>NZ_QUNA01000002.1:0-4735843 GCF_003387275.1 Paraburkholderia sp. BL6669N2 | reverse complement strand
AGCTGCGCTGGCGTGGCCGTGTCGGAGGTCAGACTGATCACGAGGATGGGCGAATCCGCGGGATTGACCTTGCGATACGTCGGGCTGCCGTCCATGTTCGGCGACAGGTTGGTTTTCGCCGCGTTGATCGCGGCCTGCACGTCGCGTGCCGCGCCGTCGATATTCCGGCTCAGGTCGAACTGCAACGTGATCTGCGTTTGTCCGCGCGAGCTGACCACGTCATCTGGGCCAGGCCCGCAATATGGCGAACTGCCGCTCGAGCGGCGTCGTGACCGAGTGGCCACGGTCGTCGGATCGGCGCCGGGCAGTTGCCCCTGCACCAGGATCGTAGGAAAGTCGATTTCAGCAGTGGCGCGACCGGCAGCAGCCTGAATGCCAGGATACCGAACAGCGCAAGGGCGACCGCCAGCAACGTCGTCGCGATGGGCCGCCTGACGAATGGGCCAGACAGTTCATTGCACATACTCCGTTGCGATCGGCTCGTCCGCAACAAAGGTCTTTCCAGACGATGCATTGCCAGATAGATCACCGGCGTCGAGAACAAGGTCAGCAACTGGCTGACGCACAGGCCGCCGATAATCGCGATGCGATGGATGCCTCAACTCGGAGCCCATGCCGGAGCGAACGCGAGCGGCAGTGCGCCGAACAGCGACGCCATCGTCGTCATCAGAATGGGACGGAAGCGCTGTTCAGCCGCACGCCGGATCGCATCGTGTGCGGACAGGCCGTGGTTGCGTTGCCCTTCCACGCGAAGTCGATCATCATGATCGCGTTCTTCATCACGATGCGATCAGCAGCACGATACCGATCAGGCCCATGATGTCGAACTGCGTCCCGGCCATCAGCAGCCGCCAGCAGCGCCAAGCGCCGCCGAGGGAGCGTGGACAGGATCGTGACGGGATGAATGAAGCTCTCGTACAGGATGCCGAGCATCAAATAGACCACGATCACGGCCAGCGGCGACCAGATACCTTCGCTCGCCAGCGACGACTGAAAGGTCGCGGCCGATCCTTCCAGCGACACCTGGACGGACTGCGGCAACCTATCTGCTCCTGACCCTCTCAAGACGGGCAATCGCAGTGCGAGGCTGTATCCGGAGCGAGATTGAATGACACGTCCGCATATGGGAACTGGCCCTTGCGATCAATCCTCAGCGGCGCGGCATGACCTTCATCGTCGCCATCGACGCGAGCGGCGCGAGGCTGCCCGACGACGTATCGACATAGAGTCCTGAAAGCAGATGCGCAAGGTCGTCGGCGTTGTTTCTCGCGACCAGTACACGTGATACTGGTTCAGTGCGTGTAGATCGTCGACACCTGCGCTGACCAAACGCGTCGTACAGCACGTCGTCGATCGCCTGCGGCGTGATGCCAAGGCGCGACGCCGGTATCGCGGTCGAACGTGAGTTGCACCTGATTGCCTGACTGCATCGCCTCGCTCTGCACATCGGCAAACGCCGGATCGCGGCGCAACGCGCCAACCAACTCGCCAGTCCAGCCGATTAAGCAGCGCCGGATCAGTCGACTGTACGCCGAGACGTAGTCGTCGTCGAGATGGTTCGTCGAGCGTCAGATCCTGCACCGGATGCAGAACAGGCGCACGCCCGCGAGGTCCGCGGTGTCACCGGTCAGGCGGCGGATCACCTCGTCGATGCCGCTCGCTCGCCCTTGTCCTTCAGATTGATCAAGAGCGTGCCCTGATTGATCGTCGTCTCGTCTGGTCGATGCCGACAAACGACGAGGACTTGCGACTGCCGGATCGCGTGCGATCCGGTCGACGACCTGCTGCTGTTGGCCGATCATGCGCTGGAATGAAATGGTCGGTGCGCCTGCACGACACCTTCGATCAGACCTGTGTCCTGCTCGGGAAAGAAGCCCTTCGCATCACATCAGTGCGACGAACGTCAGCGTGGCCGTCAACACCACCGATGCGATCGTCAGGCGCCGATCGACAATACCAGTCGAGACCGCGTATGTACCTGCTGTTGAGCCGGTCGAAGAAATCGACCCGATGCGAGTGTGGCCGTGCTTTTAACATGCGCGAGCACATCATCGGCGTAAGCGTCAGCGACACCAACGCCGACAGGACGATCGCCGCCGACAGCGTCAGCGCGAACTCACGGAACAGGCGCCCGACCACGTCGCCCATGAACAGCAACGGGATCATGACCGCAATCAGCGACACGGACAACGAGATGATCGTAAGCCGATCTCCTTCGCACCCTTGATCGCGGCCCTCAGGGGCGTTTCCCCGGCCTCGATGTAGCGCGTAATGTTCTCGATCATTACGATCGCGTCGTCGACGACAAAGCCTGTCGCGACGGTCAGCGACATCAACGTGAGGTTATTCAGCGAAAACCCGAGCCCGTACGCGAGCGCGAGTGTGCCGGCCAGCGAAAGCGGCACGGTGACTGCGGGAATCACGGTAGCGGGCACATTTGCGCAGGAATACGAATATCACCATCACGACGAGCGCCACGGCGATTGCCAACTCCGTTTTCGACGTCGGCAACCGACGCGCGGATCGTCTTTGTTGCGATCCGTCAGCACGGCGACCTTCACCGATGCGGGCAAGCTCGCCCGCAGTTTGCGGCAACAGCTTCTGCACGCTATCGACCACATCGATCACGTTGGCCGCCCGGCTGCCGCTGGATGTTCAGCACGATAGACGGCGTGCTGTTTGGTCCACGCCGCCTGTTGCAAATTCTCGGCGCTGTCGATGGATTTGGCGATCTGCGCCAGCCGAAACCGGTTGCGCCTTGCCGGTACGCGATGATCAGGTCGCGGATAGTCTGCCGCCCGATTGCAGCTGGTCGTTCGCGCCGATCGAGTACGACTGGTACTTTTCCGTCGAGACTGCCCTTCGCCAGGTCAACGTTGGCACTGCCGAGCGCGGTACGCACGTCGTCGATCGACATGCCGAGTGCGTTGAGCGCGCCGGTATCGGTCTGCACCCGCACGGCCGGCCGCTGACCGCCGCTGATCGTGACCAGGCCCACGCCTGAAATCTGCGAGATCTTCTGCGCAAGCCGGGTATCGGCCAGGTCCTCGACCTTCGTCAGCGGCAGCACGTCGGATGTCAGCGACAGCGTGAGCACCGGGGCGTCGGCAGGGTTGACCTTGCTGTAGAACAGGCGGATACGGCAGATTAGCCGGCAGAAAGCTCGAGGACGCATTGATCGCGGCCTGCACTTCCTGCTCGGCGACGTCGAGCGAAAACGACAGATCGAACTGCAACGTGATCACCGACGTGCCGTTCGAGCTCGTCGAGTTCATCGCCTTCAGCCCCGACATCTGGCCGAGCTGTCTTTCGAGCGGCGAGGTGATCGACGAACTGACCACATCCGGGCTTGCGCCGGGATACTGCGTGTAGACCTGGATCGTCGGATAGTCGATTTCCGGTAGCGCCGAAACAGGCAGCAGGATGTATCCCAGCACCCCGGCCAGAAACAACGCGATCATCAACAGCGCGGTCGCAATGGGCCGCTCGATAAAGATTCGTGAAGCATTCATCGTCAGCTCCGCTCAGTGCGCCACGACTTTCACGAGCGAGCCGGTATCAAGCCTGTCTGCACCGTCGGTCGCGACCCGTTCTCCTGCCTTCACACCGCCATCGAGAATCGCCGTGTCGTCGCCTTTTACCGGCCCGGTCTTCACGTTGCGCAATACCACTGCGCCTGCGCCGCCGATCACGAAAACGAAATTGCCGTTCGCGCCATGCTGGATTGCCGTAGTCGGCACGACCGGAATCCGGCGCAGCGTGTCGACCTGCATCCGGACATTCACGAATTCGTTTGGGAACAGCGCGCTGCCGGAATCGGGGAAGACGGCCTTGACGTTGATCGTGCCGGCGCTCGTATTGACGAGGTTGTCGACCGCAAGCAGCGAGCCCTTCGCCAGCAACGATTTGCCGTCACGGTCGTAGGCCAGCACCTGAACCTCCCCGTGCGACATCGCCCGCCGGATCTGTCCCACGTCGTCCTCCGGCACCGAGTAGATCACGGTCGCCGGCTGCATCTGCGTGATGACCGCGATACCGGTCGTGCTGGTGCTGCTCACGTAGTTGCCGGGGTCGACCAGGCGCAGACCCACCACGCCGTCCACCGGAGACGTGATGGTGCAATAGCCGACCTGAACCTGCAGATTGTTTCACGTTGCCCGTGTCTGCCAGCACGGTACCTTCGTCCTCCTGGACGCTAGCAACTTGCGTATCGAGCGTCTGCTGTGTAATCGAACCCGCTTTGATCAGCTGCTGATAACGTTGCAGGTCCAGTTTCGCGTTTGCGAGTACAGCCTGGTCATGGCGCAGCGTACCCTGTGCCTGCAGCAACTGCGCGTCGAGCGCCCGCGAATCGATGCGTGCAATCACCTGTCCTTTCCTGACCGTCTGCCCCTCGCCGAAATCGACGGAACGCAGTATCCCGTTGACCTGCGTGATGACCGTGACGGTACGCGTCGGTGTCACGGTGCCGAGTGAATCGATGTAGACAGGAACATCGGTAAACGAAGCCGCGACTGCGCTCACGGGGATCGGATCCGGTGCGACAGCCGTCTGACGGTGACCGTGAGTCTGGTGGAGCCACCCAGTAGCCACGACGCCGGCCATGAATATACTTAGTATTGCAAAGTATCTTGTAAGGTTCTTCATCATACGACCTGAAAAAAAATGGCCATCTCATCAAATGCTCACGCTGCCCTGCCGGACCTTTGGGCGGGGCTCGAGGATCACATTGAATCGTAGTCTTTACGACACGACGACGGTGCAGTCATCGCGCTGACAAGCGCCCGTTAAGGAATGGGAATTTGCACCACGACCTTGAGTCCGGACGGTGCATTCTGGAAGAGATCGAGCGTGCCGCCATGCTGCTGTGCGATGTGCTCCGCTATCGCGAGACCGAGGCCGCTTCCGCCCTTTCGATCCGCCTCAGAGCCGCGCCTGAATGGTTGCTTTATCAACGACAGAAGCGCTTGAGGCACACCCGGTCCCCGATCCTCAACCGCAATCGAGAGAGTTCGCGCGTCGATGGCAGTCCTGACTGCGAGTCCGACCTGACCGTGCACGACCGCGTTCTGCATCAGGTTCATCAGAAGGCGCTGCATGCCAACCGGTCGGAACGCAACAGGTGGCAATTCCGCGAGCGACAGTTCGAAGGTGCGACCGAGACCTGCATAGTCGGCAGCGAGCTGTTCGATCAGCGCGTTCAGATCGCCGTGCGTCGCCGGTTCGCTATCCCACCCACGGGCGAAATCGATAAACTGCTGGACGATCGCGTCGATCTCCTCGACAAAGCGTTCCGCGCTGGCGGCCGGTGCCTCGAATGACTCGGGTGCGAAGATGGCCATGCGCAGCTTGGTCAGCGGCGTGCGGATATCATGCGATATGCCCGCAAGCATTTCGGCGCGCGTCGCTTCGAGATCTTCGAGTGTCGACGCCATCCGGTTGAACGCCTCCTCTACTGCTGCCAGCTCGCGCGGGCCGCTCACGGGAACCGCTTCGGGCCAGACGCCACGCTCGATGGTGCCGGCAGCGCGCGCCAGCCGGCGCAGCGCCTGTTCGACCGGCCGGTGGATCAGATAGGCCCCAAGAGCAGGAAGGGTAGCCGCACCTAACAACAGGCCGATCAGCGCCCAGGGCAGCGTACTGCTCATGGCCGAGGTTCCACGCAGCGCCACCCAGTACCACACATCCTGCACATGTAGACGCACCCAGATCCGGTGCCCGTCGCGTTCCCAGCGAAACTGTTCGTCCGGGGCAAGCTCCGATGCGAGCCGACCGAAAAAGCGGTGCGCCATGTAGTCGGGAGGCAACCCGTCGTGAGCCTGCGGCGGCGGCAGTTCACTCTGGGGCGCTCGATTCATTTCAAGCAGTTGCCGGTTTCGCTCGTCGTCCGGCAGGACCGACAACAGCCGGTTCAGGATCCGGATCTGCGATGCCACGAGCGCTGCCCCATCGTCAACTCTCGGCTTCTGGATAAAGTTCAGATAGACGCCAAAGACCAGGATCTGACTTGTCAGCATCAGTACAATCAACAGCAATACGTTGCGGGCGAAAAGGGAACCCCGCCATACCGACATGCCGCTTCCTTTCATCTCGCTTTCTCGATTGACCTGCTACGCAGGTTATACATAAAACAGTCAGGTGCCTTTGGCATTCGATTGACCGGTCCCGGGACCGCGGCCGGTCCTCTGCATCGTTGCCTGGGAAAGGCACTTATCCACTTGCGCGGTCATGCCGTACAGCGCGTCCAAAAAGTTGGCGGACGAATTGCCATAGCGTCGCGCGAGCTGCGCCAAGTCCATCAGTGCCGCATACGGCACTGTGCACTGTGATGCCAGGCTATTGAACGATCGTGAAGGTATCACGGCGGGGGATAATCGTTTCGGTGTACGTTCATTCAGGCTGATGTACCCTCCGAGCGCAAGTGCACCCAGGACGACCAGTAGCACAAAGTCGGCAACCCGCAGACCCCGACGAGCAGCCCTGGCGCCGAAGTGATGTGCAACATTGCTTTGTTGCTTTGACGGACGGGGGTGATGTATCGCGCGAGACAGGTACGGCGCAGACATTTCACAACCAGTGACCGGCCACCCAGACCCTACCTACCCAGTGTCCAGGCACCCAGAAGGGGTGCGGCGCCGGAACTACAAACGCCACAGGACGACGTGGCAGGACGACCACCGCCGTGGAAGGTGGGGGCGCTGGCGCAACCGTCACAACCGGCGTGACTGTCGTCGGCGCTGCGGCAACTGGGTAACCGCCTTGCACGACCACGGTCGGCGGCGCATAGACAGGTGCCGCCGGAACCACGACGACGGGACGCGGCACCGCGAAGCCGACGACCACGGCGGCGGATGCGGAACCAGTCAGGAATGTGAGCAAAGCCCCACCCAGCAGCATGGCAAACGTTCGAGTCTTCATGAGCATCTTCCCTTACAGAGAGCACGAGGTGTATCACGTGATGAGAGGGAAATGTACAGGGATCGGATCCTAAAATCTGTTGAAAAGGTATGTCAAAAAGTGTCACTTTGGCACCGGCGCGGGAGTGACGATCCACGATTGCGCGCCTGGCACTACGAGACCGATGCGCTTCTGTTGGGACGAGGATATGGGTTTTGTTCGAACTTCACAGCCGCTACTGGCCGGCAGGCCACCGTCACTGCCTGGTTGATGCTGCGCAAGCCTTGCAGCTTTCGGCGGCAGAACGGCTGCGCCGGGCCACTGCGCGAGATCGGTCGTATCGGGCGCGGCTTGTTCGAAATGTCGAACTGCGCCGCCGCGTTCACGTCGGGCAGCGTCCAGGGAAGACGCTGGACGACCCGTTTCGGCTTGCTCAAACATCGGACATGCCGATTACGGGGCCACCCGCACCTCTAGCTGCCCCCAGCGTTCACAGGTTTTAGCGGAAGACCGGGTCGATGCCGGACCGACTACGGGCGGAAACGGTACAAGAGTCGGTGTCGGCCCACCTTACCCGGCATTAGGGGTTTATACTTGCCGCGACTTCTCATATCCTCGCCGGCAAGGATTCAGCCCGCTCACTTAGCACTACAGCCGTAGTTATTTTTTCTAAACCAAAATAGTACTACTACTTTGTATAGGGCCGTGAAAGAGATCGCGAAAGCGTGGGAACATGAAATCGATCTGTTGCATGAAAGACTGGCTGGCCTGTTCAGGCGCGCCGAGCCGCGGCAGCGTTCGCTGGTTTGTCTAAAGGGTCTGCTGGGTACAGTCGAACGCAAGAACGGCTGGCAGCTCGCAGAACGGATCGGCGAGGCCGCACCCGATGGCGTGCAGCACCTCCTTGAGCGGGCGCAGTGGGATCCCGACGCGGCTCGCAATGTCCTTACGGGGGTGCCCTGTGGCTGGATCACCGGCGACGAGGTGTACGGCGGTGACCGTCCCCTGCGGCTATGGCTCGAGTCGCGCACGCAACCATTTCTGCTGGCGGTCAAAAAGAGCGAACCGCTGTGGTGGTAAGGCCCAACCTCAATACGGGTTGTGTCGCAGTAAGACGGGAGGGACGAGAAAATGCGATATCCAAAGGGTGCCTTATGAAACGAGCGAGTAGAACTGCTGCACAGCGGACAGCGGGATTTTACCCCGGCATTTCATCTGCTCTTTCTTGATCATGTGCATGGTCTCAATGCCACTGAGAATAACGCGAGCGCAGTCAAAGTCCTTGAACCCCTGCATCGACCGAGTGATGCGTTTGATGGCCAGATGGTCCTGTTCGACCACGTTGTTCAAATACTTGACTTGACGAATCTTGACGGGCGTCTCGCGCTCGGCATTCACCAAATGAAGTGCTGCCAGATTGGAACCGCTCTTGTCGATGGTCACCGTCTCGGGCGAGCCGTTCTGACCGATTGCCTTTTCAAAAAACCGCTGGGCAGCAGCCTTGTCCCGCTTGGCTCTAAACGGAAAGTCGATGGTGTTGCCCGCATTGTCCACGGCGCGATAAAGATATTTCCACGAGCCTTTGACCTTGACATAACTTTCATCCATGCGGCAACTCCTGCCCACCCGGCGCTTGTGCTTGCGAAAGGTCTTTTCGAACAACGGCACCAACTTGATGACCCAACGATGCACTGTTGAATGATCCACGCCAATGGCGCGCTCAGCGATCATCTCCTCAAGATTCCGAAGACTTAGCGAATAGGCCACATACCACCGCACGCACAACAACATCACGTCCAGCGGATAGTGCAACCGCTGCAGCACCTTGGCAACGCCGGCAGCAAGGGCCATTCGTCGTGTTGCGGTCTTCTTCATCGTGGGCACAAGCAAAGTTTTGGCAACTTGCACTTTACCGCAGCATCGCTATTGCGACAAAACCCGAAGACGGACGTTGCGGGTAATTTGCGGGTAAAAGTCAGGTGCGCATTCACCAACGACGGCAAACGTCTTGCTCAGCAAAGCATCCCGCTCTTTTGTAATGGCTGTGAACAATAACTATCATCTGGTGCATCACGACTTGCCTCACATTCCCTGGTACGCACTGCGGGGAGTGTATGAAACGTCCCGCCAGCAGTACCTGGAGCGCTCGGGAGGCTTTCTGGTAAAGGGTTACAGCGAATGGATCAAGCGCTATTTTTTGGCCATGGTTGCCCATCCGGTAACCGCCGGTGCATCCGACGCAAGCCGAAGAAATCCGGGTGCTTCCGGCAGTTTTGCGGGTAATTTGCGGCTCATGGTAGGTATCCGTCAAGGAGAACTCCATGAGGCTCACCTACCCACTCCTGCAAAACGCCAAACGGCGGAGTAAGCCCTATAAAATCCGCGACCGAGACTCTATGTATTTGCGTGTCTCGGTCCCCGGCTCGAAAGTCTGGAAATTTGACTATCGGTTGGAAGGCAAGGACTGCAGTTACACTCCAGGCCGATTTCCTGATGTTTCAATAGCCGACGCTCGCGAACTCCGCAACGCTGCGGCCAAGCTGGTGGCTTCCGGCATCCACCCGAAGGCGCACGAGAAGCAACTTCAACAGCAGACTGTCGCACATCAGAAGAACACGCTTTGGTCGGTATGCGGGAAATGGCTGAATGACAACCGTGCCAACTGGACAGCGTACTACCATGGGCAAGCTACCCGTTTCCTTACACGCTACGTGAAGGGTTCGTCACTCGGCGAAACGCCGGTGCGTGATATCACGGTGGCACACGTTTATGACCTGATGCAATCGATTGCGAAGCGCAAAGCGCTTGCGCAAGATGAACGCAAGGCGAGGGTGCTCCTCATATCGCGATACGTCTGCGCCAACACCTCGACGCAATATTCAGGCGAGCGATTATCAGCGGACGGGTCGACGCAAGTCCTGTTGCGGCGCTTAAACCATCCGACGTGGTGACGCTCCCGCCTACGCGTCACAATCGGGCATTGGAAGCTGATGAACTCAAACACGTGATGGAGGCACTTTCTGTCACGGGAACTCAGCGCACACGTCCAGCGGTGCACTTACTGTTGCTTACGTCAGTGCGTACTATCGAGTTGCGAGGTGCGACATGGAGGGAGATCGACCTTGAATCAGCGATATGGGCCATCCCAGCGGAGCGCATGAAAATGGAGCGTCCGCACGTAGTGCCGCTCAGCTCACAGTCAATCGAGATTTTGAAAAAAGTTCGAGAAAATACTCGACCTACGAACGCTGACAACTACCTCTTCCCGAACGTCAGAAATAACTCCCGGTCCATGGCGGCGACGACAATCAATGCAGCCTTGGTTCGCGCTGGATTTAATCACGAACGCCTCTTCGGGCACACGGCACACGAGGTACGTGAACTGAACAGACCGTGAGCCGACGTTGGAAGCAAGGATTCCTGACGAATCTGCCTCCCCGATTCTCGCGCTTCATTCTACGCCTGTCCATGCGTCGCGCCAGCCGACCGTCTAGTACAAGGTGACGCGCATAGATTTAAGCAGTCGCCACAGAAACCGCGGAAACAGAGCAATCCAAATTGATCCATCGGCGATTCTTTTCCTCGGACAAATGTGCGTCAGTGTCAGAAATTCACGACAGGTTACTTTTTTTGCTTCGGTAACCGAACGATGCGGAGTTACCCTCATGTTCGCAACAACAATCATCCTGCCGGGAGAAACGCATGAAACGAATCGCATTGTCGACCTTCTCGCTTGCGCTGCTCGGCGCAACAGGCGCAGCGCATGCACAGAGCAGTGTGACGCTGTATGGCTTGATCGATGAATCAATCCAGTACGTATATCACGCAGATTCGGCGAACAATCATCTGTTTCAAACGTACGCCGGCAACCTGCAGGGCAGCCGCTGGGGCATGAAGGGCACCGAAGACCTGGGCGGTGGCCTGAAGGCTATCTTCCAGCTGGAAAACGGTTTCGACGTGAACACTGGCGGATTGAACCAGGGCGGTCGCCTGTTCGGCCGCCAGGCGTACGTCGGCCTGACGCAGGACCTGTACGGTACCTTCACGTTGGGTCGCCAGTACGACCCGCTTGTCGACATGGTCCAGCCGCTGACGGCTGATAACTACTTCGGCAGCACGTTCACGACGCCGGGCGACGTCGACAACAATGACAACAGCTCCCGTACCAACAGCGCAGTCAAGTACGTATCGCCGGTGTGGAGCGGCTTCCAGTTCGAAGGCATGTATGCATTCGGCGGCGTTGCGGGCTCAACGGGCGCAGGCCAGACGTGGGCGGGCGCGGCGACGTACGCCTTTGGTCCGTTGAGCTTTGCAGCCGGTTACATCCGCATGGAGAACGCTAACTCGGCGGCCGGCCGTGCGAGCACGACCAATTCGTTGTCGCACTGGGGCTCCAGCGCAACGTCCGACGGTACGTTCGACTCAGCCATCAACGGCGGATACTCATCGGCCAAGTCGATCGACATCACATCGGCAGCAGCCCAGTACGTCACGGGTCCGTTCACTTTCAATATCCGTTATAGCTTCGCGCAGTACAAGCCAGACGGCTTCTCGCTCTTCCAGAATCAGGAGAAATTTCACGTCGCCGGCGGCTACGCGGGTTACCAGCTCACGCCTGCCATGCTGATCGGCTTGGGCTACATCTACACGCACGGCGCTGGCGACACGTCGGCTACGTATCACCAGGGTTCGCTGGGTGCGGACTACCTCCTGTCGAAGCGTACCGACCTGTACCTGATTGGCGCTTACCAGCACGCAAACGGCACGCAACGAGCGGCCGATGGTAGCCACGTCACGGCGGATGCTTCGGTTGGCTCGTACGGATTAACGGCAGGATCCAGCTCGCAAGCGATTATCAGCCTGGGTATCCGTCATAAGTTCTAGGAGAAATGCATTGGATGCGGCCAGTGACGTCTGGCCGCGGCACGAAGCCGGCCCAGGACGCGAGCCCGAAGGTTGGCTTTTCCGCTGTCATCTTGTCGACTTCGCAAGAGGACGGGTCACCGTGGGCGGTCACCGCTTTCTCGGATTAAGACCTCTATCGACTCTCTGTCCCTCCGACTCCAAAAGTAGCTTTCATATCAGGCATCCTGATTTCCTCTTTTTTGTACGTCGTGTGCGGACATTGCTTCATCGCCAGAGGCCGGCGCCAGGTGAGGCGTGAACGCCGCCTCGTCCCGTACGAGACGCTGGGGCAATGTTTCCTTGAGAAATTCGACCCATGTACTTACTTTCTTGTCGTGAGAGCGCGGCGAAGAAAGAAGCACGTAGGCATTGCGCGCCTGCATCCTGTACCTGGGCAAGACGTGCATCATCGTTCCAGCCTGTAATTTTTGCATCCCCGCCCGCAGCGACAATGGGCCTATACCAAGACCAGCCTCAATTGCATCAGCGAGTACATCGCTCAGGTCGCTATGAAGAATCGGGTCGCCGACCGAACACGTTTCGTGGCCAAATGGCCCCTCGAACTGCCATTGCCCGGATGACACGTCGCCAGCGTGATCAAAGCACCGATGTTGTTTGAGGTCGCAAGGCGTCTTCGGCACGCCGTATCGCGCCAGATAGACGGGTGCAGCACATAGGATCGAAGAAACTGCCCCAAGTCGCTCGGAGACTATGCCAGGGCCGGGCGGTTCGGACGAGCAAAGCAGTACGACGTCGTAGTCGCCGGGCAGCGCGTCCTGCATCTGCGGCAACAGTGTCACGCTCGCCGAAACCTGAGGGAATCGCTCCAGGTAGCTCGAAAGTAGCCCTGATAGGTGATATCGGTCAAAACTCGCGGATACGCCGATCCTAAGTGTCCCGGCCGGCTCAGCGCCCACTTCCGATGCCTCCGCCTCCGCCTGTGCCAATTGATTCAGGATCACGTCGCAGTGCGAAAGATATCGCTCCCCTGCTTGAGTCAATGCCACGCGCCGGGTCGTCCTCTGCAACAGACGTACCTGCAGGTGCGTCTCAAGATCTGCGATAGCACGCGAAACCTGAGATGTAACGAGGTTGAGTTCTTGCGCTGCCGCAGTAAAGCTGCCAACTGATGCAACTCGGGAAAAGGCACGTATGGCCTGCAGCATATCCATGGGTCGCCTTCAATCTGTTAAGGCGTTTCAGTTCGTCAATTGTGAGAAACCAACCCGGCATTCCAGCGGCACATGCCAGCCCTTTTTTGGGCAATTCGGATGTGCCCCACTAGGTACTTTAGTCGAAAGAGCGCGCGGTTTTCGCGTGGCTCGTTGACAGAATAACAATCTTATTCTCGTTGCCTCGCAATACTTGGTGTCGCGCCCGAGTTGGCGCGCTCGAGCAGTATCCGCTTAGGGCAGAGCGATAATGCTACCTTCGCCATGACCGGAGAACTGCATCCGGTCCGTGTTCGCGCCATGCGATCAGCGCCGCCGGGTGAGACTAACGCACTTTACCTGGACTGGCTCGGTGGCTTCAGGTGTCGCCGGTACGACCGAAGCATCTACGCATGGACTTCGAACATGACTACACGCCCGGACGTACAGGACGATTTTTTGCACATGCTTATAAAGAACAAGGCCGCCGTGAACGTGTTCCTTGTGAACGGCATAAGACTGAGCGGTCAACTGGCCGCCTTTGACAGATTTTCAATTCTGCTAGTGTCTGGCTCAGGTTCGCAACTTGTTTTTTAAACATGCCATTTCGACCGTGCTGCCCGTCAATGGCACGGGCCAAGTACGTGAGCCCACCGAGGTGCCGTTAACCGGTGACACGACGGACCAATTACGGCGCCGTGTCCGATGAGAACTGCCATGACATGCTGCCGCTACGCCAAGCCTCACCCGTCCCCGTACCATTGGGTTTCTGCGCCGCGCTAACTCGCGCAGTGTCGATGAGGTACTCGGATGTTGACTCATGTGCGGATGGCCTGAGACGGCGCGTCGGGGTCGATCTCGGAAAAGGCGATACCTGGCTTTTCGTCCCTGGCAAGGACGGTTGGCGGCGACAGAAGGAGCGCGACGCACGCGGCGATCCAGGCCGCCGGGATGTTCGTTTTCCGCGCTCGATAGGTCGAGGGAAGATGCAAGGCTGGGTCGCCCTCGTCTTTAACTTGCTCGCGTCGGGTCTCCTCGGGCGTAAGCGCTGGATTACCGTTGAAGTTCCACGCGAAGCGCGGTTTCAGAGCGCCAATGCCGGCGCGATGCACCTGGGTCGGCGCGCCAATGACGACACCGCTTAGATTGGCGTTTTCTACAGGGCGTATCACGGGGCCACCGAATACCGCCTCGCCGCGCTGGTGCCGATGCCCCATCACCCTCCTCCGTCAAATTCAGGGCGGCAGATCATGCCGGCTGTCACACGAGCCGACTGTCACGTGCTCGGCTTGCTCCCGCATACCGGGGCGCCAGTCGCACGGGAGGAGGTGTCCGAATTGGCTGCGCCATCACTGACGACCCCATGCGCGTATGCCCGAGCGTCGTCGATGTCGACACGCGACAGGCAGCATAAAACCGCGTAAACTTACTTTCACCGACATGACTGGAAGCTCACCATGGTCACCACGAAAACTGTCCGACGGGCATTTTCGGGCCTGACTTTAGCGTTCAAGCCCAAAGCCAACGCTCGCATTACGCGCACACTCAAAAATGCCCAGCGACACGCCGACGATGCGTGGAAGGGGACAATGCATGGCGTGCACGACCCCTCCCGTCACAAAGGGTATGGGCGATGATTGGCGGATGACATGGGCGTCTTGCGGCATCGCTTGCGCCGCAATGCCGCGCGTCTTCGATTACGCCGACCCCGAGGTTTCCCGCTCGCTTTTGCGCTCCCGTTGACTGTTGCGCCAGACGGCGTGAGCCCGCGTGCGACGTTGTGTGCCTTTGCGTCATCCGGGTCCTTGCAGCGATACCCTATTCCCCGGCCTGACGGCAGTTTTTGAGCGGTGCAACCGCGAGTGGGTTTTTGACCAAGACTTGACGGTTAGTTGCATTCAGGCACAGCAGCAAAGCCGGGCGCGGGAGCGCTGCTGACCTTTGCTGGCGTCACAGCATGATATACGACGCGACGCTCGTCGGGTCGGCGGCGAATATCGTCGCGAGGTGATCTGCTCGCACAAGGCGCGCCGGTCGGCTTGGGGCTCTCCTTGCGTCGCGGATTGCCGTTCGGGGCGTGCAAGCGCGCGATCACAGCACTCTACGTGATCGTGCGGGGTGCCTTCGTCACTAAACGCCTTACGGCTGCCGAACCATGTCATCCGATCAACCTCTTCAACCACGGCAGCGCGCCGACAGCATCCCCAAAAGGTGGCTGCGCTATGTGCCCGGCGTCGCGATGCTCAAGGGCTATCACGCCACGTGGCTCAGGAACGACATCACCGCGGGCCTTGTGCTGACCACGATGCTCGTTCCGGTCGGCGTCGCTTATGCTGAGGCGTCGGGCGTGCCCGGCGTGTGCGGCCTGTATGCGACCATTGTCCCGCTGCTCGCCTATGCAATCTTCGGCCCAAGCCGCATTCTCGTGCTTGGCCCCGACTCCGCGCTCGCCGCACCAGTGCTCGCTGTCGTCGTGCTGAGCGCGTCAGGGGAGCCGTCGCGCGCGATCGCCGTGGCGAGCATGATGGCGCTCATCTCGGGACTTGTGTGCGTCGTCTTCGGCGTGTTGAAGCTCGGTTTCGTGACTGAGCTGCTGTCCACGCCGATTCGATACGGCTACATGAACGGCATCGCGCTGACGGTACTGATCAGCCAGTTGCCGAAGCTGTTTGCGATATCGTTCGAAGATCACGGGCCGCTGCGGGATCTGCTCAATCTCGTCAAAGCTGTCGGCGCCGGGCAGGCGAACTGGTATAGCTTTTCGGTCGGCGCGGGCAGTCTCGCGCTCATTCTGCTTCTCAAGCGCTTTGACAAGGTGCCGGGCATCCTGATCGCCGTCGTGCTCGCGACGCTTTGCGTGAGCGTGTTCCAGCTCGATCGCATGGGCGTGAAAGTACTAGGCACGATTCCGCAGGGATTGCCCACGTTCTCGCTGCCCGTTGTAAGCGACGTCGATTTCGGGCGCATCGTGCTGGGCAGTTGCGCGGTCGCGCTGATTTCCTTCGCGGACACGAGTGTGCTGTCGCGCACGTTTGCCGCGCGCTCCAACATGCGAGTCGATCCGAATCAGGAAATGATTGGACTGGGGGTCGCCAATCTCGCAACCGGGCTCTTCCAAGGCTTTCCGATCAGCAGCAGTTCATCGCGCACGCCGGTTGCGGAAGCTGCGGGCGCCCGGACGCAGGTGACGGGCATCGTCGGCGCGCTCGCGGTCGCGGCCGTTCTGCTCGCGGGACCAAATCTGCTGCGCCATCTTCCGAGTAGCGCACTCGCCGCAGTCGTGATCGCCGCGGCGATCGGCCTCTTCGAGTTCAGCGAGCTTAAGCGCATCTATCGCATTCAGCAATGGGAGTTCTGGCTGTCGATTTGCTGCTTCGCCGGCGTCGCGGTGTTCGGCGCGATTCCCGGCATCTGCATTGCCGTGGTCATCGCTATCATCGAATTTCTATGGGACGGATGGCGTCCCCATTACGCCGTACTCGGCCGCGTCGACGGATTGCGCGGCTATCATGACATGAAGCGTTACCCGCACGCGACACAGATTCCGGGGCTGCTGCTGTTTCGCTGGGATGCGCCGCTCTTCTTCGCGAACGCAGAATTGTTCCAGGAGCGCGTGATCGAGGCGGCGCAGCAGGCCACTACGCCCGTCAAACGAGTCGTCGTGACTGCCGAGCCGGTGACGAGCGTGGACGTCACCTCGGCCGACATGCTGCGCGAGCTGCACCGCACGTTACAGGACCGCGGCATCGAGCTGCATTTCGCCGAGATGAAAGACCCCGTCCGTGACAAGCTCAGGCGCCTGGAGCTGTCGCCAATCTTTCCCGATGCGTGCTTTCATCCGACCATAGGCAGCGCGGTCGATGCGTACCTTGATGCCGCGGGTGCAGGCCAGACGCCTGCGTCTGACCATCGTTGAGCGCGTCGAGAGCGCAAATCAATTGTCATCGCAGCGCGGGTTGCCCACTGCGGCGCTGTCACATGAATTGTTGGCGACACGATAGCGGAGAGGACAGACGCTTGCACAGAAAACGGACGGAATTTGGGTGGCCTCAGTGAAACAACGCCGGGCGGCGAAGCGTGTGGCGAGCTGTTTTCGACAGAGTGAGGCGCATAGCAGGTGTCGCTTGAGCGCGAAGTGCTGACGAATCGGACCGAAGCTCGACCAGAAAACCTGCCTGCGTTCAGGATCACGGAAGCCGCGCGTGCGTCGCTCACGTTCGCGCGCCGGCTGATAACTGTTTTCAGCGCGGCTATTGATTCGCGCGCTGGCTTTGACGAAAAACGTGCTTCATATGAGCGAGCTCGCGAATCTCAGCTTTCGCCGCCGGATAGCTGCGCAGCTGGTCGGTCACGATCTTGCGCGGTACTTCAGCACACGAGGCAAGCACGCGCTTGAAAAACTGTTTGCTGCTGCCTTGTCGCGGCGCTTCTGTAGCAGGATATCGAGTTCAGCGCCGTGTTGATCAACAGCGCGCCATAGCAGGCAAGGCTCGCCGCGCAAGGTGACAAATACTTCGTCTAGGCGCCATGTCGCGCGGGGCTTGTGAGGCGCCATGAAGATGCAGGGCGCGCAGGAATTGATTCGCGAAATAGCGGTGCTAACCGCGACCCCAGAAGAGATCGCCTCGCGTCTACGTTCAAAACCTGTTGCGCAGGCTCGGATCAAATTTTGGGTCTGGCTGCTTCTGCGTTTGCCTAAGCACGCCCTGCGGGTCGAAATAGAAATTGAAGATCATGTGGTAGATGTTGTTCTCCATGTATCGATACGACCACACCTCGCGATCCATCCGCTTGAAATGCGCCGTTTCGAACGGTCGCCCGAACGCGACCAGCACGTCGTTGCGCGTCCACTTGTTGACCTCGGCGCGATAGAACTCGTTTTCCTGAAGTACCTGCCGCACGCTGGTCGTATTGCCCGACGTATCGAGATCAACGGCGGTGGTCGTCGTTCCCATGGGCTGAGTAGGCCACATGAGGCGCTTGCCACCGTCGGGCAGATCGTACGTCTCCTTCGGCGGACCGAGCTTCGCGATAACCGCCTGTTCATTCATCCCGATTTGCACCGCTGCTCCGGCTGTGCGCAAGCGCCGAGCACGAGCGCAACGGCGCACACGCCATGCGTCGCGTACATTCATCGTGATTCAAGCACCACGACACTGCGCGCCTCTACACGACAGGTAACGCGCTCGACGCGGGCTGTTTCAACAGTCGAAACAATGTCCGCCGGTGGTTCCGCGGCCGTATCGACCATCCGCCGCCACTTCGCGTCGTCGAGGGCGGGAAGCTCCGCGTCGCGCGCATCCGCGTTCATGTTGAGGACGATGTGCAACATGGGTTCGCCCGGCGCATGTCCCGCAAGCGTGAACGCCACCAGCCGGGCGTCCGGGTCGCCCCATGCGGGGACGCCGAGCCGTTCGCCATGCCAGGCGACATCGGGATGCGTTTGCCCATGCCCGGCGTGGCCCGTGAGGAATCGGCGCCGGCGCAGGCTCGCGTGACGCCTGCGAAGCCCGATCATCTCGCGCACGAAACGTAGCATGTCGAGCGCGCCATCGGAGAAGTGCCAGTCCATCCACGATAGCGCGTTGTCCTGACAGTACGCGTTGTTGTTGCCGCGCTGGCTACGCAGGATTTCGTCGCCGGCGAGCAGCATCGGCACGCCCTGGCTTAGCAACAGGATCGCCATGAAGTTGCGCGCCTGCCGCAAACGCAGACCGACGGTAGACGGATCGTCCGTGTCGCCCTCGGCGCCGCAGTTCCACGACAGGTTCTCGTTGCTGCCATCGCGGTTGCCGTCGCCGTTCGCCTCGTTGCGCTTCGCGTCGTAGCTGACGAGATCGCGCAACGTGAAGCCGTCGTGGCAGGTCACGAAGTTGATGCTGTTTGTGGGCAGTCTGCCGTCCGCTTCATAGAGATCCGCGCTTCCCGCGAGGCACGTGCACATCAGGCCGATCAGTCCCGGATCGCCCCGCACGAAACGGCGGATCACATCGCGGTAGCGGCCGTTCCATTCGGCCCACGCCATGCCCGGAAACGCACCGACGTGATACAAGCCCGCCGCGTCCCACGCCTCGGCGATCAGCGGCACGCGCCCAAGCACTGGCGACGCTTCCATCGCCCACGGCAACGGTGGCGTGCGCAGCAGCGCGCCGCCTTCACCGCGCGTGAAGACGCTCGCCAGATCAAAGCGAAAGCCGTCCACCCCGAGTTCTTCCACCCAGTACTCGAGGCAGTGGAGGATGAACGCCGACACCAGCGGATGATTGCAGTTGACCGTATTGCCACAGCCGGTGTAGTCGAGATAACGCCCGCCGTCCGCCGGATCGACGTGATAGAAGACTTCGTTGGCGAGCACCTTGAAATTGATCACCGGACCGCTCAGGCCCGCTTCCGCGGTGTGATTGAACACCACGTCGAGCAGCACGCAGATGCCGGCCGCGTGCATCGAGTCGATCAGCGCACGAAATTCCTGCGGTGCTCGCTCAGGCTCGACGCAATAGCGCGGATGCGGGCTGTAGAAGCTGTGGGTACTATAGCCCCAGTAATTGACGAGCCCTTTGGCGGCGGCCGATGTCGGCACGTCCTGCTCATCGAAGGCCATCACAGGAAGCAGCTCGACGTGCGTGATGCCCAGCTCCTTCAGATAAGGGATCTTCTCGATCAGCCCCGCGAACGTGCCCGGATGTCGTACGCCGCTCGATGGATCGCGTGTGAAGCCGCCGACATGCAGTTCGTAGATAACCGCGTCGTCGAGCGTGCGCACGGCCACCTCTTCGCGTTTGTCCAGCGGTTCGGTGACGATGGCTCTATAGGACGTATGCCCGGGCTCGTGCCCATCGGCTGCGGGCTCGCGCTGCCACTGGCGGTCGCTGACCGCGCGCGCGGCGGGGTCGAGCAACTCGCGACGGCCCAGTGCCTCGTCGTCGAGTTGCGGCACGCCATGACGGCCGTAGGCGCGCCACGTGTAGCAACACGGCACAGGAAGCGCTTCGACCAGCACATGCCAGAAATAGAACGTGCGGTTCCTTTCGGGCGTGAGTCCGATGATCTGAAACGGCTCGATGCTATCCGTGGAAGCGTAAAGCAGTAGTTCGAGGTGAGTCGCATGCCGGCAAAAAATGCAGAAGTTGACCCCTTCCGGCACGACCGACGCACCGAGCGGAAATCGCGAACCGGGCCGCGCCTCGTAGCCGCGCGTAATGTCGGTGTTACGGCTGACCAAGGTCGATCCTCACCGCACGCGCGTTCCAGATGCGCTCGCAATACTCGCTGATCGCGCGATCCGACGAGAACTTACCCGAGCGCGCCGTGTTCATGATCGACATTCGCGTCCATCTGCTCGAGTCGCGCCACGCGTCGCTGACGCGTTGCTGACACGCGACGTAATCCGCGAAATCGGCCAGCACGAGGAATGGGTCCGCGTGCAGCAGATTGTCGACGAGCGGCCTGAACACGTCCGCATCGCCGCGCGAGAAGCGCCCTTGTGCGATCTGCGCGAGCGCTTCGCGCAAGTCGTCGTCGGATTGCACGTAGTCGGACGGGCGATAGCCGTTGCGCTTGGCCTCTTCGACTTGCTGCGCGGTCAAGCCGAACAGGAAGAAATTGTCGGCGCCCGCTTCTTCGCGGATCTCCACGTTCGCGCCGTCGAGCGTGCCGATCGTCACCGCGCCGTTCATCATGAACTTCATATTGCCGGTGCCCGATGCTTCCTTGCCCGCTGTCGAAATCTGTTCGGACAAGTCCGCGGCGGGATAGACCCAATGTCCGTTCTTCACGTTGAAGTCCGGATAGAAGACCACTTTCAGCCGGCCGTCGATTAGCGGATCATGATTGACGACTTCCGCGATGCCGGCGACAAGGCGGATCATCAGCTTAGCCATCGCGTAGCCCGGCGCGGCCTTGCCGCCGAAGATGAAGCAGCGCGGCGCGATGTCGAGCGCGGGATTGCGGCATAGCTGGTGATACAGACTGATGATGTACAGCGCGTTCAGATGCTGGCGTTTGTATTCGTGAATGCGCTTGACCTGAATGTCGAACAGCGCGGTCGGATCGACGTCGATGCCCGTTGCGCTCGCGATCCGCGCCGCGAGCGCGGCCTTGTTGTCGCGTCGGATCGCGCGCCACGCTTCATGAAAGCCGGCATCGTCGGCGTGCGCGGCAAGTGCGTCGAGCTGCGTGAGATCGGTGCTCCATTCGTGGCCGATCGTTTGATCGAGAAGACGCGTGAGACCAGGGTTGCTCAACATCAGGAAACGGCGCGGCGTCACGCCGTTCGTGACGTTGAGAAAGCGCTGCGGATATATCTCGGCGAAATCGCGAAGCACGGTTTGGCGTAGCAGATCCGAATGCAACGCGGCCACGCCATTGACCGCATGACTGCCAACCGTCGCCAGATGCGCCATGCGCACTTTCTTGTCGCCGCGTTCGTCGATCAGCGACATACGCGTCACGCGCGCGTCGTCGCCGGGAAAAATGCGCCGCACGTCGTCAAGAAAACGTCGATTGATTTCGTAGATGATTTCGAGCGGGCGCGGCAACAGGCTCTGAAAGAGCGGCAGACCCCAGGTTTCGAGCGCCTCGGGCAACAGCGTGTGATTAGTGTATGCGAAGGTGCGCTGCGTGATGTCCCACGCGGTATCCCACGAAAGCCCGCGCACGTCCAGCAGCAGACGCATCAACTCGGCCACCGCGATCGACGGATGCGTATCGTTGAGTTGCGCGGCGAACAGGTCCGCGAAATGGTCGATCGAAGTGCCCTTCAGTTCCATCAGCCTCAGCATGTCCTGCAGCGAACACGAAACGAAGAAGTACTGCTGCGCGAGACGCAGGCGCTTGCCCGCTTCCGGCTCGTCGTTCGGATAGAGCACCTTCGACAAGGTTTCCGACACGACTTTTTCCTGCACCGCCTCGTAGTATTGGCCGGCGTTGAAGTCCTGAAAGTCGAACGACTCCACCGCTTCGCTCTTCCACAGCCGCAGGACATTGCAGGTATCGACACGATAGCCCTGCACTGGCAGATCGCAGGCGACGCCCTTCACTTGCCGCGCCGGTATCCAGCTCACGCGCAGGCGGCCTTCGTCGTCAGTCTGCTGCTGTGTGTATCCGCCGAAGCCTACGTAGTGGCTCACATCCGGCCGCACGATTTCCCATGGGTTGCCGTTCTGCAGCCATTTGTCGGTCACCTCAACCTGCCAGCCGTCGCGAATCTCCTGATCAAAGATGCCGAACTCGTAGTGGATGCCGTAACCGATTGCCGGTATTTCGAGTGTCGACAGCGAATCCATGTAGCACGCGGCAAGGCGTCCAAGTCCGCCGTTGCCGAGTCCCGGCTCTTCCTCGATCGCGAGCAGCACGTCGAGATCCTGGCCGAGCGCGTGCATGGCTTCGCGCGCTTCGTCTTGCATGCCGAGATTGAGCAGATTATTGCCGAGTTGCGGTCCGATCAGGAACTCCGCCGACAGATAGCAGGCCACCTTGACGTCCTTCGCCGCATAGACTTTCGTCGATGCAGCCCAGCACGCGAGCATGCGATCACGCACGCTGAAGGCGAGCGCCATGTACCAGTCGTGCGGGCCCGCAATGTCCGGGTAGCGCCCCGCGCGGCAAATCAGATTCCTCACCACGTCGTGCTGGAATGCGTAGCCGCTCACATCGAGCGACGCGGCTTTCGCGTTCGAAGCCGCATCCGCTACGGAAACATCGTTCATGATCGCTTCCCTCGCATGTCATGCCGGAGTTGGATGGGCTGTCGGTGTCCAGTGCAGCGCATTCGCGAGATTCTCGGCGCCGAGTCCGACCAGCAGGTCGATCGCGCCGTTCTTCAACGCTTGCGTGGCAGGCACACCCGCAGCCTTGAGCGCCGCCGCGTCGATCCGCGAGATGTCGGACAGCTCGACGCGTAAGCGCGTGGCCGCTAGCGCTTCGAGCTTGATGATATTGGCCGCCCCGCCGAGCGCCGCGCGAATCCTCTCCGCACGCGCGATTTCCTGCGCCGAGCTTTGCGCTGAACCCGCCAGCACCGCAGCAGCCGTAGCGCCCGCGTTAGCCATTGGTTCGTCCGGTGTGACGGGCGTGCCGGCCGGGGCCAGGTCGGCGTCGCTGCCTGCCGTCTTCAGATACTCCTGCATGTCGGTTTTCAGATTCTCCGACGGCGGCCCGAAGATCGCCTGCACGCCATTGCCGACGCGCATCACGCCCGCTGCACCGAGTGCTTTCAGCTTTGCTTCGTTGACGCGCGCGGGGTCTTTCACGGATATGCGCAGACGCGTAATGCACGCGTCGAGACTGGTGATGTTCGAGCGTCCGCCGAACGCAAGCACCAGTTCGCGCGGACGCCCGCCTGTGCCGCTCGTGGCGGGCGGCGCCGTTTCGACCGTGTCGTCCTCACGGCCGGGCGTCTTCAGGTTGAAGCGCGCGATGAAGAAGCGGAACACGCCGTAATAGATCACCGCGTAAATTGGGCCGAGAACCAAAACGTACCAGGCGTGCGTGCCCTTATTACCGACCAGGTTAAACATCAGGAAATCGATCCCGCCTTGCGAGAACGTAAAGCCCATGCGCATGCCCAGCGTGTTCGCGACGAACTGCGCCGACGCCGCGAGGCACGCGTGGATGAAGTAAAGGAGCGGCGCGACGAACAGAAACGCGAATTCGATCGGCTCGGTGATGCCGGTGAGGAACGACGTCAGCGCGGCCGAAATCATCATGCCGCCGACGGCCACTTTCTTCTCCGGGTTCGCGCAGTGCCAGATCGCAATCGCCGCCGCGGGCAGACCGAACATCTTGAACAGGAACGCGCCCGCGAGGATGCCCGCGCTCGGATCGCCCGCAAAGAAACGGGTGATGTCGCCGTGCACCGTCTTGCCGGTCGTCGGATCGAGGTAACTACCCATTTCGAAGAAGAACGGTACGTTCCAGATGTGATGCAGGCCGAACGGAATCAGCAGACGCTCGACGAAACCGTAAACAGTTGCTGCGGTGCGCGGGTCGGACACCGCCGCCCAGTGCGAGAATGCCTTGATACCGCTGCCGATCGGCGGCCATATGAAGGACAGGATGCCGCCGAGCACGATTGCGCCGATCGCCGTGACGATCGGCACGAAGCGCTTGCCCGCGAAGAAGCCTAGATACGACGGCAATGTGATCCGATAGTAGCGGTTGAACATCCATGCCGCGAGGCCACCGGCCAGGATGCCGCCGAACACGCCGGTCTGGATCGACGGGATGCCCATGATCATGTCGGGCTCGATGCCTTCGACCTTCGCGATAACGCCGAGCGTCGCCGTCATCACCAGATAGCCGATCGTCGCGGCAATGCCCGAGACGCCGTCGTTCTCGGTGAAGCCGAGCGCGACACCGATCGCGAAGATCAGCGGCAGGTTCGCGAAGATCACGTCGCCCGAGTTCTTCATCAGCGCGAGCACGACCGCCGGCACGTAACCGTGAAAGTCGGTTGCGCCGAGACCGAGCAGCAGGCCGGCCACTGGCAGTACCGCGACCGGCAGCATCAGCGACTTGCCGACCTTCTGCAAGACTCCGAACGCATGCGAAAACATGGCAGGTCTCCTCTTGATCCGCTCAGTCGGAAAAACGGGAAAGTTGCGCGCGGACTTCCGCGGCGGTGCCCAGACGCAGCACGTCGGCGGCGAGCTTGCTGGCCTCGGCCATCGTCAGCCGCGCAAGCTGGGCCTTGACCGAACCGATAGCGGGAATGCTGACCGACAGCTCGTCGATGCCGAGGCCCGCGAGCACGGGCACGGCCGTCGCATCCGACGCGATGCCGCCGCAAATGCCGACCCATTTGCCGTGCCGGTGCGCGCCCTCGACCGTCATGCCGATCAGACGTAGTACCGCAGGGTGAAGCGCATCGGCCTGCTTTGCGAGTTGAGGATGACCACGGTCCATCGCGAGCGTGTATTGCGTCAGGTCGTTCGTGCCGATCGAGAAGAAGTCAACTTCGCGCGCGAGCGGCTCGGCGATCAGCGCGGCAGCAGGCACTTCGATCATCACGCCGACCTTGACGCTCGCCGCGTGGTCGCCGGCTTCTTCGAGCAGGATTTTGCGCGCGGCCTTCACTTCCTCGACCGTCGCGATCATCGGGAACATCACGTGCAGATTGCCGAGTGGCGCCGCGCGCAGGATCGCGCGCAATTGCGTGCGGAAAATGTCGGGACGTGCCAGGCTCACCCGCACGCCGCGCAAACCGAGGAACGGATTGTCTTCCTTCGGCAGGGGCAGATACGACAGCGGTTTGTCGCCGCCGACGTCGAGCGTGCGGACCACAAGCGGACGTTCGCGGCCGAGCGCCTCGGCTACCGCACAATATTCGGCGGCCTGCTCGTCTTCGGATGGCGCGGTGTCGCGCGCATCGAACAGGAACTCGGAGCGCAACAGGCCCACGCCTTCGGCGCCGGCCGCCACCGCGTCGCGCGCCTCCTGCGCATTGCGGATGTTCGCGACGACTTCGATGCGGTGGCCGTCGGCCGTCATTGCGAGCTTGCTCGCCGCGAGCTTTTCGGCTTCGCGTTTGGCGGCCTGGCGCCCGATGCGTTCGTGCGCCTGCGCCAGTTCGTCGGCGCTCGGGTGGCGCCGCAAGCGGCCGCGCGAACCGTCGAGCACGACGGGCGTGCCATCGGCGACTTGCAGCGCGCGGGCG
Organism: Paraburkholderia sp. BL6669N2; assembly: GCF_003387275.1. NCBI lineage: Bacteria > Pseudomonadati > Pseudomonadota > Betaproteobacteria > Burkholderiales > Burkholderiaceae > Paraburkholderia > Paraburkholderia sp. BL6669N2. The sequence goes on along the minus strand of NZ_QUNA01000002.1, from coordinate 4,710,235 downwards.
TCGATACCGCAAATCGCGGGAATGCCGAGCGAACGCGCGAGGATCGCAACATGACTCGTCGCCCCGCCGGTCGTCGTGCAGAAGCCGAGCACCTTGCTGCGATCGAGCGACGTGGTGTCAGACGGAGACAGTTCTTCGGCAACCAGAATCGAGTCCTGCGGCACGTCGATTTGCGCCTGCCTGACGCCCGCGAGCAACGCGAGCACCCGCCGGCCGACGTCGCGGACATCGCCCGCACGTTCGCGCAGCAGCGGGTTGTCGAGCTTCCCGAGGGTGCTCGCCTGCCTCTGGAAAGCCTCGCGCCACGCGAAGCCCGCGCCCTTGCCTTCGCTGATGCTGGCGATCGCCATATCGCTCAGGTCGGGGTCGTCCAGCAGTTCGAGATGCGCAGCCAGAATCTGCGCCTTCGACGCATCGGCGAGCGTCGCTTTCAGCGCTTCGATCTGCTGACGCGCCTGGTGCCGCGCCGCTTCGAGTTTCGCGCGCTCGCGTTGCGGCGATTCGCCCGCTTCGTTCACGTCGATCACTTGCTGGCGGAACTGCACCACGTTGCCGACGGCGATTCCCGGCGAAGCGCAGACCCCGGTGAACTCGTTAGGGTCGGCCTCGGTGACTGCGGCGCGGGTGGCGATTGGCTCGGCGCTTGAAACCGGAGGCGCTGAAGTTGCGGCAGACGCGGGTGCGTCGCCGGGCTTTTCGCCAGAACCGTCGGCGAGCAGTCGCGCAAGCACGCTCGCTGCTTCCGCTGCGTCGGGCCCGCGGGCCTCGACGCGCAGCTTGTCTCCGAGCGTGGTGGCGAGCCCCATGATCGCGACGACCGACTTCGCGTTGACGCTGTCGCTGCCGCGCAGCAGGCGGATCTCGGACGTAAACTTCTTCGCTTCCACAGCGACGACGGCGGCGGGCCGCGCATGCAGGCCCGCCGGATTGGGCAGCGTGATTTCGCCAGAGAGGATTGCGCGGGCCGCCCCCGCCGTCTCCTTGTCCGCGATGCTGCCGGCCAGCTCGACATACAGGGCCGTGTCGGTGCCCGCGTTGACGAGGCCTTTAGCGGGCACATAGCGGGTGACGAGTTCGCCGTTGGCGATCACCATCTGCGTGAGCAAGCTGCTTGCCTTCGCACCGACCACCACCGGGTCGAAGCGGATCAGCGGCGTGCCGACCGCGACGGTGTCGCCTTCCTTGACGAGCGGCATGAAGCCCTCGCCGCGCAACAGCACAGTGTCGAGCCCGATGTGCAACAGGACTTGCAGCCCGTTGTCGCCGGTGATAGTCAGCGCATGGCTCGCGCTATGCAGTTGCGTGACTTTGCCGGAAAGCGGCGCCAGCAACTCATCCGACGTCGGATCGATCGACACGCCGTCGCCGACCATCTTCTGCGCGAAGACCGGATCGGGCACGCTATCCAACGGCACCAGCACGCCCGAAAGTGGCGCGCTCAACGCGATGCGCAGGGGACCCTCAGGAGCTTGCATTGCGACAACTCCTAATGTTTTTTACGCTCGCCAGAAAGAGTCTGATTCGGGCCATGCGAGCGCGAGATGCATGGCGCAGACGACGAACCGGTCAATACGGCCACACCCATTCGGAAATCTCCGGGCTATCGGTGCCGTGCTCGTGCGCGTAATTCATGTTGAGGATAATTGCATTCCTCATGTCGTCTCGCAGATGCGCGGTTCTGCCCTGCAAGCGCGGCACGCGGTCGAGCACGTCGAGCACCAGGTTGAAACGGTCCACCTTGTTGAGAATCGCGAGTTCGAGCGGCGTATTGATGTTGCCTTTCTCCGTGTAGCCACGAACGTGCAGATTCTCGTGATTGCGAAAACGATATGCGAGCTTGTGAATCAGCCACGGGTAGCCGTGAAAATTGAAAATCACGGGCTTGTCGACCGTAAACAGGCTGTCGAACTCGCGCTCGGTAGAGCCGTGCGGATGCTCTGTCACCGGCTGCATCCTGAACAGATCGACCACGTTCACGAAGCGCAGTCGCAGTTCGGGCAGACGCTCGCGCAAAATAGCCGTCGCCGCGAGTGCTTCCTGCGTGGCGACGTCTCCGCATGAAGCCATCACCGCATCGGGCTCCACATCTTCGTCATTGCTCGCGCGCCGCCACACGCCCATGCCCTTCGCGCAATGGACGACCGCTTCGTCGATGGTCGTAAATTGCAGATGCTTCTGCTTGTCCGCGACGATTACATTGATGCAATCGGTCGAGCGCAGGCATTGATCCGCCACGACGAGCAGCGTATTGGCGTCAGGCGGTAAATAGACGCGCGTGACCGACGGGCTCTTGTTGGTCACGAGGTCGATGAACCCGGGGTCCTGATGCGAGAAGCCGTTATGATCCTGACGCCATACCGTCGAAGAAAGCAGGATGTTCTCCGAGGCCACGGAAGCGCGCCACGGCACATGATTCTTGCACACGTCGAGCCACTTCGCGTGCTGGTTGAACATCGAGTCCACCACGTGCGCGAACGCTTCGTAAGTGTGAAAGAAGCCATGACGGCCGGACAGCAGATAGCCTTCGAGCCAGCCCATCAACGTGTGTTCCGAGAGCATCTCCATCACGCGGCCGTCGCGCGCGAGTTCGCCGCCGTCGTCGTCCTCGGGCAGCATGTCGGCCATCCACACTTTCTTGCTGACCTCGTAAATGGACTGCAAACGGTTGGATGCGGTCTCGTCAGGGCCAAAGACGCGAAACGTGTCCATGTTGCAGTGCATCGTGTCGCGCAGGAACTGGCCGAGCGGCTGGGTGTTCTCGCGCAGCACCTTGCCGGCGTGCGTGACCTCAACCGCGTAGTCGCGGAAGTCCGGCAGCTTCAATTCGCGGCGCAGTACGCCGCCGTTCGCGTGCGGATTGGCGCTCATGCGGCGTGACCCTTGCGGCGCAAGCTCGCGCAGTTCGGCGAGCAACTGGCCGTTGTCGTCGAACAACTCATCGGCCTTGTAGCTGCGCAGCCAGCTTTCCAGCAGTTCGAGATTCGCGGGGTTGCCGCGCACATCGGAAAACGGCACCTGATGCGAGCGCCACGAGCCCTCGACCTTGTGGCCGTTGATTTCCTTCGGTCCCGTCCAGCCCTTCGGCGAGCGCAGGATGATCATCGGCCAGCGCGGGCGCTCGGTGTTGCCGTTTGCGCGCGCTCTTTCGTGAATCGCGCGGATTTCGCCGATGACCGTATCGAGCGTGCTGGCCATCTTCTGATGCATCTCCGACGGGTCCGATCCCTCGACGAAGTACGGCGTATAACCGTATCCCTCGAATAGTGCCGCCAGTTCTTCATGGCTGATGCGCGAGAGGATCGTCGGATTGGCGATCTTATAGCCGTTCAGGTTCAGGATCGGCAGCACGGTGCCATCGCGCGCGGGATTGATGAACTTGTTCGAATGCCACGCGGTAGCAAGCGGACCTGTCTCGGCCTCGCCATCGCCGACTACGCAGGCCACGATCAGATCGGGGTTGTCGAGTGAGGCGCCATAAGCATGCGAGAGGCTGTAACCGAGTTCACCGCCTTCGTGAATCGAGCCGGGTGTTTCGGGCGTCACATGCGAGCCAATATGCCCCGGAAACGAGAACTGCTTGAAGAATTTCCGCATGCCTTCGGCGTCTTCGCTTTTGTCCGGATACACCTCCGAGTAGGTGCCTTCCAGATAGGCGGGGCCCAGTACGCCCGGCGCACCGTGTCCGGGGCCGGCCATGAAGATCACGTCGAGATCGTCGCGCTTGATCACGCGATTCAAATGGGCCCAGACAAACGACAGCGCGGGGCTTGCGCCCCAGTGTCCGAGCAGACGGTGCTTTACATGGTCGACTTTCAGGGGTTCACGCAAAAGCGGGTTGTCCCTGAGATAAATCATCCCGACCGAAAGATAATTGCAGGCCCGCCACCAGGCGTCGATGCGCCCAAGTTCGTCGCTGGAAAGCGTGGAGGGATACGAAGCGTCCGATGCGCCATCGTTGCTCATGCTGACGTCTCCTGTCCATGCGCCTCGATCTGAGATGAACGAAAAAGCGTTGGGCGCTGCGGCGGCGCTGTCGCTTTGTCGGGCCGTTTCGCGCCTGACGGCCCGTTGCATGGAGTTCGGGAAAGAAGCCCGAAAGAACTCTGAAAAAAGCATATGTTACTGAACGCAGATTGCAAGCTACGGCGCATTTCTGGCGCGCGAAGGCGGTCTTTACTGTTTGGCCTGTTACGTTTTTCAAGTTTCTGTTTTATCCGCTTAGCGAAGCCCGCCACAGCCTTTCCCGAACAAGTACAAACTTCCGCGCTCTCTTGGCGCACGTCGAAATCAGAGGGAAGGCATGAGCTAGTGGCCGTCGAACACGAGCTTTACGGCCGCGTCCGCCTGAGTTTCCTCGATGGGCGGCCGATAGCGGCGTAGTAGACGCGTCTTATCATCACCCGCGTCTGCTGAGCCCGCTCTCGGTTTCCCACTGCGGATGCCCGCCGTCGCAAGGCTCGCGCCTCAGTGTTGAACGGGCCGCATCGATGATCCCATTGGCCGAATTACCGCGGCCGCTCGCGCCTGGATTCTCGCCGCAGACGAAGTCGTTTTATGTGGACTGGTTGCGCAGTCGTACCCGTTCATTTGCTCATCGATGACAAAGTCTGCGACTCTCATCGCGTCCATCGAGTTACCGTCGACGTCGTACCACTGACGAGTCGCGCGATTAACTTTGGTTAATGCGTCGACAGCAAGTAGTACGGCGTCAGTCTCGGTGATCTTGCCTTCAAGATCATCCGCCAGGTAATCCGCAACACGTAGAGCCGCATTGATTAGATTGCTGTCGTCAATCAGGTCCGTCAATACCGCATAAACCACGGCGAGGCAGGCATTTTTGCGTGCAAGTGCGATATCTGTCATGAGGTTCTCCAGAGCCGAGGTGACTGGTTAGCGAACTTTGGCGGCCGCGTCGTAGAACAAAGCGAGCGCTACGCAGCCGTCACTACTACGGCAACGGCGATATCGGGTGCAAACACAATTTACTCCGAGTTTTCCGACGTGCATATCGAATGCGCCCCCGGCGAGGCCGCCACAGCATTTGTGGCGCTATAGGGCACTTTATAGTGCAAAGGGGGCGACTTCCATCATGAATTTTCTAGTGGTTACCGCTTCGCCCATTTTGGTTGCACTGCATTCAAGCCCGTCCGTTCGGGCTCGAAACAATTCCGCGACAGGTGCACCGGCGGCTGCAGAGCATCCCGACGAAATCTTGAGGATGCGCCAACAGGTGGCCGCGGCCAATCGTGGGTACAGCAAGCAGGTAGCCGCCGCTAAAAAATTTTCGATGAAAAAAGGCAGCGGCCAAAAAAGAGCGCGATGCTGCCACAGCGGCTTTCCGCAGCGATCCCCAAAGCGCTACCGTGCGCTACGCCCTAGTATGCAAGTGCGGTCAGCCGTGCTGCCATCGAGGCCGCCCACGGCATCCAATCGCAAAACGGCTCATCCGGGCGCGGCGCGCCCGAAAGCGCCAGTTCCACAGCGTCGCAAAACGAGGTCACCCGGCTAGCAAGAGCGAGGAGACGCTGACGTTGACCAGCAGGATGCACCTCGTTCGAGATGCCTTGCTCGACCCGCAACGTTGACTATCCTTGGCTTAAGTTCGATGAAACTCAAACGGGAACAGATCCTCGACAAAGTATGCGACGTCGGAACTCGGCTTGTGGTGATGTATCGCTGCGGCGATCGGCAAGGAATTGTCGACGATTCCGGAATGATTCTCCGGTCGACAAATGCTCGCGCAATCGGTCGAAACCTTTGGTGAACGACTAACTCTGCGACTGCCAGTAGAATGCCGTTCCGGCGCTCCTGCTGCCCCCCATGCGAACAAAGCTGTCTGTCCAGTGCCCGAGGTTTGCTCCAGCGAAGGGTTCGACCGCCACTGGGCAAGCATAGGACGAAGGCCCTATGCCGTCATCCACCCGGTGACACCTATAATCCGACAAGGCTACTGCGCCGATTCTCGCGAGTTAAAACTCATTGGATAATCGGTGAGCTGGGTGTCAGCGCGCCGCGTCCTGAAGACGAGGTCGTGAGTTGCGTGCCAGCGTAGGTAGCTGATACAGCCGGTGGCCGTCGCAGATCCTGACTGTATCGAAAGCGTGAACGACAAAATAATCTCTACCTCGCGGTGGTGCACTCGTATTCTCACCTCCCTCGGGAAAGGAAACATGTTGCGAAGACCCGGTGATCGGGTGGGTTTTAGCCAGCGTGTTGCGGGTGCGTATGCGGTGAACTGGCAGTCCATTGATTCGATGGTCTGCCGGAACTAGATCGTTCAGATCGATCGACTTTCCAGGAGGAGCATCCGCTCATTCATGTGCGGCTGCGCATGATGCTCATGCAAGCCCGATAACCCGTTCATTGATCCGCTTTTTACACTCCAGTCGGGAGAGGACATGGATCGCCGCACCACGCGACGGAGATTCCTTCAAGGCATGCTCTTTGGCCTGCGGTTGGTGTGGCCCGTCATGTCAGCCGTGCTCGTGCTGTTTGTCGGGCTCGGCATCATTGTCGGCCTGCGCGAAGGCTGGTCTGTCCAGGAATCGATTTACTTCTCGTTTGTCACCGGCCTGACAATCGGCTACGGAGACCTCGCACCCAAGACCCTTCTCGGGCGCGTGCTCGCCATCCTCATCGGCATGTGCGGCATCATCCTGACGGCGCTGGTCGCTGCCGTCGCCGTCAAGGCAATTACGGCCGCAACCGATGAGTGACACCAGGGGCACCGCGATCAATCGCTGGTGCACCGAAACCGGAGTGACGCAATGACGCTGCTATGGCACGAAATCCGCAAGAGTCCGCTGCTCTGGCTGCTGGTGTTCGTGCCCACAGTGCTCGCTGCGGAGCACCTGCCAAGACCGGCGACGCCGTCGGCGGCCTGCTCAACGCGACACTGGGCAACCTCACCGAACTGGTGATTGCGCTGACCGCCCTGGGCGCGGGGCAGTATATGCTGGTGAAGGCATCGATTGCTGGTGCCATCGTCACCAACACCTTGTTCATGCTCGGCGCTTCCCTGCTTCTGGGCGGCATGCGCTATCACACGCAGGATTTCAACGCGGCTAGCGCCAGGCTCCAGGCGGGCCAGCTGTTCCTGGCCACGATCGCGCTGCTCGTGCCCTCGCTGGCTTCTGGCACGGGCGAAGCGCCGGGGCAGGCGTTCCTGCAGCAACTCAGTGTGTGCCTCGCAATCGTGCTCATCGTAACCTATGCCCTGGGCCTGGTTTTCTCGCTGAAGACCCATAGGGAGTTCTTCGGTTCGGTCAGGCATGGCGACGTAAAGGGCGAGGAGGACGGCGAGCCTTGGCCGCTGAGGCTGGCGATCTGCATCCTGGGCGCCGTCACGGTGCTCGTGGGGCTGGTCAGCGAGATCTTCGTGGCGTCGGTGCAGGAAGCTGCGGTGGCTATGGGCATGACCGACACCTTCGTCGGTTTCGTCGTCGTGGCACTGGTGGGGGCCGCCGCCGAGATGACCGCGGCCTTCTCCGGCGCCCGCAAGAACCGCCTGGACTTGAGTGTCGGCATCGCGCTAGGCAGCGCTACCCAGATCGCACTGTTCGTGGCACCCGTGCTCGTGCTCGCCAGCTACTTTCTCGGCCCGGCGCCCATGACCCTGCAGTTCTGGCCGGGCGCCGTCGCGATGATGTTTCTTGCCACGCTCACCGTCTCGCTCGTGTGCAATGGCGGGCGCAGCGCATGGTTCCTGGGGGTGCTGGTCATCGCGGTCTATCTCACGTTTGCGACGACGCTGTACCTACTGCCGCCGATACTCTAACGAACGCTATCGGAATACTTTACGGCTGCGCAGCCACGTTTCGCTCGCCGCGGCGGCGCAGCTGTCCGACTCTGGCAGTCACGGGAGCAGCGCCATACGGCATGTCGCGTGGCTGAAGTTCCTGCTCAAGATCGATCGCGAGACGCCCAGGGACAAGACGCTGCATCTGATCGCCGACAACTGCGCCACGCACAAGCACCCCGCGGTGCAGCAGTGGCTGGCGTGCTTCCTGCATGCGCACATGCTTCTGATACTGCAACGGACTCATCGCCGTGACTGCGCGGAAATGGCGATTGAGCGAGGGAACGCTCATGTGCACAGTCGCTGCGAGCGTCTCTGACGAGTACGGTTCGTCGAAGTGGCTGCGAATCCAGCGGATGGCATCTGCGATCTGCGCAGTGCGACCGCTGTCTGCGAACGACTGGCGAAGCATGGGGCCGTGCTGCCCGTGCAGTAACCGGTAGAAGATTTCGCGCGTGATCAGGGGTGCGAGTGTGGTGATCATCGCTGGCTCGTCCAGTAAACGCACGAGACGAGAACATGAACCGCCCCGGATTCCCGGGACGGTTCAGGTTTGCGCTTCGGGAGGTCTATGAGACGTCCCGCCAGCAATATATAGAACGCTCAGGAGGCTTTCTCGTACAAGGCTACAGCGAGTGGTTGAGACTTTACGCATTCGCTGTGGTTGCGCATCCGGCGCATGGCAAGCTGCCCGATTTCGATGTCGACGCCTTCAGCGTCGCATCGGAACGGGGAAGTCCCCTCACATTCTGAATTGCCCCGATCTCCCAAGCGTGCCCGCCTCCGCGACGCAAAACCGACCCATGTCGATCATGGGCAATCGCCCCAGCGTCTGCGCGAACCGATACGCGGCCTCCGGGCCGAAGCGGGTCGCTGTCTTTTTTGAATCTACCTCTGCTCATTCAGCGCTCATTCTGCATGGTCAAGATAGCTCATCTGACCATTTAAGAGGTACCCAGAATGTTCACGAAGATACTCGTCGCAATCAGTGCAAGTCCCGCGGATACTATCCTCGCATCCGCCATTGAAGCCGCACGAAAGTACGACGCGCAAATCGTCGCGCTCCACGTAGTCGACCTGACGCCCTGTTTGATTGGCGCCGCCGACTGTTACGTCGACCTGATCGTCGAGTCAATGGAGGAGCATGGCCGCCAGGTGATCACACGTGCCAGGGACGTGCTGGACGGTCAGGCGCGTTCAGTCGAAGTCCGCATGATGACGTTGCCGCTAACGAGAATGACGATCGGGCGCGCGATCGCTTCTGTTGCCGAAGAGACGGCGGCGGACCTGATTCTTCTCGGTGAACGGAATACGTCCTGGTGGAACTGGTTGAACGAAGACGTGGCGGCGGAGGTCGCACGCTGTTCCGGCAGGCCAGTCCAGATCGCGGCACGGCCGCGCGTCGAACGCTATACCGCCTCGCTCGACAAGTCGCAAAGGTCGATGCCGTTCCTGGCGTCCGTCAACAAGTGATCAGGCGTCGGGCTCTCGCGAGTGAAATCGACGAGAGCCTGATCGATATCCACATACGGCGCTTACGAGGTTTGTATGCAGCGAACGCCTGCGTCGGATCATCCCGGTGCCGAACCGCTCGATCGGCGGCACGAGCTGTCCGCGTTTGCTCATTCGGGATCGATCACGTGAACTTCGGCTTCTCGACCTGTTCCGCAAACGCAGCGCCGCTTACCGGCAAGCCTGAATAAGTCACGGTCGCCGTGGTGCTGCGCTCATCCGTTGCAACGGGACCGCTGCCCGCTTGTCGCGAAGGAAAAATCACATCGACCAACCGGTCCACGAAATAGAAGAACTTATCCGAAGCATATCCGGCCACGAACGCGACTCCCAGCGGCGAAATGTTCTTGCCGCCCTGAACAAGGTCGCTGAATAACCCAATCGCTATCCCGACAATGATGGCGCACGTGACATGCGAACGGTTCCCCACCTTCGAGTACTCGGGATGAAACCGGCTCGTCTCACACTCGATTTTTATCTTCCTCAGGATCGCCGCGCATGCGCCTAGCCACGCGTAAACCACGGGAAGGACAAAGCCGGTCAACGCGCCGACAAAGGAAAGGATGATCTCGCGCCCATACAGCGCCATTGCCCGGATGTCCTGATAGGCAGCGATCTTGACGAATCCGTCTTTTATCACACCCTCCGGATGGAGTGAAAAGTCATCGTCCTTGTCTTTGTCCTTGCCCTCGTTGACGACCGGTTGCAGCATCGGCACCTTGATTTCCAGACTGTCGCGAATCCGTTTCTGGTCACAGATCCAATCCGATGCTACGGGAGACGAAGCCGCGTTGACCGGAACGAGCACCGCTTTCGGCGCGGTTTCGGGACAATCCGGATCACGATCCGTGTACCGGTTGGTCACGGATAGATTCAGCACCCGTCCGATCAGCCGGATGCGATGGACATCGTTGAATAGCTGCCTGTTGTTGGTCGCGAATTGTTGCAGATTCTCTTTGATCTGCAACGCGGGCTGCGAGTTGCTCAACGCATACAATTCGTTGCTCGCCTTCTCTCTCGCGTCGATCACCTCGGGCGTAGCGTTGCCCGATTCGAAAGTCTCCTGATAGGCGGATCCCAGCAGCGCGCGAAGTTCACGGTCGGTCTTCTGCTTCGACACCACAATGTTCTCGCCGTAGCTCACCAGTTGATTGTGCAGCGCCATCGAGCCGGCGTCGTTGAGCTGAACGGTATGCAGCACGTCGTCAGACACCTGATTGACCGTGAAAAGCAGGCACGAGAGCGAAACGACAGCGAAGGTCAGCACCACGGCGGACCACGTATAAATCCGGATCGCCCGACGCGCGCCGCGTCTCGCTTCGCCGCCCGCCGTTTCCGCGACCACCGGTAGTGTGCTGCTCGCCAGGCGATCCACGGCCGGGTAGAAAGCCGACTCGACATCCGCGTCCCAAGTCCCCTGCTTCTGTGCGGCTCGCGCTCGCGAGAAAACCGCGATGTCGGCGGGCGTGAGGTTATGCCCGGAAAAAGCGGCGTACGACGCGAGTTCATCGGCGCGGCGCAAGTCTTCGGCAACTTGCGCATTGGGATATCGCACCTGCTTCACGAGCCGCATCAGCGTTCGGTCGAGCGCGATTTCGAGAGCTTCCGAACCGGTGAAATGCCATATGGCGTGGCGCGCGCGTCTGACAACTGCGATGTCCGCGGGGTCGATCTCGATACCGCCTTCGAACGCCTGCGCGATCAACCGCTCGGCCTCGGAAATCTTCGCTTTGAGCGCGCGCCGCAGTAACCAGCATTGACGCGTCGCATCGCCAAGCGCCTGTCCGACCTTCTGATCGTCGCTCATCATGTCCTCCGCCGCGGCCGCCAGGCCAGCTGTGCCCCGAGGTTATGCGGTCCCTGCACTCTCCAGATCGACGCTTCGGTCTTCCGGAGGCGAAACTGTGGCGGGATAGTACTGGAGAAGATCGGACACGCAAGCATGGCGAAACCCTTCCCACCGCGAGCAGGTCAAGCGCATTGATTGGACGAACGATGTATTGCGCATTTGAACAGGAATGGAAAATGGTCCCGTATTTATGCATATACAGATAAACGAATCGACTGCATCTGCTTTTGACAGTATGGACTCCTAGTATTAGCGACCACGCTAGACCACATACAAAACTTCTCAAACCGATCGTCCGTATGATCGCCGCTCGCGGCCAATTTGAGCTGGCGGAAAAAGAATGTGAGGTAGCACACACAGCGTTGAAGTTTTGTGTTTCAGACCTTTACGCAGCGCTTATTGTTTTCTTGCAGGTACCAGACTCAACGCAACGTGCGGCAATCGGAACGCTTCCTGAAACTCGAGCGCCCGCCTCTGACCGCAACGTTGAATCCAACACTCCGCGTGTGATCGGCGCATTGACGTGATGCGCGAAACCCTCAATCGCTTGCAGGAAACGGCTCGTCTTTCGAGCCGCGATGCCTGTGAGTGCTCCCGAACCGGGCCTCGATGTCGTTGCTGATCGATGTCAGGTCTATCGACGCGCGTCGCATTTCGAAACCAGTCAATCGAGCGAGGCAACTTATGCCAACCGGTTCGAACGTTGTCGTCGATATATCCCACCACAACGCCAACGTCGACTTCTCCGCGCTAAAAGCGGCAGGAATAGTCGGCGTCATTCACAAAGCGACACAGGGCGTAACGGGTGTGGATCCGACGTATGCCAGTCATCGCGCAAGCGCACAGCAGCAAGGGCTGCTTTGGGGCGCCTATCATTTCGGCACGGACAGCGACGGGGTGCAGCAAGCCGTTAGCTTCCTCAACGCTGTCGGCGATGTGTCCAACACCCTGATCGCGCTCGATTTCGAATCGAACCCGACGGGACCGAGCATGAGCCTCGAGGAAGCACGCGCGTTTGTCACGCACGTCGCGTCAGCGACTGGCCGATACCCGGGATTCTATTCGGGCCACGATATCAAGCAGCTACTCGGAACAGGCACCGACACGGTGCTATCCAACTGCTGGTTCTGGCTGGCGCAGTACGGACCGACCGCCGTGGTGCCGGCGAACTGGACCCGCTGGACGCTGTGGCAATACACCGACGGCGCACTCGGGCCGCCGCCTACGGAAATACCAGGCGTTGGCCGGTTCGACCGCGACATCTTCAACGGCAACGAGGACGAACTGCGCTCCTTCTGGGGCACATGAGCATCCTATGCACGGGTACGCTCAGCCGCCGATTGTTCGCGTGGTGCTGTGGACACTGCTCACTTGCCTGACCGGTGCCTGCGCGGACCACACGCCGGCCGGTAACGATTGTCCGTCGACTTGCGGGCCAGCGGTTCGATCTGTTCCGCTCGAAATCACGGTGCCCGTCGGCGCGAGCGCCGACGCTATCGTGGTCAGCGGCCAGCTTCGTCACAACGCGGATAGCGTCGGCTATGCCTTCTCCGCTCGCTCAGGCATGCGTCTGGAATGGTCGTTCTCCGGGCCGCCCGCGCATATGGTGCTGACCTATCCGGATGGCGACTCGGACGGCCCCTTTCTGCCACCCGCCATTACGCTGCCTGGTTCCGGCCGATATGTACTGGCTCTGTCCGCCGACACGATGGCCGAGGGCGCAGACGGTCGGTTTCGCCTGACGTTGCGGCTATTACCGCCGGATTGATTCAGCGAGTGCTCAGATAGAACCGCTACGTTCCAATGTGCAATCCAAACCTCGACCTTCTGAACAACACGCGTTATCACACGCAACGGCCAGATCAGGAACATCTGCCGTTTGTTCTTCCGCCCTTGATCGGGCTGCCGCAGAGTCGCGGTCGGACTTATCGTCCCCGGAATGCATCAGCCCGGATGGCGGTTCGTCCCGTCCTTGGGAGTCATGCCATGTCGATCTTCTGGCGGGCGCTTTGCCTGCTGCTCACCGTCCTTGCGCTGGGGACGGCTGAACCCTGCGCCGCACAGAGTGCGACCGGCGCCAGCGCCGAGGAAGCCGCGTCGCCAACGCTCGTGTTCGATCGCAACCTGCTGCTGGGCATGCTCGGCGCGGCGAATGTGCCTGGTCACGACGATCAGGTTCAGCTCACTCGCGAGCAGGCCATGCGTCTTCTAGGCGGCACTTCCGACGCCCAGCGCAACCGCGTGATGTTCACGCTCATCATCGCCAGCTTTTCGTTCGTCGCGCTGAGCCTCATCATCATGTTGCTCGTGGTCGGACTCGTGCGATGGTCGTTCTGGAGACGGGCGTCGCTGGAAGGGCCGCATAAATGGCGCACCTATCTGCTGCAGTTGCCGCTCGGCGCTCCAGAAGGCAGTGTGCGGGCGCTTCTTTCACTCTTCGTCGTGGTGTTCGGCTTTCTCGTCATTGCGCTGCAAGGCTATCTCAGCCTCGGCAATACGGAAGCGATCGCGGGTTTTGTCGGCGCGGTGATCACGTTTTACTTCACCTCGCGCAACAGCGAACAAGCGCGCAAAGCAATTCTCCAGGCGCACGCCGCCGCCGACGCCACCGCCACCAACGTCGCCAACGTCATTCAGACGGCAGCCGACGCCGCCACGACCGCGCAGCGGGAAAACTCCGACCGCATGACCGCCGTCACGAAGTCGGTGTTCGACAAATCGGCGGAGACCGCGACGATCGCCCTGCGCACCATCGCGGATACCGCGGCGGGCGCGACTGGCGCCAGCGCCGCGGACGCCGCACCGAGCGCGCAGTCGCAGCTGTCTTCACTGCGTGACCGGCTGACGGCGATGCAACAGGTCGCGCGCGGTGTCAGCGATCTCGGACTCGGCGGCGAGACGCTGCCGGCCGCGGCGGCAACCGTTGCGACCGTGAGTGATCTGCTCGGCAAGATTCAACCGCTTCTGAGCGGCAAAGCGGATGCGGCGAGCATCACCGGCGTGTTGCAGGAAGCCGGCGCCAGTTTGCCCACGCTCGAAGCGGCCGGACTGCCGGGGGCGCTGGCGGAGTCGATCGAAGTACTGCGCACGGCGGCCTCGCCGATCCTTGCCGGCTTGCCGGGCGGACCGGTCGGAATCGTCGGCGGCGTGCTCATTGCCGGCATACGGCTCGCTGGGCGTCAACGCGACCTGAACACGTTCAAGGCCGCATTGCTGAGCAAACCATTCGATCCTGTCCTCCTGCCGGACGCGCCGGACGAAGCCCAGGCTGCCGCGGCCTTTGCCATTTCGCCGCTGATGCAGGCGCACTTCCCGAACGCCGACCCGCCCACTCGCCTCGCCCTGATGGCGCTCGCCACACACAAGAATGAGGACGGCACACGCCGCAACGCCGCGGACATCGCGCAGCCCTGCGCGGACGACATCGCGAACCGGACCGCCAACGTGCTGCCGGCGCGCGGGCCCAACACGGAGTTCACGTCGGTTGCGGAGCTCACCCACGCTTTCGACGAATACCTCGGCTCGCTCGTGCATCTCAACGCAAAGCAGGCGCTTCCCGCCGACGCCACCCTTACGGCCGGCACAGCCGACGCCGCACCGCAACCGGGCCTGCAGATGCTCGCCGACGCGGCGCGTCAACTTCTGCCTGATCCGAAGGCCGCCGCGCAACTGGAGCGCCTCGTCTATCTCGGCGAAGCACTCGGCAAACTGCCGATCGACAAGCAGCAGGCAGTCAACCTCGTCACGGATGCGTTGAGCGTGGCCGCACAGTCCGCGCTGGTCCTGACCAGGACCGAGGAATCGCCATGATCACGAAAGCGCTGGCGCGCGGCGCGGCGTTGGTCGCGATCGCGGGTTGCACGACGGGGACGGTGCCGTTCGTCACCGATCCGTCCGTCACTCAGTTGCAACGCATGAAGCAGGCATCGGATAACGCCAGGACAACCGGCAGTCGCGCGCCGTTGCGAGCAATGGCCGCGGAACAGATCAACTGCGAGCGCCGCAGCGATACGCTTTGCGAAGAGCTGTACGGCTATCGGGCCAGCGCCTGCGCGCAATTGACGAACACCGGCGACGCGGCGCAGGACGCGGCGTCGCGTCAGTGTGCGGTATCCGACTACGAGCGGGCGATCGCCCTGCTCCCCGATCCGCCCGCCGACCGGGACCGCACGAAACTGCTGGCCGGTCTTGCCGATGCGCTGAAGACGATGCGCTCGCAACCCGCGCCCGGAACCGATGCCGCGGCGCTTACGCAGCGTTTCGACGACACCGTGGCAAAGCTGCAGGCGCAGCCCGACGGCAAGACCTACGCACGCTACTTCCGGGCGGACGAGCAGGCGGTGCGAGCCATGAATGGCCGCGTGCCGCCCGCCGAGGTGCGCCCTGCATTGCGCAATGCGCGCAGCCAGTTGACACCCGACGCCGGCGCGAGCGCCGACCTGTCGAAACGGATGGGAACGCTGGCGAACTCCATCGATAACTTCTCTGCCGCAAAAGGATGCCCGTGATGCCAACTTTCATGCGAAACCTCTGGCTGACCTCGCCGATGATGCGTGGCGCCGACGTAGCCCAGGCGCAGGCGCAACTCGTCAAGATGGGCAGCAAGCTCGTCAGCGACGGCTTGTTCGGCCGCGCAACCAGCGACGCCGTGGTCGATTTTCAGACGCACAACCGCGCGCTCGTCGCCGATGGCGTGCTCGGCCGCCAGACCTGGGCGATGCTATTTGGCGAGACCGCACCGGTGCTGCCCGACCGCACCGCAAGCGATATTCTGAGCGCCGACCAGCTGACGCGGCTCACGCAGCCGCACCGTTATTTCTCGTCGAGCGAGCTGTGGCGGCTCAGCCATGACGGTATCACCCTGCAGACCGAGGCCAATGCAAGTTGCACGGATGCGGACCACGCGCAGGCACTGAAGGTCTTCACCGAACAGAAGGAGGCGCTCGCCACGATCCTCAGCAAAGTCGCCGTGCCGATCGAACTGGTGATCGCGTGCATCTGCGCGGAGAGCGGCGGCCGCGTGAAAGCGGAGCGGCGCGAACCCGGCTGCAGCAAGGTGGACCCGGCGCTCACGCCCGGGCGCGTGTCCGTGGGTCTGATGCAGACGCTGCTCGGCACGGCGCGCGATGCGCTGCGCCGCCCGGCACTGGCTCTCGACGACCTGTGCGATCCGCTTATCTCCATCGAAGCCGGCGCGACTTATATCTGGCGGCAGGCGCGTCTGACCGGTTTCGATCCGCCACTCGTCGCGGCGGCTTACAACGCGGGCGGACTGCGCTTTAACGACAGCCCGACGAATCGCTGGAAGCTCGTTCAATATCCGGTCGGTACGTCCGCGCATGTGGACCGTTTCGTCGGCGCGTTCAATGCCGCCATGCGTCTGGACGATATCGCCACGCTCAACGCGTCGCTTGGCAACCGGCTGCCGAGTTTGCGCAACCTGCTGCCGTGAGCGACGCCGCCAGCGGCCCTTCGACTCGCTACGCGCCGGCCAGCCTGCGCGCGAGCGTATCGGCCACGGTGGCCAGGTGCGGTTCGACAACCAGATCGGTATGGGCGCCGTCGATGGTCTTCACCAGCAGCCCACTGTTTGCCACGCGCTGCCAGGCCGGCAATGGATCGCCCTGCCCGCCCTCCCTGGCGGAAGCGCGCACGTAGACGATCGGGCTGCCGAGATAGCGGCGCGGGCGGTACGTCGCCATCGCGACGCGCATCGACTCGCGTACCTGCCGCAGTGCCGGCGGCAGCCCCTGCGTATCGGCGGCCGGCCTCGCGGCCATCTTGCCGAGCCGCATGCGAATCCGGTCGGCGGCTCCGAACACCCGCTCCTTCATATAGGCGACGCGACTTCGTGTGGAAAGCGTGCGGAACGCTCGCACGCGCTCAGCCATGACTTCGCACTGGAAGGACAACCACTCGTGCCACGGCAAATAGCGTTCGTCCACGTAGGTATCCAGCAGGCACAGCAACTCGATCTTCTCGCCCGCCGCGACAAGTTGCTGCGCTATCTCGAACGCGACCAGGCCGCCAAACGAATAACCGACCAGCGCATACGGGCCGCTCGGCTGCACCGCGCGCATCTGCTGGACATACACCCTCGCCATCTCCTCGACGCTTCGCTGCGGCTCCTCTTCGCCATCGAGCCCGCGCGCCTGCAGACCGTACACGGGCCGCTCGTTTTCCAATGCACCGGCCAGCGTCAGGCATTCCATCACTGAACCCGTGATGCTATGAAGCATGAACACAGGCCTTCCGCGGCCCGCACGCATCGGCACGATGTTGGGATGCGTGTCCTGCGCTCGCTCGCCTGTGATAACGGCCGCGAGCCGCGCAATGGTCGGCGCGATGATGAGCGTTGCAAGCGGCAGCGTTCGGCCCGTTGCCAGCCGTATTTCGGCGAGCATCTGCGCGGCGAGCAGCGAATGGCCGCCGAGTTCGAAGAAGTTGTCGTCCAGACTGACCGGCGCGAAACTGAAAAGCTGCTCCCAGAGCGCGCATAGATAGACTTCGACCTGTTCGGCCAATTCACCGGGCTCCGGCAACTCGCGACGTGTGCGGGCGAGCGCGGGATGCGCACTGATCTTCTCGACGCATCCGGGGTTCGCCAGCGACGACAGGTTGCGCACCGGCAAACCATTCACTGCATCGCGCGCGGCCGCCTCCGATGGCTTGCCATTGTGCGTGACGGGCAGCGCTTCGACTTCGGCGATCACGTCGGGCACGAGCGCCGCCGAACCCTGCAGCATCAGTTCACGCCGCACGCGCGAAGCGAGTGCGGCGCTCATCTTCGCGCCCCGGCGCAACACGAGCAGCAGCACGACGCGCTGGCCCGATCCGCTCCCGTCATGGGCAGTCTGCGCGACCACCATCGACTGATTGATCTCGCCAATACTGCTGACAATGCGGTAGATCTCGCCGGGGCTGACGTTGATGCCGCGCACATTCAGCACGCCGTCGCTGCGTCCGTGCAGGCGCGCCGACCCCTGCGCCGAAAATTCGATGATGTCGCCGTGCGTCCACACGCCAGGATTCGCCTTGAAATAGGCGGCGTGAAAGCGCGAGCCGTCCGCGTCGCCGAAGAAGCCGAGCGGGCGTGACGGAAACGGATTGACGCAAACCAGCTCGCCGGTCATGGAGGTGGGCTTGCCTTCGTTCCACGCCTGAACATCGAGGCCGAGACTCTTGCACTGCGCTTCGCCCGAATAGACCGGCAGATTCGGATTGCCGAGCACGAAGCAACCGATGATATCCGTGCCGCCGGAAATCGACTGGAGCTGCAGCGGCTTGACATAGGCGCGCACCCATTCGAACTGCGAGTCGTAGAGCACGGCACCGGTCGACATCATCGCGCGCAGCGCGTCCAGCCCGAACTGCTCGCCGGGTTTCAGGCCCGCGTCCTCGCACATCTTCAGATAGGCGGGACTCGTGCCGAACACGGTCACGCGCTCATCGGCGACCAGCCGCCAAAGCGTGTCCACTTCCGCAACCGGTCCGTCGTACGTGACGATCTCGGCGCCCGACGCCAACACCGACAACTGCCAGTTCCACATCATCCACGAGCAACTCGTGTGGAAGTAGAGCTTGTCGCCGGGACCCAGGTCGCTGTGCAACTGATGCTCTTTCAGATGTTCGAGCAAGGTGCCGCCGGCGCCGTGCACGATGCACTTGGGCTTTCCTGTCGTGCCCGACGAGAACATGATGAAAAGCGGATGATTGAACGGAAAGCGCCGCCATTCGAACCGCGCGGCGTCGCCCTGAACGATGAGATCGCGCAGTGAATGCTGAGGCTGGCTCACCGTGCTCGGCAGCGGCGTTTCGTCCAGGCAGACAACGTTCGTGAGCGTCGGCAATGCCGCAGCTACTGCCGCGACGTGCGAAGCGAGCGAGCCGGCCGTATCGAACGAGCGCTGCGTCGTGTGTGCGAACAGCATGCGCGGTTCGAGCGGCTCGAAGCGGTCGAGGATCGCCTGCACGCCGGTCTCAGGCGCCGCGGTGGAGAGCGTCGCGCCCAGCGCCGTCACTGCGAGCGCGGTAACGATTGCGTGCGCGTCGTTGCGCATCATCGCGACCACACGGTCGCCCGGACGCAGACCGAGCTCGTTGAGCGAACAGGCAAGGCGCGCGACACGCTCGCGCAACTCGCCGCGCGTCATCGTTTCGCGGCGGCCATCGGCATAACGCGCGGTGAGTGCCGGCGAGTCGTCCGGCGCGATCTTTCGCCCGAGAACGCTTTGGGCGTAATTCAGCTCGACGTTCGGAAAGAAACGCGCGGTCTCGCATTCGTCGCCGACGCAAACCGGCTCGGCCGCGCCGCCCCATGCCATTCCGTCAGTCCATTGCAGAAAGCACTGCCAGAACCGGCGGAACTCGCGCGTCGAATAAGCATGCAGTTCCGGATAATCCGCGAAACGCTCGCCTGTGAAAGTTTCCAGCGCCGCGGTAAAGCGTGATATTCGTGATTCGGCAACGCGTTCCGGCAAGTTCTGAAATACGGGTTCGCGCGCATACATGCGCATGCTGGCCCCGACGAAATTCTCGTGATTCATCCCGCCACCAGTAGTGGAATAAAGCGTTATATATAGTTATCTGCCTGTTGCCGGCGGGCGCCGGCAGGCAGTCGCATTCCGACAGTGCCTCTTATCTGGCCTTGAGCACTCTGCCCTCGCAAACAGATTACTGCGCGAGACAACGACGCTATGTGCGACCTCACACAAAATTACACGCCTTGCCGAGCAATGTCTCGCGGCATGAACTTTTGACCGCCCGCCCGTTGCGCGCAGGCAATTGAATTCGCTTGCCGCCCGGCGCTGTGTTATCTACCGCACCGAACGCATACACAAAAGAACGATTAAATCGGCAGACAGCGATCAAACCGCAAAAAGAGGATCGGGCTCGCGCTGTGCGATGCGTCTGCCACAGTCGTTGCACTCGCGGAAGCTCTGTCTTCCACAAGGAAAAGGACGTGAACCGATGGATTCCGGCGCTTCTTAAAGCGGCCCTGGTACTTTGCATCGTGCTGCCCGATATAGTCAGCAAGGGCGTGCAAGGCGTCGAGACGTCCGCGCCCTGGATAGGCACGTGGTCCGCTTCGCCCTCCATCACCGACGATGCCGGCTTCAATAACCAGACGTTGCGGCAGATAGTGCACACCAGCATCGGTGGAGGATCGGCGCGAATCCAATTGTCGAACCTGTTCGGTTCAGAGCCGCTGGTGATTGGCGAAGCGCGAATCGCGCGGGGCGCTGGAGGTCAGGAAACGGTGGTCGGCAGCGACCGCGCGGTCACGTTCGGCGGTCAGCCGAACGTGACGATTCCCGTGGGGGCTTCAGTCTTGAGCGACCCGGTCGCGTTCGAGGTTCCGCCGCTCGCCGATGTCGCCATCAGCCTCTATCTGCCCGTGCAGACGGCGCCGCGTTCGACCGGCCACGTCGACGGCCTGCAAGACATCTATATCGCCGCCGGAGACGTGGCCGCCGACCCGGTCTTTACCGGCGGAAGCACGTTCTCACCCGGCGGCCAGTCCTACTATTTTCTGACGAGTCTCGACGTGTTGAACCCCGCCGCGACGGGGGCGGTGGTCACATTCGGCGCGTCCATAACGGACGGTATCAAGTCGAGTGTCAATGGCAACCGGCGCTGGCCCAATCGCCTCGCGACCCGGCTGCAGCAGGCTGGCATGGCCGTGGGCGTGCTCAACCAGGGCATCAGCGGCAATACCTTCTTCACCAATAACGCCGGACAGGCTGGTCTCAAGCGCTTTGATCGCGACGTGCTCCAGCAACCGGGCGTGGAATGGGTCGTCATCTCGGACGACGCGATCAACGACCTGAACACCGACACAGCGCCCACGGCTCGCCGGTTGATCGGTGCATTGCGACAACTCACCGAGCGCGCGCATCGTGCCAACATCAAGGCGATATGCTCCACGCTCACGCCGTTTGCCGCAACGGGATCCCTCGAAGCCGCGCGGCAGGACATTAACGCCTTCATCCTGAGTCCGACGAGCGGTTGCGATGCGGTACTCGACCAGGCGAAGGCCGTCAGCGACCCCGCCAATCCCACTGTTTTGCTGCCGGCCTATAACAGCGGCGATAACCTCCATCCGAACGAGGCGGGCCTGCAAGCCATTGCCGACGCGATGGATCTGGGTGCGCTCACGGCCGGGGCGCCCGTCCAGGCGCCCTGATGGCGCGTCCGTCGGACGATCGACTGCTGCGCAGGCGAAACGACTTATTTACGCAAACATCTTCGATGTCCGCCCAGTTTTCGCGCGCCGGCGCCGCTCTTCATCATTTTCTTTCTACCGGGCGTAAAGAACAGGACATCCATCACCGCCAATAGCGAGAGCACGACAATCGCGACGAAAACAGCCGTCCCGATGATGCTCAAAAGTGCCATAGGTCCTCCGTGAGTTGAGGGAAAGCCGATCGACGCGCACTTTATCATTCCGACGGGCGTGGCCGCGAATTGCAACGCTGCACGCTCCGCCACAACCGATCAGCCGGCTCGACCCTGCACTCTCGTATAACGCTCCATTAATTTGTTAGCAAGACACGCGGGTCCGGCCTGGCGTTCCTGTCCTGCCTACCGGATGCCGGCATCCGCCTGGCCGTCGCGTGAATTCCATTCATCAGAGTATACCCATAACGGCATTCAAAACTCCCGGATCGACGCCCATAAGCCGGGTTGTCTATCGTCCGCGCATTCCTGGGTAGTTTGATTTCTGTGTGCGCCGCGCCGCAGAAAGGGCTCGTCTTTCGCCTCAACATCGGCAGCAAATACTCAAAACGCGGGGGGACAAGGTGGCAATCAGTAAATTTGAGGCACCAGGTTGAGTCGCCTGGATTGAACGCTTTACCGCCGTTCACGCCCATAAATCAATTCCAATAAGCAGGCTCGCCATGTTCACATCAACCACAATTATTTTTATCGTTTGCGTATGGGTTACCGTCGTAGTCCTGCTTTGGCTGCTGGTTCGCCACGGTGCTCTACGAGAGCGCGCAGAATACGAAAGTCCGCCCGCAAATGGGCAGAAGGCGCGAGCCGCGTCCGAACGGCGCTATGGAGACGCCGCTAACGGCCACGCAGACTCACCCGAGTTTCATGGGCCGTCCGGAAGAAAAAGAACACCGTGATCTGGATGGACGCCAATTGAAACAGCCCCGGCGTAATGCGGGGCTGTGCGCCATACGATCAAAGGAAGATCCGGCGCCACGCGTCGGATACCGCGGTGAGTTGCTGACTATTTAGCGCGCTTCTTCATCCCGTCGATGAGCGTCAATCGCCCCGCCCGGTTGAACGTGTGCACGCGATCTATGCTTGCGTCCCAGTTGGCTTCGATCCGGCTTGCCGACGTTTCCTTATAGGTGGTTTCGTCGATAGCGTCGATACGTTGAAACGACAACGCGCGCCCGTATTTGCCACTGCAGTCCTGCGCGGGCCGATACCACTGTCCGTTATGTTCGAAAATGCTCCCCGCGGGACGAGCAGTTCTGATATCCGACACGATCGGGTTGCTGGGATGAGGATGCCAGTCCTTGCTCAACAGCGTATCCGACCAGAACAGAAACAACTCGTCGGACAGCGGTGCGTGCTCGTTTTCCCGCATGCAGGCGAAGAGCCAGTATTTGCCGTCGTGATGCCAGATTGTCGTGTCCACGGCCATGACGTCATCCATCAGGTTCATGACGTGCTCCCACTGATCCGGGAACCTCGTGCACCGATAAAGCTCGATGGCCTTGCTCTCGTTGGTCTCCGGGATCATGTAGAGATCGCCGCCTTCCTCCAGCATGAACGGATAGGACAGGTGATAAGGCCGCTCCAGAATCTTCACGGGAGGCAGGATCGGCTGGTCGTTCGCATCGAAACGGATAACCGAGAGATGCCCCCTGTTCTTCGAGTATTCGAGTTCTTCGATAAAGACCGCATACTCGCCATTTCTTTCCACCACGAACGGGTCTGCCCAGAAGCGGTCCTTGGGCGGCAGCAGTTGCTTGAACTCGAAAAGACGCTCAGGGATTTGAGCGTTCTCGCCGAAGTGATACAGCAACATCCACTGTTCGAACTTGCGCAGCCCGCTTGCCTTCCTGGCGACGGTTCTCGCCATCAACTGGCCAATAAACTTACCGTAAGCGCCGCTGGTCGGCTCGGCGATCTTCTCGCCGGAATAAAACGCGGGTGGCGCATCAGCCTGCGTGTATTTCCGCCTGAAGTTGTCTTCGCCGATGTCCCTGAGCTCACGCAACTTTCGCGGCGCGAACGAAAGCGTCTTCCAGTAGCAGTGGCTGCGATTCCGGTGAATCGACACCGGATAGGTCATCGACCATGATTTTTGCAACGTGTGCGGGCGTTCGCCTGCCCGGGTCTGAAATTGCAACGCGGACGCCGTCGTTGTCCGGTCCAGAAGAATGTCCCACACGCCGACGGGTCCGTCACGTTCGACCATTTCATCGCCATGCCGGTATGACCATATCCCGCACGAAGCTGTATCGAAGATTTCGCCGCACGGCCGCAACGGGCCCAGCCGCAGAAATACGGTGATGCCATGCGCGGCGATTTTCGCCAGGTCGCGAGGATCGAAATGATCCCCGCATTCCTTGCTCTCCACCTCGACATTCAATGTGGGCACAGCTGCCAGCGCCAAAGGCTGCGACTCGGTCCTGAACGCGTCGTGTCCAACCTTGACGAGGCGTTTGTCGAGCGCCATCCACAGCGACAAAGGCCACGGACCGGACTGCGAAGCGGTTTTCGTCCCCGGGCGCCGTTGGTACGCATATTTGACGACAAGGGCGATCTCCATTCCTTGCTCGGCGGCAATTAGCCCTAGCATGTGATTCACCCAGGCCGGCAACGCCACGTCGTCGACGAGAACCCCAACCTTGATCGTGTTCATCGCTGATTGTCTTGATGGATCGATATGCAACGTGCCCCGCGCCTCATTCCACCGTCACCGATTTCGCGAGGTTGCGCGGCTTGTCGACGTCGGTTCCTCGCGTGCACGCCGTGTGATACGCGAGCAGTTGCAAAGGCAGCACGTGCAGGATCGGCGACAGCGGCCCGTAGTACTCGGGCATCTGAATGACGCGCAGACCTTCCTCGTTCGACAGATTCGCATCGGCATCGGCGAACACGTACACCTGGCCCCTGCGGGCGCGAACCTCCTGGATGTTCGACTTCAGCTTCTCCAGCAAGCCGTCATTTGGCGCGGTCACGACGACCGGCATCGCATCGGTCACAAGCGCAAGCGGTCCGTGCTTCAGTTCGCCGGCAGGATAGCCTTCGGCGTGAATGTACGAAATCTCCTTGAGCTTCAACGCGCCTTCCAGTGCGATCGGAAAGTGCGCGCCACGGCCGAGGAAGATCGCGCTGTCCGTGCGCGCGATCTCGTGCGCCCACGCGATGATTTGCGGCTCGCGCGCCAGCACGCCCTGCAGCGCCGTGGAGAGGCCCGAGAGCTGCGAGCGGTAGTTCGCTTCCTGCTGTGCATCGACATACCCGCGTGAGCGGCCGAGCGTCACCGCGAGAACGAACAGCGCCACGAGTTGCGTGGTAAACGCCTTGGTCGATGCGACACCGATCTCGGGACCGGCTTGCGTGATGAACGACCAGCGCGACTGCCGCACGATCGCGCTCGTCGCCACGTTGCAGATTGCAAGCGTGTGGTCCTGACCGAGCGATTGCGCATGCATCAGGGCGCCGAGCGTGTCGGCGGTCTCTCCCGATTGCGAAATCGGCACCACCAGCGTGTTCTTGCCCGGGATCGTTTCGCGGTAGCGGTATTCGCTGGAAATCTCGACCTGCGTCGGAATCTTCGCGATCGACTCGAACCACGCCTTGGCGGTCAACGCGGAATAGTGGCTCGTGCCGCAGCCGAGCAGCAGGATGCGGTCGATCTGCGCGAACGCCTGCGGGTCGGTGGCCCCGAAAAGCGTGGCGTCGAACGCACTGTTGCGGGGGAATGTTTTGGACACAGCCAGCGGCTGTTCGAAAATTTCCTTCTGCATGAAATGACGATACGGCCCGAGCGCCGCCTCGGTGGGCGGATGGAGCAACGTGCGCGCCTCGCGCTCGACCGGCTGGCCGTTACGGTTCATGATCCGGGTGCCGTTGTGGGACAGATCGGCGATGTCGCCGTCCTGCAGGAAGATGAACCGGTCGGTTACGTCGGAAAGCGCAAGCGGATCCGACGCAAGAAACGATTCCTTGCCGTTTATCCCGATCACGAGCGGCGAGCCATAGCGCGCCCCCACCACGCGCTCCGGCTCGGCCTTGCAGAAGACTGCGATCGCATAGGCGCCGCGCAACTCGCTCACGGCGCGACGCACCGCTTCCGCCAGATCGCCCTGGTAGTGACTGTGGATCAGATGGGCGATCACTTCCGTGTCCGTCTGGCTCGCGAATTCATAGCCCGCGCCGCTCAGCGTGAGTTTGAGCGCCTCGAAGTTTTCGATGATGCCGTTGTGAACGATCGCGATCTCGTTCTGCGAGAAGATGGGATGCGCGTTCTGGGTCGCCGGCGCGCCGTGCGTCGCCCAGCGGGTGTGAGCGATGCCCGTCCAGCCTTCGAGCCCCATCTCGCGGACCTCGCGATCCAGCGAGCGAACGCGCGTCAGACTGCGCACGCGGTGTGGCGCGCCGTCTCGCAGCACCGCCACGCCGCAGGAGTCGTAGCCGCGGTATTCCAGCCGCCGCAAGCCTTCGAGCAATACCGGAACGACGTTGCGTTCCGCGATCCCAGCCACGATTCCACACATATTCCCCTCCGATGGTTTAGTCCGTTGCGCGACTCAACCGTGTTGGAATATCGCGTGGACTTCATAAAGCGTCTTCTGTTGCGCTACAGCGGCCCGTTGCTTCGCGCATCCTTATTCTAAATAGGCATCCGAATTAAATCGGCCGCCTCCAGACCCAGGTATCGGCCTGCATCCAGCTCAAACCGTTTCCGCGAGCAACTGGTCCGCGCTATGGCTGATGAGTTGCATCATCGCCGCCTTCGCGCCGTCCGCATCGCCGAGTTCGATCGCGCGCACGACTTTGCCGTAATCGGCGACCCGCGCCTCGTACGCCAGCGCTTGCATGCGGGAGACCGGCTGCACGGACTTCAGCCCCATCCGGACGATGTTGCCCATCTGGCTGAGCAAGCTGTCGCCGCTGGCGTCGATGATCGCCAGTTGCAGCGCGTCTTCGGCGGCCTTGCGCGCGACGGGATCCCCGCTTGCCTGCTGGAGATTCTGATACATGGCGGCGATGGCAATGCGCTGATGCCGGCTCGCCCGGATCGCCGCGAACGCAGCCGCGCGCGGATCGACGAGTTTGCGGAATTCGATCAGCCCGTGCAGATACTCCGGATCGGGCGTGGCGCGAAGCCGCCACTCGGCAACTTCATGATCGATGATGAGCCAGTCTTTCGTCGGCTTGACGCGTGTACCCGTTTTCGGCCGGACGTCGAGAATCTGGCGTGAAATCAGGATGCTGATCGCTTCGCGCATGATCGAGCGGCTCACGCCGAGCTTCTTCGACAGGATGACCTGCGGAGGCAGCATGTCGCCGTCGTAATCCCCGTTGATGATACCGGTCACCACCTGGTTGACCACTCGCTTGACTAGCGATGTTTCGTATCCGTGGTTCATTTTGTCTTCTCGTGGTCCTATGGGCGTTACCTGCAAGGTCCGTCTTTTCCCGGACCCTGGCCGCGGTT
Source organism: Paraburkholderia sp. BL6669N2 (assembly GCF_003387275.1). Taxonomy (NCBI): domain Bacteria; kingdom Pseudomonadati; phylum Pseudomonadota; class Betaproteobacteria; order Burkholderiales; family Burkholderiaceae; genus Paraburkholderia; species Paraburkholderia sp. BL6669N2. The sequence continues at coordinate 4,683,379 of NZ_QUNA01000002.1, read as the reverse complement.
TTCAAGGCTTGTCCCCGTGCCTTTGTATGTTCATATGGTGCATCGGGTTTCGCTCCCGCAACGTACGTCCTCACACACTGCCCGTGTAAATGAATGGAAATCGCAGCGCCGGGTCAGTGGCGCGGCTCCTCGGCCCCACGCGGCGCGACGACCGGCGCGTGTCCCGTGATCACCAGCCAGCGCGGCGTCCTGATGCGCACGATCGACACATAGACGTGAACGTAGATCGTGACGAAGGCGATAGTCGCCCCGGCGAGCGCGACAGGTGTGTCCCAGAAGAACGTGGCCGGCACGATGCTGACGAGGCTCAGCACCCACAGATAAACCGAGGTGCAGGAATTGCGCATCGCACGCCGGCGCAGATTGCCGCCGTCGATACCCTTTCGCACCACACGCCGATACACGAGCGTATGCAGATGAAGTCCGTCCGGAGCGCCCGCCGGCCTGCCGCGCACGATCCTGCGGCGATAGATGGAAAAGAGCGTCTCGAAGGTCGGATAGATGGCGACGGCCATCGCGTACCACGCCGACACGCCCGGGTTGCGCACGATCAGCAGGACCAGCAGCTCCGCCACGACGAAACCGATGAAATAAGCTCCGCCATCACCGAGGAAAACGGAAGGCACCGGAAAGTTCCAGAGCACGAAGCCGCCGATCGCGCCGATCATGGTCAGCGCCATGCTCATGACAAGCCAGTCGTTGACGCTATGGGCCACATAACCGATCGAGGCGAAGATCAGCATGGTGACGACCGAGGCGAGTCCGTTGAAGCCGTCGATGATATTGACCGCGTTCGTCAGCCCGGCGACGCCGAGCATGGTGAAGCCGATCCCGATCGGCAGAATGCGCAGCCACTGATCGATAAGCGGCAAGTCCACCCGCGTGAGCGTGGCGTGCATCAGCAGGCAGGCCGCGAGCGCCGAAGCGAGCGCGCACAGCAGCCGCACGCGCGGGCTCACGCGCTTGGTCATGTCTTCGACCACGCCGCCTGCGAAGGCGGGCACGGCGCACAACAGGAGCAGCAGTTGACCGGTCCCCGGGGCGGTCGCCCACAGCGGCTGGATAAGCGCCACGACCGTGGCGGCGCAGGCAATGCCGACTCCGCCGATTCGCGGCACCGCATAGGCGTGGTTCTTCTGAATGCCCCGCAAGTCGTGGTCCATCGTAAGCGACCCGTGCAAGCCCGAACTTCGTACGATAAAAAAGATAACCAGGAATGAGACAACAAAGCCAAACGCAAGATTTAACATCTCGGTCTCCAACATAAACATACGAATTTTTATTTTCTTGTCGCTTTAAAGCACATTTAGGACAAGGTTAGTGATGCACACCGTCTCTCACTTTGAGTCTTTCCTCTGTGGCATTCCCAACACAACCCGGACACGATCATTTTATGAGCCGACAAATAAGCGTAAATACGACGTGCCACGGCATACGCCGAATCAACTTATCGACGCAGCGGAATATGTCTATGAAATGATCATTGCCCGCTCTTGCACGCGCTCCGGGAGGAGGCGCGCTTCGTACCGGCAAGCATTACCTTGCGGCCAGCGGACAGGCGCTCAGAGAAAGTACTTATAAGTGTCCAGCAGATAATTCTTGTGAATGTCGTAAGTCAAAATAGCCAGGATAAATGCGACCATCCACAGGACCAGCGAATTCTTGATACGGATCTCCGGCAGCATGAAGGCCAGCAGCAGCGGTCCATAGTAGACAATGCGCTGGGTCCCGAATGGATAGACGAAGAAGGAAATGATCAGGAACATGATCAGCCCGATATGCATGATCGCGATCTCATGAACGACCATTTCGCGCACGACATGCTCGATATGCTTTCGACGCAGCACGATCACGAGCATCGGTACGATCAGATACAGAGCGAGCGAGATCAGGAAGTTCACGGTGAATTCTTCCTGCTGCGTGTATTCCTCGAGCCGGCGGCCGCCGAACCTGGCGAAAAGCCACGCCGACGCCAGCGACATCGCAAGCGCCGCGCCGACCACGCCCACGATCGCCAACGCCTTGCTTCGCTTCATGAGAAAGTGCGCGAGAATCAGGAACAAGGCCGGATACGCGAAGGTGGTGTGAACAATACTCGCGAGCAGCGCGCCTCGAACGGGTTGCTGCCGGCACATCGCGAAGTACATGGCGATCGATAGGGCGAAACCCTGACGGATCTGGAATAGACCGACCGTCGCGAGGCCGGTGGGGATCAGCGCCCACAAAAGCAGGCCGAGAAGCGGCCGGCGCGTCCGGCTAAGAGCAAGCGCCATCAGCACATTCAGCACGACGACCGTCACGCGGACCGCGGTGTCCGGTGAGAGGCCCAGTGAATCGAGGCCTAACACCCACAGCCGCCAGCCGAGTTCATCCGTGATCGTCTTCACGATGAAAAACACCACCGACTGGCTGCTGGACCACAGATGAACGATCCAGAGCGGATCGGCGTCCCTGAAGTACGCAACGTAATTGTCCTGATCGAGCAGCGTGCTCCGATCGCCGAGGGCGATCTTCAGGAGAATGAACGCCGACAACGCCAGGAATCCAAGCATGGAAGGCCGCAGCCACCGGTAGCCGATTGGATGGATCTGGAACTTGGAGTTGAGTTGTTCTGCCACTTTCATCCCTCTCTTGCCCGTCAGCTTGCCAATGCTGCGCAAACCGGAGGAGGTGCGTTGATTTTTATGCCGCTCACTCATGCTTTCGGCAAGCGCCGTTCAGCGGAGCGCGCTCAGTGACCGGTATTGCTATCTGGCCATTGAATGCTTTTGAAACTAACTTTGCCTTATGCCCCTGCACGCTATCAGCTTTCGGTTGGACCTTACGAGCGGAACGGCACATAAGATTCGCATCGATTCCGGAGGACGGGTCCATAGACTCGTATGCACAATAAATCGCATTCGGGAATAGCGAGCGACAATTGTCCCGGGCTGTGTTGGATGGCGAACGGTATAGCGACGGCTCGATCACTTAGCCTTCCATTATCCTTTCGTGATGACGGATATCGATCCGTGAAATACACACGACACAGGCGGACCGGATTGAAATAGCAGCGGTTCTACGTCACCGAATGCCGTACCGTGCAAACAAAATGAAAATTGTCCATATTATTTCGGGACTCGGGGTAGGCGGTGCCGAAACGTTGCTTCTGAACTTGGTTTCGGAGTCCCGCACCGCCGGAGAGACGCACGTCGTCATCTCCCTGTCCGCCATCGACAAGATGGCCGACCGTCTGCGTGCGGCGGGTGCTGAAGTCAGGTTTCTGGGAATGCGGTCTGGCGTTCCGAATCCGCTGCTCCTGATTCGACTGGCAAGGTGGATCGTCGAAGCGCGCCCCGATGTCGTCCAGACCTGGATGTATCACGCGGATATTTTCGGCGGCGTGGCGGTGTTGCTGGCGCGGCTCATGTTCCGCCTCAGCAGGCAGCGCCATCGCTTCGTGCTCGTGTGGGGTATTCACCGTACCGAAGTGCCCACGCCCAAAGTCGGGCGCGTTCTGAATACGCTTGCACGAATGGGCGCGGCGACCTCGAACCGTTTGCCGGATTCGGTCATTTGCTGCGCCAACGCGTCGTTCAGAACTCACGTCGAATACGGCTACGAGCGCACGAAGATGCAGGTGATTCATAACGGCTTCGACGTCCGCAAGTTTGTGCCGGACGCCACCGCAAGGACTGCGCTGCTCAATGAGCTCGGCCTGCCGCCGGCTTCCATACTGATCGGAATCGTAGGACGCTCCAATCCCGCCAAGGATTACGATAACTTTCTGCGCGCGGCCGCGATGCTTCATCAGCGTGTACCGGAATGCCATTTCGTCATGGTCGGCAAGGACGTCGACGCCAACAACAAGGCGCTCGCACGCACGATGAACGAGCTTGGGTTGGGCGGCGTCTGTCACTTGCTGGGCGCCCGGAATGACCTGCATCGAATCATGCCGGCGTTCGACATGCTATGCCTCTCATCCCGAACGGAAGGCTTGCCCACGGTTGTGGGCGAAGCGATGGCCTGCAGCGTTCCATGCGTGGTCACGGACGTGGGCGATACCGGCCAACTGGTCGGCGACACCGGTCTGGTTGTTCCGCCACGCGATCCCGTCAGTTTGTCGGACGCGCTCGAGCAGATGGCGACTTTGAGTCTGGAGCAACGCAAGACACTGGGACGGCTGGCGCGCGAGCGGATCGTCGAATCCTTTTCGATTACGGTGTGCTGGCAACAGTACCGGGACATGTACACGACATTGCTACGCGCGAAAGGTGTGACGCGTTGAGCGCCGCACCGCTCGCAAGCGGCTAGCGGACGATGGTGGGATTCGTGATATCGATCTTCGGCCCGGCACGGTCGTAGTCGGCGCTGACAAAGGCGTCTCGCCTCGGGCGAATCCACGTGGGCGAATTGCTCGTGATATAGCCGGTGACCACGCTGCCTTTCATCTTCAATCCGGATACGCTGAAGGCCGCTTCCCTGCTGTCTTCGTCCTTGTGTCCGCTGATCACGACGCTGACGTTCTTTTCCCGGCTGCCCGGCAGTGCCTCCAAATAGACCAGAATGCCGAACTGGCAGTGCCGCGTGGTCGGATTCACAATCCGGATGTTTTCCACGATGTCCGTGTTTGCGTTCGGCTCGATATCCAGTCCGGCGGAAGGAAGCGTACCGGCTATGTTTTCCCATACCGGACTGTCGAACAGAATATTCTTGCCGCTGATAATCGACACACCTTGCCGACGGCAACCGGACGCGTAGTGATTCATGACCCGGACGTCGCTCGAATAGGGCAATCCGTTGCCGAAGCTGTTGGCGATATAGATGCCGTCTCCCCAGCAGTTGGTCGTGCTGGGCGACAGTATCGTCACATCCGTACTTCCGGCAATGGAAATGCCCATGCCCCACTCTCCGCCCTTCACGGTGTTCAGCTCTTTACTGCCGTCGAGGCGAGGATTTTCCAGCACAACATGCCGCACGTCCCAGACACGGATGACCTCGTAGTTTTGCGTGTCGTGAGGAAGCAGTTTGATCGAGGCGCCGGGCGCGAAACGCACGCGGCTGTTGGTGCGCATATGCAGTCCTTCGGCGTCGATCCTGCATGGGCCCGTAATGACGAGCGTCTTGCCGACCGAATTATCGACTGCCTTCTGAAGCGCGGCGCGGTCGTTTGTCGTACCGTCCGCCTTGACGCCGAACGATCGGTCGATGACCTCGTCGGGCGCGACATGCTTGTTGGTCACGACGTCGGCCACCGCAGCGAGAGGTCGCGTGATTGCACCCACCATGCTGCTGAGGAGAAAAGCATTGACGGCTCTCCGGCTGTTGCGCACCGTGCACCTCATCAAGAGTTCAGCCCCTCAAGCGGCGCATGGCGCGCAACGGGGTAGAGGTTAAAAAGCGCATCGCCATCGCGACGCCCGGGATAGGTGTTCTGACGCTCGCGGCGTCTTCAAAGGAAATGAACCGCGAGCGATTCTTCTTCACGAATCCGACAATCCTGTCGATCTCGGCCTCGCTGAGCGTATTGACATGCAAGCAGATGGAATACACGCCGAAACCAAAATGCAGCGGCGTTGCAAACAACTGCGGCACCGCAGTCAGGGCGCCGAATTTGTACGGATAGACGCCGCTGCCGTCAGTCAGATATTTGAAGTCCAGATCGGCCAGTGCGCGGAGCGTCATTTCATCGAACGAATGGGAGGGCGCCATGAATACCGGCTGCCAAACGCCCTGTTGCTGAAGGATCGTCTTTCCCGCCTGCAACTTGGCGAATTGCTCCTCGTAGGAGAGACCGGCCAGCTCCGATTTGCTGCCGAGACGCAACAGCCCAGGGTGCTCGGTGACGTACTGGTGGGTATAACCGTGCTGCGCGATGCTCCAGCCGCGATCGACCCAACCACGCACCGTATCCCAGAACGCGTCTCGCGCCGGCTCGACGACGAGCGTCTGATCGAGACAGTTCGGTACGACGCCGACGAGCAACGGCAGGTCCTGATCCATGGAAAGCTCATCGAAGGGATCGAATCGCGACCACGCCATTTCCGGAGTGATGTCATCGAAGCGCAGTATGAATTTCGGAACGACCATGGCCACTCAATCTCCTTCAGGATGTTTCGCTGAAACCGTCAAATCTGCCGCTCGCGCTGACTCGCCACGACGACTTCGCGAGGCGCCGGATCCAGCAATTCGCTATACACCCGCAACGTCTTGCTGATCACAATCGACTCGTCGAATTCACTCAGCGCCTTGGCTTGAGCCGCAAGGCCGAGTTTCCGGCAAAGCTTGCGATCGTCGTCGAGCAGGCGAATTGCGTTGGCCAGCGCCGCGGCATCGCGCACCGGAATGAGCAAGCCGTCTTCTCCCGTCGCGCTGACGACTTCACGGCAGCCGGGGACATCGGTGGTGATCAGCGGCAACGCGCACGCGGCCGCCTCGATCAACGTCTTGGGCAAGCCCTCCCGATAACTCGGCAGCACCACGACGTCCACTTCGGAGAGCAGCTTCGGCATATCGCTGACATGGCCCAGCCACGTGAGAAGCCCGTCGTTAGCCCAGCCTTCGACGAGCTCGCGGGGAACAGAGGCGGGATTGCCATCGTCGGGGGAGCCGGCGAGCAGAAACCGCACCGAGCGGTTTTCATCTCTCAGTGCCCGGGCCGCCTCGACGTACTCGGCAATCCCTTTGTCCCACAAGAGGCGAGCAGCCAGCACGACCCGCAACGGGGCCTGCGTGTCTTCATCGGTCTGCGGCCGGGCTGAGAAACGTGAACAGTTCACGCCGGAGCCCTTGATGAGCTGTATGGACCGGTCGTCGACAATTCTCGCCCGTTTGAAAATCGCGACGTCGTCGGGATTCTGCAGAATCAGCGCGTTGCGCCGGCCGTTAAGCGCGGAGCGCATCAGTTGGCGCACGATAGGCCGCAGCACGCGGGCTTTCAAATCGCGGCTCGTGAAGACGTAGCCCATCCCCGCCACAGCATTGATCCGCGCGGGCACGCCGGCAAGCTTGCTCGCGAGCGAGCCGTACACAGCGCTCTTGATCGTGAATCCGTGGACGAGGTCGGGCTTTTCGCGGCGGAGAAACCGGACAATCCATGCGAGCACACCGACTTCGCGCAACGGATTGAGACTGCGGCGATTCATCGGCACGGCGTGCCAGCTGAAGCCGAGTGCCTGCAGCTTCGGTCCGAATTCTCCCGGCGGCGACAGCAGGACCACTTCATATCCGTCTTGCCTCAGTCTCTGCGCCAGCGAGAGCCGGAAGTTGTACAGATACCAGTCGGTATTGGCAAAGAGAACTACTTTACGTCCGTTCATGTCCGCTCCTGAATCTCTGAGCTGTGTGTAAATACGGCAGATCACGACCGCAACCATGCCGTTGGGTTATTCAGTGCGTCGACTCAGCAGCCTTCGCACGCGCCCCAACCCGTTCGAACAACTGGTCCCAGATTTGCAATACCGCCTTCAACGAATAGCGTTCCCGTACCGAGACGGCGGCCTTCCTGCCCAGTTCGGCGCGCAACGGGTCGTCCGAAATCAGCCTGCGTAACGCGGCAGCCATGGAGTTCGCGTCGCCTGGCGGAATGAGCAGGCCGTCCTCGCCGTTGCGCGTCAATTGCCGCGGTCCGCTAGGGCAGTCGAACGACACGACGGGCAGTCCAAGCGCCATGCCTTCCATCAGCGCCATGGGCAACCCTTCATGGCTCGACGACATTGCAAAGACCTGTCCCGTGGCCAGTTCACTCCACGGGGTCAGCGTGCGTCCCGGCAGGAAAATCCGCTCGCCCATGCACAGTTGCTCGATCTGAGCCTCCAGCGCCGCGCGCTCCGGTCCTTCGCCCCAGATCCACAAGTCCCAATCAGGCCACTCGTGGGCGAGCAGTGCAAAGGCGCGGATCAGCAGATCAAACTGCTTCGTCTTGTTGAGCCGTCCGAGCGAAATGACGCGTTTGCGTGGCGTAGCCGGTTGGCGTTGCTGGAGGAACAGTCCATCGGGCAGCGGATTGGGCATCACCGCGATGTCCTTCATGCCCGGCACGACTTTCCTGAACGGCGCGACCACATCGTCGGTCAGCAGCGTCAGCAGATCGGCCTTCGGATAGACAAACCGGCACAGCAGTCGCCATAACAACGAACGGTTATCGGCAAGAGGATTCGTATGCTCGCTCACGATGATGGGAATGCCGAGCCCGCGCGACGCGAGAATCGTTGCGACATTCACATTGGTCAGGAACGACACGATCACGTCCGCCCTGCTTTCGCGCATGAGGGCACGCAAGGCCGCCATGCGCTGGATAAAGTTGAGCGGTCCGCGGCCGCGCCGCTTCACCAGGTCAGCCAGGTAGACGAACTTCACCGCCGGTGAAACGGGGTAGTTGCAGGCGCCGCGGCCGGAATACGTGGCGACGAGCGTGACCGAGTCGCCGCGCTCGACCCATGCGTTGACAAGCGTCGCGGCGACGCTTTCGGCACCGCCATCCTGCATCGCGCTAATGAACAAGACGATATTCATGAACGGTCCGGATTCGGCCCATGTGATTGATGGAATGCAAAGCGCGCGGTACTCATTCCGTCACCCGTACGGACGGACGCTCGACGAGTCCCGAAGGTTTCGCGCCGGTTTGCGTGAACACGTCGCGCCACATCGAGAACACCCTCGCTACCGAGAAGCGATCGACGACAGCACGCGCGCGCGACGCCATCAGCGCGCGGGTCTCGTCGTCTTTCATCAGGATCGACAAGGCATCGGCGAGTGCCTGCGGATCGCCGACCTGACGAACCAGCAGGCCGTCGTGGCCGTGCGTGATGATGTCGCCAGGGCCGGCGTCGCAGTCGAAGCTCACCACCGCGCAGCCGCTTGCCATCGCCTCGACGATCGTCATCGAGAAGCCTTCGAAGCGCGAGCTCAGAACGTAAAGGTCCGCACGCTCGTACCAGTCGGGCATATTGCCGACCTGTCCCGGCAGCAGCACGCGATCGCCCAATCCCGCCGCCGCGACTTGTGCAGTGAGTGCGCGCCGGTCATCGCCATCGCCGAGAATGACGAGATCCCACGCGGGAAAATCGCTCGCGATCCGGCCGAAGGAATCGATCAGGATATCGAAGCCCTTCTGTTCGGCCATCCGTCCCGCCGCGAGCAATACGCGACGCTGTGCGCCCACGACCGCCTGCGGCGAGACGAGCGGTTCCACAACGGGAATCGGCAGTGAGATCGAATTTGGAATGACGGTGACCCTTTTGCAATGGCAGTGCTCCTGCAGCCATAGCCTGCTTTTCTCCGTCAACGCGACCACCTTGTCCGCGAACGGGTAAGTCCAGCGGCGCAGGCATTCCCAGAATCTGCCTTCGAACAGCATCGGCGGATGAATGTGCTCGGTTGCGATGACCTTGCACGGCAAGCCCAAGCCGGCCAGGATCGCCAGAATCGACGGCCTCGTCTCGATACCGAGCACCACGTCCGGGCGCACCTTTTTGAGCACGCGCCGCAATGCCAGCATCCGCCGCGCATTCGCGAAGACCGCGCCGGCCGGGCCGTTAGTGGCGCCCGCGAGATCGAGCGTTATGCGCTTGACCGAGTCGTGTAGCGAATAAAAGTCGCTCGCGGTAGAGGTCAGCGTCACGACACAGACTTCCTGACCTTGTGCCGCCCATTCGCTCGACAGGTTCATGGCCACGCGTTCCGCGCCGCCGTAATGCAGTGAATGGATGAACAGCAGAATCTTCATAGCGGACCTGCCTTTTTATTCTCTAATGATCCGTGTGACAGTGTGAGAGACAGATAGCAAACGAACGAACTGGCGCCCATGACACCGGTTGCAAGGACAACCCCCGTAATGCCGAGCCAACGAATCAGGAAAAAATTCGCGACTGCCTTTACTGCAAAGTTCACGACCGCGATCAAAGCCATTGCCTTGAAGCGACCTTGGCTCGCGAAAAGCTGCACCAGCACCAGTACCGAGAAATAGAAAGGAATCTGAATCAATCCCCAGCGAAACAGGCTAGACACCGCCAGCGTATCGGCCGCGCTAAAGGCGCCGCGCTGAAATAGCAGCTTCACGACGAACGGCGCGAGAAGCCACGCCACCACCACCACCACGCCGCTGATCGCCAGCATGAACAGCGACCACTTTAGCGCGATGCTTCGGGCACGAACGTTATCTCCTGCACTCAACAGCTCGGATAAAACCGGCAAGGTCGCCCGGCTGATCGCCACCGCGCCCATGCTGACTAGCAGGCCGAGCACGCGGCTCGCATAGCCGAGCGTCGCGATGTTGCCGTCGCCGAGACCGGCCACGAAATACTGATCCAGCGGTGTGGCCAGACTCATGACGAGCTGGCCGATCATGAACACACCGACCGCGCGGTACATGTGCGGCCACTGCGGTGAGCTGAGAGAGAAGCTGAGCCGCGCGCGGATCTGATCGGCGCGCCCGGAGAGCACGCCCAATAGCACTGCCTGGAGGATGAAGCCGAGCGTGCTGCCCCAGATCAACGGCGCCGGCGAGCTTGCATCGTGCCAGACGAGCACGAAGCCCAGCAGCACGAGTGCCGGCACGCACTCCAGCAGCGTGTTGACGTGCTTTTCGCGCGCCTGCAGGCGGGCCGCATAGACGCAGATCGTCAGCATGACGATGCCGACCGGCGCCATGCCGAGCATCATCCTGCGCGACATCACGCGGGTTTCTTCCGACAGGTTGCGCGCCATCAGGTCGAGCGCATACGGCCAGGAGAAATAGAGAAGGACCGCGAACGCCACGCCGACGGCTATCGCCATCACGTCGAGTTCACCGAGAAACTTCGCCTGCTCCTGTTTGGGCCGCGAACGCAGTTCGACCAGCGCCGGCACGAGCACGACGCTCAGCACCGCGACGAACGTGGCCGGCAGCCAAGTGATCAGCGTGAGCGTGAGCTGATAGGCATCGACGACATTGCTGATGCCATAGCGATACGCGATCGCCATTTCCTTGAGCGCGCCCGCCGATTTGCCGATGAGCGCGAACATGGAAACCCAGACCGCACTGCGTGCGATCCGGCTATGGTCAGGATGGATCTGCGCAAGACGGTTTCGCCAACCTGCGATCTGAGACATTGACGTTACCGCCTTAAAAGAATCGGCGCGCCGCGCATGAGCCTGTCATGCCGAGTGGGCCGGTGAGCTTGGGCGACTGAAGGCATTACCGTTTCGATACGAATTCGATGTACCAGGGCATCGCTCTGGACAAGCCTTCGACGAAGGGGATTTTGTTTTCATAGCCCAGAAGCCGTTCGGCCTTCTCGACATTGGCCTGTGAATGCCTGACATCGCCGGCGCGAAACGGGCCGAACACCGGACGCTTGTCGCAGCGCACGCCGTTGTCGGAGAGCACGGCCCGCAAGCCGTCGTAGAGCTGGATCAAGGTCGTGCGATCGCCGACGGCAACGTTGTACACCTCGTTCCTGGCCGCCTCGTCCGACATCGCCGCGAGGATATTCGCCTGCACCACGTTGTCGACGAAGCAGAAGTCCCGGCTGGTTTCGCCGTCGCCATTGATCAGGACGTCGTCGCCGGCAATCAGCGCCGCCGTCCATTTGGGAATGACCGCGGCATACGCGCCGTCCGGATCCTGGCGCTTTCCGAATGCATTGAAGTAGCGCAGGCCGATCGTCTTGAAGCCGTACGCACGAGCAAACACCGACGCATACAGTTCATTGGCGTACTTGGTGACGGCGTACGGCGAAAGCGGCTGGCCGATCTGGTCTTCGACTTTTGGCAAGCCTGGATGGTCGCCATACGTCGAGCTCGACGCGGCATACGTGAAGCTCGACACCTGCGCATCGCGCGCGGCCACCAGCATATTGAGGAAGCCGCTGATGTTCACCTCGTGGGTCGCGATCGGGTCGGCCACCGAACGCGGAACCGAACCCAGCGCCGCCTCATGCAGCACGTGATCCACGCCATGAACGGCGCTCACGCAATCTTCCAGCCGGCGGATATCGCCTTCTATGAATCTGAAGCGCTTCCATTGCTCCGGCGAAACGACGGAGCGTACTTCGTCGAGATTGCGCTGGTAGCCGGTGGAAAAATTGTCGAGTCCGACCACGGTCTGATCGAGCTTGAGCAGCGCCTCCAGCAGATTCGAACCGATGAAACCGGCCACGCCGGTAATCAGCCACTGCTGCGGGCGTCCGGCGAGTTGTTGCCGTATTGTGTCGTAGCGATCTGGCATCAGTGCCTCCGGATCAGATGAGGAAGCCATCACGTCGTGATGGCGTTGCGTGCGATGTGCGCGGCATCTGGCATGGGTTAGAGACGCAGATCGCTGGCCTCGGGAGGCAGCAGGTATTTCAGGTCGTACAGCACATGCTCGGGCTTGCCGAAGACGCGAATGGCTTCCACGCCCAATTCCAGGAACCGGCTGTGCGCGACGGCCAGGATCGTCGCGTCGTAGACACCTTTGGCGGGATGCTCGATCGGGTCGAGGTTGTGTTCGCGACGGGCGTCTTCTTTCGAGACCCATGGATCGTAGACATCGACTTCAACGCCGTACTCGCGCAGCTCGGCAACAATGTCGACGACCTTGGTGTTGCGCAGGTCCGGACAATTTTCCTTGAAGGTCAGCCCCATGATCAGCACGCGAGCCCCGGAGACGCCGATCTGCCGCTTGGTCAACGCCTTCACGAGCTGCGACGCGACGTACCCGCCCATGCTGTCGTTCAGACGCCGGCCGGCGAGGATGATCTCCGGGTGATAGCCGATCGCCTGCGCCTTGTGCGTCAGATAATACGGATCGACGCCGATGCAATGGCCGCCCACCAGACCCGGCCTGAATGGCAGAAAGTTCCATTTGGTTCCGGCTGCCAGCAAGACCGACTCCGTGTCGATTCCCATCTTGTTGAAGATGATCGACAGTTCGTTGATCAGCGCGATGTTGACGTCGCGCTGCGTGTTCTCGATGACCTTGGCCGCCTCGGCCACGCGAATGCTGCTCGCCTTGTGCGTGCCCGCGACGATGATCTCGCGATACAGCTGATCGACGAGTTCGGCGGTTTCCGGTGTCGATCCCGAAGTGACTTTGCGGATATCCGTCACGCGGTGCGCCTTGTCGCCCGGATTGATGCGCTCCGGACTGTAGCCGACAAAGAAATCCACGTTGAATTTCAATCCCGAAACCCGCTCGAGAACCGGCACGCACTCCTCTTCCGTCGCACCGGGATAGACGGTCGATTCGTAGATGACCACGTCGTTCTTTTTCAGCACGCTGCCGATGGTTTCGCTGGCGCCGATCAAGGGCCTGAGATCGGGCCGCTTGTAGTCGTCGATCGGCGTCGGAACGGTTGCGATGAACACGTTGCAGGCTTTCAACTCTTGCACGTCGGACGTGAACGTCATGCCCGTGGCAGCGGCCAGTTCTTCATTGCAGACTTCGAGTGTGACGTCCCGTCCTTCACGCAGCGCCGAGATGCGGGCGCCGTTGATATCGAAACCCACTACCGGGCGATGCTTGCTGAACTCCACTGCAAGCGGCAAGCCGACATAGCCCAGACCGATCACGGCGAGTTTCAGCTCGTTTAACGAATGCATGATTCTTGCTCCCCTTTATTATGGATTCGCGTCTTTGTCCGAACCCCGGGCGCGATTCAGCAGCACTGAATCTGTGCCCGGAGCCACGCGCGTTATTTCGTCGTGGCCGAATCGGAGTAGTAAGCGTCGTATGCGTAGCCGCCGTACCGGCGCGACTGAGAGTAATTGCCGCGGCTCACCTTGAATCCGTTCAGCAGAATGCCTTCGACTTTCGAACCGGTTTGCGCCAGACGCTTGACCGATTCCGAGATCTCTCCAGCACGCGTATCGGCGAAACGCGCGACCATGAAGATCGAATCGGCGACCGGCGCCATGGTCACCGTGTCGGACACGGCGAGAATGGCGGGCGCGTCGAGCAGCACAATGTCGTACTGTTCCGAAGCGGCGCGAATGGTTGCCCTGAAATTGGCGCTCAACAGCAGTTCGGCCGGGTCGTGCGGATACTCGCCGCACTGCAGGACGTCGAGATTCGGCAGAACTTCCTTGTGCACCGTCTCTTCGAGCGAACGTTCGCCCGTGATCAGATCGGCCAGGCCCGCACCGCGTTGCAAGCCGAAGTACTGGTTCAGATGGCCGCGACGCAAGTCGCCGTCCACCAGCAGTACACGCTTGCCGCCCGAGGCCAGCAAGGTGCCGAGATTGGCCGACAGGAACGACTTGCCGATACCCGGCAGCGGCCCCGCGAGCATCACCACGTTGTTGCGCTCGCCGTTCAGCGCGAATTGCAGTGCTGCCCGCATCGTGCGCAGTGCTTCGACAGCCGGGTCCATCGGGTAGCGGAAAGCCAGAGCCAGTTTCTCGGGGCCGCGGATTGCCATTTTCTGCGTCAGTTGCTCCTGCTGGGCACTGACCGGAATCGTCGCGTACACGGTCAGGCCGGTGCGCGATTCCAGCTCTTCCGGATCGGCCTCGCCCTTGAACAGATAGTCACGCAGGAAGGCCAGCCCGATAGCGACGAACAGCCCCAGCACCGCGGCGATCAGCAGCACGAGCGTTTTTGCCGGTTTGACCGGCCGCTCGGGGACGTCCGCGGTATCCAGCAGCTGCACCGAAGCGGACTGGCCGGCTTTGACCAGCCGCAGGGTGTCGATGTTGCTGCGCAACGCCGCGTACATGTCCGAAGTCATGCGCATGTCGCGCATCAGGCGCAGCGCACCTTGCTCCGCCGACGGCATGGACTTGACGCGTGCCGCGAGACTCTCGACGTACTTGTTGGTGCTGGCGATCTGCTGATCGATCGCCACCACGCTCGGGTGCTCGGCGGTCAGGTGAGCCGTGAGGTCCTGGCGCTGACGCTTCAGGTCATAGAGGCGCGAGTCCGCTTCAGTAGCCTGGCGCAGGATGAGCCGGCTTTCCTCGTCGGCATCAAGCAGACCGTGACTGTTGCGATAGGTGTTGTAGGCTTCTTCCGCCTGCTCCATCTGGCGCTTCGCACCGGGCAGCTGCTGCTCGAGGTAGTTCAGCGACTTCTCAGCGTTGGCACCCTTCTGATTCACGTTCTGGCGCACATACACCGCGCCGATATCGTTGAGGATGTTGGTCACGAGAACCGGGTCGCGGCCTTCCAGCATGACACCCAGCACATTCGACTTGTTGCCTTGCTCGTCGATCTGCAGGCCCTTTTGCAGTTGTTCCAGGGCTTGCTGACGCGAGTGTCGCGTGAGCTTGAACTCCGCCCCGCTCTCGCCGTCGATCTTGCTCACGAGCAGATTGACCGGCCCGTGGCTGGTTTCGAATTGCTCGTCGACGCCCACGTGTCCGGTGACCGGCTGCTCCAGGCCCGGCCCGCGCAACTGGTACTGGCCGCCGGTCAATGCGGTGACGGTGTACGGGTTGCCTTCCTGCTTCCTCGGCACTTCGAACGTCGTCACGCTGATCGATTCGTCACCCCAGACGAAGCCGCCCCAGCCGAAGATTCCGGGCGTCATCCGTGTGTCGGTGTGACGCGCGATCAGGCCGCCGAGCACCGGCAGGCGCTTCGGCTCGGCGTCGATGTAGAGCTTGAGGTAATCCACCGTCTGCATGGCGATGGCTTTCGACCTCAGGATCTGCATTTCGCTTTCCGCCGAGGACTTCTCCTGGAACAGCGACGACGCATTGCGCACCAGATCCTTCGAATCCGGCAATGCGGTTGGCGAATTGTCCTCCACCCTGATCGAAATACTGGCTCGATAGATGGGCGTCGCACAAAACGCGTACAGCGCGCCCACCAGAATGAATGCCATTGTTATAGCGACAATCATTTTGCGGTGATTAATCAACGTATCGATGATCGATCCAGGATCGAATTCGTCGTTACGTTCGGATAATCCCTCTGACGCTTGATATTTGAGTTTCATGGGCACGTCTCGTCACGTGGTTTTATTTGACCGCCAGGAAGCGGATTCGAACGAGGGAAATGTGCGATTAACGGTATTGGTCCTTTCCCTGACGCAACAGTACGGCACAGGCTGCACCAAGTATGCGCGGTAGTGCACACAAAAAATCCCGGACTTTATTCGCTATAAGCGACTTGCAAACGGCCGCGGGAAGCGGGAAACGGATTTTTTTAAATAAGGGAAAACCACAAAATGTCCGACCAGACGGATTCGTGTTTTCACGCAAGGCGGAGGATGATCGCCACGCCAGACTGCGCGATCGGCAGCGGGCGCGGATCGTCGGCCTCATTGCGGATCATGATCCGCGTTGATTTGCTCCGCCATTAGCGATACCTTTACGTCTATTCCGGTCGTCGAATTGCGGTCAACGAGAGGAGACCCGTTTCGTGAAAAGAGCGTGGGCTTTCTCCTGCATCGTCGCCTTGAGCGCGATCCTCGGCGGATGCGGCAAGGGGGGATCGCAAAACGCCACCGAGGCGTCGGGCGCATCCGCGAGCGCGGCGCCGGCTCAGCCGGCGCAGGGCGCGAGCGGTACAACCGTCGCGTCAGGCGCACTCGGCACCGTCACCAAAACACAGTTGCCGGGGGAAGCAGCCGAAACATTGCGGCTGATTAAAGCGGGCGGCCCTTTCCCCTTTTCGGAGGACGGCGTCGTGTTCCGTAACAGCGCGGCATTGCTGCCCCAGCATCCACGCGGCTATTACCACACTTACACCGTTCGCACGCCTGGGACGACGGATCGCGGGCAGCGCCGGATCATATGCGGTGGACCGCGCAAGCAGACAGGCGACTGCTATTACACCGACGATTACTACGTCAGTTTCAAGCGCATTGCAGAGTGAAGGCGAATTGACCGCGATATGTATCGCGCGAGCGGTAAAGGCCGACTTCGTAGTGCTCGACGCGCTGGACACTTTCACGTCGAGCATTCCGAGTACAACGTACGATGTACCGCGACTAGGACTCAAGCCGATTATCAGAGCCGAAATGTCGCTCTCTACAGACATCCATGAGATGTCGTTAGCGTCATCCGAAAACCTTGGTCCATGCCACCCGAAGACGTCGCGCGCGATCTTCAAACAGATATGAAGCAGCGAGCGTCAAGAGACCTGAAACAACACCCGTCACGATGTGCTCGACATAGGGGATGCGGTAGTGACTCGCATGCGCATAGGCGTCGCCTGCGGCTGTCAGCAAGCCGACGATCACCGCATTGCCATATCGATTCCCGTACAGTTTCGCAACGGGCGTGAAGGTCAAAAGCACGGCAAGGAGTCCGGTGAGCAGACCGGTATGGAATGCGATCGTCCAATGGGCAAGACTCATGATGTTGCCCCAGCTCCCAGGCATGCAGGTCATGCATGCGCTGGTCGGCTGCCAGAAACGCTGGACAAACAGCTTGAAGCGGCGCTTCCACTCGATTGACATGATGTTTATCCCACCAATGCCACTGTTACGGCCAACGCCGGCATAGGTGCCGTTGGACCGCTTTGCGCGCCTTTTGACCGGCTCGTCAAGATGCGCCGCATCAGTGCCGTCGAGGCCGCGCAATAGCGTGGACATGATGGGATACTACACCGCGGTTGGAGCGCCGCCGTTTAGCGTTGGGTAACGGCCGCTAGCGATGGGAGGGTGCGTAACGGGATCGATACAGCGCTGCGGACGACCATCTCGGTAGCATCCGCAGCGTCGCGTCAGAATGATTCGCCCACCATTTCTTCACTCTTGCGCCAGAGCGCGTCAGCGTTCGCAGCGTCGAGCGCATAGTGTCGAACGCCTTCGCTGACGGGTGTGATGACAACATCGTCGGCAACGATTTGGCTGACATGGCAGTTCTCGCAGTATCTGCCGCCGACGGCGTCAGCTGCCGCCACCACCGCCGCCCACACGGATGTCGCGGCCCCTTGCGGCACGGTCTTGAACTGAAACGGCGCCTTCCCGTCCGACTCGAGCTGCTTGTTGATACCTTCGAGCAACGCAGTCATCTGGCCTTCGTCCATGTGACGCGCGAGTTCCGTGTGGATTCCGCCCGGATGAACCGCGGCGGCGCGAACGCCGCGCGCTCGATGCCGCTGATCGAAGGCCACCGCAAAGAGAATATTCGCCGTCTTGGCGCGCCCATAGGCAACGAACGGGTCGTAAGGCGTTCGCTCGAAGCCCGGGTCGTCGAGATTCACGTCAGCGAAACGGTGTCCCGACGACGCGAGCATCACGACTCGGCCACCCGCTGGGATCAGCGGCGCCAGCCGGTTCACCAGCACGAAATGCCCCAGATGGTTCGTGCCGAACTGCGTCTCGAAGCCGTCCGCGGTCTTGCCAAAGGGCGTCGCCATCACGCCCGCGTTCGCGATGATGACGTCGATCGGTTTGCCTTCCGCCCGCAACTTGTCGGCACAATCCCTGACGCTCGCGAGGCTCGCCAGATCGAGCGCGATCAGCTCGATGCTGCCGCCCGCCGCGTCGGCCTCCCGCCGCGCATCGGCAATCGCCCGCGTGGCTTTTTCCAGATCTCTGGCCGCGCCGATCACGCTGGCCCCGCGCGCCGCCAGTGCTCGCGCCGTCTCTACGCCCAAACCCGCCGACACGCCGGTCACCAGAATTCGCTTGCCATGAAGATCGACGCCTGCGAGCACGTCGTCAGTCGTCGAAGTCGCCCCAAATTTCTCAGTCATTTCCGCCGCTCCAGCACAATGAAGATTGACGTCATTCCCCGCCCGGGATAAAAACGGAGCTTACCTCCGTTTTTTTGATATTAAACGGAGACACCCTCCGTTTGCAAGAGCCCAACTGTAAATGACCGACTCGACGCCCAAAGAACGAAAACCCAGAGCGGACGCGCTGCGTAACCGCGAGCGCATCCTTGAAGAGGCAAAAACGGCGTTCACGCGCGCCGGCGGCGAAATCAGCCTCGAGGATGTCGCGCGCCAGGCAGGGGTTGGCGCAGGCACGCTGTACCGGCACTTCCCCACGCGCGATGCGTTGCTGGAGAGCGTCTACCGTGCCGAGGTGGCGAAGCTTGCCGAGGAGCAGCGCAGACTGTCCGACTCGCTGCCCCCTCCCGATGCGCTGCGATCGTGGATGCTGCTCTTCGTGGATTACATCGCAACGAAGAAGATCATTGCGCCGGCATTGAATTCGATCGTCGGAGGGCCGACCAAGCTATTCGAATCGTCCGGTGCGCAGATCATGGACGCGATTCACTTGCTCGTCACGAACGCCGTAGCGAGTGGCGACATCCGCGCGGATATCGAGCCACTGGATCTGCTTCGCGCGCTCGTCGGCGTTTCGAATGTCGCGTCGGCGCCAGACTGGCAGCAAAGTGCGAAGAGGCTGGTCGATATACTTTTACTTGGGTCGAAGCCGACGGAGTAGGTTTGGCGACTGGACGCGGAGCGGCCATTCGAACGATATCAGCGCTTCCCATCCTCCGGCCTCGCCCCCATCGCCGCAACAATCCGGCTCTGTGCGGCAACGAGCTGGTCATCCGTCGTCGCCACCAGCCACAGACGTGCCCGCTCCGCGATCCGGCGGTTGTGGTCTTTCAAAGGGCCTAGCGCGGCAGCGGCCTTCCAGACCACCGGGGCGACCCGGCTTTGCCTGCCCGACGGCGCGCCGACAAGCAGGCAATAAGGTCCGAGCGGAAGCGATACAAACGGAAGCGCCGGACTCGCGCTCACGCGCCAGTCGATAAAAGGCGTCTCGCTGATCAGCAGCGGTGTGGGCAAGCCGTAAAGCACACTGAAATCGTAAAGCGCCAGTTGTTCCGGCATGCCGGCGTAAATACGGCGGATGTCCTCGACCACAGCCGCGCGGATTTCATCGTCGAACATGGGTTCCTGCGCGTAGCGGGCAAATGCCTCACGAGCCTCGCGTTGATACGCGCTAAACAGGCCGAGTGCAACGCAGTCCTGCACCGCGCGCTGAACCTCCGCCAGGGAACCGGCTTCCTCTGGCTTGCCCAACTGCGCGGCCCGCAAAAAGCGCGCAAGTCCTGCTTCCTGGATCGCGGGCCCTTCCTCGGACGCATTGTCTTGAGCGTCCTTGCCAAGGGGCACGTAGGTATATTTCTCGGCGGCGAAATGCGATTTCTTGCCTTCGTCGAATTTGATCGCGCCATCGGCGCAATCCAGATAGCGGGTGCCGACTCGACCATGCTCCCAAATCCAGTTTTTCAGGAGCGGACGTAGTGGATGCAGTCTGTCTTGTTCAGCCATCGAAACCTCCAGGTGCCCCAGTATAGTTCCAAGTTGCCGATCGTTCCGTGGGGACATGGCGATCGCTAACGTCGGCACGTTGACCTTTCGCAACCCACGCTGTACACAACATGGGATGGACGCAAGCGTTTCAGGAAGGCACGATGAGCCGCCCCTTTTTCACGATTGGTCACTCCAACCGTCCGTTGCCCGAATTCACGAGTCTGCTGAAAGAAGCGGAGGTCGCGACGCTGATCGATGTGCGCAGTATTCCGCGCTCACGAACCAATCCGCAGTTCAATCGGGACACGCTGCCGGACGCGCTCGCGCCGGAACACATCGACTACGCGCATCTTGCCGAACTGGGTGGGCGCCGCAGCCGGCGCAAAGACGATGCACCGTCGCCGAATCTGTACTGGACCCATCCGGCGTTTCGCAATTACGCGGACTATGCGATGAGCGACGCTTTCCGCGATGGCCTCACGCAGCTTCTCGCGCTCGGCCACCGACGCCGCTGCGCGATCATGTGCGCGGAGGCGGTCTGGTGGCGCTGTCACAGGCGTATCATCACGGATTACCTGCTGCTGCACGGCGAAACCGTGCTGCACATCATGGACGCGCGTCACACAACCGTTGCAACAATGACGCCCGGCGCGCAACCACAACCCGACGGCACGCTGGTCTATCCGGCTCAAACCACGGCCTGAACCGGCACGCGAAGCGACCGCCCGTCCGCCGTATTGCACGATTGCATGACCGTCACCACACAAGCCACGTCGCTCGATATCCTTCTTCGCGAGATTCGCGCCTGCACACTTTGCGCGCCGGTGCTGCCGCACGCGCCACGGCCGGTGCTGGCCGCGTCCGGAAAGGCGCGCATTCTGATCATCGGCCAGGCGCCGGGCGCGCGCGTGCATGCGTCCGGCGTTCCATGGAGCGACGCGAGCGGTGCGCGGCTGCGCGCATGGCTCGACGTCGACGACGCCACGTTCTACGACACGTCGAAATTCGCCGTCGTGCCGATCGGCTTCTGTTTCCCGGGCCGCGGCCCGAGCGGAGATCTGCCGCCACGGCCCGAGTGCGCCGCCCGCTGGCACAAGGAGTTGCTTGCGCACATGTCGTCGGTCCGGCTCACGCTGCTGGTCGGACAATACGCGCAGCGATTCGCGCTGGGCAAGGCATTCGGGCCGACCTTGACGGACACGCTCGTCCGGTGGCGCGAATTCGGCCCACAGGTCGTGCCGCTGCCGCATCCGTCGCCGCGCAACATTGCCTGGTTCAAACGCAATCCGTGGTTCGATGCGAGCGTTTTGCCGACCTTGCGCGAGCGCGTCGCGGCGGCATTGACGACGCCCGACGCGTGAAAATCCGCGGTGATCGACGCGGTACGACAAGCTGCCGGACCTTCGCCTTCATCGCCCCGAGGCAGTCGAATACAAACGCTTACGCAGAAGTGTTCAGTTTCTGCCCGGCGCAACCTATGAAGTCGTGGCCATTTCGCCGCAAATGCCGGTTTTCCCACATACCGACAGATTACGACTTGTCATCCTGATGGCTCAGGCGTGTGTTTTGGCGGGAGATGGCTATGTCGGTCTATGTCGATGAAGGGTTCAGGCCCTGTGTGACGGAATGCGCGACGGTCGCGTTCCGGGTGTGTTGTGACGATCGCGCGCAGATTTTCGAGGTCAGCGCCGACGCACTCGTGACTTTCTGCGGCGCGGCGAGCAAACGCAAGGAAGACCTGCTCGTCGCATTCGAGGATGCGCAGTTCGAGATTCTCTCGGTCGCGGCGCAGAAATGGGCATTCAGACCGACAGAGCCGGTGCGTCTCGGCCTCGACGAATTCCGAATGGTCAGACATTGAAACAACGGGTATGCCAGAATCCGCATCATGACCTGGATCGCCGCCCTGCCAATGTATAACGTCACGCCCGCGCTCGACCTCGCGTGGCGCGAGTGGCTTGCCGACGTGCTGCGCATGGTCAAGCCCGCGTGCCGCATCGTCGAACCGGATGAGGAATTGCATGGCTTCTGGCGGCGCCCCAATCTGCTGATCTCGCAGACCTGCGGTTATCCGTTCATGCATGGTCTGCAGGAGCAGGTTCAACTGGTCGCGACGCCGCGCTTCGACGCACCCGGCTGCGAAGGCGCGCATTATTCGAGCGTGCTGGTCACGCGCGCGGACGCCCACTTCGATACGCTTGGGGCCTGCCACGGCGCGCGCGCCGCCTACAACCAGGACGATTCGAATAGCGGCATGAATGTGTTTCGTCACGCCGTGGCGCCGTTCTCGCGCGCCGGCATGTTCTTCAGCTCGGTGTTGCGAACCGGCTCGCATCTCGGCTCGTTGCGCGCGGTGGCGGAAAATCGCGCGGACGTCGCCGCGATCGATTGCGTGACCTTCGCTTTCGTGTGCGACGAAATGCCGGAACTGGCCCGCCAGGTTCGCCGGATCGGCACGACGGCGCCGTCGCCGGGCCTGCCTTTGATTGCTTCCGACACGGTGCCCCCGGCGACGATCGAGGCACTGCGCGAAGCGCTGAACGAAGCCCTTGTGATCCAGCCAGAACGCGCGAAACGCCTGCGTTTGCAGGGCTTTTCCGTGTTGCCGCCCTCGGACTACGAACGCATCGAGCAACTCGAAAACGAGGCGCGCGCCGTCGGCTATACGCGCCTCGCTTGAGGCTGAGCCCTGAGTCTGAGCCCTGAGTCCCCGCGGATTTATTTCTGCTGCACGTCCAGCACCAGAAGCTGCGCGCCATCGGCAACCTGATCGCCGACCGAATACAGCACTTCCGACACCGTACCGGCCGCCGGCGCGCCAATGGTGTGCTCCATCTTCATCGCTTCCATCACGATCAGCGGCGTGCCCTTCTCCACCACGGTGCCCGGCTCGACCAGCACCGCGATCACCTTGCCCGGCATCGGCGCGGTCAGGCGGCCTTCGCCGCCTTCGGCATCCGCGGCGTGCGCGAGCAGGTTCTGCCACTCGAACGACAGCGCTTCGCCAAGGCAGAACACATGGAACGTATCGCCGTCGACGAACACGCGGCCCGTTGCGCGCGCATCGCCGATCGTCGCGCGGAATTCGTGCGGACCGCTGCCGTCCGACCAGCTGAAATCCTCGCGCACGCCGTCGTGTTCGAGCGTTTGCGTGCCGCCGTCGCGCGCGAACGTGACGGTGAAGGTGCTTTCGTTGTCGTTACCCGCGTTACCGCTCTCCAGATCGCGCCAGCCGAGCGTCTGCGTATAGCCGCCGTTCAGGCGCCAGTGCGACAGCGCATCCCACGGCGACGCGCCATGCGCCGTGCCGCCTTCGCGCTTGAGCAACGCCGCGCAAGCCAGCGCGAGCGCTTCCTTGAACGGCTTCTTGCGCGGCGCGAACAGGGCGTCGTGATGACGTTCGATCAAACCGGTGTCGAGGTCGCCCGTTGCAAACGGTTCGCTCGTCACGATGCTTTGCAGGAACTCGACGTTGGTATGCGGGCCGACCACCTCGCACGCATGCAACGCGCGGCTCAGACGCGCAAGCGCCTCTTCACGCGTCGCGCCGTGCACGATCAGCTTGGCGATCATCGGATCGTAGAACGGCGTGATGGTGTCGCCTTCCCGCACGCCGCTGTCTATCCGCACCGGCGCCTTGCGTCCAGATTCGCCGAGGCCCGCCGCGTCGAGGGCGAACTCCACGCCTTCCGGCATGCGCAGATGCTTGAGCGTGCCCGTCGACGGCAGGAAGCCGCGCGCCGGATGTTCTGCATAGATACGCGCTTCGATCGCGTGACCGTCGATCTTCAACTGTTCCTGGGTAAGCGGCAGTGGTTCGTCGGCGGCGACGCGCAGTTGCCATTCCACCAGATCCTGGCCGGTCACCATCTCCGTGACCGGGTGTTCGACCTGCAGGCGCGTGTTCATTTCCATGAAGTAGAAGTCGCCCGTGCCGGTCATGATGAACTCGACCGTGCCCGCACCGACGTAATTCACCGCACGCGCGGCCGCTACCGCCGCCTCGCCCATTTCGCGCTTGATTTCAGGGGACAATCCGGGCGCCGGCGCTTCTTCCAGCACCTTCTGGTGACGCCGCTGCACGGAGCAATCGCGATCGAACAGATAGACCGCGCCGCCGTGACGATCCGCGAACACCTGCACTTCCACGTGACGCGGACGCGTCAGATACTTTTCGATCAGCACGCGATCGTTGCCGAAGCTGCTCGCCGCTTCGCGCTTGCACGACGCCAGCGCCGCCGCGAAGTCCTCGCTGCGCTCGACCACGCGCATGCCCTTGCCGCCGCCACCGGCGCTGGCTTTGAGCAGCACCGGATAACCGATCGCATCCGCCTCGCGGTGCAACAGTTGCGGGTCCTGATCGTCGCCGTGATAACCCGGCACGAGCGGCACGGCGGCTGCATGCATCAGCGCCTTCGCGGCAGCCTTCGAACCCATCGCGGCGATGGCTTCGACCGGCGGTCCGATGAAGACGATGCCGGCCGCTTCGCACGCATGCGCGAAGTCCTCGTTTTCCGACAGGAAGCCGTAGCCCGGATGCACCGCCTGCGCGCCGGTGGCGCGCGCGGCTTCGATAATCCGTTCGACGCGCAGATAGCTTTCCGCCGCCGTCGAGCCGCCAATGTGCACGGCCTCATCGCACGCGGCGACGTGTTTCGCGTTGGCGTCCGCATCAGAATAGACGGCCACGCTCGCGATGCCGAGCCGCTTGCAGGTCGCGGCGACGCGGCACGCAATCTCGCCCCGGTTGGCAATCAGGATCTTGTTGAACATGAAGTGTCTCGATGAAGTGAGCCGTTTTTTTCGGGGCTGTTGTTCTGATCAAGGCGCGGCGGGCGCCCTGGAATGTGTGCTTCAGTTGCGCCAGGCCGGCGTGCGTTTTTCGAGGAACGACGCGACGCCTTCGCGGCCTTCCGCGCCGGCACGCGTACGTGCGATGCGCGCCGCCGTGTCCTCGATCATCGCGTCGTTCAACTCGCGACCCGCAATGTCCTGCACGAGTTGCTTGCACGCGCGCACTGCTTGCGGACCGTTCGCGCACACCGTATCAGCAATCTGCCGCACGGTGGCGTCGAGTTGATCCATGCCGACGGCTTCGCTGACGAGCCCGAGACGCAATGCCGTCGCGCAATCGAACTGCTCGGCAGTCGTAAAGTAGCGGCGCGATGCCTGCTCGCCCAGCGCCCGAATCACGTACGGCGCGATGGTGGCCGGAATCAGTCCGAGGCGCGCTTCCGAGAGGCAGAAGCGCGCGCTGTCGACCGCCACCACGATGTCGCACGCCGAGATCAAACCCATGCCGCCCGCGTACGCGTCGCCGTTCACGCGCGCGATCACCGGCTTGCCGCAGCGATAGATCGACGACAGCATGTTCGCCAGCAGCATGGCGTCGGCGCGGTTCTCGTCGTCCGAGTAGCCGGCCATCTTTTTCATCCAGTTCAGATCCGCGCCCGCGCAGAACGCCTTGCCGTTCGCGGCGAGCACCACCGCGCGCACGTCGTCGCGGTCGTTGAGCGCCGTGAAGGCCGAGGTCACTTCAGCGATCATCGTTTCGTTGAACGCGTTGCGCACGTCCGGACGATTCAGCGTGACCGTCGCGATCGGTCCGGCGAATTCGACATTCAGTGTTTCGTATTGCATCGTCGCTGCTCCCGCGCGTGGTTGCGTTGCCTGGCGCATCGTCACATTCTGAACACGCCGAACCGCGTGTCTTCGATCGGCGCGTTCATCGTGGCCGACAAGCCGAGACCGAGCACGTCGCGCGTTTGCGCCGGGTCGATCACGCCGTCGTCCCACAGACGCGCGCTCGCGTAGTACGGGTGACCCTGATGTTCGTACTGCTCGCGGATCGGCTGCTTGAACGCCTCTTCTTCCTCGGCGCTCCACGCACCGCCCTTGCCTTCGATGCCGTCGCGCTTGACCGTGGCCAGCACCGACGCCGCCTGCTCGCCGCCCATCACCGAGATGCGCGCGTTCGGCCACATCCACAGGAAGCGCGGCGAATACGCGCGGCCGCACATACCGTAATTGCCCGCGCCGAACGAACCGCCGATGATCACCGTGAACTTCGGCACCTTGGCTGTGGCCACCGCCGTCACCATCTTCGCGCCGTTGCGCGCGATGCCTTCGTTTTCGTACTTGCGGCCCACCATGAAGCCGGTGATGTTCTGCAGGAACACGAGCGGAATCTTGCGCTGGCAGCACAGCTCGATGAAGTGCGCGCCCTTGAGCGCCGACTCCGAAAACAGGATGCCGTTGTTCGCGATGATGCCGACCGGATGACCCCAGATATGCGCGAAACCGGTGACGAGCGTGGTGCCGTAGCGCGCCTTGAATTCGTCGAAGGCCGAGTCGTCGACGATCCGCGCGATCACCTCGCGGATATCGAACGGCTTGCGGGTATCCACGGGAATCACGCCGTACATGCTCTTCACGTCGTAGCGCGGCGGCTTCGGCTCCTGCAACGCGACCGGCACCTGCTTCGTGCGATTCAGATTGCCGACGATGCTGCGCGCAATCCCCAGCGCATGCGCGTCGTTTTGCGCGAGGTGATCGACGACGCCGGACAGACGCGTATGCACGTCGCCGCCGCCAAGGTCTTCCGCGCTCACCACTTCGCCCGTCGCCGCTTTCACCAACGGCGGGCCGCCGAGAAAAATCGTCCCCTGATTCTTGACGATGATCGACTCGTCGCTCATGGCCGGCACATACGCGCCGCCTGCCGTGCACGAACCCATCACGACGGCGATCTGCGGAATGCCTGCCGCCGAGAGGTTCGCCTGGTTAAAGAAGATGCGGCCGAAGTGATCGCGGTCCGGGAACACATCGTCCTGGTTCGGCAGATTCGCGCCGCCCGAATCGACCAGATACACGCACGGCAAGTGATTCTCAGCGGCGATTTCCTGCGCCCGCACGTGCTTTTTCACCGTGACCGGATAGTAAGTGCCGCCCTTGACCGTTGCATCGTTACAGACGATCACGCACTCCTGCCCTGCGATCCGGCCAATGCCGGTGATGACGCCCGCCCCTGGCGCGTCGTCGTTGTACATACCGTAGGCCGCGAGTTGCGAGAACTCCAAAAACGGCGTGCCCGGATCGAGCAGCTTTTCGATCCGCTCGCGCGGCAGCAGTTTGCCGCGTCCGGTGTGTTTGTCGCGCGCCGCCTGACCGCCGCCCAGCGCGAGCTTCTCGACTTTCGCGCGAAGGTCGGCGACCAGCGCTTCGAGCGCCGCCGCGTTGGCGCGGAAGTCGTCCGAGCGCGGATTCAGCTTTGATTCGATGATCGGCATTGCGTGGCTCTCCTGTTCGCCGCTTCTTATTCGCTTCGGGCCGTTGCGCTCACGCCGTTTCGGCGAACAACTCGCGGCCGATCAGCATGCGGCGGATTTCGCTCGTACCGGCGCCGATTTCATAGAGCTTCGCATCGCGCCACAAACGGCCGACCGGGTATTCGTTGATATAGCCATTGCCGCCGAGAATCTGGATCGCCTCGCCCGCCATCCACGTGGCTTTTTCGGCCGTGTAGAGAATCACGCCCGCGCAGTCTTTACGCACCTGGCGCACATGTTCCTTGCCGAGCGTATCGAGTTGACGGCCCACCGCGTAGAGATACGCGCGGCACGCCTGCAACGTGGTGTAGAGATCGGCCACCTTGCCCTGAATGAGCTGGAATTCGCCGATCGACTGGCCGAACTGCTTGCGGTCGTGGATATATGGCACAACGGTGTCCATGACCGCCACCATGATGCCGGTCGGGCCGCCCGCGAGCACCGCGCGTTCATAGTCGAGACCGCTCATCAGCACTTTCGCGCCGCCGTTCAATTGGCCGAGAATGTTTTCTTCCGGCACTTCCACGTCCTGGAACACCAGTTCGCCGGTATGCGAGCCGCGCATGCCGAGTTTGTCGAGCTTTTGCGCAACGGAGAAACCCTTCATGCCCTTCTCGACGATAAACGCCGTGATGCCACGCGAATTCGCTTCGGGATCGGTCTTGGCGTAGACGACCAGCGTGTCGCAATCCGGCCCGTTGGTGATCCACATCTTGGTGCCGTTGAGCACGTAGTGGTCGCCCTTCTTCTCGGCGCGCAGCTTCATGCTGACCACGTCCGAGCCTGCGTTCGGCTCGCTCATGGCGAGTGCGCCGACGTGTTCGCCCGACACGAGCTTGGGCAGATACTTCTGTTTTTGCGCTTCCGTGCCGTTACGATGAATCTGGTTGACGCACAGATTCGAATGCGCGCCGTACGAGAGACCGACCGAGGCCGACGCGCGCGATATCTCTTCCATGGCGATCATATGCGCCGTGTAGCCCATATTCGCGCCGCCGTATTCTTCCGAGACCGTCATGCCGAGCACGCCCAGATCGCCGAACTTGCGCCACAGGTCCATGGGAAACTGATCCGTGCGATCGATTTCCGCGGCACGCGGGGCGATTTCTTTGGCGGCGAATCCCGCAATGCTGTCGCGCAGCATTTCGATTTCTTCGCCGAGCGGGAATTGCAAACCGGGCAGGTTGCTCATTGCAGTGTCTCCAGAGTTCGTTGGCGGCCGGCCTTGGGTGGGCGCCGGCTGGTCCGGTTGCGGCTCGGCGGACGGCGGCGGCCTTGTGGGCCGCCCCTATCGTCACGCACGAGGCGCGAAACGTTCAAGGCGCATTTCACGCTAGATTTACGTAAGCGTCAATAGGTATTTTTGAGTGTTACTCAGAAACTGAAGCGACCGCCTACAACATCACTAAGGCGTGCTAGCATCGCACTTATCCGGCTTGTTTCGCACCTTTTCGGGCGCGATGGGCCTCACAAATCTGAACTGGACTCATATGACGGTTGCCACGAAGGCCGAGTTGCCCGCCTCGCGCCGCCAGCCGGCCGGGCGCAAGTCGCAGCAACGCGTGAAGGAGATTCTTCAGGCGGGGCGCGACGTGTTCTCCGAAAAAGGCTACGAACGCGCGACCACCGCCGAAATCGCGCAGCGCCTCGGCATTTCCGAGGCGACCGTGTTCAGCTATTTCCGCGGCAAACGCGAGTTGTGCGCGCGCGTGATCGGCGACTGGTACGACGAGATCATCGATGCGATCGAATCCGGCTTGCCGCGCGACGGCAATGTGCGCCAGCAGTTTGCGTTTATCGTTCGCACGCATTTGCGGTTGATGCTGGTGAACGGAACGGATCTCTGCGCGCTGGTGTTGTCCGAAGGCCGGGCGCGGCATCATGAGCTGAGCGAGGCGCTCACGGAGTTGCAGCGTCGCTATACCGCGCCGTTGATGCGCGTGCTGGCGCAGGGCCAGGAAAGCGGGCAGATTCGTGGCGACATGCCGTTGCGCCTGTTGCGCTCGATCGTGTTCGGGCCGATGGAGCATGTGCTGTGGGACGCCACGCTCGCCAACCGGCACATCGATATCGATGCGACGGCCGATCAACTGATCGACGTATTGTGGGCCGCACTCACGCCGCCGGATCTTGCGGTGAGCGCATTGCAGCAGTTCAGGGTGGAAGTGGCGGAGGCGAACCGGCGGTTTGAGGACGCCACACGCGGGCCAACGGATACGCCTGTTGACGGCAGCGAATAGCGGCCGCGATTTCGTAGCTGTGCACTTCAGTTCTACGGCAAAAAAACGGCTAATCTACTGCTTCCCCGCGCGAAGTCAGATGGAGAAGCCAAGTGCCGAAAGAACCCGCCGCAAAGACAACGAATACCTCGAAGACCTCAAAAACATCGAACATCCGCGTCGGCATAGGCGGCTGGACCTACGCGCCATGGCGCGGCACCTTCTACCCGTCCGACCTCACGCAGAGCCGCGAACTCGAATACGCGAGCCAGAACCTCACATCGATTGAAATCAACGGCACCTTTTACGGTTTGCAAAAACCGGCGAGCTACGAAAAGTGGTATCAGGAAACCCCGGACGATTTCGTCTTTTCGCTCAAGGCGCCGCGTTACGCGACCAACAGAAAAGTGCTCTCCGAAGCGGGCGAAACCATTGAACGTTTCTTCGACAGTGGCGTGCTGCTGCTCAAACAGAAACTCGGCGCGGTCAACTGGCAGTTCGCTCCCACCAAGAAATTCGACAAGGAAGACTTCGAAGCCTTTCTGAAGTTGCTGCCGGCCAGCATAGAAGGCCAGAAGCTACGGCATGCGATCGAAGTCCGCAACGACACGTTCAAGACGCCGGACTTCATCGCGCTCGCCCGCAAATACAAAGTTGCCGTCGTGCTCGCCGGCGACAGCGAATACCCGCAGATCGCCGACCTCACGGCGCCCTTCGTGTATGCCCGCATCATGGGCACCACGGACAAACAGGCCAAAGGCTACTCGACCAAAGCGCTCGACGCATGGGCCGAACGCGCGCGGCAACTGGCAGCAGGCATCACACCGGACGACCTGGAAACCGCCGCGGATGCGCCGGCGAAAACGGTCGCACGCGACGTCTACCTCTACGTGATCAGCGGCTTCAAGGAACGCAATCCGGCGGCCGCCATGGCGCTGATCAAACGGCTCTGACACGCGGCTCCCGGCCGCATCGCGCGAGTGTCATAATCCCGGCAGCGAAGACAAGCACGATCGACGCACCCACACACAAGCAGTCAGGCCGCAAGGCCGCTTCATCACCAAGGTCCGGGAGAATATTTTGAGCGCCATCGACAATCCTTTGCACGATCAGGAAGTCGGCTCGGCCGACGCCACCCAGGACACCACGCGCATCGACGACGTTCGGATCGGCGCAGTACGTCCACTGATTTCCCCTGCGCTGCTGCAGGATGAGTTGCCGGTGCCGCCCTCGGTGCAAACACTGGTCGAGAAAACCCGCGCGGAAATCGCCGACATTTTGCATGGCCGCGACGACCGGCTCGTGATGATCGTCGGACCGTGCTCGATTCACGACCACGATCAGGCAATCGAATATGCGCACAAACTGAAAGTCGCTGCGGACGCCTACAAGGACGATCTGCTGATCGTGATGCGCGTCTACTTCGAGAAGCCGCGCACCACGGTCGGCTGGAAAGGCTATATCAACGACCCGCGTCTGGACGGCAGCTTCCGCATCAACGAAGGTCTGCGTCTTGCACGGCAACTGCTGCTCGACATCAACGGTCTTGGCTTGTCCACGGCCACCGAGTTCCTCGATCTGCTGAGCCCGCAGTACATTGCCGATCTGATCGCGTGGGGCGCCATCGGCGCGCGCACGACGGAGAGTCAGAGCCATCGTCAGCTGGCGTCGGGTTTGAGTTGCCCGATCGGCTTCAAGAACGGCACCGACGGCGGCGTGCAGATCGCCGCGGACGCGATCGTCGCCGCGCGCGCAAGCCACGCGTTCATGGGCATGACAAAAATGGGCATGGCCGCGATCTTCGAAACGCGCGGCAACGACGACGCGCACGTGATCCTGCGCGGCGGCAAGAAAGGGCCGAACTACGACAGCGCGTCGGTGGAAGCCACCTGCGTGGCGCTCAAATCAGCGGGATTGCGCGAGCAGGTCATGGTCGACTGTTCGCATGCGAACTCGGGCAAGTCGCATTTGCGTCAGCTGGAGGTGGTGCAGGATCTGGCGCAGCAACTGTCGCAGCGCGAGCGCCGCATCATCGGCGTCATGCTGGAAAGTCATCTGGAGGAAGGCCGTCAGGATCTGAAGCCAGGTGTGCCGTTGCGTCACGGCGTGTCGATCACGGATGCCTGCGTGAGCTGGGCTCAGACCGAGCCGGCGCTCGAGACCCTGGCCGAGGCCACCCGCAAACGTCGCGCGGGCTGAGCGCGCGCCGGGCCGCCAACGCCGCATCAAGCACGGCCCCCGGGAAAGCCCTTGGGGGAGAGCACAAAAACACACGCGCCGCACCACCCGCCGATCGACCAAACCGACCGGGGTTGGGCAGCGCGTGATTCCTCACGCCCGACACATCGCTCACCGCGCGCCACTTCAGCGCGCATGAATGCTCCGGCGCGAAGCGCGTTGCATTACGACGCGTTGACAGCTTCCTTGAACGCCTTGCCTGCGGTGAACTTCACCGTCTTGGCAGCCGCGATCTGGATCTCGGCACCCGTCGACGGATTGCGGCCCACGCGTGCTGCGCGCGCGCCAGTCGAGAAAGAACCGAAACCGACCAGTTGCACCGTATCGCCACCCACCACGGCTTTGGTCACCGCTTCGACGATCGCGTCGATGGTTTGGCCGGTGGCCGCTTTGCTTTCGCCCGTCGCTGCGGCGACTGCATCAATCAGTTCCTGTTTGTTCATAGCACTTCCCGTATGGTAATCATGGAACCGGCGCCACATCTGTTGCGCCGGGACCGACACACTAACGCATACGCGCGGGTTCGCGCAAACCTTGGGTGTAAGGCTTGTATCACCCGCCCACAGGGAATTTGACGATTTTTTCCGGCAAAGTGCCATAAGAATCGCGCGCTTAGACGATTCGTTGGCTGGAGACGGGTTTTCGCGTTATCACAATCCGTTGCAATTTCAGTGCTTTAGCGCGTCGCGAGCCGCCACCGGCGGGCTTTTTTACTATCTTATGGTGGTTCGCCAAGACTCCGCGTTTGTCAGGCGCGGCGGCACTAAATAAAGAATCCGGGAGGAATAAAAAAATGAAATTTCGCCATATTGCAACATGTGCGCTGCTCGCTGCGACGTCCTGCGCCGCCCTCGCAGCCGACGACAAAAGCTGCGCCACCCTCGTCGGCACGGCAAATTCACCCGCCCCGCAGAGCTTTCAGATACGTGACGGCGAGCCGGTCGACCTCGTCAGCGGCGCCGAAACGGTGCACGGCAAGCTGCTGGTTTTCGGCGACGGCGGCGTGTTCCGCGCCTATTGGCAGCCCGAGAACAGCCAGGAAAAATACGCGCTCGCGAATGCCGGTGTGGATAGCGTGCGGCTCGTTTCGACGCCGCCGCAAGGCACGCGGATGCAAAACGGCCAACCCGGCACGACACTCGCACCGCAACGCGTGCTCTCCTGTCCGGCGCTTTAACACGGCGAACCGCGATTCCGCCCGTCTCGACGCGGCACAAATGACACATCGAGGCATGCTTTCCGGTCGCACTTACCGTTTATTCGCACAGCGATCGATTTCTGTCTGACACGCCCTCAAGGTCCCACCCGTCCTGCCGATATACAAAGCTGCGTGTGCTGCGCAAACGTTTAAAGAGGACGGGGATGATTCTGCTAGCCAAATTGAGGGACGCGCTGTCGGTCGCGAAACGCGACCCCGAGCTCATACGTTCGCAGCTCGAAGCATTCAGCCACCAGGTCCCCCTTCTGTATTTCATCCTGCTCGTCAATACGGCGGCCGTCGCCGTCACGCACCTGAGCTGCGCGCCGGCCTGGCTGTCGATCTACTTTCCCGCGGCGCTGTGCACGCTGTGCATTATCCGGTGCATACGATGGTGGCATCTTCGGCACCGCGTCCTGACTCTCGACAAAGCGGAGCCCGAACTGCGCAAGCTGACCTGGCTTGCCGGCCTCTTCGCCGTCGCATTCAGCGCCTGGTCGCTGTTCCTTTTCCCCTACGGCACCGCGTACGAACAGACGCAGGTCGCGTTCTACATGGCGACCACGCTGGTCGGCTGCGTGTTCTGCCTGATGCACCTGCGCGCGGCTGCGATGCTGCTGCTGTCGATCGTCATCCTAAGCTTTTCGACCTTTCTGGTGTTCACCGGCTATCCGGTCTTCATCGCGATGGCTGTCGACATGACCCTCGTCGGCGTCGCACTTGCCTTCATCATTCAACTATATTGCCGGACCTTCGCCGACGTGGTGCACGCACAGCGCGAATTGCAGGCGAGCCAGCAAAAGACGCAACGCCTGAGCGACGACAACTTCCGGCTCGCGAGCATCGACAGTCTGACGGACCTGCCCAACCGGCGCAGTTTTTTCGCCTCGCTGCGCGCGCTGTCCGAACAGGCGATCGTCACCGGTGGCGGCTTTAATGTCGGACTGATCGATCTCGACGGTTTCAAACAGGTCAACGATATCTACGGCCACGCCAGCGGCGACCTCGTGCTTCAGGAAGTCGGCTCGCGTTTGCTCGCGCTTGCCGAGCCCGGCATTTTCTTCGCACGCCTCGGCGGCGACGAATTCGGCGTGCTGGCGCAGCACAAACTGACGGACCAGACGCTCGTCGAGCTGGGCGAGCGCATCTGCGAGGCGCTCGGTCAGCCGTATCGGGTCGCCGGCAATGTCGCCGAGTTGTCGGGCACGATCGGCTGGGCCGCATTTCCCGAGGCCGGCACGACGGTGGCGCAGGTATTCGAACGCGCCGACGCGGCGCTGTACGTCGGCAAGGAAAGCCGGCGCGGCACGCCGGTCATCTTCTCGACTGAACATGAAACGCGCATCCGCCGTTCGAGTCTCGTGACCCAGGAGCTTCGTCATGCAGACCTCGAGTCGGAACTGTTTCTGGAATTTCAGCCGATTTACGACGTGGTCACGCAACGCACCCTCGGCATGGAAGCGCTTGGGCGCTGGCATAACGCGCGGCTTGGCGCGGTCAGGCCGGAAGAATTCATTCGGATTGCCGAGCGTACCGAACTGATTCTGCGCATCACGGAAGTCCTGCTGCACAAAGCACTCGACGAAGCCGCGCGCTGGCCGTGCGAGCTTTATCTGTCGTTCAATCTGTCGGCGATCGATATCTGCACTTCCGCGCGTGCCCGCCGGCTGATCGATATCGTGCTGGCTAGCGGTGTGCCGCCGCATCGCGTGTCGTTCGAAATCACCGAGACCGCCGTGACGCGCGATTTCGAACAGGCCCGCTGTTCGCTCACCATGATCAAGAAAGCCGGCTGCCGCGTGTCGCTCGACGACTTCGGCACCGGTTATTCGAGCCTCAGCTACGTGCACCGCCTGCCCTTCGATACGATCAAGATCGACCGCAGTTTCATGACGGACGTGGATACCAACAGCGCGTCGAAGAAGATCGTCAAGTCGGTACTCGACCTGTGCCGCAACCTTGGACTCGAATGCGTGGTGGAAGGACTCGAAACGGCATCGCAAGTCGAGGTCGTCAAGATGCTTGGCGCACGCGCGGCGCAGGGTTATCTGTTCAGCCGCCCGATGCGGGCGAGCGCAATCGCCGCGTATCTGCAGACGGCGCAAGGGCACGACTACGCTGTGCAAGTGCTGCCGTAGTCGATTGCCCGCGTCCTGTCGCCCTGCTCTCTCTCGCCCCACGCTGTCCGCGCCGCCGGATTTTTTTCTTCTGGGGTGAACGGGCGAGGCGACGCCTGGCCGCCTTCACCGTGGTCGCTAACGCGCCGCGTTCCCGTATTCGAGCTTCGGATACCAATCCGTGCCGCGTCCGCCCGGCGTCATGTCGAGCACGGTCCAGATGGGCATCACGTCGGGCGCGCCGCGTGGATCCTGCCCGGGGTCCGCAGTCGCCGGTCCCATCTCCTCTGCCCAGAAATGCCGCACCGTCCCGCCCGAGCGCGTGAACACGTTGAACGCGGGATTGTCGTCGCCCGCCGGATCTTCCGCCGCGTAATCGCGATTGAAGGTGTTGCCGCCCGACGAATACAGCCGCAGATGCCGCCAGCCGCGTTCCCGCTTGAACGCCACCAGCTTCTCGATCGACGAGCGCGCGATCACCGCGAACGCGACACGCTGCAGGATGTCGGGCATCTCGCCGTCGTACGCGCTCAGCAGCGAGGTGCACATCGGACACGGCCGGGCGCGCTGCGGGCCGAACATCCAGTTGTAGGTGACGAGCGTGTCATGGTCGCCGAACATTTCCGATAGCGTCACCGGGCCTGCTTCGCCCATGAACAGATAATCTTCAGGCACCACACCGCCGGGCGGCAGCGCGCGGCGCTGTTCGGCGACCCGTTCGATATGGCGGCGCAACTCGATTTCCTCAGCGAGCAATTCGTTGCGCGCGCGGCGATAGTCGGCGCTTTCACCGGGAAAGCGGCTCGGTGTGCCGGCCGCCAGTTGCCGGGCCGGCTTGAGCGTTGGTGCGGATGCGTGTACGTCAGTCATCAGCCATCTCCTGTCACGGAACACGGATAAAGGGCGCAAGTCGCGCGCCGCGACCGCGGGCGCGTTCTCGTCCCCATATAGCCACGACGAACCGTGCAGCGGCAAATCGACAGCATCGCCGAAATTTTTTGCCGCAATGCCTGCGCCCGCCGCAACGGCAACCGGAAGCGCCCGGCAAGGTATGCTTGAGCGCAACAGCACGCGCGCCGGGCGCGCCGTCCATGGGGATGCAACATGCCGCTTCGTCTGCCACCGCTGCCGGCGCTTCGTTTCTTCGAAGCGGCCGGCAGGCATCAGAGTTTCAAACTTGCCGCCGCGGAACTGAACGTCACGCCGAGCGCGATCAGCCACGGCATTGTCGGCCTGGAACAGGCGCTCGGCGTCGAATTGTTCGTGCGCGAGCCGCGCGGCATCTCGCTCACGGCGAGCGGCGCGGACTATCTGTCGTACGTCTCTGAAGCGTTTTCGCTGATCGCCATCGGCACGCAGCGTCTGCCGAACCATCGCGCGGATCGCCCGATCGCACTGAGTTGCGCGCCGACCTTCGCGTCGCGCTGGCTGCTGCCGCGCCTTGCCGGCTTTCGCGCGCGCTGGCCGAACGTGAACGTGAGCGTCGACACCTCGCATCGGCAAGTCGGGTTTCCCGTCGACGGGTTCGACTTCGCGGTCCGCATGAGCCGTGCGCCGGTTGCCGGCACCGCCTGGACGCGGCTGTTCGGCGAGCGCTTCGTGCCCGTATGCAGCGCCGCGTATCTGGCGAATCTGCGCGACGAGCAGGGCAACGCGGACCTGCGTCGCGCGACGCTCATCATGTGAACGCCGCCAGCGAGGACTGGCAGGCATGGCTCGATGCGACCGGCACCGAAGGCATCGACACCACGGCGGGCCTGCGCGTCGACACGATCCAGCTTGCCTTCGAAGCCGCCGCGATGGGCCTTGGCGTCGCGCTCGGCAGACGGCCGCTGGTGGATCGGGATATCGACAGCGGCGTGCTGGTGCAGGCTCATCCGGCGACGATCGAATCCACCACGGCCTACTGGCTGGTGAGCGCTGAAAACGCGGATCGCCGACCTGAGCTTGTCGATTTCAAGCGCTGGCTGGTGAGCGAGGCCGCGCACATCGACGCACGCACCAACGCTGCCGACCAAGCCCTGCAAAGCACCGCCAGCTAAACCGCATGTCCGTTCGCACAGGTGAGCCGCGCTCACCTGTCGTCGAAAACTTATCTTTTGCCGCTTCTGCCGCTCGCTGCGACCATGTGTCCAAGGAGATCAGAACCATGTCCACCGCCAACAGCAGACGCTTCGCCCCCGCCTTCAATCAGACGACGCTCGTGATTCTCGCCGGCGCGCTCATTCTGAGCGCCGCGATGGGGATCCGGCAGACCTTCGGCCTCTTCATCGGACCATTCTCGTTCGACCGCGGCTTGCCGGTCACACTGATCGCCTTCGCGATCGCGCTGCACAATCTCGTGTGGGGTTTCGCCCAGCCGTTCGCCGGCGCCGCCGCGGATCGCTACGGCTCGGCGCCGGTGGTGGCATTCGGCGCAACGACGTTCGCGGCGGGGCTCGGCCTCGCGGCCGTGGCGCCCAGCGGCGCCATGCTGATCGTCGGAATGGGACTGCTGGTCGGCATTGGCGTGAGTTGCACGA
Source organism: Paraburkholderia sp. BL6669N2 (assembly GCF_003387275.1). Classification (NCBI taxonomy): domain Bacteria; kingdom Pseudomonadati; phylum Pseudomonadota; class Betaproteobacteria; order Burkholderiales; family Burkholderiaceae; genus Paraburkholderia; species Paraburkholderia sp. BL6669N2. The sequence continues at coordinate 4,645,641 of NZ_QUNA01000002.1, read as the reverse complement.
CTTTCGGCGTGGTGCTGCCGGCGGTCGGCCGCATCGCTTCGCCGGAAAAACGCAGCATGGCGATGGGCCTCGTCAGCGCGGGCGGCTCCGCGGGCCAGGTGCTGATGGTCCCGCTCGTACAGGGCATCCGGCTCAGTTCGGGCATCGCGACGTCGCTATTCGTGCTCGCTTTCCTGATGCTGCTGATCGCCCCGCTCGGCATGGTGCTCGACCGCCGCGCGCGGGTCGGCACGCCCGTTCAGGAAGCGCCGGCCGCGCCGCTTCGCAAGGTGCTGGGTCAAGCGGCCGGGCATCGCGGCTACCGGCTGCTGTCGCTCGGTTTCTTCACCTGCGGATTCCAGCTTGCCTTCATCGCCACGCATCTGCCCGAATATCTGTCGCTTTGCCATATGCCGGTCGGGCTCGGCGCCACCGCGCTCGCGCTGATCGGCCTGTTCAACATGGCGGGCAGTTGGGCGTGCGGCTGGCTGGGCGGCCGCTTCCGGCAGCACCATGTGCTCGGCTGGCTTTACGTGATTCGCAGTGTGACGATCGGCGCGTTCTTTCTACTGCCGAAAAGCCCGGCGTCGGTAGTGATCTTCGCGGCCGTGATGGGCCTGACCTGGCTCGGCACCGTGCCGCTCACGAGCGGGCTCGTCGCGAAAGTGTTCGGCACGCGCCACCTCGGCAGCCTGTTCGGGGTCTGCTTTCTGAGCCATCAGATCGGCTCGTTTCTCGGCGCGTGGCTCGGCGGTCTGGTATTCGATCTGACCGGCTCGTATTCGCTGTTGTGGGAAGCGACGGTGGTCGCCGGCCTCGTGGCCGCGCTGCTGCACTTCCCGATCGACGACACCACCGTGAGCACGCCCGCGCTTCGAGTTGAACCGGCGGCTGCGTGAGCCTGCGTGAGCCTGCGTGAGCGTGCATGCCGGTGGCCGCTGCGGACGAGGCCACCTGCACTCAGTCAAAAACAGCGGGAAACGCTCGTGTGCGGCTACTTTTTCGGCGTGTCCGCCGTGGCTTTCGGCACGCGCCCCATCAGATAGAACTCGTCGTTCGGACGCATGGAAATGACGTTGGCCATGCGGTTCGACAAACCGAAAAACGCGGTGATCGCCGCAATATCCCAGATGTCTTCGTCGGAAAAGCCGTGCTCGCGCAGCGTTTGAAAATCGGCGTCGCCGACCGTGCCGGACGCGCTGCAAACCTTGACGGCGAAGTCGAGCATCGCCTTCTGACGCGGCGTGATATCCGCCTTGCGGTGATTGACGGCAACCTGATCGGCCACCAACGGCGCTTTTTCGTAGATGCGCAGAATCGCGCCATGAGCGACCACGCAATAGAGGCACTGGTTGATCGCGCTGGTGGCGACCACGATCATCTCGCGTTCGCCTTTGCTGAGGCCGCCCTCTTTCAGCATCAACGCGTCGTGATAAGCGAAGAACGCGCGGAACTCGTCCGGGCGGTGCGCCAGCGTCAGAAACACGTTCGGCACGAAACCGGCTTTTTCCTGCACTTCGAGAATCCGCGCGCGAATGTCGTCCGGCCATGCGTCTGGTTTGGGCACGGGGTAGCGGCTGATCGGCTGAGGCTTTGTCATGCTGTGTCTCCGTCGTATCTGTTTGGGTATGACGACGATTCTAGCAAGCCGCACGACCGCAGCATGCGCTCGACAAGGTCCGATATCGGCGCCCATATCGTCTAGACTTTGCACTCAAGGGAGCATGAGCCGCGCCGCGACGACCGGCGCCGGCCGGATTTCAGCAGGAGCAGACCATGTCAGACGTTTCGCACGACGCGCGAGCGCCCGTCGTCAAGGTTCGACCCGACCGGGAAATGGCGACGACCCAGCGACTGCCTTACTTTGTCGGCATCTCCACCGGCACCGCGGGCAGCACGGGTTTGTCGATGTACATGGTCGTGGTGCCGCCAGGCGGCCATGCCGAGCCGCATTTCCACGCCGACTACGAAACCGCGATCTATCAGCTCGAGGGCAAGATCGAGACCCGCTACGGGCCCGGCTTGCGCGAGTCCGTCATCACCGAACCGGGCGATTTCCTGTTCATTCCGCCTGGCGTGCCGCATCAGCCGTTCAACCTGGACGCCAATCACGCGGCGCGCGCCATCGTGGCGCGCAATCATGCGAATGAGGACGAACGTGTCGTGCCATACGATCCCGCCACTGAAGCGTGAATCGGCTTCGAGTACGTAATCCAGTAAGTGAGGGGCGGCGCGGCCGGCCAGTTAATAACGGCCGACTGCATCAGGGCTCGCCCGCTGATCTTTGCCGCGCCCATTCTCCGCCCCGCCATCCTGACTCAATCAAGCCGGCGTTCAGCCTTCTCCGCAGCGCCGTTTTGCCACCTGTGCTTAAATCCGCCTTTCATGTCTTTTTTACGGGGCGGCCGCGTGCCGATGCGGCGTGGCTCGCCGTCGTGCGGGAACGGAACATGCGCAGCCTGTTCGCCATGCGCCGCCCTGGCGCGCACGTTGCAAATCTTTTCAGTGCATTCTCAGGAGCGCGGTTGTGTGGCATTTTCCGGTTGCTATTCCACCCTCGCTGGGCGTATGGGCCGTGTTCATGAGCGTGCTCATCACGCAGCTCGGCGTGCCGATTCCGGCCGCGCCGATGCTGATTCTCGGTGGAACCATGGCCGCCATGGGGCAAACCTCGTATGCGAGCGTCGTGTGCGCCGCGGTCGCCGCCACGCTGATCGCCGACTCGCTATGGTTTTTCACCGGACGGGCCTATGGCCGCCGCCTTCTGAACTATCTCGTACGCTTCTCTCTCTCGCTCGACACTACGACGCGGATCGCGCGCAATGCTTACGAACGGTACGGCGCGCCGATTCTCACCGTCGCGAAGTTCCTGCCCGGCCTCGGCCTGATCTCCGCGCCGCTGCTCGGCACGACAGCCATCAATTTCGGCGTGTTTCTGCTGTGGGATTTTGTCGGCACGACGCTGTGGGCAAGCGTATGGGTGATTGGCGGCGCCGCGCTGCACGGCCAGATCGTGCAACTGATGCTGCTCGTGCGCCACAACGGCGGCACGATTTTCGACGCGTTCGCCGCGATCTTCGTGGCCGTGCTGCTGTATCGCTGCGTGCGCCGCTGGCAGTTTCGCCGCTGGCTCGCACATACGCGTATTTCACCTGATCAGCTCGACGAGATGATGAAGTCAAACGAGCCGCCGCTGATCTTCGACGCGCGGCCACGCAGCGTGCGCGCGAAGGAATCGCACCGGATTGCCGGCGCACGGCCGCTGGATCTCGATTCGCCCGAGCCGATCGACCCCGAACTGCTGAAGCGGCCGATTGTCGTCTACTGCGTGTGTCCGAATGAAGCGACGGCAAAGCGAATCGTCGAACAGTTGCATCGTAAGAATATCCACCATATCCGCGCGCTCAAGGGCGGCCTCGATGCGTGGCAAAAACGCGGCTATCCGGTCGAACCGTTGCCGGCCGATTTCCACACCGCGAAGGCCCACATGATCGAGGACGAGGGCGAAGAAGGCGAATACACGGTACGGGCGCGGCTGGCGAAATAACGCTCCACGCGTGCCTCGCGTATCGCCCGCGTTGCCGTCAAAATTCCGCTTGCGCTTCGACTTCAATGTGTGCAACATGCATATATGCACGTTGCACACATTGAGGCATCCCCATGACGCAGCGCACAGAAAATCTGCTCGGCGTGCTCGCCCTGCTGGTCACGGACGAAATGAACGCGCAACCCACCGTGGACGCGCTCGCCGGCCCCACCGCCCGCGCCATGCTCAACGCGGTCGGCCAATACCCCGATTCATCCATTGAAGTGCTGCGCGAGGCGGTCGATCTGTCGCATCCGGCCGCCGTGCGCGCCGTGGCGGGACTGGTCGAGGCGGGGCTCGTCGAGAAAAAATCGGGCGCCGATAAACGGGCTGTCGCACTTGCATTGACCACAGCCGGGAAACGTGAGGCCAGGCGTCTGCAAATGGCGCGCGACAGGATGCTGCAACGCATAGTCGGCCGGCTCGAAGACAGCGAGCGCGAGGTGCTGGAAAGCCTGCTGATCAAGATCTTGTGGAACGAGACTCGCGACCCCGCGCACGCCATGCAACTGTGCCGCCTGTGCGACGACGGTCCGTGCCTGAAAGCCGGCTGTCCGGTCGAATGCCGCGAGCAGGGTCTGCCCATGCCCGCGCGGAGCAGCCCATGAAACCCGCCGCGCCGGTGCGCTGGCCGGCAATCGCTGCGCTGACCGTGGTGTCGACGCTCTCGCAGGTCGGCCAGTTCGGCATCGGCTTTATGGTGCTGCCGGTGTGGCTCGCCCATCGCGGCCTGGATGCGCCACGCGCCGGCCTCTTTTCCGCCGCGCAGTGGACCGGCATGCTGGCCGGTTTGCTGATCGCGCCGTGGCTGATGGCGCGCATCGGCGCGAAACGCACGGTGTCGCTAGGTCTGCTGGCCACGCTGGTGGCCTTCGCCATCATGGGTACGTTGTCGTGGCCGCTGTGGCTCGTACCCGGTCTGCTGACGGGGTTCGGCATCGGCTTGCGATGGATCGCCAATGAAACATGGCTCTACAGTCTGGTCCCCGCTGAGTCGAGCGGACGCGTGGTGGGCGTACACGAAGCGCTGATCGCCACGGCCGGTGTCATCGGGCCTGCAATCGCGGTGTGGTGCGATGTCGATGGGCGCATCACGTTCGTGGCCGGCGCGGCCTTCACGTTTGCAGCGGCGCTGCCGCTTTGGCTGACCGCATCCGATAAGAACGCGCCAGCTTTGCAAGCCGCGCCGCCTGCGCGAAGAAAGAGCGCTCAACGACGTCTGGTCCTCGGCCCGCTGGTGAGCCTCGGCATGGTGGTCATCGCGGCAGGCGGTATCGGCGACGGTGCGCTTTACGGCCTCTTCCCGCTATTCGCCGACGCGCACGGCCTCAACGCCACGCAAACCGCCACGCTGCTAACGCTGTTCGGGGTCGGCGGCATGGCGCTGCAATTTCCGGTTGGCTGGCTGGCCGATCGCGCGGGGCTCGCGGCCACGGTGATCGTGTGCGCCGCGCTCAGCACGCTCGCCATCTGCGGCTTCGCGCTGGCCGCCCCCGCATCGTGGCTCGCGGCGGCGAGCGCGCTGCTGCTCGGCGGCATGAACAGTTCGTTCATCACGCTCGGCATGTATGCGGCGGCTTGCAGCGACAAGGCCGCGCTCGCGCGCAACATGCGGCTGTTGTCGCTCACCTTCACCGCGAGTTCGATCGTGGGGCCGCTCGTCGCGGGCTTTGCGATAAACGCGCGTGGCAGCGATATGCTGATGTGGCAACTCGCGCTGATGAGCGGCGCGCTGGTGATCTACATACTGGGTCTGCGTGAAGGCCGGCGCCAGCCCGAACAATCGTCGTCGATGGGCTGAGCCGGTTCGCCTCGATTGAGCGCGCCTAAGCCTCGCGTCCCGCAACCTTGCGCTGCCGCCACAGACACAGCAGGTCACACGCGATATGCGCCGCGGCGATCGCCGTGATCTCGCTCTGATCGTAAGCCGGTGCGACTTCCACGACGTCCGCGCCCACCAGATTCAACGCGCCGAGCGAGCGTACGATCGCGAGCCCCTGCGCCGACGACAAACCGCCCGCCACCGGCGTCCCGGTACCCGGCGCGAAGGCCGGATCGAGACAGTCGATATCGAACGTCAAATACGCGGGACATGCGCCCACAATCGACGTAATCCGCTCCACCGCCGCCCGCGTGCCATGCTCGTGCACCCAGGCGGCGTCGAGAATATTCGCGAATCCTTTAGCGCAGCCGCACGAGCGTGGACTTCAGCTCGGTGTATTTTTCCAGAGCATGCAGCGACTTGTCGCGGCCATTGCCCGATTGCTTGTAGCCGCCGAACGGGAAGTTCATGTCGCCGCCTTCATCGTAGCAATTGACCCATACCGTGCCGGCCCGAAGTTGACGCGACACCTCGTGCGCGGTGGTCAGGTTCGAGGTCCAGACTGCGGCGGCAAGACCATATTCGCTGTCGTTAGCGATCCTGATTGCCTCATCCACCGTGTCGAACGTGATCACCGACAACACCGGCCCGAAGATTTCCTCCCGCGCAACCTTCGCGCCGGAAGCCGGAATCTCGAAGATGGTCGGCTCGATATAAAAGCCGCCGGTTTCCTCTTTCACGCGCGCGCCGCCGAGCAGCAGCTTCGCCTCAGCGCGGCCTGCCTCGATATAACCAAGCACGCGTTCGAGCTGAACCTTGTCGACGATCGCGCCCATTGACGTGTTCGGGTCGAGCGGGTTGCCCGGCGTATAGCTGCGCGCCGCGGCGATCAGCTTGTCGAGGAATACGTCCTTGATGTCGCGATGCACGAGCAGGCGCGAACCTGCGGTACACATTTCACCCATGTTGTAGAAGATCGCACCCGCCGCGGCGTTCGCCGCGCGGTCCATATCCGGGCAATCCGGCATCACGATGTTCGGCGATTTGCCGCCGAGTTCGAGCCACACGCGTTTCAGGTTCGATTGCCCGGCGTACTGCATGATCAGCTTGCCGACGTTGGTCGAGCCGGTGAAGGCGAGGCAGTCCACGTCGTGATGCAGCGCCAGCAACTTGCCCGGCTCGCCCGCGCCCGGCACGACGTTAAACACACCGGCGGGAATACCGGCGTCGAGTGCGAGTTGCGCGAGGCGGATCGCGGTGAGCGGCGACTTCTCCGATGGCTTGAGCACCACGCTATTGCCCGCCGCCAACGCCGGGCCGAATTTCCACGACGCCATCAGGATCGGGAAATTCCACGGCACGACCGCAGCCACCACGCCGATCGGCTCGCGCGTGACGAGTCCGACCAGATGATGATCGGCCGGCGCAACTTCGCCGCCGATTTTGTCAATGGCTTCAGCGAACCATTCGACGCAATACGCCGCGCCCGGTACGTCGACGCTGGTGGTGTCGGCGATCGGCTTGCCGGCGTCGAGCGTTTCGAGCAGCGCGAGCTCGTCCATGTGCTCGCGAATCGACGCGGCCCAGCGCAGCAGCACCGCCTTGCGTCGACGCGGGTTGAGGCCCGACCATACGCCGGAGTCGAAGGCGCGGCGCGCGGCGGCAACGGCGGCGTCGACGTCGGCCGCGCCGCTGTCGGCAACTTTCGCGAGCAGTTTGCCGTCGATCGGGCTCAGGCAGTTGAAAGTGCGGCCGCCTTCGGCGTCACGGTATTCGCCGTCGATAAACGCGCGGCCTTCAATCGATAGCGCAGCGGCCTTGTCTTGCCAGAAAGCGAGAGATTTCTTGTCCATCAGGATGCCTCAATGTTATGCGCTCGACGCAAACCTGCACCGACCTCATGCGGCACCGAACCGCGGCAGTGAGTTGAGTCGAGGCGCGTTGGCGCGGAGTCTTTAGAAAGTGGGCGGCGAATTGGCCGACACGATCTCGCAGAGATGCTCCGCGCTGGGATTGCGAAAACGGTGCGGAAGACGGCTTTCGAAGTAGTAGCTGTCACCGGGGTCGAGCAGCCACGTGGTGCCGTCCACCGTCAGTTCGATCTGACCGCTGACCACCACCCCGCCCTCGTGCCCTTCGTGCTCCAGCATTTCCGGCCCCGTGTCCGACAACGGCTGATAGACCTCGCGCAGAATGCCCATGTTGCGATCTTTCACGCTCGAACCCGCGAGATAGAACTCGATCGACTCATTGCCGAGGTTTGGCATGTCGGCACGGCGCGACACGACCGAACGTTCTACTTCCACTTCGAAGGTGAAGAATTCGGCGAGACTCATGGGTATGCATTCGAGCAGTTTCTTCAGCGAGCCGACCGAGGGGCTCACGCGATTCTGTTCGATCAGCGAGATCGTGCCGTTCGTCACTCCCGCCCGTTTCGCCAGTTCACGCTGGGACAAGCCGTTCTTCTTGCGGATGTATTGCAGACGGGTCGCTACTTCTATGGACATCGTTAGGTTCTCTGACATTGAAGACGATCGGGGCGCCAAGTGATCAGATGAATGAAACACAAGACTCGGGCAACGCGCTGCTCGCGAGTGTTGAATATTCTAATCACTTTGATCGTTGCGCCTTTGGGGGAAAACCCTGAAAGGATTCCGAAATATGAATAGCGCAAATGAATGGCGCAATGAACGTTCCCATCGGCCGCGATTCTAGCCGCACCCTCGGGAAAGCCCTGATAAATGTTTTCTCAAAAAGGGTTTGACGGCTTTATTGGCTCGTATATGCTGGTTCCCAGGCGATCGTCATACCGACGTCATGAGACACCGAACGGTGTTTCGCGGCGCAGCGAATTCGGCTCGCATCGGTGCAAGGCGATCATCCCAGCGTCCTGTTTCTTTAAACGCCCCGTGCGGGTTTCGAGCAGGCCGTTCAATACTTTCAACGTCGCCAGTCGAGTGTAATCGTGAGAGTCCGAGGCCCTTTGGTGAGATGGAATCGTAGTCAGGCGAGTTGTCCTCGCGCTGACGGCGCCATCGCCGACGGCAGCAGCGGCAGCCTTGCGTTCCGCCGCTTTCTGTCCGTCTTCACGATCCTGTCCCGCCGTTCAGTTCGACGTCACAACTCTATCTCCGCGCGCGCCTTCATTGCCGTGCGTACGGACGAAGTCGCCTCGCTGCTGCCGTAGCGCCTCCCCCTTTTCGCCGTTCGATTCATCCGTTTGCGTGAGCGCGCTCTTTCGAGCCGTGCGTTTGTGCATGTGCGGTGCCGTCTGCCGCCTGTGCATTTCACACCTGCCGGATCAGTTGCGCACCGCAGCGGATCGAATCGAACGGCCCATCTGACTGTCACGCGCGGCGCGTTTTCCTGACGACGACCGCCTGCACTACCCGGTGGCCTTGCGCCTTGCGCACGGCTGCGCAATCGTGCCGCGCTATGTTTAACGTTGTTCGTGCCGCATCCCGCGGGGAACACACACGTCTATTCGTTATGCGAAAGAAACCCTTGGTCGGCATCAGCGCTGACAGAACGATGATGGGAGTCCACCCGTCGCACGTGGTCGGCGAGAAATACATCGCCGCGATCGTGGACGGTTCACAGGCGCTGGCCATGCTGCTGCCCGCGCTCGGCGAGCGTCAGTCCGTTGAAGACGTGCTGGCGACAGTCGACGGCCTGCTGTTTACAGGCAGCTACTCGAACGTCGAGCCGCACCGCTACGGCGGCCACCCCAGCACGCCGGGCACGCTGCACGACGCCGCACGCGATGCGACGACGCTGCCGCTAATGCGCGCGGCAATTGCCGCCGGCGTGCCGGTGCTGGCCGTCTGCCGGGGCTTTCAGGAACTGAACGTGGTTTTCGGTGGGACGTTGCATCAAAGCGTTCACGCGGTGGACGGTCTGAACGATCATCGCGAGAACAAGGAAGACGACCTCGACGTGCAATACGCACCGTCGCATTCGATCACGCTGACGCAGGGCGGCTTGTTGCAGCGCCTCGCGGGCGGCACGAATGAAGCGCGTGTGAATTCATTGCACGGTCAGGGCGTCGAGCGGCTGGGCGTCGGCCTCACGGCCGAAGCCACCGCGCCGGATGGCCTGATCGAAGCGGTGAGCGTGAACGATGCGCGCGCCTTCGCGCTGGGTGTGCAATGGCACCCGGAGTGGAAGCATGCCAGCGACGCACTGTCCACCGCGATCTTTCGGGCATTCGGCGACGCCTGCCGCGATCGAATGCGCACCAAGGCCGGCTATGGCGCGGCATCCGCCGCTGCCACGCATGCCTGAGCCGGTCGCGCACCAAAACAGAGAGAATAGACATGCATGACATCGACGATTTTCTGAAGAAGAACCGTGTCACCGAAATCGAAGCGATCATTCCGGATATGGCCGGGATCGCGCGCGGCAAGATCATTCCGCGCAGCAAGTTCGAATCCGGCGAGTCCATGCGCTTGCCGCAGGCGGTGATGATCCAGACCGTCACAGGAGACTATCCGGAAGACGGCACGCTCACCGGCGTGACCGATCCGGACATGGTGTGCGTGCCCGACGCCAGCACCATCCGCATGATCCCGTGGGCCGTCGATCCGACCGCTCAGGTGATCCACGATTGCGTTCACTTCGACGGCACGCCCGTTGCGATCTCGCCGCGCCGTGTGCTGCGCCGCGTGCTCGAACTCTACAAGGCCAAAGGCTGGAAGCCGGTTATCGCGCCCGAACTCGAGTTCTATCTGGTCGATATGAACAAGGATCCGGACCTTCCGCTACAACCGCCCATCGGCCGTACTGGCCGTCCGGAAACCGGCCGTCAGGCTTACTCGATCGAAGCGGTCAACGAATTCGATCCGCTCTTCGAAGATATCTATGAGTACTGCGAGGTGCAGGAACTCGAAGTCGACACGCTGATTCACGAAGTCGGCGCCGCGCAGATGGAAATCAACTTCATGCACGGCGATCCGCTCAAGCTCGCCGACAGCGTGTTCCTCTTCAAGCGCACGGTGCGTGAAGCCGCGCTGCGCCACAAGATGTACGCGACCTTCATGGCCAAGCCGATGGAAGGCGAACCGGGCTCGGCCATGCACATGCATCAAAGCCTCGTGGACGAAGAAACCGGTCACAACCTGTTCACCGGCCCGGACGGCAAACCCACTTCTTTGTTTACGGGCTATATCGCCGGTTTGCAGAAGTACACGCCCGCATTAATGCCGATCTTCGCGCCGTATATCAACTCGTATCGTCGCCTGTCGCGCTTCATGGCCGCGCCGATCAATGTGGCCTGGGGTTACGACAATCGCACGGTGGGCTTCCGGATTCCGCATTCGGGGCCGGCTGCACGCCGCATCGAAAACCGTATTCCTGGTGTGGACTGCAATCCGTATCTCGCGATTGCCGCGACACTCGCCGCCGGCTATCTCGGCATGACGCAGAAACTGAAAGCCACCGAGCCGCTGCTCAGCGACGGTTACGAATTGCCGTACCAGTTGCCGCGCAATCTCGAAGAGGGTTTGACGTTGATGGGCGCATGCGAGCCGATCGCCGAAGTACTCGGCGAGAAATTCGTCAAAGCCTACCTCGCCCTGAAGGAAACCGAATACGAAGCGTTCTTCCGCGTGATCAGTTCGTGGGAACGCCGGCATTTGCTGCTGCACGTGTAAGGCAAACGCAAAAAATTGGAGGCAGTAATGAGCTACAGAACAGAAGAAGTCGCTTACGTGCAACCGGCCCAGCCGGCCGCAAGCGCACAGGCAGCACAAGCTACGCAACAACGCAGCACCGCCGAATATCGCGCGCTCGACGCCGCTCACCACATCCATCCGTTTTCGGATATGGGTTCGCTCAACCGCAGCGGCAGCCGCGTGATCGTGAAAGCGCAAGGCGTGTATCTGTGGGATTCGGATGGCAACAAGGTAATCGACGGCATGGCCGGCCTGTGGTGCGTGAACGTCGGTTATGGCCGCAAGGAACTGGCCGATGCCGCGTACAGGCAGATGCAGGAACTGCCCTACTACAACACTTTCTTCAAAACGACGCACCCGCCCGTAATCGAACTGTCGGCCTTGCTCGCGGAGCTGGCGCCGGAACCGTTCAATCACTTCTTCTATTGCAACAGCGGTTCGGAAGGCAATGACACGGTGCTGCGTATCGTCCATCAATATTGGGCGACGCAAGGCAAGCATGCGAAGAAGTTCGTGATCTCGCGCAAGAACGGCTATCACGGTTCGACGATCGCGGGCGGCACGCTCGGCGGCATGGGTTACATGCATGAACAGATGCCCTCGAAAGTCGAGAACATCGTGCATATCGACCAGCCGTATTTCTTCGGCGAAGCAGAAGGCAACCTGACGCCGGAAGAATTCGCGCTGGCCCGTGCGCAGCAACTTGAAGCGAAGATTCTGGAAATCGGCGCGGACAACGTTGCCGCGTTCATCGGTGAGCCTTTCCAGGGAGCGGGCGGCGTGATCTTCCCGGCTTCGACGTATTGGCCGGAAATTCAGCGCATTTGCCGCAAGTACGACATTTTGCTCGTAGCGGACGAAGTGATCGGCGGTTTCGGCCGCACCGGCGAATGGTTCGCGCATCAGCACTTCGGTTTCGAGCCGGATCTGATCACGCTGGCCAAGGGTCTGACGAGCGGCTATGTGCCGATGGGCGCGGTCGGTCTGCATGACCGCGTGGCGAAGGCGATCATCGAAAATGGCGACTTCAATCACGGTCTCACGTATTCGGGCCACCCGGTTGCCGCCGCCGTCGCGGTCGCGAACCTCAAGTTGCTGCGCGACGAGAAGATCGTCGATCGCGTGAAGAACGACACCGGTCCGTATTTCCAGAAACAGTTGCGCGAGACCTTCGCCAATCACCCGATCGTCGGCGAAATCTCCGGTGCAGGTCTGGTGGCCGGCCTGCAACTCGCGCAAGAGCCGAAAGCGCGCAAGCGTTTCGCCAACGGCGGCGATGTCGGCACGATCTGCCGCGACTTCTGCTTCAACGGCAACCTCATCATGCGCGCCACCGGTGACCGCATGCTGCTGTCGCCGCCGCTCGTGATCAATAAGCTGGAAATCGACGAAATCGTTTCGAAGGCCAAAAAAGCCATCGACGCGACAGCACAACAACTCGGCATTTCGTAACGGCAGTCCGTTCCGGCATGAGCACACCCACAACTTACGCTCATGCCGGTTCTTCATATCAAGGGAAAAAACCATGAGCGTTAGTCATCTTCGTCATGCGGTCGCGGGGGCCGCGCTTCTCGCCTTCACCGGTTTTGCGGCGCTGTCGGTTACGCCGGCCCTTGCGGCCGACACGGAACTGAATGTGTATAACTGGTCGGACTACATCGCGAAGGACACGATTCCGAACTTCGAGAAGCAGGACGGCATCAAGGTCAAATATGACAACTACGATAGCGACGACACCTTGCAGGCCAAACTGCTCGCCGGCAGTTCGGGTTACGACATCGTGGTGCCCACTTCGAACTACATGGCCAAGCAGATTCAGGCCGGCGTATACCAGAAGCTCGACAAATCGAAGCTGCCGAACCTCGCGAATCTCGACCCCGTATTGATGAAGATGATTGCCGACGCCGACCCGGGCAACCAGTACGGTGTGCCTTGGGCATACGGTACGGACGGCATCGGTTACAACGTGCAGGCCGTACAGAAAGCGCTCGGCGCCAATGCACCGGTGGATAGCTGGGCACTGATTTTCGATCCGGCCAATCTCTCCAAGCTGAAAAGCTGCGGCGTGTCGATCCTCGATCAGGCCGTCGACGTCTTCGCCGCCACGCTGCAATACATGCACAAGGATCCGAACAGCACGAACCCCGCCGACTATCAGGCCGCATTCGAAGTACTGAAAAAGATCCGCCCGTATATCACCCAATTCAATTCGTCCGGCTATATCAACGACCTCGCCAATAACGATGTGTGCGTGGTCCTGGGCTGGTCGGGCGACGTCGGCATTGCCAGCCGCCGCACCGAAGAAGCCAAGCGCTCGTATCAGATCAAGTTCTCGAACGTGAAGGAAGGCGGCCTCTTGTGGTTCGACGTGATGGTGATCCCGAAAGACGCGCCGCATCCGGAAGCCGCGCTGAAATGGATCAACTACATCTCGGACCCGAAGGTTAACGCCGCGATCACCAACGAAGTGTTCTACCCAACCGCGAACAAGGCCGCGCGCCAGTTCGTCACGCCGGCGGTCGCACAGGACAAGACCGTTTATCCGGGCGATGAGGTGTTGAGCAAAATGACGCTCATGAAGCCGATGCCGACCGACATTCTGCGCCTTGAAAACCGCCTTTGGGCACAGCTTAAAACCGGTCATTAACCTGGCCACATTAATTAATCGATCCCGCGCTCAGGGATCGCTCGAACCCTGAGCGCATGAATAGCCGTAACGGTAGTCAGCCTGCGCGTTTGTTTTAACAGTCCCACCCGCGCGCAGTCCCATGTTTTCCGATCGCAGCGCACGTTGCGAGACGCTTCCCGCGCCTCGTATGGAGACACTTGCGCCCGCGATCCGCAAGGAATGGTTACATCATGAACTCGACGACCTCAAAAAGCGCAGCCGGCGCCACCCAGATGGCCCGCCCCGCAGTGACGACAAAATCGAAATCGGACGAATTCGTTCGCATTGAAAATGTCGTGAAGAAATTCGGCGACAGCACCGCTGTCGACAACGTCAACCTGAGCATCGCCAAGAACGAGTTGTTCGCGCTGCTCGGCAGCTCAGGCTGCGGCAAGTCCACGCTCCTGCGCATGCTCGCGGGGCTCGAGACGGTGACCTCCGGGCGTATTTTCGTCGACGGCGAAGATCTCGCCGCGATGCCGCCGTACAAGCGGCCGGTCAACATGATGTTCCAGTCGTATGCGTTGTTTCCGCACATGAGCGTGGAGGCGAACATCGCCTTCGGCCTGAAGCAGGAAGGCACGCCGAAGAACGAGATCAAGGAACGCGTCGCCGATGCGCTCCATCTCGTGCAGATGAGCAAATACGCACAGCGCAAGCCGCATCAACTGTCAGGCGGCCAGCAGCAGCGTGTGGCGCTCGCGCGTTCGCTCGTGAAGCGCCCCAAGCTGCTGCTGCTCGACGAGCCGATGTCGGCGCTCGATAAAAAGATCCGCCAGAAGACCCAGCTCGAACTCGTGAACATCATCGAGAAGGTCGATGTGACCTGCGTGATGGTCACACACGATCAGGAAGAAGCAATGACGATGGCCGGGCGCCTCGCCGTGATGAGCGAAGGCCGCATCGTGCAGATCGGTTCGCCGAGCCAGGTGTACGAGTTTCCGAATAGCCGCTTCTCCGCTGAATTCATCGGCTCGACCAATCTGTTCGAAGGCACGGTGGTCGCGGATGAGCCGGACCATATTTTCGTGGAAAGCGAAGACCTCGAATCACGCATTTACGTGAGCCACGGTATTACCGGACCGCTTGGTATGCCGGTAGGGATCTCGGTGCGTCCGGAGCGCATCAAGGTCTCGCTCGACAAACCGGGCACGCCGCACAACTGGGCGCGCGGCGTGGTCTCCGATGTGGCGTACATGGGCAGTTATTCGCTGTATCACGTGCGTCTGCCGAGCGGCAAGACCGTCGTGTCGAATCTCTCCAGCTCGCATCTGATGGCCGAAGGTGCGCCTTCCTATAACGACGACGTGTTCGTCTACTGGTCGCCGGCTAGCGGCGTGGTGCTGACGCAATGAGCAATCCCACTACCTCCTCCCCCGCGGCGCTCGGCGCGCCGTCCGGCAGCCGCCTGTTCGGCTCGCTGAAAAAACGCCTGTCGATGTTCGTGCCGTCGGGCCGCTCGACCGTGATCGGTGTGCCGTTCCTCTGGCTCACGGTGTTCTTCGCGTTGCCGTTCGTGCTGGTGCTGAAGATCAGTTTCGCGGATCTGCGTCTGGGCATTCCGCCGTACACGGATCTCGTCACGGTCAAGGACGGCATGGTGCATTTCGCCATGCAGCTCAGCCACTATGCGTTTCTGCTGCAGGACGATCTCTACGTCGCCACGTATATCAGCTCGCTGAAGATGGCCGCGGTGTCGACCTTCTTTTGCCTGCTGATCGGGTATCCGATTGCGTACTACATCGCCCGCTCGGAACCGACGAAACGCAACCTGTTGATGATGGGCGTGATGCTGCCGTTCTGGACGTCATTCCTGATCCGCGTCTACGCATGGATCGGCATTCTGAAAGACGACGGCCTGCTCAATCACACGCTAATGGCGATCGGCATGATTCATTCGCCGTTGCGCCTCTACCACACGGATATTGGCGTCTATATCGGCATGGTCTATTCCTACCTGCCCTTCATGGTGATGCCGTTGTATGCGCACCTCGTGAAGATGGATCTGACGCTGCTCGAAGCGGCCTACGACCTCGGCTGCAAACCGTGGACCGCTTTCACGCGCATCACGTTGCCGCTGTCGAAGAACGGCATCATCGCCGGCAGTCTGCTCGTGTTCATTCCGGCGGTCGGCGAATACGTGATTCCGGAACTGCTCGGCGGCGCCGACACGCTGATGATCGGCCGCGTGATGTGGGATGAATTCTTCAACGATATGGACTGGCCGATGGCATCCGCCGTCACCGTCGCAATGGTGCTACTGCTGCTCGTGCCGATGGCCGTGTTCCAGTACTACCAGGTCAAGGAACTGGAGGGCGCGAAATGATCAAGCCTAATAAGACGCTTTCCAACAGCGTGCTGACGTTCGGATTTCTGTTTCTCTACATTCCGATCATCAGCCTGATTGTGTACTCGTTCAACGAGTCGAAGCTCGTCACGGTGTGGTCCGGCTTTTCGCTCAAATGGTATGGCGCGCTGTTGCAGGACGGCGAGTTGCTGAATGCGGCGTGGCTCTCGCTGAAGATCGGCCTCCTGACCGCATGCGCTTCGGTCGTGATCGGCACGTGGGCCGGCTTCGTGCTCGCGCGCTTCGGGCGCTTTCGCGGCTTCACGCTGTTCGCCGGCATGATCAACGCGCCGCTCGTGATTCCTGAAGTGATTCAGGGCATCTCGCTGCTGCTGCTATTCGTCGCGCTCGAACAGATGCTCGGCTGGCCGAAGGGCCGCGGCCTCTTCACGATCTGGATCGGCCACGTGATGCTGTGCGTGTCGTACGTGGCGATCATCGTGCAATCGCGTGTCAAAGAGCTCAACAAGTCGCTCGAGGAAGCCGCGCTCGACCTCGGCGCCACGCCGTTCAAGGTGTTTTTCCTGATCACCCTGCCGCTGATCTCGCAGGCGCTGATGTCGGGCTGGCTGCTGTCGTTCACGCTGTCTTTCGACGACCTCGTACTCTCCGCATTCCTGTCCGGTCCCGGTTCGACCACGCTGCCGCTCGTGGTGTTCTCGCGGGTACGTCTCGGCCTGAATCCGGAAATGAACGCGCTCGCCACGATCTTCATCACCACGGTGACGATTGGCGTGATTGCCGTAAACCGCTGGATGCAATTGCGCGAACGCAAACGCAATCGCGACATGCAGATGGCTTTCGCCCTCGCCGAAGCCGCTGACCCCTTGCCCGCCGCACCACAACAAGCTGCCGTACGAAAGTCGCTCGATACGGCACGCGCATAAGAAGTCCATTCGCAATACGACCAATAAGGAGAATTTGAATGAGAAAGAAGCTCATCTGTCTGTTGGTGGCGGGGAGTCTGCCTGGCATGGCCATGGCGGATGCCACCAGCGACCAGATCAAGGCGCTCCAGGCCCAACTCAATGCACTGCAAAAGGAGGTCAAGCAGTTGCGGGCTGAAGTCGCCACCAAGCCGAAGGCAGCCACCGCGGCGACGGCCGCGACAGCGGCCCCTGCCCCGGCGATAGTGGCCGCGCCGGTGGATGTCTCGTCGCCTGATTACGGCAAGGCTCAGGCGACGCTGACCAACGACGACGTGACGGCGATGAAGCAACAGATCGCCAATCAGCAGTTGAAGGTCGATTCGCTCGAAGACGCGGCGCAGACCGGGCCGATCGCCGGTTTGTCGGTGACGGGTTATATCGACCCGACGTACCTGTACAACCGTGCACAGAGCAGCTCGTCGTTCCTGTTCGCGAACCACGAAAGCAGCTACAACTACTTCAACAGCACGTTCGGCGATCTGTACCTCGACATCAAGAAGACCTTCGGTGTCGGCCCGATGGCGCCGTCGGCGGAGATCACGTTGATGCCGAACCGCGGCAACGGCATTACGCTGCTGCAAAACTCGCACGGCGATATCGGCAACAACATCCTGAACACGGCCGTGGTGAATGTGCCGTTGACGGCGACCACGACACTCGTGGCCGGTTTGATTCCGAGCTTCGGCGGCTATGAAGTGCAGCAGTCGAATCAGATGCTCACGCTCACGCACAACCTGCTGTACGACTTCTCCGATCCGGGCAGCTATGTCGGGATCGGCGCGAACTACACGGCCGGCAACTGGGCGTGGAAGTTCTTCCTCGGCAACGAGCAGTACCGCACGTTCGGCGCAGTCACGCAGACGGGCACGAACGCGCTGGGCGATCCGATCACGACCAGCAACAAGATTCCGACGTTCACGGCTCGCACCGACTACACGTGGTCGAGCGCGCTGGATCTCGGCGCGTCGATCAACATCGGCCGTCAGACCTTGCCTAGCTCGATCGACGCGAACGGCACGGTCAGCTACGGCGTGGGCGGCCAGGCGCCGAGCTCGGGCGGCACGTTCTTCTTCACCGAAGCGGACCTGACCTACACGCTCGCCGACGTGCAGTACAACGCCGAGCTCGACTACGGCCAGCAGCAGAACGCCGCGTACAACGGCGGCCAGGCTCAGTGGTACGGCCTGTCGCTGCTCGCGCACCGCAAGTTCAATCTGCCGGTGGTAGGCCGCATGGGCGCGACGGTGCGTTACGACCTGCTGGTCGACAGCAAGAACGGTGGCGGCGGCGGTGGCATCGCGCTGAACGGCAACGGCATGGACACAGCGAACGGCTTCGGTATCGGCGCGGACTGTCTCGCCAATTCGCAGGCGAACGGCGGCCTGGGCTTCGAATGCAAGGGCGCGACCCGCCAGGATGTTTCGCTCGATCTGCTGTTCTATCCGACCCAGCAGATCACGGTCAAGGTGGAATACCGCCACGACTGGGCCAACAAGCAGGTGTTCCTGAAGAACGACGGTTCGTATGGCAAGTCCAACGACCTGCTCGCAACCCAGTTCATCTACTCGTTCTAATCTGTTCTGCCGGCGCGTGGCCTCGTTGTCGAAAAGGCCACGCGCACAGGCTCTTTCCGCATGCTCTGCCTATGCTCCGATTCTCGAACCAGCCTCACGTCGCCTCGTACTACGCCGCCACTGCCAACGACAGCACCCGCCATCCCGCGCTCGACGAAACCATCAGCGTCGACGTGTGCGTGATCGGCGCGGGACTGACCGGCATTTCCACGGCGCTCAATCTTGCCGAACGCGGCCATTCGGTCGCGGTGCTCGAAGCATCGAAAGTCGGCTGGGCGGCGAGCGGTCGCAACGGCGGCCAGTTGATCGGCGGCTTCGCGTGCGATATCGATACGTTCGCGAAGTACCTGCCCGCGGACGACGTGAAGTGTGTTTGGGACATGGGGATCGAAACCCTCGATATCGTCAAGGAACGCGTCGCGAAACATCGGATCGATTGCGATCTGACCATGGGCTACCTGACCGCGGCGAATAAGCCGCGCGATACCGACGCGCTGCAAAAATGGCGTGACGAAGCTCAACGGCGCTTCGGCTACGATCGCTTCAGCTACGTCGATGCCGACGGCGTCGGCAACTATGTTCAATCGCAGCGCTATCTGGGCGGCCTGTTCGACGCGGACAGCGGCCATCTGCATCCGTTGAATTACACGTTGGGGCTGGCACGTGCGGCGCGCGAAGCCGGCGTGCAAATTTTCGAGGACAATTGCGTCACGGCCTTACGTGAAGAAAACGGCCGACATGTGGCTGAAACGGCACGCGGACGAGTGCAGGCACGCTTCGTCGTGCTCGCCTGCAATACTTATCTTGGTCAGCTCGCCCCGGACGTCGCGAACAAGATCATGCCGGTCGGCACCTACGTGATCGCCACCGAACCGCTCGACCCCGATCGCGCCGAAGCGCTGATGCCCGCGAAAGCCGCCGTGTGCGACAGCCGCTTCGTACTGGATTACTTCCGTCCGGCGCCCGATCACCGCCTGCTGTGGGGCGGCAAAGTGAGTTACTCGAAGCTCGCGCCGCGCAACCTCGGCGAAGCGATGCGCCGCGACATGCTGAAGACTTTCCCGCAACTCGACGATGTCAAAATCGACTATGCGTGGGGCGGTTTCGTCGACATCACCATGAACCGGGCGCCGCATTTCGGCCGGCTCTCGCCGACCGTGTATTTCGCGCAAGGCTTCTCGGGGCACGGTGTGAATACCACCGGTCTCGCGGGCAAACTGATCGCCGAAGCGATCGACGGCCAGGCGTCGCGCTTCGATCTGTTCGGCAAGATTCGTCACCGCGACTTTCCCGGCGGCGCTACACTGCGCACCCCTGCCCTCGTACTCGCGATGGCCTGGTATCGAATGAAGGACCTGCTTTGATGAATGCTCCGACTCCCGGCTCCGACACACTTCACACGCTGAATACGCTCGACCGCCGCGCCGATGCGCTGATCGCCAACTCCTACTATGAAGCGAGCGCGACCCGCCCGCTCGTCGACGATCCCGCGCTTGACGGCACGCTCGAAGCCGACGTGTGCGTGATCGGCGCGGGCTTCTCCGGTTTGTCGGTGGCGCTGGAGTGCCGGGCGCGCGGCTTGTCGGTTGTCGTGCTCGATGCGCATCGTCCAGGTTGGGGCGCGTCGGGCCGCAACGGCGGGCAGACGCTGGTAGGTTTCGCGAAAGACGAGGTCATGGAACGCCAGCTCGGTCTCGACGGCGCGCGTGCGGCATGGGCGATGTCGGTGGAAGGCGTCTCGTTAGTGCGCGAGCGCATCGAACGTTACGGCATCGATTGCGATTTCACGTCCGGCTATCTGACCGTCGCCACCAAACCAAAACGCGTGCCCGATTTGCGTTCGTGGATGGAGTCGGCTTCGCAACGCTGGGGCTATTCGAAACTCTCGTGGCTCGATACTGACGCGGTCCGTTCGCGCGTCGCTTCGAAGCGCTATCTGGCCGGCGTCTACGATCCGGTTTCCGGCCATCTGCATCCGCTCAAGTACTGTCTCGGTCTTGCCGATGCGGCACGCCGCGAAGGTGCGCAGCTGTTCGCGCATTCGCCCGTGATCGAAGTCGTGCGAGGCGCGCGGCCTGTCGTGCGTACCGCTCGTGGCGAAGTGCGCTGCCGGTTCGTCGCGGCGTGCGGCAATGCCACGATCGGCGACGTGCTGCCCGCGCCGGTGGCCGCGCGTATCGCGCCGATCGCGTCGTATATCGTTGCTACTGAACCGCTAGGCAAGGAACGAGCCGATGCTTTGATCAAAGGGCGCGAGGCGATTTGCGACAACAACTTCTTCCTCGACTATTTCCGGTTGTCGGCGGACCATCGCGTGCTGTTCGGCGGGCGGGCGAGCTCGACCGGTGCATCACCGGCGCAGCTCGGCGAAGAGATTCGCCAGCGCATGATCGGTGTGTTCCCGCAACTCGGCGACGTGAAAATCGATTACGCGTGGGGCGGTTTTGTCGACGTGACGCGCAATCGCGCGCCCGATTTTGGATCGATCGATCCGAATTACTTTTACGTGCAGGGGTTTTCGGGGCACGGCGTCGCGTTGACCGGTATCGCCGGCCGCGTGGTGGCCCAGGCAATGGCCGGCGAGACGAAAGCTTTCGATCTGTTCGCGCAATTACGGCATGCCCGCTTTCCGGGTGGCCCTGCGTTGCGCGGCCCGGCGCTGGAACTGGGGATGATGTATCACCGGATTCTGGAGTTGTTCTAGGCACGGCCGGCACGCGGCGCAGCGCTCACGTTGCGCCGACAACCGCGACGACACTCGTCCTCCATATCGCGCCGACAGCGCTGCTATAACACCGGAATGAGGCACGGCGCAATCCGGTCTCCCCTTGCCGGCCACTTTACTATTGGTGACCCTCGACAGCATACTGTCATACTTATTCGTATGCCGCTTTTGAGGAGGCGCCGATGACCACTCAACTCACTCGCGAATTCGCGTCAAAATTCGCCAACCTGGCGCTTGCCCATCTCACGCGCGAATACCCGAACAAGCTGACGCATTCGCTCGCCGGGCCGCAAGACGTGCAAGGCCCGCGAGCGCTGCATCCGATTTTTTACGGCAGCTACGACTGGCATTCGTGCGTGCACGGCTACTGGTTGATTCTGCATCTACTCGATCGTTTTCCCGATCTGCCTGAAGCGGCGCGCATCGTCGCGGTGGTCGACGAGCATTTCACCGCGGCTAACGTGGCCGGTGAAGTGGCGTATCTCGAACTGCCGCACAACCGTGGTTTCGAGCGTCCGTATGGCTGGGCCTGGCTGCTCGCGTTGAGCGCACAACTCAGTTCGCTGAAGCTCTCGGAAGCCGTGCGCTGGTCGAAAATCTTTGCGCCGCTTACCAAACTGTTTGTCGAGCGCTTCGAGGACTTTCTGCCGAAAGCCACCTACCCGCTGCGCGTGGGCACGCACTTCAACATGGCCTTCGCGTTGGCGCTGACGCTGGATTTTGCGCGGCAAACATCGCGTGATTCTCTGGAAGCACTGGTCGTGAATACTGCGGAACGCTGGTTTGTGAACGACGTCGCGTGTCAGGCATGGGAGCCTGCCGGCGACGAATTCCTCTCGCCTTCGCTCATGGAAGCCGAGCTCATGCGCCGCATACTGCCGCCCGCGCAATTCGTCGACTGGTTCGGCCGCTTTCTGCCGGATCTCGGCTTGAAAAAGCCCGCTACGCTGTTCGAGCCCGTCACCGTGACGGATCGCACCGACGGCAAGATCGCGCACCTGGACGGTCTGAATCTTAGCCGCGCGTGGTGCCAACGTTCGCTCGCCCGCGCATTGCCCGCAGGCGATATTCGCCGGACGGTCCTGTTCGACGCGGCCGAGCGGCATCTGCAAACCGCACTGCCGCATGTGGCCGGCGACTATATGGGCGAGCACTGGCTAGGCACATTTGCCACGCTTGCATTGGAAGCTTGAATTAAGGCCTGATTCGAGACTTCGAATCGAACTCGACCGGCGGCATGGTCGACTGAAAAGCGAAAGCGGCGCCGCACGCGCGAAACGGTTTCTCACACCAACCGATTCACGCCGCGGGCGCCGCTTTTTCATGATCACGTCAAACCAGAACCGCCCATTGCGGCCCAGCCGGCGACGATGCGCCGGCCTCCCACATTTACTGCCCCGTCAGCTTTTTAGGCTTCGGCGGCGCCTGAACCTTGTTGTACTGGAACTCGGGCGTTGCCTTCAAGGCATCTTTGGTGGCGCCCGCCAGATAGAAATTCCCCTCGCGAATATCCAGCGCTGCGATAGGCACCGCCACGTCGTGCGATGCCACGCCCAGGAAACCGCCCGCGGAGACGATGGCTGCGGACAGCGAGCCGTCCGGCGCGATCACCAGATCGCGGACCGTGCCGATTTTCGCGTTCTGGTCGTTGTAGACCGATTTGCCGAGAATGCTCTTCTTCACACTCCAGCCGCTCAGCAGCGCATTCGACTGCTCGACCGTGACGCTCAGCGGTTGCGTGCCGGCGACTTGCGCCTGTGCACCAAGGCTGGTTGCAGCTACCGCGACGACAACAACAAGTTTGCCCAACGTCATATCGCTTACTCCCTTCTTAGTAGACTTGACCGGCGCATGGCCCGCGCCGAATGGAATCGCTGCACCACGATCATACAGACTGCGCGGCGCGGTTGCATCCAGCGTGCCGCAAGGTCGCACGCGCACACCTCGACGCGCCGACGCCGCCACGCTCGGGGATGACGTCACGGCCCGCAGCGCATGGCGGTAAAATCGCGCAAGGCGATCACGCCGGTTTTCGAGGTGGCAGTTTGACTAAGCTTGAACAGGGTTTCATCTTGACCCGGCATTGGCGAGACACGCCCGCCGGCACCGAAGTCGATTTCTGGCTGGCCACGGACAGTGGGCCCCGGCACGTGCGCTTACGCCCTCAACCGTCGGTGGCATTCATTCCCACCGAACATCGCGAGCGCGCCGAAACGATCCTGCGCCGCGAAGCGCCGCTCGATCTGCGTGCGCTCGATCTGTGCGACTTTCAGCATCGGACGGTCATGGGGCTTTACTGCCCGCAGTACCGGCAATTGACGGGCTTCGAGAAACGCCTGAAGCAAGGCGGCGTCGATGTCTACGAAGCCGATATCTTTCCGCCGGAGCGCTACATGATGGAGCGCTTCATCACGGCGCCCGTGTGGTTCAGCGGCGACGCGCAGGGCACCGGAAAGAGCGGCCCGCTCGTGAACAGCGAACTCAAGCCGGCCGCCGGCTATCGTCCGCCCTTGAAGCTCGTGTCGCTCGATATCGAAACCAGCGCTCACGCCGAGTTGTACTCGATCGCGCTGGAAGGATGCGGCCAGCGTCAGGTGTATATGCTGGGGCCGCCGAACGGCGACGCGGGCACGCTCGACTTCGAGCTCGAATACTGCGAAACCCGCGCGCAGTTGCTGGAGAAACTGAACGCGTGGCTCGAACGGTACGATCCCGATGCGATCATCGGCTGGAATCTGGTGCAGTTCGATCTGCGTGTGCTACAGCAGCATGCCGAACAATATCGCGTACCGCTGCGGCTCGGCCGTGGCGGTGCGGTGATGGAATGGCGCGAGCACGGGCTCAAGCAGAACCACTTCTTCGCCGGCGCCGCGGGACGGTTGATTATCGACGGCATCGAGGCGCTGCGCTCGGCGACCTGGAGTTTCCCTTCGTTCAGTCTCGAACATGTCTCGCGCACCGTGCTGGGCGAAGGCAAGGCGATCGACAATCCGTATCAGCGCATGGACGAAATCCAGCGCCGCTTCGACGAGGACAAGCCCGCGCTCGCGCGCTACAACCTCAAAGACTGCGAGCTGGTCACGCGCATCTTCGCTAAAACAGAGTTGCTGCCGTTTCTGCTGGAACGCGCGAGCGTGACCGGTTTGCCGGCGGATCGCAGCGGCGGATCGGTGGCGGCGTTCACGCATCTGTATATGCCGCGTATGCATCGGCAAGGCTATGTCGCGCCCAATCTCGGCGACGTGGCCGGCGCCGCGAGCCCCGGCGGCTTCGTGATGGATTCGCGCCCCGGTCTCTACGACTCCGTGCTGGTGCTCGATTACAAGAGTCTGTATCCGTCGATTATTCGCACGTTTCTGATCGACCCTGTCGGTCTTGTCGAAGGCATGTTGAATCCCGCCGACGATCAATCGGTTCCGGGCTTTCTCGGCGCGCGCTTTTCACGCACGCGCCATTGTTTGCCGTCGATCGTCGGGCAAGTGTGGCAAGGCCGCGAAACGGCCAAACGCGAGAACAACAAGCCGCTTTCGCAGGCATTGAAGATCATCATGAACGCCTTTTACGGCGTATTGGGATCGACCGGTTGCCGCTTCTTCGATCCGCGTCTCGCCTCGTCGATCACCATGCGCGGCCACGAAATCATGCATGCCACGCGCGAACTGATTCAAGCCGAAGGCTACGAAGTCATCTACGGCGATACGGATTCGACCTTCGTGTGGCTAAAACACGCGCATAGCGAGGCAGACGCGAGCCGCATCGGCCGCGCGCTGGTCGAGCATATCAACGCGTGGTGGCGGCAGAATCTGCAGGAAAGGTTCGGGCTCGACAGTGCGCTCGAACTGCAATTCGAACGGCACTATCGGCGCTTCTTCATGCCGACGATTCGCGGCGCCGAAGAAGGCAGCAAGAAACGCTACGCCGGCCTCACAGTGTTGCCGGACGGCAGCGAAGACATCGTCTATAAGGGACTCGAAACGGTACGCACCGACTGGACGCCGCTCGCGCAGCAGTTTCAGCAGGAACTGTATCGGCGCATCTTTACGCAGCAACCGTATCAGGACTACGTGCGCGACACGCTCGACGGCAAGCTCGACGATCAGCTCGTGTATCGCAAACGGCTGCGCCGGCCGCTCGAAGAATACGAGCGCAACGTGCCGCCGCATGTGCGCGCGGCGCGTGTGGCGGACGAGTTCAACCGGCGGCAAGGGCGCCCGCTGCAATACCAGAACGGCGGGTGGATCAGCTATGTGATGACGGTTGCCGGACCCGAGCCGCTGGAAACGCTGCGCTCGGCAATCGATTACGAACATTATCTGACGCGTCAATTGCAGCCCGTCGCCGACGCTATCCTGCCGCTCCTGCGCGACGATTTCACGACCTTGATGTCAGGGCAGAAGCAGCTGTTCTGACGCAGTGTTAGCATCGGGCGTATCGACGACGCACTGCAAAGGCCACGCATGAACGAGTCGCACCTGATTGCGGCAGACGCGCTGAAATCCGAACCGCAAACCACCGCGAACCGCGTGTTTTCCGACGGTGCGCTCAGTCTCGGACTCACACTCCCCATGCTGCGCGCCGGCACGATCGTGGCCGATTTCGACGAGCAGCTGGCGCTCGCGCGTCTCGCCGACGAGCGCGGCTTTCGCGCGCTCTGGATACGCGACGTCCCGCTGAACAGCGCGGACTACCCGGACCCTGTCGGCCACCTCGACCCGTGGGTATTCCTTGGTGCGCTCGCTGCGAATACGCGGCGTATCGCGCTTGTGAGCGGCGCCATCGTCCTCACGCTGCGTCATCCGCTGCATATTGCCAAGGCGGCGCTGTCCGTCGATACGCTCAGTCACGGACGCTTTATTCTGGGTCTGGGTTCAGGCGACCGTCCACCGGAATATGCCGCATTCGGGCGCGACGCCGACGAGCGGCGCGAACTGTATCGCAGTCACTGGGAGACGGTTGCCGCCGCGCTCGGCGCACCCTCGCGCGTGATCCCCGATCGCACGCCCGAAGGTGCGCCTACCTTTCAGCTGTTGCCCGAGCATTCGCGCGCAGTACCGCTGCTTGCCGTGGGTTCGGGCGGTCAGAGCGTCGACTGGATCGCGCGCCATTCGCTGGGATGGATGACCTATCATCGCGAGCCGGACGCGCAGCGCGCCCGCTACAGCATGTGGCGCGCCGCCGTCGAACGCGCGGCGCCCAAAGCGTTTCGTGCGTTCGGCGTCGCGATGCGGCTCGAACTCAGCAGCGATCCGCATGAGCCGGCGCAGGCCGTGACGCTCGGCTACCGGACCGGCCGGCTCGCGTTGATCGAGATACTCAAATCGCTGCGCGCGGACGGGACGCACCATGTGACGTTCAATCCGTCGTCGGAGCGTCCCGTCGCTGAGATCGTCAACGAACTCGCCGATGACGTGTTGCCGCAGTTTCATCAGGAGACGTAGAGGCGCGCTGCGCACCCGCTTCGACTCACGGCGTGGATGGCCGGTCCGTGTCGTACAAGCGGTCCGGGATAAACAGCGCGGTCACGCCACTCAGGAAGAACACCGCGCCGACCACGAGGAAACCCAGACCGATGGAAAACTGCGTGGCCAGGAAACCGATGACGATAGGCGCCGCGCCCGAGCAGAAGCGCCCCAGGTTATAGGAGCCGCCCACCGCAGTGCCGCGGATGGAAGTGGCAAAACTCTCGGACATGAACGTGCCGATTGTGCCCAGTGGTACGCCGTACAGGAACCCGAAGAAAAGCATGAGAACGGCAATGTTCTCCCGCGTGTGCCAGAAGATGATCACCGGCAGAAAAAGCGCGGCGCCCACGCAGCCGAGGACATACACACCACGCCGGCTCCAGCGGTCGCCTAGCCAGCCGGCGAAGATCTTGCCGATGAACGCGACGACGTAAGTCCCGATCATGTACCCGGCCAGTGAGCTGAACTTGATATGCAGCTCTTTTTCGAGGTACGTCGGCAGCCAGTTATTCAGGCCGTAGAACCCGGAAAGAATGAAAACCGAGGCCAGCGTCCACAAGATAAACAGAGTTCGCGTCTGTCGATTGCTGAAAATCACGTGGTAGCGGCTGTCGCGCCAGCGACGCTGGCTCGTGCGCTCGATGGCCTGGCTCGCCCTCCAGCTAGCCGGCTCGGGCACCGCGAACTTGATCGCCAACGCAAACACCACGGGTATGGCTGACACGTAGTACAGCGTGCGCCACCCGTAGTGCGGCAAAATCCAGCTGCTCAGCGCAATGACCACGATATAACCGGCCGAAATGCCGGTCTGCAAGGCTCCCAGAATCAGCGAGCGCCGTTCCGTGGGCACGTATTCGGCAACGAGCGTCGTGACCAGCACCATGGAGCCGATGCCCAACGAACCGATAAAGCGGACGACCGCGAACTCCACGAAGCTGTGCGTAAGTCCAAGCAGCCCCGCGCCGAGCGAAAAAAGCGCCAACGCCCAGACCACCACCCTCACCCGCCCGATGCGATCGCTCGCCCAGCCGCCGAGAATCCCGCCGACTGCCATGCCTAGCAACGTCAGGCTGCCCAACGCGCCGGCCTGGACATTGCTCAGTCCGAAGTCGTCCTTGATACGCGTCAGCGTGAGGCCGTACATCATGACGTCCGCGCCATCGGCCATGAGCGCGAGATAACCGAGGATGAAAACAAGCAGCCAGCGGCCTTGCGACACGGAAGTCTGGCTCGCCGGCGACGCTGTCGCAACACGTTGGGTAGTGGTCATGTCAGAGCGGAGTCAAACTGCCGGTGGATAGCGTATGGCGAGTAATAAGAGCGGGAGCCAGGAAGGAACCGATCAGTAATCCCAACTCTTCATGCCGCGTTGTGTACCACCTCTCCCGATGCGTCAGGTTCATCGTGCCGATGCACACGCCGTCGTACGCAATCGGGATGTTCAATATGGATCCCAGGCCCATCCCGGTCATCACAGTGTGATCGTCGAACGCTTCGCGAATGCCCTGTGCGGTTTCCGCGCGAAAGGGCTTGAGATCGAGCAGGATCTGTTTGGCCCACGGCGTGCCGTGCTTTTTCTTGCGCCCGCCAACCGGATAGACGTCGGGCATGTTCGTGTAGACGCGCTCCACCTCCTGGTTTTGCGCATCGTAGGACATGATCGTGAACAGGCTGAAGCCGATTGCGCTTGCCGCCACGTCGTGAACCGCACGGAAAATCGCCATCGGTTGACCCTTGATCCGCATGGCCCTCGCGAGTTGTTCGAGGTTCGACATGTCCAGCGCTTGCGGATCGGGCTGCGCAGTTTCGATCTGGATGCCTTGCATGGTCTGTATGGGAAAGTTGGCGGATGACGGCATTCAGCCGTGTAGTTCAGTGGAACTGAGCGGGCCCGGAACATCTTGCGTGCGACCGAATTCCTCGGCCTCGATGTCTTCGAGCGAACGATTGCGAGTCTCGATACCCAGGAAGAACACCACGCATGCGCCGATGAGCAGAACCGTCGTGGTCATCGCGAACACGCCCAGGAAGCCGAGCGTGGGATAGACGAGGCCGACCAGAATGGGCGCGCTCACCGAGCCGATGCGTCCAAACGATGATGACGAGCCGGTGCCGGTCGTGCGCACCGCGGTCGGGAATACTTCCGGGGTGTACGCATACACGCCTGCGAACGCACCGTTCATGAAGAACGACAGGCAGATGCCCGCGACCATGATCGCGATGCCGGTGTGAGAGAACGCGAGCGCGATGGCCGCTATGCCGCCCAGCAACATGTACGACGCGACCACCGCCTTGCGCCCGATCCGTTCATTGAGCCAGGCGGCCGAGAAATAGCCCGGAATCTGCGCCCCGTAGATCGCGATGGAATAGCCGAAGCTCTTCGTCATGGTGAGCCCCTCCTTGAGAAGCAGGCTCGGTATCCAGGAGAAGAACGAGTAGTACGCGAATGCAACCGAGAACCACATCAGCCAGCTGACCGCCGTGGTGCGCGCGAGTCGCGGCGACCACAACGTGAGCACGTTCTGCAACGCGCTGCCGCTTGCACGCGCCGACGCGGGAAGCACGCCAACGGAGCCGACCGGCGGCAGATGAATGCCTCTGCCGGCAAACCATGACTCGATCGTGTTCACGATCCGGTTCGCTTCGTCCGTTCGACCCTGGCTCTCGAGCCATCGCGGCGACTCAGGCAACGTTCTGCGCCACCAGAGCAGCATGACGACCGGCAACGACGTCACCACGGCCAGGTAGCGCCAGCCGTCGGCATAGTTTCGCACCACGACGAAGCCGAGTATGGACGAACTCAGATAGCCGAACGACATGAAGCCGACCAGCGCCCCGCAAAACATGCCTCTGTAGCGACGCGGAACGAATTCCGCGAGGAATGGCGCGATCACCACCGTCTCCGCGCCGGAACCAAATCCCGCGACGATGCGCAGCGCGAAGAACGTGTGCCAGTCCGTCGCGGCAGCACTCGCGAGCGACGCGACACAGTAGATGGCCAGCGCCGTCATCATGATGCGCCGACGGCCGATCAGATCGGCGAACACGCCTGACAGGAACGCTCCGAAGAAGTACCCGATATAGGTGCTGCTCGCGACGAGGCCGGTTTCGGCGCTGCTCAGGTGCCACAGTTTGCTCACGACAGGCAGCAGAAACGCGAGCGACGATGAATCGAGTCCATCGAACAGATACCCCAAGCCTCCGATGAGCAGGAGTTTGCGGTGAAAGCCCGACAACGGAAGTCTTTCAAGACGAGCGGCTACGGCGGACACGTTAACTTTCTCCCTGAAGGAATGGACACGATCTCCGCCATGCCGAGGTTATCGCCCGACCGCGTAGGCCTGCATCTGACGAGGCGTCGCTGCACCACGCATCAGACCGTTTCTGATTCCGACCGCGCAGACGCGCCCGAGCGACCAGGGTTCGGCCACTGTCAGGTCGTGGCCACGCGCGCGTAATTCGGCAAGGGTGCTTTCCGGAAAGCGGGATTCGGCGGACATCTTGCCGAGATGCATGGCGCGCGGATAAAACGAACCCGGAAAATGCGCGGTCTGGAACGACGGCGAATCCGCAGCTGCCTGAAAATTCATGCCGGCGTGCACGTGTTTGAGGAAGAGCTGGATCGACCATTGATCCTGCTGATCGCCGCCCGGCGTGCCGAACGCCGCATAGGGCTTGCCCGCGCGAGTGACCAGCGTCGGCGAAAGCGTGGTGCGCGGACGGCGCCGCGGCCCGAGCGACGACGGCAAGCCCTCCTCCATCCAGAACATCTGCGCGCGCGTGGTCACGTTGAAGCCGAGGCCGGGCACCGCCGGCGACGCCTGCAGCCAGCCGCCCGACGGCGTGGCCGACACCATGTTGCCCCAGCGGTCGACGACATCGAGATGAACCGTATCGCCTCGCAGTTCGGGCAACGGCGCGAAGGTCGGCTCACCCTGGCCGAAGCCGCCGAACTGTTCCTTGCCGGCCAGCGCCATGATGCGCGCGGCGCGCCGCTCGCTGTCGCCGAGCGTGCCCGGACGAAATTCGAGCGATGCCCGGCGCGGGTCGACCAGCCGACGACGTTCGTCGTTATAGGCGTCGCTCAGCAGCACGTCCATGGGCACGTGCGCAAACGCAGGGTCGCCGTAGAACACCTCGCGGTCGGCGAACGCGAGCTTCGAGCATTCGATGACCGTATGCACGAAATCCGGTCCCATCGGGTCCATGGCCGCGAGATCGAATCCCTTGAGCAGCGCGAGCTGCTGCAGGAACATCGGCCCCTGGCCCCATGGGCCGGTCTTGTGGACACGGAGCTCGCCATAGTCGTACGAAACGGGGTCTTCGTAGGACGGTTCCCAGCGCGCGAGGTCGCCGGCATCGAGCAGCCCGCGGTTGCGCTGACCCGACGTGTCGAGCACGGCCGTCGAACCAAAATACTGGTCGATGGCATCAGCCACGAAGCCGTGATAAAAAACCTCGCGGGCGCGCTCACACTGTTCGCTGCGGTCACGCCGGGTATTCGCTTCGCGCAGAATGCGCTTATACGTGTTCGCAATGGCCGGATTGGCGAATAGCTGATTCGGCATCGGCGCGTCGCCGTCGCGCAACCATTGCTCGGCCGAAGTCGTCCATTCTGTCCGGAAGAAATCCTTGATGGCGAGGATCGATGAGGTCATGCGCGGCAGCACCGGGTAGCCGTTTTCCGCGTAACCGATCGCGTAACTCAGCACATCCTCAAGCGGCAACTGGCCGTAATCGCGCAGCATGGCCATCCACCCGCCGAATGCGCCGGGCACGACGGCCGGCAGCAGTCCCGTACCCGGCACGACTTCCAGTCCTAACTTGCGCATGCGCTCGATGGTCATGCTCGCGGGCGTCACACCCTGCCCACACAGCACGCGCACGCGGTCTTCGCGCGCGCTGTAGAACACGACCGGCAATTCGCCGCCCGGACCGTTCAGATGCGGTTCGACGATCTGCAGAACAAAACCGGCGGCGGCGGCGGCATCGAACGCGTTACCGCCTTTCTCAAGCACGGCCATGGCCGACGCGCTGGCCAGCCAGTGCGTGGAAGCGGCCATGCCGAATGTGCCGATCAGTTCCGGGCGGGTGGTAAACGACATGCGCTGCTCCTTTGTGATCGCGGGCGACTGGCGGCTGAACCAATCCCTATAGGTACACGTTGAACAAGCGATAAAGATGCTGCTCGATCCAATCAATTTCACGTGATGCTAACCCGAAATCTACACGCAATATACCGAGTCAAAATATTTTCGGGAACCTGCGCACCACACTGCCTCCATTCTGCTATCTTTGGAACCAATAAACATTGGTTCACGCAAAAAATGGAACAGACAGCATTGGAAGCTTTGCTCGGCTACATCGCCGCCCATCAACTCAAGGACGGCGACGCGCTGCCGCCCGAAAGAAAGCTGGCCGAAGACCTTGGCGTCAGCCGAAGGGAACTGCGCTCGGTGCTGGCTTCACTGGAGGCATCGGGCCGGGTGTGGCGCGGTGTCGGGCGCGGCACCTATCTGGGCGCGCGACCGCTGAAGTTCGGCCCCACGCTGCGTGGACTGCGCGCGGGAACGAGTCCGGCGGATATCGCCGAAATGCGGCTGCTGTTCGAACCCGCACTC
Organism: Paraburkholderia sp. BL6669N2; assembly: GCF_003387275.1. Taxonomy (NCBI): domain Bacteria; kingdom Pseudomonadati; phylum Pseudomonadota; class Betaproteobacteria; order Burkholderiales; family Burkholderiaceae; genus Paraburkholderia; species Paraburkholderia sp. BL6669N2. The sequence goes on along the minus strand of NZ_QUNA01000002.1, from coordinate 4,613,256 downwards.
GCGGAACTCGCCGCCGCCAAAGCCAGTCGGGACGATCTGCTGGAACTGGAAAAGTGCGCGCGCAAAAACGCAGCCGCGAAGAACGACGAAGAGTGGCAGCAATGGGATCATCGCTTTCACTTGCTGATCGGCCAGGCCACCCGCAATCCCGCACTCATTGCGCTGATGGAAGTCATCAACAGCATGCGCGTCAAACCGGACGTACGCGAAAAGACGGTGGCCCAGGAAACCCGGCAGTATTTCGCCCAGCAACATCAGGCTGTCGTCAATGCGATGAAAGCGCGTGATGGCGAGACAGCGGCCCGTTGCATGCGCGAGCATCTGCTGAGCGTTCAAGGGCGCGCATCGGGTAAGGAATGACTCGCGGCGCAGGCGATGTTTGCGAGCAAAGTAGTCGAACGTAACGAACACACCGAGCCGCACGAAACGCTTGAGTCCATCCGCAATTTGACCTAGAAATGAGGATGCGCAAATTACCCGTTATTCGTATTGAGTTAAACGAGTCATTCTCCTGCCACTTGCCGACGGTACGCTGGATGCAATACAGCGTGCACGAGACCGGCTCGAAATAGCTTTTACCCATCACGCATTTCAGGAACAAAGTCAGCCGACGATTCATATCAATCATCGCTACGCTCAGGAGAGCATCAGTCATGGTCGCAAGAAAACGAATTCATGCTGCGCTCCTCGCCGCGATGATCGCCGCGATTGCACCGGCCAGTCAGGCGCAAAACACCACCGACTGGCTCGCGAACACGTATGGCACTCTCGCCGCCCACGTCGGTAACGCCGCGCGCTCCATGTGGGTTGCGCCCGAAGGCGTCCTCTATACGGCCTCCATGTGGGACGAGTACGAGGGCGGCGTCGCGATCTATCAGAACCACCGCAGCGCCGGCTCCATCGGCGCTCATGGCGAATTTCAGGGCAGCGCCATCACCGGTAATGCGAAGTCGATTTTCGTGGCGCTGCAGTACAGCGCGTCGTACGGAAGCGGCGCGGTGGGACGATACAGCCGCGCTACTGGCGCTCGCGATCTTTTCATCCAGGTCACTGCTTCGAAGAATCAAACGCGGGTCGACGTCATCACCGGACTTGCCACGGCGGGCTCGCTGCTTTATGCGAGCGACATCGACGGCAATCGCGTGCGTATCTACACCACCGACGGTGTCTGGCAGCGCGACATCAACGTCCCGGGCCCAGGCGCGCTCGCTGTGGATGGCGCGGGCAACGTCTGGATCGCACAGAAAAGTGCGGGCACGATCGTCGAGTTCAGTTCAGGCGGGGCACTGCTGAATACCATCCAGATGCCCGCCGGATCGCAGCCGTCGGCGCTCTATTTCGATGCGTCGTCGGGACAGCTCATGGTGGGCGACGAAGGGCCCGACATGAACATCAAGCGCTACACGCTCTCGGGTACGCCGACGCTGGCCGGAACGTTCGGCGTTCAGGGCGGGTATCTCGACACCACCACGGGGATCAAAGGCCAGGTCGGCGCGAAGCGCTTCACCCGCGTTGCCGGCATCGGCAAGGACACCGCGGGCAACCTCTATGTGCTCAACAACCCGTGGGGCGGCAGTTGGGACCTCGGCCGCAACGGCGGCACCGACATTCATGCGTATAGCAGCGCCGGCAATCTGCAGTGGACGCTGCGGTCCCTCAACCTCGAGGGCGACGCCGTACCGGACCCGCTCACGGACGGCACCATGTTCTATGGCGGCACCAACATCTACAGCGGTAGCGCCGGCGGCGCCTTCGTCGCGAACACCGTCGATCCGTTCGCCTATCCGTCGGACCCGCGCATCAACATCAACGATACTTCACGCGACGAGCACTTCGCTCACCTTGCCACCGTCGGCGCCAACCGGATCCTCGTGGCGTCCGGCCAGAATCCCGATGTCTACTACTTCTTCCACTTCAATGCCGCGAATGGCTATATCGCCATACCGGACGCCACGCTTCCGGGTGCGGCGTTCAAAACCACCGCACTGGTCAGGGACGGGTTCTGCATCGACAGCAAGGGCGGCGTGTGGGCCGGTCTGGACAAGACAGGCTATATCTATCACTACCCGCTGACCGGCTTCGACGCCAGCGGCAAACCATCGTGGGGACCCGGAATCCCCATCCGCATTCCCGCGAGCATCCAGCCGCTGACACGCATTCTCTACCTCGCGGACAGCGACACGATGATCCTCGGACAGGGTGTTGTCGGGAGTACGGACTGGACGGGGATCGGCACGCGGATCGAGGTGTATCACGGCTGGAGCGCGGGCAATACCACCACGCCCAATCCGGTGATCAACCTCGCCCACGCCGGCGCCAAGTCGATCGACGCGGCCGGCCGCTATCTTTTCGTCGGCTACTGGTTCGGCAGCGGGCCCGCTTTGCCGGACATCGACGCCTTCAATCTCGCCACAGGTAACCTCGACGCAACGCTCGTGAACACCAGCAGCCGTACCGTGGACGCCAGCAGCGCGATCGATGCGATGTACAGCGTCAAGGCCTACCTTCGATCGACCGGCGAGTACGTGGTCACGAAGAACAACGTCAAGGGCTCCAGCATCGCCGTTTATCGCTGGACGCCGTGATCGGGTGTAAGACGTCGCATTCCACCGCTTTGAAGTTGTCTACCGCGATATTTTTTCCAGCTCGATACCCTTCGTGCGCGGTCCCATCAACCCGATCGCCAGCATGACGATCAGCATCGCTCCAGCGATAAAGACGAAAACCCCGGTGGTACCGAACTGCTTCAACACAGCGGCAATCAGAAAGGCTGTGAAGATCGCCGAAAAACGGCTCCACGAATAGACGAATCCCACCGCGCGCGCCCGAATGCTGGTCGGAAAAAGCTCGGTCTGATACGCATGGTAGCTGTATGAAATGATGTTGCCCGCAAGCGTCAGACACACACCGAGACTGACCAGCAACACGGCGCCCGCAGCCTGGCTGAACAACAGGCCGCAGACGATGTTCACCCCCGCCATCACCACGATCACGGTCTTGCGCTCGAAGCGGTCGCCGATGAAAAGTCCGATGAGCGGACCGACGGGCGCCGCCAAAGCGATCACGCTCGAATACATCAGGCTCGTGGTGATCGTAATGCCCTGCTTGATCAGCAGCGTGGGCACCCAGTTCGCAAAGCCGTAGAAGCCCACGGTCTGGAAAATATTGAAGATCGTCATCATCAGCGTGCGGCTGCGATACGGCGGCACCCACATATCGCGGAAGCTGCCGCGTGGCGCTACCGGCACCGGCGGCGCGGGCGGCGGCAACTCGCGGCCGTATTCGCGGCGCACTTTCGCTTCGAGCGCCGTCATCACGCGGTCGGCTTCGGCAAGGCGTCCTTGCTGTGCGAGCCAGCGCGGGCTTTCCGGCAACGCGCGACGAATCCACCACACGAACAGCGCGCCATGCGCGCCGATCAGCACGACCCAGCGCCAGCCGTCCAGGCCGAGCAATGTGCGCGGCACCAGCAGATACGACAGGAACGCCACCACCGGCACGGCCGTAAAACCGACCGCCTGCTCGCACGCGAACGCCCGGCCGCGAATCTGCTTGGGCACCAGTTCGGAGATGTACGTGCCGATCGTCACCAGTTCGACGCCGATGCCGATCCCTGCCACGAAGCGCCAGAAATTCAATCCGGTAGCCGTTTCCTGGAATGCCATCACGATATTGGCCACCGTATACCAGAGCAGCGAATACGTGAACACGGCGCGGCGTCCGAAGCGATCCGCCAGAAAGCCGCACGCGATCGTGCCGATAAAGAGGCCGCTAAACAGCGCCGCTATGAAACTCGCGACACCGGTCGAACCGAACAGGCCGTGCGTGGTCGCGCTCAGCAGACCGCTTTTGACGAGGCCTGGCGCGACATACCCGGAATACAGCAGATCGTAGAGTTCGAAGAAGAAGCCGAGGCTCAGCAACACCACCAGCTTCCAGACGGAGCGCGTGGCGGGCAGCCGGTCGAGGCGCGCGGAAATGCTACCGGCGTCGAGCGGCGCGGCGGCGGCGGCGCGCTTGGCCGTGTTATCGGAATGCGCCGCGTCGCCGCTTTTCTTCGCGACGGAGCCGGCGTGATCGGGGGATGCCATGTTGTATGTCTCCTGGTGATACTCGCGAAACGATAGGGTTCGCTGGACCGGTCTCGCCGGCCTCTTGTACTTTCGCGCGTCACGCGTACCACGATGCCGGGCCCAAGGTCCGGCCAGCATTCTAGCCGCGTGCGCGCTTCAATTGTTCGAAGGTGGTGATTTTTCCGGCCAGCGCGCTCGCCGCCACCGTGTACGGACTCGCGAGCCACACATTGCCCGGCCCCGAACGGCCCGGGAAATTGCGGTTGATCGCGCTGATCGTCACTTCGTTCGCCTCGGCCGATTGGCCCGGCCCGCAATTCGCGCACGACCCGCAGGCCGGCATGACGAGCGTCACGCCCGCGCGCTCGAAGACCGGCAAATAGCCGCGCTCCTCACAATACGCGCGCACTGCCATGGTGCCGAACTGCAAGTAGAGACGCGTTCCCTCGGGCACGCCAAGACCGTGTTCGACGCCCCAATGCAGCACCTCGTGATAGAAATCGAAGTCTTCACGCTTGCCCGCCGTGCACGAGCCACCGTAAGAGATATCGATGGCGACGTCCTGTTCCAGTTGCGGCGCCGGCACGCCGTTGCCGGGGTCGCCGGGACGCGCGAGCATCGGTTCGATCGCGCCTGCGTCGATACGGATGGTGTCGCGATAGGTGGCGCCCGCATCGCTTTTCATCCAGTTTTCAAGGGTGAAATCGACACCGCGCCGCTCTTTGAGAAACACCACTGTACGTTCGTCCGGTTCGACGATGCCGGTGAAGCCGCCCAGTTCCGCGACCATGTTGGTCAAGGTCGCGCGCTCGTCGATCGACATCGCGCGCACGGCTGCACCGCCATATTCGAACACGAGGCCGATCGCGTCACCCGAGCGGATCGCATCCATTTGCAGCAGATGCAGCACCACGTCCTTTGCGGTCACTCCATCGCGCAAGTGACCGCTGATTTCAATGCGCAAAGTCTCCGGCACTTTGCAGCGCACATAGCCCGTCACCCAGCTATTGGCGATTTCCGTTGCGCCCGCACCGAACGCGAGGCAGCCGAGCGCACCCGAATGCGGCGTATGTGAATCGGTGCCGCACGCCACTTGCCCCGGCAACGCGTATTGCTCAGCCATCAACGCATGACAGATGCCTTCGGAGCCCGGCATGCTGTCGAGCGCACCGTGCGAGCGCACCGGATAGTCACGCGAAAAAGACGTATGCCCTTCCATCAGATTGGCGACGCCCGGCAGCAGACCGTCGCGCACGTGCGGAATGCTCTGCGATGCGAGCACCAGATGATCCTGGAACGCGATGATGTGATCCGGCGCATGCAGCGGCGCCGGCTTGCCGAACGCGCGATGCATCAGATGCGCGCACATGCCGGTGAAGTAATCGTGGCTGAAGCGCCAGTCCGCGGCGATGAACACGCCGTCGCCGCGCCGCGCGCCCACGCTGGCCGGGTGCAGATGGCGCTCGATGATCTTCTCGACCAGCGTCTTCGGCTCCTCGGCCTGCGCCGCGTCAGCGTCAGCGCTATCGCTTGTGCGCGGCGCGGGCCAGTCGGCGAACTTGCTATATGCGAGCAGGCCGCCGCTGCGAATGATCTGCTGCGTGAGCGCGTCGCGTCCCTTGAGGAATTCGTCGATCGGCACCGCTTCACCCGCGCTCAAACGATCGAGCACGGAAAAGTCCGTGGTGGTGAGAATGCCGATGTTGTCGCAGTTCTGCTGATAGATCCGCTCGAAGCTTTCCGCGACGATCAACCGGATCCCGGCCGAGAGTTCCGCCAACGGACTCGATTCGCGCGACGATCCCTTGCCGTAGCGCTTGCCCGCCACCGTCACCTGGAAGCCGCCGTGCTTCACCGCATCGCGGCCGATCGGCATGCATTCGCCGGCCTTGAAGCCGACGTACGGATACTGGCCGAGGCGCTCGTCGTAGGTGAGCATGACGGTGACCGGCGTGATCTCGTCGGTGGAGACGTTGTCGCGCAGCGGACCGGCCGTGGCGCGCGTGAAGTTCTCGCCGGCGAGTTGCGCCTCGATCACCGCGGGGTCCTGGGACAGGTACAGCACGCGGCCGTCCAGACGAATCGTGTCGCTCATGGGCATTCTCCTTGCACCCACTATACGGTGCGCATCGGCAATGCCGAAGTGCCGGTGCGGCAACGCAGACCTCTCGTTTGGCGATGATGGGCGCGATCGTACTCGACACGGTTGTCCGGGCATCGGCGCGTCGCCGCCGGATAAGACTTCCGGCCGCCGACGCAGACACGCCTCTGCCGATTCGCCCGCCGTGGCGCGCGTCAACCGCCCTTGCCGAGAAACCCGACCAGCGCCGCTGCGCTCGCGCTCAACTGATCGCGTGACTTGAAGATCATGATGAGGCGGCGCACCGCCCAGGCATCGCTCAAAGACAGTAGGCTCACGTCGAGTGCATTCAGATAGAGCAGCCCGACCTGTTCAGGCACGACCGCGATGCCGAGCCCGGCATGCACCATCCGGCAAAGCGCGTCGAGACTGCTGACGCGAATCTTCACATCGAGTTGCCGCCCCGCGCCGGCTGCCTGCTGCGTGAGCAGTTGCGTCAGCGCGCTCTCGCTGCGCAGCCCGACGAAGCTGTCATCGAGCAGGTCGTCGAAGCTCACCCGCAACGCACCGGCGAGCCGATGGCCGCCCGGCACCAGCACCGCCAGCCGATCCTGCCGGTACGGCACCTGCTCGAACGCCTCGCTGCCCGCCACCGAATTGCAGATGCCGAAGTCCGCCGCGTGCTCACCGACAATCCGCAGCACGTCGGCGCTATTTTCCTCCTCCAGTTCGATCGACACCTCCGGAAACGCGCGCCCGAACGCGGCCACATCTTCCGGCAAAAACTGCACGATGGAGGACAGGTTCGCCACCACCCGCACGCGCCCTTTCGCACCTGACGAGAAACGCGACAGCTCCGCGCTCATCTGCTCGATATTGCCGATGATCGCCAGCGCGTAGCGCAGCACGGTCTCGCCGACCGGCGTCACGGTGATGCCGCGCGACTGCCGCTGGATCACCGGCAAGCCGATCACCGCCTCGATCTCGGCGATGCGCCGGCTCACCGCGGACGATGCGATGAACTCGCGCTCCGCCGCGCGCGCGATATTGCGCTCCTGGCAGACGGCAACGAACAGGCGCAGCGAGGTGAGGTCGAGTTTCTTGAGAAGGTTTTCCATTGTTGATGCTTCATACACGGTGAGGCTGAAGAACCCGACAGCAAACCCGGCATCGGCATGAAGGGACTCTGGCAAAAAAGATGGGCCAGTGTAACGCCCTTCTGAAACCAGAATGCCTGCCATTCCCGTAAGCGGCTTTCGATTCGCTTGATTGCTGCCTACGCTACGAAAACGCCGCGCCGGAGACGATCTCCAAGGTGTCGTTCCTCAGCGATCAGGTGACGCCCGAGTACTACAACGCGGAAGGTCCCGGCACGTTCACGCGCTGATGCCGCCGCGTTCATCGCAGGATATCGGTCGCCTTGTGCCGCTCGTCCACGCCGTCGATCAGGATCACCGGCCCGCGCGCGTGCCGCGTGCGCAGCGGCAGGATGCGCCGATACGCGTCCGACGTGTACCAGGCGCGCGCGGCAGCGAGATCGGGGAACGCGATCGCGATCAGATCGCCGTGCCATTCGCCTTCGAGTATCTCGGGGCGTGCGCCATGCACGATGAAATGGCCGCCGAACGGCGCGAGCGTGGCGTCGATGCAATTGAGGTATTCGACGATCTCGTCGCCCAGTTCGACGTCGTGCAGATGGGCAATCGCGTAGGCGGTCATGGCGTGGCTCCTGGTCATGAGTGGATGCGGATCGAAAACTTGCATGCCGCTCATGGTCGACTCGGACATGACGCGTGTCGATTACCTGCGAGGTAAAAGAACTCGCCGCGTCGCGCGTGCGGCAAGCACGCCGCGCGGCGAGGCGGCTGCACATCGCCTCCAGCTCGGCCATCACCTCGAACATCTCGATCAGCCTGTGCAGGCTGATCTTCGCGACCACGGCGCCATGTCGCGGCCGCATCTCCACCATGCCGGCCGCGGTCAGTTGGAGCAGCGCTTCGCGCACGGCCCGCGCTGATCGCCCGCCGCTCGGGTCTCGCCCGCGACGCCGTCGCTTTTTCACATCCGCCCTGATACGCCTGGCGCCCTCGCTGCCGCGTTGCCCTACGCCTAGAACACCTTTGATCTAAAACGGATTTTTTGCAAAATCGCGGCATTTCATCGCTCCACGAAACAAGCTATTGTAAAAAAGCTAAAAGACTTTGGAACCGGTTCCATTTATCATCCCGCCGGCAATCCCATGAATGCCGGAACGCAATCGCGCGCTCCAATCTGGTGACTAGAACAATATGCCCTCATCCCCTATCAGCTCTCGCCGTGGCTTTTTACGTACGGCTATCGCTCTGGTCCCGGCCGGCACGCTCGCCGGCTGCGAGGTCAAGCAAGCCACGACGGCCTCCGCGCCGGGTTCGGGCGAAAGCGCGAACGCGGGCCGCGCGTCCGGCGCGGACTATAAGCCGCATTTCTTCGACGCGAAGGAATGGGCGTTCATCCACGCCGCGGTCGACCGTCTGATTCCGTCGGACAGCGAAGGTCCCGGCGCCGTCGAAGCCGGCGTGCCCGAATTCATCGACCGGCAGATGGATACGCCGTACGCACACGGCGCGCTTTGGTACATGCAGGGACCGTTCACGCAGGGCGCGCCCGAACTCGGCTACCAGTTCAAGCTCGTGCCGCGCGATCTCTACCGCCTCGGCATCGCGGCGGTCAACGCGTACTGCACGAAGACTTACGCGCATCCGTTCGACGCCCTCGACGCCGCCACGCGCGACACCGTGCTCGGCGCGCTCGAGAAAGACAAGGTCGATCTGGAGAACGTGCCGGCCGGCGTGTTCTTCGGACAACTGCTGCAAAACACGCGCGAAGGCTACTTCTGCGATCCGATCCACGGCGGCAACCGCGACATGGGCGGCTGGAAGATGATCGGCTTCCCCGGCGCGCGAGCCGATTTCATGGACTTCGTCAATCAGAACGGCGCGGCTTATCCGTATGGCCCCGTGTCGATCGAAGGAAAGCGCACCTGATGTCTACTCAAACCAAACCGCACGTCGACGCGGTGATCGTCGGCTTCGGCTGGACCGGTGCGATCCTCGCGAAGGAACTGACCGAAGCCGGCCTGAAAGTCGTCGCGCTGGAACGCGGCGAATATCGCGACACCTATCCGGACGGCGCGTATCCCAACACCATCGATGAGCTGACCTACAACGTCCGCAAGAAGCTCTTTCTCGATCTTTCGAAGACCACGGTCTCGATCCGTCACGCGCCGAGCGATACCGCTCTGCCGTATCGCCAGTTGGCCGCGTTCCTGCCGGGCGAAGGCGTCGGCGGCGCAGGCCTGCACTGGTCGGGCGTGCATTTCCGCATCACGCCGGAAGAACTGCGCCTGAAGAGCCACTACGAGGAACGCTACGGCAAGCGCTTCATTCCCGAAGGCATGACGATTCAGGATTACGGCGTCAGCTACGACGAACTCGAACCGCATTTCGACTTCGCGGAGAAAGTGTTCGGCACCTCGGGCCAGGCGTACAAGGTGAACGGCAAGGTGGTCGGCGATGGCAACATTTACGAAGCGCCGCGCAGCGACAACTTTCCGCTCGCCGCGCAACTGAACACCTATTCGGCTGAGCGCTTCGGCAAGGCCGCGCGCGAACTCGGGCTGAATCCGTACCGTTTGCCGTCGGCGAATACATCGGGGCCGTACACCAACCCGTATGGCGTGCAGATGGGTCCGTGCAATTTCTGCGGATTCTGCAGCGGCTACGCGTGCTACATGTATTCGAAGGCCTCGCCGAATCTCAACATTCTGCCCGCCCTGAAGCCGTTGCCGAACTTCGAATTGCGCTCGCGCTGCCACGTGCTGCGCGTCGAACTCGACGATACGAAAAAGCGCGCCAAGGGCGTGACGTATGTCGATCCGGCGGGCAACGAAGTGTTTCAGCCGGCGGATCTCGTGATCGTCGCGGCGTTCCAGTATCACAACGTTCATCTGCTTCTGCTGTCGGGCATCGGCAAGCCGTATGACCCGATCTCGGGCGAAGGCGTGGTCGGCCGCAATTTTGCGTACCAGAACCTTTCGACCATCACCGCGTTCTTCGATAAAGACACCTTCACCAATCCGTTCATCGGCGCGGGCGGCAACGGCGTCGCGGTCGACGACTTCAATGCCGACAACTTCGATCACGGTCCGCTCGGTTTCGTCGGCGGCTCGCCGTTGTGGGTCAATCAGGCCGGCACCAAGCCGGTCAGCGGCATCGCCACGCCGGCCGGCACGCCGAACTGGGGCGCCGACTGGAAGAAGTCGGTGAAAGACCACTACGCGCACACCATTTCGATGGATGCGCACGGCAGCAACATGTCGTACCGCGACGTGTTCCTCGACCTCGATCCGACCTATCGCGATTCGTACGGCCAGCCGCTGTTGCGCATGACCTTCGACTGGAAGGACAACGACATCAAGATGGCGCGCTACGTGACCGGCCAGATGCACAAGATCGCGCAGCAGATGGGCCCGAAGTCGATCAACGTCTACACACGCGAATTCGGCGCGCACTTCGACTCGCGCCGCTATCAGACCACTCACCTGGTGGGCGGCGCGGTGATGGGCACCGATCCGAAGACAAGCGTGCTGAACCGCTACCTGCAAAGCTGGGACGTGCACAACGTGTTCGTGATGGGCGCCTCGGCGTTTCCGCAGGGCATCGGCTACAACCCGACCGGCCTCGTCGCGGCGTTGGCTTACTGGTCGGCGCGGGCGATCCGCACGCAGTATCTGAAGAACCCCGGGCCGCTGGTGAGCGTATGACGAAGAAGATCCATAACAAACGCTTCGCGCGAGCGCTCAAACGCGCGGGCGCGGCGGCTGTGCTGGGCATGAGCACGCTTGCCGCACACGCGGCAGCGCCGCAAAGCCAGAACGACGCAACGCTGATCGCGCACGGCGAATATCTCGCGCGGGCCGGCGATTGCATCGCGTGTCATTCGGCGCCCTCAGGCAAGCCTTTCGCTGGCGGGCTGAAGTTCGACACGCCGATCGGCGCGATCTACTCGACCAATATCACACCGGAGCGCAACACCGGCATCGGCGCGTGGACCTTCGCGCAGTTCGATCACGCGGTGCGCGCCGGCGTGAAGCCGAACGGCGACACGCTGTATCCGGCCATGCCGTTCCCATCGTATGCGCGCCTGAGCCAGGACGACATGCACGCGCTGTATGCGTACTTCACGCAAGGCGTGGCGCCCGTGAACCAGAAGAACAAACCGGTCGACATCGTCTGGCCTCTATCGATGCGCTGGCCGCTCGGCATCTGGCGTCACCTGTTCGCGCCCGAGCCGGTTTCGTTCGACGCGAAGCGTTACGCCGATCCGGTGATCGCGCGTGGCGCGTACCTGGTCCAAGGCCTCGGCCATTGCGGCGCGTGCCACACACCGCGCGCGGCGACGATGCAGGAGCGCGCGCTGAGCGACCTCGACGGCCCGGCGTTTCTCGCGGGCGGCGCGGCGATCGACGGCTGGATTCCGTCGAGCCTGCGCGGCAATCCGCGCACCGGCATCGGCGCGTGGAGCGAAGCCGATCTCGTGCAATTCCTGAAGACCGGACGCACGCAGCACAGCGCGGCCTTCGGCGGCATGACGGACGTCGTGCAGCACAGCATGCAGCATATGAGCGACGCCGATCTCACCGCGATTGCGCGTTATCTGAAGACGCTGCCGTCGACCGATCCGCAGGAAACGCCGTACGCATACGACGACACCGCAGCGCGCGCGCTGCGCATGGGGGACGCCACCGCGCCGGGCGCGGCCGTCTATCGCGACAACTGCACGGCCTGCCACCGCAGCGACGGTCGCGGCTACAACCGCGTGTTTCCGGCGCTGGGCGGCAATCCGGTCGTGCAGGGTAAGGACGCCACCTCGCTGATCCACGTGCTGCTCACCGGCAGCACGCTCGAAGGCACGAAGACCGCGCCCTCCTCGTTCACGATGCCGGCCTTCGGCTGGCGTCTGAACGATCAGGAAGTCGCGGATGTGACCAACTTCGTGCGCAACAGTTGGGGCAACCGCGGTTCAACGGTCAGCGCGACGGATGTCGCCCGCGTCCGCAAGACCGTCACGGTGCGCGCGCCCGACATGCCGCCAGGGGCCGCCCTGGCTCACTGATCGCACGTGGCCTCGCGTGACGCGTCCCGCTCGAGGGACGCGTCACAGATATGGCAAGCGCCGCTGCGCATACCCGCTTCATGCAGTCCGCTCCGTCATTCAGGAGCGGGCTTCCGCGTGCGCGGAAAAAAGAAAGATCGCCATTCAGGCGACTTGAGATAGAAGTTCCAACCAGGCTATGACTACGATGAAGAACCAATGGATTGCCGCACCCCTCTTGATGACGTTCGCCGGCATTGCGTCCGCGCAGAGTTCCGTCGTGCTGTACGGCATCGTCGATGCGGGCATTTCGTACCGCAGCAACGAGCGCACCGGCACGGCCGGCAACTATAGCGGCCACTCGAACGTCGCCGTGACGAGCGGCAACCTCTCCGGCAGCCGCTGGGGCATCAAGGGTCAGGAGGACTTGGGCGGCGGCTGGAACGCGTTGTTCCAGCTCGAGGACGGCTTCGACATCACGAACGGCAAGACCGGCCAGAACGGCGGCCTGTTCGGGCGTCAGGCGTACGTGGGTATCGGCAGCAAGCAGTACGGCACGATCACGCTGGGCCGCCAGTACACCTCGCTGAACGACTTCGTTTCGCCGGTCGCTCCGGTGGCGATGGTCGGCGGCTACGGCGCGCATCCGGGCGATATCGACGATCTGGATCAGACCGCGCGCGTCAACAACTCGATCAAGTACACGAGCGCGAACTATGCAGGCTTCACGTTCGGCGCGCTGTACGGTTTCGGCGGCCAGCCCGGCAGCCTGAAGCAGCAGAACACCTGGAGCGTGGGCGCCGCCTACGGCAACGGCCCGCTGCACGTGGGCGTCGGCTACGAACGCTCCGACAACAGCAAGACCGGCACGCAGGACACGACCTACGGCAAATGGAGCGGCACGGACGACGGCCTGTTCAATTCATCGATCAACGAAGGCTACGCCAGCGCGCAGTCGCAACAGATCATCGCGACGGGTGCGACGTACGACTTCGGGCCGGCGATCGTCGGTGTGAATTACAGCAACGTGCAGTATCGCTCCGGGGCGGACTCGCTGTTCAAGGGTCACGCTACGTTCAACATCGCCGGCGTGTTCGGACAATGGACGGTCCGTCCCGCCGTGCAACTGTTCGCGGGCTACAGCTACACGCGTGGCGGCGAAGTGGATGGCGTGGATGAGCGCGCGCAATATCACAACGTGACGCTCGGCGCGCAGTATGCGCTGTCCAAGCGTTCGACTGTCTATCTGATGGGTGGTTACCAGCACGCGTCGGGCGGCACGCTGGATGCGCTCGGCCATCCGGTCGCGGCGACTGCATCGGTTAGCGACAAGGGTAATGGCCACTCGTCGGCGACGCAATCGCAGGCGATTGTCAGCATCGGCGTGCGGCATAAGTTTTAAAACTTCGACGCGGCGCCGTGGTTCAACGGCGGCTGCTGTGGCGACGGCCTGCCGATTGATCTAGCGCTACGGCTGCGCCGCCGCGTCGAGCATCTCCAGATGACGCGCTTCGGTCTCGTCGTCGGCGGGGAACATGCATTCGAGGCGCAACTCCTGCGCCGCGATCGTCTGCGGCGTGCCCACGGTCGCGACCACCGAGAAATACTTCATGACGTGGCCGTTTTTGACGAAACCGATCGGGATCACCGGCATGGCCGCCGCCGACGCGGTTTCGGCCGCCGACTCGGGATGCCCCGGCTGCATGTTCTTTTCCACATCCGGGTAGGCGCGCAACGCATCGAGCAACTCGCGCGTCCGATCATCGATCACGCGCCCCACCGACTCGCGGTAGACGCGCTGAATCAAGCTATCCGCCACGGTCTGCCAGTCGGCCACGAAAGGGCGCATACCTTCCGGATCGAACACCAGATGCAGCATGTTGCGCGGCCCCTTGCGCGCCGCCATGTCGATAAAGCAATTGAAAAAACGTGGCGCCGCCTCATTGGTCATCAGCACGTTCCAGTAGCGGTCCATGACGAGCGCTGGAAACGGTTCATGCTGACGCAGCATGCGTCCAAGCGCATTCGTGACGCTATGCATTTCCTGTGCATTCCATGCGGCGTCGGCATACATTGGCGCGTACCCTGCTGCCAGCAGCAACGTGTTGCGTTCGCGCAGAGGGATGTCGAGCGCCTGCGCGATATCCATCAGCATCTGACGGCTGGGCACGCTGCGTCCGCTTTCGATGAAGCTGATATGACGCTGCGAGATGCCGGCATTGAACGACAGGTCCAACTGGCTGATGCCGCGCACGTCTCGCCAGTGACGCAACAAGACGCCGAGATCGTTCGGTGGCGCTTTTTTGACTGGGTTCGCAGGATTCATCGTGTTCCTGTCCGCAAGATGTTACCGGTAAGAGGTTCGGCGAGCGACGCTCGGCGAACCTCGTCGGTCAGGATACTCGCTAGCGGTGAGTGCGCCTTCCTTGCGGGAATCAAGCCGTCCAGGCGTGGACCTGAAACTGCGCTTCCAACGGCGGTTGCGTGATGCTGCCCACGTAGTTGGTGATAGTCGATGCTGCCGCCACCGCGAGTACTTCGAGTACCTGATCGCGACGGAAACCGGCTTCGAGAAATGCGCTCACGTCGCGCTCGTCGAGATGGCCGCGCTTCTGGATCGCATTTTTCGTCAACGTGGCAAGCGCGGCATGCTTGGGGTCAGCAGGCGTGCGGCCCGCGCGAAGCGCTTCGACATCGGCGGGCGTGAGTCCCTCGTTCAGCGCTAATGCCGTGTGAAACGCGACCGCCCACGTGCATGCGTTGGTGACGGCGTTCGTCAACAACAGCGTCTGGATCTGCGCTTCGGTGAACGTGCCCGAATGGACTTTCTGAAACAGATTGATGAACGCACCGATCAGCACGGGCGACTCGGCCATGGCTCCCGCGATGTTGGGGATGAAGCCAAAGGTCTGCCGGAGTTGTTGCAATACCGGTTTGGATTGCTCCGGCGCGGAGTCGATGGTGTGAACCTGAAACGTCGACATGATGTGTCCTTGATAGTGAACGCGGTTCGGGGTGAACCGCGCGACCACCGAAGATTAGGCTTGGGGGTGAGGGTCGGCAATTACCTTGGATGTAATAGAAACGGCGAATGGGGCAACCGTGTCTACTAGCCAGTGGGTCACTCGACGCACACATGAGGCGTGAAAATTCTGTTTATCCGCAACCGAATTTGGGAAATTTCACACACCATGATTTCGCCAGATTGGTGCAAACTTGATTATGTGCATCCCTATATACACGAACAATAAACATGAGAGACGTCTTAACCGAACCCGGTGAATTTGAGGTGCCGTCCGCTATTCGTTGCAATTCAACCGAGGGCAATGCAGCACCCGTCGCCACGTCCGCTTCCGCAGACTCCTATCAGTCCGTTTTCGACCTTCTACGCGCCGCTTTGATGGAATGCGCGCCGCCTGCGGTCACAAAGGCGATCGTGGTCCATCGCCGCTTTACGCAAGCATGCTTTGCCGCACATGAGGATCTGGATGCGTTTCTGTCCAAAGATCCGGCTCAACGCGGTTCAGCGGTGATCACGCTGACTGGCTCCACGTCATACAAAGCGATCCTGCATTACCGGCTTGCCCACGCGTTGATTGCCATAGGCGATGCCGGCGAGTTTGCATTTAACGAACTCGAAGCCTATGCCGCCCTCGTTTCAAGTCGCGGCAAACTGCTGTCCGGCGCGGAGATACATCCTCGATGCGAAATCGGCAGGCGTTTTGTTCTGGATCATGGCTGGGGATCGGTCATCGGCGAGACGAGCGTGATTGGTCACGATTGCTACATGCTCGGAGGTGTGACCTTAGGCGCCGCGGGTATTGCAAACAACCCGTCAGCCAGGCGTCACCCCAGTTTGGGGGATCGCGTACAGATTGGCGCGTTCGCCCGTATCTTCGGCAACATTCAAATCGGCAACGATGTATTCATCGGCACGCATTGCTGTATCACACAAGATATCCCTTCAGATTCCATTGTTACGCTTCGGTCGGAGACGCAAGTTGTACGTGGCGGTAACGCCGCCAAATGCGTTTAACCGGATTGCATAGTCGAGGTCACCCAATTAATGCTCTCATTCCCCAGACATACGGTCAGACTCTATTATTCGGATAACTTGCTATATAAAACGCGGTCCGTTGTTTCAAAGATCGGTAGCGACTATGTCGAACTGAACGCAACTGTTGCTTATCCCGAGGGAGGTGGCCAGGAATCCGACACAGGCACGCTAGCACTGCCGTGCGGCAATGCGATCCGATTCATTCACGTGCGTAAAATGTACGGCCGACGCGCCAATATTCCTGGCTTTCCGGACATTCAGCTAGGCGGGATTATCGAACATGTGATTCACCCCGAAGACATTCAATATCTCGCCGCGCTGCAAGTAGATGACGAAGTGCAGATCAGTATCGACACGATGCGTAGGGCTCAATTGTCCTTGAGCCACACTGCGTCGCATCTGCTATATCTGGGTGTCGGCAAGATCAGACCTGACGCCATTGCATGGACACTGGGATGCCACATCCGGACAGATGGCGCTCGCTTCGATTTCGGCGTCGGTAGCCGCTTTACGCCTGACGAAGTCCTGGCCATCGAGCAGATCGCGAACGACTTCGTGGCTCGCGGCAGCGCGGTTACAACGCGCGCCCATCCGGACCATATCGAAGCCCGCTATTGGCAATGCGAGGACAATCTCATACCTTGCGGGGGCACCCACATCGGCAACACCGCACCCATCGGGCGGATAAGCGTCCGCCGCAAGAGCATGGGGTCGGGTAAGGAACGTCTGTCGTGTCAATTCGACAACGCGCGCTTCGATACGGTTTCTTTCCACGCTGCTGACGGCGTAGCGCTTCGCGGGGATTAGTGTCATGAATGGAATTCGCGTCACCTCACATGCGAACCGTGGCGGGCTAAAAAAGCTGCCGCCCACGACTTATCTTCTCACGCTATGCCAGGCCATCAATCTGACTGCAGCCGTGGTCTCTGTCACCATCGCCGCACTCGTCGGTAGTAAGCTCGCGCCCAGTCACGCGTGGGCGACGGTGCCATACGGTTGCCAGTTTGCAGTGGTTGCTATCGCCACGTACCCGGCCGCAAGTTTCATGCGCCGTCATGGCCGCAAAAAAGGGTTTCAGCTCGGCGCCTTGTTTCTGATTGCCGCAGGCTGCATCGGCTATAACGCAACGACACAGAGTAGCTTTGCGCAACTGATCGTGGCGCATGGAATGCTCGGCTTGTATGTCGCTTTTGCGAACTTCTACCGCTTTGCCGCGGTCGATGGACTCGCGGCGGAGGTGCGTCCGAAGGGTTTGTCGCTAGTCGTGGCAGGCGGTATCGTTGCCGCAATTAGCGGCCCCCTTCTATCGATGGGCCTGAAAGATGTGGATGGCTTTGCGACATTCTCGCTGTGTTATGCGTCATTTGTGCTGCTCGGGCTCGCCACCATCGCGCTGATCGCAATCTGGCGTCCGATTGAATCTCCGGCAACGGTTCAGCGCTCAGTCGAAGCCCGCAACATCGCCGCGACCGCGCCAATTACGGTTGCAATAGTCGCGTCCGCGCTAAGCTATCTCATCATGAATATGCTGATGGTTCAGGCGTCGCTTGTCATGGAATCGGTGTGCGTGTCGTTCCATGCGAGTTCACTTGCAATTCAAGGGCATGTCATAGCCATGTTTGCTCCATCCCTCGTGACCGGGGCCATTCTCATCCGCGCAGGCCACCGCAACTCGCTTCTCGCCGGTTATGCATTACTGGCCTGCGCAGCTGCTTTGGGAGTCTGGGGCTCAAATCTTTGGGCATTGATCGCAGGTTTGATCATGCTCGGCGTGGGTTGGAATTTCGGCTACGTGGGCGGCGGCGCTTTGTTGGCTTGCGTGTTGACCGACAGCAATCGTCATCGGATGCAGGGCATCAACGACTCCGTCATCGCGATCTGTGCAACCGTTGGCGCTTTTTTTCCTGCCGTATTACAGGCCTTCATCGGCTGGAAAAATACGAACCTGCTGTGCCTCACTCTTTGCGCTATTGCGGCCTGCCTCACATGGATGTGCATGCGCAAAGCCGGCGCGCCGACTGCAGAGGTGCTTCCGTCATGACGCTCAATCTCATTGACAAGCGCCCTTTCGCTAGCGTCGCTACCGGACGAGGCGATGTCACAGCCACGCCGCTTCGCGAGGTTAGGCCCGGACTTCTTCTCAAGTTTGAATGCGATAATCCCGGCGGTAGCCACAAAGTGCGGGCTGCACGCTTCATCGTTCGGAGCGCGATCGCGAGCGGCGAAATCGTTCCTGGCCGAACCACCATAATCGAAAAGACCGGTGGCAACTTTGGCTTTGGACTTACCCTCGCCTGCCAGGCACACGCCATACCCGTCGAGCTTGCCGTTGGATTGGGATTCAGCGCCGTCAAACGACGCTGCCTCGAATTGTTCGGCGCCCGGCTTATCGGCTTGGACATGCTCGAACGCGGTGCGACTCCGCGCGAGGTCGTGCAATGGCACTTGGAGCATGCGGCGGAACATGGCCGCAGTTACTTCTACACCGATCAATTTCGCAACGCCGCGAGCGTCGCCGCTCACGAATTGGAAACCGGGCCCGAAATCGCCGCGCAACTCAAGGCGTGGCCGGAGGTCAGAGAACTGACCTTTGTTTCGTGTGCTGGCACGGGCGCCAGCCTCGTCGGCATTGCAAAGGCGTTGAAACTGGCGGGTTATAGCGTCACCGTTGTCCTCGTCGAACCGCAGGGATGCGACTCGCGAAATGGCGTTTTCTTGGATCACAAGCTCGAGGGCATGTCGGTGGGCGTCGTACCGCCTTTTATCGAGTGGAACCTGATCAGTGAAATCAGAACAGTGACGTACGATGAAGTCTTGAACACGCGCAGAACCTTTGCACGCGATTCTGGGTTCCTGGTGGGCAACACTGCTGCCGCGTGCCTCACCGTGGCGAACAGTCTGGCCGCCGGCGCAACCGCTGAGCACAAGATCCTGTCAATCCTGTACGACCACGGCCTGTGGTACCTCCGGTAGACATTCGATGCGACTAGCGACCACTAAGCTCGCTCGGCACACGCAAAAAAACCGGGCCATCACGACCGGCTTTTTCCCCGCCAAGAAACACAACCCAATCAGGAGCGTTGAATAATCCGCATCTCCGCCGCCGTTGAATCGACACCTGCACGCCTTTCGCGGCCAGCGCCGAACTGAGTCCTCGCCGTGACGGCAGAAGTATGACCTACGCCACGCAGCATAGGGCTCAACGCGTTATATAAAGCCCAGCCGTGACACAGTCAGCGGCAATTACCCGACAATAGAAGCTGCGACAACCTTGCCGCCCCGTCGCCCTTCTCATCGTCCGGAGACCATGCCATGAACAAACGCCAGTTCCTGACCAGCGCCGCGCTGCTGGGCGTGACAGCTGCGCCTGCACTGGGCAGCCAGCGCGTCCGGAAAGAAGCCTGTGCGGCATCGCCCGCCGTTCTGACGATCACCGGCGCGATCAAGCGCCACAATCGCGGCGCGCTCGATCCCGCGTTCGACCAGTTGCTCGCCAAGCATCAGGTGAAGTTCTCCGAAGCGTACTCCGTCGATTTCGCTACGCTCGCCGGCATGCCAGCGGTAACGATCAAGCCCACCACCGAATACGATTCCCATCAGCACGCCTTGAGCGGCCCGCTGCTCACGCATGTGCTCGAGCACGTCGGCGCGCCCACTGCGGGCAGCACGCAAATCGTCATGCACGCGGTGGACGGCTATGCAGTCGCGACGACACTCGATAAAGTGCGCGCCTATCAATTCATCGTGGCGACACAAATGGACGGCAAGCCACTGCCGCTTGGCGGAGTCGGTCCGCTGTGGGCCACCTACAACGCGGATAATATCCCTGAGTTGTCGAGCAAGCCGCTCAAAGATCGTTTCGAACTGTCGCCTTGGGGCTTGTATCATCTGCAGGTCACCGAGGCTTAAAGGCTAAGGCGTGCCGCCGACCTTGGCTTAACGCTCGCCAGCGATGGCAAACCCGGCACACGCGCCACCTCAAAACAAATGATGAATCCCCCCAAGAACAACAGTCTGCCGCCCACCTGACGCAGCCCCAATACCAAGCGTATTCGCCACAGCGCCGCCGCCTGCGGTCTCGAACATCAGATCGGCGTAAAGCTGCGTCGCCTTCGACAACGAATACACGTTCGCCACCGTGAACTGCGTCCAGCGACGCCCATCGAGCGTCGCGGTCCATGCGGCCGCCGCGACTTCCTCGGCGGGCGTCAAACGCAGATTGGCGCCGCCGTCGAAGCTGCGAAAGTGCTCGCTGCCGCCGTTCGAGGCGATCCGCACATCGGTGGCAAGCGCATGCAGCGTCACCCGCTCGAACCGGTACGATCCGCCGATGCCCATATCGCGCACCTGTTTTGCGTTGAAGGTCGCGCCGGGTGCGAGCGTCTGCCCTTCGAACGAAGTCAACCCGAGTCCGTTCGACAGCGGCAGCAAACGGTCGCGATACTCGGAATACGCCGCCACCAGTTTGAGCGGACCATTCGTATAGTTGGCGCCGAAGCTGATGGTCCGCCCGTTGGTGTTGCTGGCTGCCGCGCCGGGAAATCCATAGAGCGCGCCGAGCGTCAGGCCGCCATAGCTGGCGCTTTTCCATTTCACCGTGCTCGACAACTGCACGGGCAAGGTGCTGCCGAGACCATCCAGATTGCCGGGGTGAAACGCGGAAAAGTCGCCGAGTAGTTGTCCGGTCGAGACCGAACCGAGCCAGTCGAAATTCCAGTCGGTCTGACGGCCGAGCGTCACCGTACCGAAGCGCGGATCCGATAGTCCCACGTACGCCTGGCGATTAAAGAATGTCGTGCTGCTCGCGGAAGCGCCGGTCGTCGTGACGAAACCGCTCTCGAGTCTGAACACGACCGAACGGCCCGCGCCGATATCCTCCACACCCTGAAAGCCGAAGCGATCGGCCTGCATGGTGCCCTGCTCCGCGATATAAGCCGATGAGCCGTGCAGATTGCTCACATAGCCGAGACCTGCGTCGAGACTGCCATACAGCGTGACACTGCTCTGCGCGAAAGCCGTCGAGGAAACAACGAGCGCAGCCGAGCCCGCGACGAGCGTCGCGAGGCAAGCGATTTTGATTTTCATGGCGTGTGGTGAAACGTTGGAAGGAAAACTGCGTGGGGCGTGGAAAGCCGAAATCAGATGGTCTGCACTTTCTCCGCCGGTGCGAGACGCCATGCGCCGAACACCAGATTGACGACGATCGCCGTGAGCGTGCCCGCAGCCATGCCGTTGCCCAGCACGATCTGTAACGAGGCGGGAAACGCCGCGTAGACATTGGGGACCAGCACCGGTATCAGTCCCATGACGAGCGCGGCGGCAAGCGTGTACTGATTGCCCCGCACGTGAAGGTCGACCGTGCCGAGCAGATTGATGCCCATCACGCCGATCATCGCGAACACGATCAGGGCCGTGCCGCCGACCACCGGTGCGGGAATCGCGTACGCAAAGCGTCCGAGCGGCACAAACAGCGCAATGAGCATCAGCATGGCACCGGCCGTCGCGGTGACGTAGCGCGAACGCACGCCCGTGGTTTGCACGACGCCGATATTCTCCGCGCTGGTGATGATGAGCGAAGTGCCGAGCAGCGCGCCGATCAATGACGCCAGCGCATCGCCGCGAATCGTGCGCGGCACGTCGCGGCGCATGTCGATCTTCCTGCCCGTGATCTCGCCGACGGCCACCGTCTGCCCCGTCGCTTCGGCCATCGAGATCACACTGAAGATCAGCATGGGCAGAGCGGCCAGCACATCGAAGCGCGGCATGCCGAACGGCAGCAGCGTCGGCAGCGTGAGGAGCGGCCCGCTCCACAGCCCGTTGGCCGGCATCAAGCCCATCGCCCAGGCGGCAAAGGTGCCGGCGGCAAGACCTAGCAGCACGGCCAGCCGGCCCACCGTGCCCTTGAAGAGTCGCGCCACGACGAGTGTGGCCACGATCGTGAGCAGCGCAAGTCCCAGCGACTGGGGCCGCGCGAAGCCCGGCGTACCGGGCTGTCCGACCACGATGCCGGCATATATTTTGATCAGACTCACCGACACGAGCACCAGCATCGTGCCCACCACCACGCGGGGAAAGAACCGCAGACAGCGCGCGAATACCGGCAGCACGATCCAGTAGAACAGACTGGTGAGAATCGCGGCGCCGGCCGCCGTCCGCAAGTCCGTTTGCGTCGCGATGACCGCGAACAGCATCGCGGGCGCGCCGCCCGGCACCATCACGAACGGCAGCCGTGCGCCGATCGATCCCGCGCCGAGCGATTGCAGCAGCGTGCCCACCCCGCACACGAAGAAGGTCGCGCCGATCAGATGCACGGTCACATCCGATGGCAGCGACAACATGCGCGACACCAGAAACACCGCGGTGACCGGCGAGGCGGCCATCGACAGCACATGTTGCAGGCCGAACAGCACGAGTTGCCACGCGGGCAGGCGCGCGTCGACGCTATGAATGGCGGGTTCTGGATTCACGTTGCCCTCGGGGTTTGAAGTGCGATGAAGCGCGGCAGTCAAGCGCGCAACCACGGCAATTGCTCGCGGCTGTAGCGGAAGGTCTGGAACACGCTGTTCAACTGGCCGGGACCGGTTTTACGCGCCGCTTCATCCGGGTATTCGCCGAACCACGGAATCACGTACTCCCACACCACCTCGCCTGCCGGCGTCACTTCGAATAAACGCCCTGTGGCCGACTCGGTAATGTGCGTATTGCCGTTCGCGAGGCGCTGCGCGTTGCCCATGAACGCGCTGTAGAACATGTTCACCATGTCATCCGCGTATGACCACACCACTTCGCGGCTAACGGGATCGATCTCCAGCACACGCGAGAACACCACGTGCGCGCCAGCGCGGAAATTGCCGTTGTCGAAGGTGAGAATGTTGCCGTTGGCGAGCACCACCGGCGCATGCTGATGCGAAACCACGCTCGGTGGAATGTGCGTCTGCACAGCGCCCGTCTCACGATCGACCGCGATGATGCCCGACGTGGTGCGCAAACTCATCAGCACCTCGCCCTGTGCGTTCACACCAAGCCCGTTCACGAGCGGCCAGTGATAGCGGCCGAAGCCGGGCGCGATGGGAAAGTCTTTGGGATTCAGATGCTCCCAGGCCTTCCATTCCCATACGAGTTCGCCCGCTCGATTCACTTCGCGGATCACGTCGCCGTACATCACTTCTTCGGGACCATGCGCGGTGCCACCCGGCACGCGATCGGCGAAACCTGCCGGCGCCGGCGCGCATGCGGCATAGAGCAGATTGCCGTTCGGCAGCCACTGCGCGTCGTGGTGATGCGCCGGATCTTCGTAACGCCAGACCACTTCGCCTCCCGGCGTGACTTCGTAGAAATCGCCGCCATGCCACATCGACCACGGTGCGTAACGGTCTTCCGAGTCCGCATGGTTGCCGTTGTAGCCGAGATTGCCGTTCGGGAGAATCACCGCGTGACGGCCGGGACGCACCGGCATCTGCCATTCGTGCACGACCTCGCCGCCGATATCCACGAGATACACGCGTCCGCCCGCTGTCTGCGGCGCGATCAGCGTATAGCCGCCGGCGGATAGTTTCGGGTCGTGAGCAATGAGGCCGACGCCGCGGCGGCGCTGGGTAATCTGATCGACTGAGGTGGTCACGATTCGCTCCGTTAAGATGTTGGAACAAATCTAGGCCATTCGCTGCGTCAGGAAAATCTGATTGTTCTATACGGGCCGTTCGAGAAAACTATACGGGCTAGTCATGCGTCCAATATCACAGACATTCCGCTGTTTCGACGAGGTGGTCAGGCGCGGTTCGATCCGTAAAGCGGCGGAAGCGCTGCATCTGACCGCTGCCGCAGTGCACCAGCAAATCCTCAATCTCGAGGAACAGGTCGGCTCGCCGCTGTTCGACCGCTTGCCGCGCGGCATGCAGCTCACCACCGCCGGCGAGATCATCATTGCGGCAGTGCGGCGCGGCCAGCGCGATTTCGACAACGCCATGACGCAGGTGGAAGATCTGCGCTCGCTGCGGCGCGGGCATGTCAATCTGGCGGTGTCGCCGTCGTCGGCCGAGCAATTGGTGCCCGATGCGATTCAGGCCGCGATGGAGCGCTATCCCGGCGTGACCTACAGCGTGCGTTCGGGCAACGGCGAAAGCATCCTGAAGTGGGTGGAGACCGGCGAGGCCGACATCGGCTACGGCCTGCGCCGCAAGCCGCCGCCAGGCGTCGTGGAAGTGCGCGCGTTCGCGCAGTATCTCGGCTTGGTCACGCCGCCGGGGCATCCGCTCACGAAGCTTCAGAAACGTCCGCGCCTGCGCGAATGTCTCGACTACCCGCTCATCCTGATGATGCCGGATACCGAATTACGCGCCATGGTGGACCAGATCGATCATCGCGAAAGACGCAAGGCACGTCCTCTGGTGGAAACCAGTTCTGTTTCGATGGTGCGCCGTCTCGTGGCGGACGGTGTCGGCATCGGATTTCTGATCGCGGAGAACGTCGCGGAAGACGTGGCCGAGCGTAAGCTGGCATGGACCCCGCTCGCCGATGCCGGCGCCCAATCGTTCAGTTGTCTGTATCAACGCTCGGATCTGACGAGCACGGTCGCGATGAGCATGTTCCTGCAGTTCCTCGGCCAGGCGATCGAAACAATCGAGGACCGCTTTCACACGTCGACGCAATCGGCCCGCAAGCGCGGCACGCGAATCAGGTAAGCGCGCGGACCGTTGCGCCGAATCGCTCGACGCACGCCTGACGCGCCCGCTCGACCGGCATCGACCAATCCTCGCCCGGCGCGCGGCGAAACAGCCGCAGCGTGTGGGGATACCACGGCGAATCACTGCGATCGTGCAGCCAGCGCCAGTCGATATCTTTTTCCGGCAGCATCACCCAGCACGGCGTGCCGAGCGACGCGGCCAGATGCGCGGTAGATGTGTCCACGCAAATCACCAGGTCGAGTTGCGCGACTATCGCAGCGCTGTCCGCGAAATCCGTCACGCGCGAGCCGAGGTCCAGCAGCGGTTGACCGGCGGGTGGATGGCGCGCCTCGTCTTCGCCACATCCTTTTTGCAGACTCACGAAGCTCAGGCCCGGCACGCGCCAGAGCGGCGCCAGCATAGCGAGCGAGGGTATCGAGCGGTTCATATCGTTATGATGGTTCGCGTTGCCTCTCCATACCAAGCCAATCTTGCGGCCGGAAGGCAGCGCGTCCAGCATGGGGCGCCAATGCTCGACCAGCGCCGGCTCGGCCGTGAGACGCACGGCGCGCGGAATCGTGTCCACGCTCGTGCGCAGATGCAGCGGCGCGCTCAGCAGGCTCGTCCAGCAGTCGTAAGTGGACGCCTCTGCGCGCGCGGTATCGTGATCGAGCACGGCATCCACGCCGTCGACGCTTGCCATCAGCCGGTGCAACGACGGTGCGCACGCAAAGGCGATATGCGAGGCGCCCTGTGCCTTCAGCAAGGCGAGATAGCGGCTGAACTGGATCATGTCGCCGAGGCCATCTTCCTGCCACACCAGCAGCGACTTGCCGGCGAGCGTGTCGCCTTGCCACTGCGGGCAACTCAGCATCGACCTAGTCTTGTGATGGACGAAACCGGGCTGCTCGTAACGGCATTCGTAAAGACGCCACCCCTCTTCGAAGCGGCCCATGGCGAGCAGCAACACGGCCAGGCCGAATTTTGCATCGCCGTAATCGGCACGTAAAGCAAACGCGCGGCGATAAGCGCTCTCGGCCTCGGGCCATTGCATGAGTTGCGCCTGCGCTGCGCCGAGGTTGTAGTGCGCTTCCGCCAGATCGGGACGCAGGCCGAGCGCCTGCTCGAAAGCCTCGACAGCCTCCGGCAGTCGGTCGAGCCGGCGAAGCGCGCAGCCCAGGTTGTTGTGCGCATGAACGAGATCGGGCCGCAGGCGAATCGCCTCGCGGTAAGCCAATTCGGCTTCCCAAAGACGCTCCATTTTGCACAGCGCCACGCCGAGGTTGTAGTGCGCTTCAGCGTAGCCGGGACGTTGTGCGATGGCGTCGCGATACGCCGCCTCGGCTTCGGGCAGACGTTCAAGATCGGCGAGCACGGTGCCGAGATTCAGGAGGGCTTCCGCGTAATCCGGACGAATGGCAAGGGCAAGGCGAAAAGCCAGCTCGGCTTCGGCGAGACGGAAAGTGGCCTTCAGCACGCCGCCCAGGTTGTTGAGCGCCTCGGGATACTGTGGCCGGATAGTCAGCGCCTCGCGATAGGCAACGTCCGCTTCGGCGAAGCGGCCCAACTCCATCAGCACGTTGCCCAGATTGTTATGGGCTTCGGCGTGAGCCGGCAGTCCCCGCAGCGCCTCGCGGAATGCCACTTCCGCTTCCGCCAGGCGGCGCAGTTCGTGCAATACGATGCCGCGGTTGTAGTGGGCTTCGGGGTAGTTGGAGCGAAGCGCCAGCGCCTCGCGATACGACGCTTCCGCTTCCTCCTTGTAGCCGAGCCCGTAGAGCACGGCGCCGAGATGATTGCGGGCGTCGGCGTCGGCGGGCCGCAGCGCGACCAGTTGCCGGTACATCGCCTTGGCGGCGGACAGACGCCCGAGCGACTTGAGCAGCATGCCGAGACTGCCGTACACCTCGGCATAGCCCCGTTTGCGTTGCAGACAGCGGCGCCAATAGCTTTCCGCCTCCGCGGGACGCTGCAAGGCGAACGAACAGGCCCCGGCGATATTCAACGCGTCGGCAAGCGCGTCGTCCGGCAGCGCATCGCCGTCGACGAATGGCGTCACCATCGACAAAGCCTCGGCGAATTGTCCGGCCGAGAACAACGAGACGGCCTGCTGGTTGATATCGTCGATCGAGGTTGCGAGCTGCGTGTGGTTCATGAGTCGTGGTCACTGGAGCCGGCGATGAGCCGGCCGGGTCGATCGCATGTGCCGCGTCCTGACCCGGCTGCCGGATTGGCGTGCCGAAGTCTCGGTGCGGCCGCGAAAGCGGAACATGTACCACGCAGCTTACGTGAACCGGCGCGCCTGTAACGCGGCGAAATGAGCGGTTTTCGGCCTTCTAATCCCACGCTATAACGAGGATTACGAGCAAAAAGTCCGCGCGGCGATGTTAGAATCGCCCGCGTCTTTACGCCCAACATCATGAATCCACGCTCCCGCATTCACATGACCGCATGGCTTGGCCTGTTCGCCATGTGCCTCGTCGTGTTCGCGCCGGTCGTGAGTCAGATGTTGATGTCGAACCGTGCGCACGAGCCCATCGCCGCGCTCTGTTCGGCGTTGCAGCCGCGCGATTTCAGCGTGGTCAGCGCGGCGAGCGTGACGACCCAGGCCGCCCCGGCGCCGGTCCGTTTGAGCCATGACGACGCATTCGGCGCGTGCGGCTACTGTCATCTGCTTCAGCACCACGTCGCCATGCCGACGGTCGCCGCGGCCGAGCCGCCGGCCGCCCTCACACTTGCAGGCACCGCGCCGCCCACGCTTTCCACCCGCTTCACGCCGCTCGGCGCCTTTCCGTCCGGCCGTCCTCGAGCCCCACCCGTCGTTTCCTGATCGCCATCGGTCCTGATCGCGCAGTCGTCGCACCCGTCGAGGGGGCGCGCGATCGTTTGTTCCATGCATCGAGGAAACGCTCATGTTCAACTTCGCCCTGCGAAGACTGCCCTTTTGCGCCCGCCGTGGCGCACGCTGCGTCTCGCTTCAACCGTTGCCCCGGCCGTTTTTTTCCGCCTGTCTGCCTGCCATCGTGCCGGCGTTCGTGCCGGCCTTCATCGCCTCGCCCGCTCATGCGCAGAGCGCGAGCGCCGACGCCGCGCTGCCCGCCATCAGCGTCAGCGCGAATGCCGCCGCCGCGCCGCGTGCCGTCGATCCCAACCTGCCGGCCTCGGTCGAAACCGTCACCCGCGAGCAGTTCGACAACTGGAACGTCGTCAACACCGAAGACGTTCTGAAGTACATGCCGAACCTCGCCGTGCGCAAGCGCTTTATCGGCGATCTGAATTCGATCATCGCCGTGCGCGGCACCAGCAACACGCAAAGCGCGCGCGGTCTCGTCTATGCGGACGGTCTGTTGCTCAGCAATCTGCTCGGCAACAGCTACTCGTTTCCGCCGCGCTGGTCGATGGTGTTTCCCGACGAGATCCAGCAGGTCGATGTGATCTACGGGCCGTTTTCCGCGCTCTATCCGGGCAACTCGCTCGGCGCGACCGTGCTCATCAGCACGCGCATGCCGAAACAGTTCGAAGCGACCGCCGACGTCAAAGCCTTCACCCAGCACTTCAGCCTGTTCGGCGTGAACCAGAATTTCAACGGCAGCGAAGCCAGCGCGACGCTCGGCAACCGCATCGGCAAATTCTCGTTTCTGCTCGGTGTGAATCACCTGGAAAACACCAGCCAGCCGCTGCAATTCGCCACACTCGCCAAGTCCGGCACACCCGCCAAAGCCGGCGACACGCCGGTCACCGGCGCGTACTTCTACAACAACCAGACCAACACGCCGACGGCAGTGCTCGGCGTGAACGGTGAAGGGATCGAACACACGGTGCAGGACCAGTTCAAGCTGAAGATGCAGTACGACTTCACGCCGACACTGCAGGCCGGCTTCACGCTCGGCTATTGGCATCAGAGCTACAACAGCCAGACCTCGAGCTTTCTGCGCGATGCGAACGGCAACGCGGTGTACAGCGGCAAGGTCGCGATCGACGGCTATGAATACACGATTCCCACCGCCGCATTCGCGCCGAGCCTCGGCCATAGCGAGAACTGGCTCTATGGCGTGTCGCTGAAAACGCGCAATGCGACCGGCTGGAACGGCGAAGCGATCGCTTCGTACTACGACGTCGGCAACAGCGTCGCGCGCACCGCGAATTCCGGCGCGCCGGGCAACGGTCCGGGCACCGTGATCTTCGGCGACGGCGCCGGCTGGAAAACGCTCGATCTGCGCAGCACCTACACGCCCGCGACGAATCAGGCCGGACTCGCGAATCACTCGCTGAGCTTCGGCTATCACTACGACAACTACTTCGTCGACAACGAAAGCTACAACACGCTGAACTGGCGCGACGGCGCAGCCACGTCGTTCGCCAATGCGTTCGCCGGCAAGACGCAGACTCAGGCGCTCTACGCGCAGGACGCCTGGCGCTTTCTGCCGCGCTGGAAGCTCGTCTACGGCGTGCGCTACGAAGACTGGCAGGCCTATGGCGGCTCGCAGTCGCTGGGCGGCACGACGCTGCCGTATAGCGACGTGAGCCAGCAGCACTTCTCGCCGAAAGCCTCCTTGTCGTTCGACGTCACCGACGATCTGACCTTGCGCGCGTCCATCGGCCGCGCCTATCGGTTTCCGACGGTGAGCGAGCTGTTTCAAGGGCAGATCAACGGCTCCGCGATCGTCAACAACAATCCGAACCTGAAGCCCGAAGACGATCTCTCGAAGGAGCTGACCGCCGAATGGGCGCACTGGAATGGCGTATTCCGCTTCTCGCTGTTTCAGGACGACGTGAAGAACACGATCTTCAGCCAGACCGATACGACCGTGATTCCGAACGTGACGAACTTTCAGAACATCGGCAAGGTCCGCTCGCGCGGCGTCGAAACGAGCTATTCGGGAGAGGACGTGCTGGTGCGCGGCCTGGACCTGCTGGCAAGCGTGGCCTACACGCAGTCGAAGATCATCGCCAACGCGCAGAACCCGGCCACGGTCGGCAAGTACTTTTACCGGATCCCGCTGTGGCGCGCCGATCTCGCCGCGACGTATCACTTCGACGAACGCGCGGCGCTCACGCTCGGCGCACGCTATTCGGGCCGTCAGTACAACACGCTCACCAACACCGACACAAATCCGGACGTGTTCGGCGGCACCAGTTCGTACACGGTGGCCGACGCGAAATTCACCTACAAGCCGACCAGGCTGAGTCAAATCGGCATCGGCGTCGACAACCTGTTCGATGCCCGCTACTTCGTTTATCACCCGTATCCCGGCCGCACGTTCTATGTGGAAGCGAAGCTGCGCATGTGAGCGCGCTGAAACCGACCGCCTACGCATCCACGTCGCACGAACTGATCGATTCATCTCTGCTTCAGGAGGATTTCATGTCCACCACCACTGGCACCGACGCCCGGCGCGCCACGTCGGCGACTACCGCCGTCCATCCAGGCTATCGCACGCTCTGGCGCTGGCATTTCTATGCGGGCCTCTTCGTGATGCCGTTTCTGGTCGTACTGGCGATTACCGGCACGCTGTACTGTTTTCAGCCGCAAATCGAGCCGCTGCTGTATCCGGGGCGCCTGATCGTCGCACCGCAAGCGCTCCCAAGATTGCCCGAAGACGTACTGCTGGCAAGGGCACGTTCGGCACTGCCGGCGACCGCGGTCGCGCTGACCGCGGTCGTCGCGAGCGCACCGGAGCGCAGTGCCGAATTCGTCTTCCGTCTCGCGGACGGCGATAAGCAGAGCGTCTATGTGAACCCCTATACCGGCGCGGTGCTGGGCACGCTGAGCGTCGAACGCCGCTTCATGCAAGTGGACCGGATGCTTCATCGCAAGCTGCTGCTCGGCAAGCCCGGCGAGTTGCTGATGGAACTGGCCGCATGCTGGACGCTCGTGATGATCGGCACCGGCGTCGCGTTGTGGTGGCCGCGCGAGAAAACCACGGCACGTGCGGCGCTGTTGCCGCGCTTCGCACTGAAGGGACGCGCGCTGTGGAAGAACGTCCATGCGGTGATGGGCATCTGGCTCGCGCTCGGCGCGCTCGCGTTCGTGTTGACGGGACTGCCGTGGACGGGTTCGTGGGGCAAGCAGTTCAAGGCGCTCGCGACCGCCGCGAATCTCGGTGCACCGCCGGGTTCGTGGGGCGGTTTGCCGTTGCGCTCTGCGCTGCCAGCAAAGAGCGGCGCGCAGACTGCCGCAACGGAGACGCGCGCGGAAAACAGAGCGCACGATGAGCACAACGGCCACGGCGCCCACGCCGCCGGCACGGACTCGATGCCCGGCATGGTGATGGACGACCTGCCCCTGCCGCTCACGCCCTGGGCCGTCGGCAACACACGCGTGCCCGACTCCCACTCCCTCTCCTCGGCCGACGAGGCAAACGCCGCGCGTCCGCTGCCGCTCGGGCGCGTCGTCGCACTGGCTGCCTCGCTCGGCGTGACGGACGGCTACAACATCGTGCTGCCGGCTTCCGCGACCGGCGTCTACACCATCTCGTACTTTCCGGACGATCCGAAAAACGAACGCACGCTGTACATCGACCAATACAGCGGAGCGATTCTGAAGGACATCCGCTATGGCGATTACGGCGCGGTGTCGAAGGCCGTGTCGTACGGCACGTCGCTGCATATGGGCCGTTATTTCGGCGTCGCCAACCAGATTCTCTGCGCCGCGATTTCGTTAGGACTGGCGGCGATGGCCGTCACCGGCTGCGTGATGTGGTGGAAGCGGCGGCCGCAACGCTCGCTCGGCGCACCGTCGCGCGAAGGTGCCGCGCCGCCGATGCGCGGCTGGAAAATCGGCCTCACCCTGCTCGGCATCGTGTTCCCATTGATGGGCGCCACGCTGCTCGCGGTATGGCTCGCGGATCGGGCGATCTTCGGCCGTGCCGCGCGGCGCGCGGCGACGCCATGACGGCAACCACCCCGCCGTCGTGACGCTGCACCCTGAGATGGAAGCGGCGCGGCTCTGCGCTCGACTGCTCATGTCCCTTGAAAACCAGCGTGGACCATGGTCTTCGTAGCCAGTTGCGCACCGCGCTCGTTTACGATACATTTTGCTCGATTATGATCGTTTCGTAGACCGAGCGGGGTGAAGACATGCAACGAACGCGACAGGAAGCCATCGACGGGCTGTTGCCCGAGCAACGCGAACAGCTGATTCTCGAACGGCTGCGAACGCACGGGCGCGTGCTGGCGTCGGCGCTCGCCGCTGAACTCCAGACCTCGGAACACACGGTGCGCCGCCATTTGCGCGATCTCGCCGAGCAGGGCCATTGCAAGCGCGTCTACGGCGGCGCCCTGCTGATCTCACCGGCCGACAAACCCGCGTCGGTGCGCATGGGCGAGGCTGTGGATCGCAAGGCCTGTCTCGCCGCCGCGGCGGTGTCGATCGTCCGCGCGAAGCAGATCGTTCTTCTGGACGCGGGGTCGACCAATGTCGCGATTGCCGAGGCGCTGCCCGACGACGCGGAGCTGACCGTCGTGACAAATTCGCCCGAGGCTGCCGCGCGCCTGCTGAACCGTCCGGGGTTCGAGGTGATTCTGGTCGGCGGACGGATCGCGCGCGGTGCGGCGGGCTCGCTCGGCGCGACCGCCTTGCTGCAGATCCAGCAGATCCGCGCCGACCTCTGTTTCCTCGGCGCATGCGCGCTCGATCCGGACGAAGGCGTCGCCGCCTTCGACGCCGAAGATGCGGAACTGAAGCGGGCGATGATCAAGGCAAGCGGCCAGATCGCCATCGCCATGACCTCGGAAAAGCTGATGACTGCGGCGCCGTTCTCGGTGGCCCCCGCTTCCGCCGTCGACTACCTGTTCGTCGAAGCCGACCTGCCTGCGGCGCGCCTCGCCAGTCTCGAAGCCGTCTGCGACAACGTCATGGTGGCGCGCTCATGACATCGTCCGCTATGCCCCAGATCAAACCGGTCAAGGAACGCGCCGCGACCGTCGGCGTGTTTCTCGCCAACGGCTTCGGGATCGGCGCATGGGCCGTCGAAGTCCCGCGCATCAAGGAAAGCCTCGCGCTTGGCGACGCCTCGCTCGGCATTGCGCTGTTCGCTTTCGCGCTCGGCGCGATCATTGCGATGCCGCTGGCGGGCCAACTGGCGCCGCGCTTCGGCAGCGGCCGCGCCACCGCCTTGCTGGGCGCGGCGTTCGTCATCACGCTGCCGCTGCCGGCCTTCGCGCCAGGCATGATTGCGCTGTGCGTTGTGCTGTTTCTGCTGGGCGCGGCGAACGGCGCGCTCGATGTCTCCATGAACGGCCACGCCAGCACGATCGAAACGCAGTGGCGCACGCCCATCATGTCGTCGTTTCATGCGGCCTGGAGCGCGGGCGGCCTGCTCGGCGCCGCCATGGGTGCGGTATTGCAGAAGAGCGGTGTCGGGGTGATCGGCGGCCTGCTGATACCGGCCGCGCTTATCGCGGCCCTGATCGTCGGTGCGGCGGTGCTTGCATTGCGTGATCTTGGTCCGAGGACGGCTGCCGCGTCAAGCGGCCTGGCATGGCCCTCATCCGCCGTGATGAAGCTCGCGTTGCTTGCGTTCCTTTGCATGCTGGTGGAAGGCGCGGTCGCCGACTGGAGTGCCGTCTATTTGCGTTCGGCGCTGAACCGCGAAGCGAGCGTCGCCGCGATCGGCTACTCCGCGTTCGCGTTCTCGATGGCCGCGTGCCGCATGGTCGGCGACGTGTCCGTGCGCCGTTTCGGCTCGAGCAAGGTCGTTGCGCTCGGCGGTTTGATCGCGGTGGCCGGGCTGGCGCTCGTGCTGAGCTGGCCGACGGTCTTCACTGCTTGCGTGGGCTTCGCGATGGTGGGCGTCGGCCTAGCAAATATCGTCCCGGTGATTTTTAGTGCGGCGGGTCGCTCGACGCTGACGCCGGCGACCGGCGTGTCGATGGCCGCCACCTTCGGTTATGCGGGCTTTCTGGTCGGGCCGCCATTGATCGGATTCGGCGCGGGCCTGCTCGGTTTGCGCGTTGCGTTGTGCGTGCTTGTCATGGCGACGCTGGTCGTTTGTGTGGTTGGCGGCAAGGCGGTGCGCGGAGCGCGGCTTGCTTAGGTCAATCTCACGTGGATAACGGACTTGCGCCGGCCATGGGAGGGCCAGGCGCAAGGACCGCGGCCCTAAAAAATGCCCGGAATCACACGATAACGCACGCGGCCCTTGTAGGTGCGATAGCCTTCGTCCGCGGAGAGAAGCCGCTCCTCGCGCACGATGCGCCCCACTTGCAACGCGAACTGGCACCCGTACACCAGCAGGTTTTGCAGACCGAAGTTCACCAGCAGAAAGCCGATGTCGGTGATGAAGTAACCCAGGTACATCGGATGCCGAATGAAGCGATAGGCACCGCGCGATACGACGCCGCGATTGGCGGGCAAGATGCCGAACGAGCGGCGCAGCGACACCTTGGCGAACAGTTGCCAGCATATCCCCAGCAGTTGCAGCGTGGCACCCACAGCCTCAGGCACGAGTTGCACGCCGGGCGCGAGACGCACGGCGAGGAAATAGTACGTGCCGCCCATCGCGCACATGAAAGCGAACGGCCGCCAATCGCGTTTCATCGGCACCCGCGTCACGAGCGACAAGCCGACCGTGAAACATGCGGAAACCACCAGAAACAACAGCGTGATCCGCGAGGGCGCCGCGCGCCATTGCGTGATCGCGGCATAGGCGAACAGGCTCAGCATGGTCGCCGCGCCCGCGCGCGCGGCGACTTCCACCAGCGCCTCGCGCAAGCCGCCGGCATTGCCCGGCTCCGCGGACATGGCACTGGTCAGGGTGGCGCCTTCGGTACTCACAGCGGGTGGCAGGTCTTGCAAAGGTGTCGTCGGTGTCATGGCGCGCTCACTTGGAAATACGCAGGATTTGCGAAGCCAGTTGCGAAAAGCACGGCTTCAGATCGGCCGGTGTCGCGGCGTAGCAGTACACGCCGACCGGCTGTTTCGGGTTGTAGCAGCGCGATAGCGAATCGGCTGTGTTGGCCATGCACTTGAGAACATCCTGGCCGAGTTCGTTGTCTGGGCCGGCGGGCTGCACCAGTTCGGGTCCGTACCCGAGCGTGAACACGTAAGTGCCTTCGGCGCGCGCCGCCGCGGCCATCGCTTCGAGCAGATTGCGCGACGCGCGGTTGACGTTCACATACGTAATGTCGCCGTTCGGCACGGCGCGCGGCGCGCTCACGGGCCAGATCGGGAAGACCTGTTCGTTCTTGTCGTGCGCGTTGTACCAGTTCGGCATGGCCGTCACGAGCTTGGTCGCGTTGCTCTGGTAGCACGGCGAACCGAGCGTCTGGTTGAGCGAATTCATGTCGTACAGCCCAGACATCGTGCCCGCGCTGTCCGGGCTCGCGATCGTGCCGGCGTTGTTGTTGCAGCCGCTCTGATTGGTCGTGAAGAACGAAGAGAAACTGTTCGGCGCGCCGTCCGAGAAGAACACGATCACCCGCAAACTGGACGGCTGCGTGATCACCGTATTCAACTGATTGCGCGCGTTCCAGATCGCTTCGGCCGAATTGGTGCTGCCGTTGAACGAATATTTTTTGATGTCGGCAGTCATCGTCGCGCGATCGAAACCGCGCGCATTGCCTTTGAACGGCACATCGACCACCGTGCCATAGGCGAAGTGCGTCAGCGCCACACGGTCGTTGGTGATATCGAAATTATTGAGGAAGGCCACCGCATTTGACCGTACCGCCGCCGGCACGCCGGAAGAATTCAGCGAGCCCGTGGTATCGATCACGAACGCCATATCCAACGTCTTGCGAATCGCCTGCGAGGACGAACTCACGTTCAGCACATTGAATCCAAGTACCTTCGTGAAAGTAACCGGCACGCTCGCTTGCGCCGTCATGCCGATGGTCACGGTGCCGGCGTTGAACACGATCGACGGCGTACCCGCGGTCACGCTGGAGCCGAGAAAACCCGCCGGATAGTTCGCCGCGAAAAAGGCCGTTGCCGCCTGCTGCGCGTTATTGGTCTGCTCCGTCTGGTTGCTGCCGCGCGTGACGGCCTCGCCGGCCGCGATCACCGCGCCGTCGGTGGCGGCGTCGAGGCGCGCCTTGATCATGTAGCCGAGACCGGAATCCACCGCGAGACCGAGGATGCCTAACAACGCGATCAGCGACACCGCCACAATGATGCTGACCGATCCCCTCTGCCGTCTTCTCAATGCCACCGTTCTTTTCGCAACTGTTGTCATTACTACCCCCGGTACTGCATTTTTTATTTGGCTCGGCTTTTTCGCCGGCTCAGAACACCGTCATTGCGTAAAGATTCGGGGAGAGCGCGGGTGTGGTGAAGCCGCCGCCCAAATCCAGAGAGCCGATGAGCGGCGTCTGCAAATAGAACGCCTCCACCACGTACGCGATCTGCCCGTCGGAGAGCTTGCCTTGCAGCAGGTTCACCACCGGCGACAATTTCCCCGCCGCCGGAATGCCGCTGCAACCGCCGGTGCCGTCCGTCGCCCAGCGTGTGCCGGCGCTGCCGCAGTTCCATAGCCGGCTTGCCGGGTAGTAGTTGCCGCCGTTCCAGCGATATTGCGCGACCACCACGCCCGTGCAATTGTTACCGCTGCTGTCGCAGTTGTTATTGCCCATGATCTCGGTGATGTAGATCATGCCGTTCGCGGTCATGTTCAGCGGTGGCGTGGTCGACGTGAGCGAGGACATAATGGTCTGCATCGGAAACGTGAGCGACGCTCGCGAGGACAGGCTCGCGCCCTCGCGGCTCACGTTGATCAAAATCATCTGCGCTTGAACGTTGCGCGCAATGTCGTACGCCGGCAGCGCGAGTGCCACCAGCATCGGCAGCAACAATGCCATTTCAACACTGACGATGCCTTTGGACGCGCGGCGGCTTCGTAAGGAACGTGTGCGCATGTCAGAAGCCCTCGTTGCGCATCGTCGCCGCGACGCTGAAACTGAAATTGCCGTTGGCGAAGAACGGCTTGACTAGCGGCGTGAGAAGCGGCCAGATGCAGTTGATCTGCAGCACCACGATGTCGCCGGGCTTACCGAACATGCCGGTGCTATAACTCGTCTGCGTGTTGTAGGTCTGGGTCGCGCCATTGATAGTGATCACGTAACTCGGTGAGACGAGCGAATAGAGACCCATCGAACTGTCCCTGATCTCCTGCACGACGGCCAGATAACGTTGCTGGTTGGTCGCGTTCGGGTCGAGGTTGGTCTGCCCCGTTACCGAATAACGCGCGCCTTCCCGCACCGCGTATTGCATGGTCAGATTGACCCACAGCGCGACACCGAGATCCATGGCGATGCACAGCAGCAGAAACAGCAGCGGCGCGACCAGCGCGAACTCGATCGTGGCGGCGCCGCGCTGCTTGCTTGTGAGGTCGCGCCTGCCTAAGCGAGCTCCTGCACGAGCTCCTGCACGAGCTCCTGCACGAGCTTCCGCGCGAACGGCGGCGTTGCGGCGAGCGGCTTTCATTTCGTTTCCTTGTCCAGCACCAGCACCGGCTTGCCGCTACCGAGCCCCGCGCCGCGTTCGGCGCGCAGGCGCAGCGGCCAGCAGAACGCTTCCAGCAGCGAACGTGGTTGCGCGCCGTCGTCGAGACCGGTGGCCGGCCACTCTTCTCTGGCCGGCACCCACTGCGTGTCGAACAGGTGATCCCACAACGGCAGCAGTTGCGTGAAGTTATGGTCGAAATGCTCGCTGCGGTTCGAATGATGCAGGCGGTGATATTGCGGATTGTTGAGCCAGGTAACGTATCGGCCCAGGTCCACGCGCAGGTTCAGATGAGCGAAGTAATTGCCGAACATGAACACGACCGAAGTCAAACCGACAATCCATGGTTCGACCTTGAACAGCACGCCGACGAGCGGATACAGCAGACAGCCCTTGATGAGCGATTCGACCCAGTGGTGCCGCCACGTGACCGTGACATTGAACTCGACCGCGCTATGGTGCAGCGAATGCAGCTTCCACAGCACGGGCCACGCGTGCTGCAGGCGGTGAAACGCGTATTCAAGCACGTCGATGGTCAACAGCACGATCACGAACGAGGCCACCGCGCCGAACCCGTGCGAGTTCAGGACTACCATGCCGCCGCCGAGCGCATTCACAATCGCGATGCTCGCCGCCGCCGTCAGCGGCCTCATCGCTTCGGCGATCGCCAGATATATCCCCGCGTAGGCCACGTTGAAACGCTGTCCTGCGCGCGATTGCAGCATCGCGGCGGGCCAGCGCCGTTCCAGCGCCGCGCCCGCCGCCATCATTACCAGGCCGAGCGCATACGCGCGCAGCCAGAGGCCCGCATGATTCATCAGATCAGGAAACAGGCTGGAAGCGAACATGTGATTCCCCGGTGAATGCCTGACGTTCAACCGCCCGCGATGCCGTTAATGGCCGGAAACAGCTGACGCATGACCTGGATTGCCGACGGACCGACAAGCACGGCCAGCAGAGTCGGAAAGATAAAAAACATCAGCGGAAACAGCAGCTTCAAGGCGATCTTCGCAGCCTGCTCTTCCGCGCGCAAGCGTCGTTTCGTGCGCAGGTTGTCGGTATAAACACGGAGCGAGTCGCCCACGCTGGTGCCGAAGCGGTCAGCCTGAATCAGCATCGCGGCAAGCGTGTCGATGTCTTCCACGCCGGTGCGCAGCGACAGGTTGCGCAACGCCTTGTCGCGGCCCGAGCCGGCACGCAGCTCCAGCAGCACCATGTCGAATTCGTCTTTTAGCGTGTGGCTCTTCACGCCGATTTCCTGGGTGACGCGCATCATCGCTGCGTCGAGGCCGAGGCCCGCTTCCACGCAGACGGTCATCAGATCGAGCGCGTCGGGCAGATCTTCGAACAGCTTGCGCTGACGGCTTTCGACGAGGCGCGTCATCACCAGATTTGGCAGATAAAAGCCGAGCGCCGACGCGGCCAGCACCGTCAGCAGCAGATAGATGCGCTGATCGGTTTCGAAGGCGTTGCCGAACAGAATCAGCGCAAGGGCCGGCAGTGCGAGCGCGAGGACCGTCTTGGCAGCGAAATAGAGTGCTGGCGCGGACGGTGTGCGGATGCCCGCGTTCGCGAAGCGCAGACGTAGCGCCGACTTGTCCCAATCGTCCTTCGGCAAGGACAGTTTGGCGACCCGCTCGGACACCTTCGTGACCGTCTCGATCCAGTTCTTCTGCGTGCTTGCCTCGACCTCGCTGGCGACGCCCGGCTGCCCGAATTCCTCGATGCGCCGCTGCACCGGATCAGGGCGCAGCAGAGCCATGGCCTTCAGCGCCGCGCCGAACACGATCAGAAACATCACCCCCAGCAGCACGATCTGTTCTATTTTCATGGTCTGCGGGCCAAGCCCGCGCTCCTCGTGTCGAAAGCGGTGGTCTAGATATGAATGTGCACGACTTTGCGCATCCACAAGATGCCGAACAGCATCATCGTCATCGCCACGCCGGCGAGCTGCACGCCGGCCGGATCCGTCCAGAACACGCTGATGTAACCCGGATTGAGCACCGACAGCAGCCCAAGAATCGCGAACGGCAACACGCCGAGCACCCAGGCCGACAAGCGTCCTTCCGCCGATAGCACGCGCACCTTGCCGAGCAGCTTGAGCCGCTCGCGAATGATGCCGGCGATGGAACCGAGAATCTCGGCGAGATTACCGCCCGCCTCGCGCTGGATCAGCACGGCGATCACGAAGTAGCGCAGATCTTCCACCGGCACGCGGCTCACCATGTTCAGAAGCGCGTCGTTCATCGACACGCCGTAGTTGATCTCGTCGAACACCAGCGCGAATTCGCCGCCGAGCGGCTCGGGCAGTTCTTCGCCGACCATGCCGAGCGCGGCCGGAAAGGAGTGGCCGGCGCGCAGCGCGCGGGCGATCAGATCAGCCGCATCGGGCAATTGGCGCTCGAGTTGCAGCACGCGTTTGGTGCGCTTGCGGCGAAGAATCAGCGTAGGCAGCAGGCTCGCCACCACGGCGAACACGCCCATCACCGGCGCGGCAAATTGCAGCACAAACCCGCCCAAGGCGCCCAGCACAGCGCACAGCAGCGTGTAGGTGACGAAGCGCGCCACCGACCATTTCAGCCCAGACTGTTGCAATTGCCGGTCGAGCGTGTGCACGCGCGGTATGCGCAGCAGTAGCTGCGTGACGAACGGCGACTCGCTCAGCATGCGCTGCTTGAGGATCGAGAGCTGTTGGCTGCTCACGTTGCCGCCGGCGGAGAGCGCGCGAATGCGCTCGTCCATGCGCTTGACGTCCTTGCCGCGATGGCTGCTCCAGAGCAGATAAACAGCCTCGATGGCCAGCACGACCGCGAGAAACGCGAGCACCGCAAAGCCGATAAACGACGTGTTCATGTCCCTCTCCTCAAACCCGATGCGCGTTCATACTTCGAAACGCCGTGCCGGATCGAACATCTGGTCCGGCAGCACGATGCCGAAGCCCGCCAGCCGCTCGCAAAATTTCGGCCGCACGCCGCTCGCGCAGAAATAGCCTTTGATCATGCCGTTCTCGTCGACACCGGTGCGCTTGAACGCGAAGATCTCCTGCATGTTGATGATGTCGCCTTCCATGCCGGTGACTTCGGAGATGCTCATCAGCTTGCGGCGTCCGTCGGTGAGGCGCGAAGCCTGCACTACTACCGTGATGGCCGACGCGATCTGCTGGCGGATCGCCTTGATCGGCATCGTCAGACCCGCCATGCCGACCATGTTCTCCAGCCGCGTGAGCGCGTCGCGCGGCGTGTTCGCGTGCAGCGTCGCCATCGAACCTTCGTGGCCGGTGTTCATGGCGTGCAGCATGTCGAGCGCTTCGGCGCCGCGCACTTCGCCGAGTACGATGCGGTCGGGGCGCATCCGCAGCGCGTTGCGCACCAGCGAGCGTTGCGAGATTTCGCCCTTACCTTCGATATTCGGCGGCCGCGTTTCGAGGCGCAGCACGTGTTGCTGGCGCATCTGCAATTCGGCCGCGTCTTCAATTGTCACGACCCGTTCGTCCTCGGGAATGAAGCCGGAAAGCAGATTGAGCAGCGTGGTTTTACCGCTGCCGG
Source organism: Paraburkholderia sp. BL6669N2 (assembly GCF_003387275.1). Taxonomy (NCBI): domain Bacteria; kingdom Pseudomonadati; phylum Pseudomonadota; class Betaproteobacteria; order Burkholderiales; family Burkholderiaceae; genus Paraburkholderia; species Paraburkholderia sp. BL6669N2. The sequence goes on along the minus strand of NZ_QUNA01000002.1, from coordinate 4,572,264 downwards.
TTCCGCCCGAAATCAGTACGTTCAGCTTCGACTTGATCAGCGCTTCGAGCAGTTGCGCCATCGCGGGCGTGAAGCTCTGGTTGTTCACCATGTCGGTCACGGTAAGCGGATTTACCGCGAAACGGCGAATCGACACGAGCGGTCCGTCGATCGCCGACGGCGGAATGATCGCGTTGACGCGCGAGCCGTCCGGCAGGCGCGCATCGACCATCGGCGTGGATTCGTCGATCCGGCGGCCCACGCGCGAGACGATGCGCTCGATGATCTTCATCAGATGCGCGTCGTCGTAGAAGGTCACGTCGGTGTGTTCGAGGCGCCCGCGCCGTTCCACGTACACGTGCTGCGACGTGTTGACCAGAATGTCGGAAATGGTCGGGTCGTTGAGCAGCGGTTCGAGCGGGCCGAGGCCGACCATTTCGTCGTGCACATCCTGAGCGAGACGGCGGCGCTCGAGTTCGTTCATCGGAATCTTGTCTTCGTCGACGATCCGTTCCACCAGTTGCGCCAGCTCGCGCTTGATCTGCTCGGGCGACAGGCGTTGCAGCTTGTCGAGCTCCACCCGGTCGATGATCGCCTGATGAATGTTCATCTTGAGTTGCTGATACGCGCGCCGCGCGGCCAGGCTTTCCGAGGCCGCTGCGGGACTGGCGCCGTCGAACGGCATCGTGCCGCTCTGGATCATCAACTGTTCGCGCAATGACATGGTGCTCTCCGCATTCTTTTCGATGGCAAGCTGCCCTGAACGAACTCAGGCGGCTCAGTGTCCGGGCTTGAGTTGCGGCGGCGAATTCGGCCGGCTTTGGAACAGACGCCCAAGCACACTCTTGCGCTCCGCAACCGGCAACGGCCACAGCAGCGCCGCCAGTTGCGAGATGCCCTGGGCAAGCGCGCCGCCCTTCGCGCCGGTCACGAGCGGCACGCCGTGATTCAGCGCCTCGGTGGCCTGCTTTTCGTCGCGCGGCAAGTGATGCGCGACCTTCGCGCCGAACGTTTCTTCGAGCGTGGACAGGTTGATGCGCGCGTTCTTGTCGTACTGATTGACGATCACTTTCACCTTGCTCGCCGGATAGGCGAGCTCCTTGAAAATGTCGAGCATCCGACGGCCCGCATGCAGGTACAGAATGTTTTGCCGCACCACCATGCAGATCGAGTCGCTGTGATCGAGCGCATGAATCGCGAGCGGATTGATGTTCTGACCGACGTCGATCAGCACCGCGTCGTATTGCTCGCGCACCAGCGTGAGAATCCGTTCCAGATGCGCGGCGCGCAGTTCGCCCGACTTGACCGGATCGCCCGCGCCGGCCAGCACGTCGAGATTCGCGTGCACATGCATCACGCAAGATTCGAAGAAAGCGGCGTCGAGCCGGTCGATTTGCGAGCACAGATCCGCGAGCGTGGCGGGCGGCGCTTTGTCGGCGACCAGCAGGCTCGCGTCGGCGAATTGCTGGTTCAGGTCGATCAGCAGCACGCGTTTGTCGCGCAAGGCGGCCAGCGCGTAAGCGAGATTCACGGCGATCAGTGTCGTGCCGCTGCCGCCCTTGCAGGAGGTGAACGACACCACACGGCCGTCGCGGCGCACACCGGCGTGTTTCTTTGCCGAGACGTGAGCGAGCGCGTCGGCGATCTCGGCGTCGTTCAGCGGCCAGGAGAGCACGTGCCGCACGCCGACACGCATCGCCGCCATCAGCAGCGTGGTCGACGGCGCAGGCGTGATCAGCATGCAATGCAAATTCGGCAGGAGCGACAGCACTTCTTCGACACCGTTCAGATCGCGCGGCGTCAGATCGGCGTCGTCGACGATCAGCAGATCGGCGCTCCTGATCGCCGCGGCGTGCACGCGCAATTGCTTTGCCGTACCGTGCAGCGTACGCAGACGAAACGCGATGCCGCTTGCCTCGAGACGCGCCGCGATGTGCGGCGCGCGCTCGGCGCTGGACGAAATCAGAAGGGTGTCGATCATGGTAAGTCTCCGTTGGCTCTACAGCGAGCCGCCTGGTTGTGCCGCTTCAGTACGAAATCGATGAGCCGACGCCGATCGTCAAGGAATTGGTGGGCGGGGGCGGCGCCGTGAAGGATTTGGCGTAGCTCTTCTGCGCCGCGGCTGCAGCCGTGCCGTCGATTCCCGCAACCGGATCGGTGTTCGCCGAGGCGTTCGGGTTGAGCGTCTGCATTTGCTTGATCTGGTTGATCGAGTCGCCGAACGTCGCGTCCCAGTGCGGCGTCGAACTCAGGCAGCCGGCGAGCGCGGCGCTCAAGCCGGCGCACAGTGCCGTGCGGATCAGTGTCTTGGTGCTTGTCATGTCGATCTCCGGTAGGCCGCGCATTACTGCGAGGCGTGTGAGCCGCTGGTTTCCGGCGTGGCCGGAATCACGGCAACAGCGGCAGCGGCGCTGGGAGCGGGTGCGGGAACCGGTATGGGTGCAGGCGCGGTTGCCGGTGCCCCGACTGGCGCCGAAGCTCCCGCGGCCGGCGCGACGCGCTTCGTGCCTTCCATGTGGCCGGTCAGGTACACGTTCGCTTCGCTGGCGTCGCCGAAACCGTCGGTCGGCAACGGATAGTGCTGCGGCAGCGGTTTGGCGAGGCGCGGCGTCACGACGAACACCAGTTCGGTCTTGTCCTGTTCGTAGCTCGTGCTGCGGAACAGCGCGCCGAGCACCGGCAGTTCCGCGGCGCCTGGCAAGCCCTTGATCGAACCGGTGATGTTGCTCTTCAGCAAGCCGCCGATCGCAAAACTTTGACCGTCGAACACCTGCAGCGTGGTGGAGGCGCGCCGCGTGGTGATCAGCGGCAGGATGGTCTGGTTGTTCGAGTTGCCGGCGCTGACGACCACGCCAGTAGACGACAGCTCGGACACCTCCGGCGACACCTTCAGGTTGATGCGGCCACCTTCGAGCACGGTCGGCGTGAAGGTCAGGCCGACACCGTACTGTTCTTCCTGCAGGACAATGGTCGTGCCGTTCGCGCCGTTGCTTTGCGGCACCGGAATATAGACCTTGCCGCCCGCGAGAAAGCTCGCTTCCTGGCCGCTGATCGCCATCAGGTTCGGCTCGGCGAGAATCTTCACAAGCTGATCGGTCTTTTGCGCATCGATCGCGGCTCTGAGCGGCGCATTGTTCGCTTTCGATGCGGTCAACGCGCTCAGCCCGCCCGACAGGTAATCGGCCAGCAAGCCGAAGCTCCAGCTGCCGATCCCGCCGTTGATATTGGCCGCCACGCCGAGCTGGTCGATCAGCGTCTTCGAGACTTCGGCGACCTTCACTTCGAGCATGACCTGCTGCGGCGCGGCCACATGCATCATGTTGATGATGCGTTCGCCGCCGGCGCCGCCGAGCGTCGGTGCCGGCATACCCATCGCGCGTGGCGCGGCGCCGACCGGCAACGGGCCGCTGCCCATCGGCGCGGCGGCTTGCAGGGCGGCGGTCGGACGGGCCACGAAGGCGCGCGCCAGTTCGAGCACGCGTTCGGCCTTGACCGCATCGGAGACCGTTCCGGTCAGCACCAGCGTGTCGGCGGCGGCCTTCACCTGAATACCGGTTTCCTCGGGCATCAGCGCGGCGAGAGTTTGTTGCAGACCGCCGGGATCCGCGCCGACGCTCACGTCGATGATCGTGCAGGAGCCGCTGCGGCCCTGCACGATCATGTTGGTGGTGCCCACATCGGAGCCGAGCAGATACAGTGTTTGCGGAGACACGAGCATGGCCTGCACGATTGCCGGATTGCCGACGCTGCGGCTCTTCACCGGTTCGCGCACATCGACCATCGTGGATTTGCCGACCGGAATCGTCACCGAGCTGTGTTCGGCGACCGGGCCGCTGCAGTTCGGACCACGGGCGCCCTGCTGCGCCCCGCCGGACGAAGCACCCGCGCCCATGCCGCTCGCGGCGATGGTCAGATGTACCGAACCGTTCGACGCCACCGTGAGCGGCACGTCCGGCAATCCGGGCACGCCCGCTGCGGTGTTCTGGCCGGCCGCTTGCGCCACCGGCAGCATCGTCAGATACATGCCCAGCAGTACACACGTGCAGGCTTCGGCGATCCGGGTACGGCCCCGCGGCAGCCGCGAATTCGCTTCGCGCGGGCCGAGCGGCTGCCGCGGCGCGCTAGCGCGCTGAGTGGTTCTGGCGTTCATGTCCTACCCCCGTTATGTGCCGCATTTTTTTGCGTGCCGCTCTGAACGTCGGTCACGCATCGGTCACGGCCTGCAGGCTCGAGCCTGTCAAAAGCATTCTTGTCTTACGTCGGCGCCGTCGAGTACCCGCACACAGTTGGCCGGCGCGCGCGCCGCCACTTTGCGCACGATATGGACCGGCTTCGGTTCGGGTGCGGGCACCACGGCGACCGGCGTTTGCAGCAGGCTGGCCTTGGTGGCGCCGGCGGTGTCGATCGCTTTCGGATCGATCTGGTTACGCAACACCAGCGAGAGCGTGCCGATGCTGCGTGCAAGGTCGATCTTCTCGGCCTGTTCCGGCGACACTTCGAGCGTCACCGCGTCGACCACCTTCGGCTTGGTTTCGTCGCGGCCCACTTCCTGGGCGACGGCCAGCACGAGAATCTTTTCGAGCACGATCTTCGAGATGTTCTGATCACGCTGGGTGCCTGGATCGCGGGCATCATTTTGCGTGTTGACGATGATGTCGACGTAATTGCCCGGCAGCGCGAAGCCCGCCACGCCGATCACGTCGTTCACGCGCACCGTGATGGCGCGCTTGCCTTCGCCGATCACCGCCGAGAGGCCGCCGAGCGTGCCGACCGGCGTGAGCTTCGCATCGAGAATCGGTTCGCCGCGCAGCAGGCTTTCCTTCAGCACGCGGCCGTCGAGTTTCTGGATGTCGGTGTACGAGCCGGGCGGCACACTGTTGGACGGCCAGTCAGTGAGCTTGAGGTAGTCCGGGCCGATCCGTTGACCGAGATTGATATCGGCTGCCGCCACCACGACCCGCGTCGTGGCATTCGACGATTGCGAGACCATCCAGCGCGAGGCGAACACCACCGCGGTGAGGCCCGCCAGCGTCGCGATCAGCAGCATCGTTACAGCGCGCGCGTTTTTCATTTTCAACCCCTGATTATTGCCCTGCCCCCGGCACGCGTCATACGCTGGCGAACAACACGCATGCGCTGCCTATTGCTATCGCAATGCCGTAAGGCATGGTCCCCGTCGCACTGCTTTCAGCCACGCTGCCCGACCTGCGCAGCGCGCCGTTGCCCGGCGTCGCGCAGTCGATCAGCAATGCTGCCGCCCCGTGCAGTCCGGCGCGCATCTGGCGACGCCGGAACCATATTGCGAGCGACCCGATCGCACCGATCACACAGGCCGCCAAACCAATTTCGAGTGCGCCGTAAGCGCCGCAGAAAGCGCCGATCGCCGCCATCAGCTTCACGTCGCCCGCGCCCAGCAGCCGCATCGCGTAGCCCGGCAGGAAAATCACGCCGCCGGTCAGCATGCCGCCCAACCACAACTGCATTCCGTCGACGACACCGTGTGTGAACCATTGCACCGGTATCGCCACAACCAGTCCCGCCGCCACCAACCAGTTAGGAATCCGGCGCGTTTGCATATCCCACAGCGCGGCGATGAGTACCAGCGTCATCACGCACGGTCCAACCGGAAAAGGAACCCCGTTCATTGCCTGCTCCGTTTCGAGGATCAAATTGCCCTTCTTTACTGGAGTCGTTTCTTTTAAGGGCGGGGCCGTCGCTACCCTGTCTCGAAGGACCGTCGAGCCAGGGCGGGCGATCGGCTTTTGCACCTGATGCTGCGCGGTGCGTCAGGCCGCGGCGGTGGCCAGCTTGTTCGAAATGGTCGTGAACACGGCCCTCAGGTTCGCGCCCATCGTCGTCACCGTCGCAATGATCGCCACTGCGATCAAGCCGGCCAGCAGGCCGTATTCGATCGCCGCCACACCGTCTTCTTCGCGCCAAAACTTCTTGATCGTGTTCTTCATGCTAACCCCCGTAGAGTGAAAGTTGACTTCGGTTTATGCCGTCTGCAGCCACCTGAGAACAGGTGCGCCGAAGCGGCGTTCATGCCCGTCACGAGGACGGAAAAAGTGGCGAGGCCAGTGCTTTACTTCGTCACGATCACGAGAGGCTGAATACCCCGTATCCATCGCCGTGTCGTTGTTTATCGACTTCCGTTTTCGCTGGCCCCGCCGCACCCCGCAAAACGCGTGGACCGCCCCGAACGCGATTTACGAAGACTTTTGTTGCTGCCGGAGTTCTGTTGCTGCTTTCCGTCTGCAACATGTTTTTTCGTCTTGTGACTCTCTATTTGCAACGGCTATGCCAACAAGCCTCAAAGCCTTGCTGGGCAATGATCGACGCTTCGGCGGAAGGGTGCGGCAGGGAGTTCGCAGCGCGCGATGGTTCGGATTTGAGACACTGGAAAGCGAAGGAGCGGAGCCCGCTTGCCGTGCTTCACGCATTATTTCTGCAGCGTGGAAAACCCGTAGGACCATTGGCAGGCAATGGTTCGACAAATACTTCGGTCAAAGATGCTGGCATTGAGCCGACAAAAGTAGGTTTTACTGAGCCCGCCCGGGATGTTGCAAGCGTGAGACGGGTGGCCGCAGAACGAGCCGGCGGCATGGCGACGAAAAGCGATGTCCGCCCACCTCACTATGTGGGGTAGCGCGCATTGCGCGATTGACGGTGGATCGCCGTGTCGTTCTCGCGTCGGGCCAAATCCATCGGGTTCGACGCAGGCGGCAACCGTTTTGGGGCGCCCCAAGACGGGCTTCGGTTGCTTCCTAGCGACCCGCGGCGCCTTGTTAGTCGCGCCTGTCAGAGCGATTTAGGCCCGACTCGGCATCGCGGTTTCGCGAACGCACCGAAAAAAACATCGCTCTTCTCACGCGCCAATACGGTCCGGATCGCGACGAAGGCGGACGTGTCCGGTTTCGCTCAGCAATGCGAGCCGGGCCACATAAGTCGATGCGCGGACGACGACCGTCGAAAAAACCTGCCGATGCGTTGAGGCCTTTGATACGCCACTTGTAACCGAGCGTAAAAGACACTGCCTATGCCACGGGATCAATGCGACGATGTCGCCGCTCCGTCTGCACCCCTTCCTCGATCGGGGCGATGGGGACTGCGTTCTGGTTCAAACACCTCGTTACAAATCGACACTGAAAGCACTCAATTGGCGGTCAACACTGTGTGACGGCGGCGACACTGCGCGCGCCATGCCCAACCGTCTGGGCTTCACGCAGCAACCATACAGAAGTCTTCCGTCATTTCACGTCAACTGATTGCGGTGAAAACATGCAGCAGACTTTCATACCCGTGCGACGCTTCAAAAAGAACACGGCCGGTCGCGACTTCGTCGTAGGCGATCTGCACGGCTGTTTCAGCCGGCTTGCGAAAGAGCTGGAGCTGCGCCGTTACGACCCGTCGCGCGACAGACTGTTTGCCGTCGGTGATCTGGTGGACAGGGGCATCGAATCGCCGGCCGTGCTCGAATTCGTGGATCGGTATCGCATTCAGTCGGTGCGCGGTAATCATGAAGACACAATCGTTCGTTGGCATCGCTACGGCGGCAAGAACGCGTCGATTCGATCCACCGGCGGCGAGTGGCTGTTCGATATGGTCTACGACAAAGCGGCGCTGGACGACATCGTGACGTATATGGCGGCCCTTCCCTACGCGATCGAAATCGAAACCGACGACGGCCTGGTCGGCATCGTGCACGCCAACGTCCCCATGCAATCGTGGCCGAAGATGGTGCAGGCGCTGGAACAGGAGGACCGCAACGGACCCGTGCGGCGCAAGGTGATCTGGGATCGCTCCCGCTGGATCGCTGGCAAGACAGCAGGTTTTATTTCGATGCGCCGGGCCTTCGCGCAACTGTGCCAACGGTTTGCACCGGGATGGCCGGACCCGGGCAGCCGCATCGACGGCGTGGCCGCGGTGATCGTCGGGCATACGCCGGTGCGGGAGCCCATGGTTCGCGGCAACGTCATCAATGTCGATACGGGGCTCGTGTACGGCGGAGCGCTCACGCTGCTGGGTCTGGACGAGATCCCCATGCTGCTCAACCGCGCGACTCGCGAACAACCGGCATTCGGCCGGTCGAAAGGATATCCGGCAGGTTCGGGCGCGTGATCGCGCGGGCAAAAGCGCGCTCGACGGCAGCGCGTCGATACTCCCCTCACGTTTGCTGTATCGCCACGCATTCGATCTCGATCAGCGAGCCGCGCCGGCATTGTCGAAATGCTGGGCGCCTTGGACGCGCGGCGGATAGCCCTCACAGCCTGTACACCCGCTCCGCGTTGTCATGAAACAGCGCCGCCCGTTCGTCCGCCGCGAACTCCCGCGTAATCTCCTTGAAGGCGTTGAACACATCGTCATAGCTACTGAACAGCTTGTCGACCGGAAAGTTGCTCGCGAACATGCAGCGCTTCACGCCGAATGCTTCGATTGCGTGCAGGACAAACGGACGGATGCTGTCCACCGTCCACTTCCAGTCGCCCATACCCAGACCGGAGATCTTGCAGAAAACGTTGTCCGCCGAAGCGAGCAAGGTCATGCTCTTTTTCCATGCCTCGATCTCTTCGGGCTTACGGTCGACCGGCATGCCGGTGTGGTTGAGCACCATCGGCGTATCGGGGAAGTCGCGCGCTAGCGCACGCGCCTCTTCCATCTGCGTGTAATAGAGTTGCAGATCGAACGACAAGTCGTGCTCCTTGAGCAGCGCATAGCCGCGCCGCCATTGCGGATCGCTCATCAGATGCGGACTGTCGATAAACGTCTTCACCGGATCGCGATGGAAATTCAGGCATTGGCGAATGCCTCGCACATTCTTGTACTGACAGTGCTCTTCGATCACCGCCTGTGCGTTCGGCGAAGACAGATCGGCAAAACCGACAATGCCGTGCGGATAGCCGTGCTTGTCCGCGACGCTCTGAAGCCATCGCGTTTCGGCCACCGGATCGTTGTGATCGTATTCGACCTGCAGATGAACCGTCTTCACCACATTCTGATTTTTGATATCGGCGAGAAAGTCATCGATCAGGTAGTCCTTGCGAATGGCCGAATAATCGCCGAACACGCGGTCGAGCATCGGCCCTTGCAGCCAAGGGTAGTTGCCGGTCTTCAGATCGTACAGATGATGATGCGGGTCGATGATAGGCAGATTGTCCACAGCGCCTCCTTTGAAGTTATACGACGCGCGGCGCTCGCGTCGAAACACCACTAAACGAACGGCCGCGCAATCAGGTCAACACCGTTTTCTCAGTACTTGCCCGCGGACGGCGGATAGACACGCTTCACCGTGGCCTGCGCATCCGGTTGATCGATCGTTTCCTTCGTCACGAGCGGTTCCTTCAGCGCGAGTTCCTGCGTCGTCGGCTTATGATTCAGCGCGTTGAACACCTGCGTGGTCGCGTCGATCCCTTGCCCGACCGCCTCCTGCAAAAAGATGCCCTGGATCGCGCCGTCGCGCAGCAGCTTAATTGTCGTCGGGCTGCCGTCGGCCGTGACGACCGCCACCTTGCCGACAGCACCGCGCGTTTGCAGCGCCTTGGCGGCGCCCGTCGCGGCTTCGTCGTACATGCCGTAGATGGCTTTGACATCGGGGTGAGCGGTCAGCACGTCGTTGGCCTGCTGCACCGCTTCGTTGACCGTGAGCCCGTGCGTCTCGAGCACCTGCACGAGTTCGCAGCCATCGGCCTTGAACGACTCCTGCGCGCCCTTCATGTACTTCTGCGCATTCTCCCGATCCTGCGGCAGCGACAGCATCGCGACCTTGTTGCTGCCGCGATCCTTCGCGAGTTTGCATACGTATGCGCCCTGAGCCTTGCCCGTATCGTAGTTATTCGCCGTGACGGCCGACGTATAGTCCGTCTGCCCCGCCTGCGGGCCGATGCCCGTGAAGGCGACCGGCACCGACTTCGACTTCAGAAGACGCAGCACGGGCGGCGTGCTGGTGGAACTGACCGGCCCGATCACGATGGCGTTGACGCCGCGCGTCATGGCCGTGCGCACGTTGTCCATCTGCTTGGCCGGCGAATTCTCCGAGGTGAACTCGACATAGTCCATGCCGAGTTCTTGCGCCCGTTGCTTGACGCCGTACGCGACCCACTGCCAGTACGAAATATCCAGCGACGGCGCGATATACGCAACCGTCTGCTTGTCCGCCGCGACCGCCATCTGCGAAGCGAATGCCGCGGCGAGTGCGACGATCGACGCCATTGCGATCCGTGCAACCGGCTGCCTCGTGCATGCGCCGGCCGACCTGAATGTGCGCTTGTTCATGATGTGTCTCCTTCCAGATAGTTTTTGCGAACCCGTGCTCAACGCCGGGCTTTGGTAACGCGATCCACGAGAACCGCGATGAGAATGACGACACCGGTCACGGTGCCTTGCCAGAAACTGTTCACGCCGATCAGATTCGCGCCGTTCTGAATGATCGTGATCATCAGCGCGCCGAGCAGCGCGCCGATGGCCGAACCGGTCCCGCCGAACAGGCTCGCGCCGCCGATCACCACGGCCGCGATGGCCTGCAGCATCAGGCTCGATCCCGCGGTGGCCTCGGCATTGCTGATGTACGACACACTGACGATGCTCGCGAACGAAGCCAGCAAACCTGAGAGCAGATACGCGCCGAGCCGCACGCGGTTGACCGGAATCCCGATCACGCGGGCTGACGAACTGCTGCTGCCGATCGCATACAGCCAGCGGCCCGCCACCACCTTGCGCAAACAGAATTCGATCGCGACGAGCAGCAGCACGCACCACAGCGCGTAGTTCGGCAGGCCGGGAATCAGCGTTCCTGAATCGAGCAGCCAGTAGTCGGGGTTGGAGATCGGCAGCGAGTGGCCGTCGGTTACGATGAACGAGAGGCTGCCGGCAATCGCATACGTGCTAAGCGTCACGACGAACGGCGCGAGTCCGACGAAGGTCACGAGCGCACCGTTGAGCGCGCCGATGCCGACGCCGACCGCGAGTCCGGCAACACTACTCGCCACCGCGCCGTAGCCATGCGCCATGGCGAGACCGGTCACCATGCCCGTCAAAGAAAACACCGAACCGACGGACAGATCGATGCCGCCGGTAATGATCACGAGCAACACGCCGAATGCCATGATGACGAGCGGCGCGGCCGCCTGCGTCACGTTGGAAATATTGCCGCCCGACAGCGCCGCCGGTACGATCGTGCCCACCGCAAGTTCGATCACGATGATCGCAATGGCAATCGCAATTTCGGTGCGGTAGGCCGACAGCAAACGGCGTCCCGCTCTGCTGCGTTTTGGCTGCGCCTCCGCGATGGGATGAGTGGCTGATTTCATGGCTGTCTCCAGATTTAATGATGTTTTGGCGCGCGGCGGCGCTAACCGACGTTAGGCGGCCATACCCGTTGCGGCCGCGAGTTGTGTTTCGTTGACGTCGGCGTGACGCAGGACTTCGGTGGGCTTGCCGTCCAGATCGAATGCGAGCACGGTGTCGCACAGTTCGACCAGTTCGATATATTCGGTGGACCACCAGACGATCGTCGTACCCTGCTGCGCCATCTTGCGAATCAGCGCGTAGATTTCGCGCTTCGTGCGGATATCCACGCCGCGGGTCGGCTCTTCGAGCACCAGCAGCCTCGGCGCCAGCAATAACCAACGGGCGATCAGCAGTTTCTGCTGCGTGCCGCCGCTGAGTGTGGCCGGCAAGTCCCACAGCGAGCCGGCGCGAATCTTCAGGGCGTCGAGCAGCCGCGTGCTCTGCTCGATCTCCTCGCGCTTCACGACACTGCGCCGGTTGACGACGCGCGCCGCCGCGACGAGGTTGTCGACGATCGGCAACGTGGCGAGCACGCCCTTGTTCGAGCGGTCGCCCGAGACGAAGCCGACGCCGTCGCGCGCGCCGGCCGACGGATGCGAATAGCTGACACGAGCGCCGTCGCGCGTAATAGCCCATGAGCCGGCGGGCGCGATGCCGGTCAGCGCATCGATCAACGAAGACGGACCCACCGGCGCTCCGGCGAGGCCGACAATCGCGCCGGCCGGCACTTCGATCGCCACACCGTCGCGTTCGATCCGCAATGCGCCCGCGTGAATGCGACCGCCGCCGTCACCGATGCTCTGGTCCCCTGCCGGGTGTGCCTGCCCCGATTCCGCCGACTCCGCGACGCGCGCGGCCGCGTCATCGACAACAACGCTCTGACCCATGCATTCGATGATCTCGCGATCCGTGATCGCATCGAGCGCGACGCGATCGACGGCCGTCTTGCCGTCGCGGATGATCGTGCAGACATCGGCGATCTGGCGGATCTCGCGCATGCGGTGCGAAACGAACAGCACTGCGAGTCCCGTATCGGCGATGAGGCGCCGTAGTACGGCGAAGAGCCGGATCGTTTCCGCAGCGGTCAGATTGGCGGTCGGTTCGTCGAGCAGCAACAGCTTCGCGCCCGAACCGAGGGCGCGCGCGATCTCCACCAGTTGGCGCTCGTGCAAGGTCAGATCGCCGACCAGCCGACCCGACGATTCACGCGCGAACTGCGGATCGATCAGCGACAGCGCTTCGACCGCAATCTCCATCGACGCGCGTTCGCTATATTTCGCGGCGCCGCGCCGCAGCCGCGGCATCGCGATGTTCTCGGCCACCGATAGATGCGGCAGCAACGCAAGTTCCTGATTGACGACCGCGATGGTGCCGGCGGCAATATGCCCGCCGACGGATGCACCGATTGCTTGCCCGTCGAATTCGAGCGTGCCGCCGTCGCGCTCGAACTGACCGGAGATGATCTTGATCAGCGTCGACTTGCCCGCGCCGTTGCCACCCAGGAAAGCATGCACTTCACCGGGGGCAATCGAAATATCGAAGCCCTTCAATACGCTGGTCGGTCCAAAGCTCTTGACGATCGCGCGCGCCGTCAACAAGTAACGCTGCTTAGCCATGTCCTTTCTCCTTTCGCGTTTTCCGCGCATCGCGCATGTTTTGCGAATGCGTAGTACGACAGTCGCCAGTACGCCGCACAGGCGCTAACCGGCGAAATGTCTTTACTCGATATGGAAGCGAACAGGACGAGAGCGCTGCGTGTGAGCGTGTGCTGATCGCGCGCTCACCGGGAAAGTCGGATAATCCATTACCGTCTCCTGCACAGTTGTTGCACTGCGCAACCTATGTTTATGATTTAGCCGCCTGGCGGCAGTGAAACTGCCGGGTTAGTACCGACAGGACCCCATACATCCCTGGCTGCGCGGCTTGTCGACAGAATGGCAGTGCGAATGGCGTGCGAACAAGGCGGTTTCATTCAACTGCATCTGAAAAAAATTCCACTATGCGCATTCCACCGGTCAAGGCCATCGTCGCGTTCGAGAGCGTGGCCAGAACAAAAAGCGTCAACCGGGCCTCGGAAGAGCTCGGGCTGACCGCATCGGCGGTCAGTCATCAGATCAGCAACCTGGAGTCGGTAATCGGCCAGCCGCTCTTCTATCGCTCGGGTCGTGGGCTCGTCCTCACGCCGACCGGCGAGCGTTATCTGTCCGACGTGACGGGGTCGCTGGCCGATCTGAGCCGCGCCACTGAGCGCGCATCGAGCCGCACCGACGTCGATATCCTGCGCGTGCATTCGAGTCCCAGCTTCGGGCTCATGTGGCTGCTGCCGCGGCTTGCGTCGTTCCAGGAGGCCAATGGCGATATCCAGTTGAATCTCGCCTGCTCATATGAGGACGTCTCGTTTACCAGCGGTTATTACGACATCGATCTGCGCCACGGCTACGCGAACTGGCGCGACCTTGAAGTCAGAACGCTGCGCGGCGAGTTCATCGCGCCGCTCGCGTCGCCGCAATATCTGGCGAACAATCCGGTGAAGACGCCCGAAGATCTGCTGCAACATCGGCTGATCTACTCGGAGACGCCGCTCGTGCAATGGAAGCAGTGGTTCGGACGCACCGGCGTGTCGGCCGCCCATAAGACCTTCGACTTCTCTTTCGATCGCTCGTACATGTCGCTGGAAACGGCGGCGCTTGGCCTCGGCATCGCGCTCGAAAGCGTGATGCTCGCCTCGGTCCGGATCAAGGAAGGCGTGCTCGTGCCGGTCTTCGACGACACGCACGCCGTGGAGGTCGGCGCGCATCATCTGGTCTATCCGCCGCAAAACGCCGAACTGCCGCGCGTCACGCGCTTTATCGCGTGGATCGAGCGCGAGGTCGGGCGCATGGAGCGCAAAGCCTGAGAGCGGCTTCGATCCTTGCCAGGGTTTTCCTGCACCGCGCTCGCAAGACATTCCAGATGCGGCGTCGCAGCATGCGGCACCTGCGTTGAAGCAGCACGTCACCTGAAAATTTCTCAAACATAGTTGAGCAGTACGTCGTTGATGCGACCGGCCGCGCAGTAGACACTTCGGCCATCACATCAACACTCAGGAGACAATCATGCTGTTGGAGAACAAAGTCGTCATCGTGACCGGCGCCGCCTCACCGCGCGGAATCGGCAAGGCAACCGCTCAGGCACTCGCCGCTCAGGGCGCCCGCATCGTCATACTCGATCTACGCGAAGAAGACGCGAAGCGTGCCGCCGCCGATCTCGGCGGCGTGCATCTCGGCCTCGCCTGCGACGTCACCGACAAAGACGCGTGCGTCTCGGCCGCCAAAGCGACACTCGAGCGCTACGGCCGCATCGACGGCCTCATCAACAACGCCGGCATCACGCAGCCGGTGCGCACACTGGACATCACCGCCGAAGGCTTCAACGCTGTCGTCGACGTGAATCTGCGCGGCACGCTCTACATGTCGCAAGCCGTGCTGCCGGCCATGAAAGAGCAGAAAGGCGGCAGCATCGTGTGCATGTCGTCGGTCTCCGCGCAACGCGGCGGCGGCATCTTCGGCGGCCCGCATTACAGCGCGGCGAAGGCCGGCGTGCTCGGTCTCTCGCGCGCAATGGCTCGCGAATTCGGCGGCGACAGCATTCGCGTGAACTCGATCACACCCGGCCTGATTCAAACCGATATCACCGGCGACAAGCTCACCGCGGAAATGCGCGTCGACATCATCAAGGGCATTCCGCTCGGCCGACTCGGCAACGCGAGCGACGTGGCGAACGCGTGCCTGTTCCTCGTCAGCGATCTGTCGACCTATCTCACGGGCATCACCCTCGACGTGAACGGCGGCATGCTGATTCATTGATTGATAGCGACGCGTTGCCGCTCGTGAGGAGCGGCAACATGACCGGCATCCGGGCCAACCCGGAGCCATGGAAGGAGACGCACATGAAACCGAAATACCCCGCGGCATCCCTTGCCGCCGACGTGCTGCCGCAAACGGACTCGACGAGCTTCGAGTCGAAGACCTACGCGAAAGTCAGCCGTCGCCTGATCCCATTCCTGATGCTGTGTTATCTCGGCGCTTATCTCGACCGCGTCAACGTCGGCTTCGCGAAGCTGCAGATGCTCAACGATCTGCGCTTTAGCGAAACCGTGTATGGCATGGGCGCGGGAATTTTCTTTCTCGGCTATTTCCTATTCGAGGTGCCGAGCAACCTGGTGCTGCATCGCGTCGGCGCGCGCAAGTGGCTCGCGCGGATCATGCTGACGTGGGCTGTGATCTCCGCTTCGTTCATCTTCGTGAAGTCGCCTACAACCTTCTATGTGCTGCGCTTTCTGCTCGGCGTCGCGGAAGCGGGCTTCGCACCCGGTGTGATTCTCTACCTGACTTACTGGTTTCCCGCTGCGCGCCGCGCCAAAGCGCTGTCGCTGTTCTTCATGGCGATTCCGCTGGCCGGCATTATCGGCGGCCCGCTGTCGGGCTGGATCATGCACTCGCTGCAAGGCGCGATGAACATGGCCGGCTGGAAGTGGCTGTTCCTGCTGGAAGCCGTGCCTTCGCTCGTGCTCGGCGTCGCAATCCTGCTCTATCTCGACGACGGCATCACGAAAGCGAAGTGGCTGACGGACTCCGAAAAGACGCTGCTCGCCCGCAACGTGGCCGGCGACAACGCGCATAAGATCGCCCACGTGTCGGTCAAATCGTTCATCGGCGACCGCCGCTTGTGGCTGATGGCGGCCATCTACTTCTGCGTGGTGCTCGGTCAATATGGCCTGACGTTCTGGCTGCCGACCATCATCCGCAAATCGGGTGTGGCCGACCCGCTGTGGATCGGCGTGTTCACCGCGATTCCTTATCTGTGCGCCATCATCGCGCTGCCGCTGGTCGGCATGAGTGCGGACCGTCATCGTGAACGCCGTCTGCATCTGGCGATTCCGATGCTGATCGCCGCAGCGGGCTTCATTCTGCTGCCGGCCATCGGCAGTGTGCCGGCCTCTATTGTTTGTCTGAGCATCGCCGCGGCCGGCATTCTCGCGTCGTCTTCACAGTTCTGGTCGTTGCCGACCGCGTTGCTCGGCGGCATGTCGGCCGCAGCCGGGATCGCGGCGGTGAACTGCGTCGCCAATCTTGCGGGCTTCTTTTCTCCGGCGATTGTCGGCTGGCTCAACGACCTGACAGGCAAATCGACCGCCGGGCTGATCTTTATCTCGGTGGCCGTCACGCTCGGCGCCTGCCTCGTGTTTCTGGTGCCCGCGAAGTCCGTGAACCGCTGAACCCTTCTTACTCTTTACGACTGATCACAGGAGACAACATGAACAGTCCAGAACGCGTGCCGACGGCAACCCTTGCCGAACACGCATACCGTATCCGTAGAAACGCATTGTTGATGGGTGAGGTCCAGGGCCAGGGTTATATCGGTCAGGCACTCGACATCGCCGATGTTCTCGCAGTCGCTTACTTCGGCGCGATGCGCCACCGGCCGGAAGATCCCGATTGGGAAGAGCGCGACCGTTTCCTGCTGTCGAACGGGCATTACGCGATCGCGCTGTATGCGGCGCTCTTCGAAGCCGGCATTCTGCCCGCCGAGGAACTCGAGACCTATGGCAGCGACGACAGCCGCCTGCCCATGTCGGGCATGGCGAGTTACACGCCCGGCATGGAGATGTCCGGCGGCTCGCTCGGCCAGGGCTTGACGATCGCGGTGGGCCGCTGCCTCGGATTGAAGCGCAAGGGGTCGAAGTCGTTCGTGTACACGCTGTTCTCCGACGGCGAACTTGACGAAGGCGCGATCTGGGAAGGCTTGATGTCCGCGAGTCACTGGAAGCTCGACAACCTGATCGCCGTGGTCGACGTGAACAACCAGCAGGCCGATGGCCCGTCGACGCAGATCATGGCGTTCGAGCCGCTCGTCGAAAAACTCGAATCGTTCGGCTGGTTCACGCAACGCGTGGACGGCAACGATATCGCCGCGGTGGCGGCCGCGTTCGATGCGGCGCGCGCGCATCCTGAGGCGCAGCCGCGCATCATCGTCGCCGACACGCGCATGGGCTGCGGCGTGCCGTTCCTCGAACAACGCGAGAAGAACCACTTTATCCGCGTCGATGCCGATGAATGGCAATTGGCGCTGGAAGCACTCAAAGAAGGGAGACAAGCATGAGCAACGCAACCGCGAGCAAACCGCGCCTGAAGACCTCCGCGATGATCGCCTCGATCGCGGGCGAAGGACAGGTCACGCGGTCCGCACCCTTCGGCCACGCGCTGGTCGAACTGGCGCGGCAAAAGCAGAACGTGATCGGCATGACGGCCGACCTCGGCAAATACACTGACCTGCACATCTTCGCGAAGGAGTTTCCGGAGCGTTTCTACCAGATGGGCATGGCCGAGCAATTGCTGATGGGCGCGGCATCGGGATTCGCGCATGAAGGTGCACAGCCTTTCGTCACTACGTATGCGGTATTCGCCACGCGCCGCGCGTACGACTTCATGCATCAGACGATCGCCGAAGACAATCTCGACGTGAAGATCGTCTGCGCGCTGCCGGGCCTGACGACCGGCTACGGTCCGAGTCACCAGGCCGCGGAAGATCTCGCCTTAATGCGCGCCATGCCGAACATGACCGTGATCGATCCGTGCGATGCGCTCGACATCGAGCAGATGGTGCCCGCGATCGCCGCACATAAGGGCCCCGTCTATGCCCGCCTGCTGCGCGGCAATGTGCCGGCCGTACTCGACGAATACGACTACACCTTCGAACTCGGCAAAGCCAAGCTGCTGCGCGACGGCGCCGAAGTACTGGTCATCTCGTCGGGCATCATGACCATGCGCGCACTCGAAGTGGCGAAGGCATTGGAAAGCGACCGGATCGGCGTCGCCGTGCTGCATGTGCCGACGATCAAGCCACTCGACACGGAAACGATCGTGCGCGAAGCGAAGCGCTCGGGACGGCTCGTGGTGGTCGCCGAGAACCATACGGTGATCGGCGGTCTGGGCGAGGCGGTCGCGGCCGAACTGATGCGCGCGGGCGTGGCGTGTCATTTCCGGCAAGTGGGACTGCCCGATGCGTTCCTCGATGCCGGCGCGTTGCCGACACTGCACGACCGCTACGGCATTTCGACCGCCACGATGTCGGAGGCGATCAAGGGCTGGTTGAACTGAGCGTGTCTCGATGGACGACGCCGGCATGCAGCCGGCGTCGCCTGATCGGCACGGCACGGCGCGGCCGCGCGTACCGGCTCGTTCAGCAGCGCCGCACCGATTATCACCAACCCAGTTCAGCCCGCAGCGATCACATCGATCCGCAAAGCCTCTCCGCCCGCGGCAATCGCGAGCAGGATATCGACGTTCGGATGCGCGCCCGGACGGTGACGCGCATCGGCCGTGTGCTCGGCGAACACGACGAGACCATGCTCGGCCGCTTTGGCGTCGAGCGTGCCGAAGGTCTGCTGCAGATAGTTGTACACCGCCAGCGATCCCTGCTTGCCCGGCTTGTTCTCGATGCTGGCCACCACGGCGCCCTTGCCGTCCACCAGATCGATACGCGCGATTGCGTCGATACCCGGCATCTGCGCGAGGTTGTCCTTGAATACGTTGCCCGGTTGAATCATTGAAACCACTCCCTGTGTTCGAAAAATTGCGGCGCGGGCCGTATCTTATCCGAAGGATGGCGTGCCATGCCTATGCGCACGGCCGTCACGGCGTCCAGCGATACACCACGATGCTCGATCCGTTGTAGTTGTCTTTCGTGATCACGTACTCGCCCGCCGCTCTCAGATACGCGCGCAGGCCGTACATCGAATCGACATCGTTGCCGACATCCACGGTCGCGGGACTCGAATTGATCAGCGTGGTAACGAGCTGGCCGGTGGTGAGATTGAAAGCGTCGATATTGGGCACCGTGTGCACGTAGCCGACGAACAGATAATTGCCCGCCGCCGTGATCGACTTGGGATTGGCACTGGTGAGCGTGATCACCGGATCGGGCCGCGTGGTGTTACCCGCGCTCCAGCCGTGATAGACCTCGATGCGCGACTGCATGGCGGTCCAGTCCCAGCTGCCGGCAATGCCCTGCGCGAGGATCATGGTGTCGCTCTCCGCAAGGTAGAGGATGCGCGTGAGCGGCCGGATGCTTTGCGGAATGGAAATCGTAACCGCCGGTCCCCATGACGGCTTGCCATTGCCGTCGAAGCCGGCGAGCGGATAGTGATAGATGTGATTGGTCCGGTCCAGCCCGGCCCACACATCGCCCCGGCTGTCGATGCAAAAGCCGCCCGTGACCTGCAGGTTCGTATTGAACGCCGTCCCCGGAATCGACGCGTCCGGAATCGCTATGTAGCCGCTCGCCGGGTTGAAATGAAAAAAGTTGAAGATGCCTGGGTTCTGTCCGGACGCCACCAGAATCCGGTTGCCACCGACCGTGACGAGCTGGCCGAAGTGTTGGCCGCGTTGCGTGTCGTTCATGTTCAGGCGCGGATCGGACGGATACGTGAACGGATCGACCGTGTTCGCGACGAAGGTGCCGCCCGCCGTGCCGGTGTAGATGTGCGTGCCGCTATAGAAGTAGGCCACGTCCGTCGATGGGTCCGGTGCGGCGATCGCTTCGAAATTGAGCGACTGCAATTTCCATTCGAGGTTGCCGGCGCTGTCGTACGCGTGAAGGTCGGTAGCGCCGTTGCGGCCGAGGTCCCAGCCGCCGCCCCACGGATTGTTCAACACGTACAGGTTGCCGGCGGCGTCCTTGCCGATGCCCGCCACGCGTGTGAAGCGCTTGTCGCCCACCTGCCCTTTGATGCCGCTGCTAGTGTCGAGATAGCCGCCCTGAACGCCGAATGTGCCGGCAAGCGCCGGCGTGCCCGCAATCGTGTAGCGCTTGATGTTCATGTCCGGCCCCTGGTCGCCGACCATGAGTTGCCCGGACGCGGTATCGAAATACAACGCGGAAGGCCGCGACGCCGCCGGCATCTGAATCGTATTGAGCAGCGCGCCGGCCGGACTGAATTCGACGATCGTGCCCGCGCTCTGCTGCGCGACCCACAGGTTGCCCACGCTATCCAGCGCCAACGCGCCGGGAGCCGATACCTTGATGTCCTGCTGCCAGACGCCGTCGGTCGTGAAGACACGTACGCGATTGCCGAAGAAGTCGCTGGCATACAGCAATGAGCCCGCGGTCGCGAGTCCGGTGATGACATCGGCATGCGGTATCGAAGTCCACACGCTGACGGGAATGATCAGGTCGCGCGTCTGCGTGGCACGGTTGTAGCGTCCCACCGAGCCGCTGCCGAACGACCTGTTGTATTGCAACGCTACGAAGATCGACGTGCCATTGCCAGTAATCGCGCTGCCCTGGAAGTCGGCGTGCGTGCCGATCGAGCCGAGGCTCTGGCCGTTCTGATAGATCGCGACGCCGCCCTCGTTCTCGTCCCACAACGAAGCCGTGTAGATCACGCCTTCGGGCGCGACCCACAGCGAACGCGCGGTGTTGCCCACATGCGTGGCGAGTGTGCCGAACGTATTG
This sequence comes from Paraburkholderia sp. BL6669N2, assembly GCF_003387275.1. Taxonomy (NCBI): domain Bacteria; kingdom Pseudomonadati; phylum Pseudomonadota; class Betaproteobacteria; order Burkholderiales; family Burkholderiaceae; genus Paraburkholderia; species Paraburkholderia sp. BL6669N2. Next base: position 4,551,504 of record NZ_QUNA01000002.1, on the reverse strand, counting down.
CCCAGCCAGTCGGTGGTGTATTGCGCGTAACTGAGCGGCGCGAACATGAAGGTTGCCGCGCATAGAAGCGCGGCAAGGACGCGATGCTTGATCATGAGTGTTGCTCCCCGAACAATCGTTCCTCGACAATGTACCTCGCCAGATATGAAAGCTTGGTGTTTGGTATGAAGAAACGTTCCGCGCCCAGTGGTTAAACCATGCAGCGTGCATGTAAATGGAGAGCAGCCGCCCGCTGGCAAGCGGCATACCCCTATTTTTCGCACTTTACCGACCACTAAACTCAGGCGCACAATCTCTGCGGACAAGACGGTCCGCCGTCCTCTCCGATCATTCGGACCGTTCGCGCCAATGCGGCATCCGGCCGCGAGTTCACCCCGGCGCGCAACACGCGCCCTCCATTCGGAACGCTCCATGGGCAATAAATCGTCAAGCAGACCCGAAGACCTGGTGGCGGGCGGCAGCCGTCATCATCAGATTTTTCCAAGGCTCAATGAAAAGCAGTTTGCGGTGCTCGAACGATATGGCGAACGCCGGCGGCTGAAAGCAGGCGACGTTCTGTTCACTGAAGGTGAACGGCACATTCCCATGTTCACCATCGTCTCCGGCACGATCGAAGCGTCGCGAGGCGCCGGAGACAAGCATCACGTTCTCGGCACGCACGGCCCCGGCAGCTTCACCGGCGAAGTGGGAACGCTCGCCGGCCGCGGCGCGGTCGCGACGGCACGCGCCACCAGCGATTGCGAAGTGATCGTGATCGACGAGGAATCGCTGCGGGCGCTCGTCGTCGCGGAAGCGGAGTTGAGCGAAACGATCATGCGCGCCTATATCCTGCGGCGCGTCGCGTTCATTCAGGATCAGCACGGCGGCACGCTGGTGATCGGCAGTTCGGCTTCGTGGAGTACGCTCGTGCTGCGGCATTTCCTGAGCCGCAACGCGCAGCCTTTCGCCTACTTCGATATCGTCGAGCATGAGGAAGCCAAAGGGCTGCTCGAGCGTTACGACGCGACCGAAGCCGACATACCGGTGATCGTCACCGGGCAAGGCAACGTGCTGAAGCAGCCGACCAACCGCGCGGTGGCCGATGCGATCGGGCTGAGCCCCGACCGGCTGAACGGCGAGCGGTTCGACGTGGTCGTGGTCGGCGCGGGACCGGGAGGCCTCGCGGCCGCGGTGTACGCTGCCTCAGAAGGGCTGAGAGTCGCGGTGGTCGACACCAAGGCGCCAGGCGGCCAGGCCGGCACCAGTTCGAAAATAGAAAATTACTTCGGATTCCCTACCGGCATTTCAGGGCAAGCGCTCGCCGGCCGTGGCTTGTCTCAATGCCGCAAGTTCGGCGCGGAAGTCGGCGTACCCATCGAAGTACTCGGCATCGAATGTGAGAACGCGCCGCCCTTTCACCTGCGCCTTAATTACGGCGAGCACGTTTATGCCAGCGCGGTTGTTATAGCGACCGGCGCGCGGTATCGGAAACCGCTGCTGCCGCGCCTCGAAGAATTCGAGGGGAGCGGCATCTACTACAGCGCGACCTATATGGAAGCCGCGTTCTGCAACAACCAGGAATTGATCATCGTCGGCGGGGGAAATTCGGCTGGGCAGGCCGCTGTGTTTCTGTCGGGATTCGCGCGTCACGTGCATATCGTGATTCGCGGCGACGGACTCAGCGCGAGCATGTCGAACTATCTGATCCGACGCATTGAAGCCGCGGCGAACATCAGCGTTCATGTGCGCACGCAGATCGTCGAACTGAACGGCGAGACGCAACTCGAATCGATCAAGTGGGACAGTCAAGGCCACATCGAGGAGAAACCGATCCGCCATGTGTTCCTGTTTCTCGGCGCGCAGCCGAGTACCGGCTGGCTAGGTGATTGCGTCGCGCTCGACAAGCACGGCTTCGTGCTCACCGGTCCCGATGCAATGCCACAGTGGTCGTCGGACCGCCCGCCGCATTATCTGGAGACCAGCCGGCCCGGCATCTTCGTCGTGGGCGACGTGCGTAGCGGGTCGGTCAAGCGGGTCGCCGCCGCGGTCGGCGAAGGAGCGGCCGCGATTCAGTCGCTGCATCAATACCTGGCGCTGATCCGCTGAGGTCGGGCGCCTGATGATTCGCGACGGCCGCTACGCGTTGCGCAGGTTCCTCAACGTCAAGCGCGCTTCCAGACCGCCGCCGGAACGGTTGTGCAGCGTGAGGGTCGCGTCCATTGCCATGGCCAGTTGCCGCGCGATGGCAAGGCCGAGCCCCGTGCCGCCGGTATCGCGATTGCGTGACGCTTCGAGCCGGTAGAACGGCTCGAACACCGCTTCCAGCGACTCCGCCGGTATGCCGGGGCCGCGGTCGAGTACGGCGATCGCTGTCTCTCCGCTCGGCAAACTGGCCGCCGTGATCTCGGCCGCGCCGCTGAATTTCAGCGCGTTGTCCACCAGGTTGCCGAGTATGCGGCGCAAGGCTTGCGGACGCGTCACCAGCGAATCGCCGAGCCGCCCTTCCAGGCTGACCGCCTGACCGGCGTCGACATAATCGCAGACGAGACTGTCGAGCAGTGCGTCGGGGTCCACGCGGCACGGCACTTCAGTCGCGCCATGCAGCGTGCGCGCGTACGTCACGCCCTCCTTCACCAGGCTTTCCATTTCCTGCAGATCCTGGCGAAGCTTCGCGCCCTGCGCGTCGTCGTCCATCACATCGACGCGCAGGCGCATGCGTGTGATCGGCGTTTGCAGGTCGTGCGAAATCGCCGCCAGAATCTGCATGCGTTCGGTCATATAGGTGGCGATGCGATCCTGCATCGCGTTGAAGGCGCGCGCGGCGCGCGACACTTCCGACGGCCCGTCCTCCGGCAGGCGCGCCGCCTTCAAATCCGGGCCGAGCGTATCAGCCGCGAGCGCCAGCTGATGCAATGGACGCGTGGCGAGCCGCACCGCCAGCCAGCAACACGCCACGAGCACCGCCAGTTGCAACGCCAGCACGAGCGGCAGCCAGCGCGACAACGGCGCGCCCGACATGGGGCGCATGTCGATGGTCAGCGGCGTGCCGTCGCTCAATTGCAGATGAACCTGCAAGCGTTCCTTGTCGCCGGGAACGGCATTCACCGTGAGCGGATATCGCGTGCCGATGCCGTCCGCGATGGACTGCGCCACACGCTCGGACAGATGCGCATCGATCGGGCTGCCGGCTATGCCCGGACCCAGGATGAACTCGTAGCTGCGCCGCGCGAGCCGTGGCAGCCACTGCGCGCGTTCGTTCGGCGGCAGATGATCGAGCAGCGCCACCGAACTGCTCACTTCGCGCTCGATGTAACCCATCATCACGTTGGTCATGGTCTGGTCGCGCTCGGTCAGCGTGAGCCAGAACGACAAGGTCTGCGCCAGCGCGAGGCCGACGAACAGAATCAGCGCGAGCCGCGCGAACAGCGTGCGCGGCCAGTGCAGCCAGGACCAGCGGGTCATTGCGGATCCCCGATGGCCGTCACCGCCGCGGAAAACACGTAACCCTCGCTGCGCAGCGTCTTGATGTAACGCGGCTCGCGCGCGACATCGCGCAAGCGTTGACGCAGACGGCTCACCATCAGATCGATCGAACGGTCGAACTGATCGGCCTGGCGGCCCTGCGTGAGATTGAGCAGTTGATCGCGCGTCAGCACCCGCTGCGGATGATCGAGAAACACGCGCAGCAAGCGGTACTCGGCGCCGCTCAGCGCGACCATGGTGCCTTCGGCGTCCAGCAGATGACGCGCGGTGGTGTCGAGGCGCCAGTCGCCGAACGCCAGCATCGGCGCCGATTCGGTCACCTGCATGCCGGGCGGCAGCATGCGCGCGCGCCGCAGTACGGCGCGGATGCGCGCCAGCAACTCGCGCACGGCGAAGGGCTTGGGCAGATAGTCGTCCGCGCCCATTTCCAGTCCGACGATGCGGTCCGCCTCCTCGTTGCGCGCCGTCAGCATCAGTACCGGCACAGCACGGAATTTGCCGGCGCGCAGTTCGCGGCACAGCACCAGACCGTCCTCGCCGGGCATCATCAGATCCAGCACGATTAGATCGGGCGCGCCCTGCTCCAGCGCCGCGCGCATCTGGCGCCCGTTCGCCGCGAGCGACACGCGCATGCCGTTCTTCTCGAGATAACCGGCCAGCAATTCGCGGATGCCGCGGTCGTCGTCGACAATCAGTACGTGATCGATGGTTTCCATCAATGCATCATCTCTTTTGGCGTTTCAATTTCACCCGGCTCGCAACCATCAATGAACACTGCACCGGATGCGCCAGTTCGGCGGCAAGGCCGCCGGTCAGGAAGACGGCGATAGCCAGCAGGCGTTTCATGCGTCCTCCAGCACGGAGAGGCTCGCGCCGTCCGCGACTCCGGCTTCCAGACTATACGGATCGACGCCTTCCAGGCAACCGATGTTGACTCGCCACAACTGCGGGTCTTTACGCGTCTGATGAAACGGATAGATGCCGCAATGCTTGCAGAAATAGTGCCGGGCCACCCGCGTGTTGAACTGGTAGAGCGTCAATGAATCTTCGCCGCTCAGGATCTTCAACTCGCTTGCCGGGAACGGCGGCGTCATCAACGCGCCCTTGCGGCGGCACAGGCTGCAGTTGCAGCGGCCGGCCGGGGTGACCGGGCTACGCACTTCGAATTTGACGGCCCCGCAATGGCAGGATCCTTGCAGCAAGTCGGCGCTCATGGTGCTCTCCGTGTTTTGGCAATGCCTGCTTTATAGCCTGGCTCGCACGCGGATTTGTGTCGCAGTGTATCTGGACCTCGTACAGATACACAACATTGCACCCGCGCGGTTTGGGCGACACATGCCAGATACCTGTGGACGCTTCAATACGGTCATTCGCGGCCGATACGCGAACTGCCGTTTTTAGCCTCTTCCTGAAGGACACTGACATGCTCTCCGCCTCCAAGATCAAAACGCTCGCCGTCGCAAGCGCGCTCGCCGCCGCGGCCGCGAGCGGCATTGCCGCTTTCGCGGGGTCGCCCGAACCGGTCGCGCCCGGCCTCGCAGCCAACGCGGCGGCGCCCGAATTCACCGGCATTTCGCAGTGGCTCAACAGCGATCCGCTCACGTTGCAGCAATTGCGCGGCAAGGTGGTGCTGGTCGATTTCTGGACTTACACCTGCGGCAATTGCATCAACACGCTGCCTTACGTGAAAAGCTGGAATCAGAAATACAAGGACCAAGGGTTGACGGTGATCGGTGTGCATACGCCCGAGTATCCGTTCGAGCGCGATACCGACAACGTGAAAACCGCCATCAAACGCTTCGGCATCACTTATCCCGTCGCACAGGACAATCGTTATGCGACCTGGAACGCGTACAACAATCAGTACTGGCCGGCGTTCTATCTGCTCGACAAGCAGGGCCGCATTGTCTACACGCATTTTGGCGAAGGCGACTATGCGAAAACGGAAGCGAAGATTCAAGCCCTGCTCGCGCAACAAGGATAAACGCGGGTTCGTATCGGCATGTATCCGCGGATTCCGGCGATACGCAGCATTGCAATTCGCCGCTTTCGCGACACACGCCCGATCGTTGGTCACGCAGCTTGAGTGGTTCGCGCGATGAGCGTTTGCACGGCGCGAAGGTCCGCGGCCGAGGCCGGCGCAAAGACGACCATGCTCAGACCTTCGCCGCCATCTACGGCGAAGGCCGAATACTCCAGCGTGATCGGGCCGGCCTGCGAGTGGCGCAGACGCTTCATGCCGATCCAGTGACTGCGCACGTCGTTCTCCGCCCATAAGCGGCGGAAGTCCGCGCTGCTCGCCTGCAGTTCGACGACAAGCGCCGCAGCTTCCGCAGACCCGCCGATACGCGCGATATCGATGCGAAACACCGCGAGCGCGGCACGCGCGCTTTCCTCCCAATCCGGCTGGCTTTCACGCACGGCCGGCCCGCCGAACAGACGTCTGAGCACGTTGCGCTCGCGCGCCGGCACCGCGGCGTAGTCGCCGAGCACCGCGACCGCGGCCGCGTTCCAGGCCACCACGTCCCACGTCGGCGTCTTCACGATGGCGGGACTGCTCGGCATGCCATCGAGTACTCTCTGCAATGCCGGCGTGACTTGCTGCGGCGCGAACGGGCCAAGCGGCGGCGGTCGCTGTTGCGCGAGCAGGAACAGCATCTCGCGGCCCGCCGCGTCGAGTTCCAACGCACGCACGAGCCGTTCAATCACCTCGTTCGAGGGCAGGCCGCCACGCCCCTGCTCCAGCCATGTGTACCACGCGACGCTGACGTTAGCCCGCGCCGCCACTTCTTCGCGCCGCAAACCCGGTGTACGACGCCGGCTCGGCGCGTCCGGTGCCGGTTGCAAACGTGAGCGGCGATCGCGCAGAAAGCCGCCCAATGAAGTGCATGCAGCGCCGAGTGGATCAGGCGGGGTGTTGACGGGCATAAGGGATCTCGACAATTTTCTCTTGCGTCGGATCCGTGTCATTGCGCCGACGCTACTGTCGATACTCTAGCGCGAATGGAAAATGGAAGCCTGAATGCTGCCGGGCGTGCGCCAGCTTGCTCTGCGTAGGCGACAACCTAGTACTCGACGAGAATCGTCACGCGACGATTCGCTGCGCGCGCCGCTGCGTCATCGCCGATGATCAGCGGGAAATTGTCGGCCCGGCCGATCGCTGCCATCCGGTGCGCTTCGATGCCTTTGTCGGCGAAAAAACGAACCACCGCGCCGGCCCTCGCGGAAGACAGCTCCCAATTGGATTCGTATTTCGCCGTGGAAATGGGCACATTGTCTGTATGCCCTTCCACGAGAATGTTGTTCTTCGATCGCTCGCGCAGCACGCCGGCAATCTGATTCAACACGTCGAATGAGTCCGGCAATAAACGCGCATCGCCAGAATTGAATAGAATTTTTGCGTTGATGGCGATCTCCACGCCCTGGGCCGCGTTCGAAATCGTAATCTGGCGGTTGTCCCGCAGCGGCTCCAGCAGAGAAAGGAGCTGCTTCTTCGAAACATCCGGCGTGGCGGACGCCGCTTCCGTCACCACGTGGCGCTCCAGGGCCTTGATTTCGAGTTCTCTCGTTTTGGCCAATTGCAGCACGTAGAGTGCGAGGAACAACACCATCAACGTGGTGATGAGGTCGGAGTAAGAGATCAGCCAGCGCCCGGATTGCGCCTCGCCTTCATCGGCGGCGTCGTAGCCCGTTTTGTCCGCCATGAGGCGCTTGTTACCCGAGGAGGTGTTCATATCCGAAAAGTTTGCACCCGAGATTATGTGTGATTGCCGTCGAAGCACACTAGCCCAGCAACTCGGCCGATCTTTCCCGCACATCACCCGCGAGCCGCGTCTCGATGGTGTGAGGCGACTCCTTGCGCGAGATCGCGAGCAAGCCGTCGAGATATAAACGCCTGAAACGCAATTCGCTGTCCACTTGCGCCCGGATCTTTCCATACAACGGCAGAAAGACCAGATTCGCCAAAGCAAGGCCGTATAGCGTCGCAACGAAAGCCACGGCGATACCTTGCCCGAGTTGCGCGGGCTCAAGCATATGACCGGTCACCTGAATCAGACCGAGCACCGCGCCGAGAATACCGAACGTCGGTGCGTAACCGCCTGCCTGTTGCCAGATCCGCGCGGCCAACATGTGATTGCGCTCATACGCATCCAGTTCCCGTTGCAAGGCGTCTTCCAGCACGGCCGTCGAAACACCGTTTGCCAGCAACTCAAGACCTCGCTTGGCAAATGGATTGATGCCGCCCGCCTCGATCGACTCGAACACCAGCATGCCGTTCAACTTCGCCTGATCGCCCCATTCGAGCAGAACTGACAGACTCTCGCGATCGACCTGCCGCGCTTTCACGAAAGCAAGGCGCAGTTGCTTGATGCCGTCGAAAAACCTCGCCCAGGTGTTCTGAATCATCACTGCACCGAAGGTGCCGCCCAGAACGATGACGAACGCCTCCAACTGAAACAGCGAAGTAAAGTGGCCGCCCTCGAGCGAGAAACCCGCGACGATCGCCGTCACGCCGAACACCGCGCCAAATAGCGTCAACAGATCCATATGTCCTCTCGAATGGCCGGCCGCGACTTCGAACCTCGAAGCCGATACGGCCTGCCGTTTGCGTGCTGCGCGTCAGGCGCCCAGATTGGAAAGCGGCGCAGCCATGGCCGCCGGAGCTTTGATCGTTCGCACGATCTCGAGAAAGCGTTCTTCGATCTCGGCGACTTCGAGCGGATCGATCTTGATCTCGCGACGCATGACCCACGAGACTTCTTTCTTTCTCGCTTCGGTCATTACCGAAAGCAGCCGCTCGCCGACCGGTTGACCCGTCATGGCGGAAAGCAGTTTTGCGAGGTCGTATGTGTCGAACGCGCTCACCGCTTCGAACAAGGTTCGTTGGTCGACATACTCCAGATCGTCGAGCGACTTCAGGTCGCTCAGACCGCGGGTATTGCGGCGCGAGAAATAGCTAATGCCTTTCTCCTCGACGTAATTCAGCACCTTGGTCTTGCGAAACGCAAAAAGGTCTTCCGCGATTTCCGCGTGGGAGAGTTTGTTGAGAATCACCTTCTTTTCGACGCCGATCAGGGCTTCCAGGTCGTCCAGTTCGATCAGTTCCAGTTCGCTGCTAATGGAGAGATCGAGATCGTGGTCCGCCACCTGTTGGGCACGCTCGGTGATTCGCACGGGATCGAACGTGACCAGTTGCCGGCTCGTTGCACCGTCCTGCGCGGAATAGCGTGCCGAGGCGGTGCTCGGGCGATCGGACCGGCCGGGTTCGAGCGACACGAGGTTGAGTTTCTCCATTCGCTTGAGCATGGCCATTACATGCGGACGCGAATGGCCGGCGATGGCATGACACTTTCTGATTACGTCGGGCAGCGGTACCGAGAACTCCTCGCCTTGCGCGCGACGCATGCGGCCGTCCAGCCTGTCGGCGTTCTCGCCGCCGGCCATCAAAGAAAGGACGTGTGCATAGGAGACGACACCCGGCAGAAAGTCAGCGTGCGTATTGGTGGCAAGGACGTCGTCCTTCTTTTTTATCCGCCGGATCAGCGTGCGTACGATATGGCGAAGCAATGGCGAGACACGCTCGAGTTCCGCCTCCACCACGTTCGCCGCGATGACGGTCAACTGGCAGAAGCTCAGTGCTTTCGCGGTGTGCGCTCGTGGTTCGGGCGGCAACAAAGCCGCCTCGCCAAAAAACTCACCTTTACCCAGCGTCGCGAGAATCACCTTCTTCTCGTCGCACTGGGTGGAGATTTCGACTTTGCCATCCGCAATGACGTAGACGACGGCGTCGCCCGCGAAGCCTTCGGAATAGATGACTTCACCCGGAGCCGCTGTGCGCGACCATGGCGATCGTTGGTGATTCAAGATGATTCCCCCGAAGAGCGATTTCCTCGTCAGCGCTTGCCGTGCAGAAGCCTCGCGCATGTCCGATGGTCCTGATTATTTGACTGGATAACGACATGCAAAACGCAAAGCTTTAATAAATGTAATCGTCAGACTTAATCGCGCAAACGTTTGGGAGCCTGACTGGATAAGGCTTTGCGCGATGCCGGCTGTTTCATTTCATGGCAGAAGCACCAGCCGCCGGCGCGCTAAACGTTCAGGAAAATGTAAGACTCAAATTTTTCTTCACAACCGCGAAAAAATTTGGAATAAGCGGAAACCCGATGTGTTCGCCCCTACATGACAGCAACAAACGCTGCACGGCAGTGACGAAACAGGCATGTACACGCGACTCTCATTGCAAGCGGGTCATGTAGGTGGACAAGCAAAGACGTAGCTTCGCTCAATTCGCAAGGCATCTTTAATCTCTAACTAGTTAGGCATCCAAATGAAAAGCAAACTTTCCATCATTCTCTCGCTGATCGTTCTTGCTTCGGCAGGTTTCGCTACGCAAGTCTCAGCGAAAGAACATGTGCACACGAACACGCAGCAGTGTGTCGGCCCCGCAGGTTTCTGCACCCCGTACTTCGGCAGCTAAATCAGCATACGTTCCAGGCAATCGTTGCCTCTCAACTCATCGCATTTAAAGGAATTTTTATCATGAAAAAAGCTCTCGTTTGTTTCGCTCTCGCCATCGGCACGTTGGCCGCTCCTGTTCTGAGCTTCGCACAATCGAACGGCCCCGTCACGCGCGCTGAAGTGCGCGCCGATCTGGTGCGCCTCGAACAGGCTGGCTACAACCCTTCGCGTGGGGATGACGCCGATTACCCAGCGGCCATTGAGGCTGCCGAAGCAAAGGTCGCCGCGCAGACCGCTCCGCAATCGACGCAGTCGTCGTATGGCGGCATGGCGCAGAACGGCGGGTCTTCGTCCGGTATGCGCAAGCACGCGTCGACCGATTCCAGCTGTGTCGGCCCCGTCAGTTTCTGCAATGTCTTCTTCGGCAGCTGAATGACACGTATCGGGAATCCTGTTTCTCGCTTCATATCAACAGGATTCCTACTTTTATCAAGCGATTCGAAATAATTTTTCAAGAAAAATTTCTTACCTAAAACCGGAGTGTGTCATGAAAGTTTTGCCCTTCGTCGCTACGGCGTTGTCGTTGTCTGCCGCCCTTTTCGCCTCGACTGCCGCGATGGCACAAGACGCCAAGCCGCAGACCGCGCCCGTCCACAATATTGTTCTCGTACATGGCGCATGGGTGGACGGTTCCGGCTGGAAGCCGGTCTATGACAGACTGACCAAGGACGGTTATCACGTCACCATCGTGCAGGAACCGCTGACCTCGCTCGACGACGACGTCGCCGCAACGAAACGCGTGCTAGATCAGGAGAACGGCCCGACGATTCTCGTCGCTCACAGCTACGGCGGCTCGGTCATCACCGAAGCCGGCGTGCATCCGAACGTCGTGGGTCTGGTGTATGTCGCCGCGCACGCGCCGGCCGTCGGCGAAGATGAAAGCGATCTTGGCAAGGGTATGCCGAGCTATACATCAAAGCAACCGGGCGCGATCATGAAGACCGGCGACGGATACACTTACCTGAATCCCGCGGATTTCCCGAAGGATTTCGCTGCCGATCTGCCGCTCAAGCAAGCGCAGTTCGAATCGCACTCGCAGATTTTGACGGCCGCGAAAGTCTTTTCTGCTCCGATGACAGTCGCTGCGTGGACGACCAAGCCGAGTTGGGGCATCGTGGCGGCCGACGACAAGATCATCAACCCTGATCTCGAACGCTGGTACTACGCACGAGCGCATAGCCATACGACGGTGATCCCCGGCGCGAGCCACTCGGTCTATGAATCGCGGCCGAACGAAGTGGCCGCGGTCATCGAAGACGCGGCGAAGCACGCGCAGTCTTGAACTGGCTTGTGGACGCTCCCGAGCGATTCGAAGAGCTTTTTCTAATCCGGTAATCGCTGCCCGCCACGCTGCTCTTAGAGCGTGTGTTAGGCACGTTGGGTTGGACCTGGTATCCTGGTGGCATGAAAAGAGCGGACCGCAAAGGGTATCCGAGTGATGTATCCCACGAAGAGCGGAGCTTCGCGGCACCGTATCTAACGCTGATGGACGTCAGCGCGCCGCAGCGTAAATATGAAGATGGCATTGAATTGCAGGTGATCGAACTGCAGGAGGCAAAAAGGGCTTTGTCCTGCTGCCCCGGCGGTGGGTGGTCGAGTGCAGTTTGGGCGGCTTAACCGATTCCGCCGCCTCGCGCGTGACTACGGAAGGCTACCCGGAGCGAGAGCGCTTCTTCCAACCCTCGGCCCTACCAGCTATTTGCATCTCGTCCGGTCAATTCGTGCGCGAATGCACTTCCGTCCTCAAAGCCTGAACGACACGCTCGATCACCCCGTCCCAATCACCCGGTTTCTGCTGTCTGAAAAGTCGCGCCGACGGATACCAGGGCGAATCATCACGGTCCCTGAGCCATCGCCAGCATGCATCGAAACGGGACAGGATCCAGACTGGCCTGTCCAGCGCCCCGGCGAGATGAGCCGTTGAAGTGTCGACGGCGATCACCAGATCCAGACACTCGATGATCGCGGCCGTGTCTGCGAAGTCGGCCACTTCACCCATCGGATCGAGCGGACGAATAGCCGACGGAATGCACTCGAGTTGCGGGCGCGTGGTTTCGCCCACTTGCAGACTAACGAAGGTGACGTTCGGCACTTCAAGCAAAGGCATAAGGGCTTGCGCGTTGAGTGAACGACGACGGTCGGCTGCGTTCTCAGCAGCCGTGCCCAGTTTCGCTTCGCCGGCCCAGACCAGCCCGACCTTGAAGCCGTCGAGGCGCACGCGCCGCTTCCAGAGTGCCCGCCTTTCATCCGGCACGCGAAGATATGGCGTACCGGCAGGAATGCTGTCGACGGTTGTGCCAAAGCGAAGCGGCAGACTCATCAGGAAACACCAGTAGTCGTGGTCAGGAACATCGCGCACCAGGCCCGGCTCGATGCAGGCATCGACGCCCTTGATGCTTTCGATCAATGGCTGGAGCGCCGGATTGCAGATCACACTTAGACGAGTCAACCCAAGCCGTTTAAGCAAGGTCAAAAAACGGCAGAACTGCAGGAAATCGCCATAACCCTGCTCGTGCATCACGACAAGGGTCTTTCCCTGCAACGGTTCACCTTGCCACGCCGGAAAGTCGAAATCGGGAGGCATCGAAATCGCTTTGCCATCGACTTCGACCGTACGCGCCTCATACAGGCGCCAGCCTTCGTCAAAACGGCCCTCGCCCAGAAGCATTAGCGACAGATCCCATTGAGCGCCAACGTGATTAGGCTTGTGTTTGAGCACATGGCGGAACAGGGCTTCCGCTTCTCCAAAACGATTTTGTATCGTAAACGTATAGCCCAGCGCGTGGCAGGTCTCGATATGCGACGGAGCAAGCTCGTGCGCTCGCATCAACAGCGCCTGCGCCTCATCGAGCCGCTCCATGAGCAACTGCACGCCAAGGTTATAGAGAGACAAAGCGTGATCGGGGTTCAAGCGAATCGCAGTGCGTAGCGACGATTCAGCGAGTTCGGGTTGCGCCAGTGCCATGAGTGCCGCTCCCAGGTTGGCATGCGCCTCGAAGCAGGCAGGATCGATTGCCAGCGCTTCGCGACATGCCGCTTCGGCCTCTTCGGGTCGTTTTAATTTGAGGAGGGCCGCAGCCAATTCTGCATATGCGAGGGGAACCTGAGAATCAAGCCGGATGGCCTCGCGCAAACAAGATTCGGCTTCCTCGGCGCGCTCGTCCAGAAACATGAGCCTGCCAAGGTGACGGTATGTGGTCGCGCGCGTGTCATCAAGAGAAAGGGCGTGCCTCAACATTGTTTCAGACTCGGCAAGTTCTCCGGTTTCCATTAGCAAAACGCCGAGACTGACAACGGCTTCGACGAAATCCGGACGCAACTCCAGCGCGCGGCGCAGTGACGTTTTCGCATCACGCGCCGCACCCATTTCCATCAGCAGCAATCCAAGATTGTAGTGAGCTGTCACATAGCGCGGATCCACTACAATGGCTCGACGAAGCAAGTTTTCGGCATCGTCGACGCGCTGCTGGTCCAGCAATACGTTGCTGAGATTGGTTAGATAGATCGCATTCTCGTTGATGGAGATTGCATTACGCATCAGGTTCTCGGCGGCCACCAACTCCCCCCGCTCCAGTTCGATCACCCCAAGCAGATGTAGCGCATCCGTGTGATGGGGTTCGTGCTCGAGAATCTGCCGATAGCCTGCGGCGGCTTCATCTAGATGGCCAGCCTTTTGTGCCTCTAGCGCATTTTCAAAAATAGACATGCGTATTCTCGTTCAGATTTGTACGGTGGATTAGCAAACGGCAACGGGGTTGCGCTGAGCAAGGGAACGAGCGGAGCCCGTATTCTGCCTCGGCCCCGTTTTGAAAACTATCTGGAAATGTTCCCTTGATACGATCCGGCAGCGGTCGACGAAATCATGTTATTACTTCTTCCAAGGTTGAGCCTGTTGTTTGCCAATAACGTAATCTGATTACCATTGCCGCTTACTTGCGCTGATGCGGCTTTAAACGCGCCGCCTATCACGATCCCGCAACAACGCTCTCGCTTCCATGGGATCCGTCTGATTCAGCAGACTCGATAGAACATCACCCTTGAGTTGTGTTGACTGTTGCTCCTGATTTCCAAGCCAGATAGCAAAACGTTCTGCATCCATAGTGATGGCGTCGCTGCTAGCCGCCCGGAAGGATCCTTGACCATCTCGTACAGTTGCATCGCCTTCGACTGAGATGACGTTTCCGCTTCCAGAAATCGCCAGCGAAGTCCCGATTGCGCGCGAGCCAACAATCGTATCGCTGTTGGCGAGGTTCGACACGTTACCGGCATCGTTCTCCAAAACTGCGACATCCGAGAAGCCACGCAGACCTAAAGATGCCCACACGATGCGTAAAAAATTGTCTTTTTCCGCGAATAGAAATTTTAACCATTCCACAAAATTGAAATAACTTGCCTAATTTTAAGGTGACCCCGAAATTGTAGGGCCGCCTCAGCTATAGGCATATTTGCGATAGCCATTGCGTCGGTCGTTGGCACATAATGTAAGGCCTTTCTCTCTATCCGTCGCACTCATTTATGGAAGTCTTCGACGCCGCGCTCGCTGCGCATCGCAACGGTCGTTTGAGCGACGCCGAGCGCGGCTATCGCGCGCTGCTACAAGACGATCCCCGACACCCGGACGCACTGCATCTGCTTGGGCTGATTGTTTGGGCAAAAGACTCGACAACCGAAGCCGAGTGCCTGTTGCGCGAGGCCATCGCGATCCGCGAAGACGCAGTCTATCTCACCAACCTTGCCAACCTGCTAGCCGAATCAAGTCGCCGTCAGGAGGCCGAGTCGATGCTTCATCGGGCGCTCGCAATCGCGCCTTCATACGCACTAGCGCATTACAACCTCGGAACGCTGCTGGCGGAGACGAACCGTTTCGACGAAGCTGAGCGGGCATTGCGCAATGCGCTCGCCTGCGATGCCCAGCTACACGAGGCATGGACCAACCTCGGCAATCTGCTAATAAAGTGCGAGCGCCATACCGAAGCCGTCGACGCCTACCGCCGCGCGCTTCACCTCGATCCTGAAAGAGCCGCTGCGCATCGCGATCTGGGTATCGCCCTTACCAAAGCGTCCCGCTTCACCGAGGCCGAAGTAGCATTGCAGGATGCGATCCAACGTGATCCTCACTGTCCGGAGGCCCACGCGGACCTTGCTGCTGTCTATGTCCACACGCTGCGATGGATCGATGCGGAAACAGCGTGCCGCCGAGCTCTCTCGCTCGATTCCACGCATCTGAATGCACTCTGCAACCTGGCCAAAGTACTGTGTAAGACGGATCGACTCGAAGAAGCTGAAACGGTTCTTCGTCGCAACATCCTCACGGAAAGCGATGACCACGGCGCGCGCTCAGGCGACACGAACGACCATGCGTGCCCACAGCGCCGCGCACAGTATGCCGGCGCATTGCATCTGCTTGGTGTGGTCCTATTGGAACGCGGTGAGACCGACGAGGCGCAACAGCTGTTCCGATCCGCGATTTCAATCGACGCAAATGCGGTGTATCTGACCAGCCTCGGCGATCTGCTGGTTGAGAACCGGGGATATGACGACGCAGTCGACGCCTATCGCGCGGCAATGGCTCGCTCTCCTACGCATGCGGGGGCGCATCGCGGTCTGGGTGTAGCTTTCACTCACAAGAAAAGCTTCGCTGAAGCCGAGGCAGTCCTGAAGGAAGCGCTCAGACTCGAACCCGATTCAGCGGATACATACACAACGCTCGCCGCTGTTTATGCGCACACACGACGCTGGAACGATGCGGAGATGGCGTGCCGCCGCGCGCTTCAGATCGACGGTAAGCATCGGACCGCGCTGCACAACCTGGCCGGTATCATGTGTTATACCGACCGGGTCAGCGATGCGGAGAAGCTGTTTCGCGAGGCTATCGCGAGAGAGCCATACAACGCCAACGAGCGTTTCGGTCTCGGGCAGTTGTTATTATCGCAAGGTCGTTATGAAGAAGGATGGATGCTCAACGAGGCGCGCCTTTCACCAGACCATGAAACGCCGACAATACCGTGGCTCGATTTAACGTGTCCAAAGTGGGACGGCGAATCACTCGCCGGAAAGACGTTGCTGCTGGTTTACGAGCAAGGCTTCGGCGATTCCATCCAGTTCGCGCGTTACGTTCCACTACTGAAGGCACTGGGTGCGCGCAGCGTGAACATTATTTGCGAGGCGCCGCTCAAGCCACTGCTGCAAACTGTTGATGGCATCGATCATGTCTTCTTGCCTAACGAACATCGTCCGCAATTCGATTTCTGGGCATTTTTTATGAGCCTTCCTTTCCATCTTGGGACACGCATCGACACGATTCCTGATCGCCTGCCTTACCTGCGCACGCTGCCAGCGCGTGTCGACATGTGGCGCACACGTCTGCCCAAGCGGGGCCCGAAGATTGGTTTGGTATGGAAAGGCAGTCCGGCTAATGTGCGTGATGCACTTCGCTCGCTGCCGTCTCTGGCAACGCTGCGCCCACTTGCGGAGAACACAGGCGCCACGTGGATCAGTCTGCAAAAGGGATCGGGCGAAGCAGAGGCCGTCGACGCCCCGTTCGCAATCACCGCGCTCGGCCCACATATCCGCGATCTCGCCGATACGGCAGCTATCGTCGCGCAACTTGACCTCCTAATTTCAGTCGATACCGCGACGGTACACGTTGCGGGCGCACTGAATGTGCCGTGCTGGGTGCTGCTACCTTACGGCAGTCATGCCGACTGGCGCTGGCTGCGGGAACCTGAAGCCGCGTCGCCATGGTATCCAAACATCATGCGGCTATTCCGGCAGCACGCGGACGGCGATTGGGATGATGTCGTGAGCCGTGTTGGTTTCGCACTCGGCGAGTGGGTGGCAGCCTGGCAGAATCGCTCGCGGGAATCTCCGTGAATGATCGTGCGTCGAATGTGAGCGGATTCGCCTGTAGATGATTCGTGGCTGTTGGGCGCCACCTCCTGTGCATCCTTCCAATACTCACCGGCAGCAGAGCCGCCGCACAGGTCACGGGGTTGGAGACTGCAGCCGCATGTTCGGGCCATGGCCGTAAACACTGGTCTCACCCATGAACAGGGGCGCGCACAGTAGCAGAGCTTGCGCGTCAGGTTCAGCAGGTAACCGGGCAACACTCAAAGTGGCTTTTTCGGATCAGGGATACACGGGCGAAGACGCAGCACAGGCCGCACGTGATAAAGGCATTGAACTGCAGGTGATCAAACTGCAGGAGGCAAAAAAGGGGCTTTGTCCTGCTGCCCCGGCGGCGGGTGGTCGAGTGCAGTTTCGGCTGGCTTAACCGATTCCGCCGCCTCGCGCGTGACTACGAAAGGCTACCCGAAACACTTGCCGGGCTTCATTTCGTGGTCTTCACCATGCTCATGCTTGTTCACGCAGCACCACTCCAAAGTCCCTAACACGCTCCACGCTCTAGCGTGGCGATGCTCGTGGGCGCTCGATCCTCAAACGAAGATCGATTTTGCGTATCGCGCGAAGCATGCTACTGCACAGATATCCCAAGCGAAATTGAACTGACCACCGCAAAAAAAAAGCCCGCTTTCGCGGGCAACCCTTCTCAACACGACACACAACCACTTCAGCCCTTCGTCGCTCCAAACGTCAACCCAGCGACAAAATGCTTCTGCATCGCAAAGAACATCGCCACCGAAGGCAATGCCGCGAGAATCGATCCTGCCGAGACTAGATTCCACGCCGTAGTCCACTGCCCTTTCAACGCGGCTACGCCCACGGTAATCGGCGCGGCATCGTCACCTTGAGTCAGACACAGCGCCCAGAAGTAATCGTTCCAGACGAACGTGAACACTAAGATCGCCAATGCCGCGAGCGCCGGCCGGATCAGCGGCAGCACGATCCTGAAGAACACCGTCCATTCATTCGCGCCCTCGATGCGCGCCGCCTCGACCAGTTCGAATGGCAACTGCTTGATGAAGTTGCGCAGAAATAATGCGCAAAACCCGGTCTGAAACGACACATGAAACAGAATCAGCGCACTGACCGTATTGAACAGACCGAGTTGCAACGACAAATCCCGCACTGGAATCATCAACACCTGCACCGGCACGAAATTCCCTGCCACGAATGTCGCGAACAAAGTTGAATTGCCACGGAACCGGTAGATCGCCAAGGCGAAGCCGGCCATCGCCGCCAACGCAATCGAGCCCACCACGGCAGGCACCGTGATCAACACGCTGTTCCAGAAGTAATGCAGCATCGGCGACGTGGTCAGCGCCTCGCGATAATTATCGAACATCGCGAAGTGCTTCGGCCATCCCCAATAGTTGCCCTCGCTCAGCTCTTCTGTCGAACGCACGGACGTGACGAGCACGGCGATCATCGGCAGCAGCCAGATCAGCAGCGCGACCGGCAGCGTCAATTTGTAGATGCGGCGAGTGGCCGGCTTCCATTTATCGATGGGAATCGGAAACATGGTCGGCTCCTTATTGCTCGGCGCGCAGCATCCGCCGCAAGTGATAAACGATGTACACCAGCATGATGGCGAACAGCACGACCGCCACCGCCGCCGAATAGCCGATGCGGTAGTACTTGATCGCCTGGTCGTACATGTAATACGCGAGCACGGTCGAGCTTTCGAACGGACCGCCGCTCGTCATCACCGAGATCAGATCGAAACTGCGCAGCGCGCCGATAATCGTCACGACGATCGCCATGAACGTGGTGGGCCGCAGTTGCGGCAGGATCACATGCCACAGCATCGACCAGCCGCGCGCGCCTTCCATGCGCGCGGCCTCGATCTGCTCTGCGTTCAGCGAGGTCAGCCCGGTCAGATAGAGAATCATGCAATAGGCGGTTTGCGGCCACAGTGCCGCGAACACGATCCCGAACGTCGCATAGCGCGGGTCGCCGAGCACCGGCACGCCGTGGCCGAGAATCATCGCGAGCAGGCCGAAGGTCGGGTCGTAAAACCACGAGAAGATCAAACCGACCACCACGCCCGACAACACGAACGGCGCGAAGAATAGCGATTTGACGATACGGATGCCGGCCACCGCCTGATTCAGATACAGCGCGACGGCGAGTCCCATCGGCGGAGCGAGCAGGAACAGCAGTAGCCAGATGACGTTGTTCTTGAGCGCCGTATAGAACGTCTGCGCATGAAACAACTCGACGTAGTTCGCGAGTCCGACGAAAGACGGCTCACTCATCCCATCCCAGTTGAAAAAGCTCAGGCGGATGGTGGAGAGGATCGGCCACACCACGTAGATGGCCACCATTACGCAGGCCGGCGCGAGGAACAGAAAAGCGGCGCGCCGCTGCCGTCGCGCGGTGGGCGACGGCCCGCGCCGCCGCGAACTGGCCGGCTTGCCGCCGCGCACGGCGCCGCCCGGCGCGGGCAACCCCGGGCCGCCGGGTTCAGCATGACCGCCGACAGTGTGGCGGGTGACGGAATGCGACACAATCGTTCTCCTGTCGACCAGAGTTGGCGCTTTAGCGCCTTACTCTGGTCCCATGCAAAGCTGTCGACCAGAGTTGGCGCTTTAGCTGTCGAATGGAGTTCGCGCTTTAGCGCGTTACTCCAGTCCCATGCAGAGCACTTACTCTGGTCCCATGCAAAGCTGTCGACCAGAGTCGGCGCTTTAGCTGTCCGCTGGAGTTCGCGCTTTAGCGCGTTACTCCAGCCCCATGCAAAGCACTTACTCCGATCCGATATGCAATTCAACGCAACGAAAGGCGGCCTCGCGGCCGCCGCCGCTTACTTCTTGTAGATCCGCTTGCGCGTCTGCTCAAGTTGCGCGAGCACGTCGTCTAGCTTCGTGGGGTCGGAGATGAACTGCTGCATCCCCTTCATACCTTCGTCGGCCATTTCCTTGGTCATGTCGCGATCATAGAACTGCGCGATGCCGCCCTTGGTGTTCGCAAGAATCTGGAAGCCGATCTTGGAGATCGGATCTTCCGGTTCCGGCGACTTGCTGTTCGCCGACAGCGAGCCGAGTCCGGTCGCCAGCTTCGCGCCGATTTCCGGCGTCTCGACGAACGCAAGGAACGTATGCGCATCCGCCTTGTTCTTCGCCTTCGACGGAATATGCAGCGACTCCACCGGGCCGTCTTCAGCAGTCGGCACCTTTGCGTCGATGATCGGGAACTGGAAGTAGCCCATTTCCGGCTTCACGTTCGGCGGGAAACCCGCGGTGATGAACGTGCCCATCAGCATCATCGCGGCCTTGCCCTGGAACAGGAACGGCTGTACCGAATCGAGATCGTAGGAAAGCGAGTTGTCGATGAAATAGCCTGCATCGATCAATTGCTTCCACGTCGTGTAAACCTTCTTTACGCGCGGATCCGTGTATGGAATCTCGCCCGCCATCAGCTTCTGATGGAACGCGTTGCCGTTCAAACGCAGGTCCAGATAATCGAACCAACCTGCGAGCGTCCACGAGTCACGGCCCGCCACGGCGATCGGCGCGATGCCGGCGGCCTTCAGCTTCTTGCAGTCCTCGAGAAACTGATCCCATGTTTTCGGCTCGCCGTTAATGCCGACCTTCTGGAACAGATCCTTGCGATAGAACATGCCCCACGAGTAGTACACGGTCGGCGCGGCATACTGCTTGCCCTTATACGACGACGCCTCTTTGGTCGACGCATACATGTCGTTCCAGCCGTTCTTCGCCCAGTCGCCGCTCAGGTCTTCGAACAGGCCGCGCTGCGCGTAATAGGCCATGCGTTCGCCGTCATGCCAGTTGACGATGTCGGGCGCGACCGTGGTCAGCCAGCCGGGCAATTGCACCTTGTACGCTTCTTCGTCGACGAACGACACTTTCACGTCGATGCCGGGATGCGCCTTCTTGAAGTCGTCGATGACCGACTGCCAGACCGCGCGCTGGCTCGCGCCCTTGAACGCGATATTGGCGGTAAGCGTACCCGCCTGCGCCGTGCTGACCGCTGACGTCCCCACCGCCGCGGCGGCCAGCGCGAGTGCCAACAGAATCTTGCGTGGTTTCATTTTCATGTTGCCTGTCTCCTTGATTCCTTGATTTTGCGTCGTTGTCGTTACTGCATGGAATTTCATCGGACACTGCGTCGGTGCATCAGGCCGTCATCGGGTTCGGTAGACGGCCACGCCCTGCGGTTCGATCGCGTGCGAACCGAACACGAAGGCGTCGTCGGGTACGCCGGTGAGCGTGTGCGTTTCGTCGCCGTAGTTGAACACGTAGGTCAGCGCGCCGCGGCGGCTCACTCGCACGCCGTCGCCGAGCGGCGTCGTTTCGAGTCCCGCTTCCTGTGCGATCCGCGCGAACAGACGCACCGTGAACGCGTCGTCGAACAGACTCGCCAGGTAGTGGAACGCGCCGCCGTGTACATACGCGGGATGGCCGTCCGCGAACCGGGCCCGCACGTCGAGCGCTTGCGCCCCGTCGGTGTCGATGAAATCACGCCAGTGACGGGCGAAACCATCTTCTCCGCCAGCCCCTTCGCCGTCAGCGAGCCGCACTGCTTCGGTCACGTTCGACCGCATCGATTCGACACGCCACACGCGCAACGGCAACACCGAAGTCAGCGCGCCGGGCGGCAGATTCGCGGGAATCTGCAGATCTTCAGTCTTCGAACCGGTGCGAGGACCGAGCACGACCTGCGCACCCGAACACGCCAGACGCTCCGCAAGCGCTGCAGGCACGACCGGCAACGGCGGCACGACGATCAGGCTGTAGCCGTCGAGCGGCGCATCCACCGGCACGATATCCACGTCGAGCCCGAGCGCGCGCAGCGCCGAGTAATACTCGAAGGCGAAGCGCGGATAGTGAAAATCCGCGCCCTGCGGATGAATCTCGAACAGCCACTTCGCCTCGTAATCGTAGACGAGCGCGACTTTCGAACGAACCGTAGCATTGGCGTCGGCATTCGCGGCGAGCACCGTGCGAATCTCGCCGGCAACTTGCGACGCTTCGTTGCCGCCCACGTCCAGGCGGTTGTCCGGCGTATTCAGTCCCGCATGCATCTGTTCCTGCGCGAACGGCGCCTGACGCCAGCGGAAATACGACACGCAGCCCGCGCCATGCGCGAACGCCTCCCAACTCCACAGCCTTACCATGCCCGGCAACGGCGCGGGATTCCACAGCGCCCAGTTCACCGGACCCGGCTGCTGCTCCATCACCCAGAACGGCAGCTTCGACATGCCACGATAAACATCGTGATTGAACGACGCGAAGTCCGGGTGCCCGCTACGCAGCCAACGCGCTTTCACCTCCGGCGCGAACCATTGCTCTTCGAGCGCGCCGAGCGGATAACTGTCCCACGTCGCCACGTCGAGATCGGCGGCGACCTTGTAGTGATCGAACTCGGTGAAGAGTTGCATGAAGTTGTGTGCAACCGGCCGGCCCGGCGAATGCGCGCGGATGATCTCGACCTGCATGCGGTTATAGCGCGCCACTTCGTCGGAGGCGAAACGCCGGTAGTCGAGGCGATGCGAAGGATGCGCTTCCGTCACGGTCGCCACCGGCGCGTCGATCTCGTCGAAGCTGCGGTATTCCATGCTCCAGAACACCGTGCCCCATGCGCGGTTCAACGCGTCGATGGTGTGATAGCGCGCTTTGAGCCACTCGCGAAAGCGACCCACCGCGGCCGGCGAATAACTGACCACCGTGTGGTGGCAGCCGAACTCATTATCGGTTTGCCAGTAGGCGACAGCCGGATGCTTGCCGTACCGCTCGGCCACCGCCGTGCAAATTTTCTGCGACGCAGCGAAATACGACGGCGACGAGAAGTCGTAATGACGCCGCGAGCCGAACGCACGCGGGCGGCCATCGGCGCCGACCGGCAGAATGTCCGGATGGCGGTCGATCAACCACTTCGGCGGCGTCGCGGTCGGCGTGCACATCACCACTTGCAGGCCGGCCACGCCGAGCACGTCGATCGAACGGTCGAGCCAGCCCCAATCGTATTCGCCCGGCGTCGGTTCGATCCGGCTCCAGGCAAATTCGGCGATCCGCACCTGTTCGATGCCGAGGGCTTTCATCCGGCGAGCGTCGTCTTCCCACATCGACTCCGGCCAGTGTTCCGGGTAATAACAGACTCCAAGGCGCATCCGAATGTCCCCTATGCGTAGTGTTCGACGGATTCCAGCGAAGCGGCGGCAAAGCCGTCTTCGGTAAATAAGTGGCAGGCGGAACGGGGCACGCGCAAGCTCGCGCACTCACCGGGCGCGAGGCGCGTATTGCCCGGCGCTTTGGCGATCAGCGCGGCGCCGCCGGGCTGATCGAGGTGGACATAGCTGTGTTCGCCGAGTTGTTCGACGAGCGATACGGTGCGTGTCAGCACCGCGTCGTCCGGCGCGACGGAAGACGGGTCGACAAATTCCAGGTGTTCAGGGCGCACGCCGAGCGTGACCGCTTGCGAGGTTTGCAGCCCCGCGCCGTTCACCGGCACCCGCATGGTTTCATGCGTGTGATCGAGCGTGACGGTGACGCCTTGCGCATCGACCGAGGCCACTTTTCCCGGCAGAAAATTCATCCGCGGCGAGCCGATGAAACCCGCGACGAAGCGGCTCTTCGGACGGTGGTACAACTCGAGCGGCGCGCCGATCTGGGCGATGCTGCCGTAGCGCTCGGTGTCCTTGCCGGCATGCAGCAGCACGATCTTGTCGGCGAGCGTCATCGCCTCGATCTGGTCGTGCGTCACGTAGACCACGCTGGCTTTGGCAAACTGCTTGTGCAGCCGCGCGATTTCGATGCGAGTCTGGCCACGCAGCGTGGCGTCGAGATTGGAGAGCGGCTCGTCGAACAGAAACACGCCGGGCTCGCGCACGATCGCGCGGCCGATCGCCACCCGCTGCCGCTGGCCGCCCGACAACGCCTTGGGCTTGCGTTCGAGCAGCGCTTCCAGTTGCAGGATGCGCGCGGCTTCGCGCACCTTGCGATCGATTTCATCCTTGGGGGTTTTAGCGAGCTTCAGGCCGAACGCCATGTTCTCGAACACGCTCATGTGCGGAAACAGCGCGTAGCTCTGGAACACCATCGCCACGCCGCGTTGCGCGGCCGGCACGTCGTTCATGAGTTTGCCGCCGATCGAGAGGTCGCCGTCCGTGAGGTCTTCGAGTCCGGCGATCATGCGCAACAAGGTGGATTTGCCGCAGCCGGACGGACCGAGAAACACGCAGAACTCGTTCTCGCCGATCTCGAGATCCACGTCGCGGATCACCGGCGCGCCGTCGCCATACGCCTTCTGCACGCCTCTTAACGAAATGCTCGCCATTGCATCGACTCCGTGATTTAATCGGCTCGAAGTCGGAGATTAAGCGCTTAATCAGCAAGGCCGAAAAAAATCGATCGCTTGGGATCGTTTGCGCCTTGCCTGTCTCCGAGTTCGTTTTGTCTGTGCGACAGATGGTGCCGCGCCTCGGCGCGTGATGCAAATGTCGGGCAGCCATCCCAAATAATGAAAACATCATGCCCACACTTAGCGAAGTCGCGCGTCATGCCGGTGTCACTCCGGCCACCGTATCGAACGTGCTGCGCAATCGCGGCCGGGTCGGCGCGACCACCCGGCAGCGCGTGCTCGAAGCCGTCGAAGCGCTCGGCTACCGCCCGCACCTCGCCGCTCGCGCCCTCGCCGAAGGTCGCGCACCGACGCTCGCGCTGATGGTGTCGAGCATCGCCAACCCGTTCTATCCGGAGTTCGCGCTCGCCGTGGAACGCGCGGCGCGCACGAGCGGCCACTTCGTGATCATCTGCAATACGAACGAAGATCCGCACACCGGCCGGGCGTATCTCGACCAGATCGCCGGCACGCTCTCCGAAGGCGTGCTCGTCACGAACGCGAACCTCGATTTCGCCGATCTTCATACGACCGAAGCGCGCGGCACGCCAGTCGTGCTGTGCATGTGGGAGCGGCCTAACGAGCCGCCGGGCTTGCCGTGCGTCGCTGTCGATTTCCGGCGTGCGGGTGAACTGGCGGGCGCGCATTTGCTGGAACTCGGCCATCGGCGGATCGGCGCGATTGTCGGCAGCAAGGCCTCGGGCATTCATGCGGCCCGTTACGAAGGTTTTGTCGATGCGCTGCGCGCCGCCGGCGCGCCGAAAGGTCGTGTCAAACATGCGGCCGATACGATCCAGGGCGGCTACGAAGCGGCACGCGCGCTGCTCGAAAGCGATCCGAAGCTCACCGCGATCTTCGTGACCAACGACCTGCCCGCGCTCGGCGCGATGCACGCCGCCGCCGACCTCGGCCTGAACGTGCCGGCGGACCTGTCCGTGATCGGCATCACCGACATTCAACTCGCGCGCGAGTCGCGTCCCGCGTTGACGACGGTCGCGGTGCCGACGGTCGAAGTCGCCGGGCTCGCGGTATCGCTGTTGCGTGAGCTGATCGAGTCGTCGTATGGACAGGCGGGCCGCCCAACGGCCGGCGTGCCGATGCGCATCGCCTCGCCGCCCGAACTGGTTGTGCGTGCATCCACGGGCGTACCGCGTTCGCGCTGATGTGGCCGTAACAGCATCGCGGACGTTACGTAGCGAACCCTCGCTACGCACGCGCCGTGTTCCTCACGCGGTATCCGCAAACGCCCGCCACAAGCGGCGCCGCCGCAAGCGCAGCGTATTCATCCAGCGATCCATGCAGTTGGCACGGTCCCTGCAATTAAACAGGGAAAGGCCGAGCACCGCGACGACCCAGAGGCCGTCCGCGCTCGCCAACCGGCCGGGCCAAGGCCATAACACGCATGGATATTCGAATGATTGCCGATCTCTCGCTGGACGCTGACGTCGCCGAACACACCCTCCACGCCGACTCGAACTTCGCGCAGCGCCACCCTTTGCAAATCGCCGTGTGTCTGCGCCAACTGATGGCCGGACAGGACTTCGTCACGATCGAGTTCGATGGCCGGCAAATCGTCACGCAGATACTCGATGTCGACTCGCGCAATGCGCGCTTTGTCTTCGATGCCGGCAGCGCGGTCGATGACAACGAGGCCTTACCCGCGGCCCGGCAACTCACGTTCCGCAGCCTGCCCGGCGGCATTCGCACCGAGTTCACAACGTTTGATGCCACGCCGACTCAGTTCGACGGTTTGCCGGCTTTCGAAGCGCCCTTCCCTGCTTTGGTCTTCTACATTCAACGCCGCGAATTTTTCCGCGTGCAAACGCCCGTGCTCGACCCGTACATCGCAAGCGGCCCATATGCGGATGGCGGCTCCTTCCGGCTGGAGTTGCAGGATCTGTCGCTGGGCGGCATCGCCGTAAAGACCGCCGACGAACGCTTCGGTTCGCTCGAACGCGGCACGGTACTGCGTGGCGTCGCACTGCAACTCGGCAGCTTCGGCATGCTGCGACTCGATCTGGAAATCGTCGCGCCACGACAGATGACCACGGCGAAGGGCGACCGGCGCTTTGTGATCGGCTGCAAGTTCGTCGCGACGCCAGGCTCTGCCGAGCGGACCTTGCAACGCGTCGTCACGCAACTCGAAACGAGGCGGCAAGCACTCGCACCGCGCCGTTAGGCCGATTCGTCACGGACATCGTGATAACCACGATATCCGCGCACTTCAGGGTTCGCTGAATACCCTCGTGACGCCAACGATTTGGCGTCGGGAAGACCGCATTCAGCTTTCAATTCACCTTCATTCGAGCCAGGACTTTCCCCAAGCCCGGACGCTCGATCTCGCATCGCACCATTCCGCCGAAGCCCCGCCACATAAGGCGTTCAGCCAGCTTGCTGAGTGTCGCGCGCAATCGTTCCGTGCCAATGATTTCCTTGACGCAAGTCGACGCGCCTGCTGTACTAAATCAACTGAAGTGATTTAGGCGGCGCGAATCGACCCAGCTCGAAGTCGTTTCGCACCGCCTTCATCGCACAGCAGATCGCAAACCAGGTTGTCAGCGCGCAGCGTTCGTGCAGGCAACCGCCAGTACCACAACGTCGTTGCCAAAAACCGGAGGAGCGTCCCATGAATCTGAATTCCCGCAGGCTTCCTGTCGCCAGGAAAATCGTGTCGATGTGCGTCGCGGCATCGGCGGTATGGTGTGCGAGTGCGAGCCAGGCGGCTGACCAGCCGGTCGTCGGCCTCATCACGAAGACCGACACCAACCCGTTCTTCGTAAAGATGAAACAGGGCGCCGAAGCGGCCGCCTCGAAAGACGGCGCGAAGCTCATCACCGCGGCCGGCAAGTTCGACGGCGACAACGCGAGTCAGGTCACCGCCATCGAAAACATGATGACGGCCGGCGCGAAAGCGATTCTGATCACGCCGAGCGACACCAAGGCGATCGTGCCGAGCATCAAGAAAGCGCGCGCCGCCGGTGTGATGGTGGTCGCGCTCGACACACCGACCGATCCGCAAGACGCCACCGACGCCCTCTTCGCCACCGACAACTTCAAGGCCGGCGTGCTGATCGGCAAGTACGCGAAAGCCGCGCTCAACGGCAAGCCCGCGAAGATCGCCACGCTCGATCTCGCGCCCGGCGTCTCGGTCGGCGTGCTGCGTCATAACGGCTTCCTGGAAGGCTTCGGCGTGAAGGAAGGCGATCCTTCCGTGGTGTGCAGCCAGGACACGCGCGGCGACCAGGCAAAGGGCCAAACGGCGATGGAAAACTGCCTGCAGAAGTCGCCCGACATCAACGTGGTTTACACCATCAACGAACCGGCGGCAGCGGGCGCTTACCGCGCGCTCAAGGCGGCGGGCAAGGACAAGAGCGTGATGATCGTCTCGATCGACGGCGGCTGTGAAGGCGTGCGCAACGTCAAGGCCGGTGCGATCGCCGCGACCTCGCAGCAGTATCCGCTGAAGATGGCCTCGCTCGGCGTGACGGCCGGCGTCGAGTACGCGAAGACCGGCAAGAAGGTCTCCGGCTATCAGGACACCGGCGTGACGCTGATCACCGACAAACCGATGTCTGGCATAGACAGCAAGGACACGAAGTTCGGCCTCGACAACTGTTGGGGCAACAAGTAACACGCACTGAACAGCGGCCCGCTTCGCGGGGCCGCCATCGCATTTGCCGCGTGGCCAAAGCGCCGCGCTTCTGCATCGAGGTCATCCATCATGTCGACTCCTTCCGCGCCCGCCGGCCATTCGCGTTCGTTCGCCGAGCGCATGCCATCGCTTGCCGAAGTCGGGCCACTCATCGCACTGGTACTGGCGTGCGGCTTCTTCATTTCGCAAAGCAACCGCTTCCTGTCGTTCCAGAACCTCTCGCTGATTCTGCAGCAAACCATGGTGGTCGCGGTCATCGCCATCGGCCAGACGCTGATCGTGCTGACCGGCGGCATCGATCTCTCCTGCGGCATGGTGATGGCGTTCGGCTCGATCATCATGACTAAATTCGCGGTCACGCTCGGCGTACCGCCAGTCGTCGCGATTCTGTGCGGCGTTGGCGCGAGCACGCTGTTCGGCGCGCTGAACGGTGTGTTGATCACGCGCATCAAACTGCCTGCCTTCATCGTCACCTTAGGTACGTTGAATATCGCTTTCGCGCTCACGCAGATCTATTCGAACGCGGAGAGCGTGTCGAACCTGCCGGACGCGATCATGTTCTTCGGCAACACATTCAAGCTCGGCCCCGCGGATGTCACGTACGGCACCGTGCTCACCTTGCTGATGTATCTGGCCACGTGGTTCGTGTTGCGCGACACCGTGCCGGGCCGGCATCTGTACGCGCTCGGCAATAACCCCGAGGCCGCGCGGCTGATGGGCCTCTCGTCGCAAAAAATCTTGCTGACCGTGTACTCGCTGGCGGGCGCGATCTACGGCATCGCCGCGCTGTTGTCCGTGTCGCGTACCGGCGTGGGCGATCCGCAGGCGGGACAAACCGAGAATCTCGACAGTATTACCGCGGTTGTGCTCGGCGGCACGAGCCTGTTCGGCGGACGCGGCTCGATTGTCGGCACGCTGCTCGGCGCGTTGATCGTCGGCGTGTTTCGCAATGGCTTGACCCTGATCGGCGTTTCTTCGGTTTACCAGGTGTTGATCACCGGCATGCTGGTGATTCTCGCGGTGGCCGCCGACAAACTTTCCCATCGTCGCGGTTGAACAGCCAGAGGAATCCGTCATGTCTACCCCCACTTCTGCTTCTTCCACGATGCCCGTTCTGCAGGCGCGCGGACTCATCAAACGCTACGGCAATGTGACCGCGCTCGACGGTTGCGATTTCGAAGTGCTGCCCGGCGAGATCATGGCCGTGATCGGCGATAACGGTGCGGGAAAATCGTCGTTGATCAAGGCTCTTTCCGGCGCCACAGTGCCGGATGAAGGCGAGATTCTGCTCGACGGCAAGCCGGTCAAATTCCGCAGCCCGCTGGATGCCCGCGCGCAAGGCATTGAGACGGTGTATCAGGAACTCGCCGTGGCGCCGGCCATGAGCATCGCCGAAAACCTGTTCCTTGCGCGCGAATTGCTGAAACCCGGCTGGCGCGGCTCGATCTTCAAGATGATCGACAAGCGCCGCATGCTGGACGAAGCGACCGCGCATATGAAAGACCTGCAGATCGGTATCCGTTCGATGCGCCAGGCCGTGGAAACGCTCTCAGGCGGCCAGCGCCAGGGCGTGGCCGTGGCACGCAGCGCGGCGTTCGCGCGGCACGTGGTGATTCTCGACGAGCCTACCGCCGCGCTCGGC
The DNA here is from genome assembly GCF_003387275.1 of Paraburkholderia sp. BL6669N2. Classification (NCBI taxonomy): domain Bacteria; kingdom Pseudomonadati; phylum Pseudomonadota; class Betaproteobacteria; order Burkholderiales; family Burkholderiaceae; genus Paraburkholderia; species Paraburkholderia sp. BL6669N2. Next base: position 4,521,964 of record NZ_QUNA01000002.1, on the reverse strand, counting down.
GTGAAGGAAGGCAACATGGTGCTGGAACTGATCCGGCGCGTGCGTGATCGCGGCCTGCCGGTGATCCTTATCAGCCACAACATGCCGCACGTGTTCGAGATCGCGGACCGCATTCATATTCAGCGACTCGGCCGGCGCGCGGCGCTCGTGAACCGGGCGGACATCCACATGTCGGAGGCGGTGGCAATCATGACCGGCGCAAAGGAAGCAGACGTCAAGGCGATTGCATGATGCGCGCATCCTGCTGAGCGGGCGCCTACCATGGAAACCACCGGCACCCGTTCGCCCCTCAAACGCACGGTCGGCTCGAATCAGGTCGGCATGCGGCAGTTCAACGAGCGCATCGTGTTGCAGGCGATCCGCTTGCATGGGCCGCTGCCGAAAGCCGACGTCGGCCGCCTCACGCGTCTTTCGATGCAGACGGTGTCGATGATCGTCGAGCGTCTCATCGACGACGGGCTGCTTGAAAAGCAGGCGCGCGTGCGCGGCAGAATCGGCCAGCCGTCGGTGCCGATCGCGTTGCGCGCGCAAGGCGCGTACACCATCGGCGTCAAGGTGGGACGGCGCAGTCTCGACGTGCTGGCGATGGATTTTGCCGGCCACGTGGTGCACCGCGATGTCTTCGATTACGCGTATCCCGACCCACGCACGCTGTTTCCCGCGCTCGAAAATAAACTGGCGCGCGTGAACCAGACGCTCGGCGCGAGAGCCAGCCAGGTGGTCGGCGTGGGCGTCGCAGCGCCTTTGTGGCTCGGCGGCTGGCGTGACTTTCTCGGCGCGCCGCCCGACGCGCTGGAAGCATGGAACGAGATCGATCTGCGCTCGCGCATCGCCACCATGACGGGCTTGCCCGTGGAGTTCGCCAAAGACACCACGGCCGCCTGCGCCGCCGAACTCGTGATGGGCCAGGGGCGCGGCATTCACAATTTCCTGTATCTGTTCGTCGGCACGTTTATCGGCGGCGGCCTTGTGATCGACGGCCGTCTGCATGGCGGCCCGCACGACAACGCGGGCGCGGTCGGCTCGATTCCGCTGCGTGAAGGCGGCACGCGCAAACCCGCGCGCCAGCTGCTGCACGCGGCGTCGGGCTTCGTGCTGGAAAAGCTGTTGACCGACGCGGGCGCGCCGGCTGCGGCGGCGCACGATCATCGCGCGTTGTCGCCGGAAATGTGGCGGCACACCGAGCAGTGGCTCGACAGCGCATGCCCCGCAATTGCCACTGCACTGACCAATGCGGCCGCCCTGCTTGATCTCGATGCGATCGTGATCGACGGCGAACTCGACCGGCAACTGTTGCGCGAAATCATTCGCCGCACCGAGCGCGTGCTCGACCGCTTCGAATGGGAAGGCATGGTGCGTCCGCAATTGCTGGAAGGCGCGATCGGCGCCGATGCGCGCGCGATGGGCGGCGCGATTCTGCCGCTCTATGCGCATTTCGCGCCGGTGCATGAGTTGTTCCTGAAGCCGGCGGCGGAGACCGTCTACTAAACGCTGACGTTGTGATGCGTTACCGCCAACGCCGGCATCCTTGACTCCATGCTCATTGCGCGGCGACCTTGGTGGTCGAAGCCGTCTTCACAGGCGCATCGTTCAGCAACGGCTGCAACACCGGCGCCAACGACTTCAGCAATTGCACGGAAAGCGCACTGGTGAACTCGTAATGCGCGGCATACGGTTCATGCACCCACGCGGTCAACGTGCCGTAGAACCGGTCGCCCATCGCGAACACGAAAGTCGCGCTACGGTTCACCTTGCGCGACTCGATCAGCCGCGCGCCTTTGGCGAACACATTGAAGCGCTGATCGCCGGTGCCGGTCTTGCCGTAGACCTCCAACGTTTGTCCATCGGGGAACGTCATGCCTTGCGCGAGACGCCTCGCCGTGCCGCCCGTCACCACATCGCGCAGCAACACTTTCACGGTGCTCGCGATTTCCGGCGACAACTGCTGCTCCGGCGCAACCGCTGCGCGCTTGAAGTGCGTTTCGTAAGGCGTGTCTTTCGCGAAGTCGAGTTGCGTGAGACTTTCCGTCGGCACCTTGTTGCCGTTGTTGGCGATCACGCCGATCAGTTGTGCAAGCGCCGCCGGCCGGTCGCCCGACGCGCCGATTGCCGCGGCATACGAAGGCGTGAGCGTCGCGAACGGATAGCCGAGCGCCTGCCATGATTTGCCGATCGCATCGTAAGCGCGAAGTTCGACCATCCGTTTGATGCGGCGGTCCTGCGTCGCGTGATAGCGCGTCTTGAAGAGCCACGAATAAGTCGACAGACGCACGTCGCGGCTCGCGCTCTGGATCTGTTCGAGCGTGGCGTCGGGATGTTCGCGCAGATAGTTGAGCGTCCACAGTTCCAGCGGATGCACGCTCGAGATATAGCCGCGATCGTTCAGATTGAAGCGGTCGATTGCGTATTTGGCGTACAGGTTCGCCAGGTCTTCGTCGTCGAGCACGGAGGCGGCCGGCGTGTTCTTCAGCGCCGCGCGCATTTGCGCGTTGAACCACGCATTCGACTCATCCGGCGCGACGCTGCGCAATACCGTCGCCACCTTGGGCGGCGATTTGCGCACGCCGAGCAGCAGCAGTGCGAGCGCCTGATCGCGCGTCTTACCGTGATACTTCGTGTAGAAACGATTCATGTACACGCGGCTTTCCTGATCGGCGAAGCGCGTCAGATACATCTTGCGCATCTCGGGATCGGCCAGCCATTGTGCCGACGGACCCGTGGTCTGCACCATTTCGTAGTGGACGATGTCGCGCATCAGCCTCACGAACACCAGATTCACCGAATGCTGGAACGCGCGGTGCACGGTCAGGATGCGGCTGTTGTCGTCGGATTCGAAATTGTTGAAGGTCTGCGCGCCGCCGCCCGTGTAGAACGTTTCACCGGGACTAGCCGAGTATTTGCGCTCAACGGCCGCGTCGAGCATGGCTTGCAGCGAACGGTCCGAGGTGTGCGCAAGATAGTCGAGCGACCAGCGCGTGAGTTGATCGTTCGGATCGTACTTCACGGCTTTCAATTGCGCCGTGCTCAACGGTGCATAACGCTTGTGCAGGTCGGAGACGATCTGCAAATACGTCACCACGGTACGCAGTTTCGCCGTCGAACCGAGATTCAGGCGCGCGCCGGAGTTGATGTCGAACGGCTGGTTGACGCTGTCGGTTTGCACGCGCACGAGGTTGGCGCCGTCGCGCCGCTCAAACAGCGTGAAGCTGTAGGCGATTCTCGACGGATCGTCCGACGCGCGCAGCATTTCGAAACCGACCAGACCCGCCGCTTTCGCGCCGTCGCGCGTGGCGGCAGCGGCGAGCCGGTCGCTCACGGCTTGCTGAACGGCGTTGTTGAGTGTGCCGTTCGCCTGCAGATCGAGGCGGTCGAGTTCGTAAAAACTCGGTATGCCGAGCGCGGCGAGCAGATGCGAACGCATCGACGTCACCGCCTTGCGCGACACGAAGGAATCCGCACTGGCCGTTTTGGCGGGCGCGCGGTGCAAATCGACCACCGCGGAGAGCGCGGCGTCGCGCAACGGGATCGACACGATGCCGCCGTTCGCCAGCAGCCGCAAATAACTGTCGGTCAGCCGTTCGAGTTCCTTGTAGCCGTGATGCAGGAAATACGACGGCGCACGTTGCGCGATCATCAACGAAAGCACCTGCCTGAACGCAACGCCTTGCTCCGGCAGATTCTGTTCGGTCGAAGGCGCTGCGAGGATGCGGTTGACGTCGTTGAAATCGCGGCCATACCAGGCGGCGAGACCGTCGCCGATACCGTTGATTTCGCCAATGCCCGGCTGCGCGGCCAGCGGCACCGAGTTGAGATAGTGGACCACGATCTGCCGGCGCGCCGGCATGGTCTGCGGGCCGTTCAGATAGGCGCGCACCGAAGCCGACGCGATCTGCCGCAGTTTCTCCGGCGGCGTCGCCGTGCGGCCGCCCGCCGAGTGGCGGAATTTTTCGATCTGCGTGGCGAGCGTGCTGCCGCCGGGCTGCGACTGATGGTGATCGAACACGCGCACGCCCTGATCGGCCAATGCGCGGCTAAAGCGGCCCCAGTCGATAGCCGGATTGCGGTTTGGCTGGTTCGGATCGAGCAGATAGCGGTCTTCGATAAACAGCAGCGAATTCACGACCAGCGGCGGAATCGCGTCGAAGCTGTCGTACACGCGGCCGGGAAACTGCGCGGCGAAGAGCGGCGCGCCGGTGCCGTCGAAGAGTTGCAGGCCCGCCTGATCTTTTTCTTCGTACGGCAGAAAGAGGCCGTCATCCGCCAGCGACAGCATCCGCTCGGAGTCGCGCGCCTGAGTGGTGATTTCAAAGCCGCGTTGCAACAGACGCTGCTGGATGGACGGCAGCAACGCGTAGCCCAGGCGGCTGTCGTAAGGGCCTTTGTCGGTTTGGGGAAAACGGATGGAGTGACTGGGACCGTCCGCGACGGAAAAACCGACGTCGCGAGTCAATTCGGAGAGATAGTGCGCCTGCAATCGCGAGGTTTCGATCTCGATCTGGCAAAAGCGTGCCGCCAATGCCAGCGCAAGCAAAAATGCCGCTACCAGCGCCCATTTGATCCACTTGCGCACAGACATCGTGCCCGTTGCGCGAAACGGTAAACGAATCAGCGGCCGATTCATGGTGCTCTCCCCGAGCGGGCACCGGTTTCTTCAGGGCCGGCACACCTTCGAAGCAGTGTAGCGCGGAACGCGAACCCGCGATCCGTTCGGATTTACCCGAGAGTGTCGCGGCTACAACACCCGTTTGCGAAGCATGGCGCGGCGTGAATTGCCATGCGATATTGAGCGGCTTTCCTGTGATGAAAAAACCGCCGCTTCAGGCGGTTTTTTGCTTTCTCGCCGGCCGGTCCGGCAGCCGTCCCTGCGCCTGTTCGACCGGCTGCGCGCACAGCAGATCAATGAACTGTTCCGCCGGCGGCGACAGCACACCGCCCTTGCGCGTCACGATGCCAAAAGTCTGCGAAGGCGACTTGAGCTTCACCGGCACGAGGCGCAGCATTTTTTGCCGAACGAATAAACCGGCGATTGCCGTGGGCAACAGCGAAACCAGATCGTGACTGCTCTGCAGGAGCGCCACCGTCACGAACGTCGAGGCCGTGGAAACCGGGTTATCCGGCATCCGCAGACCGGCCAGGTCCATCTCACGTTCGAGCAGCGCGTGCAGCGGCATATGCGACGGATACATCACCCAACGGTGGCCGGCCAGATCGCGCAGTTTCACCTCTTTCTTCGGCAACGGCGGATGACCGTAGCCGACCACCACCGAGAGCGGCTCGTCGCCTAGCGGACGATAGTGATATTTCGACGGATCGGCCGCCACCGCCGCGCGGCCGATCACCAGATCGAGCCGGCCGTCGTCGAGTTGCTGCAGCATGCGCGCGCTGGTGTCTTCCACCACTTCGACGGAAAGATCCGGCTGGGCCGCGTGCAGTTGATTCAGCGCCGGCACGACGCACTCCGGAATCGCGCCCATGATCGCGCCGATCGCAAGCCGCCCGCCGCGCCCGGAACGTATCTCGGCAACGTCCTGGCAGAGCGCGGTGAGATCGGTCGTCATGAGCCGCGCGTAGCGGATCACGCAGTGGCCGAGCTGGTTCGGGATCATGCCGCTCTTCGAGCGCTCGAAGAGCGGCGCGTCGAGCATCGACTCCAGTTCCTGCAAGGCCTTGCTGGCGGCCGATTGCGTCATGGACATCGCGCCGGCGGCTTTGTGCAGGGACTTCAGGTCGTCGAGTGCGATCAGCAACTGGAGTTGCTTCATGCGCAGCTTTGACAGCAGGACGTTGAGGGTGTTTTTCATGGCGGATCGCATTGAAGCATGGGTGAGTCGCAAAAGCGATCACAAGATGGAAACAATTCAATATACCCGCGGTGCCCCACCGCCGTATAGTCGCCAGTGGAGACATTCCCACACCCACCAAAACACACAACCATGAACCAGTCATCCCATCCTGCTGCATTGCGCGGCGTGTTCCCCGTCGCGCCGACCATCTTCGACGACGCCGGCCGGCTCGACCTCGAAGGCCAGAAACGCTGCATCGATTTCATGATCGACGCGGGTTCGAACGGGCTGTGCATTCTGGCGAACTTCTCCGAACAGTTCGCGCTCTCCGACGATGAGCGCAACACGCTCATGCACGTCGTGCTTGAACACGTCGCGGGCCGCGTGCCGGTAATCGTCACGACTACGCACTTCAGTTCATATCAGTGCGCCGAACGCAGCCGCGCCGCGCAGGCGGCGGGCGCCGCGATGGTGATGGTCATGCCGCCGTATCACGGCGCGACCATCCGCATCGGCGAACGTGGCATCTACGAGTTCTACCGCACGGTGTCCGACGCGATTGATATCCCGATCATGATTCAGGACGCGCCGGTCAGCGGCACCCCGTTGTCCGCGCCGTTTCTCGCCCGCATGGCGCGCGAGATCGATAACGTGTCGTACTTCAAGATCGAAGTGCCGCAGGCCGCGAACAAGCTGCGCGAGCTGATCGAACTGGGCGGCGATGCAATCGTGGGGCCGTGGGACGGCGAGGAGGCCATCACGCTGATGGCCGATCTGGATGCGGGCGCAACCGGTTCGATGACGGGCGGCGGCTACGCCGACGGCATCCGTCTGATCATCGACGCCTACGCGGCTGGCGACACTGAAGCGGCCGCCGCGCACTATCAGCAATGGCTGCCGCTGATCAATTACGAGAACCGCCAGGGCGGCCTCGCCTCGTGCAAGGCGCTGATGAAGGAAGGCGGCGTGATCCGCTCGGATGCGGTGCGCCATCCGCTGCCGCAGATGCATCCGGCCACGCGCGAAGGACTGTTGAAGGTTGCGCGGCGGCTCGATCCCCTGGTGCTGCGCTGGGGTCGTTAAAGCGCGCCGCAACGACCCTGCTCCCACTCACACGCACCCCGCGCGCGCCGACTGCCTGAAAGCGCAGCGCGGCGCGCCCTATCGTCATGGCGCAAGCACACACAACGCCGCGCTCCGCAGCCACCTACGCAAACCCCGTCCCAACGGATGCAGGCCGCCGAAAAAAAACCACGTACAAGCTAGCGGAGAAGTTGAGTAACATAGGCGCGCAAGCTCACCCTGACTCCCTCCATGACCGCCAATCCTCGAGAACTTACGCCGGAAACGCTCGCCGAGCTGCTCGAACGTGTCGCCAAACAAGATGGCGCGGCGTTGCGCGAGCTGTATGATCTCGCCGCCCCGAAACTATTCGGCCTCGCGCTCCGTATATTGAGCAAGCACGAGTGGGCCGAAGAAGTTTTGCAGGACAGCTTCGTCAATATCTGGCGCTTTGCCGGCGACTATCGCCGCGCATTGTCCGCCCCGATGACGTGGATGTCGGCGATCGTCCGCAACCGTGCTCTCGATCATCTGCGGCGGGTCAATACGCAGGAAACGGAATGGAGCGATGCGTTGGACGATCTCGTGGCGACCGGCGACCCGGATCCCGAAGCGCTGACCGCGGTCAGCCTACAGGCGCGTTTGCTGGCCGGCTGCATGCAGCAGCTGGAACCTGCACAGCGCCAGGCGGTCGCCCTCGCGTATCTGCGCGATCAAAGCCATAGCGAGATCGCCGAAGTGCTGAGCGTGCCGCTCGGCACCATCAAGTCATGGATCCGGCGCGGCCTCGCCAAGCTGAAGACCTGCCTGGGAGGCGAGTGATGAATCTCCATCGCTATCCTCAGCTCGTCGATCTGCTGGCCGCCGAATATGTGCTCGGCACGTTGCGCGGCAGTGCGCGGCGCCGCTTCGAACGCTACGCGGACCACGACGCGACGATCCGCAAAGCCGTCGACGAATGGCAGCGGCGCATCTCGCCGATGGCGGAACTCGCCGAGCCGCGCATGCCGCCGGCCGCCGTCTGGGACGCCATCGAACGACGCCTTGGCCTTGCCGCCACGCGCGACGCGGCACGTCCGCGCAGGGTGGTGGAAACACCCGCGCGGCCGTCGCGCAGCATCTTCGAGAACCTGGCGTTCTGGCGCGGCTGGGCGCTCGGCGTCACGGGCCTCGCCGCGGTGGCCGTGGTGGTCGCCGTACGCTCGCTGCTGCCGTCCGCCACGCCGCCTGTCACGGCGCCGACCGTTGCTCAGCAACCCGAAACGGCTGTGTCGCATGTCGCCGTGCTGAACAACAAGGACGCGCATCCGGTCATGCTGGTCGCGTGGGACGAAGCGCATTCGACCATGACGGTGCAGCCGCTCGGCAAGGTCGACCTGCCCGCCGGCCGGGCGATGGAACTATGGGGCATTCCGGCGAGCGGCCATCCGGTCTCGCTCGGCATGCTGCCGGACAGCGCGAACGGCAAGGTCACGGCCGGCCAGCAGAAGCCGGAGAATTACGCGGCGCTGGCCGTGTCGATCGAAGCGCCGGGCGGCTCGCCCGATCACAACGCGCCGAGCGGTCCAGTCGTGTTCACCGGCAAGTTGCTGCCGGTGTCCTAGACGTTTCATCTGCAACAGGCCAAGGCCGCTATTCGCTCGATGTGGATGCCGGCCCTTGTTTCATACGCGATTCCACTCGGCGGCCGCGCGCCGGCTGGACGCAAGGGCGCGATTGCCGCTACCCTAGCCGCTATGCAAAGCTTTTACGAAGCCACTGTCGTCCGTACGTCCGCTTATGCGCCGCTGGCCGGCCGGCGTAGCGCCAATGTCTGCATCATCGGCGGCGGCATGGCGGGACTGTCCACGGCGTTAGGACTCGCTGAACGAGGCGTTGCCGACGTCACCGTGCTCGAAGCCCGGCAAGTGGGTTTCGGCGCGTCCGGCCGCAACGGCGGGTTCGTGTTCGGCGGCTATAGCCTCGATTGCGCCGATCTACTCAAAACCCTCGGCGCCGCACGCGCCCGCGAACTCTATACGCTGACCACCGACGCCGTCGATCTGATGCGCAAACGGATCGCGCGTTATCACATTGACTGCGACGCGACCGACGCCGGCGTGATCCTCGCCAACTGGTTCGACGAACCGGCTCGACTGGAAACGCAGCGGCGCCTGATGCGCGATTCGTTCGGCGTCGAGTGGGAACCGGTAGCGGCGCAGCAGCTCGCTTCGCAACTGAAAACGCGCCGTTATCACGGCGGTCTGTTCGAGCGCAACGCATTTCACTTTCATCCGCTGAAGTACGTCCTTGGCGTGGCTAACGCCGCGGCGCACGCCGGCGTGCGGATCCACGAGGATTCGGCGGTCGTGCGTCTCGAGCGCGACGGCGCCGGCTTCGTGGTGCACACGCAGCACGGCGCGCTCGACGCGCAACACGTGGTGATGGCGGGCGGCGGCTACGCGCGCCGCGTCTATCCGTTGGTCGAACGCGCGGTGCTGCCGATCGCCACCTACGTGATGGCGACCGAACCGCTCGGCGCGCGTCTGCAAGACGCGATCGACACGCGCGCCGCCATCTACGATACGCGCTTCGCCTTCGACTATTACCGGCCGCTGCCCGACACCCGGATTCTGTGGGGCGGCCGCATCTCGGTGCGCGACCGCGCGCCCGAAGTGATCGCGCGGCTGTTGCAGCGCGATCTGCTCAAGGTCTATCCGCAGTTGCGCGACGTGCGCATCGAGTACGCGTGGGGCGGCCTGATGAGCTACGCGCGGCACAAGATGCCGCAGATCGGCCGCAGCCCGGACGGCGTCTGGTACGCGGTCGGCTTCGGCGGACACGGCATGGCGCCGACCACCGTATCCGGCGAGTTGCTGGCGGCGGCGATTGCCGGTGAGCGTCCGGTGCCCGAGGCGTTTGCGTCGTTTGGCCTGACGCCCGCTTACGGCGCGCTCGGCCTCGCGGCCGCGCAACTGACCTACACCGCCATGCAGACACGCGACGCGCTCGCCGCGCGCCGCCGCCCTGCGGTTTGATGTCCGCCGCTACGCGCCCGCACATGCCCGAGACCCGCTCCGGAGGCCGATTTGACCGTGCTAGAATGCGCCGTCATCGCCGCTCGAATACACAATGAAAAAGGGAAGCAAGGCTGCCGAGCCTGATACCACCGGCATCCCGTCCGACACTCCGCGTACCGACGCCCGGCGCAAGTACGATCCCGAACAGACGAAGCGCAACATTCTCGATGTCGCGACCCAGGAGTTCTCCGCGATGGGACTGACGGGCGCACGCGTCGACGCGATCGCGGAGCGCACGAACACCACCAAGCGCATGCTGTATTACTACTTCGGCAGCAAGGAAGGGTTGTACCAGGCGGTGCTGGAAAAAGTGTATGGGGACATTCGCGCGCTCGAACAGGATCTGCACGTCAGCGAACTCGATCCGGTCGAAGGCATGCGCGCGCTCGTCGAGTTTACGTTCGACTATCACGACCGCCAGCGCGATTTCGTGCGGCTCGTCACGATCGAAAATATTCACGGCGCCAAATACGTCGAGCAGGTCAAGACGTTCAAAGGCCGCAACGTCACCGTGATTCATACGATCGAAGATCTGCTCTCGCGCGGTATTGCGGCCGGGCAGTTCCGCAGCGACATCGATCCGATCGATCTGCATTTGCTGATCAGTTCGCTGTGCTTTCATCGTGTCGGCAATCGCCATACGTTCGGCACGGCGTTCGGCCGCGATCCGTCGCATCCGCGTTTGCGTGCGCGGCATCGCGCGATGATCGTGGATGCCGTGCTGCGGTTCGTGCGCAAGGACGATTGAGGCAATCGGGCCTCAAGTAAAAAACGGGACGCGGCTTTCGCCACGTCCCGTTTTTTTTGTCCAGTGCTGAAGCGCTCAATCCGCCAGCACGATCCGCTTGATATCGCCGACGATGAAGATGTACGACAGCGCCCCAACCAGTGCGATCGCGCCGATGAACACCAGCGCACCGACGAACGAGCCGGTTGCCGCGACGATGAATCCCACCACCAGCGGCGTCACGATGCCGGCCAGATTCGCCGCGAAGTTGAAGATGCCGCCGGTCACGCCGAGCAGGCCATCCGGCGCGATGTCCGACACCAGCGTCCAGCCCAGCGCGGCCATGCCTTGCGCGAAAAACGCCACCGACAGGATCGCGATCACCGCCACGTTGCTGTCCACATAGTTGGCGAGAATGATGGTCGACGCGAGCAGCAGGCCGGCGATGATCGGCAGCTTGCGCGCTACGTTCGGCGACTTGCCGCGGCGCAACAGCCAGTCGGAGAATAAACCGCCGAACATCACGCCGATCGACGCGGCAATGAACGGCATGATCGCGAAGAAGCCGATCTTGAGCCACGCCATATGGCGTTCGGTGGCGAGATATGTCGGGAACCAGGTGAGGAAGAACACCAGCGTCGAGTTGCCGGCGAACTGGCCGAGGCAAATACCGGTCAGTTGACGATGCTTGAGCAGGCGTCCGATAGTGCGCCATTCAAAGCCACTTTGTGCCGGTGCCGCCGCGCCCGTGGCGGCCGCTGCATCGGCGTTCTTCTTCCGATGCGTCAGACCGCCGCCCGCTTCGATATAGTCGAGTTCCGCCTGATTCGCCGACGGATGATCGCGCGGCTCGCGGTAGAACATCCACCAGATCACGCCGAACACGAGACCCACGCCGCCCACCACGTAGAACAGCGAGCGCCAGCCGAACGTGCCCATCAGCATGAACAGGAAGGGGCTGAAGAAAGCGAGGCCGATATATTCGCCGACCGTGTACGTGCCGGTCGCCATCGCGCGTTCGCTCTGCGGAAACCACGTGGCAACGACGCGGCTATTGGTCGGAAAGCACGGCGCTTCCGAGACGCCGAGGCCGAGGCGGAATACGAACAGCGCGCCGATGCCGTGCACCAGCCCTTGCGCGAGCGTGCACAGCGACCAGAAGGTCATCGACAGGAAATACGTCACCTTGCTGCCGAAGCGGTCGAGGAACAGGCCGCCCGGAATCTGCGCGGCCACATAGCTCCACGAGAACACTGAGAACAGCAGCCCCATCAGCGCGGCGTTGATGCCGAGTTCTTTGGTCAACTGCGGCGCCGCGATGCCGAGCACCGTGCGGTCGAGATAATTGATCATGGTCCCGACCGCGAGCAGCGCCAGAATCTGAAAGCGGGCTTTCGAGCGGCGCGCGGTGCTGACGGTGGCGCCTTGCGGCGCGGCGGTGTCGGCGGGACTGGATTGAATCGGTTGCTGCATGGGGTGGTCGTCTCCTCGATCTGCTTGTTACCGGTCGACACGCTGCCGGTTAGCGTTGCAACAACGACTGAAAATGGGTGTACACCCGTTCAGCATCCGGTTCGAGACCGGTGAAAATGCGCATGGCGTCGACCGCCTGATACACCGCCATGCCGCCGCCGCTCAGCGTGCGGCAGCCAAGGGCTTCGGCGGCTTGCAACAGCGCGGTGCGAATCGGGAAATAGACGATGTCCGCGACCCATAGATCGCGGTGCAACAATTCAACCGGCAACGGCAAGCCGGGCAATTTCGCCATGCCCGTGGGCGTGGCGTGAATCAGGCCGTTGGCGGCCGCGAGCGATTCGGCGAGCGAACTGCCGGCGCTGACGGTGGCGGCCGGAAAACGCTTCTGCAATTCGTCGGCGAGCGACGCGGCGCGCGCGGCGTCCACGTCGAATAGCGTGAGCGACTTCGCGCCCATGTTCAGCGCGGCGTGCGCGACTGCCGCGCCGGCGCCGCCCGCGCCGAGTTGCACCACGCGCTCCAGCGAGACGTCCGGCAGGCCGCGCTGGAACGCACGCGCAAAACCGGACCAGTCCGTGTTGTGGCCGGTGCGTTTGCCGTCCTTGAACAGCACCGTGTTGACCGCGCCGAGGGCGCGCGCGTCGTCGGAGAGTTCGTCGAGCAGCGGAATCACGGCCTGCTTGCACGGGTACGTGATGTTCAGACCGTTGAAGCCCATGCGTTCGGCCGCCGTCAGCAAATCGGGGAGCGCGGCGACGTCGAGTTTCAGCGCTTCGAGGTCGATACGGCGGTACACATAGTGCAGACCGAGCTTGCTGCCCTCTTCCTCGTGCATGGCCGGCGACAGCGATCCGCCGATGCCCGCGCCGATCAGGCCGACCAGATAGGAATGCGGTGTTGCCTGTGAGCTGGTTTGTGCGTTGGCTTGTACGTTCGCTTGTGCGTTCGCTTGTACGTTCATTTCGCCGCCCTATTCTTAAGAATGGTCGCCATCCGCTCCAAAGCCAGTACATAGCCTTGCGTGCCGCAACCGATGATGATCGCGTCCGCCACGGCCGACACGTACGAGTGATGCCGGAACGCCTCGCGGCGATGCACGTTTGAAATATGCACTTCGATGACCGGCTTTTCGATTGCCGTGAGCGCGTCGGCGATGGCCACCGACGTATGCGTGTAAGCCGCCGGATTGATCACGATGCCGTCGACCTTGGTTCGCGCCGCGTGCAGCCAGTCGATCAGTTGATGTTCGGCGTTCGACTGACAGAAGTCGATCGACAGATTCAGCCGCTCTGCCGCATCGCGGCAAAGTTTCGCGACGTCGTCGAGCGTTTCCGAGCCATAGATAGCCGGCTCGCGCGTGCCGAGCAGATTGAGATTCGGTCCATTGAGGACCAGTACTGACGCAAAATTCATGACAACCACTCCCGCCAGGTAAGGCAAACAAGCCAGCCACGGCGATCGCCGCGGTTTTTCAACGTGAGCGAAGTGTGCGCGCATTGGGCGCCGCCGTCATTTGGGGTTTCTACGAATTTGTACCATCTAGTTAGTTTGTATAAACTGCCGATGACTTCGGTTAGTGTGGGAGTTTGTGGCTTGCGTTTTGTTGAGCCGTGTAACGAACTGGTCCAATTTCCGCATTGCAGCATGGCCGCCGCCGAACATGCGAGCGTCGCGCCTGGTTGCGCGCCAATTCAACAGCCGTTCGACTGTTTTAGCAGGAGCCGTTCATGCAACGTTCGATTGCCACCGTGTCGATCAGCGGAACCCTTGTCGAGAAGCTGACCGCGATCCAGGCGGCGGGCTTCGAAGGCGTCGAGATTTTCGAGAACGATTTGCTGTATTTCGACGGCTCGCCTGCCGACGTGCGGCGCATCGCCGAAGATCTCGGGCTGACAATCATGCTGTTTCAGCCCTTCCGCGATTTCGACGGTGTCAGCCCCGAGCGCCTCGAGCGCAATCTCGACCGCGCGAAGCGCAAGTTCGACGTCATGCATGAACTGGGCACGGACCGAATTCTGGTGTGCAGCAACGTTTCGCCCGACACCATCGGCGACGACGCGCTGATGATCGATCAGCTCGGCGCGCTGGCCCGCGCGGCGGAGGCGGCCGGCGTGATCGCGGGCTATGAAGCGCTTGCGTGGGGCAAGCACGTCAAGACTTACCGGCACGCGTGGAAGCTGGTGAACGCCGTCAATCATCCCAATCTCGGGCTGGTGCTCGACAGCTTCCACACGCTGTCGTTGAACGACACGCCGGACGCGATCGCCGACATTCCGGGCGAGCGCATCGCCTTCGTGCAGATCGCCGACGCGCCGAAGCTCGCCATGGACGTGCTCGAATGGAGCCGCCACTACCGCTGCTTCCCGGGCCAAGGCGATTTCGATCTGGCCAATTTCACGGCGCAGGTCGTCAAAACCGGCTACAGCGGGCCGCTTTCGCTGGAAATTTTCAACGACGGCTTTCGTGCCGCGCCGACCACCATCACGGCCGCCGACGGTCATCGCTCGCTACTCTTTCTGGAGGAACAGACGCGCGCGCTGCTCGAAAGCACGCAACAGCCGGTCGGCGACCTGTACCGCTCGCCCGCGGCGCCCGCGCACGTCGGCTATCAGTTCCTGGAGTTCGCGGTGGACCACGGCACGCGCGCGCAACTCGTCGACTGGCTCGGCAAGCTGCGCTTTCGCGAAGCGGGCCGGCATCGTTCGAAGGAAGTCACGCTGTATCAGCACGGCGCGGCCTCGATCGTGCTGAACGCCGAGCCGGATTCGTTCGCCAACGCGTTCTTCCAGCAGCACGGCTTGTCGCTGTGCGCGTCGGCATTTCGCGTGGACGACGCCAATCAGGCGTTCGAACGCGCCGCCGGCTTCGGCTATGCGCCGTTCTCCGGGCAAATCGGCCCGCACGAGCGCGTGCTGCCCGCCGTGCAGGCGCCGGACAGCAGCCTGAACTATTTCGTCGACGAAACCCCGGACCAGCCCACCTTGTTCGAGGCCGATTTCGTCCTCACCGACATCAACGGCCCGAGCGAAGTGGGGCCGCTAAGCCGCATCGACCATGTGTGCCTGTCAGTGCCGGCGAATTCGCTGGATACGTGGGTGCTGTTTCTGCGTACTGCTTTGGGCTTCCAGGCCGAGCCCGGCGTGCTGGTGCCCGATCCTTACGGCCTCGTGCGCAGCCGCGCGCTGCGCAGCCACGACGGTTCGGTGCGTATCGTGCTGAATGCCTCCGTGGACCATCACACGGCGGTGGCCGAGGCATTGCACACCTATCACGGCTCGGGGCTGAACCACGTCGCCTTCAGCACCAGCGACATTTTCAGCGCGATCCCCGAGTTCGTCGCGGACGGCTTGCCGGTGCTGCGCATCCCGCGCAATTACTACGAGGATCTGGCCGCCCGCTACGCGCTGCCGGACGAGACGCTGGACGCACTGCGGGCCAATAACATCCTGTACGACCGCGACGAGCGCGGCGGCGAGTTTTTCCATGCTTACACGGAGCAGCTCGACCAGCGCTTCTTCATGGAGATCGTCGAGCGGCGCGGCGGTTACGACGGCTACGGCGCGGCCAATGCCGCCGTGCGGCTCGCCGCGCAGGCGCAGCGGCGCAAGTAGGCTTTGAGCGCATCAGGCAGGCGAATTCAGGCCCGGCGGTTGCGGCCAGGCGGGCACGGCGCGTGCGTCATGGGCGGGGTAGCCGCGCCGCACCGATATAATGGCGCCTGATTTCGCGGCCGATGCCGCGCGGTTGCGCCAGAAGCGCCGCCACGTGCGCCTGTGTCGGCCGAACGTAACGTCAGGAGAAATATGAAGAAGTTTGCCGTAGTCCTGTCAGTTCCCCTGCTCCTCAGCGCTTGCGCGTACTTCCAGAAGAATCCGGATGCCGGCGAGCCCGTCACGGACACCACCACGCAGCGCTCAGTCAACGACGTGGTCGCGTGCCTGACGCAGTTGGCCACCAGCCACGACGCCGCGTTCAAGTCCACCGCGATCCCGCAAGGCCAGATGCTCGACTTCGGCGATTCGAATATCGTCAAGGTGCGCAGCGACAACGGCGCCACGACTTACCGTTTCTATGCGGGCAAGCGCCATGTGAGCAACCTGTGGATCGAATCAGCGGGCAAAACCTGCGCCCCGTAGGGTTGCCGGCGTAAGTGTCACAATCGGTAACATGGGCCGGTGCAATCATCATGTCACGGTGTTACAGGACAATGGTCTCTTAAGAATCGTTTAAGACTTCGTCCGCATCATCCACCCGACACTTACCCGCACAGGTGCTACCCATGAACCAGCCTG
The DNA here is from genome assembly GCF_003387275.1 of Paraburkholderia sp. BL6669N2. Classification (NCBI taxonomy): domain Bacteria; kingdom Pseudomonadati; phylum Pseudomonadota; class Betaproteobacteria; order Burkholderiales; family Burkholderiaceae; genus Paraburkholderia; species Paraburkholderia sp. BL6669N2. The sequence goes on along the minus strand of NZ_QUNA01000002.1, from coordinate 4,505,565 downwards.
ATCACGACACGAACGACGCACCGGCGCCGGCCAAGCGGCCCACCATCCTGCGCCGCCTGTTGAGCCACCACGAGCTGGCGACGCTGCTGCTGTTGCTGCACGCGCCGATCGACGCGTCCGCGAAACCCGAGATTCCGCAGCTTCACGAAGCCGGTCTGATCGAAACGATTTCCGGTGACGCCGGCGCCTCGCGTATCCGCTTGACGCCCGAAGGCAACGCCGTGCTGCGTGGCCTCGGCGTGAAGTAACGCGCGCTTTCATATTCGAGTTTGAAGACGCGCGCGTACAGCGAAGGGCCACGCCCTTTCGTCGAGCCGAACGCCGCTCAGAGCTCCTGACGAACACCACAGCCGCGTCACACGGCTTACGCCTGCCACACGCCGTACCCCGCTTCACGCAGTCCAATCGCCAATTCCACTTCCATGTCCTGGGCGCCGCGGTAAGGCATGGGATTGAACACCTCATAGAGTTCGGGCACGAGCCGCAAGCCGTAATCGCGCACATAGCGATTGGCCTGAATGCCAGCCTTATGCCGGTCGAAGCGCAGATCCGGGTCCAGTCCGGTCATTCCCACATATACGCAAGGCTTGTCGAACCGGTAGTCCGGATTCGCACGGCGAAACCGCGCCTCGTTCCAGACCTTGTCGTCCAGCGCGACCACGTAGACGTAGTAATGATGCCTGCGACGGGCCATGTGCAGCGCTTCAGCTCCGCGAAGTACCGTGCAACAGCATGCGGTATTCAGTCGGCGTGATGCCGACGGTCGCCTTGAACTGCCGCGTGAACGCGCTGTGGTCGGTGTAGCCGCATAGCGCGGCGACGTCGGTGACCTTGTCATGCGAGACCAGCAGCGCCGTGGCCGCGTCCAGCCGGGTTTTCAGCAGCACCTGACGCGGCGTCAGATGAAACACCTTGTGAAAATAGCGTTCCAGTTGCGCGACCGACATATCCGCCATCGCCGCGAGCTGCTTCAGATTCAAAGGCTGGACGTAATTTTCCTGGATGGACTGCACGACCGCGGCAAGGCGGCTGTAGGCCGGATGGCTGCTCTCGTCCGCCTTCAGATCGCGGGAAATGCCGGCGAGGCCGACCACCTTGCCGGCGGGATCGCGCAGCGGCTGTTTGCAGGTCAGACACCAGCCCGGCTGGCGGCCGGGATACAGATGCAGTTCCAGTTGATCGATCATCTGGTTGCCGACGTTGATGATCGCCTTGTCCTGTGCCGTGTAAATGCGTCCGAAGCGGCGCGGGAACACGTCCTCGGCGGTCCGGCCGAGCAGCGCGGACTTTTCCTTGAAGCCGCAGCGCGACGCGAGCGTGCGGTTGACCAGCGCGTAGCGCGCCTCGGCGTCCTTGACGAAGAACACGACGTCCGGCATCGCGTCGAACACCGGCTCGAGCAGCCTGAAGTGCGACAGCATGCCGGACAGCGTTGCGTCGTCCGGCTCGAGCGGATGAGCGAGCGTGTTCATCGTGCGGGTTCCGTTGGTCCGTGCGTCGAGGGGGCAGTCGGGCGACGTGCGGTCGATTATAGGGCCGCGCCGCCGCCGACAATATCCGCCGGCGTGCCGGCAAATGGGTTAGTCAAGCGGGTCAGTCAAGCCGGGGCGGCTCCGCGGCGGCCGCCATCAACGTGCCGATTTGCGCCGGACTGAAGGGCGGACGCGGCGCGCCGGACTGCCAGCCGAAGTACAGGTTCGCCGCCGTGCCGCAGATTCGTCCCTGGCAGGCGCCCATGCCGCAGCGGGTGTGCAGCTTGGCCTCGCGCCAACTGGCAAAGGCGCGCACCTCGCCGATACTCACGTCCTCGCAGCGGCAAAGCAGCGTGGCATCGGCGGGCGGTGTGCGCGCCGCGTCCCGCAGGGCGAAGGCGGTTTCGACGCGGCGGCCGAACCGGCGCCAGCGCTCGCGTTGCGCGTCGAGCGCGGCACGGCCTTCGGCAGCGCCACTTGCGGCGAGGCCGGCAATCTCGCCCTCCACGCCGGCCAGTTCCGCGCCGCCGACGCCGGTGCACTCGCCCGCCGCCAGCACGGCTTCGACAGACGTGCGCTGATCGTCGTCGACGACGATCTCGCCCGCTTCGCTGATCGCGCAACCGAGCGCCTGAGCCAGCGTGATGTTCGGCACGAGTCCATAACCGCTGGCGATGCGGTCGCAGTCGAGCACGACGCGCCTCGCTTCGCGGCCGCGCCGGATGGTGACCTGCTCGACGCGGCCATCGCCCAGCGCCTCTTCCACGATGCTGCCGGTCCAGTAATGCAGGCCCGCGAAGCCGCGCGTCAGGCCGACGGCTTGCCGCAACTTGCCGGGCGTGGCCAGCAGCGAGGTGCCGAAACGCGCGACGTCGAACGCCGAAGCCTGTTCCACCACCGCCGCCACCCGAGCCTCGGCCGCACGCGCGGTCGCGAGCGCCGCGATCAGCAACGGTCCGCTGCCGGCGATCACGATCCGCTCGCCACGCACCGGCACGCCGCCTTTGATGAGCGCCTGCAGTGCGCCAGCGCCGGTCACGCCGGGCAAGGTCCAGCCGGCGAACGGCAGAAGCCGTTCACGTGCGCCGGTCGCGAGAATCAGGCGCTCATAGCTGACACAGGCGCCGCCGCGTTCCGCCGATTCGAGCAGCAAGCCGCGTGAACCCAGCGGCGCGATCACGCGAGTCGACGGCCAGTGCGTGATGGCGCTTTGCCCGCTGATCGCAGTCAGGAAGTCGCGCAGCGGCGCCTGCGGCGCCTGGCCCGGACCTTGACGCCAGATCTGGCCGCCTGCGCGTGGATTGTCGTCGAGGAGCGCAACCGTAGCCCCCGCGCGCGCAGCGGCGGACGCGGCGTTCAAACCAGCGGGTCCGGCGCCGACGATGACAATGTCGTAGCGGTAGCTCATCGCGCGCCCGCCGCGTTTCGGGTGAGAACGATCTGGCCTTCGCGGCACAGTGTCTGACACGCCAGCGCATGCGGCCGGCCGTCGATCGTCACGCGAAACTCCTGGCATACGCCCATGCCGCACAGCGCGGCGCGAGGCTGGCCGGTCACCGAGGTCCGCGTGCCGCGCACGCCCGCCAACGCGAGCGCCGCGGCCACAGTCGTGCCGGCCGCGACGTCGATACGGTTGCCGTCGATCGTCAAGCTCACACGTGCTTCGGCGCTCGCATTACGCATGAATGACCTTCTCGACAAAACGAACGGGCAGATAAGGCTCGACAGGAATCGGCGCAACGGTCCCTGCGATCTGCGCGGCAAGCAGCTTCGCGGTGGCAAGCGAGGTCGTCACGCCCAAACCCTCGTGGCCGGTGGCAAGCCAGACGCCGGGAGCGAATTCGCCGGCCGGACCGATCAGCGGCAGGCCGTCCGGCGAGGCCGCGCGAAACCCGGTCCATGCGCGAATGCCGTTGAGCGTCGGCAGTGCCGGGAGATAGCAGGCGGCGCGCTGCAGCATCTGCGCGAGCACGGGCATCTCGACGGCGGGATCGGTGGTGTCGAACTGGCGCGACGAGCCGATCAGCAATTGACCCGTGGGCCGCGGCTGCGCGTTAAACGCCACCGAGGTGCCGAGCGCGTGATGCGCGCTCTTGATGTACCCGAGTTCGAGCAGTTGATGCCGGATCAGTTCGGGATAGCGGTCCGTGATCAGCAGGTGGCCCTTCTTCGGCTGCAACGGCAGCGACGCCACCAATTGCCGCGCCCCCAAACCATTGGCCACGATGACGTGAGCCGCGCCAACGCGCTCGCCATCCACAAGCGCGACGCCGCTCGCGCTGACCGACGCCACCGCGGCGCCCAAACGCACATGGATATTTGCCGCGCCCGGCGACCGCGTCAGCAGCCATTCGGCGACGGTCGGCGCATACACGATGCTGTCGTGCTCGATTCGCAAACCGCCCGCCATCGACGCCGCCAGCGCCGGCTCGCAAATCCGCAACGCGGGCGCGTCGAGCAGTTGCGCGGCCATGCCTTGAGCCTCGAACGCCGCATGCATCGCGCGGGCGGCCTGCCACTCTTCTTCGTCGGCGGCGACCCAGAGCGTGCCGCAGCGCGCGAACGCGTCGCGCGGACGCAGTTGCGGCGCGAGTTCCAGCCACAAGTCTCGTGAATAGCGGCTCAACGCGAATTCGGCCGGCGAGTCGTTCATCACGACAATATGACCCATGCCCGCCGCCGTCGCGCCGCCGCCGACGCCCTGCGCGTCGAGCACCTCGACCCGCATGCCGAGCGCCGCAAGTTCGGCCGCGCACGCCGCGCCGACAATGCCCGCCCCGACGATCAGCGCGTCCGCCGTCATGCCGTGCGGATGCCCCAGGCGAACGGATCGCGCTCGTCGAAGCACAGGCGCGCCTCTGCCGTGACGTACGCGTGACCGGTGATGGTGGGAATTACGTGAACGCCGTCGCCGGCATGGTGATAGCTCGCCTCAAAGACGCTGCCGATGATGCTCTCCTGCCGCCACACCGCGTCTTCGGCCAGTTTGCCGTCGGCCGCGAGGCAGGCCACCTTGGCGCTCGTGCCGGTGCCGCACGGCGAGCGGTCGTACGCACTACCGGGACAAAGCACGAAGCTGCGGCTGTCGATGCCATCGCGCGAACCGGGTCCGAAGAGTTCGATGTGATCGATCAACGTGCCATCGGCGCCGGTGATGTGCTGCGCGATCAGCGCGTCGCGAATCGCGCCGCTGAACGCGGTCAATTCACCGATCCGCGACGCCTCCAACGCGCGCCCGTGGTCGGCGACGAGAAAGAACCAGTTGCCGCCCCAGCCGATGTCGCCGGTCAACACGCCGTGACCCGGCACGTCCACCTGCACGGAGGCGCGATAGCGATACGCCGGCACATTGCGCACGGCGACACTGCCGTCCTCATTGAGCGTCGCTTCGACGATGCCGACCGGCGTCTCGATCCGATGGCGCCCCGGCCCGATCCGCCCCAGGTGCGCCAGCGAGACGACGAGACCGATCGTGCCGTGCCCGCACATGCCGAGATAGCCGACGTTGTTGAAAAAGATCACGCCGGCCGCGCACGCGGGGTCGTCCGGCTCGCAGAGCAGCGCGCCCACTACGACGTCCGAGCCGCGCGGTTCGGTCACGATGCCCGCGCGCCAGTCGTCGAACTGCGTACGGAACACGTCGAGTCGTTGCGCCAGTGTGCCGCCGCCGAGATTGGGGCCGCCCGACACCACGAGGCGGGTCGGTTCACCGCCGGTGTGCGAGTCGATGATGTCCAAGGTTTTCATGATGCTCATGTTAGAAACCGCGGCCGGGCGAGTCTTGGTGTGCTTACGCGTGGATTGTGACGATTTCGGCATAGCTACGCGATGCCGTGGCGACTTTGCTCTATCTCGCTATCGGCGCTTGAGCACGTGTGCGGGACGTACAACGGGCGTGGCTCGGCGCACCCAGCATCACGCCGGCTACGCGCTTTCAACGCGCCTCGCCTTTGCATCCCGAAATAAGCCATGCGCCTTGATCCGGCGACTCTCCATGCAGATCGACTATGCTGAAATCGTCATTCGTCACGCGCGATTCACGCAAGACGGCAGGATTTTCCCTGCTTACACTGCGCTGAACACATTAACAGTCAGGAGAGCAGTCGTGGCGCATATCTGGGAAGGTGTATTGCCCGCAGTCACTACCAAATTCAACGCGGATTTCAGCATAGATCGCGTATGGACCGGCAAGAATATCGAGGCGCAGATCGACGCCGGTGTGGACGGCATCATCGTGTGCGGATCGCTGGGCGAAGCGTCGACGCTCTCGCTGGATGAAAAGCTGCAAGTGCTCGACATCGCCGTCGAGGCTTCGCGCGGCCGCGTGCCGGTCCTGCTGACGATCGCCGAAAACAGCACGCTCGACGCCTGCCGTCAGGCCGAAGCGGGCAGCCGTCATGGCGCGGCCGGTTACATGGTGCTGCCGGGGCTGCGTTACCTGTCGGACCGCCGCGAGACGCTGCATCATTTCCGCAGCGTTGCCGACGCGAGCGCCCTGCCGCTGATGATCTACAACAATCCGCTCGCCTACGGCGTCGACATGACGCCCGACATGTTCGCGGAAATCGCCGACGAGAAGAAGATCGTCGCGATCAAGGAATCATGTGGCGACGTGCGGCGCGTGACCGACCTGATCAACGCCGTCGGCGACCGTTTTGCGATTCTGTGCGGCGTCGACAATCTCGCAATGGAAGCGATCCTGATGGGCGCGCACGGTTGGGTAGCCGGTCTCGTGTGCGCGTTTCCGCGTGAGACGGTGGTGATCTACAAGTTGCTGAAGGCGGGACGCCTGGAGGAAGCGCGCGCGATCTACCGCTGGTTTGCACCGCTGCTCGCGCTCGACGTGTCGGCGAAACTGGTGCAGAACATCAAGCTTGCCGAAACGATCGTCGGACTCGGCACGGAGCCGGTGCGCCCGCCCCGTCTGCCGCTCGCCGGCGACGAACGCAAGGCCGTCGAAGCGTTGATTCGCAAGTCAATCGAAACGCGGCCCGCGCTGCCGCAGATTTGATCCGGCGCGGCTCGCTGGCGTCAGGCCGCCTGTTTCTCGACGTCGATATCCGCATCGACAACGGCGGCCGCACCCTGGCGCAGATGCAGCAGCCGGTAGCCGCTTTTATAAACCGGTTGCAGCCGGAATTCGTTCTGCGGCTCGATCTCGAGCAGGAGGCGCAGCCGCGAAACGTGACTGTCGATGGTGCGGGTGAATTCGCGGAACTCGCGACCCCACACCATTGCGAAGATGTGATCGCGCGACAGCACACGGCCGATGTTGGAGAAGAACAGCGACGCCAGCCGGTACTGCGTGCCGGACAGTTGGACCGGTTGGCCGCGCAGCATGACGAGTTGACGATGCGTGTCGAAGTGGTATGGACCGGCATCGAAACTGGCGGAACTGAACCGGTCCGGATACGCCCGCCGCAGCAGCGCCGTGACCCGCTCGCGAAACTCGGCTGCGCGCAGCGGCAATGCGACATAGTCGTCCGCGCCGGCGACGAACGCGCGCACGATGTTTTCCTCCGCCGTGTCCGCCGATGCGAATATGACCGGCAGACGGTCGCCGCCCACCGCGCGCGCCGCGCGCAAAACCTCGGCGCCGGACAGGCGCAGGCCCTGCCAGTCGAGCACCAGCAGATCGACCGTGGAACGCGCGAGCGTTCTCGACATGCTCAGGCCGTCGTCGAAGGTGGTGCAGGAATGACCAGTGCTCGTCAGGACCTTTTCGATCGACTGACGCATGACCAGGTCACGCTGGAGAATGGCAATACGCATGGGATGACTCGTAAGATGGCTCGGACGCGATTCTCAGAGGCGGGCCCATTCCATCCCATAGGAGCAATCCTAATTTACATATGAATCGATCTGGCCGGACAGCGCACGCTCCGTATTCCTACATTCTCTAGTGACAAGTCCTCAGCGCACCGTCGTCGCAATTGCCGCCAAAAAGCACGTTCGAGGGAACTTTTCCCAATCGAATTAAGCACTTCCCGAAGCAATCGGCTTTCATCCTGTAAAATCCCGCCTGGCCCCAGTCGTCAACGCGCTTGCCCTACCCGGACCGGCGCGCCGGTGTTCCGTGCTCTACCCAGCGCTTGCCACACTTCTCGCCCGACGACCGCCGTATTTCCACGCGCTACGTGTGGCTTCCAATTCAAAACATGACACAAGCAATGCAAGCGACAAATCTGGGTGGAGCGCAGGCTGTCACCCCACGCCCTCTCGGGCGCAGCGATTACAAGACGCTCGGCCTCGCCGCCCTTGGCGGGGCACTGGAGTTCTACGACTTCATCATCTTCGTATTTTTCGCGCCGGCGATCGGCCAGCTATTCTTCCCGGCGGCAATGCCGGACTGGCTGCGGCAGGTGCAAACCTTCGGCATCTTCGCCGCGGGCTATCTGGCGCGGCCGCTGGGCGGCATCATCATGGCGCATTTCGGCGACCTGTTCGGCCGCAAGCGCATGTTCACGCTGAGCGTGCTGCTCATGTCGGTGCCGACGCTGATGATGGGCCTGCTGCCCACCTACACCAGCATCGGCGTGCTGGCGCCGGTCCTGCTGCTCCTGTTCCGCGTGATGCAAGGCGCGGCGGTCGGAGGCGAAGTGCCGGGCGCCTGGGTGTTCGTCTCGGAGCATGTGCCCCAGCGGCACATCGGCTATGCGTGCGGCACGCTCACGGCCGGCCTGACCGCGGGCATTCTGCTGGGCTCGCTGATCGCCTCGGCAGTGAACCGCAACTTCGCGCCGGCGGAAATCTCCGCGTACGCGTGGCGCATCCCGTTCCTGGTCGGTGGCGTGTTCGGCATGTTTTCGGTGTATCTGCGCCGCTGGCTGCATGAAACGCCGGTGTTCACCGAACTCAAGCAGCGCAAGGCGATCGCCGCCGAAGTGCCGCTCAAGGCCGTGCTGCGCGATCACGGCCGCGCCGTGATCGTCTCGATGCTGCTTACGTGGATGCTCTCAGCCGCGATCGTCGTCGTGATCCTGATGACGCCGACGCTGCTGCAAAAGCAGTTCCACATCGCGCCGGCCACGGCGTTGCTGGCGAACTGCGTGGCCACGCTGTGCCTGACGATCGGTTGCGTCATGGCGGGTTCGATTGCCGGCCGCATCGGCGCGGGGCGCACGATTTTCATCGGCGGCCTGGCGCTGGCGGTGACGTACTACGTGATGTTCCAGCAACTCGCCGTCGACACCTCCACGCTGGTGCCGCTGTACGCGGTCGCGGGCCTGTTCGTCGGCGTGATCGGCGCGATTCCTTTCGTGATGGTCAAGGCGTTTCCGCCGGTGGTGCGTTTCTCCGGGATTTCGTTCTCGTACAACGTGGCGTACGCCATATTCGGCGGGCTCACGCCGGTCGCCGTGTCGCTGATGATGAAGTCGAACCCGATGGCCGCTCCGATGTACGTCGGCGCGATCTGCGTTCTCGGGGCACTGACCACGCTGTTCATCAAGGACGCGCCGCAGAAACACTGATCGGCTGCTTGTGCTTTGCAGCGACGGCGTGCCGCAACGGTGCGCCGTTTTTGTTTGCCTCATCGGGTTCGACGCCTTGCGCTGGCGCGTGACATCCACACTTCACGCCGCGCCGAAACATGGTGCGCTGCATCGGACCTACGATGTGTCGCATTGGTGACACTCAATCGAAACCTGATCCGGTCAAAACAAACCTGACTTGGCCGTTTTCGACAAACAAAACTGTTCTGCGCGCCCGCTTGACCTGTCTAGACTGCTCACAAACAAATCTGACTTGGCTCTAACCTGCTGATCTTAATGAAGGTTTTTCGGACGCCACCAACTCGTCGACGGCTTGCGGCGCAACTCGGCGTTGACTCTTACGCACCCGAACCCCGGCCGCCTACTATCTCAAGCTGGACTTCCTAACGCAAAGCCTTGTGCGTAGGGGATCGGCAAAATTTTGGGACAAAGAAAACTGGTTTCGTTAAAACCGATTGCAAATAAATCTGACCTCACTGCCTTCCGCAGCTCTGCGGCAAAGCTGCATTGATCAGACGACACAACTTGGCTGCAGTCCCGGCACCCTCGTCTACCACTGTTTCGTCCGCTAGGACTCCCAGGTCACGATTGGCTCGGACAGTGACTCCGCCTGCCGCAGTCAGCCCGCACGTCTCACCAATCCCTGTCGAGCGGCAGATTCCCTGGCCTGCGGAGACACCCCGATGGCCGCCCTCGGCAAAGCTGTATATGGACCTAGGGCTGCCGATCGATAGTGACGAGCCAACGTCAATTGAAAAGACCGCCGTATGCTTCGGCCCTATCAACGCCAACTGACGATCTTCAGTTGGCCGGACAAGGGACATCCTATCCGCCCCGACATTCGAGGTCTTCAAATCATTCTGAGGATAAACCGATGTCAACACTGCACTTCTGAAACCAGCATGTTATGAACTATGTCCACAGAAAATCTGTCGTTGCCCAACACCTACGAGCATCCATTGGTAACAGAATCCGAGTCGAAACCACCCTCGGCGTAAGCGGCTCGGCAGGGCCGGTCCCCGATTCGCGCGCGCGTGGAGCATGATGTGAGAGCGTGGGTAGGTCTGGCGTAGACCAAGTGAAGATCGTTCCATGATCGTGGCCACGATCTATCTGGATCTACGCGGTCAAACGTTGGACGTGAGCGCAGCGGCCAGCTTCAGTTTGTCGGCCACGTTCCAGGGAAGCAGTTCGTCGATGCGATTGACCTTGTGGTCCGCAATATGAGTAAGCACGTATTCGAGGTAGGCACGTGGGTTGACTTCGTTGAGCTTGCACGTACCGATGAGACTGTACATCGCTGCCGCACGCTCACCACCGCTGTCGGAGCCGACGAACAGGTAGTTCTTCCTGCCCAGAGCGACACAACGCAGGGCATTTTCTGCGAGTACATTGCTGATCTCGGCGCGTCCGTCCTCGCAATAGAACTTGAGCGCCGCCCAGTGGTTCAGCGAGTAGTTGATCGCGCCCGTGAGCGTAGACTTCTTCGACAGCGTCGCAAGCTTGGCCCTGATCGTCGATTCGAACGTGTTGAGCAGAGGCTTGCTCTTCTCCTGCCGCACACGCAACCGCTCATCGGGAGGTTTGCCGCGAATGTCGGCTTCGATGCTGTAGAGCTCGCCGATCATCTCGAGCAGTTTCTGGGTATCCGCAGTCGGCGTACGCTCGTGAACGTCATATATGTACCTCCTCGCGTGATCCCAGCATGCCGCTTCGAAGACGTCGCCGCTTGCGTACAGCTGATCGAAGCCGGCGTAGGCATCCGCCTGCAGGATTCCCTTGAAGTTGGCGAGGTGCGTTTGCGGATGAACACCCTTGCGGTCCGACGAGTACGAGAACCAGACTGCCGCAGGCTCCGTCGAGCCCGAGCGTCGATCGTCGCGCACATAGACCCAGAATCGACCGGTTGTCGTCTTCTGGTTGCCCGGCGTGAGGACGGGAACCGTCGTGTCGTCGCCATGGAGCTTACCGGCAGCCAGCACGTAGCGCTGGATCGCCTCGACCAGCACCATGCAGAGTTCGACGATCTGGCCGACCCAGCGGCCCATGGTGGCGCGATCAAGCGTCACGCCGTCGCGCGCCGCGATCTCCGACTGGCGATAAAGGGGTTGGTGATCCGCGAACTTCGATACCGCGATATCGGCCAGCAGGCTTGGATGCGCGATGCTGCGCTCGATCGGCAGGCCCGGCATCCGCAGTTGTTCGATATGCCTACAGCCGGGGCAAAGCAATTTGCGCCGGATCGTGCGGATCACCTTGAATGCGGCGGCTACGCGCGCGAGCTGTTCGGAGACGTCCTCGCCCAGCGGCTGCATGGTCGTCGCGCACCTTGGGCAGAGCGGATCAGGTTCGAGTACGATCTCTTCGCGCGGCAGGTGCGGCGGGAGCGGCTCTCGCGAAGGCGATTTGCTGGCCGGCGCATTCGGTGTCCTGTCGCGCTGGTTACGCGCCTCGGTAGCACCCCGACCGCCCGTCAGGTCCTCCAGTTGCGCCTCGAGCTTGTCGATCTGCTTCGCGAGTTGTTCGGACTTGCGCCCGAAGTGCATCCGCCTGAGCTTGTCGATCTGCGCCTTCAGGCGCTCGATCTCGTCATCTCGCGCGGCGAGTTCCTCCACCATCTTCGCAATCGATGCCTGGTGCTCAAGCAGCGATACCTGTTGCGCGAGCACCATGGCACGGAGCTCGGCGACGGTATCGGGAAGCGGCGCCTGATCGGACATGCGTCGCAGTTTACGAGCCTTCCTCGCGGTTTACAACATCGAGAGTGCGGCGGTGCGTCGTGGCTGTCGCCAGTCGATTCCCTCGAGCAACATCGACAACTGTGCGTTCGTCAGATGGATCTTGCCGCCATCGGCCTGTGGCCAGATGAAACGCCCTCGCTCCAACTGTTTCGCGAGAAGCCAGAGCCCGTCCTCAGTAGCCCAAAGCACCTTCACGAGATCGCCGCGGCGCCCGCGGAAGATGAAGACGTTACCTCCCAGCGGATTCTCCTCAAGCGCCGTGTGTACCTTGGCAGCAAGTCCCTGGAAGCCGGAGCGCATGTCCGTAATGCCCGCAACAAGCCAGATACGCGTACCCGTTGGCAGAGAAATCACGAGCGCAAACTCCCCAACACCGTCCGAAGCATCTCAGCGTCGACAATGCCGTCCACCTTGACTACTGCCCGGCCAATCCGAACCTCGATTGAACCAGCCGGCCTCACGACCTCAGACTCTGACAGCGCAGGAGGTTCATTGACCGATGACACCTCGTTCACGATCGCCACTGGAACGAGTTGCACCGCCTCGGCTTGCTGTTCCGCCAGATACCGGCGCCGCCACGTGTACACGAGGTTCGCGTTCAAGCCGTTCTCACGGGCCAACCTGGCGACTGACACCCCTGATTCACAAGCTGCCATCGCCAGGCGACGGCGGAATTCGGGACTATGGTTCGGGCGGCCTTTACGGCTGCCAGGCCTCTGAGTTGGCTCTGACAAAATGGTGTCCACCACTTCGAAAATGATGGACATCACTTTGATGCCGATTCTTGCGCCCGTCTACGACGGCCATCGCGAGCCGCTTACCCCTCGGCGCACGCCGCCGGTGAATCAGAACGTGCAGACAATCGTGCGCTCGACTACGCACAGCTCTTATCGACGCCTTCGACTGCGGTCCAGAGTTCTATGAAAACCTTGACGCGTCAGTCATCGAGAGCTGGATATTCGAAGACAATCCTTGTCTGAAAGACGAGCTACTAGAACAGGGCTTGCTCAACTTATGCCAGGAGAGCCTGTTGCAGTTTTGTAGTGAGCTAACCGAAGCCGGAGCGATAGCCGACGAGCTCCTTGGATGCGGTCACTACGCTTACTGGAAAGCGTTCGAGCTTCAAGGTGAGCCCCGCTTTACCGGGCTGTTTTCTAACGTCTGCCACCTGAGCCCAAGGCAGCTCTACGGGCAGTTGCCTCCCATGGTAGCAAGGCTGTATGACCGCTTCGGCCGACGAATCCGCAATAGTCGACTCGAAAGCCAGCGCGTTGCGCCATACTCCCGCCTGGCTGCTTCAGGGTGCGAGTGGTGCGACCTCACCAAGGTCAGGGCGTCCGACGAAGAAATCGCATACCTACTCCGGCACGAGCATTTTCCTTCTCAAGTTGCGAATATGACTCTCGAGGGTTTCGCGATTGTGGTCCCAGTTAAACGGGACATCAAGCTCGATGAGTTGACCCGCCACGCGGAGGCCGGTCTGGGACGTAATCGCTCGAAATCCGGCATGGACGATTTTGTGTTGTCGTACTCTGAGGACATGCTAACGATTCCGTTGTTGCGACACGAAGAGACTTTCCTGAAGTTTCGCGACAAGCTGCCCGTCATTTTCCTCCTGAAGGACGAAATCGTACTCGTCGAATACGATTGGAATCCGATGGCGTTCGGTCGCCGGTTCATTTCAGAAGCAAGGCAGGTTGAAGCAAGCACCCATCCACATAAGGAGCTTTATCCTCCTGACCAGGATTGCCTCCCCACTAGCGTACGGATTGAAACCATTCTTCCGATGCCCCTTGGCAAGGGGCCGACACCCCCCCCCCGCCCGTACGCCAGGGCTCGTGGGATGACAGCATTCCTTTCTAGATTCGAGTTTCCGCTCGCCCAGCGAGAACTCCGAGGCGGCGCCAGGACGAGCGTCAACGTTTTCAGGTATTTCGACCTTCGGCCACGGCCTTGCTCACTCGCATTCGTCAGGATCGACCGGTCGAGGACGGATGAGGCACCGGTGTCGGATGTCCCATGCGTTGCGTTACGGACAAGTGGCAAACCTCTGCGCTTTTATCGCAGCGTCGCGGTAGCAAAGTGCGGATGACAGACGCGGAGCCGACGCCCAGCGTCGTGACGAACGCGCTATTCGATAACCTCGACAGGCTATCTAGTTACTTTTGCTATGCAGCCCCTGCGATCCATTCGTCCATTTCGGAACTGTCGACAGATCGCTTGTCCAGCGACCGCTTGAATCCGCAGCCGGACCCGGCCGGATGCTCGATAGATGAACACGCCATCGTCGCGATGTTTGCGTTCGGCCGTGCGATGCATTGCTGTTATATCGGTCATCAGGTCGGCAATGCGCTTTCCAATTCGGGACAGACGTCGGAACCGCGTGCCCTTTTTCGACGCGGTCTTGGCCATCGAACGCAATCCGACAGGTCGGCGTCTCAAGGCGTGACCGTTCGGGACAGAATCCGCATTGCTCTGATGGCACCATCTGCTCCCTTGAAACCATCTCGCTCCAGATATTCCGATTCGTCCTCTTCACCTCGACGGTCGAAGTCCGCCATCAGCCATTCATAAACATCTTCCCGGGTCTCCGGCCTGATATGCGGCGGCAATGCGAGCAGTCGCTCGGCGCAGAGTTCGTCGAATGACCGCATGTACAGACCAAGCTCGAGGTCCTCGACATACTCCGTGAGTTCGTCCGGTGACAAAGCAGTCATTTCTCGCTCGAAATCGGGCGCGTAAGTTTTGACAACGTTCATGACTGCACTCGAGGACACCGACCTCCAAAACCCGGGTCGTGCGTCCGTCTCATACAACTCATCCATGGCTCGAAACAGCAGAGACGGGCAACTAGCCGCTGGGTTCTGGCGAACGCTCTCCAGATATCGCAGCAATCTCGTGTAGAACGGTCGCAGGGCCTCGTCCATCTCAGGGAGCACCGACTCGTCAAATGCGTCGTGCGTCGCATCATCTGACTTCGCTAAAGCGCCCTCGGTCGTATCAGCGCGCTCAAGCGTCTCGGCGCGCAGTCGTGCCAACTCAGCGTAGACCAGCGCCAAGGCGTCGTCGCTCTCTTCCAATTGTTCTGCAGCTTCGACGTACAACGCCTTCGCCTCCGAACGCCGTCCTATTGTCTCGAGACAATGCGCAAGATTGAACGTCGCAGCAACCGGTCTGGTACCGATGTGACGGCTCGCGGACCCTGGGTAAAGTTCGACGTCGCGGACAATTGCATCAACCGTGCCGTAACGCAGAAAATCCGGCAAAAATATTCCCATTGTCATCTCGAGCACCGACAGGAAAGTGTCTTCCTCGGCCATCGTGCCGCCAGAGCAAACTCCCGCTACGACGTCATAAGTCGTTAGCTTTTCAGGGGTTGGGCCGTCGTCCAGCTCATGGTCGAACACTGAGTAAGTGCGCACGCTGACCCAGTCGCGACCCACCATTTCCTCAGCCGTAAACAGGACGCCCTGCCGCATCCCTGGTGAGCGACGCTCCGCCAGTTGCGGGGCAATCAAGCTGAATCCATGCTGCGCGAGCGCGCTGTCCACGTAATCCGAAAAAATCTTCTCTGTATTGCTTGAGGAATTCATTACCGTTATATCCAGGTTCGTTGAGCCGATGTGATTCGCTGTTACCAGCATTGCGAAAATCATATCCAGGTTATTCAAGATAGGCAACATAGTATTTAGACCAGTTTAAATATTTATACAAAAAGTGCTTGCGCCATTCACCATGAACCGCCAGCAACAAAGGTCCGCCAACCGCTTTCTTGGCGGGCCATACAGACGAATTTTTTACAAATCGATACGATTGTTTATTTGATAATTTGTTGTCAAATCACCTGAACCCAGAAAATGTATAGATTGTTATGTTTTCAATTTCCTTGGGGAGCACCTTCGATATGTCCCGCTTAAAATAAATTTTCGTCAATCTATTGAATTTTTCTGACCCATTCGATAGTCTTAATTTAACGAAATGACGATCTGTTAAATTGCATCATCGTGCGGCGACGCAACTGGAGCAGGTTGCTATATGACAAGAGACCGTGAGCGACAAATCGCTGCCGGCTCTAACTCAAAGGACTAAGTGATATGTACGACAACCACGGCACTGCGCTCGGAATCAAGGGTGGGTTGGCCACTGCAATCCTCGAACCTTGCGAGGCCAACCCGGACCGGACGGCTTACGTCGTGCCCCGGTCTGAGATTCTTGACGAGTCAGAACGCTCACCTACGCGTTCAACCGGAAGGTTCGTCGTGATTGCGCTGCCGGATATTCCTTCCGGGGAGATTGACTGCTCCGCGCAGCAGATTCGTGTCGAGGTTCGAACGCGTCCCGACGGAACCGACACGGAATGTGTGGTGCTCGCCGACGGAACTGTGGCCATATCCGGACAAATAATTCAGGCCGCAGGTGCCGACATGAACGGTCAGTTCCTCATTGCATGGATGTTTGCGGATAGCCTCGAGTTCACTGAGTACATGCTATTGGATACGAACATCCAGGACTTACAGGCCGCTCAGCAGATTGCCCAGAGCAATGCTCACGCTGGTCTCCGACAAACGGCAGAAGCACGAGGAACCAGCAAACAGGTCATCGAGGTGTTCGAGCACACCGTGGTCGCGGTTGAACCATCACGATGATAGTGCCACTCGAAAGGTCCCCTATCGGGTTTCATAGGGTGCCGGTGACAGACATGAATTTTCCGGATGCCGACTCGATGAACAGTCGGCAGACAACGTGGACAACCGCGACGACCGATAACGTCCACCCCATCCGGACATTCGAAGTAACTCAACGAACGACTCTGGTCGGCCCAAAACCGGACGCTCGGTTCTAACGACAGCCCGACGCGGCACGCTCTGTCGCGCTGGCAACGCAGCAATTTTGCGGGCCACTGCCTATCTATCTCTGCCGGCCTATAGACCGGGAAAATGCGGCAGGTGATTGCCCACAGCGAACGAAAGCAACGACGGAGTGGCCGTAGACATAGGATCACACCCGCATCGGTCAGATAGTCACACTTCGATCTGCGCGGTTTCAGGCAACATGCTGACTGTGGCCGCTATGCCGCCATCACCGATACTGCCTTGGTGACCAGATAACCTTCCATGCTTCCGGTCCGCCTTCCGAACCGTAGCCGGAATCCTTCACGCCGCCGAACGGCATTTCCGGCGAAGGCGTGGCCGTCTGGTTGACCCACAGCATGCCGACTTCCATCTGCTGCGACAGCAGATGCACGTTGCTGAACGACTTCGTGTATGCATAGCCTGCGAGGCCGACCGGCAGACGGTTGGCTTCGGCGATCGCTTCTTCGAGCTTGCCGAAGCCGCGGGTCGCGGCGATCGGGCCGAACGGTTCGTTGTTGAACACATCGGCTTCGAGTGACACGTCGGTCAGCACGGTCGGCGCGAAGAAGTTGCCTTTCGAGCCCACCCGTTCGCCGCCCGTCGCGACCTTGGCGCCGGTCTTGCGCGCGTCGTCGAGCACTTTGCTCATCGCGCTGAGGCGGCGCGCGTTGGCAAGCGGCCCGAGCGTCGTGCCTTCCGCGAGACCGTCGCCGAGCTTGAGGCTTTCGGCGTGCTTGACCAGCGCCGCGGCGAATTCTTCGCGGATGCTGTTGTGCACCAGGAAGCGGGTCGGCGAGATGCAGACCTGACCGGCATTGCGGAATTTCGCGCCGCCGCCCGCCTTGACGGCGAGCGCGACGTCGGCGTCTTCAGCGACGATGACCGGCGCGTGACCGCCCAGCTCCATCGTCGCGCGCTTCATGTGCGCGCCGGCCAGCGCGGCGAGTTGTTTGCCGACCGGCGTCGAGCCGGTAAACGTGACCTTGCGGATCACCGGATGCGGAATCAGGTAGCTGGAAATCTCGGCCGGGTCGCCGAACAGGAGGCCGACCGTACCGGCCGGCACGCCCGCCTCGACGAACGCCTGCAACAGCGCAGCCGGCGATGCCGGGGTTTCTTCCGGCGCCTTGACGAGGAACGAACAGCCGCTCGCGAGCGCCGCGCTCAGCTTGCGCACGATCTGATTGACCGGAAAATTCCACGGCGTGAATGCGGCGACCGGGCCGATCGGCTCCTTGAGCACCAGTTGTTGCGCGGCGAGGTTGCGCGACGGCACGATCCGGCCATACACCCGGCGGCCTTCGTCGGCGAACCATTCGATGATGGCCGCCGGCCAGCACTTCGACGCGCGCTTCGGCGAACGGCTTGCCCTCTTCCTGCGTCATCAAACGGCCGATCTCGGAGGCCCGCTCGCGCACCAGCGCGGCGGCCTTACGCATGGTCGTGGCGCGCTCATTGGCGAGAACCTTGCGCCATGCGTCGAAGCCGCGTTGCGCGGCTTCGAGGGCGCGGTCGAGATTGGCGATGCCGGCGTGGGCCACCTTGCCGATGGCCTGGCCGGTGGCCGGGTTGACGACCGCGAGCGTCTCGCCGCTGGCGGCGTCGCACCATTCGCCGTGGATCAGAAGTCGGTATCGGTATAGCTGGAACTGGCCATGCTGGGTTCCCGTAGGTGGCAAAACAATAGACCGCCATTCGCGCGCAAACGGCGTCGATCGGTCTGCTGAAAAAGACGAGTTGATCCGAGCACGCACTCATGCGCCGCCCGCGACGGGGCGCGCTGCGCCGTTTCTGGGGCCCGCATGGGCAATCAAGGCGACTGGATGCTCAGGTCCAGAATTCCTCGCCCTTTGCCTGGTGGATCAAGTCTCGCGTAGAGTCAGTTCGACATGCTTGAGGCGCCGTATGATTCGCTCGACGAACTCCAACGTCACGTGCGGCAAAGCACGCTGATTCGGGACGATGATGCCGACAGTGAGCGCGTTCACGTTTGCATCGTCGAGCGGACGCCAAACCACGTCGCCGCGAGACAGTTCGTCGAGGAAAGCCAGTTTGGAAAAGAACGAAATGCCCCGACCGGATGCGATCAGCCGCTTGAGGAGTGTCGTCGAGTTGCAGGTCACGCTGGGCTGCAACGATTCCCAGTACTCGGGGAAGTCGGTCGTGACAACGCCCTGGATCGGCGAGCGGCCTTCGAGTCGTAAAAACGCATGGTTGCGGCACTCGTCGAAGCTGATGCGCTCCTTCTTCGCGAGCGGATGCGAAGACGCCATCACCACGCCCGGCGGTAGCGGCACTTCCGCCACGACATCGAGGCCCGCGGGCAGCTTTGTGATGTACGAAATGCCGATGTCGTACTCGCCGCTCACGAGCCTCGGCGGCACATCGTGCGGAGGCACCGCAACGATCGAATAGGTCACGGCCGGATAGACGTCCGAGAATTCCTCGACCGTGGCTGGCAGAAAGTCCACGAACAGCGAGTCCATCGCAGCGACCGACACGTGTCCCTTGCGTTCGCCCTTCAGATCGTCGAGTTCGCTGCGCATCAGATGGAAATCGTTCAGCGTCGCGCGAATGTGCTGCAGCACGCGTTCGCCGGCCGCGTTAAGGCGAATGCCGTTCGGCAGCCGGTCGAACAGTTCGGTCCCCATCTCGGCTTCGAGCTTGAGGATTTGCCGGTTCACCGCGCTGGACGCGACATAGAGGTTCTGTGCCGCCTTGCGGATCGAACTGCACCGCGCCACTTCGACGAAATATTTCAGGACAGTCGCATGCATCGTTTTTTCTCAATTCGTGGCCCGCACCGGCCACACGGCGACCTCGGGATGATCGCAGGCTACCCTACCGACTTCGCACGCGCCACCCGGTGAACCGAGTGCGCTCACGCGGGTGTCGAAGAACTCACGGTTCACGGCGGCGAACGACGCCTCCGCAGGCGGGAGTTCTTCGTCGTGATAGATGGCCTCGGTCGGGCACACCGACACGCACACCCCGCAATTGATACATTCCTGGGGATGAATGTAGAGCGTGCGCTCGCCTTCGTAGATGCAGTCGACCGGGCAGCATTTCACGCATGCGCCGTCTTTCACATCGATGCAGGGCGAGGTGATGACGTAGGCCATCAGCTTCCGCTCCAGCAAGGCTTGCGCTTTTCCTGGAAGGCGCGCACGCCTTCGTGCGCGTCCTCGGATTGAAGCGCGGCAACCAGCGCGGGCAGCCGCAGCGCCTGCGCTTCCGCCGCTGACAGCGTGGAGGTGCGCCTGACCACCTGCTTGATTGCCTGCAACGACAGCGGCGCGCATGCAAGCACGGCGTCGACCCATCGCTGGACAGCTGCATCGAGTTCGGCGCGCGGCACGACCTCGTTGACGAGGCCCATGTCGAGCCCCTCGCGTGCGGAGACCCGCCGGCCGGTCAAAAGCATCGCCATCGCCTGACGGTATGGAATCTGGCGTTGCAGCAGTGTCATGCCGCCGTCGAGCGGCATGCGGCCGACAAGCGCCTCGGGCAAGCCGAAACTCGCCTCGTCGCACGCGATCACGAGATCGCACCCCAGCACCATTTCGAAGCCGCCGCCGAGCGCATAGCCGTTGACACGCGCGATCACCGGCACGTTCAGGGTCTCGCGCAGCGCGATGCCACCGAACCCGCCGGGACGCGGCGCGGCCCAGTATTCAAGGCCGCTCGTCGACGGATTCTTCAGGTCCGCGCCGACACAGAACGCCCGCTTGCCCTCGCCGGTCAGGACCACGACGCGCACGTCGCGGCTATGCTCCAGCTCGCTCCAGATGCGTTGCAGTTCGGCTTCGGTCGCGAGGTCGACGGCGTTCAGCGCATCGGGCCGCGCGAGCGTCACGGTGGCAACATGCTGATCGATCACAAGACGGACGCTCATGCCGCCTCCGTGGCGACGCCGCCGCGCATTTGCTGAAGCACTTCCTCGGTGTGCTGTCCCAGCTTGGGCGGGGCGCGCAGCAAGCCAACCGGCGCGAGCGACAACTCGATCGGACTGCCGATGAAACGCACGGGCTGCCCTTCGCCTTCACCTTCGATGATCAACTGGTTATGCAGCGTTTGCGGATCGACGAGCGCTTCGCGCAGATCGCGTACCGGTGCGCACAGCAGATCCTGCTCTTCGAGCCGCGCCAGCCAGAAGTCGCGCGTGTTGCTCGCGAAGCGCTCGCGGAAGATGCCTTGCAGCATCGCCTTGTGGACGAACTGCTGTTCGAGGCTGCAAAAGCGCGGATCGGTGGACAGGTCGTCGATTTGCAGCGCCGCGCAGATGTCGCGCAACGGGTTCGCCTTGAAGGCGCCGACCAGAACGAGCGCACCGTCCTGCGTATCGAACACGCCGGAGAGCGGCATCGCGGCCCAGTTCACTTCCGAGTCCGCCATCATGATCATCGCGGCTTCCTGCATCTGCATCGCGAGCATCGAGTTGTAAAGCGAGACGTTGACCTTTTGCCCTTCGCCGGTGCGCTCGCGATGCAGCAACGCGAACAGAATGCCCTGCACCATGTGCATGCCGGCCGAATAGTCGGCGAGCGCCGTCGGGTACACGGAGATGGGCAGCGAGTCGTCGGCGCGACGCGCCATCACGCCGCTCATCGCCTGCGCGAGCACGTCCTGTCCACCCTTGTGCGCATACGGGCCAGTTTCTCCGAAGCCCGAGCCCGCCGCATAGATGATCCGCGAATTGAGGCGACGGCAATCTTCATAGCCGATACCCATGCGGTCCATGACGCCTGCGCGAAAATTGCTGACCACCACGTCGGCCTCGGCGATCATGGTCTTGAGCGCCGCCATCTGCCCGGCGTCGCGCAGATCGAGCGCCACGCTGCGCTTGTTGCGGTTCAGACTACAGAAGATCGGGTTGTCCGCGCCGGCCACCGGCTCGAACGTCGAGCGGCTCAGATCCCCCGCGCCCTTTCTCTCGATCTTGATCACATCCGCGCCGTAGTCCGCGAGCATCTGGGTGCAGACCGGCCCCATCATGACCTGCGTTAGATCGATGACGCGCACGCCGGAGAGCGGCAAGTCGTGGGTCTTGTTCGTGTTATGCGCGACGCTCATGCTGCCTCCCTCGCATCGACGTGAACGGCAAGCGGCGGGACGTCGGCGTTGCGGCCGGTCTGGTCACCGGGATCCGCGCCCTGCGTGCGCAGTGTTTTCTGCAGCGCGCGCACATCGACGTTGCGCACGGATAGGGCGGCACCAAGTGCAAGCGCGGCGGCGACGCCGGCGGCTTCACCCATGGCCATGCACGGTGGAATCTCGCGCGACATTTTTTGTGCCTGCGACGTCGCCGAGTAGTGCCGGCCCGCGACCAGCAAATTGTCGACCTGCTTCGGCAACAGCACGCGATACGGCATGTAATAGTCGCGTCCGCGTGCAATGCTGTCATCGAAACGGGTGCGCTGCGCGAGATCTTCCTTGGTCATCACATATTCGCCTTCGAGCAGGCGCGTCTGGCGCACGCCCGTCTGCGGCGCGACGTCGATCACGTAAGCCTGCTCGAAGCCGGGCAGCTTCTCACGCACGAAATCGACGACCGCGTGAATATGCTTGCGGCCCTGCACTTCCGCACGCGTCAAGTCCTCGGGCTTGAGGCCGTCGAGACCGGCCATGTGCGGGCAGTTGCACCACACGACGCCTGGCAGCGGCGTCTTGAGCCACCAGTAACCCCACGAGCCGCCGAGAATGCGCTTGATCTGGCGATCGAGCGCCGCAAACGCTTCCGGCTCTTCGGCTTCGAAGCGCTCGGCCGCCTCGGTGTCCACGCCGCCGAGACGGAACACAGTCGTCGTGATATAGGTGCCGCCCACATGCGGCACGCCGGCCGACGCCGCGACATCGAGGTCGCCGGTCGCGTCGATCACGATATCCGCGAGGATGGCTTCGCGGCCGCGTTTCGTATCGCTGATCACACCCTTCACCTGGCCGTCCTCGACTAGCGTGCGCGAGAACCACGAGTGCAAACGCAACTGAATGCCAAGCGACTCCACCATTTCAAGCGCGACGCGCTTCATTGCATCCGGATCGAACGCAGCCGCGAAGCACACGGGATGCGGCGTCTTCTGGCTGTGAAAATCGAACGTGCCCCAGCGGCCCCACCGGCGATACGCGGCGGGATCCTCGCCCCATTCGTGCGACCGCGGGAACGTTGCGAGCTTGCGCGCCGCCATGCGCTCGATGAAGGTCATGCAGGTGCCGCGCACCGAAATTTCCTGAAGATGGTTGTCCCACATGTCGTCGAGCACCAGCACCATGCCGCCCGAAGCAAGACCGCCGAGGTGGTTGTAGCGCTCCAGCAGGATCACTTCCGCGCCGTTGCGCGCCGCGCCGATCGCCGCCGACAGGCCCGCGGGGCCACCGCCGACCACGACGACGTTTGCTTTTGCCGCCACGCGCACATCGCGCGCGGGTTCCTGAATCCAGTCGCTGATCATATTCATTTCGTCTCCTATCGGAATGGGGTGTGTCGCTCGTTATCAAAGGCCGCCGTCGGGCTGCCACCGGATGAGCCAGCGCTCGAGCACGGCGATTACGAGGAAAAAGAGGCCGGACAGGACGGCGCTCATGATGATTGCCGTGTACAGCAAAGCCGAATCGAAGCTGTAAGTCGCCTGAATGATCATCGCGCCGATACCTTGCGTCGCGCCGATCCATTCGCCGACCACCGCACCGATCACGGACATGGATGCGGCGATGCGCAGCGCGGAGAACAGATAAGGTAATGAGGCGTACAAGCGCAGCTTGAAGAAGATCTCCCGCTTGCTTGCCGACAGGATCTGCATCAGTTCCATCGCCTGCGGATTCACCGCCTGCAGTCCGCGGACCATGTTCACGAGCGTCGGAAAGAAGCAGACGATTGCCGCAATCGTGATCTTCGGCTCCAGACCGTTGCCCATGATGAGCACGAGGATCGGGGCTTTTGCGACCACTGGGATCGAGTTGATCATCACCGCGACCGGGTAGAAGATGTCCTGCAATGTCTTGTTGTGCACGAAGACGGTAGCAAGCAGGATCGCCGCGAAATTGCCGACCAGGAATCCCCCGGCCGCCTCGATGGCGGTCGGCACCAGGTTCTGAAGCAGCACGTCGCTCTTGCTGAAAAGCGTTTGCAGCACCAGTAGCGGAGATGGTGCGATAAACGGCTTGACATGAAAGCCCGCCACGATCGCCCACCACGCGAACAGCAACCCGGCGACACCGATCGCCGGCAGGATGCGAGCGCGCCACACTCGCTGACGACGGCGCGCGAGCCAGGCCTGCGCTTCAGGATCAGCCGTCTGGGACGACAGGTTCAATTGCATTTCGGACGTGGCCATCAGCAGGTCTCCAGTACGCGCCGCAGGTAGGCGGCGAGTTCAACGAATTCGCGGCTCTCGCGAATATCGAGCGTGCGGTCTTCAGGCAGCATCACCGGCACGATCTCCTTCACCCGGCCAGGGTTGGCCGCCAGCATCAGCACGCGTTGACCGAGAAACGCCGCTTCATAGATGCTGTGCGTGACGAACAGCGTCGTGAGGCCCATCTCCTTCCACACCCGGCGCAGTTCTTCGTTCAGCCGGTCGCGCGTGATTTCGTCGAGTGCGCCGAACGGCTCGTCCATCAGCAGCACTTTCGGATCGCTCACGAGCGCCCGCGCAATCGCAACGCGCTGCCGCATGCCACCCGACATCTCATGCGGGTAAGCGTCCTCGCGGCCCTTCAGACCCACGAGTTCGAGCAGTTCGCGCGGCGTGGCGCGGCCCGCACGAGCCTTGCCGCCCGCAACTTCAAGCGGCAACTGCACGTTCTGGATGGCCGTGCGCCACGGCAACAGCGCCGCATCCTGAAACACAAAACCGATGTCACGGCTCTCGCGTGCCATTTGCGGCGCGGCGCCGAGCACACTGATCTCGCCGCGGCTCGGCTTGATGAGGTCGGCGACCACCCGCAGAAACGTCGACTTCCCGCAGCCCGAAGGACCCAGCAAGGTAAGGAATTCGCCCGCGGCGACGTCGAGGCTCAACCCTTCGATCGCCGTCACGCTGCGCCGCTCGGTGAAGAAGCGCACGTTGATGTTGCGGCAGCTGATCGACAGCCCCCCGTCTGGCGACACGCCGAAGGGCGAACCGGACCGCTCCGCGCGCGGCGGATTCCTAGTGGCAGCATGCATGGATTACACCGTGAGGCGAGAAGATTCGGTGGCCTTGAGCACGTCCATCGTCATGACGTCCTCGACCTTCGGCTGATGAGCACGGAATTGTCCTAGTTGCCCATACATCGTGATCTGCTCCTCCCAAACCTTCGTGTCCATCGTGCCCCACCCCTGGGTCTTGGTGGTCTGGTCGAACGCGTAGCTCATCAGCAAATCGATGGCGACCCGCTCATCGGCACGGTTCAGATTCGGGTATTCCTTGACCAGCAGATCGACGGCCTGGTCGCGATGCGCATTCGCATACGTCCAACCGCGCGCCGTTGCCCGCAGAAAGCGCGCCACGGTGTCGGGATGATCCTTGAGCGTATCGGTCCTCACGTAGTACGGCAGCGCATAGAGGCGCACACCCGTATCCCACAGACGCATGTCGACACGTTCCGCCCCGAGCGGCTTGAGCGCCGTGGTGTTGGTTTGCCAGCCCGTCACCGCATCGACCTGACCGCTCAGAAGTGGCATCATGTCAGCGCCGATCGGCACGATGTTGACCTGGCTTTCCGGGATCCTGTTCTTCGCCAGCAGCGCCTTGAGGAGCACCATACCCGTGGACTGGATGCCGATACGCTTGCCGATCATGTCATGCGGCGTACGTATCGGATTCTTCGCGAGCGAAAAGAAACTGTAAGGATGCTGCTGAAGTCCGACCGCGATGCACTTGATCGGCAGGCCCTCGGAGACCGCCAGCATGATCGACGGGCTTGATGAAATTTCGCCGGCCTCGAAACGACCCGAGGCAACGATCGCGACGCCATCGATGTTCGGTCCGCCGGGCTGGATATGGAAATCGATCCGCTCCTGCTCGTAGTAGCCGAGGTGTTTTGCCACCACTTCGCCAACCTGGTTGCCGCCCGGCACCCAGCCGAGCTGCATGTTGACTGTTGTCCTGTCGCCGGCAAACGCACGCACCGAAAGCAGTGCGCCCGTTGCAGCCATGCCGCCCGCCGCAAGTGTCATGCACAGCAAACGCCGGCGAGCGGCATTCTCGATTACTGACATCTTTATCTCCGATGGTCCTTCACGGGTTCAAGAATCCGGCCTTTTTTGTCCGCGGTCTTGCCGGTTGGAACCCATTCTCAGCAGCCAAAAGTGTCCCCGCAAGCATCAATTTTGACGCCCAGTGATGCCAAAATTAGAGCGCCAGTCCGACGCGAGGTTTGTGCGATAGGTGCGAGACCGTGCGCGATTCGTGCACCTTCGGCGCACAGACGCGCGAAAAATTAGTTCACCCGGAGTCAAATTCAGTGCTAGGCGGCGCGAATTTTGTTCCGCAAGAATCTGCTCGAAGACGGTGGAAGCGCTGACGTCTGCCCGCAGAGTTGCAAGCCGCGTTCACATTCAAGCCGCAGTGACTCAGGCGTGCAGCGGAGCAGGATGAAGTTCGCAGAAGCGTCTTTCAGCCAGCCATTCACTTCGTTATCCTAATTTACTAAGTGGTTCACATACTAATTTTCACGTTTGCATACAAGCACCTAGGGGAATCATGAATCGACGTGTCTTTGTTGCCGCCGTAGCCGCACTTGCCTGCCAGGTCGCATCCGCCCAAAGCAGCGTGACGCTGTATGGCCTGATCTCTACCGGCATCGTTTATGCGAACAATCAGAAGGGAACCGACAAGCAGGGGCACGCCACGTGGCAGTTTGCAAGCGGGCCGATGCAGACGCCTCGCTGGGGCATGAAAGGCGTGGAAGATCTCGGCGGCGGCCTGAAGGCGATCTTCACGCTGGAAGGCGGCTACAACGTGGGCAACGGCACCCTGTCGCAGGGCGGCCGGCTATTCGGGCGGCAGGCTTTCGCCGGTTTATCGTCGAACGCGTTTGGCACGGTGACATTCGGCCGCCAATACGACGAAGCCGTCACGCTATGTGTGTTCTCATCGGCCTGCCAGTTTGCCGCTTACGGCGCGCCTATCGGCGACAGCGACAACGTGTTCGACACCTTCCGCATCAACAACGCAATGCAGTACAAGAGCATCGAATACCGTGGCCTCCAGTTCGAAGGGCTGTACGGTTTCTCGAACAAGGCGGGCGGCTTCTCGGACAACAGCGCGTACAGCGCGGCCGCGCAGTATAAGAACGGACCGCTGTCGCTTGGGGTGGCGTACCTTCAGGTCGACATGCCGAATGACCCCAACAATCCCAACGGCGCGGTGGTTGGCGATTACGGGTTCTCATCACCGTTCGTCACGAATCCGGCTACCGCTGCCGGCGTAAGCAAGCAACGAATGTTCGGCGCGGGCGGCGCATGGGCGTTTGGATCAGCGAACCTTTCGCTGCTCTATACCAATGTGCGATTCGAATATCTCGATGCCTCCCGCCTCACGCTTCAGAACGCTCAGATTTCGTTGACCGATTACGTGCGTCCCGATCTGATGCTCGGCGCCGCGTACATCTTCACGACTGGACAATATCATCCGCAGGACAATAGTCCGAAGTGGCATCAGGTGAACGCCGGTGTCGACTACCTGCTAAGCAAGAGGACCGATTTGTTCCTTGTCGGCATTTACCAGAAGGCAGCCGGAGACGCGCAATACGCGCAGATCTACACGCTGTCGCCGTCCACCACCAAGACGCAAATTTCCGCGGTGATCGGCATGAGGCATAAGTGGTGAGCTTCGGACCAAACGGAGAGCGAGCCACTGCGCCCTTCCCCTGCGAACCGCGCCTTTCTAACATCATCTTTAAAGGAAATTGAATGATCGATGCGCGATCGGCGCGCCTGCGTGGTGTGCTGCCCCTGTCGTGACAGCCTTTCGCAATGAACCTGGATGCGAACGTCGGCGCGTTTGTGCGTCACTGCAAATGATTACTGAAAAAAGGAGCCGGTCTCGCCATCTTCGGCACCAACTCCCAAGCGAACTCCCTTACAGTTGCGGAGCGGATCCGGTCGACTGACGCGTTACTGGGTGCGGGCCTGCCCGCGTCCTCAATGATGCCCGGAACTGGAACACCGTTGCTCGTCGACACCGTACTCCTTAAATGGCACGCAGTCGATTCCGGCGCGGCGGCGTGTCAGTGCCGCCGCGCTTCTTCAATAAGAAAATCAGTGCCCACGGACTGTTTGCCCACTACGCCAATTGATCGAACGGGTCAGCGACGCCTACCTGTCGCTTTTATCCGTACAACATACCCGCGCTATCCGGCGCGCCCATCACGCCTGAACTGATTGACGACTTTCCATCCGCTATCCGGATGCCGTTGCTGGTGTAAAGGTTTCGTCCGGCGATTGGAGCAACCAGAGAGCGTTGATCGGCGTCTTCGCAAAAGAAGGCGTCGAACTCTCCCCTCCGAGCGAGGCGCTGCTGAGCGCAGTATTGCCGCTTGGCGCAGCGGGATGCATCAGCGCGACGGCATACGTCAAGCCGGGGAACATCGCGCAACTCTGCGAACGCTGGCAAGACGAACATGCGTCCTCACTGCGGGAAATGATGACCCACATGCGAAAAACTGTTCGAAGCCTTTCCGATGATTCCCCGAAGGTTGCCGAGCAGTGGCGCAGCAGGCGTTGTCAACTTGCCGAGAGTGAGACGAAACGCCGGCAGGTGTGACTTTCGTTCAGAAGCCAGTCGACGGACTTTGGGCTTGTCCGGTAAATTCGCGCCAGGCAACGAACCTTGCTGCAAGCTGTTTGCGATACAGTGACGCGCGCAGCAGATGCCGCTTGAGCGCGAAGTGTTGCCGTATCGGTCCGAAGTTGGAGAGAAACGCCTGGGTGCGCTTTGGGTCGCGAAACCCGCGAAAGCGCCTCTCACGTTCACGCGTAGGTTGATGGCCATTTTCGGCCCGATTGTTCACGCGGGCTGCAGCCTTGACGAATACGTGTTTTCGCGATGCGCGAACCCTGTGCCAAATTTATCGCACCAGCGGCGGACGGATTCGTAATTCACCACGATGCCACGCTCGAACAGCAACTCTTCAATGTCGCGCAAACTCAGCTGAAATCGAAAGTACCAACGAACGGCACAACTGATCACCACCGCCGGAAAGCGATGACCGTGATAGAGCGGTCGGGAATTATTCATCCCCCGATTCTACGCGACCACCTTGGCAACGTGACAAAGCCGCCGCGACAGATCTGGATTGCCGGCGGCATTGGTATCACCCCTTTTCTCGCGCGCATGCAAGCACGGGGGCTCCCGCAGGACAAGCGCATTGTCGACTTATTCTACAGCACTAATGCGCCGGATGAAGACTTCATCGGAAAAGTGAAACAGCTGGCCACAATTGCAAACGTGCGGCTACACGTCATGGTGAGCGGCAGAGATCCCCGACTGACACCTCAGCGCCTGCGCGCGACGGTGCCCGAATGGATGTCTGCCGACCTGTGGTTCTGCGGACCTGACGGATTCGGTCGTGCACTAAAAGAGGACTTAGTTGCCAACGGGTTGCGAGACGAGGACTTTCATCAGGAACTGTTCGAGATGCGGTGACAAGGTCACTATTGCGCCGAACGATCCGTCGCGCCCTTGCTTCAGGCGCGGATTGTCGCAGGATTGAACGACGGCGCCGAACGTCCGAATCTGGCCCAGATGGAATGGGCACAGCCCTTTCATCGGAGAGGTGGGCGAATGAATCGGCGCCCTCCCTTTCGATCGACGGACTCGTGCATGACTATAATCGAAGCGTCAAATCGGGCGCTCTTCCCGATGATCAACACGACGGCATCGACAGGTCAGTGTCGCGCACCTGATCGCAGACTTCTTCATCTATCTCGTGCCGCTCGCCTTGATAGGGATGTGGCTTTTCGGCGATAAGCGCCAGCGTGAAGTGGCCATCCGCGCGTGTTGTGTGACGATGGTCGCGATAAGCAGGCGGCTGAAGCTGAGCGGGAGCTGGCCTTAGAAGCGACAACTTCCGCGAATTGCCACGAACGACTAGTTCGCTTGCGCTCAAGCCCTTCGCCGGGCGAACTCCAGCAACGCGTCGGCGAGACTTTCTACGGCATTTTCCGTCACCGCGTTATAGAGCGACGCTCTTAACCCGCCTATCGAACGATGTCCTTCGAGACCGACCATGCCTCCTTCACCCGCTATGGCGACGAACGCATGGTCGAGCCGGGCATCACCGAACGTGAATGAGACGTTCATCTGCGAGCGCCAGCGAGGCGCCGAATGAATGGAGACCGTGCCTTGCATTGCGTCGAGCGCGCCATAGAGACACTGCGCCTTTCGAACGTTGATCGCCTGCATGGCCTCCAGCCCCCCAACTTCAGTGCGCAGCCAGCGCGACACCAGGTTCAGCACATAGATTGCAAACACAGGCGGCGTATTAAAGTTCGAGCCATGAGAAATATGAGTGCGGAAATCCAGAATAGCCGGCAGCCCGTCCGGAATCCGCTCAAGCAGTTGGCGCCGAATCACCGCCACTGTCACGCCGGCCGGACCCAAATTCTTCTGGGCATGTGCGTACATCATCGCGTACTGATCTGAACGAAACGGCCTCGACAAAAAGTCCGAGGACATATCCGCAATGAGCGGTACGCTCGCTGCATTCTCACAGAGCGGAAACTGCAGCCCCTCAACCGTCTCGTTTGACACGTAGTGCAAATATGCGGCTGACGGATCGATATCAAGATCCTGAAGTTTGGGGAGTTGTCGATAGCCCGTTTCGCGGCCGTCCCAAGCGACTTTTCTGGTCGCCACCTTTGCGGCCTCGGCGGTAGCCCTGCCGCTCCAATAGCCGGACGTCACATATTCGGGCGGCGCATACGCAGGCGTCGCAAAGTTCATCGGAATCATGGCGAATTGCAGGCTGCTGCCTCCCTGCAGGAAAGTGACGGCGTATTCGTCCGAGATTCCGAGCAGCTGCCGCAGATTCATTTCCGCTTCGGTCAAGATCGAACGGAACCAGTCCGAACGGTGACTCATACCAAGCACAGAAATGCCCGTCTCCGGCAAAGCGACAATAGCGGTACGAGTCTGCTCCAGAACCGTTTCAGGCAGCGCGCCAGGACCACCTGAAAAATTCAAAACATTGGAATTCATTCTGGCCGATATTCCTGTGTGATGGTGGCGGGATTCCAAGCCGTGCGCGCGGCGAGCAGCATTTGATGAAATGCTCTGAACACGCGGCGCATTTGCGGAAGTTTGTACGGAAACAAGGCCGCGTCGTCCATATCGTGGATGACCATAGCTGTCGCGATTTCGAAAATAAGCAGTCTCCCGTCCTCTGTTTCGGAACAGTCGAATCCGACGTAGTCCAGACCTGTCAGCTCGACTACAGCGCGCAAAGCTTCGCGATGGCGCAGCGCAAAGGTGGTGTCGAAATTGGCCATCAGACGCTCCTCCTCGGCCCGACGCTCAGGATGCTCGATCATTTCCGCGTATGGGTAGTGAACCATCCAGTGCGCCGAAATGCCCATATGACACAAAAAAGGCGTCATTCCGATCATCACGATCCGGTATTTACGGAACAGACCGTCTGCACTGCTGTAGTCGATGAAGGGCGCGATGTAAAACTCGGCGACAGCCGAGCGATCCACGTAATCGACAAGTTCCGCGGCGGACGAAACGCGCTCCAACCCTTCGCCGGCATGCGATCCCACCGGGCGGATGATGAGCGGATAGTTCGCGTCCGGCATGAAGAGGTTGTTGGAACGACCTGCGAGCAGATCCAGAATTTGAGCACGCGAAACGCGTGTCGTTGGCGCCATACAAATGCCCCGAGAGCCTCCCAGCAGCGCGTAGGCCGCTTCGCGCGTCGTATGCGCGATACCTTCGGGCAGGTTGAGCACGCGCTTTGTTGTCGTGTGTAATAAGGAGGCGATCAGGTCAAGAGCCGCGGCATTCTCATCCAGTGCGCACGCCGCCACCAACACGATATCATGCTCTCGCAACCCGCGTTCCTGCGTGGAGTGCCCGTCGACATAGAGCACGTCGACCTGCAGGTCGGCGTGTTCAAGAAGGCACTCGACTGGCGTATTCGCCATCAGGTCACCGGGCGCTTTCAGCACCAGCACATTTTTTATCCGGTAAAGTCGGCGCATCTGCAATGCCTGCCGTTGGACGGCAAGCGCAGCCGGCTTTTCGTATTTCATCTCCAGGACCAGCGAGAGGTCGAGCAGCGCGCAAGGATCGTCATGGCGACGCGCGTACTCAAGCAGACTCACGCCAAGTGGCGTCAGATCATTGCCCGCGGTTGCTGCCCTTAACAATACGCTTAGGCCCATTGATTGATAGGCCTGACAGGTTGTTTCAGTCATGGCCGTCCCGTCCGCTTTGATCCGCGTCCGGCACCGCGTGAACCGCCGAAGGCAGCGCGCCGACGTATCCGACTTCTTCTTCGAACCAGCCTTCAGGAATACTCTTCCCGGCCGGCGCTTCGCGATCTGTTGCCCTGTCATCCGCCGTCGAGTTATCGACAACCAGCGACAAACCTATCAGGTTTGCGTGGTGCTTCGGTACGCCCATGTGTGTTCCCTTCGGTGAAAAAGGGCACAGGTACTGCGCCCAACGACCGCTATCTCAAAGGCCCAGTTGACTTGAGCTATGCGTCGCCATAACAGCCATTTAGACAAGATGTTAGACGCGAGGATCTTGCAGCCTTTTCGCACGAAGATGAAAAAAAATTAATGCAACGGCTCGTGCAACTTCACGCAGACCGCGAGGCATTAAGCGAGACCATGCCGAGGCACGCGCCTCAATGCAGATGTACTGCACGCCAGTCGTTAACGAAACGGTTATCCTGGGGTCATTGCGACGACAGCCGGAACGACAGGAATGGGAATGGCGGCGGCAGCCAATCGGTTTGCGGTACCCGGCGTCAATAGGTGAGTCAAGGAACCGATCGAGGTCCTTACATTCACGGACCCAAGATAGTCCTTCAGTAGCCTGCCTGAATGTCCGCAGTCTTCAAGGAGTCTTTCGACTGTGGATCGAGTCGTCGTTCAGCAAAAACAATCGGCCGTTTCTTCAGTGGCTACGCTATCCGAGCTGGACAAGAATCTCAATCCACCGTTCGGATGATCGCCGGACGTGCATTCCTGAGTAGCGTTACACTGCAACCCGTCGGCACATCGTTAAAGCGGATCGACATGCCATGCATGCCTGCCACCGCATGCGTCAGGCTCAGTCCAAGGCCATTGCCGGGGGTGTGTCGACTCGCCTCGCCCCGATAGAAGCGGCGCAGCACTGCCTGCCGCTCGTCGGGTGAGATCCCGGGGCCGTCGTCAGCGATTGTGATCCCAAAGCCGGCACCATCGCGCAAGACGTCCACCGACACGTGACCGCCCTCCGGCGCGAACTTGATCGCGTTCTCGACGACGTTGGCGATCGCTTCGAACAGCAGATTGCGGTCGCCTTGTAGCTCGATCGAGCCGGACGCCGCGCGTCGATATTCGAGCGTCACGCCCTTTTCTTCCGCTGTCGGCTCATAGAACTCGATCACATCGTCGACGACTGCGGCCAGATCGACCGTCACGAAGTTGCCGTGCCGCGCATTGCTCTCGATTTCGGAAATGCGCAGCAGCGCGTTGAAGGTGCCCAAAATCCCGGCCAGTTCGACTACCGCGCTCTCGGTGGCTGCTCGGTACTCCTCTTCCGAAGCGGCACGCCGTTGCGCGCGATCTAGCCCGGCCATGAGCCGCGTCAGCGGCGTACGCAAGTCGTGCGCGATTGCGTCGCACACGCCCTTGACCTCCTGCATCAGGCGCTCGATCTCGTCGAGCATGCCGTTGACGACGCGCACCAGCCTGTCGATGTCGTCCTGCTTCGCATGCACGGGCAAGCGGCGGCTGAGGTTGCCCGCCACGATTTCCTCGATCGATTGTGTCACCGCGTCCAGTCGCCGCATCGCACCGCCCCCAACGATTGCCGCGCCGATCAGTCCGGTGAACAGCATCAGCACACCCGCAGACACCAACGCATGCAACAGTTCTTCATCGAAGTGATCGAGTTCGCGCGTGTTCTGGCACAGCAATGCGGTACGGCCATCCCGAATCCGCGCAGCGATGCAGCGCGCGGGCACATTTTGCTCAGGCAGTTCAAGCCGCGTGGAAAACGGCCGGTCGAAGTACGGCAGTTCCGGCCGGTCCCCGGGAAGACCTCCCGCGATGTGTTTGCCCTGAGCGTCAAACAACGCAAACGGACGCTGATGGCGCGGATCGAACTGGCTCTGATGATTAAAGCGCGCCACCAGCTCGTCGGTTCCTACCCGTACCTGCGCCGCATACTCTCGCTGCAGCCAGTCGTCGACGCGCTCGATCTCGAAGCCCGTGATTTCGAAATAAAGGTAAGCAAACAGCAACAGCGAGACGACACCGAACATCGCGAGAAACAGCGTCGCGAGACGGAAACTGGTGGTGCGATGCAGGTCAGTCAGGCGCACGGAGCGTATATCCCGATCCACGTACGGTATGGATCATCGGCATCGAACCGGTGGGGTCGAGCTTTTTTCTCAGACGGCTGATGTGAACGTCGATCACGTTGGTGCGCTCGTGGAGCCGGTAATCCCATACGGCTTCGAAAAGCATCGTTCGGCTGATCGTCTGACCCGCATGCTGCATCAGGTATTCGAGCAGCCTGTATTCGCGCGGCAGCAGTGCAATCGGACGTCCGGCGCAAACGACTTCGCGCGTGAGCAGATTCATCCGCACCGGTCCCACCTGGTATTCCTGGACGCTGACCGGTACGTGGCGGCGGCGCATCAGCGCGTCCAGGCGCGCGGTCAGTTCGATGAATTCAAATGGTTTGGTCAGGTAATCGTCACCGCCGGCGCGCAGGCCGCGCACGCGCTCGTCGACGCCCGAAAGCGCACTCAGGATCAGAACAGGCGTGACGACGCCTGCACTGCGCAACGCGGCCAGCATGCCAAGGCCCTCAAGACCGCCGGCCAGCATCCGGTCGAGCACGATGGCGTCGTACTGGGTGGCGACGGCCAGCATCAGACCATCACGGCCGGTCTCGGCCGAGTCGACGCGGCAGCCGTGATCGGTGAGTGCATCAACGATTTCTTCGCGTGTCCGGCGGTCGTCCTCGACGACCAAAACGTTCGGCATACAGGATCCAGAGTAAGAGCACATTGAGTCGCCATGGTGCCGCTCGGGCAGACGGATTTGCGCTACGCTATGGACTCACAGTATGCCTCGGCGCGGGAAACACCTCTTTCGCCCCAACATTAAAAAAATTTAATCCAGTTCAAATGACAGCTTACGGTTGGCCTGCATGCGAATCCTGATCGTGGAAGACGATGCGCGCGGCAGTCACTTCATCGCACGTGGCCTGACGGAAAGCGGCCATATCGTCGACACGGCCGCTGATGGAGCCACCGGACTCGCACTTGCCCGCGAGGGCATCTATGACGTCATCGTCACAGACCGCCGCCTGCCGGCGCTGGACGGTATCGAACTGGTTACGCAACTGCGGGCGCACGATCTCGCGACACCGGTCCTGATGCTGTCCGCCGTCGCCGGACTGACCGACCGGGTGGACGGCATTCGCGCGGGCTGTGACGATTATCTGGCAAAACCGTACGCATTTGCCGAACTGCTTGCCCGCGTCGAAGCCTTGGCGCGCCGGACCGATCGGGCGCGTCTGCAGGACGTCTTGCAGGTGGCCGACCTCGTGCTCGACCGGCGGGGGCGCCGCGCGAGCCGCGCGGGACGCGACCTGCATTTGCAGCATCGCGAATTCCTGCTGCTGGAGTGCCTGATGCGTCACGCCGAACAGATCGTCACGCGCAGCATGCTGCTCGAATCCGCGTGGAACTACCAGTTCGACCCGCGCGGCAACGTCATCGACATGCACATGCACCGGCTGCGCGGCAAGGTCGATCGCGGCTTCGACAAGCCGCTGATTCACACCGTGGTCGGTGCTGGCTACGTGCTCCGCGCGAACGGCTGAGCGCGCGGCGGCCTCGCGTCATTCCCCATTAATTTTTTTTAACAATCGAGCGAACGGCCCGACAGGACGGGCTCGCTATCCTCGCGTCGTCCATGTTGCGAGGAATGCCCTTTATGCCCCGGTTGTACGGCTCGCCACCATTCGGTCGCCTGGCGCCGCCCACGCTGCGCATGCCCTTCAGGTCGCGGTTGTCGCTGATCGCGTGCGTGTTGACGCTTGGGCTGTTGCCTGGCTGCTCACTCGTGCCCGTCTATCAGCGTCCGACGGTGCCCATGCCGATCGCCTGGAGCAGTGCTGCGCAAACGCCGCTGACCGACACGGTGGCGGTCAAAAGTGGTTGGTGGCGCGTGTACCAGGACCCGGCGCTCGATGCGCTCGTCGAACGTAGCCTGCATAACAATTTCTCGCTGGCCTCGGCGGTCGCCAGTGTCGCCGAGGCGCGCGCCAATGCAGAAAAGGCCGGCGCGCCGCTGTATCCGTCGCTGACGCTAAACGGCACCTTCGAGCGCAGCCATCATGGCGGTGCAGGGGGCAGTTCGAGCACCACCACCCACGGACAGACGCTGTTCGCGGAGGCGGCTTACGAGGTGGACTTCTGGGGGCTGAACGCCGCCAATGCCAGCTCGGCGCGGATGCTGGCGCGCGCCAGCAATTTCGACCGCGACACGGTGGCATTAACGCTGACTGCCTCGGTGGTCGATACGTGGTTCCAGATTCATAGCCTGCGTCAACGCGTGGCGCTCGCCCAGACCATCTCGGACGATGCCGCCAGGATCCTGACGCTATTGCAGGCTCAAAAGGCGGCCGGCGTCGTGACCGAATTGCAGGTCCAACAGCAGCGCAACGCACTGGCGACGTTCCAGGCTGCGATTCCGACGCTGCAACTGCAACTCGATCAGAACGTGCACCTGCTCGCTACCCTCGCCGGCGCGGCGCCCGAGGGATTTGTCGTCCCCGAGGCGAAGCTCGCCGGCATTCCTGTGCCGCAACCGCGACCGAACCTGCCGTCGAGCCTGCTCGATACCCGGCCCGATATCCGTTCGATGGAAGCGCAGTTGCAGGCGGCGAACTATAACGTGGGCGCGGCGCGCGCGGCTTTTTTCCCGAGCATTGTGTTAACGGCGGACGGCGGTCTGGGTAGCCGTTCACTGGCGCAGTTTCTTTCAAGTCCGTTTTCGAGTCTGGCGGCGTCGCTGGCGGCACCGATTTTCGACGGCGGCGCGCTGCGCGGGCAGCTGCGTGTGAACAAGGCAGCCGAGGACAAAAGCATCGCCGGCTACCAACAGACCGTGGTGACCGCGCTGCAGGACGTCGAGGATTCGCTCTCCGCCGCCGCGCAGCAGCGCGAGGTGGAAGTGGCCGACCAGGCGGCGGCCGACGCCGCCGGCAAGGCCGCCAGTCTCGCTGACGCGCAATACAAACTTGGCACGATCGATTTTCTGACAGTGCTCGACACGCAACGCGCGCTCTATCAAGCCGAGGACACGCTCGTGCAGACACGGCTCGCGCGCTTGCAGGCTTCAGTCAGTCTGTTCCGCGCGTTCGGCGGCGGTTACGGCGTGATCGCACAGAACGATGGCGGCAACGCGAGCGGCGAGCCCGTGGCCATGGGTTCCACCAGCTCGCTCGGACCAACCCGCCCGGTCTACCACGCCGATGCCGCCACCGCCGTCGCCGAAGACAACTCCGCGCAGCGCCCCTCTTCAACACATCCCCTCGCGCCATGAATCACGCCGCAGATCTGCCTCCTCAGCAACCGCCCCGGCCGCAGCGCCGTTTCCCACTCCTCGTCATGGCGCCCCTCGTGGTTGCGCTCGTCCTGCTAGCGTGGTGGCAGTGGCCCAAACACCCCGCTAGCGCGCCGCTGCCTGCCGTTCCGGTGAATGCCGGCCGCGCCGCCACTGTAGATTTCCCGATCCGCGTCACCTCGGTGGGCACCGTCCAGGCGCTCAATACCGTCGATGTCAAAGTGCGCGTCGACGGGCAGTTGAAGCGCGTCGCTTTCACGGAAGGTCAGGACGTGAAGGCTGGACAGTTGCTCGCGCAA
Source organism: Paraburkholderia sp. BL6669N2 (assembly GCF_003387275.1). Taxonomy (NCBI): domain Bacteria; kingdom Pseudomonadati; phylum Pseudomonadota; class Betaproteobacteria; order Burkholderiales; family Burkholderiaceae; genus Paraburkholderia; species Paraburkholderia sp. BL6669N2. Next base: position 4,467,922 of record NZ_QUNA01000002.1, on the reverse strand, counting down.
CTCGATCAAGGGCCGCTCACCGCCCAATTGCATCAGGCTGAAGCGGCACAACGCAAGGACCAGGCAAGTCTGGCGAACGCGCAACTCGACCTGGACCGCTATTCGAAACTCGTGGGCATTGGCGCCGCGACCTCGCAGAGCGTCGACACGACGCGGGCACAAGTCAAGGCGCTGGCAGCGACCGTCGCCGCGAACGCGGCACTGACTGAAAGCGACCGCCTGCAACTGAGCTTTACGACGCTGAGTGCCCCGTTCGCAGGCCGAGTGGGCGCGCGCGAGGCCGACGTCGGCGCGATCGTCCATCCGGCCGACGCCATCGGCATTGTGACCCTCACGCAGATGGAGCCAATCGACGTGCTGTTCTCGGTGCCACAAGACGTGTTGCCGAACCTGCTGGCGAATCAGGCGAAGGCGCCGCTGCCGGTGAGCGTGACAACGCGTACCGGCAGCGACGAGCTCGCTCAAGGCTCGCTCGTCTTTATCGACAGCCAGGTCGATCCGGCCACCGGCCAGATCAAGCTGAAGGCGTCGTTCACGAATGAGGATCGCAAGCTTTGGCCGGGCGAACTCGTCACTGCGCGCGTGCTCGTGCAGACCGATCGTCAGCGCATCGCCGTCCCGAGTCGCGCCATCGTCAATACGCAGGCTGGCACGCAAGTGTATGCCATAGGGCCGGACGGCAAGGTGCAGATGAAAGCCGTGGAAACCGGCGTGAGCGTTGACGGCATGACAGAAATCAGGCGTGGCGTTCAGGCGGGCGAGCTGATTGTATTCGATGGACAGAGCCGTCTGAATCCGGGCGTGAAGGTGGCGGCGAAGATCGTCAGCGCGAGCGCGGAGGCCGCCTCCGCGTCTACATCCAATGCGAATATGGACTCGCCGTCATGAGCCTGTTGGAACTGTTCATCCAGCGACGGATAGCGACCAGCTTCCTCGCGATTGCCGTCCTGCTGGTCGGCATGGTGGCGTATTTTCTGCTACCGGTCGCACCTCTGCCGCAAGTGGATTTCCCGACCATCCAGGTCATCGCGAATCTGCCTGGTGCCAGTGCCGAGACGATGGCGACCTCGGTGGCGACGCCGCTTGAGCGGCAACTGTCGAACATCTCCGGCATTACGCAGATGACCTCGTCGAGCTCTCTTGGCACGACAAGCATTGCGATCCAGTTCGACCTGTCGCGCGACATCAATGGGGCGGCCCAGGACGTGCAGACGGCAATCAACGCTGCAGGCGGCATGTTGCCAAAGAACCTGCCGAATCCGCCGACTTACGAGAAGGTCAATCCGGCTGATTTCACGCTGCTGTCGCTCGCCTTGACGTCGCCGTCGCTCACGCTGACGCAGCTCGACAGCTACGCGGAAGATTTTCTCGCGCAGCAGATTTCGCAGATGCCGGGCGTGGGCCTCGTCGATTTTCACGGCCAGCAGCGTCCAGCGGTGCGCATCCGCATCGATCCCGACAAGCTCGCCGCGCGCGGCCTGACGCTGGAAGACGTGCGCTCGATCGTCGGTGTTGAAACCGTCAACGCACCGAAGGGCAGCCTGAACGGCCCGGACCGTTCGGTCGTGTTCAACGCAACTGACCAGATCACCACTGCAGCCGGTTATCGCGACCTTGTCGTCGCGTACAAGAACGGCGCGCCAATTCGCTTGCAAGACCTCGGCACCGTGATCGACGCTGCCGAAGACACCCAACAGGCCGCCTGGCTGCAGCATGAACGCGCAATAATTCTCGACGTCCATAAGCAGCCGGGCTACAACGTCGTCGACACGATCCATAACATCACGACTCATTTGCCGGAGATGGAGGCGTCGTTACCCGCCGCGGCGCACGTGCATGTGGTGGGCGACCGCACGCAGACCATTAACGCGTCGGTGCACGACGTGCAGTTCACGCTCATGCTGACCATCGCGCTCGTCGTGATGGTGATCTTCTCGTTCCTGCGCAACGTCTGGGCAACTGTAATTCCGAGCCTGACGATTCCGCTGTCCCTCGTCGCGACCTTCGGCGTGATGTATCTGCTCGGCTATAGCCTCGACAACCTGTCTCTGATGGGGTTGACGATTGCGGTCGGCTTCGTCGTCGATGACGCGATCGTTGTGATCGAGAACGTGATGCGTCACATTGAGGAGGGCGTGCCGCGCATGCGAGCCGCGCTACTCGGTGCGCGCGAAGTGCGTTTCACGATCGTCTCAATGACGATATCGCTGATCGCCGTATTCATTCCGATCCTGATGATGGGCGGCATTGTCGGCCGTCTGTTCCGTGAGTTCGCGGTGACCGTGAGTGCGGCCATTGTGATGTCGGCGCTGGTGTCGCTGACCGTTACGCCGATGCTATGCGGCTGGCTGATCCGCACGCCGGCGGCCAACCGCGGCGGCCTCGGCAAGCTGGAGCGATGGCTCGAGGCGGTCTTCGTGGCGGTCGAGCGGCGCTATGAACACGGGCTGGATTGGGTCCTTCGCCACCAGAAGACCATGCTTGTCGTCACGATTGCGACCGTGATTGCGACTGGCGCGCTGTTCATGCTGATCCCTAAAGGCTTCTTCCCGCAAGAGGACTCGGGGCTGATTCAGGGTATCGCACAGGCCGCGCCGGATATCTCGCCGGAACTGATGGCCGCAAAAATGCAGCAACTGGCTCACATCGTCGAAGCAGACCCGGCGGTCGACAACGTCTACTACTGGATCGGGCCTAATCCGACCGTCAGCCAGGGCCGCATGATGATCAATCTGAAGCCGTTCAATCAGCGCACGGCGAGCGCGGGGCAGGTGGTCAACCGCCTGCGGCCGAAGCTGGCGGCGGTAATGGGCATCACGCTGTCGATGCAGGTGCGCCAGGACATTCAGGTGGGTGGACGGATCAGCGCTGCGCAGTACCAGTACACGCTGCAGGACCCGAATGTGCAGGAGTTGGATCACTGGGCGCAACTGCTCACGGACCGCTTTGCGAAGCTGCCGCAATTGACCGACGTGACGTCGGACCAGCAAGCTTCGGCGACGAGCGCGACACTGGTTATCGACCGAAGTACGGCCTCGCGTTTCGGCATCACCGCGCAAGCGATCGACGACACGCTCTACGACGCCTTCGGCCAGCGTCAGATTGCAACGCTCTTCACGCAGTTGAACCAGTATCACGTAGTCGAAGAGGTCGATCCGAAGTTTCAGATGACACAAGACGCGATCGCGCATCTCTACGTGCGCTCGCCGTCGACGAATGAACTCGTGCCGTTGAACGTGCTGGTGACAATCCAGAACAACGTGTCGCCAATTTCGGTCAACCACCAGGGCCTGTTCCCGGCCGTGACGATCTCGTTCAATCTCGCCGCCGGACAATCGCTCGGCAATGCGGTGACGGCAATTCGCGCGGCCGAAGCGGCGGCCGGCAAGCCGGACTCGTTGACGGGCACGTTCCAGGGCACCGCGCAGGCGTTCCAGGCCTCACTGAGAAGCGAGCCTTACCTGATTCTGGCGGCGCTGGTGGTTGTGTATCTCGTGCTGGGCATCCTTTATGAAAGCCCGATTCATCCGTTGACGATCATCTCGACGCTGCCGTCAGCTGGGGTGGGTGCACTATGCGCGCTAATGTTGTTCCACCAGGATCTGTCTATCATGGGCATGATCGGCATCATTCTGTTGATCGGTATCGTGAAGAAAAACGCGATCATGATGATCGACTTTGCGCTGGTGGCGGAGCGCGAGCAGGGTCTTTCGCCCACCGCAGCGATCCGCCAGGCCTGCGTGCTGCGCTTTCGTCCCATCATGATGACCACGCTTGCCGCGCTGTTCGGCGCGCTGCCGCTGGCGCTCGGTCACGGCGCGGGGGCGGAGTTACGTGTGCCGCTCGGGATTGCCATTGTTGGTGGTCTGGTGCTGTCGCAGATGCTGACGCTATTCACGACACCGGTGGTGCATTTGTGGTTTGGCCGTCTGGCCGATGTGCTGGGACGAGACCATCTCGAAGGCGATACGGCCTTCATACATGAGAGTGAGACCGAATCCTGATCTGCGGATAACGGCGCGAAACCCGAGTCGCGCCTGTAAGACCGATGTGCGGAAAAGACATGATACCCTCCTCCATACGCCGCCGCCTGACGTTGCTCGTGTTTATCGTCATTCCTTTCGTGTGGGGAGCCGCGGGATGGTCCAGCTACCGGCAGGCAACGCGTGAAGTTAGCAAATGGGAGAATGCTCGCATCGCTGAACTCGCGCAAATTGTTGTGTTGCTGGACGAGCCCAGTTTGGTCAGCCTCGCTAACGCCTCCATTGACTGGCGTGATGAGGAACGAGCAGGGATTGCTAATGCAGGCAATGACGACGGCGACGATGCCCTGCCACGGGATGCACTATTTCAGGTCCGGGACAGCACTAATCGTGTGCTTGCCGGCAGTCCACAACTCAACGTGCTTCACGCATGGGATCTCCCTGTCCCGGTTACGAGCGGTTCACAGGATATCCTGCTCCGCGGTCGGCCATGGCGTACCTATACGTTGCGTGACACTGCGCGTGGCAAAACGGTTCGAGTGTTCGAACCTGCGAACACCAAAAGCGGTCTTGTCAGTGGCATTGCACGACAAATTACCTGGCCGATTGTAATTGCGATGCCATTCTTGACCCTCTTCGTCTGGATCGTAGTCAGCTTCAGTCTACGCCCACTCAGGACACTGTCAGATGCGATTCGTTACCGGCATATTCACCGGATGGACCCGATCAATATTGGCCGGACGCCGACCGAAGTCCGCCCGCTTGTCGACGCAATAAACGACATGCAGGCACGCTTGCAAGACTCGTTCGCGCGTGCACGAGCTTTCACGGCTGATGCAGCGCATGAGCTGAAAACGCCCCTTACCGCCATCAAGGTACAAGCACAGGTTGCCCTTGCTACGCCGGATAGGGCATTGCAGCGCCTGGCAATGCAGCACGTCCTACAGGGGGTTGACCGCAGCACGCGGCTCACAGAGCAATTACTGCTGCTCGCCAGGCTCGACGAGCACGAGAAGATCAAAGTAATGCGCATTTCCCTGGCAAAGATAGCGAGCGACGCTATCGCCGCAAAGGAGCAACACGCGCGGCAAAAACGAATGAGCGTTGCGTTTGATGGTGAAGCAAAGGCCGAAATCCTCGCGGAGCCGGAATTGACGAAGATTCTGGTCGACAATCTGCTGGATAATGCCGTCAAATATGGTGTCACCGGTGGCAGGATTGAGGTCCTCGTCGAGCTTGATGAGGCGGGGGTTCGGCTAGTTGTTCGCGACGATGGTCCTGGCGTTGATGCGGCTGATTTTGTTCATCTTACGAGCCGGTTTTTCCGTGTTATCGGCAACCAGGCGAGCGGCAGTGGACTGGGCCTGTCGATCGTCTCGCGTATTGCCGATCATTTCGACGCCAACCTGTCATTCGGTCGCGGCATTGGCAATCGGGGGTTCGGCGTCTATCTCGCCTTTCGATCCGAGCGCATTGCGGAGCCATGTCCCCGGAGTTGTCAAGTCATAGCGGGCCCGGCTATCTCTCGCCGATCATTTACGAACAGCTGCATGCCGCGCAAAAACCGATCTCATCCACATGCGAGTTGTCCAGCGCCGGCAGGCGTCGCGATCGTGACAGGCAACCCGCCGCCGGCCGAGGACAACTCACAGCACCTCTTTAAACGGAGGTAACCTATTCGCTCAAAATTCGACTACGTAACCGTCCACCGAAACGGGTCACTCCCAGTCACAGGAAGTATCGACAATGCCGCGGATGACACCTGGATCGTCCTCAATCGTCAGAGTCCTTATCGTGTATGTAGGAAGTGTGGACCCGGGCAAGGGAAAAGTTGAAGCGACCAAGGACTGACTGACCAAGCGCAGTAACTGCGACTCTCGTACCCTCGGGAGATGGGACGATACTCGCCAAACCCCTATCCTTCAGAGCGACGATGTCTGCCTTTGCTATATCCGTTTCGACCGAGGCGCAGGCCAACACCATTAGCGCTGCGACCTCATGCGCACTCAGCGCAGGAACAGAACAAAGAACTCGAACCGCGACCGGTTGCGGCGCTAGTTCTATCGTATGCCGGTCACACTGTCGCACATGCCCTTTGCGGGGGACGCCACAGCCTTCGCTTCCGTCAGAAATCGTTTGAATCTCTTGAAACATAACCAAGCAAAGTTCGACGCCGTCCCAATGGAACGGCGTCACAATCTTACAAATCGGAAGGCGGATGCAGCCGCGCAGAAAGCCGCATCCAGCCAAACATCGACTGCGTTCGCAGGGTGCCGCTCCGTCAATACCGCGATTCAGTTTCAAATCCGGTAGTCGGCGCGCAGCGGCTCCATCAGCTTGGGGTTATCGGAATAGTCGACCGAAATGGCGACAACGGCCGGACCTTCCACCTCCATCGCCCGACGCAACGTCGAGCGCAGTTCGCCTGCAGAATTAACCGCAAACCCAGCTGCACCAAATGATTCCGCGTAGGCTTTGAAATCAATCGCTCCGAATTCGACAGCCGAACGGCGGTTGTACTTCTTCACTTCCTGAATCTCCACCATGTTGTACATGTTGTCGACCCAAATGACGTGAACGATGTTCGACTTGAGACGCACGGCCGTTTCCAGCTCCATACTGGATTGCATGAAGCTGCCATCGCCGGAGACAGAGATGACCTTCTCTCCCGGACGCACGAGCGAAGCCGAAATTGCCCAGGGAAGCGCTACGCCCATTGTCTGTTGCCCGTTCGTGATCAGCAACTGCCGTGCACGGAAGCTGTGGAGATAGCGCGCGATCCAGATATGGAAGCTGCCCATATCGACGCACATCGTTGTGTCAGCGTCTACGATGTCCTGTAGCTCCTTGACAATACGTAACGGATGGACCGGGCCGCCGCTGAGCGTAATGGATTTTCTCATCAGTGCCGCCCTCGCCTCGGCGAGCGTCGAGAGAATGGCGTTCGCTTCCGGCGACGAATTCAGCGTGTCAAGCTCGGCGGCAAGCAGCTCCAACGTCCTGGCAATGTCGCCGACCAGTTCAACTGCTGGCCGATAGTGCCGGTCGGCATCGGCGGGCATGACATCGATATGAACGAGCGGACGCCGCTCATTCTTGTTCCACAACGGCGGGTCGTACTCGACCGGGCTATAGCCCACCGTCACGATCGCGTCCGCCTGATCGAGCAGTTGATCGCCAGGCTGATTATTCCAAAGTCCGACGCGTCCTGCAAAGCGCGCGAACTGCGCGGCGTCGATAGCGCCTGCGGCCTGATACGTGCCCGTCACCGCGACACCCGTCTGCGCAACGAATTTGCGGATTGCGTCCGCTGTCTCGGGCCGGCTTGCCAGCAATCCGAGCAACAGCACCGGACTCTTTGCCTGCTTGAGCAACTCCGCTACCGCACGGATTTCCTCCGCGGGTGCCGGTCCCATCGCCGCTGCCGCGAGATTGGAGAATACGGCACCTTTTGCGGGCGCGTTGACGATATCCATTGGCAGACTGACAAACGCAGCACCCGGCCGAGGACGTTCAGCGGCACGAAATGCATTGCTCAGCACCTCGGAAATCGTCGATGATGCGACAACTTCCGCGCTGTACTTCGTGATCGGCTTGAACAGGCTAACCGTGTCCATTGTCTGGTGGACCTGCTTCAGGCGGTCGTCGAGCTTTACCGCACCGCCAATCGCCACCATCGCGTCGCCTTCGGAATTGGCCGTCGCAAGACCCGTGGCGAGATTCGAGCACCCTGGTCCAGACGTCACGAGCGCAACGCCAGCCTTACCCGTCAAACGGCCGACGGCCGCAGCCATGAATGCTGCATTTGCCTCGTGCCGCACGACGACCGTCTCGACCGATGAATCGACCAGCGAGTTGAAAACGCGGTCGATCTTCGCCCCTGGAATACCAAACACGTGTTTGACGCCTTGAGCTTCTAGGTTGCGGACCACCAGGTCGGCACCACACTCCCAAAGCATGTCGACGTCACTTGTACTTTGCAACATATTTCGCTCCACCAAAAATTTCTAAAATCGAAAAATCAAATACCAGAGCCCTGGACGGGCCGCCGACGCTCAGCCTTCCGCCGCCTCGATCGCCTCATTCATGTCATCCGAATGCAACGTCGCTTGCTGGAAGCTCTCTGTACGCGGAAGATCGATCCGCAGCTTCGAGATCTTTGCCAGTTCAAGCTTGCCTTCGAGCAACCGATAGTCGAGCACGTGACCACCGCCCTTTCGGTCATCGGTGATGTAGTGAACGTGAAAGCCGGCCACGTTGATGCCCTGCACGTACGGAGGACACCTGAAGCCCACTAGCGTCCCTGACGTGTTCTCGAATGTGAAGACCGGCTGGTTTTCAATTGCCTGCAGCATCGGCCGATATGGCTTTGTCTGACGCGGGACGGTGCGCGTCTCGACGCGCTCAAAGTAGCCGTCGATACGAAACGCACAAAAGAGATTGAGCGAGCCCACCATTTTGTCGATGAGTTCCTGCACCTCGACTTTTTCGAGCATGGTCGTCAACTGCCCCGTGATGCTCGGGCGGAAGTGCGTCATGACGGCAAAGGGCGTTTTCTGGTCCATTCCGGCGACTCGCGCGCTACCGTCCTCTCGCAATTGATGGACTTCACTGTCGAATGCGATCAACTCACCGTCGAGGTCGTTGAAGGTTCCGAGACCGAAGTCGCCGTGCTCGAGCAACTCCGCGATTGTCACGCTACCGTCGTACACGCCGTCGATGAGTGCACTCATCAGAGAGGTTTGAAATATTTCGCTCTCAGGTTGGTCGGTATTCAGGTATGAAAATGATTTTGCAATGTCTTGCACGCAAGTGCACGCGCCTGTATTTTTCATAATCTCGCTTCCTGCAATGAAGTGTCTACAGCGACAGTATGTTTCCCGGCGACGTACGCGTCTAATATAGAAAACAGTCCTCTTCAAGACGAGATTGATATGGAGTTTCGCCACCTCAAGTACTTCGTGGTCGTCGCGGAGGAACAGCACTTCACTCGCGCAGCACAGCGTCTGGGGATGGCGCAACCGCCACTCAGTCAGCAGATACGCAAGCTCGAACACGAGATCGGTGCACAGCTTTTTCGCCGGTTGACGCGTGGAGTTGAATTGACGGATGCGGGCCGCGTGCTTTATGAAGACGCGCGGCGTATCGTGAGTGAAGTTGAGCTTGCAAAAAGCCGGGCGCAGAGTGCAGCCCGCGGGCAAACCGGCAGCATTCGCGTCGGCTTTGCAAGCTCCGTAGTTTTTCATCCCATCATTGCAGAAATCGTTCGCGCGTATCGCGAGTCACACCCGGCAGTGACGCTATCGCCGTCGGAGAGTAACGTGGCGGCATTGATCGAAGATCTGATGGCGGGACGGATTGACCTCGCCGTCATTCGGCAGACTTCGCAGGAGTCCGAGCGCGTAAAGACCGAGGTACTCCTCAATGAGGACATGCTGATTGTGCTGCCGCCTCAACATGCATTGGCAGCGTCGTTGCGCATCGATCTGCGTTCGATCGCGCACGAAACGCTCATCATGTTTCCCCGTGCGATTGCGCCGGTTCTTTATGACGAGGTGATCTCCGCGTGTCAGCGCGTCGGCTTCAGTCCACAACTCGGGCAGGAATCCACCCAGGTTGCGTCCGCGGTCAGTATGGTTGCGGCAGGCTTCGGTGTCTCCATCGTTCCCAATTCTATCCGTCAGGTTCACGCGGGCGTGAGTTATCACGCAATAGAGGGCATTCAGCCTACGGCGCAGCTTGTTCTTGCCTATCGGTTAGGTGAATTCTCACGCGTCGTGCGCGACTTCGTGGACGTGGCAAAACGTCTGGTTCGGGATCGCAAGGTTGGGACTATCGAGATGATCAGTTGACGTAGCGCACCCGGCAAGCGCTGCAACCGTGCCCAGTGCCGAGCGGCATGGCTCTTTCCAGGCTCGCCGTCGATCAACGTACAGGAAACCTGCTGCAGCGCGATGGCCTCCGCACGCTGGCGGCGCAACAGGCGCGCACCGAGTGACTCAGCGCGAACGAGAGCAATACAGTCCACCCGACATTCACGACGACGGTACGCCCTGTCGCAGTCCCCACGCTCGTCTGCCACCATAGCAAGACCGCGTCATAGTCGAGCAGCACTGACGTTGAATGGCGTACTCGTGCACCGATCTGCGATCCACTGTCCCGTCTGGCGCGATATCCGCGAAACCAATCCGTTGTTCGTGAACGACGTCGCGGCCAGCCCGCCATAGGTCCGCGCAGAATACTTTCGTTTATAGAACGATACCGGGAACAGTATCCGAAGGCGCGAGTTACAGTGCGCTCATGCCTGCAGAATTCCGATGATTTTCACTTCGAACGCCAGCGCCTCGCCAGCGAGCGGATGATTGAAATCGAACAGCGCAAAGGTTTCGCCGACCTCCTTCAGCACGCCCGCGTAGCGTCCGCCACGCGGCGCGTTGAATTCGATGAGATCTCCCGGCGAAAAGTGCTCTCCGATCATGCTGTTTTCGCGCAGCGTAGCCAGCGACACGCGCTGTATCAGATCGGGATTACGGGGGCCGAACGCCTGTCCCCGAAGTAGCTGGAATGTAGAATGGTGACCGACCTTCAATCCCAGCAAAACATCCTCTAGCGGAGGCGCCAGCTGACCGGCGCCTAGCAGCAGCGTGGCCGGCTTTTCAGAAAAGGTGCTCATGACTTCCGCGCCATCGCCAAGCGAAAGGCGGTAATGAAGCGTGACATGTGAACCAGGTGTCACTTCGGATATGTTAAGCATGCTCATGAGCGAGGTTGCAGTCGTCATTTGAAAGAGGAAGGTGCGTACAACGTTCTGTTCGGATCAGCATCGCCGGTCGAAGAAAGGGCGACCATGATCTGGACTGGTATAAGAAGCGTCGTGATGGCGGTGGTCGTCAGTGCTTGACAGCAACGACCTTGCCGCGAAACAGGTAATACTGGTACAGGTTGTAAATGATCATGATCGGAAATACGGTGCCGATACCCCAGAGCATAAAAATCAGCGTCGGGCTATCGGAGGCGGCCGCCGCCACCGTCAGCTGACCCGGCACGATGTACGGAAACAGGCTGATAGACAGACCCGCAAAGGACACGACGAAGAGTATTGTCGAACCCACGAAAGGGCCATGCTCTCCGCGCATACGAACCGAATACAGTACATAGGTAAATGCCAGTGCAGCGACGACGGCAAGCGCGATCAGCACGTCAAATACGCCATGATCCTGCCAGCGTGTGATGCCCACGGGGCTGAACTTCACAGTGGCGAACGAAACCAGCACGGCGGCGATGACGGTCGTGAACACTGCAAAGGTCGAGTAGCGACGCGCGGCGCTTTCGATCTCACCTGTCGTCTTTTTCACGAGCCACGTTGCACCGAGCAGGCAATAGCCGGATACCACGCCGATGACTGTGATCACGACGAACGCGAGACTATGGCCACCCGGCATGAAGCCCGTGAGCACTTTGCCGAGCACGATGCCCTGGCTGATCGCCGCGAGCAGACTGCCGAGGCCGAAAACCCTGTCCCACAATGTCTTGCTAGTGTGCGCAGAATGGCGAAACTCGATGGCCGCACCGCGCATGATGAAGCTCGCGATGAGCACCATCACAGGCACATACAGGTCCGAGAGGATCATGGCGTAGGCGTCGGGGAACGCGCCGAAGAGCGCGCCTCCCAGCGCGACGAGCCAGGTTTCGTTGGCATCCCATACATGGCCGATCGATTGAATCATCAGACCGCGGTCGCTATCGCGGCCACGCAGCAGCGTGAGCATGCCGACGCCGAGATCGAAGCCGTCGGTGACCACGTACAGCACGAGCATCAGGCCGATCAGGCCAAACCACGCGTGGTTCAGAATGTCTTGGGTAGATGAGGGAATCATTGTCTTGCCTCTTGATCTGACGAAACAAAAATGTGTATGTGCGTTTAGTAGTCGATCGCGTGCAAACTCGCACGCTCCGTGGATTCCGGCGCCGGCGTCAGCGTGAGATCCGGACCGTTCCGGAGCCAGCGGCGCGCGAAGTGAAAGAACGATACAAGCAGGATGACGTAGAAGACTGCGAACATCACCATGCTGCCGGTGATTGCCGCTGAAGAGATTGCCGACGCAGCGTTCTCCGTGCGCAGTAGCCCATACACAAGCCACGGCTGGCGCCCCACCTCGCGCACGATCCAGCCGCATTCCACCGCGACGTATGGCAACGGAATGGCCACAACCCACGCGAGAAGCAGTTTGCGTTGCGCAAGTAGTGCATCGACTCGACCGCGCGCCTTCCGTAACGCATAGACAGTCCAGAACGCCAGCACCATGAACAGGAAACCGATGCCTGCCATCAAGCGGAATGCGTAATAGAGAAGCGGAAGCATCGGCGGCTGGTCGGCAACGGGTATGTCCTTAAGCCCCTTCACCTGGCCGTGGAGACTGTGCGTGCCGAGAACGCTCAACAGGCCCGGCACTTCGAGCGACCAGTCATTGCCCTGCTTCGCCGCATCGGGCCATGCGAGGAGCGACCAGCTTGCGCCCGTGCCCGGCGCATTCGTCTGCCAGTGGCCTTCGATCGCCGCACCCTTCGCGGGTTGCGTCCTGAACACGTCGACGCCGCTCGAGTCACCCAGCCAGATCTGTACGGGTGCGACGATGGCGAGCACCACCAAAGCCACCTTGAACGAGCGGACGAAGAACTCCGGATTTCGGCGCTTCAACAGGTAGTAAGCGGAAATGCCGGCCACGACAACGAACCCCGTCTCCAGCGCGGCGAACCACATGTGCGACACGCCCCACACCATATCGGGGTTGAAGATCGCCTTCAGATAGTCGGTGACAACGAGCTTTCCACCGACTACCGAAACACCCGCCGGCGTTTGCAGCCAGGAGTTGGCGACCATGATCCAGAACGCGGATAACGTCGAACCGAGCGCAACCATTGCAGTGGCGAACAGGTGAACGCCCTTCGGGACCCGTTGCCAGCCGAGCATCATGATGCCGACGAAGCCGGCTTCGAGCATGAAGGCCATTGCGCCTTCAAAGCCGAGGATGTTGCCAAAGAACTGGCCGGTGTACCGCGAAAACTGGCCCCAGTTGGTACCGAACTGGAATTCCATCGGAATGCCGCTGACGACGCCGACAGCGAAGTTGAGCACCAGCAGCTTGCTCCAGAAACGCGCATGCCGGTACCAGACCAGGTCACTCGTTTTAACCCACAATACCTCAATAACCAGGAGAAAGGCCGACAGGCTGATTGTCAGGATAGGCCACAGGATGTGGAAGATTGCGGTCATCGCAAACTGGCCACGCGCGAGATTCAGAGCTTCGACATTCATGTCAATCACCGGACAGATCGATGTTGAGCGCACCGTAGAAGCGCTCCGCTCAACAGGTACTAGTGGGATATATTGGGCGGGTGCCATCACCGCTCCGGATAACGAAACGAGTATCTTTCTTTGCATGCCACATTCCAATATATCGACTGTGGGGATATCAATATCTTTCAGTGAATAACGCTGTCCCGCGGCGCCCGCGCCTCTGCGTCATTTCGCCGCCTGTGCGACGCGCGTCCCTCATGCTCGCGGCGCCGAGCGCACGGGTCGATCGCCGCTCTCTTTTCCTGACAGGATCGGGACCGCGTGCCATGCAGGCGCATGGCTGTCGGTGCGAAGAAATGTTGGATGAGACGATCGACCGGCCTGCGCGACCGGGTCGTCTGCCGTGGTATAGGACTACTACTCGGGGGACGTCAATGTTGGACACAACCGGAAAGAACCGCGGGGAACGGCGAGATGCGTCGCGGCGTGGTGTGGTCCGCTACGACTCGTCAAGCACGATGACGCTTATCGGCTCAAGCAAGGCGAACTTTCGGCCGTACCAGATCGTTGATCTGCTCCGCGGTCCATAGCAACGTTGCTTTGCCGACGCCGTGTAATGCCTTCTGGTGCCTGCGATACAGCCACGCGTGCCCCAGATGTTCCGCGCGTCCGCGGAAGACGCCGCCCTTGAAGAGCCCGAAGCGCCCCACCGTTCCAAACGCGTTGTAGTCGCTCAACGTTACCAGCGAACCGAAGTCGCGAAACACGAACTCCGGGAGCGGCTTTCCTTCCAGCCAGCGCGGCAAATGACGCGCGAGGTGCTCCGCCTGTTGCGTCGCGACCTGCGCGGTCGGGGGCAGCGGACGTTCATGGCCTTCGGGCGTGAGGCTCGCGCAATCACCTGTGGCGAATACATGGTCGTCGCGCGTCGTCTGCAACGTCGTGTCGACGATCAATTGATTTGAACGATTCGTCGCCAAGCCCGCGAGGTTGCTCATAAAGTCTGGCGCCTTGACCCCCGCAGCCCAGACCATCAGGTCCGCCTCGACAAGCGAGCCCTTGTGATGAAAACCACGGGCATCGGCCGACGACACTTGCGTCGAAGTCATCACTCGAAAGCCGATACGTTCGAGCTGCTGCTGGCTTGAATCGGAAATCTGTGGCGGGAAAGCCGGCAGCACGCGCGGACCGGCTTCGAGCAGCGTCAGGGACAGCCGGCTGCGCATGGATGGATCGCCATAACGCGATCCGATTTCTAGCAGGCGGCTTAGCTCAGCGGATAACTCCACGCCCGTAGCACCCGCGCCGACCACCGCCACACGGAGCGCTTCGTCCTTCGCGACGCTGAAGGATGTCGCCCGCTGACGTCCGGATCTCGCCGAGTTCGACGCGACGAAGCTCGCGGTCCAGCCCTCGCATTTCGCCGGGCAAATAAGTAAATCCATGTTCGCGTGCGTGCGCGAGATAGATAACCTGCTGCTGTTGAACGTCACGCGTGCCCGCGGCAATCGTGTGGAGCATCGGCTTCCAGATGTGCGTGGCGCTGCAATCGATCAGCGTGACGGCACCGCGCCCGCTGCGACCCAAATGGTCGCCGAGTTAATTGCAAGCAGAATCCCGGCGATGCCGCCGCCCGCGATGACAATCCGAACCGGCTGGGACATGGTTTCTTTCTACGATGAGGAGTGAATGATGCCGGCGTGCCGCGGCCGCAGCGTGAACCCCGCCATGCGGCACGAGTCCGACACGCTGCCGGCTGGCACAATCGCATTCAACTCGTTGCTAGTTTCGCGGATGGGCGGCTCGCAGAATGCTGATGGCATTCACAAATCTTCGAAGCATGATGGATAGTTGCGAGAAATAGCGGCTATCAGTGTGTTCAGCATTGCAATATTATCGGGGATGCGAACCTAAATGGCGTGATTGTTCATGGCGCACCGCGCCTTTGATGAACTGCGTACCTTGCGATGAAGCCTAGCAGTAGTGGCGCAGGTTGATCATCGTATAGGCGAGCGTTTTGAGCGCGTAGTGCGCCTCACTGATGCGCTCAAAGCGCAGCAGCAGACGGCGAAATTTGTCCTCCCAGGCGAAGACGCGCTCGATGGTCCTGATGCGTTCCTCGAAGATGGCCGGATCAAAGCGCTGCTTGCGGCCCCGCTTCGGCGTTTTACGCCCGCGCAGGTTTTCCGGGATGTTGGGAACCATGACGCGATTGAAAATCGCACGACGGTTGGGCCGGCAGTCGTAGACGCCGTCCAGACTGACGATCGCTCCTTGCAGGTCCATGCCGATGGCGCGCGCTATCTGGCTGAGCCGGGGCAGCGCGTCGCGCAGCAGGGGCGATTCGTTACGGTTGCCCGGCGCAGTGATGAACGGCGCGATGACGTTGCAGTGGCGATCGCACAGGGCCACCACCTTGTCGCCTTTCAGATGTTTGTGGCCGCTGTACCCGAGGTTGTCGCCTTTTTTTTCGCCGCCGTCGTCGTGCCATCGCCATGAATGACCGTCAGATCAAGCAGCCTGTCATCGTGCAGCTTACTCACCGAACCCGCAAAGATGGCATCCATGCAACCATCACAGCCAGCGGCGCATCGCGCGGTAGATATGCGCGTAGTGGATTTCGGGACGACCTATGGCATCCCTTTCGATCGGCAACATCTTCCATTGACAACCCATGTACAGCACTTCCAGGATGTAGTTGAAGTTCTTGTGCAAGGCCAGCGTCGGAGGCGGTCCGCGCCGGCCCCGGCTCAGATGCGGCAAGACAAACTCCTCGAACTGCTCCAGGCTCAATTTCGTTGGAATTACTTGCCAGCACGGCTTCCCGTTCATTCTCCGCGTCCAGAAATCTGGACTCTATCCGATCTCGCTTCACCCATCAGAAATCCCGTCCTGACGCGGCTCTCAGACAAATTCGATGACCTCGAAAAACTAGCAACGAGTTGTTCATAATCACATCGATGCCGGCCTTCACGGTACGCACATGCACGTGGAAAGCGTGAGGCATATACGCACGCCCCGAAATGAAAAGGATTGTTCCGGTATCGCTCTCACACCGCGCCGTGTTGGTCCCGATCCCACTGAATGCCAGATCCGCCGATGCAGACTTACGCACCCGCGAAACATGAACGTCGCTTTGAGGAAGGGAAGCTCGGCCTCTTGCGCCCTTGCCTTCAAACTAAACAGGGTCGGTCCGCTTAAGGCTCGCCTGTGGCGTTCAGGGACGACCTATGCCTTAAGCCTTCGAAGTACCGCCCGACCGCGTGCCGTGAGTACGATCCGATTGCCTTCGGTACACTGGGTAACGCTTGCCAACCCCCAATCCTTCAATGCGAAGACGTCAGGCGTCGCTGCAGACGCTTCGACCGAAGTGTAGGCTAGCAGCAGGAGCGCGGCGACTTCATGTGCGCTTAGCATGCGTGCAGGCGAATCTTTTGAAGCGGCAGCAAGCGGCGAGCCGACGTCGCATGCAAGGCGGTCGGATTGACCCGCACGATTGCCGTGCCACAGCGCTTCGTCGTCGCGACCGGCGCAGGCCGGTTGAGTTAGTCGAAACAAAATGCCACTTGAACATCTCTCCCCCATGAGGTCCTCCTCTTAGGTCCCGAAGACCGATGAAACGGGTACGTAGATCGGCGGCAGCGTAGGGTCCGCTCCTCTCTGCCGCGTTGCCGGTGCGTTAAATCAGGTAATCCGCACGCAGCGGCCCCATTAGCTTGGAGTTATCGGAATAGTCGACCGGGACGGCATCAACCGCAGGACCTTCGGCTTCGCTTTACGCCTCGTGGTCTAGGACCGCTCAGCCTCCATCGCCTGACGCAACGTCGAACGCAGTTCGTCTGCGGATCTGACCGCAAACCCGGCTGCACCGTACGACTCCGCATAGGCCTTGAAATCGATCGATCCGAACTGGACACCCGAACGGCTCGCGCGTTCCTCCCACACCGTGACGCGCGAGTCTGTCTCACTGCCCTAATGGGGATAAAGTCTCGCCGCCTGTTTCAATGACGCTGTGATTGACGGTAGGCCACTACGCCCGCCACGGTACTGAAACTGCCAAAAACTAAAATTCGGTCGCCTTCAGACGCTCGCTTCAATGCGTCTTGAAACGCTTCGGCAGGCGACTCGAACTGTGTGACACTGCTGTCGGGGCCGTCCCTGACGCCGGCGGCGCGCAGCGCCGATTCGAGCGCACTGGCTGAGGTCGCGTGCGGCGTCGGCAAGTCTGTCACGTTCCAATGGTCGATTTCGCCCTTCAATTGATTAGTGACGCCCTGGATGTCCCTGTCGCTCATCGCGCCGAATATCGCGTAGGTATACGGAAAGTAGCCCATGTTGCCGAGGTTTTGCGCGAGAACAGCGGCGGCGTGCGGGTTGTGCGCGACGCT
This sequence comes from Paraburkholderia sp. BL6669N2, assembly GCF_003387275.1. Lineage (NCBI taxonomy): Bacteria > Pseudomonadati > Pseudomonadota > Betaproteobacteria > Burkholderiales > Burkholderiaceae > Paraburkholderia > Paraburkholderia sp. BL6669N2. Next base: position 4,450,253 of record NZ_QUNA01000002.1, on the reverse strand, counting down.
GCGGCTTGCCCGGCAGCACCTGGAACCGGCCCGCCAACTCGACGTTCGCAAGACCCAATCGAATGTCCTGCGCCGATACTGGAATGCGCTCGCGCAATGCTTCGAGCGCAGCCAGCGCAGCCGAGGTATTGATCAGCTGATTGGCGCCGCGCAGCGCGGGATACGCGAGCGCGGCGCGCCGCTGCGACCGTCCCACGTGGCTCCACTGCTGACGCTCGTTGCCCGCCTGCGCCGTGTATCGGAAATCGCGGCCGGCCAGCCATATGTCTGCGCCGATCGCTTGCGCATAATCGATCACGCTCTGCGGCGGAGTCGGATCACCGCATATAGCGGGCTTCCCCTCGCGGAAAATGCCGGCCTTCTCGCCACCGATCTTTTCGCGCGTATCGCCGAGATAATCGGTGTGATCGATATCGATGCTCGTCACGATCGCACAATCCGCATCGACGATATTGACCGCATCCAGCCGGCCGCCCATTCCCGCCTCGAGGATCACGGCGTCCAGCCCGCTCAAGGCGAAAAGCCGCAGGATCGCCAATGTTGTGAATTCGAAATAGGTCAGCGACACCGGTTCGACCAGGCTTGCGCGCGCATGCTCCACTGCCTCGAAATGTTCAAGCAAGTCGGCATCGCTTGCGTCGGCACCGTTCACGCGCGCCCGCTCGTTAAACGCGAGCAGATGCGGTGACGTATAACAGCCCACGCGATACCCTGCGCGCAGCAGAATCGTTTCGAGAATCGCACAAGTCGAGCCCTTGCCGTTCGTGCCGCTGACCGTGAGCACCGCGCAATCGAACGAAAGGCCAAGGGCGTTCTTCACCCGGTCGATGCGGGTCAAATCCATGTCATTGCCAACCGCCTGCGCGGATTCGAGATGCGCAAGCCATGCGTCAAGGGTAGAGAAACTGGTCATTTTTTTTACCGGTGATCGAACGCGAAGGGTGCGAAGGCCAGACGCAGCCTGGAGTCAATGCGTCTATACAACGATGGGGGGAGCCGTATCTGACGATACGATCATGAAGGCAGTTGCGGCCCTTACCCCTGCAGAATCCCGAGCATTTCCACCTCGAACGCCAGCGACTGGCCGGCGAGCGGATGATTGAAATCGAACAGGGCGGACGTCTCGCCGACTTCCGTCAGCACACCTGCGTATCGTCTGCCCCCCGGCGAGTTGAACTCGACGAGATCTCCCGGGGAAAAATCCTCGCCGATCATGCTGTTTTGACGCAGCGTGGCGAGCGATACGCGCTGGATCAGGTCTGGATTGCGCGGGCCAAATGCCTGTCCCGGCGCTAACTGAAAAGTCGAATGCTGACCGACCTTCAATCCCAGCAAAATGTCTTCCAGCGGCGGTGCAAGTTGGCCCGCGCCCAACAGCAGCGTAGCGGGCTTCCCGCTGAAGGTATTGATGACTTCGGCGCCATCGGCCAGCGCAAGCCGGTAATGAAGCGTGACGTGTGAACCGGGTTTCACTTCGGAGATACTGAGGATGCTCACGTGTATTATCCAATCAAGTAAGACGAACTTTCGGCTGCACAAGGCCGTTGATCTGCTCCGCGGTCCACAGCAGCGTCGCTTTGCCGAAGCCGTGCAATGCATGCTGATGCCTGCGATACAGCCACGCGTGCCCCAGTTGCGCCGCGCGTCCGCGAATGATGCCGCCCTTGAAGAAACCAAGATGCCCTAGCGTGCCGAATGCGTTGTAGTCGCTCAGCGACACCAGTGAACCGAAGTCGCGAAATACGAATTCCGGCAGCGGTTTTCCCTCCAGCCAGCGCGGCAAATGGCGCGCGAGATGTTCCGCCTGTTGCGTCGCGACTTGCGCGGTCGGGGGCAGCGGACGTTCATGGCCTTCGGGCGTGAGGCTCGCGCAATCACCTATGGCGAATACATGGTCGTCGCGCGTCGTCTGCAACGTCGTGTCGACGATCAATTGACTTGAACGATTCGTCGCCAGGCCCGCGAGGTTGCTCATAAAGTCTGGCGCCTTGACGCCCGCAGCCCAGACCATCAGGTCCGCCTCGACAAGCGAGCCCTTGTGATGAAAACCACGGGCATCGGCCGACGACACTTGCGTCGAGGTCATCACTCGAAAGCCGATACGTTCGAGCTGCTGCTGGCTTGAATCGGAAATCTGTGGCGGGAAAGCCGGCAGCACGCGCGGACCGGCTTCGAGCAGCGTCAGGGACAGCCGGCTGCGCATGGATGGATCGCCATAACGCGATCCGATTTCTAGCAGGCGGCTTAGCTCAGCAGATAACTCCACGCCCGTAGCACCCGCGCCGACCACCGCCACACGGAGCGCTTCGTCCTTCGCGACGCTGCGAAGGATGTGGTTGCGCAGTACGACGTTGAAGTTCTCCGCCTGCTTCTGGCTGTCAATGAAGTGACAATGGGCTTTCACACCCGGCATACCGAAGTCATTGGCCCGGCTGCCGAGTGACATCACCAGCACGTCGTATTCGACGGTACGGGAATCGAGAATCACCGCGCCTTCCGGCGTCCGGACCTCGCCGAGTTCGACACGGCGACGCTCGCGGTCCAATCCTCGTACTTCGCCGGGCAGATAAGTCAAGCCATGCTCGCGTGCATGCGCGAGATAGACAACCTGCTGCTGCTGAACGTCACGCGTGCCCGCGGCAATCGTGTGCAGCATCGGCTTCCAGATGTGCGTAGGGCTACTGTCGATCAGCGTGACAGCGGCGCGCCCACTGCGGCCCAACTGGTCGCCGAGCTTCGTTGCAAGCAGAATCCCGGCAATGCCGCCACCCGCGATGACAATCCGAACCGGCTGGGACATGATTTCTCTCTACGAGTGATAAGTTAAGGATGCCGGCGTACCGCGGTCGCAACATTGGACCCACCATGCCTCGTGTGTCCAATACGCTGCCGGCCCGCCGACTCTCATGTCAATCTGCCTTGGCGACATAAGGTCTGACCATTTTGGTCGGATCCACGACGCGGTCGAAGGTCTCTTCATCAACAAAGCCGAGCTCGAGCGCGGCCGCCCTCAGCGTCAGATCGTGATGCATGGCATGGTGCGCGATGGCCGAGGCGTGGTCATAGCCGATTACCGGTACCAGCGCCGTGACCAGCATCAGCGAGCGGCCGACATCCTCCTTGATCTTCTTCAGGTTCGGCCTCGTACCTTCCACCAGGAAGCGCCGGAAGTTCGTGCAGCCGTCGGTCATCAGCGTGATCGACTGCATCAGATTGAAGATGATGAGCGGCTTGTAGACGTTCATCTCGAGATAGCCGCCAGCACCGCCAAAACCGACTGCGACGTCGTTCGCCATAACCTGCACGGCGAGCATCGTCAGCGCCTCGACCTGGGTCGGATTGACCTTGCCTGGCATGATGGATGAACCGGGCTCGTTTTCAGGGAGAATCAGCTCGGCGAATCCCGCGCGCGGACCGCATGACATCAGGCGAATATCATTGGCAATCTTGTAGAGGGAAACCGCCAGCGAACGGAGCGTACCGGAGAGTTGTACCAGTGCATCATGGCTGCCCTGCACTGTAAATTTGTTGGGCGCACTCACAAACGGAAGGTCTGTCAGGTGGGCAATTTCCGCGGCGGCCGCTTCTGCAAAGCCCGGCGCCGCATTGATTCCGGTTCCGACCGCCGTGCCGCCCAACGCCAGGCAGTACACGCCTTTTAGCGCGTCGTCAATTCGCGCCAGATTATCGGCAAGCAGCCCGGCGTAGCCCGACCACTCCTGACCAAGCGTAAGTGGTGTCGCGTCCTGCATATGGGTGCGGCCAATCTTGACAATACCGTCCCACTCCACAGCCTTCTCTGCGATCGCGTCATGCAATGCCTTGACCGCTGGAATCAGACGTTGCGTCGTATTGACAGCAGCGGCAATGTACATCGCTGAAGGAAACGAGTCGTTCGACGACTGTGACATGTTGACCTGATCGTTCGGGTGGACCGGTGTCTTGGCGCCGAGCGGCGTGCCGGCGAGCTGGCAGCAGCGGTTGGAGATCACCTCGTTGACGTTCATGTTGAACTGCGTTCCGCTGCCGGTCATCCAGACGTGCAAGGGGAACATATCGTGATACTGGCCGCCGAGGATCTCGTCGCAAACCTGTGTGATCAGCCTATGGGATAGATCGTCGAGACGTCTTCCGGCGTAGTTTGCATTAGCCGATGCCTTCTTGAGGTACGCATAAGCCGTAATCATTTCGCGTGGCATCAGGTCACGGCCGATACTGAAATGCTCGAGCGAACGTTGGGTTTGGGCGCCCCACAGTCTGTCCGCGGGAACACGGATTTCTCCGAGGCTGTCGGCCTCGATGCGAACGTTGTCCATCGTAATCATCCTTTCTTTCATTTTGTCCTCACGCCATGCGCGTGACGCCATCGGGCGTGCTGTCGAAGCTGGGTGTCACGGCAATCTGCAGCGCCTCACCCAACAGACGCCTTCGCGCGAACGCGACGCGCATACACTCAGATTGCCCGCAGCAGTGTCAGTACCCGAATGAGCTCGGGATCGGCAAGCTCACCCTCCGGTTCCTTGCACGCAAGCAGCAAGTCCATCAGGTCGTTATCGCTTAGTTCGAGAAGGCGCGTAATTGCACCCACGTCGGCGTCGCTGAGGTCATGCTCGTATTTATCGAAGAAACGCTCGAAGAACAGGTCGTTTTCGAGCAGGCCACGTCGAGCGCGCCAGCGAAGACGCCCACGGCGCAGCGGGTCCGACTGATGTGCCGTGCTCATTTCAGACCGCCCGCCGAACCATCAATTCCTTGATCTTGCCGATCGCTTTCGTCGGGTTAAGGCCCTTCGGGCACACATCGACGCAGTTCATGATCGTATGGCAACGGAACAGACGGTACGGGTCTTCCAGGTTGTCCAGACGCTCACCCGTCGCTTCGTCGCGGCTATCCGCGATGAAGCGATAGGCTTGCAGCAGACCCGCCGGGCCGACGAACTTGTCCGGATTCCACCAGAAGCTCGGACACGACGTCGAGCAGCTTGCGCACAGAATGCATTCATACAGGCCGTCGAGTTCGTCACGCTGTTCCGGTGACTGCAGGCGTTCCTTTTCGGGTGGCGGCGTATCGTTGATCAGGTACGGTTTGATCGAGTTGTACTGGTTGAAGAAGTGCGTCATGTCGACGATCAGGTCGCGCACCACGGGCAGTCCGGGCAACGGACGCAGCACGATCTTCTGCGGCAGGTCGTTCAGGTTCGTCAGGCATGCCAGACCGTTCTTGCCGTTGATGTTCATTGCGTCCGAACCGCATACGCCTTCGCGGCACGAACGGCGGAACGACAGGGTTTCATCCACCGCCTTCAGTTTGACGATCGCATCGAGCAGCATGCGTTCGTGCGAGTCGATCTCGATCTCGTACGTCTGCATGCGTGGCGCTTCGTCCTTATCCGGGTCGTAGCGGTAAATATCAAAAGTACGCTTTGCCATTTCAGAACTCCTTTGACGTGTGCGTTAAAAGGTGCGCGGTTTCGGCGGTACCGAGTCGACGGTCAGCGGTTTCATGTGAACCGGCTTGTAGTCGAGGCGGTCGCCCTCGCTGAACCACAGCGTGTGGCGCAGCCAGTTCTTGTCATCCCGCTCCTTGTAGTCGCCCGGTGCATGCGCGCCACGGCTCTCCTTGCGCGCCGAGGCCGACGCCATGGTGGCGCGCGCTACCTCGATCATGTTCGCGAGCTCAAGCGCTTCGACACGTGCCGTGTTAAACACCTTGGACTTGTCCTTCAGATGAACGTGGGTGACGCGTTCCTTTAGCTGCGCAAGTTGCTTGACGCCTTCGTCCATCAACTTCTGCGTGCGGAATACGCCCGCATGCTTTTGCATCGTCGAGCGGATGTCGCCTGCGATCGCCTGCGTGTATTCGCCCGACGAGGACTCGTCCAGCTTGTTGAGACGCGACAGCGCAAAATCGGCAGCATCAGCCGGCAGTGGCTTGTGATCCTTGATTTCCTTCACGTGCTTGACGATGTGGTTGCCGGCTGCGCGGCCGAACACCACCAGGTCGAGCAGCGAGTTCGTGCCGAGGCGGTTCGCGCCGTGCACCGACACGCACGAGCATTCGCCCACTGCGTAGAAACCGTTGACCGGCACTTCGTGTCCCTTCGACGTGCCCACCACCTGGCCATGGATGTTCGTAGAAATACCCCCCATCTGGTAGTGGATGGTCGGCACAACCGGGATCGGTTCCTTGATACAGTCGACGTTCGCGAATCTCAGTGCGATCTCCCGGATCGACGGCAAACGCTTCGTGATGGTCTCAGCGCCGATGTGCGACAGGTCGAGCAGGATGTGATCCTTGTTCGGACCCACGCCCCGACCTTCAATGATTTCCTGGCCCATCGAACGCGAAACGAAGTCACGCGGCGCCAGATCCTTCAGCGTGGGTGCATAACGTTCCATGAAGCGATCGCCGTTTGCGTTGCGCAGAATGCCGCCTTCGCCACGCACGCCTTCGGTAATCAGCACGCCCGCACCGGCCACGCCGGTGGGGTGGAATTGCCAGAATTCCATGTCCTGCAAGGCAAATCCGGCACGCGCAGCCATGCCCAGGCCGTCACCGGTGTTGATGAACGCGTTGGTCGACGCCGCGAAGATCCGGCCTGCGCCGCCCGTGGCGAACAGCGTGGTCTTGCCTTCGAGAATGTAGACGTCGCCGGTTTCCATTTCCAGCGCGGTCACGCCGAGCACGTCGCCTTCGGCGTCGCGGATCAGATCCAGCGCCATCCATTCGACGAAGAACTGCGTCTTCGCTGCAACGTTCTGCTGGTACAGCGTGTGCAGCAGCGCGTGACCGGTACGGTCAGCCGCCGCGCAGGCGCGTTGCACCGGCTTTTCGCCGTAGTTCGCGGTGTGGCCGCCGAACGGACGCTGATAGATCGTGCCGTCCGCATTGCGGTCGAACGGCATGCCCATGTGTTCCAGTTCGTAGACGGCGTGCGGTGCTTCGCGGCACATGAACTCGATCGCATCCTGGTCGCCGAGCCAGTCGGAGCCTTTGATCGTGTCGTAGAAGTGATAGTGCCAGTTGTCTTCGCTCATGTTGCCAAGCGAAGCGCCGATGCCGCCTTGAGCAGCGACCGTGTGCGAACGCGTCGGGAACACCTTGGACAGCACGCAGACCGACAGACCGGCGCGCGCGAGTTGCAGCGAAGCGCGCATTCCCGAGCCGCCTGCGCCGACGATCACCACGTCAAACTTGCGGCGCGGCAGAGAATTCTTGATTGCAGCCATCTTCATACTCTCCAGAGAATTTGCGCGGCGTAGCCGGCACACGCCAGCAGCCAGACAATCGTCAGCGCTTGAAGCAACAGGCGGATGCCAACGGGCTTCACGTAGTCCATCCAGATGTCGCGGATACCTACCCACGCGTGGTAAAACAGGGACAGCAGGGTCACAAACGTGGCGAGTTTCATCCATTGCGCTGCGAAGATCGACGCCCAGCCGTCATACGAAAATTCCTGTGCGCCGAAGAACCACCCGAGCAGGATCACCGTGTAGACCGCCATGATGGTCGCCGTGATGCGCTGGGCGAGCCAGTCGCGCAGACCGTAGTGCGCGCCGACGACGAGACGCTTCGGGCCAATTCGGTTATGAGCTGCCATTTTTAGAAAACTCCGAAAAGCTTTGCCGCAAAGGCAATGGTGAGTAGTGTCGAGACGACGAGTACCACGACAGACGTTCCCTTACTTTTTGCCTTTGAGACCGCGTTGTGATTGGTATCCATCCGAAGGTGACGGACGCCGGCGCAGAAGTGAAACATGTAGGCCCACGCCAGTACGAGCGTGATGAGTTTCACGACGATGTTGGCGAGAAAGACCTTGAATGTTTCAAAGCTCAGATCTGAACTAAGGCTTTGCTCGAAGAGGTACAGCAGGAACGGAAGACAGATAAACAGCAGCCCACCGCTCACGCGATGGAGAATCGACACACGCCCCGCGAGAGGGAGACGATATGCGGTCAATATCTGCCCGATACCGATGTTCCGAAATTCCGGTCTCGGTTTTTTTTGCGGCTTCAGCCATGCTGATCTCCAGTCATGGTTGCACCCATCCGCGATGCAACACTCTGTTCATGTAATGGCGTTGGTGGCACGCGCATCTCCGCTCCTTCGCTGCAGGCTCGCAGTCGGTGCGAGCCATAGCGAGGCGCGGAAGCGCGTGCAACGTCACAGACCCTTTAATGCTTAATCTGCCGACGCGTAAGCGGGGCGATACACCTTGGCCTCGATGAACGCGTCAAGGTCGTCGGGACGAGCGACGCCAGCGAGCCCCTGGTCGAATATGAAGCTGGCTACCTCGCGCGCTACTGCCAGTGACGTCTCGAAGATGCGCGATTGCGGCGGGTAAATCAGTCCCTTGTCGAGATCGGCTTGGGTCACCTGTTTCGAAAGCGCCCGAGCGGCGGTCACCAGCATCTCGTCCGTGACCCGTCGCGCCTCGGTGGCATAAATGGCCATACCCAGAGCCGGGAAGATGTAGACATTGTTGCCCTGACCCGGCGTGAAAGTCTGGCCATTGAAATGCACCGGTCCAAACGGACTGCCGCTTGCGAATACCGCGCGTCCTTCAGACCAGAGGTACGCTTCTTCCGCCGTGCATTCTGAATGCGACGTCGGGTTGGAAAGCGGGAAGATGATTGGGCGTTCGTTGACGCGCGCCATCGCTTCAATAACCGGCTGGCTGAATGCCTTGCCTGCCGTGCTTACGCCGATAATGGCCGTTGGACGCAGCGTCTCGATCGCGGTGACGAAGTCGTCAATCGGTTCATGGTCGTGAGCGAATGGCTTCTGGAAGTCTGCCAGGTCAGTACGTCCTGCATGGATCAAGCCACTCTTGTCGAACAGAAAGCTTGCACCAAACGCCTCCCTCTCAGGCACACCTGCCTGCATCATTGCCCTGGCAAGCAGGCCGGCAATGCCCGAGCCCGCAGTGCCGCCGCCCAGGAACAGGAAGCGCTGGTTCGCAAGCGAACCACCGGTTACGCGCAGCGCAGCCAGGACGCCGGCAAGTGCGACGCCCGCGGTGCCCTGGATGTCGTCGTTGAAGCAGCACGCACGGTCGCGATAGCGCGCCAGGATCGGTGCGGCGTGGGCGAACGCAAAGTCCTCGAACTGGATGCACGCACGCGGAAATACCTCCTGGACCGCGGCGACGAACGCTTCGACAAACTCGTCATACTCGGCACCAGTCACGCGACGCTGGCGCAGGCCCAGGTAAAGCGGGTCGGCAAGCAGGCTCTCGTTGTTGGTACCTACGTCCAGCGTGATCGGCAATGTCAGTTGAGGAGGAACGCCAGCGCACGCGGTATAAAGCGCGAGTTTGCCGACCGGGATGCCCATACCGTTCACCCCAAGATCGCCCAGACCCAGAATGCGTTCGCCGTCAGTGACGACGATAAATCGAACATCCGGCTCGGACCAGTTGCGCAGGATCTCCTTGAGTCTCTCCTTGCGATTGATAGACAGGTACAAACCGCGCGGACGGCGCAGGATGTGGCCGAAGTTCTCGCAGGCTTCGCCCACCGTAGGCGTATAGACCAAAGGGATAAAGCGCGCAGGGTCCGACATCAACACCCGGTAATACAACGTCTCATTCGTATCGAGCAACGACGACAGGAAGATGTATCGCTCGAGATCGCTGGTTTTCAGATCGATCTGTCGCAGAACGCGCTGAATCTGTGCGTCCTCCGTTTCCACCTGCTCAGGCAGAAGACCCGTAAGCCCCAACTCTTCGCGCTCGGATGCGGTAAAGGCGGTGAACTTGTTTCCATGCGGGTTTCGCAACAGTGCCGCGCCGCGCAAATCCGAGGGTATGCGAGTGACGCGGGTTTCCGCCGGTTCAGGGGACATGGACAAAGTCATTGTTTAGCGTCCTTGCAATTACAGAAGTTGAGATGCCGTCGACCCACGAAGCGGCCGCAGCTAACGTTTATAGAAGTGGCAAGCGTTGTTCCGCAGCAAGGCCAACTATCGCGATTTGCCGCACGCTTTTCACTATCGCGGCGCAACGCGGTCAAGACGTCTCGCCGCCGGCCCATTGCCTCAGGCACGAGCCGATGAACCACCCTGACGGAGACGCGCGCATGGTGAACTCAGTGACACCGGTGCGGCTCTCCCGCACGTAGACCGGGTCGCAGGTGGATTGGTAAACGTCCACGAGGCTGGGCACTCCGCGCACACGGTTGCAGGTGTCAGCATTTGCACCGCAGGTACCATTGATGCCGGCTTGTTTCAGGGTCTTTTCCCTGACTTTGGCTACCGTGGAGTTCGCCATGATGTCGTCGGACCGTTGAATGATTCGGTTAGTAGTATCTTGCGATCCAGTGGATAGTCCAATATATTGGAAGTGGCGATTTCAATATCTTTTGGTATATAACTGAGGTGTGTGCTCGATGGAGCTTAGACATCTGAAGTATTTCGTTGTGGTGGCTGAGGAGCTGCACTTCACCCGGGCCGCTGAACGTCTGGGCATCGGGCAGCCGCCTTTGAGCCTGCAAATCCAGCGGCTGGAGCGCGAGATTGGCGCCACCCTTTTTCGCCGTTTGTCGCGAGGCGTCGAGCTGACCGAGGCAGGCGCGCTTTTGCTAGACAATGCACGTCATATCCTCGCTCTGGTAGATCGCACGTGTGCGGACGTGCAGAAGCTATCCCGCGGCGACATAGGACACTTGCGCGTCGGGTTTGCAGGCGCGACCTACTTCCAGCCGCTGGTGCCGGCGATCATTCGCGAGTACCGTACAAGGCGTCCCGATGTCGTGCTGTCGCCGGAACAAAGCAATACGCCATCACTGGTGGAGGGACTCGTGGAAGGACGCGTCGATGCAGCATTCATCCGGCCACCGATCGAGACGGCCGACGAACTGGAGGTTGAGTTGCTGATAAGAGAGGACATGGTGGTGGTGCTGCCGCATAGCCATCCGCTCGCGCGAGCTGGCGCGCCAGTATCACTGTCCGCGCTTGCGGAGGAAACATTCCTCCTATTCCCGCGCGCAATCGGCGCGGGTCTGTATGACGCGATCACATCAGCTTGTCAACGTGCCGGATTTCTTCCGAGACTTGGGCAGGAGGCGCCGCAGATCGTTTCCATCGCGCCGCTGGTTGGTGCCGGATTCGGCGTTTCAATTGTTCCAAGCTCGACGACTCAGATACAGACCGGCGAAGTGGTGTACCTGCCGATTGCGGGGAGTGCACCCAAAGCTCCGATCAGCCTCGCATGGCGACGCCATAATCCGTCGCCGGTCGTGCGCCTCTTTCTGGCGGTCGCCCGCGAGATGGCCCGGGACTGGCGAAAGAAGCAGCGGTGAATCGGACTGGCCTCATTAGATATCAGTCAATACGCGGAGGCGGGAGCACCCCGCCTGGACGGTTCCCTCTAAGGGAGCGCGCAACCAGATTGGTTCCCAATACGAAGACGATGCCGATCACGCTGCCGATAGCGACGTCTATCGCCCGGTAGTCAGCTGTGAAAACAGCATGACCCGCGACGATGATTGCAACCGCATGTAACGCGCATCTCGCACCGAAGGCAACCACGTACCGGTTGAACGCAACAAGCGTCAACACCATTGCAGCCGTCAATGCGTCGATTAGCACCGGCGTGTGCGGCATAAAGATTCCGACCAGCATGCCTGCAGGAACCCCGACGAACGCACCCACCATCCGGTCTCTCCACTTGGTGCGGGCTGACCCGACATCGCCGGTAACGACACTCGCAGCCGACCAGACCAGCCACTGCGCGTAGTGGATACCGTGCCACCCGGCGAGCGAAGCAGCCACGCCGACGGCGAGGGCCGCGGCAACAATGCCTTCAAAACAGCCTGGTGCCGGTGGTTCAGCGACCTGCCGCAGAGCGCGCCATCCATCGCCACCCGCCATGCACACCAACTTCTTCCAAAGATACGATGCATACGAGGCAAATACGACTGGAAGCGCTGAGCAAAAGAGATACGGCAGTACCTTCAAACCGGTCTGCGCCAATTGATGCCCGTTAGCGCCGTCAGCGGTTGCACAGGCGAGGTAGAGAACGGGTATGAAAGTGAAGGTGCCGGTCCAGCGCATTCCGACACCGGCATCGGTGATGGCCACGCATGCGATTGCAAGCAGCACCGACGCGATCACGAACGTTGCCGGCTTCCCAAGCGATGCGGTCATGGTGAGAAAGCAGCATCCTACTACGAGCGTGTGCAACAGCACGCCAAGGGGAGCGAGGCGTGAGCGCTCCGCTGCAATGAAGACCGACACCGTGACGATCTCCACCCGGAACCAGATCGGGTTCCCTGTTATGAGCCCCATGATGAAAACCGGCGCAAGCAACATGGCACCGCGCAACAGCATTCTGTTGTTGATTAAACCGTTGAACATATAAGTGGCAACTCTGCGTCCATTGACGACTCTTCTGATGGCCAGCATCGGATCGACGCGGGTCGTTGTTATGGAACTCCTTTACGCGCGCCTGAGAAGCTGGGCTTGCCCGGCCACAGTTCCCAACGGCGGCGCTACCAACGCAGTATCGGTTTCGGTCATCATGCATGCAATACACGCGTTGCAGCGATTTCCATATCTATTTTTGAATAACACCGCCTTTGAGGGACCGTTGCTAGCTAGCGCGGCGCCCGTGTGATGTCAGGGGCGGAACTATCCGCGATACCTGGGTTAACCCGAATTCGACAACGATCCTCTCCAGACATCGCTCTTAATCTTGAGCGCCCATTTACCTAGACTGTCGTCATTGATTACGAACAGGGCTGTTCGTAGAAGGTCAAGACAAAGTCTGGAGGTAGTCACCATGAAGTCCCTGATTCAAGCCGTTGTTGTCGCCGCTGCCATTGCTGCTCCGGTTGCCGTGTTCGCCCAATCGAACGCGCCTCTCACGCGTGCACAGGTGCGCGCGGAACTCATCCAGCTGGAGAAGGCTGGTTATCAACCGGGCGATGGTGACAACACGACTTATCCCGCGGACATCCAGGCTGCTGAAGCTAAGGTTGCCGCACAGAACAATGCCGTAGGTGGTGTAGTAGACGGTTCGTCGCAGTCGGGTCGTGCAACTGACACTGCGGCGTCCACATATTCGCCCCGGGTCTACACCGCTCACTAAGTTAAGCAAACGGGCGTGTACGTCCTGAACTCGCTACGGGCGCCGCGTGACGACGGTCCTGAAGAATGAAACATGGTCGCTCTTGCCAGGAAACGTGAGAGCAGGCCTGTTTTGCCAATATCAGAATACCTCCGCCTCCGGGTTCCCGGTGGCTTCGCCCATACCTTCCGGGTCTGCGCTCCTCTTGTAAGGCGGTTTCAGGTACGAAGTGCGACGCCGCGTCCAATGGCCTCATTTTTAGTATGCAAGCGAAGCGGTCCGTATTGGTGAGCAACGGGAAAGCGGCGCGGCGAACCCTGGCCGGATCCGCGCGATTGTCGGTCTGGGCGCGCGCGACGAAGCTGGTCGCCAGGCAATGGATGGTTGGCGACGGTCTTGTCTGGCTGCACCTCTTAAAAACGGCAACCGCTGCCTTGCTCGCGATGGGCATCGCAATGCTGCTGGAACTGCCGAGTCCGCGCACCGCCATGGTGACGGTGTTCGTCCTGATGCAGCCGATGAGTGGCATGGTCCTGGCCAAAAGCTTCTACCGGGTCCTCGGAACAGCGGCCGGAACGATCGCATCGTTAGTGCTGGGCGGACTGTTTGTGCAGCAGCCCGAGCTATACATGCTTGGGATGACGTTATGGATCGGTGCCTGCACGGCTGCGGCAGTCCGGTATCGCCATTTTCAGTGGTACGGCTTCGTGCTCGCAGGGTACACCGCCGCGCTGATTGGCATCCCAACGGTCATGGAGCCAAACGGTCTGTTTCTGGCCGCCATGACACGCGCGGCTGAAGTGACGATCGGCATTCTGTGTTCCGGTGCGATCAGCGCGCTGGTGCTGCCGCTGCGATCGAGCACAGCATTGCAATATAAACTGCGCACCCGCTATGCCAGTTTTTCTGCCTTTGCGGCGAGCGTACTCGGCGAGCGGGTTGAAAGCTACGCTTTCGAAACTCGGTTCGCGGATCTGGTCGATGAGATCGTGGGCTTCGAAGCGGCGCGTGGCTTCGCTTCGTTCGAAGATCCGAACATGCGTATCCGAAGCCGACGGCTTGCGCGACTCAATAGCGAATTCATGGACGCGTGCACACGACTGCATGCGCTTCACCAGTTGTTAAAGCGCATGCATGCGGGGCAGGTAAAGCCCGTCATTGAAGCGACGTTGCCATACTTTCGAGAGCTTTCGGGCTTGCTCGCGAGGCAAAACGGTCCGATGAAGACCGATGAGGTGCGTGCTGCGTGCGCGGCAACTGAACTCAGTGCCTTCCAGGCAATGCTCCCCCAACAGGTCCGCGAGACTCGGCGCATGCTTGAGACGTCTGCGCCGGAATCGTTGCTCGACTTCGATACGACGATGGAGCTTCTGTATCGCTTTGTTGTTGAAGTCCTGCGCTATACGCAGACATACGCGTCGCTGGCGGACCACAACCACGTTCTCGAACGATCGGTGACGAAATACGTCGTCAAGACCAACGTGTACGTCGTGGCGATCACGTTTTTGCGTACGGCGGTGGCCGTCGCTGGCATGGGGGCGTTCTGGATCGCGACCGATTGGCCGAGCGGCGGCCTCGCCGTAATAGCGGCTGCGATAGCGTGCGCCCTCAGTTCGGTATCGCCGAACCCGCCAAAGCTCGTCTCCCAAATGGCGGCGGGGGCGTCACTTGCAGCCGTGGCGGGCTATCTGGTCACGTGTTACGTATATCCGAACATCGACGGCTTTCCGCTGCTGTGCGTTGCGCTGGCGCCCCTGCTGGCGTTCGGTGCGTTTCTGGCGATGCGTCCCGGCACGAGCGGCTACGGCGTTGGCTTTTGTGTGTTCTTTTGCCTGCTTGCCGGGCCGGACAACGTGATCGTCTATACGCCAGATCTCCTGATCAACAACGGCATCGCGGTGGTCGCAGGCATGCTCGTTTCCTGCCTAGTTTTCACCGTGATTTTTCCGACGGAGATGCATTGGCGGATCGGGAAGATCAAGCGCGATCTACGGCGACAAGTGGTGCCCGCGTGCACGGGAGCGCTCACCGGACTCAATCAGCAGTTCCAGTCGAGCACACACGACCTGATGTTCCAGCTGCGCATGCTCCTGATGAAGCGCTCCGCACAGCATCGCGATGCGTTGCGATGGATGCTCGTCACCCTCGAAGTTGGACACTCGACAATCGATCTTCGCAACGAGGCGCTCGACGTACCCTACGCGGCGCGATTGCAACCGGGATGGCGTACATCGATCGATGCGGTCACGCGCGATCTGGCAGAGCTGTTCGAATACCCCGACATGAGTAGACTCACGCATGCGCTGGCATCCGTCGACACAGCGATCCGGATAGCGCAGTCCTTACGCGACTCGCTGCGCGAGAATCCCGAAAGACGTCATCGAATGCAGCGGATTCTGAGCTATCTACACTTTATCCGAAGTGCGCTGCTCGATCGGGATGCACCCTTTTACGCGAGCTGAGCGCGAGGCCGGCCTTACGAGAGTGGAGGCCCTCTCTATCGCTCACCGGCGGTCAGTCGGCAAGCAGTGCTTTGTCGCGTGCAATGACTTCTGGCAAATGGGTGCGCAGGAAGTCGACCCACGTCCGTGTCTTCGCATCGATGAACTTGCGCGACGGATAGAGCGCGTAAATATTCATGTTCTGCAACGTGTGATGGGGCAGCACGCGAACCAGTGTGCCGTCGCGAAGACCGTCGACGGCGGCATACAACGGCAGAATGCCGATACCCATCCCTTCACGAATGGCGACCACGAGCGATTCGGCGATGTTCACCTGCAACGGGCCGCGAACCTCAATCAGTTCGCTGCCACCAGGGCCTTCGAGTAACCATTCGTGCGGCGGAAAAGCAGGTGTGTTCAAGATCAGGCACTCATGCTGCACCAGATCGCCCGGTTTCTCCGGTGCGCCCCGCGAACGCACGTAGTGCGGCGAAGCGCACAGGATGCTGCAAGTCGCACCGAGCAGGTGAGAAACCATCTCCGAGTTAGAAAGCGAAGGAGCAGCAATGACGGCTACATCGCTGCTTCCTCCGAACAGATCAGGCGCGCTCTGTGACAGAGTGAGTTCGACCGTCACCTCTGGATACTGGGCACGGTACCTTGAGATCGCCGGCAACACGTAGTGCTGCCCCATGCTCGCGAAGCTGAACATCCGCAACGTGCCGGCTGGGCGTTCGTGCGCGCCGCTCGCCTCCTCCTCTGCGTTGTCGAGATCGGCTAGGATCTGCCGACAACGCTCCAGGTAGCGCTCGCCGGCTGGTGTCAGCGCCAAACGCCGCGTCGAACGGTTCAACAGGCGTGTGCGCAGGTGGGCTTCGAGATCTGATATCGCGCGAGACATGCTGCCGGTCGTCGAGTCGAGCGATTGAGCCGCCGCAGTGAAACTGCCCGCTTCGACGACCCTGGCGAATACCCGCATATTTTGTAGCGTGTCCATAATACCTTCACAGCTGAAAAGAACGATCCTCGTACCATCCCGCCAAACCGGCCGGGTTTTGGGCGGCCTGTGTCCGGCATTGGCAATCCCCGTCAATGGCGAAACGGTATCGACGGGAATAATGGGTCGTGCCATACTGGCTCGGCACCCGTGCCCCGTGCGCGTGTGGAGTTCGACATCGGAGTGAACTTGGCGGTTTGAGCCGGTGTCGAGCCTGTTTCTTCGACGGTAAGCCTTCTTCTACCGCATCCCGACTTCAGCGTTACCTCTTCCTGAAGCGAGCCGAATCGGCTGCGACTGCACTTCGCACAAGCCATTACCAAACCGCCCAGCAGACCTGGACCATTCGTTATCTCTGATCGACGCCGCCGTCTAGTGTCGGTTTCTCACAGCAGTTCACAGCCGCAGACATTCATCGCGGATTGCGCGAACAGAGCGCCGCGCCGGATCACGAAGCTGCGCGGCATGGCGTCGGTAGCCCGACGGGGCAATCCGCAAGACCTTGCAGATCGGCTCGCCCCCGAAGGTTTCGCGATGCTGATCGATGAAGGCCTTCAGTACTTGAAACGGCGGTCGAGCTCCGCCTGGGCGAAAAGCGCGCTCGCGACCTTGAGAATCTCGTTGGCATGACGCAACTCCTTAACTTCGAGCTCCAAGGCCTTGAGGCGCTCGCGCTCACCGTGGTCGACCTGGTCGCGCTTGACCCACTCGTGCAGTGTCTGCGGTGTGCAGCCGATCATCGGCGCATTCGATTCGACCGCCGCCCGCATCGACGGATGTTTGCCACGCTGCTCGCGCACCAGACGCACTGCGTGCCCTCGGACTTCGGGGAAAACTTGGTTACCTTCTTGTTCATGGCTCCATTGTCTCAAGAGTTGGAGCCTCCACAAAATCCGGTGCGGTTCAGTCCTCCTTTTTGGGTGCAGTTCAAAATAGGTGGACACGTGAACACTGTCGAAGAACATTTGCCGCTTGGCCGGCGTCGAACTCGGCACTATAGCGGACTTCAAAAGCCAAAGTGGAGACTGCCAGCCGGGGACCGGCGTATGGATTGCCGCCATCGCGATGAATCACAAGCTGAACGCGAATCTGCTCAGGCGCTCGGTGGAGCAGACCGAAGGTAAGTTGCGAGCGCTGCTTACGGGCGATAAAGTAATGGTGCGCTTTGCAACGACACCAGCGTTCGTACCGCCTGCGCTAGAAACTGGCAATATTCAACCTTCAACCGGCCGCCCTCCGGATTGATGTATGGGGCTCATTGAGGCATCGTCGAGTGATATTCGGCGGGCAGCGGCACGTCGTCCATCATCGACAGTGCTTTTCCAATACCCTGCCGGAGTGAGCCGGAGACCCCCGAGCGCCTCGCCGCCATCAGGTGGCAAGAAGGCTTGAAGAACTTACTCAGAACATCGTCCTCGCGCCAGGCGTGTTCATGGTCTTCGTGCACGCGGTCATGAGGAAAGCAATTCGGGCAAGCATTTCGTTCAAATTGCCAACTCCCAGGAGTCTGCCGGACTTTCGGCGCCCGCCAAGAAACTGCATAAATGTTTGACAAATCCGCGAACTACAGGGCAGTCAAAGAGGTGTGCCTCCAGTTCTTAATCGTTTGACCGCCCTGCATTGCGCGTCGACTTTTCAAGTCTGACAGGCATCTAGCTCGACTCAGAATGCTGCCAGTCGGCCAAGCGATCAGCCAAGACGCGAGGGTCCCGGTCGTCGACCTTGAAGACAGCCACCGCGTCACGCAACGCCTGAGCCTGTTCGGCCATCGAATGCGCGGCGGCCGAGGCTTCCTCGACCAGCGCGGCGTTCTGTTGGGTCACCTGGTCCATCTGGCTGACCGCCTGGTTGACCTGCTCAATACCGGTGCTCTGTTCTGCCGACGCCGACGAGATTTCACCCATGATGTCGGTCACGCGCTTTACCGACTGGACAATCTCCCGGATCGTGCCGCCCGCTTCCTCCACGAGTTTCGAACCGGCATTCACGCAATCCACCGATTCGCCAATCAGGTTCTTGATTTCCCTTGCGGCCGTCGCACTGCGTTGCGCGAGCGAGCGAACCTCGCTCGCTACCACGGCGAAGCCGCGGCCCTGCTCCCCGGCGCGCGCGGCTTCGACCGCTGCGTTGAGCGCGAGGATGTTGGTCTGGAACGCGATGCCTTCGATCACGCTGATAATCTCCGCCACCTTGGCTGAACTGTCGGAGATCCCGCGCATGGTCTCGACTACGCGGATGACCTCATCTCCACCCCGCTGCGCGACCAGCGATGCCTGACTGGCCAGGGTGCTCGCCTGCTGTGCGTTTTGCGCGTTCTGACGAACCGTCGCTGTCAGCTCCTCCATGCTCGAGGCGGTTTCCTCAAGCGACGCGGCCTGCTCTTCAGTGCGCTGTGACAGATCGGTGTTTCCTGCCGCCACCTGTTGGGTGGCAGACGAAATCGCATGGCTTGCCTGTTTGACGCCTCCGACGATGACCGCCAGCTGGCTAATCGCCCGATTTATCGAATCGGCCAGCGCGCCGACTTCATCTTGGCGCACTACGTTTACCTGAACGGAAAGGTCGCCTTTCGCCAGGGCATTGGCTCCGTCGACCACCTGCTGCAAAGGACGGACGATCGAACGCGTGACCACTACGCACAGTATCAGGCTGACCACCAGCGCTAGGATCGCAGCTCCCCAGAGGACGGCGCGCGCCGTGTCGTATGCGTCGAGGCTGTCCTTCGCGGCGGCATCCATCAGGGTCTGGTTAAGATTCAGCAATTCATCCTGCGCCTTGAATAGGGTGACTCGCAGCGGCACTGTCGCTAGCAGCGTTGCGCGCGCCCCATTAGTGTCATGCGCCGCCAATTGCGCATACACTGGCTTCATTGCCGCTGAGTAAGAATCGTGAGCCCGCGTCAAGCGATCAAAGAGAATCCGCCCGGTTGCCGTATTAACATTGGTCGCCATGATTCGGTAAATCTCCTGGTCCCGGTCGACCTGCGCATGGATTTTCGCGAGCGCGTCTCGTTGTACTTCGGGTGACGGTTCGTCGAGCGCGTCGTACGCCCGCAGACTTACCTCTAAAGTCCCGTCCTTGAGTTCGTTCCAGAGCTTCTGCTTCGCAGCGCGATCGCTGACTATGCTTTGCGTGTTCGAATTCATGTGCGCCATCAGGACGCTGGCAGTCACGCAGATCAACAGTAAGAAAGCAAGTACAGCGCCGAAAGTAGCTGCAAGCCGGACCCCAATCTTCAACTTCATGCTTCACCCCTGTTTTGCGTTTTGAAAGAGTCACATACCTCAGATCGAGCGCTCCTGCGAGGAGCTCAATCTCGGCGGTAGGTCTTGGGTGCTGGACTGCTACGTGCCGTAGGCATCACCTGCATCGACTGTTGGCAGTGGAGACTAGATGGACTCTTGTGCCATCCGGTCGACCCGATGCAGTGGTGGGTATTTACATATCGGCTCAGGCCGGTCGAACGTTTAACAAAAATTGACTTGATGCGACAAAATGCCACCCAGACTCTGGATGAGGCATTGTCAACTTGCCGAGAGGGAGACGGCACGACGGCGGAGGTGATGACTTGTCAGATAGCAGTCGACGGAATTTGGGCCAGTTTGGTTAATTCACGTCATGCAACGAAACGGGCTGCGAATTGTTTTCGATAGAGGGAGGCGGGTATCAGATGCCGCTTCAATGCGAAGTGTTGCCGGATCGGTCCGAAGCACGAGAGAAATTTCTGTGTGTGTTTCGGGTCGCGAAAGCCGCGCATGCGCCGCTCGCGCCCGCGGTTCGGTTGGTGGCTGTTCTCCGCTCGATTGTGCAGCCGAGCGGTCGCTTTGACGAATACGTGCTTCACGTTCGCAAGCTCCGGGATCTCGGCTTTTGCCGCCGGATAGCTGCGCAAATGATCGGTGACCATTTTGCGCGGCACGGGGCTCGAGCGCAGCACGCTCTTGAAGAAAGGTTTGGCCACAGCCTTGTCGCGCCGCTTTCACATCAGGATGTCGAGTTCGGTGCCATGCTCATCGACCGCCCGCCATAGCAGATACAGTTCGCCACGCAGGGTAGCGAACACCTCGTCGAGGTGCCACTTAATACCGAGATTGCGCAGTGCGGTTTTCACCTTGGTGAGCGAAGCCTTGCCAGTCTTATCGCTCCGGCATCGGATTGTCTCGTATGTCACGCTCACGCCGCGCCCGAAGAGCAGCGCCTTGATGTCGCGCAAACGCAACTGAAAGCGGAACACCAGCGCACAACGCAGCTGATGACGTCGGCTAGGACACGACGACCATAATAGAGCGTACGTCACCGGCCCAACAACCTGACAACGCCAATACTACTGGCGCAGACGATTGGTGTCGACCGCGACACCGAGCTTTCGTAAGCGTTGGTACAAGAGAATGCGCGAGGTCGTGTTTGGATGCACCGCGCTTGCCTCGTGGCAACTGGCCGAGGTCATGCGTAAGTATTTCGTTGATTCGTGAGACGGCGCTGCGCCGCGTGGAACTCCATCTCACGCCGGCACCGGTAGATTTTAAAAGCTGTGCCGCAAGCCCGCCGCAACAACAACCTGATTACTGTTGGACGAGGGCGTCAGCGTAAAGATAGACGCATCGAACACGTGATTACCATTGCCACCGCTGACACTCTGATACACGCCTTCGAGATAAACGTCGGTGCGCCTGGAAAGCTTGTAGTCGCTCTGAAGGACGACCTGGTTCCACTTGGGACGTGTTGTTTCGGTATCGGTGCTGAACCGGCCTTCGGTGTATGTGTAGGCTGCGCCAAGGCTGAACGCAGGCGTCAAAAAGTAGCGGCCGTCGACCGAGAAATTGTCGAAGGTCAGATTTTTGCCGACCAACGGCGTGACACCGCTACCGTGCAGGACACCGGTCAACGAGTCGGTACTCGAGTGCGACCACGCAAGGCCGACTGAGGCTGGACCGGCCCGATACCGCCCGGCCAGCGTCCAGATCTGCTGGCTGCCCCCAGTGATCGGCGCAGTGCCGTCCGCCGTACTGACGGCGCCGGTTGCATTGGCGGCCGCAGGGTCGGCGCTACGGTTGACGTCCAGATAGGCGGCGGCGAGGCTGAGCGGCCCGTTCTCGTAAGAGACCCCGGCACTGTAGGCGGCGTTGTTCGAGAATTGGCCGGCTACGTTCGAGAAAGCATACATCGCCCCGAATTTAAGGCCTCGATATGTTGGACTGATGTACTTGACCG
Organism: Paraburkholderia sp. BL6669N2; assembly: GCF_003387275.1. Classification (NCBI taxonomy): domain Bacteria; kingdom Pseudomonadati; phylum Pseudomonadota; class Betaproteobacteria; order Burkholderiales; family Burkholderiaceae; genus Paraburkholderia; species Paraburkholderia sp. BL6669N2. The sequence goes on along the minus strand of NZ_QUNA01000002.1, from coordinate 4,428,535 downwards.
AGTTGTTGAGACGAAAGATGTTGACGGAATCGTCGTTATCGAAGGGGTGCATGGCCAGATTGCCTCCCCAGCCCGGACCGGACGCACCCAACGGATCGGCGAACGCTTCAATGAAATCGTACTGTCTGCCGAATGTGAGCGAACCGTACTGCTTCGATTGCAAGCCCACGAAAGCCTGCCGTCCGAACATGTCTTTGCCACCGTTCGCGGCTTGTCCGTTCACGCTCGAGAAGCCGTTCTCCAGTGTGAAGACCGCCGACAGGCCGCCGCCCAAGTCTTCATTCCCACGCAGGCCCCATCGCGAACTACTGAGGTTGCCGCTGCTCATTGCTACGTTGCTGCTTCCTGGCGACCCAGCGGCGCCCGTACGCTGATTGCTCGCATAGGTGACGGATGTATCGATGATGCCGTATAACGTCACCGCGCTTTGGGCGTAGCTGCTACCGGCGTAAGCCAGGCCCAGTAGTGCGGCCAATAGGAATCTCTTCAACTTATCCTCAATTCGAAAACGGGTTGCGATAACTGCGCCAGGAAATATCCGACGAATCAGAGGGAGGGCCTTCTTCTGCGACGGACGACGAAAGCAAGCACGAGAAGCACAATGACCACCGCGCCTGCAGCCATGCCCCCACGCGCAAGCGCGATAAGGTTCGACGACGGTCCGCCGTGGCGCACCTCGGCGACGTCTTGCTCCGTGATGACCGTATCGGCGCGCCCATAAGTCTTCAGGACGTAGTTACCCAGCAGCGCAATGTCCTGATCGCTGAGCTGCATGGCATCGGTTGGCTTGCCGCCGAAGCCCGGCATGAAAGCCTGTCGGTCGGAAGTCTTGCGATTCACGCCATACAGAATGGCGGCGATCAGGTTGTTCGGGTCATGTGCACCCGTGGCTGAATTGTGGAAGAGGCTCGGGTAGTACCCGTCCTTGCTGCCTTCACCGTGAGCCGAGTGACAGGACGCACAATTCCCCTGGAACAGTTCCGCACCTGTCGGGATCCCGACGTCAACCGAGCGGATGCCGTCGGTTCCGCGAAGCGAGCTCAAATCCGAGGACATGTTTCCGGCGGTAAAACGCGTTCCTTCAGCGGCTGGGTCATGAACAGCCGGCGCGCTCTTGACGTAAGTCGCCATGGCCTCGATGTCCGTCGAATCGAGGTATTGGAAGCTATGCTCGACCGCTTCGCCCATACTGCCGGCTGCCTGAGCCTTGCCCGGCACGCGTCCCGAACGCAGATACGCTACGAGTTCTTCCTGGGTCCACGTGCCGATGCCGCTCGCCGTATCGGACGTGACGTTGGGCGCGTACCATGGCCCGACCTGCGCGCCGGCCAAGTCGCGGTTCGTGTCCTCCTGCATCAGGAAGCCACGCGGGGTATGGCAAGCGCTGCAATGGGCCGCGCCTTCCACCAGATAGGCGCCGCGGTTCCATTCGACCGAGTGATGCGGGTCCGCAACAAACGGTTTCGTATCGAGGAACAACCCGTTCCAGACTTTCATCGACGCGCGTATGTCCATTGGAAACGGCAGGCTTGTTTTCGGAGCTGGCTCGTCCACAGGCTTCACTCCATGCATGAAATACGCGTATAACGCCTGCGTATCCGCATCGTTAAAGCGCGCGTATGACGTGTACGGCATCGCGGGATAAAGGTTTGCGCCATCGCGCCGAATGCCGAGACGAATCGCGTGGGAAAAGTCCTCTTCCGTGTATTGCCCTATCCCGTCTTCCATCGATGGTGTGATGTTGGTCGAATACACTGTGCCCACTGGCGTACTGATGGGCAATCCGCCGGCAAACGGCTTTCCGTGCGAAGCCGTGTGGCAGGCGACGCAATCAGAGGCCGTCGCCAGATACGCTCCGCGCTTGATCAATGCCATCTGATCGGAATCGTCAGCAGCATGCGCGCAGACGGCAACCAACATTCCGGCTAGGACCGCCGATAGTCGGCCAAGGTGAATATTGATGTTGCGCATGATTAACTGTGCTTGAGTTGAGCGACGATCGCGTCGCCGGCTTTCAGCGCCAGTGCCGCCATCGTGATCGTGCTGTTACCGCTGCCACCGGTGGTCATCGCCGCGCCGCCCGGCAGGAAAAGGTTGTGATGATCGTGCGCGCGGCAATCCACGTCGACGACGGACGTCGACGGATCGGCGCCCATGATGCAGCCGCCCATGATGTGATCGCTGTTGAGAAATTCCGGCGTCAAGTTCACCTTGGTCGCACCGAGTTCGGCCGCGAGCCGCCGCAGGAGGGGCACCGTATATTCCTTCGCGCTCCGGCGTACGTAGTCGCCGACGTCATAATGAATGTTCGGCTTGTTGATACCGAGCCAATCTTTCTTGCTCGACAAAGTCAGACGGTTGTCGGGCAAAGGAAGCGGTTCGTGCTCGACGGTGAGCTTCGCTGTACAGGCCGAAAGCCGGCGGATCTCCGCGTCGAGCGCCTTACCAACGAGCCCCTTTTGCAATGCCGCGACACCTCCACTAGCGCTGCGTGCCGCGTTTTCCATACGGAACATGGCGCCCGCGTAGCGACTGCGGAACTCGCCCTGGCTCGTATTCATGATGCTGCTGCTCTGGACTGGACCTACACCCGTCCATAGCGGCTCGCTCATTTCTATCTCGGCGAACAGTTTGGGTTGGTCCATCATGTTGCGTCCGACCTGATCGGAACTGTTGGCCACGCCGTTTGCGTTGCGCTCGTCCCTGGACAGCAACAGGAGCTTCGGCGTCTCGATGCCGTTGCACGCGATCGCGAAGACCTTGCCCGTTACCCTGTGTGAGCGTTTGTCCGGGTCGAAATAGTGCACCGCCTGCACCGCGTTTTTGTCGCCGGTTTCCACTCGATAGACGACCGCATTCGCGAGAATGCGGCCACCCTTCGCCTCGATCCGCGGCAATGCCGTTGCCGCATCGTATTTCGCCGCGATGGGGCACACTGGAAAGCAGTTGTTATTGCCGCAGCACGGCGGGCGACCGTGATACGACACGCCGCTATTGCGTGCCTGGGGCGCCGGCAAGTTCACGAGCCCCAGCTTGGCGGCCACTTCTGTCAGGCGCTGCTCACCAGGACCGAACGGGATGGGACCCATCGGATACGGTTTAGAGCGCTTTGCCGTTGGCGGCCATTGCAACGCGGAATCCGACGGCCCGCTCACACCCAACGCATATTCGGCACGCGTGTAGTACGGTTCCAACACGTCGTAGCCGAATGCCCAATCGCGGCCCACGCCATACAGACTCTTCAGACGCATGTCTTCCGGCGTGACACGCCAGCAGATTCCGGCCCAGTGCCAGGTTGCGCCGCCGGCGTACCGTACGTAACCCTGCATGTACGCACGTGCATTGGGGCCTTCCAGTTGAAGGTATTCCTCCTGCTCGTGCGCCGTGCGCGTTTCGAGGTGCGGCGCCCATGGTTTCGGCGGATACGGGGCGTTCCAGTGTGTTCGAAGGCTCGGAGGAAGATTGCGAAAGTTCTCGACGATTCTCCAGCGCTCCACACGAGGCCCCGCCTCGAGCATCAGCACGGACAAGCCTGCGTCAAGTGCCTGCTCGGCGATCAAACATCCCACTACCCCGGTACCCACGACGACGAGATCGGCGCTGTCATCACTTGCCATCTGCAATTCCCTTATGTTCTACGCGTAATAAACTTAAAATCGAGGCATGTCCGTGAGCGGGGGCGCTTCGGCATTCCACCCGTTCGGCCCAGATTTCGCATAGGAGGGGATCGTCATCACATCCCTTGTCGGCCGATACATCAGGGCTTGCTCGTAAGCAAACACTTCTGCATCGGGCGCATCGACCAACACACCCATGTACCAGGCGGAAATGATCGCGAGCGCGGTTTGCTTGAGCGGACCTTCGGGAATATCGGGGAAGAAGTCCTCGACTATCCGCGCGTTGCACTTCTTCGCAATCGAGAGAAGCGCCGCTATATCGCTGGGAAGCGACGGGCGCAATGCACCCATCGCCTGAGCCATGCGCTTTCCTATGTCCGCATCCAGACGATGCGGTATCAAGAGTGTTGATATCTCCATGAACTGTGCGGTGGACTCTGACGACACTCCCGTTTCTGCCGAGAGTGCCGGCAGTGTCGAAAGTGCAAGACTCCCAGCCAGAAATGCGGCGCCTAATAGCACTCTGCGACGGGAAAGACTGAACGCGGTCGGAGAGTCATCACGATATGGATCAGGCATAGGCTGTGTCCTCACACCCAAGGGCTGCAACGGATTGGTTGGTTCGTTCACTCAGGGATCGTGCCTTTGGCACTGCGCGGAGAACGCTGAAACTGGCAGCCTGATGCAAGCAGGCGTGCGTCTTGGTGACGCATCATCGGTAGTTTCGGTTACCAAAAGATTTCGACGATATCGCCCTTTATTACAGTTGAAACCGGCCTGGCGCCGTGTAATTGCCCCGCCAGGCAAGTACCACACGTGGTGTAAGCGGCTTTACAGCAGGCGCACATCGCTATTCGTAGCCTCGCGGCGTTTGTTTCATTTGTAGTTTTCTGCTGTGCCGATGAAACAATTCTGTGACTCTCGTCTGGCTCAATGTTGATACCGGGTGCGGCTGAGCGCTATGGCTTGGCTCGTACTACGGGCAATTCTTTGAAAATATCGGCAATTCTGTGAAAAGCGGGATTTGAACTGTGCAACCCCAACCAGACATTCTCGTCATCGAAGACGACTCGTCCATCCGCGAGCTGATTGCACTGTGGCTGCGGGACGCTGGATATAACGTCGTAGAATCCGGGGGGCAGCGCACGCATTTCGTCCGCGAGATGCGATCCGCGAAGCTCATCGTCGTTGACCTGAAAGAGCCGAAACTCGGTGCAATCGAGACAATCGACGCGTTGCGCGAGCGCTTTCCAGCGGCGGCGATCGTCGCGATTTCGGGCTACTTCAAATCCAGTCCAGCGCTAGCTGGCGCATTGATCCAGCAGCTCGGGGTGGACTGTGCGCTCGCCAAGCCGTTCAGTGGCAAGGAACTCCTTGCTTCAGTCAAGGCACTGCTCGGACCGCCTTAAAATGCCAGCTTGCAGAGGGGATTCGACATGGTAGACACGACACGCCCAAAGTGCGGCTTTCCGTGGCCCGGCAGATACTGGCTCATTGGGTTAGGCGGCGGGCTGCTGATTGTTCTGCTATGGGTCGGCGCGGTCGCCGACATCGCGCGATTCCGCCGGCTTACGCTCGAGTACAACGAGCGGGAGCTGTCGAGTCTCGCCAGGGCGCTTGCGGAACAAACCGCGCGCTCCCTGCAAGGCATTGAATTCATTCTGGTGCGCACGTCTACGTGGGCGCTCGATCCGAGGCGCACGCAGACATCTCCCGCCGACTCCGACGCGTTCCTGCGCGAAGAGATCAACGGTGTGCCACAGATTCACCATCTCGAGATTTTCGATGCGGCCGGCAACCGGACTGCCACCACACTGTTGACGACGAAGCCGCTAAGTGTCGCCGACCGAACATACTTCCAGCAACTGCAAAGAGCGAGCGGCAATGCACTGGCGATTAGCGAGCCATTCAAGAGTCTCTCCGAGGGACGGCCCATGTTTGTGGTCGCGCGGCGGCTCGAAGACGCACAAGGCCAGTTTAAAGGCGCCATTGTTGCCGGGATTGAATACGAGTATTTTCGCAAGTTCTATGAGCAGGTCGGTCTCGGCCCCGGAACCGCCATTCGGCTGCTGCGGACCGACGGAACACCTGTAGTCGTTTTCGAAGATCGCCTGCCCGCGGACCGGACTCAGACGCAGACGCGCTACGTACACAGGCCGGTGCCCCATTTTCCGCTGGCAATCGAGGTCTCGCGCGAAGAAGCCGTTGCGCTTGCGATGTGGCGCACTCTGACCATTGATGAGCTGATCGGCGCCGCCGTATTGTCGCTGTTCATCATGGTGCTCGCCGTTGCGTTAGTCCGGCAGTTGCGGAATCTGAGGCGGGTCAACAGTCAGTTGCGATCGAGCCAGCAACGATGGCGCGCGGTATTCGACAACGCGCCAGTCGGCATCATGTTGCTGCGTCCGAGAGACCATTACATGGCGGTCAATCCCTCATTTCAGCGCATGGTCGGCTACTCGACGGCAGAGCTCGAGCAAATGATGCCTGCGGACATCACGCATCCTGACGACATCCAACTGACACAGCGTCACATTGACCAGTTGGTGTGCGGCGAGCATGACAGCGTGCGCTTCGAGAAGCGCTATCTGCATCGCGATGGCCGTGTAGTGTGGACCGTCATGAACATTGCACGTGTCACTGTGTCGGTTGAACCATCCCATCGTGCGGCACCTCATCTGACTGACCTGCTCGTCTCCACCGTCGAAGACGTGACCCAGCGCCGTGACGACGAGCAGGCGCGGCGCCTGCTCGAGAGCCAACTCAGGCAGTCGCAGAAGCTCGAGGCGCTTGGTACATTTGCGGGCGGCATCGCTCACGACTTCAATAACATCCTCGGCGCGATACTCGGTTATGGCGAGCGGGCTCTTCACGCAGTAGCGAAGGGTTCCCCGGAACAGCGCTATGTCGAGCAGATGCTGAAGGCGGGTGACCGTGCGCGATCGCTCGTCGAACGAATTCTGACATTCAGCCGCAGCGGATTAACCACGCGGCTGCCCGTCCATGTCGAGCAGGTGATAACGGAGACGATCGATCTGATGCGCATCCGGTTGCCGGACACCATCCGGCTCGATGTCCAACTGGACGCCCCTTACGCGTTCATTGCTGGAGATCCGGCGCATTTGCATCAGGTCGTGACGAACTTGTGCAGCAACGCGGTCCATGCGATGCCGCACGGCGGCACGATTCGCCTTGAGCTGGCGCTGCACCGACTCGAGGCACCCCGATCGTTTTCGCACGGAGCGCTCGGGCCAGGCGATTTCGTCAGGCTGAGTGTGCGCGACAGTGGCGTCGGCATCTCGCCTGAGCTTCTGGAGCGGATATTTAACCCCTTCTTCACTACCCGCAAAGCAGGCGAAGGAACGGGACTGGGCCTTGCGCTAGTCGAAGGTATCGTTCGCGAATACAGCGGTGCGGTCAACGTGCGCAGTGCGCCGGGTGAGGGGGCAAGCTTCGATGTGTACTTGCCGGTAATCGATGCTGTGGAGGCGGATGTGGATCCGCTGCGAGCGGCGCTGCCGCTCGGCAACGGCCAATCGGTACTACTGGTCGATGACGAAGAGGCGCTTGTCGGGCTCGGCGAGGAAGTTCTCGCCGAGCTTCGATACGAACCCATAGGTTTCACTTCCAGCGAAGCGGCGTGGCTAGCCTTTCACGCGAATCCGCAGCGTTTCGATGTAGTCGTGACGGACCAGACGATGCCGAATATGACGGGCATCGAACTCGCTTTGCGGATTCACGCGATTCGACCTGACATCCCCATCCTTCTGGTGAGCGGAAATAACAGCGCGGTGCTGGAACGCGAAGCAAAAGCGATCCATATCTCCGCAGTCTTGCGCAAGCCCGTGCGCCAGGCCGACATAGCCCGAGCATTGAGCCGCGTCCTTGCGCGGGAGGATGACGAAACGGCCACTTGACCAGCGTTGCCCTATGCTGCCGTTTCGACGACGGCAGAAAAAATGTAACCGGCACCGCGTTCGGTCCGGATGTATTGCGGATGCGACGGATCCTCCTCGATCTTGCGGCGCAGCCGGAGAATTTGCACGTCGATCGATCGGTCATAGACGTCGTCATGCAAACGGCTCGCTTCCAGCAACTGTTCACGCGTTAAGATCCGCCCAGGAGACGCCAGAAACGCATTGAGCAGACAGAACTCGCCGTTGGTCAGCACGACGCGCGCCCCCGTCGGGGACGTCAGCCGGCGGGCACTGATGTCAAGTTCCCACCCGGCAAAGCGATACACGCGCGCATCGGCATGGCGTCCGGTCTGCGACTGTTTGATCGCCGTGCGCCGCAACACCGTTCGGATACGGGCCAGCAGTTCCCGCAGGCTGAATGGTTTGGTCAGGTAGTCGTCCGCGCCCAATTCAAGCGCCATCACGCGGTCGGCTTCGTGAAGCCGCCCCGATACGACGACGATCGGAAGGGAGGATTGCTCGCGCAGCCGACGCGCAATGGTAATGCCATCCTCATCTGGCAGTCGCAGGTCGAGAACAACTAGATCGATTGAATGTTCCCTAAGCGCAGCAGCCATTTTCCTGCCGTCAGCCGCGACCGTCACACGAAAATCATTCTCCGTCAGGTACTCGGAAATGAGCTTGCGCATGGCCGGATCGTCGTCAACGACCAATATGTGTTGAATTTGGTGTTCGGTCATACCATGAAGCCTGGTGCGAGGCGCGATTGCGGCGGTACTGTGCTTGGGCAGTCGACGTTCGAAACGCTGCGTGCGACATTATAGTGATAAAGGGAAGCGGAGGTGGGTCGGTCAAACCGGCAGGGCGCGTCATTGTTGTAGCGCTGAGGAGGTCTCTTGCTCGAGTGCAATGCGACAGCGGCTGCGGCACCGGCGGCAATCCTTCTAACGGCGGGCCCCGGCACTGGCTGGCGCAACACCGGACTCCTCATCCGGTCTCCCCGCCGTTACTTCTCCAATCGCGCTCGGGGACTGCGCGCTGGCGGCGGTGATCATCTGACGAAACCGTTCGAACCCGAAGAGATGCCGGCGGGTTTGGGAAGTGCTGCTACGTCGCACCCAAATCCCCGCCCAACAGTTCAGCAGGTAGAGCCTGAACGCGTTGCGGGCACCGCATGGTGTCGCTCCTGAAAAGTGAAAGGGCCCGCTCTCGCAGTTTCTGGCGAGAGCAGGCCTGTTTTGCCAATATCTGAATACTTCCGCCGTCGGGCTCCCAGTGGCTTCGCTCAGACCTTAGCGGCTGGGCGCTTTTTCTCTCATTCATCGACGATTGCGGTAAGTCGACCGCTCGCCGGCCAGTGTTTCCCACCCGGCGGCGTCTTGCTTTTCGGAACCATGGCGAACGTGTCGATGAGGCGATCGCTAAACAGGTCCATCATCTTTTTGCCATTCCATGGCAGCTCGAATCGGATGCGCCGACTCATTGCTGGGAGAACTCCCACGCCCGCATGCGTTGACCTGCGCTCCGCGCGAGTGTCGCCCTCGTAGCCGAGTTCTGACGGAGTCAAAAAGGCGGTGTCACGACGCGTTGTTGACACAGTAGGACAGGACATATCACATATAAAAGCGCCGACAAGATTAGCGCATGGGCAAGCCGGCCTCGAGTCGGTTTTTTTCTTCCTTGCCACCATTAAGGGAAAACCCTAACATAGACAGTTACGTGTTAACCCTTATTGCGCTTCCCTAATCAGGGCCGTGCTACTTTCAATGATGGGATACCCGATGAATTTTCATACCCGCAAATGGGTCAAGCCCGAAGACCTGAACCCCAACGGCACGCTGTTCGGTGGCAGCCTCCTGCGCTGGATCGACGAGGAAGCCGCAATCTATGCGATCTGCCAGCTCGCCAACGAGCGCGTTGTCACGAAGTTCATGTCGGAGATCGATTTCGTCAGCTCTGCGCGTGAAGGCGACATCATCGAGCTCGGCATGACCGCGACGCACTTCGGCAGCACGTCAATCACGCTGCGCTGCGAAGTCCGCAACAAGATCACCCGCAAAAGCATTCTGACTGTTGAGAAGATGGTGTTCGTCAATCTCAACGAGAACGGCGAGCCGGCACCGCACGGGCGGACGAAGATCTGTCATGCGGATGAGGCGTTTGCTCGGTACCGCAAGAACGTGAACATGTCGCCTGTGGTGCCGCCGGTGGCGGGCAACACTGATGCAGCAGGGCACGTCGAAGCAGATACGATGCACTGAGCGGCTTATGCTACCTGTCATTCCGAGGGGCGTACAGCGGGCATCGCGCTGTAGCCCGTGCGCTGAAGAACTCAACCGGCTGCATGTGTAGGGGGCATGGCACCCGATACTCGATGTCCGCGCTGTTCGTGGCGACTGAGATAGAGCGCGGACCGCTGCCCGTATGATAAGACGTACAGAAGTCCGGATGGGCGCCCCGCCTCGGCCCGGACGTGGCCATAAGAGGAAAAAATCGTTAGTCGTCTCCCGTTTACTGCAGGTAACCCGATGTGGTTCCGCGTCGAAATCGTGACCGTTTCAGCGTTTATTGCGGCGGAGCGATCGCGCCTCGCCCCACTTGGGTGCTGCTGCATACGCTCGTCGTAGGTCTCGGTTTTGTCGCAATGACCATATCCGCCGGAAAGCCGGCTTTGTTCGTTATTGCATCAGTGTTGCTCGCGATGGGCTGCGTGGCCGTCACTGCCGCAGGCACAGAGATGCTCTGGACAGGCTCCTTCACCTTCATCCCCGTCCTCTACCTCGCCTGCGTCACGGCGAACGATGCGAACGGGCGGAATCTGGCGCAGCTTGGTCTCCTCGGCCTCAACACGCTCCCCTATCTACTTTGCGCGGCATTACCCGTCATACTTCACGCGATCATTTCTTATCGTGCGAATCGGTGCGTGGACAGATCGAACAGCCATGGTTGGCTCGCCGTTCGGCAAGTCTCGGAAACACCGTCACCCGGCTATTTCGAAGGGATAATCGCCGCTGGCCTCGCCGTCGGCGTCGCCGCATCGCTCGTCGAGTGGCACCACGTTCACTACGCGCAATGGCTGGTCTGGTCGGCCGCCAGCGTCGTCACCGGTGACGTTGCGACGGCCCGCGCCAAATGGAAAGACCGGATGATGGGGGCGATGGTCGGCGTGCCTGCCGGTATGCTGGTGGGAATCCTCATGCCACACGCCGCGCTACTGCCCGACGTATTGACGGCCGCGATCGTATTGACGCTCGTCGCGTTCAATCAGTATGTCGTAGCATTCGGCACGAGATGCGCGCTGCACGCCGTCGCAATCATCGTCGCTGGTCATGCCATATTTTCAGCCGACGACCGCGCAATAGACGTCGCTATCGGCAGCATAATCGGCATCGTCTTCGTGCTGGGAACGAACTTGATCGCGCGGTCGCTAAAAGGGCCGGCGGCATCGAGCCGACGTTGAGCCCGACCATCGTTGAGCACCGAATGGCGAATGGCCTTGTTGCTCACCAGCGTATCGGTCCCGGCGCACTCCTTTCAACCGAGAGTCGCGTATGGTTCGACAACTGGTTCGTCGGATGTGTACAACCTCATCCTTCGTGAGTATGAACACGAGCGGGAGCGGACACGAACAGCCTGTCTCCAGAGACCCCGACCGCGCAGCGTTTGCGCAGTTTCGGAGGGTTGTGATGTGATGGACGACTCCCGCTACGCAGCAAGAGGTTTGTGCCAGAGTGGAGAGGTCGTGATATCCACGGCATAGGAGTTCATCATGAAGATAGCGACTGTTGGACTGGATCTGGCCAAGAATGTGCTGCAAGTCCACGCAGTGGATTGCAAGGCCACATCGTTATACGCAAACAGCTGAGACGCACGGATGTACTCCGGTATTTCGCAACGCTCGAACCGTGTGTAATTGGCATGGAAGCATGCGGCTCTTCGCACTACTGGGGCCGGGAACTCGCGAAGCTTGGACACACCGTTCGACTGATCGCCCCGCAGTTCGTCCGGCCTTACGTAAAGAGTAACAAGACTGATGCGGCCGACGCCGAAGCAATCTGCGAGGCGATACAACGACCCCACATGCGTTTCGTACCGGTCAACACGCAGGCGCAACAGACAATTCTGTCGCTACATCGCGCGCCCGCCGGGCTGGTCAAATCGCGCACAGCACTGGCCAATCAGATTCGTGGACTTCTGGGTGAATTCGGCATCGTGCTGCCACAAGGTATCCAACTGCTGGGGCAGCGCGCCATAGCGGCTCTTTCCACATCCAGATGCTTGTTGAGCACCTGCGCGAACTTGGCAACAAGGTGGCCGAACTGGAAGGGCGTATCCGCGCGATCCATCGTAGCGATGCGCCCGGCCAACTTCTCGAAACCATACCCGGAATCGGACCGCTTACCGCGTCGGCCCTCGCCGCCTCGATCGGTGATGTCCGAGCCTTTCGCAACGGCAGGGAGCTCGCTGCCTGGCTGGGTCTGGTCCCGCGCCAGCATTCCTCCGGTGGCACGCCGCGGCTGCTCGGCATCAGCAAGCGCGGCGATACAGCACTACGAACACTTCTGATTCACGGCGCCCGCGCGGTTATCCGCATGGCTGCCGCAAAGCCCGAGATGGCTGATTCCTGGCTGATGAAACTGTGTCGACGCCGACACAAAAACATCGCTGCCGTGGCGCTCGCGGCAAAGAATGCACGGACAGCGTGGGCCATGCTGATACGAGGTCAGGCCTATCAGGCGAGCCATGTGCCCGCACAACCCAGTACGAGGAATTGACAGGTCCAGCGTTTAACATCGCAACGCCGTTCACTTTCCAGAGGTTGCTTGAGCAGACTTCAATTCGATGACACAACGGTCGGACCGTGGCGGGCCAAACCCGCTTTGCACCAAGGGCAACCAAGCCCGTGGTTGTGATGGGGCACCCATCTGCGGATATTCATCGTGGGCCCACAGCGATTGCTGTGAACTAAGCCCGGATACATGGCTGCAATCTCGACCCAGTGCCAGAGAACCCAGACTGCTTGACAACAGGGAGTCGTCCATACATGGTGCAAATCGGATGTGTAGGTCTGTAACACTCAAGCGTTTGATGAGCACGAGCGAATGAGTAAGTTGAAAGATCTCAACGGATCTTTATGCAGACGCCGCTTCGAGCGTGAAGTTATCGTCCTTTGCGTGGGTTGGTACCGGCATTACAAACTGAGCTTTCGCGGCCTCGCTGAAATGATGCCCGAGGGCGGTGTGCCGCAGGCGCATACCACGATCATGCGGTCTGCGAAGCATTTCACGCCGGAGTTCGTCAAACGCTGGAATCGCCTGGCCATGGCTGCCGGTCAGTCGTGGCCCGTCCTGGATGACCTCTCGGTCTTCGCCGTCGTCGCGCGGATGCGCAGCTTTTCCCACGCTGCTGCCGAATTGAATCCAATTCGATGCCGAGCTATAAGATCAAGCGACTGGAAAATCGCCTCCGCTACCCACTACTTCGACGGACCAGCCGCGGTGTTGCGCCCACCTTCGAAGGGCAAGCGCTCCCGCTGACGACCGGACCTGCGTTGCCTGCGATCGACGGTGCCCTGGGAGACCTCAGTCGAATCCGTGATCGCATCTCAGGCACCCTGCGAATTACCGCCACTCCACAAGAGTATGAGGCCGTCATGCGTCCGATGCTGACCGACTTCTGCAAGAGCTATCCGGAGGCAACCGTCGAAGTCAGCACCGACTATGCGTTCAGGGATCTTGTTTCCCGACGTTTCGACGTTGCCATACGGCTAGGAGAGAAGCTCGAACAGGATATGGTGGCACTGCCGGTCGGACCGTCCCTCAGGATGGTCTTGGTCGCCTCGCCGGAATGTTTGACGCGACGTCGCGCTCCCAGTACGCCGGACGACCTTTCAGCATCATCGGTGCATCAATTACCGGATGGAAACCGCAGGTGGCCTTTACTCATGGGATTTGAAGATGACGGTCAAAAATCAGAGGGTGCGCTGGCGGGGCCGCTGACATTCAATGAGCGGATCTAGTGCTCCAGGCCGCGAACGATGGTCTTGGCGTTGCGTACGTTTTGGAGCATGAGGCAGCACTTGATATCGGAGCGGGCGTCTGGTCCGGGTATTGGAAGCCTGGTGCTCCCCCTTTGCCGGGATCTTCCTCTACTACCTGTCGCGTAAGCAGGTTTCTCCTGCGTTAGCGGCGTTGTTGAAGCGCTGACGGGCACGGTGAAACGAAGCCACTTTTTCAGCCTGACAGATTTCTCGTTGCGCTCGTCTAACGATGCCAGTTGGAAGTGGCGTCAACCGCGGATTCGAACGGCCTCCAGAAATTGGTTTTTTACTGAGCTTTGCAACGGCGTTTTTGCCGTTTTCGTGCATCGAGTCAGGCCTGCAGAAGCTCTCACCCTTGATCACGATGCGGTAGGGACCGTGGCGTAGCCGGTCGAGTGTCGCGGCGCCGGTACCCCATTTTGTGGAAGGAGTCACTGCATCCGCTGACATCGAGATTGGATGTCAGGATGGTAGCCCCCCGCTCATACCTCGCCGCACCAGGTCGCGGAAGTCTTCGTCGTGCGGCGTGCGCGGGGTTGAGCGCGAAGTCGTCAATGATCTGCAGCGGCAGCGGCAGGCGCACGAACTGCAGGAACTTGCGTTCGCAGAGGCCGGTGGCGCGGGCCCCATGCAGCCTCTTGATCACATCGGTTTGCGTGACGAACAGCAAGTTGGGCCCCTGCCGAGCAGCGCAGCGGCCCAACGCCCGGCGCTGCCTAATCGTGAGCGGCCATTTGCCGGCCTCTAGCTGCATGACGCATTGGACAGTTGCGTCGGTGAAATTTCCTAAACGAAAACAGCCTGTCGCGTCGGGTCAGGTTTTACGTCAGATCCGCGCTCGTTGACTAACCTCGATGCCGTCGTCTCAATACAACAGAGATCAACAGGAATTGACCCGTACGAATGAAGTACAGCAGTACTGCTCCTTTACTGGCAGGGCGGTTATCAGCATTGCTTCGAATTTGTGACATTTACTTCAGCAAATTGGAAGACTCTAATGCAGCCCGGAATGACGTCGTGGTGCACCTGCCCTCCTATACTCACGCCGCTGTTTCCACCTGAATCCGCTGGAGTTAATTCATGAAAAAAATCCCGATCGCCCTCGCGCTCTCCGCTGCACTCGCCGCATCGGCCGCCCATGCGCAGAGTTCTGTCACCCTGTATGGCCTGATCGACGCTGGTCTGATGTATACCAATAACGTCAAGACCTCTGCCACTGCGCACGGCAGCCTTGTTCAGGCAACCAGCGGCACCATTAACGGCAGCCGGTTCGGTGTGCGCGGCGCAGAGGACCTCGGTGGCGGCCTGAAGGCCATTTTCGTGCTGGAAAACGGCTTCAACGTGCAGAACGGCAAGCTCGGCCAGAACAGCCGGATGTTTGGTCGCCAGGCGTTTGTCGGCCTGAACAGCAACCAGTTCGGTACGGTGACGCTGGGCCGTCAATATGACTCGCTGGTCGACTTCGTGGCACCGCTGTCCGGCACGGCCGGCACGTTCGGCGATACGGGCTTCGCGCACCCGTTCGACAACGACAATCTGAACCACACGCTGCGGATGAGCAACGCGGTCAAGTACATGAGCAGCAACTATGCAGGTCTGAAGTTCGGCGGCCTCTACGCGTTCTCGAACAGTACTGACTTCACGCTGAACCGTGCTTACAGCGCGGGAGCAAGTTTTGACTATGGCCCGTTCAAGATGGCAGCCGGCTACCTGCAGATCAACGGCAATGGCGCCGTCCCCCAGGCGAACACCAGCGGTGCAGTTGACCTCGGCGAAGCGCCTGCCCAGACGGGCGGCTTCACCTTCGGGGCGGACGTTCGGCGCACGTTTGGCGCGGGTCTGAACTACACCTTCGGCCCGGCAGTGGTCGGCTTCGTGTATACGAACAGCCATTATCAGGGCACACGATCGTTCAACCTCAACAACGGTTCGCAGCGCTTCAACAACTACGAACTGAATGCCAAGTACACGCTGACACCGGCGATTACGCTGGGCATCACTGACACGTACACCGATGCGCATCTGTCAGGTGCGTTTAATGCGGCCGGCACGCACTACGGCACCGATCCGAAGTGGAATCAGGTCAATGTGCAGGCTGTCTACGCGCTTTCCAGGCGCACGGATGTTTACGCCGAAGGCATGTATCAGCACGCAATAGGCCAAAACGTTGTCGCCTTCATCAATACATCGGGTGGTGCGTCGTCGACGGCGAACCAGGTGGTCGGCACGGTCGGCATGCGCACGCGCTTCTAAGGAAATCTGAAGCGGAACGCTTTAGCCCTGTCTCAAGGCGCAACAGCAGTGTGCGCCTGCAAAGCACCCGCCGGCGCGAATTCCTCTGGGCACGACCGATACAGCCTGATTGAAAAGTCGTGTCCAGAGGTGTCGTGGCCGTGGTCGCGGGTCCCGACGTAACGGTGGTCATGGCGCAGTGAATGCGGTGCGAGTCATATCGATGCCCCCTCTGCGCCGAAGTTTGCCACGCAGGTCTGGTTTCGCCCGCGCCGTTTGGCGGTGTACAGCGCTCTGTCCGCAGCGTCTACCAAAACGCCTCCTTCGTCGCCATCGGCTGGTCGTTGGGCCGCCACGCCAAGGCTGATTGTGACGATGCCTGTAACGCTCGCCTTGTGTGGAATCCGCAGATTCTCCACCTCGTGCCGGATGCGCTCGGCAACCACCAGCGCACCCTGCTGGTCCGTATCCTTCAGGATCAAGCCGAATTCTTCACCGCCGTAACGGGCCACGACGTCTGTGGGTCGCTTGGTCGAAGAGGCTATGGCTCGGGCAATCACACGTAAGCACTCGTCGCCGGCCTGATGCCCGTAGTTGTCGTTATAACTTTTGTAGAAGTCGACATCGGCCATGACAACGGCCACGAAACCACGCTCGTGCGTCGAAGCCTCTCGCCACTGACGCGCCAGTACACGGTCAAAGTGCCGACGGTTGAAGAGGCCTGTCAGGCCATCCCGGAAGGCGAGCCCCCGCAATTCCGCGCGTTCATCGTCAAGTCGTTGCTCCGCCACCTTGCGCGCCGTAATGTCATGAGCCGTGGCCGTGATCGCTTCCGGCATGCCAGAGAACGGGTCGATGACGAGGCGAAAGTACGTTTCCATCCAGAGGATTTGACCGTCCACACGGCGGAAGCGGCTGACCTCCGAAGCCTCGGACGCACCCAATGTCAGATTTTCGATTCTTACGGCCAGCGCGTCGCGGTCGTCGGCTAAAACAAGGTCGGGATAACGCACGCCGATCAAATCTTCAGGGGCAACCTGCATCACGACGGTCGCGCGTGGAGAAACATAAGTGAGCCTGCCGTCGAGCGCCATGCTCATGACGATATCCGTGGCGTTCTCAGCCAGGATTCGATATCGCCGCTCGCCCTCGCGAAGTAGCGTGATGAGGCGGTTCCGCTGCGTCTGAATGGCGCTGATCGGTAGCGCGATGGCAAGCGCGGCCACGAGGAAGAGTTGCAGCGCAAAGATGCGGCCCTGCATGCTCGAATAAGGATAGATCCAGAATGGTCCTGCCCCACGCATCGTGAACGATACGGCAATCACGAGGCACAGAAGCAATCCAACCAGCACGCTGGCCAGGTCAGCCGTCAATGCCAGCAACACGAGGGGCAGGAGCGCCCAGTAAAGCAATGGGAAATGGCTTTGCCCAAAGACAACCGTCGTGACGACACCAACCAGCAGCAGCAAAAAGCCTCTTTTTGCGCGATGGCCAGCGCGACACAGGTGAGTCACTTCCCCGGTCCAAAAGACTATCGCGGCCGGAGTAAAAATGGCAAGACTCAAGGCATCCGAGACAAACCAGTTGAAAAGGTCCGGCAGCAAGGGGGCACTTAGCCGACCGTGCAACAAGGCCACCGCAAGCAGACCGGACACAATGGGCGCAATTAACACACCGGTCAGAAATTTTACGAGCGCTTTCGGACGAAGTAGTTCGGCGATAATTGATATGCGCGGCGCGAACAAGAACGCGATCAACACTTCGAGAATGTCGGCAGCCGAATAGGAGAAGGACACTCGCAGACTTTCGCCAACCAGGAGATTGGCTGCAAGATTGCCGAGCAAACCGCCTGCAAGCACCCAACACCACCGCCTCGGCGGCGCCGCCATCAGTTGTCCAAGCAGGACCGCATTGGTCAACCAGATCGGTGCGATTTCGCCGGCGATGGTCTTTAGCGTTCCACTGGTAAGGCACGTGACTGTCGTCACAACCAGTGTCAGAACCAGTGTCAGAATGCCTTGGGCTAAGCGGGACGATCGTGATGTATCGGAAAATGCCCTCAACTCCGGAGTTGGCCTCTCGCCTGGCTGCCCCATTTTTTCTCTCAATTTATTTATCGTGTCAGGGAACGCGTCCTGTTGAGCTACCGTGTCATTCCGCCCCTGCGGCGCAACGTTCGGTCCTGGACCACGTTCCCTAACTCCGTTGTTTTTCGTCAACCGTTCGCAAGAACCGGGAGTCAGGAGCGACCTTGCAACTACAAGTGGTACGGGCCGCCAAGTTAATGACAAAGCATGTTCAGAGTTTCCGGAAAACACCATCCCCCAAAAGGGGGATAACTTTACGCGCACGGAACGGGCTCTTGTCGAACCTGAACCGGCGATTGGCAATCGAACGTCGCGCTATGCCCTCATCCAACAAGGCTGCTTGCGAATTCGCTGCTTGCCGACGAACGATCGAACCGCAAATCACTCACACGGCCGCCCGAAACCGCAAATTTCGGCGCCACGTGGTACCGCAGCCGACCGCGACCGTATCGGCTACAACCACTGCGTCATATGCAGCACTAGAGTCTGCGACGCGTTCGGTTAGCGTCCCAGCTGCGGCCGGCCGGTGCGCATGCACACGCTCGTAACCGGGAAACTATTGCAATTCGCACTTCTAGCTCCACCGAATCGGGTTCACATTTCGCCCACATCCACTTCGGACCCATCAAATCATCCGTTCGCTTTGCAGATCACCAGTCGGAATCTTGTACTGACGCATCTTGTGATAAAGCGTCTTCTTCGGCATTCCTAGGTCTTCGCTGGCTGCGGCGACATTTCCATTGTTCCGCCGCAGCCTGTCCTCTATGATCATGCATTCGAAATGCGCGAGCTGATCAGCAAGCGTACTGCCTGCTGCCGGACGTCCCCCCTCAGTCAGCAGGTTGTCTCCATTCAGCCCGAGGACAAAACGGTCCGCTACGTTCTGCAGTTCCCGTACGTTGCCCGGCCACTGATGCATCATCAGCTCCGAAAGCTGCGCTGCCGACACGATCGGAGCGGACAAGCCAAATCGCCGCGCCGCCGCAAGCACGAAATGTTCGAATAGCAGCGGAACATCGTCAAGCCGTTCACGCAGCGGCGGTATGTCGATCTGCGCGACGTTCAGCCGATATAGCAGATCGACCCTGAAACGCCCGTCCGCCGAAAGCTCAGTCAGGTCTGCCTTCGATGCCGCAATGATCCTGCAGTCGACTGGAATCGACTCGTTTGCGCCGAGCCGTTCTATCTGGCGCTCTTGCAAGACGCGTAGCAGCTTGATCTGCAGCGCAATGGGCATGGACTCGATCTCGTCGAGAAAGAGCGTGCCGCCATTTGCCCATTCGATCCTGCCGATGCGCTTCCTGGCCGCGCCGGTGAACGCCCCCGCCTCGTGACCAAAGAGTTCACTCTCAAATAACTGCTCCGGCAACCCGCCACAGTTGAGCGCGACAAAATGATGATCGCGACGCCCCCCGAAGTCATGCAGCGCACGCGCGATCAATTCCTTGCCCGTGCCGGTCTCGCCGGTAATCAACACTGACACTGAAGTATCGGCAAGGCGCAGGATGCGCTTGCGCACCACCTCTATCGCGGGCGACTTGCCCAGTACCAATCCCTCGATGCCTTGCCAGTTGCGCAGCGCAGCGCGCAGGCCTTGAACCTCGAGCGTCAGGCGCCGCTTCTCGACGGCGCGCGCCACCCGGCCTGCAATATGATCCGACGAGAACGGCTTCTCGATGAAGTCGTAGGCGCCCACCCGCATCGCGCCCACTGCCGTCGAAATGTCCGCGTGCCCGCTTATCAGGACAACCGGGATCTGGGCATCGATCGTCAGCACGCGGTCGAGCAATTGCAGTCCGTCGATGCCCGACATCCTGACGTCCGACACGATCACAACCGGCGCGCCCGGCGCCACCTCGCGCAGCGCTTCGGCCGCCGACGCGTAAGCCCGCACCGGAAAGCCCGCCAGCGCAACGGCCTGTTCTACGCCGAGGCGAACGTTTTCGTCGTCCTCGACCACTACGACACCAACTTCGTCATCCATGGACTGCCCCCTGCACTATCGTTGTCGCTGCCGCAAATTGAATGCTGAATTGTGCGCCTCCGTCAGGACCATTGGCCGCGGAGATACGCGCGCCGAATCCCTCGACGAGGCGCAAGGTGATTGCGAGACCCAGGCCCAAGCCCTGCCCTCGGGGCTTGGTCGTCACAAACGGTTCAAACAGATGGGCCAGCACCTCCGGTGCGATGCCCGTGCCGCTGTCGGCAATGGTGAACAGCACGCGGCCGTGCTGATCTGCCTCGCCTGCGTCGATGACGATGGCGCGCTTTTCCTGATCCGCCACTGCATCGAGCGCATTGCCGATCAGGTTGACGATCACCTGCTGCAACTGGCTGGGTTCCGCGCACACCGTCGTCCCCTCCGGAATGCGCACGTCGAGCTGCACGGCTTCGGCGCGAATCCGTGCTTCGAAAATGAGCCGCGCGTGCGCCACGACATCGTTCAGCGACACCGCAACCCGTTCGATATCCGGCCTTCTCGCGAATGTTTTCAGTTCCCCGGTCAAGTTGGCCATGCCGTCGACGAGGCGCGAAACGCGTTCGAGATTCGCGACGGCGGATCCCGGTTGATTACGTTCGAAAAATGTGCGGGCGTTGTCACAGAGCGTCTTGATGGCGACGAGCGGCTGGTTCAGTTCGTGCGTCAACCCGGCGGCCATCTGTCCCAGCACCGCCAGCTTGCCCGCGTGCACCACTTCTTGCTGCGAGTCGCGCAGACGCTGCTCGGTGCGCGCGCGTTCCGCGATCTCCTGCTGCATCCTTTCGTTGGCTTGCAGCAATGCGGCCGTGCGCTGCCGAACCGTGATCTCCAGTTGGTCATTTGCGTTGCGCAATGCATCCTGGGCCTTGAGTTTTTCGGCAATCGCGCGGCGGCGCTGGATCGCATACAGGCAATAGAGCCCGACAATCAGGAAGCCGCCCGTGACGAACGCGAGCGCGACGAGTTGCTGACGCCGCGCGCCAGCGACGTCGAGCAGAATTATGATCGAATCGCCGGCCTGCGGCGCCGGTCGCGACATGCTCAGATAGCGTCTGTCGCGGCCGGGACGGGTCCAGTCGGGAAAGCGTGCAAACCAAGCCTTGGCCCCCCAGTCGCCGAGGCGGCCATGGGGCAGCGCCTCGACCGTGCGTCCAGCATACTGCCGCGATGCCTGAATGCCGCGTTGCTGCTCCGCCGTGATGGATCTGAGGGCCATAAATTTCCACGCGGGCACCGTCGAAATCACGATCACGCCATTGCTATCCACGACCATGGCTGCTTCGGCCGGCGTTCGCCATGCGGATTCGAGCGCGTCGACGCTGACCTTGACCGTCGCTACGCCAATGGGCGCCGCGCCATCGCGCACAGCGCTCGCAAAATAGAGCCCCGGCATGCCCGTGTTGGTGCCGATACCAAAAAAGCGGCCCGAGCCGTGTGCGAGCGCGTCCTTGAAGTACGGTCGATACGATACGTTGGTGCCTACGAAGCTCACTGGCTGGTCCCAGTTGCTCGCGGCAATGACCGAGCCGTGCAGGTCGATGACGTCCACCGCGAGGCTTCCGGCCTCGCGATTCACGGCATCGAGATACGTATTGACGGTTTGCAGCAGATCAGGCGGCACGGGTGGCGAGGCGGCTAACAAAGCTCGCACGCTCTCCTGGCGCGCGACGATCGCGGGCATCGTCTCGTAACGGCCCAGTTCGCTCCTAAGACTGGCGGCATACAGGTCGAGCCGGTGGGCGCCGACCTCCGCGAGCACATCGATCGAGCGGTCCCATGCGAACTCGACCGCCGCAGCCGCGATGCCAAAGTACAGCGCCGCCGCGGCCGCCCAGCCCCACAAGGGTATTCCACTAATCCTCACTCGCAAACTCGCCCCCGCTTCGGTACCAGAATGCCGGATGATCGCCTCCCCATCTGCGTCGTTTACGCGTCGCAGGTCCCAGCGCAGTGACAATGTACCTGCGTACCCGTTTCCCGGCGGGTTCAAAGGCACCGCGCTAGCCGCTGTGCGCAAGCACGATCAGCGTCAAAGTAACGACAATCGCCCCCCCGATCCGCGTGGCGATCTGCGCGAACGGCATGAGTTGCATCCGGTTCGCCGCCGTCAGGATGGCGACGTCGCCGGTGCCGCCCTGACCGCTGTGGCATGCGTTCACGATCGCAGTGTCGATAGGGTACATCTTCAACATGCGCCCCGCCAGAAAGCCGGTGCCCATCAACGTCGCGACCGTCGCGACAATGGTCACGATATTGGCCAGAGTGAACGCGGCCATCAACTTGTCCCATGGCGTCATTGCGACACCAATCGCGAACAGCAACGGATACGTCACGGCGGTCGAAAAGAACTTGTAGACGACAAACGCCCCCTCCTGCAGCGGCGGCGAGACCGCGCGCGCGAGCTTGACCAGCACCGCGAGGAACAGCATGGCGACCGGTGCGGGAAGGCCAAACATATTGCGGCACATCAATCCGAGCAGGTACAGCGTGATGGCGGTGATCCCGGCCGCTGCGATATGAGTAACATCGACATGTCCGCGGATTTCCTCCTGGACCGGATCCATGGCGTCCTCTTCGCCGACCTGGAGGCGCCCCTGCCCGGTGAGGTGCGGCAAGCGTTTGCCCACCATGTCGAGCGCACCCGCCAGAACGATCGCGGTGAGGCTGCCGAGCATCACAGGCGGCAGCACCTGGGCGAACAATTCTCCCTGGGGCAGGTGAAGGATCTCCGAATAACCAACGGACAACGGGATCGCACCCTCGCCAATGCCGCCGGCCATGATCGGCACGACGACATAGAGAAGCGTATGGCGCGCCCCAAGGCCGAGCGCCGTGCCGACCGCGGTGCCGACAATCGCTGCGGCGACGGACCCCGCAGCGAGAGGGATGAAGATCTTCAGGAAGCCCTGAATCAGTACGCGCCGGTCCATGCTGAGGATGCTGCCCACAATGATCGACGCGATGAACAGATAGAGAAAGTTGGTCGATTTCGTGAACTCTGTGGTAAGGCCCAGAATCGGCTTGGGCAGCAGGTGATAGTAAGCAAGCGCGGACGGGATGAAGGTCGCACAGATCGCCGCCGCGCCGATATTGCGCAGGATTGGCAGGCGCTTGCCGATTTCCGCACAGGTGAAACCAAAGAACGCCAGCACGGCGATGGCCATCGATATCTCGCCGGGCATCTTGCCGGTGATCGCGAAGCCTGCGATCAACGCTAGCAGGATCACATAGACCGGTAACGGAATGATGCCGATCCGGTATTCCATCAGCTTCCACCAGCCCTCCGGCCAGAAGCGTGGCTTGATCTCCGGTTGCTCGGTGGGTATTGGCCGCGACAGGCGCGGACTCTGCGAAGTAGTGGGCACGGAATGTCTCCTGCAATAGATGGCCGGTCACACACTGCGTTAGTACGGCCCAGTGCGCGCCAGCCTTTGATGTGATCAGGGGATGGGGGTCATGCAACGAATCGCACGCTCCCTTGGGCGGTACGCGTATCGAGGTTTCGGCCTCGATTCAGGTGGTCGTCGATCTCCGCGGCACAGCCGATCATCCGGCCATACAGGAACACCGTGAATGCGGCGGTCTCGAGGGCCTTTTCGGAAAAACTGCCCGCCTGGTGGCGGGCCCACATCATCTTCAGCAGCACGGAGGCAATGACTGCATCGACATTGACGGCGAACACGTTGCGTGTGACGTTCTCGTCGTACAGTGCATGGACCAGTGCGCGGTAGTAGTCGTGGAAGACGTTATATTCTCCGCGGGCCTCGAACCGCTGGCGCACGAATGCCTCGCGCGGATCGACGTTGACGGGTTTGCCCTTGAACACCGGGTGGTTGATACACGGCAGCGCCGTTTGCTGTGCGCCGAGTTCCTTGCGTTGCGCCCGCTCCTCGCCATAGGCCCGGGCGAAGTCCGATGCCATCGCCTTCAGGTCGAGACCGTGCGCCGGATCGCCCGGATCGGCCATCCTGACACCTCTGAACCGCTCCAGCAGGAACGCCACCCCCTCGAAGCCGTTGCCACCGTGCGCATAGCCGGCATGGGTGAGAAAGCCGACCATCGCCTTGTTCAGTTGCACGCGTTCCGGCGTCTCGGGGCCGTCCGCGGACACCGCGCCCTTCGCCCCTTGCGCGGAGATCGCGCCCGGTCCGTTCGTGAGCAGCAAGCCCACGAGTGTCTGGAATCCAAACAGTTCGGTCTCGTCGGGCGTGCTGCCGAGTAAAGCGGCACAAGCGATTTCAGTCAGAGAACGCTGCCCAAGAATCTGGTCCATCGCGATGCCGCAGAAGCGTGCAGGCTCATGCTGACCGGCCTCTACCGACGCGCCGATCAGCGTGCCGAACAGATGCACCCACCACGGCAAGGCCTCCACCGTCGTGCGCGACACGCGCTTGCGCATGAGCGGCCCCCACGCGAGCGTGGTGGTGATCGCGGCCAGCACCGCATCGGCGTTCGGCGGCCCATCGAGCGACTGCAGATAGCGGATGAAGACGGACTTCGCCTCTCTTTGCGCGAGGCCGGCGAGCATCGCCTGGGCCTTTGCATCAGGCTCGCTGCCTGTCAGCAATGCCCGAGTCGCGAGATCGGCATGGAGCGTGGCCGCGTCAAATCCTTCGTCGAGTGCGTCGCGCAACCCAGCCGAGGTGCCCAGTTCGACGAGGGCCCGCACGGCTCGGCAAGCGCCATCGGCACGGCGCGGTCCGACGATGCTCGCGGCGGCGGCGAGCACGCAGTTCGGCGCATTGCCGGCCTCCCGCGCGGCCTGTGCCGCAGCCAGCGTCGCGTCGCCATACAGATTGATCAGCGCCCCGACGGCCACGCTGACAAGCTTTGCGTCGTTCTCGCCACCTGCTTCGTGGAGCAACGCGAGGCACAGGTTCGATTCCAGCGAATACTGCGAGGCCTGCAGCACCGACACGCCATACAGGCTTGTCACCTGTGTACCAGCATCCATCTGCGACGCACCCGACGCGTCCTTCATGTTCTGACGCGGCAAGACGATGCCGACCTGCTGGTTAAGCGTGGCGATCTGGGCGTCATACGGCGACAGCGCGGTGACCACCGGCAAGTCGAGTTCCGCAGGCAGCACCAGGCCGCGCGATGAGCGGAACCACGGCTTGAGTGCGAGGCTGCCCTCCGGCGCGAAGTCCGGCCGCGAGCCGTTCTCGCGCATCACTGCGGTGAGCGCCGCCGGAATGTGAGCGATGTTGGTGACGAGCGCGCCTTTCGCACTGCACGCCGGATCGTCCGGCGTGAATGCGCGATCGACGCCGAACTTCTCCATGAACCAGCGTTCCTTGGCAGTGGCGTCGTCATGACCACCGGCGAGCGCGCCCGCGTGGCCGACCGCACGCGTGAGCTTCTGCTTCCAGCGGCCGACCACGCAGGCAACCACCGGCTTGTTGAAATGCGCATCCAGTTCGTAATATCCGCCGGGCTCTGAGTACAGCACCGCTGCCTTGCTGCGCGCATCGTTGGCGAGCGCGAACGCGAACTCCGGTGCGGCGAAATGGATGTAGACATCCTTGCCACTCGACATGAGCGTGGTCGTGCCCCAGCCAGCCATGCGCAGGTATGTGGCGATCGTCGTCGTGAAGTTGCCCGAGTTCGAGAAGATCGCAATCGATCCCTTCCTGAGCGCCTCGTCGGGACTGTCGCCACCGAGCGCGCCGCCGATGCGCACACGGTTCCATGAATCGGCGATACCCAGACTGTTGCCGCCAAAGATGTCGATGCCGTTCTGCTGTCCCATCGCGCGAATCTCGCGCGAATCATGCACGGACAACTTCTCCGTGACGATAAAGATCTTCTTGAGTTCGGGATTGACGCGGATCAGCTCCGCGACGCCATCGCGTGCAGCCGATGGCGGCAAGTAGACGACCCCGCAGTTGAACCGATGTCCATCCTGCAGACCTTCCAGCACGTTGTTGTACACCGGAATATCGCCACGCGACGTCTCGAGTACTTGCCCACGGCGGCCGGGCGACGTGCCGAACACTACGTTCCCGCCGGAATAGGCATGGCCAACCGGCGTCACCTGCTTCGATTCGCCGCCAAGTATGTTCAGCACGCACACCCTGTCCTCGCGGCTGGCTGCCTGCGCGAGCGAACTGATGCCGACGTAGTATTTGAAATCGCCTACCTCTTCTCTATACATGTCTTCCTCCAGATAGATTTTCGCGTCGCAATACGATGTGCCGGCGGGCTCACGCCTGCGCAGGTTCTTCGTAAGCGGCGTTGAGCGTCGCGGCGACCTGCTCACGCCCGCCGGCCCTCATCCACGCGTCCGCCGCCCTGGCGTACTGGATGACTTCGCTGATGTCCGAATCGAACCCAAAAATGCTGTACGGCAGCCCAAGCGCGTCGCAGGTGTCGCGCATTGCGCCCATGCCGCGTACCAGGTTCGGACCGCCACGGCCGATCACGACGTAGAGCGGCGTTGGACCGTTCTGGCTAAAGTGCTCCCGCAAGGCGTCGGCCATCGCGCGCAAGGTCTCGAAGATGTCTGTGTTGTTCGACTTGCCGCCGATGATGAACAGGACATTGGTCTGCTTCAGCCAGTGCTTGAAGCAGATCCGGGCCACTTCCTTCATTTTTTCGTAGGGCGGGTTGCCGCCGAAGTCCGACGAGATGATCGCGTCGTCGCCGAGCATTTCCGATACCAGCGAATTGGCCCCACCGCCGAAGGTCGGCGCGAGGATGGTGCCGCGTTCGTTGATCACATAGACGTCGCTCTGCCCCTGGTAGGTCCGCAACCGGTTGATCTCCGATTCAAAGTCCGAATAGTCGACCGAGAACAGATGCGCGGGTATGTTTAGCCGCTGCCAGCGGACGTCGTCACGGTCGAAGCCGCATTTGAAGTCGCAGGCGACCGGCGTCAGACGGCCATCGCGGCCCGGCTGCATGCGGATAGGATTGAGTTCGAGCGTGGTCATGCCAAAATTGTGATAAAGCTCCCACAGCTTCGGCAGGTGCTGGACCAGAGGCGAAATGATTTCCTTCGGAGCGTTCAGGCGTGATAGCGCATTGGCAACCACAAATGCCTTCAGACCGGTCAGCGGATCGAACGGCACTTGCACGATCATGCCCGGCTCGAGTTCTTCGATATCGACGCCACCGTGATGCGTGAGCGTCATCGTCGGCGCCCGGAAATGCGTCGAGTCGGTGATCGAGAAATACACTTCGTGCTCCGCCGGCACTGCCCCCTCGAACGTCACGCCGTTCGCCTTGGCGGTCTGGTTTCCATGCCGGTGTTCCGCGAAATAAAGCCGCTCCTTCTCTTTCAGCGCCGTTCGCAGATCGCTGGCGCGTCCGACGAGACCGGCCTTACCCTTCTTCCCTATGCCGCCCTTGAACATCGGCTTGACGAATACCGACCCGTGTCGATCGATTAACGCCTTGATCTGCTCTTCGCTGGCGTCGGGCCCGAGCACCTCTGAGGTCGGGAAGCCGCCAAACTGCAGCAGCTGTGAGCCATGCAACATTCCGGTGACTTGCATATCGTCTCCTTGCGAGTTGTTTGCTGAACGGGCTGCGGGTTGGCATCGCCCTCGCGTGGGCGCACGCCGTGACAAGTCAATCGACGGGCGTACCGCCCCCGACCGCATGACGCGATCAACTGCGGATCGGGATGAACAAAGGGAAACTAGCGTCGCCCGCTCTAGCGAGGCGGGATGGGAAGAATCATGGTGTCGTCTCCGTGATGGCGGCTTCGGGACCGCTTTGGTGGCCTGATGCCCGGTGAGTAGAGATAAGGCAAGAGCCATGCCATTGCGGGAGCACACAGAGTGCTTGCTCAGAACCGCTGATTTGACGGCGGTTTTTCTGCCAGAAGAGGCGCGATCGGCAGCGGCATTCCCAAAATTCAGAAATCACCACTTCCCGCAGGCTGAGATTTCAGCCATGCGCCTGCGACGCCAGGCGAATCCATCCAAACCCCACCTTGCTCGACGCTGATCGATGTCGACACTTCGCATGAAGCGTGGCTGCAGGTCTACCGACAAGGCCGGTGCCGGGCCGGCCGTCAGGGTAAGTCTCGAAAGGTCGTTCAGCGTAAGCAATCGTCGCATCAATTGCATATGACCATTTCTATCCGCCCAACGAACCTGGAACGCGCAGTGAAGTGCCGTCGAATGCTATCGGTTCAGCCCGTACCGGCCGCGCAATTCGTTCTTCCAATAGAGCACGAGCGTCGCGACCAGCCCGCACGCGGCTGCCGCGGATATCCACAAGCCTGGGGCAGCTTTGTTGCCGGTCGCGTCGACGAGATAGGTCGAGAGCGCCGGCGTGAAGCCGCCGACAGTCGTCGCGAGGCTGTAGGCGAACGAGAAGCCTGCGGTACGCGAGGCCGGCGGCATCAGTTCGGTAAGCGCTGCCACCATCGCGCCGTTATAGGACGCGTAGATGAACGACAGCCACAACTCGACGGAGAGCAGCCGGCCGAACGAAGTTGCGTGGGTCAGCCATTGCATGGCCGGATAGACAGTTATGATCGCCAGCGCGGTCGACGCGATCAGTACCGGACGACGCCCGATGAGATCCGATAATGCGCCGCTCAATGGCAGCCAGACCAGATTCGATACGCCGACGCAAAGCGTGACGACGAACGTATCCGCCGACGACAGCCCAAGCACCTCTTTGCCGAAAGTCGGCGTGTACGCAGTGATGAGATAGAAACAGACGGTCGTCATCAGGACCAGCCCCATACCGGCGATCAGTACAAGCCAGTGGCTAAACATCGACGCAACGATGGTCGCGATCGACGGGTGGCTTTTGCGCGCAAGAAATTCGTCGGTCTCGTGTAGAGAGCGGCGAATAATGAAAAGAAACGGCACGAGAAGGCAGCCGATCAGGAATGGCACGCGCCAGCCCCACGCGGCCATCTGCGTGGCGGGCAAGACGTGCGGCAGGAACACGCCGATCAGCGACGCAAAGATGACCGCGACCTGTTGACTGCCCGACTGCCACGCGCAATAGAAACCTTTGTGCCCGTCGCTCGCAATCTCCGACAAATACACTGAGACACCACCAGGTTCGACGCCCGCCGAGAAACCCTGCAGCAACCTGCCAAGCAGCACTAGCACGGGTGCGGCAAGACCGATTTTCGCGTAACCCGGCGTTAGCGCGAGCGTCGCGGTGCCGAGCGCCATCATCAACAGTGTGACGATGAGCCCTTTGCGGCGCCCGGATCGATCGATATATGCACCCAGCACAATTGCGCCGAGTGGTCGCATGAGAAAGCCCGCGCCGAATACCGACAACGAAAGCATCAACGACGCGAAATCGCTTCCCGCCGGGAAATAGGTCCTGGCAATGGCCGACGCGTAGTAGCCATAGACCATAAAATCGTACATCTCAAGAAAGTTGCCACTGGTGACCCGCAAGACCGCGTATAGTTTTGACTCCCTGGACAATTCGGACATTAATACACTCATATGAATGGCGTGACGGCGCGAAGCGAGAGCCATGCGCCGATGACAGACATCGGCACCGAAGCACATCCGCAGGTGACGTGGTCTGCCGCGCGGGCGCTTTTACGACACATCGACGGACGATTGCATGCGTAGCTTCTGAACCCGCGCGAAGATTCGGCTATCTGCCACGTGACGTCAGCGCCCTGCACTGCGTATCTCGTCGTTCTAAATAACCTAACCCGGCGGCTAGCCTTTCTTGTCAAGCGGTAATGCACCGCCCTCGCAAGCAACCGTGCTGGTCAACGGAACTGCGCGGCGTCCAAAGCGCGGAGCGCATCAATCGATGCGCCAGAAAAGGGCTGGTTAGGCACCCTGCAACTCCATACCTGGCCAGTCAGGACGCACCGCCGACGGAATTCGGCCCGGACGCCTGCATGGCCGCTCCGCAATCGGCGATAAACTTCGCATGCAGGGCCTTCTCCGCGCGCGTAACATTGTTCGGATAGTTCAGATCGCTCCCCCCCGGTTGATAGCCGACCGATTCAAGTTCAGACAGCTCTCGCATCAGGTCGCCATGGGTGACCTCACCCTTAACAGGTGCAAACGGGTACGAGTGACATTGCGCTGCCGATAGTTTTCCCATTGCGCTTGCAGACGCACTTATCGTCAGCAATGCGATGATCGAAGCGAGTTTCCATTGACTGTTCATTGAAGGACTCCAGTTCGTAAAAGATTGCGCGTTCACATCGTCATCACGCCAATGCGGAAGTACGTTTGACGACGTGTTCGCGCAATCACGATAGCGCGTCACTTCATGCGATTAGCGGTCTTGAAGATGAAACTTCTTTCACACTACCCGTTCGCGCTTCGCGAGCGACTGCCACGCTTCAGACGCCAGGTGCCCGGATAGCGGTTGACGAGATATCGCAAAAGCGTGCCCCGCAGATAGAAGCCGGCACCATCCAGATAGCGGCCGTGCCGCTTAAAGAAAGTTTCATCGAGGCATCACGCAATTTCAGAATGCGACGACGCACGCGGCCCATAATCGCTTCACCGTTATACGTTCAAGGAGTCCACGATGCAGCCGCTGATGAGCGTCGAATCCGTCAACCAGGATAGCAAACATACGGTCCGCATAGCGATCGACGATGCCGCGGTATTGCTCGGAGCCGAAGAGGTCGATGCTATGATCCAGCACCTGAGCTACATTCGTGCCGCGATGCGTCCGGAAGTGCCGAAAGCGCTTTCTCGCGCTCAGCAATACGTGCTCGAGATGGACCCATGCTGGCATTCTGAAAAGGCCCTGCTTTATGACGGCGCCGTACTGATCCTTCGACACAGCGGTTTGGGCTGGGTGGGCTTTGCACTGCCAGCACACAGCCTCCAAAAATTGCGTGACGCCATGACACAGCATCTCGCTGCGCTAGCGGAAGAGCATTGCCTGCCAAACTAGCCGGGTCCACAGCACACGGGCCGCGCGCAGCCGGACGCATCCACATCGGCTGCGCCCAACGACAGGGCAGCCGCACGAAAATTAAATAATTTTTCATGAAAACGATATCTGGGCATCATCGGCGCTCCGTTACGCTTCTACAGTGCTCTCAACTGCCACCACTTGCTCCGGCAAACATGGCCATTGAGCGCGCTCCGAGTGCGAACCGGTAATATCGAATATGGCATCATGCAGTCTTTCTGATAACTTCTCGCGTCGCGCGTCCACCCCGGCAGGGATCGCTGCGGCGTACGGACCGACCATGTCGCGAGTGCTGACCATCGAAGATGACGAAATTACCGCCAGTGAAATTGTCGGTGAACTGAAAGAGCGCGGGTTTACGGTCGATTGGGTTGCCAACGGTCGTGATGGGATGGCACGCGCCTTTAGTGACGATTACGATGTCATTACATTGGATCGGATGCTGCCTGGTGTCGACGGTCTGACAATACTGACGACGATGCGCAGCATCGGGATTCAAACGCCGGTGCTGATGCTGAGCGCGCTTGGCGATGTCGACGACCGCATTCGTGGCCTACGCGCGGGCGGCGACGACTATCTGACGAAACCATTCGACCCCGACGAAATGACTGCGCGTATCGAGGTACTGTTGCGTCGCCGGCAAGCGCGGCCGCCGCAGCCGGAACCAACGCTGAGCGTCGGACCTCTCCAACTCGATCTGATCGCACGCACTGTCAAGCGTGACGGCGAAGATATTTCCCTCCTGCCGACCGAATATCGCGTACTTGAATATTTGATGCGCCATGCAGGACAGACGATCACGCGGACCATGCTGTTCGAAGCAGTATGGGGCTATCACTTCGATCCGGGCACGAACCTGATCGACGTGCATATGGGCCGGCTGCGCAAGAAAATCGACCCGCCGGGCACTCAACCACTGATCCAGACGGTGCGCGGATCAGGATACCTGCTGGGGTAGTGACGCTTTGACGGAAGTTCCTTTTCGTGCCCAACCGACGCTGGGTGGCCGCTGGCATTCCACCACGGTTCGTCTTCTCACTATCTACGCAGTCATCTTTTCCGTGTCGGTGATGCTGATGCTCGGCCTGATCGGCCGGTGGGTCATCTCCCCTATGGAGAGTGAGACAGATGTTGTTCTTCACTGGCAACTAATCTATTTCGACTCATTTGCCGACGGTGCGCTCGCCGAAGCCGTTCGCCTGCGCAGCGAGCACGAGCGCATGCATCCGAACTATTACGGGCTGTTCGCCGCGGACGGACGAAGACTCGCGGGCGACATACTCGAACGCCCACAATCGGTTTCCGTGAATCGCGAAGGCGTGACGCTCGCGCTCGTGCTGGACACAGCGGGCAACGAGAGCAGCCCGGTCGTGCGCGCAATGGCCGAACGCCGAGCGAATGGCGAGACGCTGGTCGTGGCACGCGATCTCACCCACATCCTGCGCCTACGCAGGACCATCATCAACGCACTAATTGCCGGAGGCATCTTGTGCCTGAGCGCGGGCGTGCTGGGAGGGCTCGCGCTTAGTGTCAGACAGGTAAAGCGTCTCAAGGCTATTCGACGCGTAACGCAGCGGATCGCACAAGGCGACCTGGGGCAACGCTTGCCCGTCGGCGGGCGCGACGAGATCGATATGCTCGCGCATCTCGTCAATCACATGCTCGCCGAAGTCGAACGCCTGATGAACGAAGTCAAAGGCGCTTGTGACGGCATTGCGCATGACCTACGCACACCGCTCGCACGTGTGCGCACGTTGCTGATGCGCATTGGCGAACGCGCCGACGGCAAGCGCGACGACGCGCTGGAGCAGTTGATCGACAACGCACGCCGCGAAACCGACGCCCTTCTCGAGCGTTTCCGCGCAATGCTGCGTATCTCCGAAATTGGCACCATGCAACGGCGCGGCGGTTTTGGCGAAGTGCAACTCGAAACGCTGGTGCAGGAAATCGGCGAGCTGTTCGAGCCTCTTGCCGACAGCAGGTCAATCGGCTTCGTCGTGCAAACCATGCCTGTTGGCGCCACGCACGCAGATCGCGCGCTGATATTCGAGGCGCTCAGCAATCTGCTGGACAATGCAATCAAGTTCACGCCCGAGGGCGGTATCGTCAAGCTGGAACTCAAGCAAACTTCGTCGGGTCCGCAGATCGATGTGATCGACAATGGTCCAGGCATTCCCGCCGACGAACGGGACGTCGTCCTGCAACGCTTCTATCGCGGTGAACGTACACGCCACCTGGCAGGCTCGGGCCTCGGGCTGAGTATCGTGTCCGCGGTCGTCAATCTGCATGATTTCGCGATGCGCATTGACGACGCAAACCCTGGTACATGTGTGTCGATCGAATGCTGGACCAGGACGCTCGCTTAACCGCGTCCGTCGACTAAACGCCCTTACTTACAGCCTATGCGTGTGTTATTAATCGCCGGATCGCATCCGGAGTCAGCCTGGCTCTTCAAAGCTTTGCATGAAAGCGCGCACAGCCTTCAGCGCGTCAACGATCTGCGTGACGGTGTCTTTCTCGCCGGTCAGGAAACCTTCGACACAGTAGTCGTGATGTCCCCGGAAGCCGCGGCATTCTCGCATCTGCTGGACACTCTGCCGAATCTGGCAGGCTCGGCTCGCGGCGCACCGATCATCGTGACCTTGGGAACTGCCTGCGCGCACGACAGAACACGTGTGCTTCGCGCAGGCGCTGATGCCTGCTTCTGCCAGCCGCTGTCATTTATCGAAATGCATGCACGGATGCACACACTGTGTCGCACGATTCCTGCGGCTGCGGGTGCGGAAGCAACGTTCGGCACAGCCATCGTCCTGGATGCGGCGACGCGCGAACTCGTGTTCGGCGAGCAGCGGCTCGACGTCACGCGTCGTGAGTACATGCTGCTGGAGTGCCTGTTGCGCCAACCGAATATGCCCGTTGCGCGCAACCAGCTGATCCGCTACGCGTGGCCCGAACATGAAGAGGTCGATCCGTCGACCGTCAATCTGGTGGTATCGCGGTTGCGCCGCAAGCTCGCACAGCACGACCTCGACGTACATATCGATACCGTCAACCGCTATGGCTATCAGATCACCGTAGCGCGTTCCTAGATTTGGTGACCAGATAAATGGCCGTCCAAAGCACATTCGCTTTGTTCTTTTGTATTAAGACGCGCTTCCCGGTCATAGGAAGCGCGCCGATCAAGAACCGGAATAGATGTTGCAGTAGCTGCGCGGTCCCACACATTGATCGGCGGCGCTCGTCTGGGTCGTCGCGCAACCCGACAATAACACCGCGACCGCGACCCCGCCCAGGAGCCAGGCCGCTCGGGCCTTCATGAATTGGCAAGCTTTCATCGCTTATATGAACTGATCCCGTCCGGTGAAGCATAGTTAAGGAACGGCATCAACGCATGCACGCTGATGGCGTTGCCGATCGCTGTCGCACCGCGCTCACGGGTGGGCGTAGACAGTCGAGTTCAGACGTGCGAGTTGCCCGTCCCGCTCGGCATGCACGAGTTCCCGATAAACCTGTGCGCGGGTCTTACCCAGCGCCGGTTGATCATAGGGCGCAACCTGATGGCTCCCCTCCGAAGCAGCCGATACCGTATTCAATGCGACTTGCGGCGCCTGGATAGCTGGCCGCGAGTTAGCCGGCAAATCGGAAGGCGCCGACTGCGCAAAGGCGGTCACTGCCGACAGGAACGTTCCAACAAGAACAATGCCACTTATCGCTCGTTTCATCTTTCGAATTCCTTAAGATATTTATGGAAATTAGCCGATGCGTTAGCAGTACGCTATTCGCCAACCGGTTGATGACTAGGATAGTCAGCCACCGGTAGCGGTTCGATTTTGAAACCATGAAAAATTATTTATTCGGTCCGTTATCCGGAGAGACGGTCATCCTTGTCGCGCGAGCGCATCACAACAAAAAAGTTTCACTTAAGCGACCGCTTTCGTCATTTCCCGGTAAGCGGGGGGTGCCCCTATAGTCGCGCCACTTCCACTGTCCGCGGGATCTCATACCTGAAAATTCGACAAGCGTTGGACAGGCCTCTCTCATGTCGATGAACACCCAGACAAAGCATCAACGTTGCATGCCGCACGCTGAAAGGAATCACTGCACTCACTCTAAAGAGTGACATTTACCGCATCACGGAGAGCAGCTTAATGAAATACCGGAATCGGGCCATTGCTGGAGCGACGGCATTTAACAGCGCCGCAGCCCACGCACAGAGCGGCGTGATGCTGTTCGGGCTTCTCGATGACAGCATGGTCTACTCAAGCAATCAGAAGGGCTCGAGCAACTGGTAGCCCAATAACGGTACGCTCTCGACCTCGCACTGGGGCTTGCGTGGCAAGGAGGACATGGGCAGTGGCCCGGCCGCCGCGTTCTGCCTGCAAAATGGCGTCGCCGCAAAATACGCGTTCTCCAGCGCCGCTGGCCGCGTATCGTGGACGCGTTCGTCCACGATACGCGGCCATCTGGCTGTCCGGCCCGATGTCAGGTTCGGCAAGCCCGCCTCGAACGTGAAGCTCGATAACTTCGAAGTCAATGGCCACTATTTCCTTACGCTGGCTTTGAGCGTTGGCGCAGCCTATTTCCACACAATGGCTCAACTTTCTCGAGCAACAGGTAATCTCGATCTGCACTGGCACCAGGTGGTGGCTCAGGCCGACTATCAACTGCCGCACCGCGCGGATGTGTACGTCGAAAGAATTTACCAGCGCGTCGCAGGAGGCGGTGGTGTATTCAACGCTCAGGTATACAACCTGAGCCCCTCTTCGCCCGACTCCCAAACCGTTGTTGGCCTCGGTCCGCGGCATCGCTTCTAAAGGCCTGACTGACGATGACTAACGGCAGCGCGGCAGGATTGAAGGCATTGCGGCGCGCGCATGACTGCACCGCATCTGGAGAGCCCAGCGCCATGGCTGTTCCAAGATTGCTTCTCCGGCTCGGAGCCACAGCTACAACAAACGGCAACGGCACGCATCGCGGACAATATCCTGCGATGCGTGCCGCTATGCACAGCCGTCGTGGTGGTTTCAGTTCATCTTGACCAATGCGACCGTTGCGGTAGAAGGCGTCGAACTCGAAGCCGGCGAAGACGCTGTCCACTCTGAGCGATCCGCCGACCACCCACCACCAAGCGCCTTGATCAGTCCAACGGAAGCGAGCAGCCGTCGCGTCTGCAGAGTCAATACGGTCGTCCGCGTTTCGAGTTCCGTCGTCTGCGCGGTGACCACATCGAGGTAGCTCACCGCGCCATCACGATAGCGCGACATCGACAGATCGAGCGCGCGCTGCGCCGCTGCGAGCGCGCTCTCTGCGCTTGCGGCTTCGTCGCCAAGGTAGTGTAGTTGCGCGAGATTGTCTTCCACTTGCTGAAACGCGAGCAGCACAGCGGCCTTGTATTTCTCGCCATTCTCCGCAAGCTTCGCGCGCGCCTGCTGCGTCATCGCCTCGCGGCGGCCGCCGTCGAACAGCGTCATCAACAGATTCGGTCCGATCGACCACATTTCATTCGGCGCCGCGAGCCACGGAGAGAGTGTGTCGCTCTGGTATCCGCCGTCGAGGCCCAACGAAATGTCCGGGAAGAAAGCCGCTTTCGCGACCCCGATCTGCGCATTCGCCTGCGCAACGTGGCGTTCGGCCGCGGCGACGTCGGGCCGGCGTTGCACCAGCATCGCTGGCAATCCGGTCGGGATCGACGGCAGGTAGTTGCCTCCAATGAAGGGCGCAAGCGAAAAATGCGATGCGGGCGTACCTGTCAGCGTCGCGATAGCATGTTCATATAATGCGCGCCGCGCGGATGTATCTTCAGCGCTAGCCCGCGCGGACTCGAGTTGCGCCTTTGCCCGCGACACGTCGATGTCCGACGCGATACCTCCCGAATGGCGGCTCCGGGTCAACTGCAGCGCGCGTTCATAGGTATCGATCGTATCGGCCAGCAGTTGCTGCTGCTGGTCCAGGCCGCGCAGGTTGAAATAGGCATTGGCGAGATTCGCCTGCAGGCTGAGCCGCACCGATTCAAGGTCATATTCACTCGCCTGCATGGCTGCCTTGCCCGCCGCCACCTGGTTGCGCACCCTGCCCCACAGGTCGAGGTCGTAGCTAATGCCGACGTCCAGCGTCGCGGAGTTGTAGACCGCCGGCTGCGTGACGCCTCTCAACGGACGGTTGTCGGATTGACGCGAGCGCGACACCTGCGCATACGCACCAATGGTCGGAAAAAGTCCCGAGCGCGCCTGGTCCATATAGGCCACTGCTTCGTCATGGCGGGCGATCGCCGCAGCAACGTCCGGGTTCGCCGCCGCGATCTGCGTTTCCAGGCCATCCAGGATCGGATCGCGGTACACCTTCCACCACGCCCCGTGTGGCACGCGATCCGCGGGGCGTGCCTGCTGCCATGTTCCACCTTCCTTGAATGCGGCGGGAACGGGTGAAGGCGGCGCATGGTAAAGCGGCGCGAACGAGCAGCCGCTGACTAGTGCAACACCCGCAAGCGCGGCGCATAACCGGCGCTTAACCATGACCGCGCTCCGCGTCGTGTCGTTGGGCGAACGCCCTCGTCGCGGGCGGCGACACGAGCCGCACCGTGTCACCCTGCGCGAGGGAGTCGGGCGGATTGTCGATGACCCGATCGGTCGCACTCAAGCCTGAAGCGATCACGATCCTGGTGCCCAGATCGGTGGCGATCGTGACAGGCTTGAGGACGGCGCGATTTTCCGGTCCGACCACCGCGACTCGCAGGCCATCCTCGCGAAACATCAGTGCACTCGCAGGAATCGTCAACGCGCGGCTGTCAGCGGCAAGGTCGAAATGGACTTCGGTGTATTCGCCCGGTATCAGCAGCCCGCTCGAATTGTCGACCTCCAACTGAACCAGCAGCGTGCCCGACGACGGCGTGATTGCATCGTCCGTATCGACGAGCGTCGCGTTGAAATGCATGCCCGGCCGCTCAGGGACGGTCAGCGTCGAGGTGAGCCCAGGCCTGATCGCGGCCGCCTCGTTCTGCGGCACGCTGACATAAACGCGCAGGCGGTGCGCATCTGAAACGGTGAAGAGTTCCGGCCCGTTGCCCCCACCGGCGTTGATCAACGCGCCGACATCCGTCTTGCGCGCGGTCACGATGCCGTCGAAAGGTGCCGTAATCCGCTTGAACGACTCGAGTGCTTCCAGGCGCCGGACGTTCGCCTCGCTGGCCGCCACCATGGCCTGTTTCGCGGCCAGATCACTGGTCTTTTCGTCGGCCTCCTGTTGCGAGACCGAATCCTGCTGGAGCATTTGCGTCCAGCGGTGGGCTGTCGACGCAGCGAGCGTTTCGTTCGCTTGCGAATTGCGCAAGTCGGCGTGAGCCTGCGCGAGCTGCTGATCGAGGTCGGGCGTATCGATTTCGCCTAACAGCTGTCCTGCCTTGACATGCGTTCCAATGTCGGCGTACCACGCGTGCAGGTAACCCGGCACCCGCGCATAGATCGGCGCGTTGACGAACGCCGACAGTTGCCCCGGCAATACCAGCGCCTGTCCGGCGCTATCATGCGACGGCGGATTCGCGACAACGGTTGGAACGGCTTGCGCGGCGGACCATGCCGTCATCTGCCGCTTCGCATGGATGCGGCTCGCGATGCCGTTCGTCACGACGCCAGCTGCAATGAGCAGAGCGACGATTCCTGCAAGTTTCATATGCTGCAGCCGTCTCGGCGCGTTGATCTCGATCTCAGTGGACATGAACAACTCCAGGGTCGGAAGAAGGATGGTCTTGCGAGCCGTCGTGCGACGGGCTCGGATTCGGGTCTTGTCGCACAACATCGCGTCGATGCACGAGACTAAATACGACGGGAACGAAGAGAAGCGTGGCGAAGGTCGCGCAAATCAGGCCGCCAATCACCGCGCGCCCGAGTGGCGCATTCTGTTCACCACCATCGCCCAGGCCAAGCGCCATCGGTGCCATCCCGATGATCATCGCGAGCGCCGTCATCAGTACGGGGCGAAAACGCGTGAATCCGGCTTCCATTGCTGCCACGCGCGCGTCATGCGTGACCGCGAGCCGTTCGCGCGCGAAGCTGACCACCAGCACGCTGTTGGCGGTCGCGACGCCCATGCAGAGAATTGCCCCCGTTAGCGCCGGGACCGATAGCGGCGTGTGTGTCGTGAATAGCATCCATACAATGCCCGCGAGCGCGGCAGGCAAAGCGGTGACGATCACGAACGCGTCGCCCCAGGAGTGGAAGTTGACGACGATCAGAAGGTAGATCAGGACGATTGCGCCGACGAGGCCGAGCGACAACCCGATGAACGCGCCGTTCATCGACTGAACCTGGCCGCGCAGCGTGACGGTCGAGCCCTTCGGCAGATCCTTCGATGTTGCGTGCACGATGTCGTCGATGTCGGCCGCGACGGCGCCGAGATCGCGCCCCTGCGTGGTCGCGTAGATGTCGAACAGCGGTTCGATGTTGTAATGCGAGACGACCGCACTGCCGACGCCGCGCGTCAGGCTCGCGACGCCGCCGAGCAACTGCGAGTGACCGCCCGGGTCCGTCACCGGCAGGTTTTCGAGGCTCGACAGCGACGGCATCCGGTACTCCGGCGTCTGCGCCACGATCGGATACGACACGCCATTCTTCGGGTTGAGCCAGAATGTCGGCGCAACCTGACTAGTACCCGCCAGCGACGCCACGACGGAATTCGTCACGTCCTGTTCGGTAATGCCGAGTTCGCCCGCGTGTGACCGGTCCACTGAAATGGTGAACTGCGGATACGTCGCAGCTTGCTGGATGCGACTATCGGCGATGCCCGCAATCATCCGCACGCGCCGTAGCAGTTCGTTCGCATATCGACGATTGCCAGCTCGATCCGGCCCCGCGACCTGGAGGTCGACTGGCGCCGGCGCACCGAAATTGAGGATCTGGCTCACGATATCGGCGGGCAAAAATGCAAACGTCGTGCCCGGGAACGCGCGTGGCAACACTTCCCGGAGCTTGCGCACATAGTCAGCCGTCGGCGCATGCCCCTCCTTCAGTGAGACCATGATGTCGCCATCCTGAGGACCGATCGTGCCGCTATTGTTGTACGTAAGATTGATCCCGCTGACCGGCAGGCCGATGTTGTCGACCACGCTTGCGAGCTGATCATGCGGGATGACCTGACGAAGGGTATTCTCGATGTGATCGAAAAGACTTGCGGTGACTTCGATCCGCGTGCCTATCGGTGCGCGCACGTGAAGCGCAATTTCCCCGGCGTCGATGTCCGGAAAGAAGTTGCGGCCGAGCCACGGCGCCAACAGAAACGACATACCGACGAGGAGCAGGAAACCGGTCACAAATCTTCCCCGGTGCGTGAGAGCAAGGTCGAGCACGATCCGGTATCCAGCGCGAATGCGTTCGAAACGGTGTTCGAAACCGCGCTGAAAGCGCACAAGCGGATTGCGGGAGCGCATCTGTCCGGCGACGCCAGGATGTTTGCCGTGCGGGTCCATTAGCGCGGCCAACTCCGCCGAAGCATGTCCGCCGGACGCATGCGCCTTGAGCAGATACTGCGCCATCATCGGCACGAAAGTGCGCGACAGGATGAACGATGCGACCATCGCGAGGATCACGGACTCCGCCATCGGTACGAACAGAAAGCGCGCGATGCCGTTGAGCAACAGCATCGGCACGAACACGATGCAGATA
Source organism: Paraburkholderia sp. BL6669N2 (assembly GCF_003387275.1). Taxonomy (NCBI): domain Bacteria; kingdom Pseudomonadati; phylum Pseudomonadota; class Betaproteobacteria; order Burkholderiales; family Burkholderiaceae; genus Paraburkholderia; species Paraburkholderia sp. BL6669N2. The sequence continues at coordinate 4,388,121 of NZ_QUNA01000002.1, read as the reverse complement.
CACAGCAACGAGACGAGCGCGGGCGTGACGATCTGCTGCGCCCCGTCGATGATCGCGCTCGTTACGTCCTTGCCCTGTTCGAGGTGCCAGTTGATGTTCTCGATCGTCACTGTCGCGTCGTCAACGAGAATGCCGACAGCAAGCGCCAGGCCGCCGAGCGTCATCACGTTCAGTGTTTCGCCCATTGCCGACAGTCCGGCGATTGCGGCAAGCACGGCAAGCGGGATCGATGCAGCGATGATCAGCGTCGAGCGCCAGCTACCAAGGAACAACAGGATCATCGCGGACGTCAACGCCGCGGCAATGATGCCTTCGCGCGCGACGCCGCTGACTGCGCCCTTGACGAACGTCGACTGGTCGCCCATCGTCACAAGCTTGAGATCCGGCGGCAGCGATGCCTCGACGCGCGGCAACTGCGCCTTGACGCCAGAAATGATGTCGAGCGTCGAGGCCGAACCGTTCTTCAGGATACTCATCAGCACTGCGCGACGCCCGTCGACCCGTACTACATTCGTTTGCGGCGGATTGCCGTCGCGCACGTGAGCGACGTCGCGCATATAGATCGTGGCGTCACCGACAATCTTCACCGGCAATGCATTCAATTCCTGCAACGCTAGCGGACTGTTGTTCAGCTTGATGTTGTACTGGAATGCGCCAATCTTCTGCGTGCCCGCTGGAATAATCTGATTTTGCCGTGCCAGCGCCGACGCGACGTCTTCAGCGGACAGCTTTCTCGCCTGGAGCGCTTGCGGATCCAGATCGATCTGCACTTCGCGTGTCTTGCCGCCGTAAGGCGTGGGTATCGCCACACCCGGAACGCTCAGCAGTTGCGGGCGGATAGAGTTCGTCGCGTAATCAGCGAGTTGCTGTTCGTCGAGCGTGTCGCTCGTCAACGCGAGCTGCAATACGGGTACCGTCGACGCGTTGTAGTTCAGGATCTGCGGAGGCGTCGTGCCGGGGGGCATCTGTTTGAGCACCGTTTGCGAGATCGACGTGACTTGCGCGGTCGCCGTGCGGATATCGACTGTCGGCTGAAAAAATATCTTGACGATGCCGTATCCGGTAAAGGATTGCGACTCGATATGCGCGACGTCATTGACAGTCGTACCAAGCGTGCGTTCGTAGTAGGTGACAATGCGGCCCGCCATGTCATCAGGCTGGAGCCCCGTATAACTCCAAACGACACTGATCACCGGGATGCGTATGTCGGGGAAGATGTCTGTCGGCGTGCGCAACGCGGAGAGCGGACCGATCAGCAAAATAAGCATGGCGAGCACGATGAACGTGTAGGGCCTCGTCAACGCCAGCCGGACTAGTTTCAACATTGGAACGGCTCCGTTCAGAAAAGCGCGATAGTCATCGCGAGCAAGTATTGATGTGCGCGCATGGAAACGCGGGCTTCTGTTCGCGGTTCATTCTGAGGAGCGCCCGCTAACATCGTGCTACCTGAAACATGAAAGAACTTTTAGCTGGCTGGGAGTAAATCGGCATGAGCATCGCGTCCGGGCAGATACCGACACAAAGCATCAAAAGGCAGCCGTTGCGGCTGTGTCGAATGCGCGAACAGGGACGCTAGCCGAACAGGTAGCCGGCACCACGTACCGTTCGTATGAGTGGGCGCGCGCCGGGCAGATCGATTTTTTTGCGCAAACGGCCCACGTGGACATCGATCAGGTTCGTCCCCGGGTCGAAGCGGCAACCCCACACGGCTTCGAAAATCATCGTCCGGGTCAGCACCTGACCCGGGTTGCGCATCATGAACTCGAGAACGCTGAACTCGGTAGGTTGAAGAGACAGTTTCCTCTCGCCGTGCGAGACCTTGCGGTGTACCAGGTCGAGTTCCAGCGGGTCGAGCCGCAAGACGGTCTCCTGCTTCCCAACCTGGGGCCGACGACGCAATAGCACGTCAATGCGTGCTGACATCTCTTCCGGGGAAAACGGCTTCGTCAAATAGTCATCACCGCCGGCGCGCAGTCCTTTGATACGTTCGTCGACATCTGAGAGCGCGCTCATCACGAGAACCGGCGTCTCCATGCCGATTCCGCGCATCGTCGAGAGAATGGTGAGGCCGTCCAGATCCGGCAGCACGCGGTCCAGCGTGACGACGTCGTACTCGCCGCCCATCACCATCGCCATACCCTCCCGGCCCGTGCTCGCAATGTCGACCGAGAAGCCTCTCGATTGCATCGTATAGGCGATGTCGTTGGCAATCAGTCTGTCGTCTTCGATTGTCAGAATATGCGGCATCTTTCTCGACTATCCTCGACGCTCACGCCGCTGCTTTCAGCATTGCCGGTCGACCGGGAGTCCGATACTGGTCGACCACGAAGTCCACGAAGCTGCGTACTTTCATCGATAAATGGCTCGGCGACGAATACAGGATGTTCAAATGCCGCGGTCCCGCGCCAACCTCATATTGATCAAATAACGGCACGAGTGCGCCGTGCTGCAGCTCCCGCTCGACCAACGGACGCGGCACCAAAGCAATTCCCATGTGATGCAGCGCCGCCGCCTTCAACATCGCATAGCTCTGGGAAATCAGCGCACCGTTCACCGTGAGACGGGTAGTGCCCGTTCCATCGACAAATTCCCAACAACGCATGCCACTGTCCGAACGACATAACAGCATGTGCCGGTTCAGGTCCGACGGGGAACGTAGGCTCTCATGGGCAGCCAGATACGTCGGCGATGCCACGACGATCTGAGGAATGCTGGTCAGCGACCGGCAGATGAGCGACGAACTGAACAGCCTGGGATCGTTGGAAAAGCAGACGTCAAATCCACCTTCGACCATATCGATATGGACGTCGAATGTCGTCACATCGAACGATACGCCGGGGTGCAACGCCTGATAAGCCCCAAGCAGCGACGGCAGGCCTGAATGTGCGAACGTCGCGATGCTTGCAATGCGCAGCGTGCCGCATGGCGCTCGGGTTGACTGTACGAGATTCGCCTCCATCTCATCAAGCTGCTCGATTACCGCCCGACAGCCATTCAGATATTTGCTGCCTGCCTCGGTGAGCGACAGCGCACGGGTGGTACGGTTAAGTAGCCGTGTATTCAGATGTGCTTCGAGCATGCCGATGCTGCGGGTCACCGCGGCCGGTGAAACGCCTAGTTGCCGGGCCGCCAGATTGAAGCTGGCCAGTTCAACTACACGGGCAAAAACTCGCATCGCTTGAAGTTGGTTCATGACGCTAATCCGATGATTGAACGACGTCCAGATCATCGCCTGGGCAGCGTAAAGCCACGACTCCCCGCTCATGAAATTTTGTTTAAGTTGTCTGCCCGGTACATCGACCTAAACGAAAGCCGATGTCAAATTGCCATCATCCAAACATGAAGGCTGACGCCGCAAAGTAGCCCTCCGACCACCAACTTCTCAAGCATTTCCAAAAAAAGCGGGCTGCCGTTATTTTGTTTCACGCAAATAACGGCAGCCCGCAGTTTAACGACTGCATTCGCACATCAGAACGCGTGACGCAGACCAACCATCGCCATTGCCTGCTTGTTGTTGCTCGAATCGTTGCCGAAGTCGCCCATCGACGCGACTGCTGGCACGAGTGCTCCGCTCGTCGCACTGATCGTGTTGCCTGACGCCTTCTGATAGCCGGCGAGCGCATAGATGTCGGTGCGCTTCGACAGGAAGCAGTCGGCACCCAGGCTGAACTGATTGTAGCTCGCGCTCACGGCGTTGCCGCTACCCTTCGTGTAGTTGTAGCCTGCGCCGATTACCGTCTGCTGAGTAAGCTGATAGTTCACGAATAGCTGTCCCGTGTTGAACTTCGTACTATTGTTGTTGCCGTACGCACTGGCGTAGTCGCTGTATTCGACATTGCTATATGCGAGGCCGGCCGTGACTTTGCCGAACGCATAGTCGCCCGCAGCGCGGATGATCTGTAGCGAATTTGCCGACGTAAAGCCACCCGTGATCGCAAGCGAGTCTGTGGCGAAGTTCGCGGCGTTTGGATTCAGGCCGTCGAACGTAGCAGCCGTTCCGCCATTGCTGTTCGCGCGGAAGTAGCCTGCGCCGAACCCAAATGGGCCGTGGTTATAGGCGGCAGCGACGGCCCAAGTCTGACCCGCACCCGTGCTCCCAGCTTGACCGCCGAACGCGTACATGGTTGAAATCTGCAGGCCGCTGAAATCCGGGCTCGTATACTTGACCGAATTGCTGGTGCGGTAGCTGTTGTCGTAGTTGTCCATGTCTCCAGGCGTCGCGAAGCCGGAGCCGAACGTATCGTCGTCCGTGAGCGGTTGGAGTAGGTCAATCAGGGGATCATACTGGCGACCGACCGTGACTTTGCCCGCACTGTTCGAGTTCAGGCCCACGATTGCCGTTCGGCCGAAGATGCGCTGACCCTGGCCGAGAGCCCCGTTGTTGCCATTGAAGCCGCTTTCGACGTTGAAGATGGCGGACAGTCCGGAGCCAAGATCCTCCGTGCCTTTGAGGCCCCATTTGTTCGCCGACAGATTGCCGCCAAACAGTTGGAAAGTGCCGCCCGAACCCGATTTGCCTTGCTGGTTTCCAAACCACGCTACGGCATTGTCGAGTGTGCCGTAGAGGGTAATGCTGCTTTGCGCATGTGCTGCCGACGCGAACGCCGCGAGCACCGCTGTGCCCAGAATCCTCTTTTTCATCAGAGTAGCCTTTTTCGGAAAATTGATTTTCGTGATCGCAATCGCGCAGTGCGAGTTGCTCCACGGCGCCAGAGATGAAATCGCTGTTTGCAGCGGAAGATTAAGCGCAAGCCGGAACATGAAATAATTCACAAACTGAAAGAGAAAATTTCAAAAAATGGAGAAGTGCGACGCATAAGCGGGACGGACGTTCGATGACGGCAGCGCGGCACGAAGTTGTATTTTCCACACAGAAACGATGCACCCGCTTGATCGTGCGACGCCCCGGAACTTGTCCCATACATCGCATATCAGCAACGTTCGAATGATCGTTTCTCACTCCGCAAAAAAAAATGTAGATACTGTCTAATGAAAAATAAACAAATGGAGGCTGTTAGGCAATTTCAATTGCTAATCTTCGCGTGCCTCAATAAAATCGCCCCAAGTTTTCGAGCAATACATGCAAAAAAGGTGCAATGAAAATCACACTGCGATCGTCGCTTACAGCGGCGCACTGTATGGCACAGACGGTCGCCCTGTCGGCCACGCTGCCGGCACTGGTCATCACCGCCTGTTTCGGCAAATCGGTGGAGGTCCACGCAGCACCGTCGCTTCGCGCAGAGGGGACCGCGCTAACCACCGCAGTTCCAGCTAGCGACGCGACGAGGCAAGCAGAAAGCCTCCATCCGGCATCCCTGCGGAATATGAGGTCGAAGCACCTACGCGGAAGCCACGTTAGCGAGAATGCAACCCGCGCGAACGCTGGCGTCGCCGAGAACATGACGGCCTTGCGCAAGCCTCACGGAATTGTGCATACCGTGGCCTTCGAGCCACGTGCGAGACTGACGAGGTCTCCGCACGAATTTCCCAAGACATCAGGCGGCCCCGAACTTAGCTCATCTGTCGCCTATGTAGTCGCCCAGAAAACCGGTGAAACCTTGTTCGACAAAAATTCGCGCGCAGTTGTGCCGATCGCATCTGTCACCAAACTCATGACATCGATGGTGGTGCTAGATTCGAAAGCTTCCTTGACAGAAATGATTCAGGTGACCGATGCGGATCGCGATTACGAAAAGCACACCGGCTCGAGGCTAACCGTCGGCTCTGTGCTCAGCCGACAAGACATGTTGCACATCGCTCTCATGTCGTCTGAAAATCGCGCGGCAGCCGCGTTATCACGCTACTTTCCCGGCGGACGCCCCGCCTTCATTGCGGCAATGAACGAGAAAGCCAAGGCTCTCGGAATGGCCGATACGCACTTCGAGAGCCCTACAGGATTAACCACCCACAATGTGTCGAGCGCGCGGGATCTGGTCAAGTTGGTCGAAGCCGCTTATCAGTACCCGTTGATTCGCGATTTTTCGACGGACCACGGCTACACGGTGAATACTGGCAAACGCCTCCTCGACTATCACAGCACCAACGCACTGATTCGCGACCCACGATGGCACATCGGTCTACAGAAGACAGGTTTCATCAACGAAGCGGGAATTTGCCTCGTCATGCAAGCGACCATTGCTGGCAAACCCGTCGTCATGGTACTGCTCCATTCGGCGCGTCGATACGACGATTTCACCGACGCTGAGACATTGCGATCTTTTCTAGCCTCGGACGATCCACCGCGCGCTACCGCACTCGATGCTAATCGCAGCGGCACCTGAAGATGATCGCCACGAGACGGACCCGTTGCAAACTGACCTGCTCACCGTCGTGGCCGCCGCTTGATCGCGCGGCATCCGCGCCGAGGATCTGCCGTCGCCCCATGCAGTCAATACACGTAGCGTGGCGGCTTCCGTACATTTTTATGACCAAAACCGGAATGTTCAGGCTATCCGGTTCGCAACTCCAGACGCCTGTGCGCTTTGACGTTTCAACCCAGTCAACGAATTGCCTCTCGCTTCGTTTGCCGGCTATCGCGGGACGCTTGCGCGCCAATAGGTGGGTGATCTTTGTACGGGCTTTATTTTCCCGTGATCAATTTGCTCGAATAGCATCGGCCGGTTCATCGCTGGATGGATGGCCCCTAACGGTCTGTTTGAATGGTCGTTCGGGGCCGCGCGCTGCAGGCCACAATTTGGCGCGCTTCAAACTGCGTATGTTCGCTGCACGGCTGCACGAGACGAATGCGTCACCGAAACGGTATGCGCCAACGTGTAGATGGCAGACGCGTCTCGGCCTCGGACAGCTGCAATGTCCCGTCGCGGAAAACTCTGAGAGGAGCGCTCCACGATATCGTTCGTCACTGCCGGTGTTTCCCGCGTATTAATAAGTACTTTTCGCGGAACGAATTGGCCTATTTCAGACGGTCACTGCTGACCTGCGGGCTTATCGAGATTTGAAACAGCCAGCCTATCCATTGCCCAGCGCGCGCAATGCATCTGGGCCGAGAATGCGGATACGGCGACCCTCCTTGGCGATAAGACCTCGAAGTTCTAGAGACGAAAGCACTCGTGAAACTGTCTCTCGACTCACCTTCGCCATCGCAGCGATTGTCGCCTGACTTGGCGGTCCAGCCGGCGCTGCATCCGAATCAGCAGCCAAATCCAGTTCATCAACGATCACCGCAGCGACGCGCGCTGCGGCGCGCGGAAATTCACGCCTGCCGTGGAAATCGACCAGGCGTCCAACCACCGACGCGAGAAGGCCGTTCAGCGCAACTGACACTCGAGGCTCGCTAAGTAATTGGCGAGCGAGCGTCCGGCCTAGTATTGCAACCGTGCTCTCACGATTGGCTATCACATTGACGTTACTTGGTCGGTTCGAAATGATTGGAACCGCTCCCGTGGATCCACCCGCGGAGACAGTTCGGATGGGTGCTTCGTCGCCTTTCGCCGACAGACTCGACACTCTTAGCTGCCCCGATAGAACGAGTAGCAGCGGTGATTCGACTTCTCCTTGAAACGTCACATAGGTACCGCTTTTGAAGTCCTTTACCCGCGCAGCGTTCGCAAGAAGCTCAATTGTTTTCGCGTCCGATGTAGCGAACAACGCCTGTTGTGCCAGACTCGCCTTCAATTCTATTATCTTCTTCATTTCATCTTGGTAACTGCCGAAAGTTACCGAATTTCAGGAGTTTGACACCGGGCACGTGTCGTCCTCGCTCTTACACTTGATGTTCCCGACGCCCAAGGCTGGTCGATCGACTCGGCGCAACCCCGCGCGGCTCGCAGTCTCGCGGTAAAAGATCATAAAAACAGACTAAGATCGATACGGAAAAATCGTATCAGTCACAGGTCGATTGGCATTTCGATCGACTGGACACCTTTGACGGCAGAGTACGCCAGCCTGATCGAGAGTTCGGTGCACGTGAGCTCGCAAGTCATCCTGTACATGGTGTGGGTCCGCCTCTCTCACCCACGCAGAAATCCTCAAGCGAACGCCGCCTGATTGCGGATACGCCGACACGTTCACGACGGGCGCCAGCGTCTCGCCCTTCAGCACGCGCGGCTCATTGTCGACAAGTGTCTTCAACTGTGCGAGCGCCTCGTCCACATCGGCGTGCTCTGCCATGTCTACCTCGACCTCTATTCGTCGAGTTCCTCCCCTAGTGTAGTTAATAACGGGGTTACTCCAGATTTGGCTATTCGGCACGAAAACCGCGTTCCCGTCTGTGCGCTCTACGTGTGTCGTAAAGAGCCCTACTTCGCGCACGATGCCAGCGGTAGCGCCCGTGCCTTCAATCAAGTCGCCGGCACGAAATGGACGCAGCAACAAAAGCATCATTCCTGCTGCAATATTCTGCAGCGTCCCCTGCAGCGCGAGGCCGATTGCTAACCCGGCGGCGCCAAGCACAGCGAGCACGCTGGCGGTCGCGATACCCACTTCGTTCAAGGCCGCCACGCCAACCAGGAGCCTCACTGACCATGCGCTCATCGATTTGAGCATAGGTGCGAGAGTCGGATCCGCATGAGTATGGGAAAATGCCCGGAGGAAGAGACTGGCAATTCTGTTCGATATCCACCAGCCCCCAACGACTATCAACGTTGCGGCGAGAACGTGTAGCAAGTAATGTGCGGCGCTGGCGAGCAAGACTGGCTCAAAGTGTAGGGAGTGCATTACATTGACTCCGTGTCGACCATGCTTTCGGCCCTTCTGACATTGATGATCTGGTGAGATGCCGATCTTGATTGACCTTCGTTGGGAACTTGTACGCTTGCCCGCGTGTAATCGCGACGGCACACAAGGGAGTTGCGCGAAAATCCTATAACGGAGTGACGATCATCCGCAGAGTTTCAACAATGATTTCCGGAATGAAGACGAGAATGTCTTTATACAGAACGAGGAGCTCAATTCCAATAAGCGCAACGGCGCTAACAATTCCGATTGCTATGGCTAACAGAATAAGTTTCGTGTCCGCAGTAACACATGCAACCGGTCCTGCTGCCTCCGAAAATTGCCCCTTTTGGTCGCCGGCGCCAACTCGATTCACAATCTGACGATACAAGCCCTCCACAATCACGCTGCTTTCTCCCCGGCGGCGTGCGCAATCGCATCCAACACTGAGTGATCGGACTCGGCCCCCCACTCAGCCTCACGGTGCACGTCATGAGTGACGAAGCCCTGTTCCCGGCTCGGTACGTCGAACCATTCACGATGCGAAAACGAGTCGCGGATATCGTCGAAACCGCTTTGCCAATGTTCACGCATTGTATCGACGCTGAACTCGTAGTCCTTGTAGTGTCCTTCGTATGGCTTGTTCCTGTAGATCAGATGCACGACGTTAATCGCGCTGCCGTCGGCGGCCTGCTCGGCGAGGCGGAACAGCGGATCGGCCTTGAGTACCGAATTCGGCACATGTTCGATCAGCTCCTTGATGAAGCGCGCGTGCTTCTGCCGCTCCGCAAGCATGTTCGTGACCGCACGCGTGCGGCTCGAATATTGAATGTCTTTCGCACGCTCCGAGACGTCAAGAAAGTCCCCGGGAACGTTGCCTTGCGCGCTCCACAAGTCGACTTGGAAAACCAGCGTGTCCTTGTGGTCAGAGTCTCTTAGGACCTCAGTAAGCGGCGTATTCGACACCAGGCCGCCGTCCCAGTAGTATTCACCTTCGATTTCGACCGCAGGAAAACCAGGTGGCAACGCGCCCGAAGCCATGAAATGCTCGGGCTCGAGGCGCATCTTCGTGTTATCGAAATAGGTAAGATTGCCCGTGCGGACATTCACCGCGCCGACCGACACACGTATACCGCCGTCGTTGATGCGGTCGAAGTCGGCGAATTGAAGCAGTGTCGCCTTGAGCGCGGCTGTGTCGTAGTAGCTGATCCGGTTCGGCTCGAGCTTGCCGAAGCCAGCCATTGGCAGCGGAAAGCGCGGCGCAAAGAAACCCGGCTGTCCTTCCGTCAATGCGCGGCCGGCGGCCCACATGCTGGCCCACTTACGGGACAAATCGTGCAGCCCCAAACCCGGCAAGGCCCACGCGCTGACATTCCCTGCCCAGTCGAGCGGATGACAGATCGCATTCCAGAAGCCGCGCAGTGCTGCGACGCGACTTTCCGGCGGATTTCCCGCGACGATTGCCGTATTCAGTGCGCCGATTGACACACCTGCAATCCAGTCCGGTTCAACGCCCGCTTGGACAAGTCCTTCCACCACGCCTGCCTGATAGGAGCCGAGCGCACCGCCGCCCTGCAAAACGAGGGCGATCTCATCATAACGCGGCAACACAAATGCATCACCCGGCTGTTCGCTGATCTTCTTTGTGTCGCTGCGCATATAGATTCCTTAGTTCATCGACCAGCCGTGGCTGACAATCACCGATTGACCAGTCAAAGCCGCCGATTCGAAACCAGCAAGAAATGCAACCGTGTTCGCGACGTCTTCCACCGTTGTGAATTCACCGTCAACTGTTTCCTTTAGCATCACGTTCTTCACGACATCTTCCTCGCTGATGCCGAGTGCCTTGGCCTGCTCGGGAATCTGCTTGTCGACGAGCGGTGTGCGCACAAAACCGGGACAGACGACGTTCGCACGTACACCGCGCGTGCCACCTTCCTTCGCCACGACGCGTGCGAGGCCAAGCAGACCGTGCTTGGCGGTCACGTAGGCTGACTTCAGCTTCGAGGCTTCGTGTGAGTGCACCGAGCCCATATAGACAATCGAGCCGCCGCGCTTCCCCGCGTACATATGCTTGATAGCGGCCTTCGTCGTGAGGAATGCGCCGTCCAGATGAATTGCAAGCATCTTCTTCCAGTCGGAGAACGCGTATTCTTCGATCGGCGCGACGATCTGGATGCCTGCGTTCGACACGAGTACATCGATACCGCCGAACTCTCTTGCAGCATGGTCGATGCCGGCGTTGACGGCCTCTTCGTTCGTCACGTCCATCGCGACAGCCAGTGCCTTGCCACCTGCTTCAACGATGCTCGCCGCAACTTTCTGCGCGTTCTCGAGATTCAGGTCGGCGATCACAACGGCCGCACCGAGACTCGCCATCTGGCGGGCGCATTGTTCACCGATTCCGCTTGCTGCACCCGTGACGACAGCGACCTTTTTTTGAAGCGACATATTGATTTCCTGAAAAGAAGACTTAAGAATTGAGCGCGAGTTCCAGCGCGTCATCGTGCGATTTCGCTGTGGCAGCGGGTGCGAGATAGTCGAACGCAACTTCGCCAATGTCGAGCGTGAGGTTGGCAATCACATGACGCGCGCTGACCACGCGACGCACCGGCAGATCGGCGATCGGAGCAAGCGCGTGAGGATGCAGTTCAAGCGCGGCCGGCCCGCTCCACGCCCCGAGCACCGTCACGTCGCGCAGATAGAAACGCACGAGTTCGCAGATGCGCGCGGTGCCATCGACGTGGGGAATAACCTTGAGCAGATAGTTCGGGGTATCGGCAAGCTTGCCGCGCTCGGTCTCTATATCGAGAGCGCTGTACTTGTAGCCCATCGTGCCCGTTGCGATGCGTTGCGTGCCGTAATTGAGCGTGCCGAGCAGCGTATCGTTGCCGTCTACGGAAAGCGTCGGGCTTGCAAGTTTTTTCGGAAAACCCCAGATTTCACGGCCGCCCGCGATCGGGCCTTCATCGTCGAGGTACATCGAATGCGTATAGTTAGCGAGGCGCCCTTCCATGTCGCGCACGGAAATCACCTGACCGCTTTCCGTGTAGTCGCCGAAACCGGACGAATCAGGCATTCGAATGAATTCGTAGTGAACCAGTGCGTTTTCCGGCTTCAACGGTTGCGGCACCACGGCGCGCAGTGCGTCGATGTCCGTCTCATACGAGATGATGAAGTACTCTCGATTCATAAACCGGAACGGAGGGCGGGGGTAAGCGGGATTGTGAACCGGCATCGCAAAAGCGGATTCCCGGATTGATTTGATATCCATACCTTCCTTCTAATCATTCGGCGTTGTTGGAGCACGGCGAATGGTAGTCCAGAATGTTCTATCCGGTAACCTTCATTCCGCCAATAAATTATTTGCCATCGCGCAACAGTGGATCATTTTCATCCACGTGGACGCAACTGGCGATGCTATTCACCACACACATGATACGTAATCCTACATATAACCAGCAAAACCGAGATAACCAACTCTACGCACTAACATAGATCACGCAAACTTGACGCTTTTCGCACAGAGAGCAGTTATCACGCGCGCAACATCATGCTGCTGTCAATTCGCTCGGCGAGGGCAACTGGGGCATCAATGTTTCAAGTGGGTGATCATGCAGAAAATTGGCCCACGATCGGGTCTTCGCGTCAGAGTGCTGACGCGACGGATAAAGTGCGTAGACGTTGGTCGAATGCGAAATGTAGTCAGGCATGACCCGGACAATGTCGCCGCTCATGAGCGAGTCCATCAACGTATAAATTGGCAGGATAGCGAGGCCCATGCCCTCACGCACTGCGGCCGCCATCCCGCCGACATGGTTGACCTGCAGAGAAGCCGGTGGCAGTGCAACGGTTTCGACGCCGCGTGGGCCATCCAGGGTCCATTGGCCTTGAGGAGACTCCACCGCCCTCATGCGTAGACAGATGTGATTCGTCAGATCGGCAGGCGTTCCAGGAACTCCGTACTTTGCCAGGTAAGCGGGCGACGCGCAGACTACGCTGAACGCGCGGCCGAGCAGTTGCGATCCCAATCCCGACTCGGGCACCCGGTCACTGAGTATGATCGAAACATCGTACCCCTCGCCCATCATGTCGGGGATACGCGGCGCGAGCGTGAGATCGACCATCACTTCCGGGTAGCGATGTTGATAATCGCGGATGATAGGCAAGATGTAGCTCACCCCAATGCTCGTCATTGCGTGAACTCGCAGCTTGCCCTTGGGAGGTGCACAGGCATCACGCGCCTCGGCTTCCGCATCCTCGACGCAGGCGAGGACCTGCTGACAGCGCTGCAAATATCGTTCGCCCGCATCGGTGAGCGCGACACGCCGGGTTGTCCTGTCCAGAAGGCGCGTGCGCAATTGCGTTTCCAGTTTTGCCACCGCGCGTGAGGTGCGCGCGGTCGAAAGTTGCGCGTTTCGGGCCGCGGCGGTGAAACTGCCCGCCTCTACGACATCCAAAAACACGCGCATATTTTGAAGCCTGTCCATAAATTCTCACGCTTTTCTTCATGCCTCGATGGCGCAACTAAGCCGATCGACATTGAGGACCAACCGGGAAAGAAACTTGAGCAAGCATCGCTGCTCGTCGCCTGGAAGAACGGCTAGAACGGCATGCTCCGCATCGCGCAGGACCAGTGGCACCCGATGTGCAAGCGCGGCACCTTCTGGAGTCAGCGCCAATTGCAATACGCGCCGGTCGGTGCCGTCACGCCGGCTTTCAACGAGTCGCTGCTTCTCCAGTTCATGTACCAGCCGCGATACCCGGCTCGTACCGCATCCGAGCAACTGCGCAAGCTCCTGACACGAAACCTCAGGACTACGCATGAGGTGGAGAAGCGCGCTTCCCTGTGAAAACGTAATGCCTAGAACTGACAGCATTTTCTGGTTCACCAGTCGCTTCACCAATGCCTGGACACGGAATAGAAGCCTGAAGTCGCTAGTCAGATCTTCGCTCGCGTCCACGGCCAGATTTGGGTTGTTCAATGCCGTTGACACTATCGCACCTTCACAACAACGGGCGACTCCGCTCGATAGCCGCCACCAAGCGCCTTCGACATCGCGATGTCCTGACTCAAGCGCTGCCCGTCCAGCTCCAGCATGGAGACGCGTTCGACCAGCACAGCCTGGCGGGCATCCATCGCTGTAAGCCGGCTTGCGACGCCCCGCTCGAAGTGCGCCTGCGCGCTCGCCTGCGCGAACGAGACCGCATCGATCTTCTGCGCCTGCAGCTTCGCTTCGTCGTCGAGATCCTGCAGCCTGCTGCCTGTCATCGCAACATCACGCACGGCGTTCAGGACGGCCTGGTTGTATTGCGTGATCAACATGTTGCTCGCGCTCCGAACATTTCCCAAATTCGCATTGAGCCGGCCACCGTCGAAGATTGGCAGATACAGACCGGGGATCACATTGATCTGCTGGCTGGCATGCGTGAATAGATCGGCAAGATGCAGCGCGTTGACACCGAAGAACGCCTTGATGTCGAAGCTCGGGTAAAAGGCAGCTTTCGCGGCATCGATCCGACTGAACGACGATTGCACATACCAGCGCATCGCCTGCAGATCCGGGCGCCGTGCGAGCAGCTCGTATGAAAGCGTCGGCGGCAGTGCAGCCTGGGGCTGCGGCAGCGGTACAGCTTTGATTTCAGCAAGGTCATCAGGGCCTGCGCCGAGCAGCGCACGCAGCGATTCGCGTAGCTGCTTGACCCGGCCGCGCGCCGCAACGATCTGGCGCTCCGTCGCCAATAGCTGTGCACGCGCAAGCTCGGTCTGGGTCATCGGCTCGAGGCCGCGTGCCGCCCGAGCCGCGTGCGCATCCACCGCAAACGCGGCCACCTCGTGCAATTGTTCAAGAACGTCAATCAGCTGATAGGTCGTCTGGATGCCGTAATAAAGCGTGGCAACATCGGTGGATAGTTCAAGCTCTATCGCCGACAACTCGGCATGCCGCGCATTCTGCACGCCGATGGCGGCCTCGACCTGCGCTCGCTGCTTGCCCCAGATGTCGATGTCGAGACTGGCACCCAGCCCCACGATGCCCTCGGTGTACCATGGTCCTGTTGCACCGATCGCGGGCTCGTTGCCCGAATACGCGCCGAGAAAGCCATTGGACGACACGCGCTCGCGGTCCACGGAACCGAGCGCTGTCACCTGAAGGTTGGTTCCGGCGCGAACGAGGTCGATGCCCGACTTTGCCTGTGCAACTCGTGTCCGCGCGATCACGACCGTCGGCGATGTAGCAAGCACGCGAGCGATGAGCGAATCGAGTTGCGGATCGCCGTATGCGCTCCACCATTGCTGCGCCGGCCACCCACTGCCCTTGAACTGAATGTCGTCGGGGATCCGGATTTGCTCGGGCACAATCTCGGCCAATGGTTTCTCATCGTGCCGGATCAACGCGCATGCCGACAGTGAGCACACCAATGCGGCGGTCACACCGCGGCGCAGCCAGCGGCACAAAAGCGGAACTGAAAAGGCGGTCATGCTTGCGATGCTCGCGTGATGAAAGTGGTGTCGGCCGAGGCAACGCTCCAGCCCGGTAAGGTTGAGACCTGCTCGATCAGATGTTTGGCGCGCACAATTAATCGCTCATAGGCAACTTGGGCTGTTTCCGTCCGGGACGCTGCTTGATCGACGCGCCAACTTGTCGCTGGCGAATCCGGAGGAACGGGAGTCGGCGCGCGCACGGCCTCCGGGCGCTCGGTCAAGTCGAGCGCGTAACACTCCAGCGATGCACCGGCCCTCTCTCCGAATATTGCGGCCGCACGGTCAGCGCCTGGCGCCTTAACAGGCTGCGCCCGTCGTTCCGCGTCGAAGGCGTGGGCCGCCAACAGGATCTCGCGTGTCTGCGCAAGCATCGTCTGTACGTGGATTTGAAACTCTTCCTGCTGTCCTTCGCTCAATTGCCAGCCGGGTTCCAGCGCAACGCGGGCGGCCATGGCCTCACAATCTCCAAGTTCGGCCCATAGCGCCGCCGGCGCCGCCTTGTCGCCCTGCTGCCGAAGCTGCGCCGCAAGCCGGCGCAGCAGCCGGGCGATGCGTTGGCGGAGCGCCTCGCCCTCCGCCTCGGGCCACAGCGTTGCGTGCACAACGGCCGAGATGGCAACGCCAAGCACGATACCGATCATCCGGTCCCGGATCTCGGTAAGGTTGGACGTCGGACCGAACTGCTCCAACAGCGCAAGCGAAAACGTGAACATGAGCTGCGTGCCCGCATAGCTGATCCGTTCCGAACCCGCTGTCAACCAGGCACCAAGGGCGAGCACGGGCAGCGACATGAGCAACAGCCCGACGATTCCGTCGATGCGCGGCACGACACATACCACCATGATGAGCGCGATGATGCTGCCGATCGCAGCGCCGACAAGGCGCAGAATGGACCTACGGCCTGTCGCGCCGAGGCTTGGTTGCGCAACGATCAGAGACGTCAGCATGATCGTATGAATGCCCTGCCAGTCTGTCGCCAGGTAGAATAAATACCCGAGCATCGCCGCCAATAGCGTCTTCAAGGCAAATTGCCCGTATACCGGGTTCGAGAATGCGTCGGGCACGAACAGGCGTTCCTTTTCGCCTTCCGATTCGTTGGAGTCCGGCGTGGCCGAGCGGTCGGCGAAAGCCCGGAGCGCGTTTTGCATCTCCCGCAGCGCACCCGGCATGCCTTCGTCAGCGGCGTTCGTTAGCGCGTCTGGCAGGGTTAAGTGCGTGCCCGTCTGGATGGCCTTGGCGAGGCGTTTGCACGCTTCGCGCAGCGCCCGCACCACGCCAGCCTGGACGCCCACGGCATCGTCAGGCAGATGGGCCGCGGCCGCGAACAACCGCGATACGGCTGTGACGCGCGCGAGATGGAAGGTCTGGCATCGCCGGAAATCGCGATCGCGCATCGTCGAGAAACGCAGCAGCTTCTGCAATGTCAGCATGCCGGCCTGAACGTCGCCCGCATCGATGCCACCCGGGCTCGGTGCGCCGGACTCCAGCGCGGTCAGGCGCGCGTCAACCGCCGCTAACTGCCCCAGCATTGCGCTCTCGAGTTGCCTTGCTGGCTCCGCAGGTAGGCACAACGTGTTGATCACCAGCGTGACCGCGATCGCGTAACTCTCCGCGACCCAGATCCACAGCGAAATGCGAACGAGTGCTTCCGGCTGGTCAGTCATGTCGACGAACGACTGCAAATAGATGACGAAGATGCCGACCAGGAAGAATACGGCGCCGACTTTTGTGACGCGCGTCATGTAAACGCAGAGAAAGAAGAGCGCCACCGACATCAGGATTCTCAGCAGCGGATAATCGTAGGTCAGCTTGAACACCAGAATCGCGCTGCCGATCCCGAGCGTCGCTCCAAGCATGAACAGCACGCCGATGAGACGCGTCATTACGACGTTCGACTGCGTCACGAAGAAAACCACGACCAGCGACAGCGCCAGAAACGGCACCTGAAATGCCATCGAGACAATAATCACGATCGCGCTTGCTAGCAGGCAGCGGAGCATGAGGTTTGCCCGCCCGGGGTAAGAACGGACCTCGTCGCCTAGAAGGCCGGCAAATCGCAGCAAACCACTCGGGAGATAGCCGGTCGCGTCCATGAGTGCTTTCATCGCGCCTGTGCTGCTGCGTTGCCGCGCTCGAGTGTTGCGATGGCCGACGTGCCAATGCGGAACGATCCGGGATCCGGATTATTCACCGCGATCTTGACGGGGAAGCGTTGCGACACATGGACCCAATTGATGCTGCGTTGGACCCGCGGAAGTCCCTCAAGCACCACGCCGCCGTCATCCGGCAACACGCCGTAGCCAACCGAATCGACGACGCCGGTGAAGTGCTTTCCGCTGTCGCTCATCAGGTACACGGTAGCCGGCGTACCCGTCCGGACGTTCTTCAACTCCGTTTCCCGGAAGTTGGCGACGACGTACCAATGCCGGGTATCGATGAACGTAAACACGGGCTTCAACGCTGAAGCAAACTGGCCCACCGTCGTGCGAAGCGAGACGACACGACCGTCGAACGGCGCCCGCACCTCAGTAAATTCAAGATTCAATTCGGAAATCTTGATCTGAGCCTCTGCTTCGGCGCGCTGGGCAACGAGCGCATCCACACCGCTGACGGCAGCAGCCGCCTGTTGCGCCTGCAGCGTCGACGCGTTGAGTTCTGCCTGTGCGGAGCGCTGCGCGGTACGTGCACGATCGACTTCCTCAGCCGAAACGTAGCCTTGCCCGAGCAACGGCTCGGTCCGGCGCAGCGTGTCGGTGGCCTGATTGGCCGCTGCGCGAGCCCGTTCGACCGCAGCCTTCACCGAATCGGCGTTGTACTGCTGCGCGTTCACCGAGCGCTGAGTCAATACAATCTGCTTGTTGAGCGTGTCGAGACGGGCTTGCGCCTGATCCAACGCGGCCCGGTAAGGGCGCGGATCGATCCGCAGGAGGAGATCGCCCTGCCTGACCGCCTGATTGTCCCGGACCGGCAACTCAACGATGCGGCCGCTGACTTCGGGCACTACGTTGATGGTATCGGCGTACACGTAAGCGTCATCGGTGCTGGGCGCGTGATCGAGTCGCCACAGGACGACGCAAAGCAGGATGACAGCGAGCAGGAGGATCGCCGCAGCCGGCAGTCTTTTTGTGCGCCGTGACGCGCGAGCGGTGTCATTCATATACGATACGCGTCATTAGCGGGAAAAAAATATTAGCCACGCGGCCATGGCAAACACAGCGGTGAGCGCTGGATAGCTGATCGCATGCGGCGCGAGCGCCTGGCACGAGCCGCGCCGGTTCAGCATCAAATGGACGACGACTGTTGCAGCAACGCCCCCGACCACGCAAAACAGCCAGTCGGGAAACGCGGCGCCGAACAGCGGGATCGACGGCGCCAACGCGCAGCCATCGAGCAGGAAGCCTCCGGCCGACAGTGACCCCCAACTCAAAACGTTCGATAAATTCATCTAACCAACTCTTGCATCGACAGAGATGCCGCTTTAGATTGAAGCCACGCAATGAGCCGAATACCGCAGAGATTGGTCCGGCGCTGCATAGGTCTGAAGATAGGTTCGGAAAGTGTCCGAACAGCACACGGTGTCTGGAGTTCGATTGAATCGGCCTCCGGATTGGACCGATGTAGCGAATCCCTTGATGCTAGGCATGTTCCGGATGGTCGTAAATTGGTGATCCGCACAAGTCAACCTGGTGGATTCAACGAGGACCCGGTCGAGGTCCTCCCCTCGGTGAATTCTTCGCCGATTCCTGTACGATCCTGGGAATCGCCCCGCTGCGCCTTCCTCCTGATACTTCCCGCCCCATGGTTGAACCCGCCGTGTCATTCACTGTTCCTGAAATCAGCAGCCAACTGCACGACAAAATCGCCGCGCTCGCGAAGGATCCATCGATCCTGGTCGAACGCATCTACTCGTCCTTGATGAAGATTGAGGGGTACGAGACGTTGCCGCCAGCTGTGCGCGACGACATTTTTCAGTCCATCACCAAGGCGGCAGATCTGTGGTTCGGCATGCTGCTGGCGGGCTCGCCGCCCGCCGGCGCTGTCATGGCAGATGTCGAAGAATCGGCGCGCCGACGTGTACATCAACGTGTGCCCTTGCAATCCATGCTGCGCGCGTTTCAGTTGGGATCGAGGGAAATCTGGCGCGTCACGACCGAACTTGCGCGGGCCAACCAGGTTCTCACAGACGAATTGTTTTTCAGCATTCCGCAGTACTTGTTCGACTATTTCGACGGGATGGCGCAGATCGTCACGAAAGCGTATGCCGTCGAGGAGTACCACCAGACCCGGTGGCGAGATTCGGTTCTTCACCAGCTCTATACGGTGGTATTCCATACGCCGGACGACAAGGACAGCTTTCTCGAAGCGGTCGGGGCGCTGGGGCTCGACGCGACGCTGCCACGCGTCGCGCTTGCCATCGATGCAGCGCTGGACAAGCTCCCACCGGACATACGCACGAGCGAGTGCAACCGGCTCGCGCTGACGGTTTCGCGCCATTTCAGTGTCGAGCCCGAGATGCTCGTCCACGTATGGCATCGCGGACGCATCGTCGCGTGGGTGCCTTGTGGCCGCAGTGGCACCATCAGCCAGTGCGACCGGGCCGCTCTCGATTGTGCTGAGCATGTCGCGGCGTCGGAACACGGCGTCCGCGCCATTGGAGTCGGGTTGATGAATCAAGGCGCGCCCGGCTGGGCTGCGTCCGCAGCCGAGGCGATCCGGGCGATGGAACTGGCGCCGCAGAACCGTGCGAACCGCAAGGTTCACCGGTACTCGTCAATCGCATTGGAAGAAAGTGTGCGGGCCAAGTCAAACGTACTGCGCTATCTGGAGTCACTGGTCACACCTTTGGACAACGAGCCGGATCTGCTGGCAACGCTAACAACATTTCTCTCTGAAGGCCGGCGCCGTCGTTCTACCGCCGAGGCACTGGGCATCCATCCCAACACACTCGTTTACCGGCTTGAACGCATCGAGAGTCTGCTCGGCGCGTCGCTCGACAGCGCCGAATGGATTGCAAAGCTGGATATCGCGTTAAAACTGCGCCGGTGAATCCGGAAAGTTCGCCTCCAAATTTGAGTGGGAATGACGAAGCCGACGCGCGCCGTCGCGATGGATTGGCTAGAACCGGTATCCAAGCCCGACGAAACCAATCCATGGATTGCCCGTAATACGCGCTGTGTTGGTTAGGACGGACTGTCCGTTGGCAGCGACCGCGGTTACAGTTGCGTTCGTCTTGAGCGGCAAATAAGTCACCGAGGCGGTCCCGTACCAGTTCTTGCTTATGTTGTAAGAGACGCCCGCATTGAATGCAGGATTCCATGAAGGGCTAAGCGAGGCCTTGACCTGGCCGCCAGGTCCGGCGAATTGCTGCAACGCGCCGCTGAAAGTCGAATTGAGCTCGATATGCGAGTACCACGTGTAGTTGACGCCGACACCCAAGAACGGGCGAAGCTTCGACTGCGCCGCGCCGAAATAGTACTTAAAGAACAGAACCGGCGGCCACGCTCTCGCGCTCTCAATCGGTTTCAGGTTGTCAAGGCTGAGCGTTGGCCCTCCCGGCCCGAGTGGCGCCGCTGTCCCCTGAGTGTATAGCTTTAGCTTCGGTGGCACGCCGCCAGCTAGCTCAACGGCGATGTTGTCGGTGATGAAATAGCCCAACACAAGCTCGCCGGTGAACGTGTTGTGGACCTGCCCGCCCGTTCCTGTTGACGTGAACGTGCCTGCCGCCGAAGAACTCTGCAAAGCCGTCGTGGACGAACCGCCAAAGTCGAGCCACGCGCCACCCACGCTCGCCACGATGCTGCCCGCGCTTTGTGCCATTGTGTTGCCACTTGTCGCCCCTGCTATCAATACCAGACATGCTAATCGCCTCACTCTTGTCTCCATATTTTAATTAGTATAGCCAATTAAATGATCTAGAAAGCATCTTGTTATTTTTCCTCCCCTCTTCACTCCTGGGTCAGCCGAGCGCGGCAGACGCGCCCGAACGGATTGTTTCGAGGAGAGCACTCGTCGTCGGCAGGATCCTGTCTGCATAGAAATGCGCAGTAGCGATCTTTGCCAGATCGAAATCCCGATCGTCACCAGCAGCATTGCTTATCGACGCGGCAAGCGCGGCGCCGGCCATTTGCCATCCACCGCACACATAACCTATGAGTATCGGATAATCGACCGGGTTGATCAGTGCTTTGTCGAGGCTCGCCAATTCCGTCATCACGAATTGCATGTCGCGCAACGGTGCGATATAGGTGTTCATCACGTTCTCCCGGTTCAACCCTGTTGGAGTTTGTCCAGTTCTCGGGACAACTCCGGCAATACCTTGAACAGGTCACCAACGATCCCGTAGTCGGCGACCTGGAAAATGGGCGCGTCCTCGTCCTTGTTAATCGCAACGATCACCTTCGAGTCCTTCATACCGGCCAGATGCTGGATCGCGCCCGAGATGCCCACCGCAATGTAAAGCTGCGGGGCAATCACTTTGCCAGTCTGGCCCACCTGGTAGTCGTTCGGCACGAATCCGGCATCCACAGCGGCCCGAGACGCACCGACCGCCGCGCCAAGCTTGTCAGCAATGTCATCGAGAAGCGCGAAGTTTTCGCTGGAACCCATGCCGCGGCCGCCGGAGATCACCCGTTGCGCCGATGTCAGCTCGGGGCGCTCGGAGCGGGTGAGTTGCTGGCTGACGAAGCGTGAGCCGGGCACCTCGGTGGCGGGCTCCAACGCTTCGATCGCAGCCGCGCCTCCTTGCGAGGCGGCCGCCGCAAAGGCCGTCGTCCGAACCGTGACGACCTTGATGCGATCGGTGCTCCGCACCGTCGCCAGCACGTTGCCGGCGTAGATGGGATGCACGAACGTATCCGCCGATTCAACGGCAACGATCTCGGAGATCTGCGCGACGTCCAGCAGCGCTGCCACTCGCGGCATGACATTCTTCGCGGTCGTAGTGGCCGGCGCGAACACGTGGCTGTAATCCGCCACGATCTTCACAATAAGCGCCGTCAGATTCTCGGCCAACGCGTGGCCGTAGTAGGCAGCGTCGGCCAGCCACACGCGAGTGACGCCGTCAACGCTGGCCGCCTGTTCGGCTACCCTTGCGCATTGCGATCCGGCCACGAGAACATGAATTTCGTCGCCAAGGCGATTGGCGGCGGCGACGGCGTTGAGCGTCGCGGTCTTGAGCACCTGATTGTCGTGCTCAGCAATGACGAGTACAGGCATTACTTTCCCCTTGGTTATCAGATGGCGTGCGCAACGTTCTTCAGCTTGTCGACAAGTTCGGCGGCATCGGCCACGCGAATGCCGGCGTCGCGTTTTGCCGGCTCCGCGAGCTTCATCGTCTTAAGCCGTGGCGTGACATCGACACCGAGGGCATCCGGTGTCACAACATCGAGCGGTTTCTTCTTCGCCTTCATGATGTTGGGCAGCGTGGCATAGCGTGGCGTATTCAGTCGGAGATCGGCGGTAATGACAGCCGGCAAATCCACTTCAATGGTTTCAAGGCCGCCGTCGATCTCGCGCGTCACCGTGACCATTCCTGCATCCACGGTGACCTTCGACGCAAACGTCGCCTGCGGCCAACTGAGCAGTGCCGCGAGCATCTGGCCAACCTGGTTCGAGTCGTCGTCGATAGCCTGCTTGCCGAGTATCACCAGTTGAGGCCGCTCCTTGTCTACTAGCGCCTTGAGCAGCTTCGCAACCGCCAACGGTTGCAATTCCGCCTCGGTATCGACGAGGATGCCGCGGTCCGCACCGGTCGCCATCGCGGTACGCAGCGTTTCCTGGCAAGCCTGAACGCCGGCCGAAACGACGACCACCTCGCTTGCCACGCCGGCTTCTTTCAGGCGCACGGCCTCTTCCACGCTGATCTCGTCGAAGGGGTTCATCGACAGCTTCACATTGGCGATATCGACGGCGCTGCCGTCGGCCTTCACGCGGACCCTCACGTTCGCGTCGACGACGCGTTTAACGGGAACAAGTACTTTCATTGGCTACTCCGTATTCACAAAAAACGCAGCACTCTGCCCGGGACCCGAGTTGGTCATCTCGAATGTCGTGTTGTGGTCACTGGACAAACATCATTGGACAGATACAGACGGCGCACGAACCGCAATCGATCGCTCGTACCCGAGCCGTCACGGCCGCTCGGCAATCACACTGCTGCGCTGCGTATCGAACATTTCGATCAGATAGCGCTCGAGTGGCTTTTCCGACGCGGTCTTCGGTATCTGCGGCACGATCTGCAACCAGGAGATGACGGAGCTCGCTTCGAGCGTTGCACGGCACGTGCGGAATACCTGCTGAGGATCGAAACCCGCGGCATCCTTGGGCACGACCGCCGCAACCACATCTTTTTCTCCGGGCGCGCCTGACGCGGCCTTGACGCCGTAGACGTAGACGTCCTCCACCAACCCCGATTCGGCGATAACCTTCTCGATCGCAGCCGGATTGACGAACTCGCCGTTGTGGCGAATGCCACC
Organism: Paraburkholderia sp. BL6669N2; assembly: GCF_003387275.1. Lineage (NCBI taxonomy): Bacteria > Pseudomonadati > Pseudomonadota > Betaproteobacteria > Burkholderiales > Burkholderiaceae > Paraburkholderia > Paraburkholderia sp. BL6669N2. The sequence goes on along the minus strand of NZ_QUNA01000002.1, from coordinate 4,364,490 downwards.
GCCTTTACGGTATTCGAAGAAGAGCCAGCCGCTCTCGTCCTCGCGCACGACGTCGCCCATGTGCAGCCATCCGTCCCGGCATTTCTTCGCCGACGCTTCCGGATTGCCGAAGTATTCGACCTTGAACGGCGAGCCGTCCACCGGCCGGAACAGCAGTTCGCCGGCCGCGCCGGGCGCGCAGTCATTGCCGTCCTCATCGATGATGCGGTGCCTAAGACTTGGCACCGGCTTGCCGATGCTGCCGACCGGACCGTCGCCGACCGGATTGACCGTCAGTCCGCCCTCGGCAGCACCGTAGAACTCGACGATGTGGGTACCGAAACGCTGTTCGAAGGCGCTCCAGATTGCCGCCGGCATCCCCGCGGAAATCACGAAGCGCACCGGGTTGTCGGCATCATCGGGCTTGGCCGGTTCGCTGTAGATTGCGGTGGTCATGCCGCCGAGCAGCGTGAAGGTGGTGCAGCGGTAAGTGCGCGCGATATCCCACAGACGCGATTTCGTGAAGCGACGCGACAGCACGGCACGCATGCCACCAGTAAGCGACGCACCGAGGGTCACGATCTGTGCGTTGGCATGCGTCAGAGACAGCCCCGAATAGGGTCTGTCGTTGGGCGCATAGCCAAACAGCGCGGATACTGCCGCCGACGTTGCGCAATAGCGCCGATGCGTCATCACGATGCCCTTCGGATCGCCCGTCGTGCCGGAGGTGAAGATTAGCTGCATCGCGCCGTCTGGATCGTGGGAACTCGCGTCCAACTGAGGCACCCGTTGCGGCAGCAACGCGCGCAAGGACAACACGCCGCGAAAATCCGCGAGCGGCCTCGCACCCTCGTCCGATTCGAGGCCGATAACCCAGGATAACTTTTCGAGCGAATCGCGTACGGCGAGGAGGTTGTCGAGCGTGTAGTCGGCCGCGATGACACCGCGGCATTGCGCGCTCGCAAGCATGAAAGCCAGCTTCTCTCCTTTCGCTCGCGGATCGATTGGCACGAACACCGTGCCCGAAATCGACGCCGCGACCATTGCGTCGACGAATTCCGCGTGATTGGCCATCAGCAACCCGAAGTGCTCGCCGGGACGCAGGCCGAGATCGATCAGCACCTGTGCGAGCCGCTGACCGTTTTCCCATAGTTGCCGGTATGTGCGTACCTCATCGGGCCGGAGCCCGGCGCCTTCGACGGTCAGCACGTCGAGGTCCGGCCTGGTCTCGACGCGATTGGCAATCAGTGCCGCCAATGTAGTCTCGGGTCTTGTGCTCATGGCACCTGTCTCCTTGATGTTATGTGTTTTTGCGCGTGTGCAGGGGCTCTCCCCGCAGTCACCGCCTGACGCTCAGCGTCCGAGGATCGTAATGCTGGCGACTGCCTCCTCCACGCCACACAGGCCACCACCGTTCTCTGCAATTGCAATGCGGGCACGCTGCACCTGGCGAGCGCCCGCCTCGCCGCGCAGCTGGGTGACCAGTTCGTAGAGTTGACCCAGGCCGGTCGCGCCGATCGGATGCCCCTTCGATTCGAGCCCACCTGACGGATTAATGGGAATCCGTCCGCCGAGCGTCGTGTCGCCCCTTTCCGCGGCCACGCCACCCATGCCCGGTTCGCACAACCCAAGCACTTCCGACTGGATAATCTCCCCGATCGCCGTCGCGTCGTGCACCTCGGCGACCGAAACATCCCGCGGCGCGATGCCAGCTTGCTCATAGGCATTCAAGGAGCCGAGCCGGACGAGATGCTGGTCGAGCGCAGTGGCCACTCGATCACTACCCGTCTGCAACACCGACGCCAGTACGCGGATCGCCCGTGAGTGTCGTCCGCCGAGCAACTCGAGTCCGGCCTCGCTGCACACGATCGCCGCAGCCGCGCCGTCGCTAATGGGCGAGCACATCGGTAACGTAAGCGGATAAGTGATCGGCGGCGCGGCGAGAATCTCTTCGATCGAGTAGGCCTGCTGGTACTGCGCGAGCGGATTGTGGACCGAATGCCTATGGTTCTTGGCGGACACGGCGGCAAACTGCCGCTGGGTCGTGCCGAATTCGCGCATGTGCATGCGCCCCATCGCCGCGTAGATATCCATGAAGACGCTATACGGTTTAGCCGAGATGCTGCCCTCGGGAGGCTCGACTCCATGACCCATCTCGAGCAGCCTGCGCTTGCCGTTCTCGGCGTCATGGACGTCCCATGCGCCATCGAATGCACTGAAGGTACGCGCCTTGTCTGTCGAGAACATCTTTTCCGCGCCCACTGCAAGCACAATGTCGGCGGCACCGGCACGGATGTAATTCACTGCGAGGTGAAACGCGGTGCTCGCGCTAGCGCATGCGTTCTCGACGTTGATTACCGGGACCTTGTCGATACCCATCGCACGCAGTGCAAGCTGGCCGCGGATCATATGCTGGCCCTCCATGTGTCCCTGCGTGGAGTTACCGAAGAACGCGCCCTGCAATTGCGCTTTGTCACAGCCGGCGTCGCGGAGCGCATCCTCCACTGCCGCGCGTGTGAGCTGCTTCACGCTCGTGTCCAGATGCTTGCCGAAAGGCGTCATGCCGACGCCTGCGACGTACACTTCCTTGCCCATCTCGACCTCCGCTGCTGTCGTGCTCGCGCCACGAAGCGTGACGCGGGCCATCCATTTGTCGTCAAACGCTCTTTATCTCGTAGGCGAGATACCCTTCTTCAGCCTGGGCGGCGACGAGATTGCGCGCGCCGAACGCAGATGCCGGCGACACGAAGCCCACCGCATGCAACTGACCGCGCAAGACGCGGCGCACCGCTTCCGCACCGAGCACACCCGTTTGCGCATAGGGGGAATTGCCACGCAGAATCACGCTGACGGAGTTCGTATTGCCCCGTCCCTGACACGACAGCGTGCAACGGTTGACGTCTGGGTTTTCGCGCGGCGGCTCGACCTGCGTAACGGCCTTGCCCCACTCATTGGTGACTTCTTCCTGTCTGGCCGGGTCGAGATGCCTGCACTCCTCCTCGAACTTCTTCAACAGGCCGACCACCGCGTTGAAGCGTTCCTGATTCCTGAACGAGACGAGCGTCTGGCAGTTGCGCACGCGCGGATCGTCTTCGTACCAGATCGGCTCGCCACCGCCGCCCCACGGCAATGCGTTGAGCAGCATGTGCTCACCGGGCAAATGAACCTGATAGGGCGTCGCCCACGGCCACTGCAACAATTCGTTGTTGCGCAGGTAGAACTGCGGCTTCGTGCACATCCGCAAAAACGACATCGTCGACGCGACGCTAACCTCCGAGTCCGCAAGGTAGACGACGTCGAGCGTGTCGATGCCCGGGGTCTCCAGTGCGATTTCCGTAGCGAGATTGCCTTCGGCCCACATGTACGAGTTGCCAGGGCACAGTGCCAGATCCCGGGCGGCGAAGGCCTCTCCGTAGGTACGCTTGATCATGGACATCCAGTCGGTTTCGCCCGTGGTGTCGAAGTAGTGACAGCCCGCCGCGAGGCTCGCTTCGACCACAGGACGGCCGAGCTGCATGAACGGCCCGACGATATTGATGACCGCTTTCTTGCCCTGGAACAGTTCAGTGAGTGCGCCCGCTTCGTTCTCGACCGCCACACACCGATAGTCGTGTCCGGCCAGTTCGGGCACTTTTGCCATCTCCTCTTCGAGCCGCTCCTTGTTGCGCCCTGCGGCAATGAACGGGATGCCGCGCTCGGCGAGCTTCCATGCCGTGAGCTTGCCCGTGTAGCCACTCGCGCCATAGAGGACCACGTCGTATCTCGTTGCCATTTCGTTGTCTCCTTCAGGTTTTGGTCGGATTGCGCGAACGTGCGATGCCGTTCAAAGCAGTTCCGGGTCGATCAGGTAGTACCCGCCCTTGATCGCAAGGACTTCGTTGCATCCGTCCTCGATCAGCGACGCGCGTGCGTCGCGCCAGATCTTCTCGATCGGATACTCGCGGGTGAGCCCATTACCGCAGAAGATCTGCAGTGCGTCGTTGGCAACTTCAAACGCGGTCTGGGTGGCGGTGATCTTGGCCGTCATCGCCGCGTGCAGCGAGGGTTGCGCCGCCGTGAAGTTGTAGTGCACGACACGATGCGTGAGCGCGCGCGCGGCCTCCACTTTGCGGAACATGTGAAAGAGCCGGGCCGCGACCGCCTGGTGCCGGATGATGGGCAGGCCCCCCTGCTTGCGTTCGTGTGCGTAGGACAGAGCGAGTTCGAAGGCCGCGCGTGCGGCACCGGTAAACACGGTGCCCATGATCGCGTTGGCAAACGTATGGATCGCATAGACCGCATCGAGGTACTGCTCGGGGCCGGCAAGAATGTGCTCCTTCGAGAGCCTGACGTTCTCGAAGAAAATTTCGCCCTGATTGAGCGCGCGCTGGCCGACCTTGTCGAGCGGCTTGCCGCGTGATACCCCCTCGGCGTCCATCGGTACGACGATCACCGCGCCGTGCTTGGTATCGGCGCCTTCGCCGCTGTCCGCCGCGCAATAGAGAATGCAGACCTCGGCGATGATGCCGTTCGATACCCAGGCCGACTTCTGCCCGTTGATGATGACCTCGTCGCCGCGCAGCGTCGCCACGCAGTTGGGCCGGCCGTACGAACCCTGCGGATGCAAGATCATGCCGTTCGCGTCGAGCATGTCGGAGCCGTGATCGGGCTCCGTGATCGCCCAGCAGCCGAGCTTCGCATCCGGCGCGAGCCCGCGGCAAAACGTGTTGCCGAGCATCACGCTCATCACCGCGGGAAGCAAGCCGGCGCCGAACGAAATCGCAAGCCCGGAATCGCCCCAGCCGAGCTCCTCGAACAGGATGCACATCGTCTTCGCCCGCTCCGCGGGTTCTAGTTCCATCAGGCCGTCCACGCCAAAACCCAGTTTGACGTACATGTCACGAGCTTCCCAATAAGGTGAGCCTCGTGCGATCGCCTCTTCCGGTGTCATGCGATCGAGCTTGACGCCTATAGGACGCATCACTTCTTCTGCGTAACGATGGACTGTCTGTTGGACCATCTGGCTCATTTCCGACAACTCGGGTTCCGCACCGAGTGGCCCGAGCTTGTGCGATGCAATATGATCTGACGCGGTTGACATGTCTCCTCCTTCGACGTGGTTGGGAGTATCATTTCTTGAGCAACGCACCGGTCCTTGTCGCGCACGGCGGGACGTCCAGCAATGACCAGGCGGCGAGCTGCACAGTTGTTCGGCTAACTGCGACTTCGATCTCCTCTGTGACTCCATGGTGTATCAGCACCGCCGCAGGCAATATCCCCCTTACGGGGGAGCACGATCGCACAGGTCGGGGACAAAACTCAGGGTCAACCCGAATGCCTGGAACAACCAATTCAAACGACTGAGGAGACGCCCTTGAAGACGCCACCTCTCTTTCCCGTTACGAAGGCCTTTCCGCCGCGACTCTCGTCGGGCTTGATAGACCGTCCGCGGCTGAACTGTCTTGCCGAGCAAGCCGAAAGCAAACGGCTCACGGTAATCAAGGCGCCTGCCGGTTTCGGCAAGACGTCTCTCGCGCTCGCATGGATCAGCCAACTGCGCGCAGGCGGCGCACAGGTCGCGTGGCTGTCTCTCGATCCCGAGGACGACGAACCGGCGCGCTTCCTTCATCATCTGGCACATGCGCTCCAGAATGCCTGCGGCAACGTCGGCGCTTCAGCGATCGGCCTGACGGCCGAGGCCTCCCTCGTTCCGGCGAACTCCGTCGTGTCGACACTGATCAACGAACTAGTCGACGTCGACGACGAGGTCTATCTGGTCCTCGACGACTACCACCTGATTACCCTTCCGGCGGTTCACGATGCGACATCGTTCTTCATCGAGAACGTGCCGTCGCATGTACATGTGGTGGTGTGCACCCGCACGGATCCTGCACTGCCCCTCGCCCGGCTACGAGCGCGCAACAATCTGCTCGAGATTGACGCACCCATGCTGCGTTTCAACTTCGACGAGACACTCAGTTTTATTGAATCCGAATGCCCGTGCAAACTCGGCGATTCCAGCATCAAATCGCTTTTTGCCAGCACCGAAGGTTGGGCCGCGGCGCTGCGCATTTCCGCATCGGTGCTCGCGCGCGGGGAATACAAGCCGGGTTTGGAATTGACCGCGGCGTCCGGCGCTTCGAGGCCGTTCGCCGCCTATCTGGAAGACATGCTCAAGAGCCTGCCCGCCGAGATGGTCGAGTTCATGCTGCGCACGTCGATACTCGATCGACTGACAGCGCCCCTTTGCCAGATCGTAACGGGCATCGCGGGAAGCCAGAGTATGTTGGAAGCGATCGCTGCGCGCCAGTTGCTGCTCGAACCAATGGATCTGGAAGGACACTGGTTCCGCCATCACCATTTGATGGGCGAGTACCTGCGTCTGCGGCTGGAAACGCAGTATCGCGATGAAGTGCCCGAGCTCCACCGCCGTGCATGCAGGTGGTACGCAGAGCAGGAGTTCTGGACAGACGCTGTCAGACACGCGATCGCCGCGGGCGCCACGGAAGATGCCCTCTCGTTAATGGGCCATTGCGCGATGGCCCTCGTCAAGAAGGGCGACCTGCTCACACTGCTCGGCTGGCAACGCCACTTCCCTGCACACCTGATGCGAGCGCAGGTGAAAGTCACACTGGCGATCGCGTGGGGAATGGCTCTCGCGATGCGCTTCAGCGATGCGCTTGCGATGCTGGATACGATCGAGCAAGACACCCAAGGCGCGAGCACCGACCACGGTGATATCCATTTGGAATGCCAGGCGATCCGTGCGGTCGTCGCAGCGTTGCAGGACGATGCACAACGCGCGCTCGTGATCGCACAAGGCTGTCTTGCTCGACCGTCGACCGATATCTGGACGACCAACGTAGTGTCCAACGTCGTTCGCCTGGGCCAATGGAAAGCAGGCAACCTCGAAGCGTTTTACGCAACGCCCTGGATCCCCTATTCGATCGAGGAAGACCAGCGCAACATGTTTTCTTCGGTCTATCGGCTGTGTCTGCTTGGCCACGCTGAAATGCAGCAGATGCACCTGGCGCTGGCCGAGCGGTACTTCCTGGAGTCGATGCATCTCGTCGAGCATCACTCGGGCCCGCAGTCCATCTCCGCCGCGCTGTGTGCGCCGATGCTCGCCCAGATCCGCTATGAACAAGGCCGGCTAGACGAGGCCGAAGCGCTTCTCGCCGATCTGATGCCGGTCGTCGACGCCGCGGTGCTGCTGGATAGCGTGTTGATCGCGTACCGTGTGCTCGTGCGGATCGCTGCGGCGCGCTCAAACGCCGCCCAGGCCTATGCATTGCTCGACCGTGCCCAGGCTTTGGGTCATGCGCGGCGTTGGGACAGGCTGACCGCCGCTGCCCTCCTCGAGCGCACACGGCTCTATCTTACGGAAGGGAGGATCACGGAAGCATCCGCGTCTGTCGCGCAACTCGATCAGCTCGCGGCTTCCGTTTGCTCCCGCACGCAGTCTGTGTCACCCGAGATCGAGACCTACCGGGCAGTTGCCGCATCCCGACTGGCAACGGCACAGAACCGGACAGAAGACGCCGTCGAGTCGTTGAATTCCGCGTTGCGCGGGCTCGAACGCCGGCATAACGACTATCTCGCGTTGACCTTGCGAACCGTGCTTGCACTGGTGTGGCTGGCGGTGGGCAAAAGCCGTTTCGCCGTCGTGACCTTTCGTGACGTACTGAGTCTTGCCGCGCCCGCGGGCATCTACCGCTCTATTCTGGATCAAGGGCCGGAGATCGGCCCATTGCTGCGGGCGGTACGGGAAGATACGCCCTCCACTGCGAAGACCAGGGAAATGGTGCATTACATTGATCGCCTGCTCGACGGATGGGGGGGGCAGTATCAACCCAGCGGCAAGCCGGAGCGCGACGCGGAGCGGGAATCGCTAAGCGCAAGCGAACGTAACATCGTCAAGTTAATCTCTCAAGGGCAGTCGAACAAGGAGATCGCGCGCACGCTCAGAATCACGCCCGAAACAGTCAAGTCTCACGTGAAGAACATCTTCGTAAAGCTGTCCGTCGACAAGCGCGCTCAAGCAGTGGCTCGCGCGCAGGAGCTTGGTCTGATTGGGGGTCTCTAGCTTGCGCGTCGTTGTGTGCTTTCACGACATCCCATCATTTCGGCGGCATCCGGACCGCGCCGTCAAGCCGAATGACTTCGCCGTTCAGCATCACATTGCCAAATATGTGCGCTGCGAGGCTCGCGAATTCGGGCGCGCGTCCCAGGCGCGGCGGCAACAGGACGAGCTTTGCCAGCGCCTCGCACACGGTTTCCGAAACATCTGCCGCCATCGGTGTTTCGAACACACCCGGGGCGATCGTCATCACCCGGATGCCCGAGCGCGCCAGTTCGCGTGCAAGCGGCAACGTCATACCCACCACGCCTGCCTTACTCGCCGCGTAGCAAGCCTGGCCGATTTGCCCGTCGAATGCCGCAATCGAGGCTGTATTGATGATGACGCCCCGCTCGCCCTCCGAGGAAGGCGAGTTCGCGGCCATCGCGAGCGCGGCAAGCCGGACCACATTGAATGTACCGACCAGGTTCACCTGGATGCCCTTCGTGAAGAGTTCCAGCGAATGAGCGGAACCGTCCTTGCCGAGCACCTTTTGCGGAATCACGATGCCCGCGCACTGAACCACACCTTGCAGGCTGCCGCCCAGATCGAGCGCATTCGCGATGGCACGCTCCACGTCCGTTTCGCTCGTCACGTCCGTTTCGACAAAGCGAACCTTCTCGCCTAGCGCGGCCGCAAGTCGTTGGCCGCCCTCGATATTGACATCGGCGATGACGACGTTTGCCGCAGCCGCATTGAGCAATTCGACCGTCGCACGGCCCAGACCTGAACTGCCACCAGTGACCAGAAATGTACGTCCCTGGATGTCCATGATTACGTCTCCTCGTGTGTTTGCCGACAGGGCATGCGCTTCGGCGCGCGACACAACCGTGGCCGCATGGAGCAACACGCCGACCGCGCCGCCTACGAACGTCCCGTTGATGCGGATGAATTGCAGATCGCGGCCGATCTCAGCCTCGATCTTTCGGCTGACTTCTTCACTGTTCCAGCTTCTCATAACGTCGGTGATCCACATCGAGAGCTGGCGCCGGCCGCGCACCACAAGCGTCCGGGCGAGCGCCAGCCACCACGCATTCAGCTTGCGTTGAATCGCAGGCTCGCTCCTCACGCTCGTACCGAGCAATCTTGCCTAGTCCGAAGTCATACCCAAGTCGCCCCCCTCGACAGGCTCTAATGTGTACAAGCCGACTGCAGCTGCGTGACACAAAGTCGATGCGAAGCGAACGCACGCTCACCGCATTGATCCTAGCGCGCTTCCGATTGTCATGCCGTCAATGATGCTCTGAGCTGCACCGTAGCCTCGCATCAGGGCTTCGGCCTCGGTAGCGAATGGTCGATCGGCGGATTGACCGAAGCTCAACCGTTGAATTGTTGTGGAGCTTTCACCGGATGAAATGCTAAGGACTGCGACGTATCTGAGCGGTATGGAAAGAACCTTTCCACCTGGAATTCCGTAGATGGACTCCGAATTCACCTCGATGGTGAAGTCTTTGTATCGGTACAATCGATGCATCTCTCAATCCCCTGTGTTGCGCATTCTTGAAAGGTCTTCGGCCGCGGCTGCCGCCAGTGCGCCCTAGCGCCCTATCGTGAGCGCTAGAGCCAGGAGCATTCGGGCTGCCTTTACCACTGGTGATTGCTAGCGCATATGCAGGCCACCGTTCAGCGAGAAGTCTGCCCCTGTCGCGAACGCCGCTTCGTCGCTGGCAAGCCACGAGACAATCGAGGCAATCTCAGTCGCTTCCCCGAGACGGCGTACCGGAATGCTCTGCACGATTGCATCCAGTACTTCGGGGCGCACAGCGCGGACCATATCGGTCCCGATGTACCCGGGTGAAACCGTATTCACCGTGACGCCCTTCGTCGCCACCTCCTGCGCAAGCGACATCGTGAAGCCATGAATGCCCGCCTTCGCCGTTGAGTAGTTGGTCTGGCCAAACTGCCCTTTCTGGCCGTTCACGGACGAGACGTTGATTATCCGGCCCCATCCCTTGCCGACCATTTCCTCGATGACCTGCTTGGTCACGTTGAAGAGACTCGTCAGGTTCGTGTCGATGACATCGTTCCAGATTTCCTGCGACATTTTCCGGAACACGCCGTCCCGCGTAATGCCAGCATTGTTCACCAGCACGTCAATCTCACCGATCTCCTTCTTTACCTTCGCAAAAGCGGTTTGGGTCGACTCCCAGTCACCAACATTGCCCTCGGAGGCGGTAAAAGAGAATCCAAGCTCGGCCTGCTCGGCCAGCCACCGCTCACGTCGCGGTGAGTTGGGCCCGCATCCCGCCACGACGCTCAGGCCGTCCTTATGTAGCCGCTGGCATATCGCTGTTCCAATTCCACCCATACCCCCGGTTACATAAGCGATTCGCTTTGACATGTTCAACCCTCGGTTCTTGCTGCGGTTAAGGACCAACATACTTTTACCTGGAAGCTAATCCGCGTTTCCGACGTGCGCGTCCGACGACGCTTCCTTCCGCCGCGTCGCCCGGTGGCATTCAAATAGCTTCAACCGTTGCGGCCCCCGACCCTTCAGAGACTGGGCGGCTCGCTGCATTGGAGCGACGGGCATCCGGTTAGACCCGGGTCCGGGCGGCACGCCGGATGTCTGCTCTGGCAGGCGACCATGCTCCATGAACTCATGAAGCACCTTCACCGCCTCCGGCCTGCTGCGCCGATCCAGTCTGGAGAAGGGCGTACGGGGACGCTTTCTCGCCGACACGTCCGTGACATGCTTCAAACTGGAGAAGGTCTCCCTGACCGCCGCGCGGATGCTTTGCTCGTACAGCATGCTCGCGATATGCGAAACGCCTCGTGCCAATTCCGTCTCTCAACCAGCCAAGCGCCCGCCGCGATCAGATGACCGCTTACGTTAACGGATTATGCAAACTGATCGCGCAACCACTTCTTGTTTATCTTGCCGACGCTCGTCTTCTTCAGTTCGTCGACAAACTTCACAATCTGCGGCACCGCATACTTCGAGATCCGCCCTGCTGTGGCGAACGTCAGCAAATGCTGCCTGATGTCCTCCCCGCTCACCGCCGTGTCCGCCTTGAGCACCACCAGCGCGGCTGGCCGCTCGCCCCATCTGTCGTCCTTGACGCCGATCACGGCCACTTCCGCGACGCCCGGATACAACGAAATAAGGCTTTCAATTTCAAGAGACGATATCCATTCACCTCCCGATTTGATCACGTCCTTGATGCGATCCGTGATCTGCAGATTGCCCGTTGTGTCGATATGGGCGATGTCCTGGGTGTGCAGATAGCCGCCGGCCCAGAGCTGCGCGGACGCCTCTGGATTGTTCAGGTAGCCCTGGGTCAGCCATGGCGCACGCACGACAATCTCGCCGCAGGTCTCGCCGTTGTGCGCAACATCCACCATCTGGTCCGTCACGATGCGCACATCGACAAGCGGGATGGGCAGCCCAGTCTTACAGCGCAGGCGCACCTGTTCGTCGAAATCGACGGCCTCGCTGCCCGGTTTGAGCTGCGCGAGACTCAGAATGGGACACGTCTCCGACATGCCGTAGCCGGTGAAGACGTCGATGCCCCGCTCGATCGCCGCGCGTGCGAGGCCATGCGGCAAGGCTCCGCCGCCTATGACGAGCTTCCAGTTGCTGAAGTCAGCAGACTTCGCCTCGGCGCAACTGAGCAGCATATGCAGGATGGTGCTCACGCAATGCGAGAACGTGACGCCTTCGTCGCGCACCAGCTGGATGATCCGGTCCGGCACGTAGCGGCCCGGGTAGACCTGCTTCACGCCTAGCACGGTGGCGATGTAAGGCATGCCCCATGCATGAACATGGAACATCGGTGTAAGCGGCATGTACACGTCGCCGCGGTGAAACCGCTGACCCGACACGGGGCTCGCCAAGGCGGCCATCACGGTGATCGTGTGCAACACGAGTTGCCGGTGGGAAAAGTAGACGCCCTTGGGCAAGCCGGTGGTGCCCGTCGTGTAAAAGGTCGTGGCCCGGGTGTTTTCGTCGAAATCGGGGAATGTGTAGCTTGCTGCGCTCGCGGCGAGCAACGCCTCGTATTCGGCCGCAAACGGGACGGTGTGCACGCACGCCTCGCTGTCCGCCTCATCAATCCAGATGAATGCGCGCACTTTTTCTAGCTTGTCCTTGATTGCGTCGATTACCGGCAGAAAATCGGTGTGAACGAGCAGTATCTCGGCGCCCGCATCGTTGATTGTGTAGGCGATTTCCGACTCAGAGAGCCGCACGTTGACGGTCTGCAACACGGCGCCCATCATCGGTACCGCGAAATAGCACTCGAGGTAGCGGTGACTGTCCCAGTCCATCACCGCGACCGTGCTGCCGTATCGGGCGCCAAGACTGCTCAGGCCGTTGGCGAGCCGGGCAATGCGCTCGTGCAGAGTGGAATAGGTCATTCGCAGTTTCCCGCGATAGACGATTTCCTGGTCCGCCGCCTGGGAAAACGGCGTGTGCAGCAATTGCTTGATAAGCAACGGATAGGCGTAAGCCGGTGATGTCGGGCCTTTTACGTCAACCTGCATCTGTGTCTCCTTGAATCCGATGTTGGATCACGGGCTTTTATGGGTTCTTCCGCTGGTGACGCGTGCAGTTGCGTCCCGGGTAATTCCATCATCCTTGCTGTCATCGTCCGGCGCTATCCCCCAAAAGGGGGATAGAAAAGTTGGCTTGAACGCGGGGACAGGCGGTACTGAAAGTCTGGGCGCACTCGCGGTCCCGGCATATGCGGCCTCTCCAGATGGTCGATCGATTTGGACGAACGACCGCCGCGCGCCGCTTTGGCGCCGCGAGGCAACGCGTGTCCGTGTCATCGAAGCTCGTCGAACGCTTGCCAGAAAGAAGAGTTCATATTTTGGCTTCCCCGTCAATCCCCCGTTTGTCACCTCAACATTCCCTGCCCACCGCCGTAAGAGCTTCTTTGAAGCGCCATGTTCCGGCCGTCACGGTTGACGCTTCTGCTGCTGATCGCTTTCTACTCGAGGTTCGCTAACTTATGAAACTGTCTTTCGCCCAGAAGCTATGGCTGCCGCTTATCCTGGGTCTGTCGTGTCTCGCGGGAATATCGGTCTATGACGCCTACCAAACCAGGGAAGTGCAGCTGCACGAGCGCAAGGCTGACCTGATACACGCCTCGGAAATCGCCATGACGGTAGTCAAGACATTTAGCGACCAGGCCACGGCCGGCTCCATGCCTGTGGCAGTAGCCCAGAGGCGCGCCATGGACATCATCCGGGAGATGCGGTTTGGCAAAGATGGCTACTTCACGATCCTGAATTCCCATCCGACGATCCTCATGCATCCAACCGAACCGGACATGATTGGCAAGGATGTCAGCGACCTAAGGGATCCAGGTGGCGTCTATATCAACAGGGAGATCGTTGCCGTGGTGCAGCGCTACGGCAAGGGCTTTAGCGCGTATTCGTTCGCCAAACCTGGAACAACCGAAGCGTCGCCCAAAATTGCTTTCAGCATGGGGTACCAGCCGTGGGACTGGATTCTCTCGTCCGGGGTGTATGTCGACGACATCAATAAGTCATTCCTGTCGACGCTGTACCAGAGCCTCGGGCTTCTGTCGGTAATGGCAGGCGCCTTGTCGGCTGTCGTGGTACTGCTCAACCGCGGCATCCTGCGCTCACTGGGCGCCGAACCGTCCTATGCCGCCGAGCTTGCAAACAGAATTGCCAATAACGATCTGACTGCGGTAGTCAGCACTGCGCCCGATGACCGGTCCAGCCTCTTGTTCTCGATGAAGCGCATGCAGGGGCAGCTCAGGCAAACGATTGGCACGATCAAGATGTCGGCTGACGCGATCGCCACCGCGACCCAGCAGATTGCGGCGGGCAACCAGGACCTGTCGCAGCGCACCGAAGAGCAGGCAGCCTCGCTCGAGGAGACGGCCTCAAGCATGGAGCAATTGACCTCGACGGTCATCCAGAATGCCGACAATGCCAGCCAGGCCAATCAGCTTGCCGCGCAAGCCGCCGAGGTGGCGGAGCAAGGCGGACTCGCAGTCTCACGCGTGGTTGAAACCATGGACGGCATCAATGCCAGTTCGACCAAAATAGCCAATATTGTTGGCATCATCGAAGGTATTGCGTTCCAGACCAACATTCTTGCGTTAAACGCGGCTGTCGAAGCCGCGAGAGCGGGGACGCAGGGACGGGGGTTTGCCGTGGTAGCGTCCGAGGTCCGTTCGCTCGCACAGCGGTCCTCAACCGCCGCGAGGGAAATCAGGGAGTTGATCCACGATTCGGTGCAACGCGTGCAGGCAGGTGCTGGTTACGTGCGCGAAGCAGGTGCGAAGATGAGCGAGATCACTCACGAGATAAGACGGGTGACGGACATCATGGGTGAAATTTCCGCCGCGTCGCAAGAACAGAGCAAAGGCATCGGTCAAGTCAACCAGGCCGTCACGCAGATGGATGAAGTCACACAACAGAATGCGGCACTGGTTGAGCAGGCAGCAGCGGCCGCCAGTTCGCTCGAGTCACAGGCCGGGGATATGAAAGCCGCCGTTTCGATGTTCAGGCTGGAGATCTTCCCGGCCAGCGCCAGAAAGGCTGTTAGCGACGTCGATCAAGTTTCTGGCAAGGCCATTCGCCCCTTCACTGTCGAACTGCACGCGAATCGCCACTGCGTGATGTGACCGAATCTGCCGCGACACGTCCTTGTCCACCCGCTACGGACAGCGCGAGTTTTCCCGATACCTAACGATGGGTCACACGCATGGCTCGCCGCACGGCATTTGAAAGAGCGCAAAATATATCGACGCTCAGCCACCCGACGAGAGGCGAAAGGCGCGGAAGCTCAATGGAGCTTGAGTCGCGGCGACGTTCTGCGGCTGATACAGTCGCCCGCGATGCGTAGCAGGGCGCGCGGCGAACCGTACAGCGCCACCTGATGCATCCTGTACAGGGAAACATAAAACATCCTCGCGAGCCAACCGCTCAAGCTCACGTCGCCGAGCAGATTACCCATCAGTTCGCCGACCGCATCGAAGCGCGACAAAGAGACGAGCGAGCCGAAGTCCTGGTAGCGGTATGGAAGCGGCGCCTTGCCACTCAGTCGCGCCACCAGTGATTTCGCAAGGAGCGCCGCCTGCTGGTGCGCCGCCTGCGCGCGCGGCGGGACCAGGGCGTCGGTGCCGTCGCCCCTCGGGCACGCCGCGCAGTCGCCGAACGCGAAGATATTCTCGTCTGTTGTCGTCTGCAACGTCGTGGAGACCATCAACTGGTTCAGACGATTCGTTTCGAGCCCGTCCATGTCCCGCAGAAATGCTGGCGCGCGGATGCCGGCTGCCCAGACCTTCAGACTGGCCGGAATCAGCTCGCCGCCGTCCGTTAACAGTGCGTCGGCGCGGACCTGCTTGACCTTGGTAGCCGTGCGCACCTCGACGCGGATCTTGCGCAGCCCTTCGGTGACGGAGTCGCTAGCCCGCTCCGAGAGCGCCGGCAGCACCCTTGGCCCTGCCTCCACCAGCGTGATGTGCATGTTCGCCGACTGAATACCGTCGAGACCGTAGTTCGCGAGCTGCATGCCGGTATGCCGCAACTCCGCCGCCAGTTCAACGCCGGTGGCGCCTGCTCCGACGATAGCGATACTCACTTGCGAGTCGCTGTCGCGCAACGCGTGAGCGGTCATATAGTGCTGCAGCAGTTGACGGTGAAACCGCTCGGCCTGCTGCGTCGTGTCAAGGAAGACGCAATGTTCGGCCGCACCTGGCGTGCCGAAATCATTCGTATTGCTGCCGACTGCGATGACGAGCGTATCGTAGCCGAGCATGCGTTCCCCTACGATTTCCGCGCCGTCCTCGTCGACAAGCGGCGTCAGGCGAATCTCCCGCTGACTGCGGTCGATCCCGCAAAGACGGCCCAGTTGGAAATTGAAGTGGTTCCACTTGGCCTGCGCAAGAAAATTCAGTTCGTTGTCGGGCACGCTCAGCGAGCCCGCCGCTACCTCGTGCAACAAGGGCTTCCAGACGTGGGTCATCTGCGCATCAACCAGCGTGATTTCCGCCTGCCCCGAGCGCCCCAACTTTCGGCCGAGACGCGTGGCCAGTTCCAGCCCGCCCGCCCCGCCGCCCACTACAACGATTCGATGACTCATGAAGTCTGCAATCCAGTTCAGATCGACTGACGACCGTCAGTCAGACGCAAGCCGCGCAAACGGTGCGAACGCAAACTCGCAGCGCACTCAACCATGTCACGGACCGGCACGCGCACCTGACGGTCCCGCCGGTTACGGCCGACTTGCCGCGAATGCAAACGGTTCGCCCAAGCCACGGCAGTCCGTTCCAGCGCGTACGGCACGGCTTGCGCGCAACACACTCAGGACTGCCCTTAGCCCAGTTCCGCGGCCAGTTCCGGCACGACGGTGAACAGGTCACCCTCCAGGCCATAATCGGCGACGCTGAAGATCGGTGCTTCTGGATCCTTGTTGATCGCGACGATGACCTTCGAATCCTTCATTCCGGCCAGATGCTGGATCGCGCCAGAGATGCCCACCGCGATATACAACTGCGGCGCAACGATCTTGCCCGTCTGCCCGACCTGATAGTCGTTCGGCACGAAGCCCGCATCGACTGCCGCGCGCGATGCGCCCAGCGCTGCGTTGAGCCTGTCGGCCAGCGGCTCGAGCACTTTGGTGTAGTTTTCGCCGCTGCCCAGACCGCGGCCACCCGACACGATGATCTTCGCCGACGTCAGTTCCGGACGTTCCAGCTTCGTCACTTCACGGCTCACGAACTGAGAGATGCCCGCATCTGCGGCGGCTGCGAGCTTCTCGACCGTTGCGCTGCCGCCTTCGGCTGCCACTGCCTCGAAGCCGGTCGTACGCACCGTGATGACCTTGATCGGATCGGCCGATTGCACCGTTGCGATCGCATTGCCCGCGTAGATCGGGCGCTCGAACGTATCGGCACTCACCACCGCCGTGATGTCGCTCACCTGCGCGACATCGAGCTTCGCCGCAATGCGCGGCGCGACGTTCTTCCCGGCAGGCGTTGCCGGTGCCAGGATGTGTGTGTAGTTGTTCGCCGGGTCCTGCACAATCGTCAGCACCGTCGCCTCGACGTTTTCAGCAAGACCCGCTTCAAGCTGCGGCGCGTCGGCCAGCAGCACCTTCGCAACGCCTGCGATCTTTGCAGCCGCATCCGCAGCACCCTGCGCGTTGTGCCCGGCGACCAGCACGTGAATGTCGCCGCCAATTTTTTGTGCTGCAGCGACCGTATTCAGCGTCGCTGCCTTCAGCGACCCGTTGTCATGTTCCGCAATTACCAGATTCGTCATTTTTCCCTACTCCTTTCAGAGGACCTTAGCGTCGGTCTTGAGCTTTTCCACCAGCGTCTTCACGTCCGCCACCTTCACGCCTGCGCTGCGCTTCTTCGGTTCAGCAACCTTAAGCATCTTCAGGCGCGGCGTAACGTCCACACCGAGGTCTTCCGGCCTGATCGTCGCGAGTGGCTTCTTCTTCGCCTTCATGATGTTGGGCAGCGTCACGTAGCGCGGCTCGTTCAGGCGCAGATCGGTCGTAATCACAGCCGGCAGCGTCAGGGACAGCGTTTCCGCTCCGCCGTCCACTTCACGGGTAACCGTCGCCTTGCCGTCGGCGACTGTCACCTTTGAAGCAAAGGTCGCCTGCGGCATGCCTGAAAGTGCTGCGAGCATCTGGCCGGTCTGATTCGAATCGTCGTCGATCGCCTGCTTGCCCAAGATAACCAGTGAAGGCTGTTCCTGGTCGACCAGCGCCTTAAGCAACTTGGCCACGGCCAAAGGTTGCAGTTCTTCATTGGACTCGATCAGGATCGCGCGGTCCGCGCCGATCGCCAGCGCCGTGCGCAGCGTTTCCTGAGCTTGCGCCGCGCCAGCGGACACCGCGATCACTTCGGTTGCGACACCCGCTTCCTTCAGTCGCACCGCCTCTTCCACGGAGATTTCGTCAAACGGGTTCATCGACATTTTGACGTTCGCAATGTCGACACCCGTGCCGTCCGATTTCACGCCGACCTTCACGTTTGCGTCGACGACACGTTTCACCGGTACAAGAATTTTCACAACACTCTCCTGAGCAATTGATGCTGGCTAGTCGCCAATGTCGATACTGACCAGCCGCTGCCGTGACGGCACCGGTTCGGCGCCTACGGTATTACTGCCTATAAAAAACCCCCGGATGCCCCCCGCCGCCGCCGTAGCGCGGACGTCGAACCCGGGCGCGTCCTGCTCTACATGTTCGGATAATTCGGGCCGCCACCGCCTTCCGGCGTGACCCACACGATGTTCTGCGTCGGGTCCTTGATATCGCACGTCTTGCAATGCACGCAATTCTGCGCATTGATCACGAGCCGCTCGGTGTTGTCGTCGTTCTTCACGAATTCATACACCGCAGCCGGGCAATAACGCGATTCGGGCCCCGCATAGGTCTGCAAGTTCACATTTACCGGCACGGACGGATCTTTCAGCGTCAGGTGAGCCGGCTGATTTTCTTCGTGATTCGTGTTCGAGATGAACACGGAGGACAACCGGTCAAACGTCAACTTCCCATCCGGCTTCGGATACACGATCGGCTTGCATTGCGAAGCCGGTTTCAGCGTTTCATGGTCCGCATGCTGATGATGCAGCGTCCATGGCACGTTGCCGCCCAGCAGCTTCTGCTCGATGCCGACCATCAGCGTGCCGAGGTACAGCCCCTTGCTCATCCACTGCTTGAAGTTACGCGCGCGATAGAGTTCTGTGTGCAGCCACGATGCCTTGAACGCTTCCGGATAAGCATCGAGCATGTCGGACTGATGGCCGGCCTGGACCGCGTCGAACGCCGCATCGGCGGCCAGCATGCCGGTCTTGATCGCCGCATGCGAGCCCTTGATCCGCGATGCGTTCAGGAAACCCGCATCGTCACCGACCAGCGCGCCACCGGGGAACACCAGCTTCGGCAGCGACATCAGGCCGCCGGCCGTGATCGCGCGCGCCCCGTACGACACACGCTTGCCGCCTTCCAGGATCGCGCGGATCGCCGGATGCGTCTTGTAGCGCTGGAATTCCTCGAACGGCGACAGGTACGGGTTGGTATAGCCAAGACCCACCACGAAGCCGACCACTACCTGGTTGTTATCCATGTGATAGAGGAACGAACCGCCGTACGTGTCGGACTCCAGCGGCCAGCCCGCGGTGTGCATCACCAGACCTGGCTGGTGCTTCGCGGGATCGATTTCCCACAGTTCCTTGATGCCGAGACCGTGCACCTGCGGATCGGCTTTCGAGCGCAGTTTGAACCTGTCGCTCAACTGCCGGCCCAGATGCCCGCGCGCGCCTTCGCAGAACAGCGTGTACTTCGCGTGCAGCTCCATACCGAGCTGGAAGTTCTCGGTCGGCTCGCCGTCCTTGCCGACGCCGAGATTGCCCGTCGCGACGCCTTTTACTGAACCGTCGTCGTTGTACAGGATCTCTGCAGCGGCAAAGCCCGGGAAGATTTCCACGCCCAGCGCCTCCGCCTGCTGGCCGAGCCAGCGCGCGACGTTAGCGAGGCTGATCACATAGTTGCCGTGATTCCTGAAGTTGTTGGGGAGCGCCCAGTTCGGCACAGCTCTCGCACCCGATTCCGACAGGAACAGGAAGCGGTCTTCGGTGACCGGCACATTCAACGGCGCGCCGCGCTCCTTCCAGTCGGGAAACAGTTCATCGATCGCACGCGGATCCATCACCGCGCCAGACAGAATATGCGCTCCGATCTCCGAGCCTTTTTCCAGTACGCAGACGCCGATCTCGACGCCTTTTTCCGCCGCGCGCTGCTTTAGGCGGATCGCCGCGGACAGCCCGGCGGGGCCGCCCCCCACGATCACCACGTCGTACTCCATCGACTCCCGCGGACCGTACTGCTCGATCCATCGTGCGTTGGGGTTCTGGATCCCGCTTGCGATCGTCATGCTCAGGCTCCTGTCAGAACTGGCTTTCTAAAAGGGCCAGCACGCCTTCCGAACCCTTCGCGCCCGTAATGGACACCTCCAGCGCCATCGCCTGCGGCAGCACGTACTCGGCGAAGAATTGCGCGGTCGCCATCTTCGCGCCGTAGAACGACGGATCTTCAGACAGCTTGTCCGAGGCCACCAGCATCGCGCGGGCCATCTGCCAGCCGCCCAGCACCACGCCAGCGAGCTTCAGGTACAGCACGGCGCCCATGAACACGGCGTTCGGATCGCGCTTCGCGTTCGCCACGACGAACTCGACCGCCGCCTTCAGCGAACGTTGCCCCTGTTCCAGATGCCTGTGCATCGATTCGAACGCCGCGCCTTCGTGGGCACGCAGTGCCTCGAGCGTTTCGCCGATGCCCGACAGCAGCGTCTTCGCCACACCGCCGCCATCGCGCAGCGTCTTGCGGCCAATGAGGTCATTCGCCTGGATCGCGGTCGTGCCTTCATAGATCGTCAGAATGCGCGCGTCGCGGTAGTACTGCGCGGCGCCCGTTTCCTCGATGAAGCCCATACCGCCGTGCACCTGCACGCCGAGGCTCGTCACTTCGAGCGACGACTCGGTACTCCAACCCTTGACGATCGGCACGAGAAATTCGTAGATCGCCTGATGCTCGGCACGAACCGCTGCATCGGGATGGTGATGCGCAATGTCGCAATGGCTTGCGGCAACGTACGCCAGTGCACGCGACGCCTCGGTCAGGCTGCGCATCGTCGCGAGCATGCGGCGCACGTCCGGGTGCTGGATGATCGCGACCGCCTGCTTCGCCGAGCCATCCACCGGACGGCTCTGCACGCGATCCTTCGCGTAGTCGGCCGCCTTCTGGTATGCCGCCTCGGAGATGCCCACGCCCTGCATGCCCACCGCGAAGCGCGCCGCGTTCATCATGATGAACATGTATTCGAGGCCGCGATTCTCTTCGCCAACCAGATGCCCGATCGCGCCACCGTTGTCGCCGAACTGCAGCACCGCGGTCGCGCTGCCCCTGATGCCGAGCTTGTGTTCGATCGACACGCAATGCACGTCGTTGCGCTCGCCGAGCGAGCCGTCTTCGTTCACCAGGAACTTCGGCACGATGAACAGCGAGATGCCCTTCACGCCTTCCGGTGCATTCGGCGTGCGCGCCAGCACGAGATGGACGATGTTCTCCGCCATATCGTGCTCGCCCCACGTGATGAAGATCTTCGTGCCGGAGATCCGGTACGTGCCGTCACCCTGCGGTTCGGCGCGCGTGCGCACCAGCGCCAGATCCGAGCCCGCCTGCGGCTCGGTGAGGTTCATCGTTCCAGTCCATTGCCCGGAGATCAGCTTCGGCACGTAGGCCTGTTTCTGCGCTTGCGTGCCGGCAGTCAGCAGCGCCTCAATGGCGCCGTCGGTCAGCAGCGGGCACAGCGCGAACGCCAGATTCGACGCGTTGAGCATTTCAATGCACGGTGTGCCGATCAGTTTCGGCAGGCCCTGACCGTCATACTCGAGCGGGTGCTGCACGCCCTGCCAGCCGCCCGACGCGAACTGGCGGAATGCATCGGCGAAGCCGGGCGCCGCCGTGACGACCCCGTCCTTCCAACTGCTCGGAGTCCTGTCGCCCTGAACGTTCAGCGGCGCCAGCACCTCACCACACAGCTTCGCGGATTCCTCGATGACGGCCTGCGCGGTTTCCGGCGTGGCGTCCTCAAAGCCGGGCAGCGCCGCGATCCGGTCGAGGCCGGCGAGTTCCGTCAGCGCAAACATGATGTCTTTTACAGGCGCGGTGTAACTCATTGCACTACTCCAATTTTCTGTCGTGAGTAAAACAACAACTCGTGATGTCTAGTTGCCCGTGAAATTCGGCGCACGCTTGCCGATGAAGGCCGCCGTGCCCTCGCGCTTGTCAGCGGTTGATGCACATACGGCGAACAGTCCGCTTTCCAGCACGAGGCCCTGAGCAAGCGTCATGTCGAGCCCGTAATTGACGGCTTCGAGCGTGAGCCGCGTGGCGATGGGTGCGTTGGCCGCGATCCGGTTCAGAATGGCTTCGGCCCGCGCGACCAGCTGGTCCGCCTCGACAATCTCGTTGACGAGGCCGATCCGGTGCGCTTCCGCAGCGTCGATCGTGTCGGCCGTCAGAATCAGCTGCAACGCGCGGCCCTTGCCCACCAGGCGCGGCAGACGCTGCGTGCCGCCAAAACCGGGAATGACGCCGAGCTTCACTTCCGGTTGACCGAATTTCGCATGCACGGTCGCCAGACGCAGCGTGCAGGCCATGGCCAGTTCGCACCCTCCACCGAGCGCAAAGCCATTGACCGCGGCGATGACCGGTTTGCCGAGATGCTCGATCAGATCGAACGTGAACTGGCCGCTGCGCGTGAACGCCTGGGCTTCGATCGCCGAGACCGACGCGATTTCGGTGATATCGGCCCCGGCAACGAAGGCCTTGTCGCCGGCGCCTGTGACGATCACACCGCGCACAGCGGCATCGTCGCGGGCGTCTTCCATCACCGAGCGCAATTCGTCCAGCGTCGCGCGGCTCAGCGCGTTCAATGCCTTCGGACGGTTGAGGGTGACGTAGGCGATTCCCGCCTTCTTTTCGTACAACAGATTTTGCAACGCTGACATGGTCGGGATATCCGGTGATATGACAGGAATGGCAGAAGCTCTGCTTCAGCCTTTGGCCCGTAATGCGAGCAGGCCGAGAAGCACTTCGTCGCGGTGAGCCGCGAGCTCGGTCGTGGACCGGCTGCCCGCTTCTTCCCGCACGCCGGCAATGACCTTCTCGCGCAATTCCGGTGTGATCGTGGGCGAACCCAGCACGTCCCACCACGCGGTCATCGGTCCGGTGAACTGATCGAAGAAATGCTCGATTCCGCCCTGCCCGCCGCCGAGATGGAACAGCATGTTTGGGCCCATGATGCCCCAGCGCAGACCCGGGCCCCAGCACACCGCGGTGTCAGCGTCCGACACGCTGACGATGCCTTCCGACACGAGGTGCACGACCTCGCGCCACAACGCCGCCTGCAGGCGGTTGGCAACGTGGCCCGGCACCTCCCTGTTCAGACGGATCGTGCGCTTGCCTAGCGCCGTGTAGAACCCGTTGACGCGCTGGATCGTCTCTTCCGAGGTCTTCGCGCCGCCAACGATTTCCACCAGAGGGATCAGATGCGGCGGGTTGAACGGATGACCAATCACACAGCGCTCAGGATGGCGCTCGCAGGCCGACTGAATTTCGCTCATGGTGAGGCCGGACGAGCTCGACGCGATCAGCGTATCGGGGGGCAACAGCTCGTCGAGCTGCTTATAGAGTGCCTTCTTGAAGTCGATGCGCTCAGGACCATTTTCCTGCACCAGATCGACGCCGCTTACTGCGGTCGGCAGGTCGCTCGTGAAAGTGAGTCGTGAGCGCGATGCGCCTGTCGTGAGACCCAGCGTCTCGAGTGCAGGCCACGCCTGATCGATATAGGCGCGCAGCCGGACTTCGGCATCGGGCGAGATGTCCGTCGCGACGACGTCGAGCCCCTTCGCGAGAAAGAGCGCGGCCCAGCTTGCGCCGATAACGCCGGTACCGATGATGGCAACCCGTTTGACTTGCTTCGACATATTCGCTTCTCCAGAAATGGGGGTACGCGGCCGGCCTAGCGCGTGCGGTGAGGCTGCATGTAGTCATGCACCACTTCGCCGTCGCCGAGCGTCAGGTCCGTGATCATGTGGACCGCCGACAGCACTTCGAGAACCGGCAGTTGCGACACCGGCGCGAAGCAATGCGGATGCAGCTCTAGCGACGCGGGGCCCGACCAGGCGCCCTTCACGACGACGTCCGTCACCTTGTAGCGGACCAGTTCGCAGGTGCGCAGCGAGCCGTCGACGTGCGGCATCATCTTCAGCAGGTAGCCGGGAGCATCCAGCGAGCGGCGTACTTCCTCGAGATCGAGCGCGTGGTACTTGTAGGCCATCGTTGCGGTCGCGACCCGCACACCGTTGTAATCGAGCGTGCCGACGAGCGCATCGCTGCGCACTTCGAGTTGCGGCTGCGCGAGGGTCTTCGGAAAGCCGAGTAACTCGCGGCCCGCCACGATCGCCGGCAGGTTGTCCAGATACATCGCGTGGGTATAGCCGCCGGCCTGGCCGTCGAGCGTGACGGGAATCACCTGGCCTGACTCCGTGTACGAACCGAGACCCGATGAGTCCGGCATCCTGATGAACTCGTATTTGACGATTGGTTCCGCGACCTTCAGCGGCGCCGGCACGACGCGCTCGAGCGCAGCCGGATCGGTCCGGTACGTGATGATGACGAATTCGCGGTTTAGGAAACGGTAAGGTGGCTTCGGATAGGACGGCCGGGCGAGCGGCATCGCATACGCCTCGTCCCGCAGTTGTTGTTCAGTCATGGCAGTGTCAGGGTAAAAGTAGTTGGTAGGTCCGTCGCGTTCAGGCTTGCGGGTCCTGCCTGAAGACCACCCCGTTCGAGAACAGGCCGGCTATTTCGTGAGGCGCGAAGCCGATATGGCGCAATACCTCGTCGCTGTGTTCGCCCAGGTGCGGCGCACGGCCCGGCGCCACCTTCGGCACGCCGGCGATCTGCACCGGGCTGTTCACGGTGTGTGTTGCGCTGGCAGTCGGCTCGGCCAGGGGCACGAAAATATCGTTCTCGTACATCTGGCGGTCGTTGACGATTTCGTCGGCGATCTGCACCACGCCGTAGATCACGCGTGCTTCGTCGAAGGTCTTCTTCCAGTGCGCAAGCGACTCCGTTGCGAACTGATCGTCGAGAATCTCCACTAACGCAGGAGTGTTCGCCGCGCGGTCGCGCTCCTCTGCGAAGCGCGGATCGTCGAGCAGCCCGGGCAACCGCATGGCGTGCACGAAGCCCGTCCAGTCCCTGCTCTGCGGAAGCACCAGCAACAGCCAGCGGTCGTCCGCGGTGCGGTATGGGTTAATGAGGGCGTTCGGAGGCATCTTGCGATTGTGCGGGCCGTAGAATTTCGCCCCATTCAGGCCACCCTCGATCCAGGCGGCTGCGGCCCATGCGCCTTCGGCGATCAATGACGTGGTAACGTGGCTGCCATTGCCGGTCTTCTCGCGCCGGTACAGACCGGTCACAATCGCGGAATAAAGCGTGCTGGCGGTCGCGTGGTCACCAATGCCGGGAATGGGAAGGGTCGGGGCGCTGCCCGCATCGCGGGTGACCTGCATGAGCCCTGTGCGAGCCCAGTAGGCCGTGATGTCGAAGCCGGGCTTGTCGGCTTCCGGCCCGTTCGCGCCATAACCCGTGATGTCCGCATAGATCAGGCGTGGATTCAACGGCGCCACCGCCTCGTAGTTCAACCCCAGTCGTTCCTTGACCTTCGGCGGAAAGTTGATCACCACGACGTCGGCCCATTGCACCAGCCGGGTCAGCACGTCCTTCGCCTCGGGCGCCTTCAGGTCGAGCGCGATACTCCGCTTGTTCCGGTTGGTCAGTTGCCAGGCATAGTTGTGTTCACTGATGGGGTTCGGCGGCAGCTTGTAAAAGTGCCGGTACGGATCGCCAGCGCCGGGAGGTTCGACCTTGATGACCGTCGCGCCGAAATCTGAAAGAATGGTCGTGGCTGCCGGACCCGCGATGTAGCTGGCAAAATCGACGACTTTAAGGCCGGAAAAGACACTATCTGGATTCTTCATAGGAACTCGCAAGATCAACAGGGAACGGACTGAGACCGGGTCGAAAGGAAAAACCCGCTCGGCACCTATGTAAGTTATCCCTTGCCAATGCGGCCCGGAACCGTGAAAGCTCCGGGTGAAACTGTGACTGTTCACAATGGGACGGGCATCTCGCGCCCTGAGCGCCGGGCACACGGCTGGGCGCGCGGCGAGGATTCATTGCCTGCGGGACGAAAGCCGAAGGCCTAAGCGCCGCCACCGCGTGAACTGCAACGCCACGCCCAGCCGGAATGCGGCAACGACCGAAGTGGGAGAAGCATGTGAGTGCGATGAGTAGCGAAAAGCCGGACACGTCGCCATTGATGCGCGAGAACCTCAGGGATATCGCGGAGGATTCGTCGACGAGGATCGAACGGACGTACAAGGCTTTGACCCGGATCGACGGATACGAACATCTGACCGCTGCCACCAAGAAGGACATCATGGATTCGATAGCGCTGTCCGAGCGGCTGTGGTTCGATCAGGTAACGAGCGGAGCCGCGCCTTCTCTGGAAGATCTGCAGGCATTCCAGGAATTCGGGCGCAGGCGCGTTCATCAGGGCATTGCGCTGCCATCCTTGCTACGCGCCTTTCGTGTCGGCCTGCGCGAAGTCTGGAACGTGTGCGCGCAAACGGGCAACAGAAACCCTGAACTGCGCGATGAATTGCTGTTCGTGGTCTCGCCCGACCTGATGGACTACTTTGACCAGATGGCGCAGCTGATCTCTCAGGCATATCTGGACGAGCAGTATCAACAGGCGCGCTGGCGTCAGTCGTTGCGCTACCAGCTGCACGAAATCATTTTCAACTACTCGGGTGGAGACGAGGACTTCCGCGCAACGGCGAAAGCTCTTGGCCTCGATCCGATAGCGTCGCGCATCGCTGTCGCCGTGGAATTGGGCAAGTTCGACCGCAATTCGTCGACCTCCGAAGGCCAGCTCGATCGTCTCGTGCTGTCGGTTGCGAGGCATCTGAGGCTGCCGCACGACCATCTTGTCAGCGTGTGGCATCGCGACCGGCTGATCATATGGGTGCCCTGCGAACACGGCGAGCCGATGCATTTGAGCGACACAAGGATGACGGAATACGTTACCGCGTTCGCCCAATCGACATCCGAAATCAAGGCTATCGGACTTGGCCTCGCTGGCACCGGCGCAAAAGGTTGGGCGACTTCCGCAGAAGAAGCGATCCGGGCATTGGACTTCGCACGCAGTGTCCATTCCGAGCAACGGCCGGCACATCGATATTCAGACATCGTGATTGAAGAAAGCGTGCGAAGCACCGATGGTGCATCGCGTTATCTGCTGTCCCTGATGGATCACCTTTCTAGCGAACCCGATATTCTGCTGACGCTCGAAACATTTTTCATGCACAACCAACGACGCAAGGTAACCGCAGGCGCACTGGGCATACACCCGAACACGCTCGATTACCGTTTGGAGCGCATCGAAAACTCGTTGGGCGCCGCGCTCGACGACGTCGGCTGGATCGCCAAACTCAAGGTTGCGCTCACCTTGCATCAGCAGCGCAGATAGGGAGCAGGAAAGCTACGAGCAAAACGCATGCATCGCCAGCGGCCAGGCGCGTTGGTCATCCGTCATGACGGCCGAGACGGCAGGATTTTTTTTGACTCGCCAGATGGTCTGTGCCTCGAAGAGGGCTTGCGGGCCGCCCCCTTCACCTTATCGCACGATCGCCGCGCTGACGGCGGCCTGCGGTTGAACGGACGTTCAGACCAGCGTATCGAATGCTCCTTCAACTCAACTGCCTCTTGTCACCGCGCGCCTGCGAGGACTGCCTCCAAGGTACAAAGGCCCGTTCTTCCGGTTTGCTTGCATTCTCGGCACCCGGGGACTGTGGCGGCGCGTGGAATTACGCGCACCGGACGAGCCGGATGCGATTGGGCAGGAGGTTTGCGGCAGCGCGGAGGTGTCCCACATCTCGCCACCTGATCACATTGCGCTCTGTCTGCGGGTCTCGATCCATGGCCCGCACGGAACGGCGCGCGAGGTCGAATCCCGTGAAACACAAATCCGCTACAGCGTCGGTTTTTTTGCCTCGCTGTAATCCATCAAGAGCATGTCGCGAAAGCCCTGCGCAGCCGCAGGCATCGCTCTCGCCGTAGAGCTGATGAGATAAGCGCGATAGTCGACCTGCGGCTTGAATGCCGCAATGTGGTAACCCAAGTGCGCGAATTCCTCCGCTGACTCACGAATGACAAGGGCCACGCCGATACCGCGGGATACCAGATGACAGACGGAGGACGCCCATGGGCTCTCCGCCCGGATCTCTCGTTCTATGCCCCCGGAATTGAAAATAGCGTCGACGGACGAACGGACGTGCCCCCGATCAGCCATGGAAACAAAAGCCTCACCGGATAAATCCGCCGGGCCGATTGATCGTTTTCCCTTCAGCCGATGTCCCTTCGGCATGATGCACACGATCTCCGATCGATATATCTCCTCGCAACAGATACCTTCTCTGTCCGAAGCGCGCATCGCGATGCCAAAGTCGATCGTTTGCCGCGAAACGGCGTCGACGATACTGTCGGTCGACATGGGCGCCAACGACGTAAAGAGGCGCTCACGGCCCACCAGGTATTGAGCCAGGCGCTGACTGATCCAACCTTCTGCGAACGCTGGAAATACCCCGACACGCAGAGAGCCTCGTCCGGTACAGCCGATCTCTCGCGCGACCTCCTGCAAATACTCGATTCCCCGATAGACCTGCCTCACTTCGGCAAAGAAGATTTCTGACTCAGGAGTGGGAAGGAGCTTACCGCGTCTGCGCTCGAACGCATGGAAGCCCGCCGCCTGCTCAAATCGCTCGATCATCCGGCTGACTGCCGGCTGCGAAACGCTCAGTTGTTGAGCCGCAGCGGTAATCGAACCGTGCGTCATTACGGCAACAAATACCTCCATCTGCTTCGCATTCAACTTTCCCAACGCTTGCTCTCCTTTCGCTGACCACCGCGGCGCGCTGCAAACCTCCCGGCTTTTTGCGAGCCCATTACATAGCGTTAGTCTAAACGAACAAAATTCTACTGGATGTAATATTTTTGCCTCCCTATATTTTGTCCGTCGAACGTCGCAACAGCGTCAAATCTGTCAGCTTCGCTCCGCACAACGTGTCCCACAGACATCACCATTGACATGCCTGATGCGCCTTTTCTGCCCAGTATCTGGACAGCCGCTTCACGAGGCCATCAAATGGAAATCAAGGTACGAAAAGATATGCAACATGACGCTGCGTCTTTCGCCGGGTCGCCAAGCCTTGGCTCTAACAGGTCGGATTCCGGACTCCTCCCGGATCGGCGCATCTATCCGCGCAAGAAGAAAACAGACTGGATCTGGTACGGATTGCTGGTCGTCGCCGTCGTGCTGTTCGTGGAACTGGTGATTGAAAATCCACGTTGGCAGTGGGACGTGGTCGCGCATTACCTTTTCAACAAGCGTGTCATAGCAGGGTTGGAAAACACGATACTGCTTACCGTCCTCGCGAGCGCGCTTGGCCTGTGCTTCGGGGTGGTAGTAGCAGCATGTCGAATGTCCGACAACGGGATTTTGCGCACAGCGGCTTACGTCTACGTGTGGGTTATCCGGGCGACGCCCACGCTCGTCATGTTGCTGTTCCTGTTTTTCCTTTCTGCGCTCGTACCGCGGCTCTATCTCCCGCTTCCGTTCGTTCACGCGAACCTGTTCGACATTCAGACGAACACCGTCATCTCGCGATTTAGCGCGGCTGTCCTCGGACTCGCCCTGTATCTCGGCGGCTACAGCGCGGAGATCTTTCGCGGAGGAATCAGTGCTGTGGAGAAAGGTCAGCGCGAAGCGTGCAAAGCCATTGGAATGAGCGATTTGCAGATGATGTGGCACGTCATCATGCCGCAAGCCGTGCGCATCATCCTCCCGCCGCTCGCGAATGAACTCATCACAATGTTCAAGAACACGTCGCTGGTCACGGTTATCGGATATGTAGAACTGCTGACGAGCGTGCAACTGATCTATTCGACAAATTTCGAGACGATTCCTTTGCTGACCGTAGCCTGCATCTGGTATCTGTTTCTAACCAGTATTGCAATGCTTGCCCAGACGCTGCTGGAGCGCCACTTTGGAAAGGGAGTCCGTCCATGACGTATATGCCGAATGACAGGCAGGTGACCGCGCGTAACGGTCTGCTTCTGGAGATGAGAGGTGTCACCAAGCATTTTGGCGCCTTTGCCGCCCTAAAGTCGGTGGACTTTACTCTCGAAAAAGGCGAAGTAGTCGCCATCATCGGCCCATCGGGCTCAGGAAAAAGCACTCTTCTGCGCTGTATCAACATGCTGGAGCTGATCGATGCCGGGACCGTCAACTTCAAAGGCGAGGTTTTAGGCAGTGAAATACGCGGATCTCGCTGTATTCGCCTACCGAAAAAGGAACTGGATCGCCAGCGGCGTCATTTCGGCATGGTCTTCCAGGGATTTCATTTATTTCCACATTATTCAGTTCTTGACAATGTCCTCGCGGGGCCACGAATCGTGGGAAAGAAAAG
The DNA here is from genome assembly GCF_003387275.1 of Paraburkholderia sp. BL6669N2. Taxonomy (NCBI): domain Bacteria; kingdom Pseudomonadati; phylum Pseudomonadota; class Betaproteobacteria; order Burkholderiales; family Burkholderiaceae; genus Paraburkholderia; species Paraburkholderia sp. BL6669N2. The sequence goes on along the minus strand of NZ_QUNA01000002.1, from coordinate 4,334,306 downwards.
CAGGAGCGAGGTGATTGAGCGCGGCAAATACCTGCTCACCCGTGTGGGACTCGGCGAACGGATGAACCACTACCCGGCCCAGTTATCAGGCGGCCAAAAACAGCGGGTAGCAATTGCGAGGGCGCTGGCGATGGAGCCCGAGGTCATGCTGTTCGACGAGCCGACCAGTGCACTGGACCCCGAGCTGGTGAACGAGGTTCTGGACGTCATGAAGGAATTGGCTCTTTCGGGAACCACGATGGTTGTCGTCACGCATGAAATGGAGTTCGCGAGGAAGGTCGCAACCCGCGTCGTTCTGATGGACGGCGGCGAAATCGTTGATCAGGGACCGCCATCCTACATTTTTGGAGGCGGCGGTACGCCACGGTGCAAGCGGTTCCTTTCCAGCGTCGGTGCGTAGTTCCGTATCAGTGGAGAATTGAAATTACTTCGAGGTAGAAATGAAAGAAAAAGGGAAAATGAAGCTCGGATTGTCGATGCGATATCTTGGCTATCACATGGCTGCATGGCGTCATCCGCACGTACCGGCAAACGGATCCATTGACTTTCAGTATTTCCTGCGTACCGCGAAGAAGGCGGAAGACGCCAAGCTGGACATGATTTTTTTCGCCGACGGCATTGGTATCAGGGCAAACGATGATCCCAAAGGATCCCTTGCGCGTGACTCAAAGAATGCCGAACTTGAGCCGCTGACTCTCCTGGCAGCCATAGGTGCCTGTACGTCGAAAATTGGCCTGGTCGCCACTGCGTCGACGACCTACAACGAGCCATTTCACATTGCACGAAAATATGCGTCGATCGACCACATTAGCGGCGGGCGGGCGGGCTGGAATGTCGTGACCTCCTGGTCACAACAGGAAGCATGGAATTTCAGTCGGGACGAGCATCTTGGATACGAAGAGCGCTATGAGCGCGCCGATGAATTCGTTGATGTTGTCAAGAAACTTTGGAATAGCTGGGAAGACGACGCCTTTATTCGCAACAAGGAATCGGGCATCTTCTACGATGAGTCGAAACTGCATATCCCGAACCATAAGGGAAAGCATTTCGGTGTTCGAGGGCCGCTCAATTCCGCGCGCACGCCGCAGGGTCGTCCTATTATCGTTCAGGCAGGCGCAGCGGAAGCAGGACGCGAGCTAGCCGCGAAAAGCGCTGATGTCGTTTATAGCAACGCCCCGAGTTTTGAGAACGCCAAAGCCTACTATGACGATATCAAAGGGCGACTTGCCAAATATGGTCGCTCACCGGATGAGCTGTTGATCATGCCTGGCGTAATGCCTTACGTGGGCAGAACGCGTCAGGAGGCGCAGGACAAATTCGATGAACTGCAAGACCTGATCGATCCGCTGACCGGTCTTGCCGTTCTCTATAACGTTCTCGGTGACCTTTCAGGATATGACCTTGACGGGCCGGTTCCCGACGTTGGTGATCAACGCGTGCGCAGTATTGCAGAAAACCATCTCGCCACCGCCCGAAAGGAGAATCTGACTATCCGGCAAATGTACAAGCGGCTGGCGTCAGGCAACAATTTCCACCTCATCGGCACGGCGGCGGACATCGCTGATGAAATGGAAGCCTGGTTCAAGGGCCGCGCGGCTGACGGATTCAATATCTGTCCTGCAACCCTGCCTCTCGGCATTGATGACTTCGCTGAATTCGTCATTCCGGAGCTTCGCAAGCGTGGATTGTTCCGAACGGAATATGAGGCAGGCACGCTGCGTGGGAACCTTGGATTGCAACCGCTGGTTTTTGGTAAATAACCTGGCAATGGCCACTGCAAACGCGGTGGCCGTGATCCTGATGGGAGGTGTGCCAATGAGCACTGATACGACAGACCAGCTATTTAGGGAAGCGATGGCGCGTTTCACGAGTTGTGTAACGGCCATTACCACGATGGAAAACGGGATCCCGGCGGGGCTGATCGCTACATCCGTATGTAGCTTATCTAACGATCCGCCGACAATCCTGGTTTGCGTCAACAAGTCGGCATCTGCACATGACGTCATCCAGCGTTCCGAAATCTTTGCGGTAAATCTGCTGTCAGCGGACCAAAAGGACGTCGCGCAACGATTCTCATCGGTGAAAGGCCCGGATCGCTTCGACGCATCGCGTTGGAAGGTGGCGCAAAGCGGGTCCCCAATCCTGATCGACAGCGTGCTTTCGTTCGAGTGCAAAGTTCACGCAAAGCACAACGGCTATTCGCATACCATATTTGTCGGCGAGATCATCGCTACGACGTTGTGCGACGATTCGAGCAAGGGAAGTTTGCTCTGGCACCAGAGAGGTTTTGCAGCAGTTGCGGCCGCGTAACGGGTGCCTCTACCGCAGGTCAGCTTACGGAACAGTGTTGGCTCTTCCCAATTTTTAGAGCAAAGAAAATGAAAATTCACCGTCGATTCTCGAGGTTTGCCACAAGCGGTGTTGTCGTATCCGCACTCTTCTTAAATGTGACGCCGATCCTGACCCTCGAGGCTTATGCGTCAGAGGCTAATGGCGTTTCGGCCATCCACACGGACGCCAGACTGACCGCGCTCGTCCCTGACGTCTACCGAAGCAAGCAAACCCTGACTGTCGCGGTCAATCCTGAGATCGCGCCGATAAAATTCGTTAATGATGACGGCGATATCGCGGGGTTTACTCCGGATCTTCTCTCCGCTGCAGCAAAAGTATTGGGATTGAACGTCAACTTTGTGCAGTCATCGTTTGACGCGCTGATTCCTGGGCTCAGTGCCAGACGCTACGATGTTCTTCTTTCTCTTGGCGATTTCCCGGCGCGCCACAGTAAGGTGACCTTCATCGATTATCTCAATGTGGGACAGACCATTGTCGGCGCGCCAAAGCGCGGACTTGTAGTCAAGTCTCTGAGCGACCTGTGTGGGTTGAAGGTGGCAATACCTCGGGCAACTGCGCAAGCCGAGAAGGCAAACGAGGTAAGTAGCAAATGCGTGGCCGACGGAAAGAAGGCAATTAGTGTTGCGACCTATCCGGACACCAACATGACGCTCCTTGCTCTCACGAACGATTCAAGCGAAGCTGCCTGGGTCGATTCGCCCGCGGCGGGCTACAACACACAAAAGTTTCCCGAAAAATATCAAGCTGCATATTTCTACTACAACGGGTCGTATGGAGTGGGTTTCAGTGCCGACGAAAACGGAAACCGCCTGGCTGCGGCATTTCAACAGGCCCTTCTAAAGCTTCAACAAGATGGGACCTACGACAAGCTATTGAAAAAATGGGGTCTGCCGACGAAGGACGGTCGACCGACCTTCCCCATAAATGACCCGATGAAATAGCTGGTCAGCCTTCATTGGAGTCTGGATTGGCTAAGTCGGTAGATGCTTGCACTCACCCTCATCTGTCGGCTTGGACAGTGGATCGCGAAATAACGTTATCTCTGTCGTGCATTATCCGCGTTCTCCAATCTTCCCGAAAAGTCAGCTTCATGACGAACAAGGCCGCACCATTCATCGGAGTGTTTGATCTGTTTCGTGTCGGCGTCGGTCCTTCGAGTTCCCACACCGTTGGGCCGATGATCGCCGCATCACGATTCATAGCAGAGATGCCTACTCCAGCGCATTGCCGCTCGATTCAAGTTGAGTTGTTTGGCTCGTTGGCACTGACAGGCATGGGACACGGGACAGACTCTACGATCATTCTTGGCTTGCTAGGTGAAGCGCCCGCGACCGTGGATCCCGATCTCGCAACCACGCTTGTACGACGTGTTCGAGAAGAGAAAGTCCTGCGATTCGCCAGTTGCCATGAGGTCAGCTTCGATCCGTCGTGCGATGTATTGTTTTTGATGGATGAGACCTTGCCACGGCATCCCAATGCGATGCGGTTCACCGCCGCTTATGAGAAGGCGAAATTTTCGCGCGTCTATTATTCAGTAGGGGGCGGCTTTGTTGAAACCAATGAGGAACCGACAGACGGCGGGTTGCTTGACGGGTCTACTCCGTTAGCGTCGACGACATTGGCGACCTCATCGCTACCATTTGCCTTCGAAACATCCAGTCTTACTGTGTCATAAAATCCATTTGCAGCGAAGCGATACCTGGCACTATTGAATAATATAGACTCCGGGCGATCGCGATGAAAGAAGATGTCGACGAATTTGACGCGTATCTGAATCATCTGACGCAGGCGTTAGGGCACGCCGATCGCCATGCCGGCCTCAAGGGTTACTGTTCTGGCCTGGTAATGCCGTTGTCACGTAAGAGCGTCGAGCCGATGGCTGCTCATATTGACCCGCTTCACGCGAGTGCGAAGCACCAGTCACTTCACCACTTTGTGGCCAAGGCGGAATGGTCTGACCGAGTGGTATTGCAGCGGGTACGCGAATGGGTGATGCCCGCGTTGGACGCGCACGCTGCCGAAGAAACCGGCTACTACTGGATTATTGACGACACCGGTTTTCCAAAGAAGGGACGTCATTCGGTCGGGGTGGCACGTCAGTACTGTGGGCAGCTCGGCAAACAGGACAACTGCCAGGTCGCCGTGAGCCTGTCGATCGCGACGCAACGCGGCAGCCTGCCGGTTGCCTGGCGGTTGTATGTCCCCAAGGAATGGCTTGACGACCGGGAACGTGCCCGTCGTGCTGGCATTCCTGACGATCTGGCTTTCGAGACCAAGCCCCAGATTGCGTTGGCCCAACTTCGCGAGGCTATGGCATCCGGCGTTGCACCGGGCATCGTGCTTGCCGATGCCGGATACGGCGACGAAACCGCTTTTCGGGATGGCGTATCGGAACTGGGTTTGTTGTACGCGGTGGGGATCCGGCCTGGTACCACAGTGTGGGCGCCCGGCGCGGCGCCACTTCCACCCAAGCCCTGGAGAGGGCGCGGCAAGCCGCCAACGTTGTTGCGCCGTGCGCCCGGTCACGAGCCGATCGCGGTGAAGGAACTGGCCACGCAATTACCCGTGAACGCCTGGCAAGCTGTTACCTGGCGGGAAGGCAGCAACGCCGCACTTTCCTCACGCTTTGCCGCCGTACGGATTCGTCCCGCACATCGCGACTATTGGCGAAGTACCGTTCGCGACGAAGAATGGCTGCTCATTGAATGGCCCGATGGCGATACGGAGCCGCTCAAATACTTTCTCTCTACTGCCCCCGGGGAGGCGACACTTGAGCAGCTTGTATTCGTGACCAAGATGCGCTGGCGCATCGAGCGCGACTATCAGGACCTGAAACAGGAGTTCGGGCTCGGTCATTATGAAGGCAGAGGCTGGCGTGGCTTTCACCACCACGCCACGCTGAGTATCGCCGCGTATGGGTTTCTGATGGCTCAGCGGCTCCGAATGCAATCAGACGGACGTGGTAAAAAAAACTTCCTTGAACGCGCGCTGCCTGCCCTTCCCCCGGATTACATCCCCCGGGGCAGTCCAGCGCGCTCAGCGCCACGTTCCTGATTCCATTACGTTGCGCATCCTGCTTGGATTACGGCTCATGCAACGATGGCATTGTCCGGTAATAGACTGCGCAACCGATTATGTGACACAGCAAGACTAGACGGTCCTCACAAGCTCATTCATCAGATACGAATTGCCTTTGCCTTCTCGGCAGACTGCAAGCGCGAGATGATTCAGGAGCGAGTATCGGAGGCAGACTGCCGAGAAATTGGCAAGAGCATCTGTTTGCTCAAATGCCTTAGCCGGATGCGGTTCGGCTGGACGACCTGGGGGCGTTGCGATACATGGCGGACGTGTTTAACGCGAGGAGAATTTGGCTCGGCAAATGGTATCAGCCATTCCAGAATGGCTCCTGCGCCCGAGAAATTCCTGCTGCGCTAACGGCACGAATGCCATTCCTCAACGATTGAGACGTCCATCACCACACGCAGGCTGCGGCAATGCCGCTGACGATTGAATACCTGACGCTGACAATTGAATACCTGAGCTGGCCGTGCCAAAGCATTTGGGCGCGGCCTCACAGCCTTAAAACTTACCTACCGTTTACGAGATCTTTGAAGCCTTTTCCGGCACTGAACTTAACGGTCTTTGCGGCTGGGATCTGGATCTCCGCGCCAGTCGCCGGATTGCGGCCAACTCTTGCAGCCCTGTTGCCAGTCGAAAACGACCCGAAACCAATAAGCTGCACACTGCCGCCGCCAGAAATCGCCTTGGTAACAACCTCGATGAATGCGTCGATGGCTTGCCCGGTAACACCCTTGTCTTGACCAGTGGCACCGGCCACAGCGCCAATCAATTCCTGCTTGTTCATACGTGTCCTTATAAAACGTGTTGATGTTTGCGACGCGCCGAAACAGTCCGCTCGGCTCTGTTCGCATCCTACCATTTGCCGCAAAGTTCCACGTCCGTTTGCTCTCAGCAGTCAATGTTGGCCGCACGCGGTGGTACGCGGCGGTACGCGGCGGTACGCGATCCTTTCACGTGCGCGGACCTGGTTTCATACGCTTCGGCGGCTCATCCCTGAGCGCTGAACACTTTGCTTCACGCGGACGCGCCGCCAAAACAAGACGTTTCCCAGAAAACGAGAAGATAGGTCCCGGACCGAGCTAAAGGTTTATGCGTAAGTACCGGTGTTGCATTTGATTATTCGTTACGCCACAACTGCAGCCGTTGCGTTTGCGGAAGGTAACTGTTGCGATTCGACGCGGGGCATTTGCCCCTAAGCCACACCCGCCACTTGTGCAGCAAGCGTATTTGCCAACGCCGTGAACGGCAGCCTGATAGATGCCTGCTCCCAGCCCTGCCAAATAGCTCCTCGAGCAAACAACTGCCGTCGAGGCGCAGCCCCCTTTCGCGAAGGGACTGAGTAACGCAACAGGGGCGCTTTCTTACCTGAATAAAAACCGCGCCTACACGAGCTTTAACTTGAGCTCGTCTTATGCGTTCCATCGAAGGCTATATCAAGCAGTACGCGCCCGCAATTGCCGGCGTCGAAAGTGAATCCGTGTTTGACGGGGCATGCAGTCGTCTGAAATGCGTCGAACTGTTTGCCGGCTGCGGCGGGATGGCGAAAGGCTTGGAAAGCGCCGGCTTTCTCCACCTGGTCATGGCAGAGTTCAACGCCGCCGCATGCGCAACTCTCCATGCAAATTATCAGGGGACCCACGGTAGCGACGTCCCGCATGTCTTGGAGGCAGACGTTAGGACAATTGACTGGAGCAGCTACCACGGAGTCGACTTGGTTGCGGGTGGACCGCCATGTCAACCCTTTTCTAACGGTGGGCGTGCGGCGGGTCCCAAGGACGTACGCGATATGTGGCCGGAAGCAATACGCGCAGTGCGCGAAATGCAGCCGAGAGCGTTTCTTTTCGAGAACGTGAAAGGGCTGCTGCGTCCCGCGTTCAGCCGATATCTCGCTCACATAGTCCGCAGCCTAGAACAAGGGGGTTCAGAAGACTTGCGTGATAGCCCTAGATATCACGTCACGATAACCAAAGTAAATGCCGCAGACTATGGGTCACCGCAGAAACGCGAGCGAGTCCTTATCGCAGGAGTTCGAGTCGACTGCGGCACATTGTCTCCGTTTCCGGTGAAGACGCACAGCGAAGACCGACTCTTGCGCGACAAATGGACTACCGGCGAATACTGGCTGCGCCATGACCTCCATCGCCCGGACGATGACGCCATCCCGCGTATCCTGCGCGCTAAGCTTTTAGAGTTTGCGACGTCGGCTCAATTAACCGAGGCCGCACCGTGGCTTACCTGCCGTGATGCGTTCCACGGCCTTGGTGTTCCGTCTTTCGAAGCCACTGTAAGCGGTCATGAACCTCGCGGCACGGGGAAGCAGTACAAGGGCCACTCTGGCAGTCTTATCGACGAGCCAGCAAAGACACTCAAAGCCGGCGTCCACGGGGTTCCCGGCGGCGAAAACATGGTGGTGGACCTCGACGGAACCAGTCGTCACTTCACCGTGCGGGAAGCTGCCCGACTTCAAGGATTGCCGGACTCATTCGAAATCCCGGGTTCGTGGTCCCAAGCCATGCGTCAATTGGGCAATGCTGTGCCAGTACAACTTGCTGCCGTCGCCGGGAGCTGGATTGCGTCGGCTCTAGGGTAGGCACGGCGCCGTGAAGCGCCGACCCTCCCGATCCCGATACGAACTGACAAAGCTACCTAGGCAACAGATCCGTTACTGAATTGCTGCTGGTCGACTGGCTCGACTCGAAGAAAAGGTATTACTCCAGGTTTCGCCGCCACCGTCTTGTTTTCCGCTGCCTGCTTCGCGTTCGGACCAGGTGCGTGCATTCCGCTATTCAGCCACGCAAGGACCTCTGCCTTGTCCGCGTCTGGGACCGACACGAGTATCCGGCATGGCTCTGATCGTGACGCGGTCAACTGGCCACTCAACTCCACGCTCTTCTGCAAATCAGGGCTCTTTGCGGCGGGCATGCTCTTGCGCAATCTGACTGTTGTCCCCTTCCAGGCGGTGACAGTCTGTGCATTGCCCGAGCCGTCAGCTTTGTTGAGGTTAGCTGTGTCGGTTACCACGGGTACGCCTGCACTTTGCGACGACTGCTCGCACATCCTTCGCACGAGGAACTGGAGTCAATATTTGGCCCTATAGATGCGGAGAATAGCGCGCGGCTAGCAGGTTCCAGAAGCCGCTTCCCCACATGTAGACGAGGTCGGTTGGTGTCTGTGGCGTTAAACCGAACGCTAACGCAAATGTTATTGCGGTGAGGATCAGCGCAAAAAATCAGCGGATCAGGCAGATAGCGGTGAACAACCTAAGTAAAAAATCGAGCATACCCTGAATCATGTGGTCTCCGGCTTTGTTAGTTGATTAGACTAGGCTACTGCCACGCACTCGAAAAGTTGGCTGGCCGTTCTCCGACCTGGCGCGCGTTCTGTTGCGCACAAGCTGTCGCGGCCGGCAAATCAACCGATGCGGCGCTTTTATCAGAGGGGGACGGCGGCTATCTCTGTCGTTCATACTCGTCGAATGCGACGCCGACTCATCCGTGCGTAGATTTTCGGCGCAAGACAAACACAAACGCCTGCTGAGAGGCATCGTCGCACCTTCAACTGCATGCAAGCAAAGCCTGTAGCTTGCGCATGACCGTGTGGCCAGTGCTTCATTCAGCCATTGACGGAACTGGATTCAGGGAACCAGTCCACCTGCCAAGCCCGCACGGAGTGGCAACGCTTTCGCCCGTTAGTCTTTTTTATGATTTGGCGGGCCTTCAATCTCCTGGTCATAGAGTCCGAGACGTTCAGATGCATCCATCATTTCCTTAAGGCCTGCTTTCTGCCGGGCCCGCATCTGTTCCTTGTACTCAAGAACCGCTGAACGAAGGACGCGGACGTCACTCTCTGGCGTTTCCTGAATTGCTGCGAGATCACTCTTTTGAAGGAGTGTACGAAAATGTGCTGGGGAGACAAAAAGAAGTTTGGCGGCCTCTTTGATCGTCAGCGATTCGTCCTTATCCATGAGCATGGCCTCCCAAACAGACCCGTATTAGGGTCGAACTCGAAATCGCTGAGTAAAGCCAGCCGAGCACCAAACCCGACCCACATCTTGTGATACGGCACCTCTGCGTCCCGCCATCGACCAATAGCGCCATATCCTTGGACCCAATACAACCGCGCATCGAAGCCCTCCAATCGAAAACATAGTACATCGTCTATGTCAGCCATTGAAATTCGACCGGCCGCCACTCGCGATGGCGAGGATGGCAGATTGGAGCCGGCATTCGCGCCGGCGTACGCTGGCCCATCATCAAGTTCATGGCTAAAACCGCGTTTCTACAGGTTCCATAACTTACTCTGGAGCCAATGTGGAAACAAACGTCATCCGTACTCGCGTCGAAACCATCGAAGTCTGCCTGATTTACTCCGTTCGTCTGCTCGCCGGAATGGACCACGCCGCCGGCGTCGAAAGTGACCGAAAGCCCACCCGGGTCACCGTACAAAAGGTGAATTTCCGGAGCTGTTGCGAGAATCAGGTCTTCCAGCATTCTTCGCCACGGTTCCGGTCTGTCCGCGACGAGCCATGCGGCGACGGGGGCGAGCGACGAGCGAAGCGCGATTTCACCGCCGATATTAGTCGTCAAAAGGTCCCGCAAATGCTCAAAGCCGCAGTTGTGCGTCATGAGACGCTCGATCCACTGCGCAGCGAGATACTCCGCGTGACTACGATGATGGAACGAAAGCGCTCCCCGGCTCGGGGAATCGAATAGCGCACGATTCATTAGTGCGCGTCGTTCAATGGCATTCCAATCCTGCGGCAACACCGCCTGAACCGAGAGATGTACATTGCTGGCGATACTGGCATCCCCAGAAACTTCAAATCTCAGATTTCGGCACAGAATCGCAGCAGTTGCCAGGTACTCTACCCCTCGCTCACTCGATCCGGAGAGAGTGGGTCGAGCTTCTCCTTGTTCGCGATTTCCTTCGACAACTCTATGACCATGAACCCGACCAGGTCAGTCAGGCTACTGAGATTGCCTTTTTCAAGCCAGTAGTTGTACAGGTGCGTCACGTCCAGCGGGCGGCCGGCGAAAACAAGTGCATTACGGTCCCGCAACGCCTTCAGGAATAAGGATGCGTCGGGAACACCCTGACCTTCCGCAAAACGCTGAACCTGTGGCGGTGTCAGAGGTTGCAGCACGGCAACAACCGGAACAGGGCTATTCGCAGCAGGCTCGTCAATGTCGACCGTCTGACTCCCGGAGGACGTTGGGCTCCTGACCCGCCTCGGCTCTGGGGCTATGAGTTGCCGCACAATCTCGAGATCAGTTTGCGGCCGCCACTCGCTGATGCGCGAACTGATGACGAATCGCGCCCTCGGCAAGGCATCCCCTATCTCTTTGCCGATATGCTCAACAGCTTTCGCGAAATCGTCGTCACGTTCGAGCTTCGCCTCGTCGACGGCGTCAAGAAGAATGAGTGCTTCCGCGTTGCCGATCCGCCACTTCTGGAACTCCTGCAACTTCCTGTCCGGAAGGATTTCTGCAAGCGACTCGTCGACCAGCCGCTCAAGGCTAACGAGGAAGCTCCCCTCTGTACGCCGGTTCAATGCTTGAGCTCTTCAGACTTCCCGCTACCGGGCTCACCGAGGACAACAACGAGCTTGTGTTCGAGAAGCTTTTCCCAGGTCATCTGCTCCCATGACCGCGCTCCTCCGGAAGGGTAACTCCGTTGAGCCAGCGCATCCAGCGGTTCGTCGTTCTGTAAGACCTCAAAGCCCCGGTTGAGTTCGACGTAGTGGGAAGTCATATTATTGTTGCTTCGCGCGTTAAGGCGAATTCCGATTATTGTTGAACACTATTCCACAATGACTGCATTGACAACGAATGCCGCCCCTGAACGCGCGTACGGATTCGGCCGATGTGCCCCAACAGCCCGTCGTCGCCCCCGTCATGGGGCGTGACGGAGGCAGTCGGCACAGACCTCAATCATGGGCATCTCACGACGCTCCTGACAGACAGAGCCGAAGTCACTTTTTCCAGACGCTCGCTAAAAACTACATGCATTGGAACAGAAGTCCATCTTCCTCGCGGCCACCTGCCCGGAAGCACTTGGCCTCGAGCAGTTGCCGGTATTTCGCATAGAGCAGTCCCGAGAGCATGCGCGCCTGCCCTGGGCTCGTCTGCGCCGTCGCTTTCTAAGCGAGCAGCCGGTCAGGAATGCGGATCTTCAGCGCATATCCGGTTGAGCAATGCTACGCCGGCCTGCAGCAACTGCAGCCGGGTCTGCGTGGTCGCCTGCATCAGGCTTCGAGCGCCCGCAGGTTCTTGCCGCTGCGCGAGCCATACAGACGGTTGAAGAAGACGCGCGCGTAACAGACAGTCTTGCCCGTCGGCTCATGCCCCCCTGGCTCGCGCGCACCGTGCCGTGCCCGTATCGCCGATGTCCAACAACAGTACGCCCGAACGGCTCAAGCCGGCCCCGCCGATGCCAGCGTCGCAGCGTTCCGACTGCTACGCCCAGTTGTGCCGCTACTTCACCGATAGACAAGAGTTGCATCCGATATCTCCCAAAGATGCCGGGTGTAGCAACACTTTTTAAACGCGATGGTCAGGTTTGTGCAGCTTTACGTCCTCCTGCTGGAAACACTGAAAACCGATTTTTCATGCCGGCTTTCTTGAGAGAATCTAGACTGAAGCGGCCCGCGTCATTGAGTAAAAAAATCATTAACGCTGAGAAGCTCGCTTGCTCGTCTGCCGGATCACCTTCAACGCCACCTCAACGACGTCGTCGGACTTATGAACACGCACCGCCGGCAAGTCAGACCGAGGGAAACCAGCGACGACGACGCCCGCGTGTGCGACGCCCTTCTCGACAAGAATATCTAGCCGCATCTCCCTGGTGACACCGGCTTGTCCCGCAGCAGACCGTGAAATGAAAACCGTAACGGCTGCTGCCTTCGGGTATGGGCCGTCCGGTTGAACATTTCCCGCAGATTCCAATGCGTCAAATGCACGGCGCCAGATGGAGATGCGCGGATCGATTTCTGTAACTGCAGTGCATGCGAGCGGAAGGACAGCATCGGAGTCCAAGCATTCGCCGATCCGTACTTCAACGAGCGTACGCGACCACTCCGAAGCCCAGCCTCGAGCCTTCACAAGCAGCCGCCTGTAGCTCTCATCGTTGCGCATTGCCTCAAGCGGAGTCATGCCGCCAAGGGCGGCATTGCGGGCCGTCAGGAAGTGCAAGCGTGAGTGCGGCTCTGCCGGCCACAGGATCCGGCAGATTGTCGCCAGGCGTCGATAGTCCTGCTCTGGATTGGCGAGCAATGCGGGATAGTACTGAGCTCCTTCAACTTCAACTGAAAAGATGCTTCCACTGGCAAGGGAGTGCAACAACTGCTTGGTACTGATAGGTCGGCGCTGCCGAAATTCTTCCTCGGTCAGAAGTTCGCCGCTTCGTATCATCTGCCGGCGCGCCCTGAGGGACTGCCGCCTGAGCCTTTCAAAGAATACATGCTGCGACGAGGAAGCCATTTGAGGGTAGGAAAAACCAAGATTGAACTGGAGTTACGAAGTCATCAGGATGTAGGCCGCTTCGTGTCAAGTCGTTGGCATCTTTATCTGCCTGTAGCACGCAACCCTAGTAGCACAAGCCTAGCCCCCGCCTCTGGCCGTCACCTGCTGCCGGCCAAAAAAGCCGCCCAATCCCATAAATACGCACAGTCCGTTGGGTCCGGTTCTTCCTCGATAACCGGACAGGTAGAACTTCTCATATTCCGCTTGAACAGCGTCCGCGCAGGCTCCGGAATCTCTCTGAATCGTACGTAGGGCGTCGGTTTGTTTCCCGTACTCGTATGAACCGGGACGTCGGGCAACTCGGGCCTAGGCGGTAGTTCCTCTCTCCCAGTGAGGGCGATGGCGATGCTTCGCCCGACGAGATCAGAGGTGGCGCCGCTTGTTCGGACAGGGTCCCGAGATTTTTAAGTGGAATTGTTGGGGCAATCAAGCTGCCGATTTTATCGCTGGCAGCGTGGCGAAGTATGCTTCATCCGGCGTCTGATCGGCCAGCCTCGAATGAGGCCGATTCTGGTTATACCAGTTCAGGTAATTGCCGATTGAGCGACGCGCGTGGCCTACCGAGTCGTACGCTTTCAAATAAACCTCTTCATATTTGACGCTGCGCCACACCCGTTCGACGAACACGTTGTCACGCCAGGCGCCTTTTCCGTCCATCGACAGGAGAACCTTCCGGCCGAGAACCGCGTCGGTGAATTCGGTTGCGGTGAACTGGCTTCCTTGATCCGTGTTGACGATCTCAGGCGGCCCGTATTTCGCAAACGCTTCCTCCAGCGCCTCGACAGCATGGCAGCTCTCTAGTGTGATCGCCACCCGGTGCGCCAACACCCGGCGGCTCGCCCAGTCCACGACGGCCGTCAGATAGACGAAGCCCCGCGCCATCGGGATATAGCTCGTATCGAGCGCCCAGACCTGATTGGCCCGATCGATTTTCCGGTTGCGCAGCAGGTACGGCCAGATCCTGTGGGCTGCATGCTTGCGGCTCGTGTTTGGCTTGCGATACAACGCCTCGACGCCCATGCGCTTCATCAAGGTGCCAACGTGCCTGCGTCCGACTGTGATACTTTCGCGACGCAGTAGACGTGCCAACATTCGCGCCCCGGCAAATGGATGGTCGAGGTGAAGCTCGTCAATCCGGCGCATCAATTTCAGATCCGCTTCGCTGACCTCACGCGGCTGATAATAGGCACTCGAGCGGCTTATGCCTAACAGCCGGGCCTGCTGCGTCACCGGCAGGGCGTGATCACGATCGATCATCGCTTTACGCCCAGCAGTCCCGCCTTGCTGAGCGCGCTTTCTAAAAAATCATTCTCCAACGTCAACTGTCCGATCTTCGCGTGCAACACCCTCACGTCGATTGGCGGTGCAGCTGGGGGCGCGTTGCCCGCGTCGAACACATCGGCAACCCGCTCCTGCAACTGCTTCTTCCAGTCCGTGATCTGGTTCGGATGGACATCAAATTGCTGGGCCAACTCTGCCAGCGTCTTGTCGCCCTTGAGCGCCGCTAGTGCCACCTTTGCCTTGAATGCCGGTGAGTGTGTCCGTCGGTTTCGTTTCGTCATCTTCTGGTTCCTTGTCGCCGGCCATTATGACCGACTCACGCCCCAGCTTTTCCACTCAATGAACTGTCCGAATTTCCGGAGCCACCTCTATCCCAGATCGTTGCGGCCATACGCGGATAGTCTCTGAGTGTTACGGCATCTAAATCGCCCAGTATTTCGTGGCTAAGCCGGATTTTATAATTTACGAGCGGTCCAGATTTGACGTTTGAAATATCAGCATGGGCGAGGACTCGTCTGCTGCTCTCATTACCGCTGGGAAAAATTTCCACAGTTGCACGAAGCATCATTACCCCCAAAGAAGCAAGTTTTTTGGCAGTGAACCGCAATGTCCACAAGTTGTGGATATCAACTGTTTCGGCGCTGGGAGGTGCGAGTTCCTCGTTGGTCGCCTGCGTATGAATCTTTCGAATCACGTTTTCGCCCGGGCACTGCTCGCCTGATGGAAGCCACGGTAAAACGTCCAAGCGCCTCTGTTAAGCACTGACCGGCAGACGTCGCATGCGGTGCAGCAGTTTTTCCTCTCACTGGTTAAAATGCAGACGTGACATGTTCATGCATCGCCGGTTGCGTCGGGGTCCGCCCAAATGCCGGGAGCAAACCCCGCTGAAAGCTGGAGATCAATCGGCTCGGGGAAATGCCGAAGCAATCTTCGAGACAGGGCCCGGAATTTCTCCAAATCCGCGTTGTCTGACGCTGCCGCCAAATCAATAAGTAGTTGACGCGCGCCTATTACTGAACGAGTACGCTCGTAGGGAAGTGTCATCAACGCTCCTTTCTGGTAGAACTTCCTTGTAATCCCCAGCATGCGTTGGAGTGGCTACGAAGGTGAGCCGGACTCTTCAATCAGTGGTACCGCTTACATTCGAACTGCCGCTGTCGCTGTAGTCGTCATCTGCGAGTGGAAGTGCGCTCCTCCAGTCCGGGACGAGGTCGGGGGTAACATCGGTCCACACCCCGATTCCCCAAGCCTTTGATGCGATGCTCCAAACGTACTCGCCGTCCGAATCCCGCCCCGCCCGCCCGACCAACTGATACTTGCTTCCACTAGCCGTCGTTGCGGTGCGTGTCACTGGGTCGAACGACCTGATCGGAGTACTCACACGTCCGTCGCAGGCAAGAATGTCGTACCCGACAAAATGCCGCTCACCCTTGTCCGACTGACGGATTGACCATCTTTCAAGCAAAACCATTTCGGCACCGGACGACATGTAAATGGACATGTTTAGTCTCACTCGAAGAGCCGAGCCTGGATACGCGGGTCAATATCGGAGAAGCAGGCTGACTCCATGTTCGCGTAGAGGCCTCCGTGACTGCTGCGTGGTTCAGACCAGTTATGGGGTCAACCCAGCATCAAGCGTCTCACGATAGCCTTAAAAAGAAAATCTTCGTCTGTTGAAAGAATGACTACGGACACAGCTTCAGATTCTGTACTCGCTCGGGCGGCATCGGAGCCGTCAGCCTGCTTGTCGGCGTGATGAATGTCGGCTTCACCCTCCTTTTTATCTGACTTCCCATGCATGACCCAGACATAGTCGGGCGTCGCGACAGCAACAATCTCTTCTGCAACTTGCGCGTCGTGCCCTCCAGCAAGAAATGTAACTCTGGACTTTGGGTCGACCTCGCTGAGTATCTCGATGAGCTCGAAGACGGTCATGGCATTAATTCCTACCCGAATCAACCATATGATCTGTACACCTAATCACAATTCTGTCGAAATTTCGATTTGAATGCCACGCTCGTCCCGCTATGCCCGGTGCCTTTATCAAGACTTCGATCAGCCCAACCCCAAATTTTCGGTCAGCGTGTCAGCGGTTCTGCCGGGAGTTAGCCATCGGGTCGCTCGCGTCATTCTCCGATGTCGGTCAGGTCGATATGAACCGCCGGCCGACGCAAGGCTTTCATGCATTGGAGGAAAAACACAAACGTGAACGCGCCCCGTGAGATTTTGTTCGCAATCGAACGTTCGGTTTCCTCGATTCCAAGCCCCTCCAGCAAAACAGCCAACTGTTTGTAGCCAATCTGTCTGCGCACGAGTTCCGCCCGAAGCAGGCGCTTGGCCTCACGGTTCCAGTCAATCATTGACAACACACCTGACGAAAAACGCGAGTATCGCTCGCGCTTTCGTCACGGCCATCCTATAGTCTCACATATGAGATCATTACGCCACATAAAAGATTTATGTTTTTTCGTATAACAACTTAAGCGTTTCGCGAATTTTGGTACCTAGACAGCACCTGAAGCCGGACGCTTTCCGCCCGGCGCTGAAACGTACTGGAGTAAGGGGAAATGGGGCGCGGTCAAAAGAAGATGACGGAGGCACTCATCAAAGAGTGGCAGGCCGAAGGCCGAGGCCGCGGGGAAGGTGGTCACTACAAACCGTGGCTGGAGGCGTTCGACATCTCGTCATTAGGTCGCGTCAGCCGCCCGTACAGTGCCAAATGCGGTCGCAGTGTGCACTTGCTGTCCGATGTGGAAGCAAACACCTTCTACGCTCTTGAGTGGTCCCAGCGCGTCACCGGCATCCGGGAGGAATACCCTCTTGACCGTGAACTTACGCTCGAAATCGCCGCCGCGCTTGGCATAGCCCATCCGTACTACCCGGGAACAAAGGTCCCGACGGTCATGACGGTCGATTTTCTGGTCGACTTCAATGACCAGGGCGAGACGCGACTCGAGGCACTGGACTGCAAGCGGACCGAAGACTCCGACGAACCGCGTCAGATTGAGAAGCTTCAGATTACGCGAACCTACTTCGCCGGAATGGATGTCCCGCATCGCCTCGTCTTCCACTCCGAATTGCCAATGCAGAAAATCCGCAACATCGAGTGGATTCGAGGTGGCATGGTCAAGACCGGCGAGGAGGAGCGGTATGCGGGCGCCCTGCACGAACAATCGCTCATTATGTCTCACGACCTTGCCGGATCAACACGCAATCAGCCACTCCAGGAATACTGTCGGAATTTTGAGCATCGGCAGGGCTTAAATCCGGGCGAAGGTCTTCGTATCGCGAAACTGTTGATGTATGAGCGCATCCTGACTTGTGACCTCGGCAACCCCGACCTTGCTAGCGCCCCACTCGCAAGCTTCCGTTGTACGTTGAAGGCAGACAATCTTCGCGCGGCGGGAGGTCGGTAATGGCGCTCTTTAAGAACGACCTGTTTCACAACGAATCCGGGACTCGCTATCGGCTACTTCATGTCACTCCTGAAACCGATGAAGCGTGGGTCATTAATGTGACCGATGAAGCATCGTGGCCGAGACGGTATTCCTACGCCGCCCTGCTCGATGACATGGACAAGCAGAAGTTAGCTCTTGTATCAAGCACTGGCCATCGTAGTGTATCTGAATACACAAGTGCGGCGAAAGCACGGCGTAAAAACGCGTGGAAGATTATCGAACCCCTTCTCGCCAGCGCCGCAATCTATGACCCGAAACTGCGAGGCCCACTGGTTTCGGCGCGCGCTGAAGCGACAGGCGCGTCGAAAACGACAGTCAATAAGTATTTGCGCGATTACTGGCGCGGTGGCCAGACTCAAGACGCCCTGCTACCCAAATTCCCCGAAATTGGCCTCAACCAGCCCCAGGCTACGAACGCCCGGGGACGCCGTCCGTCTGACAGCCGCTATGAAATTTATCAAATGCACCGCAGCGTTGACGACAAGCACGTCATCGCTGCCGTCAAAGAACACTTTCTGGACGGTGAAGTCTCTACGCTCCAGCATGCGTTCCAGGAAATGCTGAAAGAGCACTATTCCTATCAAGATGGGAACGGCCAGAGCTACATCAAACCGTCCGGCGAACGCCCTTCTTATCGACAGTTCTACACAGTCGTCAAACGCTGTTTCTCACTCGAGACAATCTTACGTGGAAAGAAAGGGAACAAGGACTTCGAGCGGGATCACGACCAGCGGATTGGCAGCGCCCTCTATGAAGCCATCGGCGTCGGGTATATCTACGAAATTGATGCAACCATCGCCGACGTGTTTCTCGTCGCGCGGGACGACCGGTCGAAAATCATCGGGAAGCCAACTCTGTACCTCATCTACGACAGATATAGCCGCCTTTGTGCTGGCTTCTATGTCGGTCTGGAGCATCCCGGCTGGGAAACTGCCGTTCAGGCAATCCTCAGTCTTGCCGAGGACAAAGTAGCGCTTTGCCACAAGTACGGTGTGCCGCACGACCCTCTTGACTGGCCGGCCGACCGGATTTTCCCCCAGAAATTCCTTGGCGATTGCGGCGAAATGATTTCTCGTAACAGTAACCGCATATGCGACGGAATGGAGAGCACCATTTCAAACGCACCTCCTCTTTCGCCACAAAACAAAGGGACGGTTGAGTGCGGCTTCCGACTAATTCACGCGTCAATCGCCCCTGCAACACCTGGATACGAACCGCCCTCTAACGTAATGCGGCGTCGCGGGAAACATTACGACCGTGATGCAAGTCTTACGCTTGACGAGTTCGCTGCAATCATCCTGCGCGCGATTATTTCTCATAACCGCCGCGAGATGAAGAAGTATGCGCTCGATCCGAGGGCTGCCCTCCGTGGAGTCAGCCCCGTTCCGCGCGAAATATGGGAGGACAACATCGCGTATAGCGCTGGCGTCATCTCACGCTATAGCGAGGAATATCTGCGTCTCCAGTTACTTCCCCGCGACAAAGCGACTGTCACCGACCAAGGCATCCTGTTTAACGGCTGTTTCTATTCATGCGCCGACGTGGAGAAGAAGGGATGGTTCGTGAGCGCGGCAAACCGTGGAAGATTTGATGTTGACGTTTCTTACGACCGCCGACTTGTTGATTCGATAGTCGTCCACGATCTCCGGGACGCTCGCAAGTCCTATTCGTGCGGGCTGACCACTACAAGTGAATCTTATCGCGGTTACTCGTATGCTGAAGTGAAATACGTGCAAACAACGATAAAGCGGATTCTGCAAAACGGCGAGGACAACGCACTTCAGGAAAAAATCGACCTCAAGAAATTCATCTCGGATATTGCGCAGCCAGCCCATGCCGCGATGAAACTGGCAACCAAAGGGAGGTCCCGTTCTTCCCGCAAAGCAGACATCGCCGCCGACCGCGAAGCTGAGAAACGCGCTCGCAGACAAGACGAGCCCGCCACACCCACATCTCCGCAGCCACCCGCGGCTACTGACAGGCTGCCAAACAATGTCGTCCCGATGCCAGATCGTTCCACAGCCCCCGCAGTAGCCGTGCCGCAGCAGCCTGCAATGAAATCGGGGGAAACACAAGTCAGGCCGCTTTCCATTCAGGAAAAGCTACGGCTAAAGAAACAGGAGATGCTCAATGACATTACAAAATAACGCTGTTTCGACAGCCGTAAACGCAGTTTATACGGAGCAGAGAATTCCCCGATATCGTAACAATCAACTTATCGCGGCCTTGCCACCGGCTCTCGACGACGAAGCGCTGGGAGAGCACCTGAATGCTTTACCCTCCTTTGAAAAAGAGCAGCGCGAGTGGCCGCCGTTCGAGAGGCTGCATCTCGTCGCGGAGCTCTCATCGTTCATGTCGCCCCTGCAGCGACATGTCGTGCTCGGATGGGCACTAGACACAATGCTGCGGCAAGGATATGTCGGGCGAGCACCAAGAACTGCAGAGCATGTTCGGGTATTTCAAAAACTGTATGAAGCTCAGCAGGCTGGAAAGGCGTTCAGTCCGGTTGACGACCTTATGCATGTCACGTCCCAGAACTCGAGCGCGCTAATCGGCGTATCCGGTCAAGGCAAAACTACGACCTTGAGACGTCTGATGAGACGTTACCCTCAAGCGATCCACCACCCTGACCTTGAGATAACGCAGATAACCTATATTCATATTGAAACACCGGCTGACGGAGCATCAATCAAAGGGCTTGCTCATTCGATTCTTCGAAAAATCGACCAGTTGGTTCCCGACGGCAATTACTACCAAAAATACGGCAGGGGCACCATGTCGGTTGAGACAATGCTGAACCATGTTGCCCGAGTGATGCACATGCATTGCGTAGGGCTTCTCATCGTTGATGAAGTGCAAAATCTCAGGCATGGCGGCAAAAACATGCAAAAGCTCATGGCTGTCCTCGTGTCAGCCTCCAACGAACTCGGTGTTCCAGTTCTGTTCGTAGGTACAAATAGAGCCATCAAAGTGCTTGGCCTTGATTTCAGCCAGGGCCGCAGGTCCGTGGGCAGCGGCTTCCCGGAGTGGGGTCACCTTTCTGCCAGCAATAATCTTGACGATCCACTCGAATGGGAGGACTTTGTTACGACGCTATGGACATTTCAATGGCTGAAGAATCCTGTCGAGCTCACGCAGGCGCTCGCTGATCTCCTGTTTTACTACAGTCAGGGAATCATCGATATCGCAATCAAGCTCTTCGCTTGCTGCCAGTGGCAGGCAATCATCGACGGAAGCGAAATAATCACGGCTCAAATGCTTGAGCTCGTCTGGAATCGGGACTTTACGCGGGTTCAACCGATGATCGATGCATATCGCTCGGGCGACGCCACGCTGCTTGACCAGTACGGCGACATTGCGCCCACCAAATTTTCCAATCTGCTCGACGGCGCTCTCAACAAGTTCGAGGGCCTACGCAATCAAAAGGCCTCCGTAAGACCTGGGCATCAGGACTTCGCTCCGACAATTGCTTCCGCGCTGGTGAGCATTGGCGTGGACAAAGACCGCGCACTGAGCATCGCGGATGCTGTCGAGGCAGAAGGAAAGGCAGGCACCGTCCTTGATGGAGCCAAAGCCGCAATTGAGCTGATAAAGCCACACAAGAGTACAAAGCGCAACAAAACTATAGCTACAGACCGTGTCGCGCAGGAGTTCGCTCCCGATGACTATCGCAAAGCAATTAACGACTCCGTCATCAAAGGCAACACAATTTTTGAAAATCTCCGCAGCATGGGTGTGGTCTGCGACCTGGATTCCCTGTTACAGCTGGGGTAGAAAATGTATTTTCCGCGCCTCTACCCCGACGAACTGACGAGCAGTCTTTTAATCCGGGCCTCCCGCCATCTCGGTATTCGATACGACGAGGTTGTTAAGGACCTTACTGGCAGCGGTAGGAGGCGGGTACATTTCACCAATCCGTTCGCTCTGATGGAAATCGCTGAGGCGACCTGCATGACGTACGACGACGTTCTCGCCAATCACACACTGTACCCGTATGTGACGGCGTTTATGACGATGCGGCGCCGCGAACTGATACGCGCAGGCCTGGTCGAAACCACCCCGCAGATGCGGTCCGATTTCGACTGGCTTGCCGGAGTGCCTTGGGCTCACCTCGCATGTCGTCGCTTTTGTCCTCAGTGTTTGCGTGAGGACTTGCAGCAGCATGGCGAATCGTACTGGCACAGATCTCATCAACTACCGGGCGTTTATACATGCACCAGCCACAGACTACCGCTTCTCGGAACAGTTATGCCCCTTGGTTGGTGCAAGCCCGCTCTCGCCGGAGCGTGCCCAGCGGATAAACCGGGAATCGAGATCAGCCCTCCTCTTTCAAAGCACCTTCTCGACGCAGTAGCTTCCTACTCAAAAGAAGCGCTAGAGGGCAAACTTTCGGCAAGCCTTGAGGATGTTCGCGCACGTGTGCAAAAGGTAGAAAACCTCGGACTCAAATGTTCAAAAGGTCTTATTACACATTGTCTGTCGCGGCAACTCGAGGATTTTTATGGTAGCCCCTACCTTGATTCTGTAGGGGTTACCTGGCTGAATTTCAGAACAACCGTAGAGCAGTGCCCCGCATTGATGGTCCGTCACGGTGAGGCAATCACCTTCACCACATTCCAGCATCTGCTGCTGCAGACATTCTTTGAACACTTTCCAGCCAGAATTGTTCGCCGTTGAACCATCGCTGCGCGCCCGAGCCCTCGGACCGCTGCGCGAAGGTCCACTCTGGGGAAGAACCTTCCATCGTCGGCACGGGGTAGTGCATCGGCTCGTCCTTCTTGCGGCGATAGCAAATACACACATGACTTTGGCCAACGCGAGAAGCTCGACGTCACTGCATCCGCGTGGATGCCTGATGACACACCGAGCCGTTGAATGATAAGGTCACTGCAGGGTTCCGGGCGCCGACACGAGGCTGCTGGGATCCCATGCAGTTCCAGATCCGTTAGGAACAACCATACCACCGAGCGCCTCGGCTGCCGCGCGCACACGTCGCGTCGACAGAATGTTGACTCGAGAGTATTCAACGGGCAGGCCCGGGATCATGCTTGATGTCATCTGCTCCGTTGTCCCATCCTTAAACATCGAGCCGGCCGCCTCGATGAAGTTGACACCTTTACGACCTAGCTGCCGCCGATAGCGATCGATTGCAGTCCCCGGTTGCTCGATTTTGTACGGCATGAAGTAAGTGTCGCCGCCACTGAGAAAGGCAAACCCCACCCGACCCGACCTTCGCAGGTTGTCGAGCGCCGCCCAGAAGTCGGGGTCCGTCGCGTCGGCAAGCCATACGAACTGTGCGGACCCTTTCTGCACCCGAGCAGTCATCACAACGCAGTCGTTGATTTCCATAGCGCCCATCCGAAATAGCGCCAAGCCTTTCAGTCTGTCGACCTGTGCCGCCTCAATCGACGTAACGAACACAGGCGTTGCGGCGCGCATCTTTGCTGCGTCTTCAAAAAAAGGCGCATAGCTGCTGGCTCTATCGAGCGCGCCCAATGGGAGCGCAGCGTGTTCAACCGAGGAGTTTGATTGTGAGATATTTGAAATCATGTTCGTATAAAAAGTTTAATCATGCGAATGAAACGGTTCAATGATGATATTAAAAAAAACGCACCAACGCAACATAGTATTTAAGCCATGAAATTTTTGGATCGAACGCATTCCGCACGACCGCTGAGCGAGTCTAAAATTACAAATCATTGATTACATTGGAAAATATGGTGACCCATCACTTTTCGATGCGACCCGTATAAATACTTGGATATCTATCAAAATCTATTGATTTCCGCATTGACTCAGATTAATCTTCAGCCCACAAGATGAATTCTCCACACCACACAATCGACTAATTTTTAGAAATGAACGCTCAAGACTTAATATCAAAATGGAAAGAAGCCGGCGAGCTTGCCAACGAACGCGAAACGTTGGCCCATCGCGAGCAGCTTGTCAGCGAGATGGTCTCGTTCATGCGGGGCTGTGGCTTTGCCGAGGAGCACTTGAACCTGCTTAATGTAATCATCGTTGCGGAATCAGCCCACCAACCGGTTCGCGGCTTCTGGCAGGCATTCGAGTCATCGATGGTCTTCGAAGCGCTCGACCGATACCTGCCGAATTGGCGGCGCTTTCCACTGGGAATGACGCTAGACCAATTTATCGTCGAGGTCCGTCGCCAGATGTGGATGAACGCATTCGATGAAGAAAACGCCGAACGCTTTTTCGCGCTTCCCGTGGCCGAGCGCCCGACCAGCGCTAACGCCGCACTGAAACAGATACATGCCGATCTTGTTCGCATTGGCGCATTCGCGGGTCTGGAAAAGGCGACCGCAGACGGCTCTCCCACTGGCGCGCGTGCCTTTGACCGCTATCAATGCATCGATGCCGCGGATAAGGGAAAGACTCACCTGACGCTTCTTGGCCAGACCGTTAAGGAATGTCGGGATGCAGCGCGGAAGATCTCAAGAAGCGCGGGATGAGGCACCGCGCAAAAGGCGCAAGAGACCAAGTCTGATGTGTGCTCGTCGCGCTATCTATACAAGACGCTAACGCGATCGCAGAACGCTGAACGCTGAACGCTGAACGCTGAACAACCACTATACCAGGGCAATCAATGAATACTATCCGAGTGACTACGGCAAATCAGAACTCGCAGGTTTGCACCGAAAGCGACCTTAATCTTGACCTCGTCGAGATATTGCTAGGTCATGCGTCAGAACAGCCATCGTCCGCCACTTACGTTGTCGAACTCGCCGCTCTATTTGCGCTCACATCTGCCTGCGAGGAGAAGTGTCTGGTCATCGTCTTGCCGGAAAGTTCGTCAAAGGACATTCCGCTTGAATCGAGGTCTTTGAGCGCCGAGGTCCGAGCGACACCGGAAGGCGACTCCGTCGCCTGTCTCGCGCTAGCGGATGGTACCGTAGCTGTTTCTGAGCGAGCTGTCTTCGCGACCAGTCCACTCGAGTTCTCCCGACTGGTCACGCTTTGGTTGCTCAAGGACACGAGGCGGCTGTGTGAGTTCTTGTATACCCCGGAAACGGATGAAGACCTCTGGGCGGCGACGCAAGTCGCGCAAAGCCATGAAAATTGGACCGACAATGGAGGGACAAGCCTAGACCATGCCATTGCGCTGTTCGACAACTTCGTTATGCACAGTGCCCCTGCTGAGCGAATCGCGTCGTAAGGTCAACGATAATCCGACAAGGACTTTTTTACATTTCTGAAGCAGAGGACTCATCCTCTGCTTGCTCCCCCGGAGCCTCTCGTAGATATTCAACCCAAATACAGCTGATTATTGCTATGCCGAAGATTCAAACCACCCGCTCCGAACAATTCGCCGACGCCTTCGCTAGGATTATGGATTTGCAGCAAAGAGCGCAAGACAATTGCTCGAGCCAGACAAGGGATCCCCTTACTTCAAAGTTCATTGAAGGTTCAACAACGAGCCGACAACGAGCCATCTTCGACCGCTATGGTCACCCAATTTCGGACTGGGCCAAATCTCCTCCTTCGCCGAGAAGCCCCTCTGACACTCGCGGAGAAATCGTGCCCGAGCAAGTTCGAGGCGGACACGGAGAAATCGTTGACTATGAATTCTCCGTTTTCATCCAGTCGACAAACGCTGCTCAATATCACAACGTAAGTGAGATAGTGTCATCCCGCACACTAAAGGCTGACTTCAAACCAGCGGCGCCTGGCAGTGAATATGGCGTCTTTCAGATTGCCGGGGCGAAGGCAAGCTTGAATCTCCTTTGCCACTGCAGAACTTCCGGTTTTGCGGCATTCGCTCAAAGCTGCGTTAAAACAGGCAAACTCAGTCTCAAGATTCGTCTCGCAGATGGTACATACCTTCGGCGCACAGTCGAATTGAACGGCGAGACTGCCTCGCTCACAAAGAGTCTGACTGACGCCGCTCGGCTGCTTGAGGAGTACCCGTCAGAGTTGCCAGCCGATTGCTACGGTGCCGTGCGAAATTTCGATTTCTATTATGGTGTTACACCCAGCTTGGCTCAATCCGGTGGCGGTTACCTCGTGAATGCTCTCGATACGGCAAGAGCACTTGAGCGTGCTCTGCTAGAAATGAAGGCGGCAAAGGGAAAATCAGCCTCGCGCGCTCGCGAGTCTGCTTAGTAACCTCGACTTCCTTCAACCGGCGCGAGAGGTGCGGTTATCCAAGACTTCATCTCACAAGCGATCGACCGCGCGACATTGACGTGACGTCGCGTATTTCCAGGCCGTAAATTTATACACATAAATCCACTGACCGCAGAGCTTGAGTGCCTCGGTTAGGAACAATGTCGTCTATTGTTTCGAATTAGACGCGCAAACATTATTAGCAAAAAAAGACTATGGAACAGTACATTCACAACCGATTCGACAAGGATGAGTGGATCCCCCGTGGTGCGGAAGTAGACGCAATCGTCGAGCGGGCGCTTGCTTATGCTGTCGCCTTTCTCAACGATGTCTGGGAGTGCGACACGCTCGCTTTCTGGGCAAGTGTTGATTCAAATGACGTCTATTGCTGGATGCAAGAGGACGCGCCTGCGCTCGCCGAAAGTGTTCGGAAGAAAAATCTGAAGCAGAAATTTCACCGTCGGCTTACTGAACGACTGTATCTGTGGGGCCAAGCAGAGACCATGGTGCGTAAGATGCCACCGCTCGATATGCAGTCCATTCTTGCTCAAAGTGATGAGAAATCCAGAATTGAAGTAGTCAAGAAATACATCGACGAGAAGGCATATGTCGACACTGACAGGTGGCAATTTGGCCAAGGAGACGAAGATGAGGATGACTATGCTGACGACTGGGATGATTCAGATGAGGATGATGGTTACGAAGATTTTGCAATCGAAACGATTGCGAGCGAAGCGCTCAGAATTGTTGTCGGACGGCAAAAAACCAAATCTTCGCAGACGGCCAATTCCACCCCTCCCTTCATTGAGACTACCGACACCTGTGCCGTCATTGATGAAGCGAGAAACAGCCTAACGTCTGCAACAACCTTTTATATGATAGATGACGATTCCATGCCGACATGCCTGCAGGGCAAATCACGAGAAAAGCGCAGTATCGTGGTGAAAGTCTCCGACCATTGGCTTGATAACCCGAGCCGCCTTAGTGCCTTTGAAGAGCTTGAGCATCGATTTGTTAGGGTTACGGGCAACGTTGCCCCGTTGTCGGTGTTCGCCGTTGGAACGAGCGCAGTCTGGTTTGACGCTCAGAAAGCGATGGACGTGTTCCGGCTATTGAGACATGAGATTCCCGTCTTGTACGTGGGGTCTGTCAAATCCGTATTTGTCGTGTACTCCTATAGTCACTTCGCAGACTTGGGTCGCCTCTGGAGCAAAACAATGAACGCGGACCTCTGTTCTCGCGAAGTGACGCTCCAGCAGTTCGCGACACGTTTTCCCGATGGTTCGGTCGTCGCGCCGGCGCTCAAAAGAAACGTAGTGGACTTGACTTAGACTCGAACTCAAACGTCCACGGACAGGGCTCGAGGCTGCCTCGCGGGCCAAGAATACCGTTACTGCGTTCAGGCCAGGGCAACGCACCAAACGCTTGGTCATCGAAACAGCTCTTTCCCGCCGAGTCCGGCGCCGGAGGTTAAAGACGATCGTTGCCCCGCCCGTCCGTTTCTGTCAAGACGTCGGCAACGTCATCATGGCATTTGTGGCGAAATTGCACGTGACATCTTCTGTTTTCCGTGCCACCGCAAACGATTGCCTATACTCTGTGAATCTCTTTTCTTGAAGCATATCGTATGCAGCACGGATGGCTTGAATATCTTCAGCAGCTTAGCTGGAACGCTCCTGCAGCATTGGCACTAACATCGGGCGCAGTTGGATCCGCTGCGTCGCTTGCATGGATTTCGGTAAGGGACGTGGGGGTGCGCAGGAGACAGCGACACGACACTGCGCTGGAGCTGGCGATATCACTAGAAAGCTATGCTCGAACTTGTCGCACAATGATGCATAAGGCCGCGTGGGCGGCTTCGAAGCAGGCTAATCATTCGAGCCATGAGTCGAGCAGTAGCATTTCCGTCCCCGCTTTCGCGTATCCGGACAAACTGCTATGGCAAGTCCTGAGTCGACGTATGATCTCTGAGCTCCGCGAGTATCCTGCTACGGTCCACACCGCACGAGAGCATTTGGAAGCAGTACGAGAATTCGGTGGTCCGGCAGATTTGTGCGCGCATGTCGAATACGAATGTGCCAAAGCTGCAAAGACTGCACTGACTCTGGCCCGTATCACCCGTCGTCAGTATAGAGCCGCGAAGTGGAAGCCAGGCGTCAGGGATTCATCCTTGGAACGCGAGTTATCCGATTTCATCTCCAGCGCCGAAGAAAAGAGAAAAGCGACACTAGATCAACGAGTGGACTTTGCGACGGGCTCCAGACCCAAAGAGCGGCCGTTTGAACAGCCGCTAAGTGCGTAACCCTAGCTGTAACCAGTAGCACACGAAATCTACTCTCTTCGTCTTCAGTAGCTAAAGACCATTGTCTATACGTTTCCTGAAAATTACGGGAGACGGAGCATGTGGCTGGACAGGTTTGGAAGGGTCGATGGCGACCTCGTTGTTGTTGGCATCTCGGAATCAGGCGAAGAGCGCCATATTCCACTTAAGCAGATGCATCAGTACAGATTGCCACAACCGAGAGTACCGAGGAAAATGTTCGTGACTAGCTTTTCTTCATGGACACAGACCTCGGCAACAGAATACGCATCCGCGTTCGGAATTACCAAAGGCGTTACCAACCAGCACGTCGTCTATAAGTTCCGCAAAGGCAACTTTACGGTAATGGTGCCCGCCTTGGAACTACAACGTGGCCTGATGTCCTGCCCATCTGAGGTCGTCGGTATGCTATACCACCCTCAAGGCATCGATTTGATGTGCTCACCGGTGCTGGGAGAAGGCACTATTGAAATGCGCATGTTGCAAAAGCGCACGATTAAAAACTCGTTGCGAACAGCAGACAAATTCATCCGTCGGCTGGATTGGTTCTACCCCTTTCCCTCGGCGTACCTAACGTGGAAAAGCGTGTACCGTTACGCTGCCAACGGAAAGATTGCAATGACGCTCCCGAACGCGGAGATTCAGTGCTCTGTGCAAGGTGAACGTGATGGTGACGTTATCTATGCGCGGGACATCTGCATTTTCAGGATAACGCCCCTGGAAGAACCGCTTGAGTGGGCGAAATCCATAAGGCGCGAATTCAAATTCCATGGAGCGAAGGCCAAGCAGACTATCCAACCTACAACGGCCGATTCCCGGGTTCTAGCACGAAACGGAAAATGGCAGCTAACGGACCGAGAATGGGCAGTCGTGGAGCCATTGATACACACAATTGGCGTCCGCCGCGGTCGCCCGTCCACTCACGATTTGCGGCAAATCATCGACTGCATCATCGAAAAGCTAGGGGCATGCAAAAGCTGGCATGAAGTTGGAGGTGCAGTGGCGACTAAGTCAGTCATCGCAAACTACCATCGCCGAATGAGAGACGATGGCCGCTGGGAGCGAGTCGTCACGGTTCTCAACGAAATTCGCCGCGCACATCGTTCGTGAAGTCCGACAACTTGATTTAAGGTCGCGACGGACATAGCTCTCGAGACTTGCCCTGAGATCAAGCTGGTGTTTAAGTTGGACGTGCAACCGCTTTGGTCAATCGAACGTACCTAAGCGGCGTATGAAATTGCAATATGCAGTTGCCGTTAAGGCAGTCGACCGAAAACGGTCCTGAAGTCCGTTAAGTGCCGCAGCAACCTGTGATCCTTCGCCCGCCCGAGTGGATGCATAGCACAATATGTAGACGAATTTTTTGCGTCACCGCATTTGGCAAAGTCATTTAACTGCCTGCTAAAACCGCGTGAGCAGTGTAATTAGTTTTGCTATCGCGCCGCGCAGTCTTCCGTGTCGTTTCCTGGGAGTGTCTGAATTTTTGTGCTTCGCCGGTATAAATCCGACTTCTGAACTCCATTTTTCCACAAGACGGTCTGGCGCATAGATTCCGTTCGCTTGCGCGCGCCGATGTGCCGCGAGCGCCTTATCAATACTCTCTTGCTGGTCTTCGTCGGGCTCGAAAACCGGCGGCATATGCTCAGTTCGCACAAACCGCAAATTCGTCGGACCGGTCGATAGCACAACCACCTTTTCCCGCGCATAGCTGACTGACGTGTATCCCTCATCCCGCTTTTCCGCTGGGTATGGGTACCGCGAGCGATATTCGCTTCCGTCACATCTGCCAACTTCGTGCGTCCAAGGATTAGAGGGAATGTGGATTTCGCAGATTTCGTCGGCGTCGTCAGCGTCTGCGTGTTCAGCGAGGAACAATACAGTGCTGTCTTCGTCAACATTATGCAGAGCGTGCAGCAACTCTTTGACTTTCATTGCTCCTTCCCCCTCAGCGTCCCTGCAACTTACCGGCATTCAACCCGAACTCCGGCCTCCCCATCAAACCGGCGCCGACCACTATCCGCACTCGCTCGCACAGCGCAATTATCTCATATATGCGACTATAGCATAATTTATGAGATAACATATGCCATACCGAGGCCGAAACCGGCTCAGGTCAACCGACGCCAGCTTGACCTATTCGAGACGCGCTGATCCGCCGCGTTAAGCTCTTGGACAGCAGCCAATCTCAAGTTCTCGAGATATTCCAGCAATATCGAAAAGCTACAGCACCCTGCCCGAATCGGCTTGCGCAGCGACCTCGTAAGGCCGCGGGAATCTGATGATGTGTGGGCTCTCATTGCACGACGGGCACTACGCCATAAACCTTCTTGCGCTATGAGCCCTTTTCCTCTCCGCTACCTCTCAGCGTCGATTTGATTTGCTCCTGATTCACTTTATTCCGCGACGCGGATAAAACCACTTGCTTACACCTGTTTCCACATCAACGAGGAAACAGGATGTCAGCGCAACAAGGTAACGAGAAACTAAACGTGGTCGAGCTGTTTGCAGGTGTAGGCGGGTTCCGGCTCGGACTAGAGGCTGTGCACGGCAAACCATATCAGGTCACCCTGAGCAACCAGTTCGAGCCATCGAAGAAAAAGCAGCACGCAAGCGAAATTTACGTTTCTCACTGGCCGCACGAGACACATATTAACGAAGACATCACCAAAGTGCTCGAGTCGACAGTCGGATAGCAGGCCTTTCGAGATGCAAAGCCTGACCTTGTCGTTGGTGGTTTTCCGTGCCAGGACTACAGCGTCGCTAGACCTTTGTCGCAGTCGCAGGGACTCGAAGGCAAAAAGGGCGTACTTTTCTGGTCAATTACGAAGTTGCTGGAGCAGCGGGCGGCCGACGGCGAGCCCGTGCCGTATCTGATTCTTGAGAACGTTGACCGCCTGTTGTCGTCTCCAGCGTCTTCGCGCGGAAAGGATTTCGCCGTCGTCTTGGCCGCTCTTCACGCGCTTGGGTATGCCGTTGAATGGCGCGTGATTAATGCCGGTGAATATGGATTCCCTCAGCGACGCCGGCGCGTGTTCATCGTCGCCTACCACGAAACCACCGCTCTTCACGCACTAGTAAAGGCGTCGGCAAAAAAGCAGCACGGAGGGTGGCACTCCGAGGGAATTTTGAACGCTGCTCTCCCTTGCGTGCTTACGGGTGAACTTGACGGGTACGCGCCGGCGCTCACAGTTCAAGGCGACCCGTTCAGCGAGCAACTTAACTATCGGCCACTCTCAAATGGGAAAACGCGCTTCGCTAACTCTGGATTCATGTGCGAAGGTCAAGTGTGGACGTGTGCAGCACGCGTGTCGGACATCCAGGACTTCACAGAATTTACGGGCAGCGCCGCCCCGCTCACGTTGGGAGACGTCATTGACAAGTCTGGCCCGGTCCCTACGGATTTCTACGTTAAACCAGAATCGGAAGCGGCGTGGCGTGCAGCGAAAGGCGCGAAAACCATCGCTCGAGAAACAAATGGCTTCGCCTACGACTATTCCGAAGGAAGCATGCCTTTCCCCGACCCGCAGGACAGGCCTGCACGAACCATCATCACCTCAGAAGGCGGCAGCACGCCGTCACGCACTAAACATTGCATCCGCGAAAAATCCGGCCTGCTGCGCCGGCTCATGCCCGAAGAGCTTGAGGAACTGATGGGCTTCCCTCGCGGCTTTACCGACCTTCCGAAAGCCTCGGCCACCGCACGCGCGATGCTGATGGGTAACGCTCTTATTGTCGGCATAGTGACTCGGATTGGCACGGCTTTGTACAAAGCTATCCATGACTAACGGCCGGGACGCTGCGCGGACAGTTGCGACTCGGGTCTTCGTCGCGAGCCTACGGAGGCTGGAGGACTGTTCGCACGATCCGCGATGGGGACCTCGGGAAATCAACCGAAGCGGCTAAAAACAATCGATATACGTTTTTTCTTCAATCACGGCACCTCACGCCGAATCCTACAGGTCAAAGCAATGTCGTCATCAGAATACACAATCAAGCTGGACGCCAACCGCTCTTCCGAATTTAGTGCGGTTGAGCGCGCTTTCTATTACGTGGTGCGGCTGCTTGCAAAAATGGATGAGTCGTGTGCACCTGGCAAGCCAATCGTTGCCCCCGACGCCATCGTTTGGGCAATTGAAAAACTGAAACCGACTCTCGTCACGCCTTTGCGCGAAACGGGACGCACTGACAACCTCATTGAGCTTCTTCGCCACTATGTCTCTCTGCGTGATGTGGCGGAAAAGTTGCGTGTTGATGCGTTTTATTCAGCTTGTGAAGAGTGCGGAATCCATGAGGTGGACTGGGGCCACCTTACCGTAGAGGACGCTCTATATGGCATGGCAAAAGGGAAGTGGAAGTGCAATGACACTGCGGCTCGCGACAGCATCAGCCTCGTACTACATACTGCGATCGAACGGCATAAAGATGACCGAGCTGACCGACATGCCAAACAGACTTTGTCTGTACCGTGCCTCTTCGACGTTCCTTGTTCCGGCAATCCCGAATTCGGTGCCCCGGATAGCCTGGACCCAGATACGTCGCCGACGCTTAAGATAGCGCTGCGGCACGCGCGACAACAATTGCTGGCGTCCGACAACGGATATGACCCAGAGTTCTGGGGCAAAATCTATACCGCAGTCTTGGGCGACTGGCTTGAGGAGGACCTTCCTGACGTCGCTGCCGGGATAGTAGCTACTGGCGCGGTTTCGCCATATTTTAATCATGTCTGGTCTTACGTAAAACAGATGCAGGCTGTCGAGACACTGTGGGTCGGCATTAGCTATCCGATTCGCGCACTGCTCCGTGCCGTACAGACCGAGTCCGAAGCGCTTCAGGTGATTGAGCAATTTGTGCTTCAGGCGGGAAAAAGCGACACGGAGGTCGCCGCGTGGACGCATCGTGTCTGGGATATGGTCAAACGTCGCGATTTAGTGCAGGAGCAATCGGCAAGCGCGATGACATGCAGCGACGATTGGAATGCCGATGTCGACCATATTCGGACAGCATTCCGGGGCGGAAGCACTTGCTACGTCATCGACGCAGACGCATTACCTCAAGGCCTTCGCCCGCTCACCGATGAAAATTCCGTTCTCGCTGTTCGATTGCCGGAGCGATGGTTGCGGGCGGAGCACATACTGTCTACGCCGGCCAATTTGGAGCGCTTTTACTGGACGGACAGCAGCACCGAAGACACAGACTTGACACTGAGCATAAATCGCAGCTTCTGGTGCAGTGACGAGTATCTTTGGACTCAGCTCTTCCGGTTTCGACGCTCGATACCAGTGCTCTTCGTGTTTAAAGGGAAAAGCGTCCTGGTGCGTTACCGATTCAACCATTTTTCCGACTTGCGAGCTGTCTCCGATGTTCCTCGCAAGCACTTACCTACGCTTGAAATCTCGGATACCAGATGGAAGAACGACAGACTAGCTGAACTTCGCATGTCGACGGTTATAGATGGAATTACAACAAAGCCTGCAATTTTCACGAATCTCGTTGACCGTTCGAAGGTTTTGGCAAATAAAAGTCTGCGGAAGGCTTACGTGAGCGAGAATCCTGGGGCAGACAAGGGCCTTGTAGAAAGATTGGTTGGAGGCTGGTTCAACTGAAAAGAGCAAAGCCGACGAAAAGCTAAAGCGAATCTGTGCGGCCGGCGTTTTTGCGCAACGGTCACACAAATTGGCCAAATCGCGCCGCTTCGAGCTTCGCCCGCCGAGGCTGCCTTGGGAGCGTCGTGCTGCGAGCATCCAGGCGGCAGGGAAACGGCACACGATGGGCTTCTTCAACGCGCTGCGCAATCTGTCTGAGAGTCATCAATTCGGCGCTGGCCGCCTCGATGGCGGTAGCGATCATGGCTTCAGACAACGAACGGGGACGTCCGCCTTTATGACCGACCAGCAGCCCACCTATGCCGGATTCCCGCCACGCGTGCGCCCAGTTGTAGAGTGACTGCCCGCTCACGCTGAGCTGCGCAGCCGCTTCAGTCAGTTTGATCTTGCGGCCGAGCATCATCACGCCCGCGGCCCGGATGCGCATGTCGCGATGCTGGTGGTTCAACGACATCTGTTGCAAGGTCTTTTCCTCGGCTTCGCTCAGCTCTACAACACACTTCATCTGGACTCCGGCGCAATGGGTTCGCCGAAGTTAACAAAATTCAAACGCGTTTACCAGCAACACTTACAGGCCTCTTCGGCGTTGTTATCGAGAGTTGCAAGTTCATCAGTCTTAGACCAGGGATGTCGTGCCATGAAATTAAACATGTGAGGTTTGATGGTTGAGAGATTGCGCAACGCAACGATCTACGGTTCGTAGCAATAGCTTGAACACGAGATCGCCGCGTTGTTTTGGCGCTGGCTTTGCCGGCCAGCGCACTACGCTGACCAATTGATTCGGCGACGTTCGCCTACGCAAGAACTGCGCGCCGGCTGCGTTGATGTAGGGCTGCCCCGCCAATCGGAAGACCAGACGCCGGAACAGCTCGCTCGCGGCCCCAAGTCCGAATTCCCTCAATCTGCTCCGGGCTCGTCTTCGACAAGGGAACGACATTCTGGAAGCTCCGTCGGAATAAATCATCCGATACTGCTGCGTCTCCGCTCAGAAACGCTTCCTTGACGACCTCTCTTACCGCTGACTCGAGATCCGAACCGGCAAAGCCCTCCGACGCTTCAACGAGTTCATTCATCAGGCTGTCGTTCATCTTGTATTTAAGCCCACGACGGGCGTAAATCTGGATGATTTCCCTGCGTTCGTCCGGCGTCGGCAAATCAACAAAGAACAGCTCATCAAATCGACCACGTCGGAGAAGTTCAGGAGGCAAGCGCGAAACGTCATTCGCCGTTGCGACAACGAACACCCGAGACCTGGCTTCCTGAAGCCAATAAAGAAATTGCCCAACCAAGCGAGTTGAAGTGCCGCCATCGCCGGACCCTTGCGTCGCACCAGCCAACCCTTTCTCAATCTCATCAATCCACAGCACGCAGGGAGCCACGTGGTCGGCTGTGCTGAGCGCCTCCTTGAGTCGCCCTTCGCTCTGACCGAGATACTGGCCATGAATCGTAGACAAATCGAGCCTGTATAGCGGCATCTTCCAGTTGTGCGCAATTGCTTTGGCTGAAAGCGATTTCCCGCAGCCCGGCACGCCGACAAGCAGGACTCCGCGCGGCGGACGAATGCCGCGCTCGCGTAAGTCGGCTGTGAGAAGCGGACGCTCCTTGTCGAGCCAGGCTTTGAGACCGCCCAGGCCGCCTACATTGAGCTCAGAGCCTCTAACCTGAACGCGCTCAATGCCAGAGATATCGGCAAATATGCGGTCTTTGGCCTGAGTCAATTGGGCAAGGTCGTCCTTGACAATGCTCCCGTTCGCCAGCAGCGTCGCAATAATGTTCTCGGCCTCGATTCGCGAAATTCCCGTCAAGATTGCAGCGGCTTCCTTCTCATCCGCGTCGTCCCATTCGATGCGGTAGTCCTCCCGATATGCTCCAATTTGCTCACGGATGATTTCCAGCATCTCGTCTTCGGAGGGAGCAGACAGGGTCAGCGACATCCCGAGGCGCTGCAACTGCCCCCACACCGGCTTTGTCGTGATGATGACGACAACCCCGCCGCTTTCCGCTGCCAGCATGACCGTGTCCTGCAACTGACGGGCAAACGGCGTATCGTCTTCCGAGTCGGGTGATTCGGTAAGCACAAACGTTAGATTTTGCCTTTGTCCAATCTGCTGGCTCGCGTGATCGAGCGCCCCGACTACTGAACGGTCCTCGTTTGTGACACGGCCACTCACCAGGTCTTTCGTCCCTTGGGATAGCGTATGGACATATATCGGTGCATTGCTAAGGCCTTGCGCAATTTCGCGGAGGATGTCGAGTACGCGTGAACGCTCAGCGCTACGGATCGAGATGAAGGGCACCCGTGCCTTTAGATAACGCGTCAGCGCGCTGCGAAATTCGTTTGTGTCACTCATGGTTATGCAAGAATGTTTCGGCGGCGTTGCGCAGAACCAGCGCTATTTCCGTTATTCGAGGGAGCGCCGACAGCAAGCGCCCTGTCACCTTCCACGACAGTTGTGGCTGCTGCGGTCGCCTGATAATGAAGCAGGCTGCTGTTCCGAATGGTGCTGGCCAAGTGACCCGAGCGGTCATGCTTCGCACTATCTTCCAGTGCCCGCTGGGCAGTCTGTGCGTATTGCCCGACCTGTTTCTGGAGACTTTCTCTCAGCTCATCCGCGAAGACAGGCAATGCTGCCAATCGATACACTGTAGCGAGCTTCTGGCGTGCATCGAGCATGGCCCTTGCGAGAGTCGTCGTATCTCCACCAAGTCGCAGCGCACGCGACATACCCTCTGCAATGCGCTTCAACCGCGAGTCAACCGTTTCGCTGACTCTTCTCGCGAACAGTGGAGCGACACCGCCGGTCCAACTAAGCGACCCGATACTCATCGCGTCGATCGCTTCGTCATCATTGGTGCCAGCCTCAAACGAGTCTAGGCAGACCGACCAATCAGCATAGGTCACTGGAGTTTTCATGGCCGTGTCGGCTCGATTACTTCACACGGCGTACAAACGGCGTCGCGGGGAGCAGATCCCACTCCGGAAACGCTCCGGCCAACGCCTCATGAAACGAACGCTCCAACATGAACTGCTCGGTCGACTGCGCAGTTGACGTCGGTTGAACTGCCGGTTGGTTTTGCGTGGGCGAGTCGCTGGATTCAGTCAAAAATTGGCGGTTCATCGTAATAGTTCCTGTCAGGCGGCAGAGATAACGCGACGGACGTTGTCGTGGGACGCGAGGATATGTTGGTCAGGCGAAATCGAATCTATGAAATTCGTAACCTCGACGGCAATTGCGTCTCGCCGCGCATGCTCGCGGCGCCACTCGACGAGTTCAGCCAAGCAAGCCTTCAATGCCTGCTCGCACTGCTCTTTCTTTTTCGCCGCTTCTTCGGCGACCCGCACCTTGGCTTTCGCAATTTTCTGTTTCTCCGCGAAGAACCACCCGATGGAAGCGACACCAATCAGCGCGAGGAACCAGCCCGCAGAAATAGAAAAGACGATCATGAGAACGCCGAATGCAATCGCTGCCCATTGCTTGATACCGATCTTCAGTTTTGCCAGTGCCGCATCGCGCTCGGCATCCAGGTGAGCACCGAGTTTTCCAATCAGTTCTTCCTCGTTCTCCCCGCTGCGGGTCGAGCCTGTCCATCCTTCAATGGACAAGGCTACATCGGATGGGACACGTGCACGGAAAGAGGCCGTCAAGTCATCATGGGCATCCCGGATCCACGTGCGGGACAAAGCAGTGGCATATCGCTGCGTTGCGCGCGTTGCCTTGCTCAATTGCGGATTCATCGCCGCATTGGTCAGCAACTGGGTGAAACTCACACGCTCGTCCAATATCGTCGTTTCTAACGCCTGCTTGCGCTGCGCAGCGTCCCGGTCTCCTGATTTCTCGATAATCAGCTGATTAAGCCGGTCTTCGCGACGCAGGGGCAACTCCTCGTCATCAAAATTCTTGACCAAGGAATCAAGCAGATCGTCAACTGCGGCTTCGATGTTGCGTGCCGGCGTCAACGCACCGTCAAATATGCCAACGAAATGATCACGAACGACTTCGTGAAGCGTCGCCTCGTTGAGTGAATGGTTTAGAGCAGCCCATGTCGAGCTGAAACGTGCAAGATGCCGGTAACGCTGAGAGTTGTCGTTTTCGGGAAGTTTCGTGAGCAGGCCATCGCTCCATTGATGACGTTGCGTTTCCACAAAGCCGACTTCCGCTGACAGCTCTTCGACCCACGATTCGACGCGTCGTGTGCACTGCAGACGCACCTCCCCGCCAAAGATACCGCTAGCGAGCGCGTCAACAAGAATAACGCTTTGCCGGTCAAGGCTCTTCGGATCCTGCATTCCAAAATAGCGGTCCAGCCAAACCCTGCAAGCACTGCCGCGATCTGCGCGGCGGCTGACGAGAGCAAAGAACAGGGAAGTCTTTTCGTCGTCGCGACGCACCGCTTCTGCCAAAGCTCGCTTTGCCAGATCCTGCTGGTCGTTCAGCCACGCAGCGAGTGCTACGAGAGCCGGGGCCAACCAGTAGCGCGGCGCCGACAGCATCAGGCCTTCAGTTGCAGATTTGATGGTCTCAACGCGCACAACATTCACATCCGCCGCCTGCAGGATGCCTGTGGCCTGTCGCCGTACTTCCGCGTAGTACCCGTACGTCGTTTCCAGTTCTTGCCGGATCTTGATCTGCCGCGTTTCGGCGAGTGCCAGTTCCTTGGCGCGTAGGTCGGCGGCAACAAACTGCATGAAAGCCTGTTCAAGCCGTGCCAGTTCTGACCTCGTGTCAGCAAGCTCGGTCCCAACGCCGTTTACCTGTTGAGACACAGCCTCAATGTCACGATTGAGGCTCCTCAGGCTATTGTTGATAAAAGTAAGGTCTGCCGCCTGAATAATCCGTTCTGTGGTGCTCATTTCATCCCTTGACGATCGAAGTGTCGCCGCTCGACGTGACGGCGATTACCTTATCCAAATAAACTTCAACGAATGCGTACCGACCATGCATGGCTAACGCGCGCCCTTTTGCCAGTAAAGGCGGCAACGATTCAAAACTTTTGTAGTGCTGGATGATGTTTCCCGCCCGGTCCAGTGTATGGACCTCATAAGGCGCCCCGAGATAGCACTTGGATACGATTCCGAGCGGTTGCTGATCGATGGTAATGTCGGGAAACTCATCCGTGATTGCGGCGACCAGAGCGTCGACTGCCTGTCGATTATGGGTGTGGCCACCTGCATCAAGTCGCCCGATAGCTTCAAGGTACGCAGTGGAGCGCTTGACTCGAAGTCGTGCATTAATTTGGTCTTGAGACAGACTCGTTGACTGCCTACTGACTTGTCGCAGCAACGTACTCGTCTCAGCAACAGGGGCGCCGGGCGTTAAAAGCTTTCGAATCATGCGAAACCCAACAGAACCGGTAGCACCGTGGGATAGAACGTGCCAAGCATGCGCCACGTACCGGCGGTGTTGTGACGAACTGCCTTGACCCCAGACGGCTGGGATTTGAACTTACGCCCTCTGTGATGAAAACGCGCGACGGACTTACAGGACAGTCGGGGTACTGTGATCCCTTCGACCGCCTGTGACAGGACTCGCCTAACTTAACCACAACGCACCTCATTTTTCCTTTACGCTCGCGGTCCGGCACTGACGGTCCCTGTTGCGCTCTCAGCTGTTTATTTTTGGCCGCTCAAGGTCATTCCATTGGCGACCTTCTGAGGAAGGTGGCGACGCGCTTCGCCTGCCGGCACGCTCCACGTCCAGTTTTCTAGCCGAGATAACGGCAGCAGCGAAGCTTTCTTTAGCGTTGGCTTAAATATTTCCTGGAGCGTCGACCTGACGGTCGGCGTAAGCGGAACGTCGCCGCAGTCAAATCTGCTCATGCAGATTGTCGTCGCAGGACGAACGGTTGTCCCTGCTGAGTGGCGTGGCGCGCGCGCCAGCACCATGGGCACCTTTTGCACTCCGGCGCGGCGAGCCGCTCCGGTGGCGAGCCACTGCCCGCGCACCACACCTATATACGCTGCATGAACCGTGCGCCAGGCAGCCACACGCGAATCCCGGCTCGTCCTTGCAGGTAGCCCGGCGGCGCGATGACCACCGCGCAACGGTACACGGGTACCACGCGCAGCATCTACATGCGAGGGCCGCGTCTGGACTCGATCGTCAACCTCGACATGACTTGGCGGAAAACGACCAGCCACATCACGGCGGTCCGAAACACGAGGTAGGACACAAGCTAGAGCGGCCAATGCGCGACGTCGCCGTCGGCCGGAAGACTCCACGCCTTGCCCATAGCGTCTAGCTGGCGCCGGCCAGATCAGGAATGCTCCGTGGTCGTTGCGTCGAGGACGCCTCCCGTAATTCCTTTGAAGCGGGTCGGCCTCCGAGCAACTTCTACTCGACCAATCAACCAGGGCGCCCGTGACATCGGAACTGCGCGCCGACAACCTCGTGTAACCGGCTGCTTAACACAGCGGGACGGCGTCTAGCGGACGGAAACCAGTGCTCAAAAAGGTACCGACGCTCGAACGTCTCCTCCAACCTGATACGGAACATTCAAGCGTCGATCATGCTCCTCCCGACGTTAGCCAGAGCCGCCAGTCCGGGGTTTGACTTTAATTTGTCGCGAACGATTAGACGCAAAATGACGCGCCGCGGTGCAGGTTACAATGCGTGGCTGACGCCGGCGTAGCGGCGGGTGTGCGAGGGTCTTACGGATTAACACGTACCAGTCGGCATCCGATGGTGCGAGTCGACCGCAAAAAACAAGCAAATCTAGAGGGAACACGAGAATGGGAGAACTTGGCGCACTCCTTTGCGGCGGGGACCAGCCTGAGGGATTAGCAAAGTCCGCTTTGGGCCAGTTGGCCCGGTCGATTGATCACTTCGCCGAGAAGTCCGTGAAGTTTTTCAACGAGGGCACGTCGGAGGATGCGGTAAGTTTCGGCCCATTCTGCGCTCGCGCTTTATTGGAAAACGCATGCGCGGCATTGGTTGGGCGGCTTGACTCGTTTCGAATGCTTTACCTCGCAGAATTTCAGGCACAACCGGAATATGAAGCGGGCAAACGGGCGAAGTCAGCTTTTTCGTGGTCAGGGGACGTCATACCCGACGAAAAAGCGCAGCAAGAAATGTGGAGCCT
The DNA here is from genome assembly GCF_003387275.1 of Paraburkholderia sp. BL6669N2. Classification (NCBI taxonomy): domain Bacteria; kingdom Pseudomonadati; phylum Pseudomonadota; class Betaproteobacteria; order Burkholderiales; family Burkholderiaceae; genus Paraburkholderia; species Paraburkholderia sp. BL6669N2. The sequence goes on along the minus strand of NZ_QUNA01000002.1, from coordinate 4,293,484 downwards.
TGATTACGACGTGCCAAAGATTAGCCGAGCGCTGTTCTCGCGATACGTGGCCCACGTTTTTTGGAAACCGGCTGTAGAGGGAATGGTCGATTTCGTCAACGCTCAACGTGTCGACGTTGACGTGCAGGACTTACTGTCGCTGGATGCAGAAACCTACGTCAACGTGACAAAGGGTAAGAGTTTGCAGCTCTATTCGGCACTGTCCAAAGGCGTTCACTGGGAGTTTTTCACAAGTGCCCTGATGTTTGACGAGGCGACGGTGAAGAATATGATCCGCGAAACTTGCATTCTGGTAAGTCAGCTAGGGCTTATCTCTCACTTTATCCCTACCGCGCATGCTTCCCTTGGGCCAGACCAAGCACTGGCAATGTACTGCGAATTTAGAAGGGCGATTCCATGACTTTTCCTAACGACCAAGATAACGACTCGGGACTGATCCTGGCTGCCGAGGAATGTCCGCCTGAAAGCTTTGAGAAATATCACAGCTTCTCTAGCTACGATAACGTGATCATTCGTAAGTTGACTGCACACGGGCCGGTGCTGATTAGAGGAGGGCGAGGTAGCGGAAAGAGCGCTCTGCTGCTGGAGGCCTACAGACGAATGCGCGCTGGAGACAGCGTCTTTCCCATCTACGTTAGCCTTCGCTATCTGCCGCTCCTCCAGTCGGACGGCGAGGAATATATCCATCACTTCTGCGAGCTCTTGTCCGAGCAGATTCAAAAGGAACTGTCAGAGTGCGGTCACGCCCTTGAGTTTCCGATCGTGTCGGAACAGATGCGTTTGCAACTGGGCTTGACGCAGCTTGCACAGGCCTTGAGCCGACGAATCGTACTGCTCTTTGATGATGCCGCACACATTGGCCGGGAGAAGCCGCTCGAAGTGTTCTTCGATCTGTTCCGAACGCTTTCGAGCAATTTGACATCATGCAAGGCATCAATATACCCGGGCGTTACAAAATTCGGTGTGCGGTTCGATGTCTTCAATGATTCAACGGTCGTAGATATTAGCCGGTCCGATGTTATGGCATTCCCCGACTTCTTTCCTGACGTCGTCCAGGCTCGCTATCCACGGCTGGCCGAACGATCCACGTTTTCGGATCGGCTATCCCCGCGCCAGTTCGCGAATCTGCTTGGCCGTGCCGTAGTGGGGAACCTTCGCGGATTCATCTTGGCGTGCAATCGTTTTGACGATCAGGATAGGATCGGCATTCCTGAGGTCAATAAATGCTTCCTTGAGATGGCGCAGGACTACTACTGGCCACTGATGGACGAAGTAGCGCCGAAGCTAGGCGTTTATGAGCCGTTGATCGAGCCTGCTCGAGATCTGATGGAAGCGATCGTCGAGCACTCTTCGAAGCCGGTTAAGATCGGGGCGAGAAGCATTGCACAGGACCGGGTGCTCATCCATAGGCAGTTGGTGTCTCAATACATCAAAATCTTCGAGATCTTAGAGTATCTTGGATTTGTGGCGCGGCGCGAGGCTTCCCGAGCTATGAAATCCGGCGGCCGAGGGCCGGTGTTTGCAATAAACCTCTGTAGCTTGCTTGACGGCACATCCACACGGCTGACAAGCGAAATGATCGACGAATGGCTCGCTAGCACGCAAGAGGCGGCGGAGATTCACCTACTGGGCCAAACGTTCAGCGACATCAAATTACCGACTCTCGCGGAGGAGCATGGCTTGGCCATTCTGGGCCGCGAAGTAGACGTTCTCGGGAAATCGCCGGCATACCCATATGGTCTTGGTCCGAACGTTGTTGAACGACTCCGAGGTGCGGGTATCCAGACTGTCGGCGAGCTAGTGACGAAATCTGACGACGAACTGGACAACATCGACTATATCGGCGACGTTCGAATCCAGCAGATCCGGGACGTTCTGTATCAGGCAATTTGGATGTAACGCGCCGGAGAGGCGCCCGTGAAGTGCAGACTACAATGGGCCCGAGTGACTGCAACGGCTGATCATCTGCCTGCTAGCAACAGCGAATGAAAGGCCGGTTGAATCCGCCCTTGGAACCGGCCATTGATACGACGCGGCGTCGACGGACCGCAGGGGGGCCGGCCTGTGCCGGTCGCATAGACCGAACGCCCTTGCCGGTCGTCGCGCTCGGGCGTGGAACTCTGTGCGGCCAGCTTCCGTTATTCTTCGGCAGCCGGATTGGATTGAAGCACCCTCGCCAACAATCTTCCACAATCTTTCGCATGCGGCGCCTGATTATCAAAGGGGCCGAGCCTGCGCGTATGCGCGCACATCTACATTCCGAGAGTGGGCTGACGTTGGTCCTTCCGCACTTTAGGCAGTCGCCCGTTTGCTGTCGGTGAATCGCTAGACTGATTGCGATACCGACGTTGGCTAGCAACCGGGAACAGCTTTCGTTTGTCTCTCGCTAGATGAAGCATGCGACGCATAGGTCAAATTTGTTTGTTCAGACCTCAAACTCAAGAGAAATAGATGTCGTTAAAAATCAAAGAGTTACCGAGATAAGCCAAAACAGGTTTCGTTTGCACGTCACCAGCATGAACTCACCGAATTCCCCCCACTCGTCCGCACTCGGCCGTGTCCTCGCGACGGTCAGCGTCGGCTTCGTCGTCACGCAACTCGACGTGACCATCGTCAACATCGCGCTGCCGCGAATCGGCGCGGATCTGCATGCGAATGTCGCGGACCTGCAATGGGTCGTCGACGCCTACACGCTCGCGTTCGCCGTGCTGATGCTATCCGCCGGCGCGCTCGGCGACCGTTTCGGGGCGCGGCGCCTGTACGCGGCCGGCATCGTGCTGTTCGCGCTCGCGTCGCTCGCCTGCGGCCTTGCGCTCGACGCGACCATGCTGGTTGCGGCGCGCGCGGTGCAAGGCGTCGGCGCCGCCGCCATGCTGCCGAACTCGCTGGCGCTGCTCAATCGAGCGTACGGACACGATCCCAAATTGCGGGCTCGCGCGGTCGGTCTGTGGACGGCGGCGGGCGCGATTGCGATCGCGGCGGGGCCGGTGGCCGGCGGCCTGCTGATCGCGGCGTTCGGCTGGCGCAGCATCTTTCTTGTCAATCTGCCGATTTGCGCAGCCGGCTTCCTGGCGACCTTGCTGTGGGTGCCACGGCCCAAAGCCGCGACGCGTCGCGGCCCGCAGCAATCGCCTGCGGCGCCTGCCTCCGACACGAAGCCGCGCGGCATCGACCTGGGCGGCCAGTGCCTTGCCATCGTCGCGCTGACCGCGTTCGTCGCTGCCGTGATCGAATGGCGGCCGCTAGGTTTCGGCCACCCGGTCGTGGCCGGCGGCTTCGCGCTCGCGCTGATCGCAGCGAGCGCCTTTGTCGTGGTGGAATCGCGCGTCGCGGCGCCGATGCTGCCGCTCTCGCTTTTCAGCAAGCGCTCCTTCAGTGTGGCGGTGCTGTTCGGCATCTGCGTGAATCTCACTTACTACGGCATGGTGTTCGTGCTGAGCCTGTATTTGCAGCGCGTGCGCGGCTATACGCCGTTGCAGGCGGGCCTCGCGTTCCTGCCGTTGACGGGCGGTTTTTTGCTGTCGAATGTGGCGAGCGGCTGGGTGGTCGGCCGCTTCGGCGTGCGGGTGCCGATGATCGCGGGCGCGATCACCGCCGGCCTCGGCTATGGCCTGCTGCATTTCGTTGATGCCGGCACGCCGCTCATCGGCCTGCTGCTGCCGTTCCTGCTGATTCCGTCGGGCATGGGCCTGGCGGTTCCCGCGATGACCACCGCCGTGCTTGCCTCCACGGACGCGCCACGCGCCGGCACGGCGTCCGCCGTATTGAATACGGCGCGGCAGGCAGGGGGCGCGGTCGGCGTGGCGGCTTTCGGCGCGTTGGCGAGCGGCGCGGCCGCCTCGCAGATCGTTTCGGGCATGCGGGCGGCGACCGCCGTGTCGGTGGGCTTGCTGGTGATCGGCGGCGTGCTGAGTTGTTTCGTGCACCCGCAGCCGCACTCGTCGGACGCCGCTCATCGCCATGCAGGTCGCGAACGGGTCGGCGACTCGCGCTGAGGGTGTCGCCCGTCAGGATCGTGTGCAAAAAACGACCCCCGCGATGCTCGCGCATGGCGGGGGTCGTTACCGGCGGTTCGACGCCTGCTGGCTAGTTCGCGACGCCGCGTTCCGGCCTACAGCGACGCTTCCTGAATCGTGCCGGTGTCGATGGCGCGCTCGATCAGCCCTTCGTTCTGCGCTTTGGCGATAGCGTCGGCGATCAGTTTCTCCGGCTCCTCGATCTCGGCCTTGATCGTGCTGATGAACCCGGACGCGTCCAGAACCACCAGCGTCTTCGCCGAATCAGCCAGGCTGATAATCACCCGATGCGGCGTAGGCCCTTCACCAAGACTCGCGCACAATTGCGTGACCTTGCCGCCGATGGTTTGCTCAAAACTCTGAATCATTATTTGCTCCCTTGGTTACAGCCGAAATCGAAAGCGATCCGCACAGACTACCTTAGCTGCCGCGTCAAAGGCCGAGTCCGCCGCGCGGCGCTCGCGCACCGTCGATGCTGAGACGTCCCGCGCCCGTCACGAACAGCAGCAGGAAGCCGCCGGCAATGCCGATGTTCTTCCAGAAATGAATGACCATGTCACGTTGCAAGGCGGCGTCGGTGACATTCCAGAAATCGTGGCCCAGTACCGCCGTCGCCACCGTGTACACCGCCATGATCAGCGCGAGCGGGCGCACCTTGAAGCCGAGGATCAGCAACAGACCGCCGAGCGCCTCGACCGCCGTTGCGATAGGCGCGGCGATCTGCACGAACGGCACGCCCTTCGAATGCAGGTAGCCGACAAAGCCCGCATAGCCCAGCAGTTTCATCACACCGCCCCACAGGAACAGCACAGCAAGCGCAATACGAGCGATGAGGATAACGCCGGAATCGACGGGACGCGACATGAGGGACTCCAGTAATGAATAAGCAGCAGACCCGGCCAGCAGCCCGCAGTTCCCCACTTTGCACCGGACAATAGGGAGTTTGCCCGCCTTTTCCTAGCACGGACAAGGATGAGCAGCACACAACCCGCGGCATGCCGGGAATGGAAAAAGCGTCCGTGCGGCCCGCCCGGTGGCGGCCACGACAAGTGCCGACGGCGGAATCACCGCCGTATTTATGCTTGAGGATAGGTTGCGACTTCGATCAGATTGCCGTCCGGATCGCGGCAATACACCGAGGTCATCTTGCCGCGCGCGCCGTCGCGCTCCACCGGACCGGCTTCGATTTCGACGCCTTGCGCAAGCCAATGCGCCTTGACCTCGGCCGGGCTCGTGGTCGTGATGAAGCAAAGGTCCGCGCTGCCGGGCACCGGCTCGCGGCTAGTGAACCACGCGACGGTGTCGGCGGTCACGGGACGCAGATTGATCTTCTGATTGCCGTAGAACATTGCCACCCGCGTGCCGGTACGCGACTCGAACTCGGTGCGCCGCATGCCGAGCATACGTGCGTACCACGCCGCGCTCACTTCCACATCGGCAACGTTCAGAACGAGATGATCGAGAGTGTCTATCGAGAAGCTCATGGTTTCCGTCACCGTGATGTAGGGCGATGCGCCGTGACGGATCAGTTCGACCCGCCGCCAGCGGCCAGATGAAAAATTAGCACGTGCGCGAAATTCGCGTGCGGCGGCCGGGGCGTCGCGCTCATGGCTTTGCGTCGCAGTGGAGTTGGCGAAGGTTACGACTGAGGCGCGTCGGGCGCGAGCAGAACGCCCTTCGTGAAGACGAAGCAACCATAGCCGCGCTCTTCACCGGTCGCGATCACGCAGTACGCTTTACGCGCGCGTTCATAAAACGCAAACCGTTCGATCGACGCGAACGGCACGTCGCGCCCTTCCGCCGCGTTGATCTCAGCCTGCGCCTCGCGCTGCACGGCCGGAATCGTGTGCGGCTCGCCCACCACTTCCATGCGCGACGCGGGATGCTCGATGAACGTGTCCAGCGGCATCACCGACAGCACCGCGCGAATCGCGCGTGGCGCGCTCACGCCATCGAGGCGCAGCACCTTGCCCAGCACGCTTTCGCGCGCCACCGAGTCGCCGGGGAAATTGGCGTCGCAGATGACGAGTTCGTCGCCATGGCCCATCGCGCGCAGCGCATGCAGGATGTCGGCGTTCAGCAGCGGGTCCAGATTCTTCAGCACGGTGTCTCCTTGTAGTCCGGTCGGCGGCTGACCGCCGAGGTTTGGACGTGGGTTATCGGGTCGCGCGGAGCGAGCCGGTCGCGCGAAACGGGCGGTTCACAGCGCATTCGAGTCGGGCCGAAGCAGCAGGCGCCCCGCTCGGCAAAAGCGTGTCCGCGCGACGCATCGCATTCCAGCGGACGATTGTAGCAAGCAACGTCGTGGGCATTGTTCGAAGGTGGCGCGTGGCGGCTGCACCTCGCCTTGCCAGAGCGGACGGTAGGCCGAACGCGCTGTATGGCCGGCAGAGTCGCGGCGCCACCGCACTGCCAGCGCAGCCAGCCGACCACCGCCAGCAGCACGAGACCCGCGCCGCCCAACACCGGTTCGCGCCAGCCCAGCAGCGCGATGAACATGAACACGCGCGCTCCGGCGAGCAGCGCGAAACCGGCAACCACGCTGGACAGCGAGTCGAGGGCGCCCGACAGGCGCGCTAACGTGATGGCCGATTGGGGAGCCGTGGCGGCAGCGGGCTCGTGCATGATCGTCTCCGTAACAAAGTGGTGGTCAGACGCCGTCAGGCACCTGGTCGAGGAAGCCGGTGACGGCCTGCAGGCGTCCATGCGGATCAACCACGCCGAAGTCGGATCCCTTCACAATCGCGTCGCCCGCGGGCGTGGCCAGTTCCCACGAGAAACGCAGCCGGTCGGCAAAGCCGTCGATCTGGCCCGTGCGGCGAAACGTGTGATGCGGAAAGCGCTCCTGCACCGCGCGGATCATCGCGTCGATGCCGTCGTGGCCGGTGCCCGACAGCAGCGGGTCGCGATAGTCGGCATCGGTGCTCCATGTCGCGGCGATCAACTCGCGACGGCGCGTGCCATCGGTTTCGTTCCATGCGTCGAAATAACGGTCGATCAGATCGGTATGCGCGTTCATCTCCAGACTCCTTGATTGGCAGGACTGAGCACTACGCTCGGCAGACACGTTGTAGGCGGCGGGCTCGGAGTGAAGATTGACGGCTCGGGCGCGCTGCGTCGATTACGTGGGAGGTAAGCATTCGCGCGCGCTTCGTTGTCCATCGGATTGGCCATCCGGCCGAGTCGTCAGCCCGGGCGGCAGCCGCTAACCTCGTGTAGCGAATGGGGCCGCGCGGAACAGACGCGCGGCATGTGATGTATTCGATGAACACGAACACGGGGGCCTTTTTCAATATGGTTTTCACACTTGCAAGACCGTATCCACAAGGATACAATGCTCAGCAGATCGGTTCACCACCTGTGTACGAGGTTAACCGCACCGAGGAATTCGACGCATGGCTTGCACAGCTCGCGGATTTACGTGCGAGGGCAAAGATACTCGTGCGAATCCGGCGTGCGGAACGCGGGCATTTCGGCGACGTGAAATTGCTCGAAGGCGGTGTATCCGAGATGCGCATCGACTGCGGGCCGGGCTATCGGGTCTATTTCGCGCGTGAAGGGCGCATGGTGTATCTGCTTCTCTGTGGCGGCACCAAGTCCACCCAGCCGGCCGATATCAAGCATGCCAAAACAATGTGGTCAGCAATCAGAAAGGAACTGTCATGAGCAAAATCAAAACCGCGCGATTCGACGCGTCGGACTACCTCGATAGCGAAGAAGCGATTGCCGAGTATCTCAACGCGGCACTTGAAGACGGCGACGCCGACGTGCTGCTTGCCGCCATCGCCGACATCGCTAAAGCGCGCGGTATGGCCAAGGTTGCGGCAGACGCCGGACTCGGGCGCGAAAGCCTCTACAAAACACTCGCGCCCGGATCCAAACCGCGTATCGACACGGTGCTCAAGCTGCTGCGCGCGCTCGGCGTCAAACTCAATGTGGTGCCGGAAGGCGTGGCGGCGGCCTGAGTCGCGCTTAGCGTTTCAACCGTGTTCGCGGGGTCGGTCAGCGCGTTGGACTGGCTGCGCTGGCAGGCGCGTTTCCGGACGTTCGTAGGGCGTCGGCGGGTGGTTTCCGGGGTTTTCCATTACCTCTCAGGTAATGGATGGCGAGCGCGGTTTGGCTATCATCGGTGGCATGAACACACTCTCTCTTGCGCAAACCGTCCCGTCGCCTGCATCGGCTGCCAGCCGCACGGTCGGCGATCTGCTGCGTGAATGGCGCCAGCGGCGAAGAATGAGCCAATTGCTGCTCGCAGCTGAAGCCGATATTTCGACCCGGCACTTGAGCTTCGTCGAATCGGGTCGCGCGGTGCCGAGCCGGGAAATGGTCATGCATCTTGCCGAACGGCTCGACGTACCGCTACGCGCGCGCAATGCGCTGCTGGTCGCCGCCGGTTATGCGCCGCTGTTCCGCGAGCGTCCGCTATCGGATCCGCAGTTGGCCGCCGCGCGCGAGGCCGTCGAGTTGGTGCTGAAGGGACACGAACCCTACCCGGCGCTCGCCATCGACCGGCACTGGACCATCATTGCCGCGAACAACGCGCTCGCGCCTCTACTGACCGGCGCCAGCCCGGAATTGCTGAAGCCGCCGGTCAATGCGCTGCGCCTGAGCTTGCATCCGGAGGGCATCGCTGCATCGATCGTCAATTGGCACGCCTGGCGCGAGCACATTCTGGCGCGGTTGCAGCGGCAAATCGAGGTGAGCGGTGACAGCACGCTGAGCGCGCTGCGCGACGAACTGACCGCCTATCCGGCGCCGCCGGACGCGCAAGCGCCCGAGCACGACAATGCGGCCCTCAACCAGATTGCGGTCCCGCTGCGGCTGCGCACGCCGATCGGCGTGCTGTCGTTTTTCAGCACGACCACGGTGTTCGGCACACCGGTCGACGTCACGCTCTCGGAACTCGCCATCGAAGCGTTCTTTCCAGCCGATCAGCAAACTGCGGCCGCACTGCGCGAATTCGGGGAGAGCCTGCGCGCCGAGGCGGCCCGCCAACCGTAGCCTGACAGTAGAAGACGAGGCACACTGCAGCGTTAAGCCCTATCCATTCACTCGCGAGATCGACGCGGAGAGATGCACTTGAACGACAACGCCGTACTCGTACGCCAACTCGGTTCCGACGACCGCGACGACTATTTCCAGCTTCGCCTGCGTGGACTGAGGGCGCATCCGGATTCGTTCGGCCAGAGTTACGAGGAAGCGCTCGCCAAAGGTCCGTCACAACACGACGCGATGCTGAAGGGCTCGCATGCGGCCGAAGGTGATTTTTTGCTCGGCGCTTACGCATCGGCCGGAACACCGTTGATCGGCGTGGTCGGCCTGATCCGCAATCCAGGCGACAAGCAGCGGCACAAAGCCGCCCTGATCGGCATGTATGTCGCGCCGGAAGCGACGGGCCGCGGCGTCGGGCGCGCGCTGCTCAACGAATTGCTGGCGCGCGCCAGGCGCGTGGAGGGTTTGCGGCAAATCCAGTTGCACGTCGGCAGCCGTAATGAGGCAGCGCGAAAACTGTATGAGTCGCTCGGCTTTCGCAAATTTGGCTGCGAGGTGGGCGCGCTGAATGTCGGCGGCGTGCTTCATGACGCGGATCTAATGGCGCTGTTTATCTAATAGATACTGGCGCGTCAGACGTCGCACCCCGTTACCCGTTACCCTCGTTCAACCGCCCTGCCCCGGCACGCGATCCGTGCTTTTTTTGACTGCCTTGTCGCCGCACCCGCCCCGAAAACGGTGCTCCGGCCGTCCCGCAGCTACCCTCGACCCATCGCTTGTCAGTCAACTCGCACATGTCCGACCTCTCCACTTCGCTTCCGCGCGTGTCGCGCCGTTTCGACACCGACCCGAAACCGCTCGGCGTCGCGCTCGTTCTGATCGCACTCGGCACCGTGTATCTGGCGCAGACCGTCAGCGGCCGCCAGGCGGCGCTCTATCTTGTCGGCGCGCTGCTCGGCATGTCGCTGTATCACGCGGCGTTTGGCTTCACGTCGGCGTCGCGGGTTTTTATTGCCGACGGCCGCGGCGCCGGCCTGCGCGCCCAGATGCTGAGACTCGCGCTCGGCGTGTTGCTGTTCTTCCCTGCGCTGCAAGCCGGCACGCTGTTAGGCCATCCGGTCGTCGGACTCGTCGCGCCGGCGGGCACGTCAGTACTGGTCGGCGCCTTCATATTGGGCATCGCCATCATGTCAGGCAGCTTGCACGGCTGGCTTTGGCTGGTAGCCGCTTTCGCCGGGAACGTGCTGGGCACGCGTCTGCGGCCGGCCTTCGGCCTCGAAGTCGAACGCGTTCGATCCACCGGTTGCTAGATGTTACGTAGGACGTTACAAATGCGGCCTTGTTTGTAACGGGGGCCGCACCAACCTGTTACATCTCTGTTGCGTCCCCAATGCAGCGCTCAATACAGGTATTTATTACTCTCTATTGCGCTCGCTTTCTATTTCCTTTCTGCGTCGAGCGGGAATTACCGATTTACCGCTCACGCACTCCGTTTCCTCAGACGAACACGCCAAACGCCCGCAATACAAGGGTTTCCATGGATCAGACAAAGCTCTTCCATAGCGGAAAATCCACGCGGCATCGTCTATTACAGGACCGTGAAAGAGTTACCGAAATTTGATGTATCTTTTTGAGATATTTTTTTGAGAAGGGATTGATTTCTTGTTTTACCCTTCATACAATTCGTCCCAAGCTGTTACGAAATGTAACGCGATGTATCAAAAGGTCGCCATCTGTATCAGGTGGTGACCCGTAGCCGGAGGACAGCGTTTCCGGTGAGGCACAAAAGACATAACGGCAAAAAATGCCGACATAGTAATTCGGGGCTTCGGAATAAACAGAAATGGACCGTAGCAGCGAGACGCTGGATTCAATCCGCGAGATTAACTTGTCTTACATCATGCTCGCGCAACGTATGTTGCGTGAGGACAAACCGGTCGGCATGTTCCGGCTGGGACTGTCGTCGGAACTGGCTGATTTGCTTGCCGGGCTGTCGCTCGCGCAGATCGTCAAGCTGGCCGCTTCCGATCAGCTTTTGTGCTTCTTCCGCTTCAACGACCACTCGATGTTGTCGGCGTTGACGCAAACGACGAAGCACACTGCAGTGGCACCGACTCACGCGGCGATCCTGCTTGCAGGCCAGCCGGCTGAACAGTTCGCTTAATCGAGGTGACTGCGATGCTCAAGCGTAGCCTGACGGAAGACGCACAGGAAGTATTCCGCGCCATTGCACTGATCGAACTGGGCGCACGCATGCAAGTGCTCGAGAGTGAATTGACGCTCTCACGCGACCGCATGATCCGCTTGTATCGCGAGGTCAAGGGCGTATCGCCACCCAAAGGCATGCTGCCGTTTTCGGCGGACTGGTATATGACGTGGCTCGCGAACATCCACGCGTCGCTGTTCTACAACACCTACCTGTTTCTGAAGAACGAAGCGCGCTGCTCGCATCTGGACGCGCTGACCAAAGGGTATCGGCTGTATCTGGAACATTGCCAGCATAGCGAAACCGAACCCGTGCTGGACTTGACGCGTGCATGGACGCTGGTGCGTTTCTTCGACGCCGAAATCCTGCAATTGACCAAGTGCTGCCGTTGCACCGGCAAGTTTGTAGCGCACAAACACGATCTGCAGCACAACGTGGTGTGTGGCGCGTGCCAGCCGCCGTCGCGTGCCGGCAAGACGAAGAAAGCCGCCGCTGCCCGCCAGGAAGCGCTTGAAGCGGCACAGATCGCGCAAGCAGCGTGAGCGAAAGCGGAGCGCCGCTGACTCGATGAGGGCAGGTCCAGCCCGATTCGAACCGAAGCCTTGATTAGAAAGTCCGCCTGTGAGCGGACTTTTTTTTCGTCCCATGCGCGCCGTCGCCTGCACAACGCGCACGGCGAAAAACCGATCAGCCGGCCAATCCCACCGTCTGCACCACCAGCCACAGGTTCGCCGCGCTGATCACCACGAACAGCGTCCACGCAACGAAACGCGTCAGCAGCGTGTTAGCGAACTCGCCCATCAACGAACGGTCGCTGGTCATGCGGATCAGCGGATAAAGCGCGAACGGCAGTTGAAGGCTCAGCACCACCTGGCTTGCGACCAGCAGCTTGCCGACCGCACCGTTGCCCATCATCTGCACGCCGATCAGCGCGGGGATCAGTGCCAGTGCTCGCGTAATGAAGCGCCGCTGCCAGCACGGAATCTTCAGCTTCAGGAAGCCTTCCATGATGACCTGCCCCGCCACGGTGCCAGTGAAGGTCGAGCTTTGTCCCGAAGCGAGCAGGGTCACCGCGAACAACACTGCCGCGAAACCGGTGCCGACGATCGGCGCGAGCAACTTGTACGCGTCTTCTATTTCGGTGACCTGATTGTGGCCGGTGGCATGGAACGCCGCGGCGGCAAGAATCAGGATCGCCATATTGATCAGCAGCGCCAACACCAGCGAGACGATCGTGTCGATGCGCGACATGCCGATCGCCGAGCGGATGCTGGCGGGATCACGCTTCACCGCGCGCGTCTGCACGATCGACGAATGCAGATAGAGGTTATGCGGCATCACCGTCGCGCCGAGAATGCCGATCGCCAGATACATGGGTTCGCGCGAACTCAAAGCCTGCCACGACGGAATCAGCCCTTGTGCGACCGACGGCCAATGCGGCCGCACCAGCGCGAGCTCGATGATGTATCCCACGCCAATGGTCGCGATCAGGCCGAGCATGATCGCTTCAAGGTCGCGGAAGTTCTTGCCCTTCAGGCCGAGCACGATCAACGTATCGAACGCGGTGAGCAGGACGCCGGTGGTCAGCGAGCATTTGAATAGCAGATGGAAGGCGAGCGCGCCGCCCAGCACTTCGGCCAGATCGCACGCCACGATCGACAATTCCGCGAGCAGCCACTGAAAGCGCGCCACAGCCGGCGAATAACGATCTCTCGACAACGCCGCGAGATCGCGGCCGGTCGCGATGCCCAGGCGCATGCTCAGGCATTGCAGCGCCATCGCCGCGAGACTCGACAGCATGACGACGAACAGCAGGCTGTAGCCATAGCGCGATCCGGCTTCGATGTCGGTGGCCCAGTTGCCTGGGTCCATATAGCCGATCGAGATCAGCAGGCCAGGGCCTGCGAATTGCAGGATCTTCTTCCAGAACGGCGCGCCCGGCGAGACGGCCACGGAGCCTTGCACTTCGGATGGGCAAAACGGCGCCGTTGCGGTAGTCGGTAGTTTGAACTGCAATCCGGGAGTCTCTTGAAGGGGATAAAACGCGGCGCCTCGTGCCGGCCGCCGCGAACCGCCTCAAGTGTACAAAGAAACTTCCGGCAACGCGCCGGTGAGTGCGTATCGGCCGACGTCGCGTACGCGATAGTCGAGCGGATCATGCAGCGTATGCACGCGGGCGTTGCGCCAGAAACGGTCGAGCGCGAGCGGCGCGTGCGTCGCGCGGGCGCCACACGCGTCGAACAGTTTTTCGCTGACGTCGAGCGCGGCGCGGTGCGCGACAATCTTCGCCTCCGACGTGGCGAGCGCAACCTGCGCGCGTGTTTCCGCGGAAAGCGCCGGACCTTGTTGCCACGCGTCTTCCAGCAACCAGGCCGCACGCGTCGCCAGCGCTTCGGCGCTTACCGCCTGCAGGCGCATTTCGCCGAAGCGCTGGATCAGGTAGGGATCGTCGGTGGCCTTGTCGACGCCGGAATAGATCCACGGCTTGCCGTTCTGCGTGACGTAAGCGCGCGCTTCGTCGAGCGCGCCTTGGGCAATGCCGACGAACAGATTGGTCAGTAGCTGTTGCGAAATCAGCGTGCGCAAACTCGCATGCGGCGTGTCGGGCCGCACCATCACTTCATCGGGCTCGACCTTGACCCGCGTGAAGGACACGCTGCCGCTGTCGGTCTGACGTTGACCGATCGGGTTCCAGTCCTCATGAACGGTGATGCCTTCGCGCGTCGTCGGCACTACGCCGAACACCGGTTTGCCGGTGAGCGGATCGTGCGCGGAGACCGTCATCATCTGCGAGCCGCGGGTGCCGGAGCAAAAGCCCTTCTGGCCGTCGAGCAGGTAGCCGCCGTCATCGGTTGCGCTTGCAACGAGTCGCGTATCGAGCGGATTGACGGCGTTGCCCCACCACCATCGTCCTTCGACCGTGTCGCTCAGATAGCGGGCGCGTTGTTCCGGATTGCCCCATACATTGACGCTGACCACCTGCAGGCAGGTGAAGCCCAGCAAATGCCCGAGCGCGCTGTCCACTTGCGCGATCTTGCGGATCGTCTCGTAGATGTCGGGCCAGCGCGCACCGAGGCCGCCGAATTCGCGCGGCACCGCGAGCGTGAGCAGCCCCGCGTCCGCGATCCATTGTTTTTCCCGCGCGGCGTGGCCGCCGTCGATATCGCGCTGGGCGGCCGTCGCACGCAAAGCGTCGAGCAAACCCGTGAGATCGTGCACCTTGGGCGCAGCGAATGCCTGACGCGTCTGCAACGCATCGGCATGACGAGGATCGTTCATGCAATTTCCATTTGAAGATCTGTTCGGCGAGCGGCGGCGGACGGCGCGCCTATGACTAAGCTTGATACTGTAGTCAGTATGATAGGCCGCGACGCGAGCACCGCAAATGTGAGCGCCTATTCGTCATGCAAATAGCCGCCGCGCGCATGGTAAAAACCGATTACACCCGCTGCGCGAGCCGCCGCACGAACCGGTCGCCGACGAACTGCACCGCCGTGACGATCGCAATCAGCAGCACGATCACCGTCACCATCACAGTCGTATCGAAACGCTGATAGCCGTAGCGGATGGCCAGATCGCCGAGGCCGCCGGCGCCGACCGCGCCCGCCATCGCCGATGAACCGATCATCGCCACCACGGTAATCGTGAAGCCGCCGAGAATGCCCGGCAGCGCCTCGGGCAGAAGCACATGCCAGATGATGTGGCGGCGTTGCGCGCCCATGGCCTGCGCGGCTTCGATCAAACCGCGGTCCACTTCACGCAGGCTCACTTCGGCCACGCGCGCAAAAAATGGAATCGCCGCGATACTAAGCGGCACGATCGCGGCCCATACGCCGATCGTCGTGCCGATCAACAAACGCGTGAGCGGCAGCAACGCGACCAGCAGAATGATGAAAGGCGTGGAGCGAAACGCGTTGACGAGCGCGCCGAGCGTGCTGTTCACCGCGCGTTTCTCGAAGATGCCGCCGCGTGTCGTCGTGACCAGTACCAGCGCCAGCGGAATGCCGACTAGCGCCGCGACGAATGCGGACACGCCGACCATGACGATGGTGTCGCGAATCGCATCGGCGAGTTCGGAAAGCCACAACTCAGACATAGCCCAATACCTCGACATGATTGGCATAGCGGCGTGCGCTGTCGAGCAGCGCCGCAATCTGTTTTTGCACCGTGGTGCGTTCGTCCGCACACACTTGCGCTGACACCACGAGGCGCCCTTGCGCATGCCCCTGAATCCTGTCGATGCCGCCATGCACGAAACTCACGCGCCCGCCATCGATGCTCAACGCCGACGCAAGGCCACCAAGATCAGGCTCCCGCGCATCGACGCCAGTGAAACGCACGTCCAGCAGAATCTGCGCGTCCACTTGCGCGATGTCGCGCAGCGGCTTGATCCGTTGCGCAAGGTCGATCGGCAAGTCATGCACCAGTGTGCGCAACAACGCGCGCGTTGCATCATGTTGCGGATCGCCGAACACGCGCCACACCGGACCGGTCTCCACCACCTCGCCGCGCTCGATCACCGCAACCGTATCGCAGACCTCGCGAATCACCTGCATTTCGTGCGTGATCAATACGATGGTCAGGTTCAGGCGCTGATTGATATCGCGCAGCAGCGCGAGGATGGCTTGCGTCGTTTCGGGATCCAGTGCGGAGGTGGCCTCGTCGCAAAGCAGAATGTCCGGGTCGGTGACCAACGCGCGCGCAATGCCGACGCGCTGTTTCTGGCCGCCGGACAAGCTCGCCGGATACGCGTCGCGTTTGGCGGACAGACCCACTAATTCCAGCAGCGCATCGACTTTTTTGTCGATCGCCGCTTTCGGCACGCCGGCGATTTTCAGTGGCAATGCAATGTTCTCTCGCACCGTCTTCGCCGAAAGCAGATTGAAGTGCTGAAACACCATGCCGATGCGCCGGCGCAACGCCACGAGTCCGCGTTCGTCGAGTTCGCCGACGCTCACGCCATTCACGCGCACCGCGCCTGAACTCGGTTTTTCCAGGCCGTTGACGAGGCGCAACAGCGTCGACTTGCCGGCTCCGCTGCGGCCGATAATGCCGAACACTTCGCCCCGCGCCACATTCAACGTGACGCTGGCGAGCGCCGCGGTGGACACGCCGCGAGCGTCGGCGAATACCTTACCGACGTTGTCGAATATCACGGCGGGTTGCGTCGCTGTTGCATGCGAATCAGGATTGACGGTGAGAGACGGCGCGTCTTCGATGAATTGCGGCACGTCGAAAAGATTGGCCATGGTTTCGCTCCTCTCCTACGCTTCGGCGGCGGCTTGCACGCGCCGACGATGCTGCGCGCCCGCATGTACGTCCGGCAGCCGGGCACGCCCTGCGCCGAACAGTTTCTCGCGCAGCGTCGGTGCGGGATCGTAATCTTCCTTATAGACACCGCGATTCTGCAATTCCGGCACCACCAGATTTACAAAGTCTTCGAACGATTCCGGCATCACCGTGCGTGTCAGATTGAAGCCATCGACGCCCGCTTCCTCGATCCACGACACCAGTTCGTCCGCGATCTGCTGCGGCGAGCCGACCACCGGCTTCGCGCGGCCGCCGAGCGTCATCTGTTCGAGCACTTTACGTTTGGTCCAGACTCCGCTCACGCTCTTCTTCGAGATCGCCTCGACGGCCGATTGCATCGACTCGGTCTTCACGTAGGAGATCGGTTCGTCCAGCTCGTATTGCGAGAAGTCGATGCCGGTCGAACTGGAGAAATGCGCGATGCCGCCTTCGGCGCTCGCATAACGGCGGTATTCCTCGAATTTCTCCTGCGCGGCCCGTTCGGTTTCGCCGACTACAACGGTGATGCCCGCGAATATCTTGATGTCGCCCGGTGCACGGCCGAAGCTCACCGCACGCGCACGGATGTCGTCGACAATCGAGCGCGTCAGTTGCTTGTTCTGGCCGCCGACGAACACGCATTCAGCGTGACGTGCCGCGAAATCGACGCCACGGCTCGACGATCCCGCCTGATACAACACCGGCGTGCGCTGCGGTGACGGCTCGCTCAGATGAATCGCGTCGATCGAATAGTACGGACCGTCGTGCTTCACGCGATGCACCTTGTCCGGATGCGAGAAGATGCGCGCCGCGCGGTCGCGCACCACGGCGTCGTCTTCCCAACTCTGTTCCCACAGCTTGTAGACCACGTCCATGTAATCGTCGGCGCGGTCGTAGCGGTCGTCGTGGCTGATCTGCTGCGCGAGTCCCATGCCGCGCGCCGCGCTGTCCAGATAGCCCGTCACGATGTTCCAGCCCACCCGGCCCTTGGTCAGATGGTCGAGCGTCGACATGCGGCGCGCGAACAGATACGGCGGCTCGTAAGTCAGATTCGACGTGACGCCGAAGCCGATGTGTTGGGTCACGTGCGCCATCGCGGGCACGATCAGCGACGGATCGTTGATCGGAATCTGCACCGACTCGCGCAACGGCGTTTCCGGACCGCCCTGATACACGTCGTACACACCGACGATATCCGCGAGAAAAATCCCGTCGAATTTGCCGCGCTCCAGCGTTTGCGCAAGGCTCGTCCAATAGTCGAGGTCGGTGTAATGCGCCGAGCGGTCGCGCGGATGCGTCCACAACCCGTGATTGATGTGGCCGACCGCATTCATGTTGAACGCGTTCAGCAGGATCTTTTTCTTCGCCATCGTGCGGCTCCTTGGGCTTTCCAGTTTCGGCTGACCGCGCGGCTTACCACGCGACGGCGTAGAGATTGCCGAAGGCTTTGTCGAGCGCGGCGCGCACGGCCGGCGAATGCTGATAGATCGAGATGAACTTGCGGATACGCGGATCGTTGGCGCTTTCCGGACGCACAACCCATTGAATCGCGTAGTTCTTGTTTTCCAGGCCGTCGAACAGCAGCGCGCTATTCGGATCGGTCGTGCCGGCCAGCTTGATGAAACTCGGGTAACCCTGTGCGAGATCGACGTCGTCGAGCGAACGCGCCAGTTGCGATGCTTCCAGCTGCACGATCTTCAGATGCTTCGGGTTGTCGGTAATGTCGAGCGTCGTCGCGCGATAGTCGATGCCCGGCTTCAGCTTGATGAGACCGGCACGCTGCAGCAACAGCAGGCCGCGTCCGCCGTTGACCGGGTCGTTGGCGATCGCGACCGTGGCGCCGTCTTTCAATTCGTCGAAGCGCTTGATCTTCTTCGAGTACAGGCCGATCTTCATGATCGTGCCCGGCGCGATTGCGACGAAGTCATAGCCGCCCTGCTTCTTCGCATTCTCGAGAAACGGAATGTGCTGGAAATAGTTGACGTCGATGTCCTTGTTGGCGAGCGCCGCGTTCGGCGTGTTCCAGTCGGTGAACTCGATGATCTTCACGTCGAGGCCCTGCTCTTTCGCTTCGCGCGCGGCGATTTTGAGCGCTTCGATTTGCGGACTGGTTGCGGTGCCGATTTTCAGCGTGGGCGAATCGGCCGCTGAAGCGGGCGTGGCCTGCAAAGCGAGTGCGAGACCGAACGCGCTGATGAGCGAGACGGCGGGCGTGTGGAAAAAGCGCTGCAC
This sequence comes from Paraburkholderia sp. BL6669N2, assembly GCF_003387275.1. Taxonomy (NCBI): domain Bacteria; kingdom Pseudomonadati; phylum Pseudomonadota; class Betaproteobacteria; order Burkholderiales; family Burkholderiaceae; genus Paraburkholderia; species Paraburkholderia sp. BL6669N2. The sequence continues at coordinate 4,274,749 of NZ_QUNA01000002.1, read as the reverse complement.
GTTTGACAGAAAAATGCGCATGGTGAACTCGTGATTTCGGACGTGGTTTGAGTCGAGGCGAGCCGATCCAGCGGCATGCTGTGAGGCGTCTACAAAGGGATGAACTTTGAGAGGCCATCCAGGCTTGCCGGATAGGTCGGGCGACGGAAAGTCCACTACGTGCGGCTTAAACCGCGCGTGGCAGCGACAAGACGGGCAAACGGGTCAGCGCGGACAGCGGAAGGTCGGACAGGTCATCGCCTCTCTCCAGATGAGGTGCGACTCATCATAGTGGGCGGCAAAGCGGTGGTCTACGAAGGGATTTTTGTATGGAAAGCGGGAAAAATGATTTGTGCGCAACCACGCGTTGTGGCCAGATCCGAAGTTACAGCAGCGGCAGCACGTCCGCGTTCGACAACCACGCGCTGGTTTGAACCAGACCGGCGCGTATGAGCCGGTCCAGCAATTCGTCCACGGTCCACGGTGGTCGACGCTTACGTGCTCGCAAGTCCCTGAACGCAGCCAATGCGCGCTTCTCATTCAGGTCGATCAGATCGAGGATAAAAACGTCAGGATGCTTTACCTCGATACGCAGGCTGGACTCCAGTTGTTCTGCTGCAAAATCCTTCAGGTTGAAGGTGACGATCGCATCCGCGCGAGCCGCCACCGCCGTCATGACGACATGCCGGTCTTTTTCGTCGACGTCGAAGATTTCAACGGAATCCGGAAGTACCTGCGTGACCAGCGCGTCGGGAAACGTGCGGTCCATGGCGTTGCGAATCGCAGCGATCTTGGGCGCAGCGTCGTTAGCCGCGCTTTTGTCAGCGAAACGGGCGGCGAGATTGCGGGTCCATTCTTCGTGAATGCGCGCCGACCACTTCGGTGCATAAAACTCGTGATCGGCGAAAGTCAGCAATACGTCGCGCACCACCATGGGAAACAGCGAACACGCATCCAGCACGACGGTAAAGCGATCGACCGACAGCATTACAGATCGTATCCGCCTATCGATTCGCTGTCGGCCACGATCTCGTCCAAGCTGCTCTTACGTGTTGCACGCATGGTTTCCTTGTAGCGCATCACGTCGTCCATCAACATGCGGCGATGCCGCCCGACCTTGCGGAAAGGCAGTTCGCCGGCTTCAAGGCGAGCGATCAGAAACGGCCGCGATACGCCGAGCAAATCCGCCGCTTGCTTGGTGGTCAATTCGGTGTCGGCAGGATAGAGAACGAACACCTGCTCACTGGCCATCATGGCCAGCACGCGCGAGAGCACCCGCAGCGTGGCGGGTGGCACCTCGATACGGGCGAGATCTCCGTCGGCGCCCTCCTCCACCAATGCAACACTGTGCGCGCGCGAATGATCGAGCGCCGCGCCCATGAGGCGGCTTGCGGCGGACAGCACGGTTGCGTCGTCGTCCGACAGGATGATGCGATCGGGTGTGGCGGTTGTCATGTTCGACTCCAATTACCTTCGAGTATAAGTCAATCCTCGCCACAAACGCAATAAACGCAACATGTGAAATATTTGCAACGCGGTCACATCGCACCGTTTTCTATATGGATTCGGTTAACGAAAAACGCCGGGCCGCGCTTTCGCGCGACCCGACGTCTCCCACTCTTCAGTAATTCAACGATTTATTGCTTCGCCACCTGTTGCACGGCAGCGGCGGCCGCCACCGGAGCGGATGCCGGCGCAACCGCACCCACCGCCGTGTCCGCCGCCTTCACATCACCCCAGCCACCGCCCAACGCGCGAATCAGATTGACGGTCGCCACCGCCTGCGTGCCCGACAGATGGCTCGCCTGCAGTTGCGAAGTCAGCACCTGCCGCTCGCCGTCGATCACGTCCAGGTAGCTGACCGCACCCTCCGTGTACTGCGTGCGCGACAGATGCGCCGCCCGTTGCGAGGCCTGAACCGCGTCGTTCTGCTCGCGCATCTGATCGTCGAGCAAACGCAAGTCGGACAGGTTGTCCTCCACTTCACGGAACGCCACCAGCACCTGCTGACGATACTGCGCCACGTCCTCGTCGTACTTCGAACGGGCTTGCGCGAGATTCGCCTTGCGGCGGCCGCCGTCGAACAGAGGCAGCGTCAGCGCCGTGCCGGCAATCGGTCCGAGAATGAACGCGCGGCTCGACCACTTGAACAGGTCGCCGAGCGTCGCCGATTCGAAACCGGCTGCGCCGGTGATGTCGAGTTTCGGGAAGAACGCCGACTTCGCGAGGCCGACACGCGCATTCGCCGCCTGCATCGCGCGCTCCGCAGCCGAAATATCCGGCCGGCGTTCCAGCAAATCCGAAGGCAAGCCCGGCGGCACACGCACCGTCACCGGAGCCAGCGGCGCTTCCGCGAACGAGAAATCCGCCGGCGGCTTGCCGAGCAGAATCGCGAGGCTATGTTCCGATGCCGCGCGCTGACGCGCCACGCCCACGGCATCCGCACGCGCGCTCGCCAGTTCGTTGCGGGCCCGCGATACATCCAGCTCGCCGATATCGCCTTCCTTGAAGCGCCGTTCGACCAGCTTCAGCGTGTCCTCACGCAGCGCCACGGTACGACGGTACAGGTCCTGATCCGTATCGAGCTCGCGCAACTGGAAGTAGTTCTGCGCGACGTCTGCCTGCAAGGACAGTTGCACCGAACGGAACAGCGCTTCGCTTTGCTGCTCGTCCGAACGCGACGCGTTCACGTTCGAGCCGACCCGCCCAAACAGATCCGCTTCGTACGATGCGGTGGTTTGCGCGCGCCAGATCGTGGCGTTGGTGCCGCCCGCGCTGTCCGGCTGAAATTGCGACGCCGCCGAAGCACGCTGGCGCGTCGGGCCGAAGCCCGCATCGAGCTTCGGGAACCAGTCCGACTTCGCTGCTTGCGTGACCGCACGCGCCTGCTGCACGCGCGCCGCGGCCGCCTTCAGGTCCTGATTCGCGGCGGACGCCTGCTCTTCGAGTGCATTGAGTTGCGGGTCGCCGAATATCGTCCACCATTCGCCGCGATGCGCGTCGTCGGCGGGCTGGGCCTGTTTCCAGGTGCCGTTGTCCTGCGCCGATACACCCGACGCCCCCGAGGGCGCGGCAGCAGCCGACGCCGCGGGCGCTTCCTTGAACGCAGCCGGCGCATCCACTTCAGGCCGCTTATAAGTCGGCTCCAGGGAACAGGCGGCGAGCAACGCGACCAGCAAACCGCTGGCAGCCGCCCGGCCCCACCCGCTCAAAGATTCATAGCGTTTCATTATTGTTTTCTCCTCAAGCGTCCGTCACCGGCGCGCCATAGTGCGGCGAATCTTTCTGCGCGACGTGAATCGTTCCGCCCGCCAGCGTGCGCAGCACCACATAAAACACAGGGGTCAGCATCAGACCGAACAGCGTGACACCAAGCATGCCGAAGAACACCGCGATACCCATCGCATGACGCATCTCCGAACCGGCTCCGCTCGACAGCACCAGCGGCACCACGCCCATGATGAATGCGATCGACGTCATCAGAATCGGCCGCAGACGCAGGCGGCTCGCCTCGATTGCTGCCGACAGCGGCGTATGCCCGTCATGCTCCAGTTCGCGAGCGAACTCGACGATCAGAATCGCGTTCTTCGCCGACAAGCCCACCAGCACCATCAAACCGATCTGCGTGAAGATGTTGTTGTCGCCGCCCGTGAGCCACACGCCGGTCAGCGCGGACAGCACGCTCATCGGCACGATCAGGATCACCGCGAGCGGCAGCGTCAGGCTTTCATACAGTGCGGCGAGCACGAGGAACACGAGCAGCACGCTGATCGGGAACACCCACAAGCCCGCATTGCCAGCCAGAATCTGCTGATACGTCAGGTCGGTCCACTCGAGCTTCACACCATGCGGCAAGACTTCCGCCGCCACGCGTTCGGCCGCGGCTTGTGCCTGACCCGACGAGAAGCCCGGCGCCGGTCCTCCGTTGATGTCGGCAGCCGTGTAGCCGTTGTAACGCACCACCATTTCCGGACCGAAGGTCGGCGTCACCGTCACCAGCGACGACAACGGCACCATGTCGCCCGCGGCATTGCGCGTCTTCAGTTGCAGGATGTCGTCGGCACGCTGACGGAACGGTGCGTCCGCCTGCACCCGCACCTGATACACGCGGCCAAAGCGGTTGAAGTCGTTCACATACAGCGAGCCCAGATAGATCTGCATCGTGTTGAACACGTCCGTGACCGGCACGCCGAGCTGCTTGGCCTTCACGCGATCCAGGTCCACATTCAGTTGCGGCACGTTGATCTGATAGCTCGAGAAGGTCGGGCCGAGTTCAGGTGTCTGCGCGGCCTTCTTCACGAATGCTTCCGCGGCCTTGTTCAACTCCGCGTAACCGAGCGCGCCGTGATCCTCCAGCTGCATCTTGAAGCCGCCGAGCGTGCCGAGACCGAGCACGGGTGGCGGCGGGAACACCGCGACGAACGAATCCTTGATCGCACCGTATTGCTGATTCAGCGCACCGGCAATCGCCCCGGCCGAGAGCTTCTTGCTGCCACGATCCTTGAAAGGCTTGAGCGTGACGAACACGATGCCCGCGCTGGAGCTATTCGTGAAGCCATTCACCGACAGACCCGGGAACGCCACCGCGCTCTCCACGCCCGGCTGCTTCAGCGCGATCGAACTCATGTCGCGAATCACTTTTTCCGTGCGATCCAGCGACGCGCCGTTCGGCAATTGCGCGAAGGCAATCAGGTACTCCTTGTCCTGCGCCGGCACGAAGCCGCCCGGCACCACGCGCGAGATCAGCACGGTCGCGCCCAGCAGGATCGCGTAGACCGCCAGCATCGCGCCCTTACGACGCAGCACGCCGGTCACACCGCGGCCATACGCCGTCGAACCGCGATGAAAGACCTTGTTGAAACGCTTGAAGAAACCGCCCAGCAGGCGATTCATCACGCGCGTCAGGAAGTCTTCCTTCGCGCCGTGGCTGCGCAAGAGCATCGCGGACAGCGCCGGCGACAAGGTCAGCGAGTTGAACGCCGAGATCACCGTCGAAATCGCGATGGTCATCGCAAACTGCTTGTAGAACTGCCCCGTCAAACCGGTCATGAACGCGAGCGGCACGAACACGGCGACGAGCGTCAGGGCAATCGCGATAATCGGCCCGCTCACTTCCTGCATCGCCTTATACGTGGCATCACGCGCACTGAGCCCGTTTTCAATGTTCCGCTCGACGTTCTCCACCACCACGATCGCATCGTCCACCACGATCCCGATGGCGAGCACCATGCCGAACAATGACAACGCGTTGATCGAGAAGCCGAACGCGAGCAGCAACGAGAACGTCCCGACAATCGACACCGGCACCGCGATCAACGGAATGATCGAAGCGCGCCACGTCTGCAGGAACACGATCACCACGATGACCACCAGCGCGATCGCTTCGAGCAGCGTATGCACGACCGCCTCGATACTCGAGCGCACGAACTGCGTCGGGTCGTAGACGATCTTGTATTCGACGCCCGCCGGCATGTCTTCCGCGAGTTCCTTCATCGCGGAGCGCACCTGATCGGAAATCGCGAGCGAGTTCGCGCCCGGTGCCTGGTTGATGGCGAGCGCCACCGCCGGCTTGTTATCGAGCAGCGAACGCAGGCCGTATTCCGAGGCCGCGAGTTCGATCCGCGCAATATCTTTCAGGTAGGTCACGCCACCGTCCGGCGTGGTCTTGACGATGATGTCGCCGAATTCGCCCTCAGTCTTGAGACGGCCACGCGCGTTCACCGACAACTGCAATTGCGTGCCCGGCACCGAAGGCGATGCGCCGATCACACCGGCCGCCACCTGAATGTTCTGCTCACGGATCGCGTTGACCACCTCGGTCGCCGTCAAGCCGCGTTGCGACACTTTCTGCGGGTCGAGCCAGACGCGCATCGCGTAGTCGCCCGAACCCCACAACTGCACTTCGCCGACGCCCTGGATCCGCGCGAGCCGGTCCTTGACGTTCAACAGCGCGTAGTTGCGCAGATACGTCATGTCGTAGCGATTGTTCGGCGAGATCAAGTGCACCACCATGGTCAGCGTGGGCGAGCTTTTGATCGTCGTGATGCCGAGGCGCTGCACGTCTTCCGGCAAACGCGGCAGCGCCTGATTCACGCGGTTCTGCACGAGTTGCGTCGCGAGGTCGGGATTGGTGCCGAGCTTGAAGGTCACCGTAAGCGTGAGATTGCCGTCGCTATTTGCTTGCGACTGCATGTACAGCATGTTCTCGACGCCGTTGATCTGCTCTTCGAGCGGCGCCGCGACCGCTTCGGCGATCACCTTCGGGTTCGCGCCCGGATATTGCGCGTGGACCACCACCGACGGCGGCACCACTTCCGGGTACTCCGAAATCGGCAGCTTGAAGAGCGCAATGATGCCGCCCAGCAGGATCAATACCGACAACACGCCAGCAAAGATCGGCCGATCGATGAAGAATTTGGATATGTTCATGGGAAGCTCTTAACGTTGGAGCGTGCGCCGCGCAGTCAGGCCATGGCGCGCGAGGCTCACGAATTCTTGTCCGCTTTGGTGCGCGTTTGCGTTTGGGCCTGCGACTGCGATTGCGCTTGGGCGGGCGTCTGCTTTTCCGCAAGCGGCGCGCTGTTCGGATCGCCATCCGTTGTCATCGGCACCATGTGCGCGCGCACTGCATCACCGGGACGCACACGCTGGATGCCGTTCACGACAATGCGGTCAGTCGCCTTCAGACCGCCCTTTACCACGCGCAGATTGCCCTGCATGCCGCCCACGTCGATCGTGCGATACACGACATGATTGCCTTGATCGACCACCAGCACGAATTTCTTGTCCTGGTCGGTGCCGACTGCCGCATCGTCGATCAACAGCGCCGGATGCGGCTCGCTGCCGCCGACTTTCACGCGCGCATACAAACCGGGAATCAACGCACCGTCCTGGTTATCGAAACGGGCGCGCACGCGGATCGTGCCCGACGACGTGTCGAGGCGGTTGTCCACCGATTCGATCACGCCGCTGCGCGAGTAGCCGCTTTCGTCCGCGAGACCGAGTTCCACCGGCACCTTGCTGCCGTCTTTCGCCCGGCTCAGGTATTGCAGATAGGTTTGTTCGTCCGCGTCGAACGATGCGTAGATCGGCGACACCGACACCAGCGTGGTCAGCGGCGCAGCGCTCGCGCCGGCCGAGATCACGTTGCCCACCGTGATTTCCGCACGCGACACACGGCCCGACACCGGCGCGACAATCCTGGTGTAGCCGAGATTGATGCGGGCGGTTTCGACGGCGGCCTGCGCGGCCTTCAGGTTGGCGCTCGCCTCACGCGCGGCGTTCTGCTTCTCGTCGTAGTCACGCTTGGCGATCGCGTTGTCGGTGATCAGGCGTTGCGCGCGTTCCCAGTCGCTTTGCGTGTAGCCCGTGCGCGCCTGCGCGGCGGCCAGTTGCGCTTCCGCGCGATCCAGTTCGGCCGCATACGGACGCGGGTCGATCACGAACAGCGTGTCGCCCTTCTTCACGAGCGCGCCGTCCTTGAAGTTGACGGACACGATGGTGCCCGGCACTTGCGAACGCACGTCCACTTTCTCGACGGCTTCGAGACGGCCCGAGTAGCTCTGCCAATCGGTGATCGTTTTTTGCACCACCGTGGCCACATCGACTTCCGGCACGATGGTTGGCGCGGCGGGCGAGCTCGCGTCCACGCGGATCGCGCCGAACGTGCCCAGCCCGGCCACGACGATGACAGCAAGTGCGGCAATCGCCACGCGGCGACGGGAAAGAGGAAGGATAGTCATGTGAAGCTCCCGAGATCGTTGATTAAAGTTCTGCTTATTTCTGTTTCAGCGATGGGCGCGTGCATCGAAGCGCCACTGAAAAAATCGCACCGCTTCCTGCAAGGCGGGCGGATGATCGGCCAGCGCGGCATGCGACACACTCGGATAGCGGACCACCTGGGTCAGCACACCGGCGTCGATCAGACTGCTGGCGTATTTCTCCGCCTCCACATGCAGGACGTCGTTTTGGGCCGTCGCGATCAGCGTGGCCGGCAGGCCAGCGAGACGCGACGATTCGAGCGGCGCGGCGTACGGATGCATACGCTGCGACGCTTGCGGCAGATAAGCGCGATAACACGCCGCGCACTCTTTTGCCGTGATGTCCGAGCCGAGGCGCTTTTCGTCGCCCAGGCGCGTGAGGCTCGGATCGAGCATGGGCCCGAACAGCGCTTGGGCGGAAATGCGCACGTCGCCGCGATCCCGTGCGATGAAAGCGAGACAATTGGCCAACTGGCCGCCAGCGTCGTGGCCGGCCACGCCAACCTTCTTGCTATTCCCGCCAAACGCGCGCGCCCGGGTCTGCACCCACAGCGCCGCGCGATGCGCGTCTTCAGGCGCAGCCGGAAACGGAAACTGCGGCGCCAGCGAGTACCCGACCGATACGACCAGAGCCGGTAAGTGTTCTGCGAAATAACGCGAAGCGTAGTCGGCCTGATCGATCGAGCCCTTCGTAAATCCACCACCATGGAAATAAAGCAGTACCGGCAGTGCGGTTTTCTTTTCCTGTCTGTACAGACGCAACGTGATGTCCTGCGCGTGCCCTTCGATCTGCACGTCAGTGACTTCGAGTGCCGTGCTGTCGGCCTCTGCCGGGCTGCTGCCGGCGGGCACAAAGGAGTACGGCGGTTTAAATGCTTCCATGTCGAGCCGCGCAATGCGCATAGAACTTCAATGGTGCGAATTGTGGGTTCGGCAGACTCGTAAATAAATGCCTATAATCCGGCAACACAATTCGGCGCCCCTGAACAATCGAAAGCGATTGTCCGCGGATTCGTGGTGGAGTCCTTTCCTGCTCAGTGCGCCAGCCCCTATTGGAGGTCTGCAATGGACCGGCTTCAGGCCATGCAAGTGTTCACTCGTGTTGTCGACACCAACAGCTTTACCCGTGCAGCGGAAACGCTCGACTTGCCGCGCGCATCGGTTACCACGATTATTCAGAACCTCGAAGCGTTCCTCGGCACGCGTCTGATGCATCGGACCACGCGCCGTTTGTCGCTCACGCCGGACGGCGCGGCGTACTACGAACGCTGCGTGCGCATCCTCGCGGACGTCGAAGAGACCGAGGCCAGTTTTCAAAGCGGCAATAAAAAGCCGCACGGCAAGCTGCGCATCGACATGCCGGGGTCGATCGGCCGCTTGCTGGTGATTCCTTCGCTGTGTGAATTCCACACGCGCTATCCGGACATCGATCTGCAACTCGGCCTGACGGACCGGCCGGTTGACCTGTTGCAGGAAGGCGTGGATTGCGTGGTGCGGGTCGGCGCGCTACAGGATTCCTCGCTGGTGGCACGTCGAATCGGTCTGTTCGAGGGCGTGACCTGCGCGGCCCCCGACTACATCGAGCGCGCGGGCATGCCGAAATCGCTCGAAGACCTGGAGAATCACAAAGCAGTCAATTACTTTTCGAGCCGCACGGGTCGCACGCTCGATTGGGCCTTCATGGTTGATGGCAAAGAAGTTGAAGTGAAAATGAAGAGCATCGTCTCGGTGAACGACGCGGACGCCTACGTGACCTGCGGGTTGGAAGGCTTCGGCCTGATTCAGCCTGCGCTCTTCATGGTGCTGCCGCATCTGCGGTCGGGTCAACTGGTCGAAGTGCTGCCGGAACTGAAGCCCTTGCCGATGCCAATTTCGGCAGTCTATCCGCACAGCCGGCATCTGTCGCCTAAAGTCCGCGTTTTCGTAGACTGGATTGCGGAGCTGTTCGACCGTTGTCCGTTATTGAGCGGACGTGGCAGTCTGGACGCAACCTGCACGAAGCGCACGCTCGAAGAACGCGAGTCCGCTCCAATGCTCGACACGCCGGTGATAACGGAATGGGTCGCGTAATTCGCGCGAATTGAAGTTTGAAGCGCAGAATCTGGAACAGTGAATTCCAACCGCGGCTCTAATGCCGCGGTTTTCTTTTTGCGGCAACGCCGGCAAGGCGTTTCATCTGGTGTCGGCGCGATTGTTCTGGAATCGCGACAATTCATTTCGCGAAAGTGCGGTTTATCCGCACTGCCTCGAAGTCTACATTTCACCCTGTCGCAGCGCCGCTCGTGCTGCAAACGAATCGACAGGAGTGAATCATGAAACGCAATCTCTTAGCAGGTCTGGCTCTTTCGCTGATCGTGAGCGCTCCGGCGTTCGCACAAGGCGGCGGAGGGATTGGCCGCGCAGGTACATACGAAACGCAACCCACGCCGAGCACTACCGCGAAATCGCGCGAAGAAGTGAAGGCCGAACTCGTCGCAGCCTATCGCGACGGCTCGCTGCCCTCGCTCAATCGTACGACGTACCCGAATAAAGGCCTGATCGGTCAAACTCAGGCAGCCCGCATCGCGCTGCAGGAAGGCACGAGCGGCGACGTTACGCGCGTGGCCAACGGACAGTAAAACCAGCGTGCCGCAATGATTCGGTTTCCAAAAGAAATAGTCATTGCGACGCTGTCCATGCACTCTTCAAAAAGGAGCTCATCATGACACCCTCGGAACTCGACAATTGGGACACCGACACCCCTGTGTGGACGCCGTATCGCGCGCCGCAACACTAAATGCCGAAAGTAGCAGCGAGTGCCCGCGGACCTGGTCCGCGGGCACAGTCACATTTGCAGAGACCTAGCGCCTCGGCACGCCGTCACGCCACTCGCCCCAGTGCGTGGAGATATCCTGCACGAGCGGATTGCCCGCGAGAAACAGGTTCTGGATAGCGATCGTAAAGCCGCCTTGCGCGGCATAGTTCAGCAGGTTGTCCGCACTCGTCTGCCCGTCGTAGGGCCGGTCGAAATCGGAGCCCGCGCGCAACACGGCAACACGATTCAAATCCACCTTGTGTACCGAAGCCGCGCGCTTAAGCGCTTCGTAGGTAGCGTTGTCCTCTTGCTGCGTCGTGCAGTAGACGCCTTTTTCATCGGTCAGGATTTTGGTCCAGTCGCGGGCTCGCTGCCCAAGCAGTGTGCCTGACCACCACGTATCGCCCGCGAGCGTATCGCATTGAATAACGGTCGGCGGAAGATTCGCCGGCGCATACGAATACTTGGCCCGCGCGGCCTGAGCCTGCGCGTTATCGGACAGCGTCACGTGGCGAGACAATGCGAACGCCGTATGCGCGAGCCGCGTGTTCAACTGGAACACCTCAGTGCGGTAATCAAGCGGCGGCTTATCCGACGGACTCTTCGTGTTGATGCCGAGGTAGCCGGTATTCCAGTTGGGCGGAATCTCGCGCCCGTCGATCTCCCATTGAATCCCGAAGTCGACCAGATATTTCGCCCATGCGGCGGAGCCCACCGTGCCCTGCTGCGGATCGATCCCGGCAATGCCGGCCACCATGAAGTACGTACGCCGCAAATCGAAACGCGGCGAGAACGTCAGCGCCATGATCGACGCAGCAGCGTTGGTGTGTCCCATGCCGGTGGTCATCACGCACACGTCCTGCCGGTTGCAATGGACGGTCGGGTAATCGGGCGACAGGCCGTCCACCGTAATCTCGCGCCACGGCCCGAGGTTGTCGAGCCACACCTGCCCCTCCGGCCCGAACATCGAAATGATCATCACCTTGACGGGCTGCCCGTGCGAGCCGCCGTCGCCGCGCGAGAAACCGTCGTTGTCGTCCGCGCTGGCCGGCCCGGACGAGAGGGCCGCGCATGCCGCGAGGGTAATGGCGCAGACGGCGCCGAGTGAGCGAGTCAGCATCGTGATCTTCCTTTTGCTTGTGATGCAGGTTGGGAAAGAGTGCTGCTTTCAGGCCGAAAGAAGTATAGATGCGAAGAAATTATTTTCCACTACGCGATGCACCATCGGTCCACGCTTCCGGGCACTGTCCGGAGAGGCATGCAAATGGGCGCAGTACGCGTTCTTCGGCGTTTTCTTATAATCGATAGTCCGCAGCGCACCGGCTTTGTGCACTTCATAACAGGAGCACCTCGATGGACTATGTGAAACTCGGCCGCACCGGCCTCGATGTATCGCGTCTTTGTCTCGGCTGCATGAGCTACGGCGTGCCGTCTCGCGGCACCCATCCGTGGTCGCTGGACGACGAAGCCGCGCGTCCCTTCATCAAACAGGCGCTCGACTACGGCATCAATTTTTTCGACACTGCGAACGTGTATTCCGACGGCACGAGCGAGGAAATCGTCGGCCGCGCGCTCAAGGACTTTGCGAAGCGCGACGAGATCGTGCTGGCCACCAAGGTGAACAGCCGCATGCATCCGGGCCCGAACGGCGCCGGCCTGTCGCGCAAGGCGATCATGTCGGAGATCGACCACAGCCTGCGGCGCCTCGGCACGGACTACGTGGACCTGTATCAGATCCACCGCTGGGACTACGGCACGCCGATCGAAGAAACCATGGAAGCGTTGCACGACGTCGTGAAGGCCGGCAAGGCGCGCTACATCGGCGCATCGTCCATGTATGCATGGCAGTTCGCCAAGGCGTTGCATGTGGCTGAGAAGAACGGCTGGACGCGCTTCGTGACAATGCAGAACTACGTCAATCTTCTGTACCGCGAGGAAGAGCGCGAAATGCTGCCGCTGTGCGAAAGCGAAGGTATCGGCGTGATTCCATGGAGCCCGCTCGCGCGCGGCCGCCTGACGCGCGACTGGAGCACCGAAAGCGCGCGCTCCGAAACCGACGAATTCGGCCGCACGCTTTACGCGCAGACGGAAGACGCCGATCGCCGGATTGTCGAACGGGTCAGCCAGATCGCCAGCGAGCGCGGCGTGCCGCGTGCACAGGTCGCGCTCGCGTGGGTGTTGCAGAAGAAGCCGGTCACCGCGCCGATCGTCGGTGCGACCAAACTGCATCATCTCGACGATGCGGTAGCCGCGCTTTCACTCAACTTAAGCGCGGAGGAAATCGGCCGGCTCGAAGAGTTGTATGTGCCGCATGCGGTGACGGGCTTCGAATAAGCCGTAGACGTGCCGCTCAAACGCGCGGCACTTCCGGTTCGAAGAACACCCAGCGGACTTGCGGGAACGTGGCCTGCAAGTCCGCTTCGATCACGTTGATCGCATCGACCATCGCGCGGCCGCTCGCGTAGTCGATCATTTCCGCCTGCACGGCCACCACCACATGACGCCCCCACTGCAGCGTAATCATATTGATGATGCTGCGAATCTCGGTGCGCCCGCGCAGATGCGCCTCGATCGCGCGCCGCACTTCGGGGCTTGCCGATTCGCCGACGATCATCGACTTCACTTCACGCGCCACCAGCCACGCGATCACCATGAGCAACACGCCGACGCCGATGGACCCCAGCGCGTCGTAGACAGGATTGCCGGTCATCATGGTGAGCAGCACGGCCGCGAAGGCTATCGCCAGGCCCGCCAGCGCGGCGATATCCTCGCCCGCTACCACCAGCAGCTCGGACTCGCGCGTCTCCCGAAACCAGCGCCACATGCTTTTGTCGGGATGCGTCTTGCGGATTTCCTTGACGGCGCCCCACAAGGACAGCGCCTCCAACACCACGGACACGCCGAGCACCGCCAGGGCTACGTAGGCATACTGCAACGGCTCGTGCACGAACAGACGATGCACGCCCTCATACACCGAGAACGCGCCGCCGACAAAGAACAGCAGAAGCGCGACCAGCAGCGAGTAGAAGTTGATCTCGCGCCCGCCGCCCATGGGATGCAGCGGGCTCGCCGGCTTGCGCGCTTCGCGCAGACCGAACAGCAGCAGCAATTGATTGCCGCAATCGGCGGTGGAGTGAATGGCCTCGGCGAACATCGAACCAGAACCGGTGAACGCGGCGGCGGCGAACTTGCAGATGGCAATGCCGAGGTTGGCGGCGAGCGCGTAGAAAATGGCTTTCGGCGATTCTTCTTTCATCGTCGTGGAAGGCGTCCGTGAGTTTGCAAAGAGCTTTCGATGGGCAACAGCCCGTATTATGGGCATGCCGGGCGGCATGCGTCCAACCGGGTGTTGTTTGCAACGTGCTCCGCTTGCGCTCTACCTCGTTCGCCTTCCTTCGCCTCAAGCCTCGTTACGCTCTTTCGAGCGCCGCCATTTCACGCACGATCACCAGCAGCATCGACAGGCTCGCACCGCCGGTGGCCCGAAGGTCAGCCAGCAAGCGCTCGTAGCGTTCCAGTTGCGCGGTGCGCTTCTCACGCCATGCTTCGACCAGCGCCTCGGGCGTGGAGGCTTCGTCGGCGTCGGCCAATGCGCTCGTCGTCAACGCGCGTTTGAGACGCGCTATGTCGGCCACCGCCGTGGCGCGCGCCAGCATGTCCCAATGCGTGGGCGCCGGCAACGCGGCCGCGCGCTCGCTGATCCAGCCGGAACTGAGCAGCGTGCCGAGCGCGAAATAGACGCCGGCCACCAGTTCGAGACTGCGCCCGCAGGTGGACGACACTTCGGCGATATCGAGCAACGCAGCCGAGATCTCGCCGCTCGCGATTCGCACCGCCAGCTCGCTATCCACGCCGGCGTCCGCGAATACGCGCTGCCGCTCGGAGAGCGCTTCGAGATCGGCGTTCGGCAACAGCGCGGGCCATTGCGGCGCGAGGCGTTGCGCCGCGTCGCGGCAACGCGCGAGCAGGCCGGCCACGTCGCGGTCGCTAACCGCGCCCGATTGCAATTGCCGCAGGAACCACAGCGCCGAGCGCTCGACCAGCCGCGCGACTTCGACGAACATGCGCGCCTGGATGTCGTCGGCGACGCGGTTGTCGAGCGCGTCGATACTGCGCCACACATCGTTGAGATTGAACACGTCGCGCGCCATGATGATGGCCCGCACAATGTCGCCCGGCTGTGCATCGGTTTCTTCCATCAACCTGTGCACGAACTCGCAACCCACGCGATTCACGAGTGCGTTGGTCAGATGCGTCGCGAGAATTTCACGGCGCAGCGGGTGGCGCTGCATCGGCTCGCTGAAGCGCTGCCGCAACGGTTTCGGAAAATACTCCACCAGCATGTCGCTGACGAGCGGATCTTCCGGCATTGGCGATTCGAGCAGCGCGTCGTACAGCCACATCTTGCTGTAAGCGAGCAGCACGGCGCGCTCCGGCGTGGTGAGCCCTTGCCTCGCGGCCTGCCGTTCGGCGACTTCTTCGTCGGTCGGCAGAAACTCGATCACGCGATTGAGCCGCCCCGCGCGTTCGAGGTAGCGCATCAGGCGCGCTTCCGCATCGAGCAATTCGACGCCGTAGCGGCCCGCAATCGACAGCGCCTGCGTCTGGTAGTAATTGTCCTGCAGCACGAGCAAGCCGACTTCGTCGGTCATGTCGGCGAGCAGCGCGTTGCGTTGCTTCTCCGTCATCTCGCCGTCGGAGACGACCAGGCCCAGCAGAATCTTGATGTTGACCTCGTGGTCCGAGCAGTCCACGCCAGCGGAGTTGTCGATCGCATCGGTATTGATGCGGCCGCCGCGCTGTGCGAACTCGATGCGCCCGAGCTGCGTGAGCCCGAGATTGCCGCCTTCGGCCACGACCTTGCATCTCAGGTCGGAACCGTTGACACGGATCGCGTCGTTGGCACGGTCGCCGACTTGCAGATGTGTTTCGCGGCTCGCCTTCACATACGTGCCGATGCCGCCGTTGTACAGCAGATCGACCGGCGCCTGCAGGATCGCGCGCATCAGTTCAGCGGGCGCGAGCGCCGGCGCGCTGATGCCGAGCACCGACTGCACCGCCGGCGAGAGCGGAATGGTCTTGGCGCTGCGCGGAAACACGCCGCCGCCCGCCGAGATCAGCGAGGGATCGTAGTCGGCCCAACTCGAACGGTCGAGAACGAATAGACGCCCGCGCTCGGCAAGACTGACCGCCGGATCGGGATTCGGGTCGAGAAAAATATGCCGATGGTCGAACGCGGCCACGAGCTTGATATGCGGTGACAGCAGCATGCCGTTGCCGAACACATCGCCCGACATATCGCCCACGCCGACCACCGTGAAGTCCATGGTCTGCGTATCCACGCCCATTTCGCGGAAGTGCCGCTTGACCGACTCCCACGCACCGCGCGCGGTGATGGCCATTTTCTTGTGGTCGTAACCGACCGAGCCGCCCGAGGCAAACGCATCGTCGAGCCAGAAGCCATATTCCTGCGAGATCGCGTTCGCGTAGTCGGAAAACGTGGCCGTGCCTTTGTCGGCCGCGACCACCAGATAGGGATCGTCGGGATCGTGGCGCACCACGTCGGGCGGCGGCACGATAGTCGTGCCGGCGAGATTGTCGGTCACGTCGAGCAGGCCGCGCAGGAAGGTCTGATAACACGCAATGCCTTCGCGCATCCACGCGTCGCGTTCGGTTTGCGGCGGCGGATTCTTCACGACGAAGCCGCCTTTCGAACCGACCGGCACGATCACCACGTTCTTCACCATCTGCGCCTTCATCAGGCCGAGCACTTCCGTGCGGAAGTCCTCGCGCCGGTCCGACCAGCGCAGGCCACCGCGCGCCACGCGGCCGCCACGCAAATGCACGCCTTCCACGCGCGGCGAGTACACCCAGATTTCGAACATCGGTTTCGGTTCGGGCAAGCCGGGCACTTGCGCGGGATCGAACTTGAAGGAGAGATACGGCTTCGGTTTGCCGTCGGCGTCGAAGCGGTAGTAGTTGGTCCGCTTGGTCGCTTTGATGACGCCGAGAAATTGCCGCAGTATGCGGTCTTCGTCGAGATTCGGCACCTGGTCAAGCGCACTGTCGATCGTATGGAGCCAGCCGTCCACGCGCGCCTCGCGCGTCTCGCCCAATACCGGATTGAAGCGGGCCACGAACAGTTCGACCAGCATGCGCGCGATCGCCGGATTGCCGGTCACCGCGCGCTCGATATACGCGTCGCTGAAGGTCGAGCCGACCTGCCGAAGATACTTGGCGTACGCGCGCAGGATCGTCACCTCGCGCGCATTCAATTGCGCGCGCAACACGAGGCGATTAAAGTCATCGCTTTCGATCGCGCCGGTCCAGACCTTTTCGAAGGCCTCTTCGAAGAGATCTTTGACGCGTTCAATATCGAACTCCGCGTCGTCCGCGAGTTCGAGCCCGAAGTCGTGAATCCACGCGGGCGTCGCGCCCAGCGCCTCGATCAGATAGGGCCGCTCTTCATCGACACGCACGCCGAGATGTTCGAGCATCGGCAAACTGCGCGACAAGGCGATCGGCAACCCCGCGCGATACACCTTGAAGCGAAACGCGCGCGGGCCCGATTCGATCGGGCGGTACAGGTTCATCGCGAGCCGTTCGCTGCCTTGCACGCGTTCGATTAGTTCGATATCGCGCACCGCCGTGCGGGCAGGATAGTCGTCGCGATAGCCGGCGGGAAAAGAATCGCTGTAGTGTTGCAGCAGACGGTTGCCCTGCTCTTCGCCGAAGGCGTCGAGCAAGGCGTCGGCAAGATCGTCCTGCCAGCGGCGCGCGACCTGCACGAGCCGCGATTCCAGTTCGCGCGTATCGACGTTGGGCATGCCGCCCGGCTTCGCGTGCACCACGAAGTGAATGCGCGCCAGCGTCGACTCCGACAGCAGGGGAGTGAACTCGACACTCTCACCGTTGAATGCGTCGACCAGCAGATTGGCAATGCGCTGACGCAGGTCGGTGTTGTACTTGTCGCGCGGCACGAACACGAGACACGACACGAAACGATCAAAACGATCCCGCCGTACGAACAGCCGGGTGCGCTGATGCTCCTGCAAACGCAGCACGCCTAGCGCGATATCGTAGAGCTGATTCTCTTCGGCCTGAAACAGCTCGTCACGCGGATAGGTTTCGAGCACCGTGACGAGCGATTTCGCCAGATGACCTTTCGGCAAGAAACCGGCTCGTCTCACGATATTCGCGCATTTGCGCCGCACGATCGGAATCTCGGCGGCCGACACGAAATAGGCCGTCGACGTATAGAGGCCGATGAAGCGCCGCTCGCCGGTCACCTTGCCGTCCGCGCCGGTCAGCTTGATGCCGACATAGTCCAGATAGCCCGGCCGGTGCACGGTGGCCCGTGAATTGGCCTTGGTCAGAAAGATCGGCGACGACCCTGAAATGATCTCGGCCGCGGCCGGCGGCAAGGGCGTGATCTCGGCGGCGCCGGCGGGCCGCAATGCATCGCGCAGAATGCCCAGACCCGAACCCGGCACCGCGCGCAGACCGTAGCCGATGTCGTGCTGCACCAGTTCGTAATCGCGCTGGCCGAGAAAGGTGAAATGATCGGCCACCATCCATTCGAGAAACGCGCGGGCTTCCAGACCTTCCGGTCCGCCCTCGCCGGCTTTCATGCCTTTGATCGTGACGCGCGCGAGTTCGACGATCTTCGGCCAGTCTTCGACGGCCGCCCGCACGTCGCGCAACACCTTGGCGATTTCATCACGCAGCGCGTCGAGTTTTGCGGCGTCGCCGCAACGGTCCACTTCGAAGTGGATGAACGACGTCAACTGCGAACGCGTATCGGTGGCTTCTTCGGCGCCCTGGATCAAGCGCGCGATACTGCCGTCGGGCGCGCGCCAGATGCGAAACACCGGATGCACGACGGAATGCAGCGCGAGGCCCTGCCGGTTGACCGCCATCGAGACGGAATCGACCAGAAACGGCATGTCGTCATTGACGATCTCGATCACCGTGTGATCGGAGTGCCAGCCGTGCTGTTCGAGAATCGGGTTATAGACGCGCAGCCGTTCGGCGCCCGGCACGAAGCGTTGCGCCGTTTGCCAGTGCGCGAGTGCCGCGCCGTAGAGATCGGCAATCGAGCGGCTTTGCAGGTCGTCCGCATCGACGAAATCGTAGTAGTGCCGCAGAAAGGTCTCGACGACCTTGAAGGTTGGCTCGGGCAATCGCCCTCGTGCAAATTCGACGACATCGTTCAGCAAGTGCGTAACGGCTTCTTCGTTCTTTGCTTGCATGATCAACTCCCCCGGCTGGGCGGCATTGGCGGGTATGGCCTGCTACTCGCTTGATTCGCATGCATCGTCTGAAGGGGAATTATGCACCTGACGACCGGCATGCGACGGACGACGGCACTTAGGTTATACCCGCTGCCGGTGAATGCATCGTTACGGCATGCCCGGCTATTTAAAGCACGGCCCGGGGAACCGCGTGCTCCTGCGCGAGCCATGCGCGAACCTGTTCGCTAGTCCACGCCGGGTCGTCGTGCGGCAGGTCGTGGCCGGCCCACGGATGCTCGCAATGCAGGGCGCCCCACGCCGCCGCCAGCTTTGCCGAACACACGGGGTCGACCAGCTTGTCGACCCGCGAAGAGAGGATCAGCAATGGGCATTCCGGCCGCGCCGTGCCCGCGGTAAAACGCGCCGCGGCCCAAAGTTGCCGTAACGCATTGCCACGGCTCACGGGCGCGCTGCGGCGAATGCGGCTCCAGGTGTCGAGATCGTCACCCAGCGTCTGCACGTTATTGCACGTCAGCCGATGAATGCCGTGTTCCGCGCGCGGCGCGTCGCGCCAGTGCGTGGCCACGCCCAGCAGGCCAGACCATGCGGAAGGACGCAAGCGCTCCTGCATCTGGCTGAACGGCCGCATGCTCGTATTGATCAGCACCAGCCGTTCGATCTCGTAGGGATGCCGTTGCGCCCAGTCTGTCGCCACCATGCCGCCGAGCGACATGGCCAGCACGCAATAGGGACCCGGCATGCCGCTTTGCAGAGCAGCATTGCGCACGAAGCCGACCATGTCGGCAACCGTCGACGGTGCGCGCAAATGCGTGAATTCGCCGTTGCCCGGCAGATCGAGCAGCAGCAGACGGCGAGGCACGCCCGCCTGAAGGGCCGCTTCATTGAGCGCGCCGTGCAGCAAGCCGGGCAAGCGACCCCAGTGGCGGATTTCACGCGTGAGGCCGCGCAGCAGGATCCACGTGCTCATACGCTTTCCGGGTTATACCAATGGTCGATCGCGCTTTGCAGCAATTGCTCGCGACGACTGCCTTGCGGCAGCCAGCGTTGCGACGAAAAGGCCGCGCGCGCCAGAAAGTCGAGCAGGTTCGCGTGACGCCGCAGCACGCGCGCCGTGCGATGCGCCTTCACCGGATTGAACATGCCCTGCCGCGAAAACAACTGGCGCGGATTCTTCTTGATCCACAGCCAGGAGCCGAGTTCGAGGGTCATGGGCAGAAAGACGTTGGGCGCGGGCGCGCGGTCGTAAGCGAAGTCCCACAGATCGCCGTGCAACAGATATTGGTGGCTCTGCGGTTCGAATGCGTAGCCATGATGGGGATGCGCGCGTTCGAACATGGTTTTCAGCACGTACATTTCCGGCAGATGCGGCATCACTTTGCGGGTGCGTGCGTACGGAAACCAGATGCTGTCGCTCCAGCCGTAGCCCGAGTGGCAATCGAGCGCGATACTCAGCGGCCGCGTGGCCAGTTCGGTTTCGACCACACGCAGCAACGCCGAGGCCTCGGGCTCCATTGGCTCGCCCTCGCGGCCCCGATACCACGGCAGCCAGGCGCCAACGCGCTGGCCGCCGGCTAGCAGCGGCACGCGTTCGTCGGCGTTCTGCGGCGCGTTGCGCATCAGGTCGACGCCATTCGGGTTGGCGCGCGTGGCCGCCCACATGCCGCCCGGATTGACGATCGGCATAAAGATCAGACGAATCGACTGCAATTGGCGCACCAGCAGTTCGTCCCATTCGAGCCGCGCGAGCAGCGCGCGCATGTAGTCGAGCACGAGTTGCGAGCCGATCCGTTCGAGCCCGTGAATGCCGCCGAAAAAGCCGATTGCCGGCGCTTGCGGGTCGGTGGATCCGATGCTCGCGGTTTGCACGGCGAAGTGCCGGCCGCGCACCGTCGTCTCGCAGACGGTGCGGATCGCGAAGCTCGCACTGCCCTGCTCGAGGATCGTCCTGAGATCTTCGTACTCCGCAAAACTGTCGGGAAGGAAGCTCAGAGGCTGCATGACGATGTCGCAAGCAATTGCAAGGTTAATGGGGACGGCACACCGATTGACGCAATATAGCCTGGCCGGCGGCGCTCATGCTGAAGCGGCGCCGGCGGGCGCAAATCCTGTCACATGCATGTCATTTTCCATTCGAACGATTGACTCCAATCTGCCTTGCCCGCGACGCAAAAAAGACACGGATAGATATAGTCGTCTAGACGTTGCGATGCCTTCACTCAACCGTCACAGACGCTTCCTAGAATGAGCCCCACACATGCCGGCAGAGGCCGGAGGCATCGAGGGGTAGTCATGGAAGCAATTCGGGAAGCAATTCGTATCGAACGGTTGAGCAAGACGTTCAGCAATGGCCGCAAGGCGCTGGACGAAATCGATCTGCGCGTCGAACCGGGCGAAATGGTTGCGTTGATCGGCGCCTCGGGCTCCGGCAAGTCGACGCTGCTGCGTCATATCGCGGGCTTCACGGCTTCGGATGCGCAGCCGTCGCAGATTTCGATTCTGGGCCGGCCCATTCAGCAGAACGGCCGCATTGTGCGGGAGGTGCGCAGCATTCGCCGCGATATCGGCTTCGTGTTCCAGCAATTCAATCTGATGAACCGCCTCTCCGTCGAAAGCAATGTGCTGATCGGCGCGCTCGCACGGTTGCCGTTGTGGCGTCGACTCTGCGGCCGTTTTCCGCGCGCCGAGCGGGCGTTGTCGATGGCTGCGTTGAACGAAGTCGGCATCGGCGAACATGCGCGCGAACGCGCCGCCAATCTCTCCGGCGGCCAGCAGCAGCGTGCCGCGCTTGCCCGTGCGCTGGTGCAACGCGCGCGTATCGTGCTCGCCGACGAACCGATCGCCTCACTCGACCCCGAGTCGGCGCGCCGCGTGATGGAGATGCTGCGCACGCTGAACGTCGAGCATCAACTCACGGTGCTGGTGTCGCTGCATCAGGTCGACATCGCGATGCAGTACTGCCCGCGCACGATTGCGCTGCGCCGCGGCAAGGTGGTCTACGACGGACCTTCCGCCGCGCTCACGCCTGCGTTGCTCAAGAAACTCTACGGCGACGACGCCCGCGAGTTGCTCGCCGAAGCCGCTATAAGCGCGGACGATCTCGACACGAAAACCGCTAACGGCGGCACACCACTTCAGGACACCGCGCCCGCCTCCATGCGCTACGCGTTCGCACTCAATCCGGCGCACTCGAACTGAGCGCGCCCATTCGTTCTGTCAACTCAACCGGATCTCAAACAATGAAATTCCTGCGTTCATTGATCACGCTGGCCGTCGGCGCGGCGACCCTTGCCGCTGTCGCCACCGCGCAAGCCGAAGACCTGAACCTCGGCATCATTTCGACCGATTCGTCGTCCGTGCTGAAACAGCGCTGGGAACCGCTGATTCAGGACATGAACAGGCAAACCGGCCTGAACGTCAAGGCGTTCTTCGCGACGGACTACGCCGGCATTATCGAAGGCATGCGTTTCAACAAGGTCCAGGTTGCGTATCTCGGCAATGCGTCGGCGATCGAAGCGGTGGATCGTTCGCAAGGCGAGGTGTTTGCCAAGACCGTGTACGCGAATGGCGACGCCGGATATAAATCCGTGTTGATCACCAACGTGAACAGCCGCTTCAAAACGCTCGACGATGTATTCAAGAATACGAAGGATGTCACGCTCGGCTTCGGCGATCCCAACTCGACGTCCGGCACGCTGATTCCCGGTTACTACCTGTTCGCCCAGCACAACACGCCGGTCAATACGTCGTTTAAAAACCGTGCTGCCTTCCAGTCATGAAGCGAATCTGCTGGCCGTCGTGAACAACAAGATCGATATCGCGACCAACAATACGGAAATGCTCGATTCCTTGAAGAAGCAGCATCCGGACAAGTTCGCGCAAGTGCGCGTGCTGTGGACCTCGCCGCTGATTCCGTCGGACCCGATCGTGTGGCGCAAGGATCTGCCGCAAGCCACCAAGGACAAGCTGCGCAACTTCTTCGTCAACTATGCGAAGACCGATGCACACGAAAAGGCGGTAATGGCCGGCATTTTCGGCTACGGCGGTTTCGCGGCATCGTCGGATGCGCAGTTGCTGCCGATCCGCCAGGTCGCGTTGTTCCAGCAGAAGCAGAAGATCGCGAGCGACACGCATCTCTCCGATGACGATCGCAAGACTCAGTTGGCCGCACTCGACGCGAAGCTGAGCGCGCTGAATATCGCGCAATCGAAGCAATGAACACGGTCGATCTGGTCACGTCGCCGGGGCGCGCGAGCGAAGCGCTCGACGCGCAGGCGGCGCGTCATCCCGCGCCGGCGGCCGGCAAGCGTAGCTGGCTCTCGCTCGTCGGCTGGATCGCGGTGTTGGCGGTGTTGGGCGGCGCATGGCACGGCGCCGACATGCGTCCGCTGGATCTGCTCACCGACTCCGGCAACATGGGCGAGTTCGCCAAGGACTTCTTTCCGCCCGACTTCACCGAATGGCGCAGCTATCTGCACGAGATGTACGTGACGCTCTCGGTGGCGGTGTGGGGCACCGCGCTTTCGCTCGTGTGCGCGGTGCCTTGCGGACTGATGTCCGCTCACAACATGGCGCCGATGTGGATCGTGCAGCCCATGCGCCGCATCATGGACGCATGCCGCGCGATCAACGAGATGGTCTTCGCGATGCTGTTTATCGTCGCGGTCGGCCTCGGTCCTTTTGCGGGTGTGCTGGCGCTGTGGGTGCACACCACCGGCGTGCTCGCCAAGCTGTTCGCCGAGGCGGTCGAGGCCATCGATCCGCGCCCGGCCGAAGGCGTGCGCGCCACCGGCGCGACCAGCCTCGACGAAATCATTTACGGCGTGCTGCCGCAAGTGCTGCCGTTGTGGATCTCGTACGCGTTGTATCGCTTCGAATCGAACGTGCGCTCGGCGATGGTGGTGGGCATGGTCGGCGCGGGCGGTATCGGCGTGGTGTTGTACGAAGCGATTCGCTCGTTCAACTATGCGCAAACGGCCGCCGTGATGATCATGGTGATCGTGGTGGTGACGGTGATCGACCTCGTTTCGGCGTGGCTGCGCGAGCGCGTGACCTGAAAGTTGGCGGCCTGACGACCGACGGCCCCTCACCCCGCCCCTTCGCTCCGTTTCGTTTATTGCGATTTCGAATATTTCGATTTAGAATGACGCAATCGAAGGAGCCGAGTCGCGCCATGAACACCACCATCCATCCCACCCCGCTTCCGTCCCAACAGGAGGCCGAGCTTGCCCGCACCTCCAGCCGGAATCTGTCTGTGGTGCTGTCCAGCCGCGCCGAGACACAGCAGTTCGACTTCAAGGACGACAGGGGCCAAACGCGCACCGTCGAGTTGCCTACGTCGGTCGTGCGTCTAATGGTCGATGTTCTGACGGAGATCGGCCAGGGGAACGCCGTCTCTATCATTCCGATTCATGCCGAACTGACCACGCAGGAAGCTGCCGATCTCCTGAACGTGTCGCGGCCGTACTTCGTGCAGTTGCTGGAGAAGAAAGAGATTCCGTTCCGCAAGGTGAACACTCACCGGCGGGTGCGGTACGAAGACGTGATGGCCTACAAGAATCGCATTGATACGCAGCGGCGCAACGCGTTGGACGAAATGGCGGCATTGTCACAGGACATGGGTCTGGAATAGCCGATGTCGTCACATTTCACCGCTGTCTACGACGCTTGCGTTCTGTACTCCCAACCATTGCGTGACCTGTTGATGCGTCTGGCGCTGACTGATCTCTACCGCGCGCGTTGGACTCGCGCTATCCATGACGAATGGGTACGCAACCTGATCGCAAACCGTCCGGACCTGGATCGCGCCAAAATCTATCGCGTTCGCGAACTCATGGACGCCCATGTTCGCGATGCACTGGTCGAAAACTTCGAGCATTTGATAGCGGCTATCGAGTTGCCGGACCCCACTGATGCACACGTCGTCGCCGCCGCGGTCCATTGCGGGGCCGAGCTTATTGTTACGTTCAATCTAAGAGACTTTCCTGCCGCCGCCTTGAGTACGTTCAACGTAACCGCGCAACATCCGGACGACTTCATCGCCGATCTGTTCGACCTCAACCAGGCGAAGGTGCTCGGAGCAATGGCCGAGCACAGGAAATCGTTAAAAAACCCACCAAAGTCCGTCGACGAGTATCTCGACACTTTGGCCAGCCTCGGTCTCACGCAAACTGTTTCGGCTGTTCGGCCCTATAGCATCGCTATCTGAACAAAGCGCGCTTCCCCCTCACACAAACTCCGGCAACGTCGCATCGATCGCATCGGCCAGCGTGTTGAACGCCGGTGCGATCTCCTCATCCGGCACGCACGCGTATCCGATCAGCAAACCCGACGGCGCCAGCAACGGCTGCGCGTAATACCCCGACAACGGCCGCACGACGATATTGCGCTCCAGCGCGGCGGCTGCGACCCGCCGGTCATCGCTGCCATCGGGCAACTGCATCACGAGATGCAGACCGGCGTCGCCGCCCACCGCCGGCAACGCGTCGCCGTAACGCTGAGCGGCAGCGTCCAGCAACGTCTGCCGGCGCTGCCCGTACAACGTACGCATCTTGCGGATATGCGACGTGAAATGCCCTTCGGCGATGAACTCCGCGAGCATCGCCTGCTGCAGCAACTGCCCCTCGCGATACAACTCGGCGCTCGCCGTGGCAAAGCTCTCCGCCAGCGCTTCCGGCACCACGAGGTAGCCGATGCGCAACCCAGGAAACAGCGTCTTGCCGAAGCTGCCCACGTAAATCACCTGCCCCGACGTATCCAGACCTTGCAACGAAGCCAATGGCCGGCTGCCGTAGCGGTATTCGCTGTCGTAGTCGTCCTCGATGATCCAGCACTGGTTCTGCCGCGCGTATTCGAGCAGCATGCGGCGCCGCGCGAGACTCATCACCATGCCGAGCGGGTATTGGTGCGAAGGCGTGACGAGCATCAGCTTCGGCGGCTGCGCGAGGTCGTCGGCGGAAGGATTGATGCCTTCCTCGTCGACGGCGATCGGCCGCGATTCCAGACCGGACACGTGCAGCACGCTGCGCACGCCCCAATAACAGGGGTCTTCGGTCCAGATCACGTCGCCCGGGTCGGACAGCAGACGCACGGCCAGATCGACGGACTGGTGAATCCCGGTCGTGATGATGATTTGCTCCGGCGTGCAGCGCACCGAGCGCGAGGTGCGCAGATAGTCGGCCAGCGCGTGCCGCAGCGAAGCCAGGCCGCCGCCCGGCGCATACGTCAGCAGGTCCGGGCGTAGCCGCCGCCAATATTTATTGTGCAGGCGGCTCCACACGCGCGCCGGAAACTTCGTGACGTCGGGCACGCCAGGCATGAAGGCGCCCCACTGCCGCTTGGACACCCCCGCTCCGGCGATCAACCGCGCGCCACGCGTGGAAAGCGCGCGCCGCGCCTGCTGCGGCGCCGGCTCGGAACGCGTGGCGGGCGGCTCGGCATCGGGCACGCCGACGATCTCGTCCGGCGCGCTGTCGGCGACAAACGTGCCGCGCCCGGTCGCTGAACTGACATAACCTTCGAGTACGAGCTGCTCATACACCTGCGTGACGGTGTTGCGCCCAATGCCCAACTCCTGCGCCAGCAACCGCGACGACGGCACCTTGCTGCCCGGCGGCAACTCGCGCGACAGGATCGCCTGCTGCAACAGCCGGTGCAACTGGCGATAGATCGGCTGGCCGTTGCCCCGGTCGAGGCGCTGAGCCAGCCAGTCGGACAAAACGCTCGCGCGCATGATTGGCTCCTACATTTTTATTGAAATGGCTCTGAAGTTAAGAGCCAAATCTCATTATAGTCGCTGCACGTGCTGCGCTAAGCGCGCGGCGTCCGCAAAAACCGAGGAGCGAAGGAGATGACCATGAAGAACGCAGAACTGAAAAGCCGTAAAGACGCCGCCACGCCGCGCGGCGTCGGGGTGATGTGCGATTTCTACGCCGAGCGCGCTGAAAACGCGGAACTGTGGGACGTCGAGGGCCGCCGTTTCATCGACTTCGCCGCCGGCATCGCCGTGTGCAACACCGGCCATCGTCATCCGAAGATCCTCGCCGCGATTCGCGACCAGCTCGATCACTTCACCCACACGGCGTATCAGATCGTGCCGTACGCGTCGTACGTCGAACTGGCTGAAAAGCTCAACGAGCGCGCGCCGGGCGATCATCCGAAGAAGACCGCGTTCTTCACGACCGGCGCCGAAGCCGTCGAAAACGCCATCAAGATCGCCCGCGCCGCAACCGGCCGTCCGGGCGTGATCGCCTTCACCGGCGGGTTCCACGGCCGCACGCTGATGGGCATGGCGCTGACCGGCAAGGTCGCGCCGTACAAGATCGGCTTTGGCCCGTTCCCGTCGGACGTGTTCCATGCGCCGTTCCCGAATCCGCTGCACGGCGTGACCACGGCCGACTCGCTGAAGGCCATCGAATTCCTTTTCAAGGCCGACATCGATCCGAAGCGCGTGGCCGCGATCATCTTCGAACCGGTTCAGGGCGAAGGCGGTTTTTATCCGGCGCCCGCCGAATTCGTGCGCGCCTTGCGCAAGCTGTGCAACGAACACGGCATTCTGCTGATCGCCGACGAAGTGCAAACGGGCTTTGCGCGCACCGGCAAGCTGTTTGCCATGCACCATTACGACGTGGTGCCCGATCTGATGACGGTCGCCAAGAGTCTCGCGGGCGGCATGCCGCTGTCGGGCGTGATCGGCCGTGCGGACGTGATGGACGCGGCGGCGCCTGGCGGCCTTGGCGGCACATATGCGGGCAATCCTCTGGCGGTCGCCGCCGCGCATGCGGTGCTCGATATCATCGACGAAGAAAAGCTCTGCGAACGCGCCACGCTGCTGGGCGACCGCGTCAAGGCCAAGCTGATCGCGCTGCAAAGCGACGTGCCGCAAATCGCCGATGTGCGCGGCCCCGGCGGCATGGTCGCCGTCGAGTTCTGCAAGGCAGGCGGCACGGAGCCGGACGCGGAGTTCACCAAACGCGTGCAGACGCGCGCGCTCGAACGCGGCTTGCTGCTGCTGGTGTGCGGCGTCTATTCGAACGTGGTGCGCTTCCTGTTCCCGCTCACGATTCAGGACGCGGTCTTCGACGAAGCCATGGCGATTCTCGAAGACGTGATCAAGGACAGCGTCACCGTCGCAGCTTGAGGAAACCCACATGATCACGTTGAGTTTGAAGGACCCATCGCTGCTGAAGAGCCATGCGTATATCGCGGGCGAATGGCAAGGCGCGGACGACGGCACGACCTTCGAAGTGAAAAATCCCGCCACGGGCGAAACGATCGCAACGGTGCCGCGCATGGGCACGATGGAGACACGCCGCGCCATCGACACGGCGAACGCCGCGTGGCCCGCATGGCGCGCCACGACCGCCAAGCAGCGCGCGGTGATCCTGCGCAAATGGCACGACCTGATGATGGAGAACGCCGACGACCTGGCGACGATTCTCACCACGGAACAGGGCAAGCCGCTCGCCGAAGCCAAGGGCGAAATCCAGTACGCGGCGTCGTTCCTCGAATGGTTCGCCGAAGAAGGCAAGCGCGTGAACGGCGACACGATCCCGACGCCGGCCAACGACAAACGCATCGTCGTGACGAAAGAGCCGATCGGCGTTTGCGCGGCCATCACGCCGTGGAATTTCCCGGCCGCGATGATCACCCGCAAGGTCGGCCCGGCGCTCGCGGCGGGCTGCCCGATCATCGTCAAACCGGCTGAAGCCACGCCGCTCTCCGCGCTCGCCCTCGCGGTGCTGGCCGAACGCGCCGGCGTGCCGCGCGGCGTGTTCAACGTCGTGACCGGCGAGCCGAAAGCGATCGGCGCGGAAATGACCGGCAATCCGATCGTGCGCAAGCTGTCGTTCACCGGCTCGACGCCGGTCGGCCGTTTGCTCATGGCGCAGTGCGCGCCGACGGTCAAGAAGGTGTCGCTCGAACTCGGCGGCAATGCGCCGTTCATCGTATTCGACGACGCGGATCTGGACGCCGCGGTGGCCGGCGCGATTGCATCGAAGTATCGCAACAGCGGCCAGACTTGCGTATGCACGAACCGTTTCTACGTGCACGACAAGGTCTACGATGCGTTCGCCGAAAAACTGCGCGTCGCCGTCGAACAGCTCAAGGTTGGCCGCGGCACCGAAGAAGGCGTCACGCAAGGTCCGCTCATCAACGAAGCGGCCGTGCTCAAGGTCGAGTCGCATATCGAAGACGCGCTCGCCAAAGGCGCGCGCATCGTCACCGGCGGCAAGCGTCATGCGCTCGGTCATGGCTTCTTCGAGCCGACCGTGCTCGCCGATGTCACGCCCGCCATGAAGGTCGCACGCGATGAAACCTTCGGACCGCTCGCGCCGCTGTTCCGCTTCTCGTCGGATGAAGAAGTGATCGGCCTCGCTAACGACACTGAGTTCGGCTTGGCGTCGTATTTCTATAGCCGCGATATCGGCCGCGTGTGGCGTGTCGCCGAAGCACTGGAATACGGCATGGTCGGCATCAACACGGGCCTGATTTCGAACGAAGTCGCGCCGTTCGGGGGCGTCAAGCAATCGGGCCTGGGACGCGAAGGCTCGCACTACGGCATCGACGATTACGTGGTGATCAAGTACATGTGCGTCGGCGGGATCTGAACGCGAAGCTGGAAGTGACAAAGTGAAAAACGGCCACGTCGGCATGTCTGACGTGGCCGTTTTTCGTTGGCCCGGTTGATACAGACGCGCTGTGTAGTGGCAGCGGCCGCTCTTGCAGTGTCAGGCCGTTTATAGGCGCTGGGAGATCACGACGATTCAGCGCCCTGCTACAGCTTCTACACTCTACGCCATCGATTAACGACCGTAGTTCACAACCGGAGCCGAGTACGAACTGTTCGTCGTGTCCGAACGGCTGCCTGCCTGCGACGAACCATTGGTGGCCGAACCGTAACCGCTTGTCTGGGCAGCGCTCTTTTGCGCGGCGACGCGCGCTTCCGCAGCCTGAATGTTGGACGGATATTCTTCGTCGTTCGCGGTGGCCGGGTTGTAGCCGGCCTTTTCCAGCTGGATCAGTTCGGCGCGCACTTGAGCACGAGTAACCGGCTGATTCGATTGAGCAAAAGCGGCGAGCGGAGCGGAAATGAGCGCGGCGATAACAACAGCTTCGATCAGGGATTTCATGACACCTACCTCCAGAGATTGTTTTTTGCCATGCTGCGAACCTGTGTCTGCAGCGTATGGAGGCAGTCTAGGAGTCAATGCATATAGGGTAAACCCCCAATCGTCGAATTCACTGTTGCGATAAATGGGATAACTGGGGCGCGGACACAAGGTTTTGCCCCGGCGACGGCGCCAGTTCACCGGCGTTTCGGCCGCCCGTCCCTTGCCGGTCGCTTCTCGGGCTCGCCCCGAAACGCGCGCGGTAGGTCCGCGAAAAATGCGAAGGCGATTCGAATCCGCATGCCACGCAAATCGACGTAATCGACATGTCGGTCTGTTGCAGCAATTCGCGCGCACGCGTGAGGCGCAACTGCTGATAGAAATGCGTTGGCGTGTCCTTCAGGGACGCGCAGAACAGCCGCTCCAGTTGCCGCCGCGTAACGCCGATTTCCCGCGCGAGCTGGTCCGGCGTGAGCGGCTCCTCCATATGCTGTTCCATCACGCCGATCACCTGAATCAGCTTGCGGTTGTGCACGCCGTAGCGCGCCGCGACCTCCATGCGCTGATGGTCCGAACGCTGCCGGATACGGCTCACCACGAATTGCTCCGAGACGGCCGAGGCCAGCGCGGCGCCATGCTCGCGGCCGATCAGGTCGAGCATCATGTCGATCGACGCCGTGCCGCCCGCGCATGTAATGCGCCGCGCTCCGATTTCGAACAGCTCCTGGCTCGCATCGAGCGACGGATAGCGCTCGCGGAATGCCGACAGCGCTTCCCAGTGCACGGTCACGCTATCCGCGCCGCCGAGGAGCCCGGCTTCCGCGAGCACGAAGCTGCCGGTGTCGATACCGCCGAGCGTCGCGCCCGCGCGCGCGAGGCGCTTCAGACAATCGCCCAGCACGCGCGTGTAGCAGGCGAGCGGCTCGAAGCCCGCGACGACGAAGAGCGTGCGCACCGCATCGACGTCGCCGATGGCCGCATCCGCGTTGATTGAAATGCCGTTGCTGGCGGCCACCGGCGCGCCGTCGAGACTCAGAATGCGCCAGCGGTACAGATCGCCGCGAAAGCGGTTCGCCACGCGCAAAGGCTCCACTGCCGACATGAAACCGATCGCCGAAAAGCCCGGCAGCAACAGGAACGACATATCTTCGGGCATCGTGCTCGGACTCGATCAGGAAAAACGCAGGCGGACGCGGGTTCCCGGCGAGCGTAGCAAGCAGCAGCCAAGCCGGCAAGGCACGCCAAAATTCGCGCTAAGCCGATGTTGCATCGCAACGTGCGCGGCACAGGTTTTCCCTCATGGTCGCGTGGGAGCAAGAACCGGTCGCTGGCGGTCGCTTTGGCTGGAATATGGGGCATTAACGTTACGTCATTCGTGCAGTTCAGGCATCACACAAGCGGTATCGCATGTCCGGGGGCCGCTTCGCTTCATGTCGTTCGCTCAGGCGAAGCGGCCCGGTTCGAAACACGTTGTCACCCGAGTCAGAAGAGGGAACGTCATGAAGTTGCGCATCAAACCCCTGCTTGCCCGTCTTGCGTGTCTCGCGGCGGCCGTCGGCGCCGCTGTTACCGCGCTACCCGCGTTTGCCCAGGATCCCGCCGCCTGCCGCGCGGTGCACTTCGCCGATATTGGCTGGACCGACATTACCTCGACCACCGCGCTCGCCTCGACCGTGTTCGAAGGGCTCGGCTATCAGCCGGTGACGACCGTCGCCTCCGTGCCCATCTCGTTCGCGGGCCTGAAGAGCAAACAGCTCGACGTGTCGCTCGGCTATTGGTGGCCGGTGCAGGAAAAGGCAATCGCGCCGTTCGTCGATTCGAAATCGATCCAGGTGCTGCAGCCGCCCAACCTGACCGGCGCCAAGGCCACCTTCGCCGTGCCGAGCTATGAATACGACGCGGGCTTGAAGACCTTCGCCGACATCGCCAAACACCGCGATCAGCTCGACGGCAAGATCTACGGCATCGAGCCCGGCAGCAGCGCGAACGCGGCGATCCTGAAGATGATCGCCAACAATCAGTTCGGCCTCGGCGGCTTCAAGCTGATCGAATCGAGTGAAGCAGGCATGCTGGTCTCGGTCGATCGCGCGATCCGCGAGAAGAAATGGGTGGTCTTTCTAGGCTGGGAACCGCATCCGATGAACATCCAGATCGACATGAAATACCTCACCGGCAGCGACGGCGTATTCGGCCCGAACGACGGCGAGGCACGCGTTTATACGCTGACGTCCCCCGACTTTCTGACGCGCTGCCCGAACGCGGGCAAGCTCGTGAGCAATCTGCGCTTTTCGACGCAGCTCGAAAACGTGGTGATGCAATCGGTCATGAACAAGGAAAAGCCCGCCGACGCCGCCAAGGCGTATCTGAAGAAAAACCCGCAGGTACTCGATGCCTGGCTTGCCGGCGTGAAGACCTACGACGGCAAGGATGGCTTGCCCGCGGTCAAGGCCTATCTGGGTCTTTGATCGCGAATGTCGCGCATATCAATCCACAGGAACCAGCTCGCATGAATCATGAAGTCATCGTGACCTGCGCGGTCACCGGCGCAGGCGATACCGTCGGCAAGCATCCGGCCATTCCCGTCACGCCGAAGCAGATTGCCGAGGCCGCCATCGAAGCCGCGAAGGCCGGCGCGACCGTTGCGCACTGCCATGTGCGCGATCCGAAAACCGGACGCGGCAGCCGCGATCCGCAGCTGTATCGCGAAGTGGTCGACCGCATCCGCTCGTCGGGCACGGACGTGATCATTAACCTGACAGCCGGCATGGGCGGCGATCTGGAGATCGGTCCGGGCGAAGACCCGATGCGCTTCGGCGCGAACACGGATCTGGTAGGCGGCCTCACGCGCCTCGCGCATGTCGAGGAACTGCTGCCGGAAATCTGCACGCTCGATTGCGGCACGCTGAATTTCGGCGACGGCGACTACATCTATGTGTCGACGCCCGCACAGTTACGGGCCGGCGCGCGGCGCATCCAGGAACTCGGCGTGAAGCCCGAACTGGAGATCTTCGATACCGGGCATTTGTGGTTCGCAAAGCAATTGCTCAAGGAAGGACTGCTCGACGCGCCGCCGCTATTTCAGATCTGCCTCGGCATTCCCTGGGGCGCGCCCGCCGACACCACCACCATGAAAGCGATGGCCGACAATTTGCCGCCCGGCGCGCAATGGGCGGGCTTCGGCATCGGCCGCATGCAGATGCCGATGGTCGCGCAGGCGATGCTGCTCGGCGGCCACGTGCGCGTCGGCCTCGAAGACAACATCTGGCTCGACAAAGGTGTGCCTGCAACCAACGGCACGCTGGTGCAGCGCGCGGTCGAAATTATCGAACGGCTCGGCGCGCGCGCGCTGACACCCGCCGAAGGACGCCGCAAGCTCGGTCTGCCCGCACGTGGCGAACGTCAGTTGGAGCGGCGTGCAGCGGGACAGTACGCCTGATTCACCCGGCTTGATTCACCCGGCTCGACGCAACTCGCTTCGAAACCAGACAACACACAGGCAAAGGAAACATCAGCAATGGCAGTGATCGTCGATATCAAAACATTCGCGGCAATCGGCGTGGGCGTGATCGGCAGCGGCTGGGTGTCGCGCGCGCTCGCGCACGGGCTTGACGTCATCGCGTGGGACCCGGCGCCGGGCGCGGAGAAGCAGTTGCGCGAAAACGTCGCGAACGCGTGGCCGGCGTTGCAGCGCGTAGGGCTCGCTGCGGGCGCGTCGCCGGAGCGATTACGTTTCGTCGATACGATCGAAGCCTGCGTCGGGCAGGCGGATTTCATTCAGGAAAGCGCGCCTGAGCGCGAGGCATTGAAGCTCTCGCTGCACGAACAGATCAGCCGCGCGGCAAAGCCGGATGCGATCATCGCCTCATCGACGTCGGGCCTGTTGCCGAGCGATTTTTATGCACGGGCTGTGAATCCGCAGCGTTGCATCGTCGGGCATCCGTTCAATCCGGTGTATCTGCTGCCGCTCGTCGAAGTGCTGGGCGGCGCAAGCACCGCGCCGGAAACCATCGACGCCGCGCTGGAGGTGTATCGTGCGCTGTCGATGCGACCGCTGCGGGTTCGCAAGGAAGTGCCGGGCTTCATCGCCGACCGTCTGCTGGAAGCGCTGTGGCGCGAGGCCTTGCATCTGGTCAACGAGGGCGTGGCGACCACCGGCGAAATCGACGACGCGATCCGCTTCGGCGCGGGCATCCGCTGGTCGTTCATGGGCACGTTCCTGACGTACACGCTGGCGGGCGGCGACGCGGGCATGCGCCATTTCATGCAGCAATTCGGACCCGCGCTGGAGTTGCCCTGGACTAAACTGGTGGCGCCGAAGCTGACGGATGAACTGATCGACCGGGTCGTGGACGGCACCGCCGAGCAGGTCGGGCCGCGCTCGATCAAACAGCTCGAACGTTACCGCGACGATTGCATTACAAGCGTGCTGGCGGCGATTGCGGAGGCGAAGGCGCGGCATGGCTTGCTGCCGGCTGACTGAGGGCGAGCGCGTGGAGGTGCGGAAGCACCTGCTGCCGCGGAACGGGCGGCGGAAGCGCGCAAAGATCGCCGGGCACAGCGGCGGCGGAAAGCCCGCGCGCAGCCGCCACCTTTGACACAAATGAGGGAGACGATTTTGCCGACGCCGCAACCCATTGCCCTACCAGGCTATCGCGACACGGTGCGCGCCGATTGGGTCGATTACAACGGCCATCTGCGCGACGCGTTCTACATGCTGATCTTCAGCTTCGCGACTGACGCCCTGATCGGCCTGATCGGTTTGCCGGACGCCGTGCGCAAAGAACGCCGGCGCTCGATCTACACGCTTGAAGCCCATATCAACTATCTGCACGAGATCAAGGAAGGCACGCAGGTGCGCGTCGACATGCGCGTGCTCGGGCACGATGCGAAGCGGCTGCATCTGTACCTCGAGATGTTCGCCGGCGACGGCGGCGAACCGGTGGCGGCCGGCGAGCAGATGTTGCTGCATGTTGATACCGGCGGCCCACGCGCCGCCGCGTTCGATCCGGATGTCGCGGCGCGTGTGCGGGCATTGGCCGACGCGCATGCCGCACTGCCGCCCGCCGCCTTTGCCGGCCGCGTGATCGGCTTGCCGGCGAAAACGAAGCAGAGTGGGAGTGAACATGCTTGAAGCGGAAATGGCCGCGTTCATCGAAAGAGCCGCCGCGATTTATCCGGGGCATTCGACTTGGTTGACGCCGGCTGAACAGCGCAAGATCTACGACGAGTATGCGGCGGCGGTCACACCCGCGCTGCCCGATGAAGTCGTGACTCAAGACGGCGACTTCCAAACCGGCGCGGGCCATTCGATCGCGCTGCGGCTATACCGGAACCGCGCAACGCATCATGAGGCGGCGCGTGGCGCGGTGCTGTACTTTCACGGCGGCGGCTTCGTGCTCGGCTCGCTGGATAGTCATCAGCTCGTAACCGCACGCCTTGCCGCGGACGCCGGTCTCGACGTGATCGCGGTCGACTACCGGCTGGCTCCCGAACACCCCGCGCCGGCCGCGCATGACGATTGCATGGAGGTGACGCTCGCCGCTTTGGCAGGGCGCTTGCCGTTCGATCTGCGTGCCGGCGCTCCGCTGCAACTGGCGGGCGACAGCGCCGGCGCCACGCTCGCGGCCAGCGTGGCGATGCGGCTGCGCGACGAAGCGGTGCAAGGCATAAGCGGTCTTGTGCTGGTTTATCCGATGCTCGGCACCGAGCCGCAGTCCCCCGCGCGCGAAAGCGAAGCGCACGCGCCGATGCTCACGCTAACCGACGTTCATGCGTTCCGCGATCTGTATTGGGGCACCCACCCGCCCTACCCCGCGTGGACGATCCCGCTCGATGCAACACGTTACGACGGCCTGCCGCCGACGCTGGCGATCGGCGTTGAACATGATCCGTTGAGGGACGACGCGCGCGTGTTTGCCGAGCGTATTAGCGCGGCTGGCGGCGAGGCGACGCTTCTGATCGGCGCTGGGCTCGTGCATGGGTGCTGGCGCGCCATCGAATCGAGCCCTGGCGTACAGAAACTGCACGAGGAAGTGTGCCGTTTTCTGTCCGCCCATGCGACGCAAGCGTCGGCGGCTGCCGGTCGTTAGCGCCTCTCCGGTTCAGGCCGCCGGATAATCAGCCGCTACGGCCACCGCTTTCAACCTGTGAGCTGCCTGTCAGCTCTGACTTCGGCGAGGCGAACGCGCCGGTGTCTTGCGCAATGCGCGATCGGCGGGCGTGTCCGGCGCCGGCAACCGCACGGTGAAGGTCGTGTGGACGCCGCGTGTCGAACTGCACTCAATGCTTCCGCCCAGCAGTTCCGTCGCGCGACGGCAGAACGCGAGTCCCATGCCCGCGCCGCTGCCGTGCCGCTTGGTCGTGAAGAAGGCGTCGAAGATATAGGGCAGGACGTCGGGCGCAATGCCCGGCCCGGTGTCGCGGAATTGCAGCACGCAGAAGTCCCGATCCTGAACAGCACTGATCGTGATGTCGCCATCGCCGCCCACGCGAATGGCATACAACGCGTTTTTCAGCAGATTGAACAGCACGAAAACCACGACCGTATCCGAGCCCGAAAACGACATGGCGGGATCGATGGGTTTTACCGTGACAAGTTCACGCTCGCGGCCGCTGAACGGATACCGTTCCAGCGCCGACATCACGCACTGATACACGGAATGCCGGCTGAAGTCGCCGCGGTCCAGACGATCTAGCGTGAAAGACGCGAGCGCCATTTCGACCATCGCGCTGGTGCCGGAGACTTCGCGCCGGATTGCCGTTGCCAGCTGGCCGATGCGTTCGGACTGTCCGGACTCGTCGTGATCGTCATACAGCCCGTGCGTCACAGCTGTTCGATACCCTTTGAACACGTGCCCCCAAACGCTGGCGATTTCGTCGGCGTGCATTCCGATGGTGGCGAGCGGCGTCGAAATTTCATGCGCGATCGTCGCCGCCACCGCATACGGGTGAATCAGGTGATAGCGCACGATGGTGATTGCCAGCAGCCCGAGGCTCAGGCCGATGAACAGGACGCCCGGCGGATAAAACCCGAAGCCGTAATTGACCGCGTAATCCATCGCGGCGAACGAGTACAGGCAAAGGCTCGCCAGACACAGATCGAGGCGCCGCCGCGCGTCGCCCTCCGCCTTCTGGCGCGCGGCGAGCAGAAGCTGAGCGCTGCGGCCGGCCAGCAACACGGTCTGCACCACGTGCACGGGATGCAGCGGGCCGGCGACCGGATAGTAGCCGAAGAAGAAATGCCGGTAGCCCGCCACCACTTCGTTGCCTGGCAGCAGGACCGCGAGGACGAAACACAGCCCGTACGACGCGAGCAATATCGGCCGTTCCCGGCGCTGCGCCGCCACTTCCGTCACGAAGTGGTAGAACGTTGTGGGTAAAAAAAGAATGAAGAGATACCCGCCCCTGACCAGCAGGTCCGCGGTGTGTGGGTTGTCTGTCTGAAACAGCAGCGTCCATGCGCCTTGCCACGCGAAGGTCGAGACGCACATCAGGATGAACGGCGTGAACAAACGCGTCGCGCCTTGCGTAATCAGGACGTATAGGCCGAACACCACGAACATCGCGGACACGCAGGCAGTCGGAATGGCGTACATGTGGCTTGACGTCCCGGCAGACTTTAGCGAGTCCGTTCCTTCCGCCATTGCGCGAACGTCATCAGGTCCATGCCCACGTCGGTCCTGTCGATCGGGGTCCAGCAATAGAAAACGTCGTCCCAGCCCGGAATGGTTTGCGGCGTCAGCGTCTTGACGGTCATGCCGGAGCGGTAGGCCAGGTTCGGCCAGAAAATCGGCATCACCTCGCGCACCGCCATTTGCTTGAGAAGGTCGGCCGGGCCGTCCTCGTCCGCGACGATTTCGCCCTGCGAGATCCAGTCGTGCTCGGCCCACGCGACGAAAACGCTCGGATTGCCGGCGCGATCGAACATCAGAATGGCGTCCTGCTCCGGGCGCCAGTAATACTCGACGATACCGTTCGCGGCGACCACCTCGTCGATGACCTTACGCGTTCGCGGGTCGCAATACGTCAGGCCGTTCTCGCCCAACGCGAGCCAGCCGCCTTCCGAACAGTGCCTGGCCTTGGCGTCCGTCAGGAAATGGGCCAGCCGGTTGGCGGAGTCGGTATCCGTTTTTCTGAGGTATAAATCGACGATGCCCGCATTGAAAGCTTTGACCGCGACGGTTTCGTCCGCGACCCCGGTCAGCAGCACTTTCGCGCAACGCAGATTGGAGATGGACGAGAGGAATTCCACGCCGTTCATGCCCGGCATGTCGAAATCCACCACTACGGCCGCGACTTCCGCGAAACGGGAGCCGCGGGCCAGGATATCCCGTTCCGCCGCGGTTTCCATGTAGCGCTCAAAACCCGTCTCGCTCACGCATGCCGACGCCGGCGCAAACTCCAGCGAATTCTTGCGAGCGTGCTGACGAATGAACGCAAGCGCGGTTTGAGGCCGCGTAAAAAACAGATTGGTGGCGCTATCCGGAAAGAAGCGCCGCAGCGCGTCGAGATAGCTGTCGTTGTCATCCACGAAAACAACCGTCGACGGATGGAGAACAGGTGGTCGAATAAAATTGTTCATGGTTTCACGTGGTTCGTCACGCCCCCTCTGGAGGACAACCGCGGCAGACCGCCGGCCGTGGGTCACAAACAACCCGCGCGGCACTTTGCGGCGCGGCGGATCCCCGAGTACATGGGGCCCCGCTGCCTCGGCCATCGGCCCCATTGGAGCGTCATATATTTTGCTGCTTCCGGATCCCGCATGGTCGCATATGGACCATTCCGGCGCGCTTGGCACCTGCTTATGGGCAGGATTCTCTCACGCCGGTCGCCAAGGCGGTTTTCCGCTGAACAATATAGTACAGGCCCCTGGCATCGATCGCGTGAAGTCGTCGCGGCGATCAACGGCGGCGCCTATGCGTTCTGGGCAATCTGCAACTAGAGGCCACCTTTATGGCCGCGACGCCACCTCGTCCAGATGTTCCAGCAGATCGGCCGGATCGTCGTAGACCCGCAACGCGCCGGCGCGCTCGAGTTCCTCCGTGCCGTACCCGCCCGACAGCAAGCCCACACCCAGCGCCCGGCAGCGCCGCGCCGCCAGCA
Organism: Paraburkholderia sp. BL6669N2; assembly: GCF_003387275.1. Lineage (NCBI taxonomy): Bacteria > Pseudomonadati > Pseudomonadota > Betaproteobacteria > Burkholderiales > Burkholderiaceae > Paraburkholderia > Paraburkholderia sp. BL6669N2. Next base: position 4,235,751 of record NZ_QUNA01000002.1, on the reverse strand, counting down.
TGTCCCAGATGCTGTCGCCCACCACCACCGTGTTTTCGACCTGTACGCCGAGCCGCCCGGCCGCGGCGATGAACAGGTCCGGATCCGGCTTTGCATATTTGACGTCGTCGCGCGTGACGACCACGGCCTTCGCGGGATCGACACCGAGCGCCTCCAGATTGAGCGCCGCCGTCTCCATGCGGCCGCTGGTCGCCACGGCCCAAGGTGTTCCCGCCTGCGTCAGCGCGTCGAGCAACGCCCGCGCGCCCGGCAGCGGACACACCTGCGCGCGCAATCGCTGATAGGCGGCGGCGTGAGCTTCACGAAGACGCTCGACCCGGTCGGCGCTGATTTCGCCGTGCGTTTCCCGCAGAAGCTGATCGGTGAAGAGGCCGCCGCTCATGCCGATCTTGCGGTGAATTCGCCAGACCGACAAGGGAATGCCTTCGCTGTCGAGCGCTTCCTTCCAGGCCAGCACGTGCTGGTAGACGCTGTCGACGAGCGTCCCGTCGAGATCGAAGAGGAAAGAGGTCTGGATTCGCATGGTGTGCTCCTGTTGATGACTGGCTTCGCCAATATGCCATGTCCGAGGTTCGCCGGTCGCGCGAATCCCGCCTCGATTCGCCTTGACCCTCACATAACGTAAGGTCCTAACCTCCAATGTGCACACTGACTGGAGGCGATTGCTGTTGAAAGTGGAAGAGCTTGCGAGGCGCAGCGGACTGAATGGCCGCACGCTTCACCATTACGACGCAATCGGATTGCTCACGCCTTCGGCGCGTGCTGGGAACGGCTGCCGCCCGGCTTCACCAGATCCGGGCGCTGCGCCGTTTCGGACTCGCGCTCGCCGAGATTCAGACCTGGCTGACGCAGCCGGAGACGCCGTGGGTGTCGATCGTCGCCGGACGCGGGTTCTTCACGAATAGGCGCGTTGAGGTTTCGAACGCGCAGCGGTAGGGGTTGCGAGCGGCAGAGAACGGCGCGGCGCGGGCCGCGCTCTCCGTGTCCAGGCGTCGCGAGTGCGGGTGGATTTAGTGCGTACGATCGACGACGGCGCGCAATGGTTACATTGCGCGCCGTCGCCGACGTGGCAACAATGCGTAATCGACGCGCCGCCGTTGATATCGGCGGCGCGTCGATCTTTTTTCAGCGCTTATTAGTCTGCTTGTTGACGCGCTTATCTAGCTGCTCATTGAGCCAGTCACTGCCCCGTGTAACCGAGCGGAACAGTCGCATTGGCCTTGGCAACCGTGGCGTTGTTCGACACGATGTACTGCGGCACTTCGGTGAGCGTCAGCGCGACCTGACCGTTGGTGTAGGCCACCGTGCTGACATTGCCGTAACCGTCGATCTTCGTCACATTGCCCGACGTGCCGGCGTTGTCGACCTGGAGCGAATAGCTCGTCGAATAGCTCTGGCTATACGTGCCGTTGCTTGCCGGCCACTGCGCATTGTTGTGCGTCCACGCGGCGGTCACGACCTTGCCGTTGCCCAGTTGCTGAAACCCATAGGCGAAGACTCCAGCAGGCGCGCCCTTGATGCGGCCCAGCGTATTCGTGCCGTCGAGAACGCGCGTCATCGTTGCGAAGGCCATCGCTTCGGGCTTCGGCGAAAGGTTGGCCGCACCGAACGCGCCTTGTGCGTTGTTCAGGTCGAAGAACGAGCCGTATCCCACTTCGCCCGGATAGTCCGGACCGTAGAACAGCGTCGTTACCTGCGCACCGCCGCCGAGCACGATGATGTGTGCTCGCACGCCGACTGCGGCATGCGCGAACAACTGGTTCTGCGACGGCACATTCGGACCGTAGTTGAGGCCCGGGTCGTAGCTCACGCCGGCTTCCGTGAAGAAGAGCTTCATGTTCGGCTTGCCGGCCTGCATGACTGAACGCAGCTGCGCCATCTGGTTGTCGAGCGCGTTGGCCTGGTTCGCCGTGCTCGGATCGGAATCCTGCAGTTCGGGCGGATGAGCCGGGTACGTGCCCGCATTCCAGTAGCCGTGCGTTGCGACCGCATCGATGTAATTCCACAGACCGAGCGCGCCGAATTTCTGCAGATAGCCCGTCGTACAGGTATCGCAATTGGAAGCAAACGGATTGCCGGTGCCCATCACGACCGCATTCGGATCGGTCGAGTGAATGCCCTCGTAGGCAGCCTTGTACATGGCGACGAAGTTCGCGTCGCTATCCGCCCAGCCGAGGCTCGGCTCCCACGTTACCTGATAGTAGTTCTTTTGCTGATTCGGGTAGTTGGCAGCGCGGATCAGACTCGTATCGGTGCCGACCTTGCTCATGAAGGTCTTGAATTCAGGCATGTTCGACGGCGCGTAATAGCTGTCGTTGAACTGGCCGGTCTTCGAGTCCCACGCCGGCAGTCCATCCAGACGCACGATACGCATCTGGTCAGGATTGGTCTTGTAGAACGGATCGAGGTCGTTCACGTTGGGCGTGTACGTGTTGGGGCCGTTGGGTTCCATGGCTGAAACCTGACGATCGTCGATCGTCCACGAGATACCCACCGCGTGCAGCGCGGCGATGTTGCCGTTGAAGCCCTGCATACCGAAGCGGTGCTGATCCTGGTGCGCGTATGTCACGGTGCCCAGTACCGAACTGAGGTTCGGCAACACACCGAAGGTGGCGATGCCGACCGGACGCGTGCCGCTTCTCGGCAACGTGCCGCCGTTCGAACGCAGAGTGGCGGTGAGTGCGCCATAGCCTGACCACGTCGACGTACACGGAATGGTGCTGGTTTGTACGCCGGCCTTGACCGCAAAACTGCCTTGCGTCTTGATCGCGCCATTGGAATCCGCGACGGACCAAACGACGGTATCCGCGCTCGGCGCGTTCGTGGTGATCGTCAGCTTGAAGGAAGCGTTGTTCTGGAACACGCGCAGACCGTCGGTGGTCGGCGTGTCGGCGCTGATCACGCCGTTCGCGGTTCCACCGGCCGTTTGCGTCGGCGTGCTGCATGACATGGCCGAACTGCCGGGCGTGGGGGACGGCGTTGGGCTCGGAGTTGGAGTCGGAGTGGGTGTCGGAGTTGGTGTGGGAGTCGGGGTCGGCGTGGGAGTTGGCGTCGGCGTCGGCGTGGGAGTCGGCGTCGGCGTGGGAGTCGGCGTCGGCGCGGGCGTCGGGGTAGGAGCCGGAGTCGGCGTTGCCGCAACCGCTTTAACCCAGCATGACTTGCCATATCCGTACGCGGGGTCGGACTGCGAAACGGCGCCGACATAACAGCCGACGCCGTTGCTGAACGTACGCGGCACGCTCAACATCACCGACGGCGACGTGGGCGGGACCGCACCGAATACCACCGAGCCCGTGCCAAGGAACGAGCACTTGCCGTTCTCCTGCGCGCACAACTTGTATTGCTGCCCGGAGACCGTGATGGTGCTTGCCTGGGCCTGCGCGCTTTCCGCGGCAAACGATGCCAACACTGTTGCTGATGCAACACCCAATAGTTTCAAGTATCTCGTCATTGTCCGTATGTTTCGCTAAAAGCAGGTTGCCCCCGAGAAGCCAGCAAGATCGATCAGTCGTCCCGCCTTGACGTTATTGAGTCCAGAGAGAGGTGAATCTGAGAACGCGCTGACCGCGTTCGTTGCTGATGAAGCTTTGATGTGCCGCTATCCGCTGACGGACGCGCTGCCTTCCGCTCGCATTCCGACTTCACCGAACAGCGGCCGAGTCGAAATGTTTTCCCAGCGTCGGGCGAACATTCTATTTATTACGTCATCCTTACTATTGCATTGCAAGACGATCATTCGACAATCGCAACAATGACTACATCGATATCTTCAACAGCGGCTTTCGAGCGCAACGCGCACCGATTGCGTGAAAGATGTAGTCGACACCGGCATGGAGAATCCCGCCGATCGCATGACCGGGCAAACGTGACGAGGATCAATGCATGCCGCCGACGCGACGCGAACATCTGGCGAGGCTCACACTGACGGATCAGCGCACCTCAGTTTGATCAACAAATTTCACACCAATATGCACGGCTTAAAAAATTCAGGATGACGAAAAATTAATATCATTTTTTTCGTTCACCGTTGACCGCAAATTATTGGCGTGAACCCGCCGGTTCGACAGTGGTCGAGTTGCGCCCTTGCGTCGCGAATCAGGTTTGCCATCGAAAAACCCATGATTCACCAGGCCGCTTGGCCCACAACAGCACTTGCCGCAGCGCAGCAACCCATCTGTAACTGTTACAGACGCGTTGAGCTCGACCCATCTTCCCGGTATTAGTTACAGAACCTTTGGGCAGACGAATTATAAACGTTTCATCCGCGTAACGTGTCCGGTTCCAAGGGTGATAAGTGACAATTGCAAAGGAACGCAATCGGAATCGTCTGAAGCTTTTCCAAAAGAAGAGGAATGGAAAAGCTCTGCCTCGCCGCAGCGAGTAAAACGCAATTGTTTGATTTGTCAGGAGGTTAACGGCACTTTCTGGAGGCGGGCCTGGGATTGTGCAATTTTTTATAATCGTAATACAAATATTCGCGCACTTACGGGGACGGCTAGCTGACCATAAACCGATAATTTGAATGTCATGCAGAAATGGTGTCGCATCCTCATATCGGAAAATCAGCCCGCGAGGAACAAGCGGAACGCAAAGATCGAGGCGTCTGCGGCTAGTGGTTACTTCGCATCACGAACTATCTCCGCGTGCCGTAGAGAGTCGATTTCGCCGCCGCCAGCGAAGATCAACGCAGCGTCTGCGCGACCAAGCGCCGCCGGCAAGTGATGCGCAAGCAAGCATTACCCAACTCACAAAGCTTGAGCATATCGCACAGCAGACGGCTGCATCAGGATGGAAGCATCCGGCCGTGCGCGTGTCGGCTCAACCACTACTTCCCATCAATGCACCGCATGCCGCCACGGCTACGGCCGTGGCGGCGCATCAGCCCACACCCTACCGCGACGCTGTCGCGAACAACACCGGATCGTTACGATACAGATCCGGGAACATCCGCTTCAGATCGGTTACTTTCGGCAGATCGTTGATCGCAATGTACGGATAGTCGGGATGCAATGCGAGGAAGTTCTGATGATAGCTTTCCGCCGGATAAAAGCCCTTGAAGTCTTCGACGCGCGTCACAACTTTGGCCGAAAACACATGAGCGTTATCGAGCTGCGCGATATACGACTGCGCGATGCCGCGCTGCGCCGCATTCACCGGAAAAATCGCTGAACGATATTGCGTGCCGTGGTCGGGGCCCTGATAGTCCAACTCGGTAGGATTGTGCGCGACCGAGAAGAATATCTGCAGCAAGCGGCCATACGTGATCTGCGTCGGATCGTAGGTGATCTGCACCGACTCCGCGTGTCCTGTATCACCTTGGCTGACAGTTTCGTATTCCGCCGTGGATGCCGCCCCGCCGGTGTAACCCGAGGCGACTTGCTTCACGCCGCGCACATGTTCGAACACGCCTTGCACGCCCCAGAAGCAGCCGCCGGCGAACACCGCCGTTTCGCTATGCGTCGCGGCAGCTTTCTCGTCCTGTACGGGCGCGGGAATCTTCGTGGCGGCTTCAGCGGAATGCGCGACGTGTTGCGCGGCCACGGCGCCCAGAGCAACAACGACGAGGCCCATGATTCGCGTGACGGAGAAACGCTTCCGCAGTGACGCTGTGCTGGTGGATATCGTACGCATGGTCAGTCCTTGAGGTCAGTAAGAGTTGAGTCGAGCCACTTGCGTCGGCTTCGGCTTAGCCGAACGTGAAAGCAAATGCCTGCACGCCCGGGTCCAGAAACTCGATCGAGAACGTGTGATCCCCGACATCGCCCGTTTGGCGCACCAGTTGATAGAGACGTTGTCCGGTCACAGTGCCGCTGCCGTCGGCGGCGATGTCGGTGCCGTGCGACGCGCCGGGCGCGGCGCCATCGACGCTCACGCGAAACCGCACCGGTTTGCCGTCCTTGCCCGGACCGAGCACCAGATGCAGGTCCCGTGCATGGAAGCGATACACGATGCGTCCCGCCGGTGCCACGAGCGTGGCGTGCTCGGCGCCCACGTTCCATGACCCGGCAAGGCCCCAGTCGTCGACGCCGGGTTGCGACGGCGCTGCATACACGTGCGTCTTGTCCGCCACCTCCCCGCCCGGCGACGCGAAGTTCTCCGCGCGCTCATAACCGACGTAGGTTTCCGGCGATTGCATATCGGCGTTGTCCGCCGCGGCCTGCACGCCCTGCGCGCCGCCGTTGGCGATACCAATGGCCACTTTCGACGCATTCGCGTGGCCCGCTTCGGTCAGCAGTTGCTGGATCACCTTTTCGGATTCCGCGTAATCACCTTCGCCGAAGTGGTGATAGCGAATCTGCCCTTTCGCATCGACGAAATAGTGGGCGGGCCAGTACTGATTATTTAGCGCGCGCCAGATTGCATAGTTGTTGTCGATCGCAACGGGATAGTCGACACCGAGGTCGCGCGTAGCTTTCTTCACGTTGTCGATATTGCGTTCGAAGGCGAACTCCGGCGCATGCACGCCGATCACGACAAGCCCCTGATCCTTGTACTTCTGCGCCCACGCTTTGACATACGGCAGCGAACGCAAGCAATTGATGCACGAGTATGTCCAGAAGTCGACCAGCACGACTTTGCCGCGCAAATCCTGCGTGGTGAGCGGCGGCGAATTCAGCCATTGGACCGCGCCGTCCAGCTGAGGCAGCACGCCTTCGACCGGCAGCGGCGCCGCCTCGGCGGCGGTGCGCATCATCGCACCGCCCTGCGCCGCATTCGTCGTGGTGGAATCCGAATCGGCGTTAGCGGCCGATTGCGGCGCGAGCTTGGCGTTCGCCATCGCGCCGCCGGACGCATCGGCCGGATTGCCGGCGAGCGGCGCTTTGCCGGGCGCCGCGTTCGGCGACAGCTTATCGACGAGTTTCTGTTCGAGGCCGCCAGTCGCAACCGTCGAGACGCGAGCGAGCACGCCGGTGTCGAAACCGAGCGCGATCGCCGCCACGCCGCACAACATCAATGCGCCGATGCCGCGGCGGATCCATTCGCCCGCGCCCAGCGAACGCTTCATCGCCGTGAACACCTTGCCGCCGATCAGCAGGGCCACCGCCAGCGAAGTCGCCGCGCCGGCCGCGTAGGCCACCAGCAGCAGCGTCGTGCCGACGCTTGCACCGCGCAATGCCGCGCCCGTCAGCACGAGACCGAGAATCGGACCGGCGCACGGCGCCCACAACAGGCCGGTGGCAATGCCGAGCAGAAACGATGAACCCGCGCGGACCTGCTGACCGTCGGCCTGCGCGAAGTTCGACAGGCGATTGCCGGCGCTGACGAGCGGCCGCATCAGATGATCGGCGAAGCGCGGGAACAGCAGCGTCAGCCCGAAAATCGCCAGCAGCGCGATAGCGACCCAGCGGCCGTACTGGTTAGCCTGCGTGACCCAGCCGCCGCCCACTGCGGCAAGCGTCGCGACGAGGGCAAAGGTCAGCGCCATGCCCGCCAGCAAGGGCAAGCCGCTGCGCGCGAAAGGCTGGTCGGCGCGCGCGAAAACAAACGGCAGCACCGGCAGGATGCATGGGCTGAGAATCGTGAGGGCGCCGCCGAGATAGGCGAGAACGATGAGTAACATGTCAGTTCCGAACGTTCGTGTAGGTCGGTTAAAGTGGGCACGCTGGCTCGGGCGACAGCCGGCGTAGAGTTCATTCAAAACCTGATACTGCAGAAAGTGCCCACATCCTAGAGCGCCGCCGGTGTCGAAGTCCTCACGAAAAGTTAAATTAAATGTGATAACTCGCTGCCCGGAAATTTTGCACAATGGCGCCATGGCCGCTTTTCCCGGCGGCCGCGCCCGGCCTTCCTCCTCAACCATTCCCTGAACCGCGGCTCAAGCCCACCATGGACAATCCGAAGCGCATCCTGATCGTGGAAGACGACGTCGACATCGCTAACGTGCTGAGCCTGCATCTGCGCGACGAGCGCTATGAAGTCGTGCACAGCGCCGACGGTAATGAAGGGCTGCGCCTGCTGGAACAAGGCGGCTGGGACGCGCTGATTCTCGATCTGATGCTGCCCGGCGTCGACGGACTGGAAATCTGCCGGCGCGCCCGCGCGATGACGCGCTATACGCCGATCATCATCACCAGCGCGCGGTCGAGCGAAGTGCACCGGATTCTCGGCCTCGAACTCGGCGCGGACGACTATCTCGCCAAACCGTTCTCGGTGCTCGAACTGGTGGCGCGCGTGAAAGCGCTGCTGCGCCGTGTCGACGCGCTGGCGAAAGACTCGAAACTCGAAGCCGGCAATCTGCGCATCGCGGGGTTGTCGATCGATCCGTTGACACGCGAGGCCGCCGCCGACGGCAGGCCGATCGAACTCACGCCGCGCGAATTCGACCTGCTCTATTACTTCGCGCAGCATCCCGGCAAAGTGTTCTCACGCATGGACCTGCTCAATGCGGTGTGGGGCTATCAGCACGAAGGCTACGAGCACACCGTCAACACTCATATCAACCGGCTGCGCGCGAAGATCGAGGCCGATCCGGCTCAACCCGAGCGCATCCTGACCGTCTGGGGACGCGGCTACAAGCTCGCCGTCCCCGGCGAGCCGGCCGGCGCACCGAAGGACCCATCGTGAATCTGACGCTGACCCAGCGGCTCTCGCTCGTTTTCTCGGTGCTGCTGCTGGCGTGCTGCGGCGCGTCGGCGTTCCTGCAGATCCGTTCCAGCGATCTGCACGAGAAAGAAGTCATCCAGAGCCTGTCGCGCAATCTCGCCGACCATATCGCTCATGGCAACTCGTTGATGGACGCCAACGGCTTGCGGCCCGACGCGGTCCGGCAGCTATTCGGCCAGTTGATGAGGGTGAATCCGAGCGTCGAGGTGTACCTGCTCGACAATCAAGGGCACATTAAAGGGGACGACGCGCCCGCGGGACACGTCAAGCGCGAACAGGTGAATCTTGCGCCGATCCGGCAATTCATCGCGGGAGACGCGCTGCCGATTCTCGGCGACGATCCGCGCAGCATCGACGGTAAAAAGGTGTTCAGCGCAGCGCCACTGCAATTGGGCGGACAGGCGCCGTCCGGCTATATCTACGTGGTCCTGCTCGGCGAGGAACACGACGCGCTCGCCGCGCGCGTGGCGGCCAGTTCCGTGCTGCGCACTACCTTGTGGTCGATGGCGCTGGTCGCGCTGCTGGGATTGCTGGCCGGCTTGACCGCATTCGGCCTGATCACGCGCCCGCTGCGGCGCCTCACCGACGCCATGCGCCGCTTCGACGCCGAGGGCGAGCCCGACACCCAACCGAGTGTGCCGCGCTCGTCGCCGGCCGGTCGGCGCGACGAAATCGCCGTGCTTGAAGCGACGTTCGCGCAGATGGCGAACCGCATCGGAGAACAATGGCGAGCGCTGACGCGACAGGACCAGCAGCGTCGCGAACTGATCGCCAATATTTCGCACGACCTGCGCACGCCGTTGACCTCGCTGCACGGCTATCTCGAGACGCTCTCGCTGAAGTCCGACACGCTCGGCGAAACGGAGCGCAAACGCTATCTGGCCATCGCGCTCGCGCAAAGCGTCAAGGTGGGCCGGCTCGCGCAAGCTCTGTTTGAACTGGCCAGGCTCGAACACGGCAACGTGCAGCCGGCGCTCGAACAGTTCTCGCTGGTCGATCTGGTGCAGGACGTGTTTCAGAAATTCGAATTGCCCGCCGAGGCGCGGCACATTCAGTTGCGCGCGAATATTCCGTCACGCCTGCCGAATGTCAGTGCCGATCTCGGCATGATCGAGCGCGTGCTGACGAATCTGCTCGACAACGCCATTCGCCACACGCCCACTGAAGGATCGATCGAAGTGGATCTTGCGCATAAGGACGGTAGGGTGTCGGTGACGATCACCGACACGGGTCCCGGCATTCCGCCCGAACAGCGCGAAGGTCTGTTCGAACGCCCGTTCAGCTCCGGCGGCGCGCATCGGGGCGGCGGACTGGGGTTGCTGATCGTCCAGCGCATGCTGCAACTGAACCAGAGCCAGATACGTTTGCTGGACACGGCGGGAACGGGCACGACCTTCTGCTTCGAGTTGCCGACGGCCGTCAACCGGTCGAGTGCCGCCGGTGTCGTGATGTGACGGACGGTGTCTGACTCTGCTGAGACCGGCTCCAATTGGCGGCATCGCCCAGCTTGCCCGCCATGTAGATTGCGTGCGGAAAGAGTCCACGAGTTCGGCGCCACAGCGGAATACTTTGCAGAGTGCGTGGCGTCGTCGACGGGACCAGGTATCAGAACGGTGGGATCAGACGGTCATCGTCGCCTTCCGAAGCTGCCGGTGTTCCCGCCAGTTGCGTATCTGACCCGCGACGAAGGCGCCGATCAACAACGACAGATACAACATCAAAATGTTGTGGCGCCATGCATCGAGTGAAAGTTGATGCGCGACCAGCTTGGGGTCGGTCCGCAATGGCCCGATGCAGAGTGCGAGGACTGCCTGCTTCATTCGAACAAAACCCGCGGCGGACAGCATGGGCAAACCAACGAGCAGCCCCATCAGATAAGGTTTCGCGCGCCGCGCCCCCGCACGATGACGCATACGCAGCCACAGTCCCAGACAACCATGCACCCAGCCGGGCGCAAGCAGTGCAAGCTGCAAACCTTGCGTACCGCTGGTGATGAGCGATATCACAATGCGCTCGTAGTTCGGCTCGAATCCGTACAGCGACGAGGCAAGCCGGGTAGATACCACATGACGGATCAGCAGCAGCGGCAGACTCAGTCCCGCCCAAAGCCGGACCCATTCAGTGAGCGGCATTTTCCAGTGACGGCGTCCGTAGATCGTTCGCAGCGCCAGCGAAAAATGCAATAGCGACGCGCCATAAAGAAGCACCGTTCCCGGCACACTGCGCCACACCCGCAACGCCAGTGCAAGACCGCGACCCGCAAGGTCCAGTGACCAGATGCCGAGCGCGTGATTGATCAGATGCAGGGAGAGATAGACCAGCAGCACCACGCCGGACACGAGCTGACAGCGGCGCAGCAGAGTATGAACAGCCGGTTCCCTCGCCACGCGAGCAACCATACCCGGCGGCCGCCGAAAAGGCGCAATCGGCGCGCGCCCGGCGGCCCGCAGCATGTCGGCCGAATACAGCGGCTTCCAGGCCGCAATACGCGTTCGATTCATTTCAGGCCTCGCGTGAGAGGCCGTTTCCGCCGCTCGCTAACCGTTTTGCGATTCACCGGCGTCTGGCGGATAGCGTCGGCAAATTTCTCCAGCGCCGACAGCGAACCGCATACGCTGTGGTATTCCTCCCGGCCGATCCGGGCGTCGAGGATAACGGCCATTCCCGATTCACGGGCCATATCGATGATGTTCATTTTGCTCACCCCAATTCGTGTCTTCACGCTCTGCAAGACGCCGAATCCGACCTGATTATTCCCGCGCTTTTTTTTCAACGCACTGCCGGGAATAAGACATCCAATCCCCTGGTTTAGCCGTTCAGAGCGTGTTGACGCCGACTCACGTCGAGTTCGAAGATTGCGCTCGCATATCGAGGAGTATTGACATGAAACTGATCTCTCTGAACCGTCTCATGGTCCGCGCCGCAGCCGGCGCACTCGTTGCAAGTGCCGCCCTTCTGGCAACGGCAAGTGGCGCCTATGCGCAAACGTCGGCGACTCCCGGCGCGCATCCGCTCACGCGCGCCGAAGTGCGCCATGAACTCGAGGAACTGGAAGCCGCCGGATACGATCCGTCTCGCGGCGACGAAAGCGACTATCCCGCCGACATTCAGGAAGCGGAAAGAAAAGTTGCCGCCATGCACGCAGCCCAGCAGAGCGCGCTAAACAACAACCAGCCAGCCATGCAGGACATGCCCATGCATTGATGGCGGCCCGGTGTGTGTGGACCTGTGGACAGCGGGTTCTGCCTTTGAGCGTCGGTCCTTGTCGGATCGACGCTGCTTTTTTTGCCGCGTTTAACTCAACTTGCGAGAGCATTCGCGTCTAGCGGCTGGATGCGAAACTCCGGCTGGAGATCGAAATGGAATTTCCGTCGGGATCCTTGGCATTGGCAAATGTGTAGCCGTCCGCCCGATGCGTCGCGCCGAATTGCAAGCCGTCCTTTGCACACTGCTCCTTGAACGCCTCCACGTCGCGAATATCGAAAACGAGTTTAACGGTCACCTGGCCGGACTTCACCCCCTTGCCCGCCTGGTGAACCATGAGGATGGCGCCGCCGTGCGGCGACACCAACTCAACGATGCGGTCATCTGGGTCGATTCTGGAAACGAAGCCAAAGTGCCGTTCATAGAACGCGCACGTCCTGGCGACATCTCTCACGTAGAGCAAAGATGCGGTTCAAGGTTGGGTGCATTGAATTCTCGATTGTTTTCTTTGCAGTGCCCCTCGCCAAAATCCGTGGAGCCAGGATCGTTTGAAACAGAACCTCGCCAGTGTAGATCTGTTGTGGTTCAACAGACAGCAGGCTGGCCGACTGTTGGTTTTACCGCACCACCCACAGCTTCGCCGCAAGCTCATCAAGCCGGCGACTCCTTTGTTATCAGCACGCCGAGGATCTTCAAGCACGCATGGCACATCATGTGCAGTGTAAGTGTGCGAGCACACACAAGAGTGCTCGCACATCCAAGTAATTTTCTCAAAGGAGAACGTCATGAAAGACCTGAAGATCCGCGAACTGCAGCGCAACGAAGAAATGAGCTCTGCCGACATGGCACGCGTCGTCGGCGGCAAAGATAAAGAGCCGGTCGGCAAGCCGACCCATATCGACGCGATGAATGGCGTGCTCACATTCGGCGATGGCTCGAAGTGGTCGATGGACCTCAATGGCAAGCTTCATCCGCTCTAAATCGACAAAGTTCGCCTGGTTCTCCGATGAGGCGCCTGGAAGTCGGGCGCTTCACCGGTGACCGGCCGGACAAACGCTCGAACGGCTCACCCCCCAAGCTTCGTCTTTTCCGAACCTTCGCTTCGCATTTAGCAGGTTTATCCGATCCCGAACCTACCGCACACTGGACTTCATCTTCACTACGGACATCGTCCAGGCAAGGAAAGAATCATGCGCACCTACCCGCGTAACAGCCCGCAAGCCGCAGCACGCATCGTCGCGCTGGCTCTCACTGCGGACGGCCACGTGTGCAGTTCGGAAGAGCGTGTGCTGCAGAGATTGAATATCGCCGGCGAACTCGGTCTCGCGCCCTCGCAATTCGAGCAGATCGTGCAGACGCTGTGCGAAGACCACTCGGTCGCGCATCTGTCGTTCGCGCCGCCGGTGGGCCGTCTCGACCCGACCATGCTCACGACCTTGATCGACGAGATCGACGATCCCACGTTGCGCCGCAAGGTCATTCGCCTGTGTGTCGCCGTGGCGGTCGCGGACGACTATCTGGCGGACGGCGAAATCGCCCTGCTCGCCGCCATGTTGAACGCGTGGGGACCCGACCTGACGCCGGCCGTCAACCGTCACGGACTGCCGTCGCGCGTCATGCGCGGTTATCAGCGCGCGCCGGCCACCACCTGAGAAGCGAGCCCGTGATGTTGCCCGCGACGCGATCGGATGGCGTGAATCTCCTCGATCACGCCATCGGCGCGGCCGAGCCAGCGCAGGCCCCGCAGCAGCGTCAGATCTTCCGCGCCGAGTTCCGCGAGTGGAAACACGCCGAGGCCGCGCGCGGCGAACACCGCCATGAGCGCGCTGTCCTCGAATTCGCCGACGATGCGCGGCCGGATGCCCTGCGCGTCGAACCAGCGGTCGAGACGCGCGCGCAAGGCGGCGTGCCGGGTCGGCAGAAGCACGGGCACCTCCGCGAGACACTGCGGAAAGCCCGCGCGCGCGGATTTGCGGACGATCTCGGTCGGGCCATACCAATCGACCGGCGAGCCAGCCAGGCGCTGGCTCAGCACGCGCAGGTCGGCATTGTGCGGCGCCGGCTGGCAAGCGAGCACGAGATCGAGCCGATGCAGCGCGAGTTCCGACATCAACTCCGCGTGCTCGCCCTCGTGGCATAGAAGCCTGAGCGACGGCGTGCCAAGCACCGGCGCCAGCAGCGCATGCGCCGCGAGCTTCGAAATGCCATCGGAAAGACCAACGGCGAGCCGTGCCACATCTTCTCCACCGGCCTCGCGCATCTCGTCGAGGAGCGCCTCGCCAAGCTGAAAAATCTGCTCCGCGCGATTGAACGCGGCCTCGCCGGCTTCGGTCATCGTGACGCCCCGTCCCGCCGGTTTCAACAATTGGCGCCCGATCGACTTCTCCAGCTCCCGCACCTGCGCGCTGATGGTCTGCACCGCCATATCGAGACGTTCTGCCGCACGCGCGAAGCCTCCCTCTTTCACTACTATCCAGAAATAATACAGATGCCGGTAATTGAGCATGGCGTGACACTTCGAAAAAAACGATATGTCGCTCAGAGTATCACTTGTTTATCCGAAGCCAGAAGATAGCGATCATGATCGCTAATCCAACGTTACCCGCATTCATCCGCTTACGGACACCATGGACACTCTGCTCACACTCGCTGCCGACCCGGCCGCATGGGCCGCGCTCCTCACGCTGGTCGTGATGGAAATCGTGCTCGGCATCGACAACCTGATCTTTATCTCGATCCTCAGCAACAAGCTGCCGGAAGCGCAACGCGCGCGCACGCAACGCATCGGCATCATGCTCGCGCTCGTCATGCGGCTCGGCCTGCTCGGCACGGTCGCGTGGATCGCGCAATTGACCGCGCCGGCCATCACGCTGTTCAGTCACGCGTTTTCGTGGCGCGATCTGATCCTGCTCGGCGGCGGCCTGTTCCTCGTCTGGAAGGCGACGCGCGAGATTCATCACCACGTGACGCATGCCGAGGAGCAACGCGACAAAGCGGGCAGCACCGTCCAGTTGACCGTGGCGGCCGCGATCGGCCAGATCCTGGTGCTCGATATGGTGTTCTCGGTCGACAGCATCATCACGGCTGTGGGCATGACGGAACACATGCCGATCATGTTCATTGCGGTGATCAGCGCGGTCCTCGCCATGCTGTTCGCAGCACGCCCGCTGTCACGCTTTATCGATCGCAATCCGACCATCGTCACGCTCGCGCTCAGCTTTCTGCTCGTGATCGGTATGACGCTGATTGCGGAAGGTTTCGGTTCGCATGTGCCGAAGGCTTACATCTACGTGGCGATGGCGTTCTCCGCGTTCGTCGAAGCGATGAACATGCTGGTGCGCCGCGCGAAATCGAATCGCGTGCTCAGTAGCGGGCAATAAGCGAAAAGCGCGTGACGGTTTTCCCGGATCGGGAGTTTGCATTCGCCCGGTCCAGCATGCGATGTCTTTCTACTCTTGAGGAGCAACGCTATGAAATGCCCTGTTTGCAAGACCACCGACCTGCTGATGACCGAGCGCCGCTCGATCGAAGTCGATTACTGTCCCGACTGCCGGGGCGTGTGGCTCGATCGAGGCGAGCTCGACAAGCTGATCGCGCAGGACGCGGCCCAACCCGACTCGCCGCCCGCCCCGCGCGCAAGCCACGACGGCCACCGGGAGCGGGATCGTTCGTACGACAGCCACCGCGGTTACGACGATCATCGATCGGGTTATCGAACGCAGAAGAAAAAGCGCTCCCTTTTCGACGTGTTCGATTTCGACTGAGCGCCGTCAGCCGTGAGGGAAAACGGGCCGGGCACGTTCCGGCACATATCGCACTAGCGTGCTTTGCCGCGAGCGCTCTTGCCGACGTTGCCGGCGCGGGGCGCGTCTTTACCGGCGGGCGCGGCGCCGCCGTTTATCTGTTCCATCCACGACAAGGCATCGACGTAGGACAGAAACTGCTTGAGGTAGCCCGGCGACACTTCGCTCATGAGCGAGAGCGCCCGATGCACGAGGCTGCTCGAATTGAGCGGGCCGGCGTTGCCCGGCACTTTTTCCAGCGACTGCCGCAGCTGCTTTTCCGTGCGGACCTTCGACCAGACGTCCCTGAAGTAATCGAGCGCGGGCATCTCGGGATAGGAAGCGGCGCGCGGCAACCCGCTCGCCGCGGGCACATGATCCTGACTCGCGATGTAGTCGACGAGGCTCTTCAGCGTCGCATGCGCGGGCTCGTCGGCGGCTTGCGCAGCAGTGTCATCAACCGGCAATGGCGCGGCGCGTTCGATGTGCCCGGCGTACGCGTCCAGCAGACCGGACAGCCTTTCGTCCAGAATCCGCCGCGCTTCGCCGCTATGGACGGCCGCGCGCCGTTCGAGCGCGTCGATGAAATGGAAGCGGACAGGATCGAGCCGATCGGCGCCGCGTTCGCGCCACGCGTCGAGCGTCGCACGGGCTCCGCTTGCCGGGTCGTTATCGCCCGCGTTACTCACGAGGCTTTACCGTCGAGGTCGACGGCCGCGGCACCGGCGCAATTTCCACGCGACGGTTTTTGGCGCGGCCCTGCTCGTCCGTATTCGAACTCACCGGTTGTCCGGAACCGAACGCCGCCGCAAACAGCGACGACGCGGGCACGCCGGCGTCGATCAGCGCGCGCGTCACCGTCAGCGCGCGCTGCGCCGACAATTCCCAGTTGTCCGCGAAACGGCGGTTGCCTTCGCGCAAGCGCTGATCGTCGGTAAAGCCGCTCACCATCAGGATTTCGTCATTGGCGCCGAGATACGCGGACAGCGGCCCGGCCAGACTCTTCAGCAAATCCCGGCCTTGCGGCTGCAATTGATCGGAGTTCAGCGCGAACAGCACATTGCCGCTGATCCCGATGCGCCCATTCACCAGCGTTACGCGCCCAGCCGCGAGCGGACCCGCGAGTGCCTGCTCGAGCGTCTTGCGGCGCTGCGTTTCCAGTTGACGCTGCTTGACTTCCTGCTCCAGCTTGCTCGACAGCTCCAGTTGCACGCCGATCACGCCCACGAGGATCAGCACGAAGGCGCCCAGCAGCACCGACATCAGGTCGCCGAAAACCGGCCAGATCGGCGCGACCTGCTCCACGCCGCCGTCGATGTCCTCGCTCATGCCGCTTCGGCTCCCGCTGACGCACGCCGGGCGGCAAGCTGCTGCAGGTCTTCGACGATCTGCTTCTGCGACAGCACGCTCAGATCGATGACTTCCCGCGCCTGCGCCACGTAGTACGCGAGTTGTTCGTCGCTGCGCGCGAGGGATTTGTCGAGCGCAGTTTCGATACGCTGCAGGTGCGTCACCAGCTTGTCGTTCGACTCGCCGAACACTTGCACGGCGGTGCCGAACGCGTCGCCGAGGCTCGCCACTTCGACGGCGCTGCCGGTGACTTGCGCGGCCACCAAACCCAGCTTGCCGGTTTCGAGTTCGATCTTGTCGGTGAAGCGCGTGCCGACGCGTTCCAGCAAATCCGCCGATGTCGCAACGAGCGCATCGACGGCCGTGCGCTGCTCGGTGGATGCGTGATTGACGGCGTCGAGCAGGGTTTCCAGCGTTTCCAGCAAGCGGCTGCGCTCCTGCAGCATCGCGGTATCGCGGACCATGCTGTCGGAGAGCTTCTGACGCAATTCGGCGACGACTTCCGCCGCGGCCTTGGGCGCTTCCGAAGCCGCTTGAACGAGTTGGCCAATCTCGGCGATCGTCTCGCTGGCGTGGGCCTGCGTTTGGGCGGAGATGTCGCGCGCGGTTTGCGCCAGCGTCTCGCAAATTTCCTGCTGACGGCTCGCGGTGCGCTCGCCCGCCTGTTCCCATTCCGCGCTCAAGGTCCTGGCCATCGCAGCGAGCGCTTCAGTCCAGGCGGCCAGTCGCTGTTGATCTCGCGAGGCCAGTTCGGCTTGCAGATTTGCCGCGGCCTTCGGCGCTTCCGCCGCCGCCTGCACGAGCCGGTCGATTTCGGCGATCGTATTGCTGGCGTGCGCCTGCGTTTGGGCCGAAATATCGCGTGCGGTTTGCGCCAGCGCCTCGCAGATTTCCTGCTGACGACTCGCGGTCTGCGCGCCGGACTGCGCCCATTCCTTGCTCAACGTGGCGGCTATCGCGCCGAGCGTCTCGGTCCAGGCGGCCAGACGCTGCTGGTCTCGCGAAGCCAGTTCAGCCTGCAGACTCGCCGCCGCTTTCGGCGCTTCGGCCGCCGCCTCGACGAGCCTGTCGATCTCCGCGATCGTGTTGCTGGCGTGCGCTTGCGTCTGTGCCGAGATATCACGCGCGGTTTGCGCCAGCGTCTCGCAGATTTCCTGCTGACGGCTCGCGGTTTGCGCGCCGGACTGCTCCCACGCCTTGCTCAATGTCGCCGCCATCGCACCGAGTGTTGCAGTCCAGGCGGCGAGCCGTTGTTCATCCTTCAAAGCCAGTTCGGTCTGCAAGTCCGTGTGCGACTGACCCACGCCACGCAACAGAGACGCCGCGTGCTGCTCGAAAGTCGCGGCAGCCGCCGCCAATGCCTGCTGGTTGTTCGCCGCGAGCTTTTCGCCGACGCTCTCCTGACGCGCCAACGCCTCGTTCCAGGCCTTCGAAACGTTGCCCGCCGTGCTTTCCAGCCGCGCGGAAACGCCGTCCAGCAGGCCGGCCGAGCGTTGCTCGAAAGTGTCGGTGAAGCGATCCAGCGAAGCGCGCAGATGCTGCGTCAGTTCCTCGCTCGAACGCTGATGTCCCGCCAATGCCTTGTTCCAGATATCCGCGACGGTCGCAGTGGTCGTCTCGAAGCCGCTCGACAGCCCGTCCAGTTGCCGCTGCACGGCGTGCGTAACGGTGTCGTGCAACGCGCTCGTCTCGCGCGCGAGGCCGGCCATCGTAGCTTGCATGACCGGCTGCAGCGCCGCGCCGGCGGCGCGCGTGCTGTCCGCCACGCTCTCCTTCAACGACTGCTCGACCGAACTCGCGAGGCGCGCATAAGCGGCCTCGGCCCTGCCGTGGAAAGCCTCCTGGCTGGCAATCTGCCGCTCGTTCAAGGCGAGGCTTTGTTGCTCGATGGCCGACATCATCGTCTGCAGACGGTCGACCAGCGTGGGCATCACCTCGGATTGACGCTGCAGGAGCCTGAAGGCCTCTTCGCGCTGATGACTCTGCGAGTAGATGCGCAGGGTCGTCGCGATCTTCACGTCGAGCATCTGCGCGGCCTGCAGGCGTTCGCGCCGGCACAGCGCGGACAGCAGCCCCAGCATCGCGGAAGTCGCCACGCCCGCGATGGAGGTGCCGAACGCAAAGCCCAGACCCTTGACCGGCGCGGCGAGCGAAGCGCGGATCGCCTGCAGGTCGGTCGCGCTTTCCAGCGCCATGCCGGTGCCGCGCAAGGTCACCACCATGCCGAGCAACGTGCCGAGCATGCCCAGCAGCACCAGCAAGCCGACCAGGTAAGGCGTGAGCGCCGGACCCGGCAAGGCCACCCGCTCGCCCTCGATGCGCAGGCGCGCCGCGCGCCGCAGGCTCGGATGCAAGGGCTCGAGCCATGCGCCGAGACTCGGCGGCGGCCCGGATAGCCCAGCAACCGCCTGCGTGAGCGTGGCGGTCGCCTGGTTGTAGCGGTGCAATTCGAGCGAACCCGCCAGATAGCACACGCCGATCAATAAGGTGACGGCGAGCGCCAGCGGGTTCGAACCGAGGTAGCCGGCGGCGATCCAGCACACAGCGGCCAGACCAGCCAAAAACACAACGAGATCAAAACGATATCTGGACATAGTGTCCCAGTTAGCTGGCGCGAAGGGCGGCGAGCAACCCTTCGACCGGTTGTAAACGAATATCCAGTTCGGCAAGCAACACGGTTTGCATGTCCTTGCGGAACACATTCAGCCATGCGCCGGCGGTGAGCGCCGCGGCGTTGCTGGCTGCGTCGCCGGCGGCTTCGTCCGACACCTGGGCGGCGGCCAGCGCCGCCTGCTCGGCCGCGCGCAAGCGCTCGAAGTGCCCGGCCAGCAACGCGGGTATGGCGGCCAGCAGATTGCGCTCGCGCTCGCTCAGCGCGCGCTCCATTACCGCGTCCACCACGGCGAGCCGCGCCATGGCGGGTGTTCTGGTGGCCAGCATGCCCCGCAGGCGGCCGCGCAGATTGCCGATCGCCATTTCCATCGACTGCTGGAGGGAGAGATAGCGTTGACGGAACACCGCGTAATCGGCCACCGGCTGGGCGGGCGCACTCTGCGACGACGCATGCGCGGACGCGCGTACGGACCCGCGCCGCCTGTCGGCCGCGAACACGCTATCGCCCGTGATGGTCTTCGCCAGCGAACTGCGCGCGCGGACGTACTCCGACTCCTCCGCGCCGCCGAAGCCGCGCGCGCCGGCGGCAACGGCGGGCGGGTTGCCGTTCAGTACCGAGGACAGCGCAATGGCGTCGGTCCAGCCGAGCCATTGGCTGAGCCGGTCCGAGAGCGATTGCCTGGATTCGGGAACATCGACATCCGCGAGGCGTGCCAGTAGGCGAATGAGCGCCGGGCCGCTGAGGGCGGTGCGCTGGGGGGGTTGCAACATACCACCGGAGGCAAAAAAGTCGCCAGTTTACACGCTGTCGACGCCTGAGCGGCTGCAAGTCGATTCGCAGGCCGTGCGCGAGGCGCATTTTACTTGAGCGGCGGAGTGGTCGAGCGCCGAACCGGCCGGCTCAGGTCGGATAAGACGAACGACTCCATGTAAGATGAACGCCCGCCTCAACGCGCCTGTGGACGGCGCCGCGCGACCCGAACGTTTGTCCACTGGATCGCGGCACTCTTCGAACAAAGCGACTCTAAGCGAGGCCTATAAGCAGAATGAAATTCGATACCGTTGTGCTCGGAGCGGGCATTGTCGGCGTGTGCATCGCCGCGCATTTGCAGAAACGCGGCCGCCAGGTCGCGCTGGTCGATCGCAAGCTGCCCGGCAACGAGACCTCGTTCGGCAACGCCGGGTTGATCCAGCGCGAAGGCGTTTATCCCTACGCGTTTCCTCGCGGACTCGGCACGTTGCTGCGCTATGCGCGCAACCAGTCGCCCGACGTTCGTTACCATGCCGACGCGATCCTCAAGACCGCGCCATTTCTCTGGCAGTACTGGCGCAACTCTCATCCAACGCGGCACGCCGCCATCGCGAAATCGTACGCGACGCTGATCGAGCATTGCGTGAGCGAGCACCGCGCGCTCGCCGCCGAGGCCGGCGCGAGCGCGCTTTTACGCCCGATCGGCTGGATGAAAGTGTTCCGCACCGCAGCGGCTCATGACGCGGAAACCCGGCTCGCCGAACGGTGGCATCGCGAATATGAAGTCGAGTTCGAAGCGCTCGACGCCGCCCGCCTGCAACAGCTCGAACCCGATCTGGACAAGACCTTGCTGGGCGGCCTGCGCTATCCGGATTCCGATTCTGTGAGCGACCCGAACGCGCTCGTCACCGCCTACGCCAGATATTTCGAAGCGCTCGGCGGACGGTTTTTTATCGGCGATGCGGATACGCTGCGCGATGGCTGGCACGTCGACACGGAAGCGGGAACGATCTCCGCTTCATCCGCGGTCGTGGCGTTGGGGCCGTGGTCGGAGCGCGCGAGCACGCGCCTGGGTTACCGCTTGCCCCTCGCCGTCAAACGCGGCTATCACATGCACTACGCGCCGCAGGGCACGGCACGCCTGAATCATCCGGTGCTCGACGCGGAAGGCGGCTACCTGCTCGCGCCCATGGCACGCGGCATCCGCCTGACGACGGGCGCGGAGATCGCGGATCTCGAAGCGCCCAAAACGCCGACGCAACTCGCGGCGGTCGAGCCGGTCGCCCGCACGCTGTTCCCCTTGGGCAAGCGTCTCGACGACGAACCCTGGATGGGCCGCCGTCCTTGTACTGCGGACATGCTGCCGATCATCGGGCCCGCGAAAAAACATGCGGGCTTGTGGTTCGCGTTCGGCCACGCGCATCACGGGCTGACGCTGGGTCCGATAACCGGCCGTCTGCTCGCTGAAATGATGACGGGCGAAGCAACGCTCGTGGACCCGCGGCCGTTCGGTGTGGAACGATTCGCACGGCACGGTTAGCGCTGCGGGCCGCAATAAAAAAACGCCGCGGACAAACAAGCTCCGCGGCGTTGCTCTACCTCGACATCAATCGTTCAGGCCGCGGCCACCACCCTGCGCGGCGACAGAACCGACACGACAAAGCTCACGACGATATTGACCGTCAGTGCGATCAGCCCGATATACACCGGATAGACCGCGTCGCCGAAATGCAGGGCGTACACCGGCTTGAGGCCTTGCGAAATCGCCAGTCCGGTTCCGAGCACGATCCCGGCCAGCCAGCCGAGGAACAGGCCCGGCGTGTTCAAACGACGCGTGTACAATGAGAACACGATTGCCGGGAAGATCTGCAGAATCCACACGCCGCCCAGCAGTTGCAGGTCGATCGCGTACTGCGTCGGCAGGAACACGATGAACAGCAGCGCGCCGAACTTCACGACCAGCGAGACGATCTTCGCGGTGGAAGCCTCGCCTTCCGGCGAGATATTCGGCGAAACGAGCGGACGCCACAAATTGCGCGTGAACAGATTGGCCGCACCGATCGACATGATCGCCGCGGGCACCAGCGCGCTGATCGCAATCGCCGCCGCCGCGAAGCCGACGAACCACGACGGGAACAGCGTGTTGAACAGCGCCGGCACCATGTCCGAGGCCGACTTCACATGCACGCCGGCCGCAATCGCCATATAGCCGAGCAACGCGATCAGACCCAGCAGCAGCGTGTACGCCGGCAGGAAGATCGCATTCTTGCGCACCGTATTCGCCGACGAGGACGACAGCACCGCCGTCATCGTATGCGGATACATGAACGCCGCCAGCGCCGAGCCCAAAGCCAGCGACGCATACGCGGTGAATTGCGTCGGCTTCAGAATGATGCCGGTCGCGCCGCCCTTGGCCTTGAAATACGTATCGGCCGCGTCGAACACATGCGCATAGCCGCCGAGCTTGGCCGGAATCAGCCACACCGCCGCGATCACCACGATGTAGATCATGATGTCCTTGACGAACGCGATCATGGCCGGCGCGCGCAGGCCGCTGGCATACGTATACAACGCGAGAATCACGAAGGCGACGATCAGCGGCATTTCGCCGGTCACGCCGAGCCCCTTGATCACGACCTGCATGCCCACCAGTTGCAGCGCAATGTATGGCATGGTCGCGACAATGCCGGTGATCGCGACAGCCGCCGGGAACCACTTGCCGCCGTATTCGCCCTGCACGTAGTCGGCTGCCGTGATGTGGTTTTTCGCGTGAGCGATCTTCCACAGTTTCGGCATCACGGCGAACACGAACGGATAAACGATGATCGTGTAAGGCAACGCAAAGAAGCCATACGCGCCGACCGAATAGACCAGCGCGGGCACTGCGATCACCGTATAGGCGGTATAGAAATCGCCGCCCACGAGGAACCATGAAATGACCGTGCCGAACTGGCGGCCGCCCAGGCCCCACTCGTGCAATTGCGTCAGGTCGCCCCGTTTCCAGCGCGCGGCAAAGAAGCCGATCACGGTGACGAGAACGAAGAACGCGATAAAGACGGTCATCGCAACCGGATTCACAGGATTGACGTCGCTCATTTGACACCTCGGTACACGGCGTAAATCAGTAGCGAGGTCAACGGCACCCACAAGAACTGATACCAGTAGAAGAAAGGAAAGCCCGCGAACGACGGACGCGTGTCGTTATAGAACGGCAGCCACAGCAGTGCGATGTACGGAAGCAGCAGGATCAGCCATAGCCATGAACGGCCGGCAGGTTGGGATGTCTCCACAATCGTCTCCTAAGTCTATTATTGACACCACGCGCCACGACTCGTGGTCCGGCACGCGGAAACCGGGTAGCGGGTATGAGCCGGCAAACCGGGTGCTTATTACGCCACGCGACGCGCGCGACGGTGGGCGCAGCCGCCTGCAAGGCGCACTATGCCGTGGGGATGTAGTATTCGCCTTCGTGAGCGTCCTCACAAGCGCGCAACTACGTAAGCCGGCTACGTAGTACTACGTAGCCGGTTAGCCGTCTTTTCAACGATGAAACTGAAAGCCAAGATTGTCCTGCTGGCGATCGTGCCCTTCCTGGCCGCCATCGCGAGCATCGAAGTGGGTGTGCAACGGCAGGCCACGGCGCTCGCCGAGACGCAACACGCGAGCACGCAGGCCGCGTACATGGCCAGCAAGGAGATCGAGCTCAAGCATTACGTCGAGCTCGCCACCACCGCGATCGCGCCGCTCTACGACGCCGGCCAGGACAATGCGCGCGACGACGCGACGCTGCGCGCACGCGCGCTCGACGTGCTGCAGAAAATGGACTTTGGCACGGACGGCTACTTCTTCGTCTACGACATGCACGGCCGTTCGTTGATGCATCCGCGCGAGCCGGACCTCGTCGGGCGCGATCTGTGGGAACTGCGCGATCCGCAAGGCACGCTGACCATTCAGCAACTGCTCGCCGCAGCCTCGCGCGGCGGCGGGTATGTGCGCTATCTGTGGCATCGTCCGTCGACGGGCAAGGTGGCGTCGAAACTCGGCTACGTCGTGCCGCTGCAGCGCTGGGGCTGGATGATCGGCACCGGCATCTATCTCGACGACGTGGATAACACGCTCGCGCGTATCGACGAACGCGCGGCCGCCAATATCGATCGCACGATGAAATGGATCGACGCGATCGCCGTTGCCGGGCTCGCCGTGATCGCGCTGTGCGCGCTCGTGCTCAACGTCACTGAATACCGCAGCGCGGATGCCAAGCTGAAACGGCTCGCGCAGCAGGTGGTGGAGTCGCAGGAAAACGAACGGGCGCGCCTGTCGCGTGAATTGCACGACGGCATCAGCCAGATGATGGTCTCCGTGAAGCTGCTGCTCGAATCCGCGCTGGCGCGCTTCGAGCGCAGCGAAGTGCGCGTGCCCGCGGCAGAGGCCGCACTCACCACCAGTCTCACGCGGCTTGGCGATACCTTGCGCGAAGTACGGCGCATTTCTCACGCGCTGCGTCCGTCGATGCTGGACGATCTCGGCGTGGCGGCCGCGCTGGAACAACTCTCGCGCGAACTCAGCGAGCAGTCGGGCATCGAGATCGGCTTCACGCAGATCGCGCACACGCACGCGGCGGCTTTGCCCGATGCGGTCAACACCGTGCTGTTCCGGATCGCCCAGGAGGCGTTGACGAATATCGTGCGCCACGCGCACGCGTCGAGCGCGGCGCTCGCGCTGGAAATATCGAACGACGCGGTCACGCTGAACATCGCGGACAACGGGCGCGGTTTCGACGTGACGCATGTGTTCGTCGGCCGGCGCTCGGGCGTGGGTCTGCGCAACATGCGCGAGCGGCTCGAAGCGCTGGGCGGCACACTGTCGCTTAGCTCACAAGCCGGCCACACGCTCGTCACCGCGCGCGTGCCACTGGGATCGACCGAGCCGGCATTGCCGGCCTTGCAGGAAACCTGACCATGAACGACGCCTCACCCGCTATCGCCCGTCTGATTCTCGTCGACGATCATCCGCTCGTGCGCGACGGTTTGCGCGCGCGGCTCGAAGCGGTGCGCAACCTCGAAGTGGTCGGCGAAGCGGGCAATGCGCAGGAAGCGCTCGCCCTCGCCGCGAGCGCGGAGCCCCAGCTCGTGCTGATGGATGTAGGCATGAACGGAATGAGCGGCATCGCGCTGGCCGGCATGTTTCACGAGCGCTTCCCGGCAATTCGCGTGCTCATGCTGTCCATGCACGACAATCTCGAGTACGTGACCCAGGCGGTACGCGCGGGCGCGAGCGGCTACGTGCTGAAGGACTCGCCCTCCACCGAAATCATCCAGGCCATTGGCGCGGTGCTCGAAGGCAAACAGTTTTTCAGCGCGGGACTCGGCGCGCGTCTGATTCAGGCTTCGGCGATGCAGTCGCCCGTCGAACGGCTCACGCCGCGCGAGCGCGACATTCTCGATGCGCTTGCCGAAGGGTTGTCGAGTAAGCAGATCGCCCAGCGCAACGATCTCTCCGTGCGCACGGTGGAAACGCATCGGCTGAATCTGAAACGCAAGCTCGATATTGAAGGCCAGGCCGAGTTGATCAAGTTCGCGGTCGAAAACCGGCGCACGAACCGGTGAATACCTGAGTGATGAAGATCAGCGATCGTCGCATAATCGGCGCTGCATACACTCAACCACTGCTATCGTTCCGTCCACTCTACTCAACGCCCAACGCCTGGAGCTGATGAGGATGAAACGCACGATCCCATTGCGGCTAGCGAGTCTGCTGATCTGTTTCGCCGCAACTGCCATTCACGCCCATGCCGAACCGGCGCGCGTCAATCGCGGCCACGATCCGTTCTTTCAGATCTCCAAAGCGATCGGCGATTGTCCGGTGCCATTGGGGCCGCTCGAAACCGAGAAAGAATGGCTCGACGACAGCCATTATCGGATCGAACGCGGCAATAGTTGCTGGGTGGAAGGCCGCTGCCGTTTATCGAACGCCTATCTGTACGACGTGGAAATCGCCGAGGCGGTGCAGCGTCGCCTCACCAACATCAATTTCGCCACGCACTGGCGCGAACAGTCGACGCTCTGGCTGACGCTGCAACGCCGCTTCATCTACGTGGAAGGCTGCGTTGCGCCGGGCTTCGATAAGCAGAGCTTCCTCACCGAACTCGCGAAAACCGCGGACGTCGAACGTGTGATCGACGATACCGTCACCAATCCGCACGCCGTACAACTCCCCTACAAAACGCTTGCGAATCCGGACAAGCCCGTGCTCAATCCAGGCAACTAGATCTACGCTCAAAGGCTAAATGCGGTGCTTGGCTGATACCCGTTATCACGCTGCAACGCCTATATCGGCAATCGAACAAAGCAACGCAGAAATCGAACTTTGGGCGTTCTGGCGTCATTGCTACCATCGGCGGCCCGACATATCCGGTCCGCACAACAATGACAACGCAACGATCGCTGCGCCCTTCTTTTCGTCCTCGCATGATCGGCGCCGCCGTCGCCAGTCTCATCGCTCTCGCCTCCTGCGGCGACGACAATCTGCCCGGCCCGACGCCCACACCCGTAGTCGCCCAGAAGCGCCCCAACATTCTGTACATCATGGCCGACGACCTCGGCTATTCCGACATCCACGCGTTCGGCGGCGAAATCAACACGCCCAATCTGGACGCGCTAGTGCAATCGGGCCGTATCCTGACGAATCACCACACGGGCACCGTTTGCGCGATCACGCGTTCCATGCTGATCTCCGGCACCGATCACCATCTGGTCGGCGAAGGCACCATGGGCGTGCCGACCGATGAGCGCAAAGGTCTGCCTGGCTATGAGGGCTATCTGAACGATCGCGCGCTCTCCGTTGCGCAACTGCTGAAGGACGGCGGTTATCACACGTACATGGCCGGCAAATGGCATATCGGCTCGGGCATCGTCGGCAGCACGACGGGCGGCGGACAAACGCCCGACCAATGGGGCTTCGAACATAGCTATGCACTGCTTGGCGGCGCCGCGACCAATCACTTCGCGCACGAACCCGCGAACTCGCGGAACTACACCGAAGACGGCAAATACGTGCAGCCCGGTCAGCCGGGACAACCGGGCGGCGTGGGTGGCAGCCCCGCAGTGTTCTATTCGACCGACTTTTATACGCAGCGTCTGATCTCGTACATCGATTCGAACAAGGGCGACGGCAAGCCGTTCTTCGCCTACGCAGCCTACACGTCGCCGCACTGGCCGCTGCAAGTACCCGAGCCTTATCTGCACAACTACGCCGGCAAATACGATGCCGGTTACGACGCGATCCGCAACGCGCGCATCGCGCGACAAAAAGCGCTCGGCATCATTCCGAACGACTTCGTGCCGTACGGCGGCGCATCGGAAACGCTCGTCGCCACGGCGGCCACGGCGACCAACGGCACGGTGAACGCGAAGTACGTGAGCGCCGTGCATAGCGCGGCGCAAGGCTATACCGACTATGGCGCGGGCACGGTGAACAAGACATGGGCGAGCCTCTCGCCCGCCGAGAAGAAGGCCCAGGCGCGATATATGGAAATCTACGCGGGCATGGTCGAGAATCTCGATCACAACATCGGCCTGCTGATCCAGCACCTGAAGGATATCGGCGAGTACGACAACACCTTCATCATGTTCCAGTCGGACAACGGCGCGGAAGGCTGGCCGATCGACTCCGGCGCCGACCCGACCGCGACCGACACCGCCAACGCCGCCGATCCGGTTTACTCGGCACTCGGCACCGACAACGGCAAGCAGAACGCACAACGTCTGCAATACGGGTTGCGCTGGGCCGAAGTCAGCGCCACACCGTTCCGTCTGACCAAGGGTTATTCGGGCGAAGGCGGCGTGTCCACGCCGTTGATCGTCCATCTGCCGGGTCAGACCACACAGAAGCCGACATTGCGCGACTTCACGCACGTCGCTGACAATACCGCGACGTTCCTCGCCGTCGCACAGATCTCGCCGCCAACGCAGGCCGCGCCGCCGCTCATCAATACGCTCACCGGCGTCGATCAGAACAAGGGCAAGGTGGTCTACAACAACCGCTACGTGTATCCGGTCACCGGGCAGTCGCTGCTGCCGCTGTTGAACGATCAGGCGACGAGCGCGGTGCACACCGCGTCGTTCGGCGACGAAGCCTACGGCCGCGGCTATCTGCGCAGCGCCGACGGCCGCTGGAAAGCGTTGTGGACGGAACCGCCGCTCGGCCCCGTGGACGGTCATTGGCAACTGTTCGACATGAGCGCCGATCGCGGCGAAACGCAGGACGTGTCGACGCAGAATCCCTCGGTGATCGACGGTCTCGTGCAGCAGTGGAACAGCTATATGAGCAGCGTCGGCGGCGTGGAACCGTTGCGTCCGCACGGTTACTACTGAGCACGCAATGACCGTCAGATTCAGTTTGAAGAGCAACGCGACGCTGTACAGCATCTACGCCGCGATCGCCACGGTCGCGTTCGCCGCCGCTTTTACCGCCGCGACGGCCGCTTCGGCGGTCTTTAGCGGCGTTGGCAAGCAAGGCGCGTTCGATGAACTCAACACGTCGCGCCCGTTGGCCGCACTTGGCTCCGAGCAGCAATGCGAGCGCTACGCCGGCTTACCCTCGCGTTGGCGCGACGATCCGAAAGCCGGTATGGTGCATCTGCGTGGCGGCGACTTCGTATTCGGCAGCAAGCTCGGTTACGAAGACGAGCGTCCCGCCGGCGACGGCAAGACGCGCGTCGCCGGTTTCTGGATCGATCAGACCGATGTGACGAATGCGCAGTTCGCGGCGTTCGTGAAGGCGACGGGCTACGTCAGCGATTCGGAGCGCCAGGGCGGCGCCGTGGTGTTTCACACGCCGACACGAGACGAGATGAACGCGCGCGATCTCGCATGGTGGACATGGGTGAAAGGCGCCGCATGGAATCATCCGACCGGACCCGGCAGTACGCTCGAAGGCCGTCAGAATCAGCCCGTGACGATGGTCACGCAAGCCGACGCGCTCGCCTACGCACGCTGGCTGGGCCGCGATCTGCCCACCGAGGCCGAGTGGGAATACGCGGGCAAAGCAGGCCGCGAAGGCGCGGACCTCGACACCGCGCCGCGCGACGAACACGGCAAACCGAGCGCGAATTACTGGCAAGGTGTGTTCCCCGTGCTCAATACGAATGAGGACGGTCACGTCGGTCTCGCGCCCGTCGGCTGCTATGCCGCCAACGACTTCAAACTCTACGACATGATCGGCAATGCATGGGAATGGACCAGGGACGTCTACACGGGTCCGCACCAGTCGCACACCAACGGCGACACCGCGGCGGTCGCACCGCTCAGCCGCAAACACGACACGCCGATGGTCATCAAAGGCGGCTCGTTCCTGTGCTCGCGCGACTATTGCGTGCGCTATCGGGCCGCGTCGCGCGAACAGCAGGAAGCGGATTTGCCGGCGTCGCATATCGGTTTTCGCACGGTGTTGAGGGACGCGTCATGAAGGCTCGGCGATTCGTGACGGCGGCGTTGCTGGTCGCTGCTTCGATGGTTCAGCACGTGCAAGCCGCCGCGCCGCAAGTCATCAAAGTGGGTGTGAGTCCGGGCACGCATGCCGAGATCATGGACGAAGTGCGCCGCGTGGCGGCCAGTCGCGGCCTCACGCTGGACGTGGTCGTATTCGATCAGCCCGAACGTATCGACGCCGCGCTCGCCGCGAAGCAGATCGATGCGGCGAGTTTCGAGGACGAGCCACGCTTCGACGCCCAGCGCAAACAGCACGGCTTTGCGCTGACGAGCGTCGCCACCACCGTGACGTTTCCCATCGCCTTGTACTCGCGCAAACTGACGAATCTTGGCCAGTTGCAACGCGGCGCGACGATCGCGATTCCTGACGACCGGGAAGGCACTGCGCGCGCCCTGATCCTGCTACAGAACTTCACGTTGCTGACTTTCAGGGACACGGCCGGCCTTCACGCGACTCTCGCCGACATCACGAGCAACCGGCTGAATCTGCGGATCCGCCAGGTGCCGCGCGCACGTCTGTTCGACACGCTAGATAGCGTGGCCTTCGCCGTGATCGATAGCGACGACGCGGCGCGCGCGGGTCTTTACCCGGCGCGCGATAGCCTCGGTCTCGAAGATGCGCGCTCGCCCTACGCCAACGTGTTGACGGTGCGAGACGCCGACCGCACTCAGCCTTGGGTTGCGCAACTGGTGGCCGCTTACCATTCGCTCGACGTCGCGCATTTCATTCTGACGCGCTATCAGGACTCGGTGCGACGGCCGTGGTGAACGCTTTCTCGTTCGTGTGCACGGCGTGCGGCAAATGCTGCAATAGTCCGCCGGCCATGGCACTGCCCGAGTTGTTCCGGCATCGCGACCGGATCATCGGCTGTATTGCGATCGGCCGCGTGCCGCGCAGGCGCGTGGGTGAGCGATTGCGCGTGGGTCGGCATGAAACCGTGCTCGACGCGGCCGATATCGCCGCCTTCGATTCGATCGCTGACACGCTGCTCTATCGAACCGGCGACGTCTTCAGCATCATGACGCAGGGCTACGATTACCCTCCACTGGCACGCTGCCCCGCACTCGCTGACGACGGACGCTGCGCCATCCATCTGAATGGCAAACCGGTCACGTGCGAAGTGGTGCCGCTCGATCCGCTCGTACCGGATACGTTGCAACATCTCGTGTTAGCTGGACGCAATCAGAGCGCCGCGTACCTCGGCACCGATTGCATTCAGGAAGGTGAGCGCGCGGACGCCGTACTAATGACCGCGGACGGCGAGATAAAAGACGCGAATGCGACGGACGCTTTGGCGCGCCGCCGCCGCGCGCTCGAAAGAGAACGCGAGGTGTGGGGCCGTACCGTATTCGAATCGCTCCGCAAAGACCTGTTCGATTCGCCCGCCGCGTTGGCGCGCATTCCGGCCGGCGGCTTTCTGACGATTTCGATTGTGCCGGCACTATTGGCCGTCGCGAGTACTTCGTCGCGTTGCCGACAGTTATGCGTCGACTATATCGACAGTCAACTTGCGCTGATCGACCGCAGTATCGAGCAAGCGCTGTTGCGACGCCGCCTGGACGATCGTCCCGTGACACAGGAGTTGCGCGGATTCGCTCTTGCATATCAACGTGCAAAAGCGCTTCTTGGCACACCGCTGCCTGCCATGGAAGTGGAAAGCGGCGCGCGCCCTTCTCTATCACCTATCGAAGCCTATCTCTCTGGCGCAGGTCGGTAATCAGAAGATTCGTCAGAGCTGCGAATCCAGCAGCGGGACAAACTTCTCGATCAGCTTTTCCGTAAATGGCCGATGCATCCATGCTTCGAGCGTGATCTGTTGCGACTTCTTTATATCGTCGGCGAAAGCGGCGGTCTGCTGCCTGGCGAAGTCGCGGTCGTAAATATTCAGATTCGCTTCGTCGTTGAGCTTGAACGAACGGTTATCGAAATTGGTCGAGCCGACTGAAACCAGGTATTCGTCCACCACCAGCAATTTGCAGTGAAACATGGTCGGCTGATACTCGTACATTTCCACGCCCGCTTTGAGCAGATCGCCCCAGCACGCGCGCGATGCTTCCCGCACGGTATGCGTGTCGATCCGTTTGCCGGGCATGATGATCCGCACTTTCACGCCGCGTTTCGCCGCCTCGACGATCGCGTTAATGGTCAGCTTGTCAGGAACGAAATAGGCACTCGCCAGATGAATGGAGTGCGTCGCCGCCGTGATCGCCATTAGATACATTAACTGCATGTCGTCGCTGCCGCCCGAGGGCGAGCTGCTGAACATATGCGCGAGGCCGTCGCCCATTGGCTCGACATCGGGAAAATACGCTGGGCCGTGCAGCACATTGCCGGTTGCCTTGACCCAGTTGTCCATGAATACGGCCTGCATGTGGCCAACCACCGGACCCTCCACGCGGAAATGCGTATCGCGCCAATGCTTTTCATCCTGGGCGTGGCCGGTCCACTCCGGCGCAATACCCACACCGCCCGTAAAGCCGATATGGCCGTCGATCACCAGCAGTTTGCGGTGCGTGCGATCGTTCATGCGGCCCAGACCGGTCCAATGGGGCTTGTGATACTGAATCACTTCCGCGCCGGCATCGCGAAGCATATCCAAATAGCGCTTATCCATTTTCGACGAACCGACCCAGTCGAGCAGCACATGCACCGCGACGCCCTCGCGCGCTTTATCCGCGAGCGCCTGCGCAAACTGCTCGCCAATCTCGCCGGACCAATAGATAAAAGTTTCAAATGTAATCGTTCGACGTGCGGAACGGATGCCTTCCAGCATCGAGGGAAAAATGTGGTCGCCGTTCAGCAGCATCTCGAAGCGATTGCCCGAAATGACCGGCGGCCCAAGCAGCAGACCCATTGAGCGAAGGAATTGCGGATCGTCGCTCGCGTAAAGGCGATCGATCTTATGCTCGATCTTCTTCTCGCCGCTCGATAAATTGGCAATCACCAGGATGATGACGAGCGTGACGAAAGCAGTAATCGGAATCGTCAGCATGCGTGGCCTCGATGCTAATAGGCGGGACGTGTCGCGTGCGCGTCCTGCGGTTTGACGAACATTCCGGACCTCGGCCCGGCCTTTACGACGAACGCAGGACGCATTGCGCGTGCCCAATGCAGGCCCGCACCTTGCTACTCCATCCCGTTACCTGACTAGTGAGAACGCTTCCCGGGAGGCTATTTCGCCCGCGCCGTAGACACCGACCACCGTATAGTCCGACGCCACGCATTCGAATGTGGAGGCCTGAAACGTGATGACGAAATGGCGCAGCGCGGGACTTGTCGATGCCACCGCCGCAAGCTCCGTCACCAGCGACGAATTCATGACTTCATGAACCGAATAGCCGGCGAGACCCTGCGAGGCGAGCGGGTGAATCTCGAGATCGGCGTCGCCGGGCGGACCCAGACGATGAAATACGGCGTCCGGAAATAGCACTGCGCAAAATGGATCGTCGTCGGGATCGAATGGTCCGAACCGCTCGAAGTCGGACTCCGCGATCGGATAAGAGAGAATGACCCGGCGGTCACTCGCGACGATAAAGGGTTCGGCGGC
The DNA here is from genome assembly GCF_003387275.1 of Paraburkholderia sp. BL6669N2. Lineage (NCBI taxonomy): Bacteria > Pseudomonadati > Pseudomonadota > Betaproteobacteria > Burkholderiales > Burkholderiaceae > Paraburkholderia > Paraburkholderia sp. BL6669N2. The sequence goes on along the minus strand of NZ_QUNA01000002.1, from coordinate 4,202,411 downwards.
ATCTTCTGCCGGATAAGGAACGGAGTCCAGCAGGACGACCTGGTCTTCCTGCTGGGTTGATTCAAGCGTACGGGTCATCTACTTTACGACTCGGTTGCGCTCATGCGCCGGCTGACGCCGGCGCTGCTGCGGGCGTGGCCGCGGCACTCGTCGCGACGGTTCTTTTGGCCGCGGCCTTGCGAACCGGTGCTTTCCTGGCTGCCTTGGCCACGACGCTCTTCTTCGCCGCGCCCTTCTTTGCTGCTACTTTCTTAGTTGCCGCAGTGGCTTTCTTTGCAACCGTCTTTTTGGCCGCGCCTGCTTTCTTCGCCACGACTTTTCGGGCTGCGGCTTTCTTGCTCACTACGCCGCTAGCTGCCGCCGATTTCACTTTACCGGCCTTCTTCGCAGCTTTGTGACCCGCATCCGCCACAGTTGCCGAGGCGCTATCGATCAGGAATCTGGTGCGGTCCTTGACGGTGGCAAGCCATGCCGGCGCCGGGCCGCGGCCGCTCCAGGTCGCGCCTGTTTTCGGATTGATGTACTTGGGCGGTTGCGCGCCTTTCGGCTGACCTTTGCTGCCTTTCGCCTGGGTGACAGCACTCTTCGCCGCCGACTTCAGTTCGCTCGCGCCTTCGATCAGGAACTGCGCGCGATCTTTCACGCCGGCAATCCAACCCGGCGCGCGGCCGTGGCCCGTCCAGGTCGCGCCGGTTTTATGGTCGCGGTACTTTGCCAATGACTTACCGGAGCTCACGGCTTTCGCCTTGCCACCGCCGTTCAAGCCTCTCGCGGCGCGCCGGGCTTTTGCCTTGGCCTCGATATCCGCGGTAGTCAGGCCATGCTTGAGCATCAGATCACGAATCTGGTCGACCGCGACTTGCGCTTTCCTGGCCAGAAGGACGTCAGCTTGCGCCTGAAGCTTTTTAAGCTTTGCCTGGATTTGCTCTAATGTGGGCATTTGATTGCTCCTTATGTGGTAATCGATCGAACTATGCCACGAATGACGCGAGAAAGGCAGATCGGCGTGACTATAAAAACACGGCTCTGAGTCGATCATGCATTCGGTGGAGTACGAACTTTTCGGGTTCTTTACTTCGTCGCCACACTTTTCTGACTTTTTTCTTTGCCACTCTCCCTTCCCTTTTACTGTCCTTCCAATTCCTGGCCGGCGATCGACGACGGCATTGTGTCGCACTGAAAGGCAGCCCCCGTGCATCGCGGCAAGAGCCGCTTCTACTATAGGCAAGCATTAGGAGATTCAAAGGGCAGTAGTACATTTTTTATTGCCTGAGTACGTTTGCACGTCCACCCGCTCTTATAAAAACACTTTTTCAGCCATGAGACGCGGGCTTCCCGCGAGGCAATGCGCTATGCGGCAGCGTCGTAACCCCGCGTTACCAATCTCGCAGCGCTGTTTCACCTGTGTCCGGACCGCCCTTCTACACTCCAAACCGTAACTCGACGCAAAGCTCTGGAAAACCCGCAAGGGTGAACCTAGGGCAATCGGAAGCACCGCACTTCGATATGCAAGGAGAAGGCAAATGAACAAGAAGATCATCGGCGCGGTATTCGGTCTGGCAGTGCTGGCGGCATCGTCGGCAGCCTCGGCACACGTGGATGTGGCGGTCGGAGTCGGTATTCCAGTCGGCGTGGTTGCAGCGCCGCCGCCCGTTTATGTCGCGCGGGGCCCGGCTCCGGTGCCGGTTGTTTACGGCGGCTACGGTGACGGGTACGGCTACGGTGACTGGCACGCACGCGAATGGCGCGAACGTCGTGAATGGCGCGAACGCGAATGGCGCCGCGAGCACTGGCGCGAACATGAATGGCGTGAGCGGCACTGGAACGGCTATTGAAATGAGGCCGTATAGCACCATGTTAGAACCCCTCTTTAATTGCACGGTACTTTTCAGATGAAAGCTGGTTACATCAGAACCGCCCTCGCGGCGGTGGCGCTTACTTCGGCTGCAGTCGGCACGGCAAACGCGGCCGGCTGCATGAAGGGGGCAGTTGTAGGCGGGGTGGCGGGACACTATGCCGGACATCACGCGGTGGCCGGCGCGGTCGGCGGCTGTCTGGTCGGGCGGCATATGGCCAAAAAGCATGCGGAAGAACAGGCTGCGCAACGTCAGCAGGCCAGATTGCAATAACCCGGGTTCGGGGCGCTCGCGCCCCGTTCAGGCGATTCGCAATCCGTGCGTGGGCAGAATCTCCTGCGTGGTCACGAAGCGGTGCTGTTTGACCGCGTCGTGAAATAGACGGTAATCGCTTTTCTCAAAAGCGTTCGTCCACTCGGGCTTCTCGCCGGTATCGTCGCCGAACATCAAACCGGTGGCCATGTACTTCCAGGAGCCGGGACCTTTTGGCACATAGTCCGGAATCGACTCTTTCAAACCCGGAATGCCGCCCGCCTTCACGACGCGGCAAATGTGCCGCAAGCGATCGTTGTCGTCCTCGAGCCGGTTCGTATTGAGCAGGTTCGTGAGCACGTCTGTCACATCGTCCGGCATGCCGGGCAGGTTCTCGAAGTCTTGCCGACCCGCCAGATAGGCACGCACCGCGCGGCACGCCATTTCGGCTGCCTGCACGAAATCCGGCAGATTGTGTCGCTGGACGAACTCGTTTCTACCGTCGATGTAATGCCATTTCGCCCACGGCTGGTCAGGATAGTGCAAGGCAGCACCGTGACCGACGGGCAGCGCAACGGTCAGCACATCCTCCTCGATGTGTTCGAGCAGGTGCTCGCTGGCGAGTCTGAGTTTGGCGAACCAGCCTTTGCGGGTGCAGTCCTGAGCCTCCAGCAGATGAACCCGATTCCACGGACTTTCGATCCCGGCGAACCCCTGATGCGCCCATGTATCGACATACGTGTGAAGCGTCACGCCCAGGCGATGCAGTCCCGTTTCGGTGTCCCGGCGCAGGATGGCGCGCCGCACCACCTCACGCGCGACCGCGCTATCCGGCCGGCACACGGCCTTCTCGTGCAACGTCGAGCCCTCGGCCGCCGGCAGAAAATGAAAGGGCGTCCACACCAGCCGGTTCTTGTCGTCCTCCGTGGTGGCGTAATCGAACAACTTGTGCGCGGTGGCGAAGCGTTCGAACGTCTCGCCGCCCTTGAAGCGTAATATGCCCGCGGTCGTCGCATCGTCCACATATTGGCAGGCGTGCGCCACGGTGATCGCGTGGTCGGCCGGCATCCCCGCCACGCGGGCGGCAATATAGATGACACCGTAGTGAAAGTCGATATTCATGGCTGGCGCTCCTGAAGCGCGACGAATGACGACGGGGATTCTGGACTGAGCAGCGAGGGGGATGCCGTGTCGGCGCGTGAGTAGATAGTAGACGACCGAACGCACCAGGACTTTAAAAAAACGCTCGCCGCCCTGTTTCGGGCCGAGTCCGCTACGCGCGCGCCGCCAAATAGACTTGCAACAATCTTTCCGCTTTTATTATTTGCACTGTCCGGCGGCTCGGCTATGCTGTGTGCCATTGGAAACCATTCGTAATGCGAAAGGGCATAACCGGACCGCACCACTCTCCCGTCCAAACCTTCGGGCAGTACACGCTAACGCAAAGGACAATCCCCGTGAAACTCGACAAGTGGAAAGAAGGCGCCAGTCCGGAACGGCGCAAGTTGATACGCAGCAAGCTTCACGTCTTGCTGGCCACGATCGGCACCCTGGCGTCCGTGGTGGGCATCTGCGTGGCCATTAACGGCGGACTTGAATTCAATCGCACCAAAGTTTTCATCGGAGTCGGCATTACGGTCGTCTCCACGATCGTTTATATCTCGATGCTTTTCGCGCCGTCCGAGTGAAATCCGGCGTTCTCCAGTTGCGCAAAGACGCCGCTATCGAACGGGCAGTTACGACAGGTGGGTAATTTTCAGGCGGCTATTCCAATGCGAGTTCAGATACTCGAGCGCCAGCCGCCGGTGGCAATGGTGAGGTAAATGTTCACTGCAAAGCAGGCACGCCGAGCGGAATAGATCGACCTCCAGATTGCTTTCCACCCGGCGCCTGGCGATCAACTCGACGTAGGCCGCGGAGAATTCGTCCCACGTCAGTTCGTTGGCCTTATAGCGCTTGAACAAGTCGGGTTCCGGAGCCAGCTCAGGCATTTCCTGGTAAGCGGCGCCGCACAAGTTGTCGAGAAAGAAAGGCAAATCCTGTTTCTTCGCGAAGCCGGCCAATTGCGACGTGTTGCTCAGGCGAATGTCGAGCACAGTCCGCACCTCGGCGTTTTTCAGCAGATCGAAAAATTGCTGGGCCGTCTTGCCGGTAAATCCGATGCTGGCCACCTGTACGGCATTGTTTTCGCGCTTCATTGCGGGAGTACCTGGCAGTGGGCAGACGCAGTGCCCGGAAAAAGAAAAGCCCCGCTGCGAAATTCGGAGCGGGGCTCAGTCTCAGTTCACGTCGTGCTGCTTATTTGACGATGCCGACCAGTTCGACCTCGAAGGTCAGATCGCTATTCGGCGGAATCACGCCGACGCCGCGATCACCGTAAGCGGTCGCAGCCGGGCAGGTCAGTTTGGCCTTGCCGCCCACTTTCATCTTCTGCACGCCTTGCGTCCAGCACGGAATCACGCGATTTAGCGGGAACGTGGCCGGGCCACCGTGTTTCGCCGAGCTATCGAACTCAGTACCGTTGGCGAGCGTGCCGCGGTAGTTGACCTTCACGACATCTTCGGCAGCCGGTTGGGCTCCTGTGCCTTGCGTGAGGTGTTCGACCACGACGCCGGAAGGCAGTTTTTCGGTGGTGGGCGCGGCGGCCATTGCCGTCGAAGACAGAAGAGCAGCTGCGACCAATGCAACGATAGATTTCAAAGCGAGTCTCCAGATGGGTGGTGCGCCTCATTGTAACGGATCGCATGGGGCGCCTCGCTGCGCGCGCGAAAGTCCGCGAGCACTGTCTCGCGTTCGCGGACGTCGGCCAGCACGGCCGGATCGAGTAGCGCGGAAATCACTTCTTCACGCTCGCGGCTCGCTTCCACGATGACGTCGCCAGACGGGCTCCAGATCGCGCTCGCGCCGCACGTGGCCCAGCCGCCGGTGGTGCCGACATGATTCGACAGCAACGCGTACACGGTATTGTCGAAGGCCCGCGCGGGAAACCAGATGCGCGACTGATGGTAGCCGGTCTGCACGCTGAAGAGTGCGCTCACCAGATACGCGTGCGCGCCGTTGACCGCCGCATGCCGCGCATGCTCCGCAAAGCCCGAGTCGTAGCACACGCCGAGTGCGAGACGCCAGCCGTCGAGTTCGAGCATGCGGCCTTGCGTGCCCGGTCGATAGATCTTTGTCTCGCTGCTGTACAGGTATTGCTTGTGATACGAATCGAGCTGCGCGCCGGCACGGCTGAATACGAGGGAAGAGATATGCAGGCCGCCCTCGCCGCGCGTCGCCGCACCGACGATGACCGCGATTTCACGCTGCCGACAGATGGCCCGGATCGGTTCGAGCCGCGCGTCGTGTGCATCGAAAGCGTATTTTGCGGGATCGCCGGCGATCAGGTCGGGTTCGTAGCCGGTCAGGAATTTCTCGGGAAAAACCACCAGTTTTGCGCCGGCGTCGGCGGCCAGAGCGGTCAATTCGACCGTTCTGGCGATGTTGGCCGCGACGTCGCCGCACACCGGTTGTGCCTGTGCAGCCGCGATTCGCAATGAGGTTTGCGGCAGCAATGCCTGTGTGTGATTCAACGTGCGCTCCGTGATGAAAGGACTGTTGCGTTATGACTGCGCGCGTTCGACCTTGGATCGCGGCAGGCAATGCCCCGGCATTTAAACATGAGCGGCGCGCCACATGTAAGTGCGAAGATTCGAGGTGAACCACCTGAGCGGTTTAGCGGTCCACATAGGAAATCCCCTCCTTCGAGTTGTTCGCCGACACGCGAATCCGATGCTAAAGAGCGCTTTCGATGACCGAGCCGGCTGACTCCGACGAAACCACAGTCCCGGCACCTTCCGCTGTGCCGGAGCGACGCCGCGCACCCCGGCCGCGCCGGATTCCGCGCAGCCGTGAGCAGCAGGCGCGGCTCGACGCACGCGAACCAGCCTTCGAGCCGCTGCCCTTTTCCATCGACGAAGCCGCTGCGCAGCGCCCGTTTTCCGAAAAACTCGCCGAATGGTTCGAGGCGCGCCGTTGGCAACCATTTGAATTTCAACGCGAGGTCTGGCAGGAAATCGGCCGCGGCGCGAGCGGTTTGCTGCATGCCACGACCGGCGCCGGCAAAACATGGGCCGTCTGGTTCGGCGCACTGGCCGCCTTCGCAGCCACGTCAAGCGCGCGAAAACGCAGCACGCCCCGCACGCACCCGGAGCCGCTCACAGTGCTGTGGATCACACCGATGCGCGCGCTCGCCGCGGACACCGCCCGCGCGTTGCAAAGTTCGGCGGCGGAACTGGCCGTGCCGTGGAGCGTCGGCTTGCGCACCGGCGACACGTCGTCGGCCGAGCGCGCGCGGCAGAACCGGCGCATGCCGTCGGCGCTGGTCACAACGCCGGAGAGTCTCTCGCTCATCCTCACTCGCCCCGATGCGCGCGATGTGCTTGCACACGTGCGGCTGGTGATCGTCGACGAATGGCATGAGCTGCTCGGCAACAAGCGCGGCACGCAGACGCAACTCGCGCTCGCGCGGCTCGCGCATTGGCGTCCTGAAGTGCAGGTGTGGGGTTTGTCGGCGACGCTCGGCAATCTGTCTTTCGCCGCCGATGTTCTGCTTGCGTCCGTGAAGACGCCACGCGTAAGCGTGCATGGCGCGCTGCCGAAAGCACTGATCGTCGATACGGTGATTCCGGAGACCATTGAGCGGTTTCCGTGGGGCGGTCATGTGGGCATGCGCCAGGTCGGCGCCGTGGCCGAGGCGATCGGCGAAGCGCAGACCTCGCTCGTGTTTACCAATACGCGCTCGCAATGCGAAGTCTGGTATCAGGCACTGCTCGAAGCGCGGCCCGAATGGGCCGGCCTGATCGCGCTGCATCACGGCTCGCTCGATCAGGAAGTGCGCGAATGGGTCGAGCGTGGCCTCAAGAGCGGCTTGTTGAAAGTGGTGGTGTGCACGTCGAGCCTCGATCTCGGCGTCGACTTTCTGCCGGTGGAGCGCGTGTTTCAGATCGGCTCGCCCAAGGGCGTCGCGCGTTTGATGCAGCGCGCAGGCCGTTCGGGTCACGCGCCGGGGCGGCCGTCGCGTGTCACGATCGTGCCCACGCATGCGCTCGAACTGGTCGAGGCCGCCGCCGCGCGCGAAGCCGTCGAGAAGCGTCAGATAGAAGGCCGCGAAACGCCTGAGAAACCGTTCGACGTGCTGGTGCAGCATCTCGTCACCGTGGCGATCGGCGGCGGTTTCGAGGCGCGCGAACTGTACGGCGAAATTCGCAGCACCTATGCCTACCGTCAACTGACGCAGGCGGAGTTCGACTGGGCGCTCGGCTTCGTCGAAGGCGGCGGCACGGCGTTGCGCGCGTATCCCGACTATCATCGCGTGGTGCGCGAAAGCGACGGCTTGTACCGCGTGCCGCGCGAGGATCTGGTGCGAAGGCATCGCAACAATATCGGCACCATCGTCGCGAACGGCACGTTGAATGTCGCTTATCTTGCCGGCGGCCGGATCGGCGCGATCGAGGAATCGTTCATTTCACGGCTGAAACCGGGCGATATATTTACTTTCGGCGGACGTGCACTCGAATTGATCCGCGTACAGGATATGACCGCGTGGGTGCGGCGCGCGACCTCCTCGCGCGGAGCCATGCCGCAATGGGCGGGCAGCCGTATGCCGCTTTCCTCCGAACTCGCGGACGCCACGCTGACGATGCTCGCACGCGCCGCCGCCGGCATCTACGACGAACCCGAAATGCGCGCCGTGCGGCCGCTGCTCGAATTGCAGCAGAAGTGGTCGGCCTTGCCCGAACCGGGCGTGCTGGTGGTGGAGTTGGTGAAATCGCGCGAAGGGCACCACTTCTTTTGCTATCCATTTGCCGGGCGCACGGCGCATATCGGTTTAGGCGCGCTGCTGGCATGGCGCGTCGCGCGCGAAAAACCCGGTACATTTTCTATTTCGATGAACGACTATGGTTTCGAGCTGTTGTCCGCGCAACCATTCGATTGGGCTGCGCAACTCGAAAGCGGATTGCTCTCGTCAAACGAACTGGATCACGACATTCTCGCCAGCCTCAATTCCTCCGAACTCTCGATGCGGCGTTTTCGCGAGATTGCGCGCGTGTCGGGGCTGGTGTTTCAGGGGCATCCCGGGCAGCAGAAAAGCGCGCGGCAACTGCAGGCGTCGAGTGGTCTCTTCTACGAGATCTTTCGCAATCACGATCGCGGCAATCTGTTGCTCAATCAGGCCGACGATGAAGTGCTTCTGCAGGAACTCGACGCCCACCGCATTCGCATTGCGCTCGAACGCATGAACGCGAGCCGCGTGGTCGTCACGCGGCCGAAAAAACCGACGCCATTCGCGTTTCCGCTGATTGTCGGACGCCTGCGAGAAAAAGTCAGCACGGAGAAGCTCGCGGATCGCGTCGAGCGGATGCTGGCCGAACTCGAGAAGGGCGGCCCGCACATGAAGCCGGCTTCGTTGCTGGTGGAGATTGCCGGGCATCCTCTCGTGCTGTCGAGCTTGCGCGCGGCGTTCGATCCGGCGCTGCGTTGTCTGTTCGTCGCCGATGCGCATTTCGGCAAGGACGCCGTGTTTCGCGCGCGCGGCATTCCGGTGCCGATCGGTTCAACCGCCGACAACCTGATGCGCCTGGATATTTTGATCGCCGAGTTCGAACCGGCCATGCTGGTGTTTCTCGGCGACCTGCTGCATGCGCGCGAGGCGCACGCGGCCGAGACACTCGACGCATTGCACGTCTGGCGCGCGCGGCATGCGCGGCTGCGGGTCGTGCTGGTCGAAGGCAATCACGACCGCCATGCGGGCGCGCTGCCGGCGACGCTCGACGTCGAGTATGTCCAGGAGCCCTGGCGTGTCGGGCCGTGGGCGCTGTGTCATTACCCGCAGAATGCCGAAGGTGCGTATGCGCTCGCGGGGCATGTGCATCCGGTGTATCGGATTGCGACGCGCAACGATTCGGTACGGGTTCCGTGTTTCCGGTTCGGGACGGCGGGCGGCGTGTTGCCTGCGTTCGGGAGCTTTACTGGAGGGACGCGAGAGGACGGTCGTGTCGCTGGGGAGAAGGTTTTTCTGGTGGTGCAGGAGAGGGTGATTGAAGTGGTGTGACGCGGGATTTCGTACTGGTTGTTTGAGCGATCAGTTTGCTGAGGTTGAAGATGGAGCGAGCGGACGATGGTCGTTCGCTCGCTCCGTTTAGCATCGGTAGGGAGGCCGGTCTCCCGGCCTCCGTGCGATGAAGGAACGTCGCTCCGTTAGTGGTTGCCGCCGCCGTGGCCTCCGCCACCGCCGCCGTAGCCGCCACCGTGGCCTCCGAAGCCGCCGCCGAAGCCGCCGCCGTGGCCTGAGCCAAAGCCGCCGCCGAAGCCGCCTCCATGGCCTTGGCCTCCGTTGCCCCCGCCTGGGCCATTTCCGCCCTTGCCGCCGTCGCCGCCGTGACCGTGGCCACCTGCGCCGGGGCCACCGTTGCCGCCGTTACCGCCGTTGCCGGGGCCGCCTGCGCCGGGGCCGCCGTTGCCCGGGCCACCTGCGCCAGGACCACCGTTGCCCTTGCCGCCGTTGCCTGGACCGCCTGCGCCAGGACCACCGTTGCCGCCATTGCCGGGGCCGCCCGTGCCGGGACCGCTGCCGCCCTTGCCGCCGTTGCCTGGGCCGCCTGCGCCTGGACCACCGTTGCCCGGGCCACCTGCGCCAGGACCACCGCCGCCTTTGCCGCCGTTGCCAGAGCCACCGTTGCCGCCGTTGCCTGGGCCGCCTGCGCCAGGACCGCCGTTGCCCGAGCCACCCGCGCCAGGACCACCGCCGCCCTTGCCGCCGTTGCCGGAGCCACCGTTGCCCGGACCACCGTTGCCTGAGCCACCTGCGCCGGGACCGCCGTTGCCCGAGCCACCCGCGCCGGGACCACCGCCGCCTTTGCCGCCATTGCCGGAGCCACCGTTGCCGCCGTTACCCGGGCCGCCCGCGCCAGGACCACCGTTGCCCGAGCCACCCGCGCCAGGACCACCGCCGCCTTTGCCACCGTTACCGGAGCCACCGTTGCCGCCATTGCCCGGGCCGCCTGCGCCGGGGCCTCCGTTGCCCGAGCCGCCTGCGCCGGGGCCGCCGCCTTTGCCGCCATTGCCGGAGCCACCGTTGCCGCCGTTGCCCGGGCCGCCTGCGCCAGGACCGCCGTTGCCCGAGCCACCCGCGCCGGGACCGCCGCCTTTGCCGCCGTTGCCGGAGCCACCGTTGCCGCCGTTGCCGGGGCCGCCTGCGCCGGGACCGCCATTGCCCGACCCACCTACGCCGACACCGCTTCCGCCCTTGCCGCCGTCGCCGTGACCGCCTTCCCCATGGCCACCGTTGCCATGACCGCCGTCCCCAGGACCGTTCCCGCCCTTGCCGCCATCGCCGTGACCGCCGTCTCCATGACCACCTTCGCCGTGAGCGCCGTCGCCATGGCCACCGTCACCATGACCGCCTTCACCATGCCCGCCGTCACCATGACCACCGTCACCGTGACCGCCTTCACCATGGCCACCGTCGCCATGACCGCCATCGCCATGGCCACCGTCGCCATGACCGCCATCGCCATGGCCGCCTTCTCCACGGCCGCCATCGCCGTGGCCACCGTCACCGTGACCGCCTTCACCATGGCCACCGTCGCCATGACCGCCTTCTCCATGGCCACCGTCGCCATGACCGCCATCTCCGTGACCGCCGTCGCCATGGCCACCGTCACCATGGCCACCGTCACCATGACCGCCTTCACCATGACCGCCGTCGCCATGACCGCCATCTCCATGGCCGCCGTCGCCATGGCCACCGTCACCATGGCCACCGTCACCATGACCGCCTTCACCATGACCGCCGTCGCCATGACCGCCTTCACCATGACCGCCTTCACCATGACCGCCTTCACCATGGCCACCGTCACCGTGACCGCCTTCACCATGACCGCCGTCACCATGGCCACCGTCACCGTGGCCGCCTTCACCATGGCCACCGTCACCGTGACCATGACCGCCATCTCCGTGACCGCCATCGCCATGGCCACCATCTCCGTGACCACCATCTCCATGACCATGGCCACCGTCGCCGTGACCACCATCACCATGGCCACCGTCTCCATCACCGTCGCCTCCATGGCCGTGGCCATGACCGCCGTCACCATGATGACCGCCATCGCCGTGGTGGCCATGATGACCGTGGTGCCCATGACCATGGCCGCCGCCGTCACCGCCGTCACCTCCACTGCCACCGTCACCTCCACTGCCGCCGTCACCGCCATCCCCGCCGGTGCCGCCGGTGCCGCCGCCGTTGCCGCCATCACCTCCGGTGCCGGTTCCGCCGTTACCACTGCCGCTCCCTGTGCTTCCGGAACCCAGTCCCGACGAGCCCGAACCACTCCCGCCGCTATTGCCCGCAGTAGCCGTCCCGGTCGACGAAGTCCCGCCGCCGCTTTGCGTGCCCCCGGCCGCTACCGCCCCCACCCCACCCGCGGCGAATCCACTTCCACCAGGCATCACGAGGCTTCTGCTTTGCCGGATGCAGCCGGGCGTGCCCGCACAATCATCCGGCAACGCCTGCGCCAACATCATCACGTTCGAACTGACCGACGGCGCGGCCGACACGGACGGATCAGTTTGCGCACCCGCCATCGCCGCATACAGACTCACAGCAACTGCGAATACCGCCCGGCGCGTCCCCAGCACCAGTGCGTCCCCGTTTTGCTTTTTCATTTCATTCTCCTAACTATATGCTTTTTAGCGACCGGCCCTGGTAACAAGCGAATCTCTGTTCACTGTTAAAAATGAAACCTCAACGCCCGGTCGTCATCGCCTCGCGTCACGCTAAAACCACATGACATTCGGCATCTCTCGCACGGAAAACCCCGGTCCGATTCAACGTGATTCGAGAGAGGACAACCGGCTGTGCGCGAACCCCGATTTTGAAAACGCACAGCTGGGCCTGATGGACGTTGAAGTTATGCGCAGTGCCATTCAGCGACCGTGCGTTACCCCACGCAGTGCGATATCGCCACGGTTTTTACGATGAATTGCGCAGCTGAACTGTCAGAGATCGTCAATTACCGGCTTTATAAATAGGAGAGAGTTTTTGTCCATAGATACGCAGTACAAACTATTATTTTTTACGTTTTCTTTAATCCACGTGATCAGACTAACCATGCAACCATGGTTCGAATGCCTAACATACGTGTGCATCCGAACACAAAACAGAAGTTGCCCATGCAGGAGTGAGTGCAATCACACAGACGGCGCAACTCGGACTATTTGCCCAGCGCCATGATCGCCCCCGCGCTTCGACAACGCATAAGGCCGTCGCGTGAATAAAAGCAGTCCGTCATCGGACCAGCCGCCCTACTCGCCGTATAAAACTTTCGGCCCGCAGCGCATTCCGACTGCCGCGCAAACTCACGGCCACTCCCTTTATGAATTCGTCAGCGATATATGCGCCATCGCACGGACCGGGTGTGAATTCCGATTCGGGCGACAATACGAGCATCGCAACTCCATCGACAACAGGAAAAAGATGCTTCTATCCGAACAATGGGTGCTGGTCACGGGGGGCGCTCGCGGACTCGGCGCGGCGATCACGCGCGCACTGCTGCGCGAAGGCGCGAGTGTGGTCGTCAACTATCGCAACAGCGAAACATCGGCGCTCGCACTGAAAGAGGAATTCGGCAATCGGGTGCTGCCACTTCGAGCGGACGTCACGGACGCGGCCGCCGTCGCGCGCCTGTTTGACAAAGCGCAGTTGCAAACCGGCCAACCCATCGTGTCAGTGGTCAACAACGCGCTGGCCGACTTCCGGTTCGATGGCGATGCTCGCCCGAAAATCGATTCCATCGCCTGGGCGCGTTTCCAGCAGCAACTCGACGGCTCGCTCAAAGGCGCGCTCAACACGATTCAGGCGGCCGTTACCGGCATGCGTTCGCGTGGGTTCGGCCGCATCGTCAACGTGGGCACCAATCTGTTTCAGAACCCCGTCGTTCCCTATCACGACTACACGGCGGCCAAGGCGGCGCTGTTGTCGCTCACGCGCACCGCTGCCCACGACCTCGGTCCGGACGGCATCACGGTGAACATGGTGTCGGGCGGACTGCTGCGCACCACCGACGCGAGCGCGGCCACGCCGGAATTCGTCTTCGACCTGATCGCGAGCTCCACGCCAGTGCGCCGCGTCACGACACCGGAAGAATTCGCGGATGCGGTCCTGTTCTTCCTGTCGCCGTGGTCACGCGCGGTGACCGGCCAGAATCTGATCGTCGACGGCGGCCTCGTAAAGAGCTAGGCGATCTGCTGAACACTCGCTCGCGCTCCCACGCGCGAGCGAGCCGGACCGGGAAGTGTCGCTGCGCACCCACCACGCAGCGGCGCACCCAACACATTCCCGCAGTATCTTTGTCCGAAGCATTTCCACCATCCGTGGCGCCCGGCGGGGCTTCGCCACCGTCAAGGCTCCCGCAAGCTTGCCGTGCCAGCCCGCGCGCTCAATCGGTAAAAAACGCGGGTTTACCTTGGTTTGACTTCAGAAGGCAGGCTCGTTTACTGGACGCAAACAAGCCTTCAGGACACTTCCAATTTGCTTTGGTCAGCTGAATAGTGTTCTGCGAATCTCTCCCACTATCTCAGGAGATTGAGCCATGGTTAATGTGTCCAGCAGCGCCGTCGACGAACTGAAAACCGCCATGCGCGGTCAGGTTCTGTTACCCGGCGACGCGACCTTCGACGAAGCACGCAGCATCTGGAACGCGATGATCGACCGGCATCCGGCGATCATCCTGCGTTGCGCGGGCGTTGCCGACGTGCGCCAGGGCGTGGCGTTCGCGCGCGAGAACGGCCTGCCGCTCGCGATTCGCGGCGGCGGCCACAACATCGGCGGCAGCGCATTGTGCAACGACGGAGTCGTGCTCGACCTGTCGCGGATGAAATCGGTGCAGATCGATCCCGCGGCGCGTCGCGCGTATGTCGAACCGGGCGCGACGCTGCACGATTTCGACCATGAAGCGCAGGCCTTCGGGCTCGCCACGCCGCTTGGCATCAACTCGACCACCGGCGTCGCGGGCCTGACGCTCGGCGGCGGCTTCGGCTGGCTGAGCCGCAGATATGGCATGACCGTGGACAATCTGGTGTCGGCCGACGTCGTCACCGCCGAAGGCGAACTGGTCCATGCAAGCGCCGATTCGCACGAAGACCTGTTCTGGGCGATTCGCGGCGGCGGCGGCAATTTCGGCGTGGTCACGCGCTTCGAGTTCGTGCTGCATGCGGTCGGACCGCTGGTCTACGGCGGCCTCGTAGTCCTGCCGATCGAGCAGGCAAAGGACGCCTTGGTGAAATACCGCGCGGCGCAATCCGCGATGCCGAAGGAACTGAGCGTGTGGGCCGTGCTGCGGCTCGCGCCGCCATTGCCGTTTCTGCCGCCCGAAGTCCACGGCAAGCCGGTGATCGTCTTCGCAATGTGCTATACCGGCGCCGTCGAAAGCGGTCCGTCCACGGTGGAATTCGTACGCGCTTTCGGAACGCCGCTCGGCGAACATCTCGGCCCAATGCCGTATGCCATGTGGCAACAGGCGTTCGACCCGCTGCTCACGCCGGGCGCGCGCAACTACTGGAAATCGCACAATCTGGTCGACATTCCGGACGGCCTCATCGACGCGCTGCTCAACGCGATCGATAACCTGCCGACGCCGCAATGCGAGATTTTCTTCGGGCAGATCGGCGAGCAGACCCGGAGCGTGCCAGTCGAAGCCACCGCCTATTCGAGCCGCGACACGGTGTACGCGATGAACGTGCACGGCCGCTGGGACGATGCGAGCGATGACGAGCGCTGCGTAGGCTGGGCCCGCGCATTTTTCGATGCCGCCGCGCCGTTCGCGCTGGGCAGCGTCTACGTCAACTTCATGACGGAAGAGGAAGGCGGACGCGTCGCCGACGCGTACGGGCCGAACTACGAACGCCTCGTCGCTGTAAAAAACCGCTACGATCCACGCAACCTGTTCCGTCACAACCAGAACATCCGGCCGTCGGTGTAGTAGTGAGCGGGCGGGGCGACGGCCGCCGGCAATTCGCGCGTGGCCCCGCCCACGCGCGCCGCACCAGTACTGAACACGCGCACCGCGGGGTCGGGCACGCTATGTGCTGGTTAGCAATCAGCGTACGGGCTTGTCGGCGTCACGCCCTTACCGCCTGAACGTAAACGAACAACGCCACTTTCATAACACCAATAACGCAAAAGGAAAACAATCATGCGTAGACGACAATTCATCATGACGACCAGCGCCGCGCTCGCCACCGCCGGACTCGGCCTTGCCGGCTGCACGACCACGTCGCCGTCCTCGAGCGCATCGCCTTCGGCCAACGCGGGCAAACGGGACAGCATCAATGCCGGGGTCGATTCCACGCTGTCGCGTCTCTACGAGAACGTCACAGGCTCACGTGAACTGGTGGCCAAGGCGCGCGGCGTTCTGGTGTTCCCGAACGTCATCTCGGCGGGCTTCTGGGTCGGCGGCCAATACGGCGAAGGCGCATTGCGCGTGGGTGGCCGCACGGCGGGTTACTACAGCACCGTCGCGGGCTCGTTCGGTTTGCAGATCGGAGCGCAGTCCAAGGCGCTGATCTTCCTGTTCATGACGCAAGAAGCACTCGACAAATTCACGAGCAGCCAGGGCTGGGCAGCCGGTGCGGACGCCACCGTCGCTTTGCTGAAGATCGGCGCGAACGGCGCGGTCGATACCTCTACCGCCACCAGTCCGGTCGAAGCCTTTGTGCTGACGAACGGCGGACTGATGGCCGGCGTATCGCTCGAAGGCACCAAGGTTTCGCGTCTGATGATCTGAACGTGAGCGTCCACGCGCACTGCCAGACAGCCGCCTCGCCGGCTGTCTGGCATCTCTAACTCGCGCGCAGCGGAAGCTGCCGCCGCGTTACCCGCCTCCCGGTCATCCAGACCGCCCTGCTGTAAAATCCACGCTTTTTGCAATCTTGCCCGGCCACCGCTGCGCCCCAGGCCAGGACACTCATCTGTCTGCGGACGCGCGTCTCGCTTGCATGCACGCCGTCAGCCCGGACTTCCCACCTCGCTGAAGATGAACACCGCTCGTCCCACTCATGGCTGGCTCGCCACGCTGCCCGGCATCAAAAGCAATGTCCTCGCAGGACTGACCTCGTCGTTCGCGCTGGCGCCGGAATGCATCGCCTTCGCGCTGGTCGCCCATCTCAATCCGTTGATGGGGCTGTACGGTGCCTTCTTCATCTGCGCCATCACGGCGCTATTCGGCGGACGACCCGGCATGATTTCCGGAGCCGCCGGTTCGATGGCGGTGGTCATCGTGGCGCTCGTCGTGCAACACGGCGCGCAATATCTTCTTGCCACCGTGATCCTGAGCGGCATCTTGATGGTGCTGTTCGGCGCGCTGCGGCTCGGCAAACTGATCCGCATGGTCCCGCATCCGGTGATGCTCGGCTTCGTCAACGGACTGGCGATCATCATCGCGATGGCGCAGCTCGCGCACTTCAGGCAGAGCACGCCGCAAGGCGAGCAATGGCTGCACGGCAGCGCGCTGCTCGTGATGTGCGGACTCGTCGCGCTGACCATGGCGATCGTCTATCTGCTGCCGCGGCTCACGCGCGCGGCGCCGCCCGCGCTGGTGGCGATCGTCGGCGTGGGTCTCTTCACGCAGTGGCTGCCTGTGCCGACCCGCATGCTCGGCGACATGGCGCACATTGCGGGCGGCCTGCCGAGTCTGCATATGCCGGGCGTCCCGCTGAATCTGGACACGCTTCATGTGGTGCTGCCCTACGCGGTGCTGATGGCGATCGTCGGTCTGCTGGAAACGCTGCTGACCTTCAACCTGACCGACGAGATCACCGAAACGCGCGGCCAGCCGAATCGTGAATGCCTCGCGCTCGGCGCCGCGAATATCGCCTCGGGTCTGTTCGGCGGCATGGGCGGTTGCGCCATGATCGGCCAGACCATGATCAATCTGAATTCGGGCGGCCGGTCGCGCCTGTCCGGCGTCGTCAGCGGCGTGATGATCCTGATGTACATCCTGTTTCTGTCGCCGCTGATCGAACGCATTCCGCTGGCGGCGCTGGTCGGTGTGATGTTCGTGGTGGCGCAACAGACTTTCGCGTGGGGTTCGCTGCGCGTGCTCGGCAAGGTGCCGCGCAACGACGCGCTGGTGATCGTGGCGGTCAGCGTCATCACCGTGTTTTCCGATCTGGCGATCGCGGTGTTGTGCGGCATCGTGATCGCCGCGCTCAATTTTGCGTGGCAGCACGCTCGTGAAATCCACGCGCATGTCGAAGACCGCGCCGGCGACAAGATTTACGCGCCACGCGGCACGCTGTTTTTCGCATCGACCACCCGCTTTCACGAGCTTTTCGACCCGGCGGAAGATCCCGAGCGCGTCACCGTCGACTGCCGCGATCTGCTGCTGGCAGATCATTCAGCCCTGGCGGCATTGCAAGCGCTGGTCGAACGTTATCGAAAAGCCGGCAAGGAATTGAGCATGAAGAACTTGTCCGAACGCAACCGGCGCCTGCTGAGCCGCGCCGGTATCGCGCTAGCTTGACGCACGCTCAGCGCAGGCTAGCGTCGTTCCGGCAGCGTGAACACCGCCGCGGACGCCGCAGCGATTCATGTCACTCTTCGGATTAACGGCGGAACGGGACAGAAAACTTCAGGCTTTGCCGATCGGCTTCGGGCGCAGGGCCAGGACGAGGGTGTGGGAGGCGCGGCTCACGACGCAACGGACGCGGCGGCGCCTTCACACCTGATTATGTGCACGCGAGGTGGGCGACGATTTATTCCGCCGGCAGCGTCAGCGAGGCAACTTCGCAGCGCGGCCACTGACGCAGGACGTCAGGCGCCAGCAACAACTTGGCGGCTCGCACGCCCGCGCCCATGACGATCTGGGTCCGCTCCATGACGGCGGCATCGACGAGAATGCGCCAGTCGTCCGGCAGACCGAAGGCCGTGATACCGCCGAACTCCATGCCGCTATGCTCGACCGCCGCTTCCCGTTTGGCGAAAGAAAGCCGCTGCGCGCCCAGCGCCGCCTTCACCGCGCCGTTGATGTCGAGCCGCAGTGAACCCAGCGAGACCACCGCCGCGTAATGCTCGCCGCCGTCTTTCTTGTGGCGGATCACGATCGTGTTCGCGCAGTCTTCCAGACCGAAGCCGTAGCGCGCGCTGAATGCGGCGGTGTCCGACGCGTCGTCGGTGACGGAGAAAACCGTGACGCCTTGCGCCGGCAACTGCTCGACCACATGCGCAGGCAAATGCGCGTCCAATTGTTCCGCTGCAATGACGTCCAGCCGCTGTACGAGTTCGTGCGAGTGCATAGTGAGCAAAGTGTGTGAGGATCCCTGCGCATTCTAACGGCACACCTGGCTCATGGTGCGCCGACGGTGCCGGCACGTGACCGGCACGCACGCGGCGCGCGCCGGTCGCGCTTGTTATAGTGACAGGCACAAGGTTTGCGAAAGGCTTGAACGCGAAGACTGCGGCGAAGCTGCCCGATCTGTCCGCACACACCCGGTCCGCACCCGCCCCCTCGTATTGCCCGCGCGGCGCCAGCACCCATTGGGAACACGACCATGGACATCGACACGCTTTCCGCCGAGAACCTCCAGCAAGTGGCCCGCAAACAGGCCAACTGGGCCATCGGCGCCTTCAAACAGTTCGCCGAAGACCGCTGCGCGGCCATGGCCGCCAGCATCGCTTTCTATGCGGCGTTCTCGCTTGCGCCCACGCTGGTGATGGTGATCGCCGTGGCCGGCTGGTTCTTCGGCGCCGAAGCCGCGCGCGGCGAGTTATTCACCCATATCCACGGACTGCTCGGCGATCAGGCCGCCGCGGGCGTCCAGACGATCGTCGAGAACGCGCATCACAGCGGCAGCGCGGGTGGCATCGCGGCCGTGATCTCGCTCGTGACGCTGGTGATCGGCGCCTCCGCGACCTTTTCGTCGCTCAATAGCGCACTCAATATAGTCTGGCCGAATACCGGGCCGCGTTCGTCGAGCGTGATCGCACTCGTGCGCGTGCGGCTGATTTCGTTCGGGCTGGTGCTCGGCGTCGCGTTTTTGCTGATCGTGTCGCTGGTGCTCGATACCGTCATCACCTTCGTCGGCAAGTGGCTGTGGGGCGACTCGCCGTATGTCGTGATCGGCAATCTTCTGCAACTCGGCGTCGGCTTGCTCGTGCTGGCGTTCGCTTTCGCGGGCTTGCTCAAGTTTTTGCCGGATGCGCGCGTGCGCTGGCGCGATGCGTTCGTCGGCGGGATAGTCGCAGCCGCGCTGTTTTCGGCGGGCAAAAAGTTGTTCGCGCTGTATCTCGCGCACGCCGGCATGGCCACCTCGTTCGGCGCGGCCGGTTCGCTCGCCGTGCTGCTGATGTGGTTGTACTTCTCCGCCGCCGTGCTGCTGCTCGGTGCGGAATTCTCGGCGGCGCGCGGGCGCATGCATGATCCGCGCGGAGGCTGGGGTATGCAGAACGAGACGCCGCCGGGCAGCCGTGCCAAGCTCGCCTCGGTGCTGGCGGCATCGACTGTTGGCGCGGATGCGGTGCCGCACGCCGAAGCGCAAGCGGACGAACGCGCCGCGTGGGGCGACGCCGCTCGCACTCCCGCCATGCGCGCCGCGAGGGCCCGCGCGCTGGACGGCGCCGCGCCGGCGGCGACTTTCCAGACGCAAGCCAGAAACAGGCCGTCGGCGCGGGCAACGGCGCTCAAGGTCGGGCGCACGGTCGTGCTCGCTGAAGCGCAAGCGACCCGCATCGCCGCCGTCACACTGATCGAAGCGAGCCGCAAAGCCGTTGCGGCCGACCGCTATGTGAGGCGGCATCCGTGGACTTCGGTGCTCGTGGCGGCGACTGCCGGACTGGCTGCAGCGATGGTCGCGCGCCGCAATACCGATAACAGCGAACGCTAAGACATTCAGTCGCGGTCCGGCTTCACGGGCCGCATCTGCAAGCGCCTGCACGGGTGCGCCTGCTCACAACGACGAAAACCTGTCTAGCCGCTCCGTCAAGCCAGATCCGCTTCAATTCTTATGGAAACGCTACAGAACGAGCCGGAAAATTAGACGACATCATTACATTTAGCCTACAAATCAATGTCGAAAGTACGCGTATTGGAGTCGTCACTGTCATCAAAACAACAATAATGCTGAGTCAACGAATAAATGTTGCTGAAACAGAAATAATCGTTAACGCGCTTTAAATACAAGGCTTTGCGTGATTTGTCAGTTTTTGGAGACACTCTTTTTTTTCCAGTTCTTGCCGATTGACCCGGTGAGCTATTCTCCTTTCCGCAACAAAGAAACTAATCATCTGCGTGGAGAAATGGATGAAACGAATCGCACTGTCTACCCTCTCGCTGGCGCTCCTCGGCGTCACTGGCGTGGCACATGCTCAAAGCAGCGTGACCCTGTACGGTTTGATCGACGAATCGATCCAGTACGCTCACAACACGGTTGACGCGAACGGCAAGAACTCGAATCAGGTCGGCCTGGTCGGCGGCAACCTGCAAGGTCCGCGTTTCGGCTTGAAGGGCACGGAAGACCTCGGCGGTGGCCTGAAGGCAATCTTCCAGTTGGAAAACGGCTTTGACGTGAACAACGGCAAGCTGAGTCAAGGCGGCCGTATGTTCGGTCGTCAAGCGTATGTCGGCCTGACGGGTGATCAGTGGGGTACGTTCACGCTGGGTCGTCAATACGACCCGCTGGTCGACCTGGTTCAGCCGCTGACGGCTGACAACTACTTCGGTTCGACCTTCACCACGCCGGGCGATGTCGACAACAACGACAACTCCTCGCGCACGAACAGCGCCATCAAGTACACCTCGCCGGTGTGGGGCGGCTTCCAGTTCGAAGGCATGTACGCTCTGGGCGGCGTGGCTGGCGCAACGGGTTCGGGTCAATCGTGGTCGGGCGCTGCAACGTATGCAACGGGCCCGTTCAGCGTGGCTGCTGGTTACTTCCGCATGGACAACGGCAACACGCTGGCTAGCCGCACCGCCGGCACGCCGCCGACGGCTGGCTGGAACGGCAGCACGTCGGACGGCACGTTCGACAACCAGGTCAACGGCGCATACGCCGCGGCCAAGTCGATCGGCATCGCTTCGGTTGCTGTGCAATATGTCGCAGGCCCGTTCACGGCCAACCTGCGTTACAGCAACGCACAGTACAAGCCGGACGCGAACTCGGGCTTCGGTTCGACCCAGAAGTACAACGTCGGTGGCGCATACCTGGGTTACCAGGCAACGCCGGCAATGCTGGTTGGCGTGGGCTACATCTACACCAAGGCTAGCGGCGATTCGAGCGCAACGTATCACCAGGTTTCCCTGGGCGGCGACTACAACCTGTCGAAGCGCACGGACGTCTACCTGGTCGGCGCATATCAGCACGCAAGCGGCCAGCAACGCACGTCGGCCGGTACGCTGGTCGATGCAGGCGCAGCAATCGGTTCGTACGGCTACAACTCGGCTTCCAGCTCGCAAGAACTGGTCAGCCTGGGCATCCGCCACAAGTTCTAATCGAACTTGACGGACTGCTGAAGCAACACGCAGTTGAAGACCAGCCACGGGCGAAAGCCTGTGGCTGGTTTTTTTTCGTCCTGAGTTCTTTGACGCTTCTCGATGACCCAATGAAAAAGGCCGCCAGCAAGCCCGCTTCAGGCTCCTGACGACCTCTGCTGTACTGCTTCCCGCCGAGCCCGCACTGAGCCCGCGCTTCACGCCGGCCCGACGCGTGCGACCGCGTCTGTCTTCGGCCTACTTCCGCTGCGCCTTGCCCCTCTCCGCCTGCGCCAACGTCTGCGCGGGCTTCGCGTCGAGTTCATGCTCGATGCCGTCAGCGCCCACCGGCGCGCGATGCAGCACCAGCGCCCGCTCCCGCTGCAACAGCGGCACATTCGGCGATTCCTGCCAGTCCGGATCGGGGATCTCGCCGAACACCTGGCGCAGCCGCTCGCCCCATGTCCGGTGAATCATTTCGAAGTACGCGTTGTCGTGATCGATCGAAACGAAGCGCGTGACGCGCAGCGTGTCCTTCTGGTAGACCAGCAGATCGAGCGGCAGGCCGACCGACAGATTCGAGCGCAGCGTTGAGTCCATGGAGATCAGCGCGCATTTGGCGGCTTCGTCGAGCGGCGTGGACGGCGTCAACACGCGGTCGATGATCGGCTTGCCGTACTTGGCCTCGCCGATCTGGAAATACGGATTGACCGCCGACGCCTCGATGAAATTGCCGGCCGCGTAGATCATGAACAGGCGCGGCCGGTTGCCCGCGATCTGCCCACCGAGAATGAAGCTGCAATTGAAGTCGACGCCGAATTCCTGCAACGCCTCGGCCTCGCGCTGATGCACGCAACGCACCGCGCGGCCGATCACGCGGGCGGCGTCGGCCATGGTCGGCGCGCTCCAGAGCGTGGGCTGGGAAGGATCGGTGGGCTCGGACAACTCGTGCAGCACCGCTTGAGTCAGCGACAGATTGCCGGCGCCCAGCAGCGTGAGCATGCGTTCGCCCGGCAACTCGAACACCGACATCTTGCGCGCGGTGCTGATGTGATCGACGCCCGCATTGGTGCGCGTGTCCGAGAGGAACACGAGACCGTCGTCGACGGACATCGCGACACAGTAAGTCATAAGAAAAGGTACCCGCAAAAAAACAACTGAACGGCGCTATTGTAATGCGGCGCGCATGCGCCTCTATCCCGTTATATCCCGTTTATCGGCCGTCGCGGGCCTATTCTGAATGGCGATATGAGGGCTGGCGCTCACTGGCGCCTCCGGAGCCCTTTTGTGAGCCGCCCTCGTTGCGCGTCTACTGAGACTGTTGCCCGCTGACCGTAACGGACACTTTAAGCTGTTCTTCCAGCCCGCCGATACGCCGGCCACGCACCGGCGCGGCGGCTTCGTAGTCACGCGCGACGGCGAGACGGCAGTAGAGTTCGCTGGCAAACGCCGCATGCGTGACGTCGATGGAAATCCAGCCCTTGCCTTCGACCCACACGTCGACCCACGCATGGCTCGCGCCGTGCGTCACCTCGCCGGGTTCGATATAGCCGCTTACGTAGCGCGCCGGAATGCCGCGCGCGCGGCAGCACGCGAGCATCAGATGCGCGTGGTCCTGACATACGCCGTTGCCGAGTTCGAGCGCCTGGGCCGCCGTGCTGGTGACTTCGGTAATGCCCGGGTTGTACTTCACGCGCTGCACGATCTGTTCGGAGAGCGCGATCAGATTCGCCGAACTGGTCAAGCTCGGCACCGATTCGGCCAGCTCACGGACCGCCGCATCGGCCTCGGTCAAGCGCGTCGAGCAGGTGAAATGCTCGAGCGGAATCGGGCCGACGGCGTCGGGCAAATGGCCGTCGATCAGCGCAATCGTGTCCACTTCGCCGGCCACGTGCAGACGAATCTCGCTATGCGGCTTGTTGATGACCAGCGTGTGCAGCACGTTGCCGTAAGCGTCGAAGGTCGCGTCGAGCTTGCCCGGTGCGTCGATGCTCCAGCGCCGTACGACCTGCGAGGCGCCGCTCGCCGGCGTCAGACGCAGTTGCTGGATCGAATAATGGACAGTCGCTTCGTAGCGATAGGACGTGTCGTGGCGGATCGTCAGGTACATAAAGAAACTCCGTCAGGCGACTGGCAACATCAGATAGGTACGCGCAACCAGATTGCCCAGCTCGAACACGCGAGCGAGGAACTGTGTCAGATAGGCGTGCAGGCCGGCTTCGAAAATCTGCCGGATGTCGGAGTACACGAGTTCGGCGCGCAGCTTGCCGGCGAACCGTTCGCACTGGTTCGAACCGGAGGTGCGCAGCATCGCCAGATTCACGCAGACGCCTTCGAGCGACGCCAGCAGCGAACGCGGCATCTGCTGATTCAGGATCATCAGTTCGACCACGCGCGCCGGCGTGACGACGTCGCGATACACCTTGCGATAGATCTCCAGCGCCGACACCGAACTCAGGATCGAAGTCCAGTAATAGAAATCTTCGAGCTGGCGCGCGGCATCGCGTGAATTCGGTTCCACGTCGGCAAAGCGCACGTCGAGAATCCGTGCGGTGTTGTCGGCGCGTTCGAGGAAGGTGCCGAGCTGCGTGAAGAAGAACGCGTCGTCCTGCAGCGCGGTGCCGATCGTCACGCCGCGCGACAGGTGCGAGCGGAACTTGACCCATTCGAACAGCGCGCCCGGATTGCTCGCGGCCTGCCCCGCCGAAGCGCGCTCGTTGAATTCGAGCCACGTGTCGTTGATAGTTTCCCACCACTCGGTCGTCAGCGTGCCGCGCACGGCGCGGGCGTTTTCGCGCGCGGCCTGGAGACACGAATGAATACTCGACGGATTGGTCGCATCGGCCACCATGAAATCGAGCACGTGTTCGCGGGTCGGTTCGTCGTAACGCTGCGCGAAGGCGGTTTCGAGTTCGGAGATGCGCAGCACCGAGCGTTGCGCGCGCGCCTCCTGGTCGGGCGTCTGCGGCAACAGCAGCGCCTTCAGGTTGATATCGAGCATGCGGGCGGTGTTCTCCGCGCGCTCCATGTAGCGGGCCATCCAGAAAAGGTGATCGGCGGTTCGGCTTAGCATGACGGCGTTCCGTATCTGATGACGCGAGGCCTTGTCGAGGTAAAAGGCCCGCGCTGGTTATCCGTGTGCACCGGCGGCGCGCGTGTTGCGTATCACGTGCTGCCCGGCGCGTTGGGTTGCGGGCGCGGTTGCGTGAACCCTGTGCAACCGCATCGGCAACCGCGTCAGTCGACCATCCACGTATCTTTGGTCCCGCCTCCCTGCGACGAATTGACGACGAGCGAGCCCTCCTGCAATGCCACGCGCGTCAGTCCGCCGGCGACCATCGTGACGGTCTTGCCGGACAGCACGAACGGCCGCAGGTCGATATGGCGCGGCGCGATGCCGGCTTCGACGAAGGTCGGACATGCGGAGAGCGCGAGCGTGGGCTGCGCGATGTAGCCAGCGGGACGCGCGATCAAGCGCTCACGGAAGGATTCGATTTCGGCTTT
Organism: Paraburkholderia sp. BL6669N2; assembly: GCF_003387275.1. Classification (NCBI taxonomy): domain Bacteria; kingdom Pseudomonadati; phylum Pseudomonadota; class Betaproteobacteria; order Burkholderiales; family Burkholderiaceae; genus Paraburkholderia; species Paraburkholderia sp. BL6669N2. The sequence continues at coordinate 4,177,297 of NZ_QUNA01000002.1, read as the reverse complement.
CGTCGAAGCCGGTCCGACGAGCATGCCGTAGCCGCCCGCGCCGTGCACTTCCTTGACGACCAGTTCCGGCAGATGCGCGAGCGTGTACGCCAGATCGTCGGGCTTGCGGCACTGGAACGTGGGCACGTTGTTGAGAATCGGCTTCTCGCCGAGGTAAAACTCGATCATTTCCGGCACGTACGGGTAGATCGATTTGTCGTCGGCGATGCCGGTGCCCATCGCGTTCGCGAGAGCGACGCGGCCCGCGCGATACGCGGTCAGCAAACCGGGCACGCCGAGCGCCGAGTCGTTGCGGAAGGCGAGCGGATCGAGAAAATCGTCATCGACGCGGCGGTAGATCACGTCGACGCGCTTCGGCCCTTGCGTCGTACGCATGAACACATAGTTGTCGTCGACGAACAGGTCCTTGCCTTCCACCAGTTCCACGCCCATCTGCTGCGCGAGGAAGGTGTGCTCGAAATACGCGGAGTTGTACATGCCCGGCGTGAGCACCACCACGACCGGATCGTCGACGCCTTCGGGCGCGACCGAGCGCAGCGTATCGAGTAGCAGATCGGGGTAATGCGCGACCGGCGCAATGCGGTTCTGCACGAACAGCTCGGGGAAAAGCCGCATCATCATCTTGCGGTTTTCGAGCATATAGGAGACGCCCGACGGCACCCGCAGGTTGTCTTCGAGCACGTAGAACTCGCCTTCGTCGCCCGCTCGCACCACGTCGACGCCGGCGATATGCGCGTAAACACCGAGCGGCACATTCACGCCCTGCATTTCAGGCCGGTATTGCGCGTTGGTGTAGACCTGCTCGGCCGGCACGATGCCGGCGCGCACGATATTGCGGTCGTGATAGACGTCGTGGATGAACAGATTGAGCGCCTGCACGCGCTGACGCAAACCGGCCTCCAGCGTCTGCCATTCACCGCGCGGAATGATGCGCGGAATCAGGTCGAATGGGATCAACCGCTCAGTGCCGGACAGGTCGCCGTTCACCGCGAAGGTGATGCCGACCCGGCGAAACAGCAGGTCGGCTTCCGCACGCTTGCGTGCGATCGCCTCGTTGCCCTGCTTCACCAGCCACCGCTCAAAGCGCGCGTAGTGTGGCCGCACGGCATCGTCATGATGACGCATCTCGTCATAGCATCGCATGTCACGCCCCGCTCTTGTTGTCGGATAGAAGGCGAATGCGCTGCGCATTCGGTGTTCGACAATCGATCAAGCAAGCGCTATGCCATTGAGCTTTCTGCGTACTAAACCGCCTGCATGCACGCGAATAGCGCATCCCGGCCGGCATGGCTTCGCTGTCATCGTACTGCGGCGGCCCACGATGCGCTAGTACAGTGCATGTGCGGCGCGGCGGTGCACGGGCAGAGCAGGTCATGTGAGGCATCCGGCGAAATCGCAATACGCCGCGTACGCATAAAAAATCCCCGTGGATTCTCACCCACGGGGATTCGGACAACGTGTACTGCGGATCGAACCGAGGGCATGTGCCTCGGTTCGCCTCAAGCGTCAACCATTGTTAAAACAGCGGCGACGCGTGAAGCTCGATCAGCCCGCAGCAGCGTCTTTCAGCTTCTTCAGCGGACGTGCCTTGATGCGCACGCTAGCCGGCTTGGCCGGGAACCAACGCTCTTCGCCCGAGAACGGGTCTTTGCCGAAGCGCTTCTTCTTCGCCGGGACAGCTTGCACGACGATCTTCAGAAGACCCGACAGCGTGAATTCGCCAGCGCCCTTCTTGTGCACGGCGCCGAGGATCGTGTCTTCGAGCGCGGCCAGAACAGCCTTGGCGGTTTTCGGTTCCACAGCAGCGCGTTCAGCGACGTGTGCAGCCAGCGAGGCCTTCGTGAAGGTGTCCTTGATCGGCGACGGAGCGCTGGACGCCTTCACGGCGACCTTCTTAGCTGCGACGGCCTTCTTCGCAGGAACTTTCTTTGCAGCAACCTTCTTGGCGGGTACCGGGGCAGCAGCCTTCTTGGCCACCTTTTTTGCGGAAGTCGGCATGTTTCTCCTACCTGTTGTGGTCAGTGAATTGCACGAAGCGCACACCGTATGCGCACGCTTCAACGCCGGATTCTACAAGCGCTAATACGATTTGCGCGACTCTTTTATGTATAACAGCGAAGGTTTGTTGCGCGGCGCAGACTGCGCAACACATTTTGATGCTTGTTTTAGCGGGTAAACATGCGTCGGCGAGCCTGGCAACACCAACACGCAACGTACGTTACAAGTCATTTCGATGCATGAATAACGGCACTTTCTGCGCCTGACCATCGCCGGCGGATCGCTCGATGATCGCGAAAAACACTTCATGACTCGCTCGCCGCGCACTTTCACGCGGCAGAAAAAACACGCCCCCTGCAGCGAAAAACGCTGCAGGGGGCAGTCAATCTCGCCCTGCGACAGAAAATCGCGGGGGGCGTCAAAACACTTTTACTGCCGGTTGACGTGTTTAAGATCGTGTTCGCTTTCCTTCACGTGAGCCCAATACTCGTTCTCGTCTCGCGCCATGCCGAGCTCGCCATTGCGATAGGCCATCGCCAGCGCGAGATTGGCCTCGGGTAACTCCGCATTGGCCGCGCGCGTGAGCCATTGAAGCGCCAACGCGTCGTCGTGCGGCAGCGTCGCGCCGAAGCGATACTCGTTGGCAAGCTGGAATTGCGCGAGCGGCAAGCCCGCTTGCGCCGCCTGTTCGAGCCAGCGAATCGCCGCGCCGGCGTCGCGCGCCACGCCGTAGCCGTTGCGATAGAGCGTCGCGAGATCGTAGGCCGCCTGGGCATCGCGTGAATTATGCGACGCCGCCAGCGTCAGCCAACGGCGGCTTTCCACGTAGTCCGGCGCGACGCCGGGCAACCCGCGCAACAAAAGATGCCCGAGCGTGGCACGCGCACGCGGTGCGCCCTCGTGCGCAAGCCGGCGATAGCGCTCGACGCCTTCGCGTTGCTCGTCGATTTGCGGCGAACTCACCAGCACGTCCGCGAGCGCTTCGCGCGCCGCCGCGTTGCCGAACGCGGACGTCAACCGCAATTGCCACAGCGGCCAGGCCGTATGCGTCGCCGTGCCTTGCATTTGCCAGTCGTCGATCTGCACGCTGGACACGCGCGTGGCAGCCACCGTGGCGAACGTCCCGGCGCAGATCGTCACGGCCGCCGCCAGCGTCAAAGCGAAGCGCGCGTTCATTGATTGAGGTCCACGGAGTAGACCGCGAGCCCCTTGCCGGTGCCGTCGTCGGCCTGGATCTGCGCGACGTTGGTAATGCCGTTGGCCTGCGCGAGCGCTGTCAGGTTCGGCGCCGACAGGAAGGTCACCGGACCGGCCGTCGCCACCTTCGTGAAGCGCCAGCTACGATCGCTGCCGTTGCTCGCCGCCTTGATGGCCTGCACTTTCTTGATGTAGGCGATCAGCACGTCGCGGCTCGCGTCCGGCGACGCGTAAATCGTCTTGCTGCCGTCGAGCCCCGGGAAATTCCCGCCGCCGCTCGCGCGATAGTTGTTGGTGGCGACGATGAACGACTGCGTATCCGAAATCGCCGCGCCCTGATATTTCAGGTTGCGAATCCGGCTGCCGACCGCCTGCGTGACGTCGATTTCGTAGCTGAAATCCTTCGACGTGATCATGTCGAAGTTATAACCGGGATACGTGCTGACGAGCGCCTGCGAAGCGGTGTTCGCGGGATCGATCTGGTTGAAGCGCTTCGCCGCGGTTTCGAGCCAGGCCTTCAGATCGGCGCCCGTGACCTTCACCGCGTAGATCGTGTTCGGGTACAGGTAGAGGTCCGCGGCGTTGTTGATCGCCACGTTGCCTTGCGCGACGTCGGTGAAATCGTTACCGCCGCCGAAGCCGCTCTTGAACGGCGCGCTCACCGAAAGCACCGGAATGCCCGCATATTGCGGCAGATTCGCGTTGATATAGTCCTGCGTGTAGGCCGCTTGCGCCTGGTTCACGATCTCGATTGCCGACACGTCGCCCACATCCGCGAAGTAAGTGGTCATGCGGAAATCGGTCGTGCCGATCGGCGTTTTCACGTAGTTGATGGTCGCGGCGTGTTCGGCGGCGATTGCCTGCGAGATCGACGGATCGACGGCGACGTAGCTTTTATCCGCGTTCTGGATCGAGCGTGCTTCCGCGGTGCTCGAGGTGCGGTCCACCGTCCACGTGCCGTTCGTGTAGTTCAACGCGAGCTTGATCACGCCGAGATGCTTGCCCCAGAAATTCGCCATCACGGTCGGCACGCCGTTGACGGTGCCCTTCACCTTGTCGACGCCCGGCAGATTGAATTGCGTGACGGTGCTGTTTTTATCGGGGAAAACCTGGTGCGAGTGGCCGATCAGCATCGCGTCGATGCCGGCCACTTTCGACAAATAATAGCTGCCGTTTTCCATCGACGGCGAATAGGTCGAGTTATCGAGGCCGCCATGCGACATTGCCACGATGATCTGCGCGCCCTTCGCCTTCATTTCCGGCACGTACTTCGACGCGCTTTCCACGAGGCCTTGCGTATAGACGTTGCCGTCGAGCCAGCGCTTGTCCCACGCCATGATCGCGGGCGGCGTGAAGCCGATCACACCGATCTTCACCGGCGCGCTGACGGTCTTGCCGTCGGGTGTCGTGGCCGTGATCGTGCGTTCGAGGATCGTGTATGGCTTGAAGATCGGCTGCTGCGATTTCGCGCCGAGCACGTTGGAGAGCACCAGCGGAAAGTTCGGCCCCGCGCAGGCCGGCTGCGAGGCGACCGGGCTCATGTTCGGCACATCGAACGCACTGCCGGTGACTTGCGCGAGAAACGGCAGGCCGTAGTTGAATTCGTGATTGCCGATCGTGCCCGCATCGTACTTGAGCAGATTCATGACCTTGTAGACGCCGAGCGTGGTCTGGCAATCGACCGGCGCGACTTGCGCCTGATAATCGGCGAGCGCGGTGCCCTGGATCGTGTCGCCGTCGTCGAGCAACAGCGTGTTGGGAAATTCCTTGCGCGCCGCCGCGATCAGCGTCGCCGTGCGCTCCAGACCGAGCGACTTGTCTTCCGCCAGCTTGTAGTAGTCGTAGCTCAGCAGATTGGTATGGATGTCGGTGGTTTCCAGCAACGCGAGCGTCGCGGTCGTGCCGTTCGCCACTGCCGGCGCGGGCGTGTCCACGCTGCTGCTGCACGCCGTGATACCCACGGCGATACCGATCGCGCTCAGCGCACCCAAGGTTCCCACCGCGCCGATCGCGCCACGCGCGCGCAGCCGCTTGCCCGCCATCAAGGTCACTCGCATCCTTACCGCCCTCCGGTTTGTTGTGTTGTCATGCCGGTCCATCGGGCCGGCTCTGCCTTACAAACAATTACAGAGGCGCAAGCGTACGGTGGCTTTATGACAATGATTTGTATGGCATCGGATAGCTATAAGTAATCTGCAGGCGCGGATCGCGGGCCTATTGCGCGAGCCGCGGCAGGATGCCGGCGAGCTTCGTGAGCGCGGCATCGATGTGCTCGACCGCGATATTGCCGTAGCCGAACATCAGGCCCGGCTGCGCCTTCGCGCGCACATGAAACCGCGCGAGTCCATACAAGCCGATCGATGCTTCACGCGCCGCGCTCACCACCGCTTCTTCCGTCAGCGGCGTTTTCAGACGCGCCGCCATGTGGATGCCGGCCGTCGGCACGATCGGATCGAACCAGGGCGCGAGACCGCCGTGCAGATGATCGAGCAGCATCGCGCGGCGCGCCGCGTAGGTCTTGTGCATGCGCCGCAGATGCTTGGCGAATTCACCGTTGAGCATGAACGACGCGAGCGCCGTTTGCGTGAGCGTGCAGCCGTGCCAGTCGCCGATCTGGCGCGCCTTGATGAGCGCACCGTAGAGCGAGGCCGGCGGCACCACATAGCCGACGCGCAGCTCGGGAAAGATCGTCTTCGAAAACGTGCCGACATAGGCGACGAGTCCGGCGCGGTCGAGACTTTTCAGCGGCTCCATCGGCCGTCCTTCGAAACGGTACTCGCAGTCGTAGTCGTCCTCGATGATCACCGCGCCGCGTTTCTGCGCCCATTCGAGCAATTCCACACGCCGCTCGAGGCTCATCGGCATGCCGAGCGGAAACTGATGCGAGGGCGTCACGTAGACGAGCCGCGCCTTGTCCGGCAGCTTGCTGACGATCAGGCCTTCAGCGTCCACCGGCACGGGCACCACGCGCGCGCCGGTGGCCTTCAGGCACGCCTGCGCCGGCGTATAGCCAGGATCCTCGATCGCCGCGACTTCGCCCGCGCGCAAGGTGATGCGCGCCAGCAGATCGAGCGCGTGCTGCGCGCCTTGCGTGACGATCACGTCTTCCCAGTTGCTTGTGACCGCGCGGTTGAAGGCCAGATAGCGCGAGATCGCGAGGCGCAGCTCCTGCTCGCCGGCCGTGTCGCGATAGATGCCGGGGCCGCGCGCCTGGGCACGCAACGCGTGGTTCACGCAGCGGCGCCAGACGTCGAAAGGAAATAGCGTCTTGTCGGTCGCGCCGCCGACGAAGTCTTGCGGCGACGCCACCGAAGGCTTCGGCAGGGGCAGGCTCTCGGGCATCTCGTCCCACAGCGGCTGGGCGCGTGCGGCAGCCTTCGCCTTGGCCCGCTCGCGCGACGACTCCGCGGCCCGCGCATGTGCCGAGCGCGCCACCGGCAGACGCTCCAGACCGTCGGCGACGAAGGTGCCCGAGCCGCCGCGCGCGCTCAGATAGCCTTCGGAGAGCAGCCGCTCGAACACGTCGAGCGTGGTCTTGCGCGACACGCCCAGTTGCGTGGCGAGGTCGCGCGTGGACGGCAGACGCGTGCCGCCCGCAAGGCGTCCTTCGAGAATACCCGCGCGCAACTGGCGATAGATCTGGCCGGACAGATCGTGATGACCTTCTACCGCGATATGGATTTCCATCCGGGTGGCTACCTCGGGTGTTTGGGAAACGGTTGCGTGGGAAGACCAATTGCAACCGTTAGCTTACCTCCGGCTGTGCTATCGGATGGACACTTTGGGCACTTCAGCGCGCGCGGCGCTTCCCCATGCAAAAATGGCGCGCCTTGCGTTGCGAGGCGCGCCATTCCTGTTTTACCGACGCACGTCACGGCGTGCGCCTCGTTCGTCAACCCGAGCGTGATTACTCCGCCACCACCCCATTCAACGCAGCCGTTTGCCGCGCGCTCTCGCGCGCCTCGTCGCTGCAACGCTGATGTTCGCGCGAGAGCTTGCGCATCAACGGCAGCAGCAGAACTGCCACCAGCGCGCCCACCGCCGCGAGCCAGCCGAGGCCGGTAAACAGCTTGGTATAAAGCGGCAACGATTCCAGCGGATCCATATCGCCCGCCGGCATCTGCGCGAAATTCGCCACCACGCTGCCCAGATATTGCGACACGCCGGTCGCCACGAAGTACGCGCCCATCATGAAACCGCTCATGCGCGCCGGCACGTAGCGCGCGATCATCGCGAGCCCCAGGCCGCTCACCAGCAATTCGCCGAGCGAATACAGGCCGTAGCCGCCCACCATGAACCACGACGACACGCGCCCGTTCACCGCGTAGTTGCCGCTTGCCGCATAGACGAAGAAACCGGCCGCGACCACGGCGAAGCCGACCGCATACTTCACCGCCACCGGCACGTCCTTGCCGCTCTTCGCGAGCTTCGTATACAGCAGCGCGAGCAGCGGGCTCAGCAACATGATCCAGATCGGGTTGAGCGCCTGGAACTGCGCGGCGCTCCACGTGAACCACGTCTGGCCGAACAGAATGAAACGCGGATCGACGTTACGCAGCGCGAACAGCGTGAGCGACGTCGACATCTGCACGTAGAACACGAAGAACAGGATCACCTGCGCCGTCAGGATCAACGCGGCGACCAGCCCGGAGCGCTCCGAGCGCTCGCACTTGATCAGCATGTAGCCGAAGATCGCCAGAATCGCGACGCCCGCCGTGTATACGCAGGCCACCGCGATCGCCTTATGCTGCAGCACGAACATGGTCGTAGCGCCGAGCGCGAGACCGCCCAGCGCGACCGCGCCGACGCGCTTCCAGCGCACCGGTTCGGCGTCCGGCGCGGAGCCGATATGCGCGAGCGTGCGAAACATGATGAAGTAGTTCAGCACCGACAACAGCATCCCCGCGCAGCAAACGGCGAAGGCCGTATGCCAGCCCCAATGGTCCTTGATCCACGGCGTGGCGAGCATCGACACCGTCGAGCCGATGTTGACCGCCATGTAGTAGATCGTGAACGCGCTGTCGATGCGCGCGTCGTCGCCTTCATAGATACGGCGCACCAGATTCGCCGCGTTGGCCTTGAAGAGGCCGTTGCCCACCACGATCACGCCGAGCGACGCGTACATATAGGCGAGTTGGTCATTCGGCAGCGCCAGCATGAAATAACCGGCCGACAGCACGCCGGCGCCGAAGATCATCGTGCGCCGCGCCCCGAGAATCTTGTCGCCGATCCAGCCGCCGATCGACGGCGACGCGTACACCAGCGCCGTGAACGCGCCCCACGTGAGCGTGGCGTGGCTGTCGGTGAACTGCAGCTTGTCGATCATGAACAGCACCAGCAGCGCGGCCATGCCGTAATAGCCGAAGCGCTCCCACATCTCGATCAGAAAGACCGTCGAAAACGAACGGGTCTGCGAGACGCGTGCGCCCGCCGGATTGGATGAATTCATCGTGTACCTCTTGTTCAAACGGTTGCGGCGTCGCGCGAACTGGCCGCGCGGCGCGTGAAACGGAAGCTGGAAAGACAGTCGGCGAAGCGTGCACTCTCACGTGGATGCACAGGCGCACTGATGCAGCGCTTTAGCCCGCTCTTGCGCGCGCTAAAGCGCCAAACCACCGGATAAACCAGGGGATAGGATCAACGCCCGCCTCGCGAAACGGCCCGCGGCAAGTCCTCCTGGAGGACGCTGCGCCACACCGGGCCCGGGCTCCGGCATGCGGAGCGGGCCCAATGATAAAGCATGGCGAACAAGGGAGATTCCGGGGGCCGCAGAGAGAGGCGTTACCGCGCGGCGGCGGGCGTAAAGCGCGCGGTGGAAAGAATCGGCGGTGATAGTCATGTCCTTGTGCCGGCCGCCGTTCGGTTGGAACGTGCCGGACAGTGCTCCGCCACGCAGGATCGCTGCGGGCGAAATGATAAACAGCGGCCGGATGCGCACGTGTGGTGTCCCAATGCGCGCCCGTCCGCAAGCGGGCCTGATTCTGCAAACAGATACATCCCAAGTCACTCAGGGAATCCACTGAGTTCGCGTCGATTACTTGCTCTTACAGCCATGTCTTTTCGCCAAATCGACGAGTGCCGTCGGAAATAACCTTTGGTGTCATACGCTTAATCGTCCTGATACTCGTATTGCATAACCGCGTTTATCAGCATGCAGACCGCGGTCGATACGCCGATTGTTCGCCGTTTCCAGAAATAAACGGTCGTTTTGGCCGCGGTTAGTTTCGATTCTGGCAACATAGAGTCCAGTCTCGAAATGTGGTCACTCGCAACCACCCAAGGCTGAAAAGACCTGCAGTCCCGCCCAAGACCGCAATCAAACCATATTTACTTATATCAAACAAATTTTGACGGGCTAATTTCCTCCTGCTATGGTCACGACAATTCAAAAAAGCAATCCGGCTTTAGAAATCGGCAGCAAGATCCGCGCGCTGCGCCAACGGCTCAAGCGCACGCTGGATGACACGGCAACCGCAGCGGGTATTTCCAAGCCGTTTTTGTCGCAAGTCGAGCGCGGGCTGGCGTCACCGTCCATCACTTCGTTGGCCGGTATCGCCCACGCACTCGGGGTCACGGTGCAGTATTTCGTCGACACACCCAGCGAGGAACGCTGCGTGAGCCGGGGCGATCAGTTGAAGTTTTTCGGTTTTGCGGACTCGGCCAATCTGTTTGCGCGGCTGACCAACTTGACGGGCGGCCGTCAGCTCGAAGCGATCCTGGTGAGGATGCCGCCCGGGCAGAAGCGCTCGGAAGTCACCACGCATGCCGGGGAAGAGTTTGTTTATGTGATCGACGGCGAAGTGTCGTTGACGCTGGAAGGCAAGACGTTCGTGTTGCACGCGGGAGACAGCGCGCATTACGAATCGACGGTGCCGCACAGCTGGGTGAACACCGCGCGCATCGAGTCGGTGGTCGTCTGGGTGGGCACACCAAGACTGTTCTAAAGGGCGGGCACCTTATCCGGTTGAGCCGGCGAGGGATTGCCTGCATTACGCAATGTAAGGAATCCTGCATGTCGCGCTACCACCACGAGCAACAAGGGCCGCCCTGGCCCGAGCAACGCAGCTAAACGGGCGCCCTGGCGCCAGCGCGTTTCTCTCTCGACCTTTCCTGCGATCTCAACCGATGAAAACCCCGTTCGTCTACACGGCGGCGCTGACCGCGCTCGTCCTCACGTTTGCCCCTTCCGCTTTCGCCGTTACGGTGCCCGCCGGCGTCACGCTCGCCGCCAGCCAGGAGATGACTCGCCAGGTGCCGGGCGAAACCGAATCGCTCGACCCCGCGCATATCGAGTCATGGACCGGCAACACGATCGGGCTCGACCTGTTCGAGGGCCTGACGCGCATGGACGCGAGCGGCGCGATCGTGCCCGGTGTCGCTGAGTCGTGGTCGCGTAGCGGACCGAATACATGGGTTTTCAAGCTGCGCCACGATGCGCGCTGGAGCAACGGCCAGCCGGTCACGGCGGCCGATTTCGTCTACTCGTGGCAACGCGTGCTCGATCCGAAGACGGGTTCGAAATACACGGTACTGGTCGAATTCGTGAAAAACGCCAAGGCGATTCTCGCGGGCAAGGCGCCGCTGACGAGCCTCGGCGTGCGCGCCGTCGATCCCTACACACTCGAAGTCACCACCGAAGTGCCCGCCACGTTTTTCCCGCAGCTGACAGCCATGGCGACGATGACGCCGGTCAACCGCGCGGTCGTGACGAAGTTCGGCGGCGACTGGACCCGTCCGGGCAACTTCGTGGGCAACGGCCCGTACGCGCTGACCGACTGGCAGCCGAGCAACCGTCTCGTGGCGACCAAAAGCCCGACATACTGGAATAACGGCAAGGTCGTGATCACGAAAGTGACCTACCTGCCGATCGAAAACGACGAAACGGCGATGCGCATGTACCAGGCCGGCCAGTTCGACTACACGTATTCGATTCCGTCAGGCGTGTACGCGCAGGTCAGCAAGCAGTTCGGCCCCGAGCTGAAAACCGGCCTGCAGATCGCCACGTACTACTACAGCCTGAATAACGAAGACCCCGCCTTCAAAGACAAGCGCGTGCGCCAGGCGCTGGCAATGGTGCTCGACCGCGACCTGCTGACCAAGCGTTTGACCGCCGACGGCGAAGTGCCGATGTACGGCCTGATCGCCAAGGGCACCGAAGGCTCGGGCGTCTTCACGCCGGAGTGGGCCAGCTGGCCGATGCCCAAACGCATCGACTACGCGCGCAACCTGCTGAAGACCGCGGGCTATTCGGACGCGAAGCCGCTGACGTTCACGCTCACCTACAACACCAACGACCTGCACAAGAAGGTGGCGCTGTTCGCCACGTCGGAATGGCGCACCAAGCTCGGCGTCACGGCAAAGCTCGAAAACGTCGAATACAAGGTGCTGCTCAAGCAACGCCACGAAGGCAAGGTGCAGGCCTCGCGCGACGGCTGGTTCGTCGACTACAACGACGCCAACTCGTTCTTCGATCTGATCCGCTGCAACAGCGTGCAGAACGACCAGCGCTACTGCAACCCGCAAGTCGACAAGCTGATTGACGAAGGCAACCAGCAGCTCGACGACGCGAAGCGCACCGCGCTGTTCACGCAGGCACACGATCTGGCCATGAACGATTACCCTGTGGTATCGCTCTTCCAGTATTCGGCAGACCGGCTGGTCAAGTCGTACGTAGGCGGCTATAAGCCGACCAACTACCTCGACATGCGCGCCACGCAAGACATGTATCTGACCAAGCACTAAACGCGGGAGCACCGTCATGCTGGCCTATACGCTGCGCCGCACGCTCTGGGCGATCCCGACGATTCTCGCCGTGATCACCGCGTGCTATCTGCTGCTGCATCTCACCCCGGGCGGCCCGTTCGACACCGAGAAGCAACTCTCGGCAGCCGTGCTGGCGAACCTCAACGCCAAGTATCACCTCGACGAACCGTTGTGGCTGCAGTACCTCCACTACCTCGGCTCGCTGCTGCACGGCGACCTCGGGCCGTCGTTCCGCTACGCCGACTGGTCGGTCAACGACCTGGTGTGGAAGGCGCTGCCGGTGAGTCTCGGCGTGGGCGGCGTGTCGGTGCCGATCGCGCTCGTGATCGGCGTCGCGCTCGGCACGGTGGCCGCGGTGCGGCGCGACCGCTTCGTCGATCACTTCGTGATGGTGCTCGGCAATCTCGGCAACGTGGTGCCGCCCTTCGTGCTGGGGCCGGTGCTCGTGTGGATCTTCGCGATCCTGCTGAAAACCTCCGAAGGACACGGCTGGCTGCCGGCCGGCGGCTGGGGCGAAGGCGAGTGGCGCTACCGCGTGCTGCCGATCGTGCTGCTCACCATCATCAACGTCGCCGCGATTGCGCGCGTGATGCGCGGCAGCATGATCGAAGTGCTGTCGGGCAACTTCATCCGCACGGCGCGCGCCAAGGGTTTGCCGGGCCGCACGATCGTCCTGCGTCACGCGATGAAACCAGCGCTGATGCCGGTCGTCTCGCTGCTCGGCTCGATCTGCATCTCGTCGATCACCGCGGCAGTGGTGACCGAATCGGTGTTCGCGCTGCCGGGTCTCGGTCAACTGGTCGTCAACGGCGCGATCAATCGCGATTACACCCTCGTGCTCGGCCTCGTCGTGCTGACCACCGCCGTTGCGGTGCTGTTCAATCTGCTGGTCGACCTCGCGTATGCGTGGCTCGATCCGCGCATCCGGTACTGATCCATGCCCCGCTCTCTTCAATCGACTGCCGCGGCGCTCGATCCGCTCGCGGCCATCGCCAGGGCGCCGCGTTCGCGCGGCCCGCTCGCCACCGCCGCGTGGCGCTTCGTGCGCAACCGCGCCGCCTTCGCCGGCTTCGTCGTGCTGATGCTGATCGTGATCGCCTGCGTGGCCGGTCCGTGGCTTTTGCCGAACAACCCGATCGATAGCGACTGGAGCGCGATCAGCCTGTCGCCCACTTTGCAGAACATGCACTGGTTCGGCACCGACGAACTCGGCCGCGATCTGCTCACGCGCACGCTGCAGGGCGGACGCGTGTCGCTCGAAGTCGGGCTGCTCGGCACGCTGGTGTCGGGGTTGATCGGCGTCGCGTATGGCGCGACCGCGGGCTATCTCGGCGGGCGCGTCGACGCGGTGATGATGCGCATCGTCGACATGATGTACGCGATTCCCTACATGCTGATCGCCATTCTGATGATGACCATGTTCGGCCGCGCCTTCTATCTGGTGGTGCTCACCATCAGCGCGTTTTCATGGCTCGATATGGCGCGCGTGGTGCGTGGTCAGACGCTGTCGCTGCGCTCGCGCGAATTCATCGACGCCGCGAAGGCGATCGGCGTGAGTTCGCGTTCGATCATCGCGCGTCACATCGTGCCGAATCTGTTCGGCGTGGTCGTGGTGTACGCCAGCGTGACGGTGCCGAATATCGTGTTGACGGAATCGGTGCTGTCGTTCCTCGGCCTCGGCGTGCAGGAACCGATGACGAGCTGGGGCGTGCTGATTCAGGACGGCGCGCAGAAGCTCGAATCGATGCCGTGGCTGCTGCTGTGCCCGGCCGTGATGCTGTGCGTGACGCTGTATTGCGTGAATTTTGTCGGCGATGGTCTGCGCGACGCATTCGACCCGAAGGACCGTTGACATGCCGCTACTCGAAGTCAAAGACCTCAGCGTGCGCTTTACGCGCCGCGAAGGCGCACCCGTCGACGCGGTGCAAGGCGTGTCGTTTTCACTCGAGGCGGGCCGCACGCTCGGCATTGTCGGCGAATCGGGCTCGGGCAAGAGCCAGACTGTGATGGCGCTGCTTGGCCTGCTTGCCGGCAACGGCAAGGTGTCCGGCAGCGCGACTTATCGCGGCGAGAATCTGCTGACCATGAACGAAGCGGCGCTGAACAAGATTCGCGGCGACCGCATCGGCATGATCTTTCAGGACCCGATGACCTCGCTCAATCCGTTCCTCACGATCGAACGTCAGATGACCGAGACGCTGCAACTGCATCGCAAGATGTCGCGCCGCAAAGCGCGCCGCCGTGCGATCGAAACGCTCGAATCGGTGCGCATTCCCGATGCCGCGCGCCGCATCGGCATGTATCCGCACGAGTTTTCCGGCGGCATGCGCCAGCGCGTGATGATCGCGATGGCGCTGCTCTCCGAACCGGAAATCCTGATCGCCGACGAACCCACCACCGCGCTGGACGTCACCGTGCAGGCGCAGATCATCGAACTGCTGCGCGAACTGAATCGCGAACGCGGCACGGCGATCATTCTGATCACGCACGACATGGGCGTCGTTGCCGGCCTGTGCGACGACGTGATGGTGATGTATGCCGGCCAGACCGTCGAGCAGGCGAGCGCCGCCGCGCTGTTCGCCGCGCCGACGCATCCGTACACGCTCGGCCTGTTGAACGCGCTGCCGCGTCTGACCGACGATGACGACGACCGTCCGCTGCAAACCATTCCGGGCAATCCGCCGCTGCCTGGCGAAGTCGGCGCAGGTTGCGCGTTCGCGCCGCGCTGTGGGTATTGCACCGAACGCTGCCGCGAATCGCGGCCGTCCCTTGTTGCTGCAGAAGGCTATCCCGACGCCCTGCGCGCATGCTTTAAGCCGGTAGGCGAAATCCTGGAGGCACAACACGTATGAACGCCACGCCTATCGCAAGCCAGGACGCGGCCACGCTCCTGCGCGTCGACAATCTCAAGGTGCAATTCGGCGTGCCGCGCGGCGGCTTTCCGTGGTCCGGCAAAGCGACGCTGCGCGCGGTGGACGGCGTGTCGTTCAACGTGCGGCGCGGCGAAACCGTGGGACTCGTCGGCGAATCGGGTTGCGGCAAGTCGACACTGGCGCGCGCGATCATCGGACTCGCGCCGGTGGCGAGCGGCAGTGTGCGCTGGCTCGGCGACGAAACCGTGCTGCCCGGCGCGCGCCGCGATACCTCGCGTTTGCGCCGCGACGTGCAGATGATTTTCCAGGATCCGCTCGCTTCGCTCGATCCGCGCATGACGATCGAACAGATCGTCGCCGAGCCTTTGATGACGCACGGCCAGGACATCGCGCGTGCCGACGTGCAGCGGCGCGTGCTGACCATGCTCGAACGCGTCGGTCTTAACGCGCAACACCTGCGCCGCTATCCGCATGAGTTTTCCGGCGGGCAGTGTCAGCGCGTCGGCATTGCGCGCGCGCTGATCGGCGAACCGCAACTGGTGATCTGCGACGAGCCGGTCTCCGCGCTCGACGTGTCGATCCAGGCGCAGATCGTCAACCTGCTGCGCGATTTGCAGCGCGAACTGTCGCTCTCCTTGCTGTTCGTCGCGCACGACCTGGCCGTGGTCAAAGCGATCAGCCACCGCGTGCTGGTGATGTATCTGGGCCGGGTGATGGAATTCGGCGACAAGCGCGAGGTATATGGCACACCGCGCCATCCGTACACGCGCGCGTTGCTCTCCGCCGTGCCGGTGGCCGATCCGGTGGTGGAGCGCGCACGCCGTCATCTGCTGTTGCGCGGCGAGATTGCCTCGCCGCTGAATCCGCCTTCCGGTTGCGCATTTCGCACGCGCTGCCCGGATGCAATCGACGCCTGCGCCAGGGAGATTCCGCAGCCCGTCACGCACGGCGCCAGGGCAACACGGGTCGCGTGTATTCGCGTTGACGACGCCGTGAGGTAAGTGCCGCCGGCGCACCGCCAGCTCACCGAAGAACCCGAGAAATCAAAACCGTATTCCCGGCGCGGCAGGCCGCCGCGCCGCTGGATTCGTTCGTCCTGCCAACCGCGGAACGAGCGATAAGCATGGACTGGCTAAGCGCCAGCCAAAGATTCACCACAATAATCAGAGACGTACTCAATGAAAGATACCCGATCAAAAAGCCGGTCAAAAAAAACCGGAGCAGCAACGTTCTTTTACTGCGCATTCACGCTTCCCGCACTGACACTAGCCGCCAACGCGTATGCCGACGACGGCGTCACGGAGCCCACCTCCGAGGCGTCTAAAACTCAAACGGTCGCGCAAACGTTGTCGTCCCCCGCGCAACTCGCGCAAACCACGCCAACGCAGCAAATCGATGCTTCCGGCAAGCGCCGGGCGGAGCAAGGTGGCCACGTGCGTAACGACCAACCCGATACCACCAACGCCGTCGTCAACGCCGAGGCCAGTCAGACCGTGACGCCGCCCGCGCCGCTTTCGAGCCAAATGGCAAGCAAGGGTTTCATCGCGGACAGCCATCTGAATCTGCAGTTTCGCAACTACGCCGACTACTTCCAGGCGCCCAACACGATTTACCGTCACGCGTGGGTTCAAGGCGCGCAGGCCAACTTTGAATCCGGCTACACGCAAGGGCTGATCGGCTTCGGCGTCGATGCGTCGCTGTTCGGCGCACTCAAGCTCGACGGCGGCAATGGCGCGGGCAACATGGTGCACGTGGGCAAGGACGGCGGCGGTTCGCAGCAACTCGCGTGGGCGTATCCCGGCATGTACGACATCAAGGGACGCATTTCGGAAACGGTCGTGAAGTACGGTTTGCAGGACGTGACAAACCCGTTCCTCGAACCGCACGACAACCGCGCGTTGCCGCCGACTTTTCTCGGCGTCTCGATGGTCAGCAACGATCTCGCGCACACTGAATTGCAGGCCGGCAGCTTCACCAAAGTCGACGCCCGCGGCCACACCAATCTGACCAATCTCACCACCTCGTACGGCGGCACGCGGATCGATCGCCTGACGTATGTGGGCGGCACCTGGCACTACGCGAAGAACGGCGAGATGGCGCTGTACGTCGATCAGGCCGACGACGTCTGGCGTCAGTACTACGGCTCGGTCGCCCAGTCGTTCGGCGATCCGACCACCATCAAGTGGAGCGGCCTTGCGAACATTTACTCGACGCACGACACCGGCGCGTCGCGTCAGGGGCACATCAACAGCAATGCGTACAGCGTGTCGGTCTCCGCGCAGCACGGCCCGCACGCGCTTTTGCTCGGCTACCAGCAGGTGCTCGGCGACCAGTTCTTCGACTATGTCAACGAGACCAACGGTATCTATCTGACCAACTCGATGGACGTGGACTACAACGCGCCGCACGAGCAGTCGCTGCAATTGCGCTATACATTCGACGGCAAATACGCCGGCGTGCCTGGACTCAAAGCGATGTTCTGGGGGCAATACGGCTGGGGCGCGGATGCGTCGGCGGGCGCGGCGGAGAATGCCTCGCCTTCCGCGCCGCTGCATGATCTGTACTGGAAGAACGGCGAGCCGGTACATGGCCATCATCACGAATTCGGCTTTATTCCGAGCTACACGCTGCAAAGCGGACGCTTCAAGGACACGAAGATCACGTTCATCGCGATGTGGCACAACAGCCAGTATCACTATTCGGACGGCAACAACATGGAATACCGGCTGGTGGTGAATGTGCCGGTGAAGGTGTTCTAAACGCTCTCAGGCGATTCGACAGGCGGCGCGGCTTGCGCGCTGCCTCGTTGATCGCGCGTGCGCTTATCCCGTGATCCGTTCGGTGGTCATCGCGCGCGACAGGCCATGCATCGGCCGGCGCAACGCGACATCGAACGGATTGGTTTGCGGGCCGATCGCATCGGCCTGCCGACGCAACAACTCGACCACCATCGGCAGACGGTCGTCGCCCAGACGTGCGGCCAGCGTGCCGACGCTCAACGCCCCCACCGCCACGCCCGTGCGGTCCAGAATCGGCACCGCCACGCCCGCCATGCCGTCGAGCACGCCGCTATTGCGCCCCGCGTAGCCCAACTGGCGCACACGTTCGATCTCGGTGCGCAAATACACTTCGTCGAGCACACCGTAGCCGCGAATGCGCGGCACGTTGAAACGGATGATCTCCTCGCGCTCCGCCTCGGGCAGAAACGCCAGAATCGCCAGACTGCCCTGCCCGACACCCAACGCGACACGCCCGCCGATATCGCCTGTGAAAGAGCGGATCGGAAACGGCCCTTCGCAGATGTCGAGGCACACCGCGTCGAAGCTGCTTTTGACGAGCAGAAAGATCGTGTCGCCGAGACTTGCGCACAGACGCAACAACGCGGGACGGCACAGCGTGCGCATGCCGCTCGGGTTGCCGGCCTGCGCCGCGAGCGCAAAAAAATCCACACTCAGCCGGTACAGCTTGGAGCTTTCATCCTGTTCGACAATGCCTTCCGCGATCAACGCATGCAGGATGCGATGCACCGTGCCTTGCGTGAGCCCGACCGCTTTCGCGAGACGCGTGACGCGTCCGCCGTCGGGCTGCGCTTCGGACAATGCGCGGATTACCGCGAACGCGCGTTCCAGCATGCCGGGACCGGGGGCGCTGCCCGTGTCCGCGGTGTCGGTGTCGGCATCTCGTTTGGCGGCAGGATTCATTTCATTGGCTCTGAATTATTTCAATGATTGGAACACTATAAGGCGTTTTATCCGTCAGCGGAATTCTGCCAGTTTTCCCACGCGGCACCGTTGTATCAATGATTCATAGGGATTTTCCGGAGACCATACAGCGGAACACCTGCCGCCGGTTTCAATGAATAGATTCCGTTTGGCGGAATTTTTTCTAATCTTGTACCGGTAAACGGAATTTGAAATTGACTGACGGTAATTTGGCTAGCTAGAGTCGGCGTCATCGATGCAGTAGTCGATTGAACCGGTGTCGAACCATCCAAAGGCCAGATCATGTCGTTCCTCACACTCACGGACGTAACGAAATCGTTCGGCGATCTGCAGGCAGTCACCGACGTGAACCTGTCGGTGGAGAAAGGCGAGTTCGTTTCGCTGCTCGGTCCGTCCGGCTGCGGAAAGACCACCACCTTGCAGATGATCGCGGGCTTCGTCGAGACGACGCGCGGACGCATCACGCTCGACGGCCGCGACATCACGCACATGAAACCGAACAAGCGCGGCCTCGGCATCGTTTTCCAGAGCTACGCGCTGTTTCCGCACATGAGCGTCGCCGACAACGTCGGCTTCGGCCTGGAGATGCGCAACATCGACAAGGCCGAGCGCAAGGAGCGCATCCGCGAAGCGCTGTCGCTGGTGCGCCTCGACACGCTCGCGCATCGCTTTCCGCGCGAACTCTCCGGCGGTCAACGGCAGCGTGTGGCGATTGCCCGCGCCATTGTGATCGCGCCGCCGGTGCTGCTGCTCGACGAACCAATGTCGAATCTCGACGCCAAGCTGCGCGAAGACATGCAGTTCGAACTGCGCGGCATTCAACGCAAGATCGGCACGACCACCATCATGGTGACGCACGATCAATCCGAAGCGCTGTCGATCAGCGATCGCGTGGTGGTGATGGAAGCCGGCCGCATCACGCAGATCGACACGCCGTACGAAGCGTACGAGCGCCCGGAAAATCGCTTCGTCTCGCAGTTCATCGGCAAGGCCAACATGCTGCCGGGCACCGTGGTGGCACGCGACGGCGACGCGATCCGCATCGACCTCGGCCACGATCTCGCGGAGACGGGACATACGGCGCAGTTGCCGGCGCGCGAGCGCGTGGTCGGCGTCGGCGACGCGGTGACCTTGTGCATCCGTCCGGAAAAATTGCGGCTGTGCGCACCGAACGCGGGACGTGTGCCGGCCACCATGACGAGCCGTTTCTTCCTCGGCAGCCAATGGTTGTATCGATTGGACAGCCGCCTCGGCGAAGTGCTGGTGTGCTGCCAGAACGAAGGCACGGAGCCGCTGCCCGAAGGCGCGGCGGTCGGCGTCGACTGGAACAGCGAGGCGATCCGCTTCATTCAACGGGACGCGCATCATGGCTAGTACGCTGCCCGCCGCCGACGACCGCGACATGAAGTCCGCCAACGCCCGCCGCGCGCCCTGGCAAGCATTTTTGCCGCTCTGGCTGATGTGCGCGCCGGCCTTTCTGCTGTTCGTGGCGCTCGTGCTGGTGCCGCTTCTGATGACGCTGGTGCTGACCTTCTATCGCTTCGATCCGGCCAGCGGGCCGATCGCCGCGTTCCAGTTCGGCAATTACATGGAAGTGCTGAGTTCATCGTATTACCACACCATCTTTTTGCGCACCTTCGGCATTGCGTTTCTCGTCACGCTGTTGTGCGTCGCGATCGGCACGCCGGAAGCGTACGTACTATCGCGCATGCGCGATCCGTATCGCTCGATGTTCCTGCTGGTGATTCTCGCGCCGCTGCTCGTTTCGGTAGTGGTGCGGGCGTTCGGCTGGAGCATGCTGCTCAACACCGGCGGCCTCGTGAACCAGGCATTCGGTCTGGTGGGACTCGGGCCGTACAAGCTGGAGTACACCACCTTCGCGATCGTCATCGCACTCGTGCACGTGATGCTGCCGTTCATGGTGATTCCGGTGTGGACCGCGTTGCAGAAGCTCGACCCGCAAACGGAAAACGCCGCGCTTTCGCTGATGGCGTCGCCCGCCACCACGCTGCGCCGCATCGTCCTGCCGCAACTGACGCCGGGCATTCTGTCGGGCAGCCTGATGGTGTTCGGTTTGTCGGCGAGCGCCTTCGCGATTCCCGGCCTGCTCGGCGGACGACGCCTGAAAGTCGCCGCCACCGCCGTCTACGACGAATTCCTCGGCTCGCTGAACTGGCCGCTCGGCGCGACCATCGCGCTCCTGCTGCTGATCGCGAATCTGATCGTGATGCTCACGTATTACCGGGTTCTGGAGCGCAGGTACACCAGAAGCCTCGGTTAATTCATCGGCAATTTCATCGGCATATTCAGTGAAAACATCATGAGAAGAAACGGCCCCATCGCGCTGATTTTCCATACGCTAGTGATTGCGTTCGTGCTCGCGCCGCTCGTGATCGTCGTGCTGGTCGCCTTCACGCCCGACGAAACGCTCACGTTGCCCACGCACGGCGTCTCGCTGCGCTGGTTCCGCGCGATCCTCAATTACCCGGATTTCATCGGCGCGTTCTTTAACAGCCTGAAGCTGGCGTTCGCTTCGGCGACGCTGTCGCTGATCGTGGCGCTGCCCGCCGCGCTTGCCATCGGCCGCGCGCGTTTTCCGGGGCGCAGCTTTCTCAATGGCCTGTTGCTGTCGCCGCTCGTGATTCCCGGGCTCGTACTCGGCATCGCGCTGCTGCGCTTCTTCGCGCTGATCGGCGCGACCGGCTCGTTCGCCTGGCTCGTGCTCGCGCACATGATCATCATTACGCCGTTTGTAATGCGGCTCGTGCTGGCGTCGGTGAGCGGCCTCGATCGCAGTATCGAGCATGCCGCGCACTCGCTCGGCGCCGACCCGTGGACCACGTTTCGCCGCATCACCTTCCCGATGATTCTGCCGGGCATTACCGGCGGCTGGCTGCTGGCCTTCATCAACAGCTTCGACGAATTGACCATGTCGATCTTCGTCACCTCGCCGCAAACCGTCACGCTGCCGGTGCGCATGTACATGTACGCGACCGAATCGATCGATCCGATGATGGCCTCCGTCTCCGCGCTGGTGATCTTCATTACCGGCGGCGCGATGCTGCTGCTCGACCGCGTGTACGGTCTGAACCGCATTCTGATCGGCCAGCACTGATGTCCTCTTCCGACCACGCTCTCATGCCGTCCACGCTGCCGTCCCATTCGCCGTCTACCCACGCGGACGCCGCGCGCCGCGAGCCGCAGTTCGTTCGCGTGGCGGAAACGCGGCGCGCAACGCTGCACTTCTATCTCGACGGCGAACAGGTCGCCGCGCTGCAAGGCGACACGCTGCTGACCGCTGTGCTGATGCAGCAGCGCCACGTGCGCGAAAGCGAATTCAGCGGCGCGCCGCGCGCGGGCTTCTGCCTGATCGGCGCATGCCAGGACTGCTGGATGCGCACCGAAGACGGCAAACGCGTGCGAGCGTGCTCGACGCTCGTAAGCGAAGGCATGCGCGTGCTGACGCGGCTCGCCACGACCGCAGCCGGCGCCGATGCCGGTCTCGGCGCCGTGAATAAAACCGGAGACGCCCGATGAGCGACGCACGCCGCATCGTAATCGTCGGCGCCGGGCCGGCGGGCGTACGCGCTGCCGAGACGCTGGTCGCGGCTGGCGTGAAGCCGATCGTGATCGATGAAAACGCGCGCTGGGGCGGCCAGATTTATCGGCAACCGCCAGAAAACGGCGGCTTCGAGCGCTCGAAAAAAACGCTTTACGGTTTCGAAGCGCACAAGGCCGAAGCCTTGCATTCGACCATGGCCGCGCTGCTGCCTCATCTCGACTATCGCCCCGACACACTCGCATGGGCCTGCGAAGCGGGCCGGCTCGATACGTTGCATGCGGGACGCGAGCTGCGCGTGCCGTTCTCGCATCTGATCATCGCCAGCGGCGCGACCGACCGCGTGCTGCCGGTGCCGGGCTGGACCTTGCCTGGCGTCTACACGCTCGGCGCGGCCCAGGTCGCGCTGAAGGCGCAAGGCTGCGCGATCGGCCGACGCGTCGTGCTGGCCGGCACCGGACCGCTGTTATATCTCGTGGCGTATCAGTACGTGAAAGCCGGCGCGCAAGTCATGGCCGTGCTCGACACGAGTCCGTTCTCGCGGCAGATCGCCGCGGCGCCGAAACTCGCGCGTCTGCCGGCTACTTTTGCGAAAGGCCTGTATTACGTCGGCTGGCTGAAAACGCATGGTGTGCGGATCGAGCGTGATGTGACGCTGGTCGGCATTCGTGGCGTGGATGGTGTGCAAGCGCTCGAATGGCGCGCGTCGCGCGAAGGCTCGCCGACTGAAACCATTGCATGCGACGCGGTCGGCGTGAGCTTCGGCCTCAAACCCGAGACGCAACTCGCCGATCTCGCGGGCTGCCGCTTCCGCTTCGACGCGACCAACCGTTGCTGGCTGCCTGAAGTGGACCAGGGGGGCCGCAGTTCCGTGCCCGGCCTCTATCTTGCCGGCGACGGCGCGGGCATCGCCGGCGCGGACGCCGCGGAACTGGCCGGGCGCCGCGCCGCGCTCGCCTTGCTCGACGATCTCGGCATCGCGCATCCGCGTGGTGCGGGCATGCCCGACGCCGCATCGATCGAGCGCAGTCTGAAACGTATCGCGGTGTTTCGCGAGGGCATCGAAACAGCCTTCGCGCCGCCGGCCAACTGCGCGTCGCAATGGCCCGACGACATGACCGTGTGCCGCTGCGAAGAGATCGACGCGGGCACATTACGGCGCTGCATCCGGGGCGGCGAAGCGAATGAGATCAACCGGCTGAAAGCGCTCACGCGCGCCGGCATGGGCCGCTGCCAGGGACGCATGTGCGGCGAAGCCGCGCTGACCCTGCTCGCCGGGGAAACCGGCAAACCGCTCGACGCGGTCGGCCGTTTGCGTAGCCAGCCGCCCGTCAAACCGATTCCGCTCGCGCCGGAAATGTATGCCGACGACGTCGCCGACATCCCCGCGGAGGCGCGCGATGAGTAACACGCTGCATTACGACGTCGCGATTGCGGGTGGCGGCCTGGTCGGTTCATCGGCGGCACTGGCGCTCGCGAAACGCGGCTTGCGCGTGGGCCTGTTCGAGCGGCGCTATTGCGGCGCGCAGGCAAGCGGCGTGAACTACGGCGGCGTGCGCTGCCAGGGCCGACCGGTGGAACAGATGCCGCTCGCAATCCGCGCACGACGTATCTGGGACCGCTTGCCGGAGTTGATCGGCATCGACGGCGAGTTCACGATGTCGGGACATTTGCGCCTTGCTCGCAGCGAAAGCGATCTCGCCGCGCTGCAGACGTGGGCCGACATGGCGCGCGAGTATGGACTGCACACGCAACTGATCAGCGGCGCGGCGTTCCGCCAGCGCTACCCGTGGCTCGGGCCGGCCGCCGTGGGCGGCTCGCTGTGCGCGACCGACGGCCATGCGAACCCGCGGCTGGTGTCGCCCGCCTTCGCGCGCGCCGCGCGGGCTGCGGGTGCGGATGTGCGCGAGCAAACCGAACTCACCGACATTCATCATGACGGCACGCGCTTTCAACTGCGCGCCGGCGATCTGCGCATCAGCGCCGACTGGCTCATCAATTCAGCAGGCGCGTGGGCGAATACGGTGGCGGGCTACTTCGGCGAAACCGCGCCGATGAAACCGATCTACCCGAACATGTGGGTCACCGAACCGTTGCCGCTCTTCATCACCCACAACCTGGGCGTGTACGGCGGCGGCATCTACGCGCGACAAGTGGCGCGCGGCAACTGCGTGATCGGCGGCGGACGCGGACATGGCGACGGCGAATACGGCCAGCCGTCGACGGATACCACGCGCGCCGTGATGCGCGACGCGTGCACGCTGCTGCCTGCCTTGCGCGAGGCGCTGCTGATCCGCACATGGAGCGGCGTGGAAGGCGAAACGCCCGACAGCAATCCGATCATCGGTGCGAGCCGTGGCGTGCCGCGTCTGTTGCATGCATTCGGTTTTTCAGGCGGCGGCTTCCTGCTCGCGCCGGGCGTCGGCGAACTGCTCGCCGATCTCGTCGTCGACGGCGCCACCGCAACGCCACTCGACGCTTTTTCGATTGGCCGCTTTGCTGCTGTCGCGACCTCACCGGTCGCTTAAGTCCTCGTTTAGTGAACCTCAGGAGCCCCTCAATGAAACTGTTCAAGACGCTCGCGGCGCTGGCCGCATTGTGCGCATTCAGCGCGGCCGCGCCGGCGTGGTCGCAAACCAAGACGATCTACATCGGCATGAACGGCGGCCCGATGGAGAAGGCCTATACGAGCCAGGTACTGCCCGACTTCGAGAAGGCCAACAATGTGAAGGTGGTTGTGGTGCCGGGCACGTCGTCGGACATTCTCGCCAAGCTGCTCGCCAACAAGGCGAGCCCGCAGATCCACGTGGTGTTTCTCGACGACGGCGTGATGGCGCGCGCGGTCAGCATGGGCGTGTGCAAGAAGCTCGACGATGCGCCCGTGCTCAAGGAGCTCTATCCGTTCGCGCGCATGAAGGACGACATGGGCGCGGGCGTGCAACTCGGCATGACCGGTATTGCGTACAACAAGAAGCTGTTCGCTGAAAAAGGCTGGGCGCCGCCGACCTCGTGGATGGATTTCGCCGATCCGAAATACAAGGGCAAGGTGGTGTTCCAGTCGGCGCCGAGCAGCACCTTCGGGCTGCACGGCTTTCTCGCCATCAACCGCCTGATGGGCGGCAGCGAGCAGAACGTGGAGCCGGGCTTCACGAAATGGGCGAGCACGGTGGGACCGAACGTCGTCGAGTACGTGCCGAACTCCGCGAAGATTTCCGAAATGGTCCAGACCGGCGAGGCGGGCCTGTTCCCGTTGACGCCGACCGCCGTGGGCGATCTGGCGGACAAGGGCATTCCGGTCGGCTATGTGAATCCGAAGGAAGGTCCGGTGCTGTTGCTGGTCGACTTGTGCGTGGTCAACAACAACCCCGATCCGCAACTGGCGCAGAAGCTCGCGCAATTCCTGTTGTCCGCGCCGGCGCAGACCAAGGCCGCCGAAGCCGGGCGCCAGATACCCACCAACCGTCTCGCGAAGATGACGCCGCCCATGCAGCAAAGCCTCGGCAACGTCGACGACCTGGTGCACAAGGTGACGGTGGTGGATTGGGACACGATCAACGCGCACCGCGCGCAGTGGGATACGCGCTGGAACCGGCAGATCGAGCGCTAAGCGCTGACTGGTTGCGCATCAACGAAAACGCGCGCCTTGCAACTGTGCAAGGCGCGCGTTTTTTATGCGTGAGCGTGGGTGTCGTTCTAGAAAATCACCGACATCGCCACCGCCAGCCAGATCCCCACCACGCCGACAAGAAACAGATGCCGCGCAATGCGAATCCGGCTATCGCTGCCTTCGGGTTCGACAGGACTCGTGGCGACCCACGGCACCAGCCCGAGGCAGGCGAATCCGATCAGCGCGGACACGAACACGAAGACGTCGGCGACTCGCCACTGGGTCGGCTCATACAAACCCCAGTAGCCGAGAAAGACGATGCCGATCGAGAAGATCGTGGCCGAAGCGGCACTGAGTGCGGGCACTGATCCGATGGGGCTCGGCATGCTTCACCTCTGATCGTTAGGCTGTTGGCCATGCCCGTGAAGTCCCGATTCGTGCCCATGGCATCGCTCAGGACGTGCGGGCCTGCCTCGCTTCATACGTCTTCAGATGACTATAGGCGATGCGCAACAACGACAAGCCGTGCTCGCCTTTTTGCGCGTCGCCGCCGCGCGAAATCAGATCGCCGAGAATGTGATCCGCCTCGGTATGCGAATGGTTTTCCACATCCCGCAACATGGACGCGGTGAGCGGCGAAGGCGTGAAGAGCGTTTGGGTGGCGCGTGCGTCGAAGTCCGGGCCCATGGTGAAGCCGTTGTGCTCGGCCACCGCGCGGCACTCGCCGAGCAGATTCTCGATCACGCGCTTGCCGTCCGGCGCAGCCAGAATATCGCCGACCGAACCGCGCATCAAGCACGTGCTGGCTGCAAGCGTGGCCAGGAACACCCACTTCTCCCACATGCGCAGCAAAATGTTGTCGCTGACCAGTGTGTCGAAATTCGCGCCGGCCATGGCCTCGGCGATCGCCTGAACACGCTCCGAGGTGCCGCCGGCCTGTTCGCCGAACGTGATCGCATGCATGTCGTTCAGATGCACGATGTGCTGCTCGGCATTGAGCGTGGCGGCGATCACGCATTGGCCGCCCAGCACGCGCGCCGCGCCGAACTTTTCGTTGAGCACGTCGATATGGCGCATGCCGTTGAGCATCGGCAGAATCAGCGTCGACTCGCCGACGAGCGGCGCGAAGGAGTCGATGGCGTCGTCGAGACTGTAGGCTTTGCAGCTCAGCAGCACCAGATCGAACGGCTCGGCGCCGACGCCGGCGAGAATGGTTTGCGGATCGGGCAGGCTGAGATCGCCGCGCACGCTGCTGATGACGAGCCCGTCACGCTTGAGTTTTTCCGCCCGGCCTGGACGCACGAGAAAGGTCACGTCCTGGCCCGCCGCTGCGAGACGGCCGCCGAAATAGCCGCCTACGGCGCCCGCCCCTACTACAAGAATTCGCATCTTTGGCCTCTTGATAGATTTCGATCACGCGCTTGCCTCCACGAGCGAGAGCTTCAGGGGGCGCGAATGCGGCGCGTGTGCAGAATGTAGCAAAGATTGAAGATCGGCACCGGCCAGGATTGACGCGAGCCGCCGTGTTGCATTGCACAGCGGCTTACCTCAGATCAATCGGGCAATGCGCCGGCGCGTCAGGCAAGCGCCTCTTTCACGTTCACAGCGTGCCGCAAATAGTGCGCTCGTAAAGCGCCAGCATACCCGGCACGTCCACCCCGATACACGCCTTGCAATCGGGCCGGCTATCCCAAGCCGGCGCGGGCACGGGCATAGTCGCCGGCTTCTGGATGGTCTGACCCACCGCGATGCCGTCCGTCAGCACACGCACGGGGCCGCTGCGCGTCGTATAGAGATGCGGCGCCAGCATATAGGCCACCGCCGACGAATCGTGCACGTAGATACCCGCCAGTTGCGCGCTTTGCTCGTGAAACGCCTCGTAGTGCCGCGACACTTCCCATACGAACTGACCGGCCGCGCCGCCGCGTTCGCGTAGCGACGCCAGATACTCGTGGCTCATGATGGTGGGCTGCGTGACGTCCAGCCCGACGATCGCGACTGGCCACGCCGCGCCGAGCACGATGTCGGCGGCATCAGGGTCGGCCAGGATATTGGCTTCCGCCGCGGGCGTGACGTTGCCGAGCACGCCGTCCGTGCCGAACGCGCCGCCCATGATCACCACCTGTTTGACGAGGGAGGCGATCTGCGGATCGTCGGCCAGCGCGAGCGCAAGGTTCGTGAGCGGGCCCACCGCGAGCAGCGTGACATCGCCGGGATGCGCGCGCACCGTGTCGATGATGAAGCGGTGCGCGGGACGCGCGTCGAGCGGAGCCTCGTCCGTTGTATCCAGTGCGATATTGCCGAGCCCGTTGTCGCCGTGAATCCATGCGAGCGGCTCGGGCGCGCTTCGCTTGAGCGGCGCCGCCGCGCCCCGCGCGACCGGCACGCCGGCGGCGAACCGTCCGGCGAGAAAGCGCGCGTTGCGGGTGGTCGTTTCGATCGTCGCGTTGCCGAATACGCTCGTCAGGCCGAGCAGTTCGATATCCGGATGCAGCGCCTGAAACACGAGCGCCATGGCATCGTCCACGCCTGGGTCGGTGTCGTAGATGACCTTGTGCTTGCTCATAGATAGAACGCGTCCGGCAATTGTTCGCGCGCGGTGGTGTCGCGCGTGACGCCATGCAGGTTGCCGAGGCGAATCGGCAGTTCAGGGCCGCCCAGTTCAATGATGACCTGGCGGCACGCGCCGCACGGCGCGATCGGGCCGTCCGTATCGCCGATCACGGCGAGCGCCGCGAACTGGTCACGCTGATAGCCGGCAGCGATAGCGCTGAAAAACGCGGTACGTTCCGCGCAATTGCACAAACCATATGACGCGTTCTCGACGTTGCAGCCGTCGAACACCTGGCCGTCCCTGGTCAGCAGCGCCGCGCCGACCTTGAACTTCGAATAAGGCGCATAGGCCTTTTCTCGCGCGAGGCCCGCGCGTTCCAACAGTTCTTCCATATTCATCCAGCAATCCTCGATTCAATTCAGCGTAATGAACATGCCCGCAATGGTGGCGCTCATCAGGTTCGAGAGCGTCGCGGCAAGCACGACACGCAAGCCGTAGCGCGCGACTTCGGCACGGCGTCCCGGCGCGACGGCACTAAAGCCGCCCGTCAGCACCGCGATCGACGAAAAGTTCGCGAAGCCGCACAACGCAAACGACAGGATAGCAATGGTACGCGGATCGAGCGCCGTCAGACCGGCCGCGGTCACGCTCGCAGCGTCCTTCAGATACGGCGATAGCGACGCGTACGCGACGAACTCGTTGAGAATGACTTTCTGCCCGAGGAAATTGCCGGCGATCGTGGCCTCGTTCCACGGCACGCCGATCAGATACGCGAGCGGCGCGAAGACCACGCCGAGCACCGATTGCATCGACAGTTGCGGATGGCCGAACCAGCCGCCCACGCCGCCCACGATTCCGTTGACCAACGCGATCAGACCGACGAACGCGATCAGCATCGCGCCGACCATCACCGCGATTTTCAGGCCGACGGTCGCGCCGGAACTCGCGGCTTCGATGATATTGGCGGGACGCTTCTCGTCGAAGTTGAGGTTGTCGAGACGAACGCGGCTCGGCTCGGTGGACGGATGAATGATCTTGGCGAACAGCAAGCCGCCCGGCACCGCCATGAACGACGCCGCCAGCAGATACTCGATGCGCACGCCGAGTCCCGCATAGCCCGCCAGCACCGAACCGGCAACGGCCGCCATGCCGCTCGACATCACCGCGAACAGTTCTGCGCCGGTCATGTCGGGCGTGAACGGTTTGACCACGGCGGGCATTTCACTCTGGCCGAGGAAAATCGTGGTGACCGCGGAAAACGATTCGATCTTCGACACGCCGAGCAGTTTCTGAAATACCGTGCCGAGCACGATAACGATCCAGCGCATCACGCCGAGGTAATACAGGACGGAGATCAACGCAGTGACGAAGATGATGGCCGGCAGCACACGCACGGCGAACACGAAACCGCCGTCGCCGAAGACCTGAAACATTTTGGCCTGCACGAGGCCGCCGAACAGGAACTCGATGCCCGCGTTACCGTAGCCGAGCACATGATTGACGGCGGATGCCGCGCCCGAAAGGATCGACTTGCCGAGCGGCACGAACAGAATGAACGCGCCGATTCCCACCTGCGCCAGCAGCGCGCTGATTACAGTTCGTAAGCGGATGGCGCCACGGTTGGTGGAAAAGATGAACGCGATGAGTAGCAGTACTGCAATGCCCAGGATATTTCTAACGATCAGTGCCATGTCTCGTGATGTTCTCGTGAAAGTGGCAGTGATGCTAAACGAAACCGGTGCCGGAATAAAAACTTTAAATATGGGCCGTCACTCTAGTGCCGCGGAATACCCCAAGGTTGATGCGCCGCGCATCTCAGGAATCGCAGCGAGGTGCATCGACATGTCTATCGCGCGTCGACGCACCCTGCTGCTATCGGTTCAAACTCACAGCATTTCCAATGCCAACGCGATGCCTTGACCGCCGCCAATACACAGCGTCACGATGCCGCGTTTGATGCCATCGCGCTGCATCGAATGAAGCAGGCGCGTGGTCAGCACGGCGCCCGTCGCGCCGATCGGATGACCATGCGCAATCGCGCCGCCTTGCACGTTGATCAACTCGTCCGCGATGCCGAGCTTGCGCGCGACCGCGATCGGCACGGCGGCAAACGCTTCGTTGATCTCGAAGCGCTCGACATCGTGCAGTTGCCAACCGGCTCGTGCCAACGCCATCTGCACCGCCGGAACGGGACCGAGGCCGAACATGCCGGGTTCGACAGCGGCGACGCCATAAGACACGAGACGCGCGAGCGGCGCGATGCCGCGTGCTTCCGCGAAACCGCGCTCGGCCACCAGCATCGCGGCTGCGCCGCTGTTCAATCCGGGCGCGTTGCCCGCGGTGATCGTGCCGTCGGGGCGAAATGCCGGCCGCAGTTTCGCGAGCGTGTCCACCGTGGTGTCGGGACGCGGTTGTTCATCGCGCGTGAAATGTTGTGGGCCTTTGCGCCCGGCTATTTCCACGGCAACCAGTTCGGCGTCGAAATCGCCGCGCGCTTGGGCTTCGCTGAATCGCCGCTGCGAGCGCGCGGCCCAACGGTCCTGCGTTTCGCGCGTGATATCGAACTGCGCGACGAGGTCTTCCGTGTGCCAGCCGGAATGCTCGCCGGAAAACGCGTCGTTCAGGCCGTCGCGCAACAGGCTGTCGTGGATTTGCGCATTGCCCATGCGGTAGCCCCAGCGGCCGCCGTCCAGCAGATACGGCGCGCGGTCCATGTTTTCCATGCCGCCCGCGACGGCCGCATCGCCGAGACCCAGCAGGATTTCCTGGGCCGCCGACGCGATCGCCTGCGCGCCCGAGCCGCATACGCGATTGACCGTCAACGCCGGCACGGCCACCGGCACACCGCCGCCGATCGACGCCTGGCGCGCGGGATTCATCTTGTTGCCGGCCTGAATCACATTGCCCATCACGACCGATGCCAACTCAGCCGCGTCGAGCCCGCTGCGGCGCAGCGTCTCGCGCACGGCGAGCGCGCCCAGCTCCGTTGCGGGCACGTCCTTCAGCGCCCCGCCGAATGCGCCGATCGGCGTTCTCACCGGATTGCAGATCACTACTTCTCGCTGATTCGCCATCATTTCTCTCCAGTTGGTTCAACACCTCATTGGCCACGCCCGTGCATCAGTCGATCGCTTGTTCAAGTGTTCAGTTGTTCGACGACACCGCCGTGACCGCGTCAGGCACATCCCAGCCGCCACCGAGCGACCGGTACAACGCGACCGCCGAGAGCGCATGCTCGCGCCTGGCCTGGTTCAAGGACTCCGCGTCACGCAGATACGCCTCCTGCGCGGTGAGCACATCGAGAAAATCCGCCGCGCCGCCCTTGTACAGTTCGCTCGACAAACGCAGCGCCTGATTCGACGCATCGAGCGCGCCGCCGAGACGTTGCACCTGCACCGCGCCGCTCACCAGATCGCTGCGGTTGTCCTCGATTTCCTTGAGCGCTTGCAGCATGGTCTGCTGCAGACCGAGTTGCGATTCGCGCATGCGGCTCTCGCTCGCGTCGATATTCGCGGTGATGCGGCCCGCGTTGAAGATCGGGCTCGTCGCGTTCAACGCGGCGCTGAAAAGGTTGTCGGTCAGCGTCGGCAAGCCGAGATAAGACGAGGCCAGCAGGCCGTCGGCGAGATTGAGGCGGAACTGCGGATAGCGCTGCGCCTTCGATACGCCCACTTCCGCCGCGCGCTGCTCGACCGTCGCGTAGGCGGTGCGCACGTCGGGACGCTGCAGGAGTGCTTCCGAGGGCAGCATCTGCGGCACGCTTTGCGCGGGCACCGGGATATCGCGTGCGTTGGCGAGCAGCAAGCTGTCGACGCTCTCCGGCGTGCGCCCCGAATACACCGCGATCAGACTCAATTGATGCTGCACCGCCGATTGCACGCGCGGAATCTGCGCCTGCAAATCCTGGAGCTGGTTCTGCGCGCGCGCAACGTCGAGTTGCGTCGACAGCCCATAGTGCAGACGCTGCTGCGTGAGCTTCAGCGCGCGTGCGCGGATCTGCTCGTTGTCGCTCAGAATCTGCAACTGCGATTGCGCCCAGCGCAGATCGATATACGCTGCCGCGGTATTCGCCGCGAGCGCGAGGCGCACCTCGTTCAATGCGGACTGGCGTCCCGACACTTGCGCCTGCGCCGCCAGCACGGCAAGACGTTCGCCGCCGAACACGTCGGGCGTCCAGCTCGCCGTCAAGCCGACACCGGCCTGGCGCACATAGCCGAGCGGCGGCGGCGTGTTCTGACGCGAGTCGGACGCGGTCGCGCTCGCATTCAATTCCGGCAGCAGGGCGGCGCGATTCTGCTTCACCAGATCCTGCGCCTGCCTGACGCGCTCCACTGCCGCCTGCACATCGAGATTGCCGGTCAACACGGATTCGACCAGTTGATGCATGACCGGGTCGCCGAATTGCTCCCACCACGCATTGGCGCTGACGCTGTCTTGCGGTGCGTCGACATTCCACGCGGCAGGCGCGACGGTCTTCACGGTTTGCGGCAAATCCGCATGCGTTTCCGGTTGCACCGCGCACGCCGCGAGCGTCAGCAAGGCGGCGCTCGCCAGTACTTTGAAAAGGATCGGTTTCATGTTGGATTCCTCAATGAGCGTCGGGCGGCGGTGCGGTGTTGCCGAACGGGCGCGAGAAAAGCACGCTCAGCAGGCCCACGACGAAACACAGCGACAGGGCGTAAAACGTGTCGGAGAACGTCAATACGAGTGCTTCGCGCATCAGCAGTGCGTGCAGTTCACCGAGTCCGGCGTTGGCCGCGTTCAGCACGTTGCCGCCCACTGCCGCGAAATGCGCGCTTTGCTGCTGCAAGATCGATTCGACCACCGGACGGCCCACGTTCAGATGTTCATCGAGCCGCTCGTAATGCAGGTTCAGCCGGTCGTTGAGCATCGTGCTGCTCACGGCAATGCCGATCGCGCCGCCAAGGTTGCGCATCAGATTGAACAGGCCGCTGGCGGAACGAAGCCTCGACATCGGCAACGAACCCAGCGCCATCGTCACGATGGGTGGAATGCAGAACTGCTGGCCGATGCCGCGCAACGCTTGCGGAATCAGCAATTCCTGCCAGCCCCATTGATTCGTCAGCGGCACATACAGATAACAGCCGACGCCGAACAGCACCAGGCCGAACACCAGCAGGATCCGCATATCGATAAAGCGCGCGACTATCGAATACACCACCATCGCCACCAGTTGAAAACAGCCGACCGACAGCAGCGCCACACCAATCTGCAACGAATCGAAACCACGCACACGGGACAGGAACACCGGCGTCAAAAACACCGCGCAGAAAATCCCGATCCCGGTGATGAACGACAGCAGGCTGCCAATGCCGAAGTTGCGGATCGCCAACGCGCGCAAATCCACGATCGGTTCTTTTGCGGTGAACGCATGCACGAGGAACAGGAACCCGCAGATCGCGGTGATCCATGCGCACGTCAGGATCACGTGATCGCCGAACCAGTTCTTGCGCGGCCCTTCCTCCAGCACGTATTCGAGGCAACCGAGAAAACCGGACATCAACAGGATGCCGAGGTAATCGCCCTTCTTCAGCAGCGACAGGTCGACGTTGTCGAAGTGCACGTACTTCGGCACCAACAGCGTGACGGCGAGGCCCGGCACGAGGTTCAGATAGAACAGCCAGTGCCACGACCATTGCGACGTGATCCAGCCGCCGATCACCGGACCAATGGTCGGCGCGAGCGTGGCGAGCGCGCTGATGGTGGTGGAGGCGATCAGGCGCTGCTTGCCGGGGAACAGCACGAACGCAGTGGTGAACACCGTCGGGATCATCGCGGCGCCGAGCGCGCCTTGCAAACCGCGGAACAGGATCATCGAGTTGATGTCCCATGCGAGACCGCACAGCATGCTGGTGACCGTAAAGCCGAGCGCGGAAAACGCGAACACCCAGCGCGTGGAGAACACGCGGGTGAGCCAGCCGGACATCGGGATCACCAGAATTTCAGCGATCAGATATGAGGTCTGCACCCACGAGAGTTCGTCCTGGCTCGCGGACAAGCCGCCGCCGATGTCCTTGAGCGACGACGCCACGATCTGGATATCGAGCGTCGCCATGAAAAAACCGACGCACATCAGCGTGAACGCCAGGACTTTGATTCGCGTCGGCAGGTCGGCGGGGTTGGCGAGAACTTGGGTCATGATCGGCTCATCCGCGCGCCGGCGTGTTGCCGCTATCGACATGCACTTTCACCGTGGCCGACAGGCCCGGACGCAGCACGCCTTGCATGGACTTCGGTACATCCAGCCGCACACGCACCGGCACGCGCTGCACGATCTTCGTGAAGTTGCCGGTGGCATTCTCCGCGGGCAGCACGCTGAATGTCGCGCCGGTGGCCGGCGCCAGACTTTCAACCACGCCGTGAATCGGCGTGCTCGAGGCGTCGAGATCGACATCGACGCTGTCGCCGACGCGCATCTTCTTCAACTGGTCTTCCTTGAAGTTGGCGTCGATCCACAACCCGCTCGACGGCACCACGGTCAGCAGCGACACGCCGGTGTTCGCCAGCAGGCCGACACGCGCCGTACGATTGCCGACATAGCCGTCGATCGGCGAGCGAATCGTCGTGTACTCCACGTTCAAGGCCGCGACGCGCTGGGCGGCCTGCGCCGTCGCGATGCGCGCCTCGGCGTCGCCGATCTGCGCGTCGAGCACGGCGATCTGCCGTTGCGCCGCGATCAGCGCGGCACCGCTGCGATCCACAGCCGCGCGCGCCCTGGTCAAATCG
Source organism: Paraburkholderia sp. BL6669N2 (assembly GCF_003387275.1). Classification (NCBI taxonomy): domain Bacteria; kingdom Pseudomonadati; phylum Pseudomonadota; class Betaproteobacteria; order Burkholderiales; family Burkholderiaceae; genus Paraburkholderia; species Paraburkholderia sp. BL6669N2. The sequence continues at coordinate 4,142,277 of NZ_QUNA01000002.1, read as the reverse complement.
GCATTCGCGCGTTCGACGACCTGATTCGACACCGCGTCGTCCTTCACGAGTTCGCGGTAGCGCGTCTGGTCCGCGGCGCTGCGCGTCAGTTCGGCACCGGACGCGCGAACCTCGGCGGCCTGCTCGTTGATGGTGGCGAGCTGCAAGGACTTCTTCGCCTGCAGTTCGGTCACCGAGGCCTGCGCGCTCTGCACTTCCGCCGTGGCCTGCGCGAGCCGCGCGTCGTAATCGCGCGCATCCAGCCGGATCAGCACCTCGTTCGCGTGGACGAACTGGTTGTCGTGCACGAGCACGTCCTTGACGAAGCCGTTCACCTTCGGCGCCATCACCGTGACATCGCCGCCCACGTAGGCATCGTCGGTCGTTTCGACGAAGCGGCCGACGAAGAACCAGTACGACGCCGCAAGCGCCAGCACGGCAAGAACCGTGATGATCGCGAGCAACATCCACGGAATGCGACGTGCCGGTTTGGCGGTCTGCGCCGCGCTTGGCGGAGCGATAGTCGATGGAGTAGTGGACATGATGTCGATATGTGCGTATGCACTCGTTACGTTGAAAAAAAAGCGCGAGGACCGCGCCGGCCGTGCGTCGCTGCAGCCGCGACTTTCAGACTGGATCTCGTGTGATAGCGAACAGTTCGCCTCGCAATGCCGCCGCGCGCCGTTCGCCAAAACGATGCTCGAATTCAGCTTGCGCGGCATGCCAATGCTCGCGGCCTGCCTTGAGACGCTCTTCCCCTGCCGCCGTGAGCGCAATCGTCAGCGCCCGCGCGTCGGCGCCGAGCGCCTCGCTCGACACCAAACCGTTGCGGCGCAGCGGCTGGATCGTGCGGACTAGGGAGGTACGTTCCATGCGCATGGCTTCAGCCAGTTGCTTCATCGTCATGGGGCCGGTGCGTTTGAGCCGTCCCAGCAGGGAAAACTGCGTGATGGTCAGCCCGACATTCGCCAGATGCCGGTCGTATATCTGCGAGACATAACGCGCGGCCTGGCGGATGGCAAAGCAGTCGTCGTCGAAAAGTCCTTCCATCGTTGCGCTTCCTCGTTAGTGAGTGCGTATGCACACAAACAGGCGGACCGACGCTCGCCGGAACGAACGGGTGCGCCTCAACTAGCCAGTGATGCTGAAAAGTTCGGCGCGCAGCGTTTTGGCGCGCGCATGGCCGAACTTCTTTTCGAACTCGTCCTGCGCGGCGCGCCATGCAATGGCGGCCTGGTCGAACGTGGCTTCGCCCTTCTCCGTCAGGCTGAACAGGAAGGTGCGGCCGTCGTGCTCCGCCGCTTCCGCCACCACCAGACCGTCGCGCTGCAGGGGTTTCATCGCGCGGACCAGCGTGGTGCGTTCCATCACCATCGCGTCCGCCAGATCCACCATGGGTAGATTCGGCCTGCGCGCGAGCCTGGCGAGAATCGTGAACTGCGCGGCCGTCAAGCCTACTTCGCCGAGGTGGCGCTCGTAGATTTGCGTGACGTGCCGGGCCGCCTGGCGCAGCGCGAAGCAGTTGCATTCGTCGTAGGAGATGGGGCGGTTCATGAGGTGGAGTCTATATGTGCATACGCACAGCGTCAAGTTTGGCTGGGTTGAACACAGTGTTGCTGAATCTGATCAACGGCCTCATCAAGGCTGCTTCCCGATAGATGGGTGGGTGGTGCACTCCGAGTGTATTTTTAGCATTTATCCCATATCAACGGGGCCAAATCGCGGTTGCTTCAATGTACCAGCACATTGTTAATCTGGACCACGTCGGCAATGCTCAGGGCGGCTGTGTCGCCCTTGAGTTGCATCAGCGCGACAATGGCGTCATAACGAGCCGCCAGCAAATCGCGTTGCGAAGAATAGAGCGAGTCGATCGCTCTGAGCACGTCGCTGGCGGTCCGGCTGCCCACCCGAAAACCAACTCGACTTGCCGCCAACACCTCTTGCGAAGACGCCACCAGATGGGCAAGCAAGTCGATTCGCGTGCGCCCGTACTGATAGCGGCTGTAATCATCGCGGGCGGCGGCTTCGGCGTCTCGCGCCGCGCCTGTGAAGCCCTCTTGTGCCTTGTCTTCCAGAGCCGATGACGCCTTTACCTTTGCCTGTGTCTCACCCCCGGAAAAAATCGGTATCGAGACGGCCAGCATGCCCGTTGTCGTAGTGGTGGGTCGCGCGTAACCGGAGGCCGCGCCAGCCGGCGTATAGCTTCCGGTGAGGTACACCGAGGGCAAGTGCTCCGACTGCGCCTTGCTCACTTCAGTCCGGGCGATCTCCCAGTCCAGTTGTTTCAGTTGAACGTTGAAGGCGTGATCCTTTGCCTGCGCGGCCCACGCTTCGATATCCTCCGGTTGCAGACGCGGCATGGGCAAGGACTCAGGCAATCGCGCGAGCGTCTCGAACGGCACGCCGGTGGCTTGCTCGAACGCGCGGCGCTTCGCAAGCAACGTGTTTTCAGCGTCCATCCGCTCGATCGCGACCTTCTCGCGCGCGGTCTGGGCGTCGCGCAAATCGATCAGCGTTGCTTCACCCGCCGCTTTGCCTCGATTGATCAACTGCAGGTGCTGATCGACCGCGGCCGCGTATTCGCTGACGCGTCTCAACTCATCTTCGGCGACAAGCGCTTCGAAATAGACACGCACGGCCCGCAGAATTGCCGCCTGTTGCGCAGCATTCAGTTCGACAGCGCCACGCGCTTCGACAAAATCCGCCTGCTTGTAGTTGCTCCATTTCGTCCAGTCGAACAATGGCTGCGCGATATTGACGGTCCAGCCCGACTGCCAGTAGGTCGTGGTCGGGAAACCATCCGTCGCGAGCCGATTGTAGGTGCGCCCCCAGCCTGCGGAAATCTGCGGCAGTAAGCCTGCCCGCGCCTGCGGAACGGCCTGCTGCGCGGCCGCGTAGCCAGCACGCGCCTGCGCGAGACCGGTGTCGCGGCCGAGGGTCTGCTGCGTGACGGTGACAAGGTCGGCCGCAAATGCGGGACTCGCCATGGCGCAAAACAGGTGCACCGCCACGCGCGCGACACGGAACTTAAACATGGGCTGGCTCCGGCAGAGGATGTAAGTGCTCGGGCACCAGTGCGCCGTCTATCAGGCGATACCGAACGTCGAATGCGGCTGCCAGGGACCGGTCGTGGGTGATCACAACGACCGTGCACTTCAGCCGGCGCAGCAAGCCGGCCACGTGTTGCACCGAAGCCGGATCCAGATTGGACGTCGGCTCGTCGAGCAGCAGCAGACTTCGGCCCTGATAGAGCGCACGCGCCAGCAGCAGGCGTTGCCGCTGGCCAGCGGAGATGTTCGCAATGGTGTCGCTAATCACGGTTCGGGTGCGCATCGGCAGACGCATGACGTCCTGCATCAATCCCACGTCTTCGAGCAGCGCATGGACGCGCTCTTCGTCGACACTGGCTGCAAATAACGTGATGTTTTCGGCAATCGAGCCATGCAGAATCAGGTCACCCTGCCGCATATGGGCGGCATGCCGGCGGATTTCGTCGATAGACAGATTGGGCCATGCGATGCCGTTGAGCATGATCTGGCCTTCCTGAAGCGGCTCGGCAGCCGACAGCAGTTTGAATAACGTCGATTTCCCCGCACCAGACGGCCCCGTAATGGCAATCTTGTCGCCATTACGGATATCGATGCTCACGTCTCGCAGAACCGGCTGGTCGGACACGCCGTAGCGAAACGTGAGGTTGCGCACCTCGATACGTTCGAACATGCGTATCTCCGTTACACGGTTGCGTTCGGCAAGCGGCGTATACCGCTCTTCCTCGCACTCGACGATGTCCGCCACGCGCGCGGTCGGCACGCTCAGCATGAAATACGCGAACGCGCCATTGACGGCATGGGCAAAGCGTTCAGACATCAACGACTTGTAGATCAGAAACGAATAGAACACGCCCACGGAAACGCTGCCGGCCAGCATCAGCCGCGCGGCGAACCAGGTGATCGCAATCGTGTCCGCGTACTGAACCAGTTTGAGGATCGCGTCGCGCGCGCTGTTCAACCGGTTACTCGCCAGCAGCGCGCCCACATATTCCTTGTACTTGATCATGTAGAGCGCCGTGCGGCGCGTCTCGCCCTGAGCGAGCTTGATCAGGCCCGCAGCCCGGATCGTTTCGATCAACGCGTCGTCGCAGCGCGCCGACGTTTCCAGCACGAGTGCATGGTTGTCCCGCATGCGCGCGAACATGCCGAGCGCGACGGCAAGATAGAGGACGAACATGGCCGCGGCGACCGCCGTCAGCATGCGGCTCTGCACCAGCATGAGACCGAGCGCCAGCGACCCCACCGCAATGTCGATGCACATCGACGTCACGGTTCGGGTCGCATAAACGCTGATCTCGTCCTGCGCCTTGACGCGCGCAAAAACGTCGCCGACGTGACGCTTTTCGAACCACGACATCGGGTTGCGCAGGAGATGGCCGAGCAATCCCTCGGTCATGTTGATCTGCGTAAGCTGATGCAGCAATTCGACAAGGCGCGACTCCACATACTGGCTCAGTGCCCCGACCGCGAAAATGCCGGCAAATGTCAGCACCAACACGCTCAGCAAATTCAGGTTGTCCGCGGAGACCACGTAGTCGAGCACGAGGTTGCCGAGATACGGCATGGCGAGAATCGCGAACTGGCTTCCCAGCGCGACGAACATGACTTTCGCCAGTTGTCTGCGCAGTACGGGATTCAGTGCTCGCACGCGTGCAAGCGCGCCGGGCACCGGCGATTTCGCGCGAACGCGCGGCATGGAAGGCGTTGCCGAACATTCCAGCAGATAACCGGACACGCTCGCCATAAACGTATCCATCGAGACCCGCCGCCGCCCGCTGGCCGGATCGACAACCTGAACGTAGCCATGCCCGCACTTCTCGAACACCACGAAATGCGCGCCGCCGAAGTGAAGAATCGAGCCGCGCTTGACCGAATGAAGATCCGCCATGTCGAACCGGTAGGCCTGTACGGCCAGGCCGAAGTCGGTCGCCATGTCGTAGAGATCCATCAACGTCAGACCGTTTGCCGATATTGGCCTGAACGCGGACAATTCGCGCACTTCGGTCGCGCGGCCGAGATATGAAAGCACCATTGCGAGGCAGGCATAGCCGCATTCCGCGACTTCGTTCTGATAGATCGTTCGCACTGGGCCTCCTGTCAGCCTCTGATCATGCGGAAAAGCGGCGCCAGCACCCATTCGGCGATCGTCCTGCGCTCGACGACGATGCTCGCCGTTGCCCGCATCCCCGGCAAGATGTCGAAATGTTGCCTGCCGTAGTCGAACGTCTTGCCTCGCAGCGTCGCCCACGCCAGATAGTCGCCGTCGCCACCGCCTTGAGCGGCCAGCGACGCCGGAACGCCTGGTGGCACCGCGGACGCCTGCATGGTCGTGTCGGAAATAGCGTCGATGCGGGCTTCGTAGCTGCCGAATTTCGCGTACGGAAACGCATCGAATTTAAGCCGCACCGTTTGACCTTTTTCGACGAACCCACGACGCCGCGACGGAATACGTAAGGCCGCCCGCAACGCGCCCTTCTCGTCGGTCGCTATGACAAGCGCGACGTCGGAAGCCTCCAGCGTGTGGCCCGGCACGAGTTTAGAAAACATGACGACGCCCGCCCGCGGTGCCGAGATGGTTGCGTCGAGGCGCGACTGCTCGAAGCGCATCTGGATTTCCTGAATGCTTTGCTCGTGCCTGGCGTCGTTCTCTTTCAGTTGCGCGTCGAGGTCGATCAGCGTGCCGCTTAACGTGGATATCTCGCCGCGCAACTGTTCGCGGCGCGCCCTGCCCTGAGCAATGGAGACCTTGACCTGATGCTCGTCGGCGCTGGCCTGCTCGATACGATCGGCTGTCACGTAGTCCGACACCGACTTGAGGCGCACGAGCTTCTGCTGCGATTCGTCCGCAAGCTCGCGGTTCTGGGCAATCTGTTCATCCAGCGCGCTGAGTTCCGCTCTCCGGCTCGCGCCGGTCAGCGACGAAGCATCCCGCTGCGCAATGAGTTGCGCCTTGCGTTGCGTGTACTGCTCGTCAGCGACGCGAATCTGCTCGTCGCGCATTTGCGAGTCGAACACAGTACGCTGGCGGCCGTCGCTGGACAGCGATAGATCGCGCTGCAGTGCGAACAAGGGCGCACCCGACGCCACACGTTCCGACGGGTGCACATACACCGACGTCACGAGTCCGCTCAAACCCCGTATCTTCACTTCGGACGGCGACACGATTTCGCACTGCACATCCTGCTTGAGTTCGACTTCATGCAGGAAGCCGAAGCCGATTGCGAGCATCACGATTGCGGACGCGACATAGGCGATCCATCGCCACGAGATGTCCTTGAACTGCGGAATACTGGTTGGTTCCATTACTGTCCTGCCGCCTCTCTTCTGGAGCCGAGATGTATCTGTTCAACACCGGTTGCGCGGGCTATCTGGCGGGCGCGAACGCGTACATTGAAGGATGTCCGGCGGCCAGCGAGCGCGCATAGTTGTCTCTCAGCGCCTTCTCGATACAGTCGGCAAGACGTTGAGGCGCGTCCCTTTGCGCGAGCTCGATCGGCTCCAGCACGACGGCCCGGAAACGTCCGCGCTCGAAACGCAGATAGAACGGCAGCAACAGCGCGTCGAGCGGCGCGCCCATGCGGAATACGCCGTTATGAATACGCGCCGAACGGCCAAAAATGGACACGCCGACCGTCTCCATGGGATAGCCGCTCAACGTGAAGGGCGGTGCGTCGGAAAACAGCACGACAACACCGTTGCGTCTAAGCGAGCGCGCCGCGCGCAAACCCAATCCGCCGCGATTCGTTTCGCTATAGGTGTGAAGGATCTCGATGTGCGGAATCATCGCCTCATCGCTTCCGTAGATATCTTGCGGCACGCCGGATACGACACCGATGGATGCGAGACCGAGTTGTTGGCGCAATTCGTCGATCAGATAAATGTTTGCGTATTGCGAAAGGTAGTGAAACGGCGAAACGATGATCGCCCGCTCCGGCGTCGCTGTTTTCACGTTCCTGATGATCTGCGCGAGAACGCCAGCCGCGCGTTGCAGATCCGGCCAGTTTTCGGCGCGGTTGCGCTGGCGGCCAAAATGAAGCCGTTGATCGATCAATTTCTCGAGCACCCTGCCCGACAGCACGCGATGATCGTCTACACGTTCGAGCTTCAACACGTCGCGCCCGACATCCCGCCGCTCAATACCGCTCCAGCGGAGCCGAGCGTTGAAACGACTCCCCACATACCATGCGGAAATGGCAAGCGGCTCGATCGCACGGAGAGGAATACGCGCGAGACAGGCGCCTTGCGCCCAGGCGCGGCTTCGCCTCGCGCCGCGCCTGAAGGCAACGGGCAGCGCGCGAAACGCCTTCAACCACTCCATGCTGGCTCCTTCGTCACGGTGACATAGCCATCCCGCAGGAACGCCATCATTCGTCATCTGAACGCGAAACCCGGTCATGAACGACGGGTTTCGCGAGAAGACGGGCCGACAATCAGCCCGCCTTTGCACCCTTACTGCACGCTGCTTAGACGCGCGACTGGGTCTTTGCTACCGGTGCCGGAGCAGCCTTCGGCGCCGGAGCACACTTCGGTGCGCAGGATGACTTGCAGCAGCCACCAGCGATTTTCGATTGAGCCAGCGCGTTACGATCGATTTTTTGCATTTTCTTGCCTTTAGTGAAATAAAGTTAGTACAGCTATAACTACAGACTGCGAACTGCAAAACATGGCTTTGCTTCTATTGAAGCTCGGCCAATTCTTTAATCTTTAGCTACCCGGGCCACGCGGTCTTACTGACAGCCGGAGTCAGGACATCGCGCGAGCGTCCCAAGCCCTATCAGTGATGCCCGTTCGCGCGCTCGACGTCCGACCACAAAACAACCGAATTACGTGCATACACCTTCATCGGCACGGCGTTCATGAACAGCATCAGACGCTCGGCGCCTTCCGTCTGGTCCGCAGTGGCGACATTCCCAGCGACGTTGTCGCCAGCCGGCTCCTGCCTGGTGACCCACGCGTCCCATCGCGACGCGGTCTTCCGGCTCGTCGGCTCGGTGCCACCCGTGACCAGATCGCGGTGGACGCCGATGTCGATCGGATCCGCACCGCCCGGCTCCAGATGCGGCACCGGCACATAACCGGGACTGCTCGCGTTCGGGTCAACAGAGTCCGACGCGCCGACATTCAAGCCTTTCTTCAGCAGCCCAATGTCCGCTGCCATTTCAGGTCGATTGCCCAGCGCAATGCCGCCGCGATGAACAAACACCGAGCCCCGCATATTCGCCGACGCCTGCGAGTAGCCAGAACCGCCGCTCGCACTCCCGCCGACAGTCGCGTAAGCACTCTGGTACTGCGCATTGCCGCCACCTGTAGTCGAGCGTTCCGAGTGCGTTCCGTATATGCCGTAGCGCAGTTCATCCGCGGTGCCGGCGGATCCCGCGAGCATGGCCTGTTCGGACCAGCCAGCGCGACTGTCATGCATCAGGCCCGCTGACAGCGACGAAGCGCGCTCCGTCTTGCCGAGCGGCAGCGAGACACTTGCGAATACCTGGTTGCTCATTGGCCCTGCCAACCCGTTGCGCTGACGGGAGACCGATACCGTGTAATTCAGATTCGTTTCGACCACCCGTAACGCGCCGGTGTAGCCGATCTGAAACTGCGTATCGGAGCCCGAATGGTTCCAATAATTCGCTGTCGAGCCGGCTACATAAAGCGAACCGTCACCGGCGCCGACGCGTTGGTTCAGGGTGATCTGCAACTGGTTGCGCCGGCGTCCGTTGCTGTCTGCGCCGGAACCCGCCTGCACGGCGTCGCGCTGCAGCATTGCGTCGCGCAGCGTGAGGAAGCCACCGGACGAGTAGCCGTACGCTGCGACGGACACGTTCGTATCCGTCTGCTCGATAAACTTGCTGTAGCCGATACGCAAACTTGTGCCGCGCGACCTTCGTGCCTGCGATAGATCGGCCTGAGCCTCCGAAACATCGGCCGACAGCGCACCGATCGGCGTACGGAGCGCCGCGCCAATCAGGCCGGACAGATAGCCGTCCGCGACGATCGCCCCGCCATACCCCGTTATCACGCCGTTGATACCGCGTTGCACCGCACCTTGCAGCAAAGCGCTCTGATGCCTGACCTGCGTGTCACGCGTCACGCCACCGACGATGCTGAAGCGCGTCGAGGCCGGACGCACGAGCGGTACGACAGATGCATAGGGCACAGTGAAACTGTGCCGACTGCCGTCAGCCTCCGTTACGGTAACGTTCAGGTTGCCGCCGTACCCGGTTGGTACAACGTCATCAATCTCAAACGGCCCTGGCGCAACTGTCGCTTCGTATAAACGGTTGCCGTTCTGCGTAACCGTGACCAGCGCATTCGACATCGCCACACCGCGCACCACAGGTGCGTAACCGGGCAGTGACTCAGACGCCGCGCTATCGATACTCTCCATCTTTACGCCACGCACGCCGATGCTGTCGAACACCGCGCCGTCCGTGAACTGGTCCCCGAGCGCGATCTGGCTCTTCAACGAGGGGATGTCATGTTGCAGGTAAGCCGCGACATTCTCGTATGACGTGCCCCGGCCCGTATCGGACTGCAACACACCCTGTTCGCGCACTCGCCAATTGCCAATATCGACGCCCGCAGTGAAGCCAAGATAACTCTGTGTATCTGCTACTCCCTGACCGGACGTATGAAACGTATTGAACGCGTAGCCAAGCGCTGCCGACGGGCTGTCCGCGTACGGATTCACGACAGGTTCGCTCGTCGGCGCCGGCACGTCGGGCACGATTGCCGAAGCATCGACGCCATCGCTAGTGCGCTGGCCGCTGAACACGCTGCTCGCACCGTCGAGCGCCTGTGCGTGCCCGGACGCCGACACGCAAGCGCCGAGCGCGCCGAACATTAGCGCATGGGTATGCCTGAATGCATGCTTATTCAGTCCCCGCGCGAGTTCGGACTGTGTTTTCCCCGCCATTTCAACCGTCAGTGTTCGTTATGCGTCTAGCGGTGCGCACGTGGCTCTGTGTGACCGCGTTTCGAAGGAAAGTATCGGCGCTGGCGCTCGCGCCCGCTAGACGATTTCACTGAGAGAAGACGGGAACTTTCCCAAAAGGGCCACGGGTTTTACGTGCGGTATAAGCATTGGGCGGCGTTGATGCATCGCCGGGTGCAGACGGGCATTTGCGAATGCGGGAAAGGAGCGTAGCCGTAAGCGCGGCAGCCCCGACAGATGGGTCGCGGCCTGAAGCTTGTCCAGGCCGGGATATCGATGTGAGATAGAGCGGAAAAGCGCGGCGCGGCCCCTACAGCGCAAGCACCGTCACCCCCACTTCCACGCGATGCGCACCGCCGCCGAGAATCATCCCGCGCAGCAATGACACGTCACTGTAATCGCGGCCGATGGCAAGCGTCACGTGATCCATATCGGCGAGCACGTCGTTGGTCGGATCGAGATCGATCCAGCCGCTGCCGGGGCAATACACCGACACCCACGCGTGCGACGCATCCGCCCCGATCAACCGCGGCTGTCCCGGCGGCGGATCGTTGCGCAGATAGCCGCTCACGTAGCGCGCCGGCAAACCCAGCGAGCGCAAGCAGCCGATCATCACCTGTGCGAAGTCCTGGCACACGCCGCTCTTCAGTTCGAAGGCGCGTTCGGCGGGCGTATCGAACATCGTCGCGGAAGGCTTGTAGGCGAAGTCTTCGTGAATGCGGTGCATCAGATCGATCGCGCCCGCGGCGATGGGCATGCCGGCTGGAAAACTCGGCAATGCATAGTCGCGCAGCGACGGCCGCGGCACGATATTCGGCGACGCGAAACAGAATTCCGCTTCGGGCCGGAACTGGCCGCCGACGCGAAAGCGCAGCGCATCGGCCACGTCGTCCCATTCGGGCGTCGCCTCGGGATCGAGATCGGTCCAGCGCGGCATGAGCGCCACCGTGGTTTCGCTGACGAGTTGCAAGCGCTCATGCGGCGCATCCAGCGCGAAATACAGCACGTCGTTGCCGAATGCGTCGATCCGGCTATTCAGATACGACGGTTCGGGTTCGATCTTTTCGCTGTGCGAGACCACACGTTGCCACGAACAGGCAATCGGCCGGATCGTCGCGAGATGCTGCGCGGTCTCCACATACGTGGAATAGCGATAAGTGGTGCGATGCGAGACGGACAGCACGGTCGGCGTGTGCTTCATGACCACACCTGCGAGGCGACCGTGCTGGCGTGACTGAAATAGCGCGCGCTGATCTCATGGCCGGCCGCGCCGACGAATCCGGCGATCTGATCGCATACCGCAATCAGATTGACGTACGCGCCGTGTTCGTCCACCTCGCACAGCGATTCCAGCGTCGGCAACACATCGGTGGGCGCCATCAATTTGGCGAACGGACGATGCCGCGTGCTGCCCGCCGCCACGGCGATCTCGTCGAGCTTTTTACGCAGCCGCTCATAGACGCCGTAGATGCCGCGCGGATTGGTCGGCTCGATGACGAGCAGGTCAAGCAGGGCCGGCACTTCGAAGCGGCCGGGATAGAGCGAGCGGTACGTCAACGTGCTGTCGAACAACTGCAGCAGCAGATCGAAACCGGCTGGCGTAGAGAGCTGGCCTTTGTCGGCGACCACGCGCAGGAACGCGGTCATCGCCGACACGCGTTCAATATGGCGGCCCACGAACAGCAAACGCCACGCTTCGTCGCGCGTCATGCGGTCGCCTTGTGCACCGCTGATTGCCGACAACTGCACCGACAGGTGTTCGAGCGCGTTCATCAGCGTGACGCGGTCGTAACGCTCGTAGCGTTCGCCGCGGCCGTTACCGTTAGCTTGTGAGGAAGCTGAACCACCACCATTGCCCGGCGCCGGCATCAACATCTGCAGCGCGTCGCGGAAGTCGTTGCGCGCCGCGAGAATCGTGCGCCAGTGATCGTTCGACAGACGCCCGCGCACTTCGCCATTGGATCGCGCCTGCGAAGTCAGGTTCTGGCCGATGCTCGCGGCGCCGGTGCTCTCGATCAGGTTAGCGACCAGCGCGCGCTCGAAAGCTTGTGGCGAATGCGGCGCGAACATGTCGCCGGATTGCACGAGCCCGCAATGCAAGGCGAGTTCGACCAGAGTCGGAAACATCGCGTCGGCGTCGTTGCCTTCCAGCGAACCGAGGATCAGGCGCAACAGCCGCACGTTGTTCTCGGCGCGCTCGCCGTAACGTCCGGCCCAGAACAGGTTTTCCGCCGCGCGGCTCGACACGGTGCGATGCTTGCGCGCGAGGTCGGCGGGCTGCATCGGTGAAGGCAGCAACGTGAACGTCGAAGTCGGCTGACTCGACAGCACCCAGGTATCGACGCTGCTGCCGCCGTACTGCATAGACACCGTGGTCTGGCGTTCGGCCGCCATGCGGGTAAAGCCGCCCGGCATCACATGCCAGCCGCCGTTGACGTCCGCAATCGCATAGACGCGCAGCACCGACGGACGGCGACCCACGGTGCCATCCTCATAACGCGGCGTGCAGGAAAAGCGCTGCGCCTGCTGGATCGTGTACGTGTCGGGCATGGCTTCGATGCGTTCGCGCCACGTCGACAAGCGCTGGCGTCCCTGCTCCACACCAGGCGGCGCATCGCGGCCGGTAACGGGCCAGGTCGGCACGATGAACGCCTCGTCGAGCCGCCGGAATGCGTGCTCGCGCGCTGCCTCCTCGCCGCACCACCACGTCGCCACGCTCGGCAACATGAGGTCTTCGTCGAGCAGCACTTCGGCGATGCCGGGCAGAAAACCGTGCAACGCCGGCGATTCGACAAAGCCCGAACCCGGCACGTTCGAGACGATCACGTTGCCCGCGCGCATGACCTGCAACAAGCCGGGCACGCCGATGCTCGAATCGGCGCGCAGCTCGACCGGATCGCAGAACGCGTCGTCCAGACGCCGCAGCACCACGTGCACGCGTTCGAGACCGGCGAGCGTCTTCAGATAAAGCTTGTCGTCGCGCACGGTCAGATCTTTGCCTTCGACCAGCGTCACGCCGAGGTAGCGCGCCAGAAACACATGCTCGAAATAGGTTTCGCTGAACGGCCCCGGCGTGAGCAGCGCAATATGCGGCGAGTGGTCGGCGCTGTCGCTCTCGTGACGCATCGTGGCCTGCGCCGCCTGCACGAGTGTCGCGATCAACTGCGAATAGGTCGGCGCGAGCCGGCTCACGCGCAGGGCGCGGAACGGATCGGCGAACAGCGTCGACACGATCAGGCGGTTTTCCAGCGCGTAGCCGAGACCCGACGGCGCCTCGGTGCGATGCGCCATCACGGTCCAGTCGCCGTTGGGCGTGCGCGCCAGGTCGACCGCGACCACTTGCAGATACTGGCCGCCCGGCGGCGCGTAGCCCTTCACCGAGCGCAGATAGCCGGGGTGGCCGAAAACCAGAGCGGGCGGCAATTGCCCGCGCTCCAGCAAGGTTTGCGGCCCATAAATATCGGCGACGATGGCGTTGAGCAGATGCGCGCGCTGCGTCACGCCGCGCTCGATATGCGCCCACTCGTCCTCGCTGATCAGGAACGGCAGCAGGTCGAGCGCCCACGGCCGCGGCTCGCCGTTGTCCGCGTAGACGTTGTAGCTGATGTCGTTGTCGCGGATCTGCTGCGCGACCGAGGCGAGATGATCGTCGAGCCGCGCGATGCCGTCTTCGCCGAGCCGCTGGAAGAATTGCCGCCACGGTTCGCGCAGCGCGCCCGAGGCGTCGCGTAACTCGTCCCAATGTCCCTCGTAGGCCGGCAGCAGGCGCAACAGGGACGAAGCGTCCGCGCGCGCCGCGGACGTCTCGAAGGGAAAAGTCGATTGAAAGGCCAAGGTCGTGTCGTTTTAAGAGTGTGCTGGTTTCACCAGTAGCGCAGATCCAGTGTGAACGGAAACTCCAGACTGCGGTGCGGCGCATCGACCGTGAGCGGCCCCGGCGTATGACCCGACGCGAAGAAGCGCGCGCGCCGCCGGCTTTCCGCCTCATAGGCGTTCACCGGGAAGGTCTGGTAATTGCGCCCGCCCGGATGAGCGACATGATACTGGCATCCGCCCACCGAGCGGCCGGCCCATGTGTCGACCAGATCGAAAGTGAGCGGCGCGTCCACGCCGATGGTCGGATGCAGCGCCGACGGCTGCGACCACGCGCGAAAGCGCACGCCGGCCACATATTCGCTGACGCGGCCGGTCGGCTGCAAGGGCACCGGCACGCCGTTGACGGTCAGCACGTGGCGATTGTCGTTCAACCCGAGCGCACGCACTTCGAGCCGCTCCACCGACGAATCCACGTAGCGCACCGTGCCGCCCGGCGAGCCTTCTTCGCCCATCACGTGCCACGGTTCGAGCGCGTTGCGGATGGTCAGCGAGACGCCGTTCACCGTGGTCTCGCCGACCAGCGGGAAGCGGAATTCGAAGTGCGGCGCGAACCAGCTGCTGTCGAACGCGTAGCCCGCGCGGTTCAGTTCGCCGAGCACGTCGTCGAAATCCATCTTCACGAAGGTGCCGAGCAGGAAGCGGTCGTGCAGCTCCGTGCCCCAGCGCGTGAGCCGCTGCGTGTACGGCGTGTGCCAGAAACGCGCCACCAGCGCGCGCAGCAGCAGTTGCTGCACCAGACTCATGCGCGCGTGCGGCGGCATTTCGAAGCCGCGCAATTCGAGCAGGCCGAGCCGGCCGGTCGGGCCATCGGGCGAATAGAGTTTGTCGATGCAGAACTCGGCGCGGTGCGTGTTGCCCGTCACGTCGATCAGGATGTTGCGCAGCGACCGGTCGATCATCCACGCCGGCAGGTTCGCGCTATCGCGGCCGCCGAGCATGTCGATCTGCCGCTGCAACTCGCGGAACGCCACTTCGAGCTCGTAGACCTGATCGTTGCGCGCTTCGTCGATACGCGGCGCCTGGCTGGTCGGTCCGATGAACAGTCCGGAAAACAGATACGACAGCGACGGATGGTTATGCCAGTACGCGATCAGGCTCGCCAGCAGATCGGGCCGGCGCAGGAACGGACTGTCGGCGGGCGTCGCGCCGCCGAGCACGAAGTGATTGCCGCCGCCGGTGCCGGTGTGCCGGCCGTCGGTCATGAACTTCTCGCTGCTCAGATAGCTTTCAGCCGCCGACTGATACAGATACTCCGTGTGATCGACCAGTTGGTCCCAGTTCGCCGCGGGATGAATGTTGACCTCGATCACGCCGGGATCCGGCGTGACCTGCAGTATTTTCAGGCGCGCGTCGCGCGGCGGCGGATAGCCCTCGAGCACCACCTGCATGCGCAACTCGGCTGCGGTCGCCTCGACGGCGGCCAGCAGATCGAGATAGTCGTCGAGTTCGGTGAGCGGCGGCATGAACACATGCAGCAGTGTGCGGCCGCTGCCGAACGCTTCGGTTTCGGCCTTCGGACCGGCCGCGCGTTTCGGGTCGCGCGCTTCGACGCAAATCGCCGTGCGGATCGTTTCCTTCGACGACTGCCCGCGTCTGGGCGGCGCTTCGTCACCAGGCTGGCGCGCGTAGGCCAGCACGCCACCACCCGGCATGCCGCTCAACAACTCTGCCGCCGAGGACGACAACGCGGCCGCGCGCCGCGCGTCGGCGGGGCTCATGCTGCGCTGCTCGCCGTCGTATTGCATGCGCAACTGCGCGGCCAACCTCAACGGCACGGGTGGCGCGAATGGGTCGTGCGCGTGCTGGTACGGATAGTCGGTCTTCGAGACCCATGGCAGCGAATCGAGCGGCAGGCGGTAACCCATCGGCGAATCGCCGGGAATCAGGAACATGCGCTCGTCGCGGAAAAACCAGCGGCCGCTGACCCATTGCGGCGGCTCGCCGGGGACATCGCGTTCACGCGCGAGCGGCAGCACGAAACCGGTCGCGCCGCCCAGGCCCGCGTCGAATACGCGGCGCAGGCGCACGCGCTCCAGTTCGTCGTCCAGCCGCGCGTCGAGTGGATCGACGTTGACCGGCAGACGGCGCTCGCGCCACAGGTAGTACCAGACGTCCTCGAAACCGGGCTGGATGCAGTCGGTGTCGAGCGAGAGCTTGGTCGCGAGATGCGCGAGGAAGCGTTGCGCGTCGGCCGCCGTGTAGGTGCCGGGCTCGCGTTCGTCCGCGAACAGCGACGGATCGTGCCAGCAGGGCTCGCCGTCGGCGCGCCAGTACAGCGACATCGCCCAGCGCGGCAATTGCTCGCCCGGATACCACTTGCCCTGGCCGATATGCAGGAAGCCGTTCGCGCCGTAGCGCGAGCGCAGCTTGTCCATCAACGCAACCGCGTAGCCGCGTTTGGTCGGGCCGAGCGCGTCGGTGTTCCATTCCGCGGCGTCGCGGTCGCGCACCGAGACGAAAGTCGGCTCGCCGCCCATCGTCAGGCGCACGTCCATGTCTCGCAATTGCTGGTCGACCTGCGCGCCCATGTTCAGCACGTCGGCCCAGACCGCTTCGCTGAACGGCTTGGTGACGCGCGGCGTCTCCAGAACACGCTCGATCGACATCGTGTGTTCGAACTCGACCTCGGATTCGTCGACGGCGCCGGAGATCGGCGCCGCGCTGCCCGGCTCGGGCGTGCAGGCGACGGGGATATGCCCTTCGCCCGCCAGCAGCCCTGAGGTCGGATCGAGACCGATCCAGCCTGCACCCGGCAGGTAGACCTCGCACCACGCGTGCAGGTCGGTGAAGTCGACTTCGGTACCGCTGGGGCCATCGATCGATTTCACGTCAGGCGCCAGTTGCAGCAGATAGCCGGACACGAAGCGCGCCGCCAGCCCTAACTGCCGCAAGGTCTCGACCAGCAGCCAGCCGGAGTCGCGGCACGAACCCGCCGCGCTGACGAGCGTTTCCTCGGGCGTCTGCACGCCCGGCTCCATCCGGATGAGGTAGCGGATCTCGCGCTGCAGCCGCTGATTCAGGGCGACGAGAAAATCGGCGGTGGCGGCCGGCGTGCGGTCGATACTCGCGACGAACTCGGCGAAGCGCGGCGTCATGGGCCGCTTGACGCGGTAGGGCGCGAGTTCCAGCGCGAGACCGGGCGAATACTCGAAGGGAAACTGCTCGGCCGAGGGTTCGAGGAAAAAGTCGAACGGGTTGTAGACGGCCATTTCGGCGACCAGATCGACGGTCACCTTGAATTCGCGCGTCTTCTCGGGGAACACGAGCCGGGCCTGGTAGTTGGCGAAGGCGTCCTGCTGCCAGTTGATGAAGTGTTCGGCCGGCTCGACCCGCATCGAATACGACAGGATCGGGGTCCGGCAATGCGGCGCAGGCCTGAGACGCACGACCTGGGGCGACAGTGAAACCAGCCTGTCGTAACGGTAATGTGTGACATGATGCAACGCGACGCGTATGGACACACCGGACTCCTGGACGAAGGATGGCAGCCCGCCAAAAAGCAAGCTTCATGCCGTTTATGGAACGCCTGTCAAACAAGTGCGAAAAACCGCTTGAACTACGTGGACTCCCCGGATCATCGCCTGCTGTGAAGTTTGCCGCGCATCGCCGGCCGTCCGGTCGATCGGATCAGGCGCCGTTCCACTGCCGTTTTGAGGGCTACGCACCAAAGCGGCGCAGCGCCGATGCACGATCATGCACGTAATGTGCGTTAAACCAGTGACGTCTGGCAAATGCGGCATGAAGATTGCGAAGTGGCTTCTTCTACGACTGCCCTCCCACTCCAGGCCCCACCGATGAAAACCTTCCACTGCAACCATTGCTCGCACCTCGTCTTCTATGAAAACGTTCGCTGCGAACGTTGCGAGTCGTTGCTTGGCTATGTACCCGAAGTGGCGGAAATCAGCGCGTTCGAAGATGCCGGCGAAGGCCGCTTCCGCAGCCTGCATCCGGACGCCCAAGGCGCGCTGTTCCGCCAGTGCCACAATTACGCCGTCGAAAACGTCTGCAACTGGATGATCCCCGCCGACTCGCCGGACCTGCTATGCCGCGCCTGCCAGTTGACGCTCACTATCCCGAATCTGAGCGCGCCCGACAACCGGCTCTACTGGTATCGGCTGGAAATGGCCAAGCGCCGTCTGCTCTACACGCTGGCCGAACTCGGCCTCGACGTGAAGTCGCGCCAGGCCGATCCGGAGCACGGCCTCGCGTTCGAATTCCTCGAGGACGGCGGCGACGGTTCGCGCGTCATGACCGGCCATGATAACGGCCTCATCACGCTGAATATCGCCGAAGCCGACGACGCCTATCGCGAGAAAGTCCGCACCGCGATGGGCGAGCCCTATCGCACCCTGCTCGGCCACTTCCGGCACGAGACCGGGCACTACTACTTTAGCCAACTGGTGGAGAACAACCCGCGCTGGCTCGAACCGTTCCGCAAACTGTTCGGCGACGAAAGCGTCGACTACGGCGAGGCGCTGAACGCCTACTATCGCGACGGCGCCCCGGCCGAGTGGCAGGCGTCGTTTATCAGCGCGTATGCCACGATGCATCCCTGGGAAGATTGGGCCGAGACGTGGGCGCATTACATGCTGATCGTCGACGTGCTGGATACGTCGACGTCTTACGGCGTGGCGCTCTTGCCCGACGACCCGAGCGAACCGACTCTGACCGATCGCACGCCGGTGGAAGACGCGAGCTTCGAGAATCTGATGAAGCGCTGGTTTCCGCTCACTTATGCGCTGAACAGCCTGAATCGCAGCCTCGGCATGCCGGACGGGTATCCGTTCACGCTGGCCGCGCCGGTGGTGGAGAAGCTGCGCTTCGTGCATCGGGTGATTGAAGCGGCCGGCGATAAATCGCAGCCGCGGGAAGCGGCGACGCCGCCGGGTCAGGCGGCGGTGGTGGCTGTGCAGGAGCCGGAGGCGCAAGCTGGGGTGGCGCGTGCAGTGAAGGCGGCGGCGGGCGCGGCGCCGGGCGATGCGATTGACGCCTCCGCCGCGCAGGCAGAGCCGCCGTCGCAGCCCGCGCCTGTCGCCGCTCGGGCAGCCCCGGCCAAACGGGCTACGAGACGACGGTAACCCGTATTTCGGAAGCAAACCGCTCTGGTTGGGGATCGGCTCTAAAAGCCGCATCCCTGACACGTTCAGCGCGCGCAAGCACCGGTCTTCGCACGATCCCCCTCAAAAACCCTCTCTCAAAATAAGACTCTTCCTACATGCAGCCCGGTCGAATTCTTTGACAATCAGGCTCAGTTGGCGACACACGCAATAAACGCAGATCGCCTCAGTCGGCGCGCCGTGCTTCGAATCACGCGTCGCAACCCGCCTTCGGTTGCAAACGCCCTGCCGCCCGCCTCCCTGTCATTGAACATAACGCGCATGCGGAACGCCGCAAGCCGTTCACCATCGACCCAAGCCATGAGCACCGAATTTTCCCTCGAACGTTTCGAATCCCAGATCCAGTCCCGTGACTACGACGCCGCGCACGAGGAATTCTGCACGCTACTCAAGACGCTGTCCGGCAAGCGCGGCAGACTCGGCGCCGAACCCTTCGCCCGCACCACGCCGAACTCACCTGATGACGAAAAATCGCTGGATACCTTGCAGCGCATCGCCGACGGTTTCACAACGCTGTTTTCCGCCCCCGAGTATCCGCTCGAGGCGGAGAAGATAAACGTCATGTTCTGGGGCCGGCCGTGGATCAACATGATCTTCGCCGTGTCATCGTATGGATCGACGGATCACATCGTGCGCAAGCTCCTCGAAACCGCCCAGAACGACGATGAAGCGCGCGCCACATTGACCCGCAAGCAACTCGTGCTCTATACCTCGGGCTCGCAATACGATATCGATTTTGCCGACCTCCACCAGCGCGACCCCGTGCTCGCGACGAGCCTTGGCGTTTCGATGGTCGCCGGGGCGGTACACATCTCCCCCGCCGCGCACGAAAAGCGCGAACGTCTGCTCGAATGGTTGCCCGGCGCGCTCGACACGATCGAAGACCTCGACGACTTGCCGACCGGCGCCGTCTGCGGCGCCTACATGCACTGCAGTTATTCGACTTCGCCTGAGCGGCATGAGATCAAACGCAGCATCAACAGGCTGGTGCGCAAGAAGCTGGACACGCTCGGTCTGCTCGGCCACGAGGCCAGCGTCTCCCGCACCAGACTCAAAGGCCGCAAGCCGGTAATGCTCGTCGTGCTCGAATGGTTCTCGGGCGGTCACTCGATCTATCGAACCCATTCGCGCACCATGCTCGCCGCGCGCCAGCATTTCGAAGTCGTCGCGTTCGGCGAGGCGCAGCACGTAGATGAAGCGGGACGCGCGATTTTCGACCGCTTCGTCGAATTCGAGCATCCGGAATATATCGGCGACTGCATCCGTCAGATCCAGGAATTCGCCGCGCGCGAGAAGCCGGACGCGCTCTATATGCCGAGCGTCGGCATGTTCTCGCACACGATCTTTCTGTCGAACCTGCGCGTCGCGCCGCTGCAGATCGCGGGGCTCGGCCATCCCGTGACGATGCACGCGGCGCATATGGACTACGTGAGCGTCGAGGACGATTTCGTCGGCGACCCGGCCTGCTTCAGCGAAAAAATGCTGCGTTTGCCGAAGGACGGCCAACCGTACGTGCCGTCGAAGCTGCTCACCAACGTCGTGCCGTCCGTACCGGAGCGCGGCGAAGTGGTCAACATCGGCGTGACGGCCAGCGCGATGAAAATCAATCCGCACTTTCTCGAAACATGCAAGGCGATCGTTCACACCGCGCGCGTGCCGGTCAAATTCCATTTCATGACATGCTGGAGCGAAAGCATCGATCTCGCGTATGTCAGAAAATCGATCTACGCGACGCTGCCGGAATCGAGCGTGGATGTCTACGGTTCGCTCAGCTACCCCGAGTATCTGAAGATCCTCAATACGATGGACATGTTCGTGAGCCCGTTCCCGTTCGGCAATACCAACGGCATTGTCGATTCGTTCACGATGGGCCTGCCCGGCGTCAACCTGTGCGGGCGTGAAGTGTTCGAGCACATCGACAGCGGCCTCTTCGAGCGCGCTGGTCTGCCGTCGTGGCTCACGACTCACTCGACCGGCGAATACGTGCGCGCCGCCGCCCGGCTTGCCGAACAGCACGACGAGCGCGAAGCGCTGCGCCAACGCCTGATCGACGGAAATGCGGTCGAGCGGATCTTCGAGGGACGCCCCGAGGCGTTCGGTGAAGGCGTGTTGAAGTTGCTGGACGGTCTCGGCAAACGGTAAGTCATTCGACCGCGTCAGACGCACGGGCCGCGACGGAATATCTCCGTCGCGGCCCGTTTTCACATCCGTCGTCTGTCGCCTTCTCAATACGCGACGTAAGGGCCCATGCCGCCGGGAGTCGGCTGCTGCTCGATGGCGGCGTACACATTGCGGCCGTAAAAGAACGGCAAGCCCCAGTCGAAGATCGAAGACGTGACGAACGCCGGTCCCGCCAGAAGCGGCAGCGCCGAATCGCCGCTATACGTCTGAGCGATCGTGGTGGCATTGCCGACGCTGAAATTCACCGCGCTCGTGGTGCCGTTCACGCCCTGGATCATCGCGCTCAATTGCTCGGTCGACACCGGGCAGTAGTACGAATTGTTCGGGCTCGCGCAGACCGGCAACGCACTGGTCTGAAAGAACAGGCCAGTCGAGCCGCTGTCCAGAATACTGCGCGAATACGTGATGCCGTTCTGCACGGTCGTGAAGGTACCATTCGACGGACTCACGCCGATTACCTGCGCGCCGCCCAGCGTATTGTTGGTCTGCGTGCCGATACCGAATATCAGTTGCCCGCTGACCGACTGCGCGCCGCCCGATACCGCCGGCAGGCTCAGCAGCGAACCGTTGTTGTCGGTGGCGAAGTACGGAACCGGATTGGCCACTTGCAACCCTTCGGCGAGCGGAATCGACGTGCATGTCGCGCCGTTGCATCCGTAGTACGTGCCGGCCAGCGCCTGCTGGACGCAGTTCGCGCCGCAATCGTGCTTGAACACGCCAATGCCGAGGATGCCGTTGGCCTGCAACGCGGCCGGCGTGTTGCGCGCCGCGCCGAAGTTCGCGCAAGCGGCGGGCAGCGTTGCGTAGTTCGGGTCGATCATCTGGATCGGCAGCGACGCGGCTTTTTCGCCGGCAATCTGCAAGTCGGCGAGTTTGACCGGGCCCCACGTGTAGCCGTCGAAAAACTGCATGCATTCGGCGACCAGATGGCCCGACGCGTCTGTCTGTTGCGGCAGTGTCATCGAAGCAGGCAACTGGGACGCGAACAGGCGCACGCCCCACGAGCCGGTATCGACCAGCACGTGATCGATGGTTTGACATTGCGTCGTGCCCGGCGCGCAGATGGTGAGGCTCACGAACGGCATGTTCGGCACATCGCTCACGCCGGAATCGACCGTCACGCGCACTGCGTTTGCAGCCAGCGTTTGCGACAGCGGCGAGGTGTTGGCCACTGACGGACCGGACGAGGTGCTGGTCGAACCGTTGGTGCCGGCCGCGCTGCCTGAACCGCTGGAGCCGCCGCCCCCGCCGCCGCAAGCACTGACGAGAAACGCGAGCAATGCCGCGCACAGCAAAGTTTTGAACGAAGACGTAAGGCGCATGGTCCGCTCCGTTATTGAATGACGCCGACATCGACGCCCGCCGGCACCGCTTGCGGCAGGTATGCATGGCCGGAGAACGCGCGCAGATGCCCACCGGAGTACACGACCAGGTCGCTGCTGGAAACCGCGAGCGGCGCGCCGTGGCGCGTCGTGGCGGCGACGACGTACGCGTCGAAGAAAGTCCCGAGCATGGATTTCAGATCCGGCAGCGTCGGCCCTTCCCACGCGACGCCGAACACGATGCCGTTGCGCGCGACGTACTCGCGCACCAGCGTGCCGGACGGCAGCGTCATCAGGTGTACCGAGTACGCGCTTTGCGTAGTGGCCGTGCGGGCCACCGCGCGCAAGCGGGATTGATCGCCGTCGACGGTGCTGACGTTCTGGCCCAGCGTCGCATGCGCGCCAAACGACAGCACACAGCCTGCCCCGAGCATTGCGCGAGCAATGCGGGAATAGAGCATCGGTTTCAAGTGAGTTCCTTCGAGGTGAAACGCTCGTGACTTGCTATCGAGCCGATCACGAGCGGGAAACTAGGGGCGCACGCTTCGCCGGTGGTGCCGTGCTGCATTCACACTGGTTGGGCTGCGTGAATGCGTCTACGGAGTGGCGGCGCGAAACTTTAGGCGTGGCAGCGACGCGCGCCAATCGTTTGCGAAGAGATTTAAACCTTTGCTCGGCGCGGCGTCGTTTCGGCCGGTTTGATATTTCAGGACCAGATCACGAAGGGGCGGCGCTTGAGCGCGCATTTTCGCGTCGCGGCTCGTTTAAAGCGAACAATGAAACGCGCGGCCGAAGGTCGACGCAGAAAAAAATTGATGCGCGCAGCGTTGCGCAGCAAATGTAAGCAGGCACTGAAAAGATCGAACAAAATGTCGGTTTTTGTCCGACAATACAAGGCCTTAAAAGGGTTTTTGTATGACCAGATAATCGATGCGTTGCCCGTGATTTCCAGAACAAAAAAATGCCGCGGATAACTTGAAGGTCATCTGCGGCATCGGTGATTCGAACGTGACGCGTCAGCGTTCAACGCATCAGCGATCGTTACTTTTTCTGCTGCTGCAAAAGCGATTTAAGCTCCTGCACGTTTTCTTCAACGCGTTTTGCGATCACCGCGTACGACTCGGCTTGTGTCTGATACGCGGCTTGCGCCAGTTGCTGCATATCGGCAAGCGACTTGTGCAGACTTTGCTGGATCAACTCGGCAGCTTTGCCCGAAGGCGCGGCGCCGCCGGCTGACAACTGCCCCGTCAGCGACTGCAATTCGCCCAAGGTCGAGCGCAACATGTCGGCCTGTTTCTGCGCAAGCGACTGCATCCCCTGGAAAGCAGTCTGATTCGCCTGAACCAGTGCTTCCACGTCCTTGCGTCGCGCTTCCATGATGGCGGGTACGTCAAAGCCGGGGAGCTTGAACTGCTCCAGCATTTTGGTGAAATCGCCAAACGGATTGGCGGCGTCAGGTCGGTCCATGCGAAATCCTCCTTAACGGTTGAATACTCGCCGGCGGTGCATCGCCGCGTTATGTCTGCGTGACGCATGCACTGGCGGCATGGCGTGTGCCGTGCGCCCGTGGGAACGGGCGGGTTCTGGGGTCGGACGGCACATCGTTCAATCATGCGCCATCCGGAAACAATGCGCCAGCGGGCACACCCTGGCTCACGCGGCGCCGTCGACGGACCTGCCCGGCCACCGTCCGCGCAACATGGAAGGCGCGGTAAGTTACGCGGCGGCTTCAGTAACCCTACGAATTGGCATGTCGATTATCGTTGCTCATGTGCCGGCGCACCGTAGCGCCGGCCTTGTCTCGATGGGAGCGAGTTCATGAAAAAATCAATCTTGAGCGCGGCGCTGAGCGCCGTTCTGACTCTGGCCGCGACGGCTGCGTTTGCCCAGGAAGCGCCACCGCCCGCGGCCCCTCGGTCGCACGGCGAGCCGCAGCACGGCGACGGGCCGCCGCCGCTTGGCCGGATGGGTCCGATGGGCCCCGGCTTCGCCGTGATCAACGATCTGGAACAGTTGCGCCGCCTTTACGCCATGAGCGGACATGAAGGTGAAATCATCGCCGTGTATCACGACGTGTTGAACAAAACGCAAGATCCGATGCTGCGTCATTACGTGTACGACTCGCTGGCTCGCGAGCAGTTGAAGCCCGCTAATCCGGACCAGGCGATCGCGACGCTGCGCACCAGTCTGTCGGAGGACCTCGCCGCTGCGAACAAGGCGGCGCGCGGCGCGCCAGGCGGGATGCCGCCGCCGGCTCAGGCGCAGTAATTCGCGCGACGGCGTCGTGGTGCAAGTCTCACTGTGACGCCGCGCATGAACGATGTGATCGGTTTAAGGCGCGCTTCGCCGCTGCGTCTGTCCCTGGCTGAGTGATCGCTCGACAGGCAAGCCAGTGCGTGTCAGGCGCGGCCGTTTTTTCACCAGACGATTGGAAGCGCTCCCGCCTGGACCTGGTCTAACCATTCAGCATCCTGCGTTAGCTTTCCCACATTGCCGCTTCACTGACCACTTCTCATCGTCCGTCAGGTGATTAGGATATGAGCACCGCAACACTCGTGCTCTGGTGAAGAATGCGCTACCCGCTGAACATGGCCGTTGCCGCCGTTCTATTGGTTTTTGTCCTTGGTTGCATCATCAAGCTTGCCTTGAGTTGATGGCCGAATAAGCACGGCGTCGCACTCGCCATTGGACGGCCCCACGCCACTTGCTGGCGCGGCCGATCCTCATCCGCACATCCTCCCTTTTTCCGCCGCGTCCGCTGACTTCGCTGACTTTCACGACGCGCGAAAGCCTCACGCGACACCGCTTCGCGCCATGACATAGGACGAAATAATTGTTGAATGGAGTTCGCGAGGTCACGCGCCCATACTTCGCTTCGCTGCCGGTGCGTACGAAACGAAACGCATGAGATCAAGGGTGCTTCACGTGCGAGACGTTCGCCGATGATCAACGATCCTACGGTTGCCCGATCATCGAGAGAACGTTCGAACATTCCGGCACCGCGTGCCGACGACAGGATCAACAATGTTGCCTACTTCAATGAAATTCCTCAGAAAAAATGCCGCCCGTCTGGCCTGCGTGGCGATGGTCTGCTGCAGCGCACTGCTGACCGGCTGCGCCGGCGGCAGCATCAAGGATGCAAGCGCGGCGAGCACGCCGGTCCAGGTACGCCCGGACAACATCTATGTCTACACCTTCGACGCCAATCCGGACCAGGTCAAACTGGACGGCGGCATGATGCAGAAACTGAAGACGCAGCTCGAAGGTTCGTCCGCCGCGCAAAAGCAGGCCGCCGATGCCGCCGAAGTCCGCGAGCAGGTCGCCGACGAAATCGTGCATCAATTGCAGTCGATGGGTCTGCGCGCGATCCGCTCGGACATCCCCGCGCCCGCCGACCAGAATGTGCTGCTCGTGCAGGGCAGCTTCGATACGATCGACTCGGGCAACCGCCGTCGCCGCCTGTTGATCGGCCTCGGTGCGGGCAAGAGCCAGGTGAGCAGTTCGGTGCAGATTCTGTATAAGCCCGCCGGCGGCGCGCCGCGTCTGGTGCAGACCTTCACCGCCAACGCCGACAGCGGCAAGGCGCCGGGCATGGTCGAGACTGCCGGCGTGGGCGCGGCGGCCGGCAGTATCGCAACCTCGGCGGCAGTCGGTGGCGGTCTGCATGCCGTATCGGAAAAGAAACGCGCCGGCGTCTCAGCCGACGCGAAGCGCCTCGCCGATGCGGTGGCCAAGCAGATTGGCGAGATCGGCGTAAGCGGTGGCTGGCTCTCGACGGAGCACGTCAAAGGCTGATAACCGGTCGCCGGTTGGTTGAATCACAGCGGTCGTGAACGGCGTGAACAACGCGCGGCAGAGTCGGAATTCGATCCGACTCTGCCGTTTGCTTTCAGGTCTTCGTATAACGCAGCCACACCGCACCGTGTTCCTTCTGCTCAACGGACGTGAGCTTCAGATACGCGGGTGCTTGCCACTTCTCCATTGCCACTTCGAACGAGGAAGGGTGTTCGCTGCGGCCATCCACTAGCGGCAAAATCAGCACGCTCACTTCGTCGACGAGGCCCGCGTTCACGAACGCGCCGCTCACGTGCGAACCGCCCTCCACGATCAGCTTCTTCACACCGAGTTCACGCGCCAGCGTTTGCACGACCTTGCCGAGATCGAGTTCGGTCTTGCCGCCGAATATGTACGACACGCCGATCGATTGCAGGTAAGCGAGGTAGTCGTCGGCAACCTGTTCGGTCAGCACTTCGACCACGTGCGACTTGAGCGCGGTGTTGCTCTTCCACGCCACGCGGCCCTGCGGATCGATTGAAATCGCGTACTGATCCGCTTTGCGTTCGACAAAGTGATCGGTGCGCGGCACGGCGCCCTTGGCGAGCCCTTTCGGATAATCCTTGCCGTGCGCAATTTCCTGCATGGTGACGCGTCCGCAGATCCAGCCGTCGGCTTCGAAAGTGGCTGCCGTGCTTTCGTACAGGTCCGAGGCGTAGTCGAGATGCCAGCCGTCCGTCAGGCTGCGGCCGTCCAGCGAGGACATCATGTGAGCGACGATATAAGGGTTCATGCGTCAAGCCTCCGTGTCAGGTCAATGAAGAAACCTTGCAGCAAGGGCTGTTCCGCATCGCGTTGATTCCGTTTGGGCAGGGTGCGTCACCTCGGTCGCGCGGCAAGCGGGCGATCCATCCGTGACCTTGCTAGGCAAGCCGCGGCGAATGCGCGACGCGATGTCATACCGTGCGGCTAGCGGCCGGCGGCCAGCGGCCAGCGGCCAGCGGCCAGCGGCCAGCGGCAAGCGGCTCAATATAGGCCGCCGTGATGCGGCGCCGGTCGCGCATCGGCCATGGCACGCAGCGACTCCAGTCCGCGTTTGATCCAGCTTTTCACCGTGCCGACCGGGGCATCGAGCGTATGCGCGATCTCCGATTGCGACTGCCCCCGGAAATAGGCGAGCGCGATCGCCTGACGCTGAACCGGCGCCAACCGGCTGAGATAGGAGGACAGACGCTCGGCATCCAGCGCGTACTCCTGCCAGACGTTCACGTAGGCGTCGCTCGCGGCAATGCGTTCGTCCAGTTCGTCAACATATATGCCGGAGTACGGACTGCGCCGCAAATAATCGAGCGCCTGATTCTTCACGATGGTCGACATCCACGTGGACGGTGAAGCCTTGCCCGGGTCGTACGAACCGGCGAAGCGCCAGATCTTGACGAAGCCTTCCTGCACCACTTCTTCGGCCGATTCGCTGGTGCGGGTGACGCGCACCGCAAGGCCGAACAGCGACGGCGCCGACGCCCGGTACAGCGCCTCGAACGCGCCGGCCTCGTGCCTCGCAACACGCTCGAGGAGCGCCGCGAGATACGCGCTCTTCTGATCCAGTGCGGACGCGCTGATGGTCGCGTCGGTCGAAGCATCATGTGACATTGCAGATCCTCCGGGACGGTGCGCGCGCCTTATTCGTGACCGGGCTGCGGCGACTGCGATCCGGCAAACCAGCCCTCTTCCCGCGCGACACGCTCAAGCGCCGCCTCGACCATCGCGCAAGCCCGGTTGCTGACGTCGCCCAGATAGCGGTGCAGCGCGGCGTCCTGCGCCGAGCGCGACGTGCACGCGTCGCTGTAGCGCTCGAACGCCGATAGCTTCATGACCAGTTCCGCGAGGTGACGCGGACATTCGCACGCGATTGTCGAAGAACGGCTGGCAATCACTTCCAGCTCGCGGTCGTCGTAGCGACGGCGCACGCGCGACCACACGGCGTCGTCGCCGATGCGTTCCTGAGTGCGGACGCGTTCGCACAGATCGCCGAGCATCTGACGGAATTCCGTGCGGCTGTCGGGCTCGCGATAAAGACGCACGCCCGCCACGCGCAGAATCTCCGCCGCCGGACCGGTGCCGAAGCTGTAGACGACCGCGATCGCTTTCGCGCGGACCGCGTCGCCGAGCGCGATGACCTGCGACGCGACGTCCTCTTGCAGGGAGTCGACGCTGACCAGCAAGGCATCGATCGGCGCGCCGCGCTCGGCGCTCGTTTCGCCACTGGCCGCGGCGATGGAGAGATCGGCAAACGCGAGCAGTTCGTTCACGCCATAGGGCCGCAAATCGACGCCCGACGCCCGAAAACGCTGCGCAAGGCCGCCGCCCACGAGGGCGAGCCTGAGATCGACGGACTCGACCAGCGGCAGGTCGGTTGCGCCGCCGCTCTCGCGTCCGCTGCGCGCAGCCAGAAACTGCAATTGCTCGCGGTCGAGCCGCGCGATCGCGCCGACCGCGTGGCCGCGGCTCACCAGCAGTTTGATCAGACTGAGTCGCCGGACGTCGTCTTCCGTGTACAGACGCTGGCCTGACGCGGTTTTGGCCGGCCCGACCACGCCGTAACGGCGCTCCCAGATCCGCAAGGTCGTAACCGGCATCCGGGCCAGACGCGCTGCCTCGCCGCTTCTGTAGCCCTGTTGAGCCGGTTGTTGCTCGTCAGATGAAGTCATCATGAAACCCTAAATGAGCCGATGTTCGTTTCAAGCATAGTTCGTTTCACGTACTTCGAAACGATTTATCGACTCACTGTCCGACGCTGAAACGGTATTTTTGATGCACCATGATTTTTAACGGCTACACGCACGCCACCCTGGAGACGGAATGAAATGTGCCGCCTGACCCGCCGCATAAAGCGGCGGAGCAAGCGGCACAATTTTCGCAACAGACCCGATGCGCCAACTCAGTCGCTTAAGCGACCTTATAGCGCTCCAGCCAATGAGCGTAAGGCGCCGGCAACGTCCACGACGGACGCTCGATGCCGAGCTTTTTCGCCGCATGATACGGCCAGTGCGGATCGGCCAGATGCGCGCGGCCGACCATCACCAGATCCAGTTGACCGTCCTTCACCGAACGGTCCGCCAGTTCCGGCGTGTCGATCCCCCACGCCGACGAAACCGGAATCCCGGCCTCGCGGCGCACCCGCTCGGCGATCGGCGCGAGAAACGCCGGCGCCCACGGAATCGCCGCCGTCGGCGTGGAAAAGCCGACGCTGACGCTCAGCATATCCAGTCCTTCGCGCTTGAAATTCCTCGCCAGTTCGATCGATTCGACAAGGGTTTCCTCGTCGCGGCCGTCGTACTCGATCACGCCGAAACGCGCCGTCAACGGCAGATGCTCCGGCCACACCTTGCGCACCGCCGCCAGCGTTTCGAGCAGGAAGCGGCTGCGGTTCTCCAGGCTGCCGCCGTAGGCGTCGTCGCGCTGGTTGGAGTGCGTAGAGAAGAAGCTCTGGCCGAGATAGCCGTGCGCGAAATGCAGTTCGAGCCATTCGAAGCCCGCGTCACGCGCACGCTTCGCGGCCGCGACGAAGTCTTCGCGAACGCGGGCGATGTCGTCGAGCGTCATGGCTTTCGGCACCTTCGGCAGACCGCCGCCGAATGCGATTGCCGACGGCGCGATGGGTTGCCAGCCGCGGCTGTCGTCGTCGGCGATGTGGTCGTCGCCTTCCCACGGACGGTTGGCGCTGGCCTTGCGCCCCGCGTGACCGATCTGGATGCCGGGCACCGAGCCCGCGGCCTTGATCGAGGCCACGACCGGCGCGAAAGCCTGCGCCTGCTCGTCCGTCCAGATACCGGCGCAGCCCGGCGTGATGCGGCCTTCAGGCGACACAGCCGTCGCCTCGACGATTACCAGACCCGCGCCGCCGCGCGCCAGTCCTGCCAGGTGGATGCGGTGCCAGTCGTTGATCAGGCCGTCTTCGGCGGTGTACTGGCACATCGGCGGAATCGCAATCCGGTTACGCAGGGAAACGTCTTTGAGCTTGTAGGGCTGGAACAATGCGGACATCAGGCTAAACTCCTCTGGACTTGCTTGTACGGTAGTTCGATAAACATCGAATAACGAAGTATCGCAGAAACCTTTATCATTTGCAGCATGCGCACTTATAACCACCCCGCCGCCGAGGATTTCGCGCTCGGGCGGCTCTTTCATGCACTCAGCGACCCGGTCCGCCTCGAGATCGTGCGGCGCCTCGCGTCGGTCGACGAGGCCACCTGCGGCGAACTCGACGGCGGCCGCCCGAAGTCGAGCGTGTCCCATCACTTCCGGATCCTGCGTGAGGCGGGTCTCGTGCGCACGCGCGTGGCCGGCACCGTGCATCAGAATTCGCTGCGGCGCGCGGAACTGGACGCCCGGTTTCCGGGCTTGATGGAGGCGATTCTCAAGCAGATCGTCGCGGAACCCGTGGAGAGCGAGCCGGCTTGATGTCACGGTGCGGCGTCACGCGCGCGATGATCCGCCGCTTCTATTCCCGCCAAAGCTTTCGCATCAGCGCGAGCAACGCCGTCGGGGCCGTGCCTTTTTGACAATACCCGTCGAAATTGTGACGCGCCTTGCCAGTTTCCTTCACGTGATCCTCGTCCAGCGACGTGAACGCGACAATGCCCAGACTCTGCGTCGGCAGATAGCTGCGTAGCGCGCTCGCGGTTTCGTAGCCGTCGCGCTCCGGCATCATGATGTCGAGCACCACCACGTCGGGCACCCAGTCCCGCACGCAACGCAGCGCCTGCTCGCAGCCGTCAGCGGCGCGAGCTTCGACGCCTTCATAGGAGAGATAGGTGGCGAGCGCTTCGGCGGCGCCGACGTTGTCGTCGACAACAAGTACGCGCGGCAATTCGTGCAATACCCGGATCTCACGGGCGCTCCATCTTTGGCAAGTAGCGGGGGTTCGGGACATAGGCGTGACCGCTTGCGATAGAAACATCAGCGGACAGCAAACGGCATACCAACGGCCCGGGAATCGGCGTCACGAAATCGGGGACGTTGCCTCTACCGTATCGCGCGCCGCTTCTTCACGTGCTGCGCACGCATGCCTGAGCGACGCCCCGAAGCCCAGCCACAACACCAGCGAACCGGTCGACACCGCGCCGAGCGCGATAAACGCGGCGGGATAACCGAAACGGTGCGCGAGAATTCCGCCCAACGCCGGGCTCAAGGCCGCGCCGGCGCCCTGCACCGTCATCACGACTCCCTGGGCGACGTTCACGCGCCCACTGCCTTCCAGCAGACGCACCACTAGCGCCGGCACCGCGACGCTCTGCAGACCCGCGCCGATGCCGTCCAGCGCTTGCACCGGCCACACGCCCCACGCGTGAATCACCGACGCGGCGATCAGCCCGCGCAGCGGCAGCGCGAGGAAAGTCAGCAGGATCACCCACCAGTAGCCGCGCCAGCGAATCAGCCGGTTCGCCAGCATGGCGGCCGCGACCATCACGAGTTGCGCGATGACGATGGTCTGCGCGGTGAACGCGCTCGGCTCGCCTTGACGAGCGGCGACGATCGCGAGCCCGTAGAGCGGCAGCATCGCCGCGTTGCCCAGGTGAAACAGGCCCAGCGCGGCGGCGAGCAGGAGCAACGGGCGCGATTGCAACAACACTCGCAAGCCGCTCGCCGGCGGTTCGCCAGTGGCGGCCGATGCGCCGGCGTCCGTGTCGGCGCCGGCGCCTCGCGCGGCCTCGTGATCGATGGCGTCGCCCGGAATCGACGCCACGGCGACGATCGACAGCAAGCCGAACAGCGCGCTCAGGACGAACACCGCGCCGAATCCGTAGCGCCAGCCCAGCCAGCCGGACAGCGCCGCCGCCACGACATTGCCGCCATGATTGGCGACCTGATTGCGGCCGAACTGCCGGTCGAAACCTTGCTGCCTGACCATGCCGAGCGTCATGCCCGCCAAGGCGGGGCCGATCGCCGCGCCGGTGATCGCGGTCGCCACCTGCGACGCCGCCACCATCCAGTAACCGTGCGAGATCCACAGCAGGCCGGACGCCAGCATCGTCATCAAGCCGGCGATCACGACCAGAGTGCGTTTATGCCGTGTCGCGTCGACCAGCGCCCCAGCCGGCGACGTCGCCAGCATGCCCGCGATGCCGCCGATCGTCATGACCGTGCCGATCTGATCGGCGCCCCAGCCGCGCGCCTGCAGGAACACGCCGAGAAACGGTCCGATACCCGCTTGCACATCGGCCACGAAGAAGTTCAGCGCCTCGAGCGCGCGCCGGGGGCTCACGATGCACTCTGCACGGTTGACCGCCGGCGCGCGTCGCGCGGCGAATGGTTCGGGCGTATCGGCTTCAACATGCGGACGACCTCACTGGCAAAGCGTGCCGGGATGGCGGCCAGCCCGATGCAACTCGTATGCCATCGGCACGCGAATGCCGCGCGTGCGTGCCGGCGCTCCCCGATGCCGCACAGCGCTGTCCGGTTCGTGGACAGCGACTGTCCAACGGCGCAACCGCGTGCCCGCGTCCGGCCGGCCCGCAATCCGGCCGGACGGCTAGCGTCGGCGCGAGCACCACGGGC
The DNA here is from genome assembly GCF_003387275.1 of Paraburkholderia sp. BL6669N2. Lineage (NCBI taxonomy): Bacteria > Pseudomonadati > Pseudomonadota > Betaproteobacteria > Burkholderiales > Burkholderiaceae > Paraburkholderia > Paraburkholderia sp. BL6669N2. The sequence goes on along the minus strand of NZ_QUNA01000002.1, from coordinate 4,109,489 downwards.
CGGAATTTTGCTACTGTCTAGCTCCTGTCCTTCTCCGCGCACTTCATGGCCGCTGCTCCCCGACGTTTATCGTTCGCCAGTCAGCTAATCGTTTTCTGGCTGCTGGTTGCAGTGATGTGTGCCGCCCTGATCGGGATCGTGTGGTTCATGGCGCAAGCGAATCTTGGACGGCAGATCGGCGTCGCCCGTCAACAGGGGCTGGCCGGCTGCGAGACGATCGGATCGCGCTACGACCTGTCCGTCGACCGGGCGGCGGAGCCCGCCGCCACGCAGCCGGCGCCGCCCAACGTGCCGAACACCGACCTGATGCACGCGATCCTCGACATCGTGCTCGCGCAGATGGACGGCGTGGAAGGCGGCTTCTGGCGCCCGCAAGGCGCGCCGCGCGGCAGCTTCGACGCCTATGCGTTTCCGACCTATCAAGGCAGCGGCATCAAACGCGACATCCCCGATGCCGAGACGCCCTTGATCCTGCGCACCTTGCGCGCGGCATCCACCTCGCATACGGCGGCATCCGAATTCGTCGAAGGCCAGCAGGACGCCGTGATCGTCACCGCCTGTCCGGTGCCGCATCGGGATGGTTTGTTCGCATGGACCCTTTCGCGCGTGCATCCACCGCTCGGGCCGTCGGGCAAGGCGCTCGTGACCACGCTCGCGGTGCTGCTCGCGGTGATCGTCGGTATCGCGATCGCCCTTGGCGTTCTGCTGCGACGCTGGCGCGCCAATCTCGCGCGTATCGAGGCCGGTCTGAGCCGGCCCGCCGACCTGTTCACACCGATCGCACCAACCGGCGAGCCCGACCTCGACAAGATCGTCCACGCGTTCAACGCCTACGGCGCGCGCGCCACGTCCTTGCAGCAGCAGGCCGGCGAACTGCATGCGCAACTCGCAGCCGCGGAACGGTTCGCGGCAATCGGCCGGTTCTCCGCGCAAATGGCGCACGAAATCCGCAACCCCATCGGCGCGATGCGACTCAAGGCGGAAAATGCCCTGAACGGCGACGCCGAACGCAAGCAGCGCGCGCTCGGCGCGATCCTCGAACAGATTCAGCGGGTGGAGCGGCAGCTTTCGGGTCTGCTGGCGCTGACGCAACCCGTGCGTGTCGACGCCCACGCCGTCGACTTACGCGGTTGGCTGGCCGGGCGCGTGGAATGGCATCACGACGCAGCCGCACGGGCCGGTGTCGCGCTCGCGTTGGAGTGCGCCGAAGGGCTTCCCGCCCAGGCATCCTTCGACGCGGAGCAAATGGCGCGCGCCATCGATAATCTGCTCCTCAACGCTTTACGTCATACGCCATCGGGCGGCAACGTCACGTTGCACGCGGCGCGGCACGCCGAAACGCTGCGAATCGAAGTGACCGACGACGGACCCGGCGTGCCGCACGCCGAGCGCGAGCGCATTTTCGAACCGTTCGTGACCGGCCACGCGGCCGGTTCGGGGCTCGGCCTCGCCGTAGTACGGGAAATCGCCGCCGCGCATGGCGGGCGAGCCTTTTATGAAGCGCGCGAGCGCGGTGCCTGTTTTGTGATCGAGATCCCATGGCGCACATCCTGATCGTCGACGACGACGACGCATTTCGCGAAAGCCTCGCCGAAACGCTCGGCGACCTGGGGCATGTCATCGAACAGGCCGGCACAGGCGAGCAAGCGCTTACACAGCTTGCCGGCGACGCCCGCATCGATTGCATGTTTCTCGACATCAGGATGCCGGACCTGAGCGGCATCGACGTGCTCGAACGTCTGCGCGCCATGCCGCCGCGCGCGGCGCTGCCCGTGGTCGTGCTGACCGCCTTCGCCACCAGCGACAACACCATTCACGCCATGCGGCTCGGCGCTTTCGAGCACCTGACCAAGCCGGTCGGGCGCGATGCGATTGCGTCCCTGCTGCGCAAGATCGAAGCGTCCAATCGCGGCGCGGCGAATCCGGCGCTGCCGGCGTCGAACGAAGACGTCAGCGACGGCACGCCACGCCTGCTCGGCAACAGCGAGGCGCTGCGCGACGCGCAAAAGCAGATCGGCCGCGCCGCCGCCACGGATTCGACTGTCCTGATCACCGGCGAAACCGGCACCGGCAAGGAGGTCGCGGCGCGCGTCCTGCACGACGCGTCGCGGCGCCGCCATGCGCCCTTCGTCGCGATCAATTGCGCGGCGATTCCCGCTGACCTTCTGGAGAGCGAACTATTCGGCCACGCGCGCGGCGCCTTCACCGGCGCGGTGACGCAACGCGCCGGGCGCATCGCCGAGGCGAACGGCGGCACGCTGTTTCTCGACGAGATCGGCGACCTGCCGTTGCCCATGCAGGCCAAGCTGCTACGCGTGATTCAGGAACGCACGCTGACGCCGGTCGGCAGCAACACGAGTGTGCCAATCGACGTGAGGATCGTGGCCGCAACACACCGCGACCTCGCGGAGGAAGTGGTAGCGCGCACGTTCCGCGAGGATCTGTTCTACCGGCTCAACGTGATTCCGATTCATCTGCCGCCGTTGCGCGATCGCCCCGATGACATTCTCCCGCTGGCCGCGCACTTTCTCATCGCCGCCGCCAACCTGGCCGGTCCCGTGCGGACCCTAAGCGCCGATGCCGAACGACGCCTGCTCGCGCACACATGGCCGGGCAACGTACGCGAGTTGAAGAACGCGATGGAACGGGTCGCGGCACTCGCCCGCGGCCCGCTCGTGACCGCCGACGATCTGGCTTTTCTCACTGCGCCGCGTGCCGCCGCGAGCGGGATTCCCGCCGCGCTGCTCGATCTGCCGCTACAGCAGTCGATCGAATGGCTGGAGCGCGCGGCGATCGAACGCGCGCTGCAACAGACCGGCGGCAATCGCGCGGAAGCCGCGCGCCGCCTCGGCATCAGTCGTCAATCGCTCTATACGAAGATCGCCGCGTACAAGCTGGGGTGATGCGCTTGCCGGTGTCCATCCGGCTGACACCCCGCGTCCAGCCAGCCGACAGCCTGAACCGGACGCCGTGGCGCAAAGCCTTACGCGACAACGCATAGCGGCATGGCATGGTGGTTGCAAAGACTCCTGCACGACATTGCAGTCGAAGGAGTCTGACCATGAACCGTTTCAACCCGATCGCCCGCGCGGCGTCCGTGCTCGCCGTGATCGCCACGACGGCGGCTTGCGCGGCACAACCCGTGCCGCCGCAGCCAGGCGCGCCGCTACCGCCGCCGGCGCCGAGCGCCAACGCTCCGCTGCCGCCACCCTTCGCCGAAGCTCCGCGCGACGGCGCTCCCGCGACTGTGAGCGGCGTGCTTCAGCGTTTTGTGATCAACCCGGAAGGCGATGTCGACGGCATGCTGCTCGCCGACAACACGCTTGTCCGCTTCCCTCCGCATATCGGCACTCAAGTGGCCGCCGCCTTCGCGCCGGGCGCGACGGTCAACGTGAGCGGCTTCGCGCAGCCCGGCGGAACGCTGCGCGCCCGCCAGATCGCCGACGCGAACAACGGCCGCAGCGTTGTCGATCAACCGCCGCCGGCCGACGCCCAACGTCCGCCGAAGCTGCTCGCCGGCGTCGGACTCGTCAAGCTCGATGCAACCGGGCGCGTGCTGCGTGTCACCAGCGCGCCGCGCGGCGAACCCGACGGCGTGCTGCTCACCGACGGCACGGTGATCAAGCTGACGCCGCCCGCGGCCGCGCGCTTCGCCAACCTGCTGCAACCGGGCGCGACGATCGCGGCGCAAGGCTACGGCACGCGCAATCGCTATGGCGAATCGCTGCAGGCCACCGCTTTCGGCACGCCCGGCAATCTCACGGTGATTTACGACGTCCCGCCCAGGTAATCCCGACTCATCACTCGAACATAGGAGTTTCACCATGCATTGGATCGACCCCGCCTGCCTGCCCGAAACGCGCGGCAAAGTCGTGCTGTTCCTGCTCAATCCCCACGGCGACGCGGACGGCTTCATTCTTCAGCACGCCGACGGCACGCAGCAGCAGGTGCATTTCCCGCCTCATCTGGGCAAACAGATCGCGCGTCACATCGCGCCCGGCGACGCCGTACGTGTGCGCGGCGTGAAACCGCGCGGCGCCGAACTGATCGCCGCCGTCTCGCTGACGAGCCGGCAAGGCATCGAGATCGTCGATGACGGTCCACGCCCGCACGAACACGGTCCGAAACATGAACACGGCCCCGAGCACCACGGCGAGCCGATGGACGTGCAAGGCGAAGTCGTCATGCCGCTCTACGGACCGAAAGGAGAACTGCGCGGCGCGCTGCTGGAAGACGGCACGTCGCTGCGTATGCCGCCGCATGCCGCCGCCGAACTCGTCGCGTATCTGACGCCGGGCGTTCACGTGCAGGCATGGGGCCGTGGTGTGAAAAACCGGCTGGGTTGCACGGTCGATGTACACGACATCGCCGAACTGGTCGACGAGGAAATCGCGTCGGACGCCTGAGCGCATGTCAAGTGGCGGCCAACGACGCCGGTCGCCACGCACGTTCATACCGCTCACGCGTTACGGATGGTTGTACATCGCATTCCAATCCGCGCTGGGAACGGGCGCGCGCCCCGCCTCCGACGAACCACCCGCGGCGCCACCAAAACCGCTCGCCGCATGGCGTGCCGCCACCCGTCCTTCGGCAGCCTGAATATCGGCCGGATAGTTCGGATCCTCCCCACGGCCCGGGTTATAGCCGGCCTGTTCGAGTTCGAGCAACTCGGCACGCACCTGCGCACGGGTCACAGGCGAGTTCGATTGAGCAAACACCGCAGCCGGCGCTGCAAGGACAGCGGCAACCACAACGGCTTGAATAAGGGACTTCATGACGACGACCTCCACACTTCGCTTTGTTCTGCTACGAACAGCCCTGTTCGTAATTCAGTGACGACAGTCTAGAAAGGTCGGTGCTCGAGAATAAGGGCCGTGCGTGGAGAGGATTGTTCTCGAATGTGGATAAAGCGTGGCTGGGCCGCTCTATCTCGAAGCGAAGGTCGGCACGCAGGCGCTATCGGCGCGGAAAGAGACACAGATGCGTCTTCACATGGAGATTCGGATTTCCGCAGCGGTGGCCGGCGTAGTCGATCTGCTCGCCTGGTGCCAGGTCCGTCGGCGCCTTGTGCGCGGACGGACCCGGCTTGACGGCAACCGCCGGCTCGCCACCGCTGCCGGCACATCCCGCGAGGCTTGTGGCAAGGATCGCCGTCAAGGCAGATTTTTGCAGTAACGCGCGCATGTCGCCGCCTCGTCGTTCTCGGAGAAAGATGCGTCATCCTGCTCCGCGAAGCTCGCTGCCAGCATCACGCCAATATGACAAAAATCTCATGCGCGCGGCCGCGCGATCGCCGTTTCGTCGCTGCCGTGGGTCCTGACATTTTTCTCATGTTTCGGTCACGATTGCACACCACCGGCGCTTCACACTGAGCTCACGAATCGCCAAACGGCGGTCGTCACTCAGGAGATTTCACCATGAACGCTGCAAAACTCTTCACCCTGTCAGTCGCCGCCCTGACGATATTCGGCACGGCCTCGCAGCTTGCGCAGGCGCAAGGCAAGACTCGCGCGGAGGTGAAACAGGAACTGGTTCACGCGCAACACACCGGCGTGATTCCGTCCAGCAAGACGCAATACCCGCCAGACGCCAATACGATTGCCCGCAACAAGCAGACACACGCCATTACGTTGCATGGCGGTGAAAAGTCGCCCTCTCTGGACCAGCATGACAAGCTCGCCGCGAAGTAACGACACGTGCCGCCGGGAGAAGATGCCCGGCAGCATGCGTATGCCTGTTGCCGATGCACGGCGCGCCCTCACGCTTCGCGCACGTCGTCGCGTGCCGGGCGCGCCGCCACGTCGCGAGGTGATCAACCGTGGTTGGGAAAGCGCAGCCAGAAACGGGTGCGAACATGCGGCCGGCTTTCGAAGCCGCACTGTCCTCCGTGGCTCTTCATGATCGACTTCACGATGGCAAGACCCAGCCCTGTGCCCGATGCCGAACCGTGCCGCGAAGGGTCCACACGATAGAACCGCTCGAATATGCGTTCGAGATGGCGAGCTTCGATTCCCGCTCCCGAGTCCGACACGCTCAGCGTGGTCGCGTCCGGCTCCTCCTTGCAGTCGATGATAATGCTGGTCCCTTGCGGTGCCTGCACGAGCGCGTTCGACAGCAGGTTGCTGAGCGCGCGTTGAAAGAGCAGCAGATCGGCATGCACGGTGCCCTCGCCCGTCACCTTGATCTTGACGTGCACGTCTTCGGCCACGGTCTCGTAGTAGCCGGCGACGCGTTCGGCCTCCGCGACCGCGTCGAGTGAACGCAAGGACAGCAGCGTGTCGGCCTGATCGGAACGCGCGAGGAAAAGCATGTCTTCGATCATGCGCGACAGCCGCTGATACTCGTCCACGCTGGATTCGATCACGTCCCGGTAATCTTCCGCGCTTCGACGCTGTGACAATGCCACCTGAGCCGCGGCAAGCAGATTGGTGAGCGGCGTGCGCATATCGTGCGCCAGATTGGCGGAGAACTGGCTCAGCCGGGTAAACGATTCGTCGAGCCGCGCCAGCATGCCGTTAAAGGCCTGCTCCAGTTCCTTCAACTCGCCCGACACATGCAACTCCGGCAGCGGCTGCGCGAGGCCGCTCGTCGACATCGCCTCTGCACGGGCCACCAGCCTGCGCAGCGGGAGCAGACCCAGCATGGCGATGCCGTAGGCGAACGCGGCGGCCAGAAGCACACCCAACACTTCAATGACCAGCGCGGTGTACGCGTATGCGTTCAACAGACCCTGATCACTGGTTCGATCGTACTGAACCACGACGCGCATTTGCGGTCCGATGCCGTCGTTGAGCGGCGCGCTCTCCAGCAGATATCGAAGATTCGAACCGGCGCGCGTGAGCGCCACGCGCGCACGCTTCAGCCCAGTTGCGGAGAGCGGCGCATACGGCTTGAACCCCGCCGTGCTCAGCAGGCGCCGGCCGGCTGTATCGTAAATGGCCAGCCCCATGTGCGGATGCCCATGCAGGTGGTCGGTCAACGTCTGCGCATCGCCGGCAATGCCCTTCACAGTCTGGATCCCCGCCAGATGCGTGCGCAACGCCGCCATCGTGCCGGACATCTGCTCGATCGAGTTCGACTCGAGGCGGCCGCGCAGCGCCTGATAGAGCGCAAGCCCGCTCAGCGCAAGGATCGCGGACGTGGACAGGATGATGAGAACCGTGAGCCTTGCACGCAGCGTACGTGGCACCACGCGCCTGATCAATTGCCGCCGCCCCGGTTTTCCAGCACATAGCCCATGCCTCTCACGGTGTGGATGAGCTTGGGTTCGTAGGCGTCGTCGATCTTGGAGCGCAGCCGCCTGATTGCCGAATCGACCACATTCGTATCGCTATTGAAGTTCATGTCCCACACTTGCGACGCGATCGTTGCGCGTGGCAGGATTTCCCCTTCCTTGCGCATGAGCAGCCACAGCAGCGTGAATTCCTTGGCGGTGAGCAGGATCACGTCGTTTTGCCGGGTCGCCTTACGCCGCGTCAGATCCAGTTCGAGATCCGCGACCTTCAGCAACGCGGATTCGCGTGGCTTGCCGCGCCGCAGGATAGACCTCACGCGCGCGACCAGTTCGACGAAGTCGAACGGCTTCGCAAGGTAGTCGTCGGCGCCGAGTTCCAGTCCCTTGACGCGGTCTCCCACGTCGTCGCGCGCAGTGAGAAACAGCACCGCCGTGCACCGTGTGCGGCGCAGGTTTTGCAGCAGCGTCCAACCGTCCTGTCCGGGCAACATGACGTCGAGGATCAGCAGGTCGTAGTCTTCCGTCTCCGCCTGATGCTGTCCCGTCACACCGTCTTGCGCCCAATCGACAACGTAGCCCGCCTCCGACAAGCCCTTTCGCAAATAGGCGCCGGTCTTCGGCTCGTCTTCCACCAGCAGAATCCGCATTTGCCGCTACCTCGAAAAAATGCCCAGCCGCCGCAGCAGCTGAGCGGGCGACGTTTTCGCCAGCCAGCCCGATGCAGCGGCGCGCCATGACGACGAATGAGCCGACCGGTACAGTACGGGCAAGACCAGCAATGTCAAGGCCGTGGACGACAGGATGCCGCCGATGACCACCGTTGCCAACGGACGCTGCACCTCCGAGCCCGTGCCGGTTGCGAACGCCATCGGCAAAAAGCCGAGCGACGCGACGAGTGCTGTCATGAGCACGGGCCGCAGCCGTGTCAAGGCGCCCTCCTGGACGGCCGCGTCCAGCGCCGTGCCTTCATCGCGCAGGTTCCGGATGAAGGAAATCATGACGAGCCCGTTAAGGACTGCGACACCCGACAGCGCGATGAACCCCACCGCCGCGGTAATGGACAGCGGAATGCCCCGCAGCCAGAGCGACAGCACGCCGCCGCTCAGTGCGAATGGAATACCCGTGAAGACTAGCAAGCCATCCTTAGCATTATTGAACATAATGAACAGCAGAACAAACACCATGAAGAGCGAAAGCGGCACCACCAGCTTCAGGCGCTCGCTCGCGCTTTGCAACTGCTCGAACTGGCCGCCCCACGACAACCAGTAACCGGAAGGCACCTGGACGTCCTGACGGATCTGCTCGCGCGCGTCCGCCACGAACGAGCCGACATCGCGCCCACGGACATTCGCGCTCACCACCACACGCCGCTTGCCATCTTCGCGGCTGATCTGGTTGGGACCAGGCGCGACATCGACCGTGGCCAGTTCGGCGAGCGGCACATACGGCGCCTGCGCGAGCGGCACGCTGCCGCCCGCCGCCGCGGCAAACGGCAACGCGATCGGCAAGCGCTTGATCGCTTCGATGTCCGAGCGAAGTTCGTCCGGCAAGCGCACGACGATATCGAAACGCCGGTCGCCCTGAAACAGCGTGCCGGTTTTCTGGCCGCCCACCGCGGCCGCGACCGTGTCCTGAACGTCGCCTACCGTGACGCCATAGCGCGCCAGCTTGTCTCGGTCCACGTTGATGGTGAGAACCGGCAAGCCGCCGGTTTGTTCGATCTTGACCTCCGCGGCGCCCGGCACTTTCTGCAAGGCCGCCGCGATCTTCTTGCCTGTGTCGCTGAGCACCCCCATGTCGTCACCGAAGAGTTTTACCGCGACATCGCTGCGCACGCCAGAGATCAATTCGTTGAAACGGAGTTGAATCGGCTGGGAAAATTCATAACTGTTCCCCGGCAATTCACCAAGAACGGCTTCGATCTCCGCAACGAGTGTGTCGCGCGACTTGTTCGGGTCCGGCCATTTGTCGGTCGGCTTGAGCATGATGTAGCCGTCGGACAGGTTGGGCGGCATCGGATCCGCCGCGATTTCCGCTGTCCCTGTACGGGCAAAGACGCGCTCGATTTCGGGAAACCGTTGCTTCAACGTTTTCTCAATAGATTTTTGCATGTCGACCGATTGGGACAGACTCGTACCCGGAATGCGCAATGCAGCGACGGCCAGGTCGCCCTCGTTCAGACTCGGGATGAACTCGCTGCCCAGGCGCGCCGCGAGGCCGATACTCAGCGTGACGATCAGGAACGCGCCCGCCAGCACGCGTTTCGGGCGCGCGAGGCAAGCGCTGAGCAGCGGCTCATAGACGCGCCTCGCCCAACCCATCAAGCCGTTTTCCTTTTCTTCGACGCGCTTGCCGATAAACAACGCCACCGCGGCGGGGATGAAGGTGACCGTCAATAGCATTGCGGCAGCAAGCGCCATCACGACCGTCACCGCCATCGGGTGAAACATCTTCGCCTCGACGCCGGTGAGCGCGAAAATCGGCAGATAGACCACCATGATGATCAGTTGACCGAATATCAGCGCGCGCCGCGCTTCCTGCGACGCGCCGAAGACTTCGGCGAAACGCTCCTCGCGGCTCAGCGGCCGGCCGGCGAGCGCCTGCGCGTGAGCCAGCCGCCTCACACAGTTTTCGACAATCACAACCGCGCCGTCGACGATGATCCCGAAGTCGAGTGCGCCCAGACTCATGAGGTTCGCGCTCACCTTCGCATTGACCATGCCGGTGAAGGTCATCAGCATCGACAGCGGAATGACGAGCGCCGTGATCAGCGCCGCGCGCAGGTTGCCGAGAAATAGGAACAGCACGACGATCACGAGCACCGCGCCTTCGAGCAGGTTCTTCTTCACTGTCTGCACGGCTTTCTCAACCAGCACGGTGCGGTCGTACACGGGAATCGCGCGCACGCCTCGCGGCAAGCTGCGGTTGACGTCCTCCATCTTGACGGAGACCGCCTTGGCGACGGTGCGGCTGTTCTCCCCGATCAGCATGAACACCGTACCGAGCACGACCTCTTCGCCGTTCGAGGTCGCGGCGCCCGTGCGCAATTCACGGCCGATATCCACCTGTCCGACATCCTTGATGCGAACCGGCACGCCGCCGATGTTGGTGATCACGACATTGGCGATGTCGTCGACCGAGCGAGCCTGACCGGGCACGCGCACGAGATACTGCTCGCCACGTTTTTCGATATAGCCCGCGCCGACGTTGGCGTTGTTGCGGTCGATCGCGCGCACCACGTCCGCGAGCGTCAGGCCGTGAGACATGAGCTTGGCGGGACTCGGCGCGACCCGGAACTCCTTGACGTAGCCGCCGATGGAATTCACCTCGGTGACACCTGGAACATTGCGCAACTGAGGCTTGACGACCCAGTCCTGAAGCTCGCGCAGATCCACCGGCGTGTAGCGGGTGCCGTCGGGCTTGACGGCCGACGCGTCGGCTTCCACCGTCCAAAGGTAGATTTCGCCGAGACCCGTGGAGGTCGGCCCCATCGCCGGCGTCGCGCCGGGCGGCAGCTTGTCTCTGGCTTCCTGAATCCGTTCGTTGACGAGCTGACGCGCGAAATAGATGTCGGTACCGTCCTTGAAGATCACCGTGACCTGAGACAGGCCGTAGCGGGAGATGGAGCGCGTCTGCGCCAGATTCGGAAGACCGGCCATCGCGGTCTCCACCGGATACGTGATGCGTTGCTCGGCTTCGAGCGGCGAATAGCCCGGCGCCGCGGTGTTGATCTGCACCTGAACGTTGGTGATGTCGGGCACGGCGTCGATGGGCAGCTTCTGATAGCTGTACACGCCCCATCCCGCGATGGCGGCCATGGCCAGCATGACCAGCCAGCGGTGCGCGATGGCAAAGCGAATCAGTCTTTCGAACATGCGAAGGGTCCTTGGAAAACCGGGGCTCGGAAAAGCGGTCTCTGCCAAAGGCAGATCACGGCAGCTTCATGGCGGCGAGGCGTCAGTCTTCCCCGGCGCTGCCCTTTCCGAGTTCGGCCTTGAGGACGAAGCTGTTCGCAGCGGCGTACGTTTGACCCGGCCGAAGTCCTTTCAGCACTTCGATGACCTTGTCGTCGCGCCGTCCCGTCTCGACCGCTTGCGCAACAAAACCGCCCGGCGATTGCACGAAGATCGCGGGCGCGCCGTCGATCTCCTGCAGCGCGTCGCTCGCGACCGCGAGCGGCACGCTTTGCTTGCCGGCATCCACCGATACATTGACGAACATGCCCGGCCGCCAGACGCCGTCCGGATTCGGCAGCACGACGCGCGCCGGCGCGGTGCGGGTCTGCTCGCCGAGCAACGCGCCGACGTAGGCGATCGGGCCGTTCGACTTCGAGTCGAACGCGGTGGCGCTGACCGTCGCTTCGCGGCCGACACGCACATCGTTCAGACGCTGCGCAGGCACCGCCATTTCGGCCCACACGGACGAGAGATCGGAGAGAACGAACACCTTGGCATCCGCCGCGATTGCCTCGCCGGGCGTCACGTGCTTTTCGACCAGTGTTCCGGCAAACGGCGCGCGCAATTCGTAACGGTTCAACGCGCCGCCCGATGGCGGCGCATTCAGCGCGGCCAGCTTCGCGCGGGCGTTTTGCGTGGCGATCTCCGCTTCGCGCAACACCACCTGCGCCTGGAGATAGTCCTGCTCGGCCGAGATACGCTCCTGCCACAGCGTCTTTTCGCGTTGGTACGAAGTCCGCGCGGCAGCGAGGCGGCGCTCCGCGCTCAACAGCTCGCTTCGGCGATCCGCAAGATCGGTGCTGGCGATGACGGCCAGCACTTGCCCCTGCACGACTTTCTCGCCGATCGAGACATTTACCCGCTCGACGATGCCCGCCACGCGCGGCACGACGTGGGCTGTCCGATCCTCATTGAATCTGATCTCACCGGGAAACTGGAAGGCCGCGAGAATCTGCGCGGGACCGGCGCGGTCGAGACGAATCCGCGCCGCCTCGATTTGCGCCGCGCTGAGCGCGATCGCCCCATCGGCACGCGAAAACACGAACGAGGCGGATTGCCCGCGCCACTGGAGGTCGATGGATGCGTCGAAGACGTGAGGCTTCGCGATCGGTTCCGCGGACGTCAGCTTCTGCCCCGCCCACGCGAATCGCAATGGCTGGATCGAACCGTCGTAACGCTTGATCGAACCCGACACGCCCACGTCCTTGTCGGCGGGTTTGCCTTCGACAAAAGGATAGACGACGAGCCGCGCGTCGCCCGGCTTCTCGGACAGGACGACTTCGGCGGCTAGCGCGCCATTTCGGAATACGGTGCCGCCATGCTGGCCGGGCGCAGCCGTTGCGCTTGCCGACGTGCCGGCAGCGCCCGAAGCACCCGCGGTTTCCGACGGCACCCGTGTCATCGCGAACACGGCGAGCGCGACGCTCACGCCGCTAAGCGTCGCCGCAGTGGCGACCATGAGTTTTTTTCTACTCAGCATGAGAAGTCCTTCAAGGTAGACGGGGCGCGCGGCCAGGCAGCGGGACGCCGACCAGACGATCGATTTCGGCGTAGGCGAGGTGCGCATCGGTCAATGCCTGCACGTATTGCGACTGGCCCTGAAACAGCGTGCGCTGCGCATCCAGGACGTCGAGGAAGCTGAACTTGCCGAGCTCATAGCCGCGCGACATTGCGTCGAGCGCCTCGCGCGCGGCCGGCAGGACATCCGTTTTCAGACGCCGCGCTTCCAGGCTCGACCGCTCGTAATTGGCGTACGCCTGAGTCAGATCGAGTTGCAGGCGCGCCTTTTCACTGGCGAAATCGGCGCTCGCTTTCTCGGCTTTGTGCACCGATTCGAGCAGCGCACCCCGGTTGGTGTCGAACAGCGGAAGCGGAATCGAAACGCCGACCACCGCCTGGTTGCCCGGCACCCCGCCGGTCACGACCCGCTTCATGCCCGCGCTGAACGTGATATCGGGGATACGTTTCGCGCGCTCGACGGCGATCGCGGCGTTGCTGCGCTGCGTCTCAGCCTGGGCGGCGCGCGCGAGCGGCGCGTCCGACAGTTGGGGCAACAGTCCGGCGAGCGGTTCGAGCGCCGGCACGTTTTCGATGTCGCCCGCCACAGCACGTCCACGCGCGAGCGGACTGCCCGTCACGTTCGAAAGCCTTTCCGCAGCGATGGTCAGCCGCGAGGCCGCGTTGGCCTGTTCGATTTGAACGCCGGTTGCGGCGACCCGCGCTTTGGTCGCCTCGACCGGCGACACCTTGCCGGCCCGCGCGCGTTTGTCCGCCAGTTCCGCCGATCTCGTCGCGATGTCCGCGGACTCGCGCGCCACCTGCAACTGACGCTGCGCCGCGAGCAAGCCGTAAAACGCGGCGATGACGTCCGAGCGTAGGGCCGCGCCGCGCGCATCGAGCGACGCGAGCGCCACTTCACGCCCATAAGAGGCGACGTCGAGGCGCGCCTGACGCTTACCGCCGAGTTCGACGGTCTGATTGACGAGCGCCGTCGACGTGCGCTCCATGCCGCCGAATCCTTCCTGCAGCAGCGAGATTTGCGGATTGGGGCGGGCGCCTGCCTGCATGAACGTGCCGCGCGACGCGTCGGCTTCGGCGCGCGCGCCGCGCAGCAACGGGTTGTTCTCGGCGGCGATACCGAGCGCCTCGTCGAGCGACAGGGCGGCACCTTCGGGAGGCGCAGCTTGTGCGATTGGTGATGAAGGTCGATTGTCTTGCGCCAGCGGCGCAGCGGATTGCGCGACGGCCGGGTTCACCGCAGCGATCGCGAGTGCGGCAGCCAGGATGCGGGTGAGCATGGTGATGTGACATGTTGACTAGGTGCGACCGATGCTACGGTCCCGCCGCCATGCCAACATGGTGGAAAAATGAGATTTCTGTCATCTTTCGCGGCCGACGCGACTGGGTTAGCCGCGGCGGCGGTGGCACTCGCGCCCAATGCGGTGACGACTGGAATGAGTTGTGTGTAGCCGGCGGCGATGCCCGCCGCACGGTTGGCCTGGGAAGACTCGCCCACGGCAGTGCTGCCGATGCCGTTCGAGGTCGAGCACCGTCGTCCACCCACGACCTGATGCGCCGGTCGATCACAACCCTATAGCGACTGCTCATTGCCGGCGAAGAAACATCCGGAAGCCCGCAAACTTCACGCTGTCCCTGGTAACAGGATCCAACTGCCGGCACTCCACATGTATCCCCCGCGCCGGCGCGTTCTCCAGAAATTCATCGATCATGTCTCGCACGTCGGGATCGATGAAGTCCGCGCGGCTGCCGTCGAGTATCACCGTGGCGCGATCAGGAATTGCCTTCAGATGTTCCTTGAGACTGACCTTCGCGAGAAACGACACGTCCTTGCGCAAGGAAAGCAGGATGTGGTCGTCGTGCCGAGCCATCGTGATCGGCCGCTGCATATGCACATGAATGGCGAACGCGACGCTGCACACGATCCCTAGCACGATGCCCATCAGCAGATCGGTGAGCAGCACGGCGCCGATCGTCACGACGAACGGTACGAAACGCGTAAGACCTTGCCTGGCGGCATCCGCAAACATCGACGGTTTGGCGAGCTTCAGACCCGTGAAGATCAGAATGGCGGCGAGGCTCGCGAGCGGAATCAGATTGATCACCGCCGTCAGCGCGAAAACGCTCACGAGCAGCAATACGCCGTGTACGACAGCCGACCAACGGCTCTGCGCACCCGCATTGACGTTGGCGGAACTGCGGACGATCACGGACGTGATCGGCAACCCGCCAATCGCACCGGCCACCATGTTGCCGATACCCTGTGCCCTGAGTTCGCGGTCCGGTTGCGCGGGGCGTTTCTTCGGATCGATCTGCTCAACGGCTTCGAGACTGAGCAGCGTCTCCAGACTCGCAACGATCGCGATGGTCATTGCCAGGCGCCAAACGTCGGGGTTCAGCAAGTGCGTCAATTGAGGCCAGTTAAACACCTGGTCCAATGCGGCAAGCGAGGCCAGCGACGGCAACGACACGCGATGTTCGAGCGGCGGTGCAAAGCCGGGAGCAACGAAGTCCAGCAACAGCGTGAGCGCAATGCCGAACAACACGACCGCGAGCGGCGCGGGCACATAGCGCACGAGAGCAAAGCGTCGCGCGGCACGGGTTTCCCAACTGGTGAGGATCGCCAGCGACACGATCGCAATCGCGCACGCGGCCACGGACATCGCGCCGAACGGCGTGGTGATGGTGCCCGCCGTGCCGCCTGCGCCGCCGTTGCCCAACCCTGCCGCCAGCGGCGTCTGTTTGATGATGAGCAGCAGCCCGATCGCCGCCAACATGCCCTTGATAACCGAAGTCGGCACATAAGCGGCGAAGCGGCCTGCTTTAAGCAGGCCGAATCCGAACTGCATGGCGCCAGCGAGCAGAACCGCCATCAGAAACGAAGGAAAGCTGCCGAGCCTGGTAATCCCGTCGACGACGATCACCACAAGCCCGGCCGCGGGACCGCTGACGCTCAGATGCGATCCGCTCAGCAAGCCAACGACAAGGCCGCCGATAATCCCGGAAAGCAGACCGGCGAACGGATCGACGCCGCTTGCATTGGCAATGCCGAGACACAGCGGAAGCGCGACGAGAAAGACGACAGTGCCGGCAAACATGTCGCGGGGAAACGATGCAAACTGTTCGCGTAGATTCATGATGGTTGTGTAATCCAGACGTTTTGTACAA
Organism: Paraburkholderia sp. BL6669N2; assembly: GCF_003387275.1. Lineage (NCBI taxonomy): Bacteria > Pseudomonadati > Pseudomonadota > Betaproteobacteria > Burkholderiales > Burkholderiaceae > Paraburkholderia > Paraburkholderia sp. BL6669N2. The sequence goes on along the minus strand of NZ_QUNA01000002.1, from coordinate 4,093,613 downwards.
GGTAGGAAGATCGACCGGGTTTTCGGGGACGCACACTCGCAAACACCGCGGATCGGCCGGCCATCGTCTCCACGTCGTGCCGCAGCCCGCGCAGCCGGCAATGGATTGGCCTGGCGCGTCGGGCGCGCAAAGCCGATCCATTCATCCGTGACGCGACGTGACGTGGATTGATGTTTCGGTCGCCTGATTAATGGCCGCAAGCTGCGTGTACATGACCAACAAACGAGAACTCAGTCAGGTACGCGCGCTGGCTAGCGATCTTGCTGAAAGGGATTTCGGTGCAACGCGTGACGCTGGCCGCTATACGCGTTTTTGCTGACGCTCAGAAGCAGGCTTGCGCGTGCGGCTGACGCAACGCGGTGACAAACTCCGGTGCATTACCTCGGATGGGCATGGCAGGTTCGTCTGCCATGCCAGCGGCGGCGCGGTGCTCAAGGGCGAGCATCACGAACCTGAATAGATGTCGCAGAAACTGACTGGCCCAACACAGTGCGGATTGCCGCCAGGCATCGGGTTTCCGTGCGGCGCGCGGCCAGATTCCTGCGATCCCGCCGGCACGCCGCCTTCGTCACCTTCCGCACCCTCGCCGCTTTGCGCCGGTTGTGCCACGACCTTTACCTTCACCATGTGAGAGAAACTCGGATGAACAAACGGATAAGATGACTCCGTCACGTACTGCAATCCGTCGGCCTGTGCCTCGGTGAGTTGCTGCTTCACCTCGACACGCGTCAATCCCTGAGCCTGGACAGCGGAGCTAATAAGTAAGGCCGAGGTCAGCCAGAGTGTGACGATCAATTTCATATGCGACTCCGTGACTGTCGAATAGTGTCGCGCCTGCTCGCGGGGACAGTGCGAGAGACAACAATGAGAGAAAAATCCACGCTTGCCGATTACCTGAAATGGCGTTCGGATTCGGCAAACAGCGCCTTGTTGCGCTCGATAGTCGATTTGCTCGGCGGATAGTCGGCTTCGGTAGTCGGTATGAGCCCGTCCCTATAGGCCTGAATGAGCTCCTTGCGAACTTCAGCACGTGTTTTTCCCTGATGCGCTGATTTGACCGGCGGTGCGGCGTCGTAAATTTCCGCTTGCGCGATGGGGATCTGTCTGGGAGAAGCCTGCTCCACGTCTGCGAATGCCAACGTGGATAAAGAAGCACTAAGCAAACCAAGGGCAAGTAATTTTTGAAACTTCATCTGAACCTCCTTTCAACCTGGTGTCGTTATGAACTTGACGCCAGTCTGACTCGCGGAGGGGTCGACAGCATGATTACAAGATGATGTTTTTGTCAGGATGCCGTATGGCCATGCTAGCGTCTCGTGCTTATGCGCACTCAGGCCAGTCGGCAGATAAAAAGCGGCGGCGCCACCCGTGCGCCGCCTTGCGTGAATGGCTGAAAGCGTGCATGACGTGAGCCGCGCGACTCGCGTCGCTCACGTCACTCACGTCACTAACGCCACGCGTATCACTTGCGCCACCGCAACGGCCGGCGCAAGTGATGGCGCTCCAGCCTCACACTCGCGCCCGCATGCAAGAAAGACGGCATGCCGCCCAACTCGACGCCCGCGGCACGCTCGCGCTCCTCATCGGCTTCGACGGTCTTGCTGGTGTCGATGAAAAGCGCCGCCAGGATGCCGACCGCGAGCAGGCCCGCGGAGATGTTGAACGGCACGTTATAGCTGCCGGTCTTCTCGATCAGATAGCCGAACACCACCGGCGACACCATGCCCGCGACGCCGAAGCCCGTGTTCATCATGCCGCCGGCCGTGCCCGCATACTTGCCGGCAATGTCGAGCGGCAACGTCCACAGTACCGGGTTGGTGATTTCGAGGAAGAAGAATGAAGCCGACAGGAACCACACGGCCGTCAGCGGATCGGTAGCGGACACCATCGGCAGCAGAAACACCAGCGAGCCGCCCATGCCCACCACCAGCACCGTGCAACGCGCAAAGCGCAAGCGGCCCGTGATCTTGTAGAGTTTGTCCGACACGACGCCGCCGAGCGTGTCGCCAACCACGCTCGCCAGCAGCGGCAGCGCGGTAAAGAGCGCCAATTGCTTGAGATCGAATCCACGCAACTCGCGCAGATAAGACGGCAGCCACGTCAGATAGACCCACAACAGCCAGCCATAGCAGAAGTCGACGAACGTGACGAGCCACATGCGGCGCACCAGCTTGCGCCACGGCGTGGCCGCATGTTTGGCGCGGTCGCAATCGCCGGCGCGGTAGCCGATTTCCGCGGTTTCCTCGGGCGTGATGCGGCGGTTCTGTTCCGGCGAATTGGTGAACACGAAGAGATAGAGCACGGTCCACGCGAGGCTCGCGATGCCGAGCAGGATGAACGCGTCGCGCCAGCCGCCGGTCGCCACCACGGCCAGCACCAGCGGCGGCGTGATCGCCCCGCCCAGACGCGCGAAACTATGCGTGATGCCTTGCGCGAAACCGCGCTCGGCCACCGGCATCCAGTAGGTGAAGGCGCGCGTCGCGGTAGGAAACGCGCCGCCTTCGCCGATGCCGAGCGCAAAGCGCATCACGACCAGCATGGTGACGCTGCCCGCGAAACCGGTGGCGAGCGTGGCCACGCCCCAGATCAGCGACAGCACGGTGAGTACCAGTTTCGGCCCGTACTTGTCGGCGAGCCAGCCGCCGATAATCTGCATCGCCGCATACGGATAAGCGAAGGCCGAGAACACCAGCCCGAGTTGAACGGTCGTCAGGCCCATTTCGTGACGAATCAACGGACCGGCGACCGCAATGTTCACGCGATCGATGTACGAGATAAAGTACATCAGGCACATGACCGCCAGGATGATATGGCGTGTCTTGACACGCCGGATACGGGTTTCCATGCTGTCTCCTTTCTATTGTATGTATCGATCTCTACTGCGCGTCGACGACGGCCGCGAGCGGCGCCGCGTCAGGTGGGCACCAGCTTGAGCCGCTGCACCTTGCCGGAAGGTCCGCGCGGCAGTTCATCGACGAAGCGAAACTCTTTCGGCGTCTTGTAGCGTCCGAGTTCGCGCACGCAGTGCTCGCGCAGGTCCGCCGGATCGGGTGCGCCGCGTCCCTCGCTCGTACGCGGCACCACGAAAGCGACGATCTCCTGGCCGTAGGCCGCGTCGGGCACGCCGACCGCCGCGGCATCCAGCACATCGGGATGACGCAACAATGCTTCGTCGATTTCGCGCGGCGCAATGTTCTCGCCGCCTTTGATAATCAGTTCTTTCGCGCGCCCGTTGATGTAGAAGTAGCCGTCCGCGTCGCGATAACCGAGGTCGCCGGTGCGCAGCCAGCCGTCCGGCGTAAAGGCAGCGGCTGTCTCTCCGGGCTGCTTGTAATAGCCGCCCATCACCTGCTCGCCGCGCAACACCAGTTCGCCGCATTCGTTGGCGGCGCACTCGCGCCCTTCTCGATCGATCACTCTCGCCTCACTGCCCGAAGGCAGACCGATGCTGCCGACGCGCCGCCGGTCCATTTCATACGGATTGCTGAAGACCGGCGCTGCGGTTTCCGTCATGCCCATGGTTTCGATCACGCCGATCCCGAAGCGCGCCTCGAACGCGCGGTGATGATCGGCGGGCAATGCGGCCGACGCGCTGCGGCAAAACTTCAGCGCCGACAGATCGTAGGTGCATGCTTCGTCGGCGTTGAGCAGATAGGCGACGATCGTCGGCACCACGTTGATCCACGTGCAGGCGTGTAGCGCGACGTCGCGCCAGAACGTGCGGGCGGAGAAGCGCGATGCCATGACCGCGGAGCCGCCATGAAACAGCGGCGCGAGAAGCGTCACGACCAGACCGTTGATGTGATAAAGCGGCAATGACGCGAGCACGCGATCGTCCGGCGTCAGCCGGTGCTCGGCGCTGATGTTGCGCGCGTTCGCCAGCAGGTTGCGATGCGTCAGGAGGACGCCTTTGGGTGTGCCAGTGGTGCCCGAGGTGTACATCAGCAATGCGACGTCGGCTGCTGTGGGTTCGTGCGCGGTTGCGCGGTCCGCCATTTGCCCCGGCGCGGCGCCGCGCTTCGCGAGCGCCGGCGCTGCGGCAGCGCTCGCGCCATGTGCCGTGGCTTCGACTAATGCAGGTTCGTGCCTCGCCAGCGAAGGCGGTTCGGCATCCTCCGGTTCGGTCTGGATCAACGCGATCTCGCGCGTCAGCCCGGCAGCGTGCAATTCGGCGACTGCCGTGCCGATCGCAGCTTGCGTGTCGCGTGCGGCGAAGATCATCCGCGTATCCGAGTGTTCGACGATATAGCGCACCTGCGAGGGCTGGCACAGCAGATTGAGCGGATTGGCGACAAGCCCGCTGTACATGGCAGCGAGCAGTAGACGGGCCGTCTGAATGCCGTTGCCCATGAACACGGAAATGACGTCGCCCGGCTGCAGGCCGGCTTCTTTGAAGCGCGCCTCCAGCACGCGGCAGTCGTCGCGCAATTGGCGAAACGTCAGGACGGTCGCGCGCCGATCGGGGATCGGTGTTTCATCGTCGTCGAGCGCGGCGAGCAGGAAAGGCTTGTCCGGATGCTGTGCAGCGCGCTCGTCGATCAGCGCGCGAAGGGTGGCGGGCGTGTTCATCGGCCGTACCTCGCGAAGAAGTCGCCGAGCAATTCGTCCGTTTCCGGCACGCGCTCTTCGATCGGATAGGCGACCCGCGTGGTGTTCAGATAGTGGCGGAAGCCCAGATTTCCCGAGAAGTTATTGCGGCCCCAGGTGCCACAGCCCATCGACAGCGAGAACGGCAAACCGTTATCGAAGTTGCCGCCGGTGGCCAGGCAATGCGCCTGATTCACGATCACGCGCGCGACGGGCAACGTCACGCCGAGATAGACCGCTTGCGCGGCATCGCTCGAATGCAGTCCGACCGAATGGCCCGCGCCCATGTATGCATAGATGCTGCGTACGACTTCGGCCGCGGCATCGAAATCGGCGGCGCGATATACGGTAAGGACAGGCGCGAGTTTCTCGCCGGAGAATGGATAGTTGCTGCCCGCACCGCTCTCCTCCACCATCAGGAAAGCGGGATGACGCGCGGCGACTTCCTCCAGACCCGCCACGCGCGCGATCACCTCGGCGGATTTAGCGGTGCACTGTTCGGAGAGCTTGCCGTTGACCCACATCGCAGCCTGCAGGCGGGCCTTCTGCGCGGCGTCGAGGAGTACGCCGCCGCACGCGGTCAGCTCGGCCAGCATCGGCTGATAGATCGCGTCTTCGATCACGATGCTGTTTTCTGACGAGCAGCTCGTCGCGTTGTCGAAAGTCTTCGAGCGCAGGATCTTGCGCGCCGCATCATGCAAATCCGCGGATGCCGTGACGATCGAGGCCACGTTGCCCGCGCCCACGCCGAACGCGGGCGTGCCGCTCGCGTATGCCATGCGCACGTTTGCCTGAGAGCCGGTGGCGACGACCAGATCGCACTGCCGCATCAACGCAGCGGTCGCCGCCTTGCTGATCGGCGCGGGCAGCATCTGCACGAGGTCCGGATCGATACCGGCCTTCGCGAATTGCGTGTGAATGAACTCGATCAGCAACGCGCAAGACGAGTAACCTTTCGGGGACGGCGCGACGATTACTGCATTGCCGCATTTGAGCGCGTTGATGATCTTGTTGGCCGGCGTCGCCGCCGGATTGGTCGACGGCGTGATCGCCGCCACCACGCCGACCGCGCGCGCAATCTCGACGAGGCCGCTTGCTTTGTCTTCGGCGATCACGCCGGTGGTCTTTTGCCCGTGCAAATCGCGCAGCAGGCCGAGTGTTTTGCGGTAGTTCTTGCGGAACTTGTCGTCGGCGTTGCCGAGGCCCGTATCGTGCACGGCGCGTTCCGCCAGTTGCCGGTTGCGCTCGGGCTCCATGATGGCCCACGCGGCGGCGTCGGCGGCGGTGTCGAGCGCCTGTTGTCCTGCATGCTCGAAAGCGCGCTGCGCCGCGCGCGCCTTCGCAACCAGCGTGGCGACGATGCGCTCGGCTTCGCCGTCCGCATGGTGGCCCGCGATTTCGGCTCCTGTGGCCCTGACGTTCATATGGATTCGCTCCGCGTGAATAGATTGATTGCAGTGCTATCAATCTAGCCAGCCGCGCTGATGGCGAAGTCCCGTTTTTCGAGCTATCCATCGCAGTGGGTTCGCCAGCATCGGAAAACGCAAAATTCGGTACTTTCCATAGTCCCGAAAAGCAATGAAGTCGATGCAAAATCAACGCTGTGAATACACAGGCGCGGGAGTGGGATGTCGACATCGAACCAGTCGAATGCAGCTGCAGTGCGCGCGTTTCGTGTACTCGAAACGCTGGCCGAAGCGGGCAGCCCGCTCTCGATGACCGAGCTCGTCAATGCGCTCGGCCTGCCCAAGCAGACCGTTCACCGCATCCTCGTGCAATTGATGGATGCGTGGCTCGTCACGCGCGGCGCGGGCGATCGTCTTTACGAATGTTCGCCACGCGTGCGCATGCTTGCGGTCAATGTGCTGATGCATGCGGGACCGGCCGCCGCGCGCCACGTGCTGCTCGAACAACTGGTGGCGAAAATCGGCGAGACCTGCAATCTGACCATGCTGTCAGGCAACGATGTGGTCTACGTGGATCGTGTAGAAACCGAATGGCCGTTGCGCATGCATTTGCAGCCGGGTTCGCATGTGCCGCTGCACTGCTCCGCAAGCGGCAAACTGCTGCTGAGCTTTCTGCCGAAAGACCGGCGCGAACGCGTGATCGAGACGCTGCCGCTGCGCGGCTATTCGGAACGGACGATCACCGACCGCGACGCACTGCGCAAGGAATTGACCACCACGCGGCGGCGGTTGCTCGCGATCAACAACCAGGAACATCTGCAAGGGCTGATCGCGATTGCCGTGCCGGTGATGCTGGATCGCAATCGCGCCTGCGCGGCGATTGCCGTGCAGGCGCCGGTGGGCAGAGTCACGCTCGACGATCTGCTCGCGTTCGTGCCTGATTTGCGCCACGCGGCGGAAGAGACGGCGAAGACGTTTCAAGAGTGAAGCCGCTGAAAACCCCAACGACGTACGCGTATATGGCGCGGCTTCATGAAGCGGCGTGGGCAGCGCGTTTCATGAGCGGATTGACCGGAGAACGCTGATGGACTAACATGGACTAAGTCCACTAGGAGCCATCATGTTGACAGTCAATATTCACGAAGCAAAGACTAATTTTTCGCGGTTGGTCGACGCCGCTGCTGGCGGCGAGGAAATCCTGATCGCAAAAGCCGGCAAGCCGGCGGCGCGTCTTGTCGCGATCACTAAGCCTGCCCGGCGCTTTGGCGCCCTCAAGGGCGCGGTACGCATCGCGGATGACTTTGACGCGCCTTTGCCTGATGACGTTATCGCAGCATTCGAGGGCAATTGATGCGCGTACTTCTCGACACGCATATCTACCTCTGGGCGGTCACGGACGATCCGAAATTGAGCGCAGCCGCGCGCAAGATCATTCTCGATGCTGACGAAGTCTTCGTCAGCGCCGCGAGCATCTGGGAGGCATCGATCAAGGTGGGGCTCGGCAAACTCGACGCGGACATCGATCAGCTCGTTGCCGAAATCGAGGCGAGCGGATTTTCTGAACTGCCTGTCAAGGCTGCACATGCGGCGATGGTTCGCAATCTGCCGGACGTCCATCGTGATCCGTTTGACCGGATTCTCCTTGCGCAGGCCATGGCGGAACCGTTGCGGCTCATCAGTGTGGACGGCCATCTGTCGAAATACAGCGAACTCGTTTTGACCGTCTAGCTTCAACCGGCGAGCAACCGAGATGCAGTTTCGGGACCACCGCACCGGTCTCGATCGCTCGCCCACGTGTCAGCGATTGTAGAGAGGGATGGGCGTCGGTCGGCGATCACCCTGCGAGATCACGACCGCGCATGCACCACCGCATCGAACCCACCCGCCCGCTTCCTCTCTATAGCCCGCACCGACAGCGCCGATATCAAAGCCGAGAACAGCACATACGCGCACACGGTCCATGGCTTGCCGCCGTTCAGCCGCATCAGGATCGTCGCGATGATCGGTGTGAGGCCGCTCGCGAAGATACCCGAGAACTGATACACGAACGAGATACCCGTGTAGCGCACTTCGGCGTCGAACAGTTCGGCAAACAATGCCGCCTCCGGGCCGTACACCATCGCGTAGAAAATGCCGAACGGCACCACGATGGCCGCCCAGATCAACAGCGTGTTGGCCGGCTGCATTTCAATGAGCCAGAAGGCCGGAAACACCGACACGCCGCAAATCAGCGAGCCCCAGAAATACACGCGCGCGCGGCCGAGCTTATCGGACATGCTGCCGAACAGCGGGATGAAAAAGCACATCACGCCGGCCGCGATCATCACGCCGAGCAACGCATCGGTACGGCTCATCGACACATGTTGCGTGAGGTAGCCGATCGAAAACACGGCGAAGATATTGAAGAACACGCCGTCGATATAACGCGCGCCCATGCCGAGCACCACGGCGCCGCGATAGCGCGTGATCATGTCCACGAACGGAATCTTCGCTTCGCGCCGATTGCGTTTGAGCGCGAGAAATTCCGGCGTCTCCATCACCTTGGCGCGAATGTACAGACCGATCAGAACGAGACCGAGCGATGCGCCGAACGCGATCCGCCAGCCCCACGACAGGAAGGCCGTCTCGGGCAGTAAGCGTGAGAGCGCCGCGACCATCCCCGATGCGAGACAAAGTCCGATCGACAAACCGATCTGCGGCAGGCTCGCATATAGGCCGCGTTTTTCAGGTGGCGCGTACTCATAGGCCATCAGCACCGCGCCGCCCCATTCGCCGCCGAGCCCGATCCCCTGCAGCACGCGCAGCGACAACAACAGGATCGGCGCCCAGATGCCGATCTGCGCGTAGGTGGGAACGAACGCGACGCCTGCCGTCGATATCCCCATGATAATGAGCGTCAGAATCAACGCAGACTTACGGCCGATCCGGTCGCCGAAGTGGCCGAATATCACGCCGCCCAAAGGCCGCGTCACGAAGCCCACTGCAAAGGTCGAGTACGCGAGCAGCGTCGATACGAGCGGATCGCTGGCGGGAAAATAGAGCTTGTTGAATACGATGCCGGCGACCACGCCGTAAAGAAAAAAGTCATACCATTCGACGGTTGCGCCGATCACACTGGCGAACGCAACGCGCCGGATAGCGCGGGGATCGATTGCCATAGCAGCAGCTCCTCAATGGACGGCCATGCCGCGCGTATCGACACGCGTGCCCGGCCGATAACCCCAGTTGTCTCCTCCGGGGCGGTTTGTGTGCAGACCACGGGCCATCCATTCACCGGACGTTGCGCGGCTGCGTATTACGGCGGACATCGCCCGCCGTCGTCTTGCACCTGCGACTTCATTTGCTGGATCAAGCGGCCACTTTCGCCGCGGGCGTCGTCGCCACACCTCGATCGACGCCGCTTGCGTCGCGCAGAATCATGTCCGACGCTTTTTCAGCCACCATCACGATCGGCACGTTCGTATTGCCCGACACGAGCGTCGGCATGATCGAGCAATCCACCACGCGCAGCCCTTGCGTGCCGTACACGCGCAAACGTTCATCGACCACCGCGAGCGGATCGCCCGCCGTTCCCATCTTCGCTGTACCAGATGGGTGGAAAATTGTCTGCCCATACTCCCGGCAGAAATCGAGCAGTTCGTCGTCCGTCTGTGCGTCCGCGCCCGGCCGCACCTCGCGTTTCATCAGCCCGGCCATCGGTTGCGCCGCCGCGACGCGGCGCGCGAAACGCACGCCGGCAACGGTCGTGCGTCGGTCCAGATCGGTGTCCAGATAGTTGGGCTGAATGGACGGCGCCTCACGCGGATCGGCACTGCGAATACGCACCACGCCGCGCGATTCGGGGCGCAACTGGCAGATCGAGTAAGTGCAGCCGGGAAAATCGTGGACGTTGCCACCAGCGGAGTCCGCCGACAACGTGGAGAAGTGGAACTGGATATCCGGCGTCGCCGATTCTTCAGGCAGGGCGCGACAGAACATGCCGCCCTGGTTGATGCCGACCGCGAGCGGGCCGCTGCGCATCAGCGCCCATTGCAGGCCCATCTTCGCGCGCCCCGTCCATGAACGCAGTTGATCGTTGGTCGTGATCGGCTTCGTCACTTCATAGATCAGACGGATTTGCAGATGGTCCTGCAGGTTCTCGCCGACGCCCGCGCGATTGGCCACCACCGGAATGCCGAACTCGCGCAGCAGCGCGGCCGGCCCCACGCCGGACAGTTGCAGCAATTGCGGCGACTGCAATGCACCGGCCGTCAGAATCACTTCGCGATTGGCGCGCACTTCGCGCAACTCGCCATGTTGCCGATACTGCACGCCACAGGCGCGGGTGCCTTCGAAGAGAATCTTCGAAGCCATCGCATCGGTTTCCACATGCAGATTCTGCCGCTGCCGCGCGGGTTTGAGATAAGCCACGGCTGTCGAGCAGCGAAACCCGCGGCGGGTGGTGAGCTGATAGTAGCCGACGCCTTCCTGATCGCCCGTATTGAAGTCGTCGATGCTTGCCACGCCTAACGAATTCGAGGCCGCGACAAACGCGTCGACCAGTTCGTGGCGCTGCTTGATCGTCGAAGCCCACAACGGTCCGTCGACACCGCGCGTCGGACCTTCACCCAGTTCGTTATGTTCCAATCGCTTGAAATACGGCAGGCAATCTTGCCAGCTCCATCCGCGATTGCCGAGCCGTGCCCAGTTGTCGTAATCGTCCCGCTGTCCACGCACATAGATCAGACCGTTGATCGAACTGCTGCCGCCCAGCGTGCGGCCGCGCGGCCAGTAGAGCCGGCGATTGTGCATGTTCGGATCGGGATCGGTATAGAAGCCCCAGTTGTAGACCGGGTGAAACATCGTCTTGCCATAGCCGATGGGGATATGAATCCACATGAAGCGGTCGGCGGGACCGGCTTCGAGTAGACACACCGAGTAGCGGCCGCCTTCGGAAAGCCGGTTCGCCAGCACGCAACCCGCGGATCCCGCGCCGACGACGACGAAGTCGAATCGGTCTGCCATGTGACCTGTCTCCTGCATGTTTTATAAAAAACGGTATGTTTCGTTGAAATTTATGTTCAGCCCGTTTCCTGATCAAGAAATTCCCGCTACTATCGGCTCATCTGAAACAGAAACAGCGCTTTTTGTTTCACTTTCGGAAATGACCGGCCGGCCCGCGCAACGTACGCGGACGCTGGACAGCCACTGATCGATCGCAAGGAAGCGTATGCAAGCACCCTGCTCGTCCCCACGCGGTGAACCTCTCGCCGAGGATTCACGGGCGCTGCGCGCCTTGGCCGTGCTCGAGCAGCTCGCGGCCGCGGGACAGCCGTCTTCGCTTTCGCAACTCTCGCTGCGCCTGCACATTCCCAAGGCCACGCTGATGCGGCTGATCGAATCGCTCGAAGTGCAGGGCTACGTAACGCATCTGCCCGATTCGCGCGGCACGGATCGCGGCATCACGCTGGGCCCGAAGGCGGCGCAGCTGGCGCTCACCACGCTGTCGAATAACACGTTCGGGCGAGCCTGCCGTTCGGTGCTGCGCTCACTGGTGGAGACGCTCGGCGAGACGTGCAACCTCACCGCGCTCGACCGCGACACTGTCCTCTATCTGGAGCGCGTGGAGACCGCCGAGCCGCTGCGCCTGCATCTGCAGCCCGGCACGCGCGTGCCGCTGCATTGCACCGCGAGCGGCAAGCTGTTTCTCTCGCAGATGCCGCCGGCCGAGCGCCGTCCCGTTCTCGCGCGGCTGACGCTGGAGCGCAGAACGCAGAGCACGCTGACGGAACTGAATCTGCTTGAAGCGGAACTCGACCGGCTCGCGGTGCGCGGGATCGGCATCGACAACGAGGAACTGGTGCGCGGCATGGTGGCGGTCGCGGTGCCGGTGCGCGATGCCGGCAATGGGCACGTGCTCGCCGCGCTGGCGATTCACGCGCCGACCGCGCGCGCGAGTCTGAACGATTTGCTGAAGGCCGTGCCAAGACTCAAGGACGCGGCGCTGAAGCTCGCCCCGCTGTTATCCGCCGGCCCTTCCACTGAGCATCCGTACCATGAGCGCTGAGGCCTTTCCCATGAGCGATCCGTTAGACACGGCAGAGCCCCCGGGCCGCGACGCCAAGGCCGGACGACCCGAAGCCGAGTTGTACAATGACGCCGATCCATTTTCCGGAACGGCAGGCATGACCAAAGCGGACACTCCGACGCTGCGCGCGTTTGCGTTGCTCGAACACCTCGTCAACACGGACGGCCCGGTTTCGCTTGCCGACATCGCGCAAGATGTCGCGCTGCCCAAGGCGTCGCTGCATCGCATGCTGGCTTCGCTGGAGGCGGGCGGTCTGGTGATCCGCGAGCCTGGCCAGAAGAACGCGTACGTGATCGGGCCGCGGCTCGCGCAGCTCGCGTTGGGCGTCGTGATGCATTCCGGCGCGCGGCGCCTGCGTCATGCGATCCTCGCGCGTCTGGTGGCCGATCTCGGCGAGACCTGCAATCTCACCATGCTGCATGAAACCGAGGTGCTGTACCTCGACCGCATGGAAGCGCCGTGGCCGCTGCGCCTCGATCTCAAACCCGGTTCGCATGTCCCCGCGTATTGCAGCGCGAGCGGCAAGCTGCTGCTCTCCATGCTGCCGCGTGAACAGCGCTCGGCGCTCGTGCGCGCGCTGAAGCTTGAACGCTTCACGCAAAACACCATCACCGATCCGGAATTACTGGAAGCGGAACTCGACCGCACTGCGCACAAGCGCATCGCGATCGATAACGAAGAGTTTCTGGCCGGCATCGTGTGCGTGGCGGCGCCCGTGGTCGATGCGAACGGCACCTGTATCGCGGCGATCGCCGTGCATGCGCCGGTTTCGCGCGCGCCGCTCTCACGCGCGCTCGAATTCGTGCCGCGCCTTCAGGAAGCCGCCAGGGAACTCGCGGCAACCTTCTGACGCGAGCGCCCTTCGCGTGTCTCTGACGGCAGGCGCGGTTAAAGCGCCGGCTTCTGCTTGCGCACGAGTTCGGCCAGCAGGCGAACGCCGGCGTCGATCTTGTCGAGCTTGATCGCCGAGAAGCCCATCCGGAAGCAGTTCTTCTGCTGCAGGCCGTCCATGAAGAACACGCCGCCCAGTTCGATCAGAATGCCCTGCTGTTCGGCGTCGTCGGCAAGACGTACGGCGTCGAGCCAGGGCGGACCTTCCACCCAGCACGACGCCCCACCCGTGATCGGGATGTGACGCGCTTCGGGCAGGTACGTATCGAGCGCCGCCATCAGCGCCAGCGCGCGCTCGCGATAAGCGTGGGCCAATCGGCGAAGCAGCGCGTCATGATGGCCGAGCGAGAGAAACGTCGCGAACGCACGCTGAATGTACGCCGCCGGATGCCGCACCATGAGGCGGCGCAACGCGCGCAATTCCTGCACCAGTTCGCGGGGACCGACGATATAGCCGAGCCGCAGGCCCGGCGCGAACGTCTTCGAAAGACTGCCGATGTAGATCACGCGGTCAGCCTTATCCAGACTCTTGAGCGCCGGATGCGGCAGGCCCGAGAAGTTGTTCTCGCTCTCGTAGTCGTCTTCGATCAGCACGAAGTCGTGCTTCTGCGCCAGTTCCAGCAACGCATGCCGGCGTTCGATCGGCATGGTGGCCGTGGTCGGGCATTGGTGGCTCGGCGTCACGTAGACATAGTCGCATTGGGCGAACAGGTGCGCGTCTTCAACGGGGCGCACGCCACCCTCGTCGACCGGCAGCGGTATGAGTTGCGCGTTGCGGTTCTCGAAGATGTTGCGCGCGTCCGGGTAGCCCGGGTTTTCGAATCCCACCGCGGTGCGCTCACGCGCGAGCAGATCGGCGATCAGATATAACGCCTGCTGACAGCCGATTGTGATGACGATCTCGTCCGGCATCGCAAACACGCCGCGCCGTGGCAGCACGCGCGTGCGGATCTGCTGGATCAGCGTGTCGTCGTCGCGGCCGATCAGGTCGGGCGCCCAATTGCGGATCTCCATCACCGACAGCGCCTTCATGCAGCATTCCCGCCAGTCGTTGGTCGGAAAGAGCGACTGGTCGAATTGCCCATAGATAAAGGGATATTCGTAATCCTGCCAGTTGCCCGGCTTGACGATATTGCGCTGCGCGGACGGCCGACGTTGCACGCGCTGGCCCCAATCGGGGCGCGCGGGCGCGTGCTCCTGCTCGCTGCCGGGCACCGTCTGCGCCGCCTTGAAGCCGTGCCGTCCCTCCAGCATCGCCGGATTGACGAAGTGCCCGCTGCGCTCGCGGGAAATCAGATAGCCCTCCTCCACGAGCTGCTGGTACGCCAGCACGACCGTATTTCTCGCGACGCTCAGTTGATCGGCCAGTTCCCGGCTGGACGGCAACGCGGTCTGCGGCGGCAGTTGGCCATCCAGAATCGCAGCCACCAGCATCTGGCGAATCTGCCCTTGCAGGCTCATGTTCGAGTCGCTCGGACGCTGGAAACGCTGCGTCCAAAGGGCCGTCGCTGTACGGCTAGACATGCTTCCTCCTGAAAGTGAACGAGCCGCGCCAGTCACGCCGGCGCTGCACGTGAGAGCCTTCTGCCGCGTGAGCGGCGACGGCGCGGGCCGGCCAGAACGGCTTGACGCGCCGATGTGGACTCAACGATCGGCGCCGTCTGGCACTAACTTGCTCTATTTTTTACTGACGATACTCGACTCACCCCGTCCAACGCGATTGGGACAAGCACCCGTCGTGGTCATACGAGTTCCATGCTCCACCGACAGCCGCTGTTGAAACCCGCTGATCAAACCGCTGATCAAACCTATTGTGAGACCTATTATGAAACGCCATAAAAACTCGACATTACGGCCGTGGTTCCACCGGACGGCACGTTGCATCCTGTCGCTGGTTTGCGCCGCCACGGCGTGTTTCGCGGCGACGCCCGCCCACGCCGAGGACAAGGAAATCACGATTGCCTATCAGCAGATCGTCGACCCGTGGGTGGTCGGCATCGCGAACGGGTCGATCGCAAAGGCCACCGGCTACAAGATCAACTGGCGGCAGTTCGAGTCCGGCGCGAAGGTCGCAACCGCGCTGGCGTCCGGCGACGTCAAGGTCGGCGTGATCGGTTCCAGCCCGCTCGCCGCCGCCGTGAGCCAGGGCCTCGATCTGCAGCTCTTCTGGATTCTCGACAACATCAACCAGGCCGAAGCGATGGTGGTGCGCAACGGCTCGGGCATCACGAAGCCGGCGGACCTGAAGGGCAAGACCATCGGCGTGCCGTTCGTGTCGACAACCCACTATCACACCATGTTCGCGCTGCAGCACTGGGGCATCAATCCGTCTGACCTGAAGATTCTCAACATGCAGCCCAATCAGATCGTCGCGGCCTGGTCGCGCGGCGACATCGACGCCGCCTATGTGTGGGACCCTGCGCTCGCTGAACTGAAGAAAAGCGGCAAGGTGCTGATCACCTCCGGCGACCTCTCGAAGCTCGGCAAGCCGACCTTCGACGGCATTGTGGTCGATCGCAAATGGGGCGAGGAACACAAGGACTTCATGGTGAAACTCGTCAAGGCGATCGCCGACGCCGACCAGCAGTACCGTAACGATCCGTCGCAATGGAATGCCAGCTCGCCGCAAGCGGCGGCCATCGCGAAGATGATCGGCGGCTCGCCGGCGGAAGTGCCGGCGTCGCTGTCGCTGTACGCGTTCCCCACGGTGAGCGAACAAGCATCCGCGCAATGGCTGGGCGGCGGTACGACGAGCCGCGCCGCGCTCGCACTGAAGGACACGTCGGAGTTCCTGAAGAGCCAGAAGCAGATCGGCACCGTGTTGCCGGACTACTCAAAATTCGTGACACCGGCTTACGCCGAAGCCGCCGCGCAACTCAAATGACGTAACCGTGATCCGCGAGATCAGGAGGCAACATGGAAAACATGACAGTCAGAAACGTGAGCGTGGTGTTTCCGGGGCGGCGCCCCGGCCAGACCGTGCAGGCGCTCGACGATATCAACCTGACGATCCGCTCGGGTGACTTCGTGGTCGCGCTGGGCGCATCCGGCTGCGGCAAGACCACGTTGTTATCGCTGATGGCAGGCTTCATCGCACCGAGCCGCGGCGAGTTGCTGCTCGGCGGCGAGCCCATCGCGGGGCCGGGGGCGGACCGCGGCGTGGTGTTCCAGAAGCATGCGCTCTTGCCGTGGTTGAACGTGATCGACAACGCGGAATTCGGCCTCAAGCTGCAAGGCGTGCCGCGTGCGCAGCGGCGCGAAATTGCCGTGCGCAATCTCGCGCTGGTCGGCTTGCAGGACTTCCACAAGCACATGATCTATCAGCTCTCCGGCGGCATGCAGCAGCGCGTCGGCATTGCCCGCGCGCTCACCTGCGATCCGGCGATGCTGCTGATGGACGAGCCGATGGCCGCGCTCGACGCGCTCACTCGGGAAACCATTCAGGAGCTTCTGCTCGACGTCTGGAAGAAGACCAACAAGATGTTTTTCTTCATCACGCACAGCGTGGAGGAGGCGCTGTTCCTCGCGAGCCGGCTGATCGTGATGTCACCGCGTCCCGGCCGCATCACGCATACCTACGAACTGGACTTCAATCGCCGTTTTCTCGAAACGCGCGACGCACGGGCGATCAAATCGAGTCCCGATTTCATCGCGATGCGCGAGCAGGTTCTCAACATCATTTACGGCGACGAGAAGATGCACGGCGCCGAGGCGGGAGTCGCTCATGCTTAGTTCTAAATCCGCTCATGCCGTGTTGCACGGCGAGGCCGCGCCCATGGAGACGAACACGCCGGTCCGACCGCCGCGCAGACCGGGTCGTGGACCTCGTATGCTCGCGAAGAAGCCCGCCCGGCCCGGCGACACGTTCGGCGTGCCGGGACAAGGCAGCAGCGTCGCCACGAGCCTGATCACCGTGGCCGCATTCCTTGCGCTCTGGTTTGCGGCGACCAATCTGCACTGGATCAAGCCGCTGTTCCTGCCATCGCCACAGGCCGTCTACGCGAAGTTCATCTACGTCGCGACGGAAGGCTTCGCCAATTCGACGCTCGCCCAGCACACCGGCATCAGCTTGCTGCGGGTGTTCGGCGCGTTCGCACTCGCCTGTCTCACGGCGATACCCGTCGGCGTGATGATGGGTGTGTCGCGCTTCGCGCGCGGTGCGTTCGATCCGCCGATCGAGTTCTACCGGCCGTTGCCGCCGCTCGCGTACTTGCCGCTCATCATCATCTGGTTCGGCATCGGCGAATTCTCGAAGGTGCTGCTGATCTACCTGGCGATCTTCGCGCCGCTCGCAATCGCGGCCCGCGCGGGCGTGCGGTCGGTGTCGATCGAGCAGATTCACGCCGCGTATTCGATGGGCGCCTCGCGCACGCAAGTGGTGCTGTACGTGATCCTGAAGTCGGCGATGCCGGAGATCTTTACCGGCATGCGGATCGGCATCGGCGTGGGCTGGACCACGCTGGTAGCCGCCGAAATGGTCGCCTCGACCAGCGGGCTCGGCTTCATGGTGCTCAACGCCGCGGAATTTCTCGCGAGCGACGTGGTGATCATGGGGATCATCGTGATCGGATTCTTTGCGCTGTGCTTCGATTTGCTGATGCGTTATATCGAGCGCGTGCTGGTGCCTTGGAAAGGGAAGGTTTGACGAGGCTTCACCGCAGTTCAGTTCGTTGACAAGGGCCCTTCTTCGGGCCCTTTCCTCTTTGCGTCACGTGGTGACACGGCGCTGGACTCAGCGACTCCCCCACGCTGGCTCTACCCCGTCGGCGTGCCCAACGGCACTATCGACCTCAACGGTAAGACATTTACCTTCCACGATCGTCAATCCAGTCAGGGGGCCGCGTGAACGCCATCTTCAAACCACGGATGCCTACTGCGATTCGCCACGAGGCCATGCGCATCGGCGGTGAAAGGGTCACGCGCGCCGAGGTCATCGAAGTATTCAACCCTTTCACGCGCGAACTGGTCGGCACCGTTCCGAAGGCCACCGTGGACGACGTGCGCCATGCTTTCGAATACGCGCACGCGTATCGCGCCCGGCTCACACGCTATGAGCGCGCACAGATCCTGCGACGCGCGGCGGATATCGTGCGCGAGCGGACCGGCGAAATCGCCGACCTGATTACCGCGGAATCGGGGCTCTGCAAAAAAGATTCGCTCTACGAAGCCGGCCGCGTCAGCGACGTATTGGTCTTCGGCGCCAATGAAGCGCTGAAAGACGACGGCCAGATTTTCTCCTGCGATCTGACACCGCACGGCAAACAGCGCCGCGTCTACACGCAGCGCGAACCGCTGCTGGGCGTGATCTGCGCGATCACGCCGTTCAATCATCCGATGAACCAGGTGGCGCACAAGATCGTGCCGTCCATCGCGACCAATAATCGGATCGTCGTCAAGCCGTCGGAAAAGGTGCCGCTGTCCACCTGCCTGCTCGCCGACATTCTCTACAGCGCCGGCCTGCCGCAACAAATGCTCCAGGTGGTGACGGGCGACCCCAAAGACATCGCCGACGAACTCATCACGAACCGGCACGTGGACCTGATCACGTTCACGGGCGGCGTCGCCATTGGCAAATACATCGCGAACACAATGGGGTATCGGCGCGCGGTTTTAGAACTGGGCGGCAACGATCCGATCATCGTGATGGAAGACGCGGATCTCGACGAAGCGAGCACGCTGGCCGTTTCCGGCTCGTACAAGAACTCGGGACAGCGCTGCACCGCGATCAAGCGGATGCTCGTGCATGAAGCGGTGGCGGACCGCTTCGTCGAATTGCTGGTGGAGAAGACCAGCGCGATACGCTACGGCGACCCGGCCGATCCCGCCACCGACATGGGCACCGTGATCGACGAAGACGCCGCGAAATTCTTCGAAGCGCAAGTCAACGACGCCGTGAGCCGCGGCGCGAAGCTGTTGGTCGGCAACGTGCGCCGCGGTGCGCTCTATTCGCCGACCGTGGTCGATCACGTCACGCCGGATATGCCGCTCGTTCGTTATGAAACCTTCGGGCCGATTTCGCCGGTCATCCGCTTCCGCGATATCGACGAAGCGATCCGACTCTCCAACTCCACCGATTACGGCCTGTCCTCTTCCGTCTGCACGAACCGGCTCGACTACATCACGCGGTTTATCGCGGAGCTGGAGGTGGGCAGCGTGAACGTGCGCGAGGTGCCGGGCTACCGGCTCGAACTGACGCCGTTCGGCGGCATCAAGGATTCGGGGCTCGGCTACAAGGAAGGTGTCCAGGAAGCGATCAAGAGCTTCACCAACGTCAAAACGTACTCGTTGCCGTGGCAGTAAGGCCGTGAGCGGCCACCGCTGCCACGGCGCAAGCCGCAACCCCACAAAACATCACATTTTTTTGATACAAAACGTTCCATTTATTTGAATTTTGGTTGACTGCCAGAAACCACTGGCCTACATTTCAGACACCAAGCATTTTTCGGTATTTTTTGTTCCATTTATCTCAAAGAGCTGGAGACACCCCATGAGCGAGCAGAATCCTTCCCCGCGTGACGCTACCGCCGACAACCGTGCCAGCGGCCCGCAGGCCATGACGCCGTCGGAAGCGTTTGTCGAAACCCTGGCGGCCAACGGCGTGACCGATATGTTCGGCATCATGGGCTCCGCCTTCATGGACGCCATGGACAT
Source organism: Paraburkholderia sp. BL6669N2 (assembly GCF_003387275.1). NCBI lineage: Bacteria > Pseudomonadati > Pseudomonadota > Betaproteobacteria > Burkholderiales > Burkholderiaceae > Paraburkholderia > Paraburkholderia sp. BL6669N2. The sequence continues at coordinate 4,074,011 of NZ_QUNA01000002.1, read as the reverse complement.
CTTCGCGCCCGCCGGCATCCGTCTGATTCCGGTGGTGCACGAGCAAGGCGCCGGCCACATGGCCGATGGTTATTCGCGCGTCTCGGGACGTCACGGCGTGGTGATCGGCCAGAACGGCCCCGGCATCAGCAACTGCGTCACCGCCATTGCGGCGGCCTATTGGGCGCACAGCCCGGTCGTGATCGTCACGCCGGAGGCCGGCACCATGGGCATCGGTCTGGGCGGCTTCCAGGAAGCCAAACAACTGCCCATGTTCCAGGAGTTCACCAAGTATCAAGGCCACGTCACCCATCCGGCGCGTATGGCCGAATTCACGGGCCGCTGCTTCGACCGCGCGATGGCGGAAATGGGACCCACCCAGCTCAACATCCCGCGCGATTACTTCTACGGTCAGGTCAAGGTAGAAATCCCCCAGCCGCAGCGTCTCGATCGCGGCGCGGGCGGTGAGCAGAGCCTGAACGAAGCGGCTGAACTGCTCGCGCAAGCCAAATTCCCGGTGATCATTTCCGGCGGCGGCGTGGTGATGGCCGATGCGATCGAAGAATGCAAGGCGCTCGCTGAGCGGCTGAACGCGCCGGTCGTCAACAGCTATCTGCACAACGATTCGTTCCCCGCCAACCATCCGCTGTGGTGCGGCCCGCTCGGCTATCAAGGCTCGAAGGCGGCGATGAAGCTGCTGTCGCGCGCCGACGTCGTGATCGCGCTCGGCTCGCGCCTCGGACCGTTCGGCACGTTGCCGCAGCACGGCATGGACTACTGGCCGACCAACGCAAAGATCATCCAGATCGATGCGGACCACAAGATGCTCGGCCTGGTGAAGAAAATTTCGGTGGGCATCTGCGGCGACGCGAAGGCCGCCGCCGTCGCGCTGACCGAACGCCTTGCGGGACGCAAGCTCGCAAGCGACGCCACGCGTGAGGAACGCGGCGCTCAGATCGCATCCGAGAAAGCCGCCTGGGAAAAAGAACTCGACGACTGGACGCACGAACGCGACGCCTACAGCCTCGACATGATCGAGGAGCAAAAGCACGAACGCACGCCCGGTGGCGGCGCTTATCTGCATCCGCGCCAGGTGCTGCGCGAACTGGAAAAGGCCATGCCTGAAGACGTGATGGTCTCGACCGATATCGGCAACATCAACTCGGTGGCCAACAGCTATCTGCGCTTCAACAAGCCGCGCAGCTTCTTCGCGGCGATGAGCTGGGGCAATTGCGGCTACGCGTTTCCGACCATCATCGGCGCGAAGGTTGCCGCGCCGCACCGTCCGGCTGTGTCGTATGCAGGCGATGGTGCATGGGGCATGAGCCTGATGGAAACCATGACCTGTGTGCGCCACAACATTCCGGTGACGGCAGTGGTGTTCCACAACCGTCAGTGGGGCGCGGAGAAGAAGAACCAGGTGGACTTCTACAATCGCCGCTTCGTGGCGGGCGAACTCGACAACCAGAGCTTCGCGGCGATTGCCCGCGCGATGGGCGCCGAAGGCATCGTGGTGGATCGTCTCGAAGATGTGGGCCCGGCGCTCAAGCGCGCGATCGACGCGCAGATGAATCACGGCAAGACCACCATCATCGAGATCATGTGTACGCGTGAACTGGGCGACCCGTTCCGCCGCGACGCGCTCTCCAAGCCGGTGCGCATGCTCGACAAGTACAAGGATTACGTCTGAGCGTGTCATGCGGCGCGGGCGGCCTCCGTGTTCAAGCGGACCGAGGCCGCCGCGCTCACCGGCCGGAAACAGCGCGCATTCTTTTCACGCGCGCTGTCTCCGGCTTCTTCGTTCCAGATCTCACTACCTCTGCCATCGGCCACGCTTATGAAAGCCATCAACCGCATCATTGAACACGCGCGCCGTTCGCCGATGCGTATCGTGCTAAGCGAGGCCGAGGACCCGCGCGTGTTGCAGGCCGCGCAACGCGCGAGCCGCGAAGGCATTGCGCGCATTCTGCTGGTGGGCGACGCCGCGCGCATCCGCGAGGCCGCCGCCCGCTTCGACATCGATCTAAACGGTATGGAACTGGTGGACCCCGCCGCTTCGGCGCTCGCACCGTTATATGCCGACGAATTGTTCGCATTGCGCAGCAAGAAGGGCATGACGCTCGAACAGGCGCAGAAGGTAATCCTCAACCCTTTGTGCTTCGCGAACCTGATGGTGCGCCTCGGCCAGGCCGACGGTTCCGTGTCCGGCGCGGTCAACACCACCGCCGACGTGGTGCGCACCGCGATCCAGATCATCGGCATTGCGCCGTCATTCAAGCTCGTCTCGAGCTTCTTTCTGATGATGTTGTGCGAGCCGTTCCACACGCTCAAAGGCGGCTTGATCTTTTCCGATTGCGCACTCGTGGTGGAACCCGATGCCGCCCAACTCGCCGAGATCGCGATGGCCGCGGCGGACAGCGCAAAAAGCCTGCTGATGGACGAACCGCGCGTGGCCATGCTCTCGTTTTCGACGAGCGGCAGCGCGCATCATGCGGCAGTCGACAAAGTGGTCAACGCAACTCACATCGTGCAGGAACGCCGCCCGCATCTCGCGATCGACGGCGACGTTCAACTCGACGCGGCCATCGTCTCCGAAATCGCGCTGCGCAAGGTCAAGCATTCGCAAGTTGAAGGCCACGCCAACGTGCTGGTGTTTCCGAGTCTCGAGGCGGGCAATATCGGCTACAAGCTGGCCGAGCGGATCGGCGGCGCGAAGGCGATCGGCCCCCTGCTGCAAGGCCTGCGCAAGCCCGCCAACGACCTTTCGCGCGGTTGCAGCGCGGACGACATCTACTACGTCACCGCCGTCACCGCGGTGCAGGCGCAAGCCGCGCTCACGCATCCCGACGCCCTCCTCACGCCGTCTCGTTCATGATCGTTCAGAAGTTGCTGCCTCTGCTCGCGCTGATGGGCGTCGCGAGCTATTTTCAAACCATCACCGGCTTCGGTCTGAGCATGATCGTGATCGGCGCTGCCAGCGGCCTGGACCTGGCGCCGGTCACGAGTCTCGCCGCTTTGCTCAGCCTCGTGACGCTCGCCAACAGCGCAGCCGCCTTGCCCGGCAAACTGCATCACATCGACTGGCGCGCGGTGGGCGCCGCCACGTTGGGGATTCTGCCGTCGGTGGTGGCGGGCGTGCTGGTGCTGGATCTGTTGAGCAATTCGGCTTCCAGCGTATTGCAACTGCTGCTGGGCGCCGTGGTGCTGTATGGCGGCTTAAGCGCGGCGCTGCGGCCGGCGCCGCTCGCTTGCCGCTCGGGCGACCGGAGTTTCTTCGTGAGCGGCCTGTTCGGCGGTCTGCTGAGCGGGATGTTCGGCGTATCCGGGCCGCCGTTGATTTTTCAGTTCTATCGCCAGCCGCTCTCGCTCATGCAGATCCGCTACGCGTTGATTCTGATCTTCACAGTGACTTCGATCACTCGTACGCTGTTCAGCGCGTATGAGGGCCAACTCGACGCCGATATCTGGATGCAGGCCGCGTTCGCGGTCCCGGTCGTCGCGCTGATGACGCTCGTCGCGCGGCAGTATCCGCCGCCACTGTCGGGTGTGATGACACGCCGCATCGCGTATGCGATTCTGGTGGTGATCGGCGGCTCGCTGATTCTGCATGCGTTGCAGCAGTTGCTCCGTTAAGACGCCGCGGACACATGCGCCCTAGCGCCGCGCGCCGATCCAGCCGACGAGTTCGGCAAACAGCGACATGTCAGGCGGCGTGGACAGATCGACCGCGAGGCAACGGCGGTAATACGGACTGAGATCGAGTCCGACGCCAAGGCCCAGCAACTCGACATCGCGCGCGGCTTCGTTGCGTGCCACCACTTGCTTCAGATGATTGTCGAGGTAGTAGGCATCGTTGACCTGGGCGGTCGCACTGTCCATCGGGCTGCCGTCTGAAATCACGACGAGAATCCGCCGCGCCTCGGCACGCGCGCGCAGCCGCGTGCAAGCCCAGTCGACCGCTTCGCCGTCCACGCCTTCGCGGAACAGATCGGCCTTGAACAACGCCGCGATGTCGGCGCGAGCGCGCCGCCAGCTAGTCGCCGCGTCCTTGAAGACGAGATGGGCGACCTCGTTGAGCCGCCCCGGATGCGACGGCCGGCCGCCGGCCAGCCAGTCTTGCCGCGCACGGCCGCCATTCCAGGCACCGGTCGAGAAACCCAGCACCTCGCTCGCGACACCAGCCTGATCGAGCGCGCGGGTGAGCACGTCGACCAGCATCGCCACCGGTTCGATATAGGTTCGCATGGACCCCGAACAATCGATAAGAAAACTCACCACGCAATCAGCAATCGGCTTGTGCCGTTCGAGTAAAAACAGGCGCCGCTCGGCCGGCGAGCTGACCAGTTGGGACAGACGCCGGCCGTCGATACGGCCGTGCTCTTCGCCGAACGACCAGCCGTCGCGCTGCGGCACGGCGAGCGCGGCCTTGAGCGCATACGCGAGCCGCGGCACGTTGATGCGCTGCGCGGCAATGCGCTTGTCGAGCTGGTCGCGGTATTGCGCCAGCAATTCGCCGCGGATGCGCGAGCCCGGCACGAACTCACGGTCGTAGCGCGTGGTGTACGCCAGGTAGCGATGCTCGGCCTCTCTGAGCACGCGGCTTTCGCCGGTGGCGGCGAGACCCATGTCGACCTGCTCGCCGTCGTCGGTATCGAACCAGAGTGCGAACATGGCACGCACCGCTTCGTCGTCTTCCGGCGTCTGGGCTTCTGCATCTTCGACTGACTCCGCACGCGCGTCACGCATCATCTGACTAACGAGACGGGCCAATTCGAGAGCATGAAGTGCAAACTCGCCCTGCTCCGTTCTATGCCGCCGCAGCGCCGCGAGCGACACGCCCAAGATCGGCGTGATCGCTGCGCGGGTGGCCTCAATCAGACCTTCTGTTTCTTCCAGCACCGGCCAACCCGACAGACGCGACCAGACGATCTGGGCCACCGTGTAAAGCAGAATGCCGAGGTGGCCATCGGTCAGTCCCGTGCGATAGAAAGCCCGTGACCATGTTTCGAAACGATGGCGCAGATTCTGCGCGAGTCCCGGCATGCCGGCCGGCGCAAGCGCTTCGCAACGTAGCTGCTCGAACAGTTCGAACAGGAGTCGCTCGACCGGGTCGGCCTGCTCAGTGGGACATAGACTCGCGTGGAGATTCGCGTCGGAATGCGTGAGGCGTAATGCGGCGCCGTCCGCGGCACCGCGCAAGGAACGCAAATCATCCAGCTGCGGGTCAGTGCGCAGATGCGGCGCATGCAGAGGCACCGGACGCAGACCACGGTACAAACGGCCGGCTCGGTAATGCAGCTCGGCGTCGCCGGTCAATGCGCGCACCGCCGCCGCGCACAGATTCTGACGCTGTTCGGCGCGGCGTGTCGCTTGCCGCTCGGCAGGCGTCATTGCGGCACCGTCGAGCGCATCTCGCGCTCCGCCGTGCTTTCCAGTTCCCTATCGAAGCAGCGCTGGAAATACTCGGCCACGACGGACCGTTCGGCCTCGTCGCACTTGTTGACGAAGGTCAGGCGAAACGCCATGGCCGGATCGCGGAAGATCTGGCAGTTTTCCGCCCAGTCGATCACGGTGCGCGGCGACATCAGCGTGGAGAGATCGCCGGTCGCGAAGCCTTTGCGCGTCAGTTCCGCGACGCTGATCATCGATTCGATCAGCGCGCGGCCGGTGTCGTCGGCGAGTTCGGGCACACGCGCCAGCACAATGCCGGCTTCCTCGGCACGCGGCAGATAGTTGAGCGTGGCGACCACATTCCAACGGTCCAGCTGCGCGTGGTTCAACAACTGCGTGCCGTGGTACAACCCGTTCAGATTGCCGAGGCCAACCGTGTTGGTCGTAGCGAACAAGCGGAAATACGGATGCGGGTGAATCACGCGGTTCTGATCGAGCAGCGTGAATTTGCCGTCGCGCTCGAGAATGCGCTGGATCACGAACATCACGTCGGGACGGCCCGCGTCGTATTCGTCGAAGATCAACGCCATGGGCCGTTGCAGCGCCCACGGCACGATGCCTTCCTGAAACTCGGTGACCTGCACGTCGTCGCGCACGATGATCGCGTCTTTGCCCACCAGATCGAGACGGCTGATATGGCCGTCGAGATTCACCCGCACGCACGGCCAGTTCAGACGCGCCGCGACCTGTTCGATATGCGTCGATTTGCCCGTGCCATGCAAGCCCTGCACCATCACGCGGCGCTCGCGCATGAAGCCAGCGAGAATCGCCAGCGTCACTTCTGGATTGAAGCGATATACCTCGTCGATTTCCGGAACGTGGTCGTCGCGTTCGCTGAAGGCCGGCACCATCAAGTCTGAGTCGATGCCAAACAACGTGCGCACCGAGACCATCCGGTCCGGCTTGCCTGTCACGATATCGGTCACTACGGTCTCCTCGCGCTTCGTCACGACGAAGGCCGGCGGCCAACAGGTTGGCGGCGCGACCTTGCCGGTCCATCATACGCACTTTCTTTTTTCGATACAAATCATCTCGTTTTTTACAGCCGCAGTGCATCACTGATATCAGCGATGGTGATGCCTGTATTCCAGCGTGTCCGGTTCGCTGAACCCGGAGCCGGCCTTGCGGACGCGCAGCAGATAAGCAAGAAGCAACACGCCGAGGCTCGCTACGCCAAACCACAACGGTTGACGTTGCTCGGGAATGAACGCCATCGCCACCAGAATGCCGACCATGCCGACGATCGCGACCCACGTGAGGTACGGGTAGCACCACATCCTGACGCGCAGTTTCTCAGGCGCATCGCGCTCGATGCGAGCACGCAGTTTCAGTTGCGAAATGGCGATCAGCACGTACACGAAAATCGCCACCGTGCCGTACGAATTCACGAGGAAAGCGAACACGGTATCCGGCGACACATACGACATCACTACCGACGCATAGCCGAACACGGTGCCGATCAGAATCGCGCGAACCGGCACGCCGCGACGGTTGACCCTGGCGAGCGCGGCGGGCGCGTCGCCGTGGCGCGTCAGCGCGAAGATCATCCGCGACGCGGCGTACAGCCCTGAGTTGAGCGCCGACAGCACTGCGGTCAGCACGATGGCATTCATCACGCTGGCGGCCGCTGGAATACCCATGGCATCGAGCGCGCTCACGTACGGCGTCGCCATCTTCGGAGAGTTCCACGGCACCAGCGCGACGACGAGCAGAATCGAACCGACATAAAAAACCAGCACGCGCGTAATCACCGAGTTGGTTGCTTTGGCGACCGCCTTGGCGGGTTCCTGCGCTTCGGCCGCCGCGATCGTGACGATCTCCGCGCCGAAGTAAAAGCCCGTGGCGGCGACCGCGCCGCTCAGTACGGGTCCGATTCCCTTCGGCATCAAGCCGCCGTGCGAGAGCAGCGTCGGCAGCACGGCGGTGACATGCTTCGCGGCGGGCCACAGACCCAGCACATACATGCCGCCGAGAAACAGGAACACCATGATCGCGGCGACCTTGATCGACGCGAACCAGAACTCGAATTCGCCGTAGCTGCCGACGGATACCAGGTTGGTCGCCGTGAGCGTGACCAGCAGCACGAGACTGATTGCCCACGCGGGAACGTCGGGTAGCCAGAACTGCACGAGTTTCGCCCCGGCCACGGCCTCGACCGCCACGACGATGACCCAGAAATACCAGTACATCCAGCCGGTCAGAAAACCCGCGAGGTTGCCCGACGCGCGCTTGCCGCCGAACGCGAGCCGCGCGTATTCGTAGAACGAACCGACGGCCGGCATCGCGCAGGCCATTTCGCCGAGCATCCGCATGACCAGCACGACCAGCGCGCCGGTAATCAGAAACGACAGCACCGCCGCGGGGCCGGCCTGTTGCACGACCACGCCGCTGCCGACGAAAAGCCCCGCGCCAATCACGCCACCGAGCGCGATCATCGTCATGTGGCGCTGTTTGAGGCCCGCCTTCAATTCCGTTGTGTCTGTAGATCGCTGCATGTCACCTCCAATTCCGTTATCCGATCGCGGACCGGGCCGGCCCGCTTTCGCGGCCGCCCCGGTCCTATCGTCGTCAATACTGGATGGGGCGAGGACGCCCATGCGTCTCGCCCTGTGATTTTTGATGAAGCACCGCGCGACTCTCGCGCATGGTGCAAGTGTGCGCCGTTGGGTGCGCGGTTGCACAGCGCGCGCGGCGAGTTGCGAGTTGCAGGTTCAGCGCCACCCGGCGCGCGGGCGATTCTCCGCCCGCTGCATCAGGGTTTTTCGTCGCGCCGGAAATACAGTTGATACAGCATCCGCTGGCCAATGCGCCGGAATGGCGCGAACGGGTGCCCCGGCAACGGCGACGTGAAGATCGGCAACGTCTGCTTCGCACCCTTTCCCGCGATGCGTTCAGCGAGCCGCCGCCCGGCCTGCTGCGAGTACGACACGCCGTTGCCGCCGTAGCCGAGCGCGTAATACACCGTCTGCATCGGATCCGGCTGATACACGCGCGGCATCATGTCATGGCTGACGTCCACCCAGCCCCACCACGAGTAATCGATCGGAACGCCGCGCAAGGCCGGAAATTTGCGCAGCATGCCGTTGACCAGCAGATCGTAGTGCCGCGTATTGGGTGCGTCGGCGCCAGTGATCGCGGAGCGGCTGCCGATCTGCAAGCGATTGTCCGGCAGAAAGCGATAGTAGAAACGCAGCGTGCGCGTATCGGTCAGCACCTGGGTCGTGCGAAAGTTGCACGCGTCGATTTCCTGCTTCGTGAGCGGGCGCGTGACCATCGAATTCGACAGGATCGGCATGACGCGGCTGCGCAGCGAGTCGTGCAGCGTTTGCGACGTATACGCGCCCGTTGCAATGCCGACCGCGCGCGCACGCACGATGCCGCCAGGCGTGCGCAAATGATGCACGCCGTTGATCGTTTCCCAGCCGAGCACCGGACTCGCCGGATGCACCTTGGCGCCCGCCTCGCGGGCCAGCCGCAGATAGCCGAAAGCGAGCTTCAACGCATGAATGCCGATACCCTCGGGCTCGTGCAGCGCACCGGCTGCTTCGTGATCGTTGACGTATTCGCGCTGGAAGGTCTGCTTGTCGATCAGCTCGGACGGATAGCCGAACACGTCCTTCCAGACCTTGGCCTCGGCGGCGAGCTTCTGCATGATGCGCGGACGGTGTGCGATGAGAAAGTGGCCACCGGGTTGCGGATCGCAATCGATTTCCGCGACCAGCGATTTGAAGTTGTCGAAGCCTTCCTGAATCTCGTCGTGCATTTTCAATGCGACGTCTTTGCCCCAACGCTCGATCCATTGCGAACGCGACAGGCGGCCCGAGGCGTTCTGACCTTGCCCGCCGTTGCGGCTGCTGCAGCCCCAGCTCGTCTTGTTGGCTTCCAGCACGACCGCCTTGATGCCGTGCTCCCGCGCCAGACAGAGCGCCGTGGCGAGCCCGGTATAGCCGCCGCCGATGATCGCCACATCCACGTCGACGTCCGCCGTAATCGGGCCGTCGTCTTCGGGCGGCGTGCCCGCGGTCGCGACCCAGTAGGTCGGCGCATATTGCTTGCCCCAGCCCGGTCCCGGCGACACCAGCGGGTCGTACGCCGGATCGTAGCGCGTGTCGCCTTCGCGGCCGGAGGGCATGCCTTGCGCGACCCGTTCGATTTCACTGTACTCCATGTGAAGCTCCCGATCAGCGTGCGAGGTTCTGCTTCGGACGTTCCTTGCGGAAAGCCCGCTTGACCGCGATGAGGCCATCGCGGAACTCGAACAGGTCGCAACCTTCCGCCTCGATGCGCCAGCCTTCCGCGTGCGTTCCCGTGAACACCCACTCGGACACGCCGCGTTCACCGATCACATAATGGCGGCCCTTGCCCCAATGCGCGTCGGGAAAGGTCTTGAAGACGGCTTCGAAGGCCGCGCGCGTCGCCTCGCGACCCACGAAGCGTGCGCCGAAGACTTCCGGACCGCCTGCCGCATCGAACACGCAATCGTCGGTCATGAAGGTCATCAACGCGTTTGCGTCATGACGATTGAACGCATCGGAAAACGCGGCCAGTGTCTCGGCCGTGACGTGCTGCAGCGGGGTCTGTGTTTGAGCCATTGCTTTCTCCTCCTGGATGACTTTCGCTTTCGCGTTCGTTTCGATAAGGCATGAGACGCCGCCGGTGGCTGGCGATCCGTGAGGAAATTGTAGGCAGGGGGGTTTTTAGCCGGTAGGTCCAGTGCGGTGCTTTCGCCTGGTGCAGCGCCTCGTGACGCGGGTTTCGCGACGTTTGCGGCAAGTGCTGAATTGGACTCATCGACTCCCGTGAACTGGCTCTATGGTTCTATTTTTTTGTTCGGCAACACTGAGGGCATTGGCCACATGCTGCGAGGAGTTGACGTGCTCAAACTGTTTATCGGACTCGGCATTCCCTATCTTGGCGTGGTCGGCCTGCTGCCGTGGGTGGCGTCCGTCGATCGCTTCGTGTTGGGCGTGCCGTTCATCTATGCCTGGATCTTCGCGTGGTTCATCCTCACCTCCGGGTGCCTGATGATCTGCTGGCGCGTGTTCGACTGCCGCCACGACGAGTCCCACCCGCAAAACAGCTAAAGGAGTGTCCGGATGGCCACCGCAGTCTTTCTCGGCTTCCTCGCTTTCTCGCTTTACCTCGCGATCCGTTCGAACAAGGGACGCGGTCCGCAAAGCGTGCATGACTTCTTCGTGGCGTCGCGGCAGTTCGGCGCCTACCTGGTCTTCTTTCTCGCGGCCGGCGAGATCTACAGCATCGGCACGATGGTCGGTTTTCCAGGCGGCATCTATGCCAAAGGTCCGACGTACGGCGTCTGGTTTCTCGGCTACATTCTGCTCGCCTATCCCGTCGGCTATTTCATCGGCCCGAAGATCTGGCAGGCCGGCAAGCGCTATAACGCGATCACTCTGCCCGATCTGTTCAAAGGGCATTTTCAGAGCCGCTCGCTGGAACTGATCGTCGCGGGCTCCGCGATCATCTTTCTGCTGCCGTGGGGGCAGTTGCAGTTCACCGGACTCGTTGCCGCGTTGAACGGGCTCGGCTGGAACTTCAAACCGCTGTATCTGATTCTGTTCGCGGCGTTGCTCGCCTTCACCTACATCGCGATTGCCGGCGTGCGGGCATCGGCTTATATCGCCGTGCTGAAAGATATCCTGATGGTCGTCGCGATCGTCGTTACCGGCGTTGCCGTGTCGATGGAAGTCGGCGTGACCGAGGTCTTTCATGCCGCCAGCCAGCATGTGAGCAACCTGATGAATCCGCATCAGCTAACCTTCTCGATGAGCACCATGCTGTTCCAGTCGCTCGGCTTCTACGTCATGCCGTTCGCGGTGCAGAACTTCTTTACCGCGAAAAGCGCGAACACGATCCGCCGCACGCAGGTCGCGATGCCGCTGTACATGCTGATGTATCCGTTTCTCGTGGTCGCGTCGTACTATGCGATCAGTCAGAACCTGCATCTCGCGTCGCCTAACGAAGCGTTCTTCGCTGCCGCGATCCGCCTGTTGCCGGGTTGGCTTCTTGGACTCGTGGCGGCCGGCGCTTCGCTCTCCGGTCTGCTCGTGCTGGCCGGCATTTGCCTCGCGATCGGCCCGATCGTGACGCGCAATCTTCTGCCGCGCATGCCGGAAGCTCGCCAGAAGACCGGCGCAAAGGTAGTGATCGTGTTGTATCTGCTGGTGTCGATCGTGATGACGCTGCTCACGCCGAATCTGATGCTCACGCTAATCAATACCACGTATTACGGCGTGACGCAGTTCTTCCCCGGCGTGATGGTCGTGCTGTTCGGATTGCGCGTGCGGCCGTCCGCCATCGCGTCCGGCATGTTGACCGGACAGGTCCTGGCGATCATCCTGTACGTGTTGCAGATCGACCTGGGCGGCTTCAATCTGGGACTCGTGTGCCTCGGCGTGAACCTGCTGGTGCTTACCGCCGTGAATCTCACCGCGAAACCGAGCCGCGCGCACGCGCTGAGCTGAAACGAACTTCAATCACTGCCCTATGACTCAACGAGAAGAGAAGCACGCGACACAAGTCTTCGTTGCGAAAAAGATCGTGACGATGAATCCCATGCAACCCTATGCGACGCATGTTGCGATTCGCGACGGCAAGATTCTCTCGGTGGGCGACGCTGACGACGTCAAGCAATGGGGCGATGCCGAAATCGTCGATACGTTCAGCGATAAAGTGTTGATGCCCGGCTTCGTCGAAGGCCATTGCCACTTGATGGAAGGCGCGATGTGGGACGCCGTCTACGTCGGCTACTACGACCGCCGTGGCCCCGACGGCCGGCGCTGGCCAGGCCTGACATCGCTGGACGCCGTGATCGAGCGCCTGACGGCGGCGCAAGCCGAAATGACGTCGGCCGACGCTCCGCTGCTCGCGTGGGGCTTCGATCCGATCTTCTTCGGCACCCAGCGCCTGAGCGTGCGCGAACTGGACAAGGTGTCGGCCGAGCGGCCCATCGTGATCCTGCATGCGAGCGTGCACCTGATGAACGTCAATTCGCCGATGCTCGCGCGCGCCGGGATAGACGAGGAAACGGATATCGACGGCATCGACAAGGACGAAAGCGGACAGCCCACCGGCGAGTTGCAGGAGTTCGCCGCAATGTTCCCGGTCTACCGCGTGATCGGCGCCGGCCTCTCGATCGCCGCGAGCGAAAGCACGAAGGCCATCTGGAATTTCGGCCGCGTCGCGCAACTCGCCGGTGTGACGACCGCCACCGATCTGGTCAACGACTTCTCCGAACAGGGCAATCGCAATCTGCGTGAAATCACGGGGAATGCCGATTTTCCCGTGCGCATCGTGCCCGCGTTCGCGCCGCAACGCAGTCCTGAAGGCGGCGCTCAACGCGTGCTCTCGGCGATGGAAACCGCGACGCCGAAGCTGCACTTCGGGCCCGTCAAATTTATCGTCGACGGGTCGATCCAGGGCTTCACGGCACGCCTGAAATGGCCCGGCTATCTGAACGGCAAGCCCAACGGTTTGTGGCTGATTCCGCCGAGCCAGTTTGTCGAGGTGTTCAGGCCGTTTCACGAAGCCGGCCTGCAACTGCACGTGCACACCAACGGCAACGAGGCGACTGAACTCGTGCTCGACGCGTTCGAACGGCTTCTCACGCTTTATCCGCGACGCGATCATCGGCATACGCTGCAGCACTGTCAGATGGCGGACGCGAGGCAGCTCGCGCGCGCGGCGAGCCTTGGCTTGTGCATCAATTTCTTTTCGAACCACATCTACTACTGGGGCGATGCGCACTATTCGCAGACCATGGGCGCGGATCGAGCGAATCGGATGAACGCCGCGGAATCGGCGCGCCGCCTGGGCATTCCGTTTGCGTTTCATTCCGATGCGCCCATTACGCCGCTCAATCCGCTCTTTACTGCATGGTGCGCGTCGCAACGCGAGACCGCATCGGGCCGAGTGCTCGGTGCGAACGAACGCGTGCCGATTGCCGACGCATTGCGCGCAATCACGCTCGGCGCCGCTTACACACTCAAGATGGATCACCTGGTGGGCAGTATCGAAGTCGGCAAATTCGCGGACTTCGCGGTGCTCGCCGAAGACCCCGCCGAAGTCGCGCCGCGACGTCTGAAGGATCTGGAAGTGTGGGGCACGGTGCTGGGCGGCCGCATTTTCCAGGCGCCGGCGGGATGAGTGCGATTCCGCTCGTCGTGATTGGCGGCTATCTCGGCGCCGGAAAGACGACACTGCTCAACCATATTCTGAGCAACGCGGGATCGCGGCGCATCACCGTACTCGTCAATGACTTCGGCTCGATCAATATCGACGCTTCGCTGATTCGCCAGCGCACCGACGACGTGATCAATCTGGAAAACGGCTGCGTCTGCTGTTCGATCGGCGGCCGGCTGGTCGAGGCGCTGCTGGCCATAAGCTCGCGCACTGACGCACCCGATCTGCTGATCATCGAAGCGAGCGGCGTGTCCGACCCGGTGCGTATCGCGCAGATCGGTTTGCTCGATCGCGCGTTTCGTCTGGACGGCATCGTCGTGCTTGTGGATGCGGAGCGCGTCGAAGAGACGCTGGCCGATCCTTATGTCGGCGATATCGCGCAGCGGCAGATCGCGGGCGCCACGGCCATCGTGCTGAACAAGATGGATCTGCTTGGCGAGCCTGCACGCGAGGCTGTCAAAGCGCGCATTGAAGCGCTTGCGAATAGCCGTGTCATCGTTCAGGCCACACACGCGGCCGTGCCGCTCGGTTTGATCTTCGAGGAGGCGCATGCACTACCCGCGCGCCCTATCGGCGCGATGCCACTGGCCGCCTCGCCCACCCCGCGCGATCTGTGCAGCTTTTCATTTGTCACCGACGCGTACCTGAGCCGCAAGAAACTCAAGGACGCGTTGCGGAGTTTCTCGGCAAAGCTGTTGCGTGCGAAAGGTTTTGTCCGACTGGAGAGCGACGGCGCGGTGCATGAATTGCATGTGGTCGGCAACCGCGTGGTAATCAGCGAGTCGCCGGCTTGCACATCCGCCCAATCACAGATCGTGCTGATCGGCATGTTCGACCGCGAAGACGAGTTGACTGCGCGCGCGGCGCTCAAAGCCGCGGAAATCGGACTATGACTCCGGCCAACCGGACGCACGTCGAGAAAGCTAGCGCCTCAACTCGGAGACAATCTTCTCCGCCAGAAAATCGCACGGCGGACGATTCGAAGCCGTGCTGCGGGCCAGCACCATTTCCAGCGCGGTGATTTCGGGCAAGCCGTGCGCGCGCCCAAGCAGCGTGAAGTGTGCGGGCACCGCGCAGCGCGCGAGCGGCACGATCGCGAGACCTGCTTCGGCCATCGACAGCAGGCCCAGCAGACTCGGACTTTCATATGAGGTGCGGTACGGAATCTTCGCGCGCTCCAGGCTGCGAATCGCGTTCTCGCGCGCGACGCTGCCCGGCAGGAATACGGCGATCGGCAGCGGCCGTTCGCGCCATATCTCATCGGCGCTCGGCGCGGCCGCCCATTCCATGGGTTCATGGCGAATGAACTCGCCCGACAAGCCCTTGACTCGCGTCGCGCACACCAGATCGACCGATCCGTCTTTCACCATCGGCGCAAGCGCGACGCTCGGCAAACCGACGACCTGAATCTCCACCTTCGGATAGGTCGCGGAAAACTTCTTGAGGATCGGCGGCAGCAGCGACGACGCGTAATCGTCCGGCACGCCGATGCTTACGCGCCCCGTCACGTCCGGCCGAACTACCGCCGCCCACGCTTCGTCGCGTAAGGCGAGCATGCGGCGAGCGTAGGTCAGCAGGACTTCGCCGTCCTGAGTCGGCACCACATTTCTCGGCTTGCGCACGAACAGCGGCTTGCCCAGCGCGGTTTCGAGCGTCTTGATCTGCATGCTCACCGCCGATTGCGACCGATGCACGACCTCCGCCGCCCGGCTGATGTTGCCGGTGTCAGCGACGGCGACGATCATGGTCATCACGTCCAGGTCGAGGGCTTTCAAGGAGTCTGGTATCAGAAAAGTAGATAGATTCGATCAATATTACGCGATTTTCTAAAGTTGCGACATGGGGCATAGTGGGCGCAAAGGAGCCAGTCCATGAATGCCCGTACCGACCTCTCAGTGCTTGCCGTACCCGAACTGTCGTTTGCGACCATCGCATCGGGCATCTGCGTGCCGTACGTCGAGTGCGGAGAAGGCGAGCCGCTCGTGTTCGTGCACGGCTCGCTGTGCGACTATCGCTACTGGAATGCGCAGACGGCCGCGCTCTCGCAGCATTTCCGCTGCATCTCGGTGAGCCTGAGCCACTACTGGCCGGCGAGCGAGGCGTGCATTCAGGGCGAGTTCGGCTGGCAGACGCACGTCGGCGAACTGGCCGAGTTCATCGAGGCGATCGACGTTGGGCCCGTGCATCTGGTCGGCCATTCGCGCGGCGGCTGCGTGGCGTTCCATGTTGCGCGCGACAATCCGCGGCTCGTGAAGACGCTCACGCTCGCGGACCCGGGCGGTCCGCTGCAGACCGACGGTATGCCGGAGGCGGCGCTGCCGGCTACGACGAATGTGTTGCGCGCGCGCGTCGCTGAACTCATCGAGAGCGAGCAGATCGACGCGGGCCTGGAGCTTTTCGTCGATTCGGTCAGCATGCCGGGAGCGTGGCGCAAGAGCCCGGTCGCGTTCCGCACCATGGCGATCGACAACGCGGGCACGCTGCCCAAGCAACTCCGCGATCCGTTGCCCGCCTATTCCCGTGAAACCGCGCGTGACGTGAAATGCAGAACGCTGCTGATCGAGGGCCAGCGCAGTCCGCGCATGTTCCGCAACAACGTCGAAAAGCTCGCGGAGTGGATCGATTATGCGGAGCGGCAAACCATCGCCGGTGCGTCGCACGGCATGAATGTGTCGAACGCCGGTGCTTTTAACAGGCTCGTGCAGGCGTTCGTCAGCTTCTGATTCCGGCGTGGGTCGGCGTGGGTCGCGTGGTTTGGCTCGGCGGTGCGGCAGGCGAAAACATCAGAGGTCGAAGGTGCCGCGATATTTCTCGTCGGCGGCCGAACACGTATTGATTTCGACGAGAACGCCACCGGGCGCCTCGCAGAAAAACCGCGAGCCGCGTTCATACTTGCACACGCCGCTTTTCATTACGACGCCGGCGCCAGCCATCTGTTCGTATAGCGCGCGAACCTCCTCTACGGACGCCAGCTCGAAACCGTTGTGAAAGTTCCGCGGCCACTCGACCAGATGGTCGGCGGCGTCATCGATCACGATGTCGAAACCGGGGCGTTTCAGAAACCAGCTCGTCCCTCGCGCGCGGCAACCGTCCAGCCTAGATGGTCCTCGAAGAAGGCGGCGGTGGCGCTCACATCGGATGAAGGGAAGCTGACGTGATTGAGCTTCATGGCAGTCATGATATCGGTCATCTCGATCTCCGTTGAATCGGCTCGCTCGCTGCGTTCCGTACGGAAGATGTCGGAGTAAAAGCTCGCATTCCATACTTGCATCACCCGGCTCGGGCTATCGCCCACGCAGGCCCGTGCTACGGCCGTTTCCGGACGTGCGATGCCAACTCGCGCGGGGCTTGCTCACGTTTTCTCGCGCGCTTCAGGGCCGACGAGAAACGTCACCGTGCGATGTTCGTGCGCGCCTACCGTAACGAATGCCACGCGTGGCGCGATAGCAAGGTGATGGTGCCACCTGATGCGCCCGTCACGCTGTAGACCGGCGCGGACGTGTGGGAAACGTACCGGCGGCGCTTCGCGACGTGCCGCAGCAGGCAGGCTTTCCGCTCGCTATCGAGTGGCCTGAGCTACCGGCATGAAGCCGCTATTCGCGGGCATGTGGTTCGGCTCATGTGCCTGGTGTTGACGGTGCTTGCGGCGCTTGCGCCGGGTGCCTGCACCTTCGTGCACATCAACGGCAACTCCGACCACATAGAAGACACAAGGGGGCACGGCGGGGGTGGCGCTACCGCCCGCACGCCGCGAGCAACAGCGTCCCGACCCGCGGTGAACGGGGCATCATGACATTCTTCGATTCGTATCCGGTGCCCGCCGTTCGCGCCGAAATTCGCAATATTCACTCTCATCACGATTGTTGGCGGGTGTACGTGCTGTGTGGCATTTTCTCCAACGCATCTTCCGAGATAACGGCACGCAGCATCGGCCACCACACTATTTGACAGTACTGTTTTCCTTGATATACATCATAGCTGTTACCGCTCCACCGCTACCGCCAAGCGGATTTTGAAGTATGTATTCATGCTTCATGGTTGCAAAAGAAAGCGTCACATGCTCATGACATATCGAACCATTAGCAACCGGTGAGACGTTGGTAATTACCACGTCATACATGGTGATGCGAGCGAACTCATGAGGTACGGTGCCTGCCTTACGCATGGTTAATACAGCTTTTTCAATGTGCTTTCCAGTAAAGCAGTATTTAGCCAGGTTCGGACTAGCTCGATCATATGCGTGGAAAAATCCAAGGTCTGACACTGAAGCCTTGCCCGCGCCGCCGCCTGATCCCGAAAGCATGGAGGAATTTTGTGCGACTTGCCAACTCCACGACTGGACATCAATTTCGTCGAGATGTTCGAAGTCTTGAGATTCTCCCGAAATGCCGTTGATATCAATAAAAATATCTTGCGCCATAATTAAAAGTTTGGATATTGTTTACTGGAGATGACCGATCATTGCGCTGAGTCCGCCACCGGCGATTAATCCTTCTGCCTCGCCCGCCAATAGAAGAACGGCAGGAGCGCAATCCAGGGCCTTCTTTGCCATATTTGCGAAAATGCCGGGATTTACCAGCCAGGGAGCAATTAATTCCGTATTAATGCCGAGCAACATAATTGATCCACCGTATCCCGCTAGCAATCCCGCGCCACCGTCGAAATATATTGTTGCACCCTTAATATCGGATGTCGATAGTTCTTGCCTGTGAAAATAGCTGGCCATATAGAGTACGCCGTCGCTCGTAAAATCTTTCGTAGAGCCCGTGCCAGACATTTCCCTGTTCAATATTGGAATAGGCGGAAGTTTGATTTTCGGCAGTCCTCGTGAGTAGCCAATTCCAAATCCGAAATAAGAAAAATCGTGAGATTGTTTCTGCGGATCATCGAGAATAATTTTTCCGCCCGAGATGGATAGTAACTCAATGCCAAGCCCGCCCGTTGCGCTCGTATTGAACGACCATCCGCTTTTACGCAACGATATCATTTGCCACTTCTCCTTTCGAACAGATTGCGTTTCCAGAACAAACAATCAACCAAGGTAGAGCACAAGAAGACCATTCCAAGTGCAAAACACACAAGCGGTAAATCCCAGATATCCATAAAACGATCAATCTCTGAAGTGTGAGTGGGGTCATCTGGCCTGTAGCGGATGGGTAGTGTGTCGCCGACATTTGCGGATATAAATGCCGATTGCGAAGAGGAAATATGCTCGCCTGTTTGCGTGTCAAATTCCACCTGAACATGGTGGCCGCCGTGATTAAGCCGGGTGACTTTGCCACTCACAACTACGGAGTTGTTTATAAAATCCGTAGTCCGTGAGTATAAAAAATTCGCTGCAACCAATAAAAATACGCCGCCAGCGAAAAATATAGCGTTTTTTGAAATTCGATTTAGCTTTTCTTCCTTAATCGGCATAGTGACGAAGAGTCTGTAGCATTTAGATGATGGCGTGCGAGCATGCAAAATAACAGATCAGCCGGAGAATGTGTTTTTGAGATTTGGTGGTCCTACGCACCGCGGTTTAAATGGCGGCGACTTTTCCCCCTGCCAATCTGCCAGAAGGGGTTCACGTTGATGCAGCGCTGTCGCTTTCTGGGCGGGAGATCAGCGCTATTCCATCGCGCGGATGAGCCAAAAGGTGAAAAATTGGTAAATCTTCGAAAATTATGCAAATTGATTCGAGGTCGAAAGTGACAACGATGGCTCATCGCTTACGAGCCTGTATGAGCACAGGCTATGCAGCGACATTGAAGCCGTCGCACCTGCGCAGATCTGCAGATAGATCGGCAACTGCTGCTGCCTGTCGATTTCAATGGTCAAAGCGGAAGTCGGAACGGTCGTGACGGTCTCGCGGACAAGGGAAGCGGCAGACGATTTGTACTAGTCGGATCGTCGATTCCTGGCACTTTCCGATTGGCCATGATTCTTCCACAATGGCCTCACGCGATGAGACGGCGGCGAACACTTTCGCGCGATACGACCCTCGCCCGGCTCCCGCGCGTTCATTTACTCTCATCTGGAGAATGTGCCATGAAAATCGTCGTAATCGGTGGGTCCGGCCTGATCGGATCGCGTCTTGTCACGCTGCTTCGCGAAGCGGGCCATGAAGCGCTCGCGGCATCGCCGCGTACCGGTGTCAACGCTGTGACGGGCGAGGGATTGGATAATGCGCTCGCAGGCGCGGACGTCGTGGTGGATGTGACAAACGCTCCGTCATGGGAGCCGCAGGCGGTACTCGATTTCTTTCGTACTTCGGCGCGCAATCTTGGCAAGGCCGAAGCGGCTGCGGGAGTGCGGCATCACGTGGCGCTATCCATCGTCGGCTGCGACCGCTCGCCGGAGAACGCGTACTTCGCCGCCAAGGTCGCGCAGGAGGAACTGATCAAAGCGGCCGGCGTGCCGTATACGATCGTGCGCGCGACGCAGTTCATGGAGTTCATCGGCGGTATCGCGGATTTCAGCACGGTCGACGGCACGGTACGTGTCGGCGAAGGACTGTTTCAGCCGATCGCCGTAGACGATGTCGTAGCGAACCTCGCGCAGATCGCGCCTGCTGCGCCGCAAAACGGCACGGTCGAGATTGCCGGCCCGGACCGCGCGCCCTTCGCGGAGATCGTCTCGCGTTATCTGAAATCGGTAGGCGACGCGCGCCCGGTGGTAACGGACCGCGATGCGCTGTATTACGGCGGCCGCGTCGAGGAACAATCGCTCGTGCCGCTCGGTGACGCGCGGATCGGCCGCATCAGTCTCGACCAGTGGCTCGCGCGCTCCAGGACGGCTTGATTGCAGGTTTAAGCGAAATCTGAATCAGCCTGTCCGTACGTGGCCTGATAGGCGCCGTCGGCCCGATCGGCGTCGAAACGGAATAAGAATTTTTCTAGGGAAAGATGAGCATGTCATAGAAGGTTGTCGTCGTGACCGGCGCGTCGCAAGGCATCGGTGCCGAAGTCGTCAGGGCGTTTCGCAAGCTCGGCTACCGCATTGTCGCGAACTCACGCTCGATCAAGCCGTCGGACGGCGCGAACATCCTCACCGTCGCCGGCGATATCGGCGACCGGGCGACGCTCATCGTGTCATTACCGAAGGCGTCGCACGATTTGGCCGCATCGACACGCTGGTGAACAACGCCGGCATCTACATCGGCAAGCCTTTCACCGAACACACTACGGAAAACTATGCCGCAGTGGTGAACGTGAATATGACGGGCTTTTCTTACATCACGTAGCTCCTGTCTACGCTTCAACAATCGTCGCGTCATAGTCTTCATCGACGAAAGCGACGAGAAACTCTTCAGGCATCAGCCACGAATCAACGCTGACCGTCTTCGTATCAATGTCCACGTTGACCTTCGCGTCGGCGTCGACGGTCCTCATCGCATGTTCGATAGCCGGAATATCGTCGGAGCGAATTTCATCTTTAACCGAGAATTTCACTTTTCATTTCTCCACTAGATAACGTTCATACAGCCCGCCGCCACGACCTGCTTCGCGCTCGACGAACTTCGTGGCTCGCGGGCGCCTTGCTACATCACGTTGATATCCGCACCATTCGTCTTTATCCGCGTCATGGTCCGATAGAGCCGAATGTAGGCGCATTGACTCGAGTTTCGAATACCCGCACCGTACAAACAGTCTTGCGCAGCGGGAACAAATCGAAAATCGGGCCGAGTCTTGACGCGCTGAAGCTACGTTGAGGAGACTTGTTCTGGAGACTAGCCGGCACCCCGGCTTTGCCGACGTTTTTCGAAGCGGACATTCACGAATGTCCGTCGACTACGCATCGCCTCTGTCGCCCAGAAAAATTCTGTGGATATTGGCCGGATACACCCAGTCGTGCGCCTGGCGCTCGATGAGATCCATAAATGCCGGCGGACCACTGCAGTAGATCTGAGTGTTCGCATGCGCTGGACTCATCGCGTGAGAAGTTGCCTGTTCCAATCGGTCAGCACCCAAACCGAAATGATGATAAACCCTGCTTTCGCTTTTGAGCGCATCGAGTTCTTCCCGAAAGACTGCACGTTCGGGCGATCGAGCGAAGTTGTGCAGCTCGAATTTTTGCCCTGCCAACGCCAGCCGCTTTGCGATTCCCGCAATCGATGCAGCGCCAATGCCGCCGGAAAAAAGTATCGATTGTGTACGACCGTCCAAAATAACTGAAGGACTCCGTGTCGTTACGATAAACGCCTCGTCGCCTTGGCTCAACGTAATGTCTGCTGTTTTTGAATCTGCGTTGCCATCATCCTGTCTCACAGCGATGACATAGGCACGCGGCCGGGACGTGGAACGGCACAGCGGATATATTTTCTCTTTGCGGACGACGTCGTCGCGAACGAGCGTGACGCAAGATCCATCGTCAAACGGCGGAAGCTCCGATCTGCATCTGGTTTGAAGCTCGACAGCATGGTAACTCTCGGCAAGTTGCCATTTCCGGGTAACGACGACTGAGAGGAGTTTGTCGTGCATGTCTTCTCCAATATGACCTCCGCCTTCCTTAATCGGAAGTTCGCCGGTGTATGGATTGCATGAGATGGCCGGTCCAGCAAACTGCTGGAGGGTGGTTGAATGTGAGGTTCAGGTTAGGGCGGAAGAGATCCACCAGCAAGTCGTTCAGCGCGAATACCACCTATATAACCGCGCTGATAAAGGGTAGGTTGCCGGCCCGGTGCAGGAGATGGTCGCGCGGGCCGAGCTCGCAAAATTCGTAGTTGGCATGGTGTCTCAGCGTCTTCCAACGCGCTGGCGCCCTCCAGTGCTACCGTCATCAGTGGCAGGTGCCCGATTTCGCCGTTATCGACGGATGCGCCGCGACGATCAATCGGGTGTCGTCGAATGAATCGCCTTCAAAACCTCGCTCGTGAACCTTGGGTCTCCCACTTCGACGTCCGCGGACAATCGCACGGTGATTTCCTGCAACAGCCAACCGTTGCCGTCAGGGTCAGTGAACGAAGCGTAAGAGGCGTAGCTTTGTCGTGTGGGATTCAAGCCGCTAACCACGTTATTCCCGTCAGCATGATGGAACACGCCGCCCGTATCGTGGAATGGCTCGCTGATCTCGATGCCGCGACGGAGCAGGTCGTTACGGACGGCCACAATGTCGGACACGATGAGGTGCAGCCCCTGGACCGAGCCGGGCGCGGCCTTGGTGATGTTCTTGCCGAACATCACCGAACATCCGGAGCCGGGCGGTGTGTACTGGATCACGCGGTAGTCGTCCCTCTTGAAGTCGATATCAAGTCGCCAACCTAGATCGCCGTAAAAGCGCTTGGCGCGATCGACGTCCGAGACGGGGATGACGACGATCTCGAGCTTCGTGTCGTACATGCCGGCGCGCGAAGTCTCAACTGCGTGCCCGCTTTGCATTGGGTTGTTGCTCATGTCTGGCTCCTTGGAGGCGTTGGCTACGGGTTCCCCTTCTACCGCTTCGGGTAGGTGAACACACGATAGGTGAAAACGAAACGCAAAAACATGGCAAGTGGCGACACAGTTTCCTGTATTGATTCCAGCAGGAACACGACGATTTAGCCGTCATTGCGTCAAAGTGCCTGGCACGTTTCGGTGTTCGAAGTAGCGTTCCGCTATGGATCATCCTTACGCCGAGGCGACGCGCCGCAGCCCCTTCGAAAGCGAGATCCGCGCCCGGAACGCACTCGTTTCAGCCTGCTGTGGCGGACGGCGAAGTCCCTCATACCATCGGATGCTCCAGCAATACCTTCGCCGGATGGCGCGCACCTGGAAGCCGGTCTTGAATAGAGGTGTTCGTTGAACGCGTCTCCAACACGATGCCCTACGACAGTGTCCGCTTGACGTGGTGGCAGCCTCCGTCTCGAGAATTGATCAAGCCATTTTCGCGGCACGAGGGGACTCCGGACAACTGACCTGAACAAAGACTTCGAGAGTTTGCCCCGGCAATGCCGCGTTTAGGCACTTGCCTCAATGAACGGAGATTGGCAATGAAAATCCTGTTGGTTTTGACTTCGCACAATGTGCTTGGAGACACCGGCAAGCCGACCGGCTTCTGGCTGGAAGAGTTCACCGCTCCCTACTATGCGTTCACAGACGCCGGTGCGGAAGTCACCGTGACTTCGCCCAAGGGGGGCCATCCACCGATCGATCCCAGAAGTGACGATCCGGACAATCAGACCGACTCGATGCTGCGGTTCAAGAAAGACCCTGCGACGCAGAAAGTGTTGGCCAACAGCGTCAAGCTCGCTGACGTCAAGGCGGCCGACTACGACACGATCTTCTATGCCGGCGGTCATGGCCCGATGTGGGACCTGACCAATGACAAACACTCGATCGCCTTGATCGAGGATTTCTACAACGCGGGCAAGCCGGTCGCCGCCGTCTGTCATGGCCCTTGTGTTCTGCTGAAAGCCACTTACGAGGGACAACCTATCGTCAAGGGCAAGCGCGTCACCTGCTTTACCAACGACGAGGAAGAAGCCGTAGGACTGACCAAAGTCATGCCCTTCCTCGTCGAGGATGAACTCAAACGCCTGGGCGGCCATTTTGAAAAGGTGGCGAATTGGGGCGTACTGACCATTGTCGATGGACGCCTGATCACCGGCCAGAACCCAGCCTCGTCCGGCCCGACTGCCGTGGAGTTGCTCAAGGTTCTGCAGGCCTAGTTTCAGTCCGGCGGGGGCCCCTGAAGTCGGCGAGCTTGTGGGACCGCTTTCTCGAGGGACAGGGGCGGAACGCTTCGATCACGCGGAGGATGAGATGCCGAGAACATACGACAGCATTACGCTCGAGGACGCAAAGCGGATGGTGTCCGCCGCAGAGGCAAAGGCTGCGAGTCTCAGGGTCGCGTACAGCATCGCTGTGGTTGACGCCGGCGCCGATCTGGTCGCTTTCTTGCGTCAAGATGGCGCGATTATCGGCAGCATCGACCTTGCCATCAACAAGGCAGTGACAGCGAGAATCTTGGAGAAAACCACCGCTGATCTCGCCAGGCTCGCGCAATCGGGGATGCCACTGTTCGGGATCCAGGAAAGCATCGCGGGTGAAGTTGTCATTTTTGGCGGCGGCATTCCCGTCGTCTTCGACGGACACGTTATCGGTGCCGTGGGAACCAGCGCAGGAACCATCGAGCAGGACATTGCAGTCGCGCAGGCCGCGCTAGCTGCGCTCGATGCTTGAACGAGATCGTCCAACGCAATGCTGCCGGGTAGCGAATGTCCTGAATCAGGAGCGGAAAGCGCGAAGAAATCCTCGCGCGGACGTCGCCCAAAGCATCCTTACTATCGGTGATAGGAGCCCCAAAATGACAGCGGCGACGAACCCTGTTGAAATCAAAGTTGCCCGGCAGTCCCCAGCGTATTGGCGTGTGACGATCGACAACCCGCCGATCAACGTCATGGGCCCTCCCATGATCGCCGAGTTCCACGAGCTCATCGGCGCCCTCGAAGCCGACGAGCAGGTCAGAGTCGTAGTCTTCGACAGCGCGGTGGACGGCTACTTTTTGAATCACTCAGATTTTCTGGCCAGGTTCGAGGACCTCGCCGCCATGCCGCCCGGCCCCACAGGCTTGCCGCAGTGGCCGGATTGCCTCGTTCGCCTGACACGCGCACCCGTTGTCTCCATCGCCCTCATTCGCGGGCGCGCGACGGGCAACGGCAGTGAACTGACGCTCGCCTGCGATATGAGTTTCGCCAGCCGCGAGAGAACGATCCTCTCGCAATGGGAGGTGGGCGTGGGGCTGGTCGCCGGAGGCGGTCCGATGGCCCGGCTGCCGCGGCTCATCGGCCGCAATCGCGCGATGGAGGTGCTGTTGAGCTCGGAAGACATCAGTGGCGACCAGGCCGAAGCCTATGGCTACGTCAACCGGGCGCTCCCCGATACCGACCTCGACGCATTCGTGGACGCGCTCGCGACCCGGATCGCAGGCTTCGACAAGTTGGCAATCGCCAACACCAAGCGCCTTGTCAACACCAGCCTGCCACCGGATGTCGAAATCGCCGCCGGGTGGGACGCGTGCATGGCGTCGCTAGGGCGACCAGCCGCGCAGAAAAGCATCAAGGCGCTGCTCGCACGCGGTTTCCACAAGCCGGGCGATGTTGAAGATCGGCTCGGATACTATCTTGGCCAACTCGCATGAAGCTGTCCGTCGTCTGGCACGGAGCGACAGGGTAAAAACCGGCTTCATCGACGACTCGCCTCATGTGTCGAAGCCAATCGAGGCCACACCGCTCGTTGAGGATTGTCGCGAGGGAAATCTCAGATGGACAACGAGTCAGTAACATCGGGCAGCGCGTTAGTCCGCGAACCAGTGGGCGAGGCGCAGCGTGCGCGGGAGGGCGAACTGGCCGAAGATCCGACTGTGCGCGACCATCCGCGTTTCCAGCAGATGTTTCCGGTCCTGACTCAAGCCGAGGTCGACAGGCTGCGGCGCTTTGCCAGCCGTTGCCGCTACGCCGCGGGTGAACTGCTTTATCGCGCCGGAACCATCAGCCCGGGTGTGTTCATCCTGCTTTCAGGCAAGGTTCGCATCGTCGGACGCGACGGTTTGGGCCGCGAACGCGTCGTTCGGACTCAGACAGGGTACGGCGAGTTTACCTCCGATGTCGCACAGCTCTCGCGCAAGCCCGCCCTGCTCGACGCGCACGTCGTAGAGGATGTCGAAGCGCTGTTGCTGCGGCCCGACGGACTCACCGCGATGATGATGAGCGAAGCCGACCTCGGCGAAAAAATCATGCGTGCGTTGATCCTGAGGCGCGCCTTGATCATCGAGCGCGGGCAGGGCGTCGTTCTCGTCGGACCGCCCGGTAACGCGCGGCTCGTAGCCTTGCAGGATTTTCTTCACCGCAATGGCTGTCCGCAAACGACGATCGATGCGCAGAGCGATGCGGAAGCTGTCGCGCTGCTCGACCGGCTGACGACGCAGCCCGACGATTTCCCGCTGGTGCTGTGCCCCAACGGCACGATGCTGAGAAACCCCGACGAGGGTCAACTGGCTTCATGTCTAGGACTCGTTCCCGAGTTCGATTCAACTCACGTCTACGATGTGGCGATCATCGGCGCTGGACCGGCGGGGCTCGCGACGGCGGTCTATGCCGCATCCGAAGGGCTATCGGTGGCCGCATTCGACGGCCGGGCGCCAGGCGGCCAGGCCGGTACGAGTTCGCGTATCGAAAATTACCTGGGGTTTCCCACCGGCATCACCGGACATGCGCTGGCGAGCCGCGCGTTCGCTCAGGCGCAAAAGTTCGGCGCGCATCTCGGCATTCCCTGTGAAGTCAAGATGCTGTACTGCGATCGGCACCCGTTCATCGTGGAGCTTGACGACGCGCGGCGCATCTCCGCCCGTACCGTCGTGATCGCGAGCGGCGCGGAGTACCGGCGTCTCAGTGTCGAAGGACTAGCGCGTCTCGAATCCCATGGCGTCTATTCCTGGGCCTCGCCGATCGAGGCGAGGCTTTGCCGCAAAGAATCGGTGCTGCTCGTGGGCGGCGGCAACTCCGCGGGACAGGCTGTGGTGTTTCTGGCGACGCACGCGGAACACGTCCACCTGTTTATCCGCGGCTCGAGCCTCGAAAAGAGCATGTCGCACTATCTGATCGAGCGTGTTACCGGGCTGGAGAACGTGACGGTTCATACGCGTACCGAACTAACCGCACTCGAAGGTGACGCACGTCTGGAGCGCGTGCATTTCCGCGGCGCCGGCGGTATCGAGGGGACGATGACGGCGCACCATCTGTTCGTGTTCGTGGGCGCCGAACCGAATTCAGCCTGGTTGAAGACATGTGGTGTGTCGTTGGACAGCAAAGGATTCGTCTTGACGGGCACCGACCTTCCCGAAGCGGGCCTTGCAGCGTCACCTTTGCGGACAAGCATCGAGGGTGTGTTCGCGATCGGCGACGTTCGCTCCGGCTCGATCAAGCGTGTCGCGGCCGCAGTAGGTGAAGGCGCGGCTGTGGTACATCAGATTCATAGTTACCTTGCCGCGTCGGGCAGCTGAGGCACGCGAATTCACTTGCTCGGACAGCGCCACAAGACAAGCCTCCAGTTGACGTCCGCAATGTCGGTCTGTGCTTTGTGGTCGCAGCGCAGCATATCGGGTTCCTACGGGGCGTAGTCAGGGACATCATGATGACCGCGGCCGGAGAATATCGCGTTCGGTTGACCGGGTACTGGCAGTGCAATGCCGTCGGGAGGTGGAGATGAAAGCATTGGTGTTTCATGGTCCGGGCCAGAAGGCCCTCGAGGACAAGCCGGAACCGACAATCGCGAAGCCCACGGATGCGATTGTGCGTATCACGAAGACGACGATCTGCGGCACGGACCTGCACATTCTGAAAGGAGACGTCCCAAAGGTGCGGCCCGGCACGACGCTGGGTCATGAGGGTGTCGGTGTCGTCGAAGCGGTCGGCAACGCCGTGTCCAACTTCATGATCGGCGACCTTGTACTGATCTCATGTATCAGTTCTTGCGGAAAATGTGAATTCTGCCGACGGCAGATGTATTCCCATTGCACCACAGGTGGGTGGCTTCTTGGGCATCTCATTGACGGTACGCAGGCCGAGAAGGTCCTCATCCCGCATGCCGACTCAAGCCTTTATCACACGCCCGCCGGCGCCGATGAGGAGGCTCTCGTGATGCTCAGCGATATCCTGCCGACGGGCTTCGAATGCGGGATACTCAATGGCAAGCTCAAACCGGGTCAGAGCGTTGCCATCGTGGGCGCGGGGCCGGTCGGTCTCGCCTCACTGATGACGGCTCAGTTCTTCGCGCCGGCGCAGATTATCGTCGTCGATGTCGACGACAACCGGCTGGAGGTCGCGAAGCAGTTCGGTGCCACAGACCTCGTCAACAGCGGCGCAGGCAATGCCGTCGAACAGGTGATGGCGCTCACCGTCAACCGCGGTGTGGATGTGTCAATAGAGGCAGTCGGTATCCCGGCGACATTTGCCATTTGCGAGTCCATCATTGGCGCAGGCGGGACGATCGCGAACATAGGCGTTCATGGCACAAAGGTGGACCTGCATCTGGAGCGGCTCTGGTCACACAACATCACATTGACAACCGGCCTTGTGGATACGTACACCACCCCTATGCTGCTTTCAACTGTGGAGTCGAAACGTCTTGAACCGAAGAAGCTGGTCACGCACCGCTTCACGCTCGACCGGATCATGGATGCCTACGCCACGTTCTCCGATGCGAGGAATTCACGGGCCTTGAAAGTTGTCATCTCGAACGAGGCCCGGTAGATGAAGAAACTGCCCGGACCAAGCGCTCTGGCGACGCTGTCGGCGGAACTGGAGCCCCTTGACTCGTGCCATCAAATCAGACCGTATGACCGCTTCTGCTGGTTGAAGCGTGCGCGAATAGCGAGCTTGAAAAGCGGCGAACGGATTTCCGTCGCCGCAAACAGGAGCACATTTCGGCGATGAATCAGCCGGGAGGCACGCCTTCGAGGATCAGAAGCGGGTGCGCACGCCTGTCGTCAGTTCAAGCTGGTTGGTCGCGCCAAACGTGCTGCCGACCGTATAGCCGCCATGAAGCCTCATGTAGTCGCCGGCCAGATACAGTTCGGTACGCTTGGACAGGTGATAGAACACCGACCCGTACAGCGTTTCCTTGAAGCCGTTGTGAAGGCCCGATGCCGGATCGAAAGCGCCAATGTTCGCGTTCGGAATGTCGCCATCGCCGTTGTACGCTGCGTTCTTCACGCGCATTTGCTGATAGCCGAGCTGGTAGTCGAGCGGGCCCTTCGGCGACAGCTTGAGCGACACGGTCCACGCGTTATCCTGACGCTGACCGAGCGAGCCCTGATTGCCGAGGTAGCGGAAATAACCCGCATTGGCGCGCAGAATGCCGAAGTTATAGTTGCCGCCCACCGACCATGTCTGGTTGGTAAAGCCAACGCGATTCACGTGATTATAAAAACCCGACACGTCGAACACGCCGCCGTTATAACCGAGCGCCGCCTGGTAATTGGAGTTGGAGCTGAAACTCGTTGAGTTGCCGAATGCGTAACCGGCGCTCGCGAAGATCCCGTTGCTGAAGAGCTTCTTCCAGGCGACACCGTTGTTGTAACGCGTGCCCGTCGCGCTGGCCGCATAGAAAATCATCTGCTTGAAATTATTCGAGTTGGTCCAGCCGCCCTCTTCCGTGGTCAGCCGCGCGTTGCCATAGGGGTCACCATAGATCGCCGCCGAATCGCGCGCGATGGTGTTCTGGAAGCCCGCCGTGATCTTGCCGAACGTGTCGTTCTCGATACCGACCCATGCATCGCGGTCGAAGATCTGGCCCGGATCTTCCATCTGGCCGTTGGCGACGACGAATTCGCTCTCGAGCCGGAAAATGATTTTTGAACCGCCACCGATGTCCTCGGCGCCCTTCAGGCCCCAGCGACTCCCGCTGAACCACGGTTCGCCGTCGTTGCCCATGCCGATGGTGTGATCGCCGTTGGCGTCCGCGTGCGTTCTGTAGGTCGGAAAGCTCAGGTCCATCAGTCCATAAAGCTGGACACTCGACTGCGCGTGCGCGGCTGTCGCTCCAAGTGCGCTGGCCGCGATGGCCAGCGTAAGATACTTTTTCTTCAAGATCGTCTCCTCCGATTGCTGCATTGAAAATCTGATTGTTCTGCGTGCGACTGCTGCGCTCCGCCTGTCGGATGTCCGATCCGGCATGCGAATGAACGCAATCCTACTTACCTCAATCCTTCACGCTCCTTTCCCGTATTGCTCGAACAACTCAGTGCATTCACTGATATACGGGCAGCGCTCCGGTCCATTAATCGGAATACCGCCGACGGAGCGCGCCATCGGCATCTAGATGCCGATGGCGTCCGCATCCGGCTCGACATCCAGACTGAACACTCTTTCCATCACATCGTTTCCGGGATCGCCTTGCCCGTCGCAACATGACCTATTTCGCACTGACAAACTCGTTGGTGTAGGTTTTGTCCAGTTCAACATGCTTGCCTTTGACCGACGGATTGAACGCCGAGAGCACCTTGAGCACGGTCGCCGGGCCATCAGCCGGCATCTTGCCGTCGGCGGTATACATTGGCAGGGACGCCTTCAGGGCGCTCACGTACAGCGGCTTGTCTTTCTGATAGTCGCTGGGCATCTTCGCCGCGATTTCCTCGGCGCTATGCGTGTGAATGAACTGCATCGTGCGAACAAATGCATGAGCGAGCTTCGTGGCCTCCGTCTTGTGCGAAACAGCCCATGCTGCCTGCACGTAGAGACTCGACGCGGGATAGGTACCGCCCAGCGCCGCCTTCGTTCCCTCGACCGAGCGCATATCGACGAGCACCTTCGCCTCGCCCGATTTGAGCAATGCGGATATCGTGGGCTCCGTCGTCATGCCAGCGTCGATACGGTTCTGTTTGATTGCCGCGATGAAACTGGCGTCGGCGCCTACCGGCAGCATCGTGTATTCGGTCGACTGGATCCCGTGCTGTCCGGCGAGGTATTGCGTCAGGAAGCTGGTCGACGAACCGAGGCCCGTCACGCCCAGCGTCTTGCCCTTGACGTCGGCCATGGACTTGATCGTGTCGGCCGCCTTGGTCGATACCATTTCGACCTCGCCCGGCACCTGGCCGAACACGACGATCGCCTTGACGTCCTTGCCCTTGGTCTGCAGATCGATCGTGTGGTCGTAGAACCCTACGACAGCCTGGACGGCACCAGCCAGCAGTTCGTTCTCTGCGTCGACACCAGCAGGCTGCGACAGCAGTTCAACGTCGAGCCCCTCGTCCCTGAAGTAGCCGAGCTGCTCGGTCAGTCGCGCCGGCAGATAGATCAGCTTGGTAATGCCGCCGACCATGATTGTGATCTTCCCGCTATCGGCGGCCGTCGCTGGTTGTGAGGCAAGACCAAACAGCAGGCAGCAGGCGCCAGCAATGTGGCGAAACGCCGTAGTTTTCGGTTGCATCGATAGTCTCCGTTATTGTCGGCCGCGAAGTGCTGCCTGTCTGGATCGATGGCGCAAGTATGGAAGCACCAATCCTTCTCTCCGCTTTCACGGCACAGCCTGTCGACTCGGGGATTTCCATGAGATGGCCGTCGCCGGATGCGAAAGCCCGGCGCAGTTACGCTCTGCGTCGATTGCCTCTTACCTCATCCTGGAGTGCCTGCTGATCGTGAAAAAATCGGCCGAAAACGCACACTGGTGCGGCCCGGCGGTTACATAACAGGTGATTAAAAAGTGCTGGGAAACAGACAACGGGTCTCTGCTGCTCCGAGCGCCCGTGCGGCCCAACATGCGTGGCTCACTGAACTCCGGCGATGTCGCGCAGTACCGTCAAAATCTGCAGCGCAAAAGTTGCGGCCGGCATGTCACCATCACCGCTGTGGAAGCTTCAGTTTCATTACGGGTATAGCGTCCACGTAATGCAGACCATAAATAAGTTTTACTTTCCGATTCTTCGTCGCGCCGCCATTGTGTGAGCCAGACGCCGAGTCTATGGCCACAATCCTTGCGCTGCGAGGCGGCATCTGTGGGAGACGTGGCGGTCTCTTCAAACGATCATATTCTTAAGCTTTCCTTAAGAATTGTTCAATGATCGTACTTGTTCAGAAGTGGATATAAGTTCAATGCTCTAGCCGATCTCCGGACCGGCGCTCGAGCCAATAAACGGAAAGGAGACAAATCGATGGGAACGCGCATAACGACTTTGGTTTTGCTAGCTGCGGCCGCACTGGCCGGCTGCGGAGGTGGCGATAACGTCAGCGCCCCGACGCCGCCAAAGCTATTGACGAACATCGCCGTGCCCAACGCTTCGAGCCCACCATTCAGTTTCGATATTGGCTACGTGGAGGCCGGCAAGTACTTTCTTGCCGACCGCAATAACAAGGCGGTCGACGTCGTGGACACTAAATCGAACACGCTGATCGCACAGATTCCGGGGCCGTTCATCGGTGCCGGCGCCACAACAAATGAGTCCGGTCCAGACGGAATTGTAGGTATCACCGGCACGAACACGATCTACGTCGGCGACGTCGACTCGGTTAAGGTGATCGATACGGCGGCGCAAAAGACGGTCAACACGATCGCCATCAGTAATTCCGGATCGCGCGTCGATGAGGGCTGCTACGATCCTGACGATCATCTCGTGATGTATGCGAGCCCCGGAGACTCGCCCCCGTTCGTCACGTTCATTTCGACGCTGACACAAAAGGCGGTGGTAAAACTGCCTTTCAACGGTTCGTCGGGGCTCGAAGCGTGCACATACGACCCTGTCTCGAAGAGCTTTTTGATCAACAACGACGGGACCGCTGCCAATCCCGAAGGCCAACTCGATGTCATCACCGGCAGTTCCGCAGCGGCGGGCAGTCCTTCTGTCAGCAAATCGTTTCCACTAGGGAAATGCGGACCGGCGGGGATCGTGCTTGGCCCGAATACCGACGTGCTCGTTGGATGCGATCCGCCGGCCGGCGACCCGCTCATCACGCTGATCCTCGATCGTGCGAGTGGCGCAATCCAGGCCAGCCTGCCGTTTGGCGGGGTGGATCAGGTCAACTACGATCCGACTTCCAACCGCTATTTCCTGCCGGCCCGGCACTACGTCACGAGCGGTATCGCCGCGGCTTCAGGATTTAGCCCGCAGATGGGCGTAATCGATGGCGCTTCACGGCAATTGCTCTTTAAGGTACCGGTAGGCACCGGGGCGCATTCTGTCGCCATCGACAGCGCGCTTGGGCAAGTGTACGTGCCGTTCCAGCCTGGCGCGGCAGGATTTCCCAACGGGGGCATCTCAGTGTTCTCGACCCGCTAGACTTTCGGATGCGCTTCAAATCAGGCGACGCGTCATGTGGCATTCAGCCATTGCAGAACGCGTCGCCAGTCCTGCGGCGTCATGGCGCCGAACCAGCTATCGTGATCGGCGCTGGGCAACAGCATGAGCCGCGCGTGATCGTGTTCGCTCGCGAAACGCCGTGCATGTGCGACCGGAATCACGTCGTCCCGCTGCGCGCCGACAATGACAAGCGGACCGCCGTAGCGCGATACGGCGGCGACCGAATCAAAACCATCGTGCAGCAGCCACCGCACCGGGAAAATCGGATACTTCTCGGCGGCCACATCGGCCAGCGAATCCCACGGCGTAATGAGCAGGACGCCCGCAATCGCCGATTCGTTGCCCTTGACCACTTGCGATGCCATGCCCGCGCCCAGAGATTCGCCCACCAGATAGACCGGCCCGCGCCATTGTGAGAGTACGGCCGACAAGGCCTCGCGCGAAGCAACGGTCGCCGCTTTCATGGTGCGCTCACCTCCCCGCCTGCCGTGCCCCGGATACTCGACAATCACGACCCGATACCCGGCGCGCACGAATACTTCGGCGAGCGGCAGCTTGGTTTCCGCCGACTCTTCGTTGCCGTGAAAAAGGATGAACGTGCCGCGGGATTCGTGATCGGTCGGCGTGACGACATAACCCGCGAACGAGCCTTGCGCTTTCCACGCTTCAATATGGCTAACTTTGTTCACGACCGTGCGCAGATCGGCTGTGTCGGGCGTGGAGGGAAGCAGCAGGCGGTCCTGCATCAGATACAGCGCCAGTGCCGCCGCCAGATAGGCGACCATAACGAAGCATAAGGCATAGGTGAGCAGGCGCATGCTTTGGCTCGCACGGTAAGCTTATTAGTTTCGGCGCCAGTATAAAGACTATCAGCGCTTCGATGCGCCATTCGCCACGTTTGGTTTGCCGCCATTGCACTGACGGAAATACCGTCCAGTCAAAAAATTTTGACCGATATAGCGGCTGAGGCCACAAAAGTGTCTGGCACAATCACCGGTTTTTGCGTAAACGTCATCTCGCTGTACAAAACAAATGAAAGTAAAAAACTCCCGGCGATGGGCTTCGCGAGGCCGCAAACGGTGGATCATCGCAGCGGCGGCACTTTTTACCGCCGCTGCCATTCGCACGATACTTCACCCGCTGCTCGGCCCGATCATGCCGGGCACCGCCTTTCTTATCGCCGCCGTGCTCGTGGAATATTATTGCGGCCTCGCGCCCGCAGTGAGCGTGATGCTCGCGGGACTCTGCCTCGCGGATTATCTGTTCGTGCCGCCGTACGGACGCATCGACATCATTGATGAATCGGACATCCGTCTGCTTGTCTCGTATTCGCTCATCACGGTATTAGTCATCACGCTGGTCGAGCGACTGAAACGCGCGCAGTATCGCGCCGAACTGCTGGCGTCTGTCGCGCTCTCGCGCTATGAAATGCTGCTGCGCGGCGATAACGAACGCCTGATCGCGCGTCGTGCCACCGATGAAATGCATCGCATGCTGCATCACATCGCGCAGCACAACCGGTCGCTCATTCTCATCAAAGCGCTCGATCCGGCAACGAGCGCGCCGCCTGGCAGTTTCGTCGCGGCAGCGGCAACCTCCACGGCCACCGGCATCATTGACGACGAAACGCTTCTTACGGGCATCGCTTACGGCGCCAGGCATTCGCAAGTACATCAGGACGATCTCGCGCGCGTGAACGACCGGCTGGTGCCGGGTCATCACCGCATGCGTTTTCTATCAACTGGACACGGTTGGCGCGCAGTCGAATGTGTGTGCGAACGCTTTACTACGCCGTCAGGCGACTTTCTGATCCTCCGGGCGGAAGACTGACCATGAACACATCTCCATTTCACACTGCTCCGGGCAACGATCACGCTGTCCTGCTCTTGCACGGCCTGTCGAGTTCTCCGGCGGAATTGCGGTTCCTCTCTCGCGCGCTAGTCGAAGAAGGGTTTGTGACTCACACGCCAGAAATTCGTGGCTATAGCGCCGGTGCGGGGCACGTCCCAATGGAAGAGTGGATCAGCGCAGCCGTCGCCGAATTTGACGCGCTTGCATCGCGGCACCGACATGTTTCGGTATGCGGCCTCTCCATGGGCGCGACGCTGGCCGCCGCCGTCGCTCAGCAGCGCCCGGCCGCGCGCGCGTTGCTGTTGTTGTCGATCACACTTAGTTACGACGGCTGGGCGATTCCCTGGTATCGATTTTTGCTCGATTACGTCTATTACACGCCACTGCGCTCGCGCTACCGTTATCGCGAGCACGAACCCTATGGGCTGCGCAACGAAGCGCTGCGCTCGAAAATTGCACGCGTGATGCAGAGAGGCGAAATCAGCGAAGTGGGACCCGCATCCATTGGGGTGCCCGCGCTTCATGAAGCGGGCCGGCTAACGAGTTCAGTGCGCAAAAAGCTAAAGAGCATCAGCACCGAC
The DNA here is from genome assembly GCF_003387275.1 of Paraburkholderia sp. BL6669N2. Taxonomy (NCBI): domain Bacteria; kingdom Pseudomonadati; phylum Pseudomonadota; class Betaproteobacteria; order Burkholderiales; family Burkholderiaceae; genus Paraburkholderia; species Paraburkholderia sp. BL6669N2. The sequence goes on along the minus strand of NZ_QUNA01000002.1, from coordinate 4,038,198 downwards.
TGCCTCATCATTCATGCGATCGACGACGAGACGTCTAGCCCGCACAACGCGCGCTACGTCATGGCGAACGTGGGGGCGTCGTTTCTTCGCACCATCTGGCTCGACGACTCGTACCACATGATCACATCGGACAACGAGCGTGAGGTCGTCGCGCGAGAATGCGCGCTCTTCATGCGCGAAAGCGCTGCGGCGTCGGCGAGTTGCGACAATCCGACGCCTGTCGTATCACGGGCGCTCGCGCGGCGCCTGAGACAGTTGGCCGCCGTGGCGAGGAAAGCATGAGACAGGACATTACAACTTTTGCACGCCGTTATCTGGCGCTCGCAGCGGTCACAGCATGCTGCACGATGGGCGTCGCGCACGCCGATGAACCGCAGGCGGACAGCGATTGGAAAATTTCGGTCGGGCCCGGCATGTACGTGTTCCCGAAGTTCCCTGGCTCCTCAAAGCTTCAAAAGCTTCCCTTCCCCGTGCAGGACATTTCATGGAAGGAGCGATTTTTCTCGCAGGGTCCCGATGTGCTCGGCGTCAACGTACTGCATGGAGAGAACTATCACTTCGGTATGTCGGTGAGTTTCGACTTCCAGTCGAGATCGTCGTCCGACGATGCGCGGCTCAGAGGCCTGCCCGATGTGCACCATGGACCGAAGCTGCGGCTCTTCGGCGATTACACGTGGTGGGCGTTCACCGGCGCGCTGGCGGCCTATCAGGACATCGCCGGAACCGGACAGGGTCTCACGGCGATGGCCGATCTGTTCGTATCGGCGCCGGTCGGCAACTGGCTCATTTCGATGGGTCCGGGCCTTACCTGGGCCAACGCGACCTATACGCAGACCTTGTTCGGCATCACGCCGCAGGAAAGTGCGGCATCGGGATTGCCACACTACGATACCGGTTCCGGCTTGCGTGATATTCACTTCAACGTGAATGCGACTTACAAAATCAATCCGCACTGGTCGGCGAACGTTGCCGTAGTCGCGGGACGCCTCGAGCGTTACGCCGCAGGCAGTCCGATCACCGAGCGTCGGCTCGACCTCAACGGGATGGCGTCGGTCCTTTACCGCTTCTAGCTGTGAAAGTCTTTCGCGCGCGGGAATGGACCGGCGGCGTCGGAGACGGCATCGGCGGTCGATTATTGTGTCGCGCGCACGAATTGACAACGCGCGGCGGTGCATCGACACTGAGCGACTCTCTTCATCGTTGCGACCTCTGGAATGAACTTCGAGATATCCGACTTGCGCGCCTTCGTCGCCACAGCCGATCTCGGCAGTTTTCGCGCTGCTGCCGACTCGTTGCACCTTTCAGCGTCGGCGCTCTCGCGTCGCATCGAGAAACTGGAGGACGCACTCGGCGTCAGGCTTTTCGAGCGAACCACGCGCAAGATGGATCTGACGATCGTGGGTCGCGGGTTTCTGGATCGGGCATATCGAATCCTCAACGAGATCGACAACTCGATGCTCGAGTTCGACGATTTCGCGCGCAAGATGACCGGCGAGCTCACCATTGCGTGCGTGCCCTCGGCCGTGCGCTATTTCCTTCCTGAAGCCATTGCTCTCTATCACGAGCGTTATCCCGGCATCCGCCTGCGCTTGATCGACGAGCCGTCGTCGATGGTTTTTCTGGCTGTGGCGCGCGGCGAAGCCGATTTCGGTCTTACTTACGTCGGCACACAGGAGCCGGACATCGAGTTCACGCCGCTCCTGGACGACCCTTTCGTCCTCGCCTGTCCGCGCGCCCATCCGCTCGCCAGGCGCAAATCGGTCGCCTGGGCGGAACTCGCCAACCTCGACTATCTGGCGGTGGCACAGGGCAGCGGCAATCGCGCGGTCATTGACGAAGCGCTGGCCGGCGTCGTTGACAGGCCCAAATGGTTCTGTGAAGTGCGCCATGTGCCGGCTCTCGTGAGCCTGGTGGAAGCCGGACTCGGCGTGGGCGTCGTGCCTCGCCTCGCCATGCCTCGTGGCCCTCACAAAGCACTCACGAGCGTCGCGCTCGTCGATCCGCCTATCCGGCGCACGCTGGGCGTACTCCAGCGTCGCGGGCGCGGCTTGTCTTCTGCCGGACGCTTCTTCCTTCAGCTGTTGACGGAGCTTCGCGCATCCGACGCGCTGCCCGTAGACGCCGGCGCTTAAGCAATGCTATGCGCTGAAGCGCTGTAATCGCTTCAGGCGACCACGTTGCCGTTGCGCCAGTTGCAGCCCGATTCGTGCATTCGACGCACCAATCGAACGAAAATATGCGTTTGTCACGCGGGTGACGCCTGACCGATCATGTGTGAAACGCAAGCGCTGTGCTGTCGCAGTCGCTTGACCCGCACAGTTTTTAGATCGAAGGAGACGACCCGTTCCATGACTCAATCCACCACCACTCAGGGTATGGTCAGCAAGGCGCAATTGACCGAACTGACAATCGAAGCACTCTGCGCGCTCGGCCTCGATCGCGCCGACGCCACCGACACCGCCACCATCCTCGTACTCGCCGACCTGTTCGGTTTGCGCACGCACGGCACCAGCCGAATCGAATCGTACGGCTCTCGCCTGCGCATCGGCGGAATCAATCCCAAGCCGTCGATCAGCTCCGAACAAGTGGGCCCGGCGCTTCATCGTCTCGACGGCGACAACGGTATCGGTCCGCTCGTCGGCTTTCGCGCACTCGATCTGGCGATGACGGCCGCGCGCGAGCACGGCATCGCGTGCGTGTTCGTGCGAGGCAGCAATCACTTCGGCCCGGTGTCGCCGTATTCGTACCTCGCCGCCATGAACGGGTTCGCGAGCATCATCGGCAGCAACGCAACGACGACGATCGCGCCGTGGGGCGGCACCGACGCGCGCCTGGGCAACAGTCCTGTCGGCTTCGGCGTCCCGAACCCGGAAGGCCATCCGTTTATTCTGGACATGGCGATCAGCGTCGCAGCGCGCGCAAAGATTCGCAACGCGCTCAAGCGCGGCGAACCGATTCCCGGCGACTGGGCAACCGACGCCCAAGGCAAGCCGACCACCGACCCGAAAGCCGCGCTCGATGGCTTCCTGCTCCCGATCGGCGGCCACAAGGGTTATGGCCTCGCACTGGTCGTCGATCTGTTCGCAGGAATGCTTTCCGGAGCGGCCTATCTGACGCACGTGAAGTCGTGGGAGGACGACCCCGAACAGCCGCAGAATCTCGGCCACTTCTTTATCCTGATCGATACGACCAGGCTTGGCAGCGGCGCGTGGCTCGCCGCGCGTATGGCCGACTACGCGGCAATTCTGCACGGCTCCCGGCCTGCCGATCCGAATGCGCCTGTGATCGTGCCCGGCCAGATCGAACTCGGTCTTCTGGAACGTCAGATGGCGGCAGGCATCGACATCGGCGCGGCGCAACTCGCCATGCTGCGAGCCGCCGCGCGGCCACACAACTGAAGCGGCGATTCGTCAGCTACGCCGCGCCCTGCGAGCTTCCAAGGCGGGTTGCGGCGAGCAAGGAGACTCAACGGACCGGGCAGCGCTATCGAGCGCGCGGGCCGTCTAAAACATAAAAGACTCAAGGAGGGACAGGTGACAAACATTCGTTGGCGTATCGTCTTGCTGCTGTTCATCGCAGGCTTCATCAACTATCTCGACCGGTCGGCTTTATCCGTCGCGGCGCCCGCCGTGATGCAGGAATTGCACATGTCGCCGGGCAGCCTTGGACTATTGTTCTCGACGTTTTTCATCGGCTACGCGGCCTTCAATTTCATCGGCGGCTGGGCGGCGGACCGCTGGGGCGGCAAGCGCGTGTTTTCAGGGGCAATTTTGACGTGGTCGCTGTTTTGCGGCGCGACCGGCCTCGCGACCGGCTTCGGGTCGCTGCTCGCGATCCGCACTCTTTTCGGCATGGCCGAAGGCCCGCTTGCGACGACGATCAACAAGATCGTGAACAACTGGTTCCCGCATAAAGAATCGGCGACGGCATTCGGCTTCGCAAATTGTGGTCTACCGCTGGGTGGCGCGGTTGCAGGGCCGGTGGTCGGGTTGCTGACAGCGGCCTATGGCTGGCGCGTCGCGTTCGCGGGAATCGCCTGTTTCGGATTGCTTTGGCTGGTTTTCTGGCAGTTCATGGCGACCGACAAGCCGCACCAGCATCCCCGCATATCCGATGAAGAACGACAACTGATCGAATCAGATCGCAGCGTCCCGGAAGATCCTTCGGAAGTCCGGAGCCTTGGCTTCTACCTCAAGCAACCCGCCATTCTCGCGGCGATGATTTCGTACTTCGGTTACAGCTACATTCTGTTTTTCTTCCTGACCTGGTTCCCGAGCTTTCTAACTATGGATCGTCATTTGAGCCTGAAAAGCATGAGTCTGGCGACGGTGTTGCCGTGGGTATTGGGATTCGTCGGGTACGGATTGAGCGGTGTGCTGTCCGATCTGATCTTTCGCCGCACAGGCAATGCGCTGCGTGCCCGCAAGTGGGTGCTGATCGTATGCCTCGGCACCGCGGGTGTCTGCGTCGCGCTTGCCGGCGCCGTGACCACAACGGTCAGCGCGCTGGTGCTAATGGCCATTGCCGTGTTTGCTTTATATTTGAGCGGCAGTACCTACTGGGCGCTGATTCAGGACACGATTCCCGGTCCGAAACTCGGCAGAGTGGGCGGGTGCGTGCACGCTATCGCGAACTGTGCCGGCATCGTCGGTCCGACTGCAACCGGATTTCTGGTCCAGCAGAGTCATACGTTCTTCAGCGCTTTCGTCCTGGCTGGCGGCATAGCGCTCGCCAGCGTGCTCGCCGTGACGATACTGCTGCGGCCGCGATCATCGACTCGCGTCGAGTCGAGCAGTGCGCGTGTCTGCGGCTGAACGTCCGTGTCGATATGCAAAACCCGATTCCTGACTCCACTCGTCCATGAAAACCGACCCGTCCATCATTCGTGCATTCACACCCACCGGCAAGCTGCGCGCCTCGATCAATCTCGGCAATCCGATTCTCGCGGGCAAGGACGCATCAGGTGAGCCGACCGGCGTTTCCGTCGATCTGGCGCGCGCGTTCGCGGCCTCGCTCGGTGTGGAACTGGAACTCGTGGTATTCGATGCAGCGGGCAAGTCCGTGCAGGCGGTCAGCGAGGAACGAGCGGATTTCGGCTTCTTCGCCGTAGATCCGCGACGAGGAGAAACCATCGCGTTCACCGAGCCCTACGTGTTGATCGAAGGCTGTTATCTCGTGCGCGATGAATCGCCGATTCGCCGTAACGAGGATGTCGATCAGCAGTCAGTGCGTGTGGCCGTTGGCGAGGGCAGCGCTTATGACCTGTTCCTGACTCGCGAGCTGAAACACGCGCAGATCGTGCGCGCGCCGACGTCGCCGACGGTGGTCCGAATATTCCTCGAACAGAACCTCGAAGTCGCGGCAGGCGTGAGGCAGCAGCTCGAAGCCGACGCACGTCAAGCGCCCGGCCTGCGTCTGCTCGACGGGCGCTTCATGGTGATCCGCCAGGCGATGGGCGTGCCGAAAAGCCGTGGCGCAGCGGCAGCGCACGCATTGCATGCGTTTGTCGAGGAAGCGAAAGCATCCGGGCTCGTCGCCCAATCTCTCGCGCGGCACAAGATTGCCGGCGCGTCGGTTGCGCCCGCCGCGTAAGCGGGATCAGGCGCGCGGCGCATGCGGGAAGGCGGTTGTCGTGATATGGGAAATGACACCGAGTCCCCAGCTTTTCACGCGCCCGCCCGTACCGGACACCATCTCACAAAGCGTACCGGTACTGTACCGGCGACTCTCGCTAGAATGCTCCAACGTCCTTTCGACCGACACCGGAGCTTGCCATGTCTTATCTCAGTCTCAGCGCGCTGCCTGCCGGCATCCTGTTCGCGCTCGTCACCACCATCACACCCGGTCCGAACAACACGATGCTGCTGGCCTCCGGGGTCAATTTCGGGTTCCGTCGCACGTTGCCGCATCTGTCCGGTATCAGCGCCGGCGTCGTGCTGTTGATGCTGTCGGTCGGGATCGGTCTGGGCGAAGCCTTCGTGCATTTCCCGGTGCTGTACACGGTGCTCGAGGTCGCGAGCGTTGCTTATCTGCTGTACCTTGCGTGGAAAATCGGCACCTCGGGCGAGTTGAAGGTGAAGAAGGGCGAGCGCCGGCCCATGAAGTTCTACGAAGCGATTGCCTTCCAATGGGTGAATCCGAAGGCATGGATGATGGTGCTGACCGCCGCCACGACGATCCACCTCAGCGAGAGCTACAGCATGAACGCCATCGCGATGGCGGTGATCTTCTACGTGATCGGCTTTCCGTGTATCTGCTTATGGGCGGGTTTCGGCACCGCCATGCGGCAGGTGCTGTCGGACCCGAAGCGGCTGCGCATCTTCAATGTGGCGATGGCGCTGTTGCTGGTGCTGTCGTTGTACCCGATCGCGCTGAAGCTGATCGGCCAGGCGGCCTGAACGCGGTCGCTATAACGTTCCCTGTCCCACCCGCTCGATGAACCGCCACAACGCATCATCGGTCGAGTACGGTGCATTGAAGCGGAACCAGGCGCTCGGGGCATCGTCCGGACGAAAGTAGGAGCCCGGCGCGAGCCAGATACCGTGGGTGAGCGCGGCCGTCGCGACTTCGCCGGCCCGCTCCGCTTCGATCGGCAAGCGCGCCCACAAAAACAGCCCGGCGCGCGGCCGGTGAAACAGTTCCAGACCCAGCGAATCGAGCCGATCTTCAACGGTCGCGTGCGCGAGCTTGAGGCGCTCGTTGACGGCTTCCACGTGACGCGCGTAGCGCCCTTCCAGCAGCACCTTGTCGACGATCCGCTCGATCGCCTCCGACGACGTCAATCCCACCGCCATCTTCGTGCGCGCCAGTTCGCGCAGCACCGCGCGCTCGGCAACCACGTAGCCGCAGCGCAGCCCCGGCGTCACCGTCTTCGAAAAACCGCCGACGTACAGCACGCGCTGCAAGCCTTCCATCGCCGCGAACAAGGGTGCGCCGGACGGCGCGAGTTCGCGGCTCACGTCGTCCTCGATCACCCACATGCGCTGACGCTCGGCGATCTGCAGCAGGCGGAACGCCGCCGACATGCCGAAGGTCGCGCCGGTCGGATTCTGCAGCGTCGTGTTGACGAAGATCGCCTTCGGCTTGTGCTCGGCAACCAGCGCTTCGAGCACGTCCGTATCGACGCCCGCCGGCGTGCGCGGCACGCCGTGCACCACGAGGCCGGCCAACTTGAGAATCTGCAGCAGATTGCAATAACCGGGATCTTCGACGATCACGGCGTCGCCCGTTCGCAGCAGCGTGCGCACGATCAGATCCAGCCCTTGCGTCGCGCCTTGCGTGAGCAGGATGTTGGACACTTCCACCGGCAGGCCGCGCCGGTCGAGCTGCTCGGCGATCCGCTCGCGCAACGGCGCGAATCCGTATGGATGCCCGTAATCGCCCAGGCGCGCCGCCGGGACCCGGCTCATGGCACGCAGCGCGTGCTGCAAACCGGTTTCGTTGATCCACTCGTTCGGCAGCCAGCCGCCGCCCGCCTTGATCGGCACCGAATGGTCGGCGAACACGTCGGACAGGAGCCAGGTCGCGGTGAGGCTCGGCGGCTGCCAGTCGGTGGCGGCGACTCGCGCGGACTGCGAGCGCGGCGCCACGCGATAGCCAGAGCCGCGCCGCGCGACCACGAGGCCCATCGACACCAGCCGGTTGTACGCCTCGGTGACGGTGAAGGTGCTCAGGTCGTGGCTCTGCGCCAGTTGCCGCACCGACGGCAGGAGCGCGCCCGCGCGCAGCGATTGCCCCTCGATGGCACGCGCGAAGCCTTGCACCACCTGCTCGACGAGCGTGGGAGCGGCGCGCCGGTCGCGCTCGAGTTGTAGTTCGATCATGGTCTGGACGAAAAAAGCGGGCCGCGCGGGGCGGCTGAACATGTGAATATGTGCGAAACGCGGCGCCGGCGAGCGTGCCGACCCGCCATGGCACGCATCGACACAGTTGACGCAGATCCACCAACACAGTTAGCGCCACACCGCGTCAACTGTTTATGCCGCCATTAAACCGCGAACGCTACAGTTTCGCCATGCCCCGAAGGAAGTCCTTTTGGGGGACTACTTCGATTCGAGGAGATACCATGACTTCGCGCCCTGTCATCGACGATCTGTCGTCTTTCTGGATGCCCTTCACCGCCAACCGCCAGTTCAAGGCCGCGCCGCGCCTGCTGGAATCGGCCAAGGGCATGTACTACCGCAGCACGGACGGGCGCGAAGTGCTCGATGGTTGCGCGGGTCTGTGGTGCGTGAACGCCGGCCACGGCCGCGAGGAAATTGTCGCGGCGATCACTCAGCAACTCTCCACGCTCGACTTCGCGCCGACTTTCCAGATGGGCCACCCGCTCGCCTTCGAAGCGGCCACGAAAGTCGCGGAACTGATGCCGGAAGGCCTCGACCGCATCTTCTTCACGAACTCGGGTTCGGAATCGGTCGACACCGCGTTGAAAATCGCGCTCGCGTATCACCGTTCGCGCGGCGAAGGGCAGCGTACGCGTCTGATCGGCCGGGAGCGCGGTTATCACGGCGTGGGCTTCGGCGGCATTTCGGTCGGCGGCATCGCACCGAACCGCAAGACCTTCTCGGGCGCGCTGCTTCCGGCGGTCGATCATCTGCCGCACACCCATAACCTCGAACACAACGCGTTCACGAAGGGTCAGCCGGCTTGGGGCGCGCATCTCGCCGAAGAACTCGAGCGCATCGTCACGCTGCACGACGCATCGACCATTGCCGCCGTGATCGTCGAACCGGTGGCCGGCTCGACGGGCGTGCTGATTCCGCCACAGGGTTATCTGCAAAAGCTGCGCGAGATTTGCACGAAGCACGGCATCCTGCTGATTTTCGACGAAGTGATCACCGCGTTCGGCCGCGTCGGCAAGGCCACGGCGAGCGAATATTTCGGCGTGACGCCTGACCTGATCACGATGGCGAAGGCCATCAACAATGCCGCAATCCCGATGGGCGCGGTGGCCGCGAGCCGCACGGTGCACGACAGCATCGTGAACAGCGGCGCGCAAGGCGCGATCGAGCTGTTCCACGGCTACACGTATTCGGCCCACCCGGCCGCGACGGCTGCCGCGGTCGCGACGCTGGACCTGTATAAGCGCGAAGGTCTGTTCGAACGCGCCGCGACGCTCGCGCCGACGTTCGAAGCCGCCGCCCATTCGCTGCGCGGCGCAAAACACGTGAAGGACGTGCGCAACCTCGGCATGATCGCCGGCGTGGAACTCGAATCGCGCGACGGCGCACCGGGCGCGCGCGCTTACGAGGCGTTCGTCAAGTGCTTCGAAGCGGGCGTGCTGGTGCGCTTTACGGGCGATATTCTTGCGTTCTCGCCGCCGCTTATCATCAACGAAGAGCAGATCGCGCACATCTTCAAGACTGTGGGCGACGTGCTGGCCACGGTGCAGTAACCGGTTCGCGATAAGTAACAGGAAGAAGGCGGCGCGTTAATGCGCCGCTTTTTTTTAGCGCGGCATATGTCTTACGACGCGCTCGAACAAAGCATGCCGACGGTGGCAACATCGTGCAACGTAGCGCAGTAGCGCGGTCACCACCGGACGCGGCGCGCGAACGACGACCCGCCGGCTTAGCTCAGCGAGGCTGGCCGCCGTCGCGCGCCATTGCAGCGCGAACGCAGCGCTGCAGCCGCCGGGCGCGGCGAGAAACGGCTGGCGAGCGGCAACCTGCCGACGTAGCTCAACCAAGCTGACCACCGCCGCGCCGCGCGCGCCTGCGGCACGACTCAATGATGCGTACGCGAAGCCCGCGTATGAGCCGCCTTCTTCGCAGCCGCCGACCGTCCCGCAGCCCCCTTCGTCGCGGCGGCCTTCTTTGCCGCGGCCGAACGGCTGGCCGCCGGGCGTTTGGCTGCCGCAGTCCTGGTCTGCTTCGACAGCGCTGTGCGAGATGCGCCGGCCGTACCTTCCCGCTTCAATGCATCGGTAGCGGCGCGCGAGCGCTTCGCAGTCGACTCCGTGCTCTTCTTCGTCGTGCTCTTGTGCTGGCCTGCGGCGTTATCGGTGGCGGCCTTCTTCCGCGTGGCCTCGCTAGCCGTGCCCTTCTTCGGCGATTTCACAGCGACGCCGGCGCGGCGCGCTTCCGAGAGGCCGATCGCAATCGCCTGCTTGGCGGACCTGACGCCGTGCTTGCCGGCCCGCACCTTGTCGACCTGTTCCTTGACGAATTCACCTGCTTGAGTGCTCGATGCTTTGCCGGCGCGTTTGTCGGACTTAGCACGCTCGATCGTTTTCTTTTCAGGCATGACGGTTCTCCAGTTGGCTATGGCCTGTGTCATGCAGCAACACGTGTGCCGCGTGGCGTCTGGCAGGAGAATCGTGCTGAAAAAACGCCTTTTGGAACCGGCCGGCTTCGACAAAGGCCGGCAACATTTCGTCAAGTTTTCCGCCTGCAATCCCGGTGGATCACGTGACGGAAGCGCCTGTCCTAGCGGCTTTTGATGAGTACGGTGCCCCGGCTCTTCGCGAGCCTAGGAGACAACAACCGTAAACTCGACCCCTGATTCAAAGTCCAGCGTCGTGGTCGAGAAGCGCGGATTGCTGTCAAGGTAGTGCTTGTATGGCCGAACGGCGTCTTCGGCTGTGTACATGTTGTCGGCGAAAACGATAGATCCGGGACGCAGCAGCCGTTCAATCTGCTTGAACAGTTCGAGGTAGGTGCTGGCCCATACGTCGATGAACACCATGTCGAACGTGCCGTCCAGTTCGGAAATGGTCTGGAATACATCACCCTCCCGCAGTTCGACATACGCATCCACGCCCGCTGTTCTGACGTGATCCCGAAGATATGCGCATTTAACAGCGTCGAGTTCGGTCGCCACAACCATGCCACTGCCTAGCGTGCGAAGCGCCTCGGCGAAATACAGCGTGGACACACCGCAGGAGCTGCCGAGTTCGAGGATTCGGGCCGGTTTGTGCGAAAGCACCATGTTGCGCAAAAACCTTCCCGTTTCCGCCGACACCGCGAGAGATAGCGGCGTGCCTTGCGAAGATTCGAAGTCCTCGCTGGAGAGCCCGAGCGTTTCGAGAAACCGTCCACGCAGTCGCGGCGCGAGCATGTCGTATTCTTCCGCAAGGTCCTGAAACTCCTGGCTCGATCCCTGAAACTGCGCCCGTGCGCGGGCTATGACTTCTGTCTGGCTCTGTTCATGAAGCCGTTGCAAAAGACCTGTGGTTGATGAAGGCATGTGCGCTCCTTGACGAGACCGAAAACGCTGACGACGCAACCAACGACAGACCGCTGCCTCAGGCAGGCACTGTCTTTCCGCCATCAGCTAAAACGTGTGGTGCTACGCCGTTCTGGCCAGCTTGATCGCGCGTTCGGGGCACGCCGTCACGCAAAGACCGCATGACCGGCAGGCGAGCGCGTTGGGCGTGTAGGCGACTTTCATTCCATGCACGCGCAGCTTGAGCCGATGCATCAAATCGAGGCTGCGATAGTCGGCCTCGTCGATACGCCGGATCTCGAACACATTCTCGGGGCAGACCTCCATGCAATCGCCCTTTCCCTCACAACGCGTCAGGTCGACAACCGGCGCAATCACGCCCGGCGTCTGTTTGCACTCGTCCGGTGATTGCTCGCGCATGTTCAATCTCCCGTGCGCCCGGCGCGACCCGATCGCCATGCCGTCCGGAAATGCTCGCGCTCTTCGGGCGTCATCGCTTCCCATTTGCGCCAGCGACGCCGTTCGCGCCAGCCGCCGTGTCCGCGGAATCCGCCGAACAGGATGCGGCTCAACACCAGCAAGCCCAACGCATGGGCGAAGTCGATAGCACGAGCGCCGACGAATAGCGCCGGAATCACCCAATTCCATAGCGTCATGACCACCCAGCCAAGCACGCCGATAGCGACCACCACAAGCAGTGCCTTACCCGCACATCTGATTCGAAAATTCATCCGTCAACTCCTTTAGATACCCAGTTCGTCATAAATGGCCTGCAGCCGGGCGCGCAAATGCAAGACCGCGTAGCGTTTGCGCGCGAGTAACGTATTGAGCGTGACGCCGCTTTCCGCCACCATGTCCTTGAAGGACCGGCCCTCCAGTTCGTGCGCGACAAATACCTCACGTTGATTCGCCGGCAATTCATCGAGCGCATCCTGCAAGGCCTTGAGCAAGAGCGCGCGCGCATAGAGGGCTTCGGGGCCCGCGTCGTGCGCCGGCAGGTCGAGGTCGAGGCGATACTCACCGTCGGGGTCGTCCCCAGCCGCGGACAGATCTGCCAGCGGCTGCTCTTTCTTCTTGCGAAAACGATCGACAATGCGATTGCGCGCCGCCCGGAACAGCCACGCGCTCGCCTGTTCGATCGGAGCGGGAAGCCGATACGCCTGCACGAATTCGTGGAACACATCCTGAAGGATGTCCTCGGCATCGTCCGGGTCGCGTATTCGACGCCGGATAAAATTGACGAGCCTCGTGCGCTCACGCACCACGGTCGCGGTGATGTCGGTGTCTCGTTCGGTCATCGTCTGCGAAGTGGGTAGCGGTTCCATGAGCCTGAAGACGTTTCAGGCGCGCGAATATTGTGGCGGGCGCGAAAAATCTTTCCTCGGACAACCGTGCAACAGGACTCGCGCCGTTCATCCGGACGGCGTATGGTGCTGGTAAGGGTCGGCGTGTGGTCCGGCCCGACGGGAGACGTCCATGAAGATACCTACCGTACGCGCCGGCGCGCATATCGAGGGCGTGCACTGGATCGCCGAGTACGCCGAAGACGTTCATGAGATTCGCGTCTTTCGCGAAGGCCAGGAAGTGGATGTGCACAATGCGCCGTCCACCCTGTTCGGCGACGAGGAAAATGCGGGCTCCAAAAGCACCGCGGATCATCGCGCGGTCGAAGCCGCCGTGCTGGCTTATCTGAAACGATTCGTGATCGAGCACGACGCGGAGGAGTAGTTCTCCGCTCACCGCCGCGCGCTGCGGCGGGTCACCGTGGATCGCCGCGCGGCGACACGGTATTCATTGCTCTACATGCCTGCGACGCCGTGCGCCGCAGGCATCGATACCTTACTCGGCAGGCCGCAGCTTCTTGACTTCGGCATCCGACGGCTGCACGCTCGCGCCGTCGATATACCGGTACGAGGTCATCACGCCCTTGCCGTCCTTCAAACCCGTCACGCCCACATATGCGCCCATGGTCGACTGATTGTCCTGAGCGCGATAAGTGATCGGCCCGAACGGCGTATCCACGCCTAAGCCCTTGAAGGCGGCAGCAAGCTTGTCCGGATCGACCGACCCCGCCTTCTTGATGCCCGCGGCAATCGACATCAGCGCCGAATAACCGACCACTGAGCCAAGGCGCGGATAGTCGTGATACTTGGCCTGATACGCATCGACGAACTTCTTGTTGGCTGCCGTATCGATCGAATACCACGGGTAGCCCGTGACGATCCAGCCGGTCGGCGCTTCAGCGCCTAGCGGGTCGAGATAGTCCGGCTCGCCCGTCAGCAGCGAGACCACGCTGCGATCCTTGAAGAGCCCGCGCGTATTGCCCTCACGCACGAACTTGCCGAGGTCGGCGCCGAACAGCACGTTGAAGATCGCGTCCGGTTTGGCGTCGGCGATTGCCTGCGTCACCGCGCCCGCATCGACGTTGCCAAGCGGCGTGGCCTGCTCGGCGACGAACTGCACGTCGGGCTGCGCCGCCGTCAGCAGCTTCTTGAAGGTCGCCACCGCCGATTGCCCGTACTCGTAGTTCGGATACACGAGCGCCCAACGTTTCTTCTTCAGCTTGGCCGCTTCGGGCACCAGCATTGCCACCTGCATATACGTGGACGGCCGCAGACGGTATGTATATTTGTTGCCGTCGGCCCAGACGATCTTGTCGGTCAACGGTTCAGCGGCGAGGAAGAAAATCTTCTTCTGCTTCGCGAAGTCCGTCAGCGCGAGGCCGGTGTTAGACAGAAAGCCGCCAAACAGCAACTGCACCTGTTCACGCGCAATCAACTCCTGCGCGACGCGAATCGAGTCACCCGGATTCGCGTTGTCGTCGCGCGACACCACTTCGAGCTGTTTGCCGAGCACGCCGCCCGCGGCGTTCACCTGGTCGAGCGCGAGATTCCAGCCGTTCTTGTAAGGCCCGAGAAAGGCGGGCTGCGCCTTGTAGCTGTTGATCTCGCCGATCTTGATGGTCTGCTGTGCGCTCGCGCTCAACGCGGCGAGCGACAGCACCGTGGGCACCATGAGGCGAGAGATCCATCCTGCGCGCGTGGTCATGCGTTTCTCCGTTATCAAAAGGATTGCGGGAATGCGGTCGTTGTTATCGGGTGTTTCGAAAGCAGTTCGCGCTTCAGTCGGCTCTCGGCGGCGTCGCGCGAATCCGGGCGACGCTCGCCGTGACGTCCTGCCATGCCGGCTTGCCACCGGCGAATTGCCGACGCAGGTAAGACACGAGTTCGGCAACCTGGGCGTCGTTGAAACTGTCGCGGTAAGCCGGCATCGTACCGAGTTCAGGCCGTGCAGGCGAGCCGATGCCGTCGAGAATCACGCGAATCAGATTATCGGGCGTCGCGCTGTGCAGATTCGTGTTAAGCGCCAGCGAAGGATGCGCGCCGAACAGTTGCGGCCCGCTGCCCGTGTGATGACAGGCGGCGCACGCACCGTCGAAGAGTCGCGCGCCGAGTCCAGCGGGCGCACCGGAAATCGCGCTGGCCTGTTCGTACTGACGCGCCACCGCAGCCGGATCGGCATTGGGTTCCAACGGATTGAGCGACGCGAGATACGTGGCCATCGCGCGGATATCGCTGTCGGGCAGCGCCGCCAGATCGCCGACGACCGGCGCCATCGGCCCCGCCGCGACACCGTGCAGCGGCGCGTGCCCGTTGCGCAGATAGCTGAAGAGTTCGCCCTCGCTCCACGGCACGGGCGCGTTCGAGAGCGTCGACAACGCCGGCCCTTCCCAGCCGTCCGCCATGCCGCCGCCCATGAATGCCGTGCCGGTTTTTTCGGCGCCAAACGCATTGCGCGGCGTGTGGCATGCTCTGCAATGGCCGAGCCCGTTCACCAGATACGCGCCGCGATTCCATTGCGCGCTTTGCGTCGCGCTGGCCGTGAACGTCGTGCGTCCGAGAAACAAAGCGTTCCAGACGGCCATCAGCGGACGCACGCTGAACGGATACGCCAGCTTCGTTTCCGGCGGACGCGAGCGCACTGGCGTTTGCGCCATCAGGTAGGCGTAGAGCGCTTTCAGATCGTCGTCGGACGTGTTCTGAAACGATGTGTATGGAAAGGCCGGATAGAGGCGATGGCCATCGCGGCTGATGCCTTGGCGCATCGCCCGCACGAAGGCTTCGAGCGACCAGTTGCCGATGCCGGTCTGACCGTCCGGCGTGATGTTGGTGCTGTACACGGTGCCGAACGGCGTATCGAGCGGTTTGCCGCCGGCGTTCGGCACGCCATTGTGCGCGGTATGGCAAACCGCGCAATTGCCGAGCGATGCCAGCAGCTTGCCGCGCGCCACGAGATCCGGCGCAAGCGCGCTCGCGAGCGGCGGCGTGATCGGCGCGATAGCGTGCGGCGCGAGCGACAACGCGCCGAGCCAACCCACCGCGCCTGCCGCGAAAGTGCCTAGAAAACCCAGCCGCCAGCGCTTCTTTTTACGCGCCGCCTTGTCCTCGGCTTGCGCATCGGCGAGCGCGGCGCGGATCGTTTCCGGCGTGAATGGCGGCCGCCGAAAACGCACGCCCGTGGCATCGAAAAGCGCATTGGCAATCGCGGCCGCACCGGGCAGCGACGCGGATTCGCCGGCGCCCATTGGCGGCTCGCCGTGACGCGGCATCATCACCACATCGATCACGGGTACTTCGCGGAAAGTCAGGATCGGATACGCGCCCCACTCCTGACTCGTTACCGCGTTCTCGCCGAACGTCACGCGCTCTTTCACCGCACGGCTGGTTGCCTGGATCACGTTGCCGTGTATCTGATGACGCACGCCGTCGGGATTCACCATCGTGCCGGTATCCTGGCCGACCACCACGCGCGTCACCGCAAGTTCGCCACTCTTGCGATTGACTTCGACGTCGGCTACCCAAGCGGACCATGCCGCGCCGAAGCCGGGAAATCTGCTGTGCACGTAGCGGGCATAAGCGATGCCGCGTCCGCGCGCGATGTCGTCTTCTTCTTTGCGCTCCGTATTACGCGGCTCCCAGCCGGCCTTTTCCGCCACGGCTTTGACCAGGTCAATCGCGCGCGGATCGGTCAGATGCTTCAGACGAAACTCGACTGGATCGACACCCGCTTCCGCCGCGAGTTCGTCGATGAAGGACTCGTGCGCGAACGTGTTCGGCAACGCAGATACGCCGCGCAACCACGACGCCCGCACGATCGGCGGCGTGTCGTCGCAAACAATGCGCATGGTGCGGTAGTCGTACGGCGGCACCGCCGTGCGGTCGCCCATTTCGAACACCTGCGGCTGCGCGGAGATCGTGCCGGTCAACAGCAATGCCAACGTCGGCGCGTCGTTGGACGGATAGCGCGTCGCAAAGTCGT
Organism: Paraburkholderia sp. BL6669N2; assembly: GCF_003387275.1. NCBI lineage: Bacteria > Pseudomonadati > Pseudomonadota > Betaproteobacteria > Burkholderiales > Burkholderiaceae > Paraburkholderia > Paraburkholderia sp. BL6669N2. The sequence continues at coordinate 4,021,713 of NZ_QUNA01000002.1, read as the reverse complement.
ACGCCGCCAGTTCGCCCTCGGCATTCAGCGCGCCGCGCACGTCCATCAATTGCGCGGCGCCTTTCGGTTCCCACGCGTGCTCGTCTTCACGCGAGAGTTGCACGCGCACCGGACTGCCGGTGGCACGCGAAAGCAATGCGGCATCGGCGGCGACATCGTCCGCGCAATTGCGGCCGTAGCAGCCCGCAGCCTCCATTCGCACGATTTCGATGTGCGCTTCGTCCATACCCATCAGCAAAGCGAGATCGGCGCGCAGCGAATGCGGGTTCTGCGTACCCGACCAGACCTTCAGCGCGCCCTCGCGATAGTCGGCCACCGCGCATGACGGTCCGATCGACGCATGCATCTGAAACGGCCATACGTAGGTGCGTTCCAGCGTGCGAGCGGAGTCTTGTGCGAGCGCCGCGTCCACATCGCCTTCGATCACCAGATCGCGTCTTGCGGCGGGGTTCGCGCGCAACGCCGCTTCCACTTCCTCGCTGGTTTCGAGCGACGGCAACCCTGCGACCGCTTTCCATTGCACGCGAAGCCGCTTCACGGCCTGCTGCGCGACTTCCTCGCGCTCAGCCACGATGCCGACGAAATCGCGAATCACCACCACCTTGACGATGCCGGGCAATTCGCTAATGGAGTCTTCATCCACCCGCAGCAGACTATTGCCCATGAAGTCGCCTTGCGCGACTCCGGCATACGGCGGCCGCACCACGCGTCCATGCAACATGCCGGGCACGCGCACGTCATGCACGAAACTCAACTCGCCGGTCGCCTTCGCGGGAATGTCGACGCGCGGCGCGCTCTTGCCGACGATCTTGTACGTGTCCGGCGACTTCAACGGCGCATCGGTGGCGAGCTGCAATTCGACGCGTTTTCCGCTGATCAGCTCGCCGTAGCCAATGCCCTTCGCAGACGCGCTGCCGTCACGTTGATAAACGGTGCCATCACGCACATCGAGTTGCTCGACGCCCACATTGAAGCGCGCCGCCGCTTCCTTTAGCAAAAATTGCCGCGCTTGCGCCGCAGCGTGCCTCAATGGCACCGCCGAAATCTGAATCGTCGCGCTGGCAATCGTCGGCCCCTGATTCGGTGCTTCACGCGTATGGCCGAGCACGATCGACACGCGCGTCAACGGCACATCCAGTTCTTCCGCGACGATCTGCGCGAGCGCCGTGCCGATGCCCGTGCCCAAATCGACGTGACCGTTGAACGCGACTACGCTGCCGTCGTCACGCACCACGAGGAACATATCCGCCTCAGTCGGCACGAACGACGAACGCGAGCCCGGCTGACCGATCGCCGGCTTGACCGGCGCTTGCGGCGCACGCGTGACGATCAGCACGCTCTGCGCATCGTAAAGCTGTTGCCGGGACGATGGCGCGGCGCGTCGATCCACGCTGAAATCCGGCCCGGTCATGCGCGCTCTCCTTCGTGCACCGCGGATTGCGCAGCCGGTTGCGCGGCAAGCAATTCAGCGGCGCGTCGCACCGCGCGCACGATCTCGACATGCGTGCCGCAGCGGCACAGATTGCGCGACAACTCGCGCCGGATCGTCTCAACGCTCGGGTGCGGGTCGCGATCGAGCAGCGCCTTGGCCGTCATGATCATGCCGTTCAGGCAATAGCCGCATTGCGCGGCCTGTTCTTCGATAAACGCCTGCTGCACCGGATGCAATGCGGCGCGCGTGCCCAGTCCTTCTAGCGTGGTGATTTCGCGGCCCAGGGCGACCTTCGCGGTCGTGACGCACGCGCGCGTCGGCATGCCGTCGAGCAACACAGTGCACGCACCGCATTCGCCGAGTCCGCAGCCGAATTTCGGACCGTTCAGCGCGAGGTCGTTACGCAGCAGATAGAGCAGCGGCGTGTCGGCGTCGGCGCTGACGAGATGCATCGCGCCGTTCACATGCAGCAGAAGAGGCGCGGGACGGTTCATGATTGTGCCGGCGTGGCGATGCAACACGTACTCACAGCACCACCGGCACTTCGGTAGCCGGCGGCGTATTGCGGCTGCGCCGGCAGCGGATCAGCCCGTCGATCATCACCATGCCCACGCCGGGAATATCGCCGAGCTGCACGCTTTCGAGCAGCGTGTCGGCCGCCGTGTGTTGCGCGCGGTCCATGAACACGAGGTCCGCGGGGCGGCCCACTTCGATCAGCCCCTGGCGCAGGTTACGTTGACGCGCGGTGTTGCCCGTCGCGAAGCAGAAGGCGATTTCGGCGGGCACATCGGCGAGACTGGAAATCAGCGCGATCATGCGCAAGATGCCGAGCGGCTGCACGCCGGAACCCGCGGGACTATCGGTGCCGAGAATGATCCGGTGCGGGCACTTCAATTCAATCGCATGACGCGCGGTCAGCAAGGCGATCCGTTCGTTGCCGTTGTGGACGATCTCCAGCGCGCGGCTCGACTGCTCGCACAGATCGCAAACATGCCGGTACGAGAGCGAGGTATGCCCGCCGTTGATGTGGCCGATCACGTCCGCATCGGCGGCGAGCACCACATCGCGATCGATCAGACCCGAGCCGGGAATCGACGGGCCGCCTGTATGGATCGTGCTCTGAATGCCGTACTTGCGCGCCCACGCGACCATCTGCGCGGCTTCCTCGCCGCCTTTCACGCTGCCGAGGCCGACTTCGCCGAGCAGTTTCACGCCCGCTTCCGAAAGCTCCTTGAAGTCCTCTTCGACCATGCCCTTCTCGATCACCGGCGCGCCCGCAATGACCTTCACGCCGCCGCCGACGCCCGCGCCGCGCATGCCTTCGAACGAACGTTGCGCGGTAATCGCGAGCGCTTTCACGCCGATCACGTCTTTCGGGCGGCCGGGCAAATGCACTTCGCCGGCAGAAATCATCGTGGTGACGCCGCCGTTCAGATTCGATTCGATCCAGCCCATCTGATTCTGGCGCGGCGTCCAGTCGCCGAACACGGGATGCACATGCGAGTCGATCAGGCCGGGCGCGACCGTCGTGCCTTTGCAATCGACCGTCGTGCGCGCGCCTTCGAGATTGCAGTCCTTTTCCCGGCCGACTTCGACGATCAAGCCGTCGTCGATCACGAGCGTGTCGGCGTCGAGAATCGGCTGATCGATGTCGCCGGATAACAGCAGCCCGATGTTCGTTACCGCGACCTTGCCCGACAAGCCTGTCAACGTTTCTGCTGCCATCTGCCTCTCCTTTCGCAACGACTGCCCGGCGCCCACGAAGTGCCACAGCGTGCACTTCGCGCGCGCCGATGGAAGGAATCACACGCTCAGATAAGCGCGCCTCACTGTTTCGTTTTGTGCGAGTTCGCCGATCGTGCCGCTAAAACGGATCTGCCCTTTTTCGAGCACATAGGCGCGGTCGCTAACCAGCTCGGCGAAGTGCAGGTTCTGTTCGGACAACAGAATCGACAGCCCTTCGCGCTTGAGTTCGAGAATCATGTTGGCCATCTGTTCGACAATCACGGGCGCCACGCCTTCGGACGGTTCGTCGAGCAGCACCAGATACGGATTGCCCATCAGCGTGCGCGACACGGTGAGCATCTGCTGTTCGCCGCCGCTCATCTGCCCGCCCGGACGTTGCGGCATTTCGCCGAGGTTGGGAAAGAGGCGGAACAGCTTTTCCGGCGTCCATTGCGGTGCGCCGTCACGCGGCGGCTGGCGGCCGGTGGCGAGGTTTTCCATCACGGTCAGATCCGCGAACACGCGCCGGTCCTCGGGCACGAAGCCCATGCCCATGCGAGCGATCTTGTACGGCGGCAGCGCCGTGATGTTCTGTCCGCGAAAACTCACTTCGCCCTGACGGCGTGGCAGCAAACCCATCACCGCTTTCATCGTGGTGGATTTGCCCGCGCCGTTGCGGCCCATCAGCGCGACGACTTCGCCGCGCCCAACTTCAAGACCCACGTCGAACAGAATATGCGCGCGGCCATAAAACGCGTTGAGGCCGGAGACTTTCAGCATCGGCTCGCTCATTGCAGCGCTCCTTGTCCCTGTTGGCCACCAGCCGCTTCATGCAATGGCGCGTGCGGCTGGAAGGTCTTACCGGTGCCGAAATAGACTTCCTGCACGCGCGGGTCGTTGCGGATCGTGTCGGCGTCGCCCTCGGCGATCAGCTTGCCGCGCGCGAGCACGATCAGCCGATCGGCGTAGGCGAATACGACGTCCATGCTGTGCTCGGTAAACAGCACGCCGATCTTGTGTTCGGTGACGAGGCGTTTGGTCAGCGCCATCAGTTCGTTGCGCTCCTTCGGCGCCATGCCGGCGGTCGGTTCGTCCATCAGCAGCAGCCTCGGACGATTGGCCAGCGCGATCGCGAGTTCGACGCGCTTCACATCGCCATAAGCGAGCACGCCGCAAGCGCGGTTCGCGTCCGCGGCCATGCCCACCTGGTCGAGCAGCGCGAGGGCTTCGTCGGCGTAGCGCGAGCCGGCGGGTTTCCATAGCCCGAAGGTTTTGCGTTCGCGCGAGACCAGCGCCATCTGCACGTTCTCGATCACGGTCATGGAATTGAAGGTCGCGGCGATCTGAAAGGTACGGCCCACGCCAAGACGCCAGATGTCGCGTGGACGCATGCCGACCAGTTCCTGACCGTCGAGACGGATCGAACCCGATGAAGGCGGCAACTGCCCGTTGACCATGTTGAAACAGGTCGACTTGCCCGCGCCGTTCGGACCGAGCAAGGCGAGCAACTGGCCCGCTTCGAGATCGAATGAGACATCGTCGACCGCCTTGAGGCCGCCGAACGATTTGGAGAGACCGGCGACACGCAGCAAGCTCATAGCCCCTCCTTGATCGCGGCGCGTTGGGAAGGCGAGAGAGCGCTCTTTTCCGCCTGATCGGCGCTGTCGTCGCCGAAGCGCTCGCGAATGAAGCCGACGATCCCCTGCGGAAACGCGATCACCAGCAGCAGGATCGCGAAGCCTAGCAACGCCTGCCAATAATCGGTCTGGCGCGCGACCGTGTCTTGCAGCCACGTGAACACGGCCGCGCCCACGATCGGCCCGGTGAGCGTCTGCAAGCCGCCGAGCAGCACCATCACGAGGCCGTCCACGGAACGGCTCACGCTGATCACTTCCGGCGAAATCGTGCCCTTGGAGAAGGCATACAACGATCCGGCAAGCCCGCAGAACAGCGACGCGATCACGAACGCGGCCCACTGCACGCGCTTCGCGTCGATGCCGATCGCTTCGGCGCGCAGCACCGAATCACGTGACGCGCGCATCGCGTAACCCAACGGCGAGAACAGCATCTTGCGCAACAGCCATACGCCGACCACGCCGCAGACGAGCGTCACGTAGTAAAAGGCCACTGGCGAGGACAACCAGTTCGACGGCCACAAGCCGAGAATGCCGTTGCTGCCGCCCGTCACGTCGTCCCACTGGAACACGACCGACCAGACGATCTGCGCGAACGCCAACGTCAGCATCGCGAGATACACGCCGGACAGGCGCACGCAGAACCAGCCGAACACCAGCGCGCCGGCTACCGCCAAAAGCGGGCCGAGCAGCAAGGCGGCTTCCATCGGCAGATTCAGTACCTTGAGGAACAGCGCGGCGCCGTATGCGCCCAGGCCGAAGTACGCCGCATGGCCGAACGAGTGCATGCCGCCCGGTCCCATGATGAAGTGCAAGCTCGTGGCGAACAGCACGGCGATCAGTATCTCGACCAGCAGCACCGGCATATACGGAAACGAGTTGGCCGCCAACGGCGCAAGCACGAGCACCAGCAACGCCATCGCGGCCAGCCACTTGAGGCGCTTGCCCGCCGGACGCAAAGGGGTTTCCGGCGCCGCCATGCCACGCACCGCAGCGCTCGCGCGGCCGAGCAAACCCCACGGACGCACCACCAGTACGACGGCCATCACGACGAATTCAGCCACCAAGGTAAAGCGGCTCAACGACAACCCGACACCGAGGATCGTCACGTGACCCATGCCGATGCACAGCGCCTTGATCTCCGCGATGATCAGCGCGGCGATGAACGCCCCCGGAATCGACCCCATCCCGCCGACCACCACCACGACAAACGCATTGCCGATCGTCTCCAGATCCAGTGACAGATTCGCCGACATGCGCGGCCCTTGCAACGCGCCGCCCAATCCCGCGAGAAACGCACCGACAAAAAACACGCCGGTAAACAGCCACGCCTGATTGATCCCGAGCGCGCCGAGCATCTCACGATCCTGCGTCGCGGCGCGCACCAGCGTGCCCCAGCGCGTGCGCGTCAGCGCATACCAGAGCAGCAGCAATACCACCGGCCCGATCACGATCAACGCGATATCGTAGGTCGGCAACGGATGGCCGAGGAAATCGACCGCGCCCGCCAGATGCGGCGCACGCGGTCCGAACAGGTCTTCCGGACCCCACAGCCATAGCGCGGCATCGCGAAAGATCAGCACCAGCGCAAACGTGGCGAGCAGATGAAACAGCTCGGGCGCCTGATAGATGCGCCGCAGAACCACCATCTCGACCAGCGCGCCCAGCACGGCGACCACCAGCGCCGCCGCCAGCACCGACAACCAGAAGCCGCCCGTCGTATGTCCGAAGCGGCTCGCGATGCTGTACGCGACATAGATGCCGAACATATAGAACGAGCCGTGCGCAAAGTTGACAATGCGCGTCACACCGAAGATCAATGACAAACCGGCGGCGACAAGAAACAGCGTCGACGCGTCGGCGAGTCCGTTGACCAGCTGTACCAGCAAATTCGAAAGCATCGCGACCCTTGGCAGCTTGCCGAACAGCGAAGGCGCGGCTTAGGCGCATTCGACACGACCGGCAGACATTGCAGCGCGTGCGGCACCATGCGCGCACGCGTCAACGGCAGGACAATACAATACCCCCGATGAAAATCCCTTCGGGCGCCGGCGAAAACGCCGAATGCAAACGCCTCAGCGCAAACCGTCTTCGCCTTTGATCTCGCTCACCTGCAAGCCGCCGATGCGCGGCAGCGGCCGCCCCGAGGCCGTCACCGCGACGGCCACGACGATTTCGTTCGCACGCGGCGCGTCCGATACGCGCGCTTCGATCGCATCGAAATGGCTGCGCACGAAGGCGGCGTCTTTATGGCCGAGCGGCACGTCGATCGCGGTGCCGAGCGTACCCATCTTTTTCGCCGACGGCACCAGCGCCGCGCCCTTTTCGACTGCGACCCGCAGTGGCGCGCCGAGCCTGGGATGCAGAATCGCCGCCGCGTGTTCCAGTTCGCCCGCCTCGCCGACTATGGCGGCCTTGCCATAGCTTTGCGCCTCGCCCGGCGCGATGCCCAGCGCTTGAACGCACTTGTTGCCGAGCAACGCGCCCAACTCTTCGCCGGCTTCGATCAGCGCGTCGAGTTTGGCTTCATAACGGCCGGCGTAGGGATTATCGATCACCGCAATCGCAACCGCGCGGCGTGCCGGCGGCTCGACCGCCTGACCCATCTCAATGCGTGTTTCATCCACTTGCACGACCAGCTTGCGAAGCTTGATTGCCATTTCGCTCTCCGAGTTTCGATGCCTGCTCTGCTTCGTTTCAATGCTTCAGCGCAAACCGTCCTTGCCCACGATCGCCTCTTTCGCGAGCCCGCCGACGCGCGCATGCACGCGCTGCCCGGTGCTCATCACGAGGATGTACACCAGCTCGTCCGCGGCGGGCGCGCCGGGCACGCGCACTTCGATCGCATCGAAATGGCTGCGCACGTAGCTCGCGTTGACGTGCGTGAGCGGCACGTCGAGCGCGGTGGACGGCGCGCCGACTTTCTTCGTCGACGGCACGATGGCGTTGGTGGGCACGCCGTTTTTCTCCAGCAACTCACGCATCGCATAGCCGCCGGGAACATGCCACAACGCGCCATGCTCGAGTTCGCCGCGTGCGCCGACAATCGCGCCCTTGCCGTAACTCTCGATCGACGCATGCGGCACCGCCATCGCCGCCAGCAGCCGTTGTGCCATATCGAAACCGATCGGCTTGAGCGCTTCCATCGCGTGCTCGATTTTCGCTTCGTAACGGCCGGCGAACGGGTTCGTCATCACCGCGGCAATCGCGCCACGCCTAAGCGGCTGCGCGGGCGCGGGGCCGAACTCGTGGAAGATATCTTCGACGTGCGTCAGCACGCGACGTATTTCGAACACGGAGCCTCCGTTTTAGTTTGCGCGTTCTGCGAGAGCAGACCGCTTGCGTCATGAATGCCGGCGACGCGCACCCGCCCTTGCAGGAAAAGCGCGGCGCCTTCGATCAAGCCTTGGTCGAGCAGACGCCGCGCAGTTTCGACACCACGTGCCAGCGCGAGATCAATCAGCGGTTGCGGCAAGGACGGCACGTCGACAGTGACGAGCATATCGCCCAGGTCGCTGTCGTCTTTCAACGACGAAGCCGGACGCCGCAGAATACCCTCATGTTCCAGATTGACCGCGTTGGCGACAACGGTTGCGGCGGCGTCGGCGGCGGCGGCGTTGCGCGCCAGCACCGTGACGCTGTCGGCGATACCGAGGCTGAAGCTGCGGCCACGCCAGCCGCTCGTCGCGATGCCGCGAACGGCCATGCCGGCGTCGAGCGTCAGATTGGCGTCGAGCGCGTGATCAAGCGGCAGCCGCACGGCTGAAAACGACGCCAGGTCCGCGAACACGCCGACGCGGTATTGCTGCCCTTCGGTCAGATACAACGCGATGTCGCCGCCATTGTTGACGAAGGCGCGCGAGACGCCTTCGCGTGCGAATGCGGTGATCAGCTCATCGGCAACACTGCCCGCGACGGCCGCCATCGGCGTGATGTAGCGCGCGCGGTGAGGATGGCAGGCCGACCACATACGGCGGGCAACCGGGCCTTGCAGTGCGGTATCGTTCAATGCGGCCGGCGGGGGAACAGGCTGCTTGAGCCGCTTCAGTTCACCCACCAGTTCTGGCAGCACGTCGACAAAGCGCGCCCAGCACGCCTCATACGCGGCCTGCACCGCCGAGGGCGTGCCGTCCGCGCTGAGGATCAGATCGATCGGCCCATGCTGCCAGTGCCAGCGGGTCGCATCGAGTCGGGTGCGGGTGGGGTTCATCGTGTCCGTTGCGTTGGTTTTTGCGTTGGTTTTTGCGTTGGCTGCGTTAGCGCTGTCCGCGTGGTCAGCCGAGCATCGGCGGCATGGCGGGCGGCCACGGGTTGTCGGGATTGCGCGCCAGCGTGCGGCGCGCGAGCGGCGCGCCTTCCGTATGTTCCGGCCCGTTGGCGAGCACGCTCTCCAACGAACGCACCGCATCGAGATGGCCGCCGAGATCGCGATACGCGTCGTACGTCATGGTGAATTCGATCGGCGCGACGATCGCGGGCGTCGGCACCGTGCCGAACGAATGGTCCGGCATGCGCGCGACATCGACCATCACGGTGATCCCGCCGCCCGGCCACACATAAGCCGGCGCGCCGCCGCAGGTCACGTTGACCAGCTTCTGTTTGATCGCACGCGTAAGCAGCACGGGATTCTCCGTGGCGCCCGCTCGCAGACTGCCGCCCGCGCCGCCGAGAAACAGCACGGTGGCAAGCGACGGCTCGCAGTTCTCGCCGATCCGCTCGACCGTGCGGCGCACCGTATCCGGCATCGCCGCGACGCGCGGTACGAGGTTGTGATCCAGTTCGTACCACTGCGCGTGTTCGCCGGTGGTCGACACCATCAATAAGCGCATACCGGGTTTGGCGACGGCGGGGTCGAAGCCCTCGACAATCGCGAGCGGGTCCTGAATGTCCGTGCCGCCCCAGCCCGTGCCCGGGTTCGCCACCTGAAAATAGCGGCCGGGTGTCGACTTGCGTCCGCGAATCTTCACACCTGAGCGTGTCATGCCGAGACAACGCCCGGCCTGATGTTCGGTGAGCACGCCGGTGATGTGGTCGTCGACGACCACCACTTCGTCGGCGTGACCGAACCATTGCTTCGCGAAGATGCCAATGGTGGCCGAGCCGCAGCCGACGCGCATGCGCTGTTCCTCGACGCCGTCGACGATCGGCGCCGCGCCCGCGCGAATCACGAGACTCGCGCCGCCGTCGATGCTCAACTCCACTGCTTCCTTGTTGCCGAGCGCGAGCATCATGTCGCACGTCACGCGGCCTTCCTTCTTGCTGCCGCCGGTCAGATGATGCACGCCGCCGAGACTCAGCATCTGCGAGCCGTATTCCGCCGTCGTCACATGGCCGACAATCTCGCCGTGGCATCGCACGTTCGATTGCTCCGGCCCGAGGAAGCGGTCGGTGTCGATCTTCACCTTGAAACTGCAATAGCTGAAAATGCCTTCCGTGACGACCGTGATCATGTCGACGTCGTCGAGCTTCGAGGCAACGATAAAAGGCGCGGGTTTGTAGTCGGGATAAGTGGAGGACGCGCCGACGCCGGTCACGAACAACGCCTGTTCCGCAGCGGTACGATCGCGCACTTCAGAAGACGTACCAAATTCGATCGCGGCATTCGCTTCTGACGTTGAAGATGAAGACGCGCGCGACAAAAACACCACCGGATCGACGCGAATCAGCCGCCCGTCCGCATTCGCATAACGATCGCACGCGCCGGTGCGTCCTTCGGAAATCTGACACAGCACCGGGCAGGCATTGCATTCGATCTTGTTCGACGCCATGCGCTCGCTGCGCGGCGCGGCCTTCTCGAGCACGGTCGGACCCGGCGTCGAGGCGGTTTCGCCGTCGACGCTGTCCGCACCGAAATCGACCTTCGTATGTTCTGTCATGGTGGGGTTCCCATGCGACGACATTACAATCGGTCCCGCTCCGGCTGACGAATAGTGCCTGTTTGCAGGCACTTTCGCGTGATCCGCCGATTTCCATGTTGCGGTCACTCACCGTTCGTGTAGTATCCGCTACACCAAACTCGTTAGAAATCTACTCGATCAATTTAGTCTGCGCAACGTGTTTACAGGCGTGCGCGTGATTGGTGCAATGCGACATAGCCGCTTTGTTGATAGCTCGTCAAGCTTGAATCTACGCCGTAGTGAATGATCGCGCAGCGCATGCCGCAGCAGTCCGTGCGGGCTGTATGATGAAGGCGTGCTCCCGCCTGGCCGGCCGCGGCGCATGCCGTTCAACCCGACGCTAACAAGAGATCCGAGACCGCCATGAGTCCCACCGCCGCCCGCAAACGGGGCGCTACCGGCATCCGTGCGAAACAGGCGCAGGACACGCGCGCCAAGATTCTGAAAGCGGCCATCAAGGTCTTTGCCAAGCAGGGCTATGCGAGCGGACGCGTGGAAAGTATTTCGAAGGCCGCGCGCTCGCATGACCGCATGATCTATTACTACTTCGGCAGCAAGGAGCAGTTGTTCGTCGAAGTTCTTGAAACGATCTATACGCAATTCAACGAGGCGGAAAGCAAACTCGATCTCGATCTGGACGATCCCGTGCACGGACTCGAACAGATGGTCGAATTCGTCTGGCAGTATTACCTCGATCATCCCGAGTTCGTCACGCTGCTCTCCAGCGAGAATCTGCACCAGGGCAAGCACGCGAAGAAATCGCTGAAGCTGAAGGAGATTTCCGGCTATGCGATTTCGGTGGTGCAGAAGTTACTGGATGCGGGTCAGACACAACAGGTGTTTCGTGCCGACGTGAAAGCGCGCGACGTGTATTTGATGATCGCGTCGCTCGGTTATTTCTATAACGCCAATCAGTACACGCTGGGCGCGTTTCTCGGCGAGCCTTTGATGGACAAGGCGTCGCTCGACCATTGGCGCGAGGTTATCAAGGACACGGTGTTGCGGGCGGTGCGGTCGGGTCTGCCGGTGGAGGCCGCGGCCGGCGCGGTGGACGAGCCTGGTCAGAGGAGCGAGGTTTAGCGCGAGTGATGCTGACGTTCCGATTTTGAGTTCAGGGTATCTGCCGATACCCTTCATCCAGTAAGCATTCAATTGTTGCTGTTATGCGAATGTACGCCATGCACGTTTAGCACCGTGACGCCGATACTGGTGCGGCGTCCAAGGGCCCCATTTCGATTCATAGATTGCGCGATTGGTTTCCAGCAGTTGCCGCTTCCGCTCCGCCCCCAACTGATTGAACGACGCCGACAGATGATGGTGGATGAAGACGTCCTCCGCGCAACCGACAACCAGCCCTGCCGCCTGCACGCGCCGGCAGTAGTCGTCGTCTTCGAAGAAACCGAGACCGTAGTCCTCACATAGCGGACCGCACAGCTCAAAGGTCGAGCGCGGCAGCATCGCACAGAAAAATGCGACCGTGTCGAGTTCGAACAACATACCGAGATTAGGCTCGGTGAGCACGGCGGCCTCGGGATGCATCGACGGCAGATCAACGTAGTTCGTCTCGACTCGGGCCTCGTTGCCGATATTGTTCGTCAGCGGACCAAGGATCCCGAGCCGAGGATGATTTCTAAAATGATTGACCATGCGCCGTGCCCAGCCGCGAGTGACGACGGTGTCGTTGTTCAGAATTACCAGATAATCGCCGGTGGCCGCGGCAAGACCCACGTTGTTACCGCCCGCAAAACCACGATTCTCCGCATTCAGGATGAGCTTTGCGTTCGGTCGCGACGCCGCCCACGACACGAGGTAGTCGGCCGATCCGTCGGTTGACGCGTTGTCGACGACAACAATTTCCAGATCGACGCCGCTGTCCTGCTGTTCAAGGCTTTCCAGACAATCTTTTGTTAGTGGCAGATTGTTATAGGTCAGAACGATCGCGCTGACCTTGGCTCGCGGCAATGCGTCGATAGCACGGCGGAAGCTTTCGACCCGGTGGGCCCACGTCTGACCGGCCGCAAATGCCTTGCGCTGGTCCACAATCCGTTTCGCATCGGGCAACGCGGTGACGGCGCGCCTGATTTGCTCCAGAAACTCGTCATGCGTCGCTGCGATTCTCACCAGGTCGCCGAACTGCTTCATCTCCGGCAGATCGATCGAAACAACCGAACTGCCCGCACCGAGATACTCATAAATCTTGACCGGGTTGGTCGCGAGTGTGAGCGGCATCACCTTGAACGGCAGCATGCAGACGTCAAAGGCGTACAGGTAGTACGGAAGCCGTGCATAGGGCACTTCGCCGACCATTTCCACATTGGTGAATACGCTAAGTCGGGCCGCGACGCCGGCTGTATCGGCCCCGACCAGCAAAATCAGCGCATCAGGAAACTCCTCGGCGACGCGTGCCACGAGTTCTGCATCAAACCATTCGGCAATCGCGCCGTAATAGCCGATCACGCGGCGACCGCGCCGGTCCACAAAGCGGTCAACCGGTGGATGACAGAAATCCTGGTACTGCCCGGCGTTGCGGATCACCTCGACATGAGGATTGTATTGACGAGCGTGGTCTTCTAGCCACGAAGACGTGGCCACGAGTAAGTCGGCGCGTCTCATCATCGTTTCTTCCAGATCGAGCAGCTCACGCGGCACATTGCCGAAGCCCTCGTGATGATCCATGCAGTCATAGGCCACACATTCGGCCTGCAGGCGTGTGGCGACCGGCGCCCAGTATCCGTGTTGGACCAGGGCATACGACCGCGTGGTGCCGCTCCATTGCCGAAACAACCGAAGCCCTTCCAGAATTTGTTCGATAACCTTTGGCGCGGGCACGGAAAAATAGATAGCCGGGGCTTGGTCGACCTTGAGTTTGATCTGATAGAGCGGTAGCGTCTCGTCGAGTTGCTCAACCGAGAAACCGGGTTCCTTCGCATCCTCGAAATGATTCGAGAAGAAGTACACGCGGTGCCCGGCCCGCGCAAATTCCCGGGCAAGATGCTGAGGGCGTTGAATCCGGAAGTGCCAGTCGATAATACTGAATACAAAGACATCCGCCAGCGCGCGCGGGGAGGATCTCGCCACTACCGACGCAGGGCCGGAGGCAGTGGTAACGGGCGTCGCCATCGTGACAGCGGATGAGGCGGCTGGCAAAACGACAGCGGGCTGTTGTCGCGATCGCTTAAGATGCTTGGCGAAACAGCCGGCAGACCGGTAAAGCACGTTGCGCGCACCGCCGTGGACATAGGCGTAATTCACATCGCGTAAACGCCGCTTCATCCAGTCCGGGGAACCGCGAAGTGCGCGCAGTGGCGCCGTCATTCGCCAGCTTTTTGTTGCGAGCAAAGTGCTGATTTCGGTCGCTAACGCTCGCTCGCGATACTGAAGAAAATGTAAGCGCTCTTCCAGTTGATGCGCCTTCGCGAGATGTGTCGCGTTTTCCTCCGACAACTGACGCGTCTTGTCGCGCTCGTCGTCAAGCGAATCTTGCAGGGAAGCCGCCGACTTCGCTTTTTCAACCTGCGCGCGCGTCGTTTCCAGTTGCGCCCGCAGCATATTTATCTCAAGGTGTAACTGCGCCGCACGCTCTTCCTCCACCACAACGCGCTGTTCCGCCACTGTGGCGCGGCTTCGCTCGCCAATGAGTTGAGCGTCCAGCTCGCCGGCGCGCGCCTGTTCTCGCTTCAATTCCTCACAGGCAATTTCGAGTTCTCTGGCATGCCGCGCCTCTTTGGCCGCAAGCACGGTGCGCAGTTGCTCCCCGACACGCTCTGCATGCACTTCGGCCATTGCAAACGGATGTTCGAGGCTTCTTCGCGAATCGAGGGCCCATGCGCGGGCCGCCTCGCGCGTCTCGTATAACGTCAGGTCCGCCAGCGAGAAGTGGCGTGCCGCGAGCCATTCGGTGCGGGCGAAGACCAGCAATATTTGTTCGCCGAGCCAATAGCTCGGTTCGCGAAGCCGCGTATCGACTACTGAGTGATACACCAAAGACCATGCAGGATTGGGAGCGACCGGAATATTGCGCCCGTCGAAAGTGACCTCATGCTCGGCATGCCGGTTGAACTCCCGATAGGGCAGCAGCAAAACGACGAACCGCGACGCGTACTCCGCTATCTGATCGAACACCCTCCAAGGATTGGCGAAGTGTTCAAGCGTGTTCGAAGAGAAGACCACGTCGAATCGTGGCCGCGTGGGATTATCTAGCAAGTTCTCCTGCAAGAACCTGGCGCGGCTATAGCGTTGTTGTGCCGTCTCGATTGCCGGTCCGGAGAAATCGATGCCGGTCACGTCCCAACATAAGGATTGTGCCAAGGCTTCCGTGCCATCACCCTGCGCGCATCCCCAGTCGCAAACGGTTAGCTTGTTCCATTTGATCTCGTTTGAAAGCCACTGAGGCATCGCCTCGATCGCGACTTCGGCGAAGAAACGGCTTTGCTCCTGGCCACCGTTACTTTCCCAATCGTGGCTAAAACGTTGATCCCAATATGCATTGCTATTGATCGTGTCCTGTCTCATACAAATGCTCGTTTTTCTGAATGGGCGTTACGTGACGGCTTAAGCGTCTGCTCAACGTCGACGAGGAACGATCCGAAGACGTTCTCCTCGACAAAAGACGCAAAATATTGCGCGCCTTCGATGTACTCGTAATATTGAGGTGTGACGCCAGCCCGGTCCTCCAGCGCAACCGCCAGTAAATAGCTGCCCTTGTTCAACCGATTCTGAAATCGGAATGTTACGCACGCCGCGCCGCCTGCCTGGTCGAAGTTCAACCGCCGCTGATCCCACGTCGTCGACACGATCAGATCCGTGCCGCGCAAATCCTTCAGCGAGAAAGCAACGCTCATGGTGCTCAAATCGGCGTTCAAAGGCGGACAGAATTTCACCCTCACTTCGATCAACTCGCGATCAAGAAAAACAGATGCCCGCTCGCCCCGGCAGTTGTAAATGCCCGCCTCGATAATCGAGCCAATGTGGCTGCCCCAGTGATTGATTGGCCGCTTCGCTAACATCAGTTCGTCGCTGCTGACGTTGGTATGTGGCTGTACCGGTTCGCGAAATGAGGTTGGTTCGAGCACATGCTGCGAGGCCTCGCTTTTGCCCTCCACAGAGGGTTCCTGCCTGCTTTCAATGCCCGTCAAGTCGGCGGCACCATCCGCGCCCTCGAAAAGAAACTGGCTATATTGCGCCGTCACCGAAAACGCGTCGGCAAGCATCCGCACCTTGCCTTGATCGAGCCACAGCGCCCGTTCGCATAGCGTGCGAACGGCGCCGATGTCATGGGACACGAACAGGAGCGTGACGCCATCGGCTTGCATTTTCTTGATTCGGTTCAGACATTTCGCCTGAAAACGCGCGTCGCCGACAGCGAGTGCTTCGTCGACGATCAGAATCTGCGGATCGACGTGAATCGCAATGGCAAACGCCAGACGCACGTACATGCCACTCGAATAGGTCTTGACGGGCTGATCGATGAAATCGCCGATTTCTGCGAAAGCTTCGATGTCAGCGAAGCGCTCATCGATCTCAGCATGCGAGAGTCCGAGTACGGCGCCGTTGACATAGACATTCTCACGCCCTGTGAAATCGGTGTTGAAGCCGGCGCCTAGCTCCAGAAGGGCGGCCACCCGGCCGTTTACAGCGACACGTCCGGAGGTGCCGCGCGACGTGCCGCAGAGAATCTGCAGCAGCGTGGACTTCCCTGAACCATTGCGGCCGATGATCGCGCACGTTTCGCCGCGGGCGATAGTCAGGTCGACATGGCTGAGTGCCCAGAATTCGCTGAAGCCTTTTGTCCTGCGTGGCGAAACGATGTGTTTCAGGCGTTCCAGCGGCGAATGGTAGACGCCGAAGCGCTTCGACAAGTCTTCGATGTGGATAGCAACCTCGCCATCCGGCCTCTGCATAGGTGTGATGGTGGGTTCAGAGTACATCCGCGAATCCGTCCCTTGCTTTCTGGAACCAACGCAGTGACAGCCACGCGAATACGGCGCTGACGGCGGTAAACATTGCTAGAGAAGCGAAATCTGGCAGGCCGCCTTGAATCATGACCTGACGCGCCTGCTCGACGATGAAGGTCAGCGGATTAGCGTGCAACAACGTCTGAAATGCTTTGGGCAATGACTCGATTGCATAGAAGATCGGCGATAAAAACATGACGACCGAAGTCAACACGCCTATCACCTGGCCGATGTCGCGCAAGTAGACGCTGAGCGAACTAATGATCCAACTGAATCCCAGCACCAAAAAAATAAGCGGTACGAAAATCAGCGGCAATAACACCAGCGTCCAATGGACCGTGCCATACACGAAAGCCGAAAACACCGTCCACACTGCCAGACTGATACAGGCGTGGAAGAGTGCCGTGCCAACGATCACCCATGGCAGAAGCTCGAGCGGAAATACCACTTTCTTCACGAAGTTGACGTTACTGGGAATCAATGCGGGCGCGCGATTCACACATTCGGAAAAGAAGTTAAACACGACCAGGCCAGCGAACAGGACGACCGAAAACTGTAGGCTGCTGGACGTACCGGCCCAGCGTGTGTGAAGGAACACGCCGAACACGATCGTATAGACCGACAACATCAGCAACGGATTGAGAAACGCCCAAAAGATGCCGAATAGCGAACCTCGATAACGACCTTCTATGTCACGGCGCACAAGTTGAAACAGTAAATGGCGGTGCGCGAACAGATCGGCGACAACCGCACGCGGAGCCGTCTGATGAGTGAACTCCACCCCGTTTTTTATAAAACTACTCTCTGCCATTGTGTTGTCGAGTTAGATGAGAGGTCTGGGTCGAGTGGCTGTCACGCGTGACCGGAAACCCGCCGTGTACAAAAGGTTGCGCGGCGTCGCGCTCTGCCGAAGCCATGCGGGCGCGCGCAAGAATTGGCTCGAACCGCTTGCTCCAGGATACATTTGCGCGAAATTCCGCAAGCCCCGGAAAACCGTGATCGCTCCGATTCGCGGCGTCCCAGAGATGCTGCCAGAGCGAATCGTGGGCGATGTGATGGACGCCGTCCGCAGCGGTTCTCGTGCGCATTTCGCCGAACCGAGTCGACCAGACAGGGACTCCCATGCAACGATATTCGTAGAACTTGATGGGATCTACGCCCGCAGTCAGATCGTTGATCCGAAATGGAATCAATCCCACTGCGAATTCGCCTACGAGCGCGGCGATCTCATCTTGTGGCCGTTCGCCCAGGCATTCGATATTTGCCGGCAAATCGGCCGGGCGAGCGACAAATTCCGGGCCAATTAGCCGTATTGGCACATCCGGCAAGGCTGCTGCCAGCGAGCGCACAAGCGGCCAATCGAACCACTCGCCGATCGTGCCGACGTAGCCGATGTATTTCCGTTTTCCTGATGGGGACGGCAGAGGCAGGTTGTCCGTACGATAGCCGTTCAAAACCACTAGGGCGTCCCGTCTTATCGGGCTCAAATCGAGCGCTAGTTGTGACGAGGAGCAATACACATCGGTGACTTTCCGGCAGATCGCCCGCATCCGAATGCGCATCGCGCAGCGGGAAATTCCCCGATAAAACGCTGGAAAATTGTCCAGAATGTCGGCGAACGATCGTTGGTGCGGAACGTGAGTCAGCGCCCATTCCGCGAGTTTGCTAGGACGCCCGATCGCGAGCACGCAATGCTCCGTCCCGCGTGCGAACTCGATCACTTGCACAAGCACTGGCCTCCACGCAACGATGCGATTGATAAGGCCGGCCATGGGAAGCGGTTCGATCGGAAGCGCGGATGGACGTAGTACCAGAATGCGCGAGTCGTTGGCATGCGACGGCGCCGGTGGGCGTGTGCCTAGCCGGCTGAAGTCGGCGAAAGTTGGCAAACGGGTTGGGTACGGGTCGATCCACATTACTTTGTCGAAACCGTGATCGGCGAACGCCGACGCCATGAAATGTGGACGCTGGGCGTAACTGTCGAACGGGACCGAAGAGAAATAGATCAAGCCGCTGCCCTGTGCGCCGATTGGCGCACGCGAGTTCATGGCCGCACCCTAGTCGGACTGAACGCCAGCGCTCCGCAAATTACCGCAACCTTCTTCATTTGATGGCCCGACAAGATTATGGAAGCGTCTTTATAAAAAGGTCCTCACCTATAGGAATCCGAAATGTATTTGGAATATTTTATCCGACGCGGATTGCCGTTCATGTTAAAGCCAACGCAGCGGAAAAACTCTACGAAAGGGATGGCATTCAGGTAGGAATATGCGGAACTCTTGTAGGAACGCACGCCCTAAAACGTCAGGGAATTCGACAAGAGATACAGACTTGTGAGATCTACGGTCAGATCCCACGCTGCGCGGCGCGCAGGTCGAACGCCATGGAATACCTGGCATTCTTATCACAGCCCATTGCAGGCTGGATGAAATCAGACATCGTCGATGTTCAGAAGCAGCGTGCATTCGCACGCTGCCTGACGCGCCATCGCGATTACATGCCTACGGCTGAGCTGCCGCTGCGTCGTCTTCGCGGAACAGCTTATCCGCCAGATGAAACGCCGAATTCGCCGCCGGCACGCCGCAATAGATCGCGGTTTGCATTAGCACTTCCTTGATCTGCTCGCGCGTCACGCCGTTGTTCTTCGCGGCGCGCAGATGCAGTGCGAGTTCCTCGCTGCGATTGAGCGCTACCATCATCGCGATGGTCAGCAGGCTGCGCGTGTGGCGCGGCAAGCCGTCACGCGTCCAGATTTCGCCCCACGCATAGCGGGTGATGAAATTCTGAAACTCTTCCGTCAACTCATTGCGGTTCGCAAGCGACCGGTCGACGTGCGCACTGCCCAGCACCGCGCGGCGCACATCGAGGCCGGCTTCGTAGCGATCTTCGTCGTTCATTTCTGCTCCGTCAGGAAGTCGATCACAGTCTTCGTGAAAGCGTCGGCTTTCTCGATGTTGGAAATGTGCGAGGCGTCCAGCTCCACGTAGCGCGCGCCGGAAATCGACTGCGCCAGTTCGCGCCCTTGCGCCGGTGTCGCGGCCAGATCGTGCGTGCCGCTGATCACCAGCGCCGGCACCTTGATGCCCGGCGCTTCAGGGCGCAGGTCGGCCGCGTCGATGGCGTCGCAATTCGACGCGTAGCCTTCCTTGTCGGTATGCACGAAGACGTCGCGAATCAGGGCGAGCACCACCGGCTCGCGCTCGACGTAGTCAGCCGTGAACCAGCGCGGCAGCACGGCATCGGCGAGCGCGCGCATGCCTTCGGTGCGCGCTCTCGCGGCGCGCGGGATCCACACTTCAGGTGAACCGATGCGCGCCGCCGTATTGCACAGCACGACGCGTTCCAACCGGTTGCCGTGACGCGCTGCCAACGCAACGCCGGTCAGGCCGCCCATGGAAATTCCGCAGAAATGTGCGCGGGCGATCTTCAGCGTATCCATCAGGCCGAGCACGTCGCCGGTCAGTTGTTCGATCGTGTACGGGCCCTTCGGCGCTTCCGAATGGCCATGACCGCGCGTGTCGTAGCGCAGCACGCGAAAATGTTTCGACAGCGCCGCGACTTGCGGCGCCCACATGGACAGATCCGTGCCGAGCGAATTCGACAACACGATCCACGGCGCGTTGCCGTGACGGTCGCCGTCGATCCGATAGTGAAGCTCGGTCCCATTGACTGCGGCGTAAGGCATGCCGGTTACTCCCTGGAATGGTCGCGCTGCGAGCGCGTGGTGTGAAGTGCCAGCGCGGCGTCCACATAAGCGTGCGCCTGGCCGACGTATTGGGCCGGATCGAGCAGTTGCTTCAGGCGCTCGAGCGGAAGATGCGTGGTGACGGCCGGGTCCGCTGCGAGCACGTCGAACAGCGTCTGGCCGTCGCGGATCGCGGCTTTCGACGCGCGCTCCGCCAGATGATGCGCGTCGAGCCGGCCGATGCTGTCGCCGAGCGCGAGCATCACCGCTTCGCCGAGAATCAGGCCATGCGTGACGTCGAGATTGGCGGCAAGGCGCGGCACGTTGACGTTCAGCCCCGTTGCGATCTGCTCGATGTTGGCGAGCGCGCCGCCCGCGAGACGCGCGAGATCCGGCAGCGCGTCCCACTCGGCTTGCCAGCCGCCGAGCGCGCGTTCGTGCTCCTGCACCATGCCGGCGAATACCGTGGCGACCAGCCCCGGCGCTCGCGTGGCGGCCGTCAGCACGGCGGCGCAACCGACCGGATTGCGCTTGTGCGGCATGGTCGACGAACCGCCCTTGCCGGCCGCGGCCGGTTCGGCGAGTTCGTCGATTTCGGTTTGCATCTGCAGCGAGATGTCGCGCGCGATCTTGCCGAGTGTGCCGATCAGCATGCCGAACATCGACGCCGTGTCGGCAATCCGATCGCGCTGCGTATGCCACGGCAGCGTCGGCACGGCAAGGCCGAGTTCTTCAGCGAGCGAGTGCGTGACTTGCGGCGCCGCATCGCGCAGGCTCGCCAGCGTGCCCGCCGCGCCGCCGAATTGCAGCACCAGCACGCGCGCGCGCAACGCATCGAGCCGCTCACGATGACGCAGCAGTGCGTCGAGCCATTGCGCGAATTTCAGGCCGAGCGTGATGGGCAGCGCCTGCTGCAACCAGGTGCGGCCGATCATCGGCGTGGCGCGATGCGTGGCCGCGAGTTTCGCCACGGCGTCGCAGGTGGCTTGCAAACTGTTGTCGAGCAGATCGAAGGTGTCGCGCAGTTGCAGCACCGTCGCCGTGTCGATGATGTCCTGGCTCGTGGCGCCCCAATGCACGTATTTCGATGCTTCGGCGTCGGCGGCCTTGACGCACGCGGTGAGTTGCTTGACGAGCGGAATCGCGAGATTGCCACCGAGCGCGGCGTCGCGTGCGAGTGCGTCGGCGTCGAGTTGGTCGGCTTGGCAAGCGGCTTCGATCGCGGCCACCGCCGTTTGCGGAATCACTTGGTGCGCGGCCGAAGCGCGCGCGAGCGCCGCTTCCACGTCGAGCATCCGTTGCAGCGTGGCGCGCGGCGCCCAGATGTCGTTCATCGGCTGCGTGCCGCAAAGAAGTCCGGTGAGACGGGCGCTGGAGTCGAGCATGATGACGTCGATGATCGAGGGTGTCGGAAGTGAAGTTCGCGCCGCGGCGACGCCGGCTCCTGGGCCAGCGTCGCGCGGCGCGTTGCGGGCGCGTTAAGCCGCTTGCGTGCCGTCGATCAGCGGCACACCGGTCAGCTTGTGCAATGCGTCGAAATCGATGTCCGAGAAAATCTCGCGCACCACGAGGCCCTTGTCGGTCACATCGATCATCGCCAGATCCGTATAGATACGGTTGACGCAACCCACGCCCGTCACCGGGTATGAGCATTCAGCGGCGATCTTGCTCTCGCCCTGCTTGGTCAGGTGCTCCATCATCACATACACCTGCTTCGCGCCGATCGCCAGATCCATCGCGCCGCCGACTGCCGGAATCGCATCGGGTGCACCAGTGTGCCAGTTTGCCAGATCGCCCCTCGCCGACACCTGGAAGGCGCCGAGCACGCAGAAATCCAGATGGCCGCCGCGCATCATCGCGAACGAATCCGCGTGGTGGAAGTATGCGCCGCCCTTGAGCAACGTGACGTGCTGCTTGCCGGCGTTGATCAGTTCGTCGTCTTCCTCGCCTTTGGCGGGCGCCGGGCCCATGCCGAGCAGGCCGTTTTCGCTGTGCAGAAAGATTTCCTTGTCTGCGGCGAGGTGGTTGGCCACCAGCGTCGGCACGCCGATGCCGAGGTTGACGTACGCGCCTTCGGGGATATCCAGCGCAACGCGCTTGGCCATTTCATCGCGGGTCAGTTTTTTCATGTCGGTCTCCGAATCAGGCGGCAGCGTCGTGAGGATTGGGCATCGGGGCGTGGGCCGCTTGCGGCACTTCGATCACGCGCTGCACGAAAATGCCGGGCGTCACGATGTTTTCCGGATCGAGTTCGCCGAGCGGTACGACTTGCGACACCTGCACGATCGCGGTTTTTGCCGCACTGGCCATGATCGGTCCAAAGTTCCGAGCCGTCTTTCGATACGTGAGATTGCCCCAGCGATCGGCCTTATACGCCTTGATCAGCGCGAAGTCCGCATGCAGCGGCGCCTCCAGCACGTAATGCCGGCCGTCGATCAGACGGGTTTCCTTGCCTTCGGCGAGCTTGGTGCCATAGCCGGTCGGCGTGAAAAAGCCGCCGATGCCCGCGCCCGCCGCGCGAATACGCTCCGCCAGATTGCCCTGCGGCACCAGTTCGAGTTCGAGTTCGCCAGCGCGATACAACGCGTCGAACACGTACGAATCGCTTTGGCGCGGAAACGAGCAGATGATCTTGCGCACGCGTTTGGCTTTGAGCAACGCGGCGAGGCCGATATCGCCGTTACCGGCGTTATTGTTGACGATGGTGAGTTCGCGCGCGCCCTGTTCGATCAGCGCGTCGATCAGCTCCGACGGCATGCCGGCCGTGCCGAAGCCGCCGATCATGACGGTTGCGCCGTCGTTGACATCGGCGACCGCCGATTGAAGTGACTCGAAAATCTTGTTGATCATGTCGAATTTCCTTTGAAGGCGCTGCGTGCCGTCAACCTTGCTGCCATGCGGGCAGGGCTTGAGCGGGACGGTCTCCGGCCAATGCTGGCGGCGGCTCGCCAAGTGCGATGCGAAGCTGGCGCCGTTGGTTTGCTCGCTTCAAATTTGTTCGTTGTATGAACATGGATTCGTTTAGCGAACGCTGAGGCGATTATGGTAGTCCATCGTGCAGGTTGTCAAGGCAGGGAATTCCCCTTAATCATAGGTTCTTGCTGCCTGACATGGCGGTTTGTTGTTGGCGTCGGCCGGTCGGGGCGAAGAGCGGCACTATCCAAACAGGAGATTATTGGGCTAACCTCTATCCACTTATCGAATACGCTTTCCGCGCGGCAGGTCATCGAGCATGTCTGAAACAAACCTGGATCTGAACCTGATCCCCTACCTCGTCGCGATGGAAGACACGCGCAATGTCAGCCGCGCGGCCGAGCAGCTCGGCGTCAGCCAGCCGCGCGTGAGCACCGCGCTAGGCAAGCTGCGGGAGTACTTCGACGATCCGCTGTTCGTGCGCACGTCCAAAGGCATGGAGCCGACGCCGCGCGCGCTCGCCATCCTGCCCGCCGCGCGCGACGCGCTTTCGCGCATCGAGAAAGGCATGCTCGACGTGCAGGAATTCGACCCGGCCACCAGCACCCATACGTTCTCCATCGCGCTCTCCGACGTCGGCGAGATCGTGTTTCTGCCGCGGCTCCTGCAACTGTTCGCCGAACGCGCGCCGTTTGCGAACCTGCGCTCGGTGACGGTCTCGCCGTCGCAGGTGGAACGCGGGCTCGAATCGGGCGACGTCGATCTGGCGATCGGCTATTTCCCCGACCTGGCGGGCAATAACTTCTTCCAGCAGCGTCTTTTCACGCATCGCTTCATCTGCCTGATGCGCGCGCAACATCCACTGGCGAAGGCGCCGCTCACGCTGGCGCAGTACGTGGCGTCGGGTCACGCCGTGGTGCGCGCGGAAGGACGCAGCCAGGAAGTGCTCGAGCAGTACCTGGAGAAGAAGCGCATCAAGCGCCGCGCCGTGCTCGAAACGCCTCACTTCATGAGCCTGCCGTTCATCCTCGCGCGCACCGATCTGCTCGCCACCGTGCCGCATGCGATCGGCTTCGCGTACGTGTCGGAGCATGCGTCGATCACGCTGGTCGAGCCGCCTTTACCGCTGCCGCATTTCGATCTGCGCCAGCATTGGCATCGCAAGTTTCATAACGATCCGCGTGGAAGCTGGCTGCGCAGCGTGGTGGCCGAACTGTTTAACGACGCGCTGGACGAATGGCCCAAATGAGCTGCCCTGACGGCACACAGGGACATCGGCACGACACGTTGCAAAACATGGAACAATGGCCGCACTCATTGAACCCGCGCGCTCCGTACAGAGTCGACGCGCGATCCCGTAGGAGCGACGGATGACCAGTAGCAAGGCGAAGAAAACCAAACCGATAACCGCAACCGAGCGCCCGAGCCGCGAAGAAGCTGAAGCAGCGGTTCGCGTGCTGTTGCGTTGGGCCGGCGACGACCCGGCGCGTGAAGGCCTGATCGACACGCCGGCGCGCGTGGTGCGGTCCTATGAGGAGTTTTACGCGGGCTATCAGGTCGACCCGCGCGAGATCCTCGCCCGCACCTTCTCCGAAGTGGACGGCTACGACGAAATGATCGTGCTGAAAGACATCCGCTTCGAAAGTTACTGCGAACATCACATGGTGCCGATCATCGGACGCGCGCACGTGGCGTATCTGCCGGGGCATCGCGTGGTCGGCATCTCCAAGCTGGCGCGGCTGGTCGATGCGTTCGCCAAACGCTTGCAGATCCAGGAAAAGATGACGGTGCAGATCGCCGACACCTTGAACGAAGTGCTGCAACCGGCGGGCGTCGGCGTGATTCTCGAAGCCGCGCATCAATGCATGTCGACGCGCGGCGTGCACAAGGCCGGCGTGACAATGGTCACCTCACGCATGCTCGGCACGTTCCGCACGGATCCGTCGACACGTCGCGAGTTTCTGTCGATCGTCGGCAATCCGGGCGTGATGGCGGTCGCCAATACCTAGACCCAGGTTGCGCGCAAGCGGGGCATGCCTGCCTCATGCCACGCTCCGCCTCACGCGCAGCTGGCCGAAAGTGGCCAGCAACACCGCGCCCAGCACGCACGCGACACCGGCCAGTTGCGCCGCACTGACCGACTCGCCCAACACCATCGCAGCCAATGCCACCGCGCTCACCGGCACGAGCGCGGTCATCAATCCCGCTTCGGCGCCGCTCAACCGAGCGGCGCCCGCATACCAGAGCACGAAGCCCAGCACGGTCGGCACCAGCGCGTAATACAGCACGCCGCCGAGTGCGCTCGCATCCACCGGCAAGGTCCACGGCTTTTCGAAGCAGGCCGGCACGATCGCCACCGCGAAACCGATGCCGCACATCAGCGCCGACAGCGGCAACGGCGCCACCGCCGTGCGCAGCTTGCGATTGAGCAGAATGAACAACGCCTCGCAGACGATCGCGAGAAACACCAGCGCGTTGCCCGCCAGCGAACTGGCCATATGCGGCGCGGCAAAATCGCCGGGATGCACGGTGTGCACGGTGCAGGCCAGCACGCCCGCCGTCGCTAGCAGGATCGCGCCGATCAACGCGGGCGCGGGGCGCTCGCCGAGCGCGAGCATGGCAACGCCGGCCGACACGGCGGGCAAGGTGCCGGCAATCACCCCGGCGTCGGCAGCCGAGGCGAGTTTCATCCCGCTGATCAGCAATACCGTATAGCCGACGCTCCCCGCGCCCGCCTGGGCGATCACGAGCAGCGTATCGCGCCGGTCCAGACGCGGCCAGCGCACGCCTCGCCAGCGCATCGCCAGCACGAACAGCGGAAAGGCAATCGCGAAGCGCAACGCGGTCGCGCTGAATGGCGGCAGTCCGGCCGCGATGGATTTGCTGACCACCACCGTGCTGCCGACGCCGACCATCGCCAGCGCGCAAAACAGATATCCGGCATACCGCGAGTTCATGGTGCTGTCCTGTTGGTTGGATCGAGCACGCAGAGTAAAGGCACGACAAGTGGCGGTCTTGAACGAAATTGCAAAACGGGGCAAGTCAAAAAGCGAGTCAATGAACCAGGTCAGCTCGCTCACGACGACGCCGTCAATGCTGGCCCGGCGGCAAATCCATCGAGTATCCTGAGCGAACGGAGCGCCGCTCACGTGGCAGCCGCCGGCAGGCCGTTCGGGTACACGCTTTGCAACCGTCTGTAGAAACCCCGGAAGCACGCCGGCTCAACCGCAAAAAACAGGAGCTCCTCAATTGGTAGCATTTCCGTCTTCGGCGGTGTCGACCTGGGGCGGCGCGGTCGTGTTCCTCAACGTTCTGTTGACGCGCCTCGGCGTGCCGATCCCGGCAGTGCCCATGCTGCTGTTCGCGGGATCCGCGATTGCCGCCGGCACGCTGTCGTTCTGGCCGGTCCTCGGCGCCGCCGTGCTCGGCGCGCTGATCGGCGACGGCGCATGGTTTACGGCCGGCCGCCTGTATGGCCGCAAGCTGATCGCGGCGCTAGGGCGGCTCTCGCCCGCCGTCGATTCAAGAGTGGACAAGGCGCGCGCGCTGTTCGAGCGCTTCGGTGTGCCGCTCGTGTCGATCTCGAAATTCGTCCCCGGACTCGCGCTCGTCACCCCGCCGCTGATGGGTACGACCGCCGTCGACGTCCGCATCTATGCGGTCTGGGATTTCGCCGGCGCCCTCGCGTGGGCAGCCTTCTGGCTGCTAGGCGGCGCTGCGGCGGAACGGCAGCTGCATATGCTGCTCGAATTCGTCAAAGCGCGTGGCGGCACAGTCATCGACATTTTGCTGGCCACCGCACTGCTCTATCTGGTCTTCCGTCTGGAGCAACGACGACGCGAACGCCGCCGCTTCAGGGACGCCGCGGCGGCACAAGCGGCCGCCGACGGCTGGCGCCGGCTCGCGCCACCGCCCAAGGTGCTCGATGCCCGTCCGCAGGCGCCCTCGCTCGAAGCGCCGTGCCGCATTCCCGGCGCGCTCGCGCTCGATCCGCATTCGCGGGAGCAGATTGACGGGGCGCTGCGGGCGCACGACATGGTGATCTACTGCATTTGCCCGGACAGCGCCACCGCGTTCGAAATCACGCAACGCATGCGCGATAACGGCTACACGCGGATTCGCGCGCTGCGAGGCGGCCTCGATGCCTGGCAGCGGCGCGGCTTTCCGGTCGAACCGCTTGCCTTGATCGACGAGCCGGGCACCGCCGGCCGCGCGTCGGCATCGCGCGGCGAAGCGCTCGGGGCGATCACGTTGCGCGGGTTCGCGCCGCGCGGCACGCAAGGCAGCTGAGCCGGCACGATCACAGCGACCTTCTCGCCGCCGTAGCTGTATTACAGCTTGCGCAGCAGTCCGGCCGCCGAACGCATCCGGCGCTTGCGCTCCTTGCCGAGCCAGTGAAGCGCCGCTTCAGGATCGCCGACGCCGGCGAGCAAGGTCGTATTGTCGCGCAGCAACATCTCACTTGCGACCACATCGTTCAGCGTACCGAAACGTTTCTGGATCTGCTTCAAACGTTTGAGGGTGCGTTTGCGGCCACCACTCAGGACGGGCTCGAAAAACTCGAGCAGATAGCGCAGTTTCTTGCCCGCCTTCCTCACATTGTGGAAGGCAATGTAGTTGGAGCGCTTCGCACGTCGCGCTCGTTTTAACCGCTTCTTCAACGAGCGCTCTGAAGCGGCCACGCGTTGGTCCGCGAATTTTTGCAGCGGCATGCGTTCATGTGCGGTATTCAGTTCTTTGGACGCGCTGGACAAGGCTTCGCGCAGCAGATGCTTGACGTCGGCGTTCGAGAGCGTCTCGCGGCTCGTCGTCAACGCGGCGCCGCGAGCGTCCTTGAGTTTGGGCGCTATTTCGCTCGCGCCGCTGCGTGCGCCGTTATCGTCGCGCGTCAGCAATTCGATCAGAATGTCCCAGTCGCGCGTTTTGCCGGCGGCCGTGGCCAGGTACTTATAGAGCGCCCGTTGCCGGGTGTTTTCGCCTTTCTCCAGCAAGGGTTCGAAGGCCCACCACAAAGAGCGCAAACGCCGCAGCGAGACACGCAATTTGTGCAGCGCTTCCGGCGACGGGTCTTCGTGCACCGCGTTGGCGTATTCGATCGCGTGATCGACAAGAGGCGCCGCATACGACGCGAAGGCCTCTTGCGCGGAGCGCGCTTTAACCGCGGGGTCGCTGTCGACGGGTTGTTTCTCGCCTTTCGGATTTTCGCGCTTCATCAAAGCCCCTTTGAGAACACCCTATCAACACAGTAGCAAAAAAAGCGCCCAACTAAAATTGACGTGACGACTGTGTCGCTTCGACGGGCCGCACGCATGATCCAACGCAAGCCTCGCTCGCCTCGCAGCGAGCATGGTCTTTTTTCTGTGTTCGTCGACATCGCGACCACGAAGCGACTATCTTTAACTGACGCGAGGCCGTTCGGCCGCGCACTGGCGCCGCAACCCAGATCGGCGCAAACACGAACAGCTTTCAGGAGCTTGGTATGCGAATACTGATTGTCGGTGCAACAGGTCTGATCGGCGGCGAGGTGGTCAAGCTGCTCGCCGCCGAACACGACATCGTCACCGCGAGCCGCAAGGGTTCCGATCTTCACGTGGATCTGTCGAACAAAGCCAGCATCGAATCGATGTACCAGCAAGCCGGCAAACTCGACGCGGTTGTCTGCACGGCGGGCGCAGCGAAGTTCGCCCCGCTCGCCTCGCTCTCCGACGACGATTTCTCGTTCAGTCTTGCCAACAAGTTGATGGGCCAGGTCAATCTGGTGCGCTGCGGCGCGGCACACGTGTCGCAAGGCGCGTGCTTCACGCTGACGAGCGGTACGCTCGCGCAGCAGCCGATGGAAGGCAGCGCGGCCGTCAGCGTCGTGAATGCCGGCGTGGAAGCGTTCGCACGTTCGGCGGCGCTCGAACTGCGCGGCAAAGCCCGCGTGAACGTGGTCAGCCCGGGCTGGGTCGCCGAGACACTCGAGTCGATGGGCCGCGATCCGTCGCAAGGCGTGCCAGTTGCCTTGGTAGCGCAGGCCTACAAACGCAGTCTCGGTGGCGGCGCGAGCGGCGAAGTGATCTCCGCCTCATGACGGATCGTGCGGGCCAGGCCTTTTCGGACATCTGAGCATCCTCATCCGACAACCTGTAACCCGTACTCTGAAGGCGACGCACCGCCAGTGGCCGCGCCCCTGCTCGCGCGCCACGACGGCGCAGCGCTGCGTCACGCCACTGTCATCATTACGACACACACGCCCCGCAGGATCGGAAACTCCCGACAAACTCCCTGGGGCTCACGTCATGCCGGAACTTTCGTATCCACAGCCAGGCACTGCTGCCGGAAAGGGGCGCAACATCAGCCTCGTCATTTTCCTCGCAGTGATTCTGGTGGGCGCGGTGTATTGCGCTGTGCACTTACTGGACGATCTGCAACCCGTTCGCGAAAGCTCGGTTCTGCCTTACGTGCTACTCGGCATTGCACTGTTGATCGCGCTGGGTTTTGAGTTCGTCAACGGCTTTCACGACACGGCCAATGCGGTCGCGACCGTGATCTACACGCATTCGCTTGCGCCGAACTTCGCCGTGGTGTGGTCCGGCAGCTGGAATTTTCTCGGCGTGTTGACGTCGAGCGGCGCGGTGGCTTTCGGCGTGCTGCAACTGCTGCCCGTCGAACTGATCCTGCAGGTCGGCAGCAGCGCCGGCTTCGCGATGGTGTTCGCCTTGCTGATCGCCGCGATCATCTGGAATCTCGGCACGTGGTGGTTCGGACTGCCGTCGTCGAGCTCGCACACGCTGATCGGCTCGATCATCGGCGTCGGCCTGATGAACCAGCTGATGCACGGCACCGACGGCACGAGCGGCGTGGACTGGAATCAGGCCCTTGGCGTCGGCAAATCGTTGCTGCTCTCGCCACTGGTCGGTTTTCTCGCAGCGGGTTTGTTGCTGCTGATCCTGAAAGCGGTGGTGCGCGTTCCCGCGCTGTATGCCGAACCCAAGGGCAAGGAGCCGCCGCCGTTCTGGATCCGCTGCCTGCTGATCCTGACCTGCACGGGCGTGTCGTTCGCGCACGGCTCGAACGACGGCCAGAAAGGCATGGGCCTCATCATGCTGATCCTGATCGGCACGGTGCCGACGGCCTATGCGCTGAACAAGGCGGTGACGCCCGCGGAAACGCAGACCTTCCTCGCCGTCGCGCACGAAACCTCGGCGACGCTCGCCAAGTACACCCAGGGCGCCACGCCCTCGGCCAATCCGCGCGCCGATGTCGAAGCGTACGTGCGCACGCACCAGTTGACGCCCGCCACCCTGCCGGCCTTGCAGCAGTTGACCGACCTCATTGCCGGCCAGGTCGGCAAGTCGGGCTCGATGGCGGCGGTGCCGCAAGGCATCGTCGATAACGTGCGCAACAACATGTACGTAGCCTCTGAAGCGATTCGCCTGATGGCCAAAAACAAGCAGCCGGCGTTCTCGCCGGAGGACGCCAAAACGATCGGCAACTTCAAGACGCAAACCGATCACGCCACCAAATTCATTCCCACGTGGGTGAAGGTCGCGGTGGCGATCGCGCTGGGTCTCGGCACGATGGTGGGATGGAAGCGCATCGTCGTGACGGTCGGCGAAAAGATCGGCAAGCAGCATCTGACATACGGCCAGGGTGCATCGGCTGAACTGGTGGCGATGCTCACGATCGGCGCGGCCGACATGTACGGCCTGCCGGTCTCCACGACGCACGTGCTGTCCTCGGGCGTGGCGGGCACGATGGCGGCCAATGGTTCAGGCCTGCAATGGGGCACGGTGCGCAGCCTGGTCCTGGCCTGGGTGCTGACGTTGCCGGTTTCGATCGCGCTGGCAGCCGGCTTGTACTGGGTGTTCCGGGCGGTGTTTTGAGTTCACGCGGCGGCCGGTTCCTCAACCGGTCGCCGCTTCTGAAAAAGGCATGAAAAAAGCGCGGCTCGTTCCGCGCTTTTTCATTTCACCGCACCGTACTTTCTCGCCGATCAGTACACCTCGGGCACAATCATCGAAGCCGGCACCGGCTGACGGCTGTACTCGTCGTGATAGACGCGAGCGGGCAGTTCGATCTGCGAATGCTCGATCTCGTGATACGGCACCTGGCTCAGCAAGTGATTAATGCAGTTCAGGCGCGCGCGCTTCTTGTCGACCGCCTGCACGACCCACCACGGCGCTTCGGGAATGTGCGAACGCTGCAGCATCACTTCCTTGGCCTGCGTATAGGCTTCCCAGCGGCGACGGCTTTCGAGGTCCATGGGACTCAGTTTCCACTGCTTCAGCGGGTCGTGAATGCGGTTCTGGAAGCGGATTTCCTGCTCTTCGTCGGTAATCGAAAACCAGTATTTGAGAATCTGCACGCCGCTGCGCGCCAGCATCTTTTCGAATTCCGGCACCGAACGGAAAAACTCTTCGTATTCTTCGTCGCTGCAAAAATTCATCACGCGTTCGACGCCCGCGCGGTTGTACCAGCTGCGATCGAACAGCACCATTTCGCCGCCGGCCGGCAGATGCGAGACGTACCGCTGAAAATACCATTGCGTGCGTTCGCGGTTATTCGGCGCCGGCAGCGCCGCCACGCGGCACACCCGCGGATTGAGCCGTTGCGTGATGCGTTTGATCGCGCCACCCTTGCCGGCGGCATCGCGCCCCTCGAAAATCACCACGAGGCGGTGGCCGGTCTGTACGATCCAGTCCTGAAGTTTGACGAGTTCGCCCTGCAAGCGGAACAGCTCGCGGAAGTACATCTTGCGCGCCTCGCGATGCTCGGCCGTGAAGCCCTCCGCGCCGTCGATGATGCGGTCGTCGACCTCCATCTCGAGTTCTTCGTCGTAGGCGTCGATCAGGTCTTCTTCGAAACGGCGCTGCCGCTCGGCCATCAATTCGGCTTCAGGTCTCGGATCCTGCTCTTTCATTGCGGCTCTCCTGGCAACGGAAATGGTTAGGCGCGCGGCGGCAAACGCGACGCGGACGCGCTCGATTATCGAAGCGTCAGGTGTCAACCGTGTTACCACTGCGGCTGCGCGCCTTCTCGACGCCCATGATAGCGAGTTTGCCCGGCCGCCCGGCGCTAGCGCAACGGCTTTGCGAAGCTGAGTTCGTGGCCGTCCGGATCGGTGATGTGGAAATAGCGCTCACCCCAAGGCGCGTCGGACGGTTCGAGCGAAGGCTTCAGCCCGGCCGCCAGCGCTTTGCGATAGAGCGCGTCGACGTCGGAGACATAGATGATCACGCGGCCCCACCAGGCGACCGGCGCGCGCGTATCGACGATCAGGTTCAGATACGAACCGCCGAACGCAAACGATGTAAAAGCCTCCTGCGGACCGCCGAATTTCATCGGAAACCCGAGTGCTTCATAAAACAGCACGGCGCGCGGCATATCGCGGGTGGCGAGCGTGATGGCGCTGATCGATTCGATTTGCGGTTCCGTGGGCCGGCTCGACGAGGCTGATGTGGCGGCTGAGTTCATGGCGGCTCTCTCCTTGGCATGCCAGACGTGTCATCTGCCCAGCACGGTGCATGCCGTGGCTGTGGCTGTGGCTGTGGCTGTGGCGCTCGCTGGCCTCGCAAAGTGTCTCACAGGGCGCGCCGCCGCGGCGCGCCTCGCGGCCACTTGAAAACCTTCGCGGCGCCCCGCATCTCCCATTCCGTTTATCCGGAGCATCGCCATGGGAAGCCGCCCACGCTTCGTCGATGACCTGTCGCGCGCCGCATCCGACGCCCCCGGGCCCGAGACACTCAATCCTTTTTCCGACGACGCCCTGCTCGACGCCTATTCCCGCACCGTGATCGGCGCGCTGGAACGCGTTCAGCAAGCCGTCGCCTTCATTGCCGTCGAACGGCGCCTGCCCGGCGAGCCGTCCGGCCGCGGTTCGCGCGGCGGTACCGGCTCGGGTTTTCTGTTCACGCCCGACGGTTACCTGCTCACCAATAGTCACGTCGTGCACGGCGCCACCCACATCACCGTGACGCTCGCCGACGGCGCGAAATTCGACGCCGACCTGGTCGGTGACGACCCCGGCAGCGATCTGGCCGTCTTGCGGATCGGCTCGCCCGAGCCGCTGCCGCATGTCGAACTCGGCGAGTCGTCGAAGCTGCGTGTCGGGCAGATTGCGATTGCGGTCGGGAATCCGCTCGGCCTCGCGCAAACGGTCACGACCGGCGTGGTGTCGGCGCTCGGCCGCTCGCTACGCTCGAATTCGGGGCGCATGATCTACGACGTGATCCAGACCGACGCCGCGCTCAATCCCGGCAATTCGGGCGGTCCGCTGATCAATTCGGCGGGCCAGGTGGTCGGCGTGAATACCGCGATCATTCCCGGCGCGCAAGCCATCTGCTTTGCCACCGCGATCGACACCGCCAAGTGGGTCATCATGCAGATTTTCGCGCATGGCCGCGTGCGGCGCGCCTATATCGGCGTGGCGGGCACCACCAGGCCGCTGTCGCGCCGCGTGCAGCGCTATTTCGGCCTGAGCTCGGAAAGCGGCGTACATGTCATGGAGATCGTCAAAGGCAGCCCAGCCGCGCTCGGCGGCCTGCGCACCGACGATACGATCATCGCGATCGATACGCAGGCCGTGCAGGATGTGGACAGTTTGCAGCGCACGCTCGACGCATCGCGCATTGACAGACCGGTCAATGTGACGGTGTTGCGCGGCGCGCAGCGGCTCGAATTGACGTTGACGCCGGTCGAGCAGGTTAGCTGAGACCACAGCGGCGTGCATGTTCTGCGAGCACAAAAAAGCCTCGCGTTCGAACGAACGCGAGGCTTTCTCTTTCTGCTAGAAAGCCACGCATCTCAACTCAAGATGCACTGCCCAATGCCCCGCAATAAAACGCTTACTGGATCACGCGCGTCACACCCCGGCCGCGCGGATCGGCCGCGGCTTCCGGCGTATCGCCATTGATCTTGATCGCCTGGATATCGCCGCTGAAATCCTGCCCCTTCAGCGTGTAACCCTTGGCTTCGATCTGCTTGGCGAGTTCGCCGTCGATCGGCTTATACGGCTCCCAGAAGATCGTGTTCGGCGGCAGCAACTGATGATGGAAACGCATCGCGGCGACAGCCTGCTGCAGCGGCATGTTGTAGTCGTAGACGTTATTGATCACCTGGAAGATCGACGTGAAGATGCGCGAGCCACCCGGCGTGCCGATCACGAGCGATACTTTGCCGTCCTTCGTCAGGATCGTCGGGCTCATCGAGGAGAGCGGCCGCTTCTTCGGTTCGATCGCGTTCGCGTCGCTGCCCACCACGCCGAACATATTCGCAACGCCCGGCTTCGCGGAGAAGTCGTCCATCTCGTCGTTCAGCACGATGCCCGTGCGGTCCGCCACCACACCCGAACCGAAATAGCCGTTGATGGTGTACGTATTCGACACGGCGTTACCCCACTTGTCGATCACCGAGAAGTGCGTGGTTTCCGCTTTCTCCGGCATCGACGTGCCGAGGCCGGCCTGAATGCTCTTCGTGTCCGAAGGCGCATTCGGATTCACTTCGCCGGCGCGCCTGGCGATATACGCGTCGTCCGTCAATTGCGCGACCGGCACCTTATAGAAGTCAGGATCGCCGAGGTATTGCGCGCGGTCGGCGAACACGCGCTTCTCTATTTCCGCGATCAGGTGCACGTATTGAGCGGAATTGGGCGTGACGTCCTTGAAGTCGGGCGCAATGTCGGCCTTCATTTTCAGCAACTGCACGAGACCGATACCGCCCGAGCTCGGAGGCGGCGCCGTGTAGACGCGATAGCCGTTCCAGTCGGCCTGGATCGGTTCACGCCACACTGCTTTGTACTGCTGCAGATCGGCCTTGGTGATCAGACCGTGACCGCGCATGGACGCCGCGATCAGATCGGCCGTCTTGCCCTGATAGAAGTCTTTGGCGCCCTGATCTGAAATGCGCTGCAATACAGCGGCCAGATCCGGCTGCTTGAAGTTGACGCCCTGCTTCAGATTGCCGAAGTAGGTATCGAAGTTGGTCTTGCCGGCGAACTCTTTCGCGGCATCGTCGCGGCGTTCCTGCAATTGCTGGCTGACCTCGAAACCATCGCGCGCGTAGTGGATGGCCGGCGCGAGCACCTGCTTCCACTTGAGCTTGCCGAAGCGGCGCTGCGCCTGCCACATGCCGTCGACGGTGCCCGGCACGCCGACCGCGCGGTAGCCGTACAGGCTCATGCCTTTGATGACTTCGCCCTTGTCGTCGAGATACATGTTTCTGGTTGCGGCCAGCGGCGCTCGCTCGCGATAGTCGAGGAAGTAGGGCTTGCCGTCGACATAGAGCGTCATGAAACCGCCGCCGCCGATGTTGCCCGCTTCCGGATACGTCACGGCAAGCGTGAAGGCGATTGCTACGGCTGCGTCGACGGCGTTGCCGCCTTCCTTGAAGATCTGCTCGGCGGCGTCGGCGCTGAACTTGTCCGCGACCGCGATGGCGGAGGCGGTGAGGACAGCCGGTTGGGCTTTCGCGGGCGGCTTGGCGATTGCCGGCGTGGCTTCGAGAAAGCCGGTGGAAACTGAGACGAGTGCGACCAGCGCGAATCCGCTGGCCGACGATTTAACGTTGCGGAACAACTTCATTGCATATCCCCCAAGACGACTTTTATCCGATGAATACAGATGTCTCGAGGGTTTATAACATGTGAACTACTCGCTTGCGAAGCCGCCAGATGTCGTAGGGTTCATGCTGCGGCACACAAAAAAACCGGTTGGACGGCGCAGAGAAGCGCTCGTCGAAACAGCCGGGACAGGCGTCTTCGGCATGCGGCATGCCGCGCGGTACAGCGCTTTACGCGCGTCCGCGACTGCCGCGCGCAATCTCATCGCCGGCGTTATGTGGCAGTCGAGCGGTAATCGGAATCGACATGAATGAGAACAGCCCGACCACCAGGAAAGCCGGCCAGAAATCGGAGAAAACAATGGTCGAATGACCCTGCACGTTATGCGAAATCTGCAGCACGATACCCGCGATCGTCACGCCGAGGCCCAACGAAATCTGCTGGATCACGCTTGCGACACTCGTCGCGCGACCCACGTCGCGGCTCGGAATATCGGCGTATGCCAGAGTGTTCAACGACGTGAACTGCAGCGACGGAAAGAAACCGCCGAACAGCACGACGCACCAGATCAGCCAATGCGGCGTGCCAGGAAAGAACAGACCGTAGACCGCGATGGCGAGGCCCGCGCAGCAGGCGTTGAACATCAGCACCGTGCGGAAACCGAAACGCTCGAGAATGCGCGACGCGGCCGCCTTCATGAAGATCGAGCCGAACGCGGACGCACAGGTAATCGACCCCGACTTGAACGCCGTCATGCCAAGGCCTTCCTGCAATGCAAGGGGCAACAGAAACGGCACCGCCCCGAGGCCGATGCGAAACAGCGAGCCACCCACCACGCTCGCGTGAAAACTCGGAATGCGCAGCAGCCGAAGATCGAGCACAGGCAATTCGACGCGGCTCGCGTACAGCACATACAGCGTCAGCAACACCACGCCGATCACGCACATGCCGACCGACACCGGGTTCGACACCAACTCGCCGCCCACTAGCGAGAGCCCCAGCATGAACAGCGACGCCCCGCTCGCGGACAAAAAGAAACCGGTCCAGTCGAGCCGGCCCGGATGCGCTTCGCGCACGTTGGCGATGTGTTTATTCGCGAGCCAGATGCCCAGCAGGCCAATTGGAATGTTGATGAAAAAGATCAGACGCCAGTGCAGATAAGTGGTGATGAAACCACCCAGCGGCGGCCCGACCACCGGTCCGAGCAAAGCCGGCACCGTCAGATAGTTGACTGCACGGATAAAGTCGGACTTCGGCACAGAACGGAAAATAATGATGCGGCCCACCGGCACCATCATCGCGCCGCCGAGGCCTTGCACGAATCGCGCAACCACGAACGTGCCGAGCGATGTGGAAGCCGCGCACATCAGCGAGCCGGCCATGAAAACGCCGATCGCCGCGCGAAACACCGTGCGCGAACCGAAGCGGTCAGCGACCCAGCCGCAGATTGGAATGAAGACGCCGAGGCCGATGACATAAGCCGTCACGGCAAGCTTGAGGGTGATGGGGTCCTGGCCGAGATCGCGCGCCAGAACCGGCAGCGACGTCACGATGACCGTGCCGTCCACGTTTTCCATGAACATCGCACACGCGACGATCAGCGGAACAATGAAAGTGCCTAAAGCGAGAGGCATTGGCATGGCGACGGGTTGCAAGGCCGCCGGTGTAAAGCGTCGATTATGGCATCGCATCGGCAACAGATGTTGTTGCGCGAGGTCTTTTCACTCGGATAGACACGTATGGTTGAACGCGCAACCACGCAGCGTCGCAACGCGAGTGTGCGAGCCGTCAACTTACGTGAACGCAAAAAGGTTGAGCCGGCATCCAGCCGGCTCAACCTTCGATACGTCAGCGAACAGGCAGACGGATGACTTAGCGCGATGCGCTGACCAACGGCTGCAGTTGCGGCAGGATCTCGGTGCTTGCGCGAGCCACGTCGTTCGGGAAGTCGATTTCGATCCAGGGCGCGCCGGTCACGTCCGCGGTATCGAACACCTGGCTGCGCTCCAGCAGCAGATCGCGTACCGCTTCTTCGTGCGGCAGGTTGGCCCGGCCGCTGTCCACATAACCGGCCACGATCTGCGCGAAGCGTTGCGCGGTTTCCTGCCGGAAGCGGAAGAACCCGACCGATTCGCCGATCGTGTCGTACTCGAGATTGACCGCGAGCTGCTTGCGCAACTCGACCGGCACGCCGTCTTTCAGGCACAGCTTGACGGGTTCGTCGCCAGCTTCGAAATCACGGTCGATCAACAGGCGGTTGACCGTCTCGCCCGCCACCAGAGCAGCCAGAATGCGCTCGTCGTAAAGCACGTCGGCGTCCATCAACAGCACGTCGCCGCCGCGCGTCAGCGCCTCGGCCACCGTGTGCACCGTCAGCACGCTGCCCAGGTCGTAACGCGTGTTCAGCACGGTTTCCACCTTGTGCGGCCAGTTGATGCGCTCCAGTTCCGCCTGCACCGATTCCGGCTGAAAGCCGAGCGCCAGCACGACTTCAGTCACGCCGGCGGTTTCGAGCATTTGCAGATGCCGTTCGAGCAGGCTCATGCCGTCGAATTGCAACAGACACTTCGGGAACTGAGCTTCCGGCGGTTGCTGGAGACGCAGGCCGAGGCCCGCAGCGAGGATGATGGCACGCATGCGCGGTCCTTTGAAAAAATACGGAGTTTAATCGACAACCGGCACGCGCCCTGTCGCGCGGCGCCGTTGCCAGCTTCGTTCGCTGAAGTGCAGAACCAGCAGACCCGGCAAGCCTAGCAGGATTTCGCGGGCACGCTTGGCGAGCGACAAGGCCAAGGCCGCGTCCGGCGGCAAACCAACCAGCGGCGCGAGCAGCAGATAGCCGCCTTCCTGCACGCCTAGCGAGCCGGGAATCATGAACGCCGCGCCGCGAATCGCCTGGCCCAGGCTTTCGAGCAACAACGCGTCGACCCAGTCGACCGGATGGCCGAGAAAGCGCAGCGCGAGCCACACTTCCACCGTGCCGACGATCCAGCCCACAAGACTCATGGCGAAGCTTGCCGCCACGCGGCCGCGTTCGCGATACATGGCCTGCACGGCGGCGTCGACGGCTTCGGCGCGCGTCATCAGCGAAGACCAGTCGCGCTTGCCGAAAACCTTGGAGATCACGCCGAGCAAGCGCCCAAACAGACCGCACCGCTGCGCATAGTAAAACCCGACGATCATCGCGCCCAGCACGCCGGTCGCGATCAGCGTGGCGGTCCGCAGGTCGTGCAGCGCGCCGTGCGCTGCGTAAGCGCCGAACAGCAAAAGTCCGCCCAGCGCGAAGATGATTTGCGCGAGCGCCTGCGCGGTCGTGCTCACCGTGATCGCCGCGGCGGCATCGCGCATACGCATGCCACGCTGGGACAGTTGCCGCACCATGACCACGGGTCCGCCGATCTGGCCGGCCGGCAGCAGGCTATTCACCGACTCGCCGATCCAGCGCGCGAACAGCGCGTCGCGCCATGTCAGATCGTGATGAATGCCGTCGCGACGAGAATGGAACAACACCGAGATCGCGCCGGCATCGAGAAGCACCGGCACGAGGTGGAACGCCGCGACGAGCGCGAGTCCCCAGCCAGCGGTAAGCAGTGTCGAAGCAACCGAGCCGAAGCCCTGCCACGCGAGCAGGCCGACAAACAGCGCTGTCCCGATCGACAGCAGGATCAGGGCCGCGCGGCTCATGCGCGGTCCTTCCCGCGTTGGGTCATCTGGCGAAAAACCTGGCGGAAGCCGAAGTACGCAATCGCATCCTTCATGTTCGAGATGAAGCGGCGCCACGGCCGCATGTTCGGATCGGTGACGTATTCGAAAGTGAGCGACACGCGCATTTCGTTCGCGCCGGCGGGTGTGATGCGATGCCGCAGCTTGTCGCCGTCGAAGAACACGAGGCCGCCCGGCGGAATCTGCACCGACCCCGGCTGATCCGCGACATCCGGATTGCGCGTGTGGAGTTCGTAGTCGAGCCGGCAAGACGATTCGTCGATCACGCCGAGCAGCAACGTATAGCGGCGGCCGTCATAGTACGAAGTATCGTAGTGCCAGCCGATGTGGTCGCCTTGGCGCGTGTAGTAGTAAAGCGCGTACGCATGCGGATCGTCGGCGGGCGAAAGCTGGAGTTTGTCGCCGCTCAGTTGCTCCAGCCAGCCGATCAATTCCTTCGAGCGGTACAGCTCGGCGATGAACGGCGCGAGGCGGTCGATCGTATGACGGCTGACACTGCCGCCCTGCTTGTGACCCGGCAGATAGTTGCGGTTCACCTCGTCGAGCAGCGAACGCGCGCTATGCACGAGCTGCGCCGTGACTTCGGGCGCGAGAAAGTCTTCCAGATAAAGAAACGCGCCCTGCTCCGCGAAATCCTTGCGCAGACGCGGGTTGTCGAACCCGCGCGTGCGGCTCGCGACCGCGCGGTCGGCATTCGGCGCGGGCGATGCAGCCGGCGAACGTTCTAACGGAACTGACGCGATCACGTCGTTTTCGGCCTGCGTACTCATTCGCTGGCCCACATTTGACGGGTTTCGGACGTACCGGCGGCAGCCGGCGCCGGGCTGGCGGCACGGCGCGCAACGCGCCAGTAGTCGACCACCACCCAAACAGCGAAAAGCGGCGCGCCGATCGACGCAACCACGACGAAGGGCAAGACGACGCTAGTCAGCGTGACGATCGGCAGCAGATACAAAACATCTTCAGTTTCGAAACCGCCGACGGAGGCCTGCTTCGTGCCCGCCTTGCCCGCCATTTCCTCGATGCGCATGCGCAGGAAGAAAATCAGCGCGATCGCTACGCCGGCCACCGCGCCGAGCACACCCGGCGCGATTTTCAAGCCCGCGATATGCGAGGCGCCCGCTCCCATACCCATGCCGACGAACAACATGACGGTCACGAGCGCGTCGCAAGCGAGGTCGTAAAAATGACCGATCCGGCTCGACTTGCCACTGATGCGCGCGAGTTCGCCGTCCGTGTGGTCGACGAAGTTCGACAGCACGATCAGGAAGGCGCCGGCATTGGCCCACGCGAACCCGCCGTGAGCGAGGCAGAGCGCACCTGCCAGCCCGATCAGGAGGCGCAGCGTGGTCAGATGGTTCGGGGTGACCCACGTGTTCACAAGCGGAGTCACGAGCCGGCGGGCGAGCCGCGCGTCCCATGTTCTGGGCGGCGGAACGTTAATTGGAGTTTCGGGTCGCGAATTCATAACCCGGAAATATATACGGGATCGCAAAAGATTGCTTTCTTCCCGTACGTTTCATAAGGCGCCGTTGGTTCCCGATCCGTGCTGCCTGCGAAGCAAGATTTGCCGAATCGCGATAAAGTACAAACCAGTTGCGCCTGTCAAGGGTATGACTTCGATGCGCAACGTCTTTTCGGGTCTCGAGTCCACGCCACCGCCCGTTGCGAACACACTACATCGATTCAGGTGGCCGTCCACGCTTATGAAACGCTTTCTTTCGTCTGTACTCCTTGCTCTGGCAGCCGCCGCGCTGCCGCTCACCAGTTACGCCACCGCGCTCGATGCGCCGCTCGCCTGCAATGAAAGCGGCCATCAGTTCATTGCCGACCTCGCGGACCAACAGCTGATCGACCCGAAGCCCACGCGTGTGGAGAGCAACTCGATCAACGCCTTTTCGCCGACGTCCGGTGCGGATTTGACGGCATATGGCTTTCGGGTGTTCGCGGTGGTCGGCTACGAAAAAGACGACCCCATGTTCCGTGTCGGCGACGGCGAACCGGTCGCGCGTTCGGCCTACGGCGTCGTGGTGTTCGGCAGCGAGGCCAAAGTGCGGAACGCGATTGCCGGCACCGGCAGCACGGCGATCGTGCACCGCGTAGCGCCGCTGATTACGGCGATTTTTTGCAAGCGGAGTTGAGGCGGCACGACCAGCCGCTCTGCCTGCTGGAATGGCCGATGGGCAGATAGGAAGACGACGTTTTACGCGTTATAATTGCGGCAGATGGATTTTCCGGGGCCTGCAAAGGCGTCTATCTGCCTCCTGGTGAAACAGGATCCAGCCGTGCTGGTTACGTCGGCTCACGCCGATCAAGCGCACCCGCGAAGTTATGAGGCCCCCTTGTGGGGCCTCACCTGTTTTTGAGGTCGGAATCAGCCAGTTATGTGCGGATGCCACATCGGCTAGCGGCGGTTGAGACTCGGATCGCGAATCGACTCGCCCCTCAATATCTTTGCCGCCATCACACGAAACCGCACAATGCTTCGCCGGTTGCGCGGAGTCCCCGCCTTCCCCCTAGTCACGTCGCGCACATACGCACTTTCGATCACAAGCCGCAGCGCGCTTGCCCCCATGCGGCGAAGACGAAAAAACACTTCGTACTCAACTGGCTCGCCGCGATCCGTGATGTCCTCAATCACGAGCCAGTTCGAATGGCCCGTGAAATAGCAACGCCGTTCACCGAGTTCGGCAACGATCGCTGGCAGTCGAAGCGACCAGCGGTGCCGGTCGGCGCAGAATGCGCGAGCCACCTGCCGGTGGTCAAAAATTCTGCGACCACTACCAAGCGCCTCGAAATCCAACGGGCTTTGCGCACCCGGTCCGACCGACACGCAATGCGACGTGTATTCGACATGGACGGTTGCGGTTGTCGCAGCAAACTTCCCCGAAGCGGGAATGGCGAGGGTAAAGAAGCTGGCGACGAGATGCGAAAGGCCATATCGCACGCTTGCCACGTCGATATAGCCTCGTCGCAAAATCGAAATCCACTGCATACGCCAGCCAAAGGGGAAACCGCGAATTATCGCGAGATTCCCCCTCGCTGACTCCTCAGCCAGAAGGCCTAAGACAGGCGACTTCGACGCGTTCGGCCTACAACTTAATCCCCGCCGGCTCCGCCGTCAGATACCCCACCGTCGCCCCGAAGCGGTCTTTATAGTTCGCCCGCACAAGCGGATCGAGCGTCGATTTGATCTTGTCGTGCAGCGGACTTTCCCAGTCGCCGACGTGCTGAAAGTTGCTCATCACGTAAGTCCAGCCGTTGATTTCATCGACCGCGTGCAGGCCCGTCGATTCGGCGCCCGCCGGGCATGAAAGCACGCGCGCAAGCGTCTTCGTGTCGACGTTGTACGCCCACAGAAAGTTGTTCACGTGCATGCCGCTGTCCTCGCCGATAAAGAGCGTGCGCAGCTTCTCCGAGAACTTGAGGTTGTCCGGGTTGGCAATGCGCTCGGGATTCGCGGTGTTGCCGAGCGCGTCGGCCGTCGACAGATCCTCGCCGACCAGCGCTGCAGGCGCGGCCATGTCCACCGGCACCCATTCGCTGTTGATCGCGGCGCCGCCGCGGTCGCGCTGGCCGCCCTTCATGTTCAGCGCGTAGACCGCGCCGGCGCTGATTGTCTTATCGACGGCTACGTCGGTGGATGCGGCATTGCCGCGCACCATCGACTTCTCGATACGCGACATCGCCGAATAAAGCACCTTGTCCTTGATATTGACCGTCGTGCCTT
This sequence comes from Paraburkholderia sp. BL6669N2, assembly GCF_003387275.1. NCBI lineage: Bacteria > Pseudomonadati > Pseudomonadota > Betaproteobacteria > Burkholderiales > Burkholderiaceae > Paraburkholderia > Paraburkholderia sp. BL6669N2. Next base: position 3,978,479 of record NZ_QUNA01000002.1, on the reverse strand, counting down.
CGAGCTTGGTGAAGCCCATGCTGCCGCCGGCCAGCGCCGCATAGCGATGCGTCTCGAGGAACGTTGCCGCCCGCGTCATGCCGGGCTTGACGCGCACCCAGTTGAACGTGCCGTTGTAGTTGATCTTCGTGTAGGCCGGATCGAGCGGATCTTTGGTCGCGACGTCCATGATGTCGCTGGCGCGCAGCTGATTGGCGAGCGCCTCGATTTCGTCGCTGGTCGCGTGGCCCAGGTTGATCCACGACAGCGTGGCCGCGCCCGCGCCGCTCGCCGACACCTGCGTCCACTTCGCGACGTACAGCTTGCCTGCCGACAGATCGGCTTCGCGATCCGCGATGAACATGAACAGGCCGCCGTTGGTCGCATCGTCGCCCATCAGAACCGTGCGCTTGTCCGGCATCACCTGAATCAGTTCGTGCGAGATACGGCCAAGGCAGTAGTGCTTTTTGATCGTGCCGGTGCCGTCCGGATTCACGGTGACTTCCGGCAGATGCCCGTAGTGATACGGGTTGGCGGTGATTTCATCGCCATACAAACTGCGGCTGAAGCCCTTGAACTGGCTGTTGCTGGCGATCGTGGTGGCGTCCGGCTCGTACTCTTCACTCGACAGATGCGTGTTCCACGGCGACAGGCTCGCGCCGCAGGTGATCCACAAGCCATGGGCCTTCGATGTATCGACGTTCGAATAGCCCGCCAGCGTGAGCTTGCCGGTGACCGGGTCCTGGTCGAGCGTGAGCACGGCGATCGGCGACGGCAACTGGCCGTACATCGAGACCAGACTCTGATCGCGCGTGGTGTATTCGAACTGCACGACGGCGAATACCGCGTTGCCCTTGAGGCCCTTCACCGTGGGATTGTCGAGGCGGATCAGCGAACTGCCGTCCGGGCAGTCCGAGTAGAACTGGCGCTCCTTGCCCGCCACCGATTTATCGACGATCGGCTGATTGTTGATGTCGAAATAGCCGCCGGCAAGAATCGTCCCGCCCTTTACGTTCGGCACGCTGTCGCCGGTGACGAAGAACGGCTGATACGCCAGCTTGAACGCGCGGCTGCTGCCGTCGCTCAGTTGTACCGTCAAGGTCGAGCCGACTGTGGTCTTCGCCATGGCGGCGGGGTCGGCCAGCGTCGGCGCGGCCATGCTCGCGAACGCCGCGGAGACGAAGTTGGCGACCGGTTTGGCGGGCGTCGCCAGCTCGTCGCTGCCGCCGCAAGCGGTCAGCATGGAGGCCGTGGCGAGTCCGCCGAGCGGCAGCATCGGCGCGCCCACGAGAAGTTTCAGGGCCTTGCGGCGGGAAAGGTCGAGCGGCTCTGCCATGTTGTCGTGATCCAGTGTTTGGGTAGCGTGAGTGAATGCACAGCCGGCACGCACTCAGACCCAAACCACATGGTTCACGCTCGCGCCGCTATGACGCGAGGATTCTATGAAGCGAATATGAAAGTATATTGACAGGCTTTAGTAATTTAAACCCGAGCCGTCGAGAGACGACGCCGGCGAGCCCCGGAGCCTGCCGCGCGCCGCAGCGGCGCGGCTTCTAACCCGGACGGCGAAACTCGTTCTCGACCCACGCCGCCGCGCTTGCCTTGCTGAGCTTGAAGTTAGCCGCGACCTGCACTTGCGCGAGTTGCTCGCCGAATGTGTCGAGCGCGGTCAGCAATGCATATGGCTCGTCTTCGTCGGGAACGATGTCGAGCGTGATGTCGAGTTCGTCGTTGCCGTCCGCGCTCGCCACGCGCACTTCCTTATGCAGTTGCGCGCGCAGTTGCTGCTCATGACGCCGCAGCACTTCAGACGCCGTCTTCACCAGCGTGTTGAATGCCGAGGTGTCCAGCGGCTTCGGATCCTTCTTGTTGCGGCCCATCGTCCACGGACCGACGAGCGCGGGTTCCGCTTCGCCGTCCTTGATCATCGCGACGGCCCAGCCTTCGTCGTCCTCATTCTTGATGACGCGCGCGGTCCAGCCGTCGTCGCGCCACAGACGTGCTTCATGCACGGTTTCGCCCAATTCGGACGCGCCTTCCGTCGTGAGATCTTCAGCGGTGTCGGACGATGGAAGGGGTAGATCGGTCATTGCAGGTTCACTCACGTTCGCGGGGGCGGAAACACATCTCAAGCGCGCAATTCTACCCGCCCCGCTCACGGCGGATGCGGCCCTCTGACGAACGGACAAGCCGCGGCAATCGCAACCGCAATCGAAATAATCTATTTCCGCATTTGCGAGAACTTATAAACCGACCATAAAAACACATAAAAAACGCGGCCCGAAGGCCGCGCATAAAAATGAAAAAGACACCCTTGGTCAAGGGGTGAGACGAATTGTAAAACCGTAATTCAATGAGATAGATCCGGAAAATTGAAAGAGTGCATTGCGGGAAACAGAATAGATCGACTAAATATCTCAAAATAGACACCAACCCATACTGCCAATGGCTTGCGGCAAGTCGTCGCGATCCGGCAACAATACGCTGTTGACACGGCCTCCACGAATCCATCGTCAAATAGATTTTTCCTTTATTTATCCATACTTAAACAATTCCCCATTCGCTATTACGAATTAGAAAAATCATTGTTGTGCCATCCGCAATTAAAGACACGAATAGCAGGAATACACTTCGCAGCGGATCGTCAGGCCGCCGGCGTAATTGGCGGTGAGCACTCGAATGCGATTCCCTATGCACTGTTTCGGAGCTATCTAACCATGAAAAAAACCCTCATCGCAGGCGTCCTCAGCGCGGTTGCCATCAGCGCTCATGCCCAGAGCAGCGTCACCTTATACGGCACGCTGGACGCCGGCCTCGTCTACTCGAATAACCAGGGCGGCCATAGCAACTGGCAACAAGGCAGCGGCTCGGCGTCGGACACCTACTTCGGCCTGCGCGGCAGCGAAGACCTCGGCGATGGCCTGCATGCGATTTTTACGTTGGAGAGCGGCTTCAACCTGAATAACGGCCAGGACACGGAAAGCAACACGATGTTCAACCGTCAGGCTTTCGTCGGTCTGAAGAGCGATCAGTACGGTGCGCTGACGCTCGGCCGCCAGTACGATTCCGTGGTCGACTACCTGGCGCCGCTGTCCGAAGCAGGCGCGGGCTACGGCAATAACCTCGCGGCGCACCCGCTCGATAACGACAACCTCGACAACTCGTTCTCGATCAAGAACGCTGTCAAGTACACGAGCGCGAACTACGCGGGTCTGAAGTTCGGCGGTCTGTACGGTTTCAGCAACTCGGCCGGTGATTTCTCCAACAACCGCGCATGGAGCGTCGGCGCTTCGTATGACAACGGTCCGTTGAGCGTTGCCGCCGCTTACCTGCAACTGAACCAATCCGGCAGTTCGAACCTGAGCGGCGCAGTGTCGCAAGGCGACGGCACCGCGGCGGTCGCGGCCAATCTGCAACGCACGTACGGCGCGGGCATCAACTACACGTACGGTCCGGCAACGGTCGGTTTCGTCTATACGCATACGCAGCTCGACGGCATCACCGGCGTGGACGTCGGCGGCACGACGCTGCCTGGCGTCGCCGGCACCAACCTGCACCTGGACAACTACGAAGTGAACGGCCGCTATGCGCTCACGCCGGCACTGAGCCTCGCGGCCTCGTATACGTTCACCGACGGCAAGATGTCCGGCTCGAATGGCTCGGGCGATCCGAAGTGGCACACGGTGTCTCTGCAAGGCGACTACTCGCTGAGCAAACGCACCGACGTGTACGTGGAAGGCGTGTATCAGCATGCCTCGGGCGAACTCGGCAACTTCGGTTCGAACGTTGCGGCGATCAATACGCTCGCGCCGTCGTCGAACGGCAATCAGGTGGCGGCAGCAGTCGGCTTGCGTCACCGCTTCTAAGTATTTTCAGTTGATGCCTGCGGAGCGAATGATTCGATTCGCTGCGCACACAACCCGCGCGTGACACGCAGAGGTGGCTCCGGAAATTCGGACAGTTCATTGAGTGGAAAAGCTGGGGCGTGAGTCGGTCATAATGGCCGGCGACAAGGAACCAGAAGATGACGAAACGAAACCGACGGACACACTCACCGGCATTCAAGGCAAAGGTGGCACTAGCGGCGCTCAAGGGCGACAAGACGCTGGCAGAGTTGGCCCAGCAATTTGATGTCCATCCGAACCAGATCACGGACTGGAAGAAGCAGTTGCAGGAGCGGGTTGCCGATGTGTTCGACGCGGGCAACGCGCCCCCAGCTGCACCGCCAATCGACGTGAGGGTGTTGCACGCGAAGATCGGACAGTTGACGTTGGAGAATGATTTTTTAGAAAGCGCGCTCAGCAAGGCGGGACTGCTGGGCGTAAAGCGATGATCGATCGTGATCACGCCCTGCCGGTGACGCAGCAGGCCCGGCTGTTAGGCATAAGCCGCTCGAGTGCCTATTATCAGCCGCGTGAGGTCAGCGAAGCGGATCTGAAATTGATGCGCCGGATTGACGAGCTTCACCTCGACCATCCATTTGCCGGGGCGCGAATGTTGGCACGTCTACTGCGTCGCGAAAGTATCACAGTCGGACGCAGGCACGTTGGCACCTTGATGAAGCGCATGGGCGTCGAGGCGTTGTATCGCAAGCCAAACACGAGCCGCAAGCATGCAGCCCACAGGATCTGGCCGTACCTGCTGCGCAACCGGAAAATCGATCGGGCCAATCAGGTCTGGGCGCTCGATACGAGCTATATCCCGATGGCGCGGGGCTTCGTCTATCTGACGGCCGTCGTGGACTGGGCGAGCCGCCGGGTGTTGGCGCACCGGGTGGCGATCACACTAGAGAGAGCTGCCATGCTGTCGAGGCGCTGGAGGAAGCGTTTGCGAAATACGGGCCGCCTGAGATCGTCAACACGGATCAAGGAAGCCAGTTCACCGCAACCGAATTCACCGACGCGGTTCTCGGCCGGAAGGTTCTCCTGTCGATGGACGGAAAAGGCGCCTGGCGTGACAACGTGTTCGTCGAACGGGTGTGGCGCAGCGTCAAATATGAAGAGGTTTATTTGAAAGCGTACGACTCGGTAGGCCACGCGCGTCGCTCAATCGGCAATTACCTGAACTGGTATAACCAGAATCGGCCTCATTCGAGGCTGGCCGATCAGACGCCGGATGAAGCATACTTCGCCACGCTGCCAGCGATAAAATCGGCAGCTTGATTGCCCCAACAATTCCACTTAAAAATCTCGGGACCCTGTCCGAACAAGCGGCGCCACCTCTCGCTCACGTCGCGGGTTTTATGACTTTACGTTTGGACACAATGCCGACCGCCACGGATAGTGACGACGCGTGCACCCGATGGGTATACTGGGCCCGGCTGCCTTCCTTGCCGCAACGTTGCAATGTTGCGATGCCGTTGCGGTTGAACGGCGGCTTCGTCGCGAAGCATGACGTTGCGCTCTATCGCGTTGCGCTTCGCCCGCGCCCCAAGTTCCCGCGTACGACCGGGGACGCCGACGATCGGACCATGAAAAGACTTCTCCTGCTTGCCCCCGCTGCCGCCGCGCTCGCTGCCCTCGCCGGCTGCGGCTCTTCCAGCGGCCCAGCCCGCGACGCATCCCTGCCGATGATATACGTGTCTTCGCAACGCGCCCCCGCCTATGTCGCCGATTGCCTCGAAAGCCGTTTGTCACGCGTGCGCACGTCGCACGTCGGCGGCACGACGGAGATCGCCGTCGGCTCCGATTCGAACAACTCGTATTTCGTGACGCTGACGCCGTCGAATGCCGGCTCGGTCATCAAGGTGATGCATCCTGCCAACGCGCCGGACGATCCGCCGGAACCGGAAATGCGCTTCGATATTGCACGTTGCTCGACGTGAGCTTCAGCCACACGCTTGCGATCCGAAGGTACGCCGACGCGCGATTTTTTTAACTCGCGTGCCGGCTATTTTTTTATCCGCGCATCTGCGAACATAGCCGCCCTCTGTTCCTGAAGCGGCGCTCTGCCGTAAGTTGCGATGGCATCCAGCAAAGCACATCACGCCACCGGTTTTGCGGCCGGCGTCATCGCGGCGGCGATCGTCGCGCGCATCGGCGGCGGCGGTTCATTTCATGTCGGCGTGGTGTTGAGTTTCATCACCGGCGTGATCGGCAGTACGGCACCGGACTGGCTGGAAGTCGCGTGGTGGTCGCGCGCGCGGCGTCTGTGGATCACGCATCGCACGCTGACGCATTGGGGCGTGGGATGGCTCGCGTTGCTCGCGGTGTCGTATCACTGGCTTGGGCATTCGCTCTATGCCGCGCCGGCGTTCGGATTCGCCTGCGGAGGCCTGATGCATCTGTTCGCCGATTGGCCGAATCCATTAGGCCTGCCATGGATTGCCGGGCGGCACTCGTTGAATCTCTGGAATAGCGGCCACTGCGATCTGATCGTGGTGGCGGCTTCGTGGGCGGCGGCGTGGTTTATCGGGCAGCACGTCTGGTTGCATGGCGTGCACGGCGCGGCCTTGCTCCAGCATTTGCGGATCGGCTGAACCTCAGCGCAGCGCAGCCGCGTAGTTGGCGGGCGTTACGCCGAGCAGGCGCACGAACGCGCGCGTCATATGACTCTGATCGGCAAAGCCCGCCGCGGCAGCCGCATCGGCAAGCGTCGCGCCCCGCGCGATCCATTGTCTGGCGAGCACCACGCGACGCTGCATTCGGTACGCGTGCGGCGGCAGACCCATTTCATGCGCGAAACCGCGCAACAACTGGAAACGGCTCATGCCGGTGTCGGCGGCGAGATCGGCCAGCGTGAGTGGCGAAGAAGGGTCGTCGTCGATGCGTGCCTTTGCTCGCGCAATCGGACCCGATGCATCAGTCGACCGGGAGCGTGATGGCCGCGTCGCATGAACGCGCACGACGTGCCCAAGCAGTTCGAGCAACGCCTCCTCGCGCGCCAGATCGTCCGGCACGATAGGCGCTTCCACCGCGACAACGAACAGCCGCTCGAACAGACGCTTCAGCAAAGGATCGTGCGCGACCGGCTGCGTGAGTTCGAGCTCGCGCGCCGCGGCGCCGGTCAGCTCGCTTGCGGCCGTGACGAGCATCGACGGTTCGAAATACAACATGCGCCACGCGCGCCCGCGTTCGTCGAGCGGACTGCCGTCGTGCACTTCTCCGGGATTGACCATGATCGCGTCGTTGGCCCGCGCTTCAACGAGCCCACGTCCGCTCGCCGACCGATGCCCGCCGCTGACGATCACGCCGACGCCGAAACGGTCGTGCGAGTGACGCGGAAACGCATGCGCCGTCTCGGCCACCGTGGCTTCGACGCCGCCAATCGCGCAGCGAGGCATATGGACGCGGCCGCGCGGCATGGTCATCCTTTAGCAGCTAAAAAGACGTTCGCGCATCGGCACACGCGACGGTTCGCAAGCCGGGTCGTGCATCACCGCCGCCAGTTGTCGGCACGCTCGCCTTTGCATGAGGACACGCGGCCACGCGCGACCCAGGCCGCGTATCACTGCCGCCCCTCGTCGGACCGCTCGCCCTCGCGGATCTTGCCTTGCGACACACTGCTGCCCGGCGGCACGCTGTGCGTGAGCCACACGTTGCCGCCGATCACCGAGCCGCGGCCGATCGTCACGCGCCCGAGAATCGTCGCACCGGCATAGATCACGACGTCGTCCTCGACGATCGGATGGCGCGCGTTGCCCTTGACGAGCGTGCCGTCGAGGTCCGCGGCGAAACTCTTCGCGCCAAGCGTCACGGCCTGATACACGCGCACGCGTTCGCCGATGATCGCCGTCTCGCCGATCACGACACCCGTGCCATGGTCGATAAAGAAGCTCGGCCCGATCGTCGCGCCCGGGTGAATGTCGATGCCGGTTGCCGAGTGCGCGATCTCGTTGATGAAACGCGCCAGCAACGGCACACCCAGGCGATGCAGCGCATGTGCGAGGCGATGATGCGTCATCGCCCACACGCCCGGATAGCAAAGCAGGATTTCGGTGATGTGCTGCGCGGCCGGATCGCCGGTGAAAGCCGCCTGAATGTCGCTGACCAGCAATGCGCGGATGCCCGGCAATTGCGTGCCGAATTCACGCGCGATGCCGAACGCGCGCGCCTGCAAATCGGCGTCCGGTGTTTCGCCGAACTCCGGCAAAAAACGCAGGGCGCGGCGAATCTGTTCCGCGAGCAGCCGCAGCGTGCTTTCAAGCGTATGGCCGACGTAATAGTCGACGGTCTCGTCGGTCAGATCGGGCGCGCCGTAATGCGTGGGAAACAGCGCCGCGCGCAGTCCGGCGACGATGTTGATCACCGCTTCGCGCGACGGCAACTCGCGAATGCCGAGCGGATGCCGCGTGCGATGGAGTTGTTCACGCGACGCGCGCAAGTCCGCGACGATCTGTTCGAGGCCCCAGTTCTGGGTAGGCACGTTAGGCATAAAAGGACAGCGCCGCGCGGGTGCACGGTTCGAAGTGATTATGCCGAGAGATTACCGCGTTTTGCCGCGGCTCGTGCAGCCCTGCTCGACGGCGGAGCCTACGCGCCATGACCCGCCGGGAGGCGTGCTCAGATGGTCACGCTGCTCGCGTCGATCCAGCGCACCGCCCAATCGCGCGCATGGGCGATGGCGGCCGCTTCCTCGCGAAAGCGCAATTCGGTGGGAAAAAAACGATTGGCGACCAGTTCGCCGTCGCTCGAACGGGAGATGACTACGTAAGGTTGCCAAGTGCCATCGCTCGCGCGCGCGGGTGCGCAATTTAGCAAATAGCCGCGATGTGTGAATGCAGCATCGAAGTGCATGTGTCACCCGCCCTGACGGCCCCGTAAAATGTTTTGAGTGGCGCGCAGACGGTGCTGCCGGCCATCAAGATATAGCCGGACCGAATGTCTTCCAATTTAACCGCGCTTCGCTCGTCGGAGTAAGATCATACTCTGTAGAAAATACGCGTCCATTAAAAAAATCGAAAAGAATCGCGGACGCAATCGCCAGCCGAATACCTCACTCGCCACCGCGCCATGCAACCGCGGACAAAGCGCAATGAAAGCAGGTGAATCAGGGTTTGCGCGAGGCGGAACGGGTTTTGCTGCATGTCACACCATGTCCTCTTCAAAGGAGAATGCATGATGAACAGCGATATCAACAAGCCAGCAACCGCGACACAACCGGCGGCCACGAGCCGCAAGAACACCGCGGAATTGCACAACGACCGCACCCACGACAGCACCGTCGACACCGACGGCAAAAACCTCGAAGCCGCACGCATAGCGGGTCACAGCCCCATCTCGCCCGACGAAATCACCACCAGCAATGCGACCCTCACGAACAGCGTGCCCGAGTCGCTCGACGGCATGGCCGGCTTCGACAGCCGGGTTGGCGGCAATCATCTGCTGCTCGCGCTCGAACCGGGCTACACGGTGATCGACAAAGGCATGGTCGCGCCGCAGGGCGCGTATTCGGCGGATCATCTATACGACGATCCGCGGCCTGTCGGCAGCCGGCAGGACCGCGGCCGCATTCATTACGCCCTTAATCATTTGCGCCCTACCAGGCTGATCGAATTACATCGGGTGAAATAAACATTCGCGCAGTCTTCACATTTGCCTGCGCGTTTGAATTCTCGCGCGGACCCTAATTAATCCGTGTATTGCGAAGCGCGCACCGTTTGATTCGCGGTGCGCGCTTTTACTTCGATTAGAAACTCAGGGTTGCAGGACCTGCGCGTGGACGAGGCTGTTTCCCTCTGCCAAACATCGGCAGAATCGACTGCACGTCAACCTTCAACGGAGCAGCAGATGAAAAAGATCGTCGTGATCGGCGCCACCGGCACGCTGGGCCAGGCGGTGAGCGCGGAACTGAAAGCGCGCCATGAAGTGATCGAAGTGGGCGCGACGCGCGGGCAATACCACGTCGACAGCACCGACCCGGCAAGCGTCGAGCGGCTCTTTCACGAGATCGGCAAAGTGGACGGCGTTGTCACTGCGACCGGCAAGGTGCATTTCGGTCCGCTGCCCGAGATGAGCGTCGAACAGTTCTGGGTCGGCCTGCGCGACAAGCTGATGGGCCAGATCAACGTGGTGCTCGCGGGTCAGCAATATGTGAACGATGGCGGCTCGTTTACGCTGACAAGCGGCATCCTCGCTGACGAACCGATTCTGCAAGGCGCGAGCGCGACTACCGTCAATCTGGCACTCGAAGGTTTCGTGCGCGGCGCGGCGATCGAATTGCCGCGCGGCATTCGCATCAACCTGGTGAGCCCGACCGTGCTCACCGAAGCGATGGACGCTTATGCGCCCTACTTCCGCGGCTTCGAGCCGGTGACGGCGCAGCGCGCGGCGATGGCTTATCTGCGCAGCGTGGAAGGCGCGCAGACGGGCCGCGTGTATCGCGTCGGCTATTGAAATGAAGGATTCACGCGATGCGCTTGAGCCGCATCGCGCCTTCTCTGCGCGTTGGCGCCGCTCCGCAGCGGCCGTTTCACGCTCCAAGCGGCCCCTCGTCGATTCAGTGAATCTCCGGCTCGCCCGTGTTGTTCGCGGCGTCCGCATCCGGGGCCGCTTGCGCGCCGCCGCGTTGCAGAAAATCGAAATCGCAGCCTTGATTCGCCTGCATCACATGCACCTGATGCATCGCGCCGTAGCCGCGCGTGAAGCGCGGCGCCGGCTTGACCCACGCGGCCTTGCGACGCGCGAGTTCATCATCCGTCACCAGCAGGTTGAGTTTGCGTTGCGGCACGTCGAGCTCGATCATGTCGCCGCTCTCCACTAACGCAAGCGGCCCGCCAATGAACGACTCCGGCGCGACATGCAGCACGCACGCGCCGTAACTCGTCCCGCTCATCCGCGCATCCGATATGCGCACCATATCGCGCACGCCTTTCTGCAGCAGTTTTCGCGGGATGGGTAATTGCCCCCATTCAGGCATCCCCGGGGCGCCGACCGGTCCCGCGTGCTGAAGCACGATTACACTGTTCTCGTCGATGTCGAGCGTCTCGTCGTCGATGCGCGCGGCCATGTCGTTATAGTCCTTGAACACTACCGCGCGGCCGGTGTGCACGAGCAGATGCGGTTCGGCGGCGCCGGGTTTGATCACTGCACCGTCGGGCGCGATATTGCCGCGTAGCACCGCGAGTCCGCTATTGGGCAGCAGCGGCTTGTCGCGCCGGCGGATCACGTCGTCGTTGAAAATTTCCGCGCCTTCCAGATTCTCACCGAGCGTGCGGCCGTTGACGGTTTTCTGCGAACGGTCGATCAACTCGCCTAATTCGGCGAGCAAGGCCCGCAACCCACCCGCATAGAAAAAGTCCTCCATCAGATACGCACCGGTCGGACGAACGTTCGCCAGCACCGGCGTGTGGCGCGAGATGTCGTCGTAGCGATCGAGCGTCAACTCGATGCCGGCGCGGCGCGCAAGCGCGATCATGTGCACGATCGCGTTGGTCGAACCGGACAGCGCGAGGCACGTGGTCACGGCGTTGTCGACAGAACCCGTGGTGAGCAGATCGGAGGGCTTGAGGTCCTCCCACACCATCTCGACGATGCGCATGCCGGTTTTCGCCGCCATCTGCGCATGACGGGAATCCGCCGCGGGAATCGACGCGAAACCGGGCAGCGTGAAGCCGAGCGCTTCAGCCGCGCTCGTCATGGTCGACGCAGTGCCCATGGTCATGCAGTGCCCCGGCGAGCGCGCAATGCCGCCTTCGAGGCCTTGCCAGTCGTCCTGCGTGATCGTGCCCGCGCGCAACTCCGCCCAGTACTTCCAGACGTCGGAACCGGAGCCGAGCGTCGTGCCGTTCCAGTTCCCGCGCAGCATCGGGCCGGCGGGCAGAAAGATCGCCGGCAGGTCCATCGAGATCGCGCCCATCAGTAACGCGGGCGTGGTCTTGTCGCAGCCGCCCATCAGCACGACGCCGTCGGCAGGATAGGATCGCAGCGTTTCTTCGGCTTCCATGGCGAGGAAGTTGCGATACAGCATCGTGGTGGGCTTCTGGAACGGCTCGGAAAGCGTCTGCACCGGCAGTTCGACCGGAAAGCCGCCGGCCTGCCAGATGCCGCGCTTTACTTCCTCCACGCGCTGCTTGAAGTGCGTGTGGCACGCGTTGATCTCGCTCCAGGTGTTGAGAATCGCGATGACCGGTTTGCCGGCATATTCCTCGCGGTCGTAGCCCATTTGCGCGGTGCGCGAACGGTGGCCGAACGAGCGCAGATCGTTCACGCCGTACCAGCGATGGCTGCGCAGTTCTTCAGGTTTCTTTCTCTTCGTCAACGTCAGCTCCACGATGTCTTTCGCCGTATCCCGAAGGGGACTTCGTTCAGCGCTTCTGTTCCTTCACGCGCGACACGATCTGCGTCGGGCTCACGAATTGCAGTGCGATCAGCACCCAGATCAGCGTGATCGCCATGTAGATCATCGCCATCGCATCGATCGATTGCGGCGCGCGCACGCCGGTTGAAAATACAGCGTAGTACAGCGCGACCACGAGCGTTTGCGTCGCGGGACCCGCTGTGAAAAAAGTCAGCTCGAACATGCCGATGGTGCGCACCAGCACCAGCAAGCCCGCCGCCAGCATGCCGGGCACGAGCAGCGGCAGCAGCACATAGCGGAAATAGCGGAACGTGTTGGCGCCGAAAATACGTGCCGCCGATTCGAGATTCGGATCGATCTGTTCGATGAAGGGCGTCATCACGAGAATCACGAACGGCAGCGCCGGGACCAGGTTGGCCAGAATCACGCCGCTCAGCGTGCCGGCCAGACCGACCTTGTACATCACCGTCGCCATGGGAATGCCGTAGGTGACGGGCGGCACCATCAGCGGCAACAAAAAGACCAGCATCGCGATGTGCTTGCCCGGAAATTGCACACGCGCGAGCGCATACGCCGCCGGTACGCCGAGCAGCACCGACAGCAGCACGACTGCGCCGACTACCTCGACGGTCACCCACAACACGCTCGCCAACTGGAAGTCGCTCCACGCCTGCGCATACCAATGCAGCGTGAAGCCTTGCGGCAACAAGGTGCCGAACCAGCGCGTCGCCACCGAATTGACCGCCACGGTCGCGATCAGCAGCACCACGTTGACGAGGAAGAACACCATCGCGCCCCACACCAGCACGCTCCAGACGCGACCTGGCACGCTGGTGCGCTGCCGGGTGTGACCGGTGCGCTTATCCGGCTCGCGCGCACCGTCGTCGTGATCCTTTGATGCCGACGCGGACCACGAAGGCTGCGCCGCGCGATGATCGGTCGTCATCAGCCTTTGCCTCCGGTGGCCGGACCGCTGTAGAAGAAGCGGCGCGCGCCGAGCAGCGCGGCAACCACCAGCAACTGCACGAAGCCCATCACCATCGCGATCGCGGACGCCAGCGAATAGTCGTAACTTTCGAACGCGGCTTCGGCGGCGGCGATCGACATCACGCGCGTCGGCCCGGCTGGCGCGCCGAGCAGCACCGCCGACGGAAATACCGAAAACGCCTGCACGAACGACAGACACGCCGCCATCGTCAACCCCGGAACCAGCAGCGGCAGATAGATGCGGCGAAACTGCTGCCACGGACTCGCGCCGAGCGTCGCGGCCGCGGCCGCGAGCGTCGGGTCGATACCGGTCACGTACGACAGCGTCAACAGAAACGCAAACGGAAAGCCCGACACGATCAGTGAAATCAGCACGCCCCAGAAGTTATGCGTGAGGCGCACTTCGCGCGTATAGAGATGCAGGCCGTGGAGCGCCTGCGGAAACCAGCCGTTCGGGCCGAAGTACGTGAGCATGCCGTCGGCGATCAACACGGTGCCGAGGGTCACGGGAATCACCAGCAGCGTCGTGACGAACTTCTGATAGCGCGAGTAGCGGCGCAGCGCGAACGCCACCGGCACAGAGACACCGACGTTGATCAGCGTGGCCGGCACCGAGAGCTTGAGCGTGACGAAGATCGTCGGCCACATCGACGTGTCGGTGAAAAAGGCCAGATAGTTGGCCCAGAGGCCACCGCCGTTCATCGGCCGGAACGACAGCACCAGGCCGTACGCGAACGGATAGATGAACAACGCGACGATGAACAGCAACGCCGGCGCGACGAGCCACGCCTTGGCGTCGCGCGGCGCGAGCGGCGGCGACAGCGTGGGCGTGTTCATGCCGTCTCCGCGTCGTAGACGAGCGTGCGCGACGGCGGCACCCGCAAGCTGATTCGCTCGCCCTCTTCGAATTCTCCGCCGACGCGCGCCCAGATATCGCCGAACGCCGTCTTCACGCGCAGCAGCGAATCGCGGCCGCCGTATTCGACGGTCGTCACCAACGCATCGAAGGCATTCTCCGCGCCGGGCACGGCGCGCTCCATATCCTCGGGACGCAGCGCGACGCTCACGCGTTTGCTGTTGAAGCCGGCCATTGGCGTGCCAAGCAGACGCACACCGTTCGCGCTCACCAGCACGCCTTCGCCTTGCGTGCCTTCGAGTTCGAACTCGGCCACGTTGCGATAGCCCATGAAGCGCGCGACGTGCAGATTCTGCGGCCGCGTATAGACCTCTTTCGGCGTGGCGACCTGCTGCACCACGCCCTCCCTCATCACGACGATGCGATCGGCCATGGACAGCGCCTCGTCCTGATCGTGCGTCACGTAAAGCGTCGCGCGTTCGAGCTGGCTGTGGATGCGACGAATCTCCGCGCGCATTTCGATGCGCAGCTTGGTGTCGAGATTCGACAGCGGTTCGTCCATCAGGATCAGCGGCGGCTCGATCACGATCGCGCGCGCAATCGCGACACGTTGCTGCTGGCCCCCGGACAGTTGTCCAGGCAGTTTGCGCTCGTGCCCGACGAGTTGCACGAGTTGCAACGCTTCGCGCACCCGGCGCACAGCTTCGCTCTTGCCGATGCCGCGCATCTTCAAACCAAAGCCGACGTTGTCGAGCACGCTCATATGCGGAAACAGCGCGTAGTTCTGAAACACCATGCCGAAGCCGCGCTTCTCCGGCGGAAGCACGTCGATGCGTTTGTCGTCGAGCCAGATGCCGCCGCTGCTCAACGGCTGCAATCCGGCGATGCAATTGAGCGCCGTCGATTTGCCGCAACCCGACGGCCCCAGCAACGCGATGAACTCGCCACGCTGGATGGTCAGATCGAGTCCCCGCAGTGCCGCGATCGCCTGGCCTTCCGCATTCGTGAAACTGCGGCTCACCGAGTCGAGCCGCAACTGCTCAAAGTGATGCTTCATGGCGATTTCCTGATACGCGCGATGCGTGCGCCGTCATCGATCACGTGGGGATCGAGACGGCTTGCGTGCGTGCATGGCCGGTGCGGAGGCTACTTGGTCTTCTGCGCCCCGACCTCGGTGTCCCATTTCTTGAAAGCCGCGACCATCGCCGCGGCATTCAGCGGCAATACGTGCGGACGCTCGGCCAGCAGCTTCGCGTACTCCGGCCGGCCGTATTTCTTCAGCACGTCCTGGCTGTGCGCGGGCGCCTGCTCGACGCTCACGCCCTTGATCGCCGGGCCGGGATAGAAATAACCGTCGTCATAGGTCATGGCCTGCTGCGCCGGCTCGAGCATGAAGTTCATCAGCTTGTAGAGCACGTCGAGCTTTTCCTTCGGCACGCCTTTCGGAATCACCATGTAGTGCGCGTCGTTCACCCACGTCATGTTGTCGAACGCCTGCACGCGGAATTCGGCCGGCACAATACCGAGCGCGCGCGGATTGATGTCCCAGCCCGTCACGGTGACGGTCATGTCGCGCGTGCCTTCGCCGAGCTCCTTCATCACCGCCGAGGTGCCGCCCGGATAGTAAGGAATGCAATCGTTCAGTTGCTTCAGAAAGGCCCACGTCTTGTCCCAGCCGTGAATTGGATCCTGCGGATCCTTGTCGCCGAGCACGTACGGCAAGCCCATCAGGAACGTGCGGCCCGGACCGGAATTCGCCGGCCGCGCATAGATCAGTTTGTCCGGGTGCGCCTTGCACCATTGCAGCAATTGTTCGGGCGTCTTCGGCGGGTCGCTGACCTTGGCGGGGTTGTATTCGAGCAGCGGGCCGGCAGGCATATACGCCACTTCGAGCCCGTAGCCTTGCGCGAGATCCTGCATCTTGCGCGGACCCGGCGCGTATTTGTCGAGCACGCCGGGGAACGCCGCCGCGTTCTCGGGCATCAACTTCATCCATAAACCCTGTTCGATGCCCGCGGCGAGCGCGTCGGTGCCGGTCAGCACGAGATCGATATCGGAGCGGCCCGCGGCCTGCATCGCCTTGATCTTGCCGGGCAGTTGCGGCGCAGGCGCATTCGTGAAGGTGAGATTGGCGACGAGGTTTGGATACTTCGCCTTGAAGGCCTCGAAGCCTTTTTGCGTGAGTTGAAGGTCGCCGGCCACGTCGACGATATTGAGCGTGACCGGGTCGGCAGCGTGCGCGGCGGATGCGAAAGCGGCGCTCGCCGCGAGACATACGGACACCAGCCTGAGCGCCAACCTGTCTGAAACAGTCATTGCGTCTCCTCGCTTCTTGGTATGGAAATCCGCCGGTCGAATGCGCTGCTGGCGGTGTCTTTCTACCAATGGAACATAGCGAAGCGGGACAGCTGATGTCAAGCCAATACTCGTGGCGGCAACCGGCCCCCGAAAACCGCGGTTTTCCTGATGAATCCTTGCCGCTCAATGGCTTGCGCGCTCCATCCGAGGGCAAACCCGAAGCCGAGCACGAACTCTGACGACGACTTGTCAGGCAACTAGCCGCCTTGCACGCCTTGCGTGTTCACGTAGAGCGAATAAAGTCCGTGGCTTGCCGCCATGAACAGCCGGTTGCGATGCCGCCCGCCGAAGCATACATTCGCGCAGCGCTCCGGCAGCGCAATGTGGCCGAGCGGCTCGCCTTGCGACGTGAAGACGCGCACGCCGTCGAGCTCGTCGGTGCCCATGCCCCAGCGCACCACAGATTGCCGTGGACGTCGACGCGAAAGCCGTCCGGCGTGCCCGGACCGGCGTCGATCAGCACGCGGTTGTTCGACAGCGCGCCGCCGTTGTTGTCGACGTCGAACGCACGGATTTTGCGGCGTGGCTCGCCGCGCGATTCGACGATATACAACACCGACTCGTCCGGCGAGAACGCCAGACCGTTGGGGCCGAGCACGTCGTCGGCAACGACGGTGACTTCGCCGGATTGGCCGTCGATGCGGTACACGCACGCCGGCAATTCCGACTCCTGCCGCTCGCCCTCATAGAAACTGTCGATGCCGAAGGTCGGATCGCTGAACCAGATCGAGCCGTCCGATTTCACGACGACGTCGTTCGGCGAATTGAAGCGCTTGCCGCGATAACGGTCGGCGAGCACGGTGATCGAGCCGTCGTATTCGGTGCGCGTGACACGGCGCGTCAGATGCTCGCAGCTGACGAGACGGCCCTGACGGTCGCGCGTGTGGCCGTTGGCATTGTTCGACGACTGGCGAAAGGTCGACACCGTGCCACTTGGTTCATCCCAACGCCGGATGCGGTCGTTCGGAATGTCGCTCCACAGCAGATAGCGGCCGTCGCCGAACCAGACCGGGCCCTCGGACCAGCGCGCGCCCTGATACAGGCACTCGACGGACGCGGAAGCCAGGATCAACGGTTTGAAGCGCGGATCGAGCACGCGGATGGAGGGATCGGGATAGCGTCGGCTGTTGTCGTTCATGCTGGCGGTTCAAGGCTCAAGGTAGGGTTGGCTTGCGCGAATTCATGCTGCAACGCGAGCAGCACCCGCGCGGCGTGCTCGATCTTCGCACGATGCTCGGGCGGCGTCGAACTGAGCAACGGCAAAATCGGCCTGGTGTCGGCGATCCTGGAAACGTCACGGCGTTGTGGAGCACGGGAGTCAGGGAGATGTCGTCGCGCAAGTTTCGAGCGGCAAGAAGGTGTCGTAAAGACGTTGCGCCGTCTCGCGACCACAGGTTTTGACCGCTCGCAGCAAGGCGGTGACCATGCGCGGCGCGATGCTCCCGAGGCGGCGGTTCATGCGGCGCGACCGAATTTGCGCAGATGCACGAGCGGTAGCGCTGGGCTGAAAATGTTGTCAAACAACCTGGTGACGAGTTCGGTCTGGCGAATCTCCGCATGAGGCGCGGACGTTGCAAACTATGTCATGTCGCTTTTGTATGACAATACAGCTTATTGCGGTGGCGTTTATCTCGCGGTAGCCGTCCCACCTGCGGGCATACAAGATCGGCAATTAGTGCGATTTTGACCGGAATTTTGGCAGCGACCGCTAATTGGAATGCTTCCAATAATGTTGCCAATGAATGGCATCAAAACGGCTACTACGAGAAAATTACCCACATAAACGATCGGTGAATGTTAATTCGATCAAAGAAATCAGTTACAAAGAGCGGTTCATTCGCATTCTCACCAAAGCGCCGTGCCTGGCATTGTTTAGAATTCACTTCTCGCTTTGCGAAATAAATTTTGGTGATAGATTGTGCAGATAAAAACCACCGGACGGAATGCCGTACCGCAATTAACCGCAACGGGATGTTTGCGAGCCTGAGAGAGTGAAAATTGTCGCTACATTTTATCGAGCAGATGGCACCGCTACTGAACGCCGCCGACGAAACGGAATGGTTCGGTGCAATCGCGGGCCTCGCCGAGACGTGGGGCTTCGACAGGCTTTTAATCGCCATGCTGCCGCGTCCGACCATTCGCCTGGAAGACGCTTATGTGCGCAGCACGTACGCGCCCGCGTGGCGCCGTACTTATGACGAGCAGGGACTGGTTCACATCGACCCGACCGTCGCGCATTGCGCGACGCGCGCCACGCCGCTGATCTGGTCGCCGGACATTTTCACGACCGCGGCGCAGCTTTCCATGTACGAGGAAGCCCGTTCGCACGGATTGCGCTCCGGCGTGACATTGCCGATTCACGGGCCGAACCAGGAAGCCGGCATGATGTGCTTCGTCAATGACAGCAATCCGAACGATGAATTCTGGCGCCATATCAACGTGGCATTGCCGAATCTGGTGTTATTGCGCGACCTGGTAATCGACACGAGTCAGCGGCATTTGAATACGCACGCTCAGTCTTTAATGCCCAAACTGACGCCGCGCGAACGCGAATGCCTGAAATGGACCGCACGCGGCAAATCCACCTGGGAAATCTCCCACATCCTGAACTGTTCGGAAGCCGTGGTGAACTTCCACATGAAGAACATCAGAACGAAATTCGGTGTGAATTCGCGGCGTGCGGCGGCCGTGATCGCAGCGCAACTCGGGCTTATTGACCCGGGTTGAGCAAGGCGGCGGCGTCGCGGCTGTACAGCACACGCTCGGCGCGGCCCAGATCGGCGTCGGAAACGGTTTTGGTGAAATACAGACCCAGCAGGATCGAGACCGGCGCCGGGATTTCAGCACCCGATTCGAACCGGCTGCCGCGCGACTGCGTTACGCCGAAGCGGGCCCAGAAGCGGCGTTGGCTTTCTTTTTTCTTTTTGCGGTAAGCAATGATCAGAACCCGGTCCACCGCCGTGGACGGCTCCGCCGGGCGGGTTTGAAGGCCGGTTTGCGGTTGCCAATGATTTTCGAGGAGTTCCATTTTCGGTCCTGTCGGTTGAGTGCAGTGCTTGTCTCGAATTTTGCGTTACCCGATAAGCATGCACACCTATCCAGGTAGGTAGGTGGCAGAAACATTCAAAATGCATAAGTTTTCTTGCGTATTGGGTACCCCAACACGTTCAGGAGAACGTCATGCAAACAGCAATCCGGATTGGAATGCGTCAGGAATTCGACAACGCGGATATCAACGAGATGTACCGCCTGCGGGCGCGGGTGTTTCATGGGCGGCTCGGATGGGAAATCCCGACCATCGCGGGCATGGAGATCGACGGTTATGACGCGCTCGGGCCGCACTACATGCTGATCCAGGCCGACGACGGGCAAGTGCGCGGCTGTTGGCGCCTGATGCCGACCGAGGGCCCGAATATGCTGAAAGACACCTTCCCGCAGTTGCTGCATGGCGCAGAGGCGCCGGTAGGGCGGCACATCTGGGAATTGAGCCGGTTCGCGATCGAAACCATCGGCGAGGAGCAATCTTTCGGCTTTGCGGACTTGACCATGCAGGCCATCCACGAACTGGTGACGTTCGCCGACCAGATGGGCATCACGCGGTACGTCACCGTGACCACGACGCCGATCGAGCGGCTGCTGCGCAAGACCGGCATCGACGTCAGCCGGCTCGGGTCGCCATTGCAGATCGGCGTGGAACGAGCGGTGGCGCTCGATATCGCGGTGAGTCCGAAGACTCGTACCGCGCTGTTCGGACCGATGGCCGTTGCGGCGTAGCGCTCGCCTGGTTGCGCTTCAGTTGCAGCCTGGCTGCTGCCTGCCTGCTGCTTGGCTCTTATCGCGCGGCCGGTTCGCTGCCGCGTAAGTCGCGGTTAGACGCCGCGCCAGGGTGCCCTAGGATCGCATTGGCCCGGTGGCTCGGCAGCTCGCCGCAGCCCTGGCGCGCGGCGAGAGCGGGCGGCAGATCAGGAACCGAACATGCGCTCGAGCGCGTTCTCGAGATGCGCCCGCATGGCGTTCGCAGCGCCTCGCGCATCTTTGCGGCGAATGGCATCGAGCACAGCCCTGTGCTCGTCCTGCACGAGCCGCTGCCGCGCCACCGTCTTCACCAGCGAAAGATTGCGCGACAGGTTCATGCTGAACAGGATCTGCTCCTCGATGAACGACATGACCGTGATGAAAAACGGGTTCTTCGACGCACGCGCCACCGCCAGGTGGAACATGAAGTCGTCTTTCGCGCCGATCCCCTGCGTCTCGACGATCCGTTCCAATTGGTCCCAAGCGTGCTGAATGGCGGCAATGTCGTCGGCGTCGGCTTTGAGCGCCGCATGCTCTGCGGCGCCCGCTTCTGTCACGATGCGAAACTCATAGCAGCGACGGATATCGGACAGCGTTTCGAGCGGGGCGAAGCGGCGCACGTCCGGGTCCGGCCGGCGCGCCACCGTCGTGCCCGATCCGTGCCGGGTCATGATGATGCCGTCCGCCCGCAAGCGCGCCAGAGCTTCGCGCACCGTCGGCCGGGACGTCGCAAAACGCTCGGCCAGCGCATGCTCGGTCGGCAAGCGCTCACCTTCCTTGTACTCGCCTTCGACAATGCGGTTGAGAATGTCGCCGTAGATCTTGTCGGGCAAGCCCGTCGTTTTGCGCTCGTTCATCAGCGGACCGAAGCAACTTGTCTGAGTAGACTGTAATTGTAAGGCAAACCTCGCTCTGCCTTGGACGCGGATATGCGCTACGAATGGGACCAAAAGTCCCGTCGACGCTTGCCCACCGGCGCTTGCTGAACCAGCCGGCGCAAACGAAAAATTTGATAAGAGTTTGATTTACATCCAGGTGGAGCGCATGTTTTTCGGCGATCATGAAGGCTTGCATCAGCAATGATCGTCATTGCGCCCAGCGCTTGAAAACAGCTGCGGCATCCGGATCCTTCAGACGCGGAGTCGAAATGTACACACGCATTCTTGTAGCGGTCGACGGCAGCAACACCTCCCGCCGTGCATTCGAAGCAGCGCTCGCGCTCGCCAAATCCAGCGGCGCGGTCTTGCAGCCGTTTTATGTGGTCGAGAACACACCCATGTATTTCGAAGCGCCCGGTTACGACCCGTCCGTCTTGCGCAATCGTCTCGTCGAAGAGGGCAAGGAACTCGGCGCCGAGTTCGCCAAGGCCATGATCGAGCAAGGCGTGAAAGGCGATCTGGTGGTGAGCGAGGCATCCACGATCGACGACGTTTCCGTGGTCGTGCTCAAGGCCGCCGCCGACTTCAACGCCGACTTGCTGGTCATGGGCACGCACGGGCGACGCGGCTTTCAGCGCCTGATTCTCGGCAGCGTCGCCGAGCGCTGCGTGCGGCAGGCGAGCCTGCCCGTGCTGCTCATTCCGTCCGCAGCGGGCAAGTCCGGCGCCACGGATTGATTCGCGCCGCGCTGGTGCGCAATGCGATTGCCTCTCGTATCGACCGCGCGCGCTCAATCAGCAAAGCAATCTCCTTCTGCCAGGGTATGAGCCGGGCTTGCCTGCTCACCCTTCATAGCAGTCCATCAACAAATTCACGAACACCGGTGTGACATTGCTCAACACGCCTGACTGCCCGAACGTGTCATTTTGACGCGAAGCGGGCAACGCGGCAGATGGGACAATCTGTCGGTACCCCACCACTGGCTGCAGAACATGCTCACTCCTATCGCTGTTACGCACTTCGCCGGCACTGCCGAACCCGCAGCCTCCGCCGCAAGTTCGTTGCCGGTGCGCGGCAGCCGTCGCGCGGCGCCGTCAAGGGCAAGCGCGCGTTCCGCCGCTCGCTGTTCGAGTTGCGCCATGCGGCAGCTCTGCATGCCCCAAGGTTTGTCGCCCGACGAACTGATGAAACTCGAAACGCTCATCTGTTCCGCGCGCTCCGTTCAGCGCGGCGAAGCGCTGTATCGCAGCGGCGACCGCTTCGACAATATCTACGCCGTGCGCTCCGGTTCGATGAAAACCGTCATGGCGCACCGCGACGGCCGCGAACAGGTCACCGGTTTGCGGCTCGCGGGCGAAGCGCTCGGCCTCGACGGTATCAGCGACGACGTGCACGCCTGCAGCGCGCTCGCCCTCGAAGACAGCACGGTCTGCATCGTCCCGTACACCGCGCTCAAGTCGCTGTGCCGCGAAATCAGTTCGATGCAGGAACGCATGCACAAGCTGCTGGGCGAGCAGATCGTCCGCGAAGCCGCGCAGATGATGGTGCTCGGCTCGCTCTCGGCGGACGAACGGGTCGCGGCATTCCTGCTCGACGTCTCCGAACGGAACGCGCGGCGAGGCTATTCGTCGGCGGAATTCAATCTGCGCATGACACGCGAGGACATGGGCAGCTACCTCGGCATGACGCTCGAAACCGTGAGCCGCACCCTGTCAAGATTTCAAAAGCGCGGCCTGATCGACACACAGGGCAAGCACATCCGGATCGTCGATCTGGACGGTTTGCAGCAAGTCTAGGCTTGCGGCGGGAGACGGCCCGCGCCGCCGCCGTCCCTCGCGCACTCATTTTTCACGCGCTTTCGTCTTGGCATGGCTCCTGCGAGCGGGTACAGTCTTTAGTCCGTCCCCCGCAAGGAGACCCGGCGAATGAATCGCGACCCCGCCCCGCATCACCCGCTCGTGCAGCGGCTGATCGAAGCGCGTCAAGTGACTGACGCACTGTTTTCCATCGTGAAACCTGAGTTTCTGTATGAACGGCCGATCCGCGAGCGTCACCGGATCGTGTTTTACATCGGCCATCTGGAAGCTTTCGATCGTAATCTGTTCGATCAGCGCCTGTGCGATCTGCCGGCGTTCGATCCGCATCTCGACCAGCTTTTTGCCTTCGGCATCGATCCCGTCGACGGCGGTTTTCCGACCGATCAACCGAGTGACTGGCCGTCGCTCGACGTCGTTCGCGGCTACGGCTCGCGTGCGCGCGAACAGATCGACCGTGAGCTCGACGCGCTAACACACGCCGCGCAACTCGACCGCAACGGTGCCCAAGCCGACGCCTCGGAGCAATTGTTGAACGTGGCGATCGAGCATCGGTTGATGCATGCTGAAACGCTGGCGTACATGCTCCATCAGTTACCGCTTGCGCAGAAGGTCACGGAATTGCGCGAGCCTGTCGTGACGCGTGGGGAACCACGGGACGCATTGTCGTCGATGGTCAGCATACCGGCCGGCACAACTGTACTCGGCATGCCACGCGACGGCGGACGCTTCGGATGGGACAACGAGTTCGGCGAAATGCAGGTCGAGGTGCCCGCCTTTGAAATCGACCGCCATATGGTTACGAACGGCGCATTCCGCGAGTTCATCGAGGCAGGCGGCTATCGCGAACCAAAGTGGTGGTCGGAGATGGATTGGGCGTGGAAAGAAGCCGAGCGCATCGAGCATCCCGCGTGCTGGTCTCGGCACGATGCAGACGGTGAGGCTAGCGGTTGGACATTTCGCACCATGTTCGACGAGGTGCCGCTGCCGCTCGACTGGCCCGCGTATGTAAGCCACGCCGAAGCCAGTGCGTACGCACGCTGGGCAGGCAAAGCATTGCCAACCGAGGCGCAATGGCAACGTGCGGCACAGGGCGCGCCGCACGCCGCGTCGGGAAATTTCGATTTTCGCAGCTGGGATCCGCGACCGGTAGACGAGTATCCGGACAACGTCAGCGCGTTCGGCGTGGAAGGACAATTCGGCAACGGCTGGGAGTGGACCTCGACGGTGTTCGATGCCTTGCCTGGCTTCGAAGCTTTTCCGTTTTATCTGGGCTATTCGGCCAACTTTTTCGACGGCCAGCACTATGTGATCAAAGGCGGTTCGGCACGCACCGCGCAGTGCATGCTACGGCCGGCTTTTCGGAATTGGTTCCAGCCGCATTATCAGTTTGTGTATGCGGGATTTCGGTGTGTGAGGTGATGACGAATGAAGCGATAGCTGACGCATAGAATCGGCTATTGCTTTATTCCTGGAAAAGTCATCTATCGCTTGACCGTTGATGTGAAACTCAAGAACTTCAAGCGGGAGATTTTTCCTTTACCCACAGGAAGAGCCGCTCTTCTCGGCTCCGTCTCTGAATCATGATCCGGCTGTACGCGAACACGTTATGCCGGCTAACGCGAGCCCGTCGCGTTCAAATTGCGCCTTGAGCTCACGCAGTCTGCGCCCAATTCTGAGCAGCCTTCCCCATCTGCGCCGCCGAACCATAAAAAGATGTCGCTCGCGCAGCCCCGATGCCATGTCCGGAAACAACTGGCTCAATCTCCTCTCGTGCACGCGCAGCCTCCCGGCAAAAATCGAGAATGTTATGTCCGGCGTGTCGGCAAGTATCACAGGCAGCAGTTTCTCGAGTTCAGCCGCGCTCTTCGTGGCTCGTCGATAGCAGGTGAGGTGCGCAACGTGCCGGCGCAGCCATCAACTTCGTGCTACGGTCACAAACTTTCCCGCCGCACGATTTTGGTCGGGTTAGTGACTGCAATCGGTCCGTCGCTTGCCGGTCAACGCTGGATGTGCGCACAAGAACTACTGTTCGGCGGGATCCGCAATTTGCGCTTCGGCGCATCGCGCTTAACGCAGTACATCGACCACCTGCGCGACAGCTTTCGCTCCTTTTAGCTTAGCTAAACATACAGCCGCACGCGGCAGCGCGGCGGCGATCTTCTGCTCATTTGCTGACCGGCCTTCGCGAGTTGAAACTACGCGTTCAACATAGATGTCCCAAACAAGCGTTCGATACGCATAGACATTTATTGACGAGGGCAATTCCGTGCTTCAGCCCAGCCGATCGCCGCGCGAATTAACACTGCCGCCCCGCGGGGGCGCGTCTAACGCCGTGGCTGCGCGGGTTAATCCCGCCGCCTAGCAACGTTCGCCCCAGCGTACCTTCGTAGTTCCTCGCATCAACCTTCGCGAAACAGAAAGCTATATGCGTTCAACGCCGGCACGCCGCCAAGGTGCGCATACAGCACTTTCGAGCCTTCAGGGAACTCACCACGTCTCACTTTATCGATCATGCCGTGCATGGACTTGCCTTCGTAGACGGGGTCGGTCAACACACCTTCCAGCTTTGCGCACAGGCGGATAGCCTCAAGGGTGCCTTCGTTAGGCAAGCCGTATTCGGGACCGCCATACCTTTCGTCTAGCACGATATCGTTCGACGTAATGTCACGTCCCAGTTCTACTTGTTCGGCCGTGTGCCGCGCGATCCGGTGAATCTGCTCACGGGTTTTTTCAGGCTTCGCCGATGCATCTATACCAATCACGCGATCCGCGCGTCCGTCCGCCGCAAAACCCACGACCATGCCGGCCTGCGTGCTGCCCGTGACCGAACAGACCACTACGTAGTCGAACTTGAAACCAAGCTCCGCCTCCTGCTGGCGCACTTCTTCCGCAAACCCCACGAAGCCCAGGCCACCTAGCGGATGGTCGGAACAACCTGCCGGAATCGCGTAAGGCTTGCCGCCGGCCTGGCGCACGCTTTCCAGCGCGTCTTCCCAGCTCTTGCGGAAGCCGATGTCGAAACCATCCGCAACCAGGCGTACATCGGCGCCCATGATGCGCGACATCTGGATATTGCCAACGCGGTCATACACGGCGTCCGAGTAGTTCACCCAGTTCTCCTGCACCAGCACGCACTTCATGCCCAAGTGAGCGGCAACGGCTGCGACCTGACGCGTCTGGTTCGACTGAATCCCGCCGATAGAAACCAGCGTGTCGCAGCCTTGTGCGATCGCTTCCGGAATCAGGTATTCGAGCTTGCGCGTTTTATTACCCCCGAATGCGAGGCCGCTGTTGCAGTCTTCGCGCTTGGCATAGAGCTCGACCTTGCCGCCAAGATGTTCTGACAGCCGTGCGAGCGGCTGGATCGGCGTCGGCCCGAATGTGAGCGCGTGGCGAGGAAATTTCCTTAGGTTCATGTATCGCTCCGGTGATCAACCAAGTCGTCGCATAGCTTGCGTCGATGAGAAGTATGGTAAAAAACTTTGCCGGAATTTGGGTTGCGAATATATTGTTGTTTGCTTAATTCTCACCAAATGAATGTCTAGCTAACGTAATTACTGTGTGGAGAAATAGCTATGAACGCAACAAAAGTTCGTACTGACGCGCGTGTGAGCGATCATCCGGGCGTTGAATTGGACCGCGTCGACCGCGCAATCCTCAAGCTGCTTCAGCGCGACGCATCCGTTTCAAATGTTGCGCTTGCGGCCAAGGTGAACCTGAGCGCGCCAGCGTGCTTACGCCGCGTGGAACGGCTTAAACAAGCAGGTCTGATTCGGGGAATCGTGGCGTTGCTGGAGCCAAAGAAGCTTAACGCAGGCATGATGATCATCATCGGCGTAGTGCTGGATCGCTCCACGCCTGAGTCCTTCGCCGCATTCGAAAAAGCCGCGCAGAAGGTTTCGGGATGCATGGAGTGTCACATTGTGACGGGTGAGTTCGATTGCTTCATGCTGGTACGCACGCGCGACAGCGAGAGCTTTAACCGCCTGCACGCCGAACAGTTGTTGTACTTGCCCGGTGTCCGGCAGGTCAGGACCTTCATGGTCTTGAAGGAAATCCTATCGACAACCAGTTTCCCCATCTAGCGTACAGCAAACGTTCATCGTGTATCGGAAGCGGTCAACACCGCGCCGGATCGCGATGCTGCGGACCAAGCTCGATGGGCGGCCCTCAAAGCATCCATTACCAAAAATTCGGGCTACTCACGGCAGCTGCCCTATAGGTTATCCCTACCTCCATGTCACGCATGTTATCGAATGAGCACTTCAGCGTTCGACGTTTGCAGCCGTATACCTTAAGGAACGAACAGCGGCAGTCGGCATTTTCGGCGGCTATCTGACTATTTAGTTACTGAGCAAACTGATTATGCCAACATTTATTTCCAATTTGCCCATCGCCAGGCGACTGGGCGCGGGCTTTGTTCTGGTGTTGATCATGTCGATGATCAGCATTGTCATAGGGCTTGCGCGCCTGTCGTCCGTGGCGCGAGCAACCCGCGATCTAGTTGCCAATCCAATACGGACCGAACGGCTTGTCAACGACTGGTCGCGCAATATCAATACCGCCGTCACCCGCACCACCGCGATTGCCAAGAGCACCGACCCTGGCCTTGCCAGTTACTTCGTGGAAGAAGCAAAGGCTTCGTCCAAGGTTTCAGGCGCGTTGCAAAATTCGATAGAAGTCTTGATGACCTCTGAAGAGGAAAAGACATTGTTTGCCGCGATTGGTGAACAACGTAAAATTTTTCTCGCCACGCGCGACCAGATCTATGCGCTGAAAAAGGCAGGCAAAGCCGAGGAGGCGAACCAATTGCTGGAGCAACAGTTTATTCCGGCCGCCAGGCTCTTTGTGGCGAAGGTCGACGCGTTAGTGAAGCAGCAGCGCGATGAAATTGACAGGGTGGCCACGCGGATCCAGGCCAACTACGAATTCAGCCGCACGCTGATGATCGCTCTTGGAGTGGTTAGCCTGCTGCTGAGCATGGTTTGTGCGTGGCTGATCTCCGGCAGTATCACCAGGCCACTGGTAAGAGCCACCGGGGTGGCCCGCCAGGTCGCCGAAGGCGATTTGACCGCCCGTATCGATAATAGCGGTGCCGACGAAGTCGGTCAGTTGCTCAACAGCCTCAGAGACATGCAAACCAGCCTCGTGCGAGTTGTCTCCAACGTCCGTTCCGGCTCAGAAACCGTGGCCACCGCCAGTGCCGAAATTGCCCAGGGCAACGACGATCTCAGCGCCCGCACTGAAAGCCAGGCCAGCGCCCTGGAAGAAACCGCCGCCGCCATGGAGCAGCTCAGTTCCACCGTGCGCCAAAACGCTGACAATGCCCGCCAGGCAAACCAGTTGGCCATGAACACATCTGAAGTCGCTATTCAGTGCGGCCAAGTCGTCAATCAGGTCGTCGATACCATGAAAGGTATCAACGACAGTTCCAGCAAAATCTCCGACA
Source organism: Paraburkholderia sp. BL6669N2 (assembly GCF_003387275.1). Taxonomy (NCBI): domain Bacteria; kingdom Pseudomonadati; phylum Pseudomonadota; class Betaproteobacteria; order Burkholderiales; family Burkholderiaceae; genus Paraburkholderia; species Paraburkholderia sp. BL6669N2. Next base: position 3,950,123 of record NZ_QUNA01000002.1, on the reverse strand, counting down.
TCATTGGCGTCATCGACGGCATCGCCTTTCAGACCAACATCCTCGCTTTGAACGCTGCGGTGGAATCCGCCCGTGCCGGTGAACAGGGCCGCGGCTTCGCGGTAGTGGCCAATGAAGTACGCAGTCTGGCCGCGCGTTCGGCCGACGCGGCCAAGGAAATCAAAAAGCTCATCAGCGCAAGCGTGGAGCGCGTAGCCCAAGGCTCGGCCCAGGTCGAACAAGCCGGTCTCACCATGACTGAAGTCGTCCGCTCCATTCGCCGCGTCACCGCCACCATGGGTGAAATAGATGCCGCGAGCAACGAACAATCCCTGGGCGTGGCGCAGATCGGCGAAGCGGTCACCCAGATGGACGAGGCCACTCAGCAAAACGCGGCTCTCGTAGAAGAAATGGCCGCCGCGGCCAATAGCCTGCGCAACCAGGCACACGAACTCGTTCAGGTCGTCTCGATCTTCAAGCTCAGCAGCGCAGATGTTGCCACGTCGCTGGGTTGAGCGGAATGCGACGACCGTTTCGAGTGCACTGTGATTTCGCCTGAACGGCGAGCGATACATTCGGGATCGCCCCCTTCTTCCGGAACTGGCGGAGAGTCTCTCGATCGACACCGTTGGTCAGGTACACGAGCGGCGTCGGTTCAGCCGAGTTGTGCATCTTTTTATTGTGCGGATATTCACTTACACAAAATTTTCGTACATTGCCGACTTGGCGATATGTCATAAAGTTAATTTTTAGTATTTTCTTCGCAATGAGATTTCTCGAAAAGTTCTTTACACTTTGGTTCAGAGATGCCGCGTACAGCAACTATCTTCCCTTTTAAGCTGCCGAGCAAAAGTCATCGACATGTCGAGAATTCGAACCATGAGTCTTAGATGCTTCCCTCGCTACCTACTTGCTTTCGGCCCTGCATCAATTCATCCCTAATGCGGCTGAATGCGTACCTTGCGGGCGAAGTCCAGTGTTCGCAAAGCGTGGGGAGCGCTACGCGGCGATGAACGCAAGTCTACTGATCGGCCCATTGTTAATCGCCTCTAGCTTGCCAGGCGTTTTAAAACTAGCTTAGCCTTTCCGGAGGGTGCAATGGGTAGCCTCAATTCGCATGATATGTCGAGCGTGAATTGGGATTGGATACTACGGGCATCGGAATTTACGCAACTGTGCATCGTCGTTGACCAGAGCATTCCGACTCCGGCTGCTCAGGCGCTGGCGAAGCGTTTCTCCGCAGTGCCTCAAGTCTCGCTGCTGCGAATTCCCGAGCCTGCACATCTGCATCGAGAATGGAGTAAATACAGCGAGCACCAGACATCCGCCGTGGCCACGGTGACAGGAGACGCCGCCAAATCGATGCGGCCGTTATCACGAGCAGTAAAACTGTTGCTATGGTCCAGTGCGCCGGAAGAGCTGGATTGGCTCGGCGGTATTTATGGGCAGCCTGTCTTGCACACGCGTTATCGAATAGATACGGACGAGGCGTCGGCTATTCGGTTCGGGATCGAACGAGTCTTTGCTGTTCTCCGCGAAGTCGTAAAGTGCAATGTGGCAACCGGTTATTGACCACATTAGACGTATTAACAGCAAGTTCGTTGCTAAGCCCCGACTGTTCCGCCCGAAGCGTTTTCAAGCTCCTCGACGAGCATCGTACTGAACGTTTCGAGCGCGCCCGACAGGAATCTTCCGCGTAGAGATTGCAACTGGACACTGCGCAGTTGCATGGCCGGATGATCGACTGGAATCGCGATCAGTCCGTCCATTTCAAGGCGAGCTTTAACGGTCAGGAGGCTCGTTAGCGAAACGGCGCCGGCCAGTTGGGTAAATACGTACAGCATGCCGGTATTGTTGCAGGTCAATATCGGATCGAATCTCAACCCTTCCAGAATCGATGTCATTTCGAAAATCTGCCGGATCGTGGTGTCCTGGTCCGGCAATGCAATCGGAAATGAATGAAGGTCGACAAGGGAAACCCGCGCCATGTCAGCGAGGGCATGAGAGCGCGGCATGAGCGCGTAGATAGGCGCCTGTCTGGAATGCAGGACGACGATATCCTCGTCCCTGCTAACGCTGAAAGTGAGGCCGAGGTCCACTTTCCCACTGCCGACAAGTACGGTCACTTCTTTCGGTGCGACCACCGAGACCTCGAAACGCGTTCCGGGAGACTGCTCGGAAAATGACGCGATAGTCCGTGGCACCACGTCGCGCGCGAATGCTTCCGACACGGCGATCTTGATTACGCTTCGATCGAACGTATAAAGCGCATGGATTTCGTCCAGCACCTGCTTCTCTTCCAGCAAAGTTCGGCGCACGTAGTTCGCAAGCAACCGCCCCGCCGGATTAAGCACCATTCCGCGCGGCTGCCTGTCGAACAGCTTGCTCCCGACCTCCTCCTCGAGCCTTGCGATCTGACGGCTGAGAGCGGAAATGGTGACATGCATCTGCTCGGATGCTTCCGCAAGCGAACGCGTGTTGGCGACGGATAGAAAGTAGCGCATCGGTGTACTGAGCATGATGGTGGTGGCGCATTTGAAAATTAAGAAACGGGACCCTGCAAATAAGTCAATTGCGATGCAAGTTTTGTCTTCGTACGCTGCTCTCGTCAATCGGAAGTCTAGAGTCGAGAAACGGAGGTCCATCATGACACGCAGTAAATGCATCGGCAACGCCGCCTCCTGCTTCGATTCCGGAAGATTTCTCGCAGATCTGGATCGCCGGGTTCGCATGCGCACCGAAAGTCAATGCGCCTCGGGAATGCCTGTTCTCCATGAATATTTGCGCGCTGAGATACTGCCGCGTATCGAACCGCTCGGATTCAGCGGCGTGGTGCTCGCCAATCCCGTCGAAGGCGGCGGTCCGATGTTACTTGGCAGCCGTATCGAGGATCCGTCGCTGCCTACAGTCTTGCTCTACGGACACGCGGACGTAGTCAGAGGCCAGGATGATCAATGGGAGCCAGGACTTTCGCCGTGGCGCGTGACGGTGAAAGGCGATCGTTGGTACGGCCGCGGCACTGCGGACAACAAAGGACAGCATTCGATCAACCTGGCCGCGCTTGAGACGGTTTTGCAGGCACGCGGCGAGAAACTCGGCTTCAACGTCAAGCTGCTGATGGAGACCGGTGAGGAAACCGGCTCGCCGGGACTGGACCAGTTTTGCGAGCGCTACCGTGACGCGCTCGCGTCTGATCTACTCATCGCGTCGGATGGCCCCAGGGCCCAGGCGGACCGGCCGTGCATTTTTCTGGGCTCGCGCGGCCTTGTTAACTTCACGCTCTCGCTGCAACTGCGCGAGGGTGCGCATCACTCAGGCAACTGGGGTGGTTTGCTGCGCAATCCGGGAACCGTGCTCGCTAACGCGCTGTCCGCGTTGGTGGATGCACGCGGCAGGATACTGGTCGATGCGTTGCGTCCGCAGTGTATACCGGAGGCGGTGCGCACTTCGTTGCGCGACATTGCCGTGGGCGGCGGCCCGGGTGATCCCGTCGTCGATACGGACTGGGGAGAAATCACACTGAGCCCGTCCGAACGAGTTTATGGTTGGAATACGCTTGAAGTGCTGGCTTTCACGACTGGCAATCCAACCAATCCCGTGGGAGCCATCCCGCCCACCGCACGCGCCCATTGCCAGCTTCGATATGTGGTCGGCACGCAGTGCGACGATTTCGAGGCCATCTTACGTCGCCACCTGGACGAACACGGCTTCAACTGCGTGTCCGTCGAAGTCGGCGATCGCATGGCCGCCACGCGTCTATCTCCGGATGACGCGTGGGTCGACTGGGCGCTCGAGTCGATTCAAGCAACGACCGGCAAGAAGGTGGACCTGCTACCTAACCTCGGCGGCTCAATACCCAACAGCGCGTTTGCCGATGTTCTCGGCTTACCAACGCTCTGGATTCCCCATTCGTATGGCGCTTGCTGCCAGCACGCCCCCAATGAACACTTGCTCGGCAGCGTCGCCCGAGAAGCACTGCAAATGATGGCTGGTTTGTTTTGGGACCTCGGCGAAGACGGTGCCGACATTCTTGCCCGGAGGTCATGACAGTAAACGATCGATGGACTGGTCTGAGCTCGCGCCGTCGAACGGGCAAATCGATTTCTCTATATGGAGCATGTCATGGATACACCCGCAAGCGTGAGCACTAGCTTTCTTTCTCAGCCGACGAAAACCAGGTTTTACCTAACCATATTCGCTGCAACTATCGGAAACGCTTTGGAATGGTTTGATATCCTGATTTATGGATTCTTTGCGACTACAATTGCGAAGACGTTTTTTCCGGCATCCAGTTCGTCACTATCGCTGCTCGTTACGCTTGGTACTTTCGGCATTTCTTATCTTGTTCGACCCATTGGCGCGCTGGCACTTGGCTCCTACGCCGACCGGCACGGCCGAAAAGCGTCGATGCTGGTATCGATCACGATGATGATGGTCGGCACACTGACCATCGCCGTCATGCCAGGATACGCAGCAATTGGCGTGGCCGCACCTATCGCTGTGCTTGCTGCCCGTCTGCTGCAGGGCTTTTCCGCGGGAGGCGAGTTTGGAAGTACAACCGCGTTTCTGGTCGAGCAGGCGCCGCACCGAAGCGGCTTTATGGCGAGCTTCCAGTTCGCGAGTCAAGGGCTAAGCTATCTACTGGCTGCGGGGTTCGGCGCGGTGCTGACCAGCACCCTGGACACGGCCTCCATGGAATCATGGGGCTGGCGTGTTCCGTTTTTCTTTGGAATTCTGATCGGTCCAGTCGGACTATACCTTCGCAGGCAGTTGAAGGACGAGCATAGCCTGGACAAATCGCCTGTCTCCCATACGCCTGTCAGGACCGTTCTAGCGCATCAGAAGCTGCGTATGCTGCTCTCGATCGGCGTGTTGGCCGCCTCGACCGGCACGAGCTACGTAATTCTTTATATCCCGACCTATGCGGTCAAGCAACTCCACATGCCATCGTCGTTCGGATTTACAGCGACTGTCTTGACAGGTGCAATTCTGATGCTCGTACCGCCATTTGTTGGCGTTCTCTCCGATCGGGTGGGCCGAATCCGCTTGATGGCGGCCTCTGGCGTAATCTTCACGCTGTCAATTTACCCGGTGTTTGACGCATTGATCCGTCATCCGACCTTGGGCGCGTTAATGGCAATGATGGCGTGGGTCGGTTTGCTGAAAGGCGTATATTTTGGTGCTCTGCCCGCGTTGATGTCAGACGCCTTTCCTAAAGAAACACGCGCGACCGGTATGGCAGTCAGCTACAACATCGGCGTAACGGTCTTCGGCGGGTTCGCGCCATTAATCGTTGATTCTCTAATTCAACTCACCGGCAACAAGCTTTCACCTGCCTTTTACCTGGCATTTCTCGGCGTAGTGAGTCTAGCGGCATTGTGGAAATGCAAAACCGTTTTGCGGTTGCGCTAAATCCGGCATCCTGCGAATTGAGTTGCATCCTCATAGGCTTCGACGGGGCGATGCACCCGCCTTTTAAGCATGATTCGACTCGACGACGACCGCCCGCTTCTCGCTGACCTCGGAAATTGGGTTGCCGGCAATGAAACGATGCACGTGATTCGCGCATCGGCTCAGTACACGCCGGCGAAAGTGCGCGCATTCATCGACTGGATGGCGGAGGTATTTGCGGATCCACCGTGGATTGGCGGTGGGCGTAAGCGACGCTGACGCGATTGACGTAGTCGCCGCGGGCAGCGCCAGGTTCGTCGAGGGTTTGCGGTGCAGGCAGATCAATCCATTGCGGCGCGAGACTATTCATTCGTTTTGCGCGGCTTTGATGAAGCCACGTCGTGCGCGATCTCGGAAAGTCGCCGTCTGCCACGCGATTCAAGCAACAAGGTTTCTGCTGAACCCGACGTCTCGCCGATGTGGCGATTTACGGCCGCCTCCACCGGGTAAGAGCGATTGTCGTTGGCTAGGTACGTTTGGCTCGGGGAACGCCGGACCTGCTCGCCTAAAAAAGATCCTCATGCCGGCAATTGACGAGGATTTCCGCGACGCTCGCCGAGTTCGGCAGTTCAATCGTGTTGGCGACAATGCGCGCCAAATCTTCCGGTTGTGTCATGGCTTCGGGCGCCAGGTCGGCGATCCCCGCCGCCATGTCCGTGTTCACGAAACCCGGGCAGATCGCGGTCGCACGAATGCCGTCGTCCCAGCCCGCGCGCCTGACCGCGTGATTGAGCGCGATCACCGCATGCTTCGACATCTGATAACCGGCATTGAGGTTCTTCACACGCTTGCCCGACAACGACGCGATCTGCACCACGCGAGCCGCGCCGGCGCGGCGTAAATGCGGCAACGCCGCCTGAATCAGACGGAACGGCGCCTTTACGTTGATGTCCAGCGTTTCTTCAAGCATCTCGTCGGTGCCGTCTTCGAGACCGATGGGTTTGCAAATGCCCGCATTGCTGACCAGCACGTCGATGCGGCCGAACGCTTCGACCGTCGCCGCCACCCAGCGGCGCCCCGCCTGCGGATCATGCGCTTCGTAAGCGCAGACGAACGCGTCGAAACGGTTCGCGAACGAGGCCGGATCGCGTACGCCCAACGACAAACGATAGCCGCGCCGCGCCAGTTCTTTTGCAATCTCGAGGCCGATGCCGCGGCTCGCGCCGGAAATCATCGCCACCTTTTGCACAGTTTGCATGGCTGCTCCCTAGAAGCCCGCGTCGATCACGATTTTCGTGCCGTCGCTGAAGCGGTTCAGACGAAACGCGTGAGGATTCACGAGCGGCGTGTCGTTGGTGACGAGGTCCGCCATCAGTTGGCCCGCCGCCGGGCCGATGCCGAAACCGTGGCCCGAAAAGCCAGTGCCGATAAAGAGCCCCGGCACGGCGTCCACGCCGGAGATCACGGGAATGGCATCCGGTGTGACATCCATATAGCCGGCCCAACGCTGCGCAATACGCGCGCCGGCGAGGTGCGGAAACACCTTGACGAACTCATGCAGGCCGCCGTCCACATAAGCGGCGATCGGCTCGGGATCGAGTGTGCGTGTCTGTTCGAAAACAGTGGTCCGATCGAGCGCCCAATGACGCGGACGACGCAATTCGTCAAAAAAGCGCGCGCCGATGCCGATCCGCAGCGAACCCAACTGGCTCTTCAACGCCTCGATGTATTGGAAAAACAGGCGGAAACTGTCGGGCGTCAGATCGCTATGGGTGCGAAACCCGTATGCCACGGTATAGCCGCCGTCCGCGCGCTTGCGAAACGCGAAATGCTTGTTGCTGGCGCTGCACGTGGGGCCGCCCGCAATCGGTTCCGTACGCAGCACCGACGCGCGCACGAGCAGTTGCGGCAGATCCACGTCGAGATTGCCGCAGAACAGCCGCGACCACGCGCCGCCTGCCACCACCACGCTCTGACAACGAATCGTGCCGTGCTCGGTGACGACCGCGCTGACCCGTCCGCCGCTGGTTTCGATGCCGCACGCGGCACAGGGCGTGAGAATCCTGACGCCGCGTTTGCGCAACGCATTGGCGATGGCAGGCGCGGCCTTTTGCGGCTCGGCGCGACCGTCGCCGGGCGTATATAAACCGCCCTTGAATGCTCTTGCCGCGCCCGGCAACAACGCGGCAACCTCTTTCGAGTCCACCAGCCGCGTATCGAACGCGTTGCCCGCTACGCCCCGCGCGTTGTCCAGCCACGTACGATGACCTTCCATGACCTTGTCGTCCTCGGTCATATAAAGGATACCGCACTGGTTGAAGCCGGTTTCGATGCCGAGCGTTTCGTCGATCTTGCGCCACAGTTTCAGGCTTTCAATGCTCAGTTCGAACTCGCGCATGTCGCGGTGCGTCACGCGCACCCATCCCCAGTTGCGGCTGGACTGTTCGCCCGCGATATGGCCTTTCTCGCAGAGCGCCACGCGCAAGCCCTTATTGCTGAGAGACAGCGCGGTGCTCACGCCGATAATCCCGCCGCCGATCACGACGACATCCACTTCCGCGGGTACGTTCGTGTCGTCGGCGACGACGTCGACTTGTGGTCCCATATTATTTTGCTGCCCTGCCGATAGCGGTTATTGAGGTTGTTTGGCGATGCTGGCGTTAGGTGTTTCGGCTTCGGCGGCCTGCGCCTTTCGCTGTTTGCGGCGCGTGCTGCCTTGACGGGGATTCGCGAAGCGATTGGTCCAGCGGTCGATGTGATTGATCGCGTGCGTCAACGGCACGGTAATCAACAGATAGACCGCGCCGGCGGCCACTAGCGGCGACAGATTGGCGACATTCACCGACGTGTTCTGCCCGATGGTGAACAGATCGCGCTGCGACGTCAGCAAACCGAGAAAGTAGACGAGACTCGAATCCTTCACGATCGAAATGAACTGGTTGGCGAGCGCCGGCAGAACGCGCCGGATGCCCTGCGGCACGATCACGTGACGCATGCCGCTCCAGTACGTCATGCCCAACGCCTGACAGGCGGAGAGCTGGCCGCGCCCGACGCTTTGAATGCCCGAACGGAAAATCTCCGCGATATAGGCCGACGAAATCAGGCCCAGTGCGACGATGGCGAGCGGATAAGGATTGGGCCCGAAAATCGACAGGCCCACCGGCGCCAGACCCTGGCCCACCAGCAGAATGACCAATGCCGCGGGCAGACCGCGGAACACGTCGATGAACACCTGCGCGGGCAGCATCAGCCAACGCGTGTGCGATACCGCCATCAACGCGAGCACCATGCCGGCGACAATGCCGAGCAACGTCGAAAACACCGACAGCACCAGCGTATTGACGAGACCAGTACACAGTAGCGACGGCAGCGAGCCGATCAGCAAGGGCCAGTCGAGAAAGTTCTGCAGGAATGCATTCATGACGCGCTCCAGTCTGTGCGTCGGCGGCAAGCGCGTTGCCGCCTCGTCCACTCAACGTCCGGTTGAATCGTCAGCTCAAGTTAACTGCCGCTTTTCATCGCATACGGCGGCAGACTTGTCGGCTTCGGATAGCCCGGGTGGAATTGCTGGTAGAGCTTGAGCCACGTGCCGTCCGCGACCAGTTCGTTGAGCGTCTTGTTCAACGCGGCTTCGAGCTTCGCGTTGCCTTTGCGGACCGGAAAACCGGCCGGCAGATTCACAGCGGAAATATCCAGCTTGTCGGCGATGTTCACTTGTGGGTACTTGCTCTGCAGCCCCGCCACCAGCGTCTTGTCGACGAAGTAGCCGTCGATGTACTTCGAGCGTAGCGACAGGAACCCGGCGTTCAGATTAGGAAAGCGCACGATCTGCGCGCCGGGCAGGTAGCTGTCCGAGTACGTGTCTTCGATGGTGCCCTGTATGACGCCGATCCGCTTGCCCTTCACCGACGCCAGATCGCTCGAAATCGGGCTGTCGGGCAACGTCGCGACGCTGAGCAGTCCGGTCAGGTAGCCCTCGGAGAAATCGACCATCTTCAGGCGATCCTTGGTGATCGAGATCGACCCGGCGGCCAGATCGATCTGCTGATTCACCACGCTCGGCAGCAGGCCGCTAAAGTCTTGCGCGCGGAAGTCGGCGCTCAGGCCAAGTTTGCCGGCAATCGCGCGCAGCAGTTCGACGTCGAAACCGGTCATCGTGCCGTTGTCGACGTAAGAATACGGCTTGTTGTTGGCATCCACGCCGGCAACCAGTTTGCCGGGAGTCAAGGTGCCGACGTCGTCGGCAAACGCGGGAACAGCGGCTGCGAGCGATAGCGGAACGACTATCGCAACGAGGCTTAGGAATTGGCGAAATCGCATGATGTTTGCTCCGACGAAGAGACCACAGGTGAAAAGAATGACGGCGAAATCAGTGCAAGATTCTCGAGAGAAAATCGCGTGCGCGCGCCGAGCGCGGACGGTCGAAAAATGCGTCCTTCGTGCCGTCCTCGACGATGGCGCCTTGATCCATGAACACCACGCGATCGGCCACGCGCCTCGCAAAACCCATTTCGTGCGTGACGCAAAGCATCGTCATGCCCTCCTGCGCCAGTTCGGTCATGACGTCGAGCACTTCGTTCACCATTTCCGGATCGAGCGCGGAAGTGGGCTCGTCGAACAGCATCGCGACCGGGTCCATCGAAAGCGCTCGCGCAATGGCGACGCGTTGTTGCTGGCCGCCCGAAAGTTGCGACGGAAACTTGTCCTCGTGAGCGCGCATGCCCACGCGTTGCAATAGCACGCGTGCCTTGTCGGTGGCTTCATCACGGCTTCTCCTCAACACGCGGGTTTGCGCGAGCATCAAGTTCTCACGGACGGTGAGATGCGGGAACAGCTCGAACTGCTGGAACACCATGCCAACGCGCGTGCGCAGTTCGGCGAGCGCGGATTTTTTCAGCGCCGACGGTCGACCGGCCACCGCGATGCCCGCCGCCACGATCGCGCCTTGCTGAACCGGTTCGAGTCCATTGACGGTTTTGATCAGCGTCGATTTGCCGGAGCCGGACGGTCCGCAGATCACGACGACTTCGCCCGCCTGAATGTGCGCCGAACAATCGCTCAGCACTCGATGTTCGCCATACCATTTCGACACGTTCTGCAGCGAAATCATCAGCAGCTCCTGGTTGACAGTGACGTGCTTCATGACAGCGCGGCACGTGCGCGGCCGTCCCACAGGTCGTCGAGTTGATAAAGCGCGGTGCCGACCGGCACGGCCCAACGGCTCGCGATGCCCGCGGCGCTCACCGGGAATGCGCCTTCACCGAATGCGCCCGGCTCGGCGTCGACGCCGAGCAGGTGCCGCGCGACGCGCTGCCCGAGATAGCTCATCAGCGCGACGCCATTGCCGTTGCACCCCAGCGCATGGTAGATGCCGTCGTGCACGCCGATATGCGCGAGCCGGTCGCCGGTCATCGCCACATAGCCCTTCCATGCGTGCGTGATGCGCACGTCGCGCAGCGCCGGCCAAAGCTCGATCATCTTCGCGTACAGAATTCGCGCGGCTTCGCGTTCGCTCACTTCGCGAATCGCCGGCCGCGAGCCGAAGATCATGCGGGTGCCGTCTGGCGAAGGCCGCGTGTAAAACAGATTGCGTTTCGAGTCGCTGATCATTCTGCGCCCGGGGTTGAGCGCGGCCATCAGTCCGGCGGGCAGCGGCTCGGTCGCGATCTGGTAACTCGCCACCGGCAGCACACGACGCGACAGGAACGGCAGCAGCGGACCGGTGTAGCCGTTGGTCGCGATCAGCACCTGCTTCGCGTCGATGCGGCCGCGGGCGGTATGCACGAGAAAGCCCGCGCGGTGCCGCTCGATTCGCTGCACCGCGGCGTGCGAATGCAGACTCGCGCCACGGCGTCGCGCCAGTTGCCGCAGCGCGCGATGATATTTGGCCGTATGCAGCCCGCCGTATTCGTCGACCAGAATGCCGCCGTAGTAATAATCGGAGCCGATCAGCGCACGCTGGTCCGCGCGAGGAATCACGTGCACCGTGACGCCGGTTTTTTCGTGCAGCAGTTCACCCTGTTTGCGCAGATGCTCGAAATGCCCTTGCGTGAACGCGCCGAAGAAACGGCCGGTGATCTGCAGATCGGCGTCGAGCGCTTCGTCGGCGATGATGTCTTGCAGGTACTCGACACTCGCCATCGATTCGTGCATGAGACGGGTCAGCCGCTCAGGAGAGACGCCTCGAATCGCGTTGGTCAGTGCGAGCTTTTGCCCGCTCGACACCATTCCGCCGCTGCGCGTGCTGCCGCCCGCGCCGATTTCCGCGGCGTCGAGCACAGCTGCGCTCGCGCCCTGGCGGGCAGCCTCCGCGGCTGCCGAGAGCCCGCAGTAACCGCCACCGACGATCGCCAGATCGACACGCTCGGGCAACGGCTCGCGCGCCGTTTCGGGCGGCGCCGCATCCCACCAGTAGGGGGCGAGCTTGAAATCGTCGTGAAAAAGCAGCGCGTCGGGTCGCATGGAATCTCGCGGTTGACTGTTGCGACCCAGTGTAGGTTTGCGTTGTTTATCCGGTCAAATACGGCCAAAAACGTCTGCCATTCATTTTTGATATGGCATGCTGAACGGCATGTTGTCGTAACCGGCAGGGTGAACAGCATGAATCAGCGGCAAATCGAGGCATTCAGGCTGGTGATGCTGCGCGGGTCGATGACGGCCGCGGCCGAGGAACTCGGCACGTCGCAGCCGAGCATCAGCCGCCTGATTGCCGAGCTGGAGGAATCGACCGGCCTCGCGTTGTTCACCCGTAACGGCGGCCGGATACAAGCCACGGATTCCGGCAGCGCGTTCTATCGCGAGGTGGATCGGAGCTTCGTCGGGCTGGAGAAACTTGCGCATTCGGCCCGAGAGATTCGCCAGTTGGGCACGGGACGTTTGCGGCTCGTGGCTGCGCCGGTGCTCGCGTTGTCGTTCGTGCCGGCCGTGCTCGAGCGCTTTCTCGCGGCGTATCCGCGCATTGCGGTGTCGTTGGAAATGCGCAGCGAAGGAACGATCCAGCGCTGGGCGTCGGCGGCGTATTGCGATATCGGTTTCGCCACCACCACGCCGGATGCGTTCGGCGTCACCAGCGCCGAACTCTATCGGTTGCCGGGCGTGTGCGCGCTGCCCGCCGCGCATCCGCTTGCCGCGCGCAAGCAGATTCGCGCGCACGATTTGCGCGGTCAGAGTTTGATCCTGCCGTCGTATGCCGACGACACGCGCTCGTCGCTCGACCGCGTGCTTCGGCAAGCGGAAACGAACCAGGTGCCGACTATCGAAACGCCTTATGGCGCGACGATTTGCGCGATGGTGTCGCGCGGGCTGGGGGTGGGCATTGTGAATCCGCTTGTCACGCTGGACGCGAACCCAGAGCACATCGTGTTCCGCCCGTTTTCACCCGATGTGATGTTCCGTGGGTTTACCGTTTGCCCGCAACTGCAGCACACCAATCCGGTTATCGAGGCTTTTCTGGCATTGACTGCCGAAACGATGCGCGAAATGGCCGAGCGGTTTGCACAGTAGTGCAGGGTCATCGATCTCCGAATCGTCAATGTCTTCACAGTAGCCAACGCTAACTCTGTCCGACCAAAAAATTCTCAAGAGACGCCAACACCTCATCCGGCGCATCCTCGGGCAGCAGGTGGCCGCCGGGCAATCCCTTGCCCGTCACGTTCGCTGCCCATCGGGACCACGCGTCGAGGGGCAGGATGCTTCTCGCCTTCTGTTCGCTCTCGCTCCACAGTACCAGGACCGGACAGGCAAGCCTTCGGCCTGCAGCCAAATCGCTCGCATCGTGCTCCAGGTCCTCGGAAGCCGCGGCGCGATAGTCTTCGCACATGGCGTGGCGCACGTGCGGATTTCTGAAGGCCGTTCGATAGACGTCGAGGACCAGGGGATCGATTCGCTCAAGACCGCCCGCCATCTTCGCCAGTGCAGTGTCGAGATAAGCGTCCGGATCAGCCGCAAGCATCCGCTCCGGGAGATCGCCCGGCTGTGCCAGGAAGAACCAGTGCCAGGCGTTGAACGCGAACGTCTTGTCGATAGATGCAAATGCATCGAGCGTCGGTATCACGGTCAGCGAGGCATACGCGGCGACGCGTCGAGGATGGTCGAGCGCAAGCCGGTATCCTGCCCGAGCGCCCCGATCGTGCCCGACCACTGCGAAGCGCTCGTGCCCGAGCCGGCCCATCAGCGCGACCAGCGCGCTGGCTACGCGACGTTTGGTCCATCGCGGCTGATCGCTGCGGGTGCGGCTGTCGCCGTACCCCGGCAAATCCGGCACGATGACGGTGTGCAACTTCGCGAGGGTCGGCGCAATCAACCGCCACGCGACGTGAGTTTGCGGGTACCCGTGCAAAAGCAAAACCGGCGGTCCGCTCCCGCCGATCCTGCCGCGAAACGAGACATCGTCTGCTTCGACGTCAAGCCTCGCGAAGCCCGGAAAGAAGTCCTTCGCGACTTCATGCTCCATGGTTATCTCCCCGTCAAACGTGACTTCATTGCTGCGACGCCGACCTGACGAACTCGGCCAGATCGCGATTGAAACGCTCGGCTTCCTCGATGAACGGCGCGTGCCCCGAGTCCGCGTAGACCTTGCTGACGATGTGCGGATTCAGCGCGGTCGCGCGCGCCAGCGTCGCGTGGGTGTCGACCAGCGCGTCATGACCGCCGTAAATAAAAAGCAGCGGCACGCGAGCCTTGCCGAGCCCCTCCGCGGCAAAGACCGTCATCGTTGGCACTTCCTTTTGCATGTCCCATGATGCCATGGCGGCGTTCGCGAGCAGCCGGTCGAACGTGTCGGCGTCAGGCCGATGGTTGAAACAAAGGCCGACGAAGGTGCGCTCACCGTCGAGATGCGTCTGCAGATCGGGAGAATTCATGTCCCGATAGACGTCGGGGTGATCGACGATCTGACCGGGAGCGAGTTCGACCACGCCATCGACATACACGGCGCCCGCGATTGCGCGATCGCCATACCTGGCGAGGTAGTTTGATATCACCACGCCACCGAGCGACCATCCGACTACGACAGGCTTGAGCGCGTGTGAACCCCGGATCACCGCTGCGAGGTCGTCCCCCCAGCGGGTTCCGTCGTGATATGCCTGCGGGCCGGATGGCTTGTCCGACAGACCGTGGCCGCGCAGATCATACGTAATGATCCGGTATTGGCGCAATTCGGGGCTCCGCACCTGCGCGTCCCAGTTCAGGCGGCTGCCAAGCAGCCCATGCACCAGAATAATGGGCGGCCCGTTCGGGTTACCGCTTTCCTGAACCGCCAGCTTTACACCATCCGTCGATGCGACGGTATAACTGGTCGGTGCTGCCATGGCGTCGGCTGCGGACGCGAACAACGTCGCCGCCGAAAGCGCGGAAATCAGAAAGTGAGGGAACGTTCGAAAGCTCATTGCCTTTCCGTGGAGAGTGTCAGTGCGCCTAGTCTCAACCCTCACACTGATGTGAGGGTCAAGCGAATTGTGTTAGCCTGCTTTTCATGAAAGACAAGCCTCCACAGGAACTGCTGACAATCGGACAACTCTCGCAACGCACCGGCGCGAGCGTGCGATCGGTCCGTCATTACGACGAACACGGTCTGCTCGCCTCGGTACGTGCGAACAATGGCTATCGCATGTTCCCCGAGAAGGCAGTCACGCAGGTCAAGCAGATTCAGCGCATGATCGCGACCGGTTTCACCATCGACGATATTCGCGGCTTTCCGGACTGCATGCTTCTGATCGAAGGCGCCCGCTCGTGCGACCAGATCACCGACGTCCAGCGGACACGGCTCGAAGCCATCGATCGTCAGATCGCGGACCTCGAAAAGCGTCGCGCGCGGCTCATCAAGACCTTGCTCGAAGGTGCGGTGCCGCCCGTCGACTGACTCGAACCGCGGCACACGGAAATCGCCCTCAAACGGGAACGTTGGACGCCGTTTTCTTCCTGCGAATATCCGCGCGCAGGCTGTCGTATTCCTCCTGGCTGATTGGTGCTGCATCTCGCCGGCCGAGCGCGTTGACGGGCAGCCGGTAGGTTTCGCGCGCCGTCCATGCGCCTAGCGCGCCGATGCCGCAGACGACCAGCGTGATCGTCCCCACGATCAACGGGATGTGCTGCGTGCCGGGCGGCACGACGGCCGCGATGAACGCCGGCACGATCGCGGTAATGGCCGTGCCGATGTTCTGGCCGATCGCCATGGCGGTAACGCGGATACGCGTCGGGAACAGCTCAGGCATGAAGCTCGGATAGACCGCGTTGAAGCACTGATACACCACGCCCCACATCACGATCGCAATGACGATCGCCAGCATGGCATTGTGCAGACTGATCGCATAGAGATACGCATAAGAGAGCAGACCCGAGGCAAGCGCGCCGAATATGATGAGCGGCCGGCGTCCCCATCGATCGGACAGACTGCCTGCGAAGGGAATGAAGAACATCGCGGTCAGATTGGCGAGCAGCGGAATCCAGAGAAAGAATCCTTTCGAAAGACCGATACCGTAAGCGGGCTGTACCGCATAGGCCGCGCCGAAGATAGAAGTCACCGCGAGGATGATCGCAATCAACGCGATTGCGGCAATGCGGACGATATCCCGCCAGCCATCGCGCAACGCTTCCTTGACGGGCGACGCGGGAATCTGCCGCTGTTGCGCTTCATCAACGAAAGCCGGTGTTTCCGACACTTTCCGCCGGATCACATAACCGGCTACGAGCACGAGCACACTCAGCAGGAACGGGACGCGCCAACCCCACGCCAGGAACTGCTTCTCGGGGAGATAGTAGGCGAGCGGCATGAAGATGGCCGCCGCGAACACCTGGCCGGCGGTCACGCCCTGCATCGCATAACTCGCAAAGTAGCCGCGACGGCCGAGTGGCGCATGCTCCAGCACGAGGGAACTGGAACCGGAGATCTCCCCGGCGACCGCGAAGCCCTGGATGAGCCGCAGGATCACGAGCAGGATCGGCGCTGCGAAGCCCACTTGCGCAAATGTCGGCAGAAGACCCACAGCGAGCGTCGACAACCCCATCATGAACATGCAGGTGAGAAGCAGGTTCTTGCGGCCGTGCGTATCGCCACGACGGCCGAGCACCAATGCGCCGACTGGTCGCGCGAGATAGCCGACGCCATACGTCGCGAGCGACGCGGCAATCGCAACGCGACTGTCTCTGGACGGAAAAAATAGTTGCGGAAAAACCAGCGCGGCGGCTTGCGCATAAATGAAATAGTCGTAGTACTCCAGCGCCGAGCCTATCCACGCACTCGCGGTGGCGGTTCGTGCCTGATTACTGCCCTGCTGATGCGTTGCTGTCATTTCGTCTCCTGCATGTGTCTTGTCGGCCGTCGTGAACCGGGCTTGCGTACCGTCTGCGCTCAATACGTCGCGCGGCCGCCTGACAGGTCGAAGGTGAAGCCGGTCGTGAAGCTGCATTCGTCGCTTGCGATCCATGCCACCATGGCGGCGATTTCCGGAACAGTCAAAAACCGCCCCATTGGAATGCGCGCTTTGCTGGCCTCGATGTGCTCCTCCGTCATCTCCCGGAAAAGATCCGTTTCGGTGATCGCAGGCGCGATGCCGTTGACCGTGACGCCCGTTCCGGCCAATTCACGCGCGATCGATTTCGTCAGACCGATGACACCCGCCTTCGCCGCCGCATAAGCGCAAATGTTCGGATGTCCTTCCTTGCCGACGATCGACGCCACGTTGACGATGCGTCCCGCGCCACGACCGCGCATGTGTGGCACGGCGAGGCGACAGGTGTGGAAGACGCTGTTCAGATCGACGGCGAGAACGCGGTTCCATGCGTCGACCGGATAGTCCTGGATCGGCACGACCGGGCCGTTGATGCCGGCGTTGTTCACGAGTATGTCGACATGACCGAACGACTCGAGCGTGACAGCAAACGCGGCCTCAACGGAACGCGCGTCCGCAAGATCGACGGCCTGAACAAGGGCCGCGAACGAGTCGCCGCCTATCTCAAACGATGAACAATCGATATCCCAACAGGCGACCCGGCAGCCTTCGTCCGCAAGTCGCTCTGCGATACCGCGCCCGATGCCACGCGCGGCGCCCGTCACGATGGCCGTGCGTGATTCAAATCTCCGTTGATTTATCGATTGCTTTTCCATTTCCGTTTGTTCCTATACATAACGTAGTTCCTATCCTAGAAACGATATTCCGGCTCGTCAACGGCAATCCCACCATTCATTCACATAGGGGAACAAACCAGGGAATGTCCCGGTTCGCGATAAAAAGCGCTTGACCGCGCGGCGTCATGAGTACCAACATAGAAATTGATTTCTATACGTGAACAACGAGGAGCGATACATGGAGCAGGCGATGATGGATCGATTGACGATCCGCGAGGCGATCGAAAACTGGGCGGTATGGCGAGATGCGGGAGACTGGGAGCGTTTCGCGACGCTGTGGCATCCAGACGGCCGCATGATGGCGACGTGGTTTCAGGGAAGCGGCCGTGAGTTCATCGAAGTGACGAAGGCCGGTTGGGCCAACGGCGTGAGCATTCTGCATTTTCTGGGCGGCACGTCGATCGAAGTGAGCGGCTCGCGTGCCGTCGCGCAAACCAAGATGACC
This sequence comes from Paraburkholderia sp. BL6669N2, assembly GCF_003387275.1. Classification (NCBI taxonomy): domain Bacteria; kingdom Pseudomonadati; phylum Pseudomonadota; class Betaproteobacteria; order Burkholderiales; family Burkholderiaceae; genus Paraburkholderia; species Paraburkholderia sp. BL6669N2. Next base: position 3,932,184 of record NZ_QUNA01000002.1, on the reverse strand, counting down.
ATCTCGCAGCGTGGAGAAGTGGAAGCCACGTTATGCGACGTCGTGTGCACCGGCCGCTTCTACGACTTCTTCGAGAAGGTCGGCGACCGATGGCTGCTGTTGCTTCGACAGCCCATCTACGAAAAGGATCGTCTGGATCCGGTCAAGCCGGACGCCCGTCCCGTTCTCGATGCGGCACTGCTGGCCGAGTTCCCCGTTGGCTACCGGCATCTCGCCTATATGCAGACCCGAATCGGCTACAAGGTCAAACGCGACATGCCGGCACTGACGGGTCCGGAGGTAGAAGCGCTTTATGCGCGCGGCCGCCAGTATCTGCAAAACGGAGCGCTATGATGGAGGACGTCTCGCCGATGCGCTTCGATTACCGGGCGCTGCCGGCACGCGTGCTGTTCGGCGCGGGCAGGCGTCGGGAAACGCCTGAAGTCGCCCGGCAACTGGACTGCGCGCATCCGTTGATCGTCTGCACACCGGAGCAGAAGGATTTGGCCGACGCCATCGCGTCGTTGTTCACCGGTCCGCCGGCGCATATCTTTGCCGAGGCCGCGATGCACACGCCGTGGGACGTGACATCGCGCGCACTCGCGCTCGTGCAGGAGACCGGCGTGGACTCCCGGATTGCTGTCGGCGGTGGTTCGGCGATAGGCCTCGCCAAAGCGCTTGCACTGCGCACCGGCCTGCCGCAAATCGCGCTGCCCACTACGTACGCCGGCTCTGAAGTCACACCAATCATCGGCGAAACGCAGGACGGCGAGAAACGTACGCGTCGTACGCTCGACGTGCTGCCGGAGGCGGTGATCTACGATGTGGAACTCACCCTGACGCTGCCCGCGCGCTTGTCGGCGACCAGCGGTCTGAACGCGATGGCTCACGCGGTGGAAGCGCTCTATTCCGTCGACGCCAACCCGGTCACGTCGATCATGGCTGAACAGGGTATCGCGGCCCTCGCCGCTGCGCTGCCCGAGATTCTCGCCAATCCCGCCAGTCGTGATGCACGCAGCCGCGCCCAGTACGGTGCGTGGTTGTGCGGAACGTGCCTCGGCTCCGTCGGCATGGCGCTGCATCACAAAGTCTGTCATGTGCTGGGCGGCACCTTCGATCTGCCGCATGCCGACACCCATGCGATCATGCTTGCGCACGTCGTTGCCTACCAGGCTGGCGCGGCGCCGCATGCAATGGGCCGCATCGCACACGCGCTTGAAGCCGACGACGCATGGTCCGGACTGCACGCGCTCGCTGCAAGGCTGCACGTTCCCCAGTCTCTCGCGGAGATTGGCATGCCGCACGATGGCATCGGGCGCGCGGCCGATCTGGTGTTGCAACAGGCCTATGCCAATCCGCGCACGCCCGACCATGACTCGATCAGGGCAATGCTCGAAAGGGCATGGCGCGGCGCGGCACCACAACCCGATTCGCTGTGAGGAACACGCGATGCGCAATTTCGACGAAGACAACATCACTGCAGCAGTGATCGCGCGTCTTGCGGGAAGCAAGAGCGAACGCGTGCACCAGATCAGCAACGCGCTGGTTCGTCATCTGCATGCGTTCGTGAAGGAGATCGAGCCCACCGAAGACGAATGGGCCGCCGCGATTCGCTTTCTCACGCAGACGGGGCAGATGTGCAGCGACACCCGGCAGGAGTTCATTCTGCTCTCCGACACGCTCGGTATATCGATGCTGGTGGACGCGATCAATCATCGCTATCCGGGCGACGCGACGCAAACTACCGTGCTCGGTCCGTTCTATGTAGAAGAAGCGGCTAATCTGCCGCTCGGCGCTTCGATCGCCGATGGCGAGCCGGGCGACCCTCTGCTGGTCGAGGGCACCGTACGCGATCTGAACGGTGAGCCGATCGCGGGCTCACTGATCGAGACGTGGCACGCGGACAGCCACGGCTTCTATGATGTGCAGAAGGCGGTGGGCAAGGAGAACCTGCACATGCGCGCGCGCTTCCTGACCGATCCGCAAGGTGCATTCTGGTATCGCTCGATCGTACCCGCGGCCTATCCGATTCCGAACGACGGCCCGGTTGGCCGCATGCTCGATGCGCAGGGGCGGCATCCGTACCGCCCGGCTCATGTGCACTTCCGTGTCAGTGCACCCGGCTTCCAGACACTCGTTACGCATGTGTTCGTGAGCGGCGACATCTACCTGGACTCGGACGTCGTGTTCGGCGTGAAGGACGCACTGATCGAACCACTGGTACCGCTCGCACCGGGTCTGAGTCCGGCCGGTCATCTCGTCGAGGTTCCGAGTGCCCTGCTTGCCTATGATTTCGTGCTGCCGCCGCAGACCTGACCGCTGTGCGCCACGAGCCATTTTCTATGTTACTGACGTGTTCCCATGCATGAACTATCGTTGCATCATCTGACCATTCTCGACGCGCATCCGCTGCAACTCGTCGATGCGGCCGCCGCTGCGGGATTTGAGTTTTGCGGCTTGCGGCTGGTCGCGCCCCCCGCTGCCGACGCGATCGTGGATGTCGCGAACCATCCCGCACTCATCCGCGAGTTACGTGCGCGACTCGACGCAACCGGCGTCAGGCTGCTGGATATCGAGGCCATCTGGCTGAGTCCGCAGACGGATGTCGCGTCACTACTGCCCGCACTCGAAGCGGGTCGTAGGCTCGGTGCGCGGCACGTGCTCTGCGTCGGCAACGACACCGAACGCGCTCGTCTGCGGGACAACTTCGGCCGCCTCTGCGAAGCGGCCGACGGCTTTGACCTTTCGGTCGGGCTCGAAGCGATCACATACTGCGCGGTGGGTACGCCCGCCGACGCGCTCGATGTCGTGCGAGATAGCGGACAGCCGAACGCGCGAATACTCATTGACGCACTGCAGTACTTTCGGGCGGGCGTGACGTGCGAGCAAATCGACGCAATCGACCCGGCGCTGATCGAATACATCCAGATTTGCGATGCACCGAGCGCCGCACCGCAGTCCCTCGAAGCACGGCGACAAGAAGCGAGGACGGCCCGGCTGCTGCCGGGCGATGGCGAATTGCCGCTGCGCGAACTGCTGTCGAGACTGCGGTCCGATCTTCCACTCGCCGTCGAGGCGCCGACGCTCGCGCTGCGTGGCCTGCCGTTCGAAGAACAGGCGAGACGCATTCATGCACGCATGCGGACGTTTCTCGCGGGTCCAGTGTCCTGATGCTAGTATGTTTCCATACGTAAACAGGAGCCGGATATGCTGTTGGAAGACGAATCGAATGCAGTGGTCAAATCGGCGGATCGTGTGCTCGACGTGATCGAGTTGCTCGCGAGATGGGGACGAGAAATGTCCCATACGGAAATCGCAGAAGCGCTGGACATACCGAAGAGTTCGCTGACCAAGCTGCTCAAGAATCTTACGGCTCGTGGATTTGTCGAATTCGTCCCTGTCACCAAGGGTTATCGCCTCGGCGAAGCGCTGATCCGGCTTTCGCAGCAATCCACGCATAGCCGCTCGCTCGTCAGCTGCGCGCAGCCGGTGCTGGCGGAGATCACCCAGCAGACGCTGGAGTCGTGCGCGCTCAATCAGATCAAGGGCGATCAGGTGGAAGTCGTTGCGACAGTCACCAGCCCGCAACGGTTGGTATCGCATCTGCGGCTCGGCGATCTTGCACCGCTGTATGCAGTGTCGGGCGGAAAGGTAATTCTCGCGTTTCTTCCGGATCAGATGCGTAGCGAGTACATCAAGACCGTAAAGATGCAAGCCATCACGCCGAAGACGATCACATCAAAGAAGGCGCTGCTTGCACAGATCGAAACCATCCGACACACCGGGGTCGCCTATTCAATGGACGAATACACGCCGGGCATCGTCGGCGTCGGCGTGCCCGTGTTGTCATCGTCGGGCTTTCCGCTCGGCTCGCTGAACGTCGCGATTCCGTCGGTGCGTTATTCGGAACGTGTGGGCGCGCGGGCCGTCGCCGTTCTCAAGGCCTCCGCGGAACGCGTGCGCCGCGATTACATCGCCGCAAACGAACATACCAGGTAAGCCTACTGACACATTTTTGGCGGCCCTCGTCTTTGTGGTCGCAACTAAGTCGATTGCGATTCTATGAACTATTGATCAAGGATATCGAACTTGATGAACGCACGAATTTCGGAGCCGAATGGAATCGTTCAGTTTCCTCGGGTAGGAGTCGGAGCCGGCAGCCTCGCAAACGCCGCGGGCGAGCAGGCGTTCTTCAACATGATTCACGCCGCATGGGCGAGCGGCGTTCGATATTTCGATACTTCGGCAGCTTATCTTGGCGGTGAAAGCGAGCAACGGCTTGGCGCTGCGCTGGCAGCGTATCCGCGAGACGAGTTGTATGTATCGACCAAGCTCGGCAGGTACTTGAGCCAGCCTGGCGCAAGCTCCTTGCCAGGCGGTAGCGACTTTTATCTGGACTACACGTACGATACGACGCTCCGATCGGTCGAGCGCAGCCTGTCGCGACTCAATGTCGATCGTCTCGATGCAGTTTTTATTCACGATCTGGATCCCGGTTTTGCCCGGACGGCGTATCGTGAGGAACTCAAAACGGCCGTCGAAGGTGCGTTTCCCGCTTTACAGCGCCTAAAGGATGAAAAAGTGGTCGGCGCGATAGGCGTCGCCAGTATGGACTGGCAGGCCTGTCTGGACTTCGCCGAACTGGCCGACGTAGATGTCGTCATGCCGGCGGGAGAGTACTCGTTGCTTCGCACGCGCAGCACCGCGTTGCTGGATCACTGCGTCGAGAAAGGCATTGCCTGGATCGCGGCGTCGCCATTCAACTCGGGCATTCTCGCTACCGGTTCGCGTCCCGACGCCTTCTACAACATGCGGCCCGCGACGCGGCTAGCCCTGTTGCAAACGGAAGGACTCGAACGCATATGCCGGCGCCATCACGTGTCGCTGGCTACCGCTGCCCTGCTTTTTCCGTTGAGGCATTCAGCGGTAAGCACGATCGTTTTTGGCGCAAAGAATGCGGATGAATTCAACGAATCGTTCGCGCGTCTTTCTGAACGCTTGTCGGATCAGTTCTGGCAGGAGATGGACGCATTCCTCGTCGAGACGAAAGATTGGGAAGGGTGATTATCCGGAGGTTGCGAAGGAGCTTAATTGCTTCAATTCGGGAAGGGCCAACAAGTGGTCCGCCGCATCTGATTGCGCTACGGGCCGCCGGCGCGCGATAACGCGTGCTTTGTCCGAAGAGGCTCGTCGTTTCCCTACACTGCGCACTTTCGCTGACAACCTGGCAGGAGGCTGCACATGGACCGCATGGTGGCGATGGAGACTTTCATAACTGTTGTCGATGCGGGTTCATTTTCCGCCGCGGCACGCCGGTTAAAGCTGGGCCAACCGGCCGTCTCAAAGACAGTCGCACAGTTGGAGGAACGTCTGGGGGCCCGTTTGCTATTGAGATCGACACGTGGCCTGGCGCCGACCGATGCCGGTCAACGGTTCTACGATCACGCACTCAGGGCCATTGATGAGGCGGAGCGGGCAGAACAGGCAGTACGTGATTCGTCGGATGGCTTGTCCGGACGACTGCGCATTGGCGCAGCCGTCACCTTCGCCCGGCTACACGTCTTGCCAGCATTAAAGTCTTTCCTGGATCAACACCCCAATCTGAGCATCGATATCGTACTTGACGATCGGTCGGTCGATTTGCTCGAAGAGGGTGTCGATGTCGCGTTACGTATGGGTGCCCTGGACGATTCGAACATGACGGCGCGTCGCATCTCCACCGGGCGGCGGGTCGTCGTCGGCACACCCTCATATTTCGCGGAGGCGGGGATTCCGCAAACGCCTGGCGACCTTAGCCGTCATCAGGCGGTCGTTTACTCGGTGCGAGGCGGCGGTGAATCGTGGTTGTTCAGCCGGAGTGACGGTTCCGACTCAAACGTAACCTTGTCCGGCCGAATAAGCGTGAACGCAGCTGAAGGCATGCGCACGGCGGTACTCGCTCACATGGGCCTTGCTGTCGCTTCGGAATGGATGTTCGCTCCTGAACTCTCGAACGGCGCGGTTCAGGCCGTCCTAACTGACTGGATGTTGCCGCCGATTGACCTGTGGGCAGTATTTCCGTCCGGCCGCATGGCGACCATGAAGGCGCGTGCCTTCGTCATGTTTGTCGAGCACCTTCTCAATGAGCGCTCCAGCGAGGACCTCACCGCCTAGCCGCTGCGTACCAGGGCGCCAATGCCCCGGGCTGCCTCTTCGCAGTAGGAATAGGAGCTATTCCTCACCCGCGACTACCGGGCGACGCCACCTGAGCGGAGGATACGCATCAACCAATGCACGAAACATTGGCTCCGATGTGGCAGTCCCTTCCGGCTGTTCAGCCCGGAGGACCGCTTCGAATCCTATCTGTTGAGGAAAACATGACCCAGGCTCTGAAAGGCAAACTTGCTCTTGTTACGGGCGCTTCGCGTGGAATCGGTGCAGCTATTGCGGCACGTCTTGCGCGGGACGGCGCATCGGTGATCGTTCACTATGCGTCGAGTCCGGCGCGGGCCGACGCAGTTGTCAAGGAGATCCGCGATGCCGGCGGCGAGGCTGAAGCTGTCGGCGCCAACCTGTCGCAACCAGAAGGCGTCAAGAGTCTCATTGAGGCGCTGAACGGCGCGTTCGGTGGCCGCTTCGAGGGGCGGCTCGACATACTTGTCAACAACGCTGGCACGGTGGAGTACGGACCCTTCCTTGATTCTTCGGAGACGTCATACGACACACACTTCAACCTGAATGTTCGTGCGCCGATCGAACTGGCAAAAGACGCGGCAGCGCGAATGGTGGCGGCCGGCTGGGGACGCATTATCAACGTGGGCTCGGCCTTTGGCGAAGCCGCGCCACTGCCTGGTGTGACGCTCTACATCGCATCGAAGTTCGCCCTCAGAGGCTTCACTCGCGGGCTATCGCGCGAACTCGGCAAATATGGCGTAACCGTGAATGCCGTCCAGCCCGGCCCGATCGATACAGAACTGGCTCCGCAGCCCGGCACAGAAGACCACGCAACGATGACAAAGCTCGCAAGCGTGGGGCGTTTCGGCAAACCGGCGGAAATCGCCGCGGCTGTAGCTTATCTCGCGAGCCCCGAAGCAGGCTACACGACCGGCGAGAGTCTGACGGTCGATGGTGGATGGATTGCCTGAGGAAACCGACGAGCGTTTTCGCTGGCACGCTGCAACGCTTGATTCGCTCGCAGACGTGCGCGTCGGTCCGGAGCGCGTGCGGGCGCAAAAGCATTCGCACGCGGTTCCCACGTTGTCGCCGCGCGCGTCTGCGAGAGCAAACGACCTTCGACAACGGCTGAGCTACGGAAATGGACGAAGACGCCAGATTGCTTGCTTTGAGCGCGATAGCACACCGCTCGCGATTGGCTATCTTTCGGCTGCTCACTGCAGCGGGGCCTGGTGGGTTGCCCGCGGGAGAGATTTCTGCGCAGTTAGGAATTGTTCCGTCCAGCCTGTCTTTCCACCTAAAGGACATGTCGCGCGCGAACCTTGTATCCAGCAACCGGAAAGGGACCTTCGTCTATTATTCGGCGGGCCTGGATGCCATTCATGGAGTTATCGACTTTTTGACTGAAATCTGCCTTGCTGACTCCGCAAGGACTCCTTTTTCCCGGTAAGGAGGATACAAAAATCAGTGATACGGACGCATGGTCTTTCTGGTCCCGCTGCCGGTAAGACGGATGGCCGCTTTACCTGTGAACGCGGCCGGCGATCCTATTCGCGGCGCAGCCTCGCTGATCAACCTCCACCATAGCCGGGAGGAACGATGCTTGCGTCTCCTGCGGTGAATCGACCGAAGGAGCGCGATAGGGCCGAAAGGCACAAAATGGGCGAGAAGGCACTACGAGTTGGTTCACGACGCGACGCAGGGAAGGAAACGTGCTATGAGAAATCGGCCTGGAACGCGGTCAATACTTCCCGTTCTGGTGATTTTGCTCGCCGGCTGTGTCGCTGGTGGCATGCCGTATGCCGGGCCGCACCTCACTCCGATCGAGTGCCGCGACCTAGCGGCACTCAAGACAAACGCACCCCCTACGATGGCGCAGCACCAAAGCGAACTCGCTGCCTTAAGGAAAGCAGGCTACGACCCGTCACCTTGGTTTAATGATCCGTATTACCCGGATGATCTACAAGCGGCACAGCGCCTGGTCGACTATTGGTTCCAAACAGAGTGCCAGCACCTTCTGCCCGGCTGAGACCGAGAGATCGAGGACTGACTCGGATGTCAGGGGACCGCCACTTCCGGTCGTTCGACGCCATCGCTCCGTTCGTCGACAATATTGCGGCACTCGGATCGCTACTTTCTTCGGTATGACGCGGGTAAGCTACTAGATCAGATCTGAGAGTTGCATCCATCTCCCGAGGACGTAGTTCTAGCAGCGCAGAACGAACAGTCCGCGTACGAGGCCATCTTTCGCCTGACGTCCGCCAACAGTGAGCGGCATTAACGCTAGACTCTTGGGCATTTTCCGGGAATCTGACATGCTTACGACCAGGCGTCCGGCGCTTCGCCGAGCTGCAATGCTCCCGGGGAGGGTTTTAAGGCTGCTGACATGCAGCCTGATCGGTTTCGCCTGCATAAATGTCCCAGCTCAGCCCGTGTTGCAGATCGCGCGTATAGCGAATGTCCCGGACCAGGAGGTTGGTGCGGAGATTCTCACGGTCGTCTATGCCAAGCTCGGCATCCACGTTGAATTTGTCGACGTGCCGGCCAAGCGGTCGTTGATCGAGTCGAGTTCAGGCCGCCTGGACGGTGAGGTTCAGCGCCTGCTCGATGTACAGAGAGAATATCCGACGCTCGTCGCTGTCAGGGAGCCATTCAACTATATCGAGCCAGCGGCCTTCGTGAAGGAGTTGAATTTCCACGTCAACGGTTGGGAATCGCTGCGTCCTTACCGCGTCGGCATCATACGCGGGGTAGGTTCGTCTGAGCGCGGGACGGCCGGAATGCCGCAGGTTGAGGCCACCGAGACGATGGATCAAATGATGTTGATGCTGGCCCACGATCGTATCGATGTTGCCGTCAATGATCTCTTCAGCGGTATGCTCGTCATACGCAGGCTGGGTCTGGATGCGCAGTTGCGAGCGGTGTTGCCGCCCCTGCAGCATATCGACATGTATCACTTCCTGAATGAGCGCAACCGCGAACTCGTGCCCCGGGTGGAGGCCGTCATTCGGGATATGCGGGCAAGCGGGGAGTTGCAGGCGCTTCGATCGCAAATTACTCACCGCATGCTGAATAAAGCGGCTCAAGGTGCGCCTTCGGTGGATCGGTGATCGGCTGCGTTTCCAGATGAGTCATTGCCCTCTGGAGGCTTTGCTAGCCTGCTCCGAGCATCCACTCAATCAGTTGCATCCGGTCATTGACCCGGTGCACCTCAGGTTGAGAACCACCCGGCAACCGCGCATCGTGGCTGGAGAACTTGCGGTGTCGCTCAGGGCTAGTCTCCTGTGATAGCGCTGTCGCGCGAACGGTCGTGACGCTGGGGCGGGACGTTCAAATATTTGAGACTGAGGAAAGCATAACAAATCACCGCAGCGGTAAGACCGAGCAGGATGTAAGAGGTTCTGGACAATAGCAGGGCAAACCCGGTCAACACGAAGACGATCAGCGTGTTGACGACCAGTTGGCGCCGCAACTCGGGACGCTCCATGAAATAGCCGTACTGCTTGCCAATGAAAAAGCAGACCGCGCCGATGACCGACAGCGCTCGGAAATCGGATACCACCATGTCGTCCAGGGTCGCGTGCCGGATCAGGCTCGCTTCAATCGACAGGCCGATGAAGACAAAAAAGTGCGAGTACAGGACCGAATGGCCGGTCGTGAGCTTCTGTTTGGTCAGCAGGTGAAAACTGTCAAAGTAGACCCACCAGATGCCCGATATCATCACGAAGCCGGTGGCGGCCGTCAGCAGCCTCTCCACAGTCCAGCTGATGTTGGCCAGTCCCGCGGACAGGCTGCTAACGGACTCTCCCAGCATGATGATCGTGAGCAGACCCACGCGCTCGATCAGGTGCTCGGTATGCACTGGGATGACCTGGAGACGACGCGGCAAAAAAAAGATGAACACGATCAGATCGAACAGTATTCCAAGGTAAAACACGACATATCGCTGTGGCTCCGGGAACAGGATCGAAGCGAGGCTGATGGTGGTGCCGGCGACGATTACCCAGCCAACTGCCGTTGTGAGTGCCTCGCTTTCCTTATGCCGGTATCTGGACACGAAATACATCAAGGCGACGATGTATTTTGAACCGGCGTAGCAGACGATGATGGCCTCAACGCTGGCCAGGAATCGTCGGTCGATCAGGCCTGAGATGATAATCAGCAGGAACATGATGAACAGGGTTGCCAGCCGATGCTTCCGGTCATCGGCATCGAACCGATTGGCATACATGGTGTGGCTGGCCCAAATCCACCACAAAGCTACGAAAATCAGGACGAATTTCCAGAACTGGACTGGGTCAAGATGACCCTCGTGCGTGTGGCTCAAGATATGCGTTACGTCACCGATCGTCACCGCAAAAATCAGGTCGAAGAACGCCTCGAGCCAAGTGGTACGGCGATTGGACTCGAAATACTTTATGTTGTGCATATAGCCTCATTGTCGTGCTTGCGCCGGGGGGGCACGTCCGCGGGTTATGTCGCGATAAGAATGGCAGGACGAGGCGGCTCATAGATTATCTAGGATTGCTTACATAATGATCGAATAGTGAGCGCCGACGAGGTCATCGACTACCGCCAGGGCGACGTACTTGCCGAGGTCATGCGCCTGAGCAAGGGCCGCAGGGTCGATGAATGCCGGGTTTAGGGAGGACAAAGTTTTCCGAGCGGCGAAGTGACGCTCCAGGCCAGCTTCGTGACGCCTTTCATCGTCCACTACGAACGGCGCTACCCTGCTGTACGGGCGCTTGAGCTTTTGCCGCTCTATGATGGCATTGCTCGCATGAAATCGCACGCCCATTGGCAGACGGACGTTCTCGGTGGTTGGATGCTCGCCAATTCGCCGCGTCACTTGCCAGTGTCAGACTTCACACGCGCATACGCCAGAACGTGGAGGATTCCATGAATTCCTTCAGGCTGGTACGACCCCGCGCGCTGACACGCCTCATGCATGCTTTCCACCGCCACTATTTATGCAAGGCATGCCGTACCGTGGACACGTCACGGGTCGTGACCGGCTCGGCCGCATTGCCCCACGTATTACGGATGAAAGTCAGAACGTGCGCGAGTTCGCTATCGGTCAGTTTGTCCGCAAAGGCCGGCATCTTGCGCGGTTCAGGGCCGCCGTCCGTGCTCGGACTGCCGCCACCCTCCACGAGCAGACGAACCAGCGAGGTCGTTTGTGGAGCGAGCACGGCCGGATTGCCCGCAAGGCGCGGATATTTTTGCGGCACGCCCGCGCCATTCGACTGATGGCAGCGCGCGCAATAGGTTGCGTAGATGCCGGCGCCGGGCCGCTCGACATCGCCCGTCTTCAGCGCCCGCGCGCTCAGTAGCGCGCCGCGCGAACTTGCGTTGAAGTGCCCGCTCTGAGCGCGCGCCGGCAGACTCTTCAGATAAGTGGCGATGGCCGCGAGGTCTGCATCGTCGAGATACTGCGTGCTGTCTTCCACCACTTGAACCATGCTGCCGAACGTCACCAGGCCGCCGCCGTGGCCGTGCTTCAGGAAAGCTGCGATGTCCGCCGCGGAGCTTCGGCCCAAGCCCGAACCGGGGTCGGCCGTGAGGTTCGGTGCGAACCAGTGATCGTTGATGCCGCCCGTCAGATACAGCGGACTCGCCTCGGTGTAGCCGCGTTCCTCATAAGCCGGCCCGCGTGGCGTGTGGCACGCGCCACAGTGACCCAGCGATTGCACGAGATACGCGCCGCGATTCCATTGCGCGTCGCGCCCTGCTTCCGGCTTGAAGCGCTCGCCCGGCAGGAACGCCCAGTCCCAGAACATGAGCGCCCAGCGCTGGTTGAACGGGAACGGCAATCGGGTTGGCGGAGCGGGCGTGGCCACCGGCTGCACGCCATGCATGAAATACGCGTAGAGCGCGTGCATGTCGTCATCGTCGATCTTCGCGAACGGTGGGTACGGCATCGCCGGATAGAGCCGCTTGCCGCCTCGCGCAACGCCGTCGCGCAACGCGCGTGCGAAGTCGTCATAGCTATAGAGACCGATACCTGCCTGCGGGTCCGGCGTGATGTTCGACGAATTGATCGTGCCGAACGGCGAGGCCATGCCGAGACCGCCGGCGAACGGCGTCGCCGGAGTCGGCGCGGCGCCGGGCCGCATGACGCGTGGCGCGGCCGTATGACAGCCTGCGCAGTCGGCGGCCTTCGCGAGATAGGCACCGCGTGCGATCTGCGCGGCGTCGGCCGGCGTCGCATTGGCGGGTGCGGAATCGGCTGTGTAGCCGCAAGCGAGCGCGCCGAGCGTCATGGCGAGCATCGCTGCGGCAACGCGCGGGCCATGCCGCAACCATCGCCCGTGCGGCCCTTTGCGGCTTGGTGAAACAAACGGACTAGGGGCGCGCATTGTCACCACCACTTGCACGGCGACACGAGCGCCAATGCGATATCAGTTGCAATCAACGCGAACAGAAACAGCGCACTGCACATCACCGCGATACGTGTCAGAAAAGCGTCGAGTCCGCTTCGCCTTTGGCCTATGCCGCCCGGCGCGCCCTCTTTCGCCGCTCCAAGACGACGAACGTTTCGCCATGCCGTCAGCGCACCGAACGCGCCGGCCGCGAGACATAACACGCTAATGACAACGAGCGCTGATCGCATCCACGGCAATGCCGGCGACGACAGCGGCTGATCGAGCGGATAGCAGCTTTGCGCGGCCAGCGTCTCGGCGATCACCGTCTGCGCGAGCCATGCGCACGGCGCGACCAGCAGGCCGACCAGCACGCGCCGCATGGGCGGGGTCGGCACGGTAGATGGTTCCGCGCTCAACGTCGGTTTCATGTTCCCGGCCATGACAGATTCCGAAACAGATACGGCGTCAGATAAAGCGTGCTGAAGATGAACAACCACACGACATCCACGAAATGCCAGTACAGGCCGCCGATGGTCAGCGCCGCGCAGCGTTTTTCGTCGAAATAGCCCAGCGCGGTCCACAGCAGCAAGAACAGCAACACGATGATGCCGACCACGACGTGTGCCATATGGAACCCCGTGATCGTGAAATACAGCGAGCCATACAGATGCGTCGTCGGCCCGTATGGATGATCGTGCCATTCGAGCAGTTGAATGCCCACGAATACGATTCCGAGCAGGACGCCCACCGTCATCGAGGCCACGGCCCATCTCAAGCGCTTGCGCCTCACGCAGCGCTCGCACAACCAGACGAACACGCTGCTCGACAGCAGAATGATCGTGTTTGCAATGCCGAGCCCGAGCTTCGGCAAGCCTTCTGGCGGCCATCGCTGCGTACTCTGCGAGGCCAGATAGAGATACGAAAAGATCAGATAGCCGAACAACGCGCCTTCAGTCGCAATCAACGTGAGGCAGCCCCACCAGCCGCCCGAGCGCTCGCCCGCACTGCCGATCGGCAACGGCTCAGCCGGCTGGGCGGCGGTCTGACTCAAGTCCACGGCATCGCTCACGTCAGCCTCCCGCGTCTTGAACGCTGGCCGGTTCGCGCTGGATCAACGCACGTTCCGGCCACAGCCACACGACAATCGACACCGCGCACCCCAGCAGCATCGCGCCGGCAAAGGTCCATGCGCTCATCGCGAGTCCCGCGAATACCAGCGTCGCGAACACCGCAAGCCAGAACGGCGCGTATGAATCGCCCGGCATCTTCAGGATCACGTCGGGATTCGCTTCGAGCGCGGTCGTGCCGAGCGCCTCGCGGCCTTGCGCAAGCAGATAGCCTTCATGCAGTCGCGAGCGCGTGTGAAGCGTGACACCCGGCTCTTCGATCCGACCTTCCCATAACGGATGACGGCTCGCCAGCGTCGGCACCACGGCGAAGTTGTAAGGCGGTGGCGGCGAACTCACCGACCATTCGAGCGTCGGCGCGTCCCACGGGTTGTCGCCGGTCGGCTTGCCGCGCTTCAGGCTGACGAGCAGATCGATCATGAAAATCAGCACGCCCATAGCGAACAGAAACGACCCCAGCGACGTAACGAGATTCACTGTGTTCCAGCCCATATCGGCGGGATATGTATAGATGCGTCTGGGCATACCGAGCAGACCCGCGATATGCATCGGGAAGAAAGCGATATTGAAGCCGGCGAACAGCACCCAGAAGCCGAACTTGCCGAGCCGTTCGCTCATCATCCGGCCGGTGAATTTCGGAAACCAGAAATAGATGCCGCCGATCACGGGAAACACGTTGATGCCGAGCAGCACGTAATGCAGATGCGCGACCACGAAGTACGTGTCGGTGAGCTGCCAGTCGAACGGCACGGCGGCGGTCATCACGCCGGACACGCCGCCCACCACGAACAGAAACACAAAGCCCGCGAAAAACAGAAACGGTACGCGAAACACCGGCCGCCCCGTCCAGATCGTCGCGATCCACGCAAAGGTAGCGACCGCGCTTGGAATCGCAATCACCATACTGGCGGCGCCGAAAAACGATAGCGCGAGCGCCGGAATTCCGGTTGCGAACATATGGTGAATCCACACGACGAAACCGATCACCATCGTCGCGACGGTCGATAGCGCGACGGGCCCATAGCCGACCAAAGGACGTCGGCAAAACACCGGCAATGCATCGGAGACGATACCCATGGCCGGCAGCACGACCGCATAGACCCAGGGATGCGCGAAGATCCAGAACAGGTGTTGCCATAGCAGCGGACGTCCGCCGTTCAGCACGTCGAAGAAGTGCGTGCCGATGCGCCGGTCGAGCCACAACAGAAAGAACGCCAGGCTCACCGACGGCACCGCCAACAGATTCCCGCCGGACGCCGTGAGCGTGCCCCACACCAGTACCGGCATGCGATCTAGCGACATGCCCGGCGCGCGCATCCGTAGCAGCGTGACCACGAAGTTCATCGAGCCGACCGTTGTCGAGATGCCGAGCAGCACCATGCCGAGCGCGTAGACGTCGATGTTCGGTCCGGTGCTGTACTCGAGACCGGAGAGCGGCGCGTAGTTGAACCAGCCGGCATCCGGCGCCTGTCCGGTCGGAAAGCTCGCATACAAAAAAATGCCGGCAAACAGAAACACCCAGTACGAAAGCGCATTCAGGCGCGGAAACGCCATGTCGCGGGAACCGAGCACCAGCGGCCACAAATAGTTCGAGAAACCGGACAGCACCGGCAACGCGTACAGAAAGATCATCGTCACGCCGTGCATCGTAAACAGCTGGTTGTATTGCTCGGGCGTGAGAACCGTCGCGTTGGGCCGCGCCAGTTGAATGCGCATGATGAGCGCTTCGATGCCGCCCATCAGCAGGAAAATGAAAGCGGTGACCAGATAGCGCAGACCGATGGTTTTGTGATCGACCGTGGAGAGCCAGCCGCGCCATCCCGGCGGCGCTTCCCATATCTCGTGAAGACGTTTTTCTTCGGCACTGCCGGGCATGACGCAGCCGTATTGCGGCGTGCGTTCGAGCAGCAGCGCTTCGCACGCGGCCTGCCGTGTAGGTGGCGTTAGAGCGGGCCTCGCGTTATCGGACATTAAAGGACGCTCCTTTGATTGCGGGCCAAGGGTTCAATGCAGTGTGGCCAGATAGGCCGACAGCGCCGCGGCTTCGCCGGCGTTGAGCGCGATGCTCGGCATCAACGACTCGGGTTTGATCGACTGCGCGTGTTGAATCCAGTCGAGCAGATGATCCGGCGTGTTAGTCAGCACACCCGCCGCGATCAGACGACGCGAGTTCAGATGCGTGAGATCGGGCGCTTGCCGACCGTCCGCGTCCGTGCCGCGAATCGTGTGGCAACCGGCGCAGCGCTCGGCGAATAGATGACGGCCCGCGGCGACGCTGCTGTCAGTCGCGGATACCGCCGTTTTTCCCTGCGCGTCACGCCATGCGATGAAATCCGCCGGACTCTGCGCGACCACTTCAAACGCCATGTGCGCATGCTGTGCGCCGCAGAACTGCGAGCATTGCCCGCGATAGATGCCCACTCGATCGGCCTGGATCCATTGCTCGTTGGTTTGACCGGGGATCGTTTGCGTTTTGCCCGCAAGTTGCGGCACCCAGAAAGCGTGCACGACGTCCGCGCTTTTCAACGCTATCTTTACAGGCTCGCCGACGGGAATGTGGATCTCGTTGGCCGTGCTGAAGTTGCGCGCCGAATCGGGATCGTCGGCGTAGTCGACTTTCCACCACCAGTCGTAGGCAGTCACGCTGATGGTCAAGTGAGGATGCGTGGCAGGCGTTGCGACCGCCTCGAGTGTGATGAGGATATAGACCAGCATCGCCAGCAAGGCCACCGACGAAACGCCCGTGCCGATATAAATCCAGCGCTCGCCGCCGGATTCGGCGTTAAGCGAATCGCTGGCGGCGGCGGGACGTTTGCGAGCGATCGCGGCGATCAGCAAGCCTGCAATGACCACTGTCACCGTGACCGAAACACCCGCCATGACCCAGCCTAAACGCATGGTCGGCGCGGCGGCGGGTCCGGCGGCGTGGAGGAAATAGTTGAGCGGCGCGATCGGACTGGCTTGAGCCCTCGTCGTCGACAGAGTCAAGGCAACGAAACGAATGCCGACAAAAGCGCGTTGGGCAACAGCCGTCGTCAATCGCATGCATGTCTCCTCGTGGCCTCCGCCGACGGATCCGAAGTCGAACCGCCACGCGTAAAACGCCGCGCTGGAGTAAGGACGCACCAGCAAATATCGGGCCGCGCGCCGCGACGCGGTCGCCTTCAATTGGCGATGCGAACTGTCTCCAAGCCGGTTTGAACGCGCCGCCTGCCATTTGCAAGGAACATGCGCTGCAGTCCGGTTAACGCGCACGAAAGCTCCCCTGCTTGCTTGCTCGCTCGTGCAAAGCAGCCGATCGAAGCAACGCCTGCCCGGAGTAATCCCGAAGACGGCTTCACCGGCTCAGATAATCGGCGCCCCGCCCGTCACCGCAATCGTTGCGCCCGAGATATAGCTGGCTTCATCGGAGGCCAGCATCACATAGGCTGCGGCCAGTTCGGCCGGCTGACCCGGGCGTTTCATCGGCACCTGTTCGCCGAACTTCTGCACTTTCTCGGCCGGCATGGTCGACGGAATCAAAGGCGTCCAGATCGGACCCGGCGCGACACAGTTCGCCCGTATGCCCCGCTCCGCCAGCAATTGAGCCAGGCCGCCAGTGAAATTCTGAATCGCGCCCTTGGTAGTCGCGTAGGCGATCAACCCCGGATTCGGATGATCCGCGTTAATCGACGACGTATTCACGATCGAGGCGCCAGGCTTCATATACTTCAACGCCGCCCGCGTAATTCTGAACATCGCGCCGATGTTGGTATCGAAGGTCTTGTCCCATTCTTCGTCGCTAATGTCTTCGAGCGATGGATAGCTCATCTGATAGGCCGCATTGTTGACCAGCACGTCGAGCCGCCCGAATGCCTCAAACGCCCGCTCGACGATCTCGTTGCAATGCGCCGGGTTGGTGATGTCACCGCGCAGCAGCAACGCCTTGCGGCCCGCCTCCTCCACCCAGCGCACGGTTTCACGCGCATCGTCGTCTTCATTGAGGTAGCTGATCAACACGTCCGCACCCTCGCGCGCGAACGCGATGGCGACGGCGCGGCCAATGCCGCTGTCGCCACCGGTAATGATGGCGGCCTTGCCGGCAAGGCGGCCCGAACCCTTGTACGACTGTTCACCGTGATCGGGTTGCGGCTTCATCGGCGCGGTTTGTCCGGGTGTCTGATCCTGCTGCTGATCCGGAAAAGGTGGCGTAGGACGATGCGTGTCGGTCATGACAATCTCCAGAAGCAGTAATGACATACGCGGTGTGCCGTGGCAAGCCGCAGCTAGCTTGCTCACAGCAACGTTCGGGCCCGCGCGGGGCGCCGAACCGAACCACCGTCAGACACGCGGCTACACGGACTCCGGACGCGATACGCCGGATGTGAATGCAGAGGCCCACCGCCTAGCGCAAGGAGAAATCGACATTTTCATTTCGCGGCGCCGCGGCGCCCCCCGCTCACGGCACAGGAATTGCGCGGATGGAGACGCGGACGTTGTGCCGATCCCGGCAACTGCTAAATGTTTGAGGAGACTCTTATGAAAGTCACAACAGGTATTTTCATTTCGGCACTGTTTGTAGCCATCTCAGGAAGCGCCTATGCACAAGGCGCGGGCGGAGGGGCAGCCGCGGGCCAAGGCGGAACTGGCATGAGTAAGCCCAATGCAAACGGTTCGACAGACACGGTTTCGGGCGCCTCCGGGACAAACAGCATGGCAACTTCCGGAACCACCTCGAACAAGAAAATGATGCATAAGAAGCCCAGCGCCGCCACGCCGGCATCGGCTACAAACCCTGGTTCCGGCGGAAACTGATTGACGAACCGATTGACATCGCCCGTGGTCGGCTCATTTGATTCGCGCTAGCTTGATGCCGCCGCGATTGGACGTAAGAGGGGCTCCGTGGAGGAGCCCTATTTGCCAGAATTTACCTCTGCTTGTACCGCGGGAATTGTTTTGCCCGCAGTACGCACCCGCGAATTCATCCAATTTCAAGCACTCGTCGTTTTCCTATCTGGAGCATCCATGAATACACTGACCCCCCCACGTTTGGCCGACACACAAACCGCCGCTATCACGCAGCTATTCGCGTTCTCGAGCAACGCGTTCGATGGCATCGAAAAGCTGACCGCGTTGAATCTGCAGGTGGTCAAAGCGACGCTCGCTGAAAACCAGGCGTTGATGTCAAAGGCGTTGTCTTCGAGGCCTGAAGAACTGTTTGCGTTATCGGCAAGCCTCGCGAAGCCCACTGCGGAGAAAATCGCGGCATATAACCGTCACGTCTACGAAATCATGTCAGGCGTTCAGACTGCGTTGTCCGCAACCGCGCCGTCCCAGTACCAGCGATATCAGCGTGACGCACAGGAATTCGCCGAGAACATCGCGAAGAATGCTTCGCCCGGTGTGCGAGCGTTGTAGAAGCGGAATAGATGCAGAGCGGGGAAGATAAAGCTGCGGCGCGTCGCATCAATGCGTCCGCAGCCGCTCTAACTCTCGCTCTATTGAAGTATCGGCAATTGATAGCGCAGCGCCCGTCGCGCCATGGGCATCGTCCCGAAGCGTGGCGCGCATGCGCCGGCTATCGCGCATCCGGATTTAGGCAGTAAGTGACCTGTCGCCGACCAGCCTGCTACCTGCCGCATCCAGCTTGCTCTGCAATTCCGCCTTACGCTTGGCCATTTTTTCACCCAGTGCGCGAAGATTGCAGCTAGTTTTGCGCAGTTCCGGAAAGAGTTCCTCCTCTTCTTCCTCGACGTGGTGGCCCACCATCTCGCTCATCACTTTGAAGGTCGCATTGAAGCCGTTGTCGCCAGCCTTCATGGTTTCAAATTTGGCGATCAAGCTCTTGACGAGGAAATGTTCGACATACGCTTCCTCGACGTCTATCGCGTCGCTGTCAGGTAACGCTTCCTGTGCGGCCGGATAAAGCAGTTCCTCTTCGAGCATCGTGTGAACGGAAAGCTCTTCGCAGGCACGCTGCGCGAGCGCCGACTTTGCTTCAAGATCGTCGTCGGCCGCTTTCTCGAATGCCTTGAAGAGTTTTTCCACAGCGCGATGTTCGGCCTCGAGGAAAGCCAGTGCGTCGAGCGCGCCCGAGCCCGTTTCTGTTTTGTCCTGTTTCGTGGTTTCCATGTCGATCTCCTCTGCCATAGGGTTGACTGCAACGCGGGTGGTTGCAGCGGTTGAGCACGATCTATCGCAACCCGCGTGCCTACACAGCGTGGGACTTAAAGCGACGTGGGAGGCGACACGATGGTCAAGATTCGGTCAGGCGCCATGCGACGGAGGTGTGGCGACCGGAAAGGCTTCGGCCGGCTCTCGCCCGATCAATCGTCAGAGGAGGTTTTCGAGCCGACCTAATTCCGCGGGCTTCTCACAGACTGCCTCGAATCCGACTTCCGTCATTTCCTGAAGACTTGAAGGAATGCGCCCGCAACGACCATTCCCGCTCCCTGCTCTGTTAAACCCACCAGAGATCGACGACGACGCGCGTTCATCTTTTGATCATCGGCCGGGATATAAACCGTCGGCACGATACCGGCAACGACCGCTCAACGCTCAGCCATCTGGCTCGCAAACGACCTTAAATCGGGTAAGCGCCGTCGGTCCGAACGTATTGCTGATCGCGACATCGGCGGCATCCCTGCCGCGTGCCATCAGGATGCGCCCCGTGCGCGGCGCATTGTTCCGCGGATCGAAGGTTTCCCAGCTGTTTCCCAGATACGCCTCAAACCAGGCACAGAAGTCCATCGGTGGATAGGGAGGCGGCAGACCCACATCGCTAATGTAGCCGGTGCAATAGCGCGCAGGAATGTTCATCGCACGGCACAGCGCGACCGCGAGATGCGCGTAGTCGCGGCAGACACCGACACCGTCCTGCCACGTTTGCCATGCTGTTTTGGTGGGCCGCGCGCAGTTGTAGTCGAAGCGGATATGACTGTGCACGAAGTCGCAAATGGCCTGGACGCGAGCTCCGCCGAGCGGCGTGTGGCCGAACATTTGCCACGCAACCTCCGAAAGTAAATCAGTCTCACAGTAGCGGCTGCCGAGCAGAAACATCAAGCATTCGTCGGGTAACTCTTCAACCGCGTTCTGGTAGTTGTTGGACCCGATTAGCTCGTGATGCGGCGGCACCTCGAATATGCCGCGCGCCGACAGCGTGAGCACGCCGGGCGGCGCGGTGAGACGCGTGCAAAGGTTGCCGAACGAGTCGTGATACTGCCGAAGCGAAACCCAGGGATGCGTAATGACGTGATCGGGAACGACCATGTCTGGAGCGCGGGAGCTGTGCGTATTCAGCATCAGAAGCATCGGCGTCGATTGCCCGCACTCGTACACCAACTCGTAACCCACGCGAAGTTTCATTCGATTACCTTTGGCGGCGGCACTGTGAATAAGGTGGTGACTAGAAAAGAGCAACGCTCGTTCCCAGCGCAGGGGCGATCCTGCGGGAGCCTGTCCTTATGCTCGGGGAAAACCGCTCGGACACGATCAATTGGCGTTCGCTCTTCGGAGAAATGCCGGTACGGCACGACCACAAGTCCGGCACAAAAAGTGCGTCGAAGCAAAATGCTGCTCGCGCCGCAGAGTCGAGGTTCGATACCAGGCGAGGCGTATGGCGCGACTGGCGGCAATCACCTGACTTAACGTACAGCACGAACGCGGCCGCCTGAATGGCATCCCGGCAACAATCGAAGATAAGCGTCAGCGAAGGTGAGCCGGTCGCGCGAGACGGCCGGGTTTTGCCGGCGGCGGCGCAAGGAGAACCATGTCTGCAGTCGGCGAACATGAACGAGGTGTGAATGCGCGCGACGAGTTGCCTGCGCATTCGTGGGCCACCCATGTCGGCCCGGGACTGGTTTCAACCGCCACAGACAACGACCCGAGCGGCGTGGTGACGTATTCGCTAGCCGGGGCGCAATTCGGTTACGACATGCTGTGGATGTGTGCTCTGTCGTATCCATCGATGGTGGCGTTCCAGCTTGTCGCGGCACGAATCGCCGCGCAAACGGGTAAAGGGCTGACGCTGAACATGCGCGAGCATTATTCGCGGCTCCTGTTCTATCTCGCCGTGACGCGCTTTCTCGTTGCCAACATTCTCAATATCGCTGCTGACGTCGTCGCGATGGGGGTCGGCGCGCAATTCCTGTGGCACGGTTCAGTACCGCTATTCGCCGCGGTCTTCGGCATGCTGTCGATTGCGCTCCAGTGGTTCGTGCCCTACGCGCGCTATGCGCGGATTCTCAAGTGGCTTGCAGCGTGCCTGTTTGCATACGTCGGCGTTACGCTGACAAGCCATCCGTCATGGCCGACACTCGCTCTACACGCGGTCGTGCCGCGAATCACATGGAGCGCCGACTACTTCACCATGCTCTTGGCGGTGCTAGGTACGACAATCAGCCCGTATCTGCTGTTCGCCCAAGCCGAACAGCAGATCGAAGAACACTCGCCTCAAGCGGGCATCGCGGACCGCGCAGGGAGCGACCGTCAGTTGAAGAAATTGCGCGGCGACACGCTCATCAGAACGATCCTCTCGAACGCCATTGGCTTATTTATCATGGCAGCGGCCGCGTTGACACTCCACGTGAGCGGCCATGGTCTTGTCGACGTCCAGGATGCCGCGAGCGTACTGCGGCCACTAGCCGGTGGATATGCGACGCACGTGCTCGGGCTGGCGTTCATCGGTACCGGGCTGCTCGCGCTGCCACCCCTCGCCGGGTCCGCAGCCAACGCCGCGGTGAGTGCGCGGGACCGGCGCGCCGGCAGGCAACGCAACCGACCGGTTGCGCGGGCGCTGCTTGTCGTGATGGCGCTCGGCGTCCTGATTGGCGTGGCACTGACGCTCGTGCCGATCGAGCCTGTGCGGGTGCTTTACTGGAGCGCCGTGCTCAACGGCTCTACAGCTACGCCCGTCATGGTGATGCTTGTGCTGCTGAGCATGAAACGCTCGGCAGTGGGCGATCTCAGCGCGCATTGGACCTTGCGCGCGTTGTGCTGGCTTGCCACGGTATTTGCAGGGGCGGCGCTGGTCGCTGAATTCGCGTGCAAGTGGCTAGGCTAAGCCCGCCAATCGACTTCAGCCGAGCGAGGTAGGTGTCGTTTGATCGCATGCCGCCAAGGACAAGATCAGGCGTGACCAGCCGGCTATCGCCCGTCACGTGGAACCGTCGAGATGACCCGAAAGGAAAAGGACCGACTAACGGCGGACATTCTTGCCGAGATACGCAGTGACCGCCTTCGTCAGCGCGATACCGTGCAATTCTTCTGGCGATGCCAGATGCGCGCCGACAATTTCACGATTATCAAGCCGCAGCTCCGGCATGCAATCGAGGTGCAGTTCAAAGAAATGCACCTGGTCTTTTCGCCCATCCCAAACGCCGCAAACACTGCCCGCGGCGACTAATGTGCCAGAGGACAGGCCAATCTCCTCTTCCATTTCGCGCCGCGCTGCCGCATCAGGAGCCTCACCGGGCCGCACGCTTCCGCCGGGAAAATTCCACTCGGCCCGGTACGACGATTTCACGAGCAACAGCGAGCGCCCGACGTAGATTGCTACTAGCGCGCCTTCGTGACGAGGCCGCCGAACGTGCCACCAGACGCGAGCGAGCTGGAATCCGAGGCGAAGCACCATGCGCCAGATAGAGTCGATAAGCGTAGCTGATCGTGCTCGTTCAACGCTCGGCATGCATTCTCTCCTTTGTTTTTCATATCAAGAGGGTGTCCCGGGGCGATGCGCGAGTGCGGCCTCAATCATTCGGCGTCCGTCACAGCACCGCCGGGAAACCGTAGTTTAGCCACCCGAGCACTCATCGTCGCAGTCCGTCGAGCTTGGACCGTGACCTCTGTGCAGACAGCGTAGCGGCGAATTGATTCAACGGAGCCTGCGTCATCAGGCCCGGCTGGCGTCGTCTTGCGAGAGGTGCACTGGCAGCCGCAAAGAAATTCTTCGACCGCACGACGAAACCGATTGACATCCCAATATTCCCCCGTACAATGGGTTTTGTTGCAGCGCAGCAATTTACGTTTCCCCTCTTGGCGCGCGGTTTTGTTTTCATTCAGAGCCCCTCGCACTCTTGCCGCCTTACCTTTACGGAGCAGTGATGAGCACGCTTATTCCCCAACAATTGGTTGCCGCCCAACAGTCCAGCCTTGAGGCGCTTTTCGGCCTGACGAACAAAGCATTTGCAGGTTTCGAGCAGCTGGTCGCGTTGAATTTGCAAGTTGGCAAAGCGGTCCTCGCCGAAAATCAGGAAATCGTCACCAAGGCACTCTCCGCGGGCAACCCGGGCGCGCTGTTCGCGCTGCAAGCAAGCCTCTCCCAGCCTGTGGCGGAAAAGGTGGTGGCATACGGCCGCCAGGTTCATGAAATCGTGTCCGGCGTTCAGAGCGAAATCTCCGCCGCAGCGACCGCGCAGGGCCAGCAGTTCCAACGGGACGCGCAAGGTTTCGTGGAAAGCCTTCAGAAGAACACGCCGGCAGGAAGCGAATCCGCTGTTGCCGCGTGGAACTCGGTTCTGTCGGCAGCGAATGCAACGTATGAATCGGCTAACAAGGCCGCCAAGCAGTTCGTGTCGAGCGTGTCCGCCGTTCACTAAGAACCTGCGTCTTTCCAGACTTTTTGCGTCTACCAATGCGAACTTCGGTTCGCATTTCTTTTTTCTGAACCGGATGTATCGAGAAGCGACTAACGCTGCGTAGGGTTGCTTCAGAACAGCACCACGAGGCAGCGCACTTCAGCCAAGGACGAAATGACCGGACACTCTGCAATGGACGATCGATTTGATCGACGAGAACTGCTGCTTCACCTGGGCGACATTCTCGCCGCGTTGAACTGTTTAAACGACGCGAACGAACCGGGCGCCGCGGTGGCGCATCTTGTGCAGAAACATGCTTCATTGCAGGACTTCGCGTTCCTCAAAGCCTTGGCGCCGACAATGACGGTGGTCGAATTCAGCACACGCGCCGGCCGCTCATTTTTCTTGTGGCCGAGTGAGTTGCTTGAAGCGGAACTCGACCGGGGCGCTCTTGCGTCGGCCGTTCAGCGGAATCTGTTTGACGGAAATCCCGACGGCTGGAATGCGTATGTCGGCTACCTCCGGAAGAAAGTGAAGTGGTTCGGCACCGGACTTTCGAATCATAGAAAAGTCGCTCCGGCTGAACCATCGCGCGAGGTCTCCAATGAGGTGGGTGCGATCGACGCACCGGCTAAGGTCGTGCCGGCCGCGCAGGTCAATGCGCGCGATGAGAAGAAAGGCTGGCCTTGGCCAGAACCACGGTCAACGTCCTGACGCGCGCCGCTGTTGGCCCCTACCTCGAGATCAAGATTCCCGAGCGCTCAAACTCGAGCGCAAAGCGTTTTCCGCCAGCTCCTGAGGCCGGCGGACGCTTCGCCTATCCAAATACCTTTCATACCAGGACGCGCGCGGACCTCAACGGATGAAAGGGGAACCGGCCAGCCCGCCCAAGGGTGCCGGTCCCATTTCCGACGCGAGCAAACAGGACCGTCTGCTGCCGACTCGCGCGCCGCCGGCTGGTTTTAGCTGCCCCCGAAAAAAACGTTGCACTGCGGGTCCACCCTGCACGACCTGGCATGTCTCGCGCCGCTTTGCATACGGGTATCCGGCGTGCCGCCGTAGGCCTCCATCCCCCTACTGGGCGAAGAATCAGCCTGAGTTGCGGCGCTTTGCTGGGGGCGGGTTGTGCAGCATCGGGCATGCTTTGCGCATACGCCAACCCCGCCACAATAAACAATCCGAAAGCAGAAGCACCCATCGATCGTAATTTCATGTCGGCTCCTTAAGCTAGATTGAGTTCCATCCATGTGATTGGTTATTCGCGTGTCGCGCGGTTCAAATCTATACGGATGTACGGATGCGAAGCCGTCTTCGAATCCGTGGGCCAATCGCCCGAGGCCAAAGTTTCAGGCAATTGGGAAGAAGCGAAGCGCAGTGCGCCAAGCGAAGGTCTGTGGACGCGAGATGGCGTGCGAACAGGCAATGCCGATCGATTTCATGGACCCATCGACACGCAATAGTCGCCCCTGCAAATACGTTATAGGGCGCGGAAAGTCGAAACGAAAGCGAATGTTTTTTGACCCGATACCTCCACACAACACGGCAGCGATTTTTCGTGACGCGTCGAGACCGGATCTGTCATCAAGAGTCATAAAAGTTTTTGCACTCTGCCTGCAACAGTGTTTTCAGAAATCGCACATCGACACTGACTTTCGTCGACACGATACTTCCCACATCCGAATTGTGTGGTGACGGGACGTGTCGGCAAGGCAAGACGACACGAGCCCGCTACGAGGCTGGAACTTCGAAGGGGAAACCGACATGGACGAGCAAAAACGCCTCAGCATGATCGCTTATCTGCGCCGCAAGATGACCACCGTGGGCATCAAGGTGGGCGACCTCAAGGCGGCAATCGCCGAAGACAGGGCGCGTCAAAAGTCGGCGCGATATCGCAGTGCTTTCGGCGACACCTGGGACGGCAAGGGCGACATGCCGCAGTGGCTTAAGCAAGCCACGAGCGCTGGGCAATCACTGGCGCACTTTGCGATCGACAAACCGTCGACATCGGCTAGCCGTCAACGGCCTGTCATCGACTGGAGTCGTGACCCGTTCGCGGGCACAGGCCTCGCGACAGTTCGGGCGTCTTGATCTGACAGGGTGCGTCGCTCCGGGCGTTCAATGCGAACGACCGTGGCCTCCGCCACCGCCATAGTAGTGGCCTCCACCCATACCGTGGCCCGGATATCCGTTGCCACCCCAGCCGCCGTGACCGCCCCAACCACCCGGATGTCCGTGCCCCCAGTAGCCGTGGTGACCCCAGTAGCCGTATCGGCCGCCTCCATAACAGCAGCCGCCCCAATAGCCGAAACTCAGTGACACCGAGGGGCCCCACCACGCGGGCGAGCCGTAATAGGGATACGCAACCGGGTAATACGCAGGCGCAACGTAGACGGGCACGGCCGGTGCGATATAGCTGTTCGTGGCCCCAGTCGCATCTGACACAACCGAACCATCTGCCGCCGTGCCGGCCGTCGAGAAAGGATATTGCTGCCCAGCGACCGTCGGCACATCGCCGTAGGGAACGTAGCCGTACGGCACGTAATAGTAGCAACCGGACAAAGCGGCGGACGAGACCACCAACGCAACGACGCGGCCCGTGCGCGACGTTGCGGCCAGCGTTTTCATGGCGTGCTCCACAGTCTGATACGGCGCGGCATGGCGCGCCTCTAATACAGTTAGCTTACTCCAACGGCGACCTCGCAGCGGCACGTCGATGTGGCTTGAAAACGGCGTTCATCGTGCGCCGGGTCGAACACGGCCCAAGCCAACAGAGGGGCCTGCATGCTGAACAGAGATGGGATTTCCTCGGCTGCCCGAGATAGGCTCGACTTACGCGCACCGGCATTTTGTCGTACAAATTGCTTCCAGCGGCAATCGAATTCTCGTCATCGAGCCTTCACATATTGACGGGACAATCGCGCCACTGAGAGAAAGCGGGGTGTCGCTACCCCAAAAAAATCAAATGCAAATTCTGCCGAACACACCGGCCACCGGAATCAGCTTTCATCGCGGGTATGGTCTCCGCGCAAGTACGACGCCGACCGGCGATGGTCTGCATTCCGCCGACCTCGTTATCGAGCAGCCAGGACGCCCACCGCAAGCTTTCGCCTCGTTGGACCTGTTCTACGACCACGAACAGGCAATCCATTACGCCACTGTCTGGGGCCGTATTTGGGTCGACTCAAAGACCTGACACCAACCTGCTCCACTCAGGAACGCCGCTTGCGCGCCACTGGATTACCTTTTTTCGAAGGAGGTAAATCATGGGCTCAATCAATCCGCAAGGTGACACCGGCCGCGGAGCGGAAATAGTCGGTGGTGGTATCGGCGAAGGACCGGGGCCGGACATCATGGCTGCGGCAACGCTCGACGGAAACAAGGTCATGTCCTCTGACGGCGAACACGTCGGGAAAATTTCGGACATCATGCTGGACGTCAGGAACGGACGTATCGCCTACGCGGTACTTTCCGAGGGCGGCTTTCTCGGAATGGGTTCCACCCTGCACGCCATCCCATGGAGTGCGTTGACGCTCGATACGGACCAGAAGTGCTTCTTCGTCGACATTACCGCACAGCGTCTGAAAGACGACCCGGGTTTCGACAAAGACCACTGGCCGACGATGGCAGACGCGAAGTGGGGAGAGTCGACTTACAGCTACTACAACCGCCAGCCGTACTGGGCAGCGACCCATGACGTGGTGGAAGGCGACCCCGCCATCAGACCGAGCGAACACTAAATAACGCCAACAGGTAAGCCGTACCAGGCGGACGGCTAGTCTGTCGCTTCAGTGCTTGCGCCCACCGCGCCTCATTGCGGTGGGCGCAAGCGCATCGAACAATGCATATGCCGTATTCGAATGGAGCAGACCTGACAGGTATTGGAGGAAGCAAACGTCAGACCGGATTCAAGGCAGGCCGCTCATCCAGCACGGCGGCAATATTGTCCAGCGCCGTGAAACCCATCTGATCTCGAGTCTCGATCGTGGCGCTCGCCATGTGAGGCGTCATGAACACATTGTCGAGTCCGGCAAAGCGCTTATCGACCGTGGGCTCATTCCGGTACACGTCCAGCCCTGCGGCGAATAGATGCCCCGAAGTCAGCGCTTCGTAGAGCGCGTCTTCGTCCACCAGCGCACCACGCGCCGCGTTGACAAAAACCGCGCCGGTCGGCAGGAGCCCAAATTCCTTTTTCGTCATCAACGGGGCGCCCCCGCCCGGCACATGCAGCGTCAGCACGTTGCAGTGCGGCAGCATGTCGTCGAGACTGCCGTAGAAGGTCGCGCCATTTTCCAGCGACGCAGCCGCACGTGCGATGTCCGTATAGATCACGCGCATGCCGAACCCCTGCGCACGCTTCGCGACCGCGCGTCCGATACGCCCGAATCCGACAATGCCGAGCGTCTTGCCATTTACGCGCATACCCAGCATCTCGGTCATCCCGAATGATTTGCCCCAGCCGTTGCGCATGATCCGTTCGTATTCCGACGCGCGTCGGCAGGCCGCCAACACGAGCAGCAGGGAAAAATCGGCCGTGCATTCGGTCAACGCATCGGGTGCGTTCGTGACGACGATTCCCTTCTCGCGGGCGGCCGCCACGTCCATGTGATCGAAACCGGCGCTGGCGTTCGCAATGATCTTCACGGTCGAAGGCAGCGCGGCAATGTGCGCTGCCTGCAAACCGGACTTCTTCCCGATCAATACGGCCGGCATTTCGTGCTTTTTGCAAAAGTCGACGACAGACCACGCGTCCATATCGGACTCGGTCACGAAAGCATGGAATTCGGTCTTCGCGCGATTCGCCACGGCTGTGGGCACCTTTCGCGCAATCAACAGCCTGGTGCGGTTATTTTCCGACATGATGTTTCCTTGGGTAGGCAGACGTCGAGAGACTACGAAACCGCGGACGGGACCGTCAATGTTGATTCGATGAATCAACTATCGAAAACGATTCACCCGTTTATTCGTTCGCAGCGCACCCTGCGCGTTGCGATTCGTTTTCTTCCCTGCCCGAACCCGTGCGTTGCCGGCAACACGCGCATCAGGAAAACCCTGGTGCGCGCCCCATCGGCAAGGCGCCCAGATGTTGATTCAATGAATCAAGATTGCTCGACAGATAGCGCGAATGCAACTCTGCTTCCCGTGTTCAACCGAACTGTCGAGAGGAAGTGAAATGCCTGCATCGAAGAAATTTGCTGCTGTGACCGGCGCCGGCTCCGGCATCGGCCGCGCCGCCGCCGTGGCGCTCGCCAATGCGGGATTCGCCGTTGCGCTGATCGGGCGCAGAGCCGAGCCGCTGCTGGAAACGAAGGAAACCATCGGCATGGGCGGTGGAGAAGCGCAGGTATTCCAGGCCGACGTTGCCGACGCGGCATCGGTCGAGCAGGCGTTTGCTCGCATAGCCGAGGCATTCGGACGGCTCGACGTGCTCTTCAACAACGCAGGCCGCAACGCGGGAGCCGTGCCGCTCGAAGACTACGACGCCGATTTCTGGAACGATGTCGTGGCCACCAATCTGACCGGCGTCTTTCTGTGCGCTCGGGCCGCTTATCGCTTGATGAAAGCGCAGTCTCCTCAAGGCGGACGAATCATCAACAACGGATCGATCTCCGCTCATTCGCCGAGACCGCATACCATCGCCTATACGGCGACAAAACATGCCGTCACCGGAATCACCCGCTCGATCGCGCTGGACGGACGTGCGTTCAACATCGCCTGCGGCCAGATCGATATTGGTAATGCGGCCACATCGCTCACGGAACGCATGAACCGTGGCGTACTGCAAGCGGACGGACGCATGGCGCCTGAAGCAAGAATGGATGTGACGCACGTCGCGAACGCCGTCGTGCATATGGCCAGCCTTCCGCTCGAAGCCAATGTTCTCAACATGACGATCATGGCGAGCGCGATGCCGTTCGTCGGCCGCGGATAAACCGCCCTCACGCCACTATAAAAAGAACAACCGGCCAATGCACTGGAGACAGCGATGAAAGTCGTAGACGAACAAACATTGTCGGCGCGAAACCCGGCTTACGCGGATACCACGAAGCGCTCCAGAGTGCGATACGTCGTGCTCTCGATGCTGCTCGCGGCAACCATCCTCAACTACGTGGACAGGTCGGCGCTCGGCATCGTCGCGCCGGGCCTCTCGAAAGGCCTGGCGCTGGACAAGATGCAGATGGGCGAGCTGTTTGCTGCATTCGGTCTCGCCTACTCCATCGGGCTGGTGCCCGGCGGCATACTGACCGACATTCTCGGCTCGCGTGTCGCTTATGCGCTGTCCCTCGTCGGCTGGTCGTTCGCCACGCTGACGCAGGGTCTCGCGAGCGGCTATCACATGCTGCTCGGCTCGCGGCTCGCCATCGGCGCGCTGGAAGCGCCGGCTTTCCCTTCGAACGCGCGCGCCGTGACGTTGTGGTTTCCCGCCCGCGAGCGCGGCTTCGCGACCAGCGTCTATGTCATGGGGCAATACATCGGCACGCCGTTGTTCACCGGTT
The DNA here is from genome assembly GCF_003387275.1 of Paraburkholderia sp. BL6669N2. Lineage (NCBI taxonomy): Bacteria > Pseudomonadati > Pseudomonadota > Betaproteobacteria > Burkholderiales > Burkholderiaceae > Paraburkholderia > Paraburkholderia sp. BL6669N2. The sequence continues at coordinate 3,901,513 of NZ_QUNA01000002.1, read as the reverse complement.
TGTTGCTGTGGATTTCCGCCGCGTATGGGTGGCGCATGGTCTTCTACGTCACGGGCGGCGTCGGCATTCTGTTCAGTCTTGTCTGGTACCGGGTCTATCGCGACCCGCATCAGCACGCGAGTGTGAATGCCGCCGAACTTCAATACATCAACGACGGCTCCACGGCTGCGCGCAAGCCGCGCGAGAAGTTCGATTGGCGTATGGCGCTCAAGCTGCTCGGTTACCGGCAGATTCTCGCCATCTGCATAGGCAAGTTCTGCAACAACACGTTGCTTGTCTTCTTCACCACGTGGTTCATGACCTATCTGATCGAAGCGCGGCACATGTCGATGATCAAGGTCGGCATTTTCCAGGCACTGCCCTTTATCGGCGCGACGGCCGGCATTCTCCTCGCGGGCTCCCTCTCGGACTTTTTCATTCGACGCGGAGTATCGATCTCCACGGCACGCAAGACGCCGCTCATTATCGGCACGCTGCTGGGAGCATCGATCATGCTCGTCAATTTTGTCGAGTCGAACGAGGCGGTGATCGCCATCCTGACTATCGCGTTCTTCGCGCAGGGTGTCGGGTCGATGTCGTGGGCCGCCGTTTCCGAAATCGCGCCGCGCCAATACGTGGGACTCACCAGCAGCATCACCAGCCTCGCGGCCAATATTGCGGGCGTGACGACACCGCTCATGATCGGCTATATCACTCACCACACCGGCCACTTCTATTGGGCTCTCAACCTGATGGGCGCGATATGCCTGCTCGGCGCGTTCTCTTACTCCGTGCTGCTGGGGAAACTCTCCCGCATCGAACTATGACGCCTCCGACCATCGGTGAAATCGTATGATTGAATTCAAGTGGGATCATCTGCAACTGTGTTCGGCCGACGCCGAAGCCACCGCCGCATGGTTTGCGCGCTGTCTGAACGCCGAGATCGTGCGTCGTCCGGGGCGAGTGGATTTGCGCATCGGCAGCATCAACCTTTTCATCACGGCGTTGGCGAGCGCGCAAGCCGGCCGCGCCGATGGCGAGCGGAAACAGGGCATCGATCATTTCGGTGTGGTCGTGGATGATCTCGACGCCGCGTTCGAGCATCTGTCGCGCTGCGACGCGGAAATCGTCGAGCCGATCAAGCAGGTTCGCCCCGGCGTGAGAGCCTGCTTCGTGCGATCGCCAGGGGACATTCTGGTCGAGATCCTTGAGCGGCGACCCGCCGAGATGACTTTTACCTGAAAAGCCGTCAATATTGACGCTCGACCGGTTCCGCTCGAACGTACGGCACAATCCGCCTGGCTACGGCTCTGCTACCCGTTCCGCTACATCACCTTGCCTGCCATCCCATGCGAAACTGGATCACGCTGACTGAAGCGGCTCGACAACTCGGCGTGCAGGCGCAGACTATCTATGCGTACGTCAGTCGAGGCAACATCGCGGTCATGCCGGATCCGAATGACCCGCGCAAGAGCCTTTATCGTGCGGAAGACGTGGCCGGTCTGTGCCGCAAAAAACAGGTTGGACGCAAGCGCGAGGCGCTCGCCGCCGGGACCATATTCGGCACCGAGCCGTGCATTTACAGCGGCATCACCACCTTCTCGAAAGGGCGGGCGTACTACCGCGGACGGGATAGCATCCGGCTTTCCGACACGGCGACGCTCGAAGACGTGGCGGCCATACTCTGGAACGCGCGCGGGCCCATCTCCTTCGAACCCGGCGACCTGCCGCTACAGGGCGGCGAGCGAGGCCGGCAATGCGCGTTCACGTCGCTGGCGGCGCTCGCGGCCTGCGGTCATTCCACCCTCGGACGCACCGACAGCGCACTGCATGTCGAGGCAGGCCGGCTCGTGGCGCTGATCGCGCAGGCATTTGGCGCGCGCCGCAATACGAATGCACAACCCACGCATGAACGGCTCGCGCTGGGTTGGGGCCAGGACCGTGCAGGCGCCGAACTCATCCGCCGCGCCATGGTCCTCGTCGCCGACCACGAGACGACGAGTTCGGCGTTCGCCGCCAGAATTACCGCCTCCACCGGCGCATCCTTGCCGGGATGCCTGCTCACGGGGCTCGCGACGCTCTCAGGCCCGCTGCATGGCGATGCGTCAGGCCGCGTGAGAGCCGTGTTCGACGACGTCGGGAGACTCGGCGCGGAGCATGTCGTCGTGCATCATTTGCAGTCGGCTACGCCCATTCCAGGATTCGGGCATCACCTCTACCCGGACGGCGATGCGCGCGCGGCCGCATTGCTCGAAGTGCTCGATCCGCCTCGAGAACTCACGTCGTTCATCAACAAGGTGGTTGAACTGACCGGCCTCAGGCCGAATATCGACATTGCGCTTGCCGCATTGGCGGCGCAGTTGGCGTTGCCGCGCGACGCGTCGTTCGCGCTGTTCGCAACGGCGCGAAGCGTGGGTTTGCTGGCGCATTGCATCGAGCAACTCCGGGTCGGCAAGGTCATTCGGCCACGGGGCCGCTACACCGGCCGCGCGTTGGAAGACGTTAGCCCCACGCTGCCCGCTGACGGCGGCGAGAAGGCGCTCGACCCAGCTACGCTCGACAAAAATCGGGTATTCAAGGTGGTCGAGCGCTGAGAAGCGCGTTTGCCCGATCTCAGCTAAAACACAAAACTTTCGATGCGACTGTCGATTTCACGCGCGTTCGTTCGTCGTGGGATTGAAGGCACCGAACATCTTCCACATAATCCGGGGCCCAACTTTAGACAGGAGAATCCCAATGCGCGTCATGGTCATGGTCAAGGCGACCGCCGAATCCGAAGCCGGTCAAATGCCCAGCACGGAACTGATCGAGGCGATGGGCCGATATAACGAGGAACTGGTCAAGGCCGGCATCATGCTCGGCGGCGACGGACTGAAGCCGAGCTCGAAGGGCGCGCGCGTCAGATTTTCCGGCCAGGACCGAACCGTCGTCGACGGTCCGTTTGCTGAAACGAAAGAATTGATCGCGGGCTATTGGATCTGGCAAGTGCAATCAATGGACGAAGCGATTGAATGGGTGCGCCGCTGCCCGAACCCGATGGCAAGCGACTCGGAAATCGAAATTCGTCCGTTCTTCGAAGCTGCGGATTTTGGCGAGGCGTTCACGCCCGAGCTTCAGGAAAACGAAGAGCGGCTTCGGCAGCAGATCGAATCGAAGCAAAGTAAAGAGTAAGAGACCTCCGCACGCGCGATCGTTGCCGCCTCTCGTCACTCGCCTTCGACGAGAACCGCGCGGTAACGCGCGCCCTTGAACCGGTGCTGAGCGACTTCCTGATACGCCGGGCTGTCGTACCACGCACGCGCGGCTTCTGTTGACGGAAACTGCACGATCACCACACCCTCAGGCGCGTCGCCCTCAAGAACCTGCTGGGGTCCATAGGCAGCGAGAATCGTGACGGGATGACCCTTGAAAGTCTCGCCCACCTTGCTTTGATAGATGTCGAGTTCAGCCTGATCCCGCGTGCTTTCCTTCGTGAAGACGATAAATGTCGCCATAACGTACGCTCCTGAAGTGTGGTGAAGATGCGCACGACGTTCCCCTGCGAGCGTATTGGATCGCGATACGCAGCGTCGGCGCATAGTCGAATCTTATTGCATCCTCCATTCTGGCGTCGCGATAGCTATCGAGTTGTCGTGGCATGAATCGCTTCGACGAGCGCGTCGGTAGACCGTGTGTCGCCCCACTTTCCGCGGCGGCGCACCTGGGCATCAGATTTGCTGCACCATCACCTGGCGTGCGCGACGCGTGTTGCGACGCACGCTACCCGAATGCCCGATACCCGGCGAATCGTTCACCAATGGGTCCAAATCCCGCTTCAGCCCGCCGCTCCGGCCGCGCCCATTGTCGCCGGATCGTGGCCTCTCTCGCCATGAGGAGAACGCATGATGCAACAGACCGCCTCCACCACCCCGCAACAGAGCGCCGACCCCGACGCCGCCCGAACCAGCCGCCAGCCTTCCGCGAACGCGACGATGCCTGTCGAGTTGACCGTCAACGGCAATCTCTACACGCTGTCGCTCGATCCGCGCACCACGCTGCTGGATGCGCTGCGCGAGCATTTGCACCTCACCGGCACCAAAAAGGGTTGCGACCACGGCCAATGCGGCGCCTGCACCGTGCACGTAAACGGACGGCGCGTGAATGCGTGCCTGTCGCTCGCCGGCACGCACGCCGGCGACGAAATCACCACCATCGAAGGCATCGGTCAGCCCGAAGCGCTGCATCCGATGCAGGCCGCGTTTGTAGAATGCGACGGCTACCAGTGCGGCTACTGCACGTCGGGCCAGATCATGTCCGCGGTCGCGCTGCTCGATGAAGCAGTCGGGCCCGGCGACGCCGAAGTGCGCGAAGCGATGAGCGGCAATCTGTGCCGCTGCGGCGCCTATCAGAATATCGTCGCGGCGATCCAGCGCGTGCGCGGCCAGTCCTGAGGAGCCCCATCATGGAAATCTTCCAGTTGTCGCGCGCCAACGGTGTGCGTGACGCGATCGCGGCGGGCGCGACTTCGGCAACCGCCCAGCAAGGCGCACAAGTGCGCTTTCTGGCGGGCGGCACGACCTTGCTCGATCTCATGAAGCTGAACGTCGAGCGGCCGACGCGGGTTATCGACATCAGCCGGCTGCCGCTAGACACTATCGAAGCGCTACCCGACGGCGGCGTAAAGATCGGCGCGACGGCGCGCAATGCCGACCTCGCATTGCATCCGCTGATCCGCACGCCGTACGCCGTGCTATCGCAGGCGCTGCTCGCCGGAGCCTCGGCCCAATTGCGAAACATGGCGACGACCGGCGGCAATCTGCTGCAACGCACGCGCTGCGTCTACTTTCGCGATACCGCGATGCCATGCAACAAGCGCGAGCCGGGCTCGGGCTGTCCGGCCATGCAGGGTTTCAATCGCACGCTGGCGATTCTCGGCGCCAGCGACGCCTGCATCGCCACCAACCCGTCGGATATGAACGTCGCCTTGACCGCGCTCGACGCCGCCATTCACATCGAAGGGACGAACGGCGCGCGCAGCATCGCGATCGACGACTTCTTCGTGTTGCCGGGCGCAACGCCACAGCGTGAGAACGTGCTCGACGCAGGCGACCTCATCACGCACGTGACACTACCGCCTCTTCCCGCGGGTGCCCGTTCCGTTTATCTGAAACTGCGCGATCGCGCATCGTACGAGTTCGCGCTGGCGTCGGCCGCCGTGGTCATGACGCTCGACGGTGGACGCATCGGGCATGTGCGGGTGGCGCTCGGCGGCGTCGGCACGCGGCCTTGGCATGCGCTAGAAGCGGAAGCCGTGCTGCGCGGCGCAACGCCCGACGCCGCAACCTTCCGCAAGGCCGCGGATGCCGCGCTTGCGAATGCGAAGCCGCAAAGCCAGAACGGCTTCAAAGTCGAACTCGCGCGCCGCTGCATCGTCCATGCGCTGACCCAGGCTACGGCCGCGACGCCCTGAACCGTCCATCGAAAGGAACGCACCATGTCCACCTTGCCCGACTCCGTGCTGTCCGTGATCGGACAGCCTCAAGCGCGCGTCGACGGACCGCTGAAGGTCAGCGGCGGCGCTATCTATACCTCCGACGTGGATCTGCCCGATCTGCTGGTTGCCGTGCCGGTGTGCAGCACGATCGCGAGCGGCCGGCTCGTGTCGCTCGATATCGCGGAGGCCGAGGCGATGCCCGGCGTGCACGCGGTGCTGCATCGAGACAATATCGGCCGCTTCTACCGGATTTCCGGCAACTCGATGGAGACCGGCTACGTCGACGAAGCGCGGCCACCCTTCGAGGACGACGTAATCCGCTACTACGGCCAGTACATCGCTGTCGTGATCGCCGATACCTTCGAAGCGGCGAGCGCGGCATCGGCGGCGATCGCCGCCCGGTACGAAGTCACGCCGCACGACGTGCGCGACGAACTCGAGGCCGACGAGAAGCCCAAGGTCGAGAGCGAGCGCGGCGACCCGGATGGTGCGTTCGACGCTGCGCCGGCGACGCTCGACGCAACCTACGTGACGCCGACGGAAACGCACAACCCGATCGAACTGCACGCGTCGATCGCGGACTGGGACGGAGAGAACTACACGTTTTACGAGACCACGCAGGCCATCACGGTCCATTTGGGCACGCTCTCGCAGATGCTCGGCGTGCCGAAGGAAAAGATCCGCGTGATCTCCCGCTATCTTGGATCAGGCTTTGGCGGCAAGCTCTGGATGTGGCCGCACACACTGCTCGCGGCGGCGGCGACGCGTCAGATGGGCCGTCCCGTGAAGCTGGTCGTGAGCCGCAAGATGATGTTTCAGAACGTCGGCCATCGCCCCGTCACGCAGCAGCGCGTGCGGATGTCCGCCGACCGCGACGGCAAGCTCACGTCATTGCAGCACGACTACGTCAACCACACCGCGATCGCCGACGAGTACCAGGAAAGCTGTGGCGAGGTCACGCCGCTCATCTACAGCACGCCGAATCTGCGCGTGACCTCGGGCTTCGCGCGCCGCAACGTCGGCTCGCCGACGTCGATGCGCGGCCCGGGTGCCGTGCCCGGCTTGTACGCAATCGAATCGGCGATGAACGAACTGGCGCATGTGCTGAACCTCGATCCCGTCGAGTTGAGGCTGCGCAATGAACCGCGCGTGGACGAGAGCACGAGTTTGCCCTTCTCTTCACGGCATCTCGTCGAATGTTTGCGCACCGGCGCCGAGCGCTTCGGATGGTCGCAGCGGACGCCGGGTGTCGGCTCGATGCGGCGCGACGGCCTGACTTTGGGCTGGGGTGTCGGCGCCTGTGTCTGGCCAGGCTTGCGCTTCTCCGCTGCGGCGGACGTCGATCTGCGAGCGGACGGCAGCGCCCGGGTGGTATGCGGCACGCAGGACATCGGCACCGGCACGTACACGGTGCTCGCACAACTGGTCGCCGAAGAAACCGGCATTCCGCTCGCGCGCATCGAGGTCGGTCTCGGCGATTCCGTCTTGCCGCTGGGACCGATTTCGGGTGGCAGCGCGGCGACGGCATCGGTGATTCCCGCCGTGCTCGATGCGGTGCGCGCGGCCAGCAAGATTTTGCTGTCGCGTGCGGCGGCCGTCGACGGTTCGCCGTTCAAAGGCGCACGTGAGGATGAACTCGCGTTCAGCGCGGGACATGTGCATCGCAAGGGCGAAGCGCCGGAGCGCGGCGTGCCGTTCGGCCAGATTCTCGAAGCAGCGAAGATGCGCGCCGCGTCGGGCAGCGGCAACGCCAAGGGCGGCTTCGACGATCCGCTGAAGAAACGCTTCTCCATCTATTCGTACGGCGCGCACTTTGTCGAAGTCACGTGGCAGCCGGAGATCGCACGGTTGCGCGTGAGCCGCGTCGTCACGGTGATCGATGGAGGACGCATCGTCAATCCCCGCGCCGCGCGCAACCAGATCGAAGGCGCAGTCGTGATGGGCGTCGGCATGGCGCTGTTCGAGCACACCACGTACGACAAACAGACGGGCGCACCGATCAATAGCAACCTGGCCGATTACATCGTTGCGACGAACGCGGACACGCCCGAACTCGACGTGACCTTTCTCGATCATCCGGATACCGTCTTCAACGAACTCGGCGCTCGCGGGATTGCGGAGATCGGGCTCGCGGGCATCGCGGCGGCGATCACCGACGCAACCTGTCATGCGACCGGCGTGCGCGTGCGCAAGCTGCCGATCATGATCGAAGATCTGCTGGCGGCGGAAATGACTTGAGGACCGATGTTCATTGGAAGTCGTGGCCGGGAAAGCTATCCTATTAGCTTGTCTTGCGATGATCGAAGACGAACCAGGCATCGCACGCCGATAGTCGAAGGGAATGGTTCCGCCCTCGCGCGTGCCGGAGAACGCCATGACTCCTTTGCTGCAAACCCTGAGGGCCGCCGCGCTGGTGGCCCTCGCACTATGTCTCGCTGTGCCAAAGACTTTTGCCCAGGCGGCGCCTGGCGTGGCGGGTTCATGGTCTCTGGTCTCGTTGACCGTCTCGAGAAGTGGCAGCGAAGTCGAAGTGCTCGGTCCGCATCCGTACGGGCAACTCATCTTCGGCAGCGATGGGCGCTACGTTCTGCTTGGCGTTCGCGGGGACTTGCCGAAGTTCGCATCGGGTAACCGCTTGTCGGGTACCTCCGAAGAGAACGAGCGCATCGTCCAGGGCAACTTCGCGCACTTTGGCACCTATACCGTCGATCCGGCCGGACAGGTGATCGTTTTCCACATTCAGAAAAGTACCTTTCCGAACTGGGACGGCGATGTGCAACGGCGCCCATTCACCCTCGATAGGGACCGGCTGACCTACCTCACGCCCGGGAGTTTCGGATATGGTGCATCGAAAGTCGTGTGGCAACGAATGAAGTAAGCAGCACGCCGTGCGGTGCATAACCTCCATCGCCGGCGCCCAGTCCCGAATGCGGCGCACGTCGATTCGTCGACCAGGAACCACAAGGCGAATCTAAAGACCTTTCTTGTAAGCGAATTGTCGTCCATCATATTTAAGCCAGAACGATCATGCACCGTCATCGAAGTGTGATGGAGACGGTGGCGGCTTAACACGTCCCTCCGCCGCGGCCTCCCCTCAAAACAATAGTTATGCCTGGCGATATCAGGGATTTCCATGCTCGACGATTCGCCCCTATCCGGACAAGGCTCGATGACAGCGCACCAACGCTGGACCATCCTGGTCGCCAGCACGGGGGGAGCGCTCGAAGTGTTCGATTTCGTCATCTTCGGATTCTTTGCGAGAAGCATTGGCAGCGAGTTCTTTCCGACAGTAACCGGCGTACCGGTGGAGACGTTGTCGTTCACGGTGCTGGCCATCGGCTATCTCTCCCGACCGGTCGGCGGCGTCCTCCTCGGGCGATTCGGCGACACGCACGGGCGGCGCCTCGTCTTCATCTCGTCGGCAATGATCGCCTCCGTTTCGACGCTTCTCATCGGAATACTTCCTTCATACGCGGCATGGGGCGCGGCCGCCCCGGCGCTCCTTCTCGTGCTGCGGCTTATGCAGGGCCTCTGCCTCGGCGGTGAATTGCCGGGCGCAGTCGTCTACGCGGTCGAAACCGCGCGCGGCAGGCCGGGGCTTTTGTGCGGCATCGTGTTCGTCGCGGTCAATCTTGCGTTGCTTCTGGCGACGAGCATGAATCTTGTCATGCAATGGGTGCTCACACCCGGGCAAGTCAACGCGTTCGGATGGCGGATCGGCTTCCTGCTGGGTGGAATGGTCGGGCTGTTGAGCTTTGCTTTGCGGCGTACGCTTGCGGAGACCGACGAGTACGCGCAGGCCATCGGCGCCCGCCATCGCGAGCCTCTTGCTGTCCTGTTTCGCAACCATTTCGCTCCCCTGATGACAGGCGCTGCAGCGTCGCTGCTGGCGGGCGCGTCGGGCGGCATCTTTATCGGCTTCGCGCCGGGTCATCTGCAAAAGCTTCAATACGACACGCAACAGATCGCGAGTGCGCAGACGTGCTATCTGATCGCCCTAGCTGCCTGCATTCTCGTGACGGCGCACGCTGGCGACCTGTTGCCGCGTCGCTACGTGTTCAGGTTGGGAACCGTCCTGTCCGCGCTTTTTGCGCCCTTCTTCTTCATCGCGGCCGCCCGGCACTACGCGAGTCTGCCCGCGCTGTTCCTGATGGCCGGCGTCGTCAGTTCGATCGCCAACGGAACCTTCGCGTGCGCGATTGCGGAAATGTTTCCCGTCGACGTCCGGTTCAGCGGCGTTGCCACGGCCATGAATCTCGGTCTGTCCGCGTCGCTGGGACTGACGCCGCTCGCGGCAAATTTCCTCGTTTCCGGTCTGCACTGGATGCCCGCACCCGCGCTCGTCATGGTGTTGTGCTCGGCGATTGCATTCGCGGCTTCATTCGGAATGAAGCGCGAGCGGCGGCGCCCCGACATAGTCGCTGTGAGCAGGAACTCGCGATGGCAGGAGCGCAGATGAACACGCCAGAATCCATCCGGATTGCGGATGTCGAGCTGAACATTCAGCGCTACGAATTGCGCCGCGCGGGTGAGAAGGTCAGCCTCGAGCGTTTGCCGATGGAACTGCTGATCCTGATGGCATCCCGCAACGGGCAACTCGTCACGCGTGCGGATATTGTAAGAGCACTGTGGGGCGCGAATGCGTATCGGGAAACGGACAACTGCATCAATACGGCAATCCGGAAAATCCGCGTGGCGCTGCACGACGACCCGGTCAATCCGCAGCACATCATCACGGTGAAGGGCAAAGGCTATCGACTGAATAACGTGCGGCCGATGCCGGAGGAGCCGGTACCCGCTCCGCAGGAAGCCGCGCGAATACTGGTTCTGCCATTCGAAAACCAGACCGGCGATGCCGGCCAGAACAGCTTCTGCGATGCACTGGCCGACGAAACTTCCGCCAGCATCGGCATGCTCGATCCAGAGCGCATCCTCGTCATTTCGAGGACGACTGCCGCCCACTGCAGACGGGTCAGCATGAGCATTGCGGAAATCGCGCGCGAGTTGTCGATCGACTATGTCCTGGAAGGCGCGCTCAAGCGCGACGGTGTGAGAATCCGCATTCTGGCGCAATTGATCCGTTGCTTCGATCAGGTGCAGATCTGGAGCCGCGCGTATGAGCCGATGTCGCGTGGCGCGCTGGAAATCCAGAAAGAGGTGGGAGCGGCGCTCGCCCGGGAGGTGTCACCCGCGCTCGCGGCACAGCGGCGGCACATGCTGACGAGACGTTTGCCGGTCGATCCGGCGGCACACGATGCGTATCTGCGCGGCCGTTACTACTGGACGCGCCGCGTGCACTTCGATGCGGGGTTTGCCGCGCATCACGCGCTGAGCGACGAGGACTTCGTGCGCGCGCGCGGCTACTTCGAGCGCGCGATAGAACGGGACCCGACTTACGCGCTCGGATATGTGGGGATGTCGAATGTTTTAGGTGCCACGGCGACGCATGGAGTCTGTGCGCCGTCGGAGGGCCATCCGCTAGCGCGGCAGGCCGCGTTGCAAGCACTGGAACTGGACGCCAGTCTTCCTGAAGCCCACCAGGCGCTAGCAGGCGTGCACTATTTCTATGACTGGGACTGGCGGCGTGCCGAAGAAGAGTTCCTCGAAGCGTTGCGGCTGAACCCAAGCCACGCTGAAACGTGCCGCCTATATGCACGCCTGCTGCTAGTGCTCGGGCGAGAAGCGGAAGGCAGAGCACAGTTCGAGCGAGCCGAAAAGGTCGACCCGCTCGGGTTCGAAGGATCGCGCGTATTCGGACTCGTACAGGCAGGCAAATACGACGAAGTGATTCGCGAGTGCCTGCACGCCGGGCGTGGCAATCGCTCCCCACTCGTCTATCAACTGCTGGCGACCGCGTATGAAGAGCAGGGTCAATACGAGGAGGCAATCGACGCGACCATCGACGCGCTAACACGGTGCGGCGAATTCGCTCGCGCAGAGACTATTCGCACGATCTGGGAGGCCGGCGGCTATCAAAAAGTCCTTCAATGGTATTTGCAGGATTTGACGGCGAGGCGTCAAAGGCGCTATACGTCGCCGTTTCTGTTTGCGGAAATTTACGCGCGGCTCGACCAGCCGGACGAGATGTTTCATTGGCTCGACCTGGCGCTTGCGGAGCATTCGCCGCGCCTGTGCGAGCTTCGTACCAACGCATGGTTTCATCGCTATCGGTCGATGGGGCGATTCCGCAACGTCGAAAAGCGTATCGGCTACTGATCCCGGAGCCCGGCTCCGGGTGATCCCGGAGCCCGGCTCCGTCAAGCCGGACGGTCCCGCTCCGAACCGTAGCGTGCCACCGTTACGCGCGACGAGTGTATTCACAGACACTCACCGTGCGTAACGCGCGGTTGCGCAAAGCTGTTGCGCTGCAGTCAATGGTGGCGGAACGTATTGGCCGCGATACGGCTTTGCTCCGGGGATTGCAGGGTGTTGAGGTCCGGATAGGACTGCCGCGCCGGATTCATTGCCATTCCCGTCTCACCCCTCGACGCGTCGCTGACGCCGCCGACATCCTGAGCAGACGGCGCGGTTCCCGACGGTACGGGTTTGTCTTGCGCCCACGCTTGTCCCACGAACATGCCGATCGCGCAGAGCGCCACGATTCGAAGCGTTTTCATGTCAATTTCTCCTTCCCAAAAGTGCGAAAACGGTCAGTGCATGACCGGCCGTAAGGCGATCCCGGACGGTCCCCGCGAAGATGCGGCGTCGCGCTGCTATCGCTTTGTCAATCCTGCGATCAGATCGTCTTTTGCACCATCGACTGAGTCTAAAGAAATTGTTAACGCGGACCCGATTGCGGATCGGCGGAACGTTGTCGGGCAGCCTGCGCGTTCAAGGCGAGCGTGAATCGGGCCGAATCCCAATCCTCGTCGAGTGCGCGATGCATGAGTTCCTGCTGGCTTTCCGGCGCCAACCCGCCGACCGGTGGGTCGCGGTCGAGGTCGGTGGGGAACGGATATCCCTCAGCGCAGGATGCGATTGCCGCGGTAATTTCCGTGTCGGTTATGCGCCCCGAAGCGCGGCGCTCGCGCAGTACCGGATACAACGCTTCGCACATTCGCGTGCGGTCAAGCACTTCCATCGCCCGGCCATAAGCCGATGAGACCTGCAAGAGGTTCGCCATGCGTTGTACGTCCGTGGTGCGATTTTCGCCGGCCGCATGGAATAACGCGGGACTGAAGAACACGGCATCGCCCTTGGAGAGGGGCAGCTGGACGAAATGGTCCTCGAAATACTCGCGAAATTCGGCTCGGCGCCACGCCAGATATCCCTCGTCATAGCGCTGCGAATACGGCAGGAGCTTCGTCGGGCCGCTCTCGACCGGCATGTCGCTATGCGCCACCGCGCCCTGCAAGGTAAGGAAGGGGGACATCCGATGGACGTGCGCGGGATAGCGTTCGGCTTTTTCAGCCGTCTGGAAACCGAGGTGGTAATCGCGATGCGCTTGCTGAGCAGCGCCGCCCGGTCTAACTACGTTGACCTGGGACGTCATCTGGTAGCACGGTCCGAGCCACGCTTGCGACACAATCATCAGCATTGGATTTGAAAAGTATTGCGCGAATACTTCGGGCGCTCTCAGGCAGAGCTTCTCCTGGGCGTTCCAGATCCGGTCATTCGCGCCTGCCTTTGCGAAATGGTCTGCCGCACTGGAGCCTTGCTCGCGCTCACTATGAATAATGGATTCGAAGACGGCCGTGGCATCGTCGACCGGTCTGGAATCGACAAATGCGCGCCGCAGCACCAGCACCCCCGCGCCGTCGTGAAGGACGCGAGCCCATTCCGTCTGCAACTGCGCTCTGTGCGATGCATCGCGTGTCACGCCATCGAGTTGTGGACAGTCGTAAATGGGAATACGTTGCATGACTTCCGACGCATAGCGGGTCGGGCCGTGGTCATCGCCCTCCAACAGCGCGACAAATTCATCTAATGCGCAATCGCGCTCGCGGTACCAACTCTGCTCGCGCTTTTCGATGCGATCCTGGCCGTGGCCCATGTCTCTCTCCTCTGTACGTCAAGGATAGCGCCACGTCGATGCACTCGCCAGGTGCATGACGGATCGACGCAAGAGCCGCCCGCTGTCATTGCGCGGGCGCGGTCTGCCCCATCTGCTCGCCAAACTGCAACGCAGCAAGCTGGGCATAGAGCGGCGAGCTCAGGAGGAGTTCGGCGTGACGACCCTGCGCGACGATCCGCCCCTGTTCCAGCACGACGATGCGGTCGGCCTGCTGGACGGTCGCGAGGCGGTGGGCGATGACCAGTGTGGTGCGGTTCTGCGCGGCATTGTCCAACGCCTTTTGCACCAGCCGTTCGCTCGCGGCATCGAGCGCACTGGTCGCTTCGTCCAGCAGCAGGATGGGCGGATTCTTCAGGATCGCGCGAGCGATCGCGATGCGCTGACGCTGCCCGCCGGACAGCCGCACGCCGCGCTCGCCGAGAAAGGTGTCGTAGCCCTGCGGTAGTTCTTCGATAAAGCCGGCCGCGGCCGCCATGTCGGCGGCCCGTTGCACTTGCGCGAGCGTGGCTCCCGGCGCGCCGTAGCGGATATTGTCGAGCACGCTCCCAGAAAAAATCACCGATTCCTGCAGCACCACGCCGATTTCCTTGCGCAATTCGACGAGCGGCACGTCACGCGTGGGGACGCCGTTGATCAGAATGCGGCCGGCTTGCGGATCGTAAAAGCGCAGCAGCAACTGGAACAGCGTGGTCTTGCCCGCGCCGGACGGACCGACCAGTGCCACATGTTCACCGGGGCGGACCTCGAGCGAGAGTGCGGAAAGCGCCGCAATGCCCGGGCGCGATGGATACGAGAAGCTGACATCGTCGAAACGGATGCCCTCGCCGCGCGCCGGCAGCGCGACCGTCCTCTCGGCCTCGACCACCGGCGAGCGCGCCGCCAGCAATTGCAGCAAACGTTCGGTGGCGCCGGCAGCGCGCTGCAAATCGCCCCATACTTCGGCGACCGCGCCCACGGCGCCGGCCGTGAACACTGCGTAGAGAATGAACTGGGACAATTGGCCCGCCGTCATGCGCCCGGCCAGCACCGCCTGCGCCCCGAGCCACAGCACGAATACGATGGCCGTGAACACCAGCACGATCACCACGGCGGTCAACCAGGCGCGCGCGCGAATGCGTGTGAGCGCGGTCTCGAAGGCCGCCTCCACCGCGCCCGCAAAGCGCTGCGTTTCAAAAGGCTCCTGCGTGTATGACTGCACGGTCGGCATGGCATTGAGCACCTCGCCCGCCAGCGCGCTCGTGTTCGCGATCTTGTCCTGGCTCGCGCGCGAGAGCCGTCGCACGCGGCGGCCGAAGATCACGATAGGCGCGACCACCACGACCAGCGTCGCGAGGATGTAGCCGCACAGCACCGGGCTCGTCACCGCCAGCATCGCCACGCCGCCGGTCAGCAGGAAGAAGTTGCGCAATCCCAGCGACAAGCTCGTGCCCACCACGGTCTGGATGAGCGTGGTGTCCGCAGTGAGCCGCGACAGCACTTCGCCGGTCTGCGTGGTTTCGAAGAATTGCGGGCTCATGCTCAGCACGTGATCGTAGACCGCGCGCCGCAAGTCGGCCGTGACCCGCTCGCCGAGCCATGACACGAGGTAGAAGCGCAGCGCCGTGGCGCCGGCCAGTACCAGCGATACGACCAATAGCGCGAGGAAATAGCGGTCGATGTGCCCCCGGTCGCCCGCGGCGAAGCCACGGTCGATCAGGTATTTGAACGCCACCGGCAAAACCAGCGTGGCGCCCGCCGAGCTCACCAGCGCGAGGAACGCGAGCGCCCAGCGGCCGGCATAGGGGCGCAGGAAGGGAAATAACGCAAAGAGCGGGCCGATACGGGATGACGGCGACGACGTCTTCGAGACACTGGCGGCAGCGGACTGAGTCCGTGCAACCTCATCGGTTGGCTGAATCACGCGACATCCGCCAGCATCGACCGACGACAACCCGCGGCGGCGCACTGGCATGCGTATTGGGCTCGAACGTCCTCGTCCGCGGGATCGTCGGTCGTCAGCAGGTATTCGATAAACAGTTCCTCGCCCGCCTCGATCGGCCGGATCGTGTGAATGAAGATGCGGCCATCATCCTCAATGGTCTCGCAGTTCGGCGCGCAGGCGTGGTTCAGCCAACGCGCACTGTTGCCTCCGCGGCTTCCGTCGATCACGCGCCCGTCCGACAGGCCGAAAAGAAACGTGTGCCCCGCGACACCTTCGCGCCGATGCCGGCGCACCGCTTCCCGCCAGCTCGTCAATTCGCCCCGGTATTCAAGCACGCACTCACCCGCCGCGAGCGGCCGCATCGCGAATACACCCTTTCCGTGGACTGACGACCGCCGTACGATCACGCGCCGCATACTGGTTCCTTGACTGATTGACGCACCAGTATACGAGTGCAATTGCGCGCTTGCATGATTTTGTGCCGGCTTTCGGCACACATGGCCGTCGTGTCGAACGACAGTCGCCCATGATGCTCCATATCGTTCCTGCACGGCTCGGAACCAACGCCGTACCCTTCCACGTCGCTTAGCCTCGCAATCGCTACCTCAGCCGGCGCGTGAGGATTTTCTGAGCCTGGCTCGCCGGGATGTTTAGTGAACCGGGCCAACGGGATTGATCCCAAGGGCCGCACACGGTGATAGATGAACATCGCAATAGATCATCCATTCCTTAAGGAAAACTGAAGTAATAGCCTCATTTCACGGATCTTTCTTCTCATCGCATCAATCACTAATGAGTTATGGAATCGAAAGCGTCGCTTCATCCAGACGACTCAATTCCACTGCACATTCTTTCCCGGATTACCAAATATTCCGCAGCAACCTAAAGGACGGGAAATGAAGACGATCAGAATCTGGAAGCGAACGCAAATCGCCGTTGGCCTGGGCGCTGTCCTGCTTGCGGCGCTGCACCCGGCAGGCGCCACGGCGGCCGATGATCACGATCATCGTGATCACCATCGCGAATCAGTGAAGCATGTGCTGCTGATCAGCTTCGACGGTTTGCACGAGCAGGATGTTGCGCGCTGCGTCGGATCGAATGCATGCCCGAATCTTGCGTTGCTGGCGAAGTCGGGGACAACCTACACCAACGCGCACACGCCTGGCCTTTCGGATTCGTTCCCGGGGCTCGCTGCGCTCGTCACCGGTGGCTCACCCAAATCCGCGGGCCTGTTCTACGACGTATCGTATGACCGCACGCTCTACGCGCCGTCCGATAGCAATTGCACCGGCAAGCAAGGCTGGAATGTCGTATTCGACGAGACTACCGGCATCGACGGCGAGAACGGCGGCGCACTGACGCATCTCGACGGTGGCGGCGCGTTCAATCCGCAGGCCATCCCGCACGCTTTGCTCAATGGCGTCTGTACGCCCGTCTATCCGCATAACTATGTGAAGACCAACACGGTCTTCGAAGTGGTCAAACGCAACGTGAAAGGCGCTCGCACTGCCTGGGCGGACAAACATGCGTGGGGCTACGACTGGCTCAATGGACCTTCCGGCAAAGGCGTCGACGATCTTTCCCGCACGGAGATCAATTCGATCGATCCCGCCACCAACACGAACTACACCGACTTTTACACGCACACGGAACAGTTCGACAATTTCCATGTGCAGTCGCTGATCGATGAAATTGACGGCAAGGATTCGACTGGCCGATCCGGCGCCGATGTGCCCACCCTGTTTGGGACCAACTTCCAGACTTTGAGCGTCGCCCAGAAGGCAACGGTCGCGAATGGAGGCGGCTATCTGGATGCGAGTTTCACGCCGGGTCCGCAGGTAACCAACGCGATTGCCTATCTGGACAACGCCTTGGGTCGCATCGTGGCCGAATTGAAGCAACGCGACCTGTATTCGTCGACGGCGATCATCGTCACGGCGAAGCACGGGCAATCCCCGACCGACCATTCGAAGCTGGTGAAGAACGGCGACACACTCTCGAAACTGCTTGGAGCAAACAACTATCTGGATCCGAACGGCAACTTCGGGCAGAACAGCACGAAGAGCGGCAACCTCAATGACGGAACCGGGCTCGCCGGCACGGGATTCGTGCAGACCGACGACGTCGGCCTGATCTGGTTGCGCGATCAACGCCAACTGCCGGCTGTCGTGAAGACCTTGAAGGACAACCTGAGCTGCAACGCACCCGGCATTTGTGCGGACGGCCCGCAAGCGTACATTCTGTATGGCCCGCAACTGGCCGGCCGGTTCGGCGATCCGGCACGCGGACGCACGCCTGACATCGTCGTTCAGCCGAACCCCGGGGTCATCTATACGTCGAGCGCGACCAAGGACGAAGAGCACGGCGGCAACGCTCCCGACGACAACCATCTCGGTCTCGTGGTCTACGTGCCTCACGCCCGTCACGCGGGACAGGTGAACGACGAGCGCGTACTGACCACCCAGGTTGCGCCGACGATCCTGCAGTTGCTCGATCTTGAGCCTGAACTGCTGCACTCGGTCGCTATTGAGGGAACGCGCGCGCTGCCGGAGTTCGATCGCGAGCGGTTCTAGGCGAATGGCGGCACTCTGCCGCTAATGGGCCACGGCAAATAAGCGAAGCGGCGCGATTCTTTCGGACCTTCAACGCTTCCATGTCGTGTAGTCGGTGGCCTGTGGCCGGCCTGGAGAGTTCCAGGCCGGCCGCTCACTCGAACGCGGTCGTGCTAGAGTCGGGCATCTTTTTCGCTATCGCGTAGCCCTTATGCCGCCACGCCTTGAATCTGAACCCGCCGCTCCGGCAGATCATCAACAAGGCATGGAAAGCGCCGCCGCGACGCAGAGTCTTGACATGCGGATTCCAGCGATCGTGCCCGCGCGAACCGCTCTGGTGGTCATGCATTATCAGACGGACATCATGCGGTTATTTCCATCGGTGGCCCCTTCTCTGCTCGCCAACACGCGCAAGCTGTGCGACGCCGCGCGGGCCAGAAGTGTCAGCGTCTATTTCGCCAGGATCCACTTCAGTCCCGGCTATCCGGAAGTCAGTCCGCTGAATAGAAACGGGCAGGGAATCAAGCAACTGGGTCTCTTCGTCGACGACGAGATCGCGCCGGAACTCGGCCAGCTGGCCACTGAACCGCTCATCATCGCGCATCGTGCCAGCGTGTTCTTTGGTACCGACCTGCAGGCGCGTCTTTCGACGCAGGGGATCGATACGCTAATCATGGTTGGGATAGCGTCGACCGGCGTGGTGCTGTCGTCGGTTGCGTACGCGAGTGACGCGGACTTCCGCTTATTGACGGTCAAGGATTGCTGTTACGACCCGGATCAGGTCGTGCACGATCATCTGTTTTCAACGGCCTTCGATTCGCGCACGACGGTATTGTCGCTCGCTGATGCCTTGTTGTTGCTCGCCTAGCGTGTACCGACGTTTTTTTCGGCTTTCCATGCTAGTCATCCGCTCCGCTGTGCGCTATTCAGATCGATCTTTGGCGTTCAAGAAAACAGCGGTAATGACTGCATTGCCATTTGGTGCGGGCGCGGGCGCCGCGAAGCCGTGGGTCGGCCGCTACGTACGGAAGCTTGCTCGCCGGGGGAGCCGAGGCGCCTGTTGAGATCCGACAGTGCTTTGCAGACAGACGTGTGATCGGGCATGCCGGCCAATGCCAACTCGAGCCGGTTCAGCAGTTCCGGCAGACTCGATTCTCCAGTCATCTTTCCTGCGAACTTCCGCTTCCGCATAAGACCGCTCCTGATTCGACAGACACTGCGCGCACAGCATCGCATGCTACCAGGTCGACAGGGACGCGTCCAGGCGGGTTCCCGTCGACGTTCATGAGTGAGCGCATCCTTCGCGCTCGAGCCATGCGCGGAACAGCACGACCAGTTCATCCGCCGACTTCGCATCCGGAACATAAGTGCAATAGCTTCGCGACGGCAAGCGAGGACCGGCGAACGGCGCGACGAGCCGGCCGGCCGCGAGGTCGTCGGCGATCAGAGCGGTCGGTCCCATCGCGACGCCGATCCCGTCGATGGCCGCTTGCAATGTCAGAAAGAAGTGGTCGAAGGTCAGCGCGGCGGCTGGCCTGAGTGCTGGAACCTCCGCGCTCGCCAGCCAGTCCGGCCAAACCCGCGGAAGACTCGACGTATGCAGCAACGTATGCTGCCGCATATCGTCCGGCGTTCGGAGCGGCAGGCGCTGCAAGAGCGCCGGGCTACAAACAGGCACTCGCTCCTCGGACAGGAAAGGCCGCATCGAATAGCCATAGAAGGTGTCCGGGCCGCCCCGGACGATCACATCGTATGTCTCCTTCAGACTCTCCAACGACTCGTTCGATGTGTGCACACTGACGTCCACGTCGGGATGCGCGGCGCGGAAGGTCGTCAGTCTCGGCACCAGCCAGCGCAAGGTGAAGGTCGCGGGCGCATTCACGGACAGTGTCCGGGAGAGCGTTTCAGGGAATCCGTATCGGGCCGTGGCCTGCGAGAGCCCCTCGAACAAAGGACCGATTTCCGCCAGATAAGCCTTCGCTGCCGGCGTCAATGCGACGCGCCGGTTGTGCCGTTCGAACAACGATGCGCCGAGCCACTCTTCGAGCGCGCGTACGTGCTGGCTCACCGCACCGTGTGTCACGTGCAGTTCGGCGGCGGCTTCCTTGAAGCTGCCGAGACGGCCGGCGGCCTCGAAGGCGCGCAAGGCATTGAGCGGCGGCAGTGTTCGCTTCATTCGCAAGAGTTTATCTAACACGAACTCCCAATTTAACTGGTTTGTACCGGCCCTACAAGATAGATAAGCTTCTTATCGCGCCGCTGATTCTGGCTCTCCCACACTCTTTGCCTCTCCTGAACCCGCATGCTCAGCTACACCGGCGGTCTCGTCCTCATTGCCGCTTTGCTTCACGCGAGCTGGAACGCGATGCTGCACGGCAACCGCGACCGCTTCCTCTCCATGACGTGGATGAGTATCGCCATCGCCGCGGTCGCCACGCTCGTGATCGTGTTCACGCCTCGGCCCGCCGACGCGGCCTGGCCGTACGTCGCCGCATCGGGGCTCGTGCATATCGTCTACAACGTCTGCCTCGTGCGAGCCTATCGTCGCGGCGATCTGGCGCAGGCCTATCCGATCGCACGCGGCTCGTCGCCGCTGCTCGTCACACTCGGCGCGGCGCTCTTCGCGCATGAGGCGATCGGCCCCTTGCACGCGCTCGGGATCGCGATGATCTCGGGCGGCATCATCGCACTCGCGCTGCAGGGCGGGCGCGTGTCGCGCGCAGGTGCATTGGCCGCTCTGGCCACCGGTGCGTCGATCGCGCTCTATACCGTGATCGACGGCATCGGCGTGCGCTTATCCGGTGGCGAGGCGCTCGCTTATACCGCCTGGATGTTCCTGTTCTACTGGCTGATGCCGGTGCTGTTCGTCGCGATGCGCGGGCTCGACGCTCTGTGGACACCCGTGAGAGCGGAGCCCGTCGCCGTCGGGTTGTCGCTCGCTGGCGGCCTGGTGTCGATCGCCGCGTATGGCATCGTGATCTGGGCGATGCAGTCGGGCGCGATGGGTACGGTATCCGCGTTGCGAGAGACCAGCGTGGTGTTCGCGGTGCTGATCGGACGCGTGATTTTGCGGGAAGCGGTGAGCGCCAGGCGCTGGCTCGCGTGCCTGATCGTCGCGACCGGGGCGGTTTGTTTAGGGCTTTGATCAGACAGGATCGCGACCGTCCCAAATTGAAGCAGCCGCTCTTTTTCTTCGGAGTACAAGCAACTTCGCTGCCACGACGGCGGATTCGCCCTACAGTCCGCTAACTACAAAAGTCTTTTTTGTTCTACGCTATAGGTGCGGTTCGCGGCGCGTCTCGATGTCTGTCCCGTATCACGGCTATCCGGGGAAGCCACAGACTCCGCTGCACGCCGTAGACGCTATTCCGGCGCGGTACGGTGCAACCGGCCGGAAGTAATCTCGAGACAGTCCTATCGCCACTCAATACTCCGGCAGCCCGGCGGACCTCGCTCCGACCGTGGCACTCGAACCCTGCACCCGACCTATGGAGACTAATGATGTCGATTCGATTAGGAGAAGACGCTCCCGATTTCACCGCGGAAACCACCGAAGGGACGATCCATTTTCACGAATGGATCGGCGACCATTGGGCAGTCCTGTTTTCGCATCCGAAGGATTTCACACCCGTTTGCACCACGGAACTCGGATACCTTGCAGGCCTCAAGCCGGAATTCGATAAGCGCAACACGAAAATTATCGGGCTCAGCGTCGATCCGGTCAGCGACCATACGGAGTGGGTCAAAGACATCGCCGAGACGCAGGGCCACGCAGTCAATTACCCGCTGATCGGCGACTCGGACCTGAAAGTCGCGAAGCTTTACGACATGATCCATCCCGAGGCGAGCGGCGGCGGCCCGCGCACCGCGGTCGACAACGCGACCGTACGCTCGGTGTTTCTCATCGGCCCGGACAAGAAGGTCAAGGCCATGCTCGTCTATCCGATGAGCGCGGGCCGCAATTTCGACGAAGTATTGCGCCTGCTGGATGCGCTGCAACTCAACGCGAAACACACGGTGGCGACACCTGTGAACTGGAAGCCGGGTGAAGACGTCATCATTCCAACATCTGTTTCCAACGACGCCGCGAAGCAAAAATATCCGCAGGGTTTCAAAACCGTGAAGCCTTATCTGCGGTACGTCGAGCAACCGAAGTAACGCACGCGGATCGGAGCGACGCGCGCCGAACAGTGCAAAGGCCGGCGCGCGAGGTGAGTCCGGGTGCAGTCATGCGCCCGGACCTCTGAGCGGGGCAGCGCCCAACCGGCCTGCCTGTGGGGTAATCGGCGGCACCGCATGGGCCGCCATCTTAAGCGCTCGCAGGAGCGGGCCGCGGAGCGAAAACGTGTTGATCTTCCGGCAGCTATTCGATCAGCAATCGTCTACCTACACCTATCTTCTTGCCGATAGCACGACGCGAGAGGCGGTGCTGGTCGATCCGGTATTCGAACAGGTGCGCAGGGATGCCGCGCTGATCGAAGAACTCGGCCTGCATCTGCTTTATACGATCGACACCCACGTCCACGCCGATCACGTGAGCGGTGCGTGGATGCTGAATCGCCGCATAGGCAGCCGCATTGCGATTTCGGCGGCGAGCGGCGCCGAAGGCGCGGACCGCTATCTGAGCCACGGCGACAAAGTCGAGTTCGGCTCACGATACCTGACGGTACGCGCGACACCGGGCCATACCGATGGATGCATCACGCTCGTACTCGACAACGAAACCATGGCGTTCACCGGCGATTGCCTGTTGATCCGAGGCACGGGCCGCACGGATTTTCAGCGCGGCGACGCGCACACCCTGTTTCGCGCGGTGCATGCGCAGATTTTCACGCTGCCCGCCGCATGCCTGCTCTACCCGGCTCACGACTATCGCGGTTTGACGGTCACGAGCGTGGGCGAAGAGCGGCGCTTCAATCCACGCCTCGGCGGCGAACTATGTGAAGACGATTTCACCGGATACATGACGAACCTGCACCTGCCGCATCCGAAGCAAATCGACGTGGCGGTGCCCGCGAACCTGAAATGCGGCCTCGCGGCGAGCGTCCCCACGCAGATGAGCGAGCCCGATTGGGCGCCGCTGACCTACAGCTTTGCCGGCATTTGGGAAATTAGCGCTCAGTGGCTGGAGGAAAATCTGCCCGCGGTCGAAATCGTCGATGTGCGGGAACCTGAAGAGTTCGACGGACCGTTGGGACGCATTCCCGCAGCCAGGCTCATTTCGTTGGGCGAACTGGCCGGGCGGACCGCGGAACTGACGAAGGATCGCCCGATCGTGACGGTCTGCCGGGCCGGTGGACGCTCGGCACAAGCCACGGTCATGCTCCGCCAGGCCGGATTCGAACGGGTGGCCAACCTTCCCGGCGGCATGCTGCGCTGGCGCGCGGAAGGCCGCGTGGTGGAGAACGGCAGCGCATAGCGGTGTAGTCGGTGCAGGCCTTCAATGCCGGCGACGCGTCAAGTTATCGAACCAGGGGCGAACGCCGTTTCACCTCTTCCACGCCGCCCCCTCCGGAAAGTGATATTCGTCGAGCGACGCCGCATGCATCTCGATGCTGTAACCTGGACGCTGCGGCGGCATATAACGGCCATTGCGGATCACGACCGGGTCGACGAAATGCTCATGCAGATGATCCACGTATTCGAGCACCCGGTTTTCCAGCGAGGCCGACACGCAGATATAGTCAAACAGCGAAATATGCTGGACGTACTCGCACAATCCGACACCACCCGCATGCGGGCACACCGGCACGCCGAATTTCGCCGCCATCAGCAGAACGACAATGACCTCGTTCAAACCGCCCAGCCGGCAGCTATCGACCTGGCAGAAGTCGATGGCCTGCGCCTGCAGCAACTGCTTGAACATCACCCGGTTATGACAGTGCTCGCCGGTCGCGACGCCGATCGGTCGAAGCCGTTGACGGATGGCCGCGTGGCCGAGAATGTCGTCGGGACTCGTGGGCTCTTCGATCCACCACGGATCGAATTCCGCGAGGCGCCGCATGTTCGCGACCGCTTCGTCGACATCCCACACCTGGTTGGCGTCCATCATGAGCTTCCGGCCTTCGCCAATTTCTTCGCGCAGAATGCGCGCGCGCCGCATGTCCTCGTTGAGATTGCCGCCCACCTTCTGCTTGAAGTGCGTCCAGCCCTGCGCGACGCCTTCGCGCGCGAGCCGGCGGATCTTCTCGTCGTCGTAGCCGAGCCAGCCCGCCGATGTCGTATAGGCGGGATAGCCCTGCGCGAGCATTTCCTTTTCGCGTTCGCCCCGCGTCTTCGCATGGCGATGCAGCATCGCGATGGCTTCCTGCGGCGTGATCGCGTCGGTCACGTAGCGGAAATCGAGGCAACGCACGAGTTCTTCGGGGCTCATGTCGACGAGCAACTTCCACACGGGCTT
Organism: Paraburkholderia sp. BL6669N2; assembly: GCF_003387275.1. Lineage (NCBI taxonomy): Bacteria > Pseudomonadati > Pseudomonadota > Betaproteobacteria > Burkholderiales > Burkholderiaceae > Paraburkholderia > Paraburkholderia sp. BL6669N2. The sequence continues at coordinate 3,877,174 of NZ_QUNA01000002.1, read as the reverse complement.
GCCTTCCGCCTTGGCCCATAGATCCCAGGCCGCGTTGACGACAGCCGCCGTCGCCAGATGAATCGCGCCCTTGTCCGGGCCGATCCAGCGCAACTGGCTATCCGACGTCAGCGCGCGCCAGAAAGCGCCCATGTTCGCGACGATATCCTCGAGCCTTTTACCGACGATCAACGGAGCCAGTGCCTCCACCGCGGCGACGCAAATCTCGTTGCCGCGTCCGATCGTGAAGGTGAGGCCGTGGCCGGTGAGCGCATCGGGCGAATCGGTTTCGAGCGTGACATAGGCGGCCGAGTAGTCCGGCGCGGCGTTCATCGCATCGGAGCCGTCCAGCGAACGCGAGGTGGGAAACCGAATGTCACGGACGGACAGCCTGGTGATCGTGGGCATCTGAACACACTCCTCTGCGACAGCCATCGACTTCGGTCTAATAGCCAAGAGGGCCGTGGCATCGAAAAGACGCCGCGACCCTTCCCTCTCGCCGCATCAGGCGGCGGCGATCAATCGTAGAGCACGGGTGCGATCTTGGGATCGGTCATATTCGTCTTGTCGTACCAGTAGAAGCCCGTGTCGACTTTCTTCGGCAACTTCTCGCCCTTCAGCGCCTTCACCGCGGAGTCGACCACGCACTTGCCGATGCCGACCGGGTTCTGCGTGATGGCGCCGGCCATCAAGCCCGAATTGATGTCGTCCTTCTGCTCCTTGCCCGAGTCGTAGCCGATCAGCACCAGCTTCTTGCCCGATTCCTTGACGCCGATCGCGGCACCTTCCGCCGAGCCTTCATTCGCGCCGAAAATGCCCTTGAGATTCGGGTTGGCCTGGATCATCGTCTTGGCGATTTCCGCCGACTTCAAATGGTCGCCGCCGCCATATTGGACCGAGACGATCTTGATGTTCGGGTGCTTCGATTTCATTTCATTGAGGAAGCCGTCGCGGCGATCGATGCCGGTGCGGCTCGTCTGGTCGTGCACGATCACGCCGACTTCGCCGGCATTGCCGATCGCCTCGGCCATCTTGTCGGCGGCGAGGGCGGCCGCCGCGAGGTTATCCGTTGCACACGTTGTCAGCGGAATATCGCTGTCCACGCCGGAGTCGAAAGCGATCACGGGTATCTTGCCGGCCTGGGCGCGCTTTAACAGTGGAATGGCCGCCTTGCTATCGAGCGCGGCGATGCCGAGTGCCTGCGGCTTCTTGGCGAGCGCGGCCGAGAGCATGTCGATCTGTTTGTCGACCATGGCTTCGGTTTCCGGCCCCTCGAAGGTGATCCTGACGTTGTGCTCCTTCGCCGATTGTTCGGCGCCGGATTTGACGGCCTGCCAGAACTGATGCTGGAACCCTTTCGAAATAAGCGGGATGTAGGTGTCCGCGTATGTCACGCTCGTCCCGCCAATGAGAGCGCCAACGCCGACCACGACACCGATTAGTTTTCTTTTCAACATGGTGTTTCTCCTCCTAAGATGGGCTATCAACTTCAGCCGTTGGGGAGCTTATGGCGCTCCATTCCTTATCCTGTCCCGTGCCGCGTCAGCTTTTCTTGCGCCGCAAAATATCGCCATAGACGGCGAGAATGATGATGAGACCGGTCACCACGATCTGCCATTCCTGCGCGACCGACATGATGCGCAGACCGTTGGTCAGCACACTCATGATGAACGCGCCGATGATCGTGCCGAGAATCGTGCCCGCGCCGCCGCTCAGCGAAGTCCCGCCGATCACCACGGCCGCGATCGCTTCGAGTTCGTAACCCTGGCCTAGCGCCGGCTGCGCCGAATTCAGGCGCGAGGCGATCAATAGCCCGGCAATGCCGCAAATCGCTCCGCTCAGGCCGTAAATGGCGATCTTCCAACGGTCGACATTCACGCCGGACAAACGCACGGCTTCTTCATTGCTGCCGAGCGCAAAGGTATAGCGGCCAAGCGCCGTGCGATTGAGCGTGATCGAACTCAGCACCGCGAGGAAAAATAGAATCAGGACCGCGTTCGGCACGGGCAGGCTCGGCAACAGGTCACCGATCAGCGAATCCTGCGAGATCATGTAGAAGTTTTCGGTGTCGGTGAAATAGATCGGCTTGTCGGCCGAGACAACCAGCGACAGCCCTTTCAGCAGCATCATCATGCCGAGCGTGGCGATGAACGGCGGTATTTTCATTTTCGCCGTGAGCGTGCCCGAAACGGTCCCGCAGATCGCCCCGGTGCCGATCGCGGCCAGCACGCCGGTCCACATCGGCAGATGCCAGTAGGTCAGGAACACGCCGCAAATGACCGCGGTGAAGGTCATCAGCGTACCTACGGACAAGTCGATGCCTCCGGTAATGATGACGAACGTGCAGGCAATCGCCAGCACGCCGTTTACCGCCGTTGCCTGCAGAATCCCGAGCATGTTGTCCATCTGCATGAACGCGGGAGACGCGAAGCTGAAAAACACCAACAGCAGGATCAGGCTCCCGAAGGCGAGCAGCTTTTGCAAAGCGGTCGGCGTGAAAACGCGGGCTCTCAGGCCCGAAAACGTCTTTTTATTACCCAGCGCCGATGCATCCGATGGCAATGTCATGAAAGACCTCTCGAGGCTCACGCCGCGTTTAGGGATTCGCGCTGCGTCGCCAGTTGCATGATGCGCTCCTGGGTCGCCCCAGCCGCTGAAAGTTCACCGGTAATGCGGCCCTCGCACATCACGACGATGCGGTCGCTCATGCGCAGGATCTCCGGCAGTTCCGACGAAATCATTATGATTGCCTTGCCCTGGTCGGCGAGCGCGCGCAGCAGCTTGTAGATTTCGCTTTTGGCGCCGACGTCGATGCCACGCGTCGGCTCGTCGAAGAAGAGCACGTCGCAGTCGCGCTCGAGCCATTTGGCAATGACGATTTTCTGCTGATTGCCGCCCGACAGCAGCCGCACTTCCTGCGTCGCGGAAGGCGTGCGAATGCCGAGCAGATTGATGAAATGGGCAGCGGTCTTGCGTATCTGTGCGCGGCGCAGGAAAAAATTCAGCGACAGGAATTTGCGCAAGTTGGACATCACGATATTCGATTCGACACTCATGCCGGTAGCAAGGCCGAAACGCTTGCGGTCTTCCGAGAGATAGCCGATGCCGCGCGCCACCGCATCGCTCGGATTCCTGATCGATGCCTTCACGCCTTTCACGACGATCTCGCCCGACTCGATCGGATCGGCGCCGAACACCGCGCGCGCGACTTCGGTGCGGCCGGCGCCCATCAAGCCCGCGAAACCCAGTATCTCGCCCTTGCGCAGCGCGAAACTCACGTCTCTCACCAGCGGGCCGGCATTCAGGTTGGTGACTTCGAGTGCGACCTCGCCTTCGTTAGGGATGTGCTGGGAAGGCGCGGCGTCGGTCAAGGTTCGCCCGACCATCATGCCGATGATCGCTTGCACGGTAGTGTCTTTCGCCGCGACCGTGGCCACATATTCCCCGTCGCGCAACACGGTGACGCGGTCGGCAATCTGCTTCAGCTCATCCATCTTGTGCGAGATATAGATGATTCCGACGCCCCGGTTCTTCAGCTCGCGAATGATGCGGAACAGCTCGGCGATTTCGGCGTCGTTCAGCGCCGAAGTCGGCTCGTCCATGATCAGCACGCGCGAATCGAACGACAAGGCCTTGGCGATCTCGACCATCTGCTGCCGCGCGACAGTGAGCGTGCTGACCACCGCGCGCGGGTCGAGAGTCACGTGCATGCGGGCGAGTATGTCGTGAGCTTGTGCGTTGAGCTTGTCTTCGTCGAGGAACAGGCCGAGGCGTCCACGCGGCTCACGGCCGATGAACATGTTCTGCGCGACGCTCAGATGGTTCATCAGCTGGAGCTCCTGATGAATGATGCCGACGCCCACGGCCTGCGCCTCGCGCGGGCTCTGGAAATCGACCGGCTGTCCGTCATAGAGAATTTCGCCGGTATCGCGTGTGTACACGCCGGCGAGGATTTTCATCAACGTCGACTTGCCGGCGCCGTTCTCACCCATTAGCGCGTGGACTTCGCCGGCCATGAGTTCGAACTGGACTTCGTGAAGCGCCCTCACGCCAGGAAAGCGCTTGCTGAGCCGTTTGACGGAAATGAGCGGAGTCATGGTGCGGATCGAACGACAAATCCGCGAGCGCCGCCAGCCTCATTGCGAGGAGCGGATTGAAACAGCATGGAACGCCGCCGGGCCGGGCGCCGCCGGGTATCGGACTGCAAAGACGGGCGGTGCAAGGCGCGGTTGAAATCGCAACGAGAAGCCAGACGCATTGCTGGGCCCTCAAATCGATGTGCGACGATTTTACGACGCTGGACGCCGCAGGCTCAAGCTTAGGCATTCCCTAATATCATGAAGCCAATGTGCTGCACGCCCGCTTCCCACTATTTGATTTGCCGCTCATTTCCGGCCGATTCGACGGCCTTTGCTATCAGAACAGTTGGGCGCCGAGTTCGCGCAGGCTGTTCCATTTCACGGTGCTGACAAACGTGCGGCCCGTGGTGTCGAGCGATTCGATCATCGCCCTTTGGCCGCGCGCTTCCGCCACGACGCGTACGATGCGCGCCTGATAGCGCAGCAGCGCGCCAATCGGCGGGCACAGCGCTTCCCGGCGAATCCGCGAGCGTTTCTTTTCCATACCCAATCTATCCAGATGTCCAGCGAGTTGCAGGGCCGCCGACTAGCCACGGCGTCTCTGCGCGTGATGCTACCAGGTCGGCCGGCAATGGTCCAGGCCGTCTGGCGACGCACGGCCTGGCTCGCGGTATCGCGCCCGCCAGGCGCGAAGCATACGTTAGCCGGAAGCCGCGCTAATTCACCACTAATTCAAGCCCGATACGATCATCGCCATGGTAACGAAGGGGACGACCCATGGCCGACTTCCTTGAATGGCTCATAGATATCTCGGTGGCGAGCGCGAATGCCGCGGCCACCGGTTCGATCTTTCTGCTGCTGGTCGGCGTGGCCGGCGAGACACACCGGCATGTCGTCAAACATCGTGATGCCGGCCGGATCTTACCGCTGTAACTCTATCTTGCCCGACTGGAACAACATGGCCCGCCGCATGATGCGCTCGCTCGTCTTTGACTTTTCCCTATCAGCCGGTCACTATATCTTTTCGCTGTAAAAATACTGCCCGCGACCAGCAACCATGAAAGAAGCAACGTCACGCCGCAAGACGTCCACCTCACCTAAAGCCGCAGCCCCCGCCCAAACCTCAGCCGATCACGCGTCACGCGAGAAACCCTATCATCACGGCGCGCTGCCCCATGCGCTGCTTGACGCGGCGGAGATCGTGCTACGGCGCGACGGCATTCGCGGCCTGACGTTGCGCGCCATTGCACGTGAAGCCGGCGTATCGCATACGGCGCCCCAGCATCATTTCGGCGACACCGCCGGCGTGTTGAGCGAACTCGCCGCCAGCGGACACCGGCGGCTCGCCGCGACGATGGCGGAGCAGGCAGACGGTATCGAAGCGGGTCAGGCGCGGCGCAAAGCCATCGCCCGCGGCTACGTGAGCTTTGCGCTCGCCAATCCAGATTTGCTGCACCTCATGTCGCGCAGCGAAATGCTCGACGCGGCGCGCCCGGCCCTCGTGCAGGCGCGGCTAGCGTCGGCGCGCGCCTTGGCCGGCGTAGTCAGCGCGCCCACCGAACGCGCCGAGGAAGATAGATTCTCGCCAGGCAGAATCACTGCGGCTCAGGCCATTGCCATGACCGCGGCGTGGGCGTACGTTCACGGGCTGGCTTTGCTTCTCATCGACGGACGCCTGAATGCGCTGGCCGCATCCGCCGACGGTATACGCAGCGCCCAAGACCTGGTGGAAGCCGCGATCGAGCACGTCCAGATCGTTCCCGCCGACCCCGCAGGCAAAGGCCGGAAATGAGCGGGAGCCCTCACGTCGCAATGCCGGAGCGCCCACCCTGACGTTAATGCCGCAATGGCGCGCACGCTCTCGCGTTTTGGTCACTCGTTCCTCTTGTCGCCCACATACATGCTCAAATCGCTCCGCAACCAGCTCGTTATCGCAATTGGCGCCGTGGTGAGCCTGTTCGCCATTCTGCAGGGCGTCAGTTCCTACCAGTTCTGCGTGGCCGGCATGAGCGCGGTGCTCGACCTGCGCATGGAACAGGTCGCATCGCGTTTGCGAATCGGCTTCGGCGAGGGCATTCCGAAGGTTCCGGCGCGCGGATCGCAAGACGCGCGCGATATTTTCATCGTCATCTGGAAAGATGGCGAGACGCAGCCGGTGCGAACCACCGAGCCATCGCTGCTCCTGCCGCGCGATGCGGCCGCGGGCTTCACGTCGCCGGTAGTGAATGGCGAAGGGTGGCGGATCTATACGGCTCGCGACGGCGCTCAGACCGTGCAGGTCGCGCAACGCCTCTCAGTACGTCATGAAATCGAGGAGACCGCCGCGACGAAGACGCTCTGGCCGATCGTCGTGTTCATTCCGCTCGTGTGGGCCGCTGTTATCTTCGTCGTCAATCATTCGTTGCGGGAACTGAACCGGCTTGGAAACGAAGTCCGCGTTATCGACGTAAACCATCTGCAGGCGCTGCCGCTCGCCCGCGTACCCACCGAATTGCTGCCCTTCATCCGCTCGATCAATCTGATGATAGAGCGGCTTGCCCGCTCTATCGAGAGTGAACGCAAATTCATTTCCGACGCCGCGCACGAGTTGCGCACGCCGCTCACGGCGTTGCAATTGCAGGCCGATAATCTGCAACGCGACATTGTGCCCAGCAATCAGGAACGGTTTCGCGCGCTCCAGGGCGGCATTACCCGAAGCAGCAATCTGATTTCGCAGTTGTTGCGGCTCGCGCGCGCGGACGCGCCGCCGGTCGGTCAATCGCTGACACGGGCCATGGTCAGCGTCGATGTCGCGGCCGCCGTCGTCAACGCTATTTCCGACGTGCTGCCGATTGCCATGCAGCGTGGCATCGATATCGGCGCGAACGAAATGGTCAGCGCCAATGTGCGCGCAATCGAACTCGACATCGGCACGGTGATCAAGAACCTCGTCAGCAATGCGGTTCGCTATACGCCCGACGGCGGCACGATCGATTTGTCGACTCGCGTGCATGACGGCATGGTCTCTGTCGAAGTGAAGGACACCGGCTTCGGTATCGACGAAACCCTGCTGCCCCGCGTGTTCGACCGGTTCTTTCGCGCCAATACGGATATTGAAGGCAGTGGGCTGGGGCTATCGATTGTGAAAGCGATTGTCACGCGGTACGGCGGGACGGTCACGCTGCGCAATCGCGATGACGGGCAGTCCGGCATCGTTGCGACGGTCAGTTTGCCGATCGAGCCGGATGGTGCCGGTTGATGCGTTTCATATCCGGTTTTAGTGACGCAAGTAAATCGACTTCAGGCCTACGTCATAGCCAGGATGCAACCATTCAGCGGGGGTTGTACTCGCATGCGTGCCGTTGCTGCCGAGAGCCGCAGCCGTATGCGCCGACATCTGCGGCGAATCGATACCGATCACTTCATAGGCCACCGTTTCGACCTGCATTTCATCGATCGGCGTAGTGGGCTGTGCGAACGCCGCAGTCGGCAAAGCGATCATGCCGGCGATCAGTGTGTTACGCAAAAACTTGTTCATTGTCCTTCTCCTTCGAAATTCCCGCTTCATTCTGGGTATGGAATACATCTCGCGTTATCGCGAAGTTGTTGGCCGGTTATTCGCGACTCCGTTCCCAATTGAACGGCGGTTCTTTACGAAGTACCCCGGCCAGCCACGAATACATATTGCGCGCCCAGAATTAGCGCTGAATGAGGAAGTTCGAATTACCCGCCTTGCCCTTCGGCCAGCCCTGTCCGCACTGCGTCGTGCTGCGCCGGGCGTGCGGCGCCGAGGGCTTGCACGCGCCTGCGCCGCTCCAGCCATTGCGCGCATTCCCCGACGATGCCGCGTCTGAACAGCAACACGCAGGCGACGAACATCACGCCGGTCAACACGCTGACCGACTCGCCCAACCCTTGAAACCAAGCAATTTGCGTCACGTCGGCCAGCCAGCCGCCAAACGCAGCCAACCTGGATTCCAGCACGACGACGATCACCGCCCCAACCACCGGACCCAGCCGCGTCCCAAGGCCACCGATCAACGTCATCAGAATGACCGTGCCAGATAGCGTCCAATGCACATCCGAGAGCGTCGCGAAACCCAGCACCAGCGTCTTCATCGCACCGGCAAGCCCCGCTATTGCCGCCGATAGTACGAACGCGAGAAGCTTGAAACGATCCACGTCGTAACCCAGCGAAATAGTCCGCGCTTCGTTCTCGCGCAGCGCCGTGAGGATTCTTCCAAACGGAGAATGAATGACGCGGCCAAGAAACAGAAAGACGACCGCCGTGATCGACAGAATCACGAAATACAGCGTTAGATCGTTATCGAGCGGAAGCACGCCGAACAGACGCCCGCGCGGCACGCGTTGCAAACCGTCTTCACCACCCGTGAACGGCGCCTGAACGCAGAAAAAGAACAGCATCTGCGCAAAGGCCAGCGTCACCATTGCAAAATAGATTCCTTTGCGGCGAATCGCGAAAAGCCCGAATATCAACCCGAGCGCCGCGCCCACACCGGTACCGAGAAGCAACGCCACTTCCGGAGGCCAGCCGTGGTCCCGCATGGCGCTGCCCGCGATAAAAGCGGCCCCGCCAAAAAACGCCGCGTGCCCGAATGACAGCAAGCCGACATAACCGAGCAGCAAATCCAGCGAGCACGCGAACAGGGCGAAACACATCAGCTTCATCAAAAACACCGGATAGGCGCCCAGCCACGGAGCGACGGCCAAACCGCCCAACACCACAACCCCTACAATCCAATTTCGCATGATGTGCCTCACTTCGAATTGCCAAACAGACCGCTTGGGCGCACGAGCAGCACGAGCGCCATGATCACGAATACAACCGTCGCGGACCCTTCCGGATAGAACATCTTGGTCAGCCCTTCAATCAGGCCAAGGCACAGACTGGTAATGACCGATCCCGCGATCGACCCCATGCCGCCGATCACAACAATCGCAAACACGGTGATGATCACGCTCTGGCCCATCAGCGGCGACACCTGCATGACGGGTGCTGCGAGCACGCCGGCCAGCGCGGCGAGTGCCACGCCGCCGCTGTATGTCAACGTAACCATGGCAGGCACGTTGACGCCGAATGCCGCGACTAGCTTGGGGTTCTCTGTCGCCGCGCGGAGCAGCGCACCGAGGTTCGTACGCTCGACCGTCCACCAGACTCCGGCGCACGCGAGCAACGACGCCACCACCACCCATCCTCGATACGCGGGCAGCACCATGAAACCCAAATGCATGCCTTGCATCAACCCTTCGGGCGCGGAATAAGACATGCCCGATGCGCCATAAAAGGACCGGCACAGTCCTTCTATGATCAGCGTCAGGCCCAACGTGAGCAGCAGTCCGTAAAGATGATCGAGCTTGTAGATCCGGCGCAGCATGGTCCGCTCGACGAGCGCCCCTAACGCGCCCGCCACGAACGGCGCGGCGATCAGCATTAGCCAATAGCCGAGACCCAGATAGTTCGTGCCTATCCATGCGAAAAGCGCCCCGAGCATGAAGAACGCGCCGTGCGTGAAGTTGATGACGTTCAGCAGCCCGAAAATGAGGGACAAGCCCAAACTCAAGACAGCATAGAAGCAGCCGTTCATGAGACCGAGGACCAGTTGGCTGGAGAACGCCGCAAGCGGAATACCGAAGAGTTCCACGATGATGTTCCTGTTCAAACGTTGAGCAGCTCCTGAAGCACGCCCGTCTTTTCGGGTAGAAGGGCTGCGTCGAATGTTTCGACGATCTGCCCGTGCTCCATCACGTAAAAGCGGTCGGCGAGAGGCGCCGCAAACCCGAAGTTCTGCTCGACCAGCAGCACCGTGAAGCCGCGCGACTTGAGAAGCGTGATGACGCGCGCCAGCGTCTGCACGATTACGGGCGCCAGTCCCTCCGATATTTCGTCGAGTAGCAACAGGTTGGCGCCTGTGCGCAGAATCCGCGCAATGGCCAGCATTTGCTGCTCGCCGCCCGACAGGCGCGTGCCCTGACTCGCTCTGCGTTCCGCGAGGTTTGGAAAAATCTCGTAGATCTCTTCGAGCGACATGCCAGTCGCGTTCGATACCGGCAACCGCGGCGGCAGCAGCAGGTTTTCTTCGCACGACAAGCCGGCGAAAATACCGCGCTCTTCCGGGCAGTAACCGACTCCCAATCGCGCGACGCCTTGCGGTGGCATCCCGATCGTTTCCCTGCCGTTCACGCAGATCGACCCGCGACGCGCGTCGGTCAAACCCATGACGGACTTGAGCGTCGTGCTGCGGCCGGAACCATTGCGTCCCAGCAACGTGACTACCTCGCCGCGTGCCGCGCGAATTTCGACGCCGTGCAGAATGTGCGATTCCCCGTACCACGAATGCAGTCCCTTGATATTCAGAACGTCGGCACGCGCTTGCTGGCTGTCCGCCGACGGCTGGCTCTCCAGGCGTTCAGTGTTCAAGCGATCCATTTTCGGTCCCCATGTAGGCTTCCCGCACTCGAGGGTCGGCGGCGACGACTTCGTAGGCGCCTTCCGCGAGAATCTCCCCACGCTGGAGCACAGTGATCGTGTCGGAGATGCTGGCAATGATTTTCATGTTGTGCTCCACCATCAAAATCGTTCGGCCCGCCGAGACCTTTTTGATGAGCGCCGTGACCCGATCCACGTCTTCGTGTCCCATGCCTTGCGTCGGTTCGTCGAGTAACATCAGCACCGGATCCATCGCGAGCGTCGTGGCAATTTCGAGCGCTCGCTTGTGGCCGTATGAAAGCTCGGCGGCTTTAACGTCGGCGAATGCGGCCAGGCCCACTTCATCGAGCAATTCAAGCGCGCGCTTCCTGAGTCGGCCCAGCACCGCGCTACCCATCCAGAAACGGAACGACACGCCGAGCGCGCGTTGCAAACCAACACACACGTTCTCAACCGGACTCAGATGCGGAAACACCGCGGAGATCTGGAACGATCGAATCACGCCGCATCGTGCGATCGAGGCCGGCGCCGCGCTCGTGATCTCCTTACCGTCGAAGAAAATCTGCCCGGACGTCGGCGTCAGAAACTTGGTCAACAGGTTGAAGCAAGTCGTCTTGCCCGCGCCATTCGGCCCGATCAGTGCGTGGATCGTGCCGCGCCGGACACGCAAATCGACGGCGTTGACAGCCGTAAAGCCGTTGAACGACTTGGTGAGGCTGCTGGTTTCAAGAATCAGGTCGGTGTGCGCCATACCCGCTCTCCTCGTCCATTGGACGCGTGCGTTGTAAAAAAAAGAGGGTTTCAGCCGACCACGGGGAGCGTCTCGATCGCATAGCTATGCGTCAATGAGCGCCGCAGGATCGGATCTTCCAGTTCGATGTCGAAGCGCTCGGCCGGCCTGATGCCGCCGAACGCGGCGAGCGTGCCGCAGAGCATCGCCGTGCCATCCACGAAGCGGCCGTCACGGCGGGCAAACTCGTCGAGCAGATCCTGTGGTGCGCGCATGGCTGTCACCTTGCCCTGCTGATAGAGCACACGCTCGCTGTCGATCGTCGCGTAGGAGCGCAGCACCAGATCGTCCCAATGACCGGCGACTTCGCTCAAGCGCCAGAGCTTGCGTGAACACGGCTTGCCGCACATCTGTTTCGATACCGTGATGCCGTAGGTCTCCACTTCGCGATCGGTGTGGTCGGACGCGATACCGACGAACGTTTCGCCCGCGTCTTTCAACAGGACGAACTCCGCCTCGCCGCTGCTCTGCGTGCCGGTCGCCTGGATCTTCGGTGTCGGTTCGAGGCGTTCGGCCGCGACGCGGTAAAAGACGGGCGTATAAGCCGGGCGCTTGACTCCCAACTCTTCCAGCTCGCGAATGTGGTTTTCCATGGCGACGGTATCGCGACCGGTCCAGCCGGCGATAACCAATGTGTCGATCGAGATGGTTCGCTCGAACGAACCGTGACTGTCTTCGACCTCAAACGAAATTGCTTTCATCACAGACTCCTTGTAGGCGTGTGCCCGTTCGATGCTTCGGCCACACGCAATTCGATTCAGTTGGCTTTCGCGGTGACGAGCGTGCAGCGGCTCGCGCTGAGCGGCGCGAACGCTTCCTGCGCCGGAATGACCTGTTTGATCGTGTAGTAGTCCCACGGCTTCCTGGACTGTTGCGGGCTCTTGACCTCGGCCAGATACATGTCGTGAACCATCAGGCCGTCGGCGCGAATCGTGCCGTTCTTCGCGAAGAAATCGTCGACCGGGGTCTTCTTCATTTGCGCAATGACGGTATCGGCCGCATCGGTTCCACTCGCCTGAACGGCTTTCAGGTAATGGAGCGTCGACGAATAGACGCCCGCCTGGACCAGCGTCGGCATGCGCCCGGTTCTCGCGAAGAAGCGTTGCGACCAGGCGCGGCTTGCGTCGTCGCGGTCCCAGTAGAAAGGCGTGGTCAGCATCATTCCCTGCGCCGCCTGCAGGCCAAGACTGTTGATGTCGCTGATAAACAACTGCAAGCCCGCGATCTTTTGCTTGCCTTGCCCGATCACACCGAATTCGCGCGCCGTCTTGATCGCGTTCACGGTGTCGCTGCCCGCATTGGCGAGGCCGATCACTTTTGCTTTCGATGCCTGAGCCTGCAACAGATAAGACGACAGATCCGACGAGTTGATCGGATGCTTTGCCTTGCCCACCACTTTGCCGCCAGATGCGGTCAGCGCGGCGGTCGCATCCTTTTCCAGCGACGCGCCGAGCGCATAGTCGACGGTCAGAAAGAACCATGTGTTGTCGCCGCTGCGCGCCATCGACTTCACGAGACTCGTGGTCAATGCATACGTGTCGTACGAGTATTGAATCGTGTACGGCGAGCAGTCTTCATTGCTGAGACGCGTGGTCCCGGCGCCGCTCGCAATGGCGATCCGATGCTTTTCCTTCGCCACGTTCGACACCGCCAGCGCGACAGATGACGGCAACAAATCCTCGACCATGTCCACGTGCTGGTTATCGAACCAGTCTCGCGCGACAGTGGCGGCCACATCGGTCTTGTTCTGATGATCGGCGCTGATCACTTTGATGGGGACGCCATTGACCTTTCCGCCGAAATCCTCCGCCGCCATCTGCGCAGCAACCACCGAACCCTTTCCGCCGATGTCGGAGAAGATGGAAGACATATCGGTGAGCACACCGATTTTCACTACCCCACCATTGGTCATGGCCGGTTCGGCAGCATGCGATAGAGCGGCGCATAGCATGGCCGCGGCTGGCACGGCAGTAAGCGCGAGACGTTTGAACATGGACTTCTCCTTGATATGGATAGCGAGCGTGGTGCCGGACGGCTGACCCGTGCGCGTTGTCAGCCGGTTTGACGCAGAATTGCCTCGACACCTGCGCCGACCGCAAGCAGGCGCCGGTCGCTCATATGCCGCCCCATCAACATCACGCCGACGGGCGCGCGGCCCACCTCGTGACAGGGAATCGACAAGGCGCACAGATCGAGCATGTTGGCGATCGACGGATTGCGCAGCAGCAGCCGGTTTGCGGACGTGTAGACACGCTCGTCGGCGAGATCCGCGATGCGCGGCGCGATAATGGGCACCGTCGGACACACCACGGCGTCGAACGGCTGCAATTCGACGTCAGCCTGCTTGCACAGCAGCGAGCGGCGCGTTTTGGTGCGGAGATATTCGGCTGTGCTTTGCTGGCTGCCGAAACGGATGCGGGACAGAACCCGCGGGTCATACTGATTCGCCTGGCTGCAGATCATGTTGACGCGCCACGCCCACGCCTCCGCTGCCACAAGACCGCCGTGCTGCGTCAACTCGGCGAGAGCGTTCCAACTGTCGAATTCCACTTCTCGCAGAATCGCGCCGGCTGCGGTCAGTCTGGAGAGCGTGTGCTCAAAGGCGCTGGCCACGTGTGTGTCCATGTCGTCGAGTACCAGCTTCGTCGGCACGGCGAGCCGCAAGCCACGCACCGAAGCAAGCGGCGTCGGCGCGTCCGCGTCACCTGCCATGACCGAATCGATCAATGCACAACACGCGACGCTCGGCGCCAGCGACCCGACCGAATCGTAACTGGAAGACAACGGCACCGCGCCATCCAGCGAGATACGCGAAGCGGTGGGTTTGAAACCGATCACGCCGCACAAGGCCGCGGGAATCCGGCACGAGCCGCCGGTGTCCGAGCCGATCGCGGCCGCCGCCATGCCGTGCGCCACTGACACCGCCGCTCCGGACGAAGACCCGCCTGGAATGCGCGCCACCTCGCGATCAAACGGATTCGCCGGCGTGCCGTAGTGCGGATTGATGCCCAGACCCGAGTACGCGAACTCCGTCATGTTGGTACGGCCCACGAATACGGCGCCGGCCGCACGCAACCGGCCAATCGCGACGGTATCGCGCACGGCTGCCTGCTCGGGCAGAATGCGCGACCCCGCCCGGGTGATCTCGCCTTGCACGTCGAACAAGTCCTTGACCGAGATCGGGATTCCCGCGAGTGGGCCTGCAATGCCGTGTCGACGCAGCGCATCGCTAGTCATCGCCTGCGTGGCCGCCGCGGGACTGATGCCATGCGGGAAGACCCTCCGGCCCTCATCCGCATCGGCCTCGATGTTCTCGACGCACGAGGCGAGCAGTGCCTGTGCATCGAGATGGCTATTGCCGAGCCGAATAAGCAGGGCGTCGATGGCGGGCAACATGATCAGGCCGGATCGAAGTAGTGAATCTCGAGCAGCACGCAGCCCTTTTCCGACTTGAACGGGCCGTGGTAGGCGCCGGGCGGACGCACCGCATAGGTGTAGCCCTTGAACGGTGTGCCACCCTGACCGGATTCATCGTTGCCGACCGTCAGATCGCCTTCCACCAGAAACACTTCTTCCCAGTAGTCGTGCACGAACGGTCTCTTCGTAAAGAGCCCGGCAGGCAAGCGCAGCAAACGCGTGCGGCTGCCTTTCTTGTTGTCCGTATCCAGCGAACCGGAAAGAATCAGTTCCTGCGCGCCGGACGCGGGATCGTAGCCTTCCGGCAATTTCCAGCCCCGCTGCATTTCCAGCGTGCGGAACTCGTCATGAAGTTTGTTGATTGCCATGCTGCTCTCCTGTGTGAGTTGGAATCGATGCAATGTGAAATCAGGCGGCCTGTAGCGTCGCGAGTTCGGCGCCGAGCGAATAGGTCGACAACAGATCGTCGACAAGGCCCGTCGCGCGCGGCCAGTCGTACGTGCGGAATGCGTGGCCCTTCGTCACGAACGACGCCCCCGCATAGAACAATTCGTATTGGTTGTGACGCGACGCGAACTCCGAGCCGACGGCATCCCACGCGAGCTTGAAAAACTTGACGCGTTCCTCGGGGCTGCAGACCGGTGATTTCTGGGTCTTTTCGATGATGCGCAGGAGGTCCGGATTCTCGAAGTCGCGAATGCTCGACGGCAACATGATCATTCCGCCGCCCGCGAGTTCGCGCAGCGTATTGAGCACCTTCGAATACAGTTGCTGCGTCACCACCTGCGAGCCGTAAACCATGTTGCGGTCCGGCACGAAATAGCCCTTCTCCACGTGGCCTTTCGCTTCCATCCCGTAGACCCACGCCTCCACCATCGACGCTTCAGAAGCGAGTTGGCCCAACGTTTCGCGGACTTGCGGGAAGCTGTTGGTCCCATTAATTTCCGTGATCTTCATCGCCAGACCGACGAGGAAGCGCAACTTGACCATCAGGCGTACCTGGCATTGGTAATTCTGATAGCTGTGCGCGGGTGTCGTGTGGAATTGCTTCGCGCACATCGCCACGTCGCCAGCCACGAAGATGCGCTCCCACGGCACCTTGACGTCGTCGAAGTACAGCACTGCGTCGTTTTCGTCGTATCGGCTCGACAGAGGGTTGTCGAAAACCGAGGGCGAGTTCTCTTCGTACGATTTGCGCGACATCACCTTCATACCCTTGGCGTTCATGGGTATGGCGAACGACAACGCATACATCTCGTCGCCTGGGCGCAGCGGCTGGATGCAACTGCAGAAAACCTCGTTTGCCATGATGCCGCTGGTGGCGAGCATCTTCGCGCCGCGCACGGTGATGCCTTCCGCGTCCTGATCCACGATGCCGACCGCCAGATACTTGTCTTCCTGCTCGTGCGCCGCCTTGGCCTGATTGGCCTGCGGATTGACGATCACATAGGTGAGAAAGAGGTCGTTGTCGCGTGCGTATTTGTAGTAATCCCGCAAGGCGCCGGCACGCGCCGGATCGTACTGCTCGAACACATCGATGCCCATATACATGCCCGAGATACACGATGCGACGTGATCGGGTGAACGGCCCATGAAGCCATAGTGGAGTTCCGTCCACGCTTCGAGCGCGGAGCGACGCTCGACCAGTTCGTCGTACGAAGTCGGCAGTTGCCAGATCTTGCTGATGCGACGCCCAGTATCCGGCGACGCGAAGGTCATCTTTTCAACGTTCTCCGGGCGAGCCTGGAAATCGTACAGATTCGCGTAGCTGCGAATGGAATTGCGAAACGCGGGATGTGCCGTCACATCGCCCACGGCCTGGCCGTTGATGTAGACCTGCCGACCGTCGCGCAGCGACGCGATATGTTGAGTGCCGTTCTTGATCATGATGTTCTCCAGAAATTGGGGCAGCTACGCGCTCAGGCGGAAGGCTGGTGCGCACCGTTGAGCGTGTGGTATCGGCCGCCGAAGAAGACGAGCGGCCGACCTTCCGACCGGGTTTGATATTTCCTGACGCGTCCGACGAAGATGACGTGGTCTCCCCCGTCGTACTGCGCATAGGGTTCGCATTCGAAAGTGGCCAGCGAGTCGGGCAGCAGAACCGCCTCAGCGCGTTTTTCCGAAACGCCCGGCATGCCTCGCCATTTGTCGCTGTTCGCCTTCGCGAATCGATTCGACAGATCCTGCTGGGCTTCCTCGAGCACGTTCACCGCGTAGGTTCCGACCGCGCTCAGGTCGGGCAAGCTCAGGTTTCGCCGGTCGACGGAAAACAGAATCAAGGGCGGATCGAGCGAAACGGAGTTGAACGACGCCACGGTGATACCGATGGGCGGCGCATTGTTTCTAGGCGCCGTGATCACGGCCACCCCAGTCGCGAACATCGACAATGCCGTTCGAAACTGGCGTTGCGTGTCCACCTTGTCGTCGGACGTCATGGTGCTTTCACTCATCTCGGCCTCCTTCCAGTGCACCGCCGACCGGGCGATGCTAGAATTCATCACACAAAGCGTTGTTTATTAGCTTTGTAGCTTAGCTTTTATTACATGCTGCTCAATAAAGCTAATCAAGTTATCGTAAACCCCGATTTGAAGATGGCATGGAAACGACGACCCTACTCGCTGGATGGATGTTGGCCAGGAGTCGCTCGACTCCGCGCTACACTCCGTTCGCTGCATCTACCGGCATTCACCCGATACGAATCGACCGAGCCTTATGGAATAGAAACAATGCAAACCAAGCAGTTATCCCGCCCGATTTACATGGACTACAGCGCAACGACACCGGTCGATCCGCGGGTCGTCGCAGCCATGCTTCCGTTCCTGAACGAGAGCTTCGGCAACCCTGCATCGCGCAGCCACAGTTACGGGTGGGAAGCGGACGACGCAGTGGAAACGGCTCGCACACAGGTTGCCGAGTTGCTCGGGGCCGACGCGCGAGAGATCGTCTGGACCTCCGGCGCGACCGAAGGTAACAATCTGGCGATCAAAGGCGCGGCCAACTTCTACAAGGGAAAGGGCCGGCACATTGTCACGGTGAAAACCGAGCACAAAGCGGTACTGGACACGTGCCGTGAGTTGGAGCGACAGGGTTTCGAAGTGACCTATCTGGACGTTCAGCAGGATGGTCTGCTGGATCTGGGTGCGCTAGAAAATGCAATACGACCCGACACGGTTCTCGTGTCCGTCATGATGGTCAACAATGAAACCGGCGTCGTGCAGCCTATTGCAGAGATCGGCGCCATGTGCCGCGCGAAAGGCATCGTGTTTCATTGCGATGCTGTGCAGGCCGCGGGGAAGATTGCCATCGATGTGAACGCGCTGAACGTGGACCTTCTAACCGTGACGGCTCATAAGGTGTACGGCCCGAAAGGCGTGGGTGCCCTGTATGTGCGCCGCAAGCCGCGCATTCGGATCGAAGCACAGATGCACGGCGGCGGACATGAACGGGGAATGCGCTCCGGAACGCTACCTGCCCATCAGATTGTCGGCATGGGTGAAGCATTTCGAATCGCAAAGGAAGAGATAGTGTCCGAGAGCCGCCGCGTCGAGGCTTTACGCAACCGGCTGCTGGCAGGTTTGACAGAGATGAAAGAGGTCTACGTCAACGGCGACATGACGCACCGTATTGCACACAACCTGAATGTCAGCTTCAATTTCGTGGAAGGCGAATCCTTGATCATGGGCATAAAGGGAGTCGCGGTCTCGTCGGGATCAGCCTGTACGTCGGCTTCGCTGGAGCCGTCGTATGTCTTGCGGGCGCTCGGCCGCAGCGACGAACTGGCGCACAGTTCGATCCGCTTCACGCTGGGACGGTTCACCACGGAGGAAGAAATCGACCAGGTGATTCTCCAGGTTCAGAACACCGTGACGAAGCTGCGCGCGCTGAGTCCGCTGTGGGACATGCATCTCGAAGGGATCGATCTGAACACGATTCAATGGGCCGCCCACTGAGTGGGCTGCGCGAAAGGTCACGGCGCCGATTCGCTCTTTCGTGGCAGGTAGCGGTGAGCGAATCGTCAGCGTTTTTCCTGTCGCGCGATCAGGTGAGAAAGATCGAGCGTGGCGCGATCGCCATTGGCGACCAGCCGATCCACCACCGAACACAGCACCTTGAACTCGGTTTTGGTCACACCTTCGAACAGCACGTCATTGATATGCTGCTGCTTCGTGGCAAGCTCTTTCAGCAACCTGGAACCCGCTGCGGTGACAGTCAGCCGCATCTTCCGTTTGTCTTCGGGATGAGACCGTTTGTCGATCAAGCCCAGTTTCTTGAGTTTGCCGGTTTCGATGGTAATGAACGCTCCGCTCAAATGCAGGTGGTCGGCCAACTGGTTGACCGTGACGACATCGTCGTGTGAGAGCTGGGCAATGGCGATCAGCAACGAATACTGAATTCCCGTGAGGCCGATCAGCGTGCCGAACCCATCCCGAACCGACAGTAAGCGCGCCGCAAACGGCAGCAATCCGTTGACCAGATGCCGAAACTCCGCGTCCGAGCCGTCGACCAGACAGGCCGGGTTCGTTACTGTCAGAACAACCTCCTCTTGATTCTTTGCCATAACATCTTCACTCCTGGGTGCCACGCGCTTTTACCTTTGAAAGGTAATTATACTTCAAAGGTTAGAACGCCCCGCCGCAGCCGCCCCTCTCGCTTCCGTTCTGAGGCTCATACATGAACACCGCCATTCCAACTTCGTCCGTTCGGTCACTTCTTGAATGCTACCTTCGTGCGAAGGACCTGAATCGCCCGGAGTTGATATCCGAATGCTTCTCGCCCGACGCTGAATTGACCTTTTCAATTGCAACGGACAACATCGATTTTCCCCGTCGCGTAATCGGCGCGCCCGCGATCGCCAAAACGCTGGTGGCCGACTTCGGCGAACGCTTCGACAGGTGCCGAACCTACTACGTGTGCACAAAGCCACAGGTGGATGAAGGTCGAGCCTGTTCGATGCCGTGGCTAGTTGTCATGCGGCAAGAGGAGACCGGGTCGCTTCGGATCGGGAAAGGGATGTACCGTTGGCGCTTCGGTAGCGAAATGGGCGGCAAGGATCTGATCGTCCAACTGCATATTCACATTGAACGAATGGATGCCGTGCCCGACCCGCATGCGGAGAAGTTGAGCGCACTGCAAGGCGCCTTGCTTTATCCGTGGCTTCCGCCTATTGAGCTACAAGACAGGCTGGCGGACTTTATCGCCATGTATTCGGACGCTGCATTTGCCCTGCCGTTCGGGCAACCCGCGGCCTTCGATTAAGTATGTCCGTCTGTCCGGCGACAGGTTGTACCCGGACTAGAAATGCACGAGGCCGCTTTGGGAAAGGCCGTACGGATTCGCGGCCGCGTATTCGAGAGCGCGGCTTGCAGTGTCGATCCCGACAGTGAGTAAGGTTTCCCAACGCTGCATATCAGCCGGCGTCATGTCCGGGTGAAAGCCAGTCGGCGACGCGTCGCCGTCGACGCCGCACATGACGTCCGCACGAACGGCCAGATTATCGCTGATCATCTGCGGCACAACCCGCTGAAGATGCTCGAAGCGCAAGCGAGTTGTCGAATTCTCGTCCACACTGAACGCGCGGTCGAGGAAATGGTTAGTGTGCAATAACCAGCCGTCTTCGCGCGGCACGACCACACCTGTACCCGCTGGACTCAGTTGTCTGCAAGTTGCTGCTCGCTGGAAAGACTATTCCGAACGCCGCGAGCCACCTGGACGTCACCCTCCACCGCGGAGTCGTATGTAAAACGAGCGTTCGCAAAGCTGGGCATTCGCACGAAGCGCGATCTGTTTGACTGGGCGCTAGCCGAAGATTGATGCTATAGCCACTTGGGTACATCGACACGTGAGTAGCTGTGGAGCTTGTCAATTAAAGCACTCGCGTCCGCATCCACGGATATTGAATGCCGATGCGCCACGGGCAGAAATTTCGTGTCGACCATATGGTCATCGGACTCAAGTTGGTCTCGGGAAACTCAGAGGGAGAGATGGTCGACGGTCAGGTGAGCGCACTTGCGTGCGCGCACATTGGCCGCCGGGTAATGCACTTCATTGGTGATTGCCGCGTTCACCTCGACACACGGTCACCCGATCCATTACTTCGGCAACAGCCCCTTCGCCTGATCGAGCACCTTGTCGAAAGCCTTACTGAACCCGCCTGCCTGACCGTCGCTCTTGTTTTGCGCCGGAGCCTGCGAAGCGGCGACGCAGGCCGCACGCATTTCCGGATGCTCTGTCCAGCATGTGGTAGCCAACTGCTTGGCGTGGTTGATATCTCCGTGTTCGCGATACCACGAGACCACGCTCGGCCAGGTTACCGACGTCCTGCCGAAGTACTCGAACTGTTGCAGCAAAAACGCTTCGCCTTGCTTCGGGTCTTTCTGCCCTATGCGATTGGCAAGATTAGTCTGTACCGCCCATGAGCGGTCGCGCGAATTGAGATTGCGCCGCAGCACCAGCGTCTGCGTATCAGACGGCGCAGACCGTGATAACGTCATCAGATTCGACAGGAGAAACACGGGGTAGGCATGGTCCGCTGTGGGACCGGATGCGACCGTTGTCGCTACCTGCAGCGCCTGCGAGTAGTTACCTGCAGCCTGCAGATCCTGCATCTCGGAGATGGCTTTATAGTGAGCCAGAATGAGCGCGGTCGAGCCGCGCTTTCGAGCGGCGTTCCACGGCTCGATGCGCGGCTCGGGCCGCTTGTCTCCGAGCATCGGGCGCACGAGTTCGGTCAGGTTATCTTCGCGAGCGGCCGGATCGCCGTGATCGTCGTGCAGCGTTTCGAGTTGGGCCGAGATCTGGTCGTCGATCACCGCGCGCGCGTCGAAGAGATTCTCCGCAACGCTCGCCTGCGCCCCCGCACGCGCGGAAGTGTACTGTGAGACCGCGTCACGCAACTCGCCGATGCTGCTGAGCTGGTTCACCGTTTGTGCTGCGCCACCGCCGACAACCGGCGCGACCGGCTGGGCGTGTGCCTGCGCCGCAGCCTGTTGACCCGCCTTCTCCCGCCCTGCCTGCAGCTGCTTTTCATGCAGCTTCTGACGTCGTATTTTGGCATCCTGATCGTATGCTATGACGCGCTCGAAGAAAGCCTTGAAACCGTCGACATACGAATAGCCGCAACGCAAGCTGATCGTCGCGCCGAACCGATCCGCCTGCTCCTCCACGCTGCGTTGCCAGGCGGGAAACAGCACCCGCGTGCCGAGCGTCTGCACTACCGCGATATTGTCCACGCCGCTCCATGAACTGGACGTCGGTGATTTGTTCGTCACCGTCCAGGCGAGCGACACAATGGCAAGCGACGTATCGCCGGCCGTGCGCGCGTCGAAGATCGCGTGATGATTGAGGTAGATATGGCCGAACTCATGAGAGAGGATCGCAAATATCTCATCTTCCGATTCGGCCGATTGCAGCCAGCCCACGGACACAAAAATGTTCCCGCCCGGACTCGAGTTTGCGTTGAGTCCATTCTCCGAGATGATATGCACTGAGCCCGGATAGTTTGGCGTACCCGCGGTTTTCTTGATCGTTGCGAGCAGGCCGTTCAGGTACGCTTCCATTTCGGGCATCGGCACGAGGCCCCAGCCGTCGGCGCGCGCGTTCATCAGATCTAGCCTGATGTCGGGCCAATTGCGAGCGGGTGGCGGCGGAAGAGATCCGACGGTGTCGAGCGTCGGTCCTTTCGCGGAACCGCCGCCAATGCCCAGGTTCGACAAGCCGCCCGGCATTTTGACGTCCGCGCACGCTCCAAGCAGAAGGCTTGCGCATGCACCACAAAAGTATCGGCGTCCGGTGCGCATGATCAGTTACCACACCGGTTGGCGGCAGCGCCCAGCGTGCCGGCGGCCTGGACGCCAGCAGATTGGCTGCAGCGGGCCTGCACGTTGCGAACGATCTTCACAGCCATGCCGTCTGCCCAATATGTCGTCTGGCCGATTTTCACGGGATAGAAGCCCTTTTGGGACGCACCCGCTATGGGAAGCGGTAGTGATTTGGCGTCTGCGTCCACCGAACTGCTCTTGGTGTCTGGCGCACTGTAAAGCTTCACTGCTGCGCCAGGTTTCAGCGCATCGACAGAAGCCTGTGTTTGAGCAAAAACGTAGCCGCCTGCCGTCGCAGCGAACGCTAAGGCCGCCGTTGCAGCCAGCAAGGCGTGCTTGACCCGCTGCCGGGCATCTCGAACCTTTTGCATGATCACTTCTCCTTGCTGTCGGTGATCCAGTTGAACAGATGTTCGCTCCACTCGAGCGATTCGACTGCAATAGCGCAGGCGAGGATATGCGCCACGACGAGAAATGGAATATGCATCCAGGCGCCGAACAGGATCATCGCCACGCCGAATGACACGAGCACAGCTAGGCTGATCACAAGCAATGCGATATTGAAACCGGCCGTGATCGACTTCGCGATCCACCAGTGCGGATGGAATCGCTTTCTCCAATGCGTGCGCTCGTGATGAAACTCCGCAAATACCTTCCTGACTTTCTTCTTGATGCTCACAATGATGAAGAACCCGATGAAACCGGCGCCGCCAAGCGTGAGAATCTTGCGCCACCGGTTGAGGGGCATGTTGAGTTTGAGTTCCCAGGCCTCGACCTTTTCCAGATCGTTGGGATCGGTCAAGAGATTGTCGAGCGCGGCGGCATGCAGAAACACGCCAGGAATACGGTCCTGAAGAGGGGAGAGCACGAGGTCATTGGAATAGGCGAACGACGTGCCAATCATCACGAAGCGGCCCCGGAACGCGTCGTTGAGTTCAGCGTCGCTGAGTTCCAGATCGTTCGGTATCGCAACGTTCGGTCCGTCACCCATATGCTTTGGTAACTGGCTCGCGTGAATAGTCCGATAGTGTACGCAGAGCGGCCGGCTCAATGGACGTAAGAACGCACGTGCCTCCGCACGCCACAAGAGTTTGATCTGACTCTCGTTCGAAGTGCAGTACATGTCCTCGTCGCCGTCCCTGGAATCCACTCGCGGCCAGATCCCGTGACGCTCTTCCCGCTCTCCGTCCATGGACTCGTGCCAATGCAAGCCGTATGCCGCCGTGTCGAGCGGCCATGTGACCGACATGAATGCAGCCTCGGTGCACGGCACATCAAGTGTTCCGTGGTACAACTCCTTGAAAATCGAGAAGGCGGCGCTCCGTGGACAGTCGTCTTCCGAAGTGCCGGGTTGCTCCGGCATACTATGCGCGGTTTGCTCGAGGCTCGGTTCTTTTTTGCCGGCCGATTCGTCTTTGGGATAAACGAGTGGATAAGTCCATGCCAGCCGGTCGACCGAATGGGCAGAGAACTCAATGCCAACACGTTTCAGTTTCTTCAAGTCGTCATCGCTGTCGAGATCCGGGTTGGTGACGAGCGTGTTTTCAATCGTCCGCCGAGCAGCCAGAAACACCGGTACATTATTCCGCGATGTCAGGCGCATGAGCGCGTTTCTGAAGTGGTCGAAGTCAGACTCATCCAATGTCTCGATCGGACCAGGATCAACGGTTTCATCGCGACATTCGGGTTCCTCTGGATCCTTGAGTTCCTTGGCTTTTTTGCGTTTCGCGGCATCCTGCCCCTTGGACTGGGAAAGAATCACGTCGATGAACACACCCTTCGGCGGAAACCTGTTGAGATATTGCAGAAGCCAGCTGTAAAAAGAGTAATGAGCCGGCCAGCCTTCTTTGCAAGCACGGAGAACCTCGGCATCGATTACGAGCACGGTGATGCTCTTGCTGTACCAATCGACCCGGTTGTTATCGACCACCTTCGCTCGTGCGCGGTCAAACAGATAGCCTGAGAACGGCGCCGCATAGCGCGCCATCGTCTGCGCACCCATTTCCTCGCCAAACCGTGTGGGCAGCAGAAAAGCAAGCACAATACCCAGCACTACCGATAGAGCAGCCCGGCCGAACAAATGCCAAAAGCCGCCGCCTTCGTGCTTCGCATCTTTATGCCCCTGTTCTTCTTTCTGCTTCGCCATTGTCCGGCCTGAAATGTCAGAGGAACGAAACAACAGAAAGGAGTCTAGAAAATCCTCTATCTTTACGTTAGCTTAATTTTCGTCGGGTAAACGCGAGGCGAAGCGTCCGGGGCGTGAACACCTTACGTATGAATAAAGTCGTTCGCGGACCGCAACCTGGATTTTTTCGTCTAGATGACTAAGATTCTGCCACTGCTTTTGTTCCGCGCTGGCAGGGTCAGCGCCGGCACATCGGCCGATAGTTAGTCATTCGCCGCCATTAGTCTCCTGCGCACCAACCCTGCTCGCAAACGATGTTCGGAGCAGGTACAACTGGCGGATAAAGACTATTCAGTGGCCACGCGTTTTCGCCCAGATCGGCAATTGAGCTCGGCGCACTTTCTTTTGCGACCGGCGTGGCATCAAGCGAGCGCTGAAGAGAAAAATGGAATGAGCGGCGTCTCCCTGCTGGGCGAGCGTGCGCTAAGTAGTCGGACGACCAGCCGGAAACTATGGCACGCCCCTCGGAAGAACTCGTCCATCAAGTCTGAACGGGGAGCGTGTGCCTCTGCAACGTTCCCGGCTCAGGACGCTTACCCATCACCTTACGGCAACGCAATCGGCACAGGCCTTGTCAGCAGATCCACATAAAGGCCAAAAAACCGGTCGTTATCAAACTGCGTGACATAAGTGATCTTCTGCGGCGAAGCTCCTGCCGCCGGCTGGTCCGGATATACCTTCACATGCCCCTGATCTTCACCGCTCGTCGTATCGATATCCAGATACGCACTCTTTGTTTGCGTAGCGTAAGCAGGATCAAGGAAATACGCGATCGTCAACGTATCGAACAGATCGGTATTGCTAGCGAACGCCCCGGCATTAGCAATCCCGTACGCCTTCGTCACCGCGGTCTGCTTGCTCGGATTATTGACGATCTGGTCATAGACGCTTTGTGTCAGCGGCACCGTATTCGTCACATCGAGCGGAATCACGGCTTGTGGAATCGACGTCTGCAATACCGTGCGCACAGCCAGCGGATCAAACCACCAGTTGAGTTCTCCCACGGCATTCGCATTGCCCGGCACCGCCATTGCGCCGCCCATGTAGACGATTCGCTTGATCAGCGGTACGATCTCCGGCGCCTTCATGATCGCCGTGGCAAGGTTAGTGGGCGGCCCGACCTCCAGAATAGTGACCTGGTTCGGATAGCGCTTGATGGTCTGGATCATGAAATCCGCCGCGCCCTGCGCCTGCAGTTTCGTCGACGCCGCGAACCCGTCCGGCGGCGCAACGAGTTGAGACTGCTGAGTCGGCTCGGGCCGGCTCCACGCGCCGAAGTAGCCGTTCGGATTGGCGACCTGCTGCGCGCGAATGCTCGCTACGTCGTATTGCAGCGGATAACGGGCCCCGCCGTACACACCCACGACGTTCTGCACGCCCATCCGTTCCACCGCCTTGAGCGCATCCGACTCTTCCTGCAGCAACCAGTCGTTGCCGGTAACGACGGTGAGTCCAAGCAGATTGACCTTGCCCTGCCCCATCAACTGCGTGGTCATGGCGAAAAGCTGGCCGTCGTCGCCCATCGTGTTGAAGTCTGAATCGATGATGACCTTCGGCGAGTTGGCGAGAGGATCAGTGGTCGATATGCTGCCTCCGCACGCAGCCACTCCTAGCGACATCATCAGCATGCCTACGTATTGTGATTTCATGTTTCGTCCATTGGAGAGCGCGATTAACAAGGGAACACCATCGTGAGATGGTGCCGATAAATCAACGTCGAGCCACCAAAAGTGGCAATCCGGAGCGCCTCATGTCACAACCGGCATCCGTGTCAGGCTGCGCTGTCGACTTCCGCGCGTGTCGGTATGGAAGGCTGCGCACCCGCGCGCGTCACGGAGATCGACGCCGCGCGTTGTGCGAGGCTGATCGCGCTTTCCAGCGGTTGCCGTGAGGCAAGTTGCGCGGCAAAGACGCCGATAAAAGTGTCACCGGCCGCCGTCGTATCGACCGCTTGCACCTGAGGCGCGGGGAAATGCATGCCCTCGCCGCCTTCCACCAGCAGATACGCGCCCTGCGCGCCGAGCGTGACGATCACATTGCGCGCCCCGCCCTGTTGCAACTCCGTCGCCGCGCGCCGCGCGCCGCTTTGCGATTCGACCGGCAGACCGGCCAGGATGGCGGCTTCGACCTCGTTCGGCACGAGGTAGTCGACCAGCGGCAGCCATTCCGCCGGCAACGGCCCCGTCGCCGGCGCCGGGTTCAGCACGGTGATCTTGCCGAGCCGGCGAGCGAGCGCGAGCGTTGCGTGAACAGAATCCCACGGCGTTTCCAGTTGGCACACCACGACATCGCAAGCCTTGACGGCAGCTTCATGGCGAGCCACGCTTTCCGGCGTGAGTTCGCCGTTGCTGCCGGCGACCACGACAATCGTGTTCTGCCCGTCATCGGATACTGTCACCATAGCGACACCGGTCGGCTGGCCCGGGTGGACCTCCACGCCGCTGCAGTCGATCCCTTCCGCCTCCAGATCCTTGACGCGCTGCGCGCCGTTCGCGTCTTTGCCGACGCATCCGACCATGGCCACCTGCGCGCCAATGCGCGCGGCCGCAACCGCCTGGTTGCCGCCCTTGCCGCCGGCGACCTGCGAGAACTCATGTCCGCCAATCGTCTCGCCGGGGCGCGGCAAATGCGGTGCGCGCGCGACGAGATCCGTATTGATGCTGCCCACTACCAGCACCCGGCCTTGTTTCGTTTCTTTTGACACTTTCATTTTCTCCTGTCGACCAGAGTTAGCGCTTTAGCGCTTACTCTGGTCCCATGCACAGCGGTCGACCAGAGTTAGTGCTTTAGCACTTCCTCCGGTCCCATGCAACGCGGTCGACCAGAGTTAGCCCTTCAGCACTTCCTCCGGTCCCATGCAAAGCTGCTGACCATCCACGGGACGTTCACAATTACCCGGCGCGACGACGCCGGCTTCGATAAGTATCCAGCACGACAGCCACGACAATCACAGCTCCCGTGATGATGCGCTTGGTCGGCTCGGTCGCGCCGATCTGCGCAAGACCCGCGGCCAGCACCGAAATGATCAACACGCCGAAGAATGTGCTCGTCACCGAACCGCGCCCGCCCATCAGACTCGTTCCGCCGATCACCACCGCCGCGATCACCTGCAATTCAATACCCTGCCCGGCATTCGGATCCGCGGCCTCGAGCCGCGAAATCTGGAATAGCGAAGCGAGGCCGGCGAGCAGTCCCATCATCGCGAACACCGCGATCTTGTAAGGCCGCGGATTGACGCCCGCGAGCCGCACCGCTTCCTCGTTCGTGCCGATGCCAACCAGATAGCGTCCGAAGACGGTACGCGTCAACACGAACTGCGCGGCGACCATCACCACAATGGCGATGATGAAAGCCGGCGAGATGCCAAACGCGACCGGGTTGGAGAGAAAATCGAAGGCATCGCCGATATAAGCCGTGCGCGAGTTGGTCAACTGATACGCGAGACCGCGCGCGGCTTCCAGCACGCCGAGCGACACGATGAACGACGGAATCCGCCATGCCACGGTGATCGCGCCGGTCACGCAGCCGGTTAGCGTCGCGCCCGCCATACCGAGCAAGGCCGCGGGCAGCGCCGGCCAATGCCATTGCAGGGCCGCGACGCTCGTGAGCGCCGCGCCGAGCGCCAGCACCGAGCCGACCGACAGATCGATGCCGGCAATGATCAGCACGAACGTCATGCCGATCGACATCACGACGAGATCGGGAATCTGGTTGGCGATCGTGCTGAACGTGTCGTAAGTCAGAAAGTGCGAACTCAGCAGCGAGAACAGCACGATCATCCCGAGGAGCGCGCCGAGCAATCCAAGGTAGTTCGACAATCCGAGTCGCGTGCCAAGTGGCTTTGCGTTTTTGGGTGGTTCGTTCTGCAGTGTAGGCAGACTGGTTTCAACGGTCATGCTCAATACTCCACTAATTTACTTTCGTCGGGCGCCTTCGCGTCGGGTTCGATCGGCTCGTGCAACATGTCATCGCGCTTGGCGTAGCCTGCGAATGCCGCCGCCAGCAGCGCGTCCTGAGTCCAGTTGCCGCGCTCGAACAGGCCCGTCATGCGTCCCGCCGACATCACCGCGATCCGGTCGCAAATCGCCATCAATTCGCGCAGGTCGCTCGATACCACCACCAGTGCTCGACCTTCGCGAGCCAGCGCGCCCATCAATGCATAGATATCGAACTTCGCGCCGACGTCGATGCCGCGCGTCGGCTCATCGAACAGCAGCACCGTGCAATCGCGCGCGAGCCACCGGCCGATCACCACCTTCTGCTGATTGCCGCCCGACAACTCGGACACCGGCTGCGACGGCCCGGAACTGCGAATGCGCATCGCGTCGATCTGCTGGTGCGCCAAAGCCGCTTCACGACGGCCGTCCACCACGCCCTTGCTCGACACCGAACGCAAGTGGCCCAGCGAAATGTTGGCGGCAATCGGCTGGGTCAACAACAGGCCCTCGCCTTTGCGATCTTCCGTGATCAGCGCGATGCCGTGCTTCACGGCGTCAGACGGCGAAGCGATCGCCACAGGCTCAAGCGCGCCGCCTTCGCGACCGATCGACACCGTGCCCGCGTCCGCGCGGTCAGCGCCATAGATAAGCCGCATCAACTCCGTGCGCCCGGCGCCGATCAGTCCGCTGATGCCAAAAATCTCGCCGGCCTTGACCTCGAAGGACACGTCGCGCACCACCGGCTCGCGCGTCATGCCGCTGACCTTGAAGGCCACCTCGCCGATGCGCCGCTCGCCGAGATCGATCCGGTCGCCGATATCGCGGCCGACCATCAGGGTCACGATACGGTCGGTGGTGAGATTGGCCATCTCGTCGACATGTACGAGCCGGCCGTCGCGCAACACGGCAGCGCGTCTCGCGATACGCTTCAATTCTTCCAACCGGTGCGAGATGTACACCAGCGCGACGCCGCGCGCCTTCAACCGCTCGACCTGCTCGAACAGCAGATCGACTTCGCGGGCGGTCAGCATCGCGGTGGGTTCGTCGAGAATCAGCACGCGGCAATCGCCGATCACATTGCGCGCGATCTCGACCATCTGTTGATGCCCGATGCCGAGCGTGCCGACCAGCGTGTCGGGATCAATTGCGTCGAGGCCGACTTGCGCCATGGCATGCCGTGCATCCTCGCGCAGCTTGGCGCGGTCGATCCAGCCGAACATGCCGCGCCGCGGCAGACGGTTCAGAAAAAGGTTCTCGGCCACTGAGAGCGTGGGCAGCAGGTTCAGCTCCTGCATGACCATGCGCACGCCGAGCGCCTCGGCGTCGTTGCGGCTGGCCGGCGTATAGGCTGCGCCGCCGAGGGTCATCGAACCCGCGGTCGGCGTGACGAGGCCGCCGATAATCTTGGATAAGGTGCTCTTGCCCGCGCCGTTTTCGCCGGTCAGCGCCAGCACTTCGCCCGCGTGCAATTCGAGCGAAACATCGGCGAGCACGGGCTCGACGTAGGTCTTGCCGACGCCGTGCACGCGCAGCACGGGGGCGGCGTCAGCAAGGGATGAAATAGGAGTGGACATCAGATTGATTCAGGCTGGACAGAAATCAGACGGCGTGGCCCCTTGACGGAGCGGGCCACACCTTGCACCCGTCTTACTTGGTGACCAGATCGACCGGCGTTTCGACGACGCCGGACAATTCAGACTGCTTCTTGTGTTCGGAAAGCGCCTTCAAAGCCGTGTCGATGCCGAACACTGCCTGCTTGGCGGCGTATTGATTAGCGGTGGCGAGCACGCGGCCGTCCTTGAGCATCGGCTTGATCGCGTTAATGTCGTCATAGCCGACCACCTGCACCTTGCCCGCCTTGCCGGCCGCGCGCACAGCCGACACGGCGCCGATCGCCATGTTGTCGTTGCCGCACAGCAAGGCCTTGACGTCCGGATTCGCGTTGAGGATCTGGCTCGCGACGGCGTTGCCCTTGTCGATTTCCCACTCGCCCGATTGCAGCGCGACGACCTTCATGCCGCCCGATTGCATGGCCTGCTTGAAGCCGGCCGTACGTTGCTGCGCGTTGGTTGTGGTCGTGACACCTTCGATAATGCCGACGTTGTCGCCCGCCTTCAGGTGCTTGGCCAGGTAGTCGCCGACCTTCTGTGCGCCCTTCGCGTTATCCGGCCCGACGAACGGGATGTTCAGGTCTTTCGACTTGAGCACGTCGTTGTCCAGCTTGTTGTCGATATTGACCACGATGATGCCGGCATCGACCGCTTTCTTCAGGACCGGCACCAGCGCCTTGGAATCAGCCGGCGCGATCACCAGCGCGTCGACCTTCGAAACGATCATCTGTTCGACGATGCGGATCTGGTTCGCGGTGTCAGTCTCGTCCTTGATGCCGTTGGTGACGAGATCGAACTTTGCCGGATTCTGCTTCTGATAATCCTTGGCGCCCGTTTCCATGGTCAGGAAGAACTCGTTGGCGAGCGACTTCATCACCAGCGCGACTTTCGGTTTATGGGCGGCCTGGGCGAAGGCTGCCGGCATCGGCAAAATCGACACAGCGAGGAAAGCTGCGCCGGCTGCGATGGCGCGACGGCGCGCCGGTAGGAAATGGCGAATCATTGATGTCTCCGTATCGCTCGTTCGGTCTACTGAGAGCCGTTGAGTCGTGTGATAGGTAGGAACACCGCACTTGCCGCCACTGGCTGACCCATCAGGGTCGTCCCGTATGCTGGGCAAGTATGGCCAGCTCCAATCCTATCCTCGCGAACTGCGTTATGCTATGTCAAATTTCAAAACTTATCGTTTCAAAAATGGAACACGTGGATTGGGACGACTTGCGCATTCTGGTGGCGATCGCCCGCGAAGGCACCATGCGCTCGGCCGCCGCGGCGTGCGACCTGAGCGCGCCGACCCTGTCGCGCCGCCTGACCGAGCTTGAGCGGCGGCTGGGCGAACCGTTGATCGACCGCGTGCCGTCGGGCTGTACCGTGACGGCATTCGGCGCCAAGGTGCTGGCCTGGGCGGAGCAGATGGAGGACCTGGCGCACCAGATCGAACGCGCCGCGGACGTGAACGGCGGCGCACCCGCACATGGCACCGTGCGGATCAACGCCGTCGAATGGCCGTCGTACATTCTGCTGAAGCTGCTCGGCTCGTTTCAGGACCGGCTGCCCGGACTCGCGATCGAAGTCCTGACTTCGCGGCGTCCTTATAGCCTTGCGCGGCGCGAGGCGGACATCGCTTTGTGGTCCGAGTGCCCCGAAGAGGGCGATCTCTATGTTCGCCGGATCGGCAGGATCCGCTTCGGGCTGTTCGGCTCGCGCGACTACTATCTGCGCCACAAGGCCGCGATCGTGAAGAAGGAGTGGGACAAGCTCTCGTTCGTCGGCTACGACGACCGTCAGCCCGATCACCCGGCGACGCAATGGCTGAAGGCCCTGCCCGGCGCTCCGGCGCCGTCGCTGCGCAGCAGCTACGGCATGGGTGTGTTCGACGGCGTGCTGGGCGGCTCAGGACTCGGCATACTCGCCCAGCTAGCCGGCGACACGACGAGCGATCTCGTCTGCGTGGAGAAGCACATCAAGGCGCTCGATCAGGACGTGTGGATGGTGCTGCATCCGGCGCTGCGCGACAGTGAGCGCATCCGGACCGTGGCGAACCTGATTGCCGAGATTTTCCGCTGACGCCGCCTGACGAACGAATGCTAACGTATCGGCCGGTTACGGCTAACCTGCACGAAACTGAGCGCGATCGCGTCTCGTAGTACGGCGACGCCGGTTGCTGCAACAGGAGTCGCGGAAGTCACGGAGCTACCTCGTCGTTGCGTGTCGAAAGGCGCGCTCCCGAACCGGCGAGCGGAGAAGCCCATCCGAACCTACGTATGTCGCACACAGCAACAACGATTTCGCGGATGATGGAACCCGCCGCAACCAGCATCCATCGCATGCACAACGTCTAGCACGCCGGCGATCCGCGCCCGGCGGACACCGAAACCGACTTCCCGGTCGTGGACCTCGAGGTCGCATAACCAGCACGGGCAGCTCAGGCTCGTCCGTTTTCAGGAGATACGCCATGTCCCGCACCGTCGCCGAGAAGCGCGCCGCGTTCAAAGCCTTGCATACGTCCGGTTGTTTCGTCCTGCCCAATCCGTGGGATGCCGGCAGCGCGCGCTATCTGCATTCGCTCGGCTTCGAGGCGCTGGCCACCACCAGTTCCGGTTTTGCCTGGTCCACCGGACACGCCGACAACAGCTTGCCGCGCGACGCGATCCTCGCGCATCTGCGCAAGATCGTCGAAGCGACCGATCTGCCCGTCAACGCGGACTTCGAAAACGGCTTCGGCAGCACGCCGAACGAGGTCGCGGAAAGTGTCAGGCTCGCCATCGAAACCGGCGTGGCCGGCCTGTCGATCGAAGACGCCACGGGCGACGCCGCCGCGCCGCTTTTCTCCATCGAAGTCGCCGTCGAACGGATCAGCGCCGCGCGCCGCGCCATCGACGAAAACGGCGGCGATACGCTGCTGGTGGGCCGCGCGGAGAACTTCTTCGCCGGCTCGCCCGATCTCGACGACGCGATTGCGCGACTCAAGGCCTATTCGGAGGCCGGCGCCGACTGTCTGTACGCGCCGGGCATTCAGACGCGCGAACAGATCGAGGCGGTGGTCGCCGCCGTGGCGCCGAAGCCCGTCAATCTGCTGATCGGTTCCACGTCGGCGTTCACGCTGCAGGACGTGGCCGCGCTCGGCGTGCGGCGCATCAGCGTCGGCGGCGCGCTGGCCCGCGCGGCGTGGGGCGGTTTCATGCAGGCCGCGCAGTCGCTCGCTCAGGGCCGCTTCGACGGCTTCGCCGGCGCGGCGCCGGGCTCGCAACTCAACGAGCTGTTTGAGAACCGCCGGTGAGTTGAGGTGTCGTGAGGTGGCGAAAAGGGCATGCGGGCGGTCGACAACGCCGCGGCCCGCACCGGGCTGCCACGCCGCCATCGTTCGCTGACGAACGTACGCAGTTCGCGTAGCCATGAGAGACTGATGTCTAGCGTGCGTTCAGTCTGCCGACGCCCGCAGCTCGGGCATGTCAGCTATGGAACTTCGTCCTTTCAGAGTGCTTGCCGCACTCCTCGTCTCAAGCGTCGGCTTCTGCCCGGTGGCATCGCACGCCTACGCGCTCGACGCACAATTCGACTGCCAGGCGCGTCCTCACGCGTTCATTACGGAACTCATCGACGACAAGTACATCGAGTCCAATCCCATGCGGGTCGACAAGAACTCCGTCAATGCGTTTCGTCCCGTGCACGGCAGCGATATGACCGTGTTCGGCTTTCGCGTGTACGCCGTGCTCGGTTATGAGCCGGACGACGGGATGTTCAAGAAAGGCCGCGGCCAGGCGCTCGCGGGCCCGTTATACGGCGTCGTGTTGTCCGCGCCGAGCGAGTCGGTCGAAACACGCGTGCGCGCGTCCGGAAGCACCGCCAAGGTGCACTCGGTCATTCCACTGCTGCTGACCGCGGTAATTTGCACCAATTGACGGTAGACAGGCGGCCGAGCGCTGTGGTGCTATGCTTTTCGCTCCTCATCGCCCACGTCGCCAAGGTCTTCACGCCGATGCCCTCGTCCGTCCGCAACTCGCTGATCTGGATCTTCGACGCGTTCGAGCGCGATCCGACTTACATCGGCAAGCGGATGTTCGGCAGCGACGCCGCTTATATCGATGGGCTTTTATGCCTGATTGCCGCGGATCGCGACAAGCCGTGGAATGGACTGCTAGTGTGCACGTCGCACGAGCGTCACGCCGCGCTCATTGATGAGATGCCGGCTTTGCGGCCGCATCCGGTGCTCGGCAAATGGCTCTACGTAACGCAGGACGATCCTGCATTCGAAACAGTCGCTGAACAATTGACGGCGCTGGTGCTCGCCCGCGATTCACGTATAGGCGTCGAGCCGAAGCCGCGTGCACGCGGCAAGAAATCCAAGCTGCCGAAAGCCTAGCGCGTCACATCGTTCGATTGAGCGGCTCACCCGCGCGTTTGCGACGGCGAGACTCGTGTTCTGATCGAGCGCCCGTTGGATCAGGCCATCGAGCACGGGATCATTGAACTGGCTCCGCCATTGCACGGCGCCCTGATCGACCACTTCAGTGGCAGAATCAGCGGCACCGCAGCATGGTTCGGGAGACTTCGTCATGGGCAACGAAACGCACGTCGAACATCAGACCGGCGCAACCAGCGGATCGGACACCGCACCGGACATTCCTGGCCAGATCGTGCTGGTCTTTCAGGGCGGCGGTGCCCTCGGCGCTTACCAGGCGGGCGTGTACCAAGCCCTTCATGACGGCAAAGTCGAGCCTCACTGGGTTATCGGCACTTCGATCGGCGCGATAAACGGCGCGATCATCGCCGGCAATCTGCCTGAGAATCGCATGGCACGCTTGACTCAGTTCTGGAACGGCGTGGCACGTCAGGGCATCGGAGCGGCGGACTGGCTGCCGGGACTCGCCAACTGGCTGCGTGATTTCACCACGGTCACTCAAGGCGTGCCGTCGTTTTTCACGCCACGGCTGCAGTCGTGGGCGGGCCTTCAGACACGCGTTCGCTCCGACCAGGCCGCGTTCTATTCGACCGGGCCGCTGCGCGAAACCCTGGCTTCGCTAGTCGATTTCGACTACCTGAACCAGAAGAGGACGCGGCTGACCGTCGGCACGGTCAATGTCCGCAGTGGACGCATGCGCTACTTCACGAATCGCGATGCGCTGCTGGACGTCGAACACGTGATGGCTTCCGCCGCTTTTCCGCCCGGCTTCCCGGCGGTGCAACTGGAAGGCGAATCGTACTGGGACGGCGGCATCTATTCGAATACGCCGCTCGAAGCCGTGCTCGACGACCGGCCGCGGCGCGACTCGGTGATTTTTTCGGTGCAGTTGTGGCCTTCGAGCGGTCCCGAACCCGAGTCGATCTTGCAGGTCATGAGCCGGCAACGCGACATTCAGTATTCGAGCCGCGCGGAGAGTCATCTCGACCGGCAGAAGCAGATTCACCGCTTGCGTCACGTGATCCGCGAGCTCGGCCAGCATCTGCCTGAAGAGACACTGAATGATCCGGAGGTGCGCGATCTGCTCGGCTGGGGCTGCGGTACGACGATGCGCGTGCTGGAACTCGACGCACCGGCATTCGATAACGACGACCTGAACAGGGACATCGATTTCTCTTCGGCCGGCATCAAACGGCGCTGGCTCGCGGGTTACGAAGACTCGCTCCGCATGCTGAAGCGCGCGCCCTGGCGGGAAGCACTGGACCCGATGGAAGGCCTCTCGGTCTTTCGCATGGCATCGGCGGAAAGCCAGCAATAAATCGCATCAGCGCCCCAAGCAGCCACACGCGACCTCGGGCGCGGCGTAGGCCGTGCGCGCCTGCTCACTCACCGCAAATCCTATTTGTACCTGGCACGCAAGACTGTTTGTCCATGGCGGGTATTCGAGATCGGCGCCGATGCGCCTAGATTTCATATCTATCGGAGCCGCTGGCCCGATCAGCATTTGATCCCAAGTTACTTATCCGGAGATTCAGCCATGAGCACATCACAAAAAGTCGTTGTCGTCACGGGCGCATCGCAAGGCATCGGCGCCGAACTGGTCAACGCGTTTCGCAAGCTCGACTATCGCGTGGTCGCAACGGCACGTTCGGTCAAGCCCTCGGAAGATCCGAACGTCCTGAC
Organism: Paraburkholderia sp. BL6669N2; assembly: GCF_003387275.1. Classification (NCBI taxonomy): domain Bacteria; kingdom Pseudomonadati; phylum Pseudomonadota; class Betaproteobacteria; order Burkholderiales; family Burkholderiaceae; genus Paraburkholderia; species Paraburkholderia sp. BL6669N2. The sequence goes on along the minus strand of NZ_QUNA01000002.1, from coordinate 3,840,847 downwards.
CGTGGCAGGCGATATCGGCGAACCGGCCACCGCACAGCGCGTGATTCGTGAAGCCATAGCCCGTTTTGGCCGCATCGACACGCTCGTCAATAACGCCGGCATCTTCGTTGCCAAGCCCTTCACCAGCTATACGGCCGAAGACTACGCACAGGTCACCGCGGTGAACCTCAACGGCTTCTTCTTCATCACGCAGCTCGCCATCGCCGAGATGGAAAAGAACGGCAGCGGCCACGTTGTCAGCATTTCGACGAGTCTCGTCGACCACGCCATCGACGGCGTGCCGTCGGTGCTGGCCTCGCTCACCAAAGGCGGCCTGAACGCGGCCACCAAGTCCCTCGCCATCGAATACGCGAAGAAGGGCATTCGCGCGAACGCCGTCTCGCCGGGCATCATCAAATCGCCGATGCATGCGGAAGAAACGCATGCGGCGCTCGGCGCACTGCATCCTGTCGGACATATGGGCGAAATGAGCGATATCGTGAACGCTGTCCTGTTCCTGGACTCGGCGCCGTTCGTGACGGGCGAAATCCTGCACGTCGACGGCGGCCAGAGCGCAGGCCACTGATCGCCAGGGCGCCGCCACCCGGCGCCCTCCACGTCAACCGAGGATTACGGAGAACGCCATGCCTATCGTCACAATCCAGGTGACCCGCGAAGGTTCCAGCCCCGGCAACGATGCCGTCACCGCTGACGAAAAAGCCAGGCTGATCGCAGGCGTCAGTCAGGTGCTGCTGGACGTGCTGAACAAGCCGCTCGCGGCGACCTTCGTGGTCATCGAGGAAGTGGACACCGAGAACTGGGGCTGGGGCGGCTTGCCGGTCGAGGCCTATCGCAAGCAGCTGGCCCAGAAGCCGGGTTGAGCGTCGGAACGGGGTCGCTCAACCCGTTGAGTCATCTAGTTTTCAGTTCGCGAACTGCCGCAGTTGCTCGATGCTCTGCTTCAGTTCGCGCTCCAGTTGGATCATCAGTTCCGCTGCGGGCAACGACCTTGCCAGCGCGGCGGCCTGGCCTGCCCACTGCGCGCCGTAGCCGAACTCCCCTTGCGCCTTCGCTGCCGCATTCAACGCCTTGCCGGCATCGTAGGCGATCGGATAGGCGGGCGGACTGGGTGAACGCGCGTCGGCGCCAAGCGCCGTGAAGCTGTTCGCCATGCTTCTCGCCAGCCGCCCGGAGATCGCCGCCGTGAAAGTCGTACGGCGAGCCGCCTCGCCGAGCAACGCGCGACGATAACCCTCGTCGATCGACGTTTCCGGACACGCCACGAAGGCCGTGCCAAGCTGCGCGGCCTGAGCGCCGAGCGCGAGCGCCGCCGCAATGCCGGCGCCGTCCATGATGCCGCCGGCGGCGATCACCGGCAGCCGGCATTCCCTGACCAGCAAACGCGTCAGGGCGAACGTGCCCAACCGGTCGTCGAATGCATCCGGGTCGAAGACACCGCGATGCCCGCCGGCCTCGATACCTTGCGCCACGATCGCGTCCACGCCCGCCGCTTCAACCTGCGCCGCCTCCTCCAGATTGGTCGCACTGGCGAGCAGCGTGATGCCCGCCTTCTTCAACTCGGCGATGACATCGGCTGACGGCAAGCCGAAGTGAAAACTGACGATCGCCGGCTTCTCCTCCAGAAAAACCGCCAGCATGGCGGGGTCCGCAAGGAAGCTCGTGTAGATCTCCGACAGCTTCGCCGGTGGCGTTGCTCCATACTTTTCGAAATGCGGCGCAAGCCAGCGCAACCATTGCTGCTCGAGCGCCGCGTCCGCTTGCGCAGGCTGATGGCAGAACACGTTGATGTTGAACGGCTTGCCCGTCAGCGCGCGCGTCTCCCTGATCACCTTGCGCGCGCCGTCGGCGTTCATCGCTCCGACGCCTAACGAGCCCAAGCCGCCCGCGTTGCAAACGGCCGCGGCCAGTGCGGGCGTGCTGACACCCGCCATTGGCGCCTGAATGATCGGTTTATCGATACCCAGCAAGGGCAGCAAGGCACGCTTGCCTGTCTGATTGGTCATGTCGCTTCCTCATGGAGTCTCACTACAATATAGTCCTGATATTCCGTACGAACCCCTGTTCCGCGCCGAACGCGGCCGAGCCGCTGCGTTCGCATTGCGGCCGTTCCATGCGGCGTTCCGCACCGCACCAGATCGCGCCATCAGGCACTTCGCCGAGAGACCATGCAGCGTCAATTTGAAGATGTGCTTCTGGGCAGTATCGAACTGTTCTGCCTGGCGGCCGAACTGGAGAGTTTCACCGAGGCCGCGAACGCCGCGAGCGTCACACCGGCCGCCGTCAGCCGTACGGTCGCGCGTCTGGAGGAGCGCCTCGGCGTGCGATTGTTCGTGCGGACCACCCGGCAGATCCGGCTGACCGATGCGGGACGACGGTACTGCGAACAATGTCGTCTGGCGCTGGCCCAGCTCGCCGAAGCCGAGCGTGAAGCGACCGGACAGCAAACCGCGCCGACCGGCGTGCTGCGCATCAGCATGCCGACGCCGTATGGACACTATCGCGTGCTGCCCCTGCTGGCCGAGTTTCGTCGACGCTATCCGGGCGTCACCGTCGAAACGCATCTCAGCAATCGCAACATCGACTTCGGCGAGGAAGGCTTCGATTTGGCCATTCGCGGCGCGGCGCCCGGAGACTCCGGGCTGATTGCGCGCACGATCGAGGACGCGGAACTGGTGGTCGTCGCCTCGCCGGCCTATCTGCGTGGCGCCGCCAAACTGAAAACGCCGGACGACCTGGTCCATCACGACTGCGTCCAGTACGCATTGCCGAGCACCGGCCGCAATCTACCGTGGCTGTTCAAATACGAAAACGAGGTTGTCGAGACGATGACGAGCGGCGGATACACGTCATCGGGCGACGTGCTTGCCGGGGCCACGCTTGCGCGTCATGGGGCGGGCATTTTTCAAACCTATCGGTTTATCGTCGAGAAAGATCTCGCGGCGGGAACGCTCAAGGAACTGCTCATTCCCTATGGCGGCTGTTCGCGGCCGTTCGTGCTGCTTTATCCGCATGCACGGCATCTGTCGTCGCGCGTGCGCAGTTTCGTCGACTTCCTGATGGAAAAGCTCGGATCGTAGGCGCACGGATCGTCGCGCGACGCTCGCCTCGACAACCCGTCACACGCGCAGCGGAAAGATGAACTTCGCCGCCAGCAGGCCGACCGCTCCGCCGAGCAGCGTCTCCCACGCGCGCGCGCCAAGAAACGAAATGGAGTGCACGCCGCCGATCGCCAGTGTCACGATCAAGGTGAAGGCGAACGCTCCGCAAGCGACGTCGTAACGCTCGGGCAACGCCATCGCGTAGATGATCATGGCGGCCGCGACGGCGGCCCAGGCGAGCAGCGGCACATGCTCGACGAGCGGCAGGCAGGCCAGACCCAGCGGAACGCCGACCAGGGTGCCGATGATCCGTCGGCGCACCCGCTGCGCCGTGCCACTCGCCGAACCCGCCACCACGTAGGTGCTTGCCGTGATGGCCCAGGCGGACTCCTTGAGTCCGATCGTCTCGTTCAATACGACCACGACCAGCGCGCCACTCGCCGCCTGCAGGCCCATGATGAGTTCAGCCGACACTTCCCACCGATCCGGCACATTGACGGCCGAAAGCACCGTCATGGCCGGACGTTCCGCCGGACCGCTGAGCAGACGCGGGACAATGGACGCGAGCATGGCGATCAGTCCCGCCATCACGACGGCCGGCATGTCGACCGGCATCAGATGGACGTTGTAGGCCAGCAATTGGCCGATGAATATTTGCGAGCCCATTCCGGCACCCAGAATGCCGAAGCGTTTGAGGTAGCCGACGAGAAACGCGCCCGTGACGAGCGTCAGCTCGGGGCCGGCCGCGCCGATGGTCTGCAGGAGTGGAGCGAACGCGATGAACATGGCCGCGCCGAGCACGGCGGCGGCACACAGGAATGCCAGATCGCGGCTGGACTCGGGCCGGGAAATGCGCGCCTCCGAGACGCTGGCCCACAGCGCGAAGTTGCCGGCCAGCGAACCGACCAGCGGCGCGCCGGGCAGACCGTGGGTGACGTCCTGCAACGTTCCGAGCGCTGCGGCGATTCCGTACGCGGTGACGAGCCGCAGTCCCTTGATTCGGCGATGCGTGCCGGGATCGAGCTGGTCCAGCCATGTCGTCGCGAGGCCTAGGACGCCGCGCCGACGCTCGCCCACGGGTTCGCCTCGAACGCCATCGCTCGCCGCGCGGCTTTGCGCATCGGCGCCGACTCGCTTGTCGTCCTCCGGGATCATCTTTCGCTTTACGGCGTGGTGCGCGTGGGATTTGGGCTACCTCGTAGTCTAGTCGATCGGAACGCGCGAACTGGTCGGAAATCGTTGTCAGCGGCTGTGCCGCCAGCCCAGTCAGTCAAGCGCGCGCCTAGGCCGGCAGCCGCCTGCCGTCTCAGACAATAAAAATCGCATGCGATTTAATCTTATGCGCTTGACAAGGCGAAACTTCTCGTCCACTATTCGACGCATGCGATTACATCGCATGCGATTTAAAGCAACTTCACAGCTCAGTCCTTCAAGGAATTCATCATGACCAAGATCGAAAATGTCCTGCTCACCGGCAAAACCCACACCACGTTCAGCGGCCGCGGCGGTCGCGTCAACCTCAATCTGTCGGCAGCCAAAGGCGCCGGCGCGGACATCGCGTTCCCGGCTGTAGAGGCGCATCCGACTGCGGAACAGCTGTTCGCCGGCGCCTGGTCGGCCTGTTACATCTCCGCGATCGGCCTCGTAGCCCAAGCGAAGAAAGTGACGCTGCCGTCCGATCTGTCCGTGGAAATCGAGATCGATCTGGGCATGACCGGCGACGCGTATTTGCTCCAGGCCCGCTTTAACGTCAGCGTGCCGGGCGTGGCGCGTGAAGTTGCCGAGGCCATCGCGCATGAAGCCCACGAAATCTGCCCGTATTCGAAAGCCACGCGCGGAAACATCGACGTCGTCGTCAATGTCGCCTGATTTTATTCATCGCTAAACCGGCATTTCCGGACGCGATCCGTCGAGGCTCGCGTCTGCCGTCGAACATTTTTTTGCGGAGTTTCACCATGAAAACCAAACTCGTTGCTGCACTGCTCCTCGCACTTACTGCCTCCGCCGCCGCGCCCGCGTTCGCCAGCGGCTATGGTCCGGCTCCCTTCTACCGGCCTTCGGTCGGCGCCCCGGCGTCGCAACGCGGCCAGAGCGCGCAAACCGTCGCCGCGAGCAACGACGATGCAGCTAGCTCGCAAGCGGCGTATGGCGGTGTCGTCTCCGGTCAGTCGGAATCCGGCAGCCGTGCCGTCGTCGCTCCCCGCGACAATCTTTACGCACGCCATTGAGGCGTGCTGCCGGCCGCGCCAACGTCCCGGCCGGCTACGCATGCCTATGGCGGCGTGATGGGCTTTGCCTGCCGGTCGGCTAGCCAGGCCGATCTCTGGCATGCTTGCGGGATCGCATCCGATAGACGGCGAGCCAACCACTGACGAAAGGATTGGACTGAAATGACGACGCAAACCGAAACCGCCATCCTGGCCGGCGGCTGCTTCTGGGGCATGCAGGATCTACTGCGCCGCTACCCCGGCGTGCTGTCCACGCGCGTGGGCTACACGGGCGGCGACGTGCCCAACGCCACTTACCGCAACCACGGCACACACGCAGAAGCGCTCGAGATCGTGTTCGACCCGAGCCAGATCAGCTATCGCAAGATCCTCGAGTTTTTCTTCCAGATTCACGATCCGACGACGAAGAACCGCCAGGGCAACGACGTCGGCATGAGCTACCGCTCGGCCATTTTCTATCTCGACGATGAGCAGAAGCGGGTGGCTGAGAACACCATCGCCGACGTCGAGGCGTCCGATCTCTGGCCCGGCAAGGTGGTCACCGAAGTCGCTCCGGCCGGCCCGTTCTGGGAGGCCGAGCCGGAACATCAGGACTATCTGGAGCGCATTCCCAACGGCTACACGTGCCACTTCGTTCGCCCGAACTGGAAGCTGCCCGAGCGCGGCTGAAGCTTGAAATCAGCGCCGACGGTCGAGCATTTTCGTGGCGCAAAAAAACAAGAAGCCCGCGGACATCGTCCGCGGGCTTTTTCGTTTGGCAACGCGCCTGACGATGGGCGCATGGATCGCACGATCCGCCGCTCATTCCCCGTTCTGCACCGCTTTGACGAGATTGTTGCGCAGCGTCACGATCGCCTTCTGGACTTTCGAGAACTCATCCGGCGCGAGGCCGGTTGCCTCGACGAGGTCCATGTTCAGACCTTTTTCGCGCAAGCGCCGGCCACTTTTCGTGAGACCTACCCGCACCTGACGCTCGTCTTCGGGGTCCCGCTGCCTTTCCACATAGCCTGCCGCCTCCAGCTTCTTCAGAATCGGCGTGAGCGTGTTGGACTCGAGGAACAGCTTCTCGCCCAGACTGCTGACAGTCTGGTTGTCCTCCTCCCACAGCGCGATGATCGTGATGTATTGCGTGTACGTCAGCCCAAGCTCTTCGAGAATCGGCTTGTAGGCCTTGCCGAATGCCAGGTTCGCGGAATAAACCGCAAAGCACAGGAAGTCGGAGAGCTTCACATCCGTGGAAGCGGGTTGGTCGGTGGATTTCATCTGCGTCCTCGTTGGGTAGAGGCTCACGCCTCGCTGGCGATATTATACATCGCATGCGATTATATCGCAGTCGCTCAAATTGTCGGACATGGCGTCGAACATGGCGGAGGAGCACTGACGATCGGCTTCAGCGTCCGCTTCGGCGCGAGTAAGCTACCAGCGCGGACCATCATGGCCCTGAAATCGGCTGCTGCGCGGGGCATCTGAAGGTCCACGCAAGATTTCCATAGGAGAACGTCTTGAAGCGGATCGTGGTGATCGGCGCAGGTTTCGCCGGACTGTGGAGTGCGGTGGGCGCGGCGCGCAAACTCGACGAACTGCGCGTGCCCGCCGATGAGGTGGAAGTCGTCGTCATCAACGGCACGCCGTATCACAGTATTCGGGTGCGGAACTACGAACAGAATCTGGACGAGACGCGCGTGCCACTCGCCGATGTTCTCGGGCCGATTGGTGTGCAGCTCGTCGAAGGCTCGGTATCCGGCATCGACTCGGCCGACGGCCGCATCACCGTTCAGACCCGAGGGCTGACGCAGACGCTTGTCTACGACCGGCTGGTCATCGCGGCGGGCAGCCAGCTCGTCCACCCCGATATTCCCGGTTTGACCGAGCACACGTTCGACGTCGATACGTTCTCAGGCGCAACGAAACTCGCGGCGCACTTGCGCGGCTTGCCGGCGCTCGCGAGTGCGGCGAGTCCGTTTACGGCCGTGGTGGTCGGGGCCGGCTTGACGGGCATCGAACTGGCGGCCGAACTGCCGGCGCGCTTGCGCGGCATCGCGGGCGACGCGCACCGAGACGCCGTGCATGTCGTGCTGGCCGATCGCTCGGCTAAGATCGGCCAGGCGATGGGCGGTGCGCAGCCTGTCATCGAGCGTGCCATGAACGCCCTTGGCGTCGAGATGCTTGCGGGCGTATCCCTGCAGTCGGTGGACGCCGACGGCGTCGAGCTCACGAATGGCACGCGCATTGAAGCGGCCACGGTGGTCTGGTGCGGCGGCATGCGCGCGAACGCACTGACCGCGCAAATTCCCGTGACACTCGATCCTTTTGGACGCCTTCCGGTAGATGCCTTCATGCGCGTGGAAAATGTCCCGCAGGTATTCGCTGCCGGCGATTGCGCGCGTGTGTTGATCGACGGCGCGCGGCCATCGGTCATGTCATGCCAGCACGGCCGGCCGATGGGGCGCTACGCCGGTCACAACGTCGTCTGCGATCTGCTCGGTGGCGAGATGCTGCCGCTTCATATCGACTGGTACACGACCATTCTCGATCTCGGTCCCTGGGGCGCCGTGTACACGGAGGGCTGGGACCGGCATCTCGTGTCCGAAGGCGACGCCGCCAAAGCGACCAAACAGACCATCAATTGCATACGCATCTATCCGCCGCGTACGGGCGTTCGAGACGACATCCTGCAAGCCGCCGCGCCTGTCGTGCAGACACCGCCGCCAACCATCGCGGCTCGTTGAATCTGCGGAGTTGGCGTGCAACGCCAACGAAGGTGACCGGTCCGGCGGGGACACGTGGCCGCAAAACTAACGGCTCAATGTTCAGGCGGCGCCGGTGGATTCGAGTTGCGCTTCGATGGCCGCCTTATCTATCACCGACCAGACCTGCTCGATCTTTCCATTGCGGAATTGATAGAACACGTTCTCCGTGAAGGAAACGCGTTTGCCGTTGACGGCGAGGCCGAGGAACGTGCCCTTCGGCGTACAGGAGAAGCCGAGCCGGCTGGCTATATAAGGCGGATCCGAAATCAACAACTGGATGTTGAAATAAAGGTCGGGAATTTCGCGGAAGTCTCTCTCCAGCATTTCGCGATAGCCGGATAAGCCGATGCGCTGACCGTTGTAGTGCGCGTTGTCGTCGACGTACTGCCCGAGGTTCGGCCAGTCCTGTTTGTTCAGGCAGCCGATGTAATCCCGGTAGAGGGTGTAGAGGTCAGGCGTATCCACGGCAATGGCTCCGTCCTTGTACAAGGTCCGTGCTGCGAGGCAGGAAGAATTTAAATTCTACCGCCGTGGATAAAACGGTGCGGAAGCCGCAGCGGCAGCACGGCGTCAGGCTGCCGCGCCGACTCGCGCCCGCTGCGTGTCGACCGCCTCCAGCACCGCTTGCACGACCCGCTCGACGCTCGGCCAGTTCCGCGCATGTTCGCCCGCGACATACTGCTCAGGCGACACACTGCGATACGGCGGCGGATAACCCCAGATAGCATCGTGCCTGTCGGGTTTGGTGATGCTTCCGCCGATCACGGCGACGGTCGGACGGAGAAACGCGGCCGCGACGTGCATCAGCATCGTCGAGTTCGTCAGCACGACGTTGGCCTCTTCGGTGAGAGCGAACGTGACGCGCATCGGCACCTCGCCTGCCAGCGAGCGGACCGGCACGCCCGAACCCGCTGAGGCGATCGCCTCGGCGGCGCGCGCCTGATCCGCTTTGCTGCCGACGATCACGATATCGCATGCGTCGCCGGCTTGTTCCAATGTCTGCGCGATCCGCGCGAGCGCGGCGCCGACCTGGCGCGCGTCCCATGCTTTGGTCGGCACGCCGGCCCCAACGCCGACGATCAACCGCACCGTGCGACGCCCCGGCACGTTGCCCGCATTCCAGATTTGCGCGGCGGTGGCGCGCTCGTCGTCGGTGAGGAACAGTTGCGGGCGCGCTTGCGGCAGCGCCGTTGCGCCGAGCAGTTCGCCCTGCGCGAGCGCGGCGCGGCCGCATTGCCGGGCGGCGAATTCAATAAACGCCTGGCACCCGCTCCAGCCGCCGCGATAGCCACGCACGCCGATGCGATACCGCACGCCCGCGCGCATCATCAGCAGCGCGCCCATGTAGCTGCCCAGCACGTCGATACCCACATCGAAGCCGCCGCGCGCGCGCAGTGCGGCGACCTGCGGGGACTTCCACAGAAAACGCAGCACGTTGCCGTGCGAGCGGTCCTCGACCAGCTTGTTGTTCCACGGCGCGTCGATCTCCACGATCTCGTCGACGAAGGGATTGTTTTCGAGTATCGGACGCCCCCAGCTACCTACGCCGGCGATCAGGCGCGTCGTCGGAAAGCGTGTGCGCAATGCCTCGAAGAGCGGCGTGGTGGTGAGCAGTTCACCGAAATCGTTCGGGCGCAGCACGAGAATCTCGCGCGGCGTGTCGCGAGCCGGATCGAACCGTGGCGGGTGGAAGCGGCCCATCAACCAGACCGGCGCTTCGATCAGCAGATTTTTCCAACCCATTGCTTCTCCAATGCGGCAGGCGGTGGCCGCCCTCGCCGCGTCTCGGTTCGCGCCGGCGGGCGCGCCGGGCGCAGGTGCGCCACGGGCACCGCCCGGATATCACGCCGATTGTGCATCGTTGCCGCACTGCGCTCTGTGGCCGGGCGTACAGAGCCGTGGACTGTGTGAATCCTGATCGCGGGGCACGAATGACGCTTCACGCCGGCACCCGGGCACGTCACGTGCTTCCGCATACGGGGCTATGAAGCTGACCGCCAAACAGACAATAAGGAGCCGAAAATGAAAGCAAAAACATTGATCTGCGCGACCGCCCTCGCTGCGATCTGCGCCTCGCAAGGCGCCTATGCGCAGATTGCCGGACTGCAACCGCTCGGCGGCACGGTCGAGCAAACCAATGCGCTGCTCAAGGGCTGGAGCGTGCGGCGCGCGCTGGTCGACGAGCCGGTCTACAACGATCTGAACGACAAGATCGGCAGCATCTACGACGTGATCATTTCGCCGGACCGCAAGGTGACGTATGCGGTCGTGTCGGTGGGCGGCTTCCTCGGCATGGGCAAGCACTATGTGGCGATCCCGGTGGATCACTTCGAGATCCGCGACGGCAACCTGTTCCTCGCCGGTGCGACGAAAGATGCGTTGAAGTCGGTGCCTGAGTTCGAATACAACAAACTCGAAAAAGCCACCAAGCCGCGCAAGGTCAAGGCGGAATAATCGACGTGACATGCGCCGATGCGAGCGTGGAACCGCTCTCGCTCGCAGCAGCTTTGCGACGGCTCGCACGGACGGCTCGCGTGGTTACTGATTCGCGGCGGTGACAAGCTGCAGCGGCGTCTCGATCACGCTCGACAATTCGCTCTGCTTTCTTTGTTCGGTCACCGCCTTCAACGCCACATCGACGCCGAACACGGCTTGCCGCGCGGCGAACTGATTGACTGTGGCGAGCACGCGGCCGTCGGCGATCAACGGCTTGATCGCATCGATATCGTTGTAGCCGGTGACGTACACACCGCCGGTTCGGCCCGCGTCGCGAACCGCGTCGACCGCGCCCATGGCCATATTGTCGTTGCCGCACAGCAGCCCGCGAATCTGCGGATGATCGCCGAGCATTTTCGAAGCGGCGTCGCGGCCCTTCCCATATTCCCAGTCGCCGGCCTGAACCGCGACGATGTTGATCCCCGCGGCGTTCATTGCATCCCGGCAACCGTCCGTGCGTTGCTGTGCATTGCGATCGGCTGAACTGCCTTCGATAATGCCCACCTGATCGCCCGTCGTGAGCCGCTGCGCCAGATAGTTGCCCACCTGCTGCGCGCCCTTGCGATTGTTCGGACCGACGAACGGCACGGAAATGCCGGCCGCGTCCTGAAATGCCTCGTCGAGCGGATTGTCGATAGAAACCACGATGATGCCCGCCTTGATCGCGCGCGCGACGACCGCCGTCAGCGCCTTCGAATCGGTCGGAGCAAGAACGATGGCACTCATCTTCGCCTTGATCATGTCTTCGACCATGCGGATCTGCCCAGTCGTTTCGCTTTCCGTGGCCGTACCGCGCACCGTCAGATCGAATTGCGAGGCGTAGTGTTGCTGGTAGTTCTGCGCGGCGTTCGCCATCGCCACCGTGAACGGGTCGCTGAGCGACTTCAGCACGAGCGCGATCTTCAGCTTGCTGCCCGGCGTAACTGCTGCATCGGCCGCGCCGCCGATGCCGGCTGCGGCCAGCGCGCCGGCAAACACCACCCGGCGACGCATCCCCCAGGAGGACATCCGTCGGGGCGTCTTCTGCATCATCGAATCTCTCCTTCTGGGCCGCGCTGACGAATCGAAGTGTTGCAGTCGGACGAAGTGCGGCTATGGCACTGCCCGCCGTTCATCGATCGCCCATCGGCGCGAGCAGACGCGCCGTGATTTGATTGAACAATGGCCGGCTGTCGATCGCCTCGCTCAAGCAATTGTCCTTCAACTCCACCAGCAGCGCCCGACTGTTCGCCGACGCCTCCGGCCACTCGCATCGTTCGAGCAACTCTTCGAGCAGACAACCGTAGGCTCTGACTTCGAGGCGCTGAAGCGCGAGGCCCATGCTCCGATCGCCCAAAGCATAGAAAGACGCCGCGCCGAAATCTCCCAGCAACGCGCGCTCCTGACCGCCGCACAGGATATTGTGCGCGTACAGATCGCCATGCATGATGCCTTGCTCATGCAGATGACGCGCCGCCGACGCGATACCGTACGCAATGCGCAACGCCGAAGCCATATCGAAGCGTGTGTCGGCATCGTAAATATCGCGCGTGCAGGATTCGAGACTCGGCGGACCGGCGAGATTCGTGAATCGCGGATCGATCAGTTCCATCACGAGGCCGTGCGTGCCGGCGGGATGATCCTTCACTTTCCCCGCTACCGGAATCAGGTTTGCATGCTCGCCCGCACGAATGCAGGCTGCCATTTCGCAGTCGGGCAGACCGTCGCTGGTCACCACGCCCTTGAACAGTTTCACCGCGACAGAGCGGGACGCGCCGTGCCGGCCCGCAAGCTCCGCGCGATAGATGACGCCGGAGGCGCCCTCGCCCAACGGCGCTTCGAGTTTCAAGTCGTGCCACGCTATCGCGGCGCTTGGCGTGTCGATCAGCGCTGCCGCTTCGAGCGCCTCGCTGAACGGATTGCCGGCGTATGCCAGCCAGGATAACCGTGGCAGACGCAGCAACCAGTCAGGCAGTCCATCGAGTTGATTCGCGGCGAGCCGCAGCAATTCGAGCTGCGAGCAAGCGGCCAATTCCTCGGGAAGCGCTCGCAGACGATTGCCCGCCAGCATCAGCTTTTGCAGTTGCGTACAGCGGCCGATTTCGGCAGGCAACACTTCGATCTCATTGTCCGTGAGGATCAACCAGCGCAATTGCGGTGGCAGCGCTTTGCCGGATACCTGCCGGATGCGGTTGGCCTTGAAGCCGACCATGCTCAACTGCGAACACTGTCCCAGCACGTCGGGCAATTCGGTGAACGGGTTGTCGGAGCCGAAGAGAATGCGCAGCTTGCGCAGACGTGGCAGATCGTCGGGCAGCGAGGTGAGCGCGTTGCCCGACAGGTCGAGAACTTCCAGCGTGTCGGCGAGGTCGAAAATCTCGCGCGGAAATTCGGTCAGGCCGCAAGCCAGTTTCAGCCGGCGCGTGCTCGCGAGCTGGCCGGCCCGCAGTTGATCAAGTGTCGTCGTCACAGTCGTGGAAGAGAGGTCCGGTTGCCGGTGCGCTTCGTATCGAAGGTATCAATTCTACTGAGTCGCGAGCGTCGCGCGAAAATGCTTGAAAAGGGTTGTACAGTGATGCATCGTCCCGTCCAGAGCAATCAGCCGCCGGCCGACATCGGTCGCGAGGAATTGGACAGCAAGATTCGGAGCGCAATCAGAGAGAGCGAGGCCCACACTGTCGGATATTCGGCGCGCCTCACGCGCGTATTCGCAGACTCGCCTCGCGCGCATCTGTGCCTCCAACCACTCAGGAACAAGCAAAGTGACATACGCCTACAAGTTGATGGACTCGCCCGTCGGGCGGTTGAAACTCGTTGCGAACGGCGAGCGCCTCGCCGCCATTCTGTGGGAGCGCGACAAGCCGAACCGCGTGCGTCTTGGTGAGCTGATCGAAGCGCATGACCGGCCCGTGCTGATCGAGACCGAACGGCAGCTGAACGAGTATTTCGCCGGCACGCGGCATGAATTCGACCTTCCGCTGACGTTCCAGGGAACGGACTTTCAGAAGCAGGTGTGGGCCGCGTTGTTGACCATACCGTTCGGCCAGACGCGCAGCTACTCGGAAATCGCGACGCAGATCGGCAACGTCAACGCGGTGCGGGCGGTCGGCGCGGCGAACGGCAGAAATCCGATTTCCATCGTGGCGCCGTGCCATCGGGTGATCGGCGCGTCAGGTGATTTGACCGGGTTTGCGGGCGGCTTGGCGAACAAGATGCTGCTGCTGTCGCTCGAGGCTGGACAGACTTCGTTCGAAGCGGAAGCGGACGGGCAAACGGACATGTTCGCGCTCGAAGAAAGGGTGACGGTCAAGACTCAGGTCACATCCGAAGCTCAGACGAAACCCGCGCGTCATGCACCGAGCCGCGGCACGCAAGCGTCACTGTTCGGAAACTGACCGGATGCATGGTCCGCGATGGCAGCGGACTCACTGCGTCGCGTTAAACGCTGCGTGATAGATCGTCTTACGGCCCGCATAAAGCATCTATCCTTAAGAAGCCCATTGGGCGTCAACAGGAGGATGACATGCGCATGCTTCTCAACATACGAATCCCGCACGAACCGTTCAATGCCATGGTGCGTGACGGCACTGTCGGGCAAGTGATCGGGAAAATACCGGAAGAAATGAAACCGGAGGCCGTCTACTTCACCGAGCAGAGCGGAGCGCGCGGAGCAGTCGTCGTGGTGGATGTCGACAACGCGTCGGCGATTCCCGCGCTCGCGGAGCCGTGGTTTCTGAAATTCAATGCCGACTGCGAATTGCGCATTGCGATGTTGCCGGAAGACCTGATGAAAGCGGGACTGGAGACTCTCGGCTCGAAGTGGAAATAACGCTTGCCATCGGCGGTTCGCGACGTAGAACGCCGATGGCTGCACAAACAGACAACCGGCAGCGCCGCGCTGTACTCAGCCCAGTTCGAACGAAGTCACGCCGAACACGCGTTCGATAGATAGGGCCGGTTGTTCCCGCGTGTACATCCGCGCAGTTTCGAACACGCTCGTCATGCCATGCCGCTCGGCCAACGCAATCGCATCGACGTTGATCTCGGGCACATCGAAGAAAAACACTTCGCCCGCAATGCTCGACGTCAACGCGGAGAATAGACGGGCGGCTATCGTGCCGTTATCGGCGAAGAGCGGGCCGATCTTGTAGCCTGTCAAACAACGACGCAACACGCCGTAGCCCACCACCTGCCCGTCGTGCATCGCAACTCTCGCCCTCGCGCCGGGCTGCGCAAGCCAGGCAGCGAGAAAGGGCTCACGCGCGGCAGGAAAGCATTGCCGATCGTAGTCGTTCAACGATTCGAAGGGCAACGCCGAAGCATGCGGCAAGTCTATGTATGACTCGCCCTGCACGATGTCTTGCGCGACGCCCTGGAAGCGGATGTTGCGATAGGCCAGCTGAAATCCGGACTTCCTGTAGTTCGCCTGTTGAGCGAGCACGCCGTCCAGACCGACATTGCGGTTTCGCAAATAGTCCATACCGTGCTGCCAGATGCGCATGCCGAAGCCTCGACCGCGAAACGCCGGTTTCACGATATAGAGACCGATAAAGCCGAAGTCCTCGCCGTACGCGACAGCGGATAGACACGCCACCGGTTCGCCGCGCCATTCGCCGATGAAAAACCCGTCCCGGTCGGCCGCACGAAAACACTCGGCATCGTGCAAGCCGGGGTTCCATCCTTCCTGCGCGGCCCATTCGACCGCCAACGCGACGTCCCCGGCCGACATCGTGCGCACGACGAAATCGCCTGATTCGCCTACGATCGTTTCGCCCATTGCTCCTCCAGCATCGCCGCTGCGGCCGTGGCCGCGACCTGGCAACCGAGAACGATGTGCGCCTCGGCCGTGTCCTCGATGAAATCGTGGCTCACGCCGCCGATGCTCGGCACGAACATCATGCAAGCCGGCATGCAGCGGGCGATGACCTGCGCGTCGTGCGCGGCGCCGCTCGGCATGCGGATCCACTGGCCGGGCGCCACCGCTTCGGCGGCGCGGGCGAGATGATCCGCGAGCGCCGCGTGCATGGTCACCGGTTGCATCGGTTCGTCGATGGTCGTCAGCTCGACGCTCACCGAGCCACGCGCGTTGAAGTCCCGCACCAGCTCGGCGAGCCTGTCTTCCATCGCCTGCAAACGCGCGGCGTTCGCGTCGCGGAATTGCAGGTACATCTCCGCTGCGCCCGGCACGACGCTTAGCGAGCCGGGGTCGAGGTCGATGCGGCCCACCGTCCAGACGGTATCGGCATCCGCGAGTTGCGTGAACGCTTCGTTCATCTGCGGGATAAAGGCAACCAGCGCCGCGCCGGCGTCGCGCCGGATCGCCATAGGCGTCGTGCCGGCATGATTGCGCTGTCCCGTGAAGCGCAGCCGCAATTCACGCAACCCCACGATCGTGGTGACGACCCCGATGGATTTGCCCGCCGCTTCCAGCCGGCCGCCCTGCTCGATATGCGGTTCGAGATAGGCGACCTGCCGCCCCGGCTCGAAGCGCGCACGCGGCCGCCCGGCCAGACCCGCGGCGGCGAGCACGTCTTCGAGGCGCTGGCCTTGCCGATTCGTGGCGTCGCGAATCGTCTCGTCGACGTTGTCGCCCACAAAACTGCGGCTGCCGAGCAACCCGGAAAACGTGCCTTCTTCATCGATCCACGATGCGACGTCCACCGCGAGGTGACGCGTCGCCTCGTTTTCCGCGAGCGCGCGCGCAATCTCCAAGCCGTAGATCACACCCATCGCGCCGTCGAGCCAGCCGCCGGTCGGCTGCGTGTCGGTATGCGAGCCGATCACGAGCGCCGGCCCGCTTTTGCGCGAGCGTCCGAACACGGTCCCCACGCCGTCGATCACGGCATCGAGTCCCGCCTCCGTCATGCGCCCGGCCAGCCATTCGCGCGACGCCAGATCCACCGGCGAAAGCGCCAGCCGAACGACGCCTGGACCGGTGGCGCCGAAGCTGCGCAGTTGTTTGAGATCGCTCAGCAAGCGGTCCGGATCGATCCTCACCACGTTCTCGTCTCCTTCGAATATCGGTTCATGATGCCTTGCTGTATCGACAGGTTACATCGCCTAAGCGTTTCCTAAGGTTGGCCCGTTACCATCCTTCGACATCGACGCGCCGGAGTGGCGCCGACGTCCATCGAGAAACACACCCTATGCAGACACTTGAAGCGTTCAACCAGGCGCTTTTCCTCATGATCGACGCGACGCTATCGACACCGGCCTGGTGCATCGACCTCGCGCGTTCGATCGCAGACTACCTCATCTATCTCGTGCCGCTCTGCCTGATCGCAATGTGGCTCTCCGGCGACGAACGTCAGCGCGAAACCGCCCTGCGCGCGTGCTGCGTGACGCTCCTCGCGCTCGGCATCAATCAGCTCATCGGCCTGGCGTGGCCGCATCCGCGGCCGTTCGTGCTGGGCATCGGCCATACGTTTCTCGACCACGCACCGGACCCCTCGTTCCCCAGCGATCACGGGACGATCTTCGCGAGCATCGCGCTGACCTTGCTTCTCGGCGGCGTGAAACGGTACGGCTCGCTCATCGTTCTGTCCGGGCTCGCGGTTGCCTGGGCGCGCATCTTTGTCGGCGTTCACTTTCCGCTCGACATGGCGGGCGCGGTTGTCGTGGCGGGCGTGGCTTTTGTCCTGGTCGCGCCACCGTGGCGGCTCGCCGGCCCGAGCATGACGCGCGGACTCATCGCGCTGTATCGCAAATTGCTGGCGTGGCCAATCGAACGCGGCTGGCTGTCGCTTTAGACGATGATTCGACACGCAAGCGCGAGTTCACGCACGTCGTGGCAACCCGCCGTCCTATCGCGTCAGCGCCCCGAAAATCGCTCGGCGAGACGTCGTAAGCGCGGCGAAAACGCGCGGGTGGCGTGCGCTCAAAAGTTGGCGAAGAACGCCCGCGCCGCCACCATGCAGAACGACGCCACCAGTTCGCCGTGATACGCCCGCAGCACCGCTGACGCGCCGCCGTCGGCCGCACCGCGGGCCACGGCCTGGCTCGCGACCTCTGCTTTCGCGCCCGCGAATCCCTGCTTGACGCGCGCATACGGATCGTCGGCCCCGACAACCGGCGAATCCACATCCAGCACGGACGTGAGCCCCGCGGGCACATTGGCGTTCTGCCAATACGCCTGCTCGATGCGCGCGTTGAAAAAGAACACCGTGGGATCCGACGCGCCGCCACACATCAAAACAGGCGCACGCGGCAGCCAGTTGCGCAAGTCGTTGCGCTTGAACGCCTGGCGCAACGGATGCTGCGGATTCGCTGCCGGTTTCATCGCAAAGCTCGGGTTGGGAAACCCGCCATCGGGATTGGCGGCGGCATCCTCCAGCAATGTCAGGCGATAGGCGTTGCGCACGAGGTTGGCATCGCCGAAGCCCGCGGCAAAGAGCGGTTTCAGGACCGGTGGCGTCAAAGGCGGCGAACCCGGTGGCGTGACCGATGCGTACTGCGGCGCAGGCGGCATGCTGCTGAAGAGATGCGCGGACGGCAGCTTGCCCGTGCTGAACAGCGTGTTGAGCGGCGTCAGGCTCGGGAGCAGCGTTTCGATACCCGGCGCGTAAGCCGCTTCGTAGAAGTCGCCGGGCTGGCGGTAGATATTCCCGTAAGCATGCTGATAACCCGTCACGATCAGCGTCGAGAAGAGCGTCGCGCCCAGGTTGACTTCGCCTTCGATGAGCGCGTCGGCGGTGGCGGCGAGTGCGTACGGCCCCGAGCCCGGCGCGGACGCCGTCACCTTGACGCCGGCCGCCTGCAGCGCCCGATGCGTTGCCATTGCAACGAAGCCGCCTTGCGAATAGCCGGTGACAAACAACTTGCCGTTTTCGCGCGTGCCTGCTTCGGGCTTCATGTCCGCTAGCGCCGCGCGCGCCGCTTGCAGCGAGTCGATCACATCGGCGGATTGCTGGTCCGCGTTGAGATACGGGTGGTACGGGAGATCGGAGCCGGCATAGCCCGCATAGTTGGTCGCCACCACGATATAGCCTTGCGCCGCATACATGGCCGCCACGCTGATGCCCTCTCCGGCACCGTCGCCGTTGCCCGGGTCCGTTCGCGTGATATCGGCGAGGTTGTAGTTGCGATACGCGGTGGTGCCGTGCGCATAGAGCATGAGCGGCAGCGGTCCGCTGCATGCCGCCGAACTTCCTGACGGGATCATCAACGCGCCGCTCGCCTGAGTGGGCTCGCCCGCGCCGCCGATGGTCCGGTAGCGAAAGCTCACGATCTCGACGCCGCATGCGGGCGCGCCAGCTATCCGCGCAAGCTGCCGGCCGCCCGCGCTCGACGCCAGCAATTTCGCAAACTCCGCGGCGCTGAGCTTCAACGTGACGCGATGATCGAGAAGCTGGCCGCGGGAACCGCACGCTTCGCCGCAACGGGAATCGGCGGGCGCACCGGCGCACGCGGCCAACGCGCCCAACGCGCAACATGCCAGCAACCCGAGGGCCGCGTTTCGGATAGCTACCCACATGTGAGGCTCCGTCTTGTTGGTATGGCGACGAGTGGCGGCCTTGCAGAGTGACAGGAGTATAGGTAAACCGGTGGCCTCAGCCCGATTCGCCACTGGCGTGCGCCAACAACTCGTCGGCTCTCGACAGAAACAGCTTCAGCACCGGCGATGTATTCGACCTGCTATAGCCGATCACGAGATCGACGGTCGGCGTCTCACCTTCCAATGGCCGGCTGACCACCGACCACGGCAGCAGGTTGGTCGCATACTCGGGCATCAGCGCGAGCCCGCGCGTGGAGGCGACCAGCGACATCGCCATGGCCAGGTTGTCGACGCCGTGCTCGGGCGCGACCGCAATGCCGTTTTCGTGCAGATAGCGCTGGATCACATCGTGCAGCACGCGCGCCTTGTTCGACGCCATGATGAAAGTTTCGCCGGCGAAGTCCTCGGGCCGTATCGCGCTGCGCTCGGTGAGGCGATGATCGCTCGGCATGAGCACGATGAGCTTCTCGCTACTGACCACCCGATAGTCCAGATCGAAGCCCGGTTCGGCACGCAGAAACGCAAGGTCGAGCTTGCCGCGCGCAAGCGCGTCGGCGAGGTCTGGCGAATAGTGGCTCGACACCGTGACCTCAATATTCGGCAGTTCGTCGCGCAACACCTGCATGGCACGCGGCAGCCACGTCATTTCCTGGCCGGTCAGAAAGCCCAGCGCGAAAACCTGCCTGGAGGGCCGTGAGGCGCGGCGCGCGGCTTCGGTGGCGGCGTCGACTTGCGACAGCGCGAGCCGCGCGTGGTCGAGGAACGCTTTGCCCGCCGCGGTCAACTCGACGCCGCGCGCGCTGCGACTGAACAACTCCGCGCCGACTTCGTCTTCCAGATCGCGAATCTGGCGGCTCAGCGACGGCTGCGATGTGTGCAGACGGCGTTCCGCCGCCACCGTCAGGCTGCCCGTTTCGGCGACGGCCACGAAGTACCGCAGATGTCGAAGCTCCATAAAACCTCTAAGGGTATTTACGCGAATGGCATGCCTGGCAGGCATGCCCATCAGCCTACAAAGTCTTTTTCCTTTGCACAAGCCCCCACTACATTACCCCTCATGCAGCGCGGCGCAGGACCGCTTGACCGACACCACGGCTTTCGACGCGCAACCGCACTCCATGCCTTTCATCTATATCGATGAGGAACCGGAAATGAACCAGACTGCTGCTTCGAACGACGCCACCCCGACCCGCCATACCCATCAGACCGCGCCGACCCGTTATGTCGACGCGAACGGCATCCGCTTCGCCTATCGCCGTTTCGGCAAGTCGGGTGGCGTGCCACTGGTGTTCAACATCCATTTCACCGGGACGATGGACCACTGGGACCCGGCCGTGACCGACGGCCTCGCGCAGGATCGCGAAGTCATTCTGTTCAACAACGCCGGCATTTCGAGCACGTCCGGCGAGGTGCCGGAGTCGATCGAAGAGATGGCCGCCAACGCCGCCGCGTTCATCAAGGCGCTTGGCCTCGCGCAGGTCGACGTGCTGGGCTTTTCCATGGGCGGCCTGATCGCGCAGACGCTGGCGATTGCCGAACCGGTGCTGGTGCGCCGCGTGATCCTGATCGGTACCGGCCCGCGCAGCGGCGAGGCGATGCAATCGCTGACGCCCGAGGCTCAGGAGATTTTCAGCGCAGCGTATGCGCGACCGGATGATCTGTGGCTGCGTGTGCACTTTGCGCCTTCCGATGCGAGCCAGACCGCCGGCCGCCGCTTCCTGCAGCGCTTCCGCCAGCGTAGCGAAGGACGCGACCCCGAGGCCAACGAGAAAGTCGCGCCGGCCCAACTCGCGGCGCTCGCCAAATGGGGCACGCCGCGCGAGAACCCTTTCGACTATCTGAAGGCCCTCAGGCAGCCGACGCTCGTCGTCAACGGCGACCACGACGTGATCATCTATTCGATCAACTCGTGGATTCTTCAGCAGAACCTGCCGAACGCGCAGTTGATTATCTATCCCGATGCCAACCACGGTTCGCTGTACCAGTATCCGGAGCGTTTTGTGGCCCACGTCGCGCAGTTCCTCGCCGACAGCGGGTCCGCGGTCTGAGCCTCACCGCCTTGATTGCCTCGCACCCAAATCAACTCGAAGGAGTCTCACCATGAACGACCTCACAGGAAAAACCGCGCTCGTCACGGGCGCCTCACGCGGCATCGGCCGCGCCAGTGCCCTCGCGCTCGCCAGGGCCGGCGCCCAGGTGCTGGTTCACTACAGCAGCGGCGAGAAAGAGGCGGATGCCGTGGTCGCGGAAATTCGCGCGGCCGGCGGCAATGCGCAGAAAGTCGCCGCGAATCTGCGCGCGGCGGATGGCCCGCATACGCTCGCCAGACAGGTGCGCGCCGTGATCGGTCATCGGCTGGATATTCTGGTGGCCAACGCCGGGATTTCGAAGGGAGTCAGCATCGAGGACACAACCGTCGAGGACTTCGACGATCTGTTCGCCGTGAACGTGCGCGCGCCTTACTTCCTCGTGCAGCAGTTGCTGCCGGTGATGTGCAAGGGCAGCAGCGTGGTGCTGCTGTCGTCGCTCGCGGCGCGCGCCGCGGTCGGCACGCTGTCGGCCTACGCCGCTACCAAGGGTGCGGTCGATACGCTCGTCAGGCATTTCGCCGCCGCGCTCGGTGAACGTGGCATTCGTGTGAATGCGGTCGCGCCGGGTGTGGTTGAAACCGATATGTCGAACTTCACAAGGACCGACACGGGACGCGCGGCGACGCTGGGTATGCAGGCGCTCAAGCGCGTGGCGCAACCGGATGACATCGGCGGTGCCGTGGCTTTTCTCGCCTCGGATGCCGCCCGGTGGGTCACAGGCGAAACGTTGCACGTCGACGGCGGTTCGAAACTCTGAATCCGTGCACGCGATTCGATTCGTAATCGCGCCGCCGGGAAGACTTTCCGGCATGCCGCCCACGCGCGGCGGCATGCCGTGAGCTTCGCCGGCGTGATCCGGTGCGCGTCTCAAGCGGCAAGCGAGCCGCTTACTTCCACAACGTGCGGCCGAAAAACGTCAGCGTGCGGTCCCAGGCCAGTTGCGACCACACCGGATCGAACTGCGTCCTCGGAATACGGCCCGGGCCGACCGCCGTTTCGTTCGCGAACGCATGGTGCGCGAGATAGCGGTGAAACTCGACGTCGACATTCGCGTCCTTCAGTTTGGTTTCCAACGCGTCGACCGTTTCAGGCACGAAGAAGTCGTCTTGCAGCGCCCAGTGACCGATCAGCGGCGCCTTGATTTTCGAGGCGTCGATATATTCCAGCGGCGGGAAGCCGTACCAGACCACGCCGGCCGACACTTCGGGGACATTGCAAAGCGCAAGCAGGGTCAGCGCGCCGCCCATGCAAAAACCCGTCACGCCGACATTCGTCGCATGCTGCTTCAGATACTGGACGGCGCCGCGCACATCCTGCGTGGCGGCGTCGCCGAAATCGAGGCCGTCGAGCAGATGGTGGGCTTCTTCCTCTTCCACCGTCGTTTTGCCTCGGAAGAGATCGGGCACCAGCGCCAGATAGCCGGCCTGCGCGAGCCGGTCAGCCACGCCGCGAATCTGTTCGTTGACGCCCCACCACTCCTGAATCACCACGATGGCGGGCGCACCCTCCAGCTTCTGCGGCTTGGCGAGATAGCCCTGGATCTGCTGGCCGTCGGGCCGGCTAAAGGTGATCATCGAACCTGCTGTCTGTGTCATCAGTCGCTCCTCGAAGTAGACGAAAGCGCTAGCATAGTCCCAGCGTGGCAGGTTCTGCTCGCCCGCTGCCGCGTCCGGCCGGCCGGTACGAACAGCGCGCCGCGCAGCGAAGGATTTGCTGGCCGGTACCAGCTTGACGTGATCGAGTTGCAACGCCATGAAAAGCCGCGCCGCGTCGTCATTGGAATCCGCGGCCATCAAATATCCGCAGCGGCGAGTCGCGCTTCAAGTCTGGAAATAGCGCGGCCGGTCGAGGTCGGCGATCAAGCCCGGCTGCTTCGGTTCCCAGTCCAGCAGCTTGCGCGTCTGTTCGCTCGAAGTCGGAGCATCCAACCCGACAAACAACGCGAACCAGCCAAAATGGTCGGCCGCCTCATCGGCAGTTTGCGCGACGACCGGCACGTTCAGGCGCCGGCCGATCACAGCGGCGATCTCCTTGAGTGGCACGCCTTCCTCGGCAACAGCGTGATACCGGCTGCCGGCGCCGCCACGTTCGAGCGCGAGCCGGTAGACGCGGGCGGCGTCGAGCCGGTGCACCGCCGGCCAGCGGTTGAGACCTTCGCCGATGTGGGCTGAGACGCCCTTTTCACGCGCCAGCCCGATGAGATGCGGAACAAACGCGTGGTCGCCGTCGCCATGCACCGACGGCGGCAGACGAACCACCGACGCGCGCACGCCACGCGCCGCCAGCAACGCTGCCGTTGCCTCCGAGACGCGAGGATAGGCGTCGGAGCGCGGCACTGCCGCATCGTCCTCGGTTGCGAGGCGGCCCGACGCCAGCAACGCGACCCCGGACGTCACGAGCAGCGGACGCTCCGAGCCGACGAGCACGGAGCCGAGCGCTTCGATGGCGCGCCGGTCCAGCTCGCAGTTCTCCGCGAATCGGGAGAAGTCGTGATTGAAGGCCGTATGAATCACGCCGTCGGCAGCGGCCGCTCCGGCTTTGAGGCTATCGAGGTCCTCGAGCGAACCGCGTTGGACCTCCGCGCCGGTCCTGGCCAGAGACTCGGCTGCGGCATCCGAGCGTACGAGGCCGAGCACCGAATGTCCGGCGGCAATGAGTTCGGCAACCACGGCGGAGCCGACGAATCCGGTCGCTCCGGTAACAAAGACGCGCATCGTAAGACCCTCCGGTTGAAAACGAAGGTTGACTATCGGCGCGTTTCCTTCAGAGATGAAGTAGTGACGTTTTAGGGGTATACGCACTAACAGGATCAGCCATTCAGATGTCAGGCAAGCATCTTGCTGAACTTACCCACGATAAATCGAACATCTTCAATGTCCGGAGCGCGGGATGCGTCAGTTGAATCGCTTTGCCTTATTCATGCTGCTGCCGCTCGCCGCGTGCGCGGCAGGACCGTCGAGTCCCACCGATACCGGCTTTGGCCCATCGCCGGTATTGCCGGCGCCAGAATCGTCGCTGATGACCACGGTCAATATCGCGCCCGTTCAGCCAGCGGCCGCCGACTTCCTCCCGACCGCGCCAAACGGGTTTGTGGTGACGAAATTCGCCCGCGACCTGACTCACCCGCGCTGGCTTTACACGTTGCCGAACGGCGACGTGCTCGTAGCGGAAAGCAATGCACCCGAGCAGCACGACGAAGGCAGCGGCATATTCGGCTGGGTTAGAAAACAGGTGATGAAACGCGCGGGAGCGGGCACGCCGAGCCCCGACCGTATCGTGCTATTGCGCGATACCACCGGCAGCGGCGTCGCCGATCAGCAGACCGTGTTCCTCAGTGGCCTGCACTCGCCGTTCGGCATGGCGCTGATCGGCAATCAACTCTATGTCGCCGATACGGACGCCATTCTGCGATTCGACTACACGCCCGGCGCAACGCAGATCGCAACACCTGGCGTGAAGGTGGCTGATCTGCCGGCTGGGCCGATCAATCATCACTGGACCAAAAACATTTTGGCCGACCGTTCGGGCAAGCATCTCTACGTGACAGTGGGATCGAACAGCAACGCGGGTGAAAACGGCATTGACGCCGAAGCCGACCGCGCACGGATTCTCGAATTCGACGTGGCGTCGGGCCAGATGCGGCCCTTCGCGACAGGGCTGCGCAATCCCAATGGACTATCCTGGCAGCCCGACAGCGGCGCGCTGTGGACAGCAGTCAACGAGCGCGACGACCTGGGCAACAACCTCGTGCCCGATTACATGACTGCTGTGAAAGACGGCGCGTTTTATGGCTTCCCCTACAGCTATTACGGTCAGCATATCGACACGCGCGTCAAACCTCAGCGCCCCGACCTGGTCGCCACGGCCATCGCACCGGACTATGCGCTCGGCAACCATACCGCATCGCTCGGACTGGTTTTTTACGGCCGGACGCTGTTTCCCGCGCATTATCGCGGCGGTGCTTTCGTCGGTCAGCATGGCTCGTGGAATCGCAAGCCGTATAGCGGCTACAAGGTGGTGTTCATCCCATTCGTCAAAGGCCAACCCGCAGGCGCTCCGGAAGATTTCCTGAGCGGCTTTCTGACCGCCAACGGTCACGCCGTTGGTCGGCCAGTCGGTGTCGCGGTGGATACGCGCGGGGCGCTGCTGGTGGCGGACGACGTCGGCAACGCAGTCTGGCGTGTGGCGCCGCGGACCGATAGCGGCGCGGCAGTTGGCACGCCGTCGGCGCAATAGCAGCGAATCCGCCGACCGCTTATCGGCGGCACAACGGCGATCACTCCAGTCCCGCGAGTTAGAACCGCTCCAGCACGCCAAGCTGCACACCCTTGACCGGCGCGCCGGGATACGCGACCGGCAGCCCGGTCACGTTGACGCCGCGCAGGGTGAAGCTGGCACCGTCGTGATTCGCCAGGTAGGCCCCGCTGAAGTAGAACAGCAAACTCCGTGAAAAGTTGTATTCGAACGCCACGCTGAACTGGTCGGCGCTCGCACCGGCACCGGTATAGTCGCGTACATGCGCATAGCCGAGCGATGCGCGAGCAATCGGAGAAAAGCTGTACTGCGCCGAGAGCGAGCCACCCGCGCCGTGATAGAGCGGCGTGCCGCCATCGCCGTTAAAGAACGCGAGCCACACACGCACCTTGTCGATCGCGTAGGTCGCGCCGCCGAGATTCGCCCGCAGCGAGCCTGCGCCGTGTGTCTGCTGTCGCGCGTATAGCAGCCTGAAGTTGTCGAGTTGATAGGCGGCGGTCACATAGTATCCGTCGATGCCGTTGCCGTCTTTCTCCGACGGATCGCGCGTGGCCGTCATCACCGTCGCGCTGAAGCCGCCGATGACCGGCGACTGGTACTGGATCGCGTTGCTGGCGTAGGGTGTGATCTTCGACAGGTTGTTCAGTCCGGACGCGATCGTGCCGGCGCCGAACGCATCGAGGTCGCCCTTGAACGGGATGTAGATAGGCGAATATTGCCGGCCGAAACGCACCTCGCCCCAGGCGTTGCGCGCGCCGATCCACGCCTGACGATTGAATAGAACACCGGGAGTCTGAAGCGTGCCGTCGACGGAGCTAAAGCCGTTTTCCAGCGTGAAGATGATATCGGTGCCGTTACCGAGCGGCTCGCTGCCCCGCAAGCCGACGCGCGAACCGCGATACGCACCCGAGTCCAGACGCGGAGTCCACCCGGACCCTGGATCGGTTATTTCGAGGCTGGTGTCCAGCACGCCGTACAGCGTGACGGAGCCCGCGCCGCCGTTGGAGGCCGCCACGCTCTGCAAGCAAAATAGCAGCGCCGCGCCTGCCACGCCCGCGCGCCAGCCCACGTAACGGCTCCGGGCGGCCACCCGCGCCACCGGATCCCACGTTCGTCGCGGCTTGTCGAGTTGAGTTTTCGCGGCACCGACCAGATGCAGTCCTCCATGGGCACGTCGAACATATGTTCCGGAATGAGGACGCTCACCGCCGCATCACGAGTGGAATGTGAAGAGGTGTTGAACGGTCCAGCAGCGAACATAACAGACCTGCGCCGAATTGCAATTTTCAGCGCAGTGAATTCAGAGCGCTTACGTACGCTTGGGACCGCATGACGTTCAAACGATGGCTGCAACTCGGCGCGCTTCTTTCGCTGCCGACCTATGCACTCGCAACGGCGTGGCTCCCTCGCCGGGATCTTGCTGCTGCAAGTTGAACTGGCTGATCGACACCTGCAGCAGCCTCGCCTGTTCGGTCAACGTCTGCGCCACCGCCGCGGCCTGCTCCACCAGTGCCGCGTTTTGCTGCGTCACGCTATCCATCTGCGTGACAGCGTCGCCGACCTGATCGATACCGGCGCTTTGCTCGGCGGCCGCCGCCGCAATATCGCGCATGACGCCCGACACTTTGGCAATGGCCTCGCGTGCGGAGTGAATCGTCGCGCCGGTTTGCCCGACGAACTCGGCGCCGGTCCCGACCTTGTCCACCGCCCGGCTGATCAGCGTGCGAATTTCCTTCGCTGCCGCCGCGCTGCGCTGCGCGAGCGTGCGCACCTCGCCGGCCACGACCGCGAAACCACGCCCCGCATCGCCGGCCCGGGCCGCTTCGACCGCCGCGTTCAGCGCGAGAATATTGGTCTGAAACGCGATGCCTTCGATGACCGAGATGATCTCCACCATCTTGTGCGATTCCGTCGATATCTCCTGCATCGTCGATACCGCTTGCGCCGCCATCTCCCCGCCGCGATTGACGATTTGCTCCGCGCCGGCGGTCAGCTGGCTCGCTGTCTGCGCGCTCTCCGCCGTTTGCCGGACCATGGCCGTCATTTGCTCCATGCTCGCCGCGGTTTCCTCAAGCGATGCCGCCTGATTCTCCGTGCGCGCCGACAGATCCGTGTTGCCGCCGGCAATCTCGCGCGCGCCCGTCGCCACTTTGTCGGCCGCGCCCTTGATCTGTTCGATCGTGTGGGCGAGCGCGTCGCGCATAAGGTGCATGGTGTGCAGCAGGCTCGACTCGTCGCCGTGACGGAGGTTGATGGGAATGGCGAGGTTGCCCTGGGTGATTTCGCCGGCCACTTGCGCAACGTAGACCGGATCGCCGCCGATCGTGCGCCGGATGCTGCGATTGGTCAGCGAGACAAGCGCGGACAGCAGCAGCGCCACGACCGCAAAGATTGCGCCGACGAAATACAGCGACTCCTTGAACGCGGCGTCGATGTCATCCACGTAAGCGCCCGTGGCGATGATCCAGTCCCACGGCGCGTAACGCACCACGTAGCCGATCTTGCCGACAGCAGCCGAGGACGGGTCTTGCGGATGCGGGAAAACATAATCGACGAAGCCGCCGTTCGGCTTCTGCGCGACGGCGGCGAACGTCACGTAGTGGTGACGGCCGTCGGCATCCGCGGTACCGGCGAGATCCTTGCCGTTCAACGCAGGTTTCATCGCATGCATGACCATGCGCGGCGTCGAATCGATGACGAGAAAATAGCCGTCCTCGCCGTAGCGTATGCCGCGCAGCCGTTCGAGCGCCTGCCGGCGGGCGTCCGCTTCGCCAAGCGCGCCGCTCTTCGCCAGCGCCGCATATTCCGTCACGATGCTGAGTCCGACATGCGCGACGTTCACGAGATCGTTTTTGCGCTCCTCGATGCGCGTCTGCCGCGACAGCCACGCCGCCGACACCGACACGGCGAGAAGTGCCACGAGGCTGACGGCCAGCGGCAGCCAGAGCTTTTGTGTGAAACTGAATCGGACCATGCACGCGCCCCACGTCGGTATCGAATGATCGAGCCGGGCCGCGTCATGGCAACAGGTGCCGATATGGCATCGGCGCGCCGTTGCTTGAGTGCGACCACCCGATTCATTTATCGGCAAGCGCGCGCATCTTTTGTGTAGAGACAAACCCTTTACGGGGAGCGAGTGAGCCTGAGCTATCACAATGCCTTCGGCTCGCGGTTGCCTCAGTGCTTCTCATACTCGTCATGCCGGCGCCACCACACACCCGTTTCGTTACGTCCTTTGGGCGCGCGGTCGAGCCACTGATACATGCCCCAGAGTGCGTCCACGCCGCGTCCGTAAGTGGAATACGTGTGGTACACGGCGCCGTCTTCGAGCACGAACGCGCTCATGCCGGGCCGGTCGAGCGAATACGTGGGCGCGTCGGTTCCGCAGGCAGTCGCGAACTCGACCACGGGGGCCGGCGCGGGTGTCGCATCCATCGCATGGCCGCCGCGCTGGTAATTGTATTCGACGCTTCCCTCGCGCTGCTGCTGCTCGGTGAACGAGACATTGCTGTCGAAGTTGAAGTCGCTGCCCGCCGACGACGCCCACGGAAACGTCCATCCCATGCGCCGCCTGTACGCCTGCAGCTTCGCGAGCGGCGCCCGCGATACCGCCGTCATGGCGACGTCGTGATTCGCCAGATGCACCACGGAACCATTGAACCCGTCCGCGACCGCCGAACACGACGGACAGCCCGCGGCGTAGTCGGGGCCGAACATGAAGTGATAGACGAGCAACTGGGAGCGTCCCCGGAAGAGATCGGCCAGCGAAGCGCTGCCTTCATCGGTCTCGAACCGGTAGGGCTTGTCGATCCGGACCCAAGGCAGCGCTTGCCGCTGCCGCGCCAGTTCGTCGCTCTGGCGCGTGAGCGCCTTTTCCGCTTCGAGCAGTTCGAGCCGCGCGGCCAGCCATTCTTCCCGTGTGCCGATGCTGTGTTTCGTCGTCATGCTTGCCTCCTTGCTTCGCTATGCGAAGTGCTGTGGGTGGGTCGTGCTAGATTAGCCCCGGGCTTCGAACGATGGGAGTGACAAGTGTGGCGTGATTCACCTCGACCATGGACTCGCTAGTCACGGCGGCGGCGCGCGCGCTCGCCGCGGGCGATCCGCTCGGCGCGCTGAATCGCGTCGCCTTGCGCGACGACGCGCCCGCGCTCGCGCTGCGCGGCATCGCCATGGCGCAGCTCGGCGATCTGGTGCGGGCGAAGGCGCTCTTGCGAAGCGCCGCGCGTGCCTTCGGTGCGCGAGAACCGGTAGCCCGCGCGCGCTGTGTCGTCGCCGAGGCCGAGATCGCACTCGCCTCGCGTGATCTGAACTGGCCCACGAAGGCACTGGAAGCCGCGCGCGCCACGCTCGAAGCGCACGGCGACCGGCTCAACGGCGCGCATGCGCGCTATCTCGCGGTGCGGCGCCTGCTGCTGATCGGGCGTCTCGACGAGGCCGAACGCGCGCTCGCCGGACTCGATCCCACGCCGTTCCCACCCGCTTTGAGAACCGCACACGAACTGGTGGTGGCCGGTGTCGCGCTGCGCCGCCTTCAGACCAAAGCGGCACGCGCCGCACTGGAGCGAGCCCGGCGAGCGGCAGGTCTCGCGGGTATCCCTGCTCTGACGGCGGAGGTCGACCACGCCGCGCTCGTTCTGAACGCACCCGCGGCGCGACTGCTCGCGCGCGGCGACGAACGTCCGTTGCTGCTCGACGAGATGGAAGCGCTGCTGGCATCGAAAGCATTGATCGTGGACGCGTGCCGTCACGTGGTGCGCGACTCGGGAACGGTGATCTCGCTCGCCAGCCGACCGGTGTTGTTCGTGCTCGCCCGCGCACTGGCCGAAGCGTGGCCGAAGGACGTATCGCGCGACGTGCTGGTCGCGCGAGCCTTCAGGGCCAAGGCCGCCGACGAATCGCATCGCGCGCGCCTGCGGGTCGAACTTGGACGGCTGCGTTCGGTGCTTCGCAACGTGGCCGGCGTGAGCGCGACGCGGTGCGGGTTCGCGCTGGTGCCGCGACACGCGCAAGAGGTGGTCGTGCTGGCGCGGCCTGTCGAAGACAAACATGCGCCCGTGCTGGCCCTGCTCGCGGACGGAGAGTCGTGGTCCAGTTCGGCCCTCGCGCTTGCGCTCGGCGCGAGCCAGCGCACCGTGCAGCGGAGCCTCGATACGCTCGCGGCGCAAGACAAGGTGCAGTCGCTCGGCCGAGGTCGCGCGCGTCGCTGGATGACGCCGCCCATGCCTGGATTCACGACGACCTTGTTACTCCCCGCTCCGTTGCCGATTGATTAGGATGGCAACACGAAAACCACGAGGGACAAGTCATGAAACGATCAGCCGCCGAAATCATCACCGAGTACGGACCTTTTGAAGGCATAGAGCGCGTGCATGGCGTGACATACGACGGCCAGCACGTCTGGTTTGCGACGGGCGACGCGTTGAACGCGCTCGACCCGGAGAGCGGCAAGCAGGTCCGCTCGATCGATGTCGCTGCGCACGCGGGTACGGCCTTCGACGGCGAGCATCTGTTCCAGATCGCCGAGAACCGTATTCAGAAGATCGATCCCAAGACCGGCCGCGTGCTCGCCACGATTCCCGCGCCGGGTGGCGGTACGGACTCGGGACTCGCATGGGCCGAAGGCACGCTGTGGGTCGGACAGTATCGCGAGCGCAAGATCCATCAAGTCGATCCGCAGACGGGGACGATTCTGCGCACCATCGAGTCCAATCGCTTCGTGACCGGCGTTACGTGGGTCGACGGTGAACTGTGGCATGGCACGTGGGAGGGCGACGAAAGCGAATTGCGGCGCATCGATCCGCGCACCGGCGAAGTTCAGGAGCGGCTGGAGATGCCGTCCGGCGTCAGCGTGTCGGGACTCGAATCCGACGGCGGCGATCGGTTCTTTTGCGGCGGCGGGAGCAGCGGCAAGGTGCGGGCGGTGCGGCGACCTAAGTGAGATTGTGAGGTGAGCGCCGATTGCAAAAGCAAAAGCCGCAATCGGCACCTGCATCGGCTTATTTGCGCTCGCGTCCCGGCAAGTCCTGCAGCAGATCCATGAACGCCCGCACCTTCGCGCTCAGCAAGCGCCGCGAGTGGTACAGCGCCCAGATCTCGACCGCCGGTCCATCCGCCACGCCCCAACAAACGAGCCGTCCCGCCGTCACGTCCTGCTCGACCAGCAATTTGGGCAACATCGCTGCGCCCACCCCGTCGAGCACCGCGTCGCGCACCATCAGCAGCGATGAGAGCCGCAGCACCGGCGTCGGCGCGAGCGATCTTGGACCGCTCTCCGTGCGCACGCTCCACGTCGCATTCGCCGACGCCGCAGCCAGCACGACCGCGGGCACCGCCGACGCGGCAGCCTCGCCAGCGGCCCATGGAGGTATCGACATCGTGGGTGCAGCGACCAGGAGCAGTTCGTCGCCGAGAATGCGCCGGCCCACGAGCTGCTGGTCGGGCGCGGGATTGATGCGGATAACCATGTCGTAGCCGTCCTCCACCGGATCGACAACGCGGTCTTCCGCAACCACTTCGAGTTCGACCTGCGGATAGGCCAACGCAAAACGCGTCGCGATCCGCACCAGCACCACGTGCGCGAACACAACCGGCGCGCTGATCCGCAATCGTCCGCGCGGCACCGGCGCGCGCGACGCCACCGCCTCGCCTGCCTCCTGAATCTCCGCCATCAAACCCCGCGTGCGCTCGTGCAGCACGAGACCTTCTTCGGTCAGCCGCAACGTGCGCGAGCCCCGCTCGATCAGCCGCACGCCAAGCGCTTCTTCCAGTTCCGCCACGCGCCGCGAGAGCGTGGCCTTGGGCCGGTCGAGCGCCCGGCCGGCCGGGCCGAAGCCGCCGTGCAGCGCAACCGCATTGAAATCCGCCAATGATGTCAAATCCATTATCGTTCCAAATATGAGACGAGGTGTCTGGATTTTTGCACTTTCGCTATGAAAACGGAACATCTATTGTGTGTCTACGGGCTGACTTCCAGCCCAGCCAACCAAGGAGAAAGTCATGGCAATCCTCGTAACCGGTAGTACAGGCGTCGTCGGCAAGCAGGTTCTCGAACATCTTCTGGCGAGCGGCGGCACGCAAATTCGCGCGCTGACTCGCACGCCGGAAAAAGCGCAATTCCCGGACGGCGTCACCGCGCTCCAAGGCGACCTGTCCGACCTGGACGGCTTGCGTCGTGCGATGAACGGCGTCAGCACGCTGTTCCTGCTCGCGCCCAATGCCCCGGATGAACTGACGCAGGCGCTGCAGGCCCTGAGCGTGGCGCGCGAAGCCGGCGTAAAGGGCATGGTGTATCTGTCGGTGTTCAAGGGCGCCGAGTATGTCGACGTGCCGCACTTCACCAGCAAACACACGGTGGAGCGCATGATCGAGCACTGCGATCTGCCCGCCACCGTGTTGCGTCCCGCGTATTTCATCCAGAACGACGTGCGCCAGAAAGAGCCTCTATTGACGCATGGTGTGTACGGCATGCCGATCGGTGCCAAGGGAATTTCGATGGTCGATGTGCGCGATATCGGCGAGGCCGCCGCGCGCGAGTTGCTGCGCCGAGAGCGGGCCGCAAGCCGTCTGCCGCGCGAGACGTATGAACTGGTCGGGCCTGATGCGATCACGTCGGAGACCGTGGCGTCGATCTGGGCCGAAGCGCTGGGACGCACCGTGCGCTACGGCGGCGACGATCTCGACGTGCTTGAACAGCGGCTGAAGGCAGCCGCGCCGGGCTGGCTCGTGTACGACATGCGTTTGATGATGAGCCGCTATCAGCAGGACGGCGCGGTCGCATCTCAAGCGCAAATCGATCATCTCGCGTCGCTGCTTGGACGGCAGCCGCGGTCTTATCGGGACTTCGCGGTGGAGATGGCGGCGGCCTGGGCGAAGAGCTAACGACTGACCGTAGCGACGCGCGGCCATCCACTATCGATTGATGCACGCGGCAAGCCGAATGCTGGTACGCGATATAGGACAAAAAACGGCCATGCTTCATGACCGACAGAACGCTCCCTCTTCGTACCATGCTATTGCGTTTGCCGCGCGCCGCGTACTCGATTTGTTCATGAAGGTTCAGGTTCGACGGGCGTGGCCTGCCTGAAACCGGGTGTCGCTTCGTGGGAAGAAAAGGGCCCGTCAAAGTGAAACTTCGAGAAAAGATCCTCCTATGGCGCATCGTTGGAGTACAGCCCTTTAAATTTGATGCCGCCGATAAAAAAACCGAAGCCGGCGCTGCTTTGCAGCCCTCCGTTATCGCCGGCCATTACCAGCAGCGCCGGTGCGCTTCGAATCGCTACCCCGATAAAGTCCGGTTTGACGATTCCCATAAGTAGAAGATCACGATTGATGCCCAGCATCATCAGTGAGCCGGTGCCGCCGAGCAGATAGCCAGCTGCACCTTCAAGATAGACCGTCCCACCTTCGAGGATCTTGGGGTCGCCCAGGTCGTTTCCCGTGAATGTCTCGGTCAGGAACAGTGCACCGACACTATCAAAACCGGCGGTTGATCCTGTACCGCCCAGATCATCCTTCTTGATGATGATTTTCGGGAGTGCAAGCTTCGGTAGGCGAAGTAACGAGGTGATTTCACGCGAGAAAGTCGGCCCAAACCCGGTGTAAAGATATTGGCAAGAATGGCCGGAAGTGTCATCAAGTACGAACATCCCACTTTCTGCATTAAAGGAACCGTAGCCAACCCCCGCGCCAGCACTTGTATTGAACTTCCATTTATTCTTTCTCAGAATCTTCAATGGGCTCTCCAATTGTCGAAAGGCTCTCCGCGCAAACCTGTAACGACAAAAACTGCTGAGAGCACTACAACGAATAGCGGCCATCGCCACAGATCGACAATACTGTCAATCATGGCCGACCCGTCCGGATCATCGGCGCTATATCGGACAAGGACACTCTCCCCAACCTCGAAGGACTGCGTTGTACCAGTTGGCCGCTCATAACGCCGCCCATCCTTTGCAATGAATGCTATTTGCGGATGGTGCCCACCAGCATTCAGGCGAATTACCTCACCGGTTGTCACGACGGACGAAAGACGAAACTCAATGGTTGAGTACACATATACGGCAGCGCCGGTTGCCAGGCAAAGCCCTATCGCGAGTGCGAAATAGTTACGCGAACGTTTCATCTTTCCAGGTTTTCCTTAATATCGAAACTCGCGGTCACGGTGCCAGCGCTTACACCAAGACTGCTTTGCAGCTTGTACTCCTGCTTCACTCGCGAGAAAGACAGGCTCACGTGTTCGTGATAGTTGTTATCGAATACGATCGGCTCGACAGACGTAATAACAACGTCGCCCATCTTGATTACAAGGAAGTCAAGCGGCACGCCTCCAGACTTTCGTACCGTAAGGACGACCTCTGGAATGTGTCTGCCCGTCAAGCAATAGCGCATGAGATTGGGACTTGCCCGGTCGATCTGGTGGACAAACTGAAGATCGTTAATAGTTGCCTTGCCGGCGCCTCCGCCCGAGCCAGACATCATTGAGGACTGTTGCGCCATTTTCCAGCGCCAACTGCTTACTTCGATTTGCCCGGCATACACCGCGTCTTGTGACTCGCCGGCGATGCCGTTTATCTTGATGAAAATATCCGCCACGTAAAGTCCTTTTATTATTAGCGATGCCCGAACATACCGAACTGCATCGCGGCCAGAAACCCAAGCGGGTCGGAATTTCGCTTAACGCCGCGTCATCATCAGTGAGGCCAGGAAAACGTCGCTATCGGACGTGTCCGAAAAATCGAGGCTAATTAGGCGTGCGCCAGTGGGTCGAACGTAGATGATGTGCGACATACTTCATGCCCTGACACCGAACGCGAATGGCATGTCAGCGAGACGAAGTTAACGCGATAGAGCGCGGCCCTCGGGACCAGCAATTAGATCGATTGCGAAATTTCTTAAATCCACGAACAAAAAACATCCCTCAAGTTCTGGATTTCTCTGCCGTTTACACGGCATGTGCCGTGTGCCATATCATTCACGCTGCATAAACAACTCTAATTTTGAGCCAGCACAAACCACACTCCCTTCAATCTGTAATGAAAAAGTTCATCGCACTCTTTGCCATTGCCGGCACGCTATTGACGTCAGGCTGCGCGACAGTTTCCCCCATGTCGCCGACCACATCGACGAGTTCGGTCGACACCACGAAAAACTCGTACGCGTTAATGACGGTGACGCTCAAGAACGCCTATCACACAAGTTATCAGCCGAGTCCTATCGTCGTGAATATGGAGCGCGGCGCGGCCGACTCGCGCGAAGACCGTTTGAATTTCAAGTTCGACGATCAGGCCACCACGACGAGCGACACCGGTAATCACTATTTCATTCGCCTTCCGCTGGCGCCGGGCAAATATGTGATGCGCGGCATTACCGGTCAAAGCGGCATATTCCCGTTCCACGGCATGTTCTTTACGCCGCTTCACGAAGTGGTCGACATCAAACCGAATTCGATCGTGTATCTCGGCCATATCGACGCCACGATCGTCGAACGTAAAGAGGGTGAATTGCGCGCGGGACCGGTTATTCCGCTGGTCGATCAGGCGGTTGCCGGTTTCAGCGGCGGGACGTGGGATATCAGCGTGAGTGATCAGTTCGACAACGACGTGACGGCATTCAAAAAAGACTTCCCGGCATTGACCAATGCGTCGATCGATCGTGAAGTGCTGCCCGCCTGGGATAAACAGAAAGCCACCGACTGGTGGAATAAGCACTGATTTCAAGCTGTCGATTCGAACGGCGCGCGCAGCGCAACCCGCTTGCCTGCGCCCGCTTCCAAACAAGCCGATAATCGCATGACCGACAGGATGGAGACGCCACGGTCATGCGCAATCTCGACGAAAACACGATCACCGAAGCCGTTCTGGCGCGTCACGCGCGCGCTGGCGACGAGCGGCTGAAAACCATCGTCACGAGCCTCGTACAGCATCTGCATGCCTTCGCACGCGAGGTGAACCTTACCGAGAGCGAATGGGAACAAGGCATTCGTTTCCTCACCGACGTCGGCCATATCACCGACGACAAACGCCAGGAATTCATCCTGCTCTCGGACACGCTCGGCTTGTCGATGCTCGTCACGGCGATGGCGAACCGCAAGCCGCCGGGCTGCACGGAAGCGACGGTATTCGGGCCGTTTTTCGTCGAAGGCGCGCCCGCCTATCAAAACGGCGACGACGTGTCCAACGGCGCGCGCGGCGAACCGTGCTTCGTATCGGGAACCGTCAAGGGCGCGGACGGCGAAGCGGTGGCCAATGCACGCATCGAAGTCTGGCAAGCCGACGCGGACGGTTTCTATGACGTGCAACACGCCGGCGACGACACGCATCGCGCCAGAGGCGTGCTCCATAGTCTCGCCGACGGGCGCTATCACTTCCGTTCGATCGTCGCCGAGCCTTATCCGATTCCACACGACGGACCAGTCGGGCGCATGCTCGCCGCGCTCGGCCGGCATCCATGGCGTCCGGCGCATCTGCATTTCATGATCACGGCGCCGGGCTACGAGCGCCTCGTGACCCACGTGTTCCGCGAAGGCGATCAGTACCTCGATTCGGACGCGGTGTTCGGCGTTCGCTCATCGCTCGTCGCACAGTGGCAGCGCCGTGAGGCAGGCACGGCGCCGGACGGTACGTCCATGACTACACCGTTCAGCACGCTTGAATTTGATTTTGTGCTGAACCCATCCGCGTGACGCGGGTCACTCTCTTATCGCAGCAGCCATCCCTTACCGAGCTTTACTCCTATGGAAAAACGGGCACTCATCATCGGCGCAAGCGGCATTGTCGGCGGCAATCTTGCGGACCAGCTGCTTTCGAGCGGCTGGCACGTCGCCGGACTTTCGCGCGGGCGCACGCCGGTGTCGCCGGCGATCGAATCGATTACGGCGGATCTGCAATCGGCCGAGTCCGTCAGCGCAGCACTCGCGGGCAAAGCATTCAGTCATGTGTTCCTGACCGCGTGGTCGCGGCAGGCGACTGAAAAAGACAACATTCGCGTGAACGGCGCGATGGTGCGTCACGTCATGGACGCCGTGGGTCCATCAGGCACGCTCGAACATGCCGCGCTCGTGACAGGACTGAAGCATTACCTCGGCCCGTTCGAAGCGTATGCGACCGGCGCCGTGCCCATCACACCGTTTCGCGAGGAACAGGGGCGCCAGCCGGTCGACAACTTCTACTACGAGCAGGAAGACCGTTTATTCGACGCTGCGCAGCGCTACGATTTCAGTTGGAGCGTGCATCGTCCGCATACGATCATCGGCTTCGCGCTCGGCAACGCAATGAACATGGGCGTGACGCTCGCCGTCTACGCGACCTTGTGCAAGCAGACCGGTCAGCCGTTCATCTTCCCCGGCTCCGAGGCGCAATGGAACAGCCTCACCGACATGACCGACGCGCGGCTGCTCGCGCGTCACCTGGAGTGGGCCGCCACGTCCGCGAAAGCGCGCAATGAAGACTTCAACGTGGTCAACGGCGACGTGTTCCGCTGGAAATGGATGTGGTCGCAAATCGCCGGCTACTTCGGGATCGAAGCCGTACCGTTCGATGGCGAAACACGTCCGCTCGAAGGCCGCATGCAGGACGCCGGCAAGGCATGGGCCGATATCGCCGCGCGCTTCGATCTGAAGGAGGCCGATATCGGCAAGCTCGCCTCGTGGTGGCACACCGACGCTGACCTCGGCCGGCCGATGGAAGTGCTCACGGATATGACAAAGAGCCGGCAGGCAGGCTTCCTCGACTACCAGAGCACGCCCGACTCGTTCTTCGCGCTGTTCGAGCGCCTGAAGGCCGAGCGCATCATTCCCAGCGATACGCGCACGCGGCTAGCGGCCTCGATTGAACAGAGGTGACGCATGGCTCGCGGCGGCGAGTTCCGAGGCCGCCGCGAGCAGTGTCGAGCCGAGGCTGGCCATGCGTTTTTCGTCGAGCCGCACGAGCGGCCCGGCAATGCTGATCACGCCCATCGCGGGATAGCCGCGCCGTTGCACGGGGGCGGCCATTGCCGTCATGCCGGGGGCGAACACCTCGTTGATCGTCGCGTAGCCTTTTTCACGCGCGGCGTGCACGAACTTCAGCAGGCCGCTGATCGTGGTCGGCGCGTTGGGACCGTATTGTTTCGGTTGTCCGAAGCCTTGCCGCGAGACGAGTTCGAGCGCGCGTTCGTCGGTCATGGTCATCATCCATGCGTGGCCCGTGGCGCTGCACGAAAGGATCGTGTCCATGCCCATGTCCGGGTCGTAGCGCAAGCCCTTTAATGCGCCTTGCGCTTTCGCGACCCACGTCAGCCGGTCGCCGTCCACGATTGCCAGCCGCACCAGTTCGCCGGATGTCTCGGCGAGCCGGTCGAGCATCGTCTGCGCGATGTCGACGATGCCGGACGTTGCGAGAAACCCGAGCCCCAAACCGACGAGCTTCGTAGTGAGCACGTAATCGCCATGCTCCCGCAACTGCCGCACATAACCGCATTGCTTCAGATCGACGAGCAGCCGATGGCACGCGCTGCGCGGAATATCGAGTTCGTCCGCGATCATGGCGAGCGGCGTGCCCTCCATTTGCGCGGCGAGAAATTCGAGTACCGCGAGGGTGCGTTCCGTAACGCCAGGCATGCCGGTCTCCATCTTTTGTGAGGTATTCGCGCAGCCAGTTTTGCACATTATGAGATGAAATTCCACCCTGGAACGGCATCCCACCTAGGGGTGCTAACCTTGGTTTCAAGGCGGCGCGAAGCACACGGCGAGTGAGCGCTCCGAGTTCATCGATCAGACAAGAGAGCGGGAAACGGTCAGCGGCACTCATTGCTAGCGACCTGCATCCCGTGCGGCGACGGTTAAGGAGACGATATGATCCAGGACACACAACAAGGCACGCATGCTGCGATGCGCACGCGAGCGGTGACGGCCGCGGCCGTCGGCACCGCGCTCGAGTGGTTCGACTTCACGCTTTACGGCGCATTGGCCGCCACGGTTTTACCCAAGCTGTTTTTCCCGTCGATGGATTCGACCTCCGCCCTGCTCGCCTCGCTTGCGACCTTCGGCGTGGGACTGGCGGCGCGGCCGCTCGGCGCGATCATCTGCGGCCATTTGGGCGACAAGCTCGGGCGACGTAACCTCATGCTCGGCACCGTCACGGTGATGGGCCTCGCCTCGATGCTGATGGGCCTGCTGCCGACCTACGCGAGCATCGGCGTCTGGGCGCCGGTCCTGCTGGTGCTGTTGCGCATTCTGCAAGGCTTCGCGCTGGGCGGCGAGTCGACCGGCGCGCAATTGATGGCGATCGAACACGCCAGCGCCGACCGGCGCGGCAAGTACTCCGGGCTGCTAGGTCTGTGCTCGCCGCTCAGTCAGATCATGGCCAACGGCGTGCTGCTTCTGCTGTCATCCACGATGTCGGCGCAGGCATTCGACTCGTACGGCTGGCGCATTCCTTTCATACTGAGCTTCATCCTGGTGGTGGTCGGCGTGTATATCCGCTTGCGAGTCAGCGAGACGCCCGCCTTCGTCGCGCTGCGTAAAACGGAAGTCGCACGCGTGGGCAGCCCGCTGCGCGATGCATTGCGGCTGCACTGGAGAACCGTGCTGCGCTGGATGCTGTTCTTCTGCGGACCCGCGGCGATCTTCTACCTGATCGTGGTGTTCTCGCTCAGCTACATCACGAAGACCCTCGCCATTCCTAAACAAACTGGCTTTCTGCTGCTGATGGGCGCAAATGTCTGCGCGATCGTCGGGGCGCTTGCCGGCGGCATGCTGAGCGACAAGATCGGCCGCAAGAAGGCGCTTGCGATCGGTTCAATCGCAACCTTGCTGATGCTCTTCGTGTACTTCCAGATTCTCGATACCAAAAGCTTTGTGCCGATGCTCGCGGCGATGGGCTTCTTCCTCGGCTTCACGCAGTTTCAAAGCGGAATTCAGCCGGTCGCGTTCGCCGAAGCGTTTCCGACCAATGTGCGCTACTCCGGCTCCGCGCTCGCCTATACCGGCGCGAATCTGGTGGCGGGCGGTCCGATGCCGGTGCTGGCGGTGTGGCTCTTCTCCGTGTGCAACGGCTCGCCGTGGGGCGTCGTCGCCGTGTGCGTGGTCTTCAACGTGATTTCGCTCGTGATGATCCTGACAGCGCGCGAAACCCTCGGCATCGACATGAACCGCACCGACTCGACGGCGGCCGTCACGGGCGAAGCGGAATTCGCGACGGCGAGTGTGAGCAACAGCCACCGCACGTAATACGCGCGGCGCTGCGGCGTCGCGCTGAATCACCAAAAATTTGCAAACAGGCGATCGAACAATGACTGAACTCGTATATGTACTGAATGGCTCGAACCTCAACATGCTCGGCAAGCGTGAGCCGCATCTGTATGGGACGACTACTCTGGCGCAAATCCAGCAGCAAGTGGAGGCGCTCGCGGTCCGGCTGGAGCTTCAATGCGAGTTCCGCCAGACCAACAGCGAGGCCACCATGGTCGACTGGCTACAGGAAGCGTTCGAGCGCGATGCCGCGGTGATCATCAACCCGGCGGGTTTTTCGTTCGCGTCGGTGCCGGTGTTCGACGCGGTCAAGCTGATCGAGCGACCGTTGATCGAACTGCACATCACCAACATCCACAAGCGCGACGAAACCTATCGCCATTCGCTGATTTCGCGCGCGGCCACCGGCGTGATTTGCGGACTCGGCGCGAACGGCTATCTCGTCGCGCTGCAGGCAATGGCGATGGCGCTCGGCAAAAGTCCGAGTTTCGCCTGACGCCGAGACGGCATCATGCGTGGGGCCGCCCGGCCCGCGCGTGACTCAAGCGCCTCTTGCCGTCTCATCCACTCGCCATGCCGTGCCGCCCGCGCACGGCATTTTTCTGTCCTGACGTCCCAGCGAATAGTTTTGATTAAGGGGAAACCCGTATAATCCCCTGCAAGAGGTCAGACAACTAGAGGACACCGTCGTCAAGACCCTGACCCGCGCCGGCCGCGCAGCGCCCGCCTTGAAACGCCTTGCCCTCAGATCCGTGAATCCGACCGCCACTGCCCTGCCGTTCCGCAACGCCCTATTCGCCATGCTCGGCATCGGCCTCGTCAACATGCTGGTCGCACTCGATCAGACGGTCGTCAGCACCGCGCTGCCTTCAATCGTCGCCGAGTTGCATGGCTTCGAGTACTACGCGTGGATCGCCAGTGCGTATCTGCTGGCTTCGGTGGTCACCGTGCCGGTATTCGGGCGGCTCGGCGACTACTTCGGCCGCAAGCGCTTCGTCATCGCCGCGGTGATCACGTTCACGGTGGCGTCGGTGCTCTGCGGCGTCGCGAACGACATGCTCTTTCTCGTGATCGCACGCGGCTTGCAAGGCGTCGGCGGCGGGATGATGGTGGGCACCGCGTTCGCCTCGATTCCCGATCTGTTTCCCGATCCGCGCGCGCGAGTGCGCTGGCAAGTGGTGATGGCCGCCGCGTACGGCATCGGCACCGCGGCGGGACCGTCGCTCGGCGGCTGGATGAGCGAACACTGGGGCTGGCGCTCCACCTTTCTGATCAATCTGCCGGTCGGTGCGGCGGCGCTGTATTTCATCTGGGCACATCTGCCGGCCTTCCGGCGTCCGCATGAAGGCGAAGTCAAAATCGACTGGCTCGGTGCGGCGCTGGTCGCGGCGGTGCTCGGCGGCCTGCAGGCCTTTATCGAAGCCGTGCCGAAGAACGGCCTGACCGCCGGCAATCTCACGCTGGCCGCTTGCGTGATCGTGGGCGCGATCGCGCTACTGATCTGCGAAAAGCGCGCCACCCACCCGATCATTCCGCTCGACCTGTTCAACGACCCGCAACTCGTCACGCTCTTTACGCTCGGCATGCTGTCCGGCTTCGTGATGTTCTCGCTGATTTTCTTCGCGCCGCTGCTGCTGCAAGGCGGCTTCGGATTGTCGCCGCAACAGGCCGGTCTGCTGGCGACGCCCATCGCCGCCTGTATCGCGCTCGGCAGTCTGCTGAATACGCGCATCGTGATTCACATGAAGAAGCCCACGCAAATTTTGTCGATCGGTTTTGCGCTGCTGCTGTTCGCCGCCATCGCGCTGGCGTTTGCGAATCCGGACACACCGCACGTCTGGATCGAATTGCCGATGGCCGCAGTCGGCATCGGCCTCGGCTTCATCCTCAACAATCTGAATGTGTTCGGCCAGGAAATTGCCGGACGCGAGCGCTTCGGCATCACGACCGCGCTGCTGCAATCCACGCGCATGGTGGGCGGGATGCTCGGCACGAGCATTGTCGCGACGGTGGTGCAGCATCATTACCGCGACGTGGTCACGCGCACGATGAGCGTGATCGGCGAGCCGGCCGCGTCGCAATGGCGGCCTCGCTTCGTCGACCTGCGCATTCTCATCGATGAAGCGTCGCGTCTGAAGCTGATCGCGGATATGAAGCCATCCGGGCTCAATACGCTCGCGTTGATCGACACGGCGCGCGATGCGCTGGTGCAGTCGATTCACATCGGCGTGTGGCTGACGGCGGTCGCTGCGTTGGCGGCCGCGTTGCTGGTGCAGCGGATCTCTCACGTGGTATTTCGCAAGAGTTGAAGGCGGCGACGGGTCTCGGCGCAGACCGCGTGGAGACCCTATCGGTCGCCGTCATTGCGGGAGAATCTCAGCGGTCGGTTCGAACCGTCGAGACAAACGCCGCGCGAAGATCGCGGCGTTGTATTGGCGCAAATCCAGCGTCCGCTTACTGCGCGCCGAGCTTTTTGATCAGCGCATCGAGTTGCGCGATTTCTTCTTCCGTCAAATCGGTCAGCGGTGCGCGTACCGGTCCGGCGTCGTGGCCTACCAGTTTCGCGCCCGCCTTCACAATGCTCACCGCGTAACCCGCGCGACGATTCCGGATTGCCAGATACGGCAAAAAGAACTCGTCGAGCAGCCTGCCTTGCGTTGCATGATCGTTGGCGGCGACCGCGCGGTAAAACTCCATCGCCGTCTTCGGAATGAAGTTAAACACCGCCGATGAATACACCGGCACACCCAGCGCCTTATACGCCGCCGCATAAACTTCCGCGGTCGGCAGGCCGCCGAGATACGAGAAACGGTCGCCGAGGCGCCGGCGAATCGTTACCATCGCTTCGATTTCACCCACGCCATCCTTGAAGCCAATCAGGTTCGGACAGCGGTCCGCAAGACGTTCGAGCATGTCCGCGTTCAGCTTCGAATTCGCCCGGTTGTAGACGATCACGCCGATGTTCGGCACGGCCTTGCACACCTGCTCGACGTGCGCCGCGATGCCTTCCTGTGAGGCTTCGGTCAGATAATGCGGCATCAGCAGCACGCCGCTTGCGCCAAGACGTTCGGCTTCCTGAGCGTAGTCGATCGCGACGCGCGTCGGGCCGCCCGCGCCCGCGAGAATCGGCACCTTGCCCCGGCAGGTGTCGGTCGCCGTGCGGATCACGTTGATGTAATCGGCTTTCGTCAGCGAAAAGAATTCGCCCGTGCCGCCCGCAGCGAACAACGCAGTCGCACCGTAGGGCGCGAGCCATTCGAGGCGCGCAGCATACGTGTCGGCGCGAAACTCGCCGTGGGCGTCGAAGTCGGTCACGGGAAAGGACAGCAGCCCTTCGGAAACGATGGTTTTGAGTTCTTGAGGTGAAGTCATGGCGTGTATGGCGTGTATAGCGTTCAAGGCGTCTGGCGTGGTGGGCGCGCGCGGTGATTCGCGCCGCCACACGAATCATCGATTGGATTAGCGCACCAGGCACGGACGCTTGTTATCGAACTTCCAGTTCGGAATCAGGTATTGCATGGCCACGCCGTCGTCGCGCGCGCCCAGGCCGTGCTGCTGATAAAGCGCGTGCGCCTTTTCGATCTCGTCCATGTCGAGTTCGATACCGAGCCCCGCGGCCTGCGGCACCTTGACCTTGCCGCCGACAATCCGCAGCGGCTCTCGCGTCAGACGCTGGCCATCCTGCCAGATCCAGTGCGTGTCGATCGCGGTGATCTTGCCGGGCGCGGCGGCCGCCACGTGCGTGAACATCGCGAGCGAAATGTCGAAGTGATTATTCGAGTGCGAGCCCCACGTGAGGCCCCAGTCGTTGCACATCTGCGCGACGCGCACCGAGCCCTGCATGGTCCAGAAATGCGGATCGGCCAGCGGAATATCCACGGAGTGCAACTGGATCGCGTGACCCATCTGGCGCCAGTCGGTCG
Source organism: Paraburkholderia sp. BL6669N2 (assembly GCF_003387275.1). Lineage (NCBI taxonomy): Bacteria > Pseudomonadati > Pseudomonadota > Betaproteobacteria > Burkholderiales > Burkholderiaceae > Paraburkholderia > Paraburkholderia sp. BL6669N2. The sequence goes on along the minus strand of NZ_QUNA01000002.1, from coordinate 3,796,309 downwards.
CGATCATGTTGGTCGCCGTCGGCAAGCCCGTCGCGCGGCGGAATTCGGCCATCACTTCGCGGCCTGAATAACCGTTTTCCGCGCCGCACGGATCTTCCGCGTAGGCGAGCACGTCGTGCTGATCGCGGCACAGGCGCACCGCTTCGGCGAGCGACCAGGCGCCGTTCGGGTCCAGCGTGACGCGGGCTTTCGGGAAACGTTCGGCGAGCGCGGTGACGGCTTCGATCTCGGCGTCGCCCGACAGCACGCCGCCTTTGAGCTTGAAGTCGTTGAAGCCGTAGCGCGCTTGCGCGGCTTCGGCCAGACGCACCACAGCCTCGGGCGTCATGGCTTCTTCGGTACGCACGCGCTCCCAGTCGTCGCGGCCTTCGGCGCCGCTCGCATATTCCAGATCGGTTTTCTTGCGGTCGCCGATATAGAACAGATAGCCGAGCATTTCCACTTCGTCTCGTTGCTGGCCTTCGCCGAGCAATGCGGCGACGGGCACGCCGAGATGCTGACCGAGCAGATCGAGCAGCGCGGCTTCGAGCGCGGTCACCGCGTGAATGGTGGTACGCAGATCGAAGGTCTGCAAACCGCGGCCGCCGGCGTCGCGGTCGGCGAATTGCGTGCGCGCCTTGTTCAGGACCGCTTGCAGATTGCCGATCGACTGACCGACGACGAGTGGACGCGCGTCGTCGATAGTCTTGCGGATACTCTCGCCGCCCGGCACTTCACCGACACCGGTGTGCCCCGCGCTGTCGCGCAGAATGACGATATTGCGCGTGAAGAACGGGCCGTGCGCGCCGCTCAGATTGAGCAACATGCTGTCGCGCCCGGCAACGGGCACGACACGCAGTTCAGTGACGACCGGCGTAGCGTTCGATTCGGAAGGTTTCGTGGACATGAGGTTGGACCCGATGAGTTAGTGAGCCGGGCGGCGGAAATCGAGGCGCTTTGCGAGCGCGCTCGATAGCGGCACCGGACGGAAACTGGCAATGACGTGACGCATACTGGGCGGCTCTGTCAATCAGTGTAGTCAGTGAGTTTTATGCTGGAGCGATTCCGGCAGCGCGGCGTGATTCACGCGCCGGTTGCGCGCGAGGAAACCGGCCGCCGCCGCGATCAACGAAGCCACCGCGAGGCCGTACAGGCCGCCGGTAATCGAACCGGTGTGCTGCTGCAGATAACCGAATGCCGCCGGCGCGAAGAACCCGCCGAGATTGCCCACCGAGTTGATCAGCGCGATCACCGCCGCGGCCACGCGGGCGTCCAGATAACCCTGCGGGATCGGCCAGAACAGCGAAGCCGCCGCCTTGAAGCCGATCGCCGAGAAACAGATCGCCACGAAGGACAGCACCGGATCACCTGAAGTCGAAGCGAACAGCCCACACGCTGCGATGACGAGCGCCACGGCGAGCCACGCTTGCTGGAAGCGCCATTTCGCCGACAACAACGCGAAACAGTACATCGCGAACATGGCGATAAGCCACGGAATCGCGTTGAGCATGCCGACTTCGAAGTCGGACAGGCCGCCTATTTTGCGGATGATCGTCGGCAGCCAGAAGGTGGCCGCGTAGATGGTCAATTGAATCGCGAAATACAGGAAGCAGAACAGCAGAATCTGCGGATCCTTGAGCAGTTTCAAGGCCGGCAGATGCGCGCCGCCATGCGCCTCGCGCTCGGCCTGCTCCGCCGCGATCGAAGTTTGCAACACATGCTGCTCTTCGGCCGTGAGCCACGAGGCATCGCGAATTCGCGACTTCAGCAGCGTCCAACTCACCGCGCACAATACGATCGAAAAACCGCCTTCGACGAGAAACATCCATTGCCAGCCGTGCAAACCGAAGCCGCGAATGGACAGCAGGCTGCCGGTGATCGGACCGGACAACACTGAAGCAAGCGCGGAGCCGCCAAGAAAAACCGCTACCGCCTTGCCGCGTTCTTTCTGCGGCAGCCATTGCGTGAAGTAAAAGACCACGCCGGGAAAGAAGCCGGCTTCGGCAACGCCGAGCAGAAAGCGCAACACATAGAACGAGGTGTCGTTCCAGACGAACGCCATCGCCGCCGCGACCAGCCCCCACGTGCCCATGATGCGGGTGAGCCACGCGCGCGCGCCGTACTTCTGCATCAACACGTTCGACGGCACCTCGAACAGCGCATAGCCGATAAAGAACAGACCGCTGCCGAGGCCGTAAGCCGCGGCGCCGATACCGAGATCGGTCTGCATGTGCGAATTGACGAAGCCGATGTTCACGCGGTCAATGTAGTTCGCGATGAACATGATCAGAAACAGCGGCAGCACGTGCCGCTTGACCTTGGAGACCGCTGATTCGAGCGGATCGGCGGCGGTGGTGAGAGCAGACGTCAAGATTGTCTCCAGTTTCGGCCGCTCAGGCGGCCTGATCGAGCGCAACACGGCGCGTTCAGGAGCGCTGAGTCGCGCGCCAAACGCGTGATACGTTGTCTGACGACAGTCTACCGTGATTGCCTCATGCTTTCCAATGCCGTGTTTACCCTGCAATCACGCCGTTTAGGCCGCTCCCAAGCGGAACGTGGCCTTGAGCAGAAAAGGAGATAACATTAAATAGGACGTCCGACCTCCTTTGAGATTAGCGTGCTGTCTGGTGCGCACGCCGCAGTGGAACCTCGTCCCCGCAAACCATCGTCAACGCGAGAATCAAATCGTTCTCGTCCGGACAAACGCTATGATGGCTATACCGAGCGTCACACGTCGCGACTCGCACGCGCAACGTGCGCATTTCCAGCCGAACAATCAACCAGCCACAGAAATGAGCAGCCTAACTGAGAAGGTGGTGGCCACCCTTTCCGATGAAATCCGCCGCGGCGCCCTGAGGCCGGGCGACCGTATTCCCACCGAAGTCGCGATGATGAAGCAGCTCTCGGTGAGCCGTTCCGTGGTGCGTGAGGCGATTTCGCGCCTGCAGGCGGCCAAGGTGGTCGAAACGCGTCACGGCATCGGCACCTTCGTGCTGGAGCCGGCCACGGAAAAAACCATGCAGTTGCCCGCCGCCGATCTCTCCAGCATGCTGGACGTGATGGCGATCATCGAATTCCGCATCGATGTCGAGGCCGCCTCCGCCGCACTCGCCGCGGCACGCCGCACCGATCAGCATCTCAAGCAGATGCGCGCCGCGCTGGAGCGTTTCGAGTCCGAACTCGAGCGCGGCAGCACGGATACGCTCGCGCACGACATCGAGTTTCATTTGCAGATCGCACGCGCGAGCGGCAATCGCTATTTCTTCGACGTGCTCAGCCAGCTTGGCCGCGCGGTGAGTCCTCGCACGCGTCTGGGCTCAGCGGAGATCGCGGAACTCGACCATATCGAGCATTTGCGCAACGTGCTCAGCGAGCATCAGATGATCTATCGCGCGATAGAACGGCAAGACCCGGACGACGCACGCGCCGCCATGCGCATGCACCTGAGCAATAGCCGCGAACGGCTACGCCGCGCGCACGAGTTGAGCCAGGCGAGCGGCTGATTCGCCTTTAAGCCGGCGGCTCTCTGCCGCCTTTCATCCTCATGAAAAATACAATCGTACTGGTTTAAATACCAACCGGACGGCAAGGTGCGAGCCGATACGAATTGCAAGCAACTCGCCACGTTCATCGTGTCGTCGATGCAAGGCGCGTTTCTGCTCGCCAAAGCGCAGCGCGATCCGGCGCCGGTCGTCAATCTGAAGGAAGTGCTGTTTTGGAGCTGCGGACGAAAACTTGGACTACCTGGAGGTAGTTCATGTACTCGTACGAAGACCGCATGCGAGCGGTCCGGCTTTATTTGAAGTTGGGTAAGCGCGTCGGGGCGACCATCCGACAGCTGGGTTATCCGACCAAGAATTCTCTGAAATCGTGGCATCTCGAATACGAGCGATGTCATGATTTGCGGACCGGCTATGTTCGTTCCAGGCCGGTATATTCGGCCGAACGGAAGAAGGTGGCCGTCGATCATTACTTAGGCCAGGGCCGTTGTGCTGCTGCAACCTTGAGGGCGTTGGGATATCCCAGTCGCGGGACGCTCGCCGCCTGGATCGAAGAACTGCATCCCGAAATCGGAAAACGCATTGTCGGCAGAGCAACTGGCAGCATTCCGAAATCGCCGGCGGTGAAGCAGGCGGCAGTCATCGAACTGTGCACCAGAGAGGAAAGCGCGCGCCTGCTTGCGCAGAAAGCAGGCGTGAGCAGGCCGACGCTTTACAATTGGAAGAACCAGCTACTCGGTCGTGAAGCCCCAGCATCCATGAAACGCCAGAAGAAGCCAGCGCCTGACAGTGAGCGTGCGAAACTGGAACAGCAGGTCGAATCGCTTCGACGCGACGTCCGGCAACTGCAGCTCGAGCACGACATCCTGAAGAAGGCGAACGAACTGATAAAAAAAGGAATGGGCATCGTCCCGCAACTCCTGAGCAACCGGGAGAAGACGATGCTGGTTGATGTCCTGAAAAACACCTACACGTTGTCAGAGCTTTTAGCCGTATTGGGGCTAGCTCGCAGTTCCTACTTCTATCATCGTGCGCGTCTGCTCGTGGCCGACAAGTATGCTGGCGCTCGCCGAGTCATCGCAGACATCTTTGAAGTCAATCACCGGTGTTATGGCTATCGCCGGATACGCGCTGCACTGGGCAGGCAGAAGGTCGTTATCTCGGAGAAAGTGGTGCGACGTTTGATGAGGCAGGATGGGCTGACCGCTGCCACAGCAAGACGACGTCGCTACCGCTCCTACGGCGGAGAAATAAGCCCTGCGCCGGAGAACATCATCAATCGTGACTTCCGCGCAGGAGCCCCGAACGAGAAGTGGCTCACCGACATTACCGAATTCCAGATCCCGGCCGGCAAGGTGTATCTGTCTCCGTTGATCGACTGCTTCGATGGACTGGTGGTGAGCTGGACAATCGGCACGCGGCCGGATGCCGAACTTGTAAATACCATGCTTGATGAGGGCATCAAGACGGTAGCCAACAGTAATAAACGGCCTGTGGTCCACTCTGATCGCGGGGCGCACTATCGCTGGCCTGGATGGCTCGCACGCATACGTGATGCCAAACTAGTTCGCTCGATGTCACGCAAAGGATGCTCACCCGATAACGCGGCCTGCGAAGGCTTCTTCGGGCGGCTCAAAACGGAGTGGTTCCATTCCCGTGATTGGCGGACTACGACCGTCGAGCAATTCATTGAGGTACTTGACTCCTACATACGCTGGTATAACGCGAAGCGGATCAAGGTCTCGCTAGGCGCTCTCAGCCCGCTCGAATACCGGGAGAGCCTGGGAATCGCAGCATAAACCAGTCCAAGTATTTAGCCGCACCCCCTTTCCAGCGTTTTTTCAGCGGGCCTGACAAGGAGCTTCCCATGACGCAGCCCGATCAGCCAGATCGTCTTGCCGCAGCCACGGTGCGCGTACCCGCGCAGACCGTGAACGGCGAGAGCGGCGCTTCGCCCGGCGCGATGGATCGCTTCGGCTCGCTCAACGTGTTCGTGCGCGCCGCCGAAACCCGCAGCTTCACTGAAGCGGGACGCCAGTTGGGCATTTCGCCGTCGGCGGTGGGCAAGGCGATCTCGCGGCTCGAAGGACGCCTCGGCGTGCGCCTCTTTCACCGCAGCACACGCAGCATTGCGCTGACGCCCGAGGGCGCGACCTTTCTGACGCGCTGCCAGCGCATCATCGGAGAAATCGAGGCGGCCGAGATCGAACTGGCGCTCGCCAATGCCGCGCCGCGCGGACTGCTGCGCGTCAGCATGCCGATGGTCAGCACGTTGATGATGCCGGTGATCGCGGCTTTCATGAAGACGTACCCGGACATCGTGCTCGATATCGACTTCTCGGACCGCATGGTCGATGTGATCGAAGAAGGTTTCGATGTCGTGACCCGCACCGGCGACGCGATCGACTCCACGCTCGTCACGCGCACGATGGGCACGTACCGGCATGTGATCGTCGGATCGCCCGCCTACTTCGCGCAGCGCGGCATACCCAGCGAGCCCGGGCAACTGCGCGAGCACGCGTGCCTGCAACATCGTTTCCCCACTACCAACAAACTGCGGCGCTGGCCGTTGATGCGCGACGGCGAGTTGCTGAACATCGACCTTCCGACCACGGCCATCGCCACCGCCGTCGAGCCCTTGACCATGCTTGCCGAACAGGACCTGGGGCTAGCCTGCGTGCCGGACTTCACGATACGCGCGCAGCTCGCGGGAGGCACGCTGGTTGCCGTGCTGCAAACGTACACGGATACCCCGACTGTGTTTCGCGCGCTGTGGCCTTCCGGCCGTCAAATCTCGCCTAAAGCGCGAGTCTTCGTCGATTATCTGAGCGAGCATCTGTTTCCGGTTTCCGCAGCGGCGGCGCGAGCGCGTGGCGCTGGCCGCGCTTGAATGTGAATGAAGCCTGTCGGCGCCCGGGCGCTTTCAAACGCGTACCGCCCCGCGCGAAAAAGCCGGCGTATTCAGCAATATACTGAGCACACCGGCTTCTACAAGACATCCTGCTTCGCGCCTTCAGCGAGCTTATGCGCTCACGGCCTCTTCCTCATAAAACGGATAGTCCGTATAGCCCACTTCCGTGCCGCCGAAGAACGTCGGCCGATCGTACGCATTGAGCGGCAGATTACGGCGCAAGCGTTCCGGCAGATCCGGGTTGGCGATAAAGTCGCGACCGAATGCGACGAGGTCGGCGTCGCCGTCGACGAGGATCGCTTCCGCCGAATCGCGCTTGAAACCACCCGCGGCGATGATCGTCCCCGCATAGTGCTTGCGGATCGTCTGCGCGGCGACCGGATCCGGATTGCGGCTCTCATCTTCGACATTGCCGGCGATGCGCGGCTCGATCAGATGCAGATACGCGAGATCGAGCTTCGCCAGTCCGGCCGCGACGTAGCTGAAAAGGCCGACCGGATCGCTGTCCGACATATCGCCCCACGAACCGCTCGGCCCGAGACGCACGGCAACTTTGTCGCTGCCCCACACGGAAATCACGGCGCGGGTCGCTTCCATCAAAAGGCGCGCGCGATTTTCGAACGAACCGCCGTAGATATCCGTGCGCTTGTTGCTGCCGTCCTGCAGGAACTGGTCGAACAGATAGCCGTTCGCCGCATGCAATTCGACACCGTCGAAGCCCGCCTTCACGCCACGTTCAGCCGCCGCGCGGAAACTCTCCACAATGCCGGCGATCTCGTCGATCTCCAGTGCGCGATTCGGCGTGTTGGGAATCCAGCCGGCCGTGATGTAAGCGACGCCGCCATGCAGTACTTCCGACGGGCCCACCGGACGCCGCCCTTGCGGCTGCAACTCAGCGTTCGACTGACGTCCCGCGTGATAGAGCTGCAGGAAGATCTTGCCGCCCTTCGCGTGCACCGCGTCGGTGACTTCGCGCCAGCCGGCGATCTGGCTGTCGTCGTAAAGGCCGGGCGCGCCGAGGTAGCCGTTGCCTTCAACGGCGGCAATGGTCGCTTCGCCGATCAGCAACGCGCCGGCTGTCGTGCGCTGCGCGTAATACTCGGCCATCAGGCGGCCAGGGCGCACGCCGTCTTCGGCACGCATGCGGGTCAGCGGTGCGAGCACCACGCGGTGCGCGAATTCATAAGGTCCTACTTTGACCGACGTAAAGAGCTTGCTCATGATGTTTTCTCTCTCGATGTGATCCGGTGAATGATTGCCGCCGAGCGTTGCGAACGCTGTCTGGCGTTGATTGACAATCTATAGGCGCGGATCATCGAGAAAAACGGGCCGCGGCTCCGAAGACTTGGGAGCCTGCAGTCCGCAATGCGCCGAAACCCTTGTGCCTGCTGGACTGCACACCCGTTACCGATTGTTTCGATGGCGCGGCAACTGTGTTTCAACAGCGCGCCGGGTGCTTGTCGAGCATGTGCTTCAGGCTCGCGTGACGTGTGCCGAACGTCGTGATTACGAGCAGGCTGAGCACCGTGAGCAAGCCGCCGAAGTGCATCGTCGAGGCGATGCTGAAGTAATCGACCACCGTGCCGCTCGCAAGCGAGCCGAGCGCGATCGAGGCGGTGCCGCCCTGGGAAGAAGCGGACGCCTGAGGCAGTCGCAAACGTATCAGCGCACTACGAGGCAGGCGCTTCGACATCGAGATCCATCAACGCCGAACTGAGCGACTTGCCGTGCGCATCGAGTGCGAGCGAACGCGTTACACCGCCGCCGAGCGCATTGCCGAGCACGAAGTTAAACGCTGCAATGGTGGGCAGTTCATGGCGCACCACGTCGCCCTGCACGACATCGCGCAGGTGCGCCTTCACGCGTTCCGGCGTCAGTACCGCGCGTAGATGTTCGTAATGCTTCGCGTCGTAACAGATCACCGAGATGTTCAACGTATTGCCTTTGTCGCCGGTGCGCGAATGAGCCAGTTCACGTAATTTCATCTCACGCCTCCAGCATCGAGAATGCCGGCGTCACATGCTCGCGCGACAGCAAAACCGATTGCACCGCGACGACTTCGCGCGCCGACTTCGTGACGCCGCCTCCGCCTGCCGGACCGTTGGTGTAAAGCGTCTCCACCTCGTTACCGAGTTGCACGGCCTGAGCGAGCGAGGCCGTGCGCCCCGCCACTCGCGCTCGTACCTCGTACGGCTCGGCGTAACCGGCAGCTGCGGTTTCGCCATGCAATGCGTTCACGCCGATCAGATCGAAGCGCAATTCACGCGTCTCCACGCCGGTCAACACGAGCCGTTCCCGCACGATATCAAGTGCGAGCCGCGCACGCGCCAACGCGCCCGGACCGCCATAGGAAATTTGACCTTCGCCGATATAGCCATCGAAATAAGCAACCGACACTTTCAGCGTATCCGTACGCGGCGTGCCTCGCCCGCCGCTCACGCGAACGCGATCCGGCGCTTCCTGCGCGACGCGAACCTGGGAGAAATCCGCGACCACGTCCGGTTGCAGATAGCGCTGCGGATCGTGAATCTCGTACAGCAGTTGTTCCTTGCACGTCGCTTCAGTGACGCGTCCGCCGGCTTGCGCGAGTTTGGTGATGACCACGGCGCCGTCCTGCCCGACTTCGGCAATCGGAAAGCCGAGTCTCGCGAGGTCAGGAACATCCTTGAAGCCCGGGTCCGCGAAATAGCCGCCGGTGATTTGCCCCGCGCATTCGAGCAGATGGCCGATCACCGTCGCCTGGCCGAGCGTCTGCCAGTCGTCCATACGCCAGCCGAATTCGTGAATCAGCGGCGCGACGAACAGCGAAGGATCGGCCACGCGTCCGGTCAACACGATCTGCGCACCGGCCGCGAGCGCATCGACGATCGCGCTCGCGCCGAGATACGCGTTCGCGGACACGAGCCGCTCCTTGTAGTCCGCGACACGTTCTCCGGATTCCACGAAACTGAAATCGCCCTGACTCACCACGTCGAGCACGTCGTCACCGGTGACGGCGGCAATCTTCACGTCGCCGAGACCGAGCGAGCGCGCGATTTCCGCGGTCTTGCGCGCCGCCGCGAGCGGATTCGCGGCACCCATGTTCGAAATGATCCGCACGCCGTTGCGCAACGCGGCCGGCAACACCGCCTTCATGCGCGTTTCGAGCAACGGGTCGTAGCCGAGCTCGGGGTCCTTGCTGCGCGCCTGTTGCGCGATCGCGATCGTCCGCTCCGCGAGGCACTCGAAGACGAGGTAATCGAGCGCGCCGTGTTCCGCCAGTTCGACCGCCGGTTCGATGCGATCGCCGGAATAACCCGCGCCCGCGCCGATACGCACGGTCCGTTGAAATTGAGTGGCTGTCATGCTGGTCACATCCGTTCGTTCAGTGATGCTCACAGTGGGAATATCCCCAGCACGACGCAGGCAATCGTCATGACGATCGACGCGCCGAACAGCAAGGGGAACGTGAATTTCTGATGGTCGGCGAGATCGATGCCGCACAGGCCGACCACGAGAAACGTGGCCGGTGTCAGCGGGCTAACCGGAAAGCCGGTGGTCATCTGGCCGAGCAAGGCGGCCTGGCCGACGTGCACCGCAGGCACGCCGAGCTGGCCGGCCACTTCCGCGATCACAGGCAGCACGCCGAAGTAGAACGAATCAGGATCGAACAACATGCTGAGCGGCATCGACAGCAAGCCAAGCGCGATGGGAATATGACCGGCCATCGCGGGCGGCACGAAACCGACCGCCGCTTGCGCCATCGCCTTCAGCATGCCGCTGCCTTGCATCACGCCGGTGAACACGCCGGCCGCCAGCAAAATGCCCGCCATCATCAAGGCCGCGCGGGCATGCGCGTCGATCCGTTTGCGCTGCATGTCCACGTTCGGATAGTTGACCATTAGCGCGACGCACAGGCCGACCATGAACATGATCGCCGGTGGAATCTTCTCGCCCATCACGACCATCGTGCCGAGCACGACCAGCGTCAGCACGATGTTGAACCAGAAGTTTTTCGGCCGGCGCAGAGCCTGTTCTTCGGACGTCAGTTCCCGTTTAGGCATGGGCACCGACCCGCTCGCGGCCGTGAGACCAAGCCGCTTTTCCTCGCGCCGGCCGAGCCAGAACGCCATGCCGAACACGAATACGAGGCCGATCGCCTGCACCGGAATCAGCGGATTAAACAGCGCCGAGATCGGCAGATGCAGCGAGGCGGAAGCGCGAATCATCGGCCCTGTCCACGGCAAAAAGTTGATGCCGGCCGCCATTGAAACCGCTGCGGCCAGCACGCGCCGGTCCATCTTCAGGCGATCGTAGAGCGGCAGCATGGCCGGAATCGTGACCAGAAAGCAGACGGCGCCGGAGCCGTCCAGATGGATCAGCAGCGCCAGCAGCGTAGTGCCCATCACGATACGCGTGGGCCGCGTGCCGACGGCGCGCAGAATGCGGTCGATGATCGGATCGAGCGTGCCCGCGTCAGTGATGGTGCCGAAGTACAGAATCGCGAACACGAACATACCGACGACCGGCGCTAGATTCTTGAGCCCTTCGATCACGAACTTGCTGGTCTGAAACCCGAAGCCGCCGATAAGCGACGCCGCAATCGGCACGATGATGAGCGCCACCAGCGGCGACATGCGTTTCGACAGAATCGCGCCGAGCAGCACGACAATGGTTGCGAGCCCCAGTAATGGCAGCATGTGCTTGTCTCCAAAGATTGTTTTTTACTGCGATCCAGCGTAAGTTCGAAGCGGCTATAAATCAATTGAAATGATTTGATCGCAGCAATTACAAACCATCATGGATCTGAATCTTCGGGACATCCGCGCGTTTATCGCCGTCGCGCAAACGGGCAGCTTCACGCGCGCGGCGACGCGGCTGCATCTGTCGCAACCGGCGCTGACCGTCCAGATTCGCCGGCTCGAAGAAACGGTCGGCATGCGCCTGTTCGACCGCAACAGCCGCAATGTCGCGCTCACACCGACCGGCCGTGAACTGCTGCCGCTGCTACAGAAGTCGCTGCATGACATGGAGCATGTGTTGATCGACGCGCGCGCCCTGGGCGTTGGCGCAAGCGGTACGGTACGGATCGCCTGTTTGCCGACGTTCGCGGCCAGCGTCTTGCCCGAACTCGTGCAGGACATCAAGAAGGCCGTGCCGCGCGTGAGCTTTCATGTGCGCGACGTGGTCGCGAGCATGGTCAACACGTTGGTGCGCAACGAAGAGGTCGACATCGGGCTGACCGGCGGCCAGCTCGACGATGCCGCTTTCGAGGTGCTGCATGCGGGCATCGACCGGCTGGTTGCCGTGTTCCCGAAGCGGCATGCGCTTGCCCGGCGGCGGCGCATCACATTGGCCGATCTCGCCGCCGCGCCGCTCGTGTTGACCGCGCAAGGCACGAGTGTGCGGGCGGTGGTCGATAGCGCTTTCGCGAACGCCCGCTGCACGCCGGAGATCGCGTGCGAGCCGACCTACATGATGAGCGCGGTGGCGATGGTGCGCGCCGGCCTCGGCGTAACGATCCTGCCGGAGTCGGCACGCGAAGTCAGGGCTGAGCCCGAGTTGATCGTACGCGCGGTCGACGACCCCGCATTCACTCGCCCTATCGCGCTGATCAAAAAGCGCGGCCGGACATTGCCGCCCGTCACGGAGACCTTCGTTTCGATGCTGATCGAGAAACTCAGCGAGAAATGAACAGCAGCCGAATGCGCGTTAGCTTTCATTTTCAAACAGAGCACGATTATCGCCGTTAATCGTCTGATTTAATTTAACACTCCCGCGCTAATATCGGTTTCGCGCGAGTTCGGGGGATTAAAGACCGCTCGCGCGTGTTTCCAAAACTCCAAAAACTTTGAAAACGAAAACCGATAATGAGTCAATTTCGAATACTCGCGGCGACCGCGGCTTCGTTCGCTCTGACAGCGCTGACCGCTCCGGCGTATGCGGCACTGGGCGGCGCACCGACCTATCCGGTCACGGCCAGCAGCACAAGCGCAGGGGCGGCCGGCCAGAATAACGCGGCAGTGGCGCGCTTCGCCGCCAGTGGCAATGCGGCCTCGGCGAATTACACGGTGAGCCAGACCACGCTGCCCTCGGGCACCGTCGTAAGCGAGTACATCAGCGCGGGCAATACGGTGTTCGCCTTGAGCTGGGAAGGCCCGACCATGCCGCCGCTCAAAACGCTGCTCGCCACTTATTTCCCGACTTATGTCCAGGCACTCACGGACGCCCACGCCACGCAAGGCGGCGGCTACGGACCCGCCGCCGTTCATCAGTCGGCGCTGGTCGTGGAGACCGGCGGCCATATGGGCGCTTTCGTGGGACGCGCCTATTTACCGCAAGCGCTGCCGCAAGGCGTGAGCGCTGACGATATCAAGTAACTCATTAAAATCATTAGAGAGAGAACAACAGTGCGCAAAATCGCAAGGATTATTGCCGCGGGGCTCGGGCTCGGATTGGCACTCAGTCTCGCCGGCTGCGGCGGGGGTGGCGGCTCCAGCAACAACGCAACGGCCAATGCACCAGTTGCCGCCAGTGCGCCGGTGGGCCCGGGCAACACGACGTCCAATCCCCTCGTCACCGACTCGACACCCAACGTGCTCGCCGTCGACGCGTCCGCCGTGCCCACGCCAGCCAATGCCGGCAACACAATGTCGGTCACGGTCAGCGCAACGGGCATTCATAATCAGCCCATGGTCAGCGTCAAGATCTGCGCCCCCGGTTCCAACGCAGCCACGAGTTGCACGACGATTCCGAACGTGATCGTCGATACGGCGTCGTTCGGGCTGCGACTGGTGCGCTCGGCGATCCCGAACGCCACGTTCAGTGCGCTCACCGCCGAAACGGATCAATCGAGCGGCCTGCCGCTCGCCGAATGCGCGTTGTTCGGCAGCGGCTACGCATGGGGCTCGGTGCATCTGGCGGACATCGGGCTGTCTAGCGAGGTTGCCCCGTCGGTGCCGATCCACGTGATTGGCGATCCCGCGCTGACCATTGCCGCACCGTCTGAATGTCAGGTCGGCCGTCAATTGGCGAGCGCGGCCGATCTCGGCGCGAACGGCATTCTCGGCATCGGCGTGAGCCCGACGGACTGCGGCTCGCAATGTGCGCTGACTGCGATCTCGCAGTTCTATTACACCGATGCCGGCAATGCCACCTCGGTGCCCGTCGCAAAACAGATCAGCAATCCGGTCGCGCGCTTCCCGCAAGACAACAACGGTGTGATTCTGGAGATGGCGCAGGTGTTGGATAGCGGCAGCCCGACGGCTCAAGGCACGCTCGTGTTCGGCATCGATACGCAGGCCAATAACGTGCTGAACGGCACGGGCGCGCCGATTCTCCGAACGGATCTGAATGGCGACTTCACGTCCTCTTATGGCGGCACCACGTTCACGCAGACGTTCTTCGATTCGGGCTCGACGGTGCTGTTCTTTCCGGACACGACGATCGCTCGCGACACGTCGTCCGGGTACTACATCCCGGCTGCGACCGTGGGTCGTACTTCGACGCTGGCAGGGACCAATCCGGCGACCGTGACGCTCGGCTTCAATATCGCGAACGCCGCGACGCTGACATCGTCGGGGAATAGCGCGTTCAACAATCTCGGGATCTACATGACCCGGCAGTTCGACTTCGGTCTGCCGTTCTTTTATGGCCGTCATGTGTATTACGGGATTTCGGGGCGTGCTTCGTCGGGGGGCGGGACGGGCCCGTATGTGGCTTATGTTTCGAGTTAAGTGACGGTCGTCCCGCCTGTGAATGACGCTCGATCCGCCATGCGGTGACAACAGCGCGGCGATAAAAATGAAACCCGGCCTGCGTGCCGGGTTTCGTCCTTTTCAGTAAATTCCCATCGCCCCTTCCACACTGCGCACCATCGAAACGAGCCGCGGCCCGATATCGCCTTCCAGTTGATTATCCTTCAGCAGATAAGAAGGCACGCCGCAATTGAAAACGAGAATCTCGCCATCGGCTGACGGCTTCATCGGCACGGCGACGGCATGGATCTCGCGACGCAGGTCGCCGTAGGACACGCAAAAGCCCCGCTCGTAGAAATAGTCGATTGCGCTCAGTACGCGCTCCCGGAAGGTGCTCCATTCATGCGGCGACTTCACCGCGATTTCATTGCACAGCGCCTCGCGCCGCTCAGCGGGCAGCGCCGCAAGCAGCGCGCGGCCCATCGCCGTTCGCACGATCGGATAGCTCAGCCCGATATCCGCCGGCATTCCAAGCGGCGTACTACTGCGGCTGCTTTCCAGATACACGACGTTGAGCCGGTCACGCATGCCGAGCGAAACTGAACCGCGAATCTGATCCGCCAGCTCCTTCATCGACGGCCGCGCGATCTGGCGCACGCTCATGCTCGCAAGCAACGGATAACCCAGCGACAACACGGCCGAGCCGAGCTGAAACTTGTTATTCATCCGATTGACGCGCAAATAGCCGAGCCGCGTGAGCGTGTAGGTAAAGCGTGAAATCGTCGCCTTGGTCATGCCGGTGCGCGCCGCCAATTCGGCATTGCCGAGTTGCGATTCGCGCGGCGTGAAGCAATGCAGGATGTCGAGGCCGCGCGCCAGCGTGGTGGCGAACTGGCGGTCGCCGTCGAATTCGTTCGGCACGTAGCGCGCTTTCGAATCCAGGTAGTCGCCGGTGAGCGCCGCCGCGTCGGGCTGCTTGCTGTTGGCTGCCATCGCTGTTGCTCTCTCTTCTCCGTGATGGCCTATTCTGCGCTCCGCGTTCTGCATATCCAAACTCTGTTCTGCATAGTCGAACAAATCGCTCCGGCTGCCGGTAAATCTTCGATAGTGAAGTCACAAATCGACCTAGATAAGCGACTCACATGACGGAGACAAGCATGACCAGCCATTCCTCACACTTCGACGCGATGCTCGCGGGCGTCGCAAAGTTCGTCCGCGACGAAGCAATCCCGCGTGAAAACGAGATCGAACAGGCGGACGCCGTACCGGCCGACCTCGTTCAACGCATGCGCGAGCTCGGCTATTTCGGCTGGAGCATTCCGCGCGATTTCGGCGGCGCCGGGCTGTCGACCGAGCAGTTGGTGCGCGGCGCGTTTGAGCTTTCGCAGGCGTCGGTGGCATTTCGCGCTCGGGTGGGCACCAACACCGGCATCGGTTCAGAAGCACTGGTCGCCGACGGCACGGACACGCAGAAACAGCGCTATCTGCCGCGGCTCGCGTCCGGCGAATTCACTGGCGCTTTCGCGCTGACCGAGGCCGATGCAGGCTCGGATGCCACGGCATTGCGCACCACGGCGCGGCGCGACGGAGATCATTACATTCTCGACGGCAGCAAGTGCTTCATCACCAATGCACCGATTGCCGATCTCTTCACCGTGATGGCGCGAACCGAGCCGGCCACGCCAGGCGCGGGCGGCATTTCCGCGTTTCTCGTCGAGCGTGGCACGCCGGGTCTTTCCACCAGTGCGCCTTACGACAAGATGGGCCAGGCGGGCTCGCCGGTCGGCGACGTCGTGTTCGAAGGATGCCGCGTGCCGGCAGTCAATCTGATCGGCGGCAAGGAAGGCATGGGTTTCCGCACCGCGATGAAGGTGCTGAACAAACAGCGCATCCACCTCGCCGCACTATGCACAGGACCGGCCATGCGCATGCTCGAAGAAGCGGTCGCCTACACCTCGCGGCGCGAGCAGTTCGGCAAGCCCGTGGCCGAATTCCAGCTCGTGCAGGCGCTGATCGCCGAATGTCAGACTGAAATTTACGCCGCGCGCTCGATGATCCTCGAAACCGCGCGCAAGCGCGATGCCGGCGAGGATGTCGCGCTGGAGGCGTCGATGTGCAAGATGTTCGCCTCGGAAATGTGCGGCCGCGTCGCGGATCGCGCGGTGCAGATGCTCGGGGGACGCGGCTATCTGGCGGGCAACGCGGTCGAAAGGTTTTACCGCGACGTCCGCGCCTTTCGCATCTATGAAGGCACCACGCAGATTCATCAATTGAACATCGCGAAGATCACGCTGCGGCGCGCCGCCGAGCGAGATCAGGCGAAAGTTCGCGCCGACGCCGCGTGTGCAGCATGAGGACCGCCATGAACCCAGCAACCCATGACGCCGGCGCGCTCGATATCGGCCGACTTGTCGAGCCGTGCTCCATTGCGATCATTGGCGCGTCGAACGATCCGAAGTCGATCAGCGGCCAGCCGATGCGCTTTCTTATGCAGCACGGTTACCAGGGCACGCTCTATCCGGTGAATCCAAAATATGCGCAGATCGACGGCGTCGCGTGCCATGACAGCATCGCCGCTTTGCCGTCCACGCCCGATCTCGCGCTGATCCTCGTCGCCGCGCGCCGCGTTCCGGACATGCTGCGTCAGTGCGGCGAAAAAGGTGTGGGCTTTGCCATCGTCTATAGCTCGGGTTTCGCCGAAGCCGGCGAAGCGGGTGCCGCGCTGCAGCGTGAATGCGCGGACATCGCGAAGGCTCACGGCATTCGCGTGATCGGACCGAACTGCCAGGGTTTCGTCAGTACGGGCGCAAATGTCTACGCCGGATTCGGCGCGCCCTTCGGCGTCGCTTATCGGCGCGGCGGCCTGTCGCTGATTTCGCAAAGCGGCGGCTTCGGTTGCGCGCTGCTTCTCATGGCCGACGAACTGGGCATCGGCTTGCGGCACTTCATCACGACTGGCAACGAGGCCGATGTCAGCCTGCTCGATCTCGTCGACGCGTGCATCTCCGATCCGCACACCTCGCTGATCGCGACGTACATCGAAGGTCTGAAAGACGCGGGACGGCTGGTCGGCGTGGCGAACCGCGCGCTCGACGCGGGCAAACCACTGCTCGCCTGGAAGGTCGGCAACACCGCCGACGGCGCCAAGGCGGCCGCGTCGCATACGGCGAATCTGGGCGGCGCCTCGGCGCTGTATCGCACGGCCTTCCGTCAGACGGGGGTGATCGAAGTGAGCGACGTCGCCGACCTCGGCGACTACGCCCGCGCGTTCGAAGCCGGACGCCTGCCGCGCGGCAAGCGGATCGCGGTCGTCACGCTCTCTGGCGGCGCCGGCATTCTCATCACCGACGCCTGCGCTGAGCGCGGCATGTCGGTGCCCGCGTTGTCGGCAGCGACGCTCGAGCGCCTGAAGCCGATCGTGCCCGCGTTCGCCTCGCTGAACAATCCAATCGACCTGACCGCGGGCATCCTCGCGGAGCCGAAAATTTTCGCGGATGCCTTGCAGATCATCGCCGACGATTCGAATATCGACGCCATCGCGATCATGGCCGCGGCAGCGAGCGGCGAAGTCGCGCAGGCGATGGCCACGGCGATCGTGCGCGTCTACGGCAGCATCGACAAGCCGCTGATGCTCGCATGGAATGCGCGCCGCGACATGGCCCGCGAAGCGTACGAGACGATCGAGGCGCACGGTGTGCCTCTGTACGCGACGCCGGTGCGTTGCGGACGCGCTTTCGCCGCGTTGTCCGATTATGCGCAGGCGCGTCGCGCGCGGGCAGAGGCGCGCGATCCGATGCCGCGAGCTTTGCGTCGCTACGACGTCGAGCACGCGCATGCGTTGCTGGTCGATAGTCAGGGCAAGCATGGCGACCTGAATCTGACCGAACACGCTTCGCAAGCGCTGCTGCGCGACTACGGCATCAATGTCCCGAAAAGCGGGCTCGCGCAGAATCGTGACGAAGCATGCGTGCTGGAGCGGGCAATCGGTTTTCCACTTGTCATCAAGGTGCAGTCGCCGGACATCGCGCATAAGACCGAAGCCGGTGCCGTGCGGGTCGGTATCCGCGATGAAGCGACGCTGGCCGCCGCCTTCGACGAAATCGTCGGGAACGCGCACCGTCATGTGCCGCACGCGAGGATCGAGGGCGTGCTGGTGCAGGAGGAAATCCGCGATGCGATCGAGATGATCGTCGGTATCGAAAACGACGCGTCGTTCGGACCGGCGGTCATGTGCGGGCTCGGCGGTATCTATGCCGAAGTGCTGAAGGACGTGAGCTTCCGGCTCGCACCGGTCACCCATGCGGACGCTCACGCGATGATTCGCGAGTTGCGCTCGTTCGCGATGCTCGACGGTGCGCGCGGCAAGCCGCCCGGCGATATCGGGGCGCTCGTGGAGACCATCGTCGCGCTATCCACGATGGCGCTCGATCAGCAGGCAAGCCTGCGTGAACTGGATATCAATCCGCTCTTCGTGCTGCCCGCGGGCAAAGGCGTGCGCGCCGGCGACGCTTTGGCGCGCCTGCTGCCGCGCGCTGCTGACTCGAACGACGCTGCGGACCGCACCGGCGTCATGCACGAAAGCGAGCATTGCGCGCCGGCCGTGGTGGACGGATAGTGCAGCGGCGCCGGGCCGCTTTGAGATCGGGCGCCGCCGGGCCGCCGCATGACGCGCAACGCTATTGCGAGACATGTGACAGCACGTAACGACAGACACGGCGACGCTCACCGCAGTTGGCATTTTTCGCGCGAGACCATCATGCACGGCTATTCGCATTCAGACGCATCGACATCCGGCGACAACACGTCCGTCGACGTCGAACGCACTTATCGCAAGATCTTTTTCCGGCTGATTCCGTTGCTGTTTCTCTGCTACGTGATCAGCTATATCGACCGCGTCAACATCAGCTTCGCCAAGCTTCAGTTCATGCACGACCTCGGTTTTTCGGAGTCGACATATGGTCTGGGCGCGGGGCTTTTCTTCATCGGCTACGTGCTCTTTGAAGTGCCGAGCAATCTGTGGATGCAGCGTATCGGCGCACGCCGCACGCTTTTACGCATCATGTTCGCGTGGGGGCTGGTGTCGAGTCTGATGATGTTCGTGCGCACGCCGACGCAGTTCTACGCCATGCGCTTCCTGCTCGGCGTGACTGAAGCGGGCTTCTTCCCCGGCATCATTTTCTATCTGAGCTGCTGGTTTCCGGGCGCGCGGCGCGCTCGCGTCACCGCCTTCCTGATGATGGCGACGGCGGTGGCCGGGATTGTCGGCGGCCCGATGTCGGGGTTCATCATGACGCGGCTGGCCGGCGTGGGCGGCTTACCCGGCTGGCAGTGGCTGTTCCTGCTCGAAGGCGTGCCGGCGGTGACGCTCGGCATCGTCGCCTTCCTCCTGCTCGGCGACAAGCCGGACGATGTGAACTGGCTCGACGAGCATGAGAAAGCGCTGGTCTCACGTGAACTCGCCGCCGACGAAAAGGCGAAACAGACCGGCCATCTCGACGGACTGCGCGGCGCGCTCGCCAACCCGCGCGTTTATCTCGCGGCGCTCGTCTACTTCGCGGTGATGATGCCGTTCAACGCGATCGGTTTCTGGGCGCCCACCATCATCCGCGATCTGGGCGTCGCCAACGTGCTGGACGTGGGCCTGTTGTCGGCGCTGGTGTTCATCGCGGCGGCGCTTGGGACCTATGTGGTGGGCGCCAACTCGGACCGGACCATGGAGCGGCGCTGGCACGTCGCGGTGAGCGCCTGCGTGACCGCGCTGGCGTTTGCCTTGTTGCCCGCTGCCGGCCATAACGTCACGCTCGGCGTCGGGCTGCTGGCGCTTGCCGCAGCGGCGTCGTATGGGTCGTTCGTGGTGTTCTGGACGATTCCGCAGACCTTCCTGCCGCGCTCGTCGGCGGCGGGCGGTATTGCGATGATCACGAGTCTCGGCGGCACCGGCGGGTTCGTGAGTCCGGCGTTCGTCGGCTGGGTCAAGACGCAGACCGGCAGCGCGCAATATGGATTGATCGGACTGGCTGTTGTTTTGCTCGCGGGCGTCGTGTTGATGCTGGTGGTGTTCCCCGCGCCGCGCAGAAAGCTCGCAGTGGGCGCGACTGGCGGCAATCCGGCGGCACAGACCGGGCTCGGACAGACGCGTCACTAGAAAGAGCCATGTGGGGACGAAGGAAGATGTGCCCACACCGCCCGAATGCAAAATGTCGTAGGTCTGTTGATCTTCTGATGGCAACGCTGGCAACCTAGCGAATCACGACGCAGCATGTTGCAAGGACCGGAGTAGCGCGCCAAAAGCGCCAACTCCGGTCGACACAGCGGAGACAACGGCAATGGAACCCTCCACCCACCCGCACGACGACGACCTCGAACACTTCGAAGCCCACGGCGCCGCGCCGCTGCCGGTCCCGAGCGACCAAGGCTACGTCGAGCACGAAGGCGCGGGCATTTGGTACGCGTCCTATGGCGTCGGCGCGTCGGTGATCCTGCTTCACGGCGGTCTCGGACACAGCGGCAATTGGGGCTACCAGGTTCCGGCGCTGCTCGACGCGGGGCATCGCGTGGTGGTCGTCGACAGCCGCGGCCACGGCCGCAGCACCCGCGACGCGCGGCCCTACCGCTACGAACTGATGGCGTCCGACGTGCTGGCCGTCATGGATGCGCTGCAACTCGAACGCGCCGCGCTGGTGGGCTGGAGCGACGGCGCCTGCGTCGCGATGGTATTGGGCGCCACGGCCCCCGAGCGCGTAGCGGGCGTGTTCTTCTTCGGCTGCAATATGGATCCGAGCGGCACCAGGCCGTTTGTACCCACGCCCGCGATCGAGCGCTGCTTCAGCCGTCATGCCAAAGACTACGCGCAGCTATCGGCGACGCCGGACGACTTCGAGGCATTTGTCGGCGCGGTCAGCGCGATGATGAAAACCGAGCCCAACTATTCCGCCGACGATCTGGCAAAGATTCGCGTGCCGGTCGCGATCGTGCAGAGCGAGCATGACGAGTTCATCAAGCCGGAACACGCCGACTATCTCGCCCGCAGCATTCCGGGCGCGGAGTTGATCCTGCTGCCCGGCGTGAGCCATTTCGCGCCGCTGCAAAGGCCCGCGCAATTCAATCGCGTGGTGCTGGATTTCCTGCGCCGGATTGCACGTTGAACAGGACGGCGGCGCTCGCCGCGTCTCCTGGCTGCGGCGCTTCGGCGCAAGCGTCGCTCAAAACCCTCAATATTTCACGATGCGGAACGATCGCGCGCTTCGTAAAAAATCGTGGTGCGTGGCACAAATTCGGCATTTCGCAATGTCGCCCCACGTTGCATATCGTGAAACCAAAGTGATAAGCCGTTATTTATAAACGACAATTTTTGATTGAACGAAGCGTCTAACAGCCACTTGCGCCGCTGCATGCTGACGTAGACTCTTTTACAAGAGCCGGCGCTTCAGTAGTCGAGCGGAGCGGGAAGAGACAAAACACTGTCTGAAGAATCCCAACCTCTGAAACGAAGCCGCCACGGCACCGCGGTTTTTAAATGGTACTTGGGAGACTAAAAATGAAAGGCTTTCGCTTCGGTTCGAATCAGGGTGCTTTCTATATTTTGCCGGGCCAGGACGGTTGGGAGGCCACCTACGGCAATGAAACGCTCGGTGAATTTGCCAGCCCGCAACAGGCGGCGGACGACCTCGCGCGCGGCTTGATCTGCCCGCATCTCTCGGAAGCCGACGACACGTCGACGCTCGAGATTCCAGAGAAACTCAGCGATTGGGAAATCGTTCACGTGTGATGGCCGGCATGGCCATTGTCCACGTTGGCGTAGAAACGACGATGGCGCTCGAAAGCGCCATCGTCATGTTTACCGCTTGCTTCTGTGCAGCCTACGGCCTCAATGCCTTAAGCAATCGCGTCCACGATCTTGTTGAGCGTGGCGCTCGGACGCATGGCCTTGCTCGTCAGTTCGACATTCGGACGATAGTAACCGCCGATATCCACCGGCTTGCCTTGTGCCGCAGCCAGTTCTTCGACGATCTTCGCCTCGTTCTCAGCCAATGCCTTCGCCACGCCGGCGAACTGCGCCTGCAGCGCCGCGTCTTCGGTTTGCGCGGCCAGTGCTTCCGCCCAGTACAGCGCGAGGTAGAAGTGGCTGCCACGGTTGTCGATACCGCCAACCTTGCGCGCCGGCGACTTGTCGTTGTCGAGGAACTTGCCGGTTGCCTGATCCAGTGTCTTGGCCAGAACCTGCGCCTTCGGGTTGTGATACGCGCTGCTCAGATGTTCGAGCGACGCGGCCAACGCCAGGAATTCACCCAGCGAGTCCCAACGCAGGAAACCTTCTTCGACCAGTTGCTGAACGTGCTTCGGCGCCGAACCGCCCGCGCCGGTTTCGAACATGCCGCCACCGGCCATCAGCGGGACGATGGACAGCATCTTCGCGCTCGTGCCCAGTTCCATGATCGGGAACAGGTCGGTCAGGTAGTCGCGCAGCACGTTGCCGGTGACCGAGATCGTGTCCTTGCCGGCGCGAATACGCTCGATCGAGAACCTGGTCGCCTCGACCGGCGTCATGACGCGAATGTCCAGACCGGTGGTGTCGTGGTTCTTCAGGTATTGCTCGACCTTCTTGATGATCTGAGCGTCGTGCGCGCGAGCCGCGTCGAGCCAGAACACGGCCGGCGTGTTGGTGGCGCGGGCGCGATTGACCGCGAGCTTGACCCAGTCCTGAACCGGCGCGTCCTTGGTCTGGCACATGCGCCAGATGTCGCCTGCTTCCACCTGGTGTTCGATCAGCACCGTGCCGGCCGCGTCCGTCACGCGAACCACGCCGTTTGCCGGGATCTGGAACGTCTTGTCGTGTGAGCCGTATTCTTCAGCCGCTTGCGCCATCAGGCCGACGTTGGGCACCGTGCCCATCGTGACCGGATCGAACGCGCCGTGCTTCTTGCAGTCTTCGATCACCGCCTGATACACGTCCGCGTAGCAGCGGTCCGGAATCACGGCCTTGGCGTCGTGCAGCGCGCCGTCCGCGCCCCACATCTTGCCCGACTCGCGGATCATGGCCGGCATGGACGCGTCGACGATCACGTCGCTCGGCACGTGCAGGCTGGTAATGCCCTTGTCCGAATTGACCATGGCCAGTTGCGGACGCTGTTCGTATTGCGCCTTGATGTCGGCTTCGATCGCGGCAACCGTTTCAGCCGGCAGGTCTTTCAGGCGCGCGTACAGATCGCCGATGCCGTTGTTCGGGTTGAAGCCGGCTTGCGCCAGCGCGTCGGCGTGCTTGCTCAGCACGTCTTTGTAGAACACCGACACCACGTGACCGAAGATGATCGGATCCGACACCTTCATCATGGTGGCCTTCAGGTGCACCGAGAACAGCACGCCCTTCGCCTTCGCGTCCGCGATTTCCGCTTCGATGAAGCTGCGCAGCGCGTTCTTCGACAGCACCGAAGCGTCGATGATCTCGCCCGCTTGCACGGCCGTCTTTTCCTTCAGCACCGTCTTCGAGCCGTCCGCTGCCGTCAGTTCGATCTTCACCGAACCGGCTGCGCCGATCAGCGCCGACTTCTCGCTGCCGTAGAAATCGCCACCGCTCATGTGCGCGACGTGCGACTTCGAGTCCGCGCTCCATGCGCCCATCTTGTGCGGATGCTTGCGTGCGTAGTTCTTGACCGACAGCGGTGCGCGGCGGTCCGAATTGCCTTCGCGCAGCACCGGGTTGACGGCGCTGCCCTTGATCTTGTCGTAGCGCGCCTTGACGTCTTTTTCGGCGTCGGTATTCGCCACGTCCGGATACGCCGGAAGCTTGTAACCCTGATCGCGCAGTTCGCTGATCGCGGCCTTCAGTTGCGGCACCGACGCGCTGATGTTCGGCAGCTTGATGACGTTCGCTTCCGGACGCGTGCTGAGTCCACCCAGCTCCGCCAGATCGTCGGGACCCTTCTGTTCCGCGCTCAGGTAATCGGGGAATGCAGCGATGATCCGGCCGGCAAGCGAAATATCGCGCGTTTCGACGATCACGTCGGACGAGCGCGTGAACGCCTTCACGATCGGCAGCAGCGAGTAGGTCGCCAGAGCAGGCGCTTCGTCAGTCAGGGTGTAGATGATCTTCGGCGGTGTGGACATGTTCGGTGCTTTGCTAGGTGAAGTGTTAGACAGAGCGTTCGGCGGTGCCGACCAGCACGTTGCGGCAAAACAACATTGCGGCGCGACGCATGGCACTACTTTCTACGGCCAAGCCGTGAGTATATGCGTGTTTTCCTCTACTCGCTGCTAAACAAACATA
Organism: Paraburkholderia sp. BL6669N2; assembly: GCF_003387275.1. Taxonomy (NCBI): domain Bacteria; kingdom Pseudomonadati; phylum Pseudomonadota; class Betaproteobacteria; order Burkholderiales; family Burkholderiaceae; genus Paraburkholderia; species Paraburkholderia sp. BL6669N2. The sequence continues at coordinate 3,771,979 of NZ_QUNA01000002.1, read as the reverse complement.
TCCCGGAAACGCCATCAAGAGGGTCGAGCCCCGCCAGACAAGGCTTTGGGCCGATTTAGCATCGTCTTATGACAGATGTCTTATAGATGACTCAGAACTCGCAACAAAAATATTGTTAATGCGAATCAGATGCATTACCATTTAAACGCACCTTCGTTCTTACATTTCGATTACTCCAACCACTCGCTGTCGCTGAGGCCGTTTCGCACTTTTCCAGGTGCGTGACAGGCGTCACTCTGTCCAATTCGAACAACATGCAGATATTCTTTGTCGCCGGCCGACCGGCGTTTGTGCGCGGCCAACGCCGCACTCCCTCGCTGCTGAGCGCGGGGCTTCTGGCCAGCGTCGGTTTGACGCTTTCCACGCTATCGACTTCGGGCTGGGCGCAGGTCGCGGCCAGCGACGCCGGCGCGACGCTGCCGGCCGTGAGCGTCTCGGCGTCGAAAGACACTACCGTGGCGCAGGCGGACACAATCAGCGCGGGCGCGCTGGGTTCGCGCAAGCAGGTGGACACGCCGTTCTCGACCCACGTCGTGACGAGCGACGAAGCGCAGGACCTGTTCGCGACGACCGCCAATGATCTGTACAAGTACGATCCGGCGGTCTCGGTGACGAGCGAGAACGCGATCAGCGAAAACTCCATGTTCACCGTGCGCGGCATGCCGATCGACACGCTGAACAGCGTCAAGGTGGACGGCCAGAGTTTCCCTTCGTGGGATACCGACCTCTCGCTCGAATCGTTCGAGCAGGTCGAGTTGCTCAAGGGCCTGTCGGGCTTCATGTACGGCTTCGGCTCGCCGGGCGGCATCGTCAACTACGTGTTGAAGCGCCCCACCGACACGCCGTACCGCAGCGTCTCGGTCGGCTACAAGTCGGCCGGCGTGTTCAGCGAGGCGATCGACCTGGGCGGCCGCTTCGGCAATGACGACCGTTTCGGCTATCGCCTGAACCTCGCCAACGAAAACGGCAACACCGCCGAAGACCACGGCCACGTGCGCCGCCAGGTCGCGTCGCTCGCATTCGACTTCCGCATCACGCCGGATCTGACCTGGAGCGCCGACGCGTTCTACCAGAAGCGCAGAACCAACGGCACGCTGTTCGGCCTGATGTTCGGCGGCGACGCCGGCGGCATTCCCGACGCGAGCAAAGTCACCCACGCGCTCACGCAACCGCAGAACTACTACGAGACCGAGATGGCCTCGTTCGGCACGGGCCTGGATTACCGCATCTCCGAAAACTGGCATGCGAGCATCAAGTATCGCTTCGCCAAGGAGAACCGCACGAATTCGGATAGCTTGCTGTTCGTCACCGACCCTGCAGGCAACTACTCGAACACGCTCTACGCGGCCATGACGCGCTACTTCTATCAGAACGTCGACGGCATGGTGCAAGGCCATTTCAACACGGGCAGCATCAAGCATGACGTGGTGGTGGGCGCGGGCTTCCTGACGCAAACCAGTGAGTACAGCAACAGCACGGGTTGGAACGACGGCTACTTCCTCGGCAACGGCAATCTGTACGCCAGCACCTTGCTGACCAACGACGAAGTCAGCATCGGCTCGAACCTGTACCGTCAGCAGCGCACCACGCAAGCCGCCGTGTACGCGAGCGATACCGTGCAACTCACGTCGCGTCTGTCGGCGCTGGTCGGCGTGCGCTACACGCAATATCAGCAGCACGTGTACGACCCGAGCGGCGCGGTGTCGTCGCAGTATCAGGCGGATCCGGTCACGCCGACCTTCGCGCTGATGTTCAAGACCGATCCGTACTCGACGCTGTATGCGAGCTACGTGGAGTCGCTGGAACAAGGCGGCGCGGCTTCGAACACCAACCTCAACTACCCGGACACCTTCGGCCCGCTGCGCAGCAAGCAGTACGAAGTCGGCTTCAAGACCGATCACGCCAAGTGGGGCGCCAACCTCGCGCTGTTCCGCGTCGATCAGGGTTACAACTACACGAACGTCGACAATATCTTCGTGCAGGACGGCACCAAACGCTATCAAGGCCTCGACGCGAGCGGCTGGCTTGCGGTCACGAGCGAATGGCGCGTGCTGGGCGGCGTGATGTGGCTCGATACGAAGGCCATGGACGTGAACGACCCGACCGTGGAAGGCAAGCGCATCTACGGCGCGCCGCGCTTCACCGTGACGGGCCGCATCGAGTACAACCCGTCGTATCTGCGTCCGCTGACGCTGGCGTTCGGTGGCAAGTACGTCGGCAACCAGGCCGTCGATGCGCAGAACACGCAGTTCGTGCCGGCATACACCACGTTCGATCTGAGCGGCCGCTATGAAACGAAGATCGCGGGCAAGGACGTGACGTTCCGTGCGGGCATCAACAACCTGTTCAACCGCCGTTACTGGACGACGGCGTGGGGCTACTACGTGGCGCCCTCGCCGACGCGCACTGCCGTAGCCAGCGCAACGCTGCAGTTCTAAGCATCGCTTGAACGAGGGGCGCCCCTGGCGGGCGCCCCGATCATGGCGGGAATCTCCGCAACCAGCGCATCGATCGCACAGCGCGTTTTCAGCGGCAGATAGCGACTCTTCGGCCACACCAGGTGAATCTCCTGAGCAGGCCGGAAACAATTTTTCATCACCGTCACCAGCTCGCCTGTTTTCTCATAACGGGCCAATAGCCAACTCGGCAGCCAAGCGAGGCCGAAGCCGGCGAGAGCGGCATCGACAATCCCCTTCATGTCGTCGAAACCGAGTTGCGGCTGAACCTGCGCGCGGCGAATTTGCCCGTCGACGTCGACCACATCCCACGGCTGCGCCGATCCTGCCCGCAAGTAGGCGATCACCGCATGGCCGCGTAATTCGTCCACGTTGCGCGGCGTGCCATGACGCGCCAGATAAGCCGGCGCGGCGCCGATACTCGCATGCTGCATGCCGAGCTTGCGCGCGGCGAGGCTCACGCTGTCGGCGAGCGGGCCCACGCGCACCACGAGATCGAAACCCTCTTCGATCACGTCGACGAAGCGGTCGGTAATCGAAATGTCGATCTTCAATTGCGGATGCTTGCGCGCAAGTCCGAGCAGCACGGGCGCCACGCAGTAGTGACCGAAAGCCTGCGGCACGCTCACGCGCAAGCGGCCTTGAGGCTCGCGTCGGCCAGAATCGAGATCGGCTTCGGCGGCTTCGAGTTCGGCCAGCGCACGCACGCAGCGGTCGTAGTAAGCCTGGCCGTCTTCCGTGAGGCTCTGGCTGCGCGTCGTGCGATTGAGCAGGCGCACGCCGAGGCGCTTCTCCAGCCGCACGATCACTTTGCCGACCGCCGAGCGCGTCAGGTTCATCCGCTCCGCCGCGAGCGCAAAACTGCCTGTTTCCACCACGCGTACGAACGTCGTCACACCGTCGAGGATGTCGCTCATCTGTTCGCCCTATTGGTTCCCACGGAGACGCATTTCCGGGATTTTTATGCGTCAATCGGGACCTGAATTCCCCCTATATTACACAGTCCATGGTGGGCGAGCCCATCGACTAGCGAGGTGAATATCCATGTCACAAGACCCGATCGCGCCGCCACGGCGTGAAGAACGGCCCAGCGCGAACGCAGCAGTTCGACATCAACCGATCTCGCGCGAAGCACATCGTGCACGAAGCGTTGCGAGCGACGAGACCCCACAACGCGCCGCTTTCCTCTCGCTCCGCAAAAACACTTTGGCTTTGGGCGCGGTATGCCTTGCGTCGCTGATGTTCGGCCTCGAAATCTCCAGCGTGCCGGTGATCCTGCCGACGCTCGAACGCGTGCTGCACGGCGACTTCAAAGGCATGCAGTGGATCATGAACGCCTACACGCTCGCGGTGACCACCGTGTTGATGGCGACCGGCACACTGGCGGACCGGTTCGGCCGCCGACGCATCTTCGTGATCGGCATCGCGTTGTTCGGCATCACCTCGTTGATCTGCGGACTCGCGCAAAGCGTGCCGACGCTGATCGTCGCGCGCCTGCTGCAAGGCGCGAGCGGCGGCGCCATGCTGATCTGCCAGGTGGCCGTGCTATCGCATCAGTTCAACGAAGGCCCCGAACGCGCTCGCGCATTCAGCGCGTGGGGCATCATCTTCGGTATCGGACTCGGCTTTGGGCCGATCATCGGCGGGGGGATCGTGGCGTTGTCGAGTTGGCAATGGGTCTTCTGGGTGCACGCGCTACTCGCTGTCGTGACCTTGACGCTCGTTTTCAGCGGCGTGCAGGAATCGCGTGACCCACATGCGCATACGCTCGACGTTGCCGGCATCGTCACGTTGTCGCTGGCGGTGTTCGGGCTCGTGTATTTCATCACGCAGGTTCCGGCGCTTGGCTTCAGCAATCCGCGTGCGCTCTTCATCATCGCGGCGACGCTGGTCGCTTTCGTGGCTTTTCTGTTTGCCGAGAAACTCAATGCGCGGCCCATGTTCGACTTTTCCGTATTCAGGATTCCGCAGTTTTCCGGCGCACTGATGGGCTCGGCGGGCATGAATTTCAGCTTCTGGCCGTTCATGATCTATCTGCCGATCTACTTCCAGATCGGCCTCGGCTATGACAGCGTGAGCGCAGGACTCGCGTTGCTCGCCTATACGCTGCCGACGCTGCTGTTTCCGCCGCTTGGCGAACGTCTCGCACTGCGTTACGGCTCGGGCATCGCCATACCCGCCGGACTGTTTACGATCGGCCTCGGCTTCATGCTGATGCGTTACGGCAGCGGCGCCGCGCATGCCAACGCATGGACCCTGTTGCCGGGTTGCATGATCGCGGGCGCGGGCCTCGGTCTCACCAATACGCCCGTCACCAATACGACGACCGCTGCGGTTCCCGCGGAACGCGCCGGCATGGCGTCGGGCATCGATATGAGTGCGCGGATGATTACGCTCGCGATCAACATCGCGTTGATGGGCGCAATCCTGGTCGGCGGGATTCTCTTTAACCTGAAGACGCGATTGCCGACGACGCTCGACACCGCGCCGCTCGGCAGACTCGCCGAGAAGATTGCGGCGGGCGATGTCGAAGCGGTCAGAATGGGGATGCCCGCGTTGGCGCAAATCGACCCGTCGGGCAGCGTCGTGCATGCCGCGTTGATGCGGGGCTTCGGCTGGGTGATGGTCTACGGCGGAGTCGGCGTGTGGGTGCTTGCCGCGCTAAGTTTCGTGATTTCGGGCAGCGCGTCGAGAAGACTAAAAAGCGAGAAGCCCGTGCCGGCGAAGCAGCAGCCACAACCAGCCCGATGCGACGCGTGTTAGTTAGCGCTTCATCGACGGCGCCATGCGCAAGCAAATAAGTTCGGAGCGGCGCTTACACGCCGCTTCACCGCTCACGCCTCCACTTGCACCTTTTGGCCCGCCATCATCGCGAGCCCTTCATTCAAAGCCGGGAAAAGACTGCGGTTGAAATTGTTCCAGCGCAGTTCGAGGATCGTATCGTCCTTATCGATTTCGGTATCCAGCACGTCGTGAATCACCTCGCCCGAATCGATACCGTTGTCGACATAGTGAAACGATGCGCCGGTCAGATAGAGCGGTTCGACCGGCACGGTCTCCATCGTCTTCCAGTTGACGACCTTCTGGCCGCGCGCGCCGTAGAGCGCATCGAGCGTCGCATAGGCGCCGCGCCGCTCGTACGGCGATTCGGTGCGCGTCACGCCCGGATGAATGTTTACGATCTTGCGATAGAAGGGCGCGCCCGGCCGAACCAGTTCGTCGAGAATGATCAACAACCCGTCGAGCACAACGATATCGGCCTTCAACTCCACCAGCGTATCGAGCAGATGCTTTTCAAAAGCGCTCTTGCCTGCCGGTCGTCCCGGCGCATCGAGCGGCTCACGCCGGTACGTCGATGGAATGGCGAGCAGCAGATCGTTGACCGGCTTGCCTTGCACACGCAGATTCGGCGGATAGAACCAGCGCTTGCCCGGTTCGTAAGCGAAGCCGTATTCCTTCAGTTTCTCGCGATCCACGCTGGACCCGGCGTCATCGTCGTAAATGACTTTTTCGAGTGAATACTGATCGCCTAGTTCGGTGTCGTTGAGCGCCTCGACGAGCGACTCCAGCACCGACTTCATGTAGCGCGTGCCGCTCTTGTACGCGACGTCTTGCCCGGCCTTGTCGGCGGCTGCGTTTCTCAGCGACCAGATATAAACGAGTTTTTTCTTCGGCATAGTGGTTTCCTATGTGTGAGTCGTGGCACGCCAGGACCAGGTTTTTCTACGGCTGAAGCGGCCGTCTTTTATTAAAGAGCGAAGGCCATGCGGCCCACGTTCGTCGCGTTTTCTTGTGCCTGTTGTGTCCGGCCGGCCGACCGGTCCTGCGATGCGTGGTGCGCGAGCGACGCGGCGATTTCGTCGGAGCGCAGCGCGAGCACCGACAGCAGCGTGTCGGACAGCCCGTGACTGTCTTCGCAGCAGCCCTGCAGATAAACGCGCGGTTTGAAACTCGCCGGCGTGGCGAGCCGATAATCGCGTTCGACGTTGCCTTGCGCAAGTGCATCGCCGAGATGCGGCGCGAGGCCATCCAGCAGCTCGAAATGCGTGTCGCGGCGATAGCCCGTCGCGAGCACCAGCGCGTCGAACTGCTCGGCGCGCGCGTGGCCGCTCAGACGATCACGCAATGTGAGTTCGATCTGGCCGCCCGCCGTGCGCACCGCCGTTTCGATGCCGGTGTTCGCGAGCAGCCGGTGCCGCGGATCAGCGGACACGTTCTGCAGATAAAGCATTTCGTAGATCTGCTCGATCAGCGGACGATCGACCACCGCGTAGTTGGTGTCGCGAAAGCGCTCGATCAGCGAACGGCGGCCGTCGCGTGGCTGCGCGTAGACGATATCGGTAAAGGCCGGGCTGAAGATCTCGTTGACGAACGGGCTGTCGTCGGCGGGTTTCAGCGCGCTCGAGCGGATGATGAGGCTCGCATCGACGTGCGGGAAGCGGCGCGTCAGGTCGACGAACACCTCGGCCGCGCTCTGTCCCGCGCCGATCACCGCCACGCGTTTTCGCGCGCCGTCCGCGGGTCCGACCGCGCGGTCGATGGACGTCAGGTACTGCGACGAATGCACGATGTTGTGCGTGCCGAGCGCGGCAAAGGCTTCCGGCACCTGCGGACCGCCGCCGATGCCGACCGACAGCGCCCGCGTCACACGCTGCCACTCGCGGCCTTCGCTGTCGCGCGAGAAGACCCGCAGCGCTTCGACGTCGTTCGTGTTGGCTGCACTCTTGACCGCTTCGATGCCGGTTACGGTTTGCCCGTAGTTCACGCGATTGTCGAACGACGCCGCGACCCAACTCAGGTAATCGTGGAACTCCACACGCGTAGGATAGAAGTTCTTCAGATTGACGAAATCTGCTAAACGTCCACGCTCGAACAGATAATTGATGAACGTGAAGCGGCTTTTCGGATCGCGCATTGTCACAAGATCCTTGAGGAAGGAGATCTGCATCCGGCAATCGTCGAGCAGCATGCCGCGATGCCAGCCGAATCCCGGCTGACGCTCGATGAAACAATGCGCGAGATCCGGCACGCCGGCCTCTTCGGCTAGGCGCACGGCAAGCGCGAGATTCGACGGTCCGAAGCCGATTCCGATCAGATCAAATACGGTGTCTCTGTGCATGTCGCAGGTCCTTATCGGTGGAAGCCGGCGCGCCGCATGCGCGGGCCGGTGAAAAATCTTTCGTGATTGATGCGGTTTTTATCGACTGCGGCTTTTGCCGGCTTTCTTGCCGGCCTCATGCATCGTCCCGTAACTCGACGACGCTCGATCCCCGTGCAACGAGCCGTGCCCCAAGCTGTGCAAAGGTCGGCGCGGTGAACACGTCGGCGATTTCCAACGCATGGCCGGCGGCCCGCGCGGCATCGACGAAGCGAACCACATCGAACGAACTCGCGCCCGCTTCGAACAGGTCGTCGTGATGCGCGGGCGTGTTGCCTTCGAAGAGGTCGCTCCAGACGCGTTCGAGCGCCTGCGCGTGTTGCGATGCTTCGTCGTGAGATGTCGCGCTCGCCTGCGTGCCGGCCACAGCGCTAACGGACTCCAGTGCAAAGCGCGCGGCTGAAGCACCCAGTTGCTCATGCGGCGCATCGACGAACTGTTGCACCACGTCCAGATAGTCGGCGGTCAGTATCTCGACGAAGCGGCCGTCCACCAGCTCGTTCGCGTACGAGAAGGCGCCGGTCAAGCGCCCGTCGGTGTGCTCGACCACATCCAGTTCCAGTTCGAACACCACGCGGTGCCGCACGTCGTTGAAATCGTCGAGCGTAAGGCCGGCCCAGTCGCGTTCAGCTGTTCCCGCCGGGCGCAGGTAGTTGAACATCACCGAGAACAAAGGATTGGCCGCTTCGGTACGAGGAGCGCGCAACGCCGCGACCACGTCGGCGAACGGCGTGTCTGCGTGCGCATAAGCGGCGAGTGCGGCGTCACGGACTTCGGCGAGCAGCGTCGTGGGTGTGTCGGTTTTCGCGAGCCGCGTGCGCACGACGACCGCATTGACGAAGAGTCCGAGCGCGCGGCGTGCGGCCTCGCCGGTCAGTTCGCGCGTCGATGCGAGAACGCCGACCGGTTGATCGGTAGCGCCCGTCGCGCGATAGAAGGCCACGTTCAGCGCGGCATGCAGCAGCATGGGCAAGGTGGCGTGGACTTCGAGCGCCATCGAGCGGGCGCGGCGCACGAGCGCCGGGCTGAATTCGAACGCGAGACGGCCGCAACTCCAGGTGGGCGACACGGCACGGCCCGACGACGGCGACGGCAGCACCTGCGACGGTACGTCGGCCAATGCATCGCGCCAGAACGACAGACGCGCTCGCGGCGCGGCGACCGGCAATACCAGCTCTCGATTCTCAGCCGTTCCCAATAACGGAGCTCTCGGCGACGCGCCGCGCACGATCGCGACATATGTGGCGCGCACGTCATCGAGCCATAGATCGATCGATTGACCGTCCGACACGATGTGATGCACGACCAGCGACAACACATGCTCGCGCTCCGCGAGACGCAATAGGCGCACACGCCAGAGCGGCGCATTGTCGAGCAGATGGAATGGCGTCAGCGCGTCTTCATCGGTGAGCGCGACAGCGGCGCTCTCGCGGGCCGTGTCCGACCGATCGCCAGATAGATCGACAACGCGCAAATCGAACGGCACCGGCTCGGCCACACGTTGACCCGGCAACTGCCCATCGCGTTCAACCAGCCGCACACGCAGCGCCGGATGTCGCGCGGCCGCTTGAGCAAACGCTTCGCGCAGCGCATCGACATCGAGCGCGCCACGCAAACGCAGCGCGACAGGAATGTTGTACGCCGCGCTCTCCGGTTGCGAGCGCCACAGGAACCACAAGCTCAATTGCGCGGAAGAAAGCGGCAGAATGCCGTTCGCGTCCGCTATCGGTTGTGAATTCGAAGCGCCACTCGAAGCGTCATTGCCCGCATCGGCCAGCGCTTCGCTGCGTGCCGAAGCCAGCACCCGTTGTGCGTATTGCGCAAGCGTCGGTGCTTCGAAGAGCGTACGCACCGGCACATCACGCGCGAGGCGCTCGGCCACGCGCGTCGCCACACGGACCGCGGCCAGCGAATGCCCGCCGAGTTCGAAGAAATGATCGGCGCGGCCAACGCGCTCCACGCCCAGCACTTCGCGGAAAATCTGCGCAAGCGCGCTTTCGAGTCCCGCCGCAGGCGCCTGATATGCCCGCGCGACTCGCTGCGGCTCGGGCAATGCCGCGCGGTCCACCTTGCTGTTGGCATTGCGCGGCAACGCGTCGAGCACGACGATATGCGCAGGCACCATGTAATCCGGCAACGTGTGACGCAGATGCGCGTCGAGCTCCGCCGCATCCGCGCGCGTGCTGCGCTCACGCGCCTCGGCGCTCAATTCCACATACGCCACTAGCGCCGCTTGCGCGCCCTTGCCATGCACGATCGCCACGGCTTCACGCACATCGTCGTGCGCGGCGAGTTGCGCTTCGATCTCACCGAGTTCGATCCGCAAGCCGCGCAGCTTCACCTGATGATCGACGCGGCCGATAAAGTCGAACACGCCGTCCGCGCGCCGCTTGACGAGGTCGCCCGTACGATAGAGCCGTGCGCCCGGTGGACCGAACGGATCCGGCACGAAGCGCTCGGCCGTGAGCGCCGGCCGGTCGAGATAGCCGCGCGCGACACCCACGCCCTCGCCGCCCAGATACAACTCGCCGATCACGCCGACCGGCAGCGGATTCAAGCGTGCATCGAGCACGTGCGCCGAGCGCGCGCCGACCAGCGTGCCGATCGGCAAATAGGCGCTGTCCGCGAGCTTCGCGGTGTCGTCGGTTGGGTAGAACATCCACAGCATCGGTGTGATGACGGTTTCGGTCGGCCCGTATCCGTTGACGATGCGCGCGTTCGGAAACGCCCTGCGCATCAGCGCGAACGCTTCGCGCGAGGTGGCTTCACCGCCCACCGTCAGCGAACGCAAACTCGGCGGCGCACCGTGCGCGAGCGCCCATTCGGCGAGTTGGGTCGCGCAACCGGGCGGCACGTAGGTCATGGTCACGCCTTCGCACACCATCATCCGGCAGGTTTGCGCGGGCGGCCACAATGTGTCCGCGGTGATGGCCACGGCCGCGCCGGACATGTATTGCGAGAACCAGCCTTCATGCGCGCCGTCGAAATTGACCGACTGGAACAGCAGGAACACGTCACGCTCGCCCGCGCCGTAGCGCTCCGCGATCGCCGCGCAATGCAGCGCGAACGAACCGTGATCGACCACCACGCCCTTCGGCTTGCCCGTCGAACCGGACGTATAAATCACATACGCCGCCTGATGCGGCGACACGCGCGGCAACTCGACGTCCGCTGTCGAGGGCTCGTCAGCATGCGGTTCCTCGTCGATCAGCCACAATCGCAAACGGTCCGACGCCGGCAACGCAGCGAGACTCCCGCGTTCCGTGATGACGTGCGTGATCTGCGCATCGTCGAGAATCTGTGCAAGACGCTCACGCGGATGGCTCGGATCGAGCGGAACGAACGCGCCGCCCGATTTCAGCGCCGCGATCAGACCGACCAGCAGATCCACCGAGCGGCTCAGCGCAACGCCAACCCGCATCTCCGCACTCACGCCTGCCGCGACGAGGCGTTGCGCCAGGCGCGCGGCTCGCGCATCCACTTCACCGCGCGTGAGCGAGCGGTTCATATCCGCGACGCCACGCGCATCCGGCCGCGCTCTGGCGTGGTCGGCCACGCGCTGATGCACCGGTCTGAATACTGTTTCAGAAGGGAGCGCAGTGCTATTCCATGCATCGAGTTGCGCGCGTTCCGCTTCCGGCAGCCATTGCAGATCGCCAATCGCGGTGGCGGATGCCGCCGTCGCATTCGACAGCAACTCAATGAATCGCGCGGCGAGGCGCTCTATCGCATCGGCGTCGAACAGATCGAGCGCGTAGATGAAGTACGCATCGATCGAACCGTCGTTCCGTTCCTCGAAGCTCAGCGTCAAATCGAACTTGGCGAACGGCGCACCGGAGGGCAACTCCGTCATGCGCACTTCCGCGAGCGACGGCAGACGGCGCCGCGCGCCATATGCGGCCATCACCTGAAACAGCGGATGATGACTCGCGCTGCGCACCACGCCAAGCGCTTCGACCACCTGTTCGAACGGCACGTCCTGATGCGACTGAGCGTCGATCAGCACTTGCTGTGTTGCGTCGACCAACGCGGCGAACGGCTGCGTCGCGGGAACCGGCGTGGCAAGCGTAAGCGTGTTCACGAAGAAGCCGACGAGACCGGCCACTTCGCCACGCTCGCGATTGGCCGCGGGCACGCCGATCTGAATCTGCGTTTCACCCGACGAGCGCGCGAGCAACGCACTCAATGCCGCCAGCAGTACGGCGAACGGCGTCGCGCGCTGCGCATTGGCCAATGTCTTCACTTGCTGCACGAGCGCGACATCGAGAACGAAACGATGCCGCGCGCCACGTGCGCTGCGCTGCGCCGGACGCGGCGCGGCGCCCGGCAACATCAGCACGTCACGGTTCGCATCCAGCCGTTCGCACCAGAACGACAACTGTCGTTCGCGTTCGCCCGCGTCGAGCCAGCGGCGCTGCCACAACGCGAAGTCGGCGTACTGGATCGGCAACGGCGCGAGCGACACCGCCTCGCTCTTCGCATACGCGCGATAGAACGATGCCAGCTCCGCCAATATCACATCCGAAGACCAGCCGTCGGAGACGATGTGATGTGTCGTCAACGCGAGCCAATGTGTATTCGCATCGAGACGGATCAGGTGCGCGCGCATCGCCGGACCGAGCGATAGATCGAATGACTTCGCTTCATCGGTTCTTGCGATGTCGGCGGCACGCGCCTCGCGCTGATCCGCGGGCCACGCGCTCACATCGCTCGCGTGCCACGGGCAGCGCGAGGGCGCATGCACCGTCTGCAACACGCCGTCGCCGCTTTCGGCGAAAGTCGTACGCAGCGCTTCGTGACGCGCGATCAACGCATCGCACGAAAGACGCAGCGCGTTGGCGTCGAGCGCGCCGTCGAGTCGCAGCCGTTCGGGGACGTGATACGCGGCCGGTTCGTCGATCATTCGCGCATGCAGCCACAGACGCGTTTGCGCGAACGAAGCCGGCACGCTCGCGGTGCGCTCGGCGCGCGGCGGAATCGGCAGCACGCGAAAGTCGATACCGGCGGCGTCGAGCTTCGTGAGAAAGGCCTTGCGCTGCGCATCCGGCAACAGCGCGAAGCGTGACGCGAGGGACAGCAGATCCGGTTTGGCAGTGGTCATGCTAAGTGGTCTCAGTATGGGCCGACGTGTTGGCTCATTGCAATTCGAATTCGTCGAGGAGCGCATCGATCGCGCTCGCGGTATCGCCTGCGCCGTGCGCGTCGCGCTCGGCGAGCGCGCGGTCGATCGCGGCGGCGCAGCGTTGCAAGGTGCGTTCGTCGAACAGGGTGCGTAGCGGCAGGATCAGCGTCCAGTGCAGATTCGCCTGCGCGTTGGCTTGCGTCGCGAGCAGCGAGTGGCCGCCCAGCGCGAAGAAGTCGTCGTCGCGGGCAATCGTGTCGACGCGCAGCACGCGCTTCCAGATCTCGGCAAGTTCACGCTCCGTCTCCGTGGCGGCCACGCAGACGGCGTTTTCTGAGGCGGTGCCGCGCACAGGAGCCGGCAATGCGGGACGGTCGCATTTGCCGTTCGGTGTGACCGGCAGCGCATCCATCGCGATCAGATACGAAGGCACCATGTACGACGGCAGTCGCGCACGCAAATCGTCGAGCAGCGCCTGCGTATCGAGTGCGTTGTCCGCGCCGCACGCCACGTAGCCGATCAATTGCTCGTCACGCACGATCACCACGGCATCGTGCACGCCCGGCGTCGCGCGCAGCAGCGCTTCGATTTCGCCGGGCTCGATCCGCTGGCCGCGCAATTTCACCTGCGTATCCATGCGGCCGAGATAGTCGAGCGCGCCATCCGCGCGGCGACGCGCCTGGTCGCCGGTTCGATAGAGCCGCGCGCCGTGCGAGAACGGATCGGGAACGAAGCGCTCCGCCGTCAACGCAGCGCGGCCGAGGTAGCCGCGCGCCAGTCCCACGCCGCCCAGGTACAGTTCGCCGATCGCGCCTTGCGGCAGCGGTTGCAACGCCGCGTCCAGCACGTGCAATTGCAGGTTGGCAATCGGGTGGCCGATCGGCACGCACGCCGCGTCCGCATCGCGCGCCTCGCACGTCCAATGCGAAACGTCGATGGCGGCTTCCGTCGGGCCATAGAGGTTATAGAGCCGCGCGTGCGGCAATTGTTTGGCGACCCGCGCCACCAGTTCCGGCGCGAGCGCTTCGCCGCTGGCGACGATTCGCTCGATGCTCGCGCAGCGCGCCGCCGCATGAAAGTCTTCCAGATGAGCGGCAAAGGCCGCGAGCATCGACGGCACGAAATGCAGCGTCGTGACGCGATGTGTTTCGATCGCCGCGACGAGGCGCGCCGGATCGCGATGGTCGCCGGGCGCCGCGATGGCGAGCTTCGCGCCGACGGCGAGCGGCCACACGAACTCCCATACCGACACGTCGAAACCGAACGGCGTCTTGTGCAACACGACGTCGTTGGCATCGAGGCGATACGCGTCCTGCATCCATGCAATGCGGTTCGCCAGCGCGCGATGCGTATTGCCCGCGCCCTTGGGCTTGCCTGTGGAACCGGACGTGTAGATCAGGTAGGCAAGTTGATCGGACGCGACTGGCACGGGAGCGCTGAGCGTGAAGTCGGCGCCGCGCAGCGTGTCGACGGTGAGGATCTTCACGCCGTTATCGCCCACCGCTGCCATGACAGCTTCCAGCAGATGCGGTTGCGTCAGCACGACAGCGGGCTTCGCGTCGTCGAGCAGATAGGCGATGCGGTCCGCCGGATAGTCCGGATCGATTGGCAGATACGCGGCGCCCGCTTTGAGCACGCCGATCAGCGCCACGACCATCTCGAACGAACGCTCGACGCACAGCGCCACCGCCGTGTCCGCACGCACGCCGGCTTCGACGAGCGAGGCGGCGACGCGATCGGCGCTCGCATCGAGTTCGCCGTAGGTCATCTGCTGCGCGCGCCCTTGCGCGTCGACATATTCAAGCGCAATCGCGTCGGCCAGCGCCAATGCCTTCTGTTCGAACTGGCGATGCAGCGCCTGCTGTTGTGTGTCCGGCCACACTTGCGCGGTCGAGTTGAAACGCGCCAGCGCGGCCAGATCGTCGGCGGTGGAAATCGAAATCGTGCCGAGCGGCGCGTCCGGATTGGCGATCAGGCCCGCAAGGCACGCGGCAAATGCGCGATGCAACGCGGCAACACGCGTTTCGTCGAGTAGCGCGGCGTCATAACCGTAGTCGATCGTGAGCGTCGCGCCCGCTTCGATCACCAGCGTGAGCGCGAAGTCGGTCGCTTCGATATTGCGCAATTCACGCAGTTTGAGCGCGCGCTCGTCGCGTCCTTGCCATGCTTCATCCACGGGATAGTTTTCGAACACGACCAGTGTGTCGAACAGCGCGCCGCCACCCTGTCCCGCCCATTGCTGGATTTCGTAAAGCGGCGTATGCGCATGCTCCGCGGCTGCGGCGTTGTCGCGCTGCAAATCGTGCAGCCACGCCGATGCCCGGCGTTGCGGCAACGGTGCCGTAATCACCGGCAGCGTGGTGATGAAAAGCCCCAGCACGGTATCGACGTCCGGCAACGCGTCTGGACGACCGGCGACGGTCGCGCCGAACGCGACGGCCGTGTGATGCGTCATCCGTTGCAGCGCGAGTGCCCACGCGCCTTGCACCATCGTGTTGACCGTGACCTTCAGACGGCGCGCGGTGTCGGTGAGACGCGCCGTGGTCGCCGCGTCGATCGTTTCACGCCGAGTGAGATTCTGCGGTTCGCGGCCGCCCGCAGACTCGCGCTCGGCAACCCGCGTCGGTTCGTCGAGCAATGCGAGACGTTGCAGCCAGAAGGCGCGCTCGCTGTCGGCGTCGCGTGCGGCCAGCCACGCGATGAAGTCGCGATAGCGCGTTTTCGCGGGCGCCGCGAACGGTTGCGGACGCGGCGGTCCGATATAGTCGCGCAGCACGTCGGCGAAGAAACGCGCCGTGCTCCAGCCGTCGAGCAGCAAATGGTGACGTGTCCAGACGAGGCGCCAGGCGTCGTCCGTCATGCGGACCAGCGCGACACGCATCAGCGGCGGCGACGTCAGATCGAAACCGCGCGCACGGTCGGCGCTGAGCCAGCTTTCGAATGCATCATGCGCTTGCGCACCGCGCTCGCGCCAATCAAGAATCCCCACCGGCATACGCGCCTGACGATGGACGATCTGCATCGGCGTCGCTTCGTCCGGCGTGAAGCTGGTGCGCAGAATGTCGTGGCGCGGCACGGCGGCTTCGAATGCAGCGCGCAGACGCACCACGTCCGGCTCGATCAAGGTCGCGACCAGTTGGTTCACATAGGTGGATTGCTCGGGCGCGAACAGCGAGTGGAACAGAATGCCGTGCTGCATCGGCGAAAGTGGATAGATATCGTCGACGCTGCGCAAGTCGAGCGGCACGCGCTCCAGCGCGGCCTGCGTCAAGCCGCCCGCGCGTGCGAGCGGATAGTCGCCGGGCGTCGCGCCGCCGCCGCGTTGCGCGAGACGCGCCGCGCATGCCGCTGTCAATGCCGCGAGCGCGCTTTCAAAGCGCTGCGCGATGGCTTCCACGGTAGCGCGCTCGAATTGCGTTGCACCGTAGACCCAATGGATTTTGAGCGTGCGCGTGGCGTCGCCGTCGATATAGGCGTGAATCGCCAACGCGTTGCCGATCGGTCCCGCCGGATCGCGTTCGCAGCCCGCGCCGCCGAAACGCGGCACGAGCGCCGCCTCGCGCGGCGCGTCGAACTGGCCGAGATAGTTGAAGGTCACATGCGGACGCGGCACGGCGGCAAGCGTCGCGCGCGTGGCCGGGTCGCCGTAGTGGCGCAGCACGCCGAAACCGAGACCTTTGTTCGGCACCGCGCGCAGCGTGTCCTTGACCGCGCAGAGCGTGGCGGCAGGCGTGCTTTCAAGCGTGAACTGCACCGGATAGTGACTCGTGAGCCAGCCCGGTGTGCGACTCACATCGACATCGTCGAACAAAGCCTCGCGGCCGTGGCCTTCAAGTTCGATACGGCACACGGGCATGTCGAGCGACTGCGCCAGCGCCGCGATCAGCAACTCGATCATCTGCGTGCGGTATGCGGCATTCGCTTCCGTCAATGCGGCGCGTGTCAGATCGGCGCCGATAGTCTGGATCACGGATTGCGCGTCGGCGTTGGTCGCCCTCGCTTGCGGACGGTCGAGCGGCAGATCGTCGTAGGGCGCGGCGAGCGCGGCCCAATACGGCAGTTCGGCGGCAAACGGCGAGTGAGTCATGTCGAGCGCTGCACGTGCGAGCCGTGCCGCCCATTCCTGCGCACTCGTCCCCGTCGACGCGAGACGCACGCTGCGACGCTCGCAAGCGGCGCGATAGGCGGCATCCAGGTCGTCGAGCAACACACGCCACGTTACGCCGTCCACGATGATGTGGTGGATCGCCAGATAGAGCTTAGTCGTGCCGTCTGGCAGCAGCGCGGCCAGCGCGCAGACGAGCGGACCACGCGTCAGATCGAGCGTGCTTTGCAAGGCGTCGAATTGGGCTAACGCGTCGGCTTCGTCGCATGCGGAACTCGCGGCAAGCGGCAGTGTTACGAATGCGCGCTCGGCGAGTTCGAGACGCCATTCGCCTTGGGTGCCGACAGGCGTGAAACGCTGACGGAAAATTTCATGATGCGTCAGCAGCGTTTCGAACGCGCGCGCGAAAGCGTCGAAGTCGAACGGTGCTTGCGTGTCGAGTTCGATGGACTGGTTCCAGTGACCACGCCGCGGAATATCCAGCGCGAAGAAACGCAGTTGCGCGGGCGTGAGCGTAGCGGAGAGCTCGCCTTTGGCGGGTGCGGCCTTTGACGTCGACACAGCCGGCGCAGCCTGCGCGGTGACATCCACTGTCGTTGCGACACGTGCGAGTTGCGCTAATGTTGGCGCGTCGAACAGTTGTTTCGGTGTGAAGCGCACACCGCGCTTGCGCGAACGGGCGATCACCTGCAACACCAGAATTGAATCGCCGCCCAACTCGAAGAAGTTGTCGTCGCGGCCCACGCGCTGGGCTTTGAGTACATCCTTCCACACTGCGGCGAGCGCTTCTTCCGTTGCGTTTTGCGGCGCATCGCCCGCGGCCACCGACGGCGCCGGTGCAGCCGCCAGGGCCCGCAATGCCGCACGATCCACCTTGCCGTTCGCGGTTACTGGCAGTGCGGCGACATGCTGCAACACGGCCGGCACCATGTAGTCCGGCAAGCGCGCGCTCAACGCCGCGCGCAATGCGGCTTCGTCGAAACGGGCACCACTCGTCAAGGCGACGAATGATGCCAGACGCAAACGCCCTTCATGCTCCACGGCAAGCGTTTCAGCCTGAGCGATGCCGTCGAGCGCGCGTAGGGCCGCACTGACTTCGCCAGGCTCGACGCGGTAGCCGCGAATCTTGACCTGATCGTCGAGGCGGCCCAGAAAATCCAGCCGGCGATCGGCGCGCAACCTTACGCGATCACCCGTTCGATAGAGACGCTCGCCCGGCGCGAACGGATTCGGCACGAAGCGCTCAGCGGTCGCCGCGGCGCGATTCAGATAGCCGCGCGCCAAACCCGGTCCGCCGAGATACAACTCGCCGATCGCGCCCGGCGGTACGTTCGCGCCCTGACCGTCGAACACGCAAGCGTAAGCGTTCGGCAGCGGCAGACCAAGCGGCACCGCTTGTGCGTTGCGCGCGCTCAGCGCACGCAACCCGGTTTGCGCGGGCGCGGACGTGTCGTACGTCAATGCGCCTACCGTCGCTTCGGTCGGGCCATAATGATTGATCACGCGGCAGGCCGGCTTCAGTGCCGCGATCCGCTCCACCAGCGACCACGGCAGCGTTTCGCCGCCCGTCACCAGCGCATGCGCGGGCAGCACGTCGGCCGGATGCTGCGCGTCGAGCAGCGCATGCAGGTGGCTCGGCACGATCTTGAGAATGCCGACATGGCGCGTGCGCATTTCGTGGGCGAATCGATCGGGATCGAATGCGCATTGCGCGGGCAATAGATGCAGCGTGCGGCCCGAACAGAGCGCGCCGAATAGCGTCGTATGGCCGAGGTCGGCGGCGACGGTGGAGACCATTGCCATGGAGGCGTCGGCGGCGAATGCGAGTTCGTCGAGCATGCTTTCGACATAGTCGGCCAGTGCGCCATGTGAGATGACGACACCTTTCGGCGTGCCCGTCGAGCCGGAGGTGAAGATCAGGTAGGCGGCCTGGTTCGTTAGCGGTGACGTGTGCGCGATCGTGTCGTCCACGCTTGCTGGCGATGAAGCTTGGGTGAGCGTATCGAAGTCGAGCGCGGTCGCTGCGCCTACTGACGTCTCAGCTTGCGTTTGAGCCGCTGTGAGAATCCATTGCGCGCCGCACGCCTCGACGGAAGCGGTCAGACGCTCATGCGGCGCGGCAGGATCTAGCGGCACGACGTAAGCACCGGACTTCATCACGCCGATCAGCGCAACCGCAAAGCGCACCGACCGCTCGATACAGACGGCCACCGGCTGCTCCACGCCGACCCCACGTTGCCGCAAAGCAGATGCGATACGGTCGGACGCCGCATCGACTTCGGCGTACGTGAGTTGCGTCTCGGCATCCACAAGCGCCACGCGATCCGGCGTTTCACGTGCATGCCGCGCGAATAACGCAATCACGTTGTCAGCCGCCGGCTGGAATTCACGGCCACGCCGCGTGGCGCGATATTCAGCGCCATCCGCGCAATCCAGTTCGGCAATCGCGCGCTGCGGATCACGCACGGCGTCGGCGACGAGCGCGGCATAGCTGTGCAGCCACGCGCGGGCGGTCGCTTCCTCGATGCCGTCGAGCGCATAGGCGACGACCAGCTCGATGCCGCGCGGATCGTCCGTGAAATCGAGTGCGTAGTCGAAGCGGGCGGCGAGATCCAGACCCGGCGACATGCGCACGGAAGCGCCCGGCAATTCAGCCGACAGTTCCAGATCGAACTGCTGCGCGAACTTCACCGTGAGCCACGCGTCGCCGCGCCGCACCGGCGGCTTGACGGCGTCGAGCACCTGATCGAACGGCACATCCTGATGCGCGAACGCGTCGAACGCGGAACGGCGCACGCTGTCGAGCAGCGCGGCGAACGATCGATCCGGCGCGACACGCGCGCGCAGCGCAAGCGTGTTGAGGAAAAGACCCACCAACGGCGCGGTCTCCGCGCGTTGCCGATGCGCGATCGGCGCGGCCACGACTA
This sequence comes from Paraburkholderia sp. BL6669N2, assembly GCF_003387275.1. Lineage (NCBI taxonomy): Bacteria > Pseudomonadati > Pseudomonadota > Betaproteobacteria > Burkholderiales > Burkholderiaceae > Paraburkholderia > Paraburkholderia sp. BL6669N2. Next base: position 3,752,211 of record NZ_QUNA01000002.1, on the reverse strand, counting down.
TATCGCTCGTGCCGGTCAATCGGTAAAGCCAGGCGTCGAAGGCGGCGAGCAGCACAGTGAATGGCGATGCCTGCGCGCGTCGCGCCGTTTCGCGCACGGCCTCGGAAAGCGCGACGGGCAAACGCAGCGCGACACGGCCACCGCGATAGTCGTGTTCCGGCGAGCGTGGCCGGTCGAGCGGCAAGGCTAGCGTTTCGGGTGCATCGCGCAATGCGTCGCGCCAGTACGCTAGTTGCCGTTCGCCTTCGCCGGCTGCGAGCCAGTCGCGTTGCCATTGCGCGTAGTCGGCGTATTGGACAGGCAACGCGGGCAATTGCGGCTCGCTTCCCGTTGCGAACGCCGCGTAGGCGGCTCGCAGTTCGTCGAAAGCGCAGCGTGAACTCCAGCCGTCGCTGATCGAATGATGCGTGGTCAGCAGGAAGCGCTGTGTGTTGTCGGTGAGCGTGACCAGCGCGGCTCGCACGAGTGGACCTTCAGACAGATCGAAAGCCGCGCCGACTTGCTGTTCGGTCAACGCCACCAATCGCGACGTGCGCTCGGCCTCGTCGCAGGCACGCAAATCGATTTGCGCGACCGGCACCGGCAAGCGTGCATGAATGCGCTGCACGACGATACCGTCGTCGGACTCCACCAGCGTGGTTCGCCACGCCTGATGACGCGCGATCAGACAATCGAGCGCGCGCTGCAGCGTGCCGATCTCCAGCACACCCTGCACGTCCCATTGCACGGCGACGTGATATGCCGCGCCGGCGTCCTGCGTTTGTGCGAGCACCCAGAAGCGCTGCTGCGCGAACGATGCGGCACGGTCGACGAACGGCGCGTCGTTGGTCGGCACCACGGTGATGGCGTGCGAACCCACCGAGGTTTCAGTCTCGCTGTGGTCTATCAAACGCGCCAGTGCTTCGAGCGGTTGATCGTCGAACAACGCGTCGAGCCGCAGATTCACGCGCCATTCGATACGGATCGCCGCCTGCAATTGCATCGCCGCGAGGGAATCGCCGCCGCGTGCGAAGAAGCGGTCGCCGCAACCGATCGGCGCCGGGTCGCTCAGCAAGGTTTGCCAAAGCGCGGCGAGTCGCATTTCCGTGGCGGTTCGAGGCGCGACGTGATTCACATCGACAACGGCCGGCATCGTGGCAATGAAGTCACGCAATGCCGCGCGATCGAGCTTGCCGTTCAACGTGTACGGCAGGCGCTCGAAGCGCACCAAACGATGCGGCATCCACGCCTGCGGCAGATGCGCGGCGAGATGCGCTTGCAGCGCGGCATCGTCGAGTTCGTCTTGCAGCACGACGCAGGCGATCAGTTGCGTTCGGCCGCCAGCCGTCTCGGCGAGCACACCCGCATCGGCCACTGCCGGATGCGTCAGCAGACAAGCCGCGATTTCCCCCGGTTCGACGCGCACGCCGCGCACCTGAACCTGATCGTCGATGCGGCCGAGATAATCGAACGAGCCGTCCATTCGTTCACGGGCGAGGTCGCCGGTGCGGTAAATGCGCTCGCCCGGTTCGCCGCTCGCGTCCGGCAGAAAACGTTCAGCGGTGAGTGCCGCGCGACCATGGTAGCCACGCGCGAGACACACGCCGCCCAGCAACAACTCACCGCTTTCACCCCGTTGCGCCGAGCCGTCGATGCGCGCCACGCGCCGCCCAATCGGCCAACCGATCGGCAGCGACGCAAAGCCATTGCCATCTTCGAGTGCCGGTGTCACGCCGGGATCGACGGGCCACAGCATCGGCGAAATCACCGCTTCGGTCGGCCCGTAGCCGTTGACCAGACGCACCGCAGGGAAGACGCGGCGAATCTCGTCGAAACTGTCTTGTGACATTGCCTCGCCACCGAACAGCAGCGTGCGCAACGAAGGCGGCACGCCGAGACGCTCGCAAACGTTCGCGAACTCGCGCACATAAGCGGGCGGCAGTGTCGTATTGGTGATGCCTTCGCGCAGCATGAACGCATGCGTGGTTTCCGGCGCGAACGGCGGCGGATCGCTGATCACCACGCTGCCGCCGACGACTAGCGGTACTAACCATGCCTCGATGGAAACGTCGAAATTGACCGATGCGAAATGCAGCACGCGGTCATTTGCACCGATCGGCAACGAGTCGGCCAGCGCTTCGCCGTGCGCGGCGAGCGGTCCGTGTTCGACAGCCACGGCTTTCGGCGTGCCCGTCGAACCCGATGTATAGATCATGTAGGCCGCCGCGCGCGGATGCACCGGCGCTTCTTCTTCATTGCCATCGAAACGCGGTGCCGCCGCATCTGTCGCAGCAGCGCTTGCGACGTCGAAGCATTGCGCGAAGCGCGCGCGCATCGCCGCATCGGCGGAACCGTCGACGATACCGTGCATCAGCCCCGCGTCCCGCGCAACCCAATCGAGGCGTGCCGCCGGATGACGCGGATCCAGCGCGACGAATACGCCGCCCGCCTTCAATACAGCGAGCAACGCGACGAACAGATCGCACGACCGCGCGACGCAAACGCCCACGCGCACTTCAGTCGTCACACCCGCCGCGCGCAGTTGCGCGGCAAGGCGCGCCGCGCGACTATCCAGTTCGCCGCGCGTCAGCCGCACGGTATGCGGCGTAAAGGACGCCAGCGCGGGCGCATCGGGATCGATGCGCGCCAGCGCGCGGATCTGGTGGTGCAACGCAATCGGGAAGCTCGTCATGGGCATGAAATCCGTTAGAACTGACCGTATAGGCCAAGTCGCAGGCCGCAATGGGCCGCTTCATTGGTGTGACGATCCGCAATCGCAAATCTTTACCGCCTGTGCTGTTTTTATTTGGACTGCATCTTTTTGATGTGGCAGATGAACGCGCGCGGTAAATGTTTGCTTCGCCCATTCGTCTATCAGGCGAGGGGCGTGTCTTTGCGCCCCGCTGGATGGCCGCACGCCCGCATGCGCCGCCCTTCACCGATCCATTGCGACCCACTGCGACACATTGCCGATGACCGCTGCCAACGAGCGCTACGACGCGCCACCCTCGTCTGCTTCACCCCCCTCCCACTCCGCGGGCAAGCCCGCCATGCGCCTGATCGTGGCGCTGCTCAAACGCTCTCGCGGTGCCTTCGCGATTGCGCTGACCGCCTGCGTGCTGAATGGCGTCGCGAGCGTGCTGCTCGTGGCGACCTTGAGCCGCGCACTGTCGCAAGCAGGCGCCGCCGATATGTCGCTCGCCATGCGTTTCGCGGTGTGCGCGGTCGTCGCGCTCGTCACGCGCGTGATCACGGGCGTGCTGTTCGCACGCCTCTCGCAGGACACGATGGCGCAATTGCGTGAGCACGTCGCGCGGCGCGTCGCCGAGGCCGAGTTGCGCGATGTCGAACGGATCGGCGCGGCGCCCGTGCAATCCGTGCTGACCGACGACGCCACCAACGTGTCGATGCTGTTCTTCGCGCTGCCGAATCTGGTGATGCACGGCTCGATCGTGTTCGGCTGCCTCGGTTATCTGGCGTGGCTGTCGTGGCCGGTTTGTCTGCTCGCGGTCGCCGCGATCCTGGTCGGCTCGTTCGGCTATCACGCCGGCGACAAGCGCGCGATTGCCTCGCTCGAAGCCGCGGGCCGCTCGCAGGACAAGCTGTTCGGCTATCTCGGCGCGCTCTTCACCGGCGCGAAGGAACTCAAGCTGCATCAGGCGCGTTCGCGTCAATTCGTGGACGGCCAACTCGGCTCGGCCATCGACGAAGTGCGAGATCACCGGCGTCGCGCATTCAGCGCGTATGCGGTCGGGGTCGGCTGGATCGTGTTCCTGTTTTATGTGTTCCTGGGCGTCGCGGCATTCTGGCCGGCACTTGGCGTGCACGCCGATGCACCGTCGGCATCGGGCTACGTGGTGGTGTTCCTGTTCATGCTGCTGCCGCTGGACGGCCTGCTCAACAACGTGCCGACTTTGAATGCGGCGCGCGTTTCGCTCGATCGCATCGAAAAAGTGATGGGCGAATTCGGCGCGCTGCGCACCTCGCCACCGCCCGACGAAAATGCTTCGCACGCACCGTATCGCACGCTCACGCTCAGCAACGTCACGCACTCGTACTTTCATGAGCGCGACGAGCGGATGTTCCGGGTCGGGCCGGTCAATCTGACCTTCAGGCCGGGTGAGTTGGTGTTCATCGTCGGTGGCAACGGCAGCGGCAAGACGACGCTCGCGAAAGTGCTGACCGGTCTCTACGAACCCGAAGACGGCACGATCGAACTGGACGGCAAGCGGGTCGGCTTTGCTGAGCGCGCCGCGTATCGTCAGCGCTTTACGGCTGTGTTCAACGATTTCCATCTGTTCGACGCGCTGCTTGGCATCGTCGATCCGAACGATGCCTCACGCGCGCAGGCGGATGCCCGCGCCAACGCCCTGGTCGCGAAGCTCGCGCTCGATCACAAGGTGCAGGTCGTGAACGGCGCGTTCTCCACGCGGGCGCTCTCCACCGGTCAGCGCAAACGCCTTGCGCTGGTGGTCGCGTATCTGGAAGACCGGCCGTTCTATCTGTTCGACGAATGGGCCGCCGATCAGGACCCGCAGTTCAAAGCGGTGTTCTACGAGCAACTACTGCCGGAGTTGCGTTCGCGCGGCAAGACCGTGCTGGTGATCAGCCACGACGACCGCTACTTCCATCTCGCGGACCGTGTGTTGAAGCTGGAGAACGGCAGTATCGTCAGCGAGACGCATGGTTCGGCACAAGCGGTGCAAAACCCGGCGGTGGCCAACGGTACGATGGGGTGATGATCTGAAGGATGGCTCGTTGGGCGCTGGTGGTCTGGCGCCCAGCGGGCTTACGCATCTCGCGTAACGAATAGGGACGCATCGCCCGCCTTCGCGGCTTGCTCCACGCATTTTTTATATCTTCATTGCATTGGCCTGTCGAATCCTTGCGCATTCGATCGTCGTAGTGTTGAAGTCACCGAATGCATGTCTTCCGACGAAACAGGTGACCGACCTTTCTGACAGGAGAAACAAAATGCGCGTGATGGTCATGGTCAAGGCAACCCCCGAATCCGAAACGGGTCAACTGCCCAGCAAGGAAGATTTCGCGGCGATGGGCCGATTCAACGATGAACTGGTCAAGGCCGGTATCCTCGTCGATTGCGACGGTCTGAAGCCCAGTTCGAAGGGCGTGCGGGTGAAGTTTTCCGGCAAGGACCGAAGCGTTGTCGACGGTCCGTTCGCCGAAACCAAGGAGTTAGTCGCCGGCTTCTGGATCTGGCAAGTGCAGTCCATGGAAGAAGCAATCGAATGGGTGCGCCGCTGCCCGAACCCGATGCCGAGCGACTCGGAAATCGAAATTCGTCCCTTCTACGAGGCTGCTGACTTCGGAGATGCGTTCACGCCCGAACTTCAGGAAAGCGAGGCGCGGCTGCGACAACAGATCGAATCCAACCAAGGTAAACAGCGCCGTTGATGATTCGTGTCTGAGCAGATTGGATTGCGGACCGACTACCGGATGGAGTCGCAGGACCGTGTTGGAGGCTAGCTGGATTCCTACGCCTGGCCTCTGCACGAACCGGCTCTTCGTCGAATTAGTGCTCCTGCTTCCTGACAGCCGGCGCCGGCAACGACAGCAACGTATCTGTCATCGTGTCGGCGAGCCGCAGCGCCGACATCGGTCCACCAAAACCCCAGATATTCCGCTCGACAAGCCCGACGCGTCCCGCGCTGCGAGCCGGCACGAAACGCCAGATCGGCGAATCGAGTTTGGTGGCGAGCGGGACATCCGTTTCAGTCGCACTGACGAACAGCACGGTCAGCTTCGGCTTCTTCAACAGATCTTCCGAACTCACGTACGCGGTGCCTTCGCGCGTCGCCTCAGCGGGCCACAAATTGAGCCCGAGCGCATGCGCGACACCCGCTGCCGTGCTGTTGCCGGTGAACGCCCAGTAGCGATCGGGCAAGCCCAGTTCCTGCAACCACGCTACCTGTTCGCCGCTACGGCCCGCTTCGGCGAGGCGCTGCGCGTCGCGGGCGAATCCTGCATCGACCTTGGCTTCGACGGCGCGCGCCGCCTCCTCGCGTCCCGTCAGACAGCCGATGGTGCGCAGAATCTTGCGGCCCCAATCGAGTTGCGTGACGCGCGAGCCGTCTTCGGTGAAGTTCGGACCGTATTTGAACAGCACGGTCGGCGCAATGCGTTCTAACGCCGCAAAAATCGGCGCATGGCGCAATCCGACGCCAAGGATCAGATCGGGCTTGACCGCCGCAATCGCCTCGAGACTCGGCTCCTGACGCGTGCCGATATCGGGCACCGACGCAAGACGCGCATTGTCGTATCCGATCCACACCGGGTAATACTCGGGATCGGCCATGCCGACCGGCGTGATACCGACGGCTGCCAGGTCTTCGGCGAACATGAATTCGAGGACGACGATGCGCTTCGGCTGTGCAGGCAACGAAGGGCTGGCTTGCGAGACGATCGGGTTGTCGGCGAGCGGCTTGCAGGTTTGCTGCTGCGCTTGTGCTGTGTTTGGGTAAGTCGGGCTGCTTGTGCCTGCAGTGGCCGCTGCGCCGCTACTACCTTGTGCAAATGCATACGCGTTGGAAAACAGCGTGGCCGCCATTACCGCATGCGTGCAAAGCTGCCTGAAACGCCGAGCTTTCTTCTCGCGGCGCGACCTTGGCATCGAGGGCGTCGTTAGCTTAATCACCGTCAATGCGAAGCGGCCTGCAATGCGATTTCCGCATCGCTCATCATCAATAGCAGGGGGCAGCGTCCACACAATTGCGTCTCTCCAGGAATTTCATAACGTACGCAGCACACGCGTCGTGCGCTGAACGGATTCGGCAGACTCGCGGCGCGCGGTTTTGCCGGGCGCACGGGCAGACGCAGCGGATTGGTCTCGCCATCGGCAGCGATCGGACCGAAGAGCCACGCGATGTCGCCCGTCAGATCGAATTGCGGCGCGCATTGTTCGAACAGGTAGTCCAGCAGATTGCCGGCGTTGCTCCACAACACGCGCGGCGCGATTTTTGTCATTGCGCACAGCGTCTCGATCACCGAATCCAGATGATCGACCAGCGGCGCAAAACGGCGTGCCGGATCGCACTCAACCGGCTGCAATGCGTCGGGCGCGAAATACGCTGCGATGGGAAGGCCATCCCGCAACACGACATGCGTTTTATCCGGCGACATCGCAAGCGGCCGGCGCAGCAACGCTGCCGCAACGAATCCGGCCGTCGCCGCAAAACCGAAGTAGTACTTGGTCCATTGCGACAACAACGCACGTGCATGCGTTTCGCGCTCGCCGCCGTAGAGCGTGACCATTGCATCGAGCAATTCGGCGCGATGCCCGGCCAACTCGCTGACGCGAATCACGCTCAGCGACGCGGTTGCGTCGCCGGCGAGTGCGGCTTCCTCGATCGCGTTCGGCGTGCCGAGCCACACGTGCTCGAGATAATGCGCGATCGACTCCGGCGCGAATTGCGCGAAGCACTGCGCGCGCTGATCGTCGTCGCGTTGCCGCATCACCGTTTGCCCCGCTTCTCGCGCCGAGCCTCCACGATCAGCAGCGCAAGCAGATAAGGGGCGCCGATCAGCGCAGTCAGCACGCCGGCGGGAATTTCGCGCGGCGCCAGCAGCGTACGCGCCGCGATATCGGCTACGACCAGCACCAGCGCCCCGCACGCCGCCGCGAGCCACAAGCGCGTGCGATGAGCCCGCGCGCCGAGCATCGATGCCAGATGCGGCGCCATCAAGCCGATAAAGCCCACCGGTCCCACCGCGGCCACGGCGGCGCACGTGGCAAGCATCGCCACGGTCAGCACCAGCGGACGCAACACGCCGATCGGCAAGCCCAGCGAGGCGGCCTGGTCGTCGCCCAAGGCAAGCAGATCGAGCGGCCGCGCGAGCAGTGCGAACACCGGCGCGGCCAGCACGCACCACGGCAGCAACGTCGTCACTTCGCCCCAACTGCGCCCGTACGTGCCGCCCACCAGCCACACGACGAAGCGCGCGGGCTGCACGCTTTGCTGCGTGATGAGCCATTGCGAGAGCGTCGTCCACAGCGTGCCGATGACGATGCCCGTCAGCGCGACCGCGAGCGGCGCATAGCGATGCCGGCGATTCAGCAGCAGCGTCAGGGCCAGCGTGATGCCGCCACCCGCGAGCGAAGCGGCGGCCAGCGTCGAATGGGCGGCAAGCGGCCACATCACGAGCGCGGCGAGCGTCGCGAGGCCCGCACCCTGTGTCACGCCTAGAACCTCCGGTCCGGCAAGCGGATTGCGCACGATGCTTTGCATCAACACCCCGCTCGCGGCGAGCAGCGCGCCCGCGAGCAATGCGCAGATGAGGCGCGGCAAGCGCAGGTCGAGCAACATCCGCGCGAGTTCGTCGCGGTGATCGAACGCGGCGAGCCAGCGCTGCACACCGATCGTCGTGGGACCGAACGATGCGCCCGCACAGACGAGCACGACGCCGAGCAGCACCAATACGCATGCTGTCAGCGGCCACGGCCACGCATCGATCGCGCGCACGAAGCGTGTGCCCGCTCGCGCGACCGCGCGCTCCTGACCAGCGTGCAACGCGCCCGACCACGCGGCGCCGCTGCGGATCATCGCGAGCATCAACGGGCTGCCGACGAAGGCAATCGCCACACCGGTCGAAAGCGTCGCGTCGAGATCGAGCGCCTGGACGGCGCTATCGGTGACGAGCACCAGTGCGCCGCCGACCAGCGCGGACAAGGGCACGAGCGCCGCCAGCCGCGACGCTTTCGCGCCACGCATTTGACGCAGCAGGTTCGGCGCGATCAGGCCGACATACGAAAGCGGCCCCGCAACGCTGACCGCGACGCTCGCGAAGCCCACCGCGACAATCATCGCCGCGAGACGAGTGGCATCCACGCGAACGCCGGCTGCCGCTGCGGCGTCGTCACCCAAGGCGAGCGGGTCGAGTGGACGAATCACGAAGGGCAACGCGATCAGCGGCAGCACGAGCCAGGACGCGGCGATCTTGAGCCCCGCCGCGCCGGGTTGATAAAGACTGCCGCTCGCCCACAACGACACGCCGACGATGCTCTGCTCGAAGAACGCGAGAATCAGCGTGGTCAACGCGGAGAACAGCAGCATGCAGACGCTGCCGGCGAGCACGAGCCGCAACGGCGTGGCGCGCCAGCCGCCTGCCGCCGCGGCCACGCACGCGGCCGCGCCGAGACCACACACGAACAGCAGCGGCACGGACGCCACGCCCGCGAGCGACGGCACCAGCATCGCGGCAAGCAAGCCGAGTTGCGCACCGCCGGTGATGCCGAGCAGATCCGGCGAAGCCAAAGGATTGCGCGTGAGCGATTGAAACAAAGTGCCGGCCACCGCGAGGCAGCCGCCCGCCACGAGGGCCGCCAGAATGCGCGGCACGTTCAGGTCGAACAGCAGAATGCCGGCAAGTTGCGCGGCATCGCTGCCCGCGGGCGCGGCCAGCCATGTGCGGAAACCGGGCGCAAGCCGCATCACCGCCACGATGACGATCAACGCGACGAGTGCTGCGCCGATTGTCGTGACGCGGCTTTTGACAGGCGCGCGATAGCTGTCCATCGCCGGCGTGCTATGGCGCAGGCGTTTGCGTGCGGCAAGCGTCGTCATGCGGCGACGTCCTTGCTCATCGCTTCCTCACGGAGGGAAGCGGCGTCCGCGTGGTTGTCCATGAAGTCGCCTTCATAGGCCGGTACGCACATCGGCGCGCCCGTTTGCGGGTGCGCGATCTTGAGCATCGGCACGCCGAAGGTCTCGTTCAAGTGACGCGGGTCGAGCATTGCATCAGGTGAGCCTTGTGCGACGATACGGCCGGCGCGCATCAACACGATTTCGTCGCTATAGGCCGCCGCCTGATTCAGGTCGTGAAGCACCCACACGATCGTCAAGCCGCGCTCGCGATTCAGGCGCCGCAATTCACGCAGAATATCCAGTTGATGATGGATGTCGAGATACGTGGTCGGTTCGTCGAGCAGCACGATCGGCGCCTGTTGCGCGAGCGCCATTGCGACCCACGCGCGTTGCCGTTCGCCGCCCGAGAGTGCGGAAACGTCGCGTGCGGCGTCGTCGGCGAGACCGCTGGTCACGAGCGCTTCGTCGATCGCCGCGTGGTCGGCGCGCGAGAGTCCGCGCAGCCAGCCGCCGTGCGCGTAGCGGCCATACGCGACCAACTCGCGCACGGTGAGGCCGAAGGGGATCTGATTGAACTGCGCGAGCATGGTGAGCGTGCGCGCCAACACGCGGCGCCGATGCGAAGCGAGCGGCACACCGTTCACATCGACGCTGCCGGACAGTGCCGGTTGCAAGCCGGCAAGCGTGCGCAGCAGCGTGCTTTTGCCGCAGCCGTTCGGTCCGCACAACGCCGTGACGCGGCCGGCCGCGATGTTCAGATTCAGACCGTGGAGCACGACGTGATCGCGGTAGCCGACCGTCAGCGAATGCGCCGCAAGCGCCGCGCCCTGCGATTTCGTCATTGCGCGGCCGTCCGCTTTTCGCCTTCGGCTTCGCTGTAGCTTCGCGCCATCGCGACCACGACTTTGCGCGGGCCTTCGAACGGATCGCGTGCGTGTGCGGTCAGCATGTTGTCGAGCATCAGCACGTCGCCGGTTAGCCACGGGAACACGATCCGTTGCTGATCGAGCACGCCGCGAATTTCCGCGAGCGCGTCGGCTTCGAGCGGTTCGCCGTCGCCGTAATAGACGTTGCGCGGTACGTTGTCGAGGCCGACCGAATCGATCAACGCCTCCTGCATGTCTTCGTCGAGCGACGAAAGATGGAACAGATTCGCCTGATTGAACCAGACACGCTCGCCGGTGCGCGGATGGCGCGCCACCGCCTGGCAGCGCTCGCGCGTTCGCAGCAGCAGTTCGCCGTCTTCGCTGTCGCGCCATTCACATTCGATGCCGCGTGCGCGGCAAATCTGCTCGACGGTGCGCGGGTCGTCCGAACCGAACGCCTGCTCCCACGGCAGATCGAGCCCTTGCCCGAAGTTGCGTACGTAGAGCAGTTCACGCTTCGCAAAGCGCTCGACCAGCGCCGGATCGAGCGCGCGATAGACCGCACGGCTATCGGCGATCGGCGTTGCGCCACCGCTGCGCGCGGCGAGCGCGCACTGGAACCAGATACGCAGCGGCCATTCGCGCGTGTACGACTGCTCGTTATGCAAAGGAATCGAGCGATGCGGCGGATATTCCGTCGAGGTATAGACCGCGCCTTTCACCTGGCTGCGCGGCGTCGAAGCGAACTCATAACCGATCAGCGGATGCCCGAACGAACCCGCGAAACTTTGAAACGCGTCGATCGAGGCCACGCGAAAACCCGTGAACAGCACGCCGCCCGCGCGCTCGAGCGTGTCGTCTACGATCGAACGTAGAAGCGGCGCCGCTTCCTCCAAAGACATCTCGGCGCCCGCGCGCGGCGAGACGACAGTCGGCAAGCCCGGCTCGATCGATAAATCGGCGAGCGTGGGCAGCGGCATGGAAAGCATGGTCATACTCTGAATCCTTTTGCTGAAGCGGCGCGGTTGGGACACAGCCGATCCGCTCAATGGCACTGCGCGTGCTTTAGGCCGTCGCGTTCTTCAGGCCGTTGCGTCCATGTGTCTGCGCAAGCTGGCTGGACGCATGTCGGTCCACACGGCCTCGATGTGCGCGAGGCATTCGGCCTTCTGGCCGCGCACGCCCACTTCGCGCCAGCCGGCCGGCACGTCGCGGAAGGTCGGCCAGATCGAGTACTGCTCTTCGTCGTTGATGACGACGGTGTAGACGAGGTCGTCCGCCTCGCCGGCTGCGGCGCTGGAAGTCTGCTGTGCTTGCGTCATGATGAAAGGCTCAGTCGATGAAAGGTCAGGAAACGCCCGGACCGCCCACTGGCATGTCCCGGCATTGCGACGCGGGCATTCGCTCACGCGCCGCTTCTAATCAGTTGACGTTTGATGCGCGCGCTTTTTTACCGCCGGCGCGCGCGGCCGCTGCAGAACGCGGGGCCGGCCACGCCGCGATTGCAGGCGTCGAGGCAATCGGCGCAATGCTTCTCGGCGTCGCGCACCATGAAATGCACCAGCGTCTGCGAGACGTCGAGGGCGCGCGCGGTGTTTTGCAGCGTTTCCTCGCGCAGGCGCACCATTTCGAAGGCGGCGCGGCTGCGCGGCGGCAATTGCTCCAGCGCGTTGTAGACGTGCCGCAGCGTGTCGCGCACGAGCAGCGCCGCCTCCGGCGAAGGTTCCGGCGATGGCACGTGCAGGCCGTCGTCTTCGTCGGCGTGATAGGTGTTTTCGAGGCTCTGGCGGCGGAAGGCGTCGATCGACGCATTGCGCACCATGCGCGTGACGTAGGCGACCGGCTGACGCACGGCGTCCTGATCGGGAAAGTCGACCAGTTTGATGAAGACGTCGTGCACCACATCTTCCGCGAGACTCGCGCAACCCACGAAGCCGCGCGCCAGATTGACGAGCATCGGCCGGTTGTCGATCAGCACGTCGAGCAGCGTGCCCTTCTTCCAATCGACCGCACGCGCGTGATTGCGCGGGCGCCGCGAAACCGGTGGACAGGCGCCTGCGGCGTTGAGAACCGATATCGGCATCGCTGTTGAAGGCTCTCGCCGGACGAGCACCTCAGCCATAGATTCGCTCCGCTGTCTCAAAGGATGGAGCGCCAATCTAACGTAAACGCGAATCATTCTCAATCAAGATTTAGAATAACCTTACAATTTCCAATAGCTTTGTCTGATGCATTCCAGATGCATAACGGTCATCGGCCGTTTGACGGCTCGGCTAGCGGGCGTGAAATTATGTAGGCATCCGTATCATTGGCGACGAAGCGCGCGGATCGAGACACCCGCGCGACAGCGGAAACACGTGCCCTGGTCCCCAGCCATCGCGTCGGGCTCTCTTGCGCTCCCACGCCTGGCACGCTCCGCATGCATCGAAGTCTTCGCGACGGAACGCTACACATTTCCCCGCAGCGTCGACGCACTGGAGCAAGGCGATCCGAATCTGGTACAACTGATGTCTGCGCCCATGAAGGACGGCGCCGTCGTGGCCTCGACCCCGCGACAGCAAGTCGTGAAATCCGCATCCTGAACGTTGCAACGTCGATGTACTCACCCTGTTGGAGTGACTGATGGCCCATGCTGACCTGCAGGTGATCGCGCATTTTTTCGCCAAGCCCGGCAATGGCGACGCGATCGTGAAGCCCCTTACGGAACTCGCCGCCGCAACCCGGAAAGAGCCGAAGAACGTTTACTACGAATTCTTCCGCTCGCCGCTGGAGCCGGACCACTTCGTGATTCTCGAGAAGTACAGCGACGCCGACGGGCTCGCCGATCATCGCGAAACCGAGCATTTCCAGCGACTCGGCTTCGGCACCATCATTCCGCTGCTCGACCGGCGCGAAGTCGAGAGCCATTTAGTGTCCGGAGACGCGCCATGATGAACCCGTTCCGGTTTCAAACGGTGCCGACGCTCGTCGTCGAGTTCGGTGCCGCGCGCCGCCTCGGCGCTTTGTTGCGCGCGCAATTTCCGGCGCTGTCGCGTGTGTGCGTCGTCACCGATGGTTTTCTGCACAGAAGCGGGTTGTTGAACCCGGCGCTCGCCGATCTCGCGGCGCATGGCTGGAACGCCACCGTGATCGACGACGTGATCGCCGATCCGCCCGAACACATCGTGCTCGAAGCGACATCGCGGGCCCGAACCGCCGGCGCGGAAATCGTGCTGGGGCTCGGCGGCGGTTCGTCGATGGATGTGGCCAAGCTGATCGCTGTGCTCGCGCCGCAGCAACAGCAGGCGCTCAGCGAGATGTACGGCGTCAACAAGATCAGGGGCGCGCGTCTGCCGCTCGTGCAGATGCCGACCACCGCGGGCACCGGTTCCGAAGTCACGGCCGTGTCGATCGTGACGGTGGGCGAAGCGAAGAAGATGGGCGTGGTCGCGCCGCAGCTGATCGCGGATCTGGCGATTCTCGACGCCGAGCTCACGCTTGGCCTGCCTGTTGCGGCGACCGCGGCGACCGGCGTCGATGCGATGGTGCATGCCATCGAGGCGTACACGTCCGCGCATCTGAAGAATCCGGTTTCCGACCTGCTCGCGGTGAAGGCGCTCGATCTGTTGTCGCGCAACCTGCTGCCCGCCTGCGAGAACGGCGGCAACCGCGAGGCGCGTGAGGCGATGCTGCTCGGCGCCACCTTCGCGGGCCAGGCGTTTGCGAATTCGCCGGTTGCCGCGGTCCATGCGCTCGCGTATCCGATCGGCGGCATTTATCACGTGCCGCATGGTCTTTCGAACGCGCTCGTGCTGCCGCATGTGTTGCGGTTCAATGCGGCAGCGGCGGCGCCGTTGTACGCGGAACTCGCAGAGGTAGTGGTGCCCGGTGTCACGGGCAGTGACGAAAGCAAAACGCAGGCGCTGATTGAACGGCTCGAACACATGATTGCCGCGACGGCGATTCCCGCGCGTCTGCGCGACGTCGGCATCGAGCAAGGCGGGCTGGAGCGGATGGCGAGCGATGCGATGTTGCAGACGCGGTTGCTGGTGAATAATCCGCGGCCGGTAACGGAGGCCGATGCGCTGGCGATTTATACGGCCGCGTTTTGATGCGGGTTTGACGCGTGGGCCGGCCGTTCCGATGCGAAGGTGCTGCTTTGATGGATTACGGCGTGCTTCGTATCGTTACGGCGGGCGCTCGCGTTACGTAGCACGCTCGCGGAACACGGATTTGCGTCGAGACGAAAAATCGCGATTCTGTCGGGATAAATTCTTATTTTGTTTGATTTTTTCGATATACCTTCGCTTTTATCGGATGATCGAGCAATAACCAGCATTTGGCGTGTAACTTGCAGCAGTGGCCCCGTCAATAGTCGTTCAACGGGGACATCATGAAGAAATTTGCTGGTCGGACAGCCATCGCGGTGGCGACGTCCACATTACTCGCGCTGTATGGATGCGGATCGACGCTTAACACGCCAAGTCCCGGGCTCGGCGGGGGCGGTTTGGGCGGCACGTCGGGGGCGGGGACTTCGGGTACCTCCGGGACTTCGGGTACCTCCGGGACTTCGGGTACTTCGGGTACTTCCAGTACTTCCGGTACTTCGGGGACTTCGGGCACCTCCGGGACTTCCGGGACTTCGGGCACCTCCGGGACTTCGGGCACCTCCGGGACTTCGGGCACCTCCGGGACTTCGGGCACTTCGGGCACTTCGGGCACTTCGGGCACTTCGGGCACTTCGGGTACTTCGGGTACTTCGGGTACTTCGGGCACTTCGGGCACTTCGGGCACTTCGGGCACTTCGGGTACTTCGGGCACTTCGGGCACTTCGGGCACCTCTGGCACTTCGGGCACTTCGGGCACTTCGGGCACCTCTGGCACCTCTGGCACCTCTGGCACCTCTGGCACCTCTGGCACCTCTGGCACCTCTGGCACCTCTGGCACTTCGGGCACTTCCGGCACTTCCGGCACCTCCTCCACCCCGGTCGGCAACATCATCACTCAGGCCAGCAATCTCATCACAGCCGTCGGCACGACAGCCGCCGATACCGGCACCAAGATCACCGGCACCTCGGTGCCCGGCGTCAACGGCGCAACGACCTCGAACCTCGGCAACGCGATCACCGATCTCGGCAACGGCGTGAAGGCGCTGGGCAACAGCACCGCCGCGGGCCTCGGCACGGTCGGCAGCACGGCCAATCCGCTTGGCCCGACGCTGACTTCGACTTCTGGGGTCGTCGCCGATACCGGTGCCGCCGTGACCGCGCTGGGCGGCGTGGTGAACAGTCTCGGCAGCGGCCCGTTGAAACCGCTTTCCCCGGTGACGTCGACGCTGGGCAGCGTAGTCGGCGGTGTGGGCAGCGGCGTCGCGGCAGTGGGCTCGGGATTGAATACCGCGCTCACCAGTGCGCCAGTCCAGCAGATCGAAACGCAGCTCAGTTCGGCGATCAACCCGATCACCACTACCGTCTCCACCACGACGCAGACGCTCGGCAACACGACAGGCCTCGGCGCGCCGCTCAACAACCTGCTCGGCACGCTCGGCAACGGACTCAACGCGGCCGGCATCAAAGTGTCGGGCGCCACCGGCGATCAGGTCGGCAAGGACGTCGGCGGCGTCGTGAGCCAGTTGGGCAAAACCGTGACGGGCACGGGCGGACTGTTCACCGGCGCGACCACCAATCCGCTCGCGCCGATCACGGGTCTGCTCGGGCCGCTCGGCGGACTGGGCGGCGCAGGTGGCTCGGGCGGCACCTCAATCCCGCCGTTGACCGGACTGATCGGCAACCTCGGATCGCTGGGCGGCGCAGCGGGTGGCACGGGTGGCACCGGCGGAGCGGCCGGCCTGCTCGCGCCGCTTACCGGCCTTCTCGGCAAGCTCGGTTCGCCTGGCGGGACGTCGGGCACGGGCAGTCCGCTGGCGCCTGTCGTCAACGTGGTCGGGTCGTTGACGGCCGGCGTCACAGGCGGTGTCGGCGCCGGGGCTTCGTCGGGCGGCACGGTTGGCAATCCGGTGACGGGCCTTATCAGCGGTTTGACTGGCGGCTCGGCCGGCGCCGCGGGCAACAGCGGCTCGGGTAACAAGAATCCGCTCGCGCCTGTGACGAACCTGGTCGGCGGACTGCTCGGCGGCGTCGCAGCGGCCGGCAAATAAGCGTTACGCAGGCACGCGGCCGGGCACCAAAAAATCAATAGCCCGGCCGCCTTCAATGTCATGACGACGAGGGATGACATGAACTCCACTTTCCATACCGTCGCGCGGGTGCACGACCCGCGGCCGCGCTCGGCGACACCTTTTTCGATCGGCCTGCTCGGGATCGCCGTCGGACTGCTCACGCTCTGGTTGCTGCGCAACAGCAGTTCGCTCGATGGCGCGACGCGAAGCACCGTCGCCTGTCTGGCGATCATTGCGACGATTGCCGCTTACGAGCTGTTCGTCGCGCGCGTCTATTTGCGCCCGAGCGCCGGCCTCGCGAGCCATGCGTTGCGGCCGCTGAGCATCGTGCGTGTGGAATTGCGCCTCGCGGCGCTCGCCTCGGTGTACGCGGGCATTGGCGCGCTCTACTGGCTGCTGCCCGAGTACCACGGCGCCTTCTACAGCCCGTTCTGGTCGCTGCTCGGTACGCTCGCGCCGTATGTCCTCATCGCGGCGCCTTTCTACTTTGCGTGGATGGACCGGCATCAGCGCGAAACCGACGACGCGTACCTGCTATGGGCGCGCTTCCTATTTCGCGGCGAGCGTCCCGCGAACTGGCGCCCAGTGCGCGAGATGCTGGCGGGATGGATGGTCAAGGCATTCTTCCTTCCACTGATGATCGTCTACCTGTCCACCAATGCGGATCATCTCACCGCGTCGTTGACGGCCGCGCTGAACGCGCCGTTTTCGCTCGCGGCATTCCGGTTTATGTATGACCTGTCCTTTGCGATGGACTTGATGTTCGGCACTGTGGGTTACCTCTGCACGTTGCGCATACTCGACAGTCACGTGCGCAGCGCAGAGCCGACGACGTTGGGTTGGCTCGTCGCGCTGATCTGCTATCAGCCATTCTGGTCGCTCATATCGAACCAGTACATTCGCTACGAAGGTTCGGTGTTCTGGGACAACTGGCTTATTTCGATGCCGGTTGTGCGAGTCGTGTGGGGTACGGTCATCGTTGCGTTGCTGCTGTGCTATGCGCTGGCGACCATCTCGTTCGGTTTGCGGTTTTCGAATCTGACCAATCGCGGGATCATTACTTCGGGACCCTACCGGTTCACAAAGCATCCCGCCTATATCGCGAAGAATCTGTCTTACTGGATGGTGACAGTACCGTTTGTCGAGCCGCTGGGATGGCGAGCAGCGGTGACGCATTGCGCGGCGCTACTGGCGGTGAACACGCTTTATTTCTTGCGGGCGAAGACGGAAGAAAAGCATTTGATGAATGATCTGGAGTACCGGGAGTACGCGGAGTGGATTGCGCGCAATGGCGTCTTTGCCAGGTTGTCGCGAGTGTTTGATTGAGCAGCGAAGTCTGAGAAAAGCCTGCGCTCCAATACCCACAACCAGCTCAATCAGGAGTTGCTCACGGCCAACGCCAATCGAGCAAGCAGCGTCATTGGACACATTGCAGGCCAACCGTAAGCGGGTCGCCTTTCCATCGATGCAAATCACTGACAACACGCTCGAAGTCGCTGGCTTTCGACCCGGCTAGCGTGTCTTTCTTCGTATCGGTCATAGTTGCAGCCGGATCACCATTGGCGTCGATCGCCACTACACGATTGCCGGGAACCGATGACGAAACAGCAGATCATGCAGTGCAGCAAGCGCATGTCGGATTGAACAGACCACGTGACGGCCCGTTTGGGTCGGGCCGTTCTTGCGTCATCGGGAATTGGAAACCTTGACCGGGGGATTCCGGCTTTGTAGGATGATGGCCGCCGCAATCGGACACGCACTGCCTGATAGATTCAGTCCACCGCAACATATGAATAGGGCCACTACTAAATGAACAGTGAGGTCATCGGGGTTATGGCATGACAATGGATGAAGACATCGCGCACGTGGCGCGTGTGATGGTGCCGTCGCTGAGCGCGTTTCGCGGTGAGCCCGTGTTGCAGCCGGCTTAC
Organism: Paraburkholderia sp. BL6669N2; assembly: GCF_003387275.1. Taxonomy (NCBI): domain Bacteria; kingdom Pseudomonadati; phylum Pseudomonadota; class Betaproteobacteria; order Burkholderiales; family Burkholderiaceae; genus Paraburkholderia; species Paraburkholderia sp. BL6669N2. The sequence goes on along the minus strand of NZ_QUNA01000002.1, from coordinate 3,733,676 downwards.
TGGCGGAGGCGGCTTCAGCGGATACAGAGCGAATTCCGGTTGACTGAAATGCAAGCTTCGCAGATCCAGCATTTGCTGGGGGATCTGGATAGGTTCGAGGCGGAAAAGGGCGCGAAGAAAAAGGGGGTTGGTGTTCAGATTCGCGCGCCATGGAGCCCGCGGTAATGAGGAGTATGGCGGACAAGGCTGATGCGGTATGCGAGCTTCAGCGCCGGTCGCCCGTGTTGCATTGACGACCTGAGACATTTTCGAGCAGGCTCAAAGCACAAACGCGTTTGCGCTTCTCATCTTCCAAATCAGCGTAGTCTCACGGGTGGGCAAAATTGGACACGCGCAGAAACGTGACAAAGTTTGAATCGTGCTGCGAGTGCGCGCCCCCTTCATCGTCGTCGGAAGCAGTCCGGATCGCGGCGGCAATGTCCGATCCGTCGAACACCCAGTCAACGTATTGATACCCGTGCGTATCTGAGTTATCCGCATGCAGTACGACGCGCCGAACATCCCAGTGATGCAAATCCGAAGACGAAATTAAAGCGAGCGTATTGCGAGCGCGCTCGAAGTTGTTCCCGTGATAGCTACCCGGCAAAACCGCGTTGGTCAGCGACCAGTAAAGACCTGAACTCGGGTCGAAGCGTATCGTGAACTTCTTTCCTGCGCCTGGCATCGCCACAAACCCGGTTTTAGGATCGAACGCCAAGTGCCGTTCATCTTCATCAACCGTTACTATGGCGGCCTGTTCCGGCTGGAAATCGTAGTAGACCCGCAGCACATCCACGACTTTCCCCTTGGGCGTGACGACCGCGTTCCCTTCTAGCCACCCTTTGAATTTCCCATCGAGCCATTGCGAATCTGGCCTCAGCGCAGCGGTAAAAGTCCAACTGCCAGCTTTGCATAGGTCACTATTGACGTCTGCCGAAATCAGTCCCGCAGCCACGCCTCCGTTAATTGTCTCCATGGATTTCCACAGCCTCCTGCCGGCTGTCACAGTGGGTGTCGCAGCGGAAAAGTATTTCCCATCAGAGGCAAGCACGCCACTATTCGCATCGGTCGGGACTGACCACGTCTTACCGTCGTCGAGCGATCGACGAATGACAACTGCGCCTTCCAACCGCGAAGTCCCGATCAGATAAAGCGCGCCACGGTGAACGAATACTGAAGAAAAATACTGACCCTTCACGTCGGCCAGCTTTGCCCATGACCGCCCCCTATCGTGAGAGCGGTAGACCTCCGTAGTATCCAGCGACGAGTTGGGTCCAAAAGTGTCGTGCGTTATGACGTAGGTTCCATCGTCGAGAATCGCAATGGCCGGCGACCCCAAGTATATGGCCGTCTTTGCAGGGCTATGAGCGACTACTACACCGGGTGTCGCATTATTAGCTATTGGTGAAGCACTCGCCCCGCTCCACAGAAATACAATTGCGACCGTCGCCGCCGCAATAGCGGTTCTCCCCACGTTTTGTCTTAACGCCGATACGTTTACCATTGCAATGGCTAATGTCAATTGGATCTCCCGCATCACAATTCAAATGAAATTTCGATACAAGTCCAGGAAACTTGCAGTCAGATAGCCAATTGGATCGCCGGCAAACAACAGATCGCCAAGCTGAAGGTTCTTCATAAGCCCGTACGTGGAGTAGGCCATCGCGCCGATCAGCACAAGCGTTTTTTCCGGCCCGCGTCGGCTGCGGGAAATAGCGACGGAAAGGTAGACCAACGATATAGAAAAGAAATAGATGTAGACTCTTTCAAATACCTTGGACAGGTTGTAGGTTGCCACCATGCTCAGAAAAGCAAAATTTGAGGCGACCCAGAGTGCCTCCACGACGCCGGCACCGCGGTCCTTCGCTGCCGATATCTTGACCTTTAATTTTTTCCAGACCACGTTATTGATGATGAAGATCGCGGTGGCTACAGCAGCGACCGTGGCTACACTATACGAATCCCAAGCGCTGTACAGACCGATTTTCTTCGACATGTAGCCGTCATTGCCGCTCATCGAACTAAGGGCCTGCATGTTGTAACTTGAGACGAAAAGTATGGCTCCTGCGACGACAATTGACGCCCAGACAGCCCACTTCCTGAACAATCGGTAAGCAACATAAGGGGCTCCGATTAAAAGACTCGGAAGATGAGCGAGACCCGCGAGCAGAACAAAGGCCAATCGGCCCCGGCTCTTCGAACATGAAAACAATAGAAACATAAACGGAAACGCCATTGCTTGTCGGATAACGTTTCCATATGAGTTATAGAAGGCCGCGGATGACGTGAAGAGCAGGAAGAAAAGCGGTATCGCACGGTATTCGATGCGCCACACTGCTATCAGCAGCAACGAAAACGACAAGCCGAAGATAAAAAGAAACGCGAAATCGGTAGGGCCGAATAGCGTCCACGCCAGATACAGAGTCGAAAAAGACAGCACCTCCGGTTGCGAGACCATGTAGTGAGTGATGCCTGACGCACCCATCGTCCGCATAAAGTCCAGGTACTGTATCTTGTCGTTTCCGCCGTTATCCAGCGGAAGCTTGAGCGCAAGCAACGGACCAATCACTATGACGCTGGCCACGCATAACAAACCCACTATTTCTCGACGCGGAGAGTGGGCGCCAGACGTCAGAGTAACCACGAGAAGTAATGTATAAAAACCGGCGAACGGGAACAACGCACCGAACAATAGCAATGCCATCAACGCAAACCAGACGAAGCCCTGATTCCAGTGCGCGTGTAACTTCGCTCCATCGACAACCGCAAGACGTGACATTCTTTCACCCCGCCCGAAGATATTGTGTGCTTTCGGCATAAGCTGGACCGTTTGTACTCTCTTGACGCACCGCCGCTTCGTGAAAGCCATGCCACCGCTTGCAGTCTTCGGGCCCAAAGCGACAATCAGGAACTAGCATCGCGCATCTACAGCGGGATACAGTCGCCAAGTTAGAGCGGCTCTCCCGCCCATCACTGCTACTGACCATTCCGAACGCGCCGCTTTCGTCCATCACGACATGCAGATCACGCAGATTGAACGGCCGCAAGGCCAATTACTTCGACGCATACTCGTACGCCATATACCGATAGCTTCCATACCGCGAACCATATCCGTAGCGGCCAAGTTGTGGGTTGACGCCGTTGAAAATGACACCATTCAGGCGAATGCCGTTTTGTGCCAGCCGCTTTCTCGATTCAGCCACCTCGCCGAGTTTGGTACTGCCTGAATGGGCTACGAGCAGGACCGTCCCCGCAAGAACCGCAAGCGTCGTAGTGTCGGCCACAGCGAGCACCGGCGGTGAATCAATCAACACGACGTCGTACTCGTTGCTCAGACGCTCGATCAAACGGGGCAGTCCCGTGTTGAGCAGAAGCTCGGACGGGTTGGGCGGCAACGTTCCGGTGGTGATTAAATCAAGGCCTTCGACGACATTTCTATGAATCGCCTCCGACGGATCTACAGAACCGACTATCACGTCCGTAAGACCGCGATTCCTCTTTACGCCGAAAACGTCGCTCAAACGTCCTTTTCTAATATCGCCGTCTATCAGCATTACTCGCTGCCCACCCAACGCCAGGACGGAGGCGAAATTTGACGCAATGAAGCTCTTGCCTACACCGGGCGCGGGGCCTGCGATCAGAATTACATTGTTCTTCGCGTCCAGCATCGAGAACTGCGTTGCGGTGCGCAGACTCCTCAGACTCTCGATAGCCGGGTCGTTTGGAAATGCTATGCAGAGCAGAGCTTCTGCATCCTCCTCGCTCCGCCGCGTGCGGTGACTCAGCCGCTTTTGCTGCTGGCTCAGTGGAACGATCGCGTGAACCGGCAAAGAGAGACGACGCTCCATATCGGTTGGATCAGTCATGCCACGGAACAGCATCGAGCGGCATACGGCTGCGGCACAACCGGAAAGAATTCCGAAAATGAATGCTGCGATGATAATTAATGGTTTTTTCGGCGAAACAGGAATCTCAGGGACCGACGCTGTGTCGACTAGCCTGACGTTTCCAACCTTGCCGGCCCGCACCAACTCGAGTTGCTGCATATTGCCCAGCAGCGCGGTGTAGAGATCTGTATCCACCTTGATATCGAGCATCAGGCGAACCAGGTCTTGCTGAATATCCGGTAGCTTTCTGAGTTGGGATTCAGCGTCCTTCTGATATGACGACAAAGCGGCGATCTGCGAATCTAACGCAACCACACTTGGGTGCGTATCGGCAAAGCGAGACGTGAGTTCGCGACGCTTTTCCTGCAATTCAAGCAGACGGGTTTTAGCGTCGGCAGATTGCGCGAGGGCAAGCTTTCCCTCTTCCGTAAGATCGACTGTGCGACGTTCATCTCTCAACTTCGTCAACTTTGCTTCCGCTTCTCGCAACTGACCTTTCAACTGCGGCAACTGAGAATTGAGAAACTCGAGGGATTGCGCAGCTTCCGCCGACTTCCGGTCGATATTCTGCTTGATATATTGGGCGCCGATTTCGTTGAGGGTTCTACTGGCAAGTATCCGATCTGTATCACGGAGCGTTGCGATCACCACCTCGGACTGCTTAACCTTTTCCTGGACCTCGAGTTGGTCCTGCAAATCGGCACTGGCTTGAAGCGGAGAGTTGCGAATGAGCCTGAAGATGGTGCCGGGATTCGCAGCAACGTGCGCAATCCTGATTTCAAAGATTCCCTGGTTCGTCTGGAAGCGCTGCAGCGAACCCACTACCCCTTGGAGTCTGTGATCCAATGCCCACGCATCAAGACTGAAGCGTCCGGAGGGTAGGATCGTCAGCCTGAAGCTCTTGCCTTCCATACGCTTTGGAACATTAAAAACGGGGACATCGACACTCTCTTCGCCCCAGGCAAATCCGCCCATCCCAAACACACCCGGCGCCGAAATGCCGTCGACGTAGCGCGAAACGAAGTCGCCAATAAGCGGGAAGCGAACCGGCTCAGCACGAATATACAGCTTGAGCTTATCGACGGTACGTGAAACGACCAGTTCCGAGGCAATGATTTGCGTCTCCGCAGCAGCGCTCGACTTGACGTCAAACAGCGAAGAAACATCGCCGAGCAAACTTTTTGCGGCTGAAGTATCAGGGCTGTCCTCGACCTGAACCATAATCTGAGCTTGATATACCGGCCTCGACAGCAAAGCGTATGAGATACCGGCAAGAAGGAACAGCCCCGTGACGATCGCAATCATCCAGCGGTTCTCAATCAGCGTATCGAGAACGTCAAAGAACTCTTTGCTCTCGTCGTCTTGAGTCGTTTCAATGTGAGGCGTGTCTGCAAGATTCATGTCCGGCTCCGATTCTCGGGATAATTGGACCGCGCGTGGGATCCGCTTGCGATCAGACCGAGGCGTTTGACCCATGCGGTGACGCCCGTTTCGATTGTTTGGGCGCAATGCTCGAACACTGTCCTTCCCTGGCGATATGGATCCTCAATGTCGAACACGCCATACTCACCAACGCGGTACACCTTGCCTTTCGAGAACGGATATCTGGTCTCCAGTTCACGGCGCTGATCGCTATCCATCACGAGGATCAATTCGGTGTTTCTGCACAGCTCGTCAGTGATCTGCTGAGCCCGGTGCTGGTCGATTGGCATGCTTCGCAAACGCATGACGTCGCACGCGAACTCAGGCGCGGGACTTCCAACCAATGCGTTGAGTCCGGCGGAGCTCACCGAAACACCTTCGAGTTTCGACCGTAGAAACGCGGCCGCCATCGGGCTGCGACAAACATTGCCTTCGCACACAACCAGGATCTGTCGAATCATTTGGTTACGATCGCCGCGGTAAGACCAGCGTTGATAGCCGGCAATAGCAGAGTCAACACGCGATTGAAACGAACTAGTCCGTTACCGTCGACGTAGACAATGTCTTTGGGTTTCAATGGAAACTCGTTCGCAAGCACCATCGCCACTGGCGAACGCGCGTCCAGATGGAATATTTCCGGCGCCCCGTCGAGCGATCCGCGGACAACATACAATTGCGCAGCATCCGCCGAATTGGAGTTCAGACTTCCGGCCTGTGCCAAAGCTTCACTCAAACTCAATGATCCGGTAGTACGCGGAATGGCAGTTACCGGCTTATTCACCTCCCCCATTACGAAAACACCGAATTCGTCTCTGGGCGGAATTCGCAACACATCACCGTCTTTCAGTACGATCTGCGAAGGATCCAGTTTCTCGTTTCTCGCACTGGACATGTCGATCACCGTAGTCATCGATTTGCGCTTCAATTCAACGTGACTTTGATCTGCGGTCGACGAAAACCCACCCGCCCGGCTGACGGCATCGACCAGGTTCATCTGTATATCGTTGATGACTTGAGTACCTGGCGCATGCACTTCCCCTTCGACATAAACACGCTGAGAGCGAAAGGACGCAACGCGAACGGTTACTTGCGGGTCACGAAATGCCTTAGTGAACGACTCTGACAGGATGGCTTGCACCTGTTCGGGCCGCAAACCGGCCACATGTATTCGGCCCGCGTACGGGAATACCAGGTAGCCGGCTTCATCCACGACGAAACCCGGCGGCGCATCGGAGGGCCGCGCGGCCGCTTGGGACTGGCCACCCAGAGCGGCAGCTAGTTCGGGGTGGTCCCAAACCGTTATTTGAAGCACGTCCCCAGCACCGATCTTGTATGAACCCGCCGCTCGCTCCAAACCAGTCGAGTCGAGATGAACGCTGCGATTGGACTCGCGGATCTTCTTGATCAGCGATAAATCGATATCGATAATCGGAACGGAAAGCTTCGCTTCCGTCGGACTGGAAGCGTTGGCCGAATTCGCAATGCCAGGCGGCCTCTCCATTCTCATTCCCGGCGCGGCCGCACATCCTGCGAGAAACGCCACGGTGAATAGGCATGAAGTCACGCGCGCCACGATAGAACGGCGAGACGCACCGGCGCCCGATAAACAGTTGGTCTTAACCGACATTGATTTCCCCGTATGGCCTATAGCTTTTTATCTTCACCATCAAACAGACAGCTAAGATTAAGCACTAAGTGTGCCAATTTAAAATCGTCGGGAAATGCCGATAGGATGGACTGCTCGGGCTCGTTGCTCCGTGCTTTGACGGAACACGTAACGTTACGCGCGGCGTAACAAGGGCGATTGCGGACGTGGTTGAGGGGCAATGGTGCCTGGCCGCCGCGCGAAACAGTTCCGTGTTATCGGGTCAATACCACCGAATTTTTTCTTAAAGCATGCATTCAATATCTGCCCGTCGAATGATTTCATTCCAGCGCAGCATGCGCAGTTTACTGGGATCGTTCGGCAGAGTGGAATTCAATCTTTCACGATCTAATCTGTCAAAAACTGTCGACCCAGTGATCAAACAATTAATGCCGAATTTTCTTATCACATCGATGTTGGAACGCGAGTCATTGCACACAATCGATTTTCCTAACGCAGCATATTCCAGCAACTTCGTCGGCGCCTGAACATTATATGGACGGCCGCTCGGAATCGTCGATACAGCGAAGCGGCTTTTCCGAACTACCGCCAACGCATCGCGTTGAGGCAAACGACCGGCAAATATCACCCCGGGCGCGTCTTTGAAGCGCTCAACAATACACTTTTCAGCATTGCCCACGAGAACCAACGTTTCATCAGATTTCCGAAAACGACAAAACCCATCGAGAAAAGAATCGAATCCTCTTTCGCGCGAAATTTCACCTATGTAACAGAACGTCCCCGACGGTACATCGTCTGCAATCGTCTCCTCGTTCATGCCGAAAATCCAGTCAGGAACGCCCATTGGAAGAATTACGCTTTTTCCGCCGTCACTGAAACCCATGATCATTTCCATTTCTGCCGTCTGAAAGATGCGCAGCGCGGGCATGGTCTGGAGATGTCGCTTCACCCGATCCTTTAGACTTGCGCATCGGCCTACCGACAGAGACCGATAATCGTGAATCACAAACCTTGCATCGAATTTCGTGGGGTAGAATCCCATGATGCACCAGACCACAGTGCGCTTTCGCGCATCCTTTGGAATTTTCGCATAATCCCGCTCGCTGCCCGACATAACGTGGAATCCGAGGTCACCAAAATACGAGGTATATGCGGCTATCTCAGGATAATTCGCCTTACCCGGGTGAACTATAAATATAGCCTTGCTAGCAGGTGAAGCATGGATCATTTTCAACGACCTTCTAATATTGAATTACTTTCAATGCCGAAAAATCTTGATCTCGACAAAGACGCGGCATATAAATTGCCTTATCGATCTAACAGAGCCCTCGCCGCACCCGCCGAAACTGCGCCGCTCCCGAAATAATCGATACCGTCCACCAGAAAATAATGAATGTACTTCTTTAGCCGGTCGCCATCGAAATCCCGATAGAAGCATCGTCCTAACGTAATTACCTTCTTGTCGTACATCAAGGCCTCCAAACCTACGGTTGAATTGATAGTCACGACCGAATGCGCATTCCTTACGAGATCTAGGGTCGCGGAAGAGACAATATCGAAATTCAGTTTTGAGCGTAAATCGCAGATTTGCCGCAATTCGCCTCGATCAGTCTCGGCAGGATGAACTTTGACGAGCAGCTCCGCGCCCATCTTCCTGGCAGACCCCACGGCCTGACGAATCGCTTCTATATTCGTCACGTCGGAATGAAGTTTTATCTGCGTATCCCCTGAGACCTGCAGGGGAAGAAATACGTAGATGCGCTTTGCCAATTCATCGCAGGAGTAACATTTCGATCCTGGAATTGTCGGGGCGGCGTTGCTTAACTTCAGAACATTGGATGTGTTGAGCACGGCCCCGCGCCCAACGACTTTTATAAGCAGATTAATCGCCGAAATCAGTTTCCTGTTCAGCCGGAACCGCGACTGAGGCAGTGGCTCTCTTTTTGATTGCTCATACCGTCGAAACCAGGCCTCGTGGGTGTCCATCGACGGCAACGGAAGAGCGTCGAGTCGATGCGGGAAGGATGCAATTGACGAGAGCGCATTCACCCCTTCTCGATCCACAAACAGTTTGGACGGCAGGTTCGAAATTTCCAGGAAGATGGTTTCGACACCGTGCCGATTGCATACCTCGGTAACGGCTCGCCCGAGTAGCTGCTGGCCATTCCAGATCAGACACCGGGATACGTCACCTGACTTGACGATCTTTGCCATCGCGTCTTCGATTGCAGCGGCATCCTTTCTCGCTTGAGGCAGCGAGATGTGTCCATTGAGAACTTCGATAGCATTTTTCCAATAGCCATCTTCCGCGCGCTGCGCAGAGTTCTCCAACTTCAGAGCCTTGCGACGCACGAATACCGACTGAATATTGGACAGAACAGCGAAGGCGTGAGCAAGCGGCTCTGTCGTAAGAAAATAGAACTGGTGGCCACTTCTCAGGTTCTCCACCAGCCGCAAGAAAAAGTAACATCTCTCCATCGAATCGATAACTACGACGATCATCATCCCCCCGTCAAGTCAGACAATCCAACACGGCCCGGTATCCTGAAGTCCTGGGGCTCGCAGCCCGAGCGGTTACCGTCACACCCCATGCCGTGACGATCGCCCCTGCGAACGAAAATGTCGCCACGCTGACGACGGCAGATAAGTTCAAAACATGCGTCGCGTATAGCGTGGCAATCAAGACGCTGCCTGACCACAATTGGAATGAGAAATCCAGCTTCTGCTTTCGCACCGTCAGAAAAACCTGCGAAAGTGGAACATACAAAATCTGCACGCAAAACAGCGGGATCAGGAAATAAAAGAACGGTGTGGCGCCTTTCCACTTCGCTCCAAGGAACAGCGCAACGATCGGGTCGAAGAAAACGAAAGCAAGGAACGCGTATCCCAGGCTGACCGCGATCAAGCCCCGCGCATAGGTTCGATAGACCTGGACTAACTCGTTCCCATCCGAATTCGCACGGACTGCACCGAGCGCATCCCTTCGAAATACTCCGCCGATGCTTTGACCGACAAGCGATACCGGAGAAAAGCCCAACCGGAATGCCAGCGCGAAATAACCAGCTTCCTCCGCGCCGTACCACGACGGGACGGCAATAGCTAATGCGTAGGTCATAACCGACCCGAAGACAGTCGCGGGAAGGATATACGCAGCAAATCGACGGTTCACAGAATAGAATTTCGGATCGAATGCGACCCGATAACCCTTCGACCGTCCGTTGTATAGTGTTGCGGTCAATGCCAACAGCCCCATAACGGTATTGACGATTGCATAGGCGAAAAATGGCTCCACCTTGAGCCAGCCCCGAAGCGGACTGGCCACACACATGAGCAACCCGGCATTCACCGCTATTCTTGCTACCGCAATTAATCCATAGCGTTTCAGGCTGTTCAGATATGCCGCAGCCAGGTTAAATATGAAGGTGGCGAACGCATACAGTTCGACCAGAAGCAAATGATATCGCCCGTACGCCAGCAAGATTGCGGCAACTGCCGTAGCGACGGCCGCACCCAACGCGAGTACGTGAACCAGCGACTGGAAAGAGACTTCCGATCTGTCAGACAGACAGGCTAATTCGTAACGCAATGCCAGTAGTGTTCCCGCCAAAGTACCTAGCGCGACTGAGCCGTTGAATTGCCCGAGAATCTCTGGACCGCGCTCCCGGCCCAGCAACACAATGCTTACAAACAACAGAAGCTGCGCCGTAACAACGCCGCTCATCGAAATCAGCGAGTCTTTGATCCTGACCATTCGCTTGTCCACCTTCTGATTCCAAGTGCGTCTATGAGAGTTTGGACAGACCGTAAACAGCCTCTTGCCGACCGAGTAGACTGCGATAGATATTCAACGTCGAATTGGTCATTCGGGAGGCAGTGAACTCATTGAAGAATTTCGCCAACCCGTTTGCGCCCATTGTTATCCACTCTTCCTTCGTTCCGCCCAGAATGCAATCGGCCAGAGCCTGGCTGTCCTCGACCGGGAAAAGACACCCCGTTACACCGTTGACGACAACCTCTGGCAGCGACGAACAGTCGCTCGCAATAATGGGCAGCCCGTGACTCATACCCTCGAGTGGCACCATCGCGAAACCTTCCCACCGGCTTGGCACAACCAGAACATGTGCTGCCGCAAAGACAGGGCCCAGACTTTCGGCATCAAGCCAACCCAAATATCTGACGTTCTTCTGAGGAACAGGAGCAACCGCGCCATTTACTGGTTCACCTACGGCGACCAACTCCACTGGATAGTCTTCCAATAGATTCATTGCGGACAGAAGTACGTCGAAACCCTTTTGCCAGTCGAAGCGACCGACAAACAGCAACTGAAGCGGAGATTCCGTCTCGCACGAACGAAGTTCTCGCAATTGCTTCGGAAGCTGTATTCCGTTGTGCACCACGATCAACTTTTTCGCTTTCATCCCCCCACAGAGCGCCAACTGCCGTTCATGCTGGCTAACGCAAATGATCACATCCGTAAAAAACGCGAGCAGGTTTTCCACGGTTCTGTACATCAGCAGCCAAGACTTCGATGTTTTTATCAGGAACGGAAAGGCGTGGGGGCAATAGACGACCTTCGGGCGCACGACCACAGCGAGAGGAATCAGGCATATGCGCCCGACAACACCGGCGAACGAACTGTGAAGGTGAACCACATCAGGGCGTTCCCTTAAAACTACGGCGACAAAAGCTGTCAGGAAACGCCACAGCGAAATGACGTTTCGACCAGAACGTTCAAAGCAGTGGATGGTGTCCGCGCCAAGGGACGGGAGTTCATCTCGATGGTGCGCCGGAACAAGGCATGAGATTCTACTTACATCCTGTTCGTTGACGTGCGCCAGTATAAGTTGACGCATAACAGTGGCTACCCCGCCTTTTATGGTCTCTGCGGCATGCAGTATTTTCATATCCCGGCCCCCAGCCGCCCCCTCTCGTTCTTGTCATTTCGCCATCCACATATCAACGTCTCTGGACGTGATAACCCTTTAAAGCGTCTCCGCCACATGCCGAGCACGGCTCTCGCGTCGGCGTAGCTATCCGGGGCTTGATCCGGAGACCTGGAACTGCGCGCCGCCATCATCGAAAGTTAGCTCGCCCGCCGGAAAGCTCGACATACGGCAACAACCTGACGGTGCCCCGTTTAGCGCGGGTTCCGCCGCGAACGCCGACGCGCACAATGCCATTGAAGCTGCATGACCACTCCTATTCGAGCCGATAGCGGTATTTGTCCGTGCAATGTTGTGGTCACGTTTTGTTGTTACGAGTCCGTCAATACGCGTTGCTATGGACGAAGCCCTTAGCAATCGTCACGACGACAATCCTTATGTCGAGGCCGAATGACCAGTTACGCAGGTAATACAGATCGTGTTCAACACGCCCTTGCATCTTCTCGATCCGATCCGTTTCCCCGCGGAATCCGTTGATCTGCGCCCATCCAGTGATACCTGGCTTGATGCGGTAACGGTGGATATATCCGTTGACCACTTTCTGATACAGCTCATCGTGTTCGATAGCATGCGGCCGCGGTCCGACGACCGACATGTCCCCGCAAAGCACATTGAAGAATTGCGGAAGCTCATCAAGACTTGTGCGTCTGAGAAACGCCCCGACTCGCGTAATTCGCGGATCACCCTTCGTGGCCTGCTTGACGACACCTGACTCAACTGCATGGGAGCGCATTGAGCGAAATTTGTAGATCCTGAAGATCCGACCGTCCGCGCCCTTACGCTTCTGTGTGAAGAACACCGGGCCGCGCGACGACAACTTGACCGCGGTAGCAATGACAATCAACAGCGGCGCGAGTGCAATGAGCGCCAGCACGGCGAATACGCGATCGAATATCTCTTTCTTCAACAACTCGCGTTCTGGCAGAGGTGACGCCACCAGATTGATAGCTGGCATGCCGATCAAATCGATCACGTCGCTATCAAAAAGGGCGACGCTGCGCATGTCCGGCACAAAGCGCACGTTCACAAGATCGTCGCGGAACTCGCTCACGAAACGCGAGATGGCCTGTTCCTCAGACAATGGCAGTGCGAGCCACAATTCCTGCACACAGTAGGATCTGACGTACGCAGAAAATTTGTCGATGTCGTCAAAAACCGGCACGCCCGAACCGACGACTCCTACTATCGGCCGCAGATCGAATGCCGCGACCGCACGAAAGCCGCTAGACGGCGAACCTTCGATATTGCGTACCACCTGCTGGCAATGGGCGCCGCATCCGACCACAGCGACGCTGCGCAAGTTAAGACCCGCATTGCGAATTCGGTCCAACACGACATGCACGACAACGCGCGAGACGATCAGCGCGCCACCACTCAGCGCAGTCCAATACGCGAACCAAAGGCGTGACACGTAGTCCGTACGATGCAGCGAGAACGTCAACACGAGGCTGCAACCCTGAACCATGAGCCACGCCAGCGATACCTGTCCAATCAACCGCCACATGGCACGTCCGCGCCATGAACCATAGACGCCAAGCACTGGAAACAGGACCAGCGTAGAAGCCGCTGCGAATGTAACGAACCCGCTATCGATCCGACCTGGCGCAAGATCTCCGAAGCGCACTTGCGCCGCAGCCAACGCACCCAGCACGACTAGCATCACGTCGAGCAAACGCGCGATCGGGCTTTGCAACCCCGATATCGTCGTTATCTGTGGCCTGAAATTCGCCGTATCCATTTTTATCCCCGCGCTGGTCTCACACGCCAAACGTTTATATAGAGCCCCTGAACCTGTGTTGGCCTCAGCGGTTCTCATGTCTCTACGTCCATCACACGTTATTCGCGACAACAGCACCCCGGCGCGGCCAATGTGGTTTCGCCCAACACGCCGCGCGACGCGCCGGCCGATTAAACGCAAATAAAAACGGGGGATTTTTCGACATGCCTTGCGCATCCAACTCGATCTGGACACAACGACACGCCGCAACCACAGCGCGCTCTTCGGTGGAAGACCGCATCGCTCTGCGTTGAGAAGACCGCCTGATAACCCCCGATCAGGCGATCGTTTGAAACAGAATTCTCTGCAACTTATGTCTCTACTTCCTGCGCTATTCGGACAGCGCGCAACCTATAAAGCACCATGCGTGCCAATTGCATTTATATTCTTGTAATTGTCAGCGGCTACTCCTTGAAGAGCGCGTCCACGCTTGATCTGTTGAGATAAGATCATCACGATGAACTGTCTGCCGACCTCGGTTAGATTGCAATGCACCCCGCGACGTTACGTAACGTCGCGAGCGCTTGTCACCCTTTCTGCCGTAGCGCCAACACACTCCCCAACCCAGCCTGCGGACGCGCGAACCAGAACCCCTGCACCAACGCGTCGGGCCACCGGCTCACCCACTGAAACTGTTCTTGAGTATCCACGCCGCTCACCACCACTCGCACATCGAGTGCATGCAGCAGGTCCATGATCGCGCTCATCACCGCCGCGCCGCGCTTATCGCCCGGCACTGTCGCCATCAACTCGCGCGCGACAACGACGGCGTCTACATCGAGCGACCCGAGCAATGCGAGCGACGATGCGCCATTACCCCACTTGCCTATCGAAAGACCGACACCTGTTTCCCGAAGACCCTCGGTCAACGTACGCAAAGACAATAACTTTGCTGCTTCCGCGCTATCGGTAACTTCAATTTCAAGTAGAGAAGCCGGCACGCCATACAAATCGGCGACTCGCATGAGTTCCTCTGCGAAAGAATCGAGCAGCGCCACTTGAGCAGGCACCGTGATCGCGACCGGCTGCACCGGCAGCTTCGCGACGAGAGCGCCGCGTAATTCACGGCACACGTCGTTCACGACGAAAGCGACCATCTCGCGCGCAACGTTCGGATGTTCGAGCGGCATCATGAAAATGCCCGGCAGCAATAAGCCGTAGTCCGGATGCGTCCATCGAACTTGCGCTTCAAGGCGCGCCAATACGCCACTCGCGGCGCGATAGGCGCCTTGAAACACGAGATGGAATTCTCCCGCACGCAGTCCGTCGCCGACGCGCTTTTCGAATTCGCTCACGCCCAAGGAAGCATCGCCGGAAGTAGCCGCGTCATTGTGCGCAACACGGTCGATGCGTGAGTCCAATATGTTTGCAGACGGTTCGGGTTGTGCATAGTCGAGCGTGTACATGGCGGAAATGTGTTATCCAACCCCGTCAACGTATGCACATGTCGTGCCAAGTACCTGGCTCAATGCGCAAAGAGAAGGGGAAGAAGAACAGAGAACCATGCCGCACAAGCGTTCTCGAGGAAAAGAACAAATTCCGCAGTAGGGCGAATCTGCTTCGCCAAACGTTTGCGTGAACCTGTGCGTAACGTAGCATTCCGCGTGACGTTACGCTGCTTCGCTCACCACGTGATTGTGTGCAAAGACATTCAGCAAGACAATTTGACCGAGTGAAATAGATTGACTAGTATCACCGTCAACAGCAGCATGTAAAACTAATAACACCCACACAGTACTCAGACCAGTCCGATGCTAGAAATTCCCCTTTCAGACGCCAATTGGGCTCGCGTCCAGAGTCTCTTCCCAGTGCTTTCATCAACACGTGGACGGCCTCGCCGCAGCGATCGCGACATCCTCAACGCGATACTCTGGCTGCAACAACGAAAAGAAAAATGGCACAGACTTCCTGCGACTTTCCCGCCGCAACAGACTTGCTATCTCAGGTACATGGCGTGGAAGAAGACCGGCGTGCTGGAACAGGTGAACGAGCGCCTTCCTCTGCACGATGCGGATATTTCGAACGTTTGATTAATACGTTTTCATTTGCCCAAACCCCGTAACGACGGGGAAGCGAGGCGCGATCTAGCGGGTCACACCGATGACAAAACCAGCTCCCAGCGCCCCGGTTGCGAGATCGCCGGCCCACGTGACCAGCGCGAACGTGACCAGCACCGCCGCCCAATAAAAAAGCTCTCGGCCTCGGTGAAAACACTAAACGCAAGGCATTGACAATGTACAGTCAGGCAATTCAATTCGCCCTTGAACCGCTACAACGCAACAGCAAACGCTTCGCGCGGTTCTTCTTCACGCAGAATGTAGCCAAGCCCACGCAAAGTCATGATCTTCGCGCTTGACGCCGCGAGATGCTTGCGCAAACGGTGGATATAAATATCGATTGCATCGGCGCTCGGTTCGTCGTCGAGTGTGAAGACTTTGTCCATTAGCGTCGCCTTGGAGACTGTCTTGCCCTGTTTCAGCATCAACGTCTCGAGAATGGCATGTTCACGCCGACGCAACGGCAAAGGCTCGCTTTGCAGCATGAATTCACGCGAGTCGAACAGATAGCGCAAGTCGCCACACTCGATCGACTGGCCCTTGTCGCCGGCCGCCTGACGGCGGATCAACGCCTTGATGCGCGCCAGCAGTTCGCGTGCGTCGAAGGGTTTGACGACATAGTCGTCGGCGCCGGCGGAAAAGCAGGCGACCTTGTCGTCGGTCGAGCCATTCGCGGTCAGCATGAGCACCGGCACGTTGTCGCGTTTGCGACGCAGCCACGCGAGCACATCCTTGCCGCCAATGCCGGGCAAGCGCAAATCGAGCAACACAGCGTCGTAGCATTGCAGGCCGAGCAGCGTCTCGGCCTGTTCGCCGTTCTCTGCCCAGTCGATCACAAACTGCTCGACCTGCATCAGGTTCATCACCCAGCGCGCAAGTTCCGCATCGTCTTCCACAAGCAGCAGTTTCATTGTTCTTCCCTCATGTAGTCGCGCATCATGTGGCGGCAGTCCATATTTGCATTCCCACCGTGGCGACAAGGCCAATACCATCCGCGCCGGATTCGAGCGTGACGGTGCCACCCTGGCGATGGGCAATCTCCCGCACGATCGGCAGGCCGAGGCCCGTGCCGTCTGCGTGACTCGACGCGCGATAGAAGCGTTCGAACACCCGCGCCCGCGCCTCGGCCTTGATACCCGGTCCATTGTCGATCACACGCACGATAGCCATGTCGTCACGGCGCTCGGTCTGCACGGTCACGCGGCCGCCCGGCTGGGTATAACGCAGCGCGTTGTCGACGAGATTGGTGACGAGCGCGGCGGTCAATGCCTCGTCGCCGGTAACGATCATTCCGTCTTCCAGCTCGGCGCCCAGATCGATTTCACGAGACTGCGCAAATGCAATCAACTCCTCAAGAACACCTGCAATCAACGCACTGAGATCGACGCGTTCGCACGCACCCACGGGCGCGGCGGACTCGGCCTGCGCCAGCAGCAGAAGTTTGTTGGTTAAGGTGGTCAGCTTGCGGCTGCTCTTGTGCATGCCCGCCAGCGCCTCGGCGAGTGGCGCGTCGTGGTTCTCACGCTGGCGCGCGAACTGGATTTGCGCCACCAGTAGCGTGAGCGGCGTGCGCATCTGGTGCGCGGCATCGGAAATGAATTGCCGCTGAGTCGCGGCCTGCTGACCCATGCGCGCGATGCACTGGTTGATTGCATCGACAATCGGCCTTAGTTCGACATGCAAGCGCGCAACACGTATTGGCTGTAGCTGCGACGGATTGCGATCGGCGACGTCGTCTTTCACTTTCATCAGGGGACGCAACTCGAAAGTCAGTCCGAGGTACACGAACACCATCGCGAGCACGAGCGTGAGCACCTCGCCGAATAGCTGCGGACGCAGCAGACGCCATACCATCGCGTCTCGCGAGCCTTCGGTTTTTGCAACCGCGACGATGACTTCCTCCGTACGCCCCGTGTCGTAAAGTTGCCGGACGTAGGCAGCGGCGCGCACGATGCGGCCATCTTCAAGACGGGTGACGTAGAGCGTTGGGTTGTCACCGGTGTGCGGCGGCAGTGGCAACTCCAGACTGCCGGCTACCAGGCGCTGGCCGCTCGCCTCGATACGATAGAACACGCTGTCCTGTTCCGGCGACTCGAACAGCTCCAGCGCAGCCGGCGGAATCTGGATCGAGACATTGCCGTTGTCCCAATCGATATCCTCGCCGATGATGCGCATGGACGAGAGCAACGCATTGTCCTGCACGAGATCCGCCGTGGTCTGCGCATTGCGGTAAGAGATCACACCGGAAATGGAAACGAACGCCGCCAGTGGCAGCAGTAGCCACCACAGCAAGCGTCCGCGCAAGCTGCCTGAAAACACGATGCGTCGCCCCTCTCTAAAGGATGCCGGCGCGCCTCGTCGAGAGAGACACGCCCAGCTTCCGCCTTTACGGCTTCACTTCATTGACGAACTGATTAGTGAACGTCCTCGACAGATCGATATGACGACCCTTCACCGACGGGTTGAAACCCGCCAGCACCTTGAGCACCGTTTCCGGCCCGTCGGCGGGCATCTTGCCGTCGGCGGTGTACATGGGCAGCGTGGCCTTCAACGCGCTCGCATAGAGCGCCTTCTCATTGCCGATGTAGTCTTTCGGCATTTTCGCGGCGATCTCGTCCGCGCTATGTGTATTCAGATATCGCAACGTCTTCACAAACGCGCGTGCGAGTTTGGCCGCCTCTTGCGGATGCCTGTCGAGCCACGCGCTCTGCACATACAGGCTCGATGCCGGATACGTTCCTCCGAGCGCGGCGCGCGTGCCTTCGACATTGCGCATGTCCACCAGCACCCTGGCCTCACCGGATTTGAGCAACTGCGAGACGGTCGGCTCGGTGGTCATGCCGGCGTCGATCCGCCCTTGCCGGATCGCGGCGATAAAGCTGTTGTCCGCGCCCACTGGCAGCACCGTGTATTGTGAACGCGGCACACCTTTGAGGCTGGCCAGGTACTGCGTGAGAAAGTTGGTCGACGAGCCGAGCCCCGTCACGCCGAGCGTTTTACCCTTCACGTCGGCCATGCTTTTGATCGAACCGGCCGCCCTGGTCGCGACCATCTCCACTTCGCCGGGAACCTGGCCGAACACAACGATCGCCTTGACTTCCTTACCCTTGGCTTGCAGGTCGATCGCGTGATCGTAGAAACCGACCACGGCCTGCACACCGCCCGCGAGCAATTCGTTTTCCGCATCGACGCCCGCCGGCTGCGATTGCAGTTCGACGTCGAGCCCCTCTGCCTGGAAGTAGCCTAGCTGTTCGGTGAGGCGTACGGGCAGATAGATGAGCTTGGTAATGCCGCCCACCATGATGACGGTTTTTTCGGGCGAGTCCGCCTGCGCGTGCGCTGCCGGTTGGGCGAGCAGCAAGATCGTGAGCGACGCCGCGACGGCGGCGTGGACGGCGCGCGCAACGCGCGTCACAGCATGAGGCATGGTGGATGTCTCCGTTGTTTTCCGCATCCGCGGTGGGCGCCTGAGGGACCGCCTGCAAAAATTCTAGGCACGCGAAGCCTTCTCGAAGCTTTCGCCAATGGCTTTGCCGCCCTAACTGCGGGTTTGTCCTGAGTCGTGCTGAAGTAACGGCTCTAACCTGCTTTAAAACGCTCTGCCGCGGCTCGCGGAAACGTCACACTGATGTGCACGCCTTTGCCGCCCTCGCCCGGCTTGAGCGCGATCTCGCCGTGGTGGGCGTCCGCGATTTCACGCACGATGGCGAGGCCCAGGCCGGTGCCCTCCGTATCCGCCGACGCCCGGAAGAACGGCTCGAACACGCGGCTGCGCGATTCGGCCGGAATGCCGGGACCATCGTCCAGCACGCTTACGGTGACCGTATCGGCGTCGGCGCTCACGCCCACGGTGACATGGCCGCCGCTGCCCGTATAGCGGATCGCGTTCTCCGCGAGATTGGCAATCAACGCCTGCAATAGCCCGCGATGCCCCGCCACCGGCGCGGCACCGTTCAGCTCGGCGCCTAGATCAATGTCTCTGGCCTGCGCGAGCAACGCGAGGTCCTCCACGACTTCCAACGCGAGCGGCACCAGGTCCACCGTTTCCACGGCGAGTTGCGTGTTGTCGGCGGCCTCGGCCTGCGCAAGCAGAAGCAGCTTGTTCGTGAGACCCACCATCGAACGATTACTGCGATGCATGGCGGCCAGCGCTTCGTCGAGCGCGGGGTTCAAGTCGTCCTGTTGCCGCGCGAACTGCAATTGCGTGCCGAGCAAAGTGAGCGGCGTGCGCAACTGATGTGCGGCGTCGGCGATAAAGCGGCGTTGCGCGGCCACCTGCACGCCGAGCCGCGCGATGCATTGATTGATCGCTTCCACGATCGGCCGCAACTCGGTGTGCAGACGCTCGACGCGAATCGGCTCCAGCTGCATCGGGTCGCGATCCGCCACCTCCTCTTTCACTTTCATCAGAGGCCGTAACTCGAAAGTGAGACCGATGCAAACCAGCGCGACCGCCAGCACGATCATTTCGATTTGCCGCACGAGTTGCGGTTGCCACAATTGCTGAGCCATGGCGTCACGCGAGCGCACGGTTTTGCCGACCGTCACGCGCACGCGGCGCGTCGCGCCGTTGTCGTACATGAGACGCACGAGCCCGGCCGCGCGCACATTGTGGCCTTGCAGACGGGTGTCGTAGTGATCCGGCGTATCGGCTGCCTGCGCCGGACGCGCGGGGAAATCGGGGATTCCCGCGAGCAGGCGTCCATCGTCCACCTGCACGCTGTAGAACACCTGGTCGCGGTAGGGAGAGACGAATACTTCGAGCGCGGCGGGCGGCACATCCACACGCAGAAAGCCGTCCACCCATTCCACTTCGCCCGCGATCATGCGCGCCGATGAAATCAACTGATTGTCCTGCACCAGATCCGCCGTGCGCCGCGCATTGTCATATTCGGCCTTGCCGGTCACGAACACGTACAACGCGAGCGGCACCAGCAGCCACCACAGCAGGCGCATGCGCAGACTATTGGTCATCTTCTTTCTTGCGCAGCAGATAACCGAGACCGCGCAACGTGACGATCGCCGCCGAACTGCCGTCGAGTTTCTTGCGCAGACGCGAGATGTAGATTTCGACGGCATCTTCACTCGGCTCGTCGGCGAGCGTGAAGATCGCGTCGACCAGCGCCGGCTTCGTGACGGTTTTGCCCAGACGCAGGATCAACGTTTCGAGTACCGAACGCTCGCGTGGCGTGACGTTCAGCGGCGCACCCTTCAGCGTGAACTGCCGCGTGTCGATGTCGAACGCGAGATCGCCGCACACCACTTCGCTCGCCTTGGAAGGTGACTGCCTGCGGATCGCCACCTTGATCCGCGCGATCAACTCGCGCACTTCGAACGGCTTGACGAGGTAATCGTCCGCGCCGGCGCCGAGCAGTTCTACCTTTTCGTCGATCGAACCGCTCGCCGTCAGAATCAGCACCGGCGTCGCGTCGCCGCGCTGACGCAGACGGCGCAGCACGTTCTTGCCCGACAGCTTGGGCAGATTCAGGTCGAGCAGGATCACGTCGTAGTGATTGGTGCGCAGAAGCTGGTCGGCGGC
Organism: Paraburkholderia sp. BL6669N2; assembly: GCF_003387275.1. Taxonomy (NCBI): domain Bacteria; kingdom Pseudomonadati; phylum Pseudomonadota; class Betaproteobacteria; order Burkholderiales; family Burkholderiaceae; genus Paraburkholderia; species Paraburkholderia sp. BL6669N2. Next base: position 3,712,466 of record NZ_QUNA01000002.1, on the reverse strand, counting down.
GTCGCCGTCCTGCACGGCGTCGAGCGCGAACGCCTCCTGCTCCAGCATCTTCGCGAGCCAGTGCGCCAGCGTGGGGTTGTCTTCGATCAGCAGCAGCTTCATGGCGGGAACGGCAAAAGTCAGGCCGTCGATTGTGCCGTAAAAAAAGGGGTTTGCGCGCGTGCTGTGTGTTGTGCGGGAACCGTCGCGACGTTTTAGGCAGGCTCGGGGGAACGTTACGGGTTAACACCCATGATTTGGCCACCCCCCCGAAAGCTGCCAGAAGGTTTCCAATTTCTATAATCGCCGTCATTCACCCAGAAAGCGCCGCATGCAGCACCCAGCGGCGACCAAACCTAAGGAGACTGCTTCATGCGTACCTTGCGCCAGATTGCCGCTGTATCAGGTGTTGCGTTCACCCTTGCGGCCGCTTCGGCCGCCGCTCACGCGGAAAAGCTCACGATCATGGTCGGCGGCGCCACCAAGATCATCTATCTGCCCGCCAAGCTGACGGAGCAACTCGGCTACTTCAAGGACGAAGGCCTCGACGTCGAAATCCTCTCGCAGCCGGCCGGCGTCGATGCGGAAAACGAACTGCTCGCGGGCGCGGTGCAAGGCGTGGTGGGCTTCTACGACCACACCATCGACCTGCAAAGCAAGGGCAAGGAGGTCCAGGCGCTGGTGATCTTCGGCCAGGTGCCGGGCGAAGTGGAAATGGTGTCCACCAAGGCTGCGGACAGTTTCAAGAGCATGGCCGACGCGAAGGGCAAAACGCTCGGCGTGACGGGGCTCGGTTCGTCGACCAGCTTCCTCACGCAATACCTCGCACAACGTGCGGGCGTGCCGTCCACGCAATACACGCTGCTGCCTGTTGGCGCGGACAACAGCTTTATTGCGGCAATCAAGCAGAGCCGTATCGACGCCGGCATGACGACCGAGCCGACCGTCTCGCAGTTGCTGAAGACCGGCGACGCCAAGGTGCTGGTCGACATGCGCACGCTGGAAGGCACGCGTGCCGCGCTCGGCGGCACCTATCCGGCTTCGAGCTTCTACGTTCAGCGCGCGTGGGCTGAGTCGCACAAAGACGACGCCGCGAAGCTCTCGCACGCTTTCGCAAAGACGCTGAACTTCATCGCGACACATAGCGCCGAAGAGATCGCCGCGAAGATGCCGAAGGACTACTACGGCAACAACAAAGACCTGTACGTCGGCGCGCTGAAGGCGTCGCTGCCAATGTTCACGAAAGACGGCAAGATGCCCGCCGACGGTCCGGATACCGTGCTGAAAGTGCTGTCGGCGTTCAATCCTTCAGTGAAGGGTAAGCATATCGACCTCGCCAAGACTTACACCAACGACTACGTGTCGGCGCCGGTCAAGACGGCGGCGAAATAGCGCCTTTTTCAACATCCCGAGAACAACGAGGCACCAGCCGATGAACCAACCTTTGTCACGCGACACGCCAGCGATCGAGATGCGCAATGTGTCGTGCCGTTTCATCTCCCCTGATGGCAAGGCGACGATCGCGTTGCGCGACTTCAGCATGTCGGTGGCGCGCGGCGAATTCGTCGCCGTGGTCGGACCCACGGGTTGCGGCAAGTCCACCACGCTCAGCATGATTACCGGCCTGCTGAAGCCCACCACGGGCGAAGTTCGCGTGATGGGCGCGCCGGTGGACGGCATCGATCCGCGTATCGGTTTCGTCTTTCAGGCCGACGCCGTATTCCCATGGCGTTCGGTGCTCGACAACGTCGCCGCGGGTCCGCTGTATCGCGGCCGTTCGAAATCCGCCGCGTACGACGAAGCCAACGAATGGCTGCGTCGGGTGGGCCTCGACAAGTTCGGCAAACACTATCCGCATCAACTGTCCGGTGGTATGAGAAAGCGCGTGGCGCTCGCGCAGACCTTTATCAACAAGCCGGAAATCCTGCTGATGGACGAGCCGTTCTCCGCGCTCGACATGCAGACCCGCACGCTGATGCAGGACGAACTGCTGCAACTGTGGGGCGGCGCCGGCTCAGTGGTGTTCGTCACGCACGATCTGGAAGAAGCGATTGCACTCGCCGACCGCGTATTCGTGCTGACCGCGCGCCCGGCGACGTTGAAGAAGGTGTATGAAATCGATCTGCCGCGTCCGCGGGTCACCTCGGAGATTCGGTACGAGCCGCGTTTTATCGAAATTTCGCGCGACATCTGGCATGACTTGCGCGAAGAAGTGCAGATCGGTTAATCAAGGAACGGCAAACATGTCTACTACCCCTCAACAAATGATGCCCTCGGGCATCGACGCCGCCTCGCTCGCTCATGTCGAACGTGTGGCGCAAAAACGCATCCGGCAACGTCAGGCGCTGGTAATCACACTGCGTATCGTCGTGCTGGTGGTCGTGCTCGGCGGCTGGGAACTGTCCGCGCGCCTGAAGTGGATCGATCCGTTCTTCTTCTCGATGCCGAGCGCCATTTTCGAACAGATCGTCGACTGGTTCGTGAACGGCACTTCGCAAGGTCCGCTGCTGACGCAAGTGTGGGTCACTCTCGAAGAAACCGGGCTCGGCTTCATTATCGGTTCGGTGGCCGGTGTGTTCTGCGGCATCGTGCTGGGCCGCAACAAGCTGCTCTCCGACGTCTTCAGTCTTTACATCAAGATCGCCAACTCGATTCCGCGCGTGGTGCTCGGCTCGGTGTTCGTGATTGCACTGGGACTGGGCATGGCGTCGAAGGTGGCGCTGGCGGTGGTGATGGTGTTCTTCGTCGTGTTCGCCAACGCTTTCCAGGGCGTGCGTGAAGCGGATCGCTACATGATCGCGAATGCGCAGATTCTCGGCGCGTCGCGCCGTCAGGTGACGACCTCGGTGGTGATCCCGTCGGCATTGAGCTGGATTCTCGCGAGCTTGCACGTGAGCTTCGGGTTCGCACTGGTCGGTGCGGTGGTCGGCGAATTCCTCGGCTCGAAGCAAGGTATCGGGCTCTTGATCTCGACTGCGCAAGGCGCGTTCAACGCAAGCGGGGTGTTCGCCGCGATGATTGTGTTGGCCGTGGTCGCACTGGCGGCGGACTATCTGTTGACTGCGGTCGAACAGCGGCTGTTGAAGTGGCGGCCCGCCGCGGTTTGAGCGAGCGACATTAGCCGAGTAGAAGCTCACGTTTAAAAAACGCCGTTCAGTCACAGGCTGAACGGCGTTTTGTTTTGGGCAAAATGAAAGACTAAAGTAAGGCCCAATTAAGCTGGCTGGATTTTTTCAAGCAAAGAGCCATTCGCGCATTCAGGATGGCTGATTAATACTTGAATTTGAATGCAACCCATCCGTCTCCTTCACATGGTGGAGGCGAGTCCGACTCTCTGAACCGTCGCCGAACGACAAAGCCCCAGCGTGCACCTTTCCTTGCAATACGAAGCTTTTCGATAACGCACATCTCTGGTGCGCTGCGCAGAATTCGACAAGGAAGCCGGTGATCGTCTCCGCCCTGTGTCCCGCCAGATTGTCCGGCAAGTGTCGCGTTCAATCCTGGCGGAACTTCCGCAATGAGGTGCCGCAAGGGCGGCGCCAAGGGTTTGAAGGAGAGGGACATGAAGAAGGCTCTGATCATCGCAGGCGGACTGCTTTGCGGGTTCGCATGGCAAGCGCACGCTCAGGACGCCAGCACGGAGAGTACCGCGCAAGCTCAACCGACAGCGGCCGACGCAATGGGCGGGCAGCCCTCCACCACTTCGATGTCCGGCGGTCCGGCAAAAGCACAGGGACTCACGCGTGCGGACGTCTACCAGCAGCTCATTCAAGCGCAGAAAAGCGGCGAAGCAGCGCGCTTACAAGAACTGTTCAAGGGAGGCAACTAAACTGTGCTGTGGCATGGGGCCGGCCGCCTGGTTGAATAATTTGCCGCCGGCTCCGTTGCATGCGTGACGCGTATTTGTCCTGTCGCCCGACAGGACAAATACGGCGTCTGATCGAAACACCTCATTTTCCCTCCCCTCCCCGCAGCCTGTCTCCCGCCGGCAAACTCACGCTCGTCATTCGTTGGTCGCCACGCAACACATTCCCGCGCTCACACCCGTCGCGATTGCCTACACGCCCGTTGCATAAGGCACTGTGCGCAATGGCACGGTCGATGCGTAATAACCACGACCCAGTCGTGCACTTACCAACATCGGTTGAATCGAGGTGCGTCATGTCGAGTGTGCAGAGCCAACGTCGGCCAGTGAATTGGCGAAGCCGGCCTTTTTCCGCGGACGGCCGTTCAAAGCGTCATACGGCAAGCCGCAACTTCTCAGCGGGATTCGTGCCGTTCGGCTTGCGGACCGCCGGCTTCATCGGGCGAGGTCCGAAACAATTGTGGCCGTATGTTTTGCCGTGGGTGTTCGCGGTGCTTACCATCGGTTTTTTCTGCCTCGTCGTCCGCGGCGTACTTACGCGGCAATTGCTGGTGCCGCCCGTCGAGACGCCGCAGTCGCTGGTGGAACGCGGCTATACATCGAACTTTCTCGCGGAACGCATCATGTCTTCGATGCGGGCGATCGGACAGGACGCCGAGTCGATTCCGCACGACACCATGACGGACAACGACGCACAACCGGACATTCAGATCCCCGGTCAGGAGATGTCGTATGCGACCACCGTGCGCTTCATTAAAGGCGTCATCAAACGCACGGACGTTGTCGTTCATGTCGGCATCACGAAGGTCAACGACAGCGCGGATTCCTACGTGGCGCATGTGCAGATTGAAGGCGGTCCGTTTGATTCCCGCGAAAGCACGGTGTCATTCGAAGGTCGCGATCTGGAGAAGTTCGTGCACGACATTGCGGTCAAAGCCATGCGCCTGGCGGAGCCGAATATTCTCGCCAGTCATCTCTATTCGCAAGTGCAGAGAACCAAGTGTTCGCTCGCGCAATGCGACTACGGCGAGATCGTCACGATCTACAACGAGGTGCTCGCACTGCCAGCCTCCGAGCAAGGCGAATGGGCGCTCGCCGGCAAAGCGTGGCTGCTTGCCAATCAGGGGCTGTCCAAAGAGGCCGAGCAGCAAACCCGCGAGGCACTGACCGTGTACCAGCATTCAGCGGTGCTGCACGCAAGCCTTGGCATTGCACTCGAACAGCAGCATCGCATCGACGACGCACTCGAAGCCCTGCGAACCGGCGCGAGCGAGAAGTCGAAGACGGCGGAAAATCTGCGTCTTCTCGGCGACGTGCTGTTGCACGCGAATCGCTATTCCGAAGCACTCGATGCATTCAAGCAGGCCGACAGAATGAAGCCGGACTCTGTCGACAACCTGCACGATTGGGGCGAAGCGCTCGTCACTGCCGGCCGCTATGACGAAGCAATCGAAAAGCTCTCTCGCGCCGTTGCATTGCGCCCCGATCTGGCGCCCTCTTACGCGGAATGGGGCCGGGCACTGGATCGCAAAGGCGATCTGTCCGGCGCCTCGCGCAAATACGCGCAAGCGTTGCAACTCGACGCGGGCACTTTGTCAACGCGGGAAACTCATCTGGCGCGGCTTGCCAGAGCGGCGCAGGGAGGCGGCCGCCCAGACGCGTCAAAACCCGACGGCGGAGTCAGACCCGTTTCGAATCCACCCGCCTCGCTTGCGTTGCAAACCGCGTAACGCACACCCGGCCATGCAGAAAGTTTAGCCCCGCAGCACCCAACCGTTGCAGTAATACACCCAGTTGACGAGGAGATGTTCGATGGACAGTTTCGAAGATGCGTTCAAGGCTCTGATCGGCAGTGAAGGCGGTTACTCCTTCAATCCGCACGACCCTGGCGGTGAAACGATGTGGGGTGTCACAGCGCGCGTGGCACGAAGCGCGGGCTATGCCGGCGCCATGAAAGACCTGCCGCTGGATACCGCCAGACAGATCGCCAAACAGAAATACTGGGACCCGCTGCACCTCGACGAACTCGACCCGCGCGTCGCCTTCCAGATCTTCGACGCCAACTACAACGGCGGCCTGGTGGTGCTGTGGATGCAAAAAGCTTCCGGTGCGAAAGAGGACGGCAAGTTCGGCCCCGACACACTCGATGCAATCAAGAGCGCCGACCCTTTGAAGTTTGTCATGCGTTTCGCCGCTTATCGCTTGCGTTACCTGCGCAACCTGCACGCATGGCCCAATTTTAGCCGTGGATGGACCGAAAGAATGGCCGCTAATCTTCTCCTGGGAGCAGCATGATGGACTGGTCTAAAGTAGCGTCGAACATCGGCAGCAGCGCGCCGCTTCTCGCCGGCCTCGTGGGTGGTCCGATCGGCGTAGGCGTGAGCGCCGCCGCCGCGATCATTTCGCATGCGCTCGGCACGCCGAGCGACCCGGGCGTGGTGGAACTCGCGTTGAACGATCCCAGCGCACTCGAAAAGGTCCGGCAAGCCGAGAGTGCGAACTCGTTGCAGTTGCAACAGTTGATGGTCACCGCCGCCCAGGCGAGCCTCGCGCATGAAAGCGATATGGCGCGCATCCAGGCCGCCGACCGGGCCGACGCGCGTGCAATGGGTATCAGCAATAAGGACTGGGTGCCCAAAGTCCTTGCGATGGCGGTCACCGCCGGCTTCTTCGGCATTCTGCTGCTCATGGCCTTCCAGCCGCTGCCGGGCGCGAACAAGGATCTCGTCAACGTGATCGTCGGCGCATTGGGTACGGCGTGGATCAGCATCATCGGCTACTACTTCGGCACGTCGGTGGGATCGATGCGAAAGACCGAACTGCTCGCCAAGCCCAGCGTGCCCATCACCCCGGACAGCGCGCTCACGCTGCGTGAGCCCGCCACGGCTTCAACGGCGCGGCCACAAGCGGCGCCGGCTCCGTCGCACAGCGAGGCATTCCAGCAATTCACGCCGGGTGGACAGGGCCCGATTTTCTCGGGCAGTTGATGGCGATTCGTTCACGGACCGGATGCGGCACGCGGCGAGACTACGGCTCGATGCGTGCTGCGTCGAACGTATCCCCTCCCGCATCCCCGTGTTTTGTCTCAAATTCAGCAACAAACATTACCTGAAACGATGATTACTCTCTCCAGTTCGCAAAACTACAATGTAATCACTGAATACGAACAACACCGTTCGTAGCAAGATAAAGACCGAATTGGAGGTAGTTCATCATGAAATCACTCATTCAAGCTGTTGTTATCGCCGCCGTGCTGGCCGCTCCTGTTGCTTCGTTTGCGCAGTCCAACCAGCCCGTGAGCCGCGCCCAAGTGCGCGCCGAACTGATTCAACTCGAAAAGGCAGGCTATCAACCCGGCGCCGCCGATCCGTACTATCCGGCCGACATTCAGGCCGCCCAAGCTCGCGTCGCTCGTGAAAACGGCACGGCACAGGCAGCGGAAAGTGGCTACGGTGGTACGGTGAGCGGCGCTTCTCAAGCAGGCCGCCCGGTTCCCGCAAATGGTCCGCAGTCGGTTTATTTCGGTCACTAAGCAGTAGCTGCGCGGTAATCAGGCAGTAACCCGACCGTAACCAGCTATCAGGCGAGTTGAACGGCACAGGCAAGAAGCCTTCTCGTGCGACGATCAACCGCCTGGCGCACCAGTAACCGGTGCGCGATGATTCAAAAACAAACTGGCCCGCGACCGGTATCTCCGATCGCGGGCCACTTGTCTATTGGTTACCTCCGTCATCGGCCTCCCGATGGCTTCGCCTGGACCCTCTACGGTCCGGGCGCTTTTTATTGGCGCTGCCGTTCCGCCGCGCCTTTGTCAGTATCGAAACGAAGCCCGCATTGGCGGACAAAGGCCGGTTTCAGATAATGGGCACGCGACTCGCGTCAGTCCCGTGCGATGAGATCGCCCACTTGACCGCGCCCGGTGACGAGACAGCTCGAAAGAAAATTCTCGCCTTGGCTGCTGGCCCCGATGTCTCCAAAGCCTTTTTTCAGCGCGTTCGATTTGACCATTTCCGCGCCCTGGTGACACGTTATTGTCCCCATCTCGCCCGCTTGCGCGCGCATCAGCGCTCTATCCGCCATCAGATAGCCGAGCAGCAGCACTACGGCAATATTGAACGCTTGTCTCATGGTTCGCCTCCTCTTTAGAAGAGACTAACGCGAACCATGCATACACGGTCCTAGGGGTTTCCCGATTGATGGCTATTCCATGATGCAGATTAAATCAGCTCTGCTTGTCTCGTCACCTTCAAAGCCGGGCTTCGATTTGCCTGATTCGCTGTTCAATAGCGTTGCGCACCAGTCCATTCGAAGGCACCAGCAACAGTGACGACGCGATGATCTGATACACCTTGTTCCGCCGCACTTTGGACACTCTCCGCGGATCGAGCCAGGCATCGTTCTCCGCGAGCAGAAGCAGTGTCTCAAGGCCGATCAGGATCGGCCACAAACAGGCGAGCCGCAAACGCACGGAAAATGCGGGAATCGCCAGTGTGTAATCGAGGGCTTCGCAGAAATGATCGAGTGTCTTGCGCAAAAGCTCCACCATCAACGGCCGGGCACGCACCGAATTGGCCGGCACCAGCAAATCCTGTGCGCTTAGACCATATCGGTTGAGCAAGGTCTGCGGCAGATAACAGCGGCCGATCCGTAAATCCTTGCCGCAGTCGCGCAGCACGTTGGTCATCTGCAGCGCCTTGCCGAAGCGCACGCCGCGCCGTGCCATCGTCTCGGGCCGCTCCTTCAGCGTGCCGGGCATGTGCGCGTAGGTCATCGTGGTCCAGAATTCGCCGACACAACCCGCCACCAGATACGTGTAGCGGTCGAGTTCATCGTATTCACGCAGCGCCGCGATCTGACCGGAACGTTCGTCGGGGAACGTACGAAGATCGAATTCCATGCCTTCGGTCAGCGTCGAGACAATCTCGCGCACGGCCTTGCGATCCGATTCGCTCAGTTGCGACAACACAGCGAGCGCGGGTCCGAGCGATTCGAGCAGCACTTTCTCGTCCGACTGGTCCTGCTGCCCCGCTACTTCCGCGGCCATGCGTTGGAATAGCGCGCCGTCGTCCGTTGCGCCGTTCACCTGAGCACGCAGCGACAACAGCAAGGTGAGGCGTTGTTCCGGCGAGATCAGCGAGGTGTCCGCAATCGTGTCGGCCGCGCGCGCCAGCAGATAAGCGAGTCCGATCGGATCGCGCATCCCGACGGGCAGCACGCGCAGGGTGAGATAGAAGGAGCGTGAAACGCCTTTCAGGAGCGGGCCGAGAAGGAAGGCCCGGGTCGGATTCGGCATGGATGGGATCGGGTCGGAGTTGTGCAAGAAGCAGGCAAAAAACGGGCGCTGCCGAATTGTATACGGCGAAGCGCCTCTGCCGTGCGCGGTAGACCTGTCCTGCCCCATCAGCCCTCTTACTGCTCCCTCGCCGCTCAGGCGTCTTGCTGAAGTCCCAGCACGCCGATTGCGTTCTGTTTGAGAATCAACGGCTGCACCTCTTCCCTGAACCCGACCTGCTTGAAATCCTCCAGCCAGCGGTCCGGTTGAATCAGCGGAAAATCCGAACCGAACAGCATCTTGCGCTTCAGCACCGTATTGGCGTGGCGGATCAACTCGGGCGAGAAATACTTCGGCGACCAGCCGGACAAGTCGATATAGACATTGGGCTTATGCAGTGCGATCGACAACGCCTGCTCCTGCCACGGCCACGACGGATGCGCGATCACGATGTTCATGTCGGGGAAATCCGCCGCGACGTCGTCGAGATGAATCGGCTCCGAATACTTCAGGCGCAACCCGCCGCCGCCTCGCATGCCCGACCCCATGCCGGAATGGCCGCTGTGAAAAACCGCCGTGAGCCGATGTTCGGCGATCAGTTCGTACAGCGGATACGCCAGCCGGTCGTTGGCAAAAAAAGCCTGCATTGTGGGATGAAACTTGAAACCACGCACGCCATGCTCCTCGATCAGCTTGCGCGCTTCGCGCACACCCATCTTGCCCTTGTGCGGATCAATGCTGGCAAAGGCGATCATGATGTCGCTGTTTTTCTGCGCGAATTCGGCGATCTCCTCATTCGGTATGCGACGCCGTCCGAGGTTCGCTTCGCAGTCCACGGTGAACATCACGAAGCCGATCTTGCGCTGGCGATAGTGGTCGATGGTTTCGGGAATCGTCGGCCGCCGCCCGAGTTTCAGCACGGTGCCGAAGTACTTGTCGGCGGCATCGTCAAACTCCTTGCCGAACAGATCCGGCGGCTGGCAGCACGAAACCTCCGCGTGCACGTGCGTGTCGATTGCGACGAGTTGATCGAGATTCATCCACCGTTCCCTGTGTGATTCCGCAGCGAGCACATCACGTCACGTCGCGTCACGTCGCGCCGCATGCGCTCGCGACAATCACCACGGGATCGCGCCGCCCCGCGTCATACATCGCCTCGACGAGCGCCGCACGATGCGTCAGCACCGCGCGCTGATTGATCGAGCCTTTGTCGGTGATCTCGCCGAGATCGAGCGACGGCGCGACATCCATGAGCCGCAGACGCGCGATGGTCGTCGCGCCGCCCGTAGCCCCGCGATTGAGCGTGTCGAGCAGCGCGGCGAAGTGCGCACGCACGGCGGGTGCTTCGACCACCTCTTGCGCGCTCGCCGAAGCGGGCAAGCGAGCCAGCCGCTTGCAATCGTCGACGCGTGGAAAGACCAGCAGGCCCACATCGTCGCGATTCATGCCGGTGACCACCACGTCCTGCACATACGGCGCGCCTTCGGAGATCACGCGTGCCCGCATCGGACCCACGCTCACGAAGGTGCCCGAACTCAGTTTGAAGTCTTCCGCGATACGCCCGTCGAACAGCAATCCGAGTTCGGGTCGCGTCACGTCGACAAAGCGCAAGGCGTCGCCGCTGCGGAAATAGCCTTCTTCGTCGAACGCGTTCTCCAACTCCGCCGCGCCGGCGCGCCAATAACCGGCCATGACGTGCGGCCCGCGATAACGCGCCTCGAGTTTGTCGCCGACGGGCGCGAGTTTGACTTCGCAGCCGTGCGCCGGCAGTCCCACGTAACCCGCGCGCATGATCGGACCCGTGGTGAACAGACACGAAGGCGAGGTCTCCGTCATGCCGAGTCCGGCCATGATGCGTATGCGCTCGCCGCAATATGTTTCAGTGACGCGTTCGAGCCTGTCCCACGCTGCTTGCGACAGGCCGGCACCTGAGAAGAAATAGACCTTCACGCGTGAGAAGAATGTCTCGCGCAATTGCTCGTCGCGTTCCAGCGCGATCGCCAGTTCCTCCCAACCCTTCGGCACGTTGAAGTAGATGGTCGGCGCGATTTCACGCAGATTGCGCAGTGTTTCCTCGAATTTGCCGTTGACCGGTTTGCCGTCGTCGATATAGAGGGTGCCGCCGTTGTAGAGCGCGATACCTGCGTTATGGCTGCCGCCGAACGTATGGTTCCAGGGCAGCCAGTCGACCAGCACCGGCGGCTCCTTCGCGAACTCGGGAAACGTTTCGAGCAGCATCTGCTGATTGCTGCACAGCATGCGGTGCGTGGTCGGCACCGCCTTCGGCAGCTTGGTCGAACCGGAGGTGAACAGAAATTTGGCGATGGCGTCCGGGCTCACCGCGGCGTGAACGGAGTCGACCGTGGTGGGCGTTGTGTCCAGCAGGTCGTCGAACGAGGTCACGTTGCGTGCCGCCGGCTGTTCTCGCGGCAATTTCGCGGCCATCACTTCGACATCGGAAGACACGGTTGCGTCGATTGCCTTGGCGAACGTATCGTAGGCGCTTACAAACACGAGACCGGGTGTCAGCAAATCGATCGTATGGCGCAGCTTGCCGAAGTCGCCGGAAGCAAGCGCATAGGCGGGCGAAATTGCGGCGTAGGGAATGCCCGCCCACATCGCACCGAGCGCAAGTTGCAGATGTTCGAGATCGTTGCCTGACAGAATCACGACGGGCCGCTCAGCGGACAGATCGCGTGCGAGCAGCGCCTGACCGATTGCGCGCGCGCTTTGCAAAGCCTTCGCGTAGCTCAGGCCGATCCATTGACCATCGCTGCCGCGACGCGCCGCCAGCCATCGTTCGGGATGCGCCTGCGCGCCGCTCACGAGCCGCTCGGTCATACGTTGCGGATGCGCGCCGAGCGGTTCGGCCGCGCGCAAATACCACGTGTCGCCCTGCCGCTGCGTGTGCAACGACGAAGCGCCGATCGTCGTCGCCCGGTAGCGCTTCGGCGCATCGGGGGTGTTCGGTTGTATCGGCTCGGAATGCAAAGCCTGTCTCCTCTGTGAAAAGCGCGATCGCAACGATCAGATCGGATAATGCCGAGGCCCGGTTTGAATCGTGATCCAACGCAGATCCGTGAACTCTGCAATCGACGCCTTGCTGCCGAATCGCCCGTAACCGCTTTTCTTCACACCGCCGAACGGCATCTGCGCTTCATCGTGCACGGTCGGGCCGTTGATATGGCAGATGCCCGATTCGATACGCTTCGCCACGTTCAACGCTCGCGACACGTCGCGGCTGAATACCGCTGCCGAGAGTCCGTACTCGCTGTCGTTGGCGATTCGAATCGCTTCCTCGTCGCCGTCCACGCGCTGCACCGTCACTACCGGCCCGAACGATTCTTCCGCATACAGTTTCATGGCAGGCGTGATGCCATCTACGATCACCGGCTGCATCGCAGCGCCTTCGACCGTGCAGCCAACTGGCAACTTGGCGCCCTTCTCGTGCGCATCTTCGATCAACGTCTTGATGCGTTGCGCGGCGGCTGCGCTTTCAAGCACGCCAAGCACGGAATCCGCAGCGGCCGGATCGCCCGCTTTCAATGTCAGCGCTTTCGCCGCAAGTTTCTCCACCAACGCATCCGCAATTTTCCGGTCGACGATCACACGCTCCGTCGACATGCAAATCTGCCCCTGGTTGAAAAACGCGCCGAACGCGATGCCTGCAACCGCCGCGTCCAGATCGGCGTCGTCGAGCACGACCACCGGCGCCTTGCCGCCGAGTTCCAGCAACGCCGGCTTCAGATGCGACGCTGCATGTTGCGCGACAATGCGCCCCACTCGCGTCGAACCGGTGAAATTCACGCGACGTACCGCCGGATGCGCGATCAGCCGTTCGACGATCGCCGGCGCATCTTCAGCGGAATGCGTGATCACGTTGACGACGCCGTCGCCGAGACCGGCTTCCTGCAGCACGCTGCCGATCAGCCGATGCACGCCCGGACAACCTTCGGATGCCTTGAGCACGACCGTGTTGCCGCACGCGAGCGGCATGGCAATGGCCCGCGTGCCGAGAATCACCGGCGCGTTCCACGGCGCCATGCCTAGCACCACGCCGCATGGCTGGCGCACCGCCATCGCGAGACTGCCTGGCACGTCGGAGGGAATCACGTCGCCGTCGATCTGCGTGGTCATGGCCGCGGCTTCGCGCAGCATGTTGGCGGCGAGCATGACGTTGAAGCCGTACCAGTTCGGCATCGCGCCGGTTTCGGCGACACCGGTTTCGATGAACTGCGCGGTGCGGGCATCCATCAGATCGGCCGCTACCAGCAGCCGCTTGCGGCGCTCGGTCGGCGCCAGCGCCGACCAGGCCGGAAAGGCCCGCGACGCCGCTTCGACCGCGGCGTCGGCATCGGCCAGCGTGGCCCCCGCCGCGCGCGACGCAGCCTGGCCGCTGGCGGGATTGATCCGCTCGAAGGTCTTGCCGTCCGCTGCGCCACGGCTTTCGCCGCCAATCAACAAAGTCACTTCATGCATGTCTGTCGTCTCCTCGCTGTCTGCTTGCTGCATCTCTCGTCGTAGTCTGCGTGAATTGAAATCCACGCCGATGCGACCGATCAGCGCTTGTACGTTTGCAGACCCGGCTTGATCGCCTTGTCGTCGAGGAACTGCTTGAGGCCCTGTTCGCGGCCGCCTTCCGGATCGCGCAGCTGCGCCTGATCGAGCTTGGCGTACAGGTAGTCTTCGTTCTGATCCCACGTCAGCTCGCGGCAACGCTTGAATCCATGCTTGGCGGCGCGCAACACCACCGGATTCTTCTCGAGCAGTTTGCCGGCGAGCGCACGCGTCACCTCGCGCAACTCGGCACGCGGCACGCTCTTGTTGACGAGACCCATCTGCGCCGCTTCCTGACCGGTGAAGGTCTCGCCCGTCATGATGTAATACAGCGCTTGACGATGCCCGACGGTATCGGCCATTGCTTTGCTCACCAGATTGCCCGGCGGAATGCCCCAGTTGATTTCGGAGAGACCGAACGTGGCTTCGTCGGCGGCAATCGCCAGGTCGCATGCCACCAGCGGCGAGAAGCCGCCACCAAAGCACCAGCCGTTGACCATCGCAATGGTCGGCTTCGCGTACATGCGCAGCAGTTGCCATTGCCAGCGGCACGCGTCGCGGCGAATCTTTTCCTGCAGGATCTCGGGGCCGGCGTCGACTTCGCGGAAATATTCCTTCAGGTCCATGCCGGCTGTCCATGCGTCGCCTTCGCCCGTGAGCACCAGAACCTGCGCTTCGGCGTCGAGTTCAACGGCTTCGAGCACCTCGATCATTTCCTTGTTCAGCGTCGGGCTCATGGCGTTGCGCTTCTCGGGCCGATTGAACGAAACCCATGCGATTCCTTCCGCGACATCCACCTTGACGGTTTTCCAACGGCCTTCATAACTCATCTGTTTTCTCCGTGAACGTTGGCCGCGGCCGCGGCCTGATGAACGCATTTAATATCAGGCTGCCTGATATGTAAAGTGGAAATTCGTAAGCTCGGTGCAAACCCCTAGCAGCGAATTTCGGGTCGAGGCACGCTAAGATGCCGGATAGACCGAACCTCCTGCCCACGATGAGCAAAAATCAAAATACGCCTGCCGAGCCTGCCGCCACACGCACTCGCCGTTCCAGCCTGCGTCTGACCTATGTGATCGGCAGTCTCGACCGCATCCTGCGGCGCCGCATGACGGAAGCGCTCGCGCCGCTCGGCCTGACGCTCGCGCAATTCACCGCGCTTTCCGTGCTCGAAGCCAAAGGGCAGGCGTCCAATGCGCAGGTCGCCGAGCGTTCGTTCATCACGCCGCAATCGGCCAATGAAGTGATGAACGCGATGGCCGCCCGCAACTGGGTAAGCCGCGAACCGGACCCGACGCACGGCCGCATCGTGCTGCTGCAACTCACGGACGAAGGGCGCGCCGTGTTGCGCGAATGCGAGCAGGCCGTGAAAACCATCGAAAAGCAGATGATGGAAGGCATCGAGCTCGACGCCGCCGGCGCGGTTCAAACCCACCTCGAAACTTTCGTTCGTAATCTGCGCGGCTAGATCCGCGCACGCCACACCGCCGAATTGCTAGGTGTTTTCACCGAACAATTTGCGCTTGTGTTATCAGCCTACCTGATATTAAATCCAGTCCACGATGCAGCGTGTGGAGACGCGCCGCCTCGCCTCGAAGCAAATGCACCGTCGTCTGGCCATCGAAACGATGCGCCGCGCGCGGCGGGGTTCGCTGCGCTGCTGCCGGGCATTCCATCGCGGCCTCGCCGATGATCTGACGCCCGCTTGCCGAACCTGTCTCTCGTGCGGGACAGCGACTCGGCATCTGTTGTCTTTCAGCGAAACCGGAAAACCACGCCATTTAATAAGGATCACTAACGTGAAAAGAGCCGGAACATTGAATTCGACCGAAGCCACCGCGGTCCCGGCGACGCCGAGCCGGACAGGCGCCTTCGTCACCCTTGGACTGTGCTTTGCCATCGCCCTGCTCGAAGGACTCGACCTGCAGTCGGTCGGCGTCGCCGCACCGCGCATGGCGCGCGAGTTTGGACTTTCCGTCGCGCAAATGGGACTAGCGTTCAGCGCCGGCACCTTCGGCTTGCTGCCCGGTGCGATGTTCGGCGGACGGCTCGCCGATCGCATCGGCCGCAAGCGCGTGCTCGTGATATCCGCATGCCTGTTCGGCCTGCTGTCGATCATGACCGCGCTGGTGAGCGACTTTCACACGCTCGTGATCGTGCGAGTGCTGACAGGTATCGGACTCGGCGGTGCGTTGCCGAATCTGATCGCGTTGTCGTCGGAAGCGGTCGAACCGCGCTCGCGCAGCACCGCCGTGAGCGTGATGTATTGCGGCATTCCGTTCGGCGGCGTGATCGCGTCGGTGATCGGCGTGATGAGTGCGGGCGACACCGAGTGGCGTCACATTTTCTATGTCGGCGGTGCGGGGCCGCTCGTGCTGGTGCCGCTGTTGCT
This sequence comes from Paraburkholderia sp. BL6669N2, assembly GCF_003387275.1. Classification (NCBI taxonomy): domain Bacteria; kingdom Pseudomonadati; phylum Pseudomonadota; class Betaproteobacteria; order Burkholderiales; family Burkholderiaceae; genus Paraburkholderia; species Paraburkholderia sp. BL6669N2. The sequence continues at coordinate 3,696,401 of NZ_QUNA01000002.1, read as the reverse complement.
CGCATTCCTCGCGGATTCGAAGGCATTCACCAAGGCATCGCGCGACGGACAAGCCAAGCCCGCACCCGTCGGCGAAATCCTGTTCGGCGGCACGCGCGGGCTCTCCACCGTGCAGATCTGGGTCAGCTACTTCTGCACGCTGATCGTCCTCTACTTTCTGCTCAACTGGCTGCCCTCGTTGATGGCCGCGAGCGGTCTGACGCGCGCGCAAGTCGGCTACGTGCAGATCTTTTTCAACATCGGCGGCGGGATCGGCGCGTTGTGCATCGGCATGTTGATGGATCGCATCCGCTCGGGCGTCGTGGTGGCTGGTATGTATGTCGGAATCATCGCGTCGCTCGCGACGCTTTCAACGGCGCACGGCTTCGGCGCGCTCGCGGCCTCTGCTTTCTTCGCGGGGATGTTCGTGATCGGCGGCCAATCGGTGCTGTATGCGCTTTCCGCCGCGTTCTATCCGACGGCCATGCGCGGCACCGGCGTGGGCGCGGCGGTGGCGGTGGGCCGCATCGGCTCGGTGGTCGGGCCGCTCGCGGCGGGTCAATTGCTGGCGATGGGCCGCAGTTCGTCGACCGTGATCGGCGCGAGCATTCCCGTCACGCTGATCGCGGCAGCCGCCGCGCTGCTCCTGCTGCGCCGCCCACGCGCCGACGACTGACCGTCGGCACAAGAAGACCCAAAAACAACACATTCATTCAACGGTTCGGAGACACCCTTCATGCAAGCATCCGCACGTCTATTACTCTGCGGCGCACTGTGCACCGTCAGCGGCGCCGCAGCGGCCCAATCGAGCGTGACGCTCTACGGCATTATCGATACCGGCATCGAATACGTTTCGCACGCGAACGCCGCGGGCAAGAGCGTGTTCCGCATGCCGTCGGTCACGGGCGAATTGCCTTCGCGCTGGGGTCTGCGCGGCAACGAAGACCTGGGCGGCGGCTATAGCGCGGTCTTCACGCTGGAAAGCGGCTTCAACGTGCGCGCCGGCGATCTCGGTCAGGGTGGACGGCTGTTCGGGCGCCAGGCGTTCGTCGGCATCAAGAGTCCGTACGGCACGGTCTCGTTCGGCCGTCAGTACACGATGACGTACCTCGCGCTGATGGGCGCGGACCTGATCGGCCCTGACATCTACGGCCTGGGTTCGCTCGACGCCTACGTGCCGAATGCCCGCGCCGACAACTCGGTGGTGTACCTCGGCAGCTATGCGGGCGTGACGTTCGGTGCGAACTACTCGTTCGGCCGCGACTCGGCCGGCACCGGCAACTCGCCGGGCCAGGGCACGTGTACGGGGTCGGTCGCCGGACAGCCGACTCAATGCCGCGAATGGTCCGTGATGCTGAAGTACGACGCGCCGCTGTTCGGCGTCGCGGCGTCGTATGAAGAGCAGCGTGGTGGCAGCACCGCGGCGGCGAACTTCTTCGACGGCATCGCGCCGACTCCGCTCACCAGCGCCGCCGACAAGGACATCCGCACGCATGTGAGCGCCTACGCGAACCTCGGCAAAGGAAAGCTCGGCGTGGGATGGCTCAACCGCCGCGTCGAACCGGGGGCGGAAACGATTGCCAGCGTGCGCTCGAATCTGTTCTTCGTCGCCGCATCGTACAACGTGACGCCCGCTTTCATCGTCGACGGCGAGGTTTATCACATCACCAATAGCGAGCACGACACGCGCGCCACGATGGGCACGCTGCGCACCACCTATCTGCTTTCGAAGCGCACCGCTGTCTACGCCCAGGGCTCGTATCTCGCCAACAGCGCGAAGGCGCGCTACTCGGTCAGCGCCGGCGGCGGCGGCACGACGCCCACGGCAGGCACCGGCCAGACCGGTGTGATGGTTGGCGTTCGTCATTCGTTCTAGGAGACACAGCATGAAGTGCACCTCGATCGCGCTTGCGGCCGCCGCAGCGCTCACACTCGCCGCGTGCGGCGGCAACGATCTCGGCAGCGCCGCCAACAGCAGCGCCAACACCTCCGTGTTGCCGCAACTGAGCGCGGCCACGCCAGGTACGCTTGCGGGCAATTGCGCCGCACTCGCCGCGAAGCTCAGCTTCGCCAATACCGTCTTCACCACCGTATCGGATGTCGCGGCAGGCACGCTCAAAGTAGCCGGCAAACCGATCGCCGAACATTGCCTGATTCAAGGCCGCATGAATCAGCGGATCAGCAGTGTCGACGGCAAGACCTACGCGATCGGCTTCGAGATGCGCCTGCCGATTGCGTGGAATGGGCGTTTCTTCTATCAGGCCAACGGCGGTCTCGACGGCAATGTGGTCACGGCCACCGGCGAGATCGGCGGCGGCGGTCCCACCAGCGACGCGCTCAACATGGGCTTCGCAGTCATCAGCTCCAATGCGGGGCATAGCTCGGCGCAAAATCCGCTGTTCGGTCTGGACCCGCAGGCGCGCATCGACTACGGCTACAACGCAGTCGCCACGCTCACGCCGATGGCCAAGCAGGTCATCAAGCTCGCTTACGGCAAGGCGCCGGATCGCAGCTATTTCGACGGTTGCTCTAACGGTGGACGTCATGCAATGGTCGCGGCGGCACGCTCGTCGGCGGAATATGACGGCATCATTGCGGGCGATCCGGGGTTTCATTTGCCGAAGGCGGCCGTCGGCGAAATGTGGAGCGCGCAGCAGTTCGCAAAAGTGGCGACCGCGACGACCTCGAACGGCCTGCCCGATATCACGACCGGCTTCACCGCCACGGAACGTCAAATGGTGGCGTCGAAAATACTGTCAAAGTGCGATGCGCTCGACGGCGTTAGCGACGGCCTCATTCAGGATATCAAGGCATGCCAGGAAAACTTCAGCCTTGCTACCGATGTCCCCACCTGCACGAACAACGTCCGCGACGGCACGTGTTTGACGAGCGCGCAGAAGGACGCCGTCGGCAATGTGTTCTCCGGTGCGCGCAACAGTGCGGGCACGGCCCTCTACGCAAGCTTCCCATACGACGCCGGACTCGGCCCTGGCTGGTCCGGGTGGAAGCAGGGCAACTCGATCACACTCGACCCGGCTGCGGCGGCCTTCACGTTCACCACGCCGCCGCAAACCGCTTCCGTGTTGACCCAGTTGTCCGCGTACGCGCTGAACTTCAGCATGGACACCGACGCGCCGAAGATCTTCGCCACCAGCGGCGCATATAGCGAGTCGGCCTGGTCGTTCATGACGCCGCCCGACGAAACCAATCTGAGCGCATTGAAGCAGCGCGGCGCGAAGCTGATGGTCTATCACGGCACGAGCGACCCGGTGTTTTCATCGAACGACACGACCGATTGGTATCAACGGCTCACAGCAGCCAATAGCGGCGACGCGTCGAACTTCGCGCGGCTTTACACGATTGCCGGCATGAACCATTGCAGCGGCGGTCCGAGCACCGACCAGTTCGACATGCTCACGCCGCTCGTCGCATGGGTCGAACAGGGCAAGGCGCCGGACAGCGTGGTCGCCACCGCGCGCGACGCAGGCAATGTCGTGCCGAACTCGGACGTGCCCGCCGCCTGGGGCGCGGGACGCACGCGGCCGCTTTGCCCGTATCCGAAAGTGGCGCGCTATCAGGGCGGCGACGTCAACGCCGCGAGTAGTTTCGCTTGCAGCTGAATCAGGAGCGGGCCGTCGGCCCGCTTCGCTCTCCCGCCTCGCGCATGCAATGTGCTTGTGTACTACCGCCTGCGCGAGGCGCGGCCCCGTCTCTCCTCATCCCTGCATCGGGTTGAAAAAATCACCGCGATTCGGCGGTCGGCACTGTTTCTCCTCGCGCGCCTCGCACCTATGCCCGACTTACGGTTCGCCAAGCGCCTCGCCGCCAGTTAGAATCCCCTGCATCTCATGCCGACGCACAGCGTCGCCGCCCGGAGCGGGAACGCGAATTGCTGATAATGGTAGTTTGAGCAATGGACGGTTCCTGTGCGAGCCATCGCTTCTCCGCACTTTGAACGACTCTTCGACAATGACTAACGACGAATCTCAGACGTCTCCCCGATCCAACGTGGAAACGGGTGTCCCCGGTCTCGACGAGATCCTGGGCGGAGGTCTGGTCCGCGGCGGCGTGTATCTGCTGGAAGGCATGGCCGGCGCCGGCAAGACGATCCTGTCGAGCCAGATTGGTTTTCATCGTGTAAGCCAGGGCGAAAAGGTGCTGTACATGACCTTGATCGCCGAATCGCACGACAAGTTGCTGGGTCATCTCAAGGGTCTGAGCTTCTTCGACGAGAACGCGGTCGCCCAGCAGATGCTATTCGTGTCCGGCTATCACGAACTGATGAAGGACGGCCTCGACGGCTTCCTCAAGCTGATTGCCTCGATCATTTACGATTACCGCCCGAGCCTGATGATCATCGACGGGTTTCGGAGCGCGCGCGAATTCAGCGAGACCGAACTGTCGCTGTCCAAGTTCATCCACGAACTGAATGCACTGGTCGCGGCCATGGATTGCACGACCTTGCTGCTCGCACCGCTCTCCGGCAACGAACCGCATCCGGAACATACGCTGGTCGACGGCCTGATTGAACTGAACCGCTACAGCGACGGCATGCGCCGCGCGCGCGAAATCGAAGTCCACAAGATGCGCGCGCGCAATCATCTGATGGGCAAGCATTTCTTCCGCATCGCCGAAAGCGGGCTCCTGATGTTCCCGCGCCTGGAAGCGCAGAGCGCCCTGCCGCCAGGTCCGGTGGATCTGAAAACGCGGCTCGGCTTCGGCCTGCCGCATCTCGACGCCCTGCTCGGCGGCGGCTTTGCGCAAGGCTCTACGACTACGCTGATCGGGCCGTCGGGCGTGGGCAAGACCGTCCTCTGTCTGCAGTTTCTCGCGGCCGGCATCGCGCGCGGCGAGCGTTGCGTGTACCTCGGTTTCTACGAAGGACCGCAGCGACTGGTCGGCAAGGCTGAGGCCGTGTCGATCGGACTCGCGGACGCGTATGAGGACGGCCGGCTCGTGATTCAATGGCAGCCGGCCATCGAACTCGCCGTCGACGAACTCGCGGCCACCGCGCTCGCCACGGTCAAGAAAATCGGCGCGTCGCGCATCGTTATCGACGGCGTGGAGGGTTTCCGCGATTCCGCGTTGCGCACCGAGCGCTTCGGCCTGTTCCTGAATGCGCTGCTACACCAGCTTCGCGAAGCCTGCATCACCACGTTGCTGACCGAAGAGTTGCCGCTTTACGCCGATCCCGGCCACGCGAAGAGCGTGCGCGTTTCGGCGCTGACCGAAAACCTCGTGCTGCTGCGTTACGCCGAAACGGAAACGGGTCTGCGCCGCATGATTTCGGTGGTCAAGCAGCGTGAAAGCGCCCACGACACCTCCCTGCGCGAACTTGTGATTTCGTCTCAAGGGCTCGACGTGATCGAAAACTCGGGGAGCCCCGCCAGCCTGCATTCGCCGGGCGGCTTGTCGGCTACGCTGCCGCAGCGACGAAATACCTAGCCGCCCATGAAAACCATTCTGGTCGTGGACGACGAGTTCGACATCCTGACAGTCTGGCGGCTGCTGCTGGAGCGGCACGGCTATACCGTGCTGACGGCGTCGAACGGGGCCGCAGCGCTCGAACAGATACGCCAGACCCGACCCGACATCATCGTGTCGGACTGCATGATGCCGATCATGTCGGGGCTGCAATTGTGCACAACGCTAAACGCCGATCCTGACCTGCGCGCCATTCCGATCATTCTGTGCAGCGCGGCCGCGGATATTCCCGTGCAGCCGAATCCTCGCATCGAATACGCGCGCAAGCCGCTTTCATTCGACACGCTGCTGGCCATGCTTGAGCGCATGGCCGCGTAAAGCGTTGGGGCGCCGGACCGCGCCGTCCGGCGTGCCGGCGCGAGCGCCCAGCCGCAGGCGCTATTTCTCCTCTCTAGGTAAAACCCCGAATTCCCCACTACCGGCCACACCGACTACTCTCGGCACACTCATTAAATAGAACGTCGTTCTATCTAACAGAACGATACCGACGAGAGACACCCGAAGGAGATATTCCATGGCAAGCCTGCCGATCGACGACGCGTCCGGCGCGTCGCCCCACTCTAGCGCCGACGCGCCGGCGCTCACGCCCGGCGTCAACGCGCGCATCGACCGCCTGCCCGCGACGCGCGCGGTGTGGATGCTGGTGTTCCTGCTGTCGATCGGCGGCTGGTTCGAGTTTTACGATCTGTTCTTCACCGCGTACGTCGGGCCCGGCCTCGTCAAAAGCGGGGTTTACTCGACGACCACCGCGTCGTTCTTCGGCGTGTCCGGCCTTGGCGCGTTCGTGGCGGCTTCGTTTGCCGGGCTCTTCATCGGCACGTTTTTTCTGGCGGGCATGGCCGACCGCTACGGCCGCAAGACCGTGTTCACCGTGTCGTTGCTGTGGTACTCCGCCGCGACGCTGATCATGGCGCTGCAAAGCACGGCGCCCGCCATCAATCTGTGGCGCCTGATTGCCGGCATCGGCGTGGGCGTCGAACTGGTGACGATCGACACTTACGTCAGCGAACTCGTGCCTAAACATTTGCGCGGACGTGCGTTTGCATTCGTGCATCTGGTGCAGTACACCGCGGTGCCGTCGGTCGCGTTTCTCGCGTGGTGGCTGGTGCCGCTCACGCCGTTCGGACTCGACGGCTGGCGCTGGGTCGTGATCATCGGCGCGTTGGGCGCGGTGGTGGTGTGGGCGATTCGCCGACGCCTGCCGGAAAGTCCGCGCTGGCTCGCGCAACAAGGCCGCGCCGCCGAAGCCGAGCAGGTGCTGCAGGCGCTGGAAGCGAAAGTCGCCGCGCAATACGGCAAGCCGCTGCCGCCCGCCGTGCCGACCGTCGAACCGGCGACCACCAAGGCCGCCTTCCGCGAAATCTGGCAGCCGCCGTATCGCAAACGCGCGATCACGATGCTCATCTTCAATCTGTTCCAGGCAATCGGCTTTTACGGCTTCGCCTCGTGGGTGCCAACGCTGCTCGTCTCCAAAGGCGTGACGATTACACACAGTCTGCTCTACTCGTTCGTGATCGCGGTGTCGAATCCGTTCGGACCGCTGATCGGTATGGCGATCGCCGACCGCATCGAACGGAAGACATTGATCGTGCTGTCGGCACTCGGCATTGCCGTGTTCGGCAGCCTGTTCGCAACGCAAACCTCGCCCGCCATGCTGATGACGCTCGGCGTGCTGATCACGCTGAGCGGCACGCTGCTCTCGGTCGGCTATCACGCGTATCAAACCGAACTCTTCCCGACGCGTCTGCGGGCGCGCGCCGTCGGCTTCGTCTACTCGATGTCGCGTCTCTCGGCCATGTTCTCCGGCTTCATGATCGCGTTCGCACTGCGTCACTTCGGCGTAAGCGGTGTGTTTGCGTTGATCAGCGCGTCGATGGTGATGGTGATGGGCGCGATCGGCATCTTCGGGCCACGGACCAACCATCGCAATCTCGACGAGATTTCGCATTGAACCGCATTGCATCGCATTGCTTCGCATTCTGAACAAGAGGTTTTGAACATGACGCTGCCGTTGGCTGGAGTCCGCGTACTGGACTTATCGAATGTATTGGCCGGCCCGTTTTGCGCGTATCAACTCGCGTTGCTCGGCGCCGAAGTGATCAAGGTCGAGCATCCGGACGGCGGCGATCTGGCGCGGCGCCTGGGCGCCGACAAGGAGGCGTCGGCGCGCAACATGGGCGCCTCGTTCGTCGCCGTGAACGCAGGCAAGCAATCCGTCACGCTCAATCTGAAAGACCCGCGTGGCAAGGCGATTCTGCGCGATCTCGTGAAAACTGCGGACGTGCTGGTGGAAAATTTCCGGCCCGGCGTGATGACGCGTCTCGGCCTCGATTTCGAGGCGCTGCGCGAGGTCAATCCGAAGCTCGTGTATTGCGCGATCTCCGGCTTCGGCATGGACGGCGAGTTTTCGAAACGCCCTGCTTACGATCAAATCATTCAGGGTATTTCCGGCGTGATGAGCGTGACCGGCGATGCCGACAGCGCCCCGTTGCGCGTCGGCTATCCGGTGTCGGACACGGTGGGCGGTCTCACGGCGGCGTTCGGCATTTGCGCCGCGCTGCTCGACGCACGCGCCACGGGACATGGCCGCTTGCTCGATGTGTCGATGCTCGAAGCCACGCTCGCGACAATGGGATGGGTCGTCTCGAACTTCCTGAACGCCGGCGTCACGCCGACGCCGATGGGCAACGAGAACTTCACCGCCGCGCCGTCCGGTACTTTCAAAACCGGCGACGGCCCGCTCAATATCGCCGCTAACGAAAACAAACAGTTCGCGAGCTTGTGTCAGTTGATCGGCCGAGCGGATCTGCTCGACGATCCGCGTTTTTCCGAGCGCAACGCGCGCAAGGTGAATCGCGCCGCGTTGAAAGCGGAAATCGAAGCGGCACTCGCGCGGGACAGCGCCGCGAACTGGGAGGCCCGTTTCTTTGAAGCCGGCGTGCCGGCCGGCCGCGTGATGTCGGTGCCGGAGATTCTCGCGCATCCGCATCTGGAGTCGCGCGGCTTCATCCGCGAATTCGCCGCGGATGCGAATACGGATCGCCAGCGCGTGACTCGCGCGGGCTTTCGTCTGCACGATGCTGACACGGCGCCGAGCACACCCGCGCCGGTTCTCTCGGCCCACACACATGAACAGCTCGCCGCGCTCGGTTACGACGACGCACATATCGATCAACTACGCGCCGAAGGAGTGATCTGAACATGACGCACGCATTCGACGCAGCGAAGCTCGCTGCCGACTATTGGAGCACCTCGATCATCGACATTCATCCGGGCTCGATCAACGTGCGCGGCTTTCCGATTCAGGAGTTGATCGGCAACATCAGCTTTCCGCAAATGATCTGGCTGATGCTGCGCGGCGAATTGCCCGACACCGAGCAGGCGCGTTTGTTCGAAGCGGCGTTGGTGTCGTCGGTGGATCATGGGCCGCATGCGCCGTCGATTGCGATCTCGCGGATGGCGACCAGTTGCGGCTTGCCGCTGAACGGCGCAATGGCCTCCGCGATTAACGCGCTGGACGACGTGCACGGCGGCGCAGGTCAACAGGCGGTCGAACTGTATGACTCGATCGATGCGCGCATGCAGGCGGGCGCCGTGTTGGACGACGCCGTAGAACAAGGTGTGGATACGTTCATCGCGGAGCACGGCAAATATCTGCCCGGCTTCGGGCATCGCTTTCATCCGGTCGATCCGCGTGCGCCGCGGCTTCTTGCGTTGGTGGATGAGAACGTGCGTACGGAGCGCATCAGCGGACGCTATGCCGCGATTGCGCGCGGCATCGAGGCGCTGCTGATGAGCCGCAAGAGCAAGCCCGTACCGATGAACATCGACGGCGCCACCGCTGTGATCTATGCCGAACTCGGCTTTGCGCCGGAACTGGCGCGCGGCGTGTTCTGCCTTTCGCGCGCGGTCGGGATTCTGTCGCATGCATGGGAACAGCGCGGTCGCAAGGAACGCAACAAAGGTCCGATGCCGCGCCAGATGGCCTACACGTACACCGGCAAGCCCGAGCGGCATTTGCCTTGAGCCGCTTGCGTTGAACCGCTCACCCTAACTACTTGCCATGAACTACTTGTCCTGAACTTCGGCCGCACGCCGCTGCGCATTGCGCATAGCGCGCGAATCGCCGCCCAGGGCATCGGTGGCGCGCGCGGCGCAATCGAATAGCGCGCCGAGATTGCGTTCGAGGAATGCCTGATCGATACGCGAGCTCGGACCGGCCAGCGTCAGCACGCCACGCAGGCTCTGGCGCACGCCGAATACCGGCATGGAAATGCCCGCCGTCTCCCGGTCGCGTTCGCCGATCGACACACAGTAGAAGTCCTCGCGAATCTTCTCGTACGGTGCGCCCGGCATGCCGCCGAAGGCGAGCAACGCAAGGCCGCCCGAACCGCTTTCCAGCGGCAGCACGTCGCCTTCGCGCACGTGAAAACGCACCGCGTGCTTCGAATCCACCCGATGCAAACACACCCGCACCGCTTCGTCACGCACATAGAACGACACGCTTTCGCCGCTGGTTTCCGCGAGATCGCGCATGAGCGGCACGACAATATCACCGAGGTTCAGGCTGCGCTGGTATAGCGCGCCCAGCATGAAGGTGGCGGAGCCGAGCTGATAGCGGCCGTCGTCGAGACGCAGCAGCAAGCGGTGCTGGATCAGCGAGCCCGCGAGCCGCAACAACGTGCTCTTGTAAAGCCCCGTGCGCGCCGCCAGTTCGGCGAGCGTGAGCGCGTCGTCGTCTGGCCGGAATGCGAACAGGATGGCGCAAGCACGATCGATGACGGCCACACCTTCGCTTTCCTTCGTGTTCGATTTGTCCGCGGGCGTTGGCATGGATGGCATGACTTCATGGGGAAGCGGAAATTTTACGCCATGACGCGGGGCTGTCATACCCGCCACGCGCGGTTTGGCGCTGATTCCGCGCGGAATGCCGAACTCGAGCGGCCACCGCCGTGCGAACGCCGGCCGGATGCGTCACGTTGCATCTTGAGACGATCGCGCGATTTGTTGAGCGCGCCCAGCATTCAGCGTTTGGCCGCGGTCTTTTACAGTACGTCATCGATCGCGCAGAGCCGCAACAACGGCGCGCGACGCAACTTTCGGAGGATCGGTGATGAACAGCAATCGTGGCACGATTCCAGTTGCTTTCTTCGGGATCGCGGTGGGCGCACTGGCGCTCGCCAACTTGTGGCGCGTGGCGATCAGGCTTTGGCACCTGCCCGCCGTGATAGGCGATGTGATGACAATAGCCGCGCTCGTCGTGTGGCTCGTGATTCTGGCGGCCTACGGGCAAAAATGGCTGACGCATGCCGACGAAGCGCGAGCGGAAATGCAGCATCCGGTGCAATCGTCGTTTGCGGCGCTCGCTCCTATTTCGAGCCTGCTCGCGGCCCAGCTTCTGCAGCCTTACGCGCATACATTGGCGCTCGCGCTGTTCGGCGTCGCCGTAGTCGCGCAACTCGCGCTCGGAGCGTATTTGCATGGACGGCTCTGGCAAGGCGGCCGCAAGCCCGAACTGGTGACGCCCGCCATCTATCTGCCGACCGTGGGAGCGAGCTTCGTGGCGGGCACGGCTTCGGCCGCGTTCGGCTTTCACCAACTGGGCGAACTCTTTTTCGGAGCAGGTTTGCTGTCGTGGCTCGCGATCGAATCGCTGATCCTGCACCGCGCCGCCGTGCATGAACCGCTGCCCGACGCATTGCGCCCGGTGCTCGGCATCCAGCTCGCGCCGCCGGTCGTCGGGGGCGTGACCTATCTGAGTCTGAGCAGCGGTACACCTGACCTGTTCGCCATGATTCTGCTCGGTTATGGCTTGTACCAGGCTCTGCTGCTCCTGCGTTTGCTGCCGTGGATTCGCCAACAGGCCTTCGTGCCGGCTTACTGGGCCTTCAGCTTCGGCGTCGCCGCATTGCCGACGATGGCGCTCCGGATGGTCGAACGAGGTGCGACGGGTCCGGTCGAATACGCCGCTCCGGTTCTGTTCATCGCGGCGAATGTGATCATCGCGATTCTGGCGGGGAAGACGTTGGGCTTGCTAGCGCGCGGCAAGCTGATTCCCGCCACTGCGGTTACAAGTGCCCTGCCGGCACCGCAGGCATCCGCCGATTCACGCATTGCACGGGTCGGTTGAAGCGCCCGAACTGCGTCAGCGAGACGAGGCGCGTCCCGTCTCGCCGAAGCGCATCAACGCAACGCCATCACGATCAGCACCGCGCCGACGATCGCCACCGCGTCTTCGATCAACGCGGCCGGCTGGTCCCGCCCAAAGGCACGCGCCAACGCGCCGCGGACTCTCGCGCCGCCCAGGGTGCCGATCACGGCGCCGATCAATCCCGCGATCAGGCCGTTCCCCACTCCGCCATGTGCCGCGCCAATCGCCGCGCCGCTCAAGCCGCCAAGCACGAGACGCGCGCCGAATTGCATCGGCACGGTACGGCTGGGGCTTTTCGGCAGTTGATCGGTGATCAGTTCGACAATGGCCAGCACCGTGAAGATATACGGCGTGGCGGTAAAGCCGAGGAAGGCCAGCGGCGTGTCTTGCAACGGCAACCAGCCCAGATGCGCCGCCCAACTGACCGCGGCGGGCGCGGTCATCGCGCGGAGACCGGCCACGACGCCGATCAGCAATGCCAGCACATAGACAGACATAGGGGACTCCGAATCAAGGCAGCGATGCGTGGTTGATCAAGCCGACGGCTCACCTGGACGAACGTCGGCAGAAGGTGTCGAGCATTTCCATGGACAGTCAACTTCTCACCGCATCCATCGAGGCCGATTCGCTGTTGCCCCTTTCGGTGTGGCCCTAGTGTCGCACACTTCGATCGGCGCTTCGGTCATCGCATCGCGTTGCGTGGAACGCGTGTGTGCCGGTCCCCGCCGGGATCAAATAGACGCCACCACCAGCGCGCCCACATCCGCGATCGCCGCGTTGCTGCGCGCCGCGTTGCCATCCGTTTCGGTCAGATACACGGTCACCAGCACCGGACCGCGTCCGGGCGGCCAGAGAATCGCCACGTCGTTGGCCGTGCCGTGATCGCCGGTGCCGGTCTTGTCGCCCACGCCCCAATCCTTCGGCAGCTTGGCGCGAATCCGTGCGCCGCCGGTCTCGTTAGCGGCGAGCCACGCCAGCAGTTGCGCCCGCGACGATGACGACAACCGCTCGCCGAGCAGCAACTCGCGCAGATTGCCGAGCATGGCGTTGGGCGTGGTGGTGTCGCGCAGATCGCCGGGAGTCCCTTCGTTCAGCATCGGCTCGATGCGATCCAGCCGCGTGACGCCGTCACCGAGACTGCGAGCGAACGCGGTCAATCCCGCCGGGCCGCCAAACGTGGCGAGCAACAGATTCGCCGCCGTGTTGTCGCTGAGCGTGATCGCCGCCTTGCACAGCTCGGCGATGCTCATGCCCGCATTGCCGGTCAGTTCGCGCGTGTGCTTGCTCGTGGCCGGCGAATTGGACACCACGTCGCTTTGTGAAAACACCACGCGCCGCTGCAAGTCTTCCTCGCCACGATCCGTACGCGCCAATACAGCGCCCGCCACCAGCATCTTGAAGGTGCTGCACATCGGAAAGCGCTCGTCGGTCCGCAAGCCTGCGTGCAAGCCGGACATCGTATCGACGATCGACACCCCCAGCCGGCCGCCGCTCGCCGCTTCGATTTCAACGAGCCGCCGGCGGATCGCGTCCGCCTTCGCCAACTCGGACCCTTGCTCCGCCGCGCCTGTTTTCACCACTTTGCCGGATGCCTTGCCAAACGCGCCGGCACTCCTAACCGCAAGCCCAGCTATCGAAACGCCCAGCATCGCACCCGCGAACTTCCGTCTTGTGATCATCGCCGCTCCTTTGTGAAGCCGCCACTATCGGTTTTCCGCCGATCGCTGACAAACGATGATAAGTTAGCCTACTTCCAAGAAAATCTTATGCCTTCGCCATGAGACCGTACCTTCCGTTGAACGCGCTGCGCGCGTTCGAATCGTCCGCCCGGCACCTGAGCTTCACGCGCGCGGCACTCGAACTGAACGTCACCCAGGCCGCCGTCAGCCAGCAGGTCAGAACCCTGGAGGAGCGGCTTGGCACCACGCTGTTCAAACGTCTGCCGCGCGGCCTCGCCATGACCGACGAGGGCCTCGCGCTGCGTCCGGTGCTGACCGATGCATTCGATCGCATCGAAGCGGTGCTCAAACAATTCGAAGGCGGCCACTTTCACGAGGTCCTGACGGTGGGCGTGGTGGGCACCTTCGCGGTCGGCTGGCTGATGCCGCGCCTCAAGTCGTTCCGCGACGCGCATCCGTTCGTCGAACTGCGCCTGCTGACCAACAACAACCTGGTCGATCTCGCCACCGAAGGCCTCGACTTCGCGATCCGTTTCGGCGACGGCACGTGGCCCGGTTCGGTCGCGACGCGCCTGCTCGACGCGCCGCTCGCGCTGCTGTGCACACCGGAGATCGCCGCGCGCCTGTCGAAGCCGGAGGATCTCGTCGACGAAACCTTGCTGCGCTCCTACCGCGCCGATGACTGGATGAGCTGGTTCAGCGCCGCGGGCATTCCGCCGCGGCCGATTCGCGGGCCGGTGTTCGATTCGTCGCGGCTGATGGTGGAAGCGGCGATGCAGGGTGCGGGTGTCGCGCTCGCGCCCGCGCTGATGTTCGATCACGAGATCAACACAGGCCGGCTGGTGCGCCCGTTCGACGTGGAGGTTCATGCCGGCAGTTACTGGCTGACATGGCTGAAGGGCAAAACCATGACACCGGCGATGTTGCTGTTCAATCAATGGATCATCAAGGAAGCGTCTGCGCAGACGCAGAACTAGGCAGCCAGCAATGCGCGGCGATGTCCGTTCATGGCGGGCCGTTCGGCTTGCGGCGGAAACACATTCCACGAGCCGTCGTCGTGACGGAAGAAGAAGATCGACAGCATGCCGCCCGGACGCAAGGCTTCCACGCACACATAGCGCTGATGTTGCGACGCACGGTGGCAAAACTGCACGACGCGTGCGGGCATCGACGGGGTCGGGGCAAGCCATTTGTCTACGGCCCAATGCAAGGTCTTTTCCGCTGCGGCCATGATGTTCTCCTTGAATCCTTGAACGGTTGAATTACTGAAACGAGTCGTTGAAGTGAGTCGCTGAAGTTCGATGCCGCTGGTTCACGCCAACTGAGCGGCACCGTGAACGCCCTTCGCGCTGCTTTCCACAAAGGCCTTCACGAGGCACACCAGCGCATGCATACCGGTACGCGGATGGCGCAGGCAGCAATGCACTTGTTCGCTACGGCTTTCGCCAATCAGGCACCATGCGCAGAAGTGCTCGCAGTTGTTCGTCAGCAGGCGATAATGGTTTTCGCCGAGACGGGAGCGTGCGCGGCGTACGGCTTCGTCGCCAACGTAGCGGGCGGACGGGGTCGAACGAATCGTCAACGGATGGCCGGCGGCGAAGCGTTCCAGTTCTACTTCTTCAACCGGGCCGCGATGCGCTGAACCCGCGAAGCCCGAGTAATGAACCACGCGTCCATTGCCCACATAAATGCCGTGGTGCTCGTAACCGCGACGTTGCGTGACGAGATGCGCGCCGATCGGCAGGTCGATGGTGGACGCGGCGTCGCAGCGGTCTGCGCTGTGTTCGCTGGTTTGGTTCGTGTTCATGGCTGTCTCGCTTTGATTCCAACACTGTTGCGAGATCTTTTGCATCATCCGGGCCATGTGCGCGAAAGCCTTTATTTAAAGGGTTTCGCGGGAAATGATGGAATTCCGGAAGCAACGAGTGTGCGTTGCGGCCCGACAGAAATCCCGCCGAAGTGTCGGCGAACGGCGCTCATTTTTAGCTGCTGTGGATGGGGGGTACTTCGATTGAAGAGGTGCGGCGAGCGGCAGAAATGTGTTGGGTCGCGCATCGGTTCGAACGAGGGCATGTTGGCTGCCAGCCGACCGATTAATTCATGCGTGCTCATGCACTGCATAACCAGCCGCTCGGAATCGCCCGGCAATCAAGGCACTACGACAAACCGCACGAATCATTCGCAAATTGGCATAGCACTTGCACTATAACGGCCAGATACATCTTAACCGCGCGTCACCGCGCGCGTTACACACGCGGCCAACCGGAGAAACGACATGGCTTCTATTACAGTGAGTGACCTCTCGCTGAACCTCGCGCTAGACCGTAAAGCGATGGCGGCGATCCGCGGCGGCGGCGGCGCCCCGTGGGTGTACGGCTGGATTCAGCCTTATGTACGCGATACGCCGAGCATTGGACCCGTCGTGAACCTGTACGACGTCACCAACAACTTCTATGCTAACCAGATGATCAACACGTTCCAGTCGGTCGATGTACGCAACACCGGCGCGAACTCGAACATTCGTGTCTCTCCCGACGCACGCAGCACAAACGACATGGTGTAAACGTTGTGACCTGTGCGAGCCAATTTCGCTGGACGTCGTCCGCGCGTTCCGACGCCGGATGCGTCCGCGAAATCAACGAAGATTCGTGCCTCGACCAGTCCGCGCTCGGACGCTGGGCCGTCGCCGACGGCATGGGCGGACACGCAGTCGGCGATCTGGCGAGCCGTCTGGTGATCGACGCGCTCAGCGGGCTGACGCCGCCCGTCAGCATGAAGTCCTTCATCGCCGATGCGCGCGCGCGCCTGCAAACCGCCAATCGCCAGTTGCGGGAAGAAGCCGCGCGCCGTCAGGTGCAGCGTATCGGCAGCACGGTCGTCGTGCTGCTCGCCTGTGATCGCTTCTGCGGCTACATCTGGGCCGGCGACAGCCGCCTCTACCTGCTGCGCGAAGGCAGCCTGCGGCAACTCACGCGCGACCACAGTCAGGTGGAAGCGCTGAAGTCGCTCGGCGTGCTTACGGAGGAAGAGGCGCGGCATCATCCGGCACAACACATGATCACGCGCGCCGTGGGCGCCACCGACCTGCTCGAACTCGACGACGATGCGATCGAGGTCGCGGACGGCGATGTCTTCCTTCTCTGCAGCGACGGCCTGAGCAACGAAGTCAGTGAAGAAGACATGCTCGCTGTGCTGAGCAATGCGGCAAGCGCGAACGCGTCTGACGAACTCGTCGACATGGCGCTCGCGCGTGGCGGCCGCGACAACATCACCGCCGTGGTCGTGCGCGCCGAAGACCCTAACGCGGCCGACAAAACGCTGCTCAACCCGGCGCCATGAACCTATTGGCGTGACGCCGCGGTCTCAGGTCTCGTTGTCTTCATCGTCGCGGTCTTCAGCGCCGTTCTTGTTCGCGGCCGGCTGATTACGATTGCGAAAATCCTTCGAATGCAGGCCGTGTTTTTTCAGAAGCATCTGCAGATGCGAGCGGTTCATGTCGATACGACGGGCCAATTCCGCGACGGTGCCGCTCACTTCGCGAAGGCCGCGCTCGAGGAAGGCTTTTTCGGCGTCGTCGCTGGCGGCGCGTTTCGCGTCGCTCAGCGACATCAGGTTCGCCACGCTGATCGGCTCCTGCCCGCTTGCGGTCGCGGCGTTGGACGCCGCCGCCGACCCGGGCGCCGCCGGCCGCATATCCACAGGCAAATGATCGACGTCGGCCATATCGCCGGCCAGGCACGACACGCGATACATCACGTTGCGCAACTCGCGGATATTGCCTGGATACGCGTAGTTCAGCAGAAAGTCCCGCAAACGCGGCGTCAATCGCACCGGCCTGCGCTTTAACGTGCCGGCGGCTTCGTCACCGAACCACGAAATCAGCAACGGAATTTCGTCGCGACGCTCGCGCAGCGGCGGCAACGTCACATGAATCACGCTAAGCCGGTAGAACAGATCCTCGCGGAATTTGCCCTCTTCGCTGAGCTGCCGCAGATTGCGATTGGTCGCCGCGACGATGCGTGTGTCCACCGCAATCGTTTCATCGGACCCGACGCGTTGAATCTCGTGCGCTTCCAGCACACGCAGCAGCTTCACCTGGCCAGCAAGCGGCAATTCGCCGATTTCGTCGAGAAAGATCGTACCTGTATGCGCGCTTTCGAATTTGCCCTTGCGATCGTTCGAAGCGCCCGTGAACGCACCCTTGCGATGCC
Source organism: Paraburkholderia sp. BL6669N2 (assembly GCF_003387275.1). Taxonomy (NCBI): domain Bacteria; kingdom Pseudomonadati; phylum Pseudomonadota; class Betaproteobacteria; order Burkholderiales; family Burkholderiaceae; genus Paraburkholderia; species Paraburkholderia sp. BL6669N2. The sequence continues at coordinate 3,678,897 of NZ_QUNA01000002.1, read as the reverse complement.
CGAACAATTCCGACTCCAGCAGGTTGTCAGGAATCGCGCCGCAGTTCACGGAAATGAAGGGTTTGTCGGAACGCGAACCGTTGGCGTGAATCACCTTCGCCATCAACTCCTTGCCGGTGCCGCTTTCGCCGTCGATCAATACCGGTAAATCAGTCGGCGCGGCTTTCTCGGCGATTTCAAGCGATTCGAGCAGGCGTGGATTATCGCCGAACGTCCCTTCGAAAATGAAACTGCGTTCGAGCAAGGCCTTGCGACGCGCGCCACGCGACAGGTCGGCGCGCTCCTGCGGCTCCGCGGCCACCGCCGCTTGCACGAAGCGCTCCTTGTGCGAAAGCTGCATCACCTCGTCGCGCAGCGAGGTGGCTTGCCGGAGCAGCTTGTCGATATCCGCGCGCTCCAGCCGCGACGACCAGCGCAGTGTCGAGCGTAGAATCTCGATCCGCTCGATCAGGCCCGCGTAGGAAATCGCGGGGCTGGCCTCTTCAATCTGGTCGAGTATCTTCATCATCATGCACTCAACTGTTTCTGTACCAGCTGGTAATACATGCCGCCGCGTTGGATCAGCTCATCGTGGCGCCCCTGTTCGACAATCGCCCCTTCATACAGCACGAGAATCTTGTCGGCACGCATGATGGTGCTAAGCCGGTGCGCGATGATCACCGCCGTGCGGCCCTTCAGAATGTCGTGCATATTGCCGAGGATATTGCTCTCCGATTGCGAGTCCAGTGCGGAGGTCGCTTCGTCGAATACGAGCAGACGCGGATCGTGATACAGCGCCCGCGCAATGCACAGCCGCTGGATCTGCCCGCCCGACAAGCCGATGCCGCGCTCGCCGACAATCTGCTCGTAGCCGAGCGGCATCTTGCTGATGAATCCGTGCGCGTCGGCCATCTTCGCGACCTCCTCGATACGGCGCCGGTCGGGCGCATCGTCGCCGCTCGCGATGTTCTCGGAAATCGTGCCGGAGAACAGCAGATTGCTCTGCATCACATAGCCGATCTGCGCACGATAATAGGCTTTATCGACCACGCCGAGATCGTAGCCGTCGATCGTCATCTTGCCTTCAGTCGGCGTATAGAAGCCGACCAGCAGTTTGGCGAGCGTCGTCTTGCCCGACCCGCTGCGTCCGACAATCGCCACCAGTTCGCCGGGCTTGATATCGAAGCTGATGTTTTCGAGCACGTACGCCGAGTCGTTTTCGCCATAACGGAAATAGACGCCGCTGAGGCTGATCTCGCCTTGCAGTTCGGGCAACATCACGCGCGACGGCAAATCCTGGGGCTTCTGCTCGGGTTCGATATCGAGCACATCGCCCAGGCGCTCCATCGCCACGCCCGCGTCGTTCAACATGCTCCATAAACCGACCAGGCCCATGAGCGGACCCAGCACGCTCCCCATGAACGCATTGAACGCGATCAACTGACCAATCGTCATTTCACGCGCCAGCACGAGATTCGCGCCGACCCACAGAATCGCGATCGTCGTCGCGGCGTTCAGCAACTGACTGCCGAGTCCCACGAGAATGTTGAACGCGTGCGCGCGATATTGCACTTCGAGCGCCTTCGCGTACTTCTTCTCCCAGCGCAAGCGCACCGGCCGTTCGATACCCATGCCCTTGATGGTCTCCACGCCGGCGAGCGCTTCCATCAGAAACGACTTCGATTCGGTCGACGCGGTGAACACTTCGCGCGCATAGCCTTTGATCTTCGGCGTGGCGATCGCGGTCAGGGCCATGATCGGAATGACAAAAGCAATCAGCACCAGCGTCATCTTCACGTTGTAGACGAACATGATCGTGAAGTAGATGAAGACCATCAGCAGGTTCAACGCCGTGGTGACAGTGGACTCAGTGAGGAATGCACGGATCGTCTGGTTCTCCTGAAAGCGCGCGAAAATGTCGCCGGTCTTGCGCTTGGCGAAAAACGAGAACGGCAGTGACATGGTGTGCTTGAAGAACTGCGACATCATCGCGAAGTCCATGTTGCGCACCATGAAGTTCGCCAGATACGCGCGAATCGACGACATCAATTGCGAAAAGACATTGGCGATGATCAGGCCGCCGATCAGCAGATGCAGCAGGCTGACATTCTGATGCACGATCACGCCGTCGAGAATGTTCTGGATAATCAGCGGCGGAATCACGCCCAATACCTGAATCACGAAAGTGGCGAGAAACAGGTGGCCGAGAATCTTCTTGTACGGCTTGAGGTACCCGACAAAGCGAATCCACGGCGAACGCGCGGCGGACATCTGTAGCAAATGCGGTCCGCCGGTAAACAGCAGGCAGGTGCCGCTCCAGCCGCGCTCGAAATCTTCGACCGTCATTTTCTTGAAGCCGACCGCCGGATCCGCGACCCACACGTAATCCTTGGAGAGCCCGTACACCACGACGTAGTGATAGCCCTCCCAGTGGACGATGAACGGCAGATCGAAACCGCGCAACGAATCGAATGTGCATTGCACGCCGCGCGCTGTAAAGCCGAGCGATTCGCCGGCGCGCGCGAGACTGTCGAGCGTCGCGCCCTGGGTCGTGACGTTGGCGAGCTCGCGCAATTTGCCAAGCGTCATTGGAATACTGTAGTGGCGGCATACCATCGCAAGGCACGCCGCACCGCAATCCATTTCTTCCGCCTGCTCGACCAGCGCGAAGCGTTTGATGACTTTCTCGCCGAACTCGGGCTTGCTTTGCAAGTCGAGCAGCGGCAGCTTGCGCCGCTGCTCGACCCGCTTTTGCCGCTGCAACTCACGGTCGCCGTAGCGAATCCGCTCGTCGAGCACTTCGCGCAGTTTCGGATTGCGTTCGAGAATGAAGTGAACGGTGCGCTCCGGAATCACCAGCAGCCGCGTATCGGTTGTCGCGACCACCGACGCCATCTGCTCCTGGCGCATCAAACACGCTTTTTCGCCGAATATCTCGCCTTCTCCGAGCGTGGCGAGCGTGTAGTCATGCCCCTCCTCGTGCCGCACGATACGCACTTCGCCATGGCGCACCACGTAAAGGCGCCGGTCCTCGCGTCCGTCCTGCTTGAGGATTTCCTTGCCCGCGGCCACCCGTTTCACGCCGACGCTGCGCACATACTCTTCGAGTTCGGCCTTGTTCAGTTTGCCGCGTAGATCGAATAACTGCGCGACGAAACCGCCCGCCGAATTGATCGCCACATAGCTGGCAACGAACGCCAACGCGGCCTGATTGCCCACGATCACAGGTTCGATCGCAGCGCGCGGAATGAACAGCAATTCGGTTTTCGCCGACGACCGCACCGACGCTTCGTGGACATAGGTGCGCAACATTGCGATATCGGCGAAGATCTCGCCCGACTTGCGCACCCCCATGCTGGTTTCCTTACCGTGCTCCTCCGTAAATATCCGCACGGAACCCGAACGAATCACATACAGCCCGTCAGCCGTCTCGCCCGCTGAGCAAACCGTTTCTCCGAACGAATAGAAGCGCGCCTGCGCATATTCGGCAAGACGATCGATCTCTTCGCGCGAAAACGGCGAAAAAATTTCCACCGAGGTGAGAAACTCGGCGGCGGAGGGCGCGGTCTGGGGTGCATCCATGTGCTTACGGACCTCGAATCGGCGTGTCGCGGTGTTGTTTCAATACGGCGCGTGGTCTCGAACGGCCTAGCGCGCTTCGATCACGTGCTCCTGGGCGCGTGAGATCAACCAGCTTTCGCGCAGCAGGCGCCGGACTTCGGATGCCACGTCGGCGTCGAGCGTCGCCGGATATTTGGCCGTCACGGCGAAAATCTCGAAGCACGAACGATCCGCAGACGGAAACGGTCCCAGCAGATCGCCCACCGCCGCGTTGAAAATCTTCGCTTCGATATCGGGCTTCAACGAGCCGCGCAGCACCTTGCCGATCACGCCGCCCGCCTCGCGCGTATCCGCGATGGAATGCTCGCGCGCCATGTCGGCGAAACTGTCGGGATCGTCGTGCAGGTACGAAATCATTTCCTTCGCCTTACCCTCGCTGTCGAGCACGATGTGGCTCACCTCGATCGCGTCGAACTTCGGCGAATTGAGCGCGAAGTAATCCTTGATCGCGGCCTCGTTGCCGATCTCGTCGAGCATCTTCTCCTGATACAACCCGTCGGTAATGAAGGCTTCGAATTCGTCGAGACTGACATTCAGGGCGTCGAGATACTGATTCATATCCGTCGCGCGGTGCAGGCCGCGCACGCGGCGGAACTGATCGGCGCGTTGCTGGATTTCATCGGCGGTCACGGTAATGCCCTGCTTCTTCGCTGCGTGAACCGTGAGCTTGTCGCGCACGATCTGCTCGATCAGGCTCTCGAACTGGCCGGTCAGTTTCAGAAGACGAATGAACTCGGCCACGTCCACGACTTCGTCATCGATTCGCACTATCGCGGTCATTTCTTCCGCTCCTTTAATTGACGTGTGATCCGTGCGGTCATCCCGCCACCTGCCTGAACGGATCGAGACCCAGATCGATCAGGCGCCGTTCGCGCACCACGATCTCAGCGCTTGCCGTCATGCCGTAGCGCAATGGATAGCGCGTGTCGGCAATCTGGTAGTAATTTTTGTCGAGCGTGACGCGGCCTTCGTAGACCGGCTGCTTGTCCGTCGCCGAAGGCTTGGTGGCCGGCGAAATATAGGCCAGCGTGCCGCTGATCAGCCCGTAGCGTTGATACGGGAAAGCGTTGAATTTCAGTTTGACCGGCAAGCCCTCGTGCAGAAACGCACGATCGTGTTCGGCAATTTCGATCTTCAGCACGGGCCGTGCGTCTTTGGGCGCAATGCCACCGAGCGGCGCGTTTGCCTGAATCTTGTCGCCGCGCTGGGTCGACGTCACGTCGGTGATGACACCCGAAACCGGCGCGAGAATCAGCAGAAAATTGTCTTTGTCGATGTTCTCGAAGCGAATCCGCGCAGCCGCTTCGGACACCAACCGCGCGCTTTGCAGTTGCAGGCGCAACTTGTCTTCCGCGTCGGTAATGTCGCGCACCGCCGAATCGTATTGAAGCTGCAGGTCGGTGGTCTGCTGGCCGCTGGTTTCCAGTTGCGCGTTCGCCTGCGTGTATTCGTGGCTCAAGCGGAAATCCAGCTCCGCGAGCTTCGATTGGGCGACACGGTACGCGTTATCCGCCTCCATTGCCGCCGTGCGTTTTTGCTCCACCTGCAATTCGGCAATGCCGCCGCCGCCCGGCTGCGCGAAGAGCCGCGAGTAGCGGTCCAGTTCCTGGCGCGCCGCTTCGCGCGTGCGCCGGGCGTTGTCGAGCATGCTGCGCGCCTCGTCGAGTTCGGCCTTCTGTCCTTCCGCTAGTTTGGTCGTGCCTTCGGAAACGCGCGTTTCGTGCTGGCGGGCCTCCACTTCCATCTGCGTTTTGAGCGCGGCGGCCTTACGCTCCATTAGCGCTTTCTTCTCGGGGAACTGCTTCCAGTCGCGCTCGGCGTCTTCCAGTTTGAGTTGCGCTTGCAATGCATTGCTGGCGGCTTCGATTGCGCCGCGCGCATTCAGGCGCGCCAACACATCGCCTTTCTGCACCGGCTGCCCTTCGGCGATATACAGATCGGCGAGTTCGCCGTCGATCGGCGCATAGATGCGGCGCACCTCCGATTCCGGCGACAAGGTGCCTTGCGCGCTGACGATCACGTCGGCCCGCCCCACGAACGACCACAACAGCCCGACCACGACCAGCGCGACCATCGCCCAGATCAGCGCGCGCGCGAGCCGCACCGGCTCCGCCATCAGGATCGCGATGCCCTCGACGCTGTGATCTTCCAGCGCCTCCGACAACGGCCTAGGGTGACTGTCGCGTTTCACTCTGCTCGCCTCCGATCAATGCCAGCTTCGCTTTCAGAAGGCCCGGGTCCAGCACCATGCGCAATTCCGTTAGCGAACGGCGCTGCAAATTCGCTTCGGCTTCGATGTCCGCCAGCAGACGGTCGAAGTCGGCGGGATGATCCGCCTTCAGTTGCGTGTAGATGCGCATGCCCTGTTGCGCCGACGTTTGCGCATCCGAAAGCAGACGCGCCTCGCTGCGAAATCCCGGTGAAATACCGGCTTCGAGACGCTGCGTACCGCCGATCGATCCGCCCGCGCGATACTGCTTCCATAGGCTCTGGGCGCGCAGCAGCAGATCTTGCGCACGCGCCAGCGCTTTGTCATGCAAGGCGGCGACGTCTTTCTGAATCGACTGCAGGAACCACACGTCCGTTGCCGGATCGAGGCTGGCGTAGAACGACAGCAGACGCTGGTCGTAATCCTTGTCGCCGCGCGTCTTCTGCAACTGTGCGTAGTGGTCGAGCAATGACTTCTTGTGCGCCAGTTCCGCCGCGAGCACGTCGGACCACGGCCCCGCGGGCATGGCCTGCAGACCGGCGAGCGCCTGTTGCGCGTCGCCGCGCTGCCAGGCCGCCGTCACCGCATCGTGGCGAGCAATCACGTCCGACGAAGGCAAACGGCTCGCCGCCAGCTGTTGAAACTGCGCCTGAAACGGCGGCGTGCTGAAGCGCGCCGTCTTCAACATCGCGAGCAACGGCACCAGTTGCCGGCTCAGCGCGGCGTTCAACAAATCGGTGTACTGGCGCAAATCCTGACGCACCCGGTCAATGCCCGCGAGACGCGGGTAACGCTGCGCATAATCGTCGAGCACGGGCGGCAGCGCGTCGGGCTTATCGCGCGCCAGTTCGGTGCGGATCGTCCCATTCAGACGGTCGATGGCGGCGAGATACACCGAATCGTCGCTTTCCAGTTTGCGCAGATGGCTCAGCGCCTGCGCATACGGATCGGCGAACACGGGCACGTAGGAGGCGATGCGGTCGAGCGCGCGCTGGTGGCTCTTCGCGTCGTCTTCCCAGCGTTGCAGCAGGTTGTTGATCGTGCCCTCGTCCGCGTACATGCGGATCGGCGCGTCCATGCCGCCGCGCGCCGCGACGAAACGCTCCAGATCGCCGACCCATTGCAATTCGTTGATCAGCGACGCGGCGTCCGCGTTATTCGCGCTCAAAGAACGCATTTCCTTGAGCAACGCGTCGGCCTGATCGAACTGCGCCTTTTGTAGCGCATTCAGCCAACTGGGAAGCTTCGCCTTCAACAACGCTTCGCTCGCGAGCGCGCTGACTTTAGTGTCGGTGGGATGGCTCGCCAGATAACCCGATGCCGCCGTGACCGCGCTCGTGTAATCGCCGTTCGCCAGCAAATTCTTCAACTCGCGCTCCGAGGAACCGCGCATATACAGCGTGGTTCCAATCGCCGCCAACACCACGACGCCCGCGCCGCTCCATATCGCCACGCGCCGCACGCTCGCGCGATCGTCGATCGCAAACGCCTTGCCGAGTTCGCCCGCGAGCAAACGCCAACGGCGCGGCCGGCCTTTCGCGGCGGCCGCGTTGGCAGCGCCATGCGCACCGTTGGTTCCGTTCGTGCCGGTCGCCGCTTTTGCCGAGCCGGTGGGCGTGTCGCGCTTCGCATGCGCGGACGCGGGCTGTGCCGCCTCGTTGACTTCATCTTCACGTTGGAGGCCGGGGTCGACGCAAAAGATATCGAGGAATGAATGCGCGGCGCCGACGAAAGTGGTCTTGTCGGGATCCACCGCTTCGTCGGCGGCCGGATTGACGAATAGTTGTGTCACGGTGGGCTCGACTTCAGGGGGTTTCTGCAGCGTCACCCTGTAGACGAAGTGGTCTCCGCCAAATGCAACGAGGTCTCCTTCCACCAGCGGCAGCGCGGATTCATCCAGCCGCTTTCCACCGACAAATGTGCCGTTGGTGCTGCCGAGATCCTCGACGTAGAGCTCGCCGCCCTTCAGAAAGATGTGCGCGTGACGGCGCGAGATGTAGTTGACCTGATGGGGATAGCGGTCCTTGTAGCGCGCAAAGACGTCGTCTGTCTTACTGACGAGAAAGGGGAATGCCTGCACCTCGATAGGTTGCAGGCCAAGGTCGTCGCGCTGCGGCACCAGCAGCAATCCCGGTGCCGCCGACGGACTGGCGGCCGCCACGATACGCGCGCGCGGCTCGATGCTCACGCGGTAGCAGAGTTCGCCGCCAAAGCACAGTTCGTCGCCGGCGCGCAGACGCGCCGGAGTCTGCCGCACCGCCACGCCGTTCACCGTCGTGCCGTTCTTGCTGCCGAGGTCGGCGACGTAGACCGCGCCGTGTTCCGTGAAAACCCGCGCATGACGGCGCGACAGGCGCGCAATCCGCTCGGCGGGATAATCGGTAAAAGGTGCTTCGCTGCGCCCGATTGCAAACAGGTTGTCGACGATACGAATCGCGTCGAGCGCGGGACGTTGCGCGGACGCGGCCGGCGACAGCACCACGTCGAACGCGGCGTCTTCTGTCGCGCGCATCTCAGCAATCGGAGCTTCGCCGGCGGCCATTTTATCTGGATCACTAAGCGTTTACCCGTTGCGGCGAGAGCGCAACGGAAACGGGACGAAGGACTACGGCGAAAAGATATTGTTCATGTGAGCCGTGCAAAAGCCGGCTCCTCAATGATTGTAAGTCACACATGGCGGGTGTCAATTTTCAGATCATCGGTTATGAACGCAACAAGTGCGTCAAATGCAGCCGAAATACCCCACGCTGCACGCCACGTTGCGGATTAGCTCAGTGTTCCTTTACTTGTGCCTGCACGTCGACGGTCGGCCAACCTCCGCCCAGCGCTTTATAAAGCAGCACCGTGTCGGACAGAATCTGTTGATGGTTGGCAAGCAGTTCCTGCTGCGCCTCCAGCAAGGTCCGTTCGGTTTCGAATACCTCCAGTTGCGACACCACGCCGAGGCGCAATTGCGACTGGATCTGATCCGCGACGATCTGCAGCCGCGACACCTCCTGCTCCAATTCCACGCGCTGCTGCTTGTGCGAATTCAGGTTGACCAGCGCGTTTTCCACTTCCTCGAACGCACCCATCACTGCCACGCGATACTGTTGCTCGGCCACCGTCGATTGCGCTTTGGTAACTTTCACATGCGCCCGCACGCCGGGATCGAGCAGCGGAATGTTGATGCTGGGCATGAAGCCATACGTGAACGATTTCAGCAGATCGGTCAACGCGAAACTCGCGGTGCCGGCGTGGCCGGTCAGGCTGATGGTCGGCAGTTGCGCGAGCTTGGCCTGCCCGACGAGGTCGTACGCTTCCAGCACTCTGAACTCGGCGGCCACCACGTCGGGACGCCGCGCGAGCAGTTGCGCGGGCAAACCGTCCGGCACGGACGGCAGTTGCACGCGCTGCTGCAAATGCCCTTTGGGCATCTGGAATTCACCCGCCGGCACGCCGATCAACGTACAGAGCGCGTTGTTGGCGAGCGCGCGCGAACGGCGCAGGTCGAGCAACTGATTGGTCAGGCGGTTGATCTCCGCCTGTTGGCGCAACACCTGGGTTTGCGGCACGAGCCCGTTGCGGCGCTGGCCGTCGTAAATGGCGAGGATTTGCCGGTTCGTTTCGAGCGTTTTCTGCTGCTGTTCGATCTGGTCGTCGAATTGCAGAATCTGGAAGTAGGTGCTCGATACGTTCGATACCAACTCAAGATAGCCGGCGCGCCAGTCGGCCTCGCTGGCGTGGAATTCCGCCTTCTGCGCCTGCACGCCTTTTTCGACTTTGCCCCAGATATCGATGTCCCAGTTCACCTGCGTCGCGAGGTTGTACTGCTTGGAGAAAGTTTGGTGCGTGGTCTTTTCGAAACTGGCGCCGGCGCCGATATCCATGGTCGGCAAGGCGCCCGCCCCGGCTTCGCCGATCTGCGTGCCGGCCACGTCGATACGCGCGGCGAGCACCTTGATATCGAAGTTGCCGGCAATCGCCTTTGCAATCAGCGTGTCGAGATAGGGATCGTGGAAGCCTTTCCACCAGTCGGGTTCGATCGTCGCGGCGGCCGAGACGGGCGAGCCTTTCTGATCTGACCACGAGGCTTTGGCGGGCGTGTCGGGACGCTTGTAGTCGGGCATGCTGACATCGATACAGGCCGACAGCGAGAGCGCGCATACCGTCGCCGCGCAAACGCTGCGCAGTGCGGATGTCCTGCGGAAAAAGCGCTGACGAGCTGACGAAAGCAACGCTGACACGATGGTCTCCGATGACGCCCACTTCGTTGCACGAGAAGCACGCGCCCTTTAAGTAAAGCATCTCCTGCGCGGCTTCACCATCGAAGCGAGGCGGGAAGATCGGCGCGGGAATTGGGGCGGTGAAACGGGGGTGGCGTGAAAAGAACGATTGGTTGCGAAATCTTTTTGAGGAGCGGCCGGTAAGCGCCCGCGGAGGCTGTCGCGCCTCCGCGGCGGCCTGCGCCGTTTAGTGCACGTTGATGTTGTTGCTCGCGGTCACATGCGGGTCGATCGTGCTCGAGATGCCGGCGACGAACGCTGCGTTGTTGCCGTTGGCGCTCTGGATGTTCAGCGTCGTGTTGATCAGTTGGGTGGCGTCGACGGTCTTGCTGTTGTTCGGCGCATACACCGGCATGAAGTTGAAGTACGACGAGGACGGATAGTAGCCGGTACCGCCACGCACGGCGCTCATGGCCTTGCTGTCGAGTTGTTCGGTGATGGACAGGTCTTTGATCATCAGCGTGTTCATGGTAAATCTCCTGGAAGGGAATACAGCACAGTTTGCGGTTGGGTTCGAGCAACTTGTCTGCTCGAGTGTCACTAATGCATGGGCTGTGCCAGGATTGATTTCCTATCCTAAGAAATGTGCCTGAATGCTGTAGATAAAGGGTTACGGGGCCGGCGGAACGTTGAGCGCGAGATGGAACGATAAAACGGCGCGCGACGGATGGTGGATCGTGGCCAACAACCCGCGCGAAATTGTCGGTTGCGGCGTGACACTGAGGCGTTAGCCAGCGCGCCACGTCACGCCGCGCAATGAACAAGCGTGCGTCACCGCGCGATGACGGTGATCTTCTTCGAATACACCGGCGGATTGTGCGGCACATGCATGTCGTCGCCCATCAGCAACTGCAGTGTGTGCTTGCCTGGCGGGAGTTGAATCATGGTCTCCGTTTCACCCGCACCGAAGTGCAGATGATTGCGATCCGACGGAATCTCCTGATCCATCGGCGGTAAGTCCGTGTCGATCAGCAAGTGATGGTGGCCGGTATTCGGAAACTTGACGCCTTTCGGCGCCACGCCCATGTACCGCAGGCCGAACCACACCTTGAACGGCTTGTTGGCAGGCACCACCTGGCCGTCATTGGGATAGCCGATATACGCATGGGCGCCGGCCGGCGCCGGCGTCGTACCTGCAAGGGCAGCATTCGGCGAAGCCAATGCCGCCGACATGAAGAGCGCCGCGACCGCGATGATCTTGTACATGAAGGTCTCTCCGTCCTGACGGATTCGCTCTGAACGAACGGATCGCGCTAGTCTTTTAGCACGGTGATAGTGATCTTTTTCGAATACACAGGCGGCACATGCGGCACGTGGTTGTGGTCGCCGAGAATGAGCTGCAACGTGTGCTTGCCCGGCGGCAACTCGATACGCGCATCCGTCTCGCCCGCACCGAAGTGCAGATGATTGCGATCCGACGGGATCTCCTGATCGAGCGGCGGCAGGTCGGTGTCGATCAGCAAATGATGATGGCCGGTGTTCGGGAACACGACGCCCTTCGGGCACACGCCCATATTCCGCAGTCCCATGCGCACCCACAACTTGCCGCCGTGAATCACGGTGCCGTCCGATGGCCAGATGATGTATTCCTCGGCGCCCGGCGGCGACGCCGTATGCTCGGCCGCCGCGAATACGCTCGGCACCATGTTGCCGACCATGAGGAGCAGCGTTGCGCGCAACGTTCGGCGCAATGCGTCGCGACGCGCATTCGATCCATGACGCGCGTCGAGAACAACGGGGGTAACGGTTCTTCGCATAGCGCACTCTCCCGAAGAGTGGTCATGGCCAATGGCGTTCGGCTGGGTGTCGCGGATGTGCGCGAGATTGGACGGCCACCTGCTTAAAACGAGCTTGCCGCCCTACTTTGTGAAATTAGCTTAGGACGTAACTTGCCAAAAAGATACGCCACGCTCGTTAACCGTATGACGCATTCGGGGCACGCGGACAGTTGTGACGCGCAAAGCGCGTGCTATCGTTATTAAGAGGTTGCAGATGGATGGTCGATAAGGGGCGTCGATGTTTCGCGCGATTTATTCCGGCGGCGGCCGCGAGTTGTGCGGTCTTCGATTGCCTATGTTCTGTCCGGAACAAACAGGATGTGAAGATGTGGCGAATATTCATGCTGGTATGCGTGGCCGGGGCAATGCAGACGCATTGGGGCGATGCGTTTGCAGCGCAACAACGTGAGGGCGCCGAGCGGGGTGCGAATGCAACGAGCTTGCCGCTCTCGCTGGTTACTCCGTTCGCGCCGCAACCAGGCAACGCGCGTTCTCCCCGGATCGCGCTTGTGATCGGCAACGGCGCATATGGCGCGGACGGTGTGGGTGGTGCGGGCGCTGCGGGTCGCGATGGCTCACAAGTGGAGGCGCTGCGGGAAAACGCGCCACGCGACGCCGCCGCCATGCGCGACAGGCTTCAGACGCTTGGCTTCCACGTCATCATGCGCACGAACGCGACGCCGCGGCAAATGCGCGAAGCCATCGGCCAATTCCATCAGCGCTTGCAGGCGGGCGGTGTCGGTCTGTTTTATTTCGCCGGACACGGCATGCGGATCGGCCCGCAAACCCTGCTCATTCCCGCGGGACTCGATGCTCGCTCACCGGCTGCGGTCGTGAGCAACGGCGTCGATCTGCACACCGTATTGGAGGCGATGCGCGGGCCGCGAGACGGCCGGCTCAATCTCGTGATCCTCGATACGTGTCTGAACGATCCATTCTCGGCGAGCCCGACGGACGATACATCCGCGATTCCCGCCAATACGGTGGTTACCTACGCAACCGCGCCCGGCGGTTTCGCTGCGGACGGGACACGGCACGGCGTCTATACGAATGCATGGCTGCACGTGCTCGACAGCGCGCCGTCGCTAACGCTGGCGGACCTGTTGCAACGTGTCGCAGCACAGGTACGCGATGCCACCGGCGGCCAGCAATCACCGTGGCTTGCCTCGTCGCTTCCTCGGCCCCTGCTGACGGCCGATGCCGCATCCACAGCGCGGGACAATCCCATCGTCACGCTGCACAGTAGAGGCATTCTGCCGAAAGACAGCAGCGAACAATACGAAATCACGTTCTGGAACTCGATCAAGGACAGCAACTACCCGGGCGACTACGAGGCCTACCTGAAGGCCTATCCGAACGGCCGCTTCGCCGCGCTCGCTCATGCGCGCATCGACCGTTTGCGTGCTGCGGCGGCCTCGAATGCGCCGTCCGTCGCCACGCCTGCTGCGCCGTCGGCAGCACCCGCGCCACAGGCCGCACGGCCGACGCCGCCGGCCAGTACCCCGGCACCTAAGCCCGCTCCGAGTGCCGCCGCACCCGCTACACCACCCGCGGCGGCGGTCGCGCAAAAGCCCGTCGCGCATACTCCGGTTGCCGGCGAAAGCCGCGATTGCGCGACCTGTCCGATCATGATTGCCGTGCCCGCCGGTTCGTTCTCGATGGGCAGCAGTACCGACGACCCGTCCGAAAAGCCCGTTCATCACGTGACCGTCGGCGCGCCGTTCGCGATCGGCAAGTATGAGGTAACGGTCGACCAATGGAACGCGTGTGTCGCCGCCAATGCGTGCCAGAAACTCACGCCAGAGAGCAACACCAATAAAGCCGCACCGGCGCGCGACCTCAGTTGGGACGACGCGCAGCAATACGTGAAATGGCTGAGCAAGGCCACCGGCAAACCGTACCGTCTGCCCACCGAAGCGGAATGGGAATACGCGGATCGCGGCGGCACCACCAGCGCCTACTGGTGGGGCGACCAGATGCGCAAGGGCAACGCCAATTGCAAGGACTGCGGCGACCCGTGGCACAAGGAAGGACCCGAGGCCGCCGGTTCGTTCGCACCGAATCCACTCGGCCTGTACGACATGAACGGCAGCGTTTGGGAATGGACCGCCGACTGCTGGCACAACTCCTACCAGGGCGCGCCCGCCGACGGCCACGCATGGGACAGCCCCGGCTGCGACATGCGCGTGATTCGTGGCGGTTCGTGGCGCGAAGGCGGCGGCTACATGCTTAGCGCGACGCGCTTCAAGTACAGCGCGGGCGTGCGCCAATCGCAGGATGGCTTCCGGGTGGTCAAAGATCTGAAGTGACTTTCGGGGCCGCGTTCGAGTCTGGATCGGACTCACAGCCCATCGCAAGAGAATACGAGAGAAACCGCGCTCCCGCTCCGCTCAGGGCGAGCGCGGTTTCGTCGTGATCGGCGCGAAATCGGCGACGATGTGATCGCGGCCGTATTTGCCACCGATCTGCGCGAGGCGCGCATCGAGCGCGCGCAGATAATCGGCGCGCGATTCGCTCTCCGGGCGCGGCTTGTCGAAGAGCGGCGCCGGCGTGATCAGCAGCACCACCATCTCCGATCCGAACGGCTTCGAAATGATCCAGTCACCGGCGCCGCCGACCGTCGCGGCGTAGTGAGGCGGCGCCTGATTGTCCTTCGCGCGCGGGCTCGGCACCATGTGCACGACACTGCCGTCGAGCTGGTAGTAGTCGAGGTTCACGTACGAGTCATAGCCCGGCGTTGTGACGTCGACCACCAGCGGATCACCGTCGCTCAACTGACCGCCCGGCGGCCGCACATGCAAGGCCGCGACGTGGCCCGCCTGCATGTTGTGAATCCAGTAGGGCGCGAACGCCTTGATGGTGTCGCATTTGTCGTCGGCGAGCGGCTCGACCTGGAGCGTCAGTGTATCGACGCCCGGCAACGCCCCTAACGTGTCCTTCAGATGCGCCGCGCCATAGCGTTGCGAGACGTAGCCCCGCACCGTCAACGAGTGATCCTGTACTGAGGCGGATAGCGCGGAACAGGGCACTTGCGTCAGCGCCGGTGTGACGGCGGCGAGCGTCAGCGCCGGCTTCGGCGCGGGCTTCGCCGCGGGCGCCGCCGGTGGCGTGGCGGGCACTGCCGCGACCGGACTTGCCGGAGGTGCCACGGGCGGCGCGGTCACTGTCCCTTCCGAAATCGACGAAGCCGCCTGCTCGGTCAAAGCCTGCGATGCGCCTGCTTCCGTCTGTGCTCCGTTATGCCGGTTCGCCCCCGAGCGGAACGCGAACACGCCGACCGCCGCGGCGCACACCACTGCGAAACTCGCGAGCCCGACCTTCGCCAGCGTGCCCGACTTTTCCGCGCGTGCTTCGTTATCGAACTCGGCGATGAAGCGCGCCACGCTCGGCATGCGCGTATTGCGATCGAACGACAGCGCGGCCCGCAGCGCGCGCCATTGTCTTGAATCGAGATTGGCCGGCCGCTGCGGTTTGAAATCGGAGTTGCGGGCTTGCGTCGCGGACAAGCGGTCGAACGGATGGTGGCCGGTCAGCAATTCATACGTGATGCAGCCGAGCGCGTAAATGTCGTCACGCGGATCCGGCTCGCGGTGCTCGATCATTTCCGGGCTGGCGTACGCGGGTGTCAACGCGCCGAGGCTGCCCGGATCGAAGACGGTCGCATCGCTCTCCTCTTCCGGACGCTGGAAGACGCGTGCAATGCCGAAGTCGATCACTTTCACTTCGGCGTCCGTCGTGAGAAACACGTTGGCGGGTTTGAAGTCGCAATGCACGAAGCCGCGTTCGTGCGCGTAGGCCAGCGCGCTGCACATGCCGCGCACGATCGGCAGCGCCGCGCGCACCGGCATGCCCTGATAGCCCGGCGTGCGCAGCAACTGGCTGAGCGGCTTGCCGGACAGATACTCCATTGTGAGGTAGACGATCGGCCCGTCACGGTCGAAGTCGTACACCGTGATGATGTTGCGATGCGCGAGCACTTGCGCTTTGCGCGCCTCGCGCTGCAACGCGACGAGTGAATTCGGGTTGCCGCGGAACTGGACGTTGAGCACCTTGATCGCGAGATACGGTTTGCGATCCGATGCCTCGAGCTTGCGCAGATCCAGCGCCTTGTAGACCGTGCCCATGCCGCCCACGCCGAGGCATTCCTCGAGCACGAAGCGGTTGTTGAGCGTATCGCCGGTGCCTTTGATCTGGTCGTGGCCCGTGGTATTGGCGGCGCCCGCTGTGTTCGCTGCGCTGCCCGCACTTGCTGACCGTATCGACGGAATCTCGACGGTGGTCTGGATGCCGGTTTCGTCGCCGCCCGCCGCCACGTTCGAGACGCGCAACTGCTCGATGCGCCGCCGCACTTCCACGTAGAGATCGTCGGGGAGCGGCGCCTTGCGATGTGCCGCGCCAAGCATGTCCAGCAGCTGCGTAGGGCCGAGTCCTTCGGTGGTCAGCGTGCTGTCGAGTTGAGCCACGAACTCGTCACGGGACAGCTCGCCGTTCTGAAAGTCGTGAATCACACGCGCAAGGCTAGCCATATGTGCGAAGCGCCGCCGCTGCCGTTGGGCCGGGTCGCGTGCGACCCAGGCCTGTTGGGCTGATAGAGAACCTTTCGTAACCAGTTACATGTGCCGCTTCGATACTAGCTCCCGCTCCGTCCTTTCGCAAACCAGGATTGCCCCGCTGCCGGCGCAGTGCGCCCGTGTCGTGCGATATCCGACAGCATGCGGTGGTCTGTCGGGCGCATGCCGTCGGCCGGTCATCGCGCCCGCGCCGCAGTGCGTTTGCGCGCACCCGGCACGACGACGCGAAACCCTTATGCCGCAAGCCTTCCCCAACTTTCTTAGGAACCTTGAATAAAACTGGCACAGCCTGTGCATGAGTGACACCCGAGCAGACAAGTTGCTCGCACCCGATCGCAACACCCTGACCTTCACCCTCTGGAGACTCACCATGAACGCACTGATGATCAAAGACCTGTCCATCACCGAACAACTCGACAGCAAGGCCATGAGCGCCGTGCGCGGCGGCACCGGCTACTATCCGTCCTCGTCGTACTTCAACTTCAGCCCCGTCTTTGCTCCGAACGACAGCAAGAAGGTCGACGCCACCCAGCTGATCAACAACCAGCTGAACCTGCAGAACGCCAACGGCAACAACGTCGCGTTCGCCACCGGCATCAGCTCGACGGTCAACCCGTGCGTCACGACCAGCAACAACATCCACATGTAATACGTCGCGACACGGGGCGCCCGGCTCGCCGGTGCGCTTCGTCCGCCGACGATTACCTCGATCTTCCGCGCACCTTTGGAGAAGCACCATGTCATCCCTCATGATTCGCGATCTGTCCGGCACCCGCGAGCTCGACCGCCGCGCCATGTCGGCGGTGGCCGGCGGCACCGGCAGCAGCGTGCCCGGCCTGCCCTCGGCCGCCGGCCTCGGCGGCATTGCCAACGTCAACGTCTCGATCAACCAGAACCTCAACCAGCTGCAGTACGTCAACGTCGCCGCACTCAACAACGTCGGCGTGATCGGCGCGGGCTTCGCGCCGCTGCACCTGAACGTCAGCCCGTCGCTGTGGGGCGCCAACTACGCCAACGTCTGACCGCTTGGCGTCGCGAGGGCCGGGGGGCCTCAACCATGCCGGCAGATCATCGCCGGCCGGCGAGTCGCAGCGAGATTTCCTATACTGATTGTGCGGGGAGACCGCAGCACATTTCACGACACATCCGGGCGGCGGCCGGCGCATTGCACCGGCCCACCGCCCGATTTCATTTGTGGAGCCACCATGGCCAGGCTGATCATCAGGGACCTCACCGACAGCGTCGAACTCGATCGTCAGGCAATGACGGCCATCGTCGGCGGCGCGCGTATCGGCGCGCGGCTGAACGCGGCCGTGCCACTGGTGCCGGCTTCGGCACGCGTGGTCGAATATCCGCCGGGCTTCCCCGCCGCGCATCAGACGATTGCCAAAGCGGCCATGCAGCGCAAAACATAGCGCGCCCCGCTTCGGCGTTGCACAGTCACAGCAACGGCACGCGTTACTCACGCGTGCCGTTTGCTTTTGTTGTCGGCAGAACGCCATAAGCCGACATCCCGCCCGCGATTGGTGGGAACTCGCCGAACAGTTGCGTCGAATCTCAAGTTCACTGAACGCCATAGTGGAAGAACGCAAATCGTCTATTGCCTGCCGGACTTGCGTTGCCGCCTCGCATTCTGTTCCTCGTTCATAGCTCATAGAAATTGGCATGCCCCTTGCAGAACCACGGTCGAGCACCGCACCGTGCTCACTCATCCACCCTCAGGAGTATTGCCATGAAATCCATCGTCATCATCAAGGATCTGCCACGTTCCGCGGATTGCCCACACGACGAAACGACACTCGCTGCCGCGCAGATGAAGGCTGTGCGCGGCGGCCGTTCCGTCATTGTCACCGTCGATCATGGCCCTCTCGGCCAGGTGGACGACTTTGGAATCAACACCGCCATCTTTGAAGGACGTATCAAAGGGCCTTACTTATAGGACGCGCGAAGTGTCCGCAATTAGAAACGGGCCCCCTTCACATCTTTGCCGTTGGAGGGGGCCTGTTCATTGTGGGAGTCTGGTTTGAACACCGTGGTCAGGTCAAATACCGTCGCCGCTGCCCGTGTCGCGCGATCTCCAACAGCATGGGGTGGTCTGTCGGGTGAGCGCCGTCGGCCGGTCATCGCGTCCGCGTTGCAGTGCGTTTGCGCGCACCCGGCACGACGACGCGAAACCCTTATGCCGCAAGCCTTTTCCGACTTTCTTAGGAACCTTGAATAAAACTGGCACAGCCTGTGCATGAGTGACACCCGAGCAGACGAGTTGCTCGCACCCGATCGCAACACCCTGACCTTTACCCTCTGGAGACTCACCATGAACGCACTGATGATCAAAGACCTGTCCATCACCGAACAACTCGACAGCAAGGCCATGAGCGCCGTGCGCGGCGGCACCGGCTACTATCCGTCCTCGTCGTACTTCAACTTCAGCCCCGTCTTTGCTCCGAACGACAGCAAGAAGGTCGACGCCACCCAGCTGATCAACAACCAGCTGAACCTGCAGAACGCCAACGGCAACAACGTCGCGTTCGCCACCGGCATCAGCTCGACGGTCAACCCGTACGTCACGACCAGCAACAACATCCACGTGTAATACGTGGCGAGACGGAGCGCCCGGCTCGCCGGCGCGCTTCGTCCGCCGACCATTACCCCTGTCTTCCGCGCACCTTTGGAGAAGCACCATGTCATCCCTCATGATTCGCGATCTGTCCGGCACCCGCGAGCTCGACCGCCGCGCCATGTCGGCGGTGGCCGGCGGCACCGGCAGCAGCGTGCCCGGCCTGCCCTCGGCCGCCGGCCTCGGCGGCATTGCCAACGTCAACGTCTCGATCAACCAGAACCTCAACCAGCTGCAGTACGTCAACGTCGCCGCACTCAACAACGTCGGCGTGATCGGCGCGGGCTTCGTGCCGCTGCACCTGAACGTCAGCCCGTCGCTGTGGGGCGCCAACTACGCCAACGTCTGACCGCTTGGCGTCGCGAGGGCCGGGGGGCCTCAACCGTGCCGGCGGATCATCGCCGGCCGGCGAGTCGCAGCGAGATTTCCTATACTGATTGTGCGGGGAGACCGCAGCACATTTCACGATACATCCGGGCGGCGGCCGGCGCATTGCACCGGCCCACCGCCCGATTTCATTTCTGGAGCCATCATGGCCAGGCTGATCATCAGGGACCTCACCGACAGCGTCGAACTCGATCGTCAGGCAATGACGGCCATCGTCGGCGGCGCGCGTATCGGCGCGCGGCTGAACGCGGCCGTGCCACTGGTGCCGGCTTCGGCACGCGTGGTCGAATATCCGCCGGGCTTCCCCGCTGCGCATCAGACGATTGCCAAGGCGGCCATGCAGCGCAAAACATAGCGCGCCCGCTTCGGCGTCGCGCAGTCAAAGCAACGGCACGCGTTACACACGCGTGCCGTTGCTTTTGTTGTCGGCAGAAGCGCAGCGCTGCAACCCGTTAACGCAAACGACCTACGAAATATTCCCATCTGGCGACAGCGCTCTCCGCTTTTTCGCCATGAAAGTTGGCTTGTGCAATTAGCCTGGCGAATGTCCGCACGCGGCGACGCCGCGCGCTCTGCGCTCACCTATGATGCTTAGGACGCCACGTGGTTTTTTTCGCTGTCCGCCAATAGCACGCACTATCCGGACAGCTTGCTGGCGCAGAACTGAACACGACGCACCGCATCCGCGACGCGCCGTACCCATAAGCGACGATGGCAGCGCGCCACGAGCCGGCATCGCCATTCACGGATTGGAGGAACGCAATGAAATTTATCGTCCTATGGAACGGTCTGCCCACCGCAGAGAGTTCCGTTATAGAACGTTTCATGAAGACCGGCGGCCAGGTGCCGGACGGCGTCAAATTGCTGGGACGCTGGCATGCTATCGGCGGCTTGCGCGGCGTTGCAATCGTGGAGGCCGACGACACGCGCGCGATCGCGGCACTGGCGCTCGGATGGGGCGACCTGCTGACGATGGACGTCTCCCCGGCCCTGACCGACGAAGACCTGGGCGCCGCGCTCGGCAAGCATATGGCCGCGGGCAACAAGTAAGCACGCCATGAGCACCGGGTTCACCGCGCCGCCTCCGAGCGGGCAACTGCTGCCGTTCCGCGAATCGCTGCTTGCGATGCTCGGCATCGCTTTCGTCGCGATGCTGGTGGCGCTGGATCAAACCATCGTCGGCACCGCGCTGCCGCGCATCGTCGCCGATCTGAAGGGCTTCGACCTGTACGCGTGGGTCGCGACATCGTACATGCTGGCCTCCGTGATCACGATTCCCATCTTTGGGCGGTTAGGCGATCTGTTTGGCCGCAAGCGGTTCCTGATCGCGGCGATCCTGTTGTTCACCGGCGCCTCTGTGTTGTGCGGCTTTGCCAGCAGCATGTTGCTGCTGGTGGTTTCGCGCGGACTGCAAGGGATTGGCGGCGGCATTCTGATCGGCACGGTGTTCGCCACCGTCGCCGATCTGTTCCCGAATCCGAAACTGCGGCTGCGTTGGCTCGTGTTCGTCACGTCCGCCTTCGGCGTGTCCAACATGGTCGGGCCGACGCTCGGCGGAATGTTGACGCAGTATGGCGGCTGGCGGCTGGTGTTTTTCGTCAACGTGCCGGTCGGGCTCGTCTCGCTGCTGTTCGTGCAGCGCTTTCTGCCACCGCTGCTTCACCTGCGGCGCAAAGGTCCCGTGCGGCTCGACTGGCTCGGCGCGTTCGTGCTCGCGGTTACGTTCGGCTCACTGCAAGTGCTGATCGAACTGTTTCCAAGGCGCGGCGTCGATACGACTACCATCGTGCTGACCGTCGTAGCGGTGACTTGTGGACTGATTCTCTGGCTATGGGAGCGGCGCATCGGCTATCCGATCGTGCCGGTCGACATGCTGATGGACCGCAAGCTCTCCGCGCTGTTCGCGATGTCGGTGCTCGGCGGCTTCGCGCTCTTTTCGCTGGTGTTCTATGTGCCGCTGCTGTTCCAGGGCGGCTACGCGATGTCCGCGCATGACTCCGGCATGCTGATCACGCCGCTGTTGCTCGGCACAACCGTGGGCAGCGTGCTCAACAATCGTATCGTCACACGAGTCCGTCGCGCGAACGGCATCATGTATGTCGGCTTTGCGCTGTCCGCGCTCGCCTGTCTGAGCGTGGTCGTCCTGCGCGGCACGGAACCGCATCTGGTGTGGGCCTCGTGCATGGGCATCAGCGGGCTCGGCCTCGGTCTGGTGGCGACCAGCCTGACCGTCTGCTCACAGCAGATCGTCGGGCGGGACCATGTCGGCGCGGCCACCGCGCTGCTTCAATCGCTGCGGACATTCGGCGGCATGCTCGGCACGGTGATGACGGGCGCGTTGCTCGGCCACCTCTATTCGCGCGGGGTGCATCGCTCGCTCGACTCCTACCAGGCGACGCAGTGGTTCAAGTCCTTCGCCAGTCCCGAGTTGCTGGTGGATCGCGCGGAACAGGCCGCGCTGATCAATCGTCTGGTGAGTGCCGGCCAGTCGGGCGACGCCATGATGCGCTCCGCGCGCGAGGCGCTGGTGCAGTCCATTCACATCGGCATTCTGGTGGCCGGCGCCGCCGCGTTGATCGGTCTGTGCCTCGCCTGGTTCGTGCCGCCCGTGCGCATCAGCTATCCGGAAACCGAACTCGCGCCAGATGGGCAACCATCCGCCGACGCCATTCCCCCGCACCGCAGCGTGCTCTAGGCGCGCCGCCGTACGTCCTCAAATGTTCTTCTTGCGTTCTGTATCACTCGATATATAATCGCTTTTTATATCGACTGATACAGAATCAGTCGTCAGCGACGCTGGAAGGACATTCACCATGGCACGACCCCGCCAATTCGACGAACACGAGGTGCTGGAAGCCGCCAGCGCGGCCTTCTGGACCAAGGGCTACGAGGCGACCTCCACGCGCGACCTGGTCAAGTCGACCGGGCTGACGCAGCCGAGTCTCTACAACGCGTTCGGCGACAAACGCACGCTGTATCTGCGCGCGCTCGAGCATTATCTCGAGCACACTTTGCGCGAACGGATCAGAAGACTGGAGCGGACCGTATCGCCGGCATTAGCGGTGACGATGTTCTTCCACGAGATCCTCGAACGAACGCTCGCCGATCCCGCACAGCGCGGCTGCATGCTGGTGAACTCGGCGCTGGAAACCACATCGGAGGACGAAGCATTCCGTGAAATCGTCGCCATGGAATTCGCTGAAATGCGCGAGTTCTTCTACCGCCGCATGATTGCGGCCAGCGAGAGCGGTGAAATCACCACCATCGTTTCCGCCGCCGACTCCGCCACTCACCTGCTGACTACGCTAATCGGCGTGCGCGTTCTCGCGCGAGTCGATCCGCAACAAACGCTGCTTGTCGGCGCAATCGCGCCCGTGTTGCTGCTGCTTGGTTTGCCTGCCCTACCGGCGACCGGCTCCGACGCCTAAGCCACGCGCCTGACAAGGCGCGCCCCTTCGTTTTCCCACCGACATCCGGCAGCGCCGCCATCAGCGCGCGCACCGGTAAAGGAACCGTCATGTCCGCTGCTCCCATAACGTCAGATAGTCCAGTCTCACTCGATGCCCGCGCACTCTTCGCAACGCTCGCGGGTCTGTGCGGCAGTCTGGTCGCCATTGGCCTCGCGCGCTTCGCGTACACGCCGTTGATTCCCTCGCTGATCCAGGCGCATTGGTTCACCTCATCGCAAGCGGTAACGCTCGGCGCGGCGAACTTCGCCGGCTATCTGGTCGGCGCGTTGATCGGCCGTCCGCTCGCATCCGTACTGTCGAACCGCAGCGCGTTGCGCCTGCTGATGGCGGTCGTGACCGCCGCCTTCTTCGCCTGCGCGTATCCGCTTTCGGTGAGCTGGTTTTTCGCGTGGCGCTTGTTGTCGGGCATTTCCGGCGGCGCAATCATGGTGCTGGTGGCGACGTCGATTCTTCCGCACATTCCCTTGCCACGGCGTGGCTTCGTGAGCGGCATGATCTTTCTTGGACTCGGTCTCGGCATCGCGGCATCCGGCACCTTGATTCCAAAACTGCTGCACTATGGTTTGCAAACTACGTGGATCGGTCTCGGCGTCGTGGCGCTGGTGTTGACCGCGGTGAGCTGGTTCGGCTGGCCTTCGACGAATCCGCCCGCGCCGGTCGCGCCTTCCGGTACGCATCACGCAATGCGCCCTCACGGCTTGACGCTTCGCGTGCTGTACGCGCAATACGCGGCAAACGCACTCGGCCTTGTCCCGGCGATGGTGCTGCTCGTCGACTATATCGCTCGCGGCTTGGGACGCGGCGCCGCTATCGGCGCGGACTACTGGGTACTGTACGGCCTCGCGGCAATCGCCGGACCGGTGATCTGCGGCAACGTGGCCGACCGCATTGGCTTCGGCAAGGCCTATCGCGTCGGACTGATTCTGCAAGCGGCCGCCGTCGCCATGCTCGCGTTCTCGGGCAGCACGCTGGTGCTGGCTGCATCGACCGTGATTCTTGGCATCTTCACACCGGGCATCGTGCCGCTCGTGCTCGGCCGCATTCATGAACTTGTGCCACACGATCACACCGAACAACGAGCCGCATGGAGTCGCGCGACGACAGCCTTCGCGCTGTTCCAGGCGCTCGGCGGCTATGGATACTCGTACCTCTTCTCGCATACGCATAACGACTACGCGTTGATCTTCACTTGCGGCGCGGTTGCGCTCGCTGCCGCCTTCGTCGGGGATTTGATTGCGTCGCGTGTCAGCACCGCCCGCTACACGGCGGCGTGACGGTTCCAAGCCGCTTCCGCCTCGACTTTTCGCCTTGGGCATGCGGCTTGCTCAGCAGTGACACCGATACTGCCTTTCGCAAGAACACTCGCCATGCGGCCTTGCATGGCTGTCGTGAAGGCAGGTCCTATCAACCAGGCGGAGGTCATTCATATGTTGGGAACTATTCTTCTAGTCGTGCTGATTCTTCTCCTCATCGGTGCGCTCCCCACGTGGCCGCATAGCCGCGCGTGGGGTTACGGTCCCACCGGCGGTCTCGGACTCGTCGTGATCGTGGTGATCGTGTTGCTGGTCGTCGGCGTCATATAGCCTTAATTGCCATGGCGTTGCGTAGTACCCGCATTGCTTGAAAGCGGGTCGGCCGCCGGATATCCGCGCAGTTCGCTGCACGGATATCCGGCGGCCTTACTATGTCGAGGGTCGATGCACATCCCTATCTTGTCACCCTGGGAGCAGCAATGGAAAAGTTACTCGCGAATCAGGTCGCTCTGGTCACGGGCGCCAGTTCGGGCATTGGTTCAGGCGTCGCCAAAGCGCTCGCGGACGCGGGCGCGGCCGTCGTCGTGAACTATCACTCACATGCAGAAGGGGCCGATCAACTCGCCGCCGAGATCGAGCAAACTGGCGGCGCCGCTCTCGCGGTTCAGGCCGACGTCGCCGATCCCACGCAGGTCGAGAAGATGTTCGCGGCATGCCGCGCGCGTTTCGGCAGCGTGGATATCGTGGTCGCGAATTCGGGCGTGCAGAAAGACAATGCATTTGCCGATATGACGCTGGACGACTGGCAACAGGTGCTGGCGACCAATCTCACCGGCCAGTTCCTGACGGCACAGGCGGCCGTGAAAGAGTTTCGGCGACGCGGCCCGACGACAACGTCCAAAGCGCTCGGCAAGATCATCTGCATGAGCTCGGTTCACGAAGTCATTCCGTGGGCGGGCCACGTCAATTACGCGGCGTCCAAAGGCGGCATTCAGATGTTCATGAAATCGCTCGCGCAGGAGGTTGCGCCCGAACGCATTCGCGTCAATTCCATTGCGCCGGGCGCGATCCGCACGCCGATCAACAAGGACGCGTGGGACACCGAAACCGCGCTGCAGAAACTACTGAAGTTGATTCCCTACGGGCGTGTGGGCGAAGCGGACGACATCGGCAAGGCGGCCGTCTGGCTCGCATCGGATGAAAGCGACTATGTGGTCGGCACGACATTGTTCGTCGATGGCGGCATGACGCTGTATCCCGGTTTCACCGACAACGGTTAGCCGTTGCCGTCGAGCAGTTGCTCGAACAGATCCGCGTCGCCCATTTGGCCGCCCTTGAGCATGATCTCCATGCCGTCGAGTTCCGCTTGATCGGCATGGAGACGGCACACGCTAACGCCCGCCGATAACGGCGCGAGATACGACAATCCCCAAGCGCCGAGTGCGCGCCACGTCAGGCACGCCGGATGCTGAATCAACTTCGTATTCCAACCTCGATACGAAAGGAGATCACATCATGCCTTACCTTCTCGGCTGGTTGCTTGGCGTCCCGTTGATCGTACTGGTCATCCTGTACCTCATCTTCCATTAATCGTTGCTACATACTCGCAAGCGCGGTTGATCGGAGGTTCCGTTCTACCGCGCCGCAGCCCTTCCGGCTACGGCGCGAAAGGCGACGCCAGCGTCCGGGCGTCGCCTTTCGTGCGTCTATGCGATGCTCGTTTTGCCGACGTATGGACGCACGCATCTTTCCGCTTGTACCGCAAGCGATGGCGCGTAAAACTAACCTTTCCTAATCCGCGCAAATTGCCATTTCTGCACACGTGCGCTCAGCATGCGTACGAGCAAGGAGGGACCGATGGCAAGCAATGAGTACACGCTGTCGCACCAGGACGTGGTGAAGGCCGTCATTATTCATCAGGATATTCACGAGGGTTTCTGGACGTTGAACATCCAGTTCGACGTCGCGGCCGGGCACGCTGCGCAACTCCCCGACCCTTGCCTTAACGTGACGATCAAGGGCATTGGCATCATGCGCGCGTCGCCTTCTGATCCGTTCGCGATCGACGCCGCTATCGTGAATCCGCCGGGGCCTCAGCATGTGGAGGGAACGGTACGCATCGCGGCGGGTGTCAACGGCACGCAACAAGGCGGCATGCAATTTTGCCGCGACGTCTATCGCAGTGTCGCTGTACAGAGTGCGGCCAAAGCGCCGACCAAACGAGGTTGATCAAGCGGCCGCACGTCGCTTGCCAATGCACCGCCTCAATCTATGCGGGGCGGGGGCGCCAGTCGCGCGGACGGTCTTGTTGACAAGCATCGGTCGGGAACATGCATCCACGCCCGGCGAGCGCGTCTTGCGGCGCTGATGACGCCGCAATTCGCCCGCGTGCCGTCCTTCCTGTGAAAGACGGCGAGACACCGGACGGCAGCTTGTGGCCGCGCGAGGCTGCGGGCGCGAGGCCCGCGGCCCGGACGGTTGTCCCGGGCATGAATGCACCCTGAAAATATACCGGGACGCCGGCTGGATAGGCTTCTTAAAGCAACGGGCTTCCCGCGCGATGTCGGGACAATCTTCCTTTAGAATACAATTTTGAGGGAGAAGCTTCCAGTGACGGCCACGACCATCCGAAATCGCCCGCTCGACAACCAGGATCGCAAGATCATGCGCGAGTTGCAAAAAAACGCGCGTCTGAGCAATGCCGAATTGGCGGAACTGGTCGGCATGTCGACCACCGCATGCTGGAATCGCACGCGTCAATTGGAAACCGAGGGATATATCCGCGGCTACGTCGCGCTGCTCGATCAGCAGAAGCTCGGCTTCGCGGACATCGTCCTGCTCGAAGTCACGCTCGACCGTCACGACGACGACGCCCTCGCCCGCTTCGGCGCCGAACTGGCGACGCTAACCGAAGTGCTCGAGGCGTATCTCGTATCGGGCGATTACGATTATCTGGTGAAGGTCGCGGTCGACGGCACGGCGGGCTACGAGCGTTTTCTGCGTGAGAAGCTCTACAAGATCGCCGGCATCCGTCATAGCCGCTCGATGTTCGCCTTGCGTTGCATGAAGAGCATCCCATCCGTGCAGGTTTGAAAAGCGTGCAGCGCGCGGGCCTGAATGCGTGGACTCATATTCGGCGCAATGCTTTCTGACACGCCGCCAGCACCGCGCCCGCCGCGAGCAGCAGCGCGGAATAGACCAGCCCGCGTGCGAGACCCGCGCCGTCCGAGACCCAACCGATCACCATCGGCCCGACAATCTGCCCGAACGCAAACACGATCGTGAATGCGCTGATGCCCGTGGCCCAATGACTCGCGGGCAGATTGTGGCGCACGAAAGCCGTGGTCGACGCCACGGCGGAAAGAAACGTCGCGCCGAACAACACACCGGACACGAACGCCACCCACGGCTGCGTGAACAGCGCGGGCAGCAATGTCGCGATCGCGAGCAAAGTGTTCAGCACCGCGAGCGCCTGGCCGCCGCGCATGCGATCCAGCAATCCCGACCACAGTCGCGCGGAGATCACGGTCGCCACGCCGAGCAACAGATAGAAGCACGTGACAACAGCCGCGCTCATGCCCGCATTGCGCAGCAGTGCGACGATAAACGTCATGTAGCCGATATAACCGACGCCAAACAGCGTGTAGCCCGCCAGCGCGAGACTGAATCGCGGCCAGCGGGGTGCATCGGCGGCGGCGTGTGATTGCGTGGCCGACGACGCTATCGCGTGCACGCGTTCGATTTTTCGCGCCGCGCCGACGGCCACCGCCGCGAGCGGCGCACACGCGAGCGCGAGTGCGAACCACGCGAACTGCCAGCCGTGCGGGACGTTGAAGATAGTCAGCGGCACCAGCAGCGACGACGCCACAATGCCCCACCCCGTGCCGCCGTAATACAAGCCGAGGACGAGCCCCGCATCGTGCGGTCTCGCCGATGCAAGCCGCGCCGCCAACACGCCGCCGCTGATGAAGATCGCCGCGCTGCTCACGCCGGTGATCACGCGCAAGGTGAGCAGCGCGTTCGTGTCGGCAAGCAGACCGCTGCCTGCCATCAGCAGCGCCGTCGCCACGCAACCGCCGCCGAACAATGCGCCAGCCGACCAGCGGCGCGCAAGGCGCGGGAAAGCCAGCGCGCCGAACAGATAGCCCAACGCGTTGGCCGTATTCATCGCGCCCGCTTGCGCGAAACTCCAGCCGAGGTCGAGTTTCATCGACGGCAACAGCAGTGCGTACGCGAAGCGGGCGAGGCCGAGCGCGATCGCGCTGCCCAGCGATAGAGACGCGGCGAGCATCAGCGTGGGGAGGCGTTGCGCTGCTTCGGTAGCCTCGGAAGTCGATGCGGCGTCAAGTGTTTTTGTCGGCATGGGCGAGCGAAAGTGGGCAAGGAGGCTGCAAGCCGCTTTTGCCAGAAGGCTGAATTCGGCACTTCGTCATCATATCCGCGGACGCCGGGCGGGGTTGACCGTTAGTTGCGTGAATGGCTTGCCGCGCGCGGCTCGGGTAGCGCCCGCGTTTGGCAGAGCGCGGGACAGACGCTAAACCCAACCAAGAGAACATTTTCTAAATGCGAATGATTTGCATTTACGCGAGAATTAGCTCATCATTCAGCCCATACCATCCGCCGAACCCGAAATCATGACGACGCTAGACATCAGCCGCCCCGAAACCGGAAGCCAGCGCCCAGCGGTGGCAACGCCTGCCACTGGCGCCGGCCCGCATGCTTCGGCGGCGCTCGACGTTCTGCTGTCGCGTCAATCGCAATGGCCGCTGACCGAGCCCGGCCCGGCGGACGCCGAACTCGATCTGATTTTCGACGCCGCCTTGCGCGCACCCGATCACGGCAATCTGCGTCCCTGGCGCTTCGTGACGATTCGCGGCGATGCGCGCGGCTCACTCGGCGACGTGCTCGTCGACCTCGCCAGCGCCCGCTCACCGGACGAACCGCGTTCGGCGCATGCGCATCGCCGGCAGAAAGCATTCGCGGCGCCGCTGGTGATCGCGCTCGGCGCGGCGATCGCGGTGCATCCCAAGGTGCCCGAGATCGAGCAGCTGCTGGCTGCCGGCGCGGCGGCAATGAACATGCTCAACGCGATCCACGCGCTCGGCTACGGCGGCTTCTGGTCCACGGGGCCGGACAGTTACGAAGCACGCCTGCACGACGCGTTGGGTTTCGCTGCGAACGAGCGGCTGCTCGGCTTCCTCTTTGTCGGCACACCGAAAACACTAGGGCAAGCACCGGTGCGTGCGGCGCGCAGCGCGCACGTGCGCGAATGGCAGCCGACGCAACCGCCGCAGCCGGCTCAAAGCTGAAGCAAACGCCGCGGTAACCGCAACCAACGCATAAGCACCCGACGCAGGCTCTGCGTCATCGCCCATCCGTCGCACGCGACAAGCGCTGGCCTGCGACGCGGCACCCGTCCCATCCGGCCGGCGCGATTCATTGGACCGTGTCCATCCAGGAGCATCGATGAACTTTCGCTCTCAACACAGCAGCCGTCCGGAACTGATCGACGATCATCCGACCGACACCGCCAACGCGCCCGACCGCACCGTCCTGAGCGCCGTGCGCACATGGCTGCGGCCCGCTTGCGAAACGGCGCGCGGCGGCGTGCACTGGCGCGACGTTCTCAGCGGCGTCGGTCTGCGGCAGGACGGCATCGAACACTTCGATCTGCTGATGCGTTCGCTGATGCACGTGTCGTATCGTCCGCTCGATATGCGTTGCCGTTGCGCGAGCGACCTCGGCAAAGACGAAGCCGTGATTCTGCAAACCATCGCGTTGCTGCAAAAAACGCATAGCGGCGCGGCCTTGCGCCTGCTGAACGAATGGCTTCCCGCGCCCGCGGTGAGCGGCGTCCTGAAGCTGATTCGCTGGTTCGCCATCGACCTGCTCGACGCCGGCGTCGAACTCGACGTGCAAGCACGGCGCGTCACCTACATGCATTGAGGAAGCAGGCCTATGTCATTGGAACTGGACCAGGCTTGCCCGGCGACTTCGCCTCAGCGCGGCAGCCGCGAGTCGCGCGAAGTCGCCGCTGAACGCAGCGCCGGCGAATCTGCCGTGCAGCCCGCCAGCGTCGCACCTCCCGCCGCCGCCTTCCTGTGCCATCCGCTGACGCGCAGCTATCCGTACAACGTCGCCGCCCCGCGCGCAGGCGAACTACATCTTTGGCGGTTCCGCTGCGAATGGCTGCCGGTGCCGGTGCAGGAAGGCGATACCTGGTTGTCGAAGAGCGAACGCGAGCGCGCGCGGCTGCATCCGAACGCCGCGTTGCGCAAACGCTTTATCAGTGCGCGCGTGGTGGTGCGCTGGATCGTCGGGAATCTGTTCGACTGCGAGCCGCACGCCGTGGATCTGCAAGACGACGGCAACGAGAAGCTGCAGGCGCGTCATCCCCGCGACGGCCGCGGCATCACAATCGATATCGCGTACGGCGGCATCTGGATCGTGATCGGCGTTGCATCGGCGACGCTGGGATTGAGCGTCGTCGTGCCCTCGCCCGGCGCGGCGCCCGACGAAACGCCGGAAGCTTCGCGCCGGCGCGCTCGCTACGGCAGTCTGTGCAATGCTTTGCGTTACGCGCCCGTCGACATCGATATCGAACTGCTGTTCGGTCACACCGCAACCGGTGCGCTCAATCTCGCTGAACATGGCCGTTGGCATGTGCTCGATATCCCGATGGCCAGCAAGATTCGTGCGGCGGTCGCGCTTGCGCAGCCGGCCACGCAGCCGCTCACCCACGTGCATACGTTCGGCTGGCCGAAAGCTTTGGCGTTCGGGCAGGCCAACGATTAGGGCGCTCAGTCTCTTTACGCTTGCCGCAAAGTGGTCACCGACCACGCTACGCACGCTGCGTAGGTGTCCGGTGCGGCGAGCCAGTGTGCGGCGACACCGCGCATATCCGCGGGAATCTGTTCGCGCAGCGTCACGCACGTGCTTTCACGCGGCAGCACTCTCAGATGCTGCAACCCGCGCGTGAGGCCCACGCCCGTCGTTTTGACGAGCGCTTCCTTGGCGACCCACGCGTCGTAAAACGCAGCGCTCTGCTGTCCCGCGTCGAGACGTGCGATCCACGCGGCCTCTTCCTCGTCGAGCGTCAAGGCCGCGATCGAACGCCAATCGAATTTGTCGCTGCGCTGCTCGATATCCACGCCGACGCGCCGAACCGGCGACATCGCGATCAGCCCGTGCGCGCCCGCATGCGATACATTGAAATCGAAGCGATCCGAATCCGCGAGATGAGGACGGTGATTGGCGTCGAGCGCAAAACGCACAGCGTGCGCAGCGATGTCGAGCCGCCGCGCGAGCTCTTCACGCAGCGCGGCGCGCACGCTGGCGAAGCGCAACGCGTCTTCATGGCGGCGAAAGTGATGGGCTCGGGTGCGTTCGTCGTCGCTGAGGGAGGCGAAGGCAGGTGCGTCGAGCGACGCAGTAAAGTCGATGTCGATCCGCCACAATGCAATGTCGGGCGGGCCGTCGTGAGGCAGAGGAACAGGGTCAATGGAATGCATGGTTCGGACGTGATAGGAATCGCGGACGCATAGCCGCGACTCTACCCGATATAACGTCCGAAGCCTTCGATCTTCAGCTACGCTTCATGTCTTCGACGTATCGCTGACATGGCCCATCAACTGACAAAGGGTGGGGTGACACCCAAGATGCTGCGGCGCGTTCTTCACACAGCTCGCGAACTGTCGCGACCAGAATGCGTCACTCGACGATGCCGTCTCAGAACCACTCGATATTTTTTCGCGGCATGCTGCAAGCGTCGCGGCCAACGCTTTCGCGCTCAAAGGATGCGCGTAATTCACCGTGGGATAGTCGCCGAATAGCTGCGATAACGGCGAATCTTCGACTGCCGCCAATTCTTTGACCGCGAGTTGCGTGGCTATCTGCAGCACTTCGCACTCGACTTCGGAAAAAAAGGCTTCAGGCACGTCCAGACCGGGCGCGTAATGGTTGATCCAGAGCAACGCCGATTCGGCAAACAGCGCTGGAGAAAGCCATTTTCCGTCGACTTTCATCGACGCCAACTCCTGAACGACAAGGTCGCTTATCAAAAACAATTTCATCTCGTGTCTCTTTTTAGCCGAACGCGGGAAATCCCGCCGGCAACGCACGAGGACATGGTGCGCCGGCACGAAACAATGTGGCCCACCGGAACGTCACACCCTATGCATCCTAGCTCAACAAGCCACCTAGTATGAGGCAGCGCACCAGCCGCTTTGCTAAGAAGAATCCGATAGTCGGAAAGAAAAAAGGGAGAGAAGTCACGGGTTATCAACCCCGAGTTTTAGAGGAAGCGCGTGCAACAAATCGTTACTATCGACGTCTCCCGACGTTTGCCTTACGCAAAGATAATTTTTGGTCGCGCGAGTTGCTTAAGCGGCTAGCGGCTGCGTTTCACCATTTCGCGCCGGCATGTCGGTTGCGCCCTCGCGGGCATGCCGTAGCGCTTCGAGCAGCGTGGCGTGATCGCCGATATGATTGGCGAGCAGCAGGATTAATTGCGCATTGGCCGACTGGCTCTGCGCATCGTCCAGATCGCGATGCATATCGATCAATGCCTCGTAGAAATCATCGGGGCGGGCGAGATTCGGTTGCGTGTTGAGTGTCATGTTTGTCTCCATCCATTTTTTTCGTTGATGCCGCGCGCGGCCTTCGCCGCTCATTCAAGCGGTACCTTCAACGCACAACGCGCGTTTCAACGCATTCCCGACATCACTGGCATCGAGTTGCCGCCAACGCGCGCAAACATGCTGATCCGGACGGATCAGATAGAACGTGCCGGGCTTTGCGTCGTAGCGTGAGTGAGCCAGCCGTTCGATATCGTGCACGAGTTGCGCGCCCGTAGACGCAACGGTCTGCGGATCGCCACACGTCACCACGACGAGCTTCAACAAAATCGGTCCCGCGCGCAACGTGTCCAACGCGGCTTGAATCGACTGATCGATACCTTGTTCGCCGCAGAACAGCACGCCGGTGAATTGCTGGCCGAGTTGCTGCAGCAGCCATGCCGGTTGTGCCGCGACTTGCACCGGTGCATCGACGCACGACGCGCCCGGCACCATCGCTCCTTCAAACTCGTCACAGTCCGCTGTATTCAGCGGAGAATCACGCAACACCGCCGGCACGGACAACCGGCCGCTATTGGCCAATTGCCGCGCAAACGGATGACGCCGCGAGAGCTTCAGCACCGCATCGCGGAACACGCGGCTGACAGGACTCTTCGGCGTAATGAAATCGGTGGAGCGCGTGGAGTTGCGGATGTTTTCATCAGCGGCGTATTCGCGTTCACTTGCATAGGTGTCGAGCAAGGCATCCGCGGCTTTGCCTTCGAGCACCATCGCCAGTTTCCATGCGAGGTTTTCCGCGTCCTGCACGCCGCTATTCGCACCCCGCGCGCCGAACGGCGACACGCCATGCGCTGAGTCGCCGGCGAACAGCACGTTGCCGTGCCGGAAGCGCTCCATGCGCAAACACGAAAACGTATAGACGCTGACCCATTCCAGCTCGAACTTCGCGTCAGGGCCGAGCAATGCGCGCACGCGCGGGATGACGCGCTCCGGTGTTTTTTCCAGCACCGGATCGGCGTCCCAGCCTAACTGGAAATCTATCCGCCACACGTTGTCCGGCTGACGATGCAGCAGCACCGATTGATTCGGATGAAACGGCGGATCGAACCAGAACCAGCGTTCAGTCGGAAATTCTGCTTCCATCTTGACATCGGCGATCAGGAAACGATCTTTGAACGTCACACCTTTGCTGTCGAGTCCCATCAAATTGCGGATCGGGCTGCGCGAGCCGTCGGCGGCGATCACGTAGCGGCCGCGCAATGCGTACTCGCCATCAGGCGTGTCGACTGTCAGCGTCACGCCGGCGTCGCGCGTGCCGGGCGTACCATCTTGCCGCACGCCGACCACTTTGCTTTTCCAGCGGATCTCGAGATTCGGCATCTCCTGCGCGCGTTCGAGCAGGAAACCTTCAACGTAGTACTGCTGCAGGTTGATGAACGCGGGCCGGTTGTGGCCCGCTTCCGGTTGCAGATTGAACGTGTACACCAACTCGTCTTTCAGGAACACCTTGCCGACATTCCAGCTGACGCCCTTGTCCACCATCCGCTGACCACACCCCAGGCGATCGAAAATATCGAGCGAGCGCTTCGAAAAGCAGATCGCACGCGATCCCGTGGACAACGAACAATCGTCGTCGACCAGCACGACCGGCACGCCCTGCTGCGCGAGATCGATCGCGGTGGCGAGACCCACCGGGCCCGCGCCGACCACGATCACCGGATAGGCCGCCTGGTTCGCGCCGCCCTGTGCGCGCTGCTCACGGCACGGCTGGTATTCGAACGACAGCGTCTGGTAGTTGATGCTCATCTTGTGTCTCCGTCCTTCTCCGCTTTGCCTCGTCTTGCAGCGCGTCTGTTCTTATCAGGCTTGCAGTGCGTCCCACATTTCCTTGTCGCGCTGCGCGGTCCAGATGCGCGGATGCGTGATACCGCTTGCTTCGTCGAAAGCGCGCGACACGTCGAACGGCAGACAGTGCTCGTAGATGAAAACGTGACCGAACTTCGGATCCATGGCCTTGCGCGTGTGTTCCATCGCGGCCTTCAGATCGAGCTTCTGTTCGACGGCTTCACGGCCTTGTTGCAGCAGCGTGGTGACGAAATCTTTCGTGTAGTCCAGACCTTTGTCGACATCTTCCGGCGTGGTCAGCGCGGGGCCGCGGCCCGGCACCAGTTTGTCGGCCTTCAGCGCGCGCAATGCCTCGAGCGTGGCCGGCCATTGTTCGAGCTGCGCGTCGCCGCAATAGCAGGCCGCGTCGTATTCGACCAGATCGCCGGAGAACAGCACCTTCTGCGACGGCAGCCACACTACCGTATCGCCCTTCGTATGACCCGCGCCGAGATGCGCGATGCGCACTTCGAGCTTGCCGAGGAACAGCGTGATTTCCTTTTCGAACACGAGCGTGGGCCACGTCAGGCCCGGCACCGTTTCGACACCGGCGAACAGACGCGGGAAGCGTTCGATTTCCGACTTCATGTCCGCTTCGCCGCGCTCGACGATCATCTCGTACGTGCCGCGGCTCGCTATCACTTCCTGCGCGCCTTCCTCGAAATACGCTGATGCGCCGAGCACGCGCACCGCGTGGTAATGCGACAGCACGACGTATTTGATCGGCTTATCCGTGACGCTGCGAATCTTCGCGATGAGGTCTTGCGCCATGGCCGGCGTGGCGGTGGTGTCGACGATCAGCACGCCGTCGTCGCCGATGATCACGCCCGAGTTCGGATCGCCCTCGGCGGTGTACGCGTAGGCGTTCTCGGATAGCTTGGTCCACGTGACTTTCTTGACTTCCAGATCGGCCTGGGATGCGAATGCCTTTGCCATGCTTGTCTCCCTCAAAAAATTGGACGTGAGGCGAGACGGCCGGCTGGGCGAATGCCGCGCGGGGTGACGGTATTGCAGGATTGTCTCGCCCCGTTTCTTGACTCTATAACTGCGCCGGTATGTCGGGGTGAATGTATCTTAGGACGGCGTCTGATTATTTGTCAATAGCGAAATGTATCGCTATACGCAAATCTTGTGAGGCCTAAGATGAGGATTGGAAGGCACAGGCCTTCGGTTAACATGGACCCTTTTTCACGGACGAGCGCGGGTGTGAGCAAAGCAGCGAAATCGGCCACGGGCAAAGGCGCGGGCGGCAGTGAGACGGCGGACGGCGGCAAGACGCAGCGCGGCATTCAGAGCGTCGAAGTCGGCGGCCGCGTGTTGCTGGCGCTGGCGCAGGCGCGCACGCCGCTCGCTCTCTCCGACCTCGCCAGCGCGGCGCAGATCGCGCCGGGACAGGCGCACGCGTACCTGGTGAGCTTGAGCCGGCTGGGTTTGATCAAGCGCGACGAACTGTCGGGCCGTTACGAGCCCGGTCCGCTGTCGTTGCGGCTCGGTTTGCTGCATCTGGAAAACCAGCCGGCGTTTCGCGCCGCCGTGCCGCGCGTGGCCGCGTTGGCCGAAGCGGTCGGCTTCAGCGTCGCGATCTGCATTGCCGGGCCGCAAGGGCCGACTATCGTTCGCTATGAACACGCGGGTTTTCCGTTGCACGTGAATTTGCATGTGGGCACGGTGATGTCGCTGCCGGCTACGTCGACGGGGCGGCTATTTTGCGCTTATTCGCGGCGCGAGGTGCTTGACGCAATGTGGGCAAATCAATCGGGAGCGATCGGCAATGCCATGACGCCGCCCGACGAAGGCGCCGTCTTTGAAGCCACGCTGGACGCGATCCGCGCGCGCGGCCTGGAGTGCAGCGTGGATGTGCCGAGTCCGGGCATCAGCAGCCTGAGCGCGCCCGTGCTGGATGCCGACGGCCGCTTGGCGCTGGCGCTGACGGTGATCGGCTCGACCGGCGCGATCGACGTCGCCGCCGACGGTCCGATCGCGCGTGCACTGCTTGCGACGGCGCGCGACATCGGCGCCGAACTGGCTATCGCCCCTTCCTTGCTGGCTTCTTCCGCATCGTGACCGATTCTCTCGACACCTCTCACGCTCATTCCGCCGCTGATGCGAAACCGCAGCGCGGCATCCAGTCGCTCGATAGCACGGGCGAACTGTTGGCGGCGCTGGTCGCGGCGGCGCGGCCGTTGAACCTGCGCGATCTTGCGGGCGCGGCAGGCATGCCGCCGGCGAAGGCGTTTCCGCATCTGGTGAGTCTGCTGAAAATCGGCTTGCTCAGTCGCGATGCGTCGGGCTGTTTCGAAGCCGGGCCGCTCGCGCTGGAACTGGGTTTGATCGGTTTGCAACGCTTATCGCCGACGCGTGAGGCGGAGCCCGAGGTGGTCGAACTGGCGGCGTCGACGGGCATGAGCGTCGCGATGGCCGTGCTCGGTCCGCTCGGGCCGACCGTCGTGCGTCTGGAGGAATCGGCGCGGCCGCTGCATGTGAGCCTGCGGGTCGGCACGGTGATGTCGCTGGTGAATACGGCGATCGGCCGCGTGTTCGCCGCCTATGTCGCGGACGATGTGCGCGCGGGTTTGCTCGCGCAGGATCATCTGCGGTTGGCGGGAGCGGATGCGGCGGATGTTTTCGAAGGAAAGCCGGCGCCGGCGGCCAAAGGTAGAGCGACAGGCGACACGAACGCACCGTCGGCAGTGCCCCCGCTGAAGCAAGCCTACGCGCAGCGTCTTGCGCAAATCCGCGCGGATGGAATCGACACGGCGCTCAGCCGGCCTGTACCGGGCATTAATACGCTCGCCGCGCCAGTGCTGGATCACACAGGCAGTATCTGCCTCGTGCTGGCGTTGATGGGGCCGAGCGGCAGCTTCGACAGTGAATTGGCGGGTGGGCCGGCGCAGACTTTGCGCGCCGCGACGTCGAGGTTGTCGCGGCGCTTTGGGTGGATGGCATAGCCCCGCGGCCTCTCAATCCCC
The DNA here is from genome assembly GCF_003387275.1 of Paraburkholderia sp. BL6669N2. NCBI lineage: Bacteria > Pseudomonadati > Pseudomonadota > Betaproteobacteria > Burkholderiales > Burkholderiaceae > Paraburkholderia > Paraburkholderia sp. BL6669N2. The sequence goes on along the minus strand of NZ_QUNA01000002.1, from coordinate 3,641,318 downwards.
CGCGGCCTCCGGCTCATGCGACGCCAACCTCGCCTTCGCATGCCGCATCTTCTCGAGCGTCTTCGGCCCGGCCTTGAGCGCGACGCCGATCGCCAGCGCGTCCATGATGCAAAGATGTACGAGCCGCGACACCCCCGGCGTATTCGGATCGATCGGGCTCGGTACGCGCAACAGCAACGGAATATCCACCAGCCACGCAAGACGCGAGCCGACATTGGTCAGCGCAATCGTAGTCGCGCCACGCTCCTTGGCAATCTGGATGCTCTCGTTGACTTCGACACTGCGGCCCGAATGCGAAATCGCGAAAGCCACATCGCCGGGTTCCATCAGGCCCGCGTAAAGACGCTGCAAATGCCCATCCGTAAACGCCGTGGATGCAATATCGAGCCGCAGAAACCGCAGCGCCGCGTCTTGCGCGACCAGCCCCGAGCCCGAACCGACACCGAAGAAAAACACCCGCCGCGCGCTCGACAACGCTGCGATCGCACTCTCGACCACCGCCGGATCCAGCGCGCCACGCGCATGCGTGATGCCGTCGACCGCCGCCTCGCCCACCTTGTCCATGAGCGTCTGCACGTCGTCGTCGCGCGCTACCGCCGTGGATGCATACGGCAGCCCGCCCGCCACGCTCTGCGCCAGTTGCATCTTGAAGTCGCGCAGACCGTGCGCGCCGATGGCGCGGCAAAAGCGCGTGACGGAAGGCTCGGACACCTCGGCGCGCTGTGCGAGTTCGGTAATGCTCGCGCGCATCGCGAAGTCGACGTCGCTCAGCACCATCTCGGCGACCTTGCGCTCGGCGGGCCGCAAATTGGCGAGTGCGCTGCGGATGTGGGGAATCAAGTTCGGTGCGGACACCCGGTGTTCCTTCAAAGCGCCCCCAGACCTGTCGCTTCGCGCCAGGCCCCCGGACGGGGTGAGAAAACCTGGAGCGGTCCGGCGCATTCTCATGCGTTGAATAAATCCGCGTCGCGTCGCAGCTTCAGTGAGCCTGAGGCGAGCTCGTATCGACCGCAAACGGCAACGCGCGGGTCAGACCAGCCTGCGTCCACTCTCCGTGTCGAACAGATGAATATGCTCGGCCGGCAATCGCAGCGTGACGCGCTGGCCGGGCTCGATTTTCGAGCGCTGACGTGTCGTCACACACCATGTGCTGCCGCCTATTTTCCCGTACAAGTGAGTCTCCGCGCCAGTCGGTTCGACCACTTCGACTTCCATCGTCGCGTCGGGCGCAGGCGTCATGGTTTCGATGTGTTCCGGCCGCACGCCGAGCGTGACCTTCGCGCCGATCGCCGCCGAAGCGGGCGCACCTTCCAGCACAATCTCGCCGCCATCCGTGAGATTCAGCGCGAGGCCCTGGCCTTGCGCGCGGCTCGCGATCACGCCTTCGGCAAAGTTCATTGACGGCGAGCCGAGAAAGCTCGCCACGAACAGATTCGCCGGATGGTCGTACAGTTCCAGCGGACGGCCGATCTGCTCGATCCGCCCCGCGTTCATGACGACGATGCGGTCCGCCATCGTCATGGCTTCGATCTGATCGTGCGTGACGTAGATCACCGTATTCTTCAGCCGCTGGTGCAGCGCCTTGATTTCGGTGCGCATCTGCACACGCAGTTTGGCGTCGAGATTGGACAGCGGTTCGTCGAACAGGAACAGCGACGGCTCGCGCACCACCGCGCGGCCCATCGCCACGCGTTGCCGTTGGCCACCCGAGAGCGCGCGCGGCAAGCGGTCCAGATAGCTGCCGAGGTTCAGCATCTTCGCCGCGGCCTCGATCCGCGGCTTGAAACTCGCCGACGACTCCTTGCGAATCCGCGGCCCGAACGCGATGTTTTCGTAGACGGACAGATGCGGATACAGCGCGTAGCTCTGGAACACCATCGAGATATTGCGCTGCTGCGGTGCGAGACTGTTCGCGCGCGTGCCGCCGATCAGCAGATCGCCGCCGCTGATTTCCTCGAGCCCGGCCACCATGCGCATCAATGTGCTCTTGCCGCAGCCCGACGGGCCGACCAGCACGACGAACTCGCCGTCGTCGATGTCGAGATCGATGCCGTGCACCACTTGCGTGTCGCCATAGCGTTTGAAGATGCCGCTCAGTTGCACTGCTGCCATGCTGTCCTCATCGTCTTGCCTGGTTGACTCGATCTCGTGCTGCTTGCAATGCTGCTGCGGGCGGTTCAGAGCGACTCGAGTGTCAGTTCTTCCGCCATCAAACGGTTGCCGGCCATCAGGCCGCCGTCGACCGGCAGCGCGACGCCGGTAATCACGCGCGCCATCGGCGAGGCCAGAAACAGCACCGCGTCGGCGATGTCGTCGGGTGTCGCGAAGTCGCGCAACGGATACCACTTTTTCAGATCCTCGAAGACTTGCGGATTCTTGTCGACGCGCGCCTGCCACGCCTGCGTCTTTACCGTGCCCGGACACACGATGTTCGCGCGAATGCCATAACGGCCGAGTTCGAGCGCGAGCGCTTTCGTATAACTGATGAGCCCGGCCTTCGCCGCGCTATACGCCGGATGACCGAGCGCGGCCATGCCGTTCACCGAACCGATCAGCACCAGCGCGCCGCGCTGCCGCTCAATCATCGACGCGCGCACCGCTTCAACCGTGTGATACGTGCCGTTCAGATTCAGATGGATGTCGCGCTGCCAACTCGCGACGTCCGTCGTGGCAAGTGTCAAACCTTCGGCGGCGCCCGCGTTGGCGACCAGCACATCGACCGGACCGCGCAGTTCGACCGCGGCGGCCACCGCTTGCCGCACTGCGGCGGCGTCGCCGAGATCGACGGCGATCGGCGTGACGTGCGCCTCGCCGAGTTGCGCGCCCAACGCCTGCAGCGCGGCGGCGTCGATGTCGAGCGCCAGAACCGTATCGCCCTGCTCAACGAAGCGCTTGCACAACACGCTGCCGATGCCGCCGCAAGCGCCCGTTACCAACACCACACGATTCATTGTCCGCCTCGCTGTTCGATCACGCCGTCAGCCCGGATTAGCGTGTAAATTTCCTACAAATCCATACGCGACGCAGTTGTCTAGTCATCCCGAAGATTGGGTATCCGTGACATCGCGTTGTGCAAAATATCCCTGCTTTACAGCATCTTATGCACAAAACCAGCCGGGAAAAAATATGGCAGACCCTACGTGACAAGCAATTTTGCGTCATGTAGGATTTTTACAAACAATTCAACCCGAAGCGGCCGGCGACGGCAGCAAACCATCCAGGAGAGAGAGAAATGTCGTTGCATGCCCGTGCTTCCCTCGCGCTAGGCAAAGTTGCCGTGGCGCTCGCGTTTGCAGGTATCGCCGTCGCGGCTCACGCCGACATGGTTCGCGTGACCGTCGCACACTACAGCGACGCGACCGCGCCGTACTTCGAAAAAATGGCCCGCAACTTCGAGAAGGCCAATCCCGGCACGACGATCAAGATCGAAGACGTGAACTGGGACACGCTGCAGCAGAAACTGCAGACAGACATTTCCGGCAACGCCAACGCCGACCTCGCGATCGTCGGCACGCGCTGGCTACTCGACTTCGTGAAGGACGACGTCGCCGAGCCGCTCGACGGCTACATGGACGCGAACTTCAAGAGCCGCTTCATCGGCCCGTTCCTCGCGCCGGGTGAGATCAACGGCAAGGTGTACGGCCTGCCAATCGCCGCGTCCGCGCGTGGGCTGTACTACAACAAAGACCTGCTCGCCAAGGTCGGCTATCCCGACGGCCCGAAGACCTGGAACGACGTGATCGAAGCGTCGAAGAAACTGAAGGCGCAGGGCATTGCCGGCTTTGGCCTGCAAGGCAAAGAAATCGAAACCGACGTCTACTATTACTATGCCCTGTGGACCAATGGCGGCGACGTGGTCGGCAAAGATGGCAAGGCTGCCTTCAATTCGCCGGCCGGCATCAAGGCAGCCACGCTGTACAAGACGATGATCGACCAGGGCCTGACGCAACCGGGCGTGACAGGCTATAGCCGTGAAGACGTGCAGAACCTGTTCAAGCAAGGCCGCGTTGCGATGATGATCTCCGCACCGTTCCTCGCCAAACAGATCAAGAAGGAAGCGCCGAACCTGAAGTACGGCATCGATCCGATTCCGATGGGCACGACGCACGCTACGTACGCCGTGACCGACTCGATCGTGATGTTCAAGAACTCGAAGGTGAAGAAGTCGGCATGGAAGTTCCTCGACTATCTGTTCACGAAGGAACCGCGCGTAGAGTTCACCACGACCGAAGGCTTCCTGCCGACCACCAAGGCTGAGGCGACCGATCCGGCGTTCAACGACCCCGACACGAAGGCCTTCGTCGCGCTGCTGCCGACCGCTCATTTCGCACCGACCGTGACCGGCTGGGAAGACACCGCGAAGGCCGTGACCGACGCTATGCAGTCGATTTACCTGGGCAAGGCGAAGCCGGCTGACGCATTGAACGCGGCGGCCACGCAAGCGAACAAGTCGCTCGGCAAATAATCGCGCTGTCCCGTAGCGATCTGCTGAACCCGGAACGCGCGCCGCCCCTGCAAAGGCGGTGCGCGTTTCGGTCGTAATGCACTATCCGGCCCATCCCGTCGCGCCCGCCCCTTAATGCGGACGCGTCTTACGATCGAGCACGCATGAGCCGCTCCGCTTCTTCGCGCCTGCAAGCGCCCTGGTTGCTGATAGCGCCGAGCCTGGTACTGGCGCTCTTCATCATCAGCTATCCGATTTTCAACATCGTGTGGCAATCGCTGCACGAGGTCTCACGCTTCGGCGCCATTCGCGATTTCACCGGTCTGCAGAATTTCTATACGATCTTCAGCGATCCCGCGTTTCTTGCCGCAGCCAGGCGGACCATTGTGTGGACCATCTGCGTGGTGGGTGGCACGGTGCTGATCTCAGTGCCCGTTGCGCTCGTGCTGAACCAGGATTTCTATGGACGCGGTGTGGCCCGTACGATCGTGATGCTGCCGTGGTCCGTCTCGCTGACCATGACCGCCGTGGTCTGGCGCTGGGCCTTCAACGACGACTACGGCATGATCAACGTCACGTTGCAGAGGCTCGGCCTGATCAGCGGTCCGATTCATTGGCTGGCCACGCCGGAGCTCGCGTTTCCGGTCGAAATCGCGGTCGGCATTCTGGTGTCGGTTCCGTTTACGGTGACGATTCTGCTGGGCGGCTTGTCTTCGGTGCCCGGCGATATTTACGAAGCCGCACGCATGGACGGCGCAAGCGCCTGGCAGCAGTTCCGCAAACTCACCATGCCGCTGTTGCGGCCGTTCATCAACATGACGATTCTGTTGAACGTGATCTACGTGTTCAACTCGTTTCCGATCATCTGGGTGATGACGCAGGGCGGCCCCGACAACAGCACGCACATTCTCGTCACGTATCTTTATGAGCTCGGTTTCCGGCTCGGGCGTCCCGGCGAAGCCGCGGCGGTGTCGCTGATCATGCTCGTCATGCTGTTCATTTTCTCGATCGCCTATCTGCGCCTGCAGCCCGCGAAAGAAGGGGATCCATCATGAGTCTCAGCGTCAAGATGAAGCGCACGCTGTGGTGCTGGCTCGCGTTGTCGCCACTGATCGTAGTGGTGCTGTTTCCGTTTGCCGTCATGCTGTTCACCGCGTTGAAGCCGGCTTCCGAGATTTTTGTGTATCCGGCGCGCTGGCTGCCCGTGCATTGGCAGTGGAGCAATTTCTCCGATATGTGGGTGGCGGCCAATTTCGGCGTGGCGCTGCGCAACAGCACGGTGATCAGCTTGCTGTCGACCGCGCTTGCATTGGCCGTCAGCTTGCCCGCGGCCTATGCCTTGGCGAGATTCCCGTTTCGCGGACGCGGGCTCTACCGTCAGTTTCTGCTCGTCACACAGATGCTGTCGCCGATTCTGCTCGTGGTCGGCCTGTTCCGGCTGGCGGCGATGATTCCCTACGGCGACGGGAATCTGGTCGATTCCAAGATCGGTGTGATCGTGTCTTACGCGGCATTCAATATCGCGTTTGCCGTGTGGATGCTGTCTTCGTACTTTCAGACGGTGCCGCGAGATCTGGAAGAGTCGGCGTGGCTCGAAGGGTGCGGACGGACCAAGGCGGTCTTCAAAGTGTTTCTGCCGCTCGCGGTGCCTGCGATCGTCGTCACCGCGATCTTCACGTTCATCAACGCGTGGAACGAGTTTGCCGTGGTCTATACCTTGATCCGCTCACCCGAGAACAAGACGCTGACCGTGCAGGTGACCGACATGGTCGCCGGGAAATACGTGGTCCAGTGGCATCTGGTGATGGCCGCTACACTCTGCGCGACGTTGCCGGTTTCTGTGGTGTTCGCGTGGTTGCAGAGGTATCTGGTGAAGGGGCTCGCGCTAGGGGCCGTGAAATAGATGTTGGGGCGAGCGCACAACTGCATGAGCAGGTCGCGCTCGCCGTTTCGTTCGCTTTCGGGTTAATCCGTGCCGCGCACAATCCGCAGATCGCGCTCAACGCCGTCGCCCAATGCGGCCAGCGCTTTCTTGTAGGGCTCGCTCTCGTAGGCGGCTACGGCCGCTTCATAGGTCGGAAATTCGATCACGACCGTCCGCTCCTTCAAGCCCTGCTCGCGAGCCTCCTCGGCCACACCGCGCACGATGAACTTGCCGCCGGCAGCCGCCACGGCGGGCGCGGCGAGCTGCGCATATGCGGCCAGTTTTTCCGCGTCTTTCGTCGCGCGATATGACGTCACCCAGTATCCCTTGCTCATTTGAGGCTCCTTTCAACGTTGGAAAAGCAGTCGTTGTCGTGCACGACGGCGAACGGGGATTATGACGCCTCGCGGCATCCCCATCGTCCGCACGGTCAATCGCTCAACTGCGGCTGGTGAATTGTAAGACGCCGGCTCCCGTTACGTCACGAGGGCGGTCCTGCAAATAATGGCAATACCGGTTACGCTGTCTGCGGATTTCGCTTTGACACACGACCGGAACACAGCAATGACTCAAGCGCTCACTATCGATTTTGTCTCCGATATCGCATGCCCGTGGTGCGCGATCGGCCTCTCCTCGCTCCAGCGCGCGATTTCGCGTCTCGGCGACGCCGTCGACGCGCAAATCGTCGTGCATCCGTTCGAATTGAATCCGGACATGGGACCGGACGGCGAGAGCATTGTCGACTATCTCGGCAAAAAGTACGGCCGTACACCGGAGCAGATCGCCGAAACGCAGGCCGCGATCCGCGAGCGCGGCGCGAGCGTCGGTTTTACTTTTGGCCCGCGCAACCGCGTGTACAACACCTTCGACGCGCACCGTCTGCTGCATTGGGCCGGCATCGAGGGCAAGCAGTTGCCGCTCAAGTTGGCGCTGCTGCAGGCGTATCACGCTGACGGCAAAGACCCAAGCGATCATGAAGTGCTGATCGAGGCAGCGCAGTCCGTCGGACTCGATGCCGTGAAGGCGCGCGACGTACTGCAAAACCGAACCTATGCCGCTGAAGTTCGCGCAGAGGAGCGGAATAACGAGGCGATGGGTATTCAGTCGGTGCCGGCCGTTATCTTCAACCGTCGCTACCTGGTGAGTGGCGGACAGCCTGTCGAAACTTTCGAGCAAGCCATCCAGCAGATTCTGGCTGAAGTGAAGGACGAAGGTTCACAGAACACGTAACGCTGAACGTCGTGCCCTGATCGTTCCGAACATGACGACGCATACCCTGCAAAAACAGGGCATGCGTGTTCACCTCACTCGACGCGAGCCTGCTTAGAACGCGTGACGCATGCCCACGGTGACCGCCACTTGCGTGTTGGTCGCGGACGGCGACAACGTGTTGATCATGGCATGCGAGAGCACGGAGTCCGCAGGCGCGCCATGCACGTTCTGATAGACGCCTTCCAGATAGAAGTCCGTGCGTTTGCTGATCGAGTAGTCGGTTTGCAGCATGGCCGTATTCCATCCCGGCGACGAACCGTTATACGCGCCATGCGTGTACGTGTACGCGCCGGAAACGCTCAACGCCGGCGTGAGCGCGTACTTTGCGTTCACCTCGTAGTTGTCGAGACGCAGCGAACCACCCAGCGATCCCGCGGACGTATCACCCGAACCGAGATAACTGCCCGTGCCGAACGAGAACACGCCCGACGCGTTGTCGATCTGAGTGTGGCTCCAGACTAGCCCGACCGTGGCCGGTCCGAACGTGTAGTTACCACCCAGCGACCAGATACGCTGGCGTTCTGCGAGGAAGTTCGCGCTGGTATCGCTCGAAGTCACCGCGCCGCTGCCATTGCCCGCGTTGTTCAGTTGCAGATAGCCGGCGGCAAGATTCAGCGGACCTTGCGCATACGAAACGCCGAAACCGTAAGACCGGTTATTCCCGAAGTCGCCCGCCTTGTTGCTGAACGAATACATCGTTTCGAACGTAACGCCGCGGTAAGTCGGGCTCGCGTACTTGACCGAGTTGTTGATCACGACGGAATTCGCAGCGAGGTTGTCGTTTTCGAACGGGTGCGCGGCCATGCTGCCGCCCCACGTGTTGAACTCCGCGGTAAGCGGCCCGACGAGGTCGTTCATCACGTCGAACTGGCGGCCGAACGTCAAGGTGCCGTAAGGATCGCTTTGCAGGCCGACCCATGCCTGAGAACCGAAACCATCACCGGAGAATGCCTGCGCTCCGTTGTTCAGCAGGAACCCTTGTTCGAGCTTGAAGATCGCGTGCAAGCCGCCGCCCAGATCCTCTGAGCCCTTGAGACCGAACACCGTGTTCTGGGTCGAACTGCTCAATACCTGCCAGTTGCTGTGCCCGAACTGATTGTTCGTGTAAACCAATCCCGTATCGATGAGGCCGTAGAGCGTCACGCTACTTTGCGCATGCGCCGACATCGTAAATGCGCCGAAGAGCGCGGCCGCGAGTAAAGACTTTTTCATACTTGTTGGCTCCGTGATCAAGCGGTAATTGAGGGTATCAATTGCTCTTTCCACCAACGCCGTAAACACGCATGCAATACATTCGAAACCGTTGTTGCGCAAACTGCGAGAAGCATAATTAATTATTGGATGTTTATTGCGCGACACGTCATTTCAATGGCTATGCCAAAGTGTGCGCTTATCTATTGCATGGTTTTCAAGTCGGCTCAGTCGGCGCGTGCTAGCCAGCGCGGCGGAAACGAGCCCCCCGATCATAGGACGATGAAAATAAATGCGTCGTCAAAAAAATAAGCGGCGTGGCGTCAAAGGAACAATGAGGGGCCGGAGCTTAACGTGTTGCGGCGTGTGACGGAAGTGCGGTGCGGGATTAACGACAACAATCGCGCGAAAGGATTACGTAATTTAACGGGAGGAACTCGTTTCGGCACATCGATCCGTGGTCGTCCAGTGCGTTCCGAAACTGCCGCTTAAGGTTCTCTTAAGGACCCGGCTTACATAGTTCGGCCACTTGCGGTTCGTCTTGCCGAAACAGCACGACGTGATCCCCGACGACTTCTTCATGGCGGCGACCTGGAATCCAACGGGGCTGCCGCCGGTTCTCCATTGCCACGACATCCATGCACATTCATCGTATTCTGGAGCGAGCCCGCCTGCGGCCCACGTTCCCGCGAGTCCTGGTGCTGGAGTTTTTTCATGAGCACGCTCGCGACCACTTCACAGCTGAACAGGTCTATAAGCTTCTCAACGAAGACGTGCGCAACATGAGTCTCGCCACCGTCTATCGCGTACTCGGTCAACTCGTGGATGCGGATTTATTGTCCGGCGTGGCCTTTGGCGACGGCCGCATGGTCTACGAACTGAATGACGGGACCCGGCACGACCATCTCGTCTGCACGGTCTGCGGTCGAATCTATGAGTTCTTCGATGCGGAAATCGAGGCGCGACAGCAGTCTATCGCGGGCAGCCTCGACTTCGCGGTGACGGGACGTCAGTTGGTTCTGTTCGGCACGTGTGCCAGTTGTAGAAAGAGCGGCGCGCAGGCAAAAGCCGTAGTCAGGAGCTAGAGACTCGCGACGCCGCTTCTCGACTCATACTTGCGCCGCCGAAGCTTCTGCCGCAGCAGCCGCAAACGCGCGGAAGTTCGCCGGCGTAGCAAAGGCCAGATACTGTTTCTGCATCTCTTCCGTCAGCACTTCGATCAGCAGAACGTTTTCGATCCACAACTCGATCACATCGAAAAAGTCGCGACCGCGCGTGCAGCGCACCGCACGCCAGCCCTCCCGCTCGCCGATCGCCAATACTTCCTCGGGGGACAGTTTGCTCGCGATGGCGATGTGAAATGCGCTATATCGCGAGGCGGTGCCCGGTTCTGGAACAAACGAGCCCTGTTCGCCTCCGGGGCTAAGCACGCGATCGTTGGGATAAGTCTCGATGATTGAGCCGCGGTCGTCACCGGCAATCGCCATCCACGAATCGGGAAAGGAAGGGAACGGTGCGTGAAATCCGCCCCACAGTTCGGCAATGACACGTGCGACGTGTTCCGGATGGTGTGCCGGGATGGAAGCATGAAACAGCATGAGTGACCTCCGTCGAAAATCTATAGTGAGGGATCGATCCTTGTATACGTTCTAAAGGCGGTCTTTTTCAAACCGCTCTATTTGATTTTCTTGTGTGCCGACGCGTGCCGCGGCTGGCCATTTCGCGAGTCATCCGTGCAAGCGGCACATGCGGCCGCGGCGTTCAGCAATTGTGTGGCAGCGCGCGGAGCCTGCTGTGAATCAGCAATTCATGCGCATTGGGCGGCGATACTGGCACTCGGAAGATGCACCGTCAAGTGGGGTATTACCCCGCACTTTCGTGTGATGAATTGCGTTGCGATTCGCGACCTGTTTCTTTCTGTGAGTGCGGATCGTCTTAACTAGCGCAGAGATATCTGCATCGGCGCAAAGAGGCTCAGGTTTTCTTGAAAGCGCTGTACAGCGTCTTTGCAAGCGCGCTCAACTCACCACCGCTCTCGCGAAGCGACGCGATCTCCGCGCCGCTCTCCAATGTCCGTTCGACTCTGTGACTCCGATCGCGCTTGACGGCGTCCACGACAGCCTGCGGCAGCGCGGACAGTTGGTCGACCAAGTGGAAATCGCCCAAGCCCGCGAGCATTGGATTGTCGGAGCCGCTGAGCATGGACCGTGCGTCTGCCTTGAAGAGCACGAGCGGTTTGCCCGCGTGCCACGCCAACGATGCCTCGACAACCGTGCCTTCATCGGCAACGCGGCCGTTGAGGTTGGCGACGACCACATCGCAACGCCTGAGCAACTGATACGTATCCAGACTGAAGATCGCGCGGTCGAGCATGTCCGCGGCTTCTTTAACCGACGCGCCGAGTTTCTCGAGTTCCGGCTTCAGCTTCGCGAACTCGAGACCGTCGCGATGCGGAAGAAATGTCGTCAAGCCCGCCGCCTCCAGCGTGGCGGCAATCGAATCCATTTCGGCTCGTTCGGCTGCGTTGAAGAGCGGACCCGCGCAATACACTCGTGGCATCTTTTTTCGTCTCCTGAGCACGGAGGAATCGTGAAGTATTCTCGCAACGCATGTCGGCATGCGACTGCGCTGCGAGGACCGTTTACGATAACCATCGAGGAAGCAAAGTCAATGCAGAGCGTCGGCCACCTATCGCCCGGCGCTCTCGGCGCGCAGACACGTATCTGTGCTACGCACTACGCCGCCCTCTCGCGTGCCGCTCAGTCGTAATGCCGATGCTTATGATGACGCTTGCCCGATCGGTCGCCGCGCGAATAGTCGTCGGCGTACGAGTTGGAGCGCGAGATGTTGCCGCCGAGCGCCGAACCCGCGCCGCCGCCCAACGCAGCGCCGACAAGACCACCGCCGCGACCGCCCATCGCATTGCCGGCCGCCGTGCCCGCGCCGCCGCCCAGCGCGCCGCCAATAATGGCACCGGTGCGCTCCCTGCGGTTCGACGTGACCGCGCCGCCGGCGCCGCCACCCACTGCGCCGCCGAGCACGGCGCCCGTGCTGCCGCCTACCGCGCCGCCCAGCGCAGCGCCGGCCACGCCGCCGAGCGCGCCACCCAGGGCGTTGTTCATATCGCCGGCCATTGCCGACAACGACGCCGAAGCCGCGAGCGCTGCAACGGCAACAATCTTGAGGATTTTCTTCGACATAAAAAGCTCTTTCATTGTTGTTGACGGCGCCGAGTATAACCGCGCTTGTGAAAGGCTCTTGTAACCACGTCGCGGCACATCGGTAAGACGTGTAACAAAATGATCGAAGGGTCGAGAGCGGAAGCTTTTATCGCTTCATGCCGGACAGCAAGAGAGCATCGTCCGGTGTTTTCCAATATTCATCGGACAGCCAACCATATTGATTATCGCGCGGACGATACTGGCGAGCTGTCGTAGTCCGCAGCCCGCCAACCGCTCATTCGAATCTTATCCGCGCCGCTTCTTTTTCAACTCGACGGTCTCGAACAATTCGTAGTTCTGCGTCGGCACCTGGTCCGCGCCGGGCGCGTGATAGTAGTTCATCGTGATCGTAGTCTCGCCGCCCGGATGTCCCGGATCATGATCGAACACCGCGATCCCATAACCAGTGCCGGTATCGCGTTGCGCCGACCAGATCGCATCTTCCACGGCGTCCGCGCTCGCGCGCACGAAGGTCCCTGCCGTCGTGCCGACCACCGGGCGGTTCGGACGCGTAAAAATACGCGCCTGCGGCTGCCCCGTGCCGACATCCATGCCATAGACGTCCAGCGGCGCGCTCGTGCCGCCGCCACCGAGAATCAGGTGAATCGTGCCGTGGCTCGTATCGAACGTCGATGCACCCGGCGACACCGCCGACATCACCGGTTTCGGCTGCAACGTATCCACGGGCCGGCCCGTCGCGATGTCGGTGCCCTTGTTGTGGTTGCAACCGCGCACGGGATAGCTGCGTTCGTAGTCGTGATCGTGACCGCACAGCACCAGGTCCACGCCGTAGCGATCGAACAGCGGCAACCACGCCTCGCGGATGCCCTTATCGGACCCGTTGCCGGTCTTCGACGAACTCAGCGCGTCCTGATGCATCTGCACGATGACCCAGTCGACCTCGTCGTCTTCGGCGGCATGGCGCAATGTCTTCTCGAGCCACCGCGTCTGTTCGCCGGCGCTATAACCGCGCACATAGAGCGAGGTGCCGGGTTGGATGGGCGGATTGCCGGTGCTCGCAACCGGCACCAGCGGATCCGGGCCGGCAACGAACGCGGCCGCGTCCTGATAGACGACGTCGTCGGCATCGAGCGAAATGAACAGCACGGAGCTTACGCGGAAGCTGTACCAGCGGCCCTGAAAGCGCGTGTGATTGTCCGGCAGCGTATAGCGCGCGAGATACGAAGCGAGGCCTTGTTCGCCGTTATGAAACTCGAGCTCGTGGTTGCCCGGACACGGCATCCACGGCCGGTTCGACGCGGACGTCTGGCAGTTGTTGCCGAAGTCGCGCCACACGTCCGGCTGGTGCGTCGGATTCAGATTGGCGTAACACAGGTCGCCGTTGAGCAAGTGGAACAGCGGTTGAAAGCGCTCAACCGCCTGCACCGCGAAGCGGCTTTGCGGCGATGACAGAACCCAGCCGGTGTTCGGCGTCGCGAGATCGCCGTAGCTGGTCCAGCGAAACGGCGCACGCCCGCGCGGCGCAGTACGGAAACTGGCCGTGAAAGGTTGTGCCGCATTGCTGTCGTTGTCGGCGGTTACTTCGTATTCGTAGCTCGTATCGGGCTTCAGGTCTCGCAGACGCGCGTGATACGTGAACACGACTTCGCCGTTGAGGCCGTCGGTGTAGGTGCTTTGGATACCATGCACCGTATGTCTCCCCTCGCGCGCGCCGCTAACGCGCACCTGCGGGTTGACCGCCGGCGCAAGCGACGCCCACGACACCGTGACCTCGTGGGTCGGATCGTTGCCCCAGGTCAGGTGGACCTGCTCCGGTGTGCCGTCGGGCGTGCTGTTCGCCGCGCGCGCGGCCGACGATAGGGTGCCGGCCGCCGTAGCGAGACTGGATGCGCCAGCAAACTTCAGGAACCCACGACGCGAGACGATGGAAGCGCCTTGATCGATCGGCGAAGCCTTAGCGATTTTTTTGTTCGACATGTCTGGTGTTGTTGTACGGGGGTGGAAGGACGCCGACGCGCAAGCGGGGCACACCGCGTTCTTCGTGAACGGCAAGTGCGCTGGAAACCGGCGCGCAACGGAAACGACCAGCCATCGTAGTCGCCAGGCTATGACACTCAGATGAAACCGCGTGAGGCGCAGAGCGTTCACCCGCATTCGAAGCGCAAGGGCGCGGCGACGACACTCAATGATGCGATAGTGAACGGCGAGCGAGTTTGGTGTTGAATGCCGTTCCGCACCGAGCGAACGCGGGGCAACGGCACATGCAGAGAATGAACGGACATTGACGACACTCAGAACAGAGCGCCGGAATTGCCGGCGCATGGATCTATCGTTGATCATGCGACCGGCGGCAAAGCGTCACTCACGTCTGCGGATTCGTGTCGTCCGTGGACTGGGTGTTGTCGGCGGCTTCCTGCGTGTCGTCGTCTTTCTTTTCGATCATTGACTCGAGCTTGCCGGCGCCTTCAAAACCGGCGATAGCGGCGATGCCTTTCGTCAGCAAACCCGCTTCCGGATCCACTTTTTCTGCTGCTTCAACGGCGGCGATCGCCCCCGCAATTTTTCCTGCTTCGTCCAAGAGTCCCATGCCGCTCTCCTCGAGTAAAAGTGAGCTTGCATCGTCTCACGAACTCGACGCCTTGTCGCCAAATGTAAAACCGGAATGACGATTCGCTGACAACGTTGAAAGGCTCGACGAACTTTACGTTTAGTAAGTGTCGCGCCTAACGCTGGGGCGGTTGCGGGTTATTCGCCGGATTGGTATCGAAGCGGGACACGCGTTGTATTCCGTCTTCACTGATCAACTGCAATAGTTCGTTCTCCAAGATATCGGCGGCATCTTTACCGTAGACTTCGCCGCCATTCACATAAACGGTAAACGACCGCAGGTACTTCGCCTTCTTATCCGGGTTCTCGATTGTCTCGCGGGTCCATTGATAGAGCGGATAGTTTTCCGTGCCCTCGCGTTCTGCTTCGCGCACATAGTCGGCGAATGCATCGAACTGGCATTTCAACGTCGCGTCGTGCCGGCGCAGAACATCACGGAGCGCGCTATGCGACGCACAGGTGGGGTCGGTATGTAACGTGTCGGCCAGTTCCGGCGAGACAGTAATCCGCAACTGGAATTGCAAGGCAGGTTCCATTGTCGCCTCGGTGTCGGCTTTCGTGAACGCTCATTCCTTGTCAGCGGAATGAGCAGCAACCTTCTCTTCTATCCGCGCAATCTCGTGGCTCTGCACTGGCATGCCGAGCAGAAAACCTTGAGCATGCGTGCATCCGCAGACGCGCACGAAATCCAGTTGCTCTTGCGTCTCGATGCCTTCCGCCGTGGTCGGCATGCCGATTTCCCGCGCCAACGCGACGATCCCGCGCACTACCGCCGCCGATTCCCGACGATGCACAGACTCCTTGACGAACGAGCTATCGATCTTGAGCTTGTCGAACGAAAAGCGCACGAGGGTCGACATGGTCGAAAAGCCCGTGCCGAAATCGTCGAGCGCGAGCCCGATGCCCAACGCACGCAGCCTCCCGACATTGCGCCGGGTCACGACGTCGTCGTTCAGCAGCACCGTTTCCGTGACCTCGATATTCAGGCGCTGTGGCGGCAACTTCGTCTTGCGCAGAATCGCCGAAACGGTCGACGCAAACGACTCCTCCCGCAATTGCACTGGCGATACATTCACGGCGACGGTCACCTTGTCTCGCCAGGTCACTGCTTCCTTGCACGATTGCAGCAAGGCCCACTCGCCTAGGGACAGGATAAGGCCCGTACGTTCGGCGGTGGGAATGAACGCCGCAGGCGAGAGTTCGCCGCGCGTGGGATGGGTCCAGCGTATCAGCGCCTCGCGGCCGGACACCGCACCGCTGCTGAGATCGACAATGGGCTGGTACTCCATGCGCAGACCGCAGAACGAATGCAGCGCGCCTTCCAGATCGCTGCGCAGAAGGCTCAGGCTCTCATCCGACGCGTGCTTCGTGGCGTCGAAAATAGCGAACGCGCTTTTGCCGCTGCGTTTCACGGCATACAAGGCGCGATCGGCGCAAATCAGCAGTTGCGGGCCGGTTTTCGCGTGGTCTGGATAGAGCGAGACACCCACGCTCGCGCCGATATGCACCAGCGCCTCGCGCAGCGCGAACGGACGGGCCAAGGTCTTCACGATGCGGTCCGCCAGAATGCGCACGTCGCGAGCCTGGCCCGTGCCATCGGAAAGCGCCACGAACTCGTCGCCGGCCAGGCGTCCGACGAGGTCGCCGCTCGGCAATACTTCGCACAAGCGAATTGCCGCTTCCTGAAGAATCTGATCGCCGGCGGCATGGCCCAGGCTGTCATTGATGGCCTTGAATCCGTCCAGATCGATCAATAGAACAGCGAACGATTGATCTTTGCGCGACGCGCCCATCTCCGTGCGTTCGAGCAGCAGTTCACTGATACGCGCGCGATTGGGCAAGCCGGTGAGGCTGTCGTGATGAGCGAGCCGGTGGCTGTTTTCCCGCGCCAGCAGCAACGCGACCGTGTCGCGATTGCTGCGCAGCGCAACCGTAAAGAAGCCAGCGGCGCAGAACGGCGCCTGGAACAGCAGCACCAGTTTTCCGGAGCCGGGCGACAGCGCCGCCCCGAGAGCCAGGAGTCCAAGAATGAACGTGATTTGCAGCAATACGAGCCGAGGGGTGCCCGCATTGCGGCCGGCCAATCCGCCAATAACGCCCACGGCGCAAACGTTGCCGAGCAGGAACAGCGTCTGGTCTCCGCTGATATTGCACAGCAAGGTGCCGTAGCCGAACAGCACGCTCCAGAGGAGGCTCGCAAACAGAAATGCGGAGGTAGGAGTCGGCTGGCCGTTGGCGCTGCGCAAGCAGCACAACCAGATCAAGGCGAGCCGGGCAATCAGCAATGCGACAACGGCGCTGCCCCAACTCGCGTAAAGAGCCTTGGGATAAAGGTAGTAAGCGGTGGCGCAGACGCTGATTTCACAAATCGACGCGAACACGATCGATGCGGTTCGCGTGAACAGATTGGCAAGCAGTATCTGGCGATTATCCGCGCTCAGATCCTGAGAGGAAGAGACGACCCACTTGAAAAATGGAGACCTTGGTTCGCTGAAAGCCATGACCTACGCATTTTTTGATGGTTGATAAATCGAAACCCGCGCGTATTGCGATTATTGCGTAAACGTAGAGGATCGGGTTAATTCGACTGACGAAGCGAGTCGACTTCCCTCTAGGCCGGAAAAAATGACTTGCCGCGTGCCACCCGCCTGCGCCGGGTCCGCGCCTTTTTCACGCTGGACATCGGCGTACTCGCGGATCATATCGATGAGCGCGCGCAACCCGGCAGGCGCGTGCCGTGTCCAGCATTAAAGGCGGGTGGTTTGTGCGCCCGACCGTTTTCAACGACGTCACGATCGACATGACGACTGCGCGGGAGGAGATATTTGGCCCGGTGCTGTCGATCGTCGCCTATGGCGACATAGACGAGGTCATCACGCTCGCCAACGACACACGCTACGGTTTGCAGGTTATGCGTTGTCACAAGACACGCCGCGCGCATGAGGTCGCGGCGCGGATCGCAGCGGAACGCGCGCCGGTCACCACGTCGGCGCATGAGCCGGCCGCGCCGTTCCGCGGAGTCAGGCAATCCGGCGTTGGACGTGAATGCGGTACGTTCGGGGCTGGAAACGTTTCTGGGGCCGAAGTCGGTGCTGGAGGTTTTCTGACTGTTCATCGCCGCCCCCGCCCCGGAAGCCGCGCGAGTCGAGTATCGATGTACGATGCCGTATAGTGGATGAACCGCTGATTTCCAGCGGCGTACCCGTAGATCGGCGCGATGGGGGACTACGAGATGACAGTCGCAAATACATTGATGAACGGCTCTCGCGAGCCCGTGCCAGAGTCGCTGCAGACGTTGGTCGAGTATCTCGAACTCTCGCTCGACAAGGCGGCAAGCGTGGTCATGACGCGCCCCACGAACGACGTTTGCACCGTCTACCTGGGCGACCCGTCCGGTCTGATCGAGGAAATGAAGAAGCTCGGCACGATTGCCATCCCGCTCGCCAATGAGATGCTGGAACTGACGCGCTCGGGCGTCAACGAGATGGAGATCGGTGGCCAGGCCTATCGCTTTGTGCGCACTTTCACGCAGGTCGAAGACGCCGCGGCGGTTGTTTTTTCGGCGGCCTAGACAGCGGTGCGAATCGGTTGTACGCGGGTTGCGGGGCACGTCGCCATCACTCGTCCGCACTCACGGGTGCGGCGTTGGGGACGCAGTTTCCGGGACGCCGTCCACGGCCTGGCGATCCGCCGCGTTATACTCTGCCGATGGATACGAAGCCGATCACGCTGAACTGTTGGTGGCGCGCCTGACTTAGGCGGCCCGTTTCCACTCGACCATCGAAACGTGATGCCGCCAGTCCTGGCGGCATTTTCGTTTCTGCGCGCCGACGGCTGGTGGTATCGACAAACGCACAACCCCAGACCATGACAGACGCAAAAACGACCACGAACCAACCCATTATCCTGACCGGCGACCGCACGACCGGCCCGCTGCACCTTGGCCACTATATCGGCTCCTTGCGCTCGCGCGTGCGGCTCCAGCACGAGGCGCAGCAGTTCCTGCTGCTGGCCGATGCGCAGGCCATGACCGACAACGTGGGCCGGCATCAGAAAGTCACGGAAAATGTCATCGAGGTCGCGCTCGACTACCTCGCCGTCGGCATCGATCCGGCAAAGTCGACCATCTTCATCCAGTCGCAGGTGCCCGAGCTGGCGGAACTGACCCAGTACCTGCTCAACCTCGTCACGGTCGCGCGCCTCGAGCGTAACCCGACCATCAAGGCGGAAATCGTGCTGCGCGGTTTCGAACGGGACATCCCCGCCGGCTTTCTGACGTATCCGGTCAGCCAGGCCGCCGACATCACCGCGTTCAAGGCGACGCGCGTACCCGTCGGCGACGACCAGTTGCCGATGATCGAACAAACCAACGAGCTGGTACGCCGTTTCAACAACACAGTCGATCGACAGGTGCTGGTCGAATGCGAAGCCGTGCTCTCGCACGTTGCACGGCTGCCGGGCATCGACGGCAAGGCCAAGATGAGCAAGTCGCTGGGGAACGCGATCACGCTGGGCGCGACACCGGACGAAATCACCAAGGCCGTGAACAACATGTACACCGACCCCAACCATCTGCGCGTCAGCGATCCGGGCCAGGTGGAAGGCAATGTGGTGTTCGCGTTTCTCGACGCGTTCGAGCCGGACGTCCCGATGGTCGACGAACTCAAGGCCCACTACCGCCGCGGCGGCCTTGGCGATAGCGTGGTCAAGCGCGTGCTCAACGAACGGCTGCAGTCGTTGATCGCCCCGATTCGCGAGCGCCGCCGCGAGTTCGAAGCCGACCGTGCCGAGGTGCTGAGCGTCCTGCGTCGCGGGACGATGCGCGCGCGGGAAGTGGCGGGCGCGACGGTATCCGAGGTGAAAAATGCGCTCGGTCTGAACTATTTTCAGAACTGAGCGGCTGGCGGCGAGGACGCTCTGCAATTGAGCGTCCGCTCGCCCAGCCTATGATTTTCCCTTGAGCGTGAATGGAGTCAGCAGGGACTGCACGTCGATCTGCCGCCCCTGAAGCAGAAGCAGCCTTGCGTGAAGCACGGTGTTTTCAAGAACCAGCTTGGCGGTGCTCAGCAGGTACAGCGCATGGATGTCGGACACCGACATGTTGCCGGCCTCGACCTGGTGGTGGCGCTCGACGAGCGAGGTCATCACCAGACGCCTGAGTTCCTGCTCTCCGAAAGGAAGGTCGGCGTAGTCGATCGGGTCGTCGGCTTCGACTTCTCGCAGCATGTCAACAAGCGCTTCCGTGCTCACTTCCATGTTTCGGCTCCCACGTTGTCGGTTAGGAACAGCATCGCCAGATTGCGTCTGCAATGTTCTCAGACTAACGGGTCTATTTGGGCGAGTCCAGTGCGAATGCGAGGCAACGCGCATAGCTGATCAGGTCGTACTGCGCGCCCGACGTGCGGTCAGCGTCAGCGCGACGCTCCAGAAAAGCGCCGCCAGCAACGACAAACCGATCGCCAAGCGCTCGATAAACACCTCGGCATTGCGCGCGATGGGTGCGAGACGTCCGCGTCGCTTCCCAAAACCGACAATACGGATGAGCGATCCGCGTTCGCGTGACGTGGTCTAGCGGAGCCACCGCAGTCGAACCGGCGCAACACGGCGCTGTGTTTTCCGCTCGAAGGTAGCCAACGGCGCCACCTTCACCCCGCTTTACTTTTGACCACTTTCGCCCGCGTGCTCGCGGACGTTTTGTTCTTCTTCAAATGGGTCTGGTTGTACGCAATCGCAGCGCGCACGAGATTCTTCAACGCGGGCGCATTGACCTTATCGCCTTCCAGAAAATCGATGGCGCGTCGCGCGTTGCCTTCGAGACCCGCGTTGAATAGCTTATCAGGATCATCGAGGCCGGCCCCATGCGCAAAGGTAACCTTCACCTTCCCTTTGTGCGCGTTGGCGACCGCGATCATGCCGTCCCGGGACCACACCGGGCTACCCATCCATTTCCATTCCTCGATGATCTCCGGGTCAGCCTCAAGGATGACCTTGCGGACACTCGCGAACGTTTTGCCACGCCAGTCCGTTAGACCCGCAATCAGTTCGTCGATCCGTTCCGATGCATTTACTAATTCTTGATTCATCGATTCTGGTCCCCTTTAATGCCGCCACAATCGGAATGAGTGGCTGCATCGTTAATCGTCTGGAATATAAGCGCTGAGGTCGCGTGCGACTCAAGCGGGATACGGCGTGCCGTCCTTATGCACGAACCGGCCGTCGACGGCGGCACTCATCATGCCGATGTCGGAACAGGTTAGGTCACGTGTCGTTTGAAGACTCGCGGGAGGAAAGTCGCAAGTGCGCCAATCCGCAGCGGGACATGCCGATCGATTCTCTACGATTTCCCGCGACCTGTCGAATCAGGAAATCAGCGCGTGTGCATCGCTGACAATTGGTATCCTGTCAGACCGAACCCACGGAACATGCGATGACAAAACCAAAAAAACTCGCGCTTCTCGCGCTGGCATTCACGCTGTTCGGCTTGTACAAGTTATTTGTCGTTTTCCAGGACATGCAAACCGGCTGCATCCAGTTTCAGACTCATCGAACATGCAGCTACGAAAATGCGGAGAATTTCCAGGGCATGCTCGATCTCGAGCTGATGTTCGCGTGCGCTTGGGCCGCGGGTGCAGTGGTCTGCTGGATGGTCGCCGCGCAGGCGCAAAAAAAGGAACGGTGAATCGTTCGGCATTTACTGGAACGCAGGCTTTACCCCCTGACTCAGCTTGGCTTGATCGCACTGCGACAAAGCCAGAAAAGAGAAGAACGCCATCGCGGCATCTTTCCGCCAGGATGCCATACGTATGCCGGCTGAGAAGACGGTTACGATCTGAACGTCCGCAGGCATAGGACCCGTCACATGGATGCCTGGCAAGTGCATCAATTCACTTAACTGCTGAAAACCCAACTCGATGTCCCTGCGTGCGACCAGCGCGCCGACCGGAACACCGGGTGGCCCCGCACAATGGGCCGCGCCGAGGGAGTAAGCTTGCCGTCGATTGCGGGTATGAACCGCACAACGCCTGAGGGTTTTTCCTGGTCTCAACCTACGTCGATATCGACGCCGTCGGATCGTCGTAGGAGTATGTCCAACTTCTGTGATGAAAGGAGAACACACCATGACTACCGGAACGATCCACCTCCACCGAGTCTTGCGTGCCACGCCCGAACGCATCTATCGCGCCTTCCTCGAACCGGATGCGATAGTCCGGTGGCTTCCGCCGTACGGTTTCACCTGTCAGGTACACCACATGGATGCGAAGGTCGGCGGCACCCATAAGATGTCTTTTCGTAACTTCGGCACCGGCCACAGCCACTCGTTCGGCGGCGAGTATCTCGAACTGGTGCCGTTCGAGAAAATCCGCTACTCGGACCGATTCGACGACCCGAATCTGCCGGGCGAGATGCAGGCCACCATTTCATTGCGGCAGGTGTCGTGCGGAACCGAACTCACCGTTTTGCAGGAGGGCGTGCCCGAGGTCATTCCTGTGGAGATGTGCTACCTCGGTTGGCAGGAGTCGCTTGTTCAACTAGCGAGGCTCGTCGAGCCTGTGATTCCTGATTGACGACGCACGCGCAACGGCGTGCACGCCAGCGTTCAAGATGCCTGCAGATGCGATCAGTCGAACTCGACCTCTGCCTCGCATTCCACAGGCACGTTGAGGGGGAGCGTCACGCCGACTGCCGACCGGGCATGCGTTCCAATGTCCGGCCCGAACAGCTCAAGGATCAAATCCGAGAAGCCATTGGCGATCCGCGGCATCTGGTCGAAAGTTGGCGCCGCGTTGATCATTGCGAAGACACGTACCCATGCCGTAATGCGGTCCAGGTCGCCGAGCGCTTTCTGAAGACTCGCCAATTGTGCGAGCGCTACTAGGCGTGCTGCTGCGTAGCCTTCGTCCGGCGAAACTTCCGCGCCGACTTTGCCGACGGGTTGCGCGATCGTCCCGTCCGCATTGAGCGGCACGTGGCCCGAGACAAATGCGCGCGCGCCGCTCACGCGCACCCAAGCGAAGGGCAACGACATGCGCACGTTTGCGGGCATCTGCAACGGCTGCGGCAAGGTCAATCCCATTTGCGCCAGCTTTGCTTCGATTCTTGTCATCGCCGTCTCCTCGGAATCTACGAAGAACGTTAGATGCCGGCAATCCGCTTTTCAAGTCGTAACGCGCGGATTAACAATCAAGCGCACCCTACCCGAGTTCGATCGGCTGTCCATGCGGCGTGCGGCGCGCTGCTGCGTCCCACGCGTCGCGGCGACGCAAAAGCGAGTCGTCGGTTACGAGTCCCTTGATCGTGCTGATGCGCTCCAGTGCTGTCAGCCAATGCGAGTAATAAGTGTCGCCGTGGTCCGCGTCGCCGGCGGCTTGCGCGTCGCGAATTGCCTCGTTCAGGCACGCAGCCCACTCGCCCCAGCTGAACATGCCACGCTCGTGCAACGCCAGCGTCATCGCAAACGCCTGCGCTTCCCACGGTGCGTTGAAAACCGGCCCTGCGTCGTCGCAAGGCAGTGCTGGCAACGCGGCGCGCAGTGCGGGCAGTTTAGTTCGAGCGTCAGTCATCGTGGGCAGAAGGCGGCTCGAGATAGGGTTCCCAGCAGTCGACGCACACCGACGCCGCCGTCGTATCACATCCCCACAACTCCGCACCATCGAAGCACACCGTGTAGAGCCATTGCGGCTGCTCGCCGAGGCCGATCGCATTGGCGTCGGGAAAAACGTGCGCGCCGTGCACGGCGACAATGCGCCCGCGTTTGCCTCGACAATAACGCGGCAAACGAGTGTGCGAGGAAGGATTGATTTGCCGGGCCCGCACCCGATCGCCGATTGCAAACTTGGCTTCCACGGTTGCGGGCCGATCGACGGGACTGCCGCGGAACAGCGCCGCCGATACATCTTTAGCCATCAACACGCGCGGAACCGGCACCGCTGGAGTCGTCGACTCGCCTGATTCGATTTCGTCGGCCGTGGCCAGACCCGTACTCAGGACGAGTTTCCTCAAACCCTCGAACCAGATCTGGTAGTAGCTACTAGAAAGGTATTGCGCCGGCGGCAAACTCTCCCGCGCCGCGCGCGACATGTCGATGTTCCACTTGCCGGTCGCGCCCATGGCGATCGTGGTCGCGTGGACTCTTCGCTCCCAGTCGGCGTGAAACGGTGAAATGTCGTTATCAGGGCATATCGGACCGAAAGACTGCATGCCGCCAAGGTCCTGCGCGCCGTTCATGGTGTCCCCCGTGTCGAATCAGGAGTCTTCGGCAATCCAGTGCCGATCATCGAATCGCGCGTGACCAGTTCGGCTAGCGCCTCTTCGGAGAAGCCGTCAGTTCCTGGCGGCTGCATAGGCAAAACGAGGTAGCGAACTTCAGCGGTGGAATCCCACACGCGGAACTCGACGTGCGCCGGCAATTCGAAGCCGAACTCCTTCAGTACACCACGCGGATCGATGACGGCACGCGAACGGTATGGCGCGGATTTGTACCACACCGGCGGCAGTCCGAGCACAGGCCACGGGTAGCACGAACACAATGTGCAGACCACCATGTTGTGGATCACAGGTGTGTTCTCCAGCACGATCATGTGCTCGCCCTGCCGGCCCGCATAGCCGAGTGACGCGATCGCCGCGGTGGCGTCGAGGAGCAGCCGTTGTTTGTACGCCGGATCACGCCACGCCTTTGCGATCACACGGGCACCGTTGCGCGGCCCGACTTTGTGCTCATAGGTTTCGACGAGTGCGTCCAGCGCCTGCGGATCGACATAGCCTTTTTCGACCAGCAGAGACTCCAGAGCACGAACACGCAGATCCATTTCCGACAAAGCACTGCCATGATGGTCGTGCGTGTCGGTGTGCGGGTGGGGATCGCCATCAGGATCGTTACCGTTCATCGCCGTTCACCGCGAGCAATAAAGGAGAAAACAAGTATGGTTCGCGCGGAGACCAAATGCAATCTCGGTTAAGTTAAGCGTGGGCGCGGGGTCGTCCAGCGAAGTTCAGCCGACCGTCGCCTGCGCAATTCGAACAGAACCTACCCTTCATGTGATCCGCTTCAGCCGCGATGCTCACAGCTTCATTTCAACAATACTTGAAATGTAAAAGCGAGACGCGTATCGTTCGGTCATGAACTCGAACCTCGTGGTACGCGCCCTCGGCGCGCTCGCTCATGAATCTCGTCTGGCGATTTTCCGCCTGCTGGTCGTCGCCGGGAAAGACGGCATGGCGGCCGGTGACATCGCGCAACAGTTGAGGCTCTCGCCATCCAGCCTGTCCTTTCATCTCAAGGACCTGACGCATGCTGAAATGGTGACGCCGCGGCAAGACGGCCGCTTCGTCATCTATTCGGCGAATTTCGAATCCATGACGGATCTGATTGGCTTCCTGACGGAAAACTGCTGTGCCGGCGCGACGTGCAGTGCGACGGATCTTCCGGGCTGCTGCGAAAAATGACCGGTACTGTCACGACCACTCGCGGCGCGCAGCCCGCGATCGGGTTCTTCGAGCGTTACCTGACCGTGTGGGTCGCGCTGTGCATCCTGTGCGGCGTCGCACTTGGACAGTGGCTGCCTCTGCCGTTTCAGGCGATCGGCCGTATGGAAGTGGCGCAGGTCAATCTTCCGGTCGGCGTGCTGATCTGGGTGATGATCATTCCGATGCTGATCAAGATCGATTTCACCGCCATGACGCAGGTGAGAAGCCAATGGCGCGGCATCGGCGTCACCTTGTTCGTGAACTGGCTCGTCAAGCCGTTTTCAATGGCGCTGCTCGGCTGGATTTTTATCCGGCATGTCTTTGCGCCGTGGCTCCCCGCCGCTCAACTCGACAGCTATATCGCAGGCCTCATTCTGCTGGCAGCGGCACCCTGCACGGCTATGGTGTTCGTCTGGTCGCAGCTTTGCAAGGGCGACCCGTATTTCACGCTCTCACAAGTGGCGCTGAACGACTCCATCATGATCGTGGCCTTCGCGCCGCTGGTCGCGCTTTTGCTGGGTCTATCAGCCATCACGGTGCCATGGGACACGCTGATCACATCAGTCGGTCTGTACATCGTCGTTCCGGTCATCCTCGCCCAGTTACTGCGGCGGCGTCTTCTGACCAGGGGCGGCGCTTATTTCCAGCACGTAATCGCACGTCTCGGCCCCTACTCGATCGGCGCGCTGCTCGCCACACTGGTGTTGCTGTTCGCCTTCCAGGGACAGGCCATTGTCGGCGAACCGCTGGTCATCGCCATGCTCGCGGTGCCGATACTGATTCAGGTGTTTTTCAATTCTGGACTCGCCTATCTGCTGAATCGCCGGCTCGGCGTTGCGCATTGTGTGGCGGGTCCTTCGAGCCTGATCGGTGCAAGCAATTTCTTCGAGCTGGCGGTCGCCACGGCGATCAGTCTGTTCGGATTCCACTCGGGCGCCGCGCTCGCTACCGTTGTCGGCGTGCTGATCGAAGTGCCGGTGATGCTGCTGGTGGTCGGCGTCGTCAATCGTTCGCAGCACTGGTACGAGACGAGGCCTAGCGTGAACGGAGAACGTGTATGAACGTCACGATCTATCACAATGCGGATTGCGGCACTTCACGCAACACGTTGGCGATGATTCGCAATGCCGGCATCGAGCCTGAGATCATCGAGTATCTGAAGAACCCGCCGGATCGGGACACGCTGAAGGACCTGATCGAACGCGCGGGCCTTACCGTGCGAGCCGCGCTACGGGAAAAGGGCGCGCCCAACGATGAACTCGGCCTCGCTGATACAACCCTGAGCGATGATCAGTTACTCGACGCGATGCTGGCCCATCCAATCCTCATCAATCGTCCGATTGTCGTCACGCCACTCGGCGTGCGCTTATGCAGACCTTCCGAAATCGTGCTCGACATCCTGCCCGCCGGTCAGCAATGCGCGTTTGCAAAAGAGGACGGCGAACAGGTGATCGATAGTACCGGACGAAGGGTACGTTGATGCTGGAGTGACAATTCCGGCCGTTACTGACCCGACGCATGTGACCTGAGAAACGTCACATAGCCGTTCTGCGTCTTGAGGATCTTCTCGGCGCACTCGTCGTAGTCCGAACCCTTCGCATTCTCCGGCCCATACATACCGCGGCATTGCGCAAAGAGCGTCAAGGTCGCGCCCGCACCTTTTGCGGCGCGGGTCGCGGAAAAGGCAACCTTGCCTGAACCACTGGGCACATCGGTGTCGATTGCGACGGCGTCTGCGCGCGTGACGGCCGTATCGGAATGCTGCTCGATATAGCGTTTCGTCAGCGCCCAGGCGGCGTCGCAGTTCGCCGGTTGGCAATCGACTGCCGCATTGCGTTGAGCGGCGGCAAGGTTGGTTTCGTTGTGGAGGAACTTCTGTTCCTGCTGCTCCTGCTTTTCGGCAGACGAGCAAGCGGTCAATACAAGCGCAACGAGCGCAAATGCGGCGGTCTTTTTCACGAGTAACTTCCTCTGGCCATGTTCGAGCGCGATTATAGCTGCGCGCAGGAAGCGTTCGCAGATCCGCCTGAACAGCATGCGCCAGGATTGCTGCTCTTCACTTCACCAAGGTAACCGCAGTGTAGTGATGACTTGTCCTGCCGTTAGGCCTTCTCGAATACAACGCTGACTCGCGTTCCACGTCACGTCACTCGCCTTGCTGTTCCTGCTTCGATTCGCTACCGGCAACTCCAGCTAACTTGACGGAACCTCCTTGGGCGCTAAGGCTTAGGTAACGACTGTGCGGTGCTGAGCAGATTTTGAGGTGCGACGCGGATAATACCGTTACGCGGGCTATCAATATCCGCAATCAACAGGAATGAAAGAGACACCGTGAGCGGCATGACCAGAAGGAAGCGCTTTTTCACATCCGTATGTGTTACTCCATATCCCACGAGCAGATTGGCGAACAATCCAATCACGATCATGAGTATCCACGCGGCCGCCGGGATGCGATTCCACCAGGCCGCCTGCGTGTAGCCCTGGGCGTTGATTACGTCGTTCATACCTGCGACAACGAGTGCGCTAAGCGGGTTGGGCTGTTTGACCGCGCCGCCCCTGGCAGCGGCCCACAACTTGTTTTGCAGATCGGCGGTGGCCGTATTGATCTGCTCGACCCGATGCAGATCGCGGGTCTGGTAGTACTCGACACGCATCATCAGATATTGAGCGAGGAGCGAGCGTATCTCGGCCGCTTCGCTTGAGGCCAGGAGGTCGGCACGAATGAACTCGGTTCCAATCGCGTTGGCTTCTTCCTCTTCGAGGTTTTTCCGCTGGTCGTAACGGCCCACCGCCATCGACAGGCTGAAGCCGATGACAAGCGCGAGCAATGTCAAGGTCGCCGACTGCACGAGCTTGAAGTCGTCGCGCGTGTCTTCATCGATTGGCATGCGTGAGCGCAGAAACCGGCTACCAATCCATGCGGCCATGGACATGAGCACGAAGGAGACGACGAACAGGATGATTGGATGCCTGACCAGTTGCTGCATGGGTTGCTTCCTTGTCTTGTGTTTGGTCTGCCAGGCCAGGCCGATCAATCTATGCGTTCCGACCTTGCCCGGAAAATGAACTGCAAGCCAGCCGCGGAAAAACTTGAAAAACTGGAACGCGTGATCGCACTGGTGGCCCCAACCAATGCCGTGGACTTCAATCGAGGCATTCTGGAAGCGGCGTCACCAGCTTGCCATCTTCACCTTGCTATGAATCGCTTCATCCGGTCACCCATGCTGAACGAGTTAATCCAGTCTAGGTGATCCGCGTGTTTTCACGCAAGCCCGGTCAATTTGGGGCCTTCGAGTGTTACCGCTCATCGTTCGAGACGCGCAGTCACCTGCGCAATCAAGCAACTGACCGGGACTGTCATGCCTTTAAGCAGCGAGCGTTTGCTTTCCGGCAGGCCAGTGCCCGGTCATGTACTTCATCAATTTCATTGCCTGCGAGCGACTAAATTGGCAACGCAGAAGTCGATGAAAGTGCGGACCTTGGCTGGCAAATGCTGACGAGAAGGATATAACGCATAAAGCGGAAAACGTTCGTCGGGCCAGTCCGGAAAGAGCTCGATCAATTGACCGCTCCTCAACAAATCTTCGGCCCCAAGTTCCAGCACTTGAGCGATTCCTGCGCCGGCCACGCAGGCCCCGAGCATGGTGCCGACATCTGAAACAAGCAGATGACCCGCGGGCCTCACTTCGAGAACTTCATCGGCACGGCAGAATTGCCATTCAAATGCTCGTGCGGCTCCGGCGTTATAAAACAGGATTCGTTGATGACGGTCTACGTCGTAGGGGTGTTCCGGTCTGCCGTGCGCCTCGATGTAACCAGGTGAGGCAACCGTCAATACGCGGGTTTCGTCAAGCCGCCGACCCACGAACGAGCCCACTGGAGGCTGGCCGAATCGGATCGCGAGGTCAAAGCCGTCAGCCACCAGGTCACCAACGTCATCGCGCATGATCAACTCAAGCGAGAGGTCCGGGTATCGATTCAAAAATCCTGCAAGCGATGGCGCCAAAGCAATCCGCGAAAAAAACGGGTCGACGTTCACTCGTAGCCTGCCGCGAACGGAGTCCTTGGAACCCGACGCCCTGGCCGCGGCGTCTTCGATGCCGACCAAATGGGTGCCGACCTCGTCATAAAGACGCTGCCCGTCATCAGTTAGCTTGAGCGAACGGGTGGTTCGTTCGATCAGACGAACGCCCATGCGTTGCTCAAGGCGTTTCATCGCTTTACTTACGCCCGAGGGCGAAAGACCGAGCGCGTCCGCAGCACGTGTGAAGCTCCGACTTTCAGCGACCGCGGCCAATACCGTGATGCCGGAAAACAGCTGTCCGTCGAAGGTCATCGCAATCTCCAGATTCACACGTTTATGAATAAAGTCACAAATATTGTGACCGCGACCTACTTTATTCTATCGCGTGACGAAGCGATCCTTGCATCAAACGAGGCCGATATGGTCCGTTTCCACCAAAGAGAATCGATCATGAAGACTATTTCTACGCAAGGTGTCGAGATTCCGCACCTCGGTTTCGGAACCTTTCGGATGCCGGGAGGCGACTGTCAGCCGGTTGTCGAAAGCGCACTGAGTATTGGCTACCGCCATCTCGACACCGCCGCCATGTACGAGAACGAGGAAGCAGTAGGCGCTGCAATCTCGACTTCAGGACTTGCCCGACAGGAATTGTTCGTTACGACAAAGGTCTGGCATGACCAGTTGAGCCCGACGGCCATGCGGCGAGCATTCGACGCGAGCCTCGCCAAGCTGAAGCTTGACTACGTCGATCTGTACATGGTGCATTGGCCCGCCAAAGACATGAATATGGCGGCGACGATGGAAGCGCTGGTCGCGTTGCGCGAGGAAGGCCGAACCCGCGCGATTGGTGTATGCAACTTTAACCTGCCGATGATCCGCGAAGCGGTGACCATCATGGGTGCGCCAATCGCGGCGCTGCAATTGGAGTACCACCCGTTTCTCGATCAGTCCGCCATGCTCGCATACCTTCGGAGTCAAGGCATTCCGCTGGTCGCCTACGCACCTCTCGCTCAGGGGCGCGCCACAAAAGACGAAACGCTTGAGCGGATAGGCCAGAAGCACGGCGCGAGCGCGGCTCAGGTGGCGCTTGCCTGGTTGCTGGAACAGGATGGTGTCGTCGCGATTCCCAAAGCGCAGCGGCTCGAAAGCCAGCAGTCGAACCTCGACGCGACCTGTCTAAATCTCGACGACGAAGACCGTCAGCAAATTGCCGCCTTGCCCAAGGATCAGCGCTATGTACGCCCGCCATTCGAGCCGGATTGGGACGCAGAGTGAACACATGCCCGCTCCAGGGTGGGCAAACCTTCTCGAATCGAATGGACTCGATTCAACCCGTTAAAGGGCGCATCGACGCTTACACCATAAAGCGAAGATGCTGCCCTGCACAGGAGCTATGAAAATGTCATCCAATCGAGTAACCCACGTGGAATTCAACAGTGTGGGCGACGATCTTAAATCGCGAATTTCGCACGGCGGCCGCTCAAGCCAGATTGCGAGGGACCAATGAAGCCTTGATGCACCGCGGGCATGATCTGTGGCTGGCGACGCTCAAGTGGGTGTCGGAGAGCGATTGAGTTTGAGCGTGCATGTCCGCTGTCGAGAAAGTCAAACGGCCGTGCTGAATCGGGTTCGGCTCGACGGGCGACGCACACCGGGAAGCACGATCAGCCACCGTATGTGGCGAGCCCAAGCACGTCTAAGTTCTCAATTGCCCAATTTGATCTTACGATACAGGCTGGTAGCGATTGCAGAGATGTCGAGGGGGCAAGGACGTGGAAGATTTTCAAATACTCGATCACATCACGGACGGCGTCATGGCGCTCGACCGGGAGTGGAAGTTTCAGAACATCAACGAGACCGCGGCGCGGCTGCTGAAACGTCGGCCCGCGGACCTGCTGGGTCGCGAGATCTGGGCCGAATACCCAGACCTCATCGGGTCGAGCTACGAAACAGCCTATCGGCAGGCGGCCGAGACACGTATGCCCAGCAGCGTGACTGACTTCTATGCGCCGCTCGGTGCCTGGTTTGAAGTGCGGGCATTTCCCTGCGACAGCGGTGTCATCGTGCTGGTTCGCGATGTCACCGAAGCGCGCGCGACCTCTGAACGTTTGTCGCGCCAAGCCACGCATGATGAACTGACCGGCCTGATGAACCGGCGGGAACTGCTGCTGCGCCTAAACCGTCTCTGCGATGAAGGCGGGGCCGCTTCCGTCGATCTGCTTTTCATCGACCTCGACCGCTTCAAGGATATCAACGATTCGTTCGGCCACGCGGCGGGCGATGAAGTGCTGCGTGTCATCGGCGAGCGTCTTTCGGACATGGTCACCGAACGCGTCCATGCATCGCGCGTTGGCGGCGACGAATTCGTGATTCTCATCGTCGACGCGCCCGAGGGCGAGGCCGCGAGCGTCGCGCGCGACGTCATCGCACGTTTGCGCGAGCCGATTCAGACGCCGTGCGTGCGGGCATCGTTGGGCGCGAGCATCGGCGTGGCGCGCTACCCTACGTCGGCGTCGAATGCGGCCGAGCTGCTGCGTAACGCGGACACCGCGATGTATCACGCGAAGCGCGCGGGAGGTTCGCAAGTGTGGTCGTTTGGCCAGGAGGATGCGCAGCGCCTCGCGCATCGCCTGCGGCTGCGCGCGGATCTGGAGAGCGCCAGCGCCGCGCGCCAATTCGAACTGCATTACCAGCCGCAGCTGGACCTGCATACTGGCCGCATCTACGGAGCCGAGGCGCTTCTGCGATGGAACCACCCGCAACTGGGGCTGCTCGCCCCGGGCGACTTCCTCGACGTGCTGCTTGAATCGCCGGCCTACGAGGCAACGGGCGAATGGCTAATTCGCCTCGCGCTCCGCCAGGCGGCGCAATGGCAGGCGACGGACCACCGGCCGTTCAAAGTCGCTGTCAACCTTTCGGCCACGACGATCCAGAACTGCGATCTCGCCGCACTCGTTTCGCACGCGGCCGAGGCGGCCGGCGTAGGCGCTTCCGTACTTGAAATCGAGGTGACGGAGAGCGCCGTGATGAGCGACTTCGCCGCTGCGTCGCGCGCGCTTTCGGCTGTGCGAAAACTCGGCGTGACCGTCTCGCTCGACGATTTCGGCACCGGCTACTCCAGCCTCGCATACCTTGCACGGCTACCTGTCGACTGCATTAAGATCGACAAGTCGTTCGTGCAGGAACTCTCCGTGAAGGAGACCTGTCACCGGGCGCGCGCGATGGTCGAAGCGGTGGTGGCGCTTGCGCGCGCGCTGGGCATGAGAACGGTCGCGGAAGGCGTCGAGACCGAAATGCAACTCGCGCTCGTCACTGAGCTTGGGTGCGATGCCGTGCAGGGATATTTCATTGGCAAGCCCGTACCGGCCGCGCGGATTAAACCTTACGCCGAGACATGGTCGGTGCCGGCGGCTGGAGTCTCGTCGTTGCAGGACGCGCGTGGCGGATCGCGCTAGCGGTCAACGCGCAGCCTGCCGCTCTCCTTGCTCCAGGCTCGGGGCGAGCGCTGGCATCTGCGTCCGCGACCGTGCACGCGGGCGAATGCCAGCAATCCGATACTTAACGGCGATACGCTGCAGCGGCATTCAAAATGTAGTGCCGCGAACGCCGGAATTGTTATCCGAAGCCCGACCATTGACGAGCGTTGCGCAGAGACCATTCGGTTAGCGAGTGCGCATGGCTTCAGTACTGTGCTAAACATCCGGACCCAATCCATCCAACGAGGAAATCAGCGGGCTGGTGTGACCTGGAGCCGGCTCGCCTTTGTCAAACGGTGCGGACCAGATTAGCTTCGGCCCCTTCCATCGGCGGTGGTCGGCGATGAGCCAGCTTTCAACTTCAAACTGAAAACTGGTGACGATCGGCTCCGCTCGATGCTATTCGCACAAGAATTAGGCCTCACGAAAATCTTGACCGGAGCTTCCCAATGAACATCGCCTTTACGGATACAACCGCGTCCGATGCCGACACGTTGGTCGCCATTCGTATCGCCGCGATGCGCGAGAGTCTGGAGCGTATCGGCCGTTTCGATCCGCAGCGTGCTCGCGAGCGCTTCCTGGCGTCATTCGATCCTGCGCTTTGTCGATTCATAGAGATCGATGGCGTGCGGTCGGGCTTTATCCTTATTCGCCCGCAGGCAGACCACTGGCTGCTCGACCACCTGTACATCCTGCCGGAGCATCAAGGAAAAGGAGTCGGCGCAGCCGTCTTGCGGGACGTGTTCGCACGTGCCGACTCGCAACGCCTGCCAATCCGGGCCGGTGCTTTGCGCGGCAGTGATTCAAACCGCTTCTACCAACGGCATGGATTCGTACAGACGGACGAAAGAGAGTGGGATGTCTACTATGTGCGTCAGCCAGTCGAACCGAAGGTGTCGCCCAAGGCAATCACGCGTCACCGGCTCGAGTGAACACCACCGGGCTTACAACGCCGTGGCTTCAGCAGGGAGCTGGTACAAGCCATCCGGAATGCCTACACACTGCTGTACAGGAGCGGGAAGACGCTCGACGAAGCGAAGCTTGATTCATCGACAATTGGTGAATATAAACAAACCTCGACGGAGGACTTGAGATGCTGCTGCGGCCGACAGAAATTCAGATTGAATCAACCCGGCTCCTGATCAAACCGTTCTCGGCCAGCGACGCCGATGCGACGTTTTCATGCATCACCCCTTCGCTCACCCGTCACATGGCATGGGAGCCACCGGCATCCCGGGATGATTTTGACGGTGTTTGGCGGTCCTGGATACCGTCGATAGCCGATGGGTCAGACTATGTATTCGCAGTGCGTCAACGCGCTGACGGGAGTTTCCTTGGGTTGGCCGGACTTCACCGCGTACATACCGCGAGCCCGGAACTCGGCATCTGGATTCGTGAAGATCGTCATCGAAATGGCATTGGTCGTGAAGCTGTAACGCTAGTTGCACGCTGGGCAACGCGAACCATTGGCGCTGAAAGCTTTACCTATCCGGTTGCCGAAGAGAACCGCCCCAGTCGGCGCATCGCCGAGTCGTTGGGAGGCGTCATTGTGGAAAGCCGCCTGACGCCGAAGTACATGTCCGTGGTCTACCGAATTCCTCGCCAGCCGGTGACGAGCGACGTATAGGTGGTTCGGTTCGGCCTTCACACCGACCTCCGTCGGCCATGAACGGCGAGTCGACATAGCTCCGCGAATTGCCGGCAGTCGCGACCCGAAGCGTCGCCAGCAGTGAATCGGGTACAGCATCCATTAGTGAAACGTCGGCCTCTGAAGACGAGCATCTAAACGGAGAGAAAAATGTTGAGGTAGCATCACGAGCTCAACAAGGGGAAGACGGTGATTCGGGAAATCAAGGCTCGCGTAAGCTCGATCGGCGTCCCTCTTGCCAGTCTGCTTCTCAGCGATCTGATGAGGATCCTGGCAGAAATGGTTGGCTATATCACGCTCCCTTGGTGGATCGTTCACCGGGGCGGCGCGCATGATTTGGCGATCTACAGCGTAAGCATCGCCATCACCACGATTTTTGCAATGCCACTGCTTGCGCCACTCGGCGATCGCTACGCAAAGAGACAGCAGATTGCATGGGGTATGTGCGCCCTGATGGTCGTCGCCTTCATCCTGGCGACGCTCGCCTCGCTGTCCGACTACCGACTCAAGCTCATCATCTGCATAGGCGTGGTCAGCGTCATAGCGAAAGCTTTCGTTGACCCGGCCAGCTCCACCATTTCGGCTGAACTTGTTCCGGCGAATCGTTTGGCCAAAGCGCTTCGTCTTCGTAAATCGACGCAGGCAGTTGGCCGTGCCTTAGGGCCAGCATTGGCCGGTGCGGCACTGGCCTTGGGCGGTATAGCTGCAACATTTTGGATGAACGGCATACTGCTCGGCGTCGCTGCTTACGTCACTCTGCATCTTCCATCTCAATCTCAGCATCGCGAACATCATCGTGGTCTCGCCCGTTGGTGGAAAGACCTGCGCGCCGGGCTGCACGCTAAATGGATCGTCCCGTTGGAGCGTGGCTGGACACTCGTAAACTTCCTCGTCTGGATATTCCAAGGCCCCGCAGTCGGCATGCTGATCCCGCTCAAAGTCCAATCGCTCGGGCTGTCGGGTCTGTGGCTAGGTGTTTGCGAAGCGGCCTTATCCATAGGTTTACTACTCGGAAGCTTTCGTGGTTCTGATGCACTGGTCAGTCGTTTTGGCCGATTCAACGTCCGGGTGGGGGCCGCGATGTGCGAAGGACTGGCACTCGCTGCTTCCGGCTGGGCGCATTCACCTGTCGTTCTCGTATTGACGCTTACGTGTGTGGGTTTCGCCAATGCATCAATGGGCCTCGTCGGCGCGACTCACCGCTCGTTGGCTATCCCGCAGAATTTCCGCGTGCGCATTCTTGCTGCCAGCATGATGACCACGCAGATTGCGGGCATTCTTGGTCCGATGATCGCAGGTGCGGCGCTCACGCATTGGGCGGTCGGCAAGGTCTATACATGCTTCGGTCTCGCCACCTGTCTGCTCGCTTTTGGCTTTGTCTTGATACCGCGATCGCGCGAATTCTTTGCGCTCAACCACGAGCAGGTGAAAGACTGGTTTCGTCACGAATATCCCCATGCATTCGCATCATCCGTGGTGCCTGAATCGACACAGACTACGTAGATCACGGCACGGCAGCGTTCAGGAAACGCCACGCCGCTCGGGGTTGCGTGGTGCCGATTGCCGTGGGCGAGATCTCGCGATGTGTGGCGTTCGCGTGAGACAGCCGGCCACGAAGGGCGGCCTTTGCCCGCAATTGCTCAATCAACTCTACAGCGCACAAGTCATCGTACAACTAACCCCTCACCGGCGATCGAGGCCAGCGGACGACCGACCGCGCCCGGCCAAATACATCCACAGCCGTCGAAATGTCTATTTTTCTAAGGAAATCGATCGATCTGCCGTAAACAAGTCATCGTACAACGATGGACTAAAGCGGTATGCGGAACGTATCGGTTCGAAAAAGCCTCCTTGCTATCTTCGTGATCTTTGCCACGATGATTTTGTTTGGCGGGGTGCTCGGCGTCACCACGCTCAGTCGCGCGAATGCCAATCTTGCTCGC
This sequence comes from Paraburkholderia sp. BL6669N2, assembly GCF_003387275.1. Classification (NCBI taxonomy): domain Bacteria; kingdom Pseudomonadati; phylum Pseudomonadota; class Betaproteobacteria; order Burkholderiales; family Burkholderiaceae; genus Paraburkholderia; species Paraburkholderia sp. BL6669N2. Next base: position 3,605,143 of record NZ_QUNA01000002.1, on the reverse strand, counting down.
ATTCATCAGATTGCGACGCAGGAAATCCTTGTCAACGACGGATACAAGGACTCCACACGCACCCGAGCCGCGCTGACGCGGGCCTATTCGGCCTTGAAGGAACGCAACGACGAGGCGACGCGAGACTCGGCATTGAAAAGCGCCGGGACGACGCTGGACCGGGCGGCCGCGGAAACGCAGTCGTTTCGTGATGCGGCCTCTTTTAGTGGTCAGGATGACGGGTTGAAACAACAGTTGGTCGAATCGTCGAACAATCTCGCGGCAATCCTGAAGAAAGCCGTCGATGCCGTGCGTGTCGGTGATACGAACGCCTATGTCGCGATCAACGATCGCGACATTACGGCGGCCGGCGCAGCGTATTCGGTGAACGTCGAGAAATTCCAGAGCATGGCGAACACGCTGTCGAACGATGCTATTGCGCAGGCCGAGCGCGAATATCAATGGGTCGTCAGTCTGGTCGTTATCGGGGTGGCCGGCGCGCTTGCGCTGATCGTCGCCACCCATTTCGCGCTGCGGCGTATCGTGACGACGCCGCTGAAGGAGGCCGCTGACCTGCTCGATCGGATCGCGGCGAACGATCTGACGGCGCTCATCCCCGAAGCGAGCGGTAACGAGATCGGTCAGCTTTTCGCGGCGATGCAACGGATGCAGCGCGGTTTATCCCGGACCGTGGCAAACGTGCGCAACAGTTGCGAGGCGATTTACGGTGGCGCGCGGGAGATCGCGGCGGGCAACCTCGATCTGTCGAGCCGCACCGAGCAGCAGTCTGCGGCGCTGGAACAAACCGCCGCGAGCATGGAACAGCTGACGTCGACCGTCAAACAGAACGCGGACAATGCGCAGCAGGCAAGCACACAGGCTTCGAGCGCCGCGGATGTCGCGCAGAGCGGCGGCGAAGTTGTCGAGCGCGCCATCCAGACGATGAATGCCATCAGCGAAAGCTCGCGCAGGATCGCCGAGATTACCGGGATGATCGACAGTATTGCGTTTCAGACCAATATCCTCGCGTTGAATGCAGCCGTTGAATCAGCACGGGCGGGCGAGCAGGGACGCGGTTTCGCCGTCGTCGCAAGCGAGGTTCGCAGTCTCGCGCTACGTAGCGCGGACGCTGCCCGTGAAATCAAGGCCTTGATCGGCGCCTCGGTCGAGGACGTGGCGAACGGGAATAACCTGGTCGCGCAGGCGGGGCAGTCGATGAAGGAAATTGTCGGCGCCGTACGCAGCGTGGCCACCATCATGAATGAGATCAAGGCGGCGACGATCGAGCAGAGCACCGGCATCGAACAGGTTGGCCAGGCGGTGACGCAAATGGACCAGGTGACCCAACAGAATGCAGCGCTCGTCGAGGAGGCCGCCGCCGCCGCGAGCGCTCTCGAGCAGCAGGCGCAGTTGCTGACGGATGCTGTCTCGGCGTTTCGTCTTGCCCGTTGACAGACGGCGCGAACGATCAACGCCCGTCGCCGATCAAGCAACCGTTTCCCAGGTAAAGCCGCATCGCTGTTCGTCGTCCGACGGTGGGCGCCGGCGGCGTTCGGCGACTTTAACCATTTGTATCCGGAGTTTGAGCATGAACGTTAAAGGTGTTCTCGGTGTAGCGGCAATCGGGTTGGCCGCTGTGGTGTCCAGCGCCTCGCAGGCCGCAACGTACGCATACGTATCGAATGCCGATAGCAAGGATATTTCTGTTTTCAGCCTCGACAAGTCGAATGGCTCGCTGACGGCCGTGGAGACCGTGGCGGTCGGCGCAACGGTGATGCCGATGGCGTTTTCGCCCGACCATCTCCGGCTTTATGCCGGGCTGCGCTCGCAGCCGTATCGCGTGGTGAGTTTTGCGGTTAATCCGCTCGATGGCCGGCTGATCGAACTCGGCAGAGCGCCGCTCGCGGAAAGTATGGCCTATGTCTCGACGGATGCGAACGGCCGCTACCTGTTTTCCGCGTCATACGGCGGCAACCTTCTGGCGGTGAACCGGATCGGTGCGGATGGGGTGGTCGGCGAAGTGCAGCAGATCGTCAAGACGGGCCCAATGGCTCACGCGATTCGCAACGCGCCTGACAATCGCTACGTGTTCGCGTCGGTGCTCGGCTCGGATGCCTGGCTGCGTCTCAAGTTCGACGCGTCGAACGGCCAGTTGACTGAGGACGCCGCGCCCGCGTATTCGTTGCCAGCGAAATCGGGACCGCGCCATTTCATCTTTTCGCCGGACCATCGGTTCGCGTATCTGATCGATGAGCTTGACGGCAAACTGCATGTGCTCGCCTTCGATGGCACGCGCGACACGGTCAAGCCGATTCAGACGATCTCCATCCTGCCGCCGGATTTCTCGGGTGACAAACCGTGGGGAGCCGATCTCCACCTGACTCCCGACGGGCGTTTTCTGTATGCGTCGGAGCGCACGTCCAGCACGCTCGCCGCGTATAAGGTCAGCATGCGCTCGGGGAAGCTGACGCGTATCGGCACGTACCAGACTGAAAAGCAGCCCCGTGGGTTCAATATCGATCCGTCTGGCGCGTACCTGCTGGCGGTCGGTCAGTTGTCGGCGAATCTAAGCGCTTATCGTATTGACCGGAAGTCCGGTGCGCTGAGCGCGATTGGACAGTATCCGGTGGGTAACGGGGCGAACTGGGTTGAAATCGTCGAGTTTAATGGTACGAGCACCGATTGACGGTTGGTGAGAGGTCGCCGCGCAGTCCCCCGGGGTTTGACGGCGGCGCGAACCGGGGGCGGCCTGGACCTAGACCCGGGTTCGACCAGACGCCTCGTATTGCGAATAGCGGACCGGTGCCGCGTTATTAATCGACCATTTGCGGCGTGCAGATATAAGCCTGGGAGGGCACGGCCGCCATTCATGTTCGGATGACTCCAACGACCTCAGCCAGTCGTCGTGCAGCTCAGTTCGTCGGCCACGAAGAGACGCCCACCTCTCGGCCACGAATAACCACCGACACGACGATCCCCCCCCGATCCCCACTCCGCCAACCCCTCGCGGCCTAACCACCGAATGTAGCCCTTGATGGGCGCTTTCACCCGCATCATGCAAAATAGCCACATCGACAATGCGGAGGATGTCTTGTGGGTGTCAACTTCGACCTGAACGATCTGCAGGCGTTTCGAGCCGTCGTGGAGTTGGGTAGCTTTCGCAAAGCAGCGGAGGCGGTCAATATTTCTCAGCCGGCGCTGAGCCGGCGCATCGAAAAACTCGAAGCGGCGCTCGGCGTGCGGCTCTTCGAGCGGACCACCCGCAGCGTGACGCTCACCACCATAGGTCGGGTGTTCGCCCCAAGCGCGGAACAACTTCTCGACGATCTCGACGTCGCATTGCTCGGCATTCGCGACGTCTCCAGCAGTCGCCTCGGTCATGTGACCATCGCATGCGTGCCGTCGGTTGCCTACTATTTCCTGCCGAGCGTCGTTGCCGCCTATCACAGCCGCTATCCGCGGATCCGGGTCAAGTTGCTGGACTCGAGCGCCAACGAAGTGCTCGGCTCGGTTATCAGCGGCGAAGCCGATTTCGGCGTCAGCTTCATGGGCAGCCAGGAAACCGAGGTCGAGTTCAAGGTCCTGCTGCAGGAACGGTTCGTCGCCGCGTGCCGTCGCGATCATCCCCTTGCCCGGAAAAAGCGGGTGACCTGGAGCGAGCTTTATGAACACGAATATGTCTCCGTGGACAAGACTTCCGGCAACCGCCTGCTGCTCGATCAGGCGTTGACCAACGTGGCGCCGGCAGTGCCGAGCGTCTGCGAGACGCGCCATGTCACCACCATGCTCGGCCTGATCGAAGCGGGACTCGGTGTGGCAGCGGTGCCTTCAATGGCAATGCCCATGCGCGGCCATCCGATTTTGACCAGCGTGCCGCTCGTCGATCCGGTCGTGACGAGGCGAGTCGGCATTGTCAGACGCCGGGGGCGTCCGCTCGCGCCGGCCGCGCAGCAGTTCTATCAGATGATTCTCGACACGAAACGCAGCGGCGCGGCCCGCGCGGCGAAGAAGACCTCGACATGACACTGCCAGGGCCGTTCCGCCTGCTTTACGTCCAGGTCCTCGCTGGAATGGCGCTCGGCATGACCGTCGGCCACTTCTGGCCACAGGCCGGCGCGTCGCTCAAACCACTCAGCGATGCTTTCGTCGCGCTGGTTCGGATGATGATCGCGCCAATCGTCTTCTGCACGATCGTCATCGGCATTACGTCGCTTGCGAGCGGTTCGAAAATCGGCCGGATCATCCTGAAAGCGCTCGCGCTGTTCTACGCGCTTACCATCGTTGCGCTCGGTCTGGGCCTCGCGACCGCGTTCGCGCTGCATCCGGGTGCGGGTTTGCACATCGACGCGCATCATCTGGACACGGCATTCCTGGCGCAGTACTCGACGCGCACGCATTCGCACGGGCTTGTCGAGTTCGCACTGCATCTGATTCCGGAGACGCTCGTCGGCGCCTTCGAGAAAGGCGAGGTTCTGCCGGTCTTGCTGCTTGCCCTTCTGTTCGGCTTCGCATTGAACGCCGGCGGAAGCCTCGGACGGCGAGTGCAGGAATTCATCGATAGCGTCGCGCACGTGCTGTTCCGCATCCTTGCGCTGATCATGCGGCTTGCCCCCATCGGAGCATTCGGCGCGATGGCGTTCACGGTGGGCCGTTTCGGCATCCATTCGATCGGCTCGCTCGGCATGCTGATGTTGTCGTTCTATGCGGCGTGCCTGCTGTTCGTGGTCTGCGTGCTCGGTCCCCTCGCACGCCTGCATCGCTTCTCCCTTTGGCGTTTGCTGCGTTACATTCGCGAGGAACTCGTCATCGTGCTCGCGACGTCGTCGACCGAACCGGTGCTGCCCCGCCTCATCGTCAAGCTCGAAGCGCTTGGCTGCGACAAGGGCATTGTGGGTCTCGTGCTGCCTGCCGGCTATTCCTTCAATCTCGACGGCACGGCGATCTACCTGACGCTCGCCTCGATGTTCATCGCGCAAGCGTGCGATGTACACCTGTCGGGCGGCCAGATCGCGACCATGCTCCTGGTCATGCTGATCACGTCGAAGGGCGCGGCGGGCGTGTCGGGCAGCGGACTGGTTGCGCTCGTCGCGACGCTCGCTGTCATTCCCGATCTGCCGGTGGCAGGCGTCGCGCTATTGGTCGGCATCGATCGCTTCATGTCCGAGGCGCGGGCGCTGACGAGCGTGATCAGCAATGCCTGCGCGGTGATCTTCATCTCGATGTGGGAGCGCGCCTGCGACCGAACACGTCTACAGAACGCATTGAGTCTGGCGCACGAGCCCGAAGAAGCGTTCGATCAGCCCGCCGACCTGCCGGGCTGAATCGTTGCCGTCGTCTCAGTGCGCGGCGACGGAATCGAGCCCGGTCGATGTCACCACCGGCTGCACGGCGGGCGACGCGAGATAGTCGAGCAGCGCTTTCGCTTCCTTCGGATGCTGCGCGCCGACCGGGATGCCGGCCGCATAGCGCGTGACGGACTGCATCGACTCCGGAATCTTGCCGACGTAAGCCGCGCCTTTCACCGGGAGCAACTCGCTCACCTGCTGAAATCCCACGTCGTAGTTGCCGGTTGCAACCACCGACGCCACTGGAATCTTCGGGATCATCTTCGCCTTGCTCTTCACCTGTTCCTCGATGCCGAGCCGCTTGAACAACTCGCGCTCGATATAGACACCGCTCGCGCTATCCGAGTAAGCGATCGACCGGGTATGCAGCAAGGTTTCCTTGAGCGCCGCCTCCGACCCGATGTCGGGTTTCGGCGCGCCATCGCGCACGACCATCCCGATGCGAGAATCCGCGAGCTCGACGCGTGAATCGGGGATCACCTTGCCCTGCTTGATGAGGTCGTCGAGTGCATAGCCGACCATGATCACCACGTCGGCGGGCTCGCCGCGCTGAAGCCGGTTCGGAATGGCCTCCGGCGACTTGCCCATCGACGGTCCGAGCGCGGTATCAAGCGTGTTGCCCGTGGACGCCGCGAACTTCGGGCCGAGCAGCTTGTAGGCGGCGGTGAAGCCCCCGGAGCTAATCACATGCAGCTCGGCGGCCTGCACGTTCGCTGCGGCGGCGCCGCCGAGGAGCGCTGTGGCGCAGAGTTTCAGAAGGATGGATTTCATGGTTGAATGAACGTCAGGATGAAGTTCGAGGAGCGAAGCGATGCTTCAGGAAGCCGCATGCAGCGGAGCACGACGGCGCCGATACAGTGCGAGCGTGGCACCGAGCCCGCATACCGCGGCAAAACTCATCCAGTAGCCCGGCGCGGCTTTATCGCCGGTCATGTGAATGAGCGCGGTCGAGATAACGGGCGTGAAACCGCCGAAGACCGCCGTCGCGAGGCTGTAGGCCAAAGAGAATCCGGCAACACGCACTTCGACCGGCATCACTTCGGTGAGCGCGACGACCATCGCGCCGTTATACATGCCGTACATGAACGAGAGCCAGAGCAGCACAAGCAGCATGTTGACGAAGCTCGGCGCATGAGCCAGCAGCGATAGCGCGGGGTAGGCGGTTGCAATCGCCAGGCTCGTCATTCCGAGAAGGAGCGGACGGCGTCCGATCCGGTCCGACAGCGCGCCGCCGATCGGCAGCCAGATGAAGTTCGAGATGCCCACGCACAGCGTGACGAGCAGACTATCGGCGGTGCTCAGATGCAGGACGGTCTTGCCAAAGGTCGGCGCGTACACCGTGATCAGATAAAAGCTCGTCGTGGTCATGGCGACCAGCAGCACGCCCGCGATCACGACATTCCAGTTCTGCACGAGCGTCGTAAAGACTGCTTTCATGGTCGGGCGATGCTGGCGCTGTTTGAATTCTTGCGTTTCCTCAAGATTGCGCCGCAAGATGAAGATAAAAGGCACGATCATGCAGCCGACGAAGAACGGCACACGCCATCCCCACGCGGCGATCGCCGCCGTGTCCAGCCAATGATTGAGCGCGAAGCCGAGCGCGGCAGCGACGACGATCGCCACTTGCTGGCTCGCCGACTGCCAACTCGTGAAGAAACCCTTGTGGCCCGGCGTCGCCATCTCTGCAAGATAGACCGATACCCCGCCCAGTTCCGCACCCGCGGAGAAGCCCTGCAGCAGACGGCCAATGAGCACCAGGGCCGGTGCGAACAGTCCGATCGTCGCGTAGCCGGGCACGAACGCGATCAGGATGGTGCCGCTCGCCATGATCGACAGCGTGACAATCAGGCCCTTGCGGCGGCCGACATCGTCGATATACGCGCCGAGGATGATCGCGCCGAGCGGCCGCATCAGGAAGCCTGCGCCGAACACTGCGAACGTCATCATCAGTGAGGCGAACTCGCTCCCCGCCGGGAAAAAGACCGCGGCGATCTGCGTGGCATAGAAGCCGAACAGGAAGAAATCGAACTGCTCCAGGAAGTTGCCTGCCGTCACGCGCAGCACGGCGGAAGCCTTCGATTGCCCGGAGGCCAGCGGGGGCGAGGAGGGATGCATCGAGGTGTCTCCAGAGATTTTTAACTTGCGGTGTTCGGGCGCTTTGTTGTTTGGCGAATATTCGCCCGAACCAAGAGAAACGATAAGTGCTATTTTTGGAATGATTAATGTCCGTTGGTTATCAGTGTCGGCGAATCGCTCGAGCTACGAAGCGGCGGTGGGGATGCGGGCGTTCGGCTCACCGCGGCGCTCCGCCACCTCCCCACCCATATTTAGTTGACATCTAAACTATCTAAGCCTAAATTACCCCCGTCAGCAGCGTTCACACATGGGGAACAAGCATGCGCATCGTTTGCATTGGTGGCGGCCCAGCCGGCCTGTACTTCGGCCTTTTGATGAAAAGCCGGAACCCGGCCTACGATGTCATGGTCGTCGAGCGCAACCGTCCGTACGACACCTTCGGCTGGGGCGTCGTATTCTCCGACCAGACGCTCGGCAATCTGCGCGCCGCCGACGCCCCCAGTGCCGATGCCATCCTCGACGCCTTCAATCACTGGGACGACATTGAGATCCATTTCCGCGGCCGGCAAATCCGTTCGTCGGGTCACGGCTTCTGCGGGATCGGCCGCAAACGTCTGCTGAATATCTTGCAGGCACGCTGCGAAGAACTGGGCGTCAGGCTGGTTTTCGAAACCCAAGTCACGGACGACAGCGTCTACGAAGCCGATCTGATCATTGCCTGCGACGGTGCGAACAGCGCAGTCCGTCAAAAGTACGCGGCCACCTATCGGCCCGCCATCGACATGCGCGACTGCCGCTTCGTCTGGCTCGGCACCAGAAAACTCTTTGACGCCTTCACGTTCGCCTTCGAAGAAACCGAATTCGGCTGGTTCCAGGCGCACGCTTATCGCTTCGACGATCAGACCTCCACGTTTATCGTCGAAACGCCGGAGCGCGTGTGGCGCGCCGCCGGCCTCGACGAAATGAGCAAAGAGGACAGCATCGCCTTCTGCGAAAAGCTGTTCGCGAAGTATCTGGACGGCAACCCTTTGCTATCGAACGCGGCGCATTTGCGCGGCTCGTCGCAATGGATTCGCTTCCCGCGCGTCGTCAACGACGAATGGGTTCACTGGCGCAATAACGCCGACGGCACGCAAACGCCAGTCGTCCTCATGGGCGACGCCGCGCATACCGCGCACTTCTCGATCGGCTCAGGCACCAAGCTCGCGCTTGAAGATTCGATCGAACTCGCCAACAGCATGGGCGCGCATCCGGGTGATCTGGCCGCCGCGCTGAAGCATTACACCGAGGTGCGCAGCATCGACGTATTGCGTATTCAAAACGCGGCGCGTAATTCGACGGAATGGTTCGAGCATGTGGACCGCTATACGTCGTTCGAGCCGGAACAGTTCGCGTATTCCCTGCTCACGCGCTCGCAGCGCATCTCGCACGAAAATCTGCGTGAACGCGATGCACAGTATCTATCGAGCTTCGAAGACTGGCTCGCCCGGCGCTCCGGCGTGAATCGCTCGCCCGAGAAGCACTCCGTCCCGCCCATGTTCACGCCCTTCACGTTGCGCGGCGTGACGCTAAAAAACCGCGTAGTCGTATCGCCGATGGCGCAATACTCCGCCGTCGACGGCATTGCGGGCGACTATCACCTGATGCATCTCGGCGCTCGCGCGATGGGCGGCGCTGGGCTGGTCATGACGGAAATGACCTGCGTCTCGCCCGAAGCGCGCATCACGCCCGCGTGTCCCGGCATGTACGCGCCGGAGCATCTCACCGCGTGGAAGCGCATCGTCGACCTGGTGCATCGTCAGTCGGATGCGAAGATCGGAATCCAGCTCGGCCATTCGGGTGCGAAAGGCTCGACACGTGTCTCGTGGGAAGGCATCGATCAACCACTCACGGAAGGCAACTGGCCGCTCATCTCGGCGTCGCCGCAACAGTATTTGCGCGGCGTCAGCCAGCATTCGCGCGAAGCCACACAAGACGAGCTGCGCGAAATCGAAGCGCAGTTCGTCCGCGCCACGCAAATGTCGGCCGAAGCAGGGTTCGACTGGCTCGAATTGCATTGCGCGCACGGCTATTTCCTGTCGAGCTTTCTGTCGCCGCTCACCAATCATCGCACTGACGACTACGGCGGCTCGCTTGAAAAGCGTCTGCGCTATCCGTTGCAGGTCTTCAAGGCGATCCGCGCGGTCTGGCCGCAAGACAAGCCGATTTCCGTGCGCATCTCCGCGAACGATTGGGTCGAAGGCGGCACGACACCCGACGACGCAGTCAAGATCGCTGAAGCTTTCAAGACGGCCGGCGCCGACATGATCGACGTCTCGTCGGGCCAGGTCAGCAAGGAAGAAAAGCCCGTTTTCGGCCGCATGTTCCAAACGCCGTTCGCCGACCGCGTGCGCAACGAAGCGGGTATCGCGACGATCGCGGTCGGCGCGATCTCCGAAGCGGACCACGTGAATAGCATCATCGCGGCAGGCCGCGCGGATCTGTGCGCGATTGCGCGCCCGCATCTGGCGAATCCTTCGTGGACGTTGAACGAAGCGGCCAAGATCGGCTATTTCGACGTGATGTGGCCGAAGCCCTACACCGCGGCGAAGTCTCAACTCGAACGCAATCTCGAACGCGAGCGCGCTCAAGCCGCCGCGAACGCGGGGCTGTCGCCGCAAGAACGCGCGCAACGCGCCGAAGGAACCGTGTGAACACACTCAATTCCACACTCGCGGGACAGCACGCGGTCGTGACGGGCGGCGGCAGCGGCATCGGCGCCGCCGTCGCGGAAGCGCTGCTACGCGCCGGAGCACGCGTCACGTTGATGGGCCGCAATGCGGAACGTCTCGAGGTGCAGCGCGAGAAATGCCGAACGCTGGGCGACGTCGCTTGCATTAGCGTCGACGTCACTCAGGAAGACTCCGTCGCAAGCGCTTTTGGTGAAGCCGGCGAAGTCGACATCCTCATCAACAACGCGGGCCAGGCGCAAGCCGCGCCGTTCACACACACCGACACGGCGCTCTGGCAGCGCATGCTCGACGTGAACCTCACCGGCGTCTTCCTCGGCACGCGCGCTGTGTTGCCAGGCATGCTCGAACGCGGGCATGGACGCATCATCAATGTCGCCAGCACGGCGGGACAAATCGGCTACGCGTACGTCGCCGCCTATTGCGCCGCGAAACATGGCGTGATCGGCCTCACGCGCTCACTCGCGTTGGAAGTCGCGACGAAAGGCGTCACCGTCAACGCCGTGTGCCCCGGTTACACGGAAACGGAACTGCTGCACGCATCGCTTGAACAGATCACCAGCAAGACCTCGCGAACCGAACAGCAGGCGCGCGAAACCTTGCTTCGCTCGAATCCACAACATCGCTTCGTGAGTCCAGAACAGGTTGCTAACGCCGTCCTCTGGCTCTGCCAACCGGGCTCGGACGCCGTCACGGGGCAATCCATTTCCATCTCCGGTGGAGAAGTGATGTGACCAAGTCATCCAACATCAAAAAGCCCGCGGCGGCGGCTGAAACAAAACCGCCGCGCAAAGGCGTCCCGAAACCCGCGGAGAACGTCGTGGACCTCGAAATGAGCACGGGCGCGGATAGCCACATGGGCCTGCGCCTGTGGCTGCGCATGCTGACCACGACCAACCTCGTGCAAGCGGAATTGCGCAAGCGTCTGCGCAACGAATTCGACACCACGTTGCCGCGTTTCGATCTGATGGCCCAATTGGAACGACATCCCGAGGGCCTGAAGATGACCGAGTTGTCGCGTCGTTTGATGGTGACGGGCGGCAACATCACCGGCATTACGGATCAGCTCGAAAAAGAAGGCCTGGTGTCGCGCGACAACGATCCGAACGACCGGCGCTCGATCAGCGTGTGCCTGACGCCCGCCGGACGCAAAGCGTTCGACAAGATGGCGATCGCACACGAGCAATGGGTGGTCGAACTGTTCGGCGGTCTGAGCCTCGATGAAAAATCGCGCACTCATCAGCGCCTGGGCAAACTCAAGCAACATCTGCTCGACAGTCTGAAAGACTGATCGGCATCGAACCGCGGAGAGAGACTCATGACACGATCCAACGCCGACGCCCTGCTGGCCGGCAATCGCCTCACGCTAGCCGGCTACGAAGCGCGGCACTTCGGCTGGCAGGTCGCCGGCAAGGTCGCGACGATCACGCTGAATCGCCCCGAACGCAAGAACCCGCTGACTTTCGAGTCGTACGCGGAGTTGCGCGATCTGTTCCGGCAATTGACGTATGCGACGGACGTCAAAGCTGTCGTAATTCACGGCGCGGGCGACAACTTCTGCTCCGGCGGCGACGTGCACGACATCATCGCGCCGCTGATCGATCTGCCGATGTCTGAACTGCTGCTCTTCACGCGCATGACCGGCGATCTGGTGAAAGCCATGCGCCATTGCCCGCAGCCGGTAATCGCCGCGGTCGACGGCGTCTGCGCCGGCGCCGGCGCGATTCTCGCCATGTCGTCCGACATGCGGCTCGGCACCGCGCGCAGCAAGCTCGCTTTCCTGTTCTCGCGCGTCGGTCTCGCCGGTTGCGATATGGGCGCCTGCGCGATTCTGCCGCGCATCATCGGCCAGGGACGCGCCGCCGAACTGCTCTCCACGGGGCGCTCGGCAAGCGGCGAAGAAGGCCACGCGTGGGGCTTCTACAACCGGCTGTGCGAACCCGCCGCGCTGCTCGAAGAAGCGCACAAGCTCGCCGCCGATCTCGTCGCCGGCCCGACTTTCGCGCACGGCATCACCAAGAAGATGCTGCATCAGGAATGGAGCATGAGTATCGACGAAGCGATCGAATCGGAAGCGCAAGCCCAGGCCATCTGCATGAGCACTCGTGATTTCGAGCGCGCTTACAGCGCGTTTGCCGCGAAGTCGCGTCCGGTGTTCGAAGGAGATTGAGTTGAGCGCTAACACCGAACTGGATCTGCATAGCGCGCTAGCGTGGCCGTTCTTCGAGCCGCGTCATCGCGAGCTGGCTGCAGGTATCGAAGCATGGTGCCGCGAGAATCTGAAGCACGAAGACCACAAGGATGTCGATGCAACCTGTCGTCACCTGGTGCGTGAACTCGGCGCGGCGGGCTGGCTGAAATATGGCGTGGGCGGTGTCGCATACGGCGGCCACGGTGACACGATCGACACGCGCGCCGTTTGCCTGCTGCGCGAAACGCTGGCCAAACACTCGGGACTCGCGGACTTCGCTTTGGCCATGCAAGGACTCGGTTCGGGCGCGATCTCGCTCGGCGGCACACACGAACAAAAGACCCGCTATCTGCCTCGCGTCGCCAATGGCACGGCGCTCGCAGCGTTCGCGCTGTCCGAACCCGAAGCCGGCTCCGATGTCGCCGCCATGGCGCTCTCCGCTCGCGAAGACGGCGACGCCTACGTGCTCGACGGCGACAAGACGTGGATCTCCAACGGCGGCATCGCCGATTTCTACGTGGTGTTCGCGAGAACCGGTGAAGCGCCGGGCGCGCGCGGCATCAGCGCATTCATTGTCGATGCGGATACGCCGGGACTCGAGATCGCGGAACGCATCGACGTGATCGCGCCACATCCGCTCGCACGTTTGCACTTTGCCGGCGCGCGCGTGCCGCGCAGCCACATGCTCGGCGCGCCCGGCGAAGGTTTCAAGCTCGCCATGCGCACGCTGGATATTTTCCGCACGTCCGTGGCGGCCGCATCGCTCGGCTTCGCGCGTCATGCGATGGCCGAAGGTATCTCGCGCGCCGCGTCGCGCAAGATGTTCGGCCAGACGCTCGGCGATTTTCAACTGACGCAAGCCAAACTCGCGCAAATGGCGTTGACCATCGACAGCAGCGCGTTGCTGGTCTACCGCGCCGCGTGGCTGCGCGATCAAGGGGAAAGCGTCACGCGCGAAGCCGCGATGGCAAAGTGGCACGCAAGCGAAGGCGCGCAACAGGTGATCGACGCTGCCGTGCAACTCTACGGCGGCATGGGCGTGCAAAGCGGCACGGCCGTCGAGATGCTGTATCGCGAGATTCGCGCGCTGCGCATTTACGAAGGCGCGACCGAAGTGCAGCAACTGATTATCGGACGCGATCTGTTGAAAGCGCACGCTGCTGCGACTGCCGGAGACAACGCCAAATGAGCGCGTCTTTCGAACGGCCCGTGCGCATCCGTTTCTCACACTGCGATCCGGCGGGCATCGTGTTCTTCCCGCAATATCTGGTGATGACCAACGCGCTGGTCGAAGACTGGTTCAACGAAGGCCTGCATATCGACTACGCGCACATGATCTCGCAACGCCGCCTCGGTTTGCCGATCGTCAAACTCGATTGCGAGTTTTCACGGCCGAGCCAGATGGGCGAAACCATCAGGCTGACCCTCAACGTTACAGCGATCGGGCGGCGTTCGATCAGCGTCGATATTGTCGGCCATTGCAACGGCGAAACGCGTTTCCGCGCGAAACAGGTGCTCGTCACGACGTCGCTCGAGCGCGGCGCATCCATCGACATTCCCGCCGACATCGCGAGCGCCCTCGCGACGTTCGCCCCACAGCCCGACTCCACTGAGGCGCATCGCTCATGAAAAAAGCTCTTCTCCCCGCCGGCTGGGTAAAGCCCCGTGGTTACGCTAACGGCGTCGCGGCAACCGGCACGCAGGTGTTCATTGCCGGTCAGATCGGCTGGGACGAACAGGCGCGTTTCCAGACTACCGACTTCGCCGCGCAAGCCATCCAGGCGCTCAAGAATGTGCTTGCCGTGTTGCATGAAGCGGGCGGCAAGCCTGAGCATCTGGTGCGATTGACATGGTACGTCACCGACAAACGTGAATATCTCGCGTCGTTGAAAGACATCGGCCGTGCGTTTCGCGAGTTGATCGGCGACTACGACATTGCAATGAGCGCGGTTCAAGTGGTCGCGCTTATCGAAGATGAAGCGAAAGTCGAGATCGAAGGCACCGCCGTGGTCCCTCAGTAACCGGGCAACAGAGCACACGAAAAGAAACCACCAAGCCAACCGAAGCGCATTTAGCCGGCTCAACGCCCGGGAGACCATGATGGAACCGTCAGCACACGTCGATACCTTCGCGCGCGACAATCTTCCGCCGCAGGATCAATGGCCCGTCTTTCTGCTCGACAACCCGGACGTTGCGTACCCGGCGCGCTTGAACTGCGCCACGGAGTTGCTCGACAGAACCATCGATGCAGGTCACCGCGATGATCCGGCAATCTGGTCCGATGTCGACGGGACACCGCGCGCCACCACTTACGGCGAACTGCTGGCACTCGTGAATCGCAGCGCGCACGTGCTGGTCGACGAAATGGGACTGCAGCCCGGCAACCGCGTTTTACTGCGCGGCCCGAACACGCTGCATATGGCCGTGACCGCACTCGCCGCGCTGAAGGTCGGGCTCGTCGTGGTGCCGACCATGCCGCTTCTGCGCGCCAAGGAGTTGAAGCAGATCATCGAGAAAGCGCACGTCGGCGCGGCGTTGTGCGACGCGCGCCTGACCGCCGAACTCGCGCGTTGCAGCGATCCAGAAGACGAGTTTTACTGCGCGGGCTTGAAGCAAACCCGCCTCTTCCACGACGACGCCCCTGATTCCCTCGACACGCTCGCGATCAACAAGCCCGACCACTTCACCGCGTGCGACACCGCCGCAGACGACGTCTGCCTGATCGCCTTCACCAGCGGCACGACCGGCGCGCCGAAAGGCTGCATGCACTTTCATCGCGATGTCGTGGCCATGTGCGATCTGTTTCCGCGCCACGTGCTCAAGCCCACGTCGAACGATATCTTTTGTGGCACGCCGCCACTCGCGTTTACGTTCGGACTTGGCGGCTTGCTGTGTTTTCCGTTGCGAGTGGGCGCGTCCACAGTGCTGATCGAGAAGCTCACGCCCGAGACTTTGCTGCAGACCGTCGAACGTTTTCATGCGACCGTCATGTTCACTGCGCCGACGTTCTATCGGCAGATGGCGCCGCTGGTTGCGCGCCACGATGTCTCCTCGTTGAAGAAAACCGTGTCGGCGGGTGAGGCGTTGCCGGATTCGACGCGGCGCTTATGGCGCGACGCGACCGGCATCGACATGATCGACGGTATTGGCGGCACCGAGTTGATCCACATTTTCATTTCGGCTCAGGGCGACGAGATTCGCCCGAACGCCATCGGCCGCGCGGTGCCGGGTTACGCCGTGCAAGCGGTGGACGACGACATGCAACCGGTCGCGCCGGGCACGATCGGCAAACTGGCGGTGCGCGGCCCGACCGGTTGCCGCTATCTCGCCGACGAGCGGCAAAAGAAGTTCGTGCGCGACGGCTGGAACTTGCCGGGTGATTCCGTCTATCTCGACGAAGACGGTTACGTGTTCTACCAGGCGCGCGCCGACGATATGATCGTCTCCGCCGGCTACAACATCTCCGGGCCCGAAGTGGAAAGTGTCCTGCTGCAACACGACGCGGTATCCGAATGCGGCGTGATCGGCGTGCCGGACGAAACCCGCGGGCAGATCGTCAAGGCATTCGTCGTAGTCAATCCCGGTTACGAGCGCGACGACAAACTGGTCGCGCAACTGCAGGATTTCGTGAAAAATAGCGTGGCGCCGTATAAGTATCCACGCGTTATTGTTTTTGTCGATTCATTGCCGCGCACCGAAACCGGCAAACTCAAACGTTTCGAGTTGCGTACCATGGCATAGCTCAAATTACCTGCATGGAGACACACCGCATGGCCGCCTCTTTCATGGAAGTCGTCGCCCAGGATGGCGGCCGTTTCAATGCCTACGTCGCGCGCCCCGCGCAAGGGTCGGGCCCGGGACTCGTGCTCCTGCAGGAAATTTTCGGCATCAACGACACCATGAAGGCGATGGCCGACCGCTTCGCTGAAGAAGGTTATGTGGTGTTGGTGCCCGATCTGTTCTGGCGGATCAAACCGGGCATCGTGCTCGGTTATGGCGAAGCCGACATGAAACAGGCGCTCGACTATCTCGGCCAATTCGACACGGATCTGGCCATCGACGATATCGCCGCCACCGTCGCCGCATTGCGCGCCATGCCTGAACAGGCCGGCAAAGTCGGTGCGGTGGGCTACTGCCTCGGCGGCAAGCTCGCGTTCCTGAGTGCAGCGCGCACCGATGTCGATTGCGCGGTCAGCTACTACGGCGTCGGCCTCGAAGCGCATCTGGATGAAGTGCCCGCAATTCGCTGCCCGATGGTGTTTCACTTCCCTGAAAACGACTCGCACTGTCCGGCGGAAACCCGCGAACGAATCAGCGCCGCATTGCGTACGCGGCCGCAAATCGAGCAATACGTGTACCCGGGTTGCGATCACGCGTTCGCCGCGCCGTCGCGCCCGCAATACGACAAACCCGCCGCGATGATGGCGTATTCGCGCACGCTCGCGCTGCTGCGCAAGGTGCTCGGCCCGGTCTACGATCTCAACGCGCTGTGGGAAGCGCATTGCTATTACGAGTTCGCCACGCGCGACGTGGACGCCGTCATGCCGACCATGGTCGCGCAACCCTACGTCAATCACGTTCCGACCATGACCGGCGGCGTGGGTCACGACAACCTGAAGCGTTTCTATACGCATCACTTCGTCAACTCGAATCCCGTCGATACGAAGCTGATTCCGATTTCACGCACCATCGGCGCGGATCGCATCGTCGATGAATTCATTTTTAGCTGCACGCATAGCTGCGAAATCGACTGGTTGCTGCCCGGCGTTGCGCCGACCGGTAAGTATTTCGAGGTGCCCATGCTCGCCGTCGTTTGTTTCCGAGGCGACAAGCTCTATAACGAGCACATCTATTGGGATCAGGCTTCCGTGCTGGTGCAGGTGGGCTTGCTGAATCCCGAGGGATTGCCCGTGGCCGGCATCGAGAGCGCGCGCAAGCTGCTCGACGAGACGCTGCCGTCGAATCAGTTGATGGGCGGCAAATCACGCGTGTGACGTGCGACTAGAGGCCCGCCTCTGCGCAACATCCTTATGATGTGACACTCAACTCGCCACCGTCACTCGACCCATGCTGATCGTCCATCATCTGAACAACTCCCGCTCACAGCGTGTGCTGTGGCTGCTCGAAGAACTCGGCGTGCCGTACGAAATCAAGCGCTACCAGCGCGATCCGAAAACGATGCTCGCGCCGCCCGAGTTGCGCGCGGTGCATCCGCTCGGCAAATCGCCGGTGATTACCGACGACGGCCAGACGATCGCCGAATCGGGCGCCATCATCGAATATCTGATCGACAAATACGGGCAGGGACGATTCGCGCCGGCGCCAGGCACACCGGAGCGACGGCGCTACACGTACTGGCTGCATTACGCGGAAGGTTCGGCAATGCCACCGCTGCTGCTCAAACTCGTGGCGCTGCGGATTGCCAGCGCGCCGATGCCGTTTTTCGCGAAGCCGATTGCGCGCAAGATCGCCGGCACGCTGCAATCGAGTTTCATCGATCCGCAGTTGAAGCTGCACCTCGGTTATATCAATCAGGAGTTGAGCAAGACCGGCTGGTTCGTCGGCAACGACTTCACGGCGGCGGACGTACAGCTGAGTTTCCCGCTCGAAGCCGGCACGGCGCGCGGCGGCATGGAAGGCCAGATTCCGGCAGTGGTCGATTTCCTCAAGCGCATTCATGCGCGGCCAGCCTATCAGCGCGCACTGGAGCGCGGCGGCAAGTACGAATTGCTCGGCGGCGATTGAGGTTCGCGCCGACCTGGAACTCGTAGTTGTGGGCCGAAATTGGCGGGTGCTAGACTGGCAAATCCCATTGTCGTCAACGACTTGCCAAAAAGGCTGGTCTGCACTGCGCCGGGTCTTCTGGCGTGGTATCTGTGTCAGCCGCGGCATGTTCGGCATCCAATCGACCATGCCTAAGGAGTCGCCCGCATGACCCATTCCATCCACGGTAACAAGCGCTGGCTCGCACTGGTCGTGCTGTGCCTCGGCGTGCTCATGATCGTGCTCGATACGACGATCGTGAACGTCGCGCTCCCGTCCATCGCTGCGGATCTTGGGTTTACCGAGACGTCGCTCGTGTGGGTGGTGAATGCGTACATGCTGACCTTCGGTGGTTGTCTGCTGCTAGGCGGGCGGCTCGGCGACCTGTATGGGCATCGCAAGCTGTTTCTTGTCGGCATCACGTTGTTTACGCTGGCATCGCTTGCTTGCGGGATTTCCAATTCGCAAGGACTGCTGGTGTGTGCGCGTGCGGTTCAAGGTGTAGCAGGCGCCATTGTTTCGGCGGTCTCGCTGTCGCTCATCATGAATCTGTTCACCGAACCCGGCGAACGCGCGAAAGCCATGGGTGTGTATGGGTTCGTGTGTGCGGGTGGCGGCAGTATCGGCGTGTTGCTCGGTGGGTTGCTTACCAATTTGCTGAGCTGGCACTGGATCTTTCTGGTCAATCTGCCTATTGGTATCGCCGTGTACGCGCTCTGTGTCGCGCTGTTGCCGTCCGCGCGCGGTCACGCGCACGGGGAGCGGCTCGATGTGGCCGGCGCGGTGTCCGTCACCGTTTCGCTGATGCTCGCTGTCTACGCTGTTGTGAACGGCAACGAAGCTGGCTGGACTTCGGCACAGACGCTCGGCTTGCTGTTTGCCGCGGTGGCTCTGCTCATTGTGTTTCTCGTGATCGAATCGCGTGTGCAGCATCCGTTGATGCCGCTCGGTTTGTTTCGCTTGCGGAATGTGGCGACGGCGAATGTAGTCGGCGTGTTGTGGGCTGCTGCGATGTTTGCGTGGTTCTTTATCTCCGCGCTGTATTTGCAGCGTGTGCTTGGGTATCGGCCGTTGCAGGTCGGGCTTGCGTTTCTGCCGGCTAATCTGATCATGGGGTTCTTTTCGCTCGGGCTGTCGGCGCGGGTGGTAATGCGCTTCGGGCTGCCTGTTCCGCTGGCCGTGGGGCTGCTGGTCGCGGCTTGCGGTCTTGCATTGTTTGCTCGCGCGCCGGTTGGCGGCAGTTTTGTGCTAGATGTCATGCCGGGGATGATTCTGCTCGGCTTTGGCGCAGGAATTGCGTTTAATCCGATGCTGCTCGCGGCTATGAGCGATGTTGATCCTGGCGATTCGGGGCTCGCGTCGGGTATCGTCAATACGTCGTTCATGATGGGTGGCGCGCTCGGGCTTGCGGTGTTGGCGAGTCTGGCCGCGGCGCGAAGTGAGGCGATGCAGGCGTCATCTGGCAATGCCGTGGCGGCGCTGAATAGCGGGTATCACGTCGCGTTTTTGTCTGGGGCGATTTTTGCGGCGGTCGCGGGGATTCTGGGTGGCTTGTTGTTGCGGACGGGGCACGCGGGCGGTGCGGGTGCTCACGAAGACGCTCACGGTCGCCACGCGACGGCAGCGGACGAACACTCCACCGCCACGGGCGACAAAGCCGCGACCGAAAACTATTAGAACGCGTTTCCGCAAAACCGCAATCCCGATCAAACACCCCGCATCGGCGCTCGCTATGCTGGTTCCATGCTGACATGAGAGCCATATGAACCCGGTTGGAAAAGCGCTGTGGTTTATCGAAAGCCACTTTGCCCACGAGTTGACGCTGGACGACATCGCTAACTGCGGATGCGTGTCGCGTTTTCACCTGGCGCGCGCCTTCGAAGCGGCCACGGGTTTTTCGGTGATGCGCTACGTGCGCGGGCGTCGTTTGAGCGAAGCGGCGCGTCGGCTGGCGAGCGGCGCACCGGATATCCTGGCGGTCGCCATCGACGCCGGCTACGGTTCTCACGAGGCATTCACGCGCGCGTTTCGCGATCAATTCGGGCTCACGCCCGACGCGCTGCGCGCGCGTGGCCATCTCGACAATCTCGCCCTCGCGGAGCCGATCAAAATGGACGAAACCCTGCTTACCCATCTCGAACCGCCGCGCTTTGAAGACGGCAAAGCGTTTCTCGTCGCGGGCCTGAGCGAGCGTTACACCAGCGAAACCTGTGCCGCGATTCCGTCGCAGTGGCAGCGTTTTGGCGACTACTTCGGCAAAGTGCCGGGGCAAGTCGGCAATGTGGCTTATGGCGTTTGCTATAACGCGGACGACAGCGGCAACATCGATTATCTGTGCGGCGTCGAAGTCAGCGACTTCTCCGCATTGCCCGCCGATCTGAGCCGCTTGCGTATTTCGCCGCAGCGGTATGCGGTGTTCAGCCATCGCGAGCATGTTTCGACTATCCGGCGCACCTGGAATACGATCTGGAATCAGTGGCTGCCGGCATCGGGACATATTCCTGCCGATGCGCCGAATTTTGAGCGCTATGACGAGAAGTTCGATCCCGTCAGCGGGATGGGCGGGCTTGAGATCTGGCTGCCGTTGAAGAGCTGAGCTTTTCAATTGAATTCTAATTTTCGCAAAGCGCTTGTCCCGTCAGACGGTTTGAATATATGATTCGTATACGTTTCATATATGGAGGATGACGTGGGCATTGTGAATATCGACGACGACTTGCACGATCAGATACGTAAGGCAAGCGCGGTGTCATGCCGGTCGATCAACGCGCAAGCGGCCTTCTGGATCAAGGTCGGCATGATGTGCGAAATGGAGCCGACGCTGAGTTTCAATGAGATCGCTACCCGTGAACTGAGAGCCGCAGGCGTCGTGACGCAAGCCGTCAAGGTGGCTTTGACATGACCAAGCGGCCCGAAGAAATCGCATTGATGGCGGAGTCGGGCCAGCTGCTGGCGGAGGTATTTGGCTATCTGGATCAAATGAGCCTGGTCGGCATGTCGACCATGCAGGTGAACGATCTGATCGATAGCCTCATCGTCAACGAACTGAAGGCACGACCGGCAAGCAAAGGGCAGTACGGCTTCGCCTACGCGCTTAATTCTTCCCGCAACAATGTTGTTTGTCACGGTGTTCCGTCCACGACAGACATCCTGCAAAGCGGGGACATCGTTAATTTCGACATTACGTTGGAAAAGAACGGCTATATCGCAGATTCCAGTAAGACCTATCTTGTGGGAGAGGTGTCTCCACTGGCAAAACGGCTCGTGCAAGTGACCTACGAAGCGATGTGGAAAGGGATCAAGGCCGTTCGCCCCGGCGCCAGACTTGGCGATGTGGGTCATGCTATCGAGCGGCACGCTCGCAGAAATGGCTATTCGGTCGTACGGGAATATTGCGGACATGGCATCGGGCGTGAAATGCACGAGGAACCGCAAGTGCTGCATTGGGGAAATGCAGACGGGTTTGTTGTTGCAGGAAGGCATGGTGTTCACCATCGAACCCATGATCAACCAGGGGCGACGTTCTGTTCGAACCGAAGAAGACGGCTGGACCGTGGTCACGCGCGATGGGCAACTGTCGGCGCAGTTTGAACACACCGTGGCCGTGACCCAAAAGGGCGTACAGGTCTTAACGCTAGGATCTGGAGAAAGGGTGCCCAACTGATAGCTTGACGGTCGTGCGCCGCATTGGGTTCGCGTTCCTTAAAACAGAAACAAGCGCAACGCGAGACCCACAAGGCCGCATGTCAAAATGACTGATATCACGCCGACCTTGAATCGGAACAACGCTACGCCCGCGCTCAAGCCGATCACCAGCGATGGCCAGTCGAAGCCGCCATGCAGCCCATGCGGCCATAGCACGTGAAGGGCAAAGAACACGGCGAGGTTCACGATCACACCAACTACAGCTGCGGTTATGCCAGTTAGCGGCGCTGTGAATTTCAGATTGCCGTGAGTCGTCTCGATGAATGGGCCGCCGAGCAGAATGAACAAGAAGGATGGAAGGAAAGTAAAGAACGTCACGACGACAGAGGCGACGATTGCTGACGCGAGTGCGGCGTCTGGTCCGAACACGACCTTGGTCCAACCGCCGACGAATCCCACAAAGGAGACGACCATGATGAGCGGTCCCGGCGTCGTCTCGCCCAGGGCGAGGCCATCTATCATCTGAAGACTGGTCAGCCAGTGATAGTTGTCGACCGCGCCCTGGTAGACGTAAGGAAGGACGGCATATGCGCCGCCGAACGTCAGCAACGCAGCTTTAGTGAAAAACCACGCCATTTGCGTGAACGTTCCGGTCCAGCCATACAACACGGTTAGCGTGCCGATGACGACGAGCCAGATAAGAACGAAGACGGCAAACACGACAACAAACCGCTTCCACGTGAAGAGCGCGTGTCTGGGCGTGGGTGTGTCGTCGTCGAGGATTGCGCGGCCAAAGGCGGTGTCACCGGCTTTGTGGCCTCCGCCAACAGCGAACCTGGTCGGGGCATATTTACCGCCAAAGTAACCGACGATGCCCGCGACCAGGACGATGACGGGAAAGGGCAAATTCAATACGAAAATGGCGAGGAACGCGGCCGCTGCAATTGCCCATAACCAGGCGTTCTTCAAGGCGCGAGAGCCAATGCGGTAAGCCGCGAACACGACAATGGCGGTAACGGCCGGCTTGATGCCGTATAACACACCAGCCACTGCAGGCACGCTGCCGAATGCCGTGTAGATCCATGAAAGCGCTATCAGGATGAAGAGGGACGGCAGTACGAAGAGACCCCCGGCAATGACGCCGCCCCATGTCCGGTGCATCAACCAACCGATGTACGTGGCGAGTTGCTGTGCCTCCGGGCCAGGTAAAATCATGCAGTAGTTCAAAGCATGCAAAAACCGCTTTTCGGAAATCCACCTTTTCCGCTCGACCAGGTCCTGATGCATGATGGCAATCTGCCCTGCAGGTCCGCCAAAACTGATGAAACCAAGGCGAAGCCAATACCAGAACGCCTGCCGGAAGCTGACTGACTCGGGCGGCGCCTCTCGCGTAGTAGCCATGTCATCCTCATGCTCTAACTGACTGTGTTTCATTTTTGCCTTCGCCTCGACTTGTTGACTGCGGCGTGCGACTGGATTGAATAGAGCAATGGCGCGGCCGGGACGACCGCTACGTTATCTAGCCGTACTCTTTTCAGATGCGGCGAAATGTGCGAGCAAAGAGTCCAGCACATGACCCATTTCGCTAACGAGGTCGTCATCACCCAGGCCGCGTTCTCGTGCACCTGTCATGACTGCCTCGAAACCGGCGGCCTCCGGTACGACGAGGCCACCGATATCCAGCGCATGAACCATGTTCGCGAGTCCCATCATCCCAGGCTCGCTATCGACGCCAAAACTGGCAGCGAGCACTTCAAAGGTCACGCGGCCATCGATGTGCGAGAAACTCGCGCCATCGAAGTCGAACCCCACAGCGTCCTCAGGACAGTCACCCGGGGAAGCAAGCCACAGGAACCGGGCGTTGCTATCAACAAAACGTTTGATGAGCCACGCGCTGGCGACCCGATCAACCCAAAGATGTTGACGGGTAGCCCAAACGCGCCCCTGAAACTTCTCGTGATCCAAGGGGCGAATGGCTCCTTCGCTCTGGTGTGGCTCACCTGGAGACAACACGGCTTCCGCAGCTTCGAGAAAGTCGTGGCAGGCGGACTGCGCTCGAACCAATGAGTCGCTGGGGAAGAAGTCAACTACCGCAATCGCTTCAAATTCCTTACGTATCTTGCGCACGAGCCTGGAGGCCTCGGCGAGGCTGATGCTGGCAAGCGTTTTCCGGGCATCCTCTACGGACCGCTGAAAATTCGCGTAGTCGTCAGCACGGTCGAATAGGGTCCGAAATTGCTGTTCCTGTGACGCATCGCGGCTTGTAAACCACATCAAATAGGCGGCCCCGCCCGCCTGTCGGATGCCGTCAGACATTTCAGCCATCCCCGCCTCTCCCGCGGCAGGGAGCAGATACGCGCCATCGCGCAAGACCGCACAGCCTTTTGCCTTCAGCGCGCGCCAGTACCGCATGCGCGCCGTCGCGCTGTCTGTCGGCAGCGACAGCACGAGAAGCAGCCAGTCGGTGAATTCACTCATGTAACGTAATCTACATGCTTGTTGATATCGATACAAATATATTTTTATTCTGTCTTGGTAGCGTCTCGCGCTCGGCCGTAGCGCCTTTAGAATCGGTCGATAGCTTGTTTTTCGAGCCGAGTCCGAGTGACTGCAAGCCTGCGGGCGCAGTGCTCCAATTGCGCTACTGGCCATTTTTGCCGTCAGCGGATGCGGTAAAATTGTCCTGCAGAAGCGCCGTAGCCTCTACTTTTTACCGCCTTTGCCGTAAACCCGGTCATCGGCTAGCCACGACACTCGGGCAATCCTTTGCCGCTGGACCCGCTGCACCAAGTCGATATTCTCGCCACGACTACGCGACGACGACGTATGGACCGAGTGTTCTCACGACAACATTAACGTGTCTGTTTCTATCACCACCGGAAAACTGGCTGTTCTCGCGGGCCGACATCCCTTGATCGTCGGTGCTCTAGCCAGCCTGATGGCAGTGGCCGTAATGGCAATCAGCGCGCTCACGCTTCTGGCCGCTCGTGACACGACTGTCGAACATGCTCATGAAATGTCCAGAAACGTCACCGCCGTTCTGGTTAGCAACATCGCCCGGACCATTGAAACGTCTGACACGTCCCTTCGCACTCTGGTAGCGTCGCTGAACAATCCCGCCATCCAGGCTATGGATCCGGACCTGCGTCACGAATTGCTGTTTGATCGAACCGCCGCTGAGTACGTCACCGGCATGGGAATTACAGATGATCGGGGTCATCTGACCGACGGCTGCTGCTCGCGCGCCCACAATTGGGATTTCAGCGACCGTGACTATTTCATTGCACATCGCAATTCGGCGAATATTGGCCTTTATGTGTCATCCGTCTACCGGCCGCGGTCGCGGCCAGGGGCGCAGTCAATTGCGATGACGCGAAGAATGAACCGGCCAGACGGGTCGTTCGCCGGAGTGGCGATTGTTGCCATTGACGTCGAATACTTTAATCAACTGCTCGCAAAACTGAACGTTGGGCCAAACGGTGTCACTGCGATCGTCCGCACGGACGGTACGCTGGTGGCCAGAAATCCCGCAATGAGCAATGCCAAGCTGGTCAACGTGGGTAAGTCACCGACGTTTCCGCGTATGGTGAACCATGATTCCGGGTTCTATGCTGCCCCCTCGATCTCGGACGGGGTCGTGCGCCTGTATACCTTCCAGCGGGTTCCCGGAACGCCGCTTATCGCCGTTGTCGCGCCGGCGGAAACTGACGTACTGGCATCCTGGAAACGACTGACATGGATAGTCGGAATCTCCGCGTCGTCTGTTAGCCTTGCGTTCTGCGCGGTGGTCTGGCTCCTTGCTTTTGCATTGCGGGACCACGCAAAGGCTCAGGTACTGCTCAAGGAGCTAACGCGAACCGACTCGCTTACGGGGCTCAAGAACCGCCGTGCTCTCGACCATGCCCTCGAAAACGAGTGGGCAACACTGCAGCGCAGCGATGGTTCTTTGTCGCTGCTGTTCGTCGATGCGGATAACTTCAAACAATACAACGACAGGCACGGTCACGCGCAAGGTGATATTGCATTGAAACATCTCGCGGAATGTATCAATCGACACGTGCGTCGTCGTGGCGATCTTGCTGCGCGATATGGCGGGGAAGAGTTTGTTGTCGTACTGCCCCATACGGACAAAGCGGGAGCACTTAAGATCGCTGAAGCTATCCGTCAGGAAGTTGACTGTGGTCCTCCGGCAATACCATTCGAAGCAATTCCACATTTCACGGTGAGTATTGGATGCGCGACTGGTCGACGCTCACTTCCATCGTCACTAGATGAATTGACGAATTCAGCTGATCTGGCGCTGTACGCGGCCAAAAGAAGTGGAAGGAATGCCGTCGTCGCCGCGGGCGATATTGTTCCACAGGACCAACCGCAGAGTTGATGGCACTCCTCGACTGCGGCTGTCCGCGTCGCGTCGCGAATGACAGCGAAGCGCCGATCCGCAGCCGCACGGCGGATGAACGGCGAGCGTCGGTTTAGACCGACACGCGGACAGCAAGGTATCGATCCCATGACGCAAACTATCATCCCTTGGGATATTGCAATGTGACCGACCCGCCTCGTTTTCAAGCCTTCGCTTTCTCGCCCATCTTCACCAGATCAAAAGGCGTCTCCCTAACCCTCCTCCCGGTCAGCCTGAAAACCGCATTCCCCACCGCCGGCGCCACCGAAGGACTCGACAACTCCCCCACGCCACCGGGTTTAGACGTATCTCCTTGCACGATGAAAACATCGACCTCCGGCATATCACTCATCCGCATCACCCGGTATGTATCGAAATTCTTCTGCTCCACCTGCCCATGCCGAATATCGACCCGATCCGCAGTCGCATGACCTAGTCCCCACATCAAGCCACCATAAAGCTGCTCTTCGACCCCGCCAGGCGAAACCGCCAACCCGCAATCCGCCACGCAAGTCAGCTTCTCAACCACAACGCCATCACCCTTCCGAGCCACCCGCGCCACCACCGCCACATAACTGCCATACGCCTGATTGGTCGCCACGCCCAAAGCAGTCCCAGCAGGGAGCGCCTGCCCCCACCCGGCCCGCTTCGCCGCCTCCCGCAAAACAGCCTGATGCCTCGGATCCTTCATATGCGCGAGCCGAAACTCAACGGGCTCCCGATGCCCCGCATGCGCCGCTTCATCCATAAACGACTCAACCGCGAACACATTCGGGATATAACTCACCGCCCGATACCAGCCAGTCGGCACACCCGTCTCATGCCGCACCCAACCAATATCCACATGCGGCGCCCCATAAGCAAACTCATACTTGCTGATCGCTTCAGTGG
Organism: Paraburkholderia sp. BL6669N2; assembly: GCF_003387275.1. NCBI lineage: Bacteria > Pseudomonadati > Pseudomonadota > Betaproteobacteria > Burkholderiales > Burkholderiaceae > Paraburkholderia > Paraburkholderia sp. BL6669N2. The sequence continues at coordinate 3,578,122 of NZ_QUNA01000002.1, read as the reverse complement.
TGCTGTAATCCATCCGATCCGGCCGATCGAAGTACCCAGGCTCCCATTGTTCCGGCGAAGCAGGCATCACCGCCCGCAATTGCAACGTCGCCAGATTCCCGCGCGAATCGAGCACAGCCTTCGCCCGATGAAAACTCGCCGAGTGGTAATAAAGCGCCCGCATTTCATCTTCACGGCTATTCATCAACTTGACCGGCTTCCCGACTTTCAACGCGAGCCACGTCACTTCAAAAAGCCAGTACTTCGACTCGCGCGACCCAAAGCTGCCACCTGAAACAAGCTCATGCAGCACGACACGATTCGCAGGAATACCGCCGATCACCTCAGCCGCTTCCTGCACCGTCGACGGCACTTGCAGTCCACCCCAATACTCAATCGAGCCGTCCTTCTTAGCCCATGCGGTAACGTTAATCGGCTCAAGCGGACACTGCGCCTTATAAGGCATCGAATAAGAAGCCTCAATCACCCGCGCCCCGAGCGGAAACGCGGTCTTCGAATCTCCACTCTGAATAGTCGGCACCACCCGCGCCGCAGGATCATCGAGCCACGCCGCCTGACGCGCAGCAAGCGTGCTGCTATCGAAAGTCTCCAGCGGACTGTCTTCCCACTCCACATGCAGCGCCGCCTGCCCCTTATGCGCGGACCAGTAGTCATCGGCCAACACAGCGACACCCGCCTGATTGCCGCCGAGAATGTCCGGCCGGCCAGGGATCTGCAACACCTGCTGCACGCCCGGCACGGCCAACGCAGCCTTGGCGTCCACGCTACGCACACGCGCATCGATCACCGGCGCACGCGTGACAACCGCGACCAGCATGCCCGGCAACGACACGTCGATGCTGTACGCAAACACGCCCCTCGTCTTCTCCGCGGCGCCGCGCTTATTCCGCAATTTGCCGATGTATCTGAACTGCGACGGATCTTTCAAAACAACGTCTTTCGGCGCGGGCATTTGCGCCGCGACCTGGGCAAGCGACCCGTAGTTTGCACGCTTGCCGTTGACCTTATCGACCACGAAGCCGTTTTCCGTCGAACACGTCGACGGCGCCACATTCCATTGTTTCGCTGCAGCAGCAATCAACATGGCGCGGGCCGTCGCACCCGCACGTCGCAAGCGTTCGTATTCCAACGACACGCTCGTACTCCCGCCCGTCGAAAACACTTTCCACAACGGATGAATGTAGTCGCCGTAAAACGGATTCTCCGGCGTGATCACATCGACGCGAAACAGATCGACGTCCAGTTCTTCCGCGACCATCGCAGCGAGCGCGGTACGCGTACCCGTTCCAGAATCGTGCTTATGGACGACGAGTTTGATCGTATCGTCCAGTAGCACGCGCACCCACGCATTCGGTTCGAATTCACCGGCCTGCGGTTTGGGATCGCCGCTTTTGCCGTCGCCCTTGGCGAACGCTTCGGGCAACTGAAAGCCGATTGCGAGCCCGGAAGCCACCAACGCCGAGCTCTGTTTAATAAACCGCCGACGCGCAGCACCATGACCATTGCTCAACACCTCTTTGTCGTTGCGCATTCAGGCCTCCTCGTTCGTGACATAGGACGAGCAGGTCGCTGCGCACTCAGGCATATCCACCGTCGCCAACGTCGAATCGCCCGACGCGGCCCGCTTGATCGCCATGCGAATACGCGAGTAGGTTCCGCATCGACAGATGTTGCCCGACATCGCCGCCGTGATGGTTTCGTCGTTGACGGTCGGCTTGTCCTTGAGAAACGCGGCCGCCTGCATCAATTGCCCGGACTGGCAGTAGCCGCATTGCGGCACATCCTCGGCGATCCACGCGAGTTGCAGCGGATGCCGGCCGTCCTTCGACAACCCTTCTATCGTCGTAATGCGTTTACCGGCCACGGCAACAGCGGGCAGCAAACAGGAGCGCACTGCCTCGCCTTCGAGATGCACCGTACACGCGCCGCAAAAGCCGCCGCCGCAGCCGAATTTCGTGCCGGTCAATTTAAGCCGGTCGCGCAATACCCACAACAGGGGCATGTCTTCCGGTACATTGTCGAGCGAGTGCCGCGTGTCGTTGACCACGATCTCGATCATGCGCTGTCTCCTGAATGTGATTGTGCGGCGCGGCGCATGCATGAGTGGATGCGTCGATGCGTGACAAGGGCCGCGTGCTTGCGGCCATTATTGAAAGCCGTTAAGCGCAACGCCAGCGACCATTTCTTCCACCGTCTGTCAGTCCGGCTAACACCATGTTGAAGCGCTATCCGTCCATTCAATCGATGCAAGCCTTCCTGCAAGCCGCGCGCGTCGGCAGCTTTTCGAGCGCGGCGCGGCAGTTGTCGCTTACGCATAGCGCGATCAGCCAGCAGATCCGCACGCTCGAAGAGTTCGTCGGCCAACCGCTTTTTGTACGCGAAAGCGGCCGCGTGGTGCTGACGGATGCGGGCGTGTTGTTCGCGAATCAGTTGGCGGATGGCTTCGAGCAGATCGATCGCGCGTTGTCGTCGGTAAAAGAGCGGACGGTCAAGCAGTCCATCACGCTCGACGTCGATCCCGAACTCGCGCAGAGCTGGCTGGTGGCGCGTTTGCCCACCTTGCTCGGCGCGCTGACCGGCACATCGCTCACGGTGTTGTCCACGCCGCGCCACGAACGCAGCGCGTTCGAGCGCGTGGATATCGCGTTGCGGTATGGGTATGGGGAATGGGACGGCTTCGAAAACGCGCTGATTTGCGGCGACCGTCTGACGGCGGTGGGTTCGCCTTCGCTATTGCAGGCACGCGGGCTTAGCGTGCCGCTCACGCCTGAGCAACTATTGGATTTGCCGTTGCTAGGCTATACGAAGCGCTCGTGGATTCCCTGGCTCGCCGCTGCGGGCTTGCCCGAGGTCGAGCCCGACGCAGTAGCGGTTTTCGACAACGCGGCCGGGTTGATCGCAGCCGCGAGCGCAGGCGTGGGCGCAGGTTTGGCACGCGGCCTGCTCGCCGCCGACGCGCAACGCAACGGCGATCTGGTCGAACTCACGCAAGTGGAAATTCCAACGCACTACAACCTTTACGCCGTGTGGCCGCGCGAGAAAGCCGAGCGTGTGGCGCCGTTAATCGACGTGATCCGCAACCTGGTCGCGCAAACTAACAGCACGCGTTAGCACGTACTGGCCGCCACTTCCCGCACAGTATCGAGAAACAGCGACAGGACCGGCGAAGGCGTTTCGGCACGATAGCGCGCGTGCAGCGATACTTCGGGACGCGGCGCAGCGACCGGCACGAACGCAACGTCTCCCGTCGATAACTGCCGCGCGGAAGAAGGCAGCAGCGCCACGCCCAAGCCTTCGCGCACGAGGCACAACAGCGTGTGCACCTCGACCACTTCCTGTTCGATGCGAGGTGTGAACCCTGCTTCGACGCAACAGTCCTGTAGAAAACGCGCCAGTTGCGACTGCCGCAAACCAAACGACACGAAACGCTCGGCCTCCAACTCCCGCAACGCAATCTCCGCACGCGATGCCAGCGCATGCCCCAACGGCAGCGCCACCACCGCCGACTCGCGCATCACCACTTCGCTGCGAATCTCCGGGTCGTCGTGCGAGACACGGAAGAAACACACATCCAGCCGCCGCTCTTTCAACGCGAGAATCTGCGCGGCCGGCGTCATCTCGTGCAGCGTCCAACGCACTTGCGGATGTTTCTCCGCGAATACGCGTAGCGCGTGTGGAATCGGCTCGACCATCGCGGAACTGATGATGCCGATCTCAAGGCTCCCCACTTCGCCACGTCCCGCACAACGCGTCAGATCGATCGCGCGTTCGAACTGCGCGAAGATCAACGGCACCTGCTCTTTAAGTGTTTTCCCTGCCTCGGTGAGTTCGACACGATGCTGCGAGCGCGAGAACAACGCAGTGCCCATCTCTTCTTCGAGGATACGAATCTGCTGACTCAGCGGTGGCTGGGAAATGTGCAGCCGCGCGGCTGCCCGGCCGAAATGCAGTTCGTCGGCAAGCACCGCGAAGTAACGCAACAGCCGGATGTCCATATCGCAAACGTATCAAGATCGTGGTTAAAAAATATTGTACAGAGCGTTTTTATCTTGTGAGACTGCATCGCAAGCAGCAGTGCACATCAGTGTGACACTCGATGCCGGCGAGGGGAAGGCGCTCAAAAACAGCGTCTTGCAAAGGGCCGCATGGGCAAGCCCAACGGGCTGGGTTCCATCGATGCGCCTGCCCGCGATCCGGCAACTGGATACACCAGTTCCTCTCAAGGAGATCGAGTACATGATCATCGACACTAGCTGTTATCCGACCAATCTGGTCGACCTCGCGTGGCGCCATGACGGCGAGCCATTTTCCGGCGAGCGTCTGATCGAAGTGATGGACGGCCCTTACATCATCAACGGCAAGCCTCGCCGCATCGACAAGGCCTTCATCCAGCCGCCGCAAGGCAACACCATCTACACGTGGACCGACGGCGATCGCTCGGGCCGCGAGTCGATCGACGACTACATGGCGTACACGGTCGAATGCGTTCAGAAGTATCCGGACCGTTTGCTCGGCTGTTTCGTCTACAACCCGCGTTGCGGTCCGGAGAACGGCGCTGAAGCCATCGAGTTCTATGCGAAGGAACACGGCTTCAAGATGGTGCAGTTGCAGGCCAACATGCATGCGTACCGTCCCGACCGCGCGCTCGACTGGTTGCGCCCCGCATTGCGCAAATGCGCGGACCTCGGCCTGCTCGTGAAGCTGCATACCGGCGACGGCCCATATAGCATTCCGAGCGAGTGGTATCCGCTGATTCGCGAATTCCCTTCGGTGAATTTCATCATGGCGCACTTCGGTGTGCAGACGGGCGGTGTGTATTGCTTCGAGCCTTACCAGATGGCGCTCGACACACCGAATGTGTATTGCGAATCGAGCTGGTGCCTGCAATCGCGGATCGTCGAATTCGCGAAGGTGCTGCCCACGCACAAGATTCTCTACGGCTCCGACACACCGCCGAACGAGCCGGGCATGTGGCTGCGTTTGCTCGAAGTGTTGTGCCACGAACCGCCGCAAGGTTTGAATCTCGACGAAGAGACGCTCGAGGATTATCTCGGCAACAACCTCGCCCGCATGATCGGCATCGAGCCGAGCACGCCGCCGAGGAGCGTGCAAGAAGCACAAGCCTATCTGAAACACCATGCCGGCGCCGCGAAGAAACACGCGGGCCAGGCCGACTACGCAGGAGCCCGCTGATGATCATCGATACCCATCTGCATCCCACGAATCTCGTCGACGAGGCGTGGCGTCATACCGGCGAGCCATTCACCGGCGAACGCCTGCTGAAGATGATGGACGGTCCGTACATCATCAACGGCAAGCCGCGCCGGATCGACATGGGCTTCATTCAGCCGCCGCCGGGCAACACCGGCTATCGCGACGGCAATCGCCGCGGTCGTGAAGGCATTCGCGACTACATGTCGTATATCGCCGCATTGACGCAGAAGTACCCGGATCGCTTTATCGGCAACTTCACGTACAACCCGCGTTGGGGTCCCGAAAACGGCGCAGCCGAACTCGAATTCCACGTGAAGGAATACGGCTTCAAGATGCTCAAGCTGCACGCGAACATGCACGGCTACCGGCCGGATCGCGCGCTCGACTGGTTGCGCCCTGCTATGAAGAAGTGCGCTGAGCTCGGCGTGGTCGTGCTGATTCACACCGGCGACGGACCGTACACGATTCCGACGCAGTTCTATCCGATCATCCGCGAATTCCCGATGGTGAATTTCATCATCGGTCACTTCGGGATTCAGACGGGCGGCAACTACTCGTTCGAAGCGTTCTGGATGGCGATGGACACGCCGAACGTGTATTGCGAATCGGGCTGGTGCTATCAGTCGCGCATTGTCGAATTCGCTCGCGAACTGCCGCGCAACAAGATCGTGTTCGGCACGGATTCGCCGCCGAACGAACCGGGAATGTGGCTGCGCGAACTGGAAATGCTGTGCGGTCCCGCGCCACAAGGCATGAATCTGGACGAGGACGGTCTCGAAGACTATATGGGCAACAACATCGCCCGTCTGGTCGGAATCGAGCCGACCAAGCCGCCGAAGGATCTCGCCGAAGCGGAGAAGCGGTTGAAGGCGACTTATGTGAATGACGTCACGCAGCCGGCCTAACGCTGACTGACTGATCGTTCGAAAGAAAGCAGGCGCGGTTCGCGCCGCGCCTGCCTCTGTTGCTCACACGGAGTTCACTATGGCGGATAACCTCTTCCGCGCCACGCAGGATTTTCATCGCTTTGCGCATGCGTATCGCGAGCACTATCCCGATGACGTATTGACGCTCTCGCAGCCACTGTCCGCCGATCAGGATGTTACGGCGGTCGTCGCCGAACTCGCGGCGCGCGGGCAGCATCCCATGCTGGTTTGCGAAAAGATCGATGGGATCGCAACGCCTCTCGTCACGAATTTCTTTGCCTCGCGTACACGCATCGGGCGTCTGTTCGATGTCGACGCGGTCGGTCTGTTCGACGCATATCAACAACGCGCCAATGCGCCTGTCGCACCCGTGTTCGTGTCGAACGGTCCCGTACTGGATCAGGTGATTGAAGGCGACGCAGTAGATCTCGCACAATTGCCGATGATCCGCCACTTCGATACCGACCGCGGCCCGTACATCACGAACGCCGTGATCGTCGCGGAAGATCCAGTCACCGGCGTGGCAAACCTCAGCTATCACCGCTCGATGCGCCACGCGAAAAACGCCTTGGCCACCAGTCTGCATTCGCGCGGCCACCTCTGGCGCATGCTGCAAACCGCCCAGGCACGCGGCGACACGTTGAAAGTCGCGATGGTGATCGGCGCGCATCCGCTGTTCATGCTGGCCGCCGCCGCACGCGTGCCGTTCGGCACCGACGAACGCGCCATCGCAGGCGGTCTGTTCGGTGCCCCGCTGGAACTGGTGCGCACGCCGCACTACGGCATCGGCGTGCCCGCTTCCGCCGAGTTCGTGCTGGAAGGCACGATCGATCCGTCCGCGCACGCCGAAGAAGGCCCGTTCGGTGAATTCACGGGCTATTCATCGGACCGCTCTACGAACAACGTACTGCGAGTCGACACGATGATGCGCCGTAACGATGCGTGGCTCGTCGATGTAGTCGGCGGTCCTTACGCAGAACATCTGACTTTAGCCCGCTTACCGCGCGAAGCGGAGATGAGCGAGAAGCTGAAGGCGCGCTTCCCGTCCGTCACAGCATTGCACTATCCCAACTCCGGCACACATTTTCACTGCTACGTCGCGCTGAATCAGAAGCGCGACGGCGAAGCACGCCAGGTCATGCTCGCGCTGCTCGGTTGGGATCCCTACCTGAAGAACGTCGTCGCCGTGGATAGCGACATCGACATCACTAACGACTCGCAGGTGCTGTGGGCGATCGCCACGCATTTTCAGCCGCACCAGGATGTGTTTATCGTCGATGGTTTGCCGGGCAGTCCGCTCGATCCTTCGTCGTCCGCGGCGGGCACCACGTCGCGTATGGGCATCGACGCGACGCGCGGCTCGCATTTCGACGGCATACGCGCACGGATCAGCGAACGCGCTTCGCAAAAGGCCGCCGACATTCTGGCCCGCGCCGCCGGAGTACCGCGATGAGCGCACGGCGACTCGTAGTCGGCATCAGCGGCGCATCCGGTTTTACGTACGGTGTACGCCTGCTGCAATTGCTGCGTCAACTCGATATCGAAACGCATCTGACCGTTTCGCGCAGCGCGTTACTCACGATGACGCACGAAACCGACTACAAGTTCGCGGACATTAGCGCGCTAGCCAGCGCCACCTATCGCTGCGACGACATGGCCGCGGCCATCTCCAGCGGCTCGTTCCGCTCGCTGGGCATGATCGTCGCGCCCTGTTCGATGAAGACGCTTGCCGAAATTGCCAGCGGCATGTCGTCGAGCCTGATCTCACGCGCCGCCGACGTCACGTTGAAGGAGCGCCGCCCGCTGGTGCTGCTCGCGCGTGAAACGCCGTACACGCTGGCGCATCTGCGCAACATGATTGCCGTAAGCGAAATGGGTGCGATTGTCGCGCCACCCGTGCCGGCGTTTTATGCGCGCCCCGCTTCACTCGACCAGATGATCGATCACACGCTTGGCCGTGTGCTCGATCTGTTCGGTCTCGAAGCGGGCACCGTCAAACGCTGGCGAGAAGTCGAAGCACAAGCACCGCATATCGCCTGATAGCCGAACCGCTGTACGAACGAAGAAACGGAGACGAGCCATGAATCACATTCACACCACCCACAACGAAATCGAGAAAATCCCCGTCACGGTGCTGACCGGCTTTCTCGGCGCCGGCAAAACGACGCTGCTCAACTACATCCTGCGCGAGAAACACGGCCGCAAGATCGCGGTGATCGAAAACGAATTCGGCGAAATCGGCATCGACGGTGGCCTCGTGCTCGAATCGACCGAAGAGATCTACGAAATGACGAACGGCTGCGTGTGCTGCGTCGGCGCGGTGCGCGAGGATCTGGTGAGGATCGTGCGCATGCTCGTGGAGCGGCCGGACCGGCTCGATCACATCATCGTCGAAACCAGCGGGCTTGCCGATCCGTATCCCGTCGCGCAGACGTTCTTTCTCGACGATCCCATTGCTAAACAGGTCACCCTCGATGCCGTCGTCACGATGGTGGATGCGAAGCATATCGCCGCGCATCTGGACGATCTGGTGCTCGACGGCAGCGACAACCAGGCCGTCGATCAGATCGTGTGCGCGGACCGTATCGTCATCAACAAGGTCGATCTGGTGGGACCAGACGATATCGCTTCGCTGACGCAACGCATTCGTGGACTCAATGCCACAGCGGAAATCGTCGAGTCGAGCTATGCACAGATCGACCTCGGCAAGATTCTTGGAGTGGGCGCAAACGAGTTCTCGCAAATTCTCGTCGAGACCGATGGCCTGCATGAAGAAGAACACGCGCACGGTCACGAAGAACACGAACACGAACACGAGCATGCCCATCACGACGACGATCACGCCGACCACCAGCACGACGAAAGCGTTTCCTCGGTCGGGATCGAAGTCGATGCGGATATCGACCTCGACGCGCTGCAAGCGTGGCTCGCCGAACTGCGCGACTCGGATGCCACAAACCTGTTCCGTATGAAAGGCATTCTCGCCGTGCAAGGCCAGTCGCATCGCTATGTGCTGCAAGGCGTCCACAACGTCATCGAACTGCGCGCGGCGCAAGTGTGGGGGAGTGAGCCGCGCTCGTGCCGCATCGTTTTCATCGGACGCGATCTCGATCGCGCCGCACTGACCGACCGCTTCCATGCCTGTCTGGCCGTGCCGGTTGCGGCCTGACGGGAGATCCGGTCGGCGCGCGTCGTAGTGCCGCGCGGCTAGGTCCGTGCGGCGCGCTCCGATCGATAACCACAATTTGGAGACACGTCATGAACACCGCCATACACCCCGTCGATCGCATTCTGCCGAAGCGCCAGATGATCACGCTCGGCTTGCAACACATGCTAGTGGCTTACATCGGCGCCATCGCGGTGCCGCTGATCGTCGCGTCGGCGCTGAAGATGTCGCCGGCCGACACCACCGTGCTCATCAGCACGGCGCTGTTTTGCTCGGGCATCTCAACGATTCTGCAAACCGTCGGCGTCTGGAAGTTCGGTGTGCGTCTGCCGATTCTACAGGGCGTCGCATTCAGCAGCGTCGGACCGGTCATTGCGATCGGCACGAGTCCGGGTGTCGGTTTCGCCGGCGTGTGCGGCGCGGTGATTGGCGCGGGTCTGTTCACGATGTTCGCCGCGCCGCTGGTCGGGCGCTTGCGAAGGTTCTTCCCACCTGTAGTGACCGGCTGCATCGTGACTGTGATCGGCTTGCAGTTGTTTCCCGTCGCGTATCAATGGGCCGGGGGTGGCGAGGCCGCGCAGCAGCAGTTCGGCGCGCTGCCCTTCCTGAGCGTCACGCTGTTCGTCGCGCTGGTGATTCTCGCGATCAACCGTTTTGCCAATGCGTTCCTGCGTAATCTGTCCGTGCTGATCGGTTTGATTGCCGGCGGCATTCTGGCGTGCTCGCTCGGCATGGGCAACTTCGCGAGCGTGGCGCAAGCACCGTGGTTCACCATGCCGGTGCCGTTTCACTTCGGCACGCCCGTGTTTTCGCTGGTGCCGGTACTGACGATGATCGTCGTGATGGTGGTGCAGATGGTCGAATCCATGGGCCTGTTCGTCGCGATCGGCGACATCGTCGATAAGGACGTGAGCGAGGAGGACGTGGTGCGCGGCATGCGTGCCAACGGTCTGGCGAGCGCGATTGCCGGTATGTTCGCGGCGTTTCCGTTCATCGCGTTCATGGAAAACGTCGGCCTCGTCATTCTGACCGGCGTGCGCAGCCGCTGGGTGGTGGCAATCAGCGGCGTGCTGATGTGCGTGGTGGCGCTGGTGCCGAAGATCGGCGCGGTGGTTGCGTCGACACCTTCCGCCGCGCTCGGCGGCGCAGGTATCGCCATGTTCGGCGTTGTGGTCGCGGCCGGTGTGCAGACGTTGGCGAAAGTGGACTTCGAGCGCAATCGCTACAACGTGTTGATCGTCGGCTTTACGATCGCCACCGCGTTGATTCCGGTGATGGCGCCACAAGTCTTCAAGCACATGCCCGACTGGACGCAACCGTTCCTGCACAGCGGCGTGGTGCTGGCGTGCCTCGTTTCCGTCGTGCTGAACGCGGTGCTCAACGGCGCGCATGAAGAGGACGTCGTGCCGGCGCACAACATGGTCCGCGAATAAGCGGATGTTGCATGACGAGCGCGGCGGTCTTTGCAAAGGCCGCCGCTTCGCAGTAACTGAAAGGATATCGAATCGTGAGCATGCAAACTGAAGCGTTGCTGATCAAAAACCCTGTCGCGGTGATGAGCGGAATGAGCGGCGAGCGCGCAAGGCTCGGCCAGGTCGATCTGCGGATTCGCAATGGCCGTATCGAAACCATCGCGCCGAATCTCGAGCCGCGTGCCGATGAACGCGTGATCGACGCACGTTCCTGCGTGGTGTATCCGGGCTGGGTGAACACGCATCATCATCTGTTCCAGAATCTGCTGAAGGCCGTGCCGTCCGGTATCAATGCGGATTTGCAGGAATGGCTGGCTGCCGTGCCGTATCCGCGTCTCGCGCGCTTTACGCCGGAGCTGGCGCGCGTTGCCGCTCGCCTGGGTCTTGCCGAGCTGCTGCTCTCCGGCGTGACGACGTGCGCCGATCATCACTATCTCTACCACGCGGACGGCACCACCGAAACCGGCGATCTGCTATTCGACGAAGCGGCTTCGTTCGGCATGCGCTTCGTGTTGTGCCGCGGCGGCGCATTGCAGGCGGCGGGGGATCATCCGGGGTTTTCCAAAGTCGCGCTCAAGCCTGAGACGCTCGATCAGATGCTCGCCGATATCGAACGTTTGAAATCGCGCTATCACGACGGTGGCGATGCCTCGATGCGTCGCGTCGTAGTCGCGCCGACCACGCCAACGTTTTCCCTGCCGCCCGAACTGTTGCCTGAAGTCGCGCGAGCGGCTCGGCGGATGGGTTTGAGGTTGCATACGCATCTGTCCGAGACGACCCGTTATGTCGATTTCTGCAAGGAGCGGTTCAACAAACTGCCGGTCGAGTTCGTCGCCGATCACGAGTGGCTTGGTCCGGATGTGTGGTTCGCGCATCTCGTGCATCTGCAAGCGAGCGAGATCGCGATGCTCGCTGAGACCGGCAGTGGATGCTCGCATTGCCCGGTCAGCAATGCGCGGCTGGGCAGCGGCATTGCGCCCGCACCGCAAATGGCGGCCGCCGGCGTGCCAATGTCGCTCGCCGTGGATGGCGTGGCGTCGAACGAATCCGGCAGCATGACCAACGAAGCGCATTTCGTATGGCTCGTGCATCGCGCGGCGCAGGGCGCGTCGGCGACCACGGTGGAAGAGACGATCCATTGGGGCAGCGCGGGCGGCGCGGGCGTGCTCGGACTCGATGCGGTCGGCACGCTTGAAGTCGGCATGGCGGCGGACTTCGTGCTGTATGACGTCAGCGATCTGCGCTTCAACGGTTTCCATGATGTTGCCGTTGCGCCGGTGACGGCAGGCGAGCCGGCGCGCGTTCGCTATAACGTGGTGAACGGTCGCGTGGTGGTGGATAACGGCGTGATTCCCGGTCTCGATCTCGACGCGCTGCGTTACGAAGCGGCTGAGGGCGTGAAGCTGTTGCTCGCCGATTAAAGGAAAGGGGACGCTGCAAGATGCAAAGCAAACGAATCCGGCTCGGTATTCTGACGCCTTCGTCGAACACCGCGCTCGAGCCGATGACGGCGGCGATGCTGAGCGAACTGCCGCACGTCAGCGCGCATTTTGCCCGCTTCATGGTGACAGAGATCGCGTTGTCCGAGCAGGCGCTCGGCCAGTTCGACGTGAGCCGGATTCTGGCGGCCGCGCGCCAGCTGGCCGATGCGCGGGTGGACGTGGAGCCGTTGGTGCGGTGGGGGCGGTGGTTTATGGAAGTGCGGTAAGTTCTTGCCTTTAAGGCATAACGCCGCGCCGTCCGCCGTCGAATCGACCGGCAAGAGGGCGCGACTTGAAACGCCCCCCGGCAACCGTCGCGTTAAACCTTTGGAGCCATCCCCGGTGGCTGCCCCGCCACCCTCAAATATTCGACGCCCTCGGCAAACGACAAATTCATTTGCCGCCCATCCCGCAGGCGAATACTAATCGTCCGATCCCGCTCATCGCGCGAGCCCACCACGACCAGAAGCGGCACCTGCTTCTCGCGCGCATCGAAGATCTTCTTCTCCGGCCGTTCGGGCCGGCTATCAGGCACTGCCCTGACACCCGCATCATCGAGCGCCTGCATGACCTCTTGCGCGTAAGCGCCATTCGCATCGCTAATCGTCGCAACCACCACCTGTTCAGGAGCCAGCCACATCGGCAACCATCCTTCGTGATGTTCGAGCAGCATCGCGATGAACCGCTCCATACTGCCGAGCACCGCGTGATGAATCATCACAGGCCGCTCACGCTCATTGCGCTCGTTGACGAACGCCGCGTCGAGCCGCTCGGGCAGCACGAAATCGAGCTGGATCGTGCCGCACTGCCAACTCCGCGCACGGCTGTCCATCAGATGAAATTCGAGTTTCGGCCCATAAAAAGCGCCCTCTCCTTCGAGCACGTCGAATTCAAGCCCAGCCGCACGCGCCGCGTTCGCCAACGCATCTTCCGCGCGATCCCACGTTTGATCGTCGCCCGCGCGCATAGCCGGCCGCGTCGCGAGCGCGACCTTGAACTCGGGAAAACCGAGATCCGCATAGACCGCACGCAACAATGCACAGAAGCGCCCGACTTCCGCCTCGATATGATCCTCCGTGCAGAAGACGTGCGCATCGTCCTGCACGAAAGCACGCGTGCGCTTCAGTCCTTCAAGCGAGCCCGACGGCTCATCGCGATGACACGCGCCGAACTCGCTGTACCGCACCGACAACTCGCGATAAGACCGCACGCGCTGATTGAACACCTGCACATGACAGGGACAACTCATCGGCTTCAGACACAGCGCGCGGCCTTCTTCCGCATCGGCCAACGAATACATCGCCGCGCCGAACTTCTCCCAATGCCCGCTCTTTTCCCACAGCGAGCGCGCCAGCAATTGCGGCGTGCGTATCTCGCGAAACCCCGCGCGACGCATGCGCGCACGCACATAATCTTCGAGCACGCGATACAGCTCCCAGCCGCGCGGATGCCAGAAAACCATGCCGGCGCCTTCTTCCTGTCGATGGAAGAGGTCGAGTTTGTTGCCGAGTACACGATGGTCGATATCGTTCACTGTCTTGCTCCATTGATCGGTTACCGCGAATGGATGCCGCAAACGGAGGTCCAGAAACGCCAAAGGCCCCGTCCGTTTCCGGCGAGGCCTTTGGTGGTTGCCACAGCGTCCTGCTTCTAGCGCGCGCAACCTCCAGACGACCCGCCTGTGAAGGTGGTCGTCGTGGTGGTGACGGCTGCGAAGGGAATCGAGTGGAAGTCCATGGATCGACGGTAAACGATTTTGTGACGCGACGTCAATCGCATTCTTGCCGCGCTCTGGTCAGAAGGGCATGTTAAACGCTACGATGCATGTCTGATCCGAAGCCCGTGCGTCTGCGCGAAACTTCGGTCTGCACCACTCAACCGATCAATCGAGCCTCTGACCTTGACTATCCATATCCGTGCCGCTCACGCCGCCGACGCAGCGTTGATTCTTCGCTTCATCACCGAACTCGCTATGTACGAAAAAGCAGAGCACGAAGTCGTCGCAACCGTTGACGACATCGAAGCGAGCCTGTTTTCCGCCGCTTCCAGCGCGAAGGCGCTGATCTGCGAGATGAACGGCGAGCCCATCGGCTTTTGCGTCTACTTCTTTTCGTATTCCACCTGGCTCGGCAAGCAGGGGCTTTATCTGGAAGACCTGTACGTGTCGCCGGCATCGCGTGGCAGCGGCGCGGGCAAACAGATGTTGCGTCACCTTGCACGCATTGCCTGCGACACCGGTTGCGGCCGCTTCGAATGGAGCGTGCTCGACTGGAACGAGCCGGCCATCGGCTTCTACGAATCGATCGGCGCGAGCGCGCAAAGCGAATGGGTACGGTATCGGTTAGCGGGAGACGCGCTGAAGAAGTTTGCGGAGGGCGACGCGTGAGTGATTCGTTTATTCGTGCCGCGGGCATAGCGACTTGGCGGCGATACCCACTGTGATACGTGCCTTGTTTGTCTGCAGCAAAAACCGCCTGCGCAGTCCAACTGCTGAGCAAGTGTTCAGCAGTTGGCCCGACGTCGAGACCGACTCGGCGGGTCTCGGTGCAGATGCCGACGTGCCGCTTTCTCCCGAGCAGGTTCGCTGGGCCGACATCGTCTTCGTAATGGAAAAGGCGCATCGCGCGCGGCTGTCGGCAAAATTCCGTGCGTGCCTGAACGGCAAGAAAGTCGTATGTCTCGACATTTCCGACGACTACGCATTCATGCAGCCGGAACTCGTTGCATTACTGGAATTGAAGGTGCGCAAGTTCCTTCGAAGCAAGTAGTGGCGCGCACTGGGCCCTTCTCACTCACTGGCCCCGCCATTCGCCACGGCGTCTACCTCGAACGCATCGCCCGTGGCAAAGAACGTTCCGCAGGCCACGCGTAGATCCCGCATCAAATGAATGGGAGCGATTGTAGCGTCGGGCTCGATACGCGCTGCGCACGCCATGTCGGGCCGATCCAGGCGAGAATGCAAGACCGTCTCATCCGTTGGAGGAGCCGTGCACATCGCCTGCCTGCATGCCGCTGACAGCAACGTCGCCGCGCTCGCGAACTGAAGCTCGAATGTTCACTGAATACATCGTCAAATGGGATTTGCAGCAGGACGGCGAGCCGATTCGCACACACAGCAGCCGGCTGCTGCCGGTGCGCCATCACGGCATTCCCGCGATGCTGAAAGTCGCGCAGGAACCTGAAGAGAAATTCGGCGCGCGGTTGATGGCGTGGTGGGACGGCGAAGGCGCGGCCCGCGTGCTCGCACACGATGCCGACGCCCTGCTGCTCGAGCGCGCGCAAAGCAGTCACGCGCTGGCGGACCTGGCACGCTCCGGCAATAGCGACGCCGACGACCACGCCACCGACATTCTCTGCGCCACCGCCGCACGCCTCCACGCGCCGCGAAACAAACCACTGCCCGAATTGATCGATTTACCGCGCTGGTTCGCAAGCCTGTGGCCGGCCGCGCAAAAATACGGCGGCTGGTTGCAGGACAGCGCAACCGTCGCGCAAGCCCTGCTCGCCGCGCCGCAAGACCCTGTGGTGTTGCACGGCGACATCCATCACGGCAACGTGCTCGATTTCGGCCTGCGCGGCTGGCTGGCGATCGACCCGAAAGGTCTCTACGGCGAACGCGGGTTCGACTACGCAAACATTTTCTGCAATCCGGACGAGGCGTCGGCGTTGCGACCGGGATGGTTCGAGCGTCGCGTCGAACGGGTCGCGCGGATAGCTGGACTCGATCGGCGCCGTCTGCTGCAGTGGATACTGGCGTGGTCCGGTTTGTCCGCGGCGTGGATTCTTGAGACGGGCGAGGCGCCCGACATCGATATGGAGATCGGCAGGCTGGCTGCCGAGGCGCTCAAAAGTTGAAGCGCTGAAGCGCGAGTAACGTCAGGCAAATCAGGGCGGCAACTCGTGAGCCGCCGCCCGGCGTGCATCAGTGCGGCGCTTTACCGTTGGGCACGGCGTCCAGTGGCTTGTGCTGTTCCTCGCCAAGCCCTGGGAAGAACGCGTTCCAGGCGGCACGCACGCCCTGGGCCGCGGTGGCCTCGGCGGCGATCGATTCGGCTTCGCCTTCGCCGGCTGTCGATGGATCGGCGGACAAGCCGCGCCAGTGGGTGAACACGAGCAACGGTTTCTCGGTCCATACGCCGTCGCCAAACTTCGCAAAGGCCGTGTCCCCGCTCGTCAACTGCACCTCATACCAGCCTTCACGAACGGGCGTGTGGGCCTCAAGCTCAAACCACGGGGTCGGTTCGATTTCCTTCATGTCGTCTCCGGTCGGATAGATCATCATAGATAACCACAACAAAGGCCTTTTTCATGCCGGCGCCAGGCGACGGCCCGGTAAGCGCGCTGGCAGCACCGCGTGTCACGCGATGTTGCGGTGCGGCGCGGGCGGCATGAGCTGCGGGCGATTCGTCGATGTCGCACATTCCGAAATCGCCGCGCATAACCGACACGATAGCGCGACATGGGCCACGCGGACAAACCCAAAAAGTTACGCGCGCGTCTTCGCGGCGGACGCGGGCGCCGGACGACGCTTCGGCTTGCCGTCCAACTCGGCCGCGAGCCCGGCCAGCACACGGATTGCGGGCGCCAGTCGTTCGGCCGGCGTACTGCCGTAACCGATCACGAGCCCATTCGTTTCGGCGCGCGGCTGTAACGCGAAACCGGACAGCGCGCGCGGATTGAGCCCTTGGGCGAGCGCACGTTCGGCGAGCGTCCGATCGTCGATGCGCGGCGGCAAACGCAGCGTCAGATGCATGCCGCAATTGCCGCCGAGAATCTGCGACGGTGCGAAATGCGTGGTCAGCGCGTCGCGCAACGCCTGCTGGCGCTCGCGGTACAGACGCCGCATGCGCCCGAGATGCCGCCCGAACTCGCCGCTTTCGATGAAATGCGCGAGCGCCAGTTGTTCGAGCCGATGCCCGCCACGCAGCATCTCCTGCACCGCGATGGCGGTGTGCGCGGCGATCGGGCGCGGCAGCACCACGAAGCCGATGCGCAGCGCGGGGAACATCGTTTTGCTGAACGAGCCGACGTACAACACCGGCGCGTCCTCGACCAGCCCTTGCATACTGGCGATCGGCTCGCCGGTGTGGCGGAACTCGCCGTCGTAATCGTCTTCGACCAGCCACGCGCCGCTGCGGCGCGCCTGGGCGATCAGCTCCAGACGACGCGCCACGGACAGCACCGACCCGGTCGGATATTGATGCGCAGGCGACGTGTAGATCAGCTTCGGCGGCTGCGTGCGCCATGCGTCGGATGGCACCGCCATGCCTTCCGCGTCGACGGGCATCGGCAGCGTGGTCAGGTCGCCCAGATTGAACGCGGCCTTCGCGCCGCGATAGCCGGGGTCCTCGACCCACGCGACATCGCCCGGATTGGTGAAAAGGCGAACGCACAGGTTCAGCGCCTCCTGCGCGCCCTCCGTGATCACCACCTGCGAGCCTTCGCAGCGCACGCCGCGCGCCATGCGCAAATGTGCGGCGATGGCGTCGCGCAACGCCGGCTCGCCAGCAGGCGTGCCGTAGCCGAGCGCGAGGGGCAACGCGCGCTCCATGGAGCGTTCGAGCGCGCGCCGCCACGCGGCCAACGGGAAACGGTCTAGGGCGGGCGTGCCGGGTGTCAGAGGCAAGGTGTTGTCGGCGTGGGTGCGCGTGGCCGCGAACTGCCCGACGCGGGCCGCGTAGGCCACATCCCTCGCGGCCGGCTGCGAGGGCGGCTCACCGCGTGCGGACGGGCTGGAGAGCGGGCTCACGCGCGTGCCCTTCTTGTCGGCGACCACATAACCCACTGCGGCCAGATGCTCGTACGCGATCACCACCGTGTTGCGCGACACGCCCATTTCCGCCGCGAGCAGGCGCGATGACGGCAGCAGCGATCCCGCCGGCAGACGGCCCGCGAGAATCGCCTGCTGCAGGCGCTCGAGCAATTGTTTTTGCAGCGGCTCGGGTTTTGCGCGGCCACCGGCGGCCACCGACGCAGCCGGACGGGTAAGCGGGCCAATGATCTCGATCATCGCGGCTGGACCTATCAAATGACGTTGACGTGGATCTTTTTAACATACCACGTTTGCCGTATCGTACTTCATCATCGACGATCATTCGTAACCGACAGCAACCTTCAACCTTCCTGCATGGGATCAACGATATGGAATCCAGACGCAACGCATTCGACCAGCCGATCGGCGCCCCCGTGCCGGGTTGGAACGGCGCCCAGGCTCCTGGCCGCGAGCCGCTGGCAGGCCGCTATTGCCGGATCGAACCGGTGGACGTGGAACGTCACGCCGCGGACCTTTACGACGCGTACAGCTCGGCCACAGACGGCCGCGACTGGACCTATCTGAGCGTCGGTCCGTTCGAGAGCCTCGCCGCCTATCGCGAGCATCTGACGCGCGCCGCCGCGTCCGCCGATCCGCTGCACCACGCGGTGATCGACCTGGCGACCGGCAAGGCGGTCGGCACGCTGGCGCTGATGCGGATCGACCGCGCCAACGGCGTGATCGAAGTCGGCCACGTCACGTATTCGCCGCGCCTGAAGCGCACGCGCGTCGCCACCGAAGCGATGTTTCTGCTGATGACGCAGGTGTTCGACAAACTCGGCTATCGGCGCTTCGAATGGAAGTGCGATTCGTTGAACGAGCCGTCACGCGCGGCGGCGTTGCGCTACGGCTTCACGTTCGAGGGAATCTTCCGCCAGGCGATCGTGTATCGCGAACGCAATCGCGACACTGCGTGGTTTTCGATCATCGACAGTGAATGGCCCACGCTGCGTCCGAGTTATACGCGATGGCTCGATACCGGCAATTTCGACGCGCAAGGGCAGCAGGTCGAACGGCTGGTGGATCTGATCGCACGCCAGCGGGCAACGGCGAGCCGCGACGCGCAGTGAGCCGAGCGTCGAGCCGGCCCGCATACAACGCTCGCTTGAGATAGTCGGCAACCGCGGCGCGCCGGCTCAAACCGTGTGGGCCGGCCGACGCAGCACGATGGTCGGCTTGCCTTTGTACGTGGTGCGAAGTTGCTCACGATACCCGCACTTATGAGCAACGCGCAGCGACGGCAGATTCTCCGGCGCGATGATGCAGGCTGTCTCGCCATCCGGCCACTGCTGGTCGGCCCACTCCAGCGCGGCGCGCACGGCTTCGGTCGCGTAGCCGCGGCCATGCACGGCCGGGTCCAGCGCCCAGCCGACTTCGGGTACCATCAATGACGGCTCGATCTCGCGATGGTAGTCGGCAAAGCCGACTTCGCCGAGAAACCGGCCGCTCTCCTTCTCCCGCACGACCCAATAGCCATAGTTCAGCATCGCCCAATGTCCGGCGTAGCGCAGCAGACGCGCCCAGACTTCTTCGCGCGTAAAGGGCTTGCCGCCGATATAGCGGATCACTTCGGGATCGGACCACATCGCGTAACTTTCGAGGAAATCG
Source organism: Paraburkholderia sp. BL6669N2 (assembly GCF_003387275.1). Lineage (NCBI taxonomy): Bacteria > Pseudomonadati > Pseudomonadota > Betaproteobacteria > Burkholderiales > Burkholderiaceae > Paraburkholderia > Paraburkholderia sp. BL6669N2. Next base: position 3,558,443 of record NZ_QUNA01000002.1, on the reverse strand, counting down.
TCGCGCGTGTGGGGCCGCAGGATGAGGCGGGGGGTGGTGAGGAGCGGGGGAGCAAGCGACATTGCGTAGGAGCGGATAGTGGATGGAGTGGCTCGGCAATCAGCGGCTCGATGATCGCAGATTTTTTGCGCGCCAGGGACGTGGAAAAAATCCCGCCACGCACGCAGGCCGCAAAGCTATGGCATGCGAACAGACTTCGCCCTACACTCGCCGGGTATGCCCGTACATCCTTGCCACGCTCACCACCGCACCGTCGATGAAACTCCGCCTGCGCTACCTCACCGCGCTGATCGTGAACGTCGCCTTGCCCGTGCTCGCCTACCGGCTTGCGTTCCCGCACTGGGGCCAGCTTGGCGCGCTGGCCGCGTCGGCGCTGCCGCTGATTGCGTGGATGAATTGGGACCTTTTGCGCTATCGCCATTTCGATGCGCTCAGCGCGCAAGTGCTGGTCGGCATCGTGCTCTCGCTGCTGGCACTCAGCATCGGCTTTGGCGGCAATAAGCGAATGCGCGAGATCGCAGATCCGATGGTCTCCGGCATGATCGGCGTGTCGTTCCTGCTGTCGCTCGCGCTGCCCAAGCCGCTGGTGTTTTACCTCGCCCGCTCGACCATGTCGCGTGAGGATCATCGCAGCGTCGAGAGCTTCGAAAGGCATTGGCGCGAACGTCCCTCGCTCGTCGCTTACATCCGCTTGATGACGCTCGTGTGGGGCATCGGCATGACGGGCGAGAATATCTTGCGCAGTCTGATCGTCTGGCAATGGCCCGACGATCCGCGCTCGGTCATCGCCTCCAACGTGCTGAGGTACGGCGTCTATGCCGGTCTGACGGCCTGGACCTTCTGGTGCCGCCGGCTCATCAAGCGAGATGCGCTGCGTTATCCGGACGACACCGTGGAGCCGGCAAAGACAAACCACCTCGCCAGTTCATAAGCCCGGCCCTCACGCCAGTTCGAGAAAGCGCGCCAGACTCGGATTGCGATTCGCCGGCGACCACGCCAACACCTGCTCGATCAGCGGCGCATCGACCAGCGGCCGGAACACGACGCCCGCGAGTTGCGCGCGGCACATGGAAGCCGGTACCAACGCCACGCCTACCCCTTCGTCGACCAGACTTAGCACCGTCTGTTGCAACTGCACTTCTAAATGTATGTCGGGTTCGAAGCCGCCCGAGCGGCAATGCTCGAGCATCGTCGCGCGCAATGTCGGCGCGACTTCTTCGGACGCGAGCACGAACGGCTCACCGGCCAGTTGCGCGATCGTCAGACGCCGCGCGCGAGCCCGCGGATGAAAACAGGATTTGATTGTATCGCCGCTAACCACTACGCTGGCGAATCGCCATTCCTCCCCCCACCTTTGCGCGTCGATGTTAGCCACCCTCGAAATCCTGCTTCCCGTCTTCGGCCTGATTTTCGCGGGTTTCGCCTGCCGCCGGCGCAACGTGCTCGGACCCAACTCGGCGTCGGAGCTGAATCGCTTCGTGGTCTGGCTGGCGTTGCCGGCGCTGCTGTTCGACATCATGGCGCACGCCACGTGGCAGCAGCTCTATCAACCGGCGTTCGTCGCCACATTTTCGATTGCGTGCGTCAGCGTGTTCGGGCTGATTCTGGCGATGCGGTTGATGACCGGCCGGCATCTCGCCGATGCGAGCGTCGATGCGATCGCGGCTTCCTATCCGAATACCGGCTACATCGGCTTCCCGCTCGGCATGATCGCGTTCGGCTCGGCGAGCCTGACGCCGACCACGATCGCCACGATCCTCGTCGCCTGCGTGCTGTTCGCGGTTGCAATCGTGCTGATCGAAGTGGGTCTGCAGACCGAGCGCACGCCGCATAAGCTGGGTTTGAAAGTGCTGCGCTCTCTCGCGCGCAATCCGCTGATCGTGTCGCCGATTGCGGGGGTGCTGTTTGCCAGCCTCCATGTCGCGTTGCCGGCCAGCGCGGAGACCTTCCTGAAACTGCTGGGCGGCGCGGCGAGTCCGTGCGCGCTGGTGAGCCTCGGCCTGTTTCTCGCCGAAAAGCGCCCATCCGACGCTGGCGCACGAGGCATCTCCTGGCTGCTGACGGGCATCAAGCTGCTCGTGCAGCCGGCGCTGACCTGGTGGCTGGCGGCGCGCGTGTTCGGACTCTCGTCCACGCTGGTCGAAATGGCGGTCATCCTCGCCGCGTTGCCTACCGGCACCGGCCCGTTCATGCTCGCCGAGTTCTACGAACGTGAAGCGCACATCACCTCGCGGACGATCTTGCTGTCGACCGTGGGCTCGATCGTGACCCTTTCGCTGCTGCTGTTGTTGATGGGCCATCGCACCTGAGCGCATCCAGGCGAATCCCGAACGGCGGACCGGCACGCAAGCTGCACAGACTCGCGCCTCGCGCTATGCTTCGCGAACGAATGGCCCCGGTCCGCGACCTTCGCCGGCAATGCGCGAAGCCTGAACCGAGCCGCCGTGCCCGAAGTCCGCCCGCCCGTTCGTTCGCTCGCGCCGCAATATGCGCTCCGATTTTCTACAGTCTTTGTCTCAACGCCTGGGTGCCGGTCACCCAGACCAACGTTTAATCTACTGCGCAACGCAGCCCGGAATCCAATTGGAGCGACATACGATGAAAGCCATCCAGTTCAAATCTTTTGGCGGCCCTGAAGTGCTCGACTACGTCGATCTGCCGACCCCGCAAGCCGATGCCAACAACGTCGTCGTGCAGATCAAGGCGGCATCGGTGAATCCGAGCGACGTCAAGAACGTCTCCGGGCATTTCGAACACACGGTGCTGCCGCGCACGCCGGGCCGCGACTTTAGCGGCGTGGTGGTGGACGGCCCGCAGGCCTGGCTCGGTGCTGAAGTGTGGGGCACCGGCGGCGACATCGGCTTCACGCGCGATGGCACTCACGCCGAGTTCATCAAGGTGCCGCTCGCGGCACTCGCACGCAAACCCAAAACGCTGAGCCACGCGGAAGCCTCCGCGATCGGCGTGAACTTCGTGGTCGCCTGGCTCGGCACAGTCGAGTACGCGCATCTGCAAGCGGGTGAAACTATCGCCGTGATCGGCGCGGGTGGCGGCGTGGGCGGCGCGGTGGTACAGATCGCCAAGGCGCGCGGCGCCCGCGTGATCGCCGTCGACCGTCATCCGCTCGACGCGGACACGCCGGCGGGCCGCCTGATCGATGACTACGTGCCGTTCGATGAAAACGTCACGGACCGCTTGAGAGCGCTCACCGACGGCGCGGGTGCGAACGTGGTGTACGACACAGTCGGCGGTGTGGCATTCGAGACCGCGTTGAGCCTCGTCAAACGTCGTGGCCGCGTGCTCGAAATCAGCGGCACGGGCAAGCGCCGCGTCGAATTCGATCTGATCGACTTCTATCACAACGAGACGCAATTGCTGGGAGTGGACAGCGCGAAGCTCGGCGTCGCGGAATCGGCGCCGTTGATGACGGCGCTGGTGGAGGGCTTCGAAACCGGCAAGCTGACCGGGCCGGCCATCGCGCAGACGTTCCCGCTCGAACGCGCTCGCGAAGCCTACGAGGCCGTGGCCGCCGGCACACGCGGCCGGGTCGTCATCACCATGTAATCGCCATTGCGGCCGGCGGATGTGGCAGCCCGCCTCTCATCTGGATACAACAGTCACGAAAGCGCATTTGATCTCGCTGCCTGCCGGCGTGCTGTTCGGCCGCCTCTACAGCGTGATGGACGCGAAGTCGCCCGCGCCGCCGACCGTCGCGCGGGTCGGGCTGCGCGGCATGCCAGGCGGCGAACATATGATTCCGTTGGTGCGGACCAGGCCGGCGTCGAGCATGCATTGACACGCATCTTTGCCGGCGCGCTTCTCTCGGGCTGAATCGCGTGGAGTCGTCGAATAAAACGCCGACGCGGCCCCGCTTCTCAAAGGCGCCTTTTCCGCCACCCTGCGTCACACGCTAAGATTGAGCCCGACGGGCCCGTACGTCGCCCGCGGGTGACAGGAAAAGCTTTGCCTCGGAGAATCAGATGCCTGAAGAATATGAAGTGCATGGTCCGCACGACCATGCCGTGGAACATGCCGGTCATCACGACGCGGATCCGTTTGCGAGCCGCATGGCCGTGATCACCGCCATTCTCGCGACGATCGGCGCGCTGTGCGCGTACCAGAGTGGCAACAGCGAAAATCTCGCGCTGTACTACAAGAACGAAGCCGCGATCAAAAAGACCGAAGCGTCGAACCAGTGGAACTACTACCAGGCGAAGGGCGAGAAGGAAAATCTCGCCGACCTCGGCGCGGCGCTGTCCGCCGGCAACACGGACGCGCATGCGAAATTCCTCGCCGACGTCGACAAATACAAGCAGCAGAAAGAGCCGATCCGCGCGAAGGCGGAAGCGCTCGAAAAGGAAGTCGTCGATAACGACACGCATAGCGAAGCGTTGCTGCATGGCCATCATCGCTGGGCACAAGCCACCACGCTGATTCAGGTGGCGATCGCCCTGTGCGCGATCACTTTGCTGACGCGCAAGAAATGGCTGCGCAATCTCTCGTTCGTGGTGGCGGGCGCGGGCGTGATCACCGGCGCGTTGGCGCTTTTCTCGGCTTGATGGGTGAAGCGCCGTGCGGCGATAGTGCGCCGCGCCGCGCGAATGAAGAGTACGGCGTGGTTGATGGATCCGCGGTTCCAGGCGTTTTCTCTGTATAGGTGGCCGGCGTGGTGATTCCCGGCCCGAACTTCGTTGCGGTCGCGCATGGGTATTAAAGAGATACCCACGGCGTGGCTTCATGACATAAATTGAGGAGGACGTACCATACGCGCGTCTGCGGCGAACATTGCAAGCGGCGCGACCTGTCATGGAGGTCCCGCTGTGAGAGAAACAACTGGTCCGTCAGGCGACGTGACAGCCGATCTCGAGGAAAGCATTCTTTTGGCGCAGCTCAGCTGTCCTGCGGGCAAGATCGGCGTAGCGGTCGGCGCTATGTTGGAGCGATCGAATCACGCCGTCATCATGACGTCATTCGATCTGCTCGACCTGCACACGAACGAGCGAGTGCTCGAAGTCGGCCTCGGCAACGGCGGCCACATCGCCTTCGTGCTCGATCAAGCCGAGAGACTGCGCTTCACCGGCATCGATATATCGCCGACCATGATCGCCGCCGCTCGCAGCCGCAACGCGGCTTTTGTGCGCGACGGCCGGGTCAGGCTCGAAACCGCCGACGTCGTTGCCATGCCGTTCTCCGCCGCCTCGTTTGACAAAGCGGTGACGAGCAACAGCACGTATTTCTGGCCAGACCTGCCGGCCGGCCTCAAGGAAATTCGCCGCGTGTTACGTGTGGAGGGCACGCTGGTCATCGCGGCCATCACACCAGAGGCGGCAATCGAAATGCCATTTGCCGAGTACGGTTTCACCGTGCATGACGCAGCGGCACTCGAAGCCGCGTGCCTGGCTGCGGGATTCGATCGGATCGGCATTACGCGCTACCTCGAACCGCTCAGCGATCCGCCGCAAGAGCATGGCCCGCGCGAGTTTTATCTGCTGCGGGCATGCGCCGTCTGACACGAGGGCGTACGTCGGAGCGATACGTGGCAAGGCTCAATGCGCGATACCGTGTGCGCGTTCGAGCAACAACTCGCGCTCGCGCGCATTGCGCGTCATCCCGGCGGCGCGTTCGAATTCGGCACGCGCTTCTTCCACACGTCCCAACTTCGCCAGCAGATCGCCGCGCACGCTCGGCAGCCAGTGATAGTTCGCCAGCGCGGCGTCACTCGCTAGCGCATCGACGATCTCCAGGCCGGCCGCCGGACCGAACGCCATGCCGACCGCCACCGCGCGGTTCAACTCGACCACCGGCGACGGCGCCACCTGCGCAAGCGCGTCATACAACGCGACAATCTGCACCCAGTCGGTATCGCTCGCCCGACGCGCACGGGCGTGACATGCGGCGAGCGCCGCCTGCAGCGCATATGGGCCGCTCGCGCCGCCTAGCGCATGCGCGCTGTTGAGCGCGGCCAGCCCGCGACGGATCAGCAGCGGATCCCAGCGGCTGCGATCCTGATCGAGCAGCAGCACCGGGCGCCCTTGCGCATCCGTGCGCGCATGCGTGCGCGAGGCCTGAATCTCCATGAGCGCGACGAGGCCGTGCACTTCGCTTTCGTCGGGCACCAGACCGCTCAGCACGCGGCCGAGCCGCAGCGCTTCCTCGCAGAGCGCCGGACGCATCCAGTCGTCGCCGGCCGTGGCCGAATAGCCTTCGTTGAAAATCAGATAGATGACCTGCAGCACCGAGGCGAGCCGCGGCGCCCGTGCGTCGGCCTGCGGCACCTCGAACGGCACCTTGGCCGCCGAGAGCGTGCGCTTGGCCCGCACGATACGCTGCGCGACGGTCGGCTCCGGCACCAGAAACGCGCGCGCGATTTCGTCCGTGGTGAGGCCGCCGAGCAGACGCAGGGTAAGCGCGACGCGCGCGTCGGTCGACAACACCGGGTGGCACGCGGTGAACACGAGCCGCAGCAGGTCGTCGCCGATATCGTCGGCGCGGGCGGCATCGAGGGCATCGACGAAATCGGGCACGAGGTGCGCCTCCAGCGCGTCGAGATCGTGGCCCAGCTCCTGACGCTTGCGGGCATGCAGCGCTTCCTGCCGCAAGCGGTCGAGCGCACGGTTCTTTGCGGTCGCCATCAGCCATGCTCCCGGGTTGTCGGGCACGCCCGCGTCGGGCCAATGTTCGAGCGCGGCCACCAGCGCGTCCTGCGCCAATTCCTCGGCGAGCCCGACGTCGCGCACGATCCGCGCGACGTGGGCGATGACCTTGGCGGACTCGATCCGCCAGACTGCCTCGATGGCACGGTGAGTGGCCGCCGTGGTCACGGCTTCAGCCCCTCGCCCTGGCATTCGGGTCCATGTAGATGAGCTCCCAGATGTGGCCGTCGATATCCTCGAAGCCGTGCCCATACATGAAGCCGTAGTCCTGCGGCGCGCGCGGTACGGTGCCGCCGGCGGCGAGCGCCTTGGCAACCAGCGCATCCACCTCCGCCCGGCTTTCGCACGACAACCCCACCAGCGCTTCCGTGCTCTCCTTCGGATCGCACAGCGACTTGCGAGTGAACGACTTGAACAGGCCCTTGACCAGCAGCATCGCGTAGATGTTATCGCCGAGAATCAGACAGGCCGCCTGTTCGTTCGTGAATTGCGGTTCGAAGCTCAAACCAATCGCGCTGAAGAAGGCTTTCGACCGTTCGAGATTATCGACCGCGAGATTGACGTAGATCTGCTTATGCATGACGGAATCCAATGATCGTTGTGGACAGGGCGCGCCGCATCGACGATCTCCATGCGTGCCTTGCGTCGCTCGATGCGAAAGCCGTAGCGCCGTGAGCATGATGAATCCCTTCGATAAAGCCGGCGCGGCGCGCGCTTTGCGTTTGAGCTTCAGCGCTTGCCGGCTTCCAGTTCGCGGAGCCGGTCCGACTCCGGGCCGGCTTCGAAGTCGTCGAATTCGAACAATTGACGCACTTCGATTTCGCCGTCCGCCTGCTCGCCGGAGGGCGCCGGAAAGCGCCGCGCCCATTCCATGGCTTCCTCACGCGAGCGAACCTGGATCAGCGTGTAGCCGGCAATCAGTTCCGTGGTTTCTGGAAACGGCCCGTCGACCACCGAGCGCTTGCCGCCGCTGTAGCGAACGCGCCAGCCTTTCGAACTCGGTTGCAGGCCGGTGGCGTCGAGCAGCACGCCGGCTTTGGCCAGTTCTTCGTGGTACGCGCCCATCGCGGCCATCAGGGACGCTTCCGGCATCTCGCCGGCTTCGCTGGCAACGGTGGCTTTGACGAGGATCATGAATCGCATCGCCGTGACTCCTTATCGTTGTGAGAGGAAGAGCCGCGCCCGTGGCTGGCTTCTTACTCACACGACGAGCAACACGCGGCCGGATCGACACCTTTGCCGATCCGCCAGGGAAAACCCCAAGACCACATGCTGTCGATGCGCGAATCGGCTAGAGGAAACAAGGTCCGAGCTTGCGGACTTCGACCGTGCACCACGTTGCGGCCGGGCAGGCTTGGGCAATCGCCAAGGCTTCTTCACGCGTTTCGCAATTGAGGAGGAAGAACCCGCCGACCATTTCCTTGGCTTCGGCGAACGGGCCGTCGAGCAGTTTCGGCTGACCGTCGCGCACCTGCACGCGCACGGCGTCGTTCAAGGAGGTGAGCGATTCGACGGCGACCAGTTTGCCGCGTTCTTTCAGATCGGAGGCGAAGCGGACCATCTGATCGTAGACTTCGCGGCCCGCGGCTTCACCGCGTTCAATCCGTTGATTCGGGGGCTCGACAATGAGCAGCATATAAGACATGGCGTCTCCGATTTTGATCGCGCCGCGGATGTGAACGCCCCGGAGGCGTATGAACGCAAAACGCGCGTGCGGTGGGCTGGCGAGAGGCAGTCTAACAAGCATGAAAGCCTCCGGCAAACCTGATCCGGCGCCGATGCCGCGGCAATTGGGCGTCTTACGGAGACTCGTAAATTCCGCACGTCATTGGGAAATTTCTATTGGGCAGCGCGATAACGCTACATTGAAGCATTTCGACGGCATAACGATTAGCGCCTTGCCTTGGTCTCTCGACACGACAGAATAAAAAAACGCCCCGTGGGGCGTTGGCGTTTCATTTGCGCGTATGAGAAAGGAGAAACGCGTGCGGCGGCTTACACCGTAGCTTCAGCAATCGCCTGCACCTGCGCGGACCTCATCAACCCTTCGATCATTCGCGCTTCCGCGCTCGCGATCTCGCTCAGCGATGCCACGGACAGTTGTCCGTCGAGAATCGCCAACGCCGTGCACAAGCGGGCGTATTCGCCGTCTTGCAGTGCCCACGCGCCTTCGTCGTGTTCGCGCATATCGAGCTGAACCATCGCGGCATGTGCGCTCTCGATGTCGGACAGAACGTCTTCGCCGAGGCCAAGGCGCGCAAGTTCTTGCGACACCAGCAAATGCCGGCTCAACGTCATATGCAGATTCCGCGAGCCGTGGCCGTGCCGGAATGCGTCGAGGGCGGTATAGCACTGCAACAGCATCGCCGACGTAACCGGCTCATGAGCGGTGCGGCTATAGGTCAGCGCGCGCAACAACGGGGACATCGCCGACTGGTTGTGCTTGCGGACTCGCGATTTATTGGACATATCGGTTCAACCTCCTTCTCTAACTCTCGGCTTCGCCACCGAATTCTTCTGCTCCGGTGGCAAACACCGCCGATACGCCGGCGGCTTGACAGGCCCTGATGTGAGTCTGTGAAGCCATCATGGCAAGCAACTATTAAGACAGACTTAAACGACTTCAAGTCTATTCGTATGCAGCATCTCACACTACGCCACCGGCCGGTTGCTCGATTCCGCCAAAAGCGTGGCGCGCAGCGCAACGTTGAAATATCGGTTCGAACTTGCCAATTGCAAGTCGCGTGGCGTGTCACGACGAAAAAAAACCCTGTTCCCGCGAGGGAACAGGGTCTGACAGGATGGAACAGTCGTACTCGCGCGTGGATGCTCGCCGACCTATACCCACCGCAAACTCGCAAAGCTGTTGTTACTTGAACTGCATCTGCTAAAACCGTGCTGCTTGAACTACCACGACAAATAAAACCGTGCTGCCGATACTGCTGCTGCAAAAAACATTCGTTTCGGAACTGCTCACTGCAATTACAGCCGGGTCCTTCGCCTTCAACATCGCCTGACTGCAACCCCCTGCTGATTCACGCGCAAACTACATGGATCGCGCGCTTTTTGCATTGCTTCTACTACCTACTGCTTTACTGCCCTGCCGCGCTCGACAAGCGCGGCAAACTGCCATCAACGGTACGGTTCAAAACAACGCGGGGGGAAGACCGCGTCGATGGGGCTCGGTGATTTGTCGCTCCATGGAAAACAGTGTATTCCGGCGAGTGCGAATGCAATTGGGCGAAGCGAAGGGATTTGGCAGGCCAGTTTGGCGAATCGCTGTAACAGGCCGGTTTCGTCAGAGGTGAGCGCCGCGCAGCACACGCTGCGACAGCGGAATATGCGGTTATCGACTGAGCGGGCTCTTTGTCGACGAACTTGACCGCACAGCCGAAAAACGCGTCGATCGGAACCGCAATGACGCGAGCGACGGCACTGCCGCCGTCACCGTCGCTGGCTGATCTTCTTTGAGCATGTGGGCCTGCAAGACGCGCGGCGTGATCCCGTCAACCGCGCGCGGCGAAATCGCTGATCGTCAGCAGCACTTTTTCGCCCGGACGCGCCAGCAGTTTTCTTTCCGCCACGGCCGTGATGCGTTTGCGGCCGTCAGCGAACGTCTTCAGCACGCGTTCCTCGCCGGCGTCGCGTTGCAACCAGAAATGCTGTTCCAGGGCCTCACGCGTAACGGCGCATTCGAGGTCCCGGCCTCGCGTCGAAAGCTGGAAAATCACCGCGCGTCCGTCCGCCGAGACGCTTGGTTCAAACTCGATAATCTCCATGGCCCACCTCGCAAAGTTCGTTAAACCGCTCGCCGTGTTGAACGAACGACACCGAAAAAATCTGAATACAGATGCGAAACACGCGTCGAGTTCTTTCGACCGATCAATGAACGCTATCGCTCCACGGCGGCGTTCACTGTGCGTTCGACCACCGTCGAATGGACTGAAGCGGGCGCGCCCGGCCAGCGCGGACGTTTCGCGCGGAACTCGTGCAGCAACGCATTCAACCCCTCGGTCATGGCTTGCGTGCCGCGCCACGCGCCTCGCGACGCGGACGACAGCGCGAACCAGGAATGCGGCGGCCGAAGCTCGTGACACATACCGCGCGCATCGGCAAAGCGCAGACAGCCGGTATCGGGATAAAAGACGAGCGTGATCGCGTCGGCGTCGACGCCGTGCGTGACCGTATGTGGTTTCGTATTCAGCATTTTCGTTGTCATGCCAGTTGGCGTCGTTCCTCGGCGGTTCGACGTTCGAACCCGCACGCGCCAGCAATTCGCGAGTGAGGCAAAAGCAAAGCGCATGCCAACGGACGCCAAACGCGTCGCACGAACCGTGGCGAGCGCGACGCGAACAGCCGGCAACGTGCCGCCAGTAAGCCGCAAACGCCGACCGCGCCTGAAACGACGCACGCGGCACCGCACGAATCCGTCGCAGCGCGGACGCCGCGACGACGGCGTCCGCGTGACCGGGGAATAGCGAACTCGAGAGGCGCAAACATAGCTGCGTGGTAAAAAAGCGCTGCCGGCGCGACAATTCACGACCATTCTTACTGGCCGCCGGCTCGCCGGAAACGTTACCAACATGTCCGTTAAGGAACCTGTCTTCACCCTGCGCCCCGCACTGAATTCAGACGAGGCCTTTCTATTCGAGCTGCGCAAGGCGACCATGACGGAGCATCTCGTGCGCGTCGGCGAGCCGTCCGACGACACCGAGCATCGCGCGCGTCTGCTGCATCGGTATGACACAGCGCGCGTGATTTGCATCGACGGCGCGCCCGCCGGTTTGCTTAAAGCGTATCGCACCGACACCGAGTGGGTCGTCGTGCAATTGCAGATCGCGCCGGCGCTGCAGCGGCGCGGTATCGGCGAACGCGCGCTGCACACGGTGTTGCGCGCCGCGCAGGCCGACGCGTTGCCGGTCACCCTCAAGGTGCTCAAAGGCAATCCCGCACAGCGCCTGTACGAGCGCCTCGGCTTCGAGATCGTCGGCGAAGATGAGAGACAGTTTCACATGAGGCGCGCGCCGCGCGCGTCGGCGGAAATTGAAGCAGAATGAATGTCGGATAAAGACTGACACGCACCGGACCGGTTATGACCTTTCGCGACACCTCCGCCATCACGAGTTGGCACGCCCACGTGTATTTCGACGCGGGCAGCCGCGACGCCGCATGGACTTTCCGCGAGCAGATCGACGCACGCTGGGGCGACGCACTGCAACTGGGCCGCTTTCACGAACGCCCGGTTGGACCGCATCCCATGTGGTCGTATCAGCTCGCGTTCACGCAGGCTCAGTTCGCCGACGTGGTCGGCTGGCTCACTCTGAATCACGGCGCGCTGGATATCTTCCTGCACCCCAATACGGGCGATGCGTTACGCGATCATCGCGACGCCGCCGTATGGATCGGCCATTCGCACGAACTGGTGCTGAGCGCGTTGAATTGACTGCTGTGAATGCGGCGGGCGGCGAACCGGATCGCGCGCCGCCTCTTGCCGTTCACATATTCGAGTACGAACTGCACCAGCCGAGCGCCGCGACCTGCTTGTCGCCGAACAGCGTGCACCCGCCGTATGCGTCGTTGGCTTTGCCCTGGAACAGCGAGCAGTTGGCACAGCTTTGTCCGGCGGCGTAGCCCGGAAACTTCGCTTTGTCGACCTTGGACGCGTCCTCTTTGTAGCCGACGGCTTGCGCCTTCGGATCGGATTCGCTGAGTCTGTTCGCGGTGTCGGCGAAGGCGGCGCGCGTGAGCATGAGCGCTGAGCCCGCGCTCACACCGAGCAGCAGAAAATGGCGACGCGATGTTTTCATATGGGTCCGATGGAAAGTGGGGACTTGCCTCGATCGCGATCAAGCGCCGTCAATCGAGAAATCGCGTGAACCGTTCAACGGGTTCGCGCTCGCTGCGTAACGTGTTGACCAAAGCGTTTTCGTCGGCGAAACCGAGCGACATGCCGCACACCAGTTGCTCTTCAGGCGACAAACCGAGCTGCTCCGCAATCACCCGATGAAACGGCGTGAACGCGGCCTGCGGACACGTATCGAGACCCCGCCCGCGCGCGGCCGTCATGATTGCCTGCAGGAACATGCCGTAGTCGAGCCAGCTGCCGCGCTCCATCACCCGGTCGATCGTGAAGAACAAGCCCACCGGCGCGCCGAAGAAGCGATAGTTCCGTGCATGCTGCTCGTGCATGCGCGCCTTGTCGCCCTTTTCGATGCCAAGCAAGCCATACAGATCCCAGCCGATCTTGCGGCGCCGGTCGATGTACGGCGACACCCACCGATTCGGATAGTACGGATACTCTTCCTGGTACAGCGCGTCGCGTTGCGGGTGGTCGTAAGCGTCGAGCAAGGCCTGCGAGAGACGCGCCAGCGACTCGCCCGTCACGACGCAGACCTTCCACGGCTGCGTATTGGTGCCCGACGGCGCGCGGCTGGCGGCTTCGAGAATGGCTTCGATATCGGCGCGCAGCACCGGCGTGGGCAGAAAGGCGCGAATCGAGCGCCGCGTAACGAGTGCGGCGTCGACGTCGTTGGCGGGAGTGGTCATCGGCGAATTCCGGTGGCACCAGCAGTTGTGGCGGTCTCTGGGAATTCTAGCGCGAGCACGTACTTTCGCGCTGGCGCGCCGGCAATGCCGGCCGCGCGCAGCGCGGTTTAGCGCAGTGGCGTTTTCAGCGCATCGATGAGATCGAGCAGATCGTAGGGCTTGCGCAGCAGGATCGCGTGCGGCAAAGCTGCGCGCTGCGCCGGCGTCAGCACGAGGTCGTAGCCGGTCAGAAAGATCACGCGCAGGTCAGGCCGCTCGCGACACACGTCGAGCGCGAGATCGATACCCGACTTGCCCGCCAGCCCCACGTCGGTCAGCATCACGCTGATCGTGTGTTCGCTGAGAATCCGCTTGGCGTCAGGCTCGCCTTCGGCTTCCAGAATGTCGAATTCGAACGTGCGCAGCAATTCTGCCGTGCTCACACGAATCAGCTCGTCGTCTTCCACCAGCAGAATCCGCGGTCGCGTCTGAGTGACGAAACTATCGGCGCTATCCGGCATCATGGGCGGATCGATCTCCAGAAGATGCTGCTGGGCCTCGGCGATTTCCGCCGGCCGCGGATTCTGCGCTTGCAGCACGTAGCGCACTTTGCGCGCCAACGCTTCGTGCGTATAAGGCTTGCTGAGCAATTCGATGCCTTCATCGAGCCGCCCTGAATGCACGATCGCGTTATCCGTGTAGCCCGACGTGAACAGCACCGCGATCGACGGCAACCGCTCGCGCGCCTTGCGGGCGAGTTCGGTGCTGCGCAATGGGCCGGGCATCACCACATCGGTAAACAGCATGTCGATCGGCACGCCGCTTTCGACGATCGCCAGTGCGCTTTGCGCGTCTTTCGCTTTCAGCACGCGGTAGCCGAGATCGGAGAGCATTTCGACCACGGTCGTGCGCACTTCCTCGTCGTCCTCGACCGCGAGAATCGTTTCCGTGCCGCCCTTGGCGGGACCGGCTTCGATATTCGTTTCGAGGTCTTCTTCCTGGCGCACCCGCGGCAGATAGATGCGGATCGTGGTGCCGTGGCCCTCTTCGCTGTAGATCTTCACATGGCCGCCGGACTGCTTGACGAAGCCATACACCATGCTCAAGCCGAGACCCGTGCCCTGGCCTTCGGGCTTGGTCGTGAAGAACGGTTCGAACACGCGCTCGCGCACTTCCGGCGACATGCCGAGGCCCGTGTCGGTAACCGCCAGCATCACGTACTGGCCCGGCGTAACCTCCGCGTTGCGTTTGGCGTAGGCGTCGTCGAGCGCGGCGTTACCGGCTTCGATCGTGAGCTTGCCGTGGCCGTTCATGGCGTCGCGCGCGTTGATCGCCAGATTCAGCAGCGCGTTCTCGACCTGGAACGGATCGACCAGCGTATTCCACAAGCCGCCCGACACGATCGTTTCGATTTCGACGCCGTCGCCGAGCGCGCGCCTCAGCATGTCGTCGAGACCGCGCACGAAGCGGCCGAGATTGACGACCTTCGGCGCGAGCGGCTGACGCCGCCCGAACGCGAGCAGTTGCGAGGCGAGGTTCGCACCGCGCGCGACGCCCGCCAGTGCATTGCGCACACGCTGCTCGGGCTTCTCCGAACCGGCGACGTCTTTCGCCAGCAGTTGCAGATTGCCGCCGATCACTTGCAGCAGGTTGTTGAAGTCGTGCGCGACGCCGCCCGTGAGCTTGCCGATCGCTTCCATCTTTTGCGCCATGCGCAGCGCTTCTTCGGCGTGCCGCAGCGCTTCGGTGGTTTCCTTATCGGCGGTGACGTCGCGGCCCACGCCGTGAATGCGCGCGGTGTCCGGATCGAGCGCGAGCGTCCACGCGACCCAGCGCCATGTGCCGTCGATCCGCTTGAAGCGGTTTTCGTAACGCACCGGCGCGCCCGTTCTGCGCAGTTCAGCAAGATGCGTGCGGACAGTCTCGACATCGTCCGGGTGAACCAGATCGACATAGGAACGCGACATCAGCCAGTGCACGTCGTGACCAAGCGCCGTGCTCCACGATGGACTCACGCGCTGCAAGCGGCCTTCGATATCGGCCACCACCAGCAGATCCTCGCTCAACTCCCATAAACGATCGCGGTCCGCCACCGTTTCGATCACGCGGCGCTCCAGCGTTTCGTTCAGATCGCGCAACGCGCTTTGCGCCTTGGTGCGCTCGGCGATTTCGGTTTGCGCCGCCTGATACAAGCGCGCGTTGTCGATGGCAATCGCCGCCTGCGCGGCGATGCCGGCCACGATCCGCTCGGCGCGCTCAGTGAACACGCCCGGCTCCGGGTGGCCGAAGAACAGGCCGCCGACCACTTCGCCGCTGCGCGACTGCACCGGCGCCGCCAGATAGCTGCGCACCTTCAGATGACCCTCCGGCATGCCGCGATGCGGCGCGTTGTGGCCATAGCGCGGATCCTGCGTGATGTCGTCGACGCGGACGATGCCTTCGCCCTGAAACGTGGGCGCGAACACCGCCGTGTTGCGCGGCATGGGAAACTGCTCGAACGCCTCCTTCGGCACGCCGGACAGCGTGTAAAGCATGTAACTGCCGCCCTTCTGGTCGAGCACGTTGTAGAAGAACGAGCCGAACGCGGCGCCGGTCAGTTCGGTGGCCGCGTCGGTGACGATCTGCACCGCGCGGCTCAGGTCGAGTTCGGCCGCGACCGTCGAGCCGACACGATTGAGAATCTCCAGCGTGCGCGATTCCTCGCGCAGCTTCATTTCGGTCTCGCGACGCAAGCGCGCGAGTTGCAGGTTGCCCGACACGCGGGCCAGCAGTTCGCGCGCGGAAAAGGGCTTGGTCAGATAGTCGTCGGCACCGTGTTCGATACCGTCGACGCGCGCTTCCTCACCCGCGCGGGCCGACAGCATCAGCACGGGCGTGTCGCGCAAATCCGGATCGGCGCGCAGTGCGCGCAGCAGGCCGAAGCCGTCGAGGCGCGGCATCATCACGTCGGAGAGCACCAGATCGGGCGGTTCCGCGCGCGCGGCTTCGAGCGCCGCCTGGCCGTCGGTGGCGAGCCGCACGTCGTGGCCCGCCGCCCGCAAGATGCGGCTCATGTACTCACGCAGATCCGCATTGTCGTCGACGACCAGCAGCCGCGCGGCGGCGGCCGGCGCTGCCTCCGACGTTTCACTGGCCTGCGCTGCGCCGGCCGACGGGGCATCGAGTATTTCGTTCTCCGGACTCCAGCGCAACGCGGCATCGACATACATGCGTGCGTGCCTGCTCATGGACGCATGCACGGCTTCGCCCTCGGCTTGGGACAACACAGCGCCGCGCGGCAGCGAAACGGTAAAGCACGCACCTTCGCCGAGCACACTGTCCACCCGCACCGTGCCGCCGTGCAGCTTCACCAGTTCCTGCACCATCGCGAGCCCGATGCCGCTGCCTTCCACAGAGCGGCCCGGTGCGCCCGCCACGCG
Source organism: Paraburkholderia sp. BL6669N2 (assembly GCF_003387275.1). Lineage (NCBI taxonomy): Bacteria > Pseudomonadati > Pseudomonadota > Betaproteobacteria > Burkholderiales > Burkholderiaceae > Paraburkholderia > Paraburkholderia sp. BL6669N2. The sequence continues at coordinate 3,541,846 of NZ_QUNA01000002.1, read as the reverse complement.
ATGAAAGCGCTCGAAAAGACGCGGCACTTCTTCTTCCGCGACGCCGATGCCGCTATCCGTGACGCTGACCTCGACGCCGCCGCCTTCGTCAGTGCGAACCGCGACCCGGATCGTGCCGAAGAACGTGAACTTGTACGCGTTCGACAGCAGGTTCACCACGACCTTTTCCCACATCTCGCGGTCGATCTGCACGATCACGGGCGTAGCCGGAACGTCGACTTCGAGGCGCAGGCCGGCCGCCTCGATCGCGGACTGGAACAGCGACGCAAGCTCGGCCGTGAAGGAAGCGATGTCGGTGGGCTGCGTGTGAATCTCGATGCGCCCCGCCTCGATCCGCGAGAAATCCAGCAACGCGTTGACGAGCTTCAGCAGGCGCAAACCGTTGCGATGCGTGATCTCGATCAGCGCGCGGTCGTCGATATCGCTGCGTGTCTGCGCGTTATCACCGCTCGCGGCCGGCTGCGGCCTGGCGAGCAGTTCTTCGAGCGGGCCGAGCATCAGCGTCAACGGCGTGCGGAATTCGTGGCTGATATTGGAGAAGAACGTGGTCTTCGCGCGGTCGACTTCGGCCAGCGCTTCCGCGCGCCGCCGCTCTTCTTCATATGCCTGCGCGTAGCCGATCGCCGCGCCGATCTGGCCGGCGACCAGGTTCAGAAAGCTGCGGTAAGCGTCGTCGACAAGACGGCAAGGATTCAGGCCGGCAATCAGCAAGACTGTTTGCGTCGACTCGCCGGCCGACACCGGCAGGATGACTGCCTGCTCCGGCGCGAGATGCCACGGACCACTCGGCAACGCGGTGCCGAAACGCTGCGTCAAGTCGCGCACGGTCTGCGGCGCCTGGATCTGGAGGACGTCGGCGATCGGCCAGAGTGATTCGCCGACGCGCATTGTCTGCGGCGCCGCTGGATGGCCCGGCTCGATGCCGCACGAGCCGACCAGCGTGACCGTGTCGCTGCCGGGTTCGGCTGCATAGAGCAAGGCGAAGGGCAGGTCTTGCGGATTCGCTCGCAACGCGCGCGCGCTGAGTTCGCATGCTTCGCGCCAATCGCGGCCGTCCGGACTGGCCGCCGCCAGTTCCTTCAGCAGCGCCAGTTGCCGTTCGCCGACCACCTGCGCCGTGTCGTCGCTATTGGCGCAGATGATGCCGCCCGGTTCGCCATCCTCGGCGGGAATCGGGCTGTACGAGAAGGTGTAATACGTCTCCTCAGGAAAGCCGTTGCGCTCCATGATGAGCAGCTTCTGTTCGACGAAAGTACCCTCGGCGCCCGCCAGCGCCGTATCGAGAAGCGGCTCGATGTCGGACCAGATTTCCCGCCACACGACGCGGGTCGGTTGACCGAGCGCGACCGGATGCTTCCCGCCGATGATCGACTTGTACGGGTCGTTGTAAAAATAGAGCAGCTCGTCGCCCCAGCCGATCCAGATCGGCTGACGCGAGGTGAGCATGATGCGGATCGCGATCTTCAGGCCTTGTGGCCAGGTGTCGGGTGCGCCGAGTGCTGTCTGCGTCCAGTCGTAGGCGCGGATCAGCGCCCCCAGCTCGCCGCCTCCGGCAAGAAAGGACGGCGCGGCGACGCCGGCGGGCGGTGCGTCCGACATGAAGCGGTCCGGCTGTTTCAACGCGATCTCCTCGACACGGCGGGTCGTATTCGTGCGGGCCGCTGTTGCAAAAGCGGTGCCCGATACGATGGATGGCTAACGATCACCACGCAATTGATGTAGCGCGATTCTCGCACGTAGCGGTGTGCCGGAGGAAGGTGAGACAACGCGCCGAAACCGCAAGCAGCGGGCTTTTCGCGGCGCGGGACTGAGCGTTATGCGGAGGATTGGGCGGCGACGACGGTACGCCGCGAAATGAAACCGAAATGCAGGTAAAACGTACCTTGACGCAATGGGTGCAGAGAGGCAATTTTCCCGATCGCCATGCCTTCGCCGTGCGACCAGGTTTCTTCGATCACTGCGGGCTTGCAGTGTCTTACAGCAGGCCCACACACACCGCGGCGACGATCGATCCCAGCACCAACACCGCGCCGATGGTCTTGCGTTTGTTCAACTCTGTCCACAGCAGCACGCCGGTGAGCGACAGCAAGATGATGCTGCCTGCGAGCGTATCGATCAGCAGCACCCAGCCGACGCTCAGACCCACGCCCTTGTGCAGGTTCGTCAGCATGGCGAGAAATGTGTTCTCGCTGCGTTTGACCGTCACATAGCCGTTACCCACCCAGTACTCGGCGGACGTGTTCTCATGCGGCGACGCGAAGTTGAGTTGCCAATGCTCCGGCTGGACGACGCTACGCTCGCCCCATGCCACCGGATGAGCCGGCTCTTTCTGCACGCGCCCAGGCGTGCCCGCCAGTTTCAGTTCTTGCTTGAGCCACTTGCCCAGCTCGCGCGGCGTTTCCGGCGCGGGCTGCGGCAACGGCACTTGCAGCAGCGCTACTTGCGGCTCGCCGGTCGATACTTTGAGCGGCCCGCCGCGATGGTTCAGCAGGAACCCCGTGGTGCCGAACAGCAAACCCAGCGCCGCGCCCCACAAGCCGATCCAGCCATGCACCTTGCGCAGCCATTTGACGAAGGTGGCGCGGCGCGAACGCTGCTGCCGCGCTTTCAATTCGTCGTTGTCCAGCCGCCGCGGCTCGCGCGTCGTCCGGTCGATGCCCGCGGGCGATTGAATGTCGATTGCCTCGGGTACGCTCACGTTTCACTCCAGGTCCGCAACAGATTGTGATAGATGCCGACGAGGCTGCGGCGCGCGGTATCGTCGGCGTTGCTGGCGTTCAGCCGTTGAATCGCCGTGTCCATGTCGAACAGCATTGCGCGCTGCGTATCGCTGCGCACGAGGCTTTGCACCCAGAAGAAACTCGCGATTCGCGCGCCGCGCGTGACCGGCGTGACCTGATGCAAACTCGTCGCCGGATAGACGATCATGTCGCCGGCCGGCAGTTTGACCTGCTGCACGCCGTACGTGTCTTCGATCACGAGCTCGCCGCCGTCGTAGTCGGCGGGGTCGGAAATGAACAGCGTCACCGAGACGTCGGTACGCAGCTTCACGCCGTTGGGCAGCACGCGCACGGCTCCATCGACGTGACTGCCGAACTGCATGCCGCCTTCGTAACGATTGAACAGCGGCGGATACACCTGATTCGGCAACACCGCGCTGATGAACAACGGGTTGCGTTCGATCGACGCGAGAATCACGTCGCCGAGTTCACGCGCAACTGGCGTGTGTTCGGCGATCTGCTGATTACGCTTGACCGGTGCGCCCTGATAGCCGGCGGTCGCGCGGCCGTCCACCCAGGCGTCGCCGGCCTGATCGAGCCGCTCGCGCACGAGCCGCAACTGCTCGGCGTTCAGTACGTTCGGTATGTGCAGCAACATGGTGTTTCCTTTTTGCGTCGGCTTGCCGTCTTCGAGAACGGCAAGCCTAACGCATCGGTTCAATGCGTATCAAAAGCGGTAGTCGAACGTCGCCAGCAACGTGCGGCCGATACCCGGCACGGAACGGCCGCCGTCGGACTGAATCAGCGCGTCGTAGTAGTACTTGTTGGTCATGTTCAGCAGGTTCAGGCGCACGTCGTATTTCTTCGCGTGGTACGCAGCGGTCGCATCCCAGCGCGTGTAGCCCGGCACCTGCACGTAGTTGGTATTCGATGCATAGCGCGGCGACATATACGTCGGACCGCCGCCGATTTCCCAGTGCGGCGTGATCGCGTAGGTGGTCCAGAAGGTCAACGTGTTGCGCGGCGTGTTGGCCGGCACGTGCCCTTGCGTACCGTCGCGCGCCTTCAGGATGATGGCGTCCATGTAGGTGTAGCCGCCGAACACCTGCCAGTTGTCGGTAATGTGGCCCGTCACGCCGGCCTGGAATCCGTCGACACGAATGTCGCCGTCGAGCTCGTATTCGGTCGGCGAGACTTGCGTGCGCGCGTTGGTCTTTTCTTCGCGGAAGAACGACGACGTCACCGAGAGATTGCCGCCGAGCAGATCCCATTTGCCGCCGACTTCGTACGACTTGGTCGACTCGGGCGCGAGGTTCTGCGTGAGGTTGGTCACTGTCAGCGCTTCGAGCGACGGATTGAACGACGTGCCGTACGACACGTAGTACGACTGCCAGTCGGTCGGCTGATAAATTACCCCGGCGCGTACGCTGGTGAAGAAGTTGGTCTGCGTCGCATAGCCCGGCAGGCTGATCGTATTGTGGATCTGCGCCTGGAAGCGATCCCAACGCAAACCGCCAATCACCTTCCACTGCTGGCCGATCGACACGGTGTCGTTCACGTACGCGCCAATTTCGTTCGAGCCCGAATCGGCGTGGTTGCCGACCGTGGTGGTCACGCCGGCGGGATTGGACAGATACGCCGGGTTCACCATCGTCACGACCGGCAAGTTGTTGCGGGTGTACGCCTGGTTCGAATAGCTGTCATGGCCGAGGTCGACACCGGCGATCAGGTCGTGCTTGATCGGGCCGGTAACGAACTTGTACTGGAGCATCGTGTCGTTGTAGAGCGAGTGGTTCTCGATCACACGGTCATGGCTCTGCAACTTGATGAACAGTTGCGACGGCGAGAGCGTCGTGAAGTTGCCGTTGCTCAACGCGGGGCTGGTGGCGAGCGGCCCCGTCAACACCGCTTGCGGCGCGGTTTCGCGCGCATCGGTCATCGAGTGCGAGAACTGCGTCTGGTTTGTCAGGATCAGGTTGTCCGAGAACTTGTGCTTGACCGCGGCGGTGACCGTTTGCACGTCCTGAATCGTGCGGTCGGTGGTCAAACCGTAGAACGTGTTCTTCGGCACCGGCGACGGGCGGCCGTTCAACGCCTGCACGCCGTAGTCCGGCATGTCGTAGTTGTGCTGGATCAGCGCGGAGATCGTCACTTCGGTCGGTGTGCCGATGCCGAAGCGCACTTCCGGCGCGATACCGTAGTCCTTGTTCTTCATCGCATCGCGCGTCGAACCGAGGCTTTGGCCGAAGGCGTTCAGGCGAATCGCCGAGGTATCCGTCAGCTTATGGTTCACGTCGACAGTGCTGCGATATTTCGCGTCGGTGCCGATCATGCCCGTGACTTCCGCCGAGTCATGCAGGTTCGCTTTCTTGCTGACCTGGTTGATCACGCCGCCCGTCGATCCGCGACCGAACAGCATCGACGACGGACCGTACAGCACTTCGAGTTCTTCGAGGTCGAAGGTGTCGCGATAGTACTGGTTGCGATCGCGGAAGCCGTCCAGGTAGATGTCGTTCTGCGCAGCGAAGCCGCGCAGGTTGATGTTGTTGCCGATCTGGCCGCCTTCAGCCGCGCCGATCGTTACGCCCGGCGCATTGCGCAGCGCGTCCTGGAACGAAGTGGCGCCTTGCGATTGCAGCACGGCCTTGTTGATGACGGTGACGGTCTGCGGAATGTCGCGCAGCGCCGCGGGCGTCTTTGCACCGACCGTCGCGCGCTCCGCCTGGAAGTCCTGCTGTTCAGCTTGTGCCGCGACGCCGATGGTCGGCAAGCTGCCGGTGTCGGCTGCGACGGTCGTCGTTGTCGTCGTTGTCGTCGCATTAGCATTCGCGGCCGCCGGCTGCGAGGTGGTTTGCGGAGCAGTCTGCGCGACCGCCGGAGTCGCAAAAGGAACGGCAAAAGCTAACGCTAACGCTGTCGCGAGCGGCGTGTGGTTGAACATGGGAATTCCCGTCGGAGATGCGTTTGCCGGATTCGCATGGCTGAGATGCAATCGACGGCAAAGTCGCAATTGGCTGGCTGCCGTTCTCGTGTGCAGAGCACCGACGTCAGGATGGCTGGCTATTGGTTAAATGAGAATCGCTATCATTCCACACGCATAAAATCGCATCAATCGCGCCGTCGCTTACCCCTAGTAACAGAATTGTTTCTGTTTTTTACGGGTGAAGGCTTTTTGTAATTTTCGGCCCTGTCCACATGCCAGCTCATTACGCGTTTGTAATATTAAGGCCATTGAAAGAAAAGACTTTCGGCGTCGCAAGTAAAAAAGACGCCGGCAGAAAGCTTTCAACTGAATAACAATCAGCCGTGATTGGGGCCGACGCCCAATCCCGACTCCGTTTATCCTTTTTGCAACACTGCCTATCGAACTGTTTCGTTCATCCCCGGAGTTGATCATGCAATACAGCAAGTTCGGCCGCACCGGCCTGACCGTATCGCGCCTGTGCCTCGGCACGATGACCTTTGGCCTGCAGACTGAAGATGAGGTCTCGCATCGCATTCTCGACACGGCGGCGGATGCCGGCGTGAACTTTATCGACACGGCCGACGTGTATCCGCTCGGCGGCACGGAAGATGTTGCCGGCCGCACGGAGGAGATCGTGGGGCGCTGGCTGAAAGGCAAACGCGAGCGCTTCATTCTGGCGACGAAAGCAGTAGGCAAGATGGGGCCATCGGCATGGGATCAAGGCGCGTCGCGCAAACATCTGCTGAATGCAATCGACGCCTCGTTGCAACGCCTCGGCACGGATTACGTGGACCTCTACCAACTCCATTCCGACGACGCGAATACGCCACTCGACGAAACGCTGGAGGCGCTCGACGTGATCGTTCGCTCAGGCAAGGCGCGCTATATCGGCGTATCGAACTTCCTCGCGTATCGGCTGGCGCGCGCGCTGGGCCGCGCCGATGTGCTGCGCGTGGCGCGCTTCGTCTCCGTGCAGCCTCGCTATAACCTGCTGTTCCGCCAGATCGAGCGCGAGCTGCTACCGCTCGCTGCCGAAGAGCAATTGGCGGTGATGCCGTACAACCCGCTCGCGGGCGGCCTGCTGACCGGCAAGCATCAACTGAATGCGGCGCCCGCGTCCGGCCGCTTCACCGAAACTGTCGGCAAGGCCGGCGCGATGTATCAGCAACGGTACTGGCACAAACGCGAGTTCGAGACGATCGAGCAATTGAAAGCGATCGTTGCGCCGACCGGCGAATCGTTGACGCGGGTTTCGCTTGCCTGGGTGCTGGCGAATCCGCTCGTCACGTCGGCGATTATCGGCGCGAGCCGCGCCGAGCAATTGAGCGACACGCTCGCGGCGTCCGAACTCGTGCTCGACGAGCAGATCAAGACGCAACTCGACGAAGCGAGTTTGGAATATCGCTGGGGTGACGCGGCGCGGTAAGCTCATGCGCGGTGGGCGAAGGCCGCTGCGTTTATCGCCCGTAACGCAGCACCGTGCTGGTCGCCGCAATCACGTGATCCTTGATTGCGGCAAGCAACGCATCCCTCGTCAAACCGGGCGACAGCGCATCCGGGGGCAGATCGAGCGCATAGACTTGCGCGACGTAGTGATGCGGATTGTCCCCGACCGGGGGACATGGACCGCGATATCCGATGCCTCCGGTCTGATTCGCACCGGAGACGCTGCCGGGCGGCTGGCTGCCGCCGGCCCCGAGCGAGGTCGTCGAGGGTGCGACGCCGTATAGCACCCAGTGCACGACGCCCAAACCCTTCGCGCCGTCCGGGTCGAACAGTGTCACGGCATAACTCTTCGTGCCGGCAGGCGCATTCCGCCATTGCAGAGCCGGCGATACATTACCGCCGCCGCAGTTGTTCGCGCTCGCCGCGTGGCTCGAATCCAGCGTGCCGCCGTCAGCCGTTCCCGGCGACGACACCACGAAGACTTCCGCCGCGCGGACATGCACTGCGGCAAGCGCCAACGCGGCAGACACGCCGACCGGTAACAGGCGTCGTACGACGCGCAAGCGATTGCTGCCAATCATCATTTCCGACTCCAGCCAGGGTTCAGCGACAGTCCAACATCACTTGAAGCGGCCCGTCCGCTCATTCGCTTCCGGCAGTTGCCGCGTCTCGCGCACGGATCTCGGATGCCATAGACGCGCGCCGCCTTCGATGCCCGCATCGTTCGAAACGGTGGCCACGTTCGCCGGCAGATCGAACGAAAGGCGCGCCGCATTGCCGCCGCCGATCCACAGCTTGTCGTAGTTCACGAGCGTACTCAGAATCCCGATCACCTTCTCAACGCGCCGATTCCAGCGTTTATTCCCGGCTTTTTCACGCGCCGCGTCGCCGATGTATTCGTCGTACGCCACGCCCTTCTTGCTAACCGGATGATGGGCGAGTTCCAGATGCGGCATTAACTCGCCGTCGCGGAACATTGCCGTGCCCGCGCCAGTGCCGAGCGTCAGCACGAATTCGAGGCCATGGCCTTCGATCGCGGCGAAGCCCTGCATCTCGGCGTCGTTGATCATACGCACCGGCAGGCCGCCCAAACGTTGCGCCAGCGAGTCGGCGAGCGGGATGTCGTGCCAGCCTTCCACGCCGAAGTGCGGCGCCGTCAGAATGCGGTTGTTGCGCACCACGCCGGGGAAGCCAATCGACATCAGCGTCGGCGGTTCCTGTTCGACGAGCGGAGCAACCAGCTTCGCCAGTGCGTCCACGAGTTGATCCGGCGTGCACGGATGCGGCGTCGCTACCCGCAAGCGCTCGGTTTTCATGTTGCCGTCCGCGTCGATAATCGCGGCCTTCAAACCCGTGCCGCCGACGTCGATCGCCAGTATCCGCTCGGTGCTGATGGTCGCTTTCGGCTTACCGGATGGCTTACTCGACGGTTTACTTGACGCCTTACTGGACGGTTTAAACGCCGCCTTCGTCGGCGCTTTGCTTGCCGTCTTGCCCGGCGTCTTCGTCGCCGTCTTGCGTGTCGTCTTGCGTGTCACCACGGTGTCCCCCGATTGTGTTGGTGCGACTCGTCGTTGAATTACTTCTTCTGCACAGCATCCCGTTTCAACGGCCGCCATGCGTGGCCGTCGCGCGCCAATAGCGCGTCGGCTTCCGCGGGGCCTTCGCTGCCGGCCGCATAGCCATGCACCGGCACCGCGCCGCCGGTTTTTGGATGCAGCACGTCGTCGACCGCGCACCAGCTCGTTTCGATGCTGTCGGCGCGCTGGAACAGCGTCTCGTCGCCGAGCATGCAGTCGTAGAGCAAGGTTTCATAGCCGACGTTGGCGCGTTCCGCGAAGAAGTCGCCATAGTCGAACGACGACTGCACCGCGCCGATCTGCATGACCGGTCCCGGCGTTTTTACATTGAAGTCGAAGCTCGTACCGTGCGCCGGATCGATGCGCAAGGTCAGCACGTTCGGCGTGAGCGCGTCGACGGGCGTGTCGCGAAACAGGCGGAACGGCACCGGTTTCAACTGCACCGAGATTTCCGTGCGGCGCGCCGCCAACCGTTTGCCGGTGCGCAAATAGAACGGCACGCCGGCCCAGCGCCAGTTCTCGACGAACACGCGCGCCGCGGCGTAGGTTTCCGTCGTGCTGCCCGGCGCGACATCCGGCTCCTCGCGATAGCCGACCCCCGCCGGCCCCTTTTCGTATTGACCGAACACGACGTCGTCCGGCGTCAGCGGCTTGATCGCGTCGAAGATTTCGGCCTTCTTGTCGCGCACGGCTTCGGCATCGAACGAATTGGGCGGTTCCATGGCGACCATGCCGAGCAACTGGAACAGATGGTTCGGCAGCATGTCGCGGAACGCGCCGGTCTGTTCGTAGAACTTGCCGCGCCCTTCCACGCCGATGGTTTCCGCCGCCGTGATCTGCACACTGTCGATATATTCGCGCCGCCACACCGGTTCGAACAGCGCGTTGGCGAAGCGCACCGCGAGAATGCTCTGCACGGTGTCCTTGCCGAGAAAGTGATCGATGCGATACACCTGATCTTCTTTTGCATACGACAGGATGTGTGCGTTCAGATCTTTTGCAGAAGCGAGATCGGTGCCGAAAGGTTTCTCGATCACGATCCGGCGGAAACCGCCGCCCTCGCCCTCTTTCAGCAGACCCGCCTTGCCGAGATGTTCGACGATCGGTTTGAAGAAGCGCGAGCTGACCGCGAGATAGAAGATCACGTTGCCGCCCGGCGTCTGTTCGAGCTGTTGCTTGAGCTTCGTGAAAGTGTCGTCGGTTTCGAATTCGCCGGCCATGTATTCGAGGCGTTGCGCGACCCAGTCCCACGCCTTGTCGTCGAGCTTGCCGGCGTGGAAGGTGCTGGCCTTGTCGGCGGCGAACTGTTCGAGCGACTTGTGCAGATCTTCGCGCCACACGCTCGTCTCGCGCTCGCCGTGATTCACGCCGATGATTTTCATTCCATCGTCGAGCAGGCCATCCACCGCGAGGTTGTACAGCGCCGGCATCAGTAGCCGCTTGGTCAGGTCGCCGCCGGCACCGAAGATCACCAGCGTGCACGGCGGTGCCGGCCGCTTGCCGGGCGGCGAGGCCGGCGCTTCCTGCGGGCTCGCGCTGACTTTGCAGCTCGGTGGTTGACTGGCGGCGGGACGCTCGGCTGCTGGAGTATTCGGTGTAGTCGACATGGGATTCACTTTTGGAAACCAATGGAACGGACGTGGTGGTACATGAAAGACCACGCTTGAACCCACACAGTTCAAAAACGGCCATGCAACCTGCTCACCTTGCGACGTTGTATGGCTTGTGTAACCTCACTCGCCCGCGCCGCCGCTGCGCGCTATTTCATCGATGCGTGCGCCGGTTCGGCAGCCGGCGCCGGTTCGGCCGGGCGTGACGGCGCGGTGGCTTGCGCCGACGGTGACGTCGGGATCGGCGCCTGATCTGTTTCGCCCGCCAGCGGCACGTTGCCCGACGCGCTCATCGCGCGCGGCTGCAACAGCAGCGCAACCAGCCCGGTCCAGCCGGTCTGATGCGAAGCGCCCACGCCGCGCCCGTTATCGCCATGGAAATACTCGTGGAACAGGATCAGGTCACGTGAGCGCGGGTCGGCCTGCAATTGCGGATAAGCGCCCATGACCGGACGCTCGCCGTCCTTGTTCTTGAGAAACAGCGTGGTGCAGCGGCGCGCCAGTTCGTCGGCAATCTGGCTCAGCGAGAACTTCTCGCCCGAACCGGTCGGATACTCGACTTTGAACTCCTCGCCGTAATAGCGGTGAAATTCGTATAGCGACTCGATCAGCAGATAGTTCACCGGCATCCATACCGGACCGCGCCAGTTCGAATTGCCGCCGAACACGCGCGTATCGGATTCGGCCGGCAGATACTTCACGGTGAAACTGTCGCCGTTGTGGTTGAACACGAACGGATGATCGCGATGGTATTGCGACAGCGCCCGCACGCCATGATCGGAAAGGAATTCGCTTTCGTCCAGCGCGCGGCGCAACAACGCTTTCATGCGATGCCCGCGCAACAGCGAGAGCAGCAGCGCGTTGCCCTTGCCCGGCTCGTTCCAGCGCGAGACCAGCCTCGCCAGATCGGGGCGATGTTCGAGGAACCAGACCAGCCGTTCGCGCAAACCCGGCAAGCCCCCGTGCAGACGCTCTTCGAGCACGTGCACCGCGAATAGCGGAATCAGGCCCACGATCGAGCGCAGCCGCATGGGAATGCTGCTGCCGTCCGGCAGGCGCAGCTTGTCGTAGAAGAACTCGTCTTCGCTGTCCCACAGGCCCGTTTCGCAGCCGTCGTCGCAACTCACGGCCTCGGCGATATACAGAAAATGCTCGAAGAACTTCACGCCGATGTCGACAAAAACATGATTGGCGTAGGCGAGTTCCAGCGCGATACGCATCAGGTCGAGCGCGTACGCGGCCATCCACGCCGTACCGTCGGACTGGTCGATGTGCCCGCCGGTCGGCAACGGCGATGAGCGATCGAAAATCCCGACGTTATCCAGCCCGAGAAATCCGCCCTGGAAAATATTGTGGCCGTCGGCGTCCTTGCGGTTCACCCACCACGAGAAATTCAGCAGTAGCTTATGGAAGACAAGTTCCAGAAAATCGCGATCCGCCTTGCCGGTGAGCGCGCGGTCGATTTCATACACGCGCCACGCGGCCCACGCATGCACGGGCGGATTGGCGTCGCCGAGCGCCCATTCATAGGCGGGAATCTGACCGTTCGGATGCTGATAGCGGTCCTTCACCAGCAACAGCAGTTGCCGTTTCGCGAACGCCGGGTCGATCAGCGCGAATGCGGCCGCATGAAATGCCAGATCCCACGACGCGTACCACGGGTACTCCCACTTATCAGGCATCGACACGATGTCCGCATTGCACAGGTGCCGCCAATCCCTATTGCGGCCCTGCTTGCGGCTGGCGGGCGGCGTCGGCTGAAGCGGATCGCCTTCGAGCCAGCGCTGTACGTCGTACTGGTAGTACTGCTTCGACCACAACATGCCGGCGAGCGCCTGACGCTGCACGAGACGCGCGTCGGGATCGGCGATCTCGTGTTGCAGCGCGCCATAGAATTCGTCGGCCTCGGCGATGCGGCGCGCGAAGACCGCATCGGCATCGAGTTGCGCGTCGTCGGGACTCGACTGAGGACGCCAGCGCATGTACACCACGGCGCGGCCATACGGTTCGAGCTCGATCGCGGCATGCGCGCCGGCCTTGGTGCCGGCGTCGCGGCGGATCGCCTGCTCATTGCCATGCACGAGGTAATCGTTGAAGCCGTCTTTATACGGCCCCGCGCCGTCCATGTTGAAGAGGCGCTTGACGTTCGTGTCGTTCTCGCAGAAAAGCCACGTCATCTGCGGCACGTCTTTCGACCAGGCCGTCACGACAATCGGCTCATGCCCATGCTGATGCCCAACCACCTGCGCCTCGCCATTGTGGTCCGTGCCGGCGACGAGTGAGGGCTTGTCCTTGTTCTCTTTCCACGACCACGAATTGCGCGCCCAGATTTGCGGCAGCACGTCGAGCGAGGCCGCCTGATCCGCGCGATTCTCGATGATCACGCGCATGAGGATGTCGTCCGGCGCGTGTTTGGCGTATTCCACCTGCACGTCGAAGTAGCGCGAATCGTCGAACACGCCCGTGTCGAGAATTTCGTACTCCGGCATGTCGCCGCCACGGCGCGCATTTTCCTGAACGAGATCGTCGTACGGATAGGCGGCGTGCGGATACTTGTAGAGCATGCGCATGTACGAATGCGTCGGCGTGCCGTCGACGTAGAAGTACAGCTCCTTCACGTCCTCGCCATGATTGCCCTGCGCATTCGTGACGCCGAACAGGCGCTCTTTCAGGATCGCGTCGTTGCGATTCCATAGCGCTAGCGAAACGCACCAGCTCAGCGTGTCGTCGCCGAAGCCGGCAATGCCGTCCTCACCCCAGCGATAGGCGCGGCTGCGCGCATGGTCGTGCGGAAAATAGTCCCAGGCGGTGCCGTCCGGGCTGTAATCCTCGCGCACCGTGCCCCATTGCCGCTCGCTGAGATAGGGGCCCCAGCGCTGCCAATGCGCACAGTCGGCCGAATGCAGCCGTGAACCTTCAATGGTGGCGAGCAGATTGGCAGCGCGCAGCGGTGGCATGACTACGTCCTTGCATTCGGCTTGGCGGTGGGACACACATCGTAGCGCGGTTTAGGCGCTGGCGGTCGCCAACCCGGCAAGCAGGTGTTCAATGCGCAGTAACTCACCGAGCGACCACGCCTGAAACGGCGTGCCGGCGGGTGCGTGCGGCGCATCGCCGTCGGCGATTTCGGAGAGATGGTCGAGACCGGCGTGATCGAGATGCGCGTAGAGCGGGTCGAGAAAGCGCGTTTTCGCCTGCATGCGGGCGTCCGCCTCGCCGCCGTGGACTCGCAGCCATGCTTCGACGAACGGGCCGAGCAGCCACGGCCACACGGTTCCTTGATGATAGGCGCCATCGCGCTCGAGCGGAGACCCGCCGTAATGTCCGCGATAGGCTGGATCGGACGGCGCGAGCGTCCTTAGTCCCAGCGGCGTGACCAATTGCGTTTCGACCTGCTCGAGCACCGCGCGCGCCGCCGCGCCGTCGAGCAATGGGAACGGCAGGCCGCCTACGGCAAAGATCTGATTGGGCCGGATCGCGCGATCTATCGCGCCTTTCACATGGTCGACGTCCACGTTGTCGAACAGCGCTTGCGTTGACGGATCGACGAAGCGCTCATGTAACGCCTGGAGCGCCCGGTCGGCGGCCGGCTGCCATTGCGGATTCCATGTTGCTGCAATGCGCAATGCGTTGATCCAGAGCGCCTGCACTTCGACCGGTTTGCCGATGCGCGGCGTGACCACCCAGTCGCCGACTTTCGCATCCATCCACGTGAGTTGCACGCCGGGTACGCCGGCGTCCAGCAGGCCATCGTCGGCGGATGCCTGGATGCTGAAGCGCGTGCCATTCGTGTAACCCGTGAGGATGGCTTCGCAGGCCTGTTGCAGGCGCTGCTGCGTTGCAGCGCTCGCGTGTGGCGTCGCCAGATAGTCGTGCACGGCGACGATGAACCACAACGAGGCGTCGACGGAGTTGTATTCCGGCGTGTCGCCATAATCGGGAAAGCGGTTCGGCAACATGCCTTCCGACAACGTGCCCGACCATTCGAGCAGGATTGCTTCGGCGTCGTCGAGACGGCCCGAGGCGATCAGCAAGCCGCGCATCGCAATGAAGGTGTCGCGGCCCCAGTCGGTGAACCACGGAAAACCCGCGAGGATCGTGCGGCCTTCGTTGCGGGTCACGACGTACGCGTCGGCGGAGCGTTGCAACCGCGAGCCGAGCGCGTCGCGGCGTTGTTGTTCGATGCGCGCAAGCTCTGTGGCATGGATGGCCGCCGCTTTGGCGCTCGCCGGTTGCGTGTCGCTCGTGGCGCCTGACGCGCTGAGAATCATCACCGCTTCACCATCGGCGAGATTGAAGCTGAACACGCCGGGCGTCGCGAGGTCCTCGCTGAAGTCGAGGCCGCGCTCCCGCTCACGGGCGTAGCAGAAGTTGCGATACCAGTCGGGCGCGTGCGTGTAGACGCCGTTGGTCGCGGCGTGGATCACCGGCAGGTCGCCGTAGGGTTGCCAACTCACGCTGGCCTGGTCGCCGCTCGTCTGCGCGTTGAAGTTAAAGGCGGCGTTCTCATGGTGCAGCGCGTGGTAGTCGCGGCCCGATAGCAGCGGCCTGACTTTCAGCGTAAGCGCGTTCGTTTCAGGACCGGTTCCCGCAGCCGCTTCCAGACGCCAAAGTAGAACTGTTTCGCGAGTCGCTTTGCTGACGAACACGTCAGCGGTCAATACGGCACTAGCACCGATCTGAATGCGCCATGTTGGCCACGGCTTTGTGTCGAACGAGACAAGACTCGTGGTCAGGTCCGGATAAACAATGTCCGGCACGTATCGCTGCATGCTCAACGGAAAACGCGTGCCGTTCGCTTCGAGCCAGGCCTCCACGCCGTTGACCAGCACCACGCGCCCGCCCGGCGCGCGAGTCGCGGCAAGCAGCAGCGCGTGATAGCGGCGCGTGCGCAGCGTGCCCACGGTGCCCGACGCGAAACCGCCGAAGCCATCTGCTTCCAGCCATTCGTCTTCGAGACGCGTGATGTCGAAGGGTCGTTCGATGTGTGTCATGAACTTACCGGTTAGGCAAAGCCGTTCGTCTTTCAGTGCGCCTGAGTGTCAGGCATGAGGCGCTGCGGTGACCATTCTCCTACTTATCACTTTCCGCTTCCTTTCGAAAAACCCACTTATCGACGCAAGTTTTACCACTCGCAAACGTTTCACAATTATTTCTTGAAAGGGTTGGAGACTGCACCCGCTTTCACGAAACTGGATGCAGACATGAGAAGAAACAAACGCCTCGCGAGTGCCGCTTTGGTTGCACTTGCAACTTTAGCGTTGAGCGGTTGCGGTGCGGATGATTCCGCGCCGCCGGCAGCCTCTTCAACTCCGGCCGTTGCGAACAACGACGTCGCACCAAATACGGCCGGCTCTCCCGCGACGCCAATGCTCAACGCATCTTCGCCGCTCGCAGCAGACCCCGCAGCGGCCTCCGATCCGATCACGCAGAACATGCAAGCCAGTCTCGCCGCGGACAACCAGCAAGTCGCGCCGGTCATGCACTACGCACCCGGCGACAGCGCCAACAGCAACTGACCCGATTCCAACGGCGCGCGTGGCGCGCTATTCTTCCTCCCCGCAGAAGGTGATTCGATGACATCAAATAGCCGTCGCCGTTTCCTGCAGACCGTGGCTTCATCCGCCGGCGCTGCCGCCGCGCTGACCGCGCTGCCCGAGTCGATTCGCAATGCGCTCGCCGTTCCCGCGTTCTCGCGTACCGGCACGATCCGCGATGTCGAGCACATCGTCGTGTTCATGCAGGAGAACCGCTCGTTCGACCACTACTTCGGCCACATGCGCGGCGTGCGTGGCTACAACGACCGCTTCCCGATTCCGCTGCCGAACGGCAAGCCGGTGTGGTATCAACCGTCGAAGGAAGATCCGACCCAGCCGGTGCTGCCGTTCCATCTGAACACGGCAACCACCAGTGCGCAATGCGTCGGCGATCTGGATCACTCCTGGTACAAGACTCATGCCGCGATCGACGGCGGCCGCTACGACCAGTGGCCCGCCAACAAGACCGACATGACGATGGGCTATCACCTGCGCAGCGACATTCCGTTCCACTACGCGCTGGCCGATGCGTTCACCATCTGCGACGCGTACTTCTGCTCGCTGCCGGGACCGACGCACCCCAACCGCTCGTATCTGATGACCGGCATGGTCGATCCGAGCGGCACGCTGGGTGGTCCGCTCCTCGACAACAACGATTTCGTCGACGGTGACGGTCCGCCGAATTATCAGTTGCTCTCGTGGACCACCTATCCGGAGCGTCTGCAATCCGCGGGCATTTCGTGGCAGGTGTACCAGCAGGGGCTGACTGGCGCCGATCCGTTGAACGGCAACTACGGCACCACATCCTGCAGAACTTCACGAACTTCATCAATGCGCAACCGGGCTCGCCGTTGTATGAGCGCGCGCAAACCGTGCGCACTATCGACGACCTGAAAGCCGACGTGCTGGCCAACAAGCTGCCGCAGGTGTCGTGGTTGTGCCCGCCGGCCGCGTACTCGGAACACCCGAGCTATACGCCCGCCTACGGCGCGGAGTACACCTCGCAGATTCTGGATGCGTTGACGTCGAATCCCGAAGTGTGGAGCAAGACCGTACTGTTCATCATGTACGACGAGAACGACGGCTTCTTCGATCACCTCGTGCCGCCGCAACCGGCGACGACCGGCGCGCAAGGCAAATCGACGGTCAGCACCGAAGGCGAAATTCACAACGTGGTGAATCCGCTGCGCGGAGGCAGCTACACCGCCGACGGCCTGCCGTACGGTCTCGGACCGCGTGTGCCGATGACGATCGTGTCGCCGTGGAGCAAGGGCGGTTTCGTCTGCTCACAGGTGTTCGACCATACGTCGGTGATTCGCTTCATCGAAGCGCGCTTCGGCGTGTATGAGCCGAACATCACGGCATGGCGCCGCGCGGTGTGCGGCGACCTGACCACGGCCTTCGACTTCCGCACGCCGGACTCGAAAGTGCCGCCGCTGCCGGACACGAGCAACTACAAGAGCATCGCCGACAACCAGTGTGCGACGCAGCCGAAGCCGACTGTGCCCGCGACGCCGGGCACCATCGACCCGCAGGAAAGCGGCATTCGTTTCGCGCGCGCGCTGCCGTATGAGTTGCACGTGAATGGTCAGGCCAACGACAAGAAAAATACGTTCGAGATCGCGATCGGCAACACCGGCGACCAAGGCGCGCATTTCTACATGTACGCGACGAATCGCACGGATGGTCCGTGGCGCTACACCGTCGAAGCAGGCAAGTCGATCAACGAGACTTTCGATCTCACGGTGACCAACGGCGTGTATAGCTTCGAAGTGTTCGGGCCGAACGGTTTCGTGCGCAAGTTCGCCGGCAACACGCAGCAGGCGACGGCACAGAACGCGCAGATCGCCGCCGGTCACGGTAAGAACAAACCGTCCGAGCCGGAAGTGAAGGTGCAGTACGACGCCGCGAACGGCAACGTGTTCCTGAAGTTCAGCAACAAGGGCAGCGGGATTGCACGTCTGCTCGTGACGGACAACGCGTACGGCGCGCGCCCGCGTCCGGTGCTGGTGCCGGCCGGCGCGCATATCGAAGAAGCGTGGGTGCTGGCGTCGAGCCATCACTGGTACGACTTGACGGTGACGAGTAACGACGATGCAAGCTTCTCGCGCCGTGTTGCGGGTCACGTCGAGAATGGGCGGCCGAGCATTAGCGATCCGGCGGCGGTGGCGCCGGTGTTGGTGGTGAATTAAGGGCGCTCGACGGTGAGCGGGCTTCGGTCAACACAGGCATGCTTGATCGAAGCCCAGTACCGCTATGTGGTCACGCGAGACGTCCTGCACGAAACGGCGGATAGGGTTCGCGCGCCGGCCTGCATAAAAAACGTCAAGCCCCCAGCAAAACCCCGGTTCTGAAAGGGCGCGCGCCCGTCACACGCCCGAGCGGCGCGCCGGCCGTCACGAAGCGAATCGCGCGCCGCATATAAAACACACCTTCCGTGTTACTGGCAATCGTCGTGGTCTCGTCGGTGAGCGGATCGACGATATCGAACAGCGCCTGGCCGACGCGAATCGTGTCGCCGATCTTCGCGCGATGAATCAGAATCCCGCTGACAGGCGCATAGAACTGCTCGCTACCGGCGAGCGGCGTGGCCGGTGAACGCAGGTCCGGCAAAGGCCTGGCATCGAGCTTGATCGCCTTGCGCCACGCAAGATAATCGACAAGCGCGTCCGCATCTTCCTGAGCGACTTCGTAGGACACGTCGCGCTGTCCGCGGCATTCCACGGTCACTGCAATCGCACCGTGGGGCACCGGCTTATCGGCCGGCAGTTCCTGCTGCAATGTCCACCACAACAGGCTGTGCGTTTCATCGAACGATTCGCCGCCTGAATTGGTGGCAAGCAAGGACGCCTGCGCGCCGAGATAGCGCGACAACGGTTCGAACTGCGGCCACGCCGCCTCGCTGGTGTAGAGATGCATGGCCGCTTCGAGCGAACAATGCAGATCGATAATCACATCCGCATCGAACGAGAGCTTCAGCAACGCTAATTGCAGCGATTCGAACTCGGTCAATGGTTTCTGATCGGCCAGTTCGTCGGCAATCAATTGCCGCACCAGCCGCACGTTTTCGGTTGCATCTGAACCCAACGTTTCCTTGGCACGCGCGACCAATTTCGAAAACTGCGGGAAGTGGCGATTGAAATTCTTCCCGCTACCCAGATCGAATCGGCCGAGAAACTGGCCGAGCACGTATTGCCCGAGCCCGACCGGATTCGCCACCGGCACCAGCACGATTTCCGCGTTCAGCGCGCCCTGCTTTTCCAGTTCGAGCAAGCGACGTTTGAGCAGAACGGTCGTCAACATCGCAGGGGTTTCATCGGCATGCAGCGACGACTGGATATAAATCTTCTGCCCGCTATTCGCCGGGCCAAAGTGAAACGACACCAGTTCGCGGTGCGTGCCGATAGCCGGCGAGAGAAGCGGAATCGATTGCCTGTTCATGAGCGGGAGTCTGTAAAGAGAAGTCGGAAATCAATTGCCGTACGGATCGAAGTCGAAGTACTTCTTCGCGATCTGAGCGTACGTGCCGTCCTTGAGCATCGAGGCGATGGCCGCGTTAATGGAGGCCTGCACCGCGGTCTCATCCTTGCGCAAGGCGATGCCCACGCCGCGATCGCCCATCGAAAGCGGTTCGCCGACAAACGCAAAACCCTTCCCCGCCGGCGTGCGCAGGAAACCGATATCCGCTTCCACCGAGCCGAGCAATACGCCGTCCAGGCGCCCGTTCTGCAAGTCGGCGAACACCTCGTCCTGACTCTTGTACGCTACTACATGCGCGCCGAGCGGCGCCCAGTTCTTCAGTGCATAGCCCTCGAACTGCGTGCCCGATTGCACGCCGATCTGCTTGCCGGCCAGTGCATTCGTGCCGCCCGCGAGCGCTGAACCTTGCCGCGCGATCAGCCGCGATTTGAACTGGAAGAGTTTCGACGAAAACAGGATCTGCTGCTCGCGCTTCTCCGTGATCGCCATCGACGAAAGAATCGCGTCGATCTTGCGCGCCTGCAGCGCCGGAATCATCCCCGAGAATTCGAGTTCGACCCACTGGCAGCGCGCGTGGATGCGCTTGCAGATTTCGTTGCCGAGATCGACGTCGAAACCTTTGAAGCTGCCGTCGGGCGCCTTGGCGTCCATCGGCGGGTAGCTCGGGTCGATACCGAGGCGCAGCGTAGTGGGCTCAACGGCGAACGCGCCACTGCTGAACGCCAGCGCGGCGCTCAATGCGGCACTCAGGATCATCAGCGAAATTTTCATGGGAGCACGGAGTGTGGGTGGGCGGATGACGACGGAGCTATCCTATGCCGCGTCTGCGCCTCAAAGAAGTTCCATTCGGACTATCATGATCACTTTTACCGAACACCAGACTGGCGATTCCTCATGGCGTTGACGATCTCCCAACTCCGCGCGTTCACCGCCGTGGCCGAGCACGGCAGCATCCGCGCGGCTTCGCGGGCGCTCGGCATCGCGCAAAGCGGTATCACGCAGCAATTGCAGAATCTCGAATCGATGCTCGGCGCGACCCTGTTCACCCGCACGAATCGCGGCATTGCGCTGACGGCCCTGGGCCAACGGTTGTTGCAGCGCGCGGGCGCGATCATCGGCGAATGCGAACGCGCGGAGCAGGAAGTGCAGCAACTGCGCGGCGACTATGTCGGCGAGGTCACGTTCGGCATGACGACCGAACCGCTGATCGATGCCTTTGCACCAGTGCTGATGGAATTTCGCACGCGCTTCGAGCGGGTCGCGGTGCATCTGCGTACCGGCACCTCGCGCATGATGATTTCGTGGATTCGTGAAGGCACGCTGGATTTCGCGGTTGCCTTGGTGTCGAAGCATACGGATACGGCGGACCTCTCTGTCATGCCGCTGTATCCGTCCGATCCGGTGATCGTCTGCCGCCAGGGGCATCCGAAGGCTGGGGCGACCTCGCTGGCCGACCTGGTCGACTGTACATGGGTCGCCACGCGCTCGCCGAATCTTACGGACGATCCGCAAATCAATCGCCTAAACCATCTGTTCGAAAGCCACGGTCTGCCGCCGCCGAAAACCGTCGCGACGGTGGAAGGCCTGTACGAAACGCTGCACCTGGTGAGCGCGACGGATTGCTTGTCCCTCGAAGCGTCGATCGTGGTGAAGCGCGGGCCGTTTGCGAGCACGCTCACCGCTATTCCGGTGCGCGAGCGCGCGGTCGAACAGAACGTTTGCCTGCTGCAGCGCGCGGCCATTCCGCTCACGCCCGCCGCGCAGGAACTCGCGACAATGATCGTTTCGTACACGCGCACGGTGCGGGCGCGTTGAAGCGGCGTTGAAACGGCGCTCGAATCAGGTCGCCGTTTCTTCGAGCGCGAGCAATTCGTCGATAGTCTGACGCCGGCGGATCAGTCGCGGCTTGCCATTCTCCAGCAACACCTCCGGCGCAAGCGGCCGGCTGTTGTAGTTCGAGGACATCGACGCGCCATACGCGCCTGCATCGTGAAACACGATGAAGTCGCCCACTTCGGGCGTGTGTATCGAGCGGTTCGTAATGACGCCGCCTTCGGCTTGTGTGAAGACATCGCCGGCTTCGCAGAGCGGCCCGGCCACCGCGAACGAATCGACTGGCGCTTCGCTCGGTGCGCCGTCGCGCTTCAACACCGTCATCTCATGATGACTGCCGTAAAAAGACGGCCGCACGAGGTCGTTGAATCCGGCATCGACCAAAGCAAACTGCTGCGCGGGGCGTCGATTCAACGCGTGAACTTCCGCGACGAGCACGCCCGATTGCGCAACCAGAAAGCGCCCCGGCTCGATTTCCAGCCTCACGCGATGCCCGACATGCGCTTCGACCTGCCGACGCGCCGCGTCCCAGAGCCGGAAGTAATGCGCGACATCGATATCAGGCTCGCCTTCGCGATACGGCACCGACAAGCCACCGCCAGCGGAAATCGCTTCGATATCGTGGCCCAGGCCCTTCACGGCTTCGACCATCGCCTCGCAGACGCGCGACAGATGTCCATAGTCGACGCCCGAACCGATATGCATGTGCAACCCGACCAGCTTTAGCCGATAACGCCGGACCAGCTCGACCGCTTGCGGCACATCGTCGAGCCAGATGCCGTGCTTGCTATGCTCGCCGCCCGTGTTGGTCTTGTTGCTATGTCCATGACCGAAACCCGGATTGATCCGCAGCCACACGCGATGACCTTCGGGCGCATGCCGTCCTATCCGTTCGAGCATATCGAGCGAGCCCGCGTTAACCGTGATGCGGTGTTCGATCACGGTGGCAAGCGTCGCGTGATCGATCAGATCGGCGGTAAACACGACGCCTTCGGGATCGCCATCCGGCGTGAAGCCCGCCGCGAGACTGCGTTTGATTTCGCCCAGCGAAACCGCGTCGACCGTGGCCCCTTCCTCGCGCATCAGTTTGAGGATATGCAGATTCGAACAGGCTTTCTGCGCATAGCGGATCACGTCGAAGCTGCGCAATTCAGCGATACGCGTGCGAATTGCGTCAGCGTCGTAGACCCACAGCGGCGTGCCGTGCTCCCGGGCGAGTTCGACGAGTAGTTGCGGATTAAATGGCGTCACGGTTTGCGTCTCTCTTCATGTCGAAGCATTGGTATGAACGAGATGATGCTGAAAACACGCCATTCAGTAAAATACCAATTCTTCGCAAGCCCATTCACTTCTGATATACGCAATCATGGCGCTCACACATCGGCATATCGAAGTCTTCCGCGCGCTGATGACCGCGGGCAGCGTCACCAAAGCGGCCGAGATGCTGTTCACCTCGCAGCCCACGGTGAGCCGCGAACTGGCGCGCATGGAGCAGAGCATCGGCTTTGCCCTGTTCGAACGCACGAACGGCCGGCTGCGCCCCACGCTGTCCGCGCTCACCTTGTTCGACGAGATCAAGCGTGCGTATGTCGGGCTCGAACGCGTGGCGTCCACCGCCGCGAGCTTGCGAGAATTTCAGGGCGGCCAGCTTTCGGTCATCGCGTTGCCCGCGTTTTCGCATTCGATCTTGCCGGGCGCGGCGAAGCGCTTTCACGACGCGCAACCTGGCGCGAGCCTGTCGATCGCGACGCAGGAGTCGCCGTTTCTCGAGGAATGGCTGAGCGCCCAGCGCTACGACCTCGGCCTGACCGAACACGGCGCGCCGCCGGCCGGCACGCGTCTGACGCCCTTGCTCGAAGTCGATGAAGTGTGCGTGTTGCCCGATGGGCATCCGTTGCTCGGCAAGCGGGTGATCGCATTGAAGGATTTCGCCAATCAGCCGTTCATCAGCCTGTCGTCGAATGATCCATACCGGATTCAGATCGACGAGACCTTCGCGCAAGCGGGGATCGCGCGCCGCCAGATTGTCGAGACGCCTACCGCGGTGTCAGTGTGCAGCTTCGTTCGGCAAGGGCTTGGCCTCGCGATCGTCAATCCGCTGACAGCCCTCGATTTCGCGGGACGGCATCTGCATATCCGGCCGCTCGCCGTGTCGTTGCCGTTTCGCGTGAGTGTGATTCAGCCGGAGCATCGTCCGGGTCACCCGCTGGCTGCCGAGTTCGTTGGAGCGCTGCAAAGCGAAGCCGCCGCGCTGCGGCTACAATTGAAAGTCCACACCGGACGCACGCAGCAATAACGGCTTCGGTTCGCCAATCAACGCGCGCGAACAACAGCCGCATCCAC
Source organism: Paraburkholderia sp. BL6669N2 (assembly GCF_003387275.1). NCBI lineage: Bacteria > Pseudomonadati > Pseudomonadota > Betaproteobacteria > Burkholderiales > Burkholderiaceae > Paraburkholderia > Paraburkholderia sp. BL6669N2. Next base: position 3,518,332 of record NZ_QUNA01000002.1, on the reverse strand, counting down.
CACCGAAAAAGTCCGGGCACGCTTCAAGCTAAGCACAGCAGCACACCGATTGCGAACACGAGCGGCGCACAGCGCCTTCGTGTCGCACGAGATTTCACATGTCGTAGACCATCAACAGGAGTTTCCCAAATGATGAATCGAGACAATCCCGTCTGGCTGATTACAGGATGTTCCACCGGCTTTGGCCGCGAATTGGCAAAGCTGGTGCTCGAGCGCGGCTGGCGCGCGGTAGTCACCGCACGCGATCCGTCGAAAGTGAAGGATATCGCCGAAGCGCACGGTGACCGCGCACTGGTTCTGCCACTCGATGTGACGAACCGCAAGCAGATCGACGACGTGGTGACGCAAGCTAAGCAGCGTTTCGGCCGCATCGACGCACTCGTCAACAACGCGGGTTATGGCTATCTGGCGGCGATCGAGGAAGGCGAGGACGACGAAGTCCGCGCCATGTTCGAAACCAACGTGTTCGGCCTCGTGGATATCACGAAGGCGGTCTTGCCGATCATGCGCGAGCAGCGTAGCGGTTTGATCGTCAACGTGTCGTCGATCGGCGGCATTGCGAGTTTTGCGGCGACCGGCTATTACCACGCCACCAAATACGCGGTGGAGGGTCTATCCGAATCGCTGGCGACGGAGGTGAAACCGCTCGGCATCGACGTGCTGATCGTCGAACCGGGGCCGTTCCGCACGAACTGGGCGGGCCCGTCGATCAAACAATCGGCCACGGTAATCGACGACTACGCGGCCACGGCCGGCGAGCGCCGCAAGCAGACCGAAGCGCGCAGCGGCAAGCAGGCGGGCGACCCGGTGCGCGCCGCGCAGGCCATTATCGACGCCGCACTGTCCGACACACCGCCGCTGCGCTTGCTGCTCGGCAAGATGGCGCTTGAACTCGCGCGCAAGAAACTGGACTTCATGCGCGGCGATTTCGATGCCTGGGAAGCCACCACGGTGGGCGCGGACTTTCCGGAAGGAGCGGGTTAGGCCGCGGGAGTTTCACGCATTCCGTTGACCGTTGTCCGTTGGTCGGGCTTAAAACTCGACCAGCGCGAAATCTTCCTTGCCCACGTCGCAAAGCGGGCAGCGCCAGTCTGCCGGCACGTCCGCCCAGCGTGTGCCCGCGGCGATGCCTTCTTCCGGCAAACCTGCGGCTTCGTCGTAGACCCAGCCGCAGATCACGCAGACCCATTGCTTGAAGTCATCCGCCGACGCGCCGGGATCCACGGCCGCGCTCGGCGCATCAGCCGCGTGCAACGCAGGCGTCTCATCGAGGCTTACCACTAACGGCGCGACTGTGCCAACGCCGGTCTCCGCGAGACGCGCCTGCAGGCTCTCCAGCAGCCGCTGCGCTTCGGCCTGCGTCAGGTCAATCCAGTAGGGATCGCCCGCGCCGTCGTTGAGCCGCTCAGAGGAAAACTGGATTTCTACGGCAACGCCCTTCTTGTACATGGCAAATCGGAATATCGATGAAGCCGGCAACGCGCCTCGCAAGGAAACTCCCTGCGGACGTGCCGGCATAGGCGCAAGCGTTGCGCCAGAGACTTCTCGCGGAGATTAGACGAGCTGGTTCAGCACGATCGCGGCGATCAGGCCGGCGGCGCCGATGAGGCCCAGCAATTGCAGCAGCGTGAGGGATTTACGGGGTGCGGTAGGGATTTGTTGCGTAGTCACGGGCTATTCTTGAAGATTGGAAAAAGCGAAATGGTACACGGGTCTGCGGCCGGCGCATGTCGAATAGCGCAAACCGCCGTGCATTAGCTGCCATTATCGCTGCTCGATCGCCTTGAATTCCCTACCGTCCGGAGATGGATAAATTCCCCCCGGAGAGGAAAGGTCAGCTCTTCGCCAATGGGCTGCCGCGGCGCGAATCCCAGAAGCGGATCACGGCCGTGTCGCCCGTGCCGGCGCCCACCACTTGATCCGGCGCGCCGTTCTCGCGCAGCAACGCGCGCAAATCGTTGATGACCGGAAACACCTCGTGATTCCAATCCGCGCCTTGCGAATCGTGGGCGCGCTGTTCGGCTTCGACGATCTCGCGGTCTTCCTTGAAAATGCGCTCGGTGAACCACACCAGCAGCGGCCATGCGAGATTCAACACGCCGGGAATGCCCGGTTTGCGAATCGACAGCAGCCCGAACGTGCGGTTGGTGCGTTGCTCGCGATCGAGCGGCACGTAGATGATCCACAGATTCATCACCAGCGTCTGCTCGGACGTGCGGATCTGCAGCGTCTGATACGGATACTCGGTGCGGATCGTCATCACGTCCTTGTCGTTGTCGCCCCCGGTTTTACGACTCTGGCCGAACACGATCGCTTCGCCGATCGGCTGCTGGCCGGCCATGCGCGCGAACGTGTAATCGACTTCGACCCAGCCCTCGCCGCGCCGCCGGCCGAGCGAGCGCGCCCGCATCTGCCCCATCTGCTTGCGATGCAGAAACTGATGGTTCATGTCCATCAGGTTCTCGTGCATGAACGAGTAATGGCAATTCACCGGACGGCCGAAGCGGCGCGTCTTGTACTTCTTGTCCGAGACCGACGCGAGGTCGGGCAACGGTCGTTGTTCGGCCAGCGCGGCATCGCCGGGAAAAACGAAAATCAGGCCTTCGATCTCGCGGCACGGATAAGAGCGCACGCCGTTCGGCAGACGCTCGCGGCCCAGGTACGGCACGTCGACGCACTTGCCCGAGCAGTCGTAAGTCCAGCCGTGGTAGCCGCAGCGGATCGATTCGCCATCCACCACGCCCTGATGCAACGGCACCTGACGATGCGCGCAGCGGTCCTCCAGCGCGAACACCTTGCCCGATTCCGTGCGCGCCAGCACGATCGGGTCGCCCGCGAACGTCACACCATGCGTCTTGCCCCGCTTCACCTCGTGCGACCACGCCAGCGGATACCAGTAGTCCGGGTGAATACCGACGCGGCGCAGATCGCGCACCGGTGCGTCGTTGGCGGCCTGGCCCGGCGCGTGAGCCGGTTTCTGCGATGCGGCCTGGGCAGGCGACGCATCGACGGTTACATCGACGGTGTCTTGTTCTAGCGGGGGAACAGCATGCATAGGTGGCTCTCCGTGCACGGGCGGATAGAAGGTAGCCGCCCGGCAAATTGCGGGCGGCATCGTCGCCAGTCTACTAGAACCCGACGCCGTATGGGTTCGAGGACCGCGCAGCGGCCCGCGGCGGCGCCTGCCCACGCAAGCGCGCCGCCCGGCTCCCCACCTTCCCGAAGAGATGACGCGCCGCGTCAGCTCTCGTCGTGCGCCACCAGTCCCGAGCGGCGCTGCACGCCCCACGACCGGCCGCCGCGCAGGAAATGCAGCCAGCCGAGCGCCGCGCCCACGTGCCGCACCAGCTGAAACGTGAACGGCTCGGCGACCGCCGCGAGCATCGCCATCCATAAACTGGAGCCGGTGCGCTCGCCGGTCCAGCGCCGGTACAGATGGATGCTCCACAGATAGAACGCGAGGTCGATCGCCGTTTTCAGACCGATTACGCTGAAGATCGACACGACGATCGCACCATGTCCGCCGAACACAAAGGCGAGCAGCAGCGCGAACGCGGTGAGGCCGTAGATCGGCTGCATGGTGTCGATCGCCTTGACCGGCAGCATCAGCATGCCGAGCGTGCCGTAGCGCGGATTGCCGGTCATGTCGCGGTTCCAGTACTGCGTCTGCAGGAAGCCCGCGAACCAGCGGCGGCGTTGACGCAGAAAGCTGGCGAGGTTGTCCGGCGCGTCGGTGCGGGCACGCGCGTCGCCGACCACGCGCACGTCCCAGCCGAGGTCATGGTCGACCGAATAGCGGCGCAGCCGGTGAATCAGTTCGTAGTCTTCGACGAGACACTGCGGATCGAAGCCGCCCACGTCCACCAGCGCATCGCGCTTGAACGACGCGAAGGCGCCCGAGATCAGCAGCAGACTGTCCGCACGCATCCACGCGAAACGGGCGATGAAGTTGCGCATGTACTCGTAAGTCTGGAACCACTCGAATACGCGCCCCGACATCGACTTGCCGCACACCGGCACCAGAATGCCCGCCGCGGCGACCAGCTTCGGCTCGCTCGCGAAAGCGGCGCGCATGGCGTAGGTGGCGTCGTCGTCGAGCAAGGTGTCGGCGTCGACCGTCATGACGGTTTCCGTGGTCATCACGGTGATCGCGGCATTCAGCGCGCGAGCCTTGCCGCCGTGCGGCACGCGCAGCCAGAACAGATTCGGATACAGCGCGCTCGGCGCGCTCAGCACGCCGTCGGCGGCGGCGGTGAGGCCGAAGCGCTCGGTGAGCAGTTCGCGGGTCGCGTCGGTGGAACCGTCGTCGGCAATGACGATTTGCGCCGGCCCATGCGTTTGCCGCAGCAGCGCGGCGAGCGTTACCGGCAGCACCGTCGCTTCGTTATGCGACGCGACGATCACGCCCATGCTCGGCAAGCTGCGCCGTTCGAAGTCCGGTTCGAGCGGCGGCGCACGCCGCATCAACGGCAGTGTTTTCCACGTGACGAACGCCAGCAGCAAGGTGTCGTACACCACGTAGGCGATACCCGTCGACCATGCCAGCGCGCCCTGCAGAAAGAAGGCGCGCGCGAACAACAGCAGCCACACGACAACGACACTCAGATGAATCAGCGTGCTCAGCGGCGTCGTGCGACGCGGCACGATGCGCGGCGAAGCGAGAGCGAGGGCCTGTTCCAGGGTTTTCTTCAAAATGACTGCCGGGTTTGTCGATGTTGCGGTTGATAGGTGAAGGCTGCGCTCACGGCACCATGCGCTTGAGAACCGACTTACGATCGATCCACTGATGCTTCAACGCGCCGCCGATATGCATGGCCAGCAGCGCATAGAGCGCGTAGCCAAGCCAGGTATGCAAGGCGCCGAAACGGTCGTGCAAGGTCTCCTTGAGCGCCGGATCGAGGTTCATCACGTAGCCGATACGCGGCCATGGAAACAGATTGAACAGGTGCATGGGGTGCGTCGCCGCGTCTTTCCACGCGGAATCGTGCAGCCAGCCGGACAGCGGCAGTGCAATCATCAGCAGGTAGAGCAGAAAATGCGCGACGTGCGCGGCAATCTTTTCCCACGACGGAAACTCGCGCGGCAACGGCGGCGGCTTGTGCGACACGCGCCACAAAATGCGCATGAGCGCGAGACCGAGCACCGTGATGCCGATCGACTTATGGGTGTCGACCACCGGGCGCACCCAGTCGTCCGGCAACGAATCCGCGCTCAGGCCGAGCACGACGTTGCCGATCATCAGCAGCGCGATGAGCCAGTGCAGCACCATGGCCGTGCGGGTATAGCGCGATGGCACGGGCGTGCCGGTCGAATCGGTCAAAGAGTCTGCGTGCGTGTTCATGTTTATTCCGTCCGCAGCGGCATGGCTGCGAAAGCTGTTTGAAAATCCGGCAATGCAATAGCACATCCAGATGCGCCGCAGTATAGACAAACGCCCCAGTGTGACGCTTTATTCCACCAGGTGCTTAAAACTATGTTTCAGATTATTTCCTGCGCGCGGGGGTTGAGCAGGAACGTTGCACACTAAACGTGCGGCGACTCATGCCGCGCCGCGACAGCGGCGCTGCCGGCTCGGTGCATTCGCTGAGCGAGCCATTGGTTGCATTCGCATCCAGTCAGAGGCGATGCCAAGGGGGCGGTTGCGGTAACGGGTGAACGACCAGCGGAATGCCAATGTCGTTGCTGCGGGATGCGTCCGGGAACCAGCGGGCCGCCGTCTAGCGCTTGACGAACCGATAGTGCCCGACGCCCCATTCGCTGCCATGCGCGTAGCCGAACAGCTCGGCCACGGCCATATAGAACATGCGCCACCGTTGCAGCCACACTGCCGCGTCGCGCGCGCCGTAGGTATCGGCGAGCATCGGCATCACCCGGTCACGCGCCGCGTCGAGCGCGGCAAGCCAATGATTCGCCGTGCGCTCGTAATGCGTGCCGCCCACCCACCACTGCCGCTCCACGCGTAGATCGTCCTGGAAATTGAGCAGCAGCGCTTCCGACGGCATCGTGCCGCCGGTGAAGAAGTACTTCGACATCCAGTCGCTGCTGTCCTCCACCTGGAAGTGATATGCAAGCGTGCGATGCGCGAAGATATGCACGAACAGCTTCGCGTCGTCGCGCATCCAGCGCGCGATTTTCGCGAGCAGCAGGCCATAGTTCTTCATATGCTCGAACATCTCGATCGACACCACGCGGTCGAAACCGCGGCCAAGCTGTGCTTCGTCGAATTCGAAATTGACGATGTTGCCCGTCACCACCGAGAGGTTGTGCAAACCTGCCTGCGCCGCGCGCGCTTCGATGAACGCACGCTGCCCATGCGAGTTCGATAGCGCGACGACCCGCGCATTCGGATAACGCGCCGCCAGCCATAAACACAGCGAACCCCAGCCGCAACCGAGGTCGAGAATCCGCTGACCGTCGGCAAGTTCCGCGCGCTCGGCATAGCGTTCGAGCATGGCCGCTTCGGCTTGCGCGAGCGTCTCGTCACCGGTCGGATACAGGCAACACGAGTACTTCAGATGCGGCCCGAGATGCGCGTGAAAGAACGACGCCGGCACCTCGTAATGCTGCGAGTTGGCGGCTTGCGTTTCAATGGCGATCGGGTTCGCACGCAGATCATCGAGCAGACGGTTGAGCCGTTGCGCGCGCAACTCGCCGTTGTCGGCCGCTTCGTCGCGCAAACGCCGACGCATTAACTGACGCATGCCGAAGCGGATCACGCTGTCCGGCAGCCAGCCGCGTTCGCAGCTTCGAATGAGCCAGCCGTCACTGGGCTCGGCAGGCGATGGCGGCAGGGTGTGGTCGGTGGTGGATAGGCTCATGAGGGCTGACTCCCTGTCGTTATTCTGGACTTTTTGAATGCGCGCGTGCGCCGTGGTCGCGTGTTCAACTCCGCGGCGGCCACGGAATCAGCGCGCTGGTGGTGCGCATGTATTCGGCGTAACCGGGACGCCGTTTTGCCATGCTTTCTTCGAGCAGCGGAATGCCGGAGAGCTTCAGCAACAGAAACGCCATCAGCACCGGCGGCAGCAGCGTGAACCAGGCCCACGGCGTGCCGATCGACAACGCGATATAAGCCAGCCAATGCACGCATTCGAAGAAGTAGTTCGGATGCCGCGAGTAACGCCACAAGCCGGCGCGGCACACCGCGTCGCGATTGGCCGCATCGGCCCTGAAGCTTTGCAACTGGCGGTCGGCCATGGCTTCGCCAGCCACGGAGACGATCCACACCACGACGGCCAGCACGACCCAACCAACAGCCGGCGCCGTGCCGCGGTAGGACGGCACGAGAAACGCGATCGACAGCAACATCGAAATAACGACTTGCAACTGGAAGAACCAGAACATCCTGCTCGCCGCCTTGTCGCCCCATTCTTCTCGAAAGCGGTGATAGCGCGCGTCTTCGGGCTTGCCGGCGTTGCGTTTCCACAGATGCGTGCCCAGCCGCACGCCCCAGATCAAACCGCCGAGCGCGGTCAACGCGCGCGCGTCGGGGTCGCCGGTGCCGAGCACCGCGTAGAGCACCGCCACGACGCCGAGCGAATAAGCCCAGACGGGATCGACCATGCCGGCGTTTTCGCTCTTCAACTGCCACGCCCAGACCGCGCTGAAAATCGCGACGAGTCCGACCAAGGCAATCACGGCAGTGGCAAGTGGCGGCATGATTTCTTCGTTCAATGGCGATACGGGTTATACGCCGCGGCGGTGGTATCGGATGCGCACGGCGCGCCCGCTAGTCCTTGTCGCCCGGCGAGGCGAAGCCCGGCTTGCCCAACTGATCCGGCCGCTGCGGCACACGCCTGAAACGCGACGTGTCGTAGCCCATCGCATCGAGCCGGGCAAGCAAGGCCCGATACGTGTCGTCGCTCATGTCCGGCGCACGCGAAAAAATCCAGCCGAGGTTTTTGCCAGGGTAGCCGAGGATCGTGTAGCGAAAGTCGGGGTCGACATAAAGCGTCAGTTGCGTCACGTGGATGGGCCAGAACAACTGCACGCTCCACTCGCCGCCGTCTTTACCGGGCACGGGCGTATCGAGAAACTGGTAGTGTTTTTCCTCGGCGTCGAAGCGCTTCTTGCGGGCGTAGTACGAGTCGTCGATCTTGCCGTCCGCGCGTAGCGTCCATTCGGCGCGGCTCGCCACCATGTCGCGCTCGGCGAAATACGGAATGTTCGCGATGATGTACCAGCGACCCATATAGCGCGGCAAGTCGACGGGCACGGTGGAAAGCGGTTCGCTCGCACGCGGGTTGGGATTGGGCGGATTGTTGGAACAGGCCGCGAGCGATAACAGCAGCACCGACGCCATAGCAGTGGCGGCGGCAGTGGCAACGGCATAGACGACTCGGCGCATGGCGGCGGCCTCGAACGTGTGGCGGCAATAAACGTACTACGTTCGACAGGGCTGTCTGGATGCGCGCAGCGCCCATGAGTCGACACGGCTGATTCGCGCCAGGGCACACAGCCACCCGCAAACGGTGCTCGCCGACAAGTTCGCGCACGCGCGACCGTTGCGGTGCTCTGGCCGTCCAGGCGGTCACACCTGAACTGCACGCTTTAATAACGCTATTGACCGACCTGCCGCTCAGCACCGCTTTACGCCAGGCTTACAAGCGGCGCGAGCCGGTTAGCGTTATCGTGTCCGCAACGTCTGCTCCCACGTCAATTCCGTCATGTCGATCCGCATCAACGCCCCGTTCACCGCCTTGCTTGCCGCCGCCCTCTTCGGCGCGACGACGCCGGTCGCCAAAGCGTTGCTCGGCTCGCTCTCGCCGTTCCTGCTTGCCGGACTGTTCTACCTCGGCAGCGGCTGCGGCCTTGCCGCGGTGATGCTCGCGCGCCGGCTAAAAGGCGGCGGCGGGCAGCCGGCCGGCCACAGCCCTTTCCCGGTCCGCGAAATCCCTTGGCTGACCGGCGCGATCGCGGCCGGCGGCGTCGCAGGACCCGCTTTATTGATGCTCGGTTTGCAAACGACACCGGCCGCCACCGGTTCGCTGCTGCTGAATCTGGAAGGCGTATTCACCGCGCTGATCGCGTGGATCGTGTTTCGCGAGAACGTCGACGTGCAGGTATTCCTCGGCATGGCCGCGATTGTCGCGGGCGGCGTGGCGCTGTCCTGGCATCCAGGCGCGGCGGGATTGCCGCCGGGCACCCTGCTGCTGGCCGGCGCCTGCGCGTGCTGGGCCGTGGACAACAATCTCACGCGCAAGGTGTCGGCGCACGACGCGATGTTCATTGCCTGCATAAAAGGACTGGTGGCCGGTGCGGTCAATGTGGCGCTCGCGCTCACCCTCGGCGCCGCATGGCCGAAGCTCTCGACGGTCGCGCTCGCCATGCTCACCGGCTTTGCCGGCTACGGCGTGAGCCTGGTGCTGTTCGTGGTCGCGCTGCGCAATCTCGGCACCGCGCGGACCGGCGCTTATTTCTCGGTTGCGCCGCTATTCGGCGTGACCCTGTCATGGCTGCTATGGCCGGAACTGCCGCAGCCGCTCTTCTGGGTCGCCGCCGCGTTGATGACGCTCGGCGTGTGGCTGCACATTCGCGAACGTCATGAACATCCGCACACGCACGATCCGCTCGAGCATTCGCATCGTCACCGGCACGACGCGCATCACCAGCACGAGCATGATTTCGCGTGGGACGGCGACGAGCCGCATACCCATCCGCACCGCCATGCACCCATGACGCACGCGCATGCGCATTTCCCGGACATCCATCACCGGCACACGCATTGATTTTTGGCTCGGCCACGCTGCGCGGGCATTCGCTGCATCGCAAGACAAAAATCTTTCTGAAAAAAAATCAGCCGATAGGCCGATTCAATTGGCATCGCCGCGCATCGCATCCTGTAATGAAACTCCTGTCGTACACGTGTCACCGTTTAACCCGCCTGCACCTTTGGAGAGATCTATGTCGCAGCCCGAGCCCAATGTAGACGAATTAGTGAAAAGCATCGCCGAGGAAACGGACACGCCGGCGGAAACCGTTTCGAAGATGTACGCGGATACCTTGGCCAGCTATCGGCACGACGCGCGTGTATTCGACTACGTGCCGCTCTTTGCCGCGAAAAAAGTACGCAACCAGCTTCGCGACAATTCGAATCGCAAACACTGATACGGCGGCGCGCGGAGACCAACGCCTGCTGAATCGCTTATTCGCCTCGACCGACCCGCGCGAAAATTCACATAACGCGCACTGAATTTTTTCCCGCTGATAGACTCTGGCCCAGAACCATCGACTCGGGGGAGTTGGCATGCGGGTAACAATCGTAGGTGCGGGCATCGCCGGTTTGAGCACGGCATGGTCGCTCTCGAAACAGGGACATGACATCACACTAATCGAGCAGGGCTCGATTCCAAATCCACTCGCCGCGTCGGGCGACCGGCATCGCATGATTCGTCGCGCATACGGCGATGCAGACGGTTACGCGCGAAACATCGAAGAGGCGTTCGATAGCTGGGACCTGCTATGGAACGATCTCGGCGTGTCCCATTACGCAAATTGCGGAGTGCTCGGCATTTCGCAATTCGCAGGCGATGGCGCCGAACAGTTCCGCACCGGCCTCGACCGGATGGGATTCGAGTACGAACGGCTCGAACCGCTCGAGGCTGCGGCGCGCTATCCGTTTCTCGACCCGGTCACGTTTCGTTACGCTTACCTCGATCACGACGGCGGCGCACTATTCAGCGAACGCATTGCGCGCGACATGAAGGCGTGGCTCAAGATGCGCGGTGCCCACATTCGCGTGCACACCAAGGTGCACGCGGTCGATCCGAAGACCGCTTCCGTGCGACTCGATAATGACGAGATCGTGCGCGCCGACCGGCTCGTAGTCACCGCGGGCGCGTGGACGCCGCAACTGTTTCCCGCGCTTACCGAAAACCTCATGACGTATCGCAACACCGTCGCTTATCTGGAGCCTCCTGTAGATCTGGAAGACGCATGGTCGAAGGCGCCCGCGATCGTCGACATCGGCGGCGCGAGCGACGGCTATGTACTGCCGCCGCTCGACGGCATTGGTCTGAAGTTTGGCGCCGGCATCAATAAATCGCTCACGCCGGATCCCGAGGCGAATCGCGTCGCGGCGCCCGGTGAGGGCGACCGTTTGCGGCGGCTGTTTTCGCCGCCGTTCAGCCGGATCGACGAATATACGGTATCCGAAGTAAAAACGTGCGCGTACACGTTCACGGCGGATAAGCGGTTCTTTTCGAAGCGCATCGGCAACACGTTGATCGTGTCGGCTTGCTCCGGACACGGCTACAAATTCGGCGCAGCTGTGGGACGGCGAATCGCGGAGACGCTGGAGACCGACGACGACGCCACGCTCACGCGCTGGCTCAGAGCCGAGACGGTCTGAACGATCGCTTTTACTCGTACGTAACGATGGTTGACGCCAACGCATTGTTTATCCCGCAGCAGGACAGCATCGACGAAACCGCGATGACGCTTGCCGCGCTCGCCTGCATCGACGGCTTTACCGCCTGCTTCAACGCACGCGATCTCGACGGCATGGACGCGCATTTGCACTTTCCGCACGTCATTCTTTCGGGCGAACAACTGGTGATCTGGGAACGGCCGGGCCAATTGCCCGCCAGCTTCTTCGACGATCTGACGCGCGACACCGGCTGGCATCACACCGCGTATCAGGAAAAGCACGCGGTGCTGGTGAGCCCGCGCAAAGTGCACCTGCGCGTGGTGTATTCGCGCAATCGCGCAGACGGTTCGGTCATCACGCTGCATCGCAATGTCTGGATCGTGACGTGGCAGGACGGGCGCTGGGGTATCAAGCAGCGGTCGTACTGAGTGCGGCTTGCTATCCATTTGCATAGGGGCTGCTGCGGCACCGCGCTCCACATTCGACATCAGCAGCCCATCGTCCACGCGTGGCTCCATATTCAGGCCGTACCGTGGAGCTAACAATGGTGCGTCGAATTTCTTATGCTGACGGATTGGCAGTCTTCACTCAACAAGGAACCGCACATGTCCGATCCGATTCAGATCCGCCCCGTCGTCCCCGGTGACTTCGACGCATGGCTGCCGCTCTGGGACGCTTACAACGCGTTCTACGGCCGCTCGGGCGAAACCGCGTTGCCGCGCGAGATCACGCAAATTACGTGGGAACGTTTCTTCGATGGCTACGAGCCGATGCATGCGATGGTCGCCGAACGCGACGGCCAGTTGCTCGGCCTCGTGCATTTCCTGTATCACCGTCACACGACGATGAAAGGACCGATCTGCTACCTGCAAGACCTGTACACGCTCGACAGCGAGCGCGGCAAGGGCGTCGGCCGCGCGTTGATTGAAGCGGTGTATGAGCGCGCCAAAGCCGATGGCTCGCAACGCGTTTACTGGCAGACCCACGAAACGAATCAGACGGCGATGAAGCTCTACGACAAGGTTGCGGACCGCTCAGGCTTCGTGGTGTATCGCAAAGCGTTGTGATGCCGCGCCGCGGGCTCGCGTAGCACGCTTGCCGCTCGTTTTGCCGCGCCGCGCGGCGCGTCGCCCACTTATCTCCGACCTTCACGCGGCCACCATGCGCCACGCATTGTCCAGTTCGATTCTCGCCGCCTTCCAGACCCGCGCCGCTCAAGTTTTGCGCGCGGTCTGCCGTTATCGCCATTGGACGGAGCTACACCCGGCTCCATGCGGTTCATCGGCGAAAACTTGGGCGATCTCCTCATGGAGGGGCGCAAACGAATCGGACACTGTACATGCCTTCGATCATCGGCATCGACCTTGGAACCACCCACAGTCTCGTGGCAATCTGGCGCGACGACCGCGCCGTGCTCATCCCGAACGCGTTAGGCGAGACGTTCACGCCCTCGTGCGTCTCCATCGACGACGATGGCTCGATTCTCGTCGGCAGACCCGCTCATGACCGCTTGCATACGCATCCCGAGCGCACCGCCGCCAACTTCAAGCGCTATATGGGCACAAGCCGCACCGTGCCGCTCGGCCCGCAAACGCTGCGTCCCGAAGAGTTGTCCTCGCTGGTGCTCAAGTCGTTGAAGGCCGATGCCGAAGCCTTTCTCGGCGCACCGATCAGCGACGCCGTGATCGCCGTACCCGCTTATTTCAGCGACGCGCAACGCAAAGCCACGCGCATCGCCGGCGAACTCGCAGGCCTGAATGTACTGCGCCTCGTCAACGAACCGACCGCCGCCTCGCTTGCGTATGGCGTGCATCAACGCGATAGCGAGCGCAAGTTTCTGATCTTCGATCTGGGCGGCGGCACCTTCGACGTCTCCGTGCTCGACTTCTTCGAAGGCGTGATGGAAGTGCGCGCCAGCACCGGCGACAATTTTCTGGGCGGCGAAGACTTCACCGATGCATTGGTCGAGTTGTTCTGCCAGCGCAACGGCCTCAAGCTCCAGTCGCTCGCGCCGATTGCCGCGCAACGGCTGCATCAGCAGGCCGAACGTGCGAAACGTCAGCTTACGCAGAACGGCGTCGACAGTGTCACGCTTGAACTTTCGATCGGCGACCGTGATCACGCGCTCGAACTCGACGCGGCCGCCGCGGAGCGCACTTGCGAGCATTTGCTGCAGCGACTGCGCAAACCGGTGGAACGCGCATTGCGCGATTCGAAAATCGCCGTCGCCGCGCTCGATGAAATCATCCTGGTCGGCGGTGCGTCGCGCATGCCGATGGTCCGCAAGCTCGTCTCGAAGATGTTCGGCCGCCTGCCCGCCGGACATCTGAATCCGGACGAAGTGGTCGCGCTCGGCGCGGCGGTACAGGCCGGGCTCGTCGGACGCGACGCCGGACTCGACGAAATGGTGTTGACCGATGTCGCGCCCTACAGCCTCGGCATCGACACGGCCATGCAGGTCGGTCCGGCTCAGTTCGTGCCGGGTCACTTTCTGCCGATCATCGAACGCAATACGATCGTGCCGGTGAGCCGTATGCAGCGCATTTTCACGGTGCGCGACCGTCAGCAGATGCTCAGCATCAAGGTGTTTCAGGGCGAAGCGCGCTTGACCGCGGATAACGTCGCGCTGGGCGAATTCACGCTCGAAGTGCCGCTCAAAGCAGCGGGCGAAGCTGGCGCGGATGTGCGTTTCACCTACGACATCAACGGCGTGCTGGAAGTCGAAGCCACGGCGTTTCCGGGTGGCGTAAAGCGCGCGATGGTGATCGAAGAAAACCCCGGCGTGATGACGCCGGAAGAAATCCGCCAGCGTCTCGCGGCGTTGAGCGCGCTGAAGATTCACCCTCGCGATCAACTCGAGAACCGGACGCTGTTGACGCGCGCCGACCGTGTCTATGAAGAAACGCTCGGCGACCATCGGCAATATCTGGCGGCGCATATCGCTCGCTTCCAGGCGCTGATCGAGCGCCAGAATACCGATGAAATCGCGCAGGCGCGCGGTGAACTGAGCGCGCTGCTGGATCGCTTCGATGTACATGTGACTTACTGAGCGGCCATGAATACGATCTCGAACAATCAATGGCCCTGGGACGTGCTCGGCGTCGAGCCGAGTGCCGATGAGCGCGCGGTGCGTCGCGCTTATGCACGGCTGTTGAAACAACAACGTCCGGATCAAGATGCTGAAGCATTTCAGCGCCTGCGGTACGCGTATGAGTCGGCGTTGCAGATGGCGAGCGGCGCGGTGGCGAAGGCAGCAGCCGCGGAGCCGACAGCGAACATCTCCGGCGCCGAACCCGCGGTTTTGATTGCGAACACGGGGGAGCCTGCAACTGGGCCGGCGACGTCCCACGTGACGGTCGACGCTTCGGAAGTCGAAGCCGCTCCCCCCGAACCCGACGCCTTTGGAACCGCCGTCCAACTCTGGCACAACTTCATCGCGCAAGCGGACGATCTCGAGTCGCGCCGTTCGCTGCAGGACTTGTTCGCCGCCGTCGTCAATATTGCGACGCGCGACGAACTCGAATGGCAGGCGCTGTGTCATTGTCTGAACGAGGACACGCCCGCCGCGCTGCGCGTGAACCTGAGCGCAGTGCTCGGTTGGCGGGACAACTCGACGCATTTGCGGCGTCGCAACGCGGCCATCGCCACGCTCGCCTTGAATCGCGTGTTCGCCGATGAAGACTACGACGCGCTGCGCCTGCGCTTCACGAACGCAATGGCATTGCTCGAAGGTCCGCTGCCGCAAATGACGGCCGGCACGCGTGCATTGCTTCGGGCCGGCGCGCGTGCCGAGATGGAGCAGTTGTTGACTGCTCTCGGCCGCTACCATCCGGATGTCGTACGGCTGCGGCTCGATGCCGAGAAAGTCGATTTCTGGGGACGTTGCCTCAAATTCCGCATCGGCGCGGGCCGTCTGTTTGGTCCGGCGCTCGCATTGAACGCGTGGTGCGGCTTGCTGTTCGCTGACGCGTCGCTGAACCCCAACGGCAACAGGTGGTTCGATCAGTGGTCGTCCGCTCAGTTGGGCATTGTTCTGTCGACGCTGATGCTCGCCTTGCTCACGGTCGCCGCCACGACCGTGCTGCTGTCCGAGCCGCAGCAACAGCGGCTGCGGGCGTTGCGCTCGATCGGCTGGCTGCGGTATGGCTGGATTCCGGTGTGGCTTGGCGCGACCGCCTTTGCATTGTGCGAGGACGGCAGCGGCCGTTCGACATCAATGGCGATGGCCACGTTGGGCGTCTGTACGATCTGGGCCGCGTTGATTCACGGCTGGCCGCCCGTCAAGGAACTCGCGATACTGGCCGCATTCAGCGCGACGGCGTTGGGTTTTGCGGGCCATTGGATCGCGATGGATCCGCGTGCGTGGCCGATGCCTTATGCGCACGGTGTGCTATTCGCGTTCTTCATTTCGTTTTCGCAAGCGGAATGGCGCGGATGGATCGCGCGGCAGCGGCGGTTGTTTTCGGCTTGCGTGCCTTTGTGGTTCGCTGGATTCGTAGCGTTGATCGTGCTGCTGTTGCAACAGGACGTGCGTGCGACGCAGTTCGCGTGGGCGTTGTTCGCGGTGATGTCGGCCGCGGGCGGCGTGCTGGCGACGACGCGTTGGAACGATTTGCGCAATGCGATACCGGCGTTTTTTCGTGGATATGCGAACCTTGTGTGGATGGCGCTGGCGATTTATAAGCCGGATATCATCGCTTGTGTGAGCGCGGGGTTGATGAGTATCTGGGTTATTGAGGGGATCAGGCAGCGGCGGGAAGCGCGACAGGCAACGCGGTAAGCCACGCTTCAAAAAACAAAGGGGCACACCACCCAGTGCGCCCCTCGTCCCCCAGCTAATTGCGGTACTACAACATCAACCGCCCACCAAACTCAAATAAGTAAAAACCTCAAGCCTCAAGCTGCTCCAGCACCTTCCCCTTGGTTTCAATCCCAAGAAAATGCACCGCCACCGCCGCAAGAAACGGCACGGCCGCGAGAATATAAAACGCCACCTGCAAATTGCCGCCGATCATCGTCTTCGACACGATAGCCGGCGCGAAGATCGCCGCGACCTTCAGCCATGCGCCGCCGACGCCGCAGCCCATCGCGCGGATACTCGTCGGATACAGCTCCGGCGTATAGACATAAGCCGTGATGAACCCGCAAGCGAGGAAGCCCAGCGAAAATGCGCAGCACGTCGCCACGACATACACCGACGAATCGTGGAACACACCCGCGAGCAGCAGCGAAATCGCACACGCAACAAACGAGAGGTTGATGATCGGCTTGCGTCCCACCTTGTCGACCAGCAACGCGCAAGTCAGCGAACCCACCACGCCGAGCACCGATGCGGCCACCGCAAGATTCAACGCGAGTTGCAGCGGCGCCTGATAAATCGTGCGGTAGATCGTCGGCAGCCACGTCGAGAGACCGTATTGAATGAAGCCGCAGGTAATCCACAACATGGCCACGGCCAGCGTGCGCCTCAGATACGCTGGACCAAACAGGTCGCCCATGCGGCGCTTCGGATGGCGATTGGCCATCGCTTCAAATTCAGTCGTGTGAGTGACCGGCGGAAGCGGACCTTTGACCGAACGTTCGAACACATGCACCGCCGAATCCGCGTCAGCCATGCGTTCACGTTCGGCAAGCCAGCGCGGCGATTCCGGCACGAGTTTGCGCAGCACGAAGAACAGAATCAACGGCATGCCGCCGATAAAGTACATGGCTTGCCAGCCGAAACGCGGCACGATCCACGCACCCAACGCATTCGACGCAAGCAGGCCGACCGGGAAAACGATTTCATACAACAGCACGAAACGGCCACGGCCATGCGCACGGCTGATCTCGTTGATGTAAGTCGCGGCCACCGGCAACTCGCCGCCGAGCCCGAGCCCTTGAATCACGCGCAACACGACAAACGCCGCGAACGTCGGCGCAAAACCGCACGCAATGCTGGTGATGCCGATGATCCCCGAACTCAGCGCGATCGCTTTCACGCGCCCCTTGCGCTCCGCATACCACGGGAAAACGAACGCGCCGATCAGTTGCCCGACCGAACCGGAGCCGATCAGAAAGCCGATTTCCCACGGCGTCAGATGCCACTTCGCGATCAGGATCGGCAACGTGGCCGCAATGGCGATCACGTCGAAGCCGTCGAAGAACGTCGCGAGACCGATCAGTATGCGCGCGCGCACCTGCATCGCATTCTTGGGCAAGCGCTCCAGACGCGCGATGATCGAGCCCCGGGTCACAGGGCCTGAGACACCGGCGCTGCTGCGGTCCCCCATGGTGTTGTCGATGGTTCTCATGCCGTTGTGCCGTCCGTAGATGTGGTTAGGCAAGTGCCGTTGAGGCGTCGGTCAGGGTGGCAAGGTCGATGGTCCGGCCTTGGTTCATCCATTTGCGCGACAGTTTCAGTTCGCGCGGCGTATTGATGGCGATCACGCCGCGAATCGCGCTGTCTTCCAGATGAAACAGCGTGGCGCGCTTGCCGGGCAAATCGCCGCGTACAGCCAGTTGCGCATCGCCTGGAATGTCGCCGAGAATCTGCAGATTGACGTCGTACTGATCGGACCAGAACCACGGAATGTCCGCATACGGTTCGAAGGTGCCGAGCAAAGCTTTCGCGGCGGCAATCGCCTGGTTCTGCGCATTGGCCCAAGATTCGAGCCGCACGCGGCGCTTGAGCCACGCGCTCGGATGATTGGCGACGTCGCCGCACGCGAAAATGCGCGGGTCGTCGGTGGCGCCGAAATGATCGACCACAATGCCGTCTTCCACCTTCACGCCCGCCGCTTCCGCCAACGCCGTGTGCGGCGTAAGGCCGATGCCGGCCACCGCGAAATCAGCGTCGAGCGTCGAGCCGTTTGCGAAGGTGGCGCGAATGCGATTGGCGTCGTTCGGATGATCCGTGAGCGATACGAGCGAAGCATTCAAACGCACGTCGACGCCGTTCGCGCGATGCAGATCGAGCAGGAAGCTGGACACCATCGGCGGCAATGAACGGACGCACAGACGCGGCGCGCCTTCTACCACCGTCGCATCCACGCCGAGCTTGCGCGCCGTGGCGGCGACTTCAAGGCCGATCCAGCCGCCGCCCACCACCAGCACGCGCTTGCTGGCACGCAGCCGTTCACCCAACGCGACGGCTTCGTCGAGCGTACGCAAGTAAGCCACGTGCGAGGTCTTCACCAGCGAGTCCGGCAACCTGCGCGCCGCGCCGCCGGTGGCGATCACCAGTCGGTCGTATTGCACTTCGCGGCCCGACTGCGTGCGCACGATGCGCTGCTCGCGATTAATCGACGTCGCGCAATCCGGTTGCCAAGCTTCAATATTCAGCGCCTCGAAGTCGTCGGGCTTCACGAGTCGCACGGTATCGATATCCGCCTCGCGCGCGAGCACCGCTTTCGACAGCGGCGGGCGTTCGTACGGCAGATGCACTTCGTCGGCGATCATCACGAGGCGGCCGTCGAAGCCTTCCTTGCGCAAGGTCTTCACGACCCAGCCGGCCGCCTGGCCGCCGCCGATCACGACAATCGTGCGCGGTGCTTCCAGGCCGGCATGGGCGGCTTGCGCCTTTGCAGCAGCAGCGTCAGTCATTTTTGCGCTCCGTCATGAACTTGCCCTTCGGCGCCTGCGCGTTTTTCTGGCGTCGCGTATTGCCGTCGATACCGCCGTCGATCGCCCATTCGGCGAACACGGTCGGACCTGGCTCGAAATCGCGCGGCTGCCATTCGGGCGTGAGCTGGTCTTCGTCGGCGTAATACTCGATCAAACCGCCCGCCGGATTCTGGAAGTACCAGAAGTAAGCCGACGACACCGGGTGACGCCCCGGCCCGAGTTGCGTGTCCCAGCCGCAGCGGCTGATATGCATGCCTCCGCCGAACACTTCATGAATATCGCGCACGGTGAAGGCGACGTGATTCAGCCCGCGCTTACCGTTGGGCAAGGCCAGCAGAAAAATGTCGTGATGGCCGCCGTGCGGCGCGCAGCGCATGAAAGCGCCACGGCCCGGATAACGGTCCGACATTTCGAAGCCGAGCAGTTCCTGGTAGAACTTTTCCTGTTCGGCGAGTTTGTTCGTAAAGAACACCACGTGGCCCACTTCGACCGGTTCGGCACGTTCATAAATCGGCGAAGGCCGGTCGACGCGCAGCGTCTGGCCCCACACATTCGACGGCGAGCCGTGAATGTCGAGCGCGCGCTTGCGGGTCACTTCGACGCGAATCGCCATGCCGTTCGGGTCGACGCAGCCGACGGCGTCGTCGGTTTCGAAATGACCCGGCTGACCGGCGAAGCGGCCGCGCAGTTCGTCGAGTTCGGCTTTCGTCGCCACGCCCCACGTCACTTCGCGCAGCGTCGGGCCTTCTTCGAAGGCGGGCGGCAACGAGGGATCGACTGCGTTCTTTAAAAGAATCGTGCAGCCGTTCAGCGTTTCGAAGCGCGTCTGGGTTTCGTCGTGCGCGACGTCCTTCAAGCCCCAGTCCGCGAAAAAGCGGCGACAGGTGGCCAGATCCGTCACGCCGTAAATAACCTGTTCAATGCCGAGAATCGTCATAACGTGCCTCTTGCGTATTAATTCGCCCACGCCAGCGGCGCGTCGTTCAAGCCCCAGTAGAGGCTCTTCTGTTGCATATATTCGCGAATGCCGAGCCGGCCTTTCTCGCGTCCCATGCCGCTCTCTTTCCAGCCGCTAAATGGCGTCGAGATGGAGAACAGCTTGTAGGTATTGATCCAGATGGTGCCGGCTTCGAGCGCGCGGGCAATCCGGTACGCGCGCTTGTAGTCGCGCGTCCAGATGCCGGCGGCGAGGCCGAACACGCTGTCGTTCGCTTCTTTGAGCAGCGAGGATTCGTCGTCGAACGGCATGGCCACCAGCACCGGACCGAAGATTTCTTCCTGGCAGATGCGGGCGTTATTGGTGAGACCTTCGAGTATCGTCGGCTGAAAGTACGTGCCGGCTTCGCGGCCGTCGCCAACCGGACGCTCGCCGCCGCACAGCAGACGGCCGCCTTCTTCCAGGCCTAGCGCGACATAACGCTCGACGGTTTCGCGATGCGCCGCCGTAATGAGCGGACCCATTTGCGTTTCGGAACGCGTCGGATCGCCTACGCGCAGCTTGCGCGCGCCTTCCGCGAGACGCTTCATGAACGCGTCGTAGATCGAGCGCTGCACGAACAGACGCGAGCCCGCGATACACGCTTCGCCCGACGAACTGAAAATGCCGTACAGCACGCCGTTGACCGCGTGATCGAGATCGGCGTCGTCGAATACGATGGTCGGTGACTTGCCGCCGAGTTCAAGCGACACCGGCATCAACTTGTCCGCCGCGATGCGTGCGATCCCGCGGCCCACTTCGGTGCCGCCCGTGAACGACACCTTCTTCACCAGCGGATGACGCACCAGCACGTCGCCGATCACCGAGCCTTTGCCAGGCACAACGCTTAGAACGCCCTTTGGCACACCAGCTTCTTCGCAGATGCGCGCCAATGCCAGCGAGACCAACGGCGTCACTTCGGCAGGCTTCAACACGACCGCGTTGCCTCCCGCAAGTGCCGGAGCGAGTTTCTGTGCGTCGGAAGCAATTGGCGAGTTCCACGGCGTAATCGCCGCGATCACGCCAATCGGCTCGTAGATGCTCATCGTCAGATAGTCACCGCGTGAGGGCGTGACTTCTTCGTCGAGTGTTTCGAGGCACGCAGCGAAATAGCGGAACGTGTTCGCGGCGCTCGCCACCAGTACGCGCGTTTCGCCGATCGGCTTGCCGTTATCGCGGCGCTGCAATTGCGCAAGCGCTTCATGGCGCGCCGTGATTAGATCGGCGATGCGGTACAGAATCAGCGCGCGTTGATGCGGCTTCAAACCCGACCAGTCCGCGCGGCGCCATGCGATGTCCGCGGCTGCCACGGCGTCGCAAGCGTCGTCGGCATTGGCCGTCGAGATTTCCATGTTGACCGACTGATCCGCCGGATACAGGCTTGTGTACGGGTTGCCACGCCCTTGCCGCCATTCGCCGCCGATGAAAATATCGCCGGTGGGCACGAGGCTGGTATCGAAGTGAGTCATGTCGGTCATCCCAGTTTGCTTCAGCTAATCAACTGATGGCTTAAATCACGCAACGTGCCGCGCGATTGCGTAGCGCACGCATCGCGCTATACGCGGTCAGTGCGGATGTCTTGGGGTTATCCGGCAGCGGCTTGCCGCACATTTCAAGCGACATCTCGCCGAATGCGCCGCGCGCCACGATGCGGTGCACGTTGCGCGTCACGTTCGGATCGGCGATCAGTCGAACCGTGGTGTGGTCCAGACCGAGGCCGGCCAGCGCGATCGTCGCGGCCACGTTGGCGTTCTTCGGATACAGCCGCGCCGCTTCGCGCGCGCTGCCTTCGAAGATCACTTTCTCTTCATTCAGCGTGTGCAGATCGCAGAGCTGTTCCGCCGGCGTGCCGAGCCAACCCGTAGGCGGCTTGCGCCCGGTGTACAGCACTTCGTCGAGACCGCCGAGCTTGGCGGCGGCCAGCGCATCCACGCCGCCGATCGCGCCGGAGAGCAGCGTCAACGTGGCGTCGCCTTCATCGGCGGCGGCGGAGAGTGCGTCCAGCAGCAGCATGTCGGACAGCGCACCGATCGACGCAACCGCGCAGTCCGTGCCGGCCTTCAGCAACGGCACGACATGATCGACCAGCGCGCTATGTCCCGCGCATTCCAGCGCGAAATGCGGCTGGCTGCTCAAGGCGGACACGGAGGCCACGACATCCACCGAGTCGCCCACTACTTCGCGCACCGCAGCCATATGACGCGCCGGCACGATCACGTGCGACACGCGCACGGTCGGATCGGCTGCGACCGAGCGATACACGGCCTGGCCGATCGCGCCGAAGCCGATCATCGCGACGTCGACGGGTGCGTGATGCCCCGCGTAGCCCGCGTCACGCATGTTCAGGCTCCTGTTCCTTGACCGGCGGACCGGCGAAAGCGGTCGCGAACGAGCCGACCGACAGCATGTCCACTTCGACTAGCACCGGACCGGTCTTCGCCATGCCTTCGCGAATGATCGCGTCGGCCTGATCGAGCGATTTGATGCGGTAGTGCGTGAGCTTGAGGCTCGCGCAGAACTGCGCGAAATCCGGCTGATGCAGATCGACGTAGCAGCGGCGCCCGCCGTATTGCGCATCCTGAATGTTGCGAATCACGCCGTAGCACTGGTCGTTCATCAGCACGATCATCACGTTGGCGTTTTCCTGGACGGCCGTCGCGAGTTCGCCGACGTTGACCATCAAGCCGCCATCGCCGACGAGGCACACAGTCTTCGCCGCGCTACCCGCAAGCGCCGCGCCGATGCCCATCTGCATGCCCTGGCCGATGCCGCCGCCGAGCGCATGAACGCCCGCACGCGGCGAGAAAATCTTCAGCATGCGGTTGCCCCACGTGCTGTTCGAGATCGTGACGTCGCGCACCCAGTTGTAGTCGCGGCCCACCGCGGCTTGCAATGCGTCGACGAGACGCTTGTACGGGCCGAGGCCCTTGCCCACATCGGCGACGGCGCTTTCGCGTGCGGCCGCGAGATCCTGCGCAAATACCGGATCGACCTTGATGCGGCCTTCGAGCAGCGTCGCGAGTTCTTCGAGCACCGAAGATGCATCGCCGTGGATAAACATCTCGTTGTGATAGCCACGGTTATCAGCGAGCGCGTCGGCGTCGACGCGATACAGCGGTTGCGGCAATGCGAGCTTGTACTTCAGCGTTTCATTGCCACGCAGACGCGAACCGACCACCACCAGCGCGTCGCACGTCTTGTAGAAGCTCTCGACCGCTGTGTGCACGTTGAACGCACCGAGCGAAGCCGGATGATCTTCCGGCAGCACGCCACGGCCTTGCACGCTGGTCACGACGCCGAACCCCAGCTTGACCAGACGCTCGACTGCCTTCGTCGCGTGACGCGTGCCGCCACCTAGCCACAGCAGCGGGCGCCTGGCCGTCGCCAGCGAATCGGCGAGTTGCGCGACGCGCTGCTTGCAATGTGTGAGCGTCGTGATGTGCGGCGCGGCGAGATCGGCGGGCCATTCCACTTCGGCGGCCTGAATATCGATCGGAATCTCGACGCTCACCGGGCCGCTCGGCGCGGTCTGCGCGACACGCACGGCTTCGCGGATCGTCGGCAACGCGGTTTCGACGGAACGCACGCGAAACGCGGCCTTCGAAATCGACGACAGCATCGACAGTTGATCCGGTGCTTCGTGGATATACGCGAGGTCCTGATCGAGGTATTCGGTTTCGATCTGACCCGTGACGTGCAGCAGCGCGGTGCCCGCGGTCAAGGCTTCGACCATCGCGCCCGCTGCGTTGCCCGCCGCGGTGCCCGTGCTGGTGAATGCAACGCCGAGGCCGCCGGAGACACGCGCGAGGCCATCGGCCATGTTCACCGCGCCGGCTTCGCCGCGCGCGCCGACGTAGCGAATCTTGCCGCGATTGTGGATCGCGTCGAGGATCGGCATGTTGTGAATCGAGATCACGCCGAATGCGGTTTGAACGCCGCATTGCTCGAGAAAGGCGGCGATCAGTTCGCCAACGGTGGTTTTGTTAGACATGTCGTGCAACGCCTCCAGAAACATCGATATGACTGCCCGTCGTATAGGACGACAGCGTCGTAGCCAGATAAAAGAGCGCTTGAGCGGCTTCTTCGGGGCGACCAAAGCGGCCTAGCGGAATGTTTTTCTTGCGCGCCAGTTCGGCGGTCCAGTCTTCCCAGCTCTGGCCCGGCTGCGCTTCTTTCGCGTAACGGCGGCGCCATTGACCCGACTCGACGATGCCGATCAGAATCGAATTGACGCGGACGCGCTGCGGCGCGAGCTCCGCCGCGAGCGACTTGAGCAGGTTCTGCACGCCGGCGCGCGCTGACGAAGTCGCCACCATGTGCGGCTCGGGTTGCAGAGCGAGCAGCGAGTTGACGCAGACAATCGCGGGATTGGAAGCGTCGCGCAGCATCGGCAGAAATGCGCGAGTCGGGCGGATCACGCTGAAGTACTTCAGGTCGAGTTCTTCGCGCCAGGCATCGTCGGTGGTGTCGGCGAAAGTCGATACGCGGCCTTGGCCCGCGTTATTCACCAGCATGTCCGCGCGGCCGAAACGTGTTTGCACCGCGTCCGCGAACGCTTTCACGTCGTCAGCGTCGAGCACGTTGCAACGATGCGCGAGCAATTGCGCCTGCGGGAACTGCGCCTTCAGCGCGGCTTCCGCTTGCGCGAGACGTTCGGTATCGCGGCCGCAGATCGCGACCGAGGCGCCCGCCCGCAGAAACAGTTCGGCGGTCGCGAGGCCGATACCGGACGAACCGCCCGTCACCACCGCTACCTGTCCGCTCAAGTCGATTTGGATCATCAGAGCCCCAATGCCTTCATGTAGTTGCTGCCCGACTTCGCGCCACCCTTCGGCCGATAGTTGAGCCGCTGCGAGAGGTCGTCGGCCGCGCGGCGGACCTTGTCGATCAGGCCGCTATCGAGCAGCGACGCATCGATTTCGTGGCGCGGAATCGTCGTCGTGATGACAGCGACAATGCGCCCCGTGTCGTTGCGCACCGGCGCGCTCACCACCGAAATACCGCGTTCGAACGACGACTCGCTGATCGCGAAACCACGCCGCGCGTCGTCGCGAATCCGCTCGTACAGGTCGTCGACGGTGATCGGCGTCTGCTTCGTGAAGCGTTCGAGTTCCGGCTCGGGATAGAGCCTCTTCAGCGCGTCGAGCGTCAGGTCGCCCATCAGCACCTGGCCGTGCGTCGTGGCATGAGCCGGCAGACGCGTGCCCACATTGACCTTCACGGAACTGAAAATCGGCGTGTGGCTTTGCGCTTTGGCGACGAACACGACATCGCGTCCATCGCGAATCACGATGTGGCTGGTAAGGCCCGTTTCGTTACGCAGCGCCTCGATGACCGGCAAGCCGAGGTCGGTCAATTCGAGCGAGCTCAGATATTCGAAACCGAGCCGCAGCACCGCGACGCCGAGGCGATAGTTGCGGTCCTTGTCGGCACGCTCCAGAAAGCCGAGCGATTCGAGCGTTTGCAACAGACGGAACACCGTCGTGCGAGGAATCTTCAGGCGCTTGGATAATTCCGGGGCGCCGAGAATCGGCTCGCGGGGTGAGAATTCCGTGAGAATCTTCAGACCGCGTTCGAGACCGGGCACCCGGTAGGCGGTGTCGCCGTTGGTGTCGGTGCGGTCTTCGTCCGCGTCGCGCTCGGCGTGAGCGGTGTCGGGCGTGTCGGGCGTGTCGGGCGTCATTCATTGGCTCCGTTGTCCGTCGCTCGCGCGACAGAACGTGTCGATGATCGCGGTGTACGCGGCGGGGGCTTCGATATAGCCAGCGTGGCCCGCGCGAGGCACGACCTGCAGTTTGGTGCCCGCGGCGAGCGCGAGTCGCCCGCAGGCTTCGGGCGTCGTAATGGTGTCGTCGGCGCCGACGGCCACGTTGACGCGGCCGTCAAAGCGCGCGAGGTCGCCGGCGAGATCGGCGTTGGCGAGCAGATGTGTGGCCTGTGCATAGCCGTGCGGAATCACGCGCGACATGTTCCAGCGCACCCATGCGCGCGCTTCGTCGCTCGCGTGAGCGGACAGCATGTTGGTACTGCGTTGTTCGGCGAGGCCTTGGGGGCCGAGTTCGTTTAGCATCGCGAGACGCTGATCGCGCTTCGCATTGCGCATTTCTGCCGATGCCGCGCCATACCCGCCAGCCGGCGACAACAGCAACAAACCGGCCACGCGCTGCGAATACTCAAAGGCAAACGCGCCGGCGATAATCGCGCCGAGCGAATGGCCGAGCAGCACGCAACGTTCGATGCCGAGCGCGTCGAGCCACTCTTTCAACACACTCGCGTAGTCGTGCGCGGCGGGCGATACGGCCGCGACCGGCGTGGATGCGCCATAACCCGGCGCATCCCACGCCAGCACGCGGCGCGTCGCGCCGAGTCCTTCGAACTGCTGCACCCACGACGCCGCGCCCGAACCGATACCGTGCAGCAGCACCAGCGGCAACGCGCTGCTGTCGGCGCTATCCACTTCGCGATAGCTCACCGCGCGTTGCGAGGCCAGCCAGATCTGCTGCGCCGGAAAGCGCGCAAGGCGGGCTTCGAGCGTGGCGTGCTGATCAGCTGTGACGGACGGGACTGCGGACATGATTTCCTTCGCGGGTGTTTTAAAACTGCGGAAGCGTCTGAAGGCTTAGCGCTTGAGCTTGGCCAATGGCGAATCCGGCGGATACGTCGGCGTAATGGGCTTCGGCGAACCGAGCATCACGCACATCAAAGCGTCTTCTTCCCCGACGTTGATTTCCGTGCGATACACACCCGGCGGCACCGAGATCAGATCGCGTTCGCCCAACACGGCTTCCCACGTCTCGCCGTCTTTCTCGCAGACCACTTTCATCTTGCCGCGCAGCACGAAAAAAATTTCTTCGACATCCATATGAATATGGCTCGGGCCGATGTTGCCGGCCGGAATCACCATCGTCGAAAACGTGAAGCCGCCCGCGGGCACCGTGTTCATGTCTTTCGCGACACCTGTGCCGCCGGTGCCGACGTAGCGCATTTGCGCGCGGCGGTACTTCGGGTCGTAGTCGGCCTGAAACTTCAGCGCGTCCCAATCGTAGCGACGCGTTTCCAGGCGCGCGACGCGGCTGTCCAGCCATTGGGCAAAGCTCGCGTCCGCGGGTTGGTCCCACGATTTGCGTTCGATATCGGCGTCCGCCATCTCTTTCTCCTTTCGATTCGACAAAATCAATTCATCACGAAGCCGCCGTTGACCGGCAGCAGTTGGCCGGTCACGAAGCGAGCGGCATCGGATAACAGGAACAGCACCGGCCCGGTGACGTCGTCGGGCACTTGTGCGCGCGTCAGCGCGCGGCCTTGGAGGTAATACTCGTGACGGTCGGCGGGCACGTATGCGGTTGCTTCGACTTCGGTCAGCCCCGGCGCGATTGCATTGACGGTTACGTTGTGAGCGCCGAATTCACGCGCCAGCGAGCGGGTCATCGAGATCACCGCGCCTTTGCTGGCGACATAGGCGAGCAGCTTCGGCGCGCCCCACATCGCCGTATCCGAGGCAATGTTGACGATGCTGCCGCGGCCCGAGTCGCGCAGATACGGCAGCGCGGCGGTGCTCATCAGCCAGGTGCCGCGCACGTTGACGTTCATCACGGCGTCCCACGTGTCGACAGACAACTCGTCGGCGAACTTGCCGCCGGAGTTGGTGATGGCCGCGTTGTTGATCAATGCGTCGAGACCGCCGAGTTGCGCCGCAGCTTGCTCCGCGAATTGCTTGATGCTGGCGGGGTCGGCGAGATCGAGCGGCACGTAGGTGACTGCATGTCCTTGCTCGACGAGCGATGCCGCAAGCGCGCGGCCTTCGTCGTGCAATACGTCGCCGAACACGACGTGCGCACCGGCTTGCACGAGCGAGCGGACGAACGCCGCGCCGAGACCACGCGCTCCGCCCGTCACGAGGACGCGCCGGCCGTTGAGCGCTGCGGACGCGTCGTTATGCATGGCTGTGGCCTGCTTCCGCCGGTTGCGCGATGCCTGCTTTTGCCGCTTCAGCGCGATGCGCTTCCAGCGCGGCAAAGTCCTGCTGCGCGCGCTGACGCAACATGCGGCGCACACGCGTCATGCCGACGTCGTGCTGATACAGGAATTCATGAGCGCGCGCGTTCGGCGCCATGCTCTCCAGCACGTAGCGGTCTTGCTCCAGCACGGCCCAATGCAGACCTTCCAGGCGATTGCGATACAGGAAGCGCCATGCGTCGCGCTGCCAGCCCGACACTTTGCGAGTGCGCCAAAAGTAAACCTGGCAGTTGTCGCCGTCCACCGGCGTTGCGAAGCCGATGATTCCGAAGTTGCCGCCCGGGCCGAACTTCTTCTTGTAGGGAATGGCCAGGCGCATCCACAGCGTGCCGGTCTCGCCGAGTTCCACCCAGTCGAAATTCACGTCGCGCTGGCCGACCTTTTCGAACATCAGGCCGGTTTCGGTCTTGCGTACACGCATGTCGGCCTGCTTGTCGCCTTCGGCCATCGAGTGCGACGTCGCATGCAGATAGGCGCCGTGCATGGGGTCCATCACGTTGTCGATCGCATACTGGTAATTGCATTTCCAGTGCGACATACACAGGAAGCTCGCGTATTCCTCGCCGACCAACTCTTCCGGCAGCACGAGCGGCGTGGGTTCCTTATGCGCTTCGTCGCCGAACCACAGGAAGATCGCGCCGGCATGTTCTTCGACCGGATACGACTTCACGCACTTCTGACCTTCCAGCGGACAGTTCGACACGGCGGGCACTTTGACGACTTCGCCGCTGCCGTCGATTTCAATGCCGTGATACCAGCACGCGACGCTGCCGCCAAGATTCCAGCCGAGCGACAGACGCGCGCCGCGGTGGGGGCAGCGGTCTTCGAGCGCGCGGACTTTGCCTTCCTTGTCACGCCACAGCACGATCTGGTCACCGAGACGCGTGATGCCGACCGGCGCGTCGCCGACTTGCCAGCTCGGTGCAACGGGATACCAGTAGTTGCGCAGGCCCTTGTCCAGATAGGACTGGATCGGATCGGCGCCTTGCGTTGTATTGGGGGACGTCATGAAGAGACTCCGGGTACGAATGCGATAAACGTGTTCGGGAAGCGCGCCTATTCGGCGAGCCGGCGGAATTCGGCGGCGAGGC
Organism: Paraburkholderia sp. BL6669N2; assembly: GCF_003387275.1. Classification (NCBI taxonomy): domain Bacteria; kingdom Pseudomonadati; phylum Pseudomonadota; class Betaproteobacteria; order Burkholderiales; family Burkholderiaceae; genus Paraburkholderia; species Paraburkholderia sp. BL6669N2. Next base: position 3,489,276 of record NZ_QUNA01000002.1, on the reverse strand, counting down.
GGTCGGCGTTCCACGTGCCGCCTTCCGGGGTGCGGAAGCCGACGCGGTTCAGACCGTCGACCACTTCCTGCAACTCGATCGCGCCCGCTTCGAAGACTTTTTCGAGCGCATCGCCGAAGTCGTTCTCGTACTGCGTCGGCTCGGCCTTGCGCGTCTGCCAGATGAAGTTCTCGGTCTCGCCCGGCTTTTCGATCACGCCCTTGCCCGCGACGTTGTTCGGCTGCGGCGCGAGCCACGGCTTCAGGAAAGGGTTGAAGTTCACGATGTGCTCTCGCATGTCATTCCACCTTGATCTGGATTTCTTCACCGGCGAGGCGCACCGAGTACACCTTCAGGTCGCGGCCACCGGGCTCTTTCAAGCATTTGCCGGTCGGGATATGGAACACGGCTTCGTGCAACGGGCACTCGACGGTGTCGCCGTCGACAAAGCCCTGCGTCAGCAATGCGTACGCATGGGGGCAGACGTTTTCCAGCGCGTACAGCGCTTCGCCCACCTTGTAGATGCCGATCTCGGCGCCGTCGAGTTTGAACTCGAGCGGCGTGTCATCGGACAGGTCGCCGGCATGGCCGGCGCAGCGCCATTGTTCAGTCATTTCTCGCCTTCTCCTGAAGCTCTATGTTCCATACAAGGAACATCAGTTCGTGTATGGATAATTATAGGAGCGGGTTTGGCCGGGGAAAATAAAAATCTCGGCCGGTAGGGGAAAACACCGAGCGTGGCGCTCGAAAGACAACGTCGCCGGATCGAGCGTGAACCGCTGCGATGCTCTGTGAGCCTTGTCGCGCAAGGTTCGAGCCAAATTTTCAGTCGTATCCTGCCAGCCCTTATGCGGGTTTGTACGGGGTCCGAAAATTTATTTTGACCACCCACAGACTCACTATAATTTTCCATAGGCGATACAAACGCCCATATATGGAACATAAAGCGTAGCAGTTTCGGCGTAAACGCGCAGAACTGCATCCAACCCAAAGCAAGGATCAGGGACGACGAATCCGGCGAGAGCTACCCGTCGTGTGATCAGGAGAACCAACGGTGAAGCACATCATTGCAGCCGGCTTGACGGCAATCTGCGCAACGACAGGCGCATGGGCGCAGAGCAGTGTGACGCTATACGGCAGTCTGGATGCCGGTGTCGCGTATATCAGCAATGTCGGCGGGCATTCGAAGTGGATGGAAGAACAGGGCAACATGCAGCCTGACCGCTGGGGCCTGAAGGGCGTGGAAGATCTGGGCGGCGGCCTGAAGACGATTTTCCAGTTGGAGAACGGCTTTTATACGAACACCGGCGCGTTCGCTAAAGCGGGCGTGCTGTTCAATCGCCAGGCGTTCGTCGGTCTGAGCTCGGACACGATCGGCACGTTGACCCTCGGTCATCAGACGCCGTTCAGCTTCGATGTGCTGGGTCCGCTGAGCACGGCTTATCTGGCTGCAAGTTGGTACGCGTTCCACCCGGGCAATATCGACGAACTCGCCGACACCGGCGTGGTGCCGTTCGACAATTCGGTGAAATTCCGCTCGGCGAGTTTCAGCGGCTTCCAGGTCGGCGCGATGATGGGTCTCGGCAACACGACTAATTTTTCGACCGGCAAGACGCTGAGCTTTGCGCTTAGCTATGCCAACGGTCCGTTCAAGGCCGGCGCGACGTATGCGAACGAGCACAATCGCACGCCGTCGATCGTCACGACGGGCATCACCAACTTCCAAGGCGTGGCTGCAGCCAATTACACCGCGGACAAGGTCGAGAACATGGGGGCGGGCGCGTCATACCAGTTCGGCAAGCTGCTCGTGCACGGTCTGTACACGCGCGTGAAACTGGAGTCGGGCGGCCACTCGGACACGTATCAGAGCTACGACGTCGGCGCAAATTACCAGTTCACGCCGTTTAACACCGTGGCCGGCGGCGCCGCGACGACGACGCTGGCGGGGCATCGCTGGACGCAGTTCGAAATCGGCGACATTTACGCGTTGTCAAAGTCGACGCAGTTGTATGTGAACGCTCTGTACGAGCGTGCCGGTTCGAATACGGATGCGGCCTTCTTTACGGCGGGTGTGTCGAGTGGACGGAACCAGACGATCATTCTGACTGGCATCCATCACTCGTTCTGACGTTCTGCTGGGACTGATAGGGTTGTGATCTGATGCGGCTAGTCCGGCTGCGAACGCAGCCAGACTAGCGCTGAGTGAAAGCTGCAGTAGAGCGGAATCAGCCCGCCGCTACCTGCTTGCGGCGCGCCTGAATCGCCGTCGGATCGTCCGGACGCGGCCGGTAGCTGAGTCGCTCGGACAGTTCGAGCGCCGCCTGGCAAACCGCGACGATAAGCGGCTCGCGCTCTTCGGTTTCGCCGATATCCGAACGCGGAATCGTGACGGTCAACGCCGCCGCGATCTTGCCGCTCTGGTCGCGCACGGGCGCGCTCACCACAGAAATACCGCGCTCGAACGACGCTTCGCTCAGCGCATAACCGAGCGCCGCGCTTTCGCGCACTCGTTCGTATAGTTCTTCAACCGTGGCGGGCGTGCGTTCGGTGAAACGTTCGAGTTGCGGTTCGGGATACAACTGCCGCAATTCCTCGAAGCTCAAGTCGCCCATCAACACCTGACCATGCACCGTCGCATGCGCCGGCAAGCGCGTGCCGACATGGACCTTCACCGAGCTGAACATGGGCGCATGGGTTTGCGCCTTGGCGACGAACACCACGTCGCGCTGATCGCGGATCAGCAGATGCGTGCTCAGACCCGTGGCGTCGCGCAGGCGTTCGAGAATCGGCGTGCCGACATCGGTCAATTCGAGCGAACTCAGATATTCGAAACCGAGCCTCAGCACCGCGACGCTCAGGCGGAAATAGCGGTCGCCGTTCACGCGCTCGAGAAAGCCGAGCGCTTCAAGCGTCTGCAATAAACGGAACGTCGTGGTGCGCGGAATGCCGATGCGCTTGGACAATTCGGGCGCGCCGAGCACCGGCTCGCGCGCGCTGAATTCCGCCAGAATGCGCAGGCCACGCTCGAGGCCCGGCACGAGATAAGTCGATCCGCCGGCGCTCTCTTCGTCGGTGGACTCCTGGGTGTCGGCGTCGCTTGCCCGGGCCCGCGGCAACGCGTCGTCGTGCGAAATCGACGCTGCCGCACCGCGTGGCTTCGCTTGCTTGCGTCCCGCTCCTGTTTGCTCTTCTTTTGCCATCTTGGCTGCCGTTTCTACTGTTCATCAAGGTCAGATCAGCATGATAGCGCGTGGCGCGCCGCGGTTAACCATGCCAATTGCTGCACTGCCACCATTTCACGCGGTGCTATGCTTTTGAAGCGGTCCATTGCGCGAGGCCTCGCTGCCGCGCAATGGACCGCTCAAGCGTCGGGAGGCCACGCTCATGTCCGATTCCATTCAGATTCAGGTTGCCGACTCGCACCTTTATCCGGGCTGTGCGGTGCGCACCGCGCACTTGCCCGAACCGGCCAGGGCGGCGGCCGCCGTCGTCGAATTCGCGGATGGTTCCGGTGCCAATGCCACCTGCCACCGCCGCGCGCTCGACGAACTCGAACTGATGGTCGACCGCTATGCCACGCAAAAGCGTCACCCCGTCGACACGCGGCATTGGCTTCTGCTTGCCGTCGACGCGACACACAATAGTTGGCGCGTGAAGCGTAGACTCCCCTAGCCGGAACCGTCCGGCCACCTCGAATCCGCAACCGGTGCCGCGCGCACGCCGCCCCGAGCAGCGCGCCTGCGTCCGTCACAGCCCTTTCGGAGCTTCCCGATGACCGACAACGACTCCAGCCTGCCGCCGAACGCCGATGACAACCCCGACGACCCCGACCGCCGCCGAGTCCTTACCGGCCTGGCAGCAGTCGGTATCGGACTGGCGCTGACGGGCTGCAAAACCGACCAAAGCATGTCGAGCACCGGCGCGCAGCGCAGCGCCGCCGACCTGCGTCTGGACGCCGCGCTTCACGATCAGGTCAAGCACATCGTCGTGATCTACGCGGAGAACCGCAGCTTCGCAAACCTGTACGGCAACTTCCCCGGCGTTCAGCATCCGCTCGACGCCGTGAGCGCAGAACGTTATCTGCAACTCGACCGCGACGGCAAGACGCCGCTGCCGCGCTTGCCGGCCATCTGGGGCGGCCTCGTGCCGCAAGCCCAGGAAGTGGATGGCAAGCGCTACATGATCGGCCAGAAGGATATCGTCAATCTGCACAACCGCCCGTTCCATATCGCCGACGCGCAGGGCGCGCCGCTGCCGACCGGCGTGATCACGCGCGACCTCGTGCATCGCTTCTATCAGAACCAGATGCAGATCAACGCCGGCCGCAACAACCAGTTCGCCGCGTGGGGCGATTCCGGCGGTCTGGTGATGGGACACTACCGCAATTCCGCCGACACGCTGCGTCTGTGGAATCTCGCGCAGCAGTACACGCTGTGCGACAACTTTTTCATGGCGGCTTTCGGCGGCTCGTGGCTGAACCACATCTTCCTGATCTCGGCGCAGGCGCCGTTCTATCCGGACATCCAGAACAGCCCGGCGAAGAAGATGGTGTCCGTGGTCGACGGCGACGATCCCACCGGCACGCGGCTGAAGCAGGCGGAAGACTCGCCCGCCTCCGCGCTCGACGGTCCGCCGAAATTCGTCAACGACGGCGCGTTCACCGCCGACGGCTACGCCGTCAACACGATGGCGCCGCCCTATCAGCCGAGCAACGTGCGGCCGGCCGAAGGCGGCAATCCGGCCTTCGCGGACCTGTCGAATCCGCGCGTGCTGCCGCCGCAGAATTACGCGACGATCGGCGACCGGCTGACCGACAAGGGTGTCGACTGGGCCTGGTACAGCGGCGCGTGGCAGTACGCGTTGGAGCATCAGGATACCGGCGCGGTGCCCGACTTCCAGTATCACCATCAGCCGTTCAACTACTTCGCGAATTACGCGCCGGGCACGGTGGCGCGGCGCAAGTATCTGCGCGACGGCGGCCTCGGCAACGACGCGTCGACCAACCATCTGATCGCGGATATCGATGCAGGACGCTTACCGACGGTCGCGTTCTACAAGCCGCAAGGCGATCTGAACATGCACGCGGGTTACGCGGATGTCGCATCGGGCGACCGTCACATCGCGACGGTGATCGAGCATATTCAACGCGGGCCGCAATGGGCAAACACGGTCGTGGTGGTCACCGTCGACGAGAACGGCGGCTGGTGGGATCACGTGTCGCCGCCGAAGGGCGATCGCTGGGGCCCGGGCTCGCGGATTCCCGCGCTGGTGATTTCGCCGCTGGCGAAGAAGGGCTACGTCGATCACACGGTATACGACACCAACTCGATCCTTCGACTGATCAGCCGCGTGCATGGGCTCACGCCGCTCGATGGCGTGGTGGCACGCGATCGGGCATTCGCAAGCAGCGGACTCGCGCCGCTGGGAGATTTGACAGGCACGCTGGATCTGGCTTGAACGCTTGAACGTTCGAAAGTTGAACGCCTGCGGCGCGCGCGGCCTCAGGCATTTCAACTCGAACTATTGCGGCTTCGACTGCGCAGCGCCATGCAGTTTCGCAACGACCGCATCGGCGATCTGTTGAGCCGTCTTCTTGATCGTCTTCTTCTCGTCGCCGCTCGCCATCACGAACTTGGCGGCGATCACGTACGGATTCAGTTTGATGGCCGCGCCCGGCATGCCTTTGCTGTCGGCTTCGTCGACGGCCTGATACAGCGGCGGCAAATCAGGCGTACCCAGGTTGTCGCACGACACCGCCACCTGAATGTCGTTCTGGCCGGCGCCGAATCCGACCATGGCACGCCTGAGGCGATTGCCGTCGTCGACACTCAAGAACACGCCGCGCACTTGCCAACCGACAGTCGGCAACGGTTGACCCGGCGCACTGCGGCGCGCGTCGACGCCCGCCTTTTTCAGATCGTCCGTTAGCGCTTCCGCCATTTCGTCCACGATATGTTTCGCATGATCCTGCGGATTCTTGTCCTCGCCCATCGGTCCGGGTCCGCTCGGCAGCAAACCGCGCAGGCGGCGCACGCGTTGGCCTGGTCCGCTGTCCGGTGTCACGTTCGCGACGTCCAGATCGAAGTCGGCGACATACACAACCGGCGCCGGCGCCGCGAACGGTGCACTGTCCGCCGCGGCGGCGTTGACGATCGCCGCCGCGCTCAGGCATGCCGCCATCACTGTGCATTGCAAAAATCGATGAAGCATGGCGTGCCTCCGCGAACGTTAACAGGACGCGGCTATCGTACAACCGTGCGCAGCGTGCGTCCTTTTTTTCGTACCTGATCGTCATGCGGTTTGTCTTGCATAACGCCCGTTGCGGCATAGACTGTTAAAGCACAACTTCGCAATTTGTACGGAACCCGCCATGCGACTGACCATCCTCATCAACGGTTCCGATCCCACCGTCAGCCATGATTACGCTGTGCTATGGCTCGACATCGACGAGCACCGGTGGTCGAGAGAAGCACACCAAGGGATCGATCTGCCCCCGTGGGGCGAACTGCGCGACGATAACGGCGTGACGACTCTCTGTGCGCCCAGCACGGATGCGCCGCTGTGCACGCTGCGCGGATTGCACGTGGACCGCAAGCAGCGCGTGAGCGCCGCGCAAGGCGCCGCGGCATGGACCGCCCTGCCGACGCGCGCGCAGGCCAGCGGTTTCTGGCGCTTGCAAGCAGTGGACCGCCAACAGGTCCGCGCCGAACACAGCGTGTTCGACAATTAGGTTTTAGCACTCGTTTTTATCGGTCTAAATTTCCGTGCGCGGGCGGCGCTCCGCTAGCGCATGGGTCATTTTGTCCGTGCGTTCGTACGCCGCGTTTTTGATTCCCTGATTGCGATTTCGTCGCTCGCGCATTTAAGGTCGCCTTAAGTTTGCGTGAGTAGAGTCGGAAGTCCACGCATTAGGGTCGCTGCAAGGCGGCCCGTTTTTTTTGGTGCGGCAAGATGTGGGACGTTGCCGTGCGCGCCATGCGGCGGCATCGTTTTCATGACAGCGCTCAACGCGCGAATCCGTTTTCCCCTCCGGTGTTTCCCTGCATTTCACGTCGCGCGGGACGGGCTCGCAAGGCTATACTTGCGCCCCCGATCCCTCGACTGACCGACACATGAAGAAGTGGTTTGCCTATCTGTTGTTTGTCGTTGCCGCTCACGCCAGCGCAGCGCCTTCCTGCACTCAATTCACATCGAATGCGCAATGGCCGGTTCTGAGCAATCAGAAGATGGCGTCGAAAACGCGCATGCTTTGTTATAGCGATTTCGCGGTTCTGCATTCGGGCATCACGCACGGTCCGCTGTGGTCCGCCGAGCATCTGACGCGCGATCATATCGAGGCCGCCAAAGACATGGTGCGCACCAACAAGTTCTTCGAAGACGCGCGCCTGCCGGACGGTGAGGGCGCCACGCTCGCGGACTACAAACGCAGCGGATTCGACCGCGGTCACATGAGTCCGGCGGGCAATCGCTGGAATCAGGAAGCGATGGCACAATCGTTCTCGCTGGCCAACGTCGTGCCCCAAAACCGCGAGAACAATCAGCGCCTGTGGGCGCGCATTGAAACGTCGGTGCGCAAAATCGCAGTGTCGTACGACGATACCTATGTGGTCACCGGGCCGATCTTCAACGGCCAGCAGTTGCAGACTATCGGACCGACGGGCGTATTCGTGCCGACGCAGTTGTTCAAGGCGGTCTACGTGCCTTCGCGAAAGATGGCGTTCGCCGTGGTAGTGGACAACGTCTCGACGAATCGTTACGACATCAAGACGATTCACGAACTTGAAGCAGCATCGGGCATCCGTTTTCCGGGCATTCCGGAGAACCTCAAAGATCAGCGACCGCGAGGACTGAAAGGTGTTTAAACCCTATTCGAATGACGACGACGTGCTCAACATTCAAGGCGATGCGTTGACGGTGAGTAACGGCACGACGCGCATTGTGCTGAACGGCACGCTGGAGTTGACGCAGGATCAGCGCGGATTGAAGGCGGCATTGGCACTGAAAGAAGCTGTAGATGCGATCGTGGCCAGCTTGCAGGCGCAGAGCAATTTGCCCGCGAAGGTCAAGGATGAACCGGATGCGAAGCCGGGCGTCGTGCAGAACCCGTTCAATTAGTCACGCAAAGCGCCGGCCACCGGCGCGATGCATTCTATTCGTGCGAGCGGCCGGCCTTCATCTTGTGTTCCGCAGTTCGATCAAAGCCAAACGAATCCGCTCCACGACCTCGGGCCACCCTCTGCCTTGTTCCCGAAACAGGCGGCCAGAGGGAAACCACGGACTGTCTTCCCGTTCAAGGTGCCATCTCCAGTCGCCCAGCATGGGCAACATCAGCCACAGCGGCCTACCCATCGCGCCCGCCAGATTGGCCGCCGAGGTGTCCACGCTAATGACCAGGTCCAGCGCGTCCATCAGTTTTGCCGTATCGCCAAACGAACGAAGACCAGGTCCGAGATCATGCACGTTGCGCAAGCGCATGGCGTAGTCGGCGGCTTCGTCTTCGCCTTGGCCCTTCTGCATGATGTAGAACTCCACGTCTTCGAGCGCGAAGAGCGGATCGAGACAGCTGAGCGACGGCAGCGATCTGGCAGCGTCGTTCTCGTGCGTGGGCGCACCTTTGAAGATCACGCCGATTTTCAATGCCTGCAGATTGCCCGGCAAGGCCATCGGTGTGTGCGCGACGCCCGCCCGCAGATACGGCACCACGTCCGGCAAATGATCGATGTCGAGAGATGCCCACACCGGGATCGCATGCGGATAGACCCAATAGTCATGAAACGGCAGTAGCGGCGCGTCTTCGACGGAGCAGATCGCCGCGGCCTCGCCCGAGGCCCTGAACAGGTCGACGAGCGGCGCCTGACATACCACCGTCACCCGCACCGCCCCGTAGCGTTCGCGAAAAATCCGCGCAAACCGAAAAAAGAAAATCTCGTCGCCCAGACCGAATTCGCTCCAGATAACGATCGATTTGCCTTCGAGCGACTCGCCATGCCAGTTTGCGTAAGCCGGCGGCGCCACGGTAGTCCGGCCTCGCCAATCCGAGCCGTCGAACAACGCCTCACGTCGACGAAAACCCTCGGTGAGTTTGCCGACAGCAATCAGCATCAGTGCATTGAAGAGTCGAGGCAAGCGCTCGTTCGGGAGTCGTCGGACGCTCTCGTCCCATAACTCCTCGAGTTGATCGCAAAGACCCCGGCGCACCAGTTCGAGGTTGATGTGGAAGTAGGTCTGGAGTCGATACGGATACAGTCTTAACGTCTCTTGGCAAAGGTCCAGCATCGCCGAATCGGTTTCCGCACTCGGCATGGCAGTGACCAGGTCGAAGAGTCGAGGCACATCGCGCTTGCGCAGCACTATTTCTATCGCGTACGCGGCCGCCTGATGTTGTCTGCCAGCGAAACCCTCTTGCCGGTTCTCGGCGAACTCGCAGAGAACGCAAAAGCGTTCGCACGATGAAACAGCCGAAGCATCGTTCACCAGGTCGAGCGCATTCGCGGAACCCGCAATTGCCAGGTCAGGCCGATGCAGGCTGAAGGTGCGTTCATGATCGACGTCCGTCAGGGTGGGCGAGATTATTTCCTCGCCGCGAGAATCGGTCGGCAACGTCAAAATCAAATAACCGCCGGGCTTGATAAGTTCGAGCCACCTGGCGAGCACTTGCTGAGGATTGGCGAAACGCCCGAGGCAATCTGAATGAACGAAATCAAATACATCGGCTGGCGCGTCGTCCATATAGATAACGTCACGTTCATCCACGTTCCATGCGATCAGTTGTTCGATGCGAGGAAAAAGATCCGCGTAGCCGAAATCGGAATCGCGCCCGGCACCCATGTCCAGGCCGACGCCAGAGAAGTAGCCTTGCAGAAATGCCGGATCCTGCGAGCGCCGCTGCGCGAGTTTGAGTGACGGGTTCATCTGGTGTATCGCCCAAGTTAGATGAGAAGTCAGGCCGCCCGGTTGACGGGGAGGCAGATGATATTCCGCCGGTAAAAACTCCTATATCACAATATAGATAGCGCCTTGGGTGCGAACAAGCGAGTTTCCAACTTGGAGCCGCGGCGCAACCCGGAGGGCCGAAACTGCTTCGGCATCCCCAATATGTTTCAGCGGTTACGTTTTGTCACCAGAGCGACGTCAACTCCTGTCTTCCCGTCAACGTTAAACCGGCAGCGCTGAAACATTTCAGCCGCGACACAAGAATCAACCGGTTAAAACCAGGAGTTAAACCATGAAGACGCTTTTCGCCGCTCTCGCTTCCGCTCTGCTCGTGTCGACCGCTTTCGCTCAAACGGCCGCACCGTCCGCCGCGCAGCCCGCGCAAACGCAACCCGCCGGCCAGGCGAACCTGAAGGCGAGCACCGCCGTTCAAACGGGCGCCACGGACGACGGCGCCGCAGCAACGAAGGCGCCGGCCAAAGCCGCGACCACAGCGCACGTGAAGAAGACGTCCGCCCATCACACGGCAAAAGCCCACAAGACCACGAAGAAGGCCGCGGCTGAAACGAGCGCCGCCAAGACTAAAACGGAGGGCGCGAAAGAGGCCAGCAATGCCCCGGTAAAAGCCGACGGCGCAAAGACCGACACGACAAAAACGCAATAACACGTGATCGGTTTCGGCACGCAGCGGCCAGGTATGTATAGGTAATCGAAGCCGAACTGTGCCGTTCAGGGAGGGCGAGTCATACGACTCGCCTTTTTTTTTTTCGCGGTTTTTTTCTAACGCACACCCCAATTTTTGCACCGCGTTTACCCGCAGACGTCTAATCTCGAACTGTCTCGATCAACCATGGCGTCGATGAACGCCGCATCACATGGCTCTCACACAATCAATCGACAGTTTCTCTATTCACCCGCTCAACGAGCCGCACGTTCAGCGCAACAACGTCATTCCCTTCCTCGCGGCACGCGTGCGCTTGCAGATAACTCTGCCTCACCGACCGCAGGAGCTCCCCGGCACCCAGCTTCGCGCCCTGCTCCATTCTCCTCTCGGTGTTTATGTCGTCGCCACGCAGGCGGTTCGCCAGGAAATTCGCGTGCAACTCGACATCGCTCCCGACGACCTCGACTTCACACTGCACACACTGATCGCGACACTTCCCGCCGCGATGATCGGACCGTTGAGGCGCCGCAGCGCGGCCGTGATGGCGCGCTAACCATGTTCTCAGGGATTTGATCGGCGCGTTGCAGCGTCTCGCGGACTACTCGTCGCGATCAATCCCCCACGGGATTCAACTCAGCCAATGCCGCCAGCTTCTGCACATCGGCAATTTCGATTTCCGCATAACCGAGCTTCAGCGCGCCTTGCGTTTCGAACTGCTTCAGCACCTGGTTGATCGTTTGCCGGGACAACGCCAGCATCATCGCGAGATCTTCCTGTGGGACTTTGAGCACGCGCCGCAATGCACCGGGCTCGCCGTAACCACCCGCCATCAATAACAAGCGGCGCGCCACGCGCTGCGCCGCAGGCAGCAATGCGGCCTCTTCGATCGCGTCGAAAGCAAGACGCAGCTTTTGCGTCAACAGCAAACCGAACAGATGCCAATAAGCAGGCGTGCGTTCCAGTAGCGCGACGAGTGCGGCGCGCGGCACATGAAACAGCTCGGAATCGCGTTCGGCATACGCGTCGTGGGTTCGCGGCCGGTTGTCGAACAGCGCGATCTCGCCGAACCAGTTCACCGGCTCGATCACGGCAAGCAAAGCCTCCTTGCCCGCCGAACTGGCCGCGCCGATTCTCATCAGGCCGTCGAGCACGCAATAGATGCCGTCGTCGGAATCGCCGCGCGTGAACAGCCGCTGCCCGGCGGCGAGCCGTTCGACACGTCCCACTTCGATCAACTGCGCCTGCATGGCAGCCGGCGCCGTGCGAAACCACGCGCTGCGTCCCAGCAGCGCGGCAAGCTCATTCGATGGGAAACTCGCATTCATAGAACGGCGCTCGTGCCCGATTGTCGGCTACCCGATGGTTTCAAATTCCGCTGCCCGCGATTATGCTGACTTTGACAGAGGAGCGGCATCCATGAGAACGCTGACGCAACAGCTTACGCAATACGCGGCCTACCACCGTGACCGGCGCAATATCGCCACGCATTTCATCGGCATTCCGATGATCGTGCTGGCCCTGGCGGTATTGTTGAGCCGGCCGGCTTTCGTTGTCGACGCCTGGCCGCTAACGCTATCGCCGGCGTGGGTTTTATTCGTCGCGGCCACGCTGTATTACCTCGTGCTCGACGTGCCGCTCGGCGTGATGATGGCCTTCGTGTCCGCGCTCTGCGTCGCGTTCGGCCAGTGGACCGCCACACAATCCACGTTCATGTGGCTCGTGATCGGCGTCGGGCTTTTTCTGGTTGGCTGGGTGTTTCAGTTCATCGGGCACGTTGCCTACGAACATCGCAAGCCTGCCTTTGTGGATGATGTGATCGGCCTGCTGATCGGACCGCTGTTCGTGCTGGCCGAAGCGTTGTTCGGCTTCGGCTGGCGGCCCGCACTGCGCGCAGCGATCGAAGCGCAAGCCGGTCCGACGCGTCTCAACGCCGATCGTACGGCCGCGCATCACTAGAGCGCGCCGCCGCTTCGTCGACTGCTCATTCGCCGCGGCGCAGCCCGCTCAGTTCGGGGCGAGACGAATGAGGCGCACGCTATGCAGTGCCGTTAGCGCGACCGCGATCCAGATGGGAACGTAGGTCGCCAACTGCGCGACGCTCAGCGTTTCACCTAGCAACGTGATCGAGATCAGCACCAGCAACACCGGTTCGACATAGCCGAGAATGCCGAACAATGCGACCGGCAACAACCGGCTCGCCTTGAGATACGACGCCAGCGCAATGGTGCTCAGCGCGCCGAGGCCAGGCAACAGTAGCCACCACCGATCCGGATGGCCGGCGATCATCGCCAGCGAGCCGCCGTTGAAAACCAGCACGATTGCCGGCGGCAACAGTAGCGCCATCTCCACGGTGAACATCGCGAGCGAGTCGTGATTGATCTTGCGACGCAAAACGAAATACGGCGGATAGCCGAGCGAAACCAGCAAGGTCGGCCACGAAAATGCGCCCGTCACCCACAGTTCATGACCGACACCGACCGCCGCGCACGCAACAGCGAGCCACTGCAAACGGTCCAGACGCTCGTGATAATAAAAGCGCCCGACAAGCACCATCGCCAGCGGAAGGAGAAAATAACCGAGCGAGACTTCGAGCATCCGGCCATGTAGAGGCGCCCACAGAAATACCCACAGTTGCGCGCCAAGCAACGCCGCGCTCACGATCATCGCCAAGCCGAGTTTCGGGGCGGTCACCATGCGGTAAAGAAGTTGCCGCAGAATGGGCAGGCGCTTTCTCAATGCCACCAGCAACAGCGCGCCCGGCACGGTCAGGACGACACGCCAGGCGAAAATGTCGAGGCCGCTTAGCGGCGCGAGCAGGGTTGCGTAAGCGGACAGTAATGCAAAGGTCGTGGTCGCGCACACCGACAACGCGATCCCGCGCTTCAGGGCATACTGATTCATCGAGCGCCCCGTTGGGCAGTCGCTTCGAGACGCGACACCAGCGCGTGCGCGAGCGAGGTTGTTTGCAGTGCAGCATGCAGCCGCCCGGCATTCGTTGTTGTCATTGGAAATGGAATCTCATAGGCGGGCAGCGCGTGTCCAGCACTGTATTTTTTGCTTTCGATAAACGATATGAAGGCGGCATTCTAGACGGGTTATCCGTTCGCGGCTTCGCGTAGGTGCCGCGCACTGTCAACAATCAGCCGAAATTATTCCGTGCGCATCACGCGTCGATGGACTAGAACATAACTTCATGTGCGGCCAACCACGCCGGTCTTTTCACCGGCAACGCCTCACATCATTTCGCGCCAAGCGGCTGAAGCGCGAATCTTGCTACCTAGTCTTGCGACGCTGCTTGCATTACCGTTCGCAACGCCCCCGAAGGACGTCCCCTCGGGGACAGCATGTGCAGCATCCCTGAGCCAGGCCGGCGATGACAGTCCTACGGACCGAGCCCGACCTTCTTCTCCACGGCACGCCTCAACTGCGTTCATCTCGCGTGCCGCCGCCCGGCAGCATCCCGTTCATCGAATGTGACTACTGGAGACAGCATGACCCAGCCAGCCCTATCGCACGACGCATCGCCCGACCTACGTTCCGCCTTTGCCGCCGACGTTCGCGCCGGCCTCACCCATACGCCGCAGAAAGAGTTGCCGTCCAAGTATCTGTATGACGAAGTGGGCTCCGCGCTGTTCGAAGTGATTACCGTGCTGCCGGAATACGGCGTGACGCGCGCCGAGGAGCGCCTGCTTACCAGACACGCCGCGGACATCGTCGCGCACTTGCCACATGACGTGACGGTCGCCGAACTCGGCAGCGGCAGCGGCCGCAAAACACGGCGCATTCTGGAAGCGCTGTGTAAAAAGCGCCCTACTTCTTACTGTCCGATTGAAATTTCGCGCAGTGCATTGCAGTTGTGCAGGCGCGAACTCGGCGACATCGAGCGCATTTCGATTGTCGGTTATGAACGCGATTACCTGGCCGGCCTTGCTGAAGTGAGCAAGCAGCGCGCGTCGGACGAGCGGTTACTTGTGCTGTTTCTTGGCAGTACGATCGGTAATTTCGGCAGACTCGCGGCAACACGTTTCCTGCGCGATATCCGCAACATGCTCGCTCCCGGCGACGCGTTGCTGCTCGGCACGGACCTGATCAAGCCGACGCCCGTCCTGGTGGCCGCCTATGACGACTCGATCGGCGTCACCGCGTCGTTCAATCTGAACCTGCTGGCGCGCATCAATCGCGAACTCGACGGCGACTTTCCGCTCGAGGCGTTCGAACACGTCGCGCGCTTCAACCCGGACGCGCGCAGCATCGAAATGCATCTGCGAGCCAAGCGCGACATCACCGCCCACGTGGGCGCGGCGCAATTGACGGTGTCGCTCAAGGCGGGCGAAACGATCTGGACCGAGAGCAGCCACAAATATCGCGCGGAAGAAATGCCCGCGATTGCCGACGACGCCGGCTTCCTGTGCAGCCATCAATGGATCGAAGACGAATGGGGCTTTGCGGAGAGTCTGCTGCTGGCGCGCTGAGCGCGCTGGGCCGCTGACCGAAGCGCAGTCACGCAAACACGGCAAGGCGGCGCGCCATCGCGCATGATGGCGCGCCGCCTTTTGTTTTGCGTGATTCGCGCGTTCTACGCGCTGCCGCTCAGTGCTGCTCGAAACGTTCGTAACGCTTTTCGGTCGCGCGCTCTTCGCCGGCCACCTCGGTCACGCGCGCCGCCGGCGGCCCGTGACGCAACCACGACAGCATCCGGTCGACCTGGTTGGCCGAGCCCTGCAACATCGCTTCGACAGAGCCGTCGTCGAGATTCGCCACCCATCCCTTGATACCGAGCGCATGCGCCTGCCGCACGGTCGCGTGGCGAAAACCGACGCCCTGCACGGTGCCGCGCACGCGCACGTAATACGTTTCGATCCGCTGATCCAGATCCGGGGCCATGCCGTCCTCTCTTCGCATACTTTCAAGCCGGCATTCTAGTCGCGTCCCGGCGAGCGTGCACGGCAAAGCGCGCATCTGGTTGTTCGCAGGGGACCGCCGGCGCGACACACGGCGCGCGCGCCACGTACAATCCGTCGACTGTCACGCGGGAAATGGAAACAGAATGACCGAACAGAATCGCGATCTCGTGCTCGTGACCGGCGCCTCCGGTTTCGTCGGCTCGTCGGTGGCGCGCATCGCGCAACAAAAGGGTTTCAAGGTGCGTGTGCTGGTGCGCGCCACGAGTCCGCGTCAGAACGTCGAGTCGCTGGACGCGGAAATCGTGATCGGCGATATGCGCGACGAAGCGTCGATGCGCCACGCGCTGCGCGGCGTGCGCTATCTGCTGCACGTGGCCGCCGACTATCGGCTGTGGGCGCCTGACCCGAGCGAGATCGAGCGCTCGAACCTCGAAGGCACCGAAGCGACCATGCGGGCGGCGCTGAAGGAAGGCGTCGAGCGCATTGTCTACACGAGCAGCGTGGCCACGCTGAAAGTGACCAGTTCCGGCCAGTCCGCCGACGAAACCTCGCCGCTCAAAGCCGATCAGGCGATCGGCGTGTACAAGCGCAGCAAGGTGCTGGCCGAGCGCGCGGTGGAGCGGATGATTGCCGAAGACGGCTTGCCGGCGGTGATCGTCAATCCCTCCACGCCGATCGGACCGCGGGACGTCAAGCCGACGCCGACGGGACGCATCATCGTCGAAGCGGCGCTCGGCAAGATCCCTGCGTTCGTCGACACGGGCCTGAATCTCGTGCACGTGGATGACGTCGCGGCCGGCCATTTCCTCGCGCTCGAACACGGCAAGATCGGCGAGCGCTATATTCTCGGCGGCGAAAATCTGCCGCTTCAGCAGATGCTCGCGGATATTGCAGCGCTGACAGGCCGCAAGGCGCCGACGCTGAGTCTGCCGCGCTGGCCACTCTATCCGCTGGCCATGGGTGCCGAAGCAGTCGCCAAGATCACGAAACGCGAACCGTTCGTCACCATCGACGGCTTGAAAATGTCGAAGAACAAGATGTACTTCACGTCGGCGAAAGCGGAACGCGAACTCGGCTACCGCGCACGGCCCTATCGCGAGGGCTTGAGCGACGCGCTCGACTGGTTCAGGCAAGCGGGCTATCTGAAGCAGTAGTCTCTGCATGAACAAGCGGCTGTGTCCCGCAAGCCGGCTCGGCCGCAAGCATTTTGTTACAACGTCACTGTGTTAGCGACAGGTAAAAGCCTACGCGCAGCAGTTAAAATCGTGGGTCTTACCAGAGAAAAGCTCGCATGAATCTTCACGAACAGCTCGGCGCACTGGAAATGGGCGTCGATCAGCTCATTCAGGCTGTCGTGGCCCCGCTGGCCGAAAACATTCCCGAGACACCCGCAGAGAACGCCGCGCCGCCAGCGTCTGCATCCGCGGATCAGGTCGCGTCCGAATCCACTGCGAAAGCGGCTGAGACCGAGGCGGCCGTCGTCGAAGGCGAGGCGCCGGCCCCGCAGCTTCAGCCCACGCTCGAAATCAATCGCCCCGCGCAGAACGAGATCACCATGACGATCGGCGGCCAGACCGTCGCATTGCGCGCGGAGCAGATCGGCCAACTGATCGAGGAGCTGTCGAACGCGCGCGCGTCGATGACGCCGGAACCGCCGCCGGGCATTCCGCCGGGCTGGCGCTTCGTGTCCACCAAGAATCCGGTCATGGCGGTGCAGAAACAGTCGAACGGCGACCGTCTGCTGGTCATGCGCCACACCGGCCACGGCTGGGTGCCGTTCACATTTTCGCCCGACATGGTGATCCAGCTTTACATGATGCTCACCAAGTAAAAAAGCGGCGCCCGAGCGCCGCTTTTGCATTCCTCCGCGATTTCCAACTCCGTTCGCTTCAGCGTTCCTGCACCGGCGCCTGAACCCGCGCCTTCCACTGTCCGCCCTTGCCGCGCCAATAACGCACCGCCGACGCAAACGTCGCGCCGACATAGAACAACGCGATCAGCGGCAGAAACGGCGCCCACAACGGCGAGCGGCGGTAATAGCTCAGCATCGGCGCATACGCGCAGCACATGGCGGCCCACGCGAGCCACGCGGGCCAGCCTGTCGGACCGAGCACCAGCGCGGCGACCGGCGGCATCAGATAGATGATCGTCATGCCGGCCAACGTGCCCGCCAGCAGCAGCGGCGAGTAGCGCAGCTGCGTGAAAGCCGTGCGCGCGATCATATTCCAGATCTCACGCCAGCTATCGTACGGACGCAGCGACACGCTGCGCGCCGCCACATCCAGCCGGATCGGATGACGCCCCGTGCCGCGATGCTTGATGCGTGCGGCGAGGCTGCAATCGTCGATCAGCTCCGCGCGGATCGACTCGATGCCGCCTGCTTCTTCCAGCGCGCTACGGCGCACCAGCATGCAGCCGCCCGCGGCCGCCGCCGTCCGATTGCGCGGGTTGTTGACCCACGAGAACGGGTACAGCTTGGCGAAGAAGAATACGAAGGCGGGAATCAGCGCCTTTTCCCAGAACGAATCGCAGCGCAGCCGCACCATCAGCGAGACGAGATCGCGCCGTTCCGCGTCGGCGCGCGCGACGAGTTGCGCGACCGCGTCGGCGGGATGGCCGATGTCGGCGTCGGTCAGCAGAAGGTAGTCCGCGGACAAGCCGAGCGTGCGCACGGCCTCGATACCTTGCGACTGCGCCCACACCTTGCCCGACCAACCGGGCGGCAGCGGCTTCGCGCTCAACACGGTCAGACGGTCCGGGCATTGCAACTGCAAGGCCGCTGCGCGAGCGGCGTCGGCGGTGCCGTCGGTGCTGTGGTCGTCGACGACGATCACGTGGAAGTCGCCCGCATAGTCCTGCTGAAGCAGCGTGGTCACCGCCTCTGCGATCACATCGACTTCATTGCGGGCCGGCACCACGGCGGCCACGGCCGGCCACGCTGCGCGCGGCGCGATGGTCAGCGGCGCAGCAGGACGCGCGCGCCAGAAACCGCCGCGCGCGAACAACAGCACACACCAGATCAGCAAGGAGAGACACGACAGAAGAAACAGAACCACCGCCATTAAGCATTACCCTCGATTGAACGCGCTTGCACGCCGACGCGACGCGACAGCCACATCACCACGGTGCGGGCCGCGACCACGCACCAGTCAAACGTATTGAGCACCGGCCGCTCGTGAAACACGTCGTAGCCCGCGCTCTCGATGCGTTCGAGAAAGCGTAGGCCGCCGTGAACGGCACCGCATAACTCGATGCCCAGCCTGCCCGGAATCCGCAAGGCGAGCGGCGCGCCACGCACCAGCATCTCGCGCACGAACGACACTTCGTGCGCCATGAGCGCCCGCCAGTCTTCATCGGCAACTCCGCCGGCAATGTGCGCCTCGGTCACGTTGAAGCGCCGCATATCGGCAAGCGGCAGGTACACGCGGTCCTTTTTCCAGTCGGCGGCGACGTCCAGCCAGAAGCTGATCAACTGCGACGCCGTGCAGATCGCGTCGGCCTCGGCGAGATTCTCCGGCGTGGCCGCGTTGATCAGATGCAGCATCAGATGCCCGAGCGGGTTGGCCGAGTGACGGCAATAGTCGAGCAGCGCGGCGCGGTCGGCGAAACGGCCGGCGTCGATATCCTGGGCGCACCCCTGGAGCAGATCGTAGAACGGCGCGAGCGGCAGTTTATACTGCGCGACCACGCCGGCGAGCTTGTCGAACAACAGCGGATGGACTGGCGCCGCGCGTTGTTCCGCTACCGCGCCGAGGCCGGCGCGGAAGTCGGCGAGACGGGCGTGCCGCTCGGTTGCGCTCCAATCGCCTTCGTCGGCGATGTCGCCCGCCGTGCGCACAACCTGATAGATAATGCCGATGGGCGCGCGCAGCGCCCTGGGCAGCAACACGCTCGCGACCGGAAAGTTTTCGTATTGATCGACGTCCATCCAGCGAGCCTCGAAACCCTTTTGTAATGCGGGCACCAGGCGCCGCGCGACTACGTAGTTTAAGGGTTCCGTCAAACCGCTGCAGCTTGCAAACATTACCGCTTCCGCATTGCCGTACCCGATGCTTGCCGCGCCGGGCGCCGTTCCGCTGTTGCGACGCCCGACCGACAGCCGCCGGGCGCCGCCAAAGCAAAGCCCGGCTGATAGCGTTAGAATGCGCGTTTGGTTTTGCTGTACCGGCACGTCGCCGGGGCTCAAGACGTCAACTAATTAGATGATCGCGGCGATAAAGTCATAGTTACCGACTTCTTCGAAACCCGCGTCAGTCGGAGTTCGCCAACTTATGCGAGTCATCCTTGCCCAACCCCGCGGCTTTTGTGCGGGTGTTGTTCGCGCAATCGAGATCGTCGACCGCGCGTTGCAGCAACACGGCGCACCCGTGTATGTTCGCCACGAGATTGTTCACAATCGGCACGTGGTCGACAATCTGCGCCAGAAAGGCGCGCGCTTCGTCGAGGAACTCGATGAAGTGCCGCAAGGCGCCGTGGCGATTTTCAGTGCCCACGGTGTCGCTCAGACAGTTGAGCGCGATGCCGAAGCGCGCGGTCTCGACGTGCTTGACGCGACCTGCCCGCTGGTCACCAAAGTGCACGTGCAGGGGCGCCAGTATGTCGGCGCCGGCCGCACGCTGATACTGATCGGCCACGCCGGGCATCCGGAAGTGGAAGGCACGATCGGCCAGATTCCGGGCAAAGTGCTGCTGGTGCAGAGCGAGGCCGAGGTCGCGCATCTGGATCTGCCGCTCGACACACCGCTCGCTTATGTCACGCAAACCACACTCTCGGTGGACGACACGCGCGGCATCATCGACGCGCTGCTGCGCCGCTTCACGGATATCGTTGGTCCGGATACGCGCGACATCTGCTACGCCACGCAAAACCGCCAGGCCGCGGTGCGCGAGTTGAGCAAGGAGGTCGACGTGCTGCTGGTGGTGGGCGCAACCAATAGTTCGAACTCGAACCGGCTGCGCGAGATCGGCAGCGAAAGCGGCGTGGCGAGCTATCTCGTCGCCGACGGTTCGGAAGTGAAGCCGGAATGGTTTGCGAATGTGCAGACCGTCGGCATCACGGCCGGTGCTTCGGCGCCGGAAGAGATGGTCAAGAACGTAATCGATGCGCTGAGCGCATTGGGGCCTGTCGATGTCACGACGATGGCGGGCCGTGAAGAAAAAGTCGAATTCAAGTTGCCATCGAAGCTGATGCAACCACTCGCTGCACGCGAAGTTTAAGGAGGACGTCTTGTCTATTCCGCTGCTACAGAAAGTCCGGGTCGGCGCATACATCATGCGTCAGCATATGTCCGGGAACAAACGCTATCCGCTCGCCCTGATGCTGGAGCCGCTGTTCCGCTGCAACCTCGCCTGCAATGGCTGCGGCAAGATCGACTATCCGGATCCCATCCTGAATCAGCGTTTGTCGCTGCAAGAATGCCTTGAAGCCGTCGACGAATGCAATGCGCCGGTGGTCTCGATCGCAGGCGGCGAACCGCTGCTGCACAAGGAAATGCCGCAGATCGTGAAGGGCATCATGGCGCGCAAGAAGTTCGTGTACCTGTGCACGAACGCGCTGCTGATGGAAAAGAAGATGGACGACTACGAGCCGAATCCGTACTTCGTCTGGTCGGTTCACCTCGACGGCGACAAGCAGGCGCACGACCACTCGGTGTCGCAAGACGGCGTGTACGACAAGGCTGTCGCCGCCATCAAGGAAGCGAAGCGCCGCGGTTTCCGCGTGAACATCAACTGCACGCTGTTCAACGACGCCGTGCCGGAACGCGTCGCTGCGTTCTTCGACACGCTGGGCCCGATGGGCGTGGACGGCATCACCGTCTCGCCGGGTTACGCGTACGAACGCGCGCCGGATCAGCAGCACTTCCTGAACCGCGACAAGACCAAGCACCTGTTCCGCGAAATTTTCAAGCGCGGCAACAACGGCAAGAACTGGTCGTTCAGCCAGTCGAGCATGTTCCTCGACTTCCTGGCCGGTAATCAGACATACGAATGCACGCCGTGGGGCAACCCCGCGCGTACCGTGTTCGGCTGGCAAAAGCCGTGCTATCTGGTCGGCGAAGGTTACGTGAAGACCTTCAAGGAACTGATGGAAACCACGGACTGGGACAAGTACGGCACGGGTAACTACGAGAAGTGCGCGGACTGCATGGTGCACTGCGGTTTCGAAGCGACCGCCGTGATGGATACGGTCACGCATCCGCTGAAGGCGCTGAAGGTTGCCGTGCGCGGTCCGAAAACCTCGGGCGCGTTCACGAAGGACATTCCTTTGGACAAGCAACGTCCCGCCGAGTACGTCTTCTCCCGCCACGTCGAGATCAAGCTGGAAGAGATCAAGGTGTCGGGCAAGGGCAAGAAGGTGCAGACGGCGACGGCTGCAACCTAAGCGTCGAAGGGGCGGCCTCACGCCGTCCTTTGTCGTGTATGCAAAAAAAGCGCGGTGGCCATTCAGCCACCGCGCTTTTTTATGCCTCGTGCCTCACACGTTGCGACGTGTAGGCCATCAACCGCTACCCACGGCTACCCAGCGCTACGCGCATTGTGAGCGGTCAAAAACTTGATCAGCCCGTCGATCCCGCCTTTGGCAATCTGATCGGCGAATTGCGTCTGATACACCTGGATCAGCCACGCGCCCATCATGTTGATGTCGTAGACCTTCCAGCCTGCGGCATCTTTGGTCATGCGATAGTCGATTGCGTCATCGCCGCCATTGCTCAGCACGTGGGATTGCACGACCACGTCTTTGGCGCCGGCCGGCACGTTGACCGGGGCAAACTTAAACTTTACGTCCTGGTCACGCAGTTGCGACAGCGAGGCCGCATAAGTGCGCGTGAGCAGCAGCGTAAACTGCTCGTACAGTTGCTTTTGCTGGTCGGGCGTCGCGGTGGACCAGGCCTTGCCGACCGCGATGCGCGTGGTGCGCTGAAAGTCCGTGGCCGGCAGGAAGCGCGACTCGACCAGTTGCGTGATCTTCGCCATGTCGCCGCCGCGCGCCTGCGGGTCGGCCTTCATCGCCGCCACCGTGCCCTCGACAGCACTTTTTACCACCGCGTCGGGCGCGCTTTGCGCATATGCCGCAGTGGACACCACGGCCGCAGCCAGAAAAGCAGACAGATAACGTTTCATACGTTCGACAGAACCTGAAAGAAGTAAGCGCCGCCGGGCTTGCAAGCACGCGGCGAAAGCAGGATAGACCAGTATACCGAGATTGCGTTCCCGCCCCGATGAGCGTGTGCGGGAGCCGCACTTGCTACCGAACCGGGGGCTCGCCGCTCCGTCTCTGTATACTTGTGCACTTTCGTCAAAAACAACAACCGTGATAAGGCCAATTTCGCCTACATGCTGAAGTCATCTATTGTCCGTCTCGTCGCCTATTCAGTGCGTCATCCAATGCGGATCGTCGCGCTATCGCTCGTGCTCGCCGTTCTGAGCGGTTTCTACGTTGCCTATAACTTCAAGATCAACACGGACATCAGCCGTCTCATCGAGAACGACAAGCAATGGTCGGCGCTCGAACATGCCGTGGACGTGGCCTTCCCGGATCGCGGCCAAACCGTGCTGGTGGTCGTCGAAGCGCGCGCGCCGGAATTCGCCGACGCCGCCGCCCAAGCCCTGACCACCGCCCTCAAGGCCGATCCCAAGGAATTCGTAGCGGTTTCGCAGCCGGCCGGCGGCCCGTTCTTCGAACACAACGGCCTGCTGTTCCCGTCCCTCGACGAGGTCATGTCGACCACCTCGCAGTTGGTCCAGTCCCGCCCGCTCGTCAATGCCCTTGCCCACGATCCGAGCCTGACCGGCCTTGCCGGCACGCTGACCACGAGCCTGTTGCTGCCGCTTCAACTCGGCCAGGTGAAGCTCGGCGACATGAGCCATCTGCTGTCGCAAAGCGCGACCACGTTGGACCGCGTGCTGGCCGGCCAGCCGGCCGCCTTCTCGTGGCGCGCGCTGGTCGACAAGAGCGCGGCCGCCGAGCCGGCGCGCGCCTTCGTCATCGTGCAGCCGGTCGTGAACTACGATGCGCTCGAGCCGGGCGCGTCGGCGTCGAAGGCGATCCGCGACACCGCCGCCGCGCTGCACCTCGACTCGCGCTACGGCGCCACCGTCCGTCTGACCGGCGAACAGCCGCTCGCCGACGAAGAGTTCGCTTCGGTCAAGGACGGCGCGGTGCTCAACGGCATCGGCACCTTCATCGTCGTGCTGATCATTTTGTGGCTGGCGTTGCGCTCGGGCCGCATGATCGTCGCCGTGTTCATCACGCTGTTCGTCGGGCTCGCGATCACCGCGGCGCTCGGCCTGATGCTGGTGGGCGCGCTCAACATGATTTCGGTCGCCTTCATGGTGCTGTTCGTCGGGCTCGGGGTCGATTTCGGCGTGCAGTTCGGCGTTAAGTATCGCGAGGAGCGCAATCGCGACAACCGGCTTTCCGCTGCGCTGATGCACACGTCGCACAGTATCGGCGTGCCGCTCACGCTCGCCGCGGTCGCGGTCGCGCTGAGCTTCTTCTCGTTCCTGCCGACGGCTTACCGCGGCGTGTCCGAGCTGGGTGAGATCGCGGGCGTCGGTATGTTCGTCGCGTACTTCACCAACATGACGCTGCTGCCGGCTCTGCTGAAAATCTTCCGGCCGCCCGGCGAAGCCGGTTCGCCAGGCTTCAAGCAGCTCGCCCCGGTCGACGATTTCCTCGCTCATCATCGCAAGCCGGTGCTGATCGGCACGCTGATTGTCGTGATCGGCGCCACGCCGTTGCTCACGCATCTGCGCTTCGACTTCAACCCGCTGCATTTGAAGGACCCGCATACGGAGTCGATGGCGACGTTGTTGTCGCTCAAGGATTCCCCGGAGGCCGCGGTCAACAATGTGCATGTGCTGGCGCCCTCGCTCGCCGACGCCGACCGCATAGCCGACCATTTGCGTGCGTTGCCGGAAGTAGGCCGCGTCACCACGCTCGACACCTTCGTGCCCGCCGATCAGCAACAAAAGCTGATGCTGATCGCAAGCGCCGCGCAGCAGCTATTGCCCGCCTTGCAGCAACAGCCCGCGCAACAGGCAACGGACGCCGTGCGCGTCGCCGCGCTCAAGCGCGCGTCGAACCAGCTCTCGCTCGCCGCCGACGATCACCCGGGGCCGGGCGCCGCGGAAGCCAAGCATCTGTCCGCCACGTTGCAGAAGTTGGCCGCCACCGATGCCGCCACGCGCGACCGCGCCGAAACCGCAATGTCGGACACGTTGCGCATCGCGCTGAAGCAGTTGGCCAACCTGCTGCAACCCACCGCGATCACCCGCGAGAATCTGCCCAAGGAAATCTCCAAGGGCTGGGTCTCGAAGGACGGCCGCGCTCTCGTGGACATCGCGCCGAAGGTGAAACCCGGCACCGATCCGAACGACGATGTCATGCTCGCGCATTTCGCGCACGCGGTGAAGAAAGCGGAGCCGGGCGCGATCGGCGGGCCGATTTCGATCCTGCATTCCGCCGACACCATCATCAAGGCGTTCCTGCAGGCCGCGGGCTACGCGCTCGTATCGATTGCGATCCTGCTGTGGATCGCGCTGCGGCGCGTCAGCGACATGTTGCGCACGCTGGTTCCGCTGCTGGTATCCGCACTCGTGACGCTCGAGTTGTGCGTGGTATTCGGCATGCCGCTGAACTTTGCGAATATCATCGCTTTGCCGCTGATGCTCGGCGTCGGCGTAGCGTTCAAGATCTACTTCGTGATGGCGTGGCGCCACGGTCAAACCGGCCTTCTGCAGTCGAGCCTGACGCACGCTGTGCTGTTCAGCGCGGCGACCACGGCGACCGCGTTCGGCAGCCTCTGGCTGTCGCACCATCCGGGAACGTCCAGCATGGGGCGCTTGCTGGCGCTCTCGCTGTTTTGCACACTGGTCGGCGCAGTGGTGTTTCAACCCGTGTTGATGGGCAAGCCGCGCTCACGTCGCGCGAAGCAAAAAGGAATATAAGCATGAAGCTGCGTAACGCCGCGCTGGCGCTCGTCGCCACCGGTTTGATCTCCGGCTGCGCCACCGGCCCCGACCGCAAACCCGGCGACCCGTTCGAACCGATGAACCGGGCCGTGTTCAGTTTCAACGACGGCGTGGATCGCTACGTCGCTGTTCCAGTGGCGAAGGGTTACCAGAAGGTGACGCCGCAACCATTGCGCACCGCCGTGAGCAACTTCTTCTCGAATCTTGGCGATCTGACCAACGCCGCGAACGCGCTGCTGCAGCTGAAGTTCACCGACGCGACCGAGGACTTCGTCCGTTTCGCGTTCAATTCGACTTTCGGACTGGGTGGCCTGCTCGATTGGGCGACGCCTGCCGGGCTGCCCAAGCACCATCAGGATTTCGGCCTGACGCTGGGTCACTGGGGCATTCCGTCGGGTCCGTACCTGGTGCTGCCGCTGTTCGGGCCGAGCACGGTGCGTGACAGCATGGGGCTGATCGTCGACGTGAAGTTCAACCCGCTGAACTACATGGAGCCGGCGGTGCGCAATCCGCTCTACGTGCTGCAGTTCGTGAGCGTGCGTTCAGACCTGCTGGGTGCGTCGGACCTGTTGCAACAAGCTGCGCTGGACAAGTACTCATTCGTGCGCGATGCCTATACGCAGCAACGCCGTGCCCGTCTGCGCGGCACGAGCGACAACGCAGCGCCGCTGCCCAACTATGACGATCAGGGCGATTCCGGCGCCTCGGAGGCACCCGCAGCCGGCGCGCCCGCCGCAGGTGCTTTGCCGAACTACGCGGATCCGGGCGACGCCGCGGAAGCACCGAAGGCCGCCTCTGGCGCCGCCACGGGCGCACCGGCAGGCGTGCCCAACTACAGCGATCCAGGCGAAACGCCCGCGAGCGGCGCGGCAGGTTCGACGCCGACCGCGCCGGCTGCCGCGCCCAACGGCGCTTCGGGCACGCCCGCACCGACGCCGCCCGCCGCGCCGGCCGACAGCACGCAGCCGGCTTCAGCACCGGTGACGCAATAAGTATTGGGATTTTGGACTGGGCGCCCGGAACGGACGCCCGGTAAAGCCGGACTCGACGCTGGCACAGCAGCGGACGAATCACCGCTTACCGCTTCGGCCCGCAATGCGCCGCACCTGCGTTAGAGCCATTCAACCGGTTCAATGCAGGCTATCCACCTCGCCGCGCGACACAACCTGCTCCTCTTCAACGGCAATCGCGCCTTGCGGCACCGGCCGCGAATTCTCGCGATAGCGGGCAAACGCCTCGTCCGCATAACGGATCTGCGTACGTCCGTGAGGCGCCGGCTCACCGTTTTCGTCCAGATTGACGAACACCATCTTCTCGACGGTCAGGATGCTTTTGCGCGTGATCTTGTTGCGCACTTCGCAGCGCAGCGTGATCGACGTGCGGCCGAAATGCGTGGCTGTCATTCCGAGTTCGATGATGTCGCCCTGCCGCGCCGAGCTGACGAAATTGATCTCGGACATGAACTTGGTCACGACCCGCTGATTGTCCATCTGGCAGATGGCGTAGATCGCGGCTTCTTCGTCGATCCAGCGCAGGAGGCTGCCGCCGAACAACGTGCCGTTCGGGTTCAGATCTTCGGGCTTGACCCACTTTCTGGTGTGAAAATTCATTTGGTACTCCGTGTTCGAGGCGCCCAGGCGTGCACGCCTTGCGCACGACCTAGGGTTAACACTGACACTATACCAAAGATAAGGGTTTTCCCTAGTATTTCAATACCTGCTGAATAAAAGGGAAAGGTCCGCAGCCGCACGCGTTTTCAGGAGGTAGCCATGCGAAAAGCGCCCGCTTCCTCGATCGCACGCCGTGCGTGGACCAGCGAGAGGCGCGCCGCCCGGGCATCGACGGCAAGCTGGATCAGCGCGCCGAGTTGTGAAGGTTGTCGCATCAATTCCCGCAGAATCGGCCCCAGCGCTGTGCTGCCGTCATCGCGCAGGCCGGCGGTTGCCGCAGAAGGCAGCGTGCGCCACGCCGGATCGACAATCGCGCGGCACACGGCAAACGGCACGCCGTGCGCGGCAGCCTTCGCCCCGGCGATGTGCGATTCCATATCCACCCCCAGAGCGCCGTTCGAGCGATGCAGCGCGTCCTTATCGCCCGCGCTCACGAGAGGCGCGGTGACGGCCGCCATGAGACCGCGCCGCAAACGCGTAGAGAGTGGCCCAACGGCCAGTGCGGCCACGAGCCTGTCCGACCATAGCCGATCGGTCGGGAGGCGCCCAAACGGTCCCTCGACCGCATCAGCGACGATCAGCGAGCCCGGCTCCAGATCCGGCGCCAAACCGCCCGCCGTGCCGAAACTGACGATACCCGAACAACCGCGGTCGACCGCCGCGCTCAACGCGCGCTCCAGCAGATCGGCGCGCGCCGCGTAGACGACCTCGACGCCTTCGCCGCGCGCGATGCGGGCTTCGAACGCCATGCCGGTCACTACGATCACCGGCAAGCGACTGCGGCCGTTATCGGCGGACAGGCTGGGGGAAAGCGGCATCCGTCACATCCCGACCGCGACGCGCGTGAGGCCGTTGCGCTTCAGATGACGG
This sequence comes from Paraburkholderia sp. BL6669N2, assembly GCF_003387275.1. NCBI lineage: Bacteria > Pseudomonadati > Pseudomonadota > Betaproteobacteria > Burkholderiales > Burkholderiaceae > Paraburkholderia > Paraburkholderia sp. BL6669N2. Next base: position 3,461,282 of record NZ_QUNA01000002.1, on the reverse strand, counting down.
AAGCGCGCCAGCGCCCACAACGGGAAGAACTTGCGATAGCCGTGATAGCGCAGATAAAACACACGCGGGAAACCGGTCGCGGTGAAACGGGTTTCGTCCCACAGGCCGTGCTCGCGCTGTTCGCGCTCCAGGTAGGCGACGCCGCGCGCCACCGCTTCGTGATTCACCTCGCCGGCCGCCATCAGACCCATCACAGCCCACGCGGTTTGCGACGCCGTGCTCGGCGCGCGCTCGTAGCCGTGGTAGTCGAGCTTGTAGCTCTCGCCGCCCTCGCCCCAACCGCCGTCTTCGTTCTGGATCGACAGGAGCCACTGCGCCGCGCGCTTCATGCGCGGGTCGTCGTGTGGCAGGCCGGCAGCGTTCAGCGAACACAGCGCAGTCCACGTGCCATAGATGTAGTTCAAGCCCCAGCGGCCATACCAGCTACCGTCCGATTCCTGCTCCTTCAGCATGTAGTCGAACGCGCGCTGCGCCGGCTCGCTGTTCTGCGGCAGTTCGCCGAGTTGCGCGAGCATCGACAGGCAGCGGCCCGAGACGTCCGCAGTCGGCGGATCGAGCAGGGCGCCGTGATCGGAAAACGGAATGTTGTTCAGGTAGTACTGTGTGTTTTCCGGTTCGAACGCGCCCCAGCCGCCATCGCTGCTCTGCATGCCGACCACCCATTCGCGGGCGCGCGCAATCGCTTCGCGATCGACGTCCGATTGCGTTACCGTTGCCGAGCGCTGCATTGCCATGGCGACCACCGCCGTATCGTCGACGTCCGGGTAATGCGCGTTGTTGTACTGGAACGCCCAGCCGCCCGGCCGCACATTCGGACGGCGCGAAATCCAGTCGCCGCGCACATCGAGAATCTGCAGCGGACGCAGCCAGGCAAGTCCGCGTTCGGCGGCCCGTTCAGCGTGCGCCTCGCCGGTTTCGAGCAACGCATGCGCCGCGAGCGACGTATCCCACACCGGCGACAGACACGGCTGGCAATATGCTTCGTCATCCTTGATAACGAGCAGCTTTTCGATCGACTGGCGGGCAATCGCGCGATTCGGATGATCGGCCGGGTAACCGAGCACGTCGTACATCATCACCGAATTCGCCATGGCCGGGAAAATCGCGCCGAGACCGTCTTCACCGTTCAACCGTTCATCGACGAAAACCACCGCTTCGCGCACCGCGCGCTCGCGCGTCGCCTTCGGGAACAAGCCGTCGACGGCGCGCAGCAGTACGTCCACGCCACTGAAGAACCGGAACCAGCCGACGTGCTGATGCGGCGCCCGATCGCGCGGGCCGGTGTTGACCGGCGCACCGCGGAAGAGTTCGTCGATGCGCACACGGCGCGGGTTGCGCGCCACCGGCCGCTTCGCATTCAACACGAGCAGCGGCACGATCACCGTACGCGCCCAATACGACACCTTCGACAGATGGAACGGGAACCACATGGGTAACAGCATGATCTCGACTGGCATCATCGGCACCGCGCGCCAAGACACCACGCCGAACAGCGCGAGCAGAATGCGCGTAAAGACGTTCACGGTTTCGGCGCCGCCGTGGGCGAGAATCGCCTCGCGCGCGCGCACCATGTGCTCGGCGTCGGCCGGATCGCCGATCATCTTCAGTGCGAAGTACGCCTTCACGCTGGCGCTGATGTCGAGCGCGCCGTCGGTGAACAGCGGCCAGCCGCCGTCGGGCAACTGGATGCGGCGCAAATAGCGGGCGATCTTCTGTTCCAGTTCCACGTTCGGCGTTTCGCCGAGATAGTGGACCAGCAGCACGTATTCGGCGGGAATCGTCGCGTCGGCTTCGAGTTCGTAGACCCAGTGGCCGTCCGGCTTCTGCGCGGCGAGAATCGCATCGGTCGCGCGTGTGATCGCGGCGTCGAGCGACGCTGCCGGCGCTTCGCCCGCACTAATCGGCGCGGGCGCGCTCGGCGCTGCGTGGGCGAAATCGGGCAAGACGGTGTCCAGCGGCTGGGCTTGAGATAAATCGTTCATCGGCGTTCCATCGGTTCATTCAGCAACGTATCCGCGGCCTTCTGGCCGGAGCGGATCGCGCCTTCAATCGTCGCGGGCAGGCCGGTAGCCGTCCAGTCGCCCGCGAGCATCAGGTTATTCCAGCGAGTGCGCGTGCCGGGCCGCCGCGTTTCCTGATCCGGCAGCGCGGCGAAGGTCGCACGTTTTTCCACGACGACTTGCCAGGCCGGCATCGGCGCGACCGGCAAACTGGCCGCCTGCGACACTTCGGCCCAGACGGTGGCGGCGAGGGCGTCGTGCGGCGTGTCGAGCAGGCGCTCAGCGCCGTTCACGGTCACCGACAAGCGGCCTTCAAAGGCGAACAGCCACTCTGCCGTGCCGTTGAGCAACCCGGTGACCTGCGGCAAACCAAACGGCGGCTCGACCGCGAAATGCACGTTGACGGTCGCCGCGAAGCGCGTCGGTGCGCGCAATCCCTGCACGAGGGTCTGCGCGATGTCCGGCGGCACCGCCAGAATCACGGCATGGTTCGCGTCGAGCGTGACGCTTTCGTCGGCGAAATGCAGCGTTTGCACGCGGCGGTTGTCGGCGGCAAAGACGATTCCGTCAAGGCGTGAACCCAGCCTGATCGCCGCGCCGCCATGTTGCAGCAGACGCAACGCCGGATCGACGAACGCGCTGCCCAGCCCGTTGCGCGCCACCAGCGGCCGGCACGCGAGGCCGCCGGCAAGCAGGGCTTCGCGCACCATGGCGCCCGTCAGTTCCGCCGACGCATCGCGCGGCTCGACGTTCAGCATCGCGTGAAACAGCGGCCGCAGCAGACGGTCCCACAACGGACCGTTGCAACGCATGGTCTGGGCGACGCTGCGTCCTGGTCTCGCCAGCAGAAGCGGCGCGAGCGCCAGATAATCGGCCGGCCCGGTGTTCGGCACGCGCGCGTTCGGGTCGAAGACCCACCATGGCAGATGTCCCGGCGACAGGCGCACGGTCCAGCGCGCCCGCGTGGCCAGATCCACGAACGGATACTCGGGCTGGGACGGGCCGACCAGTTCGTCGGCGGCGCCGATCGCCCGCGCGTAGTTAAGCGTCGCGGCATTGCCCGACACCACCATGTGGTTCCCGGTGTCGAGCGTCGAGCCCAGCTTGGCATCGTAGTACGAACGGCAACGGCCGCCCGCCTGAGCAGCCGCTTCATGCAGCACGACGTGCGCGCCGCGCCGCTGCAGCTGCACTGCGGCGGCCAGGCCGGCAAGGCCTGCGCCGACCACATGTACGAGCTTTTGCATCAGTTCAGAAGAGCGCGTAACGCGCGACGATCCACAGCATGCGGAGCTTCGGCTTGCTGACCTTCGTGCGCGGAATGTCGAAGCCGCGTTCCAGCGTCCGTTCGAGCAGCAGGCGATACACGCCCGACATGATGCGCGGCGCGCGCACATGGTTGCGCGGCTCGCGGTCCATGATCGCGTCGGAGGCGGCGAAGTGTTCCTTGGCCCGCTCGGCGAGCGTGGCGCACACGCGCGGCAGCGACGGGTCGTCGGCGATCTGGGCGGGATTCGTCACCGCGATGCCTTCGCGCGCCAGCAATTCGTGCGGCAGATAGCAGCGGTTGATGCCGGCGTCTTCGTCGATATCGCGCAGGATGTTGGTGAGCTGCAGCGCGCGGCCCAGATGATGCGCGAGCAAACGGCCGGGCTCTTCCTGCATCCCGAATATCCTCACCGATAGACGGCCTGCCGCGCTGGCGACGCGGTCGCAATAGAGGTCGAGCGTCGCTTCATCGGGGGCGCAGATGTCTTCGGCGGCGTCCATCGCCATGCCGTCGATCATCGCGTGGAAATCTTCGCGTTGCAGGTGAAACGTGTGAATGTGCCGCGTGAGCGCGCGCAGCGAAGCGCGCGGCGCGCCGGCGTAGCACGCGTCGATATCGGCCCGCCAACGCTCGAGCGCGGCGGCGCGTTCGGCGCGCGGCAGGTCGCTGTCGGCGATATCGTCGACGGCGCGGCAGAAAGCGTAGACCTGATACATCGCATCGCGCTGCGCGGCCGGCAGGATGCGCATGGCGAGATAGAACGAGCTGCCGGATGTGGCGGCAGCGGCGTCGATTTCTGTATCGTCCACGACAAGATTGGAAACAGCCAAGACGATCTCCGCTGGAGGCGCCCGCTGAAAGGCGTTCAAGAAGTTTGATGGCCACCCGCAGGGCTGGCGGCACGCGCGCGCGGACACGCGCGAAACGCCCGGCTGGGAGGCCGGAAACGGCGAAAAGTATATCAACGTTTGTGAGATGCCGCAGTTTCGTCGGCGGATATGGGGCCCGAAGGAAGCCTGGAGGCGCTGGGCCGGTGCCTCAGGCGGCTTGCTGCAAGGCTCGAAACGCGCCTCATGCGAGGTGCAACGCCGCTGCCGTACGAGGTCGTCACACGAACGCGACCGAGCGGTTGCGACCTTGCCGCTTCGCGCTGTAGAGCGCGGCATCGGCTTCGTTGATGAGCACTTCGTACGACGACACGCCGACCCGCGCCGACGCACCGCCGACGCTCGCCGTCACCGGCACGCTGGTGCCCTGCACTTCGACCGGTGTGTCGGCGATCGTGCAGCGGATCTTTTCAGCGACGCGCATCGCGTCGTCGAGCGGCGTGCACGGCAGCAGCAACGCGAATTCCTCGCCGCCGAAGCGCCCGAAGGTATCCTGCGCCCGCACCACTTCGGCGACGCGCTGCGCCATCACGCGCAACACCGTGTCGCCGACACCGTGGCCGAACTGGTCGTTGATTTTCTTGAAATGGTCGAGATCGAACAGCAGCACCGACATATCGCCGCCGTAGCGCTGCCAGCGCGTGTATTCGTCGTGCAGGCGCGCTTCGAAGAAACGGCGGTTGGCGATGCCCGTGAGGCCGTCGCGATCGGCATACTCCTGAAGCTTCGCGACCGCTTCCTCGCGTTCGCGCTGCACGATGCTCACGTGCGTGACGTCGGAAATGGTCACGCACACGGCCACCACTTCGCGCTCACGCATGAGCGGCATGAAGGTGCAGTCCTGCTGCATGAAATCGACGCCGCCGGTAATCGGCCGGTCGTGATCGAACTTGAAAAGATACGGGCGCTGTTCCCACGAACTGAATGCAAAGCTACCGAGTTGAAACACGCTTTCGATCTTGCGCGACAGCCACACGCGCGGCAGTTCCGGAAAATGCGTGAAGAGCGACTTGCCGACTACCTGGTCCGGCGTCAGTCCGCTGTGATCCTGCATGAAGCGATTCCACATGAGCACGTTCATGTCGCGGTCCAACACGAAGATGCCGAAGCCGACACGTTCGACCACCAGATCGCTCAACGATTCCATAGGCACATTCATAGGCTCGACAGCAGCGCGTCGAGCGCGCTGTTCATGTGGCGAATCGACTCCTCGGCCATCAGCATGACGAGGTGCGCGCGGAAACTCTGGTCTTCGAGCGCGAAATTCACTTCGACCAGCAAGGCCACTTCCCACTGCAGCACGCCCGGCTGGAAGACTTCGTCGAGCGTCATGGCTTCGCCGAGCAGACCCGGCGCGGAGAAGACCGGCGTGCGGCCGAGCTGGTCCAGAATGCACGACACGCAGGCGCCGGTCAGCACGTTGGCCACGTCGAACACCAGTTCGGTCTGGCTCACCGCCTCGTAAGCCGAGCGCGAATACGGATCGCTGACGAGTGCGCACAGTTGCTCGACGCTGTCGCTGCGGCAGATCACCAGCGCCTCGCCCTTGATATCGGAGCGGAAACCCTGGCGCACCGCGCTCACCGTGTCCTTGATCCCGGTCATCTCCCGCAGTGTCTGCGCCGCCTCGCTGACCGCCACCACTTTCACGCGCGGCACCGACAATTCGATGAACGCATCGAGGAGTCGCGCCAGACGCGTCGCGGCCTGGCCCATCGCCAGATTGGCGACCTCCTGCAGCGCGTCGCGCTGATCTTCGTTGAGGACTGGCTCAGCCATGCAACCCGTACTCCTTGAGGATGGGTAGTAGCGCCTCTGGCGTCACGGGCTTAGCGATGAACGCCGCGGCGCCGAGCGCGCGCACGCGCGACTGGGCCATCGGCTGAACATCGGCGGAAACGACGATGACGAAGGTGTTCAGATCCTCGTGTTGCAGCGCTTCCAGCACCTGATAGCCGGTCATGTCCGGCATGGTCAGGTCGAGGAACATCACCGACGCCTTGCCCTCGCGATACAGAGCGAGCGCCTCGCGCCCGTTCGACGCGTAAGACACATCGACGTCCCAGCCCGGCGGCAATGCCTTGGTGAGCACTTTGCGGGCAAGCAATGAATCATCGGCGATCACAATAGGCAAAGGCATGGGCGGGTCGAAAAGCGGAATTAGCTCATTCGCGTTAACGGCGGATCGAGGCGGGTTCTTTAGCGCGATGTCTGTCGGCCGGCGGCGAAGCGGGCTGAAGCTTGCTGAAATGCGGATTGCAGGCGAGCGGGGAGCGCCCGCGGCGCGGCGCGGTGCACGGAACCGGCTGGCACGCCTGAAAGCGTACGCGCACGGTGGACGACGGCGATGACCGGCATGTTCGAAGCCTACCCCGTAGATGAATCCGCGCGGCTTCGTGGATCGGGCTGGTCCCTTGCCGCGCATGTGATTCCGCGAACGCCTTCCGCCACGCGTGGTACGCATGGTTTGGCTGGGTGCCCTCGCGGCAGATGCGTCCGAACATGGCGGACGCATTTTTATCATGGCGCTGATTCTCGAAGCAAAACGGCGGAAAGGCAACTCGCCAATTCCACTTTCATTAAAGAGATTTTCTCATTAAATTCTATTTATGAAAATATTTTGGTAGATTCAGAAGGAATTTCCAGTTTCCATGCCTTTGTGTACGTTTGCGCTTCTCGATTCGTCGCTGTTTTAAAGCAGACAAATAAGCAGCGGGTCGCCGGCGGCTGAAAGAAGCCGCGCGGCAGTCCGTTTGCCGCGGGTAGCTTCTACTGCCGCTCCGTGTCTATCCTTCTCGTATGATGCTGACTCCCGGCCTCTGCGTCCCGAACGACCTTCGCTTTAACGACAATGACACCAGACCGGTTCGAACCGCCGCCCGCGAGCCGCCTTGCCGCCAGCCGGCAGGACGAGGCGTTGTTCCCCGCCGTGCCGGAACAGAACTTCCATGTGCGGCGCATTACGCTGATCGCGCTGTTGATCGTGGCGATCGTCCTGCCGTGCGTGTATGTCGCGGCCATGGCTACTAGCGATTTGCGCACGCGCGATGCCGACGCCACCGACATGACGCTGCGCACCGTGCGGATCGCCGAAGAACACGCGCTGAAAGTGTTCGACATGAACGAGACGCTCGATGCGCGTATCGTCGATCTGACCGAGGGGCTCGACGATGACGGCATTCGAGCCCGCGAAGCCGCCATTCACGAGAAGCTGCGCGTCATGGGCGGCGGCTATCCGCAAGTGGCGGCCGTGTCGATCTTCGGGCGCGACGGCGCCTTGCTCGCTAGCAGCCGCTACCTGCCGTCGCCGGCCATCTCGGTTGGCGAGCGTGAGGATTTCGTCGGCATTCGCGACGGCAAGGACCTCGAGCACGTGTCGAAGGTCATGACGGGGCACGTGGCCGGCGAACAGGTGTTCAACATGGGCGTCGAACGGCCCGGCGCCGACGGCTCGTTCGACGGCGTGGTCTCGGTCGCGCTGCGGCCGAGCTATTTCGACGCGTTCTACCGCGAACTGCTCGGCGGCACCGGCAGCAGCAACGGCACGCCGATGACCATGAGCCTCGTGCGCGCGGACGGTTCGATCCTCGCGCACTATCCGCGCACGCCGCGCGAGCCGACCGCCATGGCGCCGCACACGCCCTTCGCCGAAGCCCTCGCGCAGGGGCGACGAGCCGGCGTAGTGCGCATGCATTCGAATGTCGACGGCGAAGATCTGATCCTTGCCTTCCGCCACGTCGGTTCGTATCCCGTGTACGTGGTGTGCGGCTATCGCGCCTCGGCGATCTGGGCTGCGTGGTATCGGCACCTCGGCGTGCTGATCCTGTCGATGTTCTCGCCGTCCATCGCGTTGTGGTGCGTGATCTGGCTGTCGCTGCGCCGCCTCGGCGCCGAACAGGAAGCGTGGGAACGCTGGCAGGCCGAAGCGTCCATGCGCCGGTCGATCGAATCCGCGTATCGTCAGTCGCGCAAGATGGAAGCGCTGGGCACGCTGGTCGGCAGCGTCGCGCACGACTTCAACAATCTGCTGATGATCCTCTCGGCCAATGTGCAGATCGCGCGGCGGCGCGGCGTAACGGGTCTGGACCGCGAATTGTCGGCAATGGAGCGGGCGCTCAAGAGCGGTCAGTCGCTTACGCGGCAATTGCTCGGCGTGGCGCGCAAGCAGCCTTTACGCAACGAGACGCTGTCGCTCGAACGCTGGCTGCCGGCGTGCCGCGATCTGCTGCGCGCCTCGCTCGGCGCGAAGGTGTCGCTGGTGATCGATATCGGCGTCGAGATCTGGCCGATGCGCGTCGACGTCGCCGAACTGGAGCTTGCGCTCATCAACGTTGCGGTGAACGCGCGCGACGCCATGCCTAACGGCGGACGCTTCACCGTGCGCGCGACCAATATCCATTTCCGGCACGAAGACGGCTTTCCGCTGACGGGCGACTTCGTGCAACTGTCGCTCGAAGATACCGGCGCGGGCATGGCGCCCGAAGTGCTCGCCCGCGCCTTCGAACCGCTGTTCACGACCAAGCCGAAAGGCATGGGCACGGGCCTCGGCTTGCCGCAGGTTTTCGCGTTCTGCGAGCGCTCCGGCGGCCTCGCCGCAATCGACAGCGCAGTCGGCGCGGGCACGTCCGTGCGTCTCTATCTGCCGCGCGCCACAGCCGAGCCGGAGATCGACGGACCGCCGGACTCCGGCGCCGAGGAGAACGGCGCGCCGCCGGGCTTGCGCATTCTGCTGGTCGAGGACAACGAGGAAGTGGCCGCCGGCACCGAAGCCCTGCTGCAGATGATGGGCCATCAGGTCACGTGCGTTTTCAACGCCGACACCGCGCTGCGCCTGTTCGACGACGCCCACGCGCGGCGAGCGCGCACCGGCGAACCGCTGCCGTTCGATCTGGTGCTGTCCGACATCCATATGCCCGGCACCCTGAACGGCATCGATCTGGCCGAGGCGGTGCTCGCATTCGACACCAAACTGCCGGTCATTCTGGTGACCGGCTACGCCGAAGAACTCGACCGGGCGCGCCACGTCGATTTGCGGGTGCTTTCCAAGCCTTTCGATATCGGTTTGCTGGAAGAACTCCTGCAAACGATCCAGCGCGATCTGGCGCAAACGGGCGCCGACCCGGCGGCGCATCCGGCGGAGTAAGGCCGGCGCTGGCGAGCGCGGGACGAAGTCTTACATTTACCGGTGGTTGTAAAAGCGCGGCGCGCTTACGCCGCGCTTTGTTTGCCGACGCCGCGCACGAGTAGGCGCCAGCGGCCGCGCAGGCCCGCCGCACGGGCCCGGCATGATCGTTGCGGCGAAACAGGCAAGGAGGGCGGCGCCTGAATGCGTCGTTCGTTGTGTCTAAATACGTCGGGAGACGGCCATGCGACACACCGTGATTGGTTTATTCGACACCTACGCGCAAGCGGAAGCAGCGCGCGATTCGCTCGTCCAGACCGGTTTCGGCCGCGAAACGATCGAATTGCAGGCGAATCCGGAACCGTCGGTCGGCTCCGCCACTGACGAAGTTGCCGGTTCGGGCGTGCTGGCGAATATCGAGCGCTTCCTGTCGAGCCTGTTTGCAAGCGGTCCACGCTCAACGGAAACGGCACGCTACACCGAAGCCGTCCGCCGCGGCGCCGTGCTGGTGTGCGTCAACGCGGTGAGCGAAGCTCACGCGGACCTCGCTCGCGATACTTTGACGAGACTCGGTGCGACCGACATCGGCGAACGCGCTCCCGATTGGGACGCGCCGGTCGACGAAATCGGACGCGAGCATTCTGTCCTTGATGAACTCGGCATCGGCGCGGCGACGCCGGGCATGCCGCGTACATCGAGCGTCCCGAAGCAGGCCGCGACCGCAGCCGCCGCGGACGCGGCGGCGACAGGACGGCCCGCCACGATGGCCGACCCGCGATACGCAGTGCCGCCCGGAAGCACGGACGCCGAGCCGTTCGTGCCGCCGCCGCTCAGCGAACGGCCTGTGATCGATCCGATCAACGAACCGGTGACGGATCCGCTGGTCGGCGACGTGGGCCGTAGCGCGATCGCCGCCGGGTCGATGCCAGGTTCGGGCGCGGTCATGCAGCCGTCCGAAGTCGTTTCCGAAGCGGGACAGCCGCACGCCGGCTTAGGCGCGCAGATGCCGAACGAGTATCTCGAGTACGAGGAAGATTTCCGCGCGCACTACGACGAACAGTACGCCGCCGAAAACGCGCGTTACGAAGACTATGTACCGGCGTACCGCTATGGCGCGGAGATCGGCAAGGACATGCGCTATCGCGACCAGCCGTGGGACGACGTCGAGCCGGAAGCACGGCGCCATTGGGAAAGCACGTCGCCGGATAGTACCTGGGAGCGCTTCAAGCTAGCGGTGCGTCACGGCTGGGAGCGGGTGACGGGGCATCATCACGTCTGAGCATGAAAGCGATCGCGGCGGCAGGCCATGCGGTTACGGCACGCCGCCGCCTTCAGTCTTGCGATCAGCTCGCTTCTCTCTCGCAACGTTGCCGCCCGGGCGCTTTTAAGCGGCGCCCCGATGTTTGACCCACGCAACGTAGCGATCCATGAAAGTCTGCAGAAACTTGCGCGTACCGTCGTTCAGGATCTCGCCTTTTTCGTTGATAACCGCGGGATCGTGCTTGATGAACACCTCGGGTTGCCCGAGCACCGCGACATCCAGATATGCCAGCACGTTGCGCAGATGTTGTTGCGCCAACGCCGTGCCGGTCGCGCCGACCGATGTGCCGATCACCGCGCCGGGTTTGCCGCCCCAGGAATTGGTGCCCCACGGACGGGAACCCCAATCCAGCGCATTTTTCAGCACGCCGGGCATGGAGCGGTTGTATTCGGGGGTGACGAACAGAAGGCCGTCGGCCGCTTCAATGCGCTGCTTCAGATGCTTGCCCGCTTCCGGGTAGTCGGCATCGTAGTCCTGGCTGTAGAGCGGCAATGAACCTATATCGATGAATTCGAAGGCGAAGTCGGGCGGCGCCAGTGAAATCACGGCTTGCGCCAACTGCCGGTTGAACGACTCCCGCCGCAAGCTGCCGACGACGACTGCAATGTGATAGGCCATGATTCGCTTCCTTGTGTAAGGCGCTCGACGCGCAAAAGGGTACGAACTGTCCATCATAGGCAAAACGTAGGCGGGCGGGGACCGCGGTACCAAAATAGCAGCGGCAAGACTTTTGGGGCACGTACGACGGGAGGTACGTTGTGGATAACTTTCTATCGCACAAAGTTATCCACAGATTCTCTGAATAACTTTGTGGATAACTGGTACTTTTGCCTTGTCAATCAAGCATGCTTTCGGCCTAAGACGTTTTGAGGCAAAAGGGTGTCTGCTACCGCCCCGTTTCGACAGAAATCGATGCGTCAGGCATAAATGACCGGTCGCGTGCGCCGCGTCAGCGCGTTAAATTGCTGGAGGATAAAGTCACGACTTCGAATTACGCAGGTAAGTCCCACGATGAAGCAGTCGCCGCTCGTAAGAAGGAAAAGCAGCGGGCGCAGGAACAGGCGGGGGGCGAGATGGCCGTCGACGGTACAGCGGCGGACGCCACGCATAGCAGCGGCGAGTTGTCCGAACGTGGCAAGGAAGTGTGGCGCCGCGGCAGCGGCATGGATGGCGGCGGGAAGATTTAGTCGCCGGCAGCGCGGCGGGCCAGGCGCATTTCGCCGTTAGGCTGCCCTTGCGTTTGGTGGCTTGCGGCGATGAAGTGGCGACTTGCCCGGCCGCTCAGGTTGAGGCGTTGCGTCTTGCCGTCCTACCGCGGTTGCGTCACGAGATTGCCTCGTCCCGCTTACAGTAGGTCATTCCGGCACGGCAATGTCGCCATCTACCAACTGCCAGCCATAGGCTTCGGCGAACGACTGCGCCGCTGCGGCGTCTTCGAAAAAGGGCATGTCGGCGTGCCCCCGGAACGGGTAGATGACCCGTTCGTCGCTCAAGCGAATCACCTTCAGCGTCGGCAAGGTGCCGCTCGAAGTGCGGCGCGAGGACGCCATCACCTGATAGTTCGCGCGCCCCGTGAGGGCGGGAAGATTCGCGCTCTGCGAGCGCCTGGTAGCTTGGCTTGCCATTGGCGCGCGCATCAGAGTCCGGCGATCGACTGGCCGGCAACCATGCCGTCGATGACCTGCTCTGCGTAGCTGGTTGAAGCAATGCGCGCGTCGCCGGCCGCGCCGAACGGCGAACGACTCGGCACGCGAAACACGCGGCTGCCGGTCATTGTGTCGTCGGTGCCGCGCCGGCAGATTCGCACGGCGGCATCGAAGCCCGAATCGTAGTGGCGGATGCCGTCGAGACCGCTTGGCTGGTGCGGATACACCAACGGATAGATCTCGAGACCTCGATAACTTCTGATTGTATTGCCCATGATGCTCGTCTCCGGTGAACGCTTTCGTGGAACGTGGCTTGGTTGCCGGGCGCATGCCCGACAAACGCGGCGTACCAGCGAAACCTGGTGTTGATCGACGATGCGCGTAAAGAACGGCCGATTCAATAGGCCAGGTTGACGACACCGCGAAGCTGCTTTGGAGGAAGGGACCCTGTTCGGTTCAGGGCGCTGTGATGCGAGGCGTTTGCGTCAGAGACTGCGCGTAGGCGCAGGAGAACTGCAAGCTGTTGACCCACTGTAACACGTTAGTAGGCTGGCCATTGAATGCATTTGCGTGCCGGGCGCGAGTGTTGCTTCGGAGTGCCGGGTATTGTTTTCCGCTCGTGAGATGTGCCGCGTCCCTCGGACCCCGCCTTTCTGGATTTCTTCGGCTGATGGCAGTTGCCGGGTTGATTGGGTGCTTGCCACACTGGGCGGAATACTTAGGCTAGCATCGAGTCGTGGCCTAGTTTTTCTGGCTCAAAAGCGAAAGGGCGCCATTGGCGCCCTTCTTCTTGACTTCGGAAGCTTCCTCGTCGACGGGTCCGTGCCCGCCAGCCGATCAGTTGCCGAAGAACACGTTGCAGTACGAGGCCGGGCCGTTGCATTGCGACGGAGCGGCAGCGTGAGCAGCGCCGGAAGCGGCGGCAAACAGGGCGACGGATGCGATCAGGGCGGAAAGAATGCGTTTCATGGTGCTGCTCCTCAGCGTTTGGTTCGCGATCTGGGGCGATCGATGGACTGAAGAATATCGACTGATCGTCGGCTGAAAAACAGCGAAGACAATAAGACTTTATTTCAATTCATGAAATAATTGGGCCGGTTGGCTTGTGCAGGTTCGAGCCTCTATCGACGGCCGGCATTCCTTGTGCAGCCGTGCACCGCTGGCACTGCTATTGGTGCGGTTTCAATTTTCGCAATAATCTATTGTTGCTGTCATAACGGAATGCGTGGTGCGACTAACTTGGTCTGGTCATCGCTTAAGGTCGGGCTTATGTTCAATACCGATTCGATTGCGCAGGCACTCGCGGGAGAATGGCGCACACGCTCAGCCACAGTGCGAGGACAACCACCCGCTTATGTATCGCTACCATCAAACAAAAAACACGCGCGAGAAAGCGTTGCGTCGACGGGGTCGTCCATGGCGCAGGTAGGCGCGCCGGCGCTCGACGATCCCGTTTATCTGACGCAACTGCGACGCGATCTGGTGCGCTTCGCCCGTTTGCAACTGCGCGATGCCGCCGCCGCGGAAGACGCCGTCCAGGAAGCGCTCGCCGCGGCATGGACGCAAGCCGATCGATTCGCCGCGCAATCGGAACACAAGACCTGGGTGTTCGGCATCCTGCGGCACAAACTCGTCGACACCCTGCGCGCCCGGCGACGCACGATCAACCTGTCGGCGCTCGAGTCCGAGCTCGACGGTGAAGGCGTGCTCGATCGCGATCTGTTCAAAGACAACGGGCATTGGTCGCGCGAAAGCAAGCCGCGCCCGTGGCCGACGCCTGAAACCGTGCTGCGTCAGCAACAGTTCTGGACCTTGTTCGAGATGTGCCTGGAACGCCTGCCTGAGCACATCGGACGCGTGTTCATGATGCGCGAATTCCTCGATCTCGAGACCGAGGCGATTTGCGCTGAATTGCAGATGACCGCCAATCATTGCAGCGTGCTGATCTACCGCGCGCGGCTGCGCTTGCGCACTTGCCTGAGCGAAAAGGGCCTATCCAGCGAGGACGCAAATGGGGAAATGTAAGCACATCACGCGCTTGTTGTCCGACGCGCTCGACCGCTCCTTGACGACCGGCGAGTGGGTCGCGATCCGTCTGCATCTGCCGACCTGCAGCGGCTGCCGCAACTATCGAAAGCAGATCCGTCTGCTGCGCGTGGCGGCGCATACGGTCAGCGGAATCGCGGCGCCGGGTGCGGTGAATAACGACGATTGAAGCGCACGGCGAGCACGGCACGCGCGGTGCGTCGTGCTTTGGTGTCACGGCGCATGTGAGCGCGCCATCTGACCTAGCGTTCGCCGGGCGGCGTGTCCCGATAGCGCTCGAAGAAACGCGCGTGCGACGCTTCATCGATCGAAACGGGATGCGGCGTGGTGCCGGCCGGATGTTTCTCAAGCTGCGCGCGCGTGCGAACCGGCCGATGCTGGAAATTACCGCCGCAATTCGGACATACGTTGCGCAGCGTAGTGAGCGCACACATTTCGCAGAAGGTGCACTCGTACGTGCAGATCATCGCATCGGACGCGTTCGGCGGCAGTGACTTGCCGCATCCTTCGCAGGACGGTCTCAGTTCTAGCATGGTGGCTCCGCGTTTTCAGGGAGGCGCGCTGCGGGACCGCAGTTCGCTTGCCGGGCAGTGTAAGCGGCGCCGGCCGCCCGGAATGGACAGCCGCACATCAATTCCTGCCAACGCCGCGAGAGCCTCGAGCGGCGTCAAGTCAGCACCGTCCACAACACGAGCGTGAGTGCGAGGCCGACGACCGACACGATCGTCTGCAACACCGACCACACCAGCACGGTCTGTTTCAATTGCAGGCCGAAATACTCGCGGACCATCCAGAAGCCCGCGTCGTTCACGTGGCAGAAGAACACCGACCCCGCGCCGATGGCGAGTGCCATCAGCGAATTGTGCGTCGTGCTCAGACCGGCGACGACGGGCGCGACGATGCCGGCGGTTGTCGTCGTGGCGACGGTTGCCGAGCCCGTCGCCTGGCGCAGCGCGACGGCGATCAGCCACGCCAGCAGAATCAGCGGCATGTGCGCGCCGACCGCGATCTTGCCGATGGTCGAACTGATGCCGGCCACCACGAGCGCCTGCTTAAGACCGCCGCCGGCGCCGATGGTCAGCAGCAGCGCGGCGATCGGCGGCAAGCTCTTGCGCAGAATCCCGCCGACGCGCTCGCGCGCCATGCCCCGCGACCATCCCAGCGCCACCACGGCAAACAGCACGGTGAGGCCGAGCGCAATCAGCGGCTCACCGAGAAAATTCAGCGTGTTGAAAAGGAACGTTTCGGGCTGGAGCAGCAGCTTGGCAACCGTGCGCCCTAGCATTAACACGACGGGCAACAGGATCGTGATGAGCGAGATCGCGAAACTCGGCGGCTCGCCGGTATCTTGTTTGGCGCTGAAGAGTTTGCCCATTTCCTCCGGCTCGACGACGTGCATCCGTTTGGACAACCAGATGCCATACAGCGGGCCCGCGAGAATCACGGCGGGAATCGCAACGATCAGACCAAGCCCGAGCGTCAGGCCGAGATCGGCGTGCAGCGCGCTTACCGCGATCAGCGGACCAGGATGCGGCGGCAGGAGCGCATGCAGCGTGGTCATGCCCGCCAGCGCCGGAATCGCGATGCGCAGGATCGGCTGCTGCGAGCGGCGCGCCATCACGAAGATGATCGGCACCATCATCACGAGGCCGACTTCGAAGAAGAGCGGCAAGCCGATGATCAACGCGACGACGGCCATCATCCAAGGCAGCGTGCGTGGCGTGGAGTGTTTGAGAATGGTCGAGACGAGCCGGTCGGCCGCGCCGGATTCGGCCATGAGCGCACCGAGCATGGCGCCGAGCGCAATGATGATGCCGACGTCACCGAGCAACGCACCGGCACCTTTACTGAATGCACTGGCGACGGCCTCCAGCGGCAGGCCGGCTGCAAAACCCGCGGCGAACGTGCCGACCAGAATCGACAGGAATGGCGCGAGTTTCAACACACTGATGAAAACGATGATCAGTGCGAGTCCGAGCACGCACGACAGAATGAGCTGGGTGTCGTGGGATGACCACGGGGCGAGTGTTGTCGTCAGATGCACGGTGTTCCTTTTTGTCGAATGACGCAGCCGCGGCCGGGCGCGGACGACGAATTGTAGCGGCCGCTTCAGATTCGACGCAGTTAGGCAGACAAAACATGGTCCGCCCAGCTTCGTTCTATTCGCGTGATTTGCTTATGCGAATTTATCGGTTCGTCCAGGCTTGCATACGAACTATCGTCGGAGCCAATCGGTCCGTTTTGCGTCCGTCTTTTTCATAAGCCCTCTCATGTCACGTCATCCGCTGTTCACGCGCCGCTCGTTCATTGCCGGCGTGGGCGCAACGTTCGCCGCCGCCACGCTGCCCGTCATCTCCACGTCCGTTTTTGCCGCCGAAGCGCACGCACAGGAATTTCGCATCGGTTATCAGAAAGCCGCCAATACGCTCGTGTTACTTAAGGCGCACGGCACGCTCGAAAGACGGCTTGCGCCGCTCGGCATTACCGTCAAATGGACTGAGTTTCCTGCCGGACCGCAGTTGCTTGAAGGACTGAACGTCGGCGCCATCGACTTCGGCTATGTCGGCGAGGCGCCGCCCGTGTTCGCGCAGGCCGCCGGCGCGAATTTCGTCTACGTCGCCTATGAGGTCCCGACGCCGCATGCCGAAGGCATCCTCGTGCATCAGGATGCGTCGATCAAAACGCTGGCCGATCTGAAGGGCAAGAAAATCGCTTTCAACAAAGGTTCGGATGTTTACTGGTTTCTGGTCGCCGCGCTGCAGAAAGCCGGCGTGAAGTACAGCGAGATTCAACCGGTCTATCTGGCGCCGGCGGATGCGCGCGCCGCCTTCGAACGCGGGGCGATCGATGCATGGGCGATCTGGGATCCGTTTCTCGAAGCAGCGAAGCGTCAGTCGAACGCGCGCCTTCTGACGGACGCCGACGGCATTGTGAGCCATCACCAGTTCTTCCTGAGCGCGCGGTCGTCCGCGGAACAGAACGCCAATGTGCTCGCGATCACGATGGACGAAGTGGGCAAAGAAGGCGCCTGGGTGCGCGGGCATTACAGCGAGGCCGCCGCGCAGCTCGCGCCGATTCAAGGTCTGGACGCGGGCGTGATCGAAGCGGGTTTGCGGCATTACGCGCACGTGTACAAACCCGTCGATGCGAACGTGCTTGCGGAACAGCAACGTATCGCCGATACCTTCAGCGAGTTGCGCATCATTCCCACGAAGATCGTGACCAGGGATGCGGCGTTGCCGGGTAGCAAAGTGTAGTTTGCTGGCTTGGCACTCTGCTTCGATGTGAGCGCTTTGTTACGCCATTCAGTCGAATAACGTGGCAACGTTTTCCGGCGGGCGGCAGATTACGGCTCGCCCCTTTCGCACGACGATCGGCCGTTGCAGAAGGATCGGATGTTTTGCCAAAGCTTCGTATAACTGAGTGTCGGTCAATGCTGTGTCGGAGAGCTGAAGTTCCTTGTATTCGGGTTCGCTATCGCGAAGCATTTCACGGACGGTGCAGCCTAGTTGAACGTTGAGTTGCTTGAGTTGTTTCGTCGTGAGTGGATGCTTCAGGTATTCGACGATTTCTGTGGCTTCGTTTGCGCTGTTGTAGGTGGTGGCGATTAGCTCGCAGGTGGCGCGCGATTTCGAGCAACGGGGGTTGTGGTAGATCGTGATCATGGGTTTGCGGGGTGGTTTGGAGGCGCGTGTGCGCGGCGGCAGTTGGGTGGGATTTTAGCGGGTGCGGAGTTGGCTGGTTGATGCGTTGCGGTGGGGTTTTGTATTTGCCGGTTGTACGGTGCACGTTGCGCGGACGACGCGGATTCGGGCGCGGGACGATTGCCTAATCGCATGACGGGTTTGGTGTCCACGCTGGGCTGAGTCTTCGCGTGGATGAGGCGCTTTTTCTATTTGCTTCGTTATTGAATTTATTGTTCGGCTGCGAATGGTGCTGGGCACGGCGGGCCACGCTGGGTCTTTCTCAATCACCGGAAAGTGAACGCAACCTGGGCAGGTTCCGACAACGTGTGGCGCGAAGGCACAGATCCGTGAATAGCCTGCGGGGGTGATTGATCGATCAATACGTTGGCATGCGGCGGTTGCGTGCGGAACCGCTGGCTGGCTCTCACCCTTCCGTTTCGCAGTTTATGCGCATAAACCGTGCGACCGGCATTCTGCGATTGCCTGTGTCTCAAGCGTCGCGCTCTCCCGTCGGGGCACGCCCGCCTACGAACTTCGCCAGAGCTCATGGACGTGTCTGGCGCCAGATCTCCGGCACTTCAGCTTGGCTCGGCTCGACGCTTGGTGACCGTTTCAGTGCTCTGAGTTACCACGCCGGCACGCGCTTGGGCGAACAGATCGCCAAAGCAGGGCCTGCTGCGACGACTTTATGCGCATAAATCTTGAGGCCAATTCCGCTGGCCTGTCATGCGTTGACCGCTGACGCATGTCACATAACCAGCCACCTCCGACTTCAGACACTGCGATCCGGACACTGTCCATGGGCAAGCGGTTTGGCGCCGCGTCTACCAAACCGCTTGAGCCCGCTGAACGTTTGAGCGGCTGTCAATCCGCAGCCAATCGTGATCACTGAAGCGCGCAACAAGCGCGGACCGGACGGCCTCAACATCGCCCTTAGCGGCCGTTGACCACCCTCAGCAGCGGCAGAGCGCCGCGACTCCCTTCTTTATGCGCATAAACCTATCCCGAATGGCTAATCCTTCTCGCGTTTACACAAAAACGATTGATATACAAATTCATCCAGGTAAAATCCATCTGCGTCTAAAAAGAGGAGGTGAAGATTGGCAGCGGAAATCATCGCGGTAACACAGCAAAAGGGCGGGGTCGGGAAGAGCACAATCGCGATGCACCTCGGCGCTGCGTTTCATGAGAAAGGCAAACGCGTCCTCGTCGTAGACGCAGACGGTCAAAACACGCTGATCCACTGGGCCAGTGCATCATCCGACGGCGACACCGGTATCCCGTTTCCCGTCGTCAACCTGTCCGAAGCAGGCAGCCAGATTCATCGGGAGATCAAGAAGTTCGTGTCTGACTACGACATCATCGTCGTCGACTGCCCGCCTTCTATCACCGAGAAAGTCTCCGGCGTCGTCCTACTCGCCGCAAGCGTCGCGGTGATTCCGACCTCGTCGTCCCCCGCCGACTACTGGTCAAGTATCGGGTTGGTGAAACTCGTCCAGCAGGCTCAGGTCATGAACGAAGACCTGCGTGCGGTCTTCCTCCTCAACAAGACCGAAGAAAAACGGATGCTGACGCGCGAACTGAAGCGCGCGTTGGAGGAGCTCGGATTCCCGTTGCTCAAGACACAGATCCCCACACGTGAGGCCTACAAGCAGGCCATGGCGTTAGGGCAAACAGTGCTTCAGATGAATGATCGCGGCGCCAAACTGGCTGCCATCGAAGTACGGGCGTGCGCGAATGAGATCGCCGCCTTGCTCCCGTGAAATTTATGCGCATAAAGGACCCTGAATGAAACCCTCCCAATTCGCCAAAGGCTTTCAAGCACGTCCTGATTCAACCAGCAGCGAAAAGCGAACCGCCCTCGATCGACTGAACGCTATCGACGGCCTGGTCAAGAATGATCCGAAGAGTAGCGACGCGGTGAGACGCACCATCGCGCCAGTCATGCCGTCGCAGAGCGTTGCCGAAGTCGACGCCGCTGACGCCGCCAATGAATCGGCGGCCTATCGCACGTGGCGCAACGAGCACGGCTACCGACCGGGCCAGGTGATCGATCTGCCGCTTAAGGCGATCAAGCCGAGCCCGTTCAATCCGCGGCACTTCTATCTGAAGTCTTCGATTGCCGAACTCGCTGTCAATCTGGCGAAGCAGGGCCAGCAGCAGGCGATTCATGTCATCCCGGATTACGACAATCCCGGCACCTACTACGTCAGCGATGGCGGGCGGCGGGTACGGGCGCTGAAAGAAGCGAACAAGGAAACGGTGAAGGCGATCGTCATCGATCTGCCGATCGGTATCCAGAGCTACAAGCTTGGCTACGATCTCAACGTCCAGCGCGATTCGCAGACGGTGTTCGACAACGCGGTTGTATGGAAACGCTTTCTCGACGATCGGCATTTCCAGAGTCAGAAGGAGCTTGCCGAACACCTCGGGCTAGATGAGTCGACGGTTGCGGTCGCCTTGTCGATCGCCAAACTGCCTGAGGTCGTCATGCACGAGATGGTCGCGCGACCGGACCGCTTTGGCTCGAACATGGCGTATCAGGTGGGTCGCTATCACACTGCCCGCGGCGCCGACGCGACGCTACGCCTGATCAACAAAATCCTCTCGGACGATCTGAGTACGCGGCAAGTTGCGGACATCGTCAAGGGAAGAGCGACCACGCAGGAAAGCACCAAACCTGCGGGCCGTCAACGCTACGCTCAGCGCCTGGAAATCAAGCTCGACGGCGTGTCTGTCGGCGATCTCAAATCGTATGGGGATGATCGAATCGAACTGCGCTTGAAGGGGCTCACGCGTGAAAAGCGCGACGACATCCTTCGCCAGATTGAAAAGATGCTGAAGTAGGAAAGACCGGTAGAGCGATGGGGCCGGCAGCCGATAGCCGCGCCCCACTCAGTAATTACGCCGCGCGCGATTGGCTCAGCGTGAAGGCAAGCAGATCACCGTCGGTAGGCTCGCCCCAGGTCTTGCGAGCCAGCCAATCGAAGAAAGCCGTTTCGACGATCTTCGAATCCAGCCCACGACGACGCCAGTCGTCGCGCATGTGCGTGCCGAGTCCCGGCAATTCATCTTCTTCAAACGACTGCCGCGCGATATCCCGCTCGGACTCACCTTGTTCGTCGTACAACTCGCGCGCTTCCTTGCGACGATACGCCGAATACTCACCTAGCAGGCGCGCCTTGAGGTCGTCGGCCGGCGCGGTAACCGCAGCCTTGCCGCCAGTACCCGACGGCAGCGCTTCGACCGGCGGCGCGTAACCTTTCTTCAACGCGTCCTTGAACAGCGCCGGCGCGCTGCGCACCGGCGGCAGCGACGTGCTGCGCATGCGTTGCTCGGTCATCTGGAGTGCGGCGCGAATGCGATTTTCTTCGCTGTCCGCGTAGAGCGTTTGCGCTTCCTTCAGCGGGATGCCGATCTTCACCATCCGGTCGACCAGCGTACTGTCGAACACGTTCGGATGTTCGTCGAGCGCGAGCATCGGCTGCTTGCGTTCGGTCACGCGGAACTGGATCTCGGCGACCCGCCGCCCTTCGCGATGTTCGATCAGTTCGACAAAGATGTTGGTGACCGCGTTGACCTCGGCGATGGCCGGGCGCAAGTAATCACGCTTGAAGTACTTGTATTCGCGCTTCGCTTCATCGCCCGCTTCCGTGTCCGGCGTGCCGGAGAGGATAGGGCGCCACCATTCCCACGTCTCGCGCATTGTCAAATGGCTCGGATTCGTCAGATAGCGCACGCAAATCTCGTACAGCGCGAGGCCCGCGCTGCTGCGCAGCTGGCTTTGGAACTGGAGACTCAGGCGGGCGTACTGAACCGGATCGAGTAGCTTTTTCTTGATCTTCGGTGCAAACGAGAACTCCACCCAGACACGGCGGGTGGTCGGGTCTTCGAGAATTTCCGCGTCGGCAATCAGCGTGGAAATACCCCATTTCCGGCCCGGCTTCTGACTGGACGTGCCCGTGCTCCATTCAACCTGCACCGATACCATGCGCCGCAAGTGCTCCTTGACGAGCGCGGTGTCGTTGGAATCAAACGCGGAGTTCGCGACGATGTCGGATAGCAAGGCCCGATACGTGTCGCCGGATTCGTCCGCTTGCTGAGCGACGGCGAGGAGCACGTTGAACAGCTTACGGGTAAGGAGCGTGATTTTCCCGCTCTTGGGCTGAATTGCGATCGCCTCGACGGCTTTGCGCAACTCGGCCGAGCTCGGGCTGACTACGTCGGTCTTCTTCGCGCGCTTCGTGGCCATGCGTCGGGTCGAGGAGGGATTTGGCGAGAGCATACCGGCTGCGGTGATACGCGTCTATAGCGTGGATCTCACCGTTGCGGGTGAAGCGAGTTTACGAGGCGCAACTCACCTCGAGCAACTCCCGAAAACCCTCACCTCAGCCGTTTGGCGCCAGGTTCGGGCCGTCCTTGCAGGTCGCGGGCCTGGCAATTTCAGAGCATTTCTGCTGCAAGTGCGAACGAGGGCCATTCAGTCCCGAATCTTCTCACCTCAAAAAAATCTGGTGAATTTTGACGGGTGTGCCGCTGCGGACTGGGTCCTCGTACGGCCGATCAAACTGAGGAACAAGTTTTGGGCATCATTTGACTGCAGGACAGCGGCCGGCCGGCGCGATTGCGAGACGCCTATGCGCGAACGGTCGAATCGATGCAGCGTTAACGAGTAACGCCTCGCCGTGTGCGCGCGACTCCACGCCAAGAGCTTGCTGAACACAGCTACAAGCCTTGCCCGCGCTCGTGGGACCGCTCCGCACACGGCTCCGGCGTAACCGGCGACGCCGC
Source organism: Paraburkholderia sp. BL6669N2 (assembly GCF_003387275.1). Lineage (NCBI taxonomy): Bacteria > Pseudomonadati > Pseudomonadota > Betaproteobacteria > Burkholderiales > Burkholderiaceae > Paraburkholderia > Paraburkholderia sp. BL6669N2. The sequence continues at coordinate 3,438,513 of NZ_QUNA01000002.1, read as the reverse complement.
CTGCCAGCGATCCCTCCGCAGGCGGCGCGAGCCGTCCAACCACGTGCCCAGTCTGGATCGCCCCTAGGTTTCGTGCCTTGATGCACAACCACTCGTGCAACGGCCTCAGACGATGTTCGAGCAAGGCGTCTTGAGCCAATAATGGGTCGGTTTACCCCACTCATAGCTCCCGAAAAACCTCACCTTAAGACTGGCGAAGCGCTCGGAACGACGCGGCTTTCAGACGTCTTGTGCTCCAAAAGGACCGAAAAACCGTCCCGAAAAACCTCACCATAGTGGCATCAGAGGGCCCCTCATCACCTCAGTTACATGCCCCCGAAAAACCTCACCTTTGTGAATCACGACAATAATACTTCATATTTTCAATGACTTAGGATTTCCGCCCCGGCACGATCGACCGCGACCGATCCCGAAAAACCTCACCTCAAGACCCATTTCAGAGGAATCAGCCATTTCCGCTCGCGACCGCCGCAGTCCTGAAAAATCTCACCATTCGATTCCCGCGACCGTTAAATGCAAGTGACTCTGACAGCGTCAGCAGGGCCTTTCCGGCCGATAAAAGCCATTTTGGTCCCGTATTTCCTCACCTGAACGATCGTCAAGCTCCCAAACACCTCCTGAAAAACCTCACCTTTGACCCAAATCAGGTGCATTTCACGAACGGCAGACCGCGCAAAACCCGCCTCCCGAATTTCCTCACCTTGGACCACGGCCATCGAGCCACTCATCGGCGCTGACCCCGACGTTCATGACAAAAACCCGGCCCGCTCCCGAAAACTCTCACCTTGGGCATCGAAATGCACAGAAATAAGGCAAAAACGCCGCCTTACCCCGTAAAGGCTCACCTTCGGTTCGCGTTTTCTCCCGACTTGGCTCACCAATGGGGTTAACCAGCTCAAAATACAGCCCAAAACAGGGAGGCGACCACATCCCGAAAGCGCTCACCCTCGCCCAGGCCAAGCCTCAAACCGACTGTCGAGCACTGCCGGGCGATCCACGGCATTCAGCCCCCGCAAAAACTCACCTTTGGTTGAGCCGCACTTTTAGGGTGGTTCCTGAACCCGCTCACGTTCTGTCCCGGACCCGCTCACCAAGGCCCCCGAACCTCATCACTCGACATTCCCGCAAGACCTCACCACCTCTCCCGCAAAGCTTCACCTTACCGGGCTGAAGTGCTTGCCAGGTAAGGCTTTGCCGTGGCGTTAACGTTTTTAACATGGGTTCAAAGGTGTTTACTTTTATTACTCTCTAGAATTTCCCCCGCGTGTCCTTCGGACAAAGTCTTTCAACCCATGCAGCCAAGATGACGCGTTCGTGAAACAGTGCGCGATCGTCGTAAAAGCTTTAAAAGCCCTTTCTTTACAACAAGTTATTGGCTATTCTTCGTTTTGTTTCACGGAAAAAATCCGTTAGCACAAATCCGCCGCCTCACGTTTGGTAGCAAGACAGCCCTTTTCTCTATTCCGTACCCTCGACCAACAGATACGTAGCAAACAGTACGTAAATTGTTATGATTCATCCAATTTCGAGCGACATCGAGGCATACATGAATCTGGATCAGGAACGGCAATCCATTCGGGACGAGCTTGAAGTGCTGCGAGCCAACGGAGCGCGGCGGCAAGAACTTTCACTGCACGCATGCAAACGGCTGTTTTTTGATCTGGGCATTCGCCCGTCCATGGCCGCAGTTCGTGATCTGACCCAGACCGGTAGCGCGAGCGACATTCCAAAGGACATCGACCACTTCTGGGAGCGCATCCGGAATGTGTCGCGTGTGAAAGTCGGCGCAGGTGCTATCCCGAAAGCACTTGAGGATCGTGCCGGCGAATTGCTGGGTGCACTTTTTGAAGAAGCCGTCTCACATGCGCGCACTACGCTCAACGACGAGCGCGAGGAAATTCGTGCGCAAGTTGCCGCCGCTGACCAGCGCGCTCGAGACGCGGAAATTCGCCAGCAAGCGTCGGAAGACGCGATCAAGCGCAGCGAGTTGCGAGCCGAGGCGGCTTGGGAACGTGTTCGCGCGCTCGAGACCGAGTTGTCGAACGCGGCCACGCACGGAAATGCTCATCAGGAAGGTTTACAGGCAACGGTGCGTCGGCTCGATCACGAAAACGAAGCGCTTCGTCAACGGCTCGACAACGAATTCGCGAACAACGCGACGCTGAGAGACCGGATCGACGCATTGCACGTCGAATTGCGCCAAAGCACCGAACATTATGCGCAGCAGATCAAGGACGCTGTCGCCGAAGCCGAGCGACGCGTCAAGCCGATGCTCGTCGAGCTCGACTCGTTGCGCAGCATGGCGGCCACTTACCAGTCGGGGGTGCGCGACGCGAGTCGCAAGGAATTTGAATTTATTCAGCAGATCGCCGCGGCCAAGGCGCGCGGCGACCGGCTCGACGCTCAACTGCGCGAGCAATCGGATGAAGTTGATAGGCTCACGAAAGAAGTCGCCGTTTTGCGCGGTCAGCAAGGGATCGATCCGGCGATTGCGAATCTGCTCTGCTCGCTAGTTGAAGCTGGACGCTTGACGGGCGACGAATTGAGGACGATCGGCACGGCCGCGGACGGTCACGTCGCCCTTCCCCTGCGGTGCCCAAAATGTGAGGAAGGTGAGCCGGAACTGTCGCAAGTGAATCACCGCTTCGAACTGCAATGTCCGGAGTGCGATCACTCATCGGGCCTCGGCGAATCAAGGCTGGAGGCGGTTAGCCGGTTTCTGTCGAGCGATCCGATTGCCGAGTCGTCAGGGGTTTGACGCGGTGCAATAGCGGATAAATCGGCAAAGGTGAGGAAATTCGGGACCCGAAAGGTGAGGAATTTCAGGATTCGCCGGCTCCCCTATTCCTCGTCAAACGCCCGTCGCGTCTAGGTGCGGGTAAGGGCGTGACCGCTGGATCCGGAACGTCGGCGGCGGGAGAATCCTGCTGATCCATCCAGTTTTGCCAAGCTCGGTACAGACGGTTAGCCGACACCGCTTGAACAAAGCCCAGCCATTGGCCGACCAGTTCCGCCTCGACTCCACTTTCGAACAGATCCGCTGCGAACGTATTCCGCAATGTTTGCGGACTGGCTCGCGACGCCCGCGACTCCGCGATCCCGGCTCCGTCGACCAAAGCATCGACGGCGCGCAGCATGGTGGCTTTATGCATGGGCCTTCCGGAAGGCGACGCGGGAAACACCAGATTGCCGGCCAGTTCCGAGAGCCGCCGTTCCGCCAGCCACGCGTCGAGAATCGCCGCCGCGAACGGCGCGAGCCGGGTGCGCCGCGTGAGCATCGGGTTGGCTGACTCGATCGTCACCCAGGGCGTTCCGGCATTCACGCAACTAACCGTAAGCGCGGCGGCCTCGCCCGTCTTCAACCCGCCACCTAAAAACACAGCGATCAGAGCGCGGTCGCGCCGCTCCCTCCAACGTTGCGCCGCAGACAAAACCGGCAACGGCGAAAACAGATGCGCGATCAGCGCCGTTCTTTCCGCGTGACTGAGAAAGCCGGTCGGCTCGTTATCGCGCGCGTTGCGCCACGCTGCTTCGCCATCCTGAGCAATGAAGCGCGCCGGATTAGTCGAAGCGGATTCGATTTCGCGCACATGATCGAGCACCCGTTCGATCAGCCGCAAATACCGCACACGCTGAGTTTTTTTAACGTCGAGACCGGCGACGAACTCGGCAATCGCATGAGCATCGACCGTGACGAGACTTTTCTGGCGCACGCTCAGCCATTCGAGAAAAAGCCCCCATTGCGCCTGGTAGACCTCAGCGGAGGACCGGCGGAAATGCTGCTTGGCAAGCCATGCGTCGAAAGCGATTTGCGGATCGCGACGCCAGTCTTCACGTTGCTGATCGAAGAGATCCGTGGACGGCGCCGGGCGTGGGACCGAGTCGGTCAAGTGAGGAGGTGACATGAGCTTTCTTTCTGTTAGTTGCACACATTGTAGGTGGCAACCGATGGAAATGCAGCCGTCGGTCAGTCGCCCCAGGCGCGTGCATGTTTGAGAGGCGCGTTCTCCGACGACGGCTGCGCAGCGCGACGTGCCGCCTCCTCATAAGCACTGACCGCGAAGGCGAACACGGCAGGCAGTGCCGTGGATGTACCGAAATCCACCGCCTCGTCCGTTTCCGGATACGGCAGATCGGACGGCCGTTGAAAAAGGCCAAGCATGACTGCGTCGTGCCGGCTGGCAAAGCCGAGGTCAGCCAGCGCTTCGGCTTCGATGGCATGCAGCAGACGCCAGCTGAGCGGCACCTCCTGAACGATGTAGCGCGCAGCGATATTGCGCACGATGCGTTCGAGATCGCGCGCCGCGGTTTGATAGCGCAGCGCGGCCAGAGCATGGTCGGTCGAGTCGGTTGTCAGGTTGTTCATGATCGGCTCCAGTCGATACCCTGTACTGTACAAATATACAGTGTTGGATGCAACCTCAGCCGAAGTGTCGATTCCGCCAACTGCTAGCCACGGTGCGCCGAAAATCAGCCGTGAATCACCACCAGCAGCGCCTTAGCCTCGCCCTTTCCGGCGTTGCGGATCGCGTGCGGCTCGTCGGCGACATAGCGCGCGGTGTCCGCTGATTTCAGCCGCTTCGTCGTGCCTGCCGCCTCAATTTCGATCGATCCTTGCAGCACGGTCAGATGCTCGCGCGTGCCGGGTTCGTGCGCGTTCGACACCAGCGCCCCGCCCGGCTGCAGCGTCAACTCGTACCATTCGAACTTGCCGGCCAGCTCGATCGGCCCCCACACGCGCAACTGATACTTGGCGTCGTGCCCACTCAACGTGGGAATCTCGTGCGGACCGGAGACGGCGATCGCTTCCGGCGTCTTTTGCGGCGCGAACAGCGAATCCAGGCTGACGCCGAGCGCATTGGTCAGACGCCACGCTACCGCAATGGTCGGATTGGCCTTGTCGCGCTCGATTTCCGAGAGCATCGATTTCGACACGCCGGCCGCGCGCGACAGATCGTCGAGCGTCATGCGCCGTTCGGCGCGCAAACGCTGAATCTGTTCGCCGACGCGCGGCGGCGCCGCGACTGCCGGCACCGACATTACGCCTGAAGTGGGCGCCGCGTTGGCTGCCGCGCGGCGGATACCCGAACTTGCCATTTCCTGACCCATCGTTTAGAGTTGTTCGACATACCGGATTTTAGTTCGGAAAAACGAAAATATCCGATAAAACTGACAGCCGACTATAACAGGCCGCCTCGTGGTCGCACATGCCGAACACGCTGACACAGGCGCCATCACCCATTTCAGGAGTCTGGTTCATGCGTGACCTTTACCTCGCCCATCTGCGCGGCACCCTCGAACAGATTCGCGCCGACGGCTTTTACAAGAACGAGCGCGTGATCGCCAGCCGGCAATCGGCTGACATTCGTCTGGCTAACGGCACCGACGTGCTGAACTTCTGCGCGAACAATTACCTCGGCCTCGCCGGCGACGCGCGGCTGATCGACGCCGCCAAGCAAGGCCTCGACAACGACGGCTTCGGCATGGCGTCCGTGCGCTTTATCTGCGGCACGCAAACCGTGCATAAAGATCTGGAACACGCGCTTGCCGAGTTTCTGCAGACTGACGATTGCATCCTCTACTCCAGCTGCTTCGACGCAAACGGCGGTCTGTTCGAAACCTTGCTCGACGAAAACGACGCCATCATCAGCGACGAGCTGAACCACGCGAGCATCATCGACGGCGTGCGGCTTTCGAAGGCGAAGCGCTTTCGCTACAAGAACAACGATCTCGCCGATCTCGAAGCGAAACTGATCGAAGCGAAGGCCGCGGGCGCACGCTTCACACTGATCGCGACCGACGGCGTGTTCTCCATGGACGGCATCATCGCCAATCTCGCCGGCATCTGCGATCTGGCCGACCGTTACGGCGCGCTCGTCATGGTCGACGATTCGCACGCGGTGGGTTTTGTCGGCGAACATGGGCGCGGCACGCCGGAACATTGCGGCGTGCTGTCGCGCGTCGACATCATTACCGGCACGCTGGGTAAAGCGCTCGGCGGCGCATCGGGCGGCTACGTGGCCGCGCGCAAGGAGATCGTGGAGTTGCTGCGGCAGCGCTCGCGTCCCTATCTGTTCTCGAACACGCTGACACCGAGCATCGCCGCTGCTTCGCTGAAAGTGCTCGAACTGCTGGCGAGCGAAGAAGGCGCGCAACTGCGCGCACGTGTACGCGAAAACGGCGCGCACTTCCGCAGCAAAATGAGCGCGCTCGGTTTTACGCTCGTGCCCGGCGAGCATCCGATCATTCCGGTCATGCTCGGCGACGCGCAACTCGCTTCAAAAATGGCCGACGCACTGTTGAAAGAAGGCGTGTACGTGATCGGCTTCTCGTTCCCTGTCGTGCCGAAGGGCCGCGCGCGCATTCGCACGCAGATGAGCGCCGCCCATACGCCCGAACAGATCGACCGCGCGGTGGATGCATTCGCGCGCGTCGGCCGCGAACTCGGCGTCATTTAAAACGGAGGCGCACATGAAAGCATTGGCAAAACTCGAACGCGCTCCCGGCCTCACGCTCACGGACGTCAAGAAACCCGAAGTCGGTCACAACGACGTGATGATCCGCATCACGCGCACGGCGATTTGCGGCACCGATATTCACATCTGGAAGTGGGACGACTGGGCGCAAAAAACGATTCCCGTGCCGATGCATGTCGGCCACGAATACGTAGGTGAAATCGTCGAAATGGGCCAGGAAGTGCGTGGCTTTGCGATTGGCGATCGCGTGTCGGGCGAAGGACATATCACCTGCGGTTTCTGCCGCAATTGTCGCGCGGGGCGCCGGCATTTGTGCCGCAATACGGTGGGCGTCGGCGTGAATCGCGAAGGCGCGTTTGCCGAGTATCTGGTGATTCCGGCCTTCAACGCCTTCAAGATTCCGCCGGAGATTTCCGACGACCTCGCCGCGATTTTCGATCCGTTCGGCAACGCCACGCACACGGCGCTGTCGTTCAACCTGGTCGGCGAAGACGTGCTGATTACCGGCGCCGGACCCATCGGCATCATCGCGGTGGCGATCGCGAAACATGTGGGCGCGCGCAACGTCGTGATCACCGACGTCAACGACTATCGCCTCGAACTCGCGCGCAAGATGGGTGCGACGCGCGCGGTCAATGTCTCGCGCGAATCGTTGCGCGACGTGATGGCGGATCTGCACATGACAGAAGGTTTCGACGTCGGGCTGGAAATGTCAGGTGTGCCGAGCGCGTTCACCGGCATGCTCGAAGCAATGAACCACGGCGGCAAGATTGCGCTGCTCGGTATTCCGCCCGCGCAGACCGCGATCGACTGGACCCAGGTGATCTTCAAAGGCCTCGAAATCAAGGGCATTTATGGGCGCGAGATGTTCGAGACCTGGTACAAGATGGTCGCGATGCTGCAAAGCGGCCTGGATCTCTCGCCGATCCTCACGCACCATTTCAAGGTCGACGACTATCAGGAAGCGTTCGCCACGATGCTCTCAGGCGAGAGTGGCAAGGTCATTCTCGACTGGACGGCCGCGTGAGTTAACACGTGGTGAATCTGCTTTGACGCGCGCTATCGTAGCAGCGCGCGCACAGCGCAAAACGCCTGGTTCAAAACGCCCGCACCGCGCTCACCCGCCTGCGGGCGTTTTGACGAATTCGGCCTGAACGCGCACGTGAATATCATCGCCGACGGCCGGATACCACGTTGCCAAACCGAACTTCGCACGGCTGAAATGACCCTCGGCGGAAAAGCCGAGCGTGTCTTTTTTCGTGAGCGGATCGGGGGCAAAACCGTTGAAGGTGACGTCGAGCGTGACCGGTTGCGTGACGCCGCGAATCGTCAGATCGCCAGTCAACGTGCCGCGCGATTCGCCCGTGCGCTCAAAACGCGTGCTGACGAAGCGAATCTCCGGATAGCGCTCCACGTCGAGCATGTTTGCGCTCTTCACCATCTTGTCCAGCAACGGCACATTCGTATCGATGCTGGCGGCGTCGATTGTCACCGATGCCGTGCTCTTGTCGAGACCGCCTTCGTTCCAGTCGAGTTCTCCCTTCTTGCGATCGAAGCGCGCCGTGAAGCGTGAATACTTGAAGTGATCGATGTCGAAGGTAATGCTGCAGTGATCCGGATCGATTTCGTAGCGGCCGGGCGGCACGCGCGTTTCGTTCTGGCTGACCGTGTGCGTAAGCACTTGCACAGGCGTGCAGGCCACCATCGTCAGTAGCGTTGCGCTGAGCAAGGCGCGCGCTAACGTGGCGCGGAGAGTCAGTGTGCTCATGAAGTTGGTTCCCGTTGACCGATCGTGCACAAGATAGCAGTTCGCGCGTCCTGCCTGCAAAAACGCAAAAGGCTTGACGAAGGAGAATGATCGTTCTACCCTTCGTCCATGGCTTCCGAAACTCACACTGATTCAGTCACTCCCGGCAGCGCGCGCGAGCGGCTGCTGGACGCGGCTGAGGCGCTGATCTACGCCGGCGGCATTCACGCAACGGGCGTGGACGCCATCGTCAAACAGTCCGGCACGGCGCGCAAAAGCTTTTACACGCATTTCGAATCGAAAGATGCGCTCGTTGCGGCCGCACTCGACCGGCGCGACGAACGCTGGATGAACTGGTTTATCGCGGGCACGCAGCGGCATGGCAAGACGGCGAAGAAACGCCTGCTCGGCATGTTCGAAGTGCTGCGCGAATGGTTTGCATCGGAGGATTTTCACGGTTGCGCGTTTCTGAACGCGTCCGGTGAGATTGCCTCCGCGGACGACCCGATCCGGGTCGTCGCGCGCCATCACAAGGAACGCCTGCTGGCGTTCGTGCGAACCGAATGCGATGCATTCGCGGCGGAGTCGGATATCGACACCCGCCGCGCGGCGCGCCTGTCGCGTCAATGGCTGATCCTGCTCGACGGCGCCATTGCCGTGGCTTTGGTGAGCGGCGAGCCCGATGCCGCCCTCGACGCGCAGACCGCAGCCCAAGTCCTGCTCGACGCGGAGTGCGCGGACGAGCCAGGCATACCGCCAAGCAAACGACCGCCGTCCCGGCGAACCGCAACCTGACTGAGGAACCATCATGGCCGACTCGATTGAAACCCGCCCGCCTCTGCCGCCCTTCACACGCGAAACCGCGATCCAGAAAGTGCGTGCCGCCGAAGACGGCTGGAATACCCGCGACCCCGAGCGCGTGTCGCTCGCCTACACGGTGGATAGCGTATGGCGCAACCGCGCCGAATTCACGAATGGTCGCGCGGAGATTGTCGGCTTGTTGCGCCGCAAGTGGGCGAGAGAACTCGATTACCGTTTGATCAAGGAACTGTGGGCATTCACCGATAACCGCATCGCCGTGCGTTTTGCCTATGAATGGCACGACGATTCGAACAACTGGTTCCGCTCGTACGGCAACGAGAACTGGGAATTCGACGAGCATGGACTGATGGCGCGCCGTCACGCGAGCATCAACGATATGCCGATTCGCGAAGCCGACCGTCTTTATCACTGGCCGCTCGGCCGCCGCCCTGACGACCATCCGAGCCTGTCCGATCTCGGTCTTTGACCTTCCGCGGGTGAACGCGTGAGGCGCGTTCACCGCTCTGCCATCGGTTCTCCGTTACTGTTGTGTCTGCGCTACCGGGCACGTCTTGTGCCCGCGCGCCCGAGCGTGTCCTCAACATCGTGTGTGCGGCTTGAGGTACAGTGCGCGACGGACGGCAAGCAGGCATACCCAGAACATAGATGACGCCGGCGCGCGACCGGTGGCGGAGAGGACATGCATTTTCGGCAGATCAACAAGAACATTCGACGTACCGCAGTAGCGCTCGTTGCCAGCTTCGCCGCTGCCACCGCCGCGCATGCCGGCGACTGGTGCGAGGGCGGCATATGGGTCGACGCCATGCTGGGTTCGTATCACATCAACCCCGACCCGAACACACACTTCGAGCAGTTCAACCCGGGCCTCGGCGTCGAATGCTGGCTCAATAACCAATGGGCGTTGACTGCCGGCGGCTTTCGCAACTCGTTGCGCCGGCCTTCGTATTACGGTGGCGGGGTATGGGCGCCGGAATTCGCGCACTGGGGCATTGTGCGGATCGCGGCCATCGGCGGGATTATCTCGGGCTATAACTATGGCAACTGGGGCCTGGGCCGCGACCATACGATCGGGCCGGTGGTCGCGCCTATCGTCATGGTCGAGTACAAGCGCGTGGGCGCGAACTTCATTGTGATTCCGCCGATTCCGTCAGATGATCTTCCGTTCACGATCGGCTTTCAGTTGAAGGTGAAGTTCTAACCGAACTATCGATACCGCGATAGCTTGCAGTCATCCGAAGACGCCACGCAACCAGCAGCCCGAGCTAAATCTTCCGCCGACTACTACGCGCCGCAATGCGCGCAACGATCGGCACAACACGCGGATTGAACGCCGGGATCGAACTACCACGGCATTCAGCGCGAGCGACGATTGTATCGATAGTGATTCGCGCGACCGCGCGTTGCGCCCGCATCGCGAAGTGCTTCAGACGGCGATCGCTCACTGGATGCCGCGCCCAGATCAGCGCCGCGAACCAACCGATCACCGTCCATCCGAGCAGGATGTTCACCATGGTCACCGCGAAGGCGTCTTTCCGTTCTCTTGCGTCCGCAATCATTGCGGGCACCAGATACAGCATCAGCGCACCCAGAACCGCTGCACCTTCAATAACCTTCAACATTTCGACACCTCGCTACAGCCTTGGTACGCACACGACTTTCAGATTAGTGACCTGCGTACACGCGACCGAACGACTGGTCCGGTTGACGGCTGCCGGATTCCGAGGACGACGTTACGACGCCACCGTACGAACTATTGACTGAACCGACAGCGTTGTTGCGTTCTGCTGCGACGGTTTGCGCGCTTTGGCCGCGCTGCGAAGCGGGGGCGCCGACCGACGGACGATACGAAGGTGCCGGGCCGTAGCCGCTAGCAAATGCGGGAGCAGCGAAAGCAGTAGTCGCTGCGACGAGCAAGGCTGCAAGAAGTTTGCTTTTCATGATGAACCTCCAATGCGATTTTTTAGAAGCACCGCGAATCGGGTGAGACGCGCGTTGCTGACAAGATGCAGTTTAGTCGGCGCCTATCTTTTTTCTATGCCGATAGGTTGAAATCACAGTTGCTGCAAACCGAACAATGGGACGAGGCGCTGCCCATGGCGGGATTCCGGGCATCCCCGCACTTAAAAAAGCCGATTACGAATGGTCTACGGGTGGCCGAAAACAGGGAGTCGCCCGCGGTGATAGCATCCCGACGGGTAAGTCGTGACAACGACAAAGTGTGAATCCGGTCTGCGAGTGGAGATTCGAAATGTCATCACGTATCGACAAGTCTTCGCTGGTGCTCGACAGCATCGAAAACGATGAGCACAACCGGTGCGTGGATCTGTTCCTGCGTTCAGACAGCACCTACGGATTTGAAGAGTTTCGCCGCGATGTTGAAGACGGCGGAGCCTGGACGCCGGTCCAATACTATTCGGGTGCCGTGTTTGCTTCGAAGGAAGAAGCACTCGACGCCGCAAAAAAAACAGTCGTCTGGCTTGCCGATAGGGTCGCTCGTTGAGGTGAGCCGTTCCAGGATGGTGAGGATTTCCAGGAGATAGCGCCACACCGGTGAATGGTGAGGAATTCCAGGAGACGGCACCACCACGATCAAAGGTGAGGAATTCCAGGAGGTCACTTCATTACGTTCAACGGTGAAGCTTTCCAGGAGACAGACAGTTCAAATTTGCTGAGAGGTGAGCAGTCCCAGGAGCGGGAGCCGCACCTTAGTCAGAAACAAAAGACGTCTAGGTGAGCCGTTCCATGACACAACCCGGCAAAGGTGAGCGATTCCAGGAGGTGAGTCATCGCCGCGTTGAATTCGCACCGAAGATAAGGTGAGGATTTCCAGGGAGTTCAATTCATAGCGCCGACGGTGAAGCATCAAGCGCCCAAGCACCTCACCTCGAAGGGCATCGACGCAGTGCCGACGCCGCCCATCTGCTTACATCCTCTTCCATATACAAACAAAGCGTGAACGCATCAGCTCGCCCGCGCAACGCTGCAAAAAGTCACGTCGCCCGCGCCATCGGGCCACACACGCGCTCACGAGTTTCGCAGCAAGCGCCTTTCACCACCGAGCTTGTAACGGCTTCGTAAAACATGATCTTTCGCCGGTTGATAAGTTGCGCATGACTCGAAACGTCGCCAGTCCAAACACGTACGACGACGTGACGTGACCATAGACTTATCGAAGGGAGAAAGCATGAAGAAGTTATTGGCAATTGCGACGCTGGTCGCCTTGAGCGCAACCTTGAGCGGATGCTGGTGGGGACCGCCTCCGGGTTGGGGCGGCGGCGGCCCGGGTCACAGTGGTCCCGGGGGCGGCGGCCCCGGTGGAGGCGATGGACCTCACGGTGCGATCGTCGTTCCCGGCAACGTCGCTCCAGCCTGACCGATACACGCCGCGCGTGAGTTCACGCGCGGCAATCGTGCGAACAGCTTATCTACGCAATCACGAGAGCAACTACGCCGGAAACGTCATCGACACCACGAACCCGCCGTCGGCCGCATTATCCGCATGAAAAGCGCCGCTGTTATAGCGCACCAGACGCCGAACGATCGCGAGGCCCAAGCCACAATGCGCATCGCCGCTGCGTGCTTCGTCGAGTCGCACGAAGGGTTGCAGCGCGCGGTCGAGCTGACCGCCGGGAATGCCGCCGCCGTGATCGCGCACCTCTAGCGTGAAGCGGCCGTTATGCCGTGACGTCGAGATTTCCACCGGCGGTTCACCATAGGTGAGTGCGTTCTCGATCAGGTTCGTCAGAATCCGGTCCAGGTCGACGAGCGGCAACTCGAAGCCGTCGCCGGCGTGCAGATTCAGACGCACGAGGGCATCGTCGGCGAGACTGTCGCCGTAATGCCGTCGGCAATGCGCGTCGACATTAGTGCGCGGCGACGTATCCGCGGTCTCGCGCGCGAAATCCAGAAACTGCGTGACGATGCGCGACAACGACTCCGCGTCGCGCAAAAAGCCGCGACGGTTCGCCTCGTCGGGCAGAAGATCCGCGCGCACCTGCATGCGCGTGATCGGCGCGCGCAGATCGTGCGCCACGCCGGCGAGCATCACCGCGCGTTCCTGGTCGGCCTGCGCAAGCTCATGCACCATCTGATTGAAGTCACCGATCAATTCCTTCAACTCGCGCGGACCGCTCGCCTCGACGACCGGCGCGCGATGGCCGATGCGGAATTCGCGCGCCGCAAGCGCAAGCCGATGCAATGGCCGCTGCAAATGCCAGGCGCCAACCAACGCGATGATCACGGCAAGCACCAGCATGGTTGCCGATGCGCCGAGAAAGCGCCGTGGCGGCAGCATCGAATTCTGCAGTTTGAGCCAGTCTGAGTAGCCCGCGTAGTGCACCCACACCGTGCCGTCATCGGCGTCGGCCACCACCTGGCTGCCCGGCGGCAACTTCGCTCGCAGGTCCCGTTCGAATGGACCCGACGTGTTCTCGCATGGCGCGGGACAGCCTGCCGCGATTGCGTCGCTCGCCTTGACATACGACACGCCGAGTATCGCCGAAACGTGCGACGCGGCCAGTGCGCCGTCGTGTTCGGCCTGGACAGCCAGAAGCAGCGCCTGCCGCGCATGACTCGTATCGATCTGCCCGCGCTCACGGTCCACGAGCAGCAGGGCGGTGATGTGCACCAGCACGATCAGGCTCACCGTCATCAACGAGAGCCGCCCGAACAGTGTGTTAAAGGGATTGGTCATCGTCACTGCCGCCAGGCACGAACATGTAGCCGGTGCCGCGTATGGTCTGAATCAGGCGCGGATTGGCCGGATCCTCTTCGAGCAGACGGCGCAGGCGCCACACCGGCACGTCGATACCGCGTTCGGTCACTTCCGAATACGGGCCGTGCAGCAGATCGACGAGCTTCGAGCGCGACAGTGTTTCCATGGGATGCAGGGCGAGCACTTCAAGCAACGCATATTCACTGCCGGTCAGCTTGAGCGGCTCGTCGTCGCGAAACAGCGTACGGCTCGCGAAATCGAGCCGGAAGCGGCCGAAGCGCAGCGCCTCGCGCTTCTCGACCGGCGTTGCCACAGCAGGCGCCGGTTGCGCATGCCGGCGCAGCACGGCATGAATGCGTGCGAGCAATTCCTGCGGCATGAACGGTTTGCCGAGATAGTCGTCGGCGCCGAGTTCGAGACCGACCACGCGATCCACGTCGTCGGCGCGCGCGGTCAGCATGATCACGGGAATCGTGTCGCCGTCGGCGCGTAATTGCTTGAGAGCGCTGAGTCCGTCGATGCCCGGCATCATCAGATCGAGCACGATGATGGACGGCCGCTCGCGTTCGAGCCGGCGAGCCAGATGATTGGCGTCGTGCAGCACGGACATCTCGATGCCGCGTTGCTGGAAGAAGGTTCGGAGCAGGTCGCGGAGGTCGGCGTCGTCGTCGACCAGTAGAACCTGGATGGGCGTGTCTGACATGGCTGGGCCCTGATCGATGAGGACATTTGACTGACGGCGTTTGCGCGCGCCTGTCGCTCGTCGAAATATATCGAATCGCGCGGCGCCGGCGGTTTCGGGTTCTTAACCGTGCTTACAGTTTATTACGGCAGCGGCGCCAGTTCGAGTGGGTTGCGCGAACTGGCGCGTCCCTTCACGCCCCTCCACGCGATGACTCCTCACCGCGTTACACGTCGTAAACCCTTTCTAAGCCACCGTAAGACGCTGCTCTCTATGCTGGGCCCCATCTTGCCGCCGGCGCGGCGCTGCGTGGGCTCTTCGCGAGCGAACGGCGCATGCCGGGCGGCCCTCGGTTGAATCCAGTCGAAGGATGCTCACAGCATGCCCACTCTCTCCATCGCGGTCGAACCGTCGCGGCGCGCGCCGGCGTTCACGCTTCTTGCCGCGGCCGTTGCCGCCGCTACTTTCATGTTATCGGGTTGCGGCGAACAGGCGTCTCACGGGCCGATGCAGTCGGTTCCCGAAGTCAGCGTGGAAACGATCACACCGCATACCGTCGTGTCGAGCACGGAATTGTCCGGGCGGCTCTCGGCGATTCGCGTCGCCGAAGTCAGGCCGCAGGTAGAAGGTATCGTCAGAAAGCGCCTGTTCACCGAGGGCTCGCAAGTCGCGGCCGGCGCCGTGCTGTATCAGATCGACGCGTCCAGTTACCAAGCCACTTATGACCAGGCAGTCGGCACGCTGGCCAAAGCAGTGGCGACGGCCAGCGCCGCGCAGACCAAGGCCGCGCGCTATGCCGAGCTCTCGAAGATCCAGGGCGTGAGTCGCCAGGACTACGACGACGCCGTCGCCGCATTGGACGAAGCAAAGGCCGACGTGGTCGCCGATCGCGCTGCGTTAAAGACCGCGGCGATCAACCTCGGCTACACGAAGGTGGTGGCGCCGATTGCGGGCCGCATCGGCAAATCGAGCGTGACCGAAGGCGCGCTCGTGACTGCCGAACAGACCACCGCGCTCGCAACCGTGCAAGCAACCACGGAAATGTATCTCGACGTCACGCGCTCTTCCGCGGACTGGCTGCGCTTGCAGAAGGAATTCGCGAGCGGGCGATTGCAGCAGTCGGGTACGGACGGCGCCGTCGTTCATCTGGTGATGGAAGACGGCAGCACGTATGCGCAACCTGGCAAGCTGCTGTTCTCCGATATCACCGTCGATGCCACCACCGGTTCGGTCACCTTGCGCTGCGTGTTTCCCAATCCGGACGGCGTGTTGCTGCCTGGCATGTTCGTGCGCGCGCGACTCGAAGAAGGCGTGAATCAGCAGGCGATCACAGTGCCGCAACTCGCGGTCTCGCGTGCGTCGGACGGCTCGGCCAGCGTGCTCACCGTCGGCGCCGACAACAAGGTCGCGCAAACCACCGTGACCGCCGACACCGCATCAGGCAGCGACTGGCTCGTCACGAGCGGCCTCAAGGCGGGCGATCGCGTGATCGTCGCGGGCTCGCAGAACGCGCGCGCGGGCGCGGTCGTCAAGCCTGTCGAAAGTCCCGGCACATCGGGCAAATCGGGTACGCCCGCCACCGCGGACAACACGTCGGCAGCACATAGTTAAAGCGAGATTCTCATGGCAGGATTTTTTATCAACCGACCGATTCTCGCGTGGGTCATCGCCATCGTCATCATGATGATTGGCGGCGCTTCCATCGGCACGCTTCCGGTCGAACAGTATCCGAGCGTGGCGCCGGTCTCCGTGCAGATCACCGCGACGTATCCCGGCGCTTCGGCGGAAACAATCGCGACTACCGTCACGCAGGTGATCGAGCAGAAGCTGAGCGGCATCGACCATCTGCTCTACATGTCGTCCACCAGCAGTTCGTCGGGACAAGCGCGTATCACACTGACGTTTCAGCAGGGCACCAACGCGGACATTGCTCAGGTGCAGGTGCAGAACAAGGTCGAGCAGGCCAGTTCGTCGCTGCCGGAGACGGTTCAGGAGCAAGGCGTGCAGGTCGCGAAAGCGGCCAACGCTTTCCTGATGATCGTGTCCTTGTCGTCGACGGACGGCAGCATGAATTCCATCGATCTCGGCAATATCATCGCGACGCAAATCGAGGACCCGCTCACGCAGATCGACGGCGTGGGCGACGTCACGCTGTTCGGCGCGCAACACGCCATGCGCATCTGGCTCGACCCGGTGAAGTTGCAGGCAGTCGGACTGACCACGGCCGACGTGACCACCGTGATCACGAATCAGAACGTGCAACTCTCGGTGGGCCAGATTGGCGGCTTGCCTTCCACGAAAACGCAGGCCATCAACGCGACGGTTTCCGCGTCGAGCCTGCTCACCACGCCCGCGCAGTTCGGCGCGATTCTGTTGCGTGTGAATAGCGACGGCTCGAAGGTCATGCTCAAGGACGTCGCGCGCGTCGAGGTGGGCGGCGACGACTACAGTACGGACTCGCGCCTGAACGGCAAGCCGGCCGCATCGCTCGCGGTCAAGCTCGCGAGCGGCGCGAATGCCATGAGCGTGGCGAAGGCCGTGCGTGCGAAGCTCGACGAACTGAGCGGGCAGTTGCCGCGCAACGTGGTGGTCGATTATCCATACGACACCACGCCGTTCGTGAAGATCTCGATCGAAGAAGTGGTGAAGACACTGGTCGAAGCGGTCATGCTGGTGTTCGTCGTGATGTACGTGTTTTTGCAGAACCTGCGCGCGACGCTGATTCCGACCATTGTCGTGCCGGTCGCTTTGCTCGGCACGTTCGCGGTGATGTCGGCGGTCGGCTTTTCGATCAACGTGCTGTCGATGTTCGGGCTCGTGCTGGCGATCGGCCTGCTGGTGGACGACGCCATCGTGGTCGTCGAAAACGTCGAGCGGTTGATCGCCGAAGAAGGACTGTCGCCCGTCGAAGCCACGCGCAAGGCGATGAAGCAGATCACCGGCGCGCTGGTCGGCATCACGACGGTCTTGATCGCCGTGTTCATTCCGATGGCTTTCTTCTCCGGCTCGACCGGTGCGATCTACCGGCAGTTCTCCGTGACGATCGTCGCAGCGATGCTTCTCTCGGTGTTCCTCGCGCTCACACTCACGCCGGCGCTGTGCGCGACCTTGTTGCGGCGCGCGGACGTCGAGCATCACGCGAAGCGTGGCGTGTTCGGCTGGTTCAACCGCGTGCTTGCGCGCGGCACCGATCGCTACGACTCGGCGGTCTCGCGTGTGATCGGCAATCCGATCCGCTACATGGTGATCTACGTATTGATCGCGGGCGTCGTGGCGTTGCTCTTCATGAAACTGCCGTCGTCGTACCTGCCGGACGAGGATCAGGGGATCATCATCACGTCGATTTCCACGCCCGTCGGCACGCCGGCCGCGCAGACGCTGGAGACCGTGAAAAAAGTCGAAGCTTATTATCTCGGGCTTCCACAGGTCGACAAGATCATCGCGCTGACGGGTTTCAGTTTCAACGGCTCCGGACAGAACAACGCGTTGACCTTCGTCAAGCTCAAGGACTGGAGCACCCGGCGCGGCGAAGACGGCTCGGCGGCGTCGCTGATCCAGCACGCCAACATGCACTTCGCGGCCACGCGCGACGCGCAGATTTTCGCGCTCAATCCGCCAGCCATTCAGGAACTCGGCACGCAGAGCGGCCTCGACTTCGAACTGGAAGATCGCGCGGGCCAAGGTCACGACAAGCTGATGGCCGCGCGCCAGCAACTGCTCGCGCTCGCAGCCAAAGACAGCGCGCTGTCCGGCATGCGCCCCGGCGGTCTCGACGACACGCCGCAGTTCCACGTCGACATCGACCGTGAGAAGGCGAGCGCGCTCGGACTTTCCATTGCCGATGTGAACGACACGTTGCAGACCGCGTTCGGCTCGTCGTATGTGAACAACTATGTCGATACGGGGCGGATTCAAAAGGTCTACGTGCAGGCCGACGCGCCGTACCGGATGATGCCGTCGGACATCGGCCGATGGTATGTGCGGTCGAGCACCGCTTCGACGAGCACAAGTACAAGTGCGGCCACCACAACGAGCAGTACGAGCACCACGACCACCAGCGGGTACGACGGCGAGATGGTGCCATTCTCCGCCTTCGCCACCGGCAAATGGACCTTTGGGCCGCCGCAGATCGAGCGCTTCAACCGCACGCTGGCGATGGAAATCACCGCGCAAACCGGTGCGAATACCAGCACGGGCCAGGCAATGGACGCCGTCGACGCGCTGGTCAGGAAACTGCCCGCGGGCTACGGCATCGACTGGACTGGACAATCATACCAGGAGCGCATCGCCGGCTCTCAGGCGATCTATCTGTACGCGATCTCGTTGGTCGTCGTGTTCCTCTGTCTCGCCGGACTGTACGAAAGCTGGTCCATTCCGATCGCGGTGATTCTGGTGGTGCCGCTCGGCGTGCTGGGCGCGGTGCTGGGCGCGCATATCCGCGGGCTCTCCGACGACATTTATTTCAAGGTCGGCCTGCTCGCGACCATTGGTCTGTCCACCAAGAACGCGATCCTGATTGTCGAATTCGCCAAGGATCTGCAAGCGCAGGGCCGTGGACTGGTCGAGGCCATCGTCGAAGCCGCCAGGCTGCGGCTGCGGCCGATTCTGATGACGTCGCTCGCGTTCATATTCGGCGTCTTGCCGCTCGTGATCAGCAGCGGCGCCGGTTCGGCGAGCCGTCATGCGATCGGCACCGGTGTGATGGGCGGCATGATTGCCGCGACGCTCCTCGCGATTTTCTTCGTGCCGGTGTTCTTCGTCGTCGTGCGACGCCTGTTCGGCGAACACGGCGACCCCAAGCAACAGGAAGGTGTTGAATGATGAGACTCAAACTCGGTGCCGGTGCAGTGGCGTTTGCGCTCGCCGTGCTCGCGGGCTGCACGCTCGATCCGCACTATGAACGGCCGGCAGCGCCGGTGGCGGTGGCGTATCCGCAAGGCGATGCTTACGAAAGCACAAGCACGAGCACGGCGGCGGCTGCAAACAGCGCGAGCGCTACGGCCGCCACATCACCGCTTGCCGTCGATACTGCATGGCGTAGTTTCTTTCGCGACGAACGCCTGCAACGATTGATCGAAATCGCGCTCGCGAACAACCGCGACTTGCGCGTGGCGGCGTTGAACGTCGCCGAATACGAGGCGCAATACCGCATCACGCGCGCCGCGCTCGCGCCGTCGATCAGCGCGAGCGGCAGCCTGACTCGTGAGCGGACCCAAGGCGTGACGAGCAGCGCCAGCGACCTCAACGTCGGCACGACGTCGTGGGAAATCGATTTCTTTGGACGCCTGCGAAGCCTGAAGCGTCAGGCGCTGGAAAACTATCTCGCAACGGATGCATCGCGGCAAAGCACGCGGATCAGTCTGATCGCGACGGTGGCGACCGACTATCTGACCTTGCTGTCCGATGAACGCCTGTTGCAGTTGACCGAAGACACGGTCAAGGCGGATCAGTCGACCTACGACGTGACGAAGCGCGTCCAGGAGTTGGGCAATTCGTCTCTGCTCGACGTGCAACAGGCCGAGAACTCGTTGGCGAGCGCGAAGGCGAGTCTTGCGTCTTACCGTCGCGCTGTCGCGCAGGATCGCAACAACCTGGTCGCTGTGCTCGGCGCGCCGATTCCCGATGACCTGCCGCCCGCCCGCTCATTCGACGACGAGTCGATGTTCGCCGACATCGGTGCGGGCGTGCCGTCGCTGCTGCTCACCCGTCGTCCTGACATCGTGCAGGCGGAGCACGCGTTAAAAGCGGCGAATGCGAACATCGGCGCCGCGCGCGCCGCGTTTTTTCCGAAGATCGAGCTGACCGCGACGGCCGGCACGTCGAGTTCGACGCTCTCGAGCCTGTTCAAGGCCGGCACCGGAGCGTGGGCATTTGCGCCGAGCGTGTCGATGCCGATCTTCGATTACGGCAGCAACAAGGCATCGCTCGATGTCGCGAAGATCGAGAAGCAGATCGAGGTCGCCGACTATGAAAGCACGATCCAGACGGCGTTCAAGGAGGTTTCGAATGCGCTGACGGCGCGCGCCACTTATGTCGATCAGGTGCAGGCGGATCGCGAATACGTGGCGTCCTCGCAGCGGTACTACACGTTGGCCGAAGCGCGTTACAAGGCGGGCACCGATAGCTTTCTCACGTTCCTCGATGCGCAGCGCACGCTCTACACCGCGCAACAGCAACTCGCGACGGACACGCTGTCGCGGCAAGCGAATCTCGTGACTTTATACAAGGTGTTGGGCGGAGGTTGGGAGCAGGGCTGAAAGCTTACAGGTGAGAAGATTCGGGAACTGGCGAGGTGAGAATATCGCTACCTGTGCGCGCACTTTAAATCTAAAGGTGAGGGAATTCGGGAGCAGAAGTCCGGGACCATTGAACGGTGTTTTCCGTGACCTTGACGCTCATTTCCCAGCAAACTACGATTCGATCCACGTCTATTCGACGCTTCCATTCAATGGAAGTCCAACCCTGCTGGAGATCACCATGCGCGTGAAGCACGAGCACGACGTCAGCCGGCGCGGCGAAGGTCACGTCGAGCACTTTCCTCAATGACGCCCAACGCCTTCGTCAAGGAAATCAAGGCGGCGCTCGCCTCGCACGCCGACGCAGAGCGCGCGCTCGCCATGCGCGCCTATATGCGTCACCAGTTCAACTTTATCGGTGTGCCGACGCCGCTGCGGCGGCAAGCGGTAACGCCGGTTTTCAAGCGGCTGCCGGTGGAGAACGCCGATCACTTGCTGGCGTGTGCCAATCGCTTATGGACGATGCCGGCGCGCGAATACCAGTACGTCGCGACCGATCTGCTGGCGCGCAACTGGAAAACACTTGCCGTCACTGACATCGCGCATTTGCTGACCATCGCTCAGAACGCTTCATGGTGGGATTCGATCGACCCCCTCGCGGCCGTGGTCGGTCACGTGCTGAAAGCGGCGCGAATCCAGACGCCGCAAGCGCAAGTTCAGGCTGCAATGGATGCGGCGCTTCTGCACGAATCCATGTGGGTGCGCCGCATCGCGATGATTCATCAACTCGGCTGGCGCGGGCATACCGACGAAGATCGCCTGTTCGGCTACGCGCGTTCGCTGGCCGCGGAACAAGACTTCTTTATCCGCAAGGCGATCGGTTGGGCACTGCGGGATTACGCATGGCATGCGCCCAAGGCGGTGAGCGATTTTTTATCGGCGTCGCGAGAGCTCGTCTCGCCGCTCACCTTGCGCGAGGCGTCGAAGCATCTTCCGCCGATTCGCTGACGGTGCTTCGACCACCTTGCATTCGCCCGCAAGCGGTTTAATCGCCGCCGTGCGCGAGCGCCACACGCGCTTTGTCTTCGGGACTGTCCGCAACGAAATACTTCTTCGCCCACGACCCGTCCGGCGCCAGCATCAATCGCTCATGCGTGCCGTCGTTCTTTTGCCGTATCGCCAACGCGCGCGCCCGATAGTGTTCGTAGAGCCGTAGAAATTCCGCGAGATACGTGCCGGCGATGCGGCGGTCGCGAATCTCCAGCAGGTTCTCGTCGTTGAAATGTTCCGAGTTGTTGCTCATATTTGCTGAGCCCGTGTAGACGATGGGATTCGGACCCTCCGCATCAATGACGAGAAACTTGTGGTGAATGATGACCGGCGCGTAGCTCGGCGCGTGTTCACCTGGAAAAAGGCGCAACTCGGGTTCGAAGCCTGCCGGCACGGTCGCCGGTGAAAAATACTCCGCGTCGATCACGTCGTGCTTGTCGCGGCCGCGGTGATATAGCTCCATGTTGGCGAGCGCGGTCGTCGAGACGATCTGTCCGTTCTTTTCCGCTTCCTCCGCTGCCTGCGCCGACGTCGGGCTGATGTGGTTGACCAGACCGAACATCATCCGGCCTTTGTCGCCGGCCGCGAAACAGGCATCGCGCAGCGGCGCGTCGGTCGGCATGAAGAGGCAGAACACCACCGAGTGCTTCGCGTTGTTGATGGCGTCGACGATCGTGTCGATCTGCAAACGCGAGTCGTTTGCCTCCGGCGAAAAACAGACCCGCACTTTCGCGCTGCCGATCGCAATCGAGTCGGACCAGCCCGGCGTGAGCTTGGCCGTCGCGGCAATGCTCGGATTGCCGGCGAGCGCCTTGGCGCGTTCGCTATACAGCGCGGCCAATTCCGGCGAATCGAACAGATGGAGCACGTTGGCCTGCTCCGTGATGCCTTCGGTGGTGAAGTTGGCCGAGCCCGTTAGTACCCGAGCCGGCGACGCCTCGCCGTTGCCGTTGTCCACCACGATGAACTTGTCATGCATGATGTGCGTCTTGTCGCGCGGCGCGAAGGTGGCGACAGCGGCGAGTTGATCGACTGCGGGTTGATTCGGCGACGGCGCCGGCGGCTTGCCCTTCTGCGAGACTTTGTGCGAGTCGTAAACGATGGCAAGCGATGCTTTGCCCTGCTTCTTGCCGAAGGCCTCGAAGGCGGGAATCGCCCAGAGCGGATCGGTCAGGTGATACACCGCGGACGCCGCGCGATGCGCATGGCCAAGCGTGAGCGCGAAGACTTCCTGCAGATCGTTCGCGAGCCATGTGCGCAGGCGCAACGCTTGCTCCGGTGACGGCGCCGCGTTCGGCACCAGATGCAGCGCCGCGACTTTGCGCGCGAACGCCTGCGAACTGACCACGGCGCGGTTGAACCACGAGCCGATGTTCGCTTCCGTATGCGCGGGCAGGGTTAGCTTGCATTCGCCCTTCTGCGCGTCGAGCAATTGCGGCGCCTCCGGCGTGCCGACTACTGGATAGACGAGATACGTGAACGACTTCTCCCGATCCGCTTCGTCGATTCGCGCATCCCACCACATGAATTTCTGAATGGGCGCTTCATTCGTGGGCGCGTCTTTCTGCGTGTCAGGCACCACGCCTTTGAAGGTCAGCCGGTTGGGCAGCCAGCTGCTGGCTTCGCGTTCGTGTCCGTCGGCGGAGAGAAAGCCCGGCGTCCGTTTGATGGCGAAACCCAGGAAGTCTTCGCGCGTGCCGCCTTCGGGCCAATCGAAAGCGAGCAGGACGAGGGTCGGGGACAGATAGCTGCGCACGCTTACATTCATCATTTGGCTCCATGATGTCGAATGGAGCTTTAGTCTGGATGCGCAGTTTGTTGAAATGGTGACAAGAACAAAAATCAAAAAATGGCGCTAGTTAACGGCGTTTTATGCGGAAACTTTAGCCTCTAATTTAGAGCGTTGAACACGCCTTAAAAAAGTCTTCAGTCATCGCTTAGTAACATGTCTGCGCAATACTCCGCAGCGCTGCAAGTCAGACCAAAATTTCGCATAAAACGCGCTGCTCCCAACGAGGGCTGGCGCGAAGGCCAGACCCCGGGGGGTTCACATGACTATTCGTCATCGCATCACGTTATTGGTCGTTTTGATGTTCGTCGCGTTATCGGCGATCGGCGGTTACGCCGTCTACCAGACACGCGGCAGCGCCGCCGAGGTGCGCAAGGTAACGGAAGGCGTCGTGCCCAGCGCGCTCGCTTCAGCCGACCTCGTGTCGCAAGTCAAGGACGTGCAGCTCGCCACGATGACGCTGGTGTACGCGCCCGACGCCAACATGGTCGCGCAGGCGCAGGACGAACTGAAGAAGAAGCGCGCCGCGCTGCAACAGGCGCTCGCGTTGCAAGCGAAAGATGCCGCGAGCCACGCTCAGAAGGGCCTCGTTTCGCAGGCCAACGACAGTCTCGAGAACTATTTTTCCGCGATCGCCGAGACGGCCAAAATGAAAGCCGACGGTAAGAACGAACTCGCGCAGGCGTATCTGTTCGCCAACGTCGCGCAGTATCGTGACGAACTCGAAGGGATCGTCGAGACCTTGCGCGTCGAGAAGAACCGCGAGAAAGACGAGGCAATCAGCACGCTGAACACCACGCTTTCGACTACGACCACGGCCATCGCCGTGGTCACGGGCATCGCGATCATTCTGCTGACATCCATCGGCTCGCTGCTCTACCGGCAGATCACGCGCCCGCTCAGCCGCATGCAGGCGATGATGAGCGAGATCGCTTCGAGCCAGGACTTCACGCGGCGCGTGCCGGTGGGACGGCTCGACGAGATCGGCCATTCGATCGTCGCCTTCAACGGCATGATCGAAAAGATCCAGGAAAGCTCGGCGCAACTCAAGCAGAAAACCGCCGACATTCAGGCGATGTTGCAGAACATGCAGCAAGGCATTCTGACCGTGATCGACGGCGCCGTGATCCACTCCGAGTACTCGGCATATCTGGAAGACATCTTCGAAACGAAGGATATCGCCGGGCGCGGCCTGATGGATCTGGTGTTCGCGGATACCGATCTCGGTTCGGACGCGCTCTCTCAAGTCGATGCCGCAGCGCATGCGTGTCTCGGCGAAGATTGCATCAACTTCGCGTTCAATCAACATCTGCTGGTCGGCGAAATTTCCAAACGCATGCCGGACGGCCGCGTGAAGATTCTCGACCTGAGCTGGTCGGCGATCACCGATGAAAACGACGTGATCCAGCGCCTGATGCTGTGCGTGCGCGACGTCACCGAATTACGCAAGCTCGCGGCCGAAGCCAGCGAACAACGTCGGCGCCTCGACATGATCGGCGAGATTCTCGCGGTCAGTGAGGAGAAGTTCCACCACTTCATCGAGAGCTCAGCGGGCTTTATCAGTGAGAACGAGCGGATCATTCGCAAGCATTCGGAAGCGGATCACGCCGCGATTGCCGAACTGTTCCGCAACATGCACACCATCAAGGGCAATGCGCGGACCTACAACCTGCAGCATCTGACCAACGTCGTGCACGAAACCGAGCAGAGCTACCACGAACTGCGCCAACCGGACGCGGATCGCTCGTGGGACCAGGAGCATCTGATGCGCGAACTGACGCGCGTGCGCGACGCTATCGACAGCTACGCGAAGATCAACGAGCAGAGCCTTGGCCGCAAGAGCAAGGGCAACGGTCAGACGAACGACGCCGCCAATTCAGGCCACTACGTCATGGTCGCAAAAGACCATATCCAGCACACGCTGACCATGCTGGAGCAAACCAACGCCGGCGAACTGCACGAACTCCAGTCAATGCGCGATGCACTGCGCCGCACGCTGCGCGCACTGGGCAGCGAAAGCGTGCGCGACGCGCTCTCCGGCGTGCTCGACTCGCTGCCCTCGCTCGCGAGCGAGTTGGGCAAGCCCGCGCCGACCGTGCGTATCGACGACAACGGTTACCGTCTGCGTGGCCAGGCGGGCGGCACGCTGAACAACGTGTTCATGCATCTGCTGCGCAATTCGATGGATCACGGCATTGAAACCGCCGAGGCGCGCAGCGCCCACGGCAAGGCGCCGGCCGGCGTGATCGATATCGAAGTCGGCGTGGACAGTGGCGCATTGCAGATCACACTCAGCGACGACGGCCGCGGCCTCGCGCTCGAACGCATTCGCGGCATCGCCATGGAGCGCGGCTGGATCGGCCGAGACGACACGCCGAGTGACGAAGCGATCGCCGATTTCATTTTCCGGCCGGGCTTCTCGACGGCGGAAACGGTCACGGAGTTGTCGGGCCGTGGTGTCGGCATGGACGCCGTGCGTGACTTCCTCAAGCGCGCGAACGGCAGCATCGAACTGCGCTTCACCGACGACCGCAAAGGCGCGGCCTTCCGTCAGTTTCAGACGATCGTCTGCCTGCCGGATAGCGTTGCCGTCGATACGCTCGGCATGGAAGCACGTCGCGAAGCCGGCGCACTGCAACTCGACGCGATGGCGGACTGAGCGCCTGGTCGGCGTGCGTCGCGACGCAATTCGAAGGGAACGGTTGTGATTCAACAGTATGTATTGGCGGTGGCAGCAGGCAGCGCGGTGACCGCGCTGCTGGCATTTGCCGCACACAGGCTGCACAGCGTGAAGCTGACGGCACGGCTGCGTGCCGAAGCGCAAGCCAGCATCTCCAGGCTCGAGGCTGAGCGGGCCGATCACGGCGCAGCCATTCGCAAGCGAGAACAGGCCGAGCAGGAACTGCACGCGTTGACCACACAGCTGCGCGAGGAACTCGCGCAGCAACAAAGCAACGCTGACGAACTGCGAGCCGCACTGAAGTCGGCTAGCGAAGACAAAGATCAGTTGGCGCATCACGCGCGGCAGATTGCCGGCGAAGCCGAGCGTTTGAAGAGTCTCGGCGCGACATTCGAGCGCTGGCACGAACAGATGATCTCGCTGATGACGCAAAACCACGACATGCACGCGAAGAATCAGGAGCTGTCTTCGATTGTGCGACATGTGGTGATCGTGTCGCTGAACGCGTCGATCGAGGCCGCGCGCGCGGGGCCGGCCGGTCGCGGGTTCGCCGTGGTGGCCAGTGAAGTGCGCGCGCTTGCCGCGCGCTCCGAAGAATTGTCGAAGAGCTATCGCGACAGCCTGCATCGCAACGACCTGACTACGACGTCCACGTTTCAGGACATTCAGGCGGGCGGCAAGATGATCGCGGCGTCGCTGGCCAGCGTCGAATCGCTGGCCAACCAGTTTCATTCGAAGCTGCACGAGGTGGCGGCGTGATCTCGGCCCACGCCAGGGACAGCTTCGACCGCATTTTTCGCAAGGCGGCGCAGGCGCGCTTGCCTCTGGATTCGGGCGATCTGTGCGAGATCGCGCCGATAGCCGACGCTAATGTTGGCGTATCCAAAGACACGCAAGTGGTTGTGCTGACCATTTCGTCGATTGTGTTCAGATTGCTGCTGATCCTCCATTTCGACGAAGACGAAAGCACGCGCGGCTACTACCTGAAAGACTCCATAGAAGAACGCGATTTCCAGGAAGCCTTTCTGGAAATCTGCAATCTGTGCTGCGGAGCGATGAATCAGGAGTTGCTGCGCTATTTCCCCGACCTCGGCATGTCGACGCCTTATGTGCTGAACGCGCGTTGCCTGCCGCATCTGCATGAATTGAAACCGGCTTTGCTGTCGTCGTATTCGATCACGCTCGACGCCAGCGTGCGGCTTGCCGCGACGGTGTGCGTGTGCGCGGATGCGCCGCTCGACTTCGTCGCCGATACCAGTGCTGTCGAAGAAACCAGCGGCGAGCTGGAGTTGTTCTGACCGTGAGTTGATTAGCCGTTGTGAGCGGGGACGCGACATGAACATGAACAAGCCGGTCAGCAAAGTGCTGGTGCTGGACGACTGCCCGGCGCACAAAGAAGCGCTGAAGCGCTTTTGCGACGAGAACAATCTGGTCGGCGTGAAAGTCGGCAAGAACCGTCTGCAATCGGTGCTGCGCTCGAACATCGATCTGGGCGCAGTGCTGTTTGCCGAAAGTTATGGCGGCTCGCCGGAAGCGAGCGCCGAGATCGCGATCAGGATCAACGCGGTGCGCCCCGAGTTGCCTATCATCATGCGCCGGGACAGCGATCCCGGCATGGAGAGCTTGCCGGAGAGCTTGCGACGCGTGGTCTGCGCCGCGTACGTCGCGCACGATATGGCGCCGCTGCGCCAGGTGATCGACGACTACATCTTCAGCCTGGATTATCCGAACGCGCTGGTGCGCGGCATCGCCGACATGACGCAGGCGATCCTCGGCGATGTGTTCAAGGACCTGGCCATCACGTGCGACACGCCGTATATCGTGCGCGACCGCATCATCTTCGGTGAGGTGTTCAGCCTGATTCCGCTGGAAAGCGCATGGTGCCGCGGCTACATGATGATGCAGGCCGAAGAGACGCCGATCCTCGAACTGCTCGATCGCTATCAGATGATCGATAACGCGCGGCACGGCGAAGCGGATTTCCGCGACCTGAACAGCGTGCTCGGCGAAGTGACGAATCTGATCTGGGGTTCCTTCAAGAACCGCTACGCCGGCGACGCGGACGCCTGGACGCGCAGCCAGGTGCAAGTGCCGCTGCTGGTGAATCACAAGCACAAGTACATCTCGTTCGGCAGCGGCAATCCGCAACTGTGCTTCACGTATTGGTTGAAGGACCCGCAGTCGAACCGCGCGGTCAAGTTGCATCAACGTTTTGTGTTCAGCCTGAGCTGGTCGCCGGAGGACTTCAAGGAAGTCGCGGACGACGTCGGCGCAATGGTCGAGGCAGGCGAACTGGATCTGTTCTGAGTGTTGTCATAGGAAGAAACATGTCAAAAATTCTGGTGGTGGATGATTCGAGCACGGTGCGCGACGAAGTGGCCGGCTTTCTGAAGAAGAACGGTCTGGACGTCGACACGGCCGTGGACGGCAAGGACGGCCTCGCCAAGCTGAAGGCGAGCCCCGGCATCAAGCTGGTGATCAGCGACGTCAACATGCCGAATATGGACGGTCTGACGATGGTCGAGAAGATTCGCGGCGAGCTCGCGAACAAGACGGTCAACGTCATCATGCTGACGACCGAGAGCAGCCCGGCGATGAA
The DNA here is from genome assembly GCF_003387275.1 of Paraburkholderia sp. BL6669N2. Taxonomy (NCBI): domain Bacteria; kingdom Pseudomonadati; phylum Pseudomonadota; class Betaproteobacteria; order Burkholderiales; family Burkholderiaceae; genus Paraburkholderia; species Paraburkholderia sp. BL6669N2. The sequence goes on along the minus strand of NZ_QUNA01000002.1, from coordinate 3,409,718 downwards.
GGAGCGCGGCAAGGCGGCCGGCGTAAAAGGCTGGATCGTCAAACCGTTCAAGGGCGAAGCGGTGCTGGAAACGTTCCGCAAACTGGCGAGCTGAGCGCAGCTTTCGCTGGAAGTGAACGCAAAGGTGAGAGTTTTCGGGAGCCTCGCGCGGCCCGGTGTTTAAGTCTGTTTCGCAGTCACAGTGACTGTCGAAACACGGGATAAATGCCGATAAACCGACTGGCGCAGCGATCGAGGCGATGCTTCCGGACACCTCTGCTTGCTCTAAGGTGAGGATATTCGGGACCTTCCGCCTATTCTTGCGACGCTCGCCGCAACGCCTCGTTTATCGCGGCATGCGCGGACCATGCCGCTTTCTCCGCGCTTCGCGCATCAGGATCAAAACGGTGAGCGGCGAAATTGATCCGCGCTCACGATCACAGTGCGCAACTCCCGCGTAAATCTCCCATCTTCATCACCTGCGAAGGCCCGCACGCGCGCCGCTGCTTACCTGGGTATGCAAATTACTCCACCGGCTTTAAAGGTGAGGGTTTGCGGGAGTGGCCTGTTTTGGAGTAGTCGAACCGCGCCCAGCATGCCTTTGCGGCCTGCCCCCAAGCTCGAAAGGTGAGGGTTTTCGGGAGCAATCTGACGCGCACCTCGCCTCGAACCCCAAGCGCTCCGTCTCAAAGGTGAGGTTTTTCGGGAGAGGAGCCGGTGAATCGTACGGTGCGTCACACGCGCCGACTCTTATCACGTTTCACATTGAAAGAGTTGGGAAGAAATTGGCAACCTAAGCGGCTGTTCCGCGTTTTGAGAACACGCGCAAGCAGGGAAGATGGCGACGCGGACGACAGGGTGCGCGGATCGGCTATATCCGCCTGCCAGATGCCTGTCTCTGAAAAACGATCGTCTCCTGGAATCAGTTGGATGAGTCAGCATATTCTTTTCGTGGGTGCCGACGCCGGCTTGACTGCCGTGGTGGGCGAATCATTGCGCGGGCAGGGCTGCGGTGTGTCGGCACGTCCGCCTGCCGCCGGGCTCAAGCATGTGATCGAGATGGAGCGGCCTTCGTTGCTGGTGCTCGACATCTCGGCGCCGCACGGCGACGGGCTCGCCGTGTTGCGCGACTTGCGCATGAGCGGCAACGACGTGCCCGTGATTCTGCTATCGGCAAGCAGCAAAGCGATTGATCGCGTGATCGGTCTCGAACTCGGCGCCGACGACTTCATGAGCAAGCCCGCCGACCCGGCCGAACTGCTCGCGCGAATTCGCGTCTTGCTGCGACGGCGCGGCTCGCTCGCGCCGGGTGCCCCGGAGACGCGGCCGCCTTATCGCTTCGGCCGCTGCGAGCTGAACTTCTCCGCGCGCGAATTGCGCCGCGACAATGAGCACTTCGCGTTGCGCAGTTCCGAGTTCGCGTTGCTGAAGATCTTCGTCAATCACGCGATGACCGTGCTCACGCGCGTGCAGCTCAACGAGAAACTGCGCGGCAATAGCGTATTGCATCAAGGGCGTAGTTTGGACGTGTCGATCTGGCGGCTGCGTCGGTTGATCGAAATCGATCCGTCCGAGCCGCGCTATGTGCAAACGGTATGGGGACGCGGCTATGTGTTCGTGCCGCACGGCGAACTCGGTGCGGCCGAGCGCGGTGTGATGGTCGCGCCCGGCGTGTAGATTTGCGGAGAATCAGGCGAAAGGTGAGGGTTTTCGGGAGCGCGTCATACGCTCCCTTTTTGCTCCGTTATCAACGCATCACACGGGCTTTGCGACCTCGCGAATGTCGGCGACCGGCGTTTGGCCGAACGCATCGCTCAATGCGTAATCGAGCAACTGGGTCGCACATTGTTCGGGCGTCGACAGTTTGCCATTGCGCTTGAGTTCTTCGAATCGCTCGCGCATGGGGAACTGTTCGACGCCGCTGCCGCGAATCTCCGCCTGCATATTCGTATCGATCACACCCGGCGCCAGGCTGCAGATGCGCAACGCACGATTCGCATCGAGCGCGACGGCGCGTGCGTGATGATCGAGCGCGGCCTTCGTCGCGCAGTAGATGCTCCAGCCGGGATACGCGTTGCGTGCGGCGCCGCTGGAGATATGCACGATGCGCCGGTCGCTCGCATCGACGGCGGCTGCGGCGAGTGCGCTGGCCAGCATCAAGGGCGTGGCGACATTCAGGCTCACGGCGGTCGCGATGGATGCCGCGTCTTGTCCTTCAATTGGGCCGACGGGCTGCACCATGCCCGCGTTGTTGATCAGCAGAACCGTCTGCGCGCCGCTGACGAATCCACGCAGCGCATCGCTCGCGATCCAGTGCGCGACGCGCGAGGTGTCCGCCAGTTCCAGTTCAATTTCTTCGAGCAGCGCCGGGAAGCGCGCTTTGAGCGCGTCGTGACGCGAGCGGGACAATCCCAGCACGGCGATATCGCGAGCCAGAAGTTGTTCGGCGAGCGCCGCGCCCAGACCGCGTGTGTGGCCGGTGACGATCGCGCGGATCGGAGAAGAAGTGGTCATGTCGTCCTTGGGATTGTTGGCCTGAAAAGGCGGCTATTTTCTCACGCGACATTTTTCCGCGTGCGGCGGCTCTCACCGCCGGTGCATGCGCTTCACGTCAAGCCGGGCGAAAGCGCTCGCGATACTGCATCGGCGTCGCACCGATCCGTTTAGTGAAGACGATACGCATGCGATCCGCCGTGCCGAAGCCGCAGTCGTACGCAATCGCCTTGAGCGCCGCGCCGCTGCTTTCGAGCAGCTTGCGCGCCGCATCCACACGGGCGCGTTCGACGAACTCATGCGGCGTGACGCCGGTCTCCTGCACGAACACGCGCGCGAAGTTGCGGGCGCTCATGCCTGCAACATCCGCGAGTTGCTTCACCGAAAAACTCTCGCGAATCCGTTCCATGACGTGCGCCTGGACTTTGGCGACTGGCGAGGTGTCGTCGGCGGGCGCCGTCAGGTAGGGGCTGAATTGCGACTGGCCGCCTTGCCGCTGTGCGAACACCACCAGACGTTTCGCGACGGCGAGGGCCGTGTACGGACCGTGATCCTCCGCAACTAAAGCGAGCGACAGGTCAATGCCCGCGGTCACGCCGGCCGACGTAACGAGTTGCCCGTCACGCAGATAGATACGGTCGAAGTCGACGCGCGCCTTTGGAAATTGCGCCGCCAGTTGCGCGGCGTGCTGCCAATGCGTCGTCACGTTGCGCTCGTCGAGCAGGCCTGCGTGACCGAGCGCGAACGCACCGGTGCAGATCGAGCCGTAGCGGCTGCACTTGGTGGCGACGTTCGCTAACCACTCGAGCAGTGGCGTATCAGGCACCACGTCCGGTAGCGCCGGGCCGCCCGCGACCAGCGCAAGATCGAACGGACCGCGTGCCGTGTCGAAGGTGGCGTCGGCGACCAGCATCATGCCGTTGGACGCGCGCAGCGGCGCGGCTTCGGCGCTGAGCAACCTGACCTCGTAGGCATCCGCGGGCGCGATGAAGCGGTTGGCTTCGGAAAACACGTCGACCGGACCGGCGACGTCGAGCGCCTGCACGCCGGGAAAGATCGCGATCGCGACGGTGGGCATCGGAAGACTTCCTTGGACGAGGGACGGGATCCGCGGGGCACGGCACCTATTTTTTGCGTCTGGCGTCAGAATAGGCGGATCGCACAACAACGCGGCGCCCCGTCATGGTAATCAAAAACCTTCTCCGAAGGCTCGACCTCACCACGCTGCAACTCTTTCTCGCGGTCTACGAGGAAGGCACGCTCACGCGTGCCGCCGAGCGCGAGGCGATTGCCGTCTCCGCCGCGAGCAAGCGTCTGCTCGAACTCGAACAGGCGGTCGGCGCCACGCTGTTCCAGCGCAACGCGCGTGGCATGACGCTCACGCCGGCGGGCGAAACGCTGCTGCATCACGCGCGCCGCGTGATGCGCGACATCGAGAACATCGGCATTGAACTGGCCGGTCATGCGAGCGGCGTGCGCGGCTATGTGCGCATGATGGCCAACCTCTCGGCGATCGTCGAATTCCTGCCGGAAGATTTGCGCGCGTTCCAGTTGCAGCACGAGCGCGTCAAGCTCGATCTGGAAGAGCGGCCGAGCGGCGGCGTGGTCGAAGCCGTCGACGACAGCCTCGTCGACGTCGGCATCTGTTCCGGCGACGCCGACACGCGCGATCTGCACGTCGAACACTACCGGCACGATTCGCTGGTGCTCGTAATGCGCGACGATCATCCGTTGGCGGCGCGCGAAAGCGTCGCCTTCGTCGAAACGCTGGATGGCGATCACGTCGGTCTGCACGCCGCGAGTTCCATCAACGCCCGCACGCATCTCGCCGCACGTCAGGCGGGCAAGCCGTTGCGGTTGCGCATCCACGTGCCCGGCTTCGATGCGGTCTGCCGCATGGTGCAGGCCGGCATGGGCGTCGGCGTGTTGCCGCTGAAGGTGTATCAATTGATGGGCCGGCCGCTCGGTCTCGTCGGTGCGCCTCTCGAAGACGACTGGTCGGCGCGCAGCCTCGTGCTGGTGGTGCGGGATGTCGATGCTTTGTCGCCGGTGAGCCGCCTGTTGTTCGACCATCTGCGTACCGTCGAAGCGTCGGAAGCCCTGCCCATCAACGCTTGAAGGAGAGCGTTCGCCGTTCGCGAACGGTCGTTGGCGAATTGCGGTTGGACGCTGCGGTCTTGCCGCTCATAAGCTGTCTCTCAACACGAAACCAGCATCGGAGACAGCATTATGGGTGGACCCCTCCAGGGTATCCGCGTCATCGAGATCGGAACCCTCATCGCCGCGCCGTTTGCCGCGCGCCTCATGGCCGAGTTCGGCGCCGACGTCATCAAGATCGAAGCGCCCGAGAGCGGCGATCCCCTTCGCAAATGGCGCAAGCTGCACGAGGGCACCTCGCTCTGGTGGTATCTGCAGTCGCGCAACAAGAAGTCCATCTGCGTGAATCTGAAGTCGGCGGACGGTGTCGAGATCGTCAAGCGGCTCGCGGCCGACGCCGACGTCGTGATCGAAAACCTCCGCCCCGGCGCGCTCGAAAAGCTCGGCCTCGGCTGGGACGTGCTGCACGCCATCAATCCGAAACTCACGATGGTCCGCATTTCCGGCTACGGTCAGAGCGGTCCGTATCGCGATCGTCCTGGCTTCGGCGCGATCGGCGAAGCGATGGGCGGCATCCGCTACACGACCGGCGAAGTGGATGGCGCACCGGCGCGCGTCGGCGTGAGTCTCGGCGATTCACTCGCGTCGCTGCATGGCGTGATCGGCGCGCTGATGTCGCTGTTGCGTGTGAAGACGGGGCAGGGCGAAGGCCAGGTGGTGGATGTATCGCTGGTCGAAAGCGTGTTCAATCTGATGGAAAGCCTCGTGCCTGAATATGATCTGCTCGGCCATGTGCGCGAGCGTAGCGGCGGTGCGTTGCCTGGCATCGCGCCGTCCAATACGTATCGCACGGAAGACGAAGGCTTCGTCGTGATCGCCGGTAATAGCGATCCGATTTTCAAACGGCTGATGCAGGTGATTGGCCGTCCCGATCTCGCCGACGATCCCGCGTTGGCGCGTAACGACGGCCGCGTTCGGCACTGCGCGATGCTCGATCAGGCCATCACCGAATGGACTTCTCACCATTCCACCGACGACGTGCTGGCGGCGCTCGAACGCGCTGAAGTGCCCTCGGGGCGCATCTATTCAGTGGCCGATATCGTCGCCGATCCGCACTACCAGGCGCGCGACATGTTGCTGGAGGCGCAACTGCCGGGCGGCGCGTCGGTGAAGATGCCGGGGATCGTGCCGAAGCTCTCGGACACGCCTGGCGAAGTGCGCTGGCAAGGGCCGACGTTAGGCGAGCATACCGGCAGCGTGCTCAGCGAACTGGGATTCGCCAACGACGAAATCGAGCGGCTGCGCCGCGAAGGAGCCGTGCAATGACTCGCGCTTTGAACACCCCGCAATTCGACAAACTGATCGTGCAGGAAGTCGCGCCGCGCGACGGCTTGCAGATCGAACCCACGTGGGTCGATACGCCCGACAAGATCGCGCTGATCAACGCGCTATCCACCGCGGGTTTCACCCGCATGGAGGCCGGCTCCTTCGTTTCGCCGAAAGCGATTCCCGCGTTGCGTGACGGCGAAGCGGTGTTCCAGCAAATCGAGCGGCAACAGGGTGTGATCTACGTCGCGTTGATCCCGAATCTGAAGGGCGCCGAACGCGCGCTGGCTGCGCGTGCCGATGAACTGAACCTCGTGATGTCCGCGAGTCAGACGCACAACCGCGCCAATATGCGGATGAGCTGCGAGTCGTCGCTGGTGGCGTTCGGCGATATCGTGCGGCACGTGAAGGGCTCGGGCGCGCTGCTGAACGCGTCGGTGGCGACTGCATTCGGCTGTCCGTTCGAAGGCAAGATCGACGAAGACCGCGTGATCAGCATTGTCGATACATATCGTGAGATGGGCATCGAGGGCATCACACTTGCCGACACGACCGGCATGGCGAACCCGCGCCAGGTGACACGCCTCGTCACACGCGTGCTCGAACGTCTGCCGGCCGCCGCGCTCACGCTGCACTTTCACAACACACGCGGGCTGGGTCTTGCGAATGTTCTGGCGGCATACGAAGCCGGCGCGCGCCGCTTCGATGCCGCACTGGGTGGCCTCGGCGGATGTCCGTTCGCACCGGGCGCGTCCGGCAATATCTGCACGGAAGACCTCGTGAACATGTGCGACGAAATGGGCATTCCCACCGGGATCGATCTGGAAAAGCTGATCGCGTTGTCGCGCGGCTTGCCCGCGTTGCTCGGCCGCGACGTGCCGGGGCAACTGGCGAAGGCAGGCCGTAACCGCGACCTGCATCCCGTACCCGAATACGTTCTACAAATTTGATATTTCCCTGATCGATTAGACGACCGGACGGCTTCGCCGAATCCGGCATTGGAGACGAACATGAGTGACCTGGGCGCAGTCGCAACCGGCAACCGCGAGCATAGCTCGAACGATGCCGCGGCCATCATCCGCAAAGTGGCGTGGCGGTTGATGCCGTTGATCATGATCTGCTATCTGTTTGCGTTCTTCGACCGCATCAACATCAGCTTCGCGAAGTTCCAGTTGCAGAGCGACCTCGGCTTGTCCGACACCGCTTATGGCCTCGGTGCCAGCCTGTTCGTGATCGGCTACGTGCTGTTCGAAGTACCAAGCAATCTGTTTCTGTACAAGGTCGGCGCACGGCGCTGGATCGCGCGGATCATGATCTCGTGGGGACTTGCGACGGCCGCGATGGTGTTCGTCAGCAACGAGTGGCAGTTCTACGGGCTGCGTTTCGTGATCGGCGCCATGGAAGCGGGCTTCGCGCCGGGCGTGCTGTACTACCTGACGCTGTGGTTTCCGCCGAGCTATCGCGGGCGTATCACGTCGATGCTGTTTCTCGCGTCCGCGTTTTCCGGCCTGGTCGGCGCGCCGCTTGCCGGACTCGTGATTGGACACATGAACGGCGTGCTCGGCATGCCGGGCTGGCACTGGCTGTTTCTGCTCGGCGGGTTGCCGTGCATCGTGCTGGGCTATCTGGTGCTGAAACTGTTGAAGGACCGTATCGAGGATGCAGGTTGGCTGTCGCCCGCGGAAAAGTCTTTTCTTTCGGGGCAGATTGCGCAACAGAGCCGTCATCCGGATACCGGGCATTCGTTGATGGGCGCCATCAGGACGCCGGGCTTTCTCACGCTGGGGCTGGTGTACTTCCTGATTCAGGTGGCATCGTATGGATTGAATTTCTGGGCGCCGCATCTGATTCACGTGGCGGGTACGAACAACCCGACGGTGATCGGCTTGCTGACGGCGGTGCCTTATATTGCCGGCGCAATCTGCATGGTAGTGGTCGGGCGCCTGTCCGATGCGAGCGGCGAACGGCGCAAGTTTGTGTTCGGCTTGCTGGTGATGTCGGCGATCGGCTTCTTTGCCGCGGGGTTCTTCGACAAGCAGACGGCGTTGCTGGTCGTCGCGCTGGCTGTGATGGGGGCGGGCGTGGTCGCATCGATTCCGGCGTTCTGGGCGCTGCCGCCGAAGCTCGTCACGGGCGCGGGCGCGGCGGGTGGGATCGCGTTGATTAACACGCTCGGCCAGCTCGGCGGGATTGTGAGCCCGATCATGGTGGGGCGTGTGAGAGACCTGACCGGCAGTACGACGCCGGCCTTGTATGTGATCGGTACGATGAGCCTGGTGTGCGCGCTAATCGTGCTGTACGGCTTGCCTGACTCGTTGCGACACAGGGAAGCCGCACGTTAGAGGGTCATCACGACGATGGGTCAGATCGAACATGCTTCGGGCAAGATCGCCGATATTATCGGCGTGATCGACGGGAGTGAGCCGTGCAGGGGTCGTTACGCAACTTAAGCTGGATTGAACCGCCCTGACGGCTATTGAACGGCCTGACCGTTCCGCGTGATCTGCACGGCCTTCGCGGACGCATAGTGGGCCCGGATGCTGTCACCGACTTTCAATTTTTCCAATTGCACCTCTGGCGACGCCTGTAGCGTCACCGTGCGGGAAGGTCCACGAAGCGTCACCTGCCGCTTCTTTCGGTCAATTTTCTGGACCGTGGCGATGATTTCGGCGCGTCGCATTTGCACCGATATACCGCCCGACGCAGGGTTCGTCGCCTGGTCTTCGACGCGCGTACGAATGCCCTTGGTATCCACCTTGTCCGCCGACAACAGCAACGCGCCCTCATAGGCGATGTGAACCTCATCGCCGACTTTGAGTTTGCTCACGTCGCCGACCGCCGGGTCGACTTTGACAACGTTGGCATTTCCTCGCGGCCCCCGAAGCGTGACGGCATCGTTTTGCGTATCGATACGAACAACGCGCGCGGTCGCTTCGACGAGCGCAGCAGCGCCGACTGCTTGTGGGGCGCTTGCAGACGGGCTGTCCTGCGCCTGAGCGCAGAACACGGGACTAGCAAGGGCTGAAGCGAGAAGGACCGAGCGGAGCATATGCGAACGACGACATTGACGGTTCTTCATAGATGATCCTGTGTCAGGTTAGAAAAGTGACTACTTGGCGGATTGGGATTTATAGAGCGCTTTCGGCTGCGCCCTTGTTGCCTACAGGTGCAGCGTGCGTCCCTGCGGCGTTCAGAAAATACGATGTTACTGTTGCCTGCGCACGGCTTTCGGCAAGCGCACCCAATGGCACAGCTGGCATGCGCAAAACAATCCAGTGGTTCGTCACGCCGTCTCCCTCTCTACAGAGCGTTGCCGCTGCTTTGCATCGTCGAAAACGCGGGCACGCTCTGCTTCAACGAGACACCTCTTTTTCTTTAACGAATGTTCATGCATCTGACTGCCGATGACAGCCAGATAGTCGTCGAATCTATTGCGCCTGAAGCGCAAATAAAATTCTTTCCCCGCAAGTCCATTAGCCAAACTGAGTAGCGCACCGTAGTCGACGCCGCTGTCCCCAGCCAGCAGAACAACAGCTTTCTCGAGCGCGGCGTACCGGCTGGACAGCGGATGCATCGGGTCGAAGAGGGCGTGAAACTGCTGGTAGGGAACCAGCCGTCTGTGTTCGGCCGCGCGTCGCAGCGTCAATGCAACTTGTTCGACGATATTGAGTTCCATGCATTCTTCCTGTTGGTACGTCGTTGGCGCCAGGCGCCGCCAATCTGAGCGTAAAAGGCGTTCTGCCGGAGTCCATGCGCCACGTCGATTCCCATCGAGACGTCGGGTTTGCGCGCACTTGGGTAGCAAAAAATGCCCACCGAATTCAAACGCCATCGGTCGTAATCGACGACGATGCCACCCCTGCCGATTTTCACTTCGCTTCACATCAGAACGCGAGCATCGCTGTCGCCATGACGCTCGCCGTGCTCTTGATGCGGTTGGTACTGGTCACTGTCGGAACCCATCGCAGGCTCGCCGACAATGGATGCTTGCCGTTGATCTTCGTGTCGTAGGTAATGACGGGCCCCAGTGCGATGTCGTGTCCGCGAAAGCCGTGCAGACGCTCGGCGGCGGGGCCTGAGTCGTTGCCGAACTGTTGCACGGTTCCGGCCACGATGCCTACACCGAGACCGTTCACAAGCCTCTTCAATGCCATGATATCGAGCGTGAAAAGAGGTGCATTGTGGTAATCGGTCGCAGTGTTGGTCGTGTAGAACTGCAGGCCCGCGACAACGTTGAACTCAAGGTCGTATTTGGGTACGAGTTGCGTATAGGCGACCTGCGGCACGAACGTCCAGTTGTTCAGACTCGGGCTTGCCAATGCATTCGGGTCGTAGTGGCCGGTAGGCGCCCAGAAGTTGAAGCTGACGGCAATATGCGAGGTGTTTGAAAAGTGATAACCGGCGATGATTGGCGTGAAATAGAGGTCGAATAGATTCGATGCGCGGTCGCTCGTCGAGGCGCCAGCGCCTCCAACCGCGAGCGACGCGGTTACTTCGGTCCAGACATAGGGCACGGTGATGCCGGATGCGAAATCCCACCCACCGGCGCCGCCCCATACACGCAGCAGTGACGCCAGCGTGAAGGCAACGGGGGCATCGATGCCCAACGACGTCTTTCCGGCGATCGGTACCTCACGGCTGCCGCCAATCGAGCCGTTAATGTAAATCTGTTCGATGCTCACCGCAGTGATGGGCTCTGGTGCGACGATGCCGACTCCGGAAAAGACACTCATGCCGGCAACAGGACGACCTAGGCCGCCTTCGGTCGCGAAGGCATCGCCAATCGTCCACGATGCCATGATAAATATGCTCGTGACCATAGCGACGCGACGTGTGGCGGTGGCTGAAGACTTCCCCGGCAGGCATCGGGTGCCCGTGCAATTGAGTGCGCGCGCGTCAGCCCTCATTGTGTTGTTCCTGTTATCCGTGCACTGTTGTCCATAACGTCCGAAGACCCCATATCTGACGTCGGTTCGTGGTTACTAATCGCCTGGGTGGAGGCTTGTTCGCAACCGGGCCGCCATCGTCGCCGCGGCGCGTGTCATTGAAGCGGTTGCAGCGCCGCCCATCGGGTCCAACCTGTCTCGCTGTCCGGCGCGCCGACTCGCAACGCTCGCGAACCGTCGCCGAAAAACAGCGATTCAGTGCAGCACACGCCCGTGTCGCGAATGCCGTGTGTACCCATGCAGCCGACTTTGTGGGTGAAGTGCAGGTTGCCTTCGCGCAGCAAGCCCAAGTAAGCGTGACATTCTTCCGTGGGCGCGTGACTTGCCCAGCGGTTTAGCAGCGTGGCGGCGATTTCCGCATCGAACATGGTCTCTCTCCTGGTTTAATTGTTGCGTTGCCGAATGCTTTACTGCGTAGCGCGCCCTATATTCGCGCGACTGGCGCCCAGCAGCGAGCCGGCAAATTTATCCGCGCTCGCCGGACGGCCGAACAGATAACCCTGCAGCATGTCGCAGCCCATCTCGCGCAGAGCCGTTGCCTGTTCATGGGTTTCCACGCCTTCGGCCGTGACGGTCATGCTGCACGCGTGAGCCATCGCCACAAGCGCACGCGTGATCGCGATCGAATCGCTATCGTGTGGCAAACCCGCGACGAACGATCGATCGATCTTCAGGTTGTGCAAAGCAAAGCGCTTGAGGTACGACAGCGACGCGTAGCCCGTGCCGAAATCGTCGAGAGCAAGCGTGACGCCGAGACCCGCCAGTGCTGCCGTCGTCGCCGCAACCGCCGGGTCATCCGGCATCAATACGCGCTCCGTAATCTCCAGTTGCAGCGCCGGTGCATCGAGCCCGTTGCGTTCGAGGCACGCGGCAACGTGCCGCACGAGGCGCTCATTGAACTGGAGCGGCGAAATGTTGACTGAGACAGGCAGGCGCGGCGCAATCCTTCTGCGCCACTGAGCGGCTTGGGCGCAGGCCTGTTCCAGCACCCAGTCGCCGATGCTCTCCATCAGACCGGCATCCTCCGCAACGGGTACGAACTCGGCTGGCGCAACTTCGCCCAGCTCGCTGCTGGTCCAGCGCAGCAGCGCTTCGGCGCCCACCGTCTTGTGCGACGCGCTGTTGATGATGGGCTGATAAGCCAGCTTCAGCTCACCGGCAGCAAGCGCGTGGTGCAACAACTCCTCCACCCTGAAGCGACGTTGCGATTCGTCTTGCAAGCCCTGCGTGAAAAATTGCACCCGGCCGCGGCCGCTTTCCTTCGCGCGACGCATCGCCGAGCCGGCGTTGCGTATCAGCGTGTCCGCATCGCGAGCGTCACCGGAGGAGCAGGCAATGCCGATCGACGCGCCCAGGTGATACTCACGGCCCGCAATTTCGAGCGGCGCGCTCAACAGGTCCAGGATTCGCAGCGCGAACTCGCCGATGGCCGACGCGTCGCCGCGCTTATCGACGACGACAATGAACTCGTCGCCGCAGATGCGCCCGAGCAGGTCATCATGATTCACCAGACCGGCAAGCCGGTGCGCGACGCCGCGCAAAACGCGGTCGCCAAGCTCGTAACCGGCGATGTTGTTGACTTTGCCAAAGCAATCGAGATTGATGAAAAGCACGGTGACGCGCGCCGCAGGCGTCAATTTCAGCAAATGCTGAACGCGTTCGGCCACGTAAGTGCGGTTATGCAAACCGGTGAGCGAATCGAGAAACGACGTATAACCCAAGTGTCGAATGGGGCTCGACTGCTCACTGGCCATACCCCAGTGCATATGAAACGCCGCGTCGCCGAGCGGGATGCTAGTGGCCAGATCGGGCAGACTTGCCTTGACGCGCGCAATGGTCGCTCGACGGGTCATCTTTGCACTCCTTCTTAGAATTTCGTCCGGCGCATGACGAGTTGTCATGTAGGTCAGAAGCATGCATGCCGGGATGAGCAGCATGATGTGCATGCCTCAGCGCAGGAAGTCATGAACGTGCTGCCACGATATCCGAGAATTTGTGGTGCGAAAACGAGCCGTTTGGGTGAACGCGTAAAGCAAAGATGAACGCATTGCCGGAGAAGCAATCGAGCGGATAAAAATCTGAGGTGTCGAATTAGCGCGAATACACGAACGCTGCGGATAATAGTAGTTATTCTTATTTGATAGCTTTGTCAGCGCGGATAGCGACGACCTAACCGTTTCATCTGTGGAAGCGTTCCCAGAGTACCGTGCGATGATATGCCGCGTTCAAGCGGTCCACGTTTTGAATAGGCGAGCGTCGGCCTTGCGGCTCTCGTCTGAGAAGCGCGGCAAGGCTGGCGGCGACGGAGGTTCCAGGCTCGCTAAATTCCCGAGCTATGCCCAATTCAGCAGAACCTTACTTTCAGCACCCGGGGTCCGTGCGGATCGCATTGACGTGCGTCAGCAGGATGTCAACGAAATGACGCGTCAATAGTGACGGCGCCGTGTGTCTCGGCATGGCCATCTGTACGGCGACGTCGATAGTGGGGACAAGCGGTTTGATCAGCAACTGCCCTGCAAACGTACTGGCCACGTAGGGGTTGACGATTCCAATACCGTTGCCGGCTGCAACGAGTGCGCAGATTGCGATTGATGACGTGGTTTCGATCAGAAAATTGTCGGACAAGCCGTGAGCTTGCATCAGCTTCTTGATTTCGATCGTGAGGTCGTCGGCTTCGCCCAGCGACAGCATCGTTTCGTCGAGCAGCATGGACACATGGATCTGCGGCTCGACATGCAGCCGGTGACCGGGCGGCAACACGCAAACCGCCGGCACGGTATTGATGATCACCGGCTCGAAGTCTCGCGGATCGAGCTTGCCTGTGGTCAGCACGACGTCGAACAGATCTTGCCGCAGCAGGTCAGCTAGCTGTGGCGTGTTCATCGTCTGCATGTTGAGATAGGTGCCCGGAAATTCCGACAGAAACGCGCGCACCACTTGCGGCAGCAGCCCGGCCCCCAGCGTAGGCGTGCAGCCTATGCGGAGCGCGCCCGTGCCCGACTTGCGCATGATCGCGACCGCAGATTCGATCTTTTCCAGTCCGTCGAAGTGCTTCAGGACGGTCTTGTAGAGCAGCTTGCCCTCGCTGGTCGGCCGAAGACGCCCTTGGTGCATCTCGAAGAGCTCAAGCCCGGTGCAACTCTGCATCTCGGCAAGGCGCCGGCTGATTGACGGCTGCGTCGTGTTTAACATCGAGGCGGCGCCAGTCGTGGTGCCCATCTGCATCACGGCGCGGAAGGCCTGGATCTGCTGAAAATTCAAAGGCCTGGCCATAGTTTCACGGAAGAGGATGGATGACGGCGTCAGGCCTCGACTATACCAGGAGTGAATAGCCTATCGAAAAAAAAGAATTACGCTGCATAGGTCACCCAAATATATGATCCCAGCTGTCGCATTCTGGCTGCAATGCTCCCCATCGCGGTCTCACCGATTATTAAATGCACTAGCTTATGACTTCGTCTCGCGTCATCGAACATCCATGCGCCGTACACCGCTTGGAGTCGAGGGGTAAGCATCACTTCTACGAGAAGTCCGAGTACCAGATTTCTCACCCACTGTGGCGGGACGAGCGGCACATCATCGTCTGGGGGCCGCATGCGGGCAGCATTCACTACCATCATTACGAGGACAGTGATTCAGGTCAGGTCGATGTCGTCGGCGAGGGTGTGCTGACAGAGAACGGTCACATGACGTATTCGCCCGTCGATCCGCGCTGGCTGTTGTCCGACACGTATCCGGATACGCAGACCAACGAGCGTTTGCCGGTGGCACCGTTAATCTGAAAGTGCAATGAAAATTCATCAGTTACGTGCGCTTGTCGCCATTGCCGACGCGGGCAGCGTCCGCGGCGCGGCGCGACTGCTCAATTCCTCGCCCGCGGCGGTCACTCAAAACCTTCAGTATCTGGAGGAGACCGTTCAAATGCAGCTCGTGGCGCGCACATCGTCAGGCGTGACACTCACGGAATGCGGGCAAACGCTGCTGGTCCATGCGCGCCTCGTCGTCGCGCAAATAACACATGCGCAACGGGCCGTGGATGCGATGCGCGGCGATCCGCACGGGCGCCTCTCCGTGGCCGTGTCGGCGTGGGTCACAATGACGTTTCTCCCGGAGGCTGTTACGCGCTTTCGCGCAAGGATGCCGGGCATCCAACTGGAGATCTTCGAAGGTCTACCTGCGATTGCCAATCCGCGTTTGCGCGACGGCAGCCTGGACATCTATGTGGGCAGGCAAACGCCGGGCGCGACAGGCTCGGAGTTCGCTTACCGGCCGCTGTTTTCTTCGGGCCGGGCGATTGTCGCGCGGCAAGGTCATTCGCGTGCGGACAGCCGGTCGTTGGTCGACCTGCTCGATCTCGACTGGCTCGTGGCGCTGGATCCTGAAACGGAAGGGCGGACGCCGTACAAGATGTTCGCGCAGTACGGGTTGACCGTGCCGCGCAGCATTCACTTTCTTCACTCATTGGCCGTCGCCGTTTCGCTGCTCAAGCGCACGGATATGGTCAGCATCTTCCCATGGCCGCTCATCGAGCTATGCGCGGCGCACGAAGGGCTCTGCGCGATCCCCGTGCGAGAACAACTCGAGGAGTCGACGGTCGGCATCATCACGCGTGCCGGAAAGCCCCCCGATGCCGTGTCGAATTGTTTTATAGACTGCCTGATCGATACGATCCGCGACGAATCATGGGTACGAACGCCGGAGATTCTCCGGGCGTTGCACTCCGTGGAAATACTTGTTTGAGGTTAGGCATCGTGGTCGCGCTGAATCTGCGCGGCACCGAGGCGACAGACCAGCTTGCCGTGGCGCGGCTCATGCTCATGCGTGACCCACCGGCCGATACACCCTTTGCATCAACCACTTGCCCAAGATGTAAGAACCTTGCCCACAGCCTTGCCAACATTTTAGGCGGCCAGGTTTTGCCATCCGCGCAGACGTGCAAACTCACACTAACGCCAAACGCAACCGGCGCTCCAATGCATTCACTCAACTCACCTCAAGTCTTCAGCGGCGAGGCAGCCACCGCTTCCCGCGATTGCACCTGTAAAACCGCATCGCGCTTATCGAGCAGATGCTGCCGAAGAATCGCACTCAGCTTCTTGCCATCTCGCGCTTCGAGCGCCTTCAGCATTTCATCGTGATCATGAATTGCACTGTCCCACTTCGGAATCTGGAAGTTCGACCGGAACCTGAGCGCCTGCAAGCGACGATTCACCGAGACATAAGTCTGCCGCAGTGCTGAATTCCTGGCCGCCTCGTTGATCTTGTCGTGAATCGCCTGATTGCGGCTGTAGTACCCCGCCAGATCGTTCTGCGCGCGGCACGCGAGCATGGCGTAATGCAGCGCCTTGATCTCGGCGAGTTCAGCCGCCGTCATCCGCTCGGCCGCCAGTTCGCCGGAAAAGGCTTCGAGGCCGCTCATCAGTTCGAAGGTCTCGCGCAATTCGGCCTCCGACATCTTCGACACCGACGCGCCACGATTCGGCGAAATCTCGATCAGCCCTTCGGCGGCCAGCACCTTCAGCGCCTCGCGCAACGGTGTGCGTGAAATGCCGAGCGTTTCGCACAGCTCGCGCTCGTTCAGTTTCTTGCCCGGCTCGAGCACGCCTTCAACGATGAAGCGCCGAATGTGCTCCACCACCGTGTCGTGCAAGCGCTGCCGCTCGACCTTCGGCATCAGCGGGGAAGCGGCGATGCTCGCCTCGAAATCCGAATTTTGCATACAAAAGTCCTCAACATCCATTAACTCGGATTTTATCGGAAGCTGAAAGATTAGTTAACAGCGCGGGTAAACACCGGTGACGACACGCAATTTTCGCCTTGGGATCGTCACGGATCGTCTGATATAGTTTTTTGAATGCAAAATTCAATCGGAGGAGCCCAATGCTCAAGCTAGACTTTCACCCCGCTGGCCGTCACTTTTTGCAGATCCCGGGTCCGAGCCCGGTGCCCGACCGTATCCTCCGGGCGATGAGCTACCCGACTATCGACCACCGCGGTCCAGAGTTCGGCGAACTCGGTCTTAAGGTGCTCGACGGCATCAAGAAAATCTTCAAGACGCAGCAACCTGTGGTGATTTACCCGGCCTCGGGTACGGGCGCATGGGAAGCGGCGCTGTCGAACACGCTGAGCCCCGGCGATCACGTGCTGATGTTCGAGACCGGCCACTTCGCCACGCTGTGGAAAAAGATGGCGGAAAGCCTCGGGCTGAAGCCGGAGTTCCTCGGGCTGCCGGGCATTGAAGGTTGGCGTCGCGGCGTGCAGCCGCAAATGATCGAGGAGCGTCTGCGTGCCGACACGCAACACGCAATCAAGGCCGTGTGCGTGGTGCACAACGAAACCTCCACGGGCGTGACCTCCGACATCGCCGCCGTGCGCCGTGCGATCGACGCCGCGGGTCATCCGGCCTTGCTGCTGGTCGACACGATTTCGGGCCTAGCGTGTGCGGACTACCGTCATGACGAATGGGGCGTCGACGTCACCGTCTCGGGCTCGCAAAAAGGTTTGATGCTGCCGCCGGGCATCAGCTTCAACGCGATCTCGCCGAAAGCCATGGCCGCCAGCAAGCAGGCCAAACTGCCGCGCAGTTTCTGGGACTGGACCGACATTGTCGAGATGAACAAGAGCGGTTACTGGCCGTACACGCCGAACACGAACCTGCTCTACGGCCTTAACGAAGCGCTCGAAATGATTCTCGGCGAAGGGCTCGACAACGTGTTTGCCCGTCACGAACGTCTCGCCGAAGCGACGCGTCGCGCCGTGCGTGCGTGGGGCCTGGAAATTCAGTGCGCGGATCCGTCGGTGTTCAGCCCGGTGCTCACGGGCGTGATGATGCCCGACGGCATCGACGCCGATGCGGTGCGCAAGCTCATCTACGAACGCTTCGACATGTCGCTCGGCACGGGCCTCGGCAAGATGAAAGGGCGCATGTTCCGCATCGGCCATCTCGGTGACTGTAACGACCTGATGCTGCTGGCCACGCTGGCCGGCTGCGAAATGGGTCTGCGGCTCGCAGGCGTGCCGCTCAAGGAAAGTGGCTTACCTGCCGCTATGGAGTGGTTGAGCCAGCCGACGAAGGCATCCGGCCTGAAAGCCGCCGCCTGAGTACGCCCCGAACTGTTTCTTTGGGGCATCGAGCGAAGCACAGCCAGCAGCGACTTGCGGAACCGGGAAGGCGGGGAGCACTTCCCTCACGAAGCCGCGCACAGAACGCGGCACGAACGAATGCAATGGTCCCGCGGCGCAAGCCGCCGCCGGGCAACGACGCAGCGCGCCATCTCAGGCCCGCCGTCGACACATGCAATGGAGATAGACGATGAAGCGGTTTCGTGTGACCAGTGCGACCAGTATCGTTCTAGTGATGCTCTGCATCATGTACTTCATCACCTACCTCGACCGCGTCAACGTTAGCACTGCGGCTGCGGGTTTCGGCAAGGAATTCCATCTCTCGCATACGGAGGTCGGCCTGGTGTTCTCGGCCTTCGCCTATCCGTATCTGATCTTTCAGATTATCGGCGGGTGGGTCAGCGATCGTTTCGGCGCGAAACGCACGCTGATCTTTTGCGGCGCGATCTGGGGCGTCGCCACTTTGCTGACGGGTTTCGCCGGCGGCCTGGTTTCGCTGCTGGCCGCGCGCGTGCTGCTCGGCTTCGGCGAAGGCGCGACGTTTCCCGCCGCCACATCCGCGATGGCGCGTTGGGTCGCCAAGGAAAAACGCGGCTTCGCGCAGGGCATCACACACGCGGCGTCGCGGATCGGCAATGCGGTGGCGCCCGGTCTGATCGTGCTCGTGATGGCGACCTGGGGCTGGCGCGAATCGTTTTATATCTGCGGCGTGTTCAGCTTGTTGTGGGTCGCCGTGTGGGCCTTCACGTTTACCGAACATCCGAAAGACCATCCGCGTATCACGAGCGACGAACTCGCCGTGCTGCCCGCGCCCAAGCCGAAAGCCGCCGGCGTGCCGTGGCGCAAACTGTTTCGGCGCATGTGGCCGGTCACGATCGTGTACTTCTGCTACGGCTGGACACTGTGGCTGTTCCTGAGCTGGATTCCACAATACTTTCTGCACAGCTATCACCTTCAATTACAGAAGTCGGCGATCTTCGCCTCGGTGGTGTTCTTCGCCGGTGTGATCGGCGACACGCTCGGCGGTATCGTGACCGACTGGATCTTCACGCGCACCGGCAGCCTGAAGCGCGCACGTAGCTGGATGGTGTCGGTCTGCATGTTCTTCTGCCTGCTTTCGCTGATTCCGCTGATGTTCACGCACAGCCTGTATCTGTCCATGGCGTGTCTCGCGTCCGGCTTCTTCTTTGCCGAAATGACGATCGGTCCGATGTGGGCTATTCCGATGGACATCGCGCCGGAATACTCGGGCACGGCGAGCGGCATGATGAACACCGGCTCGGCATTGGCCGCGATCATCTCGCCAGTGGTCGGCGGTTTTCTGATCGACTACTTCGGCAGCTGGGAATTGCCGTTCGTCGGCAGCATGCTGTTGATGGCGATCGGCGTGGTGCTCGCGTTCCGCATGCAGCCGGAAAGCAAATTCGCGCTCAACGCGGCTGACAAAGCGCATGTCGCCACGGGAATGGGCGCTTGAGCACGCCGCGCCGTTTCCCCTCTCAGCTTCATGACACTATGACGACAGCACTCAGCCGGCTTCTCGCCGACGCACGCCGCAATCACGCCACGCTCGACACGTTGCTGCCCGAGCAAATCCCAGCCGATGCCGCCGCGGCCTACGCAATCCAGCACGAGATCCTGGGCGCATGCGGCGCGCGGATCGCCGGTTGGAAAATCGGCGCGAAGTCCGAGAGCGGTCCAATCCAGGGCGCGCCCTTACCCGACCTCGACCTGCATGCCGGTGGCGCCCGTTTGCCGCACGAAGACTTCACGCCCTTGGGGCTCGAACTGGAAATCGCGTTTCGTTTCGGGCGGCGCTTCGATGTTTCCGCCAAGCCGTATAGCGAGGCCGAAGTGCTGGCGAGTATCGGCTCGATCGGCGCGACCATCGAAATCGTGGCGAGCCGCTACGCCGGGTGGCCCGCTATCGACAAGCTCGCTCAACTCGCGGACTTGCAGAATCACGGCGCGCTGATCGTGGGCGAGTTCACGCCGTATCGCGAGGACTTTCCGTTCGTGGCGCCTTCGCTGCAATTCGATTTCGACGGACAGGATGTGGTTAAAGCCACGCCCGCCAATCCGGCCGGCGATCCGCGGCGCTTGCTGACGTGGCTCGTCAATCACGCCACGTCGCGCGGCATTGCCGTGACGCCTGAGATGGTCATCACGGCCGGTTCATACACCGGCATGTTCTTTCCGAAGACGGCGGGTACGGCGAGCGGGCGCATTGAAGGACTCGCACCGGTCAGCCTCACGCTGTACTAGCCGCTTCCCCTGTATTTGCCATAGGCCGACGATATGACGAACCCCACTTCCGCTTTACTCGTCAAGCCGATCCACCTCGTTCCGTCCGCCGCGCGGCTGACGAGTCCGCTCGCGCAGCATCTGCGCAAATCGCTGCGCGGCGACGTGCTGTTCGACGCGGCGAGCCGCGGTCGTTACGCGACCGACGCGTCGATCTATCAGATCACGCCGATCGGCGTGGTGGTGCCGCGCGACCAGGACGATCTGCGCATCGCACTGGAAATCGCGCGCAGCGAGAAAGTGCCGCTGCTCGCACGCGGCGCGGGCACGAGCCAATGCGGGCAGACGGTCGGCGAAGCGCTGGTGATCGATACGAGCAAGTGGTTGAACAATATCGTCGCCTTCGATGCCGAAGCGCGCACGGTGACGGTCGAGCCGGGCGTCGTACTGGATCATTTGAACGCATGGCTCAAGCCGCATGGACTATGGTTTCCGGTGGATGTTTCGACCGCCGCGCAATGCACGATCGGCGGCATGGCCGGCAACAATTCGTGCGGCTCGCGCTCGATCGAATACGGCAACATGGTGCACAACGTCGAATCGATCGATGCGATTCTCGCCGACGGTAGCGAAGCACATTTCGGCTCGTTGCGTGAAGCACCGCAAGGCGCGCGCTTGCTGCAGATACTTGCGGGCGTGAAGCAGATCGCCGAACGCGAGCGCGATGAAATCGTCGCGCGTGTGCCGAAGGTTTTGCGCCGCGTGGCGGGCTACAACATCGACGTCTTCGACTGCCAGAACCCGCGCGCCTATACCGACGACGGCATTGCGAACCTCGCGCATCTGCTGGTCGGCTCGGAGGGCACGCTCGCGTTCAGCCGGCAATTGACGCTCAGGCTCGCGCCGCTGCCCGCGCATAAAACGCTCGGCGTGGTCAACTTCCCGACTTTCTGGCAGTCGATGGATCTCACGCAGCACATCGTCAAGCTGAAGCCGGTGGCGGTGGAACTGGTCGATCGCACGATGATCGATCTGGCGATGAGCAATCCGGCGTTTCGTCCGGTGATCGGCAAGGCGCTAGTCGGCGAGCCGCAAGCCATTCTGCTGGTGGAGTTCGCGGGCGAGGACCGCGAGGCGCAACTTGCTTCGCTCAAGCAGCTCACGGAACTGATGGCCGATCTCGGCTTGCCCGATTCGGTCGTCGAGATTCCCGACGCGAACGAACAGAAAGCGCTGTGGGAAGTGCGCAAGGCGGGGCTCAATATCATGATGAGCATGAAGGGCGATGGCAAGCCGGTGTCCTTCATCGAAGATTGCGCCGTACCGCTTGAACATCTGGCCGAATACACGAGTCGCCTCACCGAAGTGTTCCACCGAAACGGCACAGAAGGCACATGGTATGCGCATGCAAGCGTCGGCACGCTGCATGTGCGGCCGATTCTCGACATGCGCCGCGACGGCGCGCAGAAGATGCGCGCCATCGCCGATGAAGCGGCGGCACTCGTGCGCGAATACAAGGGCGCGTATTCGGGCGAACACGGCGACGGATTGTGCCGCGGCGAATGGGTCGCTTGGCAATACGGGCCGCGTCTGAATCAGGCGTTCAGCGAAATCAAGGCGCTATTCGATCCGGACAACCGTTTCAATCCCGACAAGATCGTGCGTCCGCCGAAGATGGATGACGCGCGCAATTTTCGCTTTGCGCCGGGCTACAAGGAACATCGCATTGACACCGCGCTCGACTGGTCGGCTTGGAATGTCGAACGCGATCCGCTGACCGGACAGGAGACCTTGCCGGGCAGCGGCAAGGATCTGGCCGGCGGTCTCGCGAAGGCCGTCGAGATGTGCAATAACAATGGCCACTGCCGCAAGTTCGACGCGGGCACCATGTGCCCGAGCTATCGCGTGACGAAGGACGAGCAGCACGTCACTCGCGGACGCGCGAACACATTGCGCCTCGCGATTTCCGGTCAACTCGGCGAAGCGGGACTCGCGAGCGACGACGTGAAGGAAACGCTCGATCTGTGCGTGTCCTGCAAGGGCTGCAAGCGCGATTGCCCGACGGGCGTCGATATGGCGAAGTTCAAGATCGAAGCGCGGGCGGCGCGCGTCAAGCGTCATGGGCTGCGTCTGCGTGACAAGCTGGTGGCTTTTATGCCGCGTTACGCGTCGACGGCGGGCCGCATGCCGGGCTTGATGGCGCTGGCCGACAACGTGCCGGTTCTGTCGGCGTGGTTCAAGCGGTCCGTGGGCTTTGCGCCCGAGCGAAGCTTGCCGCGCTTCAAGAAGTCGTTTTTGGCGGATGCGGTTTCATCGCGCAAAGCAGAGCAAGGTGCCGCGGTCAAGGAAGTCCTGCTATTCGTCGACACGTTCAACAACAACATGGAGCCGGAGAACGCGCGCGCTGCGCAGCAGGTGTTGGAGGCTGCGGGCTACACGGTGCACTTCAACACGCGCCAGGGCGAGCGGCCCGTTTGCTGCGGCCGCACGTTCCTCGCGGCGGGTCTCGTCGATGAAGCGAAGCAGGAAGCGCGGCGCATGCTCGATCTGTTCAAGCCGTTCGTGGAGCGCGGCGTGCCGATCGTCGGGTTGGAGCCGTCTTGCTTGCTGTCCTTGCGCGACGAGTTCCTGCACTATGGCTTTGGCGACGAAGCGCAGCGGTTGTCGAAACAGGCGTTTCTATTCGAAGAGTTTCTGGTGCGTGAGGAAAAGGCCGGACGTCTGCAGCTTGCGTTGAAGCCTTTGGCGAAGCAGCAGGCGCTGGTGCATGGCCATTGCCATCAAAAGGCCTTCGACGCCTTCACGCCCGTGCAAACCGTGTTGAAGTGGATTCCTGAATTGAAGGTATCGACGGTGGAATCGTCGTGCTGCGGAATGGCGGGCAGTTTCGGCTACGAGGCCGAGCATTACGCGACGTCACAGGCGATGGCGGAACTGTCGCTGCTGCCGGCGGTGCGCAAGATGGACGGCGACACGTTCATGGTCGCGGACGGCACGAGTTGCCGGCATCAGATTCACGACGGCGCGGGGGTCGACGCGATCCACGTGGCGCGTGTGCTGGCGATGGCGTTGCGGTGAGCGTTTCCGGGAGCCGAAAAAGCCGTTGAAAAACCCGCCGGTGAGCTTTTGCGGGAGAGTGGAACTCAAGCAAAAGTCAAAGCCGGCGTTCCGTCCCACTCCTCCGCAGTAACCACATGGGTAGACGAAGCCACGCATCGCCCGTATAATCGCAGTATCCCGACCGCGAAATTGCAGCTAGATAAGCTAAGTTAGAAGGGGTTAGATGCAACCTGGCAGCAGTTTGCGTCCGCCCCCGTTGCCGGTAAAACAACCGGTATTCAAAAGGGGCACCCAAACCCCGCCGGATAGGAGCCTAGCGCTGCTATCCAACATCATCGATGGATCTGGCACCAGTTTTGCTGACTGGTCCGCCGCCGAAGGCGAAATCACCCCGCCTTCGCGCCGGGAGAAAAACAAACCTCCGGCACCACTCGGTTCACCTCGCGGCATGTGCCGCGTCCCGAACTTCCCATTCGCAGCGCCGTCACGGCGCCTGTGCGGCGCGGCTATTTCCGTGCGTCGCTCGAACAAGGAGGCGCATCTTCATGATTCAACGTCCTGCCAGACTGATCGGCAGTCTTGTAGCCATCGGTATCGTCGTCGCATTGCTGTGCCGCGCGATCGACCCCGGCGCACTCCATCAGTACGCGCCCGATCTTGTCTACTACACGAAGCGGCACCTGTTGCTCGTCGGTTATTCCATGGCGCTCGCGTTGCTGGTCGGCATTCCCGCCGGCGTATTGCTGAGCCGTCCCTCGTTCGCGCGTCACGCCGAACGTCTCATGCAGATATTCAACATCGGCAACACGATTCCCTCGCTGGCCGTGCTGGCGATCGCGCTCGGCATCTTCGGCATCGGCGATATTCCGGCGCTCGTGGCGCTGTTTCTCGCGTCGTTGCTGCCCATCACACGCAATGCCTATGAAGGCATGAAGAACGTCTCGCCCGCATTGCGCGAGGCCGCGCGCGGCCTCGGCATGACGGGCTGGCAATCGCTGTTGCGTGTGGAGCTGCCCAACGCCATGCCGATCATCATCGGCGGCGTGCGCACGGCGCTCGCAATCAATGTGGGCAGCGCGCCGCTCGCCTATCTGATCGGCGCGGACAGTCTCGGCACGCTGATCTTTCCCGGCATCTATCTGAACAACCAGCAGCAGCTATTGCTCGGC
This sequence comes from Paraburkholderia sp. BL6669N2, assembly GCF_003387275.1. Classification (NCBI taxonomy): domain Bacteria; kingdom Pseudomonadati; phylum Pseudomonadota; class Betaproteobacteria; order Burkholderiales; family Burkholderiaceae; genus Paraburkholderia; species Paraburkholderia sp. BL6669N2. The sequence continues at coordinate 3,385,282 of NZ_QUNA01000002.1, read as the reverse complement.
GCGGCAGCCACCGCGATTCTCGCACTGGTTCTGGACGGCATCGTCTCGACCGGCAGCCGCTACCTGCTCGCGCGACGTGGGGTGACGGCATGACGAATCTGTTCAAGCGCAGCCGCTGGATCGCCGCTGGCGCATTGCTCTTTGCGAGTATTCACGCTAACGCGGCGACGCTCGTACTCGGTGGAAAAAATTTCACCGAGCAGTACGTTCTTACCGAGATCACGTCGCAGTACCTGCGCGCGAAGGGCTACACGATCGACGCCCGCACCGGCCTCGGCAGCACGCTGTTGCGCAGCGCGCAGGAGAACGGTCAGGTCGACATCACGTGGGAATACACTGGCACCGCCGCGATCGTCTACAACAAGATCACCGAGAAGCTCGATCCGAAGACGATGTACGAACGCGTAAAAGCGCTCGATGCAAAACGTGGTCTGATCTGGCTCGACTGCTCGCCGCTGAACAATACGTACGCGCTCGGTTTACCGGAGCAAGTCGCGCGGCAAACAGGCATCCGCACGATTTCGCAACTCGCGGCGAAGATGGCCGCGGAGCCGAACAAGAAGCACGTGTTCGCAATGGATGCGGAGTTCGCCAATCGACCGGACGGCCTGAAGCCGCTCGAAGCCGCCTACGGTATGCAGTTCAGCCGCGAGGAAACGCGTCAGATGGATCCGGGTCTCGTCTACACCGCGTTGCATAACAACCAGGTGCCGATCGGACTGATCTACACGACGGACGGCCGCGTGAAGGGCTTCAACATCACGCCGCTCGAAGACGACCGCCACTACTTCCCCGCGTACAACGCCACGCCGGTGGTGCGCAAGACGACGCTCGACCAGAACCCGCAACTCGCGCCGCAATTGAACGCGCTCTCCGACGCGCTCAACAACGACACGATGCTGGAGATGAACAAGCAAGTCGATATCGACGGCAAGCCGGTGCGCGAAGTGGCGGCGGAATTCCTGCGCACGCACAAGCTGCCCTGAGCGGAGATCTTCTTTATGACTGTATTCGACTATCTATCGGCCAACTGGCCTGAATTGCTGCAACTCACCGCGCAACACGTGTGGCTCGTGGGGATCGCGGTGGGCTGCGCGATCGTCGTCGGCGTACCCCTGGGCATCCTGATCAATCGGCACGAGTGGCTGGCCGCGCCGCTGCTGAGCGTGGCGACGGTCGGGCTGACGTTGCCTTCCATCGCGCTATTCGGCTTGATGATTCCCGTGTTCTCGCGCTTCGGCCAGGGCATCGGCGCGGTGCCGGCGATTACCGCGGTGTTCCTCTATTCGCTGCTGCCGATCATGCGCAACACCCACCTCGCGCTGCGCAACGTCGACGCCGGCATCAAGGAAGCGGGCATCGGCATCGGCATGACGGTGTGGCAACGGCTGCGCCTCGTCGATTTACCGCTTGCCGTGCCGGTGATTCTCGGCGGCGTGCGCACGGCGGTGGTGATGAACATTGGCGTGATGACGATCGCCGCGGTAATCGGCGCGGGCGGTCTCGGCACGCTGATCATCCGCGCGATCGGCCAGAGCAACATGATGAAACTGTTGGTGGGCGCCGTGCTCGTGAGCGTGCTCGCGATCGTCGCCGACCTGCTGCTGCAAGCGCTGCAACGCCTGCTGACCCCGAAGGGAGTACAAAAGACATGATCGAACTCGACAAACTGACCAAGACGTTTACGCAGAAGGACGGCCAGCAGGTTAAGGCCGTCGACTCCGTGAGCCTGACTGTCGGCGAAGGCGAAATCTGCGTGTTTCTCGGCCCGTCGGGCTGCGGCAAGACCACCACGCTGAAAATGATCAACCGGCTGATCGCGCCGACTTCGGGCCGCGTGCTGATCAACGGCGAGGACACTTCGGGTCTGAACGAAGTCGAATTGCGCCGTCACATCGGCTACGTGATCCAGCAGATCGGGCTGTTCCCCAACATGACGATCGAGGAGAACATCACAGTCGTGCCGCGCCTGCTCGGCTGGGACAAGAAACGTTGCCGCGAACGCGCCACCGAGTTGATGGCGATGGTCGCGCTCGATCCGAAGCAGTATCTGAAGCGCTATCCGCGTGAACTGTCGGGTGGCCAGCAGCAGCGCATTGGCGTGATTCGCGCCTTGGCTGCCGATCCGCCCGTGCTGCTGATGGACGAGCCGTTCGGCGCGGTCGACCCGATCAATCGCGAGTCGATCCAGAACGAGTTCTTCCAGATGCAGCGTCAACTGAACAAGACGGTGATCATGGTGAGCCACGACATCGACGAGGCGATCAAACTCGGCGACCGTGTGGCCGTGTTCCGGCGTGGTCAACTGGTGCAATACGATCATCCGGATACATTGCTGGCACATCCGCGCGACGAGTTCGTCGGCGCGTTTGTCGGTCAGGACAGCACGTTGAAGCGCCTCTTGCTGGTGAAGGCCGGCGACGCGGCCACGCAGCCGGAAACCGCGCATGCCGACATGCCGGTCGCGCGCGCCTTCCAGATGATGGACGACAGCGACAGCCGCTACCTGACCATCGTCGATGACAGGCAGCAGGCGCTCGGTTATGTGACGCGCCGCGCGGCGCGCACGGGCCAGGGCGTCTGCGGCGATCATTTGTCCGCGTTCAAGGCGACGGTCGGCGCGGAGGAGCATCTGCGCATCGTGCTGTCGAAGATGTACCAGTTCAATTCGTCATGGATGCCGGTGCTGGATGGCGACGGCCGCTACGTCGGCGAAGTCACGCAGGATTCGATTGCGGACTATCTGAGCTCGGGGCGCTCGCGCCGGCAGACCGGGCAGCCGGCGATCGTGTCGCCTGCTGTTGCCGCTGCGGAAGCGGCGGCCGTGCAGGCTGCAACGGTTCATCATGCGTGAATCGCACGACTTCCTTATGCTGCGCGAGCGCGGCGGCGGGAGTCGCCCCCGAACTGCCCGCCGATAAGGCGCAAACGTTATGGAAGCTTGTAGACTGGAACGGCCATTCGAGCCCCTTCCCGGTCGGCAAAAGTGGCCGCGCGCCACGGCTAGCGTCGGTTTGAGAACCGCTATCATCGATGTTCGCCAAAAAAGGAGATTAGCCAATGAGCCGACCAGATTTCATCAAGCACTGGACTGAACTCGAGGAACCGGAGGCACATTCCTATCGCGACAATCCCGAGCTCATGGGGCTAGACGCGCCGCTTTCCGCCGCACTCGGCATTACGCGTATTGGCATTCATCACGTGAGGCTTTTGCCCGGCCGGCGGACGTCATATCCGCACGCCGAAAGTACCGAGCAGGAGTTTGTGTACGTGCTCGAGGGCAAGCCCGATGTCTGGATCGACGGTGCGCTTCATTCCATTGCTGAAGGCGACTCTGTGGCGTTTCCCGCGGGTACTGGAATTTGCCATACCTTCATCAACAATACGAAGGACGAAGTCAGGCTGATGGTGATCGGCGAACGTCCGCGCGACGACAATCGTATTCGCTATCCGCTAAACGAAGCGCACGAAATTACTCGCGCGGACCGCTGGGTGGACTGGCCCGCCAGACCGCTCGGGGGTCATGACGGGATGCCGGACTGAAGTTGACGCGGATAGTCTCAATGGCCGACAGCTCGTCGCATGGAGTACGTACCTGAATGTCCGTAAATGGGCCAGACCCGGGCTGTTCCCGCTGGGGACACGGTGCTGGGGAGGCTACGCATGCCGTTCCATAAGAGCCGGTGACAACGAAGGAGCAAGTACCAAAGTGCTAACCTTGCCGTCGTTTTCGATTTCGACAAAACCGATTCTGAGGTACCAGTCATAGGCAGCCCGGTTGCATACGAAGACATTCAGGTACAGCGGTTTTTGTAAGTAACTGGACAACGACATGACCCTGGCAATCGCCGCACTGCCGATCGACCTGCTTTGCATCTCCGGCACGATACAAAGCATCCTCAGCCATACGAGATCCGGTTCGACGTCCCAGTGCACAAACCCGCATCGACTGCCTTCCCACGTAACAATTTGACAAGAGCCTTGGCGAAGGCTTTTTGCAAACCCCGCTTGCTGCAGGTCGTCGTCCCAGCCATACGCTGAGGTAACGAAACCTTTCATCGTTCGCTGGTACGTGTCGAATAGCCATTCCGAGTCTCCGGGTGCGGCCAGCCGAAAATCCAGATTCATCACAACCGCCGATCGCGATAAGCAGGTCTTCGCCAGAGTACTGGATAAAGGGGATCGGCATCAATCGATTGACGCCGGCGGATGCAGAATGCCATTCACCGGACAGCTCAGTTGCCGATCCGCTGCTGGGCGAGCTTGGGCTCTCGACGAGCCGCCGGAATCCGCCCTCCAGTCTGGACAGGAGCCTGTAACACGCCTGCTTCTGCCTTCGTCGATTCTCTCCTCGATTGAGCTTGCCGACTCAGCAGCAGGCTCAGTCGTTGTCCCTCTGAACCCTCAATGCCGCATTGCCTTGCTTCGTGCTGACGCCTACATTGGGAAAGGATTTGCGGAATATTCCGCGATTCGCCGTACGCGGCGAAGCACGGGATTGTCTATAACAAATACAAAAGAGGCCTGACGGCGCCATCGCGTACTTCGAAGACGATCCAGAAATGCCGCCCAAATGCTTCGAAGTCTTGAAGAGACCAACGCGCAGAACGTCACGCATGCCGATGTACCGCCGACGCTCGAGTTGCGTCCTCGCGCGCCTGGTCAAGTCGAGTTCATTCAGCCGTAACGGAGGAGAAGCATGCGCCCTGTAATCGTCGACGTAGCGGAGCAAAAGCGCCTGAACGACTCTCGTGAGGCGCAAGTGCCGTGGAAGAAGTGGGGGCCCTACCTCAGCGAGCGCCAATGGGGAACGGTACGAGAAGACTACAGCGATAACGGCGACGCCTGGAACTACTTCACTCATGACCATTCGCGCTCACGCGCCTACAAGTGGGGTGAGGACGGGCTCGGCGGAGTGTGCGACGACCAACAGCGGCTGTGCTTCGCGCTGGCACTCTGGAACGAACGCGACGCGATATTGAAGGAGCGCCTCTTCGGCCTCACCAACAGCGAGGGCAATCATGGCGAGGACGTGAAGGAGTATTACTTCTACCTCGACAGCACGCCGACGCACTCGTACATGAAGTACCTCTACAAGTATCCGCAGCGCGAGTATCCGTACCGCGATCTGGTCGAGACCAACCGGCAACGATCGCGGGAGGAAATGGAGTATGAACTTCTGGACACGGGCGTCTTCAGCGATGACCGCTATTTCGATGTGTTCGTGGAATACGCGAAGGCGGCTCCTGAAGACATCCTCGTGCGCATTTCCATTCACAACCGCGGACCGGAAGCAGCGCGACTGAGGGTCTTGCCGACGCTATGGTTCCGCAACACATGGTCGTGGGGCGAGGACGATCGCAAGCCCTCGCTGCACGAAGAAGGTCCCGGCGCCATTCGCGCCACGCATCACGATCTCGGCGAGTACTGGCTCCATTGCGAAGGCGCGCCGGAGACACTTTTCACCGAAAACGAAAGCAATATGCAGCGTCTATGGAATCAGCCGAACGCGTCGCCCTATGTCAAGGATGCGTTCCACGCCTACGTCATTTCGGGGCAGCGCGACGCCGTGAATCCCGCCAGGACCGGGACCAAGGCCGCGGCCCATTACGTGTGCGACGTACCCGCCGGCGGCAGCGCGACCGTCCGCTTGCGCCTAACGACATCCAGCCTGGACGACGCCTTCGGCGGCTTCGAGGAGACGTTCAATAGCCGCCTCGCCGATGCGAACGAGTTCTACGCGCGCATTGCGCCGAATTCGCTGACCGAGGATCAGCGCCGGGTGCACCGCCAGGCGTTGGCCGGAATGCTGTGGGGCAAGCAGTACTACTACTTCGACCTCGAACACTGGCTGCGCGAGCACGGAAGTCATCCGTTGCTCGACGCCGCGCGGGGCGATGTGCGCAATGCAGAGTGGTTCCACATGCTGAACGCTGACGTGATCTCCATGCCGGACAAGTGGGAGTATCCGTGGTACGCGGCCTGGGACCTGGCCTTCCACACAATTACGCTGGCGCTCGTCGATTTCGATTTCGCCAAGGAGCAACTGCTGCTTATGTTGCGCAGCCTGTACGTCCATCCGAGCGGCCAGATTCCAGCCTACGAGTGGAACTTCAGCGACGTCAATCCGCCGGTGCATGCCGCCGCCACGCTCTGGCTGTACAAGTACGAAAAAGAACTGGGACGGGCCGACCCGCGCTTCCTGGAACGCTCGTTTCAGGGCTTGATGCTCAATTTCAACTGGTGGGTAAATCGCAAGGATCCTTCGGGTCGCAACGTCTTTTTCTGGGCCTCGACAACATCGGCGTGTTCGATCGCAGCGCGCGGCTTCCGACCGGCGGATCGCTCGAGCAGGCGGACGGGACGGCGTGGATGGCGTTCTACTGCCAGACCATGCTTGAGATGGCGATCAATCTGACCGAATACGATCCGATGTACGAGGAAGTCGCTTTCAAGTTTGTACAGCATTTCATGTGGATCGCCTATGCGATGGACCGGCGCGGCGAACATGAGGACGAAATGTGGGACGAGCAGGACGGCTTTTTCTATGACCTGCTGCGATTCCCCGACGGCCGGACGACGCGCCTGAAGATCAGGTCGCTGGTGGGACTGCTGCCGCTGTGTGCGTCGACAGTGTTCGAAGCGCAGTCGCTCACGCGCTATCCGAAGCTCGTGGAACTGATCGCGCAGTTTCGAAAGCGCTACCCCGAATTGATCGCGCACGTTGCCCCGACCGACGCGGGCTTCATCGGCTACAAGGAGCGGAGGCTTCTGTCGATCCTGAACAAGCGCAAGCTCGAACGGGTGCTCGGCTACATGCTCGACGAGAACGAGTTCCTGGGGCCGCACGGCATCCGTTCGCTCTCCCGCTATCACCTGGACCATCCGTATGTGATTCACGTCGGCCCACAGGAGTACAAGGTGCAGTACCTGCCGGCTGAATCGAATACCGGCATGTTCGGCGGCAATTCCAACTGGCGCGGTCCGGTCTGGATGCCGATCAACTTGCTGATTGTCCGCGCGCTGGTGAATCTGTATAGCTTTTTCGGCAACGATTTCAAGGTGGAATGCCCGACCGGGTCCGGGCAACGGATGACGCTCTTCGAAGTGGCGCAGGAACTCGTCCGGCGCCTGACCGGTACATTCCTGCGCGATGCGGGCGGCAAGCGGCCCGTCTATGGCGGAACGGACAAGTTCCAGAACGATCCGCACTGGCGCGACCTGATCCTCTTTTACGAGTACTTCCACGGTGACAATGGCGCGGGCCTCGGGGCCAGTCACCAGACTGGCTGGACGGGCCTCGTCGCCCCGCTTCTCGACCTGTTCGGACGTGTGGACGCGAACGCCGCCCTGGAAACCGACCGTGGGCGCGTGATGGCACGGATTGTCAGGGAACAAGTGGGTGGCGAAGAACCAGGCGAGAAGTGACGAAAGGACCCGTTTCGGACGATGATGGGGAGGTCACGTCAACGGCAGCTTCCTGGGTGCAATGGCCATCCGCGCATGCATGCTGACCGACCTCTGAGGCCTGCGCGAGCATTCGCTACTCAGCGAGAGCGCATTATTCGCACTGCGCGATTCTGGATACGGCTGCCTTTTGTCCGAAATTCATTGGGTAGCCGCGAACATCGTGGATTACAGTATTCTTGCTATGCGACTTTCAAGCTTGGCTGACTCACAAAGTCACAAATGCGCAGACTTTCGTGCAACCCGCTTCTGCACGTGTCTGCCGACACCGAGCGGAAAAATCACTGCTTGGTGAAGGGCGTCGCCACTCATCATTTTGGCTCAGCCACACATCTCAAGACCCGGCCGTGCCGACGGCCCCACATTCTCTCATCGCTTGCTCCGCAAACGGCAGCTGCAGGGATTGCTGCAGCCAATCTTTTGTTTCATCTATTTGAGTCGGGCGCCTGATCCACCCCGGCGGTAGGCCCTGCGCGCCGCAATGTTAAGCGCCTGATTCGGTGACAAGGAGAGGACCATGAAGATCAAGTATTTAAGCATTTGGTCGGCGACAGCCATTGCACTTTCGCTCAGCGGCGCGGCACAGGCCGGCGACCACGACGGCCACGACGGCCACGGCGGCCTTTGCTCGAACGCAACGCTAAAGGGACCGTTTAGTTTTATCGGTCACGGAGAAATACTTGGATTGAAAGCTGCCGATGGCACGTTGCATCCGTATGCCGCCCCGTCGATCCTCGATGACGTCGCCTTGGTGACGTTCGACGGCAGGGGCACTTTTCAACGCACCGACTTTGGCATGATTGGCGGGTTGCCGAAAGGGGGGCTGACGACATTCAATCCGAACCAGATGGGCACCTACACGGTGAACTCCGATTGCACGGGCACCATGAAAATCGTCTATCTGCCGGGCGGAGCCGTGCCGGCCGGCGTCGAAACTGATCTCAACATCGTCGTCGCTGCCGACGGGACGCTCGTCGAATCCGTTGTCTACAGGGCCGTCACCGTGTCAGGCGTGAGCGGGGACGGCGACGTAAAGTGTCCATCGGATTGCGAGCAAGGTGTGCAAGAAAGTTTTGAAGGGAAAAAGATCCTGGTGTACGGCTTCCGTTAGTCGGGTCCCAGATGGGCTCACGCTCACTAAGGCGCTTGCCATGAGTGGCGCCGAGCCCGACCTTGCGCGCAGGTTTTCGCCCTTTAATGCCTGCGTCTTTTCGAGAGCGTAATCACATTGTTCGGGGCGGAGCGGACGTTCGAACGTCGGTGTGAAGGTCTGATTGAGCGTCTCTGCTCGGCCGGCTGCAGAAGTCCCGCCGTCGCTGGTCGATCGCCGGTCGCGCCGCTTCTTCGAACATCCGTAGCTGAACCAGTTGCGAGCCACGGCGTTGACTCGGTCCTATGCGCCGCCGCCGTACTCACCACCCCAGGCGCGCTTTCGAATACCTCGACGCGGGCGACGACGTTTGATCGAGCGCGAGGAACATGTGCTGGCCGGCGCGCGCCGGTGTGCTTATCGCATCCGGGTGAAATCCAGACAGCACCGTATTCGTGCATACGCTTATGCGCTTCGAATTGTCTGAGTGACACAGCATTTAAGAATGATTTTTTATCAATATATTTACCATTTTTCTATGCGAGGATAAAGCGCCAATCTTTTACACATGCGCGACTGCCCATCAATCCGCATGCGCGCGAATACGCACCGGACATGCCGCCGGTAAGCGCTTCGCACCTCGCAAGGAAATACCGTCGTGACATTGTTCTCTCGCCTGAGCGTGGCCGCTGTTATCTTCAACAGCCTTATTCCACTGAATTCGTCAGCGCAATCGCAACTCAATTACACCACTTCATGGATCGGCAATAGTTTTGGTTTCGGCGACGGCAAGTGGATGCAGCAGGATATTCAGGCCATCAGCGTCGGCGCAGACGGCACCGTGTACACCAACGCGCCTTGGGACGAGAGCGGCAGTGAAATCGCCGCTTATCGCGCAGGCGACAGGATCGCCGTAGCCGGCTCGACGCATGGCTGGGGCGCGGCCGGAGGAGACGCGGTCGCGGTTAACCACACGTACCTGTATGCGGCGATGTCGATCGGCAACGAAAGTAACGCCCTGGTCGGGGCGGACTATCCCGCAGCGAGTCTGACCTGGTACGGCATCACGCGCCGCACGCTCGCCAATCTGGCGACCGGCGCGCCTTTCAGTGGTGGTATCGGCAATAGCGCCAATGCGACGAAAAACAGCTTTCTGCCGGTCGAGACGGTAGCGACCGGCAACGACGCGAGCATTCGTGGCATGGCCGCGACCGACAGCGAACTGTACGTGGCCGATACCTACGCGAACCGGATCGTCGTGTTCGACGCGAATTCGATGCAGCGTTTGCGCTCGTGGAACGTGACGTCGCCAGGACGCATTGCGGTGGACACCGATTCGACACTGTGGGTGATGAGCGGTATTTCATCCGGAAACCTAACTATCCAGCACTACGCCGCGAATGGCACCGCGCTCGCCGGCACATTGACACTGCCCGTGGGCGCCGTGCCGGCCGACATCGCGGTTACGCCGGCCGGGCAAATCCTCGTTGCGGACAATGGCCCGTCGCAGCGGATTCTCGTCTTCAACAAAGACGGCAACGGTCAACCGCAAGCGGCCGCGCCCATCGGCACGCGCAACGGCATCTTTCACCCGCTCAAGGGTGTGCCAGGCAATTGGCGCTTCAACGGCGTGACGGGCATCGGTGTCGATCCCGCGGGCAATCTGTACGTCGCGCAGAATGGCGAAGGGCCGCGGCCGGTCGGATCGGCATCGGTCGGACAAGGCGCGGTGCTCGAGAGCTACGTGTACAGTTCGCACGCCTTCAATTGGCGCCTGTACGGTCTGACGTTCGTCGATAGCGCCGCGTTCGATCCCGCCACGCCCAGTTCCGTCTACACCGGCTCCAAGCGCTTCAAGCTCGACTACAACCAACCCGTCGGCCGCGAATGGTCGTATGCGGGTTTCACGCTGGATCGTTTCGACTATCCGGACGATCCCGCGTTTCATCAGCCGCGAGGCGTGCGCGGCGAGCCGATGGTGCGCCGAATCAACGGCCAGCGGTTTCTCTACACGCTGGATCCCGGCGCGCATTATCTGAACGTTTATCGCTTCGACGCGGCACACGGTGAAATGGCAATTCCATCCGGCCTGCTCGCGCAAAATCCGCTGCCGGGCACATGGCCCGCCGCGCAGCCCGCGTATGGCGAATGGCTGTGGCGCGACAGCAATGGCAACGGCAGCGTCGACGCCAGCGAGATCAGCAGCAATCCGTCGACCGGCAGCACGGTCGGCAACGGCTTCTGGTGGGTCGACGCGCCGGGCAATGTCTGGCTCGCCACGCCGTTGAGCGGCATCCGCGAAATGCCGTTGCAAGGTCTCGATCCCGCCGGCAATCCGATCTACACATACGCCAGCTCGAAGATGTTCGCGATGCCGCAACCGTTTACGCGGATTGCGCGGATCGTCTACATCGCGGCGACCGACACCATGTATATCTCCGGCTTCACAGGCGCGATTCCATGGGATGCGACGCATTGGAAAGAGGCGGGCCCGGTGCTCGCGCGTTATGACAACTGGAGCTCCGGTACGCCGACGCAGCAGTACACGATCTCGCTGCCCTGGAACACGCAAAGCAATCCGCAAACGACGACCGTGGGCGTCGCGGTGGCGGGCGATTACATCTTCGTAGCGGAGTTGTACACGCAGAGAGTGGATGTCTACGACGCGCGTACCGGCCAGGTGGTCGGCTACATGACGCCGGGCGCGAGCGTCGGCAACACGAGCGGCTGGGTGGACGTTTATCTTGGTATCAGCGCGGTGCAACGCGACAATGGCGAGTATGTCGTGCTACTCGAGGACGACGCCCGCGCAAAAATTCTGATGTATCGATGGACGCCTTGACGCCGGTCGCATGCGTGCAGATCACGAATAGACGGCAACGCACGATCGGTATATAACAACATGCAAGGATGGCTTGTTCACCGCTGCATCAACAGGAGCGAAGTTTCATCATGACGCAAGACGTAACGCCTAAGCCACCCACGGGCGACCGGCCCGATCTGGAAAACCTCGACGCAGCGCTCAGTCACGTCGATCAGCAGGTTTCGTCGGGCAGCATCGCCTCCGGCGCCGCGAAGGGCATTCTGTATAGCCTGATCGAAACGCTCGGCACATTCGTCGGCGATCCTGATCTGCCGGAGCATGCGCGTTCAGGTTACGAAGGTCTGCTGGAAGCCGCTCGCGAACTGCGCGCGAAACTGGATCACTAAAGGCGGCTGCGCGTCGCCGGTGGGCGGCGCGAGTCACATCGGCATGCCTGCCGGTGCCGACTGCCGTTGCTCCGGTTGGGTGTGACGGCATCACGCGCCGCCATTCGTCATCGTTATGGGCTGCTGCATTTCGGCGCGGCCGCTGTCTATGATAAAACGGCGCACTGTCCCCAACATTGCGCCTTTTTTATGCTCTCCGTGTCCGCGATCGCGCTGCTCGCCATCGGCATTATCGTCGTGCTGATTACGCCCGGCCCCACCAATACGCTGCTTGCGGCGGCCGGCTTGCGCCAGGGCGTGCGGCGCTCGCTGCCGTTGATCGCCGCCGAACTGGGCGGCTATCTGGTCTCGATTTCGGTGTGGGGGCATTTTCTCGTCCAGGCGGCGCATGCGCTGCCCTGGCTGCCCTCGCTGCTGCGCATGGCGGCGGGCTTGTACATCGCCTATCTCGCCGTCGACATGTGGCGCGCGGCAGTCGCCTTGCCCGACTCGGCGCAGCGGGCGAGCGGCATGCGCACGTTGTTCGTGGCGACGCTGCTCAATCCGAAGGGCTTGCTGTTCGCCGGCACGATCTTTCCGGCTATCGCTTTTGCGCACTTGCCGGCCTACGCCTTCTCGATGCTGATGTTCGCGTGTCTGCTGGTGCCGATCGCGCTCGCGTGGATCGCGTTCGGCGCGGCGCTCGGCAGCGGCAAGCTCGCCTGGCTCAATCCGGTGAAGATGCAGCGCGGCGCGTCGATCGTGCTCGGCGTGCTTTCCTTGTCGCTCGCGTGGGCGGCGCTGCATTGAGCGCGACGTTGATGCGGCGGTCAGGCCGCCACACTGTCGCCCAAAGTGTCGCCGACGTCTAACGCGTCGAGCCATTCCGGCGGCGCGGATGTGATTTCCAGCTGCGGGGTGCCGTGCCAGTCCGCGCAGCGTTGCAACGCGCGCCGCAGATCGCCGGCGAGACGCGCGCTCAGACGCACGCCCGGTTCGATGTGCAGCGACTTCAGTTCGAACACGCCTCGAGTGCGGTGCGCTTTCGCATCCACGCGGCCGACCAGACGGCCGCGACTCAGCAGCGGCAAAACGAAGTAACCATATTTGCGCTTTGGCGCGGGCGTGTAGCATTCGATCGCGTAGTCGAAGTCGAACAGCGCCGCCGCGCGCTTGCGATCCCACACCACCGGATCGAACGGCGACAACACCGTGGTGACCGTCGAGGTGAGTTTGCCGCTCGCGGCATCGTCGAGTATCGCGGCGAAGTCTTGATGCACGTACGTGTCCTGCTTCCACCCTTCCACGCTTACCGGGATCAACTCGCCCTGGTCGGCGAGCGCGCGCAGTTCGTCTCGATACGGGCGACGCGGCATACGGTAGTAATCGGCGACCCAATCGGCGCGCGCGACGCCGAGTGCGCGGCACGTGCGGCGTAACACGGCGTCCGTCAGCGTGTGCGCGGGCGGCAGATCGCGCGCGTCATCCCAACCCGGCAGCACGCGCTCGGTCAGATCGTAGACGCGGTGAAAATTGCGCCGCTCGGCCACCATCAATTGCCCGATTGCGAACAGCACTTCCAGGTGACGTTTCTCCGGCTTCCAGTCCCACCAGCCGTTGCCCTTGCCCGCCTCGCGGGCAAAATCCGCCGAGCGCACCGGCCCCGTCGCGCGAATGTGCGCAAGCAGCTTGTCAATCTCCTTGCGATGCTTTTTGTGCCACTCGGCCGCGTATTTCCAACCCATCCCGCTTGGATCGAGCATGCGATGGCGCAGCAGGCCGTAGTCTTCGATCGGCACGAAACAGGCTTCATGCGACCAGTATTCGAATAGCTTGCCTTCGGCGAGATGTTCGTCGAGCCATTGCGGCGGATAAGCGCCGAGCCGGCTGAACAACACAAGATAGGGACTGCGCGCGACCACGTGGATCGTGTCGATCTGCAATTGCGCCATGCGGCGGATCGAGTCGAGCACGTCGGCCTTGACGGCTTTGCGGCGAGGCGGCGTCAGCAAACCTTGCGCGGCCAGATGCAGAGTGCGGGCGGCGGAAAGCGAAAGAGTCTTCACGCGGGCGTCGATCAGTGAGTGACTGCGAAGGGAAGGGCACGAGGCCCGGCCTGGATCAGCAGCCGCTACTGTAGCGTGAAGCGCCCGAACTTGCCTTTACCAGCCGCGCCCGTGATGCCGATCCCAGCCGCGATGACGGCCATGATCGTGATGCCAGTGGCGGCGGCCGCGATAGTCGTCGTCCCGGTAGCCGTAACCGTAGACCGGTTGGGGCACGTAGACGACCGGCGGCGGCGCATAGACCGGCGGCGCGGCATACACCGGACCGGGAGTATTGACGAACACGCCGACGTCCACCCGCGCCGAGGCGGCAGTCGATGCGCAGGCGGCGGCAAGGCCGAAGGCGGCGAAAACAATCGCGCGTTGGAACATGCTTGTCTCCTGTCGAATGGCTGACAGAGATATTACGAGACAGAAAGGCAAGCAGGTGCAACCAGTTGAAGGTGTGTGTAACAGCAGGTTACCCGCCGGCGGTTGCAAGGCCGGCGGGCATTTCAGACCGTCCAGGTCATCAGGCGCCCAGCGCGACCGCTTCGCCCGCCGACACTGCCAGCAGTTGATGGATCTGCGCGACCACGGCGGCGCCTTCGCCGACGGCCGCGGCCACGCGTTTGGTCGAGCCGGCGCGCGCGTCGCCGATCGCGTACACGCCTTCGACTGTCGTCGCGAGATCGCAGACCGATGCGCCGTCGGCGCTCGTCCCGGTCAGCACGAAGCCTTTCTCGTCGAGTTCCACGCCGCAGGTGCGCAGCCAGTCGGTATTCGGGTCGGCACCGGTGAAAAGGAACAGATGGCGCGTGTCGAAATGATCGGTGCCGTCGGGCAACGGTTTTTTCAGCGCGACCGACGACAAACCGCTGTCGTCCGAATCAAGCCGGCCGATCTCCGAATTCGGATGCACGAACACGTTCGGCAGTGAGCGGATCCGGTCGATCAGATAGCGCGACATGGTGGCTTCAAAACCGCTGCGCCGGATCAGTACGTGGACCTTGGCCGCGTGCGTCGCCAGATAGACGATCGCCTGGCCCGCCGAATTGCCGCCGCCCACCAGCACGACTTCCTGGCGCTTGCACAGCTTGGCTTCGACCGGCGAAGCCCAGTAATAGACGCCGCGCCCTTCGAAACGGTCGAGCCCTTCGAGGGCCGGACGCCGGTAGACCGCGCCGCTCGCGATCACAATCGCGCGCGCCGTGATGTGTCCGCCGCACTTCAGTTCCAGCCGATGCGGCCGGTCCGCGCAATGCAGCGCCTTCACGTTGACCGGAATCGCGACGTGCGCGCCGAATTTCTGCGCCTGCACGAACGCGCGGCCCGCCAGCGCCTGGCCGGAGATGCCGGTCGGAAAGCCGAGGTAGTTTTCGATCCGCGAGCTCGCGCCGGCCTGGCCGCCCGGCGCGCGGCTGTCGAGCACGATCACCGACAGACCTTCGGATGCCGCGTACACCGCGGTGGCAAGCCCGGCCGGTCCGGCGCCGACGATCGCGACGTCGTACACATGCGCATCGTCGAGATCGGGCAGCAAGCCCAGGCACGTGGCGAGTTCCGGCATGCTCGGGTGCCGCAGCACCGAGCCGTCCGGACAGATCACCAGCGGCATGTCTTCTTTTTGCGCGGCGAATTGCTCGATCAGACGCAGCGCGTCTTCGTCGCGTTCGTCGATCACGGAATGCGGATGGCCGTTACGCGACAGGAAGCCTTGCAGCATGACGAGCCGCGCGTCGTTGCTGTTGCCGATCAGGATCGGCCCGCCCGCGCCCTTTTCGATCAGCGACACGCGCCGCAGGATCAGTGCGCGCATGATGCGCTCGCCGAGTTCCGCTTCGGCAACGATCAGCGCGCGCAGCCGCTCCGGCGGAATCAGCAACGCTTCCACCGGACCGATCGCCATGCCGTTGACCAGCGCGGGCCGACCCGACAGTTGACCGACTTCGGCAAGGAAATGCCCGGCGCCATGTTCGTTGATCAGCACTTCGCGCCCAATTCCGTCGCGCTGATACACCTTCACGCGTCCTTCGAGCACCACGAACATGCCGGGACCGGTGAGGCCGGTCTCGAACAACAGTTCACCGGACTTCCAGTGGCCGATCTCACCGAACTTGCGCAGACGGCCGATTTCGGCACACGTGAGCGCGGGGAACATCTGATGCATGCGCGTCGAGAGCGACGAAAACGGCGCGTCGGCGACGACGTCTGGTTGTGGCACGTCCGGTTGCTGCACTTCAGGTTCTTGAGTCGAAAGCATTGAACCGCTCCTTCGGTGTTCATTGATGGATCGAACGAGAGGCGAAGCGCCGCGGCGCCCGAAGGCGCGAATCACGATGCGCTGCTTGCGCTACACGGCCTTCGGCGCGACGCCTTCGACCGCCACTTCGGGCGGCGGCATGTCGGGCAGCGATTCCACCGGCTTGCCCGAGTCGCGCCAGGCTTCCATGCCACCGCGCAGCGGCAGCACGTCGGAGAAGCCGGCTTCGTTCAATTGCTTGGCCATCCATGCCGCGGAAATCTCATTCGGGCAGGAACAGTAGATCACCAGCTTCTGATCGTGCGGATAGGTCGCGACGATCTCGTCGAGTTGCCGCTCGTCGGCGAATTGCGAGCCCGGAATGATGAACGGATCGAGCGCGCGCTTCTCGTGCGAACGGATATCGAACAGCACCGGCGTTTTGCCGGCCGTCACGAGCGACGCGAGTTCGTCGACTTCGATGCGCGCGGTCGCGAGCTTCGAAATCAGCTGACGCCGGCGGATCCAGCGATACGCGGCATACGCCAGCAGGAGGCCGACGGCGACCAGCGCGGCTGTGCGCCCAAGGCGTCCGGCGAGCGCGAACAGCATGTCGATCTGCTTGGCGAACAACGCGCCGATGATCAGGCCGGTGCCCGACCACAATGCAGCGCCGATGCTGTCATACGTGAGGAAGGTGCGGTAGCGCGTGCCCATGGCGCCCGCCATCGGAATCGACACGATCGACAGTCCCGGCACGAACTTGGCCACCGCCAGCACGCGCACGCCCCAGCGGCCGAAAAAGCGCTCGGTCTTTTTCACGCAGGTGTCACGCGAGAGGGATAGCCGGCAAATCGTTTTGAGCGTATTGCCGCCATACATGCGGCCGGCCAAATACCACGCGCTGTCGCCGATCAGCGTGGCGAATATCGACAGGATGAGCACCGGCGCCAACTGCGTGCCCACAGAACCGGGATGCATGGCGGCCATCGCCCCGAACAGCACGAGCGACGGCATGGCCGGAACCGGCAGCCCGATGGAGGCGGCGAGCACGTTTACGAACACGAGCGCCGGCCCATATTGCTCGACGAGATCATGTAGCATCGGCTTACATCCGCGGCCCTTTCGGGCGCGGCGCAGGTAGGAAATGCAAAGGAGAATGCAAGGATTATGGACGCATTTTCAAGACGTGCAAACGCCCTGAAAAGTAGCCCTTTACTTGGGTATGGAAAGCGCTATCTCAAGTGCACTGAGCCACCTGAAAGACGCATTAGCACCGCGACCTGAACAAACCGAAATAGATGCGAATGTCGCGCGGCATGCGTTAGCGGAAATAATGCCCGATTGACGTCCGCAGACGCCAGTCCAGCAAGCAATTGGAGAACGATGATGCTAAAGCGTCACGCGGCATTTTCGCACCAGAGATGCAATGCCGCGCGACGAATTTCATTGACGATGATTGTGCTGTTCGCCCGGCAATTCCGCGCCGTGTGCGCGAATGGCAGCTATCAGTTCGGCCGGCGTGATTTCGTAGCGCACTTCGCGGTGTATGCCTGGCTTGCGCTCATCGACTTCGATCAAAAGAATGCCTTTGCCGTCTTCTGTCGATTCGAGGCGCAGCGAGCGAAGTTCGCGCGCCGTTGCGTCGTCGTATTCGGTGAGCAGGGCCATTGACCCGGAAGACCCGGTAGTGCGCATCGAAGTTGTCCTCGTTCCGTTGATGATCGAACTATTGTACGGGCAGGATAGGGCGGCGTCTGTCGCGCCGCCGTCACGTTTGCCCGTTCGCCTGCCTGCATGGCGTACGCCGCCAAGCACGTTGACTGGCGCGGCGCGCCCGGCAGCGCCCGCCGTGACGTGCTGCCGTGACAACCAGTTTAACGCGACTCTCCGTAACGACGGATGCATTTTTCGTGCCCCGTGCCGGTGCGAATCTTCTCCATGCCTGTCACGCAGTTGACGCGCGTTCCAGTTAGGGGAATTCGGCGCGGCGCGGCATGGTTTGCGACTCGCGCATCGTGTCCAGATCGCTGAGCTCGGAGACGCGCAGCGGTGCGTCGGCGGCGAGAAAAAACTCGTCGAGCTGCGGCGGGGCGGCCTCTGTGCCGGTCATCATCGCGTGAGCTTGCCCGCGATGATGAATCTGATGGACGAAAACATGCGGCAGTACGCTGCCGATCTGCTCGCGTTGTATCCCAACCGACGGTCCCCGGTCGATCTGGACCTCGCGTAGCAGATCGTCGTCAGTCAACGATTCGCAGAAGGCCAGCAGTTGCTGATCGCTCCGCGCTTGTGCATCCCACAGGTCGGCTGCGCGCGGATAGGGCAGTTCGTTATCGAAAATGGTGAGACCTGCGCCGCCGCCGATCAGCGCGTCGAAGTAGTAACGGTCCACTAGCAGGATGTGATTCAACGTGAGCTGCAATGACGGGAAGAAGCTCACCCTGCGTGCGGCGAACGCTTCGTCGGTCAATGTGAGGCAGGCGCGGTAGAGACGCAGGTTCGACCATGCGTTGTTGCGCGCCATGGCGGTGAGGTGCGAAGACAGCGGATTGATGCGTGGCGGGTCGGAAGGAATCACGTCGGCCTCCGGTGGTGGGAATCGGCATGGGAGGACGCGCTTGCGCGTCTTCGTGGCGGCACGTAACGCGTGACTCAACTACGTATATACCAGCGCGCTAGCGCCAGCCCAAAAAAAATAGGCCCGTCCACAGAGGGGGCGGGCCGCTAAACGCCGTTGTTACTCGGGTCAGCCTGCCCTTGCAAACAACTGGGCGCTGACGGTGCCATCGTGCTGCGTCAATACTGGACTGTCGAGGTGGGAGTAACGCCGATCTATCAGATCAATGTGGCTTCTTCCTGCTCGGCATCTTCTGCGATGACTGGCGCGCGGGGTCGTTTGATCTCAGGCGTCGGCGCTGCTTCGACGGTGAACGCCCGACGCTTTGTGGTGGCGGCGCGTCGAGCCGGCGCTGCGTCGGCGACGGTGAACAGCCGCACGGCTTCATCCAGCACGTCCGCCTGTTCCGCCAGGCGCTGCGCCGTGGCCGCCGCCTGCTCGACGAGCGCGGCGTTCTGCTGCGTGGCGCCGTCCAGATGCGAAACCGCCTGATTGACCTGGCGAATCCCGTCGGCCTGTTCGTTGCTCGCGTTCGCCACGTCGACGATGATCGACGACACGCGGCCCACTGCCTCGTCGATTACGCGCATTTGCGAGGTTGTCCGTGCAACCAGTTCGGTGCCGGCCGCGACTTCGGATGCGCTTGCTTCGACCACGGACTTGATTTCCTTCGACGACGCCGCGCAGCGCTGCGCCAGCATGCGCACTTCGCCCGCGACGACGGCAAACGAACGGCCTGCTTCGCCCGCTCGCGCCGCTTCGACGGCGGCATTCAATGCGAGGATATTGGTCTGGAACGCGATGCCGTCGATCACGCCGGTGATGTCGGCGATACGCCGCGATGCCGCGGTGATGCCCGCCATGGTCTGCTCCACCTGGCCGGCAATCTTGCCGCCGGCCGCCGCCGCCGCCTGGGCCTCTCTCGCCAGATCGAGCGCGCGCACGGTGGCATCGGCGTTGGCCTGGACGGTCGTGGTCAGTTCTTCCATGGTAGCGGCGGTTTCTTCGAGCGACGCCGCCTGCAATTCCGTGCGTCTCGCGAGATCGACATTGCCGCTGGATATCTCGCGCGCGTTGTCCAGTATGCCGGTGATCTGGGCGCGCACGTCGTAGACGATCGCCGCGAGATTCGCCTTCAACTGATTCAGCGCTTGCAGCACGTCGCCGAGGTCGTCGTGGCGCGCGATATGCAGATCGGCCGTCAGATCGCCGGCGGCGAGACGCGTGGCGAATCCCGACATGTCGTTGATCGGTGCGGCGAGTTGCCGCGTCAGCATTCGCCACGAGGCGATGCTGAGCGCCGTGGCAACGCCGAATCCGATCCAGAACGGCGCGGGCGGCGCGCCTCGCCATGCGGCGAGGCCGGTGAGCAGCAGCGCCAGCGGCGTGATCGCGTAGCCGGACGCCGCGCGCGTCGCGACCGGCAGACGCATCAGCGCCTGCAGACGCCCCAGCACGCCGGTGCGCACGATCACGCCGCGGCGCAGCTGCACGCCGCGGGACTCGCCGCTGCGCATGCGTGCGTAGAGCGCCTCAGTGGCGCGCACCGCGGCGCGCACCGGTTTCACGCGCACGCTCAAATAGCCGACGACCGCGCCTTTCTCGACCACCGGCGTCACATTGGCGTGCACCCAGTAGTGATCGCCGTTCTTGCGGCGGTTTTTCACGAGCGCAGTCCAGGGACGGCCGTCGCGTATCGTCGCCCACATGTCGGCAAAGGCTTCGCGCGGCATGTCCGGATGGCGGATCAGGTTGTGCGGCTGGCCGATCAGTTCGTCGCGCGTAAAACCCGAGACCGCGATGAAGGCCGGATTGCAGTACTGGATGCGACCGGTCAGGTCGGTCGCCGAAACAAGCATGTGTGACGACGGAAATTCGTACTCGTGCCCGCTGACAGGCTGGTTGTTGCGCATGGCTTTCCTTGCTGTGCTAGCCCGCGCGTGGGCGCGGTGCTTACATGTTTGCAAGGAATAACGGCAATTGACCCCTTGCCCTTTAGGGTTTCCTAGTAAACCACTCAGGTTTAGGCAGGCCGACGCCGTTAATACAGGGTTGTCTGACGCGTCGTGGATGGCGGCGTGAAACAGTGCCGGATGCGTCGCGCTATACCTTCAAAAGGACTACACTGCGCCGGTATAAGGACTGCGGACGCATCTGGTCCCGGTTTCGCAGCGGTCTGCCTGCGCGAATTTGCCACCCACGCGCCACACTCGCGAGCTGATGCAGAAAATCCTCGACCGTACTCAAGAGTCATTAGCGCAGGCTTTCGCCACGCTCGCGCAGAGCGCGAAGCGCCAACAGCGGCTCTACCTGGCGACGATCGGTTCGCTGATGCTGCTCGTGCTGATCTTCGCGCTGGTGCTGACTGTCGTCGCCGGGCTCAAGCAACTCGAGTATCGCCGGGTCCTCGCGTCGCAGAACGCCACCGACATCTCTCTGCTCATCCACCAGGAGGAGTCGTTCCTGCGGCGCGACGCCTTGACGCTCGACTATTACTATGGCCCATCCGGCGGGCGGAGCGCCCCGGACGCCATACAGCAGGCGATCCTGAAGACCGGCGTAGCGCTCGGCAAGACAGACGGTGTCGACTCGAATTTCGACATCGTGGTCGGCGAAACCACGCGCAACGCCTGGGGCTCGCAATTGAGCGAAAAACTCGGGCGCCTCTACGAAGCGGCGCAATCGACGCTCGTGACCCAGCAGGCTTTTGAAATCCGGCAGCGGGCAACGCTGATCGGGCTGAATGAAGACTACGCAGCCATTCTGCCTTCGCTGACCCATGCGCTCGCGGACCCGGCCAGCGGGCACGATCAGGCCGCAATGCCGGCGCCGCAACCGCCGATCGTGAGCTTGCTGCGCGAGACGCTCGAGCGCCAGATCGAGGCGCAAACCGGCAGGCGCGTGCCGGCAAAAGGCGAGCGTATCTGGCTCGGACCGTACCGTGATCCGCTGCAGAATCGCCAGGTGGTTTCCGTGGTGAGCGCCTACTATGACGGCGACACGCCGACCGTGCTAATCAGCACGAGCCTTCCGCTGGATGCGCTCGCGTTGCGTATGGCGCCGCCTGACCACGAGGGCGTGAATCTGCTGATGACGGCCGATCACCGCGTCGTCGTGTCGTCGATGCCGCTAGACGCATCGATCATCAAGCTGGTGCAACAGGCAGCCGCCGATACCCCCACCCGGATCTTTCACTACGGCCGCGAGGGCGTGATTTTTCACGAGCCACTGGGGCTGGGCTTCGGCCTTCTGGTCGGCTACGTGCCGTGGGGCGCGCTGGCCGCCGCGCTCGGCTGGCAACTGGCGGTGCTAGGCTGCCTGACAGCGCTCATCCTGATAGCAATCGTGCTGACGGCTCGCTATTTCGGGCTGCGGTTGCTGCGCAATTCGTTCGCGGAGACTTCGCGCGCACTGCAAAGCGAGATGCTCAACCACATTCTGGTTAGCGCGACGCCGGTCGGCTTGTGCATTGTCCGGCAGAGCGACTATTCAGTCTTGACCACCAACGCGCTGGCGATCGAGTTGCTCGGGATCGAGGCCAACGGCAGCCGGCTCCCGCGGCACATCGTCGGCGAATTTCTGGTTCAGGCGCCGGATCAGCCGTCGGCCATGTCGTTTGCGCGAGTCGCTGCTTTCGTCGTGCCCGCGCGGCCGGCGCAGATGCCGCCTCAGTCTTCGCATCCATCGACAACGACGCAGCGAAACGAGCCGCAAACCTCGCCGCCGCCAGACCAGGACGGCAGCGCGCCCTCACGGTTTCTGCAATTCATTTATGCGCCGGCACGTTACGCTGGCGAGAACGTGCTGTTTTGCGCGATTCTCGACGTGACCGCGCAGACCATGCTCGAACAGCAATTGCGGCAAGCACAGCAAACGTCCGAGGCACTGATGCGTGCGCGGACGAATTTCTTCGCCGCCATGAGCCACGAAATCCGTACGCCGTTGAACGCGCTGCTCGGCAATCTTGAGCTGTTGGCTCGCACGCCCGGCCTCGAGGCGCATTCGCAACGGCTCGCAACGTTGGGCCTTGCCGGGGGTGCGCTGCGCCGCGTCGTCAACGACATTCTCGACTTTTCGAAGATCGATGCCGGCGCGATGTTGCTGGTCACGGAGCCGTTTTGTCTGATCGACGATTTCGAAAGCATTGCGCTCTCCTACGCGCCGATGCATGGGAATCGCTCGATCCGTTTCTACGCGATCTTCTCTCCGACTCTTGAGCAGACCTTGATCGGCGATCGCATGCGCATCGCGCAGATCGTCAACAACTTGCTGAGCAATGCGTTCAAGTTCACCTCAGCGGGCAAGATCACGCTGCGCGCAGAAGTAACGGACGATTCGCCGGACCGCGCGGTATTGGTTTGCCGGATCTCGGATTCGGGCGCCGGGATGGACGAGCAAACGCTGGCGCGGCTCTTCAAACCGTTTGCGCAAGGGGAACAGAGTGCTTCGCGGGGAGCCGACGGCACGGGTCTTGGCCTGGTGATCTGTGCGCGCCTGTGCGCGCTGATGGGCGGGCAGATTACCGCGGAAAGTGTGTGCGGCGTGGGCAGCGCATTTCGCATATCGATTCCGCTCGCCAAGCCTCCCATCGATTCGCGAGCGCCGGCAACGGTTCGTGAGGAGCACGGAACGATGCTCATCCTGTCCGTGGAGCAGGAAGTCGGTGAAAACCTCAACTGCTGGTTCCAGCGCGAGGGTTGGGCAAGACACCTCGTGTTCTCATCGGCCGCCGCGCAGGCGTGGTTGCGCGCGAACCGGCCGGACGTGTTAGTCGTCACCGGCGAATACGATCTCGATGTGATTGCCGCTCTGCGCGCGCTACAGCCGGTCGGCGTCGTGTGGATCACGCGTGGCGGTCCGCACCATCCCGAGGCGCGCGGCGACGGCGTGTTCGAGGTGACTGAATTCAGCCGCTCGGCGATCCGGTCGGCGGTCGATCTGGCGCGCGGGGACACGATTGCCGTTGTCGCTCCAACTCCGGCGTCCGCAACGGGCGATTCGGCGGGAATCTATCCGGCGCTGCGAGGTTTGCCCGTTCTCGTCGCGGAAGACAACCCGTTGATCCAGAATCTGATCGACGAACAACTGGTCGAGCTGGGATGCGCGCCGACGATCGCGCACGACGGTAAAGAAGCACTGAGAATGTTCCAACAGGGAAGTTTCGAAGTGGTGCTGACCGACATCCACATGCCGGAGATGGACGGTTACGAGCTGCTGGCCGCCTTGCGCAAGTTGAATGCGACCGTTCCGGTGCTGGCCTTCAGCGCCGTGGCCGAACATGAAGAGGCGCGCAATTGGCGCGAGCACGGCTTTAGCGGATATGTGCCCAAGCCGGCGTCGCTCAGCGAATTGCAAGTCGCGTTGCTGGCGGTGGCGCCGGCGGGGGCACAGGGAAGGGCACAGGCATCGGCACTGGCTGTACCCGAGAACGCAGCGCCAGCCGAACCCACGGTTCGCGCTTCCAGCGCCGCGAGCACGCTCAGCACGGACGACAGGGCGCGCTACAGGGCGATGCTCAAGGAGCACTTGCAAAAAGATCTGCCAAGGCTGCTTGCGATCGTCGAAGCGGAAGACGTGCAGGCGTTGGCCGGCTGGGCGCATAGCGCGAGCGGGGCGTTTGTCGTCGTGCAGGAACCGCGGTTCGTCGACCAATGCCGGCGGCTGCAGCGACTATGCAACGACAGCGGACGCTGGACCACCGAGATGGACGAACTCGCAATCTCGCTGCACGACGCCTTATCCGATCACTACGGACTCGACGAGGAGTCGACGCATTGACACGCCATTCGGCTTGGCGCGTTCAACCCGGCCGTTTGGCGATGAAATCGATCTCGACCAGCGCATCGCGCGCAAGTCCGGTGACGCCAATACAGGTTCGCGCCGGCAGCGCACCGGCAGGAAAGTAGGCGCGGTAGATCTCGTTCATCGGCGCGTAATCGCGTTTGAATTCGGTCAGGAAGATGCGTGCCGCCACCACGTCTTGCAGTCCGAGGCCCAGCCCCTGCAGCACCAGCACGAGATTGTCCATCACACGCTTGGTCTGGGCGACCACGCCTTCGGGAAGCGGCGCGGCGTCGTCGGTCGGGCAGGTCGGCATCTGGCCGGTCAGGAAGACCCAGCCGTCGGCCTCGGCTGCATGCGAGAACGGGCCGACCGGCGTGGGTGCTGTGGGAATCATCCAGAAAGAGGGCGCTGAGCTCATGACAGGGTGTGCTGGGTAAGAACGGTTGTCGGGATGACAAGGTAACCGATCAAAAGTCAGGATGCCGGCGCGTTGCCGGCATCGTGCCCAACACACGCCCGCTCAGACCAAACCAGTCGCGTAATAGACCGCGATCACAAAGAACACCGCCATCGTCTTGATGACCGTGACCGCGAAGATGTCGCGATACGACTGTCGATGCGTCAGGCCCGTCACCGCCAGCAGCGTGATCACCGCGCCGTTGTGCGGCAGCGTGTCCATGCCGCCGCTCGCCATGGCGACGACCCGGTGCAGCACTTCCATCGGAATATGCGCCGCTTCCGCGCCCTTGATGAAGGTGTCCGACATGGCCGCGAGCGCGATGCTCATGCCGCCCGACGCCGAACCCGTGATACCCGCCAGCGAGCTCACCGACACGGCTGCGTTGACGAGCGGATTGGGAATGCTCTTCAACGCGTTGCTGACCACCAGAAAGCCCGGCAACGCGGCGATCACACCGCCGAAACCGTATTCCGACGCCGTGTTCAACGAAGCCAGCAGCGCGCCCGCCACCGCAGCCTTGGTGCCGATCGCGAAGCGTTCGCGCACGCGGTTGAACGCCGTCACGACAACCATGATGATGCCGACGAGCAGTGCGCCTTCCACGGCCCAGATCGCGACCACGGCCTTGATCGTCGTCGTGACCGGTGCGTGAACGCCCGGCAGAATGTCCGGCGAAACCGTGTACGACGCGCCGTACCAATTCGGAATCCAGCGGGTCAGCAGGAAGTTCGCGACGCCCACCAGAACCAGCGGAGCAACCGCCAGCAACGGATGCGGCAGTTGCTTCGATTCCACGCGATCCGGCTCGTTGACGAGTTCCGTGCCGTAGCCTTCGCCGGTCGCCATCGCCGCGCGGCGGCGCCATTCCAGATACGTCAGGCCGACCACGATGATGAACAGCGAACCGATCACGCCGAGTGCGGGCGCAGCCCACGACGTCGTCTTGAAGAAAGTGGTCGGGATGATGTTCTGGATCTGCGGCGTACCCGGCAGCGAATCCATGGTGAAGGAGAATGCGCCGAGTGCGATCGCGCCGGGCATCAGGCGCTTCGGAATATTGCTCTGGCGGTACAGCTCGGCGGCGAACGGATAGACCGCGAACACCACCACGAACAGCGAGACGCCACCGTAGGTGAGCAGCGCGCACACCGCAACGATCACCGCATTGGCGCGCGAGCGGCCGATATAGCGGATCGCGGCAGCCACGATCGACTCCGAGAAACCCGACAGTTCGATAACCTTACCGAACACGGCGCCCAGCAGAAACACCGGGAAGTAGAGTTTTACGAAGCCGACCATCTTCTCCATGAAGATGCCGGTGAAAACCGGCGCGACGGCCGCCGGATCGGTCAGCAGAACGGCGCCGAGCGCGGCGATCGGCGCAAATAGAATGACGCTGTAGCCGCGATAGGCGGCAAACATCAGAAACGCCAGCGCGGCGAGGACGATGACAAAGGACATTGAGTCTCCAAAGCTTGGTTGTTCTACATGGTCGCCGTCTCGAAGGTGCGGCGGCACGGCGCCCGCAAACGCAGGTTCCGTGCCATATCAGCGGCAACGGCCAGCCGCCTGATTTCGCAGACCGAAGTTCAAAACGTGATCGCGGCGATTGTACCCAAACGTCTCTAAAACGGGACGCAAAATGGCCGAAATTAGGCCAAACCGAGGTTAAACCCTTATACCGCAGGCTTGCTGGCGATCTCGCGGATGAGATAAGCTTGTCTACGAAATGAGACAGGCACAATAAAACGATAGCCGGAGACAGCGACAGCATGATGAACGACTGGGCAGGCTTGCCTGCCACTTACGGCGACGTACTGCGCCGGGCGATGGATTCGCTCTTCCGCACATTCGAAAATTTTAGCGAAGGGACATTTATCGTCGATGCCGACGCGCGCGTGGTCTGGATCAACAAACGCTATGCGGCGCGCTTCGGTTTTTCGGACCCGGACCAGGCCATCGGCCGCGATTGCGAAGCGGTGATTCCGAACAGCCTGATGCGCGAGGTCGTCAATACCGGCAAACCGATTCTGCTCGATATTCTGGAAACGGACCGCGAACCGCTCGTCGTCACGCGTTTGCCGTTGAAGGACGATGCGGGCGCCACGGTCGGCGCCGTTGGCTTTGCGCTCTTCGACGAACTGAAGGCGTTGACGCCGCTCTTTTCCCACTACTCGCGTGTGCAGGAAGAATTGATCGCGACGCGCCGGTCGCTCGCGCAGGCGCGGCGGGCCAAATATACGTTCGGCAGTTTCGTCGGCACGAGCGCGGCCAGTCTCGAAGTGAAGCGTCAGGCGCGCCGCGCCGCGCAGCTCGAATCACCGGTGCTGCTGCTCGGCGAAACCGGCACCGGCAAGGAGTTGCTGGCGCATGCCATCCACGGCGGCTCGGCGCGCGCGAATCAGCCGCTCGTGACGGTCAACGTCGCGGCGATTCCCGATACCCTGCTCGAAGTCGAATTCTTCGGTGCGGCGCCGGGCGCCTACACCGGAGCGGATCGAAAGGGGCGCGTCGGCAAGTTCGAGCTGGCGAACGGCGGCACGCTGTTCCTCGACGAAATCGGCGATATGCCGCTGCCCTTGCAGGGCAAGCTGCTGCGCGTGTTGCAGGACAAGGAGTTCGAACCGCTCGGCTCGAACCGGATCGTGCGCGCCGACGTCCGGATCATCGCGGCGACCTCGGCCGATTTGCCGGCGCTGGTCGCGGCCGGGCGATTCCGCGCTGACCTGTTCTATCGGCTGAACGTGCTGACGATCCATGCGCCGCCGTTGCGCGAACGGACCTCGGATATCGAGGCGCTCGCTTATGCCATGCTTGAAGATCTGTCGACCCAGGCGCGCGGCGCCAGTCACTTCGAATTGCAGGACGACGCGCTGAGGTTGCTGTGCTCGTACGGCTGGCCGGGCAATGTGCGCGAGTTGCGCAACACGCTGGAGCGTGCGGTGATGCTGTCCGACAATGAGCGGATCGATGCGCGGGCGCTGGCGTCGTTTATCGGCTCGGCGCACGGCGGCGGCGCGTGCCGTCCGAATGCGCCCTTGCCGGAGGTGCCTTCGACGGCGCATGCGGCGAACACGCAGGCTAATGCGCCGCAACCCGCCTCATGGAGCGAGGCGATGGCGGCCTTCGAGAAGCGCTTCCTGAGCGACGCTTTGCGCGCGAACGGCGGCCGCGTGATCGAGACGGCAAACCAGATCGGCATGGGTCGCGCGACGCTCTATAAGAAGATCGCGGCGTACGGCATCGACGTGTGACAACGTTCCGCGACAGCGATTGACGCAGCGTAATTGACGCGTGGCAC
The DNA here is from genome assembly GCF_003387275.1 of Paraburkholderia sp. BL6669N2. Taxonomy (NCBI): domain Bacteria; kingdom Pseudomonadati; phylum Pseudomonadota; class Betaproteobacteria; order Burkholderiales; family Burkholderiaceae; genus Paraburkholderia; species Paraburkholderia sp. BL6669N2. The sequence continues at coordinate 3,357,084 of NZ_QUNA01000002.1, read as the reverse complement.
AATCCCGTGATCGAAAAACAAGACGTGATCGGGGTTTCAAATGAAATGCAATCTCTCCTTCTACGCGCGCCGGGCCTGCGCGACGGTGGCGGCCGGTGCCATGGTCGCGCTGAGCGGTTGCAGCAGCAGCGCGCCGCTGTTTTTGCCGGACGGCCGCGCGACGACGCTGGTGCAGTGCCCTGCCGGTTCCGACTCCTGCTCGCAGCAGGCCAGCGCAAGTTGCGGCGGCGCGTTCGATGTCGTGCGTCAATCCACTGAGAACGGCACGCTCAACCTGATCTACGCCTGCCGGGGGAAATAGCGGTTCGCCGGCGCAAGGCCGGCTCGACCAGCGCCTCGAGCTTTCTTCTTTCAGTCGCGCTAAAAGCGTATGGCCGTCGCACAGGCCTGCATCTAATGCGGGTTCTATCCGCGGCTATGATGCGCAATGGATATTAATACCGCGCTTCATATATTTTCCTTGTCGCCGGACGCAATTAAAAACATGCGAATTCGCGTCGAATAGCCGGGTCGGTGCGGCACCTAACGGAACGCGAAGTTGAGCGGCAGTATTGTCTTTTCAGTGGCTCAAGATTCAAGCAGCAGGCAGCTTTTGCCGGTTTCGCCGTTTATGCGGAAAGTGCCAGGAAGGATTTTCCGTTTAGACCGAAAACCGAAAATAGTGCGGCACGCTTTGTGCTTCGCGTTACGCATTGAAAATAGTTCAACGAGTAATCCGGGGAAAGCAATGAATCATCACCAACTCGAAAAAGATATTGAACATCTTGAACACGTAATCTCGCATATCTCCGCGGCAGACCACATCCCGCTCTCCTATTGGCGAAACCGCATCGATTCCGTATCCGGCGCGGCGCTGGTGCCGGCTCAGGCGAACCGCGTCAAACGGCTCAACGCCGCCCTCTCGGCTCTCGAGCAACGCCTGAAAGCCTGAACGCCCAGTGCAGTGGATGGCTGTAACGTACCCTTCTGGTAACGTTTTTTGCAAAAATGGGGAAACGTAACGGCCACGTAAGCGGCACGGCGCAGCGCGACGTCTCCACAGGATGGCAAGCCACGTCATTTGTTGCGCACGCGCCGGCGCCGCTTTACGCTCACGAGGCCGCGCGGACTGATGGCGCGCGTCAGGTGAACGGGCCGCCAATCTCTCCACGATCAGGACAAACATGCAACGAGCAGGACTTTCCGCGTCTCGGCTGACGGCACTGACCAACGCCATGCAAGGCTATGTGGAACGCGGTGAAGTGGCGGGCGTGGTGTCGATGGTCTGGCGGCGCGGCGAGATTGGCTATTTCGAGCCGCTCGGCTGGCGCGACGACGCGGCGCGGTTGCCGATGGAGCGCGATACGCTGTTCCGCATTGCGTCCATGACCAAGCCGGTCACCAGCGCCGCGATCCTGATGCTGATCGAAGAAGACCGGCTCGCCCTCGACACGCCGATCTCACTCTGGTTGCCGGAATTGTCCGCGCCGCGTGTGCTGCGCGATCCCGCCGGCCCGCTCGACGAAACCGACCCCGCCAGAGCGTCGCTCACCGTGCTGGACCTGCTGACGCACCGCGCCGGCTTCGCCTACCACTTCACCGCGACCGGGCCCCTTGCCGAGGCGTATGCCGCCGCTTTCAACGGATTCGAAGCGCGCATGAACGGCAATGCGTGGCTCGCACGCATCGCAAGTTTGCCGCTCATGTTCCAGCCCGGGTCACGCTGGCACTACGGCGTTGCCACCGACGTGCTCGGCGTGCTGATCGAACGCGTGAGCGGCATGCCGCTCGGCGAGTTTTTCCGGACGCGGATCTTCGAGCCGCTCGGCATGCGCGATACCGCTTTCTGGGTGCCCGACGCGCAACTCGGTCGGCTGGCCACGGCTTATGGCGTCGAACAGGGCTCAGGGCAGCGAATCGTCGAGGACCATCCGTCGTCGAGCCGATGGGCGGATCCGGACCGCTTCCAGAGCGGCGGCGGCGGCCTGGTTTCCACAGCGCACGACTATCTTCAATTCGCGCAACTGCTGCTCGGCCGCGGACGAGTCGGCACGACGCGTTTGCTCTCGCACCGCTCAGTCGATCTGATGCGCTCCAATTTTCTGACGCGCGACCAGCGCCGTGTGTCGGCTTTCGGTCATGCGCTGTGGGCAGGCCAGGGGTTCGGCCTCGGCTTGTCCGTCGTCGACGATCCGGCGCAGCAGTTGCCGCTTGGCTATCGTTCGATGGGCTCGTTCGGCTGGCCGGGTGCGTATGGCACAAGCTGGTTCGCCGATCCGGTGGAAGATCTGATCGGTCTGATGCTGATTCAAAGGCGCTCCGTCGAACCGTTCTCAATGACAGTGGATTTCGAACGCCGCGTGTACGATGCAATCGACGATTGAGCGAAGCGGGCGCGTCCGGGACGGAGTCTTTTAAGCGTGTTACCCGCTCGCGGCGTCGGGCTTCTCTATCCGGCAATTTATTCGTCTGATAGTGTCCGCACTTCAGTTCTCGTCTAATGATCGGAGCACCCGTCATGGCCTCGTACAAGCAGTTGACCGCCCAGCTCGAAAAACTCCACAAGGAAGTCGCGGCGGCGCGCGAGAAGGAAATCGCGCAGGCGATCGCCGAGATCAAGCAGAAAGTAGCCGAATACGACCTGACGGCTGAAGAACTGGGTTTCACCAGCAAAGGCACCACGGCCCGCAAGACGCCTTCGGTCGCCAAGTATCGCAACCCGAAAACCGGCGAGACCTGGAGCGGCCGCGGCCGCTCGCCAGCGTGGCTCGTGGGCAAGAATCGCGAGCGCTTTCTCATCGAGGTTGAAGTGCGTTGACGCATGACGTCTCCACCCGTCATGTGCCGGATTATTTAAAGTGATGTCGCGTGCGGAGTTTCTCGCACCTTTCGCGCGCGACGAGGCAAGTCCCGAAAACACTCACCTTTCGCGTGGACCTGGCGCGTGAACCATAGGCGCGGATGCGCGGCTCGCGACGGACCGGTTGTTTCGGTTAGCCTGGTTTTCTCGAATCACGCACCTTGCGACAAGCTTGCCACCGCAGTCCGCGGTGACTGATCCATTTCCTCCGAAACCCGCGTCAGCCCTTGCTGGTAGGGGTTCCCAGGCTGTACGAAGAATCGCTGAAGCCATAGCTTGAGCCTCTTTTAGTCACGCCTGATGCGCACGTCGCTTTGCGGAGTGTCGCGGCACAGGTGCGCGCCCGTTCGTCGACACGCTCACCTTTCGCAGCGATCCCGCAGCGCTACCGTGATAGTCCCGAAAACCCTCACCTTTGCGCGTCTCGATACCCGCGGGCCACTGCGCTCGGGGCTAACCCGGAGTTGAGTTCCTCTCATACCCCGCATCAAAACTCATCGATACATGGTCGCGGATGCCGAACCTCACAATCGGCCATCCACTCAACCTCGACGGAAAGACCATGAGCGCATCGACGGACAAACAACTCTTTATCGGCGAAGGATTCGAAGGCCCCGGCGTCAATCTCGCGCATATCAACGTATTGGTCGGCCCGCGCAACGGCCCGGCGGGGCAGGCATTCGCCACCGCGTTGGCCACGCCCTCAGCGGGTCACGCGCCGTTCGTCGTGATCGCGCGTCCGGGCGTGCCGACCAAGCCGCTCACGCTCTATGTGAACAAGGCGCAGATCAGCAGCGACTTCCACGGCAACGCGACGTGGGGCGCTTCGCAAGCCGGTATCGCGAAGGCGGTGGCCGAGTCGCTGGAGAACGGCACGCTGCCGCCTGAAGCGGAGAACGACTGGGTGGTGGTGTCGGCGAACTGGGTCAACCCGTCGACCGACGATCTCGACGCCGTCTTCGAGAACAACTACCGCGCGTGCAAGAACGCGATCCTCGCGGCGATGAAGGGGCTGCCGCATCGCGATGAAGTCTTCGCCGCCGCGCGCGACGTATCGAACCCGTTCTACACACCGAAGCAACGTTAATGGCAGGCAGCGCGGTTCGGTCGCGCGCCCTGCAATGCGCAACTAACCGTCCGCGCCGCCGGCTTTCAGGAAGGAAGGAGACACGCACTATGGAATACATTCGCCTCGGCCAATCCGGTCTGAAGGTTTCGCGTCTGTGCCTCGGCACGATGAACATGGGCACGCCGCAATGGAAGCCGTGGATTTTCGACGAAACGCAAAGCGAGCCGATCGTTCGTCATGCGCTCGAAGCCGGCGTCAACTTTATCGACCTCGCCGATTTCTATTCGACTGGCGTCGGTGAAGAAGTGGTGGGCCGCATACTGAAGCGTCTCACGCGTCGCGAGGAAATGGTCGTGGCCACCAAGGTCGGCTACGACATGGGCGCGTATCAGAACGCCGGCGGTCATTCGCGCAAGCACATCATGGACGGCATCGACGGCTCGCTGACGCGTCTCGGCATGGATTACGTCGATATCTACATGCTGCATTTCTTCGACGTGAATACGCCAGTCGAAGAGACCATGGGCGCGCTCAACGATATCGTGCGCGCCGGCAAGGCGCGCTATATCGGCGTGTCGACCATGTACACGTGGCAGTTCGCAAAGATCATGCAGGTCTGCGAGCGCAACGGGTGGCACAAGCCGATCAATATGCAATTGCAGTTGAACCTGGCATACCGTGAAGAAGAACGCGAAATGATTCCGTATTGCCAGGATCAAGGCGTCGGCGTGTCCGTGTTCAGTCCGCTGGCGCGCGGGCTGCTGACGTGCGATCCAAATTCGACGCGCAATCAGACCGACTTCTTCACCGCACAAATGTATGGCGATGTGGCGTCGCGTGAAATTGCCGCGTCGGTGGCGCGCGTGGCCGCGCGGCGTGGCGTTTCCGCCGCGCAGATCGCGCAAGCGTGGGTGCTGAATCACGGCGGGGTCGCGAGCATGCTGGTCGGTGCGGATACGCCGGCGCAGTTCGACAGCGCGCTCGCCGCGCTCGGCACGACGCTTTCGGCGGATGAACTGTTTGAGCTCGAACGCAACTACACGCCGTGCGATCTGATCAACGACTACACCGCCGGCAAACGCATCGCGCGCGAACCGCGCCTTGCGCAGGGCATGTTCGTCGAAACGCTGGAGAAGGCCGCATGAACGAATTTCTCCGCACCGGACATTACATTGGCGGCGAATGGTACGAAGGCGCCGACACGTATGCTGTTTTGAATCCCGCGACCGGCGAGGTCGTCGTGCGAGTGGCCAAAGGCGGCGCGGCGGAAGCGGCGCAGGCCATCGCGGCGGCCGAGCGCGCGTTTCCCGCATGGCGTGCGCTGACCGCGAAAGAGCGCAGCGCGCGCGTCAAACGCTGGGGCGAGTTGATGCTGGAGAACCGCGACGCGCTCGCCGAACTGCTGACGCTTGAGCAAGGCAAACCGCTTGCCGAAGCGCGCGGCGAAGTCGGTTACGCGGCGAGCTTCTTCGAATGGTTCGCGGAAGAAGCGAAGCGGGCCTACGGCGACGTGATTCCGAGTCCAAATCCGAACGCGAAGATTATCGTGACGAAGGAACCGGTCGGCGTGGTCGCGGCAATCACACCGTGGAATTTCCCGCTCGCCATGATCACGCGCAAGGCCGGTCCTGCTCTCGCGGCCGGTTGCACGATGGTGCTCAAGCCATCGGAAGAAACGCCGTTGTCCGCGTTCGCTTTGGCAGTGCTGGCCGGGAAAGCGGGCATTCCACCTGGCGTGTTCAATATCGTCTCCGGCGACGCCGTGGCGATCGGCGGCGCGCTCACGGAATCCGACGTGGTGCGCAAACTGTCGTTCACCGGTTCGACGCGCGTCGGCAAGCTGCTGGCGAAGCAGTCCGCGGACACGCTGAAGAAGTTGTCGCTCGAACTCGGCGGCAACGCGCCTTTCATCGTCTTCGACGACGCGGACCTCGATGCCGCCGTGCAAGGCGCGATGGCTTCGAAATTCCGCAACACCGGGCAGACGTGCGTGTGCGTCAACCGCTTCTACGTTCAGGACGGCATCTACGATGCGTTCACGTCAGCGTTGACGCAAGCAGTGCGCAAGATGCGCGTCGGCAATGCGTTGCAAGGCGAGGTCGAACAAGGTCCGTTGATCAACCAGGCTGCGTTGAAGAAGGTCGAAACGCACGTGGCCGACGCCTTGCAAAAAGGCGCGAAGGTCCTAACCGGCGGCAAGCCCCACGCGCTCGGCGGCACTTTTTACGAGCCGACTGTTCTCGTCGACGCCAACAGCTCGATGCTGATCGCCGGGGAAGAAACCTTCGGACCGGTTGCCGCGTGTTTCCGCTTCAAGAGCGAAGCGGAAGCGATCGAAGCGGCCAACGACACACCGTTCGGCTTGTCGGCGTATTTCTACACGCGCGATCTGGCGCGTGCGTGGCGCGTCGGCGAAGCGCTGGAAAGCGGCATGGTCGGCATCAACGAAGGGATTGTGTCCACGGAAGTCGCGCCGTTCGGCGGCGTCAAGCAGTCGGGACTCGGCCGCGAAGGCTCGAAGTACGGGCTCGATGAATACACCGAACTGAAGTACATGATGATGGGCGGCCTCGGACGCTGATCTTCACACCGCGCGTCCGCCGTACGTCATGCCCATGCATGACGCACAGGCGGACGACGCAATCGGTGCGCGGCGGCATGCCGACCGCGCCCGGCGATCCATACTAACGAAGGAGACAGCGTGAGCAATCAGGATATGCAGGCGGCCACTCTCGGCCTCGCCCCCACTTTGCCGGCGGCAGCGGCATCCGCGCACGGCCCCATTCCTCTCGACGACGTTCCGCTGAACGCCTTCCACGTCAAGATCGCCGGGCTGACGTTCGGCGCGCACTTCACAGAAGGTTTCGCGCTCGGCACGATCGGCTATGCGCTTGCGTCGCTGAATCGGCAGATGCCGCTCGACGCCTTCTGGATGGGCATGATCGGTAGTTCCGCGTTGATGGGCATTTTTATCGGCAGTCTGGTTTTCGGTTGGCTGTCGGATCGCATGGGACGCCAGAAGATTTTCCTGCTGAGCTTCATCATCATCACAGCGGCCGCGTTCGCGCAGTTCTATGTGCGTTCACCGCTCGAGTTGTGTTTGCTGCGGGTGTTGATCGGCTTCGGCATGGGCGGCGACTTTGCCGTAGGGCATGCGATCCTCGCGGAGTTCTCGCCGCGCAAACATCGCGGCACGTTGCTTGGCTCGTTCAGCGTGGTGTGGACCATCGGGTATGTGGTGGCGAATGTGCTCGGCATGCATTACGCCGATGCCTCGCCGGATGCATGGCGCTGGCTGCTGGCGTCGGCGGGTGTGCCGGCGTTGATCGTTCTCGTGCTGCGCATGGGCACGCCGGAGTCGCCGCGCTGGCTGCATGGCAAAGGACGCACGGCGGAGGCGAAATCGATCGTGCTGAAGCACTTCGGTGCGAACGTCACTCTGGACGGCGGACACGACGAGCACGCGCAAACGGCGGGTGGTTTCATGCGTCTGTTCAAGGCCGATCTGATTCGCCGCACTATTTTCAACTGCGCGTTCTTCGTCTGTCTCGTCATTCCGTACTTCGCTGTTTATACGTTTCTGCCGACCATTCTGAAAGCGATTCATTTGAACAACGATTCGAGCGCGGACTTTCTGCTGAACGGCTTCCTGGTGCTTGGCGCGCTGATCGGCATCTGGCTCACAATCAGACTTCCGCGGCGCACGTTCCTGATCGGCTCGTTCGCTGTCACGTGCGTGTCGCTGATTGCGTTGAGTGTGCTGCCGGAGTCGGCGACGCTCGGCATGATTGTCGCGTTCGGGATTTTCACGCTCACCATGTCGGCGTTTTCGAATCTCGTCGGCGTGTTTCCGCCGGAATGCTTTCCGACCGAAGTGCGCGCGTGCGGCGTCGGACTCGCGATTGCGTGCAGCCGGCTTGGGTCGGCCGTCGGCACGTTTCTGCTGCCGCTCGGCATCGTGCATTTTGGCTTCCATATCACGATGATGGTGCTCGCCGCGGTGTTGCTGATCGGCATGGTGGTGTCGATCGCGTGGGCGCCGGAAACGAAGCATTTGACTTTGAACGAAGCTAGCGGCGCCTAGTTCGCTGGAACGTTGAAGAGAACCCGCCGCATCGGCAACGATGCGGCGGGTTTTTATTTTTGGGCTCGAAACCATGGCACTAGTCGGCGCGGCGCGGCATTCGGCGATGCCTTCCGTGGTTATCGTGTCTTCTGCGTGGCCGATTGCCGCGCTCTGTCAACGCGTCACCACCGGTTGACCGGCATTGCGCGCCTCAAAAGCTCGCAATGCCGGCACTCTCGCCCGTTCTCGACGCGCCATGTCTCTCGGCCGAATCCGAAAAGAGGCGATTTGTCCTAGATACTTCTTATCTAGGAAGCCTTAATATCCTATTCGTCTTAACGAAGCAAAGTGAGAACTATATGAGTCTTATTTGCTTGAGTAGAAAAATAGGAATCCTTGGGTAACTCCAAGATCTCCGTTGAATCCCGTTTTATTTGTAATTGTTAGGAATAGAAGCAATGAAATCAATGATCTCCGCAACCGCGATCGCCGTCAGCGGTCTGTTCTGTCTGGTACCGCTCTACGCTCATGCGGCAGACGGCACGATCACCTTCACTGGCAATGTGACGGACACGACCTGCTCGATCAACGGGAATGCAAGTGGTACACCGGCAGACAAGACGATCACGCTGGTTGATGTTCCGACCGGCACGCTCGCACAGGTAGGCAACACGGCCGGTACAACGAATTCGGCCGATCTGCAATTTGTCCTGACGGGCTGCAGCGGCACGGCTACCAAGGCGATTGCCGGCTTCGAGAACGGCCCGACAGTCGACCAGGCGACGGGTTATCTGTCGAGCAGCGGCACCGCGAAGAATGTGGAGGTCCAACTCCTCAACGCACAGATGCAGGTCATCAACGTCACGACGGGCGCGAACAACGATATCGCCTCGAACGGCGTGACCATCAACGCCGACGGGGCGACGACTCTGCAGTATTACGCGCGGTATTACGCCACGGCCGCTGCCGAGCCCGGCACGGTCATCTCATCGGTTCAGTACACGATGGAATATCAGTAAGTGTGGGTCTCAGGCGCTCGCCATGCGAGCGCCTTTTTTGCACGCTTATTTTGAGAAATTTGACGGGCCGATCGTGATAACGCTGTTTAGAAATTCGATGATGGGAATCGGCCTTGCCTGTGTGCTACTGGCTGGTGATGTAGGGGCGAGCGTGACGATTGGCGGCACGCGCGTGGTGTATTCGCTTGAGCAGCGCGAAGTCACGGTGAAGCTGGAAAACGACAGCCGCTCGCCCTCGCTCGTGCAGGTCTGGATGGACGACGGTAAGGCGGATGCCAAGCCCGGTGAGGTCAAGGTGCCATTCGTGATTACACCGCCGATTTTTCGCATGGATCCGAAAAAGGCGCAGACGTTGCGCGTGATGTACACCGGCGAGCCGCTGCCGCAGGATCGCGAATCGGTCTATTGGCTCAACGTTCTGGACATTCCACCGAAGGCAAAGGCTGCCGCGGACGTCAATACTCTGACTCTGGCCTATCGCACCCGTATCAAGGTTTTTGTACGACCCGGCAAGCTGCCTGGCGAGCCGGAAGACGCACCCGCGCAACTTAGCTGGAAGATCGCCGCGTCGACGGACGGCAAGGATCAGGCCGTCAGCGTTTCGAACCCGACACCGTACTACGTGTCGTTCAGCGAGATTCACGTGGAAAGCGGTGGCCATACCTTCAGCAGCCAACGGGGCGGCATGGTGCCGCCGCATGCTTCGGTGGTCTTGCCGATCGCGAAGATGAACGCCGTCGCGGCGGGCGCGAAGGTGCACTACGTCGCGATCAGCGACTACGGCGGTCCGATTCGCGGTGACGCCGCACTCGGCGACTAGGCCACCACGTCTTCAATCGGGCGGCAAGCTGCCGCCCCCTGGCTAACCCATTCTCGTACAAGGCGTGCGTTGCGCTGACAACGCACAGGGACGACGCACGCCTGTTGCAGGATATTGAACACCGCTCAGAACATGAAAGCTTCATTCCGTCGCGCGTCGTCTGTTCGCGTAGGCGAACTCTCCGGTGCGTTCAGGCTGCACCCCATCGCGGCGCTTGCAGCATTGGCGTTCGCGATGTCAGGGGCTCAGCCGATAGACGCGCAGGCGTCCGAGCAAGGCGGACCGGCGGCGATGGAGTTCGACACGACCTTTCTGCGGACCGACGCGAATGCAACCGTGGACGTGTCGCGCTTCGCGCGCGGCAATCCGGTATCCGAGGGTGTGTATTCCGTCGATTTGTTCGTCAATGGCATTCGCGTTGCACGCCAGGATGTGCGTTTTGTGGCCGCGCGCGGCACGGTCGACGCGCGTCCTTGCTTCAACCGGGCCATGCTGGAGAAGCTTGGCGTCGATTTCGCCAGGGTCGCCGCGAGCAATGAGGCCAAGACGGCGGATGCCGGAGCGCCGAATGAATGCGTCGACCTCGCGGCAAGCGTGCCCGACTCCACGATTGACTTCGACTTTGCGGACCAGAAGATCACGTTAAGCGTGCCGCAAAAGTATATGCGCAATGTAGCGCGCGGTTACGTCCCGCCCGAGATGTGGCAAAACGGCGTCAACGCAGCCTTCCTGAGCTACAACGCCAACGCGTATCACAGCGGCGGATCGGGCTTCGAGTCGACCCAAAGTTACCTTGGTCTGAATGCCGGCGTGAACATCGGCGCATGGCACTTTCGTCATCAGTCGTCGGCGACCCAGCAAACCGGCGCACCCACCCAGTTCGACAACATTGCCACGTACCTTCAGCGTGACATTACCGCGCTGAAATCGCAGTTGACGGTCGGCGACGGCTACACGACCGGCGACGTATTCGACAGCGTGCAATTCCGCGGCGCGCAGATCGCCACCGACGATCGCATGCTGCCCGAATCGCTGCGAGGCTATGCGCCGATCGTGCGCGGCACGGCGGAATCGAACGCACGCGTGACGGTTCGTCAGAACGGCCAGGTGATCTATGAAACCACCGTCTCGCCGGGCCCGTTCGAAATCAAGGACCTTTACGCGACCGGCTACGGCGGCAATCTGGATGTCACGGTGACCGAAGCCAACGGCCGCGCGAAGAGTTTTACCGTGCCTTACGCCTCGGTTGCCCAGTCGTTGCGGCCTGGCACCACACGGTTTTCAGTTACCGCCGGTGAGCTTCGTACCTCCGCGCTCGAGAACAGCCCGTATTTCGCGCAGTTCACCTTGCAGCGAGGACTCACCAATCTGATCACCGCCTATGGCGGCGGCGTGGCCGCCAACGACTATTTCGCTGCGGATGTGGGCGCGGCGCTCAACACGAAGTTCGGTGCGCTCTCAGCCGACGTGACGGCTGCACAGACCCAGATTCCCGGTCAAGGCACGTCGCGCGGCACCAGTTGGCGTATCGGTTACAGCAAGTTCATCGACCCGACCAACACGAATATTGCCATCGCGGCATATCGGTATTCGACGGCCGGCTACATGAGCCTCACTGACGCCGCCACGCTGCGTGACCGCGCAATGCGCGGCGACGATCTGAACTCGGTTTATCGGCAGCGCAGCCGTTTTCAGATCACCCTCAATCAGAATTTCAAGCGATACGGTACGGTCTTTTTGAACGCTTCCGCGCAGCAGTATTGGAATCGAAGCGGCAACGATCTGTTCTACCAGGCAGGTTACACCAATAGTTTCAGGTACGGCACGTACAGCATCAGTGCGGGACGCACGCGCAGTTCGGACGGTTCGATGTCCGACCAGATCATGTTGAGCACCACGTTGCCGCTCGGCCGCGGCCGCTATTCGCCGCTGATGTCGACGAACTTCAGCAGTTCGGGCGGAAACACCAATCTCCAGGCCAACGTGAGCGGCTCGCTCGGCGAGCGCAACCAGTACTCGTACAACGCGTATGGGACGTATGGCGCGGCTCAAGGCAACAGCACGCTGAGCACCGGCGCCAGCGGCGCCTATCGTGGACCGTATGCCCAGTTGACGGGATCGGCTAGCGCGGGAACGAGTTCGAGCCAGATCTCCGCCGGCGTCAGCGGCTCGATCGTCGCGCATCCAGGCGGCGTGACTTTCTCGCAGACGGTGGGCGACACCTTCGGCGTCGTCGAAGCGCCGGGTGCGGCGGGCGCCAGCGTGACCAACTCGCCCGGCGTCAAGCTCAATGGTCGAGGCTTCGCTGTGGTGCCGTATCTGACGCCATACGGCATGAACACGGTGGAAATCGATCCGAAGGGTACATCCACCGACGTCGAGTTCGAGTCGACTTCGGAACAGGCGGTGCCGCGACTGGGTTCAGTGGTGCTGATCAAGTACAAGACGGTGAGCGGCCGCGCCGCGTTGATTCGCGCGCCGCAACTTGGCGGCAATGCGCTGCCGTTCGGCGCGGACGTGGTCGATGCCAACGGGCGCACGGTGGGTGTGGTTGCCCAGGACAGCCGGATATTCGCGCGCGGCCTCGATGATAATGGCGCGCTTTTCGTCAAGTGGGGGGCCGCTGGGGCGGAGGAGTGCACGATTGATTATGTGTTGCCGAAGTCGGGCGGTAAGGCGGGCGCGGCGTATCTGTCGGTGGAAGGGCATTGCGTGGGCGGCATTCATTCGACGCAAGATGACGCACGCCTGGACCAACCCTATCAATCGAATTAAGAAGGTGAGCAGATGTTCGGGGTGAGATCGACCAGGTATGAGACCCGTGATGGAGAGATCTCTGGCGAGCAGGTGACGAGTGGCGTTAGTCAATGCGACGGCCGTCGTCGGTAGGGCGGATGTCGGTGCATGTTGCCCATCGCCTTCGGCCCGGATTCAGCCGAGCGGGGCATTGCGCGCCGACAAATGGGGCTGTCGGCGCAGATTCAGATGCGCTCGACTTTTGCAACGAGCATTGGAAGATATGGGTGGTTAATGTGGACATAGAAGCGAGGCGTGACGTCAACGACCGATTCGATACGTTTGGCATCGTCGAAGTGCCGAGTGCGGCGGGCGCGACGAGGGGGAGAGTTGATCGTCGCGGTGATGCGGTCGCGCCGTATCTGACGCCTCATGGCATGAGGACAGAGGGACGTTTGTCGTTGTTCGGGAACAAAGGCAGCGATGTATGCCAGATCCAGTATGCGTTGCCGGGAAAGAGCGCTAAGGAGGATGCGGCTTATACAACGGTGAAAGGCACTGCGCCCGTGGGATTTGAGCCGAGCGCTTCGGATAATTAAATGACTGGCTCCGATCAAGAACTGTAAAGGTGGACATGATGCGTAAACAGATTTTTGCACCGCACTGGTTGATGCGCTTCCTTGTCGTATTGGCATTGGCGGCTGGGTGGTCGGTGCATGCGTATGCCGAGTGCCCGACCTCGTCGGGCTTGCCTGCGACATTCACGTATGGCTCGATAGCCGTTTCCGACTCGACCGCCGTGGGCGACGTGATTCCAGGGACGGTTCAGAGATTCATCATCATTGGAAAGTGCTCGACGAGTTTGCTTTTCAACCAACCGATAGTCGCGTGCCCAGTGAGCGGCACAGCAGTGTCCGGTATGACGGGGGTTTATCCGACGAACGTCGCGGGAGTCGGTATGCGGATGCGCGATGCAAACGGCAAGCCGATGGTAGGAACGGGCCCCTGCTCCACCGATTCCCAGATCGGAACCACTGGCGCCGATGGTAGCTTCAATGTTTCGGGAACGTTTGAGCTTGTCAAAACGGGTCCTGTCACTGGCGGGGCAATTACGGGCGCTTTCTATAACGTTGGTGTTCTAAACACAGGCTATTCGCTTAATGACGGAGCTTGCGCGCTGTCCGTCGCGAACAACACGCCCGTGCGAAGCGTGACATGCTCGGTGACGTCGGCAAGCGCTAACCAGACAATTCCGCTCGCGACGACCAGCCCGGCGACGTTTCCGACTGGCGGCTCAGTCGACGCCAAAACACCGTTTTCTTTGGGTCTCAACTGCCAGTCCGGCGTTAAGGTAGCCGTGACATTTAGTTCGACGTCCGGCAATTCAGGCGTCGCGTCAGTTTTGGCAAACGCAGGTTCGGCGACGGGTATCGGTGTGCAACTGCTGGACGCGTCGCAGTCGCCGATTACGCTGGATGCTGTTCTTCCGCTTACGTCGAGCACGACTGGCAATATGTCGTTTCAGTTTTTCTCACAGTATTATCGGCTGGGAGCCGCGCCCGTGGTCGCGGGAACCGTTCGGGCGACCGCCATCTTTACGATGAGTTATCAGTAGGCGCAAATCTCGCGTCCTTCCCGAATCTTGCGGACGACGCGTTCTGCATAACGGTTGCAGCCCGCTGCTATTGCCGCAAGGCACATTTTCAGAAGAGAAGGCCATCTGTCCCATCACCGCGATGCAGGGATTGGTTGGCCGCGCATTGCATCGTCATTGACGCGCCTTTAAACCCTCTCGCGCCCATGACGTGTATCATTCGTTCCCTGCGCTGTTCTGCGCTGGCGATTCCCGTATGGTCGAACGCTCGTTCGCGACCTGTTTCCGACGCGGCCGAGTTGCCATTGTGATGCGGGTTCCGGCCCAACTCCCGCAGCTCGACGCCGCCGCGCAAGGCGTGGCACACCGGCAGCCGCAAGCCGCCGGGACCGCCCGAACCCCTATCCGTGACCGCCAGACCCGATGTCAGTCTCCGAACTCAAACGCCGCCGCACGTTCGCGGTCATTTCCCACCCGGACGCGGGTAAGACCACGCTCACGGAAAAGCTCCTGCTGTTCTCGGGCGCGATTCAGATCGCCGGCACCGTGAAGGGCCGCAAGAGCAACCGCTACGCGACGTCCGACTGGATGGAAATCGAAAAGCAGCGGGGCATTTCGGTGGCGAGCTCGGTGATGCAGTTCGAGTACGGCGACGCCGTCATCAACCTGCTCGACACGCCGGGCCACGAGGACTTCTCCGAAGACACATACCGCGTGCTGACCGCGGTCGACGCCGCCGTCATGGTGATCGACGGCGCGAACGGCGTCGAAGCGCAAACGCTCAAGCTGCTCGAAGTCTGCCGCAGCCGCAAGACGCCGATCGTCACCTTCATCAACAAGCTCGACCGCGAAGTGCGCGAGCCGCTCGAACTGCTCGACGAAATCGAGCAGCATCTGGGCGTCGCCGCCGTGCCGTTCACATGGCCGATCGGCATGGGCAAGGACTTCCAGGGCGTCTACGATATTCAGCGCGATCAGGTGCGCATTTTCCGCGCGGGACAGGACAAGGCCGGCGGCGAAGTGGAAACGCTGCAAGCGCCAAGCGACGAAGAAGGCGAGCGCCGCTTCGGCCACGCCTGGATCAAGGCGAAGGAAGAGATCGATCTGATCACAGGCGCGTCGCCGGATTTCGATCGCGAGCAGTTCCTTGCCGGTCAGCAATCGCCGGTTCTGTTCGGCTCGGCGATCAACAACTTCGGCGTGAAGGAAATTCTCGACGCGCTGGTCGACCTGGCGCCGCCGCCGTCCATGCGCATGACCGTGCAGCGTCCGGTCATGCCGGACGAGCCGAAATTCACCGGCGTCGTGTTCAAGGTGCAGGCGAACATGGATCTGGCGCACCGCGACCGCGTGGCGTTTATCCGCGTGTGTTCGGGGCATTTCGAACGCGGCATGGCCGTGAAGGTCACGCGCACGAACAAGACTTTCCGTGCCAATAACGTGGTGACGTTCCTGTCGCAACGTCGTGAGACGGTGAGCGAGGCGTATCCGGGCGACATCATCGGTATTCCGAATCATGGCACGCTGAGTCTCGGCGATACGCTGACCGAAGGCGAGCAACTGCAATTCGTCGGCCTGCCGTTTTTCGCGCCGGAAATTTTCCAGACCGTCGAAGTGGTCGATCCGATGCGCGCCAAGCAGCTCGGCGAGGCGCTGAAGCAACTCGGCGAAGAAGGCGCGATCCAGGTGTTCCGTCCTGAAGTGGGCGGCCTGATGATTCTCGGCGCGGTCGGTCAACTGCAGTTCGAAGTGGTGTCGCACCGTTTGTCGACGGAATACAAGGTCGACGTGCGCATGGCCCCGGCGCGCTACCGCATGTCACGCTGGGTAACGTGCGACGACGCAGCCGAATTGCGCCGCTTCACCGATTCGTACGCGGCGCGCATCGCGCTCGACGCTTCCGACGCACCGACGTATCTGGCTTCGCACGTGTCGGAGATCGAAGTCGCGCAGAAGGCGTGGCCGAAGATCGTGTTCAATGAGTTGCGCGAGCATTCGGGCGCGCCGTTCAAAAAGGCGATGTAAGTTCGCCTCACTGGTTTCGACCGAAAAACAAAGCAACGCAAATCAGAAGGCCCCGTCAAAAACGGGGCCTTCTGCTTTAACGCCCGTACCTTTGCCGTCAGGAGCATCAACGCTCACCCCAGCTTCAACACCTCTTCCCGCATCCACCCGGCCAGCGCCTGCACATGTTCCAGCCCGACATGCCGCTGGGGAATATCGAGCCAGTAACCAAACGGCCCGCTCACCTCGACGTCGGAAAACTGCGCGAGACTACCGTCCGCCAGTTCCTCGACAATCATGTTCCGATCGACGATCGCCAGCCCCGCGCCTTTACTCGCCGCGCGGATCGCCTGTTCCAAGGTCGAGAACTCGATGCCATTGTCCGCGTAACGCGCGGGCATGCCCGCCTTGGCCAGCCAGTTCGGCCACAATTCGAGCCGGGCGTCGTTGTGCAGCACATGAAGCGCCGGCATGCGTTCGAGCAGCGCATCGAGCGGCTGGCCGAGCAAACGCGGCGCACCCACGAGTACGTGGCGCTCCATCATCAGCAATTCGGAGTGCGCGTCCGGTAGCGCCTGGCGGCCGAAGCGAATCTGACAGTGAAGGTCTCCGTTCGCCTCGGTACGAACCGACAGTTCGACATCGGGCAATTCCACCGCGAGCGAACCCAGCCGCGGCGAAAACCATTGCGTGGCGAAAGTGGGCGGCAGAGCGAGCACGAGGCGCCGTCGCCCTTTGGCTGCCGTGATTTGACGAAAGCCGCGCTCGATCGTATCGAAGGCTTCGGACAGGCAGGGCAGCAATTGCAGGCCCGCTTGCGTCAGACGAATGCCCTTGTGGTCCCGCTCGAACAGTTTCGCGCCGAGCGATTCTTCGAGCAGCTTGATTTGCCGGCTCACGGCGCCTTGGGTCACGCACAGCGCAATGGCGGCGCGGTTAAAGCTCATGTGCCGGGCCGTCTCTTCGAAGAAGCGCAACGCGATCAGCGATGGCAAGCGCCGCATAAATCACCTTCTATTACTTTTAATCGTGCGCGATCCGGCCGGCGAGAGGGTCGGGCTGCGAACTGTAGTTGTGCTGCACCACCAGCCGTGCGTTGTCCCCAAACGAATCACTTTTGGCGCGTCTCCGGCGCACGCGATTCGAACCGCCATCGGCCAGCAATTTTTCAAGGCAAACCGCCATTCTGGCGGCTGGAAGATTGTCGCATTGGTGCTCGTTGTTTGTTTGATCTCGATAACAAATATCCCCGGCGCGCCTTGGACTGCCGGCCGCGATCGGCTGCCGGCCCGGCGCTGAAGGAGAAGCGCCGCGCGAACGCTCAACTTCGCCTATGCTGACGAAGACGCGTGCCTGGCCACGGAGCCGGCTCGCTTACCCTGCCCTCGGAGCGCCTGTGACCGTTCGCAATCTCGACGCCTTGTTTCGACCCAAATCCGTCGCCGTGATCGGCGCCTCGGAGCGGCCCGGCAGCACCGGCGCGATGGTGTGGACGCGCGTGCTGGACGGGGGCTTCGACGGCCCGCTCTGGCCGGTCAATCCGAAGTACGAACGGCTCGGCGGCCATGCCGTGATCCACGATCCGGGCGATCTGCCGGAAGCGCCCACGGTCGCGCTGATCTGCACGCCACCGGCGACGTGGCCCGGCATCATCCATAAGCTCGGCGGCTTGGGCACGCGCGCGGCGATTGTCGTCGGCGAGGTGCGGTGCGATGAGGACCGGCTCGCGCTGCGGCACGCGCTTTCGGCGGCGCGGCCGAATCTGCTGCGGATTGTCGGGCCGGGCAGTCTGGGCGTGGTGTCGCCAGCGCTGCGCGCGCATCTGGGCGCGCCGTCGTGCACGGTGAAGGCGGGCGGCGTCGCGTGGGTGTCGCAGTCGAACGCGCTGACCAACGCCGTGCTCGGCTGGGCGCACGCGCGCGGCCTCGGCTTCTCGCACGCGGTGGCGCTGGGCGGCGAGGCGGACGTGGACGCGGGCGACGTGCTCGACTATCTGGCCAGCGATCCCGGCACGCGCGCCATCCTGCTCGAACTGGATAGCGTGCGGGCGGCGCGCAAATTCATGTCCGCAGCCCGCGCGGCGGCGCGCAACAAGCCGGTGCTGGCGCTGCGCTCCGGCCGCGCCGATCCCGCCGACGCGCTTTACACCGCCGCGTTCCGCCGCGCCGGCATGGTGCGTGTCGACGCGCTCGACGACCTGCTCGACGAGATCGAGACCCTCGGCGTGGGCCGCGTGGCGGCGGGCGCGATGGCCACGCTGATTACGAGCGACCGCGGCCTGGCCACGTTGGCGCGCGACGCCTTCGCCGCAGCCGGCGATACCCTTGCGCCGTGGCCCGATGAGGCATCGGTGGCCTTGACGCAGACCTTGCCGTACGCGGTCGGCGGCAACCCGCTGCAACTCGGCGACGACGCGCGTCCTGAGCACTTCGGCACCGCGCTCAAGCTGCTCGCGGATCATCGCAGCACCGGCACGGCCTTCGTGGTCCACGCGTCGACGCACGGCGCGCCGGTCGGCGAAGTGGCGCAGGCCCTGATCGCGAATCATCGCTTCGCGTATCGCGGCTTGCTCGCGTGTTTCTTCGGCGGCGTGGATGCCGCCACGCGCGACGCGCTGCACGCGCAGGGCATCCCGGTTCATACGACGCCGCAACGCCTCGCGCGCGCCTTCGCGCGGCTGGTCGATTACCGGACGGGGCGCGAACTGCTGATGCAAACGCCGGAGGGTCTGCCGGCGCAAATTCCCGAATGCATTGACGCCGCTCAGGCCCAGGCGCGCGAGGCACTTGCAGCAGGTGAGCACCAACTAACCGGCGAAGCGGCGGCGCGGTTTCTGGGGCGGTTCGGGTTGCAGGTGGAAACGGACTCGTCCACCAAACCCGTCGTCGACATCGCTGTCGAACTCTACGACGACGGCAACTTCGGCCCTGTCTTGCGCTTCACGACGCCATCGGCCGACGGCGTGTCCGAACCGTTGTGCGTCTACGGGTTGCCGCCGCTCAACCCAATGCTCGCGCGCGACATCGTCACGCGTTCGCCGTACGCGCGGCTGGTTGCGCCGGAACCGGCGCTGGCCGCGCTGACGTCGCTCTCGCAAGCCGTGTGCGACGTCAAGGAGCTTGTCGGTCTCACGCTGACGCTCAGGGTGTACCGCGATCACGTGATGATCGTCGAGCCCACGCTGAACCTGGCGCCGACACGCAGCCGCCTCGCGATCGTGCCGTATCCGCGCCGTTTCGAAGAAACGCTGGATTGGCAAGGAGTGCGAGTGACGGTCCGGCCCATCCGTCCGGAAGACGAGGCCGCGCATCATGACTTCGTCGAAGCAATGACGCCCGAGGATTTGCGCTTGCGATTTTTCGGCGCGGTGGGCAGCTTCGACCACTCGCAACTCGCGCGCATGACGCAGATCGACTACGACCGCGAAATGGCGCTGATCGCCACCGTGCAGAGCGACGAAGGTTTCACGCGGACGTTGGGCGTGGTGCGTGCAGTCGCCGATCCCGACAACGAAACCGCCGAATTCGCGGTGGCGGTGCGCTCGGATCAGAAAGGCCGGCGCCTTGGGCAATTGCTGATGGACCGGATCATCAAATATGCGCGGCAGCGCGGCATTCATTGGTTGGTCGGCGAGGCGCTGCGCGAGAATACACCGATGATCGGGCTTGCCAAGGCCAGCGGTTTCACGATTACGCGGACGGAGGATCCGGGTGTGGTGGGGTTCAGGATGGCGCTGGATGAGGCGGCAGAGGCAAGCGCTTAGGCGGCGTGCCCAAAGTGCTGAGTTGAACGATCACCACATCCAATGCGTTCGAGGCGGTGATCAAAGCGACGAGAGCCGCTGAAGGCCTCGCGCCGCGAGAAGAACCGGAGAAACCTCAGGCCGCCAGCTTCGCCGCCGCCTCATCAACCTGCGACCGCGTCACCGCCAACTCCTCCAACCACGCATCGCCATAAACCGCCCCGGTCTCGCGTTCCAAACGCGCAATCGTCGCCGCGCAGCGACTCGCATCCTTCGGCGTCGCGATAAACGACTTCACCGACTCACCTGCCTTGAACGCATCGAACAACGGTACGCGGATGTCGTCCGGCAGCGCGCGCGTCGTCCACTGATACGGCTTGCCGTTGAACGTGAATTGCGGCGGCAGCACGCGCTCTTTCTTCGCGGCCGGAATCAGGCCGTACGTGCGCGCGGCTTCGCCGATCTGCTCGGGCGAAAACAGCTCGTCCGGGCTGATGTCGAATTGCTGAATGAACGTCTCGATGCTCTGCATCGCCGCCGCGCGGTCGTCGCGGCGCTTTTGTGCGTGAGCGACGATGTCGCGCAGTTCGTCGGCTTCTTCAGGCGTGATCGTGAAGCTCGACTGCTTCTGCTGGAGTTCGGAAAAACGCTGGAATTCGGAATCGGTCAGAAGTTTCGCCATTGCTTATCGATGAGCGCGCATGGGCGAACCCATGCGGCGGGATTTTTGAGAGGGTCGCCATTCTAAACCATGTGCGCGAGCGGCCGATTTTCGACGGGACGCCGCGCGGGTTCGACCCGCCGCATCACGCGCTAGGCGGCGTTCTCGTGAAACATCGACAGTGCCTGTACCGTCTCGCGCAACAGCACGGTGGCGGCTTCGAGCGTCGGGGCGACATACTCGTCGATGCGCCGCAAGTACGGACAGGTAAGCACCGCGATCGCCTGGCCGGATGGACCCTGGATCGGAAACGTGAGGTCGGTCACACCGAACGTCTGCTGGCTGTCCTTCTGCGAAAAACCCACTGCGCGAATCCGCTCGCACGCCCGTTCGAGCGCGTCACGATCGATCGTGACCTCGCCCTTCACCTTGGTGTGTTCGGCCAGCATCTGTTCGCGCTGCTCGATGCTTTGAAACGCGAGCATCACGCGCCCCGAACCGGTGTCGATCAGGCCGACGCGCGAACCGAGCCGCACCGACATGCCCCACGTACCCGGACCATCCACTTGCGCGATCACCAGCAGATTGCCGCGGTCGTACACCACGAGGTGACACGATTGTTCGGCAGCATCGGCAAAGCGCTGCATGAGCGGCAGCGCTTCGGAGATCAGACGGTTCATCGGCGGATGACGGTGCGCGAGCGCATACAGCTTGAGGCTGAGCGAATAGCGGTCTCCCCCCGCCGAGCGCACCACGTACTGTCGCGCGACCAGCCGTTCGAGCATGCGATACATTTCGCTCGCGTTGCGTCCGAGCAGCTTGGTGATTTCGGCGCGCGTGAGTCCTTCCTTCTGCTCGGCGAGCAGTTCGAGGATGTCGAGGCCTTTGTCGAGCGCCGGGGCGCGGTAGCGGTCGGCGTCGTCTTTGTCGTCTGCGTCCATCGTGAAGGAGGTTCCTTGGGCTGTTCTCATTATGTGGCGCGTGAGTGTACGTGCGGGACGAATCTGGCGGAGATGGCGCACGTCCAGGGAAAATACGGACGGTCCTCGCAGTCTATATTCCTTGACTTCGAAAAGTCCATATATGAATAATACGTTCATTGGTGAATGAACGTCGCCAAGACTCGACAAGACTCGAATAAAAAAGCGCAGGACGAAGTGCCGGCCTCAGACCCGGTTCACGCAGTTCCCACAACGCATATCTGGAGACAACCATGTCGTTCGCGAAAGGGCCGCTCACGGCCCGCCGTTTGTTCCGCACTTCGTTCTCCGTCGCGGCAGCCGCTGCGTGCCTCGCCGGCCTTGCCGCGACGGGCGCCGCGCAAGCCGCCGACGCCGGCAAGATCGGCCTCGGTCTGCCGCTGCTGACCTCGCCGTTCTGGCAGTCGTACAACAACTATCTGCCCAAGTACGCGAAGGAGAGCGGTCTCGACATCCTCGCGCCGGTCAATTCGAACGGCGATCCGGTCCAGCAGATCACGGACATGAACAACCTGCTGAACCTCGGCGCGAAGGGCATCGTGGTCGGCCCGCTGGATTCGGCGGCGATCAGCCGCGCGCTCGACGCCGCTGCGGCGAAGAACGTGCCGGTGGTCGCCGTAGACGTCGCGCCGACGCAGGGCAAGGTCGCGATGGTCGTGCGCGCCGACAATCACGCGTATGGCGAGAAGGCGTGCAAATACATTGGCGATCGCGTGAAGTCGGGCAAGGTCGTGCAGATCATGGGCGACCTGGCATCGGTCAACGGACGCGATCGGTCTGAAGCATTCCGCTCTTGCATGAAGGGTTATCCCGGCATGTCGGTATTGGAAATTCCCGCGGCCTGGAAGGGTGACGTCGCGGCCACAGCACTCGACAGTCTGCTGACCGCGAATCCCGACGTCAAAGCCATCTACATGCAGGCAGGCGGCGTCTATCTGTCGCCGACGCTGCAAACCTTGCGGCGCAAGCAGATGCTGTTTCCCGCTGGTGACGCAAAACACGTCGTGATCGTCAGCAACGACGGCATTCCTCAAGAGTTCGACGCGATCCGCCGCGGCGATATCGACGCGACCGTGTCGCAGCCCGCCGACTCGTACGCGAAATACGGCCTGTTCTATATCAAGGCGGCGTTGGCAGGTCAGACCTTCAAGCCGGGTCCGACCGATCACGGCAGCAACATCATCCAGCTGGCGCCGGGCATTCTGGAAGACCAATTGCCCGCACCGCTCGTGACGAAATCCAACGTCGACGACAAAGCCTTGTGGGGCAACACGGTCAAATGAGCGGTCCAATGAGCGAACTCACGTCCTCCGTGCCTGTCGTTGAAGCGCTCGAGGTCACCAAACGCTTCGGCTCGACGGCCGCGCTGAACGACGTGAGCATTCGCGTCATGCCCGGCGAGTCGCATGCGCTCGTCGGGCGCAACGGCGCGGGTAAATCGACGCTGGTGTCGATTCTTACCGGCCTGCGCAAGCCCGACACCGGCGAGGTGCGTTTCAGCGGCGCGGCCGCGCCATCGATCGCGGATCGCGACGCCTGGCGCGAGCGCGTGGCATGCGTCTATCAACATTCAACGATCATCCGCGATCTGAGCGTGGCGGAGAATCTGTTCATCAACCGGCAGCCATTGCGCGGCGGCGTGATCGATTGGCAAGCCATGCGGCGCGACGCGCGCGCGTTGCTCGATCACTGGAAGATCGACGTGCGCGAAGATGCCCGCGCCGGCGATCTGTCGGTGGAAGCGCGGCAACTGGTGGAGATTGCGCGCGCGCTGTCGTACGGCGCGCGCTTCATCATTCTCGACGAACCGACCGCGCAACTCGACGGCGACGAGATCAAGCGCCTGTTCCGGCGTATCAGCGAGTTGCAGCGCGAAGGCGTGACGTTTCTCTTCATCTCGCATCATCTTCAGGAAGTCTATGAAATCTGCCAGGCCGTGACGGTGCTGCGCGACGCGCGGCATATCGTCAGCGCGCCGGTGTCCGCGTTGCCGCGCGAGCAGCTGATCGAAGCGATGACCGGCGAACGCGGCGGTCTCGCCGTCGCCGACGCTGCAGCGCGCGCCGCGTTGCCCGCCGATACGGCGGTCGCGCTGGAACTCAAGGAACTGGCCGGCGCCGATTACGAAGGCGTGTCGTTCACGGTGAAGCGCGGCGAAGTCGTCGGCTTGACCGGCGCGACGAGCAGCGGCCGCACGAGCGTGGCCGAAGCGATTGCGGGCCTGCGCGCGCCCAAGCGCGGCACGATCAGCGTCGACGGCGCAATCTTGCCACCCGGCGATGTGCCCGCGGCGCTCGCGCATGGCATAGGCTGTGTGCCGAAGGATCGGCATCACGAAGGGCTGGTGCTCACGCAATCGGTGGCGGAAAACGCATCGATGACGATCGCGCGTCTGCTCGGCAAATTCGGCATCGCGCCGCCCGCGAAGAAGAACGCCTTCGGCCAGAAGATGATCGAGGCGCTCGGCATCGTCGCGCAAGGTCCGGAGCATGTCGTGTCGGGCCTGTCCGGCGGCAATCAGCAGAAGGTGGTGATGGCGCGCGCGCTCGCCACTAACCCCAATGTGCTCGTGCTGATCGATCCCACCGCGGGCGTCGACGTGAAATCGAAAGAAGCGTTGCTCTCCGTCGTGGATCGCGTGCGCGAAGAGGGCAAGGCCGTGCTGGTCGTGTCCGGCGAACTCGACGATCTGCGCACCTGTGACCGCGTGCTGGTCATGTTCCGTGGCCGTGTCGCGGCCGAATTTCCCGCGGGTTGGCAGGACCACGACCTGATCGCATCCGTTGAAGGAGTCAGTCTTCATGAAGAATAGTGTGCCCAGTCCCGCTTTCGGCGCCGTGCAAGGTCAGGCTCAGCCTCAGATGGCCGCGCCGGCGTCGCGAGGCAAACGCGCGCGTTCCGAACTCGCCCGGCTGCGTGAACTGGCGTTGTTGCCCGCGCTTGCTTTGTTGATCGTGATCGGCGCGTTTGTTAGCCCGAGCTTTCTGACGAAGGCGAATCTCATCAGTGTGCTGGGCGCGTCGGCGGCGTTGGCGCTCGTCGTGCTCGCCGAATCGCTGATCGTGCTGACCGGCAAGTTCGACTTGTCGCTCGAATCGACGGTCGGCATCGCGCCCGCCGTGGGCGCGATGCTGGTAATGCCGGCGGCGTCCGCGGGCTTCGGCATGCAATGGCCGGCGGCGGCCGGCTTGCTCGCCATCGTGGCGGTGGGCGCGGTGATCGGCTTCATCAACGGCTTTCTCGTGGTGCGTTTGCGGCTCAATGCGTTCATCGTCACGCTGGCCATGCTGATCGTGTTGCGTGGCATGCTGGTCGGCGCGACCAAGGGCGGCACGCTGTTCGATATGCCGCCGTCGTTCTTCGCGCTCGCCACCACTATCGTGCTCGGCTTGCCTTTGTCCGTATGGCTCGCCGCAGTGGCGTTCGCGACCGCGGCCTTCATGCTGCGCTACCACCGGCTGGGCCGCGCGTTGTACGCGATCGGCGGTAATCCGGAAGCGGCCCGCGCTGCTGGGATTCGCGTGGAGCGCATCACGTGGGGCGTATTCGTGCTCGGGAGCATACTTGCCTCGGTGGGCGGTCTGATCGTGACCGGCTATGTCGGGGCGATCAATGCAAACCAGGGCAACGGCATGATCTTCACGGTGTTCGCGGCGGCGGTGATCGGTGGCATTTCGCTCGACGGCGGCAAGGGCACCATGTTCGGCGCGCTCACCGGCGTGCTGCTGCTCGGCGTCGTGCAGAACCTGCTGACGTTAGCCCAGGTGCCGTCTTTCTGGATTCAGGCGATCTATGGTGCGATCATTCTGGGCTCGCTGATGGTGGCGCGCGTTGCGAGCGGCGAAGGGCAGAACTGATGCACATGCACCTTGGAGAACTCATTTGACCAGCCGCCCGTTGCCATTGCAAACCGACCCGCGCCTGATCCTGCTCAGCCCCGCCGACAACTGCCTGATCGCGGCGGCGCGCCTCGACGGCGGCACGCAGGTCGAGATCGAGGGCGAGCGCGTGACGCTCACCAAAACCATCGAACTTGGTCACAAGGTGGCGCGCCATGAACTCGCGAAGGACGACAAGGTGCTGCGCTACGGCGCGGTGATCGGTCACGTGACAGAAGCCGTGGCACGCGGTGCGCATCTGCATACGCACAACCTCGAAAGCGATTACCTGCCGACGTACACGCACGACGCGGGCCACGAATTTGTCCATCACTGATGTGCGCACAACGAAGTGGCCTTGCGCCGCGCTGGAACGATCATGACTGACACTTCCGTAGCATCTCTGCCTATCGCCGCGCAGCAGCCCGCGCTTGAGGGTTATCTGCGCCGCGATGGCCGCAAGGGCATCCGCAATGTGGTCGCGGTGGCGTATCTGGTCGAGTGCGCGCATCACGTCGCGCGCGAGATCGTTACGCAGTTTCGCGAACCTCTCGACGCCTTCGACGATCCTTCCGCTGAACGCGAACCGCCTGTGCACCTGATAGGCTTTCCGGGCTGCTATCCGAACGGCTATGCGGAAAAGATGCTCGAGCGGCTCGCCACGCATCCCAACGTGGGCGCGGTGCTATTCGTGTCGCTGGGTTGCGAGAGCATGAACAAGCACTATCTGGTGGACGTGGTGCGCGCGAGCGGCCGTCCCGTCGAAGTGCTGACGATCCAGGAAAAGGGCGGCACGCGCAGCACGATTCAATACGGCGTCGACTGGATTCGCGGCGCGCGCCAGCAACTCGCCGCGCAGCAGAAAGTGCCAATGGCACTGAGCGAACTGGTGATCGGCACGATCTGCGGCGGCTCGGACGGCACCAGCGGCATCACGGCGAATCCGGCGGTGGGCCGCGCGTTCGATCATCTGATCGACGCGGGCGCGACCTGCATCTTCGAGGAAACCGGCGAGCTGGTGGGCTGCGAATTCCATATGAAGACGCGCGCGGCGCGCCCGGCGCTCGGCGACGAAATCGTCGCTTGCGTCGCGAAGGCGGCGCGCTATTACTCGATTCTTGGCCACGGCAGTTTCGCGGTCGGCAACGCGGACGGCGGCCTCACCACGCAGGAAGAGAAATCGCTGGGCGCGTATGCGAAAAGCGGGGCGTCGCCGATTGTCGGCATCATCAAGCCGGGCGATATTCCGCCAACGGGCGGACTGTATCTGCTCGACGTGGTGCCGGACGGCGAGCCGCGCTTCGGTTTCCCCAACATCAGCGATAACGCGGAGATCGGCGAGCTGATCGCCTGCGGTGCGCATGTGATTCTGTTCACCACGGGGCGCGGTTCGGTGGTCGGTTCGGCGATCTCGCCGGTGATCAAGGTCTGCGCGAATCCCGCGACGTATCGCAATCTCTCCGGAGACATGGATGTCGATGCAGGCCGCATTCTCGAAGGCCGCGGCACGCTCGACGAAGTAGGCCGCGAAGTGTTCGAGCAGACAGTGGCGGTCTCGCGCGGTGCGGCTTCGAAGTCGGAGACGCTTGGTCATCAGGAATTCATTCTGACGTACAAGACGTTCGAGCCGGTAGGACCGGCTTGCTTGCCGTCGAGCGCCGCAGCGCAGCATCGCGTGGTCGCGATCGAGCCGCACTGAGCGTCGCCGAGCCGCGCAGAGCGGCTCATTCGCGGTCATGGCTTGCGGCAGGCCGCACGCGCCGTGGGCAAACCTCGCCCATGCATGGTAAAACACGACAAATTGGAGACGCGTTCAATGACCGCAACGATCGGATCGAAGATCGGGCAACGGCGCCGTATCGGCCGCGGGCCGTTGCAGGTGACCGGTTTGGGACTCGGCACGGCGCCGCTCGGCGGCTTGTACCGCGATCTGTCCGATGAAGAAGCTCACGCCACCATCGCTGCGGCGTGGAACGCCGGCGTGCGCTATTTCGACACCGCGCCGCATTACGGCAACACGAAGGCCGAGCATCGTCTGGGCGACGTGTTGCGGCGCTATCCGCGCGGCGAATATCTGCTGTCCACCAAAGTCGGCCGCCGTTTCGTGCCGCGCACCACGCCTTTCGACGACAAGGAAGGCTGGCAAAACCCGCTCCCATTCGAAGCAATCTACGACTACACCCACGACGGCATTCTGCGTTCGTTCGAAGATAGCCAGCAGCGCCTCGGCATTGTCGATATCGACATTCTGCTGGTGCACGATATCGGCCGTGTCACGCACGGCGACAACCATCCCCGTTACTGGCGGCAACTGACAGAAGGCGGCGGTTTTCGCGCGTTGGACACGTTGCGCTCTTCTGGCGCGATCAAGGCCGTCGGACTCGGCGTCAACGAAGGCGCGGTGATACTCGATGCGATGGCCGAGTTCGATATCGATTGCGCGTTGCTCGCGGGCCGTTATACGCTCCTCGAACAGACCACGCTCGACGATCTGTTGCCCGCTTGTGAAAAACGCGGCGTCAGCATCCTGTTAGGCGGCGCGTTCAATTCGGGCATTCTGGCGCGCGGTGTCGAAGGTGATCTGAAGTTCAATTACGGCGAGGCGCCGCCCGAAGTGATCGAGCGCGTCGCGCGGCTGGAGGCGGTGTGCCGTGCGCACGGCGTGCCGCTGGCAGCCGCCGCCTTGCAGTTTCCGTATGCGCATCCGGCGGTCGCCACGGTGTTGACCGGCGCGCGCAGTGCCGATGAATTGCGCGAGAACGCCGCGTCGTTCGAGAAGCCGATCCCCGCGGCCTTATGGTCCGCGTTGCGTGATGAAGGCTTGCTCGACAGCCGCGCGCCCGCGCCGGAGGATTGAGTTGACGATGCATATCGATGCCCACCAGCATTACTGGGATCCCGCTCGTGGCGATTACGAGTGGCTCACGCCGGAACTGAAAATCCTGTACCGGACGTTTGGTCCGGAGGATCTCAAGCCGTTGCGCGAACGCGCGGGCATCGAACGAACGGTGGTGGTGCAGGCGGCGCCGACCATCGACGAAACGCGTTATTTGCTGGACCTGGCGCGCCATGAGCCGTCGATTGCCGGCGTGGTCGGCTGGGTGCCGTTGTTGCTGCCCACCGCGCCGCAGGTGATCGAAGCGCTGGCGCATGAGCCGAAATTCAAGGGCGTGCGGCCGATGCTGCAGGATCTGCCCGACGACACGTGGATCGCGAACCCCGATCTCGCGCCGGCGATCGAAGCGCTGATCGCGCACGACCTCGCGTTCGACGCGCTCATTTACGCGCGCCACGTCGAGCCGTTCGAAACCTTCGCCAAGCGTTTTCCGGCGCTGCGCATCGTCGTCGATCATGGTGCGAAGCCGCCGATCCGGTACGGACGCGCGGGCTACCAAAGCTGGGCCGACGCAATCACGCGGCTCGCGCAACTGCCGCAGATGCATTGCAAGCTGTCGGGCCTGGTCACCGAAGCATCGCCGGGCTGGACCGAAGAAACGCTGCACCCGTACGTCGAGCATCTGCTGAAGTCATTCGGTCCGGCGCGTTTGATGTGGGGCAGCGACTGGCCGGTGCTCGATCTGAACGGCGACTATCTGCTCTGGCATTCGGTGGCGAACACCTTGCTCGCGTCCTTGAGCGACGGCGAGCGCGAAGCGGTTTTCGGCGGCAATGCTGCCGCGTTTTATCGATTGTGATTTCTGGAAGAGACAAGCAACAGCCCATTCAACTGGAGTCGTAGATGACACAAAGACTGGCCGGCAAGACGGCCCTGATCACGGCGGCAGGACAAGGCATCGGACTCGCTACCGCCGAACTTTTCGCGCGCGAAGGCGCGCGCGTGATCGCCACGGATATCCGCATCGACGGACTCGCCGGCAAGCCGGTCGAGGCGCGCAAGCTCGACGTGCGCGACGACGCGGCGATCAAGGCGCTAGCCACGGAAGTCGGCGCGATCGACGTGCTGTTCAACTGCGCGGGCTTCGTGCACGCGGGCAATATTCTCGAATGCAGCGAAGAGGATTGGGACTTCGCCTTCGACCTGAACGTGAAGGCGATGTACCGCATGATCCGCGCGTTCCTGCCGGCCATGCTGGAGCACGGCGGCGGCTCGATCATCAATATGTCGTCGGCGGCGTCTAGCGTGAAGGGCGTGCCTAACCGCTTCGCGTATAGCGCCTCCAAGGCCGCGGTGATCGGGCTGACCAAGTCCGTTGCTGCGGACTTCATCACGCGTGGTGTACGCTGTAACGCGATCTGCCCGGGCACGGTAGCTTCGCCGTCGCTCGAACAGCGGATCGTCGCGCAGGCCCAGGCGCAAGGCGCGACGCTGGACGCCGTGCAGGCGGCCTTTGTCGCGCGTCAGCCGATGGGCCGCATCGGTAAGCCGGAAGAGATCGCGGCGTTGGCGCTGTATCTCGGGTCCGACGAGTCGTCGTTTACTACGGGCCACGCGCATGTGATCGACGGCGGGTGGTCGAACTGACCACGCCGGCTTAGGCGCTCACGTACGCTGAACCACGAACCGAACACCACTGAAAGGAAGTGCCAGGATGAAACTGCTTCGTTATGGGCCGAAAGGTCAGGAAAAGCCGGGCTTGCTCGACGCGCAAGGCAAGATTCGTGATCTGTCGAAAGTGGTCGCCGATATCGACGGCGCCGCGCTGACCGACGAAGGTCTCGCCAAACTGCGCGCGCTGGATCCGGCTTCGCTGCTGCTGGTCGAAGGCAATCCGCGCATGGGTCCGTGCGTCGGCAAGATCGGCAAGTTCATCTGCATCGGCTTGAATTACGCGGATCACGCGGCCGAATCGAATCTGCCGGTGCCCGCCGAACCGGTCATCTTCAACAAGTGGACCAGCGCGATCAGCGGCCCGAACGACGACGTTGAAATTCCGCGCGGCTCGAAGAAAACCGATTGGGAAGTCGAACTGGGCGTGGTGATCGGCAAACCGGCGAAATATATCGACGAAGCCAACGCGCTGGATTACGTTGCCGGATACTGTGTGATCAACGACGTGTCGGAACGCGAATGGCAGATCGAAAAGGGCGGCACGTGGGACAAGGGCAAGGGCTTCGACACGTTCGGCCCGATCGGTCCGTGGGTCGTCACGCGTGACGAAATTGCCGATCCGCAGAACCTGAGCTTGTGGCTCGAAGTGGATGGCCACCGCTATCAGAACGGCAGCACGAAGACGATGGTGTTCGGCGTCGCGAAACTGGTGTCGTACGTGTCGCAGTGCATGAGCCTGCAACCGGGCGACGTGATTTCGACCGGCACGCCGCCGGGCGTCGGCATGGGCGTGAAGCCGAATCCGGTGTTTCTCAAGCCGGGTCAGACGATTCGCCTGGGTATCGAAGGGCTGGGCGAGCAAACGCAGAAGACGTACGCGGCGGAGTGATTCGCGCCTGCGGGCTTCGCGGGGCATGAAGAACAGCGGTTCCTGCACCAATAAGCAGGAGCCGCTTTTTTGTGTGCGCCGCTGCCGCTTACGCGCGTCTCTCTATTCGCAGTCGCGCGTGTGGCGCGGCCAAACCACCGCCGCACTCGTTTTCGGCACGCTGCTCAATCGGCGTGTTCGGCGAGCAGTCTTGCGAGCAGCGCCACCAACTGATCGACGTGCGTATCCTCAGTGCGCCACGACGACACGCTGATGCGAAACGCCGGCCGGCCTTGCCAGATAGTCTGACCGAACCACGTTTCGCCCGACGCCTGTGCCGCTTCGCGAATCGCGACCGTCTGCGCGTCGGTCTTCGCACGTACCAGCACCTGGTTCAGCACCACGCGGTTCAGCACCTCGAATCCGGCACCACGCAGACCTTCGGCGATCCGCGCAGCCTGCGCGCAATGCCGGTCCACCATCTCCTGCACGCCGCTGCGCCCGAGCGAACGCAGCGCCGCCCAGATCGGAATGCCGCGCGCACGGCGCGAGAACTCCAGGTTCACGTTCTTCTGCGCGTCGTGCGCGCCGGTCAGGTAGACCGCGTCGCTGTTCATCGCCGATGAAAGTGCCTGCGCGTCCCGGCAGATCGCCATGGCGCCGTCGTAGGGCGTGTTGAGCCACTTGTGGCCGTCGGTGGTCCAACTGTCGGCGCCGTCGATGCCATCGGTCAGCGCCCGTTTCGAGGATGCCCGCGCCCACAGACCGAACGCGCCATCCACATGAATCCAGGCGCCGGCGGCTTTGGCGCGCGGAATCAGTGCCGCGAACGGATCGAACTCTCCGGTGTTCACTTCGCCCGCTTGCACGCAGAAGATCGTCATGTCGTCGAGCGGCGGTAGCTGCGCGGGATCGATGCGGCCGTGTTCATCCACGGGCGCGCTGATCACGCGCTTCATGCCGAAGCCGAGCACGCGCAACGCCTTCTTGACGGTGATGTGCGCCATCTCGGAGATCACGACGCGCACCGGCGGCGCGCCGTCCAGGCCATCGTTGTCGAAATCCCAGCCCTTGCGCGCAAGCAGCGCGCGCCGCGCGGCCGCGATGCAAACGAGCGTGCACGCCGTGGCGCTGGTGCCGAAGCCGACCGCCGCTTCGCGCGGCAGATCCAGCGCGTCGAGCACCCAGCGCGCCGCGATTTTCTCCAACGTGGCTGCGACGGGCGAGTTGTCGAAGTCGACGCGCATTGATCCCACGCGCCCATCAGACGCTCGGCCGCCGCCGCGGCCGGCAGCACCGCGCCGATCACGAAGCCGTAATAGCGCGGATCGTTCGACGCGACCGTGCCGGGCGAACCGCTTTCGTCGAGCAGACGCAGCACGTCGGCGGGCGCGTGGCCGTGCTGCGGGAAGGCTTCGTCGAAGGCGGCGAGTTGCGCAAGCGCGGCTGCGTCGGGAAACACCCGGCGCTTGCCGATATCGGCGAGGTAAGCGTGCGCGCGCCGGTCGGCGTCGGCAATCAGAGCAAGTTCGTTCATAGCGTCCTTCAAGTATCGATAACGTGATGGCGCGGCAGCCTCAAGAAGGCCACGCGCCTAGAGATTGGCGAGGTCGCGACCGAGCTTCTGCAACTCGGCGTCGATGCGCTTGTAGTACGTGAACTTGCCGATGCGCTGCGCACGCACGAGTCCCGCATCGGCGAGGATGCGCATGTGACGCGTGGTGGTGGCAGGCGCAATACCGAGCTTGTCCGTGATGAACGTGCAGCACACGCCGACCGTTTCGATATCGGCGTGGTCCTGATACGGGAAATGCCGCGTCGGCTCTTTCAGCCAGCGCATGACGGCGAGGCGGCTTGCGTTGGCGAGCGCGTTGATGCGGGTGAGTTCGTCTGTCATGAAGCGGTGCGTGTGGAACGGAACCATCAGTCGATAACGTTTAGCATATTAGCTAAATGAGGAGACGTGGACAAGCGCCCCGAAGGCGGCGCCAAAGATGGTTCATCCAGGTGCCGTGACGTCAGCCCGCGTGTTCGTGTTCGCCGTTCTCGCTGATCCGATTGACCGTGCCTTGTGCCACGGCAATCAGCTTTTCGCGGTTGCCTTCCATCACATACACGTTGCATTGGCAGGTCGCCTGATGCTGGCCCGCGTAGACAACCTTGGCGCGCGCGATCAGCGTGCCGTTGATGGCCGGCCGCAGGTAATTGATCTTGTATTCCCCGGTCACGACCTTCGGCCCGAGCAGCAGCGCGCCCGCGAAGGTCAGCGCGTTGTCGGCGAGATAGCTGATGACGCCGCCATGCACGAAGCCGTGCTGCTGCCGCAGTTCGTCGCGGATCGGCAGGCTCAGCGTGAGTTCGCTGGTGCTTGTCTGCATCAACTCGGCGCCTAACAGCATGCTGAACGGCTGGGCATGCAGTGCGCCGCGCGCCCGGTCGAGGAGGTCGGTCATTGTGATTCCTTCGGGCGTGGCCCGCGGTGGCAATCTGCACTGGCCTGCGTCGTGCAGTCCCTACCCACTCTAGGAAGCGCGCATGCACCGCGTCAAGGTGAATCGGTAATTCGTGCGGCGCATTGTTGCGCGAATTGATTGCAATGATGACGTTGACCGATGAAAAGGGGGCGTAAGGCGATCTTTGATGGAATTGGCCTCAAGCGCGGCGCGCTTATGCCGTTAACCCTGACGTAGCTCCCGTCATTCTTTGCCTTCAGGTATTCACGATGTTCAGCAAGATCAAGGTCGCATCCGGCCTGTTGTGTGTTCTGGCCGCGTTTTGCGTTTTCCAGCTTGTCACGATAGGTTTGGGATTCTGGTCGCTCACGCGTACGCATGACGACGTGGGCGATCTGTCGAACATCGCCTTGAAGCAGGTGGACGCGGTCAATGAAACGACCCAGCATTTGATGGACGCGCGCATCAACCTCTCGCGCGCCGGGACGCGCATGGTACGCGGCGGCTCCGAGCCGGCCGATATCGTGCAGCACGCCCGTGAACAGTTGACGGCCGCCGACCAGTCGTTCGCGGCCTTCATGAGCGCGCCGAAGACCGGCGACGAAAACGGCGCCCGCGCCGCCGCGCTCGCCGAGCGGTACAAAAAGCTGCATGACGCGCTCGCGGAGCTGGTGCAGTTTCTCGACTCGAACAATATCCAGGCCTTCCTGGATCAGCCGACGCAATCGTTCCAGGACGCGTACCTCGGCGAGTTGCATAACTTCGTGCAGTTCGGCAACACGGCAAGCCGCGCATCGCTCGATTCGATCGACACGCGCATGGCGACCTTCCGTGCCGTCAGCATCGTGATCCTGCTGGCGCTGGTAGCCGGCACGTTCGCCGTGTACGCGGCGCTGCGGCGCGGCGTGGTGGCGCCGCTGGAAGAAGCGGGCCGTCACTTCGACCGGATCGCACACGGCCGTCTCGACCAACCGATCGCAGCACGCGGCACCAATGAAATCGGCCGGCTGTTCTCGGGCCTCGCGAAAATGCAGGCGAGCGTGGCGCGCACGGTGCAGGCCGTGCGCGAATCCGCCGACTCGATCCACCTCGGCGCCGACGAAATCGCCACGGGCAACGCCGATCTGTCGGCGCGCACCGAAAACCAGGCGGCGTCGCTTGAAGAAACCGCGTCGAGCATGGAGGAACTGACGGCTACCGTGCGCCAGAACGCCGAGCACGCGCGTGAGGCCAACGCGCTCGCCGAGACCGCGCTGGAGGCGACCTCGCGCGGCAGCGAAGTGGTCAACGAGGTGGTCGACAAGATGCGCGGCATTGCGCAGAGCTCGGACAAGATCGCCGAGATCATTTCGGTGATCGACGGCATTGCCTTCCAAACCAACATCCTCGCGCTGAATGCGGCCGTCGAAGCGGCGCGCGCGGGCGAGCAGGGGCGCGGCTTCGCCGTGGTGGCGGGCGAAGTGCGCGGCCTCGCGCAGCGCAGCGCGCAATCGGCGAAGGAAATCAAAACGTTGATCAGCGAATCGGTCGCCGAGATTCAGGGCGGTTCGACGCTGGTCGAGCACGCCGGCGCGGCGATGAGCAACGTGTCCGCCTCGATTTCGCGCGTCACGCAGATGATGGCGGAGATCAGCGCGTCGTCGCTCGAGCAGAGCACCGGCATCGAGCAGGTGAATCAGGCGGTCGTGCAGATGGATGAGATGACGCAGCAGAACGCGGCGCTCGTCGAAGAGGCTGCAGCGGCGGCGGCTTCGCTGCATCAGCAGACTCAGCAATTGAAACAGGCTGTTTCCGTCTTCGAAATTTCTGAAACTGTGTTGCGGATGCAACAAATCGACGAAGTGCAAGGGCAATCGGCTGATTTTTCGTTAGCCGGTATACGCGCAATCTAGATCGCGAAAGGCTCAAAAAGAAATCGTCAGACAAAGAAAATGGCCCGCCGAAGCGGGCCATTTTGCATTAGACGCAAGCGCCTAAGGGTGCCTCAACGTACCTGACGGTACTTAGGCCGGCTGGATGTTCGCAGCTTGCTTGCCCTTCGGGCCTTGCTTAACTTCAAACGTCACCTTTTGGTTTTCCTGCAGGGACTTGAAGCCGCTGCCTTGAACTTCCGAAAAGTGCGCGAACAGGTCTTCGCCGCCGTCGTCCGGCGTGATGAAGCCAAAGCCCTTTGCATCGTTAAACCACTTCACAGTACCTGTTGCCATTTTTAATCCAGTAAATGTTGTGTGTTGCATTCGCGACCGCTATTTCTCAACACGAGATCGAGCGCGAAGTAGGAGTTGTATCACGTCTTAATGACGGACGCCAACCAACCAGTATTCGGGTATTCCCCCGCCCCGGTCTTTTTGAGGCTTGGAAAGCGGTTGGAAGGCTGTTCCCGCAGGTAGGGTAAACTGCTCGTATTACTCTTCCAGGAAAAACATTGACACATTATTTACAAGAAGAACTTACCTCGTTCTGGAGTCGTTTGACCCCCTATCTGGCGATATTGGAGTCTAAATCACCTCAGGAAGGCACCTTGGACCCGGTCGGCCGTATCACGGTCGATACCGAAGACCGCCAGGCTTTCGCCCTCCACGTCACCGATCAGAAGCCGCACGGCGACACGTCGGACACCCCCACCGGGCACAGCGCAACTTATATGCGTTTTAAATCAGCCGACAGCGACTGGAGCCCCTGGCAGCGCGAAGAGTATTGATCGACCGGGCGGTCGGCTTTTATGCCCGCGTCCCGTCGTGAGATCGCGGCCGGCGCTCAGCCGGCTTCGCTCGGTCCGTTCGATGCTTAGTTTTTGCGCCCACTGCAGCGCGTGCGCTCGTAGAAATCATTCGGCTTGCTGCGAACCCAGCGCACGAAGGTGCGTACCGCCTTGTCACTGAGGAGCGCCTCGACCGTCGAATAGCGCTGCGCCAGTTCGGCTTCCGTGAACAGCGCGTGGAGCTGGCGGTGGCAAATGCGGTGTAGGGCGGCGACTTCCTTGCCGCCTTTTGTTTTCGGCACCCAGTGATGCAAGTCGCGCTGGCTCGCCGGGATCGGCCGGCCGCAGAGCGGGCAGATGTCGTCCGCAGGCGGTGGTCGATACCAGGGTTCAGCAGGTTTCTTTGCCATGGCCTGACGAATGGCTAGGAGATTCTCTGGCGCTCGACCGCTGTGTGGCCTTGCCCGCGGCGTTCACGCCGGCAGCGCCTCATAGGCGGTAGCGAGGTGGTAGGGCGTGGTCGACGGCATATCGGCGCGCGCCACTTCACCTGCCGGCGTTTTGCATTCGAACCAGCCCTGCGGACGCAGGAACCGTTGCTGGAACAGTTCGATTTGCCGGGGCAGCGCGGCGCGCGCCGCCGGTTCGCCATGGCTCGCCAGCGCGCGTAAATATTCGGTTTGGGCCCAGATCCGCTGGGTCGCGTCTTTGATCCGGCCGGTTTCGTCGAGCGAAGCGTACACGCCGCCGGTTTCCCGATCCACGCCATATTGCTGCGCGAAGCTGAACGCGCGCGGCATGGCTTCGGCGAGACCCGAGCCTTCGAACACAGCGCCCGCCTGTTTCACCAGCCAGAACCATTCGAACTGGTGCCCGGGTTCCAGACGGTTATCGTCCGCGCCGATCGGCAATTCGGCGATGCAGCCCGTCGGCGCATGCACGAAGCGCTGCGCGACCGCGCCGGCGAGGCGCCGCAGCGCGGCGTCGAAAGCGTTGTCATGCGTAGCTTCGCGAGCGGCTAGCCAGGCTTCGGTCAGGTGCATCAAGGGGTTCTGGATCGGCGTGCCCGTCACGCTGGAGAAATCCGCGTTCAGCGCGGCGTTGAACAGATCGTCCCCGGCGGCGAAGTTCGACTGGATCAGCGCGGACGTGCGATGCACGATTTCCAGCGCATCGCGATTGCCGGAGCGCCGCGCATACTCTGCGCAGGCAAACACCACGAACGCGTGCGTGTACAGGTCCTTGGTGGTGTCGAGCGGTGCGCCTTGCGCATCCACGCTGTAGAACCATCCACCGTCGCGCGTGTCCTGAAAGGTATGCGTCAAGGCGTCGAACAGCACCTGCGCATGGGCTGGGTCGCCTGCTTGCGAGAACACGAACAACTGCCGCGCGCAGGCCATGGCCCGATAGCGCTCGGTGGGCAGCGGCTGATGACCTTCGGCGCTGACGGCTTCGTAGGGCAGCTTCAGTGCGGTATTGAAACCCGGGCCGCGCCAGATCGGCAGCACCACGCCTGTGAAGTGATCGCGCAGATTGGCGGCGAGTGCGAGGGTGGAAGCGGCGGGTGGGTTCATGCTCTGCATAGTCAAAATGGGGCGAACAGGGTATTTCGAAGCGAAGCGACGGCGGCCATATTTGTTGCTTCCGTGGCCTGAGTTTCAGCGCGGCGCGGTTGCCGGCGAACCTGCCGACGAGCCTGGATGCTACCTGTTTTGCAAACCGGCAGCCGCAAAATCAGGATGGCGACCAGCTCGTGCGACCGGCCCGCGCGACCTGCCTGGCGACGTGCGGCTTAGCATAAAGCAAACGGCTCGCACTGGCACTGCGTCACCGATGCGGAGACTACTTCAGATAATTTCCGCTGAGGAGCAAGAACAATGCTGGGGAATCTCGAACTCATCGCACGCCTGATGGTGGCCGCCGCGCGCTTGCGACGACTGCATGGCGTCAAACAGTTCCGGCAGGACGACGCGGCCTCCTGAAATCTGAAAATCCTCGCCGAATGGCTTCGGCGGGCGCGGGCGGCCATGCGACAATGCGCTCTCGAAAAATTCCAACGGCATTGACGAGCGGTGCTCGGCGCCCGCTTTCCGGCGACGACCGCTTTTTTCTCTATGGCAGATTCCGTAGCATCCACGCAGTCCCGGCCTCAGCGCGTCGCTTCGAAGAAGCGCCGCCAGGCCACCGTCCCGACCGAAACTGAAAACAAGCTGGCGCGCGCGGCGCGCTCGGCACAACGTCTCGCGCAATTGAGCGACGCCTCCCGCGACGACAGCACGCTCGACCTGTTCCCCGATGATCCCACCCGCGCCACGCTGGAAGCGATGAATATCGATATCCGGCAAGGCACGCTGCATGGTTTCGAATTACCTGATGTGGTGTTGGCAGCGGTCGGCGCGATCGATGGCGGCGACAACACGTTGGTGGACGCGCGGGCCGCGCGCCGCGCGCCACGCGCTGCTAAGCCCGACGACCAACCGGTGCCGGTCAACGCGCTGTTGAGCGGGCTAGAAATCGAGCCTTTGGTGGTGGCGGCTTCGCCCGCCGGCGAACTGGCTTTGGGCGATGCGAAGCCGGCAGCGGACATGGCCGCGTCTGCAGAGGACAACTCGACGACACCGGCGCGCGATGCATCGGCGCCGCTTACCCCGGCGATGGCGGCAGCGACCGTGGCGCGCAGCGTGACCGCGCTGCGCCAGGCGGCCGAGCCGGATGCAAAGGCCGATGTGATGGCGGCGTCGACCGCTGGCGGTGTCAGGGCGACGCAGCGGCTCGCGGCGACTTTTGGCAAGGCGGCTTCGGCTTCTGGTGTAGCTTCGGCATCGGCATCGGCATCGGCATCGGTTTCACAAGAACAGGCCGCGGTCGCGGGTAAAGTGACGGGCGCAACGGACGAACCCGAGTCGGCACAACCGGACGCTGCTGCTGAAGGGTCCAAGCCGGGCGCGGTGCCGAACCAGCATAGGGCGCCGACGGAAGCTGCAATCGCCGCGTCGAAAAGCACGGCGTCGGAGACGTCAATGAATTCCTCAGCGTCCGCACAGGCTAACGCGGCATTCGCCATGCCTTGGCGGGAAGCCCGGCGTGCCGAAGCGGCCGCGGCTGCGCTGCGCGCCGCGCCGGAACTCGATCGCGCGCGGGCAACCGCATTTGCCGATACCGTCGACGCGCTTTATGGTGTGATCGCCGATCAGCGCCACGCCGCAACCGATCATTCGCGGCGCATGAAATGGATGCTGTCGATCGTGGTCGGTGCGTTGCTGGTGACGGTCGCGATCGGCATCACGCAAACCGTGCTACTGATGCGCCTCACGCGTGAAACGAGCGCCCAGCAGCAGCGCATCGAGCAGATGATGCAGAACCAGCAGGCAGCCATGGCCAGTTTGCTCGACACGCACGTGACGATGGCGACCGCTGCCGCCACTAATGCCGCTTCCGACGTGGCTGCGGCAGCGCTCACGGCGCCCCAGCAAGCCGCCGCCACGCCGACGCATGCGAGGCGCGCAACGCGGGCGCAGCATGGACATAAGCAGAAAGCGGTTAGCCCGCACTGACACTCAGTGAGCGCCGCGCCGGCGACAAGCCGGTTGCGGTGGTCCACTTTCCTATCCCTGGGCGCTGTCCGGCGCCCGCAGCCCGATTTTTCAGCAACGGCCGCCGCGTGAAGCCGCAAGACAATCTGGCCCGGACGCTGCGGGGCTGATCGTGTCCGTAGAAAGCGCAGACGCTGACACGTCCGGACAGCCAGCGCCAAGCGCCGTTGACGCGGCCGTGATGACCCCACGCAAGCCCGTGGCGAGTCAAAGTTGGTGCGCAGTCAAAAAGCCGACGTCGAGCCCGCCGCAGCACCCAGCCCCTTTCGACCCTGGAAATAAAAAAAGGGGACGTTGTCATGATGCAACGCAACATGTGAAAAATACGCTGCGACAACGCACCACACCGAAAAAATGCTGCATTGCACTAGCTTTTGCCTAGGGAAAACCCTATACTTCTTCTTAAGGGAAAACCCTAGCAAATGCAGCAACTAACCGGGAGTCGCCATGAGCTTCATTTTTGCATTGTTCCAAAAAGTCAGCGACCTCTTTGCGTCGCCCCATCTGCCGCTGGATTCGGACTACTCGTACGAAGCGCGTAGCCGCGAAGCACAACGCGTCCGTAAAGCACAAGGTACGTTGTTCGGCGTCAAGCTGAGCGACTAAGAGCAAAGCCGTACCGGCCCTAGCGCGGAGCAACCGCGTACGGGCGCGCACTTCGGGTGCGCATTGCATCACTGTTGAAGCCACAGTTCGCGAAACGCGTACCGTGGCTTTTTGTTTTTAAGACTCGCTTTCGTCCTTCAGGGCTTGTCTCCGAATATTTCCCGGCCGAAATGAATGTAACGGCGCCTGAAAAGATGGCCGCCGGGTCAGCGTGGCCCAGTCATAGCGCATGGCTTTGTACACAGGGCCGGACGGGCAAAATGCGCTTTGGTCATCGGTCCCTTTCTATGAAATGAGCGCTTACAAGTGCTCACGTCTTCATGCGGTTTGCGCCGCTAAAGTTGGTCTCAAGCGTACGGCGTCTGGTGCGAACCCGAAAATGCAGATTCAGGTCGATCTCGAGCACGGACGCCGGCTTGATACAAAACTTTGATGGGAGGTCACTATGAAAACCTTGAACAAGACATCGCGTTCAATCATCGCAACCTTGCTGGCAGGCGGCGCGTTGCTCGCGGCCGGCAGCGCATTCGCTCAGGAACGCGTGGTAGTCGAAAACGGCCCGGGTCCGGCGGTCTACGGTCAGCCGCACATGATGCCGGTGGGCGTGTCGATCAATATCGGCTGGCACGGCGACCGTTACTACGACGGCCATCGCTATTGGGCGCACGACGACTGGATGCGCCACCACCCGCACGAGTACGATCCGCATCACCGCGACGACCATCGTCCGCCCCCGCGCTACTAATTCGCGCGTGACGGCGCCGCACGATGCGGCGTCGGCCTGAAGTGCACAAAGCCGGTCTTTCCTCGCGGAAGACCGGCTTTGTCACGTTCGGACTTACGAATCGGCTTGCTGCGCTATGCTTGAACGCTTTATCGACGGCAGCAGGAGAGCGGCTTGGACAACGCAGTGATTGGCGTAGTGGGTACGGGGTTGATGGGCGTCGGCATTGCGACGCAAAGCGCGTTGCATGGACACAGGACGATCGTTCACGACGTCGATCCGGCGCGGCTCGCGAGCGTCGCGCCGAAGGCGGAGGCGGTGCTCGACGAACTGATTGACGCCGGCCGCATCGACCCGACGGCCAAACGGGCGGCGCTGGCGCGCATCGAAACGCATGCCGAACTCGACGTCATGGCATCGGCGCAATTCGTGATCGAAGCGATTCCCGAGGTGCTCGAACTGAAGCATCGCCTGTATGCGGCGCTGACCCGGTTGCTGGCCGGCGACGCGATTCTCGCGAGCAACACCAGCGGTTTTCATCCCGATCAACTCGCCGCTCCGTTGCAGGCGAAAGACCGCTTTGTGATCGCGCACTTCTGGAATCCGCCGCACATGATTCCGCTCGTCGAAGTCGTGCCGGGAACGGCAACCGCGCCCGAAGTGACGCAGCAGACAGCTGCGTTGATGAGTGCGATCGGCATGGAGCCCGTCGTGCTGGCGAAGGCGATTCCGGGTTTCGTCGGCAACCGGTTGCAGTTCGCGGTGCTGCGCGAGG
The DNA here is from genome assembly GCF_003387275.1 of Paraburkholderia sp. BL6669N2. NCBI lineage: Bacteria > Pseudomonadati > Pseudomonadota > Betaproteobacteria > Burkholderiales > Burkholderiaceae > Paraburkholderia > Paraburkholderia sp. BL6669N2. The sequence goes on along the minus strand of NZ_QUNA01000002.1, from coordinate 3,315,446 downwards.
CGTTGAATATCGTGCGCTCGGGCGCGGCGACGCCGGACGTGATCGACCGCGTGATGAAGGCGTCGCTGGGTCGCCGCTGGGGAATCGTCGGACCGCTCGAAGGCGCGGACATGGGCGGCCTCGACACCTTCCTCGATATCGCTTCCCATCTGATGCCGGAACTGGCCAAGGACGAAGACGTGCTCGACCTGTTGCGTGAGCACGTCGAAGCAGGGCGTGTCGGCGTGCGCAGCGGAGCGGGTTTCCATGACTGGGACGATGCGCATCTGGAGCAGGTGAAGCAAGGGCGCAAGCGTGTGATTAGTCGGGGTTGATTGACACGAAAGGGCGAGTCTGAAGAGCGCGGCGTTAAGAGAAGCCTCGCACTTCAGGCCCGCCCAGCAGCCTGCGCCGCTCTGCGGTATAACTGCCGTCTCGCCCCATCCGCAAGGCCCCAATCTCCATGCCCCACTACTTCTACGACCCCGCCACCGGCCATGGCCTCCCGCACGATCCGTTCAAAGCCATCGTCGCGCCGCGTCTGATCGGCTGGATTTCTTCACGCGACACCGCGGGCACCTTGAACCTCGCGCCCTATAGTTTCTTCGGCGCGTTCGCCAGCTTTCCGGCGATCATCGGTTTTTCCAGCGAAGGCCATAAAGACAGCGTCGCCAACATCGAAGCCACCGGCGAATTCGTCTGGAATCTGGCCACCAAACCGCTCGCCGAGCAGATGAACCGCTCGTCGGCGCCCGTTGCGCCGCACGTCGACGAATTCGAACTCGCGGGCCTCACGCCCGCGCCGGGCCGCAACGTGGCCGTGCCGCACGTCGCGGAATCGCCGGCTGCGCTCGAATGCAAGTTGCTGCAGGTGGTGCGGCTGCATACGCTCGACGGTAAGCCGATGGACAACTATCTGTCGCTCGGGCAAGTGGTCGGCGTGCATATCAACGAGGCGTATCTGAAAGACGGCTTGTTCGACACCCACGCCGCGCAGCCGATCATGCGTGCCGGCTACCGCGCCGACTACGCGGAAATCGGCGACATGTTCCAGATGTTCCGCCCGACGGCGTAGACAGCGCAGCGCTCAAAACCACGTCGCGCCACGCCAGATGGCGCGACATTCACGGCATCGCCTCCGAAAACGCGCAAAAGCAAATGCAGCGCCCGCACACTGGCGCGCTTGATGCTTGCAACCGACGCTCCAACGCGTCGTTTTCAACTGCCGGCTCACTCGCGAGGAGCGCGATCATGTCCACCGAATTCGCCACGCAATTCAGTCATGTCCGTCCGCAAGACACGTCCTATGAGGATCAGGGCTTACGCGACTTTTTTCTCTACCGTGATTTAGGCATCGCGCAGGCGACCGGCGGCAAGGTGCTCGCGCAACTCGTCAAGGCGAACCACGCACCAGAGCAAGGCACCGGCTGGCACCGTCATGAAGCCGATTTCCACATTGTGATCATGCTGAAGGGCTGGGCGCGCTTCATGTACGGCGACAAGGAGACGCTCGTCGCCGCCGGCGATTGCGTGCATCAGGCGCCGGGTATCGTCCACTATCTGTTCGACTACTCGGAAGATATGGAGTACATCGAAATCGTTTCGCCGGCCGATTTCAAATCGATCGAAGTCGAAGGGCCGTGCGACGTGCCGACCGTGACGCCGTGGAAGAGCGTTGCGGCTTAGCGAAGGTAGAAGGCGGCTGCACGCTTGAATAGCGGGTACTACGCAAGCAAGCAAGCGGACAGCCGCCGCGCGCGTCCGAACAGCAGCTCATTGCGCCGCCGGCGGCCGTCTGCGTGGAGTGCGTGACGCTTGCGGCTTGATGGCCGCCGCCGGACTCGCACTTGATGTGGTGCTAGTTCCGTTCGCAGCGTTCGCCGTCGTCGCATCCACTTCCACATCGACCACCGCCGTTGCCGCCGGCGCTGCTGGCGTGACTTCTGCCGCCGTTGCGGCTGGCACCGGCTGGATCGTGCGCGCGCGCGAACTCACCAGCACGGCGCGCGGTTCGTTGTCGTAGATCACGGCGCGCACGCGCGGATAAATGTGCCGCTCCCAGCGGTGTCCATTGAACACGCCGTAGTGCCCGACGCCGGTCTGCACGTGATGCGTCTTCAAATACGGCCGCAACTTGTCGCACATGTCCTGCGCGGCGAGCGTTTGACCGACGGCGCAGATATCGTCCCTCTCGCCTTCCACGGTGAGCAACGCGGTGCGGCGAATCTTCGACGGTTCGACGAGACGCCCTTTCACTTCGAGCGCATGCAACGGCAGTGCATGCCGCTGAAAAACCGTATCGACGGTTTCCAGATAAAAGTCGGCCGTGAGATCCATCGTCGCGAAGTATTCTTCATAGAACGTGCGGATCGTGTCGGCCTTTGCCGGATCGCCTTTGGCGCGCTCGTAATACATCGTCTCGAACGAGTCGAGATGCCGGTTGAGGTTCATCGCCATAAACGCGGTCAACTGCATGAAGCCCGGATACACGCGCCGGTGCGCGCCCGCAAAGCCGAACGGCACCGCGCTGATCAGCTTCTGCTCGAACCACTCCAACGGTTTGCTTTTGGCGAGTTCGTTGACGCGCGTCGGGTTGATACGCGTATCGAGCGGACCGGCCATCAGCGTCATGCTCGCCGGTTGCGCGGGATGATCGTCGGCGGCCATGAGCGCGACCGCGGCCAGCGCGGCGACCGTCGGCTGGCAAACGGCGAGCAGATGCGCGCCGGGCCCGATCGTTTCGGTGAAGTCGATCACGTGCTGCACGAATTCGTCGAAACCGAAGCGGCCCTGGCTTAGCGGCACGTCGCGCGGGTTGTGCCAGTCGGTGATGTAGACGTCGTGTTCGGCCAGCATCGTGCGCACGGTGCCGCGCAGCAGCGTCGCGAAGTGGCCGGACATCGGCGCGATCACCAGCACGCGCGGTTGTGGCGCCGACGGCGGCGTTTCCTTGCGGAAATGCAGCAGCGAACAGAATGGCGTGTGCGCCGCGATTTCCTCGACGACCGCCACGGATTTGCCTTCCGATATCACGTTGTCGATCTCGAACGGCGGCCGCACGGGCGTGAGCCCGGCGAGCGTCAACAACTCGCAGGCCGCGCGGATCGAACGTCCATGCGACGTCTCGCCGAACGCAGGCCATGCGTCGAGCGAATGATTCACCAGCGCCGCGCCGTGCCGCATTGGCAGCGTCATGTCGGCGAAAGCCTGGTATGTGGGATATGCGAACAGGTTCATAACCTTCGCACGAATGCTGAAGAGGAAGGAGCCCAAATAAAGGCAAGTCATGTGCCATGCATGCGTACGCACTCGCGCAGCCGTGCCGTCGCGTTGGCATAGCATTTGCGCCGGTCGGGAGAACGGGCCGAATTTGCCGCGCTTTGGTGCGCGCGCGCACGGCAACGTGCACGCATGGCGTCGGGCGCCGATCGAGCGCCTCATCTGGAGGAGAATCGTATGGCGAATACCACGCTCACCATCAGCAGCAAGAATTATTCGTCGTGGTCGTTGCGCGGCTGGCTGCTGACCAAGTTCAGCGGTTTGCCTTTTGAAGAGATCGTGATGCCGATCGACGACCCTGCGGCACGCGCTGAACTCCTGCTGCTTTCGCCGTCGATCCTGGTGCCGTGCCTCGTTCATGACGGCATCAAGGTCTGGGACACGCTGGCGATCGCGGAATATCTGAACGAACTGAAACCGGGCGCGAAACTGCTGCCCGAAGATATTCGCGCCCGCGCGCATTGCCGCTCGATTTGCGGCGAAATGCACTCAGGGTTCGGCTCGCTGCGTTCGGCTCTGCCGATGAACCTCAAAGCGCACTTTCCGGGCTTCAAGGTATGGGCGCGGGCTCAGTCGGATATCGACCGCATCGTGACGATCTGGGGCGATTGTCTGAACCAGTACGGCGGCCCGTTTCTGTTCGGCGAGCGCACGGCGGCGGACGCGATGTACGCGCCCGTAGTGACGCGTTTCGTGACCTACGACGTCAAACTCGATCCGGAGATCGTCGAATACGGGCAGCGGATCATGGCACTGCCCGAGATGCAGGAGTGGATCGCCGACGCGCAACAGGAAGTGGAGGAGATCGACGAGCTGGACGTGGAGTTCTGACGAAGCGAGGCATTTCCACTGTTGCAACGGCAGGCGGCGCGCGCTGCATCAGGCAGCACGGCGCCGTGACAACCCTGCCTCAATCGCGCCCGCTTCCCAGTTTGAACACGCTGACCACCTGCGCGAGACGCGCGGCCTGATCGCGCAACTCGGCTGCCGCGAGTTCTGCCTCGCCGACTATCGTCGCGTTCTGCTGCGTGGCTTCGCCGATTTGCGTGACGGCGAGATTCACCTGCTCGATGCCGCCCGATTGCTCGCGTGAGGCGACGCTGATTTCGCCCATGATCGCCCGCACCTGGCCGACCTGTTGAACGATGCCCTGCATTGTCGAGCTGGCTTCTTCGGCGATCTGGAAACCGCTTTGCACGGTTGCCGTGGACGTCGCGATCAGGCTCTCGATCTCCTTCACCGCAGCCGCGCTGCGCTGCGCCAGCGCGCGCACTTCCGAAGCCACCACCGCGAAACCCTTGCCATGCTCGCCGGCACGCGCGGCTTCCACCGCTGCGTTCAGCGCGAGGATATTGGTCTGGAACGCGATGCCTTCGATCACAGTGGTGATCTCGGCGATCTTCTGCGACGAGCGGCTGATCTCGCCCATCGTCGACACCACGCGTTCGACCGCGCGGCCGCCTTCGAGCGCGGCATCGGCGGCGCGCGTGACGAGCGTGTTGGCTTGCGCGGCGTGGTCGGCGTTCTGCTGCACGGTCGAGGTGATCTCTTCCATGCTGGCCGCCGTTTCTTCGAGGCTGCTCGCCTGCGTGGCGATCCGCGCAGCGATATTGCCGCTGCCGGTGGCGATCTTTTCGGTACCCTGCGACATATCCGTCGATGCATTGCGCACTTGCGAAACGATCCGCGCGAGACCTTCGCCGATGCCGTCGATCGACTGCATCAGGCGGCCGATTTCATCGGCGCGCGCGTTCGCGCCCTTCGCGACGCGCACGCTCAAATCGCCCGAGGCGAAACGTTCGGACGCCTTGACGGCTTCGTCGAGCGGGCGGCTCACGAGGCGTCGCACGGCAAACAGGAACACGGCCGCGAACACGCCGACCAGCACGAAGCCGAGCAGCAGGAATTCGTTGCGCGTGGTGATGACGTTGGCCATCACTTCGTCGCGCGGCGCGACGCCGCCCACGAGCCATTGCCATTCCGGCACGGTCACGAACGACACGAACTTGTCGTGCGAGCCGCGTTCGCCGAGTGTCGCATCGGCGGAGCTGTATTCGAGCTGGCCTTCTTTCATGTCGAGCATCTGCTGATACGGCGCGTTCGCGTTGTCGGCGCTCTGGCCGGCGGCGGCCGGATGCACGATGAGCTTGCCGCGATCCGCGCCGTTCGACGCATTCACGACGAAGTAATAACCGCTGTCGCCGATCTTCAAGTTGCGAATGCCGTCCTGCACCGACTGGATTTCCTTGTCCACGTTCACGCCGACGAACAGCGCGCCGATCACGCGGCCGCTTGCGTCCGTGATCGGCCGGTATTGCGTGATCAAACGTTTGCCAAAGAGCGCGGCAAGTCCCGTATAAGGCTTGTTGGCGAGCAGCAGCGCGTAGGCCGGCGCCTTGCGGTCGAGCAGCGTGCCGATCGCGCGCGAGCCGTCCTGTTTCTTCAGCGACGTGGTGACGCGCACGAAATCATCGCCGCTGCGCGCGAAGATCGTGGCCACCGCGCCGCTGCGCTCGAGAAACAGATCGGGGATCGAAAAATCCATGTTCAGGACTTTGTCGCCCGCCTTGATGGTCGGCGTGGCGACGCCGCCGATGTCGACCTTCTGGGTTTCGTCGAGCGTGTAGCCGGCGGGCAGGAAACTCGCGAACAGCGACATCGAGCGATCGACCTCGTTCGACAAGGCTCTGTCGAACAGCTTGATCATTGCGGCGATCGAGCGGTCCTTATCGGCGATGCGTTCGAGCACCTGATCGCTGATCTGCTGGCCGGCGGTGCGGGTGAGCGCCCACGTGAACGCGGCGAAAATCAACGCCACCAGCGTGCACGAAAGAATGGCGAGCCGCGCGCCGACGCTGGCGCGGCGCAAAGAGAGAAATTCCATGGACGTCTTTCGAGTAAAGGAGAACAGGCGCGCGCGAGCCATGCATAGGCATGCCCGGCATCGATGGCTTGTTTACGGCCGCGGCGTCCGCTTTCTTTAGGGATTTGAAAGCACTTAGTAATGGATCATGCTGTCGGCGGAGCGGTTCGATGCGCGGCTCACAGCAATAGCGCCTTGGTGGCGGCGCTGCAAATTGGCCCCGCCGTGTGCCGGGTATTTCTGTCTGCGTCCGCTCAGTGCGTCGAACGACTTGCGCGCCGCGTCAGGCGCACAGCCACAGAGCGCCGTGACGACGCCCGAAATCGGCGCGGCCCGCATGGCATCGCTCGGCGTGTTCGCTCAGCTTGCCGAGCGATTCTGCGCGCCGCGCCAGGTGCGCAGCAGCAGAGCGTTGGTCACGACGCTCACGCTCGAAAACGCCATCGCCGCGCCGGCGAGCATTGGGTTCAACAAACCGAAAGCGGCCAGCGGAATTCCGATCAGGTTATAAACGAACGCCCAGAACAGGTTCTGCTGGATCTTGCGCCACGTCTTGCGCGAGATGTCGATGGCGTCGGCCACGAGCGCCGGATCGCCGCGCATCAGCGTAATGCCGGCCGCGTGCATGGCGACGTCGGTGCCCGTCGCCATTGCGATGCCGATGTCGGCGGCGGCGAGCGCGGGGGCGTCGTTGATGCCGTCGCCCGCCATCGCGACGATGCCGGCGCTGCGAATTTTCAGGTCGCGGATCACGCGGGCCTTGTCGTCGGGCAGAACCTCCGCGTGAAATTCGTCGATGCCGAGCGCCCTTGCCACGCTCGCCGCGCTGCCGCGATTGTCGCCGGTGAGCAGCACGCTCTTGATGCTCATCTGCGCGAGCCGTTCGACGGCGGCGCGTGCGGTCGGTTTGACGGTGTCGCCGAAAGCGATCAAGGCGAGTGCCGCGGGCGCTTGCGGATCGCGCTGCATGAGCCAGGAAACCGTGTTGCCCGCGGCTTCGAGTTCGTGAGCGCGAGCGGCGAGTTCCGGCGGCAGGTCGATGCCGAGTTCATTGAGCCAGCGCGTGCTGCCGAGCGCCAGTGTGCGGCCGTCGACGTCCGCTTCGACGCCACGGCCTGCAACCGCGCGCGCGGCGCTCGCATGCTGCGGCGGGATTTGTCCAGACGCCGCCGCGACGCCGGTGTCCGTTGCCAGCGCACCGCCGGCGCTCGCTGCCGCCGCACCGCGAGTTCTCGCTGCCGCCACACCGTCGGCGTCAGCCGCCGTCGCATCGACGCTGTTCGCCGTCGCGACTTCATGCGCCTTCAACACCGCGCGCGCCAACGGGTGATCGCTATGGCGCTGCACCGCCGCCGCAAGCGCCAGCGCTTCATCGCGGCCGATGCCGCCGATCGGCTCGAACGCCGTCACCGACGGCTGGCCGAGCGTCAACGTGCCGGTTTTATCGAACGCGACGATCGTCACGCGATGCGCGGTTTCCAGCGCTTCGGCGTCCTTGATCAACACGCCGTGCCGCGCCGCGACGCCGGTGCCGGCCATGATCGCCGCCGGCGTGGCCAGGCCGAGCGCGCATGGGCACGCGATCACCAGCACGGCGACCGCGTCCAGAATCGCGGTTTCGCCGCCGGCGCCCGCGATCAACCAGCCCACCAGCGTAAGCGCGGCAATCGCCAGAATCGCCGGCACGAAGATCTCGCTGACGCGGTCAACGAGGCGCTGGATCGGCGCTTTCTCGGCCTGCGCGCTTTCCACGAGGCGGATGATCCGCGCGAGCGTGGTTTCCGCGCCGATCGCGGTGGTCGTCACGGCAATCGCGCCTTCGCCGTTGATCGAGCCGGCGGTGACCGCGTCGGCCACCTGCTTCGGCACCGGCAGGCTTTCGCCGGTGATCAGCGATTCGTCGATATGCGTGCGGCCTTCGAGCACCGCGCCGTCGACTGGCACGCGTTCCCCGGGGCGCACGAGCACCACCGTGCCGACCCGCACTTGCGCGAGCGGCACGTCGCGTTCGTCTGCGCCGACGCGAATGCGCGCACGGTCGGGACGCAGCGCGTTGAGGGCGCGGATAGCGTCAGTAGTCTGGCGCTTGGCGCGAGCTTCGAGCCACTTGCCGAAACGCACCAGCGTGATCACGACCGCCGACGCCTCGAAATACAGATGATTCATGTCGCCCGGATGGGTCGCCAGTTCATAGACACTGATGCCATACGCCGCCGACGTGCCGAGCGCCACCAGCAAATCCATGTTGCCCGTGCCGGCCCGCACGGCGCGATAGGCCGCGCGATAGAAGCGCGCGCCGAACACGAACTGCACAATCGAGGCGAGCGCGAGTTGCAGCCATGGCGAGAGCATCGCGTGCAGGCCGAACCATTCGCCGAGCATCGGCGCGACGAGTGGCAGCGTCAGCACCGCGGAGGCGAGCACCGCGGCCAGTTCGCGGCGGGTCTGGTCGCGCTTGCGGTCGGCGGGCGCAACGTGGTCGGCGCGGTCGGTCGCGGCCGATGTATCCGGCGGCACGATCAGGCTCGCTTCGTAGCCCGCTTTCTTGACGGCGGCGATCAGCGCGTCCGGCGCGGCGGCCGCGCCATCCAGACTGACGGTTGCGGTTTCGGTGGCCAGATTCACCGAAGCGCCCAGCACGCCCGGCACTTTCGCCAGCGCTTTTTCGACGCGCATCGCGCACGACGCGCAGGTCATCCCGCCGATCGCCAGTTGCGTGGATTGCTGCGCCTCGGCAACGAGCGGAGGCGCGTCCGCGGCGGCGGACAGCGTGGCGTCGTAGCCCGCCTTGCGCACGGCGTTGGCGAGCGTCTCGGGATCGACGGCGGCGTCGCTCTCGATGCGCGCTCGCTCCGTGGCGAGATTCACCGACGCCCGCGCGACGCCCGGCACTTTGTTGAGCGCTTTCTCGACGCGCAGTGCGCACGAGGCGCAAGTCATTCCGCCAATGTCCAGTTCGGCGATCCGGGCGGGAGAGGCGGCAGCGTCCGCGGGGCGCTGCGAGTTGGCAAGTTCGGTCATGGTAGGCAAGGCTCGTGGCGGCATCGGGCCGCATCATGAACCCAGTATTGACCTTCCCATGATGGGAAGGTCAAGGACGAATTGCGGGACGCGTTTCAAGGCGCGCGCACATCGCCGGAACGCTCGCTCAGAAGGCCGGCGGCGCGTCCAGCATGGCTTGACCGACGGCCTTCTGTTCGTCGCTCACGCGCGCCAGCAGGGTTTCGGCCGCGCCGCGGCGGTCGTCCGCCGCCTTGTTCTGGCCGAGCTTCCACTTGCCGACCAGCCGTGTCACCTCGATCTCGATACCGACGATCGCGCCGAGCATCTGCGAGATGAAGTCAGCGGGCGCGTCACCCATTTTCCACGGCACCGGTTCGCCCGCTTCCATCTTGCGCGTCAGACGCGCAACCAGGCCGCGCACGAACGACTCGTCGTCGCGCACGGCGATGCGGCCGTGGGCATGCACCACCATATAGTTGTAAGTAGGCACCTGCCGATGCGCTTCGTGCTTGCTCGGATACCAGTTAGGCGAGATATAAGCGGCCGGACCCTGGAAGATCACGAGCGCCTCCGGATTCGCGGCGGCTTCCTGCCACACCGGGTTCGCGCGGGCGACGTGAGCGCGCAGGATGCCGTGCGTTTCACCGGCCGTGGACGGGACTTCGAACTCGAACGGCACATGGTTCGCATCGAGCCCGTTCGGCCCGTTGGTGATCAGCGCGCCGAATGGCTGCTCGGCGATCAGCCGATGGAGAACCTCCGGGCGGTTCTCTTCGAAATGGGCGGGCATGTACATGAAGCGCTCCGGATACGAGGGGGCGAAAGGGCAATGATGAAAAGCCGCCCGAGACGCGGGACGCCGGGGCGACGTGACAAAAAACGTCAACCGTACCGCAAAAAGGCGGCTTGCGCGCGAACCGGCGCTAATCCAGCCTTTGCGCTTGCCTGCCGGGCAAGGATACGATACAACCCGATGTTGTCGGCATCGCGAACCGCGGACTGTCTGCGTTGGGCTTTGGGAGGCCGCGCACACAGGGTTCGCTGCACGCCGGCGTCTCCCTTAGGACCACACGTTCCGCCACCTGAACGAATGATAAAAAATCGCCGAGCACTGTTTTCGATTCACTGGACCTGCGCATCGTTCGCGGGCCTCGCATTTCTGGCCGGTTGCGCGTCGACCCCCACCGCGACACAAAAATCCACGGGCTGGATCAAGGACGAAGTGGCCGACTCGTACGTATTCGGCTATCCGCTGGTGCTGATGGGCGTCACGCGCGATGCAGCGGTCGGCACCAATCCAGGCCAGGCGCCCCTCAATACGCTGCGCCACGCCCAGGCATTGCCGCCGATCGGCGCGTCCAATCCAATGCAGCCGAGTCTCGATACATTCGATTCGACCGGCTGGCTGGACGTCGGCAGCGAACCGGTGATCGTTTCGCTGCCCGATTCGCACGGCCGCTATGTCGACGCCCGCGTGCTCGACATGTGGACCAACGTGGTGTGGTCGACCAGTTCGCAGTTCGACACGCGCGCGGCCGGCATCAAGGCGCAGGCGATCGCCTTTGTCGGTCCGGGTTGGCAAGGGGATTTGCCCAAAGGTGTGAAGCGCGTCGACGTGCCGACTCGCAACGCGTGGGTGAGTGTGCGTATCCAGTCGAACGGCACGCGCGACCTGACGGCGGTCCGTAAGCTGCAGCGCGCCATTCGTGTCGCGCCGCTGAGTGTCTACGCGGGTGACAGCCGGTCCGCGTCGATCACGCCGCCGCGCAGCAACGCGGCCGACGCCGCCGCGGGCGCTGCCGGCACGCCGGCCGCGCAGGTCGCGGCGCTCGACGCGAACGGCTTTTTCACGCGACTCGCGCAGGCCTTGCCCGACAATCCGCCGACTCCAGCGGATCCGCACGCGCTCAAGTTCCTCTCGGACCTCGGTGTGACGCCCGGCGAGCCGGTCAAACTCCCGAAGGCGCCGGAAGCCATCGCGGCCGGTCTCGCCGACGGCCATGAACGCGTCGTCACGCCACCGTCCAATTTGCTGAGCGGCAACGGCTGGAACTGGTTCGGCGACGCCGTGGGCAACTACGGCCCCGACTACGCAATGCGCGCCTATGCCGCTTATGCGCAACCGGGCATCGGCACGAAAGACGACGAAGTTCGCGCGGTCGTTACGCAGGACAGCGACGGTCGCGCGCTCAACGGCGCAAACCGCTACGTGATCCACTTCGCGCCGAATCAGTTGCCGCCGGTGCGCGGCTTCTGGTCGATCACGGCCTACACGAAGGACGGCGCGCTCGGCGAAAGCGCGCCGGCGCGTCTCGCGGTCGGCGATCGCAATGGCGCACGCCGCAACCGCGACGGCTCGCTCGACGTGACGGTGTCGTCCACGCGGAGCCGGAGCGGCAACTGGCTGCCGGCGCCGCGTGCCGATCTGCAACTGGTGCTGCGTCTGTACGCGCCCAAGCCGCAAGCCACCGACGGCAGTTGGCAACCGCCGGCCGTCGTGCGCCAATGATGCTTCCGTGTCCACGACGTGACAGCCGCGCTTCAGTAACGAGCGCTTGACGCATCGAACGTCGCAGGTCCGCCGCATCGGCTCGGCGGACCTGCGACGCTATTGCGCGGAGTATTGTGTAAGCCACGCCTTACATTTATATCCCACGAAAGATTCACGACTTATACTGCCGCTTGCGGGATTTTCGTTTTCGCGGCGGGCTTGCCGCCGCACTACCCAAGACCGAGCATGGCAAGCCTCAATAAAGCATCATTAGCCTCGTCCATGCAGACCATGCGCGATGTCGCGCAGTCACGCCGCACCCGGCGTGTCATCACCGGTCTGCTGATCTTCGTTGTACTGTTCGGTCTGCTGGGCTTCTTCGCGGCGCCGCCGCTGATCCGCCACATTGCCGAGCAACAGATCAGCAAACAACTCGACCGTCCCTCTACCATCGGGCGCATTGCGCTCAATCCGTACACGCTCAAGCTCGAAGCCGATCGTGTGCATATCGGCGAGCGCGGCGGCGCGGGCGACTTCGTCGATATCTCACGGCTCATCGTGCAGCCGTCATGGAGTTCGCTGTTTCGCGCGGCGCCGATCATCGACGAAGTGCAGCTCGATTCGCCGCGCTTTCATATTGTTCGTTACGATGCGCAGCGCTTCAATTTCACCGACCTGATCGAGAAATTCTCGAAGCAGCCGGCCAAGCCGGATAGCAAACCCACGTTGTTCTCCGTGTCGAACATCAGGCTCGAAAACGGTCAGATCACGTTCGACGACAAACTGCTCGGCGCGACGCATGTAATCGATCAATGGAAGCTCGGGATTCCGTTCATCGCCACGCTGCCGTCGAAAACCGATATCTTCGTCGAGCCGTTATTGCGTGCGCGGATTGACGGCAGTCCGCTTGCCATCGACGGCAGGACCAAGCCGTTTGCCGCGTCGCGCGAGTCGGAAGTGTCGTTGCGCTTCGACGGGCTCGATGTGCCGCGTCTCATGTCGTACGTGCCGACCAAACTGCCGGTGATCGTGCAGTCCGGCAAACTGTCCACCGATCTCAAGCTCAACTTCGTGGTCTCCAACGACGCGCCTTCGCTGCGCGTGGCGGGCACCGTCGATATGAACGACGTGGATGTGCAGGATCAGAGCAAGGCGCCGTTCTTCGCGGCGCGCGCGCTGCATGTGGCGGCCGCCACGCTCGAACCGTTGAAGAGCCTCTATCACTTCGACGAGATCCGTATCGACGCGCCGACCGCCAACCTTGCGCGCGATAAAGAAGGCATGGTGAGCGTCGAGAAGATGTTCGCGCCCGCGCCGGCGTCTGCGTCTGCGCCCGCGTCTGAAGCCGCGGCGGCGCGACCGGCGGCGAGCGCGCCGCTTGCCGCATCCGGCTCCAGTGCCGCGGAAAAAAAGACAGTGCCGCCGCTGGATCTGTCGATCAAACGCTTCGTGCTCAATGACGGCACCGTGAATGTCCACGACAACGCGGCTTCGCGGCCCGTCGATGTCGGCCTGCAAAAACTGGCCGTGACGCTAACCGATTTTTCGACGCTCGCCACCGCGCCCGCGCACTACACGTTAAACACGGATTTCAAGGACGCCGGCGGCTCACTCGGCGTGGCAGGCGCGTTCGGCCTCGTCGCGAAGACCGCGAGCGCGAAGATCGACGTGAAGTCGTTGAAGCTGCCGTTGCTGCAACCGTATATCGACACCGCAACCGTCGCGCAGATCACGGACGGCGCGCTGTCCGCCACCGCCAATGTCGGCGCGAACTGGTCGAAGTCGCCGGTAGCCGTGATGGTCACCGATTCGCAACTGAATCTGCAATCGCTGAAAGTCGCGGCGCGCGAAAGCAAGGACCCGCTGATCTCGCTCGCGCAAGGTAGCGTGAAGATCAGGCAGGTGGATGTGGCGGCGCGCAACGCCGAGATCGCCAGCGTCGACACGACCGGCCTCGCGGTCGATGCGCAGCGTCTGAAAGACGGCAGCATCAACCTCGCCGCGCTTGCCGGCCAGCACGGAGCCGCGCCGCAACGCACCGCGATTCACGCGGTCAAGAAGGCGCAGGCGGAAGGCCCCGCGTGGCACTACAAGATCGGCGAACTGACCTTGAAGGACGCCACTGCCAATTTCACCGACAACACCACACCGCAGCCGGTGAAACTGAACATCACGCCGCTGCAACTGAAGGTGCAAAACGTCAGCGACGATCTGAGCCGTCCGTTGCCGATCGATCTGCAGGCCACGCTGAACAAGAAGGGCACGCTTGGCGTAAAGGGCGACGTCACGGCGACGCCGCTCAAGGTGGCCGTCAAGGTGAACGCCAACCGGCTCGACGCAGCGGCCTTCGAGCCGTACTTCGGCAGCAAGCTGAATGCGGTGATCGCGAGCGCGCTGCTCAATGCGAACGGCGACCTGACATTAAATCAGGCAAAGTCGCTGAAAGCCAATTATCACGGCGACCTGGCGCTCGTCGAAGTCCGCATGCTCGACAAGGCGACCTCCGACCCGTTCGCGGGATGGGGCTCGCTGGCATTGTCCAACCTGAAAGCCGATTACGACGAGCATGGCACCGTGGTCGACGCGGGCCGCGTCACGTTCACCAAGTTCTATGGACGCGTGCTGCTCGATCCGCAGGGCAAGCTCAACCTGAAGGACGTCGTTGCGCATGAAAGCGGCGCGCCGCAATCGCTGACGCGCGACAAGAGCGGTACGGACCCTGTTCCGTTGACGCCGCAACCAGCATCGGCGGTCGCGGCTGCGCCCGCGCCGGCTTCATCGGCGGCACCTGCCACAGTGACGGCGGCCACGCCGCCGTCAAGCCCGGTCAAACTGCACTTCGGTCAACTGGTCCTGCAACAGGGCCGCGTGACGTACACCGACAACTTCATCAAGCCGAATTTCACGGCGAACCTGGTCAACATTCAGGGCACGGTCGGCGCGTTCGGCACGCAATCCACCACGGCCGCGCCGGTCGACATCGCCGCGAAACTGGCGGCCAATGGCCCGCTGTCGATTCGCGGCACCGTCAATCCGCTGATTGCGAAGCCGGCGCTCGATCTGACGGCGGTCGCGCACGATATCGAACTGACCAATCTCACGCCGTATTCGGCGAAATATGCCGGTTATCCCATCACCAAGGGCAAGCTGAACGTCGATCTGCATTACAAGCTGGAGAACGATCAGCTGGACGCGAATAACCACATCTTCATCGACCAGCTCACGTTCGGCGATCACGTCGATAACGATACGGCAACCAAATTGCCGGTGCGTCTCGCGATCTCGCTGCTGAAGAATTCGCGCGGCGAAATCGACGTGAACCTGCCGGTGTCGGGCTCGCTGTCGAATCCCGAGTTCAGTATTGGCGGCCTGATCTGGCACGCCGTGCTCAACCTGCTACAGAAGGCGGTGACCGCGCCGTTCTCGTTGATCGCCAACGCGTTCGGCGGCAAGGGCGAGGAGTTGGGCTACGTCGAGTTCGAACCCGGCTCGGCGAAACTCACGGACGCCGACACCCAGAAACTCGACACGATCGTGAAGGCACTGTCCGACAAACCGTCGATCCGTATGGACCTGATCGGCCGCGTCGACCCGGCTGTCGACGAACCCGCGTTGCGCACCGGCTATGTCGATCGCCTCGTCAAGCAGCAGAAGATCAAAGACGTGGTGGGCAACGGCGAGAGCGTCGATCTGTCGACCGTCACCGTCGACCCGAAGGACTACGACAAGTATCTGAGCAAGGCCTACAAGTCGGCGGACTTCAAGAAGCCGCGCAATTTTGTCGGCCTGACCAAGAGCTTGCCGGACGACGAGATGAAGAGCGCGCTTGCCGCCAACGCGCCGATCGACGACGCCAGCCTGCGCCGACTCGCGCAGCAAAGAGCGCAGAGCGTGCAGCAGTATCTGGACGGCAAGATCGACAGCAGCCGCGTGTTTATCGTCGCGCCGAAACTGAACGCCGAGGGCATCAACGACAAGGGTGCGACGACGCGGGTCGACTTCGGCTTGAAGTGAGCGCGCGCTCAGGCGGCGCGCGTCGGCGCCTTCAGCGCGGTTTGCTCGATCACGCGCGCGAGCGTGTCGAACGCGGGACCGATCTTGTCGTTCGGCACGCACGCATAGCCGAGCAGCAGCCCGCGCCGCGCGGGCGTATCGCTGCTGTAGTAGCTCGCGAGCGGACGCACGATCACGCCGGCGTCGTAAGCGGCGGCGGTCACCGCGCGGTCGTTCGCGTGATCCGGCAAGCCGAGCACCAGATGCAGGCCGGCCTCGTCGCCCATCACCGGCAGTTCGCTGCCGAAGCGCGCGGTGATCGCGTCGATCAGAATCTGTCGCCGTTCACCGTATAGCGCGCGCATGCGCCGAACGTGCGACGTGAGATGCCCGTCCATAATGAAGTCGGTCATCACCGCCTGCTGCATCAGCTGACCTTCGCGATACAACTCGGCCACGCCCGTGCGGAACGTGTCCACCAGATGCTCCGGCGCGATCATGTAGCCGATCCGCAGGCCCGGAAACAGCATCTTGCCCAGACTGCCGACGTAAATCACCTGGCCGGCTTCGTCGAGTCCTTGCAGCGACGCGAGCGGACGGCTGCCGTAGCGGAACTCGCTGTCGTAGTCATCCTCGATGATCCATACGTTGTGCTGGCGCGCGTATTCGAGCAACGTGCGGCGGCGCGCGAGGCTCATCACCATGCCGAGCGGATACTGGTGCGACGGCGTGACGAGCGCGAGCCGCGGCGGCTGTTGCAAGTCCTGTTCGCGCGGATTGAGGCCTTCGTCATCCACCGGCACCGGCACGAGGGTAATCCCCGATGACTGCAGCACGCTGCGTGCGCCCCAATAGCACGGTTCCTCCACCCACGCGCGGTCGCCGACATCGGTCAACAGGCGCACCGCCAGATCGATCGATTGATGAATGCCCGTGGTGATGATGATCTGATCCGGCGTGCAATTCACCGAGCGCGCCACCCGCAGGTAATCCGACAACGCTCGCCGCAACGGCCGGTAGCCGCCGCCGGGCGCGTAAGTAAGCAGATCGGGATTGGCTTCCTTCCACAAGCGCGCCTGCAGGCGGCTCCATGTGCGCGCCGGAAATTCCGCGACGTCGGGCACCCCCGGCATGAACGCGCCCCACTGTTTGGCGGACACGCCGGCTTTGTCGATCAGACGCCGTCCGCGAGTCGACAGATCGCTGAGGTCGCGTTTCGGCGGCTTGGGAGTTTCCCTGGGTGTGCTGTCTTCCTTGTCGACGCTCGCCACTGCCGGCTTGCTGCGCATGTTCACGGCGGCCGTGTCCGGGCGCGTGTCGGCAACATAAGTGCCGCTGCCGGTGGTCGAGATCACATAGCCTTCGGCGGTCAACTGGTCGTAGACGTGCAGCACCGTGTTGCGCGCAATGCCGAGGTCTTCGGCGAGCGTGCGCGAACTGGGCAGCTTGGTGCCAGGCGGCAATTGGCCGGTCAGGATCGCCTGCTGCATGAGCCGCAAGGTCTGCCGGTAGACCGGTTCGGCGGCCGTGCGGTCGAGCCGCGCGGCGAGCCAATCCGACAAGATCACGGTGTCCAAGTGGTTCTATCCGGAATAATGAAATGGTTCCATATTGTAGAACCGTAACGGTCTATAGTGAGCCACGCAATTGATGCAATCCCGCTGCTTTGCACGGGAGCCAGCCGGACCGCAGAGGAGACTTGGACGATGAAAACCGAAGACGTGATCGTCAGCTTTCGAGGTGTGCGCAAGACCTACGACGGCGAAACGCTGGTCGTCAAACAGCTCGATCTGGACATCTATCAGGGCGAATTTCTGACGCTGCTCGGGCCCTCCGGTTCGGGCAAGACCACCTGTCTGATGATGCTGGCGGGTTTCGAATTTCCCACCGGCGGCGAAATCTGGCTGGACGGCACGCTACTCAATACGGTGCCGCCGCACAAGCGCAACATCGGCATGGTGTTTCAGAACTACGCGCTGTTTCCACATCTGACGGTGGAGCAGAACGTCGCGTATCCGCTGACTGTGCGCAAGATTTCGGCGGAGGAGCGCGCGCATCGCACCAACAACGCGCTGAAGATGGTGCGCATGGAGAGCTTCGCGAAGCGCTATCCGGCGCAACTTTCCGGCGGCCAGCAGCAGCGTATCGCGCTTGCCCGCGCGCTGGTGTTCGAGCCGAAGCTCGTGCTGATGGACGAGCCGCTCGGCGCGCTGGATAAACAGTTGCGCGAACACATGCAGTACGAACTTAAATCACTGCACGAGAAACTCGGCGTCACGTTCGTGTACGTCACGCACGATCAGGGCGAGGCGTTGACCATGTCCGATCGCGTCGCCGTATTCGACAAAGGCATCGTGCAGCAACTCGATACGGTGGATCGTCTGTATGAATCGCCGTGCAATGAGTTCGTGGCGAACTTCATCGGCGACAGCAACAAGCTGCGTGGCACGATCGCGAATGTCGACGGCGAGTATTGCGAATTCCATCTGATCGACGGTACGCGCCTTACCGGTCGCAATATCGGCGGTGCGCGCGCGGGCACGCCGGCGGTCGCGTGCATCCGGCCCGAGCGCATGAAGCTCGCCAGCGGGTCGTCACGTCCGGGCGCCAACGCGCTCGCCGGTGAAGCGCGCGGACTGATCTATTTCGGCGACCACGTACGCATGCGTTGTGGTCTGCCGCAACAGGACGAGTGCTTTGTGAAGGTGCCGCTCGGCACCGGCGTGCTCGACACCTTCGCGCCCGGCGCACCGGTCGCACTCGAATTCGCACCCGAGCATCTGCGAGTATTCGCAGGGGCGTGAACGCGTCGACTACGCAATGCGTTCGACGCAGGCAGAGCAGGTCAAGCAGCACATAACAAAGTCGCATTGAACGTACTGAAGCACACCACCAAAGGAGAGCAACACACCATGAGCAAGATCGGGAAATCGCGCTGCGCCATCGCTGTCGGTGCTGTGGCGCTCGCGCTGGGCGCCGCGCAAGTCAATGCAGCGGAATTGACGGTCGTCAATTTCGGTGGCGCGAATGGCGACGCGCAAAAGCTTGCATTCAACCAACCGTTCGAAAAAGAGACCGGCAATAAAGTCACCGCCGTCGAATACAACGGCGAGCAGGCCAAAGTGAAGGCGATGGTCGAAGCCAAGCATGTGAACTGGGATGTGGTGGAAGTCGAATCGGGCGATATCGGCCGTGGCTGTGATGAAGGGCTGTACGAGAAACTCGACTGGTCGAAGATCGGCAAGAAGACTGATCTGATTCCCGAAGCACCGCAAACGTGCGGCGTCGGCTTCTTCGTGTGGTCGACGGCGCTGGCGTACAACGCGGACAAGCTGAAAACGGCGCCGGCCGGCTGGGCCGATTTCTGGGACGTCAAGAAATTCCCCGGCAAGCGCGCGATGCGCAAGGGCGCGCGCTACAACCTCGAATTCGCCTTGATGGCCGACGGCGTGCCGCCGAAGGACGTCTACAAGGTGCTCGCCACCAAGGAAGGTCAGGACCGCGCGTTCAAGAAGCTCGACGAACTGAAGCCGAACATCCAGTGGTGGGAAGCGGGCGCGCAGCCGCCGCAATTCCTGGTCGCAGGTGATGTGGTGATGTCCACCGCCTACAACGGCCGGATCGACGCCGCGCAGAAGGAAGGCAAGAACCTGAAGGTGGTCTGGAACGGCAGCATCTACGACCTCGACTATTGGGCGATTCCGAAGGGGACGCCGAACAAGGCGCTGGCCGAGAAGTACATCGCTTATTCGCTTGCGTCGAAGCCGCAGCAGGACTATGCGCACCATATCGCGTACGGTCCGGTGAATGTCGCGGCGATTAAGGCGCTCGATCCGAAGACGCTCGCGAATCTGCCGAACTCGCCGGCTAACGGGAAGAACGCAGTGCTGCAGAACCTTGCGTTCTGGACGGATCATGGCGATGAACTGGAACAACGGTTTTCGTCGTGGGCGTCGAAGTAATTAGTCTTGCGTGAGAGGGCGTGGCTGGGAGAGTGGTCGCGCCTTCGAGATGTGCAATGACGCGCGCGCATTTTTTATGGATGTGCGTGCGGTTCCAATGTAGAGCTGGAGAGACAGGTGTGACTACGATGACGATCGCTGCTGATTCCACGCCTGAATCGAGTGGCCGACTCAAACGCGAACTCAAAGCGGCGGAGGCCAGGAAGCGTGCGATGGCGCTGTTGTTGATCGCGCCGCTCGCGATTTTTTTACTGCTCATTTTTGTCGTGCCGATCGGCGCGCTGCTCACGCGTGCTGCGCAAAATCCGGAGGTCGTCAACGCGCTGCCGCATACACTGGCCTCATTGAGCGCATGGGATCGCAAGACGCCGCCGCCCGACACCGCCTATGCCGCGCTGGCGGTCGATCTTGCCGCGATCGCCGACAGCGACGGCATGGGAGCGCTCGCGCGGCGCCTGAACGTGGAGATTCCCGGTTACCGTTCGCTGGTCGCCAAGTCCGCACACGCCATGCCGTTCGTCGACGACAACAACAAGGCCTTGCAGCTGACGCCCGCCCAGATGCACGCAAAATTCGTCGAACTGGACGAGCGCTGGAACGACGTCGCGTACTGGCAAGCCATTGCAAAAAATTCCGGCGCATATTCGCCGTTCTATCTGCTGGCTTCGCTGGACCACAAGCAGGATGCGTTCGGCCACATCATTCCGACCGATCCTGATCAGCAGATCTATCTCGCCGTGTTCAGCCGCACCTTTGTGATCGGCGCGGCGGTGACGCTCTTCGCGTTGTTGCTCGGTTATCCGCTCGCTTACTGGATTTCGACGCTGTCCGAGCGCCGCGCAAATCTCGTGATGATTCTCGTGCTGATTCCGTTCTGGACCTCGATCCTCGTGCGCGTCGCCGCATGGATCGTGATTCTGCAAAGCGAAGGGCTGGTGAACAAGGCGCTGATCGGCAGCGGGCTGCTGCATGACCCACTGGCGTTACTGTTCAACCGCACCGGCGTCTACATTTCGATGACGCACATTCTGCTGCCGTTCATGATCCTGCCGCTCTATAGCGTGATGAAGTCGATCCCGCCCACCTATCAGCGCGCCGCGATCTCTCTCGGCAGTCATCCGTTCGCGGCGTTCTGGCGCGTCTATGTGCCGCAGACTTATCCGGGCATCGGCGCGGGCGCCTTGCTGGTGTTCATTCTGGCGATCGGCTACTACATCACGCCGGCCTTGCTCGGCGGACCGAACGATCAGATGGTCAGCTACTACGTCGCGTATTTCACCAACGTGACGATCAATTGGGGCATGGCGTGCGCGCTCGGCGGCCTGCTGCTCGCCGCGACGCTCGTGCTGTACGTCATTTACGGACGCTTCACGCGCTCGTCACTGAGCCTCGGCTGAACGGAGTCTATTGCGATGAAACTTGCCAAGCCTTTGTTCGCGCCGCATACGTCTTTGGTCGAACGCGTGTGGTATTTCGCGTTGCGTGCGCTGGCCGTGCTCACGTTGCTCTATCTCATCTTGCCGGTGCTGGCGATCGTGCCGCTGTCGTTTTCGTCGAGCACGTTTCTGGTGTATCCGATTCCGGGCTGGTCGTTGCGCTGGTATCAGAATCTGATCGCATCCGATGAATGGCGCATGGCCGCTAAGAACAGCTTTATCGTTGCGCCGTCGGCGACGGTGGTTGCAACCGTGCTCGGCACGTTGGCGGCAATCGGACTGACCAAGGCGAACTTCCGCGGCAAGGGTCTGCTCATGGCGATCCTGATTTCGCCGATGATCGTGCCGGTGGTGGTAGTGGGTGTCGGCATGTATCTGTTCTTCGCGCCGCTCGGGTTGGCCAACACCTACATCGGCCTGATTCTCGCGCATGCGTCGCTCGGCGTGCCCTTTGTCGTGACGACGGTGGCCGCGACGTTGCAGGGGTTCAACTACAACCTCGTGCGGGCAAGTCTGTCGCTAGGCGCGAATCCGGTGAAGACGTTCTTCCGCATCACCTTGCCGGTGATCGCGCCGGGGGTGATTTCAGGCGCGCTGTTCGCGTTCGCGACCTCATTCGACGAAGTCGTCGTCACCTTATTCCTGGCGGGCGCGGATCAGACAACGTTGCCCCGACAGATGTTTACCGGCATCCGTGAAAATATCAGCCCGACCATCGCCGCGCTGGCAACAATTCTGATTGTTTTTTCCACTAGCCTGTTACTGGCGCTCGAATGGCTGCGAGGGAGAAATGCAGCGCGAGCAGTCAAGGTTTGAGTATCGACGCGAGCGGGCGACCGCTTTTCATCCGAAACGCATAATAGCCAATCATCTTTTGACATTAATCTAAGACTGCTCCCATTCCCTACGCATCGGCGGCTCTGCATACTCGTATGCCCTCAATAAGAAGATGCGCTCGACGCGGGGAATTAATGAAACACCACCTCACGGTGCTTGTTTGCGCGCTGGTTTTGACGGCTTGCGCCAACCACGCCGCCCGAGACCGGCTCGGCATTGAAGACGCAACCTTGTTGCATAGCCGTTTCAACGTCACACAGGACGAAGCCGCGGGCGCCGCCAACTCACAATGGATCAGCACTTATGCGCCGGCGGTAAGCAGCAGCACGGCGCTGGCGCGCCTGCAGGCGCGGCTCGACCATTTGCCCGGCGATCAGAATGGCTACTTTCACGCCAAGGCACAATGCTGGATCAATGCCGCTCAACAGGCGCGGCAATCTGACGACCACTGGGGCTTCGTCGAAGAAGCGATCGGCCAGGCGGCCATGATTACCATGAGCCTGGAGAGCGGTGCGCCGTTATCCGCCATCAATCCGGCGCTGCGCACGGTGTCCACGGTGCGCCCCGATCTGTGGAAGATCGTCAATACCATCAAGTCGGATCCTACGGTTGCCCAATGTCCGCAGGCTCAGCCGCCGCTCGCTTGTGCCGAAGTGGAACTGATGCAGGCCGGCCATGACGCGTGGCGACGCAGTTTCTCCGACGCCGAGCAGCGCTTGCCTGATGTGCAGAACAAGTTGCGTCAGTCGGCGGAAACCGCGCTGCAATGCAAGCAGAAAATGCAAATGCCGGTATCCGCGCCGGTGCCGGGCCGTACGCCTGTGACCATCTCGGCCGCGAATTCGTCGCGAAAGATCATGCTCAAAGCCGATTCCCTTTTCCGCTTCAACGGCGGTGACGATGCCGCGATATTGCCCGCCGGCAAACGACAGTTGAACGACGTGGCAATTCGATTGAAGAAGATGCGCTCGCTGCGTGAACTGCAGATCACCGGCTACGCTGACCGCCTTGGCGACAAGTCATACAACTTGCGTTTGTCGACGCAGCGAGCGCGGACTGTCGAACGATATCTGCAGTCGCTAGGGGTGAGGTTGCCGACGACCGCACAGGGCAGAGGCAGCGCGAACCCGCTGGTGAACTGCCGGCAAACGCAGCGAGATGTGTTGCTGCGATGCCTCGCGCCGAATCGACGCATCGAGATCGAATTCGTCGTGGCGGCCTCGTAGTGATTTTGGATCGAGAGCTAGTAACCGTGCCGCGCACATCGATGCGCCTTCGAGTTTGAGACGGGCAGCGACCCACATCGCAAAGCCTGTGTATTCAGAAGGGTTAAGAAAAAATGTCAACTATTCTAATTATTGACGACCATCCTGCGTTCCGCATGATCGTCAAAATGCAGCTCGTGCAATTGCTTGGCGTTGAAAATGTGCTCGAGGCCGATAACGGCCAGACCGCTGTCGAGATGGCCCGAATCCATACTCCGGAGCTCGCCATACTGGATCTCGACATTCCGCGCATCAGTGGACTCGATGTGATTCCACGTCTCAAACTCGTTCATCCGCCGATCCGCCTAATGGTTTTGTCTGGGCAAGATCCGGCCACGTTCGCGCCGCGCGCGATGCGCTCGGGTGTCCACGGTTTCGTCGGCAAGTCGCAGGAGATGAAGGAGATCATGCGCGGCGTCGAAGCGGTTCTCGCCGGCTACACCGTGTTCCCGGTGACGAAGCACGGCGGCGGTATTGCGCTCGTCGATGGCCGGGGAGGCGAGGAGGCGAGAATCGGTTTGCTGTCGGATAAAGAGCTGGTGATTTTGCAGATGCTTTCAAAAGGCATGTCGAATAAGGCGATTGGAGACGCCTTGTTTATCAGCGATAAAACCGTCAGCACATACAAGAGCCGTATCCAGGAGAAACTCGGCCTGACGTCGTTGGCAGGACTCATTGAGTTCGCGACTTTGCACCGGTTGGTCGAGTAGGTTCGCGGGCTATGAATACGGTGTGCCTGTCTCGTTCCGCCCGGAGCATAGGAAACCAAACGATAAGCGATCTACTGGATTCGGCGTCCGCGGATTCCTGCGTATTTGTCTTCAAAGACAGCGCGACGAACGTGCGCGATCTTCAACGCGCCGTTCACCGTCGAACAACGGGAGTTATCCGTAGAAATGGCTAACGGCAACACACCGGTGTCTTTTTTTGCCCGCGTAGCGCAGTCATCGGACAGCTCATCAAGCGTTCCTTTTGAGCCCTTTGAAACGCGTTTCCTGGACGCGTTGTCCGAAGAGGGCGTCGACCTCAACGCGTTTATCAACCACTGGCGTCAAGCAATGAATGACGACCTCGCGCGCCTCGACGCGTTACCTCGTGATGGCGACTTCGACCATTTCCATAGTGTGCTGCATCGCCTGAGCGGAGCAGTGGCGCTCGTCGGCGCGCATAGTTTGATGGACGCGTTGCAGCGCGCGAGCTTGTCGCCGCCGGAACAGGGCGCCGGGGCAATCGACGCGCTAACTGCGCGCGCCAGAACCCTCGTTGCGCAACTTGAAGCCACGTCCCGCGCCTTCCGGAGCAGCTCACAATGAACCGACCGCTTGCCTTGATCGAAGGCGATCTGGCGCTTCCGAGTCTGCGGCCCTTCGACGCCCTGCCGCCGCCTTTCGGTTCGTGGCGTCGTCAGGCGCGGACCGCGGCGGGACGTGAACCGCAACCCGCTGCACACGTCGCCGCGCAACAGGCGATTCAGAATGCGATGCGGCGTTCGGCGTCGCCAGCGAGTCGTGGGCCGGTTCCACCCGGCGCCAAGGTTCTCTTTCTTTACAAGTTGCCGCGGCAACCCGACCATTCGCATCGTTTTGAGGAGCAGTTGGCCGAAGCCCGGTACTACCTTGGGATGGGGGGAGCGCGTCCGAGTTCGACCCGTTCCGATCACCTCCTCGGCGCGGCAATTTTCGCGAGCTGTAGCATCGCGCTGGCCTGGTTGCTGGTTACCTGTACGACGCATGATGCCGACGGGCCGACCGCCGCCGCCAGCGCAAAAACACAATCGGTCGCGTCGACGGACAGCAGTGCGACAGCTATTCGTCCGCGAGAGCAAGCTAAACTGGCGCAACCGTCGGCCGAATTCGCCGGGACGACCACGCGGAGCGCGCCATCGGCCGCTAGCGCGGGGCCGAAGTCAACGGCTGCTCCCGGCGCTCCCAAGTCGCCCGACGCGATACGTGACACGACAGTTCGCGGCACGCCGAAGCCACAACACGTCGAACACCTCGAGCCTCGGCCAACCGGCCGCGTGTCCATACGGCACATGGCGCCGATCGGACTCGCAACGGCCCATTACCAGGCGCCAATCGCACGCCTCAGCAAACTGCAAATCGACAAACGTCTCGCACTCAGCCGCGCGACCAACCCAGCCACGCAGCCTTCCGCGTCGAAACAGTCTGAACGGACAGAACGGACCGCATGGACTGAGCAGCCCGAACGCCCCACGTCCGCAACCGACGCAGCCGAGCGCGCAGCGCTACGCGACTGGGCGGCACAACAGCGTCGTTCAAACATCACAACGCGTGCCAGCACACCCACGCCAGGCGACACCGACTGGAATGCCCGCATGACCCAGCGCCGCATCACCGACAGCCCCGACGCTTTCCAGACAGGCCGAGCCCAAAAGTAAGCAGCCAAAAAAAAGCCCGACCACCGGTCGGGCTTCAAAGTCAGCTGCGTCCTCCACAGGACGCAGCTCCTGCAAAACAGCTCGCAGCGACTACTCAGGTAAGCAAAGACCTCAAGCAGCCAGCAGCGAACGCAGCACGAACGGCAGAATCCCGCCGTGCTTGTAGTAGTCGACTTCGATCGGCGTATCGATACGCAGCAGCACCTGCACGCGCTTTTCCTTGCCGTCCTTGTCGCGGATCACCAGCGTCACTTCCTGTTGCGGCTTGAAGTCAGCGCCCAGACCTTCGATGTCGTACGTTTCTTCGCCGGTGATGCCGAGCGATTGCACGCTGTCCGAGCCGATGAACTGCAACGGCAGAACGCCCATGCCGACCAGGTTCGAACGGTGGATCCGCTCGAAGCTGCGTGCGACCACGGCTTTCACGCCCAGCAGTTGCGTACCCTTCGCAGCCCAATCACGCGACGAGCCCGTGCCGTACTCTTCGCCCGCGAACACGACGGTCGGCGTGCCGGCGTCGATGTACTTCATCGCTGCGTCGTAGATCGACATTTGTTCGCCGTCCGGCTGGTGAATCGTCAGGCCGCCTTCCACGCGCGAGCCGTCTGGCTTCGTCGGGATCATC
The DNA here is from genome assembly GCF_003387275.1 of Paraburkholderia sp. BL6669N2. Taxonomy (NCBI): domain Bacteria; kingdom Pseudomonadati; phylum Pseudomonadota; class Betaproteobacteria; order Burkholderiales; family Burkholderiaceae; genus Paraburkholderia; species Paraburkholderia sp. BL6669N2. The sequence continues at coordinate 3,289,312 of NZ_QUNA01000002.1, read as the reverse complement.
AGGTTCTTGATGCGGACGTTCGCGAACGTGCCGCGCATCATCACGTCATGGTTGCCGCGACGCGAGCCGTAGCTGTTGAAGTCGGCCTTCTGCACGCCGTTTTCCTTCAGCCACTTGCCGGCCGGCGAGTCTTCCTTGATCGAACCAGCGGGGCTGATGTGGTCGGTCGTGACCGAGTCGCCGAAGATGCCCAGCGCGCGTGCATCTTTGACGGCAGCGATGCTGTCGGCCGGCGTCATCGAGAAGTCCTTGCCGAAGAACGGCGGCTCAGCGATGTAGGTCGACTTCGGCCAGTCGTAGACTTGACCTTCTTCGCCCTCGATCTTGCTCCACAGATCGCCCTTCTTGGTCAGCGCCGAGTAGTTCTTGCGGAACGCGTCGGCGTCCAGCGCGAACTTGAGCAGTTCGTTGACTTCTTCGCTGGTCGGCCAGATGTCTCCCAGGTAGATGTCCTTGCCGCCCTTGCCCTTGCCGACCGGTTCGGTCATCAGGTCGCGCGTGATGTTGCCGGCGATCGCATAAGCGACGACCAGCGGCGGCGAGGCCAGGAAGTTGGCGCGGATGTTCGGGTGAATGCGCGCTTCGAAGTTACGGTTGCCCGACAGCACCGCTGCCGCGACGATGTCGTTCTTCGTGATCGCTTCGTTCAGTTCCGGCGTCAGATCGCCCGCGTTGCCGATACAGGTCGTGCAACCGTAAGCGGCCAGCGTGAAGCCGAGCTTGTCGAGGTACTTCATCAAGTCGGTCTTCGTCAGGTATTCCGTGACGATGCGCGATCCCGGCGCCAGCGAGGTCTTGATGTGCGGCGCGACCGTCAGACCGGCTTCGACAGCCTTCTTCGCCAGCAGGCCGGCGGCCAGCAGCACGCTCGGGTTCGAGGTGTTCGTGCACGACGTAATAGCGGCGATCAGGATGTCGCCGTTCTTCACGTCGACGCCGTTGCTCGTGGTGTATTGCGCTTCGAGATCGTCAGCCTTCTTCGCGAAGCCATTTTCCGCCACCGGCTTCGAGAACAGGTCGCTGAAGGTCGACTTAACGTGACCGATTTCGATACGGTCTTGCGGGCGCTTCGGACCTGCCAGCGACGGCGTCACCGTGCCGAGATCCAGCGTGACAACCTTGGTGTAGTCGATCTGGCCTGCCTTCGGAATACCAAACAGACCTTGCGCCTTGAAATAGTTTTCGAAGGCGGCGATTTCGGCGTCTGTGCGGCCCGTGCCCTTGAAATAGTCGATCGTCTTTTCGTCGACCGGGAAGAAGCCCATGGTTGCGCCGTACTCCGGCGCCATGTTGCCGATCGTCGCGCGGTCGGGCAGCGACAGCGATGCCGTGCCTTCGCCGAAGAATTCGACAAACTTGCCGACCACTTTTTCCTTGCGCAGCAGTTCGGTGACGGTCAGAACCAGGTCGGTCGCCGTCAGGCCTTCGCGCAGCTTGCCCTTCAGTTCGACGCCGACCACGTCCGGCGTCAGGAAATACACCGGCTGGCCGAGCATGCCGGCCTCCGCCTCGATACCGCCCACGCCCCAGCCCACCACGCCGATACCGTTGATCATGGTGGTGTGGCTGTCGGTGCCGACCAGCGAATCCGGGTAGTAGACCGTGTCCGCGCCTTCAGCCTTCTTGTGCACGCCGCGTGCGAGGTATTCCAGGTTCACCTGGTGAACGATACCGACGCCCGGCGGCACGACCTTGAACGTGTCGAATGCCTGCATGCCCCACTTCATGAACTGGTAGCGCTCGTTGTTGCGCTGGAATTCCAGTTTCATGTTCAGGTCGAGCGCGTTCTTTTCGCGGAAGTGATCGATCTGCACCGAGTGATCGACGACCAGATCGACCGGGACCAGCGGTTCGATCGACTTCGGATTCTTGCCCATGTGTTTCGCGACACCGCGCATTGCCGCGATGTCGGCGAGCAGTGGCACGCCGGTAAAGTCTTGCAGCACGACGCGCGACACGACGAACGGGATTTCGTCGACGCGCGCTGCGATCGGCTTCCAGTTGGCGAGTTGCTCGATGTGTTCTTCGGCGATTTTCTTGCCGTCGTAGTTACGCAGCACCGATTCCAGCACGATTCGGATCGAAACCGGCAGGCGGTCGATCTTGATGTTCAGCGCCTTGCCGAGTTGCGGCAGGGAGTAGAACTTGCCTTTGCCGGAACCGCTGTCGAATTCCTTGAGCGTTTTGTGGAGGTTGTGGGCCATGGTGTTTTCCTTGGTTTGATCGCGGAACTACAGTACATAACTAGATGACGTAAAGATCGACGTATTCATTGACCGGCATGGCTTCGAGCCTTGCCTGATCGAGCGACACGTCGAGAATCGCCAGTTGTTGCTTGACCGGAAAGCGGCGCGCGAGGTTGGTCCTGAACTTCTCGACCAGCAACGGTATGCCTTCTTCGCGACGACGCTTGTGACCGATCGGGTATTCGACTACGACCTCGTCGAATGTCGAGCCGTCGTTGAATTCGATCGTCAGTGCATTGGCGATCGAACGCTTCTCCGGATCGTGGTAATCCTGCGTGAATTGCGCGTCTTCGACGCATTCCATTTTCGCGCGCAGCACATCGATGCGAGCGTCCTGCGCGATCGAATCTTCATAATCCGCGGCCGTCAGGCGGCCGTGGATCAGCGGCACGGCGATCATGTACTGAATGCAATGATCGCGGTCGGCCGGATTGTTCAGCGGACCTTTTTTATCGATGATGCGAATCGCGGCCTCGTGCGTGCGGATCGTGATCTTGCGGATGTCTTCCGCGCGCTTTCCCGCCGCGGCGAGTTGCTCATGCAACTTCATCGCGGCTTCCACCGCCGTTTGCGCATGGAATTCTGCCGGAAAAGAAATCTTGAAGAGCACGTTTTCCATCACGTACGAACCGTACGGACGCTGGAACCTGAATGCGTTGCCCTTGAAGAGCACGTCGTAAAAGCCCCAGGTCTTCGCGGTCAGCACCGACGGATAGCCCATCTCGCCGGTCTTCGCGATCAGCGCGAGACGCACGGCGCGTGAGGTCGCGTCGCCCGCGGCCCACGACTTGCGCGAGCCGGTATTCGGCGCGTGGCGGTACGTGCGCAGCGCGTGCCCATCGACAAACGCCTGCGACACCGCGTTGATCAGTTCGTCGCGCGTGAGGCCGATCAACTGGCCGACCACCGCGGTCGACGCCAGTTTCACCAGCAATACATGATCGAGCCCGACCTTGTTGAAGGAGTTTTCGAGCGCGATACAGCCTTGAATTTCGTGCGCCTTGATCATGGCGATCAACACGTCTTTCATCGCCAGCGGCGTTTTGCCCGCTGCGATGGCGCTGCGCGAGAGCCAGTCGGCCGTCGCCAGAATTCCGCCGAGATTGTCCGACGGATGGCCCCATTCGGCGGCAAGCCAGGTGTCGTTGAAGTCCAGCCAGCGGATCATGGCGCCGATATTGAAGGCGGCCTGAACGGGATCCAGCTGGAACGACGTGCCCGGCACCTTCGCGCCGTTGGGGACGATCGTGCCCGGCACAATCGGTCCCATCAGCTTGGTGCAGGCCGGGTAGGTAAGCGCCTCGAGTCCGCAGCCGAGCGTATCGATCAGGCAGTGACGCGCGGTTTCCAGCGCGAGCGTGCTGTCGACCTGATAATCCAGAACGTAGTCGACGATATCGGTCAGGACTGGGTCCGGAGCGGGTCGCACGTTGGAAATCGGAGCGGACATCGGGGAGCTTTCCTGATGACGATATTTAGTTACTGGTCTTGTCGATCGCGTTCGATTGCGTCGGAGCCGGCGCGCCTTGCACCATGGCTGCCGTTTTGCATTCGTCGGCCAGACGCGAGCTGTCCTTGTCCGAGAACAACATTGCCTTCGTCGGGATCACGACCAGGTCCATGCCGGTTGCGGCGTCGTGGAAGCGGTCCGCGCCCGTGGTGGTCGCTTCGCGCGGCAGATTGTAATTTTTGTTAGCCCAGTGAACCGTGACGATCTGGTCACGCTTCATGTCACCCTTCAGTTCGAAAGCCAGGCCTTCGTTGCACGACCACTTTTCCGCGCCATCCGGCACCGGATCGACCTTCGCTTCTTTGGCCGGGTTCGCTTTGCGCTTGATCAGGCGCTTCGGTTGCGGGCGCTTTGCAGTAGCCTTGGCAGCCGGCTTCGTGGTGGTCGCCGTTTGCGCGGCGGCGTCAGTCGCGACGGACAGCATCGTCGTGGACAGGGCGCCAATCACGGCGGCGATCATCAGCTTTTTCATAGAGAAAACCTTTCTATCTAGTTTCAGTTAAACATTCCGCGGGCTACCGGTCCTGGCGACCGCGTGGTTGAACTGCACGCGCTTTGAAAGCGCACAGCGACCGCTATTTTCTCCTATTTAGCGGCAGGTACTTCAAATTCTCAGGTCCGGTGTAATTCGCGCTCGGACGGATGATCTTGTTGTCGACGCGCTGCTCGATGATGTGCGCGCTCCAGCCGGCCGTGCGCGCGATCACGAAGAGCGGCGTGAACATTGCCGTGGGCACGCCCATCATGTGATACGAGACCGCGCTGAACCAGTCCAGATTCGGGAACATCTTCTTCGCCTCCCACATCACCGACTCCAGCCGCTCGGCGATATTGAACAGCTTGCTGTTGCCGGCTTCCTTCGAGAGCTTTTTGGCGATTTCCTTGATGACCTTGTTGCGCGGATCGGAGATCGTGTACACCGGATGGCCGAAGCCGATCACCACTTCCTTGTTCTCGACGCGCTTCCTGATGTCGGCTTCGGCTTCGTCCGGCGTCTGGTAGCGCGACTGGATCTCGAACGCGACTTCATTGGCGCCGCCGTGCTTCGGTCCGCGTAGCGCACCGATCGCGCCGGTGATGGCCGAATAAATGTCCGAGCCCGTGCCGGCGATCACGCGGCCCGTGAACGTCGATGCGTTGAATTCGTGCTCGGCGTACAGGTTCAGCGACACATGCATCGCGTCGACCCATGCCTTCGACGGCTCCACGCCGTGCAGCAGATGCAGGAAGTGGCCGCCGATCGAATCGTCGTCGGTTTCCACTTCGATGCGCTTGCCGTTGTGCGAGTAGTGATACCAGTAAAGCAGCATCGAGCCGAGCGAGGCCATCAGCTTGTCGGCGATATCGCGCGCGCCCGGCAGGTTGTGATCGTCTTTCTCCGGCAGCACGGTGCCGAGCACCGACACGCCGGTGCGCATTACGTCCATCGGATGCGCGGCGGCCGGGATCCATTCGAGCGCGGCCTTGACGTTGGCGGGCAGACCGCGCAGCGCCTTCAGCTTCGTTTTGTACGCGGTCAGCTCGGCCTGGGTCGGCAGCTTTTCGTGCACGAGCAGGTAGGCGATTTCTTCGAATTCGCAGGCGCTCGCGATATCGAGAATGTCGTAGCCGCGGTAATGCAGGTCGTTGCCGGTCTTGCCGACCGTGCAGAGCGCCGTGTTGCCCGCTGTCACGCCGGACAGTGCGACGGATTTCTTCGGTTTGAAGCCGCTTTGGGGTTGGTTGCCGCCTTGTGCACCAGCGGTTTGCGTCGTCTCGCTCATCTCCCGCAATCTCCTTTGTGCCTGCTCGATGCTTCTGATTGACCTGTGCGTTCAACGCCCGTCTCGCGCAGCGCCACACAGAGGGCTGTTTCGACTGCCTCACGGCGTGTGGATAGACCGCTCACAACAGCCGCGCCGATTGCCGCAGCGGCTTTCACGCTTATGACCCTGCTGGAACGTCAGTGCCCACTTTCGCGAAGAGCGGCGCGGCGTCTTGCGGGACGGCGCGTCCCGTCGCTTGCGCTCGACGCAGCACCGACCAGTAGTACCGATAGCTCGCGCGGTCGTGCAACGTGTCGTGATGGCGCGTCGGACCCCACTGCGCGGACTGCGCGGCGAGCAGGATTTCGGTGGCGGTGGCGATCTCTTCGTCGCGCGGCGCGAATGCGGCGACGATTGCTTCGATCTGCGCCGGATGGATGCTCCACATGCGCGTATAGCCGAACTCGTTGCGGGCGCGCGCGGCGTCGTTGGCGACCACGCTCATGTCGCGCACCTCCGTGCTGACGTTATGCGAAGGCACTTTGCCGTACGCATGGCAGGCAGCCGAGATTTCAAGCTTCGCGCGCCGCACCAGCGGATGATCGAACTGGTCGGGCGAGCGCATGGCGGTATCGGGAATCGCGCCGTTGTGCGCGGAGACGAAGTCCATCAGGCCGAAGCTTAGCGCTTCCACACCGGGCAGCGCGGCCAGATCGAACACGCGTGTCAGCGCGCCGTGCGTTTCGACCAGCAATTGCACCGGCACCGGTTGCGTGATGCCGAGTTCGCGCCGCGTCGCCTCGATGAATGCGACCATTTCGGCGGCATCGGGGACGTTGCGGATTTTCGGCAGGGTGATGTAAGCAGGCGCTCGCTTCGCGGCACGGAGAATGAGACGGACGTCGTCGCGCCATTGCGCGTGATCGAAGTCGTGAATCCGCACGCCGACGCGGCCGAAGTGGTCATGCTCGCTGCCCAGCAACGACGCGACCAGCTCCGCGTGCTCCGCTTCGCGGCCGACCTGCGCGCCGTCTTCACAATCGAGCGTGATGTCGAATACGGCGCCCAGTTGCTGCTGCAAGGCCAACGATTTCAGCATCAGCTTTTCACTGCCGGCGTAGTGATCGCAGGCAGGCAGCACGGCGGGCGGCGCTTCGCCGTCAAACAGCACTTCGGCGGGTGTGAGGGCGCGCATTCTCGGCGTCAGGAGCGTGGGTAATGTTTGGTTTGGAGAAATCTGATTCGGGTGCGCTCTGCCGGACCATCGCGGTAACTGCGCAAAACGCGCTCGGATCAGATGCGAATAGCAGCATTCGCATGTAAAAACCGGAGCCCGCCACGGCGGCGCCTGTAAGCGCCGCGCGAGACTTCTCGCTTCGCACCAGGCCCCCGAGGACAGCCTGGCGTTCTCTCACGAGTTCCGGTTCGTCCGCTCAGCCGCTTAGCCGAGCAGATGTTGAACGCCTTCGCGCTCTTCCAGCAATTCGTTCAGCGTGCCGTCCATCTTTTCGCGCGAGAATGCGTCGATTTCCAGGCCTTCGACGCGCTTGTACTCGCCGTTTTCGCACGTGACGGGCACGCCGTAGATGATGTCTTCCGGAATGCCATACGAACCGTCCGACGGAATACCCATGGTGACCCACTTGCCGTTCGTGCCGAGCACCCAGTCACGCACGTGGTCGATCGCCGCGTTAGCCGCCGACGCTGCCGACGACAGGCCGCGCGCTTCGATGATCGCCGCGCCACGCTTGCCGACGGTCGGGATGAACGTGTTGCGGTTCCACTCGTCGTCGTTGATCAGCTTGGTCAGGTCTTGACCTTCTGCCGTTGCAAAGCGGAAGTCCGGGTACATGGTCGGCGAGTGGTTGCCCCACACAGCCAGCTTTTCGATCGACGCGACCGGCTTGCCCGACTTGGCAGCCAGTTGCGACAGCGCGCGGTTGTGGTCCAGGCGCAGCATGGCGGTGAAGTTCTTCTTCGGCAGATCCGGCGCCGACTTCATGGCGATGTAAGCGTTCGTGTTGGCCGGGTTGCCGACCACCAGCACCTTCACGTCGCGGCTCGCGACTTCGTTCAGCGCCTTGCCCTGAACCGTGAAGATTTCGGCGTTAGCCGACAGCAGGTCTTTACGCTCCATGCCTTTCGAACGCGGACGCGCGCCGACCAGCAGGGCGACGTCTGCATCCTTGAATGCAACCTTGGGGTCGTCGGTGATCACGACACCCGACAGCAGCGGGAATGCGCAATCATCCAGTTCCATCACGACGCCTTTGACGGCGCCTTGCGCTTGCGGCAGGTCGAGCAGTTGCAGGACCACCGGCTGATCCTTGCCGAGCAGATCGCCATTGGCGATGCGGAACAGCAGGGAGTAAGCGATTTGACCTGCGGCGCCGGTGACGGCAACGCGCTTTGCGGGCTTAGCCATTGAGAAATCTCCAGGACGATGCGTTAGACGCTAGGGAAAACGCCATTCTATATGCGCGTTCAGCGAAGCGTTATGAAACACGGCGGAATTCACTGTCGCGGACTGCCTCGAAATCTGCCGAGGCCGAGCGGCGTGTTGCGGCGAGACCGCCGTGCCGGAAACCTGAACTACAGCACGGGAGCGGGACTGTGAGGCGCCGGGCAGCCGCTGCACGGTGCGGGCTCCTGCAAACAGCGCGTTTCGGCAAGCGTCTGACCAGCGAATGGCGGCGAAATCGAAACCTGAACTGCGTGGGAACAGCATGGTGCAGAGTGGCTGCCGGCGCGTCGCGGCGCTGCATCAAACAGCCGCCGAAAAACCCGCAAACCCTTGCCCGACAAGGAGTGTAGGAGTCGTCAGAGGCAAAGTCAACATTATCTTATGTCTTATATAAGACATATCTGTTGCGGGGAAAACCCTAGACGCGGCCTAGCCCTTTATGATGAAATGCGCGCATGAATTCGAACCCGGCGAACACCACGAATCCGAGCGGCCAAGGGGTGGCGGGTGAGGGTGTACCCGCTGCGTCTACGGCCGCATCGCCCACTTTCAGCCCCTTGTATCAGCAGATCAAAGGGTTGATCACGCAGAGCCTGGAAAGCGGCGAGTGGAAGCCGGGCGAGATCATTCCTAGTGAAGTCGAATTGGCGGCCAGATACAAGGTCAGTCAGGGCACGGTGCGTAAAGCGATCGACGAACTTGCCGCCGACAACCTGCTGGTGCGCCGCCAGGGCAAGGGCACGTTTGTTGCAACGCACAACGAAGACCGCGCCCAGTTTCGCTTCCTCAGATTACTGGCCGATGACGGCGCGGAACATCCGCACGTTAGCCGTCTGCTCGAATGCCGGCGCTTGCGCGCTTCGGCGGACATTGCCCGGCAACTCGATCTGAAGCCGGCCGATCCCGTCGTCTTGATCAAGCGCTTGCTGCAGTTCGACGGCGAAGTCACGGTACTCGACGAAATCTGGCTGCCCGGCGCCGTGTTCCGCGGCCTGACGCTCGAGCGGCTGTCGGAGTATAAAGGTCCCCTCTACGCGATGTTCGAGACGGAGTTCGGCACCCGCATGATCCGCGCCACGGAGAAGATCCGCGCGGTCGCGGCCGAGCCTTCCGTGGCCGATCTGCTGCATGTGCCCGCGGGTTTTCCGCTGCTATCGGTCGAGCGCGTGTCCTACACATACGGGGACCGGCCGGTAGAAGTGCGCCGCGGTTGGTATGTCACAACCGGGTATTACTATCAGAACGACCTAAGCTGAATCGGGCTGAATAAGGGCGCTGCGTCCCACACGCGCGCCTGTTTGAAGGCGCCTCTATCGCGCGTGCTGTAACGGACCTGTCGTGGTTTTCGCTGCAGCGCGATATAAAAAGGCGCTAAAATTGCGGATTAGTGTGACTACATAGTAGGGGTCTAGCATGGCTGAAGCCGTAAAAAAACCGAGGCCGGAATTCCGGAACATCGGTATCGGGCAGATATTGACGGCGTACCGTCTACCGCTAGCGGGGCGAGTATCGATCTTGCACCGCCTGAGCGGTGGTCTGCTTTTTGTTTTTCTTCCGTTCCTGCTGTACCTCTTCGATCAGAGCCTCACTTCTGAACTCAGTTTCGAAGTCTTCAAAGGTTTCCTCTCCAACATCATCGTCAAGCTCATCACGCTCGTTCTCGCGTGGGCCTTTCTGTTTCACTTCTGCGCCGGCGTCCGTCACTTGCTGATGGACACGAACCATGACGCAGTAACGAAGGAAAAGGGCAAGTCGACCTCCATCGTCGTTCTCGTCGTGTCGTCGTTGCTCACCATTGCATTCGCGGCAAAACTGTTCGGAGCATTCTAAAAAATGTCATCAAATAACCGAATCGGTTCGAAGCGTCTTGTTGTCGGCGCGCATTACGGTCTGCGCGACTGGCTGGCGCAGCGCATCACGGCCACGATCATGGCGGTCTACACCGTCATCCTGCTCGCCTGGTTCTTCGGCGCGCGCGATTTCTCGTACGACGGCTGGGCCTCGATTTTCGCCACGCAATGGATGAAGCTTGCCACGTTCGTCATGCTGCTTTCGCTGTTCTATCACGCGTGGGTGGGTATCCGCGACATCTGGATGGACTACGTGAAGCCCGTTGGCATCCGCCTGTTGCTTCAAGCGCTGACGATCGTCTGGCTGCTCGCGTCGGCGGGCTACGCTGCGCAGATTCTCTGGAGAGTGTAAAAGAATGGCTGCAATCAAGAATTCTCTGCCGCGTCGCAAGTTTGACGTGGTTATCGTCGGCGCGGGCGGCTCGGGGATGCGCGCTTCGCTGCAACTCGCGCGTGCCGGCCTGTCGGTCTGCGTGCTGTCCAAGGTGTTCCCGACGCGTTCGCACACGGTTGCTGCTCAAGGCGGCATCGGCGCATCGCTCGGCAACATGAGCGAAGACAACTGGCATTACCACTTCTACGACACGATCAAGGGTTCCGACTGGCTCGGCGACCAGGACGCGATCGAGTTCATGTGCCGCGAAGCACCGAACGCCGTCTACGAACTCGAACACTTCGGCATGCCGTTCGACCGTAACGCAGACGGCACGATCTATCAACGCCCGTTTGGCGGCCACACCGCGAACTACGGTGAAAAGCCGGTGCAACGCGCTTGCGCGGCGGCTGACCGTACCGGTCACGCGCTGCTGCACACGCTGTATCAGCAAAACGTCGAGGCCAAGACGCAGTTCTTCGTCGAATGGATGGCGCTGGATCTGATCCGCGACGCCGAAGGCGACGTGCTCGGCGTGACCGCGCTGGAAATGGAAACCGGCGACGTCTACATTCTGGAAGGCAAGACCACGCTGTTCGCCACGGGCGGCGCGGGCCGGATCTTCGCGGCATCGACCAACGCGTTCATCAACACCGGCGACGGCCTGGGCATGGCGGCGCGTTCGGGCATCGCGCTGCAAGACATGGAATTCTGGCAGTTCCACCCCACCGGCGTGGCCGGCGCGGGCGTGCTGATTACTGAAGGCGTGCGCGGCGAAGGCGGCATTCTGCGCAACTCGAACGGCGAGCGTTTCATGGAACGCTACGCGCCTACGTTGAAGGATCTGGCGCCGCGTGACTTCGTGTCGCGTTCGATGGACCAGGAAATCAAGGAAGGCCGCGGCGTGGGTCCGAACAAGGATCACGTGCTGCTCGACCTGTCGCACATCGGCGCCGAGACGATCATGAAGCGTCTGCCGTCCATCCGCGAAATCGCGCTGAAGTTCGCGAACGTCGATTGCATCAAAGAGCCGATCCCGGTCGTGCCGACCATCCACTATCAGATGGGTGGTATTCCGACGAACATCCATGGCCAGGTCGTGGGTACGTCGAAGGGTCACGAAGTGCCGGTCAACGGTTTCTACGCAGTGGGCGAATGCTCGTGCGTGTCGGTGCACGGCGCGAACCGCCTCGGCACGAACTCGCTGCTCGACCTGGTGGTGTTCGGCCGCGCAGCCGGCAACCATATCGTCAAGCACGTGAAGGAAATCAAGGAGCACAAGCCGCTGCCGGCCGACGCCGCTGATTTCGCGCTGTCGCGTCTGGCGAAGCTCGATAGCTCGTCCTCGGGCGAGTACGCGCAATCGGTTGCCAACGACATCCGCGGCACGATGCAGAAGCACGCCGGCGTGTTCCGTACCTCGGCGTTGCTGGCCGAGGGCGTCGAGCGCATCCGCGAAGTAGCTGACCGCGTCGACAGCATCCACCTGAAAGACAAGTCGAAGGTGTTCAACACGGCGCGCGTCGAAGCGCTGGAAGTGGCGAACCTGATCGAAGTGGCCCGCGCCACGATGGTTTCCGCCGAAGCGCGCAAGGAAAGCCGTGGCGCGCACGCGCAGAACGACTTCGAACATCGCGACGACGAAAACTGGCTGCGCCATACGCTGTGGTTCAGCGAAGGCGATCGCCTCGACTACAAGCCGGTTCACATGCAACCGCTGACGGTCGAATCGGTTCCGCCGAAAGCGCGGACCTTCTAAGGCACAAGTCAAAGGAATTCAGAAATGGCAAAGCGTACATTTGAAATTTACCGCTACGACCCGGACAAGGACGCAGCGCCGCGCATGCAAACGTACGAGATCGAGATCGACTCGCACGAACGCATGCTGCTCGACGCGCTGCTGAAGTTGAAGGCAGTTGACGAGACGCTGTCGTTCCGCCGTTCGTGCCGCGAAGGCGTGTGCGGTTCGGACGCCATGAACATCAACGGCAAGAACGGTCTGGCCTGCCTGCAGAACATGAACGATCTGCCGCAAAAGATCGTGCTGCGTCCGCTGCCGGGACTGCCGGTCATTCGCGACCTGATTGTCGACATGACGCAGTTCTTCAACCAGTATCATTCGATCAAGCCGTACCTGATCAACGACACGCCGCCGCCGGAAAAGGAACGTCTGCAGTCGCCGGAAGAGCGCGACGAGCTCGACGGCCTGTACGAATGTATTCTGTGCGCTAGCTGCTCGACTTCGTGCCCGAGCTTCTGGTGGAATCCGGACAAGTTCGTCGGCCCGGCTGGCCTGCTGCAAGCCTACCGTTTCATCGCGGACAGCCGCGACGAAGCGACGGGCGAACGGCTGGACAACCTGGAAGATCCGTACCGTCTGTTCCGTTGCCATACCATCATGAACTGTGTCGACGTTTGCCCGAAGGGCCTGAACCCGACCAAGGCGATTGGCAAGATCAAGGAATTGATGGTTCGCCGCGCTGTCTGAGATGGAATCAACATCGCATCAGTCCGACCCTCTCCGCCGCGCGCGTCTTCGCTGGCGCGCGCGGCGGGGCCTGCTGGAAAACGATCTGATCTTTGAGCGTTTTTTCAGCCGATATGAGCATGACCTCAGCGATGCAGATGTGGGCGCCCTCACGCGCCTGCTCGAGCTGAGCGATAACGACCTGATGGACTTGCTGCTCGTACGCAAGGAACCGGAAGGCGACCTTGCCGACCCGGATGTAATCCGGGTGCTGGAGCTGCTGCGGAATGCCTGACCGGCGTAGCCGGCTTTGAGCGCAGCTTGTCCGTTGTTCCAGGCGTGCAATTATCGAAACCCTGTTTCCATACTTCGATTGAGGATGTGCTATGACCCCGTCAGATGTTAAAGCCACGCTATCGTTCAGCGACAATTCGCCGAGCGTTGAAATGCCGATTTACAAGGGCACTCTCGGCCCGGACGTGATCGACATCCGCAAACTGTACGGCCAGACCGGCAAGTTCACGTACGACCCGGGCTTCATGTCGACGGCGGCTTGCAATTCGGCGATCACCTACATCGACGGCGACAAGGGCGAGCTGCTGTATCGCGGTTATCCGATCGACAATCTGGCGCAGAACGCCGACTTCCTCGAAACGTGCTACCTGCTGCTGAAGGGCGAATTGCCGAACGCGGAGCAGAACGCCGAATTCGTGAAGACGGTCACGAACCACACGATGGTGCATGAGCAAATGCACTTCTTCTTCCGTGGTTTCCGTCGCGACGCGCACCCGATGGCGATTCTGGTCGCCGCGGTCGGCGCATTGTCGGCGTTCTATCACGACTCGCTCGACATCAACAACCCGCGTCACCGTGAAGTGTCGGCCATTCGCATGATCGCGAAGCTGCCGACGCTGGTCGCCATGGCGTACAAGTACAGCATCGGCCAGCCGTTTGCGTACCCGAAGAACGACCTGTCGTACAGCGCGAACTTCATGCACATGATGTTCTCGAACCCGTGCGAAGAGTACAAGGTCAACGACGTGCTGGTGCGCGCGCTGGACCGTATCCTGATCCTGCACGCGGATCACGAGCAGAATGCATCGACCTCGACCGTGCGTCTCGCCGGTTCGTCGGGTGCGAACCCGTTCGCGTGTATCGCAGCGGGTATCGCGTGTCTGTGGGGCCCGGCGCACGGCGGTGCGAACGAAGCCGCATTGAACATGCTGGAAGAAATCGGCTCGGTCGACAACATTCCTGAGTTCATCAAGCAGGTGAAGGACAAGAACTCGGGCGTGAAGCTGATGGGCTTCGGTCACCGCGTCTACAAGAACTACGACCCGCGTGCGAAGCTGATGCGCGAAACCTGCCACGAAGTGCTGGAAGAGCTGGGTCTGCACGACGACCCGCTGTTCAAGCTGGCCATGGCGCTGGAAAAGATCGCGCTCGAAGACGAATACTTCGTGTCGCGCAAGCTGTACCCGAACGTCGATTTCTACTCGGGTATCGTGCAGCGCGCGCTGGGCATCCCGACGTCGATGTTCACGTGTATCTTTGCGATGGCGCGTACGGTCGGCTGGATTGCACAGTGGAACGAAATGATTGCGGATCCGGAACAGAAGATTGGTCGTCCGCGTCAGCTGTTCATCGGCGACACGCAGCGTGAAGCGAAGCCGATCGCGCAACGTTGATCGGGTTTGAGCCCGCTTGATTCGTAGTGGCGGCGTGCGCTGCGAGTGAGGGCGGAGACTGCTGATAAAGACGCCCGACGGGTTTTTCGTCGGGGCGTTTTGTTTTGTTTTCAGCTTCCTGTCCCGCGCACTGAGCCTGCATTTGCGCGGCGGTGCAGCAGGCGGCGGTGGTTCTTTGCAAGCCAAATCTGTTTTGACGCTCGGCGGGTTGTCTCCATCGCTGCTCGCAATTGCCGTTGACATCTGCAGCGGCCTTCAACGTTTCAACTCGCAGAAAATGGGTCGAGCGCGGAGTCTCGCGACGCGGTCGGATCACCACTGCGATTCTGCTTCGGCCGAAGCGTCCGACAGATCATTGGGCATGGTCATGTTGAAGCAGAGGATGCCGTCGATCAATGCGATAACGCCGAGCACCTGGTCGGCGAAAGGACCCGGCAACCGTATGTTGAGGCGCTTGCATAACTGCTCAAGGAAGTACGCGACCATGTCGTGCTTTTGCAGGTATAGGGCGTTCACATGTCGGCGGAATTTCGCATCACGCATGGCATGCAAACGTGCCTCAGCCCAGATGATGCAGCTGTTGTTGTCGCGATAGCACTGCGCGTACAACAAGGTGAGCTGTGCTTGCAGATTTCCGCTGGACGGTGCGGTGTCTCGCAGCTTCTGCAAGCTTTCTTGCATGTTCTGGTGATCGAGCCGGAGCAGTTCGACGAAAAGATCGCTCTTGCTGCTGAAGTTCGAGTAGAACGCGCCACGGCTATAGCCGGCTTGGGCTGCGATATCCTCCACGCTAGTTGCGGCAAACCCTTTTTCGGCGATGCTCGACGCTGCTGCGTCCAGCAAGCGCCGCCGGGTTCGCTCGCGACTTTCGGCTCGCGTCGTTCGTTTGTGTGGCATGCGGCAAAGCGCTCATATAGCGAAGAACGATGGCCAGAATCCACGCTACCGGCAAATCGCGGGGCGCGTCGGGTTGCTATTTGACGGCGACCGCTTCGGATTCGCGAGGTTGCCATCCGCCGCCGAGCGCCTTGAAGGCGGCAACCGCTGCGCGTGCCGATTCCGTTTGCGCCTGCACCCGCTCATCGGAGGCGCGTAGCAGGTTGTCGTCGGCCTGCAAGACTTCGATCAGGCTGACGACGCCTTTTTGATAGGCCGCGAAGGAGGCGGCTCGCGCCCGGCCGAGCGAGTTCACTCCCTGTGCGAGTACCGTAGCCTCTTCCTCCCGCTTGACGAGTGCCGAGAATGAGTTCTCGACGTCTTCGGTTGCATGAAGCGCGGCGAGCCGATACGCCGCCAGCATTTCCGCCTGCTGCCCCTTAGCCTGCTCGATCTGCGCATTGATGCGGCCGAAATCGAACAGACGCCAGCGCAGCCCGAGCACGCCGGCGGCCTGATTGGCGCCGGTACTGAACAGGTTGCCGCTGGCCACGGATGTGGCGCTGCCGAGCAGTCCACTGAGCGACACCTTGGGGTAATACTCGGCGATGGCCACGCCGATGCGCGCGTTCGATGCAGCAAGGCGACGCTCGGCCACGATCAGGTCGGGCCGGCGCCTGAGCAACTCTCCCGGGGATCCTGTGTCCGCGATGCGCGGGGCGACCGGGATGTCGCCAGCGTCGGCCAGCTCGGCTCGGTGCGTGCCGGGCTGTGAACCCAGCATTACGTCCAGCGCGTTCATCGCCGCATCCAGCCCCGCCTCGAGAACCGGGACGGATGCCTTAACCTGCGATAGCGCACCTTCGGTTTGGCTCACCTGAAGGTCGGCCGCCAATCCTTTGCTATACAGGAGGTTGATGGTCGAAAGCAGACTCTGCTGCGTCTGCACCTGCCATCGGGCGACCTTCAGGCGAGCCTGCAAGCCACGAATCGTGATGTAGATATCGGCAGTCTGCGCCGCCACAGCCAGGCGCGTGGCCGCCGCGCCCGCTTCCGAAGCCTGATATTCGGCAAGTGACGCTTCCCGGCCGCGGCGCAGTCCCCCGAACACGTCCAGTTCCCAGCTCGCGTTGAAATTGGCCTCATAGTCGTTGCCGTAACGGTCGAAACCGGGAGTCGAATTCAGGACCTGCCCCAAGGGGGTCTCTACAGATTGATAGACTCTCGCCGCCTGGCCGCCGACGTTACCGGAGGGCAGCAACGCGGCAGTCGCCGCACCGAGGCCCGAGCGCGCCTGAGCGACGCGAGCGGCGGCCTGCGCAAGGTCAAGGTTCTGCTCCAGCGCTAGCGTAACGAATCGTGTAAGTTGCGGATCGCCGAAGCCGGTCCACCACGTGACAAGGTCGGCACTGGCCGCCGCTTGCCGGTAATCCACCGCGGCCTGGCCCTGGAAATGGTCCGGCATGGCAACCTTGGGCCGGACATAATCGGGGCCTACAGCGCAGCCTGCCGAGAGGCCGGCGGCCATGACGGCGGCGAGGATGTGTACACGTAGCATGAGCGTCTTCGCAAGGTCCGAGTGTGACTATAATACCAAATGGTCACTAGTTGTCTACTCCTGTATGCTATACCTATGAAAAACACCACCACTCCCTCCATCCCGTCGCGCGGCCCCGCAGACCACGAAGTGCGGGACCAGATTGTTGGCGCCGCCACGGAGCACTTCAGCCGGTATGGCTACGAGAAAACGACGGTCTCCGACCTCGCGAAAGCCATCGGTTTTTCGAAGGCCTACATCTACAAGTTCTTCGAGTCCAAGCAGGCCATCGGCGAGATGATCTGCGCGAACTGCCTGAACGAGATTGAAACCGAAGTCAGGGCGGCCGTCGCACAGACCGATCTGCCGCCAGAGAAGCTGCGGCGGATGTTCAGCGTATTCACCGAAGCGAGCCTCCGGCTTTTTTTCCAGGACCGTAAGCTCTACGAGATTGCCGCATCGGCGGCGACAGAGAACTGGCAGGCGGTAGTTTCGTACGAAGAGCGCATCCAGAAGTTGCTTCAGGACGTCCTGCAGGAGGGCCGGCAGAGCGGAGACTTCGAGCGCAAAACGCCTCTCGATGAGACCGCGATGGCGATCTATCTGGTGATGCGCCCCTACCTCAACCCATTGCTACTGCAGTACAGCTTCGATTACACCAAGGTCGCCCCTGCGCAACTGTCCAGTCTTGTGCTCCGCAGTCTGTCGCCTTGACGGAAATTCTCCATTGTGACCATTGACTAAATTGGTCACAAGAACCACAATGAAAGCCCCGATCACTCCGTCTATGGGTCTTTCATGCTCCGGCGTCGCCTTGCTACCTCTACAGTCGTCTGTGCACTGCCACTTGCGCTAGTCGCCTGCGGCGCAAAAGCACCGTCCGATCCGCGCACCGAAGCGCCCTTGGTGCGCACCGCCATCGCTCAGACGGCGATCCCCGCCTCCCGTTCGTTTACCGGAACCGTCGCCGCGCGCGTGCAGAGCGATCTCGGATTTCGCGTCTCCGGCAAGGTGCTGGAGCGGCTGGTGGATGCCGGGCAAACCGTCAAGCGTGGTCAGCCGCTGATGCGCATCGATCCCATCGATCTACAGCTTGCCGCGCAGGCCCGGCAGGACGCGGTCACCGCCGCGCGAGCCCGGGCGCAGCAGACCGCGCAGGATGAAGAGCGCTACCGCGACCTGCGCGGCACCGGCGCGATATCGGCATCGGCCTATGACCAGATCAAGGCGGCGGCCGATGCCGCCAAAGCTCAGCTCAGTGCGGCCGAGGCCGACGCCGGCGTCGCGCGCAATGCGACGGGTTATGCCGGGCTGGTAGCGGACGGCGATGGCGTCGTGATGGAAACGTTGGCGGAGCCGGGCCAGGTCGTGAGCGCCGGACAGCCCGTGGTGCGTTTGGCCCACGCCGGGCGCCGCGAGGCTGTGATCCAGTTACCCGAAACCTTGCGCCCCGCCGTCGGTTCGGTCGCCCAGGCCACGCTGTTCGGCAACGGCGGCGCGAGCGTACCGGCGACGCTGCGCCAGCTCTCGGAGGCGGCGGATGCACGTACCCGGACCTTCGAAGCGCGGTATGTGCTGCAAGGAGAACTGGCCGACGCCCCGCTGGGCGCCACGGTGACGGTCCAGATTCCGGATGCGCGTTCCGCGGTGCCAAGCGGTTTACAGGTGCCGATCGGCGCGCTGTTCGACGCGGGCAAGGGACCAGGGGTGTGGATCATCAACGGCGAACCTGCGAAGGTTTCCTGGCGGCCGGTCACTGTCGAACATCTTGACGACGATAGTGCCCGCGTCGCCGGCAAGATCAAGCAAGGCGACCGGATCGTCGCGCTCGGCGCGCAACTGCTGCGCGAAGGGGAGCAGGTCCGGGTGACGGGTCAAGCCGTCGCCGTCGCTTCCGAGGGAGTCCGTCCGTGAGCGAAGGCCGTTTCAATCTGTCGGCGCTCGCTGTCCGTGAGCGCTCCATTACCCTGTTCCTGATCTGCCTGATCTCGCTGGCGGGCCTCGTTTCGTTCTTCAAGCTGGGCCGGGCGGAAGACCCCGCGTTCACGGTCAAGGTGATGACCATCATCACCGCGTGGCCGGGAGCCACGGCGCAGGAAATGCACGACCAGGTCGCCGAGAAGATCGAAAAGCGCATGCAGGAGCTGCGCTGGTACGACCGGACCGAGACCTACACACGGCCTGGGCTGGCCTTCACGACCTTGACCTTGCTCGACAGCACGCCGCCTTCGGAAGTGCAGGAGCAGTTCTACCAGGCTCGGAAAAAAATTAGCGACGAAGCGGCCAACCTTCCGTCTGGCGTGATTGGACCGCTGGTCAACGACGAGTATGCCGATGTCACCTTCGCGCTGTTTGCGCTGAAGGCGAAGGGCGAGCCGCAGCGCCTGCTCGTGCGCGATGCCGAAACGCTGCGCCAACGGTTGCTGCATGTGCCGGGCGTGAAGAAGGTCGACATCATCGGCGAGCAGTCGGAGCGAATCTATATCCAGCTCTCACATGACCGGCTGGCAACGCTGGGCGTGAGCCCCCAGGACGTATTCGCCGCGCTCAACGGTCAGAACGCTCTGACGCCGGCCGGCTCCGTGGAAACCAAAGGTCCGGAGGTGTTCATTCGCCTGGACGGTGCCTTTGACAACCTGCAGAAAATCCGCGACACGCCGGTCGTCGCGCAGGGCCGCACGTTGAAGCTGTCGGACATTGCCACGGTTACGCGTGGTTATGAAGATCCGGCGACGTTCATGATCCGCAACGACGGCGAACCTGCGCTGCTGCTGGGCATCGTCATGTGCGACGGCTGGAACGGGCTCGATCTCGGCAAGGCGCTGGACGGCGAGGTCGGCGCAATCAACGCCGGGCTGCCGCTGGGCATGAGCCTGACCAAGGTCACGGATCAGGCCGTCAACATTCATTCGGCGGTCGACGAGTTCATGGTGAAGTTTTTCGTCGCGCTGCTGGTGGTCATGCTGGTGAGCTTTGTCAGCATGGGCTGGCGTGTCGGCCTGGTCGTTGCCGCGGCCGTACCGCTGACACTCGCGGTCGTGTTCGTCGTGATGGCGGCAACCGGCAAAAACTTTGACCGCATCACGTTGGGGTCCCTGATCCTGGCGCTCGGCCTGCTGGTGGACGACGCGATCATAGCGATCGAAATGATGGTGGTGAAGATGGAGGAAGGCTACAGCCGCATCGCCGCCTCCGCCTACGCGTGGAGTCATACGGCCGCGCCGATGCTGGCGGGCACGCTGGTGACCGCCGTCGGCTTCATGCCCAATGGCTTCGCGCGCTCCACGGCCGGCGAATACACCAGCAACATGTTCTGGATCGTCGGCATTGCGCTGATCGCATCGTGGGTCGTCGCCGTGGTCTTCACGCCCTACCTGGGTGTGAAGATGCTGCCCGACTTCAAAAAGGTCGAAGGCGGTCACGACGCGATCTACGACACGCCGCGCTACAACCGCTTCCGTCAGCTGCTCACGCGCGTCATCGCGCGCAAATGGCTGGTTGCCGGTTCGGTCGTGGGTCTCTTCGTCCTGGCCATCCTCGGCATGGGCGTGGTCAAAAAACAGTTTTTCCCGATCTCCGACCGTCCGGAAGTGCTGGTCGAAGTGCAGATGCCCTATGGCACGTCGATCTCGCAAACCAGCGCCGCCACGACGAAGGTCGAAGCGTGGCTCGCGAAGCAGAAGGAAGCCAGGATCGTCACCGCATACGTCGGGCAAGGCGCGCCCCGCTTTTACCTGGCGATGGGACCGGAACTGCCCGATCCGTCGTTTGCCAAGATCGTAGTGCGCACGGACAGCCAGGATGAACGCGACGCATTGAAGCAGCGACTGCGTCAGGCAGTCGCCAACGGTCTCGCCTCCGAGGCGCGCGTGCGGGTCACGCAACTCGTATTCGGTCCGTATTCGCCATACCCGGTCGCCTACCGTATCTCCGGTCCCGACCCGGACAAGCTGCGCGGTATTGCGGGAGAAGTTGAGCAGGGCATGCAGGCCAGCCCGATCATGCGCACGGTCAACGCTGACTGGGGTACGCGCTCGCCCACGCTGCACTTCACGTTGCAGCAGGACCGGTTGCAGGCGGTGGGGCTGACGTCCAGCGCCGTAGCGCAGCAACTGCAATTCCTCCTTACCGGCGTGCCTGTCACCGCCGTGCGTGAGGATATTCGAACGGTGCAAGTCGTCGCGCGTTCGGCCGGCGATGTGCGTCTCGACCCGGCACGGCTCGGCGACTTCACGCTGGCCGGCGCGAACGGGCAACGCATTCCGCTGTCGCAGGTGGGCAAGGTCGACGTGCGCATGGAGGAGCCGATCATGCGCTGGCGCGATCGTGTGCCGACGATCACGGTACGCGGCGACATTGCCGACAACCTGCAGCCGCCGGACGTATCGACGGCAATCACCAGGCAGTTGCAACCTGTCATCGCCAGGCTTCCGGCCGGCTACCGTATCGAAGAGGCGGGCTCCATCGAGGAATCGGCTAAAGCGACGCAAGCCATGTTGCCGCTCTTCCCCATCATGCTGGCGGTTACGCTCATCATCATCATTTTCCAGGTGCGCTCGATCTCCGCGATGGTGATGGTGTTCCTCACCAGCCCGCTCGGTTTGATCGGCGTGGTGCCGACGCTGATTCTGTTCCGGCAGCCGTTCGGCATCAACGCGCTGGTCGGCCTTATCGCGCTGTCGGGGATTCTGATGCGAAACACGCTGATCCTGATCGGGCAGATTCACCAGAACGAGCACGCCGGACTGGATCCGTTTCATGCCGTTGTCGAAGCCACCGTGCAGCGTGCCCGCCCGGTGATCCTGACCGCCATGGCGGCGGTTCTTGCGTTCATTCCGCTGACGCATTCGGTGTTCTGGGGAACCCTTGCGTACACGCTGATCGGCGGCACTTTTGCAGGAACGATTCTGACTCTGGTCTTCCTGCCGGCCATGTATTCGATCTGGTTCAGGATCAGGCCCGACCATGCCGCAGGTTCGCAACAAGGCCGGCATGAGCGGACATCACCTTCCGAACAGATGCCACAGGATGCGCTCGACGTGCGCGGCTAAAACACAATCAATTCACTGTATCGAAGGAAACTGCAATGTCGAACTCTACCGTTGTCGTCGTGACCGGTGTGTCATCCGGTATCGGACGCGCCGCCGCCGAGAAGTTTGCCAGCCGCGGTTGCCGCGTGTTGGGCACCGTGCGAAGCATCGCAAAAGCGACGCCTATCTCTGGCGTCGAGCTTGTCGAGATGGATGTTCGCGACGATGCCTCCGTTCAATCCGGAGTCCAGATCATCTTCGATCGCGCGGGGCGTATCGATGTGCTCGTCAACAATGCGGGAACGAGTCTGATCGGTGCGGTGGAGGAGGCCTCTGTTACCGAGGCTGCGGCGCTGTTCGACACCAATGTATTCAGCATCCTGCGCACAATACGCGCGGTACTTCCCCACATGCGGGCACAACATGGCGGAAGGATCGTCAATGTTAGTTCGGTGCTTGGCTTTTTGCCGGCTCCGTATATGGGTCTTTATTCGGCTACCAAGCATGCCGTCGAGGGGCTGACCGAAACCCTGGATCATGAGGTGCGCCAGTTCGGCATACGCGCAACGGTGGTCGAGCCGTCCTTTACCAGAACCAATCTCGACATCAATGCGCCCCAGGCGGGTTCGAAAATCGCCGACTATGACCGCGAACGTGCCCTTGCAACGAGCGCAGTCGTGAAGAGTGTCAAAGGTGCGCCCGAGCCCGAGGGCGTGGCAAACACCATTGTCGAAGCGGCGCTTGGCGCCTGGCGGATGCGTCGCACGCCTGCCGGACAGGCGTCGTTGCTGAGCAAGTTACGCCGCTTCATGCCCGCTGGTCCCGTCGATTCAAGCTTGAGAAAAACATTCGGACTTGGTTGAAGCGCTCGTCTACGCATCACCCTGTGGCCAGGGTTTGACGAGCCCCTGTTTCTGGACGCCCCATTTTAGTTGGAACGATCAGTGTGAATCACACATGTGAAGCTCGATGGGTTCGCGTCTCAACGGGGTAAGTAACCGCACTAACACGCCTGCCCGCGATATGGGCGTACTCAGTTCGACCCAACTGATTGGCTGTTGTTGTTGGATTCATCGCCAGCTTCAGCTTTAAGGTTCGGAGGCCCGCGCGAGTGCAAGTGTGTCGATATATTCCCGGATCTTCGTCACTTTGCCATTTTGAACGGTAATGGCGAAGATCCAATGGTCTTCGAACCTCCTGTTCGTGGCTTTGATTCTGCCCGTGGCGAAGCCGACGGCCAGAACCCTGTCGCCCTGCGCTACGAATTCAGGGGACTCTGGGTATGATGTTTCCACCGTTTCTGAAGCTTTCTGAAGCAAATCCGCCAATCCGGCGTGTCTGCGGTGTGTGCCGGCTAGCGGCCACTCGCCCGGAATGATCCACTCAATGTCTTCGGCAGAAATCGCCAGCAGACCTTGCTTATCGCAGCGGCCCATTGCTGCAAAAAAATCCTTCACAATCTGGACATTCTCTTGCGTGCTCATCGAACTCTCTCCATTACTGTTGCATCGGATACGATCGAAGTAGACCCACGACTGAAGCAAGCGAGGGAACGATCGCGTCCTTGACGTCGGACAGTCTCTATTCCCTCGACCCGCGACAGGTTTTCCGGGTTGAACGACGTGAGAGACGTGTGCCCCTCAATAAAACGGCGGTCGCCGTTTGTCCACGAGCCAGGATCGCATAAAGATTCGCGATAACGATTTATCGGTCGAACTTGATCAGGTCCTTGAAGACCAGTTGACCCCAGCTATTTCCGCGCGCCTGCACAAGCAGTCCACCTTCGGAAAGTCCACCAAGTTTGATCGGCGAGAAACCGAGATTTTCCGCAAGCGCGCTGATCTCCGCTGCGGCGCCGTCGTCGTCGCTCGCGAGGAACACGACTCTCCTGCCACCGTGCACGGCCAGATCCTGCTCAAGTACAGCAGCGCCCAGATGATTGAAGCCCTTGACCAGTCTTGCGCCAGTGAAGGCGTGCGCGACGACCCTGGAAGAGGGCTGTCCTCCCAGTTGCTCAGGGGGCACGCCGTAGGCATTGGTCACATCGACGATGGTCTTCCCCTGCCAGGTGGGCAGCGCCTTTGCGACATCCCGGTGCGACTCGAAACGGACCGCCAAAAAGATGATGTCCGCCTTGACGGCTTCCGCCAGCCTTTTGGGAATGATCTCAGGTCCAATTGCGGCCGCAGCGGATGCAAAGCTTTCCGGGTCGCGAGTGGTCGCAACGGATACTTCCATGCCGTTGCGGGCAAACGCCTTGGCCAGGGCCTGGCCGATCTTGCCGAAGCCGATGATTGCGTAGCTCATATATTTTCCTTTGGTTTACCGAGCCCTACGGCGCTCCGAGTAATCGAATGGAGCGCCGTAGGGCGTAGCGTCAGATTTGCGCCAGGCCGCCGTCGACGGCGACCTCGCTGGCGGTCATGAAGCTGCTGTCCGGCGACGCGAGGAAGGCGGCCACCGCTGCGATCTCCGCCGGATCGGCCATGCGCTGGAGCGGAGTCATCGAGGCGAAGACCTTCTGGCCTTCCTCGCCTAGCGCTTCCTTAGCGAGTTCGGTCGCCGTTGCCCCGGGCGACAGCACGTTCACGCGGATGCCGGTGCCCTTCAGTTCCTCTGCCCAGGTCCGCGCGAGGTTGCGCACGGCCGCCTTGCTCGCGCTGTAGGCGCTCATTGCCGGGGCGCCCGTGGTGCCGGCGCTCGATCCGGTCAGGATTATCGAACCGCCTTCGCTCATCAGCGGCAGCGCTTGCTGGACCGTGAAAATCGTGCCCTTCACATTGGTGTCGAAGGTTTCGTCGATGTGCTCGGCGGTAATCTTGCCGAGCGCAAGCTGGCTTCCCGCCCCGGCATTGGCGAAGACGATGTCCAGGCTTGCGCGCTCGGACTTCACCGCCGCGTAGAGTCGGGCGAGGTCGGCCTCGTCCGAGACCGAGCCCTTCACCGCGCGGGCATTAGGCCCGAGCTCGGCCAGAGCAGCGTCGAGCGCTTCCTGCCGGCGGCCGAAGATGAAGACGAAGGCGCCTTCCTCGATAAAGCGCTTTGCTGCGGCGCGGCCGATGCCGGTAGCGCCGCCGGTGATCACTGCGGTCTTTCCATTCAACCTGGTCATGAGGTGCATCCTTCCTTGGAGTTGTACGGAAGCAGAAGAACTGCTTACTTGAGACGAGTATGCAGTTATGATAACCTAACAACAAGTATGCACCTTTTGGTAACCACGAAAATGACTGACTGTTCTCAAAATTGCGGCGGGCGCTATTCCTACGGGCTTGCCGCCACCCTCAGCATCATCTCGGGCAAGTGGAAACCGCTGATCCTGTACTTCCTGCTCGACGGCCCGAAGCGCTACGGCGAGCTCAAGCGCAACGTCCACGGCGTCAGCGCCAAGGTGCTGATCCAGCAATTGAAGGAACTGGAGGCCGATCATGTGCTGGCGCGGACCGACTACAAGGAGGTGCCACCGCGCGTGGACTACGCGCTGACCCCGCTCGGCCGCAGTCTGGCCGACAAGATTGTCCCGCTCTGTACCTGGGGCACCGAGAACATGGCGGAAATGGTGAGCATGCTTGCCGAGCGGGACCGGTTGCGTTAGCGGGATGCTGAAGAACCGTGGGGTCGGACGACCGTCCGCGTTGGTGTTGATTCAGCCGACATCGACGTTCAAGGCGATGTCGAAGGTGCCGGCGCCGTTTTTGGCCAGGCCGATGAGCATCAGGCCGAGCGACTCGAGCGTCGAAGCCATGTGCAGGCCGCCGATATCGAACGGACGCAGCCCGAGACTTTCCAGGAAGGCAGAAACCCGCGCCTTGGCCTTCGGATCGTCAGCGGCGATGAACGCGTCGAGGCGTCCACGCCGCGCAAGTACCGGGCCGAAGAGGGTGTTGAGCGCCTTCACGACATGCGCGCTGGCGGGGGCGCTCCTGGCGATCTCCTGCGCACCAGAACTGCCGTGGGGGGTGACGAGGCCCGTGAGGTCGGGGGCGATCGGGTTGGTGATGTCGAGAATCACCTTGCCGCCGAGCGCCTCGCCGAAGTCGGTCACCACCGCCGCCGCACTGCCGTACGGCACGGCGAGGATGACGATGTCGCCCGCCGGCGCGACGCCGTACGTCCCTGTGGTCGCCCCAGCTGCGAGCTTGTCGGCCAGCGCCCGCGCCCTGGCAGAGTCGCGAGATATCACCTCGACGGTGTGTCCAGCCTTGGCGATGCGGTCGCCGATCGCCGTGGCCATGCCACCTGTGCCGATGATACTGATAGTGCTCATGTGCAGTCTCCTGGTCAGTTAAGCGGTGCTCGTACTTTCAAAACGGGGCTTCCCCGGTGAATGTTTTGTGTGCGCCGAGCCGCGTCGGCCGTCCCTCATGCAATCCTTGGGTCAGCAGAGTCTTCGCGGATGAATCACGGCGTCGCGACATTGCTGTCCGCCGGGCTCGTTGCGACTCGGCTTCCCGCCTCAGCTCAACTCAAAGGGCCGGGAAGTAGTGGCCATTGTCGAGGTCCTTAAGCAGGTCGGGCTGAGCAGGCTCCCAGCCGAGGGTCTGGCGCGTGATGAGGTTGGACGCCGGGAGGTCCAGCGTGACAAGATTCGCGAGGAATCCAAAGTATCCCGGCAACATCAGTACGTCCTCCGGAATACTCACCGCCGGCAGGCCCAGACGACTGCCAATAGCCTCGGCGATCTCGCGGAACCGGATGCCCTCCCCCTCAATCCCGTGCCAGCTTTTGCCAGCCGGACCCTTCTCCAGCGCCAGGCGGAACAAGGAAGCGAGGTCGCGGCTGTGCACGGCCGGCCACCGGTTCGCGCCGTCCCCGGGGTAGCCGACGACACCCTTCTCCTTCGCGAGCCCGATCAGCAGCGGGAGGAAGCCGGTATCGGTCGTGCTGTGTGCAATAGGAGGAATCCGCACGACCGAAGACCGCACGCCCCGCTCCGCGAGATCGACTACGGTGAGCTCCACGACGTTGCGAACTCGCAGAGTCCCCTTGTACGCATCGCCGCCGGGAAGGGCCGGATCCTGCTCGGTGGCTGGCCGGCCCAGGTTTTCCCATCCGGGAGAGCCGATGCTTGCCGACACGACCAGCGGCTTTCCGCTTCCGGCCAGTGCCTCGCCATACGCGAGCATGATCTGAAGTTCCGCAGCGGCCACGGCGTCAAGTCCGCCGGAGGGAAGCAGGTCTTGCCTATGCGCGATGTGGATGACGCCGTCGGCCTGCGCCGCAGCCGCCTTGAGCCCATCGAGGTCTGAGATATCTCCGCGACGCACCTTGGCGCCGAGCGCGGACACCGCCGCTGCGGACTTGTCCGACCTGGCTAAGCCGGTGACCTCGTGCCCGGCGGCGATGAGGTCGGAGATGATGTACGGACCGATATGACCGGTGCCGCCGGTGACGAAAACGTGCATGTTATTGCTCCTTATAGGCGATGTGATGCGAGAAGCGGTGGTACGGGCGCACTAAGCCGAGGGCCGCCGATCGCCGCGGCCATGCCGCCTGCGCCGATGATGCTGATAGTGATCACGCAGTCTCCTGGTGAGGTAAGCGGTGCCCGTACCCCGAACGACCATGCTAGCCACATTACTTGCAAAAAACAAGTAAACAAGGGAATTTACTTGCGTTACGCAAGCGATGTTAAAATCCAGCCATGAAGACGACGACATCCAAAGAAGACGTTCGGTCCCATTGCGCGGTGAACTACGGCGTGGAGATCTTCGGCGACCGGTGGTCGCTCCTGATCATTCGCGATATCGTTTTCGTCGGCAAGAAGACGTATGGCGAGTTCCTGAAATCGGAAGAAGGGATCGCGACCAATGTGCTTGCTTCGCGCCTTGCCTTTCTTGACGAGCAAGGCATTCTCTCGAGGGCGCCCAACCCCGACGACAGGCGCAAGGACTTTTACACGCTAACCGAGAAGGGCCTGGATCTCATTCCCATCGTGCTTGCCATCGTTCTTTGGAGCGCGAAGCACGATTCGAAGTCGTACGTGCGGCGTCGCAAGGATTTCGTTGCTCGTTTACGCGGAAGCCCCTTGCAGGTGGGCGAAGAGATAAAGGCGCTGGTCCGCAACGGCGGATGTCTCTTTCCTGAGAGCAAGGAATGAGCAAGACGCAGTTGGTCATTCTTTGTAGATTTTGCGCAGTGGTCGAGCTGACAGGTGGGCGGTGTCTTTGGTGAATTATCGGCCTCACGCCTTGGATAGCGAACGACACTCGACGTCGAGTTGTCCGTGTCCTTTACTCCTCCTGCTCGGAACGCGGCACCGATTTTCGTTTGCTGCGCTGCCATCGTGTAAGAGATGGTCGAGCGCCGCTGGAAAACGCAGGACAATCTGTGGAAAGTCACTGCTGCCTGCCGCCTCAAATGCGCCGCTGCTATGCCCAGTACTTCAGAGCTTCCGCAGGCCACCTACATAGCGGCGTGGCTCCGCAGTGGGGTCGGATTGACCTGTTTTCCAAGCGCTTTGCCGCCAGGGAATCGACGGTCGTCGCGAGTAGTTCGATATCGACAGGCTTGCGGAAAAAAATATTCCATAGCCCAGTTCTATCTGATGGCGCAGATTGCGCCGAGGTCATGATGATCGGAATCAGGGCCAGCGCCGGATAACACCTGAGCCGCTCGCACAGGACGTCCCCGTCCATGCATGGCATGTTCCAGTCAGTGACAATTACATCGGGAAGGTAACGACTTGCAATCTGCAACGCCGGATGCCCATCGTCAGCGAGTACGACGTGGTGGCCGCGCCCCTCTAAAACAACCTGGAGTAGCCATAACGAATCCGAGTCGTCGTCAACGATCAGGATGACAGACATAGCAAGAGCCCTATTAGTCTCTGCCTTCGCGCAACGACTGTGCCAACTCGTACGACGCTTACAAACTGACAGCCCTCAAGTGCCGTGTCGAAAGGCGAGATCTGCCGCTAAAGGCATTAGCCAGTTCGACATGCGTGCCAGGCCAGGATCGCGGCGCGCTGGGCATGTGACGGGCGCGGCTTGCATCGATTGCCGTGCTGTTTTGGCGGCGGACAGTGCGGCGTCGAGCTGGTCGACTGAGATCGACTGCCGAGTCAACTGCTTCTCGACTTCGACGATCGCGGGGTTGGACCTTCGACGACACCGCCACCGGTAGAGAAATGCCGAAGCGTCTCTTCTCGGGGCAACTGTGCAGGAGCGTCGCCCGCCAGCCCGTAGACCTCAATGCCGCTCAACAAACCGCCGCTCTCGAATATGAATATTCCGGCCGGCGCATTGACCGGGCCGAAAATGAAGTCCCCGAGGATGTGTACGCCCGGTGGAGCAGGTTCGCGGCCCTTGATCTGGAAATTGATGGACCCACAGCCGCAAGGACAGCGCGAAGGCGTTACCTCGGCCGCTGCGAGCTGTTCGAGAAACTCTTGCGCCTTTGGCTCGCCATGCTCAAGCATCCAACGAGCGAGCGACATCTCGGATGCAGACAACGGGCGGTTTCGTTCGAGAGTGTCCATGGAGAGAAAGTCTAGCAGGTGCCATCACGAAGACCGGCGGCCGAATGACCATGAGAATGTCTCGACTGCCGATATGCTTGCTCGACGCGTACACACCGGCTACGGTGCAAACGAAGCGGGTCTTACTGTTCGCGAGCGCTTGTGGCTCGCCTCCATACGCCTTCCAGCATCGCAGGCACCCATTGCTCGGCCGGGCAGCGACTCCAGGTGTCGGCAAGGAAAATCATCGATTCGTCGCCACTCGTCTGCCGAGCCTTCTCCAGCTCCAACAACAGCAGCGTACCCGCGGAGTAAGGGCAGCCACCGACCGATCCACTCGATGTCGCTTGACGAAGGACCACGCCTGGGGCGAAAAGGCAGCGATGGCTGGCCACTTCGGCCGTGAGTGTCTGCCGCACCGAGGCGTCGAGATAAAGGCCACGCATGTGATTCAGGCCTTTTACGACATTGTGTATTGCTACGCTGACGGCGTGGACGCCTGCAAGGTCTCCACCGACCATCGAAACGAGTAACGCCTTGGCGCGCGTCACCTTGCCGGTTACTTTCCAGGCCAGATTACGCAGCGCATTACCCGGCGCAAGGGACGCGGCAAGCACTTGCGCAGCGGCCCAGGTGGCCTCGCCAGCTTCGAAGGTGGGACTGAATAAACGACCTATGACCTGCTGCACAAGCGGCCCGACTGCAACGTCAGTGTTTGTGCCGCGAACCCACGCTGCCAATGGCTCCAGGTCGGCGGGGGCCGCGCGGATATCCGGTGCGGCGGCGTTGAGTTTGTGCCACAACGCGTCCTGCTGGATCTCGCGTCCAGTTGCCTTTCTCGCGCTCATCGTCGGGAATCGATGACCTTTGTACGACAGCACCCCGAGTATGCGGCGGACCAACAGACTGTTGAGCAATGGCTTGCCTGACCCAAAGGCGCGGTCGAGCGTGCCGTCACGCGCGATTTGAAGGATGCCGGCAGGCTGATCCACCTTGATGACATCGACAAGACCCGGAATATGTTTGTGTTCCACGACTGCGTACCTCGCAAAGAAAGAGATTCGTTCGACTCGCGTGGCGCGGCATGCCCCAGGCATTTTGCCATTGCTGCCACTCGTGCCGCTCGAACAGGGCCGACGCCCGCGATAACCTCTCCGCGCCGTCAGACATGAGCCCCGATCATGTCGTCAAAACCGGCTAATATCTATCAGCTACCCGACAGATTGGCGCCAAATGAATTCCCATGTACAAAGCTATAGGCCACAACTGGCAACAACACCGTGGTTCAAGGATTTACCGATCGAGCTTCAGGACTATCTTGTCGCTCACTCTGACCTGCTCCGGCTAAAGAAGGGGCAACAGCTTTATCGGCGCGGCGAACAGTCGTTCGGCCTGTACGCGGTTCTCGACGGTGCATTGTCGATCGGTACTGTCGGCGCGGATGGAAAAGAGGCGCTGCTCGCCGTACTTGGGCCGACCGCCTGGATCGAGGAAATCTCGATGTTCGACGGGCTGCCTCGTCCGCACGATGCCTCAGCGATAAGTGACACTCTCATGCTTCACGTACCCGGTGCACCGTTGGAAAGCCTGCTTAAGGCTAACCCTGCTTACTGGCGGAATTTTGGCTTGTTGATGGCGCAAAAAATCCGAATCTCCTTCGAAAACAACGAAGCCATGACACTGTTGCCGGCCGCTCAACGCTTGGCAAGTCGCTTATTGCTGATCGCTGGTGGCTACGGCGGGATTAATGCCGAACGGAGCAGGATAAAGCTTTCGCAAGACACCTTGGCTTCAATGGTTTCGCTTACACGGCAGACGACGAACCAGCTGCTCAAGAACCTCGAGAGTCAGGGTATCGTCGATCTGAAATTCGGGGAGATCGTTATTCTTGATTTTGATCGCCTGCACGCTGCCAGTATCGAAGATCCTGGTCCTTGAGACGCAAATTCAGAGATGGATCCTTGCCGCCAGAGCAGCTTTCTTTGTTCCATTTCCAACGAACAGGTTTGTTCGCACCGGAACAGATTTCGTTTGCAAGCAACCAGCTTACGCGCCCGCCCTTGCCGGGTAACGCCGATACAGGTATCGTCACTACCACCCAACTCCCTGTTTTTTATCGGTTTTTTCGCGAAATTCAGCGGCCCGGAGCGAGGTTCTGCGTGGCATAATCGACCGACACAGTCAGCCCGAAGTCATTACTACCCCGCATACCATGGCACAGACTCTCTACGACAAATTGTGGAACACACATGTGGTCCACACGGAAGAAGACGGCACGACGATTCTCTATATCGACCGTCACCTGCTGCACGAAGTCACCAGCCCTCAAGCGTTCGAAGGCCTGAAGCTGGCCAAGCGTCCGGTGTGGCGTATTAGCGCGAACCTGGCGGTCTCGGACCATAACGTCCCGACCACCGACCGCAGCCACGGCATCGCCGATCCGGTTTCCAAGTTGCAAGTCGATACGCTCGATTCGAACTGCGACGCCTACGGCATCACGCAGTTCAAGATGAACGATCTGCGTCAGGGCATCGTGCACATCATCGGGCCGGAGCAGGGCGCCACGCTGCCGGGCATGACGATCGTCTGCGGCGACTCGCACACGTCCACGCACGGCGCGTTCGGCGCGCTGGCGCATGGCATCGGCACGTCGGAAGTCGAGCACGTGCTGGCCACGCAAACCCTCTTGCAGAAGAAGAGCAAGAACATGCTGGTGAAGGTCGAAGGCGCGTTGCCGCGCGGTTGCACCGCGAAAGACATCGTGCTGGCCATCATCGGCAAGATCGGCACGGCAGGCGGCACGGGTTACGCGATCGAGTTCGGCGGTTCGACCATTCGCGCGCTCTCCATGGAAGGCCGCATGACGGTCTGCAACATGGCGATCGAAGCAGGCGCGCGCGCCGGCATGGTCGCGGTCGACGACACCACGATCGAATATCTGAAAGGCCGCCCGTTCTCGCCGGAAGGCTTGGAGTGGGATCACGCGGTCGAGTACTGGAAGCAGTTCAAGTCGGACGAAGGCGCGCAATTCGACCGCGTGGTCGAGCTGAACGCCGCTGAGATCGTGCCGCAAGTCACGTGGGGCACGTCGCCGGAAATGGTCACGGCCGTGGACGGCTACGTGCCGGATCCGGATCGCGAGAAAGACCCGGTCAAGCGCGACGCCATCGAGCGCGCGCTGAAATACATGGCGCTTGAACCGAATGCGCCGATCGAATCGATCAAGCCGGATAAAATCTTCATCGGGTCGTGCACCAACGCGCGCATTGAGGACATTCGCGCCGCGGCTTACGTCGTGAAGAAGCTGGGCCGCCGCGTGGCGCCGAACATTCGTCTGGCCATGGTGGTGCCGGGTTCGGGTCTCGTGAAGGCGCAGGCGGAACGTGAAGGCCTCGACAAGGTCTTTACCGATGCCGGTTTCGAATGGCGTGAACCGGGTTGCTCGATGTGTCTCGCCATGAACGCCGACAGGCTGGATCCGGGCGAGCGTTGCGCGTCCACCTCGAATCGGAACTTCGAGGGTCGTCAGGGCGCCGGTGGCCGTACCCACCTGGTGAGCCCCGCAATGGCTGCGGCTGCGGCCATCGAAGGGCATTTCGTCGATATTCGCAAGCTTGGATAAACACGCATGATGAAGAACATGAATCGCACCACTCTATTGCGCCGCTTCGCTCTCGGTACGCTGGCTGGGCTATTGCTCGGCCTGGCCGGTTGCAACACGGTGCACGGATTCGGCGAGGACATGTCGCACCTCGGCAATTCGATCAGCAACCACGCTGAAAAATAAGCGGTTTTTGATTTTTTGCCGGCTTTGCGCCGAGCGGCTTTCCGGCCGCCGCGCGCATTGCCCGGTCTTGAAACAGGCGCAAGCGTCATGGATAAATTCATCGTACACACCGGCGTCGTGGCGCCGCTCGATCGCGAGAACGTCGACACGGACGCGATCATTCCGAAGCAATTCCTGAAGTCGATCAAGCGCACCGGTTTCGGCCCGAACGCGTTCGACGAATGGCGCTACCTCGACCACGGCGAGCCGGGTCAGGACAATTCGAAGCGTCCGCTGAATCCGGATTTCGTGCTGAACCAGCCGCGTTATCAGGGCGCTTCGGTGCTGCTGGCGCGTAAGAACTTCGGCTGCGGCAGCTCGCGTGAGCACGCGCCGTGGGCGTTGGAGCAATACGGCTTTCGCGCGCTGATCGCGCCGAGTTTCGCCGACATCTTCTATAACAACTGCTTCAAGAACGGCGTGTTGCCGATCGTGCTGACTGAGCAGCAAGTCGATCACCTGTTCAACGAAACGTATGCGTTCAACGGCTTCAGCCTGACGATCGATCTCGAGGCGCAAGTCGTGCGTACGTCGGACGGCGGCACCGAATATCCGTTCGAAGTCGCGGCGTTCCGCAAGTACTGCCTGCTGAACGGTTTCGACGACATCGGCCTCACGTTGCGACACGCGGACAAGATTCGCCAGTTCGAAGCGGAGCGTATTGCGAAGCAGCCCTGGCTGAATCACCGCATCGTCGGGTAAGGGCATTCGTCAGAGCCTAGCCAGGCCCGCCCGCTAATTCAAGTTCTCAGAAAAACGCCAAGGCCGCTCCGACTTTTCTTGTCCCGCGCGGCTGGTTGGCGCGAAGCGACGGGTCCAGGGGCACTCAACAGTCTCGAAGCAAACCTCAAGGAATTCGCATGAAAATCGCAGTGTTGCCGGGCGACGGCATCGGTCCCGAAATCGTCAAGGAAGCCGTCAAGGTTCTGAACGTGCTCGGCGAAAAATTCGAACTCGAAGAGGCGCCGGTTGGCGGCGCGGGCTACGAAGCGAAGGGCCACCCGCTGCCCGATTCGACACTGGCGCTGGCGAAAGAAGCCGACGCGATCCTGTTCGGCGCGGTCGGTGACTGGAAGTACGACTCGCTCGAACGCGCGCTGCGTCCGGAGCAGGCCATTCTGGGTTTGCGCAAGCACCTGCAACTGTTCGCGAACTTCCGTCCGGCGATCTGCTATCCGCAGCTTACGGGCGCGTCGTCGTTGAAGGAAGAGATCGTTTCCGGCCTCGACATCCTGATCGTGCGCGAACTGAACGGCGACATCTATTTTGGCGCGCCGCGTGGCGTGCGTTCGTCGCCGGACGGCCTGTTCGAAGGCGCGAAGGAAGGCTTCGACACAATGCGCTATTCGGAGCCTGAAGTGCGCCGCATCGCGCACGTCGCGTTTCAGGCGGCGCAAAAGCGCCAGAAGAAGCTGACGAGCGTGGACAAGGCCAATGTGCTCGAAACCTCGCAGTTCTGGCGCGACGTGATGATCGACGTGTCGAAGGAATATGCGGACGTAGAACTGTCGCACATGTACGTCGACAACGCCGCCATGCAGTTGGTGAAGGCGCCGAAGGCGTTCGACGTGGTTGTCACCGGCAACATGTTCGGCGACATTCTCTCCGACGAAGCGGCCATGTTGACGGGTTCGATCGGCATGCTGCCGTCGGCCTCGCTCGACAAGGACAACAAGGGCTTGTACGAACCGTCGCACGGTTCGGCGCCGGACATCGCCGGCAAGGGCGTCGCGAATCCGCTCGCCACGATTCTGTCGGCGGCCATGATGCTGCGCTATTCGCTCAACAAGGCGGAGCAGGCGGATCGCATCGAAAACGCGGTCAAAAAGGTGCTCGAACAGGGCTATCGTACCGGCGACATTCTCACACCGGGTTGCAAGCAGGTCGGCACTGTCGCGATGGGCGACGCGGTTGTGGCCGCGCTCTAAGCTCGCAGGCAAGATAAGCGGTCGTCAGGTTCACATACGGCCTTAAAGCGCGAATTTGCCTCGAAACAGGCCGATTCGCGCGTAATTCAGACAACAGCGACGGACGGCAACGGCGGACATTGACGTCGCCGGATTCCGGTTTTCGTGTATATTGTGGCGATGGCGCATACAGTTCAAATCTCCTCGATTTCGACACTGCACGGCAAAACGGCCCGTGCGGTTGAGCTCGCCATTACCACCACCAAAACGATTACCCCGAAAACGATCACGAAACGCTGATCGTCCGTCGTGCCCGCTCATCTTCCCCGCGCGGTCACTGCGGGCAAAGATGCGGGGAAGTTTCCATTCGAAGGGTATGAAGTCATGAACGTAGGTCTCGTAGGTTGGCGCGGCATGGTCGGCAGCGTCCTGATGCAACGCATGCAGCAGGAAGGCGATTTCGATCTTATCGAACCGGTGTTTTTCAGCACCAGCAACGCGGGCGGCAACGCGCCGTCGTTCGCCAAAAACGAGACCAAGCTCAAAGATGCAACAAGCATCGACGACCTGAAGAAGTGCGAAGCGATCATCTCGTGCCAGGGCGGCGACTACACGAACGAAGTGTTCCCGAAGCTGCGCGCTGCGGGCTGGAACGGCTACTGGATCGACGCGGCTTCGTCGCTGCGCATGAAGGACGACGCCGTCATCATTCTCGATCCGGTCAACCTCGACGTGATCAAGAATGCGCTGGTCAAGGGCCAGAAGAATTTCATCGGCGGCAACTGCACGGTTAGCCTGATGCTGATGGCGCTCGGCGGCCTGTTCCGCGAAAACCTCGTCGACTGGATGACGGCCATGACGTATCAGGCCGCTTCGGGCGCAGGCGCGCAAAACATGCGCGAACTGCTGCAGCAAATGGGCACGCTCTACGGCGCGGCCAAGGAAGACCTGGCGGATCCGTCGTCGGCGATTCTCGATATCGACCGTCGCGTGCTCGCCGCGATGAACAGCGACCGCATGCCGACCGACAACTTCGGCGTGCCGCTCGCCGGCTCGCTGATTCCGTGGATCGACAAGGATCTCGGCAACGGCATGTCGAAGGAAGAGTGGAAGGGCGGCGCGGAAACCAACAAGATTCTCGGCAAGCCGGCCATGGGCAGGCCGGGTTCGATTCCCGTGGACGGCCTGTGCGTGCGGATTGGCGCCATGCGCTGCCACTCGCAGGCATTGACCATCAAGCTGAATAAGGACGTGCCGCTGGACGAGGTGAACAGCATCCTCGCGTCGGGCAACGACTGGGTCAAGGTCGTGCCGAACGAGCGTGAAGCGTCGATGCGCGATCTGTCCCCGGCGGTGGTGACGGGTACGCTGACGGTGCCGGTCGGCCGCGTGCGCAAACTGGCGATGGGCGGCGAATATCTGTCGGCTTTCACGGTCGGCGATCAGCTGTTGTGGGGCGCCGCGGAACCGCTGCGTCGTATGCTTCGCATTGTGCTCGACAAGTAAAGTAAACTACGCGCTCACGACGCGTAGAAAACTCAAGAAGCGTCGCGCTTGCGCGGCGCTTTTTTCATTGTGTGCTCCGATTATCTTGTCTCTTTCCAACCGCAAAAAAGGGCTGCGCGCTGACGCGCCAGGAGTCCCGATGAACCTTCGACTCTCATCCCTTCGGGCTATGTTCAATCTTCAGGGTGCGAGCCGATTGACGGCCTCCGCCGCTGTGTCCGCCGCGCTCGCGTGCGCTGGCGTGGGCAGCGCGCTCGCCGCGCCGGGCGACGCCGCCTCCGTTTCGTACGCGAACGGCGGCCAGGTGACGGTGCGGCCCGGGCAGTCGCTGAACGACGTGGCGATTGCCGTCACGCAGTCGCATGACAAGGCGACGCTCGCTCGCGCCTCGCGCGCGTTATTCGATGCGAACCCGAATGCCTTCATGAGCCACGACCCGAGCCGGTTGCGGCTGGGCGCGGTGTTGACGGTGCCGGTGCTGGATGCGTCGGGTGCGCTGGCGGCGTCGGCGGCGGGTGTTGCGGCGGCGCCTGGTCCGGCATCGAACGCGACAACCAACGCGGCAAGCGCAGCAAGTGCGGCGGCGCGCGCGACGACGCCGGCCGCTCCCGCTGTTTCGGCGATGGCCAGTGCGGCCACCGAAGCAAGCTCGGCGACGCCGGGCGGCACGGCTGCATCCGCGCCGGTCGCGGGATCGCAGGCGGCGGCATCGCCGGCCAGCGGCACCCATGAGTGGGCCGGTTCGATTCAGCCCTCGGCTAGCGAGGCTGAGGGCGCATCAACGGCGGGCGCCGGAACGACTCCGGCGATGACCGCCGCGCAGCCGGCATCGCAACCGCGCGCGCAGGTGTCGAGCTTGCAGCAATTGCTCGCGCTGAAAAATCGC
This sequence comes from Paraburkholderia sp. BL6669N2, assembly GCF_003387275.1. Classification (NCBI taxonomy): domain Bacteria; kingdom Pseudomonadati; phylum Pseudomonadota; class Betaproteobacteria; order Burkholderiales; family Burkholderiaceae; genus Paraburkholderia; species Paraburkholderia sp. BL6669N2. The sequence goes on along the minus strand of NZ_QUNA01000002.1, from coordinate 3,251,945 downwards.
GTGCTGATGGAGTTGCAGAAGCACGGCATCGGTGGGACGCCGCCCGCTACGAGCACGGCGTCGTCCGGGGTCGCGCAGCCGCCGGCCGGCGCATCGTCAGCGGCGGCTGTGCCGAGTCATGGTGCTACGCCGGTGGCATCGACGTCGAATGAAGCCGGCATGTCGCAGACGGAGTTGAGCGTGGCGGCGGCGATTGGCGCGGCGCTGGTCGCGCTGCTGACGGCGCTGCGTATGGGGCGGCGGAAGCGCGAACGGGCGGCGGCGGAGGCTGCGTCGGCGGAGGGCGCTACGGGAGTGTCCGCGCGGGCAACGGGCTTGCAGGACGCCGCTTCGACGCCCGAGCAGATTCCGGCGCGCGGAGCGTCTGACATCGGCGATGATGCGGTCGTTGGAAATGCGGCGGCACAGGCGGCTGCGGAGCGTGAAGCTGCGGAAGGCAACGCGGCGGCGCGTGAAATGGCGGAACGGGTCGCGGCAGAGCGCGACGCGGAGATTCGTCAGGCTGCTGCGCGGGAGGCGGAGAAACCGGCGGCGGAACGTGTAGCGGAAGAACAAGCCGCGGCAGAGCGGGCCGCGGCGGAACGCACGGCAGCGGAACATGCAGCGGCGCAGCTGGCTGCGGCAGAACATACAGCGGCGGAGCGCGCGGCAGCGGAGCAGGCTGCGGCAGAACAGGCAGCGGCAGAACAGGCAGCAGCAGAACAGGCAGCAGCAGAACAGGCAGCAGCAGAACAGGCAGCAGCAGAACGCGCTGCGGCAGAACAGGCGGCGGCGGAGCAGGCAGCGGCAGAACATGCAGCGGCAGAACATGCAGCGGCGGAGCGCGTGGCAGCGGAGCGCGCTGCGGCAGAACAGGCCGCGACAGCACATGCAGCGGCAGAGCGCACGGCAGCGGAGCAGGCTGCAGCAGAGCACGCAGCGGCAGAGCACGCAGCGGCAGAGCGCACGGCGGCGGAGCACGCAGAGGTTGAGCGTGCTGCTGCGGAACGCACGGCCGCCGAGCACGCCGAGGCCCAACATACCGCCGCCGAAAGCACGGCAGCCGAGCAAGTGGACGCCGAGCAGGCAGCCGCAGACCACCCAGCACAAGACCTTCCCACAGCCCACACGGCTTTCCCTTCACCCGACCTCAGCGCGCCCGACCACATCTCACAAGAGCGCGCCGCAACACCCGCATCCGTCGAACCTGAGCAATCGAATCCAGCCATTGCTCCGTCCGCTCAGAGCGGTTCCAATCTCGAACCCCTCCCAGCGTCCCACCACGACGACTTCGACAGCGCGACCACGGCCGCGAGCCTTGCCGCCGCGGCGGAACTAGGCGCAGAGGCCTTGCCCCTGGCGCCGCTGGAGCCCGTCGACGAAGCCTTCTTGCACGAGGAACCCTCCCACCGCCTGCAATGGGATGATGCGCCGGCTGCGCGGCTGGAACCGTCGAGCGAGCCAGAACCGCGAGCGCAACCGCAATCCGCACCCGCGGCCGTGCCGACCGAATTCCCGCGCGACGCCGTCGATGCGTTCGGCAGCCTCGACATGCCATTGCCCCCGCGCGTCGAGTCGTCCGCCGATGGCTTGCAAGCGCCCGCCTCACTGTCGAGCCAGCCGGTCGCGTCGCCGGAAACCACGGCACAACAAGCCGTGCCATTGCTCCACCCGGACGACGACACGCCGCATATCGCCGACGAAATCACTGCCGGCACCGCAGGCCACGCCGCCGTCGCGGGCTTGGGCGCGGGTTTTGGCAGCGGTCTGGGTGCGGCCGGCTTCGGCGCGTTGAAGCTCGATTTCGACCTCGAGTTACCGCCGAGCCCGGCCCAGCCGTTGCCGGCGTTTACGCAGAACGATCTGAGCCGCATCGCCCGCAACAAGCTCGAACTGGCGGCCGAATACATCGAACTTGGCGATCTGTCCGGCGCGCGCGCGCTCATCAACGAAGTGATCGAGGCGAACGATCCGGGTACGCGCACCGAGGCCCGCGCGTTGCTCTCGACGCTCGCTCCGTTGTCGTGAAGCGTATTGCTCTAGGCGTGCAGTACGACGGTTCGGCATTCTGTGGCTGGCAGTCGCAACCGCACCGTAACACCGTGCAGGACGAGCTTGAACGAGCGCTGCGCGAGTTTGCACAGACACCGGTGCAAACCGTCGTCGCAGGTCGCACGGATACGGGCGTGCATGGCCTTGGGCAGGTCGTGCACTTCGATACCGAACTGGATCGTGCCGACGTTTCCTGGGTTCGCGGCACCAATTCGTTCCTGCCGAAGACGATCTCGGTGCAGTGGGCCAAGCCGATGCCCGATGAGTTCCACGCGCGTTTTTCCGCGTTCGAGCGGACCTATTACTACGTGCTGTATGTCCATCCGGTGCGCTCGCCGATGCTGGCGACACGGGCCGGCTGGGTGCATACGGCGCTCGATGTCGCCGCGATGCGGAAGGCCGCCGCTCATCTGCTCGGCGAACACGACTTTTCGGCATTCCGTTCGTCGCAATGCCAGGCGAAAACGCCGGTCAAGCACCTGTATCAGATCGACGTGAAGCAACAGGGCGACTTCGTCCATTTCCGTTTTCGGGCGAACGCGTTCCTGCACCACATGGTGCGCAACCTGATGGGCTGCCTCGTCTACATCGGCGGTGGCCGTCGTCCGGTCGAATGGATGGCCGAGGTGCTCGCGAGCCGCGATCGCGATTTCGCCGCGCCGACCTTCATGCCGGACGGTTTGTATCTGGGGCAGGTGGGCTATCCTGCGCAATTCGCCGTGCCCGCGCCGCACACGGGCAGCGTGCCGTGGAGTACCGTATGGACCGAGCAAGCGCAAACATGAACTCAACCGAAAACCTCGCAAACGAATCCCACCAAGGCGCCCCGCAGCAGGCCGCGCCGCATCGCACACGCATCAAGCTGTGCGGCCTGTCAAAGCCCGAGGACGTGTTCCACGCGATCGACCTCGGCGCCGATGCAATCGGCCTCGTGTTCTACCCGCCAAGCCCGCGGTCGGTCAGCGTCGCGCAGGCGGTCGAGCTGGTGCACGATGTGCCGCCGTTCGTCTCGGTGGTCGGCTTGTTCGTCAACGCCACGCCGGACTGGATCCGCGAGGTCGTGAGCAACGTCGGACTTACGCTGCTGCAGTTTCACGGCGATGAGACGCCGGAGCAGTGCGAATCGCTCGCTGGCGTTGCGGGTTTGCCTTGGTTGCGCGCATTGCGCGTTGCGGCGGATACTCAGCCGGCCGATTTGGTAAAATCGGCTCTTAGCTATTCAGCAGCCAGCAGCCTTCTGTTCGACACCCATGTCGAAGGATACGGCGGCGGCGGGAAGGTCTTCGATTGGTCACTTATTCCAGCAGAGCTCGCGCGTCGGGCCGTTTTGAGTGGTGGGTTGAACGCGCAAAACGTCAGTGAAGCGATCCATCGCGTGCGCCCGTACGCGGTCGATGTCTCGAGCGGCATCGAAACGCCGGGCGCCAAGGGCGTGAAAGATCACGCCCGGATGGCGGCATTCGTACGCGCGGTGCGCGCGGCGGACGCCGAATGATTCCGGCGCCGCGGTGGTCTCGCATGAGAGTCGCGCGCCACACTGAGAAAAGTGATCACCATGTATAACTTGCCTGACGAAAGAGGCCATTTCGGCCAATTTGGCGGCGTGTTCGTCGCTGAAACGCTGGTCCATGCGCTCGACGAGTTGCGTGCGGCATACGACAAATACAAGCAAGACCCGGAATTCGTTGCCGAATACGAGCGCGAATTGAAGTATTTCGTCGGCCGTCCGTCGCCGATTTATCACGCACAGCGCTGGAGCGAAATGCTCGGCGGCGCGCAGATTTTCCTCAAGCGCGAAGACCTGAATCACACCGGCGCACACAAGGTCAACAATGTGATCGGCCAGGCGCTGCTCGCCAAGCGCATGGGCAAACCGCGCGTGATCGCGGAAACCGGCGCCGGTCAGCACGGCGTGGCCACGGCGACCATCGCCGCGCGTTTCGGCATGGAATGCGTCGTCTATATGGGCGCCGAGGACGTGCGCCGCCAGGCGGCCAACGTGTACCGCATGAAACTGCTCGGCGCGACCGTCGTGCCGGTCGAGTCCGGCTCGCGGACCTTGAAGGACGCGTTGAACGAAGCCATGCGCGACTGGGTCACCAACGTCGAAAACACGTTTTACATCATCGGCACGGTGGCGGGACCGCATCCTTACCCGATGATGGTGCGCGACTTCCAGCGCGTGATTGGCGACGAATGCAAAGTGCAGATGCCTGAGCTGGTCGGTCGTCAGCCGGACGCGGTGATTGCGTGCGTTGGCGGCGGTTCGAACGCCATGGGCATCTTTTACCCGTACATTGACGACACTTCGGTGAAACTGATAGGCGTCGAAGCAGCGGGCGACGGCATCGAATCCGGCCGGCACGCTGCGTCGCTGATTGGCGGAAGCCCTGGCATACTGCATGGCAACCGCACGTATCTGCTTCAGGACGAGAACGGCCAGATCATCGAGACGCATTCGGTGTCGGCGGGCTTGGACTATCCGGGTGTGGGCCCCGAGCACGCGTGGCTAAAAGACAGCAAACGCGCTGAATATGTCGGCATCACCGACGAAGAAGCGCTCAAGGCGTTCCACGATTGCTGCCGGATCGAAGGCATCATTCCGGCATTGGAATCCAGTCACGCGCTGGCCTATGCCGCGAAACTCGCGCCGACGCTGCCGAAGGACAAGTACCTTCTGGTCAATCTGTCGGGCCGCGGCGACAAGGACATGCATACGGTCGCTGAGCGATCGGGCATTCAGTTCTGAGCGCGGCGACGATGCGTGACGAGTTCGACGAGCCGCAGCCGGCCATTGAAACCACGGAAACGCCGGCCGCCGATAGTCCGGCGGCCGAGGCGCCTGCACTGCTGCTGCCGCAGGTGCCTGCCGGCATCCAGCTGTTGAACCGCGATTTTCTGACCGATGTTGCGAACATTCCCGACGGATCGATCGATCTGATCGTATGTGATCCGCCCTACGGGCTTGGCAAGGACTATGGCAACGACTCCGACATGCGCACGGGCGAAGATTTTCTCGCCTGGACGCGTGGCTGGCTCGAATTGGCTATTCCGAAGCTCAAACCGTCAGGTTCGCTGTACATTTTCTGCACCTGGCAGTACGCGCCGGAAATCTTCAGCTTCCTGAAGACAAAACTCACGATGATCAACGAAATCATCTGGGACCGGCGTGTGCCGAGCATGGGCGGAACGGTGCGCCGGTTCACTTCGGTGCACGACAACATCGGCTTTTTCGCGGTGTCGAAGGATTACTTCTTCGATCTCGATCCCGTCCGCATCCCGTACGATGCCGCCACGAAGAAGGCGCGTTCGCGTAAATTGTTCGAGGGCAGCAAGTGGCTCGAGGTTGGCTATAATCCAAAAGATGTCTGGTCGGTTTCGCGGCTGCATCGGCAACACGCCGAGCGCGTCGCGCACCCCACCCAGAAGCCTCTGGAAATTGTCGAGCGGATGGTACTGGCAAGTTGTCCGAAGGGCGGGCGCGTGCTCGATCCTTTCATGGGCAGCGGCACCACCGCAGTCGCTTGCGCCCGTCAGCAGCGCGAATTCGTCGGCTATGAAATCAATGAGAGTTACTGCGCGATTGCGCGCGAACGCGTCAGCGCGGCTGCTAATCCGCCTGTAGCGCGTCGGGTCAAAGCCAAAACTCAACGGCAGACCGAAGTGCAATGAGCGACGCGCCATCAGCACGCCGCGCGGTAGCCCAAATCCGAGAATATTCCATGTCCCGTATCAAGAACACGTTTGCTGCGCTGTCCGCCCAGGGTAAGAAAGGCCTGATTCCGTTCATGACGGCCGGCGACCCGGATCCCGCTCGCACCGTCGAATTCATGCATGCGCTCGCTGCCGGCGGCGCGGATGTGATCGAGCTCGGCGTGCCGTTTTCCGACCCAATGGCCGACGGTCCGGTGATTCAGCAGTCGTCGGAACGGGCGTTGGCCCAAGGTGTGTCGTTGCGCACTGTGATCGCCGACGTGAAACGCTTCCGCGAGACCAACGACACCACGCCCGTCGTGCTGATGGGTTACGCCAATCCGATCGAACGCATGGGTACCGAAACCTTCGCGAAGACGGCGAAGGACGCCGGCGTAGACGGCGTACTGGTTGTCGATTATCCGCCCGAAGAGTGTGCTAACTTCGCTGAACAGATGCGATCTGCCGGCATCGATCCGATTTTCTTGTTGGCGCCCACGTCGACCGACGAGCGTATCGCGGAAGTCGGCAAGATTGCCAGCGGCTACGTCTATTATGTGTCGTTAACAGGCGTGACCGGAGCGGCAAATCTGGACGTTTCCAGCATCGCGAGTAAAATCCCGGGCATCAAGTCGCGCGTTCCCCTGCCGGTGGGCGTCGGTTTCGGCATCCGCGACGCGCAAACCGCGCGTTCGGTGGCCGAAGTGTCCGATGCCGTCGTGATCGGCAGCCGCATCGTGCAACTGCTCGAACAGGCCGCGCCCGAAGCCGCTGCCGAGACGTTGACGCGTTTCGTCGCCGAAGTGCGCGAGGCGCTGGATAGCGTCGCGACTGCCCGATAACAGTTATTTTTGTCTTCTGTAGTGTGAGCGGCGGGCTTGTCCCGCCGTTTGCGCGATCGTAGACCCGAGAAGGATTCACTATGAGCTGGCTCGACAAGCTGCTGCCGCCGAAAATCAAACAAACCGACCCGAAGAACCGCAAGGGGATTCCGGAAGGGCTGTGGATCAAGTGCCCGTCGTGTGAAGCGGTGCTATACCGTAACGACGTCGAGGCCAATCTGCATGTTTGCCCGAAGTGCGACCATCACATGCGCATTGGCGCGCGTGAGCGGCTCGACGGCCTGCTCGATCCGGAAGGTCGTTATGAGATCGGCCAGGAAATCGTTCCGGTCGACGCGCTCAAGTTCAAAGACAGCCGCAAGTATCCGGACCGCCTGAAAGAGGCGATGGACGACACCGACGAAACCGACGCGATGGTCGTCATGGGCGGTGCGATCCATACGCTGCCGGTGGTGGTGGCCTGCTTCGAGTTCTCGTTCATGGGCGGCTCGATGGGCTCGGTGGTCGGCGAACGCTTTGCGCGCGGCGCGCAGAACGCACTCGAACAGAAAGTGCCGTTCATCTGCTTTACCGCTTCGGGCGGCGCGCGCATGCAGGAAAGTCTGCTGTCGCTGATGCAGATGGCCAAGACCACGGCCATGCTGACCAAGCTGGCCGAAGCCAAGCTGCCGTTCATCTCCGTGCTGACCGACCCGACCATGGGCGGCGTGTCGGCCAGTTTCGCGTTCCTCGGCGACGTGGTGATCGCGGAGCCGAAGGCGTTGATCGGCTTTGCCGGTCCGCGCGTGATCGAACAAACCGTGCGTGAGAAGCTGCCGGAAGGCTTCCAGCGCGCCGAGTTCCTGCTGACCAAGGGCGCGATCGACATGATCGTCGACCGTCGCAAGCTGCGTGAAGAGCTTGCTCAACTGATGGCGCTGCTGAGTCATCAACCGGCTGACGCAGTCGCGTAAGCAGGCTCCGCCGTGAACCGTCGTCGCGCTTTCGCGAGCGCGGCGGCCGTTAGAAAAGTAGAAAAAAATAGCGCGCCGCGTGAGTGATCAAGCGGCGCGCTGTCATTTCCGGGATAATCACGGTCTCGCAACGCGGCGACGGTTACTGACGGCGCGGCCAGCGCAGGTATGCGTGGTTTGCGCGCATAAAGTGGCGCCCGTCAGGACTAGACTCTGACCGCAGCCGCAGCCGCAGCCGCAGCCGCAGCCGCAGCCGCAGCCGCAGCCGCAGCCGCAGCCGCAGCCGCAGCCGCAGCCGCAGCCGCCCGCTTCGCTCCGCGCCCATTCGCAACACTGCCTACTCGATTTACTCGCGATTCGCCCGATGACCACATTCCCCACCCTCGACGCGTGGCTCACGCACCTTGAATCCGCGCATCCGGTCGGCATCGACATGGGGCTGGCCCGCATCAGCCAGGTGCGCGACGCGATGCAACTGTCGTTCGCGTGTCCGGTCATCACCGTCGGCGGCACGAACGGCAAGGGTTCCACGTGCGCGATCCTCGAATCGATTCTGTTGCGCGCCGGATTCACGGTTGGCTGTCACACCTCGCCGCATTTGCTCACGTTCAACGAGCGCGCGCGGGTCAACGGCGAAATGGCAAGCGACGCCGATCTGCTGCCGCACTTCGAAGCCGTCGAAGCCGCGCGCTTGAGCCTCGCCGAACCGGTCACGCTGACCTACTTCGAATTCACGACGCTGGCGATCATGAGCCTGTTCGCATCGCGCGGACTGGACGCGGTGATTTTCGAAGTCGGCCTGGGCGGTCGCCTTGATGCGGTCAATATCCTCGACACGGATTGCGCGATCATCACCAGCATCGATATCGATCACACGGAATATCTCGGCGACACGCGCGAGAAAATCGGCTTCGAAAAAGCCGGTATTTTCCGTCCTGGCAAGCCGGCGATTTGCGCGGACCCGGTGCCGCCGCAATCGCTGATCGATCACGCGGAGAAAATCGGCGCCGAATTGTGGCTGTTCGGCCGCGACTTCCGCTATGAAGGCCAGGCCGGCAGCGAGCGCCAGCAATGGAGTTACGTCGGCCCGACCATGCGGCGCTCGGCGTTGGCTTACCCGGCACTGCGCGGCGCGAACCAGTTGATCAACACGTCGGCGGCGTTGGCCGGGCTCGAAGCGCTGCGTGACCGTCTGCCGGTTTCGGCACAAGACATCCGCCTCGGCCTTGCCAACGTGGAACTGCCGGGACGTTTCCAGGTGCTGCCGGGCAAGCCGGCCGTCGTGCTGGATGTCGGCCACAATCCGCACGCGGCCGCGGTGTTGACGCAAAATCTCGGCAACATGGGTTTTTTCCCGTACACCTACGCGGTGTTCGGCGCGATGCGCGACAAGGACATTGCCGGCGTGCTGGCGCACCTGAAAGGCGAAATCGATCACTGGTGCGTCACCGATTTGCCGACACCGCGGGCGGCGTCAGCGGAAGAACTCGAAGCGGCCTTGCGCGAGCAGGGCGTGGAAGAGGGAGTTGACAGCAGCGTGACGCGTTACGCCACGCCGGCAGAGGCTTTCCAAGACGCGCTAAAACGAGCGTCAGAGAATGATAGAATCGTGGTTTTCGGCAGTTTCTATACGGTAGCAGGCGTGATGGCCTACCGTAAATCGCAGCAACACTGAACGGGCGCCAGGCTCGAACCAAGCGATTCATGGGAATTTTCTCGTTCGGCAAGAAAGACGACGCGCCCACCCGGCGCGGCGCAAACACCAGTTCCTCCCGGGCCGCCCGTGGCGAGCGCGTGGAGCGGCGAACCCGCCGCACGGAGCGCACCGTCGACGCCGATGCGATGCTGCTCGACCCTACGCTGCCGGAAAAGCAGCGTGCGCGTCGCCGGCTCGTCGGCGCGATCGCGATGGTCGTGGCGGCGGTCGTCATCCTGCCCATGGTGCTGGACTCGCACCCCAAGCCCGTCACAGACGACATCTCCATCGACATTCCCAGCCGTCCCGCGCCGAAGCTCGCTAAAGCTCAGGAAGACACGCAGGCCGGCGTAGCGCCGGATAATCCCGCAACGCCAGACGCGGCACTCGCCGCATCCGGTCTTGCGCCGGCAACGGCAGCAAGGCAAGGCCAGTCGGGCACCACGAAGCAAGCGAGCACGGAGACGAACGCAGCGGCGTCCGCAGCCAAGCCGGCAGCGAAACCGCAAGCACCGTCCGTGGCGGCGAACACTACGCCGGCGGCGCCCGCAACGCCTGCCAAACCGGCGGTCACGCATAACGCCGCGACCGCGCCGGCTGCTCAAGCTCCAAGCTCCGACAACTCGAACACGGCCGCCAGCGCGAACGCGAATTCCGGCACGCCGGCATCGCCGGCGGGCAGCCGTTTCGCCGTCCAACTCGGCGCCTTCGCGAACGACGCCAACGCACGCAATTGGGCGGCCAAGTTGAAAGCGGCGGGTGTGCCCGCATATACCGAACATCGCAAGCAGGCTGACGGCTCCACGCTCACGTTGCTGCGAGCCGGCCCGTTCGCCGACCGCGCAGCAGCGAGCGCGGCCATTGCAAAGGTTCGCGAGGTCGGCTTGACGTCGGGCGCGAACAGCGGCACCGCACAGTAAGCGAGCGATGTTCACTGCCTTCGACTACGCTGTAATGGCGGTGATCGGTTTGTCAGCGCTGCGCGGCACATGGCGCGGGTTTTTGTCGGAGATATTCGGGCTGATCGGCTGGATCGCGGCGTTTTTCATTGCTTGCCGCTTTGTCGGTTATGTTGTTCCGTATATCCCGTCCACCTGGCCGGGCGGCGCATTGACCCAATGGCTGCTGGCCTTTGCGCTGGTGGTGGTCGGTGTGGTGCTGGTGGCGAGCGTGCTGAACGCCCTTTTGAGCCGCATCGTGCAGGCAACCGGCTTGAGCGGCGTGGACCGCTCGCTCGGTTTGATGTTCGGCCTCGTGCGCGGGGTCATTCTGGTGCTGATTCTGGTCGCCCTGGCTGGCTTGACCGAACTGCCCCAACAGGAATTCTGGCGCAACGCCTTGCTTCGGCCCTATGCGGTCGAGGGCGTGCACGTAATGAAACCGCTGCTTCCCGAGCCGCTTGCTGCTTACGTCCGAGTGTGACGATCAGGCGAGCGGCGCGGGAGACGCAGCAGGACACCGGCGCAAACCGGCTGCCTTTACGTTCGGTCGCTTAGCTTCGCTAACGTCTCGAAAGAAGTCCCTTGGGACACGATCGCAGGCAGCGGCCGCCATGACGAATTTCGTACCTTTGAAGGACATGCCATGTGCGGCATCGTAGGCGTAGTTTCCCACTCTCCGGTCAACCAGCTGATCTATGACAGCCTGCTGCTTCTGCAGCACCGCGGTCAGGACGCCGCCGGCATCGCGACGGCGAACGGCAGCAACTTCCACATGCACAAGGCCAACGGCATGGTGCGCGACGTGTTCCGCACGCGCAACATGCGCAGCCTGCCCGGCACCACCGGTATCGGCCAGGTCCGTTACCCGACTGCTGGTTCCGCGTCGAGCGAAGAAGAAGCCCAGCCGTTCTACGTGAACGCGCCGTTCGGCATCATCCTCGCCCACAACGGCAACTTGACCAACTGGCAGCAGCTGAAAGATGAGATGTTCCGCATCGATCGCCGCCACATCAATACCAATTCCGACACGGAAGTCATGCTCAACGTGCTCGCGCACGAACTGCAGCTTTCCAGCTCGGGCCTGCAACTCGATCCGGCTGCGCTGTTTAAGGCGGTGTCCGGCGTGCATCGCCGGGTGCGCGGGTCGTATGCGATCGTGTCGCTGATCGCCGGCTACGGCCTGCTGGGCTTCCGTGACCCGTTCGGTATTCGTCCGCTGTGCCTCGGCAAGCAGGAAACGGCGGAAGGCGTCGAGTGGATCCTGGCGTCGGAGTCGGTGGCGATTGAAGGTATCGGCTTCGAATTCGTGCGCGACGTGGCGCCGGGCGAAGCGATTTTCATCGACATCGAAGGCAATCTGCACTCGCAGCAATGCGCCACCAACCCGAGCCTGAATCCCTGCATTTTCGAACTCGTCTATCTGGCGCGTCCGGATTCGGTGCTCGACGGCGTGCCGGTCTACAACGTGCGTCTGCGCATGGGCGACTACCTCGCCGAGAAGATCAAGCGCGAGCTGCCCGACGTTCCGATCGACGTCGTGATGCCGATTCCCGATTCGTCCCGTCCGGCCGCGATGCAGGTCGCGAAGAAACTGGGCGTCGAATACCGCGAAGGCTTCTTCAAGAACCGTTACGTCGGCCGTACCTTCATCATGCCGGGCCAGGCCGTGCGCAAGAAGTCGGTGCGCCAGAAGCTGAACGCCATGGGCATCGAGTTCAAGGGCAAGAACGTGCTGATCGTCGACGACTCGATCGTGCGCGGCACCACGTCGCATGAAATCGTGCAGATGGCGCGCGATGCGGGCGCGAACAAGGTGATCTTCGCTTCGGCGGCGCCGCCGGTGAAATTCCCGAACGTCTACGGTATCGACATGCCGACGCGCGGCGAACTCGTCGCCCACGGCCGTACGGACGACGAAGTCGCGCGCATGATCGGCGCGGACCACCTCGTCTATCAGGACGTCGACGCGTTGAAACAGGCGGTGCGCGATATCAACCCGGCGCTGAAGGAATTCGAAGCGTCGTGTTTCGACGGCAACTACGTGACCGGCGACGTGACCACCGAGTACCTCGACCGCATCGAAACCGCGCGTCTCGCACCGTCCTCGCAATCGGACCGCGACGCCGCGAGCGAAGCGATCGACGGCGGCGCGCCGGCCCGTTCGCAACTGCATTTGCAACTGTCAGTGGGTTGAGCGCAATTCGAGTTACACGCTCCCGGCAAGGCACGCTGCACGCCGTGCCGGGAGCGTGTTAGCATGACGGCTTGCGTCGATTTGAACTCAGCTTGCGGACGCGGGGCAACCCGAAACAGCTAAAGCGAATGGTGGAAAAGCCGCATTCATCTACCTCCGCTCCAGCTTTCCCCGCACATGAAGCCCGCTTATGCCGACGCAAAAGCGGGCTTTTTTGTTGCTGCGATTCGGCTTGATGCGCTCAGCTCACTTCATGTGAGCATGTGAGCCGCAGACACCAACCGCAGCCATGGAACATTGGAAACCAGAACCAACATGGACGACTCCCTGAACTTCGACACGCTGGCAGTCCGCTCGGGCACGGTGCGCAGCGACTTCAACGAGCATTCGGAAGCGATTTTCCTGACCTCGAGCTTCGTGTTCGAGAGCGCCGCAGACGCCGCCGAAAAATTCAAGAATTCCGAAGACAACTACACCTACTCGCGCTTCACGAATCCGACCGTCTCGATGTTCCAGGATCGCCTAGCCGCGCTCGAAGGCGGCGAAGCCTGCATGGCGACGGCGTCGGGCATGGCCGCGATCATGTCGGTGGTGATGTCGGCGTTGCAGGCGGGCGACCATCTGGTCAGCTCGCAGGCGCTGTTCGGTTCGACGCTTGGCATGTTCTCGCAGATCTTCAGCAAGTTCGGCATCACGACCACGTTCGTCGATCCGACCGATCTGGACGCGTGGAAAAACGCCGTACGTCCGGAGACGAAGATGTTCTTCCTCGAAACGCCGTCGAATCCGCTGACCGAAGTCGCCGACATCGAAGCAATCAGCAAGATCGCCAAGGCGTCGAACGCGCTGTTCGTGGTCGACAACTGTTTCTGCAGTCCGGCCTTGCAGCAGCCGCTGAAGCTCGGCGCGGACGTCGTGATGCATTCGGCCACCAAGTTCCTCGACGGTCAGGGCCGCGTGCTTGGCGGCGCGCTGGTCGGCTCGAAGCAGTTCATCATGGAAAAGGTCTTTCCGTTCGTGCGCAGCGCCGGGCCGACGTTGTCCGCGTTCAACGCATGGGTATTGCTCAAGGGTATGGAAACGCTGTCGCTGCGCGTCGAAAAGCAGTCGGCGAATGCGCACGAGATCGCGCGCTGGCTGGAAGCGCATCCGGCCGTGAATCGCGTGTTCTATCCGGGGCTTGAATCGCATCCGCAGCACGCGCTGGCCATGCGTCAGCAGAAGGCGGGCGGCGCGATTCTTTCCTTCGAATTGAAAGGCGAGACGCCCGAGCAGATGCGCGCGAATGCATGGCGCGTGATCGACAACACGAAGATCTGCTCGATTACCGGCAACCTCGGCGATACGCGTACCACCATCACGCATCCGGCTACGACCACGCATGGTCGCGTGACGCCGGAAGCGCGCGCGGCGGCAGGCATTAGCGAAGGCCTGATTCGTCTTGCCGTCGGTCTGGAAAATGCCGGCGATATCCGCGGCGATCTGGAGCGCGGTCTGGCGGGTTGAGTGAACAAGGTTCGAGCGACAAAGGCTCGAATAACAGCGTGAAGCAGGACAAGCGGGCCGCTCTGTTCAGGCGGCTCGCGCAACGAGCCTCATTGTGGTTCGTCAGTGCAATAGAGCCAACGCGGCGACACTCAGTGGAATGCAATCTGGTGCCGCGAAAACTCAGTGACGCAACGTGCGCCACTGACCGGGCGCCAGTCCGAAACGCCGCGTGAACGCGTGCGTGTACGCGCTCTGATCGCCGAAGCCGATATCCAACGCGATATCCGTCAGCGAACGGCGCGGATCGGCGAGCAGCGCGAGCGACGTATCGAGCCGCAGCCGCTGCAAATAGCGATGCGGCGTCTCACCGAAGGCCTCGATAAAAAGTTGATGAAAGCGCCGCATGCCGAAGCCGCAATGCGCGGCGAGGTCGGCGATCCGCAGAGGCTCTGACAAATGCGCGCGCAACCAGCGGTCGATACGCGTAAAGTCGAGCCCCGCGCCGGCTGCCGGTGCGCCAACCAATGCGCCCGCGTCGGCCACCAACGCCGCGCCGAGGCGCGCGGCCGCGTCCCAATGAAAACGCCGAGAGTCGAGCTCGTCGCCGAGAGCGTCGCCGGTCGCGTGCGCCGCGATGCGTTGCACGAGTTGCGCAAGCGAGCCCTCCACACGGACGGCCCGCGCGCGGTCAAACAGGCGTTCCGGTACGGCCAGCGATGTGGCCGGCAAATCCAGCACTAACTGCCGGTTTTCGCCGACGCCCACGTAATCGTGCCGCGCGCCCGCCGGGATGAGCCAGCCGGAGCCGGCATCCAGCCGTTGCGCGATGCCGTCCACCGCCATCACCATCGCGCCGTCGAGCCCGAGCACGACCTGGTGAAAGTCGTGCACGTCCGACGCTTCGATCGCGCCGTAGCGGCGCAGCGAAACGCTAGGAGCGGTAACGGCGGCGTGGCTCATCGACGGTGCGCAGTGACAGGACAGCGAAAACTTAGACGCCCAGCAATTCGACTTCGAACACGAGCGTTGCGTTCGGCGGAATCACGCCGCCCGCGCCGCGCACGCCGTAGCCGAGTTGCGGCGGGATGGTCAGCTTGCGTGTGCCGCCTACCTTCATGCCTTGCACGCCTTCGTCCCAGCCCTTGATGACCATGCCGCCGCCCAGCACGAATGCGAACGGGTCATTGCGGTCCTTGCTCGAGTCGAACTTCTGGCCATCGGTCAGCCAGCCGGTGTAATGCACGCTGACGGTCTTGCCGGCCACGGCTTCGGCGCCGGTGCCTTCAACGATGTCTTCGTACTTCAAGCCGGATTCGGTAGTCACAGTCGACATATGTCGCTCCTCAGTCAGAAATGTAAAAACCGACATTGTAGGCGTGTTGGCGCCGCATGCCGAGGATTGCCGCGTGGCACACGGATTGCGTGCCAGTTGGCCGTCCGGCCAGGCTGGTCGCGCCGGACGGCATGCCTATAATGGGGCTTCTTTCAACCATCATGAACTGCCTGAGAGGCTCGATCGTGACAACGTCTTCAACCGGAACTGCCGGCGAAAAGCCGGTCCCTTCCGGCTTCGCCGTATCCGAACGGACCGCGCATCTGCGCGCGGAAACTGCGCTGTTCATGCGTGACCATGTGCTGTCGCTGGTGTCGCATGATCTGCGTGGTCCGTTGAATGCCATTCACAGCTGGGCGTATGTGCTGGAGCGCAAGCTCGACGCGAACGACCCCAACTCTCAGCGCGCCGTCACCGGCATTCGCAATGGTGTAGACCAGCAGGTCAAGTTGCTCGAAACGATCGTCGACGCTACGCGCGCCGAAACCAAATCGCTGGCGCTGAACCGTGCGTCATTCCCGCTGCATCCGTTGCTCGATGAAACGGTTGAAGAAGTCCGCACGGGCCTCGCTCGCACGCGCGGCGTGGAAGTGTCGCTCGACTCGCAACTCGCCACCGAGCAACTCAACGGCGACCGCGAGCGCCTCGCTGCCGCGCTATGGCTAATGTTGACGTTCGCGGTCGAAACGAGCCCGGAAGGCGCCGCGGTCGTCCTGTCCACGAAAGCAGACAGTGGCACGTGGCACGCCAGCCTCGCGTACGACACGAACAGCGCCGCATTGCTGGATCCCACCTTGCCTCATGTGCTCGAAGCGTTTGCCCGCAAGCAGGCGCGCGAGCCGCGCGAAGCGAAACGGATCGCGTGGGTGCTGGCGTTGTGCAAGCGCGTCGCGGAAGCGCACGGCGGCAGTTTCGAGCAAGGCGAAGCAACCGGCGGCGACACAGCCGGCAGCAATACCGCCACGCTCGCGCTACGCATCCCACTGAGCGCAACCGCCGCAAAGTGAACGATTGGCTCGGCCACTTCGTTCGCACGATTCAGATTTCACCGAGCTTTCACCCTCTATACTGACAACTTTTGTTGCCGGAGCCTTTCGCTTTGATCCAGGTTGTCGCCCTTATCGGTGCGTTGTTTCTCGTTGCCCTCAACGGCTTCTTTGTTGCCGCTGAATTCGGTCTGGTCAAACTGCGGCAGACACGCGTTCAAAGCCTCGCTGCCAAACATGGCATGCGCGGGCGTCTGCTGGCCAAAGTGCACGGGCGGCTCGACGCCTATCTATCCGCCTGCCAACTCGGCATCACGCTGGCATCGCTCGGGCTCGGCTGGATCGGCGAGCCCGCGTTCGCGGAGTTGCTCACTCCGGTCTTCAGCCTGCTCGGCGTGGAGTCGGAGAAGCTAATCCACGGCATTTCGCTGTTCTTCGCGTTCTCGTGCATTTCGTTCCTGCACATCGTGGTGGGCGAACTGGCGCCGAAGTCGCTGGCGATCCGCGAGGCGGAAAAGGTTTCGCTCTGGGCCGCCACGCCGCTCTACGGCTTTTACTGGGCCATGTATCCGGCAATCTGGGTGCTCAATACGAGCGCCAACGCCGTGCTCAAACTGGCCGGCCTCGACGCCGATCACGGCCACGACTCGCACTACTCCACCGACGAACTCAAGCTGATCCTGCGCGGCCGCCGCGCCAACGTTGCCACGGAACTGGGTTCGACGGACGGCGCCTACAGTCAGGACGAGTGGAACACGATCGCGCACTCGCTCGATTTTTCGCGCATGACCGTGTCGGACCTCATGCGTCCGGCCTACGAAATGATCGGCTTGCGCCGCGATTTGCCGTTGCGCGAAAACATGCAGGTGGTGGCGCGGCATCGCTTTAGCCGTTATCCGCTGTTCGAAGACGCATCCGGCGAACGCGTGGCCGGCATGATCCACTTGAAGGACTTGCTGCTGGCCCGTCATGCGGGCAGCACACTTGAGGATCTCTCCAAATACGCGCGGCCGGTGCAATACGTCACGCCGGAAATGCCCGCGCTCGAACTGTTTCGCCGCTTCCGCAAGGGCGCGCCGCACTTCGCGCTGGTCGGCCATAAGCGGGAGAAGCCGATCGGTTTCCTGACGCTCGACAATCTGCTCGGCGCGCTGGTGGGCCAGATCCACGACGAGTTCCGTCAAGGCGACGCCGACTGGACGCGCATGGACGACGGCACCTTGATGGGCAAGGGCAGCTTGCCGGTGGTGTCGCTGGAACGCGCGTTGGGGATCGACATTGACGAAGGCAAGGCCGAATCGGTCGGCGGCCTCGTGATTCAGGCGCTCAACGATTTGCCTAGCGAAGGGCAGAGAGTCGAGTTCGACCGCTTCGACGTCGTGGTCAAGAAAATGAAAGGGCCGCGTATCGTGCTTGTGCGGGTTTATCCGAAAACCTTTGACGACGAAGGCGGTTGAGCGGTGACGGCGCTACTTTGGGCGGCGCGGCGCTAGCCTCGATAAAGCCGTGCGGCCACCTCGCCGACGGACGCCTGAAACAAAAAGGCGGCTGAAGCACATACGCTCCAACCGCCTTCACCTACAAAATCTGCAAAATCACCCGCGCGGCACGCCATCCTCCACCAACACCGCGACCGGCATTGCGCCCAGCGCATCGCGCAGATACAGCAGACCGTTTTCATCAACCTTCGGCGCAGCGGGACTCAACCAGTCGAATAGCGCTCTCGCGGACAAATCCGACGGCATCTCCAGCGCGGTGTCTTCCCATTTGGCCGGCTCGACCATCGGCAAGTCACTTTCCTCGCCGAGCAATCCAGCCGCGAGCCGGCTCGCCACCACCACGGCCCACGCATTGCCATGCCGCCGCGCAAACGCGATCACGCTCGACGCGTGCTTGCCGCGCACCGCAAGCGGCAGATACTCGCTCTGACTCAACAATTCCGGCAAATGCGCCCGCAACGCGAGCACGCGCTGCACCACCGCGAGCTTCACTCGTCCATCGCGCCAGCCCGGCAGGAATTCCGACGGCGGCGTTTGCACGAGCCACGCCTCGCGTTTGGCGAAATCGACGGGCCGGCGATTGTCCGGATCGACCAGACTGAAGTCCCACAACTCGGTGCCCTGATAAAGATCGGGAATCCCAGGCGATGCCAGCCGCAGAACCGTCTGCTGCAAACTGTTGAGCGCACCGGCACGCCCGATTCGCGCAACGAACGCGGACAACTCCTTCAAGAAACCGTCGCGCCGTTGCGGCGCGAGGATGTCGAACAGGAAATCGCGACAGGCGGCCTCGTACGCTTCGTCGGGTGCGAGCCAGTTGGTTTGCAGCTTGGCCTCGCGCAGCGCCTTCAACTGCCATTGCGCGACGCGCTCGGCTAGCTCCTTTACGCCGGCTTCGTCGTCGGGTCGCAGATCCGGGGGCCAGCAGCCCACCAGCGTTTGATAGAGCATCGCTTCGGCGGCGGGGCCGGGCGCCCAGTCGTAGCTCGTGTCCTGGCCGACGCTGCTGACGGAATTGCCGTCGAGCGCGCGACGATGCGGCGCATTCAATGTGGACCACGCGCGCAACGTCGCGCTCCAGTCGCGCGCGATCTCGCTCAACACGGCAAGCCGTGCGCGCACGTCTTCGCCACGTTTGTGATCGTGCGTGGCGGTCGCGAGCATCGCGTGAGGGAAGCGCTGCGAGCGCTCCAGATTTGCCGCATGAAACGCTTCGACCGACAACGCGAACTCGCCCGGGTCCGAGCCGACCTCATTGCGCGACAACAGCCGGCCGTAGCGATAGCACGCCGTATCCTCGACCGCCTTCGCGGCGACGGGCGCGGTCAACTGCGAAAACAACGTCTGTGCGGTGCGTCGCGCGGAACCGGCATGGCTCGGCGGCGCACCGTTCTGGCCTTGTGGTGGCGTGCCGCCGCGGCCGGACGGCGGCTCTTCGGCGCTGCCGCCGAGCCACGCGTTCACACGATCGAGCGCGACGAGGTCCGCGCGCGAAAGGGTTTGTCGCGCGCCCTCCAAAGCCTGGTCGAAATAGACGTTATCCGTCGCGCTGCGCAGACCGTTCTGCGGATAGATTCGATACACCGGGAAATGCACGACCAGTTCGGTCAGCACTCGCCGCAGCGTCGTGAAAGTAAAGTCGCGGGTGGCCAGCGAATCGCGTGCAATGCGATGCAGCGCGCGGGCCGCGCGGTCGAGTTCCGCCGAGAGATTTTCCGCGAGAATCTTGCGGCGCGCGACCAGCGCTTCGTCGGCAAAACGCGGGCTGCGGCCGGTCAGTTCGGTCCACGTTTGCGCGAGCGGTTCGGCGCCGGCGGGATCGTGCAGCAGCGCGCCCACGTCGCTCATGAAATCGTAGCCGGTCGTGCCGTCCACCGGCCAATCGTCACGCAGCGGTTCGCCACGTCCGAGAATCTTCTCGACCACCACATACGGCGTGGTGTCACGCAGTTCCGTTAGACGCTGCCGCAAACGCTGGCAGTATTCACGCGGCTCGGCGAGGCCGTCGACGTGGTCGATACGCAGGCCGTCCACCACGCCTTCCTGGTACAGACGGAAGGGCAGCGCATGCACGGCCTCGAACACTTCGGGCCGTTCCACGCGCACACCGGCGAGCGTCGAGATGTCGAAGAAGCGCCGCCAGTTCACCTCGTCGGACGCGGTGCGCCACCACGCCAGGCGAAAGTGTTGCCGCTCGATCAGCCGATGCAGACGGTCACGCGTGACCGGGTCCTCGGGAGAATAGGCCTGCAGCGCGATCTCGATCGCCGAGTCACCGTTTTGCGCGACGAATTCGCGCAGCATGTCGCGACCTTCGGCGGCGCGCGCATGATCGTTGGGCTGCGTCGTGAGTCCATGGAAGCGCTCGGCGAGCGCGTTGAGATCGGAGCGGTCGGCACTTTGCAGAATCGACGCGTAGTCGGTCGGACATACCGGGAACACGTGCGGGCCGTAGCCGATGTAAAAGCGCCCAATGTCGGCCGCGAAATGCAGCGCGATGCGACCCGCCGCGAGTTCCTCGCCGTACGCCGCGCCGAGCGTGGGCAGCAGCACCTTGCCGCGCAAGGCGGGATCGGGCGAATGCCAGTCCACGTCGAAATGGCGCGCATAGGCGCTGTGACGGCCCCATTCGAGAATATCGAGCCACCACGCGTTGCTCGATCCGCCGACGCCCATATGGTTGGGCACCGTGTCGATGATCAGCCCCATGTTGTGCGCGCGCAGTTTGTCGACGAGGCGTTTCAAACCCGCCTCGCCGCCGCATTCGGCGCTGACCTGGGTGTAGTCGACGGTGTCGTAGCCGTGCATCGAGCCCGGCTCGGCCGTCGTGATGGGCGACGCGTAGACGTGGCTGATGCCGAGCGCGGCGAAGTAGTCGACGTGCTTTGCGGCATCGTCGAAGGTAAAGCCTCGATGAAACTGGAGGCGAAGCGTGGAGCGCGGGACGGTCATGGCGTATCAGGCTCCGAAGAAGCATTGGAAGAAGGAACCGGGGCGGTCGCGGCGCGGCGCGCGCGATCCACCGCGAGGAGCCGGTCGCAGAACGTGTCGTCTTCGAATAGTTCGTCGATCGGCACGCTCACGCGGCGGCGCCAGTTCGGATGTTCGTCGATCGAGCCGGGCAGATTCGGCTGCTCGACTTGCGCGAGCAAATCTTCGAGCGGAAACGTCACCAACGGGCCAGGCGTCGCGGCAACGAAGGCGAGCGCTTCGTCCACTGGTGCGCGGTCGGGCGGCGGCGCGGCGACGTCGGGCGCGGCCACGCCCGCCAGTTGAAAAGCTCGCCACAGCTCGGCCCGATCTTTCGCGCGCTCTTCCTGAGCGGCTTCCTCGGGATCGCGGCCGTCAGCGCGCGCCATCGTCTGGCCGATCTTGTTGCGCCATGTGATGTCGCTGCCGCGCCACCAACCGGCGACTGTCGGCAGATCGTGCGTGGTCGTGGTGCCGACCGCATTGCGGTCCCAAGCCGAAGGCGGCTTGAATCCTTTGCCGTCGTGCGCGCCTTCGAACCACAGCACGCGAATGCCGGCGATGCCGTGCTCCTCGAGCCGCTCGCGAAAACCCGGCGGCACGGTGCCGAGATCTTCGCCGATCACGATCGCGCGATGCCGCCACGATTCGAGCGCGATCAGCCGCAGCAAGTCTTCGAGCGGGTAGCGCAGGTACGCGCCGTTACGCGCGCTTTCGCCTTCCGGCACAAGCCACAGCCGCCGCAAGCCGAGAATGTGATCGATGCGGATGCCGCCGGCGTGCGCGAACGCCGCGCGCAACATGTCGACGAACGCGGAGAAGCCCTGCGTGCGCATGGCGCGCGGCGAGAACGTGGTGAGTCCCCATGCCTGACCGGCCTGGTTGAACAGATCCGGCGGCGCGCCGACCGATACGCCTTGCAGCATGTCGTCGCGATACGACCATGCATGACTGCCGGCGCTATCGCAGCCCACCGCGAGATCGGCGATCAGGCCGACGGCCATGCCGGCATCGCGCGCCGCATGTTGCGCGTGCGACAAACCCTTGGCGGCCAGCCATTGCAGGAACAGATGGAAATCGACCTCGTGACGGTTGCTCTCGGCGAAGGCTTCGACTTCCGGGCTGCGCGGATCACGCAATGCCTCGGGCCAGTTGCGCCAATGTCCATTGCCGCCTTCTTGCGAGAGTTGCGCCGCCTGCAACGCTTCGAAGCGCGCGTGGTCTTCGAGCGCGCGTCCGGCGCGTTCGCAGAAGCCGTGAAACTCCAGCGCGCGCGGCGTGTTTTGCGCGCGTTCGTGTTCGCAGAATTGCTCATACAGCGCGCGCAAGACCTTCAGCTTCAGCACGACCGCGTTCGGCCAGTCGATCAGCGGCAAGCGTTCGAGTTTCGACCACGCCTCGCCGGCCTGGGCGGCTTCGAGCGCGGCGTGGGCCGCATCCGCGCCGAACACGGCGGCGGGATCGATATGTGTGACGTTCAGCCACAAACGCGACGACGGCGAATACGGGCTGAAGCGCTCCGGCTCCGCGCTGAACATCGCATGCGTCGGACTGACGGCGAGCGCATGCGCGCCACGCTTCGCGCTTTCCACGGCGATTTGCGCGAGCGCGGAATAGTCGCCGATGCCGCCGTCGCCTGTACGGCGCAAGCCGTACAACTGCGCGGCGATGCTCCAAAGCGGCGGCGCGGGCGTGTCATCGCTGCCTGCGTCGTCGTCCAGCGTGCGCCAGGCGTCGGCGACCGTGTAGCAGCGCGGTGGCGCCACAGCCAGCGTGATGCGTTGATCGTGGATCACGAGCGTGTGATAGCCCGCTTCGTCGATCGGTGCGAGTAAGGCTTCTTCGCCTTTGGGCGCCGTAAACCGGCCGTCGATGATCGAGCCGCTTTCCAGTTCGATCCGATAGTGGCTGCCGGATTTGATCGCCGCAATGGGCAAGGCGATGCCGCGTCCGACTTCCGCGGTCATCAGCGGCGGCAGTTTGCGGCCCGACAATTCGGCTTCCAGTGCGGCGGCGCTGTGGCGGATTTCCGTGGCGTTGCCACACGGCAATCCCATCCGTTCGAGCAGTACGGTCAGTGTGCTTTCGGGCACACGCTGCGTCGTATGGTGCGCATCCTGCCATTCCACCTCGAAGCCGGCGCGCGAGGCGAGAGTGACGATCGTGTCGTGAGGGCGTCGGGTAGTCACGCGTGGCGCTCCTGTTGTCCCGCGACGCGAGCATCGTGGCCGATGGCGTAGCCGCAGACGTCGCCCGTCAACCATGCGACGAACGCATGCGGCGGCAACACGTTGACTTCGACCTGCTCGCGCGCGCGCGGCGGCGTTTCGAAAATCACCTTGCCGGCGGGAATCTCAGTGCACGCCACGCTCTCTTTCGAGAGGTTCAGCGCAACCGATAACGTCTCCCCGTCGCAGAGTTTCCAGCGCGCGATCAGCGCATTGGCGTCGCCGCCATTCGCCGCGGTCAGCACGGTCGCGCCGCACGACTTGCTGTGTTGCAGGCGCGGCGTGATCAGCTTGGCGCGCACGGCAAGCGCGGACTTGTAGAAGTGCATCCACTCGAGCCGGTCTTTCGCTTCATCGCTGTCCTGCTTCGCCGCTTCGTGCGACGCCGGCGGCGATGAGGCCTCGAACGTCTTGACGTCGTTCGGATCGGAAATCTGGGCGCGGCGTTTCTCGTCGCTGAACGAAGAAAAGCGCGCGAATTCGCGGCGGCGTCCTTCGCGGACCGCGTCGGCGAGATCGCCGCTGTAGTCGGTGAAAAACAGGAACGGTTGCGTCGAGCCGTATTCCTCGTCCATGAAAAGCAGCGGGATTTGCGGCGACAGCAGCAGCAGGCCGGTGGCGGCGCGCAAGGCATCGTCCGTGGTCAGCTTGCGCAGACGTTCGCCGAACGCGCGGTTGCCGATCTGATCGTGGTTCTGAAGGAACATCACGAACGACGTGGGCGGCAAATGACCGCTCGCTTCGCCACGCGGCTTGCCGTCGTGAATCGGCGACGGGTCGCCCTGATACGCAAAGCCTTCGGACAGCACGCGCGCAAGACGCCGGATCGGCTGGTCTTCGTACGCGTGGTAATAGCCTTCAGTTTCGCCGGTCAGCAGCACGTGCAAGGTATTGTGCGCGTCGTCGTTCCATTGCGCGTCGAAATGCGTTTCCAGCAGGCTCGCGCTGTTGTGCTCGTTTTCCAGCACCAGATGCACGTGCCGGCCGTGCTGCACTTTGGCGCGGATATGGTCGGATAATTCGCGCAGCCACGCGTGGTTGTCGATGGCGTGCACCGCGTCGAAACGCAGCCCGTCGAGCCGATATTCGTTGATCCAGTAGACGGCGTTATCCGTGAAGAAGTCGCTCACTTCGTTGCGCTCGAAATCGATCGCCGGGCCCCACGGTGTATGCGTACCTTCGCGGAAAAAAGAACGCGCGTATTCATGCAGATAATTGCCGTCCGGGCCGAAGTGGTTGTAGACCACGTCGAGAAACACCATCAGGCCGAGGCCATGCGCGGTGTCGATCAACGCTTTCAACTCTTCGGGGCGGCCGTAAGCGGAATCGGGCGCATACGGCAGCACGCCGTCGTAGCCCCAATTGTGTTTGCCGGGAAAGTCGTTCAACGGCATTAACTCGATGGCGGTAACGCCGAGCGCGGCGAGTTCCGGCAGCCGCTTTTGCACGCCCGCATAACCGCCCATTGCGCCGACGTGCAACTCGTACAACACCGTTTCTTCCCACGGCCGGCCGTGCCAGTTCGTATGTTCCCAACGGTACGCACGCGGATCGATGACTTCGCTCGGCCCATGCACGTCTTGCGGCTGAAAACGCGACGCCGGATCGGGCACCGCGTGCTCGCCATCCAGCCGGAAGCGGTAGAGCGTGCCCGCGCCGCTGTCGACGCTCGCTTCGAACCAGCCGTTGCCGGCGGGCGTCATATCGTGCGCGCCTTGCGCGGGGCCGTTCTCGATTTCCACCTGGACGTGTTGACAGGAAGGCGCCCAGAAGCGAAACCGCGTGCGCGGCTTCGCGCCCGTCGCGCCTAGCAACTGCGCGCCGAACGGCAAACAATGCGCGTGATGATGCGCATGAGGATCAATCGGACTTTCGGACATGATTCGTCACCATTCAGTTTTTGCTTTCGAGCCGCGTGTTACACGTCGCTCGCCGGCGCCTGAGACACTCGCACAACGCGTACGACGACAACGCGCAATAACGCAGCCCGCATGCTGTCGGGTCGCGGCGCCGCCGGCTAAGTGGTCGGCGACGTATCGCTACTGGGCGGATGCGCACCCGGATCGGGCGGCAGCGCAGTCAGAAGCCTTGGCCCATGCTGCGCACCGGCCTTCCAGCCCGCTTGCCAATCGGCGTCACCCACTGGCTGCGCGGCCAGCATCACGAGGCTGTGCGCGGCCACTTCGACCTCCGCCGCCGCCAGCCGATGCGGCGCGCTCTCCGGCTCCGCAGTGTCTAACAGCACGTGCCATTCCAGGTGCGGTGCGGGCGGCGTAAAACGCAGTGTTTCCTCGTTGGCGTTGAGCATCATTAACAATACTTCTGTTTCGCCGTTTAAGCCTGGACCCGCGCGACGCAGCGTGAACGCGCGGCCTTCGGGATCCTGCCAGGCTTCGATGGTGAGCGGGTCGCCGTGTTCGTCGAACCAGCCGACGTCGAACAGGCCCGGCAACACTTCACGATCGCCAAACAGAAAACGCGTTTCGCGCAGCAGCGGATGTTGCTTGCGCAGCGCGATCACGCGCGCGACGAACGCGGTCATCTGCCGCCCGTCCGGCGAATCCGCGCGTTCCCAGTCGATCCAGGAGATTTCGTTGTCCTGGCAATACGCGTTGTTGTTGCCGTTCTGCGTGCGCAGCGATTCGTCGCCGGCCAGCACCATCGGCGTGCCGAGCGCCACCAGCAGCGTGGTGATCAGCGAGCGCGCCACACGTTTGCGAGTGGCGAGAATCGCGGGGTCGTCGGTCGGTCCTTCAACGCCCCAGTTGCGGCTGCAATTTTCATTGTGGCCGTCGTTGTTGCCTTCGCGATTGGCGTCGTTGTGCTTCTGCTCGTAAGAGGTGACGTCGGCCAACGTAAAACCGTCATGCGAGGTGACAAAATTGACCGATGCCCACGGCTTCCTCGCCCGCCGGTTGAAGAGGTCCGCCGAACCGGTCAAGCGCGCGGCGAGGTCGGGCCGCAAACCGGCGTCGCCGCGCCAGAAGCGCCGCACGGTGTCGCGGAAACGGTCGTTCCATTCGCTGAAGCCTGGCGGATGATTGCCGAGCTGATAACCGCCAGGACCGATGTCCCACGGCTCGGAAATCAGCTTGCGTTGCGACAGGATCGGGTCCTGACGCAATGCGTCGAAGAAACCGGAGCCGGGATCGAACCCGTGCTGCTCACGGCCGAGCGTGACGCCGAGATCGAAACGGAAGCCGTCGATATTGAACGCCGTTGACCAGTAGCGCAGCGAATCCATCACCATTTGCAGCACGCGCGGGTGTGGCAGATTCACGGTATTGCCACAGCCTGTGTCATTGATATGGTGACGTTCGTCGCCGGGAATCAAGCGGTAATAGCTGGCGTTGTCGAGGCCGCGCCATGACACCGTCGGCCCCATCTCGTTGCCTTCGCAGGTGTGGTTGTAGACCACGTCGAGAATCACTTCGATGCCGGCCGCGTGCAACTGACGCACGGCGATGCGCATTTCGTCGAGCCGGTGCGTACTCAGATACGACGGCTCCGGCGCGAAAAAAGCCGCCGTGTTGTAACCCCAGTAGTTGCGCAGGCCGCGCTCCACCAGGAAGCGGTCGTTAAGAAACGCATGCACGGGCAGCAGTTCGATCGCGGTCACGCCGAGCTTCACCATATGTTCGATGAACTCCGGCGAAGCCAGTGCCGCGAACGTGCCGCGTTCATGCTGACGCAAATCGGCGCGCAACATCGAGGCGCCGCGCACATGCGTCTCGTAGACGATGGTTTCGCCCCAAGGCACGTTAGGGCGTTTGTCGTGCGACCAGTCGAACGCTTCGTCGATCACCACGCACTTCGGCATGGCCGGCGCCGAATCGCGCCGGTCGATCGAAAGGTCCGCGCGATTCGAGTGCACGCGATAACCGAACAGCGCATCCGACCAGCGAAACTGGCCGACCAGTTTGCGCGCGTATGGATCGAGCAGCAGTTTGTGCGGGTTGAAGCGATGCCCATGCTGCGGCTGATACGGCCCATGCGCGCGAAACCCATAGGCGGTGCCCGGATGCGCGTTGGGCAGATAGCCGTGCCAGACTTCGTCGGTGCATTCGGGCAGCGTGTAGCGGCGGATTTCCTTGCGGCCCGTGGGGTCGAACAGGCAAAGCTCGATTTTTTGCGCGTTCGCCGAGAACACCGCAAAGTTGACGCCGAGGCCATCCCAGCTAGCGCCGAGCGGATAGGGCGAACCGGGCAGAAGCCGGTCGGGCATTGCATGCGACATGATTCCCCTTCCTTGTTCTGATTGTTGAACGCGATCGTGGGTCTTCATGCAACGAGCGCGCGGCGCGAAGAATTCGCACGCCGCGCGCTCGCTTCACCGCTCGTCCTTCTTTAGTCCGCGCGCAATACGATCGTTGCAAGCGGCGGCAGCGTTAGCGAAGCGGAATGCGGCCAGCCATGGCTCGATTGTTCATCGGTATGGATCAGGCCGCCGTTGCCCATGTTCGACCCGCCATACACGCCGGCGTCCGTATTGAGCACTTCCGACCAGCGTCCGCCGCGCGGCATGCCGATCCGGTAACCCACCCTAGGCACCGGCGTCATATTGCAAACTACGACCAGTTCGCGGCCGGCGCCATCGGTGCGGCGATAGGCGAACACGCTGTTGCCGCTGTCGTCGCCGATCAGCCACTCGAAGCCGCCCGGCTCGCAATCGAGCAGATGCAGCGCGGGCTCTTCGCTGTACAGCCGGTTCAGGTCGCGCACCAGCTTTTGCACGCCGTGGTGGTTCGGATCGTCGAGCAGATGCCAATGCGGCGACGTATCGTGGTCGAACTCCGCCAACTGGCCGAATTCGCCGCCCATGAATAGCAGCTTCTTGCCGGGATGCGTCCACATGAAGCCGAAATACGCGCGCAGGTTGGCGAACTTCTGCCACCTGTCGCCGGGCATCTTGCCGAGCAGCGAGCCCTTGCCGTGCACCACTTCGTCGTGCGAGAGCGGCAGCACGAAGCGCTCCGAGTACGCGTACACCATCCCGAACGTCAGCATATGGTGATGGTATTGGCGGTAGACCGGATCTTCCTCCATGTAGTGCAGCGTATCGTGCATCCAGCCCATGTTCCACTTGAACTGGAAACCTAGGCCGCCGTCTTCGACGCGCGCCGTGACGCCCGGCCATGCGGTCGATTCCTCGGCGATCGTGATCGCACCCGGCACGCCCGGCACATAGCCGACTTCGTGATTCAGGCGTTTCAGGAACGCAATCGATTCGAGGTTCTCGCGGCCGCCGTAAATATTCGGCACCCACTCGCCGGCGGCGCGCGAATAGTCGCGATACAACATCGACGCGACCGCGTCCACGCGCAGACCGTCAACGTGATAGCGCTTCAGCCATGCCAGCCCAGAAGCGACCAGGAACGCGCTCACCTCGTTGCGGCCGAGGTTGTAGATCATCGTGTTCCAGTCCTGGTGATAGCCTTCGCGTGGGTCCGCATGCTCGTAGAGCGGCGTGCCGTCGAAGTCGATCAGACCATGAGCGTCGTTCGGAAAGTGCGCCGGCACCCAATCGAGAATCACGCCGAGTCCCGCTTCATGCGCTTTGTCGACGAATCTCGCGAACTGTTCGGGCTTGCCGAAGCGCGCCGACGGTGCGAACTGCCCGAGCGGCTGATAACCCCACGATCCGCCGAACGGGTGCTCGGCAATCGGCATGAACTCCACGTGCGTAAAGCCCATGCTTTTCACGTACGGGATCATGCGTTCCGCGAGTTCGTCCCAATCGAGCCCGCGCTGACCTTGTTCTGCGACGCGCAGCCAGGACTCGGCATGCGCTTCGTAGATCGAGATCGGCGAGCGCGGCGTCTGCTTGCCGGCGCGCGACTGGATCCATTCGTGATCGGTCCACGGAAACTGCTCGATCTCGTCGACATGCGCGACGATGGACGCGGTGCCCGGCGGCTTCTCCGTTTGCATCGCGCAAGGATCGGCCTTCAGAGGTAACGGATGACCATCGCGCGAGAGCAGCTCGTATTTGTAGCGCGTACCCGGCCCGACACGCGGCACGAACAATTCCCATACGCCGGCCTGATGCCGCAGCCGCATCGGATGACGCCGGCCGTCCCACGCATTGAAGTCGCCCACCACCGAAACGCGCCGCGCGTTCGGCGCCCATACGGCGAAGCGCACGCCCGGCACGCCTTCGAATTCCATCGGGCGAGCGCCGAGACATTCAAGCACCGCATACGGATCGCCGCCGGCGAGCCGGCCAAGCGGCTCGTCGCCGAGAACCGGACCGAACGAATACGTGTCCTCGATCTCCTGCACCACGCCATGCCAGTCGATCCGCAAACGGTACGGCGCCGCAGTCGTGACGCGGCCGGCAAACAGCCCCGGCCGCACTTGTTGGAGTTCGCCGAGCAGCGCACCGTCGGCACGCGCAATCACGCTGACATGCGAGGCGTTCGGCAACAGCGCGCGTACCACGGGGCCGGCGTCGGTCTGATGCATCCCGAGTTGCGAGAAAGGATCGGGGTGGCGCGCTTCGACGAGCGCGTCGATCTCGAGCGGTTGGAGGCCTACGGCCGGATCATGCTCACTCATAGTCGCCCTCGGCCGGATTAGGCGGTGTGGCGGCGCCTGGCGCCTGGGTTGATGAATGGTGGCTGGGCGCACCGGTGTCGCCGAGCAATCGGCTGGTGAGCGCGGCAAGGCCGCGTACCGGCAAACTGAGCCACGTCGGACGGTTGGCCGCTTCGTAACGGATTTCGTAGGCGGCTTTTTCGATCAGGAACAGATCGAGCAAGGCCTGTTCTGCTTCGGGCGCGACGAGCGGCGTCGACGCTTGCGCGGCAGCCGCGCGATACTCGCTGAGGAACGTTTCGGTGGCATGCACGCGGAAACGGTCGAACAGCGCGCGCTTGCGATCGGCAGTCTGTTGCGGCGCCGCCTCCGTGGTGGACTGCGCCGCCGCGCTCGCATACGACAGCGAACGCATCAAACCGGCCACGTCACGCAGCGGGCTCGATTTCTGACGACGTTCTTCAAGCGACCGTGCCGGCTCGCCTTCGAAGTCGATCAGGAATGCGTCGCCCTGAGCGACCAGTACCTGGCCGAGGTGGAAGTCGCCATGAATGCGGATGCGCAGCGCGCCCGCGTCGGCGGCAACCAGCTTGTCGACGGCGGCCACCAGTTCCTTGCGCCGGTCAATCAGACTTTGCGCCAGCGCCTTGGTTTCCGGATCGCTCATCTGCTCGATGCGCGGCGCGAGCAAATCAAGCGCGCTGGCGAGCATGGCTTGCGTGCCGTCCACCCATGCCTTCACCTGCTCCGCGCCGGCCGCTTCCGGCGCGAACGCCGGGTCGTCCGTCGGCGAGGCGAGCGCCACGTGCAGTTCGCCCAGCCGTCTGCCGATCGTGCCGGCCAACGCGCCGTAGCCTTCCAGCAAAATTGATTCGTTGGTGCGGTCCGGTGCCGATTGCGCTTCGGTATCGACAGCGATAGCGAGTTCGTCCACCGAGCGGCGCAGATAATCGAGTGACCAGTTCCACGCGTCGCCCTGATTCTCGATATAGCCTTGCAGGATACAGAGCGTGTGCGGCACGCCTTCGGGATCGACGCGCACCACTTCGCCATACAGCGGCGCGGTATTCGCGTAACCCAATTGCGTGAGGTAGCGGCTGATTTCGGCTTCCGGATGAATGCCGCTCACGAGGCGACGCACCAGCTTCAGCACGACTGCGTCGGCGATGATCAGCGAACTGTTGCTCTGCTCAGCGGCGAGCCAGCGGATCTCCGGCCGCTCGCCGAGTCCTTCGAGTTCGGCGAAACGCTCGGTCGGCAGGAACTTGATTTCGCTCTTCTGCACGGTGGGCACGACGGCGCGTTCGCGCAATTTGCGCATCACGCCATGCGCGAAGATCGGCAAGGCGAAGGCATCCGTCAGATGCCCCACATTGCGGCCGCGCCGCACGCGCGCGAAGGCCAGTTGCTTGAACAGCGGGAAAGTGGTTTCTCCGCCCCACGTGATGGCGATCGGCACGACGTAGCGTTCGGTGTGACCGCCCACGTCCGCTTCGATTTCGGTAAAGGCGAAGCCGCCGTGCGGAATCGTGGTCAATGCCGCGAGCCGCACCGCGTTGAGCTTCTGATCCTTCGACGCAAACCAGCGGCGCCGGCTTAGCCACGAAGGCAGGACTTCCGATTCGAGCAGACGTACGTTTTCCGGCGTCGGACCGACCTGGCCTTCGCGGATCACGATCGTGACGAATTCCGGCAGCGATTCCGAATGGGCCTGTGCCCACGTCGGACGCTGGCCGCCGGGGCACAGCATGAACCACAAGAAGCCGTACGGCGGAAACGTCAGCAGATAAGTCAATTGGCCGATGGCCGGGAACACAGAGTCCGCGGTCATTTCGATCGGCACCGAACCGTTGAACTCGGACAGATCGAGCTCCACCGCTTGCGGCGCGCGCGACAGATTCGCCACGCACAGGATCGGCGGTTCACCCGGCATTTCACGCAGATACGCGAGAATCTTGCGGTTTTCCGGCTTCAGGAAGCGGATCGTGCCGCGCCCGAACGTCTGCTTCGCGCGGCGCGTGGCGAGCATGCGCCGGGTCCAGTTCAGCAGCGAATGCGGGTCGCGGCTTTGCGCCTCCACGTTCACCGCGTCGAAACCGTATAGCGAGCCCATGACCGGCGGCAGCACCAGTTGCTCAGGGTCGGCGCGTGAGAATCCGCCGTTGCGATCGGATGACCACTGCATCGGCGTACGTACGCCGTCGCGGTCGCCCAAGTGGATGTTGTCGCCCATGCCGAGTTCGTCGCCGTAATAGATCACGGGTGTGCCGGGCATGGAAAGCAGCAGCGAATTGATCAGTTCGATACGGCGGCGGTCGCGCTCCATCAGCGGCGCGAGGCGGCGGCGAATGCCGAGATTCAAACGGGCGCGGCGGTCGCTCGCGTAGGTGTTCCACAAATAGTCGCGCTCGGAATCCGTGACCATTTCCAGCGTCAGCTCGTCGTGATTGCGCAGGAAAATCGCCCACTGGTTCGTTGCTGCGAGGTCCGGCGTTTGCCGCATGATGTCGGTGATCGGAAAACGGTCTTCGCTCGCGATCGACATGTAGATGCGCGGCATCAGCGGGAAGTGGAATGCCATGTGGCATTCGTCTTCGTCGCCGAAATATTCCTTTACGTCTTCCGGCCACTGGTTGGCTTCGGCGAGCAGCATCCGGTTCGGATACTCGGCGTCGATGGTGGCGCGGATCTTCTTCAGGATCGCGTGGGTTTCCGGCAGGTTCTCGTTGTTCGTGCCTTCACGCTCCACGAGATACGGCACCGCGTCGAGCCGCAACCCGTCGATGCCCATATCGAGCCAGAAGCGCATCACCTGCAGCACTTCCTTCAGCACGGCCGGATTGTCGAAATTCAGATCGGGCTGATGCGAGTAAAAACGATGCCAGTAGTACGCGCCCGCCACCGGATCGTGCGTCCAGTTGGACGGCTCCGAGTCGATAAAGATGATGCGCGTTTCCTGGTACTTCTGATCCGTGTCGGACCACACGTAGTAGTTGCGGTGGTTCGAGCCCGGCTTCGCGCGGCGCGCGCGCTGAAACCACGGATGCTGATCCGACGTATGGTTGATGACCAGTTCGGTAATCACGCGAATACCGCGTGCGTGCGCTTCCTGAATGAAGCGCTTCACGTCGGCGATCTGACCGTAGTCGGGGTGCACGCTGCGATAATCGGCGATGTCGTAGCCGTCGTCGCGTCGCGGCGACGGATAGAACGGCAGCAGCCAGATCGCGTTCACACCGAGTTCGGCAATGTAGTCGAGCTTCGCGATCAGGCCGGGAAAATCGCCCACGCCGTCGTTATTCGCGTCGAAGAACGACTTGATATGCACCTGATAGATGATCGCGTCTTTGTACCAGAGCGGATCGTCGCTCAAGGCCGCGGGCTTGCCGCGCCGATTGGTGCGCGGCCTAGCCGTGTTGCCGGGGGCATTGCCCACCGGTGACTGTGTGGTGGTTTGAGCTGGGTCGT
Organism: Paraburkholderia sp. BL6669N2; assembly: GCF_003387275.1. Classification (NCBI taxonomy): domain Bacteria; kingdom Pseudomonadati; phylum Pseudomonadota; class Betaproteobacteria; order Burkholderiales; family Burkholderiaceae; genus Paraburkholderia; species Paraburkholderia sp. BL6669N2. Next base: position 3,219,086 of record NZ_QUNA01000002.1, on the reverse strand, counting down.
CACGCTTCATGTCGCACCTTCCGTTGAGGTTGGGTTGCCAGCGTCTGCGTGATAGTCGCTGTCGGCTTCATCAGGCCGTTCGGCGGGCAGGCCGCCGAGCGGCGCGATGTGCCAGATCGAGAACGGCTGGCCCGACCCGAGCTGAACGTGCTGCCAGCGGCCGTGCCATTCGAAGCGGGCGCCGGTCATCTGGTCGGTGACTTCCAGCGGGCCATGATCGTGCAGATTCCATTTCTGGAAAGTCTCCCACGACAATTCGATATCCGCGCCCTGTTCGTTGAACGGGTCGAGATTGATTGCGACGAGGATTACGTTGTCGCGCGCTTCGGTTGCCTTTTCGAAGAACAGGATGTGATCGTTATGCGCGGGCAGGAATGTCAGGCCGAGATGCGTTTGCAGCGCCGGGTTCGCGCGGCGAATCCGGTTCAGCGCCGTAATCTCGGGGACGATGTTGCCGGGCCGGTTCCAGTCCCACGCGCGCAACTGGTACTTCTCGGAGTCGAGATATTCCTCGCTGTTCGGCAGGGCGGCGGCCTCGCATAGCTCGAAACCACTATACACGCCCCACAAACCGGCCAGTGTCGAAGCGAGCGCGGCGCGAATCAGAAATCCCGTGCGTCCCTGCGATTGCAAATGCCGCGGGTTGATATCCGGCGTATTGACGAAGAAGTTCGGCCGGTACGAATCACGCGCGCCTGTTTGCGTGAGCTCGGTCATGTACTCGATGAAATCGCGCTTGGATTCCCGCCACGTGAAGTACGTGTACGACTGCGAGAAACCGATCTTGCCGAGCCGGTTCATCATGCGCGGGCGCGTGAAGGCTTCGGCGAGGAAGATCGTGTCGGGATAGCGCGCCCGTACATCGCCGATTACCCACTCCCAGAACGGCAGCGGCTTGGTGTGCGGATTGTCGATGCGGAAAATGTGCACGCCCGCTTCGATCCAGAACAGGAAGACGTCGCGCAGCGCGAGCCACAAATCGGGCTTGGCGTCGTGCGCATAGAAGTCGGGATTGACGATGTCCTGATACTTCTTCGGCGGATTCTCCGCGTAGCGCAGCGTGCCGTCGGGGCGCCACGCGAACCACGTCGGATGCTCCTTCAGCCACGGATGATCCGGCGAACATTGCACCGCGAAATCGAGCGCGATTTCCAGGCCGTGCGCGTGCGCGGCGGCGAGCATCGCCTTGAAGTCGTCCAGCGTGCCGAGTTGCGGATGCACGGCCGTATGGCCGCCTTCGACTCCGCCGATCGCGTACGGGCTGCCGACGTCGCCCGGCTGCGCCGTCAGCGTATTGTTACGGCCTTTGCGATTCGCCGCGCCGATCGGGTGAATCGGCGGGAAATACAGCACGTCGAAACCCATATCGCGAATGCGCGGCAGTTTGGCCGTGACGTCGGCGAAAGTGCCGTGGCGCGATTCGTCGTCACTCATCGAGCGCGGGAAGATTTCGTACCAGCTCGCGAAGCGCGCGGCGGTGCGATCGGCGTCGATCTTGTAGATGACGGGATCGCGGCTCAGGAACGGCCGGTGGCGCGCGGCGGTCATCGCCTTCGCCGTGGTCGGCGAGAGCAGCAGCGCGAGCTTCGTCTCCGCGTCGGCCTTGGTGAAGAGCTTGACGATATGTTCGAGCGGTTCGATAAGCGCGCCTTCCGAGGTTTCGACCTCGGCTAGGACGAGCGCGAACAGATGCGACGCTTCGTCGAGTTCGAGCTCGACGGTTTGTCCCGCCTTCAGCTTCTTCTGCACGTGCTCGACGAGCGAAGCGAAGTCGTCGCGCCATGCGATCACGGTGAATTCGTGACGGCCCATGCGGTCGAGCGGGATGCGCGCTTTCCAGATATCGAGGCCGGCGGGTTGGGCCGGTTCCATCAGCACTTCGTGCCAGGCGGTTTCGTCGGCGGCGCGCCAGATCACGGCGGCGGCGATCTTGTCGTGACCTTCGGCGAAGATCGCGGCGGTGATTTCCGCGCGTTCACCCACGCTGCGCTTGGCCGCGAAACGGCCGTTGTCGACCGAGGGCGTCACGCTCTCAATGGCCACGCGAGGTGCGCTCAACGCCTCGACTACGGTCTTGCGGCCGCTGCGCTTGCTGTTCGGTTTGTCGATGGGCGGCGCGAGGCGGATCGGCTTCTCCGTGACCGCGCGGAACAGACGGACCGCGCCAGGTGCAAGTGTGAATGGCGTGAGTGTGGCGGGTGAGGCGTTGGCGGGCGCGTCGAGCGGCACGAAGCGCGTGAAGTTGCCGGGCACGCCCGCGAGGAAGCGCGCGGGATCGACGCGTACCGGCGCGCCGAGTTCGGGATTGATCGCGATCAGGATGGCTTCGTCGGCATGGCGCAAGTCGGGCTGATCGGCGCGCAGCAATATCGCGGCCGGTGCGCCGGGCCCGCTGAGCGGGCGCAACTCACCGTTGGCGTGCAGCGTTTTCGATTTACTCGCCACCAGGTTCACATGCGTGATGGCTTCAGTGAGATCGAATTTTTTCGCCTGGGCGGCGCGGGCGAACTGCGCCGCGTCGCCGCGAGTTTGCGACATGGGCTCGGCGATACCGTACTCGAAACCCATCGGCATCATCCAGCCCGTGCCGATCGACGCCGAGGTAAACAAAGCGCGTCGGTAAGCCCGCTCGACGATGGCGGCGTCGTGCACATCGGTCAGTTCGGCGGCGAGACGAGTGCCGTACGGCGCTTCAGGAAAGCCGATCGGCGCGGCGATGCGCGCGAGCGCGGCATGCTCCTCGACCATCCAGCTTGCGCGGAAGTCCCACCAGCGCACCGACGAGAACACGCTGTCGAAGCCGGCGCCTTGCAGGCCGAGCAGATCGTCACGCGCCAGGCCAGGCGTGGCGGCGAGAAAACGCACCTCAGGATGCTGCGCGCGGACGGCGTCGCCCAATTGCCGCCAGACGGCGGCCGGCACGCGATGCGGCGAATCGAAGCGGAACCCGCCCACGCCGGCCTCGGCGAGCGCCAGCAATTGCTGCGTCCACCAGCCGACCAGCGCGGCACTGCTGCCGGCCTCGTTGAAGTTCGCATACGCGACGTTGTCCTCGCGATGCACATGGCGCGGATCGAGCCGCGCCTCTTCAGATTCGAAGGGGTGGAACCAGTCGGCATGCTCGGCGTACAGCGTTCCGTCCGCAGCCATCCGGTCGATCACCAGATCGACCAGCAAGGTCAGGCCATTCTGCTTGGCCGCGTTCGCAAGCGTGCGAATCGCCTCGGTGGCCGACTGCTGTTGGGTTTCGAATACCGGATGCAAGCGGGCGTGGTTGCCGACCACCTGTCCGTGGCCGGCCTGTCCAGGCTCGAAGAGGCTGCCGATCAGCGCGTGATCGAAGCCCAGCGCGGCTGCGTGGGCGAACTGCGCTGGCCACGCATCGAGCGGCCCGACCAGAAGTGAATGAAAAAAGTAAATCCGCGGCGCGTACCCGTTTCGAGGTTCCATCGGTGGTTTCCAGATTCGTCCTGCTGCGGTGTGGATGCAGTTGGCATGCGATCACAGCGCTCATTGGGCTTCCAGAGCCGGATACCGCGCGATGCATAAAGCGAAGGCGCGTACTGGTCAATGTAGTGCAAAGATCGTCACGCCGCTGGCCAGTAAAGGGTGCTTTGACGCCAGGCGTCGATTGCGCGGGCCGGCCAGATCGCTTCGGGAGACGCAGCAAACGCTGTGCCAGTGCGGCTCGAACGGGAGTGATGGAGAGGGGAGCGTACGCCTCGCAGTAAGCTTCCGACGGAGGCGCAAAAAAGGCGCGAGGCGCCAACGGACGTCGAATGGACGGCCGCCGCGTGTAAAACGGGCGACCGCGGTCCGGGATTTACACGTGACGCGTCAGAGGCGGGGCGATGACCGCAAAAGGCGGAGCTTCATGGAGGAGGGGTGTTCGCGAGTTCGCGTTGTGTCGGCAGTATTACGAGCCGAGCAAACCTGCCGCGATGTTGACGCACAAGCCCAGCACAGCCACGTTGAAGTAGAACGACAGGACGGATTGCGCGAGCGCGGCGCGGCGGAACGAACGCGAGCGCAACGCCACGTCCGACGTTTGCGAGGCGACGGCGATAGTGAACGAAAAATACAGAAAATCCCAATAGTCCGGCTGGAGCGCCTTGTCGGGAAACAGTAGCGGCGTTTCCTTTGCTTCGAGATCGTAGTAAAGCCGCGCATAGTGCAGCGTGAAGATGGTCGGGATCAGGAACCATGCGCCGAACAGCGTGAGCCCGGTCAGCACGTAGTGCCAAACTGTGGAAGCGCCTGCCGTCCCCTTGACCGAGGCCAGTTCCATCACGATGGCGGCAATACTCGCGATGGTCGCCATACAGATCACGATCAGCACCACGCCGGCGTTCTCGTCGTCGCGACGGGCGAATTCGCGCACGCGGCCTTCGTCGGCGACGGCCATGTGCACCCAGATCATCGCCAGATAACTCCAGACGGCAGCGTCCCAGCCGGCCAGCACGCGGACCATCGGACGTGTATGCGCGGGCACGAGCACCGCGGCGATGATGCCGAGCGCAAGGCCGACCAGCATGCGCGGTCGATTGCGAAGAACCTGAGGGTAGTATTTGGTGAGCATGGAATGTAGGGTGTCGGGCTCTCGGTGTCGCGGATTCTACCCGCGCCGGGTCCATCATTTGTCGAATGGACGGGTCACAGGCTATAGTCTTTCGCAACGCCCTTGCGCGCCGCTTTCAGTTGAAAGGCGATTGGCAGGCGGCCCGTCTTTTTTTGCCACGCATGCCATGCCGTGCATGCGGTTTCATACGGATGTCATCAGCACCGCGTCGCTCCAGTTCGCACTGGGTACGCGCTTGCTCATAAAAGACCGCTCAAGCGGCGCTTAGACCAGGTTTGGGGTAGAGATCGACGCCACGCGCGAATGGCAGCACGCCACGGTCGCGAGGCACGTTGAGAATCACTCACCATCTGGAGTCTCCATGACAGATGTACCCAAGAACAATGATGCGCGCCACGAAGCGACGCATCCAGCAGAGTTGTCGCCGTCAGCATCGGTTTCCGCCTCGCGCAGAGCATGGGTGCTCGGCGCATGTGCGGCGGCCGCGGCGCTCGCGTTTGCCGGCGCCGGCCGCTCGCTTTCATGGATCACGCCGGCGTTTGCGGACGCGCCTGCAGGCGGCGGCCTCGACGCTTTCCTCGCACTCTCGCAGCGCCTCACCGGCCGCACGGGCTTCGATGCCCCGCTCGGCAAGCGCGTCTACGATGCCCTCGTCAAATCCGACAGTCAGTTCACGCAGAACGTCGGCGCGCTCAACACATGGCTGCAGGGCCATGGCGGCGTACCGTCCGATACCGTCACGCAGGCTTTGCAAGTCGACCAGCCCGCGCTCGCCAAAACCGTGAGCGCGATCATGCGCGCGTGGTATCTCGGCCTCGTCGGCGACATGCCGCATGTGGACGTGGTCGCTTATGAAAAAGCCTTGATGTTCGAGCCCGTCAAGGACGTGCTCACGATTCCGTCCTATTGCCGGGACGTGCCGTTCTACTGGACGAAGAAACCGCTGAGCGCTTAAAGACATTCCTCTCGCGCGTGCCGCATCGCTCGATTGAATCATTCGACGCAGCGCCGGTACGTGAATACAGCAAGCACAAACAGGCAGCACAACAGGCAGCACAGCAAGCCTGCAAGAGGGCAACAATGGCAAACTCAAATTCCGCCGACATCGTCGTGGTCGGTTCGGGCGTGGCGGGCGGACTGGTCGCGCATCAGATGGCGCTCGCCGGCGCGTCGGTGATTCTGCTCGAAGCCGGGCCACGCATTCCGCGTTGGCAGATCGTCGAGAACTTCCGCAACTCGCCGGTCAAGTCGGACTTCGCGACACCGTATCCATCGACGCCTTACGCGCCGCATCCCGAGTACGCGCCCGCCAACAATTATCTGATCCAGAAAGGCGACTATCCGTATAGCTCGCAGTATCTGCGGCTGGTAGGCGGCACGACCTGGCATTGGGCTGCGGCCGCCTGGCGGCTGTTGCCCTCGGACTTCCAGTTGCACAAGCTGTATGGCGTGGGACGCGATTGGCCGTATCCGTATGAAACGCTGGAGCCTTGGTATTCGGCGGCTGAAGTGCAACTCGGCGTGTCCGGCCCGGGCAGTTCGATCGATCTCGGCTCGCCGCGCTCGAAGCCGTATCCGATGAACCCGCTTCCGCTTTCGTACATGGATCAGCGTTTCAGCGACGTGCTCAATGCGCAAGGCTTCAAGGTCGTGCCCGAGCCGGTGGCGCGCAACAGCCGTCCGTATGATGCGCGGCCTACCTGCTGCGGCAATAACAACTGCATGCCGATCTGCCCGATCGCCGCGATGTACAACGGCGTCGTGCATGCGGAGAAAGCCGAACAGGCCGGCGCGAAACTGATTCCGGAAGCGGTGGTGTATCGCGTCGAAGCGGACAACAAAGGGTTGATCACGGCAGTCCACTACAAGGACCCGAACGGCAACAGCACGCGCGTGACCGGCAAACTGTTCGTGCTCGCCGCGAACGGCATTGAAACGCCGAAGCTGATGCTGATGTCGACGTCCGATAAATTCCCGCACGGCGTCGGCAACAGTTCCGACCAGGTGGGCCGCAATCTGATGGACCATCCGGGCACGGGTGTCACGTTCCTCGCCAATGAACCGTTGTGGCCCGGACGCGGGCCGATGGAGATGACCTCGATCGTCAACTTTCGCGATGGCGCGTTTCGCTCGGACTACGCCGCGAAGAAGCTGCATCTCTCGAACGGCGTGCCCACGATGAGCGTGACCGCCGCACTGCTCAAGCAAGGTCTGACCGGCGCCGAACTCGACCGGCAGATACGCGACCGCGCGGCACGCACGCTGAATATCAACAGCTTCCACGAGCATCTGGCGGAGCCGCAGAACCGCGTCGTGCCGTCGGCGGATCATAAGGATTCGCTCGGCATTCCGCAGCCGGAAATCTATTACTCGATCAACGACTACGTGAAGAAAAGCGCGGCCAACACGCACGAACTGTATGCGCAGATCGCCGCGCTGTTCGGCGGCGCCGAGGTCACTTTCGACGACACCTTCGCGCCGAACAATCACATCATGGGCACCACGATCATGGGTAGCGATCCGGCGGATTCGGTCGTCGATGCGGACTGCCGCACGCACGACCACTCCAATCTGTTCATCGCCAGCAGCGGCGTGATGCCGACCGCGGCGTCGGTGAATTGCACACTGACGATCGCGGCTTTGTCGCTGAAGCTGGCCGACAAGCTCAAGCATGAAATCTGAGCGTGAACGGAGAGCCACAATGACGAAGAACACCTCTCGCGCGGAGCGGCTCGAGGCGCTGGCGCAGAAGGCCCGGCGCCGCCATCTCCGGGTCGCGACGCTGGCCGCGATTTTTTCGCTGTTCGCGCTGTATGTCGCCTGGTATGAGGCACACGGTCCCGGCACACAGCGCAACGATGAACTGCCGATCACCCAGGCCCGCGCCGACGACGCCGCGCAAGCGGTCAACGGCGCGGCCTTGCCGGTGACGGCGGCCGGCAGCGACCTGGTCAAGCGCGGCGCATACCTCGCGCGCGCCGGCGATTGCATGGCGTGCCATACCGCGGACAAAGCACGGCCTTTCGCGGGCGGTCTGCCGATCAACACGCCGTTCGGCACTATCGTGACACCGAATATCACGCCCGATCCGGACACAGGCATCGGTCAATGGACCGACGCCGATTTTCTGCGTGCCATGCATGAGGGCATCGGCAAAGGCGGCGAGCGCCTCTATCCGGCCTTCCCATATGCGGAGTACACCAAGGTCACCGAGCAGGACGTGCTGGCTATTCGCGCGTATCTGAACACCCTCACGCCGATCCACTACACGCCGCCCGGCAACAGCCTGAACTTCCCGTTCAATCAACGCTGGCTGATGGTGTTCTGGAACCTGTTCAATTTCACCGAAGGCCGTTTCGTGCCCGATCCCCGGCAAAGCGCCGAATGGAATCGCGGCGCGTATCTGGTGCAAGGGCTTGCGCATTGCGAGGAATGCCATACGCCGCGCAATTTCACTCAGGGTTTGAAGTCGAGCGCGCGTTTCGCCGGCGCGGTGCAGGCCGGCTGGCACGCGTACAACATCACGTCCGACAAGAACAGCGGAGTGGGCAACTGGAGCGACGACGAACTGATGTCGTATCTGTCGACCGGTGCGGCGCCGGGCCGCGCCAATGCAGCCGGTCCGATGGCCGAAGTGGTGACCGACAGCACGCAATATCTGACGCGTGAAGATCTCAGCTCGATCGTCGCGTATCTGCGTGCGGTGCCGCCGATCAGCGGCGGCGAATCGCGGCCGCGCGACCAGTGGGGCAATCCCGCCGACGACGTGACGGCGCTGCGCGGCACTGCTGTCCACGCCGTGAACGGTGCGCAACTGTTCGTCGCCAATTGCGCGAGCTGCCATGGCTGGACCGGGCAAGGCGTCGGCGCGAGCGCGCCGGGGGCGTATCCGTCGTTGATTCACAACTCGGCTGTGGGCGCGAGCGACTCCAACAATCTGGCGATGGTGATTCTGCACGGCGTCACGCGTACGACGAAACAGGCCGACGTGCTGATGCCCGCATTCGCCAATCAACTCAGTGACGAGCAGGTGGCCGCCATCGCCAACTATGTGACCAAGCACTTCGGCAATCCGCAGTCCACCGTGACGGCCGATCAAGTCGGCAAATTGCGAACTCAGCAATAGTGACCACGCGAACGGGTCTTTCCGGTAAAGCCTGCCGGAAACGCATCGATTTGGCGTTAATTTGCGTCATTTCAGGCCGCTGCGGCGCCAGGAAACGATGGCCAGCGCGCATACGTATCGCGGATGCCGCATTATCATGAAACCATGGCTTCCGTACTCGTCAATTCCGTCCAGCATCACGCCGCGAACCAGAACGGCCGCGACTTCGTGGTAGGCGATCTGCATGGCTGCGTCGATGCATTGCGCTATCTGCTGCGCGTGATCACGTTCGATCCGGCGCGGGACCGGTTGTTTTCGGTCGGCGATCTGGTGGACCGCGGCGAGCATTCTGAACTGGCCTTGGCGTTGCTCGACAAACCCTGGTTTTTCGCTGTGCTCGGCAATCACGAAGACACCCTGTGCGCGGTGGCCGACGGACGCTTGCGGCGTCAATGGTGGTATGGAATCGGCGGCATCTGGGCGGCGCAATTGTCCAACGAACGCTTACAGCATTACGCTGAGATCTTGCGCGGGTTGCCGCTTGTGCGCGTGGTCGGCAGCGGCAAGGAGCGCTTTAATGTTCTGCATGCCGAATTTTTCGGCTCGGACGCGGAACTCGACGCGGGCAATTTCTCCGAAGAAACTCGCCAGCGATTGCTGTGGGGCCGCGACCTGGCGTTGGGCAATGGCGATCCGCAGCGGCAGCGCGGACTCTCGCTGACTTATTGCGGCCACACGCCGATGCGCGACATCAAGCAGGTCGGCTCGCAGTTGTTCATCGACACCGGTGCGTTCGGACCGGGCGGCAAGCTCACGATCGTGGAGCCGCTCGCGTTGCGGCGCTGGTCGATCTCGACCGAAGAAGCGCGCGCGGAAGGCGCGGCGGCGCTGGCGCTGCCTTGACGGCGGGCGGCGCGCGCCGGCCGACACGTTGGCCACGTATTGGCCGCACATGGGCCATACGCCGGCCGCGCTCCGGTCGCGCATCAGCCACGCATCGGCCACGAATGGGCCACGCATCGACCATTCACGCCGCGCGATCAGCCGACCTGGCTGAGTTCGAACACCATATCCACGCTCGCGCCGTTCCAGTTGTATTCCAGATACGCCGCGTGATGGCAGTCGCGTAGCAGCGTGGTCTTGAATGCGGCGAGACATTCGCCGCCGTCATCGCGCACCGACGGATACACGATACCCGGCGCACCCGCCTCGCGGACGGCTCGGCCGAGCGACTGTCCGGCCAGGTAGTCGTCCGGGGACAGCACCGCGAGATCCACCGACGTGTCGTCGCGAATGTCCACCACGTTGCCTTGCGCGACGACGGTGTAGAGACGCATCTGCTGGCGCATGGGCGGCTCGGCCGTCGCTTCCAGAAATTTCCCCGTGTGAAAACGCGTTTCGGCGATGGCGGTGGCGCGTGAGCGGGCGCAATAGAACACGCCGTACGTGCCGTCCGAGAAACGGCTGCCGAGCGGATTGAGATGCGTCAACGCGGCCATGATCGGCCCGTAGCCCGGCCCGAAGCGGCGCTCCTCGCGCGGCACCAGTTCGAGTTCGCCGACTTCGGTGCGCAGGCGGTCGTTGGTCATTGCTTCGAGCGCGTACAGCGCGTCGAAATCTTCTGGCGAGGCAACCCGGTCGAACAGATTGACGGCCGGAAAGCGCGTCGGAATCACGCGATACGCGGGCGACCAGTCGAGCGGCGCCGTGCGCCAGCGGTCCTGCCAATGCGGTTGTGTCACGCCCAGCCGCCTCGCATTGCGTCGAGGTACTGGCGCACGGCCACGAGGTCGCTAATGTTGCCCGCCAGCATGCGGTCCAGCGCGCGGCGGCCGCCGAACGGTGGCGCGCTGTTGGAGCGTTTGATCCAGGTGTCGGCGGCACTGGCTTGCGGCAGCAGGATTTGCAGTGCCTTGTAGATGCCGAGCAGCAGCGATAGGCGTTCGAGCGTGTCGCGCCCGAGGCGGGCCGTTTCAGGCGTGGCCTTCCATTTGAAATAGGTGGAGCGGCCCGGCGAACCGAGCAGCACGATCTGTTCTTCCGCGCTCAGGTCCCAGTCGCGCGCAATGTTGAAGAACGCACGCAGACCCGCCGCGGACATTTCCGTTAGCGTGGGTTCCGAAACCGGCCGACGAATCGGCTCTTCGGATTGGGTGGCGCGGGCAGCGTGAGCCATGAGCGGGTAAGTCCTAATTTGTACTTGAAAATGATATTAGTCTAAATATGGATTTTTGCAAGAGAATATAATCCTGGCTCGTCATAAATCGAAGATCAGGAGAAGCAGGAGATGGGCGTTCGAGCAGTAGCAGCAGGAGCGGCGCTTGCCGTGTGGTGTATGTCGAGCGCGGCGACGGCCGCCGGTTACGCCGAAGTGTGGAATCCGCCCGAGGCGAGCGGGCATGTCGGAAGCCAGGCAAAGAAGCGGGGGGCGGCCAAGGTCAAGTCTAATGCCGGTTCGAAGACGGCGTCGAAGGCCACTTCAAAGGTCGTCTCGAAGCGCGTTGCAGCGGCGACAGCGCACGGTGATCAGCGCGCGGCGCATGCCGGCGTGAACAAGGTGGCCGCCAAGGGCGCCACGAAGAGCGGGACCAACGCCACGCACACAGGCAAAACCGTATCGAAAGCGGCCGTGGTCGCGCAGGGTAAAAAGCCGCACGCGCAGCTGGTCCAGACGAAAGCGGGCCAGGGCAAGGTTGTGCGCGCGAATCTGGTGGTTCCGGCTCGTCAGGCTCATCCGCAAACGGCCAAGGTCGTGGCAAAAACCGGCGCGGCGAAACCGGCTGCATCTCACGTGAATGTGCCGGCCTCATCCGCAAACGTTAGCGCCAATCCGGCGAACGCAACGAGCAATCCCGCTACCGCCAGCAGTGGTTCGCTGCCGCCAATCCTTCACTGATCCGCAATCAGGCTGGGCGTTTGCGTTTCGGTTTGCTGCGCGGCAGACCTAACGTTGTGCGTCCAAGTTCGAGGATGCGCACCGATGGCTTTTCCAGGCGCGGCATCTGAATGGACGCCGTCAGTAACTCAAACGCTCGCCAACCCATTCGTCACCAGCCGCAACGTCTCCACCGACCGCTCGTCTCTCACCCGCGAATGCAGCGTCACGCGCGATTCCGGCAGCGTTGGCAAACCCAGCCGGGGGCCGACGTCGATCAGCCCGCGCGGCGCCACGCGGCGCGCCAGCGGCGACACCGCCAGTCCTGCCGCCACGGCCGCGCCGACGGCCGCCACGCCGCCACCGACGAACACCTCCTGCCAGCCGACGCCCGCCTGCGCGAGCGCGCGGAGCGCAACGTCGCGCACGTTGCACGGCGGGCTCAACAGCGCGAGCGCCAATGGCTCGCCGACTCGCGGCAGCCACGCCGGCGTGGCGAGCCAGCCGAGCGGTTCGCTGAACAGCACCTGGGCATCGTCGCGCGGCGGTTCGTCGGCGCCATAGCGGACAATCACCGCGTCGAGGCGGCGTTCGTCGAATTGCGCAAGCAGCGCGGCCGACGTGCCCAGATGCAATTCGATCACCAGACCCGGGTCGTGCGCATTGAGCTTGCCGAGCAGGTGCGGCAGGTCCGGTCCCGCGACATGCTCGCTGAGTCCCAGCGCGAGCCGCCGTCGTTCGACCGACAGCGACCCGAGCGCGCGTTCATGCGCGTTCAGCAGATCGCGCGCGGCGCTGAGGAACGCGTTGCCGTCCGCGGAAAGGCGCACCACGCGCGGCGTGCGCTCCAGCAATTGCTTACCCAGATGCGCTTCCAGCCGCTTGAGCTTAAGACTGACGGCCGATTGGGTCGTGTCCAGCGCATCTGCGGCACGCGTGAAGCTGTGCAGATCGGCGACCAGAACGAAGGCCCGGACCGCATCGAGATCGAGAACTTTCATTTCTGATGAATATAGATGAAATCAACAATGATGTCTGTTCATTATGACTGAGCGCGCCTAAGCTGTGTTTACCCAATCAACGCAGCCAAGGAGATTTCATCATGCCGCTCACACGAATCGCATTGCGCGCAGGCAAGCCCGTCGAGTACCGCAAGGCGGTGACGCAGAGCATCCAGCGTGCGCTGGTGGACACCTTCAACGTGCCGAAGGACGACATCTTCATGCTGATCACCGAGCATGAGGCCGGCAATTTCGTGTACGACAACCAGTATCTGAACGTCGAGCGAAGCGACGATCTCGTGATCATTCAAATCACGCTGAACAACACCCGCACCCTTGAGATGAAAAAGGCGCTGTACAAGCGGATGGCGGACGAACTGGCGGAATCGCCCGGACTGCGACGAGAGGATGTATTCATCAACCTCGTCGAAGTGCTGAAGGAGAACTGGTCGTTCGGCAATGGGATTGCGCAGTACGCATTGTGATGGCTGCAGCCGTCATGTGATGTGAAAACGGGCGGCCATGCCGCCCGCCGTTTGCTGAAAAAAGCGGCAACGTCACGCAATCGTATCGATCACGCCGCCGTCGACGCGCAGCGCCGCGCCGGTCGTCGCCGAGGCCTGCGGCGAGCAGACATACACGACCATGTTCGCCACTTCCTCGGTGGTGGCCGCGCGCTGAATGATCGAACTGCTTCGATGCTCGCGGACGAACTCCGTGGCGACCTGCTCGACGGTTTTGCCTTGCTCTTTGGCCGTGTCTTCGACCATCGAACGGAAGCCGTCGGACAAGGTCGGTCCGGGCAGCACGGCATTCACCGTCACGCCGCTGCCGGCCGCCTGTTTGGCGATGCCGCGCGCGATGCTTAGTTGCGCCGTCTTCGAGAAACCATAAGCGAGCATATCCGGCGGAATATTCAATCCCGATTCGGACGAGATGAACACCACACGGCCCCATTTGCGCTCCATCATCCCTTTGAGGTAGTGGCGCGTAAGCCGCACGCCCGACATCACGTTGACCTGGAAGTAGCGCTCCCAGTCATCGTCTTCGGTGGTGAAGATGTCGCCGGGTCCGAAGATACCGAGGTTATTCACCAGGATATCCGCCTGCGGCACGGCTTTCGTCAACGCCTCGCAACCCTCCAGCGTGCCGAGGTCGCCCGCGAAGCCCTGCAATTTCGCTTGCGGCGTGCTCTTGCGGATCGTCTCGATCGCGCGGTCCACCGCTTCCTGCTTGCGTCCGTTGATGATGGTCTGCGCGCCTGATGCGGCAATGCCAGTGGCGATGGCAAGGCCGATGCCCGCCGTGGATGCACTGACGATAGCGGTCTTGCCCGATAAATCGATGTTCACTGTCTTGCTCCTTGTTGAAGTTGCAGCGCACCGGCCGTGGCCAGCCGCGCCGAAAATGCAAAGGGCCTAGTGTTCGAAGCGTCGAACTCGAAGTATCCCATCTATCCGTTTTCGAGGTCCGCCAGGTTGGCGGCCGGTGGCGCAGGCTCGCGTCGCTATAATGATTCGTCGTCCTCTCCTCGGTCATCGACCGCTCTTCGCCATGACACCCGACCGTACCGATCCTTCCCGCGAAACGCTTGAACTCGGCGGCTCCGTGTGGTTTCAGGCGGGCGCGCAGACGCTCGGCGGCGCGTCGCGGATCGCGCTGCTTGCGGCGATCGGCGAGACCGGTTCGATCACCAGCGCGGCGAAAGCTGTCGGCATCAGCTACAAAGGCGCGTGGGACGCCGTCGATACGATGAACAATCTCGCGGGCGAGCCGCTCGTCGTGCGTCTGACCGGCGGCAAAGGCGGTGGCGGCACCACGCTGACGCCGCGCGCCCTCAAACTGATCGAGACGTTTCGCGCGGTGGAGCGCGAGCATCGACGCTTTCTCGAACGCGCGGGCGCGGCGATCGAAGGATTCGCGACGGACTGGGATCTGATCGGCCGCATCGGCGTAAAGACGAGTGCGCGCAATCAACTATATGGCACGGTGTCGACGATCACGCGCGGCACCGTCAACGACGAAATCACGCTGGCGCTGCCCGGCGGCCACGCGATCGTTTCCGTCATCACGCATGAGAGCACCGAGACGCTGGGGCTTGTCGAGGGCGTGGCGGCGTTCGCGTTGATCAAGGCCTCGTGGGTCGTGCTGCTCGTCGACAACGCGAGCGGCGCGCCGCTCAAACTCTCGGCGCGCAATCAGCTGCGCGGCACGGTGCAGAGCGTGAAGCGCGGCGCGGTCAATGCCGAGGTATCGCTGATGCTGGAGGGCGGGACGGTGATCACGGCGGTGGTCACCAATGAAAGCGTCGACACGCTTGGCCTCGTGGAAGGCCACAGCGCTGTTGCGGCGTTCAAGGCGTCGAGCGTGATACTTGGCGTAAAGGATTGAGCGCGGGAAGCGCTTGCTGTTGCCCGTCAAGGCTCGCTGCGTGCATAGCCCGCGAACGGATGGTCCTCGCGCACGCGGCCGTCGCTGACCTGCACGACCTGATCGCCGAAGGCGGCGACATCGTCGGGATCGTGCGTGATCAACACCATCGGAATATCGAGCCGCGTCTGCAGATCCGATAACTCGCGGCGCATGCGCTGACGCAAAGCGCTGTCGAGTGCCGAAAACGGCTCGTCCAGCAACAGCACCCGAGGTTGCGCGACGAGCGCTCGCGCCAGCGCCACGCGCTGCTTTTGCCCACCGGAAAGCTGCGCTGGATGATTACCAGCCACACTCTTCAATTCCAGCGCGTCGAGCCAGTAGTCAATCTGCGGATGCGTAATGCGCCTGCGCGGATTGAGCCAGCCCTGCTGCAAGCCGAAGCCGATGTTCTGCCGCACGTTCAGATGCGGAAATAGCGCGTAGTCCTGAAACAGATAGGCGAGCTTGCGCGCTTGCGGTTTCAGATCGACGCCGCGCGCGCTGTCGAACAGCGCGTTGCCATGCAGCGTGATCGAGCCTTCGTCGGGACGCAGCAGGCCGGCGATAGCCTGCAACGTCAGACTCTTGCCCGCACCCGATGGTCCGAACAGTACCACGCGTTGCGAGGTGGCCTTGAAGGCGACGTCGAGCGTGAAGCGGCGCTCGGCGCTTTCGAAGGTCTTGCGGATGTCGACGGCGAGCAGCATATCAGCCCGACTTCAACAGCGTGTGCTGCGGAACGAGGCGCCCCGCGAGCAACAGGATCACGACGCACGTCACCGAGGTCACGAGCACGAGGAAATTCGCGGTGCTGTCGTCGCCGGCTTGCACGGCCGAGTAAACCGCCACGGACAAAGTTTGCGTGCGGCCCGGCAGATTGCCCGCGATCATCAGCGTCGCGCCGAATTCGCCGAGCGCTCGCGCGAAAGCCAGCAGGCCGCCGGCGAGAATGCCGCGCGCGGCGAGCGGCAGCGTCACGCGAAAGAACACGGCCGCTTCGCTGACGCCGAGCGTGCGCGCGGCCCGTTCGAGTTGCGGATCGACGGCCTCGAAGGCGGCGCGCGCCGATTTCAGCACAAGCGGAAACGCCACGACCGTCGACGCGATCACCGCGCCCTGCCATGTGAACACCAACCGAATATCGAAACGCTCGAGCCAGCCGCCGATCACACCGCGCCGTCCGAGCAGGACGAGCAGGTAATAGCCGAGCACGGTGGGCGGCATGACGAGCGGCAGCATCAGCAGCGAATCGATCACGTCGCGCGCGCCGGAGCGCCAGCGCGATAAACCGAAGCCCGCGGCGACGCCGAATAGCAGATTGAGCGCGGTGGCCCAGCCCGCCACTTTCAACGACAGCAGGAGCGGAATCCAGGCCTGTTGCATGAGCAAGCGTCGTCTGGTGAAGTTAGTGCGCGGGTTTGAAACCGTGCTTGGCGAGCACGGCCTGACCGCCCGGCGACAGCACGAAGTTCATGAACGCTTGCGCGTCCGCGGCATGGCGGCTGCCTTCCACTTGCGCGATCGGATAGGTGATCGGCGTTTGCGTCGGCACGTCCAGCGCGACCTTGACCTTGTCCGGCATGACGGCGGCGTCGGTGCTGAACACGAAGCCGGCGTCGACTTCGCCGCGCGATACGTAGTCGAGGTTTTGACGGACGTTCGACGCCAGCACGGCCTTCGCGCTCACGGCGTCCCACACGCCAGCAGCCTGCAGCGCGCCCTGCGTGTAACGGCCGACCGGCACGGACGCCGGATCGCCGTACGCCACGCGCTTGACATTCGCCGACGTCAGATCGTTCAGCCTGGTCGGCGCGAAATGGCTGTCGGTCGGCACGATCAGCACCAGCGAATTGGCGGCGAAGTCCTTGCGCGTGGCCGGCACGATCACTTTTTCGGCGGCGGCCTTGTCCATGGCTTTTTGATCCGCGGACGCGAACACGTCGGCGGGCGCTCCCTTGGCGATCTGTTGCATCAGCACGTCGGAGGCGCCGAAATTCAACAGCACCTTGGTGCCCGGATGCTGCTGCTCGAACACTTCGCTGACCGCCTTGAACGCGTTGGTCAGGCTGGCGGCGGCAGAGACCACCAGTTCGTCGGCGCGCGCATTGGCGCTAATGGCGACGGAGACGGCGCTGGCGACGAACAGCGCTTGCTTTAGAAGCCGGCGGGAGAGTGTCATGAAGACCTGGAAGTCCGGCGTGAACCGGATCGGCGGGGTTAAAACGCTATCGTAATATATGCAAGGTTATAACGGTGACCTATGACAATTATTCAGCCCCGCGCATGAAGCGGTATGTCAAACAACGGGAGACGATTCAGATGTCGGACGAATGCGGCGGCGCCAGCGTGTTGAGCGTTTGCGACAGCGGCGCCATGGCGGGACGGACGTCGCGCACAGCCTTCCACTTTGCGCGAATGAACGGCCGGTCGTGACCGGACACTTTCAGCGCGATGTGCGTGACCCAGCGCTGCGTCGGCACGTGCACGCCGTGCGCCAGCACCGCGAGGGCCATCATGCTGACGGCGACGGGCAGCGCCGACAACCGACCCGGCTCAGCGTGCCAGGCGAGTCGGACGAACACCAGCGCCGTTATGGCACCGGTCAGACAGCCGGTAATGGCTTCAGATGGCGAGTGGGCGCTCAGTACCACGCGCGACAAACCCACCGCGATCCCCGCCGCAAGGCCGAGCAGCACGCCGGCCAGCCGGATGACCGGCCGCGTCGGCAAGAGCATAAGGAACAGAACGACCGGATAAACGGCAGTGGACAGCATGGCGTGACCGCTGACGCCGGTGAAGTCCAGTTCGCGCACGCCGACACCCCAGCCGAGAAACGCCAGCTTCGTCACCGTCACGATGCCGATGGCCGCGCCGAGCAGCAGCAGCCAACCGGCCGCCATGCGCCACGTGTAGCCGACCGCCAGCCATAACGCGATGGCGAACGCGAGCGGCAGCGTCATGCCGGCGCTGCCGAGGCTGGTGATCGAATACCAAAGGTGGGGAGCTAAATCGGGCATGGCAAAAGGGCGACCAAGGCCGCGTAGAATCGGATTGGTGATGAGTTAACGCACGAACGGCGCAAATCGCCGACGCGGCGGCGCGGCAAAGTCCGTGCGGCAAAGAATTAACCGCCAGTATAGACGGGTGCTGCAGGGCGGTTGCGCTGCCCGTGAGACTTTTCTGTCGCAGGGGAGTTCGCTGGCGAACAGGCGGCAAACATTCGGCTGACAAGTGGCAAACAATGCGACAAGCGGGCGGCGGCCGGGCAGCGAACGAGCCTTCGCCGAGCTTTGACGCTGGCCTCGCCACAAGGTTCGCCCAGCGGAAATCGGGGTCCCGGATACTACTCCAAGGTTCCAGCATTGCATGGGGATTGGTGTTATTGTGCATTGCACAACAAAGTACCGTTCCACCGGACGGACCCTGTCCCTTTTTGCGAGGTTTTTCTGCCAATGGCAAAAAGTCTATCGAAAATCTGGTTGCGCGGTCTCAAGCGCCTGCTCGCGATCCAGACCGAGCACGCCCGCAAGACTACCAAACGCACCACGACGCGACCGGCGCGACCCGCCACCAGTAAGCCGTCCACCAAAGTTCGCCCGATCAAGCCGGCAGCGATCGTGCGCGCGCCCGCCAAACGCGAGGCGCCGCGCGCCATGGCTCGTGAATCGCGGGTGCGTCCGCGCGCCTCGGCGTGGGCGAGCGGGTCGTGGACGCGCTCGTTCCACTCGGCGCCTGCCGCGCCCGGCCGGCTCGTCAATCATCTTCAGTACGGCTTGTATGTCCCGACGGGCCACGCGCTCGAGGCCATGCCGCTAGTGGTGATGCTGCACGGCTGCACGCAGTCGATCGAAGAATTCGCCGAAGGCACGCGGATGAACGTGCTGGCCGACCGCTTCGGCTTTGCCGTGGTCTATCCGGAACAGTCGAAGCACGTGCACTCGCACCGCTGCTGGCATTGGTACGACGCGGGCGAAAGCGCCGGCGGCGCCGAAGCACGCGCGGTAGTCTCGCTAGTGGATGCGCTGGTCGCCCAGCACGGGTTCGACGGCGAGCGCGTGTATGTCGCTGGAATCTCCGCTGGCGCAGGCCTGACGGCGCTGCTTGCCCTCAATCATCCGGAGCATTTCGCGGCGGTCGCGCTGCATTCCGGCCCTGCTTTTGGCGAGGCGCGTTCCGGCATTACGGCGATGGACGTCATGCGGCGCGGCGCGCGCCGCGAGCCGGCCGAACTGGTCGACGAAACCGCCGACGTGGCGCGTTACCCCGGCATGCCGGCCATCATCATCCACGGCGACGCCGACCATGTGGTCTCGCCGGTCAATGCCGATCAACTGGCGGTGCAGTTTCTGCGGCTGAACCGCATCGTCGACCAGAACGGCGCGCGCAAATCCGGCGAAGTCCGCGAAGACCGCAAGGGTGGCGTGGTCATGCGCGATTATCTTCGCGGCGGACGACGTGTGGTCCGGCTGTGCCGCGTGCAAGGGCTTGCCCATGCCTGGAGCGGCGGGGACGACGCCGTGCCGTTTCATTCCGCCAAAGGTCCCGACGCAAGCGCGATGGTGTGGGAATTCTTCAAGCACCAGCGCCGCACGGGCGCCGGCCGTGTCGCGGAAGCCGACGCCGCAACGGCCTCGGCGGGGGCGCGGTGATCTCGTTGCAACACTTCGAAATGAGTGCTGGCATGTTCCTAGGGTTTTCCCTATAATGAGGGTTATCCCTTAGGCGTTAACGCCTAAACTCATTGTCGAGGTTGACCATGTATCTGCTTAGCCGCCTGTTTCTGTTTCTGACCAAATCGCCCGACCAACTCGCGAAAGAACGCGCTGACGCTTTCCTCGCTGAAGCAACGGATCTGTACGATCTGGAATTCCGTATGCGTAAGCTGGACCGTGAGGCGAACGTTCGCCAACCGTCGTGGATGACCCAGCACTAAGCTGCGTTAGTTAAAGCATCGGCGTGGATGCAACGCCGGTGTTCGGGGGTGAGGCGCCCAAGCTGTCGCAAATCGTTGCAAGCGCTCAGACAGCCGGATTCAATTGCCACAACGCGTGATTCAACACCGCGGCGAACGCCACCCAAGCCACACCCAAGCCGCGTAAGGCATCAATAGTCCGCCTGCCCAGCGGGCTCGTCGCCAGAATGCAAGTGTCAGCGCGACAATCAATATCGGCACCATCAGAAAATCGGCCAGCGCCACGTCCGGTCGATGCAGGCCGAAGAAAAGTCACACCTAAGCTGCGTTAAACAGCAACTGCACCAGCCAAAAAACGATCGCTGTGCTCAGGCCGCCGACGTAAGCGTGTGCTCACTTGCCGAAACGGGCCAGCGTGCGCGCCCGCGCTTCGGCATGGTCGACGATCGGCGCCGGATAGTCCTTGCCCAATGTCACGCCGAACTCCGCGAGCTTTTCGCTGCCCGCCAGCCACGGCGCATGAATCCACTTCGACGGCAGCTTCGCGAGCTGGGGCAGATACCGCTTAATGAAGCGTCCTTCGGCGTCGAATTTTTCAGACTGCGTGATCGGATTGAAGATCCGGAAGTAAGGCTGTGCGTCGCATCCTGTCGACGCCGCCCATTGCCAGCCGCCGTTATTTGCCGAGAAATCGAAGTCGTTCAACTGTTCGGCGAAGTACCGCTCGCCGAGCCGCCAGTCCACGCCGAGATCCTTGACCAGAAAACTTGCTGTCACCATCCTCAGGCGGTTGTGCATATAGCCGGTGCGGTTCAGCTGCAGCATCGCCGCGTCGACGAGCGGGTAGCCGGTGCGGCCGTCGCACCATGCGGCGAACGCCTCGTGGGCTTCCGGGCCTTGCTCCCAGCGCAGCCGGTCGTACTCTTCCTTGAACGACGCGCCGCTCGCGAGCCGCGGATGATGCGCCAGGATCATGAAGTAGAAGTCTCGCCAGATCAGTTCCGACAGCCACGTCGCCGAACCTTCCCCATCGGGTTGCAGCGACATCTCGTGGGCGAGGCGCGCGAGCGTGCGGATCGAGACCGTGCCGAAACGCAGATGCATCGACAGATAGCTCGGGCCTTTGACAGCGGGAAAATCGCGCCGGTCCTTGTAGCTGTCGATGCGCGTCGCGAAATCGTCGAGCAGGCGCTGCGCGCCGCTCATGCCAGTGGGCAGATCCAGTTCAGCGAGGTTGCTCGGCGCAAAGCCGAGCTGATCTAGCGTCGGCAAACGGCGATTGAGCTTTGACGGCACTGCCGCCAGATGTTTCTCGTACGTTTCCACCGGATACGGCTTCAGATCGAAAGCCGTCAACTGCTTGAGCCACACGTTCTTGTAGGGCGTGAACACCGTAAACGGCTTGTTCTGCCCAGTGAGTACCTCGTCGCGCTCGAAAATCACCTGATCCTTGAAACTCAGCCATTGGCGTCCGGCTCCGGTAAGCGTCTCGCGGACCGTCTCGTCGCGCGCGATCGCGACCGGTTCGTAATCGTGATTCGCGAAAACCGCGTCCACGCGGAGTTCGTCGGCGAGCTTCGGCACCAGGTGTGTGGGGTCGCCGTACAGCACGATCAGGCCGCCGCCCTTGGCACGTAATGCTTCGTCCAGTTCGCCCACGGCGGCGAGAATCAACTCGACGCGGCGATCCTGGGGCTGCGTATCCGGATGACGAGCCTGCCAGGCGTCGATCAGCGGCTGCAGGATCGTCGTATCGAACACGAATGCGCACCACACGCGCTGGCAATGTTTGAGGGCGTAATAGAGCGCGGCGTTGTCCGTGCTGCGCAGATCGCGGCGAAACCAGACCAGACCGGTGTCGAAAGAGTCGTTCAAGCGTCGGACGCGTGTCATCTGGAACGTGGATAGTGAAAATAAGGTGAATGGCGGCGCTCTTGCCGGCTGCGTTGTGGACCTGCATTGCACATTGCATGCCGCGTCCGCGAACGGCACAGCGCCCGCCCCTATTGTGCAGGGTGCGGGCGCTGTTCGTGACGAGCGGCGCAGTGTTCCGCGCCGCTCTAGCGATTCTCTAGCGATGCATCGAATCCGTCGCTCAGGCGATTTGCAAGCGGACGTCGACGTTGTTACGCGTGGCGTTCGAGTACGGGCAGACCTGATGCGCTGCGTCGACCAGTTCCTTGGCCGCGCCGGCGTCCAGACCCGGCAGCGAGACGCGCAGATCGATGTCGAGTGCGAAGCCGCCCTTGTCGTTCGGGCCGATGCCGACTTCCGCCGTAACTTGCGTGTCAGCCGGCAGAGTCTGCTTCTTCTGTCCGGCGACGAACTTCATGGCGCTCAGGAAACACGCCGAGTAGCCTGCAGCAAAGAGCTGTTCCGGATTCGTGCCCGCTGCGCCCGTGCCGCCCAATTCACGCGGTGCTGCCAGCTTCACGTCCAATGCATTGTCCGACGACACTGCACGGCCGTCGCGGCCACCGGTGCTCGTTGCGCTTGCTTTGTAGAGGATGTTCATGGTGCTGCTCCTTTGTCTGGGTTGTCAGGATCTGCAAATTTGCCGCTCTTTGCTGAGCCCGCCGTTCTGGCGGAGCGCTGTCGCAGCGGCATGTGAGTAAGATAGTACACAAATCATTTGTGTGCAAATGAATTTTCGCATCGCAGCGATAGCGCGCGTTTTGCAGCGAACCGGCTAGTGGTCCATGTAATCGTTGAGGGTGGCGCGCAGGCGAGTCAGATCGTCGCGCAAACGCAGCAGAAATTCGGGCGTCTGCTGGGTCGCGCAGAAGATTTCCGCGGGCACTTCGCGCGCCTGGCGCTTGAGTGCCGAGCCGGCTTTGGTGAGCCGGATATACACGAGACGCTCATCCTCGACACCGCGTACCCGCTCCAGCAGTCCTTGAGTTTCGAGGCGTTTAAGCAGCGGCGTGACCGTCGCCGAATCGAGGTTCAGACGCGCGGCCATGTCCTTGACCGTGACGTCGTCGCTCTCCCACAGCACCAGCATGGCCAGATATTGCGGATACGTGAGGCCCAGCTTGTCCAGCAGCGGCTTGTATGCCTTGGTCATGGCAAGCGAGGTCGAGTAGAGGGCGAAGCAGAGTTGCTCGTCGAGCGTGAAGGGCAAAGCGGGGCGCTGGGTCATGATGCATCTCGTATAAAAAGAGCGTGCAAATGGATTGCGCGCAAACCATTGTGCCGCAAATCGACGCAGGTTGACGAGTGCAGTTTGGAGATGCAGGGAACGGCGAGGGCAGGCGCCGCCGCGAGCGCGGCGCGGGCGCCGGAGCAGCGCACGCGTCAGAACGGAATCAGGCCGCCGGCGTGGTCGGCAAGTCCGGTGCTTCGGGCGTTTGCACGCCGAAGCAGCCGCGATAGGTCGCGTAGAACGAGCAGTACAGCATGGTCGTGACGATCATCGTGGCGGGCATCAGGATGGCGAACGCGAAGTCGCCCGCGCCCAGCGCCTGCATCAGCGCGGACAAGCCGAGCGACACCGTCATCGCCACCGCGAACCACAGCGCGCCGAACACGATGAACGCGCCGCGGTTGCGCCAGCAACTGACGAGGCTGAAGAACATCGCCTTGACGGGCGGCACGTCATGCCACGCGGCGAGAATGGGCGAGAACCAGAAAATCATCGCCATTGGAATGTAGACCACGAAAGCTGTGATCACCGCCAGCGGTATATTGCTGTTGGCGATCGCGTCCTGATCCATCGTGGCGGCGCCGAGCATGACCTTCAGCAGCATGCCGCCGTCCGCGAGCGCTGAGGCGGCCAGCACCAATGCCATCGCGACGACGTAGAGCACGCCGAGCACCAGCAGCCGTTTGGCGACCACCGGGCCGTACGAGTGAAAACCGTCCACCAGAATGGTAGGGAACACCGGTTTGCCGGCGATCGTGTTGCGGCACGCCGCCATGAAGCCGACCGCGACGCCCGGAATGAAGGCCAGCGGCAACACGCCGCCGACCACCGGAATCTGCGCCACGAGCGTCATCACCAGCAGATAGGTGAAGAACAGCGTCAGGAACGCGAGCGGGTTCTTGCGGAACAGCCAGATACCCTGCCGGAACCACACATAGCCGGCTTTCGCGGGGACTTCGATCAGTTGCATGAGGTATGAATGCCTGGAAGTGCAACGCCGGTCAGGCGTTCGCGCAGAATGCGCTCGAAATGGCCGGGGTCGTGCGGTTTGAGCAATTCGGCCGCGCGCGGCAAATAAAAATCATACAGGCGCGAGACCCAGAAACGGTACGCGCCCGCTCGCAGCATGTCGCCCCAATGGCGGTTTTCTTCGGCGGTGAAGGGGCGCACGGTCTGGTAGGCGCGCAGCATGGCTTCGGTGCGCGCGTCGTCGAGCTTGCCGGTGGCGAGGTCGACGCACCAGTCGTTGACCGTCACCGCCACGTCGAACAGCCATTTGTCGCAGCCGGCGAAATAGAAGTCGAAGAAACCGCCGAGGCGCACTTCGTGGCCTGTCTCCGGCGCGGCGTGCGCGAACATGGCGTTGTCGCGGAACAGATCGGCGTGGCACGGGCCTTCGGGCAGCGCGGCGTAGTCGGCGGAGGCGAAGAAGGCTTCCTGATGCGCCAGTTCGGACGACAGCAGGTCGCGTTGCTCGCCTTCCAGAAACGGCAGGATGGTCGGCACGGTTTCCTGCCACCACGGCAGGCTGCGCAGATTCGGCTGATACCCGGCGTAATCACGTCCTGCGAGGTGCATGCGCGCCAGCATTTGCCCGACTTCGATGCAGTGCTCGACGCCCGGCGCCAGTTCCGGCGTGCCTTCGAGCTTGGTCACGATGGCCGCGGGTTTGCCATGCAAGGTGCCGAACAGCGCGCCGTCTTCGCGCGGCATGGGGTCCGGCACCGGTACGCGGTGCGCGGCCAGATGCCGCATGAGGTCGAGATAGAACGGCAGCTGTTCGGCCGTCAGCTTTTCGAAAATCGTGAGGACGTATTCGCCGCGCGTCGTCGTCAGGAAGAAGTTGCTGTTCTCAATACCGGAGGAAATGCCGCGAAATTCGACGACGTCGCCGAGATCGTAATGGCTCATCCATTCTGCAAGTTGGGGTTCGGTGACAGCGGTGAAGACAGCCATGCGGGAAACGTCGGATCAGGTTGGTCGGGCTGGCGCGATTCGGCCAGTGCGATGTGCGGCAAATGCGGTATCGGGAAAGCGTTTTTGCGGCGCCGTGAAGCGCGGCGGTATTTTCAATGCCTTACCGCCAAGGCGGCCGGCCAGGCAGTCTGAGGCTCGGGACGGCGTCTTGCCGGCGAGTGGATCCGGGCGCCGGCGCACACCGCGGCGCCGCCCCGGCATGCGTCAATAGGTCAGGTGCACCGACGGCAAACGCGTGCTTGCGCGGCCGTTGTCGCGCACGGAGGGCGACGTGTCGAGCGGCGCGCTCATTTGATAGCGCGTGCCGAGGTTCGAATGCACGTTGATTTCGACAGGCTTGCCTTTGTCGCGGTATTCGGTGATTTCGGTGCCGTTGGCGCTGCGTTCGTAGAAGCTCGGCGTGCGTGGGACGTTGATTTCGACCTTCGAACTGACCTCCGCAGCCGGACGATTGATCTTCTCCAGGTCGGGCAGGCCGGCCCGTTCGTTGGCGGACTGAGGCACGCCGGGAGCCGGTGTATCGTCGACAGGCTGGGCAGCCATCGCGGCGTTGCCAAAGGCGAAGGCCAGTGCAACGGCGACGGGAAGGAGCGGCTTCATGGTGATTCTCCAATGTGGTGCCCCGATTCTAGCAAATCCCACCTGGTCCTCGGGCGCGACCGCCTTATTTTGCGCCGCTTTCGCGCGGCGTGCGCGCAAACTTGCGGGCACCGCCGCAACGTGTGTTGCAGCACCGTCAGGTGATTTGGCGAGTAACGGTTCCGTGGTAATGTGGCCTCATCATTAGAGGCGAATGAAGATGAACAACGATACCAATCAACGCGCGGTGCAGACTCCCGCCAACAGCTTCCCAACCGAATCCTTCGACGACGCGACCGAGGCCGTCACCCGTCTCTCGGCGATCTACGAAGCGAACACTTCGTTCCTGCGCGACGCCTTCGCGCGCTATCGCCGCAACGAGTTGTTCGAACGCCGGGTGCGCGCCTGCTATCCGTTCGTGCGGGTGTGCACCGAGGTCAACACGCATATCGACTCACGCCGCTCATATGGTTTCGTCGCGGGTCCGGGCGTGTTCGAGACGACCGTCACGCGGCCCGATCTGTTCGGCAACTACTATCGCGAGCAATTGCGCCTGCTGGCCAAAAACCATCACGTGCAGATCGAAGTCGGCGTGTCGGACCAGCCCATTCCAATTCATTTCGCTTTCGCCGAGGGCATCCACCTCGAAGGCGATCTGGATCGCGAGCGCCTGTTCCTCATGCGCGACGTGTTCGACACGCCGGACCTGGCGCTGCTCGACGACCGCATCGTCAACGGTACGTATGAACCGCTGCCGGGCGAGCCGCATCCGCTTGCGCTGTTCACGGCGGCGCGGGTCGATTTCTCGCTGCATCGGCTGAAGCACTATACGGCGACCTCGCCCACGCACTGCCAGAACTACGTGCTGTACACGAACTACCAGTTCTATATCGACGAGTTCGTCAAACTCGGCCGCACGATGATGGCCCATATCGACGACGAAGAACTGCGCGCCTATCGCAGCGAATACACGTCGTTTGTCGAGCCGGGCGACGTGGTCACGTACAACGCGAATCTCGGTGAGCAGGAACAGGAAGGCACGGCGCCGCCGCGTTTGCCGCAGATGCCCGCGTATCACCTGAAGCGCGCCGACGGCAGCGGCATCACGATGATCAACATCGGCGTCGGACCGTCGAACGCGAAGACCATCACCGATCACATCGCCGTGCTGCGTCCGCATGCGTGGATCATGCTCGGTCACTGCGCGGGGCTGCGCAACACGCAGCGTCTCGGCGACTACGTGCTGGCGCACGGCTATGTGCGCGAGGACCACGTGCTCGACGACGACTTGCCGCTGTGGGTGCCGATTCCGGCGCTCGCCGAAGTGCAGGTGGCGCTGGAGCGCGCGGTCGCGCAGGTCACGCAGCTGGACGGCGTCGAACTGAAGCGCGTGATGCGCACGGGCACGGTGGCGAGTGTGGACAATCGCAACTGGGAGTTGCGCGATCATCGCGAGCCGGTGCAGCGGCTCTCGCAAAGCCGGGCGGTTGCGCTCGATATGGAGAGCGCGACCATCGCCGCAAACGGTTTCCGTTTCCGCGTGCCTTACGGCACCTTGCTGTGCGTGTCGGATAAGCCCTTGCATGGCGAATTGAAGCTGCCCGGCATGGCCGATCAGTTCTATCGCGCGCAGGTCGATCAGCATCTGCAGATCGGCGTGAAGGCGATGGAGCTATTGCGGATGAACGGCCTGCATCGTTTGCATAGCCGCAAGCTGCGCAGCTTTGCGGAAGTCGCGTTTCAGTGAGCGTGTTTTTTGCGAGCAAGGGCGAGCGCCACATCGGCTCGCTCTTGCCCGATCAAAGTCAAAACTGCCCGAAGCCGGTTAAGCCGATCAGACTGCCAGCCGCGAGAAGCCAGAGCGGATGGATGCGCGTGGTCATCGCCATGACAGCGGTGAACGCCGTAATCGCCCAGGCAATGGCGGTTGGATTCGACGCTTCGGCAATCAGCGCAGCGCTCGCCGCGATGATGCCGGCGGTCACCGGCACCAGTCCCAGCTGCGCATAGCGCCGCCACGGGCGGTCCTTGAAGCGCTCCCACGCATGCATCGCGAGGATCGTCACCAGCGACGACGGTCCGAACTTCGCCACCGACGTCACGAGCATGCCCGCCCAGCCGGCCACATGCCAACCGATTAGCGTGACGATCATCAGATTCGGCCCCGGTGCGGCCTGCGCGAGCGCGAACAGCGCGCTGAATTCGCTGGCCGGCATCCAGTGATGCACATCCACCACTTGCCGCTGCATCTCCGGAAGAATCGTATTGCCGCCGCCGAACGCGAGCAGCGAAAGCTGACTGAAAATAACGGCGAGGGAAATGAGCGTGTCGTTCATCGCGCGCTTCTCGACGCGATGTAGATGCTGAGCGGCGTCAGCACCAGCATGGTGGGCAGAAGCGGCAGCCGCATGATCGCAATTGCAATGAAGCCGAGTGCCGCGATGAACGCGGCCATTGGGCTGCGCCGCAGCGGCAGCACGATTTTCAGGGCCATTGAGATCAGCAGGCCAGCGGCTGCGGCGGCGAGACCGGCAAACAGATGACGAACGTGCGGGTCGTTTTGCGTGTGTTCGTACAGCACGCCGAGCCCGATCACCACCAGCGACGGTCCCGCGATCAGTCCAAGCAGACCGGCCAGCGCGCCCGGCACGCCGCGAAAGCGCATGCCCATTGCCACCGAAAGGTTGATCACATTGCCGCCCGGCAAAAACTGGCAGAGGCCGAGCAAGTCGGCGAATTCGTCGGCGCTGAGCCAGCGGCGTTGCTCGACCAGTGCGCGCCGCGCCAGCGGCAGTGCGCCGCCGAACGAGATCAGCCCGAGGCCGAGAAAGCCGCCGAAGATTTCCCGCAAGGTGGGCGTAGGCGCAAGCGCGGGCTCGGACGAGGTCAGATCGTGGTCCATATCGGTTAGCTTCCAGTTCAAGCTCAGGAGGTTAGCGCCGAACCGGCCTCGAGCAAAACGATTTTTGAGCACCGCTTTGTGATCTAGAATCACAAGCATGGCCCGTAACCTTCCTCCGTTTCCCGCGTTGCGCGCATTCGAAGCTGCCGCGCGGCATGAGAGCTTCACCGCGGCAGCGAACGAATTGCATGTGACGCACGGTGCAATCAGCCGGCAAGTCGCGGCTTTCGAAACATGGCTCGGCGTGCAGGTGTTTCAGCGTCGCGGCAAACGCGTGCGTTTGACCGACGACGGACGCCGCTACCTGTCCACTGTCCAGGCTGCATTCGACAGCATCGCGCACGCCACGGATCAATTGCGCGACACCGGTGTCGTCCATGTGCTGCGCGTGAATGCGTTGCCTACCTTCGCGATGAAATGGCTGCTGCCGCGGCTGCATCAGTTCCAGCGTAAGGTGCCGAACGTAGAGTTGCGACTGGCAACCTCGAATGCGCCGGTCGAGACGCTGGACGCTTTCGACGTTGCCGTGCGGCGTGGTCCCGCGCATTGGCCCAATTGCGTGAGCAGCCATTTTCTCGGCGAGACCGAGATCCCGGTGTGCAGCCCCGCGTTGCTGCAACGCTCGCCGATCAAGGTTGCCGACGATCTCGCGCGGCACGTGCTGCTGCATTCCGACACGCGGCCGGATGCCTGGCACAACTGGTTAGCAACGGCTGGCGTGACGGCGAAATGTCGCAAAAAACAGTCGTTCGATCACTTCTATCTGGCCTTGCAGGCTGCGGTGGACGGCCTCGGCGTGGCGCTCGGCCCAGTGCCCATGCTGGCGGATGAGCTAACTTCGGGACGGCTCGTGATGCCGCTGGCGGGTCCGCGTATCGATGCGCGCGGCTACTGGTGGGTGGCGAGGCGCGAAGTCGCGGATGCACCGCTCGTGAGCCAGTTCTGCGAATGGCTGCAAGCGCAAGGCGATCAGTTCGATCAAATGGAAACGGGCAGCCTTGAGGCTGCCCGTTAGGATCTGCATATCCACACCGCTGCGTGCATCATTTCGCGCCATGGCGCGAAGCGCGCAGCCTCACAGATAGAACATCCGATCTTCGTCCGACTTGGTCGGCTGCGGCTCGGTTTCTTCGCGGTCTTCATAGAACTTCAGCACCGCTTCGAGCACCTGGTCCGGATCGTCGATGACCTGCATGAGGTCCATGTCGGTCGGATTGATCAGGCCCATGGGCGTGAGCGAGTTCTTGAACCACGCGAGCAGGCCTTCCCAGAACTCGGCACCCACCAGGATGATCGGCACATGGCGCGACTTCTTGGTCTGGATCAGCGTGAGCACTTCGGCGAGTTCGTCCAGCGTGCCGAAGCCGCCGGGCATGACGATCACCGCGTCCGAGTTCTTCACGAACGTGACCTTGCGCGTGAAGAAATGGCGGAAGCGCAACGAGATGTCTTGCCACTGATTGCCCGACTGCTCGTGCGGCAATTCGATGTTCAGACCGACCGAAGGCGCCTTGCCCGCATGCGCGCCCTTGTTGGCCGCTTCCATGATGCCCGGGCCGCCGCCCGAGATCACTGCGAAGCCGGCATCCGAGAGCTTGCGCGCGATTTGCGTGGCCAGTTTGTAGTAGGGTGAGTTCGGTTTCAGGCGCGCTGAACCATAGATGCTGACAGCCGGACGAATCTCCGAGAGGTACTCGGTCGCCTCGATAAACTCTGCCATAATCGTGAACATCTGCCACGATGCGCGGGCCTTTTTGGCCGTTGCGCGCTCTTGATCTGCGAGTGATCGCAGACTCGGAATCACTTTTCTCTTAGTCATAATGCCTGAAGAACGAAGCCTTGAAGGTAAGACCCTGCTATTGGTCGACGGTTCGAGTTATCTGTACCGGGCCTACCATGCGATGCCGGATCTGCGCAGCCCCGACGGTAATCCCACGGGCGCGCTCTACGGGATGATCAACATGCTGCGGCGCATGCGCAAGGAAGTCACAGCAGAGTATAGCGCGTGCGTGTTCGACGCCAAGGGCAAAACGTTTCGCGACGACTGGTATCCGGACTATAAGGCGAACCGCCCGTCGATGCCGGACGACCTGTCGCGTCAGATCGAGCCGATTCATGTGGCCGTGCGGGCGCTCGGCTGGCCCTTGTTGATGATAGACGGCGTCGAGGCCGACGACGTCATCGGCACCCTCAGCACGGAAGCGGAAAAGCGTGGCATGAATGTGATCGTGTCGACGGGTGACAAGGATCTGGCGCAGCTTGTGTCGGATCATGTCACCCTCATCAATACGATGACTAACGAAACGCTCGACCGCGCCGGCGTGCTCGCCAAGTTCGGCGTGCCGCCGGAGCGCATTGTCGACTACCTGTCGTTGATCGGCGATACCGTTGACAACGTGCCCGGCGTCGAGAAATGCGGGCCGAAAACAGCGATCAAATGGCTGACGCAATTCGATTCGCTAGATGGCATCGTCGCACATGCTGACGAAATAAAAGGTGCGGTAGGAGACAATCTGCGCAGAGCGCTCGATTTTCTGCCAATGGCGAGGAAACTCGTCACCGTCGAGCGCAACTGCGACATGACCGACCATATCGTGTCGATCGAGGAAAGCCTGCAAAGCCGGCCGGAATCGCGCGAGGAACTGCGCGAGGTGTTCACGCGCCACGGCTTCAAGACGTGGTTGCGCGAAGTGGAAATCGCGGATGCCGTGGAAGGCCCGGAAACGGATGTGCCGCCGGCTTTGTCCGTGGATCACGAGCGGCACTACGACACCGTGCAGACGTGGGAACAATTCGACGCGTGGCTCGAGAAGATCAACGCGGCCGAGTTGACCTCGTTCGATACCGAAACCACCTCGCTCGATCCCATGACTGCTCAGATCGTGGGGCTGTCGTTGTCGGTGGAAGCCGGCCGCGCGGCGTATGTGCCGCTCGCGCATCGCGGCCCGGACGCGCCCGTGCAATTGCCGCGCGACGAAGCCCTCGCCAGGCTTAAGCCGTGGCTCGAAAGCGCCGAGCACAAGAAGGTCGGTCAGCATCTCAAGTACGACGAGCAGGTGCTGGCGAACTACGGCATTGAAATGCGCGGTGTCGAACACGATACGCTGCTGCAATCGTACGTGGTCGAATCGCATCGCACGCATGATATGGACAGCCTCGCGCTGCGCCATCTCGGCGTGAAAACGATCAAGTACGAAGAGGTCGCAGGCAAGGGCGCCGGGCAGATCGGTTTCGACGAAGTCGCGTTGGACAAGGCCGCCGAATACGCGGCGGAAGACGCCGACATCACCTTGCGGCTGCACCAGGCGCTGTATCCGCAAGTGACTGCCGAGAAGACTCTTGAGTACGTGTATCGCGCGATCGAACTTCCGACCTCGCGTGTGCTGCGCAAGATGGAGCGCACCGGCGTGCTGATCGACGCGGAGAAACTGCGCCAGCAAAGCAGCGAAATTGCCACGCGTCTGATCCAGTTGGAAAGCGAAGCGTATGTGCTGGCCGGCGGCGAATTCAACCTGGGTTCGCCCAAGCAGATCGGGCAGATCTTCTTCGAGAAGCTGGAGTTGCCGGTGGTCAAGAAGACGCCGAGCGGCGCGCCCTCTACCGACGAAGAAGTGCTGCAAAAGCTCGCCGAAGACTATCCGCTGCCGAAGATTCTGCTCGAACACCGCGGCTTGTCGAAGCTGAAGTCGACCTACACCGACAAGCTGCCGCGCATGGTCAACGCCACCACGGGCCGCGTGCATACGAACTACGCGCAGGCCGTGGCGGTCACGGGGCGCCTCGCGTCGAACGATCCGAACCTGCAGAACATTCCCGTGCGCACCGGCGAAGGCCGCCGTATTCGCGAAGCGTTTATCGCACCGCCCGGACACAAGCTGGTCTCGGCGGATTATTCGCAGATCGAATTGCGCATCATGGCGCACATTTCCGGCGACGAATCGCTGCTGCGCGCGTTCTCGCAGGGCGAAGACATTCACCGCGCCACGGCCGCGGAGATTTTCAGCGTGACGCCGCTCGAAGTGTCGAACGATCAGCGCCGCGTGGCCAAGGTCATTAATTTTGGCCTGATCTACGGCATGAGTTCGTTCGGTCTCGCCGCGAACCTCGGCATCACGCGCGACGCAGCCAAGCTCTATATCGACCGCTATTTCGCGCGTTATCCCGGCGTGGCGCGGTATATGGACGAAACGCGCGTGAGCGCGAAGGCCAAGGGTTATGTCGAAACAGTGTTCGGCCGCCGCCTGTGGCTGCCGGAGATCAACGGCGGCAATGGTCCGCGCCGTCAGGCGGCCGAGCGCGCCGCGATCAACGCGCCCATGCAAGGCACGGCCGCCGATCTGATCAAGCTCTCGATGATCGCGGTGCAGAATTGGCTCGAAGCGTCGAACATCGGCACGCGCATGATCATGCAGGTGCACGATGAATTGATTCTCGAAGTACCAGACGCGGAATTGTCCGATGTTCGCAAGCGCCTGCCCGAGTTGATGTGCGGTGTCGCCGACCTGAAGGTGCCGCTGGTCGCCGAAGTGGGCGCCGGCCTGAACTGGGAAGAAGCGCATTGACGTGCGTGTGACGGGGCGCGATATCGTCGTGCGCATGTCACACATGCGTATTGATGGCTTGTGACAACCCGTGCTGCTCGCGGACAATCGCTGAAAGACGGCGCCCATGTGATTCTCGTGTGCGCCGCACGACGCATAACCCATCGGCAAATACGGAGAGTTCCATGCATCGTTTTATCGTCGTTGGCGGAGGCGCGGGGGGATTGGAGCTGGCGACGCGTTTGGGCGATCGCTATGCACCCCATAAGAACAAGGGCGGTGTGCAGGCGCAGGTCACGCTCGTCGACCGCAACCCCACACATATCTGGAAGCCGCTCCTGCATGAAGTGGCGGCGGGCAGCATGGACCCGTTCACCCAGGAGCTCGAGTATGCGGCGCAAGCGCGTTGGCACGGCTTCGAATTTCAGCAAGGCGACCTGACCGGGCTGGACCGCGCGAACAAGCGCCTCACGCTCGGCACCGTGCTCGACGATGACGGCGCCGAGCTGCTGCCCGAACGCGAGCTCGAATACGACACGCTGATCGTCGCGATCGGCAGCACGACCGCCTTCTTCGGCGTGAAAGGCGCGCCTGAATTTTCCCTCGCACTCGACACCGTTAGCCAGGCCGAGCGTTTTCGCAAACGTCTGATCGCGGCCTGCATGCGCGCCGAGCATCAGGTGCATGAACCCGTCGAAGCAGCGCCGGACGCCGGCGCGCCCAGCGAGCCGCGCATTCAGGTGGCGATTGTCGGCGGCGGCGCGACGGGCGTGGAACTGTCGGCGGAATTGCGCAACACGGCGCAGGTGCTATCCGCCTACGGTCTGCACAAGCTCGATCCGCGGCATGATGTCGGCATTGTGTTGATCGAAGCGGGGCCGCGCATTCTGCCGGCTTTGCAGGAGCGCGTTTCGACGGCCACGGCCGAGCTGCTCACCAAGCTCGGCGTGAAGTTGATGATCGGCGAGACCGTGGCCGAAGTCGCGCCCGGCATGATCCGCACCGCGAGCGGCAAAACCGTGCGCGCCGACTTGACGGTGTGGGCGGCCGGCATCAAGGCGCCGGCGATTTTGAGCGAGCTCGACGGCTTGCCGGTCAACCGGCTCGGTCAGCTTATCGTGCGCCGTACGCTGCAAACAGAATCCGACGACAACGTCTTCGCGCTCGGCGATTGTGCCGCTTGTCCGTGGCCGGGCAACGAGCGCAACGTGCCGCCGCGCGCGCAGGCGGCGCACCAGCAGGCGAGCTTCCTGATGAAGGCGCTGACGGCACGGCTCGAAAACAAGCCGCTGCCGGAGTTCACCTATCGAGACTTTGGGTCGCTGGTGTCACTCGGGCATTTCAGCGCGGTCGGGAATCTGATGGGTGGGGTGATCGGCGGCAATATGCTGATCGAAGGGTTGTTCGCCCGCTTCATGTACATGTCGCTGTACCGGCTGCACATCGCCGCGCTGCACGGCTACGCGCGAATGGTGCTCGATACGTTTGCTCACTGGTTGCGCCGTACCACGCTGCCGCGGGTCAAGCTGCACTGAGGCGCCGGGTCGACGCTCGGAAACGTTGCATCTGCAACAGGATGCGTGTCAGGCGTATCCTGTTGCCTCCAACGTTCAACCGAGGAGCGCCGCATGCTGCAACCCGACATCGACAGCCTGGTCCCGCACGTCCCCTTCGACCGCCGTACCTTCATCAAGGCTGCGCTCGGCACTGGCTTCGCCGCCGCCGTGCTGCCGGTCTCGGCGCAAACCATCCATACCGATAGCGACGGCCTCGAAGCCGGCGAAGTGGCGGTGCGCTCCGGCGACACGCTGGTGCCGGCCTATCGCGCGCAGCCGAAAGGCAAGACGCACTTACCGGTGATCATCGTCGTGCACGAGATTTTCGGCGTGCACGAACATATCGCCGACGTGTGCCGGCGCTTCGCCAAACAGGGTTATCTCGCGATCGCGCCGAATCTGCTGGTCAGCAAAGTGCCGGACGATCAGGTGATGCGCGACCTCGACGCGACCGTCGTTTGGGCTGGCGAGCATGGCGGCGATCTGAACCGGCTGGGGGTGAATGGGTTCTGCTGGGGCGGGCGGATGGCGTGGTTGTACGCCGAACATAACCCGGGGCTGAAGGCGGGGGTTGCCTGGTATGGGCGAGTAACGGGCGCAAAAAACGCGATGATGCCGGAGAATCCGCTCGATCAGGTCGCGCAGCTTCGCGCGCCGGTGCTGGGGCTTTACGGATTGCAGGATCAGAGCATCCCGCAGGGAACGCTCGAACAGATGAAGCAGGCTATCGCGCAAGGTCCGCAAGTGGGACGCGGTTCGCAGTTCGTCGTGTATAACGATGCGGGTCACGCGTTTTTTGCGGACTACCGGCCGAGCTACAGGAAGGCCGACGCGGAAGACGGCTGGCGCCGTGCGCTGGCATGGTTCAAACAGCATGGGGTGGCTGCGATTGCGATTTAAGGCGGCCAGCAGGCCCGCGCTTCCTCGCTTGCGATAAGAAAAGGCCGTTGCGGCT
The DNA here is from genome assembly GCF_003387275.1 of Paraburkholderia sp. BL6669N2. Lineage (NCBI taxonomy): Bacteria > Pseudomonadati > Pseudomonadota > Betaproteobacteria > Burkholderiales > Burkholderiaceae > Paraburkholderia > Paraburkholderia sp. BL6669N2. The sequence goes on along the minus strand of NZ_QUNA01000002.1, from coordinate 3,183,547 downwards.
TTCGGGCGGCAACGGCCTTTTGCTAATGGCGTGCTGTGGTGTTCGCTGCGGCGCTCAAGGATTTGCGCCCGTCGCAATGGGCCGCTTCGGATCCGAACTCCACTCGCTCCACGAGCCCGCGTACAACGCCGCGCCGTGCAGGCCGGCGACTTCCATCGCCAGGGCATTCACGCATGCCGTCACGCCCGAGCCGCATTGCAGGACCACGTGCTCCGGCGGCGTGTCGGCGAGCAGCGCGTGGTATTCCTCGCGCAACGTGTGAGCCGGTTTGAAGCGGCCGTCGGCGGTGAGGTTGTCTTTAAAGAAGCGATTGAGCGCGCCCGGAATGTGGCCGCCGACACGGTCCAGTGTCTCGTTCTCGCCGCGATAACGGTCGGCCGCGCGCGCGTCGACCACCACGCGTTCCTTCGAACCCAGATTGCGTTCGACCGTTTGCGCATCGACCGTGACGGACAGCGGAGCGCCTGCTTTGAAGTCGCCCGTGTTTTGAGCCGGTGCGTCCTGCGTCAGCGGATAACCGCCGGCTTCCCATGCCTGGAGCCCGCCGTCGAGCAGCGCGACAGCGTCGTGACCGAGCCAGCGCAGCAGCCACCACGCACGGGCGGCGTACATGCCGCCTTGCGCGTCATACGCGACGACCTGCTGGCCTTGCTTCAGGCCGCGCGATTCCAGCGTCTCCACCAGCCGCGCGCGATCCGGCAACGGATGGCGGCCGTTGTGACCGTTCTTCGGCCCCGACAGGTCGCGATCCAGATGCAGGTAATGCGCGCCCGGCAGATGCCCGGCCAGATAGGCTTTTTCGCCCGCTTCCGTGTCGGCCAGATCGAACCGGCAATCGATGACGAACACGCTGCCCGGCGCGGCGGCAAGCCGTTCCGCGAGATTGGTCGCGGAAATCAGAGTGGTGTAGTGAGTGTGCGGCATGACGTCTCCTGTCGACCCGAGTTAGAGCTTTAGCGCTTAGTCGGGTCCCATGCAAAGCGGTCGACCCGACTTAGCGCTTCAGTGCTTACTTGGGTCCCATGCAAAGCGGTCGACCCGAGTTGGCGCTTTAGCGTTTACCTGGGTCCCATGCAAAGCTCGATGCGGGCAATGGCGGCTCCGCTGGCGGCGACTTTCTGCCACCAACGGATGGCCGGCTTATGTCGTTAGTCTAAACAAAAAAGACGGACCGAAGCCCGTCTTTCCATGCCTTATTGCAGCCAGAAGAATCTGGTGAGCTGACTCAGCCGATCAGATCGTACCGAGTTCACGCCGCAAGAATTCGTGGAAGTGCTGCATGCCGTCTTCCATCGGGCTCTGATACGGGCCGACCTGCGATTCGCCGCGATTCATCAGCGCGCGGCGGCCGGCGTCCATGCGTTCGGCGATCTCGTCGTCTTCGCGCGCCGTTTCCATGTAGGCGGCGCGCTCGGCTTCGACGAACTCGCGCTCGAACAGCGCGATTTCCTCAGGGTAATAGAACTCCACCACGTTCGTAGTTTTCTGCGGGCCGCGCGGAATCAGCCATGACACCACCAGCACGTGCGGATACCACTCGATCATGATGCCCGGGTAGTACACCATCCAGATCGCGCCGAATTCTGGCGGGTTCCCGCCACGGAAGCGCAGCACCTCGTCGTGCCACTTGCGGTACGTGGGGCTGCCCGGCTGCTCCAGATCCTTGTGCACGCCGACCGTCTGCACGCTGTACCACTCGCCGAACTCCCACGTCAGATCGTCGCAATTGACGAAACTGCCGAGGCCCGGATGGAACGGTGCGACGTGGTAATCCTCCAGATAGACCTCGATAAAGGTCTTCCAGTTGTAGTTGCACTCGTGCACTTCGACGTGATCGAACATGAAGCCCGAAAAATCGAAGTGGTCCTTCGTGCCGAGCCGCGCCAGATCGCGCGCGACGTCACGTCCCTGCGCTTCGAACAGCAGACCTTGCCAGTTCTGCAACGACGTTGCGCCGAGATTCAGGCAGGGGTTGTCAGCGAAATGCGGTGCACCGAGGAGTTCGCCATGCAGATCGTACGTCCAGCGATGCAGGGGGCAGACGATATTCTCCGTCTGGCCGCGGCCGTTGAGCATGATGGCTTGCCGGTGGCGGCACACGTTCGACAGCAGTTCGACTTGCGACTGCTGGTTACGGACGAGCACACGCCCTTCGCTCTCGCTGGGCAAAGCAAAATAATTCCCCGCTTCGGGCACCATGAGATCGTGGCCGATGTAACGAGGACCTTTCTTGAAAAGGGTTTCGATTTCGCGCGTTAAAAGCGCTTCGTCAAAGTAAGCCGTGACTGGCAGCTGGCTGTGGACAGACCGCAACTGCAATGCATTGCTCAGATTGGACATTCCCACTCCCGTGAAGACGTGAAAGCAGTGAACAACCCAACCATCGAAGGTTTCGATTTAGGGAGCCCGCAATTATACCTGTTTCCCCTTCTTTGGGGCCGTTAAGTGCCTGATTTGGGTCAAAATTCTCAGGAAAGTTCGACGTTTTCGCCGCAGACCGATCGTTTTTTTTCTGCGAGACTGCTGGGACGGCGCACAGTGGGAAGGCGAGGCGTAGGGCGGTGGCGGCTCGGAAATATCGCTTTTGCCGTAGAATGTCCGACTTGTTTTAATTTTGCGACTATTCATGGCGAAGACCGCGTCGAAAGATACTGCTGCCACGCCAGCCGAAGGCGTCGACACCACGCCGCTGCCCGAGAATTACGAGGCCGCCCAGTCAGAGTTGGAAGGGCTGGTTGCACGCATGGAAAGCGGCAACCTCAGCCTCGAGGAGTCGCTCACCGCCTACCGGCGCGGCGCTGCCCTCGTGGCGTTTTGCCAGCAGCAGCTCGAAAAGGTCGAGCAGCAGGTGCGCGTGCTCGACGGCGAGACGCTCAAGCCGCTGCCCATGAATACCGCAGGCACAGCCGCTACTGAAAGCGGGGACGACCTATGACATTCGAACAATGGATGCGCTCGGTACTGGAGCGCGTCGAAACGGCGCTAGAACATTGCCTGCCCACCGAGGCAACCGCGCCCGCCACGCTGCATGAAGCCATGCGCTACGCCGTGCTGGGCGGCGGCAAGCGGGTTCGCCCGCTGCTGTGCCACGCGGCCGGCGAACTGACCGGCGCGCGCGCCGAGTGCCTCGACGCGGCCGCGGCGGCGCTGGAAATGATCCACGTGTACTCGCTCGTCCACGACGACATGCCGTGCATGGACGACGACGCGCTGCGTCGCGGCAAGCCTACCGTACACGTCAAATATGACGAAGCAACGGCATTGCTGGTCGGCGACGCGTTGCAATCCCAAGCGTTCGTTTCGCTGACGTCGGACGTTCTCGCCCCCGCGCAGCAGGCCGCGCTGGTGCGTGAACTGGCGCTGGCGAGCGGTTCGATCGGCATGTGCGGCGGGCAGGCCATCGACCTGGCGAGCGTCGGCCACACGCTGACGCGCACGCAACTCGAAACCATGCATCGCATGAAGACCGGCGCGTTGCTGCGCGCCGCGGTGCGCATGGGCGCACTGGCGGGCGAAACGCCGGACGCGGACGCCATGCGTTCGCTGGATGCGTATTCGGCCGCTGTCGGTCTCGCGTTTCAGGTCGTGGACGATATTCTCGACGTCACGACCGATTCCGCGACGCTCGGCAAAACGGCAGGTAAAGACGCGAAGGACGGCAAGCCGACCTACGTGTCGATTATTGGGCTCGACGCATCGCGCGCGCTCGCGGCGCAGTTGCGCAGCGACGCTCACGCCTCGCTGGCGCCGTTCGGCGCACGCGCGCAGCGTCTTGCCGAATTGGCCGACCTGGTGGTGAACCGGGTTAGCTGAACGCGAAAGCCCGCCGCCGCGCGTCTCCGTTATGAGGCGCATGTATGAAGTGCGGGCGCGTAAGTTTTCCTACAATGGAACGACGATGTACGACTTGCTGAAAACCATTGACGACCCGGCAGCCTTGCGCCGCCTCGATCGCCGCCAACTGCAACCGCTTGCCGACGAGTTGCGTGCCTTCGTGCTCGACAGCGTATCGCAGACGGGCGGCCATCTTTCGTCCAACCTCGGCACGGTCGAGTTGACCATTGCTCTGCACTACGTGTTCGATACGCCGCGCGACCGGATCGTCTGGGACGTCGGCCATCAAACCTATCCGCACAAAATTCTGACGGGCCGCCGCGACCAGATGCACACGCTGCGTCAACTGGGCGGCATCTCGGGCTTCCCGAAGCGTGACGAGTCTGAATACGACACCTTTGGCACCGCGCACTCCAGCACGTCGATCTCCGCCGCGCTCGGCATGGCGATCGCGAGCAAGCTGCAGGGCGACAACCGTACGGGCATCGCCGTGATCGGCGACGGCGCCATGACGGCCGGCATGGCGTTCGAGGCGATGAACAACGCCGGCGTCGAAGACGACGTGCCGCTGCTGGTCATCCTGAACGACAACGACATGTCGATTTCGCCGCCGGTCGGCGCGCTGAATCGCCATCTGGCGCGCCTGATGTCGGGCCGTTTCTACGCCGCCGCGCGTGCCGGTGTCGAACGTGTGCTGCGCGTCGCGCCGCCCATGCTCGATCTCGCCCGCAAGCTCGAAGAGCACGCCAAGGGCATGATCGTGCCGGCCACGCTGTTCGAAGAGTTCGGCTTTAACTACATCGGCCCGATCGACGGACACGACCTCGATTCGCTGATCCCGACGCTGCAGAACATCAAGGAACTGCGCGGTCCGCAATTCCTGCACGTCGTGACGAAGAAGGGCCAAGGCTACAAGCTGGCCGAAGCCGATCCGGTGTTGTACCACGGGCCGGGCAAGTTCAATCCGGCTGAAGGCATCAAGCCGGCCACCACGCCGTCGAAGAAGACGTACACGCAGGTGTTCGGCGAATGGCTGTGCGACGCTGCCGAGTTGGACGCGCGCGTGGTCGGCATCACGCCCGCCATGCGCGAAGGCTCGGGCATGGTGGAGTTCGAGAAGCGCTTCCCGGATCGTTACTTCGACGTCGGCATCGCCGAGCAACACGCGGTGACGTTCGCCGGCGGTCTGGCCGCGGAAGGCATGAAGCCGGTGGTCGCGATCTACTCGACCTTCCTGCAACGCGCTTACGACCAACTGATTCACGACGTCGCGCTGCAGAACCTGCCGGTGGTGTTCGCCATCGACCGCGCGGGTCTGGTCGGCGCGGACGGCGCCACGCACGCGGGCGCTTACGACCTGGCGTTCCTGCGCTGCATCCCGAACATGACGGTGATGGCCGCGTCGGACGAAAACGAATGCCGCCAGATGCTGTACACGGCGTTGCAGCAGCCGAACCCGACGGCGGTGCGCTATCCGCGCGGCGCCGGCACGGGCGTCGCCACTGTCAAGCAGATGGCGGCGCTGCCGCTCGGCAAGGGCGAGATTCGTCGCGAAACGTCGCAGCCGGCCGGCAAGCGCATTGCGATTCTGGCGTTCGGCACGATGGTGGCGCCGTCGCTGGCAGCCGCCGAGCAACTGGACGCGACCGTCGCGAATATGCGCTTCGTGAAGCCGCTGGACGCCGCGCTGGTCCGTCAGCTGGCCGAAACGCACGACGCTATCGTGACCGTCGAAGAAGGCTGCGTGATGGGCGGCGCGGGCTCTGCTTGCGTCGAAGCCCTGCTTGAAAGTGGGGTTATGCGACCCGTACTACAATTAGGCCTTCCCGATCGGTTCATCGATCATGGGGACCCGGCCAAGCTGCTCGCCGCGTGTGGTCTCGACGCCGCGGGTATCACCAGGTCGATCCGCAGGCGCTTCCTGTCGAGCGGCGCGGTCGGCGGCCAGTCGTCGGTGAAGCGCGTCGCGTAAAGCGTCGTCGCTCGCGGTGCGGCCGCCGCGCCATGGCGGCCATAAGCAATCTCCAACTTGAATCGGTGGGCCTTCGGGCCCATCATCCAACGCCGGCAGGGGCCGGCGTTCGCCGTTGCGCGCCTTGATCCGCGCGGCCGCTGGAAGCCGCCGAACCTGTCGCTTCGCGCCGGCCCTCGCGAGGGGAGTCCCCAACGGGGACTTCTTCGGGGCGAAGACTCGGGGCGGTTCGGCGTTTCCTGAAAGGACAAGAAAATGAATCAGATGAATCCCGCCTTTGTGATGCCCGACGTGCAAAGCACGCCCGACACCCGTCAGATCCCGATTCAACGGGTCGGCGTGAAGGCCGTGCGCCATCCGCTGACGGTGCGCACGCAAGGCGGCGAGGTGCAACCGACGGTCGGCACGTGGAATCTCGACGTGCATCTGCCGGCTGACCAGAAGGGCACGCACATGTCGCGTTTCGTCGCGTTGCTCGAAGAGAACAAGGCGCCGCTGGAGCCAGCCACGTTCCGCACCATGCTCGCCGCGATGCTCGAAAAGCTCGAGGCCGAGGCTGGCCGCATCGAGGTGTCGTTCCCGTATTTCGTGAACAAGACCGCGCCGGTGTCGGGCGTGCAAAGCCTGCTCGACTACGAAGTCACGCTCACGGGTGAGACGCGCAACGGTGCGACGCGCCTGTTCCTGCAGGTGCTGGTGCCGGTGACGAGCCTGTGCCCGTGTTCAAAGAAGATCTCGCAGTACGGCGCGCATAACCAGCGCTCGCACGTCACGATCAACGCCGAACTGGCGGGCGATGTGGCCGTGGAAGAACTGATCCGTATCGCCGAAGAAGAAGCCTCATGCGAACTGTGGGGCTTGCTCAAGCGCCCGGACGAGAAGTTCGTGACCGAGCGCGCTTATGAAAATCCTAAGTTCGTCGAAGACCTCGTGCGCGATGTCGCGCAGCGTTTGAACGCGGACGAGCGGATCGTCGCCTATGTGCTGGAAGCCGAGAACTTCGAGTCGATTCATAATCACAGCGCGTACGCGGTGATCGAACGGGATAAGCGCGTTGCTTGATACGCGCGTTTGCCGATGCATGAAAAAAGCCGCTTCGTTTCAGAGCGGCTTTTTTTACGACTAGAACATTACGGGCTTAGCGTGCGAGGGAGGTCAGATCCCAGCGGGGCTTCACCGTGAACGCGTAGTCCTTGCCCGACTGATCCGGCCAGCGCTGCAGTCGCAGGGCGCCCGCCAGCGCGATCATCGCGCCGTTGTCCGTGCACAGCGACAGGTCCGGATAGTGCACGTAGAAATTGCGCTTCTTCGCGGCAGCGGACAGTGCTTCGCGCAACTGCCGGTTCGCGCCGACACCACCTGCAACGACCAACCGGTTGAGCTTCGTCTTCTTGAGTGCGGCCAGCGACTTCGCCGCCAGCACGTCGACTGCCGCGTCGACGAAACCGCGCGCCAGATCGGCTTTCGCCTGCTCGCAAATATTCGACCCGCCGAGCTTCTTGGCGTGCGTGAGAACGGCGGTTTTCAAGCCGCTGAAACTGAAATCCAGGTCGCCGGAATGCAGCATGGGACGCGGCAGGACCACCGCGCCGGGCGTGCCGAATTCAGCCATGCGCGAGACTTCCGGGCCGCCCGGATAACCGAGGCCGAGCAGCTTGGCGGTTTTGTCGAAGGCTTCGCCGGCGGCGTCGTCCAGCGTTTCGCCGAGCGTCTCGTAGACGCCCACGTCGGTCACGCGCATCAACTGCGTATGACCGCCCGAAACCAGCAGCGCGACAAACGGGAAGGGCGGCGGCTCATCCACCAGCAGCGGCGACAGCAAATGCCCTTCGAGATGATGAATGCCGATGGTCGGCTTGTCCCACGCCATGGCCAGCGAATTGGCGACGCTCGCGCCAACGAGCAGCGCGCCCGCGAGACCGGGGCCTTGCGTGTAGGCGATCGCGTCGATGTCGCTGCGGGCCGCGCCCGCGCGTTCCATTACCTCTTCGAGCAGCGGCAGCGCGCGCCGGATGTGATCGCGCGACGCCAGTTCCGGCACCACGCCGCCGTACTCCCGATGCATCGCAATTTGCGAATGCAGCGCGTGCGCGAGCAGGCCGCGCTCCGTGTCGTAGAGCGCGAGACCGGTTTCGTCGCAGGAGCTTTCGATGCCGAGAACGAGCATGATGGTGGGCTTGAGCGGACGCAGAAGTGGCAAAACTCCGGCGCCCGACAGTGAGGAGGCAAGCCTGAAAGTATAGCAGTGCGGGCAAGGCGCCGCCGACGCGCGGGTACAATGCGGCCCCATGGAATCCTTCGATATCGCAGTGATCGGCGCGGGTGCGGCCGGCATGATGTGCGCGGCGGTGGCCGGGCAACTCGGCCGCCGCGTGGTGCTGATCGACCACTCGCAGCGTCTCGCGGAGAAGATCCGCATCTCCGGCGGCGGCCGCTGCAACTTCACGAATCTGTATGCCGGCCCGGCCAATTATTTGTCGGCCAATCCGCATTTTTGCCGCTCGGCGCTCGCGCGCTATACGCCGCGCGACTTCATGGCGCTTCTTAAGCGCCATCATGTGACGTGGCACGAGAAACACAAAGGCCAGCTCTTCTGCGACCAGTCGAGCGACGCGGTCATCAATGTGCTGAAGAGCGAGTGCGACGCGGGCCGCGTGGCGTGGCGCACGCCTTTGTCGGTCGAGCAGGTGCGGCAGGATCCGGAAGGGCGCTTCACGCTGGATACGCAGGCGGGGCCGATTACGGCGCGCGCGCTTGTGATCGCGACCGGCGGGCTGTCGATTCCCAAGATCGGCGCCACCGATTTCGCCTATCGCCTTGCCAAGCAGTTCGGTCACAAGCTGATCGACACGCGCCCCGCGTTGGTCCCGCTGACCTTCGCCGCTGGCGACTGGGAGCCGTTCGCGGCGCTTTCCGGCGTCTCGCTGCAAGTGCAACTGGCGACCGGCAACAAGAAGACCGGCGCCGAATTCAACGAAGACCTGCTGCTCACTCACCGCGGTCTTTCCGGGCCGGGTGTGCTGCAGATATCGAGCTACTGGCAGCCCGGCGAACCGATTCACATCAACCTGCTGCCGGAGCAGGACGCTACGACCGCCTTGCTGGAAGCGAAGACCGGCACGAAGCGGCAGATCGCCAATCTGTTGTCGGAATGGGTCCCGCAGCGGCTCGCCCATGTCTGGCTGGAAACCCACCAGATTCCCGCCGAAGCGCGCGTGGCCGATCTGCCGGACAAAACCCTGCGTCGCGTCGGCGAGGCGCTGTCGCGCTGGACGCTCACGCCCAACGGCACGGAAGGCTATCGCAAAGCCGAAGTGACGCGCGGCGGCATCGACACGCGCGACCTGTCGTCATCGACGATGATGAGCGCGCGTGCGCCGGGCTTGTACTTCATCGGCGAAGCCGTCGACGTAACCGGCTGGCTGGGCGGCTACAATTTTCAGTGGGCGTGGGCGTCGGGTGTGGCGGCTGGCGAGGCGGCCGCGGAGTATGCCAGAGGGGCTTGACGGCGCTCTGGCTTTGTGAGAAAGCTCTGCTATACTCCTGAACCTTGACAAAGTTCCGTTATTGAAAAATGACGACCATCCGCGTAAAAGACAACGAGCCGTTTGAAGTTGCCATGCGCCGGTTCAAGCGCACCATGGAGAAAAGCGGCTTGTTGACGGAACTTCGCGCTCGCGAGTTTTACGAAAAGCCTACGGCTGAGCGCAAGCGTAAGAAGGCGTCGGCGGTGAAGCGTCATTTCAAGCGTCTGCGTAGCCAGATGCTGCCAAAGAAGTTCTACTGATTCTGGCGTTGCCGCGGTTCCCGTCTGACGGAGCGGCGACATCCAACCGGTGAGGGCGCGACAGGCGTCGTCACGGAAAACACGGCCCTTCGGGCCAGCCGGCAGGGTCGCAACCACCACGCACAGTGTGCCAACCCGCTTGAGGAAGCAGTCCCAAGCGGGTATTCGTGTTGATGCGCGTGTTGAGTGGTTAGTCTGGCCGGTTTTTCCAATTTCAACGCATTCAGGTGAGTGATGAGTCTCAAGGACCGGATCAACGACGATATGAAGGCCGCCGTGCGGGCCCGTGAGACCGAGCGCCTCGGCACGGTCCGCCTGCTGCTTGCCGCGATCAAGCAGCGCGAAGTCGACGAGCGCATCACGCTCGACGACACCGCGATCACCGCTGTCATCGACAAGATGATCAAACAGCGCAAGGACTCGATCAGTCAGTTCGAAGCCGCCGGCCGCACCGATCTGGCCGACAAGGAAAAGGCCGAACTGGCGATCTTGTCTGCTTATATGCCGGAGCAGATGTCCGAGGCGGAGATCGTCGCCGAAGTCCAGGCAGCGGTGGCGCAAACCGGCGCAGCCGGACCGCAGGACATGGGCAGGGTGATGGGCGTACTCAAGCCGAAGCTGGCCGGCCGCGCCGACATGACCGCTGTTTCGGCGCAAGTCAAAGCCGCGCTCGCGAAGTAAATTTCCGTTTTTTTCGCGTCGTGCATGCTGTTTTTCGACGGCGTGCACGGCGTTGAGTTTTTTAAGGCAGCGTCATTTACTGTGATTCCTCCGTCATTCCTGCAGGACCTGCTCAACCGCGTCGATATCGTCGACGTGGTCGGCCGGTATGTGCAGTTAAAAAAGGGCGGCGCGAACTTCATGGGGCTGTGCCCGTTCCACAACGAGAAAAGCCCATCGTTTACGGTTAGTCCGACTAAGCAGTTCTATCACTGCTTCGGCTGCGGCGCGCACGGTACGGCCATTGGTTTCCTGATGGAACACGTCGGGTCCTCGTTTCCCGAGGCGGTCAATGAGTTGGCGCAGTCCGTCGGGTTGACCGTGCCGAACGAGCCGTCGCCCGGCTATGGCGGCAGCGGGGCCGGCGGCGGCTATGCGCCGGCAGCATCCAAAGCGGTTACGACGGCGCTTTCGGATGTCATGCAGACCGCGTGCGACTTCTATCGCAAGCAACTGCGCGGCGCGCCGGCCGCGATCCAGTATCTGAAGAAGCGCGGCTTGACCGGTGAGATCGCGGCCCGGTTCGGACTCGGCTACGCCCCGGACGGCTGGCAGAACCTCGAACCGGCCTTTCCGAACTATCGCGACGATGCACTGGTCGAATCGGGTTTGGTGATCGTCAGCGAAAAGTCCGACGCTCAGGGCCAGAACCGGCGGTACGACCGCTTTCGCGAGCGGATCATGTTCCCGATTCGCAATGTGAAGGGGCAGGTGATCGGCTTCGGCGGCCGCGTGCTGGACAGCGGCGAGCCCAAATATTTGAATTCGCCCGAAACGCCATTATTTAACAAGGGCAGCGAGCTGTATGGGCTGTTCGAGGCGCGTCTGGCGATCCGCGAACAACACTACGTGCTGGTCGTGGAAGGTTACATGGACGTGGTTGCACTGGCCCAACTGGGGTTCCAGAACGCGGTCGCCACGCTCGGTACGGCCTGCACGCCGATTCATGTGCAGAAACTGATGCGCCAGACCGATACGGTCATCTTCAGTTTCGACGGCGATTCGGCCGGCCGGCGCGCCGCTCGCCGCGCGCTGGATGCCTGTTTGCCGCATGCGGCGGACAACCGGACCATCCGGTTCCTGTTTTTGCCGTCCGAGCACGATCCGGACAGCTATGTGCGTGAATACGGCACCGAGGCCTTTGCCGAGCAGGTCGAGCGGGCCATGCCGCTGTCGCAGTTCATGCTGAACGAAGTGTTGACCGGCAAGGAGCTGGATCAGCCGGAAGGCCGTGCCCGCGCGCTGTTCGACGCCAAACCGCTGCTGCAGGCGCTGCCGGCCAATGCCCTGCGCGCGCAGATCATGCATATGTTCGCCGACCGGCTCGATGTGCCGTTCGACGAAGTCGCCGCGCTGTGCGAGGTCGATTCCCGGATCGCGGCGGCGGCCCGCGCCGCACCGGCCCGCAAAGACCGGCGCAGTGTGACGGGCATCGAGGAAAAAACGCTGCGCAATCTGGTGATGTATCCGCGCACCGTGGGCGTGCTGGACGAAGAGGCTGAACAGGCGTTGCTCACGGTTACGCGGCACGGTGAACTGTTCGAGGAAGTGACCACGCACGCACGTGCGCTGGGCGATTCGGCGGAGTTTCAGTTGTTGTCCGACCTATTGCGAAACGGTGCGAACGCCCCAACTTTCGAGGAAATCTTTCGCAAAATTCTAGACTATGATGAAAACGTCCGGGATTTGCTGCTGAAGGACCCGGAAGATGCGACCGTTATCGAGGAGCGGCGCGAGCAGGAACGGATCGTCGGAGAGGAGTTGAAGGCGGCGATCCTGAAGATGCGGTACGACGCTTACTGCGATCGTCTCGAGCAGCTTTCGCGGCAATCCCGGCACACGCCGGAGGAGTTTGCGGAGCTGTCGGAGCTCAATCGGAAGCGGGCTGACATGAAGCGCCAGCTCGGGCTGTAGGCGGAGCGCGGAGACCCTCGGTGCTATAATAAAAGGTTTCCAGCGGATTGTTTTTCAAGGGTTTTCCTAGCAAAGGCGAAAAGGCGATGCGATGGCAAAGACTGCGGACGGAACAATGGGCGGAAGGAAAACAACAGGCACAAGCTCCAAGGAGCCGACCAGAAAGGTCACCGAAGCCAGGTTAGTTTCTTCTGCCAAAAAAGCGTCTGCGGTCAGTGTTGCACCGGTTGCCGGGAAGAAGTCCTCGACCACTTCGGCTGCGCGAGCGGAGCCGGTCAGGGCGGCAAAAGCTGTAGCAGTGCCGGCCACGAAGGGGTCGGGTGTCAGAAGCGCAAGGGAAGCGGCTGCCGCGCAGGACGATGCGGCAGTGCGCGAGGTTCCAGTATCCACGGTTCAACCGGCTGGCGTCCACCAGCCGCGAGTCGAGACTACAGCCGGTACGGCGAACTCCATGACGAAAAAGCTGAACGAAGTACCCGTCGATGACGACGCAACCCAAAGCGAAGAAAACCCCACGGCTGCTGCTCCGGCCAAGGTTGAAAAGGCCAAGGCTCGCGACCGTCGTGCAAAGGAAAAAGCGCTGCTGAAAGACGCTTTCGCGTCGTCACAGCCGGGCACGGTCGAGGAGCTCGAGGAGCGCCGCTCGAAACTGCGCGCGCTGATCAAGCTCGGCAAGGAGCGCGGCTTCCTCACGTACGCTGAGATCAACGACCACCTGCCGGACAACTTCACCGAGACCGAGGCGATCGAAGGCATCATCAGCACGTTCAACGACATGGGCGTGGCGGTGTACGAGCAGGCCCCTGACGCTGAAACCCTGCTGCTGAACGACAACGCGCCGGCGGCTTCGTCGGACGACGAAGTGGAAGAAGAAGCGGAAGTTGCGCTGTCCACCGTCGACTCGGAATTCGGCCGCACTACGGACCCGGTCCGCATGTACATGCGTGAAATGGGCACGGTCGAGCTGCTCACGCGCGAAGGCGAAATCGAAATCGCCAAGCGGATCGAAGACGGCCTGAAGCACATGGTGATGGCCATCTCCGCCTGCCCGACCACGATCGCCGACATCCTGGCAATGGCCGAGCGCGTCGCGAATGAGGAAATTCGCATCGACGAACTGGTCGACGGCCTGATCGACGCCAACGCGGAAGACGCGGACGGTTTCTCCGCGCAGGAAGCGGAAGCGATCGAGAGCGAAGACGAGGAAGTCGAAGAAGACTCGGAAGAAGACGAGGAAGAAGACGACGGCACGGCGCAAGCCACGGCCAACGCAGCGCAGATGGAAGCGCTCAAGCGTGCTTCGCTCGAAAAATTCGCGATGATCAGCGAATGGTTCGACAAGATGCGTCGCGCGTTCGAGAAGGAAGGCTACAAGTCCAAGTCGTATCTGAAGGCACAGGAAACGATCCAGAACGAGCTCATGACGATCCGCTTCACCGCGCGTACCGTCGAGCGTCTGTGCGACACGTTGCGCGCGCAGGTGGACGAAGTGCGTCAGGTCGAGCGTCAGATCCTGCACACGGTGGTCGACAAATGCGGCATGCCGCGTGCGGAATTCATTGCGCGTTTCCCGGGCAGCGAAACGGATCTCGAGTGGGCTGACAAGATCGTCGGTGAAGGTCACGCTTATAGCGCGATCCTCACGCGGAACATTCCGGCCATTCGCGAGCAGCAGCAACGTCTGCTGGATTTGCAGGCGCGTGTCGTCCTGCCGCTGAAGGACCTGAAAGAAACCAACCGTCAGATGGCGGCGGGTGAACTGAAGGCGCGTCAGGCGAAGCGCGAAATGACCGAGGCGAATTTGCGTCTCGTGATCTCGATCGCGAAGAAGTACACGAACCGTGGTCTGCAGTTCCTCGACCTGATTCAGGAAGGCAACATCGGTCTGATGAAGGCGGTGGACAAGTTCGAATACCGTCGTGGCTACAAGTTCTCCACGTACGCAACGTGGTGGATCCGTCAGGCCATTACGCGTTCGATCGCCGACCAGGCGCGCACGATTCGGATTCCGGTTCACATGATCGAAACGATCAACAAGATGAACCGCATCTCGCGTCAGATTTTGCAGGAAACCGGTCTCGAACCGGATCCCGCGACGCTGGCCGAGAAGATGGAAATGCCGGAAGACAAGATCCGCAAGATCATGAAGATCGCGAAGGAGCCGATCTCGATGGAAACGCCGATCGGTGACGACGACGATTCGCATCTGGGCGACTTCATCGAAGACAACAACACGGTTGCGCCGGCCGACGCCGCCTTGCATGCCAGCATGCGCGATGTCGTGAAGGATGTGCTCGACTCGCTGACGCCGCGTGAAGCAAAGGTGCTGCGCATGCGTTTCGGTATCGAGATGAGCACCGATCACACGCTCGAAGAAGTCGGCAAGCAGTTCGACGTGACGCGTGAACGGATCCGTCAGATCGAGGCGAAGGCGCTGCGCAAGTTGCGTCACCCGAGCCGTTCGGACAAGCTGAAATCGTTCCTTGAAGGGAATTGATCGAAGCCGGCGTTGGTTGCAGGTGATGTCGCGGTTTGAAGGGGCCTCGCGGTTGTTTCGCCGTAGCGAAGCGGTTGCGAAGGTCCCTTTTTCGTGTAGTATGTCGGCCAATCAACGAATAGGCCCGGCCTTCACGACCGGGTCTTTTTTCTTGGGCCGGACGCCGTGCTGGTTGCAGGCAGCGGACTCATAATCCGCCTCCGAAAGGACACCGTCGGTTCGACTCCGACCCGGCCCACCATCGATGCAAAGAAAGGGTTCCGATAATGTCTGTGCCGTTAAGCATAAAATGGCCACCTGGACAGGTTATGCTTGATTGTCCGATGGGCCAAGTTGTGTTTTATTGCTAGGCCCGAGGGGGCTTTGCCCCTGCGAACTCTTTGTTGTAAGGCTGCGGCCAGTGGGCCGCAGCCACCACTCCCGTGTAATTTCGGCCTGCTCCTGCCTAGCATCCTGTCCCCCTTTTTCTCTTCTCAGCGGCGTTGGACGCCCTCTGGCGGTTATCGTGCTTCCATTCCTCCGCGACAGCCTTGACTGCCTCGTGTAGCCGTCGTGAGGCAGCCGCGTAGTGAATTTCAACTGTCCCCAACCTCAGTCGCCGATATTCGTAACCTGAACCGGCCTGCGAGCAGCACGCGGCGATGAGTTTTTTCAGCGTTAGCGGCGGAATAACTGCAAATACTGCCCACAATTTCCTTTGTGTTGCGCTCAATAGCACTGTCGCCATGTCGCGCTCGTATACGGGGAACACATGAACGTCGGCGATAGCCTCGTTCTGCGAGTTGCGGTTTCATCCAGACAGCCTAGGGTTTTTCAGCATGTCCCTACTCCGCCTACGAGCGCCTTTTCACGAGTTGTAGGCGGCCAAGGCTGAAATGCCTCGATCGACTCTCTGGCCCAATTGGCCGACGGCATTTCGGTGAAAAGCGCCGCAGCGACCCCTCGCAGATCGCTATGGCTGTCGCAAGATGGGCGCGTCGATGGCGACCACTCGGCGGCTGTTTGCGATTGGACAGAACTCACAAGACCACCAAGGTTTCTGTTTAGAGCGCTTTTTCTAAACTATGAATAATCTGCCTATTCAGTACCGGATTTCCGATTTTTGAAGATCGGCAGCGTCAGCGTTCAAGGTTACAGCTCTTCCTTGTAGTTCATCCGCACTTTAAAATTCGTCTATCTGATTGAGCGAGCCATACGAAAAGCGGTTTCCATAGCTTGTAGTAACTACTCGCTTGCCCAACATACATGACTGTTCATTTAATCAATTAAACAAGCTGGGAGGTAGTGTTGTGTTTTGAATTCTATTTGATCTACTGCGCTGGGCACGGCGTGCGCTGTCACGGCGTTTTTTTCGACTCGTTGTCGATAATTCAAATACTCGGATCACAACATGGAAGGATATTTCGCGGTTTCGCTGGCTACGAAGAAAATTGAAGGACCATATCCAACGAATTTGGTAGACCCCGTCACTGGGAAGCCATTCTCTCCAGATGAAAATACGTTGGTTGTTGCACCTCCCGACTACCCTCAACTCGCTGAAGGGCTGGAAATTGGCGCTCTATATCGGGACGTACCGGGGCCCGACGGGCGTAGCGGGATTTTGCATGAGCTCGGTCCTCTCGACGAATATTACGATTGGTGCGAGAAGCTAGCTAGTTTTGTGACTAACGGTAAAAGGTTAAAGGAACGACCGAACGACAAAACCGAATGGTCGAATAAGCTGTCAGAACTGGTTGTGGATAAGAAAGGGTATCCAAAAACCGAGGGGCGGGGGCCGTTTTGGGAGCTGTTCCGCTACGGAATGCGAGGAATGACCTTCGGGCCCGCCGTCTGCAAAAAACTCGCGGATGATTTCATAAACTGGGGATATGTAGCCCAGGCATCGGGTGATTCACATTTTTCCTTTATGTGCGACCATATTGGGTCGGCGTTCTACATTGCCAGCGAAAGCGGAACCGGAATGGTCCGGTATCCATGGCAGTGGACTCAGGACATGGAACCAAAACTCGGAATAGAAAAGGTTGCGAAGTTAAAGTTCCACAACCACCGCGGTGGGACAGTGACGCGGCTATATTATCGAGCGAGCGTATGACGATACTTGATACAAGGGCGTTGTAACGGATGCTCTAGCGAGCGCAGATAATCTGCGCTCGGTTTGTGTCAGTGCGCGAGCGCTTGCAGCCAGTCAATAATCTAGCCGGACGAGAGAAGTGTGCGAAGCACATTATTGACGTCATATGGCGATAATGCATGTGGTAGTTCCACGAGGATCGCTTTGCTCTGAATTTACCGAAGTGCCAGCCCCCAACGGATTAAATGCATATTTATAATTCTAGTAATGACCAAGATGCCTATTGCAAATGGTGTTAGAAGCTAACCAGCTTGGTATCAGGAGGCAAGGAGTTAGGAAAGCGTCCGCCTTGGGTGGCACGCACCGGCAGTACCGCAAGATGAAATTGACGGGCTGAAAGCATTATTCGCGAGTTTGACGACAGGTAACACGAGCGCGCCTTGCGAACTGCTAGCGCAAGCCTCGCAACAGCCCCGTACTTTCCAGGTACTTAAGCGGTCGGCGCTACACACCCCATGCGTGGCTTTCCAATAAATGGCCACCAGGATCGCGTGTTTCCGGGTGATCCATTCCGATTGACCAAAAGACTGAAGGGAGTACAGGCCATGCTGTGCCCCATTTTTTAATTGGCTACTTTGAATCGTCCCTTTCCTTGATTTCCTTAAGAAGGTGGTACACGTCTCGCAACTTGACGGCACTATCCTTCGGAACGTGTGCCATCAACTCGCGAAGATTTA
Source organism: Paraburkholderia sp. BL6669N2 (assembly GCF_003387275.1). Classification (NCBI taxonomy): domain Bacteria; kingdom Pseudomonadati; phylum Pseudomonadota; class Betaproteobacteria; order Burkholderiales; family Burkholderiaceae; genus Paraburkholderia; species Paraburkholderia sp. BL6669N2. Next base: position 3,166,015 of record NZ_QUNA01000002.1, on the reverse strand, counting down.
CGGCTCGGCCATGCGCTACTATCTCAGGATACAACCGCTCGATAAGCTCGCTCGTCTTTTTACGGTTTTGTTCTGCGCTGTGTCGCTGATGCTCATTCCATCGCTTAGACAAAATGCGCGCTTCTTCGTTAGCTCTTCTATAGAGGAGACGCGGACCAATATTCAACTTGCGCGCCGCTTCAGTCAAGCTGACGGCTACAGACAGTTTATTCAATGCGGCCATTTCGGCGCGGATTTGCTTCCAGTCATGGCGTCGACGCGGCGCTCGCTTTGGGGCTTCCGGAAATAGTGGCTGAAGTTCGTGTATCTCGGCGGAGGCTGGCAACCAGTCGACCAGATCGCCCGTCAGCAGCTTGGGCAATGCAAGTCCCGTTTGTGAGGCAATGCGCAATAGAGCGGGAAGTGTCGGGCAGCCTCCTTCCTTTAGCCAATAGTGGACGGTTGTCTTACCGAGGCCAATGCGGCGAGCGAATATTGCACTCTTTCCATCGTCTAGACGGTCAACCAACTCCCGAATAGTATCGAGCAAACCCTTCGTCGTTGGCGTCGAAGGTAGCGTACTCTGGACAGCTAACGTAGCGCCGACCTGCGAAGCGACCCAGATTTCCGGAGACGTCGCAGGCTCGACGTTGTCCGGGCAGCCTAAAAAGTTGTCGCAAGCCGTACACCAGCCAGGCAGCACATAGGATGATTTGTGCCTCGTGTCGATGCCTCCACAATTCGTACAAACATGTGCGAGTCTGGTCTTGTGTTTCGCGCACGCGGTGACGGCTCCTACATCCCACGAAAGCCGGAAATAGGGCGAAACACCCGTAGCACGGTCTTCTGCCAAACACTGCGGGCACCAGCGAGCCGACACCGAACAGGGGCTTCGCTCTGCGATGACGTTTCGCCATGGACGCATAGTCAGGGATTCCAAACTCCCCACGCTCGTCAATTCCGACAATGTGCGCGCCCAGTCTCCCACCGTCTCCGACATGCCGCTGAAATTGTTTGTCATCAGCCATGTATTGTCTTCTGAAAGTTCGCGCTGCATCGTAGCCACGACGTACCGCCCGAGATTCTTCGTAGAAACGCAGTGCGACACGGCGAGCCGGCAGAAATAGCTAACCAGACTTTCGACTTCCGGCGTTCCGACGCCGATCGGCGCGACCGGATTCAGAACCGAGCGCGTCATTAGTAGGTCTTTCGTTACTGGATGTTCCATGTTTATACAACTGCACGCTTAGTCTTGGGCATCATTCGGGTGAAACTTGGCCCGATGGCAGTCTCTCCATCGATGATTTCTTCGAGGATTCGGTTGCGTTGTGCTTCGTTAAGGAGCGCGCGCTCCAAAGAGCTCACCGACCATGAACCCGCGGCCTCTGCGAGTTTTGCCGCGCGAATGAGAACGCTACTCAAAGTGCCGACGCATCCCAACGTGTTCTCAAGAAGCTCTTTCGTGTAACGTCTAAGCTGACCTTTTTCCCAAAGATTCGGCAACGTTTTCTCGAATAGCGCCACGCAGCTTTCGAACGCCTTCACGTCTTCGGGGCGGTCGTCACGATAGCGCTCGAAATGAAGTACGTGCGTTCGCCGCGCGAGCTGCGCTGAAAGCGACACAAGTTGGTACAAGTCGTAGGAGCCGACTAGGACTATCTGAGTGCCACATTGGTTTGCCAGCGACTTGAGCGTGTCGAGTTGAATCTCCAGACGCTGATTCCCACGCGTCTGGCGAATGATATGGGCCGCCTCATCAATCACCAAGAACTGCACTTGTCGCTCACGCAAGCCGCGTTCTACAGCCGTGCGGAGGGCAGCCAAGCTATTGCCGTTCATGCCTTTTGGCCGAACGACTCTTCCGGTCTGCTCATCGACGCCATACAGCATCTTGGGCACGTTAAGGTTGTCGCCTAGCTGCGTCAGGATTCGATGATAGAACAGCTTCCATGAAAAATTGTTCTCGCCCGAGGAGGGAGCTTCAACATATACCGCGGGAATTACCCCACCATTTGCTTGCATTTGCGAAACACCCTTTTCAAGAGCGGAGTCAACCATAACTCTCGACAGTGTTGTCTTGCCCGCACCGGTTGGTCCGCAGACAAGGAGGATGCTGTCTTGACTATTTGGATAAATCAGTGTGTCAAGTTCTCCCATTACTTCTGTGACACGATTGTGCTTAATGCGCTTTGTTGAAAGCGTACGAGCCACGTCAACAGCCGTGGACGCCGTGGTTTGATTAGCTTGTGACATAAGTATTTTCAAAAATCCTCGAAATCGATAAGGTCGTCTTCGCTGTCAGATGTCTCGTCCGGCGACGGTGACGGATGGCTAATAGGTTGTTGCGTCCGAATCGGTACTGCGGTTTTGTTCGGCGCTTCAAAGGCGCTCGGCGCTTTCGCATCAATGCCGATTCGTCGCGACACGGCGACCGGTTCAACGCTGGCAAGGTCAAGGTCGGTGTACAAAAGTCGGTTTTCAGCTTGACGCTCAAATTCAGTCGCAAGCGCGCCCTCTGGCGTGAAGACTTGGATGAATTCGCGGAGTCGCTTCGTGTCGCGCTCGTTGTCGGCGAGCGATCCGTGGCGGCGGTTGTACTCCTCTGTCAACGCGCGCTTCTCAACGTCGGTATGTAAGCCGAGGCCATGCAGGTTTCGGCAAACTGCACGAACCCAAGTGTCTTTCACGCGAACATAGACGGAAGATGCGTCCCACGGGTCATATCGAACGAGCAGGCTCTCCCCATGGAGCAGTGCATCATTGAACGCTTCGTTCCAATAAAACCGTTGGTCTACCTTTACGCCGCGCTGGCGGTGAATCTGTCGCGTGCCAGTTCGGTCGACGGGCGGACACGTTGCAACCAAAAAGTCTCGATTGAACTGGATGTGCCTTTGCGCACGTGCACCGTTTTCGCGGACGCCTCGTACGAAAGCCTCGCGTGGTGACTCGTCGAGAGCGGGATGCGTGTTCTCATCGTAGAACTCCCATGCCCAGTGCTGAATACCGAGATAGAGTGCACCGAGGGTCCACTCTGCGAGCTTCTGGGGCAGGTGGGAACCGGTGACCATGCGAACATTTTTCGTGGCTTTCGTGTTGCCTGCCAGATTGTGGATGTACTCGGTGTTCAAGCGACCGAACATACGTTCCAGAACCGCGCCATGCCGTGGCTGTCCCGCAGGGCGGAAGCGCAGGTGCGTGCCCATTGCCTTAAGGAAGGACTCGAACGCATTGGACATGAAGTCACTGCCGTTATCGACAACGATGAATTCTGGAAGGCGGTTGAACCGCTTAACCATATCCCTGATGGTCATCATCACCGATGTGTAAGATGGCGAATCAAAGGTGAGATAAATCGCAACAATCCGTCGCGACCATGAGTCGACCGCGAGCGACAGCCATGGGCGGCCAAGTGGCTTCCCAGTGCGGCTTGAGATGACCTCGATGTCGAGTTGCGTGTGGTCAATGTGCACGTACTGGAACGGCCGGCTACCATGGACAGGTGAGTCGTGGTGCAAGACGTCAATGAAGGTACTCTGCTGGTAAGCAATTCGTTTCCCGTATCGCGTACGAACGTCTCTGTTGGTTTCGCGCGCTTTGATTCGCGCGATCAACGTGGGATACGACGGCGGCACCTCGCCTTCCTCTGAGAACGCGGCGAGCAGCATGCGGTGGCAGGCTTTGTAGTTGATTGCATTGCTCTTGAGCCATTGCTCATCAATGACCTCGTCCATCAATTCGACCTGGCGCGTGCTCAATCGGGGTTTGCGGTTACCTCTAGAGCCCGAATCCGGCACCAGCGCGAGAACTTCGTTGGAACCATTGGCTAGAGCGATTTCCTGACGGGCTTTCCAGCGGCGAAGCGTTCGCTCAGACACATTGGTGGGCTCCGCTTCAGCCTCCAGCAGCGCTTGCCTACGAAGCGCGGTCTTGAAGTCCTCCTTCGAATAGCGGCTCAGGTCCTGGCTGGATTGCTGGTCTTGCTGAGGGCACTTCACCTGGCCTTTTTCGTGTGCATTCTCAAGCCAGCTACGCGTCAACGTAATGGTCGAGCCATCCTCTCTGTTGCAGACGACGGAATCACCGGCCACCATCACGATAGTGAGTTCATTGCCTTCGAAGACGAACTTGGCGCCGTTGGCAATGTTGAGGGCGAAGCGGTCGATGCCAGGCAAACTGCCAGAGCGCGTGTCTGCAAGCACGAAGTCTCGCAACGCTTCATCGCGGAAGAGACGGAAGCTTCGCTTGTCGCCCAGTGATTGACTGTCGAGGTCGGTTGCGACGCGGTTTCCCGCGATCGCTCGATTCAGAAAGTCGGCATCGAATTCGTGCGGGGCTCCAAGAAGCTCCATGAAGGTCAAGGAACCATGCTCCTGCAGCGCGTTATGAAGTCGCGTCAGGACATTGTCCGGACACGGTTCTGCGAGGTGCAGATAGTCAGCTAGGTAGAGAAGGTTATCCACGCGCCGACGAGGAATCGAAGCATCGCTGAACACCCGATAGCGGATGCCGAGGTCGGCGAGTTGTTTCTCGATTTGCGGGGCATACCATTGACCATCGCTTCCCTTGGAATAGAACCATGGATACTTCTCAGCGAGTCGGGCAAGTTTTGCCTCCGATTTCCACTCTTCGAGAGTAAAGCCGTCGTCACGAATCGTAAGGAAGTTGGGACTGATGCGAGCATTGCGAATCTCGCCGGTAGACTCGTCCACTAATTGAAGTTTCAGTTCACACGGACGCTCGTAGTATTCGAGAACGTCGTCCGAGTGCTCCTTCGTCACAGCAGCAGGGAACTCGATGTGACGTGTCTCAGTGCGAATTTCTCGCCCCATCTTTTTGCTGGATAGGATGGTAGCCACGCTTCCACCTTGCACCGTCGGTGGTGTCACGGGCGCTTGGATGCGCGCGGTCTGAATAAGCTGGCGACCCTTGTCGGGCGTGCCGAGTTTGTCGAAGAGGTTGGTGAGGTGAATCTTGTCGAGCATCTGAGTTCAAAATGTTGGGCGTATATAGAGGTGTAGGGATGTCTGCGATCCATGTTTCGCATTTCGGTCGTATTCGACCGAAAATTACTCAAATATCCTGGAAACGAGATTCATGAAGCGCCAGAGTCTCAAGGGTCTCTATTCTCCGGCCCGCTGGGTGCGCTTGACTGGAGCAACTGTTCATGGTCATAGGGAAGTTTCACAGCACACGCTGGGGCGCTAAGCCACTTCGCATCCGCCTGAGACCTTGACCGCAGCGATCCTCCCCGCGCAACTTCTGCGATCCGCCTCTCGTCACACGACGCAGAGGTTCCTGTGATAGGTATTGAGCGATTTATTTTGATGTTTTCGATTTTCGAAAAAGCCGCGTGAATCAAATCTGTTTTTCTACTTCCTATTTTAATCCGCGAAGAGAGCGAACGAATTACGTTGGCATCTCGCAATCCCGGCATTTATACTTGAAGAGTCATAGGTCGGCCGAGCACTGGCCGCCCGACGTTACGCCGCTTTTCCGACTGAAGAGACGTGCGTTGACCTTCAGCGTGGACGGGTGCGACCGGTGGCGCGTTTGAAGAAACTGGACTACCACGGGGGTAGGTTGAAACAGTCCATGCGGCAGCGAAGATAGAACCGCGACCTGAAAGTCTGTCGGAGCCATTTCAAAAGTGAATGGTGGAAGGGGCGCCAGCGTCAGCTGGCAGGGGCCTCGGTATTCCCTTCTATGCTTACGTAAGCATCTGCAATCAACTCTCAAAAAACATATGCTCACTGAAGCATATCCTCGATCTTCAGAACATATGCTTACGTAAGCATATGTTTTTGCGCTCATTGCGACCCTGTTAGTTTCAACGCTCAATACCGTCTGATAAAGAACGAGTGTGATGTCTGTTTGGATTGTGCGAATAGCTGGTTGCCGCAACAGACACCGATACGCGGATTGAGTGTGTTGAGCGATTCATTTAATGTTCTCACGCGAGCGCTTGCAAGCCCCCTTCTTCGCCGGTTTCGATGCACACCTAGCCGCTACGCGGTGGGCAGCCAGGGAGGCGATCTCCAGGGCCTCGTTGGCGGGCGCTGCGATCAGTCTGTGGTGGGCACAGTAGGTGGAGGTAGGCATCGTCTCTGTCGGCTGTGCTACGGCCCATCTGCCAGTCATAATGCAATGTGACCAATGCGTCGTAGCGACTTCGCGTGCAAGTCGGTTCTTCAAGCCGGCGGCCTGGCTATTTGCGGCTTCCGTGTTCAATGTTGGCCAACTGACCTAGCTGCGTTGGCAAAATTCAATAAGTTGGTCGCTTGCAGAAGTCGATCCGATTTCGCGTGTTCAGTCGGGGGTCGAGACACGTATAGATGAGGGTACGTGTCTAATCGATGTACTTTGCGTTTTCTTTGCCGCGCTAAGGCGGCAATAAGAAGGTTGCAGAGAATGCGCAGCGGCTGTTGAGCGAGACGCCGTGTTCCGCTATAATGCGAACATAGCTTTCCATTCTGTATTCGCTCATCACGAGTGGGCAAATGCAGGTTCCGGAGACGAGAGTCCTCTGGTGCTGAAGTAGTGGCCGCAATGGTTCTACTTCCTTTTGATCTTGGTGCCGATGTGGCGTGTCTAGTCACGTCGGTGGCCCTGAAGCAAATTGGCTTCAGTTGATCCTTCGTCCTATGGGGCGGAGAAGCACCGGGACTATGACACTTTGTGTCATAGCGCGGCTCTCAGTCGAAATCAAAGGAATGGAAGTAATGAAAGCTGTCATCTCTCTCAATACCGACCCTGTCATTGCCGTCGGTGACATCACCGAACTTAAGCAATTCCCGGCATTCCGAGCATCGAAGCTGGCAGACGGTCTGCAAGCGGATTTCCCAATGCTGCGCTGTCCAATCGCAGCTGAAGATGCGCACTTCGTCCCGACAGGCGTTATCAGGTACCGAACGACCTTCGGGTGCCTTCCCGTAAACAATCTGTCGCTGCTGACAATCCAGGTCCAGATAAACGGCGTGCAAATCTACTGGCTGGCAGACCTTGCGGACCCCGAGGTCTGGGCAACGTACGATGTGTGGAAGGAGGCCGGGCGGCTGCCAATTTTGCTCGACTTCGATGAGGACAACGAGCGGGATTGCACGTTCTGCGTTCCGGAAATACCGAGGCAACACTTAGCCTTCGAACAACTTCGCACACACAAGGGAATCCCGACGGCGGATTCCGTCTGGAAAACGATGGCGACACTGTCCGTCAGTGGATTTCTGCCGCGCGTCGCAGTGAGCATGCTTCCTGATGTTCGTCTGGAGCGGGTGCTTGTCAATGTTCTCGCTACAAAGCGAGTAGAGCCGTTCGTAAAGAGCGATTGTGTGGCGTAAAGCCAAAATCCGCTGTTCGGTCGTTCTGACCGGCAGACACAATCATAAACGTGGGCTGTGCTGGATGACGATGCGCGGTTAAAGATCATCGCGCATCCGTTTCCGCTCAACCGAACTGTTGTGCCTGCCTCATGCTGCGCATCCTGATCTTTTGAGCATTCGACAGCCAACTGCGATGGTGGACTGTATGACGGCGCTGGTGCATATGTCGGTGTTTTGCGCCATTTCGTCGGGTTTCGCAGAGCTGTATTCGAATCAATTCGTCAAGGCGTGTTAGCGCTATACGAATAAGCAGTCAGTTGTCGAAGGATCGCGTCTTTGGCGACCGATCCTGCGGTAGCGGATATGCGGTGAAGGCGCGGCGCTCGCGCCAGAGGCTAATCAAACATGATAGGTAAAGCAATGAACGAATTTCAAATTATCGATATGTATTCCGACCTCGTCCCGCTCGGCCGCCTGGAGCAACTTAAATCTCTGGGATACCGGCCGAAACAGTCCATCGGTCTGCCTCAAGACATGCCGGTCCTAACGTGTCCGGTTGCGGCTCATGACGCGGAATGCTTCAGCATGAAGGATGGTCAACTCAACTTCGGGTTCGGAACTATCCAAACGCAACATGGGCTGGTTCAGAGCATTCGCCTGCAATTAAACGATGTGCAGATTTACTGGCTGGCCGACATGACCGACCCGGAAGTGTGGGCCGCATTAGATAAGTGGAGGAAGGCCGGGCACGCTTTGATTCAATTCGATGTCCGGGGTCAGACGGAGGAGCTGGGGTACTCTCTTTTCCTTAAGGCGGGTGTACCGCACGGCACTTACCGCAACGAACAGTTTCGCAACGTGCCAGCTCCTTCGGCGCAGCTCATATGGGATGGTATGGCAACCTTGGCTATGAGTGGGAAACTTCAGCGCCAGGCAGAATCTGATATTGAAGGCATGCAACTGCGTCGGGTCTTTGTGAATGTTTTACTCACAGGACGTTTCAAGCCCTGGGTAGCCGCCGACAAAATGGTCGAAATGCCAACACCTATGAAAATAGTCTTTCAGCGGTAAATTTTCTGAAAAGGAAATCTATTCAGTCTCTTGATGCGCGGCCAGTGGTCGCGCATTTTCCTAGTTGAGGTACTCGCGCGGAGTGGCTGACGCGAGAGCGCATGTGAACTCGTCGACTTGGCTGCCAGTCCTGCAGACCATGATGATGTCCACTACAAAATCTACAGGGATGTTGATTTGCCCCGAATCTTGGCAATCTACTTGGCTGCGATAACCGAATTCAATGATCGAGTCGCCCATTGAAGTTGGCTCACTTATCGTCTCTGTCCGGGCACTAACAAAACACCTCCAGCAGAAGGCCGTTGTGTCGTCCGTTTGTATCAGGCTTTATTCGGATGACGCCTTAAAAAGGCTAAGTTATCAGCAACATCTATTGAGCAAACCACCGTACTCGGCTATAATGCACACACAGTTTTCCATTCTGGATTGACTCATTACAAGTGAGCAAGTGCAGAATTCCGGAGACGAGAGTTCTCTGGTGCTGGAGTAGTGGCCGCAATGGTTCTACTTCCTTTTGATCTTGGTGCCGATGTGGCGTGTCTAGTCACGTCGGTGGCCCTGAAGCAAATCGGCTTCAGTTGATCCTCCGTCCCATGGGGCGGAGAAGCACCGGGACTATGGCATTTGTGTCATAGCGCGGCTCTCAGTCGAAATCAAGGAATAGACGTAATGGAAGCTCTCATCTCTCTCGATGCCGCCCCATCCTTCGCTGTCGGTGACATTACCAACCTCCAGCAACTCTCGGAATTCAATACATCGGAACTGGCTGACGGTCTGCCGGCGGACTTTCCCGTGCTGCGCTGTCCAATCCCAACTGACGGCGCGAGTTTCCTTCCGACTGGCGATATCAGGTACGAAATGAATATCGCGTGCCTTCCCGCGAACGATTTGCCGGTGATGACCATGCTACTCCAGTTAAACGACGTGCAAATCTACTGGCTGGCGGACTTTACAGACCCGGAGGTTAGGGCGGCGTATAACAGGTGGAAGGAGGCTGGGAGGCTACCCGTATTGCTCGACTTCAATGAGGGTAATAAGCGCGATTGCACGCTTTGCGTTCCGGAAATATCAAGGAAACGCCTCGAATTTGAAGACCTACACGGATTCAAAAAAGACGCACCAGCGGATTACGTCTGGAAAATCATGACAAAAATCGCTGACAGCGGGCTGCTGCAACACGTCGCAGTAAGTGTCTTACCCGAGTTCCGTCTGGAGAGCATGCTAGTCAATCTGCTCGCAACGAAGCGAGTAGAACAACTCATAAAAGGGCGGTCGCATGGCGCAAAGCCGAATGCGAACTTTACCTCGTCCTGACCACTACGCTCTATGTGAACTATAGGCGATCCGAGATGACGGTGCGCGGTTAAAGGGTACCGCGCAGTGATCTCGCGTACCGGACTGCGTGCTCGTCTTCCAGGATACGCTTTTCTTGAACGAAGGCGATGTCGCTAATGGATGCAACGCAAGACGAGCCGCCGCTCAGCGTGTCAGGAAATGTCGCGGGCCCTGCCTTTCATGCGGAAGCGAAGGCTTGCCGCAAGGGCGTGCTGCACAAGCTCAACACCGGAAAAGCAGTGCGGCGCCATCTTCGGTAGGCCAGTATGTGGAGCTTTTTGAGGAGAAACTGTCATGACGACGCCCGAGAAGCGCACTGCATCCGTGGTGGCAACGCGGGATTTCCTGAAAACGCTGGCGGACGGGAAGACGTACGAAGTCCCCGGTGCCGTCCGAGCCCTCGCGAGGGGGCTTCTCATCAGCGACCCGACACCAACCGACGTCATCTTGTGGTCGCTGGAATCACCCGAAATTTGGGGATTGCCGGAAGGATCCGACGAGGCATTGTGACCGTCACTGACGCGCCGAGCGGGTCACTTCGCACCTTGGACGACATACGGGCCGTTTCCGGCTCCCTATGGCCGCGCATCGTGTCGGTCTAGGACGTTGTTGATTTTGGTGATCGGTCCGGCTCCGAGCCCTGCAGTGCGACGTCAACGCGGGCCTCGACCTTCGTCTCACGGGTCTTTCACCGCTTCGGGCGTCTGGGGGTCGCCTGCAGCGTCGGTCTATGCTTCCTCGCCCCTGAAAGGACTTGGTTTGCCATCCATTTCGATCAACGGCAAGTCATTGACTGCAGCAGCTCCAGCACAGTCATTGCGTCCGGGACAGATGCCACTTCGAGGAAACGCTGACCTGCGGCGGTGAGTGGGACTTCTGTGTCATCGCAGAAGATGACGTCGGCGCGAGCCAGGAGCGCCAGAACGTCCTCGCCTCAAATCGAGCGGACGCCAACCTTCATCTCGAACTCCTTTTCATCTTCTCGAGCTTGCTGTTCTGCATCGGATTCCCTTAAGAACAAGTCGAACGATGCGGCTTCGTAACCACATGAATTGACGCATTGAATTTCGACAGGTTGGCCGTCTGAGTCCACGTGGCCAAACAACATAATCTGGCTGGCTCGGTTCACCAGCTCATGCTCGACACCACGGCCAATGAACCAAAGCCCGTTTGGCCCTCGCTTCGTCAGATGCGGCGAGAGCGCGATCTCTGTCGTCGCGAGGTCATTCAAGCGAGCGAGTGGGATATAGGGCCTGCCAACGAAGACATCGCACCCGCCGTTGCGAAACTCAGTTCGTTCTAGTCCGCGGTTCTGCCACTTACCTTTCGGCCATACTGTTTGCTGTCTGAACGTCTGGAGAAGATGTGGAACGAGTCGCTGAGTTTGCTGCCCGCAAATCGCCGTGCAGTTGCGGATAAACCTTCGCTCATCGGCGGTTTGCGTCTCGGGGATGGCTGCGCTCATGACAACGACCGACGCGCACATCGCGGCAGCCCGCGTCGCCGCTCAACCGAGCGACGCGCTCATCGTCACCGAGCTGGCTACCGGAAACGACGGTTGTGAAGCGCACCATCGGTGGTGCCCGAGCTGATGCTTCGGCGCGCGTGCCTCATGCATCGCTCATCGGCAAGAAATGGGCGGTTGGTCGCGGCATCGACTCGAAATCCGTATTGTTACAATTAAAGTCACGATCACATTTTTGAAAATGAATTACTAGATAGCGGCGTTTTTGAGCGGCGCTGAATTGCAAGCGAATTGCAGCGAAAATGCCGCATTGTTTTAATCGCGTGCCGATGTTATACATCCCCATAGTCACGCGTCGGCCGAGCGCAAGCCGCCCGACGTTGGTGCCGCCTCTTCCGACTGAAGAGGTCCGGCGGTGGCCTCCAAGCGTGGACGGGTTGTGACCGGTGGCGCGCTGGAGAAGATTCCGCACCACGGGGATGGGACCTGAGAAAGCGGACGCGCTGGCGAAGCTAGAGGCGCGGGACCCGAAATAGTCTGGCGGAGTCGTCATATCTAATGACGATGGAAGGGGCACCCGCGCTAATGGTCGGGGGCCCCGGCATTGCCTTTCTACTCTAAAGTAAGGATATGCTCACTAAGGATTTTCTTTCGTGAGCATATCCAAACCATATCTCAAAAGAGCACATTCTTACTGAAAGATATGCTCGATCTTTAAAAGCGTATGCTCACGTAAGCATATGCTTTTGGCGTTTTGTGTTTCAGCGATTGAGGGCCGCTGCGCGGCTGGCAGCCAAGGAGGAGTGTGGCGGGCGCGACGATCATGTGTCGCCCGTTGTCGGCGCGAAGCCTTCCCGGAGGGGAGGGGGTTCAGTCGCAATCTTGCTCAGCGCTTTCCTCTCGATGCTCTCTCGCGAGCAAGTGATTCGTGTGTTTGCCTGCGCGGTTTTATGGCCGCTGCGCGGCTGGCAGCCAGGAAGGCGATGTTCAGGACTCGATGATCGCGAGTCGCCGTGTCGGTGTGTGGGCCCGTCTGGAAGGCGGGAGATTGAGTCGTGCCTCTGCTTCCTGGTCCGCGGGTGTTCGATGCTCTTCCGAGCAAGAGAATTGCCGTTTGAGAAGCTGAGTGGCCGATTTGATGGCCGCTATGCTGCTAGCAGGCCAAGGAAGACTGCACGTTTGGCGACCCAATGTCGCTCGACCTGGTCGTGTCGTCGCTGACGCTTGCCTATTTGAGTTGAGGGCGCAACGACCGTCTAGCGACGGAAAGGAACTGTTCTCACAGGCAGGTTTCGTCCTTCGAGCCCTCGATTTTGCGTGCTGCCTCCTGGATCATCGCGACAACTCCACGAACACTGCCAAGAACCTCTCGAGGAACTAGCTGCTGCACCTCGCGGAGGTTGGCTGCCCTTCCTCTTGAAAGAATATCCTTGACTGCTGCTTCGATCGCACGGACGGCTTCGAGTCGGTGTTGCTCGCTACGGTCGCGTTGATCCTTGCGCCACTTCGCCCCGATGGTGCGCGCTTTCTCATTCTCTACACGGTACAGTTCTCGCGGATGCATGTTCAGTCGTCGCGCCGCTTCCATGACGCTGACGGTGACATCTGGCCTGCTTAGGTCGTCCATTTGGGCCTTGATCCGACCAAGGTCAAGTTGACGCGGCGATGCGCGCTTCCTGTAGTCGGGGAAGAGCTCTGCCAACGAAGGAGATTCATACAATCTCGAAGCCTCGCCACCATCATATCCGGTCAGCAAGGCCTCGAGCGAAACGCCTGTTTGTGATGCGATGCGCAGGTGAGCGGCTAGCGTCGGAACACCCCCTTGGTTCAGCCAATAGTGCACCGTAGATCTGTTCAAGCCGATACGCCGAGCAAACCTCGCGCTCTGTCCGTCGTCGAGTTGGCCAATGAGCTTCAGAATTACCTCCGTCATGGTGCGGCGAACTGGCGCCGAAATCAAAGACGCTTGCGCAGCCAGAAGTCGCCCGATCTGCGCGGCCTTCCACGTCTCGGCGGGAGTCGCTGGCAACGGCGCGACGCCGACGCTGGCGAGCGACGCCCCGCAAAAGCAACACCAACCAGGAACGACACATGTCGCGTTGTTCCTTGCGCCCGTATTGCCGCAATCGTGGCAAGTGTCTAAGAGTCGGATGCCGTCTGTTGGGCAAACGTCGACGTCTCCGACGTCCCAGGCTAGCCGAAAATACGGCGATTCTCCCCGAGCGAGGTCATGTGCAAAGCATGCGCCGCACCATCGAGCTTTAGCGGGCGCATGACTCGCTTGCGCGATCACGTTTCGCCATGGCCGAAGCGTCAACAAATCCAGGCGCTCGACACTCGTCATCATCGACAACGCGGACGCATAACGGTGGGCGACCTCGCCCATGCCGATTAGGTTCACGTTCTTCCAGAAATTTTTCGCTGGGACCTCCCAGCCGCACGTGTTCGAGATTCTGCCTAACAAGTCCGTTGTAGAAACGCAATGTGCTGCTGCCAAGCGACAGAAGAAGCTCACAAGGCTCTCTACGCTGGCGGTTCCCACGCCGATAGGCGGCAAGGGGTAGAGCGCCGAGCGAGCGGGGCACGTGACCTCTTTCATCGGGAACGCCTCTCAACTAGCCATCTTGAACTGGCCCACCGAGCTCACCAAGTTCGGGCTGATTCCGGCTTCGCCGTCAAGAATTTCCTCCAGAATCCGATTGTGTTGAGCTTCGGTTAAGAATGCGCGCTGGAGAGAGGCTGTCGTCCACGCATTCGTGATGCCTGCGAGCTTTGCAGCACGCGTGAGCACGCCGCTGAGGGTGCCTATGCAGCCCAGTGTGTTCTCATGGAGCGCTTTTGTGTGTCTCGTGAGCTGCCCGCCCCACAGTTCGGGAAGCGTTTTCTCAAACCCGGAGACGCAACGGTCGAACGCTTGAACATCTTCGGGCCGATCTTGCCGGTAGCGCTCGAAATGCAGCACATGTGTGCGACGAGCGAGTTGCCCGGAGAGAGAAACCAAGTCGTACAGATCGTAGGATCCGACCATCACCATCTGCGTTCCGCACTGATTCGCGAGCGACTTCAAAGTGTCAAGTTGAATTTCGAGCCTATTGTTGCCGCGAGTCTGCCGAATGATGTGCGCCGCTTCGTCAATAACCAGGAATCGCACCTGACGCACACGAAGACCGCGCTCGACTGCGGTGCGAAGGGCCGCGAGTGTTGTTCCCCGGTTGGTAGCGCGAGATCGGCTCATTCGGCCAGTTTCTGCGTCAATTCCATAGAGCAGCTTGGGTGAGATGGCATCGTCGTCCAGCTGCGACAAGATGCGTTGGTAGAAAAGTCGCCAAGAAAAGACGCTTTCCCCGGATGAGGGCGCCTCTATGAAGAGCGCGGGAATGATTCCCCGCTTCTCCTGCATCTCACGATGCGCCTGTGTGAGGGCTATATTGACCATGTGTCTGGCGAGCGTCGTCTTACCGGCGCCACTTGGGCCGCACACCAGCAGAATGCTGTCTTGGCTGCCTGGGTAAATGAGCGTGTCGAGTTCAGTCATAACCTCGCTCACACGGGTATGTTTGATCCGCTTCGCAGCCAAGGCTTCAATCTGCGAATTGACGGATGCCCCATCCTTGCTATCCTTAGTATTCATGTCAACTCCTAAATATCAGAAAAATCGTCAAAATCAGGTAATGCAAAACTACCCGCAGCAAGATCCTGAGATTGCGGGACCTTATCGGAGGCTTCGCAGAGGGGTGCCGGCACGGTTGGAGCGAGCGGCTCGTTCGCCAAGCCAAAGTGATGAGGTGCAGCGATAGGCTCGATGCTTGCCATCTGCAGCGTGTTGTACAGGCCTTTGTTTTCCGACTGCCGCTCCAACTCCAATGCGAGTGCGCCCTTTGGCGTGAATACCTGCAGGAACTCTCGCAGGCGCTGCGCATGTTGCTCGTCGTCATCAGGCGCCTTGTAATGGTCCCGGTATTCTGCAGTCAGCGCACGTTTCTCAACGTCGGTTAGTTGACCGAGACCATGAAGGCTTCTACAGAGAGCTTGAACCCATTCGTCCTTCAGCCGTACATAGACGGATGACCCGTCCCAAGGGTCGTATCTCACCGGCAGCGACTCGCCGGCGATGTTTGAGGCTTTGAAAACCTTGTTCGCGTAGAAGTGGTGGTCGTATTTCACGCCGCGCTGAGGATTGACAACACGTACGCCGGAGCGGTCGACGGGCGGGCAGGTGGCGATCAGGAAATCCCGATTAAACACGATGTGCCGCTGAGGGCGGTGTCCGTTCTCCCGCACGCCGCGCCGAAATGCATCTCGCGGAGATTCGTCCAATGCAGGATGTATCTCCTGGTCATAGTATTCGAATGCCCAATGCTGGAGCCCGTAATAGAGGCTGCGCAGCGTCCACTCGGCCAGATTCTTGGGCAGATGGGAGCCGCTCACCATGCGTACATTCTTTGTCGCTTTCGTGTTACCCGCAAGGTTGTGGATGTACTCGGTGTTTAAGCGACCGAACATACGCTCGAGCACTGCTCCATGCCTTGGCTGTCCCGCAGGGCGAAAGCGTAGATGCGTGCCCATGACGCGAAGGAACGTTTCGAACGCATGTGACATGAAGTCGGGACCATTGTCGACTATGATGAACTCGGGAAGCCGGTTAAACCGGCGCACCATATCGCGGACGACCATCATGACCGCGTGATACGAAGGAGTATCGAACGTTAAATAGAAGGCAAGAATTCGCCTCGACCAGGCGTCAACCGCCAACGTTAGCCAAGGGCGTCCCAACGGCTTACCGGTACGACTCGAGATGAGTTCAATGTCGACCTCAGTATGGTCGATATGGACGTATTGAAAAGGTCGACTGCCGTGCACGGGAGTGTCGAAATACAGCACATCGACGAATACATCTTCCTGATACGCGGCGCGTTTCCCATGGCGGGTTCGCACGTCGCGGTTGGTCTGCCGTGCCTTGATTCGCGCAATCAAGGTCGGGTATGACGGCGCCTTCTCGTCCGTGCCGTTGAAGGCGACTTCCATGTTCCGGTAACAGGTCATGTAGTTGATGGCATTGCTAGTGCGCCACTCGGCGTCAATGACCTCGTCCATGCGACAGATCTGTGTCTCGGTCAGCCTTGGCGTCCGATTGCCCTTCGCCGCATTCCTGGGTACCAACGCGAGAGCAGCGTTATCTCCGTTGGCTAGAGCGACAAGTCTCCGAGCCACCCAACGTCGCAGCGTCCGTGACGATACTTTCGCCTCGGAATTCATGGAGTCGAGAATCGCCTGTCTACGGAGGGCGGTCTGCAGTTCCTCGTGTGAGAAGCGGCTAACGTCCGTGCCTGAGGTCGTCCCGTCCTTTTGGACGGCTGTGATCTGATTCTTCTCGTGTGCAAGCTCAATCCACTCGCGCGTAAGCTCGATGTTCGTGCCATCCTGCCTACTGCATACGATCGACTCCTCTCCGACCAACACCATCGTTAGCTCTTGGCCTTCGAACAGGAAGCGAGAACCCGCTGCGATATCGAGCGAAAAGGACTCCGCTCCGGGCATCTGTCCGAGCTTTGCGTCCGCGATGAGCAGGTCGCGTAGCGCAGCGTCACGGTAGAGAAAGAACGCTCGCTTGTCTGCGAAGGTCTCTCGATCAAGGGCGGTCGCGACGACATTGTCAGCAATAGCCTGATTGAGGAAGTCGGCGCAGAAGTTGTATGGGGCTTGAAGCAGCTCGAGGAACGACAGAGCGCCGTGTTCATTCAGAGCAACATGCAACCGGTCAACGCTGTCTGGATCAAGCGGTTCTGCACCCGGGAGAAAATAGTCGGCGAGGTGCAGGAAGTTTTCCACGCGTCGACGCGGAATGCAATCCTCGCTAAAGATCCGGTACCGCAGGCCTAGTTCAGCAAGTTGCTTCTCAATCTGCGGTGAGTACCATTGTCCGTCGCCGGCGCGGACATAGCGGTACGGATAATTGTCAGCCAGGCGCAGCAGCTTCGCTTCAGCCTTCCATTCCTCGAGCGCGAAGCCGTCACTGCGAATGGTGAGATAATCCGGGATGTGCTTGATCTTTTCGATTTCGCCGGTTGACTCATCTGTGAGACTGAGCTTGAGTTCGCATGGCTGCGGGTAGTATTCCAGGACATCTTCTGCGCGCTCTTTGGTGACGGCAACGGCGAATTCTATGTGTCGACTCTCAGTCCGGATTTCGCGCGCCATCTTCTGACTCGCAAGAACGGTGATGACATTTCCACCGCGCGACGTCACCTCGCGAACTGGCGCTTCGATCCTCGCTTTGGCAATGAGATTCTGGCCGGCAGGCGGGGTGCCGAGTCGTTCGAATAGCTCGGCGAGTTGGGATTTTGTTAGCACGGCATGTCGCGGGAAACCGAGCCGAACGAGAACCTGTAGGAAGAGGCGGTGTCCATGCTGAGCATGGGCTCGCAAGGCTGCGCGCAGTATTCGAGGACGTGGTTCGCCTGCTCTTCGGTCACGGTAACCATGAACTCGACGTGTCGACTTTCAGCCTGATGGCGCGCCATCTTCTGACTCGTTCGAAAGGCGATGACTTTGCTACGTTGCGACGTCACCTTGCGAACTGGCGTTTGAAGCATCGCGTTGAGGATGAGTTGCTGGCCGGCAGGCGGCGTTCCGAGCCGGTCGAAGAGATCGGCGAGTTGGGATTGAGTCATCATGGCTCGTCGCGGGAAACCGACCCGAGTGAGAACGTGTAGGAAGACGCGGAGTCCATGAAGACCGAGGCACCCATATACGACAAAATACAGCTATGAGCAAACGACCGAACACGGCTCCGGAAGCGGAGAATGTCTACGAGGAGTGGGAGGAGGAGGCGAGGGAACTCATCGTGTCGAAGATGATCGAGCGCAAGCTCAGTTACAAGGCGTTGGCGTTGCGGCTCGAGCGGCTCGGAATTGTGGAGTCTGCGGACCAGCTCAATCGAAAGATCAACCGCAAGCGGTTCTCCGCGGCCTTCTTCCTTGCATGTCTTGACGCGATGGACGAGGAGGACTCTGCCTAGCGGAAGTGATCTTGCCGTTGCATAGGTCGCCGCTCGTGCAATGTTGGAGTTGCTCATCGTAAACTCCGCCCATGTGGCGTCTATTCCGGCTCAGTGCGAGGAAGCGCTTCGCGCTGCCACTGCGCCAACAACCGGCGGAGGTCGAATGTATGGGCGAGAATTTGCCCAGCCGGGGGCACTCGGAACAATGGGACGGCATGCGGGTAAGTCCTTTTCCCGTGTCTCTGCGTGTCCCGTCTCACCGCCTTGCAGTACGCTTTAAAGGTCGGAATACTTCGAACCATCGAGACGACCTCTTCCAGCGCGTCGACGTCGAAATCGCGTCGGCTGACATGCGATCTGAGCATCCAGAAGTCCAAGGTGAGCCAGATCTTTTCGGCCCATGCTTCGGGAAGTTCTCTCTTCGATACCTTCATTTGCAAACTCCCAGAAGTTTGCTCGGGGGACGAACAAGGTCGTCCACTCAGTGCGTGTACAGAACTGGTCGACGCAAGGAACGCACGATTCCCATATCGACGGGTCGGGAGTGCCGGCTTTGAGTTCGAGCGTGGGCGAACGCACAACGAAAGGCAAGCACTGCCATCTAATCTTGGTTTTCCGAATCAACGAAACGACGTAGAATCGCGGAGAACTCGGCTGGGCACAGGAAGTCCGACTCGTTCACACAGATAGATCGGTGCAGTAGCTCGGTAGGGATTGCACTTCGCGAGGCATCGACGATGGTGATCTGAGTGGGCTTGCGTCTCTCCACGTCCTCACGTAGCAATTCGGCTCTCGCACGGTAAGCCATGGGACGACTGTGCAGCCGATTCCCGGCGATAGTTGCGCCAATCGTTTTTTGTGCTATACCAGCGGGGAGCAGACGGAGGAGTCGCCGGAAACCATAGTCGAACACCAGCCAACTGTTGAGCACGATTTTGAGCTTCGTTTCGTGCGCGACGATCGCAGACACTGGTTCGAGCAGCGGCAAGGGTTCTGTGGAAGGTGGTACGTGCGCGCGGCACTCAACAGTATGGCTGTGTGCGTGAACGCGAAATAGCACTCCTTCGACGCCCAGGTAAAGAATTGAGTCCATGGCGACCGTTCTCTGAGCCGCGTGTTTTCTGCAGGCGAACAGCCTGGATTGTTGGATTGCGGCGGAAGGGGGCCCTCTCGATTGACTTTGTCTTCGTGGTGGAGAGGTTACATGGGTTTCCACATGGAAATTAAAGCACATGGCGGCAACAATACAAGGGGAAAAGGCGCAGTCCGTCGATTCAGCCTGGGCTCATCTTGCCTCCAGAGCGCTTCGGGCTGCGTTGGTCCACAAGGGCGTGAGCTATGAGGACCTATCGCACAGGCTTGTTGCGAGCGGGGTTCGGGAATCTGCGCGTTCGATCGAAGGTAAGGTGCATCGAGGTACCTTTCGTTTCACGTTTTTTCTTCAGGTGCTTAGCGCAGCGGGCTCTGCGCTTCCCGGTACTTGGCTGTATCCGCAACAGATTGAAGAATCTTGGGAAGCACGAGCGACACGGGTTTTCAAGGCGGACCTCTCAGCTCAGCCTTGGTTGGATACGAACATGCTGTGCCGACGCCTTGAGGAACTCGGCGTTCATGTCGAAGCGGAATCGCTTGAGAGCCAGATCGACGACGGCACGTTCAGCGCTGCCCTTTATTTTCAGTGCGCCACAGTCTGCCGCTTCGACGCCCTGTGGCTCTATCTTGACATCGCAGCTGTCAACGAAGTCGCATCGAACAGAAAGCTCTGTTAGCAACGGTCTTGGGCGAAGGAAGTTCTTCTTGAATTCCGCGTACGACGATCTATAGTTGAACGCGTGAGAAATCCCATGTGACCCGCGGAGCTAACAAGTCAAATTTCAACTGTCTCGCCGCGACATTCGCCGCCTGGTATATCGGGCAGCCGGCATATAAAGCTGAGTACATACTTGCCGGCCCTCTTGCCGAGGGCAATCATGCCTATCTGGTCCCTTCCGCCTGTCTCTAGTGAGCCTTGCATCCGCCTGCTCGAATGGCGCATCTTCGAGATCCTTCCCCAAGATACCCGTCATTTCGTCGGCTTGAACGCGAGCGATCGAACGGGACGAGTCAGTTCGGCCATCGAGACTTTCGATGTTGAAGCCTCGCGAGGCACAACCCAGTCCGGGCGCGTCTACATGCTTGTCGGCGAAAGCGGGTATGCCGATGAGGCGCGGTACGTTTGGGCTCGATGGTGTGACGTCAACGGCGTGAAGGCATACGTCGATGTCACTGACTCGCTTGATTTGGGGGACGCGCATGACGACCGCTGAGGAAAGGACGCGAGCGGTTGTCGGTGCGCGCGATTTGCTCGCTACTCTCGCGGATGGTCGCGGTCCATACTGCGCCGACCTCGTGCGAACCTTGGCCATGGCGCTGCTTCGACACTTCCCGAGCGAGGCCGATATTGACGCGTCGGCATTTGCGCTGCCGAATATTTGGGCGGAATCAGCGCTGATCGCAAGCCGCAGGGAGCATCGACGACGAGGGCAGCCAGGCTGTTGACGCAGCCTGCTGCCTGTCGCGACGTGTGGGCGAGGTCTTTCATTGCTCAGGGTGTAGCGTTCCATCGCCAGTTCCCGGTGGCGCTTTTGCCTTGGCGTCGCACCTCGATTCGTGTCGAGATTTGCGTCGACCACGCGGCGACTCGAAGTTTTGTGAGAGGTTGGTCGGGAGCGAAGAGTAGGGGACGAAGATGCCACGGTCTATACGCGCTACGAAGGACAATCCTTCCCTCGACGACGCTCGGGTGCAATACCTGTTGCGCCGCGCTGCTGTGGCAGCGATCCTGTTCGATCCTATTGGAGCCAAGGCACTTTTGGACCTACCGGATGCCGAAGTCGGTCGGCGCTTTAAGATCTCTCTCGCGCGGCTAATCGGGAGGGCCACAGTGTTGAATGTCGACCTTGCTTCGATTCGTGAGGAAGACGGTCGCAGCAAACGTGGCTCGGAGCGACGAAGGCCGGCACGGGATTCCCTCGTTGCCGAGGGAAAGTTGCTGCGCGCAGCAATTGTCTGCGCGGCCCTAGGTATCACTGAACGGCAGCTGACCAGTGACCTCGCTGCGGGACGTATCTTCAACGTTGATATTAATGCCGACGAATTCTACCCCGCGTTCTTCCTTGCAAGTGAACTTGACCGCAGGCAATTAGCGAAGGTCGTGCGACGGCTGGACGGGTTGACCGGCTGGGCTAAATGGAGATTTTTCACAGAGCCGAAGGCGTCGCTTGCCAATTTGACGCCACTGCAAGCGCTCTTGCATGGCGAAATGAAGCCGGTCTTGCAGACAGCTGATGCTTTTATCGCGCGCTCGAACAAGCTCGAGAAGGGCAAGGTGTCCGGTACCCGAAATCATTGAAATCATGAGAGATATTTGGACCTTTGCTATGAACAATCCGCATCTGCTGTATGTGCCGGCGATTGGTTTCATGCTCAGCTTGCTCGTGATACGCATCAAGAAGCGATATGTAGAGCAAGGAGTTTTGTTCAGGCGCATCGCTGCCCAGTCACGTGATAGCCACGCTGCAAAGTCAGGAGGCGGAGACAAGCCGAAACGGATATCGAGGAAATCCCGTTAAGTCGGGTCTTCGTGAATCTATTGATGACGGAGTGCTTCAAGCCGTGTGTTGACGCCGATGAGATTGTCGAAATGCCGATGCCGGTCGAGCCGGTCTTCCGGCAGGGAATAATGCGCGGAGGGCAGGTTTCAATTCTTCTGATGCGCGGCCGGTGGTCGCGCATTTCCTTGTTGCTGCTGGTTTCCGTTGCGAGGTTAGCTTCTGACGTCTGCCTTCACTTTTCGCTCTAGCTGTGCGGATATTCCACACCTAGCCACCGACGCGGCTTCGCACTCGATGGGCAATCACCCACCGGGTTGCTCACTTCTCGACGCGGAGTAGGCAATCAGAGTGAGCCCGCAAGCAGGACTCTTCAGGCCGACCCGGACGCACTATACGGAGTGTTGTGGCAACCGCCGTTGTTTTAGCCCAGTTGGAGTTCCAATGTACGAATTCGCGACCGGTTCCGCACAGTTTTGGCCGGGAGGATAGGTCGCGCTTTCCACGCCTCAACTGCCGCGTACGCTCTTCAAACTACTCATCTGACTGGGCGCCTGAACTCTTTCATCGCAGAACGGGGCAGGTTAGCTGGCCACCTGGGCGGCGCCGAGGAAGTCATAGCGTTTGTCGAGACGCTCGCGCGGATCGAAGGGCCGGAGTACGCAGGCGAAATGCTCGACTTAGCTGCCACATTCCGGGACTACGACATCGTAAACTTCGAAGTCTACAAAGAGCTTGCCGCGACATCGAACTACACATAGGCACGTATTGGGGGCGGCCAAGGTCTGAGGCCAGTCGAGGTGCCGCATTGCGAACTTCGCAACAGGATCGCAGTTCAGCGTAGAAATCAGGATCAGCGTGCTATTCCGCGGCCCTCGGAGCGACCTTGCGACTGTTCGATCTTTTTTGTCCTATATTGGAATATTTTTCAACCCGTATTGCGTAAACCCGCCGCAATCCCGTTGATGCTCAAATGAATTCCGCGCCGCACGCGCGCGTTCGTGTCGCCGGCGCGGTGGCGCTTGAGCAACTCCACCTGCAGGTGATTCAGCGGGTCGAGATACGGGAAGCGATTCTTGATGGAACGCGCGAGCAGCGGGTTCTCCGCGAGCCGTTCGCTCTTGCCCGTGATCTCCGACAACACCTTCGACGTGCGCTCCCACTCCGCGACGATCCGCTCGAACACGTGCTTGCGCAGCTTCTTGTCGGACACGAGCGCGGCGTAGCGCGAAGCGACCGCGAGGTCGGTCTTTGCCAGCACCATGTCCATGTTCGACAACAGGTTGGCGAAGAACGGCCACGTCTTGTGCATTTTCTTCAGCAGCGCGAGACGGGTCTTGCGTTCAGCGTCGGTCGGCGCGCTGTCCAGATGCGCGGCCACCGCGCTGCCGAAACCGTACCAGCCGGTCAGCAGCAACCGGCATTGGCCCCATGAGAAACCCCATGGAATCGCGCGCAGATCTTCGATCTTGCGTTGCTTCGGATCTTGTAGTTTGCGCGAGGCCGGCCGGCTGCCAATGTTCAACTCGGCGATCTCCGCGATCGGCGTCGACTCGAAGAAATACTCCTTGAAGCCTGGTGTTTCGTAGACCAGCGCGCGGTAGGACGCCATCGCCGCGTCGGACAACTGCTGCATCGTTTCCTCGAACGCGGGCAGTTGCGCCGGTGCGATGCCGTGCGGTAGCAACGACGCTTCGAGCGTGGCGGCGACCACCGTTTCCAGATTGCGCCGGCCGATTTCCGGATTGCCGAACTTGCTGGCGATCACTTCGCCTTGCTCGGTCAAACGGATCTGGCCGTCGACGGTGCCCGGCGGCTGCGACAGAATCGCCTGATAGGTCGGACCACCGCCACGGCCCACGGTGCCTCCGCGTCCATGGAACAGGCGCAGCGTCACGCCGCGTTCGTTGAAGAGCGACACCAGCGCGAGTTCGGCGCGGTACAGCTCCCAGTTCGATGTGAGGAAGCCGCCGTCCTTGTTGCTGTCCGAATAGCCGAGCATCACTTCCTGCTCGTTGCCCTGATGTTCGATCAGCGCGTCGACGCCCGGCAGCGCGATCAGGTCGCGCATGATGTGCGGCGCGTTGCGCAAGTCGGGGATCGTCTCGAACAACGGGATGACCATCAGGCCCGCTTGCGCCGGATCGTTCGCGTCGCCCAGACGGCCGTGCAGCAGGCCGGTTTCCTTTTGCAGCAACATCACTTCGACCAGATCGCTCACGGTTTCCGTGTGCGAGATGATGTAGTTGCGCACCGCGCGCGCGCCGAATTTCTCGCGCGTGATGCGCGCTTCCTCGAGCACGCCGAGCTCGCTCTTCACGAGGTCGGAGTAGTCCGCGTACGGCAGGCGCAACGGACGCGGCTGCGCCAGTTCGGCGAGCAGCACCTTGAGCTTGTCTTCTTCCGTGAGCGCCGCGTAGTCGTCCTCGACGCCGGCGCGCTTGAGCAGTTCGGCGATCACCGCTTCGTGAATGTCGGAGCTCTGGCGCAAGTCGATGCTCGCCAGATGGAAGCCGAACACTTCGGCGGCGCGCGCGAGCGGCGACAGACGCGGTGCGGCGAGCGGTGCGCCATGATGCTCGGCGAGCGAATCGATCAGCACGTGCAGGTCGCGCACGAATTCGGCCGAGTCGCCGTACGGCGTGGCGCGGATCGGCGCTGCGCCGCGGCCCGCGCTGCGCACCGGCACGCTGCCTTCGCCAAGGCGTACGCGCGCGCTCGCGGCGAGCCGCGTGTACATGCCGATCAACGCCCGGCGATACGGCTCGTCGGTACGATGCGGCGACTGGTCGGGCGAGGCGGCGGCGAGTTCCTTCAGGGCGTCGCTGGCGCCGGCCAGCAGGTTCGACACCGACAACTCCGCGCCGAGTTTGTGCACCTGCTCCATGTAGTGCTCGAAGATCACCGCGGCCTGGCGGGTAATCGCGTTTTCGAGCGTCTCGGCCGTGACGTTCGGATTGCCGTCGCGGTCGCCGCCGATCCAGCTGCCCATCTGGAAGAACGGCGGCAGGCGCGCGTCGATGCCGTGCTCGACGAGCGCTTCTTCGATATCGGCGTAGAGCGCCGGGATTTCAGAGAGGAAGGTGGCGCGGTAGTACGACAGCGCGTTCTCGATTTCGTCGGCCACGGAGAGGCGCGAATCGCGCAACATGCGCGTTTGCCATAGCGACGTAACGCGGGCGCGCAGCATCGCTTCGTTGTGCGCTCGCTCGCGGTCGGTCAACTGCTGATCGCGTTCGGCGAGCAGGCGCGCGACGTCGTGCTGCGCGTCGAGAATGCTCTTGCGTTGCACTTCGGTCGGGTGCGCGGTGAGCACCGGCACGATCAACGCGTCGTTGAAGAACTGCTGCAGGACCGGCGTGGCGGCCGCATTGGCTTCGACGAGCCGTTCGAGCGCATGGGCAATCGTGCCCGGTTGCGAAGTCGAACCGGCCAGTTCGTGAATCCGGTGACGGCGATTGCGGTGGCGGTCTTCAGCAATGTTCGCGAGATGCGAAAAGTAGCTGAACGCGCGCACCACGCTGACCGTTTGCTCGGGGCTCAGCGAGCGCAGTTTCTTGTCGAGCGTTTGCGCGGCGGCGCTGTCGTCTTCGCGGCGAAAGCGCACGGCGGTCTGGCGGATCGTTTCGACCACGTCGAACACCGCGTCGCCTTCCTGTTCGCGCAGCACGTCGCCGAGCAGGCGTCCGAGATAGCGGATGTCCTGGAACAGCGGATGGTCCTTGTCCTCGCCGGTGTGATTAGCACGCCGGCTCGACGGTTCCTCATCTGAACTTGGGTGCGTCTTCTTCGACTTCGCCAGGAAATCTCTGTCGCCCCCGGTGATAGTGGTGACGCTAGCTTCGGAGGCGATGCCGGTCACCGAATGAGATTGTGTTGGGGGCGCATGTTTGATGGGCGTCACGTCGAACTTCCGCAAAGGTAGTAACTGGCGGGGCAGGCAGCAGCAGGTTGCTCTGATGCGCAGTTGACCGGAGATTATATTGAATTCCAATGCACACGTGTGCTTTTTCGCAGAGCCACATTTTCAACTTGCTAACATCCGCGCAACCGAATGCGTGATCGAAGCCGCAGCCCGCGTCGAAAAAGCAGATGTGACACGAGCTGAGCGGCCACGATGCGTTCACACTGTCGCGGCAGTTTGATTGTTGCCTAATGGAAAACCCTGCGCTATCATGAGACACACGTGTGCACCACGAGCCGTCTATTGAAGAACCGTCACTACACCGGGGGAGCATTGAGATGAATGCTGCGCTTGAGTTCGACGACGTATCAAATGTACTCGCATCGTTTTGCCGCACAGGGTCTTGCGGTGCGGGTAGTGCGGGCGGCTTACCGGTAGTGAAGCGTCTCAGCGAACGCGACAAATGAGCAGGATCACCGCGATGGACGATTCAACGGACCTGACAATCGAATACATACGGGCGCTCGAGATTTGGGTTTGCGTCTGGTATGAAGAAGCACTCGACGCGAAATTTGTCAGCGCTTTCTATCGTCCTGACGTCGAGATCGTGGACCGTTTGCGAGGCTACTTCCGGGCTGGACTGTCGCCTGAGGATGCCGTTCAGGCATGTTTCGGAAGTAGACACTAAGCAAATGCCGAATGCTACATCTTCTCAACGGTCATCAATAGAGCTGAAAGTTGAATGGATTTTCAAGAAAATTGATGCTCACTGTGGTGGGTCGTATTGGTAATTAGTCGAAATAGCTCACTAGCGTACCTGATGGACATGGTCCGCATCGGTCTGCTCCGAAAACTCGGGATGTCGCTGTGGTGCTTAACGACTAACAATACCGATGAATTTTCAGATCACTATCCAGAAAGACAAGCTATGGAGGAGTAGTCGTACTGGCCGGCGAGAACATGGCATTTCGTGTGCCATTTCTACTGATCTCCAAGCGGAGTAATGTGCCTAATCGGATCTTATCGATTCTCGATCGCGCGTGGGAATCCCAATTAATAGCTAGTAGCTGTGCCATGCGGCAAACGAGGATGCATCGGCGTCGGCTCGGTTACTTCGCTTGGGTACGGTAGGCAAGCTATGTCGCGAGTCGATGTCAAGTGCGATGTGTTATCACAGGACTATCCAGTTGGAACCTCCATACCTCTTGCAATTTCCCGAAAGCGACTCGCTATGCGATCCCTCTTTCGCGCGCTTCGGGGATTTGACTCTTTGTAGCGCGTTTCAGCCAATATTCAGCTTGTCGCATCGACGTCTCATTGGCTACGAGGCCCTCCTCCGGGCACAAGACCCTGCCGGCAACAACGTTCCGCCGATGTCGTTACTCGGCCGCACCTCTCCGAATGGGCATTGGAACAATCTTGAGCGCGGCGTCCAACTGCTACATGCATCCAACTTCACGCGAATAGCGGATGTCCACGACCGGTTGTTTCTCAACACCAGACCAAATGGCTTCATCGTATCTGGCGAGTATCGCCACCTCGTTGAAGCGACCTTGAAGCGCATGCATCTGTCGCCCGACCGTATCGTCTTGGAAGTGCTCGAAGTTCCTGGTGGGAATTTACAGCAATTGGTTGAGGGTATCGCCTCATTCCGGAAGCAGGGATTTCTGATAGCGCTCGATGACTTCGGAGCGGGGCACTCCAACATTGATAGGGTCTGGCAACTTCAGCCCGATATTGTCAAGCTCGACCGCGGTGTTATTGAGCAAGCAGCCCAAAACTCTCGCGTCGCACGCTTACTTCCACGACTGGTATCGCTGTTGCATGACGCAGGTGCTTTGGTATTGGCAGAAGGCGTAGAGACGGCGCGTGAGGCTATGATTGCAATGGACTGTGATGCAGATTTCGTTCAAGGTTTCTACTTCGCTCGTCCTGCTCCCGGGAGGTGCGACGAAGCTTCCTGCCGGGTGACTATGGAGTCAGTGTGGCGGCAATTTCGCGCGCGAGCTGAAGAGAACGCGAATGCGGAGACGGCGAGATTGCGCACATGTGTCTTTTCGTCCAGGCAATTGCAAACAATATCGACCACCGACTGATTATGCTGAAATGAGGATCAGCGCCGACGACATTTCAAAGCTGCTCGCTTCACTGCACCTGGTCAGGGTGATCGCCGCGGGCAATGTGCCACGGGTGACGCTTATGATTCGATGGATGTTGTCGCAGATCGTTAGTGCCTTGACATTACTCAGTGCTGTGCGCAAACGGCGTGCTCGCAAAGCACAACGTGATGCCGAGGCGGTCCGTCGCGCTGTATCGGCCACAATCAAATAGAACGCGCTGATGTTCAAAACGTGTCGGTTCTCAGGTGCTTGTCGCAATGACGGAAAAGGTCGTGCGACAGGAAAGTATGCGATGGACTTGCTCGACGCTAAAGAATGGTCTGCATGGAAGAGGCGGACCGCTGGATGGTAAATTTAATGCCGATACAGCTCGTTTGTGCTTTCGGTAGTCCATCAGACGTGAATAGATTCATGGTCTTTGGAGCGGGCCCTCACGAGTGATGCAGCGGACAGGCACAGCGGATCGGACGCATTGGTGCAAAAAGGCATGCGACCGATCGCTGTGAGTCGAATTACTCCGGAGGTTCTGTGACCATCATTCCCGTCAGGTTTCCAATGGGGTTGGGCGCTGTAGATAGAAACCGCGAAAGTTGAAGCGACGCCCCGCTTATCGGAGGCCGTCTGCGCTACTTCCCGTTAGCCTGCAGCGTCAAACTATTTTTAACTTCTCGGACACCACCTACGTCTCGTGTCGCGTCCGTCGCGATCTCAATTTGACGGCTGTCGGGTACCGTTCCCATAAGTGTCACAATTCCAGAGGAAGCGACTACATTAATTCCATCCGCGTTGAGGCCGCGCGTCCTCGAGAGCTGGCGCATCACAGTTGTTCTCAGCGCCTGGTTGGCGGCCTTGGCCGCCTTCGGGTTGCTCATGCCGCTGGCTGGTACGGATGCGTCAGTAGTGACCGTAGTGGTTTGCGCAAGGACGCTCGCACCAGTGCACAATGCGACACAAAGGCCGACGAATAACATGCTGTAGTGAATGGATTTCAATTTTTTCCTCTGGAATTTATTGATCGATATCAGTCCCGACAGAGGCATATCACCACCGGGCAATGCGAGGTAAGACGGTATTTGTCAAAACGAGTGGCGAAGGCCCCCCGTGACACCCATAGTCGTACCGTGTGCGCCAAAAAGCGCTCCATTGACTGACAAGCCTGTATTCATGTCCCCATGATTAGCCACGGACGCGACCTGGCCGTAGAGGACAGTTCTCTTTGACAGGAAGTAGTTCAAACCCATTGCCGCGAGTAGGGAGTGATTCGCAGTATGGTTCCGGTCGCTGGTTATCCAGATGCCGCCATCGACGCTAAGTGTCGGCATCACATACCATGATAGGCCGCCTCCGTACACATTGTTGTTAAACGAACCGGCGACCTTGTAATTGACGAACGACGCCTTCGCGGTCAAGGCACCAAACTTGAATGCTGTCCCAAGCGTGCGTCCCTCAACTTGGAGGTTCGTCGGGGTGGGTGTCGGGTTCGCTCCACCGCGGTTTCCGTCAAATATCGCAGCGTTGAGCATCAGCCCGCCATACTGGTATTTGATGCTCGCGGAGTATTGTCGACCCGCCTGAAACTCGCCCGGTTGACCGCCGAATGAGTACAGCACGCTGGCCTGAAGTCCCCAGAATTCCGGGCTTGTGTAAGACAAAGCGCTGGGAGCAAAGATGCTGGTGCCGAGAAAATTATCGACAAGTGTAACGCCACCACTACCGAAGAACGACATGCCCCGCGGATCCGATGAGTAAAGCGAAAGAAAGAACGGGGAGAACTGCAAGCCAGCTTTGAGTTCACCGAACTTGCTGTCCAATGAAATCCACGCTTCGCATCCGAAAAGATTGCCATTGCAGTGTGCAAGGCTACCGGTCGCCACGCTTATACCGCTCTCAAGCTTGAATTTCGCGCTCAGTCCGCCACCGAGATCCTCGATTCCGAATATGCCGAATTGCGAATAAGATGAGCCTCCATCGATCAGCACAAACTGCCGCCCGGAATTGCCGCCGCTCTGAGCGTTCAGTGTTTTGCTTGTATAAAGCAAGCCGCTGTCGAGCAAGCCGAATAATGTGACATTGGTCTGAGCCTGCGCGGCCCCTCCGATCAACATACCTACCGCGCACATTGCTAAACGTGATGCAACTCTCGAGTGGTGACGCATCCCTATCTCCTTGTTTGTTATTGTCGACTCTGTGATTACTCAGTTAGCAAGCGTGCGCCGCGGCAAAAAGCCGATAGCGACGCAATTGCAATGCAGAAGGACGCTCGATGCAGCGCCCGAGGCAGTCGCCAGCCCGCGACGAATTTCCGTTATCGCCTGTGGCCGATCTACCATCGAGGACGGGAGCGCGATCACATTCGCTGCTATGCCGCGCAGATTATCTAGGTGGGCACACGTGTGCAATCCAGGGTAATCCGCCAGGTGGGTAATTTTGCGACGGTTACCGCGTCGTATGGTCCTGAGTGAAAACCCTGTGTTGCACACGTGTGCCTTATTCGTTAGTCTCCACGGCGTGGCGCGCAACATTCGTGGAATGGATCGTGGAGCAACACGAGGCTCGACTTGCAACTTGAAGCGAGGTTGCCGAGCATCAAAGCCGTATGGCGGCAGGTTCGTGGCCGGTTAGGCACCAGCGAAATTTTCGGATGACCTATGCGGGTCATCTAACCATCTTGAGGAGATAAGAGAATGTCCCATCACGACGAGAACGTTATTGCCGCCGTAGGCGATGCAGAAGTCGATCCCATTGAAAAACAGGCGGTGATCGAGCGTCGCGCGAAATCCCGAGTCCGGGGACTCAACCACCATGCTTACTACTGCACGGATGCGGAAAAAACGCGGCACTTCTATGAAGATATTCTCGAGATGAGAATGACGATCGCCCTTCGTATTCCGGAGGAAGTGTTTACCGGAAAGGAAGCACCGTATTGCCACTTCTTCTTTGAAATGGGCGACGGCAGCAGCATTGCGTTTTTTGACTATCCAGATTTCTTCGATGGCAAGCCACCATTTGAGGTGTCGACCGTCTATCATCATCACATCGCGGTCAATGTTGACTCCGATGAGTCGATAGAATATTTCCGTGAGAAGCTTGAGAACGAAGGCTACCCGTCTACGTTTGTCGATCACGGTGCTTTCCATTCACTCTATTTGCGCGACCCGAATGGAATGAATCTCGAACTATGCTATTCGCCGCCCGCCACGGAAGAATTCTTTCTTCGAGCCGAAAGAGTGGCGCAAGACGAACTCAGGAAGTGGGCAGCAACGCGCGCATAGAGCGAGACAGGTCGAGCGGGGACACCCGCCGACCATAACCGCCGGGCGATGACCTTTCTTGATTGCATGTTGATAGTGAACAGGTAAACGCAGCGCGCTGAGTGCAGGCGCGTGTTGTGACGAAGCGCATCGGCGGCAACCGGGCCGACGATTCGTCAACCTGATTGACAAGATACTCGGCGGTTCGACAGATAACTCGGCGCAGGCAGGCCTCGGAATCGAAGCCATTCAAATTTGACGGTTCATGCCGTATGCCGAGCAGCTGTCATGCAACGATCGATCCGCGCGCGACTGCGACGGGTATAGCGCTGGGAACCCAGTATTGTCAAGAGGTGCGAAATCTACGCTCCGACTTTTGATCCTGCGAGGGCGGGTTCGCGCTGGACAGATGGGAGCAATTCCGAGGGCAATACCGGACCTGCTGCATCTGCGCCCATAGAAACGCTCTTCACGACGTCGATAAACGCTCGCAGTGCGGACGGCATGCGCGTTCGGCTCGGGTGATACAGGAAAAAACCCGGAAAGGGCGGTGACCAATCGCGCAGCAACGGAACGAGCCGCCCGGATTCTAGCTGCGGCTTCATCCAGTCTTCAGTCCAAACCGTAATGCCAAGGCCGTCGAGTGCGGCCTGGAGCGCTACCGCGCAGTCGTTGACGATCAGCGTCCCTTTGACAGAAAGGTCGAACCACTGCCCGTCCCGGGCAAACTCCCAGTTATATACGCTTGTCTGTCCGGTTCGACGCCAGTTGATGCACCGATGTTCGTGCAAATCTTGAGGCGATTGAGGTACGCCATGCTTTTGGAGGTAGTCAGGTGACGCGATTGCAATCTGGCGTAGATCAGGGCCAACGCGCACTGCCACCATATCCTGATCGACGTGCTCGCCAAGGCGAATGCCGGCATCGAAGCCACGGGCGACGATGTCCCCCAGACTCTCGTCACTTGTGAGGTCAAGAACGACGTCAGGATACTGTTCCTGAAAGATGCCGAGCATTGGTTGCAGCAAGTGGATGATTGCCATTTGCGGCGCACATACGCGAAGTGTGCCCGATGGCTTTCGATTGCCTGAAGCTTCTTCAAGCGCGGCATCGAATTCAGCCAAGAGAGGTTGCATGCGCAAGAGCAACCGTGCCCCAGCGTCGGTGAGATGCGTGCTTCGTGTCGTCCGATTGAACAAGCGCACTCCCAAGCGCTCTTCAAATCCGCGAATAGTCTGACTCAATGCTGACGGAGACACCGCCAGCGTTCCCGCAGCGCGGGCGAACGAACCTTGTTCCGCGACGGAAACAAAGGCTCGCGCATCAGCGAAATCGCTCCCTCGCATTGTGTACCTCCCGCTTCATAGAGTATGAAAAGTATAGGTGATTGTTAGGTTTGGTGCGCGCAACTACATTTGGGTCCGTGACAGATGAGGCGAGCGATTAATGCGACGACCTCGGGTCTTTCTCACTAGAAAACGGATGAGTTGCGATATGGAAAACTTTCTCAAAAATAAGAGTGTCGTCGTCGCAGGCGGCAGCTCAGGAATGGGTCTGGCGCTTGCACGAAAAGCCGCGGCGGCCGGCGCGAGTCTTCACATCGTCGGTCGATCGGAGGAGAAGCTGGCAGCAGCTAAGGCTGTACGTTGCAGCTGACACTACGAACGTTGCTGCGAGTCCGACGTGGCATCAGTCGCTAGCCGAATTCCAAATGTCGACCATCTCGTCGTCACAGCTGCGAACCTTGTGTTTAAACCTTATTCACAGCTTAGCGACGAGGAAATCACTTTGATGTTGGGCGCTAAGTTTTGGGGCCCTATGTACATCTTGCGCCATTTTCAAAGCAGTCTGAGCAAAGAGGCATCTGTGACCCCGTTTAGTGGCTCAGCTGCTTACTAGGCCTCGGTCGGGGCCAGCATCGCTGCGGCGCTGAACGCTTCGCTCGACGGCATCGCTCGCACTGGCACCGGTTCGTGTGAATGTGGTGTCCCCAGGCGTCGTCGATAGCCCCGTTCCGAACTTCCTGCCGGAACAAGCTCGTAGCAATGCCTTCGCATCCATAGGCGCCGGCCTGCTCGTCGGACGAGTAAGTACCGTCGACGAACTGGCTGATGCGGCGCTATTTGTGATGGGTAACGGATTCACTACAGGCACCGTGCTGCAAATCGACGGCGGTACAAACGCCTGAGCGGCGCGCGAAAGTTTCTCAAAATTTGCCCGTCCCGACGACGGTAGATCTCTTTATTATTCGCTGGAATTGAACAATGTCATTCGATAACTATCCTCCTAGCGCATGGGAGCACCTTCGCGCAATTGTAGAGCCGCTTAAATCGATTGATCCGAAAGGACGTCTCCTTATCAAGCGCGGGACGATCGTTAGTATGAACCCGCACGTGGGCGACCTGACGCACGGTGACGTTCTGATCGAAGGTGACCGTATTACCGCGATCGCACCTTCGATTGCGGCAGATGGAGCGGAAGTCATTGACGCGAAGGACATGATCGTTATGCCCGGATTTGTCGATTCGCACCGTCATGCATGGGAAGGACAGCTACGCCGCATCGATCCGAACTCGCCGACCCTGATGGACTACCTGAAGTCGACGCACTTCTCGTTTGCGACGCATTACCGTCCGGAGGACATGTACATCGGCAACTTGATCACAGCATTAGGTGCGATCGACGCCGGCATTACTACCATGGTCGACAATTCGCACAATGCTCGTAGTCCTGCGCACTCCGATGCATCGGTTGATGCGCTAGAAGACGCAGGTATTCGCGCGGTCTACGCACCGGGTAAGCCTCTAGCAGGTGAATGGGCGCAGCATTGGCCGCAGGACCTCGGACGCCTGAAGCAGGAACGCTTCGATTCCGAGGACCAACTCGTCACGATGGCGATGATGTCGCAATGGGACCGCGAGACATGGGCTGCCGCGCGCGCCGTTGGCCTGCGCATCATCACTGAATTCCTCGGCGAGGACATGGGCAAGTTGCTGCCGGGGCTGAAGGAAGAAGGGCTTCTTGGACCGGACAACATCTTCAATCATTGCACCGGTCTGACCGACGAGCAGTGGGGCATTCTCCGTGAGACAGGCGTCAACGTCGACGTGTGCCCGCGCTCAGACGCACAATATGGTCTGGAAGAAGGGCTTTGCGTCTATCAGCGCGCGATCGACAATGGCATTGCACCGGCAATCAGCACCGATGTCGAAGCCTCATATGGTGGCGACATGTTCGCGGAGATGCGTGCCGCATACATCATGCAGCGTGCTCAAGCTCAAAACCGTCGTTTTAAGGGCGACGAGACGTCACCGGCCGCCGTCTCCGTACGGAGCATTCTTGAGACGGCGACGATCAACGGCGCGCGCGTGGCGGGTCTAGCTGAAAAGACCGGTTCTCTTGCGCCGGGCAAGAAGGCAGACATTGTTCTGATTCGCGCCGACGATCTAAATCTCTATCCCTCAAACAACGCGATCGGCACAATCGTTCACGCTGCAGAACGCAGCAACGTGGATACGGTGATTATCGGCGGCCGCGTTCGCAAGTCTGGCGGCAAGCTCATCGGCCTGAACTTTCCGGCACTCAAGCAGGCGACGGAAGCATCCCGCAGCCACCTGTTCGCCGCTGTCAACTACACCCCTGATCAGTTCGCGGATGTGTCGCCGGAAGTCGCGCAGGCCTGAGGCTCGTTGCCTAACGAAAGGAGGTATGTCGTGAATCTGATTTTTCTGCTTATCGCATTCTGTGCCGGTTCAGCCATCTCGATTCAGGCAGCAGTCAATAGTCAACTCGCAGGTGGTATCGGCGGGAACGTCGTGGCAGCCGCGCTGGTGTCGTTCTCGATAGGTACCGTCGCGCTTGCGGCGATTGCTGTGAGCAAAGGCGGATTGCATGCCGCGGTTGTCAGTCTTCCGTCGCAGCCGCTCTGGCGCTTTGGCGGCGGCCTGCTAGGCGCAGCTGCAATTTTCTGCACGGTATTACTCGTCCCTCGCATTGGTCTAGCCAACATGTTGGCCTTGGTAATCGCCGGACAGTTGCTATCGTCACTCGCAATTGACCAATTCGGGCTTATCGGCGCGGTGACGCGTCAGGTGTCAGGTATCAAACTCGCTGGCGCGCTGGTCATGCTGACGGGCGTCTGCCTGACACTCTTTGGTAACTCCCTCGTGCAAGCGTTGACGAAACACAGCTAAGCGCACATCAATACAGTTCGACTTTGAGGTATTTAATGAAAGACAACCAGCATCCCGATACCGGTAGCCGGTACGCTCGCGGCAGCGCGATATTCGCGGAGACGCTTGGCCTACCAGCCGACGCCTTCACCGCAAGCCTCGCCAACGTAGCGCCGCGCTTCGCGCGTTACGTGATGGAGTGGGAGTTCGCAGACATGGTTGGCGAGTCGTCAATTGACGCGCGCACGCGTGAAATCGTTGCGATTACATCCTTAGCCATGCTTGGCGCGACGGCGGCTTCGGTATTAAGACTTCGCATCACGTCGACACTCAAAGCTGGCGTGTCAATGGAAGAAGTTATCGACATTTTTATACAACTCGGCGTCACTGCAGGCTTTCCAATCGCCCTCGCGGCGATTCACGCTGCTCAAGAACAGTTCAACTCAGTCGAATTGGTCTGACAGTCGCTGTCGTTCTTCCGAATTTTCTGCTGTATCCAGCAAAGCATTGGACACGCCGTGTGGGTAAGTCTTATCGACTTGCCAGCAGGCTTAACTTGCATAGACATCGCAATCCTGATTATTTTAAAAATCGTTATTTTGAAATTTATGTCTCATAGTGAGATTTATGAAAACCCTCAAGAAATGTATTCTTGCCGGTTTGTTTTCCGTGGTTACCACGGCACTGTCGCAATCAGTGATGGCAACGGGAGGCGGCGGTGACAACATCGGTCAGGGTTCGGAAGGATTCTTTGCCGGGATGCTGCATACACCGGGTTGGTATGGAGTGCTTTACGCTAACTACTATCACACGAGCCGGTTCAACGACAGCCACGGTAATTCTTCCATCCCTGGCTTCAATTTTTCGGCTGAAGTGCTTGCCGCAAGACTCTTCTATATGTCGAACCTCAAGATCGCTGGCGGCCGGGTGGGCGCTTTCGCGATAGGTTCGGTTGCATCGCTGCAAAGCAGCTCGGCATCGGGTAAGGACCATCGCAACGGCGTAGGGGATATGACAGTCGGCCCGACATTGGGCTGGGACTTCGGCGCATTCCATCCGCTCGTCGCGCTGGATATCGTGCTGCCTGTCGGGGGATATGACATGGCGCGTGGCCTGAATACCGGAGGCAAGTACTATTCGTTTCGACCGATTTTCGCTTTCACGTATTGGCCTGCAATCGGACTCGAAGTTTCGGCAAAGATCACTTACACATTTAACGTACGCAACCCGGACACCGATTACCGTTCGGGTCAAATCTTCCACTTCGATTACTCGGCGAGCTATCCGATCACGAATGACCTCCGTCTCTGTGTCAATGGCTATTACATCAACCAGACCTCAGACGACTACCAGTTTGGTAGTCGCGTGAATGGCGATGGGTTTCGGGGACGCGTGGCCGCTATCGGCCCAGCCGCCCACTACCAGTATGGCAGGGTCGGCATCGACCTCAAAGTGCTGAAGGAATTCGCGCCGCTCGCAATCGTCCGGAAGGTATCAGTGTCTGGGCAAGGGTGGTGGTGCCGTTCTGAACGCCGACCTTGGGGCCCGTGCGCGACGCAACGCAGCGTGATATTGTTTTGAATATCTGAACGGTCTATCCCGACCCGACCGCAACGCTTCGACGCGTTGTGACGTATGGGTGTTGGCCAAACGGGGTGCGCCAACGCTGTGTCGGATTTGACTTGTTGCCGTTGGTGCTTTTCAAAATGCTTTAATTCTGCGCGCGCTGTTGGTCGAGCTGGCAGAAGCCAGATTAGATAGACACCGACCACGACCGACTGGAAGATGGAGGGTATACCCTATTGCACACGTGTGCCTTATCTCCTATTCTTTGGTTTGAGTACTGACGTTGGAAGATGGCACCCCGCCATCACAATTTCGGGAGAGGTAATGGCACTGTTCGAGTCGAGAGCGTGGGGGCCACAGCGTCGTCGCGCCTGCGTATGCGTGACGTTCGACAACCTCGGCGAGGCTTGCGACATCAACATGGGCCGGTGGCCTGCAGCCAATGCAGTCGGCAGACACTTTACTGCGACCCACGTTTTGCCGAAGCTGCTCGAAGATCTCGACGGTCTGAGGATCACTTACTTCATCGAATCGGTGAACGCGCTGCGATATCCAGAGCAGATGAGGGCCGTGAAGTCTGCTGGACATGAAGTCGGCTGGCATACATGGGGGCACGAAAACTGGTCACGTATGTCGCTCGACGAGAAGCGATCGAACCTGGAAAAGAGCCTCGCCATGCTGCGAACGATCGATATTTTCCCGGTGGGCTTCCGCCCTCCTGGAGGTCTGGCAGACGCGCCGTCCATGGCGCTCCTTAGGCAGCACGGGTTTACCTATTGCTCGCCCGTCTCCAGCGACCCCAGCGTTCACCTCGAGGAGGAACTCACGGTCCTTCCTTTCGCCTGGCGCTACGTCGACGCTTACCTGATCGACCCCGACCTTGGTGACTTTCGTGTCGCGCACGGTGATATGGCAAGGCCCGCGACCGCCACCGAGTGGGAACGGATTCTCAATGACGGATTCGACGCCGCACATGCCAACGGTGAGCAACTCACGGTTATTTTTCACCCGTATCTGTTCGGCGCCGACGAGCGTCTGTGGCAAGTCATGCGCCGATTCCTTGTGCGGCTCAAGGCTCGCGACGACGTATGGCTTGCAACCTGTTCGGAATTGGCTGAATGGGTAGCGTCCAGTGTCGCAAACAGAACGATTGCCTAGCCGCCGCGTGACAACACGGCCGGTCTCGAAAGGGCCGGGTTTCAGAGTCCAACGGAGGAGTACAAGAAATGTCCAATCAGGAAGAGAACGTTCTTGGCGCAGTCGGTGAAGCCACTATCGACCCGAAGGATAGAGAGCGTGGCATCGCCCGCCGTGCGAAGAGCAGGGTCCGCGGGGTCAATCATCACGCGTACTACTGCAACGACGTCGAAAAGACGCGTCATTTCTACGAAGACATTCTTGAAATGCCAATGACGATCGCATTGCGCATTCCCGACGAAGTGTTCACCGGCAAGCCATCGCCGTACTGCCATTTCTTCTTCGAAATGGGAGATGGCAGTTCGCTCGCATTTTTCGACTATCCCGATTTCTACGACGGCGAGCCACCGTTCACGGTGCCAACTGTCTATCACCATCACATTGCCGTCAACGTAGACAGCGACGAAGCGATTGAGTACTTTCGCGCCAAACTCGAGAGTGAGGGCTACGCTTGCACTTACGTCGACCACGGGGCGTTTCACTCGCTTTACCTGAAAGATCCCGGCGGTATGAATCTTGAACTGTGCTATTCGCCACCTTCGGCCGAGGAGTTCATGCTCCGCGCCGAGCTGATCGCGCACGGTGAGCTTAGAAAGTGGGCAACCACGCGCAACTGATCTCGGGTTACAAGGCAGACGAGACCGGCCGCGAGATGGGCCGGTTTTGCACATGCAAGGTGTTGTCGACGCGCTAGCCGACGTACGGGGCAGTTGATCCGCGGAGAATCAGCGTGGGTGCGAATTCGATGTTTGCCGACTGATCGTCGTGCTCTCCGTCCAGATGGTTGCCGAGCGCACGGGACAGCAGCACGCTCGTCGCAGTGGATGCAATGTCCTGTACCGGTAGTCGAACCGTGGTGATGCCGCCGACCGCCAGTTCGAACCAGGCGGGGTCGTGATATCCGACGACGGACACATCGCGTGGCCAGTCGAGATGCAACGCGCGCAGCGCTTGCAGTGCGCCCAACGTGAGTTCGGCGCTTCCGAGCACGAGGCCGGTCGGCCGGTTTCGTACCGACATCATGCTGGTGACGGCATGTCGCGCAAACTCCGGCCTTGGCGCGCCAAGTGCCACTGCTGCCGGTTTTAGGCCTTCGTGACTGAGAGCATCTTCGAAACCTGCGAGGCGGTTACGTCCTGTGCTAAGCGAAGCGTCACCGCCTACGAACGCAAGGCGCTTGTGACCGTAGGCGAGCAGATGCCGGGCCGCCATCTGGATGCCTTCGCGGTCGTTGATGACGACGGCCTGCGTCGTCAGGCGCGCGGCGACCCGCACAAGTTGGACTGTTTCGACGTTTTCGAGGAGCGCGAGCGTCTCAGCGCGTGGCGAGGCCGTGGGGACAATGATAACGCCGGCAGGGCGGGTTTCCAGAATGGCTCGCAATTCGCGTAATTCCCGGTCGCTGTTGTCGTCCGTGACGGACAGCAGCAGATGCATAGAGCGCGCGGCAAGTGCGTCGGCGACACTTTTTGCGACCGTCGCATAAAAATCGTTCTGGACGTCCGGGATAACAAGTCCCACGAGTGAGCTGCGGCCGCCGCGCATCATGCGCGCGGACGCGGACGGCACGTAGCCGAGCTGCTCGACGGCATTTCGCACGCGCGCTTTTGTCTCTTCGCTGATCTTCGGGCTATCAGCGAGAGCGCGGGAAACGGTCGTATGCGAGACGTTCAGCGCCTGCGCAATGTCTCGAATGGTCACACCCGCGCCGCCGCGGGCGGGTGCCTTGGGGTCGGACGTTGCGTCGCTCCACATGTTGGTTACCTGCATTCCGTGTTATTTGTAGTTGCTTTTATAGCATGGAACCTCGGCGGCTCAATTCCGGCCGCCGGCAGGGTCCGACCGGCGCGGCTTCCTAGTGTCCCGAGTTAAGAATTCATTGCCTTATTTGCGTTGTGTACTAACCTGGGTTGCAGGGTGTGCAAATAAGTGAGGCGATGATGAGAGGAAGACCGAAGGCGCCGCTGGTCTTGAATGAACCGGAACGCGAACAGCTCATGGCACTGACAATGCGGCGCAAGAGCGCACAGGCGCTGGCCTTGCGCGCACGCATTGTGCTGGCCTGCGCCGAGGGCATCGACAACAAGACGGTCGCGGCAAGACAGCGTGTCACCTCGCATACGGTTTCGAAGTGGCGTTCGCGATTTATCCAGCACCGCCTGGACGGGTTGCTCGATGCGCCGCGCCCGGGAGCCCCCAGGACGATCGAGGACGCGCAGGTGGAGGCGGTCGTCGCACGCACGCTCGAGTCCGTACCCAAAGGTGCGACTCACTGGAGCACGCGCACAATGGCCCGCGAAATGGGGATGTCGCAGACGGCCGTGACGCGGATCTGGCATGCCTTCGGATTGCAGCCGCATCGGCAGGAGACCTTCAAGCTCTCCACTGATCCATTCTTTGTTGACAAGGTGCGCGATATCGTCGGGCTGTACCTGGACCCGCCGCTGAAGGCCCTGGTGTTATGCGTAGACGAGAAGAGCCAGATTCAGGCGCTTGATCGCACCCAGCCCATGCTGCCACTGGCCCCCGGTCTTCCTGAGCGGCGCACGCATGACTACATGCGCCATGGCACGACCACCCTGTTTGCAGCACTGGACATCGCCACGGGCAAAATCATCGGCGAGCTGCATCGACGTCATCGCAGCAACGAATTTTTGCAGTTCCTGCGCACCATCGAGGCCAACGTGCGACCGCAACTGGATGTGCATCTGGTAATGGACAACTATGGGACGCACAAGACGTCCTCGATCAATGCCTGGATGGCGCGCCATCCGCGTTTTCATGTGCATTTCACCCCGACCTCTGCTTCATGGATCAACCAGGTCGAACGATGGTTTGCAACGCTCAGCGAAACATATATCCGCCGTGGTACTCATCGCTCCACCCGCCAACTCGAACAGGCTATTCG
Source organism: Paraburkholderia sp. BL6669N2 (assembly GCF_003387275.1). Lineage (NCBI taxonomy): Bacteria > Pseudomonadati > Pseudomonadota > Betaproteobacteria > Burkholderiales > Burkholderiaceae > Paraburkholderia > Paraburkholderia sp. BL6669N2. The sequence continues at coordinate 3,125,141 of NZ_QUNA01000002.1, read as the reverse complement.
CCAATACATCGAGATCAACAATACGGATCCCAGACCTTTTAACTGGACCAAATCCGCCGACGACATCCTCGCCAGCGTCAAGCGATTTTGTCTGCGAATTTCTAACTCAGCACACTAGCGGTCGGCAATCACAGGATTGGAGAGCACCCCAATTCCTTCAATTTCAACTTCGAAGACGTCGCCCGGTTTGATTTCTCCGACACCGGAAGGCGTTCCCGTCATGATGACGTCGCCCGGTTCCAGCGTCATAAAGGAGCTGAGGTAGGCAACCAGGTAGGGCACCGAAAAGAGCAGGTCGGAGCTGTTGCCGTTCTGCACTACCTCTCCGTTCAGGCGTCCGATGATGTTCAGGTTGGACGGGTCGAGTTCGGTGTTGATGACGGGACCCAGCGGTGCAAACGTGTCGAAGGCCTTACCGGCGAACAGGCATCCAAATGCCATTTCTTCCTTCTGGACCACCCGTTCGCTAACGTCGTTGCCGCACGTGTAGCCGAGCACATAGTCGAGCGCATCTGCTTCCGACACGCGCCTCGCGGTACGTCCGATCACCACGACGAGTTCAGCCTCGTAGTGGACCACCTCGCCCGCTGACGGGTACACGATCGGGTCGTTCGGGCCCGCGAGTGACGATTCAGGTTTTACGAATAGCGCCGGTCGCGTAGGCGTGTTCCATCCCGTCTCCTTGATGTGCGAGACATAGTTAAAACCAGCGCCGAAGATGCGCGGCCGCGCAACCGGGGACAAGATTTTCACGCTGTCGAGCGCGACAAATTCGCCGGTCAGGTGCGCCTTTTCCTCGAACGGTGAGCCTGACAAATATTCGATGCTGCCGTCATCGCGCAGATTGCCGAATGCGATGAGTTCGTCCTGTTGGAAGCGGATGATTTTCATACGATGCTCCAGTGGTAAGCGGCCTGACCCTTCCATAGCTGGGTAAAACGAAAGGATTCACGTGTGCCCATTATCGGAGCTGAAACTTCGTTTGTCAAAGCGTTCTTTTTCGAACAAGACGCCCAAATTTGGTAATCATCAAGTCACCTTCGGCGGTGACGGGCATCCAGCAACGGGTAATATTTCGATTCACATAAATTTCTATTGCACACGTGTGCCTTCGTGGCTATAGTAGTTTCAACACGGACCAAATGACGGGAGACGGTGGGATGGAAGTTGCGTTGGAAGCGGATAGCGCGCTCGCGCTTTTGGAATCGTTACGCAGGATGCGGCTTATCCGTCCGGCTGAACAGCCAGTGCTGACGCCGCTAACGGGTGGCGTCTCCTCGGAAATCGTGCGCGTCGATACTTCAACTGGTGTGTTCTGTGTGAAGCGAGCACTCGCCAAGCTCAAGGTCGCCGCCGACTGGTCGGCGCCGCTTGAGCGCAATGCGGCAGAAGTGGCATGGATGCGGCTCGCAGCAACCTTGGTTCCGGGGTGCGTCCCGTCAATCCTGGGCGAAGATGAAGAAGGCTGCGCTTTCGCTATGACATTTCTGAAGCCAGCCGACTATCGCCTGTGGAAGGGGGATCTGATGGACGGTGTCGCAAGCGTGGAGACCGCCCGCGCAGTGGGCACGACGCTCGCAACCATTCATCGTGCGACTGCGGACGACGGAGCGTTGGCAAGCGAGTTTTCTACTGACGCAAATTTCTTCGCGTTGCGTCTGGAACCGTATTTTCTGGCGACTGCGGCGGCCAATCCGGACTGCGCAGAGGCTCTCGAACGACTTAGCAATGACACGGCGAGAACCCGGCGCGCGCTCGTTCACGGCGATGTGAGTCCGAAGAACATTTTGGTAGGTAAGGCCGGCCCGGTCTTCCTCGATGCCGAGTGCGCATGGTACGGCGACCCCGCATTCGATGTTGCGTTCTGCCTGACACATCTACTGCTCAAATGTGTCCTCCGCCCTGACTCGTCCGCTGGTTATCTCGCCTGTTTCGACGCGCTCAACGACGTGTACTTCGCCGGTGCGTCGTGGGAAGACGCGGCTGCCCTCGAGGCACGCGCCGCAAGACTACTGCCGGCGCTGCTGCTTGCGAGGGTCGACGGGAAGTCTCCCGTGGAATATCTGAAAACAGAAGAAGACCGTGCCAAGGTGCGGCACTTTGCGAAACGATTTGTGGTGGAGGCACCGCGAACGCTCGACGCTATCCGCAACCGCTGGAACAAGGAACAGGCATGAAAACAACTATCAAAAAAATTACCGGTCGCCGCATTTGGGATTCACGCGGTCGGCCCACGGTCGAAGTCGACGTCGAACTGGCCGACGGCGCACGTGGCCGCGGGATTGCCCCGGCAGGCGCATCGCGCGGCAGCAACGAAGCGATCGATCTGCGCGACGGCGGCATGAGGCTAGCCGGCTTTGATGTGCAGTGCGCGCTGGCCAATATCAACGGTATTATTTCGCCCGCCCTGACCGGCACGGACGCGATGAACCAAGCGGGTGTGGACGCTGCATTGATTGCTCTCGATGGGACGCCGAACAAGGCACGCCTTGGCGGCAACGCCACCATCGCGACCTCGATGGCAGTGTTGAATGCGGCTGCTGCGGCCGCTAGCGTGCCATTGTGGCGATACCTCGCAGCAGGTGAGCAAGTGCGCTTGCCGCTACCGGAGATCCAGATTTTCGGCGGCGGCGCGCATGCCGGCCGTCGCACCGATATTCAGGATTTTCTGGTGATGCCGCTCGGTGCCCAGAGCTTTGACGAAGCGCTCTGCATGGTAGCGGAAGTCTATCGCGCTGCAGGCGATCTGATGGACTCGCTTGGCCGCCGGATGGGTGTGGCCGACGAGGGTGGATGGTGGCCGGAGTTCTCTTCGAACGAGGAGGCGCTGGAGATGCTGACGCGCTCCATCGAGCGGGCCGGGTACCGACACGATGAGGTGGCAATCTCACTCGATATCGCCGCCTCCGAATTTGGCCGGAACGGGCGTTACAAGTTGGCGCTGGAGAGCCGGGAGTACGATACGAGCGAATGGCTCGAGGTCATGCTTGGCTGGCTGAAGCGCTATCCGATCGTCTCTGTCGAAGACCCGTTCGGTGAAGACGACCCAGAAGGAATGCGTGCTTTCACGGCGGCGGTCGGCGACAGCGTGCAGGTCATCGGCGACGACTTCCTCGTCACCAATGCAGCGCGGGTGAGCGCTGCTGCGGCGCAGGGTCAGTGCAACGCCGTGCTGCTTAAGCCCAACCAGGCGGGCACTGTCACAGAAACCCGCGAGACGATGGAGGCCGCGAGGAAGCTTGGCTGGGGGATGATCGTGTCGGCCCGGTCCGGAGAAAGCGAGGACACCACCATCGCTCATCTCGCGACCGGCTGGAACACCGGACAGTTGAAGGTTGGTTCTTTCTCGCGCTCCGAGAGGATGGCGAAGTGGAACGAGGGCCTGCGCATCGAGGAGCAACTCGGCGCTAGCGCCACCTTTGCCGGCTGGTCCGCTTTGCCGGCGCGGAGCCATGCATGAAAGCCGTACTGCAATATCGCGCAAGCACGGGCTTCCGCGAGGCCTTGCTGGCGAGCGCGCCCGAGTGGCTCGACATCGCCTTCGTGGATGAAAGCGACGCGAATGCCCTGCGCCACGAACTTGAGGACGCCGATGTCCTGCTTCACGTCCTGACGCCCGTGACCGCGGCGGTCCTCAAGGCGGCGCCGAGACTGAAGCTCGTGCAAAAAATCGGCGTAGGCGTGAATACGATCGATCTCGAGACAGCCCGCTCTCTTGGCATTGCAGTAGCCAATATGCCTGGTTGCAACAGCCAGGCCGTCGCGGAACACACGCTGACGCTAATGCTGGCGTCGCTGCGGCGGCTTGGCTTTCTCGACAATGCCAGCCGTCGCGGTGCGGGATGGGATCTGCCACCGGACACATACGACAGCGTGAGTGAACTGTCAGGCCGTACTGTGGGATTCGTCGGATATGGCTCAATACCAAGCAAGCTGACGGCGGCCCTGGCCGCGCTCGGCGCGGAGGTCATCTATTACGCCCGCCATACGGCGTCAGATGATGCTGCGCGGAAGGTGGCGTCCCTCGAGGCTTTGCTTCACGAGGCCGACATTGTCTCGTTGCACATTCCGCTAACGCCGGAGACGCGTCGCCTGATAGACGCCACGGCTCTCAGTGCGATGAAGCCCGGCGCTGTTCTCATCAACACCGCGCGCGGTGAGTTGATCGACGAACGCGCGCTCCACGACGCGCTGGTGTCGGGCAAGCTGGCGGCCGCCGGGCTGGATGTGTTCGCAACGGAACCGGTCGCCGAGAACAACCCGCTGCTCGGATTGCCGAATGTCATTGCTACCCCTCATGTGGCATGGCTCACGCCTCAGACTCTCGCGCGAAGCATTGACGTGCTGGTCGAGAATTGTCGCAGGTTGAAAGAGGGCAAAGCGCTGCTGAATCAGGCTTAAGACGGCGTAGTTCGTAGGCCGGGCACCGGTTAGCGGATGTGCAGCGGTCTGCGCCGCGAGTTGGATTCTGTTCGAACAAGGTTTCGGCGTTAAAGGGTGGTCATTTCATCCATTATTAAATAGTACTACTGTTAAATATAAGAAGGTCGGATGAATTGCACCGGACGGCGATCGTCGTTCATGTGGACCCAGGAAGCATCTTTTAACAGGGTTGCCGGCCGCATTTCTATAACTTCATGGAGACAGGAAAAACTATGGAACAGAAAATTCGCGAAATGCTCTCTGCAATCGACAGGCAGGACATGTCTGCTTTCGGAAAGTTTCTCGCTGACGACGCGCGTTTTGTCTTTGGCAATGGCGAAGCGATTCATGGTCGTGAGTCCATTGTTAGCGTGGTGACGTCGGTCCTTCAGTCACTGACGTCGATTGCACACACGGCGCAACGATTCTGGTCCCTCGATGGCGTGGCTATTTGCGAAGGGCGCGTCCTGTACGTTGATGGTCTGCGCCAGAAGCTCGATGCTCCGTTCGTCGATGTTTTGGACATCAACGCGCATGGCCTCATCACGGATTACCGCGTGTATGTCGATGCATCACAGCTGAATCGACCGCAATGACAAGTTAACGCCGTGAGATCGCCCCGCGCTGACGGGGCGTACGGCTGTTCACCGCAGTGCAATTACATCCCGATTTGAGACATGGAGGAAGTCATGGACAAGGAACTGGACGGCCGGGCAATTATCGTTACGGGCGCAGGCGGTGGCATCGGCCGCGCGGCCAGTCTTTCGCTTGCCGCTGCTGGCGCCAGGGTCGTTGTGTCTGACCGCGACGAACTGAATGGCGAAGAGACGGTAGAACTGATCGCTGCGCAGGGCGGCGACGCGATGTTTATCAAGACCGACGTTGCGAGCGAAGACAGCGTCGCGAGCATGGTTGAGAAGGTGCTCACTACTTGCGGACGACTCGACGGCGCTTTCAACAACGCGGGCATCGCACAGAGTCATAAAGTGCTGCATGAGATCGGCTTGGAAGAATGGCAGCGGGTGATCAATGTCGATCTGACGGGCGTGTTCTTGTGCATGAAGTACGAGATCGAAGCGATGCTCAAACGAGGTGGCGGCGCGATTGTGAACACCGCATCGGTACTCGGCGTAGTGGGGATGCCCGTTGCGGGTGACTACACCGCGGCCAAACATGGTGTGATTGGCCTGACGAAGGCAGCAGCGGTCGACTACGGAACGCGGGGAATCCGGGTCAATGCGGTACTGCCGGGCCTCATTATGACGCCTATCGTCGTGGAAGCACTTCGCGCGCCTGCCTATGCCGAACACTTTGATGAGATCAAGGCGAAGCATCTGCTGGGGCGCCCAGGGCAACCAGAAGAGGTCGCCGCTGCAGTGAAGTGGCTGCTGTCTGATGCTGCGTCGTTCGTAACGGGACATTCGATGGGAGTCGACGGCGGCTGGACAGCTGTCTGAACCTCAGTTTTCCATTCGGAAGGCCGGCAGAAGTTCTGGATTGAGGCTTTGATGATACCAACCGACTGAGAGCTAGACATGCAAGGAACCCTAGACGGTCGTGGAATCATCGTGACTGGCGCAGGCGGCGGAATCGGGCGTGCAGCAAGCCTGATTTTCGCCCAAGCCGGTGCGTGCGTAGTCGTTTCCGACGTCGATGCGACGAACGGCGAAGAAACTGTCCACCAGATTTATGCGCAAGGTTGTACGGCGATGTTTGTGAAGACAGACATCACGAATGAAGCGAGCGTGGCGGCGCTCGTGAAACAGACAGTCTCAGCATACGGCAAACTTGATGGAGCCTTCAACAATGCCGGTATTGCGCCAAGTCACAAACCCCTTCATGACATCGGTGTGGCGGAATGGCAACGCGTCGTCGACGTTGATCTCACAGGCGCGTTTCTCTGCATGAAGCACGAAATTGCAGCCATGCTGGAACGGGCGGCGGTTCGATTGTGAATGCTGCGTCTGCGCTAGGTGTCGTCGCCGTGCCGAGAACTACCTCGCAGCCAAGGCTTCATGGGCGCCAACGAATGTGTGCCTTCAGACTTTTGGCGGGTTCGGTTTTGCCTGCGAATACGATGTCGAGCGGAAGTTCAGAGAGACACGTCTGTATCAGGTTGCGCCGATTTCGACAACCTGATTCTGTTGTAGTCGCAAAACACATTCTTGGGCTGCCTCGCTCATTCTGAGCGCGTGGACGGAGCTGTTAATGGATGCATCGACGAATTCATTACTAGCAATAGTAAACAATTGGCTGATCTCGAATGGCGCCGAGCCAACGCGGATCACGCCTTTCTGGACTGGCGATGCCAGGCGCGGTAGAGCGGTGCGCGTCGAGGCGTCGCGAGCGACCGGTGTCATCGAGATACTGTTTTTTCGGCATGCAGACGGGATGTGGCGCGTATTTCCCCAAGAGCCGTTGAGGCCTGTCATGAAATACCTTTGACGTGTGAGGTGACCGGTCTACGGCTCTGTCGCAGGTCGCAGGGCAATTGCAGGGAGATGGATGCGTGATGACGGTCGAGCGACTGCGCCGTCGTGCCACCGATCAATTTTTGCGAACCACGTTGTCACCGAAAATGTTCTCGCGACCCACTGAGGGTGGGGCGCGGCGTTATGCAAATTGCCTTACTGTGTCTTTGACAGAGTGGGAACAAATAGGAAAGGTTGGTGAGACTTGCTCGCGTGGAGGGTGGTCGTCCCAGCGAACGTCGCCGCGGGGCGATCCTGTTCATCATTATGAATGAACGGTCCGCACCCACGCATCGGAAATTTCATGTTCGACAGTCGCGCCACGTCCAAGTTGTGCTCGTAGTCAGCTCATGCGAGTTTTCGCGATGGATCGCCGCGCTTTATTTCAGCATCGTCACTTTCACGACGACGGGCTACGGCGACTACCATCCGACGAAAGAACTTCGCTTGGTCGCAGCCGCCGAGGCATTGGCCGGCTACATCTTCTTTGGCCTGTTCGTCGCTGTGATCGCGGCCTCGTTCCTGAAGCAACCAAAAGGGCCGACAGATCTCTGAAACGTTTTCTGGTAGGTATTCGGGTTTGGGGGTAAGGTCATGCCGAGCGTCACCTAGGATGCTGTCGGTGAGTGTCAACTTTCGTTATTGGCGAATAACTCGTCTCGACCCTGAAGAGCCAATGGTTTTGGCGGAAGACGGACATTCAAAGCATCCAGAGATCTTGCTGCAAGCGGCACAAGCGTCTCCGGCTAGCCGGTATGAGATTCGCCGTTGTTCAGATGCGACACACGAAAACGAAGCGCTGAACCGTGGCGAATCTCCAATGCAACGGGATCAAACCTGAACCCGACTTTGGAGCCGATTATTGCGATTGTTTCCCAGAGCCGGCGCCTATCTCGCACCCAGATTTCTTCTCCATACTTGGCCAACGACCAGGCAGCAACCTGCTTGGCAACTGAGTCAAGAGAGTCGGTGTCGGATTGAAGATACGCGTGATGTACCCATTGGCTAGTCAGTAAATCATGTGACGCAAAAACCGGCCCGCCTGTTGGGTGGCCGCCCTCCAACGGTAAACATACTGCAACGTCATAGATCAATGGTCCAGCCTCCACCCAAGAATGGTCGAAAGGCTTCGAATCTGTTGATTTGCACGGAATCCTGACCCACCGGGGGTGCGGCTAAATACTTGGACTGGTTTATGCTGCGATTCCCAGGCTCTCCCGGTATTCGAGCGGGCTGAGAGCGCCTAGCGAGACCTTGATCCGCTTCGCGTTATACCAGCGTATGTAGGAGTCAAGTACCTCAATGAATTGCTCGACGGTCGTAGTCCGCCAATCACGGGAATGGAACCACTCCGTTTTGAGCCGCCCGAAGAAGCCTTCGCAGGCCGCGTTATCGGGTGAGCATCCTTTGCGTGACATCGAGCGAACTAGTTTGGCATCACGTATGCGTGCGAGCCATCCAGGCCAGCGATAGTGCGCCCCGCGATCAGAGTGGACCACAGGCCGTTTATTACTGTTGGCTACCGTCTTGATGCCCTCATCAAGCATGGTATTTACAAGTTCGGCATCCGGCCGCGTGCCGATTGTCCAGCTCACCACCAGTCCATCGAAGCAGTCGATCAACGGAGACAGATACACCTTGCCGGCCGGGATCTGGAATTCGGTAATGTCGGTGAGCCACTTCTCGTTCGGGGCTCCTGCGCGGAAGTCACGATTGATGATGTTCTCCGGCGCAGGGCTTATTTCTCCGCCGTAGGAGCGGTAGCGACGTCGTCTTGCTGTGGCAGCGGTCAGCCCATCCTGCCTCATCAAACGTCGCACCACTTTCTCCGAGATAACGACCTTCTGCCTGCCCAGTGCAGCGCGTATCCGGCGATAGCCATAACACCGGTGATTGACTTCAAAGATGTCTGCGATGACTCGGCGAGCGCCAGCATACTTGTCGGTCACGAGCAGACGCGCACGATGATAGAAGTAGGAACTGCGAGCTAGCCCCAATACGGCTAAAAGCTCTGACAACGTGTAGGTGTTTTTCAGGGCATCAACCAGCATCGTCTTCTCCCGGTTGCTCAGGAGTTGCGGGACGATGCCCATTCCTTTTTTTATCAGTTCGTTCGCCTTCTTCAGGATGTCGTGCTCGAGCTGCAGTTGCCGGACGTCGCGTCGAAGCGATTCGAGCTGCTGTTCCAGTTTCGCACGCTCACTGTCAGGCGCTGGCTTCTTCTGGCGTTTCATGGATGCTGGGGCTTCACGACCGAGTAGCTGGTTCTTCCAATTGTAAAGCGTCGGCCTGCTCACGCCTGCTTTCTGCGCAAGCAGGCGCGCGCTTTCCTCTCTGGTGCACAGTTCGATGACTGCCGCCTGCTTCACCGCCGGCGATTTCGGAATGCTGCCAGTTGCTCTGCCGACAATGCGTTTTCCGATTTCGGGATGCAGTTCTTCGATCCAGGCGGCGAGCGTCCCGCGACTGGGATATCCCAACGCCCTCAAGGTTGCAGCAGCACAACGGCCCTGGCCTAAGTAATGATCGACGGCCACCTTCTTCCGTTCGGCCGAATATACCGGCCTGGAACGAACATAGCCGGTCCGCAAATCATGACATCGCTCGTATTCGAGATGCCACGATTTCAGAGAATTCTTGGTCGGATAACCCCAGCTGTCGGATGGTCGCCCCGACGCGCTTACCCAACTTCAAATAAAGCCGGACCGCTCGCATGCGGTCTTCGTACGAGTACATGAACTACCTCCAGGTAGTCCAAGTTTTCGTCCGCAGCTCCCGTGGGTCAGGATTCCGTGCAAATCAACATTCCGTCTCGCGACTTGCGCGAATGGGGGGCGCGCGGGTTGTGCCGTTCGTCACAGAAGTACTGCCGGATTTCAAAGGGTATCGGTTGACCGTCTTTGACCCACTCAGCGATTTCCCATCGAAAAGCGACACGGATGACGCGCGTTGTATGAATGCGTTTCTCGAGACCCAGATACTGAAATTCCCCGCCCAATACTACTGGGTGCATCGACGCTTCAAACATCGTCCACCGGGTATGCCTGCGGTGTATTGATAATGCCGTGGGCCGGGCCCGTTTTTACGTTGCTCAAGCAAGCTCTCGAAACCGCAAACAAAGGCTGATGCGACCGGCCGTGCCATCCGACGACGCGACGGACATGGTTCGCGCATGAAGGTCCGCTGCCAGGGGCGGAGCGGCCGCTTGAATGGCCACACTCGTGCGGGTCCGAATGTCAGCACCTGGCCGAACCTTGCCGACCGTCACGTGATCGACTCGCGGCTTGCCGCGAGCGGCAGCACGCCACCCAAAGCGCACCGCCGCGTAAATTGACCGAATGACCGTTACAGACATTCTCACGGACATCCGATGCAACGTCTCGCCTTGGCCGGACCGCCTCCCTCTCTGAGTTATTCCAGACATCAGATGCTCTTACGCAGTCGCCTACCTGGAATGGCAGACGAAGACGAGGTCGTATGATTCGAACAAATCAGGATTGGTCCCGGCTGCCTTGCTCGCCTGCATCATCGCCCGGTCAAGCGAGCCATTATCGAGCGACTCCACGAGAAGTAGTCCCGCGAATTCACCTTCTGAACTTCGCCGCATCGACTTCTCCTGCGTGGCAATGGCTGTCGCCCCGTTTTTCACGGCCATGATCTGCGCGTTCACAACCCAGTCGCCTTTCGCGAGCGCATCAACGATTGCCTGCCCTTGCTGGGCTGTCAGGCATTCCGGTAGTGCGTCTTCAAATCGTGCGATGGCGAGGTGACCGCCGTGTCCGGCCGAGTTCGCACCCCGAGCGAGAATAGTTCCGCCGCCTCGGCGAAACTGCTCGAGCGTCGGCATGATCCGGCGCGTCCACGCAGTCGGGTTATTCAACCGTTCCAGATAGCCAGAACTCGCCATCACGTCTGCGTTGTCGAGTTCGTACAGCATCATGTACTCGGAGGGCCGGTTGTTGCGTCGCTTGAAGACACGCCCTGAGCGAAAACCCGGTACGCCTACCCGTTCAAAGATGTGCTCCCGGGTGAGCCAGTGCATGTAGTCAGTTTCTGATTCGGCCGCGATCGTGCTCCAGATCGCGAGAAGGCCAGTGTTTGCGTTGTCCAATTGTGTTTGCTCCATCTGCTTTCGAGTGCTCAAAGGCTGTGCTTCTTCCAGTGCAAAGCGAAGGCACAGCGCGAGATCAATATGTGGCCTGCCCAGAGACACGTTGATGCTCACCGGCGATCTCGGCCGCTGAGTCGAGGCGGTTCATGTCGATGCCTGCGGTCTCTGGTCCGATGGCAATCATGCAGAACGACAGGATGTTGAGTGCTCCAACCAATGCGACGAGCGGCCACGGGGAACCGTTGCCAAGGTGTAACAACCAAGCGGCGACCACCGGAATCGGCCCACCAGCGAACAGGCTTGCACCGGTGAATGCGAGGGCCGAACCGGAATAGCGAACATTGGTTGGAAACGCCTCAGCGAACGCGACCGGTTGAATCCCCGTTTGGACCTGCGTGAATGCCATGAAAAGCCCCATAGCTATCGCCATCGGTACGAAGCTTCGAGTAGCTAGGACCTGAAAATAAAACAGCATGATCACGAAGGTCGCGGCGGACGCGAACAGCAATGCGCGCTTACGGCCAATCCGGTCACTCAGCAGGCCGCCAAAGATCGAACCCGCGATGGCGCAGGCATTGGCGATCATCAGCAACATGAAGCCGGTCTGCTTGGGCACGCCGAGCGTATTCGTCAGATAGCTCAACGTGAACACGACGGCAAGATAGAAAAGTGCAGTCGGTCCGCAGAAGAACAGCATCATGCGAATGATCGTCTTGTAGTGAAGGCGGAACGCATCCCTTAAAGGGCTCCCGACCTTGGCAACAGCGGACTGCTGCATCTTGACGAAAGCCGGAGTCTCCGCAACGCGCAGTCGGATGTAAATGCCGACGAACACCAGCACGAAGCTCAGCACGAACGGAATTCGCCAGCCATAGCTGATGAAGGCACCCGCGCTCATCGTCGAAGAAAGTAGCAGAAGCACCGCGTTAGCAACGATTTGGCTCAGCGGAGCGCACATGCCGATCAGACCGGAGTATTTACCTCGCCGGTCTGCTGGAGCATGCTCTAGCGCCATCAGTTGGCCACCAGTAGATTCGCCGCCAAGTGCAAAACCCTGAACGATGCGAAGAATGACAAGCAGCAGGGGCGCATAAACGCCAATCTGCGCATACGTCGGCAGCAAACCCATCAGTACCGATGTCAGACCCATCACCGACACCGTACCGAGCATGAGATTGCGACGTCCAACCTTGTCGCCAAAGTATCCGCAGATGATCGCGCCGAGTGGACGCGCGGCCAGTCCGACGCTGAAAGTTGCCAACGAGGCAAGCATGGCGGAACTCGAATCCATCGCCGGGAAGAACAACTTTGGTAACACCGTGGCTGCGACTGATCCGTAGAGCGTAAAGTCAAACCATTCAAGTGCGGTGCCAAGCGTGGCGGCGCTCACCGCCCTGTTCGCCATGGAATGTGAGGTAGGTTGCTCTGAAACATGGTTCATGCGTGTCTCCTGCTGTCTTAAAAAGAGTCTGTGCTGCTCTTGCGTCAATCGCTGATTTTGATTTCTACTGCTAAATATCTGATCTGAATCATTGGCGAATTTCAATTCGCCATGTCACTACATCAAGTCACGAACGGATAACGTCTAGCAATGGACGCCTTGGCCTAGCGCTCAGCGCCTGCTGTGCGGCTGGCGCCTTGCATCGCCTGCTTAAGCATGGGTGACACACCGCTTGCATCGGACAATTCTGTTGCCGTCGCCATGAGCGCCGGGGCGAGCTCTTTCATTCTCTCTTCAGTCAACCGTGACATCGGTCCCGCGATGATCAGGATTGCGCGCACTTCGCCATTGCTCAAATGCACAGGCGTAGCCATAGAACTCATTGCCGGCAGAAACATGTCTTGCGTCGTTGCGTAGCCATTCTTGCGCGCAAGCTCGATCATTGGCAGTAGAGCTTTGAACGTGGTCGGCGCAAGCGGACCAAAGTCTGACGGCATGCCAAAGCCTTGTTTCGACACAAGCCGAATCGCATCTTCTTCGCTCTTGCCAGCCAGCCAGGTCATTCCTGCTGCACTGCATGAAAGAGTCACCGCCCGGCCCATCTCCGGGTCGTAGCGGATACCTTGTCGCGCGCCTTGCGCCTTGGCAACGTAAATCAACTGCTCGCCATCGACGATCGCAAGCCGAACCAATTCGCCCGAAGTAGCCGCAAGTCGTTCCAGAATGGGTTGGGCGACGTCAACGACCCCACCTGCGCTGAGAAATCGCAGTCCCAGCGAAGGAAGTTTCATGGTCAGCGAAAATTCGCCGCGCCGTTCGTCCTTGCGCACATAACCCTGCTCGACCAGGTCCGCAAGAAGACGATGAGTAGCGCTAACTGGCAAATCGAACTTAGCGGAAAGTTCTGAAAGCGTTTTGCCTTCTGGCGCACTGGCGAGCTCTTCCAGTACACGGAGGATGCGTTCCGCTATAGCGCTCATGTGATTACTCGAGTTGAGTCATTCGATGTGAGAGTGATGATAGTGGAAAGTGTTTCCAAAATGCAAATACTTTTCAAAATCGCTCAACGGGGGCGGGCGTAATTCTTCCGAGGATTAATGGATAAGCAGTCACGAAAGTAGCCAGTGTCCGGTCTCAGCGCATCTCCCGACGGACGTTGACCGCCTTCAACAGGCGGCTCCTGGCCGCACTGAGACGAAACAGCGCCGTGCTCACGAGGCGCGCCAGACCGTGGCGGCCGCCCAGTGGCGGTATTCACCACGCCACGGAAACGGCGGTAGGGTGTTGGGTGAATAGCCAAGGTGACGGGTCTCCATGCGCCCACTCTCTACGATAAGTTATGGAGGGCCTGCGGCGCTTCTGAGAGCGTTCGTGGAAGACGGTTCGTCGTTCGCGGCCATGAGCCCGTGATGAAGGCGATCAACGCGCGCATTGACCGCATCGTGCGAATCTCGATGCGCAACGCAGGCCCATTCGCAGATGATTTCGGACGCAGTCAACCGGAGCACCATATCGCGTGGCGCCAGCGAAATTGGCAGTGGCCTCCCTCGCTGAGCGCCCAGCAGCGGACTCCGCGTCAGTGTCTGATAACGCAGACGGCCACGATTTCGTATCCGGGATCAGCGTGCTCGTTCGCCGCTTTTTCCGCGTCCTCATACGAAAGAAAGGACGTGGCATTTTCAATCGCCGATGCCATGCCGATGTCGCCGTCCTCGGCGGTGCAGAGGAACTGCTCACCGGTCTTCACCACATAGACGGACACCATGTCACCCTCCATGGTTTGCAGGTAGCTTCCAGTCTAGCAGGCCGGAAGGGTTGCGGGCGGTTCGCTGAGTCGCTTCCGTAATGTCTCCCCCGGAGGCATTCCCGCCTCGATTGTCCGTGCGTCATTCCACGATTCCGTCCGCAACCCGGCAGTCAAATGCCTGCGACGAACGTCGGGCAACCGTCGACGAGAATGTATTGGCAAATCCCGTTCCGGACGATTCAGCATCTCCCATTATCGCAATTACGTTAAAGGCTGTCCGGCGATTGCCATTTGGAGGTAGTAGTTGGAAACAGCTACGGTTAGAGAACAAGTGTGGACAGACCTTCTGCGGACCGTCACGACTGGCCGCTTTCCGGCGTCGGAAGTTGTTTGATCAAAAGCGTTGGTAGTCGGGCCGGCCGGTCAGCCCGGTGAAGGGTCAGCTCGCCCACTATCACGACGGCGAGGTGAACTTGAGCTTGCTGCCGTTACGGAGGAGATCGGCCGCCTGTGCTGCCATCGATTGCACGATTGATTCAGCACTCGGGCGGTCTTCCAACAGACCCACAGCCTCTCCGCAGACGACTGCAACCGTACCCAGGTCGTTCTGCGCGCGTGCCTGGGCGTATTTCTCAGACAGCGTACCAAAGGCGCGGAATGCCTCGGCTTCCCGGTCAGCCCATTCGTCGGTCAGCTTATTCTTTAGGAAGCGAAGTGAGTATTCTGTCGGCCACGGAAACCCTCGCAGCGCATCGAGCACGTTCGTCCGAATGGTCGAATCGCCGGTCACACCGATGGCCTTGTCAGTGTGCGCCTTTGGGGTGAGCGCTTCGGCCGACGCCCACAGACGCGTCCCCACCACCACCGCGTCTGCACCAAGCATCAGGGCTGCTGCCAGTCCTCTCCCGTCCGCTATGCCTCCGGCGGCAACCAGCAAAGTCTCGGGCGAGCGTTGTTTCAAGTAGTCGGCAGCTTCCGGTACAAACGGAAACGTTGAACGGTTTCCTCCGTGCCCCCCTGCCTCAGTGCCCCGTACTACGATCGCTGCGGTGCCAGCGTCCAAGGCCGCGTCGATCTGCGACAAGAACTGCACCTGGCAGATCAACGCGGCGCCCGCGTCGCGGATTTCTGCTGCAAACGGTCGAGGGTCGCCAAATGACAGGAACACCCACTCCGGTCAGACAACTTTCTCCAAACCGGTCAGTCAGCCAGATTTAGGTTTTGCAACCTGGAGTGCCAATAAGCGGCCGTTGGCGACCTCACCCAATCGGCCAGTTGCGGCCATTCACAGTCGCATGGCGGACGTCTGCTGATGGAACAACAAGTCGCCACTCGGCGAGGCGACTTGGTGCGGGCCCGAACTTGCCAGCCTGGTGGCGGAGCTGACGAACGGCTGCACTCTTTAAGTCCGGTCGCGAGCGCTCGTGTCGCGGCTACCGGCTGCCGTGTGCTTCAGTATAAGTCCGACCGTCGGGCCGGTCAGTAAAGCGTACACTGTGCCCGCGCATGTAGTTCGGGAATGCCATGAAAAAAACGTACAGGTACAAAGGTTTCGAGGTCGCCGTCGAGCTTGAGGCTATGCGGGAAATTTCTGGAAACGTTACCTTATTGCCACCGAAGGGCTTTGTGGCGATCGTGTATGTGAAAAACGTGAATGGTCATCCGGTGGCCCCACCGGTGCGCCTGACAGAAGAACGGCAACGGCCCTTTGCGACGCACGCCGATGCTCTCATGGCGGGGTTCAGCGCCGGGCAGCGCATTATTGACGACATGTTCAGCCGATAGTCGGCAAGCGCGGGGCTGCGCAAAAAATAGCCTGTCCTTCAACTGAAGGACAGGCCAGGAAACACACACCGGGGAATCGCACCCGGACCGGATACGATATCCGGCCAGAACAACCAAATCAAGGGATCGAGCATCTGTGGCTGTCGGCGCGTGCCCATGGCTACGCGATCAATTGCGTGGACTGCGTGCCGGGTGCGCACTATGCGGCCCGCTCTGTGGCGGAACCCCTATCAACGCGACGCAACCGGTCGTCGATCAAGCGCAGATACAGCCCACATCCACAGCCGCTTCAATACGTCATGAAGACCTTCGCGAAAACTGGTCGGTCGGCTGGAACGGGTCGGCTCCGGAAGTTCGGGCCGAGGTCGCCGGGGATGCGCGGCGCTCGAACTGCGATCTTCGGCAACCGGCCACCATGCGACAGTCGCGTATTTGGTTCGAACGGCCGTTGTTGGATTCAGGCTGCGCACCGAGATCGCGCTGGCGTCATCAAGTTTGCGGGGACAGCCAGTCGCGCGAAATCCGGCACCAATTTGCGCGTAACATACGGTACGCTGATGGCCGCGATGACAGCCCATTTGCGTAGTGGAGACGCCTACATGCGACTTGCTGACTTTATCTCCCGGGACGTCGAGCCGATTCTGGCTCAGTGGGAGACGTTCGCGGCCTCCCTGCTGCCGGCGGCGGCAAACATGGAGTCGTTGGCGTTGCGCGACCATGCGGCGCAGATCCTGCTCGCGGTGGCAAAGGACTTGCGGACTTCGCAAACCAGGGACGCCCAACGCGAGAAATCGATGGGACGAGCGCCCGAGTCGATCGACGCGAGCGAAACAGCCGCACAAACGCATGCCCTGCTGAGGGCACGGGCCGGCTTCAGTATCAACCAGCTCGCCGCCGAATATCGCGCACTGCGCGCAAGTGTACTTCGCTTGTGGATGGACGACTGCGAACCCGCGGTGCCTGATCTGGACGACGTCATTCGCTTCAATGAAGCGATCGACCAGGCACTTGCGGAATCGGTCGCCTTTTTCAGCATGCAGGTCCAGCAGAACCGGAACCTGCTGCTTGGCATGCTGGGGCACGACATGCGTAGCCCGCTTCAGGCGATTCAGGTGACCGCATCGTATCTGGCTGCACTGAATGCGGGCGAGCGAGTATCGGGCGCAGCCGCCCGACTGATACGAAGCGGGGCCCGGATGCAGGCGCTGCTTGACGACTTGAGCGATTTCAACCGAAGCAAGCTTGGTCTGGGCATCAACGTCACGCCCACCAGTATCGATCTGGCGGACGTGCTTGCCGACGAAGTGGACGAATTGCGGGCAGTTCATCCTGACAGGCAACTCGAGCTACACGTGAGTGGCAATTCACAGGGCGTCTGGGACGGCCAGCGCCTGCAGCAACTGCTTCAAAATCTTGTACTCAATGCCATCAGGTATGGAGCACAGGACACGCCGGTGTGCGTGGACGTGACCGGCGATGCAACGCATGTCCGTATCGACGTCACTAACTGCGGGCCTGCCATCGAGCGCGCGACGCTGGCGCGCATCTTCGATCCCCTGACGCGGGGGCCGGACCAGCAGAGCAACCATGAAAGTGCGGGTAGCCTCGGACTGGGTCTGTACATTGCCCGTGAAATCGCCGCGGCCCATCAGGGTACGATCGAAGCGCGGTCCGACGAAAGAGAGACCTCATTTTCGGTGTCACTCCCGCGTGCAGACGGGATCGCAACAGGGCGTTGAGGGTCCGTCGCAGCGAGGCGAAGCGCCCCGTCGACATTGGTCGTCGCGGGCACCTGCTGTGCGGAAAGCGGTCATCCATTCGTTCAGTCCAGATGACGCAGTTGGATCGGTGTGGGACCAACGCGGCGCAAAAACGGGACGAATGCGAAGTGATGCCGGCGAGAGAATCGGTTTCATGGCTGATATCTCTGGGCGCAATGAACTGACGCTCCCGCTACGTCGCGCATGAGGCTGTGCCCGGGACAGTGGCGTGCTTCATGTCGGACTGCTGGCCAAAGACGACGCATGATTGACGGCAGTATCGCCCCATCTAAAACCCGAGACCGACGCCGACGCCTCCGAAACCACTCCCACCGAAACTGCCTGCCCCGATCCCGATGCCGACACTGGGGCGCGGCGCATAATAGCCGGGCGGGTCGCCGTAGCCGTAGTAGGGCGGCTGGGCAGCGACGCAACCCGCAATACTGAACGCTAAAGCCAGGATGCCAAGTAGCTTGATCATGACGCGCTCCCTTCCATCAGCAGGACAGGGACATCGCGAGCAAGATCCGGTCCCTCGCTGGAAGTCCCCGAGGCAGCGACATTCCGCGCATGCATCCATGCATGCGTCGCCCTAATAGCCGTCCGATCAAACGTCCAAGTGCGATATTTTGCGTCGAGCCATCGAGCCAACCTGTTTCGACAATGATCGCACCGCCGACCGAAAGATTGAGATGGGGTGTCCATTCCATCTCGGCCAGGAACGGACGTCGACGTACCAGTTAGGATTGCTCCGAAGCGGACTCTCGAGAACTGTTTCGCGTAGCTTGCACGCACCGGAGAGGTCCAGGATCCTTGAGTGCCGGGAACGTGAACTCCGCGGAGTTCGGTTAGCCCCGATTTGATTCACGCGTCGCCTGATCAGGTTGGCGCGACGTGGACGCTCTTCAAACGTGCGCGGCCCAGCCAAGTCACCCGGCAACCGACGACGGCAATCTCCGCCGCGTGTTCGCGCTGAACACCACCACGCGGCGCGGGCGCGCGAGGCCGCGCACGTAGATTTTCACGCTTTCGGTTTAATGTTCTGGTTGACTCGCAACAGGTTGTTGGGATCGTACTTCGCCTTGATCGAGGCAAGGCGCGCGTAGTTCTCGCCGTAGCTTAGTTCGACTCGGTTCTCCGCCTCGTCGGCGTCCAGGAAGTTGACATAGGCGCCTTCCAGATTGAACGGGTGGATAGCCCTCCAGTAGGCACGGCCCCAGGTCTTAAGCGCCTCGGCGTCCTTGGGATCGGGGCTGATCGCGGCAATAACCATCGAAAAAGACGCGTCCCGGGCGCTCCACGGCGTGGCATCCCTGGCGACGCGCCGAACGGCACCGTCTATCGGGTAAAGGTGCATCAGGCAGAGTGTGGTCGGTGCCTTGAGCGCGTTGGCGATGTGCACGTCGATCGCCTCGTCAGGTAGCGCCTTGACAAAGTCGCCCTTCCAGTACCACTGCAAGCCTTTAGGGAAGAACGGGTCGAACAGACTGTTGATGGCAGTCCACGGCATCTCGCCCATCCAGTTGAACAGCGGGGCGGCCAGTTTTTCGAGCAGCGAGGCCATGAGCTTCTGACCCTCTGCGATCGGCCCGTTGAAAGCGCCGATCAAGGCGCAGGCGGGTTTGTTCCAGTGCTCCTTAGGGAAGGGATCGACTGGAGGCACGGTTTTCAGGCCGACAAATAGGCCAAGCTCTTCGGGAGCGTGTGGGATGAAGTCGCGGTACATCGCCATAACTTGCCTGGCTTCCTTGGCGTCCCAGAAGATCGGGCCGGCGAACACCATATTGGCTTGGTGGGCCTGAAAGAGAAAACTGGTGACCACGCCGAAGTTACCGCCGCCACCGCGCACCGCCCAGAAGAGATCAACGTGCTGGTCCTTGTTAGCGGTGACGAAAGAGCCGTCGGCCAGCACTACATCCACCTCGAGCAAATTATCGACCGTGAGGCCGTGCTTGCGCGTGAGGTAGCCGGTTCCTCCGCCCAAGGTCAGCCCCGCGACCCCCGTGCTGCCGACGATGCCGAGCGGTACGGCGAGGCCAAAAGCGTGGGTCGCGTGATCGACATCCGCTGCAGTGCAGCCTGGTTCGACACGCACGGTGCGGCTCGCTGGGTCGACGCGCACGCTGCGCATCTGCGACAGGTCGATGACCAGCCCACCGTCGCAACTGCCCAAACCGGGGCCGCTGTGTCCGCCTCCGCGGATTGCGAGAAGCAGTTTGTTATCGCGCGCGTAGTTGACCGCCGCCATGACATCGGCGGCGTCGGTGCAGCGAGCGATCACCTTGGGCCGCTTATCGATCATGCCGTTGTAGAGCGCTCGCGCCTCGTCGTAGTCCTTGTCTGACGGACCGATCAGCCTCCCGCGAAATTCCTGAATCGCAAACTCGCCCATGACGCTGCCTCCTTGAAGGGTTATCCATCGCGCGCCCGCGCGACGACGGGCTGCCGTACCAAGAAGCCTCCCGCCGGACTGTCGACAAGAACGACCTCGGGGCGCGTGTGATCGATCGGCATCTATGCACCTATCCGGTAGCCGTTCGCGAGCTTGCTCCGACGCAATTGCCGGAAGGAACTTCCGAGTGACGACACTGACAGCAAGACGACCGAGCAACCAGTCGAATGAAACCCGACCCATCGGCGGCCGCTCTTTAGTCTAGTCCACGGGTGCGGCCGACCGCCAGGAGGGCAATGCCGGGGCCAATTGCGGACGTTGGGTGAAGGCGCCAGGATTTTCCATCGCTTCCCCCAGGTTTACTGCGGCGGCACAGTGACTAGACTAGGTAAGGCTCGCGGATATTAGGTACGCGGCCTGCTCAATGAGTTGCACACACTCCACGCGGTCGGAGAGGAGGCTGCACACATTGTTTGTGCGGCGTGCTCGTCTCGGCGGTCCATCAAACAGGAGGATCCAATCATGCAAACTGTTATAAGGACATATTCCGGAAAGGGTGCAAAGGAGTTATTCGATCTGCTGGAGAAACGAGCGGCTGACGTCGAAGAACTGCTGCGTTCGGTCAAGGGCTTTGTCGGATACACCCTCGCACGCAGCGGCGATGGCGGATTCTCGGTTACTGTCTGCCAGGACAAGGCAGGCATTGATGAAAGCGTCGAAAAGGCGAAGGACTGGATCGAGAAAAACGCCGGAAACACGGGCGCGGCCGCGCCGAAAATCTCGGAGGGATCAGTCCTCATTCACCTGAAGTAACTTCGCCTCGCGACTGGCAGCGCGTTGAACCCGGCAGCGCTCTCCGGGAGCCAGCAGTACCACGCCGCTCGCCGGTTCAACATACAGCAATCCGTTTTTCTCTTCGTCGAACGGCGAGTTGCGGACAAGCTGCGCATGTGACTCATGTCGAACGTTGAACGGCTGCTTCGGAGAGGATTGACGACCCGCAGTTGCGCGCTGCCGATCGCAGCCGGACAAGGATCTGGCCTCGTATGCCGCCTTCATTGGGCAGTAGTCGGCCGGCAAGGGAGGTTCGACCAGACCTTCACGCGGGCGTTCGAACCTCCGCTGCGCCGCCAACAACGGCCTTGCGCTCGCATCATGTGATCGACGCTCCGCCTCCTTGCGCAGCCATGATCAAGTTGGTGGCGTCGGTGTCCGCTGGCATCACTCGCACCGGCGCGCGCCGTATCGCGATAGGTCGGCGAAATGACCTAGTCGTCAGGCTTAAAGGACCGAAAACCTGCGCCCAAGGTCGGGCTCAGCGCCACTCATGGCAAGCGCCTTAGCGAGCGCGAGCCCATGCGGGACTCGACTAACGGAAGCCGTAGACCAGGACCTTTTTCCCTTCAAAACTTTCTTGCACACCTTGCTCGCAATCCGATGGACACTTTACGTTGCCGTCCCCGCTCACGCCTGACACGGTGACGGCCCTGTAGACAACGGATTCGACGAGCGTCCCGTCGTCAGCGACGACGATGTTCAGATCAGTTTCGACGCCGGCCGGCACGGCTCCGCCAGCGGTATAGACGATTTTCATAGTGCCGGTGCAATCGGAGTTCACCGTGTAGGTGCCCATCTGGTTCGGATTGAATGTCGTCTGCCCCCCTTTCGGCAACCCGCCAATCATGCCAAAGTCGGTGCGTTGAAAAGTGCCCCTGCCGTCGAACGTCACCAGGGCGACGTCATCGAGGATCGACGGGGCAGCATACGGATGCAACGTGCCATCGGCAGCTTTCAATCCAAGTATCTCTCCGTGACCGATAAACCCAAACGGTCCCTTTAGCGTTGCGTTCGAGCAAAGGCCGCCGCGGTCGCCGCGGTCGCCGCGGTCGCCGGAGCCGCCGGCCTGCGCGGCGCCACTGAGCGTGAGAAGTGCAACGGCGGTTGCTGACAAAATGCTTAAATGGTTGATCTTCACGGCCATATCTCCTTGTCACCGAACCAGGCACGTAACATCACAGCGCGCAGGCGCCTAGTACCTGGCGAGATAGGCGCCCAATCCAAACGAATGGAAATAAAAGCGGCCGCAGTGCTACCCCGGCTACCGCGGTTTGCGGAGCAAGCGATGAGGGAGCGAGAGAGCGTCGGTGCGACGGCCTCTTCCCGAGCCTGAGGCGAGAAAGCCCATGCGTGGGGCAATGGAATGAATGGCGAAACGCTTCACCAAGCAGTCATTTTTTCGCCCGGTGTCGGCAGACACGTGCAGATGGGGTGCACGAAAGTCCGCGAAATTGTGACTTCGTGAGTCGGCCGAGCTTAAAGTGGCATAGCAAATAAATACTGTACTTCACGATATTCGGAGGGTGGCTGATGAATTTCCGACAAAAGGCAGCCATATTTACAAATTGCAAACGATGAGCTTTCGCCGTGCAGCGAATGCCTGCGACTGCGTCGTAGGTCGGCCAGCAATAGGCGAGGATGACCGTTGTACCTTGGAAGCTGCCGTTGACGTGGCTCCCTGTCATTGTCCGAAACGGGTCGAGGCTGTGTGGAAACGTTCGGCGCGTAGCGGTGATAAGTTGGGGTAAAGCGCGATCGAAGGAAACAACTTCGCAGCTTTTCAATTGGTGGCGCGGCGATGGGCGTTCTCAGGCCCTCATCGCCTCGATCAATGCCTTCGTACCCAGAATGTTCATCGCGCGCTTGAGGTTGTAGGCTAATACGTGAAGGCTCATCTCGGTTCGAACACGTGGCAGCGTCTTGGTTAGAAAGTGCACAGAGCCCATCCAGAACTTGAGCGTTCCGAACGGGTGCTCGACCGTCTGTCGTCTCAGCCTCGCGGCGTCCGGCGTCTGATCGAGTCGGCACTGCATTTCTTCAAGCACCTTCTCATGTTCCCACCGCGTGACTCTTCGGTATGGACTCGGCGTGCACTGCGGTTTCAGTTGGCATTTCGGACACGCTGACGGCCAGTACTTATGGATCGTCAGGCCGGCCTCAACAGTCGTGAAGCGCCAATTGGCTCGCTCTCCAGCCGGGCAACGATACTCGTCGTCGGATTCGATGTAGACGAAGTCTCGTTTATCAAAGCGACCCTCGGCCTTGCTGTTCCGCTGTTTGAGGCCAGCGGTTTCGGGACCAGCGTCTGGATTCCGTCTTGCTCGCATCGCAGAATTTCCTCACTCTTGTACCGCGATCAGCAAATGCGGTTAGCTGATTTGCACCAATCGCATCTCGCGCCAGGTTGGCCATCGCCGCTAACTGGGAACGATCGTGGCCGACATTGACGACCTCATGCGCAACGATCATGTGGTTCTTGAGATCCACAGCGGTCTGCACGTTATAGCCGACCATTCCTGTGCCACAACCGCTGGTTGCCATTGAGCGCGCGTCCGGATCAGTTAGCGAGATCTGGCCGTCTGGAGCTGCACGCATGCGCGTTTCGATCTCGCCGAGTTTCTGCATCTGCGCCTTGATCTTCAATATCTTTTCTTTCAGGTGCGGGACGCGTCCCTCCGGTAGGCTCGCTGGCTCACGATCGGCCCGATCCAGTTCATCCATGTAACGGCCGATGCTTTGCTCGAGTTGCTCCATGCGAGCCTTAAGCTTGTGGTCCGTGAAGTTCTTGTCGCGGTTGTTGACCGCTTTGAACTTACTTCCATCGATGGCAACGGTGGCATCCGAGAACAGCTTCGATTGCCGGCAAAGCATTACAAACTCCCGGCAGACTTTGCGGATCGCACCGCCGTTGTCTTTGCGGAAGTCAGCGATGGTTTTGAAGTCCGGGGTCAACTGGCCCGTCAGCCAGATCAGTTCCAGATTGCGCTGTGTTTCGCGCTCAAGACGACGACTCGATTGAAGCCGGTTCAGGTACCCATAGATGTACAGCTTGAGCAAGGTCGATGGGTGATATGCTGGTCGACCGGTTACAGCTGGTGCAGCACGCTCGAAGCCAAGACTCATCAGATCAGGTTCGTCGACAAATACGTCAATCACACGTACAGGGTTATCAGCGTCGACGTAATCGTCGAGAGACTCAGGCAGCAACGCGACTTGCTCTCGCGCCGCGCTTTCGATGTATCGCTTCATGGGCCACCATCGGAAAACGTGTTGACTAACGACAGGCGATCGACGTGTTTTCACACAGCCTCGGTCGATTTGCGACAGATCGTTCTGTCGCTACCGTGCCTGTTTTCCGTTTTTTGAAGCGTCCCCAGGCAGATGTCGTCCAACCACGGTATTACCTTGAGGGGCGGCGTCGGCGTCCACCGCCAGCAGCGCAAAGCATCGGCGTTGAAAGCCATACTGGCACGGAGCAGGCCTGCGCAGTCACCGACGCGAGTTGAACAACCGTAAAAGGTAAGCGCTAGTTATCGGCTGGCGTCTCCACCGATGTCCCGATCAGGCGCAGCAGTTCGGTATGCTCCGGCCCTTTGCCATCTCGAACAAGGAAGTCGCCAATTGAGATGTCGGACGGCCGGCCACCTGACGAGAGGTTTGGCTCATGTCGGACGAAAACCCGGCCAGAGTCGTATTCGTGGACGAGGGACCAACGGTCTCCGTTCGCGCTCCTGTAAAGCTCTCGCGCCTTTTGAGTCATGGCCCCTCCTATTCGGGCTAAGCGTACAACGGCCGAGACGTCGCTGACAGGGTGTCAACGCTCCTGCGAATTTCGCTGGTTTCACTAATCCACTCGCGTCAAAATGTGGAATGCGCCCGCTCTCGCGATGCGTCTGCAGCTTTCGCGCAATCGGCTACTGCATCGATCGAGACAAGCCATCCGGAGCGAGGAAAAGGATCATGCAGAGCGCGATTCGGCGGCATTGCCTGAACGTTGTCGCGCTGGCGACCTATCTCGCGTTGGCAGCCGTCAGTACCAGTCTGACTGGCTGCAGTTCACTTTACAGTGAAGGCGCCATTGCGGGTGCCGGTGTCGCCGGGGCGGCCGTCGCCGGCACGGTGACCAGCAACGCGGCCGTTGCCACCGGCATCGGCCTCGGCGCAGTGGCCGCTGCCCGAGCCGGCGTGCAGTATTCGGAACGCGTGATGCACGCGTATACGCAGGCGCAGATTGCGACCGCGGCGGGACCGCTCGCGGTCGGCGCCGTGGCACCCTGGTTCACCAGGCACAGCGTACCGATCGAGCCAGACGAAAAAGGCCGCGTGACTGTGAGCCGGATGATCAGTACCGGCATGCTCGACTGCAAGGAAATTGTCTTTTCCGTCGATACCGATGCGAAGAAGGATCAGCCCGCGACCAGTTCGTTCTACATCGCTGCGGTGTGCCGTGATGGCGATGACTGGAAATGGGCCTCGGCGGAGCCGGCCACAGCACGCTGGGGTGCATTGCAATGAAGCGCCGCCTTGATGCGATGCTGGCGGCCGGCGTTGTGGCGAGTTTGACGGTAATGATGGGTGGCTGCACGTCGATCGGCGCGGTGGCCGGTGCGGTCGCCGCCGTATCGACGGGCGCCGTCACCAGCAATCCTGCCATCGGCATCGGCGTGGGCATCGCGGTGCAGGCCGCCGCCGACGAAGCCGTCAGGCGCGTGACGAAATCGCTGCACGGCGACCAGCAGATGGCGATCGCGGCCACGGCGGGAGCATTGCCGGTCGGCGAGACGAAGCCGTGGCGGGTCAAACACGCGCTGCCGCTCGAAAATGGTCACGGCGAGGTCCGCGTGCTGCGCGAGTTCGACAGCGCGCTGGCGACCTGTCGCGAGTTTGCATTTTCGGTCATTGCTGGGGAGAAGCCCGGTGCGCCCGCTGACTGGTTCGTCGCGTCGATCTGTAAGGATCAGGACGGTTGGAAGTGGGCTTCGGCCGAGCCGGCGGTCGGGCGATGGGGTACCTTGCAGTAAAGTCCCGTCGGAAGGCGCGCGCACTCGCCACGTCGAATACGGCTGGCGTTACGCACTATGTCGCAACAAGGCGTTAAGGCAAGATCCGGTGGCCGGAAAGTGCTGACGACCCCGATGGCCAGGACGACGAAGACCGCGCAGGACCTTGCCCCTGGCGTCGGCAAGGTGCTGAAGCGACTGCACTGTCCACTTGATGTGATTTTGACGTGCGTGTGGGGTCTGCTCGAGGATACGACGCTTGCCGCCGCTTGCCCGGCAAAGGGTGGACGGGTAGGAGGCTAATGTTCGCGCGGAGATCCGCCAGGCTGGGCATCGATCGCGCGCCTGGCGAGGTCTATCGCGTCGCTGACTGCGGCCGCTACGCTGAGCAATGAGCGGTAGTGCTCCGGCTCAGGTATGCGGCCGCCCTTGCGGTCGATTTCGCCACGCCGCGACATCTGCTCCACAAGCAATGTAACGGTCGACCCGCCGTCGCAGTCCTCTCGCGCGCTGACCGTGATAATGTAGCCTCGGTGCACCTGTTGCTCTTCCATGGCCAACTCCAGACAACCAATGCAATGTTATTCAGCGATGCCGGCGAGGTCTTCGATGTCGTTTTCAATACGTCCTCGCGCTTCCACCGCCGCTTCCTCCGTAGTTTTTGCGATCAGTGGGAAAATCAGTCCGTTCCCCTTGAATGCGCCGGCGAAATGGACCCATGCCGCGTAAGAACAGACGCCGGATTCCAGCCGACAGATATTCAGAACTACATCATAGGTACGCTGCAGTCCCTGTCGACGCGCGTATTGAAATTTGTACACCTCGGTATCAGGCATGACGACCTCTTCCGCACCTTAAGCCTTAAGGGAAGGTGGCTACGTAGCGACGAAGATCTGCGCTCGTCGCTCGGCATAGCGCGGCTTCCTCCGTTCATACGAGGTTACGCCCTTCCGTATACGTTGCGAAGACACGCTCAGTTTTGATAGTGCCCTTCCTTGTACATATCGATGTCCGGACACTACGTGCACGGATCGCGGCAACGGTGCATTGGCGTCACTTGATCGGCGACGCGGCGATTGGGTTCGTCCGTACCCGGCCATCTACCGTCGTTGGCAAGCTCTCTCACGCAGTCATTCGAACGTCGGCTTCACGTTGGCAAGGGACGCATGCGTCCCGATCGTGTCCATCGGGCGTTGGCCATTCCGAAAAGCTAACCATTAGGATATTCCATGCTCTCGCTTGTCTAACCCGATGCTTCCATCTTGCGTCGTATTAATCCACCTGGCGTGCCGCACCGACGTATGGCGCTACCCTTTGTTGAAACAGGTTCACGACGCGGGACATGGATTTCGCTGCCAGAACGAACAGAGCGCCGGCCATACTGTAGTCGACATGGTGCATCAGGTCGGTCAAATAGAACATGAATAGTGCGATGAGCGGGTGGTACATCACACGGCTTATCAGGTTTTTCATCGGCATCTCACGCTGTTTCGTTTGCCCGAACCGGTAAGCCACTGTGCGTGAACCGATCTGCGCAAGTTTGGAGGCGGCCAGGTTCCGAAATCGGTGGAAGGTTTGGCTGCGAAGTGCGGATGACGTTGATCTGTCACGTCCCGCCCTGCGACGAACCTTGCCTCTCGCAACCTGTTGCCGTCCTGCCCGTGCGTCGATGTTTTTTGCCCGATCGTCCAGGTCTTGCCTCCGGTTCGCCTGGCCATTGCAGCGCGTCCAGAAGGGTTGTCCGGTCCTCCTGCAGAAGGGCGCGACCTGGTTGCACGCGGTTGTGTCACACAGCGATGCGCTCACACTCAAAAGTATCGAGGCAGACCCGAAGGAGCTGTGATGATGGGGCAGTACGTCGCCGTGCCCGCACACCTCGAATCCCGGTCGCGATTGCCCCGCAGACCATGAACGACAGAACGATGCGGAGACTCAGGACGACCTGCTGCCGGAATCAATCGAGATCAGACATGCTCGCTAAGGGCCACCCGCGAACATCCGCACGAATCGCGCGGCGATGCATCATGCGTGCTGAAAAATCATCGGTAAGGTATTTGTTATGTACCGCCGCAGCAGGTTTAACATGTACCCGTCGGCCAGATTGAAGAAATGGCCGGCATCCCTGTTCACTTGCCCGGGAAATCGCATTTCACGCGAGCTATTCATGGATGCAGTTTCTGACGTCCTGCGCGCTGTGCGGCTAAGCGGCGCGGTGTATCTGAATGGAACCTTCACGGCACCGTGGTGCTTGATAGGCCGCACTGATGCTGCACTCTGTGCAGCATATTTACCACGATCCGAGCGTGTAGTTTCATACCATATGATCATAGAAGGTAGCTGCTGGGCACAACTGGCAGGCGACCCCGATTCGGCTATTCATCTCAATGCCGGCGAACTGCTCGTGGTGCCGCAAGGCGAAACACACGTGATGGGCAGCGCCGTGGATCTTGCGCCCACGCCAACGGAGTCGCTATTAGTCGGGCCGATGGAGACAGAACCCGGTGAGGTGATGACGCTATCCCACGGAGGCGGAGGACCTACGACTCGCATCGTATGTGGCTTTCTGGCCTGCGACGATACGCTAAGTAACCCACTGCTTTCATCGCTGCCGCGACTCTTCAAGATTGATATGCGTCACGATCCGCGTGCAGCATGGCTTGAGTCCTCTCTCAAGTTGGCTGCCGCCGAGGCAGCCGGTTCGCGGGCGGGCGGTACGATCGTCCTCGCCAGACTGTCCGAACTCTTGTTTGTCGAAGCGGTCCGTAGCTGTATTGAAGCGCTACCTGCTGACCAGACAGGATGGCTGGCTGGCGTGCGCGATCGCTATGTTGGACGTGCGCTTTCGTTGCTCCATGCAAGATCAGTCCACCCTTGGACCGTTGATGAGCTTGCGCGCAAGGTGGGGTTATCGCGCTCCGCGTTGGCGCAACGTTTCACCGATCTTCTTGGACAACCGCCAATGCAGTACCTGGCGCGATGGCGCATGCAGATCGCGGCGCAGCAACTTCTGATTGGCAGTAAGTCACTCGCAGCTGTAGCGGAGCACATTGGTTATGAGTCGGAGGCAGCGTTCAGTAGGGCCTTCAGGCGGGAATTTGGAATGCCACCGGCCGGTTGGCGCAAGAGCAAAGGAAAGGTGAACGGTGCTACCGAGTCTGGGCCGGCCGCACTCGGCGCGATTGGCATCACACCACCACCGGATCAGTGACACCGACCACTAAGCCCAACGTGCTTCGACAACACCAGCAGGCGCACGACGTGAACGGTGACTCATTGCGCCAATTGACCAAATCGCAAACGTGCCCCGTGCCATGCCCGACGCAACGTTCATTCACACGCGTCAAATCCGACCGGGGGTTTCGGTCATATCTCACGGCGGCCTGATCATAGAACCTCGCGTCTCCCAGTCGTACATTTGAGCGTACCGGAATGCCAGCTCAACCGTCTGGTCCTGGCCGGTAGATAAACACTCAAATCCCGACCGCATGTCGGTCCATATTGGGAGAAATGCTATGAACGCAGTATCGCGACTCACCGACCGCGATCGTTATGCCCGGTGCATTCGCGCCTCAAAGTTGGTCAGTTGGGACATCGACCGTGACGTGATTGGAGGCCGCACCTTCGACGCGTCTCAGAAATATCTGCCCGACGGACTCTCCCTGGCTCCGAATTTCGTCACGCTGTCCGATGGCGAGAAGCGTTTCGTCAGCCAGATTCAGGGACGCACGTATGCCAACGTGTTCGGACTGGTAGAGCGCTTCATCAATGCCAAGGTGCTGGAAGTCAGCCGTGACTATTGGCTCGGTGACCAGGTGGCGCTTGAGGCGCTGGTCCGCTTTAGCGACGAGGAGCTTAAGCATCAGGCGCTGTTTCGCCGCATCGACATGATGATCGGGGAAACCCTGCCCGCTGGCTATCGCTTTAACGTCGACCCTGATGCCATTGCCGCCGTGGTCCTCGGCAAGAGCACCTGGGCCGTACTGGCGCTGACACTGCATATCGAACTGTTCACCCAACTCCACTACCGCCATAGCATCAACCCGGACGGTCAGCTTTCCGAACTGTTCAAGAATGTATTTCTCTACCACTGGAAGGAGGAGAGTCAGCACGCCATCCTCGACGAGCTCGAATGGGGGCGTCACGACGCCACTGTCACGGCCGGTGATCGCGACAAGGCTGTTGACGAGTTCATTGAACTGGTCGCCGCGATCGACGGCATTCTGCAGGCGCAGGCCGCCGCCGACGCGCGTTACTTCGTGGCCAACTGCGGCCGCGCAGTCTACGAACTGGAAACCCTGTCGGTCGAAGCGAATTTCCTTGAGGCTTACAGGTGGCAATACATCCACTCGGGGGTACGTCATCCCCGTTTCAGGGAGGTGCTTTATAGCCTCATCTCCGAAGACCAGGGCATGCGCATCCAGGCTGCGCTCGCCACCCTGCAATGCGATTTGCCGAAACTGAAACAATCCACGTTTGTAAAGGAGATGGAACATGATTGCCAATGCACAGATCAATGAACCTAACATCGTTAACGGCGTCAACGTCGACGACCTGTTCGCCCTGATCGAGGGCGTCAGGGGCGATGCATCGAAAGCCGCCACCAGTTGGCGCGTTGCAACGACCTGGCAGGGCCAGACCCGGAGTCGCGCCGAGGTAGAGGGGTTTGCGATCGGAGGGCAGGAGGTGTCGCGTCGATTCACGATCGATATCGATGAGCCTTGCGAACTTGGTGGCTCGAACCAATTCGCCAATCCTCAGGAGCATCTGATCGCGGCGCTGAACGCCTGCATAACGGTGGGTTACGTGGCGCAATGCGCCGTTCGCGGGATCACGCTGCAATCTCTGGAGATTGAGACTGAGGGTGACATCGATCTTAGAGGATTTCTTGGGATCGACGCGGACGTGGCAAACGGCTACGAAAGCCTGCGTTACACCGTTCGTATCAAGGGTAGCGCTACTAAGCAACAGTTCGCCGAAATCCATGACGCGGTAATGGCCACTTCTCCCAACGTCTACAATCTGGCGAATGCAGTCGCCTTGAAATCGACTCTTCTGGTCGAGTGAACTTCGCGATGTGGGCGCCGCGACCCGAATCGTTTCCGTCGCGCCGCCTTTCCGAAAATGGACAGAGGTATCCGTAAAGGAGATAAGCCTCAGCCTTGCTGAGTCCTTAGCGCAAAAGCATTCCTGGACGAGAATCACTGGAAACGGGCAGGCCGCAAGCTGAACGCCTGCGTGGAAAGAATTAGCTCGGTCGGTCAAGGGCGAGCGCGCGCACTAAATCCTTCGAACCGGACGTTCGTTTACAAGGCCGGCCGCCGACAACCGCCCTGTGCGAGGGTCTACCCGCTGACCTAACTGAGCGAAAGGCCGTTCTACCTTGCAAACAGCCATTTAATCTTGCTTGGCCGAAGGGCCGTAGCGGGTCGACACGGGTCCTTGCTTCTTGTTGGATGATCGCGCGGCGGTTCAATACTCAGGCGGCAGGCCGATCGTCAGTACTATTCCTTTGTCGTTTTCGGTTGTTGAGGTTGATGCTGTGGGTCAGGTCCGCGTTGCGTCGGAGCCCTTTACATGCGTCCGGGGGCGATACATAGCGCACGTCGTCGCAGCAGCACGCATAGACCGGAAATCCGTACACGTTCGTGCGGATGATATTCGTTGGCCCGTGCAGCGGGCACACCGCTTTCATGGCGCCTCCTGAGACTCACCTATGAACTGTCTATGGTACCCGCGGCCCGTCACTTCGACACGGCCAAACACCGGTTCGCGCGTGCGGCAGCTGATTTTCCCGAGCGACGGTGCGCGGCCACAAGCGGACCGCCCCGGATGGTTGAATCTGCGCAACTCAGTGTCCGAAATATCGAAATATAGTCAGGATGTGCCATTGATTTGGCATTAGTACCGCGCGACAGCGGAGTTCGACGCCCTGTGTCCCGGTGGAAATCCATGTGCGCGCGCCCCGCGTGCGATCCACATACTGGCCAACACCAGGATCAACGCGACCCACGGGAACGACGCAACGCCCAAACCGCTGAGCAACAGGCCGCGCAGCAGTCCACCGCCGGCAATGGCGCTGTTCCAGGTGGACTCTTGGCCAGAGACCGTGTTGCTTCAACGGCGGCGCAGACATTCATTGCGCTCGAACAACTCGACAACCCAGTCGATGAAGACGCGGACCTTCACGCTCAAATACCGGTTGGGCGCATAGACGACATTCACGGGGATCACATCTTGACTCCAGTCCCGCAGGACGGGCACCAGTTGGCCGCTCGAGATCGCATGCTGCACGGTATAGGCGGGCGCTTGAATGATTCCCAGGCTCGCCAAACCCGCAGCCAGATAGGCGTTGGCGTCGTTGACCACGAGCTTGTGGTTCAACGTTGGTTCGACGTTTTGATCTCCGTTCACGAATTGAAATGGCCGGGCTCGCCCGTCGCGGGCCCATGTCATGCCGATGGTCGGTCGCTCGCGCAGATCATCGGGCAATCGGGGCGCGCCGTAAGAGCGCAGGTAGTCCGGCGTCGCGCAGGTGACAAAGCCGAATTCGCCAATGCGCCGTGCTGTCATGAACGGCTCATCCACGACGCCAGCTCTGATCGCACAGTCGATGCCTTCCGCCACGAGATCGGTATGCTTGCTGCCGATTTCGAGCTCGATGTCGACTTCGGGAAACAGGCGATAGAAGTCGGACAGGGCCGGTATGAGGACGACTGTGCCAATCGCTGCGGCAGTATCGACACGGATTCTCCCCGACGGCCTCGCGCGCGACTGGCGAGTCGAAGATTCGATATCGGCTATCTCGGCAAGCACGCGCACAACGCGCTCGTAATAGCTTGCCCCTTCGGGCGTCAACGTGAGCGAGCGCGTCGTGCGGTGCAGCAATCGGACTTTCAGGTCGTTTTCCAGTTGCTGGATGAGTCTCGTCACCGTAGCATTCTGCAGATCCAGCGTCTCGGCCGCCTTGGTGAAGGTGCCGGCTTCAACGACCCGGACAAAGACGTTCATTGCGGCGATGCGGTCCATTTTTGTCTCCGGGCGACGGAGGCACTATTAGACCGCAAACTTTGTACCTCCCGCTAGCGCCCCTTGAATTCGAGCACTGGTCGTGGGCGGCCGCTTTTGAGAGCGTCAACCGCAGACTGGATGCCGCGCCGCGCATCTTCGGTTTCGAACAGCGGCATGGCGATGTCTAACATTGCGTCGTCCGCGGCCGCAACACCACCGATAGCCCACGCGCGCAGCAGCGCCTTGTGCGCTGCATACGCACGAGTGGGTCCGCGCGCGCACTTTTCTGCGAATGCCATCGATTCCTGCCGAAGTTTATCGTCCGCAACGACATGATTGACGATGCCGAAGTGCGCCATCGTGGCGGCCGGCACTTTTTCAGACGTGATGGCCCACTCGGAAGCACGCGAGCGTCCAGCTCGTTCTGCCATGCGGTATATGCCGCCGAGAACGGTGACGATGCCAAGCGTCTGCTCAGGATGCCCAAAAGTTGCCGACTCCGCAGCAAAGATCACGTCCGCACGCAGCGCCAGCTCAAGGCCGCCGCCGAAGCATAGGCCATGCACCGCGGCGATCACCGGCATGGGCAGCCGTTCGAAGCGGTTGAACACCGACATATAGTGCTCGAAGCGCGCACGCAGTTCATGCACGGTCGCATCCGGCCATTCGAGGATGTCGCCCCCGAACGAAAAGTCATTGCCCTCGCTTCGGAGAACGACAGCCCGCGCGTCGCTGCTTTCGATGGCGGTGACTGCCGCCGCGAGCTCGTCGACTAGTTGGTCGTCGATGCGATTCTGCGGCGGGCGATTCAGAACAATAGTTGCAATGCCGTCGATGAATTGTATAGTCAGGTTGGGCATATCGTTTTCCTTATGAACAAATGGCTGGATTAGCCCAGGTGCTGGTTGAACCACTCGATTGCGGCTTCGCTGGAGTGCTTGAACATCGACAGATACGGATCGAAGTGTCCGCCTTCAATGGTTACAAGACGCTTGGGCTGCAGCGCGCGTTCGTAGGCGGCAAGCTCCAAGTCGGTCAGCGTGATGGTGTCATTAGTGGCCACGACCATCAGAAGCGGAGTGGGTGAGACGCGGGCAATCCATTGCCCCGGCTCGTACATGCGGGCGGCGCGCGTGGACCGGACGGTTACATCGTTCTGCCACGCTCCCTCCGGAAGCGGCTGGGTGTAGAAAGCGATCGCATCTTTCGCACGATACGAGGCCGCAATGCTGGGGTCGTCGCTGACGATCGCTTGGCGGCGCGGAGGCTCACCGCGCAATTGCGCACGATCGTCATCCGAGAACGCTTCTTCGACTGCACCGACATTTTCGGGGGGAATGCGGCGAAGGCCCTGCTCATAGCCGCTGATGGTCGGAACCTGTGCGACGATGCAACGCAGTCGCCGATCCGTCGCGCCCAGCACGATGGCGTGGCCGCCCGCGTAGCTCGTGCCCCACAGGCCAATACGGTTCGGGTCCACGAACTCCTGGGTCTCGAGAAAGCTGATCGCGCGTCGCCAGTCGGCTATTTGACGCCACGGATCGATATCGTTTCGAGGCGCGCCTTCGCTCGCGCCGAAGCCGCGATGGTCGTGCAGCAGGACAACGAATCCCGCCGCAGCAAAGGCTTCTGCAAAGGGCTCAAGGCCCATCTCTTTCACGCCGGCATAGCCGTGCGCCATCGTGATGGCTGGCCGGCGCCCTTCTCCGGGCGGGACGAAGAGCCAGCCGCGGAGCTTGACGCCCCCATCGACTTCAAATTCCACATCAGTACGTTTCACCATTACAACCTCCAGAGATTATTAGCTCAATGAGCGGGATCGTAGAAAAAGCTGGCGTCAATCTTGCCTACCAGTCGGCGTGATAGTTCGGAAGAAAATTTCAGTGCGCTGCCAAGCGGCCGATGGTGAATGGCAGCGCGGACGATATTCCCGGCCTCGTCCATTGTTAGGACAGTGACGCCGGAGAACTTCTCGCCCCCAAAGGCCTGGACCTCCCATTCAAGGTAGTTGCGCAGGCCATGTGTGGCTTGATGCGTGAACCTCAGCGACTCATAGATCGAGCTCGCAATTGTCAACACGGTCTTGACGTTCTCCGCTCCTTCCACTGGCCTGGTGAGCACGCTCGCTTCAAGCACCACGTTTGCTGCGAATGCGTCGCTGAAAGCATCCGCCGACTTCTGCTCGAAAGCGCGCGTCCAACCTTGGGCGACAACCCCAGCTTTGACCGGCTGATCGACCACGGCCAGGAATTCGCTGAGGATAGCGGCGACGGACTCCGGTTGCTCCACGTGCGGCCAGTGGCCTGCATCTTCAACGACCGCAATGGTGGGGTTGGTGAAATGCGGGGCCACGGACGAGAAGATCATTTCCTCGTTAACAAACAAGTCACCCGCACTCCTGACAATTAAGACGGGACCGCTGTAACATGTGTGCTCGGTGCCTGACGGATGGCCCTTGTTCCAGATGTCGGCGAAAATGCCGACGGATTCCGCCTTGACCCGATCGCCGATGCGACCGAGCTTTTCAAGGCGTGCGTCATCGAGG
Source organism: Paraburkholderia sp. BL6669N2 (assembly GCF_003387275.1). NCBI lineage: Bacteria > Pseudomonadati > Pseudomonadota > Betaproteobacteria > Burkholderiales > Burkholderiaceae > Paraburkholderia > Paraburkholderia sp. BL6669N2. Next base: position 3,089,622 of record NZ_QUNA01000002.1, on the reverse strand, counting down.
TTCACCGACTCCTGGCGACGGAGTTCGCGCTGCGCGGTCGGATTTCCGGCAAGAGAGTAAAAGGACTGCATGACCTCGTCCGGCAGGCCGGCGCCATGAAGTGGCACCGGCGTAAGCAGGGCGAGCGCGCGCACCTGCGATCCCAGTACGCTTGCCGCCAGCTCTGCTACCTGCGTGCCCATGCTATGGCCAACGAGAACCACGGGACGGTTCAGCGTGCGGACACGGTCGACGACTTCGTCGGCAAAGCGATCGAGACTGTACGGACCGTCTGCATCTACGCGTCCACCCATGCCCGGAAGGTCGACACACACCGAATCGTTGGCGCGTTCCCCAAGGGCTGCAACCGTATCGTCCCAGGCGGCGGCTCCGTCAAGGAACCCGTGAATGAATACAAGGGTGGATTGAGAGTCTTGGGGGATGTTCGGCGTCACGCCGTTTTGAGCATGCGAAGTCATGGATATTCCTTGTTGTCTGGTTATCAGCTTAGAGCGTGGCGCCGGAGGCACTCCAACTCTTCGAGTCGATCGGCGAGTAGCCGTCCTCATGACCATCCAGCCGGCCCAGCCGTTTGCGGCTGAGCGACGAAAGAATCTGTTCGTCCACCGGGGTCGTGAAGGCGTTTTGCACCAGCGTATATTCGGCGGCGAGGCGGCCGATCGCCTGTAGGGCGCCTGTATCGATCCGGCCGCGATCGAGGTATAGCTCGTCGCGGATCTGGAAGCGGAGCACTTCGCCGAATACGACATGTTCGCCTTGGTCGCCGATTGGGATAATGCGCTCGACCTTGCACTCCATAGCGATCGGCGATTGCTTTACGCGCGGTGGGCGCACGACGGCGGATTGAGCCTTCTCGAGACCGATCGCAGTGAATTCGTCGACGTCGGACGAGAATTCGAAGGCCGAGCGATGCATCGCGTGGGCCAGATCTAGATTAACCACGTTGACCACGAACTCGCCCGTGTCTCGGATGTTGACAAACGTATCTTTCAGGGTGACGCCATCGGAGCGCGGTTGGAGCGAAATCGAAATCATCGGCGGTTTGCGCCCGACGGCGGTGAAGAACGAAATGGGCGCGAGATTTGCCACTCGCGCTTCAGAAAGCGTGCTGACCCAGGCAATGGGGCGCGGAAGAATGGAGCCGATCAGAAGTTTGTAATTCTCCGCGGCATTCTGGGTAGAGGGATCGATGATCATGGTCGTGTCTCCGGACTCGTAGGTTCATCTGTTCGAGATTGCGTTGTCGCTCGTCCCGTCAGTGGTGTCGGCGTTGGGGCAGGGCTTGTGGCTAATGTAGAAAAAGTCATCAACGGAGGGAAGGTGGCGCGGATGAATACCTCATTGACGATTCGTCAATAGTCGGGTCGCCTTCCATGCGTCGGCGGACAAGGCCCGCCGGTGTGCATGCAGCAGCTGACAGTCTTCGGTGCGGATGCTTCCGCGACCCCACCGTTTTCGATTTTGATGCCCCGTGAGCCGGTGTAGAGGAGCGCCTCAAGGATAAATACAACCGCCCTGGCAGGCGGCTTTGCGCGCCTGATGTACGGCTAGACGCGGTCCGAGACGCGCAGAATGCGCAGTCGATGATGGGGCGCGAAGGCCTAAATCTCCACAAGGCGTGCCGGACCGTCGTGCTCATCTCCAGTGGAATGCGGGCGTGGTCGAGCAGCAGATCGGGCGCGTCGACCGCTTGGAACTCCCTGGGAATCGATGATCCGGGATGCGATGCGTGATCCGCCGAGCGCCCCATCGATTGCGCAGATCGAATGCGGCCGATCGTCTTCAAAGGCCCCTACGAGGTAGTCGACTCGGCCATGCTGCGCAGCCGCCGGGAGGACTTGCGGCGCAATTGCTCGGCGTCGTGATTCCGCTGCACATGGCGCAGGCGTCGCCCGGATTCGCAGCCGAAATCAAGCGCCGCCGGCGCCCAATGAGTGCGCGTCGCGCACGACGCCGCCAACCATGTCGCCTTCATCGGTGCTGCTCGATGAGAGCACGTGAGGCCGTCCCGATTCAATGAACGTTCGTGCGGCCGCGCGCGAGGCCTGCACGACAGGCAGCCGCTGGCCGCCTCTTGAATAATCCCAAGAGACACGAGAGAAACATGGCATACAGCATGGATCGAAAAGCTGAGAGCGCGCTGCCCAGCGTTTTGAAGGCAAGCGATGGGGCGGGCGCCGACAAGGCTGTCGCACCGGCCGTCGTGGAAGTCATCCGCAAGCTGCAGATCGTGCGCGAGCTCAACGAGCGCTATTGGAGCACGCGCGAAATGGCCCACGAGATAGCAGATATCGCAGACAGCGTGTCGCAAATTCGCGCGATTGATCTGGCAGCGAGACGGGGCGAACTGGCAACGCTTTGTCGCATCTTTGCTCACCTACGCACTCGATCCTGCGACTGCCGGGTGTCGACGAGACGTTCCTCAGCGACCTTTCGTACGGGGTGTCCGGAATTTTGTGTAAACGGGGTTGAGGGTTTAGCCCGGCACCAGCCGCTCTTCGAACTGGATCGTGAAGCGGTTCAGTGCGGCCTTCCAGTCGCGGATCGGCATCGTCCACTTCTTGCTGATGTTGTTCAGGGCCAGGTAAAACAGCTTGGTGACGGCCTCATCGGTCGGGAACGAACTGCGGGTCTTGATCACCTTGCGCAGGCTCATGTTGATCGATTCTATGGCATTCGTGGTGTAGATCACCTTCCTGATCTCCGGTGGGTAATCGAAGAACGGAATCACACGTGCCCAGTTGCGTCGCCAGCTCTGTCCGATGGACGGATAGTCCTTGTCCCACCTGGCCTCGAAGGTGCCCAGCATCTGTTCGGCCATCTCGACGGTCGATGAAGTGTAAATCGTCTTCAGGTCGGCGGCGACTTCCGGCTGCATTTTCCACGGCACGAAGTTCAGGCTGTTGCGCACCATATGCACGATGCACAGTTGCACGGCCGCTTTTGGGTAGACCGCTTCAATGGCTTCAGGAAAGCCTTTAAGCCCGTCGACGCAGGCGATAAAGATGTCCTGCACGCCGCGCGTCTTCAGCTCAGTGACCACCTGCAGCCAGAACTTGGCCCCCTCGGTCTGGGCGATCCACAGTCCCAGGACCTCCTTGTGGCCGGCCATGTTCACGCCGATGGCCAGGTACACCGCCTTGGTCCGCACCGCGCCGCTGTCGCGCACTTTGACGTGAATGCAGTCGAGATAGACAATCGGATAAAGCGCGTCGAGCGCACGGGCCTGCCAGACCTTCACCTCATCATTGACGGCGTCGGTGACCGCCGAGATCAGCGTCGGCGAGACCTCCGTGCCGTACATTTCTTCCAGGTGCCCCTGGATCTCGCGCACGCTCAGGCCACGCGCATACAGCGAAATGATCTTGTCGTCGAAACCCGTCCAGCGCGTCTGATGGCGCTCCACCAGCTTCGGCTCGAACGCCCCCTGACGGTCGCGCGGGATATTGAGCGGCAACTCGCCAAACTCCCCCTGCAGCGTCTTGGCGCTATGGCCATTACGGGTGTTGCCCGTGGCATTGGTCACCGTTTCGCTTTTGCCATGGCCCAGGTGTTCGGACATCTCCGTCTCTAACGCACGCTCCACCAGCATCTTGGTAAGCTGCTTGAGCAGGCCGTTCTCGCCTATCAGGTCTTCCGGCTTCTGGTAATTCGCCAGCAGGCTGTCTGCCAGCTTGACGAGTTCAGCATCGGGTTTCTCTCTTTTATTGCGTTTCGCTACGGTCATCTATGCTCCTGTTACTGGCAGTCTCCTGCCAAATGACCGTTTACACAAAACTTTTTACACCCTCTTTCGTACATCACTCGACAAGAACACGGGCGCGCATGTGGGACATGCCGCCGACGCACGATTGCCCTTATTCGAGCCCCAGCGGTCCCCGATATTGGCGCGCCTGCTCTTGAATCCATGACCGGAATATCCCCAACGCGACGTTGTCCGACTTCTGTTCGGGATAGAAGAGGTAGTAAGACCGATCGCTCAGGTAGTCATGTTGCGCTACGGGAATCAATGAACGTTGTCGCAGTTCATCCTCGATCAAGAGTCGCGGGATCAGTGCAATGCCTATTCCTCGAATCGCTGCTTCAGTCTGCATCGAGAACAGCTCGAATCGTGGTCCTGACATATCGCCCTCGACTCGCATGCCGCGCGATGCGAACCAGTCGCGCCACGCATACGGGCGCGTACTCTGTTGGAGCAAGCGGTATCGCGTCCAGTCTGCCGTCGTCAGCTTGCGTCCGCGCGGGATCAAGTCCGGACTGCACACGGCGATGAGGCTTTCACGCATCAAGAATTGATTGCTCGTTCCAGGCCACTTTGCGGCGCTTGCGTGGATTGCAGCGTCGAACTCAGAATCGCTGAACAGGAACGGGCGCGTGCGGGTCGATAGATTGATCGTGATGTCTGGATGCGCGACGATGAAGCCAGGCATGCGCGGTAACAGCCACTTGGTGGCAAACGTCGGAACGACAGCAACCTCGAGAGTGCCACCTTGACCGCCAGTGGACATCAATTCCAGTGTGTCGCGCTCCACGTCGTCTAGACGCGAGGCAACCTTTTGGCTATACGCGACGCCGGCCTCCGTAAGGGCCACACCTCGTCTGTCACGCCGAAATAGCTTCAGGCCGAGAAACGCTTCCAGCGAGGCGATCTGCCGGCAGATCGCGCTTTGAGTGACCGCGAGCTCATCCGCCGCTTTTGTGAAGCTCTGATGGCGTGCAGCAGCCTCAAAAGCCGATAGCGCGGTAGTGGACGGAATTTTTCGGCGCATTTCACGTACTCCGCGGCGCAGTTGATTTGTGCGATTTTCGCACATGTGGGTGCGAACAAATCGGTTGTGTTGCTCAATCGACGTCACTAAATTGGCGGTATGGTTATACTTTCATCGGACGTGAAATGAGTCGTCAGCACAAGTCACCTTCGTTTCAATGGGATGATCCGCTTTTACTCTCGCAGCAGTTAAGTGAGGAGGAGCGCATGGTAGGAGAGTCGGCGTACGCATACTGCCAGGAGCAGCTTGCGCCCCGGGTCCTCGAAGCGTTTCGCCACGAGCGGACCGACGTGGCGATCTTCCGCGAAATGGGTGAACTGGGACTGCTCGGTGTAACGATTCCCGAGATCTATGGCGGCGTAGGGCTCAACCATGTCAGCTACGGTCTCGTCGCGCGCGAAGTCGAGCGGGTCGATTCCGGATATCGCTCAATGATGAGCGTACAGTCTTCGCTCGTGATGGTTCCGATCAATGAGTTCGGAAGTGAGCCTATGAAGCAGAAGTATCTGCCCCGGCTGGCGTCGGGCGAGTGGATCGGATGTTTCGGCTTAACAGAGCCCAATCACGGATCGGATCCAGGAAGTATGGCGACCCGTGCGAAAAAAGTGCCGGGTGGATACCTCCTGACGGGCAACAAAATGTGGATCACCAACAGCCCGATCGCGGATGTGTTCGTCGTCTGGGCGAAAGACGACGAAGGAGCTATCCGAGGCTTTGTGCTGGAAAAGGGCGCGAAAGGACTCTCCGCGCCCGCCATTCATGGCAAGGTCGGTCTGCGTTCTTCGATTACGGGCGAAATCGTGATGGACGAGGTGTTTTGCCCGGAAGAAGATGCGTTCGCGGATGTGCGTGGTCTGAAGGGGCCATTTACCTGTCTCAACAGCGCGCGGTACGGTATTGCCTGGGGTGCATTGGGTGCAGCTGAAGATTGCTGGCATCGTGCTCGCCAGTACGTTCTGGACCGCAAGCAGTTTGGAAAGCCGCTCGCTGCGACCCAGCTCGTCCAGAAAAAATTGGCGGACATGCAGACCGAAATTACCCTTGGTCTGCAAGGCTGTCTCCGCCTTGGTCGCATGAAAGATGACGGTACCGCGGCGGTAGAAATCACGTCAATCATGAAACGCAACTGCTGCGGTAAGGCTCTCGATATTGCCCGAGTCGCGCGCGACATGATGGGCGGTAATGGTATCAGCGACGAGTTTGGCATCGCACGCCACCTCGTAAATCTTGAAGTCGTCAACACATACGAAGGCACACACGACATCCACGCGCTGATCCTCGGTCGTGCAATGACTGGCATTGCCGCGTTCTGACCGACATGAACGAGACGTTGGAGCACGGAATCTCTAAGGTCGGCTGAAAGCAGTTGGCGCACCTTGCGGTCCGATCAATACCCTTGACCGTGTGTTCGCGGATTCGCGTGGGCATCCGCTCGCGACAACATGACGTTGGTTGCAAACTCAATTCGGCTACCGAAATAGCCGGTGCAATATCGTTATGCACCGCCGACGCATGGCCAGCAACGATCCAGTGCTCTCGGACTGGCTAGCCGCGACCGCGGCCGAAATCGATGCATTACGTGCAGGAAACATGAAATGAAAATCCAGACTGTAGGGATCGTTGGCGCCGGGCAGATGGGGCGTGGAATTGCTCAGGTTTGTGCGGCGTCAGGGCTGAGCGTCTTACTCAATGATATCGGCGAGACAGCAATGCGGTCCGGGATCAACGGCATCTCCTCTGCACTCGACCGGCTGGCGTCGAAAGGAAAAATCTCCGAATCAGATGCAACGGCTATAGGTGCCCGTATTACGGGCAGCGTGACCTTACAAGACCTGGCAACGTGTGATTTGGTGATAGAAGCGGCAACCGAGGACCTGCGAGTCAAACAGGATATTCTCGCGCGCCTAGACTCGATTGTTAGGCAGGACACCATTGTTGCAACCAATACGTCGTCAGTATCGGTGACGAAGCTGGGTGCAGCACTTGCAAACCCGGAGCGTTTTACGGGTTTGCATTTTTTCAACCCGGTTCCTGTGATGGAACTGGTGGAGGTAATTCGAGGTATCCAGACGAGTGACGAGACGTTCGATACTGTGATCGCGTTTGCGAAGCGCATCGGTAAATCGCCGATTGACGTCAAGAACTCTCCGGGTTTTGTCGTGAACCGGATTCTTGTGCCCATGATTAACGAAGCGATCTTCGCGCTTCATGAGCGACTCGCGGGCGCAGAGGAGATCGATGCCGGGATGAAACTGGGTGCCGGTCATCCGATGGGGCCACTCGCATTGGCCGATCTCATCGGTCTCGATACGTTGCTTGCAATCATGGACGTATTGTGTCGCGATTTCAACGACCCGAAATATCGACCTGCACCGCTTCTGCGCGAATTGGTCGACGCAGGGCACTTGGGACGGAAGAGCGGGCGCGGGTTCTACGCCTATTGATCGCTGCAGAGCAGTGTGGGTAACCCGCCGGCGGACTTATCAACCGCTGCTTTGATACTCAATGAAGTCCAATATGAAGATCGTGGTCGCAGTCAAACGCGTGGTCGACTACAACGTGAAGGTCCGCGTGAAGTCGGACAATACGGGTGTCGACACTGCAAATGTGAAGATGTCGATGAATCCGTTCGACGAAATCGCTATCGAAGAGGCCGTGCGTCTGAAGGAAACGGGCGTGGCGACGGAAGTGATTGCCGTGTCTGCAGGTGTGACGCAAAGTCAGGAAACGCTGCGTAGGGCGCTCGCCATCGGTGCGGACCGCGCGATCCTGATCGAATCGAACGAAGACCTGCAGCCGCTGGCTGTCGCGAAGGTGCTCAAGGCGTTGGTCGACAAGGAGCAGCCGCAACTGGTGATCCTCGGCAAGCAGGCCATCGACGACGACTCCAATCAGACCGGTCAGATGCTGGCCGCGCTGGCGAATCTGCCGCAAGCGACGTTCGCCTCGAAGGTTGTCGTGGCCGACGGCAAGGCGACGGTGTCGCGCGAAGTGGACGGCGGCGCGGAAACGTTGTCGCTGAAGTTGCCCGCCGTGGTGACGGCCGATCTGCGCCTGAACGAGCCGCGCTACGTGACGCTGCCGAACATCATGGAGGCGAAGAAGAAGCCGCTGGAAACCGTGAAGCCGGAAGACCTGGGCGTCGATGTCACGCCGCGTCTGACGACGCTGAAGGTCAGCGAGCCGCCGAAGCGCTCCGCTGGCGTGAAGGTGGCCGACGTGAAGACGCTGGTCGAGAAGCTCAAGAACGAAGCCAAGGTGCTTTGATGTACGGAACGCGGAGACGAATGAAATGACGATTCTGGTAATTGCTGAACACGACAACGCGTCGATCAAGGCTGCAACGCTGAATACGGTGGCTGCCGCGCAGAAGATCGGTGGCGACGTTCATGTGCTGGTGGCAGGTCACAACGCCCAGGCTGCCGCTGATGCCGCTGCGAAGATCGCAGGCGTGGCGAAGGTGCTGCTGGCCGACGCGCCGCAACTGGCCGAAGGCCTCGCGGAAAATGTCGAGGCGACGGTGCTGAACATCGCGAAGGACTATTCGCACATCCTCGCGCCGGCAACGGCATACGGCAAGAACATCGCACCGCGTATCGCGGCGAAGCTCGACGTCGCGCAGATCAGCGACATCACGGCCGTCGATTCCGCCGATACGTTCGAGCGCCCGATCTACGCGGGCAACGCGATCGCGATCGTGCAATCGGCGGATCCCATCAAGGTCATCACGGTGCGTGCAACGGGCTTCGACCCGGTGGCGGCGGAAGGCGGCAGCGCATCGGTCGAGAAGATCGAAGCCGCGGCTGACGCAGGCATCTCGCAGTTCGTGAGCCGTGAAGTGACGAAGCTGGATCGTCCGGAACTGACGAGCGCGAACATCATCGTGTCGGGTGGCCGTGGTCTGGGTAGCGGCGAGAACTACAACAAGGTTCTCGAACCGCTCGCCGACAAACTCGGCGCGGCAATGGGCGCATCGCGCGCTGCCGTCGATGCTGGCTATGTGCCGAATGACTATCAGGTCGGTCAAACCGGCAAGATCGTCGCGCCGCAGCTTTACATCGCGGTCGGCATTTCGGGCGCGATCCAGCATCTCGCCGGCATGAAGGACTCGAAGGTCATCGTCGCGATCAACAACGACGAAGAAGCGCCGATTTTCAGCGTTGCGGACTACGGTCTGGTTGGTGATCTGTTCGGCTTGGTGCCACAGCTGGCTGCTGAATTCACGTAACAGGCCGAGGAACACGGATCCATGAATCACGATGCGATTAAGCAGATACAGGGACGCCGGAAAGAAGCGGTGCGGTCCGTGAACGCTGAAGAAGCTGATATATGAAGGCGGTTCCTGATTCTCGTGGACGAGCATCGTAGCAGCTGTGCACTGAAGCTGAAGGTCTTTAGATTGGGAAGTGCGGGTCGCAAGTTTAGAGCGCGGCCAGTTGACCATTGCTTTGCGTTTCGGCGCTCGACGGTCGCGCGCACCTGCTTAAACCGACCATTGACAAGAAATGCGCATGTTTGTATTGTACGGACATTCGAACATTCGCCCTCGCGCGCGCAATCTGTGCGGACATACTTCGCTTAGGTGAATGAACGGCGGACGAAGGGAGCGCGGATCCGAACAGAACTCACATCCCAAATGCGGGATTCAGGAGACAGACGTGCAGCAGCGAGCGCCTTTATCTATTTCGAGAAGCGAGACAGACAGTTGCGACGATGCACAGTCTGTGTACCGGAGAATTGTATGGCGACTGTGCCCGATACTTTTCTTCTCTTACGTGATTGCTTGCATCGACCGAACGAACATCGGATTTGCGAAAATCCAAATGCAGAGCGAGATTGGCCTTACTGACACAGTATACGGCTTTGGCGCGGGAATATTTTTTATAGGCTACTTTCTGTTCGAGCTGCCTAGCAATCTATTTCTGCAACGCTATGGCGCTAGACGGTGGATTTCGCGGATCATGGTCAGTTGGGGCGTGGTATCAATCTTGATGTGCACAGTACATTCGCCCTTGACCTTTTATATTCTTCGATTTCTGCTGGGTGTTGCTGAGGCTGGACTACTGCCTGGCGTCATCTTCTTTCTGCTCAGCTGGCTGCCAAGGGTTCGCAGATCACGGTTCATTGCCATCATCTACTCGGGCAGTGCCTTATCCGGCATCATTGGTGGGCCCTTATCCGGCTACCTGATGGGACGCTTGGAGCATTTTGGTGGACTCGGAGGTTGGCAATGGATGTTCGTTCTCGAAGGACTTCCCGCACTTGTCCTTGCGGCCGTGCTCTATTTTACGCTTGACGACGCCCCGCAAGATGCAAAATGGCTGAGCTCCCCCGAAAAAGAGCTTGTCATTGCTAGACTCGATACGCATCCGGGGCCGGGTGCACGAGACACGATCGGCGGTGCATTGCGAAGCGGTCGACTATGGTGGCTGACGTTTATCTACTTTAGTCAGGCCGCTGGTTATGTAGGGATGACTCTCTGGCTGCCTTCTCTTATTCATTCGAGCGGTGTAAAGAGTGTCGAAAAGGCAGGCATTCTCAGTAGCCTGCCGTACATCGCAGCGATCGTGATGACGTATTTTGTCAGTCGTAGTGCCGATCAACGTAACGAGTACCGCTGGCACGTCATTGTTCCTCAACTCATTGCCGCCGTCGGACTCGTATCGAGTACGTATTTCACACACGACACGATAGCCTCTCTGTTCTGCCTGGCGCTTGCGTTAAGCGGCGCAATCGCTGCTGCACCTCCATTCTGGGCGCTTCCGTCCGAGTTCCTGCGCGGAACGGGTGCTTCGGCCGGCGTTGCTTTAATCAGCGCGACCGGAAATCTCGGCGGATTCGCGAGTCCTTTCCTTATTGGATTCGTGCGAGATGTGACTGGAAGGACTGAGATCGCGCTATGGATAATCGCTGGCATTTTGGTCGCCGGTGCGATAGCTGTTGCGCTCCTCCCGAAGAATGTAGGAAATAGATCCGGAGTTTATACATGAGTAAGAGAAGCGTCGCCACGCCCCGTGAGGCAATAGGTACGGGAGGTGACGATTCGATGCGCGAGCCTGATTTCCTGCAGGGTTTCGAAAGAAGGCGACGCGAGGCGAGCGCCGCGGCAAATGCCGAAGATGCGGAGCTTTGGCGTTGGTTTTCTGCGCATGTAGAAGATCGGAGGATCCGATGGTTGCACACCGATAACAAGTGGTTGGTCACTGTCAATCATAAGCATGTTGCCACCGACGAAACTTTTGACGAGGCGATTAGAGCAGCACAGTACAAGTCAACCTAATAAACTATGAAAGTCAGATTTTCGATTACAGTCTGGCTTTCCGTTGAATCGCGGTGATCAATGTACATGTGCGAATTGGAACGCTTGGGAAGGCGATGGTATGTCAGATAAATCAATTGCGTTATTGGTCTCGCGACTCAATCTGATCGCTGCACTTTGCGCGGTGGGCCGCTATTGTCGCGAGTTAGAAAGTTCGATTTTTTTAATTGTTCGAATGGCGGGTGAAATTTAACCAACGTGGAAGTGAGTAACGTTAGGCCCGCCGGGTTATGTCATATCTGACGAAACAGGAGCGGGGTTCGAGTGAGATGATGAGGAAGGCAATGGCAAGCGCGAATAATTCACTGCGTTTGATGGTCGAGCAGTGGCTCGCTCCGGATCCCGCGCAGGCGGTGCGGGTCATTGAGTTCAGGAACAGACGATCGCGACATGAATGCTATGTATGTGTCGAGACATTAAGGGATTCCGGTCCCGTTACACTATATTTTTTTCGTCACCAGGACGGCGCATGGCGGATATTTCCACCGGATCGAGAGCGGCCGGCGATGCGTGTGACCCAAGAGTCGAACAACTCTTGACTCGGTCCATATTTGTCGGTGTCGTGGGTTAGAAATTTGTAGAAAAAATCGCTTGATGTCGGCGATCATCATTGCGTCGCATATTCGCAACCCCACGACCTCGCGACGTAAGGTTTCTCATGGACTACACGGTAAGCAAGCGCGAGATTGTTCTGGGGAAGACCGATATACGCGTCCGAGACGGAAGAGCCCGTGTTTCACGTGTTCGCGGGCCGCATTCCGACTGGAGACGATGAGTGTCAGATTTCACGCATAATCTCGCAAATCGCGTTACAGCGCTACACTTCGACGCGCTTGAGCCTGAGACAGTCAGGCTGATCAAGTTAGGCATCGCTGATTGTATTGGCGTTACCCTCGCGGCACGCGGCGAGGAGGTCGTTCGCATTGCATCTGCGACGTTCGCCACGATGGAGGGCAGGTTGCATGAGGCGACGACGCTCGTGAGCGGCCGTCGCGTGTCGTCAGTTCAGGCGGCCTTGTTGAATGCGACGGCAGCTCATGCACTCGATTATGACGACACGGCCCTTGATGGTCATCCTAGCGTCGTACTGTTGCCGGCATCATTGGCCGAAGGCGAACGGCTTGGTGCGAGCGGTCGGGACGTACTGACTGCCTACGCCGCTGGCTATGAAGTTTGGGCACGCCTGCGTATCGTCGAGGCGGACAAGATTCATTCGAAGGGCTGGCATCCGAGTTCGACAATTGGTGCGGTGGCTGCAGCTGCTGCGGCAGCGCGCGTGGCGGGTTTGAGCATGACGATGACGGCACGGGCATTGTCGATTGCCGCATCGATGGCCGCAGGCGTGGTCGCGAACTTTGGCTCGATGATGAAACCGCTGCAGGTCGGCCTTGCCGTGTCGAACGGCGTGCGCGCGGCGCGGCTCGCCGCAGCCGGGCTGACTGCGTCATCCGGTGCACTTGAGCATCCCGTCGGTCTGCTGCATGCACTATCGCCGCGCGGCAACCTTGAATTTGGCGCGTCACACGACCACATCAACGAACGCTCCAGTGCGGTGCTGCAATTTGGCATCAACATTAAGCGATATCCAGTGTGTTATGCGATGCATCGCATCGTTGACGCGATGGCGCAGGTATGCGCTGACGCAAGCATCGATCCGTCCCAGATTGCGCGCATCGACGCGCACATAGGTGTTGCACAGGCAGCAATGCTGCGCGATTCGATACCAGAAGACGCGCTGTCTGCAAAATTTAGCTTGAGCTTCGGTCTTGCCTGCGTTGCCGAGCGCGGCCACATCACGCTCGACGACTTGGGCGGTGAGCGTATCGACGATCCAGCGCTCCGTTCGTTGATGCAGCGTGTGCGCGTCGTAACGAACCATGAGCGCGATCCCGAAGATCCGCTTTTTTCACCTGCGGACTGGGTCGTGATCGTTCTAAAAGACGGAACACGGGTCACCAGCGAACCGGTCAAACACGCGATTGGACATGCCCGCCGTCCTATGATCATGGCGTTGCTTGAACAGAAGTTTCACGAATGCGCAAGCCGAACGATCATGGATTCACGCAAACGAACCACCCTGTTCGAGCACCTGACGCGGATGGAGACCATCGAGTGCCTCGACGATCTGATGGCCGCATTTGCGGCGCAGTAGCGGTGCAAACATAAAATGATGCAAACATTCTCAGCGGCCGCCGCATGCATGACTGGTTTGACATGCGCGCCCTTCGCCCATGGAGATGTAATCGCGATTGCTTGATGTCGCATGCGAAACGGATACACCAGTTTCGCCGGTGACGGGTGCGCGACGCCAGGCAATCAAAAAATCCAAGCGTGGTCGCATGATAGTACGCATCATGTTGAGCTTCGAAAGGATGCGATCAAGGGTGTGGTTGTGCTCTCCGGCGTCCATCCCGGAACGTGTCGCTCACGAAAGACGCCACCGCATTTGGAAGCGAAAACGATTCTTCGGATAGCGGTTGATTGACACGGACAGTATATCGAGCTTGTCGTCAAGATAGTGCCGTGTGACATGCAGACCGGGTGTACCAGAGGGGACGTGCAGCTTTTTCGCCTCCTCTCCCGAAATTATGATTGGTACGACATCTTGACGGCATTCGACTACACGTGTGTGGTAATGGTCTTCAATCAGGCGATAAACCGAATTCTGTGTCTTTCCAAGCATTTCGGTGAGCCCCGCGAAGCGCAATTGTACGTACATTTCGACCGCGGAGACTACTTCGGACGAGCGCTTGAGCACTCGCAGCGCTCGAATGCGGATCCAACGCTGTCCCACAGGACACTCGAGCAATTCAGCCAGGACGCTGTCCGCCGCGACTTCTTCGTCGGAGAGGAAGTGGAGTTCAGTCGCGTCAAGATGCTGCATCAGGTCACTGAGCGAGCTCAGCGTGGCGGTGTAGCGAGCCTGCGTCGAGGACGCCGTGACGATAGTGCCGACCCCTTGGCGCCGCGATACCATCCCCTGTTCACTGAGAATGCGGATTGCCTCGCGAACCGTATGGCGACTTGCGCCAAACATCACGCACAGTTCGGTTTCCGGTGGCAGCGACTGGCCGACGGCATACGTGCCGCTGTTGATGCGCTCAATGAGCACGCGTGCCAACTCGGCATACCGCGGCGCGCGCGTGCCTGCGATTGGCGAAGCTTCGGCGATTTCATCGGCGGGCGATTCCCAGGTAGTGTCGCGAGGACGGCGTGGCATGTGAGATCCTGACGAGGCGAATAGCATGACATTTCATCATTTTAACCGCTTCTTTTGCGTTTCTCGCCCGATTGCAGCACTCCTGGTGCAGTTTACATACCGAAAAGGTCGGCCTTGCGCAGAGTATTCGAAACCAGCCTCACCGATGCCACATCGATCATCATCCCATCAAGCTCGACGGCGCCGATGCCTTGGGCCTGCGCGTCAGCATAAGCTGCCGCGATTGCGCGCGCCCGCCTGACGTCTTCGAGGTCCGGCGTGAATGCCTGTTTGGCAATTCCGATCTGCGAAGGATGCAGTGCCCACTTACCGTCAAATCCGAGCAACGCCCCGGTTCGGCACTCCTCTGCGTAAGCTGCGCCGTTGCGCACGTCGGCAAACGGACCGTCAATTGCGGCGATGCCGGCCGCGCGTGCAGCGGCGACCAACTTGAATCGCGGGTAGTGCCACAGATCGCCCGGGTAGCCTGATGTTCCGCGCACGGCGCTTGGTGCGATGCCTTGCGCGGCAGAGTAATCGCCGACGCCGAGGATCGCCGCTTCGAGACGCCGGCTGGTCTTGCATAATGACTCCACGTTGACCAGTCCTTCGATCTCCTCGATCAGGATCTCCAAGCCGATTGAATGTGCAATATCATGTTTGTGTTCGAGCATCGTAAGGAGTCGGTCGACAAACTGGATATGCTCCGGTCTGGTTACTTTGGGCAGCATCACGACATCGAGGTGTGAACCCGCCACGCCGATCACTTCGGTTAGATCGTCATAGGCGTAGGGGGTGTCGAGATCGTTGATGCGTACACACCGGGTTTTCGTTCCCCAATCGAGATGCAGCAGCGCCTCGCTGACGGTACGGCGAGCACCCACTTTTGCGTTCGGGGCGACGGCGTCCTCGAGGTCAAGAAACACATGATCTGCGTCGCAGGCGGCAGCCTTTTCGATCATACGGGCGTTACTTCCTGGCACGGCAAGCTGAACACGTCGGGGACGAGTCGGACGAGGAGCAATTGCGGCTAACGTTGCGTTCATAGGTGAGTCTCCGAGGTAAGAGAAACTGGCGCGAGGCCGAAGCGCTCAAACACTGCCTGCGTGTGTTCTCCGAGAAGAGGCGCTCGATTGAAAATGCCACCAGGCGTGGCGGACAGCTTCATCGGCACGCCAGCAATCGTCACGCACGAGGTCGAACCGGGTTGTTCAACCTCGCACAGCATGTCGCGAGCACGAAAATGAGGATCGGCGAAGATTTCTTGTGCGTTCATTACCGGCCCGAATGGAATCCGCCCGCCGAGCAAGCGTGCGAGTTCCTGTTTTGTGTGCCGGGCCGTCACGCTTTCGACCAAGCTGTTCACATCATGACGATGTGCGCTGCGTTGGTTTGCGCTTCGAAAGCGAGCATCGTCGCTCCACGCAGGCTCGCCAACCGCTTCGCAGAAGCTTCGCCAGAAGGCGTCGGAAGGACAGGCGAGCGCCACGAAGCCGTCGAGCGCGCGAAAGAGGCCGAAGGGCGAGAACACGGGATGGTGCTGACCCTCAGGACCCGGAATAGCATCTTGATAAGAATGCTGGTAGACGATCCGTTCGCATAGCGACAGGAGCGTATCCGTCATTGAAACATCGACGTACTGACCCGTCCCGCTTTGTCTCGCGTGCAATACCGCAGACACGATGCCGAACGCAGCCATCATTCCGGGTACGATATCTCCGATGCCGGGACCAATTTTCACCGGCTGATCCGGCTTGCCCGTGATGCCCATCAGGCCGCTCATCGCCTGCGCGATAACGTCGTAGGCGGGCCATTCCTGGTACGGTGACACGCCATGTCGACCGTCGCCGAAACCCCGAATCGACGCATAGACTAGCTTGGGGTTAATCGCGCTCAGGCTCTCATAGTCGAGTCCCAGTCTCTCCATGACGCCCGAGCGGAAGTTCTCGACGAGTACATCGGCCTTGACAACCATGGCGCGCAGACGATCGGTATCCTCCGTGCATTTCAGGTTGAGGACGACGCTTTGCTTGTTGCGGTTGACGCTCTGAAAATAGCCTCCATACGCGCGCAAATTGTCATCAGGCTTGAATGGCCCAAACCCCCGTGTCGCGTCACCGTGCGGCGGCTCGATCTTGATGACCTCCCCACCGTGATCTGCGAGGAGTTGCGTGCAGTACGGACCAGATAGCATTTGGGTCAGATCGAGCACTACGAGGCCTCGAAGTGCTCCAAAAGAGCACGTGTTCATCGATTCCCCCAGTGCGACTTGCGTTTGATACGAACAGTGCGCGATGCTTCGAAGACGATCTCGTCTTTCTGGTTGATGCCCCAGTGATGAAAACGTACGATGCCCGCATCGTCATGTGCAGGATCGTCCTCGACCGAAAGGACCTCGGTGAGTGCATACAAGGTGTCGCCATGGAACACCGGTGACTTCAGACGCATGCCAGTCAGATTTAGCTCTGCGAGCGCGTTCTCCGCAGTGTCCTGAGAGGCCAGGCCGATGACTAGCGACGCGGTGATGCCGCCGAACGTCACACGCTGACCGAACGGCAGCTCCTTCATAAAGTCTTCGTTGAAATGCGCCTGCGCCGAGTTCATCGTCAGATTGGTGATCAGCACGTTGTCCATCTCGGTCATCGTTTTGCCGCGCATATGACGAATCACTTGACCAGGCTCGAAGTCCTCGAAATAGGTATTGGGGCTTGTGAGTTCCGAAACTTTCATTTCGCCCTCCCGAGCAAGTGGTCGGCAATAATGCGCTGCTGGATCTCGGACGTACCCTCAAAAATCTTTGTGAGCCGTGCGTCGCGCCAATGGCGTTCTACTGCAAAGTGCTGCGTGTAGCCCGCACCACCATGAATCTGCAGGGAATCGCTTGTCACACGTTCGGACATCTCGCTCGCAAGGTACTTGACCATTGCTGCTTCCTTGTCGCAGCGAACGCCACTGTCGATCTTGTCGCAGACGGAATACATAAGTTGACGCGACGCTTCGACTTCCGTCGCCATGTGAGCGATGCGAAAGCGTAGGGATTGGAAGGTGTCAATCGGGGCGCCGAATTGTTCGCGCATGCCAGCGTATTCGATCGCATCCTCAAGCGCGCCTTGCGCGAGGCCGATCGAACGGGCTGCCGTATGTGCTCGTGCAGTTTCGAGGCCATGTGTAACGAGATAAAACGCTTCCCCTTCTTTGCCGATTAGACTGTTTTCGGACACGAAGAACCCGTCGAATGCCAGTTCCCATGTTTTCCAGCCAAAATAACCAATCTTTGGGATAGGTGCTCCGCTCACACCTTCAGGCAGACTGCCGCGGGCCTTTTCAATCATGAACGCAGAAAGGCCCAGATGGCGTTTGCTTTGCGCGGGAGGCGGAGCGGTACGCGCGATTACGACGATGTAGTCGGCGCCGTCCGCGAATGTGCACCAGTACTTACTGCCTGTAATCTTCCAGCCACCGGCTACCTTCTCCGCGCGTGTACTAAGATTGGAAATGTCCGAGCCGGCGTTCGGTTCCGACATCGAAAATGCACCGAGAAATTCACCCCTTGCCATCCGCGGCAGGTAGGCGGATTTCTGCTCTTCTGTCATACCTTGGGCGACCATAAGACCGACGTTACGGATAATGCTTCCGACGCTCATCCACGCTCGCGAGAGCTCCTCGGTAATCAAGCAATATTCGAAACAGCCGAGACCGAGTCCACCATATTGCTCGGGAACGAGAATGCCGAAGTAGCCCATTTCCGCAAGTTGCTTGCGAAGAGACTCAGGAATGTCTTCTTTAAGGGGATCCAGTCTGTTTGCAACCGGCAAAACAATTTCTCTCGCAAACTCTTGCGCGGTGCGCTGAATCATCAAGCGCTCTTCGGTCATATAAGTCATGCGACCCTCCGGAGTACCATGTTCGTCCGATCAAAGCTGAGCACAGTTTCACCATTCGCATCGCACCCGACGGTGTGCCACGTGACGATGCCAATCGTGTCCTTAGACGAAGGGCGCATGCTCCTCACTGTGCTATGGGCAAGCAGGGTCTCTCCAACATGGAACGGTCGAACGAAGGCGAGATCTTCAACGCCGAGAAAAGCACCACCGCGCTCCGACAGATCTTCTACCGAAAGACCGAAGACAATGCCAAAGAGGAGATACGGATTGACCACGCCATGACGATAACCGTGAGCTTGTGCAAACTCATCGTTGAAATAAAGCGGATTGAAGTGCAGTGTCATGGTCGAGAACAACGTATTGTCCGCTGCCGTCACCGTACGCCCCCAGTGATGCGAGTAGCGTGCGCCAATTTCGAAATCCTCGTAAACCCGGCCTCGCGTCCGCGGCGGCTCTTCGTGAAAACGTTGCAGTACGGCGTCGCCTGACAGACCCGTCTGATCCATGTCTCCTCCTTTTGCCAAACATGTGGGGAACCGCAACTTGCCCTGATACATTCGAATGTACGGACAATATACAGAGATTCAGCTGATCGTGCAACGGACGGGGCTTAGATTCCGAGGCGCTGTTTTGGACAGCAAATTCGAAGAAGGCGAATCCACCGCAGCGTTACAGTTTGGCGATCGAATCACCGCGCCCTTCACCATTCGAGTGCCGAGCAGGGGCGAGTGTGCGAACGCGCATGAAACGGCCGATCACTTTGCAGGGGGTGCTGGTCCAGCGAACGGGCACGGCGACGGCTAGTAGTAAACCTTATTTATATATCCGAATGTACGGACAATACTTCCACATCCTTCAAGAGCAAGCTTCTAGACGGAGCAAGCCCACGTACTCCCCACTTTGAAGGAACTTTGCTGCTGGAACCGCTTTTAACACCCATTAGATCAGTGGAGACGGGATGAAAAGAAAGGTGGTTGGACTCGCGGTGGGATTGATGTGCGAGCATGCGTTTGCACAAAACAGTGTGACGCTATACGGCATGCTCGACAACGGGATCACATACGCGACGAACGCTGGCGGAGCCCGTCAACTGATGCAGCAGTCTTCCATAATGCGTGGCAATCGTTGGGGCATGACAGGAAAGGAGGATTTGGGCGGTGGTCTGAGAGCGATTTTTACAATCGAGGGTGGACTTAATCTCGAGAATGGAACGGCAGCACAGGGAGGGCTAGAGTTCGGTCGGCAAGCGTTTGTTGGTCTCGCAAATCGGTTCGGCACGATCGCACTGGGTCGTCAGTATGACTTCATCGTTGACTACGTCGGTGCTTCGTTCTCGTCGTCGCTTTATAACACGTCGTATGCATTCCACGCGGGAGACATCGACCGTTTGTCCGGCCAGCGAGCTGATAGTGCAATAAAGTTGTATTCGGCTAATTTGAGCGGCTTCACGTTTGGAGCAATGTACGCGTACGGAGATCCTTCTACGCGCTCTCCCGACACCAACCGCGTCGTCAGTTTTGGCGGCCACTTCGAACGTGGTGGATTTTCCGCAGGTGCGGCCTATACAGCGGTCTATGATCAGGCGATACCGCTTGCAACCGTATTCGGTGTGACGTCCTTATTCGGAAAAACAATCGGTGCAGTAAATCCGAAGACTGGCGTAATTGCCGGACCGTCAATTAATGTCGACCGTACGCAAACGATCGCACTGGGTGCCGGCTACAAATGGACTAAATTCACGCTGCTCGGATTAGTGACGGGCAACAAGCTTGTGATCGGGACCAACTCGGGCAATTTCATGACCTATGAGGCGACTGGAAGTTACAGCCCATCGCCGTTTTTCTTTATTGCGGCCAGCTATGCATTCGAGACTTTTCAAGGCGAACGATACGGGATGGCTGCCGCGACGATCGACTATCGGCTCTCAGTGCGCACCGATCTCTACGCTGCGTTGGTCAATCTACGAGGATACGACGGCGCGGCTGCCGCGATTCACGCTATTACGATCTCAAGTTCAAATATGCAGACTGTGTTTCGAGTAGGAATCCGACACTTGTTCTGATTTGCTTATTCGTGAACATTGATTTATCGGCCACCGGAGGGGCAATTAAGGCATGAAAAAGCGAAGCAAAACTGATGCGATCGCCAGACTGCTCATGAGCGTCGGGGTACTGATCGGCTCGTCGCTACCTGCACTGGCGCAAGACGACTATCCGTCTAAGGTTATACGGATCATTGTGCCATCCAACGCGGGCAGTGGGACAGACGATAGCACCCGGCGCCTAGCCAAGTATCTGGCGGAGAGCCGTGGATGGCATGCTGTGGTGCAAAACTTGGGTGGGGCCAATGGCATGATCGCGGCCGAGGAGTTCACGCACACTGCGACTGACGGGTACACTCTGTTCGCCGGTGGGACGAGCGCGATGACGTATAGTCCGGTAGCTTATAAGGATGTGCGATACGACACGGTTAAGGACTTCACGCCCGTCGCACTATCGATCGTTGTGCCCGATACGTTGGTCGTTCCGGCCAAGTCACCCATCACTTCGGTCGCCGATTTGGTGGAGAAGCTCCGTGCTAATCCAAACAAGTATTTCTACGCCAGCTCGGGCGTCAACCGGGTGGCAACGGAACTGTTTCTACAAAATGCGCACCTGTCGGCTGTTAACGTAAACTATCGCAGCAGTCCCGCAGCGCTCACCGACCTAATCGGTGGTTCCATCAATTTCATGCTCGTCGATTCAATTGCAGCCAGTCCGATGATCCGCTCGGGCTTGATTCGCGCGCTGGCATTTACCTCGAAAAAACGTTTGAATGCGCTACCAGATGTGCCAACGATGACCGAGGCGGGTTATCCTGGCGTCGTCATCTATGAATGGAACGGCTTTTTCCTGCGTAAGGACGCGCCGGTCGAAGAGGTGAACAAGCTTCATCAAGCGATAGTCGACTATTACAAAACGCCCGCCGCACAGAAATACATCGACACCATCGGCGGCCAATACGAAGATATTACGCCTGGCGCTTTGAAAAAGTGGATCGCTGACCAGTTGCGTGAGAATAGGGCGATATATGCTCGTGCTGGTATCAGGCCGCAATAAATCATCAAATCGGCGGGAAGCGTCAATAAGCCTCATAAAAATGTCGAGATTTTCCTTCATCGAAACGGCAAGTAAATGCTTTTACAACGTTCATTGAGGTGTAGTCGTATATGGATCCAAGGCACGAAAGTGAATCGAACCGGACCGAGTCGGGATCTCAATCGCGTCCGCTTTCTGGAAAGTGCGCGGTTGTGACAGGCTCCGGGCGAAATATCGGTAGATCAATTGTGCTGAGCTTGGCTCGGCAAGGCGCCAATGTCGTCATCAATGGCCAAAGCGACACGGAGGCGATCGAGGCAGTTGCGGCGGACGCGCGTGCTTTAGATGTAGGCGCTATCGCAGTGCGCGCCAACGTCGGCGATGCCCACGAGGTCAATCGGATGATAGAGCGTGCGGCGTGTGAATTTGGAGGCGTCGATATCGCGGTATCAAATGTCTCGATGCGAATGCATCAATCGTTTCTTGATATCAGTGTTGACGATTGGAACCGAACGATCACAACGAATCTGAGTTCTGCGTTTTTTCTTGCGCAAGCATGCCTACCGTACATGGTGTCGCGAGGCTGGGGTCGCATCATCCATATTTCTGGGCGAGATGGATTCGCGCCGGCCCCCGGGCGGGCTGCTAATGTGACAGCCAAGGGAGGTGTACACGCGCTGGCGAAGGCGATCGCTGTGGAATTTGGCAACAGTGGAGTGACTGCAAATACGATCGCACCGGGCATCATCGATACACTCCGCGATTTCCAGCGATACCCGGACGCCGCGCAGACTTTTGAGGCGCGCCGCAAGCGTACCGCCGTCGGCCGGATCGGTAGGCCAGACGAAATCGCTGGTGCTTGCGCTTATCTCTGCTCCGTCGCAGCTGACTTCGTGACGGGGCAGGTACTGCACGTCAATGGCGGGGAATTGATTTATTAGCCGCTGACGCATTCACTGATCAAGTAACTCGGATTTTTCCACGTCCCAGGCGTGGTTCAGGAGGTTAGCCCAATGTACGAGAGAGACCAATCGACGTCGCCGACGGCCGCCCTTGCCACGTTTCTCGAGGAGGCGACGACGTCGCCGCTGCGCGCCGCTGTAATCGAGAAGACGAAGCACCATATCGTCGATACGTTTGCTGCCATGATTTCCGGCGCTCGACTGAATGTCGGCGTCTCCGCCCTGCGCGCGACGGATGCGCTGGCTGGTGCCCCCGATGCCACCACCATTGGAGCCCAGAGGCGCTTGCCAGCATACGCCGCGGGGATGATCAATGCGATGCTGGCGCATGCCGACGAGACGGACGACTCACACGAGATGAGCAAGTTCCATCCAGGATGTGCGATCGTTCCTGCAGCAATGGCGATATGCCAGCGCGACCGCCGTTCGGGAGCGGAAATGCTACGCGCCGTCGCTTGCGGCTATGACACAGGCGCGCGCATATTAGAGGCGCTCGGACCACTCGGTATCCATCAGAGAGGCCATTCGACACATGCATGCGGAAGCCTCTTCGGCGCTGGCGCGGCAGCCAGTACGTTGTATCGATTCGACGCGTCATCAGCAACACGACTGATCTCTTATCTAACCCATGAGGCGTCGGGGCTGAGCAGTTGGCTTCGTGATCGTGACCATATCCAAAAGGCATATGTATTTGGCGCGATGTCGGTCAAGAACGCTTTAATAGCGGCGGCAATCACGCACAGCGGATGGACGGGCGTCGAGTATTCCTTGGAGGGGGAAAGCGGCTTATTTTCGGTATTCGGTCAGAGCGGCGCCGGTCGCGGTCTGACTGAGCCGTTTTCCTTGGGCGACGAAATCCTACGCTCGAATATCAAAAAGTGGTGCGTTGGCTCGCCAATCCAAGCTGCGCTGGATTCGCTCGATGCGTTAGGCGAGTCGCTACCTTCTGCAGACACGGTTTCGAAAGTGTTGATACAGCTTCCGACTTTCGAAGCGACCATTGTGAATAACCGAGATATGGCCAGTATCAGCCTACAGCATCTCGTAGCATTATTCCTGGTCGACGGCGGGTTGACTTTCGATTCTGTGCATGATGTCGCACGCCTGACCGACCCGGTAGTGGTGGCTCTGCGTGACAAAATTTCCCTAAGTGGCAGTGAAGCTTTGCAGAATGAAGGTGGGCGCCAAGCAATCGTGACCGTGATCGATATCGCCGGCAGACAGGTCGAACATCGTACGCGCCACGTTCGGGGAACATGGGGCAACCCAATGCCTCGAGGGGAAGTTGATGACAAGGCGCGGGAACTGATGGAACCCATGTTGGGCCGGGATCGTACCGGTCAGTTACTAGAGAGGTTGTGGAACTTGGAAGACCTGTCTGCGGCTCAGCTGGATCAAGCCATTGCTTTAGCAACCTGAAATAATTTGACTGCGAGGATCCTGCTGGATAGGTTGTGGAGCCACTTCAAGGATCACTTCATATCAAGTTATGGCCATTGTCATGGTCGGATCCGATCATGACAGGGACTGGGATGATTGTCGTTGAGGAATTGCTGAATTGATACGCGTGGCGCCGGATCCGAAAGATATCACTGCGCGCGTCGTTCGAAATGCTGTCCGGCCTAAACGATAAGGTGTCTGCTTTATAAGCACCGCCGTCGTTCGGATAGCCCAATCGTGCCCGACCTAGATTGCTTGAACTACGAGGAGGTTTCAGATATGCAAAGGTTTGCTGACGAGACACGCAAGGATTACCTCGGCGGGGCACTCATGTTCTTGATCGGCCTCGGTGCTACGGTGCTGGGATCTAGGTACAGAATCGGTACGCTGACAGACATGGGGCCGGGCTTCTTCCCGGTTTCACTGGGCATCATACTGGCCCTTTCCGGTGTCGCGATACTGACCTTTGCGAAGCTGTTTGCGGTGATGGCGGTACAAAAGACGAAAGAAACGAAGCTGCATCTCGAATGGGTTGCTTATGTCTCGATTCTCACCGGTATCGGTGCATTCGGGGTTCTTGGAAAATATGGTGGTCTTGTACCTGCGACGTTTGCGATTGTATTCATTTCGGCGATGGGAGACCGAAAGAATACGTGGAAGAGTGCGCTGATTCTCTCGTTGTCGATGGTGACGCTGGCAGTCGTTGTATTCCAGTGGGGGCTCCAACTGCAGTTTCCGCTGTTTTCTTGGGGTTAAATGATGATCGGACAGTCGCTGAGTGATCTTTGGCATGGCTTCGGTGTTGCACTGGAACTGCATAACCTCCTGTGGTCGTTCATTGGTGTCCTGATGGGAAATTTGATTGGTGTGTTGCCCGGTATGGGTCCGCTCTCCGCTATTTCGATTCTGCTGCCGCTCACATATACGATGCATCCAATACCGGCCATCCTGATGCTGGCGGGCATTTTTTACGGCTCGCAATACGGCGGTGCGATCGGTGCAATCCTGTTGAACCTGCCATGTCATCCACCGCACGCGGTCACCTGCCTAGACGGTTATCCACTAACGAGAAAAGGAAAAGGGGGCACCGCACTGGGCATAACGATGATTTCGTCGTTCTTTGCCGCGTCGTTTGGAATCGTTGTGATGGTTTTCGCGTCTCCTTTGTTGGTGCAGGTAGCGTTCAAGTTCGGCCCCACGGAACTATTCTCGATCATGATACTGGGGCTACTGGCGGGCAGCACAATGTCGCGGGGTTCGCGCATTAAGGGCATCTCGATGACCGCGTTTGGGTTACTGCTCGGTGTGGTGGGCACCGACGTGAACAGCGGCATTACGCGCTATACATTCGGCCTCTACCCATTGTCCGATGGCGTCGAACTGGTAGCACTCGCACTGGGACTGTTCGGTGTTGCGGAGTTTCTGCGCAATGTGAACCGGATGAATGCGGTTGGCGGTAGCATCAATGTACGACTTCGGGAAATGCGCCCAAGTCGCGGGGAACTCAAGCAGGCGTTTCTGCCGATGGTGCGCGGTACCCTCATGGGGACCCTTTTCGGCGCAATTCCCGGCACGGGGCCGACGATCACCACGTTTCTTGCCTACGCGGTAGAGAAGAAGGTTTCGAAGACACCTGAACGGTTCGGTCATGGAGCACTCGAAGGCGTAGCTGCACCGGAAGCGGCATCCCACTCGAAGACCCAGGTGGACTTCATCCCGACAATGAGCCTGGGAATTCCTGGCGACGCAGTAATGGCGTTGATTCTCGGTGCGTTGCTGATTCATGGGATTCAACCAGGACCGTCACTAGTTACGGAGCACGCTGATCTATTCTGGGGGCTGATAGCCAGCTTTTGGGTGGGCAATATTTTGCTCGTGGTGCTGAATGTTCCGTTGATCGGTCTCTGGGTGAAGGTGCTGCAAGTCCCATACCGCTGTCTGTACCCTTCGGCACTGTTCTTTATTGCGGTGGGCGTTTACAGCACGCATAACAGTCTGTTCGCAGTGGGCGAAGTCTTGGTGTTCGGGGTGCTCGGTGCTGTATTCCTGGCGCTGGATTTCCCAATTGCTCCTATCCTCCTCGGATTCGTGCTCGGACCGCTGGTAGAGGAGAATTTCCGCCGCTCACTGGTGCTCTCACACGGAAACTTAACGGTCTTCCTGCACCGCCCGATCAGCGCAGCCTTCATATGTGTGTCAGCGCTGCTGATCCTGCTGCAGGTTGGCTTCACGTTTCGGGCTGTGATACGCAAAAGAAAGGAAAACAGGTTCCATCGGGCAGAGGCCCGCGATACAGAACAGCCGGTATAGCATTGATGCCGTAGAGCGGGCGGATGAATCCGGGTGTGCGGCAAGACAGCAGCCGCCAGCTTCAAAGTTTCTCACGGAAATGGTTCGACGCTGGACACGCAACTGAGCGATAAGCGTGGCGAGCAGTCAAATACAGAGGTAATGTAGTGTCATCAGCAGGGATAGGCGGGATCTGGCTTATCCTCGCGCCGCGACATGGGCGTTGCACGGTTCACAGCGGCTTACGTTCCAGCAGGGTGCCGCTAGTGATATCGCAGTCTGTTTTGCCTTGCCGGATAGGAGCACGGACTTTGCGGTCCTAGAACAATTTCAACCGCCGGTTGGCAATGGAAGCACCGTTCTACTGGAACGGTGCGTACCGACTTGAAAACACGAATCGCGCTCCCCCCGGCATTGCTGGCACGAATGCTTCGCCCCTTCTGCGGCGCCAATATGCTGCCCTCTCAAATGGCACACTGGTACCGCCCGCGACACGGGCGGTTGTACGAGGGGATCCCAACATAAGTGAGTTTCCATAGGGCCAAGGCAGAAGCCACGACGGGTACATGAATGATTCGGTGCAGATGGCGACGCTGACCGGTGCGAAAGCCCGATCATTCACGAATTGGCGCGCTGGCACAGATGCTACGTGAAATGGGGCGCGTCGACCGGTCGTTATAGTAGTATGACAATCTCCACGAGTTCCAGGTGTTACCCATGCAAACGGTTTCGTCTTCGGCGCTTGTACGCGGCAATGGGACGTCGCTACATCGGCAGTTGTTCATGACTCTGCGCGACCGTATTCTGCGCGGCGCTTATGCGCCGGGCCAAATCATTGGCACCGAGGGCGACCTGAGCCAGCAGTACGGCGTATCGCGAATTACCGTCAGGCGGGCCGTGATGGACCTGAAAGCGGAAGGGTTGCTTGAGAGCAAGCAGGGGCAGGGCGTGTATGTGCGCAACGATGTCTGCGTTGTGCGGCCTTCGGCGACGCTGAGTTTTCTCGAGTCGCTGCGCACGGTGGCCGACGAAACGAGCGTCAGGGTGCTGAGCTTCGAGAGATGCACGCCGCCGGCCGATATCGCGATGCAGCTGAACATCGATTCTGGCGCGGGCGCCACGCACACGCTACGACTGCGCGCATTGGGCGAGGTGCCGGTAATGGTGCTCGACACGTGGCTACCGGACCGGCTCGGAAAGAAATTGAACGCGCGTGTGCTCAGGAAGGCTCCGCTGCATGAACTGTTGATGAAGCAAGGGGTGCGCTTCGGTCGAGTGGTCGAGGAGTTCACTGCGATTGGCGCGGATCCCGATCTTGCGGGAACGCTGCATTGTGGCGTCGGGATTCCGCTCATCCGCATGACTCGTCTGATCTACGACACCGACCATCAGCCGGTGCAGCATCTGACGCTGACAATGTTGCCGGAACGTAGCCGCATCCTGACAGATGCTTCGATCGATACCAACGAGGGCGTGCATAGGCGTTATTTCGTCCATGGCGCTGGAGATCGGCTCGATAGTGAAGCGCAAGCGCACTCCGGCGGCGAACCTGTTTAGTGTTTGCGACGCCTCACACGGCGTCGACATATCGCTCGTCGGCATCGGTCAGCGCCAGCGAGCGCCCGACCTCAGCGATACCGCGTTGGATGCACAGCTCGCGGCATCGGATGCCCGTGCCTCACGTTAATAGTTGGGAGAGAGCTGACCCGTCGAGCTTCGCTGCGACGTCCCCTGCGTTTCAATACCGTTGACCCAGTAAGCACCACGAAATGTGCGCCACCTTGGCGCATTGCTCTCGCATCTAACGAAAACAAGCACCCTATCGTCGATAAGACCATGCTCTTGCACTGCTGGAGCATCAGCTTGGCAGTCGTCTCGCCACACATCTTCCGCGTAAACCCGCCTTCGATAATCATAAAAATATAATAATATTCCAATGGGGCCGCAGTAGCTGAAACGGACTGCAGCTCGCTGTTAGCTAAGCGCAAGTCCCTTTCATAAAAGAACGATTCAAGGAGCTGCATATGCCAGCGCATTCGCCGCAAAGCGCACCCTCGTCGCATCACTCGCATTCATCGAACACTGCATTTTCCGCCACCGCTGCCGGATCGACCGGTGCCGCGTCCGCTCTGACGATCGCGGTGGATAGTAAAGCACACGTTGTACAAGCCACGCCAGATACGCCACTGCTCTATGTATTGCGTAATGAACTGAATCTCACCGGCCCGCGATTCGGCTGCGGCCTCGCGCAATGTGGCGCATGCACGGTGCATCTGGACGGGGCGGCTGTGCGCTCATGCGTGGTTCCAGTCGCCGCAGCGGCAGGTCATCAGACCACCACGTTGCAAGGCCTTGCGCAAACCATCCCCGCAGAACAGCGTGTCGATGGTTTGCATCCGGTACAGCACGCGTTCATCGAAGAACAGGCGGCGCAGTGCGGGTACTGTATGAATAGCTGGATCATGAACAGCGCGGCGTTCCTCAAGCAGAATCCGCATGCGTCCGATGCCGAGATTCGCGCGGGCCTAACCGGACTCAAATGCCGTTGCGGAACCCATATCGCGATCTTGCGTGCCGTCAAACGTGCCGCCAAGGCCATGGCGTAATGCCCGCCCCGACCTGGAGATCGACATGCCCAAGATTGCATTGAAGGTTTCGCGGCGTCAGTTCCTCGGCACGGGCGGCGCTTTGATTGTGTCGTTCGCGTGGCCAACGCTCGCCAGCGCAACGACGGCGCCGGAGCGAGCGGACGTCGTCGCACATGGGGTGCCGCCCGATGCGGTGCTCGAACCGCAGAGGGCTCCCTGGCCTGCCACTCTGCCGCCGAACCAGCTCGACTCGTGGATCGCTGTGACACAGGATGGCGACGTGATTGCCAGCGTCGGCAAGATTGAGGCGGGCATGGGCATCAGCACCGCGTTCGCGCAAATCGTCGCTGAGGAGCTGGATGTACCGTTGTCGCGCGTCACCGTGAATATGGGCGATACAGCCACCACGGTCGATCAGCGCGGCACCGGCGGCAGCAACGGTATCGAAGATGGAGGCAAGTCCTTGCGTCACGCAGGCGCACGGGCGCGGCAAGCGCTGGTTCGCATGGCTGCGCAACATCTGCAAACGGACGAAGCGCAATTGACGGTGCGCGACGGCGTCGTACAGTCGAGGTCCGACGCGGCCAAACATGTCAGCTATGGCGAGCTGGTCGGCGGTGAACAGTTTCATGTGACGGTCGACGAACAAGTGCCGCTCAAGGATCCCGCAACCTATAGCGTCGTCGGGCAACCGGTACCGCGCATGGATATTCCCGCCAAGGCACGCGGCGAATATCGCTACCTGGTCGACCTGAAGCTACCCGGCATGCTGCACGGGCGTGTGATCCGGCCGCCGCAAGCCGGCGCAGAACTGGTCGAGGTGCCGCGTGGTCAGTCCTTTCGGGGCCTCGTTGCGATCGTGACACAGGGCAACTTTGTGGGCGTGGTATGTGAACGAGAAGAGCAGGCCATCAGCGTTTCCCGCGATTTGCAGATCAAGTGGACGGAGCCCGCCGCTGCATTCGATCCCGACTACGTCGCGTTGTATGCGCGCTTGCGCAACGAAGGCGCCGTGGTGTCCAAAACCGCGCAGAACGTGGGGGACGTCGATGCGGCAATGGCCGGCGCGCACACGAAGCTTGCCGCCGATTACGACTTTCCGTTTCATTCGCACGCAAGCATGGGACCGGGATGCGCGGTTGCCGACGTCAACGCAGAGCGAGCCGTCATCTGGGCCGCGGGCCAGAAGCCCTACCCGCTGCGCCGCGCGCTGGCGCAAATGGCGAATATGCCGTTGGAGAAGGTACGCGTCACATGGATGCCCGGCCCCGGCTCCTATGGAACAAACGATGCCGATGATGCAGCGATGGACGCGATGCTGCTCTCGAAGGCCGTGGGCCACCCGGTGCGCGTGCAATATATGCGCGCCGATGCGGTAGGCTGGGACCCGAAGAGTTCCCCAACCAGTTTCCGCATGCAGGGTGCGCTCGACCGTGACGGAAAGGTCGTTGCGTTTTCATATCTGGCGCGCGGGTATTCCAGCCTGATTCGTCCCGCCGGTACCGAAGTGGCCGGCGACACCTTGTCCGCGCAGTTGATCGGCGGCTTTCGCAACAGTGGTGCGCAGGCTTTTCAGTTAGCCGACGAGCATTATCAGTTCGACAACAAACGCCGGCGCAGCGACCTGCTCGATTGGGAACGCTCGCTTAGCACAGGGCTGCGCACTGCTCACCTGCGCGATCCGGACGGCATGGCAACGTGCTTTGCCAGCGAATGCTTTATCGACGAACTTGCCGCGGCTGCCAAAGCCGACCCTGTGGAATTTCGCCTGCGCTACCTGAAGGACGAACGCGACAAAGGCGTGATTCGCGCTGCCGCTGAAAAAGCCGGCTGGCAATCGCGTCCGTCTCCGAGGCCCGCGCAGCCCGGCAATGTGGCGACGGGGCGGGGCATTGCCTATGCGCCGCGCGGCAAGACCACGGTGGCACTGGTTGCCGAAATAGAGGTATATCGCGATACCGGACAGTTCCATGTCACGCGCTTCGTGGTGGCACACGACTGCGGCTATGTGATCAATCCGCGCAATCTGACCGGCACGATCGAAGCGAACCTGATGATGGGCATGAGCCGCGCCAAGTATGAGAGCGTGCGCTTCGACAGCCATCGCGTCGCCAGCGTGGACTGGCTCACATACCCGATCGCCGAGATCGCGGATGTGCCCGATGCGGTGGAAATCGTGATGGTCAACAACCATCCGGACCATCCTTCTTCAGGCGCGGGTGAGCCTGCCGGCAGGCCGATGGCAGCGGCGCTGTCGAATGCGTTGTTCGACGCTACCGGTATTCGCTTCAGGCGCGTGCCGTTTTCGGCTGAGGTGTTGAAGGCGGCGTTTGATAGGCAGGGGGCGACGGCGTAGGCAGGACCACCAATCCCAGGTGTTGGCGCGGAGCGAAGTAAAACCACAATCCGCTACGCGCCAACCTTATAAGGCCGCGTCACCACCTTAAGAAAGCGCCCAACAAGGTCATCGAAATACAATCCTCGGCCGCCGTTATGCTGGTACGTTTTCATGGAGCACCAAACTTCGGGGCAATAGTCAGCGAGCAGGAAAGCTCCTTAGAACGCTGTCGGTGTCTGCCGACACGGCGGGATATCTCAAACTGCTGACCTGGGCGAATTCGCTCGGTGACCTGCACCGCGCTGGTGTTGAAGGGACTGGCACGTATGGCGCAGCCTAGCTCGTCTATTGGGCGATCACGAGGTTGAGGTGCTGGAAGTCAATCGTCCCGACCGGGCAATGCGCCTCTCTCGTGGTAAGTCCGAGCCTACCGACGCCGAAAACGCCGCACGAGCGGTTCTTTGGTTCTTTCTGGAAGGGCGACGGCAATTCCCAAGGAACAGTCCGGCGCGGCCGAGGCGATGCGCGCTTTCTCTCTTGCCCGGCGCAGCGCCGTCAAGGCCCAGACGCAGGCGATCAATCAGTTGCGAGCCTTGCTCTGGTGAGCGCGCCGCAGGACATCCGCGAACGTCTTCTGAAGACCAAGACTGCCGAATGCGTTGCGAGCTGCACCACGCCTATGTTGCAAACGCTGACCACGACGTTGCGTTTGCTGGCGAAGCGCTGGCTGGCGTTGGCCGAGGAATTGAACGCGCTCGATGCCATGCTTCACCAGTTGACGAGGCAGCATGCCGGGCGGCTCCGATCGATTTGGTGTCGGCCCACAGACCGCCGCAGTATTGGTTGCCGTTGCGGGAGATAACCCTGAACGACTAAAGAACGAAGCTGCGCTGGCGGCGTTGTGCGGCACAAGTCCGTTGCAGGCATCGTCTGGCAAAACGGTCCGCAGTCCGATCTCCACCAGGTGGCGGCAGAGCCGATCGAGCACCTTCACATAGCGCAAGCGGGTGATCGTGCCGGGCGCGCAGCGGTTCTCAACATCGGCGAAGAACGCTTCAAGCGTTTGTGTGCTGAACGTGGCCAGATTGACCTGATGAGCGGCCATATGCCGCACGAAGCGGTCGAACATGGCGCGGTATTGCACGATCGAACGTGCCGCAAACGGCTTGCGGTCCGCGCCAGCGGCCTCCGTCGTTTGCCACTGGAGACGGGCTTGCGCGGGCTGGTCAAGCCACGAGGAATGATCGTCCATATCAGTTTGTATACAGGGTTGGCGTTCATCGCCCGACATGGCGAATCTGCGATTCGCCACCGAGTCCATAAGGGGAAGGGCTCTTCCCAATCTGTGCGCGCGCCCCGCGCTTCAATAGCAAGAAGCGAGGGCGCGACGGCTTCATGGTCAACTGCGCCAGCGTCAAACCAACCACGACGATCAAGGCGGAAATGCGGAAGGCTTCGCGGTCCTTGCCTTCGATCCAATGCGGCTCGCGACCACGGCCACTCCAGGTTGCGCCCGTCTCCGGGTTGCGGAAAAGCGATGTAGTGGGGGAGCGCTTCAACCGGCGCCCGCCGAAAATATCGGTCGCCGTGAAGCCAAAGTCAGCGCAATAGCTGCCCATTGGGACCGCGAGCGCAATGTCCGATTTACCCAAGTAGCAACTAAGCCAGCCAGAAAAGCGCTCTCACGAGCGCCACATAGGCGGGAATCGGAGAGTGCCATGACTGGCTGCCGGTTTCATTTTTTGAGGCGATGCGCGAAGAACGCCAGGATTTCGTCGCGCGCCCCAATGTGCGCGTCTGCGTGGCGATCTCTTCGGCATAGGCGGGTTCGCCGTCCAGAGAGCAAAGACGACGATGACGCATCAGGGCCGATGGCCAAGCTACGATAGAGCGTGGCGCGAAACGCAGCATCGATGTCATCGATGACGCCATGCAGTCCCACGGCCGATAGCTGTCGACATAGGAAACCAGTCCTGAGATTCTCAAGTACGCACTATGAGTCGTTGCTCAGGTTCGGTCGCGTAGTTCTCCGTCGTGGCTATGGTAATCAAAGCACGCTCGGCAACTTTGGCACAGATGCTGCATAAAGCGCGTCGACCGGTCGTTATAGTAGTATGACAATCTCCACGAGTTCCAGGTGTTACCCATGCAAACGGTTTCGTCTTCGGCGCTTGTACGCGGCAATGGGACGTCGCTACATCGGCAGTTGTTCATGACTCTGCGCGACCGTATTCTGCGCGGCGCTTATGCGCCGGGCCAAATCATTGGCACCGAGGGCGACCTGAGCCAGCAGTACGGCGTATCGCGAATTACCGTCAGGCGGGCCGTGATGGACCTGAAAGCGGAAGGGTTGCTTGAGAGCAAGCAGGGGCAGGGCGTGTATGTGCGCAACGATGTCTGCGTTGTGCGGCCTTCGGCGACGCTGAGTTTTCTCGAGTCGCTGCGCACGGTGGCCGACGAAACGAGCGTCAGGGTGCTGAGCTTCGAGAGATGCACGCCACCGGCCGATATCGCGATGCAGCTGAACATCGATTCTGGCGCGGGCGCCACGCACACGCTACGACTGCGCGCATTGGGCGAGGTGCCGGTAATGGTGCTCGACACGTGGCTACCGGACCGGCTCGGAAAGAAATTGAACGCGCGTGTGCTCAGGAAGGCTCCGCTGCATGAACTGTTGATGAAGCAAGGGGTGCGCTTCGGTCGAGTGGTCGAGGAGTTCACTGCGATTGGCGCGGATCCCGATCTTGCGGGAACGCTGCATTGTGGCGTCGGGATTCCGCTCATCCGCATGACTCGTCTGATCTACGACACCGACCATCAGCCGGTGCAGCATCTGACGCTGACAATGTTGCCGGAACGTAGCCGCATCCTGACAGATGCTTCGATCGATACCAACGAGGGCGTGCATAGGCGTTATTTCGTCCATGGCGCTGGAGATCGGCTCGATAGTGAAGCGCAAGCGCACTCCGGCGGCGAACCTGTTTAGTGTTTGCGACGCCTCACACGGCGTCGACATATCGCTCGTCGGCATCGGTCAGCGCCAGCGAGCGCCCGACCTCAGCGATACCGCGTTGGATGCACAGCTCGCGGCATCGGATGCCCGTGCCTCACGTTAATAGTTGGGAGAGAGCTGACCCGTCGAGCTTCGCTGCGACGTCCCCTGCGTTTTTCGATGCGGTGGGCCCAGTGATCAGCGGGAGATGCGCTACCTTTGCGTGTGGCGGAAATCGACAGGATTCACCTACATGTGGATATGCTTCGGCGTCCCGCTCGAGTGTGCGGCTGCGCAGTTTGCGCATTGCTCCATCATCTAACGAAACACGTACCTATCCTCATAAGACCACGCTCTTGCACTGCTGGAGCATCAGCGTAGACCACGCAGGGAGGGGCGTCGTTATGCTACAAATTTTCCGCGTAAACCCCGGTGCGCGATTATTATAAAAGTATAATAATATCCTAATCATGGGATATCGGGCCGCGGTAGCTCAAAACGGACCGACGCCAACGGGCAATGAATACCGAATGGAGGAGGCACATGTCTTGGATCGCTTCGAAGGAGGACTTGGCAGGGAGCCAGGTCGACGCGGCACAACCGGCCGACGGGGCGGCGGATATCACTGCGAGACTCGACAGGATCGCGTCGAGCCGCTCGATCTGGGCGCTCGTCATTCTGATTTCATGCGGTGGATTCTTCGAGTACTACGAACTATTCTCGGTTGCTTATATTGCCCCGGGAATCATCCGCAGCGGCATCCTGACGGCGACGACGACAAGCTTCTTCGGCATGACGGGAATCGCGAGCTTCATTGCCGCTACCTTCGCGGGCCTGTTGGTCGGTACGCTATGTTTGGGCTTCGTTGCTGACAAACTCGGACGACGCTCAGTGTTCACGTTCGCGCTGATCGGATACTCGGTCGCCTGCGCGATCATGGCTTTCCAGACGACGGCGTTCGGTTTGAACGCATGGCGCTTCGTCGCGGGCATCGGGCTTGGCGTAGAGATGGTGACGATGGACGCCTACCTGAGCGAGCTCATGCCAAAGAACCTTCGCGGACGCGCTTTCGCGCTCAATTCGGCGATCATCTTTTCCGCACTGCCAGTTTCCGCGTTCGTCGCATGGCGGCTGGTGCCGCTCACGCCACTCGGGCTCGAAGGATGGCGCTGGGTCGTGCTCATCGGTTGTGCGGGCGCCGTCGTCATCTGGTTTCTGCGGCTCGGCATTCCAGAGAGCCCGCGCTGGCTCGTCGCCCACGGTCGCATTGATGCCGCGGCACGCATCGTTGCAGCGCTCGAGGCTCGTGTCGAGCGGGCGACAGGTCGCCCGCTCGGATCGCTGCCGAGCGCAGCTGCACTAGACCAGACCCAGAGTGCGGCACGCGACATGTGGAGCGCGAGGTACCTTAAGCGAACCGTTATGCTCAGCGTGTTCAACTTCTTCCAGGCGATCGGCCTGTATGGATTCGTTAACTGGATACCGACGTATCTCGTCGCGCAGGGGATTGGGCTTACAAGTAGCCTTGGCTATACGTTCTACATTGCGTTCGTGATGCCAATTGGTGCGCTGGTCGCGATGACCTTCGCCGACCGCTTCGAACGTAAGTGGCAAATGATTGTCGGCGCGTTCATCGTGGCTTCCTTTGGACTTGCCTTCGCCGAAATCCGGAACGCGGTCGGCATCGTGGTGTGCGGCGGAATCGTGGCGCTCACTTCCACGATCCTCAACTACAACTTTCACGCCTACCAGGCAGAACTGTTTCCGACGGCCATCAGAGCGAGGGCAGTGGGCTGGGTGTATTCGTGGAGTCGGCTGTCCGCGATGCTCAGTGGCTTCCTCGTCGCGCATGCGCTCAAGCACTCTGGCGTGCGAGGGGCGCTCGCGTTGATCGCTGGCGCAATGTTGATTGCCGCGCTCGTGATTCTTGTGGGCGGCCCTCGCACGAAAAACCGCTCGCTCGAATCGATAAGTAGCTGACCTGGCGTGATGCTGTCGCAGGATCCGGTCACGCAATAACGCGTTGTAGGCCCTATCGATAACGCGGAATGCCATTTTTGAAGGGAGCGATATGAACGGAGCAGCAAGACTACGGGAACAGTTGGCGTCAGAAAGAATGATCGTGGCGCCCGGCGTATTCGACGGACTGCAGGCTCGGCTTGCCGAGCAGGCGGGATTCGAGACCTTGTACATGACGGGTGCGGGCGCCGCGGCGGCACGCGGTTATCCTGACTACGGGCTGATCACGCTCACTGAGATGGCTGAGACCGCTGGAATCATCGCCCACGCTACGCGTGTACCGTTAATCGCCGATGCGGATACGGGTTTTGGCAATGAGCTGAATGTGACCCGAACGATGCGCGAGTACGAGATGCGTGGCGTGGCGGCAATCCAGATCGAAGATCAGGTATCGCCCAAGCGCTGTGGCCACCTGGATGGCAAGGAGATCGTGCCACGCAGCGATTTCATATCGAAGATCCGCTCCGCTTCGGCAGCGCGCTCGGCCGGCGGTATGCTATTGATCGCGCGCACCGACGCATGCGGCGTCGCTGGTCTCGACGAGGCGATTTGGCGAGCCAATGCCGCGATCGAGGCGGGCGCCGACATCGCGTTTGTCGAGGCACCGCGAAATCGCGAGGAGGTGGCGGCGGTACCACGCGAGGTGCGAGGACCGTGCCTGTTCATTCTAGCGTCTGGCGGCAAAACACCGGTTTTCTCACTCGACGAGATCGAGGCGTTCGGGTACCGGATCGCCATCGCGCCTGGCCTCCTGATCAATGCAGTCGTCCACGCGTGTGACGAGGCGCTGCATACCCTGGCAAAAACCCGCGCGCTGCCCGACGCGGACGATACGCTGACGCTCAAACGGTTCTTCCAGCGGATGGGTGCGGACGAATGGGATGCGATCCGCTCGGGGCAGGCGTCGGTGGCAATCAACAGCTAATCATATCCGCGTGACGGGCAAGCGCGAAAGTCCACTGCCGGAAGCAGATGGTGACACAAGGAGCGTGGCAGTGAGTCAAACCTTTTTTGAAAAGCTTTGGGATCAGCATGTCATCGCGCATCTGGGGCAAGATACCTATCTGCTCCAGGTCGACCGGCTGCTCATGCACGAGTTGTCGGGCGCGCAGCCCTTGCGCGCGCTCGAAGCAGCAGGGCGTCGGCCGGATAGTCCGCGGCAGGTGTTCGCGGTGATTGATCATCTGGTCGCAACGCAGCCCGACCGTGGCATCGACGATGTCGGTCCAAGTGGTGGCGCCCAGATGATCCGCGATACACGGATTCTGACGAAGCACTATGGGCTCACCTTCTTCGATACAGACGATGCGCGCCAAGGCATCGTGCATGTTGTGGGGCCAGAGCAAGGCATTGTGCAGCCTGGTATGACCGTCGTATGTGGCGATTCGCATACTTCGACACTCGGCGGTATCGGCGTATTGGCATGGGGCGTGGGAACGTCAGAAGTGGAACATGTGCTCGCAACGCAAACCATTGTTCAGGCGAAGCCGAAGACAATGCTGGTACGATTCGAAGGCCGGCTAGGCACTTATGTGTCGCCGAAGGACATGGTGCTGCACCTTATCGCGTCGATCGGAATCGAGGCTGGCATCGGCTATGCGGTCGAGTTCGGCGGATCGTTGATGCGTGACATGCCCGTCGAAGGCAGACTGACGATTTGCAACATGGCAATCGAGTTCCAGGCGAAGTACGGCTTCGTCGCACCCGACGACATCACGATCGACTACCTGAGAGGGCGTGCGTTCTCCCCTACATTAGAACATTGGGACGCCGCGGTGGCGTACTGGCGAGGACTGCGCAGCGACTCTGGCGCGCGTTGCGAGCATGAAGTGGTGATTGACATGACGGATGTCGCACCGCAAGTCACTTGGGGCACCAATCCGGCGCACGCCTGCGCAATCGATTCGGTCGTGCCGCAGCCGCGGTCGTTTGTCGATCCGGTCGAGCGCGAGGGTGTTGAACGCGCGCTCGCGTACATGCAGTTGGAACCCGGTGCGAAGTTGCAAGGGACGAAGATCGACGTCGCATACATCGGTTCTTGCACGAACGCACGGCTATCGGATCTGCGAGCAGCGGCCGACGTGCTAAAGGGCAGACGCCTAGCGCCACACGTACTGGGAATCTGCATACCCGGTTCCACCGTTGTCAAGCGCGCTGCCGAAGAGGAAGGGTTGGATCTTATCTTCAAGGCTGCCGGTTTCCAATGGCATGAGTCGGGCTGCGGCATGTGCGCGGCGGGCGGCGCACATGTCCTCGCGGGAAAGCGCGTGATCGGTACGACAAACCGTAACTTCGAGGGCCGTCAGGGGCCGGGCACGAGAACGCATCTGGCGAGCCCGGTCACGGTCGCGCAGTCAGCGATTTGCGGTGAGATCGCCGATCCGAGAGTGAACTGAACGGAATTCATTATGGAAGCGCTTCGCGTGATTACCGGTATAGCTGCGCCGATGATGCGCTCGAACGTCGACACGGACCAGATTGTGCCGAGCAAG
Organism: Paraburkholderia sp. BL6669N2; assembly: GCF_003387275.1. Classification (NCBI taxonomy): domain Bacteria; kingdom Pseudomonadati; phylum Pseudomonadota; class Betaproteobacteria; order Burkholderiales; family Burkholderiaceae; genus Paraburkholderia; species Paraburkholderia sp. BL6669N2. The sequence continues at coordinate 3,051,254 of NZ_QUNA01000002.1, read as the reverse complement.
GAGTTGGTTCGCGTCCACAGTGAAGGCTATGAGGCGAGCCTGTTCGCGACTTCGCGCTACATTGGCGACAGGACGATCAATCCGGATTTCTTGCTCAACCAGTCACCCTGGAGGAATGCTGCAATCCTGCTGAGCGCTGAGAACTTCGGCTGTGGATCGTCTCGTGAAGACGCGCCCAAGGCGTTACGCGCGTTCGGCATCCGAGTAGTGATTGCGCCGAGCTTTGGCGGAATCTTCTTCAACAACTGTTTTCGCAATGGCGTTTTGCCGGTTGAACTGCCGATCAACGAAGTACAGTGTCTCGCGCAACAGGCCAAGGACGGTGCCGTGACCGTTGATCTCGAGTCGCAGAGTGTGACCGCTCCCAATGGTCAGCGGTTTGGTTTCCAGTCGCCAGGCGTACTCCGGCAGATGATGCTAGCTGGCGTCGACGAGATCGATTTCATCCTCAGTCTAAGCGCGCCGATCGGTGTGTTCCGACAAACGGACCGCGCGTTGCGCCCTTGGATTTACTGACGGCAGACGAGGACGCCGGGCGCATCTACTTCGCCGTCGCCCTGGATTGCATGCAGGACACTATCAACCTATCCACGAGAGAACATCATGCAGCAGAAACCGACGGTTTTGATCACGGGTGCATCGACTGGCATCGGCGCGGTGTACGCGGACCGATTCGCACGTCGCGGTCACCCGATCGTAATGGTCGCACGCGATATAGAACGCATGCAAAAAATCGCAGCACGGTTGCGCATTGAGACAGCAGTGGAGATCGAAATCCTCAAGGCCGACCTGAATGAGTCGGCCGACGTCATGAAGATAGAAACGCGCCTGCGCGACGACTCGAATCTCGGTGTTCTGGTAAACAACGCTGGAACCGCGTTGCCGGGCACCTTTATTGAGCAAAGCAGCGAGGACGTGACACGGTTGGTCGGCCTAAACGTCACGGCGTTGACCAGGCTGGCGAGCGCGGTGGCGCCACGCTTTGCCCGCGCCGGCCAGGGCGCAATTGTTAATATCGGGTCGGTGGTCGGGCTCGCGCCCGAGCTTGGCATGAGTGTATATGGCGCCACCAAGGCGTTCGTACTCTTTCTTTCTCAAGGTTTGCACCTGGAACTTGGCCCAAAGGGGGTATACGTGCAGGCCGTTCTACCGTCGGGGACTCGCACTGAACTCTGGCAACATGCCGGGAGAGACGTCAACGCAATCGAAGGTGTTATGGATGTCGATGAACTTGTCGATGCGGCACTGGTGGGGTTTGATAAGCGCGAGACGGTGACGATTCCTGCGTTACCAGATCTGGCGCAATGGGAGCGGTACGAGGCAGCCCGAACTGCGATGCTACCGAACTTGAGGCAACAGCGCGCTGCCGTCCGCTATCAGCGCACGGCCTAAAGGCCTAGCGGCCCCGACAAGGAGTCAGTTGGATGGCGCGGAGACAATCGGCTAAAAGTTTAGTCAAGTGAGCTCCGCGCCGGTCGGCGGTGGATTGTGATCCAACAGGCTAGTGAGGGAAACCTTAAGCAGCTACGCGGCAAGCGGTGCTCTTCGCGTCGCCTTGCCGTCAGCCGCCTCGGTATAAGCAAAAGTAAACGCAGCCTAGGCGGACTGCCGGTATTGCACCAGAGGCTCGCCCGACAGGGTCGGAATTAGTACCGCATCAAACACAGATGTGGCCAACGAGCGAAAGCGCCGGTCTATCGTATTGTCTAGAATCATCACATTATTGACTCTGACGCACAGATCCGAACGTCCCGTTCTGGTCATGTGTGGCTTTCGTTCAAGGCTCCGAGATTGCATATATGTGTGAATACACGTATTATGCGTTGGAAGATAACGGCCTCGCCGGTAGGGCTGATTCTCAAGCGTTAAATTGACTGCGATCCGCGCGCAACTACGCGCGTGATGCGTTCTTGTTTCCTCTCCTGGTAACTCGAAGATGAATGTTTTGATCGTACACGCACACCCCGAATCGGCATCATTTACAAGCTCAATGAGGGACGCCGCTGTTGACACACTATCCGCGGATGGACACCACGTTCGGGTATCCGACCTCTACCAGATGGACTTCAATCCCGTCGCGAGCGAAAACGATTTCATGGGGAGAGCAAATGAGGACTACCTCGTGTATGCGCTGGAACAGCGAAACGCGGATTCCAACGGCTTATTGTCTCCCGACATAAATGCGGAGATTGAAAAGGTGGTTTGGGCAGACCTCGTAATTTTTAACTTTCCGATTTACTGGTTCTCGATGCCAGCGATCATGAAAGGATGGGTCGATAGGGTGTTTGTCTCTGGACGATTCTACGGAGGGATGCGTTTCTACGACCGAGGCGGATTGAGAGGGAAAAAGGCGTTGGTTTCCGTGACGCTTGGCGGCCAGCCGCACATGTTTGATGAGGACGGCGTTCACGGGCCTCTGCAGGAGATGCTGAGACACTTGTTGCGTGGAACGCTTGGATATTTGGGATTCGAAGTCTTGCCACCGTTCATCGGATGGCACGTGCCGTACATCAGCGGGGAGGCCCGTGCCGCCATTCTCGATGAATATCGGGCGTGCCTCCGATCGATTGACGACCTTGAAACTATGAAATTCCCGAGCCTTGGGGACTTTGATGAGACGCTCCGCCCGAAGACTCTGAAAGGGTGAAGTGGTCAGGAACTGAGCAATTTTATAGTTGGATTCTGGAAAGAGGAGGGGTAGATGTCCGAAGTGCAACGTAGTTTTGATCAAGGAATTCTCACGATCGTTCTTGACCGGCCGGCTCGCAAGAACGCGTTGACGGGCGACATGTATGTCGAGCTGGCATCGTTTATCGACGAAGCAGAACGCGACGAGCGGGTGCGCGCATTGTTAATTCGGGGCACCGAGCAGGCGTTCACGGCGGGTAATGACCTGGAAGATTTTCTCGTCAATCCGCCGAATGCGGACGATGCTCCCGTCTGGAAATTCCTGCAAACATTGAGTAGCCTTACCAAGCCTGTAGTGGCGGCTGTTTGCGGTCCGGCAATCGGGATTGGCACGACGCTGCTACTGCAAGCGGACATTGTTGTCGCGGGCACCAATGCCAAATTCGGATTGCCCTTCGTCAATCTCGGGGTTTGTCCGGAGGCAGCTTCCAGTTTGTTGCTACCGCGAATGATAGGCTACCATCGCGCCTGCGAACTGCTGCTTCTGGGTGAAAGGATTGATGCCGAACTCGCGGAACGATACGGCATCGTCAACTTCGTGGTATCGCCTTCAGAAGTATTTTCCCGTGCTGAAAGCATAGCCCGGAGGCTTGCAGGGCAGCCTGTTGCAGCGCTTCGGGCGACGCGAAAGCTCCTACGTGGTGCGGACGCAGACGAAGTGCGGACGCGAATCATCGCCGAGGCACGGATATTCCGCGAGCTCCTTGCTAGCGCGGACGCTCAGGCTGCGATTGCTGGCTTTGTAGCAAAATAGTCTCATCACTCGGAATCTAACTTTACCCTCTGAACTGCCCCTCGTTAGGTCCCGTACCGAATAGCTTTCTTCTTCGTACCAATGTCGAGCCAGGTAGAGTCTTGATAATATGTGCGTTCGCACCTATTATGTTAAATCAGGCGGAGTGGGGGTGACGTTGGTTTCTCCATTCTGCAAGTTTACAGGGCGATCTGATGTCAGGTTTTTTCGGTAAATGGATCGGGGGTCCGCAGATGCAGCAGAAGGTTAAAACTAAGAAGGCAGGTGCGTCCTGTGATGAGGACGACCTGTTGGCGCAGTGTGCATTGTTTGATGTCCATCGTCTCGGACGTATATTGACGGGGCTCTACAATGCGAGGATGAAAGACGTTCCGATGTCAATCTCTCAGTACACACTCGTTACCAACATTGCAGCGCTTCAGCCCGCCAGAGTTACCGAAGTCGCGGCCGCAATGCTGATGGACCGGACCAGCGTCACGCGGCTGATTGAACCTCTTATTTCCCGTGGTTTCTTAAGGATGGAACAGGACGAAGAGGATCGCCGCGCGAGAATTTTGACCGTAACTTCCAAGGGACGAGTCGCCTTGGAAAAGAGCGGACGTGCATGGCGGGAGGCACAGCAAGAGTTCTTCAGCGTCATTGGGGCAGAGAAGTGGATGCTGCTGCGGAAGACGCTGCGCGAGACAATACATCTTGTGCGCGATCGCCAGGACGGTGAAATTGCGGCGCCGGAGTGATCGCAATATCAGGTTTCCGATTCGGTCGCGAGTGACTGGTACCGCGGAAGAAAAAGGGCCGCCATTTGAACTGCACCCCAAAAGTTGGACATCGATCCAACCTTTGGGGTGTTTTTCATGACGAAGCACAGTGAGCAGCTAAAAGTAAAAATGGTGAAGCAGTACCTGGCCGGGGTTGCTGGGACCGGGGTGCTGGCACAACGATATGGAGTGGGTCGTTCTGTGTTGCGTCGCTGGATAGCGGCCTATGAGCAACACGGACGTGAGGGATTGCGCAAGAAGTTCAGTCATTACGATGCGCGGTTCAGGATGTCGGTTCTTGCTCACATGTGGAAGAAGGATTTGTCACATGAGCAGGTGGCAGCGGTGTTCGACATTCGCAGTCCGGCTTGCATAGCGAGGTGGGAACGCCAGTATCATATTGGCGGTATTGACGCATTGGCACCCCGCCCCCGAGGGCGACGCCCCAAGGTAATGACCCAACCCGATCACGACAAGCCGACCGAAGATGGTGCGCCGGATGAGCGCACGCGCGAGCAGTTGCTCAAGGAAAACGAATACCTGCGCGCGGAGGTGGCGTACCTAAAAAAGCTCGATGCCCTGCTTCAGGCGAAGAAGCAGGCCGCGCAAAAGAAAAAACGCAAATAGTGCAGGCACTTCGGCAACACCACCCGGTGGCCGCCCTGCTCAAGGCCGCGGGTCTGGCGCGCAGCACGTTCTACTACCAGTTGAACGTGCTGACTGCTGGCGACCGGCACGCAGATCTCAAGACCCGGATCAAGGCCGTGTATGAAAGTCATAAGGGTCGCTATGGCTACCGACGCATCACGGCATCGATCCGGCAAACCGGTCAGAGCGTGAACCACAAGACCGTGCAACGTCTGATGGGACAGCTGAAACTGAAATCGCTGGTGCGGGCGAAGAAATACCGCTCCTGGCGCGGCGAAGTCGGGCGTATTGCACCGAACCTGCTGAACCGCGAGTTCAGCGCGCAACAGCCGAACCAGAAGTGGGTCACGGATGTGACGGAGTTCAACGTGCTGGGACAGAAGTTGTATCTGTCGCCGGTCATGGATCTGTATAACGGCGAGATCGTCGCTTACCAGATGAGCGAGCGTCCAGTCTTTGAACTGGTGAGCAGCATGCTCAAAAAGGCGCTGGCAAAGCTGGGCAGGCAGGACGCACCGCTACTCCATTCAGATCAGGGCTGGCAGTATCAGATGTCTGCCTATCGAAGGTTGTTGCATCAACGCGGCCTGACCCAGAGCATGTCACGGCGGGCAAACTGTTATGACAATGCGGCAATGGAAAGCTTCTTTGGCACTCTCAAGTCGGAGTTCTTCCGGCTGAACAGATTTGAGAGCGTCGACGCACTGAAGGCCGGCATCAAACAGTACATTCATTACTACAACCACAAACGCATCAGGCTGAAGTTAAACGGCCTGAGTCCTGTGATGTACAGGACTCAGGCCTCCGCAACCTAGCCACAAACTGTCCAACTTTGCGGGGTCAGTTCAATTGGCGGCCCTCATACTTTCATCGGTTACATACGTTCGAATACAGCGGCGATGCCCTGGCCACCGCCAATGCACATTGTCACGAGCGCGTACTTTCCAGCGATCCGATGCAATTCGTGAATCGCCTTGGTGGAAATGATTGCTCCCGTTGCCCCAATTGGATGACCCAGCGAAATCCCCGAACCATTTGGATTGACCTTCGCTGGATCGAGCTCAAGCTGACGTGTTACTGCGCATGCTTGTGCCGCGAAAGCTTCGTTCGCTTCCGTCACGTCGATATCTGCGCTGGACAGTCCAGCCCGAGCTAGCGCCTGGCGCGCGGCCGGCACAGAGCCGATCCCCATGATCTTGGGGTCGACTCCGGCATGTCCGTAGCTTACCAATCGGGCGAGCGGCGTCAGAGAATGCTTCTTCACTGCATCGGCCGATGCGAGTACCAGTGCTGCAGCGCCGTCGTTGATACCCGATGAATTTCCTGCCGTGACTGAGCCGTCCTTCTTGAAGGCCGGTTTCATTTTCGAAAGCGCCTCAACGCTGCTGTCTGCTTTCACATGCTCGTCGGTATCAAAGAGAACAGTCTCTTTTCGTTTTGCTATCGGCACGGGAACAATCTGATTGCGAAAGTAGCCTGCTGCGGATGCAATCGAAGCGCGGCGGTGGCTTTCGGCAGAAAGTCTGTCCATGTCGATTCGAGATACGTCAAACTGATCAGCTACATTTTCTGCAGTGATTCCCATATGAATGGCATGGAGCGGATCGTGCAATACGCCCACCATATAGTCCAATAAGTCGGTGTCGCCCATGCGGGTTCCCCATCGCGCTGAGCGCATCAGGTAAGGGCCGCGCGACATCGATTCAGCGCCACCAGCAACAGCTATGTCGCAGGAACCAACGGCGATCGCCTGGGCTGCAGATATGATCGCTTGGACTCCCGAGCCGCAAAGCCGATTAACGTTGAACGCGGGCGTACTCTCTGGCATGCCAGAATTCAAGGCAGCCACTCGGCTGAGGTACGCATCCTTGGGCTCGGTCGGCACGACATTGCCCATTACAACTTGGCCGATATCGTCAGCAGGCGCTCCGCTTCTCGTCAACGCCTCTTTTACCACGAGGCTTGCAAGTTCCGAGAGCGGGGTGTCCTTCAAGCTACCACCAAATGTGCCAATTGCCGTGCGCACTGCGCTCACAACATAAACTTCAGACAAAGCTGTCATTGGTTCCCACCTCAATCATGATATTTGGACGTAGCACTGATTAGCGCTTGCTGGTCAACGCCTCTTCGACGTATTGCATGCGGTCCTGTCCGAAGAACATGCGGTCGCCCACGAAAACCGTAGGCGCGCCAAAGGCCCCGCGATCAATGGCTTCTTGGGTGTTTGCCTTCAATCGTTCCTTGATGACAGGATCCTGTACTGCCGCAATGACCCTCTCGACATCGAGATTTGCAGAGCGCAGAACATTCGCGATGACATCCGGTTCGCGCATATCCATAGGACGGCCCCACATTGCGTCAAACACGGCGTCTGAGTATCGGTCGAGAAACCCTTCCTGCTGCGCAAAGACAGCGCCACGCATCAAAACCAATGTATTGATCGGAAAATGCGGGTTGAGCGCAAATGCCACGCCATATCGTTTGGCAAAGAACTGCATATCGGCGAGCATCCAGGTCCGTTTAGCCGGGAGGTCCATGGGTGACGAGTTGGCCACCTGTTGAAGTAGGCCGCCAAGCAGGATAGGGCGGTAATTTACCGCTACGCCCGTTCGGGCGATCAGGCCCGGCAGCTGCCTGTATGCGAGGTAGCTCGTCGGGCTGCCGTAGTCGAAATAAAAATCAATGGTGCGATCCATCTGCGTGCTCCGTGCGAAATTTGGTCAGAAATTGGAGATCGGCTCGAGCCAGGGACGGATGTCCAGTTCAAATGTCCACGCACTACGTTTTTGGGTATGCAGGAACCAGTAGGTGTCGGCGATGTCTTCCGGAGCTAGCAGCCCGTCTGCGGGACGTTGCGCGACGAGATCGGGAAAGCGTTCGCGCACAAACGGCGTATCGATGGGACCATCAATGACGGGGTGGACAATGTGCAGCCCCTGCTTGCCGAACTCACGAGCCATGGATTGAGCGAGGGAACGTAATCCATGCTTGGCGCCAGCGAAGGCGGCGTACCCTTCGGCGCCGCGGATGCTGGCAGTGGCCCCTGTAAAGAATATGGTTCCCTGACCGCGCGGCGCCATATGGCGGGCTGCCTCCCGGCCTGTAAGGAATCCGGCAAAGCATGCCATCTCCCAGACCTTGTAGTACTTCTGCGCGGTAGTTTCGCGAATGTTGAACTGAATGTTCGCTCCGATGTTGAATACCGCGATCCCAACGGACCCAATATCCTTCTCGATTCTCTCGAACAGTGAGACAACCTGTTCCTCCTTACGTGCATCGCACGCAAACGCGTGGACAGTCCCCCCCAAGGCCCGGATCTGCTGGACTAGAGGATCAAGCTGCTCGGCGTTGCGTCGCGCGACGCATACTTGCATCCCTTCTCGGGCAAACTTTCTGGCCAGCGCAGCGCCGAGGCTATCACCGGCGCCCATGACAAGCGCTACGTTTGGGGTGCTGGACCTATCCATCGATTTATCTCCGTGAATATACGTGTGAATACACGTATCGTACGTTCAACCGGTGAGATTTGCAAATGGGAGGTGCTGACATTCATCGTCTGATTCGAAGCAGCGCGAAATTTGTCTTACCAATGCCGGTAGCAATGTCGCGACACGTCGCTCCTCAGCAGGGCTGAGAAGCTCCGTCACAGCACCTCGCCAAACCAACATCAACGCGTCTACAAGGCCTTCGCGATCTAAAACAGGCAACTGGCCGACCAGGTCTTTAAGTAACGTTCGAATGTCCTCTCGATACTCCATGAATTTATCGCGCGTGGCGTCTGAGCACCGTGCAAGTGAGTCCGGTGCCAGAAATTGACCGTCTGTTTGGTAGGCGATGCCACGTGATAACTCTTTGAACAACGCAACGATTCTTTCGCGCGGGTCTTCACTCTCGAGCTGCACTATAGCAAGCCATCGGACCCGTCTTTGCGCGCGTGCGCGCTCAACGCAGGCACGGATGAGCGCCTCTCTCGATCCGAATGTGCGGTAAATCGCCATCTTGTGCAGGCCAGCCTGTTTAGCGACTGAGTCCACCGTAACCACGCTGAAGCTGCGGCGAACGGACAAAATCTCCGCTGCATCCAGGATGGCTTTGCGCGCATCACGAGACGGAATTTTGCGACGTCGGGCCTGTTTGCCTGCTTGCTGAGGTGCAAGTTCGTCGTCAGTTTTCATGGTGCAGATCAGTCCAATAGGGGGTAGGTGTTTTCACGGGTGAGTCGATATCCTTGTAAATAGGAGTGAACACACCTATCATACATTCAACTGAAGACGGTTAAAACGCGAAGACGTAAGACCGTTCGAGCGAAGTCCGCTCGCGCGTGACGACCAATGAGCAGGTGAAAGATTCGATTGTTGATGAAGACCGGTGCTACGCAGACCACGCGAGGATGCGGTCTAACCACGGCATACCAAGGCATAACAAAACAGGAGACATCGATGCCGACCATTTTCGATGAGGGACTGGAAAAGCGTGGGGCGAACCATGAACCGCTGACTCCGCTTTCGTTTCTCAGGCGCTCAGCAGAGATATATCCAGAGTACGTGGCGCTAATCTATGGTGAACGTAGCTTGACGTATCGAGGCCTGATTGACCGATGCAGGGCGTTCGCTGGCTTCCTCGATACGATTGGCCTTGGCAGAGGCGACACCGTTTCTGTCATGCTGCCAAACATTCCCCAAATGGTTGAGTTGCACTTCTCGGCAAACACTGCCGGTCGCGTCCTGCACACGATCAATACGAGACTCGACGCTGCATCGATTCGGTTCCAACTGGAGCACTGCGAATCCAAAGTACTGGTGTTCGATAGTGAATACGCGCTTATAGTCAAGGACGCCATACGCGGCATGAATGCTACGCCGATCCTTGTGGAGGTGAATGACCCAAGCGCAAACTTTCAATCCGGCCTGGTGAGCGGATCTATTTCCTATGAGCGTGCTATTGATGATGGACTGGAGGCAGCGCATCTTCGCGGTCCAGAGGACGAATGGGAACCGATTGCTCTCAGCTATACATCTGGCACGACAGGCAATCCAAAGGGCGTTGTTACGCATCATCGCGGTGCGTATCTGAACGCCATGGCGAACACGGTTGCGTGGTCGATGCAGTATCACGCGACCTATCTTTGGGTATTGCCGATGTTCCACTGCAACGGATGGTGTTTCCCATGGACGATCACGCTGCTCGCGGGAAAACACGTCTGTCTTAGAAAACCAGATCCGAAAGAGATTATCCGGCTCGTTAACCAACACGAAGTGACACACTTGTGCGCAGCACCTGTAGTCCTGTCGATGCTTGCGGACTGCGCACGCGAAGGCCTGACATTCGAGAGCCGGGTCAGAATTCTGACCGCTGGCGCGGCACCAGCGCCGCGCGTCATCGAAGACGTCGAGCGACTCAACGCAGCAGTGACGCAGGTGTACGGACTGACTGAAACGTATTCTTCGACAGTAATCAGCGCGTGGAAGACCGAGTGGAGCAGCTATCCGCCGCAAGAGCAGTACAGGTTGAAGTCGAGAGCTGGTGTTCGCTTTCCCGCTTGTGAAGACCTCGATGTTGTTGGAGATCACCTTGTTCCCGTTCCTCGGGATGGAAAGACAGTTGGCGAGGTTGTTGTTCGAGGCAACACGGTAATGCGAGGGTATCTCAAGAATCCCATCGCAACGAGTGAAGCTTTTCAAGGCGGATGGTTTCACACGGGGGATCTGGCCATACGCTACCCAGACGGCTATATCGCAATCTGTGATCGCTCCAAGGACATGATCAACTCGGGTGGGGAGAAGATGTCGTCGCTTGAAATCGAGGAAGTGCTACTCGATCATCCGGCCATTTTCGAAGCAGCTGTGGTCGCCGCTCCGCATGTGAAATGGGGTGAAGTGCCTGTCGCATTCGTGAGTTTGCGCACTGATTGCCCGTCAACGGATGAAGAAATTATTGCCTATTGCTCATCGAGGCTTGCGCGATACAAGGTGCCAAAGCGAATCATATTCGGTCCGCTGGAGAGAACCGCTACCGGTAAGGTACAAAAATTTAGGCTACGTGAGCTCGTGAAGGAAATGACATTCTGATTTTGATGGCATATGGGTCGACTGCAACGGTCTTGCTTATAAAGCAGAGGAGACAAGCGTGAACATTCGAGCGATTTTCGTCGTTCTGTCAACCACGGTAGCAGCAATACCGCTTTCGGCTCGGTGCGACCCGATCGAACAGGTGAAAATTGGGGTGCTTGCGGATATGTCGGGTACATACGCGGATCTAAGCGGATCCGGAGCTGTGAAAGCCGTCGAGATGGCGGTTGCGGATTTCGGCGGGGAGATGTTTGGTAAGCCTATTAAGGTTATATCGGCGAATCATCAAAACAAGCCTGACATCGGCGCGACTCGAGCACGCGAATGGTTCGATGTCGATAAGGTCACGATGATCACGGACCTTATGAATTCAGGGGTGGCTGTCGCCGTGTCCAAAGTTGCTGCTGAGAAGTCTCGCATCGCCATCATCAACGGCGCAGGCACCGATACGCTCACAAACGAAGATTGCACGCCGGTGACGGTCCACTACGCATGGGACAGTTACGCGATGGCAACGGGCATGGCGCGTTCGGTGACGAAGCAAGGCGGTAACTCATGGTTCTTCGTTACTGCGGACTATTCATTCGGGAAGTCTCTCGAGATCAATGCAACCAGGGTCGTGAAAGGTTCCGGTGGAAAGGTGCTAGGCTCGGCCCGTCATCCACTGGCTGCCGCAGACTTTTCATCCTTCATGTTGCGTGCCCAGATGTCGGGCGCACAGGTGGTTGCATTGGCGGACGGTGGCCAAGACGCACAAAACGCCGTCAAATCGGCCTCGGAATTCGGGTTGCTTAAGAGTGGCAATCAGCGACTCGTGGCGCTGTCCCTGTTCAATACGGACATAGCCGCCATAGGTCTTCAGACAACGCAGGGGATCTACGTGACCGAAGCGTTCTATTGGGATCTTAGCGACGAAGCGCGTGCCTGGTCGCGACGGTTTCTGAAGGAGACAGGCAAGATGCCTAGCGCGATGCAGGCCGGTGATTATTCGGCGACGCTGCATTACCTTAAGGCCGTTAAGGCTGCAGGAACTTCGGACGCAAGCGCTGTAATGCGGAAGATGCGCGAACTGCCGGTAAACGACTTCTTTGCCAAAAATGGCCGCATCCGCGAAGACGGCAGAATGGTGCACGACATATACCTGATGCAGGTGAAGTCGCCAAGCCAGTCGAGAGGAAAATGGGATCTCTACAACGTTGTGTCAACGATTCCGGGAGATGCGGCATTTCAGCCACTCAATCAAAGCAGATGTCCGCGTTTAAAGGGGTGACATGTTGATCACGAAGCGAAATGGGACAGTGCGACCGTTTGAGCTGCAGTAGTCTTACTATTGACCAGCCAAACGCCTTTAGCGCGCCCCGGCAGACCCTATTTTCGGAGGCGGTGTATGCGGCGCCTTCCGCCTACCCATCGATCGGATGTCGCAAATTGCGAGCAATGCCTTAACGCGCCCGGACGTGGAGCTACAGATCGCCCGCTTTCCTCAGCGCCCCGCAGTCAGATGACAGGGATCTCGAGCGCACATGCTGAAACGAGCGGGCGCATGAGTCCGCTCACTAATCACCTCTATCACGCGCGCTGATGCGAGTCGTGCGCGCAGCAGACTCCCACTCTCTTTTGCACACCCACGCAACGGAATCAAGGCGTTTATACCGTTCGCGGAAAGCAAACTCTCTTCCTCGAACTAGCGGTTGTCCCAGTATTCCCGAATTTTCGCCTTTACAATACGTTGATATGCGCATATTATGTGTCGCAGAGGATGACTGAATGAAGGGGAGCAATCATGGAAGCACAGGTCGGAATATCTAAGGCAGTACTGGACGACATCAACGGTCGCTGTAACTGTCTTGCGGCACGTCAGGCTTCGCGATATCTGACGGCAGCGTACGATCAGGCGCTTAGTCTTGCGAATCTTCGTGCGACTCAATTCTCGATCCTGCATAAGCTGACATGGGATGGCCCAGTCACGATCGGTGAACTCGCCGCTGCTATGGCCATGGATCGCACCACCCTGTCATCTAACCTGAAGCCCCTTGAGCGCGACGGACTGATCGCGATGGTGCCGGGGCGAGATCGCCGTGTGAAGAAAGTGATGGTTACAGCGGCGGGCGTGTCGCAATACGATATGGCATTTCCTCTGTGGCTGGCTGTACAGAAGGAATTTGAGGACCAGTTTGGGCGGAAGCGAGCGGAAACGTTACGCGATTCATTGCGTAAGGTGTTGAGAAGCGGTTTCAGTCCATGGGCCGAAGACCAGACGACACCATAGGAATAAGCAGGAATGCATGGACAGGGTTTCCCGTCACATCGGCGATGTTAAGACAGAGTGGTCACAGAGATAAATTTTTTGTCGGTCTGTGCATATGCACATATAGAGTGAATTGTTTGATCCAGTATTAGGAGAGATGACATGAAGCACCAGAACATCATCGAAGCCTGCAAGAACGCATTTACTGGTTTCGATCGCAATGATAAGACGGATCTCATTGCGCTCCTTGCAGATCATATCGAGTTCGAATTTTCCGACTCGCTCCCGTACGGTGGAACCTATCGTGGGAAAGCGGAGTTCCTTGCGTTCTGGAAACATGTGAACCTGAAATGGGAGTACCTCAACTACGACGCCAGGGCGATTCTGGAAGCCGAAGACTTCATCATCGTGCCGGTGGTTGTGCGAGCGAGGGCCACCAACGGCTATTCGATGCAGAACGAACATCTGTTTCTGTTCAAGGTCCATGACGGTCAGATCGTGCACGGCCGACTCTATGCGGACACCGCACGCGGTCGAGATATTTTGGAAGGCCGGCCACCACAACGCTACCCGAAAGTGATTGTTGGCTGACTCCACCACTAGCGATTTGCTTCATCGGACCACTCGTTCTAACCGTCCGCATGAGCTGAGCTCGTCCGTCGCGAGTCGCCGATTTCTTATCGCACGCGAAGACTGTTATTCAACCGGTAAGGTTGGCGGAGTTCGCGCGACACCTAACGCGCAAACCAGAGACCCCGAAAAGTGAAAGAGTTATGGATACACCAAATAGTGTCGCACCTGTCGGCGCGCAGTCGCGTCCGCCCATTTTTGTTTTCATACACGGCTTTCTCGACGGGGCGATCGTCTGGGACGAAGTGGTAGGTGCCTTGGGCAAACGGGCGGCGGATGCCGTATGTGTGGATCTTCCCGGCATGGGGAAACGCGCAGACGAGGGCGGGCCGTACAGCCTGGACCGGGTTGCCGATGAAGTGGTCAGAGGTGTCAACGCGCTGAATCGTCCGGTGATTCTCGTTGGCCATAGCATGGGCGCGCAAATTGCCGAACTGGCGGCAGGACGGTTGGACGGGCGTATTCATTCATTGGTGTTGCTCACCCCAATTCCTTTGCAGGGTACCGGAATGCCGGAAGAGACCATGCAAAGTTTCCACGAGTTAGGTGGGAACCCACAAGCCCAGCGGGAGCTGCGCGTTCAGTATTCGGTCCATCTTGATGATGCCCATCTCGAGAAACTCGGCCGCCTTGGCGATCTCGTCAAGAGTGATTCCGTTGGCGAATTCGCCGATATCTGGAACCGGGGTCATCCGTTGGGCACTCAAGATAGCCAATATCGAGGCCCTGTCTTGATCGTCGGTGGCGATGGAGACGCTCTTATCACCTCCGAAATCATCGCCGGTTCTGTCAAACCACGTTTTGTCAACCCGACTGTCACCATCATTGGGAAGGCGGGGCACTGGCCGCACGTCGAGCAACCGGATTCTGTTGCCGCCACCCTCGATGCGTTTCTGGCGGCAATTGAACCATGCGTCGTTCGTTGAGCATCGTACAGAGACTCTTTGTTGAGAGTGGTCTTTCGACTGCACGGGCAATAAGGTCTTCTGTCTTCTCCACAGTCTCATTTGAACGGTAAGCAGCCTCAGGAATTCGAAATGATTAGACGTACCGATGTGGAATTTGAAGTTGACGGCGGAGTCAAGCTTCGTGGCTGGCTCTTTGTGCCGCCCGGGGATGGGCGACGGCCGGCCATCACAATGGCGCACGGCTACGCCGGGGTGAAGGAGTTTGCACTCGAGCCGTTTGCTAACGCGTTTGCGCAGGCCGGTTTCGTGGTGCTACTGCACGACCACCGTGGATTCGGTGCAAGCGATGGCACTCCGCGCAACGATATTGATCCTTGGCGTCAAATCGTCGATTGGCGACGCGCAATCAGTTACCTCGAAACGCTGAACTTCGTCGACGCGAAACGCATTGGTTTGTGGGGAACGAGCTATGCCGGCGGTCACGCAATCGTGCTCGGTGCGACGGACCGCCGGCTGCGCTGTGTCGTGGCACAGGTCCCGACTATCAGCGGGTACGAGCAGGGGCTGCGCCGCATTGCGCCCGAGAACGTTCGCGCGATTGAAGAATTATTTAATGACGATGACCGCGCTCAATTGCGAGGCGAAGCGCCGCGCCGACAGGCGGTCGTGAGCGACGACCCAAGCGTCGCAGCGTCCTACCGGGCGAAAGACGCCATTGAGTTTTACCTACAGCCAGTGCCGGAAGGCGCATGGGAGAACACCGTTACGGTTCGTTCAACACGTGCGGCACGCATGTACGAGCCGGGACATTGGGTTGCCCGAGTATCGCCGACACCACTCCTGATGGTCGTAGCAAGCCACGACACCATCACGCTGACCGATTTGGAACTGGCCGCATACGAACGTGCGTTGCAACCGAAGCGCCTTGTGACGATCGACGGTGGACATTTCGATCCTTATCTGTCGAAGTTCCAGGAGTCCAGCGAAGCCGCAGTCGATTGGTTCAAGTTGCATCTTCGTTGACGCTCTGAGTTCACCCGGTATCAAACACGTGAACTCGAGTGGTCCGTTCCGGCTATGACCGGGAATCGCATAGCGATGCAATCTTTCAATACAAATGGAGCACTAACATGCCTGTATTTCACGCGCATATCCCAAAGGGCCGCTTTTCTCGAGACCAGAAGATCGCTCTGGGAAACGCGCTGAATCAGTCGTTAGTCGAGTCGTTGAACATTCCCAGCGGCGATCGCTTTGTAATGCTCAGCGAGCACGGCGACGACGAGCTCTTCATCGATCCCACTTTCATGGAGATGAACCGAACGGAAAACGCGATGATTATCACCGTTCTCATCGGCGCTCACCGACCCTCCGCAGACAAGCAGGCGTTGCTGGCTGCGATCACGCGTCTGCTCGAAAGAGATGTCGGAATTGATCCCGACGATGTATTCGTCGCGCTTGTCCCCGTACCAAACGAAAATTTTTCGTTCGGACGTGGAATCGCCCAGCTAGCGGATGTAGCGCCTAGATGGTGACGCATCTAGCAACTTAAGGTACGGCTCAGATTCGGGCCGATGCTCATATTGTGGAGAACTGTCATGCCTACTCTTTTCGATCCTATCAAAATTGGTGACCTCACATTGCCGAACCGCATTGTGATGGCGCCGCTGACCCGTCAGCGTGCCGGCGACATTCGTTTACCCAACGCGCTGATGGCGAAGTACTACGCTGAAAGGGCTTCAGCGGGTTTGATTATCAGCGAGGCCACGTCAGTGATTCCTCAAGGTGTCGGTTATGCAGCGACACCGGGCATCTGGTCTGATGAACAGGTCGTGGGTTGGAGGCTCGTCACTGACGCTGTTCATGCAGCAGGCGGCCGGATATTCATGCAATTGTGGCATGTTGGTCGTATTTCGGATCCGATGTTCCTGGACGGCGAATTGCCGGTTGCGCCTACTGCACTTGCAGCGAGTGGTCACGTGAGCTTGGTGCGTCCGCAACGGCCATACGTTACGCCGCGTGCTCTCGAATTGTCAGAAGTCTCCGGAATCGTCGATGCCTATCGCAAAGGTGCGGAAAACGCCAAAGCAGCCGGCTTTGACGGCGTCGAGCTTCACGGCGCGAATGGCTATCTGCTCGACCAGTTTTTGCGGGACGGCACGAATCAGCGTACCGACTCTTACGGCGGATCTATCGAAAATCGCGCACGGCTGCTCCTCGAAGCGACGGATGCGTGTATTGCCGTATGGGGAGCGGGTCGGGTTGGGATGCACCTCTCGCCCCGTGGTGAGGTGCACTCGATGGGAGATTCCGATCCCGGCGCTACTTTCGGTTATGTGGCACGCGAACTCGGGAAACGCCAGATTGGGTTCATCGTTGTTCGGGAGCCGCTCGGTGCCGACCGCCTTGCCCCGCAACTGAAGGCAGCATTCGGCGGTCCGCTGATCGCGAACGAGAAGTTCACAAAGGAGACTGCTCAATCGGTTCTCGACGCTGGTGAGGCCGATGCTGTCGCCTGGGGCCAACTGTTCATTGCGAACCCGGACCTGCCGCGCCGTTTTGAGTTGGACGCGCCGCTGAACACGCCTAATCCTGCCACGTATTACGGGGAGGGTGAAACCGGATATACCGACTATCCCGCGCTGGAGGTCGCTGCCTGAACGCGTGCGGATGCAACTTGGCTTCCGTTTTTAGCGTTGTAGACGGCGGCCGACCGTAAAGACGGGATCAAGCATCCACGTCTCAAAGAAGAAACTCATCATGTCGACGATCCACTTTCACTACAACACCACTTCGACGCCCGAGCAGTTTATCGCGGGGCTCATCGACTTCGGGCCTGGCCGCTCAAAGCTTTTTAGCAACAGTGCCGACACATACCTCGCGGTGCATCATCGTGGTATCTCTGACGCCGACGTAACGGAGGGGTCCGGCGGCATATGGGAACGCCTGCACTACGACTGGTCGAATCCCGATTGTGTCGTCATGAAGACAACCGACTCCAACGTATGGGGCGGCAAATCGGGTCATACCTACAAGTTCACGCGTCTACCCGATGGGACGACCTTGTTAGATGCCTTGGTGGTCCGCGAAGGCAAAAACATCAGAGGGCGGTTACTCGGCCTCGTGCTCGGAAATGAATGTTTTTGGGATGGCTTAACATGACAACCGATTTTCCAGATATTTTGCCGAGACGTCGCTTCATTGGAGTTGCGGCGGCGACCGTTGCGGCAGCCTCATTAAGCCAGGTAGCCTTTGCCGAAACGGATCAGTCTATCACTGAGGTTGCGCCACCGAAGGGCAGCGACAAGACCGCGATTCGTCCACTCCGTATCCATGCGCCGGAATCGCGGCTTGCCGATTTGCGCCGGCGCATCAAGGCGACGCGATGGCCTGAACGGGAAACGGTCGCGGATGCATCGCAAGGCGTGCAACTGGCGACCATGCAGAAACTCGCGCGTTACTGGTCGACCGGGTACGACTGGCGCAAGGTCGAGGCACGGCTAAATGCCTTGCCGCAATTCGTCACCGAGATCGACGGGCTAGACATTCACTTCATCCATGTTCGTTCGAAGCGTCAGAACGCATTGCCGATCGTCATCACGCACGGATGGCCCGGATCGATTATTGAGCAGATGAAGATTATCGATCCGTTGACCAATCCGACGGCTCATGGCGGGAATCCGTCGGACGCATTCGATGTCGTGATTCCGTCCCTGCCCGGTTACGGCTTCTCAGGCAAGCCAACCGCGACGGGCTGGGATCCTGCGCGGATCGCACGCGCTTGGGTTGAATTGATGCAGCGCCTTGGATACAGCCGATACGTTGCGCAAGGTGGTGATTGGGGGAACGCTGTCACGGAGCAGATGGCGTTACTTCAGCCACCAGGACTGCTGGGCATACATACCAACATGCCGGCGACCGTGCCGGACAACGTTGCGAAGGCACTCAAGTTTGGCGACTCGGCCCCCGCCGGACTCTCTCCGGACGAAAAGCACGCGTTTGATCAGCTCGACTTTTTCTACAAGCACGGTCTCGGTTATGCGCAGGAGATGGCAGGCCGACCGCAGACGCTGTACGGAATCGAAGATTCGCCAATCGGCCTCGCGTCGTGGATGCTTGACCACGATGCAGCGAGCCTTGCGCTGATTACCCGAGTGTTTGACGGACAGTCAGAAGGTCTCACTCGGGATGACGTTCTCGACAACGTCACCCTCTATTGGCTGACCAACACCGGCATCTCGTCGGCCCGCCTATATTGGGAAAACAAGCTTAACTTCTTTGAACCGAAGCATGTTGCCATCCCAGTTGCCGTCAGCGTCTTTCCGGACGAGCTGTACGCGGCCCCACAAAGCTGGGCAAAGCAGGCGTATTCGGAGCTGATTCACTATAACCGTCTACCCAAAGGCGGGCATTTCGCCGCTTGGGAGCAGCCGAAGGCTTTCACGGAAGAAGTTCGCGCGAGCTTCCGGTCTCTACGTTGAGCTTGAGGTGCGGACGTCGACGAACTAGCTTGGTTCGGGGCGTGTTCGGCGCCTGTTCTGCATGCAAAGGCCGTCGAATCCACATGTGACCAGTTGTCGTCTCTCTCTTTATAAAAGAAGCTCGCCCCGTGGACTCGTAGACCCTCCCCCCGGTGAGCTCAGCCCCACATGGAGGGCTTAACGTTTCGACCAATCGGTGGGTTGGGAATTGGAACAAAACTTGGATCGCTCATCGCTGGAACAACCGTAATGCGAGAGTGGTCGCACTGAAAGCGCCTTGCCGCCTCTGCCAAAGTCTCCCACGCGCGATCAACGCGAGGGAGACCACCGGATCACAGCTTCGAGATATTTTCTTCGGTATTGTCAGAGTTCCTGGGGAGCGCCGCCGTGGCTTCCAGTTCCTCGCCGAGGACTGAACGAGCGCACTTGCCTTAGCACGCCAAGACAGCATATGAGTTGAAGTCCCGTTGCTTGCGCGTGCGGGGTTCAGCCTGCGTGAAGCAATAGCCATTTGAGAAATGGCGCTAAAACTGGAGAGATGGTGACATTGAGCATGCCGCTCAGAATCATCACGAGACCTGCAACTGTACCCTCGGCTGTGCCCAACTGATAGGCTCTTGCGGTCCCGGCGCCGTGTGCACTCATGCTCGGAAATGCGCCCCGTGCAAGAGATGAGCGGACTGGGAGCCAAGAAATCATCACATCGCCCGCGATCGCACCGACGACACTTGTAACGCCTACAAAGAATGCGGTCAGGCTTGGAATGCCGCCAATCTCTCCTGAGACGGCCATGGCAAATGGCATATTGAGCGATCTCGGAAGCAGGCTCCGCAGGACGTCGGGCGCGATGTGCAATTGCGATGCGAATGCGTAGGAAGTTACGAAGGCAGTCAACGATCCCGCGACAGAACCGAGATAAGGATCAACCAGTGCTCGCGAATCAATTGCCGCTTCTCATAAATCGGCGCAGCAAATGCAACCGTAGTGGGCTCAAGTAGCGCCACGAGCCAGCCCGTTCCTCCGATGTAGTCATGGTACGTCTGATGAAGTCAGAGTACCAAGCCAATCAGCTGTAGGGAGCCACTGCGATCGGCATGAGCCAGACGCGGGGCCATCTACGGTGGATGCGTTTCATGGTCAAGAACAAGATGATCGTCGCGACGACCAGCCCATGATGTGAACCAAATCGTAGGTCAAGCGTTTCCATGCTTTGCTGCCCTTTGGTAAATCCGCTCCACGATGATCGCTGTTACAAACATGACAGATAACGGGGCCAAGTGGTTCTCCGGGAGACAAAAGCGGGTCGTGCCAAAGATACGAGTCGAGCAGAGTGTGTCATCGCTCGAAACGCCCCGGCGCGTTAGATGCTGCGTTGCGCAGTTGACCACCACGCTGACCCTGAAAGCGTGCCCACTCAGTAGCTGCCTGGGTTTGTCTTTCAGACTGAATTGCAGGATGCCGGGGAGCCCTGGGTTTGCTTTTGGCTCATTGCGGCATTCCGACTGCGTCGTCGACTTGAGCCTTTCATCTTCGCCCTGAGGACGTTGTCGTGCTATGGTGCTTCGAGGCTATTTCCACAAAGGCACGAACAGCAGGAGACAATTCGCGCCGTCTGTTCGCTAAAGCGAGATGAACGGGAAACTCGAAGTCTGCGATTGATCTGAAACAAAGACCGGGCTGCGCAAAATTTCGCATCGATTCGGGTACGACAGAGACACCGTAGCCAGCGGAAGCCAGGCTCAGGGCGGAGATAAAGTCATGGACACGATAGTCAAGGAGGGCACTAAAGCCGCCTGTGGTGCCTAAGACTGACAAAACCTCGCCAAAGCCCTCATCCTCCTCGAAGTGTGGCGAAATGAACGACTGCCCCTTCAGGTCACACGCCTTTAGCGTGCCGCGGCTTGCCAGGGGATGATCCTCGGCGAGCGCCACCATAAGACGCTCGGTTTGGAGGATCGTAGCTACGACTTCCGGCGGATACTGACGTCTGGGCCGTACGATTCCTACGTCGATCTCGCCACTGTCGAGCGCCTCGAACTGTCGGGGCGTCTCCATCGAAAGCACTTCGATTCGGACACTCGAATGTGAGAGACGAAAGTCCCGCAAGATTCCAGACAAGACGCCGCTGGTCACCCCCGACGCAACAGAGCCAATTCGCACAATACCGGCAAGTCCTCTTGCTGCCAGTCGCCCTATCTGATCGGCACGCTCAATATGCCGCAATGCAGCTACGGCCTCTGCGTGAAACAGCTTGCCCGCGTCGGTAAGCGCGACGGGTTGACGTTTGTTCCGGCTTATCAGGCGGACGCCGAGGTCGCCCTCGAGCCGTTGAATCTGGCTGCTCAACGCAGACTGTGCAATCTCCAACCGATCGGCCGCGCGTGCGAAGTGCAACTCTTCAACAAGGGCGACGAAATAACGGAGTTGACGGGCATCGACCATCTAATCTGAATTTCCGTATAAACATTCACGATTCTGGTCTGGATGGTATCAAGAAAGAGCGCTTAAATGTAGCTAGATTCTTACGGAGACAACCATGAACGAATTGATGACTGATGACACGATTTGCGCGCCGAACGATCTATTCCTTGTTTCGCCACACCCAACTCACCACCGGATCATGCATCTGACCACTGATGCCGACGCGTTAGTTGGCTTCATCCAGGATGCCCGCGACATTGACCTGCAAAATTTGGAATATGTGCCGTTCATGCGTCATCACCTGGCCAACCTCCTGATTCAGCGACTCGGTGATGGATTTGCGAAAGCGTTGATCGAACTCGTCAAGGATCGGCGGCACGGCGGGTTCACCTTGGGATTGCAAGGTCTATCAGACGACCCCGCTGACTTCGTAAAATTCGGCACTGCTGTCGGTCATATTCTCGGCCCGGCAAACCACGATGCAATGTCGGGTACCTACTATGCACGTTTTCTTGTGAAACACACTGACGACAGCGATTCATACCTCCGTCAAGCTTATCGGCTGTTCACTATGCACACCGATGGTACCTTTGTTAGCGAAGCGACCGATTGGCTGCTAATGATGAAGTTTGCCGAGACCAATGCAATCGGTGGCGAGTCGAGGTTTCTGCACATCGACGATTGGCAAGATCGCGATGTGTACGTAAATCAGCCCTTCGGAACCACGCCGTTCCTTTACAAGGCACCCGGTTCAAAAAACGTCACCGAAAAGGTGCAGCGCCCGATATTTTTCCAAAGTGATTTTGGTTTGTCGATTTCGTTCATTGACCAGTTCGTGCAGCCAGCCAATCGGGAAGAGGGAGCGTTCCTCCGGTCACTTTCTGAGTCGATGGAAGCCTCGAGCGGTACTAAGGAGGTGGTATTGCCGGTCGGTGACCTTGTCGTTCTGAACAACTACTTCTACCTCCATGGTCGGGCGCCGTTCGAAAGGAACGAAGCGTTGCACCGCGAACTGATGCGACAACGGGGCATGTTCTCGTAAGCGGGGATTTTCGGAATGCCGCATACTCGCGGCGCCCCGCGGTCGTGCGGGAGGGGTTTTTGTGGAGAGAAAGATGAAAGATCACGTCGACAGTGAAACAGTGAATCATATGTCACGCGGTGGTACGCCAAATCAGACTGCATATGGTGTCAGGAACGACGTGCCCGCGAACCTTCGCAGTCTGCTGTCGCTAGCGGACTTTGAGCTGGCCGCGCGAAAAATTCTGCCGCGACCCTTGTTCGGATATATCGCCGGTGCGGCAGAAGACGGGTCTTCTCATGCCGCAAACCGCGCCGCATTCGAGCGGCTTAAGTTCCATCCTCGTGTACTTGTAGATGTTTCTCGACGATCGCAGGCTGTCACGATCTTTGGAAAGACGTATGCGTCACCCTTTGGAATTGCTCCTATAGGAATTAGCGCAATCTCCGCCTATCGCGGCGACGTTGTCTTGGCGATGGCCGCGAAGGAAGAGAACATCCCCGCGATCATGAGCGGCTCTTCACTCATTCCCATGGAGACGGTTCGATCTGCTGCGCCAGACACATGGTTTCAGGCATATCTCCCTGGTGACACTGCCCGCATCGATGCACTGATAGACAGAGTCAAGATTGCGGGATTTTCTACACTGGTCTTGACTGTCGATATACCGGTTTGGGCAAACCGGGAAAATAATGTTCGAACGGGCTTCTCGTTGCCGTTGCGCCCGTCACTCCGTTTGGCGATCGACGGCATCTCAAGACCAAAATGGTTGGCAGGCACCTTTCTGCGTACGTTGATGAATCATGGTATGCCGCACTTCGAAAACTCGTTCGCGACACGAGGTGCGCCGATGTTGTCGGCTACGGCCATTCGCGATACAACTGGGCGTGATCATCTTTCGTGGGTGGACATTGAGCGAATTCGCCGACGTTGGAGCGGTAACCTGGTGATCAAGGGGATTCTCCACGTTGACGATGCGAAACGAGCGACCTCAATTGGTGCCGACGGAATCATTGTATCTAACCACGGAGGACGCCAGCTAGACGGCGCCGTTGAGCCGCTGAGCGTCTTGCCGCAGATTAGCGAAGCCATTGGCCATAAAATTGTCGTGATGATGGATAGCGGAATCAGGCGGGGAGGGGACGTACTCAAGGCGCTGGCGCTTGGAGCGCATTTCGTATTCGTCGGTCGACCGTTCATGTATGCGGCTGCAGTGGGCGGGGCTCCAGGAGTGCGGCACGCGATCTCGCTGCTCCGAGATGAAGTGGACCGAGACATGGCGATGCTTGGAACCTCGTCAGTCGCACAACTACGTGGTACGGTAATCGGTAGCCGGGCTGGCGGTGAGTGACGCCATGTTAGCCGCGCATCGCGTAGAGCGGGACGCGATTTGGGTCCCTTCTGCGAGCCGACAAAATGGGGCCGCGAGAGTTTGGTCTACAGAATCGGCACGGCGACGATGATGTGCGCTGTACCCACCCCCTGACGTATCGCCGTGTTCCGGGAGTCCCGCGGCGCTTGTCTGGCTTGTGGATGGTTAGGGCACCCGTACGCGCCGAGAAGCCACTCCCAAGCGTGAGTCATATCGGCTTGAGCACTTCTTCGCATACCTCTAGCCACGCGCGTGCGGCATGGGACAAATATCGATCGCGTGACCAGATATTGGCCAAGGTCCACTCCAGTTCCGGTTCAACGACGCGCGCAATCGAAAGTTGGCTAACGTCTATTCGTGCCAGAAACGGCTGAGGTAGAAATGTTGTCCCGAGCCCCGCTTCAGCCAACGCCGCTAGAAATTCCCAATGCCCGCTTTGGGCCACAATATGAGGCTCGATGTCTAACTCGCGAAACGCGATACGAAGCCGACGGGTCAAGGCGGACCCTTCCTCAAGGAGAACCAGCGGTTCGTCCTTGAATGCGGAGATCTCGACGGTAGGACAGCCGGCCCATGGGACATGCCGCGGGCCGACTGCGCATATCGCGTAACGTGCAACGACCCGAGTGGAAAATTTCTCCTGAGCGGTATCCGAAAACAGGACAGTTGCGGCAACCTCCAGTTCGCCGCTTATGATCTTCTGTTCCAGGACGCTACCTCCATGCTCAGCGAGACATAGCTCAAGCTTTGGGTATCGCCGTCGAAATTCGCTCACGACAGCTGGGAAGGAAAGGTTGCCCATCCGTGGCATGCCTACCGTCAATTCACCGCGGCCAAGTTGCGCGACATCAGCAACTTCGAGCTGCAATTCGCGGATCACGCCCAACGCCTGCAAGCCTCGTTCATAAACGACGCGCCCTACGTCCGTGGGACGGACCGTCCTGCCTTCACGAATCAAAAGCGGTTGACCGATCTCCTCCTCTAGTTGCCGGACCATTTTGCTGATCGTCGACTGTGTGACGAACACTGCCGCAGCGGCGTGCGTGAAGCTGCCAAGTTTTACAGTCTCGACGAAATAGCGCAGGGCGCGGATGTCCATAGACATGCTGGTTGCTTCTGAGCGGAAAAAAGCGAATACCTTCCATGATAATTAATCGTACTGAGAATGACAAAACTTTAACTACACTTTCGTGGAGCAACGTTAGCTGACGGGCCGTGCGGAGTGGTCGGAGACCTCGGCGCGGACTGACACGAAATTAAAGGAGATTGAATTGTTTGAGGATCGTGTTCGATTGCCGCTGCTTCGCAGCAAAATTACGACAGCAGAGGAGGCGGCATCGCTGATTCGTGAGGGTATGACTGTCGGGACAAGTGGTTTTGGGGCTGCTGGCGACTGCAAGGTCGTGCCACGTGCGCTCGCCGACCGGGCTGTGAGAGAAGGACTGCGGATCACCTTGATGACGGGCGCGTCGGGTGGGTACGACAGCGATGGCGTGCTTGCTGAAGCCAAAGCCATTCGTCGGCGCATACCCTATCAGTCTGACAAGACCCTCCGTAACCAGATCAACGCTGGAGAGGTCATGTTCTTCGATCTCCATCTCTCAGAGATGGCCGAGCAACTGCGCGACGGTCACTTAGGTCCGGTAGACGTCGCCATTATCGAAGCCATCGCGGTGACAGAAGATGGAATTGTGCCAACGATGTCAGTTGGTAACTCAGCGGTGTTTGCGGCGCTCGCGAAGCAGGTGATTGTCGAGATCAACCTTGAAATGCCACTTGCGCTGGAAGGATTGCACGACGTGTATGCACCGGGTCCTCGCACCCATCGCTGGCCAATTCCGATCACGTCGACAGAGCAGCGAATTGGTCTGCCATACATTCCTGTGGATCGCGAGAAGATTGCCGCCATCGTTATAACCCATAAGCGTGACAGTCCAAACAACGTTCAACCACCCGACGCAGAGACCATGCAGATTGCGGGGCACTTGAATGAGTTCCTGGCAAACGAGGTAAAAACGGGGCGGCTGCAGTCGTCGTTGCAACCACTTCAGGCGGGTGTCGGCTCCATTGCGAATGCTGTCCTACATGGTTTGGTCGACTCTGGCTATCGTGGCCTACGCATGTACTCAGAGGTACTGCAGGATAGTGCAATCGAATTGTTGGACGCGGGGTGCCTAGAGTTTGCCTGCGCGTCGGCGCTCATGCTATCCGCACCATATCAGGCTCGGTTTTTTGATGGTATCGAGAAGTACAGGTCCCGCATCCTCCTACGACCGCAGGAAATCAGCAACAACCCCGAAGTCATTCGTCGCCTTGGCGTCATTGCGGTGAACACGGCTCTAGAGTGCGACATTTATGGGAACGTGAATTCGACGCACGTCTGCGGTACGCACATGATGAATGGCCTGGGCGGTTCGGGAGACTATGCGCGGAACGCGTACCTGTCGGTCTTCGTGACAAAATCGCTGGCGAAGGGTGGCGATATTTCCAGCATCGTACCGATGGTTTCGCATGTTGACCACATCAGTCACGACGTGGACGTCCTCGTAACAGAGCACGGACTGGCCGATCTACGGGGGCTTGCGCCGCGAGAACGGGCGCAGCAAATAATCAACAACTGCGTCGATCCATCGTATCGAAATGCGTTACGTGACTACGTTACGAGAGCGGGAACCCGCGGCGGCCATACGCCTCATTTGCTTGAGAGCGCTCTCGCGTGGCACACGCATTACCAGAAACACGGAAATATGCACGGGGCGCTGGATCCGGCTTCGGCAAGGGTGGCCGAACCTTCGGAAATTTAAGGGGCGCGGACTCGCGGATCCAGGACGTCCTTCGGTTTGAGAGCCGTTGGCCCCCTTTTTGATATTCACCGAGGTCAAAAATCATGTATGAAGCGTTATCTCTGTATATAGACGGCGAGTTTGTCGATGGAGGGCTCCGATCGAGTCAGGTCGTGACGAATCCATCTACGCTCGAAACACTCGCTCATCTTCCGCATGCCAATGAAGTAGATATCGACCGTGCCATCGCTGCTGCACATCGCGCGTTCGAATCGTGGCGGCAGACGTCCCCGGTTGATCGTGCGTCGATTCTCCGCAATGTTGCGACAAGGATTCGGAATGACATCGATACGATCGCGCGCAATATCACGCTGGATCAGGGCAAGCCACTCGCGGAAGCCAAAGTGGAGGTTCTGGCGTGTGCGGAGCACGTCGATTGGCACGCGGAAGAAAGTCGCCGCATCTACGGTCGAGTTATTCCAGCGCGTCATTCATCGATCCGTCAGATAGTGGTCCATGAACCCGTAGGCGTGTGTGCCGCATTTACGCCGTGGAATTTCCCCTTTAACCAGGCGATCCGGAAAGTCGCAGCTGCGTTGGGCGCCGGATGTACGCTTATACTGAAGGGGCCCGAGGAGTCACCAAGTGCGGTTATGGCGATTGCTCGGTTGTTTCACGACGCCGGATTGCCGAAAGGGTGCCTCAATATTGTGTGGGGAAAGCCGGCGGAAATATCACATCGACTTATCACGTCTCCGATTGTCCGTAAGATCTCCTTTACGGGCTCGGTCGAAGTCGGAAAACAGCTGGCGGCCCTGGCAGGCAGTCACATGAAGCGAGTGACCATGGAGCTTGGTGGGCACGCGCCAGTCCTCGTTTTTGACGATAGTGACGTTCCCCGCGCCGCGAAGATGCTCGCCAAACTCAAAGTACTTAATGCAGGTCAAGCCTGTGTTTCTCCGACGCGCTTCTTTGTACAAGAGGGTGCATACGACGATTTCGTTTCGATCTTCCGCGACACCCTTGCATCTGTCAAAGTCGACGATGGGTTGCAGGCCGACGTCACTATGGGCCCGGTGGCCAACGAGAGAGGTGGCGCCGCTTGTTCGGACAGGGTCCCGAGATTTTTAAGTGGAATTGTTGGGGCAATCAAGCTGCCGATTTTATCGCTGGCAGCGTGGCGAAGTATGCTTCATCCGGCGTCTGATCGGCCAGCCTCGAATGAGGCCGATTCTGGTTATACCAGTTCAGGTAATTGCCGATTGAGCGACGCGCGTGGCCTACCGAGTCGTACGCTTTCAAATAAACCTCTTCATATTTGACGCTGCGCCACACCCGTTCGACGAACACGTTGTCACGCCAGGCGCCTTTTCCGTCCATCGACAGGAGAACCTTCCGGCCGAGAACCGCGTCGGTGAATTCGGTTGCGGTGAACTGGCTTCCTTGATCCGTGTTGACGATCTCAGGCGGCCCGTATTTCGCAAACGCTTCCTCCAGCGCCTCGACAGCATGGCAGCTCTCTAGTGTGATCGCCACCCGGTGCGCCAACACCCGGCGGCTCGCCCAGTCCACGACGGCCGTCAGATAGACGAAGCCCCGCGCCATCGGGATATAGCTCG
The DNA here is from genome assembly GCF_003387275.1 of Paraburkholderia sp. BL6669N2. Classification (NCBI taxonomy): domain Bacteria; kingdom Pseudomonadati; phylum Pseudomonadota; class Betaproteobacteria; order Burkholderiales; family Burkholderiaceae; genus Paraburkholderia; species Paraburkholderia sp. BL6669N2. The sequence continues at coordinate 3,022,858 of NZ_QUNA01000002.1, read as the reverse complement.
TATCGAGCGCCCAGACCTGATTGGCCCGATCGATTTTCCGGTTGCGCAGCAGGTACGGCCAGATCCTGTGGGCTGCATGCTTGCGGCTCGTGTTTGGCTTGCGATACAACGCCTCGACGCCCATGCGCTTCATCAAGGTGCCAACGTGCCTGCGTCCGACTGTGATACTTTCGCGACGCAGTAGACGTGCCAACATTCGCGCCCCGGCAAATGGATGGTCGAGGTGAAGCTCGTCAATCCGGCGCATCAATTTCAGATCCGCTTCGCTGACCTCACGCGGCTGATAATAGGCACTCGAGCGGCTTATGCCTAACAGCCGGGCCTGCTGCGTCACCGGCAGGGCGTGATCACGATCGATCATCGCTTTACGCCCAGCAGTCCCGCCTTGCTGAGCGCGCTTTCTAAAAAATCATTCTCCAACGTCAACTGTCCGATCTTCGCGTGCAACACCCTCACGTCGATTGGCGGTGCAGCTGGGGGCGCGTTGCCCGCGTCGAACACATCGGCAACCCGCTCCTGCAACTGCTTCTTCCAGTCCGTGATCTGGTTCGGATGGACATCAAATTGCTGGGCCAACTCTGCCAGCGTCTTGTCGCCCTTGAGCGCCGCTAGTGCCACCTTTGCCTTGAATGCCGGTGAGTGTGTCCGTCGGTTTCGTTTCGTCATCTTCTGGTTCCTTGTCGCCGGCCATTATGACCGACTCACGCCCCAGCTTTTCCACTCAATGAACTGTCCGAATTTCCGGAGCCACCTCTGAGCGACGCGTAGCGGCGATGTCCTCGTTCGTGGAGGATGCGAAACGTCTTGGGGGTAACGTGCTTTTTGGTGGCGAACCGCTCGAGCGGACGGGGCATTTCTTTCCGCCTACGCTCATTACTGGGTTGCCTGACAGCGCGAAACTGATGCGTGAAGAGCCTTTCGGTCCGATCGCACCGGTCGTGCGTTTTAAGGATGTTGGCGAAGGAATTCGTCGCGCCAACAGTCTTCCCTTCGGCTTGGCTTCCTACGTTTTCACCGGTTCACTGCAAACCGCAACGAACGTCTCTAATGCCATCGAAGCTGGAATGGTGAACATCAACCACTTCGGAATATCTCTGCCCGAGACACCATTCGGCGGTATTAAAGATAGCGGAATTGGTGTCGAAGGAGGTAGTGAGACATTCGATGGATATGTGACCACTAAGTTCATCACTCAACGATAGGTCGAGGAGGAGCGCATGGTAATGCGCTCCTCCGAACCATTCATTACGTGCATCAGCATAAGGTAGGTAGGCCGGAGGATTTTAATTGCCGCGGCGGCCTTGGTCACGATGTACCGCAGTCCAATATGTCGTCGTCGATGATCGTGGCCATCCTTGTTGGTGACGAAAGCACAATTAGTGGCCCTGCAATCGTTTTAAACCAGCTGTTTCATTTCCCAGCGCTCCGTAGTGGGCGCCTCTGTTGGCCGGCACAGAACGAAGGCGTAGAAAGAGAAGGTGAATACGTTACAAAAAATGCGGATGTTCGTCCGCGTTGTGGAAGCGGGTAGCTATACTGCAGCAGCCAAGTCCCTTGACTCGCGGACTGGCATATTGTCGCGCGCAGTATCGGAACTTGAAGCGCATCTGAGCATACGTCTGCTGAATCGTTCGTCACGTCGGTTTGCGTTAACACCAGCAGGAGAACGGTATTTCGGACGGTGTCAGAAGATTCTTTCAGATGTTGAAAATGCCGAAGAGGAAGCTGGCTCGGCGCATGTGCTTCGTGCAGGCATGTTACGTATGCACAGTTTTGCTGGTATTGGCCAACAATATGTGCTACCCGCGATCGTGCAATACCGCAAGGCACATCCACAGGTCACGTTCGAACTGACCTTGTCGCAACAAATGCCCCAACTCGCGCGAGAGAACGGGGACGTTTCGCTCATTTCTGCTTCTTCGTTGTCTGATCCCGAACTTGTAGCACATGACGTCGGGGTGACGTTCAGCGTCTTGTGTGCCTCGCCCGCGTATCTACTAAAGCATGGTACGCCACGCAAGCCGGCGGATCTATTGCTTCACGAATGCCTGATCCTGAAGTCCCCAGCTTTCGACTCGCGTGGTTGGACGCTCCACAGTCCCGAAGAAACAACTGAAGTTCAAGTAGATGGCCCGGTGCGAGTGAACGTTCCCGGATCGCTGGCGGTGGCAATCTCCGAAGGTCTGGGTATTGGCATGCTGCCGGTATATGCGGCGATAGACGGCTTGCGCGATGGAACGCTCGTACGAGTCTTACCGAATCACACAGTCCAGGCAAGCAACGTTTACGTTGCCTATCGTTCCCGGACATATATTGATGCGCGAACAAGGGCCTGGGTGGAGTTTCTCCGTGCGTACCTGCCGCAGGTCATCGCGCGTGACCTTAACTTGCTCGAATCCCTCACGTAAGCAGTTCCCGGTCGTGGGGCGGTCACGCGTGGGAACGTTTGCATCAAGGCGTCGAGATTACCATCTGGGTCCCCTGCGATTGCAGTCTTTGGAGATAGACCAGTGCAAGACCAACGATGGCGTCGATCATACTGACAGACGCTCCACGACAATCGTACGCCCTCTGGCTTTACAAATCGGAAAGGTACAGCACAAATAGCGTTGCTTCGAAGTGACTGGAAAGGAGGGGAATCATTAAGAGATGTTAGGAACCCAAAACTGTGAGTTAGGAGTTCCTTCTGCCCGGCGATTGAATTGGCTCCCGTGTTCGACACGGGAGCCATGTGTACATTCAAGTTTTAAGTAATTCGACTCGGCACGCGATACCCTTCATGTGTGGGATTCCCTGTTCACGATCGAGGTGGTCTTCATCGTCAGGGCAGAGCTGAGCATCGGCGAGTTCCCATGCACCTGAAAGCGTGCCATCGCCTTCGTCGCGTTCCGGCAGCCACCACCCATGTGGAACACGTACAACACCTTTGGGCATATCGGGTCGGATTGCCGTTTTGAGCCGGATACGGCCTTGAGGCGTGACTACCTCTGCCCAATCGTCTTCAGCAACGCCTGCTACACGGGCGTCCTCAGCATGGATGAACATAATCGGATGGGGCTTTCGCGCGCGTAACGCGGGAATATGGCGGTGACCGGTCTGAAAGTATTCATCATCTCTTACGCCCATGAACATGGTCAACGGAAATGCCGGGTTAGCAGGGGGCGCATCACGCCAGTAAGGTAGAGGGTCTAGGCCCAAATCGTTTAGCACTGAGGAGAACAACTCTACGCGTCCAGAAGGTGTGGCAAAGCCAGTCTTGCGATATTTTTGGTACTCGAATGGGCGGGCATGGTAAGGAAATTTTTCGGAAAAGGTTGCGAAGTCTATTTCGAGCCGATTGAGTCGATGATCAAGCATCGCTTCGTTCGTCTCCCAGGGAAAATGCTCGCCCAATCCCATTCGGACCGCCAGATCTCTCCAGAACTCATATACAGTACGGCATTCACCGGGGGCCTCGACAGTCTTTTGCGATGGTCGGTAGATTGACGTCCAGCCGAAGCCATCTGCCAAACAGTTTCGCTCGAGCCATGCATCGCCGGGAAGAATATAGTCCGCAAGCTGCGCGGTGGGCGTGCGAAAATGCTCGAAGGCTACGACGAGATCTTGATTTAATAGGGCTCGGTGGATCAGTTGCATGTTCGCAAAGCTCATCAACGTGTTGTTTCCGAGTGTGATGAATGCCTTGACCGGATAGGGTTTCTCATCAGCCATCGCTCTGAACGTGGCAGATGGGGTTGCCATATAGCAGCCCGTTATCAAATTCGGCCACTCATGGCCCCATACACGTTTCGCGGGCTCCCGCAATGCGGCCATGCCTCGGTACGTGAACAACGGGTGATCGACCGCGCCCAATTGCTTCGCCTTTTGTTCGTCCGAAAGCACGTCGTGGCGCTCAAGTTCCGATTCGTGAACAATGTCTGGATGAAAGCCATGCAGGAGTTCGCCGCCCGGGACGTCGAGATTGCCGCAGATTGCGCGCAAGATGCACATCAGCCTGATGGCAGAGGTCGAATTGCGCTGCTGGTCGGTGATAGGTGTCCACGGTATTACCGCTGGTCCGTTCGTCGCATACATACGGGCCGCTTGCCGGATGAGTTCGGCCGAAACGCCTGTAATCGCTTCGACACGATCAAGGGGAAATTCATTCACTCGTGCGCGGAACTCTTCGAATCCCGAGGTCCACTCGGCCACGAACTCTTTGTCATACAGTTCTTCGTCGAGAATCACCTTAAGCCAGCCGAAACACATGGCTGCGTCGGTGCCGGGCTTTAAAGGAAGCCAGAGATCCGCTAGCTCAGCGTTTTCGCTCTTGCGAGGATCCAAAACGATTAATTTCGCGCCGCGCTGCTGAGCCCGACGAATAGCGTTGTAAACCGGCGTCCACGAGTGTTGCTTGGGATTATGCCCAAAGAGGACGACGCATTGTGTCTGTGGATAATCGGGATAGGGGTACCAGCCATAGACGAGCCGGTTGACTGCAGCAGTGTTCCCTGCGCAAATTGCGACACCGCTGATCCAGTTTGGTGAGCCCAGAAAATTCATGAACCGACGGCCGGCTCCGTTATCGGTCTGTGTGTTCCATTGGGAGGTCGAGACCGCGAGCGCTTCTGGCCCATATCTTTCGATCACCTGAGAGAGTCGCTCGGCGATGTCGTCCATAGCCTCGTCCCAAGTGACTTGTTCCCACTTTCCCTCGCCTCTGGCGCCTACACGCTTCAACGGGTGCAGAACTCGCTTCGGATGTGATAGCCCTTGCGGTGCATGTACTCCCTTCATACAAATGTTGGCGCGCAATGGGCGAGGATCGATCGCCTTGACCAACACGTCACCGACGTTTCCTGACTCGGGTACTTCCGTACGCACTTGGCAATAAATATCGCATCCTGAACAGATCGCGCGTTTCTCCAGCATGGCTCATCCTTTTGGCAGTGGCCGCCTAGTGGTTGCGGGTTTTCCCTAGGCGCGCCGTACTTCTGAAAACGTGTGTACACACCTATTATAGGCGTACTTCCGATTTCTGCAATCAGGCAAGGAGAATCTCTTTTGTTTGAAATCGTAGGGCAACGCGGACTGAGCGTTCGCTGTCGTTGAAGCGAGCTGCGACGCTATCTCCATCACATCGCGCAGCCGACGATGGGCGGGCCCGATTATGCAGCATTGGAAGCACCTTGCATCCCGCAGTTGAGTCGCTGAACGGCGCATTGTGGCCGAGGCCGTCGGCAGTGGCCGATCCAGAGTGTGTGGAAACTCCATTTTTCCACTGGGCGGTTGGTTACTGGTCAGATCGATCGAGTTTAATACGGCGAGTTTGCACTAATCGAACATCGCGAGCACAACAAAGCCGCTCGGGGCTTTAGCTTGCGGCCATCTTCATGGCATTCCACGTCCCCGCAACGCCCAGTATGTTCATCACCCGCTTCAGGCTATAGGCCAACACCTGAAGGCTCATCTCCGTACTGACTCGCCTGAGCGTCCGCGCTTGGTTTCGGTCAGGAGTTGGGGATGATTGACGCTACGCTGAAGATGGCCGGTATCGACACAGCGCGAGTCAACAGTAGACATGTGCCGAGCCGCCCGAGTTGAGCCGATCATCAACAGAAGGGGATAGATGCCGAATGTAGGCGCCGCAGTGATGAGGCTTGGGCGTATTGAGTGCAGAAGTGACGAAGCTCTGTAAACCGCCACAAGGTCGGTTGAAGCTCATTTGCGAGTCTTTGAGCCGCTAGCCGCCAGCACCCGGCCGACCGGGGAGGAAGTCGACGACGTAACGTGCACCGGGAGGTTGGGAGACCAGCGTCCCGCGACAGACCGGCGTCTCGAGCAGGTCGAACAATCGTGGTCGATGGTCCAAGCTATGGCGATAGAGTTTGATGAGCAGGATGGTCAAGCTTTGTTGCATCCGTCGGGATTACTCTCGTCTTCCATCAGCGCCTCACTGTTCTCCTAAATGGTTTTGGTCCTCGTCGCGCGCACATAGCGATGAGCATTTGCAGCAGTGCGGGCCTCCACAATCTTTGCTACCTCTTCGTCCATCACCGGAGTTAGCCGTTTGCTCAATGCCTTTAGGTCGATGGCCATAGGGCGCTCCCGTCGGATGTTCCTGACGCTTCCTGTAGATGAGTCTAGCGTTTTTTTCGAAGCAGACGCCTTGCCTTTAGCCGACGGAAGAGGCAGTCCACAATGTCGACTGCCTGTTGCACACGATTGTTATTCCAGATGCCCGGTCTGCGCAATCTGCGAAAGCGCTGCCTTCTGGTCTGCGTACCATCGCAGCAAGCATTCACGATCGTGACAATGTTGCTCCCGGTAGTTCCACTGCTGGCGAACGCGTTCCTTGAAGCCTGTCTGGTCGACGACAGCAGTCTTTGCCCTGACGAAAATGCTTGCCAGCGCCACATCATCCGACGCAAGTTCAGCGTCGCTGCAAATTAGATGCTCTGCATTCGACCTTGCTTTGGAGCAATCGAAACTAGTGTCCCGAGTTAAGAATTCATTGCCTTATTTGCGTGGTGTACTAACCTGGGTTGCAGGGTGTGCAAATAAGTGAGGCGATGATGAGAGGAAGACCGAAGGCGCCGCTGGTCTTGAATGAACCGGAACGCGAACAGCTCATGGCACTGACAATGCGGCGCAAGAGCGCACAGGCGCTGGCCTTGCGCGCACGCATTGTGCTGGCCTGCGCCGAGGGCATCGACAACAAGACGGTCGCGGCAAGACAGCGTGTCACCTCGCATACGGTTTCGAAGTGGCGTTCGCGATTTATCCAGCACCGCCTGGACGGGTTGCTCGATGCGCCGCGCCCGGGAGCCCCCAGGACGATCGAGGACGCGCAGGTGGAGGCGGTCGTCGCACGCACGCTCGAGTCCGTACCCAAAGGTGCGACTCACTGGAGCACGCGCACAATGGCCCGCGAAATGGGGATGTCGCAGACGGCCGTGACGCGGATCTGGCATGCCTTCGGATTGCAGCCGCATCGGCAGGAGACCTTCAAGCTCTCCACTGATCCATTCTTTGTTGACAAGGTGCGCGATATCGTCGGGCTGTACCTGGACCCGCCGCTGAAGGCCCTGGTGTTATGCGTAGACGAGAAGAGCCAGATTCAGGCGCTTGATCGCACCCAGCCCATGCTGCCACTGGCCCCCGGTCTTCCTGAGCGGCGCACGCATGACTACATGCGCCATGGCACGACCACCCTGTTTGCAGCACTGGACATCGCCACGGGCAAAATCATCGGCGAGCTGCATCGACGTCATCGCAGCAACGAATTTTTGCAGTTCCTGCGCACCATCGAGGCCAACGTGCGACCGCAACTGGATGTGCATCTGGTAATGGACAATTATGGGACGCACAAGACGTCCTCGATCAATGCCTGGATGGCGCGCCATCCGCGTTTTCATGTGCATTTCACCCCGACCTCTGCTTCATGGATCAACCAGGTCGAACGATGGTTTGCAACGCTCAGCGAAACATATATCCGCCGTGGTACTCATCGCTCCACCCGCCAACTCGAACAGGCTATTCGCCAATACATCGAGATCAACAATACGGATCCCAGACCTTTTAACTGGACCAAATCCGCCGACGACATCCTCGCCAGCGTCAAGCGATTTTGTCTGCGAATTTCTAACTCAGCACACTAGTCTTACTGTGTCACAAAATTCATTTGCAGCAAGGTGATACCTGGTAGTATTAAATAATACAGACTTTGGGCGATCGCGATGAGCGGAGATGTCGACGAATTTGACGCGTATCTGAATCATCTGGGGCAGGCGTTAGGACACGCCGATCGTCATGCCGGCCTCAAGGGCTATTGTTCGGGCCTGGTGTTGCCGCTGTCGCGCAAGAGCGTCGAGCCGATGGCCGCGCACATTGACCCACTTCACGCGAGTGCGAAGCACCAGTCACTCCATCACTTTGTGGCCAAGGCAGAATGGTCTGACCCGGCGGTCCTGCAGCGGGTACGCGAATGGGTGATGCCAGCGTTAGACGCGCACGCTGCTGAAGAAAGCGGCTACTACTGGATCATTGACGACACCGGCTTTCCAAAGAAGGGACGTCATTCGGTCGGGGTGGCACGTCAGTACTGTGGACAACTCGGAAAGCAGGACAACTGCCAGGTTGCAGTGAGCCTGTCGATCGCGACGCAACGCGGCAGCCTGCCGATTGCCTGGCAGCTGTATGTCCCCAAGGAATGGATTGACGACCGGGAACGTGCCCGTCGTGCGGGCATTCCCGACGATCTGGCCTTCGAGACCAAGCCTCAGATTGCGCTGGCCCAGCTTCGCGAGGCTATAGCATCCGGCATTGCACCGGGCATCGTGCTGGCCGATGCTGGGTATGGCGACGAAACCGCTTTCCGGGAGGGCGTAACGGAACTGGGTTTGTTGTCCGCGGTAGGGATCCGGCCGGGCACCTCTGTGTGGGCACCCGGTACGGCGCCGCTTCCGCCCAAGCCCTGGAGCGGGCGCGGCAAGCCACCGACATTGTTGCGCCGTGCGCCCGGCCATAAACCGCTCGTGGTGAAGGAGCTAGCCATGCAATTACCCATGAACGCCTGGCAATCCGTAACCTGGCGCGAAGGCAGCAACGCAGCACTTTCCTCGCGCTTTGCCGCCGTACGGGTTCGTCCCGCACATCGCGACTATTGGCGAAGCACCGTTCGCGACGAAGAGTGGCTGCTTATTGAATGGCCTGATGGCGATCCGGAGCCGCTCAAATACTTTCTCACTACCGCGCCCGAGGAGGCGACACTTGAGCAGCTTGTGTTCGTGACCAAGATGCGCTGGCGCATCGAGCGCGACTATCAGGACCTGAAACAGGAGTTCGGGCTCGGTCATTATGAAGGGCGAGGCTGGCGTGGCTTTCACCACCACGCCACACTGAGTATCGCTGCGTACGGGTTTCTGATGGCTCAGCGACTCCGGATGCAATCAGATGGACGCGATAAAAAAAACTTCCTTGAACGCGCGCTGCCTGCCCTTCCCCCGGATTACATCCCCCGGGGCAGTCCAGCGCGCTCAACGCCACGTTCCTGATTCCATTACTACGTTGCGCATCCTGCTTGGACTAAGGCTCATGCAACGATGGCTCTCTTCCTGTACGGCAATAGAGCGCGCAACTAATTATGTGACACAGTAAGACTAGGGATGAGTGGCAGTCTTTCGAAGGTATGCGCCGTCGTGTGCGGGATAATTCGCCACTCAGCGTTCCGAAGCCTGGCGCGCCGGCTACGGCCGCCGTTTCTCGGGATCGCGGGCGAGTCTATGCCCTTTCGCCGGGCCTCAGAGCTTCATCGGAGCGCGCGGAAGACCTCGTCGTTCACGCCGAGGATGTAGACGTCGCGGCAAAGCTGAACCATCGCGTCGGCGGATGACCGCTTCACAATTCCTCCTATCACACTTCCACGTTGACCATCGGCGCGAGCAGCGTCGGGGGAGACGCTGCTGCCCAGACTGCGTTCACTGGTAGCTACAGAAGAGCCGCCGAGGCGGAAGGAGGACGCGTCAATCTGCGAAGCTCGTGCTCCATCCTGCCGCCGGGCCGCCGGAGTACGCGACTCCGTCGACCTTAAGACCCCGATCGTCGATCAGAGAGAGGATACCGCCGGCGTCGTTAATGAGGTCATTGGTCAGCGCGACTGTGAGCGGCTGGCCCGGTTCGATGGTTGTAGGGGGAATGGAAAACGAGGTTGTCGGTGTCACGACTGACCAGCCGGAGACGTCCAACGCTTCAGAGGACATGTTCGCGACCACCAGTTTCCCGGTGCCATCCGAAAGCCGATTGAGCGAAGTGAGTTCCGCCTTCGGCGAAGGCGTCGGCACAGGATTTCCGAGACCGCCGCCGGCGAAATCGTAGCGCGGCGCCTCGAACCTAGTGCTCCCATCGACCTTCTGCCCCTGCGAATCTGTTTGCCAGGACTGGGTCTGGAAAGCAAGGAAGATGACAGTGACACGATCGGTGTTGGTGCTCAAAAGAAAAATTGCTCCGTCGTGCCAAGGTCCATTTTCGTGGAGTCGCTCGTCGATGTCCGGCGGATCGCCTTGTGCCATATGGGTGTTGTCGATGCCAAACCGGGGAGTCTCACCGAAGACAGCATCGGTCTGGTGTGGCGAAGTGCGGAACTGGCTCCCGAAAATGACGATATCGTCGTTTTGATCTCGAGCGAGCGTAAGCAACGCCGAAAGACGGTGAACGAGATCGTCCCCGCCTCGGCTCTGGCTCGGCAGCACACGCATCTTCCGTGGATCGAACAGATTTCCCTTGATATAGTCAAGCGCTCCGTCTTCGTAGCTGCTGGTCTGGTTCTTGAGGCCAGGCTCGAGCCCGCGAATACGGTCAAGGACAAGCCTCATCGGCATGAAGCTTGTCCGGACAGCTGACCAAGTCGACAGTCCCTATTGCGTTACCCGCTCTTAGCGAATGGGCGTTGCAGCGTGAAATGCGGCTGTTGATTCCGCACCGACCTGAAGAGCCCCAGTGGGTCGTCGACGGAAGTTGAGCGTTCGGGCCGCGCGAGGCGCTGCTCGGGTCGGCCGCCAATTTCCGAGGTCGGCCAAAAACCGTCGGTCGACAGCGACACCTAGATGGTCAACAATTCCGTCACGCAGATAAGCTGCTGACAGCATCAAGAAGCGCGAAGCTTCTTCAGGTTCCCCGTTTCTCTCGAATTTTTCAAGCGTAGGTCTAAAGTGCCGCTGTCTTTTGCCGATAAATGTTTGGCGGGACCAATCTCCGATCGCCGGAAAATGACTGCAACGTCATCGTTCTGCATTGCTTCGATGCAGACATTTGGCGATGTCCGAGCATATTGAACAGACAACAACGCATAACAAGATGGCAATACTTGACCTGGTTAAGTGGGACGCGCAAAGCGACTCGTCGGTCGTGTGGAAATGCCCTTCACAGGAACTGTCCACGTGGACGCAACTCATAGTCAATGAATCGCAGGAGGCATTCCTGGTTCGGGGCGGCGTCTATGAAGGCCCGTTCGGCGCAGGCCGGCATACGCTCTCGACGGAAAACGTCCCCGTCATCCGGAGCCTGTTCGGACTTCCTTTCGGCGGCCGCAGCCCTTTCACTGCTGAGGTTTGGTACGTCAACAAGGCGACCAACCTCAACGTCAAGTGGGGTACGCCTGATCCGATCCAGCTTCAGGATCCGAAGTTCGGAATCATGGTTTCGGTCCGGTCGTTTGGCCAATACGGGATTCGCATCGAAAACAGCAAGCTGTTCCTGAACAAGATCGTCGGGACACTGCCGTCTTTCGGCGCCGAGGAAATCTCCCGCTATCTGAGCGGAGAGCTCATCAAGCGAATCAAGGGTGAGCTTGCGCGCGCGGTGAGCAACGAACGGCTGTCGATCCTTGAAGTGAACGCGAATATCGAAACCATCTCCGAGAAAGTGAGGCAATCGATGCTGCCTCACGCTCAGGAATACGGCGTCACGATTCCCCAGTTCAGCATCCATTCGATCAACGTGCCGGAGGACGATGCTGGCGTCACCAAACTCCGTGAGGCGCTGGCGAAACGCGCTGAAATGTCCATCCTGGGATTCGACTATCAACAGCAACGCAGCCTCGACATTCTGCAGGCGGCCGCGTCGAACGAAGGTACAGCGGGATCGCTGATGGGCGCAGGTCTGGGCGCCGGAATGGGCGTCAACATCGGCGGCGGCATGGGCAGGGAATTCGCGAAAATCGTTCCGTCGATGGAAACCGCGCAAGCACCCACGCAACCTCGCTTGTCGATGGAAGACAAGATCCGGCAAATCAAGGAGCTTTCCGAGTTGAAGAACGCGGGCATCCTCACTGACGAAGAGTTCGCTCAGCAAAAGTCATTGATCCTGGGGCCGTGACATGCGAGTTCTGCTGATGCTCGCAGGGGCGATCCTCGCGGCGAGTCTGGATGCCGCGCTGCTGCTGCTCCTGCCTGCCGCCTTGGTCACGACGGCGGTCGACGTGAATCTCGTGCTGCTCGGGCTTAGTGTGTTCTCACTGTTCGTCACGCCCGCATTGGTGCAGGCAAGAGCGAGCGACGCGAGCGCGATCGCATCGCTAGGTCCGCAATACGTCGCGGGCGGCCTGCTGATCGCGTGCGTCGTCGCATCGCTCTCGGCTGCCATCCACGGTCTTCCCACCGTTGCCTATGCGCTCGACGTACTGGCGTGCGGCGGCTTTTTGTGTGTGCAGCTTCTGATCCGCGTGAGTCAGAACAAGATCGACGCGGTGACGCGCAACGATCGGGATCGCGGCCTGAATCTGGCTCTGGTCAACCGCCTGTTCGATCTGCGCGACAGCCTAAACGACGAGTCGCTTCGCCAAGCAGTCGAGAAGATCGCCGACAAAGTGCGATACGGACCATCCCCCGCGCGCGAACTGAGTCACGGCGTCGATGCCGAACTGGAGGCGCTGCTCACGGGCTTTCCGAGCAATGGGAACGACCTTTCTTTCGCGCATGTATCAGTGCGCAAGCTAGACGAACTCGTAGGGCGTCGCGCCAGGCTGCTTCAGGATTTCAGGAGACGGTCGTGATATTGACGAGACTGCTGTTGTGGCAAATCGTCAAGTATCGGCGAGGACATATCGGCGCCGGTCTACGGGCGTCGGCTCAATGCATTTACACACCCTCGTGTTCGAAATACGCGTTTCAGGCAATCAGGCGTCATGGGTTGATGCGTGGGGGGAAATTGGCGGTTGGCCGTGTTTGTAGGTGTCGGCCATCACATTACGAGGGCGGTGCTGATCCAGTACCTAAAAAGAACCGGTAGAACGGAAAAAAATGGAATACGAATACAAGGTCACTAATTTCAAGGCTGAAGTCACGACGGCCGACGTCCGCAAGGGCAACGCGGGGCGCAAGGTCACGGCACAACTCGAAGTGCTACTCCAAGAGCACGCGCGGGACGGCTGGGAACTGCAAGGTCAGTACACGTTCGACGTGCAGGTCAAAGGCGGTTGCTTCGATGGGCTGTTAAAGGTCTTCAATCAGAACACTCAGGATGGCGACTTCAAGATCTATCAACTCGTCTTCCGCCGTCCGATGTGAGGCCGCAATGAACCCATTGACATGCAAACAATGTGGTGCGCCCGGCGCTTCTGCGGCACGCAAGTTCACCTGTGACTACTGTGGTGCGCTCAACGTCGATGAAGAGTTCTTCAAGACCCTGGCGAGAGATGTGGAAGCGACAACGGAAGATCGCGTCTATCAGGTCGGGCTGTCGCAATACCTCGCCAATGATTTCGTCGAAGCTGAGAAGAGCCTGACGTCTTGCGTGACGCAGCCCACGTCTTTCCCGGCCGACGCGTGGATATATCTCGCGCTTTGCAAGGCGTGTCAGCTGAAGCCTTCTAATTTCGACAAAAGTCTCGCGCTGGCGATTCAATATATCGAGCGCGCGTCGAAGCACGCTGGCGACTCCGAAAACGTCGTGTATTCGCGAGTCGTGCTAGGCAACCAGTTCCTCGAATCCGCGACGCGCGCGATGCAGTATTTCTTCTCGACTGCCAAGAAGAAATACGTCGCCTATGGCGAGAACCGCGATGCCGCTCAAAGCGCCTTCGAAGAAGCGGCTCGTGGCATCAAGGCCGTTCAGGACGTTTTCATTCTTCAGCCGACCGATGCAACGCTGCGCCTGTCGGTCGCCGGCCTGATGTTCGACTCCCTCATCCAGTTAGAAGGCATGGGTGTCGCCAAGTCGAAGACGCAAGCGTTCAAGGATTTCTTCGTGAACGTCGCCCGGACCACAACTGGCGAGGACTCGACGAGTTTCACGAAGTGGCTGGCCGCTCAACACAAGGACGTTCAGCGAATCTTCCGTAAAGCACAGGAGAGCGCCGAGGCCTCGTCTGGGGCGGATCACTCCGACGTGGCGACCGTTGCGGCGTCCGGCGGCCTGATGCAGACGTTCAAGAAGCCCAAGGTATGGGTTCCGGCGACGCTGGTCATGCTCCTTCTCATCGGTGTCGGAGCGACGGGCTCGAAGAACAAAAACGCCGGTTCGACGACCACTGCCGCAGCCGATTTGTCCGCTCCGGAGGCACCGGCCGCGCCGGTCGTTCAGGCGGTAGGACCTGCACCTCATCCCGTGGCGAGCCCGACAGAGCAGGCCAGCGAGAACGCCCAGACTGCCGATGCAACCGCCACGAGCACCAAGCCCGATGCAGCAAGCACAGAAAGCGCAGACGCAGGGCAGAATTCTAGCGTGACGGCTTCGACTGGCGACGCGCATGCGGTCTCGGAGAACTCGTCCGCCGTGCTGCCCGTTAGCTTCCAGGCTGGCGACGCGACCGCCACGGCAAGCGGTTTTGCCGTCAAAGCTCCTGCATCGGCGGCCGGCTTGCTCTCGCAGATGCTCGACGCCAGCACGAACGCGGTCAAAGTCGCGGATCTGAAGGGTCAGATCGAGGCGCTTGCCAAACCGGCGCGCGGCGATCGCAAGTTGGCGAGAACGACGAATGAACTGGGGCTGAAGGCGCTGCAAGCGGGTGATGCGGCGGCGGCTGCCGAGACGCTGGGAACGGCAGTGTCGGCGGACCCTTCGGACGTCGAGGTGAGAAACAACTTGGCTTTCGCGCTCTACAAGGCGAACGAGCTCGATCGTTCGGAATTCGAACTCGGGACGGTGCTCTCGCAGGCTCCGGGCCGGACGTCCGCGTGGGCGAATCTCGCGGATGTGTACGCGAAGAAGGGTCGGGCCGATCAGGCAACTGCCTCCTTCGTGTTGTCCTTTCAGTTCTCGTCGAATCGTGACAAGACGCTGACGTATCTCCGCGGCATCGCCGACAGTGATGAAGATTCGAGCATCAAGGTTGCGGCAGCGAGCGCGTTGAAGGTGCTCTCGCATCAGTAGTCAGTCGGTACGACGCCTTTCGAAAGCTGAGTTTGCTTTCGGGGGCGTCTTTACTTCGAGATGGGAACCATCGTTTCGCGCTGACACAAAGCCACCTCCTGGCTTTTGCCCGGCATTTTCGAGATGCGGCTGCGATTCTTGCTCTACGATTGAAGCGATTCGGCTTGCGGACGCAATCGTGAGCCTTCTCAACAACGGAAGCTAGGTGTGCGAAATCGCGCGCTTACGTAAAGCTGATCTCAACCGTATTCGAACGAAATCCGGATAGTCGCAAAAATAATCAAAGGTAGAAGCATGGGGATCATTAAAGGTTCGCTCAAGTTGGTGGGTAACGTAGTGACTCTGGGTGGCGTGTCGCGCTTGGAAGATGCGCAGACGGCTTACCAGGAAAGCTTCGACAGGTACCAGAATACGTACAAAAATGCCAAGTCGGTCGAATCCGAGATTCATGCGAATGTAAATGCCATCGGTATGGCGCTCAAAAAAGCCAAAAAGTCGCTGGACAAGGGTGAAGCCGTTCTGAACGGAACGCTGCGGGCCAAAACGAAATGGATTGGCAATATCGCGGCCACTACGTCTACATTGACACAAGTAGCCAAATTCCAAAAAGAGTACGGTTCTGTTTCGTCAATCGGCGCGGGCGTAGTCACGGGCAGTACGATGGCGATTGGTTCTTGGGCGCTCGTCTCTACGTTCGGCGCGGCTTCAACGGGGGCAGTCATCGCTGAGTTGTCGGGCGTCGCGGCAACGAATGCCACGCTTGCTTGGTTCGGCGGTGGCTCCTTGGCAGTGGGTGGCGCGGGCATGAGCGGAGGGGCAATCGTTTTAGGTGGTCTCGTCGCGATTCCACTTGTCATCGTTGCCGCCAAGGGCACGCATAAGAAAGCCAAAGAAATTGAGGAAGAGACAACAAAGGTAGAGGGGGCCACGGTAAAGCTGCGGGAGCTAATCGACTCCATGAACGAAGTGCTACCGGCGGTTCAGTCGAAAAATCGCGAAGCCGATCAAACGTGTGGAGCATTCGTAGGCGATATCGCATGCCTGCGAAAGATCATTCGTCCTTGGGGTATTTTTAGCCTTCTTAAGCAGAAAATCTACGGTTGGTTCGGCAAAAATCCGTTCTCTGAACAACAGCAAGTTGCCATCCTGAATCTCAACTCCACGATCTCGGTGTTTCTCACTTGGTTTCGGGGTAGCAACGCGGATTTGAGATCCTCCACGACTATAGGACTTCTCGCGAATTGAAGAACTCCTTGTGGTTGGGTTGAAGGCAACTCCACAGGTCTACGAAATCCACCAAACAAAACCGCCCGCAAGGGACTAGCTTGCTGGCGGTACGGGTACTGCACTGCGAATATGAAAGGGTTGGGGGTGTTCCATGCCCAGTAGTCGAGATTGGGGATATGTATATGCGCTGTCCTGTTGAATTAAGCAGTTATGCTTCAAGGAAGTACGGATGCAGATAAATAGTCGGCCCTGAACAATTCGTTTCTCGTGCCACCGGCATCACACCATCACGTCGGCGGCAATCCGGCGGTTGATCAGAGCGGCGAGAACGAAGGCGCAAAGAAGCCGCAGCTTCCGGAGGATCATCCGCAGGTTGTAGCCAGCGCCGCACAGCACCGCGTGCATCGCATCGCCGAGCGCGCCTTTGAGCCAGTTCCGATCGAGTTTTCCGTCCATCTTCATATGGCCAATGGCTGGCTCGATCGCGCTGCGCCGCCTGATCATCGCGCGTAGTGTGCGTGTTATGCCGCGCCGCAAACCCGGGTGGTACATCTTCACGCCGTCGATGGCGACGCCCTTGTAACCACGATCCACGATTACCACCTCGGGCTTCGTGTCACTCAGGATCTCGGCCTGTTCCAGCGCTTCAGCCAGCGTATGCCCGTCGTATGGATTGCCCGGCATCGAGCGCATGCCGACCACCAGCCCTTCCTTGTGTGTTGTCGTGATCGACACTTTCACGCCGAACTCGTAAGGGGTGCGTGCCTTACCCTTGGCCAGACACTCGACTTCCGGCGCGTGCAGCGCATACAGCTTGTTTTTGTCCTTCGGCTTTTGCGACAGGATGCGCTTCGTGCGAGCAACCAGATCCAGCAGCGCCGCATGACCGCTGCCGCCTACCTGGCCGGCCTGTCGTTCCACGTCACGCATGACGCGACCAACCCGGGAGCGCAGCGTGCGCAGTGCCTTTCTCATTCGTTTGAACTGCTTCGCGTGCGCGTAGCGGCCAATCTGCAATGCAAGCCGTGGTGCTTCGCGGTTGTAGTTCTGCCTGAGCTTCAGTCCGTGCCGCGCCGCGGCCTTCACAAGGTGTTCGCGACACCGCTCAAGCAATCGCGAGTCGGTTGGATGGGCAATCGCTTTCTCCATGACCGTGGTGTCGACGATCACCCGCTTCACGCTCGACGCCTTGATCACGCCGGCACGTCTGGCTGCGTCGATCGTCTCCGCCAGCAACTCCTCAACGCCGGCTTCGCTCAGGCGCTTCCTCCAGCGCGTCAGGCTCGACGGATCGATCGGCGGTTCGGTTTGCAAATAGGTTTCGCCGGTGAACACCTGCCAATACGGGTTCTCCACCCATTGCCAGACCACCTCTTCGTCGGACAGGTCGAACGCATGCTGCAGATACAGCAGTCCGGCAATGAGGCGCGGCGACGTCGCTGGCCGCCCCTTGCGCGACACGAAGCTTTCTCTCATCAATGCGTCCAGCCGCTCCCAGTTAATCGGCTCAGTCAGGCGTACCAACGGATGCTTCAGGTTGATCTGTTCTCGCAGCGGTTGCCGGAAGAAATCTCGCTCAGTTAAGGCGGCTTCGGACCCATCTGCACCTCGTCAGGATTTGCAGGATTCACGCATCAATATGCCAGGTCTCTGCAATTCCCACAACACCAGTTCTGCCCCAAAGCCATGCCATATAAGGCTCACCGGATTGTTCAGGCTCGACTAAATAGCGTTACCTATGAATGCTGGCATGAGATGGGACATGCCTTTGTATGTATCGCGCTGGGTGGCGACGTGCAGTGCGTTGAGCTTCTCGACAATCACGAATTTGGACGTGCCCGAGCGAGGTGCAATACAAATCCAAACATCAGGCAACGAGTCGCTTGTGGCGGATTCGCGGCCGAGTTCGTGCTGCTTCGAGACGGCGATATTGGGCCTCAGGATGAAAGAGAGATCACACAGGTTCTCTTTCGGAACGCTACCATCCATAGAGAAATGTATCATTCGCTCGCTTCCGGCACCGATTTTTCTGCCGTTCAAGACCGTGAGTTTATGAATTGTGCGATCAATTGGGGGGCGACAATGATTTCGTCCGGTGTGCCGACAATCATCTTGGCCGGTAGTGAGGAGTCGGAGGCGGCGTAGCCGCCGCAGACGACGAGCTGCCGGCGGCGCCGGGTCGGCGAGGTCTAGGATGGCTGACTGAATCTAAAAAGAGGCGGTCAGCCCATGTCTGGAACCCGCATCACCGACCAGCAGGTCCGCCTCTACATGAACAATCGCAAACATCATCCACAGAAGCTCGCTGCGGCGAAGTCAGGCATGAGCGAGCGCACGGCGCGACGCGTGGAACACGAGGCCGGACTACCGTCGCAGCAGCCCCGGCGCTACTGGCGTTCGCGCCCTGATCCGTTCGCCGATGTCTGGGAGAGCCAGGTGGTCCCGTTGCTACGCGCTGCGCCAAGGCTAAAGGCGATTACCCTGTTGCGCAAATTGCAGGAGGATCATCCAGATGCCTTTCCCGACAGCATGCGGCGCACGTTTGAGCGACATGTCAGCCAGTGGCGCGCGCTTGAAGGGCCAAACAAGGAAGTATTCTTCCCTCAAACGTATCAGCCCGTCGCGCGAGGCCTGTCGGACTTCACGCACATGGACAAGTTGTGCGTAACGATTGGTGGCATCCCGTTCAACCACATGCTGTATCACTTCGTGCTGGCGTTCTCGCGCTGGGAATACGCCAGCGTGGTCGATGGTGGTGAGAGCTTCCAGGCGCTCGCGACGGGGCTGCAGAACGCGCTGTGGCAGGCCGGCGGCTGCCCACGCGAGCACCGCTCCGACAGCCTGTCGGCGGCGTTCAGAAACCTGCAGGAAGAGGAAGACTTCACGGTTCGCTATGCAGCACTGCTCGAACATTATGGAATGGAAGGCACGCGCAACAATCGTGGCATGGGTCATGAGAATGGCAGCGTTGAATCCTCGCATCGTTATCTGAAGGATCAGGTCGATCAGGCCCTCGAGTTGCGCGGTCACCGCGATTTCGCTGACCGGACCGCATATGACGAGTTCGTGCGCGGGGTGGGAATGCGCCGCAACCGGCGCAATGCTGCAGCGTTCCAGATCGAGCGCGAACACCTGCTGGATCTGCCCGGGCACCGGACCACCGACTTCGCCGAGGAAGAAGCTCGCGTGACACGCTGCGGCACATTCACCGTGCGTTGTGTCCTGTACAGCGCCCCGTCGCGGTTGATCGGTCATCGCCTGAAGGTACGCCTTTACAGTGACCGGCTTGATTGCTATCTGTCCGGCGCACTCGTACACAGCACGGCGAGAGCCACGCACACGAGCAAACGGCGCGGTCGCGGCATCGACTATCGGCACTTCATCGATTCGCTCAAACGCAAGCCGCAGGCGTTCAGGGGCCTCGCGTTCCGTGACGATCTGTTTCCGCGTGAAGCCTACCGACGGACCTGGGAGCGCCTGGAGGAGGCACTGACGCCGCGTAGCGCCTGCAAGACCATGGTGGGCCTGCTTGAGCTCGCCGGGCACCACGGCGTCGAGGCGCAACTGGCCGAGCGGCTCGATGCATTGCTCGAACTCGGTGAGCTGCCCGATTTGAAAGCGTTGTTCGATGAGTTCGCGCCGCGCCAGACCGAGTGTCCAGTGGTTGTCGTCGAGATGCCGTCCGCCGCGCTTTATGACACGTTGCTCGATGAGGAGGCGCCCGCATGAACACCGCCTACGATGCTGGTCGTATCGCACTTATGCTCAACGAACTGCGTCTGCCAACGATCGGCCGGTTGTGGCCGGACTTCGCAGAACGTTCGGACAAGGAAAGCTGGCAGGCGTCCCGGTTACTCGGTGCGTTGCTCGAACATGAACTCGCCGAGCGCGCCAAACGAAGAATCGAGCGTCATCGTGCCGAGTCACATCTGGATCCGACCAAGACGCTCGCCACCTTCGACTTCGGTGTTGTGCCTATGGTCTCGAAGGCGCATGTGATGGCGCTGGCCACCGGCGATTCGTGGCTTGAGAAAGGCGCCACGATTCTCCTGTTCGGGCCCCCCGGACACGAGACATAATGCACACCTCCGTATGTTATTGAAGATCAATGGATAATTGATTGGGATCCGCTGATTGCGGACCGCTCTCAGCCTGCCGCGCCAGATAAGCATCGACATCCGACTGGCGGATGATCCAGGGTGCACCGGGACATGCCTGTGACGCGGACAACCTTCGCACTCGAATAAGGCGGATGACGGTCGGTCCACTAACGCCCACGAGACCTGAGACTTCGGCGACGGTCAATTCACCGCGCTCCTGCCGCTCGCCCTCGCGATACGTTGCGATGTGGTGATGATTACGCAACGTGCAGACTCTCGCGGTCGTCCATGTGTGTCCTCTCGCCGTACGTTTGCCCAAACGGTTGATGACCGCTGCGATAGCCTGGTCCGGCAGCGTTCTTGCCAATGCTCGAACGATGTCTATGGTTTCGACATCCGTAGTCCAACGATGCTCACCTGTCTGGCTCTTCTCGAATACGATCTCGGTATGATCGCCACCTTGCCAATGCACGAGTGCGCGAATCGTGTCGTCCTTCTTTGTGACTACGATCTCCTTGATCACAATTCTCAGTATCCGTTTCTTGATCTCAACGGAGCTGCCCGGGTGATGCCATAGCCGGGGCAGGTCCTCGCCCAGTCGAAGAAGCTCGTCACGTGCGCCCGCACTCAGCGCCCTTGAAGACTGTTCGCGCAGGAAGTCGAGCTCGGTCTGCAGTTCAGCCTGTGTCTTCAACGTTTCATTCCAGCGTCGCTCGAGTTCCGCAGCAACCAGCCGATTCTCTGGATCAATGGCATCGTATTGCCGGCGCGCACGCGCAGCTTCATACCGGGCCTGTTCAAGCGCCAGCTCCTTGTGCCGTACACGTTCGTCCTGTTCTGTTCGCGCACGTTCAATAGCCTCGAGTGATGCACGAATCCCTAAGGGCTGCAGCTGTTGCAAAACTTCTTTAGAGACCCGATGGTCAACGCGAACCGCGCCGAATGAGATACAGCGCGGGCCTCCGTGATTGATCATGCTGCCCTGGCAGTTGTAGCGGGCGACGGTGCCTTTGGTACCCGAATAGGCAACGTGCAGTTTGCGCCCGCAGTGACCGCAACGTAGCAGTCCCGCCAGAAGCGAACTGCCGCGCTTGACGGCGCCGCGGACCATGTTGCCCTTCATGTTCGCGTTGTGGGTAATCAATTTGCGGTTCGCCTCGTACTCGTCCCAGCTAATGTAGCCCGCGTGATGCTCGATGATCAAGGCCTGCCAGTCCTCGCGCCGAAGGGGATTGCCTGCAAAGACCCGCTTGCGGCCATCCACGATGCGCGCGATGGTCCGGGTCTTGCCAAAGGCGTACGCACCACCATACGTCGGATTCGTCAGGATGTGCAGCAGGGTGTTATAGACCGGAAGCTTCCAGACAATGTTGCGCCCGTCCGGTCCATAGTTCACCGCTGGTAACTCGATGCGTTCCTGCCGAATCCATAAAAGCACCTGCCTGACGCTACCAAACTCGCGAAACTTCCGGAACGCCAGATCGAGCGCTTCGCGGATGCGTACGTCAGGGTCCTTCTCGATACGATTCCCCTGTGCACGCACGTAGCCGATTGGCACCGATGTGAACAGCTCGCCGCGTTTGGCCTTCTGGTCGAGAGCAGCTTGTGAGCGTTGGCGAAAGGTCGAGAGCTCCATCTCGGAGAGCGTGCCCTTCATGCCCAACAGCAGTCGATCATTAGGCTGTCGTGGATCGTAAATTCCGTCCTCGTCAATCAGCAGGCATCCTACGAGACGGCAGAATTCCAGCAGCGTGTGCCAGTCGCGCCCGTTGCGTGCGAGGCGGGACGCTTCGATACAGAATACGGCACCCACTTCGCCACTGCACAGCGCCACCAGCAGGCGCTCGAAGCCGGGGCGAAGGGTACCGGAGCCGGAGCGACCCAGGTCATCATCGATGACCGTCACATCTGGCCAGCCAAGTCCACGCGCGCGATCAGCCAGTCCGTACTGGCGTAACTGGCTCTCGCGATTGTGGCGGACCTGGTCCAGCGTTGACTGACGGACGTACACGTATGCGCGACGGGAAAGGTGCTCAGCGCCGATCTTGCTCATCATGCACCTCCGTTTCGATGACGTCGATCAACGCGAACATCAGCAGGGCCAGCTGCGTCACCAGCTCTGCTTGCATCTCCTCTGGCACCAGTGCTTCCCGTACAGCTTCCTCGAACAGGTCCTTCTGCCTCATCACTTGCCTGCGCATCGTCGCCTCCCTCACGTGTGGACAACGCAAAGGAAGATAACGCCGTGTCGACCAGGCGCAGGAGTTCGATAAGCACCGCATGTGGTAATTCTGGCTGGATGACGATAGACATACGAGCAGCATCCTCGTCTGCCATCCATGGCGGGAGATGAGCGCGAGTGCCATCGGGCTGTCTGACGATCAGATACGACTCGCCGCGATAGTTGTTCAATCCGACGACGACGATTCGCTCGCCGCAGCGAGGGTGAAATGGATATTGAATGACCGCATCATCGTAATGACGATGGGCAGTATGTTGCGGGTTCGCCCGGGGCGGGAAAAAGTCATCTTGGAAGTGCAATCGGACATGCCCTGATCGATGCCGGCTATCGTGTGTTGTTCACCCGGACCGGCGAAATCGTGCAGAAGCTCCAGGTTGCGCGTCAGAGTCTGCAACTGCCTTCAGCGCTCGCCAAACTCGACCGGTTCGACCTGATCATCCTGGACGATCTGTCGTATGTGAGAAAGGACCAAGCCGAAACCAGCGTGCTGTTCGAGTTGATAGCCGAACGATACGAGCGGAAAAGTCTTCTGATAACGGCCAACCAGCCGTTCTCGGGCTGGAACGACGTCTTCCCGGACCCCGGCATGACAGTGGCCGCTATCGACCGGCTCGTTCATCACTCGACGATCTTCGAGCTCAATGTCGAAAGCTATCGGCGCCGCACGGCCAGCGACAAACAGAAAGAGCGCCGCCGTCAATTACCCACTGACAACACGAACGGAGCGACAACCATGACCCCCTGACGCAGCGACAATCACCTCGGCCGACCGGCCAAGATGGTTGTCGGTAAACCGGACTTCCTGCTTGACGCTTTCCAATCAATAACGTGGCGTCAATCATTCGCCAATATAAGACGGCAATCGCCAACGCTGTAGACGAGCTTGAAAGAGGCGGCCGCGTAGGCGGCGAAAGAGTAAAGCAAATCATGAGTGAAATATAAGTCGTTGCTCAACCCGGACACGCGACATAAAGCTGCCGCTCAGCGGCGACTGTCGCGTGCCTGTTTGCGTGGCGTAGGCTCTTCTAGTATGAAATCCACAGGAACTTGTTAAGTACGGCGACACCATGGATCTAACAGCGCTAATAAGGTCGAAGGCGAGATCGTTCGAAGGCACGACTTCTCAACGTGGAATTGAGTCCATCATTCACCACATTGAGATCGCGGAGAGCCATTTTGAACGTAGCAAGGACCTCGGCGAACACTTGTTATACGGATGTGATTTATCGAACCAATCAGGCGTTCGAAGGCGCGCTCAAAGAGGCATACCGAGTGCTAACTGGAGCCGATCCTGTCAAGAAGAAGCCTTTTGACGTTGAGAGTTACTTTGAATCCGCTGGAATACTCAAAGAGCGAGTTCTGAGTCAGTTCAGAAACTATCGTACTGAGTGGCGAAATGCGTCCACACATGACTATCAGCTCTTTTTCTCGTCGCAAGAGGCGATGCTTGCAATCGTAAGTGTCTCAGCCTTCTTCGCAATTCTGCTCGATCAAATGCTTGAGAAGCACTTTTTCGAAGCGGAGAAAGAGCGCTTAAGCAAGATCGCCAGATCCATCTTTTCCGACGTTCCGAACTACCGTTCTATGGGGTTCATGCATCAATGCGTCGAATTGCTGACTCACTTCTCCACGCAGTTTCGGAGGGAAACACCGAAAGGAACAGTATTGTTAGAGCAAGAGTTACTTGGAAAGCTGTCGGGGTTCATTGCTGCCGCAGATGCAGATATTCGAATGTCCTTCGACAAGCCAATCCGGTATGGATCGAGTCAACTGCGTCTAGACCTTCTTCTGGAGAAAGGCGATGCATCAGTAGTTGTCGAGCTTAAACGGTCGCAGACAGATTGGGCTCGGCGCGCCCGCGAGGGTATTGAACAGATCAGGCATTACTTGATTGCCTGCAGCCTACACCAAGGGATAGTGTTCATTCCTGCCCTATCGCCGGACAAACAACAGGCGGTCAAAGAACATACCGTCGACGCACCACACGGGCAAATTCAAATCGCGGTGGTGCATCCCTCATAAGCCTCTCGTAAATTCATGAAGCGCCGCTCCAAAGCTAACTAGGGGTTCAACGCTGACGTCAACTTGGGCCACGCCTTCGTCACCTTCACGGCACAAGCCGGTATCCTCTGCACATCCTGCTCCAGTGCCGGTTACCCAAAGCGCGTGAGCGGCGGCTTTCGGGAGTCAACAAGGACCGCTTAGGGTCGGTTTGGTGCGTTCGCCGTCGGCCCGCGTTCGGCCAGGATCAGCCGTTCAACCTCGCTGATAGCGGCACGTTCGAACGTCGGCTGCCGTTCGGGTAGCGGACCTTCGCTGGTCGTTCTCTCAATGCCCAACATCAATACGGACTCGTTCTTTCATAGTCCTGTAACTGGGGCTATGCTCAAACATTGGCGAGCTAGACACGGGTGGGACAGCACAGTACCGGCTCATCGATGTCGCAAAAGAATTTAAAGCGAGATATTCGTGAGACATTATCTAACGTTCGTCACCGCGCTGGCTGCCGGGTCGTTCGTCGTCCCGACCTACGCCACCGACATTACTGGCGCCGGCAGCACTTTCGCGGCTCCCCTTTACAATACGTGGGCCGCCGGTTACCAGAAGTCCGGCGGAGGCAAGGTGAGCTACTACGGTGTAGGCTCATCGGATGGCCTCAAACAGATCGTTGCGAAAGAGGTCGACTTCGCGGGTTCGGACGCGCCACTTAGCGACGGCGAGCTGATGAAGGACGGGTTGTTGCAGTTCCCGACGGCGATCGGCGGCGTGGTGCCCGTCGTCAACCTTCCGGGCATCAAGGCGGGTGAGCTGATGCTGTCAGGTCCGTTGCTTGGAGAAATCTTCCTTGGCAAGATCAAATATTGGGATGATCCGGCTATCGCTCAGTTGAATCCGAAGATTAAATTACCTGACACCCCCATTGCAGTGGTGCGGCGTCAGGATGGTTCGGGCACAACCCTAATCTGGACGCACTACCTCGCGCAGGTTAGTCCAGAGTGGAAGCGCAAGGTGGGTGAAGGCACCAGCGTGCACTGGCCGCTTGGAATTGGCGGCAAGGGTAATGAGGGCGTGGCCACTTACGTCGGCTATCTTCCGGGCGCCATAGGCTATGTCGCATGGGATTTCACAAAGCAGAACCACATGACATACGCGGCCATGAGAAATGCGTCGGGCGCCGCTGTCGAGCCCAGTTCGCGAACCTTCAAAGCGGCTGCCGCCAGCACGGATTGGTCCAGATCACTCTATCAACTGCTGACCAACCAACTGGGTAAGGATGCGTGGCCGGTTATTGGCGCCACCTATGTGTTGTTGCATCCAACGCAGGACAAGCCAGGCCACAGCGACGAAACGCTGAAGTTTTTCGATTGGGCGTTCATAAACGGGGGCAGGGCTGCGGAAGACCTGGACTACATTCCACTGCCGGACTCGGTTGTGACGGAAATTCGCTCGCAATGGCGTACCAAAGCGAGCACTGATATCTTGCGCAAAGCCGTCGCCGGGCAATGACTCGATATTTTCGTGTCTGCCTGTTCAACCGTTGGGAGTGGAACAAGACAGCGTGCGACATTTTCGATGCGCCTGCACAAGGCCCGGCACAGGTTGTACAAGGATAGGGTGACCGTTGCGCCCTTGCCAGCCGCCGTTGACGGCTGCGGCATCCACGGACCGTCGCGGGTCGACCAGCGACGGACGCGGATCGAGGACCGCCAGTTTGGCATCGCCGGTTGGCACGAAGGAGCGTGAGTGCAGTTTCGCCATCGTAGGCACAGCAGCATGGTGGTCAAACCAGTCCAGCATTCCGGCGGTTTCCGTATAGCCTGATAGTGAGGTACGGAAATCGGAGGCGGTATGGAAAGAGAGCTAAAGCTGCGAGTACCGATCGAAGATTTCGACAAATTGCGTCGGGCGCCCGTGCTCGCGCAAGCGGAAAGCGCGGCCAATGCCCCCCAGCTATTGACAAGCACGTATTTCGATACGCCCGAGCTTGCCTTCCACTGGTGCAAGGCTTCGCTGCGCGTGCGTGCCGTCGGCAACGAGCGACTTCAGACGTTGAAACTGGAAGGATCGGTGCAGGCGGGCCTGTTCGACAGGGACGAGTTTGAGATGCCGGTCGATAGCGACACGCCCGATCTGAAACTGCTGCGGGACCAGATACCCGCTGATACCGACTGCGGCGGGTTGATCCGTGACGAGGCTGCTGCCGCCCGCTTGCAGCCTGTATTTGTCACGCGGATCACGCGATCCACTATTCCGCTGCGCTTACCGTCTGGAGACGAACTCGAAGTTGCGCTCGACGAAGGGACGATTGACGCGGACTCCGGCTCGGTGCAAATCGCGGCTGTTGAGCTGGAACTGAAACACGGCCAGCCAGAGAGCCTGTACGGCACCGCGCTTGAGTTGCTGGAAATCGTGCCACTGCGCATAGACCATCTCAGCAAGGCCGATCGCGGCTACGAATTGCTCGTCGCGGGGCAAAGCGACGCGGTCAAGGCCCAACCGGTGCATCTGAACAAGCGCGATTCAGTCGAGGACGCATTCTGCAGTATCGCGCGCAACTGTCTGGTTCAGGTCAACGCGAACGAACGTGGCGTTGTGTCCGGCCACGATCCGTCGAGCGTCCATCAGATGCGCGTGGGGCTCCGTCGGCTGCGTTCGGCCCTCGACCTGTTTGCAAAGGTGATTCCGGCTTATCCCGCCCTCGACGAGGAACTGCGGTGGATCGCATCGGAGCTCGGCGCCGCGCGTGATTGGGAAGTACTCGCAGGATCGACGCTTGAACATGCGGGGGCGAACGGAGACGCCGATGAAATCCTGCCTGTCCAGCGGGCGTGCGAGCGGATCGCCGCAAACAACCGACAGCGGGCGGCGGCCGCAGTCGAGTCGGTTCGCTATACCCGGCTGGTTCTCCGACTCGCGCTCTGGTTAAACCGAAAGGGCTGGCAAGACGGGATGTCCGACAAGCAGCGCGAGGCGATTGGCAGGCCCGTCGGGCAATTCGCCGCGCAAGTCGTGCGCCGCCGACACACGAAACTGGCCAAACGTGGGAAGCGGCTCGCCGATCTCGACGATCACCGTCGCCACCGCGCCCGCATTGCCGCCAAGAAAGTACGATACGCGACCGAGTTTTTTGCGTCGCTGTTTGCGAGGAGCGCCGTCCGGCATTATGTCGGCGCGTTGACCGAGCTCCAGGATGATCTGGGCTGGCGCAACGATGCCGTTGTCGCCGACCAGCTTCTGAAGCTGCTGCCACGAGCATCGCCCGAAGCGGCCCCGGGTGCGGCCTTCGCGCGAGGTTATCTTGCTTCGCGCGTCGCCGCCGATCATCCGACATTGAAGAAGCGGTGGAAACGTTTCAGGCGCGTTTCGCCACCGAACTGAGCAAGTCTGTGACTCAAGGAAAAACTTCGCTCCCGGCTTGAGGAACGCTTTCGACAGGAAGAGGCTTGCTCAATCTTCCTTTGGTCGTTGCCGTGACTTCTTGCCACTGGTCGCGTCGTCCGTCTCGCGCAGCGCCGCGTTTGCCGTGACCAACAATGCCGCATCGTGATCCCGCAGCACTGCGTCGACTGTGTCGAAGGCCTCTTTTAGAGCTTTTTTCCCAAGCTTCGTTGTATTGCCGCCTTCCGAGATGGCATCAGCTTCCTTCTTCAGCCGCTTGACGAGTTTGGCAGCAAACCGGCTATCGAGCATTCTGTTCTGAACGAACTCCTTGATCTGTATTGTCAATGCCACTAACGCCTGTTCATTTGTTTCATTCGAATCGCTGGCATCGTCAGAAAACGATTTCTTGCCCATCAACATTCCCCAAAGAATATCTACTCTCGGCGAGCAGCTGCGAAGAGAAAGCGTAAAGTTGCGAATCGGATGCCCAAGAGTACCACCCTCATGGATTCGAGCGCTCGCTGCCTCAGTTTGTGTCCGCCTCGTCCCTCGACGAATCCATGAAACTGAAGATCACTAGTCACGCGCCCCCGGCGTTCACCCAGCAAGTAGGTGGGAGTTTCCCTAAGGGCGATAACGGCCCGACTTCGGTCGTTCGGTCTTGAGCAGGCCGAAAGTCCGTTTTGGGTCGCAATGCGCCAAATGGGTCGGCCCGGTGGGCGGCGATCTCCAAAACTTCCACCGCAAACTGCAATAACGGCCTGACGGTTCGCCTTAGTTTTCACGGAGGAACGCAATCGAACGTTATGCTTTTCACCAAACGTTCGTTTTCGGGACTGGTAGAAGGATCGGCGGGGTCTTCCTAAATAATGGGGGTTGCCTTTATTTCGGGTCGGTCTATGGTTGAGTGCGGTCCCCACATTCGGGACGGCCCAGGGGGAATGATGCCTTCCGAGAAACAACCAGAAGAGCGGATCACTCAGGCTGTGAAGGACAAATCCGCGGTTCCTGCGCAGTCTGCGCAGGAACTGCCGGACCCTTGGAAGTCTTTTCAAGGCTGGGTATGGAAGCGGTTTGGTTGGCCTGGACTGGCTATCGTGCTGGCCTGTGCGCTCGGCTGGTCACAATGGGACCGCATTGCCAAGCTACCCGGGATCGAATTCCTCGTCGCCAAAATCGACCAAAAGCTCACAGAGAAATCGCTACCCAAGGCCGAGCCAGGACGATTCAACGTCGCTATCGCACACCTCGAAGGCGACGAAGACCACTCCCTGGAGGGACGAATCCGCGCCTCGCTCGTTGACAAGTTCCCGATCGTTAACACGATGCCGTTCGATCGGTTGATTGCGCCTGAACGAGGCGAACTCGAAGGCCACGAGCGCGCGCAAGCGATGCTCAAAAACTCGGGTTTTGATGTGATGGTGTGGGGCGAGTGCCTAAAGGAAGTAAAAGATGGCAAATGCCTAGCCAGGCTTCACTTGACCATTTCTCGAGACGAGCGGAAGACGATTACCGCAGGGCGCTATCAGACGACCACGGAGGATATGAACCTCCCGCCCTTATTCTGGCAAGATCTAACCGACGTGCTCGGCCTACTCGTCGCAACCAGCGCGGCTGATTTCGATGCCTATGAGGGGCGATACCAGGCGAACAAACTTTCTCCCTTTATTCAGCGCGTACGGCAGCTGTTGCGAGGCAGTCAAGCCGACCAATGGAACGCGAACGCGCGTGCGAACGTGCAGTTCATTCTCGGCAACGCGCTCGCAACTTTCGGCGATCAATCGGGGAGATACGACTCGTTGCAGGAAGCCGTGATAGCCTACCGCGAGGTGCTGAGGACCTACACCCGTGAGAAGACGCCGCTCGAATGGGCGGCTACCCAGAACAACCTCGGTGCCGCGCTTGATACGCTCGGGCGACACGAATCGACTCCGACGCGAACGCAGGAAGCGGTAATTGCCTTTCGCGAGGCGCTCAAGGAGCGCAGCCGCGCGAAGGCACCTCTTGAGTGGGCGACCACGCTGGCCAATCTCGGAAACGCGCTCGAGGCGCTGGGGGAACGCGAGTCAGATCCGGCAAAGCTGCGGGAAGCGGAGATGACCATTCGCGAGGCGCTCAAGGAGCTTACTCGCGAGAAGGCGCCCCTCGCTTGGGCGATGACGCTCAACAACCTCGGCGTCACACTCGCGGCGCTCGGGGAGCACGAAGCTGATTCCGCGCGGCTGCTGGAAGCTGTGACCGCCTATCGGGAGGCGCTCCAAGAGCGCACCCGCGAGAAATTGCCGCTTGATTGGGCAACTACGCAGAACAACCTTGGCGTAGTGCTCGAGGCTCTTGGGGCACATGAGTCGGACACTGCGCGCCTGCAGGAAGCGGTGACGGCCTATCGCGAGGCGCTCAAGGAGTACATCCGCGAGACGATGCCGCTCGATTGGGCGAGGACGCAGGCCAACCTAGGAGTTGCGCTCATGCGGCTCGGGGAACGCGAGTCGGATCCTGCAAAGCTGCAGGAAGCTGTGATTGCCCTTCGCGAGGCGCTCACGGAGCGCACCCGGGAGAAGGTGCCAGTGGATTGGGCGATGACGCAGAATAACCTCGGCAACGCGCTCCAGACGCTTGGTACGCGCGATTCGGACCCGGCGCGGCTGCAAGAAGCAGTGGTGGCCTACCGCGAGGCACTCAAGGAGCGCACGCGCGACAAGGCGCCGCTCGATTGGGCGTTGACGCAGAACAACCTCGGCACAGCACTTGTGAGGCTTGGGGAACGCGAGTCGGACCCGGCGCGGATGCAGGAGGCAGTGATGGCCTACCGCGAGGCACTTAAGGAATATACCCGCGACAAGGCGTCCCTGGATTGGGCGTGGACGCAGAACAACCTCGGCAGCGCGTTAGAGACGTTCGGTAGACGCGAAGCCGACCCGGCGCGGCTAAAGGAGGCGGTGACTGCCCATCGCGAGGCGCTCAAGGAATACACCCGCGAGAAGATGCCGCTCGATTGGGCGATGACACAGAATAACCTCGGCATCGCACTCGCGGCGCTCGGGGACCGCGAGGCCGACCCGGCGCGACTTAAGGAGGCAGTGACGGCCTACCGCGAGGCACTCAAGGAGCGAACCCGGGAGAAGATGCCACTCGATTGGGCTATGACGCAGAATAACCTCGGCATCGCGCTCGGGGCACTCGGGGAGCGCGAGTCAGACCCGGCGCGGCTGCGGGAAGCGGTGATCGCTTGCCGCGAGGCGCTCAAGGAGCGCAGCCGAGAAAAGGTACCGCTCGATTGGGCGGCGACGCAGAATAACCTCGGCCTCGTGCTTACAGCGCTCGGCGCGAGCGAGTCAGGCCAGTCAGGCCTATCGCTGCTGCAGGAAGCGGTGAGCTCGTTTCGCGAGGCACTCGAAGAGCGCACCCGCGAGCAGGTGCCCCTTGATTGGGCATTGACGCAGAACAACCTCGGCACAGCACTTATGACGCTTGGGGAACGCGAGTCAGAGCGGGTGCGACTCGAGGACGCTGCGAACGCTTACCAAGCTGCACTTATCGTGTTTCAAGCTGCGAAGGCCGACTTGTACACTCAAATGGCTAAACAAGGCTTGCAGCGCGTCCAAGAGGCAATAAATCAACAGAAAGAACGAAATGTAGCGAGCGGCAAAGGCAACTAAATGGGGAAACCCTGCGTCGGACCTCATGACAGGAGTGGCCCAGTCGTTCGTGAATTCCTGACGCGCGTTGGTCGCATAGCGCACGGCGCCGCCGAACAGTTCCGGTCCGCTCGTCGGCTGGTTCGCCACCGTCATGCCGGTATCTGCGAATCGCGCGATTTCGCTGATCAGCGAGCCGACGAAGTCGCCTTGGAGCGAGGTCAAAAGCGACGGCCTCCACGGCCTACGACCGCCAGTGGCTTCGCAAAGCGCAACCCGCTTGACCGGAGGGCACCGTCTCGTGGGGCTTTGTTTTAGAGTATGCGGTCCACGAACGACGCCACTCAGAGGTGCTCTGAGGCGTAAATTGTGTGGTAGTGAGAAGGGTCAGCGGAGATTGGCGGGCATCTTCCACGGCAACAGCGCGTCGTAGTCGTCGGCGGTCTTCGCCAGTGGCAGACGTTGGAACAGCCAGCTGAGATAGCAGTATGGGTCGATGCCGTTGGCTTTTGCTGACTCGACCAGCGAATAAAGATTCGCACTCGCATGTGCGCCAGCAACTGTATCGGCAAACAGGAAGCTTTTGCGTGCGACAACAAACGGGCGAATGGAATTCTCGCAGGGATTGTTCGATATGGGCCAGTTGCCGTTCTCGACGTAACGGATCAGCTTGGGCCACTGCCCATGCAGATAGGCCAGCGCCTTGCCGAGTAAGCTTTGCGGCACGACGCCGGGCAACTGTTCAAGCATCAGCTTTTCGATGGCATCGAGTACGCGCGCACTGTATCGTCGTCGCAATCGCTGTCGTCGTTCAGCCGGCCACGTTTCACTGCGCGACTCCGCCGCGAACAGCTTGCCGATCAGTTTGATGAAGCGTGTGGCGAGCAGACCGGGCGAGCGGGCCGCCTTGGGCACGTTATCTTCGGCCTTGACCAGATACCGTCTTGCATGAGCCCAGCATCCGAGATGCACGAGCTGATACTGTTGCGCGATGCCGTTGTACGGCTCGTATCCGTCGGTCATCAGAACCGCACCCTTGCGAATGCCGGCGAACAGTTTGTCGGCCAGCTTCGCGCCGCGACCAGCCGTATAGGCGAAACAGCGGATGGGCGTTCCCGATCCGGTCATTTGCGCCCAGAGATAGCTTTTCGTTTGCGGCTTGCGCCCTTCTTCCTTCAGGACCTGGAACGTCGTCTCGTCGCAGTAGATCACGTCCGCATCGAGCAACGCGTCGCGCATCAGGTTGATAACGGGCTGCGTTGCGAGACCGATGCGGACCATGCTCGCGGCGAGCGTGTTCGACGAGATGTCGCCACCGAAGCGTCGCAGCAGGCCAGCCTGACGATAGATCGGCATGCCGAACTGATACTTGCCGGTGGCGACCCACGCGAGTGCCGATTCCGTGAGCAGCCCACGCGGGATGATGCGCGCTGGCGCGGGCGTAACCTTGATGCCGAGGTCGCAGCACGGACAGGCATATTTGACGCGCTGGTGCTGGATGACGCGAACCTGCTCGGGGATCACGTCGAGCTGCTCGCTCGTTTCGACGCCGATCTCGACGAGCGCGTGTCCGTCGTGGTTGCAGAAGCGTTCGGCTTCGGGAAGCTCGTGCCGAACGACTTCGCGCGGCAGACTGGGATCGAGCGGCTTGCGATGACCGCGCTTCTTGCGCGTGTGCGCTGCGATCGTGGTTTCGGGAGTATCTTCCTGCGCGGGTGTTGCGTTCGTGCCGAGCACTTCGGCTTCATTGAACAGACCGGGCTGATCCGATGCGCGAGCTTCGCTCTTCGCGCCGAACAGCTCGCGCCGGTAAGCGCGCAGTCGTTCCTCGGCCAGGTCGCGCTCCGCAGTCACGAGACGCAGTGCGCTGCGTAACCCGTCACGCTCTGACTGAAGGGCGTCATGCTCCTCGCGTATCGCGAGGAGCGCCCTGAGTTCGTCAGCGTCGATGGTCACGTTGATCGGCATGCCACTTAGACCGGCACGCCGATGCCGTGTTCAACTCACGCGAGCATAGTGGCGTTTCGGATGCCGCTGAAGAGCAGCGATGTCGGCACCTTCGAGAAGCCAGTGCAGCAGATCGACAGTCAACGTCACGACTTCGGTTTTGCTGTCAGGCCAGACGAAGCGATCATTGGCCTCGAGTCTCTTGAGCATCAGCCAGAAACCATTGTGCTGCCAGCCCAGGATCTTGACGCGATCGCATCGCCGGTTGGTAAAAACGTAGAGCGAGGAATCCATCGGATTCAGGCGCATCGCCTGTTCGACGAGAATCGACAGACTGTTCATTCCGTACCGGAAGTCGACGGGATCGCGGTGCAGGTATACCGTCAGCTTTGCGTCGAACCGGAACACGGCATCCTCCCGAACATCTGGACCACAGTGCTCAGTTCGTCGATGCTTGCTGCACTGAGATCGAGCTCCACGCCGTTCGACAGACATACATGCAGTGAGAGTGTCATCGGCGGTGCCGGAGATACGGGTGGTGGCAGCAGTGCCGGTGGTAGCGACACGACAGGAACAAATGCAGAGGAGGATTCTGCCGGCGTGGGCCGCTTACGTGAATCCGGCATATCGATGGCGTTGCCATCCATCACTTCGACTGCGGGTGGTGATGGGGCGCGCTCGTCGGCGTCGTCCTTCAGCGATGCCAATGAGATGCCTTTCTCACGTTCCATCAGGTACTTCGTGGTCCATTTGCGCAGCAGGTTGGCGTTGATCCCATGCTCCTGTGCCAGACGGGCTACCGACACGCCCGGGCGCAATGCAGCCTCGACCAGCGCGCGCTTACCGTCCTCGTCATAGCGACGGCGCCCGTCGCGGCTTAGACGAACTACTCTTAACTCTGAGTCATTGCCAGCCATAGGTGTCCACCTCCACGTAGGTGGACACCTATGCTCCTCGCTCATGCCGCCAGCCGATAGACGTCGAAGATGGACCGCTTACGTTTTAGAAGTTGATTTCGACCTGTCAACCGTGTTCGCCGATGCCAAAAATAGCGTGAGCTCCCAAAGGCCAGAGTCGGCCAGTTGCGGCCATTGGCGTGCGCTATCGCCCGGACATTCGAACGTCAGCTCCGCCCAGTCAACGGACCTTCGCGCATCGACAGTGACAGGTACCGTGACGGGAACGCCGCTTTCGAAAAAAGGCGACGTTCGCGGATTTCGCTGAGCGCCCTTTAGTCAACATCTGCCGCATCTGTTCCGCCTCACGGTCGGGCTTCAGGTTGCCATGCCAAAACCCAGAACGCGAATTAAAGTGCGGAATTTTTCTTCGTTTTCCAGACGGACCACCAGTTGTCGATCGCCGGCGCGCAAACACAGACCGATTGCTTCCTTACGCGTGGCGATCATGGTGGCGATTTCCTCATTCTCACAATCGATCAGCAATGCGGTGCCCGAGATTTTCAGCGCCTTGCCCTGCTTCCCCGTGATCCTGATGAAGGACTCTACCGTTTCTGGCAGGGGCTGATCTTCCCGGGTCTGCAGAAACGCTCGAAGTTCGGCAATGTCGCGTCCTTTTTCAATCGCTCCGACGGCCTTTTGACGGTTCAGCCGCCAACTCCTGTCCGTTGCCTCTACAGCCCAGGTATCCAGCGTCAGCGATTCTTCCGTCGACAGGTTTCCGCCGACGACATTGACCTGTAAACCGGGCAACACAGAAAGCTTGACGCTCGGCTGGATCGGAGCGGGCGTGTAATCATCAGCCAGTCCGAGGCACCAGGCACCCAGCGGCGTCACGCGAAAGTAGATCAGGCCGTCGTAGCGGCTAAGGAATTCCAGATCGTCCGTCCCCCACAGGTCGCCAAAGTCGTTACGCGCGCCAGTTGGTTCAACGTAGGCGACATCAATGATGCCAAGGGCGGCGGCGTATTCGAACAGGACGCAGAGCAGATAGCGGAACTGCAGAATTTCCCAGCTATGGTAGCCATCGTGGCCCAGGCTGCCATATTGCTGGTGGCTGATATAAAGCTTCCACGGGTTGTGCGTCACGTCAAACGTGCGACCTGTCGCCTGCATGAACCGGGAAATGTCATCAGCATCGACCATGCTCCGACCGGGCAGAGCTGCAGCATTTCATTGATAGCGGCGCGCCGCGGCGCTGCGGCGGTCATGACGCGACCTTTCGATTTCTGTCCCTTGATGACGTCGACGCGGCTGAACTCGTCAAACAGACTGGACTTGAGCCATTTGTTCCAGATCGCGCTCAATACGCTGGCTGGGGAGGAAGCCAAAGCTTTCCGCCCTGCCGTGCTCAAAGCCAGTTTGCTGCCGTTCCGTTGCAGCAGGCCGGCCGCCTGAAGCAGCAGCGGCCACGAGAACGCCTTGATCGGGCCGATTTCCTGATCCCATCGATCCTGCTTTGGTTTATCGGCATAGAAATCACCGCCAGCGAGGTTCTCCGTCAACAGGCGCAGCGTGGCTGAGCCTGGCAGCGATGTCTTGTCGCTGACCTGGATCTTGCCCTGATCCGTCAGACGCAGCAGAACCGACAGATCCACCATTGCATCGCGCTCGGTGTGTCGCACCGTCAGCCGGTTTTCACCGATCTCCTCCGGAAGCGTTTCGATTGTGCTCAGTCTGACGGGCTCGGGTTTGGGCACGAAGGCTTTTAATCGCTCGAGCAGATCACTGGGCAGGCTGTAACCCCCATCCTGGTAGTACAAAAAAAGGCCCAACGCCGTCGGCGATCCATAATCCGAATAGTGGCGGCCATTCTCCTTGATCGTGAAATCGGGCAACCGTCCGTATTTCGCCCGGAACCGGTTTCCATCAAAGAGGCGGTCCAGGGCGTACGCAGTTTCCGCCACCGCCATACGCTGGATGTCGTCCAGACGATCCCAGAGTGCGCGCAGTCCGTCCCCAGCGAGACTTCGCAGGATTGCCCCGACCAGCAGGTCTTTCCTGCCAGTGGGAGAGGCATCAGGAAGCCAGCGCATCAGCGATTTCAGCTGGTCGACGGTGAGGCGGGGGAGCACTTCGTTCAACGTGTTCATTGGCAAAAATTGGTGTGCCTGTCAGGAAAGATGACCAGCATTATCTTCGACATCTCCGGCCCGCTTGCCTTGTTACACGGTAGGATTCCGATCCTGTCAGCATTGCAGTAGCGATACAACAAGCCGCGCCTCATTCATGTCACCAAGTCCACCCAACGCCGCGCCCAGGCCCGAACCGGATCGCCTCGCGGGACTCGTCGAGCGCGTCACGTTCCACAACGCCGATAGCGGATTCTGCGTCCTGCGGTTGAAGGTCAAGGGCGAGCGTGAACTCATCACCCTGGTCGGGCACACCCCGACGGTAGCGCCAGGCGAGTACGCCTCGGCGTCGGGTACATGGGTCACGGATCGCGAGCACGGCAGACAGTTCAAGGCGGTCTTCGTCAGGATTTCGCCACCGAACACGTTGACCGGCATCGAACGCTACCTCGGCTCCGGGATGGTCAAGGGTATCGGTCCGGTATACGCCGGCCGGCTGGTCAAGGCCTTCGGCGCCGCCGTATTCGACATCATCGAGCAAACGCCCGCGCGGCTGCGAGAGGTCGATGGAATCGGGGAAGTTCGTGCCAGAAAGATCACATCGGGCTGGGCTGACCAGAAGATCATTCGCGAGATCATGGTCTTCCTGCATGGCAATGGCGTTTCGACGTCCCGCGCCGTGCGGATTTTCAAGACCTATGGCCAGGACGCCATCGCTATCGTCGCGGAAAATCCCTATCGGTTGGCCCGGGACATTCGCGGCATCGGGTTCCTGTCGGCCGATACCATCGCGCAGAAGATCGGTATCGCACGTGATTCCCCGCTGCGTGCGCGGGCCGGCGTCTCTTACGCATTGTCAGAAGCAGCCGGGGAAGGTCACTGTGGCTTGCCACGGAGCCAGCTCGTGTCGCTTGCCGTGAAGCTGCTCGAAATCCCGCAACCCATCATCGAGGATGCGATCGACCAGGAACTGGCAGAGGAAATCGTGATCGCCGATACCGTTGACGGCGTTCCGAGCGTTTTCCTCGCGCAGCTGTACAACGCCGAGCGCTCCATCGTTTCAGAGGTGAAGCGCCTGAAGTCTGGATCCCCGCCATGGACCGCATTTGACGCCGACAAGGCCATTCCGTGGGTTGAGCAAAAACTCGCGATCCAACTTGCCGATAGCCAGAAGCAGGCGATCCGCCTCGCCCTTTCGTCAAAGCTGCTGGTCATCACCGGCGGCCCCGGTGTGGGAAAGACCACGCTGGTCAATTCTATACTGACGATCCTGCGTGCAAAACAGGTGAAGGCGCTGTTGTGCGCGCCAACCGGGCGGGCGGCCAAGCGACTGTCCGAATCGACCGGGCTAGAGGCGAAGACGATCCACCGGCTGCTTGAAGTCAATCCAGCCAATGGGCAATTCAAGCGCAACGAGGAGTCGCCGCTCGAATGTGATCTGCTGGTGGCCGACGAGTGCTCGATGGTCGACGTGCCGCTGGCGAACCAGTTGCTCAAGGCGGTGGCGAGCGCCACTGCGGTGATCTTCGTCGGGGACGTGGATCAGCTGCCGTCCGTTGGCCCCGGTCAGGTTCTCGCGGATCTGATCGAGTCGGGCGCGGTGCCTGTCGTCCGCTTGACCGAGGTGTTCCGGCAGGCCGCCACGTCGCGCATCGTCCGGAGCGCCCACCAGATCAATCAGGGGCTGTTCCCGTCACTGCCGGAAAAAGGCGAAGAGTCGGATTTCTATTTCGTGCCGGCCGACGATCCTGAAGCGGTTGCCCAAACCGTCGTAGACCTGGTCAAGACCCGGCTGCCCAGAAAATTCCAGCTGGACCCGGTGCGCGATATTCAGGTGCTGTGCCCGATGAACCGCAGCCTCACCGGTGCTCGCGGCATCAACCAGATGTTGCAGGAAGCACTGAACCCGCCGGGCGAACACAGTATCGAGAAGTTTGGCTATCGCTTCAGTGTCGCCGACAAGGTCATGCAGATTGAGAACAACTACGACAAGGACGTCTACAACGGCGACATCGGATTTGTGACCCACATCGACGCTGAAGAGCAGGAGCTCACAGCGACCTTTGATGAGCACATCGTAACCTACGCATTTGGCGAACTGGATGAGCTGGTGCTGTGTTACGCGACAACCATCCACAAGTCCCAGGGATCGGAATATCCGGTTGTGGTGATTCCCGTCTCGACGCAGCACTATATGATGCTCAAGCGGAACCTGATCTACACCGGCATCACGCGCGGCAAGCGCCTCGTTGTACTGGTCGGGCAAAAGCGTGCACTGGCGATCGCGGTCAAGGGCAAGCAAACGGAACGTCGCTGGTCGAAGCTCGCGGAATGGTTACGCGGCGTCCCTGGGTAGCGCGCTGATAAAATGTGGCGCAGAAGCATCGCCCTCGAAGGACAGGACAGTCATGGATTATCGTGTCAGCTACGAACACAGCCTGAAGAATGCGCCGGACGAATTTATCGTCCGTGTCCCTTCGCAGCTCGTGGAAGATATACCGTCTAATGTGCCGCGCGCGCTCCTGCCGGAATTCATTGCCGACCTGATCCTGAAGCGCTCGGCGCAGATCGGGAAAATCCGGTATGTCCGGATTCTCTGACGAAAACATTCAGCTAACTTACAGTCGGGAGCGTGTCGGCTTGGAGGTCTGGCTTCCTATGCTGGGTCGGCGCGCGTCAGACATGTGGGGCAGCAGCCGGCCACTTTCGGTCGTTCATTGTCGGGGAGCGGAGACGTTCGGACGGCTCGCCGACGCAGACAACGGCCGTTCACCGCGTCAATCCTTTCGCTGATTCGTTACACGAAAGTTTTCCCTTCACCATGCCGGGCATTTCCCGATTTGTCGGTCCATGAAGCGACTTGCAGTTTCTTGCCAATAACGGCTCAGCGATTCCAGCCCGTGCCAACCGTTAGCATCATTTGGTTGGGAAAAACCGAGTTCTCTAACAAGCTCAGGCGAATCGATCGCGATCCGAGCGGTATAAACAAAATTGTAACCACAACGCGCAACGCTCTCAACGTAGTCCAATTCGGAATCACTTTTTCCGTCAAATGCCGCATATGCAGGCGCAACTAGAGCAGCCTTGAGAAAAGCGCTCATTGCGCCCAAACGAGAGTAAACCGCCAAGTATTCTTTCGACCACGGAACGTTTTCTCTTACCAAGGGGCCGATTATTGCATCGCCTTCCGTGGTGAATACTGAGTTCAAGGTGATGAACGCCTCGTCAAGGCGAGTTCTCAACTCCGCCTGGTTCGGCGCATGTGCTTGCTTTCCGAGGACATAAAGTCGGGAACGAATCTCGAGTTGATTGATCGCGAGTAGAACATGATCGATCGCCTGGTTTGCGCGGACAAACTCCACGCGCACATTTTCTGCCTTCTCCACGCGCCCCTGGATCCATCGCCCGACTCCGGCCGTCATTGCAAATCCCAAAACGAGTAAAGTAAGCGGATGCCGCACAAACGTGTCGAGCATACTCCCCAGGTTTTGTGCCCGCCGCGACATGCGAAACTGCCTTACCCGAACAACACGGATAACCGTCTTGCGTCGTGCATCGGACCACAAAGGCTTTTTCATAGGAACTCCGACAGCATGAGTAGCCACGCATTACGGCAAGCCCGTTTGGACGAACGGTGAGCCGTTCGTTCGTCGGCACCTCCAGTGCCCGCCCGGCTCGCCGACGCTTAAGGAAAGATAGCAGTTGGCAAGGCGCACTACTCGCACATATTGAGCACATCATGGCCGAGCCTACGTGGGTAGCCGCGACGACACGTTGTTGTCGACTAGGGCCGCGGTCGACCGTTGTATCTGCATCAAGCGACGTACGGCCAATCGAATGTCGAACGACCGAGAGAGGTCGAGTACTGAAGACCGCCGCGCGGACGCAGCGCCCGATCGGTTATTTGACCAGTGAACGTCGGAAGCCGGCCAGCTTCAGCCGCTCACGATCGCCGCAGCCTAGACATCCAAATGTCTAATCGGGCACGACAAACCGCCATTCGACTCGGTAGCACCCGACGATCCGCAGGGTTGCGCGCCTTTCCATCGGATGCTTCTCGGCACACCTGCGACAAACGGCGACGGAGACGTATCAGAAGATCGCACTCAAAGGGTCACGAAGGCTCTAAAGATTTCCGGGCATCGGTCGATAAAGAAGATATCTACAATTAGATTCAGCGATCAAGTCATGTCCATCTGGGATTCAATTGCAGACGCATTCGGCGGCATCAAAGACGCAGTAGAGACCTTCCCCGAGATCATGAAGGACCCGTACGCCGTATCGATCGGGCACGTAAAGACGCCGAAGCTCTCGATGACAAAGACGCTTTCGAAGGGTGCAGTGATCAAGGTGAGCCGCTGCCTCGGGCTATACGACCATTACGGCATCTACATTTCGGATTCCGCCGTCGTGCACTTCAGCAACGACGAGAAAGGGACAGGCGAGCTATCAAGCAACGCTAACCGGATTATTAAAGGGACGCTTAAAGAGTTTATGGACGGCGCGCAGTTTTTCCTTCCCAAACGGATGAGTGGGGCAACCGAGGGTGGTTTGGCGTGGAATCGTTTGAAACGCACTGGCACGGTGCGGCCGCACGCGCTTATAGCTTTTCGACGAGCAACGTTACCGGTCGACCCGACTGCAGTGCGGTCTTGAGCACTTCGTCTGTCACTTCTGAATCCTCGTTTGCGGCTTCGTCGCCTTCGAGCTTCAACCGATATGAGCTCTTCTTCTGACCTTTCCAAAAATTGATAACATTGATCAATGTGCTGATCGAGCTGACTGCCAGACTTGCGATCGCTAGGCCGACGGCAAGATCCATCTTGGCACCTTGCACCGAGACAGTGTTCAAGCTGACAGTTACGCCGTGTTCCTCCAGTTTTTCGCCGAGCTCACGAAGATCAGCGGA
The DNA here is from genome assembly GCF_003387275.1 of Paraburkholderia sp. BL6669N2. Taxonomy (NCBI): domain Bacteria; kingdom Pseudomonadati; phylum Pseudomonadota; class Betaproteobacteria; order Burkholderiales; family Burkholderiaceae; genus Paraburkholderia; species Paraburkholderia sp. BL6669N2. The sequence goes on along the minus strand of NZ_QUNA01000002.1, from coordinate 2,981,538 downwards.
AACTTGAGAGGTGAAGCCGCCACTCAGGGATATACGCAGGGCCATTGTGCAACTCACTTTAAAGTAGAAGACGAAACATATGGTCAGTAGAGCACTCTTCGCCGCAAACGCCAAGTCCGGCCCGGAATTGACACAAGGTAAAAACGACTGTCAGAAGATTTACTCAATTCTGGCGGATCCGCAATACGGTGGCCATGACGAAGCCCTATCGGCGCCCGTGGTGCAGGATTGTGCGACGGAAGAAGAGTTTCTTGGTCACATCTCGAAGTTCTTCAAACTGTCGGCTACCGCTGATCAGCGAATAGTGTACTTCACCGGCCACGGGCGTGTGAAGGATGGCGAGTACGGGTTCGTGTTTAACGGGGGAGACGACTTTGTCGCATTCAGCGCTTTAATTGCGCTCCTGAAAGGGAAGGGCCGCGCAAAGACGCTGTTTATTCTGGACACATGCCATAGCGGCGCAGCAGACCTTGGTGGCCTTAAGAGCGACGACCCGCTGCACATTCCTGCCTCCACTGGTTCCTGCGTCTTTGCGTCCTCAAAAGACATCGAGCTGAGCCATGAAGACCCCGATCTAGGCAGTCTTTTCACACACTACTTATGCCAGTGTGTAACGAGTGGAAACGGCGGTCAGGCGACGACGAACGGGTTGATTACCATTCCTGATGCGGCCGCCTACGTCCGCAAATGCTTCAACGAAGCCACCAAACATAACGCCGGACTGCAGACTCCTCGCTACAGTATTAAAAACGAGGAGGGGGTGGCATGGATTGCAAAAAACGTCTCCGGCTCGGTTCCGAACGGCGCGGCAGCGAATCCTGGGTCTCCCGACTCTGACAGGCTGCGATTTGCATCCGTCGGAGCCACCATCGAGGACTTGGACGAGGATCTGCTGAAACGATACGCCGACAGCTATCTTGGCACCGGGTGGGGAAGGTTGGCCGACATCATCCGCGAGCTGGATTTGTTCGTCTCGTCAGGTGCGAGTGAGCCGAATGATGCAGCGGTAATTTGCTTCGGACGCCGCCCTGAACGGTTTTTTCCAGAAGTATCGTCAATGTTTTCCCAAGGCGACAGAACATCGTTGACGCTCGAGCGCGCACCGGTCGAGGGCCCTCTGATCAGCCAGTTTGACGCCCTCGTGCGGTTGACGCTTGCGCATTTGAGAACGATTGCTTCGTTTCACAACACGGCCTTACGCGAAGACGAATACGAGATACCTGCACAGGTTATCCGGGAAGTGATATCGAATGCGCTCGCGCATCGGGACTTTTTCGCGGTGGGGCGAGTGCACGTACATGTTGATGAAAAATACGTCGACGTTACAAATCCGGGGCATTTCCCCGAGGGCCACTCCTGGGAAAGCCTGCTCGAAGATCCTGGCTTGTCCCTGACGCCGAATCGAAGAGTCGCGAACCACCTGCAGCGGGTCGGCAGCTACGATGGAATTGGGCGAGGATTTTACAGGTTGCGGGAGTACCGTGAGTCGCGGGGAGAAACCTCGGTCATCTTCACTCAGAAGGGCGATATCGTGCGTTGCCGCTTGTTGCGTCCCTCATTGAAGGCGCCAGCCAGCGCAGATCTTGCGGAAGAATCACTCGACACGAAACTCGTCCGGTACGTTGAGAGTCGGAATGCCGCGCTGACGCAGACGCCTGGCTTTCTCGGAAAGTCAGTATTCGAGAGGTTTGTTGAGCCTTCGCTTAGTGGAGACGATGGCGGACCGATTGATTATGAACAATTTCTTCGCATAGTCAGTGAACCCGGAAAAAACATCCTGCTCACGGGTTCGGCAGGCGTAGGGAAGAGCTGGCTGCTTCAGAAGTGTGCGATTGACCTAACGTCTACACACGTCGATCAATCGATCCTGCTGCATCTGTATGTTCCGCTGCGCGAGCTTCGCCAAGATCTGCCATTACTGATATCCGTCGCTCGCTCCACGGGACTTGAGTCCGGCACGATCGAATATGCGTTGAAGAAGCACAATCTCGTATTGCTCTTTGATGGCATGGACGAGATCGCGAACGATCGCGAACGCTCAGCGTTTCTCTACAAGCTAGCCGAACTGCAAAGGACGAACGCCAAAATTGCGGCGGTCATTTCAACTCGCCCAACCGGGGACAAACTTCGAGAGCTTGAGGGGTATTCAATGGTCACGTTGAACGAATGGTCAAGTGACCGCGCGCTGGCCTACATCCATAAAAATGCAAACGAGAGCGTGACGGATGATGCGAAACGCCTGATGGAGTATGACCCGGACTACTTCCGCAGTCCCATCATGCTATCGCTGTTTCTTCAGGTCATCTCGCATCATGGGGCGGTTCCTTCAAGTCCCGATGAGCTTTACGATGCGGTCGTCGATACACTAATGTACCGCCACGACCAGTCAAAACACGGGTTTCAACGCGAATCGGTTCTACCGCGCTCCGAAATGCGACCACTCTTGGGGATGGTCGCCTTGATGACGCTGTTGACCGACCAGCAGGGGTTCCGACATGACGAGTTTGAAAAAATTGTTGATCGATCGATCAACATCGTCGTGCATGGACACGGGGTTCATGCCAGATCGATAATTCGGGAATGGGTAAGTTGTGGCCTGATTCTGGCTGATCACGATCGCCTGCAATTTATCCACCGCGCTCTCCAAGAGCACCTGTCCGCACAAGGTGCGGTCCTTTTAAGAATAGGAGAGGACGCGTTTGCTGGCGTCCTGGTCCGAATTGTTCGTGCACAAGGAGATCCTCGCCTTGCCGCGAATCTAGCAAAAGCTTGGATGAGTTCCGCAGCACAGGGAAACCGGTTGCTGGCTGCTCTGCACTCGGCGAGTGAAGGGAATGAACCCTCGACCGTGTCCGCGCTTGAGGACGCATCGCGGTTGATCACGGAGGAGATAGCTGGTCGCGCACGGGATTCTGATGACATGCGAATCTTCGGGGACATATGACTACCTGATGCTGCATACAGGCATTCAGAATTTCGCAAACTCCGCGACGCTGCTTGCGGTTGCAACCGTTTCTTCGAAAATGCGTTGAACTGGTACGGCGGGCGTTGGCAATATCCTAGAACTGCTGAATTCCCACCCCGCAATGTCGGATGCGCGCAAGCAGAGAATCCAAAGGCAGATCGATTGGCGTAACGGCCGGCTGCAGATGGCAGGTAAGCTCGGGCGTTCGGGCATTTCTTCGTTATGTGTATATTCCAATAACATCAATTCTGGGAAGAAGACGTGACTGAAATACTTGGAAGGGGAGGATTGCGTGGACCTCTAAAGGATACTCATTTGCTCAGCGACTCTAGAATCCCATCTGGGGCTTCAATGCGCCATGCGAAGGTCTAACGTCTCGAGCGCCCCCAACAGAGACATTCGTCGCGCGATGAGGCAAATGTCTAAAGGGTCGAGAACGGTCTGACTGGAAACTGGCGGCGTGGGCTATGGCGTAGGCCGTCGCGCAAAGGCTTATCTGCCGGGAGCGAGATACTGCTGCATCACGGGAGAATGGGCCGCAGGCGATCCGGCGGCTGTTGCGGGTGCAACCATGGGTCAGATGTAAAGTTGCTTTGGCGGCAGCAGTGTATCAGTGCGCTGCCGTTTACTCGCGCGATCTGCCGTTCTCGGCCAAGAAGCGTCACTGGCTGGTGTACGGGCTGAGCCATTCGGGTGTCGGCTGGGCTTCAACAGCGGTCGCTCATTGTACGCCGTCGATCCAGGATGGGGCCGGGTTCGGCCTACTACTTATGACGTTGGCCGGTGGTCCTTGTCGTCCACAGATCTCACATGTTCGACTTCCACCTGCGCTGACCACATCCTGCCGACCAAGGTCTGCGGACTGGACTCTCGTGGCATCGGAGCGCAATCTGAGCCGGAAGGGTCGAAGCATCTGCTACAGTCAGTTCGAAATATCTGGGCGACTGTTGACCAACGTCACTTCCTATTTACAAATTATGCTGACAATAACTTTAGTAACCTTTGCTTTATTTAGTATAGCGGCGTTTGCTGGATGGAGGTGGATAGATGGACGCACTGGAACTTCATGGACGTGCTCTATTACCCAATCGCGGCATTCGGCGTGATATTGCTATTTGGATCAAATGTCAATCAGCGAGAACTATTCGACGTCAGCGCGCGCCTCTCTGAGAATGAAATTCAACTCAATGAGATCAGACACCAGCAGCCACGCGTCGAAGTCGAGAATAACGTTGAAGTGATCTCATCGAGTTTTTCAATCATCGGAAGCCTGTCTGAGCTTGGCAAGGTTTGCGAAAAAGGGTTTTCGACGGAGCGCTCATGTTTAGTTGCGACACGCTTAGAGCCGTCCGTTTCCGCATTTTTGGAAAAAGTTCGGCAGGCGAGTGGTACGCCTGAACTCAAACTTCAGCGTTCTTGCACTGCTGCGGTCGAAATGTTAAATGATTTAAGCTCCTCGGGCGCAATGTCCTCACTGGTTAGTGAGGAACTAATTAGCCAATATCGCACGGCTGTCGCTAGCAACATTCCGCGGCTGGCGCTCGAGTCAGTTTCTGCACAAGCAACTGAGTTCAAGAGCCGCAGTCTACGAAAAATTGATAATATCCGAAAAATGATGCCAAATGATGGAAGCAATTATGATTTGGTAGTAAAGATATATACAAAGGAGGTTGATTTCGGATAAAATATTATTGAAGGATTATATCCTTGCATTGTTGGTTCGAAAAAAGACCTCGATGCGCTCAAGAGTTGGAGCGAAAATGAGTCCAGTCAAGCCACGAAAATTGACGAATTAAAGCGAAAGCAGAAAACTATCAAAGAGGCCGATGCAACGTTGCCGAATCAGGAGAAGATAATTTACTCCAATATCTGGCCATTCGTCTTGATTGCCGCTCTTTGCCTAAAGTTCGCAAAAGGACTAGCCGCGTGGCGGAAAGCGTTCAAGACCTAGGCCGCGTCGATAAAGATAATTACTCTGTCGCGTTCTTCCAAACAAGGTCACGTGTAGTGAACAAATGTCGGAGAAACGCTCTGCTCTAGAGAACATCCGCAAAATCTAGGCGCGGTCGAAAAGAAGCAAAGAAGGCATAGTCACGCGTTCGACGAGATCGAGCGAATGGCCGTTGAGACCCGCGAAGCGGTCAACTCGATGGCATTTGCTCCACCGTCCGAACAGGGTCGATCACGGTCGGCCACGCGACCGGCGAACGTGATAGAGCGCAGGGGAATGCCCGTCAAGGCGCAGACGCACTGTTCCTTTGACGGAACCGCTGGTCGCGCGCACCCCAGGCATCGCTGTCTCGTCCGTCATTTGTTTTCCCGCGAGCGCGCGTTATTGCGGCCTCAGGTGTAGATCGTTGCTCACGGATTGCACCCCCGCCACGCCGCGCGTCACGGCAAGCGCTTGCTGAATCTGTACCTCTGCATCCACGTATCCTGACAACTGCACGACGCCTCGATACGTGGCGACGCTGATCGGCAAGGATGTCAGCCCTGGGTCTGCGACGAGCGCCTGCTTCACCCTGGCGGCGAGCGCAGCGTCGTCAGTGGCGACCTTCCCCGGCGCGGTCACGGCCTGCGTCGCTGTCGACTTGCATCCGTTGATGAACACGAACGCGGGGAGCGCGAATGCCGCGGCCATCAGCAACTGGCTTTTGATGTTTGACACGACTCGCATGTCCGCTATGACATCCTGATTCGTGAACAGCCGGGGCATCATTCGGGTCGGCTTCGAGGTACCCATGTGCGCCCTCGTCGAACCCACCATGATAGTCCGGGGTGGCTAATTTGCGACCGAGCCGACTCCGCCAACTTTGTTCATGCTGCGAGGTGAGTCTTATGCTCAGTTCGGCCCACAACCGGCCGTTCGACATTGGATCCTCAATCATTGACAATCTCGGCAGGTTGCCCAGTCCTGCATGCAAGCGGTGAGGTCAGCAACAGCCGTCTGCAACTCTGCCGTTTGTCAGCCGATACTTTGCGCACGCGCCCGGATTGCTGGGAACCGGCATTCCTGAGGCAATGTGAAATCACCGCGCGGCCACCACATCGGCTTCAGGTTTGGCCGAGTAATCCGAGAACATCTCAGCCAGGCGCGCGATGACCACTCAGAAGACCTGGCTGAGCAACTCAGATGGATCGGAGCCTCTCACGGCGGCGCAATCATCATTGACTCGCAGCAGCCGGACTTACTGCCGTTGGAGTTTTTTTCTTGTGCTTCAGGTGGAAGCCGCCCTTGTGTGTACTTGTTGGAGTGGACGTGTTGTCGCCCCCGTATGTCGGTCCCGCCGTCGCCGCGCCGTGTGCGTTACCAGCGCCACCGCCCGCAAGGCAAACGTTCGAAGCTCCCAGCGCCAGTGCAATCAACAGCGTCGCCTTAACGTTCATGATTTGTCCTCCGGACGGTACGACAGTAATAGTAGCGCAACCCGCGTTTAGTCGTGAGCTTGCCGTGACAACCCATCGTATGGAACTTGCGCAGGCTCCGCAGTGTTCAGTCAGCCGGTACGTGAAATAAAGTGCAATCCTCAAAAATGCGTTTCTGCCTTGAACGTTGTCCCGGAATCGTGGATGTGGGGGTGATTGCGAGCAAACGGTCGTCGAGGCCGAGTCGGAGCGCCAAGTCGATGTTTACCCGCGGCGTTAATGCGCGCGAGGAGCGCGCATCGACTTTCGCGAGCTTTGATGCGGAGGGCAGGCCACGCATTGACGACAGATTGTCGCGCGGCCTCCTTCCCGACGGCAGACAGCGTCTTCCAGATCAATGATCACCGCGTCCGCGCAAGATGCGACGGCTTTCGCAAAACCGGTTTCCGCGCGACCCGGGCACGAACAGATAACTTAAAGGGAGAGACGGAGACATTTGCTTGCCGGGACTCGTCATAGACATCGCACGGCATTGGCATTGCGTTCTTCTGGCTGCCTTACCGATTCGAAGCTCCATGTGGCATAGTTATCGATCAACCACACAAGGGGAAACAATGGCCACGCTAGAAAATCTACGAGCGAAAATAGCAAAGCTGCAGGCGCAAGCCGAAGCGATTGTTAAAGATCAGTCGTCGACAGTTATCGCGAAAATTCGTGAGCTTATGCAAGAGCACGGGCTAACCATATCTGACATCGAGACGTACGGTCGAGGTCAAAAGCGAGGTCCCAAGCCTGCAAGCACACGAGCGGCTGGCAAGCCGGCAGTAACCGCGAAATACCGTGACCCGAAATCAGGAGCGACATGGAGCGGCATGGGCCGTGCGCCGGGCTGGATTGCGAAAGCGAAAGACCGAAGCAAGTTTTTGATCGGCGAGGATGTCGTGGAGTCGGCGGTTGCGAGCAAGAAACCGGCGAAAGCCGGAAACTATGTTCGCGGGCCACAGCCGCCGCAATATCGTGACCCGAAAACCGGGGCAACTTGGAGCGGGCGTGGGCGCGCCCCGGCGTGGATTGCGGAGGCAAAAGACCGAACAAAATTCCTAATCGCGGCTGGGATCGATGTCGCACCGAAGCAGACCGCTGTCAAAAAGGTTCCGACGCATAAACTGACTACCAAGAAAGTCGCAGCCAAGAAGCCAACGATGGCGAAGAAGATTGCGGCGGCGTCCAGGCAGTCAACGGGGAAAAAGTCCATCGCCAAGAAGCCTGCGACGGAAAAGCCGGCTACGAAGAAAGTCGTCAGCAGAAAGACGATTTCGACAGCGGAGCCGTTGGTTCAAGCGCCCGAGCAGGTGGTCGACGAGGCGCAAGCATCGATGGTTGCTTGATTGCACATTTGACGCGGCGGGGTATCAGAAACGTGGTACCTCGCGGTCACGCTCAACTGTTCCGACCACCGGTTTGTTCGCTACTATTTTAGAAAGTGTAGGTGGTGGGGGAAGGGGGCACTCCGACCACTGCATACGGGCGCTGCCGACAGACAGGTCTCGGAGCTGCTAATCCTCCCACGGCGGTTGCGTCAGTCGCTCACATGTGGTGAATCTGCAGGAACAAGGGAAGCTGAAGCTCCATCATAAGACTGGGAATAACCGATATGTGACGAGGGCGTCGGTGCTGCATTATCAAGCCGCCTGCCAGACTGCAGCAAAGCCTACAGGATATTCGGATCTGACGAGGAATGAGCTGACCGTTCCCGCTCTCGCTGTCGCGCGCCTGCCAGAGGCCGGGAAGGCATTCCTACTGCGCTACGTGATGTTCGACGTCGCCGCTTCGGCGGTGCTCCATGTTGTCTGAGCATTCCGCCCGCTACAACCGCCAGACGTGGCCGGTATAGCATTCTACGCTGTCATTGCGGCTCAGCTGCGTCCCGGTGGGGCCAACGCTGTTCTCAAAGATCGAGCGATTCGCAGCACAGCCACGCGACACGAGCGCGGAGATGTAGGGCAACCAGGACCATGCGGAACGCTACTGTCAACGGCACTCAGGAATTGATACAGTTTCTATCAATCACATCGACCGAGTGCCCCAGCCCTCTCAGGCTTTGCAACCGCCTTTTTGACGCTCAGCCAACACCCGGTTGCGCCAGGTCCGGGCGACACTAGTTCCGATTCTTTCGAACGCAACCCCATTTGCAATGCACTCTAGGCAGCGCAGTTCCTGCAGGGCGCCTTCGCCGCAACGTTTGCCAAGCCTGTCGGCAAATCTCAACTCTGCTCCCAGCTTCCTCTTGCGAAGCTCCCCGCAAATCCAATCGGCGGCTTCTTGCCATTCAGTTGGACGAGCGTGCGTGGGAAGACCCATCATCATCTGAGCATTCGCTTCATCGAATGCATTGGAATGCAAGAACTCTTCGACCTCGCGCAGTACATCATCAGCACTCCAGTCCGGTTCCTGCACGGCAGAACGCCAATTGGGAAAACGCTCTGAGATGGCCTCGACGAGCGCTGGCATGTCGAAGTCGCGCCAAAATCTGGGTAGCGGCCTGTACGCAAATTCGAACGCGAAAAACAGGTGGCCCGCGTTCACGTCGGCGTCTCCGAGTCCGCAGTCGGACATAAAGTCGACGATGGTTTTGGCCACTTCATTGTGAGTTTTCGTTGCAGCTTGTTGGTTGGGTTCTTTGATGCTCATGGTGTTGTTAGTTGTGAGAGCGGGCAACGCGACTTCGATGACCATGTTGTCAAATACTTGGGTTACGCTGACCAATCTTCGATTCGACGAGAACAAGCGCGCACTACGATCGCGCGCGCTGCGTTCAAAGCTCGTAACACTCTTCATGTCTTCCCAGCAGGTCATCGAAATTGGTGTCGTCTCGATGGAGGATGAAAGGCGTGACATCCATCTCGCATACCGCTTTGCTGTCAGTGACCTCGAGGAGCGCTACTGCCATGTTGTTGAATGTGCTGCATGGGAATCCCGGTAATCCATGTTCAGGCTCAAGCTCAAGAAATGGCGGCTTTTCTGCGCCGGTGATGATGTCGACGAGCGGACTTTCCGTCGGTTTCACGCGGGGACCAGGATTCAGGCGACTCTTCACCACATGCTCCAGAGCATCAAGCCAATCGTCGAGCATTGAGCGGCGGAACGCGTCACTTTTTGCTTCGGCGGACTCGCCGGTGAAATACAAGTGCTTCGAATCCGATTGATAGACGACCTTCCTGTAGTATTCCCATCGCTCTTTCTCTAGCGAACCACGGTCATATCCGGCACGTCCCAGCCGCCGGCGGAGCGTCGCAGCCGTAATCGAATATACGAATTCCACGTCGACGGTCTCCGAGACATCGTTGATTGGCAGACCGTAAGTCAGCGGGTTTAGCCGTTCCTTTTTCCGGCACCGAATGATTCTGTCCTCTGGACGGAAGTACCACGAGTCGTATTGGTCGACGGTCGTTGTGAGTGGATAACCACCGATGGTGGTGTGTACGATGCAGTCCATTTGATTTCTTTGTTCAGTTGATGATGAAGAGATGCCTTGCCGCGCAAAGAGTCTTCCTATACGACCTCTCGCGGCAGGATCGCCTTGAATTGTGGGCACTAGTCAGATGCTGAAAATTCGTCGCGGAAGCCGCGAGAGTTCAGATATCGTCGTACGCAGGTTCATCGTTTTGCAGAGGCTTTTTTCGAAGCATCATGTCGTCGAACGAAGTGTCGCCATCGAATTCGACGAACATGGTTACCTCCTGTTCGCAGAGTGCCTCTCCTGGAACCACTTCCAACAACGCGACCGACATGTTGTTGAGCGAACTACACGGAAACCCAAGGAGACAGTGCTTCGACCTCAGGTCGCGATTATCCGGTTCATCAGGACCACTTATAATGTCAACGAGGATATTTTTGGGTTGAGCAAACTCAAATGCATTGCGGCCAACGCGAGTCACGCCAATCTCGACAGTCTTCGCGAGTGCATCTAGCCAGTCGTTCAGCGTGGCAGCTCGGAATGCATCGGCACGAGCCTGTGCCCTTTCAGGGTCGGGATAGGTTCTGAAGAACATCGTGTCTGGCAGTCGGCAGACGGCGTGGTAGTACGCCTGAAACTCTTGCTCCAACGTTGTCCGGGTGAAACCGGCGCGTCCCAGACGTCGGCGAAGGACATCTGCGGTCACCGAGTATGCGAAATCCCGATGTCTATAGTAGATATTTTGAAGGGGATTAGCCGGTAGACCTCGGGCCCGGATAACCCTGTCCTCTGCCTTGAAGAACTCCCAAACGGTGTAAGAGCGCCTCATTACAGTTAGCTCGTGGCCGCCAATTGTGATTTCAGAACTACAGGTCATGCGTTACCTCTGCAAATGAAAATGCGACGACGAAGCAGCCGTGATGACCCGGAGCGGATGACATCACGCTGCGCGTACGTCCTCGAAGTTTCGACGGTGGTGTCGAAACAGCACGCAAACGTGGCGTGCTCAAGGGCGTGATCTGAGCGAGATCAGTGGGATGGCACCCGGCCGAAATCGCAGGTCGTTTTTTTCGAAGGCGAACGCAAAACTTCTTCCATTGTTGGGGCGGAGCAAAGGTCAAAGCGCGGGCCGAGACCATGAGGATTAAAGTTACCGTGTCAGAAACTATTCGCGTCCTTTGGACGCATGGTTGATAGCGCTTGATGTGTCTACTATAACATAAAATGCTCAATAATCAATAAGAAGTGGTGATAAATTTCAGTGTAACGGCGTTTTGATGAAAAATCTCCCTGTAAATAAGCGGTCTTTTTGCAGCAGGCGGTTGTTGTTTTCGCGGCACGAGTCGATCGCGAAGACGGACCGCATGCTCGAGGTCGCGGGCCGTGCATTTGATCGCCGATTTAGAAACGGCAACTCGCGTGGGAGCCCGCCATAGACGGCCGGTCGCGCTAGCTGTCGGCCCGGCCGAAATGCCGCACACTCGCGCCGACAATAAGGGGCGGCTCATGGCGAATGTCCCGTCGGACGCTGCCGGCACGGTGCCGATGGAGCCTGTGGAGGGCGCTCCAGGTGAAGAAGAGCGCCGCCAAGACCGCGACCGCGACGAAGGTCGGTCGTAGAAGGGGTCGGCGAAGACGGTCGCCAGCAAGAAGGTCGTGACATTTAAAGCGGCAACCAGGAATGTGGCTCCGAGCCGCCAACCGCGAAGAAGGCAACAGGTGATGCAGGGCGCGGCAACTGGCAAGAACGCAGCAGCGAAATAGGCGTGGCGCGCGCGGAACGTCTGTCCCTGGCTGCCAACCAGGAAAGCATTGAGTCAGGTCCGGCGCCAATACCGAGACCCGTTTTGCGGAAGAGTCTCGCTGTTGTGCACACCGGCGGCTCTGTTCGGGTCACCTGTACTTCACGCCGCACCGATCGAGCCATCCATTCGACGCTGGCCACACTCGAGGCGGTCCCGGAGGCCTCAATGCAGCCCGCAATCGATGTTTTAGAGGAATTGCTCTATCTGAAAATCGCTTAGTGAATATTAGAGATTTTTCGATGCGACTATTTCGAATGCTTTTTGGCCGCGCCGGGGAGCTTTTCAACTGAAATGCTTTACCGTTAGAATCCAAACCATACCGTAATCAATCTTCTCGCGAGAAATCTGTTGTTGGGATTTTCGAAAAAAATTGCGAAGGTTGAATATTTTCTGCCAATACATGTTTTACATCGTGACTGCTCTCAATACGTGTTTCGTTAGCCCTCTCTATTTTGAGAGCTGGTCTTTACCCAGCAAAATGAGTGACTTGGCAATGAAGAAAGGTGGCGAATCTGTCTCGAAAAACTCCTTCCATTCGCGGCAGTATTCGGCCTCGCAAAAAATCTCCCGTTCCGCTCGTTTATTTTTAAACCCATCATGTGCCTTCAATCGCACTATACGATCTGCGACGTTTAATTCAGATTGATCGTCGACGCGCCTTGTGCCCGGCTCAGCGCCGGGTGGCGTGTTCTTACTCAATTATCAAAGGAACGTGTTATGCCGGTAGTTTTCGTTGCACGCAAGGGTTTGACAAAGTTGGATGGAAATTTCGAAGCAGATTTCTGGGCCAAAAGCCTGAACAACGTCGTCGAAGTGATTGGTAACCCGGATTGCCCGCAGGCCGCAGACGGACTGGAAGTCGGCGGTGCGTACCAATTCCAGGAGGAGCAATCGTTCGCGGTTGCGAAGAAAGGTGCCGATTTCGCCAAGTGCATGGAGCAGTTGGCGGGGTTGGTTGGGTATGACTGGCGGATGGCTGGCGCGGATGGCCCAGGCCCATTCCGTGATTTGTTTCGCCATCCGGGTCAGTTCGGAACTATCGGCCCGGTAGCCTCAGCAAAGCTTGCTGCGGATTTTGAAAAGTGGGACGAGCGCGCGCGGGCACTTGAGAAACGCAGCTTCTACGCGTGGTTTGCGTCCATGCGCCGAATGTTTGAGTACGCGAAGACCGATGGCGGCGTGTGGCTGCAGTACGAGTAAAGCGAGCTCCTGTTTCGCAAGCGTGCCAGGAAGAGCCGGCCGCTGCAGTGGCGACGAGAAACATGGAACGTGGCCCCGGCATGCGGACCTGGGGCGGTCGCACGTGGTTGCGATCCGGTTGCGTACTCATATTGATGGCAACGATGCAGATAGAAATGCACGACATTGATGTTTGTGGTGAAACGGTCGAATCGGGTGACGGATCTGAATTCGAGGCGCGCAACAAGTGTCGGAAAAATCTCAAACGAAGGCTGAAAACGCTATGAACGGAATCGACGTCACCGAGACACGCCCGGCCCCGTATGCAATCGGGCGGCTGGAGCCCTTGCAGTCACTCAAGTACAAACCGAAGTGCGCAGATGGTTTGCCCGATAACTTCCCCGTACTGACTATACCAATCGAAGAGCCCGAGGTGGATTTGTTCCGCATCGAGAATGCGCGCATTGGCTTTTCCTTTAGCATTATCGAATGGGGCGAGGTTCTCGTTCATTGCTTCCGTCTTCAAGTCGAAGACACGCAGGTTTTCTGGCTTACGGATGTTACGGACTCGGAAATCTGGGAGGCTATGGACCAGTGGCTACGGGCGAAATCCGTGCTGGTGCATTTCAAGGTACAAGGGCAATGGGCGATTGATGAGCGTTCGTTCATCATGAAACCCGAATTCATAGAAGAGAATCCCTATGCGGAATTTCAGCACAGGTCTGCACCACAAGCAAATGTAGCGTGGGACCACATGTTGGACATTGCGGAGTGCGGCTTTCTGATACTGGCTGCGGAGTCTGACGATGAGGCACTTCCGCTGCGGCGGGTGTATCAGAATTTACTTCGCACAAAGCGTTTCGAGCAATTTGTTGACGACGGAGTGCTAATTTTTGGAAAAACTGGAGACGATAACTTGGTCGCGCGGAAATCAAATTTCTGAGTCCAGGTTCAAAACTCTTGATGCACGGCCAGAGGTTGCATGTCGTCTTTTGCTGTCCAAGCAAAAGTCGACAAACACGTCACCCACGTCGTGCCGATCATCGCCGCCATCGACGCGGGTTTCGGCAACTCCGAAGCAACCTATTTGCTGGCCAAGCAGTTCATCGAAGCGGGCGCATGCTGCATTCAAATCGAAAACCAGGTGTCCGACGAGGAACAATGTGGCCGCCAGCATGGAAAAGTCACCGTGCCTCACGAAGACTTCCTGGCGAAGATTCGCGCCATCCGCTACGCGACGGCATCATCGTTGGCCCGTACCGACTCGCTGGGCGCCGGCCTGACCAAGCAAATCGCGGTGACTAACACGCCGAGAGACCTGGGCGACCAATACAATTCCTTCCTCGATTGCGAAGAATTGTCAGCCGATACACTGGGCAATCGTGACGTCGTCATCAAGCGTGACGGCAAGCTGCTGCGCCCCAAACGCCTGCCCAGCAACCTGTTCCAGTTCCGCGCCAGCTCGGGCGAAGCGCGCTGCAAAACGGCGCTGACCTTCTGTGGATCGAAACCGAAAAGCCGCACATCGCGCAGATCGGCGGCATGGTCAGCGAGATTCGCAAAGTCATCCCGAATGCCAAGCTGGTGTACAACGACAGCCCGTCGTTCAACTGGACGCTGAATTTCCGCCAGCAGATGTATGACGCGATGAAGGCTGCAGGCAAGGATGTATCGGCATACGACCGCGCCCAGTTGATGAGCGTGGAATACGATCAGACCGAACTGGCGAAGCTCGCCGACGAAAAGATCCGCACCTTCCAGGCCGACGCGTCGCGCGAAGCGGGCATCTTTCACCACTCGATTACGCTGCCGACCTACCACACCGCCGCGCTGTCGACCGACAATCTGGCGAAGGAATACTTCGGCGACCAGGGCATGTTGGTTATGTGGCTGGCGTGCAGCGCAAGGAAATCCGTCAGGGCATCGCGTGCGTCAAGCACCAGAACATGTCCGGCTCGGACATTGGCGACGACCACAAGGAGTATTTCAGCGGCGAAGCGGCCCTGAAAGCGGCGGGTAAAGACAACACGATGAACCAGTTCTGATTCGGTAATACCCCAAGAAAAACGCCAACCAATGCAGGTTGGCGTTTTTGCCCATGAGACTGCTCGCGCGGCTCTCATCAAACATCTTTCTGTGCGCGTCCATGCAGAAGACGTGCGTGCGGCTCGGTGCGGTGTCGATCTCCGACGGGTGTGTTGAACTGCCCGGAAACATACTGAAGCAAGGCGCGTTCGAAGTAAGGCTCGGGCGGCCGTAAACGGGAGGTGCAGTGAGCGTTGTGATCGTCGCTGTCCAGATAGGTTGCGGCACGCTTGACTGAAAGAGCCGTCGAAGCGATTGTCGCCGAGTGGCCTCCGCGCGATGAGTGTTTAAGCGACAATTTTCCTCGATTTGACTATCATTCGAGAGTCTGTCCAATCAAGTCTACCGCCGCGCGCGGGGTCCGAAACGTTGTATCGGAGTCTTCCATTGCAGAATAGCGATGTTACTCGGGAAGGACCGCTGTCTTTCTGCCAGGAACTCCTTCTGTTTAACGAGATATTCACCGGGTATCCTCCGGCCGTTTCACGCGTTGCGCATATCGATGGACCGTTGGATATCGATGCATTCAGGCGGGCGGCCGACTCGACGATTGCTGGTCACGAACCACTTCGCACAACTTGGACTTGGCGCCAAGGCGAGCCGGTTGCACAGGTAAAGTCCGCGGATAGTTTGCCACCGTCGACGACGGTGACTGAGCTCGCAGCAGACTCACGTGGAATCTTGGAAGGCTTGGTCGCCGCAGTTCCGACTTTGCTTGCCGCCGGAAGGCCTCCGCACATGCGCCACTGGCTCTTTCGACGCAGTGAGAACGACCACATATGGATGTTCGCAACCCATCACATGGCGGCGGATGCGATCTCATTGAAGCTTTATGCCGAGACTTTTTGCTCTAGTTATGTTCGACCGTTGTCGGACTCGCCGAAGCCAACGACGTCGATTGAGTACGCTCAGGCACTGCGAACCTGGCTCGATTCCTCCGACGCGCAGGCAGAGTTGAACTGGTGGTTGTGCAAGCTCGAGGCGGTGCCGCGTGTCGCAATTCCTGTTCGACCACCAGTCGAACAGTCGAATGTTAGCTTGGAACGACAGGAACTTCGTTTGCCAACCGTTTTGCGGAATGCGGTCGTGCAAACGGCCCGAAGCAACCGCGCGCCGCTTGCTGCCGTATTCCTGGCCACCTATGCGCAAGTCGCATCGAACAGAGGCGCTTTCCCGTGCGTCATCACAAACGTGCCCGGGCGAAGCCTGCCAGGTGCCGCCTCGACTTCTGGCGCGTGTTACAACTCAGTGCCGTTAGTCCTGTCTTCCAACGTCTCCGACTCGACGGCCATTTCCGCCGCCGCGAATACGCTCTTTGACGCACTTGACCACCAAAATGTGCCTGCACCCTTGATCAGCCTGGGTGCTGTTCGCCGGGGTGGTCTTGCATTACCGGACCTGATACCGGTCACCTTCAACGTGATTGATCATCCGCTCAAGGACTTTCGACTCTCTCGGTGTCGCTTATGGGACTTTGATCTCACTACGCATGGCTCGACGACTTTGGGATATTCCGGTCCGACAGTGCTTCGATTTGGAAAGGCACCGAGCAAGCCGACCATGGACTGGACGATGTGCATGCTTCCGGAATCGGTTGTCGTCACGTTGGAGTACAGCCCTTGTTATGCCGACCGAAAAGACGTTGCCCTACTTCTGGCGAGCTATGAGGCTGCTCTGCGGAGCATCTGTCGAGTTCCGGACGGTGCCACAGATGATCGGGGCGCCCCAATCCTTATCGCCGACTGGAGCGTTTCTCGTGAATGAATGTCACGCTTGGCGCGACGTCGAAAACAGGACGGGGCAGACTTCCGGGTCGGCGTAGTCCGGAGTGCCATCAGGGCAGCTCCGGCAGAGCATATCGTTCAAATGGACCGGACTTTTCTCGGAAGCGCGCGGCGCGATGTGTCGATTTTCTCCATCTTGGTAGTGGATCGCGAACGCTATGCGCGGACGACCTGTGCGATTGGGGTAACTCCCATGCACGAGCCGACAATGATGAAAGCTTACCTGGCCCCGGCGCAGAGGCAGGAGCATTATGTTAGGAGTATGGTTCGAAGCCCGTACGCGCGATTCAATGATATCTAGCTCGGGCTCGTTGAACGTATGCAGGTCATCGGTGCCGGACCAAAGATGACTCGCATCCCACACGGCCAGCGTTCCCATTTCCTCGGACGTGTCTTGCAGTGGCACCCACGCAGTGAGCATCTTCTCCGATGTGCAAGTTTTCCAGTATGCCCGGTCGGTATGCCAGCCGACCGTCGACCGGGTTGTCTGGCCGTCGGGATCTTTCCAGATGAGTTGGTCGTGGAACAAGCGGATTTCGTCGGTGCCGCTCAAGGTGCTGGCCAATAGCGGCAGCAGCGGGGTGCGAACGAAGTCCATAACCGAATCGAGTTGCAGAGAGAGGTAATCAGCTTGACGAAGTCCGCGCTCTGGCGCTCCAGCCCATTGCGGAAGAAGTGGTTGGGGTAGCGGGCGATCCCGTTCGCCCGCGGCGTAGCGATCGATGGCGTATGCCAGGTCATCCAACAATTCATCAGGTAAGATTACATCGGAAACCCACCATCCATGTGCGCGATAAAACGCGACATCTTCTTCGGTTATATTCGGCCGGTGTCTCTGCATCGTAAGCTTCTAGAAATGTCGCCCGGAGCCGCCGGGCTCGGCCTGACAGCAAAGGCGGATATTCGGCTGCACTCTATACTCGACGCCAGGCGTAGACAAAACGCACGTCAGTTCCTTCATGAAGCGGAATCGTTGATACATCGACGCTGAATTCGCGCGCCTGGAGAAAACTGCGCATAGCCGCGACCGATCCTTTGTGGTCCTGAAGCTCGACTACGCATTGTCGAATTTTTGGCCAGTCCGTCTCGGATAGCCCTGCAAGCACATCCTCTTCGCCTCGCTGCACATCGACCTTGAGAATATCAATGTGATCCAAACCACTTTCTGCAAAGATGGTTGAGAGGCGGCGTGTGGGGCACGGTTGAGACTCAGCTGCGAAAGCGGTTTTCAAGAACTGCTCTTTTTGATGGCGGTCGTCCGCTTCCGACCAAACCGGATCGTTCTTCAACAACTCTTCAAGCAAACTACGATCCCTCGCGGAATCGGGGCGAAAACTGGACATTGCTGGTACCCGCGGAAAATAGAAGAAAGTGGTCGCTTCAGAATCCTCGCGCCGGCAACCAAGTTTCAGAAGCGTCACGCCGCTGCTGCGGGCAGCGAGATTGCTTCGCAGACACTGAAAAAGTTCATCAGCGGGTTCAATTGCGATTAGCCGGCATCCGCCTGTTATGTCGAGCGCAAAGCGGCTGAAGACGCCGACGTTCGCTCCCACATCGACAATGGTATCGCCGTGTGCGTAACGAATCGTGTCCGGGTGATAGGCGCGCTGACCATATATTTCTTGCCAGAGGTGACGGGTTTCCGACGGTGAAGGCGTAACAAAACGACCGCACGGCAAATCGACGCTTGCTACTCTTCTGTCGTGCCTCGGTTCCCCCATCGTCGAGGTTTCCAGTTGGCCCGGTGCAACGGTCGTGAGATTGATTCGTGTCGTACGACTTGTGATAAATCCTTCCACGACCCCAGTTAGTCGACGAAGCGATGTCCCGCGTAAGAGCGTGGACAATGGAACTGCAATCTTGAACGCGTCGTTGATCTCTGACACGACCTGGATCGCAAGCAGTGAGTCACCTCCGAGGTCAATGAAATCCTCGTCAGGTTCGAATTGGGCCAATCCGAGGCGCCGAGACCAGATTGCCCGTATGCGTCCTCCAACATCGAGTGGTTCTGCCTCGACGACTTCAGAGACAGACGGCTCAGGAAGTTGACCGCGGTCGATTTTCCCGGACGCTGTTAGCGGAAGCTCTTTGAGAGCGAACATCGCATGTAGGGGAGGGAGCATATATTCCGGTACGCGTTCCCGGAGCGCTTCCCTAAGTTCACGCATAGTGGGCGCTTGAACAGGGTCCAGAACAAAGTAAAGTGCCAAACCCTTCCAGTCACCGGAGGTCCAGAATTTCGCAGCAGCCTGACGCACGCCGGCCAAACTGGCCGCATTGACCTCCAAATCAAGCAGTTCAATGCGATAGCCACGAACCTTCACCTGGTCATCTGTGCGCCCGACAAACTCCAAGGCCCCGTCCAGCCGCCACTTGGCGCGGTCACCCGAGCGGTACACACGACCCGCGCGTGCGTCGTCGACAAACCGCACCTCGGTAAGCTCCGGTTTCGAAACATAGCCTATCGCTGGCACGATACCGCCGATCGCGACTTCTCCCGGCACAAGCAGCGGGACTGGAACACCGGCGGCATCAAGGATGTGCACGTCGACGCCTGCAATAGGGCGACCAATGACGGGAAGATCCGGCCAACGGAGTGGTGCGTCATCCAAAACAACCTCTGTCGCAACGTGCGTCTCTGTCGGGCCGTACTGATTAATAAGTCTGGCGCGAGTCGAACGAAAGAAGCGACGAATGGCCTGGGAGATTCGCAGAACCTCTCCAGCTACGATAACGTGCTCCAGGCAGTCAAGCGCGGTAACGTTATCTGGCGCTGACTCCGCCATCTGGTGGAGCGCCACGGGTGGAAGATACACCCTCGAAATCCGTAGGCGCGCCAGAAGGTTGGCAAGAGCTCCAACATTGGACCTTTCGTTATCGGATGCCAGGACGAGAATCCCACCAAACAAGATCGTCGCGAAGATCTCTTGGAGACCGACATCGAACGCAATTGAGGTCCGACCTAATGTGCGTTTGCCACGTGTTGGTCGTTGTTGGTCTTCCCATGCTACGAGGTTTGCCAACGTCCGATGGGGAACTAAAACACCCTTGGGTCGACCAGTTGAACCGGAGGTGAAAAGTAGGTAAAGCGCAGAATCCGGTTCGATCGTGATGACTGACCAGCTTGACAAGCGAGCATCCGAAGCGGGCAAAGTTTCTATCAACAAAGCGTCGACTGCGAAATCTGCAAAGTGCGCGACGAGAGCCATCTCGGTAATAATGACGCTCAGAGCGGCGTCGGCTAGGATTGCGGCGAGTCGCCGTGCGGGCAGGGTTGTGTCTAACGGAACAATGACTGCGCCAACGCGTACTGCAGCCAGGATTGCGGCGATTTGGTCCGGTCCGGGGCGCAATCCGATACCGAATCGCGCGCCTTTCTGTACGAGAGGTCCCAGACCCGAGATGATTTGGTCGGCGTGGCGCATCAAGTCGCCCAAGGTCCAGGATTGATCGTGGAACTCAAGCACCGGTTCGTCCGTGCCACAAGTTAATGCCGCCGAGAGATGTTGCGCTACGGTACCGTAATGGGCTGGTGCGCCTCCGCTACCTAGACCGCGAAGATCGCTTTGTTCAGCAGCGTCAATATACTGCACGCAACCGACAGTTGCGGACGCATCTGCCTCAATGGCCTGGCGGACACAACGCAAATGGCGAAGAAAACCACTGACTATCTCTGGGCGAAAAAGCCGGGCGGAATAGTTCGCCACAAGCCGGCCTGAAGTATCGTCAAAGTGCAGGGTTAGGTCTTGTTGGACAAATGGCGCGGGCGCGTCATCTAACGCCATCATTATGGCGAAAAGCGGGTCCCTGCCTACAGCGGCATCGCGCTCCGCGCTTGCGACTTGCTTGTCAAGGTCAGAAGGTCCAATGTGCAAACCCTCCAGAGCAGCGCGTAGATCGTCTGCCAGCGCGCGAACTGAAAGATGCTGTGGCGTAGAGAGAAACAGGCCAAGTGCCGAACCCGCCTTGGCGACACCCACGGAAATGTGGTCGGCGTTGTTATATCTGGCAAGGATCACAACTGTGGCGGTCAGGAGGAGTACGGCGCGCTCCGCTGCTGTCTCCGCCATGAGCGGCAATGCTAACTCTGCAGTTGCGAATTTGTCGGAGCGCACCGTCGAGCGACGCCCCTCGAACGGCAACGTAACGGGTGATTGGATTTGCTGCGGCCACGACAGAGTGACGGTCATCGGGGATCCTCCTCGCTCCAGAGCGTTGGACAGACGTCGGGGTCGGCGTAGTCCGGCAGCCCATCTGGGCCGCGTCGGCAAAGGAGGTCGTTCACGTGAAGGACCGGTCTGCCATGGCTGTCGGCTACCAATTGGTAGCGATTATCTTGGTCTTGGAAGTGCACAGTGAGCGCAATACGCGGCTGGTGGCCACGATTTGGCTTGCTACCATGGATTGTCCGACCATGGTGAAAGCTGACGTGGCCTAGCGGCACTGTTGGCGTTACTGCCCGCATCGTGATTCCGGCCTTTTGAGCCCGCTCCGCCAATTGATCCAGATTCTGGTCATTGAAGGTTGTCATCCAGTCCTGCAGCGGTTGGCGGTGACTTTCCGAGACGAAAGCGATACCTCCCGAGTTTTCGTCGATGTCTACAAGCGGTATCCATGCGGTCAGCAATTTTTCTGACGTGCACGCGCGCCAATATGCCTTGTCGACATGCCAACCAACTGCGGTGGCTCCGTCGGATGAAGGCATCTTGGTAATAAGTTGGTCGTGAAAAAGACGTATCGCACGAGCTCGTGCTAGGCGACCTGCAATGCTGGCGATCGCGCCATACGTGCATAGCGCGTGAAGGCCTTCGTTTTGCAGCGAGACATAGTCGTTTATGCGCAGCAATCCCCCGTGCTCCGGTCGCCAATCGAGAAAACCGCCGCTAATAGGAAGGCTCCAATCGCGTTCGCCGCAGTAGTAACGCTCTACGCCGTCAATGGCACGGGCGATTAGGTCGGGAGGGAGAATCGGGCGCGGGGTTATGTAATACCCCATCTGTTCGTAGGTCTGGATTTCCCCCTCCGCTGGGGAAAACCCGCATACATCCAAAGCCGATTCGGAAGAGGTAGCGCCCACCTGTGATCGGCCTGGAGATTTGTCCATATTTCCCTCGCGAGCGTCTATAGTATCCCGAAGGATTGTTCCATTGAAGTCGGTTTCCTCAACAACCCAAAAGGAATAGCGATGCCGCAAGCTGGACAACTCCCTGAACTCAAGAAACTGGCAGAGGAATTTCTGAGCGCGGTACGGGCCGCCGCGTACGCGCTGACTGCAGGTGCACCGCCTAACGAGAATATTAGCGGGGCGCAAGTAGTAAGCGGTGTCTCGGTGACTTCGTCACGATTCACAGCGGCTGCAGCGAGCTCACCGGACCTGGCGAAAGCAATTATGGCCTCTCCCGAACTCGCAGCGCTCGAACTCGCCTCGCCAGAGCTAGCCCGGTTGGCCCAGGAGAATCCGGAATTGGCGGAGTTGGCTGTTGTTTCGCCAAATCTTGCGCGGGTGGCGTCCAAGGCTCCGGAACTGGCCGATCTCGCTCGCGCATCGCCGGCCTTGGCGGCCGAGATTGAAGTGCAACTTGCTCGGCTTCAAGGTCGATTGCCGGGTTGACCACATCTCGGCGTGGCAAGATCGCGTGGAACAACAAGGGCTCCACGCAGCCTTGATACAGGATAGATTTCGCAGTGAAACCTTTGCGCATGACACCAGCGTTCCTGTCACTTGGCTTTGTGAAGATTGGCGGCGTTTTAACACGTGCAAGAGCATAATGTCGCATTCAATCGTAGTCGATCGGCTGCCTACTCGAGCTTTGCGGTTGCCTAGTTCCGACAGCGGCGATGCGGACCCTGCAAAAGCGACCTTCAACAGGCAGTGCAGGAGCAGACGCTAAGTCGTCACCTTTAATCCATGGCTGTATCAGGATTTCGAAGGTGCACGAAGCGCGCTTCTACACCTGGTCGGCGACAAAGTGTTGCAATTGGCGGAATCCAATGCGACGTTGCTGACGAAGGCGAAGCGGCTGTTGTGGATCAACTTGCTTCGGCTTGCTCAGCTGGAAGGAGAAGTCGCCGTGACGCTACACACCGGAGTTCCTGTTGGAGCGGTTGGCAGGGCCGTGCTCAAGGCGGCCGAGTTCTTTAGAGCAATTGCTCTAATCCGAAAATCAGTTAATGAATATTTAGAGATTTTTCGAAGCGAGTATTTCGAATGTGTCTTGGCTCATCCAGGCCTCTTTTCAAGGGAGATATTCCGACATTATAATTCACACCATACCTTAATCAACCGATTCGCGATAAATCTGTTTGGGATTTTTTTCAAAGAAATCGCGAAGTTTGAAAGTTTTCTGCCAATACATGTTCTGCATCATGACTGTTCTCAACACGTTGTTCCTTTGCCCCTGTGATGCGCAAAAAGCGCACCGGTTTCGTCGTTCCCTTGATCAGCGCGCCAATAAATTGGCTCATTCGAGCCTGCGGCGCGATCCTCAATTATTCAAAGGGAGCAGCACCGATGTCCGTAATGTTTGTAGCATGCAAGGGCCTTAAAAAATTCGAGGGTATCGTTGATGATGATTTTCGACGGAAGCACATTAACGTGGACGCGCTTGAGATAGAAGTGAACGCTGGTTGGCCATGTCTTGCTGACGACCTCGAGCTCGGCTCCGTCTACATGTTCACAGAGAGCGCTGGATTTGGCTTCAAGAGCAGGCTTGATTTTGTCGTGAACCTGAACGAGCTCGCCGTTTTCGCTGGTTATGACTGCCGGATGGCAGCTGCCGACGACCCAAAACCGTTCCGCGAACTGTTTCGTTGGGCAGCCGAAGGAGTGATTGGTCCTGTTGTTTCCGCGAAGTTGGTGGCTGATTTCGTCGAATGGGAAGAGCCGATTAAGGCGCTCGGGGACGATGACTTCTATAAGTTCTACCGTCATATGCGCAAGATTTTTGAATTCGCAATGAACGATGGTTGCGTGATTCTCAGCTGGTCGGATGGAACGCTGCCTGACTGAAA
This sequence comes from Paraburkholderia sp. BL6669N2, assembly GCF_003387275.1. NCBI lineage: Bacteria > Pseudomonadati > Pseudomonadota > Betaproteobacteria > Burkholderiales > Burkholderiaceae > Paraburkholderia > Paraburkholderia sp. BL6669N2. The sequence continues at coordinate 2,957,886 of NZ_QUNA01000002.1, read as the reverse complement.
TGTTCTTGGGTGGCTGTATCCCTGCGGCTCGACGTTGCCGAGCCGCGTGGGGCGCCTCGAACGATCCTGAATGCTGTCGATTCAACGCGCACTGCTTTGCGCTGAGAAAAAATGCTCACACGTCAATTTCGCCGCATCTGCGTCCACGAGGCTGGCCATGCTGTTATCGACGCCTCGGGTGCCTCTTACGTTCAACGTCATGCGGTCGCGCCGGCAGGCAGCGAATCGTGGCCGCATTCGACACAGCGAGGCGTTTCTCCCGGCGCCTGATGTCGACTGGCCGCCGTCTGCCGCTACCAGGTGGCGTGGTCACAGTCGCCTCCTCGAGCAGTGACATGCAACCTGGCGCTCGCGCCGGTGCTTTAAGCGGCGAGGGCGCCGCCGCCGCGACTTCTGCCGTTTGTGCGAAGAAGCCGCAACCAGGAAGGCATCAGCGACAAAGATCACAGCCAAGAAGATGGCTCGACAATTGACAAAAGTCGGCGAAACTGCCGCGAAATACTCCTTCCATTCGCGGCAGTATTCGGCCTCCAAAAAATCTCTCAATCTACCAGTTAGTTTCTCGACCCTTCATGCCCCTCCAATCGCACTATACGATCTGCGACGTTTAATTCAGATTGATCGTGGACGCGCCTTATGCCCGGTCCGTGATCGGGCGGCGCGTTTTTATTCAATATCAAAGGAATGTGTTATGCCGGTCGTTTTCGTTGCACGCAAGGGTTTGACGAAGCTAGACGAGAAGTTCGAAGCAGATTTCTGGGCCAAAAGCCTGGACAACGTCGTCGAAGTGATTGGAAATCCGGATTGCCCGCAGGCCGCAGACGGACTGGAAGTCGGCCGTGCGTACCAATTCCAGGAGGAGCAATCGTTCTCGGTTGCGAAGAAAGGTGACGATTTCGCCAAGTGCATGGAGCAGTTGGCGGATATGGTTGGTTATCACTGGCGGATGGCTGGCGCGGATGGCCCTGGCCCATTCCGTGACTTGTTTCGCCATCCGGGTCAGTTCGGCACTATCGGCCCGGTAACCTCCGCAAAGCTCGCTGCCGAATTTGCGACTTGGGACGAGTGCGCGCGGGCAATCGGAAAGCGCAGCTTCTATGCGTGGTTTGCTTCCATGCGGCGAATGTTTGAGTACGCGAAGACCGACGGCGGCGTGTGGCTGCAATACGAGTGAAGCGAGCTTTTCTTTCACAAGCGTTTCAGAGAGAGGTGGCCGCTACAGTGGCGACGGGAAATAAAACGTGGCCGAAAGGGAACTGCGCTGTATGCGCGGTTCCAGCCAGATTTCGTACCTAGGTCCCGTATGAGCATCGATGCCGCGCGCAACCATCGGTCATCCGCCGGATGGTCTGTATTCACGAGCCCGGCCATGCACTTGCGACGGCCGGAAATCTGAGCCGAGTTTTGGCTCGGGCTGATGAGTTGGTGCGAACTGGAACTGTGAGTTCGGCTGCAATAGCAGAAGTTGTACCGACGCGTGATGTCGACTGGCCGCCGTCCGCAGGCGCCAGGCCGCGCTAGCCGTCGATGCACAGCAGCAATGCATCGCGCCGATCCGCGGCCGCAGCCGACGCGGAGCAGCGCGGCGAGACGCATGCAGGTGATGCGCCGACGGGGCGACCGGCAGCATTTTGAAGCTCGACTCGAGTGTCCATACTCCGGTCGGTGATCGTCATTGAAGGCGATCATCACCTCGACTCGGCGGTCGAGCTTCGCCTAACAAATACGCCGACGCCTGGCCCAGGATTTCGTTGGCCTGACGCAGATCCGGAACGCATCCAGCGCCAATGCCCGGTTAGCGGCGACGCAGTGCCGGTCGAAGGGGCTACGACGCCACGTCTATCATTCAACCTCGGGATGCGCGTGTCTTTTTTCCAGGGCAGCTAGGCTTCGGCGTCGAAAGAGTTGAGCGGCCTTCGTTCCAAGTCTGTCGTACTCTTTGCCCATCGCGGCATGCTCAAGGCAATGCAAAACCTCGAGTGCAGCTTCCCCGCAGCGATTGCCGCCCCGTTGCGCAAATATCAGCTCAATCGCGAGGCCCCTTTTTCGAAGCTCCGCGAAAATCCATTCAGCGGCCGCTGCCCCGGTTTTCGGTCGTGCGGGTAGGGGCAGAGCCATCATCATCTCCGCGTTTGCTTCGTCGAGCGCGTTGCAATACACAATCGCTTCGAGGTCGAGTAATACGTTTGCTGGATTCTGCTCGTCATCCTGAGCGGCTGAGCGCCAATTGGGGAAACGCTCCGAAATGGCTTCGACCACGGTCGTGGGGTCGAGGTCGCGCCAGAACCTTGGAAGCGGCTTGTACGCGTACTCGAGGGAAAGATTTCTTGTGTTCAGGTCGGCGTCTTCGAGTCCGGAGTCGACTAGAAAGCAGACGGCCGCCTTCGCGACTTCGTTGTAAATGTTTTTTGAGTCTTGCTGATTTCGTTCTGCGGTGCTCATATGGTTGCGTTCTTGGTTGATGGAATGCCGTGGGACTTTGTTCGCGGGCAGATCAATATAGGTAAGTGGGCCTAGATGATTTGCCCCGAGGACCGCATTCTCTGGCTGCCGAATACTTTACGAGCCGCGGTCAGTATTCCGACAGACACCGGAACTTTTGACGATGCACGTTGTTACGGCGCAGGGGAGGAGGCGACTGAGCACATGTGGAATGCCTAACTGCGCTGGCGGGAATCGCAGATTCGCAGTACGAGGAGGTTGACGGCGGGATATACGACATTTGGACCGTACCACTTTGATTGAGCTTGTTTAGGTGTTGTTGACCCGACGTCGCCTGCCGTACCCGAACCATCGAAGTGCTGCTCCGGTTGATGCGGACTGACGCGTTATTGGGAGTGAAACCCGCTGCTGCTCCGCGTTGCTGGGCCGTTAGTCTGTTCGAGAGCATGCTCGCACTGCCAACCATGTATTGTTACAAAAGACTTCACTAGGAAAACTTCCGAAATACTCTTTGTGAGGAACTGCGTTCTTAAAAACTGAGCGAATGCGTCTCGTCGTCTTTCCTTCTTGCGGCGTTGACGATGCTGGGGGCGCGCTGTTATACCTTACATGTCACGCGTCGGCCGAGCTGATAGCCGCCCGATGAGAGTGCCCGTCCTTCCGACTGAAGGGCGCTGGCGGTGACCGCTAGCGTGGACGGGTTGTGACCGGTGGCGCGCTAGGGAAATTCGTTCCACGGGGATCGGTCCTGAGATAACGAACGCGCTGGCGAAGCTAGAGGCGCGGGACCTGCAAATAGTCTGGCGGAGTCATTGCATGAGCGATGAAGAAGGCACTCAGCGACATCGCTGGGGGCCTACGGCATTGCCGCTCTTCTTACGTAAGCATATCCTCACTAGTGTTCTGTCCCAGAAATAACTTTGCATAGCCGAGCTACTTTCCGAAGGATGGAATCTGCGGTTGCCGTCCAGACGAACGGACGTTTGTGCTGGTTGTACTGCTCTACATAGCGGTCGATGCTGAGAACCAGCTGGCGTACGTTTCTGAAAGAGCCGCGCCGGATGGCCTGCTGCGTGATCAGTCCAAACCAGCGCTCTACCTGATTGATCCAGCTCGAGTACGTTGGAGTGAAGTGCATGTGATAGCGCGAGTGCCTTGCGAGCCACGCCTTGACTTTCGGGTGCTTGTGCGTTGCATAGTTATCGACGATGAGATGAACCTCAAGTTCTTCCGGAACTGCCTGATTAACGTGATTCAGGAAAGCCAGAAATTCCTGATGTCGATGACGTGACTTGCATTGCGTGATGACTTCGCCGGTCGCCGCATTGAGCGCAGCAAACAAGGTTGTTGTGCTATGCCGTATGTAGTCGTGCGTAACGCCCTCCAGGTAGCCCAGACCCATGGGCAACACAGGCTGCGTACGCTCGAGCGCCTGGCACTGGGTCTTCTCATCGACACACAGCACCAAGGCGTTGGTCGGCGGGCTCAGATACAGCCCGACAATATCGCGGACCTTTTCGACGAAGTACGGATCCGTAGAAAGCTTAAAGCTCTTCGATCGATGAGGCTGCACACCGAATAGCGACAGATATCGCGCCACCGAGCTCTTCGAGATACCCGTTTGCGCAGCAGCAGAACGCACGCTCCAGTGCGTAGCCCCATCTGGCTTCTCGTGGAGCACCTTCGCAAGCAGTTCCGCCACGGCCTCATCGTCATGCTCGCGCGGTCGCCCCGGCCGCGCTTCGTCATGCAGACCTGCCAGCCCCTGCGCGACAAATCGCTTTTTCCAGTGCGTGATCGCCGGCGGCGTCACTTCGCAAAGCAACGCAATTTCATTTGTCGTTTGGCCGTCGGCGGCCATCAAGACAATCTTTGCCCTACGGACCAGAGAGTGAGGTAGCGAGCGCGACCGACTCATCGACAGCAATTGCTCCCGCTCCAGTTCCGAGACCACGACCTCGATTCCCTTGCGTCCCATGATCGTCTCCGCTCAACATCACTCGATCATAGGACAACATAGTTATTTACAAAGTTATTTCTGGGACAGAACACTAGCAACCCTCAAAAAACATATCCTCCCTTGAGGATCTTCTTTGGGTTTGGGAGAACGTGCTCGAGTGAGCATATGTTTCTCGCTCGGCAGGTCAGTGTCGTTGTCGCTGCGCGGCTGGCTGACCAGGGAGGAGGTGCTGTTGCGCCGGTCCAATTTTGTGAAGCGGGGCGCTTCAGCTAGTTGGCAGACAAGTAGAGTGGGAGACTTCGTATGAGCGACGCAATAAATGAAGGGCATGGTTGGATTCAGCAGTTGCGGCGATTGAGTCCGATCGTATGCTTCGATGCCAGTTCTGCTGACTCGATGGTCTTATCGGAACACCGACGTACGCTCCAAAAAATCAAGCGTAAGCGAGCAATTCCATCCGGATCGACTTTGATAACCCCGCGAGGTCGCCATAGATCATCTTCGCGTTGATCCCCATCTTACGCAATGCGACGTATGCGCCTTCGAAGGCGGATGGTGGGATGCGAAGCTTCATCATGTCCACACCAGCATACAGATCGAGGCTCAGAATTTCGTCCATTCTGCGTTCTAGGCTGCCCGAAATTAGAAAGGTGCCGTTTTGACGATCGATACGGGCGTTTGATTCGTTCGGTTCCGATATCCATGCAACATCGTAAGTGTATCGATCGACCACATCTCCGAAGATCTCGTCCTGTCGCTCGTTGATAGAAAGCCGTGTTTCCCTGAATTTGTTGTCTTTGCTGCTAACGAAGTCAATCGATTTTTGCATCAGCGAATTGTAATCGATGTAGAAGATCGAAAAATCGTTCGGGGTTTGAGGGTTATAAGTCTCTAGCGCGAAGAATAATGCGATGTACGGGCTAGTGGTAAAGTCGATGAGCCGTGTTGGACCGCCATAGTGCTGCATGATGGAGAGCCAAGAAAGCTTGGATGCCGGACGGTGCTCGCCTCCGCAGTAGTTGTGGTACTTTGACTTGAAGGAGTTCAGAGCGTGAGCTTCAAACATTCGCGCTTTCTCGACGTTCCAGGCATTGCCTAGAACGCGCTCCAAGGACGATTGCAGGCCCCAGTTGGCATTAGCCTGTCCTCGAAAAACGTAATTGTTGGGAAGACAATTTAATCGCTGACCGAGTTCTTCCATGGAGGCTACTTTGATCTCGTTGATCATTCTCGGACCTCGGCATACGCTCGCCGTATCTGGTCAAGAGTGCTTTCCTTCGTAGCAACTCCCTCGACAGCGACTTTCCGTGCGTCACCACGAATGGAAACTGTTACAGGTGCCTTACCTCGCTCTTCCTGGATAGCGGCCGAGGCCATATTGCCGGTTGCGGCAGTCGATTTTGCGATAGCAATGACAGCCTCTGGATTGAGGGCAGATCCAGAAACGGCTACGCTTCCTTGTTCCCCGTCTATCTGCTGACAAAAGTACGACATTGGTTTCTGAAATAGCTCATCGGCGTCAATTGGATTCGGGCCAGTGAAATTTGCTTTGAATTTCTTTACCGAGATACAACTGTTGATTTTTTGAACGAAAGACCTGGGATCTCTGATCTTGTCGACCTTCACGTGAATTTCATTCTCGATTACCAACGGAGTAGCTTGCATCAGCTTTTCAATCTTTTGTGCAATGGACGCTACATCGTTGGCTACGCGTGCCTTGCGACCGATGCCGAGAAGCCCAAGAGCGGCGTCGAAGTAGACAAACGTGTAAGGCCCCGAATCATCCGCCACCTCTTGAAAGTTCTTGGAGTTTTCGTCAAATTTTTCCACGGTCGTGCGGGTGATGCGACCCACGGCAAAGCGGCCCGCATCATCTGTGAGATATTCGACGTTGCCAATGTGCCACGTGTTTTTGTATTTGATCTCTAAGGATGGCCTGGCTGCCAATCCCAGTTCAAAGAGCTCTCGCGGCGTTATGCCTGGGTCAAAGAGTGCCACCTGAGCGGGTTTGATGAATTTAATGCGATACAGATGATATTCGGTAGTTCGCATAAGGCGTGTTAATCTTGTCGTCTTGGATTGGTTGAGCGGCCGTACTTATGAACGCGATGTTCGCGTGCAGAGCACTATGCGACACTCGACGAAATTATCTCATCAAGAGATGAGGCTGACGTTCCTGCGTCGAGGTCTGCGGTTGTTTGACTGTCCTCCAGCGGAGCATCTGTTCCGTCAAAGCGCCGGAGTGCGTCGTCGATTCCGCTAGGATCTGTGATAAGCATGTTGGTGATGCTTGAAACGATGAAATTGCTTGGCACAAGTTGCTCTATTCCGCTGTCAGTTTTGAATACATGGATGACGTGCGGGAACAGGTTGTGATCCAATGGGTGGACTGCCCGAGGGTTGTGAAAGACATAGATACCGTCGTGCCATTGTTCTGTGTAGTCACGCTTTTCGACGACTGCGTGAAATGGCCGTGGAATGCCGTGCGCGTCTGTTCGAGTCCCGGTAACAACCGCTAGGGAATTCGGGCTACGTAGACCAGCGAGGCGACCCATCCGATTGAACTTGGGGATGGTCGCTTGGGTTGCCAGCATGACCGCTGCAATATGTGTATGGCGGTCATGTGCGAAGAAGTTTGCCGGAATGCTTCGTTCGCCCAGCACGTGTCTTTCGAAATTTTCGCAGTGCCCATCTTCCGTCACGCGCACGCCGTACAAGTATTCCTGCAACGCCAAGCTCGAAAAAGCCATTGACAATGGCCTGGAGTAATCGTGAAGAGCGATGACGAAAGGTCCTCCTCGTACGTGATCCAGCTCCCAGTAATGAACTCGATTGGGTTCTGGTCGGTGTCGAACTTTGTTCAAGAGGGCTCGAGAGAATTTGAAAGGCATCTCTTCAGCGGCATGGCGCTGAACCTCTTCGATTGTTTCCGGGTTCAACTCCCGTTGCGCCGTGCCTTCCATCTCAGCGACAGTCACAGCCTCAATGAACACCTGGTTGGAGCCTTTCTGAAGGCAATAGTCCGGCTGAGGGTGCTCCCGGCTTATTTCGAACTCGAGTTCGTAGAAAACAGCGTGCAGGTAGAGTTCGAAAAGACGTGAGTTAAATTCATTGCCTTGAAGGGCACGAATGAATATTCCATCTGGATCTTTAAACCAGTGCGCCAGCTCCTCCATCATAACGCGCGCTGGAAAGTGGACGGGATCATCGGTCAACAGGCGGTAGTATCGGTTCCGACGGTGCTCGGCGATACGGGGATCAAAAATCGCGAACGGGGTGGATTCGTCCCCTTGAGGGAATCGCCCGTCGACGTGTGATTCAAACAGGTTGTCGACGCAAGCATCGAGCGCTTCAAGAATTTCTTCGCGAGTATCTTTTGACACAATCATGTGGATCGCCCGGAACCGGCGGTCCATGTCCCGGCCCAGTACAATCGCGTTCAAATCCTTGTCGATTTCACAGCGAAGCATGACGGCGAGAACCGTAGTCATGTCGCGCTCGTCGGAAAACCATTCAATTTCGCTGGAAAACAATCGTGCGAACGGTGTGCGACCGTAAAATCGAGCTTCAAAAGCTTCTTTTGATATTGACTGGAACATCGGCCCGCTCTCTGTAGGTGTAGCTCGATTGCTCCTGCATCCGTTATGATCAGCGGCATCGCAGCAGATGCAAAAAAGCATTTTTTGTTTCAGCTGTCAAATATAACATTTTGCCCGCGTCGCCAGACGGAGTTGCGATATCCGGTAACGCTGGCGACTTGGCGCACATTGGGAGACGTGGCAACGTCATGGCAGTCAAAAACTGCGAGACCTCGGTGTTTTACGCTTGGAAGCATGATTTCCGGCGTCGCGGCGCGCTAAAATGGGCGAGAGACCCGGCGGTCCAAACAAGTGGCGGCCGCGACGACGGTCAGACGAAGGAGGCCGCCGCGAACAAGACGGTCAACAAACGTCTCGGCAGTTCAGGCAACTGCTAGGAATGTGGCCCCGATGTCGGCGACGGAGAGAAAGGGCGCGGCAACTGGCAAGAAGGATAACGACGAAGAACGATCGGCGCGCGGATTGTTAGCCCTTGGCTGCCCACTAGCCTTAAACGGAGTTGGGTGCGGTGGCGATAGCCAGCTCGTTCTCGCGGAATCGTGAGCGGGGAGTACGACCAGTCCGCGCACGCGGTGCTCGCTGATGAGAGCTCTGTGCCTTCCAAGTCGGCGCGTCGCGCGAAGAAATATCTTCCAACCTGATTGCGCTGCCGCACCTACGGCGCCGCCCTGCCGTCTACCGAAAACCTCGCGAAGAAATACTTCTTCGACCAAGCACGCTTAGCTATGTGGCTGGTGTGAAAGGCAATCGCTCGGGCATCGATTGCGTCGAGCATCAGAAGATGTCTGGCTCGGATATCTGCGATGGCCACACAAAAAGTGTTTGCATACAGCGGAAATCGACCGAACAGCGCTCTGCGCCCTTCTGTCTCATCGTGCAATAACAGCGACTCGTCGGATGCCATGTGTCGCCCACAACGTGCAGGTGATTTATGGTGCAAGTGCGCATCTTGTCCGGATGGGAGCACGCGCTCGCGGGACGGGTACGAGTGCCGTGGCAACCGCCAGAAGCGACAGCCGATCCGCAGCCGACTTCGATGTCGCACTTCGAGTCTGCCTCAGCTTCAGCGATAGCTCCATCGGTCAAGACGCGGCTCTGCTGAGCGCTTACGTCGGAACAAACGTAGCCAGCTTTCGGTTGCGCGATCGCGTGGGGCCATCGGAGCTGCTACGCACTCAGAGTATGGAGGCGCGGCTAGCTGATTGCCATAAGCGGTTGATCTTCAATCGAAACCTGGGAACAGCGGGTTCCATTTGAAATCGCCGATAGATCGTTCCCAAAGCAGGGTCAATGTAGTCTTTGGAACGTTGTAAGGGAAAACGAGTAGGCGCTGCATGTCCGAGAATCCTAACGCGCTTTCCTTTCGTCGGTTGTCGGTCCATGCCTTCTCCGCCGATCGACGCTCAAGAACGTTGTAGCCAATTTCCTCGCAAAAAGCCTTCATGTCATCACGTTCTTCTTCGCTGAGCCAGCCAACCGGTCCAAGAGGATTGAAGATCTTCGAGCTGCTCGGTTCAATGGTCCCAAAAAGTACCTTTGCTTGTCGCTTGTCTAATCCCGTCTTCGCGTAGTCCTTGCCTTGAAAGCGCTTTATCCCTTCGTCCATTACCACCCCATATGTAAATCGAAGGTGGCGATTCTTAAGACGTCTCTTGTCTCCCGTGGACAGCTCTGGCGCGTGTAGGGTGTGATGACTTTTTCTGAGTCGCGTCCCCATTAAGTCTCCGAGCGTATTGAGTCCTTGCGTCCCGCTCAGGAGGCAATCGTCGACGATATAAATGCAGCCATCGGTTGGAGTGGCTGCAAGCGCAGCTGGCAAGTTCGGTTCAAACTTGAGCGCGCTAGCTAGCGGAGAGTGTGCAATGAGGTAGTTCATGATTGCAGCGCTTCCTGTGTGCTCGCCGAAAGCCGAGATCACCAATTTTTCTTCACCGGTGCGATTAAGCTCGGCGGCAAGCGTTCTTTCGATCGCGTGAGCAAGCTCCCAAAGCGGATAAAACTTTACGTGCGCCAGCAAACGAAGTGCACCGCGGATTCGTTGTGTTGTGCCGAACTGAAGTAGGAAGCCAGCAAGGGACTCCACCGTGATTGGCACTCTATATGTTGCAAACCGTCGAACGAGTTCTACGGCCAAGTTTTGTTCTGTTGGACTTAAGGCTGCCAATCCTGAAATCTCAGTGCGGCGGAGCGGGCTAAAGACTTCCGCGTCTAGCTTGTCCACTAGCCATCGGAAGATCCACTGCGATGGAGTGAATGTTGCTTCGAGTTCGGCATTCCCGGCCTCCTGAAAAACAGAACGGAGTTCAGCCAGAACGCTATGGCTAAAACCAAGTTTAGTTTCAAATGGCTTTTCCAATTCGTAAAAGCGCATTGTGAATGCCAACATAAGAGCCGCGAACTGTACCCGAATATCAGTCCTCGTCGCTATCCATTTGCTAGTACTGGTCGAACGAAACACCTTTAGGAAGTAGCAACCCACAGTAGCACTGATTCCTACTGCGGCGATATCCGCAATGACGATATAAGTGAAAAAAATCCAGTTTTGAATCGTAAGGAGATCTGCGTTAAAAGCACGACGGAGCTTGGCCGAGATTGCGTTGATTATATCTTCAAGCGAGTCTACCAGGTCGCGACTGACATTCTGTGCGGAAGCCCTCCACTTGAGCAGTGGGGCGAGCAAAAGTGAGCTGATGACAGCTCCTGAGATGGCAACTGGCTCTTCGATCAGATCAGTCTCTATATATTGTTGAAACCGGCGACACAAGTCAGTCAGATGCTTTGCTTTGAAGTCGCTAGCATGAAGTCCAAGAACATAATCGCTATAGCGGTCTAGCTTGTGGAACTGAGCATCTGGCGGAGAATAGCTGATGATCGGTGAGAGTTTCCGATCGCGTTCGGCGTTCCAAACGCTAAATTTTTGTCCCCGAGTGACGTACGGTTTCGTCTCATCGGCTCGACGCGCGAGTTCCGTCACGTCTAAAAACTGCCACTGTAGATCTAAGTATGGCGTACGACCAATTTGCTCAACGACGGTCATATGGGCGATCTGGGGAAAAAGTTTTAAGCTCATGGTTAGAACACTAGACTAGGACGCGGCGGTTCGTCGGCTAACTCACACCGCGCCATGGAGTTCATGGCAGCGGCGGCGTTTGTAGGTGATTGGTTCTTGGACGCGGCGCAGCAGCTCAATAGAAATCCGATGCGGCGTGCTTGGCGCAAATTATAACAACGACAGATCGTGCCGCAGAGCGTCGTGCTGCGGCTATCCGGTTATATCGAGCACACTCGCGGAGGGCGCACCACTTCTGACTTTCACATTCAATGCGCTCATCTCATCGCGCAACAACAGCGACTCAAGGGATGCCAGATGTCGCCCACGACTTGCAGGTGATTCGGGGTGCAGGTGCGCGCATCTTGCTCGGACGGAGTAGGCGTTTGAGGTATGGTTACCAAAGAGCGGCAACTGTCGGAAGCGACAGCCGATGCGCAGCCGACTCCGACGCTCGCTTCGAGTCCGGCTCAGCTCCTGCAATCTCCACCGAATTCGAGCATGCATGGTGATAGAAGCTCGTGCAGTTCTGCTCAAGCCGGGCGTGGCGAACGTTAGGTACTTACGCTCGCACCATCGGGGCTCGAGTCTCCTAGCTGATTGCGAACGTGCCGGAGCTTCGCGAGCAATTCGTCGAACGTCACTACCTCAACATCCTTGCACGCGTTACGGAAGACGTCGAAGCTCCGCAGTTGATTTTCCTCTGTTGGAAGGCGTCCGGCTATGACGATGCATGAAACTGCATCTGGACTCGCATCGCGCAGGTGTGTTGTGCCTTGGTGAACCAACCAATTGGACCGTATGGCGCTCTGTTGAAACAGCACCTGCGTCACTGCACCGCTTAGTTCCTTTGACGGTGCGAAGACAGTCGTGTTCCTATACGGGGTTACTGAGACCAACTGCGTTGCTGGCTTCTTTATCTCGACGATCGCTAAGCCTCTTCCCGCGCGCCGAAACAGGAAGTCTCCTATTTGCGCACCGGTTCCCATAAGTGATGAGACTTGTGCATGAAACTGGGTTACTAGTAATTGTACCGGACGCGCGAACACCATCTCAAGGATGAACTGATGGGCTTCAAAAAAGGTCTGCCAGCCCGATTCGGACAAATCTTCTGCGAGTAATCGATCAAACTTGTCAATCATTTCGGAGAGAGTGACCTTTTCTATCTCGGCCCGCAGCTGCATGAGGACGGATGGAGCTTCCGCGGCGAGAGAAGGCAAACTGGCGCGTACGCGGGCGACCGCGGCCGCGTCTGCTTGCCGACGAAGCTTGGTTGCTTGACGAGAAAAAGAGGTCTTGGCGCTGGGCGGAGTGGAATCAGCCGGAAAATACCCAATGCGGCCAAAATGCTCCGGATCCAGCTTTACGAGAAGATGATTGAAGACAAAATTCGACTTCTCGCGACTAATGCCGTCGCGTTTGCGCCTGTCGATTCGGTTCATGGCTCTTCTAAGAGCGTCCATATCATCTTCAGATACGATTACTTCACCATCGGCGAGGCGCGAGTTTCCCTCGCTCACGACAATGAGCGCTTGGGTATTCACAATTCGACCTACGGTGCGAACCACATGCTCGAGTTCTTTCGCGAATCCGAACCCTTCATCTGGCCGCTTAAATACTCCCCACGGTAGTCGCGACGTAACTTCTGCGATGGCGTCGTCCGCAGTGGACGGAATGTCATGACCGTTGCCGTCTCTATACTCCACGTATTGAAAGGGATGATGCTTCGGCGTTAGATAACGCTGAGCGTGGGGATTCGAGAAGACGGGATACATCCGGAGGTAGTAGCACGTCACCGTTGCAACTAGCGGCCAAGCCTCTATTGCCATTGATGCCCACTTCGTGGGATCGACTTGAGAATGGGTGAACCCCTCCATGAACAGATGTCCTTCGGGGCCGTCTTCAGTCAACGCGGTAGAGTACGTGAATCTCGGCGCCAAAACTTGATGGGCTTCAAGTAAATCTAACTGGGGGAGCTGTGAGGTAGTTGACGGGGTCATGAATATTCAGAAAGCTCAAAAGCGTATTGCTCTCGGGAGGAGCGTTCCAGCAAGCGTTGATGCGTTTGGGCTGATTCCATCCGATGGGGTCCGCGAGCGCCGCAGCCACAAGAAGTCTTCGATATGTCATAGCTTTTCGGCATCGCAAATCGAACGCGCCGCGTGCGCCTTAAGCAATTTCCAGCGGGCGGCGCATTTCACCCGAGCGCGCATCCTGTCGATGAGACCGCCGCGCCGCAGAAAGGAATCTCTGGTCTGGCTAGCCGTATTACGTTGGATCCGCCAACGATTGACGGCCATCGAACTCGGACTACTCTCCGCGTTCCTGAATCTTCAGCACGTCGTCGAGAGCTGCCTCGGCATTGTCTTCAGGATCGTCGTACCCGTAAATTTCGTCGATCGTTAGCCGGTCGTCGTCGACATCATGACAACTGTCGCTCTCGTCGTCTTGTTCCACGTCTTCCTCGAAAGTGAATTGGGATTCGGAGGCATTCTGTGCCAACGCGATCATGGCCGTCGCGACAACTCGCGCAGATGATTCCGCCTCCATGCGTTCGGCGTAAATATCCATCTTTCCCTGCGTAGCGGCCATGTTGAGCTTGTGCCAAGTGCCGACTTCTGCTGGGGTCGCTTCTACCCCATGCTTCGCGAGGCTTCGAGCGGCCAGTTCGTTCGCTGTCTGGGTTGAGTATTCCTGCTGAAGGATTATGTACTCGGAAAATTGATGCAGGATGTTGGCGGTACCCTTCGAGGTGTCATTCGACATATCGGCTCCAATTGGTATGTAGAAGAGAAACCAGTTTTCAAAAAAACCAAAACGATTACGACGATAACAAGGCATATTGCGCAGGAAAAAAGACGCGCATCACGCACTTCAGGAAGCGCTCCCGTTGAATTCCGAAATAATCGGCAAGGGAGAATGCCGAATCTAGTGGGAGTTTAAATAGCCCGCTTTCTAACTCTGCCATCGTGGACGCATTCACTGGTGGCTCGGAACTGCAGCCATCTGCCGCGAGCTTTGCTCTAACGGCGCCCAGAAACTGTCCGAATTCCGTCGGCGTCTTGATGTTGTCAACCTCGACACCGTGGATCGATGGTTTTGTTGGGACAAATCCGCGGCGACCGGTGAGCCATTGGCGCGCAGACGCTGGGTCGAACTCGACCAGCGAGCCAACCTTCTTGAACGCAATATCGCCAGCCGCCATCGCGTTTCGAACCGTTCGAACGTCAACGCTAGCAAGGGCCACTAGGGTTTCGACCGTCACATGGCCGAGAGGGCGCTGGAGTTCGACGCGTGCTTCCGAAAGAAACACAAGTTCGTTGAACAGTTTCGCTTTGTCAGGGAAGACCGCGCTAAACAGTGCGGTAATCACCCGAGCGAACTTGTTGATTTCATACATGCTTTTCCCAGTTTCGTCGGGGATGCCTCTGACTCCGAAGTCATACACGGACTTGATGCATCTCCACGCGTCCAGTTCTGGTAGCTGCTTTTTGATTCGTTGGTGCACTTCCGTGTCGATCCCCGCGCCGAGATACGCCGGACGAAGCTGTGGAATGGCAAAGCGAAAGAGGCGATGGTCTAGCCCGGTCTCACCGAAGATGGCGTCCAACGATTTGAGTAAGTGGACGAGTAGATCTATGAACAGCGATTGCAACTGTTCTTCCTCCACTGACCGCGGCGTCATCTCCCAGCGTCGCCAAGCATGCGGCTCAGGGTTCATATTAGTGATGTTTTCCAAGTAATCATCATGGCACGAGTATGGCCGCAGCCACGGCCGTCGTCAAGTTGTTTGTGATAATTTCTATGAAATCGTCATAATGACGGCTGGTATGTTCAAGTCGCTGCCCTCGCTAAGGGCGCGGGGTTTTCTGCTGCGCCTTACGCATCCAGCGTTGCTCCGGTCGCGGTGGCGGCACGAGTTCTCCGGAATGCCGCAGCGCGACCCCGAAAAAGGGCGCGCGCTGGAAGGAGATGTTCGAAAAGACACCTTATGCTTCATTTCTGGTCGATCGGCCAGATTATGCTTTTCGAGCGAGTCACCGCGGGCGCTGGAATCGCCTTCGGCGGACAACATATTCTTTAATCTGCGGACGCCTTTCAGCTAACGGCACAATGTCGGAACCCTTTTTTGTTTGTATAGGGCGAAGGCGGTAGTGTGCGCGGCAATATGTCACTTCCGTTCCGCTATTAAATCGCGCCTTGGATTTCCATTCAGTTGGATAAAAGGTGTCGTCGCCATAAGGTGGCGGCATTCAGAAGCGCTTGAGATTGATCGATGCGGAACCCACGCGCGCGCGTTAAACAACACGTTTCGCGCTGCGGAAATCTCGTTATTCCTTTTGCGCTCGTTGGTGCAATCTCCGTCAGATTTAATCTTTCACTTCCGGGATTCGTCTCGTCATTCGCGGTTTTCCGTTGGCGCTCTGGCGCGCAGACTCCGTCGCGATAGCAGCGCTAATCGGAAATCCAATCGGCCCGAAGTCCGCCCCGTGAGAGTGGCACGTCGTTTGCATAAGCACGGCTTCCACACCATATCAATAACGAGAATGACCATGCGACGCGACCACACCGCTGCTGAGTTTGCCCAGATTCGACCCTTGTTGCCCACGCCGCTGGAAAGCGATCGCGGAAGCGTGCCTCGGCGGCAGACCAGCGCGTTGTCGCGTGTCACTTTCTGTTTTGCGTGGCTGTTCGGGCTGGAGCCGTTCCTGACCGGCTCGGCTGGCGAAACGACGCGCTCGCGGCTTGATCGGCAATAGTTGGTGACACGGCGCGGCGCGCGCAGTCGCGCGGTTGGGCGTTGAAAGTTTCGCCGCGCGTTGAGGCACTTTCTACAGCCGGACATCAACCGATCGAAACCGTCCCGCGAAGTCGCGGCAGATTGACCGCAGCGCTGGAACCTCGGGAATACACGTTGCACGCTAATCGTTGGAGACATTCCCATGCTCAGGACGCTCAACATACAAACCGACCCCACTATTGACCCCGTCGCCGATCCTGCGAATCAACCGCTGGACGAACCCGATGAGCAGCCGCGGCCATTGCCCGGTGTGCCACCCGAAATCGATCCGCTCGCACCGGGCGCTTCGCCCGAGGACGAGGAGGCGCTCCGGCGGGCGGTCGCGAGACGACCCATGAGGCCGTGGTTGCGAGGAACCAGGGGAAACTCCGCGTAAAAAAATGGCACGCTCGTGCCGTTTAATGAAGGCGGAAGGCTGTTCGATGTTTGCCATCCGCTTTCAGCACGGGTTTCTGTCACGCGGCGGTCGGCGCCGCATTTCACCTCCGGGCAACGCCCGTGCTGAAGGCTTCCCCTTCTCCTACAAGGTGTCTAGGCTTTGTAAAACGGGCGTCGCTCACACTAAATGACGCTGGCGGGTGTTATGCGCACTTGCCGAGCCGTACGCTGTGACCCATTGCTCGCTACATCCATACATGCGGCAGCACAGCCGCCGCGCCCGGAGCTGCAACGCTGTCGAACCGCTCCCCCTGCACAGCGCCGGAATAACAGCACGCCATCAAAATCAATTACCCCTCGCAAAAGAAACCATGGTCAAAACCAGTTAATGCCAGCTAACTCGATTAAGCGGTAATCGACGACAGTATTAATTCAATTAAGTTCCCGGTTTTCCAAAATAAATTTACTGTGCCCGCGTGCATGCGGCTAATTGCCTCCTTTTCGAGCAATCAGACATCTCTCATTTCCTAATTGCTCCGACCCGATTACGTCACGATTATTAAAACGCTGTTGCTTGCATACAACTGACAATATTGAGAAGTTGCAAATTACTTATCGCCATAGCAGGTGCGACATCAAGCTAATTTTGCCGTAAACGTTGGGAAAACAAAGACTTAGTGCACGAGGCAGTTGCATTGTTGCTGATTACGAAAAATCCTGTTGCGTGAATTGCAGGCCGCGCTACTAGGGCGTCCCCCTACACTCACGCTTCGTTTCAAGGGTGCCCGGCGATCCGAAACGGGTCGGTCAAAGGGCGGCAACAGGTGCGATGCACATGCTGCCGAGGCAGGTCCCGCTCCCCGCGTAAATTTATCGAACAGGAGTCCCACGCATGAAAAAGAGTCTCATCGTCGTTGCGGTTGCCGCATCGTTCGCATCCGTCGCTCACGCACAAAGCAGCGTGACTCTGTATGGTCTGCTGGACGCGGGCCTGACGTACACCAGCAACGTCAACCACAACGCAAAGTGGGCAGCCGGTAGCGGCGGCATCAACCAAAGCATGTTCGGTCTGCGCGGTTCGGAAGATCTGGGCGGCGGTCTGAAAGCAATCTTCACGTTGGAAAGCGGCTTCAACATCAACAACGGCAAGTTCGCTAACAACAACGGCATGTTCAACCGTCAAGCGTTCGTCGGTCTGTCGAGCGCGCAATTCGGTACGGTCACGCTGGGTCGTCAATATGACGCAGCTCAAGACTACCTGGCACCGCTGACCGCAACGGGCAGCTGGGGCGGTACGTACTTCGCGCACCCGTTCAACAACGACAACCTGAACACGAACGGCGGCTACGCAGTCAACAACTCGATCAAGTACTCGAGCGCTAACTACGCTGGCTTCTCGTTCGGCGGCACGTACGGCTTCTCGAACCAGGCTGGCGCATTCGCAAACAACCGCGAATACAGCGTGGGTGCTGCATACCAGTGGCAAGGTCTGCACCTGGGCGCTGCTTACGCACAGCAAAACAACCCGGGCGCAGGTAACACGGGCGCTTCGGACGGTTCGTACGTCAACACGCTGGCAGGCAACGTCGGCAACTTCCGTCAACGTGAATTCGGCGTTGCTGGTTCGTACGCATTCGGCCCGGCAACCGTCGGTCTGGCATGGACGCAATCGCGTTCGGACAACTTCGTGGGCGGTCAGCAATCGCTGCGCGCTAACAACTACGAAGTCAACGGCAAGTACAACCTGACCCCGGCTCTGGGCCTGGGTGTTGCTTACACGTTCACGGACGGCAAGGGCTACGGCGTTGGCGCGAACGGTGGTTCGGAATCGGTGCGCTACCACCAGATCGGCGTGCAGGCTGACTACTCGCTGTCGCGTCGTACGGACGTCTACGCTCAAGCCGTGTACCAGCACGCAATGGGCGACGGCGGTGTCGCTTCGATTTACAGCGGCGACAACACGCAACTGCCGTCGTCGTCGAAGAACCAGACGGCTGCTACGGTCGGTCTGCGTCACCGCTTCTAAGCTTCGGCAGAAGCTGGTTGTTGTACAAAAAGGTGCCGTTCGTGAACTGACCCCGCAAAGTTGGACAGTTTGCGGCTAGGTTGCGGAGGCCTGAGTCCTGTACATCACAGGACTCAGGCCGTTTAACTTCAGCCTGATGCGTTTGTGGTTGTAGTAATGAATGTACTGTTTGATGCCGGCCTTCAGTGCGTCGACGCTCTCAAATCTGTTCAGCCGGAAGAACTCCGACTTGAGAGTGCCAAAGAAGCTTTCCATTGCCGCATTGTCATAACAGTTTGCCCGCCGTGACATGCTCTGGGTCAGGCCGCGTTGATGCAACAACCTTCGATAGGCAGACATCTGATACTGCCAGCCCTGATCTGAATGGAGTAGCGGTGCGTCCTGCCTGCCCAGCTTTGCCAGCGCCTTTTTGAGCATGCTGCTCACCAGTTCAAAGACTGGACGCTCGCTCATCTGGTAAGCGACGATCTCGCCGTTATACAGATCCATGACCGGCGACAGATACAACTTCTGTCCCAGCACGTTGAACTCCGTCACATCCGTGACCCACTTCTGGTTCGGCTGTTGCGCGCTGAACTCGCGGTTCAGCAGGTTCGGTGCAATACGCCCGACTTCGCCGCGCCAGGAGCGGTATTTCTTCGCCCGCACCAGCGATTTCAGTTTCAGCTGTCCCATCAGACGTTGCACGGTCTTGTGGTTCACGCGCTGACCGGTTTGCCGGATCGATGCCGTGATGCGTCGGTAGCCATAGCGACCCTTATGACTTTCATACACGGCCTTGATCCGGGTCTTGAGATCTGCGTGCCGGTCGCCAGCAGTCAGCACGTTCAATTGGTAGTAGAACGTGCTGCGCGCCAGACCCGCGGCCTTGAGCAGGGCGGCCACCGGGTGGTGCTGCCGAAGTGCCTGCACTATTTGCGTTTTTTCTTTTGCGCGGCCTGCTTCTTCGCCTGAAGCAGGGCATCGAGCTTTTTTAGGTACGCCACCTCCGCGCGCAGGTATTCGTTTTCCTTGAGCAACTGCTCGCGCGTGCGCTCATCCGGCGCACCATCTTCGGTCGGCTTGTCGTGATCGGGTTGGGTCATTACCTTGGGGCGTCGCCCTCGGGGGCGGGGTGCCAATGCGTCAATACCGCCAATATGATACTGGCGTTCCCACCTCGCTATGCAAGCCGGACTGCGAATGTCGAACACCGCTGCCACCTGCTCATGTGACAAATCCTTCTTCCACATGTGAGCAAGAACCGACATCCTGAACCGCGCATCGTAATGACTGAACTTCTTGCGCAATCCCTCACGTCCGTGTTGCTCATAGGCCGCTATCCAGCGACGCAACACAGAACGACCCACTCCATATCGTTGTGCCAGCACCCCGGTCCCAGCAACCCCGGCCAGGTACTGCTTCACCATTTTTACTTTTAGCTGCTCACTGTGCTTCGTCATGAAAAACACCCCAAAGGTTGGATCGATGTCCAACTTTTGGGGTGCAGTTCACGCGGCACCTTTTTTTATGCGCGCGCGATTCGATGGTCGGCACCCGGCGAGAATGCCGGATGCCGCGCGCCGTGCTGGGCACACGCGGCCCTGTCTCTTTTAGAAAATCGTGCGCAGACCGAGTGCAACGCCGGTCTGGTTGTTCTTGCCCGGCAATTCGACCGAAGCCGCGCCCGATACCTTGTCGAAATCGACCGTTCCGTACACCTCGGTGCGCTTGGACAAGGCGTACTCAGCCAACGCCACCAGCGTATAGCGATTGCCGCTGCCCAGTTGTCCGTTGCCGATCGCCGCGTTGGACATGTGGTCGTAGTACGCCGCGCCCGTCAACGTGAGCGCGGGTGTTGCCTGCCACGTGACGCCGGCGAATGGACCGTTGTCGACGCGGCCCGAGCCCTTCAGGATATCGACGCCCGGCGCGAGCGTCTGCTGTGCCAGCGCGGTGTCGACGAAACCCGTGTCGTCTTTCGAGTGCAGATAGCCGACGTACACCTTCGTCGTGCTGAACGCATACACCGCGTTCGCATTGAAGATGGTCTGCTTGTGATTGCTGTTGTCGCTGTTCTGCTGCACACCGCCGGCGACGCTCAACGGGCCGGCCGCATACGACAACGTGAAGCCGTACATCGTGCCCGCGCCGAGATGGCCCGGCACCTGGCCGGAGAAACCGCCCGCGCCGCTCGATTCCGAGTTGGTGCCGAACGAGTACATCGCGGCCATGGTCAGGCCTTTGTACCTGCCGGTGTATTTGACTGCGTTGTCCGCGTAGAGGCCCGCGCCGAGCGCTCCCGGCAACCATGAGTTCTCGAAGTAGTTGCCGACCGTGAGCGGGTCGTAGGTGTCGCCGAGCAGGTCGAACAACGGTGTCTTCTGACGCCCCAGCGTTAGCGTCCCGTATTGGCTGCTCAGGCCCACGTACGCATTGCGATTGAAGAGCCGCTGGCTGTCGGAGGCGGAACCGTCCTGCAGATTGATGCCGCTTTCCAGATCGAAGACCGCCTTCATGCCGCCGCCCAGATCCTCCGAGCCGCGCAGACCCCAGCGGCTATTGGTGATCGCGCCGTTCGTCATGAACAGACGGCCGTCGTTTTTGGCGTTGGAGTTGGTCAGATAGCGCACGCTCACATCGGCGACGCCGTACAACGTAATCGAGCTCTGTGCCAAGGCGTGCTCGGAGGTCATCGCAAGGGCGGTGCCACTCACGACGGCTGCGGTTTTCAGGAGCTTAATTTGTCTCATTGAAATATCTGCTATGCGGTTATGGATTATTCATTCGAGTCCGCCGCGCGCGCTGGCCGTGCGCCGGCGCGCCGATGATAGACCCGCACCCTCGTCGCGCCAAAAGTCCTCGGCGCAATAACTTATTGCAGTTTCTAACCATGGTCCCGCGCTGGCTGACAAGAGTTAACCTTCGCGCGAGCGTGCTTCGGTTAGTCTGAAATCCATTGATTGATAGACGCTATTTCACGGCGACGCCAGCCTATGCAGCGGCCGCGCGCTTTTACCGCATGAATAATTCCACTCGCGAGCCGCAGCCTCATTTGCCGACCACTTACGATCTCACTGACGAGCAATGGCATCGCATAGTCCCGCTGCTACCTGAGATGAAGGCTCCAGGACCTCGCCGTGGGCGTCCCAGCATCGATATCCGCTGGGTGGTGAATAGCATGCTCTGGGTGCTGCACGCGCGCGCGCCATGGAGCGCGATGCCGGAGCGCTACGCGCCGTATCAAACGGCGCATCGCTACTACCTGCGCTGGAAGAAGTCGGGCGTGCTGGCCGACATCGTGTTCACGCTGTTCGAGACCGATGCGATCCTCGAGCGGCCTGTCACGCGAAGGAGCGGCATGCGCGTGCGGGGTAAATCGCAGTTTCGCAACGACAAATAAAAAAGGCTGTCACCGGATTCCGGCGACAGCCTTATCTGACCGTTAATCGCTGATCGTTCAGGTGGACCCTGGCCCGTATGACCCGACCACGCAGTTTGCTCGACCTTGAACACGGCGACGGCATGTCGCAGGTGTTCGGTCTGCTCGTCGAGCGAACCGGCCGCGGCGGCCGCCTGCTCGACGAGTGCGGCATTGCGCTGCGTCACATCGTCCATCTGACGGATTGCGAGATTGACTTCGCCGATACCTGAACTCTGCTCCTTCGAAGCCGCCGAGATTTCATTCATGATGGCCGTCACGCGGCGCACCGCCTCGACCACCTCGCCGATCGTGCTGCCCGCCCTGCCGGCGAGCGTCGAGCCTTCGCCGACTTGCGCGACCGATTGATCGATCAACACCTTGATCTCCTTGGCCGCCGTCGCGCTGCGTTGCGCGAGATTGCGCACCTCGCCCGCGACCACCGCGAAGCCGCGGCCTTCTTCGCCGGCGCGCGCGGCTTCCACCGCGGCGTTCAGCGCCAGAATGTTGGTCTGGAACGCAATGCCTTCGATCACGCTGATGATCTCGCCGATCTTGCGCGAACTATCGGTGATGCCCGCCATTTTCTTGACCACGTCGTTGACCACCTGACCGCCGCGCGCGGCGATGCTCGACGCGTCGCTGGCCAGTTCGGACGCGGTGGCCGCATTGTCGGCGTTCTGCGTGACGGTCTTGGTGAGTTCGTCCATGCTGGCGGCGGTCTGCTGCAACGACGCGGCCTGTTCCTCGGTGCGGCTCGACAGATCCAGATTGCCCGCGGCGATTTCCTTCGATGCCACGGTGATCGTCTCCGCCGAGTTCTTGATCCGCGCGACGGTGGACGCAAGCTGATTGCGCATCTCACGCAACGAGAACAGCAGGCTCAACGTGTCGTCGCGGCGCAGGTCGATGCGAGTGGCCAGGTCGCCGCGCGCGATCTGCATCGCGATCGAGGCCGCGGCGGAAGGCTCGCCGCCAATCGAGCGCGACACGCTGCGCACCACGCGCGACGCCACGAACGACACGATCACGCCGAGTACCGCCAGCATGCCGGCCGAGCGTGCGAGCGTCGTGTAGAACTGCGCCTGAATGTCGTCCATGTAAGCGCCCGCGATAAAGTCCCAGCCCCACGGGCCGAAGCGCTTCACGTACCCGATCTTCTCGCTCGGCGTCGTTTCGCCGGGTTTCGGCCACCAGTAGCGCAGGTAGCCGGCGCCGGCCGCCGAGCCGCCGGCCTGTGCGATGTCGTGATACAGCGCGTTGCCTTTGGCGTCGCGGAAGCCGCCCATATCCTTGCCGTTCAGCTTCGGGCTCATCGGATGGTCGATCATGACCGAGTCGCTACGCACGATCGTCACGTAGCCGGAGGCGCCGTAACGTTGCGCATTGACGCGGGCAATCGCTTGTTGCTTCGCGTCGTCGACGGAGAGCTTGCCGGCGTCGGCTTGCTTCGCATAGTCCGCGACGATCGATACCGCCATGTCGGTCACGTCGGCCAGATCGGCGCGCCGTGCGTCCATTTGACCGTTACGTGCTTCGTACGCGTTCACAACGGTCACGATCAGGAGCGCGGCCCAGCACAGCAGCAACGGCACCCACAACTTCTGTTTCAGTGTCAGACGGTTCATTATCGGATTCGACAATACGTTGAGCTTGGAATAGGGACGCGCTGCAATCTGCGCTGCATAGCTCGCATAACGGCGCGTGCGGCGCTTTCTTTATCCGGGTGCTCAAAATACAGTCGAACGGGCGCGCGCAGGCGACCGCCGAAACATGCGGAGCTGAAGGGGCTGCCAAGGCGTTGGGTGCTAGAGCTGTTCCCGGCCGAACGCACCCAGGCGTTCGAGGTCGAGCACGTCGATCTGGTTATACGCGAGGCGTAAAATCTGCAGCCGCTCGAGGTTTTGCAGCGCCTGATTGATCCGCTGACGGGAAACGCCCGCCAACAGGCCGACTTCTTCCTGCGAAATGGCAAGCGTGCGGCCGGTGTCGGGGTAGAGATCCGGGTTGAACAGTTGCGCGAGCGACTGCGCGACGCGCGCATCGACATCGAGTAACCGGCTATTCTGGATCGACGCGATGAATTCGCCCATGCGGTTATTCAGTTGGCGAATCACGAACGCATTGAACGGCAAGCTGGATCCCAGTAGCGTGTGAAACGTCTCCGATGGCACGAACATGACCAGTGAAGGCTGAATCGCCGCCACGTCGTACTTGCGCAACTCACGCTTGATCACGCTGCCTTCGCCGAACCAGCCGCCGGGCGGCACGCCGGAAAGCGTGCAACTGCGTCCCGAAGGGCTATAGATTGCAAGTTTGATGAGGCCGGAATGCACGCCGATCCAGTAGTCCGACGGTTCCTGGCGGCGCGCGATCCATGCGCCGCCTTCCAGATGCTCCGCGTGCGCGCTGGCGAGCACCATGGACTGATGCTCCGCGGCGAGCGCCCGGAACCACGCGCAAGTAGCGAACAGGCCCGGCAGATCGGCGCGCGCGACCCGTTCCGGCCTACGTGGGCGGGCATCGGCGGGGGCGGTGAGCGGAGCGTCGTTCATGGCGGCTGGCGGGTTTTCGGACGGAGGTGAGTGCGGAAGCGCCAGGGCGCGCCACTCTGTCATTTGAATGACAGACAGTTCACCATAACCATTGTTAGCCTAGTTCATCAATCAGAATAATCGACGGCGCGCTCAGCGCCTTAGCAACCATGTTGCATGGGACCAGAGTAAGCGCTAAAGCGCTAACTCTGGTCGACAGGAGACGATGCGATGAAACACATGTTCGAAGCAGGCCTCGAGCGCCGTGAAGCCAACTATGTCCCGCTAACGCCGGTCGATTTCATCGTGCGCGCGGCGGAAGTCTACGGTGAGCGGCCGGCGGTCGTCCATGGGGAGATTCGCCGCAACTGGCGCGAGACCTACGAGCGCGCCCGGCGTCTGGCCAGCGCGCTGCAGCGGGCCGGCATCCAGCGTGGCGACACGGTCGCGGCCCTGCTGCCCAATATTCCTCAGATGATAGAAGCGCACTTCGGCGTGCCCATGGCCGGCGCCGTGCTCAATACGCTGAATACGCGGCTCGACGTATCGTCGCTGTTGTTCATGCTGCGCCACGGCGAGGCGAAGGCGTTGATCGTCGATACCGAGTATGGCGAGTTCGCGCATCGCGCCGCGCTGGAATTCCCGAACTTGCGCGTGATCAGCGTGGCGGACGCGATGCCGGCCGACCCGGCTCAATTCATCCGCGCCACGGATTACGAGGCGTTCCTGCAATCCGGCGACCCCGAATTCGCGTGGACCCTGCCGGCCGACGAATGGGACGCCATCGCGCTGAACTACACCTCCGGCACGACCGGCGATCCGAAGGGCGTGGTCTATCACCATCGTGGCGCCTATCTGAACGCGCTGAGCAATATCCTCGAATGGGATATGCCCAAGCACGCCGTCTACCTGTGGACCTTGCCGCTATTCCACTGCAACGGCTGGTGTTTTCCGTGGACGGTGGCCGCGCGCGCCGGCGTCAATGTCTGTCTGCGCAAATTCGATGCGAAGACGGTGTTCGATCTGATTCGCCGCGAACGCATCACGCACTACTGCGGCGCGCCGATCGTGCAGAGCGCGCTCGCGAATGCGCCGGCCGAATGGCGCGAGGGCATCGAGCATCGCGTGTCGACGATGGTGGCGGGCGCCGCGCCCGCGCCCGCGGTGATCGCGAAGATGAAGGAGATCGGCTTCGATCTCACGCATGTGTACGGACTCACCGAAACCTACGGGCCGGCCGCGGTCTGCGCGAAACAGGAGGAGTGGGAGGCGCTCGACGACAGCGAGCGCGCCGAACTGAACGCGCGGCAAGGCGTGCGCTATCACTTGCAGGCCGCGGTGACCGTGCTCGACCCGGACACGCTGACACCCGTGCCCGACGATGGCGAGACGATCGGCGAGATCATGTTCCGCGGCAACATTTGCATGAAGGGCTATCTGAAGAACGAGCGCGCGACGGAAGCCACCTTCCAGGGCGGCTGGTTCCATACCGGCGATCTCGGCGTGCGAATGCCCGACGGCTATATTCGCATTCGCGATCGCAGCAAGGACATCATCATTTCCGGCGGCGAGAACATTTCGAGCATCGAGGTTGAAGATACGCTGTACCGTCACCCCGCGGTCTCTGTAGCGGCCGTGGTGGCGATGGCTGATCCGAAGTGGGGCGAGGTGCCGTGTGCCTTCGTCGAACTCAAGGAGGGGGCTGAGGTGAGCGCAGAAGAGATCATTGCGCACTGCCGGCTCTTTCTTGCGGGATACAAGTTGCCGAAAGCGGTGCGCTTCGGCGAATTGCCGAAGACATCGACGGGAAAAATTCAGAAGTTCGAATTGCGCGCGCGGATCAAGGCCGAAGAAAAGCCGTGAAGCTCGCGCGCGTGATGATGTGGCGTGGCGAATGCCACGCCGGTCGCGGGCTTAGCCGCGCGTGTCGACCCAATGACGTGCCCAACGTGCCGAGTGCTGCAAGGCCTGTTCTTCGTTCGTGAAGTAATCGAGCGAATAGAACTGGTAGCGCCCTTCGGTGCGCGCGCTGTCAGCGCGTTCGAGCAACAGATTGGATGAAAAAGTGCCATCGGGCAAACGGTGCGCCGAGGGTTTGACGGCATAGCCGTTGTAGTGCTGAATATGTTTGTTTTGCATTTTATATTTTAATGATGTTCGAGTGCGCGCCTGCCTTGCAGACCGTTGTACGAGTCGCGCGGACGAGCTGATTCAAGCCATTGCGAGCCGAATCCTGATGCAGTCGGAAAGCGGAAAATGGGCGTTGAAGCCGGAGGGGAGAATGAGGTGCAACGAGGCGTTTGGCGCTCAGGCAAGCTGCTTGGAATGACATGCAGCTCAAAGCGATACGCGCCAACTGTGGGAGACAAAGCTCCGCGAGGATGTCGCTGCAGCCCGATGTCCGTTGCCGGACACCGAGCCCTTCAAACTTACAGCGGCTTGATGTTAGCCGCTTGCAGACCCTTCGGGCCTTGCTTCGTTTCGAAGCTCACTTTCTGATTCTCAGCCAGCGTCTTGAAGCCGTCGCCGGTGATTTCGGAGAAGTGCGCGAACAGGTCGTCGCCGCCCTTGTCCGGAGTGATGAAGCCAAAGCCTTTGCTGTCGTTGAACCACTTAACGGTACCGGTATCCATGAAGAATCCTTGAGGTAAAAAATAGAAAGATGTGCTCTGTGCGAGAGCGTGTGAAGCGTCAAGGAGGGAGAGGACAACGAATACCGCTGAGGGAGCGAGACATTGATGAACAGCAATCGAACTTCTTGAACTTCGGGTGCCACATTAACCGCCGGGGTGTATCAGCGTCAACACTTATCTTGTAACTGTTTTGTCGGGCGCGGGGCGCGGCGCGTGTTGAGCGCTTGCCCATAAGGCCTTGGCTCCCCGGCTTGCCGTGCTGCGGAGCACGACAAACCGTTCGAGCATTACGCGTTTTCAGATGCCCACTTTGTGTGCCGTCAGGATCAGGCGCAATCCCAGCGCGGCGACTGCGCTCGCCGCGACGCGATCGACCCAGGCTTTCCATTGCAGGTAGATTTCGCGCGGCCGCTTGCTCGAAAAACACAGTGCGACGACAGTGTACCAGCCGGCTTCGATAGCGAAGATCGCGGGCGGCAACGCAAAGTAGCACCACAACGGCGGATGTTGCGGCAGCAGCGCTGCGAAAATACTGCCGTAGTAGACGGCTGTCTTCGGATTGCTGAGTTGGGTGCTCAAGCCGATCCAGAACGATTTGCGAGCATTGCCCGGGACCGCTTGCGCGGCATCGAAGGCAAGCGGCTTGGCGGCGCCGCGCCAGATTTTCGACGCGAGGTAGATCAGATACAGCCCGCCCGCCACTTTCAAGCCGACGTAGAGCCATTCGACACTCGCCAGCAAGGTATAGAGACCGAGTAACGCAATGCCGCTAAAGAACACGCCGCCCACACCCATGCCGAGTGCGGTAGCGAGACCGTCGCCGCGCGACAGCCCGATCGCATTGCGAGCGACAATGACGAAGCTCGGTCCCGGACTCATGGCGCCTAACAGCAGTGCGGCGAGGATGGTGATGATGGCGGTTGAAGCGGTCATGATCGAATGTCTCCTATGCGCTAGCGTGCTAGTCAGTGAACATAACATGAGAGAAGCGGCTCTGCTTTTTTGCCCTTGCTGTGCATGCATTTCCTGTCAATGAGTATTACCGCTTCTGCTTGCGGTCCGGATAACCCGAGCGTATTGAAAGCCGTGCATCGCGGACTAACAATTCGTTGCTGCAAGCAAAAGAAATTGGATGCTAGAATCGCTTTCCATACGCTGAAGCAGCCCCGAACCACGGGGCGAGACACGAGCGCAATTCGATCCGGTTGCCGACGAATTCCCCATAATCCAGGATTTAATGGGCATGATTTCCAGGTGCGAGTTTTCCCGCATCGGGAGAGGCATCGCGAGTTCGATTCGCACTCGAGCCATCTGAATCACGCATAGGCTTCGCGTTGTTTTAGCGAAGCCTTTTGTTTTTCTAACGCGAGCATTATTAGCCGCGACACTGGTACGTTATGAAAGAGCTTGCGGAACAACGGCAGCTCGACTTCGACGGGAATGCACGTGAGCGCCTGGTCGCATGGATTCGCCGGCGCATGGACGAATACGGCATTACCATAGAAGCGCTCGCCGAAGCGATCGAAACCGATGCGGCCGCAACCCGGGCCGTCATGTATCGCGACGCATACGGCAATACCTGGGACGGTCACGGGGAGAAACCGGACTGGCTCGCGCGTGCAATTTACGCTGGACAGAACATCGATCATTTCCGTTGCTAAGGGTGGCTAAGGGTGGCGTCTTCTGCTTGCGTACAGTTGTCGCATAGCAAGTTGGCGCGGTCCTTTGCCGTTGATCGCATGTACGATCTGCCTTAAGATCGGCGGGTCGTTGCCGATTCCGTGCCCATTCATGCGGGCGCATGCGGCACAGAACTGGAAGCTGCATGCCGTACGGTCGTCGAACTCCTTCATCTGAATTTCCGGCTTTTCGTTTCCCTGTCTGGCTCCGTTGTTTCGCGGTATTCGGCCTGTTGTGGCTGAATATCGGCGGGTCGTTTGGCGCGGAGCACGCGGCGGCACGCCAGCCGTCCGCGCGCGCGAATCGGCATGTCGAGCCATCCACGAAACACACGTCGAAAGCGAAAGCCAAACACTCGAACAAAGCGAGGCAGCCGGCCGCCGGCAAGACTCGGCGTCGTGTCGCGCACAAGACCAAGCACGTGACGAGCCCCAAGCGGACGATGCACGTCGGCAAAGTCACACCCAAACATCGCCGGCAAGCGGCGCGCAATGCGCGGGATCCACGCGCCGTGAGACGCCCCGCGGTCCTGGCGGCAAAGGGCGATACGCAACACGCGTCAGCCTCGCGTGCGTCGATGCCGCATAAGGGCCCTCGTCTGTTGGCGCGCTGCGGCTACACCCCCAAATCGCGCGCGCTGCTTCGCGGCAGATCCGTCTACGTCGTCGACGAACGAACACAAACCGTTCTTACCGAAAAGCAGGCTGACCGGGTCATGCCAATCGCTTCGGTATCCAAACTGATGACCGCGGTCGTGTCGCTCGACGCAAAGCATGCGTTGAACGCGCCGCTCAACGTTACCGTTCAGGACCAGGATTTCGACAAGTTCACCGGCTCGCGTTTGAATGTCGGTTCGACGTTGTCGCGCCATGACATGCTGCATATCGCCCTGATGTCGTCGGAGAACCGCGCTGCGGCCGCGCTTAGCCGCGATTACACGGGCGGCCGCCCGGGCTTCGTCGCCGCGATGAATGCGAAGGCGCGCTCGCTCGGCATGCGGCATACGGCGTTCGTGAATGGCACCGGCTTGTCGCCGCAGAACGTTTCGACCGCGCGGGATTTGTCGTTGCTGGTTGCCGCAGCCAGCCGTTATCCGTTGATTCGCGCTTATTCCACCGATCGCGATCAGGTGGTTTTACCCGGCGGCGGACGGGCGAGCCTGAGTTATCACAACTCGAATGCGCTGGTGCGAGGCGGCGACCGGTCGATCGTGCTGCAGAAAACCGGTTTCATCAACGAGGCCGGACACTGCGTCGTGGTGCGAATGAAGGTGCGCGGCAGGCCGGTGGACATCGTCGTGCTGGGTGCGCCGGGCGCGCACGATCACATCGCCGACGTGGTGAGAATCAGCCGCTGGCTGCGCTGCTCGTTACAGTGAGCGCCATTCATCAGACGAGAAAGTAAAGAAAGACCAAAAAAAAGCCCGCGCAAGCGGGCTCAACTACTCGGAGTTTCGCGATCCAGTCGCTAGAAGGATCGTGATCAGTGTATGTGAAAGCTATATGAAAGTGTAGAAAAACCGCGATCAAAGATCGAAAAATACGGTTTCCTTAGCGCCTTGCATGTGGATATCGAAACGGTAAACGTTCGCCACATTCGGCTCGCGGCGCGCGATCAGCGTGTCGCGCCGGTCCGCTGGAACCGCTGCCAGCACGGGGTCTTTCTCGTTTGCCGCCGCTTCGTCCTCGAAATAGATGCGGGTGAACGTGTGCAACAGCATGCCGCGCATGGTCAGGATCACGTTCAGATGCGGCGCTTCATCCGGACTGGCGCGGCCCGGTTTCACCGTTTCCACGACGAAGCGATTGTGCGGACCCGTTCCGGTGCCCACGCGGGCGAAACCGCGAAAGCCGGTCTTCAGGATTTCCTCACGCGACTCCGGGAAGTGCCCGTTCGCGTCCACCTGGGAGGCTTCGAGCATGGCGTCGCCAATGATCTTGCCGTCGCCATCGAACACCTGGCCGACGATCGTGATGTGTTCGCCGGCCGCTTCGCGATCAGCCAGAACCGGCGTGAACAGGCTCTTGAAGTCGAAATCGTATTGCTGCGGACATAGACCGTACGCGAAGTAAGGCCCAACCGTTTGCGAAGGCGTTTGCTTGAGGGTGGTCATGGCTTAGCGCTCCATCGGAGTTTCGTTACGGCCGCGCAGCACGATGTCGAAGTCGTAGCCGAGCGCATAGGCCTCTTGCGTGGTGTCGAGCGAGAAATCCGCGATCAGGCGGTCACGGGCGTGCTCCGGCGTGCCTTGGAAGATCGGATCGAACGCCAGCAGCGGATCGCCGGGAAAGTACATCTGCGTGACGAGGCGCGAGCCGAAATGGTCGCCGAAGAGCGAGAAGTGGATATGGTTCGGACGCCACGCGTTCGGATGGTTGCCCCACGGATACGCGCCCGGCTTGATCGTCAGGAAACGGTAGCGGCCTTCTTTGTCCGTGATGCAGCGGCCCGCGCCCAGAAAATTCGGGTCGAGCGGCGCGTCGTGCTGATCGGCCTTGTGGACATAGCGGCCGGCGGCGTTGGCTTGCCAGATTTCGACCAGCGTATTGCGCACCGGGCGGTTGCCTTCGTCGAGCACACGGCCCGTCACGATGATGCGTTCGCCGAGCGGTTCGCCGTTGCGCATGGCATTACGTGTCAGGTCGTGATCGAGCGCGCCGAGGTCGTCGCTGCCGTAGACCGGCACGCGCTGGTCGCGCAGCTTTTCCTTCAGCGGAATCAGCGGACGCGTCGGGCCGCGTTTGACCGACGAACCATAGTCGGGGTAGACGTAAGCGGGATGCGACGTGAAGTCACGCGCGCTGAGAAAGGAATCGTCCATCAGTGTCTCCTTCGAGGAATTGTGAGATACGGCGTTATGGAAAGACTTTATCTAACCTAAGAGGTTATGCAAAATGACGTTTTCGCTCGTTTCGTATAACCTGTCGTTATGCAACGCAGTCTCGCGGACAGCCGCGTCAAATTCCGTCACCTCCAATGCTTTCTGGCCGTTGCGCAGTTCGGCAGCGTCCAGCGGGCGGCCGACAGCCTCTCGATCACCCAGCCCGCGGTCTCCAAGACCGTCGCCGAACTCGAGGCGATTCTCGGCGTGAAGCTGTTCGAGCGCGGCCGCCACGGTGCGCTGCCGACCCGCGAGGGGCAGCTTTTCATGCCGCACGCGAGCGCCTGCGTTAGCGCGCTGCGCCAAGGTGTGGATTTGCTGGCGCGCGCGGAAGGCGCGGCCGCGGCCACGCTGGAAATCGGCATTCTGCCGACCGTCGCGGCGGCATTGATGCCGCCGGTGCTGAAGCAGTTCGCCACGCTGTGGCCGCGCGTGATTGTGCGCCTCGCGACCGGCGCCAACCCCGAATTGCTCGAGCGCCTGAAAGCGGGCACGATCGAATTTGCGATCGGGCGGCTGGCCGATCCCGAGCGGATGGTCGGGCTCAGTTTCGAGCAATTGTTCAGCGAGCCGTTGATCGCGGTGGTCCGCGCCGGGCATCCGTTGGCGGCGGGCACGGGGTTGCCGGCCACGTCGCTCGAGGACTTTCCGGTTGTGTTGCCGCCGTTCGGCACATTGATCCGGCAATCGGCGGACAGTCTGTTGAGCGCATGGGGCGTGCCGCCGTTGTCGGCGTTCATCGAGGTGTTGTCGGTTTCGACGGGCCGCGCGTTGACGCTGGA
This sequence comes from Paraburkholderia sp. BL6669N2, assembly GCF_003387275.1. NCBI lineage: Bacteria > Pseudomonadati > Pseudomonadota > Betaproteobacteria > Burkholderiales > Burkholderiaceae > Paraburkholderia > Paraburkholderia sp. BL6669N2. Next base: position 2,925,721 of record NZ_QUNA01000002.1, on the reverse strand, counting down.
GAACGGCGCGGTGTGGTTCGTTCCACTGAGCGCGGTCGAATACGAACTGGCGCATGGCATGCTGGTACGTTTGCCATTGCCCTTCGCCGGCACCGGCGAGCCGGTCGGATTGATCCGGCGCTCGGACACGCAGCCGTCGCCGGTAGGGCGGGCGTTTATCGAGGCGGTGCGTGAGGTCGCGCAACAGCGCATGGCGTCGAGCGCGGACAAGGCAACAGGAAAGAGGGCGCAGAAGCGGAGCCGCAAATAGGGCGCTTCGCACTCGATCGTGAAGGTCGGGTAGCGCGACGCGTGCGGCGGCGCCATTGTGTGAACCATCCGGTACAAAATGAAGGTTGCGAACGCCCCGCTACCCGGTGTACAAACACGGTGCAAAAGCCGTCGCGGGCCACGATGCCGCGGCACACCACGCTTGCAGTGTCTCACTGCGGAAGTGGCGGCGGCTGCACCGACACCAGAAACAGTGCGAACCGCGTCGAAAGACTGTAAAGGAGATTGCCATGCCCAGCGACTTGCCCACTCCAGACGCCGCGCTGCGCGCCGTCGCGGCGCCTGAGCATAATCCGCTCGGCACTGCCGGCCTCGAATTCGTGGAATTCGCCGCGCGCGATCCGCAGGCGCTCGGTGAAACCTTCACCAAGCTCGGCTTCAAAGCGATTGCGCGGCATATCAGCAAAGACGTCACGCTCTATCGTCAGGGCGAGATGCAGTTTCTGATCAACGCCGAGCCGGACTCGTTCGCCGCGCGCTATGCCGAGGAGTACGGCGCGGGCATCTGTGCGATCGGCATTCGCGTGGCGGACGCGCAGCGCGCCTTCGACCGCGCGATCGAACTCGGCGCATGGGCGTTCGAAGGCGAGAAGATCGGCACGGGCGAGTTGCTGATTCCGGCCATTCAGGGCATCGGCGACTCGCATATCTATTTCGTCGACCGTTGGCGCGGGCGCGGCGGCCAGCGTGGCGGACTCGGCGACATTTCGATCTTCGACATCGACTTTCGGCCCATCGAAATCGACACGGCGCATGCCGACTTGAGTCATGCGGGCCACGGCCTCGTCGCCGTGGATCACCTGACGCAAACGGTCGGTGAAGGCCGGATGCAGGAGTGGCTCGACTTCTATCGCGACCTGCTCAACTTCCGCGAGATTCACGAGTTGCACGCTAATTGGCATGTATCGGCGGAATCGCGCGTGATGGTGTCGCCGTGCGGTGCGATTCGCGTGCCCTTGTACGAGGAAGGCACGAGCCGGACCAACCTGATGCACGAGTATTTGCCGGACCATCCGGGCGAAGGCGTGCAGCATATCGCCCTCGCCACCGACGATATTTTCGCCTGCGTCGAGCAGTTGCTTGCGAACGGTGTCGAATTCGTCGAGCCGCCGCCGCGGTACTACGATCAGCTCGACGCGCGTCTGCCGGGTCATGGGCTCGATGTCGCGCGGCTCAAGCGCACCCACGTGCTGGTGGACGGCGAAATCGGCGCGGACGGCGTGCCGCTGCTGTTTTTCCAGACTTTCGTGCGGCGCCGCGCCGGCGAAATATTCTTCGAGATCGTGCAGCGTCAAGGTCATCACGGCTTCGGCGAGGGCAATCTGAGCGCACTGGCCAAAGCGCGGGAACAAGCTGGTGCTTAAGGCTTGGAGTAACGCGGGCTCAAGCGGAATCGGGAGGCCCGCCCACCAGGGGATTCACCGCGCTGTAGGCCGCGGCCTCATGCAACAGCCACTCGCGAAAACTCGCCAGCGGCTTGCCGTGACTCAACTCGGTCGGATAGACGAGGTAGTACGCCGAGTCGGCGAGGGCGGGCGCATCGAGCGGCATCATGAGCCCGAGCTGATCGAGTTGCGTATCGATGAAAAAGCGCGGCACGAGCGCAATCCCGAGACCGGCCGCGGCCGCGCTGATCAGCATAGTGTGGAGTTCGTAGCGCACGCCCTGCATGGCCCGGTTGTCATCGACGCCCACGCTCGCGAACCATGACGCCCAGCCGTCCGGCCGGGTGGTGGAATGCAGCAGCGGATAGTCCAACAGCTCAGCGGCGCTTTGAACGGGCCGCTTCAGCAGATTCGCCGCGCACACCGGCACGACTTCTTCGCTGAACAGGAAATCCGCCGACGTGCCCGGCCACGTGGGCTTGCCGTAGTGAATCGCAGCCTCGAAATGGGTCTCGGCGAACGGGAACGTGCCGGTTCGAACGCCCATGTTCACGCGCACGTCCGGATACTGCGCGTTGAATGCCGCGAGCCGCGGAATCAACCATTGCGATGCGAAAGTCGGCAGAACCGCCAGTTCCAGATAACCGCCGCCGCTGCCGTGCGCGATGATGGATAGCGTGTCGCGATCGAGTTGCTCCAGCGAGCGCCGCACCTGCGCGCTATACACCTTGCCCGCCTTCGTCAGCACGACGCGCTGTTTGACGCGTACGAACAGCCGCACGCCAAGATTGCTCTCCAGCGTGTTGATCTGTCGCGACACCGCGCTCTCGGTGAGAAAGAGTTCGCGCGCCGCGTGCGTGAAGCTCTCATGCCGCGCGGCGGCTTCGAAGGCGAGCAGCGCGCCCATGTTGGGGATCTTGAACTTTCGCACCTTGATTCCAAAAACGCATCAAGTGGCGATTTTATCTCGCTTTACGGCGAGCCCGGCGATTTGAATAATCACGTCTTCGATCGTGCCGTCCGGCGCCTTGCGTCCGGCTCGGCAGGTCGGATCGAACATGCGAATCAGCGCTCATCAAAGCAACGTAGAGAACCGCTATGCGAAACACCAGGAATGCGAATGTCGAACAACTGCTGCTGAAATTGCTCGGCGCCGAAAAAACCGCACGGCTCTTCGCCACGCTGAATCATCCGCGCATTCTGGATGAATGGGAGGACGGCATCGTCACGCGCGCCGAGCTCGCGCAGGCGATGAACATGGCGCTGTTCGAGGATCTGCTGGCGCGCTCGGCGAACGGCCGCCAGTACACCGAGGAGACGATCGCGGCGGGCGGCAGCGTGTACTTCGATCATGGCGCGTTGCGCACGGTGCGCTGGCCGCACAGCGGCGCGCTGCCGACGGGCGAAGCCGCGTTCGCGCGCATTCTTCGTCCGCTCGGCTTCAGCATCAACGGCCGCTATCCACTCGACCGACTCGGCATGACCGGCCGCGCGTGGGCGCATGACGACGCGCCCGATGAAATCGCGCAGTTCTTCGTCAGCGAATTGCATCCCGAGCGGTTCTCGGCGGAGTTTCAGCGGGCCGTGACCAACGTGATCGGCGCGTCGCGCGATCCGTTGACGCCGCGCGCCGTCGGCCAGTTGTGGGAGCTCGAGCGCGACGGCGTGCTGCCGGTCGACGCCGCGCACGAATTGCTGCCGGTGATCGTCGGCGCGTTTGCGCGCCAGCACGACACGCCACGCGAAGCCGATTACGAAGTATTGTTGAACGAATCGGCGGAGATGGCGTGGATCGCCACGGAAGGCAACGCGTTCAACCATGCCACGGACCGCGTCGCGGATGTCTTTCAATTGTCCGACGACGAGAAGGCCAAGGGTCGTCCGATGAAACCGGAAGTGGAGCGCTCGCGTTCGGGACGCGTGTTTCAGACGGCGTATCGTGCCGACCTCGTGCAGCGCGAGTTTCGCGCGGCTGACGGCAGCGTCGTGACGCGCGAAGTGCCGGGCTCGTTCTACGAGTTCATCACGCGCAAGCGGACTTTCGATCAGGACGCGCGTCGTTGGGAAACGGACCTGCGTTTCGACGCGGGCAACGCACAGGGCATCTTCAAGATGACCGCGAGCCAGGCTGCCTGAGCGCGAAGCGGCGGCGCACAGGCACGTGAGACGGGGAGCGCAGTGGGAACGTCATTTGATGAGGAACAGGGCGCGGGCGTCGACGAACTGCACGAAAACGGCACTAGCGCACTGAAGCGGGCGCCGCGCGTGGCCACGCCTTTCACCGGCACCGCGGCTGTGCTGCAGGCGCTCGAAGCGGATTTGCGCAGCCATGTGCGTGGCGAAGTGCGCTTCGATCAGGGTTCAAAAGCGCTGTATGCGGCGGATGCGTCGAACTATCGGCAAGTGCCGCTCGCCGTCGTCGTGCCCGCGGATGTCGACGACCTGTTGGCCACGCTCGCCGCCTGCCGCCGTAACGACGTGCCGTTTCTCGCGCGCGGCGGCGGCACGTCGCAGAACGGGCAATGCGTCAACGTCGCGGTGGTCGCGGACGCGAGCAAGTATGTGAACCGCGTCGTGTCCGTCGATCCACTGGCGCGCGTCGCGATCGTCGAACCCGGCGTGGTCTGCGACACCTTGCGCGATGCCGCCGAACAGCACGGCCTTACCTTCGCACCCGACCCGGCGACGCACAGCCGCTGCACGCTCGGCGGCATGATCGCCAACAACTCGTGCGGCGCGCATTCGGTGATGGCCGGCAAAACGGTCGAAAACGTCGAGGCGCTGGAAGTTGCGACCTTCGACGGCGCGCGTTTCTGGGTCGGTCCAACCTCCGATCAGGAGCTCGAACGCATCATCGCCGAGGGCGGCCGTCAGGGTGAAATCTACGCCGCGCTGAAGCAGTTGCGCGATACCTACGCCGAGCAGATTCGCGCGAAATTCCCGCGGATCAAGCGGCGCGTGTCCGGCTTCAATCTCGATCAGCTGCTGCCGGAAAACGGCTTTAACGTCGCGCGCGCACTGGTCGGCACCGAAGGAACGTGTGCGCTCACCTTGCAGGCGAAAGTGCGCCTCGTGAAAAGTCCGGCGATGCGCGTGGTCGTCGTGGTCGGCTTCACGGATATCTACACGGCGGCGGATGCCGTGCCGCATTTCATGCGCTGCGGGCCGATCGCCATCGAAGGATTGGACCGCGCGATCATTCGGGGTTTGCAGGCGCGCGGCTTGAAGCAGGACGAGATCGCGTTGCTGCCTGAAGGCGATGCATGGGTCGTGCTCGAATTCGGCGCGGACACGCAAGCCGACGTGATGCTTAAAGCGCGAGCCGCCGCCGCTTACTTTGCCTCGGGGCAGGCAGGGCCGAATGTGTCGGCGATGCTTGTCGAAGACCGGGCGTTGCAGGCCAAGGTCTGGTCGATCCGTGAGACAGGCGCGTCGGCGGTGGCATTGTCGGTCGATTCCGGCACGCCGGACCCGATTGTCGGCTGGGAAGATGCCGCGGTCGATCCGCTGCGTCTCGGCGATTATCTGCGCGCGTTCCAGGCGCTGGTGGATCGCTACGGTTACGAGACGAGCCTCTATGGCCATTTCGGCGATGGCTGCGTGCACGCGCGCATTACCTTCGATCTACGCAGTGCGGAAGGCGTCGCGACGTGGCGCAAGTTTCTGCGCGAAGCGGCCGAACTGGTCGTCGAGTTCGGCGGTTCGCTGTCGGGCGAACACGGCGACGGCCAGGCCAAGGCCGAGTTTCTGCCCATCATGTACGGCCCCGATTTGATGCAAGCGATGGAGCAGTTCAAGGCGATCTGGGATCCGGCCAATCGTCTGAATCCAGGCAAGGTCGTGCATGCGTATCGCGCCGATGAAAACCTTCGCATGGGCCCCGCCTACAAGCCGGTCACGTTGCAAACCAGATTGACGTTTGCGAGCCAGCAAGGCGACGGTTTTCAGCGCGAGATCGAGCGATGCATCGGCATGGGAAAATGCCGCTCGCTCGAAGGCGGCACGATGTGCCCGAGTTATCGCGCGACACGTGAAGAGAAGTATTCGACGCGGGGCCGCGCGCATCTGTTCTGGGAAATGCTGCAAGGCGACGTGATCCCCGGCGGCTGGCAAAGCCGCGAGGTGAAGGAAGCGCTCGATACGTGCCTCGCGTGCAAGGGCTGCAAATCCGATTGCCCAACGCATACGGACATGGCTTCCTACAAGGCGGAATTTCTTTCGCATTACTACGAGACGAAGCGTCGGCCACGGCAGGCGCTGTTCATGGGACGGATCAGCGAATGGGCGCCGTGGGCGGCGCGTTTTCCACGTCTGACGAACTTCATGACGTCGGCGCCGGGTTTGTCTTCGATCGGCAAGTGGCTGGCCGGCGTGGCGCAAACGCGCGAACTGCCTCGTTTCGCGAATGCCACATACAGGCAGATCGCGCGACGTTCGCCGCAATCGGCGCGTGATGCCCACGGCGACGTGAAGAAAGTGATTCTGTGGGTCGATACATTCAACGATCACTTCACGCCCGAGATCGCGCAGGCCGCCGCCGATGTTTTGAAGCAATTGGGCTGGCATGTCGTGTTGCCGAAGGACCGGTTGTGCTGCGGGCGTCCGCTGTATGACTTCGGGCTGCTCGAACGCGCACGCGAACTTCTCACGCGTATTCTCGACGATCTCGCGGACGATATCGCCGCGGGCGTGCCGCTAGTCGGTCTCGAACCGGGCTGCTTGTCGGTGTTCAAGGACGAGCTGCTGAAGCAATTGCCCGATCATGCATTGGCGAAGAAGCTGTCGGCGCAAACGTTCCTGTTCTCCGATTTCGTCGCGCGTCAGCCGTTCGATTGGCCGACGCTGGCCGCGGACGTGATCGTGCACGGACATTGCCATCAGAAGGCGCTGTTCGGCATGCAGGGTGATACGGCGCTGCTGAACAAGCTCGGCGTTAAATGGAAACTGCTCGACACGGGGTGTTGCGGCATGGCGGGATCGTTCGGCTTCAACGCGGAGCATCACGCGCTTTCCACGAAGATTGGCGAAGACGCGCTGTTTCCGGCGGTGCGTGCGGCGGCTGCGGAGACGATCGTATTGACCAACGGCTTCAGTTGCCGTGAACAGATCGAGCAGGGGACTGGGCGTCACGTAATGCATATCGCGCAACTGGCGCAGCGGGCGTTGGCGGCGCGCTAAGCGCGCTCACGCGCTTGCATTTACTTCTTCGTCGATTCGATGGTGGCCGGCGCTTGAGGAATATCGGCGCTGGTCGCCATCCACAACACTTCGGCGTCTTCTTCGCTCGTGGAGACCGCTGCGTGCCCGGTGCGGCTGTCGAAGTAGAGGCTGTCGCCGGCATTCAGATGCGTCGGCGCATACAACTCCGAATAGAGGCACACGCTGCCGCTGATCACATACAGAAACTCCTCGCCTTCGTGACGGCCCCAATCGTCGAAGGCGTCGAGCGTGTGCGCGGAGATGCGGATACGAAACGGCAGCATCGCCTTGTGCGCGAGGTCGGTGGCGAGCAGTTCCATCTGATAGCCGCGATAGGCGTGGCGCTGGCCTTCGTTTTTGCGGGTCAGCGCGCGGCGGCCGCTCGCGCTGACTTTGGGCGTGGAGCCGAACAGCTCGCCGATTTCGATCTTCAGTCCGAGGACGATTTTCTGCAGCACGTCGAAAGTGGGGGACATCAGGCCGTTTTCGACCTTCGAGAGCGTCGAGCGGGACACGCCGCACAGGCGGCTGGCGGTTTCCAGCGTCAGATCCTGCGCCTGGCGGGCGGCGCGGACGCGGCGGCCGAGGTCGGTGATGGACGGATCGGCGGATTTGGCGAGATGGGTGTCCATGGGGCTTGATGCTCTGAATGCGCGCTTGGAGGGGCAATGTTGTTTCCGATAATAACATTTGAGGCGGGCCGCAAGTCCGCAGGCGAGTTTCAGGCGCTGTCAATGGGATCGTCGCGCGCACTTTGAGCCGTGGGTATGGCCTGAGCGGTCGTTTGGATTGGCGCGATCGAAGCGAGCGCGGCATTCGCGTACTTTTCTCATCGGAAACTTTGAATCATCGCGGGCGAGCAAGGGCCGATGGCGTCGTTGTAACGTCCAATATTAATCCGGGTCGCCGGTCGCGTTTGATATCGTGGTTTGATAATCGTGTTGCCTTTGCGGGGAAGGCATTAGTTCAGATACTGCGCAGCGCGCTTTGTTGTCTCTCGCGATCCAATAAGCCTTGATCACTGCCTCGCCATGCCGGCGCCGAAACCCGGTGATCGCGATTAAGAAAAGATAGGTAAAACATAGGCTTGCCAGATGCCTATAGCCTCGCTTGCGATTAATCACAAGTCCGTTATGCAATCGGAATATTAATAAATTCTGTTAAATCGTCTCGGTAATGAATTTTCCGTTGTCGTATGCATTACGATGCTGAAATTAAAAGCAGCATCGACAAAATAATCGATCCATGTCTCAGAATCGTAAAAAACGACCAACGGGGAATCAGGTGCGCAGAAAGCCGCTGGGTAAAGCCAAACTTTTGCCGCATACCACCACATACGTGCGCGAACAGTCGTTGCGCTGGCATCTCGCTTTGGCCGCATTCCAGGCGGGCAAGGGCAACGGCGAATTACTGGCAAAGCTGGTGAAGACGCTTTACCTGGCCTGGTATCTTCAGCAGGCCGGGTTCGGCGCGCTGGGGCGTGACCTTTATCTCGAAGCTGAACGTATTCTGGATGCCGCCGCTCGTAGCGCGACCCGGGAAATCTGGCGAATCGCGGCAGCGGACTGTGCGCCGATCACGAGGCTTCTCGATTTGCACGAGCAGCAGCTGCAAACAGCGCCGGTGTTCGCCGTGGACGAAGCTGAGTTACGCGTTGTGCGCTTCGGCCAGAGCGATAAACGATCGCCGTGGTAAGCGGATTCGAAGCGTGACGGCTTCGAAGTGTGGGTCGTCGCAGGCGGTTATCGTGGAGGCGGGCATCATGAGGCGTCTCCCGAGCGTTCGCTGAATCGCTGTGTGGCGGCGTGCAGCGCCGCGCTCGGACTATCGAGCGGCCGTCTACCCTTTTGGACCAAGCCGGCGGCGGCCGCCATCCATGGATGAGCGAATGCGACAACGCTCGCGCCTGCCTCATACGCGGCGTCGGCTGATGACGCCGTCGCCGCGAGGCATGCTTGAATCTCGTCCGCTTTGAACAGCGCCCAAACGTGGCCGACGTGAACGACTTCCACGGACGCAGCGCTTTTGCTCGCATGCTCCGTAAAGAGCTTCCTCGTCGACTCGATAGCCGATTCAGCCGCACACAACACGACGATGCTCCCGCCCACTTCTGCTGCCGCGACAGCCAAAGCGACATCCGCCCGGACGATGGGCACAGGCGGACTCGCGATATCGGCCACCGCGGGGCCGAGCGTGCCGCAGGTGAGAACGACAGCCTCGGAATCGGCTGCCAGCGCGAGAAGACGCTGCTTTGTGCGGGCGCGCAACTCGTCGTAAAACGCCCCCGTTTGATCCACGGCCTCGCGAAGGTCCGCTCTCACTTCATGGTGGAGATCTTCGGCCCGCAATCCAAGCGTTTTTGCTGCCTGCTCAAACACCTGGCGGTTCCCATCCATCGTATGCAGAAACGAAATACGCATTGCCATATACCTCGGTATCAGGTGTGTCATGTCGACGCCGCTTCGCATTTCCTCGCCGACGGTGTCCCACTCGGTGCCGCTGCATTCTTGCAACGTCGGTGCGGGCTAACAAGGCAAGCGCCTCTACCGGTATCGCCGATACCTCTCTTGCGCGAACGATCCGCGACGATATAGCGGCCTTATGGTCCGCTATTCCGCGCATTCGAGAAGACCGTCGAGCCCTAATATCATCGGTCCGCGTGCCATTAGCTGTCATTTAGCTTGGATCCCGAACGTCGCCGGACGTCCGCAGACGTAGTAACGTATTGAAAATTTAACCTTTCGCCCCGCTACATTGATTCTTGAGGCGCATATGTCCACGGACACAGACCCAATCACCGACGAACAGATCGCTGCAATTGCCGATCGCATGGTCGAAGAGGGCAAAAGAGTTTCGCCAGTGACAATCTGGAAAGAGGTTCGCGGCGGTTCGCTGGTGGCGATAGTCGCGGCCTTGCAACGCTGGCGCGAGGCGCGGCAGGCCGACACACCGCAAGCACAGGTCCAGCCCGGATTGCCGGAGGGCCTCGCCGAAACGGTCATCAGCGCCGCGGATCGGATCTGGACGGCGTCCCAGCACGATGCGGAGAAGGCGTTCAATCAACGCCTCGCCGCGGTGAACCAGGACCTGGAAGCAGCCCTCGCGGAACGGGACGAAGCGCTTGCCGAGTATCAAAAGAGCATCGACGAAATCGAAACGGGGCGCAACCGTCTCAGCGCGCTGACGGACGCGCTGAGCGCGTCGGAAAGCGCTGCCCTACGCCTCGAAGCGGAACGCGCGAGCGCCGCCGGTCGCGCCGAAGCGGCCGAAACTCACGTCGCCGAACTGGAGCAGCGTACGTCCGCACACGACGCCGAACTGGAAGGCATAAAGGCCTCGCTTGACGAGGAACGCCTCGCACGTGAAGAGTTGGCCACGGCGCTGACCGGCAAAACCGATGAAGTCGCGCAGGTCATTCAGGAGCGTGATCAGGCGCGGCACGAGGCCGCAACATTGAGCGATGCCTGTCAGGCGAAGACAGAGGAGGCGACGCGATTCGCGCAAGAGGCAAGCGCGGCTACTTTGCGCGCTGAAGCTGCGGAGGCACGCATCGAGGAATTCGTGCAGCGCGCGTCCGAGGACCAGACCAAACTGGAAGCCGCGAGCGCGTTGCTCGAAGAGGAACGCCAGGCGCGCGAAGCGTTGGCCGCGGTTGTGACGAGCAAGAACGATGAGGTAACGCGAGTCACGCAGGAACGCGATCACGCTCAGCAGGAAATCGCCGCGTTGCGCGACGCCCATGAGGCGAAGTCGCAAGAACTCACGCAATGGTCGCAGGAGGCGAGCGCGGCTTCGTCGCGTGCACAAGCCGCGGAGGCGCGCGCGGAAGAACTGGCGCGGCGTGTGTCGTTGCAAGACCAGGAGTTGGAATCTGCGAAGGTATCGATCGAACAGGAACGCAGAGCACGCGAGGAATTAGCTTCGATCGTCTCCGTCACGAACGATGAGATGACGCGCGTCACCCAGGAGCGTGATCTTGCGCTGGAGGAAATCACGTCGCTGCGTAGCGCCTATGAGGCGTCGCTCGAAGAGGAACGCAAGGCACGTCAAGAGCTGGCTTCAGCCATCTCCAGCAAGACCGACGAAATAACGCAGCTCACTCAGGAGCGCGACCGGGCGCTGCAGCAAGTCGCGACGTTGGAAGCCGCGTATCAGGCGAGCTCGCAAGAAGCGACGCGTTGGTCGCAGGAAGCGAGCACGGCGGCGTCACGCGCTCAAGCAGCAGAGACGCGTGTAGAAGAGCTCGAACAGCGTGCATCGGCGGATCATGCCAGTCTGACAGCGACGAACGCGTTGCTGGACGAAGAACGCAAAGCACGTGAAGAGTTGACCGCGGTTGTCTCAGCCAGGAACGACGATGTAACGCGAATCACGCAGGAACACGATCAAACGCGACAGCAGTTCGCCGCTTTGCGCGAGGCCCATCAGGCGAAGTCGGAAGAAGCGACGCGATTGTCTGAGGAGTTGAGCGCGGCAACATCGCGCGCGCAGGCAGCCGAAGCGCGGGTGGAAGAACTCGCGCAGCGCGCAGCGTCGCAAGTTGCCGAACAGCAAGCCGCGACGGCTTCGCTAGAAGAAGAACGCAAGGCTCGAGCGGAGTTGGCCGCAGAGCTATCGGCAAAGCACGATGAAATAGCGCGAGCCACTGAGGAACGCGATCAAGCCCAGCAGCAGATCGCCGCGTTGAACAGCGCCTATCAGGCCAAGGAAGAAGAGTCGGCACGCTTGCTGACAGAGTTGAACGCGGCTTCGTCGCAGGTACAGGCTGTTGAAGCGCAGGCAAGCGAGAACCACGCGCAGTTCGTCGCAGTGGAAGCTGAGTTGAAACAAGCGCGTGCTCTGCTGATCGCGGAGCGCGAGGCGGCCCGGGTGCGGGCCGAGGAAGCGTCGGCGCAACTCAGCGAGTTGCAGCGCGTCACGCATGAACTGGACGAGGCGCGCGAGCAGATCAGCGCCGTGACCGAGGCGAAGACACTCGTGAGTGCAAACCTCGCTCGGCTATCGCAGGATGCCTCCGCCGTGAGAGAGCGCGCGGAGGCCGCCGAACGCCATGTCGCGGAGTTGGAGCAGCGCGTCGTGGCACAAACCGCGGCCATAGCGCAACACGCACAACGCGCCCAGCAGCTAGCAGCCCGTGCCGAGCAGAACGACAATACGGAGGAGGTCGCGGCTTTGCAGCGGCAGATGTCGACGCAGGCCAAAGCCCATGCAAAGGCCATGAGCGAGCTTCGCACGACAGCCGAGCAGTGGGTCGCGCATGCAAAAGACCTCAAGCAGCGGCTCGGTCTGGCAAGCGAGAAGATCTTGTTCATCGACGCACGCAGCACCGGCGAGGTGGCGCTTGTCAGGCGGCTTTCATCCGAACTGGAGCGGCTCAAGCCGGATCACGAATTGGTCTCGCGGGAGACGCAGCAAAAACTGATTGCCGCGACGATGACGCACCAGCTCGCGCAGAAGGGCTACCGTTACGATCCGGCCACGGCGGTGATGTCGAAAGTCGCGACCTGACGTTAGCCACCGGTCAGACGCGCAATGGAGAAAGGCGCGCGCATGCGACGCGCGCCCCATGAATCCGACGCTTACGGCGCGACCGGCTTGCCCGACGCGTCCTTCACTTTCTGTTTCCACTGCGTGCGGATTTCAGCTGTCACGGATTCCGGCAGCGAAATGTAGTCGAGATCATCCGCTGCCTTGCCGCCGTTCTTGAACGCCCAATCGAAAAACTTCAGTGTTTCGGCACCCTGCGCCGGCTTGTCCTGCGCCGTGTGCAACAGCACGAACGTCGCGCCGACGATCGGCCATGCGTTCTTGCCCGGCTCGTTCGTCAGAATCTGGTAGAACGACTTCGACCAGTCCGCGCCTGCTGCCGCTGCCTTGAAGGTGTCGGTCGCCGGTGCGACCACGGTACCCGCTGCATTTTTCAGCGACGCATAGGTCATGTGGTTCTGCTTCGCGTACGCCCACTCGACGTAGCCGATCGCGCCCGGCAGACGCTGCACGAAGGCTGCGACGCCGTCGTTGCCCTTGCCGCCCGTGCCCGTCGGCCAGTTGACCGTGGAACCTTCACCGACCTTCGACTTCCAGTCTGCGTTGACCTTCGACAGATAGTTCGTCCAGATGAAGCTGGTGCCCGAACCGTCGGCGCGGCGAACCACGGCGATATCGGTATCCGGCAGCTTGACCTTCGGGTTCAGCGCGACGATCGCGGGATCGTTCCACTTCTTGATCTTGCCGAGATAGATATCGCCGAGCACTTCGCCCGACAGCACCAGTTCGCCGGCCTTTACACCCGGCACGTTGATTGCCGGCACCACGCCGCCGACAACGGTCGGGAACTGGAACAAGCCGTCCTTGGCCAGTTCGTCGTCTTTGAGCGGAGCGTCCGAGCCGGCGAAATCCACGGTCTTCGCAATGATCTGTTTGATGCCGCCCGACGAACCGATGCCCTGATAGTTGACCTTGCCGCCGCCGGTCTTTTGATAGGCGTCGGCCCATTTCGTATAGATCGGCGCGGCGAAGGTGCTACCGGCACCCGTGATGTCGGCGGCGTGTGCGGCGCCGGCACACAGCGCACACACAACCAGCGTAAGTTGCTTGAGATTCATGGTGAGACTCCTCACGGCGACGCAATCGCCTTCGATTGGCTGCAACTTAAGGGCGAAATATGACGTTCTTGTGACTACTCAAATTAAATGATCCGCTTGGCTAAGCTTAAGCATTCGCTAAGCCGACGTCATGAAAACTAGCGGGTTAACCTTCTTTTGATCCGCCGCGATATGCTCGGACCTTTGATTCCGGTTCAATCTGCGCGGCGCCGGAAGTTGGAATCGGGTGGTGACAGCCACGGTTCTGATTTTGGCCGCCAGATTGCCGGATAGGCCAATCCCGCATGGGAAGCAAACGCTGAATGACCTATGAAATCTGATCTGCTACTGCAAACCTACGGCGCGGACTCGTCCGGCATGGTCTGCGGCTTTCTCTTTTCTTCGAATCGCGCCGGTCGCTCGATCGACGCCGACGAAGTCGCCGAATGGCTCCAGGCCCACGACGCCCACGGCCCCGCGAAGGAAGGCAGCGAGTTTCTCTGGCTTCACTTCAATCTCGCACATAGCGCCAGTGAGCGTTGGATGAGAGCCCAGCTCGAATTGCCCGAGACGTTTTTCGACGCATTGCGCGAAGGCTCGCACTCCACACGCATCGAACACGCGGACGGCGCATTACGCGCGGTCGTGAACGACGTCATGTTCAATCTCGAGTTCACTCCCTCCGAGATTGCGACGCTGTGGATTTACGCGAATCAGCGAATCATCGTGACCGCGCGTCTCAAGCCGCTGCGCTCGGTGGACCGACTGCGTGCGTCGGTTCGGGAGGGAGAAGTATTCAGGTCGCCGGCGGAATTGCTGGTTCATCTGATGCATGACCAGGCTGACCTGTTGGTGCAGATCGTCCGGCGGACCAGCGCCGACGTCGACCGGATCGAGGACCGGTTCCTGTCGCAGCGGCCCACACAGAACCGGATCGATCTGGGCGCGATGCGCCGTATGCTGACGCGCTTGCAGCGCATGCTGGCGCCTGAACCCGGCGCGATCTTCCGCCTGCTGGCACGGCCGCCGCGCTGGCTTCATGCGGAGGACGTGCAGGATCTGCGCGAGTCGACGGAAGAGTTTTCCGTGGTTCTCTCCGATGTGGCCGGGCTGATCGAACGGGTCAGGCTGCTGCAGGAGGAGATCATCTCCCGCCTCGAAGAGCAGAACAACCGTACGCTGTTTACGCTCACGCTGGTGACGGTTTTGGCGATGCCGATCAATATCGTCGCGGGTTTTTTCGGCATGAATGTGGGCGGTATTCCGCTCGCTGAAAACCGGCACGGCTTCTGGGTGATGGTGTTGCTTGTCGCCGGCTTTACCGGGCTCGCGGGATGGTGGGCATTTCGCCGCCGCAAGGAACGATAAGAGCTGTTGTGTCCGGCTTCGGCGGTACTGGCAGTCGCCGTATAGCGCGATATCGTCAGCGTCAGTTCACGCCGGTGCTGGGACGCTCAAGGGCAAGCCGGTCGTTGAGTGCGCGTATTTCTGCATTCGCACGCTGCATGTGCTGGTCTTTGCGATTCCTGAGATACGCGATTGCGTCGCCTACCATGCCAGGCTCACCCAGCCGATCCGCATGCGCCAGAAGCAGCGCTTCGCTCGAAACAATATCGTTGAGCTTGCCTAGTTCGTCCTGCAATTGCGTCAGTTCCGCGACGCTGATCTCGTTGCTGCTATCGAGTAGCGGCGCGAAAAACTCCAGCAGATAGCGAACTTTCTTTCCCGCGACGCGGACGTCGTGAAGTTCGGCGTAACCGGCGTCCGGATTTTCCAGCACACGCTTCAAACGTTTTCGCAGCGTCCGCTTCGCCGTTGCAACACGGTTCGCGGCGAACGCCGTGAGCGGTTCGTCGAACGAGCACGCGTCGAGTTGCTGAATCACACTCGCTATTCGCTGTGTCAGCATGGCTTCGGCGTTCGCGTCTGCAATCGTTGCGCGACTGCGCAACAGTGCATTGCCACGCAATAGATCGAGACGTTCGATGAGCGCCGCGAAAGCATGCGGTGTCGACACGTCTTCCGCCAGTAAGTGTTTCAGGATATCCCAGTCACGCGTTTGACCGGCGGAATCGGCGAGCGCCTTGAATTCACGCCGCTGCCATCTTGCCCGCGATCTGTCGATAAGCGGATCGTAAGCCCACCATAGCGAACGCAAGCGCCGCAGCACGACACGCAGTTTGTGCGGACTTTCCGCATCCGCGCTCACGCACAAGCTGCCGATGCGTAGCGCCACTTGCGCGGCCATTGGCGTGGCCAGCGTCGAAAAAGCCACTGCCGGTGACATGTCCGGCGCAATCGTGCCGCCTCGTTTGTTGGGATTGTCTGCGACCCGCTCCTGTGTGGAGGCGGTTGCAGATGCGGGATCACGCGTGTCAGGTGTGGAGTTCATCGGCTCGAGTCGCATGAGTCCCTGAAGCGGACGGAAGTGAGGTGAACGTAAGGTGACGCGTGTCGGATAGCTTAGCAACTGCGATATCCATCCTACAACGTAAAAATCCTGAGGGGCATGCCGGTACTGTGGACAAAACGGAATTCGCGCGACGATTCACCCTACCTTCGCTCGGAGGAAGACGCCACGCTGTTCAGTATGGCGAATCGAATGGTGTGTCGTTTCCGTGCTGTGTTGATAGAGCGATTCAATTTGCTTCCCGCTCGTCACCGACCTGTAATAAGAAAAGTTGTCATTACCGCGCTGCGCGAGCCCTCTTTCAAATCGGCACACCACAGCGCGACGAACAACCGGTGGAAATAGAAAGCGTAAGAAAGTCCGCCAGACAATAGTTTCTCCACGCCACGCGTCGTTACCCGGCGAGCTTCACTTCATGAGCTTCAACAACAATTCCGAGTGAGGTCTTTCGTGAGCTATACACAAACATTGTTGGCCGGCGTGGCCGGCGCTTTTCTGGCGGTCGCGGCGCACAGCGCTGACATCACTGGCGCCGGCAGCACCTTTGCCGCGCCTATTTATACGAAATGGGCCACCGCATACCAGCGTGCGGGTGGCGGCACGGTGAGCTATCGCGCTGTCGGGTCGACGGAAGGCTTGAAGGAGATCATGGTCAGCCAGGTCGATTTCGCCGGCTCGGACGCACCGCTGAGCGACGACGAGTTGATGAAGAACGGGCTGATTCAGTTTCCAACCGTAATCGGCGGCGTCGTGCCGGTCGTCAATCTGCCGGGTATCAAGCCAGGCGAGTTGATTCTCTCGGGGCGTGTGCTTGGAGATATCTACCTGGGCAAAATCGTCAGCTGGAATGCTCCGGCTATCGCCGCCATCAATCCCACGATCAAGCTGCCCGACACGCCTATCGCCGTGGTTCGTCGGCTCGACGGTTCAGGCACCACGCTGATCTGGACGCACTTTCTCGCGCAGGTGAGCCCCGAGTGGAAGAGCAAGGTCGGCGAGGGGACTTCAGTGCGCTGGCCGCGCGGAATAGGCGGGCGAGGCAACGAAGGGGTCGCCACCTTCGTACAACATTTGCCGGGCGCGATCGGCTACGTGGCATGGGACTTCACGAAGCAGAATCATATGGCGTACGCGGCCATGGAAAATGCGTCGGGTGCCGTGGTACAGCCAGGACCCGAAACTTTCAAGGCCGCCGCCGCGAGCGCCGACTGGTCCAGATCGCGCTTTCCGATCCTGACCAACGAGGCGGGCGCGAACGCATGGCCCGTTGTCGGCGCGACGTATGTCTTGCTGCACAGCACGCAGGACAAACCGGAGCGCGGCGAGGAAACGCTGAGATTCCTCGACTGGGCGCTGACGAACGGCAGCCAGGCTGCGGAGGACCTGGACTATATTCCGCTGCCGCCGTCGGTCGCGAGCGAGATTCGCACGCAGTTGCACGCGCGGGTGAAGAATCCGGCGGGTAAAACAGTCGCAGGCGAATGACGGCGGCAGTCTCGCCGCTCAGGCAGCGAGACTCTGACGAGTGCGCGCCCACTGCGCAAGCGCGGCGCACGCCACCAGCAGCGACCCGGTGACGAAGAACACGGAGTGCAGCCCGAGATGGACCGCGATCACGCCGCCGATAATCGGACCGACAACCTGTCCGCTGAATTGCGCCGACTGCAAATAGCCGAGCATCTGACCGGTCTTGTGCTCTTCCACTGCATGCCGGGCCAGTTTGGCAATCGCAGGCAGAAGACCGGCCAGCGTCATGCCCATCAGCGCGCGTAATCCCGCCAGTTGCCACCACGCGTGAACGAACGCTTGCGGAATCATCACCAGACCCGTCAACACCAGGCAAGCGACGATCACGTTCCAACTGCCGACCCGATCGGCCAATGCGCCGAGGCGCGCAGCCGTCAGCATGCTGCCGAAAGCCGAACACGCCATCACGATGCCCGCCACGCGCGCCAGATGAAGTGACGGCACGCCGAGACTGCCCACGTAGACCGTGATGACCGGTTCGATCGACATGTTGGCGAGCAGCACCATCATCGCGGTGACGAGCAAGGCGGCGATCACCGGATAGTTGTTGCGATGCGTGCTCGCCGGCGCGTGCCCGGCGGGACGCCGCGTGGAATGAGCGGCCGGGTCAAAATCTTCCTTGACGACGAAGATCGTGAGCAATGCGGCGACCGCGATCATGGCGCCGCCGGCGAAGAACGTGCCGCGAATGCCGAGCCAGCCAGGCAAAAAACCGCCGACGAGCGGCCCGATCAGGTTGCCGGCCAGCGCGCCCGTCGACAACACGCCCAGCGCCCAGCCCGCACGTTCCTTCGGCGCCTGAGTGCCGACCATCACCGTCGACGCCGACGAGTAGCCGCCCACCAGGCCCGCGAGCAAACGCAGGGCGACGAGTTGATGCACGTTGTGCGCAATGCCGATCAACGACATCACCACGGCCATGCCGACGGCCGCGCGCACCAGCATCGGCTTGCGGCCATAACGATCGGCAAGGCGCCCCCACACGGGCGCGGTGACAGCAGTGCCCAGAAACGTGGCGCCGAACGCGATGCCCGACCACTGGATGACGGCGGACTGCGACTGCACCCCGAGTTGCTGGACGTAGATGGGCAAAAACGGCAGCAGCATGCTCAGGCTGACGAGCGTGGTGAACGAGCCGAATACGCACACGGCCAGATTGCGGCGCCAGTAACGTTCATGTCGCGCGGAATAGTCGAGGCCGCGCGTTGGCTGATCGGACGGCACGGAAACTTGCGAGGGGGTGTTCATATCGTCTTCCCGGCAAACGAATGCGAGCGTGACTGACCCTCCGCTTCGGCAAGTTCGCTCATCAATGTGGCAACCAATTGCGCAGCGGGCAACGCTCTCGCGAGCGGCGCGCCCTGGCCGGCCCACTGGACGGCAAAATCGGAATTGCCCTTGGCGCGGGCTGCGGCGTTCAGGGCTTTGGCGGCGTCGTATGCAATCGGATAGTCGGGCAGCGGCGGCGCGTCCGGCGAGTCTACGTCGATATACAGCCGGTTGCTCAAACCGCGTGCAGGGCGGCCGGAGATTGCGGCCGTCACGGCCGTCCGGTACGCGCGTTGACTGGTCAACGCGTGCCGGTAGGCGGCATCCGCGCCCGATTCCGGACACAGCACGAACGCGGTGCCCATCTGCACGGCGCTAGCGCCGAGAAGCAATGCGCCGGCAATGCTTTGACCGTCCATGATGCCGCCCGCGGCGATGACCGGCAGCGTCGATTGTTTGGCGATCAGCCGGACCAGCGCCAGGGTGCCGATCATCGCGTCGTCGTCCGGATTGAAGACGCCACGGTGACCGCCTGCTTCCGCGCCTTGCGCGACGATCGCATCGAGTCCCGCCTGCTCGATCTGCAAGGCTTCGTGCGGTGTGGTCGCGCATCCGAACAGCAGAATGCCGGCGCGATGAAGCGCGTCGATCCATTCGCGCGAGGGCAGCCCAAAATGAAAACTGACGACAGCGGGACGTTCTTCGATCAACACTTGGAGCATTGCCTCGTCGACCACGAAGCTGGTGTAAATCTCCTTGAGCACGACCGGTGTTCTGGCGCCGAACTCAGCGAACAGCGGTTGCAGATGCGCCAGCCACGTGGCTTCGCGAAGCGGATCGCTGTAAGCCGGCCGATGGCAGAACACGTTGACGTTGAATGCCTTGCTGGTGAGCGCGCGTGTCGCGACGATCAACTCGCGCGCCTGCTGCGCGGTACTCGCACCCACGGCGATCGAGCCGAGCGCGCCGGCATTGGAAACAGCGGCGGCGAGGGCGGGCGTCGAGATGCCGGCCATCGGCGCCTGAATGATGGGATGCTGCATGCCGAGTGCCTGCAGAAAGCGGATATCGGAGGTCATGGGGTTCTCACAGTTCGAGTAATGGGTAGAGTCGCCTGCAGCGGAGTGGCTAGGCTTGCTTCGGACCGAACCGAAGCGCGCCGAATAGGTCCACCGCGAGAGCAAGCGCCAAAGACGCCGCACCGATCACGAACAGCGTCGTGTAGTTGCCGCCGTCGTGCGCGAATAGAAACGACAAACCGTACGCCGCGACGGCCTGCAAGACGGCGAAACTGGTGGTTGCCGCGCTCCACGCGCCTTTCTGGGCCGCCGGATGATGAGTGAGCAATTCATTGATCCTGCCGAGCACGAGCGCCACGATGCCCGGCACGAATGCGCCGACCACGACGCTCGACACGATCAACGCCGCCGGGCCACGCACGACAGCCGGCAACGCGACCGCGACGATCTGCAGGACATAGGCGACACGCAATGCCGGACCGAAGCCGGCGCGGTCAGCCAGATGACCTGTCAGCAGCGGGCCCACGATCGCCCCGAGTCCAAACAGCACCCAGTATTGCGCGCCCGCATCGAGACCCTTGCCGAGGCCGCGCGCCACGAAATCGACGAGAAAGATCATGTGCGGAACGAGGCCCACGGCGTTCAACGCATACTCGGTGTAGAGCGCGCGCAGCGACGCAGCCGGATAGGTCTGGCTATGCCGTGTGTGTTGCGAGGCGTGCTGTGCGACGGATTCGCCTCGTCCGGGCCAGCCGTTCCATGCGACGGCCGTCAACGCGAGGGAGATCGCGGCGAGTCCCAACCACGTTTGCATCAGGCCTTGGCGCAGCAGGATCGGCACGATCGTCCCGGATGCCACGATGCCGAGACCGATACCGCTGAAGATCGCGCCGCTCGCAAAACCCCTGCGCGATGGAGTCACGTGCGCGAGAATCGTCGGCGCGGCCAGCACCATCAGCGCGCCGCCCGCGAGGCCCGATGCGAAGCGCCAGACGAAGAACCAGAGAAACGAAACCGGAACGGCGCAGGCGACGAACGCGACGGTCGCGAGCAGCATCATCGCGCGTAACACGGTGGTCGCGTCGAAGCGCCGCGCCAGCCAGCCGCCCGCGAGCGCGCCTGCCAGATAGCCGCCGAGATTAGCCGCGCCGAGATACGCGGCGGTCGACGCCGGAAACCAGTGCGCGCTGACGATGGCCGGCAACAACGGGGTGTAGGCGAAGCGCGCGAGGCCGATACCGACAAGGCTCGCGCTGGCGCCTGCCAGCGCGCCGCGCCACACGTTGAATGCCGGCGGGATCGGTTCGTTGACGACTGCACGTTGCATCACTGCCTCCACGGTTCGGTTGCGCGCCGACTCGTCTTGCTGGCCGGTTCGACACGAAAGGTACGAAGGTCACCGCTCGCAATGCCTCGCAATGCGACAAACAATGCCTGGAGCGCCCACGCTGGGGCCGCCGTCCATGTGCGGATGTGTGTCCGTGGCGAAGATTGCCGAGTCGAGCGTCGCGTCGGTCGTATCAGTGAATTACCGGAATGGCCGACGGCTTGCGCCAGGTGATCTCGATGGAGGTAAGTCTAGATTGAACCGATTGAAGAGAGAATCCCCGCTGCACGGCAGACATTCTTCCGCGAAACGATTCAATTTCGAGCGGTAATCCGCTCGGACTGCGTGAAATGCTTGCGCAGACGCGGCGTCGCGAAATCGACGAACGCGCGCACCTTGGGCACGGCAAGGCGTCCGTGCGGCGTCAGCAAGTGGACCGGCAGCGGGGCGGGTTCGTTGTCGTTTAGGACGATCTTCAGCGTGCCTTCCTTGACCTGTTCGGCGACGTGATAGGAAAACATGCGGGTGACGCCGTGCCCCGCGACCGCCGAGGCCACGGCTGCCTGAATACTGTTGACGATAAAGCGAGGCGTGAACTGCACCACGCGCGGAATCGTCGAACCGTTCGGCGGCGGAAAGCTCCACGAGTCCAGGCCGAAGTGAGTCATGGAGATGATCTGATGCTGGGCCAGATCGGAAGGTTCGGTAATGGGAGGGTGCTTCGCCAGGTAGCGAGGCGACGCGGCAACGACCCGCCGCACTTCGCCGACGGGGATCGCCACCAGCGTCGAATCGGGCAGGTGAGCGATGCGCAACGCCAGATCCATCCCTTCGTCGATGAGGCTCACCGGACGATCGAGCATATTCAGGCGGACCGACACAGCCGGATAGCGGTCGACGAACTCGTCGATGATCGGCTGCAGCATGTCCTGGCCGGCGGCCACCGGCGCGGTGATCGTGAGCAGCCCGCGCGGCGCGGAGCGCTCGCCGGCGATCAGCAGGTCGGCCTCTTCGAGATCGGTGAGAATGCGGCGGCAGGCGGCGGCATATCGTTCGCCGGCTTCGCTTAGTTTGATGGTGCGCGTCGTGCGATGCAGCAAGGCCGTGCCGACATGCTCTTCGAGGAACGCAATAGCGCGGCTAACCGCGGCGGGCGAGCGGCCGAGTCGACGGCTCGCGCCCGCCAGGCTGCCTTCGTCGAGCGTGGCGACGAACACCTTCATTGCGTCGATGCGGTCCATGTTGCCTGATCCGGTCTGGTTGAAAACGCGATCTGGCAGAGTCTACAGCGATGGACCGAAAGGCAGTGTTGTGGCAAGGGCGCTCACGCGCCGGCGGATGCCTCCAGCTCCGCAAGCCGCTTGCGCAGCAGGCGGTCCTCCTGGAAGCGGCTGGTCTCGTCGCGGATCACGGCGACGATGCCGGTGAGTTCATTCTGCGGCGAATGCAGCAACGCGACCGTAAAGGCGATTGACAGGGAGCGTCCGTCCTTGTGCACGGCGGGGACGCGCAGCACGTCGTTGCCATAGCGGGTTTCGCCGGTCGCCATGGTCTTGTGATAGCCATCCCAGTGCCGGCCGCGCAGACGCTCCGGGATGATCAGGTCTAGCGAATTGCCGAGCGCCTCGCCTTGCGTGAAGCCGAACATGCGTTCGGCCGCGGGGTTCCAGAATGTGATGCTGCCGTGCGCGTCGGAAATGACGATCGCGTCGCCGATTGCGTTGGCAAGTTGCTGGAAGTCGATGGCGTTTTGCATGGCGCTCCCCCTCGATCTGAAAAACACGAATGCTCAATAGAATACGGCGCCGCCAGGACGCCGCATCGGCAAGGCCGGGCTGATACCCGGCCTTGCGTAGCACCATTAAACCGCTTTCACTTCGCGCAGGTTGAAGATGTCCTGCTTGCTGTAGCCGAGGCTCGCGAGCACTTCCTCGGTGTGTTCGCCCAGCAGCGGCGAGGCGGTGACTTCCGGCTTCAGATCCGAAAACTTGATCGGGCTGCCGACGGTCAGATACGAACCGCGTTTCTTGTGCGGCACTTCGACAATCGTGCCGCTCGCGCGCAACGACGGATCGTTGGCGAGTTCCTTCATGGTCAGCACCGGCGCGCACGGAATGTCGAACTTGCGCAGGATGTCGACCGCTTCGAACTTGGTCTTGTCGGCGAGCCAGCCTTCAATCGTGTTGAAGATGTCGAAGATATGCGGTTGACGTGCTTCCGCGGTCTTGTAGGCCGGGTCGTCAATCCACTCCGGCTTGCCGAGCGCCTTGCAGATCGGCTCCCACGCATGGCCCTGGATCGTGAAATAGATGTACGCGTTCGGATCCGTTTCCCAGCCCTTGCACTTGAGCACCCAACCCGGCTGACCGCCGCCGCCCGCATTACCGCCGCGCGGCACGACATCGCTGAATTCGCCGTGCGGATACTGCGGATATTCTTCCAGGTAGCCGACGCGTTCCAGCCGCTGTTGATCGCGCAGTTTCACGCGACACAGGTTCAGCACGCTGTCCTGCATCGACACCGCGACCTTCTGGCCCTTGCCGGTTTTGTCGCGTCCCAGCAGGGCGGTCAGAATGCCGATGGCCAGATGCATGCCGGTGTTGCTGTCGCCGAGGGCGGCCGCGCTGATGGTCGGCGGGCCGTCCCAGAAGCCGGTGGTGGAGGCCGCGCCGCCCGCGCATTGCGCGACGTTTTCGTAGACCTTCAGGTCGTCGTAGTGATGGCCGTCGCTGAAGCCCTTCACCGAAGCGACGATCATCTTCGGATTGAGTTCGTTCAGGCGTTCCCACGAAAAGCCCATCCGGTCCAACGCGCCCGGGCCGAAATTCTCGACCAGCACGTCCGATTCGCGGATCAGCTTTTCGAGCACCTCCTTGCCTTCGGGTTTCTTGGTGTCCAGCGTGAGCGACTTCTTGTTGCTGTTGAGCATCGTGAAGTACAGCGCGTCGGCATCAGGGATATCGCGTAACTGGTTGCGCGTCACGTCGCCGGAACCCGGCCGCTCGACCTTGATGACGTCCGCGCCGAACCAGGCGAGCAACTGTGTGCAAGCGGGGCCCGCTTGAACATGGGTGAAGTCGATGATCCTGATGCCTTCGAGAGGTTTGGTCATGTTGAATCTCCGTGGTTGCCCAGATTACTTTTTCATTGCCGCGCTTTGCGGATTCAGATTGGTCAAGCGGCCGCTTTCGGTGCCGGCCGCTTCGTCGATGACGGCGTTGATCAGACTCGGTTTGCCCGAGGCGATCGATTCGAGCAGCGCCTTCGT
Source organism: Paraburkholderia sp. BL6669N2 (assembly GCF_003387275.1). Classification (NCBI taxonomy): domain Bacteria; kingdom Pseudomonadati; phylum Pseudomonadota; class Betaproteobacteria; order Burkholderiales; family Burkholderiaceae; genus Paraburkholderia; species Paraburkholderia sp. BL6669N2. Next base: position 2,901,463 of record NZ_QUNA01000002.1, on the reverse strand, counting down.
CAGTTCTTCCGGCGTGGTCGCGTGATAGCCGACGCCGCCGAATGCCTCGATCATCTTGTCGTAGCGCGCGTTCTTCACGAACACGGTCGGCGCGACATCCTTGCCGCCGGTCGGGTTCACGTCGGTGCCGCGATACACGCCGTTGTTGTTGAAGACGATGGTGCAAACCGGCAAGTCATAGCGGCAAATGGTTTCGAGTTCCATGCCGCTGAAGCCGAACGCGCTGTCGCCTTCAATCGCGACGACCGGTTTGCCGCTCGTCACCGCCGCGCCGATCGCGAAGCCCATGCCGATGCCCATGATTCCCCACGTGCCCGAGTCGAAGCGTTTGCGCGGCTCGTACATGTCGATGATGCTGCGGGCGTAGTCGAGCGTGTTCGCGCCTTCGTTGACGACGTTGATGTCCGGCCGTGTTTTCAGCACGTCGCGGATCGCGCGCAACGCGCTGTGGAAATTCATCGGCGACGGGTTCTTGTCGAGCGTCGCGGCCATCTTGGCGAGATTCTTGTTCTTGCGCTCCGCGATCGCGCCGGTCCACTCGCTGCCCGGCTTTTTGTAGCTCGCATCGAGGCCTTCACGCAGCGCCGCCACGCACGAACCGATATCGCCGATCACCGGCGCGGCGATCGCGACGTTACTGTCGATTTCTGTCGGCGAGATGTCGACCTGGACGAACTTCTTCGGCTCCGCGCCCCACGTCTTGCCCTTGCCATGTGAGAGCAGCCAGTTCAGACGCGCACCGATCAGCACGACGACGTCGGCTTCCTGCAACACGAACGAACGCGCCGCCGACGCCGATTGCTCGTGTGTATCGGGCAGCAGGCCCTTGGCCATCGACATCGGCAGATACGGAATGCCGCTTTGTTCGACGAAGCCGCGAATCTCCGCGTCGGCCTGCGCGTATGCCGCGCCTTTGCCGAGCAGGATCAGCGGACGCTTGGCGCTCTTCAGCACGTCAATGGCGCGCTTGACCGATTCCGGCGCGGGCAATTGACGTGGCGCCGCGTCGATCACGCGCACCAGCGATTGCTGCGCTTTCACGGCGTCCAGGGTTTGCGCGAGCAGCTTGGCGGGCAGGTCCAGATAGACGCCGCCAGGGCGGCCCGACACCGCGGCGCGGATCGCGCGCGCCACGCCGATGCCGATATCTTCCGCATGCAGCACGCGATAAGCGGCCTTCGCGTACGGCTTGGCTGCGTTCAACTGATCCATCTCTTCGTAATCGCCTTGCTGCAGATCGACGATTTCGCGCTCGCTCGAGCCGCTGATGAGGATCATCGGGAAGCAGTTGGTGGTCGCATTGGCGAGTGCGGTCAGTCCGTTCAGAAAGCCCGGCGCCGACACTGTCAGGCAGATGCCTGGCTTCTTCGTCATGTAACCGGAAACGGCCGCCGCATTGCCCGCGTGCTGTTCATGGCGAAAGCCGATGAAACGCATGCCTTCCGCCTGGGCAAGACGCGCAAGGTCGGTGATCGGGATGCCGACCAGGCCAAAGATGGTGTCGATGTCGTTCAGTTTCAGCGCGTCGATGACGAGATGGAATCCGTCGGTCGTCTCGGTCGCCTGTTGTGTCGACGTGTTGTCTGTTGTGGGCTGGTCGGCTTCTGCCATGACATCTCTCCTTGTTGGCGGGGCGTAGTGTGGTGTGTCGTGAGCGGGGCGCTCACGTGGTCAGTCAATCAGGCGAGCCGCCGGACGACGGCTGCAGCCGTGCTTCGGCGATAACGACGCTGGCCGGCGCGCCTGAGTTTTCGATCCAGCGCTTTCTCATGGGGGCGAGGATAAATTTCGCGGACACGGCGGCCGCGATCGACACCACGGCGGCGCAGATGAACACCGTGCTCCATCCGCCGTTCGCCGACAGCACCGATGCCAGCGGCACCAGCATCGACGCGGTGCCCTTCGCGGTGTACAGCGTTCCCGCGTTGGCGGCGGCGTATTTGCTGCCGAACGTATCGGCGCAGGTGGCCGGGAAGATAGAGAAGATTTCGCCCCAGCACAGGAACACGGCAGCCGCGAAGAACATGAAGGCGTACGGGTTATGGCCGAACTGCATGAGTCCCAGCAGCGCGACGCCTTCGCCGAGAAAGATCATGAACATCGTGTTTTCCCGGCCGATGCGATCCGACAGAAAGCCGCACAAGGGACGGGTGAAACCGTTGCACAGGTTGTCGATGGACAGTGTCATCGTGAGCAGCGGCAGCGTGATGCCCATCAGATTCACGGGCAGCTTGGCAAAGCCGTATTCCTTCGCAATCGGCCCGAGCTGCGCGGTCGCGATGATGCCGCCGGCTGCGACGAACACGAACATCAGATACAGCACCCAGAAGAGCGGCGAACGGATCATCTCGCCTGGCGTGTAGTCGATCTTGCTGGCAACGATGCGTTTGGCGGCGACAGCGTTGGCGGGCGGCTTCGGCCGAATCAGCATGGTGGCGAGCAGCAGAATGCAGACGCCCTGGAAAATGCCGAAGAACATGAAGGTGTGCTGGTAGCCCGAGCGTTGGATCATGTCGGCAATCGGGATCACGGTGACGGCCGCGCCGGCGCCGAAACCCGCCGCGGTCAAACCCGCCGCGAGACCGCGCTTATCCGGAAACCATTTGAGCGCCGTGCCCACACAGGTGCCGTACACGCAGCCCGCGCCGATCCCGGCAATGACTGCCGCGGCATACAGCTCGGCGAGACTGCTTGCATGGGCGTCGATGATCCAGCCGAGCGCCGCGCACAGCGAGCCGCCAATGACAACGGGACGCGGCCCGAACTTGTCGACGAGCCAGCCTTCGACCGGCACGAGCCAGGTTTCGGTGACGATGAAGATCGTGAACGCTGTCTGGATCGCCGCTTGTCCCCAGTGGTGCGCGTTGTCCATTGGTACGACGAACAGCGTCCACGCATATTGCAGATTCGCGACGAGTCCCATGCACACAATGCCGATCGCGAGTTGCACCCAGCGGTGATGCGTGAATGCAGTGCGGCCTTTTTCCGATGCGCTGGAATGTCCCATGTCTCCGTCTCCTGTATATTCCGTCGCGCTCAAATGGCGCGTTGGACTTACGTGATCGAACCGCTTCATCGCCGTTTTATTTGCGGCAGCGAGGCGCCAATGGTCGGCCAGAGGGAGCTGCACTAACGAAAACCCTTACCCGTTGAGCGTAAAACCGGCGAGTGAGAGGCGATGAGTCGTGCAGCGCGTCTGAGTGGATGCTGCGCGAGAACAGCAATAAGGAAAAGTTAAAACATTTTATGGTTTGCATTCGGCATTCCTAATGGATGCGCTGTCGCCCTTGCCCATGGCTCGATTGCCGGCGGTGGCTCGCTGTCCAAGGTGCGCGCACCTCGATGTTGTGGCCACTTGGGGTAAACCAATATATAAACAAAGCACTATCGTTTTTCGAAAAAACTTTAACTATTGTTTATTTATGCGCTCTTCTACTCTTCGTTCATGCCACCTGCCTGACGGAGACGACCATGAACCCCTCGCAATTCGACGCTGGCGACAGCGCGCACCATGCTGAAATCCAGGCGCAACTGTGCGCCTATAACGCCGCTTTCGATGAACTCGGCCTGCGCTTTCGTTGGGATACGCAGACGCTGGCGTTGCTGGCCATGATCGACGGCGAACAGGCGCAGATCGCCGCGTATATCGAAGCACATCATGCGCACTTGTTGAAAGCGTATAGCGCGGAGTTCTTGAGTCAGGCCATTCTTGAGAAGAAGCGTGCGCGTTACCCGGCGCCGCTGCCGAGGCGTGTGGAAAGCGCGCCGCGTCAGAGTCGCGTGGGTTATCAGCCAGAGATGAGCAACTGGCGCGAACGCGTTTTGCACGAGTTGGAACTGCCGGCGCTGGCCGGGGTATAGATGCGGCGCAAGTAGTTTCGGAAGATGGCGCCGGCGGCGTGACAGTCGTCCGGCGCATTGGCATAAGCCTGATAGCGTCCTATAGCGCGATCGATTGGTCAATAGAGAGGTGTGCTCTGTTGATCATTAGCCATTCCCATCAGATACTCGAAGCAACGTCCCTGCGCTCGCAAGATCATGGCCACGCTGGCGATGCGAGCAGACGGCTTCTTCGCCTCCGCGAGCGATTCATGCGTGGGACGGTTTAAAAAGTCGAGCGGGGCCGCCGTATTCTGATAGATGGCGTGCCCGCAAGCCCCGCAAATGGCGGGCACGGCACGCGCGAGACTGAGGAGGCCCGAAATGGCGCATGCGGATCTGGCGATACTTGGAGGCGTCGGGATTCTCGCGCTGGCCTGCCTGCTCGTGTGCGGTATTTACCTGTACTGGAGCAGCGACAGGTACCGCCGCCGGCAGCAGCGCCTGGAAATGCAAATCAGCGCAAACCAGGCGGCGGAGCAGAACGACGAACAGTTTTCGGAACCGGGGGCAACCATGGGCACGCAACTGAGCCAGCGCTGCAAAACTTCGCTGTATCGGGCGGTGGTCAACAACGCGCACGGCGAAAGCATCGTGTTCTTGCTTGCCGGCAGCCGTGACGATGCGCGCAAGCGGGCGGCCGGCGCGCTGGCCGCTATCCACGGCACCGCGGCCGACAATGTGTCTCTCTCCAACATGGCCTCGTTCGGCGAACTGGTCGACGTCGGTGTCAGCGAGGACGAGGAACTGCGGATATTCGAAATGGCCTGGAAAGGTGCGGATGTTAGTGCCTGGGCCGAGCACCCGCTTTTCCTGACTGATGATCCCAGCTTGACAGGGAAGTGGGCCGAACTCTACGCGGATCTTGCGCGGGAGTTGGCTGTCAGCGCAATCGACCGGGCTCGCTAACGACCGGAGCGGGTGGCGCGGACGTCGTCGCCAGCGCCACGCATTGCTGTGCAAGGACATCGGTCGGATCGACCAGACTGACGCGCACGCCGGTCGTGTCTACGAAGCTCTTCGTCGGCAACAGAAGCGGCAACTCCCATTCCGAGACTCCGCCGCGCGCGAGAAGCTTTGATACTGGGAAAGTGCGATGAAGTGCTCGATCCACTTGATTTCTATTTCGGATCCGTTTTGCGTGTAGTAAGAGCGCGTGTTTCGAAGTGAATGCGTGATTCTACGCAGGCGAAATGCGCCCGACACGCTATGAGGGGCGTGCCGCAACTGGCCGCCGGATTGATACGGAATCCTTCGATTGACGGCGGCCATATGCGCTGCAATGCCTCGCGTCGCTCCCATTCTCGAAGTGCGCATGACGTCGCAGCAGCGTCATCCGCGATAGCGCACGCTTATTGCTTGAAGAGTGTGCTTATCGGGAGAGCGCGACCGGCGATAAAGCCGCAATGTCGCAACGGCTCTCGGGACAGCCAGGGAGACGCTGCGATGCGAGGAATAAATGACACGGTACGCGCTGCAATTTTTGCAGTAGCGCTGTCACTACTTACCGCGTGCGGCGGCCACGGTGGCGACTCGAATAATAGCGGTAGCCCCGCCACACCGGCCGGCGGCATCAATCTGCAAATCGTCTCGTTCGGCGACAGCCTTTCCGACGTCGGAACCTACGCGCCGCTTGCAAGCGCGGTTGGCGGCGGCCGTTTCACGACGAATCCCGGGCAGGTGTGGACTCAGGATGTCGCGCAGTATTACGGCGACACGCTAAAGGCTGCCTATACGATCGACGTCACGCATAAACTCAGTGCGCAGGGCGGCTTGGGCTATGCGGAAGGCGGCGCTACCGTAGCGACCCCGGCCAATCAGTCCAATTTTCTGACCGCGGTGATCGGCAACGTCGAGATGCCAGTCAATCAGCAGGTGTCCAGCTATCTCTCGGCGCATGGCAGTTTCAACGCCAATCAACTGGTGCTCGTCTGGGCCGGCGCGAACGATGTACTTCGCGCCGGGCAGTTGCCGGCCGCGGCCCCGACCGTGCAGACGGCGGCGAACACCCTGGCTCAGGTCATCGGGCAGATCGTCCAGAACGGCGGCGCGCACGTCGTGGTGGTCAATCTTCCAAACGTCGGGCTCTCGCCAACCGGCCTTGCCTCATCCGATGGCGGGGCTAACCTGAGCCAGCTATCGCAATTGTTTAACGATACGCTGAACACCGCGTTGCAGACCGCAGGTGTGCAGGCAAAAGTCATCCAGGTCGATGCCTATACGTGGCTGAACGGGATCATCACCAACTTTCAGGCCAATGGCTTTGCCGTGTCGAACACCGGCCAGGCCTGCGACCCCAAGAAGACGCCCGACAACACGGCCTTGCTATGCTCGCCGCCAACCTACGTGACCAGCAACGCGGACCAGACATACATGTTCGCCGACGACCTTCATCCGACCACGCATCTGCATTCACTGTTTGCGCAGTTCGTCGAGCAGCAGATCGCCAGGAGCGGTCTGGGGCACTGAGAGACGGCGTACAGCGCATGGAGAAAAACCGTTTATGCCCATGTACCGTCATCGCACGCCAATCACATGACGGTCGACCGGGAGTCGCGTAAGCTTGAGCGCATCGTATCCGCTCACTTCCACGCTCCGCAGTAGTGACCTCTTCGCGGAGTGACGGCCTTGGCGAGGAGTCTCTCATGCTGACGCTCTATTCCTATCCCGACCTGTTTGGCGTCGCCGATAACAATCCTTTCGGTCTCAAGGTATTTGCGTTCATGCGTCTCTGCGGGATGGACTTCGAGCATCGGCACATTCTCGATACGAGCCTCGCACCGCGCGGACAGTTGCCATATCTGGTCGATGGCGAAGCAACGATCGGCGATAGCGACGGAATCATCGCCCATTTGAAGCGTCGGTACGACCTGCGCATTGACCACGCGCTTTCGCCGGGACAATTGAATCTCGACTTCCTGGTCCGAAGGACGCTCGACGACCTGTACTGGCCGATGAGCTTTTCACGTTGGCGCGACGACCGCTTCTGGCCGTCTTTCCGCGACGCCATTCTCGCCACCCACGCGGACGTGAGCGCAAGCGACCTCGAAGCCGCGCGCGAATACAACCGGTTGCGCTATCACTACCAAGGCATTGGCCGCTACGAGCCGGAGCAGGTCTATGCGAGAGGTATCGACGATTTGCGTGTCGTGGCGGATCTGCTCGGCAACGACGGATTTGTTTTCGGGCCCGAGCCGACAACCGTCGACGCGGCGATCTACGGCTTTGTCGCCAACATCTATTTCTACCGGATCGACACGCCGTTGAAGCATTACGTGCTCTCGCGTCCGGCGCTGGTTCGCCATTGCGAGGCCATTCATGAGCGGGTTAACATCGAGGCGCGCGCACACGTATCCCCTTGAGGCGAGCGAATAGGCCACTAGGCAAAATGGTCCATCAGGGTTGCTTGATCGCCGGAACCCTGCGTTGCTCGCCACGCTAAACTGAATCTCATGGATCCGACCTTGCACGAACTTCGCCTCGAGACGCTGCAAGTCGGCGCATTGCGCATGCGGGTGGCCACCCAGGGCGACGGCCCGCTGGTGCTCCTATGTCATGGTTTTCCGGAGTCCTGGTACTCCTGGCGGCATCAGTTGGCGGCGCTCGCCGCCGCGGGCTTTCGCGCCGTCGCACCCGATATGCGCGGCTATGGCGGCACCGATGCACCGCCCGATGCGGACTCGTACACGATGCTGCATCTCGTCGGCGATATGGTCGAACTCGTCAACGTGCTCGGTGAAAGCGAGGCTGTGATCGTCGGCCACGATTGGGGCGCGCCGGTCGCCTGGAACTCGGCGATGTTGCGGCCCGATCTGTTCCGTGCCGTTGTCGGCATGAGCGTGCCGTTTCATCCGCCTGCACGGGAGGATTTGCTTACTGCACTGGATCGCCAAGGAATACGAACATTCTATATGCAGTACTTCCAGACGCCCGGTGTAGCCGAGCGCGAGTTCGAGGCGGATCCCGAAGCCGCGATTCGACGCATCACCTTCAGCATGTCGGGCGATGGGCCCGAACGCGTCGTGGCCGGAATATTGGCACCCGGCGCAGGTTTTCTCGACAACACGCTCGACCCCGAGACGCTGCCAGCCTGGCTGACCAGCGAAGAGATTGCCTATGTGGCGGGCGAGTTCGCGCGCACGGGTTTCAGAGGCGGACTCAACTGGTATCGCGGTATTCGACGCTCGTCGGAACTCATGGCTGCGTGGCGAGGGGCCGTGATCCGGCAGCCTTCGATGTTCGTGGCCGGCGCGAGAGACGACGTTCTCAAGTTTCCGGGCTCGCGGGCGCGTATCGAGAATCTGGCACGCGTGCTACCCGGGTTGCGTGGCTGCCATATTCTCGACGGCGCGGGTCATTGGATTCAGCGCGAACGCTCGACCGAAGTGAGCGACTTGCTAGTCGCGTTCCTGAGAGGTCTGTAAAGCGGCACGGCGGGCCGACGCGAGTTTGCGCCGACCGCCTTCCCATGCGGAAGCTGTCGGCCCGCTACGCCGCTGAACGGCCGCCTAGATGTTGCGCGAGAAAGACCTCCATCGCCTCATAGAATTCGAACTGGTTTTCTTCGTTGTGGAAGCCGTGTCCTTCGTTGTCTTTGAGCATGTACTTGACGTCGATCCCACGTTCACGCAGGGCGTTCACGATCTGGTCGCTTTCGGCTTGCTTGACTCGCGGATCGTTGGCGCCTTGCGCGACGAATAACGGCGTCACGATTCGATCCACGAAGAATAGCGGTGACGCATCGTGCAGCGCCTGCTTGCCCGTTTCGGTTTGCGGGTTGCCGATCATCTCGTACATCATGTCGAGCATCGGCTTCCAATACGGCGGCAGCGATTCGAGCAACGTGAACAGATTCGAAACGCCGACATAGTCGACCGCTGCCGCATAGCGCGTGGGAGTGAATGCGACGCCGGCGAGCACCGCGTAGCCTCCGTAGCTCGCGCCGTAGATGCCCACGCGCGCTGGGTCGGCCAGACCTTGCGCGACGAGCCAGTCGATACCATCGTCGATGTCGTCCTGCATCGACTTGCCCCACTGACCGAAGCTCGCCTCCCAGAACGCGCGTCCATAGCCCGTCGATCCGCGGAAGTTCAGCTGCAAGACGGCGTACCCGCGATTGGCGAGCAGTTGCACTTCGGGGTTGAATCCCCACGAATCGCGCGCCCAAGGTCCTCCGTGCGGATTGACGATCAACGGGAGCGGGCGCTCCGGCTTTTGCCCGAGTGCGACGCCCGCAGGCAACGTCAGATAGCCGTTGATCCGCAACCCGTCGCGCGCGACAAAGCTGATCGGTTCCATTCGCGCCATGTCCGCGGCGTCGAGCCAGGGCATCAGATCACATAGCCGGGACAGATGGCGGCTGGCGATATCGTACGTCCAGATCGAGCCCGGCGACAGGTCGCTCGAAGCGTGGACGATCGCGCGCGACTCGTCGCGCGTGATGCTCGTGATCGCGATCTCCTGGCCGGGCAACTGACGGGCCAGATCTTCGTGGATCGAACGCGCCCACTCGTCGAAGAAGTGCCGATGCAAACGGTCATCCACATACCACGCTGCGGTCAATACGCGCCGATGTTGCGAAAAGGTCATGCCGCCCACGTCCACGTGTTCGGTTTCGAACAGCAGCTCGCCCTCCTGCACGGTTTGCGGGTCGAACTCGAAGATGGCCGTCTTGTCGCGGCCTCGATTGGAGAGCACGTACAAGCGCTGATCGTCGAAGGTAAAGAACAGCGGCGACACCGTTTCGCGAAAGTCCGCCGTGAGGATCGGGCGGAACGGTTCGGTTTCGGTATCGCGGTAGAGCAAGGTCGTGTTGACGCCGTCCGAGGCCGTCGCGACGCGCAGGTTCCCAGCGTGATCGGTCATCCAGCCCAGGATGTTCCCGGGGTTTTCAGCGATTGGAGTGAAGGCGCCCGTAACGACGTCGACGCGAAACACGTCGAACACCTGCGGGTCGCGCCGGTTCATCTGAATCAGGATATGGCGGTCGTCGTCTCTGAGATCGTCGACGATGCTCGCCTTGACGCCGTCGAACGGCGTCAGGTCGACCGGTTCGCCGCCATGGATCGGCACGGACAACACGTGATAGTTTTCGTCGCCGCCAAAGTCCTTAACGAACAGTATGCGGTCGTTTCCCTTCCAGGTATGGCCCGGCACGTCGCGTTCGGTTTCGTTGGTCAAAGCCCGCGCGTCCCCTGACGGTGAGCCATCGGGGCCGACTTCCTGAACGAAGATGTTCTGGCGGCCCGCGTGCCGGGTCAAGAACGAGAGATGCCGGCCATCCGGCGAAATCGTGAACTGGTGTTTTTCGGGCCTGCGGAAAAAGTCGCGTACCGAGTAGAGCTTGACGGTCCGGTCAGCGGCTTCTTTATCGTTGACAGCACTCATGCGGTCCTCCTCAAAAGCCCCATTTGACCACGCGCGTCAAACCTGCGTCCTATCCGCGCGGCGCGAGCAGGCTATTCGTCGGTCGGATTGCCATTCTGTTACGCTGACATCCAGATTACGATTGACGCAAAGTAAAACGATCAACGAAAGCAATCGTTATCAATGTGGTAAGCGCCGGTGAACTTCGTTGTCGACCGATTGTATGGTTAACACCAATTTAAACGTAAACGAACAAAAAGGAACATCGAACCCGTTGTTTTGATTTCCTTTCAGAAAAAGGGGTGCGCTCGCCGTCCGCCCCAAGTTGGACCAGAAGGCACCCGCGGTACCGGAGACGCACTAGAACAAAGGAGAGCGATTTGGTCTTGGAACTGGAGCGGGTGACGGTCGTTTCGGGCGCCCACACGGACCTGTACGGCGTCGATCTGCGGCTTGTCCCCGGCGCGATCAACGTGCTGCTCGGACCGACGCAAGCCGGCAAGACCACCCTGATGCGCGTGATGGCCGGACTCGACCGCCCGGCTTCCGGCCGGGTGCTGGCCGACGGCAACGACGTGACCGGCGTCAGCGTGAGGCAACGCAACCTCGCGATGGTCTACCAGCAGTTCATCAACTATCCGGCCATGACGGTGTTCGACAACATTGCGTCGCCGCTGCAGCTGCAAAAGACGCCCGCCGACGAAGTCAAACGGCGCGTCCACGAAGTCGCCGCCAAACTCCATATCGATCACCTGCTGCAACGGCGTCCGGGCGAACTGTCCGGCGGCCAGCAGCAGCGTTGCGCGCTGGCGCGGGCGCTGGTCAAGCGCTCGTCGCTGGTCTTGCTGGACGAACCGCTCGTCAATCTCGACTACAAGCTGCGCGAGGAATTGCGCGTGGAATTGGCGACGTTGTTCGCGGACGGCAAAACCACCGTCGTCTACGCGACGACCGAACCGCTCGAAGCGCTTCTGCTCGGCGGCTATACGGCGATCGTCGACAAGGGGCGCGTGCTGCAGCACGGACCGACGCTCGATGTGTACAACGCGCCGGCCAATATCGACGTCGCGGCCGTCTTCAACGACCCGCCGATGAATATGCTCGCCAGCAATCTCACCGCCGACGGCGCCGCGCGCCTGCCAATCGGTATCGACGTGCCGCTCGGGCGGCCCAGCGTGCGGGCTGTCAGCGCAAACGAAACGGTCCGCATCGGCGTCCGTCCCGGCCATCTGCGACTCGCGCCGCGAACGCCGCGCTCCGTTGCCGTGCCGTGCCGGCTCGAACTGGCCGAACTGAGCGGCTCCGAAACCTACTTGCATCTGCATACGCGGCAAGGCGGCATCGATCTGGTGGCGCAACTGCAAGGCGTGCATCAGATCGATCTGGGTACTGAACTCGACGTGTACATCGACCCTGACGAACTGTTCGTGTTCGGCGCGGACACGACGCTGGTGTCTGGCCCGGAGGCCGCTCATGGCGCGCATTGAGTTCCAGAATCTCGCGCATGCGTATGCACCCAACCCGGCCACGCTCGACGACTACGCGTTGCAACCAATGAGCATGGTTTGGGAAGACGGCGGCGCGTATGCGTTGCTCGGGCCGTCCGGTTGCGGCAAGTCCACGCTGCTCAACATTGTGTCCGGTCTGGTGACGCCCTCGGAGGGCAAGGTGTTGTTCGACGGCAGCGACATCACGGCGCAGAGCCCGCGCGAGCGCAACATTGCGCAAGTGTTCCAGTTCCCGGTGATCTACGACACGATGAGCGTGTTCGACAACCTCGCGTTCCCGCTGCGTAACCGGAAAATGTCGGCACATGACGTGAAGCAGCGTGTTCACGAAGTCGCGGAAATTCTCGACATGACGCGTGAATTGCCGCGCAAGGCGAACAATCTGTCGGCGGATGCGAAGCAGAAAATCTCGCTTGGACGTGGCCTCGTGCGCAAGGACGTCGCCGCGATCCTGTTCGATGAACCCTTAACCGTTATCGATCCGCATATGAAGTGGATCCTGCGTCGTCAGTTGAAAAAGATTCATCAGCAACTGAAGCTGACGTTGATCTATGTGACGCACGATCAGGTCGAGGCGCTGACCTTCGCCGATGAAGTCGTCGTGATGACGAACGGCCGCGTCGTGCAGAAAGGGGATCCGAGCGCCCTGTTTTTGCGGCCCGATCATGCGTTTGTCGGCTATTTCATCGGCAGTCCGGGGATGAATCTCTGTCCGGTCGAACTGAACGCCGACGGCATCAGGATCGGCACGCAACACTTGCAACTCGACCCGCCTACGCTCGATACGCTGAAGCACGCCAACGGCAGGTTGACGCTCGGCATTCGCCCAGAGTTCGTGCGCCTCGCGAGCGACAGTGAAGCCGGCGCGGTGAAAGCTCACCTGCTGCGTGTGCAGCAACTCGGCAACTACCAACTGGTTACGGCGCAGTGCGATGGCCACGTCTTCAGGGCAAAGGTCGAACCGCATCTGCGTGTCGATGAAGGGGCGGTCTGGTTGAAGCTCGCCACGGCGGAAACCGTATTCTTCAGCAACGACGAAAGGATCACGCGATGAGCAAGCCCGTCAATCAGAAGGCGTGGCTGCTGGTCGTGCCGGTGTTCATCTGCGTCGCGTTTTCGGCCATCTTGCCGCTCATGACGGTGGTCAATTATTCGGTGCAGGACATTATCAGCCCGACGCAACATGTGTTCGTCGGCACCGAGTGGTTTCGCGCCATCATCAACGACGACGACCTGCGCGGCGCGCTCGGACGGCAGATCATCTTCTCCGCCTGCGTGCTGCTGTTCGAGATTCCGCTTGGCGTCGGACTTGCACTCGCAATGCCCGCGTCCGGCTGGCGCGCGTCGGCTTCGCTGGTCGTGCTGGCCATGCCGCTGCTGATTCCATGGAACGTGGTCGGTACGATCTGGCAGATTTTCGGGCGTCCGGATATCGGCCTGCTCGGTTACGCACTCAATCACGCGGGCATCGAATATAACTACACGGCCAGTCCCGCCGCCGCGTGGATCACGGTGCTCGTCATGGACATCTGGCATTGGACGCCGCTCGTCGCGCTGCTCTGCTATGCCGGCTTGCGCGCGATTCCCGACGCGTTCTATCAGGCCGCCGAAATCGACGGCGCCAGCCGCTTCGCCGTATTCCGTTATATCGAGCTGCCGAAGATGCGCGGCGTGTTGATGATCGCCGTGCTGCTGCGCTTCATGGACAGCTTCATGATCTACACCGAGCCGTTCGTGCTGACGGGCGGCGGCCCCGGCGATTCAACCACGTTCCTGTCGCAGTACCTGACGCAGAAAGCGGTCGGCCAATTCGACCTCGGCCCGGCAGCGGCATTTTCGCTGATCTACTTCCTGATCATCCTGTTGCTGTGTTTCATTCTGTACAACTGGATGGAGCGCGTGGGCAAAGGCGGCCCTGCAACGCTGGGAGACGACCATGCGCAATAACCGCTGGATGCGCGTGGCCGTGCTGACGTTGTACATCCTGTTCGCGCTGATTCCGCTCTACTGGATGCTGTCGATCTCGCTGCGCACGAACGAGGAGACGATGTCCGCGTTCGCGATCTGGCCGCATCACGTGACCTTCGACAACTACAAGGTCATCTTCACCGATCCGTCCTGGTACTGGGGCTATATCAATTCGATCATCTACGTGCTGATGAATACGGTGATGTCGGTACTGGTCGCGCTGCCTGCCGCGTACGCGTTCTCGCGCTATCGCTTTCTCGGCGACAAGCACATGTTCTTCTGGCTGCTCACCAACCGGATGACGCCGCCCGCGGTGTTCCTGCTGCCGTTCTTCCAGCTGTATTCGAGCGTGGGCTTGATGGATACGTATATCGCGGTCGCGCTCGCGCACATGCTGTTCAACGTGCCGCTGGCGGTGTGGATTCTTGAAGGCTTTATGTCGGGCGTGCCGCGTGAAATCGACGAAACCGCCTATATCGACGGCTATACGTTCCCGGCATTCTTCATCAAGATTTTCCTGCCGCTGATCAAGTCGGGCGTGGGCGTGACCGCGTTCTTCTGCTTCATGTTCAGCTGGGTCGAACTCCTGCTCGCTCGCACGCTCACCACCGTCAACGCCAAGCCGATTGCCGCGGTGATGACGCGCACGGTATCGGCGGCGGGGATGGATTGGGGCGTGCTGTCGGCGGCGGGCGTGCTGACCATCGTGCCCGGCGCGCTCGTCATCTATTTCGTGCGGAACTACATCGCGAAGGGCTTTGCGATGGGGAGAGTCTGATGCTCACGTGGATGTATTGGACACCGGAAGTGGCGATCTTCTTCGGCTGCATCGTGGTGATGCTGGCGGGCATGACCGTGTGGGAAATCCGCTCGCCCACCGCCGAACGCAAAGGCTTCCTGCCGATCGGCACCACACGCGGCGACCGGCTTTTTATCGGACTGCTGATTGCGGCGTATATCAATCTCGCGTGGATTGGCATCAGCGCGGAACGCGCGAGCGCATGGCCCGGTTTTGCGGCGTCGATGCTCGTGCTGCTGATCGTCATGTGGAAAGGATGAACAGCATTGCGTCCTGAAGGTTTGCGTATCTGGACAGACCGGTTCCGTTGATGCCCCCGGGCGGACCTCGGCAGTTGATCCAAGGGGTGCGGAGACACAGGAGAAAGCCATGCAACAGAGGAGACGAATCGTCACGCTCGCCGTGGCAGGCGTCATCGCGACTGGCTTCACGAGCCACGCGTCGATCGCCGGCACGCCCGAAGCGCAGAAGTGGGTCGATAGCGAGTTCCAGCCCAGCACGCTATCGAAGCAGCAGCAGATGGACGAGATGAAGTGGTTCATCGATACCGCTGCGACGCTGAAATCGGCAGGCGTCAAGGAAGTGCACGTGGTGTCTGAAACACTCGACACGCACATGTACGAATCGAAAACGCTCGCCAAGGCGTTCACCGAAATCACCGGCATTTCAGTCAAGCACGACATCATCCAGGAAGGCGACGTCGTCGAGAAACTGCAGACCTCGATGCAATCCGGCCAGAGTATTTACGACGGCTGGATTTCCGACTCCGACCTGATCGGCACGCATTATCGCTATGGCGTGATCATGCCGCTGTCCGACTATATGACCGGCGAAGGCAAGAAATATACGAACCCTGGTCTCGACATCAAGGATTTTATCGGCACAAGTTTCACGACCGCGCCGGACAAGAAGCTCTATCAGCTGCCCGACCAGCAGTTCGCGAATCTTTACTGGTTCCGCGCCGACTGGTTTGCGCGCAAGGATCTGCAGGACAAGTTCAAGGCGAAATACGGCTACGAGCTGGGCGTGCCGGTGAACTGGTCCGCGTATGAGGACATCGCCGAATTCTTCACGAACGACGTCAAGAATATCGACGGCGAAAAGGTCTATGGGCACATGGACTACGGCAAGAAAGACCCGTCGTTGGGATGGCGCTTTACCGATGCATGGCTTTCGATGGCGGGCGAAGCCGACAAGGGCATTCCGAACGGCATGCCGGTCGACGAATGGGGCGTGCGCGTCACGCCGGACGGTTGCCATGCGGTGGGTGCGTCGGTCTCGCGCGGCGGCGGCACGAATAGTCCGGCCGCGGTGTTCGCGACCACCAAATACATCGACTGGCTGAAGAAGTTCGCGCCGCCCGAAGCCTCGGGCATGACCTTCAACGAAGCGGGGCCGGTGCCGGCGCAAGGCAAGATCGCCCAGCAGATCTTCTGGTACAGCGCGTTCACCGCGTCGATGCTGAAACCCGGCAACGTGACCAACGCGGACGGCACGCCGAAGTGGCGGATGGCGCCGTCGCCGCACGGTCCATACTGGAAGGACGGCATGCAGAACGGCTATCAGGACGTCGGTTCGTGGACTTTCTTCAAGTCGACGCCGCCGAATCAGCGCGCTGCCGCGTGGTTATACGCGCAGTTCGTCACGTCCAAAACCGTCTCGCTGAAGAAGTCGATTACCGGTCTCACGTTCATTCGCGATTCCGATATTCATAGCGATTACTTCACGAAGAACGCGGACAAGTACGGCGGGTTGATCGAGTTCTATCGAAGCCCGGCTCGTGTCGCGTGGACGCCGACTGGCAACAACGTACCCGATTATCCGAAGATGGCGCAACTGTGGTGGAAGAACGTCGCGACAGCCGTCGCCGGCGAGAAGACGCCGCAAGCCGCGATGGACAATCTGGCGAAAGAAATGGACCAGGTACTCGGCCGTCTGCAGCGCGCGGGCATGAAGGTCTGCGCGCCGGAATTGAATCCGGAAAGCGCACCGGACAAATGGTTGTCGGATCAGCACGCACCGTGGAAGAAGCTGGCGAACGAGAAGCCGAAAGGCGAAACGGTCAAGTATGACCAGTTGCTGACTGCGTGGAAGCAGGGGAAGGTGCGGTAAGCGTGACGATGCGGTAACTCAGTAGAGTTTGACGCGGGCGGCCTGTGCAGGTCGCCCGCTTCGCTTCAATCGCCGGAGGCGCGGGTCTCACCGCCTCGACCAGGACGCCATCGCCTCGAATACACCGTCACGTCTCACTAGCGCGTGCAGCAGCGCCGCCGCCAGGTGAAGCACGATCAGCGCAAAAAAACACAGCGCGAGCGTTCTGTGCGCGTTCCAGAGCAGCGTGTGCAGACCGTTGCTATGCGGCAGGATGGACGGCAAATGTATTCCGAACACCACGACAGGATAGTCCGCCGCCGACAGCATGCCCCAGCCGATTAGCGGCAGCCCGATCATCAATAGATAGAACGCGAGATGCGAGAGGCGGGCGGCGAGTTTCATCGGTTCCGGCATCGACGCCGGCAGCGGCGGCGCGCCGCGCGTGAACCTCACCACCAGGCGAATCAGCGCCAGCACGAGAATCACGATACCCAGCGGCTTGTGAATCGACACCAGCGAAAGATAATCCGGGCGGACGGTGGACACCATCCCGACGCCGATGAACAGCATCGCCAGAATGCAGATCGCCATGAGCCAGTGAAGCGCGCGTTGCAGCGGTGTGAAGCGAGCGTGGATCGGGGTCGTCATGGCGTGGCTCCTCCCGCCGGATGGCGCGGATAGTCCTTATCCTCGGCGGTCCGCCGGTTGAACGAGACAGAATAGGCGGCTGATCGCGCGGCCGGAAACGGGTCGTCCGAGACGTGCATGCCGGAGGGCAGGACCGTGGGATCGAAGTTGAGATCGCGACACGGACCGTCGGCCTCGGGCTCGATCGCGTTGACCACCAGTGTGCCCGCCTCAACCTTGCGTCGGTCTTCCGGCCAGGCTTTGGTGGGGTCGGCGGTCGGATCGCCTGGGTTGGCGGCGGTGATGACCAGCGTCCAGCGTTGCGGAGCGCTCTGCACCCGCTGCGTGATATCCGCGGCGAGAAAGTCGGCGCCTTTCGCCTTCAACTGGTCGGGGGAGACAGCCTCGGGCTGCGCGGCCGGTACGAAGGACCAGCGCACGGGCTGCTCCTGCCCCTGGGCATTCGTGAAGATGAAGCTATTGAGGCTGTTGTAGCGGTCCTGCGCGTACGAGGCTGTCCACGGCGCGCTGCCGGCCCAGCCGACGAATGTGCCGAACTCCGGGTGCGCGGCGACAAAATTCTTCATCGCGTCCGGATCGCTCGTGTTGGCCGACGCCTGAAGCAGGGCGTAGAACGCCTGCGGCGTGGCGACCGGGAAGAAGGGCGCGTCGATCATCGCCGTGCGCCATTCGCTTCCATCCGGTCCGACGATGCGCAGGCTGAGGCCTCGCACCCTGACCGTGGCATCCGGCGCTTTGGGGTCGGCCGTAGCGAGGTTAAAACGTCCTGTGACCGGATACGATCCAGGCGCGAACATCGGCGCCTTCGAGAGAGCCGTAGCTCCGCCGTTCGATTCGAAAGTGCCGGTAAAGCAGACGCCCTTGGCATGATTGCGCCGGAAGCCGAGTGCCGCGCCGCCCGGCGGCGCGAGACCGTTGACGATCTTTGCCGGCGTGAGACGCCCTGGCGAGAGCCAGCCCGCCGTATAGGCGAAGGCCGCGACCAGCGCGGCCACGACCACGGCAATCAGCACCAGCGAACGGACGGCGGAGGCATTGGAAGTCGGTCTGTCGGCCATCGATCTCTCCCGATCAATGATTCGGCTGAGTAAAAATCTAGCAGGGTGGGGAGAATAGTGCCATTGGTTGATGAATTGTGCTTACTCGATCAAAGAAGGTGTCTGATCGTGGAAGTTCTCCAAATGGACAGAATCCGCTTCCGCGCAAAAAAATAACAACCGCCGTCTCAAGAACTGCAGCCCGTTGCCGATATTGCGTGAAGAGCGCTTTCGGTTGGATGTTCCGCTGGCACTACGGACAGGTGTATGCTGGCCAGTCCGTAAAGAAATGGCATCTCGTTGGCCGCATTCAAAATGACCCAATAGCAGGATCTCGCCGGGGCCATCGTCGGGAAAACTGAATGTGGTACTCAAGTCATCTTCGTACGACGGAGACACTGTGATTCGACATTGCCTCGGGGGTTTGTTGCTGGCGCTAAGCTGCGTGGGCAGCGCCATGGCCGCGGGTCCGGAATGTTCGCGTTCGTTTACGCTCGCTTTACACGATCACGGCCTGCTCTATTCCGTCGACACAGATACTGGGATCGACAAGGACTTCGCCGACGAACTGATTCGCCGCAGCGGTTGCCAGATCAGAGTCAGCCTGATGTCGCGAGCCCGGATCTGGAAGCTGATTGAATCCGGCGCTCTGGATTTCAGCCTGTCGGGCATTGCCAACGACGAGCGTAATGAGTACGCGGATTTCGCCTGGTACTTCAGCAACAAGTACTATCTGCTGGTGCGCAAGGACGCTGGAATTCATCGGCTGGCCGACTTCGAACACAACGATCAGTTTCAGCTCGGCGTTATCCGCAGCTTCCGCTATAGCGACTCGGCAAACCGGCTGGTCGACAAGCTTTCCGCCGAAAATCGTGTCAGCCAGGCCGGCGGTTTGGATCCGCTGTATCAGGCGCTGATCCTGCGGCGCATTCAAGGCATGATCATCGAGCCTTTCGATTACCCTGCAATCGATGAGAAGAAAATCCGCGACGTCACCACCATCGTGGAATTCGACGACCCCGCCGTCCGTCACGGCCTCATCATGTCGAAGAAGGCACTCTCGCCGGCCGAGCGGGAAAAGTGGCGCGCGCTGGTGAATGAGATGCGCGCGGACGGCACCGTGCGGCGCATCTTCGAGAAGTACTTCAAACCCGACCTCGCCGATTCGATGGTCGATTTCAAGACGCAGCCGTGAACTGGGCACGCCTCGTCCTGCTTCCGTTTCTGGTCCTGTCCGCCGCGCTTAGCGTGACCTGGATGCTGTGGGACCACGAGCGGCAAGCCACGCGTCATGAACTGCTGTCCCAGTTCAACTATTCGCTGGGCGACGCCGTCAGCCGGATCGAGCAGCGCATGGGCACGTACGAGCTCTTGCTACGCGGTGTACAGAGCCTGGTCGCCGCGACGGGCGAGATCGATCGCGGCCGGTTTCGTGACTACGTCGGCACGCTCAATCTCGACGCCAACTTCTCCGGCATCCAGGCAATAGGCATCGTCGCGTGGGTGCCGGCGACGCAAAAGCTCGAGCATATAACGGCCATGCGCCGGCTCGGTGTGCCCGACTACGCGATCGAGCCCGAAGGCTCGCGCGAGAATTATGCGCCCATCATCCAGCGCGAGCCGTTCATCGGCATCAATCGCGCGGCGCCCGGCTTCGATGCATGGGCGGATCCGGTCCGGCGGCGCGCCCTGGAGCAGGCGCGCGACTCCGGCATGGCGACCCTTTCCGGCAAAGTTCGCCTCTCGGTGGATTCCGGCGGCAATACTCGCCCCGGATTCGTCATGTACCTGCCGATCTATGCACGAGGCCAGCCGCAAGACAGCGTCGCCCAGCGCCGCGCGCACCTGGTCGGCTGGGTGTTCGCGTCGTTCCGCATGCACGATGTCATCGCCAGCCTGTACGGCGAGCAGCCGCCTGGTCTCACCATCGCTATCTACGACGGCGTCGAGATGTCGGCCGCCACGCTGTTGCACAAGACGCCGGAGGCGCCCGGTCATCATCGGCCTGCGGACATGTCGGCCTATGAATATCTGGTTGTCGGCGGACATGACTGGACGCTCTCGATGAGCGCCCACGACGACTTCAAGGCCCGCTTCGGCCGCAACGCCGCGCTCCTCATCGCCAGCACCGGCACGGGCCTTAGCTTGTTGCTGGCGCTGCTCACCTGGCTGATGATGACCGGCCGCGGCCGGGCGATGCGGCTTGCTTCGGCAATGACAAAGGAATTGCGCGAGAACGAAGAGAAATTCCGCGCGATCGCCGACTGTACGGTCAACTGGGAAATCTGGTGGGGACCCGACGGCAAGCCGCGCTGGATCAACTCGGCGGTGCAGGCGTACATCGGCTATACGGTCGACGAGTGCATGGCCTTACCGGATTTTGCGGGCACCGTGATTTATCCCGAGGACATTCCCCGCGTGGCGCCTGAATTCCAGAAGGCGCTACAGGGTTTGCGCGGCAATGACCTTGAGTTTCGCTGTGTTCGCAAGGACGGCTCGCTCATGTGGCTGTCCGCGTCCTGGGTTCCCATTACCGATTCCAAGGGCGAGTTCATCGGCTTTCGCATGAGCGGCCGCGACATTACCGAGCGCAAACAGGTCGAGGCTGAACTGCGCATTGCCGCTGTCGCATTCGACTCGATGGAACCGATGATGATCACCGACGCGAGCGCCACCATTCTGCGCGTGAACTCGGCCTTCACCGAATGTACCGGCTATACGGCCGAGGAGATCGTCGGCCAGACACCGCGCGTGCTGCGATCCGGCCGCCACGACGACGCATTCTTCGAGGAGATGCGGGAAGCGATTCACAGTGCGGGCGGATGGCAAGGAGAAGTCTGGGACCGCCGCAAGAACGGCGAGGTGTACCCGAAATGGCTCACGATCTCCGCCGTGATGAGCGACGACGGCACCGTCAGCCACTATGTCGCCACGCATCACGACATTACCGAGCGCAAGATCGCAGAAGAGAGAATCAAGGAATTGGCCTTCTTCGATGCGTTGACCCGGTTGCCCAATCGCACGCTGTTGCTGGACCGCCTGAGGCAGGCGATCACGGCCAGCGCCCGCAACGAAGCATGCGGCGCGCTGCTGTTCATCGACCTGGATCACTTCAAGACGTTGAACGATACCTTGGGCCACGACAAAGGCGATCTGCTGCTGCAGCAAGTGGCGCGGCGTCTGGCAGATAGCGTGCTCGAAAGCGACACCGTGGCGCGAGTGGGCGGCGACGAGTTCGTGGTGGTGCTCGGCAATCTGCACAAGAACCGGCAGGAGGCGGCCAATCAGACGGAGGCCGTGGGCGAAAGAATCCTCGCTGTTCTGGGCAGTCCGTACCAGCTTGGCAAGATCGAGTACCGCACGAGTGCGAGCATTGGCGCCACCGTGTTCAGAGGACATCAGGCCTCGATCGACGAACTTCTCAAGCAGGCCGACCTCGCGATGTACAAGTCCAAGGAACGGGGACGCAATGCCGTGCGTTTCTTCGATCCCGACATGCAGACCGTCGTGGTGCAGCGAGCCGCGCTGGAAGCGGGCTTGCGCAACGCCATCCAGGACAATCAGTTCCTGCTCCACTACCAGGCGCAGGTTGTGGGCACGCGAGTGACAGGCGCGGAAGCGCTGGTGCGCTGGCAGCATCCGCAGCGCAGTATCGTGCCGCCTGCCGAGTTCATTCCGCTCGCGGAAGAGACTGGACTGATCCTTGCGCTGGGAAGCTGGGTGCTGGAGGCCGCTTGCGCGCAACTGGCGCAATGGGCAACGCGGCCCGACATGGCGCATCTCACGATCGCGGTCAATGTCAGCGTTCAACAGTTCCGCGAAGCCGATTTCGTGGACAACGTATTGACGATTATCGCTCGCACCGGCGCGCGGCCTGACAGGCTGAAACTGGAGCTGACGGAAAGTGTGCTGGTCGACAACGTGCAGGACATCATTGAGAAGATGAGCGCGCTGAAAGCGAAAGGCATCGTATTCGCGCTCGACGATTTTGGCATCGGCTATTCGTCGCTGTCCTACCTGAAGCGGCTGCCTTTGGATCAGTTGAAAATTGACCGCTCATTCGTGCGTGACGTCCTGGTCGATCCGAACGACGCCGTGATTGCCAGAACTATCGTGGCGCTTGCGCGCAGCCTCGGTTTGGGTGTGATTGCCGAAGGCGTCGAAACCGAGGCTCAGCGGGATTTCCTCGCTGCGGCGGGATGCTACGCGTATCAGGGCTATTATTTCTGCCGCCCGCTTCCCATCGAGGATTTTGAGGCGCTGTTGAACAATGTCGAAACACGTCGGTGCGTGGCTGAGCGAACATGATACGAGCACCGTTGATCGTAACGGAAACTTCAATCCGTGCTTGTCTCTTCACCGGTTGGGTGATGGCTCGTGCCCAACCGGCGATTGTCGATGACGCGCGACGCGACGCGTTTTACAGATAGCTGCAGACGTAGTCGAGTGTTTCGATCACGTCGATATCGAAGCGGCTTTTCCCGGGCACCGAGAACGACTCGCCCGCACCGTACGTCTTCCACTCGTCGCTGCCTTCGAGGCGGATGCGGCATTGACCGGCCTGTACTTCCATGAGTTCCGGCGCGTCGGTGCCGAAGTTGAGCGCGCCCGGCAGGATCACACCAAGCGTTTTGCGCGTGCCGTCGGCGAACAGAACCGTGTGCGAAACGCACTTGCCGTCGAAATAGACGTTGGCTCGTTTAACAATGGAAACCTGATCGAATTGCGTTGCGGCCGTCATGCCAATCTTCCTCTGGGTTGTCGTGAATGGATGCGTTTGCGTGGACTCTGGCCGGACGTTCAGGTCGACGCGGACCCGCCATCATACAGGGGGTCGGCGGCGTCATACGCGGAGTGGACCTAAAGAAAGGGTGATCCGCGGGCCTGCGCGCCACATGACCGATGACATGGCCGAGCATCGCGCCGATCGTGACCATCGCCATGGTCGCGATACGCATGGCAAAGCAGGGCAGCGCTTGCTTGCGCCTTGCATGTCTGCCCAAGAAATAAATCTGTCACTACTTCACGTATCAGTAGCGTGGCAAACGGCCGATGGTATATGTTGAATTAGTGGCACACCGTCCTTCAGGAAAAGAGACAGATCGCGCTGGCGAAAGGCAGATACGCGAAACATCAGAACATTATGAATGCGCGTCAGGCGTTAGGGATTGCAACGCGTGTTTCTCGTACGAAAGTTGCTTCCGCGAGGCGGACTGTTGCGTGGGACGCAGGCGACTCCTCGAAAAAAACGAGGCCTGATAAAAGCAGGAATCGGTTCTGCACGTGCACCGGCCCAATCCATATGTTGCACTGCGAGAACACGAAACTGGGAGCGAGACATGAGCCAGTCAGTATCCGCCGCGGCCGATGCGGGCAATTCCGGCGGGCGCGAGCATCACCGCCCGGCGACGCCTGCACTCGCGCTGGCAGCGTTGGGTGTGGTGTATGGCGACATCGGCACCAGTCCGCTTTATACGTTGCAGACGGTGTTCGATCCGGCCAGCGGGCTGTCGCTCAACGCGCTGAATGTGGTGGGCATTGTGTCGCTGATCGTCTGGTCGCTGATCATCGTCGTCTCGCTCAAATACGTCACGTTGATTCTTCGCGCGAACAATCACGGTGAGGGCGGGATTATGGCGCTGCTGGCGCTGGCCGCGTCGTCTGTCGCCGCGCGGCCGCGCTTGCGCCATGCGTTGCTCGGCATCGGCATCATGGGCGCGGCGCTCTTTTACGGTGACAGTGTGATTACGCCGGCGATCTCGGTGCTGAGCGCGGTCGAAGGTCTCGAAGTGGCCGCGCCGTTCCTCAAGACCTGTGTGATACCCGTGACGCTGGTCGCGCTGGTCACGCTGTTCCTGATGCAGAAACGCGGCACGGCCGGTATCGGCATCGTGTTCGGACCGGTGATGGTGCTCTGGTTTATCGTGCTTGCGGTGGTGGGCATCGTCAACATGATGCGGGCGCCCGCGATTCTTTTCGCGCTCAATCCGCTCACGGGGCTGGCGTTCTGTATGCATCATCGGTGGCTGGCGTTCGTTGCTTTGGGCGCGGTCGTTCTGTCGTTGACAGGCGCGGAAGCTCTGTATGCCGACATGGGACATTTCGGCGCGAAGCCGATCCGGCTGACGTGGTTCGGCCTCGTGTTTCCAGCACTCGCGTTGAACTATCTGGGGCAGGGCGCGTTGCTGCTTGCCGATCCGGGCGCGTTGCAAAATCCGTTTTACAAACTGTTTCCGCAATGGGCGCTGTATCCGATGATCGTGCTCTCGACGGTTGCGACCGTGATCGCGTCGCAAGCCGTTATCTCGGGCACGTATTCGATGACCAAGCAGGCGATGCAACTCGGCTTTCTGCCGCGCATGAACGTTGTCTATACCTCGGAAAGGGAGATGGGGCAAATCTACGTGCCAGGCATCAACTGGACATTATTGGCTGCAGTCGTGGCTGCTGTGCTCGGCTTCGGTTCATCCACGGCGCTCGGTTCCGCGTACGGTATCGCCGTGACCGGCACGATGCTGATCACGACCATTCTGACGTTTTTCGTCATTCGCTATGCGTGGCATTACAACTGGCTGCTGTGCGTGGCTGCGACCGGTTTCTTCTTCGTGATCGACGCGGCATTCTTCTCCGCGAACCTGCTGAAGTTCATGGAAGGCGGCTGGTTCCCGCTTCTGGTCGGGCTGATTATCTACACGATCATGGCAACCTGGGGACGAGGCTGGGAGATGATGCGTGCCGAAGCGCGCGTGAGAGCCGGGACGACGCCGCTCAAACCTTATCTGGCGACGCTGCTGAAGGAATCGCCGATTCGCTGCGGTGGCACGGCGATCTTTCTTTCGCCGGATCCTGACGGTGTGCCGCATTCGCTGATCAACAATCTGATGCATAACCGCGTGCTGCACAAACGCGTCGTCTTCGTGACGGTCGACAACGAGGAGATACCGTGGGTGCCTGCCAGTGAGCGTGTGAGCGTGCGCTCACTCGATTCGGAATGCTACCAGGTCACGATTACGTATGGTTTCATGGATGAAGTCGATCTACCGCGCGCACTCGAAGTTTGCAAGGCTTACGGGCTGGCATTCGAGCCGGCCGAGACTTCCTACTTTCTGAGCCGTGCGACTCTCGTGCCGACTCGTGATAGCGGCATGGCGATGTGGCGAGAGCGCTTGTTCTCCGTCATGTTGCATAACGTGGGTAACGTCGCGGCTTATCTGAAGCTGCCGGCCAATCGAGTGATCGAGTTGGGGGCACGGGTGGAGATTTGAGGATTATCTAAGAAAGCGAGCAAAGTTTTAACCGTGGGCGGGACAGAATCAAATATTCACTTTGCTTTTAATTCGGACTACACTGAATTTTCCATTCCCCTTACCTTACCCGCTAGTTTTCAGTAACAGATGTTTTTGTCGTGATCCGCGAGCCGAAGCAAGCCGGGTCGGCGCGTGCCCAACACCATTCGAACGGGACGACTCATCATGGCTGATACGAGCTACATGGCACGGAAATCCGTCGCCGATATAGTAGGAAGCGCCGACGCGGAAGAAGGCCACTCACTATCGAAAACACTCGGCGCCACCAGTATCACGGCGATGGGTATCGGCGCCATCATCGGCGCAGGCATCTTCGTTCTGACGGGCACCGCCGCAGCGCAATTCGCCGGCCCGAGCATCGTCTTGTCGTTCGTGCTCGGGGGCATTGCATGCGCGTTCGTCGGCCTCTGTTATTCGGAACTTGCGGCGATGTTGCCGGTGTGCGGCAGCAGTTACACGTACACGTATGCCACGCTGGGTGAAATATTCGCGTGGATCATCGGCTGGGACTTGATCCTCGAATACGCGATGGGGGCCGCCACGGTGGCGGTCGGATGGTCCGGTTATATCGTGAGCTTGCTGCATAACGTAGGGATCAATATCCCGCCCGTTCTCGCCACTGCGCCTGGCACCGTCATCAAGCTGGCCGATGGCACCACCGCGACAGGCATCGTTAATCTGCCCGCGATAGTGATCATCGCCATTCTTACCATCATGCTCGTGCTCGGTACGAAGGAATCGGCGCGGCTCAACAACATCATGGTGGCAGTCAAGCTGGTCGTGGTGGTGGCTTTTATCGCCCTCGGCCTGTTTTTCATCAAGCCGGCGAACTGGCATCCGTTCATTCCCGCGAATACCGGCGAGTTCGGCAACTTCGGCATGAGCGGCATTCTGCGCGGCTCGGCCGTGGTGTTCTTCGCGTTTATCGGCTTCGATGCGGTTTCCACCGCGGCGCAGGAGGCGAGAAGACCGCAGCGGGACATGCCGATCGGCATCCTCGGGTCGCTGATCATCTGCACGATTTTGTACATACTCGTTGCAGGCGTGCTCACTGGGCTCGTGCCTTACGCTGAACTGAATGTTCCTGATCCGATCGCCAAGGGTGTGGATGCCATCGGCATGAACTGGTTCTCCATTCTGATCAAGATCGGTGCGCTGACAGGATTGACCACGGTGATTCTCGTGCTGCTGTACGGGCAGAGCCGAATTTTCTTCACGATGTCGACGGATGGTTTGCTGCCGCCTCTTTTCGCGCGAGTTCATCCGCGTCTTCAGACGCCTCATTTAAGCCAGATTCTGATTGGCTCGGTTGTTGCAATCGTGGCGGCGCTTACGCCGATTAGCGTGCTCGGAGAGATGGTCAGTATCGGCACTTTGTTCGCGTTCATTCTTGTGTGCGGCGCGGTGATTTATTTGCGGCGCAGTGACTCGGATGCTTCACGTCCTTTCAGGGTTCCTGGGGTGCCGATCGTGCCGATCCTGGGGATTCTGTTTTGCCTGCTGCTAATGGCCGGCCTGCCGCTTGTTACGTGGGTGCGGCTTGTTGTGTGGCTTGTGATCGGCATGACTATTTACATGTCTTATGGCCGGAATCATTCGAGATTGCGTTATCCGGAGCGGCATTGAGTGAACGTGACGCCGGATCGGCGCTACGGCGAGTATTTCTCACATACCGATGAAAAATGCTCGTTTGGTGGTCGAGGTCTGTCTTCGTAAACTGGGAGTGTGAGGTGTGGTCGCGGCGATGGTGTCGCGCGCCGTGGCTGCTCCCGGTTTATGAGGAGGTTTATCGTGGATATGACCTTGTTTGAGATCCCGGCTGTGGTGGTTGTTTTGGGTATTGTGGGTGTTGTGGTGGTCAGGGCGTTTGCTTCGTCGCGGGTGGATGGTATTGATGTTTTTATGCGGCGACATATGCCGGACGAGCGGGAGAGGCAGTAGACCGAGTTTGCATTTGCTCGCACCGATAGATGTTCGGTTCCGCGAGTCCATGCGGCCGTTGCTTAGTCACGTGGCTCACACCCGCTAAGCAAGCAGCGGCGTACTTCCTTCACAGCCGACCGGCGACGCCATTCCGCCGATGCGCGGATTGCGCGGTCATCCCCTGCAACGCCCGCGCGTGATCCATGCCGATCGCGGCGACAACCCCAAGCGGCATCGGCGGATATTGTGCAATTGCGGCATCAAGCCGATGATGGCCAGGCACCGTCCCACATATGGCAGCGGCCGTCGCAAATATCGATGGCTTGTCGAACGCATACATGCCTGGTTGCATTCACTTCTCGCGCCTCCGCGTTCGTCTCGAGCGCGTTCTGACATTCACGTACCCTCCTCAAACTCGCCGATTGTTGCCGTTCGGACAACACGCTGAGCACATTCGCGACGCTACTGGCATTCAACCCCGCTGACTAGATTCAGTCTCACGGTCGTGTCTAAACGCGAGCAACACGCAGCGCGCGATATTCACGCTCGTGTTAGTGCACCACGCCGCCCAGTGCTGCTTACCCCATTGTTTAAGAGGACTATTGCCATGAGCGAAACAACCCGTAACGTGCAGCCTGTCACCGCCAACCTTGGCAAAGAAGGTTCAGGCGAACTCGTGCCTTCCCGCTACGCCGTGCGCGTGGGTGATGTCGATATCGTGCTGATCAGCGATGGCGTTCTGCCACTGCCGACCTCCACCATGTCCACTAACGTGAGCGAAGCGGACCGCAACGAATGGTTCGATGGTCGTTTCCTGCAACGTGACATGTTCGACTGGGCGCTGAATATCGCGCTCGTGCGCAGCGGCGAACGCCTGATCCTGGTCGACTCGGGCGTGGGTGACGGTTTCGAATACTTCTCGCGCGCCGGTCGGTCGGTGATGCGCCTGGAATCGGCTGGCATCGACCTGGCTGCGATCACCGACATTGTCGTTACGCATATGCACATGGATCACGTCGGCGGGCTGAACGTTGATGGCGTCAAGGCCAAGCTGCGTCCGGACGTGCGCATTCACGTGTCGGCTGCGGAAGTGGAGTTCTGGAAAAATCCGGACTTCAGCAAGACGGTGATGCCGGAAACGGTTCCTCCCGCACTCCGCAAGGCTGCTGCAAAGTTCGTCGAGCTCTATGGCGAAAACATCGTGCGATTCGATCAGACCGTGGAAGTCGCAGCGGGCGTGTCGGCTCGCGTGACGGGCGGACACACCCCCGGGCACTGCGTCGTGGACATCGCATCAAACGGCGAGAAACTGACGTTCGTAGGCGACGCGATTTTCGAAGTCAACTTCGATAATCCCCGATGGCAAAATGGCTTCGAGCACGAGCCGGAGGTGGCTGCGGATGTGCGTATCGCGCTGCTCAACGAAGCCGCTGAAACGGGCGCTCTGCTGGCCGCAGCGCATGTCGCGTTCCCGTCTATTGGTCACATTGCAAAGAAGGGTGAACGCTTCCATTTCGTGCCGGTGCAGTGGGACTACTGACGAATGATCGACTATCGACCATCGTCGTATAGGTCGCGCTGACCAGACATCGGGAAATGTATGGCGCGCACTGCGCCAGTCCGCTTAGTGCAACGCAACCGGCGTCTGCACGCACAAGCCTAAGTACATCATTAACCTGTCGCATCGTCCAAAACCGAGCCTTTAGCCCGCCCCGTTACCCTCTCATAATCCCACCTGATTTATAATCACCACGCCGTTGGGAAACACCCGGCGGCCAGGTTTGGAAGCCTGAATGTAATGCCCGCACACCCGCCCAGGCGGGCGTGCGTCTATCCCTGCACGTCTGTTGTAGCCAATGGGCGGGCTGTGGTGGGGGGGCCGCGAGGCTCGCCGGCTTGGCATTACACCGGTCTTCCAATCCCGCTACGTGCCCGCTCACCCTTCCCAAAGAGAGTGTCGGGCGATCTGAGCAAGCATCAGGGAGATCGCAAAATGACCAAGCCCATTAAGAGTCAACCCGTTTCACGCCCACCTGTCGACGCACTCCAGTACGAAAAACTCGCCCTATCTGCATTCGACTTCTGCGACCGGCAATTGAGCCAACTGAACACGCTGATCACACTCGCGTCCTCGATATGTAGGAATCCTCCCATTACGAGTGACGAAAGACGCCGCCGCCAGATTATGCTTGAACTACTCGTCGACACTGCGGAGCAATATCAGCAAGACCTCGAAAGCGATCGCGAGCTGTTCCAGGTGATCGCGCTCGACGCAAAGGGCGTCTCTCAAGCGCGTCTGACGGCCAGCCACGCAACGCGCCTTCTTGCCGAAGCATCCAAGCTCGCGAGCGGATCGCAACCCACCGCCAACGTCGTCAAGCGAAAAAGAACGCCTGCGAAAACCGCGTCGATCGTAAAAACGCAAACGCAGCAAGCGGTCGCCGTGCGGCACTGATCAACGGGTAGCGGTGAACCAAAAGCATCAACGAAGCGAGGCGTCATGCACAATCGCATGCGCCTCCTTCACCAGCAGCCTCAGAACGACCACAAAAACGTACCCCTTAAACTCAACCGAAGCTAGCGCTATCAACCGTCGCTCTGTCACGGTCACGCATCCGACGCACAAACGCGAGCGCATGCCTGAACCATGCGCTCGCATCGAATTGCCTGGAGCAGACTGCGTCCTACTGACCTTGCAGATTCGGGTTTCCAGCAGGAACGTTAGAGCCGGTTTCGGACGAGCCAGTGGTGGAAGGACCATATCCCGTCGCTCCATTGTTTTGCGCGGCCACGCGAGCTTCGGCCGCTTGAATGTCAGCGGGGTAGGTGGAGTCGGTTGCGACCGCGGGGTTATAGCCGGCCTGTTCGAGCTGCTTCAATTGCGCCTTGACCTCGGCGCGCGTGACCGGCTGCTCGGATTGCGCGAACGATGCCACCGGCGCCGCGAACACCGCAACTAGCGCCACTGCCTTGATAAGCGATTTCATGATGCTTCCCTCCGAGAATATTTTATTGGGTGCCGCAACAATCTTCGGCACCACGCACGGATTCTAGGAAGGGCGGGGTCTAGGGGAAACCCCTGATACGGTAATTCAGTGTTGCCACAAACAGTAAGTCGGCGTGATGTAATGTCGTTCGTAATAGGTGAACAATCGCGTCACACGCCTTGGCGTACATCGACACGATACGCAGTCACTTGCCGATATGTGCTGCCGGCTCGCACGATCACTTCGTCCTGCTCAGCCATATTGACCTGGTTCGGAAAGCCGCCGGCTTCGAGACACAAACCGGCATGTGCTTGATACGCAACGCCGCCGCGTCCTGTGTCGCCTTTTAACCAGTTGCCGCTATAAAACTGTAAGCCGCGTTGATCGGTCGAGACGGTCAATTCGCGTCCGCTGCCGGGATCGTAAGCGCAGGCAACCTGGCGCACCGGCGGAGTGGCGCCGTTCTTGCCGGCGTCGCGTGCATCGCGCAGCACGTAGCAATGATCGAAGCCGCCAGCGGTCGCCAACTGCGCGTGCGGCCAGTCGAGCCGCGCGCCGATCGGCGCGCTCTGCCGGAAATCGAAGGCATTGCCTGCCACTTCCGCGAGCTTGCACGGAATCATCGCGGCATCGACTTCAAAGAAGCGGTCGGCATCGATCGACAACACGTGGCCGCGAATGTCGGCCCCCGGCCGGCCCGTGAGATTGAAGTACGGATGGCTCGTCAGATTGAGCGGCGTCGCGGCATCGGTGATCGCTTCATAGGCGATGGTCAGCGTGCCGTCGTCGTCGAGCGAGTAGCGCACTTGCGTGGTCACGTTGCCGGGAAAACCGGCGTCGCCTTCGGGCGACTCCAGCCGCATGAGCAACGCGCCGTTGTCCTCGCTCACGTCCCACAGCGCGCGATGAAAACCCACCGTGCCGCCATGCAGCAGATTCGCGCCTTCATTGCGGTCGAGCGTGTACTCGATGCCATCGAGCGTGAAGCGCGCATCGGCAATGCGGTTCGCCCAGCGGCCTATCAGGCCGCCCATATAAGTGGTGGCCGCCACATATTCGGCGGGCGTGTCGTGGCCGAGCAGGATATCGCCGAGCACGCCGGCACGATCCGGCGCATGCCACGAGACCAGCGTCGCGCCCAGATCGCTGATGGCGACCTTCATACCGTGCGCATTGCGCAACGTGAAGAGTCGAACGGAATCGCCACCGCGCAATGTGCCCCACGGCTCGGAAGAAAGTTGTGCGATGCTGATCATGTCGTCAGTGAGAAGAAAAGAGAATAGGCATGCTCAGCCCGGCGCGGACGTCGAATTCGCCTGCTCCTGGTATTCACGCGGCGTACAGCCGAGTTCGCGTCGAAATACCGCGTACATGTATTGCAGCGACGTAAAGCCGCAACGGATCGCCACTTCCGCGCTCGACGCATCGCGCTTTGCCAGCAGTGCTTTCGCGACATCGAGTTTATGACGCAAAATTTCCTGATGCACGGTGCACTGCCGTTCGCGCCGGAAGTACTCTTCGAGCGACGAACGCGAAACGCCCACATAGTCGGCAACCTGTTCGGTGCGAATACCTTGGCACGCGTACTGCCGGATGAAGTGCCGCGCCCGCATCACATACGGACTCGCCAGCGGTTGATGCTTCGTCGATTCGAGCACGTTGATGCCGACCGGCGGAACGAGAATGCGCCGCCCGGGAAAGCGCGCACCATGCAGCATCTGATGCAAAAGGTGAGCCGCGGTGCGGCCCATTTCCTCAGTGCCCTGAATCACCGAAGAAAGCGGAATACGCGTCAACGTGCGCGTCAACGGATCATTGTCGATGCCGATGATCGCGACTTCTTCGGGCACCGGAATGCCGGCGATCAAACACGCCTGAAGCAGATGCCGCGCACGCGCATCGGTCACGGCGATGATGCCGACCGGCTTCGGCAAATCCCGCAGCCATGCGGTGAGCTGTTCGGTCGCCTGGTTCCATGACGGCGCGCTGGTGGAGAGTCCGCGATACATCTCGCCATCGATCTGCTCGGCGCTGTGTCCATCCGCGCTACGCAGATGAGCGAACGCGAGTTCGCGCTGTTGCGCCCAGCGGTTCTCTTGCGCCTGCGGCAGGCTGTACAGCGCGAAGTGCTCGAGACCCGCGCCGATCAGATGCGTATAAGCGAGTGAGACGAGTTTGCTGTTGTCGGTGGCGATATAGGGTAAATCCGGAGGATAGTGCGCCGGGTCTTCGAACGACGAACCCACGGCGACCACCGGCAATGGACAATCGCGCAGCGCTTCGCCCACGGCGGGATCGTCGAAATCCGCGATGATGCCGTCGCCGTCGAAGCGTTCGATGCCCGTCAGCCGGCAGCGAAAATCTTCTTCGAGGAACAGGTCCCACGCCACGCGCGTGGACAGCAGGTAGTTGCCGATGCCGGTAATGATCTCGCGGTCGTAGACCTTGTTCGCGTTGAACAGCAGCGCGATCCGATGGGTCGTCTGTGGTGTTTGCGGACGGGTCATGGCGGTGAGCGGCGCGCGGGCCAACGACCCGTCACGCCTTCGTCTCCTGTTAGATGCTTAATTTGAACGGCACCGGTTTTAAGCGTCTGGTTATTCTAGGCCCCGAATCGCGCGCCGGTGCGAAACAAAATCATGGGCGGTAAGAAACATCAAGCACGCTGCGCAATTTCGCAATTGCCGACGCATCGTGCAAGCGGCAGCATGGCGTCACCTTGACAACCGGCGCGGCGACGTCGCACGGGTTGCGGTGCACCATAAACTGGAGACGCTGATGTCTTACTTCGAACACATTCCCGAGATCCGCTACGAAGGCCCTCAATCGGATAACCCGCTTGCGTACCGCCATTACGATAAAAGCAAAAAGGTACTCGGAAAGACGCTCGAAGAACATCTGCGCATTGCCGTATGTTACTGGCATACGTTCGTCTGGCCGGGTGTGGATATTTTCGGGCAAGGCACGTTTCGACGTCCCTGGCAGCAAGCCGGCGACGCGATGGAGCGCGCGCAGCAGAAAGCGGACTCCGCATTCGAGTTCTTTTCGAAGCTCGGCACGCCGTACTACACGTTTCACGACACCGACGTTTCGCCCGAAGGATCGAGCCTGAAGGAATACAGCGAAAACTTCTTGCGCATTGCCGACTATCTGGCGCGCAAGCAGGAAAGCACGGGCATCAAGCTGCTATGGGGCACGGCCAATCTGTTCTCGCATCCCCGTTATGCGGCTGGCGCCGCGACCAGTCCCGATCCTGAGGTTTTCGCGTTTGCGGCGACACAAGTGCGCCACGCGCTCGATGCGACGCAACGACTCGGCGGCGATAATTATGTGCTGTGGGGCGGCCGCGAGGGTTACGATACCTTGCTGAATACCGACCTCGTGCGTGAACGCGATCAACTCGCCCGTTTTCTGCATATGGTCGTCGACCATGCGCACAAGATCGGCTTTAAAGGCTCGCTGCTGATCGAACCCAAGCCGCAGGAACCGACCAAGCATCAATACGATTACGACGTCGCGACCGTGCATGGCTTTTTGCTACAGCATGGGCTCGACAAAGAGATTCGCGTGAACATCGAGGCCAATCATGCGACACTCGCGGGCCACTCGTTTCATCACGAAATCGCCACGGCCTACGCGCTGGGTATTTTCGGCAGCGTCGACGCGAATCGCGGCGATCCGCAAAACGGCTGGGATACGGATCAATTCCCAAATAGTGTGGAAGAACTGACGCTCGCCTTCTACGAAATTCTCAAACACGGCGGCTTCACAACCGGCGGCATGAATTTCGATTCGAAAGTACGGCGCCAAAGCGTCGATCCGGAAGATCTGTTCTACGGTCACATTGGTGCGATCGATAACCTTGCGCTCGCCGTCGAACGCGCGGCGGTACTGATTGAAAACGATCGTCTCGATCAATTCAAACGTCAGCGGTACGCGGGCTGGGATGCGGAGTTCGGTCGCAAGATTACTTCCGGCGATTATTCGCTCTCTACGCTGGCTGAGGACGCAATGGCGCGCGGTCTGAACCCGCAGCATGCAAGCGGCCATCAGGAGTTGATGGAAAACATCGTGAATCAGGCGATTTACAGCGGACGTTGATCAGCGTTTCAGGAAGCAGTGCATCAAGAAGTTGCAACACTAAATAAAAAATCGCGCGGCCACGTCGACCGCGGAACAGGAAGCTTTGGGTTGTCGCTTGTCCGGTCTTGTGGCTCGCAGCGCAAACCGTCCAATCCGGTATTCCGGCTATCAGAAGAAGGAGACAGAGATGAAATTCGCAACGCGTCGTAACGTATTGAGTTCGCTCGTATGTGGAGCGGTGCTCGCCAGCCTGTCGCTTGCCGCGCCGCTCGCGCATGCAAGCAAGGATCACCCGGAAATTGGCTTCTGTATCGACGATCTGCGCGTCGAACGCTGGTCACGCGATCGTGACTATTTCGTCGCCGCAGCGGAAAAACTCGGCGCGAAAGTGTCGGTGCAATCCGCCGATGCGAGCGAAGCGCGGCAGATCTCGCAGATCGAAAACCTGATCTCGCGCGGCGTCGATGTCATCGTGATCGTGCCGTTCAATTCGAAGACGCTCGGCAACGTAGTGGCCGAAGCAAAGAAAGCGGGCATCAAGGTCGTTTCATATGACCGCCTGATTCTCGACGCCGATGTCGACGCCTATATCTCGTTCGACAATGAAAAGGTCGGCGAATTGCAGGCGCAAGGCGTCTACAACGCGCAGCCGAAGGGCAACTACTTCCTGCTCGGTGGCGCGCCGACCGACAACAACGCCAAGATGTTGCGCGAAGGTCAGCTCAAGGTACTGAAGCCTGCCATCGATAAAGGCGACATCAAAGTAGTCGGTCAGCAGTGGGTGCCAGAATGGAGCGCATCCACGGCGCTGCGCATTGTCGAAGATGCGCTAACGGCGAATAACAACAAGATCGACGCGATCGTCGCCTCGAACGACGGCACCGCGGGCGGTGCGATCCAGGCGCTCGCCGCGCAGCACATGGCGGGCAAAGTGCCGGTATCGGGCCAGGACGCGGACCTCGCGGCCGTGAAACGTGTGATTGCCGGCACGCAGACCATGACCGTCTACAAACCGCTGAAACTGATTGCCGGCGAAGCGGCCAAGCTCTCCGTGGCGCTTGCAAAGGGCGAAAAACCCGCCTTTAACTCGCAATATGACAACGGCAAGAAGAAAGTCGACACGGTGCTCCTGCAACCCACGTTGCTTACCAAGAGCAATGTCGATGTAGTCGTCAAGGACGGCTTCTATAGCCAGGCCCAGCTCGCGAGCCAATGAGCGTAACGTGTGCGCGGCGGACCTCGATGCGTGTCATGCGCATCGGCGCCGCCGCGCGCCTTGCAGCGAGGCATAGCGAATGACGCAAGCTCTCATGACGATGCGTGGCATCGTCAAGGCGTTTTCCGGCGTGAAGGCGCTCGACGGCATCGACCTCACGGTCGCGCCCGGCGAATGCGTGGGCCTGTGCGGCGAGAACGGCGCGGGCAAATCGACCCTGATGAAAGTGCTCTCGGGCGTGTATCCGTGGGGCACGTGGGACGGCGAAATCATCTGGGAAGGCGAGCCGTTGAAAGCCGCCAGCGTGCGCGATACCGAACGCGCCGGCATTATCATCATTCACCAGGAGTTGATGCTGGTGCCGGAGTTGTCGGTGGCGGAGAACATCTTTCTCGGCAATGAAATCACGCTGCCCGGCGGGCGCATGAATTACGCCGCGATGTACCAGCGCGCCGACGAACTGCTGCGCGAACTTGGCATCAGCGGAATCAACGCCGCACAGCCGGTGATGAACTATGGCGGCGGCCATCAACAGTTGATCGAGATTGCGAAGGCGCTGAACAAGCGCGCCAAGCTGCTGATTCTCGATGAGCCGTCTTCTTCGCTGACTTCTTCCGAGATCCGCATTCTGCTCGACATCGTGCGCGATCTGAAGCGGCGCGGCGTGGCCTGCGTGTACATCTCGCACAAACTCGATGAAGTGGCGGCCGTGTGCGACACGATCAGCGTGATTCGCGACGGGCGTCATGTCGCGACCGAGCCAATGCGCGCGCTCACAACCGACCGCATCATTTCGTTGATGGTAGGCCGCGAAATCAAGAACCTGTTTCCACGCGAGCCGCATCCGATCGGCGACGTGATCTTCGAGGCGCGCCACGTTACCTGTTTCGATGTGACCAATCCGCGCCGCAAGCGTGTGAACGACGTGTCGTTCGCGCTGCGGCATGGCGAGATTCTCGGCGTGGCCGGTCTGGTCGGCGCGGGGCGCACGGAGTTGATGCAGGCGATCTTCGGCGCGTATCCCGGCGTGAGCGAGGCGACCGTGGTGATGGACGGCAAGCCGCTGAAGATTCGCGCACCCGTCGATGCGATTCGCGCAGGCATCGGCATGGTGCCGGAAGATCGCAAGCGCCACGGCATCGTGCCGGGGCTGAGCGTCGGCCATAACATTACGCTCGCGGTGTTGCAGCGCTTCGCATCGGGCGGGCGAATCGACTCGGCCGCCGAACTCGATACGATTCATACGGAGATGAAGCGGCTTTCGGTGCGCGCCGCGCATCCCATGTTGTCGATTGCGAGTCTGTCGGGCGGCAATCAGCAAAAGGCCGTGCTGACACGCATGTTGCTGACCAATCCGAAAGTGCTGATTCTCGACGAGCCCACGCGCGGCGTCGACGTCGGTGCGAAATATGAAATCTACAAGCTGATCTTTCAACTGGCGCAGCGTGGCATGTCGATCGTGATGGTGTCCTCCGAACTGTCCGAAGTGCTCGGCATCAGCGATCGCGTGCTGGTGATCGGTGAAGGCGAGTTGCGAGGCGATTTCATCAACGACGGCCTCACGCAAGAGGACATTCTCAGCGCCGCGATCCGTCCCGTGCAGCGATCCACGAACCCAACCGCAGCGAGTGCCGCATGACGCCCGACGTTACTTCCCAACGCGCCGACGAAGCCGCGCCGCGAGGCGCATTCGCCGGTCCGCAGCGCATTCAGCAATTGTTCGCGCGCTACAAGATTCTCGCGCTGCTGATTGCCGTGGCCGCGATCTGGATTTTCTTTTCGATGCTCACGCACGGCGCGTTCGTCACGCCGCGCAATCTGTCGAACCTGCTGCGGCAGATGTCGATTACCGGCATGCTCGCGTGCGGCATGGTGTTCGTGATCATTGC
This sequence comes from Paraburkholderia sp. BL6669N2, assembly GCF_003387275.1. NCBI lineage: Bacteria > Pseudomonadati > Pseudomonadota > Betaproteobacteria > Burkholderiales > Burkholderiaceae > Paraburkholderia > Paraburkholderia sp. BL6669N2. The sequence goes on along the minus strand of NZ_QUNA01000002.1, from coordinate 2,863,759 downwards.
CGGCGAGATCGATCTGTCGGTCGGATCGCTGCTCGGTTTGCTCGGCGGCGTGGCGGCGATACTCGACGTCAACCGGCACTGGCCGATCGGCGTCACGTTGCCCGTGGTGATGCTGCTCGGCGTGCTGGTCGGCATGTTCAACGGATGGTGGTCCACCTATCGCCGCGTGCCTTCGTTCATTGTGGGGCTCGGCGGCATGCTCGCGTATCGCGGCATTCTGCTCGGCGTGACCGGCGGATCGACGATCGCGCCGGTGTCGGACAGTTTCGTGTTTGTCGGCCAAGGGTATTTGCCGCGGCTCGCTGGCGATACGCTCGCGGTGGTGCTTTTTCTGCTGCTCGCCTTTCTGACGATACGGCAGCGCCGCAATCGCGAGCGTTATCAGTTGCGCGTGGTGCCGGTCTGGCAGGACGTGGTGAAGGTGGTCGGCGCGGGTGTGATACTCGCCGGTTTCGTTGCCACGCTCGATCGGTATGGCGGTATTCCGGTGCCGGTGCTGTTGCTGCTCGCGTTGCTGGGTATCTTCACGTGGATTGCCACGCAGACCGTGTTCGGGCGACGTATCTACGCGGTCGGTTCGAACCTCGAAGCAACGCGGCTCTCAGGCGTCAATACCAATCGCGTGAAACTGGCGATCTTCGCGCTGATGGGGCTGATGTGCGCGTTCGGCGGCATCGTCAACACAGCGCGGTTGGCGGCGGGCTCGCCGTCGGCGGGATCGATGGGCGAACTCGATGCGATTGCCGCGTGCTTTATCGGCGGGACGTCGATGCGCGGCGGTTCCGGCACGGTCTACGGCGCGCTGATCGGCGCGCTAGTGATGGCGAGCCTGGACAACGGCATGTCGATGCTCGACGTCGACGCTTATTGGCAGATGATTGTGAAGGGCAGCATTCTCGTGCTGGCCGTGTGGATCGATGTCGTGTCGGGGTCGAACCGGCGGTGAGGTGGAAGGGAGGTGCGGCGGCGCGAGGCCGTCGCATCTGTTTTCTACTGATGTGGCGCGTGAGCTGTCTATCAGCGCATCTGCGCGCCAACGGCGGCGCCGAGCTTGCTGCGCCGTGCGGGCGCCTTTGTGGCCGGCTTCTTTGCAGTTGCCGTTTTTTTTGCGGCTGCAGCAGGCTTCTTGCGCGCTGCCGATTTATCGCCGGAGGCGCTTGGGCTGCGTTTCGAGGGGCCGTCCAGCACTCGCATCTCGATACGCATATCCGCCGCGACCGCCATGTTGACCAACGCGTCGAGCGCGAACAGATTGATCTTGCCGCGCATGAGATCGGACACGCGCGGCTGGGTGACGCAGAAGCACTTGGCCGCTTCCGCCTGACTCATGCCGGTGCGGGCGATATGGTCTTTGATCGCCATCATTAGGACCGAGCGAAGCTTCATGTTCTCCGCCTGCTCGGGCGTGTCTTCGATAGCGTCCCAGACGCTCGAAAATGTTCGATTGCTCATGCCTTAACCTCTTTCATTTCGCGGTAGCGCTTGGCGGCGAGATCCAGATCCGTTTTGCTGATCTTTTGCGTCTTTTTCTGGAAGCAATGCAGCACGTAGATCGCGTCTTCAAATTTTGCGACGTAAATGATCCGGAATGCACCGTTTGCGTCGCGAATCCGAATTTCCCGTGCGCCTGGGCCTATCGTATTCATGGGTTTCCAGTCGTCGGGATCACGACCGCGCTGGACCTGATCGAGTTGATGGCCGGCCTCGCGTCGCGCGGAAAGCGGGAACGCGCGCAAGTCGTCCAGTGAGTTACCGCAGAACTTGAGTGACTTCGCATCGATCATTTACGATTATACAAAAATTTGTATGAGAGGGTAGTCGGCAGAATTTGATGAAGTTGCTATTTTTGCTCTGGACTCACGGTATTGCGTGCTCCGCGCAGCCTACATTTGAGTCAGATCAGAAATCCGATAACGTCGCAAATAGGACACGCCGGCTAATCCACTTCGTCCTGCTCACCCCCATTTAATGAAACACCCCACGACAACCCCCCGTCCCCACCATCCTCCCCATCCCCCGCCCCAAGCCGCCCTGACTTGAACCCACGCATTTAAGTCCCACCTCCGCTGCCCGTCTTATTACTATTCCGAGGAACAACGCCCAGGCGCCGACCCGCGCTCTCACAGCTTTCCAGCCATCGTGCAAGCTGATCGAACCATGCCATGTTGAAACGCAGAACCTTTCTGCTCGGCGGCGCCGGCGCTGTCGGCGCGTTGCTGGTCGGCTGGTCGGTGCTGCCGCCAGGACAGCGTTTGACCACGTCCATGCCGCTGCCGGCGCAAGGCACGCAAGTGGCGCTCAACGGCTGGGTCAAGATTGCCGCCGACAACAGCGTGACGATCATGATGTGCAAGGCGGAAATGGGGCAGGGCATCCATACCGGTCTCGCCATGCTGCTTGCCGAAGAACTGGACGCCGACTGGTCGCGGGTGCGCGTCGAAGACTCGCCCATCGACAGGATCTACAACAGCGTGCAAAGCATCATCGACGACTTGCCGTTTCGCCCCGACAACGACAGTACCGTCAAGCGCGCCACCGTCTGGATGACCCGCAAGCTGGTGCGCGAAGCCGGCACGATGATGACGGGCGGTTCGTCGAGCATCAACGATCTATGGACGCCCATGCGCGAAGCCGGCGCGTCGGCCCGGGCCATGCTGATCGGCGCGGCGGCCGCGCAATGGAAAGTGCCGCCCGGTGAATGCCGCGCTGAAGGCGGTCAGGTGCTGCACCCGTCAGGCCATAAGGCGAGCTTCGGCGAATTGTCGGCGATGGCCGCGCAGCAGCCGCTGCCGCGCAAGGTGACGCTGAAAGATCCCGCCGACTTCAAACTGATCGGCAAACCGCTGCGTCGTATCGAAGCGGCGTCGAAGATCAACGGTACGGCGCGCTTCGGCATCGACGTGCTGCCCGACGGCCTGCTCTACGCGAGTGTCGTAATGTGTCCAACGCTCGGCGGCACGGTGGCGAAGTTCGACGCGACGGCCGCCCGCAAGATGCCGGGCTTCCTCAAGGCGTTCGCCGTCGCGCCGTACAGCGGCGGGACCGGCGGCGTCGCCGTGATCGCCGACAACCCGTTCCGCGCGATGAACGCAGTCGCCGCCATCGACGCGACCTGGCACGACGGCCCGGCGGCGAAGCTGTCGAACGCGGACGTGGACCGCCGCCTCGCGCAAGCACTCGACGACAGCGACGGCCACGCCTATTACCACCTCGGCGACGTCGATGCGGCCATGACCCGCGCGGCGCGCACCCTCAGCGCGGAATATCGTGCGCCGTATCTCGCGCACGGCGCGGTCGAACCGCTCAACTGCACCGTGCAGGTCGCGGACGGTACAGCCACGGTCTGGGTCTCCACGCAGATGCCCGGCCTCGCGCGGCACCATGTGGCAAAAGTACTGGAACTCGACGAGGATAAAGTCGATGTGCAAACGCTTCTGCTCGGCGGCGCGTTCGGCCGTCGTCTGGAGTTGGATTTCATCGCTCAGGCCGCGGCGATCGCGCGCGAAGGCGGGGGCCGTCCGGTGCAAACGCTCTGGTCGCGAGCGCAGGATTTCACCCACGACTTCTATCGTCCGGCGTGCCTGTCGCGGCTGAAGGCCGGTTTCGACAACGACGGCAAACTGGTGGCATGGCAGGCCACGTCGGCAAGTCAGGCGATCGTGCCGGAAGCGCTCGCGCGGTACTACGGCGCGCCGCGTCTTCCCATCGACAAGACCACCTGCGAAGGCGCCTTCGATCAGCCCTACGAATGGCCGGCTGCGCGCGTCGCGCACAAGATCGTCGAATTGCCGGTGCCGGTCGGGTTCTGGCGCTCGGTGGGTCACTCGCATCAGGCGTTCTTCACCGAGGGCTTTACCGACGAACTTGCGGTGGCGACTAACAAAGACCCGCTTGCGTTTCGCGCCGCGCTGCTCGAGCAGCATCCGCGGCATCTGGCGGTGTTAAAGCGCGTGGCGGCTCTGTCGGACTGGGAGCATCCGCTAGCGCGTGCCGCCGACGGCGCGCCGCGCGCGCGCGGCGTCGCGTTGCACGAGGCGTTCGGCAGTGTGGTCGCGCAGGTCGCGGAGGTGTCGATCGGGCCGGGTAAGAAGATTCGGGTGCATCGGGTGATCTGCGTGATCGATTGCGGCATGCCGGTGAATCCGAATCTGATTCGGCAGCAGATGGAAAGCGCGGTTGTCTTCGGTTTATCCACCGCGTTGCAGGACGAGATCACACTCGTCGACGGCCAGGTGCAGCAGAAAAACTTTCTGGATTTCCCGGTGGTGCGAATCGACGATTGTCCGGTGATCGACACGGACATCATACCGAGCCAGATGCATCCGCAAGGCGTGGGTGAAGCGGGCGTGCCGCCGGTCGCGCCGGCGGTGGCTAATGCGGTGTTCAAGCTGACGGGCCAGCGCTTGCGCTCGCTGCCGTTGAAACTGGCGTGAAGCAGGCCGAATTCAAGAACGCAGGGAGACAGTCATGGGATCGCTGAACATCAATGGCCGGGCAGTGGCGGTACAGAGCGAGCCGGATATGCCGCTTCTGTGGGTGCTGCGTTGCGAACTCGGCATGACGGGCACCAAGTTCGGCTGTGGCGTGGGCATTTGCGGCGCGTGTACGATCCATGTGGACGGCGAACCGAACTTCGCCTGTCAGACGCTCATGTCGAGCCTGCACACGCAGAAGATCACGACCATTGAGGGTTTGCAGGGTCCGGAAGCACAAGCGTTGAAGGCCGCGTGGATCGATCTCGACGTGGTGCAGTGCGGCTATTGCCAGAGCGCTCAATTGATGGCGGCCTGCGCGCTGCTCAAGCACATTCCCAAGCCGACCGACGCGGACATCGACACGGCAATGTCGCACATCGTGTGCCGTTGCGGCACCTATCCAAGGGTGCGGGCGGCAATCCACCAGGCGGCGGCAAAGCGCCGCCCCACATGACGCCGCCGACGAGTTTCGCGTTCACCCCTAACGAAAGAGTCCGCTGCGCGCGCTCAACCTGCCAGCAATTCCACCACGGCGACGACCGCCGTAAAAATGCCGATGCAGCCGCCGAGCGTGGCTGCGCTTTTCATGAATTGCGACATACAGGTCCCCGTAATGAGTGGTTGGTGACGTGTATTTAACCTGAATTGAAAGGCAAAAGAAAGGAAATCAAAAATAATTCGTAAGCTGAGCGTGCGTCGCCACCAGACGTGTACATGGCCGGAGCATCGCTTTGCGGCCCTCAATATTTTCATGCGCGGCTACGCGCGTGCGGAAGATGTTGGTCGCGCAGATCGCTCGTGATTCGAAGACGGAAGTGCGGAATGTGCGCGCGTCTGAGTGTGCGTGTGGAGTGGTGTCGCCGTGCTAGACAGATCGGCAGGCGGGGTTGTCCAAGGCGGTCGCCTGATGAGCGGTCCGCATTGGACAATCAGATCAAGGGCGCTTAAGGCGCTTTCGTTGCCGCCGTCGTTGGCGTCGCCTTGACCGGCACCACAACCGCAGGCGTGGAACCAACGGAAGCGTTGTGCGGATCAACTTCCCAACCGCCGCCGAGCGCGAGGAACAGATTCACCTGATCGATCGCCACCTGGCCGTCCGCGGCCGCGGCCTGAGACTTTGTGGACGTCAGCGTGCGCGTCGCATCCAGATCCGAAATAAACGACTCACGTCCCGCGCGATACAGCCGATGCGTTTCATCCGCCGACTCGGTCGCCGACTTGACCGCGGCACGCAGCGCATCGGCGCGGGCGTAATCCGACGAGTAGGTCGCGAGACTTGTTTCGGTTTCGCGCAACGCGGTCAACACCACACCATCGAACTTTGCCAACGCCACCTGGCTCGATGCCTGCGCTTCACGCACGCGCCCACGCGCGCCGTTCGTGGGGAACTGCCAACTGATTAGCGGACCGAAGCCCCAACGCGCCGTGGGCGACGTGCCGAGGTCTTCCAGAACGCCGGTCAATCCCGCCGACGCCCCGATGCTCACCGTCGGATACAGCGCCCCGGTGGCGACGCCGATCCGCGCCGTGGATGACGCCAATTGACGCTCGGCCTCGCGCACATCCGGTCGGCGTTTGAGCAGCGCAGCGCCGTCGCCGACCGGAATCGGCTGGCGGAGTTGCGGCAGCCTGTCGCAAGCGAGCACGGCCGGCGGCAGATCCGAAGGCGCGCGCGCGAGCAGCGCCGCGAGCCGGTACTGCGCGATCTTGCGGCGCGCCGTGTAACGCGGAATATCCGCCGACAAGGTATCGACCTGGGTCTGCCCACGCGTCACGTCGGGTTGATTGCCGCGGCCCGCGTCGCGCAGGCGGCGCGAGACATCCACGCGCTGTTTCTGCAGCGCCAGCGATTGTTGCGCGATCCTGAGTTCCTCAGCGGCCGAACATTGCTCCACGTAAGAGCGCACCACGTCCGCCACCACGGTGATTCGCGCGAGATCGGCCGCGGCTTGTACCGACTCGGTGTCCGCTTGCGCCGCCTCCACGCCGCGCCGCAGCTTGCCGAACAGATCGATTTCATACGAGATGCTGATGCCGATGTCGCCTTCGTTGACGACCGGCAGCTTTTCGGTGAGCAGGTATTGCTCGGCGGATTCCTGCGCGCGTTCGATCGCCACCGAACTCTTGCCGGAAAAACCGCCCTGTGCCTGCGCTACGCCCAACGCTTCACGCGAACGCGCGAGATTGGCCGCCGCGACGCGCAAGTCGGTATTCGATTGAAGCGCTTCGTCGACGAGTCGGTTCAGCACCGGATCGTCGTACAGCTTCCACCACACGGGTGGCACGTTCTGGCGCGTGGTCAGCGAGCTGTCCGCGCCTTCGATCGGCGCGTTGGCGAGCGGTGCGTTGATCAACGCCTGTTGCGGCAACGCGTAGTTGGGACCGACGTTCATGCATCCGTTGAGCGCGACCGCCAATGGCAGCAATGGCAGCAATGGCAGCAACGGCAATAAGGGCAGGGCGCGCGACAGCTTCATTGCGAGGCGCCCGATGACGAGACCGTCGCCGACGCCGGCTGTGCAGCCGAACCAGCCGAGCCAGTCGAAACAGCAGACGTAGTAGACGTAGCAGACGCGGATGAAGAAGCCGCCACCGCCCCCGACGCGCCCGCATCCGGATGCTTCTTCCCGACAGGCGACAGATCACGCACCGACACAGTCGCCGTCCGCCCCGCGATCATGCGGAAATCCGCGGGCACTTCATCGAGCGCCACGCGCACTGGAATCCGTTGCGCGAGACGCACCCAACTGAAGGCCGGATTCACGTTCGGCAGCAGATTCGAACCTTGCGTGCGGTCCCGATCCTCGATCGCGGCGACGATACTCTGCACATGTCCGCGCAACACCGCCGGTTCGCCCATCACCGTGATATCGACCGGCTGGCCGATGTCGATGCCACCCAGCTTGGTTTCCTCGAAATACCCGTCAACACGGAACGAATGCATATCCACCACCGAGACCACCGCGCGCCCCGCCGCGACATATTCGCCGACGCGCGGCGCGCGGTCGTTCAGATAACCGTCCACCGGGCTCATGATCGTGGCGCGTTGCAGATTCAGTTTCGCGGTGTCGATCGCCACGTTCGCATCGGCGAGCGCGGCTTCGCCAGCCTCGACGCGCGAGCGGCTTTCTTCTGCCACTTCCGCCGCGACCAGGTTGCCGAGCTTGCGGTTGCGCGCGTCCTCGCGGCGCGCCTGGTCGAGCGTGGCGCGGCGTTGTTGCGCGGTCGCCTGCGCCTGGCGCAGCGCAAGCGTGTAGCGGGCTTGATCGATCACGAACAGCACCTGGCCTTGCTTGACCTGCTGGTTGTCCACCACGTCGACCGACGAAATCAGTCCCGAGATGTCCGGTGCGACCTGGATCACGTCGGCGCGCACATGTCCGTCGCGAGTCCACGGCGCGAACATGTAATAGCCAACCAGTTTCCACAGCACGAGGGCCGCGGCGACGACGACGATCAGGGTCAGCAGAATTTGACCGACGGAGAACCAGGTTTTTTTCACGTTATTAGTCTGTGCGAAACGACAACGACAAGGCCCAGCACCAGCACATAGATGCCAAGATCGAAGATGGAGCGATGCCAGACGAAGCGGTAAAAGCCGACGCGCGCGAGCACCGTGCGAATGACCAGGTTGATCAGATACGCGACCAACATCAGCACGAGCACGGCCGGCACGAACACGCCGAAAATATCGATTTCACCGATCATCGCGGGAGGTGGGCAAGAGGAAAGGAAATGGCCAACGGCATGAGCGCATCAGGCTGCGGCCTCCGGTTCGGGCGGCGTGGGCGTCGTCAGCGTGGCCGGAAACAGCGAAAGACGCAAGCCGACCAGCGCGTGCAGCGCTTCGCGCAACCGGCGCGCCGAAGTCTGCGCGCTTGGGCTCGGTGCCCCGGCGTTGGCGAGGCCCTGTGCCGTGACGCTCGCCACGGCGGCGTCGATCGACGACATGAGGCTCTCCGGCACCGGCTCGCGCTTGCGGCGGTCGACGCAGCTTTCATAGTACTGACGCACGTCGTCGAGCACGTGATCGATCGCGGCCGGCGCGTCGCCGCCCAGATTGGGGGTCAGGCGGCGCAGATCGAGCGCGTTGAGGCCAATGCGCAGATCGCGAAAGCTTTCGATCGACGGATGACGATGGTCGTCGGTCGCGGCGAGTCGCGGGATCAACTGCATCAGGCGGTCGAGCATGCGCGCGGCGAGATTGCGCGGATCTTCGATCGGCCGTGTCGATGCCGTGAGCGCCACGTCGGCCCAGCTCGAACGCAACAGGCGGGACGCCGTGAGTTCGGCGCCGAACGGGCGCGTCGCGCGCGTCCACAGATACGCATAAAGCAAGCCGGCGAGGCCCGCGAGATTGCTGTTCAGGAAGACCAGAAAATTGGCGTCGTAGGCGTCCTGAATGCTGATGAAAGTGGCCGTGTTCACGGCGACCAGCACCGTGGCCAGGTTGAACTGCGGGCGCGGAATCAGTGTGCCGACGAAGATGAACGGCGCGGCGAACATGATCACCAGCAAGGGAAAGTCATGCACATGCGGCAGCACGACGAACAGATAGACGCCCGCCGCCACCACGCTGATGGCGGTCGCCACGAAGAAGCGGAAGATGAACGGCGCGGGCTCGTCGAGCGCCGCGAAGAAGCAGCATGCCACGGCCGCGAGCGTGACAGCGCTCGCTCCGTCGTTCCACCCCGAGCCGATCCACAAACTGCACGCGAGAACCACGGCCGCCGCGGCCGTGCCCGTGGAGAACAGCATGATGCCGCGATCGTAGAAGCGCTCTGTACCGCCCAGCCGCCAATGACGGAAGCGCGGACGCCACGAGCCTTCTTCCCGGGTGATGATGATGCGCAGCGAGCGGCAGTCCTGCCAGACATCGATCACCTGTTTCATACGCCACAACGCGTTCGAGAGCAGCGCGCCATCCCAGCCCGCGAGCGCGGACGGTGGTGGCTGCATTGCCGCGATGCGCGCACGCAATGCATCGGCCGTCGGGTCCGGGTGATCGCCCTCGCTCACGGTGGGCATCGGCTCGTTGAACCATTTGATGACATCGGCGAGCAGGCTTTCCAGCCCGTCGGGCCACGTCTGCCGGCCGCTGTTATAAAGCGCGATCAGCGGATCGGCGAGCGACGACATGATCGGCAGCAGCAACTGCATGCGCCCGCGCAGTTCATGTGCGCGCGCCAATATGTCGGGCCGCGTGTGATCGTAGGCCAGTTGGCTGAGCAGCAATTCAAGGCCATTGATGGTGGCCGCGATGCGTTGCCGCGCACCCGAAATGGCCGAACCGGCAATTCGTCCAGAGAGCGTTTCGGTTGCGTAGAACGCGGCGTCGCGAAACCATGCGTCGGTCTGATTGATGATCGTGGGTGCAAGCCGACTCGGAAACAGCGCGCTGCCGACAATGCTCGCGCAGACGATGCCCAGCGTGATCTCCTCGGTGCGGCTGACCGCGAGGTCGAACACCCCGCCCGGATTGGTCACCGAAGGCAGCGCGATAATCGGCATCGTATAGCCGGCCAGCAGGAACACGTAGCTGCGCGCGGTGCGGTCGGACACCGCCAGATACAGCATCGTGCCGGTCCATAGCGCGACGATCACGCTGAACAGATACGGCGATTCGACGAAGGGCGGCACCAGCAGCACGGCTGCCGAAGCGCCGAGCATGGTGCCGAGCGCACGATAGAGCGCCTTCGAACGCGTGGCGCCGACAAACGGATTCGACACGATGTAGACGGTCGCCATCGCCCAATAAGGCCGCGGCAGTTCGAGCGCGAGGCCGATGTAGAGCGCGATCATCGCCGCGGCAAATGTCTTGACGGAGAACAGCCAATCGCGAAGGGAAGGGTAGACCATCAACGCGTTACGCCGGATCGCCGCTGCGATCGCTGTTCTGATCGGCGCGCTCGCCGGCGTCGGCCGTGAACGCGGCCAGCACGCGCAAAGTGGCTTCCAGGTCGCTGCGCGAAACGCCTTTTAACGCTTGCGCCCGCAGCGTGACCAGTTCTTCTTCCATTTTCGCGGTGACGGCGCGGCCTTCTTCGGTGAGCACCACGGTTTTCGCGCGCCGGTCTTCGGGGTCTTCGTCGCGACGCATCAGGCCCGCGGCGCACAGTTGATCGAGCAGCCGCACGAGCGAAGGCCCTTCAATACCGATGTGATCGGCGAGCGTGACCTGGCGCACGGCCGCGCCGAGCCGGCTGGCGGTGAGGAGCGGCGTGGCGCAGGCCTCGGAAACATTGAAGGCCGCGAGCACACCGTGGCTCGTGCGCCGCCATTTTCGGGCGGCGACGACCAGCGTGCTGCTGACTGTCCGGCGTAAGGCATCGAGATTCGACATGGCCGGTATTGTATTTCCAAAAAATTCGTTAGCAAACTATTGATTCTGGAATTTTTTATGACGATACGGCACGGCTGCGCGCGTCGGCATGCGCGCAGGTTCGTTACGTCGGCGTGACTCAGGCCGCCAGCCCGAGCCTGACCGTCCGCGCCAGATCGTCCAGTTGGAAAGGCTTGCGCAAGATCGTGCAGCGCTTCACCGCCAGCCCGGAGATGTCCACGTCCGCATAACCCGTTGCCAGGATCACCGGCAAATCCTCGCGCATCTTGCGCGCCTCGGCGATCACGTCGATGCCGTTCATGCCGGGCATCGCGAAGTCCACCATCAGCAGGTCCGGTTTGTCGTCCTGCAAACGGTTCAGACCCGCGCGTCCGTCGGCGGCTTCGGTCACGGTGTAGCCGAGCATTCTCAGCGACTCGACCAGCATGGCACGCACTTCGCTGTCGTCTTCGACCACCAGCACGCGCTTTTCGCCGATCACGTTCGCTTCCGCATTCGACGCCGCTTCGGCCTGCGGCGCCACGCGTTCGCGCAACGGCAGCCAGAGTTCGACAGTGGTGCCCACGCCTTCCTCGCTGAACAGACGCGCGGTGCCGCCGGCCTGCCTCGCAATGCCGTAGACCTGGCTCAAGCCGAGTCCCGTTCCCTTGCCGATCGGCTTGGTGGTGAAGAACGGATCGAACACGCGCGACACCACATCGGGCGGCACACCCGAACCGGTATCGGCGACTTCGACCACCACGTAGCGGCCTTCAGCGAGTGTCTGATCGGGCGCCTCGCGCTGCTTCACGCGAATGCCGAGCTGGCCGCCGCCCGGCATGGCGTCGCGCGCGTTGATGGCGAGATTGAGAATGGCCAGTTCGAGTTGATTGGCGTCGGCCTGAGTCCACATCTCCTGGCCTTCGAACTCGTTGGTATAACGGATGCTCGATCCGAGCGACACCGTAATGATGTCGCGCATGCCTTGCAGCAGCGCCACCACGTCCACCGCTTTCAGATCGAGGTTGCTGTTGCGCGAGAAAGTGAGCAACTGTCCCGTTAGTTTCGCGCCGCGCTCGGTCGCGCGCTTGACGGTGGCGGCCATGCTGCGAAGGCGCTCATCGCTGGTTACTCGCGCGATCAGCTCGGCGTTCACCATGATGACGTTCAGCAGATTATTGAAGTCGTGCGCGATGCCGCCGGTGAGTTGCCCGAGCGCCTCCATTTTCTGCGACTGCACGAGCACCGCCTGCACTTTGGCGCGCTCGTGTATTTCCATCATCAGCCGATTGTTGGCGGAGGCGAGTTCCTGAGTACGTTCGGCGATACGGCTTTCCAGCGAGTCGTTCAACTGCACCAGTGCTTCTTGCGCTTCGATCCGCTCGGCGAGATGGCGGCGCGATTCATATTGCCGCGCGCGTGCCCGCAATGACGACGCCACCGCGCGCCGCAGCGTCTCCGAATTCAGCGGACGTTCAAGCACGACAACGTTGCCGAGCCGTTCGAGCACTTCGAGGCCGCGTTCCGAGCGATGTCCGACGCGTGAGGCGGCGAGCAGAATAATCGGGAAATCCGACCACGCGGGCTGCTGCTCCAGCCACTCGAACAAACGGGCCGCATGGTTGCCCGTGAGCGCTTCTTCCGCGATCAACGCGGCGCCCGCACCGGCGTCGAGTTCAGCGGTGAGCGCATCGGCATCGCGGCATGCCACGCAGAGGCGTTGATCTTTGTGCAGCACCTCGGCAATCACATCGGCGTCGCGGCCAAACGGCGCAAGAATAAGGACGCGTTGCTCCATAGCCTACTGCCCGGACGTGTCGAGGACGCGGTTCGTCGCACCGAGCAGTGCAGTGTTGCCGCGATAAGCCGGCAGTCCGGAGAGCACACCTTCGAAGTCGCGCAACGCCTCGCCGACTTCCACGCCATTGCTGCCGAGCCGGAACTGGCGGATCGAGCGCTCGTGAGCATTGGCGCGGCTCTTTACGGCCGTCACGGCGGTGAGCACTTCGCCGTGGTGTTCGAAGTAGCGGAACAGCACCACCACGTCGCTCAGGTAGCTGATGTCGATATCGGTCTGTACCTCGCCGATGATGCCGTGCTGCCCCAGCACGAGCATCGTGATCACGCCTTGCTGGTTCAGATAGCCGAGCAGTTCGTGCATTTGCAGCAGCAGATAGCGCTCGCCCGGCATTGCCTGCAGATAAGCGTTCAGACTGTCTATCGCGACAAAGCGCGCACCGTCCTGCTCGACAGAGCGGCGGACATCGCTGGCGAATTCACCGGGCGAGATCTCCGCCGGATCGATCTGCCGCAGCGTCAGCAGACCGCTTTCGACGTGCGGCGCCAGATGCATGCCGAGCGTCGCGCAGCGGATCGTCAACGTGACGAGTGTCTCGTCGAACACGTAGTAGACGCAGCGCTCGCCGCGCTCGAGCGCGGCGATCAGGCACGACACCACCGTAGTGGTCTTGCCGACGCCCGAAGGGCCGATCATCAGTGCATTGGTGCCGGGGATCAGACCGCCGCCGAGCAACGCGTCGAGTCCCTGCGTGCCGGTGCTGACCGCCTCTGTGTCGAACTGCGCGTGGTGTTCCGCCGCGACAAGGCGCGGATACACGCGGATGCCGCCGGTGTCGAGCGTCAAGTCGTGATAGCCCTCGCGGAATTTGATGCCGCGCATTTTGGCGATGCGCGTGCGCCGCCGGTTGCCGCCATAGTCGCGCACCAGATTGTCCAAACTGACCACGCCGTGCGCGATGCTGTGCAGTTGAACGTCACCGGGCTCCGAAGAATTGTCGTCGAGCAGCAGCACCGTGCATTCTCGGGTGGCGAAATAGCGCTTGAGCGCGAGAATCTGCCGCCGGTAACGCAGCGGGTTCTGCGACAGCAGACGCAATTCGGAGAGGCTGTCTAGCACGATGCGCGAGGGTTTGAGTTCCTCGACCTGCTGGATGACGTTGCGCACCGTCTCGCCGAGTTCGACCTCGGCCGGGTGCAGCACGGTCTGCTCGTACTGCGGGTCGAGACCTTCGTCCGACACCAGCTCCAGAATGTTGAAGCCGCCGATATCCCAGCCGTGGCTTTGCGCTACCGCGATCAGTTCGGCGCGGGTCTCGGAGAGCGTGATGTACAAACCTCTCTGTCCCTCTTCGACTCCCTTGAGTAAGAATTGCAAGGCCAAGGTAGTTTTACCTGTACCGGGCGCACCTTCCACAAGGTACATGCGATGGGGCGTGAGACCGCCTCCCAGGATGTCGTCAATTCCATCGATTCCTGAGGAAAGGCGGCCCGGCTTGTCGGCGGCTTGTCTGTTTGACATGGCGTAGCGTATTTGACGTCGATGGATGGCTGTTGGTTATTCAGCCGGTACGGCGAGAATGCAAAATCCGTGCCGGTTGACGGATTCATGCGCCGGCGCGCTCCTTCACCAGTTGAATGAAGCGCGTGGCCGCGCTGTTGTGCAGTGCCGCGGGATAGGCAAGGTGCAGCGGCGCGCTGAGTTTCGAAGGGTTCGCGAGCGTGCAGTACACGGTGCCCACCTGGTCGTAACGCTGCATGGAAGCGGGCACCAAGGTCACGCCCAGACCCGCCGCCACGAGGTTGATGCCCGACGCCATGCGCGGCACTTCGCGGGCAATGCGCGGGACGAAGCCCGCTTGCCGGCAAGCGGCGAGGATGTCGGCATACATGCCGGGTGCGCCCGGACGGCGGACCAAAATGAAGTCTTCGTGCGCCAACGCTTTGAGCGACACTTGCGGCCGCTTCTTGCCCTTGAGCAACGGATGACCCACCGGCAACACCACGACCATCGGTTCGTCGAGCAGCAACTCGAACGCCACGCCCTCGCGGGCGTCGACCGGCTTGCGTAGAAACGCCGCCTGGATCTGGCCCGCGGCCAGACGCTCGATGATCTCCGCCGCGTTGAACTCGGCGAGGTCCACGGCGACCTCGGGGCAGACCGCGCGAAACGCGCGGATCGCCTCAGTCGTGAATGGATGGAACGACGCGGAACTGGTCAGTCCGATCGAAATCGTGCCGAGTTCTCCACGCGCAATCCGGCTCGCCTTTTCGACAGACTGCTGCAGATTTTGCAGCAGGCGTTGCGCGTCTTCCGCGAAGGCCTGACCGGCCGGCGTCAAGGTGACGCCGCGCGGCATGCGCACAAAGAGTTCGAAACCGATCTCTTCTTCCAGCGTTCGAATCTGCTGCGAGAGCGGCGGCTGTTGCATGGCTAGCCTTTCTGCCGCGCGCGTGAACTGGCCTTCTTCGGCGACCGCCAGAAAGTAACGCAGATGCCGCAGCTCCATGGTGTTTCGTCTCCTCACCAGCGCATGAAGGCCGGTTCGATGCCATACATACTAAGTATGAATGGTGCATGAAACAGGTATTTTACATTTACCATGTCCGCTCCTACGATCTCGTCCATCGCATTCCGTCCGAATCAGGCCGGCGTGACGGTCGGTATTCGCCTCCGGTTCCGAGTATTCGGTTTCCCTACGACGGATTTGACGATGCGCCGCGTTCAAGACTGCGCACGGTTATCAGGAGCAAGCTGGATGACTTTGAATCTTTCACGACGTATTGCGGCGTTGTGTATGTCGACAGGCGCGGCAGTGCTGATGACGTTCGCGCAATCCGCGTTCGCGGTCCATGCTTACGAGCCGCATCTGAAGCCGGTGGCGACGATCTCCAACACGCGCTTCACGCTCGCCACGCCGCAAGGGCAAGCGCAATTCCCGCTGTATCTGTCGAAGGATTGGAACGTTGCTCAGCCGCAGGTGACGCGCGCGGTCGTCGTGATTCACGGCAAGCTGCGCAATGCGGACGTGTACTTTCGCACCGCTCAGAATGCCCGCGACACCGCACACGCGGACCCCGACGCCACGCTGCTGATCGCGCCGCAGTTCCTCGCCACGCTCGACACGCGCGTACACGACGAGCCTGCCGACTTGCTGCGCTGGACCGGCGACGCCTGGATGGGCGGCGAAGCGGCGCGCGCGCCGCTTCCGATCAGTTCCTACGAGGTGCTCGATGCGATCGTCGCGCGGCTCGCCGATCGCAAGCTATTCCCCAATCTGCGGCATGTGGTGTTCGCCGGGCATTCGGGCGGCGGCCAGGTCGTGCAGCGCTACGCCGTCGCGGCGCGTAATATCGCCGCGTTGACCGGCGAAGGCATCGACGTGCGTTACGTGGTCGCGAGCCCGTCCACGTATGCGTATTTCGATGCGCAACGGCCTAACGCGCAAGGTATTGCCGCGCCGTTCGATGCCGCGCAATGTCCCGACTTCAATCAATGGAAATACGGCATGGACAACCGGCCGCCGTATCTCGACGACCGCACGCCCGCGCAACTCGAAGCGATCTACGCGTCGCGCCAGGTCGACTACCTCGTCGGCGGCGCTGATGACGATCCGCAGCAGAGCGCGCTCGACAGAACCTGTGCCGCCGAAGCGCAAGGACCGCAACGCGCGGCGCGCGCCGAAGCGTACTACCGGTATATCCAGTCGCGTCATCCGGACGGCCTGAAGCAGCACTTTCATATCGTGCCGGGCGTGGGGCACGACGGTGCGCGCATGCTGACGTCGGTATGCGCGCTGTCAGCAATGTTCGACACTCCGGGATGCGGGCAATGAGCGAAGCGACTTTCAATCAGCGCGACGGTGCCGCGGCTGGAGCCGATGCAGCGAACAGCTTGAGTCCGTCGATGGTGCGGCGCGCGATCTTCGCCTCCGTGCTCGGGAATGGACTCGAGTGGTTCGACTTTCTGATCTACGGCTACTTCGCAAAGATCATCGCGCAAGTGTTCTTTCCCGGCGGCAGCGGCTTCGTGTCGATCATGCTGACGCTTGCGACGTTTGCCGTCGGTTTTATCGTGCGGCCGATCGGCGGCATTCTGCTCGGCATCTACGCGGACCGCGCTGGGCGCCGCAAGGCGCTCTCGCTGCTGATCATTTCGATGGCGGCCAGTACATTGCTGATGGGTCTCACGCCGGGCTATGCGAGCATCGGCATCGGTGCGCCGCTGTTGGTGGTCCTTGCGCGCTTATTGCAGGGGCTATCCGTGGGCGGACAGTTCGCGACGGCTTCCGCGATGCTGGTCGAGTACGCGCCCCCGCACAAGAAGATGTTCTACGGCAGCTTCAACATGTCGGCCCAGGCGTTCGCGTTGCTGCTGTCGTCCGGCGTCGGCTATCTGCTGACCACGCAGCTCACGCATGAGCAACTGGTGGCGTGGGGCTGGCGTTTACCGTTTCTGTTCGGCGCGCTGGCGGGGCCGTTCGGCTTCTTTATCCGGCATCGCGTGGCCGAGTCACCGGAGTTCGAGCGGCTGCTCGAACACAAGGACAAACCGCCGCGCGTCACGATCCGCCAGTTCTTCCGCGACAACGGCGACGCGGCGATCTGCGCGATGGGCGTGATTATCGTCGGGGCGGCGACTAATTATGTTTGGCATTCCTATCTCTCGGTGTATGTCGAACGGCAATTGCATTTGCCGTTGTCCACCGCTTTGCTCGGCGCGTTCGTGTCCGGTGTGCTGAATCTGTTTCTGTTTCCGCTGTCCGGCAAGCTCGCCGATCGTTTTGGCGCATACCGGCTGTTCTATCCCATCGTGATGGCGTGGATGGTCTGCGTGTATCCGCTTTATCACTTCGTGGTGACGAATCCGACGCCGGGGCACCTGTTCATCGCGCAGATGATCGCGACGCTGTTCCTCGCCGCGATGTCCGGCGCGCATCCCGGCATGCTCGCGACCTTGTTCCCCGTGCGCAGCCGTTCGGCGGGCGTGGCGCTGTCGTACAACATTGCGGTGACGCTGTTCGGCGGCATGGCGCCGCTCACCATCACCGGCTTGACGCGCGTGACCGGCAGCAGCCTCACGCCCGCGTTTTACCTGATTTTTGCCGGCTTCGTGTCGCTCGCGATGGTGTACTTCACGCGCGCCGGACGCATGTCGAGCGGCGCGGCGGCTAGACCCGCCACTCATTGATCGACCACGAGCCTATTGCATGACCCAGCCTTTCATCACAGACGACGAACGCGCGCCGAATGAACATCCGGTCGCGGTCGTTGCGAGCCGGCATCTGAGCGTCACGACGCGAGCCGGCAGCGGCACCGTGCCGGTGTTTTCCAACGGCGACTGGCTCGCGCCGACGCGCGATGTCCAACGCGCCGTGATTCTGATTCATGGCCGCTTGCGCAACGGCGACACGTATTTCGAACTCGCGCAGCGTTCGTGCTCGCTCGCCGGCGGCAGCGCGGCCGATACGCTGCTGATCGTGCCGCAATTTCTCGCGAGCGCGGATGTCGACGCGCATGAGCTGCCGCCGTCCACGTTGCATTGGGACTGGACGAGCTGGATGGCCGGCGAGAACGCCGAAGGTCCCGCGCCGATCAGTTCGTTCGATGTGCTCGACGCGATTGTGGACACGTTGGCGTCGCGCGAGCAGTTCGCGTCGCTCGCCGAGGTGGTGATCGCGGGACACTCGGGCGGCGCGCAGGTCGTGCAGCGCTACGCGGTAGTAGCGCGAGACGAGGCGTCGCTCGCGGCGCGCGGTATCGCGCTGCGCTATGTGGTCGCGAATCCTTCGTCGTATGTGTACTTTGATGCAATGCGGCCGGTTGGGTCGGTTGCGTCCGCTGTGTCCGGCGAGTTTGCGGCGTTCGATCGGGCGAGGTGTCCGTCGTTCAATCGCTGGAAATATGGGCTCGAGGATTTGCCCGCTTGCTCTCGCGACGCGGCTTCAGCGGCCACGCTCGAAGCGCGTTACGCGCAGCGTGACGTGACCGTGCTGCTCGGCGGCGCGGATTGCGATCCACAGCATCCGGCGCTCGACCGCTCGTGCGCCGCGCTGACGCAAGGTGAACACCGGCTCGGGCGCGGCCTGGCTTACGCGCGCTATATGGCGTTGCGGCATCCCCAAGGATTGGCGAAGCATCGGACGTATGTGATCGATGGTGTCGGGCACGATGCCAAGGGGATTTTCGGGTCGGCGCAGGGGCTGGCGGCTTTGTTCGGTACTGGATTGTAATGATGGTGACTGAAGCGCGGTCTTGACTAGTCAGCGCTCATGGGCATGAAGCGTGCTACCGCGCTGGTACTGCGAGTGACTTCAAGGACCGCGCCGACATGAACAGAACCCGATTGCTTGCCACCGCGCTCGCCGCTGCGTCGCTGGGCGTTTTGCTGACCGGCGGTGCGTATGCCGACGATGCGCCTAGCCCTTGCACATCCCTGAAGCGGATCGTCGCGGCGGCCCCTGGCGGGCTCGCCTCATTGACATCGGACGACGGCAAGGGTGTCGCGCAACCTTACGGCGACGACGCGCAATGTTCTGCGAGTCACGGTGCCTATCAATGCACGTGGACGCCGCATCACGATGCCGGCTCGAATGCCGACGCGCTGCAAGCTGTCGCGGCGGACGTCGCATCGTGTCTGCCGGACGCGACGCACGATCAGAATTCGCCGGGACGTCAGCACTTTTATCTGGGCGCGAAGGGTAAGAGGACCGATATCACACTGACGCCGACCGGGTCGAACAAGCTGCGTCTGGTGGTGTCGGGTAAATAAGCCACCCGGCGAGAGCGGCTAGTATGTCGCCGGCCACCATGTCCAGCCGCGCGACGAGTGCCGCAACTCGATGATCGAAAGCGGCGCGATTTCAATGCGCGGAAAAACCGCGGGCGATGCCCCGAGCGCGTACACGATCGCTGCCCGCAGCACCGGCGCGTGGGTGACGGCGATCACGTCGCGAACATGGGACGACGCACGATCCGTCTCGCCGTCTAACAACGCTTCGAGCCATCCTCCTACCCGTTTCACGAGTTGACTGAACGACTCGCCGCCGTGAGGCGCGGCGTTCGGATCGCGCGTCCAGGCGGCGACGTCTTGCGGCGCTTCGGCGGCGAGGTCGGCGAGCCGCCGTCCTTGCCATGTGCCGTAGTTCAGATCCGCCAGACCGGCGTCGACCGATGCCGCGAGACCCAGCGCCGTCGTCGTTTCGCGCGCGCAGGCGGCCGGGCTGACGAAAGCCGGCGCGTCATCCGCGATCGCCAGGCGCAAGCGTGCGGCGTGGGTTTCGGCTTCGGCGAGTCCGCGGGCGTCAAGTGGGTCGTCGGCGGGAAAACGGCCTGCGCGTTGGGCCGCGGTCGATGCGTGGCTGACCAGTAACAGCCTTGTGTCCATTCCGTTCATGTCCTGTCAAGCCACGCCCCGAAGCCGAACGCCGGCGGCATGAAACGTGTGTTTTGCGTTGCCGGGTGCCGAAGTTTAGCGCGTAGAATAGCGGGACTGCGAAGCGCGGAAGCCGGTGAGAGCCCGGCGCGGTCGCGCCACTGTAATCGGCAGCACAAGCCGAAAGCCAGACCTGAGCTTCGCACCAATCCTCTGCAATGACAATCGGGGCGCGTTACCCCAGGAGATGTCCATCATGACCGAAGCTGTTTTCGATCCCGCCAATCAGCCCGTTGCCCAACCCACGCCGATTCCGCTGCGCGAGTTGTTGCCCTGGGTCGTGTTCGGCGGTTTGCTGTTGTTGCTCGCGCTTTACTTCGTGGGTGCGGAACAGGGCGCCACCTCGCTGGTGCCGGGCATGTACGTGCATGAGTTCGTGCACGACGGCCGCCATCTGCTCGGCTTTCCCTGCCACTAACGGAGTCGACCATGGTGGGTAAATTGTTGGTACGCGGGATGCTTGCAGGCATCGCCGCGGGACTCCTCACGTTCGGCTTCGCCCGGGTAGTGGGCGAGCCGCAGGTCAATCAGGCGATTTCATTCGAAGAAAAGGCCGAGGCCGCGAAAGGCGAGGCGCCCGAGCCTGAGATGGTGAGCCGCGATACACAGCGGGGAATCGGCTTGTTGACTGGCGTGCTGACTTACGGCGCGGCATTCGGCGGCTTGTTCTCGCTGGTGTTCGCTTACGCTTATGGGCGAGTGGGCGCGTTGAGCCCGCGCGCGTTGTCCGCATGGCTTGCGCTTGGCGCGTTCATTGCTCTCGCGATCGTGCCGAACCTGAAGTATCCGGCGAACCCGCCCTCGGTCGGCGACCCTGAGACGATCGGGACGCGCACGGGGCTGTTCTTCCTGATGATTGCGATCTCGCTGGCGGCGATGGTGTTCTCGCTCAAGGTGCGGCGCCGTGCGGCGATGAAACTTGGCGCCTGGAACGGCTCGATCGTGGGGGCAGTGGTGTTCATCGTGATCATCGCGGCGGTGCAGTTGTCGATGCCCGCGATCAACGAAGTGCCGGAGGCTTTCCCGGCGGTGCTGCTGTGGAAATTCCGCGTCGCGGCGCTCGGTATGCAGGCGATTATGTGGGCGACGATCGGGCTGCTGTTTGGCGCGCTGGTCGAGCGAATTGCGTTGATGCGGGTGGCAGGACGGCCGGCGGTGAAGTCGGCTTGATCGGCGTGACGAGTGCGGCCGCTTCGGTGGTTGCGCTCGGCGGTTTGCTCGCCGTGCTTCGCTCTCCGCAGTTTGCGCGCAGTGGTCAAGATGGGTTCTGCGTCAAGGAGTTGGGGCGGTTGTGGGGTGGTTATCCACAGGCTTGCGAACAATTTCTGTGGATAAACTCGCCCGCGATGCTCAAGAGCAACAAACATCTGTTCCGTTCGACTTTAACAACCTGGTTGCTGGCACACGGCCTCCGGTTGTCCGCATCATTGGGACAGGGCAGGTGTTTTGCGTGACCATTCAGGGCGACTCCGGTCGCCCTTTTTTATCTTGTCGCTTGCTGCGCGTTCCCGGATTTGTCCGATGTCACGGCTGCGTACACGACCCTCTCATTGATTCTGCATGTCGGCACAATTCCCCTCCTGATCTGCAGACGCGCTCGCGTTGCCCGCGCCCGTCGCAAGCTTTTTTATGCCTGCGCCGACGCCAGCCCGGTGGCCCGTGTTGATGCACGATACATAACATGCTCAGGACGGGGTGGATAACCGTCAATGCAACTGGACGCCGCTGACATTTCCCAGCGTTATTGCGAAATAGTCCTGCTGACTATCGAACGACTATCCCCGATGATTGAAAAAACTCGGGGAAGAGGTCAAACGATGAAAGCTGTACGCTGCGACAGGTATCCACGTCTTACGTATCCACGCCTCACGGCTCCTGTCTTTCCCGTGCGGGCCGCATCAGGCGCGTCGTGATTGATGGAGCGCGCCCGCTTCGATCTGCCCATGCCTGGCGTGGCGCTTTCACCGGGAAGCGTTGAACGTCTGATGGCCGAACCCTGGCGCTACGGGTTTATTTCCCTGCTGCGCCGTATCGGCGCCGATCCCCACATTGACCCGGTCGGCACCGCGCGGCGTCCACAGGCGGAGCCGTTCCGTCTCGGCCAGGCGCCGAGCCTTGCATTCGCGCCGCGCGAGATTGCCGACGTGCGTGAGGTCAACGGGCGTCTGAAGATACGGCTTCTCAGTCTGGGCATGTTCGGGCCGAACGGGCCACTGCCGATTCACATGACCGAGATTGCACGCGAGCGTGAGCAGAACCGGCGGGATGCCACGCTCGTCAACTTCCTCGACATCTTTCACCACCGCTACCTGACTCTGCTGTACCGGGCGTGGGCCTCCGCACAGGCCGTAGCAGGCCTCGACCGGAAGGATGACGAAACATTCTCCTTTTTTGTCGCGAGCCTCGCCGGCCACGATCCCGACGAAATCGCCGGCCGGCCGTTTCCGGCCCATGCGCGCCACGTCCCGATGCATACCTTCGTGGAGACCTCGATGCGCTCGGTACAGCGCGGCCCCGTCGCGCTCTGGCCGCCCCGCATGGGCACCCGCAGCGCGGCCTGAGCGGCCTGAGTGGCCGTGAGCCGCATTCATTCATCCTGGAGGAAGGACACTCATGCTGGATTTTTCGACCCGCCGCACCATCACCGTGAGCGGCGCGGCGCTGCCGGAATCGCCGTCAGGCGAGCCCGCACTGGTGCTCAGATCAATCCGTGGCGAGGAAGCCCTGTCGGAAATCTACACGTACACGCTGGACATGGTGACGCCGCAAGACCTCGACATGTTCGGCGACGACGCGGCGAACCTCGACCTGCGCGCCATGATCGGCAGGCCACTGACCGTGGCTATCCAGCTTGAAGGGATGAGCGGGGTTTCCGGCCCTTCGTGGACGTCGAACATCGGCTGCGGCATGCGTGAGATCAGCGGCATCGTGACCAGCGCGCGCTTTGTCGAACAGCAGGACCGGCAGAGCCATTACCGGCTCACGCTGCAACCCGGCCTCTGGCTTGCCGGGCAGCGCTCGGACTACCGGATCTTCCAGCGTAAGAATGTTATCGACATCATTCGCGAAGTGCTGCGGATCTATCCGTTTTCCTGCGCCTGGCGCACCAGCCGGATATACCCGCGACTGGACTATCAGGTCCAGTATGGCGAAACGGATTTCAGTTTCGTGCAGCGGCTGATGGCTGAGAACGGCATCTACTGGTTTTTCGAACACTCGAAGGGCTTTCACCGGATGGTGTTCGTGGACCACGTGGGCGCGCACAAGCCGGTGCAGAGCGAGGCGTATCACACGCTCGCGTACTACCCGCCGGGCCACAGGATCGACGCGGAGTATATCGACGCGTTCGATATTGCCCAGACGTTGCAGTCGGGCGTCTGGACCACCGGCGACTATGACTTCAAGCAGCCCGAAGCCAATCTCGGGGTGCGCAAGGTCCAGCCGCAGAAGACGATCCACAATGATCTGGCGCGCTACGAGTGGCCCGGCGACTACACCGACCCGGCCGAAGGCGAGAAGTCCGCGCAGATCCGCATCGAGGAACTGTTCGCGCGCGGCGAACGCGCCGAAGGCCGCGGCGCGCTGCGCAATGTCGTATGCGGGACGACCTTCCATCTGGAGAACCACCCGTATCGCAAGGCGAACCAGGAATACATGGTGATCCGCGCGAAGCTCGATGCCGAAGAGACGATGGAATCGACCGGTCCGGGCGTCTACCGGTTCGACACCGACTTCACCGTGCAACCGGCGACCAATGTATTCCGTCCGGCGCGCACGGTCCCGAAGCCGCGCACCACCGGACCGCAGAGCGCCGTGGTGACGGGCTTCGATAGAAACGTCGTGTCCACCGAGCCGTATGGCCGCGTGACGCTCAAGTTCCGCTGGGACCGCTCGCCGAACCGGGACGAGAATTCGTCGTGCTGGGCGCGGGTCATGTCGCCGTGGGCGGGCAATGGTCACGGGGCCATCAGCCTGCCTCGCATCGGCACGGAAGTGATCGTGGATTTCATCGACGGCGACCCGGACCGGCCGTTCGTCATCGGGCAGGCCTACAACGCGGACAACATGCCGCCGTGGCCGTTGCAGGACAACCATGCCCTGTCAGGCCTGCTCAGTCGCAATCTGGAAGGGAGCGGGTCGAACCAGTTCGTTGCGGACGACACACCGGACCGGTTACAGGCGCAGGTGACGAGCGATCAGGCGAACTCGCGGCTGGTGGTGGGTTACAACACGCGCATCGTGCCCGGCGAGGGACGCAAACAGGCGCGCGGCATCGGCTGGGAACTCGCCACCGATTCATGGGGCGTGGTCCGCGCAAACCGGGGCATGCTGGTGACCACCGAGACGCGCAGCGGCGCGCAGTCGCCCGCCAAGGACATGGGCGAGACGGTGCAGCGCCTGACGCAGGCGCGCGCGCAACACGAGGACATGGCGCAGCTCGCGCAGCAGCACAACGCGCAGTCGTCGGACGCGAGCCAGCACGACGCCGCGAAAGCCATCAAGGCGCAGAACGACGCGATCCGGGGCGACACCGCCCACTGGCGTGAAAATCCGTTCCCCGAAATGACGCGGCCCGATCTTGTCGTTGCGAGCGCGGCGGGCATCGGGATGACCGCCGCGCAGGGAACGCACATCGTGAGTGGACAGGATCATGCGGTGACAGCAGGACGTGACGTGAGCGTGTCGGCGGGGCGCTCACTGTTCGCGTCGGTGCGCGGTGCGATCTCGATGTTCGCCTACCAGCTTGGGCTGAAACTGGTCGCCGCGAAAGGCCGCGTCGATATTCAGGCGCAGAGCGACCAGATGGCGCTCGCCGCCCTGAAGGACATCACGATCAGCAGCACGGACGGCAAGGTCGTCATCACCGCGTCGAAGGAAGTCTGGATCGGCGCGGGTGGGTCGTATATCCAGATCAACGGCAGCGGGATTATCAACGGCTCGCCGGGGGTGATTCTGGAGAAGGGGGCGAGCTGGGATGTGCCCGGACCGTCGCTGATGTATGCCCGCCTTCCGCAGTTGGCTACTCATCCTATTACATTTAACTGCACAGCATTTGCGGCGCTGGAATCATCGGGGACAAGTTCAGACGCGGCGGCATTCATGCCGTCCAGCCCGGACGCAGCGAACATATCGCTCGCGGCGCCGACCGCCCCCGTCAGTTTCGCTACCGCCTCGGGTAGCCTGGGAGGAGCCACGGCTGGAAGCGCGTCCGGTACGGCGCCTCAACAGGGGAACAAGGGCGAACCATGTACGTGGCAACTCGCGGATATTGTTGAGAACATCACAAGAAACGTGGACAGTGCGGATTATCTCGCTGTGAACGAAGATGGCACGCCGTACTTGTTTGGCACCGGTCAGTTCATGGCATGTTATGCAAATTACTGCGGTCACTTCGAGTTAGCCTATGATTCGCGGAAGAAAGAAATTACCGCGACGGTGCGTATTTTGATGCGTCCGCGACAGGTGCGAGAAGCCAGCGCAGACGGAACATTTACGGTTGTTAGCTACAACCACGACAAGGAATGCGGTTTAGTAAAAGGTCCCGAGCGAAAGATCGAACCACGTACAGCAGAGTCGATTGCTAATTTTCTAAGTGATGCCAAGGCGAAAATAGAGAAAGATTTAAATCAAGATGGCTATAAGTTAACCGTGGCGGACTGTCTGAAGGGTAACGCCTGTTCATGCAAGATTCCGGTACATTTCCGCGTTGAATTTTTGACAAACGATCCGAACGGTCAAGCGCATGCAACAGTAAATCTGCATCCCTCCGTGGTGCGGGCCGACTCTGCGAATTGGGGAGAATCCGTCAGGTACGAAGACCGTAAAAACGGAAAGGAGGTCGCAATTCTGGTACACCATGTCCACACGCACGAAGCCGGGCATTTGTTCAGCTTCCCCGATGAGTACTATTACGCCTGTGGCGCGGTGCATAAGCAGTACATCAAGCCGGACAAGACCGTTAATATCCCGCTCGCGTTGTCAAACCCGAATAAGGATACGTGGCAGGGCAAAACGCAAGACACCCTGATGGGCGGAGGCGTCTACTTTAACAAGACAACTCGCACGCCGCCCTACTACCTCGAACATATCTCGGAGTGGTTCAAGCAGAAAAGCGGGATCACCTGGAAGGTAATCTAGACCAAGGAAAGGTAGCCAAGTGCGTAACGTTAGAAAATTATTTCTGGTGGCAGCGTTGGGTTTCTCAACTTCAATAATTGGTGGTGCTGCAATGGCAGGTAAGGATGGAATGCAATTCGCGGTTAATGGCTCATCTACCGGCAATGTCGTGACAAGCGTAAAAGTGGAAAATGGTCACTACACAATGACGATGCGCGGCGATACATTCGACGCCAAGATGGCGGGGTTCGGCGTATTCGAGGGCCAAGTGGACGCGGAAACGGAGAGTCAGTTTGAGGCGCTTAGAAATAGTGCTCCTCCTGGCGGACCCTATACCAGTTGGACACAAGTGAACAAGTATCTGCATTCGTTCTACGCGAACGGGACGAAGCTGGCAAAACTTGACGTCACAGGAACGATCGCGCCCAGAGACGGCAGACTAGTCCTTACGCTAGAGTTCCAGAATTCCGGTAAAAGCGAAGTTGTGTTCCGCAGCCCTGCTACTTGGGAAGGGATTTTTAACCCAATCAATGGGAACTCGTGGATTCTGGTTACCGGCGTCCGCAGCGACAATTTAAAGAAACATGAAAAGGAACTAGAGTTCGACACGTCATGGTTCGGTGGCCAAGCACTTCTTAATCGCGCGGACTTTCCTGATGATGTAGTTCGAATCCAGCCTGGCCAAATTCGCAGGGCTAATTTTCTGGTGTGGCCGAGTAACCCTTTCAAGATGGGACGTTATCTTCTCGGCATCACTGTTGCGATCCGTGAAGTTCTGGCGCCTCAAGCCCTGAAAGGAAGCGTCGAATTCGTTGCGCCCGATACCTATGTTGAATTCACACAGGACTACCCTACGACCCATGAGGAACATGCGGCATTCGCCACACATTTGCGGGAGCAGAGCCAATGAGGCTAGCTTTCCGTGCCAGCGTCAAGCATAGGCCCAAGCCATGAACCTGATCCGACTCGGTGACACCACCGACCACGGCGGCGAAGTTATCACCGCCTCCGAAGTCATGCGCTATGGCGGTGTGCGCGTGGCCCGCAAGGGCGACGAAGTGACCTGTCCGCTCCACCCTGAGGTCGTGCCCAACGTCATCATTGAGGGCGACGACAGGATCACGGACCACGGTGTCCCCGTCGCGCGTCAGGGCCACCATGCCACATGCGGTTGCAGCCTTATACATGGCCTCGTCCCGTTTGCCAAACGATCTTTTCTACAGCGAGCAGGTGCAGGATTGCATATATACATTCGGCCTTTCTGTGGCACGCATGTGCCTGGCCCCAATGGATTTCGCCCGGCGACTCCTACTTATATCCACGGCTTCGGGAGCCCTAAGACTGCGCAGGTTTTGTCACCGACGGTCCGACCTGTTTGCCATTGAATCAGATCACTTGTGCAACCAATGAAGAGGTAAAACAATTGCCGCCATCCGATCGTTGCTCCGTTCATACCGGCGGTGCGTACTCCAGGCCGCGTGCGAGCAATACCCAGATCGTCCTGGCGATCTTGTTGGCAAGTGCCACGACGGCGATGTTTGTTCCCCGTCTCGCCTGAACCTCGCGTATCCATCGGGAGAGCGTATCGGTATGTTTTATGGCTTGCTGGACGACCGATCTGGCGCCGTGTACCAGCAGCATTCGCAGATATCCGTTACCGCGCTTCGTGATACCGAACAGACGATCCTTGCCGCCTGATGAGTGCTGGCGTGGGGTCAAGCCCAGCCACGCCGCAAACTGTCTGCCGTTTGAGAATTCAGTGGCACTCCCCGCTGCGGCGATGACAGCAGTTGCGATCAGTGGCCCAACGCCTCGAATCTTCTCAAGTCGCTGACTGACAGGGGATGCCTTGTGCACTTGATGGATCAATTCATCATACCGGGCGATCTGCTTATCCAGCAGTACGAGTCGCTCGTACATATCCCGCATCATTGATCGACCCAACCCTGTGAGCTCGTTGCGTTCGTCGTCAATAATTGACGGAAGCTGCTGCCGTACTTTCAGTGCGGTTTGTGCAATGACCACACCGTATTCGGCTAACAGGCCTCGTATCTGGTTGATCTGCGCGATACGGTCTCGCATGAGCAGGCTGCGGATGCGGTGCATGGACTGGATATCCTGCTGCTGAACGCTGTTGACCGCAACGTAGCGCATGGTCGGACGGGACGCAGCTTCGACGATCGCTTCCGCATCGTTGCGATCGTTCTTCTGGGATTTGACGAACGGCTTGACGAATCGGGGCGCAATGATCTGCACATGATGTCCCATCGCCGAGAACCGGCGGGCCCAGTAATGCGCTCCACCACAGGCTTCCATCACGATACGGCAAGAGGGCAGATTGACAATGGATTCGAGGAGCTTGTTGCGGCTGACTCGCCGACTCAACACTGGATGACCGCGTTCGTCCACGCCGTACAGCTGCAAGATATTTTTTGCAAGATCGATGCTCAGCAACGCGACGCTCATGACGGCCTCCGGTCAACTGCAGATCAGGAGCTCTGATACTGCCACGCTCTCAGGCGGAGCACCTTCGTGCACTACCACCGAGGGTGGGACGAGGCCATTCCACTATATCCAGCATCGTGTAGCTGGTATATCCACGCCCCAACACCAGACTCCGTGGGGAAAATCCATGTCGTCCCCCATGCGCCCACACCGCAGCATAGAAAACTCACCTGTCCGAATTTAAACAAGTCATTTGCCGTGTTAGGTCTGGTTAGGGATCGCCGTTAGCTTGAATGCTTTACAAAAAACACATGTCTAATATGTCGGCCCTTTCCCATTGAGGGGAAACGCGGGGGAACGATGTTTGGCGGCCTGCGGGGAATGCTCAATTTCCCATCATATGGCCCGCAAAGCCTTATGGAGTGGGGTTCAGCGCTGTGGGGAGAGACTTACCCACGGACTTGCGAACAATTTCTGTGGACAAGTTTCCACCTACCGCCATTCCCAAGCCCTCTACACACTCTTCCCCCTCAACGCCCAATTGAAAACGCGCCGCCCATCCGAAACCGGCTGCGTCAACCGATCGAACAACTGCGCGACGGCGCCGTCCAGTTGTGTAAGTGCCGATGCCCGGTTCAAGTCGAAAGCAACGGCAGGCATCATCGGTCCACGATCATCTGACCCGCCACGCGCAGCGCCCGTTGCACCGCCGCCATAACGCGCAATCAAAGTATCGAGCCGCGCCACGATCGACTCGACATGCGCCGCGCTTACCTCCGCCGCATTGAGCGCTACCGCTTCCTGCAATACGCCGCGTCGCGCAGGCCCATTCAGAACCCGCGCCCAATGCAGGCAACACAACAACGAACCCGTCGCCAGCTCGACATCCGGATTCCACACCACCACTCGCTGCGTCTGCAGCGGCCGCAGCGCGATCCGCAGATCATGCCAACCGCGATCGAGCTTACGCATTGCGGCAACCGCGTCACCCGCTTGCGCGCCTGCCCCAGAGAGCCGCACGACGTCGCGTAGCGCGCCCAGCACCGCCGCAAGCCTCGCCTCGACATGCCGTGTCGCTGCAAGCGGCATCATTAGAATCGCGACGGCGAACGACACGAGGCAGCCCACCAGCACTTCTTCGATCCGCAGTTCGACCAGCGGCCCCATCGCAAACCCCAGTTCGCCGTAGACCAGTCCGACGAGCACGGTGATGAAAAACACGCCCGGCGCATACGCGCTCAAGATGTAGTAAGCCCAGCCGAATATGCACAGCACCATCGCGATCACCAGCAACACTGGCGAATCATGCAGCGGTGCGACCAGCAACACGCTGACGAGCGCGCCGGCGAGCGTCCCCACGAGACGCTGCGCACCGCGATACACCGTATCCGCGCGCGACCGTGTGCCAAGAAACACGACGAACGTCGTAATGACTGCCCAGAACCAGCGCTCCGGCGAAAGCGAATGGCCTATCAGCATCGCAAGCAATGCAGCGGTCGTGGCGCGCGTGGCGGGGAGCCAGCAGAGCTTGCTGCGCAAGTCGGCGAAGCGCTGCGCCGCGGTCAGCGTAATTGAAGTGCTCGCCGGTGCAGACGAAACGCGTCGCGCGTCGCCTCGTTGCGCAATCTCCTTGAGGCGCGCAATCGCGTGACGTAATACACAGGCACTCGCCTTGACGCCATCATCCACAGATCCCGATGCAAACGCATATTGTCCAGCAGCGACTTCCACTTCGACGATCCGCTCACGAATCGTTTCCGCATTCGACGGATTCAGCAGCGCCAACTGTTCTTCGAGCGACAGTGCGGCTTCATTCAACGCGGAGAGATGCGCGGCAACCGGAGCGTGAAGGACACGCGACGCGCGCAGCGTCACCGTATGAACGGCGAGGCGAAAGCTCGCCGCGGCTCGCATCGGCACCATTACGCGGCCCACCAGCGCGACCATCAACGGGCCGAACGCGGACAGCAAAAGCGACTGCACGAGATGCGCCGTCGAAGGATGCAGATAGAGGCCGAGGTAAAAACACACCACGCCCAGCATCGCGCAGCCCAATGCACGCGGTCCGCATGCCTGGCACAACATGCCGACGAACATCACCACCAGGAAGCCCGCATCGCCGGCCAGCGGATAGTGGCTCAACACGCTCGCCGTAGCAAAGCACACGCAAGCGCAGAGATAAAGATAGAAGAGCGTGCCGAACCAGGCAGTCCGCTGCGCATCGCGCACGAACAACGGCGCGACCATCGCAAAGAGGATGCCGGGCGCGGCAAGCGTAATGGGCTGATCTTGGGAAACGGTCCACGCGATAGTGGCCACGCCGGCGAGCAGGCAGGCGAGCGCGACGCGCAGCGCGGTATGGAGGCGCACGAGTCCCGCGTCCGCGGCTAGCAGACGGTCGGCAACACGCGATAACGCGGCGGCAATCATGATCGATGATATCCAGGCTGATTGGCCGCCACCGGCTTTTGGCCGATTGCGGCAGGGCGGGCGCGCGGGCCCGCCACCTTCGTATCGCCGAACTGGGCTGCCATGCCGGGATCACCGGCTGACAACCCCGTCCGTCGACGGGCGATAACACTCGAACAGACACGCCGAAAGCGCTGCAAAGGGTGGTGCAGCGCATCCAGCGGGCTCGGGTTTTCCCGAATGATACCGGGTCAAAATTGCGTGTGTCGAATTTTTGCCGCAACGCAGCAGCTGACGTCGAACCAAGGCAAGCCAAACCCCGGCCTGCCTCACGCCGCATCGTGGAAAATCACCCCGAGCGTGTGTCGTTGGCCCGAGCGCAAGCGGCTCACACCATGCCGCAGATTCACCCGATACGCACCGCGCGTTCCCTGAACCGGCCGGTGATGGACCGCGAACACCACCGCATCGCCCTTGCGGAGCGGCACCACTTCCGTACGCGACTGCATGCGCGGCCGCTGCTCCGTCATGACGAATTCGCCGCCGGTGAAGTCCGCGCCGGGCTCGGACAGCAGAATCGCGACCTGCAGCGGGAATACGTGTTCGCCATAGAGGTCCTGATGCAGACAGTTGTAGTCGTCGGTCGCATATTGGAGCATCAGCGGCGTGGGGCGCGTCTGACCGGCGGCGTGGCAACGCTCGATAAATGCCGCGTGCGCGGCCGGATACCGGACGTCGATCCCCATCGCCTGATTCCAGCGATTCGCCACCGGTGCGAGACGCGGATAAAGCTCGCGGCGCAAATCGGCGATTAACGTCGGCAGCGGATAAGCAAAGTACTTGTATTCGCCGCGGCCGAAACCGTGGCGCGCCATGACGACGCGGCTACGAAACAAGGCATCGTGCGGATAGAGCGCGGTCAGCGAATCGCATTCCTCTGAGCTGAGCAGATTGCGCAGCATCGCGCAGCCGTACGCGTTCAATTCTGCTTCGACATCGAACCAGTCGATCGCACCGATACGCTGCGCAGGCGAGCCGCGCGTCTCCGTTTCAGTGCCTTTCACCTCTGGCTTCTGTCCCGCGCCAGCTTTCAGGTCCAACGCCAAATCCAGCGTGCGCGACTCACTAACCTTCGCAACCGTGTCCATAATTTCTCCATCACGCGATCGTAGCCATGATTGAGTGTAAGCACGGGCGTGATGCCGCACACCCCGACTCTTGCTTTTCAATTCCGCGCTGTTCGCAGCCGGTGTCTCGGCAAGAGCGCATGATGTGCGGACGGATTTGGTCGCAGTGCTCCGCCACGCGGCGATTCAGCGAGCCTTAAGCAAATCCAAACACTCGCTTCGAAAATGCAAACTTCGCAGCACATGCTGCCTCGTTCATAGTAAGACTCTATTAAGCCCAATACGCGTATACGGAGACGGTGCCCATGTCTGCTTCCCCACAGAAACTCGACGACTGGCTCGACAAGCAGGAGGTGCTCAAAGACGACATCACCGCCTTTCCATTGAAGGCGATGGCCGCCACGCTCGATCGCGAAGAAAGCGGCGGCAGCGTGCCGCCGCTGTGGCACTGGCTGTACTTTCTACCGGTTGCGCCAATGTCCGAAGTCGGCCCGGACGGCCATCCGAAGCGCGGCGGTTTCCTGCCGCCCGTGCCGCTGCCGCGCCGCATGTGGGCCGGCGGCCGCCTGACTTTTCACGCGCCCCTCAAGGTGGGCGACCACGCCACGCGCACTTCGACCATCGCCAATATCGAAGACAAGACCGGCCGCTCCGGCCGTCTCGTGTTCGTCACGGTGCAGCACACTATCGAAGCCGGCGGCGAACTGAAGCTCGAAGAAGAACACGACATCGTCTATCGCGACGCGCCGCAGGAAGGCGCGCGTCCACCGCAACCGCAACTCGCGCCGGAAGGCGAAACGTGGCGCCGCGCGATCGACGCCGACGCCGTCATGCTGTTCCGCTACTCGGCGCTGACCTTCAATGGTCACCGCATTCACTACGACTATCCATATGTCACGGAAGTCGAAGGCTATCCAGGCCTGATCGTCCACGGTCCGTTGATTGCAACCCTGCTGGTCGACCTTGTGCGCCGCGAACAACCGCAGGCCACGCTGCAAAGTTTCGCTTTCAAGGTGGTGCGTCCGACCTTCGCCGGCCAGGCTTTCACGGTGTGCGGTAAGCCTTCCGCCGACGGCAAGATCATCGAGTTGTGGGCCAAAGACCACGAAGGCTATCTGACTATGCGCGCCACGGCCGCTATCGCCTGAGCTTCGCCTGAACCCCAAGAGATTCGTTTATGCAAACCACGCAGCAGGATTCCTTTCAGGACATTCGCGAAGCCGTTCGCGATCTGTGCCAGCAATTTTCCGGCGAGTACTTTCGCAAGATCGACGAAGCACGCGGCTATCCGGAAGCTTTCGTCGACGCGCTCACCAAAGCCGGCTGGCTGGCCGCGCTGATTCCGCAGGACTTCGGCGGCTCGGGGCTCGGGCTGACCGAAGCGTCGGTCATCATGGAAGAAATCAATCGCGCTGGCGGTAACTCGGGCGCCTGCCACGGCCAGATGTACAACATGGGCACGCTGTTGCGCCACGGTTCCGAAGAGCAGAAGCACAAGTATCTGCCGAAGATCGCGTGCGGCGATTTGCGTCTGCAATCCATGGGCGTGACTGAGCCGTCCACCGGCACGGACACCACGAAGATCAAGACCACCGCCGAGCGGCGCGGCGACCGCTATGTGATCAACGGACAAAAGGTGTGGATCTCGCGCGTGCAGCATTCGGATCTGATGATCCTGCTCGCGCGCACCACGCCGCTTGCGGACGTGAAGAAGAAATCCGAGGGCATGTCGATCTTTATCGTCGATCTGCGCGAAGCGATCGGTCACGGCATGACCGTGCAGCCGATTCTGAACATGGTCAATCACGAGACCAACGAACTGTTCTTCGACAACCTCGAAATCCCCGCCGAGAATCTGATCGGTGAAGAAGGGCAGGGCTTCAAGTACATCCTCGACGGTCTGAATGCCGAGCGCACGCTGATCGCCGCCGAATGTATCGGCGACGGCTATTGGTTCGTCGACAAGGTCACCGAATACGCGAAAGAGCGCATCGTATTCGGCCGTCCGATCGGTCAGAACCAGGGCGTGCAGTTTCCGATCGCGCGCTCGTTCATCAATGTCGAGGCGGCCAGCCTGATGCGCTTCGAGGCGGCACGCCGGTTCGACGCGCATCAACCGTGCGGCGCTCAGGCGAACATGGCGAAGCTGCTCGCGGCCGATGCGTCGTGGGAAGCGGCCAATGCATGTCTGCAATTCCACGGCGGCTTCGGCTTTGCCTGCGAGTACGACGTCGAGCGCAAATTCCGTGAGACGCGGCTTTACCAGGTCGCGCCGATATCCACCAATCTGATTCTTTCGTACGTGGCCGAGCATATTCTCGGGCTGCCGCGTTCGTTCTGACGTTCGGGCGCCAACAACATGAGACCACTCGACGGTATCAAAGTCGTCACGCTCGAACACGCGATCGCCGCGCCGTTCTGCACGCGCCAACTCGCGGATCTCGGCGCACGGGTGATCAAGATCGAGCGGCCCGGCGTTGGCGACTTTGCGCGCGGTTACGACGAACGCGTGCATGGACTGTCGTCGCATTTCGTCTGGACCAATCGTTCCAAAGAAAGTCTTGCGCTCGATCTGAAGCAGCCTGCCGCGACGGAGATTCTCGATGCCCTCGTCGCCGACGCGGACGTGCTGGTGCAGAACCTCGCCCCCGGCGCCGCGGATCGGCTTGGTCTCGGTTATGACACGCTGAGCGAGAAGTATCCGAAGCTGATCGTCTGCGATATTTCCGGCTACGGTTCCGACGGACCGTATCGCGACAAGAAAGCTTACGACCTGCTGATCCAGAGCGAATCCGGTTTTCTGTCGATCACCGGTTCGCCGGGCGAGCCGGCCAAGGCCGGTTGCTCGATTGCGGATATCGCGGCGGGCATGTACGCGTACTCGAACATTCTCAGCGCGCTGCTATTGCGTGGCCGCACGGGGCGAGGTTGCCGCATCGACGTGTCGATGCTGGAGAGCATGGTCGAGTGGATGGGTTATCCGCTCTATTACGCGATCGACGGTCAAGCGCCGCCCGCGCTCTCCGGCGCGGCGCACGCCACGATCTATCCGTACGGCCCGTTCCCGGCCGGCGACGGCAAGACGGTGATGCTCGGTCTGCAGAACGAGCGCGAATGGAAGCTCTTCTGCGAACGCGTATTGATGCAACCCGATCTCGCCACCGACGAGCGCTTCAACTCCAACTCGAAACGCACGTCGGCGCGTGACGCGTTGCGCGAGGTGATCGTCGCGGCTTTTGCGAAGCTGAGCGCGGCGCAAGTGATCGAGCGGCTGGATAGCGCCGGTATTGCCAATGCGCAAATGAACTCGCTCGGCGACGTATGGGCGCATCCGCAACTAAAGGCCCGCGAGCGCTGGCATCAGGTTGGCACGCCGGCGGGCGTGGTGCCCGCGTTATTGCCGCCGGGCTTGCCGACGGATATCGACCCGCGTATGGATCCGGTTCCCGCGCTCGGCGAGCATACCGACGCGATTCTTCGCGAACTCGGCTACGACAGCGCGCGGATCGACGCGCTGCGAGCCGCAGGCACGATCTGAATGTTTCCTGTGCCGGAGTGCGACCGACGCCACGCCGGCAACCCGAACGAACTCGAAGCGACCTCACATGAACGACCATCCCAGTTTGACGCTTGCCACCTTTGCCGCTCAACTCGAGTTCGACAGCATTCCGCACGCCGTGGTGGAGCGCACCGTCAACCTTTACGTCGACTGGCTCGGCTCGGCGCTGGCGGGCAAAGGCGCGCGGCCGGTCGAGACGATCGCGCGCTTCGCTCGCCAGGCCGGCGGCGTGTCGAACGACGGCGCATGCGAAGTGCTGATCGACCGCAGCCGCACCACGCCGTATTTCGCGGCGATGATCAACGGCGCGGCATCGCACTTCGCCGAACAGGACGACGTGCACAACGGCTCGGTGTTTCATCCCGCGACGGTCGTGTTTCCGGTGGCGCTCGCGCTGGCGCAAGCGCATCGCAAGTCGGGGCGCGACTTGATCGCGGCGGCGGTCGCGGGTTATGAAGTCGGCATCCGCATCGGCGAGTTTCTTGGGCGCACGCACTACAAGGTGTTTCACACCACGGGTACGGCGGGCACGGTCGCGGCCGCCGCGACAGCGGGACGGTTGCTCGGTTTGTCGCCGGTGCAAATGCTCGACGCGTTCGGCTCGGCGGGTACGCAGGCAAGCGGCCTGTGGGAGTTTCTGCGCGACGCCGCCGACTCGAAACAACTGCACACGGCCATGGCGGCGGCCAACGGACTGATGGCCGCGCAACTCGCCGCCGACGGCTTCAAGGGCGCGACGCACATTCTCGAAGGCGCGCAAGGCATGGCGGCGGGCATGTCGAGCGACGCCGACCCGGCGCGTCTGGTCGACCGCCTGGGCAGCCGCTGGGCGACGGCGGAGACGTCGTTCAAGTATCACGCGGCATGCCGCCACACGCATCCCGCCGCCGACGCGTTGCTCGCCGTGGTGCAGGAACACCGTCTCGCGCCGCGCGATATCGCGAAGGTCGTGGCGCACGTCCATCAGGGCGCGCTCGATGTGCTCGGCGCGGTCGTCGCGCCGCGCACCGTTCATCAGGCGAAGTTCAACATGGGCACGGTGCTGGGGCTCGTCGCGCATCACGGCTATGCGGGCGTGACCGAATTCGAGCAGGGCTTCGACGCGGATGCGATCGCCGCCTTCCGCGACAACGTCGAGATGGCTTTCGACGCCGAAGTGGACGCCGCTTATCCCGCGCGCTGGATCGGCAAGGTAACGGTCACGACCACCGACGGCCGCACGTTCAAAGGCCGCGTCGACGAACCGAAAGGCGACCCCGGCAATACGCTGTCGCGCGATGAAATCGCCACCAAGCTGCATCGGCTGGCGGCATTTTCGGGCGCGGCCTCCAAAGGCGAGGCCGCGCGATTGCTCGGCAATGCGTGGCAAATCGCGAAACAAACGCAGGTCGGATCGGTCTTTGAAGCCGAGTCCGACGCGACGGTGGCAGCATGAGCGGCGCGCTGCCGCGCTCTTATCTGTTCGTGCCGGGCAACCGCCCTGAGCGCTTCGAAAAAGCCCATGCGGCCGGCGCGGACGCGGTGATTCTCGATCTCGAAGATGCTGTGCAGCCCGACGAAAAACCGGCGGCGCGCGCGGCGGTGTTAGCCGCTGTATCGGGCGAAGCATCACGGCCCGCGTGGGTGCGCATCAATAGCTCGGACACGCCCTGGTTCACCGAGGATGTCGCCGCGCTGTCCGGACAGGCGGGTGTCGCCGGGATCGTGTTGCCCAAAGCGGAGACGCGCGAACAGATCGAAGCGGTGCTGGCGACGGCGCATGCCACATTGAACGTGCTGCCGATCGTTGAAACCGCGCGTGGGTTTGCGAACCTCGCGGCGTTGTGCGCCGCGCCGCGCGTGCAACGCATCGCGTTCGGCACGCTGGATTTTCAGATCGATCTGGGTATCGACGGCGACGGCGAGGAACTGCATCTGTACCGCTCGCAGATCGTGCTGGCCTCGCGGCTTGCCGGCATCGGCGCGCCGGTGGACGGCGTGTCGACCACCATCACCGATACCGAGGCCATCGAAGCCGATGCGCGTCGCGGCCGGCGCTTCGGTTTCGGCGGCAAGCTGTGCATTCATCCGAAGCAGATCGATGCGGTGCATCGCGCGTACGCATGGAGCGACGCGGACAAGACTTGGGCGCAACGCGTACTCGCCGCAGTGGAAACGAGCCAGGGCGCGGCGGTGGCGGTCGACGGCAAGATGGTCGATATGCCGGTGATCCTGAAGGCGCGGAGAATCCTCGCGGGCGCGTAGGCTGCGGCGAGCGCATCGCGGACGCGAAGCCGCGAGCCGTCCATTAACCGCGACAAAACATCGGCTTCCAATAATGCCAATTCCCTGAAGACGCGGCGTGACGCAATCTTGACGTCACGCGGGGGGACGCATCCGCGCCGCGTGACTCAACACCATGCAAAGAGCCGTCGTCATAAAAAGACAGCCATGCATCACTGTTTTGCGCGCGCGGTCCAACCGCGCGCGGACCCATCAGGAGACACAATTTGGCAACCGTCAATTCCGGCGCGCGGCTCGATCGCCTGCCCATCAGCCGTTTTCACTGGAACATTCTCGGCCTGATCGGCGCAGGCGCCTGCCTCGACGCATTCGATATCTATCTCGCTAACGGCGCGTTAGCCGCGATGGTCAAGAGCGGCTTCACCGATTTGCGGCTCGGCTCGTTTTTCATCTCCGCGACCTTCATGGGCATGATGATCGGCGCGGGTCTGTCCGGTTATCTCGGCGACCGCTTCGGCCGGCGTTATTCGTATCAGGCGAATCTGGCGATCTTCGGTCTCGCGTCGATCGCCGCGTGTTTCGCGCCGAATATCTACTGGCTGATCCTGCTGCGTTTCATCATGGGCGTGGGGCTTGGGGCAGAACTGGTGGTGGCGGCCGGGACGCTGTGCGAATTCGTGCCGCCGGCCACGCGCGGACGCTGGACTTCACTGCTCGCGTTGATCATCAATTCCGGCCTCCTCGGCGCGACGGCGATCGGCTACTGGGTGATTCCGCATCTCGGCTGGCGCTATATGTTTGCGATTGCCGGGATTGGTGCGCTCGTCGTGTGGTTTCTGCGGCACCGCATGCCGGAATCGCCGCGCTGGCTGGAAACGGTCGGACGGCTCGACGAAGCCGAGGCGACGGTGTCGGCGATCGAGCGGCAAGTCGAAGCGCGGGTCGGCAAGTTGCCGCCGGTGGCCCGCGTGATGAGCCACCAGGTGCCGGCCGCGCCGTTCTCTGCGCTGTTCGCGCGTGGCATGATCGGCCGCACGCTGGTGGCGGCGCTCACCTGCATGGCGATCAACATGTCGCTGTATGGGTTCGTCGCGTGGTTGCCGACGTTCTTCGTCAAGGAAGGGTTGACGATCGTGCAATCGTTGGGATTCGTGCTGCTGATGTCGTTCGGGGCACCGGCCGGCGCGGTGGTCGGGTATCTGGTCACGGACCGGATCGGCCGGCGTAACGGCATCGTGCTGTTCTCGCTCGTGACGATCGCGCTCGGGTTCGTGTACGTGCAGATGCGGGCGCCGGCGGCGATTTCCATTGTGGGGTTCGCACTGGTGACGGCGATCTATACGGTATGCACGCTCGGATTGTTCGGCTATATCCCGGAACTGTTTCCGACCGCGCACCGGTTGCGGGGGACGGGCGTCGCCGGCACATGCGGACGCGCCGCCTCCATGTCGACGCCTTACGTGGCGCTGCTGCTGTACACGCACTTCGGTGTGACTGGCGTGCTGACGATGGTCGGCGGCGTCCTGCTGTTGCTGAGCGTGGCGATCCTTGCGCTGCGGATCGAAACGAGTCAGCAGACGCTAGAGGACATCTCGCCCGATGCCGAGCTCACGCCGAGCGGAGAGTGGTTCGAAAAGTCGGTGTAGCCGATCGAGCGCATGAGGAGGTCCGTCGATTCGCTCTTTACGACGCGAGCGCGTTTCAAAGTAACCGCACCTCGACGCCGCACCGCTGCGCTCGCGAACTCACCGCGTGCCCCGCTTTTGTGCGCGACGCGCGCGAGCGAGTGCATCGACGGCGCTCGCCAGCGGGCCGCTAAGCGCTTAGCAGACCGCGGGCATCGCCGCATCGCTTTCGCATTCGGCTAGCAACGAGAGCAGCTTGTCCAGCGCGAATGGTTTCCTCAGAAAGCCTTTGACGGGGAAGGCGGGCGCTTCGCCGCTGCCGCTCGTCAGAATCACGGGTACGGAAGCGAGTTCACTGCGTGCCTGCATCGATTCGATCAGTTCGGCGCCGTCCATGTTGGGCATGCGCCAGTCGCACACCACCGCGCTGACGCGCGTGCGTTGCAGTCGTTCAAAAGCTTCGGCGCCGTCCGCCGCCGTGGCGACCGTGTAACCACGGCCGACCAGCACGGCGCGTAGCGCGGACAATGCCTCGGGTTGGTCGTCGACCAGTAATACGCGACTCATGATGCTTATGCCTGAAATATTCGGTTGGACCGGGTCGCGGGTGTCCGTGGCGCCAGCCGTGACAGGGCGGCCTGAATTGCCATGTGTTCTTGCCTGTCGAGCCGCAACATAAAGCAAGTGCCGTGCCTGGCTATATATACGAAATCGATGTGCGAAGTTGCGGGCAAAACCGGCGGCTCATCCGAAACCGTCCGGCACTTTCTTCACACCCGGTTAAGATTGGCCTTTGTCTTGCGAGCGCCCAGCGGCGCTTCAACCAGGCCGTCATCATGCATTTCGATTTCGTGGACTTGCGTCTGCTCATCAATATCGCCGACACGCAAAATCTGGCGCGCGCCGCGGAGCGTTCGCACCTGTCGGCGCCGGCGGCGAGCAACCGGGTCAAGAATCTCGAGGAACAACTGGGTTTCAAGCTGCTCTATCGCACCAGCCAGGGCGTGACGCTTACGCCCGCGGGCGAAGCCTTCGTGCATCACGCGCGGCTCGTGCTCGAACGGGTCGAGCATCTGGCCGGCGACATGCAGGAGTACGGCGAAGGCATCAAGGGACACGTACGCATCTGGGCCAATACCACGGCGATCAGCGAATTCATGCCGGCCGTGCTGAGCCATTTCTTGCGCGATCATCCTGACGTCAACATCGACCTGCGCGAAGTGTTAAGCGGTGAAATCGTCAAGGGTGTGGCGGATAGCGCGACGGATATCGGCATCGTCGCGGGCAACGTGCATGCGGAGCATCTGGAAATGCTGCCGTATCGCGACGACCGGCTCGTGCTGGTCACGTCGCGCGATCATCCAATGGCGCGTCTGGCGTCGGTGGACTTTGCGCAAGTGCTCACGGCCAATTTCGTGAGCTTGCCGACCTCTAGCGCGATCCACGCGTTCATCACGAGTGCCGCCGATGCGCTCGGCGCGCGGCTGAAACTGCGCATCCAGGTCGGCAACTTCGAAGCCGCTTGCCGGATGATCGAAGCGGGAGTGGGTATCGGCATCGTGCCGGAATCGGTCGCGCTGCGGCACAGGAAGACGATGCAGATCGCCACGGTCGGACTGAACGACCCTTGGGCCGAGCGCAAGCTCAAGATCTGCGTGCGCAACCTCAAAGACCTGCCGCCGTTCGCGCGCGTGCTGGTCGACCGGCTGATGGCAGGCGTTTAAGGCCGATAGTTGCGGGCGTTCAATCGCGCGCCATTTATCGGTAACGATCAAGCTGCCGGGCCAGACGTCGTTCGGGGTGCACTTTCTGGCGGCGCCATGTATTTCCAATAAGAAACTAATGTGTCAGAGCCAATGTGCGGGCGTGAGTTAATGCCTCGGTCCGCTAAAACGCGAAACAATTGATTCGGCGGGCCGACCCGCATAGGCACAGCAAGACTTTGCGGGCTTTGCCCCGGCCCGCTCCGGGCAAATACCCTTGCCGCCATAAAAGCCCGCGTGTATAGTTTCCGAACTTACTCTTGTTTCGCATCGGAAATTAAAGGGATTTTCATGGACGCTTCCACCATCCTCGCCGACCTCGGCATCGCCCACGCGGCGCAAGCCGGCGACATCGCGGTTCACTCGCCTATCACCGGCGAACTCATCGGCCGTGTGGCCAGCAACACGGTGGCGGAAGTCGACACGGCCCTTGCCCAGGCGAAAGAGGCGTACACCGCCTGGCGCAACGTGCCGGCGCCGCGGCGCGGCGAACTGGTGCGTCTGCTCGGCAACCGTCTGCGTGAAAAGAAGCAGGCGCTCGGCAGCATCATCACGCTCGAGACCGGCAAGATTCTTCAGGAAGGCTTGGGCGAAGTGCAGGAAATGATCGACATCTGCGATTTCGCGGTCGGTCTGTCGCGCCAGTTGTACGGCCTGACGATCGCCTCGGAGCGTCCGGGGCATCGCATGGCGGAGACGTGGCATCCCATGGGCACCTGCGTCGTGATCTCGGCGTTCAATTTTCCGGCCGCGGTGTGGTCGTGGAATGCTGCACTCGCGCTGGTCTGCGGCAATGCGGTGATCTGGAAGCCGTCGGAAAAGACGCCGCTCACCGCGCTCGCCGTCAATCAGATTCTCAGCGAAGCGCTGCAAGAGTTCGGCGACGCGCCGGCCGGCCTCACCGCCTTGATCAACGGCGGCCGTGATGTAGGCGCGAAGCTGGTGGCCGATCCGCGCGCGTCGATTGTCAGCGCGACGGGCAGCACGGAAATGGGCCGCACGGTCGGCGTGGAAGTGGCGAAGCGCTTCGGCCGCTCGCTGCTCGAACTCGGCGGCAACAATGCGG
Organism: Paraburkholderia sp. BL6669N2; assembly: GCF_003387275.1. Lineage (NCBI taxonomy): Bacteria > Pseudomonadati > Pseudomonadota > Betaproteobacteria > Burkholderiales > Burkholderiaceae > Paraburkholderia > Paraburkholderia sp. BL6669N2. The sequence continues at coordinate 2,821,396 of NZ_QUNA01000002.1, read as the reverse complement.
GCATCGTCACGCAAACGGCGGATCACGAACTCGCCATGCGCGGCATTCTGTTTTCGGCGGTGGGCACGGCGGGTCAGCGTTGCACATCGTTGCGCCGTTTGTTCGTGCACGAGAGCGTGTACGACAAAACCATCGAGCGTCTGAAGCAGTTGTACAGCAAGGTGCCGATCGGCAACCCGCTCCAAAAGGGCACGCTGATGGGCCCGCTGATCGACAAGCAATCGTATGGCCGCATGCAGGAAGCACTGCAGCAGGCCACGGCCGAAGGTGGCAAGGTGTTCGGCGGCGAGCGCGTCGACGTGAAGGGCTATGAAAACGGCTATTACGTGCGTCCGGCTATCGTCGAAATGCCGTCGCAAACGTCGGTGGTGTTGAAGGAAACCTTCGCGCCGATTCTCTACGTGTTGCGCTACAGCGATTTCGCCGACGCAGTCGAGGCGAACAACGCGGCGGTGCACGGCCTGTCGTCGTGCGTATTCACTACCGATCTTCGCGAAGCGGAACGCTTCCTGTCCGACTCGGGCAGCGACTGCGGCATCGCGAACGTCAATATCGGACCGAGCGGCGCGGAAATCGGCGGCGCGTTCGGTGGCGAGAAGGAAACCGGCGGCGGCCGCGAGTCGGGTTCGGATGCGTGGAAGGCCTATATGCGCCGCGCTACCAATACGGTCAACTACTCGTCGGCGTTGCCGCTCGCGCAGGGTATCGATTTCAATATCGGCTGATACCGCTCGCTTGACCAGTGCAAAAGCAACGGCGCATTCCTGCGCCGTTGCTAACTGACAGAACCTCTTCAGCAATCCGTTTGCGCCGCCGGCGTTTGCGAGCGGCCACGCTACTCGTGGAGTAAGACGTGAGTTCCAAAGTCGTGATCGTCGGCGGTGGGGTGATCGGCAGCTCGATTGCGTATTTCTTGCGGCTGTCCGATCCGACAGTCAGCGTGACTGTGATCGAACGCGATCCGACTTATGCGCGCTCGTCGTCGGCGTTATCGGCGGCGTCGATTCGTCAGCAATTCTCCACACCGCTTTCCATTCAGATGTCGCTATACGGCATCGAGTTTTTGCGCTCGATCGGCGAACGGCTCGAGGTCGATGGCGCGAAACCGTCGATCGATCTGCACGAAGGCGGTTATCTGTTTCTCGCAACACCGGCCGGCGAGACCACGCTGCGCGAGAATCACGCGCTGCAAACGAGTCTTGGCGCCGACATCAGTCTGCTCGACCAGCACGCATTGCAAGCGCGCTTTCCCTGGCTCAACACAGAAGACCTCGTGGCCGGCGCATACGGTGAAAGCGGCGAGGGCTGGTTCGACGGCTATGGACTCGTGCAGGCGCTACGCAAGAAGGCGCAGTCGCTCGGCGCGCGGTACATCGCCGCCGATGTCATTGCCATTCACCGCGACGGCAAACGCGTCACGCAAGTGCAGACCGCAGACGGCGAGACCTACGCTTGCGACGTAATGGTCAATGCTGCCGGCGCATGGTCGCGCAAAGTCGCGCAGATGGTCGGCATCGACATTCCGGTCTACGCGCGGCGCCGCAGTATTTTCAACGTCAGCTCGCCAGGGCAGCTCGAACGGTGTCCGTTGCTGATCGATCCGAGCGGCGTGTACTTCCGTCCCGAAGGAAAATCGTTTATCTGCGGCACGTCGCCGTCGGCGGATAACGACCCCGACGACCTGCCGCTCGACGAAGTCGATCACGCACTCTTCGACGACGTGATCTGGCCGACGCTCGCGCATCGCGTGCCGCAATTCGAAGCGCTGCGCGTGCAGAATTGCTGGTCCGGCTACTACGAATACAACGTGCTCGATCAGAACGCGATCATCGGCTATCACCCGGATGTCGATAACTGCATTTTCGCCAACGGTTTTAGCGGTCACGGTTTGCAGCAAGGTCCGGCAACGGGGCGCGGCATCAGCGAATTGATTCTGCATGGCCGCTATACGACGCTCGATCTGGGCTCGCTGAGCTTCACGCGTGTGCTGGAAAACCGGCCCATCGTGGAGAAGAACGTGGTGTAGCCGCGTGCATCGGGGTGATGCGGAAAACGCAATACGTAGTGCGTAGATATCGTTTGCCGCCCAACTCGCCGATGGCCACAATCGGCGACGATCTTTCTTCCTGAGAAGCGGCCCGTCACCATGTTCACGTTCAATCCCGCATTCGAAGCGCCGACCGGTTCGCCGATCCGCGAACTATTCAAGTATCTGGCGCAACCCGGCATGATCTCGTTCGCCGGCGGCTATCCGGCGAGTGATCTGTTCGATCGTGAAGGGCTCGATGCCGCTGCATCGCGCGCGTCGCAACACACCACGCTCTGCCTGCAATACGGCCCGACCGACGGCCTGCCTGTCCTCAAAGAACAACTCGCGCACCTGATGACGCGCCGCGGCGTGTCTTGCACGCCGCAGGACTTGCTGGTGACGACCGGCTCGCAGCAAGGCTTCGATTTGCTGCTGCGCGTGATGGTCGCGCCCGGCGACGTGGTGCTGGTCGAGCAGCCCGCTTATCCCGCGACCTTGCAGGCGCTCAAGCTGCAAGAGGCCGACGTGGGCACGATTCCCGTCGATCAGAACGGCCTCGATATCGACGCGCTCGCCGCGCTGCTCGACTCGGGCACGCTGCGTCGGCCGCCCAAGCTGTTGTACACGGTACCCACGTTCGCGAATCCGACTGGCGCGACCTTGTCGCTCGAACGCCGCACGGCGTTGCTGAAGCTGGCGGCGCGTCACCGCTTTCTGATTGTCGAAGACGATCCCTACGGCGATCTGCGCTTCACCGGCGTGGCGTTGCCGTCGCTGCTCGCGCTGAGCGAACAGGTGCCGGGGTCGCGCGATTGGGTCGTGCATTTCTCCAGTCTCTCGAAGATCGTCGCGCCGGGCTTGCGCGTGGGCTGGATGCTCGCGCACGCGGAGATTCTGCGACGCTGTGTGGTCGCCAAGCAGACCGTCGATCTGTGCAGTTCGCCGTGGACCCAGGCGATCGCCGCGGAGTATCTCGCGAGCGGTGCGCTGGAGCAGCATTTGCCGCGGATCGTCGACGCCTACGCTGTGAAATGCCGCACGCTATGCGACGCGCTCGACGCGCAACTGGCGGAACAGATCGCATTTCATCGTCCTGCTGGCGGCATGTTCGTATGGGCGCGATTGAAGACCGGTCAGAATGCGTCCGATTATCTGCGCGCTTGTATCGAGCGCAATGTGATGTTTGTGCCGGGCGTCGCGTTCTATAAAGACAATATCGATTCGTCGGCACTGCGCTTGTCGTTTGCCGCGCCCGGTGTGCCGGATATCGAAACCGGCGTGAGGAGAATGAAGCAGGCGCTTGAGCATTTTGACGGCGGCTAAGGTGGTGCTCGTATCAAAGCAGTAATCGCGATGCTTGAAATAACCCGGCGAGCACATTGCGTGCAGCCGGGTTTTTTTACGCGCACGCTAAATCAAGCGGATTTAGCATAATGGCGCCGGACGAGTAATGCTATGCAAGCCGACGGGCGCCGTACCCAAAGCGTCGGAGCCATGTCCCGCGTGTTCCCGCCTATAGGAGTGGCACTGGCTCGCGCCATTTAAACGAATCGAATCGTCGCATCCAACGGAAGCGTTTCCTAATCCCTTAATCAGGCATGTGTCCGATTTTTGTCAAACTCCTCAAGCAAAGTCCCACTGTTAAATAGGAAGCATCGCTGGTTTTCAGTTAAAAATATCGGTTATCATCGCTGCCTTCGGAGATTGATCCCGCTGGCTTAATCTACCGGGCATCCGCGTTAATACCGTCGCATCGAACCAGAAGAAATCAGATGAAGATGTCGCGCAAAAAGATTGCAATCCTGGTAGCCGGTCTTCTGGTCGTGGCCGGCGTGGTCATTCAGGCGGTGTGGCGTCCTTTTGGTCATCGCAAAGTCGCCGAGAACAGCGAAGTCGTCCTCGATATTCATCACCCTGACGCGGTAATCGACAGCGACGCGCTGTCGCGTTTGCCGCGCGACATCCTGCGCGTGCCGCTGCTGCGCGACGTGCTGACGCAAGACTTCGTCGACTATTACGAATCGAGCAATACGCGTCTGTCCGCCGAAGGCGCGCTGCGGCGTCTCGCGTTCGAACATCAACTCGACTGGCGCGACGAACTGATCCGCCGCGTCTTCGACGAACCCGCGCACGTGCTGCTATGGCGCTCGCCCGACGGCCGCCTCGGCTACTGGGCGATGTCGATGCATCGCAACGGCCTCGCGAAGCTGCTGCAAGGCGTGGGCAACGTCGCCACCAGCGACGCGCAGCTGAGCCAGGTGGCCAAGCTCTCCGGCGACGTGCCGGTCTACGCATTGAAGCTGGCGGTCGGCCGCACGCTGCTGTTCGCCACTAAAGACGACCGGCTGGTGGTGCTGTCCGCGCCCGGCGTACTGCTCGACGGCAAGGGCGGCTTGCTGAGCGAGCGGGCCGACGCCGTGTCCGAGATGCTGTCCTCAGGCCGCGACGATGCCGCGCATGCCTATCGGCTCGATGCGTCCGGCGACGCGCCGAAGGGCCATCGGCTGGTGGTGTCGGCGAATTACCTGTCGTTCGGTTATCAAGCGTTCTTCTCCGGTATCGACGCGCTGCGTTTCGACTTCTCCCCGAACGGCAACGCCGCGGCGAACTGGCAGACCTCGGCGCTGATCGATCCGGGCAAGTTGCCGCAGCAGTGGAACGGCGCCGACCTGTGGCGCGCGTTGCCGGCCAATGCGGCGGCCTGCACGAGCTTGCCGGCGGACTGGAAAGAGGCCTCGGGTCTGTTGGGCAAAGTGGCCGGCGGCGGCGCGGACAACGCAGCTGCGATCGGCGATCAGCTCACCGGCCCCGCAGCGGTGTGCTGGTATGCAAAGTCCACGCTGGTCGCGCCGGTGTTCTTCGCGCGCGTGAAGCAGCAGGACGCGGCCGGCATCGCCGCATTGAAGACCGCGCTCGGCAAGACTTTCGGCGATGTGATCGGCGCCTATGAAGCGAAGGCCGCCAAAGCCGACGGCGCCGACTCCGGCTATCGCCGCTTGCCGGTCACCACGCGCGATCAGGGCGCGGACGTCACCGTGTGGCAGCGTCCGGTGAGCGCGCGTTCGGGCACGGCGGTGAGCAGCAAGGCGTCGTTCGCGTCGCAGTTGTCGGCGGAACGTTATTTCCCGGTCACGCTCGCACTCGCGCACGGCTATCTGATTTTCTCGCCGGACGGCCGCCTCGTCGACGACACGCTCGCGGTGCTCGACAAGCGCTACCCGGCGCTCGCCGATACGCTCGCGCCGCAACGTTTGCCGCGCACGATTCTGACGCTCGAGCCGTCGTCGGCGGCCGCGCTGATCGAACGCGAGGCCGGCGCAGCGTTGCCGGCGGATCAGGAAGCGGTGTTCCGCAATGCGTCGCGCACGCATCTTATGCCGAAGCTGCACGCGCTCGCTCACTACCCGCCAGTTTCGTTGACGCTGCCGCAGAATCTGCCGGGCTCGACGGGCTGGGTGCCGGTGGAGTGGTGGTTCGACCGCGCGAAAGCAGATGCCGGTTCGAATACGAGCGCGGCGGATACGTCGGCGGATCAGCCCGGCACCGAGGGCGACTGAGTGCGCCGCTTTCGCGTATCCGACGCCGTAGTGGCGGCGCACGTGCCTGAGCGCGCGGCGCGGCGCGTCGCCATTGCGGAGCCTGCGCATGCCGCCCTCACATCGCGCCGAGCGTGGCTCGCGAGCACGGCTGCCGCGTTCGCCATCGCGACACTCGCGCCCTACGCGCACGCGCTCACCGGCACCACCGCGTCCGCCGACCCCGACGCACTCTCACCACAACAATCCGCGGCGTTTCGCGCGTGGTTCGCGCGCATCGTCGATCAGCAGATGCGGCGCGGACCGACGCCGCGCTGGACCCAACGCGATTGCGCGGGCCTCGTGCGCTTCGCGGTCGGCGAGACGCTCCGTCCGCACGACACCCGATGGCTGCGCGCCAACGGCATGACCAGTCTCGCGGATACGAGCAGCATGCCGCCCGAACTGCAATTGTCGGCGTCGCAGCGCACGATCGCCAACCGCTGGACCCAACTCGACGGTTCCACCGGCGCGTACGCATCGGCGATCGCGCTGATTCAACGCAACAGCCGTTTTGTTTCGAAGGACGTGAACCAGGCGCTGCCCGGTGATCTGCTGTTCTTCGACCAGGGCGACGACCAGCATCTGATGATCTGGCTGGATCGCTACATCGCTTATCACACAGGCACCGTCACGCCGACCGATACCGGTCTGCGCGCCGTCGCCGTTTCCGACCTGATGCAATGGAAAGATTCCCGCTGGCAGCCGCTCGACGGCAATCCGAATTTCGTCGGCGTGTTTCGTTTGGACTTTCTGACACCATGACCCGAATGATTTCCGTCACACGATCGAGCGGTTGGTTGGGCAGGGCGCACCGTCGCGCGGCATGCAGGTTCGCGGCTCTGCTGCCAGTCTTGTTCGCGGTGATGACGCTCGCCGTCGCACCAGCCGCCTATGCGGACGACGACGCGGCGAGCGCCGCTGCCGCCGCCGATGCCAACATCGCCGGGAATCCGACACTGCAGACGGCGCCATCGAGCAACTTCAGCTCGCAGAAAGTGGACGGTCAACCGTTCTTCCTGCTCTCGGACGCGAGCTTCGGCAGCGATCAACTCGCGCAGGTGCGGCTCGAAGCGCCCGGCCGCGATTTCAAGGACGCGTTGCAGGCTTATGGCGGCGCGGACATCGTCGTGTATCGCGTGCCCAGGCCGCTGGACTTTCTGAAGGCGCAAAAGAATCTGCATCGGCTGAATGTCGCGCCGAATTATCAGGGCGAAGGGCTCGCGAACACGCTCGCGTATCTGTGGGACCGCTGGTTCACCGAAGCGCGCCGCGCGTGGCAGCGCGTGCTGTCCTTCGCGACTCGCAGCAAGGCGACCGAAGCCGCGCCGCAGTTCAAGCTCGGCGAGCAGACCGGCAAGCCGACGCAATTCGAGCCGAACTCGCAATTCGCGCCGCTCAAAGGCTACGACATGGTCGCGCGTTTCCGCTATCCGATCTGGGATGCGAAAGTGATCGAGCCGCCCAAGGGCGTGAATCTCGCGGGCAGCAGCAGTAACTTTATCGAAGCCAGCTCAGGCAACGTGATGATTCCGGTCGGCAAGCTGCCGCCGGGGCTGTATATCGTCGAGGCGGTGATCGGCAACTATCGCGCGCATACGCTGCTGTTCGTGTCGGACACGGTGGCGGTCGTGAAGGCGGCGTCGAGCGGCATGCTGGTGTGGACCACGCGGCGCGATAACGGCAAGCCGGTGGCGAATACGGAAGTGAACTGGACCGACGGCGTGGGCGTTCTGCAAAGCGGCACGACTGGAGGCGACGGCGCGCTGGTGCTGCAACACGTGAGCCCCGAGCGCAGCTATGTGCTCGGCAGCGATCCGCAGGGCGGCGTGTTCGTCTCCGAGAATTTCTATTACGACAGCGAGATCTACAACACGAAGATCTACGCAGTGACCGACCGGCCGATGTACCGGCCGGGCGATCCGGTGCATGTGAAGTTCATCGGCCGCACGTTCCAGAACGCGACGCAATCGTCGGCGCCGGCCGAGGCCGATATCAAGCTCGACGTGCTCGATCCGAACGGCGCGCCGGTCGCGACCAGCAAAGTGCATTTCGCCTCCGATACCGGTGCGGATACTGCGTTTACCTTGCCCGCCGATGCCACCGCCGGCGGCTACACGCTGCGCTTCGACTACAACGGCGACGTGTATGGCAGCGCGTTTCGCGTCGCCGAATATGTGAAGCCGCACTTCGACGTGAACCTGTCGATGGATAAAGCCGACTACGCGACCGGCGAGGCGCTGAAGGGCAAGATCCAGTTGCGCTATCCGGACGGCAAGCCGGTGCGCGACAGCAAGATTTCGGTCACGTTGCGCGCGCAGAAAGTGACGATCGTCGACGGTGAATTGCGTTATGCGGGGCTGTTTCCGGTCAAGCTCGAACAGCAGGAACTGAAGACGGATAGCGACGGCAACGCGAGCCTCACGCTGCCTGCTGCGAAGGAACCGAGCCGCTACGCGTTGACGCTGTTCGCACAAGACGGCGCGGCGTACAAAGTGCGCGTGACGCGCGAAGTGCTGATCGCGCGCGGCGCGACGCCATATCGGTTGACCACGGCCAAGTCGTTCTCGCAACCGAAGGAAGGGGTCAGCTTCGATTTGCAGGCGCTCGGCGCGGTCGATCCGGCTTCGCATGCGCCATCGAAATACGAATGGACGCGCCTCGAATCGCAAACGCATGGCGAAGGCGCGCTGAAGGGCGCGAGCGCGGGCGGCAAGCTGTCGTTCCCGGTGCAGTTCGATGAACCGGGTTCGTACATGTTGTCGGTCAAGGACGACTTGGGCAACCTGCTCGCCGCGACCAGCCACTGGGTCGCGGGCGACGGCCTCAAGGCGATTCCGGGCAGCGTCGAGATCGTGTTCGATCGCGACAAGTACAAGATCGGCGATACCGCCGAAGCACTGATCACGTTCCCGATGCCGGTGGACGACGCGCTGCTAACACTCGAACGCGACAACGTCGAACGTCGCGCGTTGCTTACGGCGGGCGGCGACTGGTTGCAGTTGCAACGCGTGGCGCCGTCGCAATGGAAAGCGCGCATCAAGGTCGGCGCTGACTTCGCGCCGAACATGACGTTCTCGGTGCTGTACGTGCACGCCGGCGAATACGTGTTCCAGAACGCGGGCATCGTGGTCGCGCAGCCGCAGATCGAACTGAACGTGAAGAGCGACAAGACGGTGTACGGGCCGGGCGACACGGTCACGCTGAATTTCGACAGCACGTTGAACGGCAAGCCGGAAGCGGCGAACCTGACGGTAAGCGTGGTCGATGAAATGGTCTACGTGCTGCAGCCGGAAATCGCGCCGAATATCGTCGACTTCTTCTATCACCCGCGCCGCAATAACGTGCGGACTTCGTCGAGCCTGTCGTTCATCACCTACGACCTCGCGCGCTCGCCGCTGACGGGCGCGCCCGGCGGACCGCAGCGCGCCAACTACAACGAGCGCGGCGTGAAGGTGCTCGAACGGCCGCGTCGCGACGATCAGGACACGGCCGCGTGGGAAGGCAACCTCAAGACCGACGCGAGCGGTCATGCCACCATGACGTTCAGGATGCCTGATTCGCTGGCGCGCTGGCGCATTACGGTGCGCGCGGCGGCGCCGGATGGCATGGTCGGTCAACGCACTGCTTACGTGCGCTCGGACAAGGCGCTGTATCTGAAGTGGAGCGGGCCGTCGCACTTCCGCGTGAACGATCAGCCTGCCATCGACATGATCGCCTTCAATCAGACCGACGCGGATATGGACGCGCAGTGGGTGGTGGACGGCGGCGGATTGTCGCTCGATCAGAAGGTCACGCTCAAGCGCGGCGCGAACTATCTGCGTTTGCCGAACGGCGCGCTGAAGGACGGCGTGATCAACGCGTCACTGCGCCGCGCGGGTAAGGACGTCGATCGTCTGCAGACGGCGATTCATCTCGATGCGAGCGGCTGGCTCGATCTGCATCAGAACACGGTGGCGCTCGACGGCTCGAACACGCCGCTCAATCTGCCGCAAGATGCGCAGGACGTCAGCGTGCGTTTCATCGGCAGCGCGCAGAGCCAGTTCATGCGCGTCGCCGACGATCTGATCAACTACCCGTACGGTTGCGCCGAGCAAACGTCGAGCCGTCTGATTCCGCTGGCGCTCGCGCACGATGCGATCGGCCATGGCGACAATGCGAGCTCGACGCAAGGACTCGAAGCGCTATTGCGCAATCAGCGGCAGCGGTTGGCCATGCTCGCGGGCGTCGGCGGCACGTTCGGCTGGTGGGGCGATACCACCGGCGGCAGCGCGTTGATTACGGCCTATGCATATTACGCGGACTGGCTCGCGAGCCGCAGCCTCGGCATTAGCCTGCCCGCGGACAACTGGCAGCACGCCATGGACGTCTATCGCGACGCCGGCGCGAAAGAGCCGCTGTTGCATCGCGCGCTGGCTTTGTGGCTGATGCAGCAGATGGGCCTGCCGGTCGCAACGCCGGTGTCGGGCGTGGCCGCGGATCTGACGAGCGATGCGGCCGCCACCGCTAAAGCGCCCGCGCGTAGCGGCACGTACGGCGCGTCGGACAGCATCGTGTTCGCGCAGGCCGATTCACCGCGCGGCAAGCAGATGGCGACGCTGCTGATCGCGAGCATGGCGCGCAGCACGAGCGCGCAGTTGCCGGACGGCTTCGACGCCGCGGCAAGCGCCGCGCGCCTCACGCTCGTGAACGATCCCGCGCCGTTGGTGCAAAGCCTCATCGCAATGACGGGCGACGGCGGAGCGGCCGCCGATGCCCCGGCATTGCTGGCAAAAAGCAGCGCCGACTATCCGACGCTCGATCGCGCCTTGACGCTGCTGTGGCTGCGCAAGTCGCTCGGCGCGGATCCGACTGCCGCGTCGCTGCCGTCGCTGCAAGGCACGGGCTGGACCCGCGCCACGACGCCGACCGGCACGCCGCTTTACAAGTGGACCGGCGCGGCGCAGCCGACCACGCTCGATGCCGGCGCCGCGCGTACCGATGTCAACGCGCTCGTTTCGTTCCGCAGCCACACGAGCGAGGACAGCCGCTTGAACATCACCGTCGAGCGGCGTTTCTACAAGCTCGAACCGGTCGAAGTCGCTGTCGATCCGAAGAAAAAGGACGCCGCTAGCGAGAGTCAGTTGGGCCGCTCCGCATTCACCGCGCGTGTGGTGAAGCAGGGCGACGCGATCGACAGCAATGCGCTCTATGTCGACGAAGTCACGCTCACGCCGCGCTCGGGGAACGCCTACCACTACGGCTTGCTCGACGTGCCGCTGCCGCCGGGCGGCGACGTCGAGGCGACGAGTTGGGGCGTGTCGATCGACGGTCTGCCGGGCGCGAAGGACGGCGCCAGCGGTCCGCAGGCGTTCCAGCGCGTGGCGTCGTACGAGATGGGCGAGCTGGCGTATCACCAGCCCGTGCCCTTGCTCGACCGACCGGTCACGCTGCGGCAACTGGTGCGCTTCGCGTTGCCGGGCACATTCGCGTTGCCGCCCGCGCGCTACTTCCGCATGTATCAGCCGGACGCGAAGGCGTTCGAAGGCGGCAAGAGCGATCGCGTGACGACGTTGCGCATTCAATAAGCGAGACGAGACCGCCATGTACCGCGCGCTTCGGCCTCTACGCGATCGTCTGGCAGCCAGGCTGCGGATTGCCCTTGCCGTGGGCGTGGGACTCGGTTGCGTTGGACCGGGCGTGTCGGCGTATGCGGTGGCCTCGTCTTCAGCCGCATTGGCGAACGCAACGGATGCCGCTACCGGGATGAACACCGCGACCTCCGCAGGAATGTCAGCGCGATCTTCGTCGCAGATGCTGCGCTTCGCCTGGTTGCGCGACGGTCAGAGCCGGCTTTGGCAAGCCGACGGCAACGGCGCCGCGCTCGGCTTCTCGCCGCAGGCCGCGAATGTGTTGCCCGCGACGCTGGAGACGCCGCTCGGCAGCGTCTGGAAGCTATTCGTCTACGGCTATCTGGTGGACCGCAATATCGCCACGCCGGATTACGCCTGCAACGGCGGCGATCCCGAAGAAGTGTATTGCTGCATGACGGGCGGTCATATCGATCGTGAACATGCGCTGGTGCAGTCGTGCGGACTTTTTTTCGAGCCCGCGCGCCTGCAGCTCGATTCCGCCGACTGGCGCAAGTACTGGACAGCCGCTCACGCGCCGGCCTGGCTACGCGATCTGCGCGCCATGACGCCCACGCATCGCGTGCCGGTAGCCGAACTGCTCGCCGCTTTGCAGGCGATGCCCGCCCGGCCGCGCGAAGCGGCCGCGAGCACGCTGGTGTCGGTGCTGACCAGCGGACGCGGCGAAGGCACGGTGTCGCTCTACGGCAGCGTGTTGCGCGCCAAGACATGGACGATGCCGGATCCGGCGCGTCCGGGCGCTTCGATCGGCGGCGCCGCCGGCTGGCTCGCGGACGGCACGCCGGTGTGGCTCGGCGGTCCGGGCGGCAGCGCGCGCGTGCTGGCGGCCGCCGCGCCGCGCATTGCGCCGCTGCTTACGCAAGTCACCGTGCCGGACGACGGCGCCTGCGTGCTGGTCGATTTCTTCAGCCGCTATCCAATTCGCGAAGTGCTCGGCGACAAGGGACCGGCCGCCGCGCCCGAGGGGCCGTTGCGCGGCGATTTCCGCGTCGGCTTCGTCAACGGCAATTGGGCGCGGGTGACGAGCCGCGGCGAGTTGCGGCTCGATCGCGATGCGGCCGGTGCGCCGCAAGTGGTCGGCCGCTTCGGCATGAACGACTATGTGGCGCGCGTGGTCGAGCGTGAAGGCGACACGAGCCAGGTGGAAGCGGCGAAGGCGCTGGCGGTCGCGGCGCGCACTTACGTCGTGCAGCAGGGCAGCCACGACCACGGCTGTTTCCGTATCGACGACAGCAGCAAGACGCAGCGCGTTCTGCCGCGCGCGCCGACAGCCGCCGCGCGCCATGCCGCCGATCTCACCGACGCGCTCGTGCTGACCGGCGTGCCCGTTCAGTACCACCACGACAAGGCCGCGCCGGGACAGATGAGCTGGCTGGCGGCGAAGGCGTCGGCGCAAGCCGGCCTGACGTTCGACGCCATTCTCGCGCGCACGTGGCCGCAAGCGACGCTGACTTCGTTCCAGAGTCCGCTGTCGGGCGATTGCATCGAAGTGGCCGGCGCGCAGGCATGGCTGCAACGTAACGCGCCGATATGGGCGCGGCGCATGGACGGCGCGGCGGGCTACGAAACGCCCGATCTGCCCGCGGTGTGCGCCGTGCGCGAAGGTCGGCCGTATGCGGATGCGCAGCGCAATCGCGTGTACGTGTATCGGCTGCAGACCGAAGAGGACCGTATCGCGTTGGCGCATGAATATATTCACCTCGCGTTTCAGCATCATCCGCGTGGGCTCGACGAGACGTTTGTCGAGCGCACCGCGCGCACGCTGATTCGCACCGACAATCCGATCCAATGAATACCGTCTCGCACTCGCCGATATCCTTGTTGCGCTGGCCGTTTGCACGGCGTGATTTCCGTGGTCGCGCCGTCGTGACGTTGGCCGCGGCCGTGGCTGCGCTTGCGCTCTGCACGAGTGCGCCGAACGCCGAAGCCGCTGACGCGGACGGCGCGATTGCCGACCTGAGCGGCGCGTTCGGCGGCTGGCGTCACAGTGGACTGACCAACGAGGGCGAGCATTTCGTCGCGGCTTATCCGCGACCGCCGGTCGATCGCGGCGCGCAGCGTTATCGCACGCTGATCGAAGGGCGCCTGAAGCACATCGACAAACACGCGCGCAAGCCGCCGACGCTCGTCGTCAACGGCAACCCCACGCCGCTATATACCGACGAGGAAGGCGCGTTTGCGCGGCCTTGGGCGTTCGGCGCGGGCTCGAACAGCATCGAGCTGATTTCCGCCGATGGCAAACAGCATCAGCGCATGCAGTTCTACGAAGCCGACCGCAGCAGGCCGCAAGCTAAATTGCGCGCGCTGGTCACGTGGGACGATCCGCACGCGCAGGTCGATCTGCATGTGATCACGCCGGGCGGCCTGCATGCCTTCTTCGCCAACCCGACACTCGAAGACGGCAGCGGCTTCGACGTCGATTCGGTGGACGGCGCGGGGCCGGGTATTTTTTCGTCGGCGGCGCCCGAGCGTGGCACGTGGCTGTTCTTTCTGAATTACTGGGGCAATTTCGATTCGACCGGCTATAACTTCGACGCCGCCGCGCACGACCGCGACGTGATTACGGCGACGTTGACGCTGGTGTTCAACGAAAACACGCCGAACGAACGGCGTGAAACGATGGTCGTGCCGCTGCGCAAGATCGGCGACCTGATGCTCGTGAAGAGCGAGCGACTCTGACAGCGGGATGGGAGCAGTGACGATGAAGGTCGAGACGACGGGTTGGATGAAGGCGAGCCGCGCCTGGCTCGCAATGGCCTGTTCGGCGGGTTTGGCCTGCTTGCTGGCAGCGCCGGCGGCGCACGCGAGCGATATCGATTTCGCCGCGCCGTTGAACGGCTGGCGCAACACGAGCGGCGACAGCGAACGCTATACGCAGGACGTGCATTACCCTGCGGTGGCGGTGTCGACACCGGAAGGGCAGTCCAGGTCCGCGCTGATCGAAGGGCAGATCCGCAGCACGCCGAAGAAGAAGGGCACCTCGGTGGGGACGCTGGTGGTCGATGGCACGCCGCTGCCGCAGCGCGTGGAAGGGGACGGCAAATTTTCGCGTCCCTATGCGTTTCCCGCCGGCAGCAACAGTGTCGAACTGCGCGCGCCGGACGGCAGCCGCAAGCGCGTGCAGTTCTACGACGCCTATAGCGGCAAGACCCAGCCGAAGCTGCGCGTGCTGCTCGCGTGGGACACCGACGGCACCGATCTGGATTTGCACGTCGTCTCGCCCGACGGCGCGCACACCTGGTACGGCGAGCGCGTCGCGCCGAACGGCGGCGCGCTCGACGTCGACGTGACGACGGGATACGGGCCGGAGATTTATTCGTCCGCGGCGCCGTTGAAGGGTACGTATCTGGTCTATGTGAATTACTACGGCAGCGGGAACAGCAGCGCCGATATGACCGTGGCGCAAGTGACCATCATCACGAACGAGAATACGCCGAACGAAAAGAGCGAAACGATTCGCGTGCCCATGCGCAAGGCCGGTGAATTGACGCTCGTGAAAACGTTTGTATTGCCGTAAAGCAGGAAACACTCGTCCGTCTGCAGCAAGCCGTGAGGCACGCGACTCATTCGGAGCGCGGCGGTGAAAGCCAACGCGTTCAAGGAGTTGGGTGAGTCATGCGCAGGTTGTCCACAGGCTTCTAAACAGTTTCTGTGGACAAATGCCATGGACAAGTTCGCGCGCTATCCTGCCTTTGAAAGGCCGGCTTGCGCAGTTCGACTCTGCCCGTCTGACGATCAGAGGTCAGTGTCCAATCGCCGCTCTTCCACTCCATCACGCATGACCGACCAATACGGCTGACGGTTGTAGTAGTCGTGCACGGCCGTGCCCCATTGCATGTCCGCCATGGAAGGCCAGTGATCCTTATCGAAACCCGGTGCGTTCTTGATCCGATCGGCGCTCGCATCGATCACGAAGCATTTGTCGTCCGTGTCGAGTGTGAGCGCGCTCCAGGGAATCGCGTGAAGCGTGTCGCCGATGCCCAGAAAGCCGCCGGTGGACAACACCGCGTAAGCGATCCGGCCGCCGCGCACGTCGAGCATGATGTCGGAGATCTTGCCGACATGTTCGCCGTCCGACGACATCACCTTGTTGCCGTCGAGCGTGGCTGCCGCCATGACGTCCGGTCCGGGACCGTCGCCGTTGCCGACTCCAACGATAGTTGCCCCTTGCGTATCGGCGGATGCCGGCACTTGGGGATCGAGCGTAGTCATGATGTGCTCCTCGTAAAAAGTGTACGTGGGGAGCGCGCAACGACTATGCCTGTTAGCCGGGGAGTGGTTGGCGCGGGAGCGCTTTACAGGTGGTTGCTGCTGCTGGCCGTGTGATGGGGTTTTGCGCGCGCAGCTGTACGACGGGGCATGTGGGCAATCGACCGTTGTGGGCGGCGTTACCGGAAAAAGGGGCGCGGACCGGAGCTGGTTTTTTCGGCGGTTCAGCGCGAGTTCGACCACCAGATCGGCAAAGCGTGGACCCGGCGATCCAGCAGATAGTGCTTACCCTTTCTTACCGGTGCTCAAGTTTCCGCGAATCGAGGTCGATAGGAGTTTTAACCGGCTGTGTGCGGGACGCCGGCCGACGCATCAGAAAGCAAAATCAACGGAGGTTGCTATGCAAATCGACAGTGCGTTGTCGTCGACACTGCCGGGGCCGGATCGCACGACGACCAAAGGGCCGTCCGCAGCAGACGACGCTGTCCTACAGACATCGACCGTGGGTGCGCCCGCGCAGGACGACGTCGTCCATATCTCCGCGGAAGGCGCGGCAACGGCGGCCCAGGATAACAATACGGGTCAGGGTGACGCAGTCAGCGATTCCGCAAGTGAGGACACACCGGCGTCCGGCGTCTCAGCGGTCAAATCGTTTGCGTATGGCACGCTCGGACTCGAGCGTCCGGATCAGCCTCAGGAAGCGCACAACGCGTTCTATACGGCCGGACGTTGGCTGGCAGCCGGAATCACGATCGGCGGGATCGTTTCGCTGCTTGCGTAAAAAGGGGAGCGGGAAAAAGAAAGCGCTTGCCGTGCGTGACGCACGGCAAGCGCTATTGACAGCTTACCCGTTGATTTAGCGGTTGGCTTAGCGGTCGAGGAACGACTTCAGGCGGTCGGCGCGGCTCGGGTGCATCAGCTTGCGCATGGCCTTGCTCTCGATCTGACGAATCCGCTCACGCGTGACGTCGAACTGCTTGCCGACTTCTTCGAGCGTGTGGTCCGACTTCGTGTTGATGCCGTAGCGCATACGCAGCACCTTCGCTTCGCGCGGCGACAGCGAGTCGAGCGCGTCGTCGATGGCGGCGCGCAAGTCGGCTTGCATCGCGGCGTCGGCCGGCGAGGACGCCGCCGAATCTTCGATCATGTCGCCGAGCGTGGCGTCGCCGTCGTCGCCGACCGGCGTTTCCATCGACACCGGCTGCTTGGCGATCTTCAGAATCCCGCGCACCTTCTCTTCAGAGAGTTCCATGCGTTCCGCGAGCACGGACGGATGCGCTTCCTGACCGGTTTGCTGCAGAATTTCGCGCGAAATGCGGTTCAGCTTGTTGATCGTTTCGATCATGTGCACCGGCACGCGGATCGTGCGAGCCTGGTCGGCGAGCGAACGCGTCACAGCCTGGCGAACCCACCACGTTGCGTACGTGGAGAACTTCCAGCCGCGACGGTATTCGAACTTGTCCACCGCCTTCATCAGGCCGATGTTGCCTTCCTGGATCAGATCGAGGAACAGCATGCCGCGGTTCACGTACTTCTTCGCGATCGAGATCACGAGACGCAGATTCGCCTCGATCATCTCGCTCTTCGCCTTGCGCATCTTCGATTCGGCCGCGACCATCTGGCGGTTGATCTCTTTCAGATGCTTTAGCGGCAGCGAAACCGTTGCTTCGATTTCGATCAGCTTTTGCTGTTCGGACTGAATTGCCGGTAAATGGCGCTCCAGCGCCGCGCCGTACGACGACGCGCCGCGCGCCGCACGTTCCGTCCAGCTGAGGTCGGCTTCATGGCCGGCGAACGACTCGATGAACTTCTCGCGCGGCATGCCGCTCTTCGAGACGACGATTTGCAGAATGTTGCGCTCGATCGCGCGAACTTGTGCGACCTGTTGCTGCACGTCGCCGCACAGGCGGTCGATGGTGCGTGCCGTGAAGCGGATCTTCGCGAGGTGCTGCTGGATCTCTTCGCGTGCGCGCTGGTACGCCTTCGAGGTGACGTCGCCGCGCGTGTGCGATGCGTTCATCTGGTCGGACAGCATGCCGACTTGCGCGAAGATTTCGAGGCAGTCGCTCGTGAGTTGCTTCAGGCGCGCTTCGTCCGCTGCCGAGGAGTCGGCCGGGCCGACGTCGTCGTCACTGTCTTCGTCGTCGTCGCTGTCCGTGTCGGTGTCGACGTCGGCGGCTGCGTCCGCGCTGGTGCTATCTTCTTCGGCGGCGAGCGTGTCTTCATTCAGACCGTCGACCAGTTCGTCGATGCGCAGTTCGCCGTCGGCAACCTGCTGGGCGCTCGCCAGAATGGCCGAGATCGCGAGCGGGCAAGCGGCGATTGCCTGCACCATTTCGTGCAGGCCGTCTTCGATGCGCTTCGCAATCGCGATTTCGCCGGCGCGCGTCAGCAGTTCGGTCGCGCCCATCTCGCGCATGTACATACGCACCGGGTCGGTCGTGCGGCCGAATTCGGAATCGACGGTGGACAGGGCGACTTCGGTCTCCTCGTCCGCCTGATCGTCCGACACGACGGCCGGGGCGTTCGAGTTGAGCAGCAGCGTTTCCGCGTCTGGGGCCTGTTCGTAGACCTGCACGCCCATGTCGTTGAACGCGCTGACGATGCTGTCGATAGCGGCCGTCTGCGCGAAGTTGTCGGGCAGGTGGTCGTTGATCTGCGCGTGGGTCAGGTAGCCTTGCTCCTTGCCCAGCTGGATCAGCGCGCGCATCTGGCGCTGACGTTCTTCGGCTTGCTGCGGCGGCAACTCGGCCGCCACGGGGATCGCTTTACCGGCGCCCTTGCCCTTGGCCGTGCGGCCCGAGGGCGCTTTGGCGGTGTAGGCGGCGGTTTCGTGTTGCGAATCTTCGCGATCAAAAGGGTTCACGTATTCTCCTCTAGAGGCTTCGCTATGAGACGCAAGACGCGACCGTCAGGCGTTTCGAGCATGGCTCAACATCACCTGAGTGACTCAACGCGGTTGTTTGGCTGTGCTCTGGGGAGCAAAAAAGATGAGCCCGCTCGAAGCGGGCCGATAGAAATGTGCGAAATTCGCGCGGCTCGCATTATATCCGAGCTTGGGACTTTGCGCTCATCGTGTGCACATCTTTTCATCATGCGCGTTTGTCGCAGGTTCGTCCTTTGGCCGCCGGTCGGGCTTGGAGCGGTTGCTGGGCCGATGCATCTAGGTGCGTGCACATTCGCTGTTTTCAAGCTCCTCACTATAGAGGAGTTCGGTTGTCCTCACACGACGGGATCACGAATGCGCTGCTCCCCCTATATATAGCGATAGCGTGTTCTAGCGTCGATCAGCGCCTGGTCAAAAGAAAATTCACAAAAGGGGGTTGACGACGTGCCAGTCGTTCTCCATAATCTCGTTTCTCTGCTGCTGATGCAGCGACGCAGAACGAAGCGGTGCAGGGTGGTTGTGATGTTGACGACCTGCGGTGCGGGTTCGGTGGTGAATGCGTAATCGATCTTTAAAAATTAACAGCCGATAAGTGTGGGCGCTTGATGCGCGACGCGCCGGCGGGCCCTTCGGGATCTGCCGGATGAAGCGAAAGTATCAAGTCTCACACAGTAATGAAAGGAAGGTTTTTCCATTGAAAGATGGAGAGATCATTCGTCAGTACGTTGAGTGAGCGACCGGTTCTTAACTGAACCGAAAAACAGTAACAGGTTTGAACTGAAGAGTTTGATCCTGGCTCAGATTGAACGCTGGCGGCATGCCTTACACATGCAAGTCGAACGGCAGCACGGGAGCAATCCTGGTGGCGAGTGGCGAACGGGTGAGTAATACATCGGAACGTGTCCTGTAGTGGGGGATAGCCCGGCGAAAGCCGGATTAATACCGCATACGATCTGTGGATGAAAGCGGGGGATCTTAGGACCTCGCGCTACAGGGGCGGCCGATGGCAGATTAGCTAGTTGGTGGGGTAAAGGCCTACCAAGGCGACGATCTGTAGCTGGTCTGAGAGGACGACCAGCCACACTGGGACTGAGACACGGCCCAGACTCCTACGGGAGGCAGCAGTGGGGAATTTTGGACAATGGGCGCAAGCCTGATCCAGCAATGCCGCGTGTGTGAAGAAGGCCTTCGGGTTGTAAAGCACTTTTGTCCGGAAAGAAAACCTCTGCCCTAATACGGTGGGGGGATGACGGTACCGGAAGAATAAGCACCGGCTAACTACGTGCCAGCAGCCGCGGTAATACGTAGGGTGCAAGCGTTAATCGGAATTACTGGGCGTAAAGCGTGCGCAGGCGGTCCGCTAAGACAGATGTGAAATCCCCGGGCTTAACCTGGGAACTGCATTTGTGACTGGCGGGCTAGAGTATGGCAGAGGGGGGTAGAATTCCACGTGTAGCAGTGAAATGCGTAGAGATGTGGAGGAATACCGATGGCGAAGGCAGCCCCCTGGGCCAATACTGACGCTCATGCACGAAAGCGTGGGGAGCAAACAGGATTAGATACCCTGGTAGTCCACGCCCTAAACGATGTCAACTAGTTGTCGGGTCTTCATTGACTTGGTAACGTAGCTAACGCGTGAAGTTGACCGCCTGGGGAGTACGGTCGCAAGATTAAAACTCAAAGGAATTGACGGGGACCCGCACAAGCGGTGGATGATGTGGATTAATTCGATGCAACGCGAAAAACCTTACCTACCCTTGACATGTATGGAATCCTGCTGAGAGGTGGGAGTGCCCGAAAGGGAGCCATAACACAGGTGCTGCATGGCTGTCGTCAGCTCGTGTCGTGAGATGTTGGGTTAAGTCCCGCAACGAGCGCAACCCTTGTCCCTAGTTGCTACGCAAGAGCACTCTAGGGAGACTGCCGGTGACAAACCGGAGGAAGGTGGGGATGACGTCAAGTCCTCATGGCCCTTATGGGTAGGGCTTCACACGTCATACAATGGTCGGAACAGAGGGTCGCCAACCCGCGAGGGGGAGCCAATCCCAGAAAACCGATCGTAGTCCGGATCGCACTCTGCAACTCGAGTGCGTGAAGCTGGAATCGCTAGTAATCGCGGATCAGCATGCCGCGGTGAATACGTTCCCGGGTCTTGTACACACCGCCCGTCACACCATGGGAGTGGGTTTTACCAGAAGTGGCTAGTCTAACCGCAAGGAGGACGGTCACCACGGTAGGATTCATGACTGGGGTGAAGTCGTAACAAGGTAGCCGTATCGGAAGGTGCGGCTGGATCACCTCCTTTCTCGAGCGAACGTGTCAGTTGCGTAAAAGCAATGCGTTGAGCGCTCACGCTTATCGGCTGTGAAATCAGGACAGACTCAGGGGTCTGTAGCTCAGTCGGTTAGAGCACCGTCTTGATAAGGCGGGGGTCGATGGTTCGAATCCATCCAGACCCACCAAAGTCTTGTCTGGTGTGCTGATCGCCGAGTTTGGCGACTAAGACCCCTGGGTATCAACGCAGGTAGAGATTATCTGTGCATGACTGGGGGATTAGCTCAGCTGGGAGAGCACCTGCTTTGCAAGCAGGGGGTCGTCGGTTCGATCCCGTCATCCTCCACCAATCCTCAATGCGTAGCGTTCTGTGCAAGAAGCAGAGCGTTGTGCATTGGCGATTGAGCCAGTCAGAGTGATATGAAGCAGAGCTTTATATCGGCTGTCGTTCTTTAACAATCAGGAAGAAGTAGTAAAGAGATTCACGAAAGCATACTTAGAGATGGGTGTGCGAGTAGGTGAATCAGGGTTGTGATTGTATCAATGTATGAAAAGAGAGATCGAAAGATCGCTTTTGGAATACGGCGCAACACGAATACTCAACCTGTAGCGAGCGTGGCGAGCGTGTGATTCCCAGTGGATCATGCAGGAGACACACCCGTTATAGGGTCAAGCGAACAAGTGCATGTGGTGGATGCCTTGGCGATCACAGGCGATGAAGGACGCGGTAGCCTGCGAAAAGCGGTGGGGAGCTGGCAAACGAGCTTTGATCCACCGATATCCGAATGGGGAAACCCGGCCCGTATGGGTCATCCGTAGCTGAATACATAGGCTACGTGAAGCGAACGCGGTGAACTGAAACATCTAAGTAACCGCAGGAAAAGAAATCAACCGAGATTCCCAGAGTAGTGGCGAGCGAAATGGGACCAGCCTGCATTCTTTATCTGAACTGTTAGCCAAACGCTCTGGAAAGTGCGGCCATAGCGGGTGATAGCCCCGTAGGCGAAAACAGATTGGAAGAACTAGGTATGCGACAAGTAGGGCGGGACACGTGAAATCCTGTCTGAAGATGGGGGGACCATCCTCCAAGGCTAAATACTCGTGATCGACCGATAGTGAACCAGTACCGTGAGGGAAAGGCGAAAAGAACCCCGGGAGGGGAGTGAAACAGATCCTGAAACCGCATGCATACAAACAGTCGGAGCCTTTGAAAGAGGGTGACGGCGTACCTTTTGTATAATGGGTCAGCGACTTACATTCAGTGGCAAGCTTAACCGATTAGGGCAGGCGTAGCGAAAGCGAGTCCGAACAGGGCGATTCAGTCGCTGGGTGTAGACCCGAAACCAGGTGATCTATCCATGGCCAGGATGAAGGTGCGGTAACACGTACTGGAGGTCCGAACCCACTAACGTTGAAAAGTTAGGGGATGAGCTGTGGATAGGGGTGAAAGGCTAAACAAACCTGGAAATAGCTGGTTCTCTCCGAAAACTATTTAGGTAGTGCCTCGTGTATCACCTTCGGGGGTAGAGCACTGTCATGGTTGTGGGGTCCATTGCGGATTACTACGCCATAGCAAACTCCGAATACCGAAGAGTGCAATCACGGGAGACAGACATCGGGTGCTAACGTCCGGTGTCAAGAGGGAAACAACCCAGACCGCCAGCTAAGGTCCCCAAATATTGCTAAGTGGGAAACGAAGTGGGAAGGCTAAAACAGTCAGGAGGTTGGCTTAGAAGCAGCCATCCTTTAAAGAAAGCGTAATAGCTCACTGATCGAGTCGTCCTGCGCGGAAGATGTAACGGGGCTAAGCAATATACCGAAGCTGCGGATGCACATTTATGTGCATGGTAGGAGAGCGTTCCGTAAGCCTGCGAAGGTGCACTGGAAAGTGTGCTGGAGGTATCGGAAGTGCGAATGCTGACATGAGTAGCGATAAAGGGGGTGAAAAGCCCCCTCGCCGTAAGCCCAAGGTTTCCTACGCAACGTTCATCGGCGTAGGGTGAGTCGGCCCCTAAGGCGAGGCAGAAATGCGTAGCTGATGGGAAGCAGGTTAATATTCCTGCACCATTGTTAAATGCGATGGGGGGACGGATCGCGGAAGGTTGTCCGGGTGTTGGAAGTCCCGGTCCTTGCATTGGAGAAGGCGCTTTGGCAAATCCGGGCGCGGAATTCAAGGGTGCGAGGCCATTCACTTCGGTGAAGAAGCAATCGGAAGTGGTTCCAAGAAAAGCCTCTAAGCTTCAGTTTAACAAGACCGTACCGCAAACCGACACAGGTGGGCGAGATGAGTATTCTAAGGCGCTTGAGAGAACTCGGGAGAAGGAACTCGGCAAATTGGTACCGTAACTTCGGGATAAGGTACGCCCCTGTAGCCTGACTGGCCTGCGCCAGAAGGGTGAAGGGGTTGCAATAAACTGGTGGCTGCGACTGTTTAATAAAAACACAGCACTCTGCAAACACGAAAGTGGACGTATAGGGTGTGACGCCTGCCCGGTGCCGGAAGATTAAATGATGGGGTGCAAGCTCTTGATTGAAGTCCCGGTAAACGGCGGCCGTAACTATAACGGTCCTAAGGTAGCGAAATTCCTTGTCGGGTAAGTTCCGACCTGCACGAATGGCGTAACGATGGCCACACTGTCTCCTCCCGAGACTCAGCGAAGTTGAAGTGTTTGTGATGATGCAATCTCCCCGCGGCTAGACGGAAAGACCCCATGAACCTTTACTGTAGCTTTGCATTGGACTTTGAACCGGTCTGTGTAGGATAGGTGGGAGGCTTTGAAGCGTGGACGCCAGTCTGCGTGGAGCCGACCTTGAAATACCACCCTGGTTTGTTTGAGGTTCTAACCTTGGTCCGTAATCCGGATCGGGGACAGTGCATGGTAGGCAGTTTGACTGGGGCGGTCTCCTCCCAAAGTGTAACGGAGGAGTACGAAGGTACGCTAGGTACGGTCGGAAATCGTGCTGATAGTGCAATGGCATAAGCGTGCTTAACTGCGAGACCGACAAGTCGAGCAGGTGCGAAAGCAGGTCATAGTGATCCGGTGGTTCTGTATGGAAGGGCCATCGCTCAACGGATAAAAGGTACTCTGGGGATAACAGGCTGATACCGCCCAAGAGTTCATATCGACGGCGGTGTTTGGCACCTCGATGTCGGCTCATCTCATCCTGGGGCTGTAGCCGGTCCCAAGGGTATGGCTGTTCGCCATTTAAAGAGGTACGTGAGCTGGGTTTAAAACGTCGTGAGACAGTTTGGTCCCTATCTGCCGTGGGCGCTGGATATTTGAAGGGGGCTGCTCCTAGTACGAGAGGACCGGAGTGGACGAACCTCTGGTGTACCGGTTGTCACGCCAGTGGCATCGCCGGGTAGCTATGTTCGGAAGAGATAACCGCTGAAAGCATCTAAGCGGGAAACTCGCCTTAAGATGAGATATCCCCGGGGCTTCGAGCCCCTTGAAGGGTCGTTCAAGACCAGGACGTTGATAGGTCAGGTGTGGAAGCGCAGTAATGCGTTAAGCTAACTGATACTAATTGCCCGTAAGGCTTGATCCTATAACAGGTGTGTTTTGCGATGATCGTCAGTGCTTCAGCACTGACGGGCATCCCACCCCCGAAGGGGGCAAGGACACCCAGGTTAAGTGATCGTGTTGTGCCAGAAACAACACAACCCCAACAGCTTTACCCCTGGTGAGCATCACCAGAAACTACTTCTTCCAGATTGGCCGTATTGCTCCACGAGCAGTGCAGCAACAAGTCATGCCTGATGACCATAGCGAGTCGGTCCCACCCCTTCCCATCCCGAACAGGACCGTGAAACGACTCCACGCCGATGATAGTGCGGATTACCCGTGTGAAAGTAGGTAATCGTCAGGCTCCCCAGCAGCAAACAGAAACCCCACCCCGCAAAGGTGGGGTTTCTGCGTTTACCCCGCCGTAGAACCCGCCTTCACTCCCGCCCCATCCGCCGCGCATCCGCGTAGCCCGTCAGTTCCAGATACGCCCGTCCCACATCCACACCTTCACGCCGCACGATCCGTCGATTGCGAGAAACCGTCGACGAGGTTTCCCTCGCCGCCCCACATCGTGCGATCCGGCTAAGCCCGCTTACGCACCGGGATCTGATGCGGCACACCGGCGGTGAATCGATCAAGTCGTTCACTCGCATCGGTGATCGCCCAGAGGGGCGCGCTACGCAACTGTCGGTCGTAATTCGTAGCGATCGCCGCAAAAAGCGCGAAGCCCGTATCGTCCAATTCCCACTTGCCGGCCTCACGACCAGTGTCGAACACTACCGACACCGCACGTTCCGCTGCTCCTAGCTGCTCGCCGGTCACCGAACCGAAACCCGATTCCGCCAGAAAACCCGTCAACAGCATGATTTGCGTGAGCGTTTGTGCGTCGCTCATACTGCCGGCGCCACGGCGCATGGCGTCGAGGGCCAGATGGACCCGCAGCGCAAGGTCGTCGGCGGTTTGCCGGGGGATCGGCAATAGCATGGCCTTGGCATGCCGCGCACGCGCAACGCCAGTGTGGCGAGATAACGGAATAGGTTGTGCCATGAAGGTCCAATGTTTATGCCTGTGCAGATGCAATAACGGCGCGGATCGTAAAAGATTGAGCCCTCGTTGTGCAGTCGTGCACGCCATCGACGGGACGCTTGGAAGGCTGTCTGGTGGCCCTCGTCACCACTCCTGCGTGGAGTCCGGCGCATACGTCTTTCAGGCCAAAGGCGCGAGGCCTTTCAATCTTCCTTCCTGCGACAGGCATTTCTCCCACCAGAACCTCGGACCTCGAACCTCGCTCCGCGCGATGCCGATCGGCGACCGCGTCGAAACCTCGGCTATATACCAGACGCAACGGACCATTTGCGTCTCTTCATGAGAGAAAATGACCTCTATCCGCGAGGCCGCACCCCCATCCGGCGTCGCAACCCACCCTCAACCCACTCCGGCCGCATCAACGCCTCCGCCTCACTCGCCGTCATCCTCCTCCGAAACCGGCGCCACACTTCGCGCCCGCACTCGCCGACGAATCTCCGAATCCAGGATCAAACGTCCACGCAGCTTCCCCTTCATCCGCTTCACATAGCGCGGGGCCTCGGTCATGTGGATCACCATCAACTCTCGCACTTTCTCCACATCACGCTCACGTGCCGCCTTCGTAATCGCCTTGTGAATCTTGACGTTGGCCTGACCGAAACGCTCATGCTCCGCTTGCGGCGTATCGTTACGAAACTCGATGAGCTGCCGGATCATTTCATTGATCAACTCGCAACTGAAACGCAGGAACGGATTCGGATTCGCCGCCGCGAGGATGTCGTGGAAATTCACATCTTCCTGACGTTGCCGCACGATATCCTTCCCGCCGTGTGACGAAGCCGGTTGATCGCAACACGCAATGCTCGCGTCGAGCGCTTCGAAGTCCTGCTCCGTCAGATGAGGCACGGCCCCCGCCGCGAGTTCGGGCTCAAGCAGTTTGCGTACGGTGTAGATGTCGTCGATCGAAACGTCCTTGAAGAACAGGTAGTTTTGCAGAAGTTGCAACGTGCGATCGAGCGGCACCTCCACCACCATACCGCCGCCGCTCGGGCCGGTCGTCACTTTGATCAGCCCTTGCACCTCGAGCGATTTCAACGCCTCGCGGATCGTGCTCTTGCTCACCGAAAAGAGCTGCTGCAATTCCACCTCGCGCGGCAGCCGGTCGCCTGGCTTCAGGTCTTTCTCGGTGATGAGCCGCTTGATTTCCTCGGCGACCAGATCGCCGCGTTTCTGCTGCTTTATCTCAATCGCGGCGCCAGCCTTGGCGCGGTCCATGGCCATATTCGATGCTCCCAGTTTGTCCTGCACGATCTTCGATCGATTCCCCGGTGCCGTCGCTACCTGAAAGACTGCTCCGACGCCGCCAGGAATTTTGCCTTATTGACACCCGAATTTATTGTACCTACGATCAAGTCCAACCTATTTATCATGATAAATAGAACAAAGCCGATGCAGTGAAAAACTTCACGGCGGCTAGCAAGCTCGAGCAGTCGTTCGCGCAGCGTGTGCAGTTTCGTAGTCGGTCAGTGCGTGTCTCTTTCCTAAGGAGCGTCATTTTGAATCGCCGAAATATGTTGAAGCTGGCCGCGTTGTCGGCCGTTCCGGGCACGTTGGGCTCGCTGGTCGCGCGAAGCGCGTTCGCACAGGCCGGAACGTTGCAGTTCGCCTGTCCGGTGCCGATGTCGGGTCCATTCGCGGCGAACGGCAAATACGCCGACCTCGGCATGAAGCTCGCTATCGAGCAGTACGGCAAAGTGCTGGGTCAACCGCTCGCATACACGGTGCTCGACACGGAAGGCAAGCCCGCAACCGCCGTGCGTCGGGTTCAGGAAATCGCGCAACAAAAGAATGCGCGCTTCTTTGCCGGCGGTATTCTGTCCTCCGAAGCATTGGCAATGGGCAAGGAAGTGCAGAAGGCGGGCGGCGTTTTCATTACGACGGCGGGCGCGGACGAGATCACCGGCAAGGACTGCAACGACGCCACATTCCGCTGGTCGGTGCCGACCTACGGCGCGATCGAGCAGACGGTGCGTCCGCTGATCCAGATGATGCCCAAAGCCAAACGCTGGTACACGATCACGCCGCAATACGTGTTCGGCGACGGTTTGCTCTCGGCCGCGAAGACGGTCTTCAAAGAGAAGGGCATCGAACACGTGGGCAACAGCTACCACTCGCTCAATGAGAAGGAGTTCAGCGGCTATCTGACGAACGCAGTGGCGGCGAAGCCTGACGTGCTGCTGATTCTGAACTTCGGCTCGCAGTCGTCCGATACATTGCGCCAGGCCGTGAGCTTCGGCATGAAGAACAATTGCACGATTCTGATGGCCTGGGCGTCCGGACTCGAGCAATTCGAGTCGCTCGGTGCGGATCTGTGCGAAGGCGTCTTTTTCGGCGCACAGTATTGGCACGACATCGATTCACCGTTGAATCGCGATCTCGTCAAACGCGCGAATGCCGCGTTCAAGGCCAATCCCAACTACAGCCTCGCAGGGTCGTATATCTGCACGAAGATCCTGCTCGACGGCATCGTGAAAGCAGGTAACGTCGACCCGAAGAAAGTGGTCGCCGCACTCGAAGGCATGAAGTACGACGGTTTGACCGGCCCGGAAGAAGTCCGCAAAGGCGACCATCAGGTGCTGAAGAACTATTATCTGTTGAAGGGCAAGGCGAAGAACAAGATGAAGAACGCCGACGACTACGCGGATATCGTGAGCTCCGGCCAATCGTTCCTGCCGCTCGACAAAACCGGCTGCAAGATGGCCTGACGCCTACGTGCCGCCTGCAAGCGCGGCACGGCGCGCATGTCGCAATACGGCATCGCGACTTCTCTTTGCACCACCCTTTAGACGGACGCCATGAACGTTTATCTCCTGCAGATCGTCAACGGCATCGGAGTGGGAATGTTGTATTTCCTGCTCGCGGTCGGTTTGTCGATCGTGTTCGGTTTGCTGCGCTTCGTGAATTTCGCGCACGGCGCGTTCTATCTGCTCGGCGCGTACTTCTGCTATCAGGCGATGCAATGGTCCATGAGTTTCTGGACCGCGCTTATAGTCGTACCGGTCGTCGTGGGCGCGCTTGCGTGGGTCGTCGAGAAGCTGATTCTGCGGCACGTGTATGCGCAGCAGCATGAGTTTCATATTCTCGTGACCGTCGGTCTCGCGCTCGTCGTGCAAGAATGCGCGATCCTGATCTGGGGACCGCTCGGCGATAACGTGGCCGTGCCCGACGTGCTGAACGGCGTGGTGATCTGGGGCAGCTTCGTGTATCCCAAGTACCGTCTCTTCGTGATCGGCTTCACGGCGATACTGGCCGCGCTCTTGTGGTGGGTACTGGAAGGTACGCGGCTCGGCAGCGCGGTGCGTGCGGGCAGCGAATCGACGGAGATGGTCTCGCTGCTCGGCATCAACGTGTTACGTGTCTTCAGCCTGGTGTTCGCGCTCGGCGCCGCAACGGCCGCGCTGGCGGGCGTGCTTGCCGCACCAATTCGCGGCGTCGATCCGTTCATGGGTATCGAAGCGCTCAGCGTCGCGTTCGTCGTGGTGGTGGTCGGCGGAATGGGTAATTTTCTTGGTGCGCTGGTGGGCGGACTGCTGGTGGGAATCGTGCAAAGCGTGATGAGCACCTTATGGCCGGAAGGCGCGCGATTGATGATTTACGTCGCGATGGCCGCTGTTCTATTGCTGCGACCGAACGGTCTGCTCGGGAGGGCGGCATGATCGATACCTCGAAACCCATCGTGCAGAGCACTACTTCCTCGAAGACGCCAGCGGGCCTGAAGCACTCATTGCACCGTTATCGCTTCCTGTTGCTGGCGCTATTAGTCGTATGCATTTTGCCGCTCACGTTACGCTCCGGATCGCTCGCTACCGAAGTGCTGGTGTTCGCACTCGCCGCCCTCGGCTGCAATCTACTACTCGGCCACACAGGGTTGCTCTCGTTCGGACAAGGCATTTTCTTCGGGCTCGGCAGCTATTGCGCGGGATTGGTCCTTACCAAAACGGGGCTGCCGGTACCCATTGCCTTGCTTGCCTCGGCGGTGATCGGCGCGGCGGCCGCGGCGCTGGTCGGCTGGTTTTCGATTCGCCAGCGCGGCACGTACTTCGTCATGTTGACGCTCGCATTCGGCCAACTGTTCTACTTCCTCGCCTACACCACGCCCGATCTGACCGGCGGCGACAACGGCTTGCTCGACATCCCACGCCCGGCGTTGGGACTGTTCGGTAAAGCGATCGTCCCGTTGGCCTCGCCGTGGCAATACTACGGTTTCGTCGCGGTATTGTTCCTCGTGGTGTTCTGGCTGTTGATGCGTGTATCGCACTCGGTGTTCGGCCGTACACTGCTGGCGATTCGCGACAACGAAGCACGCGCGGCAGCGGTCGGTTACGACGTCAAGCGCTTCAAGCTGATGGCGTTCGTGATCTCCGGCGCGGTCACGGGTCTCGCGGGCGCGCTGCACGCGCTGATGACCGGCATCGCGCCGCTCTCCAACATCGACTATCACACGAGCGAAATGATCCTTGTGATGACGGTGATCGGCGGCACCGGCAATCTGTTCGCCTCTGTATTGGGCGCTGCGTTTTACGTGTTGTTCGCCGACTGGCTCTCCACGTTGTGGCCGCGCTGGCTCTTGCTGCTCGGCATCGTGCTGATGGCAGTCAGCCTGTACATGCAGCGCGGTCTGTGGGGATTGGGCGAACGCATCTGGCAATCGTTGCGCCGTAAATCATCCGCTGATGCAGGCAACGATGCAGACAAGGAGTCCGTATGAGCGAAGCCATTCTGCAAGCGAGCGGCGTGGTGAAGCGCTACGGCAAATTCACAGCGCTCTCCGACGTCACCTTGAACATCATGCCGCGCACGGTGCATTCCGTGATCGGACCGAACGGCGCGGGCAAAACCACGCTCTTCCACGTGTTGACCGGCACGCTGCCTATTACCGAAGGCAAGATCGTTTTCGACGGTCACGATGTCACGCGCGAGCCGGATTATAAGCGCGTACGGCGCGGCGTCGCCCGTTCGTTTCAGGTAACGAGCCTGTTCGCCAATCTGAGCGTGCGAGAAAATCTACGACTTGCCGCGCAAGGTGTCGACGCAGTGCGCGCGTTGAATGCGTGGACGCCGCCGCACGGTGCGCTCACGCATGCGGACATCGTCGACAGCGTGCTCGAGCGGCTCGCGTTGCGGCGTTTCAGCGACGTATCGGCGGGCGCGCTTTCGCATGGTCAGCAGCGGCGGCTCGAAGTCGGCATGGCGCTCGCCGCGCGGCCCAAGGTGATCTTTCTCGACGAGCCGACCTCGGGCATGGGTATCGACGACCTCGACGACATGAAGCAGTTGATTCGCGGTCTGCGCGACGATTACACGGTTGTGCTGATCGAACACAACATGGGCATCGTGATGGACATTTCCGACACGATCACCGTCATGCAGCAAGGGCGTGTGCTGGTGGAAGGCCGCCCCGACGACATTCGCGGCGACGAGCGCGTACGCAGCGCCTATCTGGGCAACATGATCACCGGAGGCCGCGCATGATTCTCGACGTGCAGCAGATTCACGGCTTCTACGGCAAAAGCCACATTCTGCAAGGCGTATCCCTGCAGATCAACGATGGTGAAACGGTCACGCTATTGGGTCGCAACGGCGCCGGCAAATCGACCACGCTGAAGGCGATTGCGGGCGTCGTCGCGCCGCAGCGCGGCACGGTCACGTTCAACGGCGCCAAAGTCAGCGGCATGCCGCCGCACAGGATCGCGTCACGTGGTGTCTGCTTCGTGCCCGAGCATCGCGGCATCTTTCGTCTGCTTACCGTCGAAGAAAACTTGCGGCTCGGCGCGCGCAAAGAATCGCCGTGGCAACTCGACGACATCTACCGCATTTTTCCGCGCCTGAAAGAGCGGCGCACGAACGGAGGCGCGCAGCTCTCCGGCGGCGAACAGCAGATGCTTGCGATCGGCCGCGCGCTCATGAATCACCCGCGCTTGCTAATGCTCGATGAACCCGTCGAAGGCCTCGCGCCGGTGATCGTCGAAGAAATCGTCGCGCAACTCAAGCTGATCCGCGAAGCGGGCGTGGCGATTCTGCTGGTCGAGCAGAATCTCGAGGTGTGCACGCAACTCGCGGATCGCCACTACATCATCGAGCAGGGCGTAATCGTCTATGCGGGCGACAACGCGTCGTTTGCCGCGGACGACTCGATCAAGGACCGTTATCTCGGCGTCGGCGTGGTCTGACGCGCATTCTGTCTTCAATACGAGGAAGCATCGATGCAAGTTCATGAATCAACAACCGTCGCGACGTTCGCAGATCTGCGAGTCGACGGCGCGCGGCTCTGGGACAGTCTCATGCAACTCGCGCGGATCGGCGCCACCGAGAAAGGCGGTGTGTGCCGGCTCGCACTCACGGAGTTGGACCGCGAGGCACGCGACCTCTTTATCGCGTGGACGAAGGAGATCGCCTGCAGCGTGCGGGTGGACGCGATCGGCAACATCTTCGCGCGCCGCGCCGGTTTGCGTGACGACCTGCCACCGGTGATGACCGGCAGCCACATCGACACGCAACCTACAGGCGGCAAGTTCGACGGCAATTACGGCGTGCTCGCGGGACTGGAAGTGCTGCGCACGCTCAATGATGCCAATGTGCGGACACTCGCACCGCTCGAAGTCGCGGTATGGACCAATGAAGAAGGTTCGCGCTTCGTACCGGTGATGATGGGCTCCGGCGTGTTCGCCGGTGCATTTACTCTGGAGCACGCGCTCGAACAACACGATCGAGAAGGCATCACGGTAAGCGACGCGCTGTCGCAGATCGGCTATGCCGGCGAGATCACAAAACCACATGCGGTAGGCGCCTATTTTGAAGCGCATATCGAACAAGGTCCGGTGCTGGAAGCACACGACAAAACAATCGGCATAGTGCAGGGCGCGCTCGGTCAACGCTGGTATGACGTGACGGTGCACGGCATGGAAGCGCACGCCGGCCCGACGCCGATGGAATTGCGCCGCGACGCGCTGCTCGTCGCGGCCGATCTGATTCGCGCCGTCAACCGCATCGCGCTCGATCACGCGCCTCACGGTCGCGGCACAGTCGGCTGGCTCGACGTGCATCCCAACTCACGCAATGTGATTCCAGGCCGCGTGACACTCGCCGTCGATCTGCGCGCCGCCGACGACGCCACGCTCACGGCAATGGACAGCGCATTGCGCGCCGCATGCTCGGTAGCGCGCGAGAAAACCGGTATCACGGTGGACGTCGAACAAGTCGTGTATTTTCCGCCGCAACCGTTCGCCGCCGAATTAGTCGACGCCGTGAAACAGGGCGCGGACACACTCGGCTTTTCGTCGATGGACGTGATCAGCGGCGCCGGTCACGACGCCGTCTATCTCGCGCGAGTCGCGCCCGCCGCGATGATCTTTGTGCCCTGCAAAGACGGCATCAGCCACAACGAAATCGAAGACGCGCGCGCGGATCATCTCGAAGCCGGTTGCAACGTGCTGTTGCAGGCCATGTTGAACGCCGCGCAGAACGCAGGGAGCGCGGACGCATGAAGATCCTCATCGCGCGGATGAATCACGAGACCAACACGTTTTCGCCGGTGGCCACGCCGTTGGCGGCATTCGGCCGTAACGGGCCGAGCTACGGCGAAGACGCGTTCAACGACAACAAAGGCATGCAAACGGCGATGGCCGCGTTCATCGACGCCGCCGAGCGTGAG
Source organism: Paraburkholderia sp. BL6669N2 (assembly GCF_003387275.1). Lineage (NCBI taxonomy): Bacteria > Pseudomonadati > Pseudomonadota > Betaproteobacteria > Burkholderiales > Burkholderiaceae > Paraburkholderia > Paraburkholderia sp. BL6669N2. The sequence goes on along the minus strand of NZ_QUNA01000002.1, from coordinate 2,788,546 downwards.
CATGCCGACATCGTGACGCCCGTGTCGGCGTCGGCGAACCCGAGCGGGCCGGTCGAGGCCGCCGCTTACGAAGCGATCTGCGAGGCGATTATGTCGGCCGCCGTGGGTTGCGACGCCGTCATGCTCGATCTGCACGGCGCGATGGTCGCCGAGAATTCGAACGATGGCGAAGGCGATTTGCTCGAACGCGTGCGCGCGTTGCTGCCGGATGCGCCGATCGCCGTCGCGCTCGACTTGCACGGCAACGTCACGCAAAAGATGATCGACAACGCGGACGTGATCGTCAGCTTCAAGACCTACCCGCATGTCGATATGTACGAGACCGGCGCGCACGCGGCGCGTCTGATGTTCGATCTGGTCCATGGCAAGGCGAGGCCTGTGATCGCGTGGCGCCAACCGCCGTTGCTCACGCATACGCTGCGCAGCGCGACGGCCGAAGGCGCGATGAAGCGCGCCGTCGACGCCGCGCGCGCGGCCGAGGCCGACGGCATGCTCGCGGTGTCGGTGCTGTCTGGCTTCTCGCTTGCCGATATCGAGGCGCCCTGCATCAGCGTCGTGGTGGTGGGCAATGGCGAGCGCGCTCACGCCGAAGCGGTCGCGGAGCGCATCGCGCGGCAGATCTGGAACGAGCGCGAAGACTTCGTCTATCGCAGTGCGCCGCTCGCTGAATCCGTCGCGCAAGCCGCCGCGCTCGCAGCGGACGCCGACAAGCCCGTGCTGCTGCTCGATCACGGCGACAACTGCATGTCGGGCGGCACCTGCGACACGATGGATCTGCTCGAGGAAGCCTTGAAGCAGAAGCTCGAAGGCATCGTGAGCGGACCATTGTGCGATCCGCAAGCGGTCGCCGCGTTGATGTCGGCGGGCGTCGGCAGTACGGTGACCGTGACCATCGGCAACAAGGTCGCGAGCGACGCGCTCAAGCCGCGTCCGCCGCTCGCCGTGACCGGCGTGGTGCGCGCGTTGACCGACGGCGAGTACGTGATCAGCGGCCCGACGTACACCGGGCAGCGCGCTTTCATGGGCCGCGCCGCGGTCCTCGACACGGGCACCGTCAAGCTCGTGATGACCGAGCGCACGCACGAACCGTGGGACCTCGGCGTGTTCGAGAGTGTCGGCATCGATCCGCGTCGCGCGCGTTTCCTGTTGCTGAAGTCGCGCATGTACTGCCGGCCGGTGTTCGTGCCGATTGCGGCGGCGTTGGTGGAATGCGATAGCCGTGGCGTGACGAGTTCGGATTACGGCCTGTTCGCTTTCAAGCAGCTAAAGCGGCCGCTCTATCCGCTGGATACGCAAACCGAGTGGGCATCGACGAGTTGATCGACACAAGTGCCGTCAGGGGCTTGTGCTGAGCGTGCGGGTTCTCTATAATTCGCGCCTCTAAAGGCTCGTAGCTCAGTTGGTTAGAGCACCACCTTGACATGGTGGGGGTCGTTGGTTCGAATCCAATCGAGCCTACCAACGCATCCGTGACGTAGACGAAAGCGGCTTCGCTTTCGTCTACTGTCAGGTTCTCGCATCACCTCGGCGCACTGCTCAGCGTGCCGCTCTGTCCCGCCGGTTTCTCCTCTCCGAATTACCTTGAGTTAGACGTAGCACCGCTCGTGCGCGCGCCAGATCGCGTGGATCCTGCCGCGCATGCGGTGGCGTTGTGGCTGGCTGCGATTCGCGAGGCGCCGGCGGCGTAGGCGAGTCGCAGCGCGCGGTCACGGGCGAAGCAGATCGAACCCCGCCAGCGTCACTACGCCGCTCACCACGATCAGCGCCACCGAATGCTGTCCGAAGTAGAGCAGGCCGGCCGCCGACCAGCACGTCAAGGCAAATGCGGCAATACGTTTCATGGTTTAGAACCCCAAGGCTACCGCCAACAATCCGCTGATCACGCCGCATACCACGACGGCCAGCGCCACGACCGTCAGCACGCGGCGCGGAAACGAGCGTCCGAGCATCGCCATGGACGGCACGCTGATCAGCGGCAGCGTCATCAGCAAGGCGCCAGCCGGGCCGGCCGCCATGCCGAACGAGAGCATGGCCTGGATGATCGGCACTTCGCCCGCGGTCGGAATCACGAACAGTGTGCCGGCGATGGCTAGCGCAATGATCCAGAGCAGGCTGTTGTCGATCTCCGGTCCGACATGCGGAAACAGCCACGTGCGCGCCGCGCCGAGAATCAGCACCAGTACGACGTATTCGGGAACGAGCCGCAGCGTCATCGTGCCGAGGATTTTCACCCAGCGTGCGAAGGCGGTGCCGGGCACATCGGCGACCAGCTGCGCCATCGCTTCGCGCGACGCTTCGGCTTCCTTCGGCGTCACCATGCGGTTCACCAGGTATCCGAGGCCGAACACCATCACGATGCCCAAGGCGAGGCGCAGGCCCATCCACTGCCAGCCGAGCACAAAGCCCATGAAGATCAGCGTAGCCGGATTCAAGGCGGTATTGCCGAGCCAGAAGGCGATCGCCGCGCCCGGCGCCGCCTGACGCGCACGCAAGCCCGCCACTACCGGCGCGGCGCAGCATGTACACATCATGCCCGGCAACGACATCAGGCCACCCTTCACGACGCTGCTGAAATCGGTCCGGCCGAGCGCGCGCGCGACCCATTGCGGCGGAATCAGCGCCTGTACCGCCGAACCGAGCAGCAGCCCGAGCACCATGGCTTGCCAGATCGCTTTGCCGTAGGCGAGGGCGTAGTCAATGGCAGATTGCCACGACGCCGCCGGCGCGCTCGCCGACGTGCCCATCAGAATGGACTTGCCGATCGAGTGCTGGCTCGCCGCCACGAACGCGCGGTTGTAGTACGGAAACCACTTCACGTAAAAGAGGCCGACCACGGCGATCAGCAGAAAGACGATCCAGCCTAGCGCGACTCGTGGTTGTCGAAGGGTTGATTGCATAGGGATCTTGAACGTTGGTTTTAATCAGGTGACAGCGAGTGCGCTGCTGTCGAGCTTTGCAAGCAGTGCTTTCGCCTGATCGATGACATCGGCGTCGTTAGGCCGGAAATTCCATTGCAATGCACGCGCCAACTGGACGAAATGCTGATGGCTGCTGCGCGCGTACGCCGGATCGTAGTGACGCCCGATCAACTCGCGCGCGAGTTCGGCGCGCCGGTTGTCGTCGACGAGTTGCTGCCAACCCGTGACACGTTCCCGGCTATGTAAACCGATCATTCGTTGCAACTGTCCCTTGAGTGATTCGGGATCGTCGAACAGATGGGCGTAGTCGTGCAGCAGGAAGGCCGCGCGATCTTCGGGGCTCGAGATTACCTCCACGCAGCGGCTCTGATGAACCGTGTCGAGCAGCGCGAGCGGCAGCGCGATAGAACCGATGCGCCGGCTTTCCGCTTCCACGAACACCGGCCGTGCCGGGTCGAACGCGCGCAGCGCGCTCACGAGCAGCGTATCGAAACGCTTCTGCGACGGCTGCGGCACGCCGGCCCAGGCGCCGAGCAACGAGCCGCGATGCGCCGCCAGCGCTTCGAGATCCAGCGTCTGCGCGCCCGCGGTGTTCAGGGCCGCAAGCAGGCGCGTCTTGCCGCTGCCCGTCGGGCCAACCAGCGCGACGTAGGAGAATGTCTTCGGCAACGTGACGAGCGTGTCGAGCGTGGCGCGCCGATAGGCTTTGTAGCCGCCTTCGAGTTGGCGTGCCTGCCAGCCGATCATATTGAATAGCGTGGTCACCGAGCCCGAGCGCTTGCCGCCGCGCCAGCAATAGACCAGCGGCCGCCAGTTGCGCGGCCGGTCGGCGAACGTCGTCTCGAGATGGTGCGCGATATTGCGCGCGACCAGCGCCGCGCCGATCCGCGTGGCTTCGAACGGCGATACCTGCTTGTAAGTCGTGCCGACCAGCACGCGCTCTTCGTTGCTCAGCACGGGCGCGTTGAGCGCGCCCGGAATATGGTCTTCCGCAAACTCGAGAGGCGTGCGCACATCGATGATTTCGTCGAAATCACCGGCTTGTTCGAGGCTGACGAGTAGGTTTTTCAAGGCGTTGGGGCACAAAGGGTCGGCTGCGGCGGGGTGCAATTATCGCATGCGTCGTCCATACCGGCCGCGTCGTTCCGCCCGCCGCTCGCGGCTCAGATAACCTCGACGCGTCCTTCTCCGTTGACCATTTCGCCAATCACGCATGCTTCGCCGAACCCATCGGCGCTGAACAGGGCGAGCACTTCGTCGACGGCTTGCGGCGCGCACGAGACCAGCAGGCCGCCCGAGGTTTGCGGATCGGTGAGCAGCGTGCGCGCGGTCGCGGAAAATGAGGATCGCAAATCGATGTTTTTACCGTATGCGTCCCAGTTGCGCCCCGAAGCGCCCGTAAAAATGCCGGCCTCCGCAAGGCTCACCACGTCCGGCAGCCACGGCAGATCCGCGTAGCGCACACGAGCGGTGAGGTTTGAGCCGCGCGCCAATTCCAATGTGTGGCCGAGCAGCCCGAAACCGGTGATATCCGTGAGCGCGTGCACGCCGGCGAGTTTGGACAGGTCCGCGCCCGGCCGGTTGAGCTTGGTCGTCGCGCCGATCATGGCGGCGTAGCCGGCGGCGTCGAGGCGGTCCTTCTTCAGGGCTGCCGAGAGAATACCCACGCCCAGCGGCTTGCCAAGGATCAGCACATCGCCGGCTTGCGCGCCCGCGTTGCGTTTGACGCGCTTCGGGTCGACCACGCCGATGGCGACGAGGCCGTAGATCGGCTCGACCGAATCGATCGAATGGCCGCCGGCGAGCGGGATGCCGGCTTCCGCGCATACCGATTCGCCGCCCTTCAGCACGGCAGCGATCACGTCGTGCGGCAACACGTTGATCGGCATGCCGACGATGGCCAGCGCCATGATCGGCTTGCCGCCCATGGCGTAGACGTCGGACAGCGCATTGGTCGCGGCGATGCGGCCGAAGTCGAACGGATCGTCGACGATCGGCATGAAGAAATCGGTGGTCGCGACGATCGCCTGTTCGTCGTTGAGTTTGTAGACGGCGGCGTCGTCGGCTGTGTCGTTGCCGACCAGCAGGTCGGGAAAGAACGGCAGCGGCGCGCTGCGCTTGAGCAGGTCGGCGAGCAGGCCTGGCGCGATCTTGCAACCGCAGCCGCCGCCGTGCGACAGACTGGTGAGACGGGGCGACGCGCTTGCGTGGCTGGGAGTATGGGTCATTGGGCAAGCATTTCAGACGACGAATGACCGACATTATGATGGTTGTTCGGGCAACGCGCAGGGACGGCGGTCGTCGAAGCGATCCGGCCGGAGCGCGAAACACGTCGTCGATTCTTCTGAAGTTACCTCTAAACGCCCGGCGGTCTCGTCATGCGCCCGCCGCAGGAGAGCGGGCGGCAAAGATGCGGCAATCTCACACGTTATTTGTTGCTGCCTGCGCCAGTGCCGTAGAGCCCGTTATCGAAGCCGCCCGCGCCTTGGGGCTTGTGACCCGGCCCGGCCGTCTTGCCGCGCGTGTTCGCCGAGCCGCCATCTTTCGTCTGTGGCTTATGCGATTCATGAACGGCAGAGGCGGACGAATCCGGCGCAGACCCCATCGAAGAAGTGCGGCTCTCCTGCTGCGACGAGCCGCTGCCTTGCGTGATCTGGGCAACGCCGTGCGAACTCAGTACGAGCATCGCACCACCCAGCGCAAGCGACGCAAGGCCGGCCGACGCGCGCCATTTCACTGCGCCGTAAATAGTGCGTGCGGGAGAAGATGTGAAAAGCGGAGCGGTCATATATGTGCCAAAGGTCAGGAGTAAGCGTCGAGGCGTCTGCCTCCTGTCAGCAATAACGGTGCCTCGACTGATGAAACCGGCTGCGGCAATTCATATTCAGTTGCACTGTAGATGGCGTAACTCCTCGCTGCAGGATTTCATACCGCTCTCTATAATCAAATTTGGTGTCCCCATAAAGAGCCGAGGCCATTCGATGACCCATATGTCCCGGCGACAATTTCTGAAGGTCTCCGCCACCACGCTAGCCGGATCGAGCCTTGCCCTCATGGGCTTCTCACCCGCGCCCGCGTTAGCGGAGGTTCGTCAGTACAAGTTGTCGCGCACAACCGAAACCCGCAATACCTGCCCGTACTGTTCGGTAGGCTGCGGCATCCTGATGTACGGACTCGGCGACAACGCCAAGAATGCAAAGTCCAGCATCATCCATATCGAGGGCGATCCCGATCATCCGGTCAATCGCGGCACGCTGTGCCCGAAAGGCGCGAGCCTGATCGACTTCATTCATAGCGAGAGCCGTCTGAAGTATCCGGAGTATCGCGCGCCCGGCTCGAATGAATGGAAACGCATTTCATGGGAAGACGCGCTCGACCGCATTGCGAAATTGATGAAGGAAGATCGCGATGCCAACTTTGTCGAGACAACGGCGGACGGCAAGAAGGTCAACCGCTGGCTGACCACCGGCGTGCTCGCGGCATCGGCCGGCAGCAATGAAGTAGGTTATTTGACGCACAAGACTGTCCGCAGTCTTGGCATGCTCGCATTCGACAATCAGGCGCGTGTCTGACATGGCCCGACGGTGGCAGGTCTTGCCCCGACGTTTGGCCGTGGAGCGATGACGAACCATTGGGTCGACATCAAGAACGCGGACGTGATTCTGGTGATGGGCGGCAACGCGGCCGAGGCGCACCCGTGCGGTTTCAAATGGGTCACTGAAGCCAAGGCGCATCGCAAGGCGAGGTTGATCGTGGTCGATCCGCGCTTTACGCGCACGGCATCGGTTGCGGACTATTACGCGCAGATTCGGACCGGCTCGGACATCGTGTTCCTCGGCGGGGTGATCAACTATCTGCTCACCAACGACAAGATCCAGCACGAGTATGTGAAGAACTACACGGACATGCCGTTCATCGTCCGTGAGGACTTCTCGTTTACCGACGGTCTCTATTCCGGCTACGACGCCGACAAGCGTAAGTACGATCAGAGTTCGTGGGACTACGAACGCGGCGACGACGGCTTTGCCAAAGTCGATCCGACCTTGCAGCACCCGCGCTGCGTCTATCAGTTGATGAAGAAGCACTACTCGCGCTACACGCCCGAACAGGTCGAGAGCACGTGCGGCACGCCTAAGGAAAAATTCCTTAAGGTGTGCGAGATGCTCGCATCGACGGCTGTTCCGGGGCGCGCCGGCACGATCCTGTACGCGCTCGGCTGGACGCATCACTCGATCGGTGCGCAGATCATCCGCACCGGCGCGATGGTGCAATTGCTGCTGGGCAATATTGGCATTGCGGGCGGCGGCATGAATGCGCTGCGAGGGCACTCGAACATTCAGGGGTTGACCGACCTCGGTCTGATGTCGAACCTGTTGCCGGGTTACATGACGCTGCCGCTGGAAGCCGAGCAGGACTTCGACGCCTACATCGCGAAACGCGCGAGCCAGCCGCTGCGGCCGAATCAGTTGAGCTACTGGCGCAACTATCGCGCGTTCCATGTCAGCTTCATGAAGTCATGGTGGGGCGATAACGCGACAGCCGAGAACAACTTCGGTTTCGACTATCTGCCCAAGCTCGATAAGTCGTACGACATGCTGCAGGTCTTCGAGCTGATGAATCAAGGCAAGATGAACGGCTACATCGCGCAGGGCTTCAACCCGCTTGCCGCGGCGCCGAACAAGGCGAAGATCGGCGCGGGTCTGGCTAAACTGAAGTGGCTCGTCGTCATGGATCCGCTCGCTACGGAAACGTCGGAGTTCTGGAAGAATTTCGGCGAATTCAACGACGTGGATCCTACTGCGATCCAGACCGAAGTGTTCCGTTTGCCGACCACCTGTTTCGCGGAAGAACGCGGCTCGCTGGTCAGTTCCAGCCGTGTGCTGCAGTGGCACTGGCAGGGCGCGGTCGGCCCCGGAGAAGCGAAGAGCGACCTCGAGATCATGTCGGGGCTATGGCTGCGCATTCGCGAGGCTTACAGGAAGGACGGCGGCAAGTATCCCGATCCGATTCTCAAGATGAGCTGGCCGTATGCCGACCCGGAAAGCCCGACGCCCGAAGAAATCGCCATGGAGTTCAATGGCAAGGCGCTCACCGACGTCACCGACACGACCGACAAAACCAAGGTGCTCGCCAAACAGGGCGAGCAGTTGTCGAGCTTCGCGCAGTTGCGCGACGACGGCAGCACCGCGAGCGGCTGCTGGATCTTCTGCGGCGCATGGACCCAGGCGGGCAACCAGATGGGCCGCCGCGACAACTCCGACCCGACCGGTATCGGAAATACGCTGAACTGGGCGTGGGCCTGGCCGGCGAACCGGCGGATTCTGTACAACCGTGCTTCGTGCGACGTCAGCGGCAAGCCGTTCGATCCGACCCGCAAGCTGATCGCATGGAACGGCAAGGCGTGGACAGGAGCGGACATTGCCGACTTCAAGGCCGACGAACCGCCCGAAAACGGCATGAATCCGTTCATCATGAACGCGGAAGGCGTCGCGCGTTTCTTCTCGCGCGATGGTCTGGTGGAAGGGCCGTTCCCGGAGCACTACGAACCGTTTGAAACGCCGCTTGGCTACAACCCCCTGCATCCGAACAACAGGGCGGCCGTCAACAGTCCGGCGGCACGCGTGTTCCCCGCTGACCACGCCGCGTTCGGCACGCACGAGAACTTCCCGCATACGGCGACCACGTATCGTTTGACGGAGCATTTCCACTACTGGACCAAGCACGCGCATCTGAACGCGATCGTGCAGCCGCAGCAGTTCGTGGAGATCGGCGAGGATCTGGCGAAAGAAGTGGGCGTGGTGGCCGGCGATCGCATCAAGGTGTCGTCCAATCGCGGGCATATCATCGCCGTGGCACTCGTCACCAAGCGGATCAAACCGCTGATGATCGAAGGGAAGAAAGTCCAGACTGTCGGATTGCCGTTGCATTGGGGCTTCAAGGGACTCGCGAAGCCGGGCTATCTCGTCAACACGCTGACGCCTTCCGTGGGCGATGGGAATTCGCAAACACCGGAATTCAAATCGTTCCTTGTCAAGGTCGAAAAGGCATAGGGAGAAGAGATGGCACTGCAATCACTGGACATCAGACGCCTCTCGGCCACGACCTTGCCTGAACCACAAGTGCGTGTGCCGGTTACGGGCACGGTCGCCAAGCTCATCGACGTGTCGAAGTGCATTGGCTGCAAGGCGTGTCAGACCGCCTGCATGGAATGGAACGATCTGCGCGATGAAATCGGCACGACAACCGGCACCTACGACAACCCACGCGATCTGAGCGAGCATTCGTGGACCGTCATGCGGTTCTCGGAGTACGAGAACACCGAGGGCGATCTCGAGTGGCTGATCCGCAAGGACGGCTGCATGCATTGCGAGGATCCGGGTTGCCTGAAGGCTTGTCCGTCGCCGGGCGCGATCGTGCAGTACACGAACGGCATTGTGGATTTCCACGAGGAAAACTGCATTGGCTGCGGCTATTGCATCACCGGTTGCCCGTTCAACATCCCGCGCATTTCGAAGCAGGACCACCGCGCGTACAAGTGCACGCTGTGTTCGGATCGCGTGGCGGTCGGCCAGGAACCGGCTTGCGTGAAGACGTGCCCGACCGGCGCGATCATGTTCGGCACCAAGGAGGACATGAAGCAGCAGGCCTTGGACCGGATTGAAGATCTGAAGGAGCGTGGCTTCCAGAATGCCGGTTTGTACGATCCGGCCGGCGTGGGCGGAACGCATGTGATGTACGTGCTGCATCATGCCGACAAGCCCACGCTGTATCACGGGTTGCCGCAGAATCCGAAGATCAGCGTGATGGTGGCGCTGTGGAAAGGGCTGGCCAAGCCGCTGGCGCTTGCAGGTATCGCGTTCGCGGCCATAGCCGGGTTCTTCCACTACACGCGCGTGGGTCCGAACGAAGTGTCGGAAGCCGATGAAGCCGAAGCCCAGCACGAAGCCGATGAAGTACGCCGTTCGCGGGAGGCGCCCAATGAAGCACCCTGAGCATACCGATCTGAAGGATGTGAGAGGCAACAGCCTGATCGTGCGCTACACGCCGAATGAGCGCACGAATCACTGGATCACTGCGATCACGTTCGTTCTTTTGGCGCTGTCCGGCCTTGCCATGTTTCATCCCGCCATGTCATGGCTTTACGCGATCTTCGGCGGCGGGCAATGGACGCGGATTCTGCATCCGTTCGTCGGCTGCGTGATGTTCCTGTCGTTTCTGATTCTTGCGTTGCGCTTCTGGCATCACAATTATCTCGACAAAGCCGACCTTCAGTGGATGAGGCAGATCGACGACGTGCTCAGCAATCGCGAGGAAAAACTCCCCGCGATCGGCAAGTACAACGCCGGTCAAAAGCTGCTGTTTTTCACCATGGTGGTCTGCCTACTGCTGTTGCTGGCAAGCGGTATCGTGATCTGGCGGCGCTATTTCTCGTTCTACTTTCCAATCGAGATCATCCGCCTTGCGGCGCTCGTGCATGCCGCGGCGGCGTTCGTGTTGATCGTCGGCATTGTCGTGCATATTTATGCGGCGTTGTGGATCAAGGGGTCGATAGGCGCCATGACGCGCGGCACAGTGACCTACGGCTGGGCGCGAAAGCATCATCCGAACTGGTTCAAGGAAGTCATCCGTAAATAGCGGGCCATGCATAGTCAGTAGAGGCAGTGCGGCTGCCGGCGCGCTGCACCCGAGCCGCCGCTCCCGTTCAATGAACGGCGGCGGCTCTTCAGTTTTTAGAGGTCGATACCGTGGTTCAACGTATTCTCGAAGCCGGCGATATCGAATCGCTCGATCATTCGGCGATTCCGCGCCTTCGCATGCCGGAACGGCTCGCGGTGTTTGCCGCGCGCGCCGCGCGGCTGCGCCAGCTGGCGGCGCTCGACAATCCGATCGCCGGCTATTTGCGCCTGATGGCCGTGCTCGCCGACGCGCAGCAAGCCGTGATCGCCAGTTTCAAGGCATCGCCGCCGAGCGCCGAGTTGATCGCGAGTGCGCAGCAGCATTCCATGCCGCTGATTCCCGCGTTTTCCGGCGTGCGTGATCCGGCGTGGCGCGACGTGCTGCGCCGGTTGCTCGACAAGGTGGCAGCCGCGGGCCCGCTCACGCCGCCCCTCGAAGCGCTGATCGACCGCCTACGCACACTCGACACCGACGCGCTCGAATTCCAGGCCGACGCCATCTTCGCGCAGCGCTTCGAAGAAATCGATCCGGCGAGCGCACCGTTCATCGTGGCCGCGCTGCAAGTGGTGTGGACCGACCTCGCCGCCGACATCGACAAGCGCGAGGTGCCGTACATCGAGACGCTCGGCCTGTGTCCCGTGTGCGGATCGCATCCGGTGGCGAGCATCGTCCGCGTGGGCGGTGCGCATGACAACTATCGCTACCTCCAATGCGGCCTGTGCTCGACCGAGTGGCACATGGTTCGCACGAAGTGCTCGAACTGCGATTCGACCAAGGGCATCGCTTATCACACAGTTGGCTCGCCGGACGAGGACGAAGCCGCGCGCGAAGCCGAATCGAAGACCGCCGCGTTGAAAGCGGAGTCGTGCGACGAATGCCATACTTACCGGAAGATCGGCATTCAGTCGAAGGACTACGATTTCGAACCGTTCGCGGATGATCTCGCCAGTCTCACGCTGGATTTGCTGATGGGGGCGGAAGGTTACCGGCGGGCGTCGCCGCATCCGTGGCTGTGGCCCGAACAGGGCGTCAACGCGGATGAGTCTTCCGGCGAGTCCGACTAGCAGCGAATGAATGCGACTAGAAAAAGGATTGGCTCGTGAGCGATGTAAGCGGCTCTGAATTGCGGGCGCTGATGGCGCGCGTGCCGTCGGTGGAAAAGGTAATGGCGTCGGCCGAATTCGCGGCGTTGATTGTCGAATACGGCCGCACGCAGGTGTTGGGCGCGGTGCGCGAGGCGCTCGATCGCTGGCGCGCGGGCGCGCAATCAGGCGATGCGTCCGTGAGCGCGCTCGACGTCGCGCAACTAAAGAGTTCAGTCGAAGCTGCACTGCGCCAGCGCAACGAGTCGCGCTTGCGTAGCGTTTTCAATCTGACCGGCACGGTATTGCATACCAATCTCGGCCGTGCATTGCTGCCCGACGAGGCGGTGCAGGCCGTCATGAAAGCGCTCACGCAACCCGCCAACCTCGAGTTCGATCTCGGCACCGGCAAGCGGGGCGATCGCGACGATTTGATCGATGACCTCATCTGCGAATTGACCGGTGCCGAAGCGGCCACCGTGGTCAACAACAACGCGGCCGCGGTGCTGCTCACGCTGTCGGCGTTGGCGTCGAAGAAGGAAGTCATCGTGTCGCGCGGCGAGCTGGTTGAAATTGGCGGCGCGTTTCGCATTCCCGACATCATGAACCGCGCGGGCGCGAAACTACGCGAAGTCGGCACGACGAACCGCACCCATCTGAAGGACTACGAGGAAGCCATCGGCCCGCAAACCGCGCTGCTGATGAAAGTCCACGCGAGCAACTATGCAATCAGCGGCTTCACCAAAGAGGTCGCTCTGGATGAAATCGCGCCGCTCGCCCACACGCGCGGCCTCGCGGTTGCCGTGGATCTCGGCAGCGGTACGCTGGTCGATCTGAGCCAATGGGGCTTGCCGCGCGAGACGACAGTGCGCGAAACCGTCGAAGCCGGTGCGGATATCGTCACCTTCAGCGGCGACAAGTTGCTCGGTGGTCCGCAAGCCGGTTTGATTGTCGGGCGACGCGATCTGATCGCGAAGATCAAGAAGCATCCGCTCAAACGCGCGTTGCGCGTCGGCAAACTGACGCTCGCGGCGTTGGAGCCTGTTTTGCAGCTTTATCGTGCGCCGGAGCGGCTCGCGGAGCGGCTCACCACGTTGCGCTTATTGACCCGTGCCGCCGGTGACATCCGGCTCGCCGCGGAGCGCGTGCAGCCCGCGTTGCAGCATGCATTCGGCGAACGCTATGCGGTGACGGCGGAGCCGATGTTCAGCCAGATTGGCAGCGGCGCATTGCCGGTCGACGTACTGCCGAGTTACGGACTGGTCGTCAAAACGGTGGACGGTAAGCGCGGTGGCCGTCAATTGCTCGCGCTCGAAAAGAGGCTGCGCGAGATGGCGCGGCCCGTGATCGGTCGTATCGCAGACGACGCGTTGCGCCTCGATCTGCGCTGTCTCGAAGCCGCCGATGAAGCGGAACTGATCGAGCAATTGAAAGGCGCGCGCGCATGATCGTCGGTACGGCGGGGCATATCGACCACGGTAAGACGAGCCTGGTGAAGGCGCTGTCGGGCATCGATACGGATCGTCTCAAGGAAGAAAAAGCGCGCGGCATTTCGATCGAACTGGGCTACGCGTACGTATCGCTGGAGAACGGTGACGTACTCGGTTTGATCGACGTGCCCGGTCACGAAAAGCTCGTGCATACGATGACCGCGGGCGCGAGCGGCATCGACTTTGCGCTGCTGGTGATCGCCGCCGACGACGGTGTGATGCCGCAAACGCGCGAGCATCTGGCGATTGTCGAACTGCTCGGGATCCGGCAAGGCGCCGTCGCGCTGACCAAGGTGGATCGCGTCGACGCGCAGCGTCTGCGCGAAGTGCATGACGAAGTGCGGGCGTTTCTGAGCGGCAGCGTGCTGCAGGACGCGCCTGTGTTCGATACTTGCGCGGTGCGGTCCGGCGATCCCGGCGTCGCCGCGTTGAAGGCGCATCTGCACTCGGCGGCCGCGGCATGGCGAATGAAGCGCGACGACGGCCTGTTCCGTCTCGCGGTCGATCGAGTATTCACGCTCACGGGCCAAGGCACGATCGTGACCGGCACTGTGGTGTCGGGTCGCGTGGCGGTGGGCGATACGCTGCTGCTCGCGCCGAAGAATCAACCTGTGCGTGTGCGCAGCATTCATGCCCAGAATCGTCCGGCGCAGAGCGGACGCGCTGGCGAGCGCTGTGCATTGAACCTGGCGGGTATCGAGAAGAGCGCGATCGATCGTGGCGACTGGATCGTCGATCCGCAGCTCTCGCAGGCGTCGGAGCGGATCGACGTCATGCTGACGCTGCTCGCCGATGCACCGCAGGCGTTGGAGCATTGGGCGCCGCTGCATGTGCATCTGGGCACGCAGCATCAGGTTGCGCACGTCGCGTTGCTCGATGGCGAAACACTCGGCGCCGGTCAGCGTGCCCGCGTTCAGCTCGTGTTCGAGCGGCCGGTTTGCGCGCTGCCCGGCGATCGCTTCGTGGTACGTAACGCGCAGGCCAATCGCACGATTGGCGGCGGCCATGTGCTCGATCCGTTCGCGCCGTCGCGCAAGCGTCGTTCGGCCGAGCGGCTGGCGTGGCTCGACGCGCTTCAGATCATGCTCGACACCGGTACGCTCGACGCCGTCATCGCGAGAGCACCGCATGGCTTGCCGCGCTCGCAACTGGAACGTTTGACGGGCATGCCGGCGGCCGCGCTCGCATTGCCGGCCGATACGCGGGTCGTGGCACTGCCAGGCGAGGACGCATTGCTAATTGCCGATGCGCTTTGGCAAGCGCTCAATACGCGCTTGACGACTACGCTCGCGCAGTACCACGAACGCTCGCCGGACGACCTGGGCCCGGATATCTCGCGCTTGCGGCGCATCGCGGCGCCGCTGGTGGACGACGCGCTGTGGCGCGCGCTTGTCGACGATGCGGCGACGCGTGGCGAGATCGTCAAACGCGGACCCTGGCTGCATCTGCCGGGTCATACGGTAACGCTCGACGAAGCGGATCGCGCACTCGCGGCGACGTTGCTGCCGGCGGTGAGAGCAGGGCGTTTCGACCCGCCCTGGGTACGCGATCTGGCCGATGCGAACGGCGTGCCGGAGGAGCGCGTGCGGCAATTGATGCGTAAACTCGCGCGGCGGGGCGAGCTGTTTCAGGTCGTGCGCGACCTCTTTTATCACCCCGAGATGATTCGGGAACTGGCTTCGATTGCGGCAGCCGAGGGGCAAAAGAATGCCGGCACGGTTGCGGCCGCACCGTTTCGCGACGCCACCGGACTGGGCCGCAAACGCGCGATCCAGCTTTTGGAGTTCTTCGACCGGGTTGGGTATACTCGCTTCCACCGTGGGCTGCATCTGCTGCGCACGGATACTCGCTGGCTCGATCTGCTCTGAGCATCGGCAATGTGTAGTTCGATCACCGCAGGAAGGCATTCGCGTCCGGTGGCGCGGCTGGGCTTCAAACTCAGTTGAGGGCGTCAGACGCTCTCAGGTCGGTTCGACTCCGGCTGCTTTCCGCCAATCGAAGAGGGGCGGTGATGCCCGATTCTTTGTGATGTGAAAGGTAAAAGTGTGGCCGTTGCTTGTCGGCGGGGTCACAAAGTCGATCATTCCATTCTGCCTGTTGCTTATTCGAGGCTGTGTATGAGCGCGGGCGTCAATCAACGGGGCACATCATCGCGGAACTCGTGATGGATGCGATCAATGACCGCACGAGTTGCACGCATCGGCTCGTGCAGTCGAGCTTGGTGCCCGGTCACACGGATGGGCCGCCTGTCTGAGCGCGCGCTAGCTCGGCCAGAGTTCCGCCGATTCCAGCGCGGAAGCATGAACGACGCCTTCGTTCTTTGGAAGTTTCCCTCGCAAGCGAAATACAGTGCGATAAGCGGATTCGACGTCATATCAAGAAGCGGGACTGGCAGTTCGGACTGGCGTCGGATCTTCGATGACGCGACGCTTATCCGGCTGCTGGGCCCGTTGGCTACGCGGTTTGTTGGGGTGATAGAAAGTTACGGGACATCCCCCTCTGAAGAAATACCCGCCGAGGTAAAACGAAGGGGGCTAACGGATGGGTGGCGCTGGATGATCATCCGAGTGTCAACGCTGCTCAGGCCCGAGACCTACGTTTCATCGCATGTGAGCCCACCACGGGGGTAAGGTCGGTTGACGTACAACGGACTCTCAGCGCGAGGCTGGCCATCCTGTCGGCCGATGGGGTTTGATCTGTTACGCGTTTAACGCTGATTGAACAAGCCCATGGAGCTGCATTGGACCCGGGCGCGGTCCGGTCGAGCTTCATTGCCCTGCTGGCGACCATCAGCATTCACGCTGTCGCTGCGCGATGCGGTGTATCGCATTCGCTGATTTACAACCGCTACCCCGACCTAAAGGAAAGGATCAAGGAATTTAAGGCAACGCAGTGCAAAAGGACACGCATGCATGTGCTCGGTGTCGAGCAAGCGACGTGATGTCCTGGGAACTCAGTCATGGAGTCAAGCGGCGCGCATCGCCGGTCGTGTTGCTGCTGGGGGAAATACATACCATAAGCCGTCATCGTGTCGGAAGAAAAATATCGCCAACGATCGACCAGACTTGGTGGACTCAACACAGACACAGCGTCCTTCGCGATATACCTTGTCGCTGAGCTGAAAGCGCTTGATGCGGATCGGTGACGTGTCGGAGGGAGCAAGCCACTTATCGATCAGCCTGCGCAAACAATACCCATCGTAGTTCATCGTGCTCTCCATGACCCCGTCACCGCGACTCGACCACCTTGTGAGTCCGCACCTTGGCGCATGCGGTACCGCCAAGGCGCGGGTGCTCCGATTGCCCTCGGGTAACTTGACTTCCGGATGGGCGTTGGGAACCAACTATTGGTCGATTGACGGATTTATACAGTCACGCGACGGATATATCAAGGCCGTCGTTGCCAGGAAAATCACCTATCTTCCTGATAAATAGCGTAGATACATTTAGGGGGTCGGAAATGTATGTGCTCGATTGACTGGTAATTATCCGTCGAGTGACATATTCTTCATGACAAGGTGGTGCTCGCCATGGTGGCTAGGGCGAGGACCGATGAACTGACTGCGATCGCTCGGTCGAGGGAATGTTGATATTTGAGCGGTTGGACTGTCCGAAGCGCACACCGGCCGCTGCCGGCAAGAGGTCAAAGATGAGGGAACTGGCGATTGAACTGACAGAGGCTAAAGAGTCAGCCGACGAGCCAAAGCGCCGCGGCAACAGAACGACACGAATCCCCGAAATCGTGGAGGCCGCGATCAATGTGCTCGCGCAGTACGGTAACGCTGGCTTCGCTTTGCGCCGCGTGGCGAGCGATGTTGGGATCCACCTGGCGACCTTGCAGCACTACTTCCCGACCAGAGAAGACCTTTTGCGAGCGGCGTCGGAGACGGTGGCAACACGATATCTGACGCTCTATGAAAGTGTGGTCGACGACGATGATCTATCGCCGGAGGCTCGGCTAGATGCCATCGCAGATATCGCCTTCGACGAGTTGGTCAAGCGCGGTACACACATTGCACCATTTTGCCTGGAAGTCTGGAGCATGGCCGAGCGCGAAGAATTTGCCCGGGAATTGGTGGCAAGTTTCAACCGTCGATTCCAGGAGACGTTCGTCCGATTGCTGGCCAAGATCAATCGATCGCTTACACCCCGGGAGTGCGCGTTACGCGGTCGTCTGCTGTACTCCCATTTGGCCGGTTTGATTGTTTTAGTCCGGCCGGCACATGGCGCATCGTCAGACGATGAAACACTTCGCGCTGCGACGAAGGCTGTCTGGAGGGCGCTCAGCTGCGCTTCAGAGTAGCGCGGCACGAGAAGGTAAAACAACGTAAATGACCCACTAATGATGGGGGAGACACATGTACGCACCTATTCAACAGTTATCGTCCGATCCACAAGGCTTCGAGCGTCTGACATCGCAGCGGCTGTGCGAGGCGTTTCACGGCGAGCGGTTGGAACTCGAGGCTTCCCAGAATCGATTTGAGCCGGTCGGAAAGATTACGAGTCGCCGATTGAGTAGCATTGAAATGCTGCGTTCCAAGGCGGCGACCTCCAGTCGTCCGTTTGAAATCCGTCGAGATTCGAAAAGCAGCAGAGGCGGGCAGGGCGAATTATTTCTAGTTGTCGTTCTGGCAAGTCAACTGTCATGTGAAATCGGGAATAGCTGCTACGCTCTGGCCGAGGGCGACATTGCGCTCATCGGCTCGGAGCACCCTACCCGGATGGAGTTCTCAGCAGGCTTTGATGGGCTATGGGTACGTCTTCCGAAAATCGAATCACACATTAGACGCGTGATCTTTCAGGATGCGGTAGACAGAAAATTTGATAGCCGGCACGGGATCATGCATGTCCTGTTGAGAACGCTGCTGGCCACATACGAGTCGGCGAATTCGATTGCAGGGGATAGCGTCCCGTGGCTGGAGAGCAGTTTGCTGGATCTCATCGCGGCGGCGGTAAGCGCCAGTTCGATCGTGGCGAGAGAGGGGCATGCCACGACGTATAGTCGCGCGACTCTGCAGCGGATCAAATCTTACATCGTCGCCAGGTTGCACGACGACACCCTTACCCCATCTTCCATCGCAAGCGCCATGGGCATAAGCGTTCGTCGCCTGAATGAACTCTTCGCTGAATGTCAGGCGACGGTAACAGAGTGGATCATCGCGGAGCGACTCGAGCGATGCAGAAATCGATTGCTTTTTAGAAGCCAAGTTAGGGAAACAATTTGCCAGGTTGCTTACGAAGAAGGATTCAAAAACATTAGCCACTTCAATCGGGCCTTCAAGAATCGATTTGGCGAAAGCCCAGGCCAATTGAGAGACCGGGTCCGCTGCGAAGGCCTTCCGTCAGTCGAAGCCGAAAGAGGCGTCCAGCGGGAAGTCATGTAAGCATCTGTGCGCCCGCGCTAGGTCCTGCGCTGACCCGCCACGTTCCACTGCGCGAACGCGCTATCAACTAAAGTCCATCCCTCTCCGCGGTATGACGCTCGTCATGCCGTCACAACGGGCATCCCTCCCAACGTTTCCACTCTGCGGCCGGCAGCATCGTCCATCGATGCTGTCCCGCGAAGCATCGACATCTGATCCGCGGATGTCGCTGCCCGACAAGCAAAGCTTTTCCGCGCTGTGAGCAAAGGTGGACAGTCCGCGAACGCCTATTGTTCCAGTAACGGAAATGCGCGCGACGCTCACACCAACGGCCGCATACCGCAATAAGAGCCGATGCTTCGCCATGGGCAACTATCTAGGAGACGCAAGTGCCTGATACCACCATTCAAGGCTATCCTGCCTCTGCGCTGTTCGACGAAGAGGCGGGGACGATCAGTCCACTGGTCTACTCCGACCAGGGTATCTACGAGCAGGAACTGGACCGCATCTTCGGGCGGTCGTGGCTGTTCATCGCTCACGAGAAACATATTCCCAAGACCGGGGACTTCCTCTCCACCTACATGGCGGAGGATCCCGTCGTTGCAGTTCGGCAAAAGGACGGGTCGGTCGCCGTCTTGCTCAATCAGTGCCGTCATCGCAGCATGAAGATTTGCCGTGCGGACCAGGGCAACGCGAAGGCATTCACATGCAGTTACCACGGTTGGGCCTATGGGATTGACGGCGCCCTCGTGAACGTCCCGTCAGAAGAGCACTACGGGCCGTGTTTCAACAAGGAGGAATGGCCTGCAAGGCGCGTCCCTCGAGTTGAAAGCTACAAGGGCCTGATCTTCGCCAACTGGGACGAGCATGCACAATCGCTGAAAGAATCGCTCGGCGAAGCTGCGCTGTATCTGGACGCACTGCTCGATCGGTCGCCTGCCGGTACGGAGCCGATCGGTGGGATCTACAAGTGGGTCATCCCCTGCAACTGGAAGCTTGCCGCCGAGCAATTCGCCAGCGATATGCACCACGGGATCATGTCGCATGTGTCTGTGCAAGTTGCGACAACACCGGAGTATGCGGGCAAGGAGCTGCCGCTGCCGGGGCGTCAACTGTTATCGGACCAAGGACATGGCACGGGCTTTTTCCTGGCCCCGGGCCTTCATGAAGACTGGATTGTGTCGCAGGCTGGCCAGCGCGAGCCGGGATACGATTCGATGGCCCTTGCTCAGCGGCACGCCGCTCACAATGTTGGCGTGAGCGCGATTACTGCGCAACACATGACCGTGTTTCCCACGTTCTCATTTTTCGCGGGGGTGAACAGCTGCCGCGTCTGGCATCCGCGCGGCCCTGGCGAAATCGAGGTCTGGGCATTCTGTCTGGTCGACTCCGACGCTTCATCTGCCGAGAAGGAGCAACTCCGGCAAGCCACGTTGCGTACCTTCTCGCCCGCAGGAACATGGGAACAGGACGACGGCGAGAACTGGGTCGAGATCCAGCGCGTGCTGCGCGGACATCAGGCACGCCGTACCACCATGAGCATTCAGATGGGTAAGGATCTGAATCCCGCTGCGGATCCTGCGTTCCCCGGCACTGTCGAGGGCTGTTACAGCGAGGAGGCCGCACGTCGACTCTATGGCCACTGGCTCAAGTTGATGTGCATTCCGACGCAAAACGATACGTGCGCCAAGGAGGCCGGCCATGGTTGCTAACGAAATCGCCGCGACGCGCGCGAACGCCGTTTCGGCAGCAGAGCACTTTGCGATCGAACAGTTCCTCTTTCTCGAAGCCGAGCTTCTCGACGGCAGGAACATCGCGGAGTGGATCGAGCTGATGGCCGACGACCTCCGCTATGTGATGCCGATCCGCCGCAACGTGGGGCCGCGCGAGCGAAAAGTGGAATGGACCAGTCCTGATGAACTCGCGTATTTCGACGAAAGCAAGGAGAACCTCAAGCTTCGTCTGCGCAAACTCCAATCGGGCGCCGCATGGGCCGAGGAGCCGCCGTCTCACACGCGGCATCTGATCACGAACGTACGCGCAAGCGCTGCTGGGCAGGGCGAATACCTCGTCCGCTCGAACTTCCTCGCATATCGCAGCAGGTCGGAACGACAAACCGACCACCTGATCGGGGAACGCCATGATCGCCTGCGCTGCGTCGAGACGGACGCGGGATTTCAGATCGTCAGTCGGCGCATCTTGCTCGATCAGACGACGTTTCTCGCGAACAACCTCAGTTTCTTTCTTTGAGGGTTAGCGTAATGTCGTTTACCGATGTTTGCTCAGTATTGGACGTCCCGAGCGACGCCGGGCTGAGGATCGATGCTGGACCCGAGGCGGTCGCCGTGTTCAAGATCGACGGCGATTTCTACGCGATCGAGGACAAGTGTCCGCACGGCGACTGGTCCTTGTCAGACGGCTATCTGGACGGCGGCCTGATCGAATGCAGCCTGCATATGGCGAAGTTCTGCGTGAAGACCGGGAAGGTCTGTGCGCCGCCGGCGATACGCGACGTCAAAGTGTTTCCGATCAAGGTAGTGGGTGACCGGGTACTGATCGATCTTGAACCTGAGGCCGGCATATGAAACAGCCGCTTGCGATTGTCGGTTCGGGCCTCGCCGGTGTACGCGCGGCGCAGACGCTTCGTGCCAATGGGTATAGCGACAGAATCATCCTGGTCGGCGAGGAGGCCCAGCACCCGTACGAGCGACCTGCGTTATCCAAGGAAGCACTGTGCGGGGGCGCTCCGCCGGTGCTGTGCTCGACGGAAGACTTGAATACGTTGGAGCTCGACTGGCGTCGAGGGGCGCGCGCGGTGTCGATTGACGGACGCGTACTCGCGCTTGACGACGGCACGTCGGTGGCGACCGATGGCATTTTGCTGGCGACCGGCGCCCGGGCGCGCAAGGTCGACTTGCCCGGCGTGTCGTTGCCAGGCGTTTATACGCTGCGTGCGCTGGATGATGCGTTCGCGCTTCGAGATGCGCTAGCGGCGCAGAGCGAGATCGTCGTCATCGGTGGTGGCCTGATTGGGTGCGAGGTCGCGAGCACCGCGAGGAAGGCAGGGCATGCGGTAACTGTCGTCGAGTCTGGCGAGGAACTGATGGAGCGTGCGCTCGGGCGAATTATGGGCCATTGGGCGCGGTTTCAACTCGAGCAACTCGGTGTGGTCATTCATCGAACCGCGACGGTCGCTTCGATCGAAGGCCATACACGGGCGCGCGGCGTGAGATTGTCGAACGGCGCCTACTTGCCGGCTGACGTCGTTGTCTTGAGCGTGGGAGCCCAACCATGCGATGAACTCGCACAAGCCGCAGGTGCGGCGTGTATGCGCGGCGTGGTCGTCGATGCCGCGGGCCGCAGCACCGTTCCCGGAATCTTCGCTGCCGGTGATGTTGCCTCGTGGCCGCTCGTAGAAGGTGGGCGCCGCTCTCTCGAGAGTTTTCTCAACAGCCAGGCGCAGGCGGCGGTCGCAGCATGCGCAATGATCGGGTGCGTGAACGAGCAGCCTCAGATCGCGTTCTCGTGGACCGAAATTGCAGGACGAAAGATTCAACTTGCTGGCGAGCTCACGGGTCCGGGAGGGATGGTTATACGGGGCGATGAGACGGGCGCGTCCTTTTCCGTATTCCGCGTATCGAGAGGACGGGTGGAAGGCGTTGCGACAGTTGATGCCCCGCGTGAGTACGCGATGGCCAAAAGGCTCGTCGAGTCGCAAATTGCTGTGCCGACCGAACTGCTAGCCGATCCCTCTACCGAGCTTCGCAGCTTGCTTAGCTACAAGGTGAACTAAATGAAAAAACTGGAAAACCAAGTCGTGCTGGTGACAGGAGGCGCATCTGGCTTGGGCCGCGCAATCGTCGAGCGGTTCGTTGCGGAGGGTGCGCGGGTGGGCGTGCTTGACCGCTCGGCTGATCGGATCGCCGAAATCCGCGATGCACTCGGTGATGCTGTGATGGGCTTTCAGGGCGATGTTACGTCGTATGAGGACAACCTTCGCGCAGTGAATGGATTGGTCGCTCAGTTCGGCCGCCTGGATTGCGCGATCGGGAACGCCGGGATTTGGGATTTCAAGACCGCACTGGTCGATCTCTCCGAAGACAAACTCTCTTCGGCGTTCGACGAATTGTTCGCCGTGAACGTGAAGGGCTATCTTCTGCTCGCCAAGGCCGCTTTAAAAGCGCTGGCCGAAAGTCGCGGGAGTCTGATCTTTACGGCATCGAACGCGTCGTTTCAGTCGGACGGTGGCGGGGTCCTCTACACGGCCAGCAAGCACGCTATTCGCGGCATCGTTACGCAACTCGCTTTCGAATTGGCGCCGTTCGTCCGCGTCAACGCCGTTGCCCCGGGGGGAATGATTACGAACCTCAGCGGCGTGAAGTCGCTCGGACTCTCGGATGCCACGATTCCGGCGGAGCAGTTCGTCGAAATGGCGCGCCATGTGGTGCCTATCGGCCACCTGCCGACTCCGGCCGACTACACGGGCGCCTATGTTTTCTTCGCATCACGCGAAGACAACGTGCCGGCGACGGGAACGGTTCTGCGACACGACGGTGGGTTAGCCGTTCAAGGATTTATCGATAGCCGCGGCGGAGCCGGGTTGCTCGAAAAACTTTCAATCAATCAGGAGACGGTCGCATGAAGGTGCAATCGTTGGGTTATATCGGAATCGACGCTTCCGACTTATCTGCCTGGAAACGTTACGCGACCGAGTTCCTGGGCTTGATGCCTGGAGAAAATGGCGCGTCCGGTGATCGATATCGTATCGATAACCGTCTTTGGCGGATTTCGGTTGAACAAGGTGAACGCGATGACATCGCCTATGCAGGGTTCGAACTGGAAGGGCCGGAAGCCCTCGCGCAAATGGTCGGGCACCTGCAGGACCTTGGTTACAGCGTCGAAAGCGATTCCGGCGAGCTCGCGCGCAGCCGGCAGGTGCGCGGGCTAGCACGTTGCACCGATCCGTCCGGCATGCAAGTGGAACTCTACTGGGGCGCGACCGAACGCGGCGAAGCACCGTTCCGATCGGCTGTGGTCGACGGTTTCGAAACCGGCGACCAGGGGCTTGGGCATATCGTGCTGCTCGTTCCTGACGTCAAGGCAGCGCTCAAATTCTACTGCCAGGGATTGGGCTTCAAACTGTCCGACATCATCACGATGCCGATCGGTCCCGACCACACGCTCGAACTGCATTTCCTTCACTGCAACGCGCGGCATCACACGTTGGCTTTCGCTGAAATGCCGGCTCCAAAGCGCCTCCAGCACTTCATGTTGCAGGTGCCGTCGATCGACGACGTCGGCTTCGCGCTCGATCGCGCAACGCAGCAGAGCGTGCCGGTCACGATGACGTTGGGTCGCCACACCAACGACCAGATGGTCTCCTTTTACGCGAGAACGCCGTCAGGGTTTGAAGTCGAATACGGCGCGGGAGCGGTGAGCGTCGACGAGTCGTGGACGGTGGTGAGTCACGATCGGATCAGCGTGTGGGGCCATCAGCGTACCGGCCAGTGAGATTGGGAGAACAACATGAGTGAAGTGAATTTCCGCAGCGCGTTTGTCGAATTCGAAGGCACCCGAATTCACTACCAGGAGGCGGGCGAAGGTCCGGCTCTGATCATGCTTCAGGGATCGGGGCCGGGCGCGTCCGGTTGGTCGAACTATAGCCGCAATGCGCCGTTCTTCGCGCGCAGCCACCGTGTCATCGTGCCTGACCTCGCCGGGTGGGGCAAATCCGACATGAGGCCGGTCGGCGTATCGATTCCTGGCTGGTGGGCGAACTCGATTCTCGGTCTCATGGAATCTTTGTCCATTACGCAGGCTGACGTCATCGGCAATTCGCTTGGCGGAATGATTGCCCTAAAGATGGCCTTGACTGCTCCGGAACGTATCGGCCGCCTCGTGCTGATGGGGCCGGCCGGCGGCTTCCCGACGCTTGGCCAATGGCCCACGCCCGCGATCCGCACGTTGGCGACAGCCTATGAGGGCGATGGCATTACGGCGGAAAAGGTGAAGAGTTTCATCAGCGAGAGCTTGTTCGATCAGTCGGCGATCACCGATGAACTGGTCAAAGGCAGACTTGAAGCGGCAATGGATCCGCGCATCATTGCGCAGCCGCCGATGCGCCTGGAATCCGGACAACCGATCGAAGAACTTTGGCGAGACCCGGGCCTCGCGACGCTGCCGCACCAGACACTGATCATTTGGGGCAGAGAGGACCGCGTGGTTCCGCTCGATACCGGAATGATCTATGTCAAGCGTATTCCCAATGCGCAACTCAACACCTTCCCGAAGTGCGGCCACTGGGCGCAATGGGAATGGGCGGATCGGTTCAATCGAGTCGTTTCGTCCTTCCTCTCGGAAGAGCGTTGAACACGACGCCAACGCTTGTTGAATCACGACGTAACTGGGATCTTCCATGGCAATGACAGGCCGGATGATGAGCACGCCCCTGCTCATCTCTTCGATCATAAGGCGCGCGGCCCGATACAACGGCGGCGTCGAGATTGTTTCGCGCAGCAGTGATGGCGACATTCATCGCTATACCTATCGGGAGTGCGAGCTCCGCGCGCGTAAGCTGGCCCAGGCGTTGGAGGCGCTCGACGTGCGACAAGGAGATCGCATCGGCACACTGGCATGGAATAGCTATCGCCATTTGGAGCTTTACTACGCCGTGCCAGGTGCGGGTGCGATCTGCCATACCATCAATCCACGATTGTTTCCTGAGCAAATCGTCCATATCGTCAACGATGCCGAAGACACGTACGTGTGTTTCGACGCTCAGTTCTTGCCCCTCGTCGAGGAAATCGGAGGGCGGTGCGCAGGGGTCAAGGCATGGATCATGATGGCCGGTCGCGAAGACATGCCCGCCGCTAGCAAAGTCTCCTTGCTCTGCTACGAGGAATTGATCGGTGCGCAGGATGGAAATTACGAATGGCCGATGTTGGACGAGAACCTCGCATCGGGCCTCTGCTATACGTCCGGTACGACCGGCAACCCAAAGGGCGTGCTCTACTCGCATCGTTCGACGGTTCTGCATACGTACGCTTCCGCCTTGCCCGACTCGCTGAGTTGTTCAGCGTCGGAGATCATCATGCCCGTGGTTCCCATGTTCCACGTGAATGCATGGGGGCTGCCGTATTCAGCGCCGCTCGTCGGCGCGAAGCTGGTGCTTCCGGGGCCCAGGCTCGACGGCGCTTCTCTCTACGAGCTGCTCGAGCGGGAGAAGATTACGTTCTCCGCTGGCGTGCCGACTGTGTGGCTGGGTTTGCTCGAATACGTCCGGCCGAACAATCTCGCGTTCTCGACATTCCGTCGAACAGGTATCGGCGGGTCCGCCGTCTCCCGTTCGATGATTCGCGCCTTCAAAGGATTGGGTGTCGACGTGCTTCATGGCTGGGGCATGACGGAGACTTCACCGTTGGGCACCAGCTGCACGCTGCGAGGTCAGCATGCCGCGCTTTCCGAATCCGAGCAAGAAAAGGTCGTCGAGAAGCAAGGTCCTGTGATTGCAGGCATAGACATGAAGATCGACGATGGTGACGGTCGCGAATTGCCCTGGGACGGCAAAGCGGCCGGCGACCTCTTCGTTCGTGGCCCGTGGGTGATCGATTCGTATTACGGCAACGACACGTCGCCGCTGCAGGATGGCTGGTTTCCAACTGGCGATGTGGCGACGATCGATGCGGATGGCTACATGCAGATCACCGACCGCAGCAAGGACGTCGTCAAATCCGGAGGTGAATGGATTTCGTCGATAGACATTGAGAACATCGCAGCGGCTCATCCAGCGGTACATATGGCCGCGTGCATTGCCGTGCGCCATCCGAAATGGGGCGAGCGCCCATTACTGGTC
This sequence comes from Paraburkholderia sp. BL6669N2, assembly GCF_003387275.1. Lineage (NCBI taxonomy): Bacteria > Pseudomonadati > Pseudomonadota > Betaproteobacteria > Burkholderiales > Burkholderiaceae > Paraburkholderia > Paraburkholderia sp. BL6669N2. The sequence goes on along the minus strand of NZ_QUNA01000002.1, from coordinate 2,762,165 downwards.
GCGGTAAAAAAAGCCGGCGCGAATGTCAGTCGAGATGAATTGCTGGAGTTTTTTGAAGGAAAGGTTGCGAAGTGGTGGGTTCCGGACGATGTGGTTTTCGTCGATGCCATGCCCATGACCGCGACCGGCAAATTTCAAAAAGCCGCACTGCGAGAGCAGTTCAAGGAGCATCGATTGCCGACGGGCTGAATTTCGGAGCTTATCGATGAAACACATTACCTATTTCAAGGCTGCGGAACGAACGGCAGTCCGCGCCGAAGATTTTGGTTCATGACGGTTGGACGTATGACTAATTCATCTATTCAGCAAGCTGCGGATGCCTTATACGAAGCCCGCAGTACGCGTATCCCGGTTTCCAGGATTTCGGAAAGGTTCGGGATCGAGAGTCTGCACGACGCGTATCGGGTAGCGGCGCTCAACACGAACCGTGCTATCGATGCTGGGAAACGAATTTGCGGGAAGAAAGTTGGGCTGACATCGGTTGCGGTCCAACGACAACTCGGGGTCGATCAGCCAGATTTCGGCGTCCTGTTCAGGGATATGGAGTTTGTCAGCGGTGCAAACATTCCGGTCAGTAGCCTGATTCAGCCCAAGGCCGAGGGAGAGGTGGCATTTGTCATTGGTCGCGACCTGACCGAAGAGCTGAGCTGGGGCCGATTCCTGCAGGGTATCGAGTACGCGTTACCGGCGATCGAGATTGTCGACAGCGCGATCGAAAACTGGAACATCACGCTCGTCGATACGGTGGCGGACAACGCCTCGTGCGGCCTTTATGTCCTCGGCACGGATCCGAAACGCATTTCCGATCTCGATCTCGCTACATGCCAGATGCGCTTCCTGAAAACGGACGAGCTTGTCTCGGAGGGGCGTGGGGCCGCATGTCTGGGCCATCCGCTTCTTGCCGCCTGGTGGCTCGCCCAGACGATGCAACAACTCGGCGATCCGCTTCGCGCTGGCGATGTCGTGCTGTCGGGTGCGTTGGGGCCGATGTTCCCTATACGCGAAGGCGAGGCATTGCAGTTGGAAGTCGACGGGCTAGGCAAAGTTTCCTGTATCGCCGCGTAGGCGATCGATTTAACGAGCGGGAGAATTCATGACAGGCAAGTTGAAAGTCGCGATCATCGGTTCGGGCAACATTGGCACCGATCTAATGATCAAAATCATGCGTCATGGTGATCATCTCGAGATGGGTGCGATGGTCGGCATCGATGCCGCTTCCGACGGTCTCGCGCGCGCCGCACGTATGGGCGTCGCGACGACGCACGAAGGCGTCGAGGGGCTTACGCGCCTGCCGGTGTTTGGGGACATCGATATCGTCTTTGACGCTACGAGCGCGGCAGCGCATGTGAAGAACGACGCATTCTTGCGGCAGCTCAAGCCCAACGTTCGCATGATCGACCTGACGCCGGCCGCGATCGGGCCGTACTGCGTGCCGGTTGTGAACCTCGACGCACACGTCAACACGCTAAACGTCAACATGGTGACCTGCGGCGGCCAGGCGACCATTCCGATGGTGGCAGCGGTGTCGCGCGTCGCAAAAGTGCATTACGGCGAGATCATCGCCTCCATTTCGAGCAAATCCGCTGGGCCCGGCACGCGCGCGAACATCGACGAGTTCACGGAGACGACGTCCAAAGCGATCGAGCAGGTTGGCGGCGCGGCTAAGGGGAAAGCCATCATCATCCTCAATCCGGCCGATCCGCCCCTCATGATGCGTGACACGGTTTACTGTCTGTCCGATTCGGCCGACGAAGAGGCTGTGGAGCGGTCGATCGAGCACATGGTCGCCGCCGTCAATCGCTACGTGCCCGGCTATCGCCTCAAGCAACGGGTGCAATTCGATCGGATAGAAGCCCACGCACCCTTGAATATCCCTGGTGTGGGCGCGCATATGACAGGGCTCAAAACCTCGGTGTTTCTCGAGGTCGAGGGCGCCGCGCATTATCTGCCGTCCTACGCCGGCAATCTCGACATCATGACCTCCGCGGCGAAGGCTTGTGCTGAACGCATGGCCGCCGAGATGGTCGCCCATGCTACGACCTAGGGGAAACAGGGCATGACACTCGGCAAAAAACTATACATCTCCGACGTGACGCTGCGAGACGGTTCGCATGCGATTCGTCATCAATACAGCGTGCAACAGGCGGCGGCGATTGCGAAGGCGCTCGACGAAGCCAAAGTCGATTCGATCGAGGTGGCGCATGGAGACGGGCTGCAAGGATCGAGTTTCAACTACGGATTCGGCGCTCATACCGATCTCGAATGGATTGCCGCGGTGGCGGAAACGGTCAGGCACGCGAAGGTCGCGACGTTGCTGCTTCCCGGCATCGGCACGATTCACGATTTGCGCAACGCTTATGATGCTGGCGCTCGCATTGTCCGCGTAGCCACCCATTGCACCGAGGCCGACATCTCCAAACAGCACATCGAGTACGCGCGAGAGCTCGGGATGGAAGCGGTGGGCTTCCTCATGATGAGCCACATGACCACCCCGCGCGACCTTGCACAGCAGGCGAAGCTCATGGAGAGCTACGGGGCGACGTGTTGTTACGTCGTCGATTCCGGCGGCGCATTGGGAATGAATGACGTACGCGAGCGCTTCCGCGCCTTCAAGGACGTGTTGAAGCCGGAGACCGAGACAGGTATTCACGCGCATCACAATTTGAGCCTTGGCGTTGCCAACAGCATTGTCGCCGTCGAGGAAGGCTGCGACCGCATCGATGCAAGCCTTGCCGGCATGGGCGCCGGTGCGGGAAACGCGCCGCTCGAAGTGTTTATCGCCGCGGCCGAACGGCTTGGCTGGAACCACGGCTGTGATCTTTATAGCTTGATGGATGCTGCCGATGACCTGGTTCGTCCACTACAGGACCGGCCCGTTCGTGTCGATCGCGAAACCCTGGCGCTGGGTTATGCGGGCGTCTATTCGAGCTTCCTTCGTCACTCCGAAAGCGCTGCTCGGAAATACGGATTGAAGACCGTCGACATCCTTGTCGAATTGGGGCGACGCCGCATGGTTGGCGGGCAGGAAGACATGATCGTCGACGTGGCGCTCGATCTTCTTCACGCTCAGCAGTCGTAGGGAACCTGGTGGTCCGGGGATAGCTGCGGATCGGTCAAGCGAGAGATTTTCAATCGGCAAAAATAATCGGAGCAGTAAGTCATGTAATTAGTAATGCAAAGTTAATGTCGACGAGTAATGGCCATTGAGAGCCCAGCCGGCGCCTTTCGGGACTGAAGTCGCCGTAAAACGGAGGAGACGAAATATGAAGAAGCAACTGAATTCGATCGCGCTGGCGATTTCGATGTGCGGTCTCGCGGGTACGGCGTACGCACAGGAGGCGGGAAGCGTTGTGGTAACCGGTGGCGCGACGTGGATCGACATGACGCAATCGAGCGCTCAAGAACTGAAAAGCAGCTCCCAGTTCGGCACTTTCACTTCTCCTGGAACAGGCGCGGAAATTCATAACGCCTTCACGGGAGAGCTTCTCGTAACTTACTTCGCAACCGAGCATATTGCGATCGAAGGAGCAGTGGGGATTCCGCCGAAATTGAATTTTTACGCCCATGGCGTTGCCACCCCGCTTGGGCCGCAGGGGCCGTCAATGCCGGTCGGCGATCTCAAGCCATTTGTATCGGCTCGGGTGTGGGCGCCCACATTGTTCGTGAAGTACTACTTTGGACAGAAGGACAGTGTGTGGCGGCCATTCCTGGGTCTCGGAGTGAACTACACGTGGTTCAGCTCCGTCCAGCTTCATCCGGCATTTAATGGGGCGCTCGGTCAGTTTGCCGGACCTGGCGGAAGGGTTGACGCATCGGCGAGCTCGTCGTGGAACCCCGCCTTCTCTGCGGGGGTGACCTATCGCCTCAACGACAGATGGTCCATGTTGGGCTCGATTACCTACATTCCGCTAAAGACGACCGGAAGATTCGATGCAGTCAGCGCCAACGGAACCACCGTTTTGAGCAACACGTCGAGAATAACGGCCAATCCCATCATCGGCTTCGTTGGGATTTCTTATCGATTTTGAGCAGCGGCTCGAGTAGGAATGGATATAGGAAAACAGGAGATTTCAGCGTGAGCGACGTCAACGTTCAGGTCGATGGGAAGGTAATGAGTCTCACGATATCCCGGCCGGAAAAGAGAAATGCGTTGACCGGTGAGATGTACGGCGCGCTTGCGGACGCGCTCGAATCAGCTGCCGCTTATGGGCGCGTGAACGCCGTCCTCATTCAATCTGATGGCGACACCTTCTCGGCGGGAAGCGACCTGGGCGAATTCTCCGCCGAGGCAATCCGTGACGGCATCGGCAAGAGCCGCGGTGCGCGGTTCCTACGATGTCTGGCCGCGATGGAGGTTCCCGTCGTGGCCGCCGTACAAGGCAAAGCCATGGGCGTCGGAGCCACCATGCTATTGCATTGCGACTACGTCATCCTTGCAAACGACGCACAACTCAGCGCGCCGTTTGTCGACCTGGCGCTTGTTCCTGAAGCGGCGTCGGGCTACCTGCTTCCGTTCCAGGTCGGAAACATTCGTGCGTTCGAGATGATCGCACTTGGCCGCTCTGTCGATGCACAGACCGCCGTGGAATGGGGAATCGCCAATCGATCGGTGCCGGCTGACCAGCTTCGAGCCGAAGCGAAGGCGATTGCGGAGGTTATCGCTGCGAAGGCGCCGGGCGCGATCAGAGCGACGAAGCGGTTGATGAGTGAGCGCAGGAGAGTCATCGATCAAATGAACGCGGAATTCGATGCGATCGACAAGCAATTGACTGGGAACGAGTGCAGCGAAGCCTTGGCTGCATTCAAGGAAAAGCGTCGTCCCGATTTTTCGAAGCTTCAATAACGTAATAGATAAAAGCAACCCTGATACACGGTCGCATGAGGCCGCCATGAGGCGAGCCCCTGATTTCGACGTGCGGCGATTGGAATCGTGGCTGGGCGGAAATTTGCGTGGTTTTAGCGGGCCACTCGAAGCATCGCAATTTTCGGGAGGCCAGTCGAATCCAACCTATTTGCTGACGACGCCATCCGCCCGCTATGTCCTGCGCCGCAAGCCGTCCGGCACGCTATTGTCGTCTGCTCACGCGATCGATCGAGAATATCGCTTGATACGTGCGTTGAACGGATCCGCGGTGCCGGTCGCGCATGCGCGCTGCTATTGCGACGACGTATCGGTAATCGGCGCCGAGCGCGCGGTCTAAAAGATCAGGGCCGTACCCGCGTACCGCCTTCAGAGTTGCGACCAACCGCCATCGACTGGAAGTTCCATGCCTGTCGTGAAGGTCGCATCGAACCCGAGGTAGAGGACCGCCTTCGCAATTTCCTCCGACGTGCCGAAGCGCTTCATCGGAATCATGTCGATCGTCTTCTCCCTAACCTGGGCGACCACGGCTTTATCGGGGAACACTTTGTCGAGGATCGGCGTGTCGATGGGGCCGGGCGTCACCGCGTTGACGCGAATTTCGCGAGGAAGCAGCTCGGCGGCGAGCGTCCGAGCGAGTGATCGCAGCGCAGCCTTGGCTGCTCCGTAGGTGGCTTGGCCCGGCAGTCCCTTGACGTTGGCGACGGAGGTCGTGAGGACGACGGAGCCTCCCCGATTGATCAGCGACGCGAACTTCTGGACCGCGAAAAAGGGGCCCTTGGCGTTCAGGTTGAACATCTCGTCATAGATGGCTTCGGTCACGCTCCCGAGAGGCGTTGGAATGCTGAACCCGGCGTTGACGAAAAGCAGGTCGATGGTGTCGAACTCGGTCTTCACCTGAGCGGCGAGGGCGTCGATGTCGGTTAGCGACCGCGCGTCGCTCGAAACCACGATCGCGCCGTCCCCAAGCTCTTGCTGCGCCGACTCCAAGCCCTCCTGCGAGCGGCCGGTCACCAGAACGCGCGCGCCCCCGTCGAGGAGCATCTTCGCTGTCGCGAGCCCCATGCCGCTCGTGCCGCCGATAATCACCACCTTTTTATCCTAGTACCGGTTCATATGTGTTCTCCTTGAGAGGGTTAGGGTTACGTGGCCGATACTTGGCTACTTTGCATTACTATTCAATTAAAATACCGTATGGCCCGTAGGCGATCATGTAACTACGCAATCGCCCGCTGATTCTGGCAACTGCGACCATTTCGCCGCGACCGGCGCGCCTTCAGGACACCGCGCGTAAGGATTCCGCGTACGACCAGTTGACGCCAGAGACGTTGACGACGGCCTGCCACGCGGCTTCTTGATTAGCGCCATCGAGGAGGTGTGGGTGTAGCTGCGCCTCAATTGGGCCTGAGAACTTCCCTTGAGCGGAGGCGAAGAATTGCCCTGAGACCTCGGTTCCGAACTTCGAGGCCTGGATATACCGGCCCGCTGCCGTCTCCGGCGTCTGATTCATGCCGGGAATGAGGTTCGCGATCGGGATAAACAGATACTTCACGGCCAGACTAGCTTGTCGCGAAACGTTGGTCGCAGTCGCCGCACCGGGCGAGACAGCGTACACGGCCATGCCAGGGGGTAGCCTCCGCGCCAGCGCTGCGACCCACCAGGCGACGAAGAGCTTCGCGTCGGCATACGCATTGTTGGGCACGTACTTCACGTTCGGCCCGTTGCGAATCAGGGCTTCCATAGCAGCGGTCAGGTCGCCCTGGTGGTATTTGGCAGCGAGTGCGTCCACGTCGGTGTACTTGAACATGGGTACGCCCCCTCGGGCAGGCTCCGCGCTGGTGATGACAATCCGCGCGTTGGGGCTCAGCAGGTTGGCGCGGAGCAACCCGACAGTCAATTGATGATGACCGATGAGCGGGGCCTGAGAAGCCTCGACGCCCTCCGCAGTGATCACGCGCGCCTTGCCAGGAACCATCCCTGCATTGAGCAGTAGGAAATCGATCGGCCGACCTCGCTTGACGAGTTCGGCGAGCGCGGACTGGACGCTGGCCGGCGTGTCCAACTCCAGTTCAAGCGGCGTGAAGACCTGTCTTTTAGTTTCCGCTGCGAGTTGAGCGGCCGTTTCCTGGACCCGAGCCAAGCTACGGCCAGTGACGATGATCTCGCGCCAGCCCTCTCCGGCAAGTGTGCTGGCAGCCGCATAACCGAGCCCGGAGGTGGCACCGGTGACGAGCACGATCGAATGTTCCATGGGCGTCTCAGTGGAAGGGGGAAGGGGGAAGGGGGGAAGGTCGGGTCGTGAGGCCACGGACGACTTGCTAATTTCGAACTATTCAGTTATATATTGATGCGATGACGAGTGTCAAGGAGTTTTGAACCAAATGATTCAAAATGCTGCTAGACCGAGGGGCCGACCGCGCAGCTTCGACGAGACAGGGGCGCTGGAAAAGGCGACTCAGGTGTTCTGGTCGAAAGGCTACGACGGAGTGACGATTGACGATCTCGTCGCCGGGATGGGTGTGGGACGGCCGAGCCTGTATGCCGTCTTTGGGGACAAACGGGCCATATTCTTGCGGGTCCTCAAGGCGTACGCAGAACGGAAAGGCGCGTCAGCCGCGAAGGCACTCCTCTCACCACACAGTCTTCTCGACTCGATCACGGACTTTCTGAGGTACGCCGTCGAAAGTGCGACCGAGAAAGGGTCCGCCCGGGGCTGCCTTCTGATTTGCGTCGCGCCGCTTGTGGACGACCCTGAGGTCCGGCAGTTCCTGCAAAACGCGGCCGCTGGTGGCATCGCGCTGGTGGAAGGTCGTTTCCGGGACGCAATCAGCGCGGGAGAAATCCCATCTGACTTTCCCGTCGCCGCGCGCGCAACCCAAGTCACGGATTTAGCGCGTGGGCTAACCATGCGTGCGCAGCTAGGAGTGCCGCGCAAGATGCTCCTCAAAGATGCCGAGGAAGCGGCCGACTTGGTGCTCCTGCCGCGACGCGTCTGACGGGTTATTGGACAAAAATTCATTGAGAAATGATCACGACAACTGACATGAGCGGCGGATCCGGGCGTTTCGTCGTCTGATGAACAAAGTGGCGACGTGGTCAATCGACTCCAGGCGCGCCGATGGGAACACAACAGTTTTTTTCACTTACTGCGGCAGTGCGGGACGGATATTTTCATTTTCCTTGGCACGTGCTGGTTGCTCGACGCCACTCTTGCTGAAAAATCGCCTTAACTTCAACGACGCATTTTTCATTATTGGTGGCACCCGACAGAGCAGACTCAGCAAAGCGTTGCGGCCTGGATTTCGACGCGGGGGCTCAAGCCCGCCGATTATTTGTTCCCGAGTCGGCTGCACGCGTCAGCGCACGTGTCGACGCGCCAGTACGCTCGCATCGTGCATCGATCGGTCGCGTCAATCGGACTGGACGATGCTGCGTACGGCACTCACACGATGCGCCGCACGAAGGCATCGTTGATCTATCGGCGCACGAAGAACCTGCGCGCAGTTCAGCTCCTCTTAGGCCATACCAAACTTGAAAGTACGGTGCGTTACCTCGGGATTGAGGTAGGCGACGCGCTCGAGATGGCCGAGCAACGGAGGTTTGACAGACCATGACCGGCGAGTGGGCGCTTGCCGGCCAACTGCGGCCCTCCGGCCGCTGATCCGCGCAGACATTCGAGCGTCCGCTCTGCTCCATCAACCGGCTTAGTACTACAGCCGTAGATTTTTTTACTATACTCAAATAATTAAGGATTACTATACGTTAAGGCTATGCATTCGACTGCAAAAGCGTGGGAGCGTGAACTGGAGGTACTGCACCAGCGGCTCGGGGAACTGTTCAGGCGTCCGGAGCCCCGACAGCGGTCGCTCGCATACCTGAAGGGCCTGCTGGGTACAGTCGAGCGCAAGAACGGCTGGCAACTCGCCGAATGGATCGGCGAAGCGACACCCGATGGCGTACAGCACCTGCTGGAGCGGGCGCAATGGGACGCGGATGCCGCTCGCGATGTGCTGCGTAGCTATGTAGTGGAAGAACTGGGCGAGCGTGACGCGGTGCTGATTGTGGACGAGACCGGCTTCCTCAAGAAGGGACAGCACTCGGCCGGTGTTCAACGCCAGTACAGTGGCACGGCAGGTCGTATCGAGAACAGCCAGATCGGCGTGTTCCTCTGCTATGCCGGTCGTGGCGGCAGTGCGTTCATCGACCGCGAACTGTATGTACCCAAGGTGTGGACCGATGACCGGGTGCGCTGCGAGGCAGCGGGCATTCCCGGGTCGGTGGAATTCGCAACGAAGCCACAGCTTGCGCGTCGTATGCTTGAGCGGGCGCTGGACGCAGGGGTGCCGTGCGGCTGGGTCACGGGGGATGAAGTCTACGGCGGTGACCGTCACCTGCGGCTGTGGCTCGAGTCGCGCGGCCAGTCTTTCGTGCTGGCCGTTGCGAAGAACGAACCCCTATGGTGGAAAGGTCCAGAGTACGTACGGGCAGACCGGATCGCCGAGGCCCTGCCGGCAAGGGCATGGCGCCGCCTGTCAGCGGGTGCCGGCGCCAAGGGCGAGCGCCTGTATGACTGGGCGCTGACTCCGCTGTGGCGCTTGCAGATCACCGAAGAGGAGCGCCGCTTCGGGCATTACCTGCTGGTGCGACGCAGCCTGGACGAGCAACGCGAACATGCGTATTACGTCGTATACGCACCGCGCAGCAAGGCCACACGGCAAACCCTGGTGAACGTCGCGGGCCGCAGGTGGGAAATCGAGACCGGCTTCGAGGCGACCAAAGGCGAATGCGGACTCGATCAGTATGAGGTGCGCCGATGGCAAGGCTGGTATCGCCACATCACGCTGGCTCTGCTGGCCCATGCAGTACTCGTCACCCTGCGGGTGCACGGCAAAAAAAACACCTGAAGGTTTGGTGCCGCTCAGCGTGCAGGAGATCCGCCGGCTGCTCTGTCGCATCCTGTGGCGCGGCGCCCACTCTATCGCGTACGTGTTGTCCTGTTCGGCATGGCGGCGCCGACACCAGTACCGCGCCCAGCAGTGCCACTACCGAAGACGAGGATGTGTGCCTCCAGTTTACCCAGATCTACGGCTGTAGTATTAGACGCTGTTGCGAAATTAAATTTTGGGTCTGTTAACTTTTTCGGCTTGGTGTTAACTTCTGTCTTGTTTTGCCTGACAGGAAGCGATGCCAGAAGAACTTATAGACGACGAATTGTGGTCACTCATCGAACCCCTGCTGCCAGCGCGAGCACCGCGCAATCGCCAGTATGCGGGCCGCCAACCGATACCCGACCGCGCCGTGCTAACGGGCATAGTCTTCGTGTTGCGCTCGGGCATTGCGTGGAACCTTCTACCACAGGAAATGGGATGTGGTTCGGGTACAGCTTGCTGGCGACGGCTCGTCGCGTGGCAAGAAGCGGGTGTCTGGCAACACATCCACGAAACGTTGCTGGCCGAACTGCGTCGCCGTGGCGAAATCGATTTCTCGCGTGCGCTCGTCGACAGCTCATCGATTCGCGCCGTGCTGGCGGGAAAAAAAAACCGGCCCGAATCCCACGGACCGGCGCAAGCTCGGCAGCAAACACCGCCCCATCGTCGACGCGCAAGGCATCCCGCTCGCGGTCATCCTGAGCGCGGCGAACCGGCACGACATTACCCAGCTTGATGCGCTGGTCGATGCCATTCCACACATCCGGGGCAAGCGGGGCCGTCCCCTGCACAAGCCGCAAATCGTTCAGGGCGACCGGGGCTACAGTTCCGAACCCCATCGGCGGCGCTTGCGCGAGCGAGGCATCACGCCAGTGCTCGCAAAAATCGGCTCGCCGCATGGCAGTGGGCTTGGAAAAACGCGTTGGCTAGTCGAGCGTTCGATCGCGTGGCTTCACTCGTTTCGACGGCTCAAGATTCGTTACGAACGCTATGCGCATGTTCACGAAGCATTCCTGTCTTTGGCTTGCGCCTTAATTTGCTGGACGCGCCTAAAGCCTCTGTTTAACTAATTTCGCAACAGCTTCTTAGCCGGCAATGGCCGGTTTCCGTGGCCTGTCAGGCGCTGGGCGTCAGTCCCGTCCCAGCGGCTATCACAACCGCAAAGCCCGTGACGTTGATTCTGAGCGACCGCGTCAGCGCATCAGCAACGACGCACTGCTGGTCCACACTCGCGCCGTACATGCCGAGCTCATGTTCTTCCCAGGCGGGGCTCGATACCAACGAGGCAACCTGCGATGCTTCCTGAGCCGCGCGGCGAGGGAACGTTGACCCGCAGCCATTGCGATCGTGATCAGGACAGATTTGGCTTGCCTTTACGTAGAGAGCCCGTCAGGTGACGCAATTCGTCGAGCAGTTTCACAGCGGGCGTCGGCAGGGTGCCTTGCCGACGACGGAACGATGCAACGAAACACAAGTGGGCAGCCGACCGTTCGCGATGCCGTCGTGGACTTGATGCGGCGCCTCGGAATGACGTCCGTGTTTGCCAATCCCGGCTCAACCGAGCTACCCATGTTCCGCGACTTCCCGGTGGACTTCCGGTACGTGCTCGGGTTGCAGGAAGCTGTCGTTGTCGGTATGGCGGATGGGTATGCCCAAGCGACCGGCAATGCCGCTCTGGTCAATCTGCATTCAGCGGCCGGTGTCGGCAACGCGATGGGCAACATATTCACGGCTTTCAAGAATCGGACGCCGTTGGTTATTACTGCTGGCCAGCAGGCCCGTTCGATTCTGCCGTTCGATCCGTTTCTGTCGGCATCGCAAGCAACCGAGTTGCCGCGGCCCTATGTGAAGTGGAGCATTGAACCGGCTCGTGCCGCGGATGTTCCGCTTGCGCTCGCCCGTGCTTACCACGTGGCGATGCAGGAGCCGCGTGGCCCGGTGTTCGTTTCCATTCCGGTCGACGACTGGGATCAGCCGGCCGACCTCGTCGAGGTGACACGGGTCAGCACCCGGTTCCGCCCCGATCCGCTTCTGATTGCGGAGATCGGTGATGCGCTGGACAACTGCAAACGGCCAGCCATCGTCGTGGGAGCGGAACTCGATCGTGCCGATGCCTGGCGTGAGGCAATCCAGCTAGCCGAGCGCCACAATGCGCGGGTTTATGTTGCGCCAATGTCGTCGCGCTGCAGCTTCCCTGAAGATCATCGACTTTTCGCCGGATTCCTTCCGGCGATGCGCGAAAAAATCGTTCGGATTCTGAATGGGCATGACCTGATCTTTGCCGTCGGGGCGCCGGCTTTTGCGTATCACGTCGAAGGCAGTGGGCCCCACGTGCCTGATGGCGCGGCGTTGTGCCAGCTCATCGACGATCCGGCTACCGCGGCGTGGACACCCGTCGGCATGTCGGTGGTGGCGAACATTCGCCTGGGGCTTGTGGACCTGCTCGCCCGTCCGGCGCCGCATAGCCGGCCGCTACCGGCTCCTCGCGAGGTAGTTGAGCGAGCCGAGCCCACGGCAATCATGTCAGTCGCGTATGCATTGCAGACGCTGTCCGAGGTCCGCAACGCAGCGGATATCGTGGTCGAGGAGGCGCCTAGTTCGCGCCCCGTCATGCAACGTTATCTGCCCTTCACGCGCAGTCAGACGTTTTACACGATGGCAAGCGGCGGTCTGGGCTACGGCATGCCCGCGGCAGTGGGCGTGGCTCTGGGCAAACCCGGCAGCCGCGTGATCGGCCTGATCGGTGACGGCTCGACCATGTATTCGCCGCAGGCGATCTATAGCGCGGTCCAACTCGATCTCCCTGTCACATTTGTCATTCTGAATAACTCTCGCTACGCCGCCTTGCAGGAGTTTGCGCCCGTGTTTGGCTTCTCCGCATCGGACCCGGTACAGGGCACCGACCTCCCTGGGCTGGATTTCGTCTCTCTAGCCAACAGCATGGGTTGCAAAGGGGTTCGAGTGAGCGACGCGCTGTTGCTGAAGTCCGCGCTGGAAGACGCGTTGTCTTCGGGTAAAACGCGCCTTGTAGAAATTGTCGTGGCCTAACAGTGAGTCGGTGGTTCGGCAGGCTGAATTTTTAAACATATTCCAGGAGACGGTAATGAATCAGGTACCGATGTTGATCAACGGCGAGCGCACAATGGCGCGCGATGGAGCGACATTTGAGCGCCGTAACCCGCTCGATAACACGGTTGCATCGACGGCACCGGCCGCGACGGTCGCCGATGCACAAGCCGCGGTGCACGCTGCGGCCGCTGCGTTGCCAGCATGGTCGGCGACGGGGCCCGGCGAGCGACGCGCGTTGCTAAGTCGAGCCGCAGATGCACTCGAAGCAAAGGGCGACGCTTTCGCGCTGGCAATGGCAACCGAAACAGGCGCGTCACGCCTGTGGGCGGATTTCAACGTCAAACTTGCAGCGGGCGGGTTGCGCGAAGCCGCTGCAATGACCACGCAGATTTCGGGCGAAGTGATTCCGTCGGACGTGCCTGGCAGTCTCGCGTTGGGGGTTCGGCAGGCTGCCGGCGTCGTGCTCGGAATCGCACCGTGGAACGCTCCTGTCATCCTTGGCGTGCGTGCTATCGCGTTGCCGCTGGCGTGCGGCAATACCGTCGTGCTCAAGGGTTCCGAAATTTGCCCCGCGACCCACGGCCTTATCATCGAGGCGTTACAGGACGCCGGACTGCCACGTGGCGTCGTGAACTTCGTCACGAATGCGCCGGCGAATGCGGGCGATATTGTCGAGGCGATGATTGCCGAGCCGGCGGTCAGACGTGTGAACTTCACGGGTTCGACGCGCATCGGCCGCATCGTCGCTGCACAGTGCGCGAAATATCTGAAGCCTTCAGTGCTTGAGCTCGGCGGAAAGGCTCCGTTTCTAGTTCTTCACGATGCCGATATCGAAGCTGCAGTTCAAGGCGCAGCATTCGGGGCGTTTGCAAATTCCGGTCAGATCTGCATGTCCACCGAACGCATCGTCGTCGACACGAAGATCGCCGATGAATTCGTCGCGCGACTGGCCGAAAAGGCGAAGAGCCTGCCGCTTGGCGATCCGAGAAAGGGCCCGGCCGTACTTGGCTCCGTTGTAGACATGGCAACCGTCAGGAGATGCAACGACTTGATCGACGACGCGCTGGCGAAGGGGGCGACGTTAGTGTGCGGAGGAAAGTCCGAAACCACGCTCATGCCAGCCACGTTGCTCGATCACGTCACGGCGGACATGCGTATCTACCGGGAGGAGTCGTTCGGGCCCGTCAAGGCGATCGTCCGCGTCGATGGAGACGAAGAGGCCGTCGCATGCGCAAATGACAATGAATACGGTTTGTCGTCGGCAGTCTTCAGCCGTGACGTTGCGCGTGCGTTGACGGTAGCGAAGCGTATTGAGTCGGGGCTTTGCCACGTTAATGGGCCAACGGTTCACGACGAGGCGCAAATGCCGTTTGGCGGGATGAAGTCCAGCGGTTTTGGGCATTTCGGTGGCAAAGCCGGGATCGCGGAATTTACCGATTTGCGCTGGATCACCGTGCAAACAACGCCTCGTCACTATCCGTTCTAACGGTTGCTACGGTCGCGAAGCCCCTCTTTCTCACGGTGAAAGAGATGGGCCTCTGGCTCATGGGCGCGAACAGAAGAACAACGATATACCAGTGAGAAGCATTCGCTCCGGGAAAGATGAGCGATCAAATTAAGGAGACCGCAATGCCTGTCGTCAATTTCGAGTTGTCACTCTGTCGCACCCAGTTCGAGTTTGACCATCCTGTCAGGGAACAGGTTAGCCAGGACTGCGATTCAGACTTCGCTGGTCTGGCTCGGGGGGCGAAATGAACGATCGTAATTCCGGTCTGCCGACCGTAGACATCGGCCGCACCCTTGATGATGGACCATTCTCAACTTTTCAGCGAATGGTCGTCTTTCTCGCCGCGCTTGCGATCGTGATGGATGGATTCGATGGACAACTCATCGGCTTCGCCATTCCCAGCTTGATCAAGGAATGGGGCATCACGCGCAACGCATTTGCGCCCGCCGTTGCTGCCGGCCTCGTCGGCATGGGTATAGGCAGCGCGTTCGCCGGGCTTTTCGCGGACAGGTTCGGTCGACGCTGGGCAATCATCGGGAGCGTGCTGGTATTTGGCTTGGCGACGAGTTCGATTGCTCTATCGCCGGACGTCATGACCATTGCAATCCTGCGCTTCTTCGCGGGACTGGGTATCGGCGGTGCGCTGCCAAGCTCGACGACCATGACGGCGGAATTTACGCCTGCTCGCCGGCGGACGCTCGCGGTGACTGCAACCATCGTTTGCGTACCGCTGGGGGGCATGCTTGCCGGACTGTTCGCGAGCGTTGTGCTTCCTCACTATGGCTGGCGGGGACTTTTTCTAATTGGAGGCACGCTTCCCGTAGCTCTGGCGGTCCTGCTGTTTTTCGTCATGCCGGAGTCACCGCGTTATCTTGCCCGCCATAACGAACGTTGGAACGAACCGCGTCACCTGCTGACCCGCATGTCCCGCTCGATTCAGCCGGATGCTGTGTTCGCTGATCAGAAGGAGCAGAAGGCGGGACAGCGTCCGGGCTTTCGTGCTCTATTCACGGACGGTCAGGGCCGTGACACGATCGCAATCTGGATCGCTTTCTTCATGAACCTGATCGCGGTCTACAGCGCATTCAGCTGGCTGCCGACGATGCTTGCTGGCGAGGGTCTCAGCCCTTCGGTGGCAGGTTCAGGTCTTACCGCCTATAACCTGGGCGGCGTCTTGGGCGCACTGGGCTGCGCAGTGGCAATCGGTCGGTTCGGGTCGCGCTGGCCTTTGCTCGTGTGCTGCCTGATGGCATCCGCGAGCGCGCTTTTCCTGCGCGGTCTTGACGTCTCTGCCCACACGACGTTGCTTGTGTTCGGAATTGGTTTGCACGGCCTCTTTGTGAACGCAGTTCAGTCGACCATGTACGCCCTTTGCGCCTACGTCTATCCGACCGAGATACGCGCGACCGGGACCGCATCCGCACTCGCATTCGGGCGGCTCGGAGCGATTCTTAGCGCGTTCGCGGGGGCGTTCGTGATCACGCAGGGAGGAGCGTCGGCGTACCTGGGCATGCTTGGTGGAGCGATGTTGATGGTCTTTATCTGCCTGATGATCGTGCGTCATCACATTCCGCCCGTCAATCGCGCCTGACCTCAGTCTTGAGGGTGGCGTTTGCTACGGGCCTTGCGCAGAGTAGACAACGACTTCATTCATCTCGGATTGAATCAGAGAAAGCACCTGACAGTGCCTTCTGTTGGAGATTTTACGCAAATCATGACTACAGGATTTCCCGGCATTTTCTCCGTCAGCGACTATCGTGACGAAGCCAGACGGCGGTTGCCAAGAATGGTGTTCGACTATCTGGAAGGCGCGGCGGACGATGAATCGGGGCCAAGGCATAACCGCTCGGCGTTCGATAAATGGCAGTTATTGCCACGTCGACTGTCGGATGTCAGCGCACGAGAGCAGTCCGTGGTGCTTTTAGGCCAACGGATCCCATTACCGCTGGTGATCGCACCGACGGGCCTCAATAGCGCATTCTGGCCCAAGGGTGACCTCGCACTTGCACGTGCAGCGGGCAAAGCCGGTATTCCCTTTGCACTATCCACGGCTTCCAACATGTCCATCGAGGAGGTTGCAAAAGGGGCCGACGGAGAACTGTGGTTTCAGCTGTACGTCGTTCATCGCAACCTCGCGAAGAGCCTGGTCAATCGTGCCCGCTCGGCTCGCTATTCGACCTTGATCCTCACCACCGATGTAGCAGTCAACGGCTTTCGCCAACGCGATCTTCGCAATGGCTTTGCCATGCCGTTCAAGGCAAGTGCACGTGCGGCTGTCGACGGACTATTGCACCCACGTTGGCTTTGGTCTTACCTGAGGAACGGCATGCCGGAGTTGAAAAATTTCGCTACGGATGATGCATCGGACACGGCCGCCCAGGCAGCGGTTCTTCGCAGACAGATGGATGCGAGCTTCAGTTGGGATGACCTGCGCCGCTTGCGGGACGAATGGCCAGGCAAACTCCTTGTCAAGGGCGTCGTGACGGCCGATGATGCCGTGCGGTGCGTCGAGCTCGGCGCGGACGGCATCATCGTTTCAAACCACGGCGGCAGGCAACTCGCCGACCTGCCCGCGACAGCCGACGTGCTGCCGGATATTGTCGAGAGCACCTCGGGAACGACGGTCATTCTCGATAGCGGCATACGGACGGGGGCTGATGTCGTCAAGGGAATCGCGTTGGGGGCAAATGCCGTGATGCTGGGGCGCGCCACCCTATACGGGCTGGCTGCCAGAGGGGAAATCGGAGTTAGCGACGTCATTGAGATGATCAAGCAGGAAACAGACCGGACGCTCGCCCTCATCGGTTGTCGCTCGGTCAGTGAGCTCGATCGCAGCTACATATCGAGGCGACCGTCATAGATCATCGGTTGCGCATTGACGCCAGTTTCTGGATGCGCAATTCTTCGGGATAGCTATCCCGCGTATATGCCGTCGGAATCTTATGCCATGAATACAGTGACTACAACGGATCATTACGATCGCGACGACAGGCTTTCGGCATGGGCGGATCAGGTCCGGGCCAGCTGCGTCCCCATGGTTTTCAGGACCGAGTCGGATCAGGGATTTCGTGGCGAGATCTCTAGTGTGAACACGGACGGAGTGTGCGTGTCCCGGATCTCGGCGGTCGATCACGTTGCGGCTCATGAGTGGGACGAAGTTCAGCGCACTGCGGACGACTACCTGCTTGTGTCGATACAGATCGAGGGACGAGGTGCGGTCGAGCAGGATGCCCGCACCGCGTTTGTCGCCGCCCTGTCGCCGAGATTCTCGACAGAACGCCGGTGGAGACGGTCGCCGATGACCAGACCTCATCAAACGACGGTTGCTCGTCCGAACTGGCGAGAAGTGGCGGAGATCGGTAGCGGGACCATCCAGCTCGCCATGTCGTTCCACGGCGAGCCGGTCGGAGGTTTTCGTGTCGCTGCCGTGTTGGCTTGATACCGATTGAAACTGGATGGTTTTTCTTCGAAACAACAGTCATCCAGTAACGGGGCCTCAGGTTCGGGAACCGCGGACACTAAACCGTGACTCCTGCAGATCGACCTCGCGAACCAGGTCTCGAACCATTTCGTCCGTCAGCTTGCCCGACTGAGCAATACGATAAAGCTCTTCCCGTTCGGCACTGAGGGCAAGGAGGCGCATCTTGCGTTCGATCTGGTCGATCTGCATGCCGTGCCTCGCGTGCGCCCCGATATGGCAGCGCGATTCGATCTGCTCGCGATAGTGTGCGATGAGACGCGCGCCGGCCTGCGAGAAAAGGTCGGCGTCTTCCGCCGCCTTCCCTGTCTTATGAAGGGCACGCTCAACGGCAATAATCGCCGCCCGAGCCGCAGCGGATCGAGCCTCATCCTCTTGCAGCTGCTCCAGCGTGCCGGGAGGGACCCTGATGCCGCTCAACACATAGGGCAGCCCGACGTTTGCAGCGACCAGGGTAACGACAATCACGCCGGCGGCGAGCAATATGGCGAGGTCTCGCGCAGGGAACGACGAACCGTCTTCGAGAAACAACGGCAGGGTCATCACGCCGGAGAGCGAAACCGCGCCGCGTACCCCGGCCAACGACGTCGCCGCGATCAAACGCCAGTCTGCCGAGTTGATCGTCCGGGCGCTGCGACCGCCGCGAAACAAGATCAGGCGCAGGGCAACCCAGGTCCATAGAGACCGTACAACAAGCAGCGCGCAACTGATTACGATGACATAGAAGAGCAGCCATCCTTCCTCCTCCCTCCCGGTTTGGCGAATCGCTTGTCCGGCTTGAGCAGCGACGCTCGTAAGCTGCTGGCCAAGAAGAACAAAAATCACGCCATTGCCGGAAAATTGAAGTGCATCCCACACGGCGGCCCGGCGGATACGCGTGCCTGCCAACGCCCGTCCCGAGAACTCCTCGTAGCTCATCACGATGCCCGCCGTCGCGGCCGCCAGAATACCCGATGCGGCGAGCCTGTCTGCCACGATATACGAGCCAAACGGCAGCACCAAGCTGATAAGAATCTGTGTGCCAGTCTCTTCGCCAAAAAGTCTCGCCGTCCAGTCCTTCGCCGCGCTCGCCAAAAACGTCACCGCTGCGCCGACGGTAACACCGCCGACCAATAACCACAGGAAAGTACTCCCGGCTTCGACAAGTGAAAATGAGCCGGTCACGGCAGCCGCAATCGCAAAGCGAAGGCAGACGAGCCCCGAGGCGTCGTTCAGCAGAGCCTCCCCTTCCAGCACGTGCATTAGCCGCTTCGGAATAGGTACACGTTCGGCGATTGCCGACACCGCGACAGCATCAGTCGGAGAAAGCGTTGCCGCTAACGCAAAAGCGACGGGCAGCGGCATCATCGGAATCAGCCAATGAATGAAGAAACCTGTTCCCAGCACCGTGAACAGGACCAGACCGAGCGCGAACGCGCCGATCGTCCACTTGTCGCGAAAGAGCCCTTCCTTTGAAATGCGCCAACCATCAAGAAAAAGTAAGGGCGCGACGAACAACAGCAAAAAGACGTCTGGCGCGAGCGAAACCCGGAAGCCGAACACCTGGGCAACCAGGGCGCCTATCGCAATCTGAACAAGAGCAAGGGGAAGCGGAATCCGGGCGACACGTTTAACGAAACTGCTGGCAATGACGCACGCGAGCAGTTCGAGGGTGATTGTTATCGTTTCCAAAACGCAGTCCCCAAGGTTCCGCCCCACGTGTTGCTTCACGAAACGATGTCGCCAGGCTGACATATCGTCGTCAACTGCATCTCCGACGCCTCTGTCAACCCGTCTGACCGAGCTGCTCTGCTACACATTCGGATCGACGCAATCTTCATGTTCTCTGCGTCATTTTCTGCGCTGGCTCGCCCTTCGAATTGCTCATCGATTTTGACGTTTACACGACTTTGCAGTTTCACTTCCCCAAAACGTGCCACCTTTAGTCCCCCGCGCTGCCAACGGAACTCAATTTGAAGCGCTGTTGTGAGAAACGAAAGTGCGGCCTAACCGATAGCAGTTAGAATCGCCGCGTATCGACGTATGTGTGGTCGACGGCAAGACCCGCCTGTGTGTCGGCTGGCCGTCAAGACAAAGGCTATGGCAAGCTCGTTGAGCAAGAAGCAGCATGGTCGATCACCGAAAAAAGTATCATCGCGTCAGCGTTGACCGGGTGCGCCAGGCGGGATGTTCTTGGTCTGTATATCGCATCCCCCCGCCTGATACGCATGCCGCTTATCGCACAGACACCGGAATTTCTCGCTACACATGCCCCCCAGATCTGGTCGCCATAGTGGCATGATGTTGGATCACACCAAGCGATCATCAGGGTATTCGGATCAGGTCGTTCTATGACCTTGACCGGAAATGTCACTCGTTTGGTCAATACGCATGAGGAGGGCGCGCGCCGACACGCGTTTTGGCCAAGTGAGGCGAGCACCTCCTTTCGCTCAGAGTCGAGACCTGATAGCAGTTTCAACAAGCCGATCGTCTTCATCCAGGGATCGCTCGGACAGGCACTTGAACGCATTCTTTCGCTATCCTTCAGAGAATTGGCAGCGGTTGGTTTCCTTGACGAAAACAGCCGAAAGCTGTGTCCGCGCAGAAAACGCTCGCATACGAATGGCTGCGTTTTCAAAGTACTCCAGTAACGGGACGGTTGCAAACCTGCAAGAGGATGACGATTTCACGCGATGGTTTTAGATACCTATATTCTCGTATGTAGTCCGAGGATATACACACCTGTGCTCATGACGCAGCATGCCAATTTCGCCATGCCTATCGACGACCAGCTTGCCCGTTCGTCCCACCTGTGAGCGCGCTTGAGTCCTTATTCGATTGCAGGTTGTCGGTTGCCCTCCACTGCGTCTCCCAGCCCGTGGGATATACCCACGTATGAGTCGACGACGCCAATGCGGGAACTATGTCAACCGTTCGTAGAATAGTTTTTCCTGCCCCGTTTGCCTAACCTGATTGCATGGCCGGTACGGTTGCCCGGTTCAATTTTTATAAACCGCTTTTCGGGAAGGCCAAACGACTTCAGAAGAAGGTGAGCTGATGATCGGGCAAGACATAGGGTGCGAGTGGGGCGATGCCGATGGTGACCAATTTTTTTCAAAGCGCGTATTGAGTCCGTTAGCTTCGGGCATGCAGCGACTGTTTTTTGAAAAGCCGGTCACATCCCTGATTATTTTTGTTTGCTGGTATTCATTGATCGAAGTGCCATTGGAGTTCGGCATGCGAAACGATGACGCCATGCTGCCTGCTGCCGTCGTGGCAAGACTGATCGTTATCGTGGAAGGTTTGGGGCGCTGTCATGGATGTCTGCTTTGCACGGATAATCTTCGTCGTCCTACGTGGTACGAGTGTGTTAGCCATCGAGCCGGTGTTGCGATTAGGTTCAGAGATCCAGCTTTGGTTGTGCTCATCTCATCGGTCGCATACGCGGTTAGTCACGCCGGGATGGGTTGATTCGAGGATGCCGTCATGTTGAACGCTCTGCATAACTGGATTTTTATCGGCAGCAACGCATACGACGAGTACACGTTCGTGCCATGGCTGAAAAAGAACGTCTATCGAAGGACAGTCGATCTCAGCCGCGTCTGCATTCAATAGCGAGGGACATGACGATGAGATCGGATGCTCGATTATTACGTAGCGATCTGGGTGATCGGTTGAGCACCCGCACTAAAGTATGAGCGGACCAAACCTATCGATCGGTGAGCGTGCCTGTTTTTTTGGGTAACGGTCAAATTGTCGGTGCGCTATACGTTCGTATGATTCTCGTTTGGTTTGCTCCGAGCTACCCTTGCTGTAATGGACGTGCTCGTGATTGATCGCGCTTTTGTGTCCCGTTTTCTGAAAAACCGGGGTCCTCCGCTTGAATACGTCCCAGATAGTTACGATAGTCGATGACGATGAGGCGGTTCGTCTGGCGACTTCAAGCCTCGTGCGTTCCCTGGGCTGGAGTGTGCGCACTTTTGCGTCGGCGGAGGAATTCCTGCAGTCCGGCCACGTCGCTGACACGTCATGCCTGATTTCGGATGTGCGGATGCCCGGCATGTCGGGGGTCGGCATGCACACTTACCTTCTCGGACTGGGAACTGCGCCGCCGATCATCTTCATCACTGCGTTTCCGACCGCTTCGCTGCAATCGGAAATTCAGGCGAACGGCGCGCTGGTTTTGCTCGAGAAGCCGGTCGACGCCGCTGCCATGGCTCATTGGCTCAATGTCGCGCTAGGCCAACCATAGGCCGTGCAATGCTCGCGGTGGGGGCGATGCAAGTGTAGTGGGGCGACGCTAGAAGAAAGACGGTCAAGCTCGAAGAAAGGCGGGCAAGCAAACGCAGCGAGGCCACCTTCGCTTCGGCTATGGCAATCCGTACGAGGAAACCGGTGACGAATCGCATTGCATTGTTCATCGTCGCGCTCTATTCGGCGTGCGCGTTGTCCGCTGAACCGACGCTCGTCTCGGGGCCCGGCGCCGAGGCGGCGCCCGACACTATGCAGGCCCGTGTCATGGGCTGCGCGGCCTGTCACGGCGCGCACGGTGAAGGCACCGACAACGACTATTTCCCGCGCCTGGCCGGCAAGCCGGCCGGCTATCTGTACAACCAGTTGCTGGCGTTTCGCGATGGCCGCCGCAAGTACCCGCCGATGAATTATCTGCTGGCCTATTTGCCCGACGCCTATTTGCGCCAGATCGCCGACTACTTCGCCGCCGAGCGTCCGCCTTATCACCTGCCTGCCACCGCGAGCGTTGGCGCGCAGGCGCTCGCGCTCGGCAAGGCGCTCGTGAGCGACGGCGACCGGGCCCGCGGCGTGCCCGCCTGCGCCAGTTGTCACGGCGCGGCGTTGAACGGCATGGAGCCGACGATTCCAGGGCTGCTGGGGTTGCACGCCGACTACATCAGCGCGCAGTTGGGCGCGTTCCGCTACGGCACGCGCCGCACCGTCGCACCCGACTGCATGCACACGATCGCCACGCATTTGAGCGACAGCGACATCACTGCGATCGCGGCGTGGCTCTCCGTGCAGCCTGCGCCTGCCGATCCGCAACCCGCCGCCGCGGGCACCTTGAAGATGCCGCTTGCTTGCGGCAGCGTTTCTCACTAGCCGAGGCTGCGAAGTGCCCAGTTTCCGAAAGCCCACCGCCGTCACCGCACTTGCCACGCTGCTGCTTCGCGCCGCGACGCTGGTGGGCGTCTCCTCCGCGCAGGCCGGCACACTCGCGGACAGCCACGCGGACACCATCGCGCGCGGCGAATATCTTGCCCGTGCCGGCGATTGCATCGCCTGCCACACCATGCCCGCCGGTAAGCTGTTCGGCGGCGGCCGTCCGATGGAGACGCCGTTCGGCACGCTCTACTCGCCCAATATCTCGTCGGACAAGGACACGGGCATCGGCAAATGGAGTGCCCGCGAGTTTTACCGGATGATGCATACCGGCAAGTCGCGCGACGGCTCGCTGCTCTATCCGGCCATGCCGTTTGCCTCCTATACGAAGATTACTCGGGCCGACTCGGATGCGATCTACGCATATCTGCAATCGGTGCCGCCGATCCATCAGCCGAACCGCCCGCACGAACTGAGCTTCCCGTTCAACCAGCGCCAGTTGCTGCGCGGCTGGCGCTCGCTGTATATGCACGAGGGTGAGTATCAGCCGGACCCGACGCAGTCGGTCGAATGGAACCGCGGCGCCTACCTTGTCGAAGGGCTTGGCCACTGCACGATGTGCCACACGGCGATCAATGCGCTGGGCGGCAACTCCCCCTCGAAGCAGTTCGAAGGCGGCCTGATTCCCATGCAGAACTGGTATGCGCCGTCGCTGACCTCGAACAAGGAAGCCGGGCTCGGCGACTGGAGCATCGACGACATCGTCGACCTGCTGCACTCGGGTGTGTCGCGGCGCGGCGCGGTGTACGGGCCGATGGCCGAGGTCGTCTACGACAGCTTCCAGTACCTCTCCGAAGACGACGTGCGCGCGGTCGCGGTCTACCTCAAGGCGCTGCCAGCGCGCTCCGGCGAAGCGCAGCAGAGGCCGCCTAGCGTCGCGGTGACCGAGGAACAGAATCGCCTGACGCCGCTCGGCAAGAAAATCTACGATGCCCAGTGCGCGATCTGCCACGCCGCGCAGGGGCAAGGGAAGTTGCCGAATTTCCCGCCGCTCGCCGACAACCAGTCGATCCAGATGACCTCGTCGGTCAATCCGATCCGCATGGTCCTGAACGGCGGCTATGCGCCGGGCACCAGCAAGAATCCCATGCCGTACGGCATGCCGCCGTTCGCCCAGACCCTGTCGGACGAAGAAGTAGCCGCCGTGGTGACCTACATCCGCACGGCATGGGGCAATCACGGCACACCCGTGACCGTGAAGGAAGTCAACGAGTTGCGCTCGGCGCCGATCTTTTGAGGCAGCGATGATCCAATCCCCCCTCCCTTCGGACGACGGCAACGCCGCTTACCACGACGAAGCAGAACGCGTCGAACAGATCGTCGGCAGCGGCCCGCGCGGCGCGATCGCGGTGGCCGGCATCGCGACGGCCATTGTGATTGGCATGTGGTACGCGTTCTACTTCCTGGTGTTCCTGCCGCGCGGCGTCATCCAATAAGCGAATCACTCAAGCGAATCCCTCATCGAACCAGACAGCGCTATGTCGAACCCTATCGTTCCCGATCCGCATGTATCCGCTAGAGTCGCCGAAACCGTCGAGCGGCGTTGGGCGATCCTCGCGGTGCTGCTCGTCGCGAGCACCGTCGCGGTGGTGATCTTCACCGGCCTGCATTGGTCGTGGATGCCGCCCTCGCGCGTCGAGACCATTCGGCCCGAGACGCTCAACGTGTCGGGTGAGTTCGTCGAGAGCAACCTCGGCAGCGCGGTGGGGCCCGACGGTTCGGTGACGGTGCGCATCATCGCGCAGCAATACTCCTTCACGCCGCAGTGCCTGCTGGTGCCGGCCGGCGTGCCGATTACGTTTCGCGCAACGAGCGCGGACGTCGTGCACGGCTTTCTCGTTACCCATACCAACATCAACTCTATGGTCGAGCCCGGCTATATCTCCACGTTCAGGACCACCTTTGCGCAGCCGGGCGACCATCTGATGCCATGCCATGAGTATTGCGGCACGGGCCACCAGGGGATGTGGGCGCACGTGAAAGTCATCGACAAAAATGCGTTCATGCAGATGACCGCCAATTCGCGGAGACTCAGCTGTGTTAAATAACAAGCGACTCGTGCTCGCGCATTTCTGGCTGGCTTTCGGCGTCTTCGGCGCGGCGCTATTGCTCGGCGCCTGGCAGATGTATGTGCGCAGCCCGCTGCACGCGTGGCTGCAGGACTCCGAAATCTACTACCGCTCGGTGACCGAGCACGGCACCGTGATGGGCTACGTGTTCCCGACGCTCGTGGCGATGGGCTTCGGCTATGCGGTCACCGAGCTTTCCCTCAAGCGCGCGCTCATCGGCGCGCGCTGGGCGTGGGCCGGGTTCATGCTGGTGGCGGCGGGCGCGGTCATGGCCTCGATCACGGTCGCGCTCGGTCTGGCCTCGGTGCTCTACACGTTCTATCCGCCGATGATCGGCAACGTGTTCTATTACCTCGGCGTAGTGCTGGTGGTGGTGGGCTCGTGGATATGGGTGGCGCTAATGTCGGTGAACCTCGCGGCGTGGAAGCGCGACAACCCCGGCATGCCAGTGCCTCTGCCGATGTTCGCGAGCGTGGCGGGTGCTTATCTGTGGGGTTGGACCGCCGTGGGCGCAGCGCTCGAAATCATCTTCCAGATCCTGCCGGTCGCCTTCGGCTGGAAGACGACCATCGATGCGGGCCTCGCGCGCGTGTTCTTCTCGTGGACGCTGCACGCGATCGTCTATTTCTGGCTGATGCCGGCCTACATCGCGTTTTACACGATCGTGCCGCGCGCGATCGGCGGGCGGCTCTACAGCGATACGATGGGACGCATTGCGTTCATCCTGTTTCTCGTGGTGGCGATGCCGATTGGCATTCACCACCTGTTCGCCGATCCGCAAGTGGGCTCGGGCTTCAAGTTCCTGCAGTCGGTGTTCACGGCGCTGGTGGCGGTGCCCACGCTTCTGACGGTGTTCACGATCTGCGCGTCGGTGGAGATCGCCGCGCGCTTGCGGGGCGGCAAGGGCGCGTTCGGCTGGCTTCGCGCGTTGCCGTGGGACAACCCGCAGATGCTGGCGCTCGCGCTCTCGTTCGTGATGCTGGGCTTCGGCGGCGCGGGCGGCCTCATCAACATGAGCTACCAGCTCGACTTGACGATCCACAACACGCAGTGGATCACGGGACACTTCCACCTGATCTACGCGGGCGCGATCGTCATCATGTACTTCGCGATCGCCTACGACTTGTGGCCGCAGATCACGGGCCGCGTCATGACGAACTGGCGGCTCATGCGCCTGCAACTGTGGCTGTGGTTCATCGGCATGATCGTGCTGACGTTCCCGTGGCACTGGGTCGGCATTCTGGGCATGCCGCGCCGCATGGCGTACTACGACTACACCGATCCGGAGATTGCGGCGCAGGCGATCTGGGTGGTGATGTCGGCGATCGGCGGCTTCATCCTCGTGCTCTCGGCGATCGTGTTCTTCGTGGTTCTGATTCAAGGGCATCGCAGCGAAGCCGCCGCGCCCGAGGAATACCGCTTCAGTACCGCGGTGCACGAGCCGCGTACGGTGCCGGTGGCGCTCAACGGCTTCGCGCTGTGGCTTACGCTGATGGTTGCGCTGACGGTGCTCAACTACGGCTATCCGATCGCCCAGTTGATGGCAAGAGGCGACACCGTCCCGGTCATTCCGATTGGAGCCCGGCGATGAGCGAAGAGCGCCTGTTCTCGTGGAGCAATCGCTGGTTCAGGGCGAGCGTCGGCGTCACGGCCGCGGTGTTCGTGTTCGGCGTGGCGGTGGGTTTCGTGTGGCTGCCGTCGGTGCAGCGCGATGCGCAGTTCCAAGGCCTCTGGAATGCGATCTGCAGCGCGGCGGGGGTGCCGCAGCGGTGGCTCGGCAACGAGGCGCCGGTGGCGCCGCAAGTGCAGGTGAGCAAGGTGGAAGTGACCCCCCAATTGCTCGCGGGGGCGACGCAGCTATCGATCGGACGCGGCGCCACCCTCGCGCTGCGCTGCACGATGTGCCACGGCGAGCGTGGCATGAGCGGGGCGAATTCTCCGAATCTGGCAGGTCAGTACGCGATCGCGATCTACAAGCAGTTGCAGGACTTCCAGAGCGGCGCGCGCACGAACGCGGTGATGTCGCCGATGGCGGCGAACCTGAGCGATCCGGACATGCGCGATCTGGCCGCCTACTACGGCTCGCTGCCGCGGCCGAGGCTGGCACAGGGCCTCAATGCGGCGGGCGCCCCGGGGATCGTCATGCACGGTGCGCCGCTGCGCAATATTCCGGCGTGCGCGACGTGCCACGGCGGGATCGACAACAAGGCGGGCAGCCCCTGGCTCGACGGCTTGCCGGCGGCCTATATGCGGGCGCAACTTCAGGCGTTCGCGTCGGGTGAACGGCATAACGATATCTCGGAGCAGATGCGCAACATTGCACGCAATATGACGCCGGATGAGATCGCCGCTGCCGCTTCGTACTACGCAAACCTGACGCGGTGATGAAGCCGCGTGCGCTAGCCTGCGCCTTCGGCGACCTTTCGGCCTTGGCGAAGCTGGCGGGGAGTTCGGCCGGTCCTCTGGCGAATCACGCGGACGAAATGCGACGCATCCGAGAATCCGGCGCGCCGGCCGATCTCCGCGGTTGTTACGTGGTCAAATGCCCGTGACTGGAGCATACGCACGGCCGCTTCCGTCCTGGCTTTCAGCAACTGCTGACCGAACGTCTCGCTGCCGGCCGCCAGAACCCGGTGCAAAGTGCGACGCGACACATTCAACGCTGCTGCAACGTCGCTTGCAGTCAACTGCGACTCAGTACGACGCTGCATGATGCACTCGTGAATCCGTTCAAGCAGTGACCGCTCCGCAGGCGATGTCTTGAGCGATTCGCCCGAACGCTCGTGGGCCGTAAGCGCAAGCAATGCACCGAGCTGATCGGCGAGAACGGATTCAGCCAGCGGCGCGCGCAGGGCAAACTCCGGCGAGAGTTGGCTTACATAGCTTGACAGCACCCGGCCCCATCCAGAGTCTGCTGAAATTACCCGACCCGTCAGTCCTTCCACGTTGGAGCCCCAACTGGCCAGCCATTCTGGCGGGAGCGTCAAATTCAGGAAGTCGTAGGTGTCCGGACAATTCATCTCGAACTCAAGTTGGGAATCAACAAGTACCAACTCGCCAGGCAGAATCCGCGCCTGACCGCGGTGCGTCATTGTCCACGCGAGGTTACGGCTCATAACCAGGTGAAACGATCGGCCTCGACTCCGCGCAATCTGGCGTTGCGTGGTCAGGGCATCGTGTGCCGATCCACAAATAGCGGTTACCGTAATCCTGCCGAGTGGGGCGCTCAACAGGTTCGCCTCGAACTGGCGTGGCAACTGGCAACGGATCGCCATCGGCACGAGGGCAGAGGCCAGAACGTCGGCCCAGTAGTCGAGCCGCTGCACTCGTGGCACATCTTGCGTCGACAACCGCGCAATCGAAGGTGGCTCGACACTGGACATATTCTCGCCCTCCTTATGGTCAGGAAACAAAGGATAGGACGCTGAGATTGCCAGGTCAATCAGGGCTCGTGGAAGTGTAGGGATCCGAACTTGAGGTGCGAACCTTTGTGAGTCATTGGGCCCGTGATGGATGCCCTTCGCCGGGCGTTTTAGCGCGGAGACGATCTTATCCGAGGCAGGACGCACACCAGTGAAGGCACGCACCGCGTTTCGGCTGTCACGCTGGCCACGGGCCGGTCGTGGCACTTACAGACCATATTTCTCGTATGAATGGCACGATCAGTCAATCCGGAGCGCGAGGCCGCATCTAAACTGCTGACCGTAAGGAGCACAGCCGGGGAATTGGGTAAGTGAAGAAGGCTTTCTTCACATAGTACCGATCGTTGTGGCGCGGCGAGCGCTTGTCCAATCGCAATGCCGGAGCGAAGCCCGGCAGGGAAGCGAAATCAGAAAGGTTGTGCGCCGCTTGAAAGCTGGGCCTCGCCTCGATCTACCAGAAGACAAAAGCGGAACAACCCGCCGCTGCCTTGATCGTCGAGGTTATTGCCGAAGGAGACGTCTCGTTGCCTCTCGGAAGGGGCTGCAGCAACGCGCATCTACGCGCGTCGTGTGGCGTGCCAAATACTTGGGAGTGGCGGCCCTCCGTCTGCGGATGACTCACAACTCACGGGCACAACGGCTCAAGCCATCAACAAAGATCAGTTAGCCCGGTTGATATCACGATACCCCATGAATTTCTTCGCGGAATTGGTCGAGCAGTCGGAGCGGCTCCGTTACCTTCCAACTCGTCGGCTGTTTCGATCAGAGACCCGGGTCGAGCAGATTGCCCGACTACGTTATCTGGCTTGGCTTTGGTTAGCGGGTGGCGTTGCCATGGCGATTGCGACCAAGGTCTGCTTTCACCTCGGGGCTCGCCTTGGCACAGCGGGATTTGTCTATCTGATTATCATTGTACTGCTGTCGTTAATGGACAGCTTCGTTACTTCTGCGGTTTTTTCGATAACCGCCGTTGGCTGCCTTGCTTTTTTCTTTACGCAGCCGATCTTCACGTTTCGGGTAGGCGAGTTACGCGATCTTGCAGCGCTGATTGCTTTTCTAACTACGTCACTCATCATCACGACACTAGTGAGACGCGTACGTTGGCTCGGCAAAGCAGCGCGCGAGCAGGCCAGGCTCCTCGATCTGTCTCACGACACCGTCTTTGTTCGCGACATGAACGCCGTAATCACGTACTGGAATCACGGTGCGGAGGAGCTCTATGGATGGAAAAAGGCGGAGGCACTCGGCAAGACTTCCCATCAACTCTTGCAAACGCGCTTTCCTGTTTCTCTTGACGACACCATGAACACGTTGCTCACGACCGGGCGCTGGGAAGGCGAACTCATTCATACCACGCGGGACGGTTCGCAAGTCGTGGTACTCAGCCGCTGGTCATTACAACGCAGCGCGAACGGACGCCCAATCTCGGCGCTCGAAACCAACAATGACATCACGCTGCGCAAGCGCGCGGAAGACGCGCTGCGCCGAAATCAGGCGGCGTACCTGGCTGAAGCCCAGAAACTGAGTCTCACCGGCAGTTTCGGCTGGGACCCGGCGAGCGGGGAAATTTTCTGGTCCGAGCAAAGTTTCAGGATCTTTGGCTACGACCTCGACGTCACGCCCACGGTCGAGCTAACGCTCCAACGCGTGTATTCCGACGACGTTGCTCTTTTCAGGCAGGTGATCGACAAGGCGACGAGCGGCGAACAGGAATTTGATTGTGAATATCGTCTGCTGATGCCGGACAAGTCGATCAAGCATCTTCACGTCGTTGCCCATGTCGTGACCGATGAGCCTGGCAAGCGGCGATTTGTGGGCGCGATAATGGACGTGACCGCGGCGAAACTGGCGGCGCAAAAGTTGCACGAGGCGCAGACCGAACTCGCGCGTGTTACGCGAGTGACAACGCTGGGAGAGCTAAGCGCTTCGATCGCTCACGAGGTCAGCCAGCCGCTCGCTGCAATTGTCACAAACGGCGAAGCTTGTCTGCGATGGCTGGGGCACCCGAGCCCGGAACTGGCGGAGGTGCAGAACTGCGTGACGCGCATGATTGGCGAAGGCCGGCGCGCGAGCGATATTGTTCACCATATCCGCACGCTGGCCAAAAAGGACTTTCTGCAGAAAACGCGACTGGACCTCAACGACGTGATCCATGACGTTGTCGGCCTGACGCAGCGCGAAGTTTTGAGCCACAAGGTATCGCTCTGCCTTCGACTGGCGTCTGAGCTGCCCCCGTTGCTGGGCGATCGGGTTCAGCTTCAGCAAGTGATCATCAATCTTATGATGAACGGAATCCAGTCCATGGACGGCATTCATGGCCGGCCCCGTGACCTGCTCATCGAGTCGTACATGGACCAGGGTGGAAATCTGGTCGTCGCGGTTCAGGACTCAGGATCGGGAATTGATCCAGAAAACGCCGACCGACTATTCGATGCCTTCTTCACGACGAAACCCAATGGACTCGGTATGGGATTGTCGATCTGTCAATCGATTGTCGAAGCTCACGGAGGACGGATGTCGGCAGCCAGCAGGCCGGGCCACGGCGCGACATTCCAGTTCGGCCTGCCTGCGATCATCGAGCGCTCGGATGACGCACGGGCACAAAGCGAATTCCAGGGAGTTGCGCAAAGTTGCAGTGCAATAGGTGCGCCACAGCATCCAGGACCACATTCGCACGGCACTGTCAGCTTTTGATTCCGGAGCCTAGAATTATCTTCATCGATTGCGTGCGCTCAACGGCAGACGTCAAGCACAGACCAGCAGAACGACTCGACCTCAAGAAATCTTCGTCCTGCTCACGAGCGAGGTACGCCAGCCGATTTTGCCGTGTCCAGAAGGAAAACAGATTGAGCGAGAAGCGTTCGCTGCGGCATGAGGTATGGAATCGGTGTCGGTATGCCGAGCCTCGCCGCGCATTCTGCCGCCAGGGAGATTCTGATGAGTTCGGGACAAAATTCGACTTCGCTCAAAGGTACTGACGAAGGCGTGCCACCGGTAGTTTACATTGTCGACGACGACGAAGCGATAAGGCTCGCGCTAGGCGCGCTGCTGCGTTCCGTTGGGCTGCGCGTTGAAACGTTCGCTTCTTCTCGCGAATTTCTGGCGTTTCCGAAGTATGACGCACCGAGTTGCCTGGTTCTCGATGTCAGGCTGCGAGGCGAGAGCGGTCTTGCATTTCAGGAGGAGGTTGCAAAGAGCGCGCTTCGCATGCCGATCGTTTTCATGACCGGGCACGGTGACATTGCCATGTCGGTCAAGGCCATGAAAGCCGGCGCTCTCGATTTTTTTGCCAAACCTTTTCGCGACCAGGACATGCTGGATGCAGTCACTCATGCGTTGACCCGTGACCGTGAGCGCCTCCTGGCCGAACAATCAATTGCTACCCTCCGCATTTCCCACGATTCATTGACGCCGCGAGAAAAGCAGGTCATGGAATTCGTCGTGGCCGGCCTGCTGAATAAGCAGATTGCTGCGGAAATGAATCTCAGCGAAATTACGGTAAAGGTTCATCGTGGACAAGCGATGAAAAAAATGGCCGCCCGCTCGGTAGCGGATCTCGTCAGAAAGGCAGAAGTGCTCGGCGTTAAGCCGCATTCGGCAGGATCGGTTTGACAGCGTGGGGCGCGGCAGTTGCAATGGTTCGTGTGTCATCTGCGTGATATATGCGCGCTGGCGTGGGCTGTTCCGCATTCCGCCGTTCAGGTAAGCCATTGGGATCACTGCTGGAATAGCACGTTCTACGACATAGTCGCGCGCGTCCCACTGTGCGCTGACAAGGCGCTCAAAAGACCCGTGATTCCGTACCGAAAGACCGATAACGCAGCACGCCGCGAGTGCAACCAGCGCGACAGAAAACCGTATGAGGTATTTCATTTCCAGTGCCCGAGCCCCCGATGCCAGATAGGTGCCGTCGCGGTCATCGCGTTCGCAGTTCGGTTCAGCGGCGCCCGATTCCGTCCGTGCGCCATGAAGCCAACTTAACCTGGAAAAACGCGAGACGCCATTCTACGAACGCGTGCAGTTTCCTCGTCAATGGTCTGGCTGATCTATACATACGTATTGGATGCGGTGAGGTCACTGACACTTATTCACGTCTGATTGAGTAGGATTAGAAAGCAAACAACTCGTCGCAGTTTCGTGCCGCCATTTACCCGTTTGAACAAAACACCATGTAAGTCAGCCGGGATTGTTTCCACGACCGAGCGGTAGCAACGCAGTTGCTCCTCTTCCTGGTCACGCGGCTATACGATTTGTAGACACATGAGGCATGGACCGTTGCAGGACAAAGGAAATGACCATTGCAAATCTCCAGATCCTCGAGCGCATCTGCAGCACGGCGGGCTCAGACCTCTACCGTGGCCGCCGCACGAATGACGGGATGCCGGTGCTGCTGAAACTGCTTCGTTCGGAAACCGCGGACGCAGCCCAATTCGCTCGTCTCAGGCGAGAATATCATCTGCTTCAGTCGTTAGATGCAGCAGGAATTGCGAAGCCGCTCGCCCTGGTCGACAACGGTGGATCGCTGGTGCTGATACTGGAGGACTTCCAGGGTGATTCGCTTGAATCCGTTCTGGCTCGAATGCGTCTCGACTTCGCGGCCTGCCTTCTGATCGCCCGTCAGTTAGCCGGCGTGCTGGCAGGCATCGACGCGGCTCAATTCGTTCATCGTAACGTCCACCCCGCCAATATCCTGGTCTCGCCGGACACGGGGCAGATTCTGCTGGTGGACTTGAGCAACGCGGCGGCTCATGAAGCGTTTAGCGTCTCGCCGGAGGATGGCGTCGTTTCCGCGGCGGATTGGGCTTACGTCTCCCCTGAGCAAACCGGCCGTCTGAACCGCCCGATTGACTACCGAAGCGACTTTTATTCGCTCGGCGTTATGCTCTATCGCATGCTTACCGGCCAGTTGCCGTTTCAGGCACAGGACGCTCTGGAATGGTCGCATTGCCATATTGCCCGTGTCCCGCCTGCACCGTGCGACATCGCGCCTGCGGTTCCGCGGACAGTATCGGACATTGTCATGAAACTGCTGGCCAAGCTGCCGGAGGACCGGTATCAGAGCATGCATGGTCTGCGATTCGACCTGGACCGCTGCCTGGCGCAATGGCAGGCAGAGGCTTGCGTCGAGGCGTTTGCGCTCGGCTCGGAGGACCTGTCGGAACGCTTCCAGATTCCGCACAAGCTATATGGGCGCGACGAGGAAGAAACCATGCTTCTCACCACGTTCGAGGACGTGGCTGCGACCGGCCGGTCGGCGCTGGCGACTGTTTCCGGATATTCGGGCATCGGCAAATCGTCGCTGGTCGACGCATTGCGCAAGCCGATCGTCGGGAGACGCGGCTACTTCGTTTCCGGCAAGTTCGATCAGTACCAACGCGACGTCCCCTACGCCACCATCGTGCAGGCGTTCCGCGAACTGGTGCAACAACTTCTTGCCGAAAGCGAGACGCGGATCGCCGACTGGCGAGAGCAGGTGAAGGCGGCCGTCGGTGCGAACGGGCAGCTTATCGTCGACGTGCTGCCTCTCGTCAAGGTCCTCATCGGCAATCAGGCGCCAGTACCGAACTTGCCGCCCACCGAGGCGAAAATCCGGTTTCGGACGGTACTGCGGCAATTCATTTGCGTGTTTGCGAAAGCGCAGCATCCGCTCGTCCTGTTCCTGGACGACCTGCAGTGGATCGACGCCGCCAGTCTGGCGTTCATCGAACACTTGATGACTCAGCCTGAGGTGCGCAACCTGCTGCTGATCGGAGCGTACCGCGACAATGAAGTCAGCACGGGACATCCGCTGATCCGCACGCTCGAAGCGATCCGGCATGCTGACGCAACTGTGACGGAGATCCGGCTCGCGCCATTGCAGATCGTGCATCTGAACCAATTGATGGCCGATACACTTCGTGCCGAGCCGGTGGTGTGCGAGCCGCTGACGCGCCTCCTCCATGAACGCACCAAGGGAAACCCTCTCTTCTTTAGCCAATTCCTGAACGCGCTCAACAAGGAAGGCTTACTTGTGCACGATGCGAAGCACAACAGATGGCACGGAGACCTTGACCAGATCAAGGCGAAGGATCTCGCAGATAACGTGGTCGACCTGATGGTGGAAAAGCTGAGGCAATTGCCGGTCTCGACCCAGGAAGCCCTGCAAGTCGCCGCCTGTCTCGGCAACAGGTTCGATTTGCATCATCTCGCGCTCGTTAGTCAGGAATCGGAGAGCCAGGCTGGAGAGCGCCTTGCGGCTGCGACGCGTGAACATCTGATATCGTGCAGCCGCTTTGACGGCAAGTTCCTGCACGACCGGATCCAGCAGGCGGCTTACTCGTTGATCGCCGAAGCATCCCGCGCAGAAGTTCATTTGCGCATTGGCCGGTTGTTGCTGGCGAGCATGACAACGGACCAGCTTGCTGAGCATCTGTTTGAAGTCGCGAGCCAGTTCAATCGTGGTTCCGCGTTGCTGGTCGACGAGGAGAAAGCGCAGGTGGCCACGGTTAACCTGCGAGCAGGGCGAAAGGCCAAAGCGTCGGCGGCCTACACGTCGGCATGCACTTACTTGTCGGCGGGCATGGCCTTGCTCGAAGAGAAGAACTGGGGCGACCAGTATGAGCTCATGTTCGGCCTGTGGCTCGAGCGGGCGGAGTGCGAATTTCTGAGTGGTCACTTCGACATGGCTGAGCAACTGATCGGGCAGTTGTTGCAGCATGGAAGGTCGAAAGTCAACCTGGCGGCGGCCTTCATCCTCAAGATTCAGTTGCACGTCGTAAAGTCGGAGAATCCACTGGCGATCGACTGCGGACTAAGATGCCTGCGCCTGTTCGGCATCGACATCCCAGCGCATCCCAGCTGGGAACAGGTTCAGGACGAGTACGAGACCCTCTGGCGCAATCTGGAGGGACGCACGATTGAGAGTCTGATCGAATTGCCGCTGATGTCCGATCCGGAACGACAGGCTTCAGTTCGCGTACTTTCGGCAATCTTCGATGCGGCCTACTTCACCGACCTCAATCTATTTTGCCTGCACATGTTCCGCATGGTGAACATCAGTATGAACCATGGGATAAGCGACGCGTCGGCACAGGCCTATGGCTGGGTCGGACAGATCCTCGGATCGATCTTTCACCGTTACAGGGATGGATATTGCTTCAGCAGGCTCGCATGCGATCTGGTCGAGAAGCATGGGTATCTGACCTTCAAGGCAAACGTCTGGTACGCGATGGGAAATGTCGCCTTCTGGACCCAGCCGATCGGAAAGGGGATCGATTTTCATCGGGCGGCATTTCGCACCGCGACTGAGATGGGAAACCTCTCGACAGCTTGCTACAGCATGATCCAGGCTAGCACGGACCTTCTCCTACGGAACGATCCGCTCGACGTCGTGTGGCGCGAGTCGGAAATCGCCCTGGATTTCGTCCGGAAGGCCGGGTTCGGCGACGTCGTGGACATCATCATAAGCCAGCAACGCTTCATCGCGACCATGCAGGGCCGCACCGCGAGCTTGTCCACCTTCAACGACGCGCAGTTCAGCGAAGCTGCGTTCGAGGCGCAACTGACGGAAGACCGCATGCCTATGATGATCTGCTGGTACTGGATCCTCAAGCTGAAGGCCCGGTTCCTATCCGGAGACTACGCTGAGGCGCTGGTGGCAAGCAGCAAGGCAAGGGCGTTGCTTTGGGCGCAGGCTGGCCGTATCGAGACGATCGACTATTTCCTCTACGCGGCGCTGACGGTCACCGCGCTTTATGAAAACGCGTCTGCCGAAAAGCAGCGCGCGTGGCGCGACCTTCTCACAGAGCATGAGGCCCAACTCCGCGAATGGGCCGATACCAATCCACCCACGTTCCGCGACAAGCATGCGCTGGTCTCGGGCGAAATTGCCCGCATTGAAGGGCGCGCCCCCGAGGCTATGCGCCTCTACGAGGTGGCCATTCAATCGGCGCGCGAGAACGGATTTGTCCAGAACGAAGGTATGGCGCATGAACTTGCCGGGCGGTTCTGTCTTGCCCGCGGTTTGACCGTTGCGGGCTGCGCCTATCTGGAACAGGCGCGCCGTTGCTATGTCCGCTGGAGTGCCGCTGGCAAGGTTCGGCAACTCGACGAACAGGCTCCGCCGCAACTGCGCGTGCAGGCAACCTCCGCGTCCACCATTTCGCCGGGCAACGTTGCGCAACTGGATCTGCTGGCGGTCACCAAAGCCTCGCAGGCCATCTCTGGCCAGATTGTGCTGGAGGACCTGGGCAGCACGCTGATGCGCCTCATGCTCGAAAATGCCGGCGCCCAGCGAGGCTACCTGCTGCTCGTGCGCGACGAAAGGCTGGTCATCGCGGTTGAGGCAAGCGTCGAGCAGCAGGCGATTCGCGTGCAATGGCGGATGGATCAGGCCGAATCCGAGTCGGTGTTGCCGGTATCGATCGTCAACTACGTCCGGCGCTGCCAGGAACCGGTGCTGCTGACCGATGCGATGCAATCGAATCCGTTTTCGACGGACGACTATTTCGCCCGCAGGCAACCGAAATCAGTGTTTTGCCTGCCGATCATGCGCCAATCCGTGATGATCGGGCTGCTCTATGTGGAGAACAACCTCGCCACGCATGCCTTTACGCCCGAACGTCTGGCGGTCCTGGAACTGCTTGCCGCCCAGGCTGCGATCTCGTTGGAGAACGCAATGCTATACGCCGCACTGCGTGAGCGGGAGTCACGCATCCGCCGCCTTTTTGATGCCAATATCATTGGAATCTTCTTTGGAGACCTTTCCGGCAATGCCACCGAGGCGAACGACGCATTTCTGCAGATCGTCGGCTACACCCGGCAAGATCTGCTTTCCGGCAACATCAGTTGGGTGGACATGACGCCGCCGCAATATCGCGAAGCAGACTTACGGCACGTCGAAACGCTGAGGCGGACCGGCAGTTGCCAACCCTACGAGAAAGAATATATCCGCAAGGATGGCCGGCGCGTCCCGGTACTGGTGGGCTCAGCGTTGATGGAAGGTTCGCGGCAAAACGGCCTCGCCTTTGTGCTCGACTTGACCGAGCGCAAGCGCGCGGAGACGGCAGCGGCCGAAAACGAGCGCCGGTACCGCGAGATGCAGATGGAATTGGCGCACGCGAATCGTGTCGCCACCATGGGTCAGCTGACCGCGTCGATCGCCCACGAGATCAGACAGCCGATCGCGGCGGCAGTCACCAATGCGGAGGCCGCCCTGCTCTGGTTGCGTGCCCGGCCACCGGATCCGGAGGAGGTCCGGCAGGCGCTCGATCGCATTGTCAGGGACGCGAGGCGAGCCAGCGACGTGATCGGCCGCATCCGCGCTCTCATCAAGAAGGCTCCGTCGCGCAAGGACCGGCTGGAGATCAACGACACGGTTCGCGAGGTCATTGAGCTGACTCGCGGCGAAGCCGCGAAAAACTGCGTCTCCGTGCTGACCCATTTCGCGGAGGGCTTGCCGCTCATTTCGGGAGACCGGATCCAGTTGCAGCAGGTGATCCTCAACCTGATCATCAACGCTATCGAAGCGATGAGCGGCACCGGTGAGAGAGCGCGGGAATTGGTGATTAGCACCGAGCCGGCGACCTCCGCCGGCGTGGTTGTGGCAGTTCGGGATTCGGGCCCGGGACTCGCTCTTGCGAACCTCGACCAACTCTTCGAGGCCTTTTACACGACCAAACCAGGGGGCATGGGGATGGGACTGTCGATCTGCCGATCGATCGTGGAAGCGCATGGCGGACGATTATGGGCATCCGCGAACCTGCCTCATGGGGCCATCTTTCAATTCGCCGTTCCAGGCGGCCACACGGAGAATGCGCCTCTGCGCGCGGCCGGTGAGCAGTCGCCTCCGTAATCGGATATGCGGCCAGGCGGCCGTCCCTCCGGAACGTTCCTTGATTGCTAAAGGTGGAGGCTATCGCAAGCCGCGCCGGGTCAACGACACCATTCCGTCAGGATTTCCTGGGTTCAACGAGTATAGGGTGAGCACCGCTTCTACGCGATCCCATGCCGCATCGGCGAACTTGGACCGTTCGAAGCCGCAGTTGGACCGTTATTCCTGGTGGGGTACGTATACAAGTGTATGAGAAGCCAATGCCAATTCGCTAGTAAAGCTAGCCGTTCGTAGCATGGCTTTATGTACCAGGATTTTCTAACCTAGTCTCACGGACCCGCCCGCGCATCCCCGAAAAGTCCTCAATGGTCTGCGGCAGGCTCAACGGCATGCGCGTGAGATAACCAGGACTGAAACCCAGCAAGAGCGAAGAGGGATTTTGCGCAAATACGGGCTTGGGATGCTGGTCGCAGATGATTAGTAACGTTCATGTGGAGTGTTGAGATTCATGGTGCCGTCACTTACCCCGAAATCGTTTGAAACGATTGTCTATGAAAGGACAGGTGCTGTCGCATACATCACGCTGAATCGCCCCAAGGTTCTCAACGCATTGAACCAGAGAGCCATCAGCGAATTGAAAACGGCGTTCGAAGCCGCTCGGGATGATTCTCAGGTCAGCGGCGTCATCGTCACGGGCGCGGGTGATCGCGCATTTATTGCGGGAGCGGATATTGGCGAACTTGCGAGCGCGACACCCGTCGAGGCCGAGCAGCACACTCGTGACGGGCAGGCTTTGCTTAATCTGGTCGAAAGCCTCGGCAAGCCCGTCATTGCAGCGGTCAACGGTCTCGCGCTTGGCGGCGGATGCGAGACTGCATTGGCGTGCACGATTCGGCTCGCAGCATCAACCGCGAAATTCGGACAACCCGAAATCAAACTCGGCCTCATTCCGGGCTTTGGCGGAACACAGCGCCTTGCACGCCTTGTCGGCAAAGGAATCGCGCTGCAGCTTATTCTCACCGGCGAGATGATCTCCGCCGAAGAAGCACTCCGCATTGGCCTTGTTAATGAAATCGTCGAGCCGTCGAAGCTTCTCGCGCGTGCAGAGGAGCTTCTCGCGCAGATCGCCGTGAATGCACCCCTCGCGGTGCGTTACGCCATTGCAGCCGTCAACCGCGGACTCGACGGTTCGCTGTCCGAGGGGCTCGCCCTCGAAGGAGCCCTGTTTGCGCTGTGCGCATCCACTGAGGACAAGACGGAAGGCACGAAAGCATTCCTCGAGAAACGGCCACCAAAGTTCACCGGCCGATGAATAGCGACTGTCGATACGACCGTCGTCGCTGCCCGAAATACGGCGCGTAACCAACGCGACGACGTTAGTCCCACCTCATGGAGATGATTAGATGACTACCGGCAATCACGTCTTCTCGGGTCTGAAGGTACTCGATCTGGCAAGCTATATTGCAGGCCCAGCCGCGACGACGATCCTTGCCGATTTCGGCGCCGATGTCATCAAGGTGGAACCACCCGGTACGGGTGACGCCTATCGATTCTTCTCGGCCATGCCACCGAATCCGACCAGCGATGTCAACTACGCGTGGCAACTGACGAACCGCAACAAGCGCAGCATTGCCATCGATCTGAAGTCTCCCCATGCGAAAGAAGTGGTGCAGCGCCTCGCACGCTGGGCCGATGTTGTCGTCGTCAATTTTCCGCCTCGCGTGAAGGCTTCTCTGGGCGTCACTTATGAAGATCTCTCGCCACTGAACGAGAAGATGATCTATGCGGATATCACAGGGTACGGTTCCGAGGGGCCGGAGGCCGATACACCGGGGTTCGACGTGACCGCCTATTGGGCACGCTCGGGCCTGATGGAAGTGACGCACGATGCCGGAAGCCCGCCGACGCTTCCGATACCCGGCATCGGCGATCACGCGACTGCGACAACGCTCTATGCGGCGATCGTCACAGCGCTTTATGTGCGCGCGACGACGGGCAAGGGCAGCCATGTCTCGACTTCGCTGATCGCAAACGGTATCTGGGCCGCGGCAGCGTGGGTCGAAGGCGGCCTCAATGGCGGCCATTTCTTCGCACAACACAACCGTAAGTCTCCACCCAATGCGCTGCTCAATCCGTACCAGACGTCGGACAATCGCTGGATTCTGCTTGTTGCTGCGCAGCGCAAGGACTGGCCCGGCTTCGTGACGACGATCGGCAGGCCCGAGCTACTCGAAGATCCGCGTTTCGCCGACGACAAGCGCACGGCCAATGCTGCCCAG
Organism: Paraburkholderia sp. BL6669N2; assembly: GCF_003387275.1. Lineage (NCBI taxonomy): Bacteria > Pseudomonadati > Pseudomonadota > Betaproteobacteria > Burkholderiales > Burkholderiaceae > Paraburkholderia > Paraburkholderia sp. BL6669N2. The sequence goes on along the minus strand of NZ_QUNA01000002.1, from coordinate 2,721,587 downwards.
CTTGTTGAGATTCTTGATCCGCTGTTTGCGAGCCAGCCGCTTTCCCACTGGAAGGAAGTGCTGACGGCGGGCCGCGTGATTTTCGGCGTCGTGCAGATCGCGCAAGAAATCATCAACGATCCTCAACTGTCGGCCAACGGCATCGTCGTGCCGCTGGAAGTTCCCGGCAGAGCAGGCGCCCGTACCGTCAGCAGCCCCATTCAGATCCACGGCGCACCGAAGGTCAAGCCCTCGGTCGCGCCCCGGCTCGGCGAACATGGTGCGGTCATCCTGAAGGAACTGGGATTCGACGATGCCGATATTGCGAGGCTGAATGATGGCGGCGCAGTCGCCCGGTTCGAAGACAAATCATGAGGTAGCGCATCCAGGCGTCGGACCAGGCAAACGGCCGCCCCGGCTTCGCATACGTCGCGCAGCAGCACACACGGAGATGCACATGACTGAAGACGAAGTACGCTCGACCGCCTACACCATGCCGTTGACGAGTCCCGCCTATCCTAAGGGGCCGTTCCGGTTCGTCAACCGCGAATTCGTGATCATCACTTATCGCACCGATCCGGAGGCGCTTGCCCGCGTGGTGCCGGCGCCGCTGAAGCCGACCGAGCCGATTGTCAAATACGAGTTCATCAACATGCCCGACTCGAGCGGACTCGGCTCGTATACCGAGTCCGGCCAGGTCATTCCCGTGACGTTCAACGGCGTGGCGGGCGGGTTCACGCATGCGATGTATCTCGACAGCGAAGCGGGCATTGCCTCCGGCCGCGAATTGCTGGGTTTTCCGAAGGTGTTGGCGCAACCGAAGCTCGAGGTGCGCAAGGACGCCCTGGTCGGCACGCTCGACTATAACGGCGTACGCGTCGCCACCGCGACAATGGCCTACAAATATGCCGAGCTCGATCTCGCCGGCGTCAGGAAGTCGCTCGAAGCGCCAGGCTTTTTGCTGAAGATACTGCCGAATGTGAACGGCACCGCACGGGTCTGCGAGATCGTCAAATACCACGTCGACGATCTGACAGTGAAGGGCGCCTGGTCGGGACCCGCGTCCCTGGAGCTGCACCCACACTGCTTTGCGCCCGTCGCGAAGCTTCCTGTTCTCGAGGTGCTGTCAGCCGTCCATATCCTGACGGATCTGTCTCTCGGGAACGCCGAGGTTGTCTACAACTACCTTGCGTAACGTTATCTGACTCACTGTGCGAGATCGCCATGCCCGAGACGAAGACCTCCCCACCGTCGCTGCCCGTACCCGACAGCGACTTCTATCAGATCCACGACATTCTGAGCGAGAAGGAGCAGGCCATCCTCAAGAAGGTGCGCCATTTCATGGAAACGAGCGTCGCCCCGGTCATCAACCAGTACTGGGCCGAGGACCGGTTTCCGTTCGATCTGATTCCCGGTATCCGCGAGCTGAACATCGCCGGTATCGGCTTCGAGGGCTACGACTGCCCCGGAGGCAGCACCTTGCTCGACGGCTTCATTGCAATGGAGATCGCGCGGGTCGATGCATCGATCGCGACGTTCTATGGCGTGCATAGCGGCCTCGCGATGGGCTCGATCTATCTGGGCGGATCGGAAGAGCAGAAACAGAAGTGGCTGCCGCCGATGGCGCGGATGGAGAAGATCGGCTGCTTTGGGTTGACCGAGCCGCTCGTCGGTTCCGGTGCCGGCGGGGGCCTGCTGACGACGGCCAAACGCGAAGGCGATACATGGACCCTCAACGGCCAGAAGCGCTGGATCGGCAACGCGCCGTGGTGCGACGTCTCGATCATCTGGGCGCGCGACGTCGCGGACAATCAGGTGAAGGGTTTTATTGTCGAGAATAAGACCACGCCGGGATTTTCCGTCGAGAAGATCGAGCGCAAGGTCGCACTGCGTGTGGTGCAGAACGGCGTCATCACAATGGATAACTGCCGCGTGCCCGAAGAAAACCGCCTGCAGGGCGATCTGTCGTTCCGCGACACCGCGCGCGTGCTCCGCTTCACCCGGCAGTACGTTGCGTGGGAGGCCGTCGGATGCAGCATGGGTGCGTACGAACATGCGCTGAAGTATGCGCAGACGCGCGAGCAGTTCGGCAGACCGATTGCGTCTTTCCAGATGATCCAGGATCACCTCGCGAAGATGCTGGGAAACATCACCGCGTCGCAGTGTCTGGTCGTGCGGCTGGCGCAGTTGCAGGACCAGGGCAAGCTTAAGGACCAGCATGCATCGCTTGCCAAGGCCTTCTGCACGGTGCGCATGCGCGAAACGGTGGCGTCGGCTCGCGAGATTCTGGGCGGTAACGGTATTGTGCTTGACTACAACGTTGCCCGCTTCTTTGCCGATTCCGAAGCGCTGTACTCCTACGAAGGCTCGCGCGAGATGAATTCGCTGATCGTCGGCAAGGCGGTCACCGGCTTCAGTGCCTTTGTTTAAAATTAACGGAGTTCATTTTTCATGGCCAAGCCAATCAAACGCATCGCGATCATTGGGACGGGTGTTATCGGCGCGAGCTGGGCTGCGCTGTTCCTTGCGAAAGGCCTGGAGGTGGTCGCCACCGACATCGCCCCCGACGCAAAGAAAAAGCTCGACGATTTCGTCGCGGCCGCCTGGCCTGCACTGGAGCATCTGGGTCTCGCGCCGGGAGCTGCGCCGTCGAAGCTCGAATTCACTGACAACCTCGATGCGGCCATAGCCGGCGTCGATCTGGTTCAGGAAAACGGCCCTGAGCGAATCGACTTCAAGAAGGATCTCTACCGTCGTCTCGACGAGGCGTTGGCGCCGGACGTGATCATTGCATCGAGTTCGTCGGGCTTGACGATGAGCGAGATTCAGTCGGCTTGCCCGAACCACCCTGAGCGGTGCGTGATCGGCCATCCATTCAATCCACCCCATCTCATTCCGCTTGTCGAAATTGTCGGCGGCGCAAAGACGTCGGAAGAGACGATAGAGCGCGTCAGCGCGTTCTATCGCGATCTGGGCAAGCGGACGATACGCCTGCACAAGGAGGTGCCGGGCCACGTTGCGAATCGTCTGCAGGCAGCGCTTTTTCGCGAGGTGGTCCACCTGATCGCGGAGGGCGTTGTCAGCGTGGCCGACGCCGATGCCGCCGTTTCGTGGGGTCCGGGCTTGCGCTGGGGGATCATGGGGCCGAGTCTTCTGTATCACCTCGGCGGTGGTCAGGGTGGCATCGAACATTTCTTTGAACAGTTCACCGGCCCGTTGACGGCATGGTGGCATGTGCTAGGTACGCCGGAACTGACGCCTGATGTTCGCGCGACCATTATCAAGGGTGTACATGATGAGATCCAGTCACGCTCCTTACAGCAGGATCTTGCGACGTATCGCGACGAGGTTCTGATGGGCCTGCTGCGTCTGCGAGGAAAGGAATGACGCTTTCTGCCACAGGTGCGGCGTGTCCAGGGACGCTTGACTATTGGCCACTGATCCAGAAGACGAGCGTGATTGTCTGGCATTGGGTTGGCTCTGGTTTCCTTCAGAATATGTACCCGGGGTAACGATGTGGATATTCCGTGTCGATGAGCCTCGTCTCGGGGGCATCCGCATTCGTGAATGGCACCGCCGTGCGCGTCACACGGTCGGCCTGCTCTTTCTGCTGCTGGGCGGCGCCGCCACCGGACTGGTCTTGCTCGATCAGACCAATGCCTCTTTTCCCACCAAAGTGTTCGCGGCCCTTTGGGATGGGGTCAACCTCGTCTCGACACTCGGTGACTTTACCGAGTTCAATCAGCCTCAAAAGATCTTCATGCTGCTGGCCATGTTCGCGACGCTGCTGATCGGCGGATTCGCGGTGTCGAGGCTCACCGGCATGCTATCGGGCGACGATGTAATGGCTTATCGGGAGAACAGGGTCATGGAAGGCAAGCTCGCACATCTCGCCAATCATGTCGTGGTGGTTGGATTTCATTCGCCCGGGGAATTGGTCGCAAACAGCTTGCGCGAAGCGGGACAGACGGTGCTCATCCTCGTGGGCGATCAGGACCAGGCCAATCGGGCTGCGGATCGCGGTCATATGGTCGTGCTCGGTTCGCCGGGCGCGTTCGACGACGTGCTCAAGGGCGCGCGACTGGACAGCGCCAAAGCACTGGTTGTGACGACGCCCGACAGCAATAACAATCTGGCGATCACCCTGTTGGCGCATACGCTGAACGCCTCGCTTACGATTGTCGTTCCTGGCGAAAATCCCTTGAGAAAGGGGCTGTTCGAGAGCGCGGGGGCATCCGGCGTGGTTATCGTCGATGAGATCGTCGCGAATGCGCTGGTCGGCAAGCTCACAGCGCGGGTGGAAGAGGCGCCATGAAACCAGCGGATTCCACGCAGTCTCATCTGCATCGCATGCCCTTCCTGCAGCGACTTCTGCCCGCCAATCTCGCGCAACTGCCGCACGACATCATTGCCGGGATCACGCTGGCGGCCTTGGGCACACCCGAAGTGATGGGGCACACGAAGATCTCCGACATGCCCACCGTCCATCAGGCATACCGCAATGCCCAACTCTCCACAATTCTTTGCGATTGGGTAGAAGCGATCGCGAAAGGCTCAGGTTGGTGATACAAATCCTGATGACGCGAGCGACCTTGGAGCGATCACATGCCGGTCTTCACAACAAAACGTGTGTCGCGTTCCGTCGTCGTTGCCGTGGCGGCGGTTCCCCTGGTGGGCGGGTGTGCCAAGGCGCCGTCTATCGGGGTGCTCGGTGCGTACTTCCCTGACTGGCTGTTCTGTATCGCCGCGGGCGTCGTGCTCACGGTCGCCCTCTATCTGATTCTCAAGCGTTTGCAGGCCGACCGTCTGCCGGGACCTTCAGCGGTGGTATATCCCGCGTTAGCCACCTTTTTTTCGCTCGCTGCGTGGTTGTTGCTGTTCCAACATTGAATCTTTGTCGGGTGGATGAATGGCGACTCCAGCCAGCAAGACATCGAAAAGAAAATGGCCGGCCATCGTGATCGTCGTGGTGACGCTGTTGCTGCTCGTCTATGTAATCCGGCAGTGGGACCGCACCCCTCGTACCGACGACGCTTATGTCTACGCGGACACGATCGACGTCGTGCCGGAGGTCAACGGCCGCATCGTCGAACTGGCCGTACGGGACAACCAGACGGTGAAGCAGGGCGATCTGTTGTTCCGTATCGACCCGCGTCCGTATCAGGATGCGCTCGCGCGGGGCAACGCGTCGCTCGTCGCGCTCGATCGCCAGATCGAGTTGACCCAACGTACGGTCAACGCGCAGCAGTACAACGCGCAGTCGGTGCGTGCGGCGGTCGAGCGCGCGAGAGCCGCGGCCGGGCAGGCATCCGATACGCTGCACCGCATGGAGCCGCTGCTGTCGCACGGCTATGTGTCGGCGGAGGACGTCGATCGTGCGCGCACCGCGCAACGTGCCACACAGGCCGAACTCAGCGCCGCGCAACTGCAGGCGCAGCAAGCCGTTGCGGCCGTGAGCGGCGTCGACGCGCTGGTTGCGCAGCGTGCCGTCGTCATGGCGGAGATCTCGATTGCCGCGCTGAACCTTGAATATTCGACCGTGCGGGCGCCGTTCGACGGACGCATCGTGTCGTTGAAGACATCGACGGGGCAGTTCGCGTCTGCGCTCAAACCCGTCTTCACATTGATCGACACGCGCCACTGGTATGTGATCGCGAACTTTCGCGAGACGGAACTCAAAGGCATCCGGACGGGAACGCCCGCCACGGTCTATCTGATGAGCGATACGGGCCAGCGCTTCCAGGGCAGGGTCGATTCGATCAGCTACGGCATCGCGCCCGATGAAGCCGGCCTTGCATTGCCTGGCGGATTGCCACGCATTCAACGCACGCTCAATTGGGTGCATGTATCGCAGCGCTTCCCGGTGAAGATCCTCATCGACAAACCGAACCCAGAGCTGTTTCGCGTCGGGACATCCGCGGTGGCTGTTCTGCACCCTGGGCCCGGCGACGACGGCGAGCGCCATTGAGGACCGCCCGTGGCCGCCGCCGACTACCTGCCCGTCACGCTGCGCGATGCAGGCGCGTTCCTCAGCCGAGAGCTTGCGTTTTTCCCCGGCCGCGTCAACGTGATGTTGCGTTGCATGTTGACGAGCGCCGTCGTGATCGTCGCGTCGATGACGCTCGAAGTGCCGGAGCTTGCACTGTCGTTGCTGGTGGTGTTCTATGTGACGCAGGCGAATGTGGTGGTCACGCGGCTGGTAGGCTTGATGTTCATCGTCGGATCAACGCTTGGCATCGGTCTGTCGATCCTGCTGCTGAAATTTACATTCGACTACCCGTTGCTGCGCATCGTCATCGCGAGCCTGCTATTCCTGGGCAGCGTGTACCTGCTACGCGTTCTCAAGATCGGTGTGGTGTTCTTCATCGTCGCCATCATTGTGATTTACGTGCAGAGCTTCGTCGACCGGACCGATCAGGCCGACCTGCTGATCCGCGCGGTGTTATGGGTATGGGTCGCCGTCAACTATCCGATCGCGCTGACGCTCGTGGTCAATACGCTTTTGTTGCCCGTCGAGCCGCAATTGCAGCTCAAGGCGGAAATCCATCGACAACTGGCAGCGCTGGACGCGCGCCTGACGCAACTGATCGACGGCGGCACGAGCGCCGCGCCGATCACGGTGGCGGCCGTTCAGCAAGGCGCGCTCACGCTGCAGAAGTTGCTGCGGTTCACAACAATGCGTGATGCGCACTATCGCGAACATCAGGCGTCGCAGCTTGCATGCATTGCGACCGTGTCGCGGCTTTATCACGGAGCGAGTGAGCTTCCGCTGAATTGGCCGCGCGCGTCAGCCGCGCAGCTGGCGATGTTGCGCGAGTTGCGTGCGAACTGCCACGCGCTCGACGAAGCGGTGGCGACAGACGAGCCATATCGCTACGTGAGCACGGCGACACCTGAAGAGCGCAACGCCGCCGACACGATTCCTGCTGCTGCCGAATCGCAGCGGGCGCTGCGCGCATTCGCCGACCTGGCTGCGAGCGACCCGGCATCCGGCAAGCCGCCCGCCAGCGAGCCGATGATTGCGCCGGACGCATGGACCAATCCCGCCTACATGCGCTTTTCGCTGAAGACCTTGCTCGCCGTTCTGGTCTGCTACGTGTTCTACAACGCCGTGGACTGGCAGGGCATCCACACGATCATGCTGACCTGCGTGATCGTCGCGCTGCCGAGCCTCGGCGCATCGGCGCAGCGCGCGTTGCTGCGGGTGGCTGGTGCTGCCATCGGTAGCGCGCTGGCGCTGTTCATGGTCGTGTTCGTCGTTCCTCATCTCGACGACATTGTCGGTCTGCTGCTGATGACGCTGCCTGTCGTCGCGTTCGGAGCATGGATTTCGGCTGGTTCGGAACGGATCGGCTACGCGGGCGTACAGCTGATCTTCACCTTCTCGCTCGCCTTGTTCGAACAGTTTGGCCCAACCGTCAATCTGACTGAAATACGCGACCGGCTGGTCGGCATTCTGCTGGGCGTCGGTGTGGCGACGTTCGTGCAGATGTCGTTCTGGCGCGAGGGTGAGGGCGACGTGCTGCGACAAAAACTCGCGACGATGCTGCGTGCGATTGCGGCCCAGCTACGCGCGCCAGAGGCTGGGAGCGACGAACGGGATGTGTTGCCGTATGCGCAGCGCCAGTTGCAGGCGTGGGCCGTACTGGCCGACTGCGAAGCGACGCTGTCGCGCGTCGCACTCGAGCCCGGCTGGCAAGAAGCGGAACAGTCCCAACTAACGTTGCACGCACAAACAGTCCTCGCGCAGGGGCGCGAGATCATGCTCGCTGGCGATGCGCTGCACAAGGCGCTGGTGGCTCAAGCGGGGTCATCGAGCCCGCAGGCCGTGGGCGCTGCTCGGGCGGCTCAGGTCGAGGCTTACGCCGAGGTCAACCGATACGCGGACGAGCTTGCCGTCAGCCCGCCTGAGGCGCACGCCCCGCAACTCATCGGAATTGCGGCCCAGGCCGTCGAACCGGCCGATCAGCCGCTCATCGTTGCCGCGGAAGATCTGTCGCGGCAGGTCGCAGGGCTGCCGGACTGGCGCATCGAGGCGCCCGTCACGACAAGCTCTTCACAGGCCGTACGAATATGAATACGCGATCGGGTTTGCACGCCAGGCGATGGCGCCGATGCTTTGTAAGCGTCGCGTGGATATCGTCCGTGCTGTCGGGGTGCGCGCTGATCCATCACAACGGCACGCCCTATACCGAGATCGCGCCCGAGCAGATTAATCTTGCTGAGGACATCCATCTTGCGCGAGAGGGTTGGCCCGCGGCGCGCTGGTGGGACCGCTATCGCGACGCGCAACTCGACGCGCTTATCGATCAGGCGCTCGCCGATGCGCCGACGATGGTGATTGCGCGAACCCGCGTCGCGCAGGCGAAGTCGGACGTGGAGCTTGTCAGGACAGGGTCGAGCCTTCAGGTGGTGGCGCTTGGCCTGCTGGATCGCCAGCACGTTTCCGCGAACGGCTTTATTGGCCCGTTCGCGATGAACGAACCGGCGTTGGGGCTGACGGGCCCCTGGTACACCGAAGGCATCGTCGGGCTCGGCGCAAGTCTGAACGTCGATATTTGGGGCAAGCAGCGCGCGCAGGTCGCCGCGTCGCTTGGCGTGAGCAATGCACGGCTCGCCGAGACATCCGCTGTCGAACTCGAAATCTCGGCGGATGTCGCGCAGCTTTACTACGGTATTCAAACGACTTATCAGCTGATCGATCTGCTGAACGACTCGCATGAGGTCGCGGCTTTCGCGGTGCAAGCACACGAAGCGCGCGCGGCGCGGGGCCTGGAAGCCCGCACCCAGTCCGAAGAAGCACGCGCGCAGCAGTTGGCCATCGAACAGCAGATCGTGTCGGCACAAGGGCAGATCAGGCAACTTCGCGAATCGATGCGGGCACTGGTCGGCGCCGGACCCGCTGGGCTGCCGACGATCGAGCCCGTCGCGCTGCCACGTTCGCAGGCGGCCTTGCCGGCGACATTGTCGTACGAACTGCTCGCCCGGCGGCCCGACCTACAGGCGATGCGATGGTATGTAGAGTCATCGTTCGACCGAATCGACGCGGCGAAGGCAGCGTTCTATCCAAGCTTCGACATCAAGGCGTTCTTCGGCTTCAACGCTTTGCACCTCGCCGATCTCTTCACGCATGCGAGCCAGCAGATCAACCTGATTCCGGGCCTGTATCTGCCGATCTTCGACGGCGGCAGGCTCAATGCGAACCTGAGCGGCGCGCGCGAGGGGAGCAACCTGTTGATCGAGCAGTACAACCAGGCCGTTCTCAACGCCGTACGCGATGTCGCGCAGACGGGCAGCCGTCTGCAGTCTCTCGATGCGCAGAAGGCTTTGCAGAAGCAGCGGATCGAATCGGTTACATTCACGAGGGACAGTGTGGAGGCCTATTATCAGCGCGGACTCACGAGCCGGCTCGCGGCGCTCGAAGCGCGCCAGCCGGTGATCGCGGAACAGGTCGCCCTGCTTACGCTCAACGGCCAGGTGCTCAGTCAGGAGATTGCTTTGACGAAGGCGCTCGGCGGCGGGTATCGCTCCGATCCGCCGGTCGTACTCAAGCCGCGATGAATGAAGAAATGAGCGGCTCGTCAGCGGGTTTCAGAACTGCTGGGCGCGCAGCGTCTCAAATTCCGCGTGGCACAGGTCGCCAAACTTGCCGAGGATGTCGATCGAACCGTCCGCGAGCAGCTCGCGAATCTCGATGAAGGTCTTGTCCGGCGCGAGGTAAGTGTCCACGATCTTGCGTCCGATCACGTCGGCTTCATCCGCGACTTCACGCGATGATTGCACCCGCATGCGGCTGATCTTCGCGTAGAGGTTGCCGAGCGCAGGGAGGTCCGGCTCGTGGTGTTGCAGCGCGTCGACATAGCACTTCGCCGCTTCTTCGATAAATTCCCTGTACAGATCCTGCCGCCGGACTCGGTCATGTGCCCGCCATTCCGCGCGAACCTGCGTGCGTTGGGTCAGCCACGAAGCCAGGACCGATGTCAGGCCGCCGATGGCGGCGCCGACGAGTGCAGACAGTGCGGGGATGATCGATGGGTTCATAGCGCATTTTCTCCCTGCTAATCACTGTCATCCATATTAGCGCCGGTGCGTGCATTTTCCACGATACGTGTGCGACGCAAGCTTCGCGCTTACGCTGGCCCCTCGGGTTTTTGTTCAAGGACTGAGAAAGCGGCGTAGACCGCCCGCAGAGAAAAAATCCGGTCCGCGTTGCACGGCAGCAGTGAGGAACGTTTCCAGGTGAAAACGCTTAGCCACCCAACGCCGGCGGCGATTAGCCGTTGCCGAACAGCCGTGTTCCCTCCCGCATCACCCTGTCTCGCTCCCCGCTCAGGGGATATTTCAAGAGCGCATTCGCGCCGATCATTTGCCTATTGGGACGACACAGTACGCCAAAGCAGAGATGAAGCCGTGTCTGCCCGTCATCCAGTTCAGGACTTAAGGAGATTCAGATGCGGGACGATGTCCAGGCCGCCGCGCCCTCGGCTTATGCCTACCCATTGCTAATCAGGCGACTGTTGCACACGCCATTCGTTCAGGCGTCGGACCAGGAGATCGTGTATCGCGGACAGGTGCGGACGACCTATACGACGCTGCGCGAGCGCATCGCGCGCCTCGCCTGGAACAGGAGATCGGCATCTACTTTTCCGCCCGACGTAGCTTGAGGGCGATATCGAGCCTCGCAATCCAGCTGACATCATCGAGGCTCGCCCCAAGCAACGCCTCAACGCGCTCAATCCTGTAGTTCAGCGTGTTCGGGTGAATGCCCAGAGCGGCGGCCGACTGTCCGCGTCGCTGTCCCTGCTCGAAGTAGGTTTGCAGCGTCGTCACAAGTTCGGGTTCGGTAGATAGCTGTTCGAGCAGAGAGACGAGATAGCGCAGCGCGTTTGACGCATGGCGCGCGCTTTCTTCGATGAGAATGCTCGAATACATCGCGACTTGCGGTTGGCTTGCGCTTTTCGATACGAAGTCCAATGCTCTCATCGCTTCGTCGACAGAAGCCGACCAACCCGACGCACCCTCATTCATCAGGCCGACGCCGATACCGCGAAGCTCCGGTATCGCAGCGACCATCGCGTTGGCCCGCTCGGTCATCTGGCGATCGGTTCGATTGATCGAATCGCCTCGCAGGCAAGGCACCCACAGAATCATCCGGCCGCGATGCCAGGCGCGTACCAGATCGTCCGGCGCAGCAGACACATGACGGGCTGACGCAAGCGCGATGCGATCGAGTTCCCGTTCACGCTCGTAGGACGTATGAGCAGGCAGTTCGATGTCGATGGCCAGCGCAACGCGTGGCGCGGTGGAATCGAGGCCCAGCGCTTCCGCAATTTCCCGAAACCCAGCGTGGTCGTCGGGTGAATGAAAGACAATGCTGTAAAGCTGATGACGCAATGCTTCCCGCCAGCGCGCTTGCTGGTACTGCTCTTCGAGATAGCTTTGCGCGATGTTCTGCGCCATGACGTCGAAGAAATCGAAGAGGTACGGCGAGATGGCGAACAGCAACTCGTCGACGAGGGTTTTTTCGTTCTCGCCCAGATCGATGTACGTGCGCCAGATTTCACGCGACCCGAGGCGGAAGGCTCGCAGCACGGCCTGCAGCGGCACGCGCTGGTGAACGCGCCGGCAGCCGAATTCACGGAAGCGATCCATCTCTTCTGCCGACGGCGATTTGCCCGTCAGGAGCGACTGGTACCACAAACTCGCCGTCAGATTGATTGACGCGGCGATATCCTGCCTGACGGAGGGCGCGAGGGTTTTGTAGCCCTCCATGCTTATCAGCACCTCATAGGTACGATCGATCACGGCCGCCGGATTCGCCGCAAGTTGAGCCGTGCGTTCACGCAAGCGCTCGCTGATCGTTGGGATGCTGACCGTCATCGTGGGACCCGTCCCTGGAGATGCGTTTGTGCAGGTGCACGTCGGGCATTGAACAGTGACGCCCGTCGGCAAGGACACTATACGACATCACGCGGCGCAGATGATGGATCCGCGGGCATGCAGGACGTCCGCCGGTACGACTCAACAGCCAGCTAGCGTTGAACGGCGCAGCTTGAGTGCGATATCCAGCTTCGAAATCCAGCCGACGTCGTCGAGACTGGCGCCCAGCAGAGATTCGATGCGTTCGATCCGGTAGTTCAGCGTATTGGGATGGATGCCCAGCGTGAGCGCAGACTGTTTGCGACGCTGATTTTTTTCCAGATAGACTTCCAGCGTCGAAACGAGATCGGGTTCGCTCGATAACTGCTGCAGGAGCGCCGACAGGTAGCGCGATGCGGTATCCGTGTGACGGGCGCATTCCGCCATGACGATCGACGAATACAGGGAAACCCTGTTTCTGTCATGACGTTTCGGCGAGAAATCAATGGCCTTCAGCGCTTCCTCGGCGGAACGTGCCCAACCGCTTGCCCCCTCGTTCATCAAGCCCACGCCAATTCTCTGCACATGTGGCAACCCGAGCGCAAGGCTGGCGGCACGATCTGTTACGAGCCGGTCGCTGCGCGTGATGGAATCTCCCCGTACGCATGGCACCCAGATAATCAGACGCTCGCGATGCCACGCTCGCATCAGATCGTCCGGCGCCACTTTCAGATGCCGGGACGCGGCTAATGATATGCGTTCAAATTCATCTTCCCTCGTGGACGAATCAATACCCGTCACCTCGACGTCCAGTGCCAGTGCAATGCGCGGCGCGGAGAAATCGAGTCCGAGCGCCTCTGCAGTCTTGCGAAACGACTTCGCGTCATGGGGCGAATAGAACAAAATATTGCAGAGTAGTTGACGAAGAGAGTTACGCCATCGCGTCTGCCGATGCTGCTCGTCCCGATAGGCTCGCGCAATGCTTCGCACCATGACTTCGAAGTAATCGAAGAAATACGGCGAAACGTCGAACAGAAGCTCCTCGACAAGCTTGCCGTCGGGCTTGCCTAGTTCGATATACGCCCGCCACAACTCGCGCGAACTTTGACGAAGCGCACGCAAGACAAGGTTGAGCGGAACGAACTGGTGAACGCTCCGATGCACCAGTTGCTCGAAGCCGCTGAGGTCTGCGGCCGTGGGTAGCTCACCGGAAAGAAGCGACTTGAACCACAGGTTGACTGAAAACGTAATCGATTCGGCAACGTCATGTCTCAGCGCGGGAGTCAGCGCCTGGTATTCGTTGGGGCTCGTCAGCGTTGCATACACGCGGTCAATCAGTGGAGACGGGTTGTGCGCCAGGGCAGCTGTTTTTTCGCGCAAGCGATTGCTGATAATTGGCATTCTTCTCAAAGCAATCCACCTTAATTGTCAAATCGGGCGGACGACACCCATCGGGTATTCGCACTCTACCAGCGCACCCACTTGAGTTATTCGTGGAAATCGCCTGGATATCTTGTGGAATTCCACAATGTGCCGGGACAGCCGACATTCGCTGGTGTCTACCTCCTTGCGGCCATGCATGGCGGTTCGTACGGCGACCGGCGGCCATAGCGGTCACAGTTTTCCGACGATAAGTTGCATCCGGACGCCTGTTTGCACGATATGAGCCGCATAGTTCCTGTACAACCCGCGGATCGCATCGAGGACGTGTGTGGTCGTTGTTAGACGTGGGCGGGCACGGTCGAAACCACCCCCGGACGGGAGAGCGCAAGACGGTGAAGTATGGGAGCTCGCCCTGTCTAGCAACGCTGCGGTGGCGGGCGCTGCAGTTCCAAACTGTACAAACACACAATCATCTTCGTTGATTTGTCCAATGTCTCAACGTCGTTACCGATGATAGATTGAAATGGATCTCGTTCAAATCTTCGATCCCGTGTTTCCGAGGTGCACCTTGATGGACTGGATAAAAAGCATCCGACGAGGCACGCGTGATCTACGGGGTCGTTCAGATGGCGAGCGAGGTCATTAACGATCCACGGATTCATGCAAGCCGCGCGTTCCTGCCTGTCGATGATCCGGAGGTCCGGGCGCGGCGTACCCGTCGCCAGCCCACTGAAGCGCCGATGGTGTCGCCGCATCACCAGGCTACTCGACCGCGCGGGTCGGCGATCTGATGACGGCAGCCGCAGTCGCGAAAGACACCACATCCTGAAGCTGCTCACCCGGCTACAGGCATTCGGCCTATCTCGACAATCTGGCCGGCGTCACCGCGGGACGGGAGATTCTTGGCTTTTCCAAGGTGTTCGTGTCCCCGAGGCCTGAGGTCGGCGGAGACAGCCTCGCCGGCACACTCGACTACAACGGCGTGCGTGTCGCCACCGCATCCACGACCTATAAGTACCGCGCTCCCGCAGAAGCTGCCAACAGAAAATCACTTTAAGGAGATCCAGGATATGTCGAGTGTCGAGCCACGTTCGATTGCGCGGTTGTCGACGCAAGACGTGCCACCGGTGCGGCGGCTCGAATACTGGACCGACGTTCTCGCTTCTGCGCTCCTGCCGATGGCGATTGATTGCCAATCGCCGTGCCAATTCGAGTCGAGTCTCCTGAGCGCCCCGCTCGGCATGATCACGCTAACCGCTACGCGTGGATCAGCACACGATGCGCTGACCACGCAACGTGAGATCCCGCAGAGTCGAGGTCGTTCGTTTCACCTGGTTATGAGCCGTAATCTCCCTTGGACGATGACGCACCGCGGCCAGGCGCGGCTTCTGCCCGGCGAGTTGGTACTTTTCGATTCACAGCTTGAGTTCGAGATGAATTGTCCAGACACGTACGACTTCCTGAACTTGACGCTCCCACCAGAATGGCTGGCCATGTGGGGCTCGAATGTGGAGACCCTGACCGGTCGGAGAATTTCAGCAGACTCCGGATGGGGGCGAGTGCTGTCAAGCTATGTGAACCAGCTCTCGCCGGAGTTTGCCCTGCGCGCGCCGCTGGCTGAATCCGTTCTCGCCGATCAGGTCGGTGCGTTGCTTGCGCTTACGGCCCATGAGCTTTCAGGCCAATCACTCAGGATGCCACCTGTGGAGCGATCCCTGCTTGAGCGGATTCACGAGTGCATCATGCAGCGTCGTACTGAGCCGCAGCTAACTGCAAGCGACATTGCAGCAATGTTGAATGTGTCGCTTCGCACCGTGCACCGGGTTCTGGCAAACAGCGGCGAGACGTTCGGTCAACAGTTGTTGAAAGCCAGGATGGAAGCGGCGGTACGTATGCTCCAGTCACGGGCATTTGATCGCGTAACAACCGCTGAGATTGGCCGACGCGCCGGATTCTCGGATGCCTCGCATTTCGTGCGCGTGATTCGCCGATGGACCGGCCGGACTCCCCAGCAGCTTAAGGGCGGCTGATTGAGAAATGATCCGTTTCCTGGCTAAATAGATGGAATGGTCGCCTCCCGCCTTAACGGACCGACCGACGCCGCAGCAACCCCGGCGACGATGTCGAGCCCGAGTATCGTCTCCGTTGGGATATCTCGTTGTGCGTGGATCGCCTGCGAGACCTGAAGCACGTGGCCAAGCCGCTTGTGCTCAAAGACCGCGCCCTGGTCAATTTCGGCCAGCTAGTCTTACTGCCTGGATGGCACTGCACGTCTAGAGTGATGCGATCACTGGTGGTGTGGAACCGCCGTCCGGACAGTCAGACAAGCGAGGCTGGATTCTGGCATCAACTGCTACTCGCTTCGCACTTTGAATTCGCCCATCCGACGAAACCGCCGAAAAAAGCGGAAGGCATCTACATGTGCAAACAGCGCTTATTGCACTAGCGAATAGCGCTAAGAAAAATTACGTGATACTAACCATTGCCAAAGCGCCAGATCGACTTCGAGCTGGCTTGCGCGATACAGAACTGCCGAACATTGCCCGCAGCGCGCGGCGGCGGTACACGCTGTCACAATGCTCGCAAACGACGAGAGTAGGGAAGGTTTGCATGAGCATCCGGCAATCAGGACGGCCCGCCACTGCCCCCAGCCACAGTTCGCTGCTGTTGCGCGTGGCCCGCCTGAGCAGCGCGCGCGTCGAAGTATGACGTCGTATAGTCGATGAACGCCCGGACCTTCGCCGTCATCAGGCTCCGGTCCCGATATGCGAGCCTGAGTTCGGCGTCCCCGCTCATGAGCTCGAAGTCGGGCAGCAGCTGTACCAGCCGGCCATCGTCCAGCTCCTTGCCGACCATCGTCAGCGGCAACACGCCGAGACCAGCACCGCTCATTACCAGTTCCTTGTTCAACGCGGCGTTGTTGGTCGATACGTCGTGTTCGAGTGGCACGGCAATCTGTTCGCCACCGCGCCGGAACCGCAGTTGTGGTTCGCTGATCGAGGCGAGGATTGTCACGAAGCGGAATGCGGCGAGATCGTTGGGCCTTTGCGGCAGCCGGCGCCCCTGCAGATAGCTGGGCGAGCCCACTACGGCGAGGGGCAGGCGGCACAACGAACGGGTGATCGTCAGCTCGCTGGTCAGCATGAACGGCAGCACGATGCCGAGATCGAAGGCTTCCTTGATCAGATCCACTGTCCGTTCCGCGAGCGTCAATTCGAGCTGCACAGCTGGATACCGGGCACGGAACCCGGCGATCAGCGGTGGCAGCTCGATCAGCGCCGCAGTGGTGTGGGCGACGAGCCGCAATACCCCTGCAGGCTCCCGTGCGCGCTCCCCGGCACCGGCCTCGAGCACGTCCAGTTCAGCAACCACGCGCGAGCAGCCGCCGTAAAACTCCTCCCCGGATTCAGTGAGTGCGAGGTGTCGGGTCGTACGCTGAAAGAGACGCACGCCAAGCCTGGTTTCGAGCCCGGTGATCGCGCGCGAGACGACTGTCTTTGAGATGCCCAATGCATTGGCGGCGTGCGTGAAGCTCTGCATTTCGACGACGGTACAAAAGGTTCGCAGCGTTTCGAGATGGTCCATAAGTGTTCGCAATCCAGAGTGAATCGAAATTCAAAACCATACGGTTCAGTATAGTGAAACATACTGTTGCCGTCAACGTAAATAAACCATACAGTTCAGTTATGTTAAAGTCCGCACGTGTAAAGACGGAAGATTGATCAGATGCGTCGCCGCCGGCGGCGGCGTCGATTCGATCGCGTAAACAAAAGGAGAACCCGATGAGGGGGAAAACGGAAGCCAAGCGGCAGGCGATTGTTGACGCCGCGTTTGAGGTGTTCAGTGAGGTGGGATTCGAGCACGCGTCGATGTCCGAGATCGCGGCACGGGCAGGCGGTTCGAAAGCCACGCTCTACAGCTACTTCGAGTCGAAGGAAGAGATGTTCACTGAGTTCATGACCGCCGCCGCGGAGGAGGAAGTCGGAGCGGCGTTCGAGCTGCTCAAGACCTCCACGCCGGTTCGCGATGCACTGGCGAGCTTCGGCACGCACTATCTGATTGCGGTGCTGAAACCGCAACTGCTCGCGATACGCCGTCTCGCGCATCGCGAAGGCGGCCGGTCAAAGATCGGCGCCCTGTTTTATGAGCGCGGGCCGAAGCTCGGCTGGCAAACGGTGGCTGTCTTCCTGGAGCAATTGATTGACGCCGGGCAGCTGCGCAACTGTAACGCAGCCATCGCGACAGCGCATCTGCGCACGCTGTATGAGGCTGAGCTGATGGAGCTCTGCCTGTTTGGCGTGCCGGCCGATACCAGCCCCCGCAACATCGCGAAGGTCGTCCAGAGAGCGGTCGACGTGTTCATGGCCGCGTACGGGTCGACGGACGCCGCACAGACCACGCACTGATCATCGGGCTGCCGCCCGCATTGTCCGGGCGGCAGATCGGCATCCAGGGCAAACCGGGGGTCAATCCTTATAAAGCGCACTGGCCACATAGCGGCGGCGCAGGTCGCCCAGCAGCGCCGCAAGGATCGCACTGACCGGCAGCGCGAGCAGCACGCCAAAAAAGCCAAAAAGTTCGCCAAATGCAAGCAGGGCGAAGATCACCGCGAGCGGGTGTAGACCGATGCGGTTACCCACGAATCTGGGAACAAGAAAAGAACTTTCGAGAACCTGCCCAACTCCGTACACGGCTGCGACTGCGCCGATGCCGTACCAGCCGCCAAATTGCAGAAGCGCGGCAAGAAGGGCAAAGGCGAGTCCCAGGGCGAAACCCACGTAGGGGATGAACACCGCGAAGCCGGTGAAGAGTCCGATGGGCAACGCAATGTCGAGGCCGGCCAGAGTCAACGCTACCGGGTAGAACACGGCGAGCACGCCCATCACGAGCAACTGGCCGCGCAAGTATTGCGACAACATGTGGTCCATCTCGGTCACGAGTCCCCGGACCTTGCAGACCCAGCGCCGCGGCACAAGACTTTCCATCCGCGCGAATATCTGGTGCCTGTCGTAAAGCTGATAGAAAAGGACAAGCGGCACCAGTATGAGGTTGCTGACAACAGGAAGCACGACGTTGCTGCCTGTACGCACGTACCGCCCGGCGGCGAGTATGACGGTCTGGCCGTTGCCGATCGTGTCGCCCGTCAGCAGGTGGCGGACTGCGGGCAGGTCGAGTGAGTAGCTGACGCCCAGCAGTGCCAGCTTCGGTTGCAGCCACGCGTTCAGGCCGGCGATGAAAACGGGAATGTTCTTCGCGAGCTCGGGTCCTTCCTTGTGGATCACGGCGAACGCAAGCAGCGGCAGCAGGGTCAGGAGCGATGCGAACAGGAGCATCATCAGGAGCACGGCCACCGTACGCGGCACACGCTTGCGCACCAGCCACTCGACGCCTGGCTGCAACATGTACGCGACGAGCGCGCCGAGCAGGAATGGCGTGAGAACCGGTCGCAGGATCCATAGAAGAATACCGAGGCCAGCGGCGATGGCGCTCCAGACGAGAGCCTGGCGTTGATAGGAGGTCAGGGGCATGGTTGAGAGTCGTATTCGGGTGACCCGCAACTGACAGCGCAGAAAAGACTGCGGCGTATCGAGCAGGGTCATCAGTGTCGCCATTCAAATGAGCGGGGCGCGCACGCGCGCCCCCCGCGCTCAGTGCGCCTGCGACGTATCGGCCACACGCGTTGGTTTGGGCGCAATCCAGATCGCAAGTGCGCCAATGACAAAGCAGCATGCGATGCTGAAGAAAAGCTGGTTGGTGGCCAGCATCACTGCTTGTGACTCGACCATGTTGCTGATCTGCGCCTGCGCCTGATGTGCGCTCCAGCCGGAGCCCGTCAGCGAGGCCGTGAAGTGGCCGGCTTGGTCGACGAGGCCGGACAGCTCCGCGCGGTTGTACTTGGTCTTGTTCTCCCACAACGTGTTGACGACCGACGTGGCAATCGCTCCGCCGAAGGTCCGGCAGAAGCTCATTAGTCCCGCTGCCGAAGCCGTTTCGGGCTCGTCGACACTGCTTAGGCCGAGGCTCGTCGTCGGGACGAAGAAGAACGGTAGTCCCACGCCTTGCAGCAACAGCGGCAACGCCACCTGCCAGAAGTCCATATCCGAATTGGCATGGGTGCGGAACAGCGTCACCGAGCCGAGCCACATCACGCCGGCAAACACGAGCCAGCGTCCATCGAACTTCGTTGACAGTTTGGCCGCAAGCGGCGCGGAGACGACCGCGAAGATGCCGGTGGTCGCCGTCGCGTAGCCGGCCCACGTGGCCGTGTACCCCATATTGCTCTGCAACCACAGTGGCGTGAGCACGGTGGCGCCGAAGTACGCGCCGAACGCCAGCGTCATGGTCACCACGCTCGCACCAAAGCCACGATGGCGGAACACCCGTAGATCGACGATGGGGTTACGCTCGGTCAGCTCCCAGATGAGGAAAGCCAGGAAGCCAATCACTGCCGTCACCGCCAGTACGCGAATTTCGAGCGAACTGAACCAGTCCTTATCCTTGCCCTCATCGATCATGATCTGCAGCGCCGAGACCCAGATGACCAGTAACACCAGTCCGACCGTGTCGATCCGCATCCGTATCTTCTCGGATTCATAGCGCTTGAGCAGCATCCATCCGGCGTATGCGCAGATCAGCGACACCGGCACGTTGATGAAGAAGATGTAGGACCAGTGGTAGTCGTCGCAGATGACACCGCCCAGCACAGGCCCCATCACCGGCGCCAGCAGTGTCGTCATGCTCCACAGGCCGAGCGCAGCGGCCGTCTTCTCCTTCGGGAAGATGCGCAGCAGCAGGGTTTGCGAGAGAGGCATGAGCGGGCCGCCCGCGAGGCCCTGCAGCACACGGAACAGCACCAGCGTGGTGAGCGACGTCGCCATTCCGCACAGTGCCGAACCCAGTCCGAACATGACCAGCGCCGCGATGAACACGCGTACCGTCCCGAAGCGACTCGCGAGCCAGCCGGTCAGCGGAACCGTGATCGCTTCGGCCACCGCATAGGACGTGATGACGTACGTGCCCTGGCTCGTCGAGGAGCCGAGTGCACCGGAAATGGTCGCCACGGACACGTTCGCAATGGTGCTGTCCAGCACCGCGACAAAGTTGGCGGCGGCGATCATCACCGCCGCGAGAATCAGCATGGGGCCGGACAGCGGCGGCAATGCGATGTCGTTGACCTGACTGGAAGACATGGCGGCGGATCCTTAGTGAGCGGGCGCGTCGTTGCCGCCGCGCGTGTCGACCGTCGCTTCCATCGACAGGTTGATGCCGAGCGGGTGCGCGCGAAGCTCGGCCGGATCGATCCTGACGCGCACCGGCAGACGCTGCACCACCTTGATCCAGTTGCCGGTCGCATTCTGCGCGGGAATCATCGCGAACGCCGAGCCTGAGCCGCCGGCCAGGCCCGCGACCTTGCCGTGATAGACGACCTTGCTGCCGTACAGGTCCGACTCCAGTTCCACCGGCTGTCCGATGCGCACCTTGCCGAGCTGCGTCTCCTTGAAATTGGCATCGACGTAGACGGATTCGATCGGCACGACCGACATCAACGCCGCGCCGGTCTGAACGCGCTGCCCCACCTGAACCTGGCGGCTCGCGACGACACCGTCGACCGGCGCGCGCAGCACGGTGCGCTCGAGATCGACGCGTGCCTGATCGCGCTTCGCACGTGCGAGCAGGACCTCCGGATTGGTTTCGACCGTCGTGTCCGCAATCAGTACCTTGTTCGCCTCGAGCGAGCCGACTGCGGCGTCGCGGCTTGCCTTCGCCTGCAAGGCCGCAGCGCGGGCTGCGTCGAGCGCCGCCCTGGCGGTGGCAAACGCAGCGCGCGCGTTGCTCAGCTCTTCACCGGATACGCTCCCGGTGTGGCTCAGCACTTCGCGGCGCTGCAGGTCGATCGCCGCGCGGTCAAAGTCGGCCTGGGCCGATGCGATCTGCGCGGCCATCCGGGTCTGGTCGGCTGCGCGCGCACTGACCTGCGCGCTCAGTTGCGTATCCGTCGCGACATAGCCGCGAACTTTGCGTTCGGCGCGGCCCACATCGGCCTCAGCCTGCGCGAGTGCAATCTTTGCGTCGGTGTCGTCGATGACCACCAATACGTCGCCCTTATGTACCTGCTGCGTATTCACCACCGGAACGCTCCTGACGATCCCGCTCACCGCCGGCGTGATCGACGCGACTTCGGCTGCGGTGTACGCGTTATCGGTCGACACGTGGTGCGACGCGATGAAGTGCCAGTAGCTTGCGTAGGCTAGACCGGCGACGAGAATGGCGCCGCCGAGCAGCGCGAACAGCTTCTTGCGGTTCGAAGCGGGAGCGGGGGCCGCGGCACCGGTATCGGCGGGAGCAGCGGAAGCGGGCGAGTCCGGCATCAGCGACTCGCTGGTTTTGATGAATTGGGTTTCAGACATGATCGGAGTCCTCGAAATCAGCTTTGTTTGTTGGGATGGGTTGCGTCGGTCGCGGCCGGCGTGCTGGCCTGATATCCGCCGCCGAGAGCGCGCACGAGCGCGACATCGAGCGAGAAGGTGCGCGAGCGGATATCGGCGAGCTGGCGCTGTGCCGAGGTCATCGTGTCGGCGGCGTTCAGCACCTCGAGATAACCGGCAAGGCCGGCACGATAGCGATCGAGCGCGACCTGGTGCGCCTGGGCTGCGTCGTCATAGGCGGCTTGCGTCGCTTGCAGCCGGTCCGCCAGCGCGCGTTTGCTTGCGGCAACGTCGGCCACGTCGTGCAGCGCCTTTGTCAGCGTTTCGTCGTAGTTCGCGACCGCCTCGTCGTAAGTCGCCCGCGCGCCGCGCAGTTCGCCGCGCAAACGTCCGCCATTGAAGATGGGCAGTGTGATCGCCGGACCGAAGTTGCCGGCCAGCGAAGCCGCGTTCGTCAGCATGTTCAGGCCAAGCGACTGGAAGCCGATCGACGCGCCGAGCGTGATGTCGGGATAAAACCCGGCTCGCGCGACGTCGATCCGCTTCGCCGCCGCCTCTACACGCAGGCGTGCAATCACCACGTCCGGACGGCGGCCAAGCAGGCCGAGTCCAAGGTTGGCGGGCATCTCGGCGGGCTGCGTCAGATCGACGGCCGGCGGTGCGATGCGCAGGCCGCGGTCGGGACCGGCGCCCATCAGCGCGGCGATCTGGTTGCGCTCGAGTGCCACCGATTCATCCAGCGCGAGAAGGTCGGCCTGCGCGCTTTGCTGCTTCGACTCCGCCTGCTTCACACCTGCCTGCGTTTCGAGCCCGTTGGCGAAGCGCTCACGGAACAGCTGTGCGGATTGCGTGCGCACCTGCAGTGCCGCCTGCGCACTGTCGCGCTCGGCGAACAGACGCGCGAGGTCGGCATACGCTGCCGCGATCGACGCCGAGAGAACCATGCGGGCCTGTGCGGCATCGGCGCGTGCGGCGTCGAGCTCCGACGTAGCGGCGGCCAGCGCCGCGCGATTCTTGCCCCAGAAGTCGATTTCGTAGTTGAAATTCAGCTCGGCGCTGCCGTAGGGGCGCCATCCGTGGGGAACGAAATCCGAGGGAATACCGTTGTTGTAGCTCTGTTTTTTCTTCTGGACCGAGCCGTCCGCGTCGATTTCGGGCAGCAGCGCCGCGCCGGCCACCTGCGCCGACGCCTCGGCGTTATGCAGCCGCGCCTGGGCGGCCGCCAGTGTCGGCTCATCCTGGAGCGCTTCTCCGATCAGCGCGTTCAGTTGCGGATCGTTGTAGCCGAGCCACCACTGATCGGTAGGCCACGCTGACGCCGAGCTGCCCTGTTTGCCGCCGACCGCACTGAGACTCTGCGCAGTCTCATAGCTGCTGATGTCTTTCGTGACCGGCTTCTGCGCCATGTCGGGCAGTTGCGCGCAAGCGCTCACCACCATCGCGAACGCGAACGCGACGGCCAGCCTCACCGGTTTCACCTGACTCCGAATGTCCGTGCTCTCTTGCATGATCTCCTGCTCCCTTCGCTCCTTTACGATACCGGGCAGTCTAGTTATACGGATCTTGCCTGTCAACAGAAATAAACTGTACGGTTCAGATATGATAAGATCACACCATTGGAAGTCGAAGGCCGGTCACGGTGTCGCCGCCGGCCATGTCGTTGATCGGTCTTGCAGAGAGAAGGAGGGCATTGAAAATGAGGGTGAAGACAGAAGAAAAGCGGCAGGCGATCGTCGACGCCGCGTTCCAGGTGTTTTGTGAAGTGGGGTTCGAACGGGCATCCATGTCCGAGATCGCGGCGCGGGCAGGCGGATCAAAAGCCACGCTCTACAGCTATTTCGAGTCCAAGGATCTGATGTTCGCGGACGTCATGATGGCCGCCGCGGAGGAAGCCAAAGTAGCGACGGAGCTACTCAAAACCTCGCTGCCGATTCGCGAGACACTGCTGAGGTTCGGCAAGCACTATCTCGCCGCCACGCTCAAGCCGCAGATACTGGCGGTGCGCCGTCTAGCAAATCACGAAGGCGGCCGCTCGCACGTCGGCGCCCTGTTTTATGACCGCGGGCCGAAGGTCGGCTGGCAAATGGTGGCTGACTTCCTGCAGCAGGCGATTGACGGCGGGCAGCTGCGCAGCTGTAACGCAGACGTCGCGACCGCGCATCTGCGCGGGCTATATGAAGCGGAGTTGCTGGAGCTTTGCCTGCTGGGTGTGCCGGCGGATACCAGTTCCCGCAACGTCGCCAAAGTCGTTCAAAGAGCGGTCGACGTGTTTCTGGCCGCCTATGGGCCGACGGACAAAGGTGACGTCGCATAGGCAGGCGCCTGAACTCGGGCGATGGCAGGCGAACCGCCACCGTTTCGCCAGGTGGGCGGCTCCGTCCAACCCCCAGTCTATTGCTCGACCAGCCACGGTGTCGCGGCCAGCGAGTTGCGGACGTCATATGGCAAACACCGTCATGCATCGCATGCATGCCTACCGCGACGAACAGAATCGGGGTAGGCGCGACAATCGCTAGTCTCTCAGGTATGGTTGCGGCGCTTGCGCGGCCATACGGGTTATTTCGGAAGCTGGGTCGGTACTTGGGTCGGTACTTGGGTCGACGCTTGTGTCGGAAGCTGGTTCGGAAGTTGCGGAAGCTGTGGAGGGTGCGGAAGCTGCGGCCCACCCTGTGAAAGCTGCTTCGTGGGGGACTGTCCGGTGGAGGGAAGCTGCTGCGATGGGAATTGCTGCGGCAGATTGCTTTGCGCAAGCACAGATGTGCTGGTAAGGAATGCGAACAGTACGGCGAAGGTCTTTTTCATTTCAATTTTTCCAGCTGGTTGTCCTGAATTTGATGCGATTGGCAGCCGCAGGCCGTATCAGCGCGCGGCCAGGATTGCCTTGTAACGCCAGGGCGCCGTTGCGGTACTGAAGTCGACGGATCGGTTCGACGCTACGTTGTCTGAGGGGCGGGAAGCGGACGAACTATCCACCCCGCCGTAGTTGTTGAACGCCTGTCGTTGGGCTTCTACGCGGGCTAACACCGCCTGAAAGTCCATTGCATGTCGTGTAGCGGCGCTCGTGCGGTCGTGATAGCCGACCGTTCGACCCTCAACCGCTTTACGCTGAACCGTTTGCGCAGCCGCTGGCTCATACTTTTGGGGAGCATCGCTGTTAGCGAATGCGGCGGTCGAGAAGGACAGGAGTGACGCGACAACAGGGGCGGGGAGGAAGGTCTTCGACTTTTGCATGATCAGACTCCATATCGAGCGTCGTGCAGGAGACGCGGTGTTTGGGGAACAACGGTCTGGCGAGGCATGAGTGCTGTTTGCCAGTTCGTTGGTGCCAGTTTAGTCAGTTACCGTCTGCTTACAAGCATCCCCCGGAGCAACGGAGAGTTGCCGCCGCTGCAAGCCTAGCAGCCGATTGCCCTGAAGCGCCGCGCGCTTCTATACCGTGTCCGAAGGCACGGACGCTGCGGACCATCTGAATGACACGTACCGCAGTCGCTTCGGCGGTTTCAAACTGGGCGTCACGTCAACGATATCAGCGGATCGAGCGTGGACGCCTCGACAGAGGTTCGTTAATAAGACCGCACGTGAGTACGGGAATAGCGTCCGCTTGTTGTTCTGCTGCCCGCGATTCGCGGTTCACGCAAACCCCGTGTATTGAAGATCTCGCAACTCATAGTTGCGCGCGTCGAATGATGGCGCGCTTTGCTTATACTGCATCCACTCATACACACTTCGCTATTTACGCAGGAATGCTTATGGCACACCAAATCATGTTCCAGGTCGGTTCATCGAACACGGAAGTCATTCATGAAGTCGTTCAGCATGCGTTGCGCAGCGCTGCTACGGCCTCCACCACGAATGGGGCTATCGATGTGCTTGGCCAGGCGCTACTCGAGGTCGAGCGCCTAGCCGCGCAGACGAGCGTCCTCACGCATTGACCCATCCGCGCGTCTGCCGCCGTCCGCGAGCCGGACGGCAACGCAGCGCGCGGCGCATTGCGACCGCCGGTGCAGTGCGCTTGCATTTTTCTAAATCTACGACGATGTTAATCATCAAATATGATATTGTTATCATATTTAGTCCTGTCCACGAAATGGCGTAGGAGAGTCGTCCCCAACGCCAGCGCACGCTGTATCAACCGCGGAGATGTCACTCATAACTGTTCGACCAAAACCTGAACGATTCGCTGCATCGGTGGCAGGAATGATGCGACGATCGCGCTTCTTTTTCGCCTTGCTGTGCCAGTTCCCGCTCGCTGCGATGGTCTGCGGTTGCTCCACGATCGTGATGCCGACACCTCGGGTCATTGCGATTGTTGTTCCCGCGATGGCTGCACCGGTGATGATGCCGCAGCCCCATCCGAAGGCGCCTCCATTGTGGATTTAGGTCGCCGGGCGACCCGGCGGGCGTTCGCAGATAGGCACCCGCACGCCGGCGACACCGCAAGACCCGTCACGTCAACAGGGTAATGCCAGGATGACTCGCAGCGCCGCTAAAGTTGCGACGCGAATCTGACGGATACGCCGGCGGACGACCGCATCATCGCCGGGTCCCGCGGTTAAGACGGTGGCTTCCGCCGACACTTCGACCCAGCGACGAAAGCCACTCGATCATCTTTGCGGAGATCTTTGCGTGCCGGCTTTGGGCGGCTGTTCGGATTCTTCGGTGCGCTGCTGGCTTTGCCGGTCAGCGCCATCCTCGCATCGTCATTGCGGGAACTGCGCCGCCGCTATCTCGTGAGTGCCCTTTACCAGATCTGACCGGCGGCGCGTTCGTCTGATCAGATGTGCGGCGCGATCGCGCCTACCGTCCGATTCTGTATCTTGGCCGTGCGCCCACAGATGCGAAGGGGCGCAAAGCTCGCGCTAGTCGCGCCTTCACGGCAAGGTCTGACCGGCGGGAACGCTGGGCAGGGGACGTCGTGCGATGCGCTCGGCCTCTACACGTGGAAGACCGAACGCCTGCAACACGATGGCGGCGGTTCGCTGCGCAAACTTCTCCTCCTTCGAGCGAAGCGCTTTTCGCGCACGAACTGTGCGCTTCGACGAGAGGGCTAATTGCAGTTCGCCGGCAATTCCCGCGAGCACCGTGCCGATCACGGAAATAACGGACACGAGCCGATCCGCGATCACAAAGCGCCTTTCTGAAATGCCCTTCTCGCTGTCGCGCAGCAGGCGCAGGCCGAGACCCCTGCTGAGTGCGCGCGGCGACAAGCCTTCGCGGATGAGAAGTTGCCCCCAAACCGGCTCGCGGTGGGCCCGCAACAGCGTATGACGCACTGAGACGGCGATCACTTCCGCCGGATCGGACAACCCCGCGGCGAGGCGATCGAGCGAATTTGCGAATTCCTCGAACAGCCATTCGATCAGCGCCGTGAAGATGCCTTCCTTTGACTCAAAGTGGTTGTAGAAAGAGCCGAACCCGACGTCGGCTGCCGCGGTGATTTCGTTAATGGTCACGGAGCTCAAGCCATTGGCCGCCACCAGTTGCAGCGCAGCGTCCAGCAGGCGGGCGCGCGTCTCGCGTTTGCGACGGGCGCCGCGCGGGAAGCTCCCGTTGACGGCGTCGCGAGATGCGACTGGCGCCTTGAGCGCGCGTGCGCGCCTGGTGCGCGGGTTTAGGGCGTCTGGCATGTCGGCTCCGTAATCTTATTTGTTCGATGTTCAGATTCTAGATTTATATGTCATGGTTGACAAGTCTATCAGTAATGGGTCTAATCTCATTCCGACCGCCCCGCAACCGGACGTACGCAGAGCTGATTAATGGCGACGGAGCGAAAAAATGCCTTTCCGGTCTCGCCAAGTCTTCGGGCGAAACTGACAGGCTGGCAGATCATTGCGCCTAGGCATAAGCGGGCGCGGCGTCGACCACTGACAGCGTGAGTCGTACCCGGGTGGCGTGCCCCGATATGTACGTCTAAAGAAGGACAGCTAACGTATCAACAGAGCTGGTTTTGTAGGTCCTCGCTGATAGCAAACTGTGCTTACTGGCACTTCAGGTTTGCACCGCATGAGGAAACTTTCTTACCTGGGTTATTGCCCGTCTTGTGAACATCGTGAAACATTCCGGCCTTATCGCGCAGGCGCCTGCGCGTTGCTTCTTACCTTCCTTCGTCCAATCTCTGCAATGCGCACGCGTGGCGCTTGCGGCCTGCTGCGCGGTCCTGTTCTCGGCTTGCCACCCGCGGGAAGCGGCCGCTCCGGAGCCGAAGCCCGTGGTCGCCCTGGCCGTGCACGCTGACGGGCGCACGGTAAGTGCTTCGCTGCCGGCTCAGGTGCAGGCTCGCTACTCCACGGCGCTTTCGTTCAGGGTGGGCGGCAAGATCATCGAACGGCGCGTTCGTCTCGGCGACGCGGTCAAGGCGGGGCAGGCCGTTGCGCTCCTCGATCCGACGGATCTGCGCAGTAATCTGGCGAACGCGCGGGCGCAACTCGATGCCGCCGAACACCGGTTTGTCTACGCGACGCAGCAGCTCAATCGGGATCAAGCGCAGGCGCAAGCAAACCTGATTGCACCTGCGCAGCTTGAACAGACGCAGGACGCGTACGCTTCCGCTACTGCGCAGCGCGACTCGGCGCTCGCGCAGATGGCGCTCGCGTCGGACAATCTGCGCTATGCGACGCTGACAGCGGACCACGACGGCGTGATTACGTCGGAGGACGCCGACACGGGCCAGAATGTTCAGGCAACCCAATCCATCTATCACCTCGATTGGACAGGCGACGTAGATATCATCTGCGACGCTGCCGAGCAGACGCTTAGCTCGGTGACAGTCGGCAGCATGGCGCGCGTCAGACTGCCTGCATTGCCCGGCAAGCTGTTCGAAGCTCGCGTGCGCGAGGTCTCGCCGAGCGCCGATCCGCAAAGCCGGACATGGCGCATCAAGCTCACCCTGAGCGAGCCCAGCCCTGAAGTGCGCCCCGGCATGACCGCGACCGTTGCGTTCAATGCCGTCGGCAATGCGGCAGCCACACAGCCGTTCACGATACCTGTGACGGCGCTTTTTCACCAAGGCGAGCACCCCGCAGTCTGGGTGGTGCGTGCCGGCACCGATACGCTCGAGCTGCGCCCTGTGACGGTGCAGCGATATGACGAGCGCACGGTCTCCATCGCATCGGGTCTCCACGACGGCGACCGAGTCATGGTGCAGGGCGTACACGCCGTGAGCACAGGCCAGCATGTGCAGGTGGTGGCACCGCTGCATCCGGAGGATTCCCCGTCATGAACTCACGCGACGATGAATCCGTGCGCAAGAGCGCGCCTGTCCCGTCTTCCGGCGAAGACAGATCTGGCGAAGGCGGCTTCAATCTTTCCGCCTGGGCGCTGCGTCATCAGCAGCTCGTGATCTTTCTGATTGGCCTCGCCACGCTTTTCGGCGTGATCGGTTATACGAAACTCGCGCAGTCGGAGGATCCGCCGTTCACCTTCCGCACGATGGTGATCAAGACCTACTGGCCTGGTGCGACGGCGCGCGAGGTGCAGGAACAGATCACTGACCGGATCGGCCGCCAGTTGCAGGCCGCGCCGAACATCGACAACATCAAGAGCTACTCGCGCCCGGGCGAGTCGATGATCTTCTTCGCCATGAAGGACTCGGCCCCCGTCAAGGAAGTGCCGGAAACCTGGTATCAGGTGCGCAAGAAGGTTGGCGACATTGCCGCGACGCTGCCGAAGGGCACGGTCGGCCCGTTTTTCAACGACGAGTTCGGTGACGTCTACACCAACATCTATGCGCTTGAAGGCGACGGCTTTTCGCCGGCGCAACTGCACGACTACGCTGACAAGCTGCGCACGGTCCTGCTGCGCGTACCCGGGGTGGCGAAGGTCGACTATTTTGGTGACCCCGATCAGCGCATCTTCGTTGAAATATCGAATGCGCAGCTCACGCGGCTTTCGATCACGCCGCAGCAGCTCGCGCAGGCGATCGACGCACAGAATGCCGTGGCGCCCGTCGGCACCATCACGACCGCGGACGACCGCGTGTTCGTGCGGCCGAGCGGCGCGCTCAAGGATGTGCAGGCGCTCTCCGACATGCTCATCACCATCAACAGGCGCACGTTCCGGCTGGGCGACATCGCGAAGGTCACGCGCGGTTACGACGACCCGCCGGCGACCCAGATGCGCGTCGGCGGCCAGGCGGTGCTCGGCATCGGCGTGACGATGCAAAAGGGCGGCGACGTGATCGACCTCGGCAAGGCGCTCGACGCAAAAGCCGCCGAACTGCAGGCCACGCTGCCGGCGGGTCTGAAACTCGCGCCGGTGTCGAGCATGCCGCACGCGGTCAAGCACTCGGTGGACGAGTTCGTGAGATCGGTTGGCGAAGCGGTGGCGATCGTGCTGGTCGTGAGCCTCGTCTCGCTTGGATTGCGCACGGGCATGGTCGTCGTGATCACGATTCCGATCGTGCTGGCGGTGACGGCGCTTTGCATGCACATGTTCAATATCGGGCTGGACAAGGTTTCGCTCGGTACGCTCGTGCTCGCGCTGGGCCTGCTCGTCGACGACGCGATCATCGCCGTCGAAATGATGGCGGTGAAGCTGGAGGAGGGCTGGAGCCGGGCGCGCTCGGCAGCGTTCGCGTATACCAGCACGGCATTCCCGATGCTGACAGGCACGCTCGTCACCGTATGCGGCTTCCTGCCGATTGCGCTGGCTAAATCCAGCACCGGCGAATACACGCGTTCGATCTTCGAGGTGTCGGCCATCGCGCTGATCGTTTCGTGGTTCGCGGCCGTCGTGCTGGTGCCATTGCTGGGTTATTACCTGCTGCCGGAACGCAAGCCTCAACCCGGCGGTGCACACCATGATCCGCATGAAATCGGCAACACCGGCTTCTACCGGCACCTGTCGGGGTGGGTTGCGTGGTGCGTCGAGCGTCGATGGGTCGTGCTCGGCGTCACCGTCGTGCTTTTCGCGATTTCCATGCTGGCCTTCACGCGCGTGCCGCAGCAGTTCTTCCCGAACTCGGAACGGCCGGAACTGCTGGTCGATCTGCGGTTGCCGGAAGGCGCCTCGTTCGAAGCGACGCTGCGTGAAGCGAAGCGCCTGGAAGCGGTGCTCGACGGCAAAGCCGAAATCGACCACTTCGTCGACTTTGTTGGCACGGGCGCGCCGCGTTTTTACCTGACGCTCGACCAGCAGCTTCAGCAGCCGAATTTCGCGCAATTCGTGATTACGGCTAAGAGCGTGGAAAACCGCGAGGAACTGATGCGCTGGCTCGACGGCAAGCTCGAGAAGGATTTCTCCGGCGTGCGGGCACGCGTTTCCCGGCTCGAGAATGGTCCGCCGGTCGGCTTCCCGATCAAATTCCGCGTGAGTGGCGACGATATCGCAACCGTGCGATCGATTGCTCAAGACGTGTCGGACAAGGTCCGCGCTGATCCGCGCACGCGCAACGTGCAGTTCGACTGGGACGAGCCGGCGGAGCGCTCGATCTCGTTCGAGATCGACCAGAACCGGGCGCGCCAGCTTGGTGTCAGCTCGGAAGATGTCTCGAACTTCCTCGCGATGACGCTGTCGGGCTACACGGTGACGCAGTACCGCGAGCGCGATAAGCTGATCAGTGTCGATCTGCGTGCGCCAAAAACCGAACGCGTCGACCCGGCACAGCTTACGAGCCTCGCAATGCCGACGCCCAACGGCCCAGTGCCGCTCGCCTCGCTCGGGCACGTGCGCAATACGCTCGAGTACGGCGTCATCTGGCAACGTGACCGCCAGCCGACCATCACGGTGCAGGCGGACGTGCGCGGCGACGCGCAGGGCATCGACGTGACCCACGACATCGAACGTGCGCTCGCGGCGCAAACCGCCAGGCTGCCGGTCGGCTATCGCATTCAGGTGGGCGGCGCGGTCGAAGAAAGCGTGAAGGGCCAGACGTCGATTAATGCCGAAATGCCGTTGATGATCATCGCCGTGCTGCTGTTGTTGATGATCCAGCTCAAGAACTTCGCGCGGACCTTCATCGTCGTGCTGACGGCGCCGCTCGGCCTGATCGGCGTCGTGGCCGCGCTGCTGCTGTTCGGCAAGCCCTTCGGCTTCGTCGCGCTGCTGGGCGTGATTGCGATGTTCGGCATCATCATGCGCAACTCCGTGATTCTGGTCGACCAGATCGATCAGGATATCGCGGCAGGGCATGCGCGCTTCGACGCGATTATCGGCGCAACGATAAGGCGTTTCAGGCCGATCATGCTGACGGCTGCGGCCGCCGTGCTCGCCCTCATTCCGCTGCTGCGCTCGGGCTTCTTCGGTCCGATGGCGACCGCGCTGATGGGCGGCATCACGATCGCCACAGTACTGACCGTGTTCTTCCTGCCCGCGCTGTACGCGGCGTGCTTCAGGGTCCGGCACGACGAGCGCGGGGTGCAGCCGGTCGTCGCCGAACATGCGGAGAATTGATGATGAGCCTTTCGTATAAGACATCCGTAATGGCGGTGGCTGCGGCCATCGCACTGACGGCCTGCACGTTCGGCCCGAACGGCGCGCCCCCGGCGATGCCTTCGCCCGTGCACTACGGTGCCGAAGCACAACCGGCCAGGACCGTCACCGCGGCCGGCGTCGCGCAGCAGTTCGATGTCGGCGCAGTGGGCGTTCCGCAATGGTGGCGGCTTTACCGGTCGGACGCACTGAGTGCACTGGTCGAGGAAGGCTTGGGCAACAGCCCCACGCTCGGGGCTGCGCAGCGCACGCTCGCAGCCGCGCAGCAGGAACTGCGCGCCCAGGTCGGCGCATCGACGCTGCCTTCAATCGATGCTGCCGCACAGGTCGATCGCGGGCGTTCACCGGTTGTGCCCGGCCTCGGCCCCAGTGAGGTTCGCTACAACTTTTTTGCCGGACAGTTTCTCGCGTCCTACACGTTCGACCTGTTCGGTGCGACCCGTTCGGCGAACGCGGCCGGCGCCGCTCGCGTAGACGTGCAGGCGTATCAACTGGAGGCGGCGCGGCGCGCGCTCGCGGCAAACATCGTCGGTACGACGATCAGCGTGGCGGCACTCGATCGCCAGATCACGCTCACCGAACGGCTCGTCGCCGTGGCCAGGACGGCCGCGGACGAGGACCAGCAACGCTACGCACTCGGCTCGGTCTCGCGTGTGCAGGCGCTTGGGTCGACGCAGGATGCGGCTTCGGCCGCGGCGAGTCTTCCTGCGTTACGCCAGCAGCGCGCCACGGCAATTCACGCGCTCGCGGTGCTCATGGGCCGCACGCCGGACAACGCGCCGGCGGTTCCCGACCTCGACAGCCTGAGCTTGCCTGAACACGTGCCCGTCGTGGTGCCGTCGGACCTGCTGCGTTCGCGCCCCGACGTTCAGGCAGCCGACGCCGCCGTGAAAGCCGCTGCCGCCGATGTCGGTGCTGCGACCGCGCAGCTCTTTCCGAGCCTGTCGCTGACGGCTTCGATGGGCCGCGGCGGCTTTAGCTGGCCGGCGGTTCTCTCGGGCGCGGGCGGGCTGTGGGCGATCGGTGCGGGACTGTCGCAGCCGATTTTCCATGGCGGCGCGCTGTTCGCGCACCGCAAGGCGTCAATCGATGCTTACGATGCGGCGGTGCTGAACTACAAGTCCACCGTTCTGTCGGCGTTCCAGAATGTCGCGGATTCGCTTGCCGCGCTGGATAACGACGCACAGACACTCGCGTCGACTGAAGCAGCGGCACAGGCCGCGCAGGCGGGGTTCGACGATACCGCGTCGCGCCGCCGCATGGGTTCGCTGCCGTCAACAGCGGAGCATGCCAGCGAGCAGCGCTTTCTCAGCGCACAGATCGGCGCCGTGCGCGCGGCAAGCCAGCGCATGACCGATACCGCTGCACTCTTCCAGTCGATGGGCGAACTGCCGCCAGGCCAGCCGCAAACAGCGTCGACGCAATGATCGCGCGTCGATGAAGCCGCGGAGGGCGGCCTGCCAGTCAGGCCGCTTTTCCTTGACTGTACCGCCGGTATCGGAGCAGTCGTTTTCAATCCGAAATAACAATGCGCCGACGTACAGGAAGGGTCAAGCCGGACTTCACGTGCATCGAACGCGCCACAACTTCAGGTTGTCCAGTTCCCAGTATGGAATATAAGAAACTGATCGCCTGTCACGAGTGCGATCTGCTGTTTCGCAAGCCTCTGCTGCGGGACGGGCAGGCTGCGAGTTGCTCGCGCTGCCGTGCGAGCCTGGAAGGAACGCAGGGAGCGAGCGTGCCCCTCGACCGGATTGGTGCGCTCACCGTCGCAGCTTTGATCACATTCTGTATAGCGCAGGCTTTCCCGGTCATACAACTGCAGACCAACGGTATGACCTCGGAGGCGACGTTACTTGGCGCGGTGTGGGCGTTATGGACGGGCCACATGCGCATCGTCGCAACGATGGTGTTGTGCTCAGCGATCCTGTTTCCGCTGATCGAACTCCTCGCGCTTCTCTATGTGCTTGTTCCGCTGCGCCTTGGCAAGGTAGTACGCCATTTCAGTCGAATGCTTCGCGTCGTGCAGTTCATCCGTCCATGGGGCATGATCGAAGTGTTCATGCTCGGCGTGGTCATCACGATCGTGAAAATGGTCAGCATGGCGCAGGTGATCCCTGGGCCAGGACTGTTTGCATTCGGCGCACTCACGTTGATGTTGGCGTTTCTCGGCGCTTTCGACCCGCGCGTGCTGTGGTCAGCGCGGGACGAAATAAAGCTTCGACGACCCACCGAGATCCGCTGGACCAGGGTAAAGCGCCGGTGCGCCTCGCGACGGCTGAGGTTCTTCGGGCTGAAGCCCGCGCCGGCGGTGCATTGGACGGCGCGGCGCGCCGGGCTCGTAGCGTGTCATACCTGTGGACTGGTGCAGAAGCACATTGCGGGATCGTCGGACCAGCGCTGCTCCCGGTGCGAATCGATGCTTCACACGCGCCATCCCGATAGCGTGACGCGCACGTCGAGCCTCGTTCTTGCCGCGGCACTCGCCTACCTACCCGCGAACCTGTTGCCTATCATGCACGCGGCGTCCCTCGGCCACTCGGAGGACGACACGATCCTCGGCGGTGTGGCGTACTTCTGGACTTCAGGCGACTGGCCGCTCGCCGTCGTTGTGTTCGTCGCCAGCGTCGTCGTGCCGATGCTCAAGCTCGCGATTCTCACGCTGCAGATCGTAGCGGCCCGTTGCAGTCCGGACTGGCAGCCGCTCGAACGCGCGAGGCTGCATCGGCTCGTCGAGTGCGTAGGCCGGTGGTCGATGCTCGACGTCTTCGTTGTCGCACTGACGGTCGCGTTGGTGCACTTCGGTTCGTTTGCCGTTGTCACTGCCGGTCCGGGCGCGTTGGCCTTCGGCGCGGTGGTGATTCTCACCATGCTCGCGTCGCATCAGTTCGATCCGCGGCTGATCTGGGACAACGTGCGCTGCGAGCCAGCGCGTGGTTCACGGCCATGAACGAATTCCTTTAGCGGCTTCCGCACTTCTCAATAACCTCATATTTTCTACCCACTCCACGATCGATGCATCTTCCCACGCCACCCAGACCTGACATCAAACCGCGAAAACGCTGGATTCCCTCCCTCATCTGGTTGGTGCCACTCATCTGTGCGCTGATCGGTGTTGCGCTGGTAGTCAAATCCGTCACCGACAAGGGACCGACGGTGACGGTCACATTCAGCAACGCTGAGGGCATGGAGGCGGGCAAAACGAAGGTCAAATACAAGGACGTGGAGATCGGTTCGGTTCAGTCGGTCGCGCTGTCAAAGGATCTGCAGCATGTCATCGTCACGATCGATCTGATCAAGCAGGCAGGAAAGTTCGCGAACCGAGGCACGCGCTTCTGGGTGGTTCGTCCGCGCGTGGGCGCTAACGGCATCTCGGGCCTCGGTACGCTGCTGTCCGGCGCGTACATCGGTGTCGACGTCGGGCAGTCTTCGGAAAGCCAAGCCGCGTTTGTCGGGCTCGAAAGTCCGCCTATTGTCACTTCCGGGCAGCGGGGGCATCAGTACACGCTGAGAGGGGAGTCTTTGGGCTCCGTCGATATCGGCGCTCCGATCTTCTACCATCGCGTCAAGGTAGGCCAGGTGGTCGGCTTCTCGCTCGATCCGCATGGCACCGGCGTCATCGTCAATGTTTTCGTCACCGCCCCGTTTGACCAGTATGTCGGCACCAATACACGGTGGTGGCACGCAAGCGGTGTTGACCTTCGTCTGGATTCGAACGGATTGAAGCTCAATACACAATCTTTGGCGACGGTGGTTGTCGGAGGCCTGGCATTCCAGTCGCCGCCGGGTCAGGACGCCGGACAACCGGCGGGGGACAAGGCCGTGTTCCGGCTCGCATCGGACGAGTCGGACGCGATGCGCGAGCCCGACGGTGCGCCGCTCAATGTCGTGATGCGGTTCAACCAGTCGCTGCGTGGCCTGTCTGTCGGCGCGCCTGTCGACCTTAGAGGTATCGCGCTGGGGCAGGTGACGGACATCGGTATCGAATACAACGAAAAGGAGAAGAGTTTCAGCATGAAGGTATCGCTGGCGCTGTATCCCGACCGGCTCAGCCGGCGCTCCAACGAAGCGCTACCGGCTCCGAACTCGCAGGGTGGTCATGAGTTGCTGGAACACCTCGTCATGGAAGGAATGCGCGGCCAGTTGCGGACCGGCAATCTGCTGACAGGCCAGCTATTCGTGGCACTCGACATGTTTCCGAAAGCGCCTCGGGCGAGTGTCGATGTACATCGCAATCCTATTGAACTGCCGACTGTGCCGAACACCCTTGACGAACTTCAGGTGCAGATAGCCGACATTGCGAGGAAGCTGGATCAGGTGCCGTTCGACAGGATCGGAGCCAACCTTAACGGTGCACTTGAAAACGCCAACAAGCTGTTTGGTCACATGGACACAGAGGTCGTTCCACAAGCCCGCGACACGCTAGCGGCGGCGCAGAAAACCTTCAGTACCGCCGAAACGACGCTCCGGCAGACGGCGCCCATGCAGTCGGACGTCCAGGATGCCATGCAGGAACTCACGCGCACCCTGCAATCCCTCAATGCGCTCGCCGATTATCTGGAACGTCATCCCCAGGCGCTCCTGTTCGGGAAGAAAGGAGATCAACGGTGAACCTCATCCAATCCCGCGCGTGGCGCGCGGTCGCCCGTATTGCAGCCGTCGTGGGTCTGGCCGCGCTGAGCGCCTGTGCTTCCCCGCCGGCCCGCTTCTATACCCTCGGCACTGACAGGGAGCCGACGCGTGAAAGCGTCACGGTCAGTCCTGCCTTCTGGATCGACATGCGCGTGGCGAAGGTGCCGGTTTCAGTGGCAAGGAGCCAGATCGTCGTACAGGTCGATGCGGCGCGCGTCAGGATTCTGGAAGACGAGCGCTGGGCATCGCCGCTTGCAGACGAGCTCCGCAATGCGCTGCTCGCGGCCGCGACTCGGCCGACGGGCCGACCCGACACGTTCCAGCCAGGTCATGCTGAGGACGCTCGCACGTATCAGGTCTCCGTCGACGTGCAGCGTTTTGAGTCGTGGCCGGGCTCACACGCGTTGATTGACGTCACCTGGAGTGTACGCAAGTCAAACGACTCACGAACATTGACCTGCCGCAGCATAGTCAGCCAGCCCGTATCGGCCGGCTACGATGCACTCGTCAACGGCCATCGAGTCGCAGTGAGAAGGATAGGCACCCAAATTGGCGACGCCGTCCGGGAATTTTCGGCGTCGGCGATCGTGTCGGCGACTGCACCGGCGCGCATCCCTGCCGGCACGGGAGGCTCGGCGTTGTCATGCCCAGCTCTGGCGGGCTGAACCGATGCAGGAATTGGCGCACCGCGCACCGGAAGGAACATGGAACGAAACCGCCACCGCACTTGCGCGGGAACATTCAAGATCGTCGGGACCGAGCCTTGCAACAGCAGCGGGAACGACGATTCCTGCTTGCGTAAGGAGGCCAATGACGTGTGCATCGTGCTCTTTGATCGCTGGTGCGAACGCCGCGAGATTACGCCACTCATCTACCTGCTCCATGCGTGGCCGTTTTTGCCGTCGGCGTCTCATCCGGTCAGAGCTCTGTCGCGAGCGCTTAGCGAACTTGCGAAGTGCCACAGCGAAGCTCTCGACGACCAGGAGCGCGAGCTCATTGCTAGTGTCAAGGCTTTAGCCGGTGGATTCTATCGCTAGCGGTCGACCGGACTTGTTCCCCGGTCCGCCACGCTGGCGGCTGATTTCAGGCGGCCAAACCGTCGGAATTAGTGTGACCGGGCCCTCGAACTCAAACGGCTTCAGTCCTCTCGTCGACGGCAGGCAGCGGACGCGCCGCGATCTTCTCCGCCTCTGCCCGCTTGATCCCGAGTGTGTACAACAGCGTGGCTGCTGTACGCTCGGGCAAGTGCTCTCCACTAAACCCAAGTTCCTTGAGTACGTTCGACGCGGGTGCACCGGGAGCGACGAAATTCAGGTCCGCGGCAATCACGGACAGCACGGTGCCCCCCACTGAAAGAAAGCCCATCAGCGGGTCCGCAAGCACAAAGCGCTTGGCCGCAATACCGTTGGCGATGTCTCGCAGCAGCCGCTGACCAAGACCGCGGCTCAGCGCGCGCGCTGAAAACCCTTCGCGTATCAGGAAACGTCCCCATACGGGGTCGCGCCGCGCGCGCATCACCGTGTGGCGCACGGCGACGGAAACCACCTCGGCCGGATCGGAAAGGCCACTGGCAACACGGTCCAGCACGTCCGCGAAGTCCTTGAAGACGTTGTCGACAAGCGTCGAGTAAATCTCTTCTTTCGATTCAAAGTGGTTGTAGAACGAACCGAAGCCGACGTCGGCAGCCTCGGTGATCTCGTTGATCGCTACGCCTTCCATGCCTCTCTCAGCCATGAGCCTGAGGGCGGAGTCGAGCAGTCGGGCGCGCGTCTCGCGCTTGCGGCGCGCGCCGCGTGGCTCGCGCTCTTCTGCGACGGGTGCCGGGGACGGTGCGGCAGGGGCTGCGGGCTTTGCTGTCCGGCGATTTGAAGGGTTAGGCATTGATGGATCCGATCCTGGGCATGCCCAAGTATAGATTCAAACGTCTACATTGACAAAGTACGCAACCATGATGTTAGTGTCAACGGCAAGAGAGGCTGGTCTAATGAACGACATATGGAGTGACTGTCGAGATGGCAGCCTTCGGCGAGCAACCAGTCGCCCGGCAGCGTCACTGGATCTCGCAATGAATGCAACCGTGCAGTCAAGACCTGTTATCTGATGGGCGCGGGCGGGATCAAGTCGCTTGTGCGACGACTCATTGGTCGGCAGTTCAAAGGCCAGACGTCTGTAGAGGGCTTGACGCGGCTTGAAAGCTTGCGCGTATTTCGCGCCATTGTAGAAGTCAAAAATTTCAGGCGTGCTATTTTGGATGACTATCTATTCGATGACTGTAGACGGAATCCGAAGCTCTGCCGGTCCGGGATTGCGATCTGTGGGTTGCTGGTTCGAAATGCTACCGCTCATACCTCGGACTACGACCGTTCGAGAGATCGACAGCGGTATTTCCGAAGCACGTAATCGCTTCAGGATTGCAAATAGCAGATCACTTCTCGTGTCGCCGGCGATCCTGGGGCTGGCGACATATCCGGTGGCGGTCAGTGTCATTCCCTCAGGCGTCAACTGGCTGAAGATCACCGAAGGCGCGGGGCGGTCGAGAACCGATGGATGATCCAGGTAAGCTTCCAGAAGAACATCGCGTACCTGCTCCGGGTCGATGTCCAGCGCAAACGTAAGGCTCAGCGTGACAACTCCCTGCGTTTTGTTTCCCATTGTCACGTTCCGCACATTCTGCGAAATCAGGTGTGAATTGGGAACGATTACCGTTGATCTGTCCGCGAGCTGTATTTCGGTTGCGCGTACACTGATACGCCGGATGTCGCCTTCAATGCCGGTGATACTGATCATGTCGCCTACTTTGACCGGCCGTTCCGCAAGCAATATTAGTCCGGAGATGAAGTTTTTAACGATCTCCTGCAGACCAAAGCCGATGCCTACTGACAATGCGCTGACGATCCACGCCAGGTTATGCCATTTCACACCGAGTACGGAAAAGGTTTGCAGCGCGACGAGGACATAGCCGACATTGGAGAACACCGTTAGCAGCGACGCGCGCATACCTGAACTCATTTGCGTCTTGGGCAGAAACTCGGTGTCGAGCCATTTGCGGACGAGGCTAACCAGATACAGACATAATGCGCAGGTAAAGATAGCGCTAAAAATATGGGCGGGAACAATATTGAGCGCGTGTAAGCGCTCGCCGCCGAGCACGCTGAGAATGCTGTCGATCAGGTCTGATGGCGTCGTCCCGAGCCCCCCCGTGAGCAGTGCGATGACTGCAGCCAGTATCAATGCGCTACGAAGAACGCCAGACAGGATCGTTGCCACCTGTGCAAGATGGACTTCTTGCAGTCCGAATAGTTGCCCGACTGCTTTGCCGCTGGCGTGGCATGGGGAAAACACGCTTTCGGAAACATCATGGGCGAGCTTTGTCAGCAGATAAACGCTGCTCAGTACGAGATCGAACCAGACCAGTTCGTAGGTCAGGAACCGCGCAAACGAAACATAGCCACAAAGTAATGCAATCAGAGAAGCGCCGACGGCAAGGCAGACGGCGGCGTGAATAATCCCAGCGAGAGTCGAACGAGCCTCGGGCGATTCTCCTGCAGCGGCAAGCGCACGGCGTACCCGGTTTGCTCGTAAAAGCGACATACCGATGGTTAGCGCGACCACTAACGCAACCACGCCACGAGTAAAGAGGGTAATTTGCAGACTCGTGTCGATTGCGCGGTTGAGTTGCTCGACGGCACCTGAAAATAGCAACGGTGCGGCCAGTATCCATGGGAAAGGACGTAGCGCGCGAGCGACCGGATCTGCGATGGCCGGCAACCGCCACGACGGATGTCGTGTGCTAAGCAATGCCCGGCCGAGAGCAACAACCAACGCGCAGGTCACCACGTGTTTGATGAATTCGCTGGCGAAGCCCTGCAGCGTAGCGGGCACCGCCTGCTGGCGGGTCAACGCGAAATAGAATAGATCAACGACACATATAGTGGTCGCCACGGTCGCGAATACGGTCGAGATCGCCATCGCGCTGCGCCGTAACCGGCCTTCCGGGAGGCGGTGCAGGCAGAACCGTTCCGATGCTCTGTCAAGAAGCCGCGTGCCAATCGTTGCGAGGGCTAGAGCGAACAGCACAAGCAGCGCGGTTACGACCCGATGCCCTGCTTGCCACGTCGATTGAATCTGCCCTTGGATCTGCCCATAGAAGTCTCGCAGACGTTG
Source organism: Paraburkholderia sp. BL6669N2 (assembly GCF_003387275.1). Lineage (NCBI taxonomy): Bacteria > Pseudomonadati > Pseudomonadota > Betaproteobacteria > Burkholderiales > Burkholderiaceae > Paraburkholderia > Paraburkholderia sp. BL6669N2. The sequence goes on along the minus strand of NZ_QUNA01000002.1, from coordinate 2,680,716 downwards.
ATAATCAGCTGTATCGGGATGGAACGCGGGTGCCCAGAACGCGGTGCTGACTACGCTGTCGGAACGAAGGGCCAACTGATCCTTTAGATGGTTGTGCAGCAGTCGGGTGATCTGCGCGCTCAGCTTAGCAAGGTTTTCCTTGATGGTTGCCGCTTGCCTGATTTCGGCGTCGAGTTGTAACTGCTCAGCAGCGAGCACATTGCGCTGTTGGGCGACTGCGGGCGTTTCCGCTGCGGATTCGGAAGCGGGTGCGGCTCCGAGTACGTCGAGCTGTGCATGCGTTTTCGCGCGATCAGGCTCCAGCGACGTGGTTATCAGCCTGTCGACGTCTTCGGCGACGTGCCGGCTCAGCGCATCCAGTTCGAACAACTGCGCATCGCTTGTTGCCGTCGAAGCACGCTGCCGTATCTGGTCCTGTCTATTCTGCAGCGCATTGAGCGTTTGCAAAGCGATGGAACCTCCGCCCACGGAGGGCGAAACATCAGCGGGAGCGTCCAGACTGGAGGGCGGCAGCGCCGCCGCATTCAGAGCGGCGCTGGCCAGGCCGAACATGATGAGCGCGATAAGGCGAAGTATGACGGCAACCACTTGTCGCACGACGTGAAGGTGGCGAAGAGTATGCACTGGCGAGATCGGGCTCATGCGCGCGATACGTATGTGAGCAGAGTTGCATTCGGTCGCGGCCGGGCGGGAAATCGGACGCCGCACTGACTTGGAAAATTCTCAGCATTTGCCGTCATATGACGATCTCGGAAACAGATGGGATGGTTGCACGTCAGCATTTGGCAGTCTGGATGAGGGGGAGGGCGCGCGAAGCGACTATTTCATTTATTTGGGACATACATCGGTCGCGATGCGGTGTCCGTGTGGACGAGCCAGAAACTGTGGGTCGCGGGTGGTCATCTTGATCGAATGCGGCAGGACCGTTGAAGGTTCCGACTCCGAATATCCATGCTCTCTTGCATGCCCCCGCGCTCCCTTGCCCTCTTTTCCAGTACGAGCAGTCTAGTTATGGGGAGCGCGCCTGTCAACAAAAATAAACTGTACGGTTCAGATAAATTAAGATTGCATCGACTGAAAATCGATGACGGTCACGGGGTCGTCGCCGCCAGTCGCGTCCTCGATAACTAAGTCATGCGGCAACGCGCGCCGTCACTACACCTTCCAGCGCGCCAACTTCGGCGGATTCGGTGACTTCGTTGATCGCTACGCCCCTATGCCTTTGTTGTCCCTCAGCGTAAGGGCGTCGTCGAGCAGACGGCCACGCGTCTCGCGCTTGGGGCACGCACCGCGCGGCTCGCGTTCTTCTGGTACGTCGACCGGGGCGACTGGCGCCGTATGGCTGGGACGCTTTGCTGCCCGGCGATTTGTGGCGTCGGGCATGACAGGTCGAGGCGTCCCCACGTCCATGTATAGATGGAATCTCTCTATTGACAAAAGTATCATCGATGACTTTAATGTCACTAACGACGGCAGAGAGCCAGCGTTACAGACAACATGGCAAACGCCAAACGACAGATGGAGTGACTGTGGAGACAGCAGCAAAGGCGGGTGCCGCGCCGTCAAGCGGCATGGCCAGATTGCCCATCGGGAGCAACGGCTTCGTCTCGCCCAACACGATAGTTGGGAAGACCTCGAAGCCGCATTTCTTCGCGGGCTCGTGCCCGTCGAACGGGCTGCCTCGGTCCGATCGATCGCACGCGACGATCGGCCAGGACACTCCGGCCGCCGAAGCAAATCGGCTCGTGCGCGAAAGACTTGCCTTGCAGGTGCAGCCCCGCCGTCTCATCCGCGCGCGAACCCTTGAAGCTGCATACGTCATCCGACCCGTCTGATTTCCCATTGCCATGAAACTGACTACTGCACAGCCGAGCCGTCACCCCAATCCCACGACAAAAGCGTCCGCATTGGCCTATCTGATATTCGACCGACCAGACCTCGATAAAGCCGAGCAATTTCTCATTGATTTCGGGCTACAGACGGTGTTGCGCAGTGAAGACCTCCTCCTGTTGCGGGGAACGGGTGCTTCGCACTTTTGCTATGTCGTCCGGAAGGCACCAAAGTCCCGGTTCGTTGGATTCGGTCTGCAGGTCGATAACAGGGCCGAGCTTGATGCACTTGCAAAACTGCCGGGCGCCTCGGACGTCGAACGGTCTCCCTTGCCCGGCGGCGGCTATCTGGTACGACTGACCGACCCTTCAGGCTTTCGCATCGATGCGATATGGGGCCAATCGCCGGCTTCGACGCTATCCCATCGGCCGCCATTGCCGTTTAATTCCGCCGATGCGGCTGTCCGGATTAACGCGACGCAGCGACCGCCCGAGTGCGCGCCGGAAATCGTCCGGCTCGGACATGTCGTGCTTGAGCTTGTCGACTATCAGGAAACCTGCGCATGGTATACGCAGCATTTCGGCTTTATCCCCAGCGACGTACAGGTACTTCCTGATGGCTCGCCCGTCGTCGCGTTCATGCGGCTAGATCTGCGTGACACGCCGGCCGACCACCATACTCTCGCGCTTGCACAAGGCTTCCTGCCCACCTACAGCCATAGCGCCTACGAAGTCGTCGATGCCGATGCGGTCGGCATGGGACAGCGGGTTCTGCGCGAAAAGGGCTGGACGCACGCTTGGGGGATCGGCCGGCATATTTTGGGCAGCCAGATATTCGACTACTGGCAGGACCCGTGGGGCGACAAGCACGAACACTATTGCGACGGCGATCTCTTTACGGCGGATGCGCCGGCGGGTGTGCACGCGGTGAGCCGCGAAGCGATGGCGCAATGGGGGCCGACAATGCCGCGCAGTTTTACAAAGCCCAGATTCACGCCTGCGAGCATCGCGGCGCTCTTCAGGAACCTGCGCCGCAGCCCCGACCTGACGCTGAGTAAGCTGCGCTCGCTGGCAAAGATTTTCGCCTGAACCAAACCCTTCAATAGAAACCGGAGATCGATAAATGGCACTTCATGTTCTGCATTACAGTCACTATGGCCGCGCCCAATGGGGCATCGTGGCCAACGGCGCGATTACGCCGATTCCCGGCGAGTTCAACACGACCGCCGAGTTCATCGAGGCGAATCCAGTCGAACGGCTGCTGGTGCTAGGCGGTTCGACGATTCCCGAGTCGGAGGTGGACTGGCTGTCGCCCATTACTGACAACCAGCAGTTCCTTTGCCAGGGCGCGAACTATCGCCAGCATATGATCGAGTCCGGCATGGATCCGGATGTGAAGAAGTTCAACATGATCTTCACGAAGGCGACGAGCTGCATCGTTCCCGCCGACTCATCCGTCGTGAAGCCCAGGGAGGTGCAGTTCCTCGACTACGAGATCGAACTCGGTCTTGTCCTCAAACGCGGCATCAGGTCGCGAAAGACTGTCACTGAAGAGAACTTGCATGAGTACATCGCCGGCGCCGTTATCGTCAACGACTATTCCGCGCGCGACATCCAGATTCCGCAGATGCAGTTCTACAAGGGCAAGAGCTATCGCACGTTCGGCCCTGTCGGCCCTTACCTTTGCCTCCTTGAGAAACACGATATTCCGAAGTTGAAGGAACTCGTGCTGACGCTGACGGTAAACGGAACCGTCCGCCAGAATGACACGACCGCGGGTCTTGTCTATGGACCGGCAGAAACCTTGTCGGAGCTTTCAGGCGTGCATGATCTGCACACTGGCGATCTGCTCGCGACGGGCACGCCGTCCGGCTGTGCATTGAGCATTCCATCGCCCGAAAAGCAACGCGCCGCGGCGCAGCTGCCCGACGCAGAAAAATGGCGTCTGTTCCTGAAGATGCAGGAGGAAAGACCGCAATACCTGCGAGTGGGAGACGTCGTGGAGGCGCACATCGCCAGCTACGATCGCTCGATCGATCTGGGCGTGCAGCATAACGTCGTTGTGGAACAGGCCGCATGAAAGGCATCGCAAACATGGACGAAGTCCTTGCCATCGAAACGCAGGGACTGCCGGCGGATCTTCCGTTGAGCACTTACGAGATGATCTGCCGGGGCGCGGCGATTAATCCGTCGGCACCCGCACTTTCTTTCTTTGCAACCGCCGACGACCACCGGCACGCAGAGTGCTGGACGTACAGCGAATTCGTGCGCGATGTCACGCGAACCGCGAACATGTTTGCGCGCCTGGGAGTACGGCGCGACTCCGTTATCGCTTACGTTCTGCCGAATCTCCCTGAGACGCACTTCGTGATCTGGGGCGGCGAAGCCGCCGGCATTGTCTGCGCGATCAATCCGCTGCTTGAGAGTGACGCCATCGGCGAACTGCTCAACGCCTCATGCGCGAGCGTGCTCGTCACGCTGGCGCCGCTGCCCGGAACCGACCTCTGGCAGAAGGTGCAGGCAGTGCTGCACAAGCTCCCTTGCCTGCAGCATCTGGTACTCGTGAACCCGGCCGCCCGCATGCCGGGCGAAAAGGGACTTGCCGCCAGGGTGCTTCGACGTGGTGAGGGTTCACATCTGCATGGGCCTGGCGGCGTGCACGGTGCCGTGCCTGCACATGTCGGCATCCACGATTTCAGCACCGTAATCGCGAGGGAATCGGGGGAGGCGGTCAACACCAGCGGTCGGATGAGCAGCGATGATGTCTCGTCATTCTTCTGCACGGGCGGCACCACGGGGTTGCCGAAGATTGCGGTTCGCCGGCACCGCAATGAGGTGGCCAATGCGTGGAACGCCGGTCAATTCTTCGGCGACAGCATTGGTCCAGGGAAAACGATTTTTTGCGGGCTACCGCTTTTCCATGTCAACGCCGTGATGGTGACAGGTCTGCTGGCGCTTTCGCGTGGTGCCCACGTCGTACTCGGCACACCGCAAGGTTACAGGGGCGAGGGCGTTGTAAATCGTTTCTGGGAAATCGTCGAGCATTACCGCATTAACTTCTTCAGCGGTGTCCCGACACTCTACGGATCGCTGCTCGACGTTCCGGTCGGCGAACACGATATCAGTTCACTCGAGTATGGGTTGTGCGGTGCCGCCCCCATGCCGGTGGAATTGCTTCGCACGTTCCAGGATCGTACAGGAATAAGAATCCTCGAAGGCTACGGCCTCACCGAAGGTACCTGCGTTAGCAGCGTGAACCCGCCGGTTGGAGAGCGCAGGGTCGGTTCGATTGGTCTGCGTCTTCCAGGGCAGGCAATGAAAGCCGTAGTGGTCGATGAAGCTGGCCGCTATGTTCGGGATTGCATTGCGGATGAGGTCGGCCAGCTGGTTATCTCGGGGCCCAACGTGTTCGCTGGCTATACGCGGCCGGAGCAGAACAATGGCATCTGGATGGACGGTGGCGACGGCGGGCGGTGGCTCAATACCGGCGATCTCGGACGCTGCGACACTGACGGCTACTTCTGGCTCACCGGCCGCAAGAAGGAACTCATTATCCGGGGCGGACACAACATCGACCCTGCGGCAATCGAGGAACCATTGCATCGCCATCCCTCAGTCCAGATCGCCGCGGCTGTAGGGCGCCCCGATATGCACGCGGGCGAGTTGCCGGTCGCCTATGTCCAACTGAAGCCAGGCACAACCGCAACCGAAGCGGAACTGGCCGAGTTTCTGCGTCACGAGATCAACGAACGCGCCGCGTTGCCGAAGGGGATACGGATCGTGGATGCGATGCCACTGACCGGCGTCGGCAAGATCTTCAAACCAGCGCTTAAACGGCGCGAAACGGTAGACGCCCTGAAGTCGGCGCTCGCGGAAGCTGGCGTCGCGGATGCAACCGTTCGCCTCATTGATGACGCCTCGCGCGGAATGTCGCTCCACGTCGAACTTGCCGACCCCGCGTTTGAAGCATTGGCGACATCCGCGCTCGGGCGCTTTCCGTTCGCATTTTCGATCTCGGCCGCCGCGAGGCCGTTGCGGGCAGAGCAACCGTCGGGTGAGAAAGACCCAGCAGCGAGAGATGCGCAGGGCAGCGCAACGTGACACGAGCCACGACATCACAGGGACGGGTTCGGTCACGCACCCGGATTAAAGTTTAACCGGGCGTAGGCGCCGCGAAGTCGCGGTACTGACACCTGCCAGTGTTTCGAGTTTAGAACACCTAATGGTTTGCGGGAAAAGAGCATGAGTACTGGAGCAGAACGGTCTTTGCGTTCGCAGGTTGAAAAATGGCTTGGGCCGACTTCTTCGACGCCGGTTCGCGTTACTCGATTCAGTCGCGCACACTCGAATCAGAGACCCTGCGTGCGTATCGAACTACTGCTACCGGCCGGCCCGCTTGGATTCTTTTTCTTCCGGCACCGCGACGGTACGTGGTGCGTGTTCCCGCCTGAGACGGAACGCCTGGCCATGCACGCTTACCAGGGCGCGGGGTAATCGGAGTGCGTGGCATGTGTTTAGCTATACGAAATGAGGAAAAAAAATCATTCGGGTAGATCCAGTTGCGACACCGATGATTCATAACAAGTTCGAAACAGAGCGACAGGAGGAGAGACATGCGGAATTACAAACGCGCAATCAGTTCGGTAGGTATGGTGGCTTGCATCTGCTCGGCTGCGCTTATCGGCAATGCCAATGCGCAATCGGCAGGAAGCATAACGCTTTCGACAGGGTGGCTTCACGTCGCGCCACAGGGAAATGCAACGCCGCTCACAGTAGAAAGCGTCGGCGGCGTTACGGTGAATCAGCAACTTTCCGGCACCGGCGCGCACGCGAGTTCCACGGATACGATGGGAATTACCACCGAATATTACGTCACCGACAACATCGGCGTCGCCACGCTTATTGGACTGCCACTCACAGTGAACTTGGTCGGCGATGGCACGCTCAAGAAGTATGGAACCCTCGGGTCGACGAGACCGATCCCGCCCGCTATCGTCCTCCGATACCACCTGTTTGCAGCCCAGTCGAAATTCCGTCCTTTCGTCGGATTAGGAGTGAACTACACATGGTTCACACAGGTTCGGACAACCAACAGCCAGTTTGTCACGGATAACCTTGGTCCGGGCGGGTCGGCACACGCGTCACTCAGTTCGTCCTGGAATCCGGTATTTGAAATCGGGGCAAATTATGCGATCACAAAACACTGGTCTGTCGGAACCGCTGTCGGTTACGTTCCGCTAAAGACTCACCTTACCCTGGACGGGACGACCGCAACTGGGACGCACATCGTTTCCAGATCGACGCTGCGAATCGATCCCATTAACGTCTTCCTGAACGTCGCCTATACGTTCTAGCGCGTAGAGATCGCCAATGCACGAATCGAGAGATTTGAAACGCTCATCGAAGACATGGACATGATTTTTCGCCACCCGGACCCGGCTGCGGTCCGCGATTTCGCGGTCGATTGCGACATGTTGCTGCAATGGAGCCCGGCGTTGCCGGGTCTCTGACTTACAGCCTGACATGGCCGCGCTCGCCCGGGCCACTCGCCCGCCCGGGGAAGCGCTCAGTCATGCCGTCATGCCTGCGCTTGCGCAGCAAACGAAGCTTTTCTTTGGATTGAATAATGAAACGACAGGTCCTCAAGACCATTCTGTTTGCCTTGCCCAAGGTTCTTGACCTGACGGCACGCCGCTTTCCCGCTTATCGTGATCGCCTGAAGGAGCGCGATCTCGTGGCCTGGATCGGACTGATGGATGAAAGCGTCGGCCGCGTCATCACATTCAGGAACGGGCGCGTGCGGTCGCGCGCCGGCAAGCATCCGCGGGCCGACGTGCGCATGGCCTTCAAGGATGTCGCCACCGCCCTGAAATTCCTTTCTCCGAACCCTGACCAGGGCGAGATCATCCACGCTGCCAAGAATTTCAAGGTGGTGACCGAGGGCGAAGACGAACTGCTGGTTTGGTTAATGCAGACCCTGGGCATGATGCGCACCGTCGGCCTGCCGATGGGCACGCCTCTGCGCGATGGCACGCGCCGCTACACCACCTGTACCAACGGCGGTCCTCTGTTCGTCTACGTCAAGGATGGCCGCGTCGTTCGGGTGACTCCCATCGAACTGGACAGCACGGATGCGCCCAGTTATGTGATCGAGGCGCGCGGACGCCGTTTCAGCCCGCCACGGCGTAGCCTGGTAGCACCCCACGCCTTGACGCTCAAGTCACTCGTCTATTCCGACAAGCGCATCCTTCATCCGATGAAGCGGGTCGACTTCGACCCTGACGGCGAGCGCAATCCACAGAACCGGGGCAAATCCGGCTATGTGCGTATCAGCTGGGACGAGGCCCTGGGCATTGTCGCCAGGGAAATCAACCGGCAGAAGCGCGTTCACGGTCCCGGTTCCATCACCTTCCCGATGTCGTCTCATCACCAGTGGGGCAACGTGGGCTACTACCTCAGCGCACTGACGCGCTTTGCCAACCTGATCGGCTTCACCCGGGTCGCGGCCAATCCGGACAGCTGGGAAGGCTGGTACTGGGGTGCCATGCATCATTTCGGCAACTCGATGCGCGTCGGCGTGCCATCCGGCTATGGTGGAGTGGAGGATTGCCTGCAGGAAGCCGACATGATCGTCTTCTGGTCCTGCGACCCAGAAAGTACCAACGGGGCCTACGCGGGATTCGAGGGCACGCCGCGGCGCCTGTGGGCCAAGGAGCTCGGCATTGAGTTCGTTCATATCGACCCGCACTGCAACCCGACCGCGCAATTGCTGGGCGGGCGCTGGATTCCGGTCCGGCCACAAACCGATGCCGCGCTCGCCACCGCCATCATGTATGTGTGGGCGGTGGAGGACCTGTACGACAAGGATTACGTTGCCACGCGCACGACCGGATTCGACGAGTGGAGGGCCTATCTTCTCGGCGAATCCGATGGCGTTCCCAAGACTCCCGAGTGGCAGGAGAGCGAGACCGGTGTGCCCGCCAAGGATGTTCGTGCGCTTGCGCGCCGATGGGGGAACAGGAAGGTCCATCTCGCGGTGGGGATGACCGGCGCGGGATTCGGTGGAGCAGGCCGAGGTGCGACTGGAGCGCAATGGGCGCGGTGCATGATCATGATGATGGCGATGCAGGGCTGGGGTAAGCCGGGGGTCAATTTCGGCTGCCTTGAAGCCGGTGTGCCCCACGACCTCCATTTCTATTTCCCTGGCTACGCGGACGGCGGCATATCCGGCGACCTGGCGTGGACCGCCAATGCGGTGAACAATTACCAGCGCATGCCGCACATTCTGTCCATGAATCCGGTCAAGCAAATGGTGCCGCGGCAGCAACTGCCCGACGCCATTATCAACGGCCATGCGACGGGCTACCTCTGGGACGGCATGTCCCAGGAAGCCCAGTTCGCGCCGTTCAGCTACCCCATGCCCGGCTATTCGCCCATCCACATGATCTACCGCTACGGCGGGTCCGCCTTCAGCACGGTGACGAATTCCGGGCGCTGGCCCGAGGCCTACCGGCATCCGAGCATCGAGTTCGTGGTCAACCAGTCGATCTGGATGGAGGGCGAGGCCCAGTTCGCCGACATCATCCTGCCTGCATGTACCGCGCTGGAGCGATGGGACATCGGCGAATGGGCGAATTCCGGGGGCTATGCCCATCACGGGTTTAGCACGGTCAATCATCGCGTGATGACACTGCAGCACAAGTGCATCGAGCCTTTGGGTGAGTCCCGTTCCGACTACGATATCTTCGCCGCCATCCTGACGCGGCTGGGCCTTGGCGGGGTGTTCACCGAGGGGTGCAGTGAACTGGATTGGGTCAGGCGGGTCTTCGACTCGTCGGATCTGCCCGATCACATTTCGTGGCGCGAGTTCTGCCGCAAGGGCTATTTCGTCGTGCCGCCGGAGAAGCCCGAATTGCGCCATCCGGTGGACATGCGCTGGTTCGCGGAGGGACGGCGCAAGGACCTGCAGGAACCCCATCCGCTGCCGTCCCAGTTTTCGGAAAAATTCGGCATGGGCCTGCAGACGCCGAGCGGCAAGGTGGAGTTCGTGCCCGAGTTGCTGAAGCGGCACACTGCGGACAATCCCGAGCGGCCACCGCTTAACCGGTATATCCCCTCGTGGGAGGGGCTGCGCTCGGACCTGGCTCAGCGTTATCCGTTGCAGTTGATCGCCACTCACAGCCGTTACAGCTTCCATACCCACTGTGACGGCAAGAACTCCTCGGTCAACAGCGTCGAGGACCATCGCGCGCTGATTGGCGGCCACCGCTTCTGGCTGCTGAGGCTTGGTCCGGCCGATGCGGCTATTCGAGGCATTGCCCATCGTGACCTCGTCAAGGTCTACAACGACCGTGGCGCCGTGATCTGCGCGGCCGACGTCTCGGCGCTGGTCACCGCGGGAGTGGTCAAGTCGTACGAGGCAAGTGCTGAATTCAAGCTGATTGAAATCGATGGCGAGCGCGTCGAGATCGGCGGTTGTATGAATATGCTGACCCCCGACCGGCCTCAAACCGCCGGCACGAGCAGCATGAGTCCCAACTCCTGCCTGGTGCAGGTCGAAAAATGGAGAAGTGCCGAGGCGTTCATGCTCGGTCGCGCAGCGTGAGGAACATGGAATGAGCAAGTGGAATCTGGTTATCAAAGTCGGGCGTTGCGAGAACTGCCAGAACTGCGTCATTGCCGCGCGGGACGAGCACGTCGGCAACGACTTCCCAGGTTATGCCGCGCCCGCCGCAGCCGACGCCGACAGCACGGTGCGCATCCTGCGCCGTGTTCAGGGCGATTCGCATATGGTTGAGACCACGTATCTGCCTGTCATGTGCAACCACTGCGACGAAGCACCTTGCATGCGGGTGGGCGGCGACGCCATTCGCAAGCGCGCCGACGGCATCGTCATCATCGACCCGGACAAGGCGCGGGGCCGCAAGGACATCGTGAAGTCCTGCCCGTACAAGGCGATCGTCTGGAATGAAGAACTGCAACTGCCGCAGACCTGGATCTTCGACGCCCATTTGCTCGATCAGGGTTGGCCTCAGCCGCGTTGCCAGCAGTCATGTCCCACCGACGTCTTCGAGACGGTCAAACTCGATGATGCTGCGATGGCAGAAAAGGCCCGGCGCGAGGGACTCAAAGTGTTGCGGCCCAACCTGGGCGCAAAGCCTCGCGTCTGGTATAGCGGCCTCGAGCGCTGGGAAACCTGCTTCATTGGCGGAAGCGTCAGCGCGCGTATCGGTGACGTGGTCGAGTGCGTCACGGATGCGGCGGTGGCGCTGTACGTCGGCAACGAGAAGCTGGCTGAAACTGTCTCAGACGGCTTCGGTGATTTCCGGTTCGGCGGCCTAGTAAAGGGAAGCGGCATCTACCGGGTCGAGATCCGTCATGACCTCGGCAACGCTTCGTGCGAATGCGAACTGGGCGAAAGCGCTTACCTGGGCGAGGTCAGTCTCGTCCAGGCCACTAATGACGCTGTGGTCGCATGATCGCGCAATGAAGCTGCTTTGCCTGAGAGCGACGGGCCCCGCTCACCGGCGGCCCAGCTGCATAGGCAGTCGCCGGGCCACTCGAACGGCGCGCCCTGTCGCTAGAACACATTCCAACGCGACGAAGGCGCTCTTGACATACTGCACCGATTCCTCACGAAGGGCGTTCTGGCGCCTCGTCTGACCGTTCCGTACCTTTTTCCGGATTCCGCTATTCGCTACGACGCCCCGTGTATCCAGCGCACTTTGTTGGAGACCCTATTAATAAAGTTGACGCAACCATCAGTATTGAGTCTAATGTCATTTGGTTGCAGTCTGTGAGACACATATCCGTTATTGACTGAACCATTTTGAAACGCGTCATCTGACACACGCGCCCATTGGCGACAACTCGGATGGCGGCCTGACCGGTACGCTATTCCATGCAGCGCGAACGCCTGACACATTCACAGCGCAGAGAACGGACTCGAGAGTTTCTGTTTGAGGCTGCGCGGAAGATGTTCATTGAAAAAGGAGTGGCCGCAACAAGCGTTGAGGAAATCGCTGAGGCGGCTGGCTATACGCGCGGCGCGTTCTATTCGAATTTCGGCGGCAAACGGGAACTGCTGATCGAGCTACTACGACGCGAAGACGATAGGGCGCTAGCGAATCTTCAGGGGATCATGAAGGAGGGTGGCACGGCCGAGGAAATGAAGGAGCGCGTCGTCGCGCACTACAGCAGATCTTTTCTTGAAAACGATTGCTTTCCCCTTTGGGTCGAAGCCAAGCTACTCGCGGGCCGAGATACCGCGTTTCAGGAGCGCTTTAGTGCCTTCCGGCACAACAGGTTCGAACAGATTGGCGCGTACGTCGGCACGATTTCGGACCGCAATGGTGGACCAATGGTTCTCCCGACCGACGCTCTCGCGCTTGGCTTGATGAGCCTGTGCGATGGTGTGCAGTTTTTCAGAATGTGCGATCCGCAATTGATGACCGACAAGGTGATGCATACCGTGCTTGCCGCATTTTTTTCGTGTGCACTGTGGCGGCCTTCGAAAGAAATGGCGCTGGTCGATCATCGCGCGGTCGTGCCCGACTGAGTCCGCGGATGTCCGAGCGCCATCGTGTGCGCGTACAGGATCCGCGACCAAGGTCTCGTACGAGGAAGTCGAGCGGCAAGCGTCTGTGTGACGCGCTGTATCCTGCTCGCGTTTCGTTCGCCAGAGATAACCGCCCCGACAGCACTTCGGTCTTTGAGCGGTCGATGCAAATAGTTATATGTTTTCCAAGCTGTTGAAGGATGTGGCCATGTACTGCGAGCATACGAATTTCCAGAATACCGATGCCGAGAGCAGCACGAATGACCCGAACAAGTTCGATTCGGTGAAGAATCCTGCTATTGAGGCAACCAGTCCGAATTCGGCAAGGAACTGGGCATGGGCGCACTCTGGCGATGCATATGACTGGATGGACTGGCACAGTCCATTTCCTGCGGCAACTCCGTCCGAGTGACGACCCGAGGTGTAGTTCGGCTCGTCGCCGTTTGCGTGCATGCGCCTCACAGTTGACGCAGCCGTCGTGTACGAATGGTATTCGCGTACTTGACGAACGCACAGATCTACGCGCGTGTCGCCACGCGCACCGTTTTTCCCCGCCCGACACGAAGCGGCGCACCCGATGGCAGCGAACGATCATCGCCGTAAGGAGGGCTCGCCGATATCGGACACACACTAGCAATCCATCGCCTTTATATCGTGCTTCACGCGGTCGGACTGTCCAACGACAGCTAAGTGTAATGCCAGCGACTCCCAAGGTTCATGGGCGCACCCTAAGGTCTTACCGTCGTAACCAACGGTAAGGAGACGGAGATGGCAATGTTCCACTTGTCACAACGATGCAATAAGGTGTGCGTACGGGTTTCGCTCAGCGCATGTGCGGCAGCGGGCGCGCTCGCATTCGCGACGTGGCCCACAGGCGTGACGGCAGCAGGTGATGACCACAAGTCCGAAACGCGCACGCCGATCAAACATGTGATCGTGGTTGTCGGAGAAAACCGGACGTTTGACCACGTGTTCGGCACCTACCAACCGAAACGGGGTCAATCAGTGTGGAACCTGCTGTCGCAGGGCATTGTCAACGCGGACGGCTCACCAGGCCCACACTTCAAAAAGGCTCAGCAATACCAGGCACAATTGATGGGACCGGCCGACTTCTCGCTCGCCCCCTCGAACAAAACTCCGTACGGAACACTGCCCGCACCGAACACCGGTGGGACCGCGACCGCGGCTAGCGACGCAAGCCCGCCACCTTTCTTGACGCACGATGCGGCCGCGCAAACCGAAAGCGACGCTCTGGAGGTGTCCGACATCGATCAACTGTTGACCGGCGCTTCAGGGCTGCCGACGGATGCGAAGGATTCGCGGGTGGCCAACTACAACTCGCTGCTGAACGGTCCGTATCTTCTGCAGCCACCGCTCTACGATGCCTACATGGGTGGTCCGGTTCATCGCTTCTACCAGGCGTGGCAGCAGGCGGACTGCGCAGTCGCGCATGCGAGCCACGCAAATCCCAGCGGCTGTCTGGCCGATCTGTTCGCGTGGGTCGAGACCAGCATCGGTGCGGGCAGCAACGGGAAGCCGCAACCCACGCCCTTCACCGACCAGACTACTGGTGAAGGCTCGAATGCGCTCGGCTTCTACAACGTGAACAACGGCGACATGCCGTACTTCACGCAGCTGGCGCGCCAATACGCGATGAGCGACAACTATCATCAACCGGTGATGGGCGGCACCGGAGCCAACAGCATCATGATCGGCGCGGCCGATGCGTACTACTACACCGACGGCGCCGGCAACGCGGCAACGCCGCCGTCGGACCAGATTGAAAACCCCAACCCGCTCGCCGGCACGAACAACTGGTACACGCAGGACGGCTACTCGGGCGGCAGCTACAGCAACTGTTCGGACCCCGGCCAGCCCGGTGTCCGCCCGATCCGTCGATACCTTGAAGCGCTGCCCTACGACCCAAAGCCAAATTGTGCGCCGAAGCACTATTACCTCCTCAACAATTACAACCCGGGTTACAACGGGGACGGCACGGTGCTCGACAGGACGAAGTCGCCGTTCACGATACCGCCCTCGCCGGTGCGCACAATCGGCGACACGCTGCTCGAGCGCAAGATCCCGTGGAAGTACTACGGTGAAGGGTGGCGCAGCTTCATCAGCGATCCGTCGAAAAGCGTCTATTGCAACATCTGCAATCCGTTCCTGTATGAGACGTCAATCATGACAAATCAGCAGGTCCGCGAGACGCACCTTGCCGACCTGCCGGATCTGTATGCGGACATCGGCGACGGCAATCTGCCCGCCGTTTCATTCGTGAAGCCGGGCGGACTGCTCGACGGGCACCCGACGTCCTCGAAGTTCGGGCTTTACGAGGCGTTCGTGAGGAAACTGGTTGATGCGGTGAAGAGCGATCCGAAACTATGGGCCACTACGGCGATTCTCATCACCACGGACGAGGGCGGTGGCTACTACGATTCAGGCTACATCCAGCCCATCGACTTCTTTGGCGATGGATCGCGTATTCCAATGATCGCTGTGTCGAAGTATTCGTCGGGAGGGCGCATTTCGCACGGGTACGCGGATCACGCGTCGCTGGTCAAATTCATCGAGCGCAACTGGGGGCTGCCGCCGATTACGGGGCGCAGCCGTGACAACCTGCCAAACCCGGTCCAGCGCAGCGACAACCCGTACGTCCCGGTTAATGCTCCCGCGATCGGCGACCTGTTCGATCTTTTCGACTTCGGGCGGGACTCCGACGATCATGACGATCACGCACGCGATGACGGCCGGTCCCGCAACGATGACGGAGGCAGCGGCGGTAAGGGCTGGTGGCCATTCTGATCGTGTCCCGCGCGTTCGCGCAGTGAGGACTCAATCAGGACGGGGGAGTGCGGCTCATCCGGCGGCGCTCCCTTTCGCTCCACTGGTACCCGACCGGTCCCGCGCTTCTGGCCTGTCGGAGCTCCGTACCTGAAGGTCTTTGCTCGACTGCTGATCACATAAATAAGGCTCGGTGCGCGGTTGCTGCGCTCAACACGCCCGGTCTGAATCTGACCGAACCCGTCGGACGAGACATGTCGTGGAGATCATCGTGACCGGTATCGTTATCGCCGGGCTGGCCGTCATTGCGGTTCTGTGCACCTCCATGGCGACGGACCTGTTGCGCGAATCCGGCGACACACGCGCACGGAAGCACGCGATGTATGAGCACGATGATCAGCGACGCAATAACAGTCGGAATTGCAGGTGGAGCGCCGGTTGCCGCGAAACAGGTCCGCCCATCGGAACTCTTCCACCGGGGCGGTCGTTTGCTCGTAGCCGACCGCGTCGCGCACCGACGCCGCGAGGCTTCGACATTCGTCGTCGGCCATTTCCCAGACGTGTTCCGGCATCGCTGTGAAGGATATTCGCCGACCTTTAACATCATACGGATAGGTCTAACGGTGGTTTTCCAAGGTCAGTCAGAAGTCGTCTTGCGCGAGTGACGACAGGTCCGCCACCAGAACAATCGGGACAGCAGAATCACCCAGTTGCTTGCTGAGTTAGCACCGAGCAGCGACAGTGGAATGCCGCTTGCGGGGTCTCGCGTGCCGGGGCATTTCCGGCGAATCCACCTGAAACAGCCAATTCAACCGGAGACTTGCCATGCGACTCCTAGTAACCCAAGAGGGACTGCCGCGCGTTTCGTGGGGTGCGGTTTTCACTGGCGTCATTATCTCGCTCCTTGTCTACCTTGTAATGAGCGTACTTGGCACGGCCATCGGTGCGTCATTGCTCAATCCGCTATCCCAGCCAAACCCTTCCCGTGCATTTGGTTTCGGCTCAGGCGCCTGGATGATTGTCACGACCGTCGTATCCGTATTTGCCGGAGCGTACTTTTCGGGTCGTTGCGCGCCAGTTCTGGGCTGGCTGCATGGACTGCTGGCGTGGGCGGTGATGATTCTTTTCGTTGTGTTCGAGATGGCATCACTAATTGGCGGTGCGGTCAGTGTCGTCGGGAACGTCGCGTCGGCCGGCGCGGCGATCGGCGTGCCCGCGAACCAGACGAATGCGGGAAACAATCCGATAAATTCCCTGACGCAAAAGGCGGGCAACGCTATCGCATCTGTCACAGCAGCAGCGTCCAGCCCCCAAGCGGAAGCGGATGCTCGACAGGCCGCCGACACCGCGGCGCGTGCCGTCGCGCGTGCGAGCTGGTTCTCCGTCGCCGCCCTGTTCGTCGGTGCCATCATAGCGCTGGGGGCAGGAGGCCTCGGATTCCGTCATCAGCCGCCGGTCGAAGCCGGCAGCGCGGCAGCATCTTCGTCCGTGCGAGGGGCGGTGTAGGCGACTGGCCCAGAAGACGACAGGGGCTACGAGTGGCCTAAGGGGCGTCATGGCGACGTAACTCTTCCTGTCAGCGATGACGTCCGCGAACGCTTTCGCGCTCGTGGGCGCCATCGCACCTACGCTCTTGTCACCGAAAGCGTTTTCTGTCGCACAGCAGTAACGACGCAACCGTCGCTAACACCTCAGCGATCGTCAACCCGGCCGAGGCGGAGAAAATCTAAGAGATGCCAACACGCCTCGCTCACTCTTCCGGGTCCGCCGTATATTGTCCCCACCCAGGTCGGCTCCTGTAGCCGGGTCCGAGTTCGTGTCCGAAGCCGTCCGCGCAGCCATAGCCGTCAGGGTTTTAAGGTCCGCGCCCAATATGTTCACTGACGCCAAGCCGTCGCCGCCGTGACGGCAGGTTCGGGCGTCTCAACAAATTGCCAACCGGGGCCCTCGTTCCAGGGACCCGAGTCTTCATCGCCCGGCGTCGAACCGTCTCTACCGCGGCCCATCGCGAAGATACTCAAGCGCTGCCGCACCATTTGTTGCAACAGAAGTTTGCAAGACAGCAAGTGCCGGAGACGTTTGTGAATCGTCTCGTCATACGCTGGGCGCCGGTGTCCCGTCAGGTTCAGACATTTTGCCGAGCGCGAAGGGGGTTTGCGCCGCTGCGCTTACACCGCGCTTTTTTCCAGTTGCGGTTCCCTACCGACTGAAGGAGAGACATGCCTACGAAGACATTGAAGGATTTGTTCATTCATTCGCTGCCCGACATTTACGGTGCTGAAAAAGCAGATGACAGAGTCGCTTCCCACGATTATTGGCTGCGCTATCTGGAAGGCACACCACTTGCTCAGTCTTGAGCACTAACAGAATGGAGGTTTATATGGACGAGTCTCTTCAATCCACCCACGGCGGCTCCACCGGTTTATCTCAGCCGGCCAGTAGCTCGACACCCAA
The DNA here is from genome assembly GCF_003387275.1 of Paraburkholderia sp. BL6669N2. Lineage (NCBI taxonomy): Bacteria > Pseudomonadati > Pseudomonadota > Betaproteobacteria > Burkholderiales > Burkholderiaceae > Paraburkholderia > Paraburkholderia sp. BL6669N2. The sequence continues at coordinate 2,663,091 of NZ_QUNA01000002.1, read as the reverse complement.
GTCCGACGACAATGACCGCGAACGACCAAACGGTGCCCGGGTTCTGGCCGACCTGAAGGACAAGATTGCTGGTGCACAGGAAGTGGTCAAGACGAAGTACCGTGTCGTCTCTGAATCGACCGACGATTACGTTCATGAGGCTCCGTGGAAAGCGGTCACTATGGCACTCATCGGCGGACTCATCATCGGAATGCTTGCTCGCCGTTAATGCGGATTTACCTCTATAGGGAAAGAAACATGGACCCGGTCTCGCATGGAATCATTTTCTGGCTGATTATTGGCGGCATCGCCGGCGCTCTGGCTGGTCGTATAGTCGACGGCGGCGGCTTTGGCATCGTTGTCGATATCATCGTCGGAATTGTTGGAGCGTTTATCGGAGGATGGCTTGGGGGAGCCCTCGGACTTCATCTGGGCAGTGGCATCATCGGCTCATTGATAACGGCGCTCATTGGCGCGGTCATCCTGCTCGCTGTTCTGCGACTTTTCAGCCGAGGTCGCACGCGTCCACTCTAGAGCGCTCACTTTTACACTGGGTGGGCCGCTACCGATCGTAAGTGGGCAGGGCGAGAATCAGTCCGGCAGGCGGCCGAGCACCAACGAAAAGCGATGAAGACGCGCCCGACCGCATCTTCATCGCCGAATCAACTAAAGCGCATTTCCGCGCGATATTTCAACTTCGGAACGCCTTGTGCCGGTCCTGTCTTGTTGGCCCCGCGCCCGTTGTCGCGTCACTTCAAGCAACCGGCTTTAGTTCTTTCCGTTGCGATTCCGCGAACGGGTTGTCGTCACTCACCGGGGGCCGGCTGAACGAGGCCACGCCCTTGGGTTTTTCAGGGTGGCGAGCATCGTCGCGCCCTTCATCCGGCTGCCGTTATCGCAGTGCAGGCCCGGATGGTCACTTCAAACTCCCCCACTTGTGGTCGCGCAAACTCCTCCACCCGGCAGCAGGACAAGATTGTTTTTTAGCTCGCTTTGGTTTTGCGCGCAAGAGTTTCAGCAGCCTCCTTCAGCCGGTAACTTCGGCCGTCGAATTCAAGCGAGTGACAGTGGTGCATGAGTCGGTCGAGAATGGTGCTGCTCATGGTGTTATCGCCGAGGTAGGCGCCCCAGTCCTGAACGACGCGGTTGGACGTGACCATGGTGCTGCGGCGTAGTTTGTATCGTTGATGGACGAGGGTCTGCAGCAGCGCACCAGCGGCATCTGGAATCGATCGCGACAGGAACAGGTCGTCCAGAACTAGCAGATCGCAGTCGAGAATGGTGCGCAGGCGTTTCTCCTGCTGCTCGGGCTCGCTGAGATTGAAGCGGGCGAAGAAGTCGTCGGTTTCGAGATACTGTACTTTGTAGCCTTGCATCACCGCCTGATTCGCGACGGCCTTCGCGATGTGCGATTTGCCAGTGCCGGGTTTGCCGATGAGAAGTGCGTTCTCGCCAGCAGAAACGAACTTCAGCGTTCGCAACTCCAGACAGGCCTGCCGAGGGAGTTTTGGATTGAATGTCCAGTCAAACTCGGCGAACGTGAGCTTCTCGTCGAGGCCCGACTGTTTATGCCGACGATCGATCAGCCGGGACTGACGACGATCCAGTTCGTCCTGCAGAATGATCGAGAAGGTTTCGATGAACGGTTGATTTGCCGCCTGTGCCTGCAGTATGCGGGTCTCCAGCGTGTCGCGCACGCCGGACAGGTGGAGCTGTTTGAGCGAACGCTCGATTTCTGGCATCGACATGGTCATTCGTTGGTCTCTCCGTTGTTCAACGACAATGGGTTGAGTTGCTGTCGTGCGCCGAGGCTGAACAGCTCACCGTATTCGGCAGCTGGACGGATTAGCGCGTGATTCTGGGTAAGAGGCAAAGCGACCTGGGGCGCCTGATCAAGCTGTTCCAGTGCCTGCTCGAACAGTCGCTCGACCAGCTTGCGAACCTGTTTGTAGGATTGGAGGCGGTACTGCAGTGCCTGGCTGCAGGCTTGCTCAACGATGCGGGCCGGGTATCTCTTTGCCAGACCGACGATGCCCCACATGCCCCGCTGGCCAACGCGTCCCTGGGCTTCAAACATTCGCTGGCAAAGTGCCTTCGTTTGCGGACCGATGTCGCCTGCGGCTGAGAGCAGGAAGGCGGTTTGCCGGGACGGATTGAACGGACGCTCGTCCTCGGGCAGTAGCAATTGACCGGGCTCCGTGAAACGCGGGTGGATGCGTAACAGCGCTTGTGTCTGTCGATCCCGAACTTCAATGGTTGAATCGAAGACGCGCACCAGCACCGTGCTGCCGATTGCGGCGGGACGGGCTGCGTACCAGCTATGGTCGATCCGGACGGTCGTATCGTCGGAGACAGTGCGAACGACCTGCTTGAAGTAACGGAATGCAGTCAGCGGCAATGCTCGGAGGTGCGGCTTCTCCTCCTCGAACATCGACTCGACCTGGCGGCGAGCGCGCCCATGCAGGCGCTTTGACGCCCAGTTCGCCTCCCAGCGCACAAGGAACGCGTTCTGCTCTTCGATAGAATCGAAACTCCGGCCGCGCAGCGCGGTGCCTTGCGTATGCTGGATCGCGTTCTCAACCGTACCCTTCCGGTTCGGATCGCGGACGCGTGCAGGATCGGCGATCACGCCATAGTGATCGAGCATCGCAGCGTAAAGATGATTGATCTCCGGCTCGTACAGGTCCGGTGTGATAACCCCTTCCTTGAGGTTATCGAGGACGACGTAATGAACACAACCACCGAAATAGCGGAACGCTTCTTCGTGCAGTCGCGCCCACACCTCCTGCCCGGATTTCCAGACAACCCGCCGGAAACTGTGGCGCGAATAACGCAACGTCATCACAAATAGCCGCGGTCGCCGATAACGTCCAGTCTTTGGATCGCGGGTCGGAGCGCCCTCGCCATAGTCGACCTGGGCCTCCTCGCCGGGCAGGAAATCGAGCCGGTCGAATTGCTCGGGATCGACGTGTCGCAGCGCGCGCACGAACCGTTTGACGCTCTCGTAACTCGCAGCGAACGAAAACTCGTCGACCAGATCCTGGTAAATTGCCTGAGCGTTTCGCTGCAGGCAGACCTGCTCTTCGATCCATTGCCGGTGAGGCTCGCACAACGAGCGGGCAAAATCGAAGTTATGTGTCCCGGCCGGTGCGACCTCAAAAGCCGGTGGTCGCGGGGGTGGAGGAGTTTGATCTGGTGGCCTCGAGCCGATGGTCACCGCAGTGGGGGAATTTGCGGACGCGCTTGCGCGTGCAGCGAAGATCGCCATGTAACGGCGGATCGTCTTGCGGTCGATTCCAGTGATCCGATGAATCTCGCGCTGGCTCTTGTTGAGTTCCAGCAACGTGAACACCGTACTTTGCTGATGCGGCTTCAAGACGTTCAACTCCCACCTCCCGGGCTGGCCAAGGAGGTAAAAATAACGTCCGGCTACGCGGTGCGATCGGCGACGTCGGTCTGCTCAGATCGGACCGCAAGGTGGGGGAGTTTGAAGTGACCACGCCCGGAGGAATTTGGGTGACCGCCCGGGGTGCAGGAGCAGCGGACGTCCTGCCACGCGCTCCGCCACACTGGCACGTCGTATCAGCAACGCAGCCAGTTCCGCCGACTCGGCATCATGCACGTCGTGACCGACTGTCTGCCGCTGCAGCCTGGGTTTCGCCACGCAAGACCTTCCGGACGGCGCCTCCGAGCCATGCGGTGATCCCGGAGCGGCCGGCAACGACGATAGTCCGGCGAGGTCCGAGGACGATGGCGCCGACGCATAACGCCAGCAGCAGCGTGACGCGCGGTGCCTCCGTGAGCGAGACGACGAGGCCAAGCGCAGGAGAGCGCGTCTGTCCCCGTATGCTCGGGGTCGATGGTGGGAGGCTATTTGCCAGTAGCAGCCCTGCGCGTGTTTCCGCCATGCGCAGCAGGATGGCGGCCTCGGCTTCCCTGATGCTAACGGTGCGGTTCATTTCAGCGCCTCCTTCAACGTGTCGAGATCGCTCCGGATTTCTCTCTGCAAAAGATGAAGCGAGCGTCCAGGTTTCTGGGCGCGGACGAAGAGCAAAGAAATCACGGAAACCACCAGCCACGTCGCGGCAACGCCCCATACCACCTGGAGAAAGTACGGTGTACGCCACGCGGTCGCGATGATCGCAATGCACACGAACGACAGTGTGAACAGCCCGGCGACGGCCAGGGCAACCAGTGCGCTCAACTCGCGGACCAGGCGCGTCCTGGTCTCCTCAAGTTCGACCCCGAGCAACTCACCATAATCGGTGGCTCGCTCGACGCAAAATCTGCCGACGTTTCGCCACTTCGTGACTTTCGAACGCATGGACATTGCGGAACTCCTCGGGGTCGGCTCGTTGTGGAAGCGCCCTGGCGCGCCACCTGGTGTAAATGGCCTTACTCCCGATCTCTCCAGTCGCTTCGGCTGTTATCGGGCGTCGAGCGATTTGCCGCGCGTAACGCCCCGAGGATGAATCCGACGCCAGCGGCAATTGCCAGCGCCGCGAGCGGCCGCTCCACCGTAGATTCGCGTACGACATCCACAAAGTCGGCATAGAGTTGTTGCGCTTTGCCACTCAATTCGCTTGCCGTTTCGCTAACTTGCGCGCCGACATTGCCGAGCAGGTCCCCGGCGGCTGGCTGCACATTCCCGGCGACTTCCTTCTCCGTTCCTTCTCCGTTTGTCGTTTCCATGGTCTGCTCCTCAGGTCCGTGCGATCAGGTCGCACCGAAACAACGCGCCCGCGTGAATGTCGGGAACCACGCCCCTGCGCAAAGCACTGGATCGGCAGCGGGAGGCGTGCAAGATGCTGCGCAAAATCCGGGCCCAATTCGGCAATTCGTTGACGCGCGCTCGCAGCGCCTGCGCTTTCCAAAGTCGGCGCTCCATCGCGATTTCGTCGTAGGTAACAAAAATACCGGTCCCGTCCATTAACGGATCGAACATGGGAAGTGATCGCCGCGGCAAAGCGTTGCGTCCGCTGGCTTGTATCCTGGCCACGGCGATCATCAGATCGCGTGAGGGAGGATCCGGCGATTTCGGGCTGCCTCTATGGAAAAAGCTCCTGTGTCAGCAGCGCTTTGTCGAGTCGACACGCCCGCACATCAATGAACGCGTGACCATGGAGACCAAAATGGACTTGCGCTTCAGCAACTTCACAGTTGCAGCGCTGATGTCGACCTGTGCGGCGACCGGATCCGCGCGAGACACGGGTGCGGCCCATCAGGCGGGAGCGAGTGGTGTAGGGGTTGCACGATCAGGGCCGGCGATGCAGGGCGCTAGCGTCACGCAGGCGCCGCAGGGTACAAAGGCGGCCGTTGTCAACATGACGCGCGCATTCGCCAAGGAGTGCGGGCCGCTTGGCATTCGCGTGAATGCGTTGCTGCCGGGGCTCACCAAAACCAAATTCGCCGGCGCCCTGTTCGCAGATCAGGCGATGTACGAAAGCTGGATCGGTCAGCGCCGCCGAACCGGTGCTCGAACTGGTTTCTAATCTCGTGCGACAGATGTGCAAGCGCCGTTACGAGAGGCGTCCGCGTCGCACACGGCAATTCTCGCCATGTGCTACCGCGGGGGCATTGTCGGAGTGGCTCAGGTTCTCTTCAGGAAGCAGGTAGCCGTTGCCGTGGCGAGCAGCTTGCCGTCAAGAGACTTCAACGTACCTTCGGAGGTTGCGATGTTCCGCGAGAGATGGACCGTTCTGCCTTCCGCCACGACGTCCTGATCGCGCGGCACAGGTCGCAACATTTTCACTTGCAGGTCGATCGTGCCATACCCGACGCCTGGCTCCAACATCGAATGTACGGCGCAACCGGTCACGGAATCCAGTACGGTTGCCGTGAAGCCGCCGTGTACCCCGCCTAGAGGATTCAGATGCTGGCTGCTGGCGCGCGCTGTCATCTTCACATATCCGGCATCGACCTCGGCAAACGACATGGGAATCGTCTCTCCCATAGAAGCGCGAGGCAATTGGCCCGAAGCAGTTGCACGCAGCAATTCAAGACCGCTCATTTCCAATGGTTGCATCCCCTTCCTCCGAAACGCCTTTGCGTTTAAATATTCGCTTCGAAGTGTAGATGTATTGGCGCGGAATTGAACGTCGTCGGAGTTAACGCGCTGTTAACTGAAACTTGACATCAGGACAACGGCGGCGATGACTACGCTTTGGCGCGTTTGCGAGCCGTGCGCGACACCGCTTTCTTTCCGGAGAGTTCGCATTGCTGGATCACGCGCTCGAGATGATCCGGACCGGCCGCGATCGCGCTAAGCAAGGTCATCAATACAAAATCGATCAGCTTTGAGATTGAGACTTTTGTGTCGGCTCGTGGTGCGCGATTTGCCAGGATGAGCGTGGCGAGACCATGTTCCATGCTCCACGCGGCGTGCGTCACGAGCTTCAGATCGGCCTGGGACCAGCCAGTTTCGATTGCCAGTGCCTCGATCGTTTCGGAAAACAAGCCAAAAGACCGGTTACTTTCCTCGATCAGCTCTGGATACGCCTGATGCGCGACGATGCGAGGACCGATCATCAGGCCGAACAGTCCATTGTGGCGCTGTGCGAACTCAACATACTCCCGCATCATCCGGTACGCTTTGGAAAGCGCCGTATCTTCGCTGTCACGGATCGCAACGCGCAGCGCAGCGAGATCACGATAACCACTCGCCGCGATCGTCGCCAGCAATTCGTCGATACCCGAGAAATGACGCGAGGGCGCGGCTTCCGATACGCCCACCATGCGCGCGAGGTAACGCAGGCTCAAGTCCTGTGCGGATACTTCCATGAGCGCACTGCGCCCCGCTTCGATGAGCGCGTTGCGGAGATTGCCGTGGTGGTAATCCGCATTCTTCGCGATAGGTGACTTGGGACTCACGTGGCCTTCGTTCGTGGAGTAAAACAAGGAATCGATTATATATTCTGCGCGAAGAGGCACGCAGTATTGCTAATCGCGCGCTGACAACCGTAACCCGCTACGGGCATTCTAGCCGCGTAACGGCTCGGTAGGCTGCCGGTGGGCTTACCACGAGTACCTTGCGCGCCCACGCCGGCATCTTCTCATCAAATTGGGCATCGAACCGATACATCGTCAACGGGCCACAGAAGAGCCGGCGACGCTGCGCACTGCCCCCGATGCTGCAGAGAAGTACATTGCCCAATGCCCCCAATGCGCAGGCACCAGCGACCGCACGGCCGATCTCTTTGAATCCGCCGAATCCCGCTTCACGCAGTATCGTCGGGGAGAAGAAAAACAGTGTGGCGGTGGCGGCCAGCAGGCTAAAGTAGGCGGCGCTCAAGATCCAGATGGCGGGGAAGGAGGGCGTCGTCATCAGACGAAGCCTCCTCTTGACGGCTTGATTGACCACTTCCATTCGGTCCTCCGATGTCTTGTGTCGATACAGGTACTACGACGCATATCGCGGCGATCAAAGATCTTCCGTCACATTCTGCAACTCACGCGCTTGCGAAAGAACGGTGGCCCCGATCTTCGTTGCGGACGGTAGTGGGCCGCCGACCAGAATGCCAGTATCGATTGCATGGCGGATTTCGCTATCGGCCATTCCTGCTTCGCGGAACACCTGCTCGTTATGCTCGCCGCGAAACGCGGGCGCGCTGCGCATGCCAAGCTCGTCATCGGAGAAGTTCCATGGATAGCCGTGTATCAGATACGACCCGCCGCGACGATCCGAAATCTCGTGTACAGCACCCCATTGCTTTGCCCAATCGGTCTCGGCGAGTTCCTTCAGCGTACGAATTTGCCCCATCGCGATCTTGGCCTCGTCGAGTTGCGCATCGAGCGACTTGAGATCGCGGAACGACAGCATCCACGTCTGGATCACCGCGTGCAGCGCCTTGTAGTTCTGCAGGCGGCGCTCAGCGGTACTGAAACGCGGGTCCTGTGCAAGGTCCATACGGCGCATGGCGCGCAAGTAGTTCGGAAACGTGTTGCTGCCGACGATGCTTTGCGCCGCCACGAACTCTTCGCCACCGGGGCCGACGAAATGTGGTCCATCGGCGGCGCCGAGGATGCCCGGTTCGGCGCCCGTATCGACACCCGCGAGATCGAGGTGCGCGCGCTCGTTGATTGATAGCATCACTGCCGCCATGGCCACGTCGATATACTGGCCGCGCCCGGTGACTTCACGCTTGCGCACCGCCGCGAGCACGGCGATGGTCGCCTGCAGGCCCGCATAGACGTCCGCATGCGATAGGGGATCGGTCCATCTGCGGCCCTCGCCCGCACTGTCGAAATGTCGCAACGTGTTGTGCGTGAATCCCGTTTCGGCCTGCACGGTCGGTGCGTAAGCCATGCGCGACGCCCAAGGACCGCGCTGGCCATAGCCTGTGATTGATACATAGACCAGCTTTGGATTGCGGCGGGAAAGCGTGTCGTAGTCGAGTCCGAAACCCTTGAGTGTCCCGGCGCGAAAGTTTTCGACGACAATGTCGGCTTCGTCGCACAGGCGTAGCACGAACTCACGCGCGCCCGGCGCGTTCAGATCGATGCTGATATTGCGCTTGCCGCTATTTTGCTGGGCGTAGTAGCCGGACATGCCGTCGCGATTCGGGAACGCGGCACGCGATACGTCGGGCCGAGGCGGCTCGATCTTGATGACGTCAGCACCGAGATCGGCTAGCGTCCGCGCGCACAGCGGGCCGGCCAGCACGCGGGAAAAGTCGACGACCTTGAGTCCTTCGAGCGGTCCGGTCATGTCAGTTCCCTTGGAATATAGCGGTGCCAGGGCCGGCTTTGTCGAAGGCCTCCAGTCCACGTTTTAGATCCTGCGACGCCCAGATCGGCTTTTGCAGTTCGAACATCGCCTCGTCGGCAGCGGCCACGCCTTCGTTGACCGCGACCCGTACTAGCTGCTTGGTGGCTGCATGCGCGACGGTCGGACCGGCCGCCAGTTCCTGAGCGACGGACAACGCCACTTCATCGAGCTTGTCGTCGGGCACGACGAGATTGATCAAACCCCAGCGTTCGAGCGTCGCCGCGTCGTAACGACGACCGAGCAACGCGAGCTCTTTCGCACGCGCCGGACCGGCACGCATCACCTGACGCTGGATGCCGCCGAGCAGCGGGTGCAAGCCGAGCGCGACCTCGACCGAGCCGATCCTGGCTGATTCGGCGACGACGCTGAAGTCACAGGCGAGCGCCACTTCGAAGCCACCGCCGAGGCAGGTGCCGTTCACCGCGACAACGATGGGGATCGGAAGGCTTTCGAAGCCACGAAGCACCTCGAGCGGATCCATCAGTGCTTTGCCTTGTTTGGCAATACGATCCGGAAAGAGCGCCACTTCAGCGCCGGCCGAGAAATGCCGCAGACCGCTGCGCAGCAGGATCGCGCGCGAGCCGCGTTTGACCGCCTCGTCGAATTCATCGAGTAGCGCGCGATACAGCGTCGGGCCCATCAGATTGTGCGGTCGGCGGTTCATCGTAAGGACTGTTACGTGGCCTTTGATTTCGGTCTGAACAATTGCTTCGTCCATTTTTGCTCCGGGTTCTTCAGATTTGTATCTCTCGCATGCCTGTATGTTAACAAGCATAACATTTAGTCAAAAAAATAGCGCCGGCATTAACTTGAATAGGGTCGCCTCCCAGCTCCGGTGGTTGATCAATGTCAATGAGTAAAGGCACAGCTGGCGCCCATCGCGGGCCGAGCCTGTGCAGGAGGGAAGCCAACGCTCGACCAAAGTACGCAGCGATTTTTGTTCACAAGCCAAAATGTTCTCCGGAAGTCCACAGCGGGGAGCGGACGAGCATTTCAATCATCGAGGCCTGCCACGACGCGCGCGTCTCTTTCGGCGCCGTCTCCCAATACGGCCAGAGCTTCCTGATATGCCTCACTCTGAAATGTGGCGAGCGCCTGATCGAAGCTCGGGAATTCGACCACGACGGTCCGTTCCTTTATGCCAGCCTGAAACGCAACGACTTCCCCGCCTCGCACCAGAAATTTTCCACCCGCTGCTTTCACTACCTGTGTCGCGAGGACGCCGTACGCCGCGAGTTTGCTCGCGTCATGGACCGCCCGATACGCTGCCACCCAATATCCCTTTGCCATTTCGCCTTCCCATATTTGAAGAAGATACACGACAATAGTAACGGCATTAACATGAATATCAATGAGGGTTTTTCCTGGCCAAAAAAGCTGGTCGTCGAGCGTGTTAACGGTGTTAGCATTTGTCAACGCGATGACTCATTGTCAACTTTTTTGCGGAGAACTTCATGCCGTACACGACGATCAATCCTGCAAGCGGCGAACTGCTCGCCACCTACGACGATATATCCGACGAGTCGCTCGAAGCGAAACTCGCTGCCGCGCAGCGCGCTTTTGAAACCGACTGGCGTCGTCGTCCCGTCAGCGACCGGGCTCGCATCGTGTCGCGCGCTGCGACGCTGTTGCGCGAGAAGGCCGACGAATATGCGGGCTATCTGACGCTGGAAATGGGCAAGCGAAGGGGCGAAGCGCGCAAGGAAGTGGAGTCGGCGGCGAACATTCTCGACTACTACGCAAAACACGCGCATGCCTATCTGCAACCGCGCGCGCTCGATGAAGCGCCCGGTGCTGCCGTGCACATCGAGCCAATCGGTGTGCTCTTCGGCATCGAGCCGTGGAATTTCCCTTACTACCAGATTGCGCGTGTGGCCGGTCCGCAATTGATGGTCGGTAACGTGCTGCTGCTCAAGCATGCGGAAAGCGTCCCGCAATCGGCGTTGGCGTTCGCCCGGCTGTTCGAGAAAGCGGGGGCGCCGGAAGGTGTCTATACGAATCTGTTCATCTCGATCGAACAGGCTGGCCGCGTCATCGACGATCCGCGCGTGCAGGGCGTAACGCTGACGGGCAGCGAGCGCGCCGGCGCCGCCGTCGCCGAGCGTGCGGGCCGCAATCTGAAGAAGGTCGTTCTCGAACTGGGCGGCAGCGATCCGTTCATCGTGCTCGACGATGCGCCGCTCGATTGGGCGATCCAAAGCGCGGTCGCAGGCCGCATGCTCAATGCAGGTCAATGCTGCGTGGGCTCCAAGCGCATTATCGTGGTCGGCAAGGAACGCGGTGCCGCTTTTTTGGAGGGCTTCACGCAGCGGATGGCAGAGCTCGAGACGGGCGATCCAGCCGATCCGGCGACCGCCGTCGCACCGCTTTCGTCGGAGCGCGCGTTGCAGCTGCTGCTTGAGCAGATCGATCGCGCGGCTTCGCGTGGCGCTCGCATTGCGTGTGGCGGAAAACGTGTCGAGCGTCCGGGCTTCTATTTGCAACCGACTGTCCTTACCGACATCTCGCCGCAGAACCCCATCTTCGCCGAAGAACTGTTCGGCCCGGTCGCCGCTTTCTATGTCGTCGAGGACGAAGCGGCTGCGATCGCGCTAGCCAATGGGACGCCTTATGGTCTCGGTGCGTCGGTGTTTACGGCCGATACCGAACGCGGCGAGCAAGTAGCCGCACAGATCGACAGTGGCATGGTGTTCATCAATCAGCCGTTCGGCACGTCGGCGGAACTGCCGTTCGGCGGCATCAAGCGCTCAGGGTTTGGGCGAGAGCTTTCTCTGCTGGGCTTCGACGAATTCGTCAACAAGAAGCTAATCCGGGTTGCGCCCGTCGGCGCTTCACCCTTCGGCCCCGCGCGGGCCGCCTGAGCGCGCGATTGCAGCGCCTGATTCTTTTCTCTTCTTGAACAGACACCATGACGAGCAAGACGATTATCAGTTGTGCACTCACTGGCAGCGACGATACCCAGCGCGTGAACCCCGCCGTTCCGGTAACGCCCGAGCAGATTGCCAATGAGGCCATTGCTGCATGTGAAGTGGGCGCGAGCATCGCGCACATTCACGTTCGTGACCCGAAGACCGGCGCGCCAAGCACTGAGCTGGCGCACTACGGCGAAGTCGTTGCGCGCATCCGCAAAAGTGGATGCCCGATATTGATCAACCTGACGACAGGACCGGGGGCGCGTTTCGTTCCCAGCGACGAGGACCCGAACCGGGGAAGCGAACTCAGCACGATGATGACGCCCGAGGCGCGCGTGCGGCATGTGCTGGAGTTGCGCCCGGAAATCTGCACGCTGGACATCGCAACGATGAACTTCGGCAATCGCGCATTCGTGAACGTGCCCGACCATCTGATCAAGATGGCAACCTTGATTGAAGAAGCCGGCGTGAAACCGGAACTCGAGGTATTCGATCTGGGCCACGTGCGCCTCGCTCGCCATCTGATCGAAACGCAAGGCATCCTGCAGGCGCCGTTGTTCCAGTTGTGTCTTGGCGTGCCGTGGGGCGCATCCGCCGATACCGAGAGCCTTCTGCAGATGAAACGCTATCTGCCCGCGAATGCCCGCTGGTCGGCATTCGGCATCTCGCGTGCCCAGTTTCCAATCGTGGCGCAAAGCGTGATTCTCGGCGGACATGTACGCGTCGGCCTGGAGGACAACCTTTATCTGGCCAAAGGGGAACTGGCGCCGGGCAACGCGGCGCTGGTGAAACGCGCGGTCAGTATCGTCAAAAGCATCGGCGGGGAGGTGGCAACACCCGGCGAGGCGCGCAGCATACTCGGCCTTCCCCGTCGCCACTAGAACGGGTGCGACGATGTGATTGCACTTCTATGTGACGAGTCGCCATCAATGCTGCATTGTGAAAGCGTTGATTTCAAACGGTAGCCTATCCTTGGGCTATCTATCACGCCGCGTCGCTCATGTCTGGTTCGCCTTATCTTTCAAGACAACGGGATGTTCTGACATAAGAAACGCGGCATCTATTGATGTATGGAGACAAAAATGCCTTTGTGGAATATCTATCATCCCCCCGGTGCCTACACGGCTGAAGACAAGCAGGAGATGGCGAAACGAATCACCGGTATCTACATCATTCCTCCCTTTTACGTCGGCGTTCTGTTTCATGAACAGCCGAAAGACTCCTTTTTCATGGGAGGTGAGTCGCGAGGCGATTTCGTCAGAATCCGACTGGATCATTTCGCCAGACATATCGCCAACGACGTCGCGTGGACGGAGTCGTGGCTGCGCAAGGCGAACGCGGCCATTGCGCCATTCGTCCAGGAGCGGGGCTACCACTACGAACTGCATGTCGGCGAAACGCCGCAACAACTGTGGTTGATCGACGGCATTCGCCCACCTCGGCCCGATACGGAAGCTGAAAAGAAATGGAAACGCGAAAACCGGGCGTCGCCATATGAGCCGAGCGAAGGTTGAAGCGATCAGCTTCGTCTGAAGCTATTGGGGCTGAGTCTATTGATACGCTGAACCCAATCGATTGCGGTGAAAGTCCGGCTTTCGCCGCAGTCTCTCCCGACCGTATGGAAGAGCACATGAAGGCCTTGATAATCGAACGTAACGGCGAGCCGTCAGGGGTAGTCCACTGGCGTGATTTGCCCGAACCCACCCCAGCGCCCGGTGAAGTCCGCGTGAAGATGCTTCTTGCACCCGTGCATCCCTCCGACCTGCACGTGATTCGTGGTCGTTTCGCCCGTCAGCGTCAGCCGGTGCTTCCGGCGTCGCCCGGGTCCGAGGGCGTCGGCGTCATCGACGCCGTGGGCAGCGACGTGTCACGCACGCGGGTAGGAGAACGTGTTGTGTTGCTGGACGTGCCAGGAACGTGGCGAGAGCAAGTCATCAGTCCAGCCGACCGTGCGATACCGGTTCCTGCTGCAATCTCCGACGAAGACGCCGCGCAGGCCTTGATCAACCCGATGACGGCATGGGCGATGACGATGTCCGAGCATCAGCTCGAACGCGGCGACTGGTTGGTCCAGAGCGCGGCGGGCTCGACAGTCGGACGCCTCGTGCTGCAGATCGCGAAGGCACAGGGGTTCCGCACCATCAACCTCGTGCGTCGCGAAGAGCAGGTCGCCGAGATACAGGCACTGGGCGGTGACGTCGTGTTATGCACGGCTGACGAACGCTGGCCCGAGCAACTGAAAACGGCCACTGGCGACAAAGGCATCGTAAGCGCGATCGACTGCGTCGCGGGCCAGACAGGCGCCACGCTTGCGCGTCAGTTGGCCACGAATGGGCGCATGCTTGTCTACGGCGCCTTGTCATCGCATCGTCAGACGGATCCGGCGGCGTTCGAGATGCCGATTTTCGCCCCGGCGTTGATCTATTCGGCTGCCGAGGTGCGCGGCTGGCTGATCTTCTCGTGGCTCGCACGCAAAGGAGTGAGTGAAGCCAGCCAGACGCTGCGCAGTCTGCTCGATCGTATGGCCGAGGGCACCTTGAAGCCGCCGGCAGCGCAGCGCTACAGCCTCGACCGCGCACATGAAGCCTTCGTGGCTGCTGAAAGCGCCGCACACGACGCCAAGCCGCTGCTGGTGTTCGCGCAGCGCTGAGGTCCTGGCCGCGGCTGACTTAAACTGGCGGCCTATTCTGGAAATGGGAAAGCGGCCGCAGTCGATCGCCTGGCAATCACGCGCACCGTCAAATCATGGATCTGAACCTGGTCAGCCTGTTCGTCGAAATCGTCGAGTCGCGTAGCCTCAGCGCCGCCGCACGCAAACTGGGCATGACGCGCGCGAACATCAGTCAGCGGCTCAAGCTGCTGGAGCGCGAGACGGGCGCGCAACTGCTGCGCCGCTCCACACGCAGTTTCGAACTGACGCAAGCCGGCCACACGCTGTACGAATGCGGACAGCGCATGCTCGAAGACCTGAGCACGGCGAGGGCCTCGATCGACAGCCTCGGACAGACGTTGAGCGGCCGTGTTCGCATTAGCGTGCCCACGGGCTTCGGCAGGATGTTTCTCGGCGGCAAGCTGCTGGAGTTCGCGCGCATGCATCCGAACATCGCGCTCACGGTCACGTTCAACAACCGGATCGAAGACCTGATCGCAGCCGAAGTCGACGTCGCGATACGAATTACGACGACGCCGCCGCTCGATTACGTGGCGCGCGTTATCTGCTCGATCGACTGGAACCTGGTTGCGTCGGCGGACTACGTCGACAAGCACGGTCCCATCGACTGTCCGAGCGACCTCGAAAAGCAGACGCTGGTCGCATCACCTTATCCTGGCCGCCGCGTCACGATGACGCTCACGCACCGCGAGGACGAGACAGACGTCCACGTGATCACGATGCAGCCTGCGCTGCAGTCTTCGGACTATCCATTTCTGACGGAAGCCGTGTGTCAGGGCATGGGCATCGGTCTGTTGCCGGCCTACGTGCCGCTCGCTCCGATGAGCTGCGAACTGACGCGAGTCCTTCCGCATTTCCGCGTAGCCGGCATGCAGAACACGTTGTATATCGTAACGCTGCCTAATCGCTACCCGTCGCCCGCGACGCAAGCGCTGATCGACTACCTGCGCGCCGAAATCCTTTCGCTCGCGCAAGCCTGGAGCTAGACCGCCGGGCTTCACTCCGACGGGCACATCACCCCGCTCGATCAAGACTCTCCCATGTCCAGTGTCAACTTTCAGTTAACAGTTCGTCAACTGCCAGTTGGATTGTCAATGCGCGCTGCGCATTTAACAATCAGTCAACACGAAATACATGGAGACGCGGGACATGACTTCCCACTCGGCCGGACACGCCGTCAGGCGTGAGCTGCGCAACCGCATTCCTGTCGTCACTGTCGACAATCCGCCCGTCAACGCGCTGGGCGTCGCGGTGCGGTGCGCACTGAGCGACGCTATCGGAGCCGCCGAACGGGACCCGGTGTTCTGGCAGCCGTCGCCGCTGATTGTCGATCTCGTCGAGCGCGGCGCCACCCTGGCGAGCCTCAATCACACCGCCTGATCCGTTCGACTCTTCATTCCACTTTGCAGAGCCAGACCATGCGAGAAGCCGTCATTGTCTCCACCGCGCGCACGCCATTGACCAAAGCGCACCGTGGAGAATTCAACATCACACCCGGTCCCACGCTGGCTTCGTTCGCGGTGCGGGCAGTCGTCGAACGCTCGGGCGTCGACCTCGAGCTGATCGAGGACGCGATCCTCGGTTGCGGCTATCCGGAAGGCAACACGGGCCGCAACATCGCGCGCCAGACTGTGATCCGTGCGGGGTTGCCGCTGTCGATCGCGGGCACGACGGTGACGCGTTTCTGCGCATCTGGCCTGCAGGCCATCGCGATGGCGGCCGGCCGTATCGTTGTCGACGGTGCGCCGGCGATGATCGCGGGCGGCGTCGAAAGCATCTCCAGCATCCGTACGCGTGAAGACGGCGTGACCGCGCTCGACCCGTGGATCGTCGAGCACAAGCCTTCGCTCTACATGACGATGATCGATACCGCCGACATCGTGGCGCAGCGCTACGGCATCAGCCGCGAAGCGCAGGACCGTTTCTCGGTGGAAAGCCAGCGGCGCACGGCGGAGGCACAACTCGCCGGCCGCTATGCCGACGAGATCGTGCCCGTGACGACCACGATGGCCGTGACCGACAAGGAGACGGGCGCCGTCAGCCAGCGTGAGGTGACGGTCTCGGCGGATACCTGCAATCGTCCCGGCACCACCATTGAGGCGCTGGCGAAGCTCGCCCCCGTCAAAGGCCCCGACAAATTCATCACGGCAGGCAACTCGTCGCAGTTTTCCGATGGCGCATCGGCCTGCGTGATGATGGAAGCGAAAGCCGCCGAGCGCGCGAACCTCACTCCGCTCGGCGCATTCCGGGGTCTCGCGGTAGCAGGCTGCGAGCCGGATGAGATGGGCATCGGCCCGGTGCTTGCCGTACCGAAGCTGCTCGCACGCCACGGGCTGACGGTCGGCGATATCGGCCTGTGGGAACTCAACGAAGCATTCGCCTCGCAGGCGGTCTATTGCCAGCAACGCCTGGGCATTCTGTCCGAGCGCCTCAACGTCGACGGCGGCGCGATTTCCATCGGCCATCCGTACGGCATGACGGGTTCGCGCCTCGCGGGTCACGTCCTCATCGAAGGCCGGCGTCGTGGCGTGAAGTACGCGGTCGTCACGATGTGCATTGCGGGCGGCATGGGCGCCGCCGGCCTCTTCGAAATCTATTGAGAGAAACAGCATATGGATTTGAACTTCACCCCTGAGGAGGAAGCCTTTCGCCAGCAGGTCGTGCGCTTCCTGAACGACAAACTGCCCGCGCGGCTCTCCAGCAAGGTGCGCAACGGCTTGCGCCTCACGCGCGACGACATGGCCGAATGGCACGCGATCCTGAACGAACAGG
This sequence comes from Paraburkholderia sp. BL6669N2, assembly GCF_003387275.1. NCBI lineage: Bacteria > Pseudomonadati > Pseudomonadota > Betaproteobacteria > Burkholderiales > Burkholderiaceae > Paraburkholderia > Paraburkholderia sp. BL6669N2. The sequence continues at coordinate 2,645,990 of NZ_QUNA01000002.1, read as the reverse complement.
GCTGGCTCGCGAATCACTGGCCCGAACAATACGGCGGTCCGGGCTGGAACGCCGTGCAGAAGTTCATCTTCGAGAACGAGTGCGCGCTGGCGGGCGCGCCGCGCATCGTGCCGTTCGGCGTAAATATGCTGGGGCCCGTGCTCATCAAGTTCGGCGACGAAGCGCAGAAGCGTCACTGGCTGCCGCGCATTCTCGATGGTTCCGACTGGTGGTGCCAAGGTTATTCGGAGCCGGGTTCGGGTTCCGATCTGGCGTCGGTCAAGACGAGCGCGGTGCGCGGCATCGATGATGAAGGCGAGCACTACATCGTCAACGGCCAGAAGACGTGGACGACGCTCGGCCAGCACGCGAACATGATCTTCTGCCTCGTGCGTACGGCGACGGATGTACGCAAGCAGGAGGGCATCAGTTTCTTGCTCGTCGACATGAATTCGCCGGGCATCGAAGTGCGTCCCGTCATCACGCTCGAAGGCGAACACGAAATCAACGAAGTGTTCTTCACCGATGTGCGCGTGCCCGCTGCGAATCTGGTCGGCGAGGAGAACCGGGGCTGGACGGTCGCGAAGTATCTGCTGACCTACGAGCGCACCAACATCGCGGGCGTCGGCTTCTCGGTCGCAGCGCTGGCGCGCTTGCGCCGCGCGGCGCAGAACGTGACGCGCAACGGCCGTCCGCTCGTCGACGATCCGCTCTTTGCGGCGCGCGTCGCCCGCGTCGAAATCGACCTGGAGAACATGAAGACGACCAACCTGCGCGTGATCGCCGCGGTAACGGGCGGCGGTGTGCCGGGCGCGGAAAGCTCGATGCTGAAGATTCGCGGCACCGAGATTCGCCAGGAACTGACGTCGCTGATGCGCCGCGCGATGGGGCCGTACGCGCAGCCCTTTGTCGAAGAAGCGCTGCACGAAGACCATGACGATGCGCCCATTGGCCCCGACGAGGCCGCGAGCGCCGCCGCGCTTTACTTCAACAACCGCAAGCTGTCGATTTTCGGCGGCTCCAATGAAATCCAGAAGAACATCATCTCGAAGATGATCCTGGGACTGTAAGAGGATCGCGATGAATTTCCAGCATACCGAAGACCGCCGCATGCTGGCGGATACGCTGAACCGTTTCGTCAGCGAGCAGTACGGCTTCGCGAAGCGCGACGAACTGGCGCGCAGCGACTCGGGCTTCAGCCGTGAACTGTGGGTTCGCTTTGCGGAACTGGGCATCGTTGGCGCGCTCTTCGACGAGGCCGACGGTGGTTTCGGCGGAAGGGGTTTCGATATTGCCGTTGTCTTCGAGAGCCTCGGACGCGGCCTGGTGGTCGAACCGTTCCTCGGCGCCCTGATTGTCGGGCGCGCGCTGGCCCTGGCTGGCAGCGACGCACAGAAGGCGCTGATTGACGGTTTGATCGAAGGCCACACTGCTGCGGCGCTTGCTCACGACGAACCCGGCTCGCACTACGAACTCGCGAAGGTGACCACGCGCGCCGTGCGCAGTTCGAATGGCTGGGTGCTGACGGGCAGGAAGGCTGTCGTCCAGCTGGGCGCCGAGGCCGACTTCTTTCTCGTCTCGGCGCGTACCAGCGGTGCCGCCGACGCCGAAGAGGGCATCTCGCTCTTCGTCGTTCCGCGCGAGACGGAAGGCGTCGCGCTGCGCGGCTACGGAAAGATCGACGGCGGGCGCGCTGCCGAAATCTGCCTCAACGAAGTGTGTCTTCCCGACACGGCATTGCTCGGCGAACGCGATGCGGGCTTCACGACGCTCGAGTACAGCATTGGCGCGGGTGTGCTCGCATTGTGCGCCGAGGCGCTCGGCGCGATGGACGTCGCGAAGGAACACACGCTTGAGTACCTGCGCACGCGCAAGCAGTTTGGCGTCGCGATCGGCAGCTTCCAGGCATTGCAGCACCGCATGGCTGATCTGTTGCTGGAGATCGAGCAGGCCCGCTCTGCGGTGATCAATGCGGCCGCCGCGTTTGGCGCGGGCCGGGTAGAACGCGAACGCGCGCTGTCGGCGGCGAAGTACACGATCGGCCGCGTCGGTGCGCAGGTCGCCGAAGAATCCATCCAGTTGCACGGCGGCATCGGCATGACATGGGAACTGCCGCTTGCCCACTACGCGAAGCGCCTCGTGATGATCGACCATCAACTGGGCGATGAAGACCACCATCTCGAACGCTACATCACCTTGAACCGGAGTGAATCACGATGAACGAACCTATCCTTGCACGCCGCGAAGGCGCGGTGCAGGTGCTGTCCTTCAACAATCCGTCTGCGCGCAATGCGCTCACAGCCGAGGTGTACGCGGCGCTTCCGGCTGCCATCGAAGCGGCGCAAAACGATCGGGAAGTCGGCGCTATCGTGCTGACAGGCGTGGGCGGCGCGTTCTGCGCGGGCGGCGACCTGAAACGGCTGGCGCAGCGGCGCCTGGCGACGCCGTCCGAGCGGCGCGCGGGCATCGAAGGTCTGCACAACATGATTCGCTCGCTGCGCGACTGCGGCAAGCCAGTGATCGCAGCCGTCGAAGGCGCGGCAGCCGGCGCGGGGCTCTCGATCGCACTCGCATGCGACATGCTCGTGACCGCGCGCAACGCGTCGTTCTCCGTGGCCTACGTCAAGGTGGGCCTGTCGCCCGACGGCGGGGCGACGGCGTTTCTGTCCGGTGTCGTCTCCCGGCAGCTGATGACGGAGCTGTGTCTGACGGGGCGGCCCGTCACGGGCGAACGCATGCATGCACTCGGCGTCGCGAATCGACTCGCCGAGCCGGGCAGCGCGCTGTCGGAAGCCGTGGCGCTCGCGCAATCGCTCGCGGCGGGACCCGAGCGCGCGATCGCACGGATCAAGAGTCTGTGCCGCCACGCGGGTGGAAACACGGTGGACGCGCAGCTCGACCTCGAAGCCGATTACATGGCGGAATCGCTTGGCGACGATGAATCCGCCGAAGGCATCAACGCCTTTTTCGAGAAGCGCGCCGCCGATTTTTCGGCGTTGCGCCGTGCGTCCGAAGTCAGTTCGTGCTAGACGCGGCGCCTTCGTCACTCTTTGTCATTCCGGATCTGTCATGTCGAACCTCGATTCATCCCTGCCGCTTGCCGGTGTTCGCATTCTCGATTTATCCCGCGTGCTGGCGGGGCCGTGGTGCGCGATGGTGCTCGGCGATCTCGGCGCAGAAGTCATCAAGGTCGAGCATCCGAAGCGCGGCGACGACACGCGCGATTGGGGCATCCGCGTCGGCACGACCGAGACGGCTTACTTCAACAGCGTGAACCGCAACAAGCGATCGGTGTGTCTCGATCTGCAAACGGAAGAGGGCCAGCAGATCGCCCGCGAACTGGCACAGCAGTGTGACGTCGTGATCCAGAACTTCAAGTTCGGCGGCGCGGAGAAACTGGGCCTCGGTTATGAGCAACTCAAGGAAGGACGCGAGAACCTCATCTACTGCTCGATCTCCGGCTACGACCGGCACGGGCCGGAAGCGGCGCGTCCCGGCTACGATCTTGTCATTCAGGGCGAAGCCGGGCTGATGGCGCTCAACGGCGAGGCCCATCAGCCGCCGCTCAAGTTCGGCGTAGCCGCCGTCGATCTGTTCACGGGGATGTACTCCGCACAGGCGGTGCTCGCAGCACTCTTCGAGCGTCAGAAGACGGGCAACGGACGCCACATTGAAATGGCGCTCTTCGATTGCGGGCTGATGATCACGTCGTACTACGGACTGGAGGCATTGATTATGGGCGAGGATCCGCCGCGCTACGGCAATTCGCATCCGTCGATCATGCCCTACGGCGTATTCGATGCAGAGGATGGCCCGCTTGTCATTGCGGTCGGCAACAACCGCCAGTACGAGCGATTCTGTCGCGAGGTCATCGAGCGTCCCGATCTCGTCGACGACGAGCGTTTTCGCACGAACATTTCCCGCACCACACACCGCGAAGTGCTCGCACCCGAACTCCAGCAAGAGATCAGGAAGCGCAGGCGCAAGGTGTTGCTCGAACGTTTGACGCAGGCCTGCATTCCTTGTGGCGAGGTCGCGGGCCTTCACGAAGCGCTCAATTCGACGCGAGCGGAAGAGGCTGGACTCGTGACCACCTACACACATCCCGAAGCAGGCAGCACGCATGTGCTCGCGCCGCCATATCGCTTCGACGGCGCGCGCCTTCCGGTTCGCACAGCCCCGCCGCAACTCGGCGAAGGCACGAACGATGTACTCCAGTCGCTGCTCGGGCTGTCCGCCGAACGGCTTTCGCACCTGAAGGCAGAAGGCGTCGTGTGACGCTGGATCACGCGTTATTGCACAAGGACCGTTCAATGAGTCAACCCGCTTTTACGAATGCTGTGACCGAACTGTTCGGCACGCGGCTGCCGATCGTTGCCGGTGGCCTGATGTGGCTCGCCGATGCAGACTATGTCGCCGCCGCCTCGCGTGCCGGCATCATCGGCTTCATCACGGCCGCGAGCTTCCCTGAGCCTGATGCACTGCGGGCCGAGATCCGGCGCTGCCGCGAACTGTGCGAGGGCGGCCCGTTCGGCGTCAACGTGTCGATGCTGCCGAAGCTCGTCCCGGGCGAGAAAACGCGCGAGGTGTTCGAGCTGGTCGTCGACGAAGGCGTGAAGTACGTCGAAACCTCGGGGCGCAATCCCGAGGAATTCATGCCGCTGCTCAAAGCGGCCTGCGTCAAGGTGCTTCACAAAGTGCCCGCGCTCCGGTTCGCGGTCAAGGCTGCCGCTGTCGGCGTCGATGCCGTGGCGATCGTCGGCGCGGAATGCGGCGGACATCCCGGTCTCGACATGGTGGGCTCGTTCGTCAACGCCGCGTGGGCCGAGAGCCACCTCGACATTCCCTATCTGATCGGCGGCGGCATCGGTCGCGGCTCGCAGCTTGCCGCGGCGCTCGCGATGGGCGCGTCGGGCGTGGTGGTCGGTACGCGCTTCGCCGTGGCCGAAGAGATCTGGGCGCACGACAACTACAAGCGCCGTCTGGTGGAAGCCGGACCGACCGATACCGATCTGTGCATGCAGTCCGTGCGCAATACCGTGCGGACGCTGCGCAACGAGACGACGGCGGCCGTGAAGGAACTCGAGGCACAGAACCCGGACATCACGATTGCCGACCTGATGCCGATGGTCGCGGGCAAGATCGGCCGCAACGCTTATGTGACGGGCGACTGGTCGAAGGGATTGCTTTCCGCCGGACAGTCGCTCGCCTTCACCGACCGGATCGAACCGCTTGCTGACATCGTGCTCCGGTTCGAGTGCGACATGCGGCAGGCGATGGGACGGCTGGCGAGCCACTGACGCCGCCAGGCAAGCGGTGCCGACAGAAGCCCGCGGCGCGGTTGCATCGAGCCCCAAGACGCTCATTTCGTTCCGACAACAGACAACAGACAGCAGGCAGGAGACAAACGCATGCAGCAAGCCCATATCGAATCAATCCAGGCGAGCCCCGCGTACCGGCGGCTCATCGCGTCACGCCGCCGATTCAGCTTCACGCTGACCGCGCTGATGATCGCCACGTATTACGGCTTTATCCTGTTCGTCGCGGTGGCGCCGCATCTGCTGGCGCGACCGTTGTACGCGGGCGCGACGACCACGATCGGCGTACTCGTGGGCGTCTGCATCATTGCGGTGGCGATCGCGCTGACCGCCTGGTACGTGCTTCACGCAAACCGCAGCTTCGATCCTTCGATGCGCGCACTACTCGTCAACGCATCGCAGGAGAGTGAAGCATGAAGCTCGTTCGTTCTTTGTTGTGCGCGGGTCTCGCATCGACAGTTGCGCTCGCTCGCGCGTCGGGCATCGAAGGTCCGGTGGCTGACCGCGTCGAACTGAACCCGGTGGCGATCGGCATGTTCCTGCTGTTCGTGCTCGTGACGCTCGGCATCACGCGCTGGGCTTCGCGTAGAACGCGCACGACGCGCGATTTCTATAGCGCGGGCGGCGGTATCTCCGGCTTCCAGAACGGGCTCGCGATCGCCGGGGACTACATGTCGGCGGCGTCGTTCCTGGGCCTTTCCGGCATGGTGTATCTGTTCGGATTCGACGGCCTGATCTATTCGATCGGCTTTCTGGTCGGCTGGCCGTTTGTGATGTTCCTGCTCGCCGAACCCTTGCGCAATCTGGGCAAATATACGTTCGTCGACGTGGTCGCCTACCGCTTCGAGCAGGCGCCGATCCGTCTGTTGACGGCGAGCACATCGCTCGTCGTCGTGGTGTTCTATCTGGTCGTGCAGATGGTCGGCGCGGGCAAGCTGATCCAGTTGCTGTTCGGCTTGCAGTACTGGATGGCGGAGGTGATTGTCGGCGCGCTGATGGTGGTCTACGTGTTCTTCGGCGGCATGACGGCCACCACGTGGGTGCAGATCATCAAAGCCGTGCTGCTGCTATGCGGCGCGACGTTCATGGCCGTTACCGCGCTCGCTCAGTTCGGTTTCAGTCCCGACGAGATGTTCCGGCGCGCCGTCGACGTTCATCCCGGCGCACTCAGCATCATGGCGCCCGGCAAGCTGCTGAAGGACCCGCTCAACGCGCTGTCGCTCGGCATCGCGCTGATGTTCGGCACGGCGGGGTTCCCGCATATCCTGATGCGTTTTTTCACGGTGCCGAGCGCGAAAGAGGCGCGCAAGTCGGTATTCATCGCAACGGGGTTCATCGGCTACTTCTATCTGCTGACGTTTGTTATCGGCTTCTCCGCGATTGCGTTGCTCGCGCAGCATCCCGAGTTCTTCAAGACGGCGGCAGACGGGCATTTCAATCTCACGCGCGACCTGCTGGGTGGTTCAAACATGGTTGCCGTCAAGCTGGCGCAGGCCGTGGGCGGCAACCTGTTTTACGGGTTCATCGCCGCCGTCACGTTCGCGACGATCCTGGCCGTGGTGGCGGGCCTCACGCTCTCCGGCGCGACCACGGTTTCGCACGATCTGTACGCGTGCTGGCTCGCGCGGGGCAAGCCGAACGAAGTCCATGAAATGCGCATTTCGCGCGCAGCGACGCTGATTTTAAGCGTCGTCGCCATCGGCCTCGGCATTCTCTTCGAGCACGTCAACGTGGCGTTTCTGGTCGGCCTCGTGGCGGCCATCGCGGCGAGCGCGAACTTCCCGGTGCTGGTGTCGTCGATCTTCTGGCGCGGCATGACGACGCGCGGCGCGGTAGTTGGCGGCGCGCTCGGCCTGATATCCGCCGTGCTGCTGACGCTGCTGTCGAAATCGGTGTGGGTCGACGTGCTGCATCACGCGCATACGCCCGTGTTTCTCGACAATCCCGCGCTGGTTTCGGTGCCGCTAGCGTTCGCGGGAATCTGGCTCTTTTCGATACTGGATCGCGGTGCTCGCGCGCAGCGGGAGCAGGAAGCGTTTGCGTTGCAGGAGTTCTATGGGCAGACGGGCTTGCTGCCGATAAAAGCCGTCGACCATTGAAGCGCAAGCGATTGCATTCAGGAATCGGTCAACGCTTCATGCAACGTCGAGCGAAATCGCCGCACGGCTGGCGACATGGGGGTTTTCCTGCGATAGAAAAGCCGGACCTTGCTTTCGAATAGTGCCGTTTCGTAGGGCAGGGCCGCGAGATCGCGGCCCGCATAGGTCTGGAGCATCTGTTCGGTCAGCATCGTGATCAGATCGCTGTTGCGCAGCAGCGATGTCAGCAGCGAAATCGACGCGTCGGTTTCGATCACGGCCTGCGGGGACACCAGATCGTGGTCCTGGAAGTAGCGATCGACGATCTGGCGCAACCCATGTCCAGGCAGCGGCAGCAACCATTTTGCCGCTTGCAGCAGGCGTGGATCGGCAGGCGTATGCGTGAGCGGATGGCCCTGCCGCGCGACGATCCGGTAGCGCTGGCTGCCGATGTCATCGGACTGGAGTTCTTCGTCTGCGACGGTCTGCGGCGTGAAGCAAAGCGCGAGATCGAGTTGCCCGTCCTTCAGTTCGTCGAATAGCAGCGCCGACACCTGCACGGAGAGCCGGAACGAGACGGCGCTCTCGCGAGCCGTATAGCGGGCGAGGATGGGCGGTGTGCGCGTTCGCCGCGCAGGGCTTCGCGTTCGTATCGCTGCCGTTCTACTTCGAAGACGTGCTGCATCGCAGCCAGATTGAGACGGGGTTCCTGATTACGCCCTGGCCCGTTGTCGTGACGCTTGTCGCGCCCATTGCCGGACGCCTGTCGGATCGCTATCCGCCTGGCGCACTGGGCGCGGCCGGGCTCGCCTGTCTGTGCGTGGGTCTCGTGTCGCTCTCGTTGCTACCCGCACATCCTTGCGCGTACTCGATCGCGATACGGATGGGGATCTGCGGTGTCGGCTTCGGTTTTTTCCAGTCGCCGAACATCAAGGCGTTGATGGCAAGCGCGCCGCACGCGCGCAGCGGCGGCGCCAGCGGCGTCGTCGCGACCTCGCGCCTGATCGGACAGGCCACGGGCGCTGCGCTGGTTGCGTTGTTTTTTGGACTGGACGGACAGCACGGGCCGATGCTCGCTCTGCTTGGCGGCGCGATGTTCGCGGGCATCGGCGGCATAGCGAGCGGCTTGCGGTTGATGGCGCACCCGCATCGGACAGGGAGCGCCGGGGAGTGAAATGGGCATCGCGTGCCACACGCATGGGTGACGTCACCGCTAGGACGGTGGCCGTGTAGGCCACTCGCGTCTGCAACACGGCGGACATGAAGTGATCTCGGCATGAAGTTTTCCCGTGTCTGGTCAATTAGCTGCGTTTCTGCGACGTGGGCACTTCAAGAGGCGGGCGGATGCATGTGATTTCCCCAAGCCTGAAGCAGTCCATAGAAGGACGGACTGGGTGGGGATTCAAGTGGCGGCAACGGTTGCCCCGTCAAGCGGTACTGAACACGCTCGTGGCTCACGTCGCCTATTTCGCGTACTTTGCCAACGAGGAACGGATCGCCGGGTCGTTCATGTTTTTTGGCGTAACGGTGACCACGTCGACAAATATATTGCGGGGCGGCGGATGGCCCTGCAGTGCCTCCACTAGCGACGCCAAGCCGAGGTAACCCATGCGATAAGGGTCCTGCAATATGGCGGCGTATACGATTCCTCTTTTGAGGCCTTCCAGGAATTCCGGACGCCAGTCGAACAGCACAAGGCGCGGGCGCTGGCCGACTGCCGCATTTTCAATTACCCGCAGAGCGCCGTAGGCGATGGGTTCGGCCGGCGCGAAAACGGCATCCAGGCGGCCTGGGTACGTGTTTAACACCTCAGCGATCCGTGCTTCGGCATCGCGGGGTCGATACCCGACGTAGGTATCGATCACCACATCCCATCCCTCGCTCCGGGCGACACTTAAGAATCCGCTTTCTCTCGCGTCAGTCGAACTCACGTTGGGCGCGAGCCGCAGCATCGCCACCTTGGCACCCTTTTTCAAAACCGGTACCAGGCTGAGGGCGGCCTTCCTCCCTGCGCCGAAATTGTCTGTGTATATGGTCGAGATGCCGTCGTAATCGGCGTTATACCGATCCACAAGGATCAGGGGGACAGGGATTGAAACCCGCGTGTCGCCTTTCAATGGTTCCGGTGCCAGTAGCACACCCGCGACTCCTTGCGTCACCATGTAATCGATAATGCGCAACTGGATATTTGATGTATCGAGCGACTCACCGTCGGACGGGCTGCGGGTCAGCAGATCTACATGATGATCATGGGCCGACTGTTGTATCCCCTTGAGCATTGTCTGGTAAAAAACAAGCGACGAGCCGGGTAGCACGACGCCGATCGTGGTCGCATGCGCGGTCTGCACGATCCCCGCCAACGACCAAAGCAGCATGAATAATCTCAGAGGTCCAAGCATGGTGTGTCCACTGGCAGTGGCCTGGAGCCGACCGCGTAAGCTTGCGGGAAAGCATTGCCTTGTTATGAAGGTTCTTGCCAGCATGCGAAATCGTTACCTCGGGCCAACTTTCACCGACCTTGCGGAATAATAAGCCGATGACCTACGGCGTGCCATCGGGACCTAACCTAGATCGAACTCCGACGCCGTCCGGTCTTTGGAAGCGCTGTGAAAGCCAGCATTCCGGGTGCAGTTCAATTGGCGCGGCTTTTTCTTTGACCGTTCGCGCCGGTCGTGCGATCACTTCGGGAATTTCTCGTTAAGGTTCGCCAGATGCGCATCCAGCGCGTTCAGCAACCCGATACGCCTGGCAGTTTTCGGCTGCGCGTTTTTGAAATGGCGGTCGAGCGCTGCGGCCAGCTGTTCGCTTTCGTGCCTGGAACCGACGGACAAGCTTTGTCCTCATCCGTCAATTGCGGAGTTTCGCGCAGGGTTTGCCTGCATGGTCAGGGATAACCAGCCGGACGCCCAAGAGGGACAGGCCGGGTGCCTCGATGTTGTCGCTCGCGCAACGCATCGTTGATCGGCGTGTGCTGCATCTGATCAGGATGTAACTGGAATGCCCCGTTGAAGAAACCGATGACCGAGGCCGGCAGAAACGGACGACGGAGGCTCGAGACAGTCGGCGCGGGATTTCACAGGCGTCGGGAAGACGTTCGGCCTTCAGCGCAGTCTTGGCAGTCGAATAGTGACCTGCGCAGACGATCCCGTCATCCTGTGCAAGCGAGGCAAGGCCCTTCGGTCTTGTACAGCGGAAGTTATTTGGTTGAATTTGCGGAAGCCAATCGAGTTCCTTTACAGGATTTCGTGCTCGGTGAAAGTCCGAGGAAACCACACCCCGCTTGAATTCGCCCCTCAACCCAGTCGCACGCGGGCAGCTTTACCGTCCGCATCGTTGGGTGCGACCTTCTTCATGTCGCTTCCGACCCACCGCTCTTCAGAAGACTTCAGATGCGATCGCATCGCTGCTTGTGCGGCAAGCGGGTCTCCTGCCTGCAATGCATGCAGGACTCTTTCGTGCTCTTCAACGGCAGCCATCCACGTAGTCGTATTTTCGGCGAGTTCACTAATCCTCGCCCCGATCGGATCGCGCCTCGCGTCAAACAGATCGGCCACGTATCGGCTCAACACCGTGTTGCCCGCCGCTTCCGCGATGATGAGGTGGAATTGCCGGTCCGGTTCCAGCGGAGATTTGCCAGCGGACGCAAGGCGATGCATGGCATCCACGCTGCGCCGCAACCGGTCCAGAGAGGCGGCTGTGAGTCGCGTGCTGGCGAGCACGACGAGGCTGCCTTCGATCACAGCCCGCGCCTGCATGATTTCCGTCGGGCTTTCGCCTAGTACCGCCAGCGATCCTTCGCTTTCGTTTGCGGTTTCGCGCACATAGACACCCGAACCCATGCGGGTCTCAACGCTGCCGCCGATTTCCAACGCGATCAGCGCCTCGCGTAGCGACGGGCGCGAAACGCCCAGTTGCTGCGACAACTCGCGCTCAGCCGGCAACCTTGACCCCGGAGGGAAATCGCCCCCGTGGATGAGGCCGCGAATCTGGTCGGCGACCAATTGGTAAAGCCGCTTTGGCTCAGTCTGTTTCATCTTGCTGGCAAAAGGAAAAGTGGCGCGGGCGCCTGGCGCGCCTGGCGGTCAAGTCTATCACGCAAGCTCCGACAGGTTCTCCGCGCATTCGGTGGGAAGCATAGGGGTTTGTTCTAGGTAAGGCCAATCTGCAAAGTATGAAAATTGGCTTGACCAGTTTCGCTTTTTATTCTCTAATCTGCCTCAGATTGGCCTGACCATCACAAGCGCCGCATAAAGAAGGAGACACGCGTGACAGACTTGAGCGCTGAACTGGCCCCGCGCGCGGTGGGCGGCTTCGGTTCGAAGGAACCTACGGAGCTATTGAAACTCAGCGGGCTGGGCAAGCGGTTCCCCGGTGTGGTTGCATTGGATGACGTGCACTTCGAATTGCGCCGCGGCGAAGTACACGCGATTTGCGGCGAGAACGGCGCGGGCAAGTCGACCCTGATGAAAATCGTCAGCGGCCAATACCAGCCGGATGCCGGCACGATCGTTTTTCGCGGCGTGGAACGGCGGTTCGCATCCTCACTCGAGGCACAGAAAGCAGGCATTGCGATCATTCACCAGGAACTGAATCTGGTGCCGCACCTTTCGATTGCGGAAAACATCTACCTCGCACGGGAGCCCAAACGCGGACCGTTCATCGATCGCACACGGCTGAATGGCGACGCCCGGCGCGCGCTCGCCCGCATTGGATTGTCGTTGCCACCCACCAGGCTGGTGGGGACGCTGTCGATCGCCCAGCAGCAGATGGTTGAAATAGCCAAGGCGCTCTCGCTCGACGCCCAGGTGCTGATCATGGACGAACCCACTTCGTCGCTCACGGAATCCGAAACCATGCACCTGTTCCGGATCATCAAGGAGTTGCGCGAGAGTGGGGTGGGCATTGTCTACATCTCTCATCGTCTCGACGAAATGAAGCAGATCGTCGACCGCGTGACGGTGCTGCGCGACGGGCGCCACATTTCAACCGACGATTTCGCGGCGACCAGCATGGATGAGATCGTTGCGCGAATGGTCGGCCGGGCGCTGAACGATGCGTACCCGCCGCGCCGGTCGGTTCCGACGCAGGACGTGCTGCTGCGTGTCGACAATCTGTCGCGCGCACCGGCATTCGGGCCGGTTTCGTTCGAATTGAGACGAGGCGAGATTCTCGGCTTCGCCGGTTTGATGGGCGCAGGCCGGACCGAAGTGGCGCGGGCGATTTTTGGTGCCGACCAACCGGACGGCGGCGAGATTCATATCGGCAGCGAGCGCGTCTCGATCCGCTCGCCTATCGATGCGATCCGCCACGGTATCGCGTATCTATCGGAAGACCGCAAGAGCGACGGCCTCGCGCTGAAGATGCCGGTCGCGACCAATATCACGCTGGCCAATATCGACGCGGTGTCGGGGCGCGCGGGCTTCATCCGCTTTGCCGACGAAGCGGCCATCGCACGGCGCTACGTCGAAACGCTCGGCATCCGCACGCCGACGGTTCATCAGCTCACGCGCAACCTGTCCGGCGGCAATCAGCAGAAGGTTGTCATCGGCAAATGGCTGTTTCGCGAATCGAAGATTCTGTTTTTCGACGAACCCACGCGCGGGATCGACGTCGGCGCGAAATACGCGATCTACACGCTGATGGATCAGCTCGCCGCGCAGGGCATCGGCGTCGTGCTGATCAGTTCGGAATTGCCCGAGATTCTCGGCATGTCCGATCGTATCGCGGTATTCCACGAAGGCCGGATCGCCGGAGTCCTGGAAGCGCGTCACACCAATCAGGAAGAAATCATGCACTTCGCATCGGGACGAAACCATGCTTGAAATAACATCTGACCAGACCGCTAGCGTCGACAGCAGCGCGAAACTCCGCCGTCGCGACCTGATCCAGAAATTTGCCGCGCTCGGCAGTCTGATCATGCTGGTGGTCGTCTTTTCATCGACCAGTTCGGCGTTCTTTTCGGTGGAAAACGGCATGACGGTCGCCTTGCAGGTGACGTCGATTGCCTATCTCGGCGTGGCGGCAACCTGCGTGATCATTACGGGCGGAATCGACCTGTCCGTGGGTTCCGTACTCGCGCTGTCCGGCGTGGTCGCCGCGTTGCTGGTCAAGGCTGGCGTGCCGATTCCTCTCGGCATGCTCGGCGGCGTCGTGGTGGGCGGCCTGTGCGGACTCGTCAATGGCCTGTGTGTGACGCGTATGGGTCTGCCGCCGTTTATCGCCACGCTCGGCATGATGCTGGTCGCGCGTGGTCTCGCACTTCAGATCACTGGCGCGCGCCCGGTTTCGGGACTTGGTGACGCATTCGGCGAACTCGGAAATGGCGCGCTGTTCCGCATCTCGCATATCGGGGCGGACGGGTTCCCCGATACGGTATTTCCGGGCATTCCCTATCCCGTGATCATCATGGTGGTGCTGGCGGTGGCCGTGTCGATCATGCTGACGCGCACCTCGCTTGGCCGACACATCTACGCAGTCGGATCGAATGCCGAAGCCGCGCGGCTCTCCGGCGTCAATGTCCGACGCGTCACCTTATTTACCTATGTGCTGTCCGGCGTGCTCGCCGGTCTGACGGGTTGCGTGCTGATGTCGCGTCTCGTCACAGCGCAACCAAACGAAGGCGTCATGTACGAACTCGATGCGATCGCCAGCGCCGTGATTGGCGGGACGTCCCTGATGGGCGGTGTCGGCACGATTTCGGGTACGGCCATTGGTGCGTTCGTCATCGGCGTGCTGCGCAATGGCCTGAACATGAACGGCGTATCGAGTTTCGTCCAGCAAATCATTATCGGACTGGTCATTCTCGGCACGGTCTGGATCGATCAGGTTAGAAACCGTAGATAAAGCACATCGAATGATGCCATTCGAGAAGTCCAACAAAGCAGTGCAATCACCAACCCAAGGAGTGAGATATGAAAAAGAAATATCTGGCATGGGCCGCCGCGCTTTTGACCGCAGTGGCGGCGCACGCGAATGCGGCGGGCGGAGAGATCGCCGTTATCGTCAAGACGGCCAACTCGAATTACTGGCAGAACGTGCAGAAAGGTGCAGCTGAGGGCATGAAGGGGCTGAACGGCTACACGATGACGTTTCAGGGACCGGCCACCGAGTCAGCGGTGGCCGACGAGGTCAATATGGTCGAGAACGCGGTGAACCGGCATGTTGCGGCGATCGTGCTCGCGCCGTCCGATCCGGATGCACTCGTCCCCGCAATGAAGAAGGCCTGGGAGGCAAAAATTCCGGTTGTCCTGATCGACTCGCTCGTGTCCGATTCCGGCAAGCAGTACTACCAGTCGTTTCTCTCGACCGATAACGCCAAGGCCGGCGAGATGTGCGCCAAAGCGATGATCGACCGTGTCGGACAGACAGGGAAGGTTGCCGTGATGTCGTACGTTGCCGGCGCGGGTTCCGAGATTGGCCGCGTGGGCGGGTTCCGGAAGTACCTCGCGGAACACTCGAAGCTGCAGATTGTCGGACCGTTCTACTCGCAGTCGCAGATGGCGACAGCGCTCAATCAGACGACCGACGTGCTGTCGGCGAATCCGGATCTGAAGGGCATCTTCGGTGCGAATGAACCGACTGCCGTGGGAGTGGGACGCGCGTTGGCGCAGTCCGGGAAAGCCGGCAAGATCGTCGCGATCGGCTTTGACGGCAACCAGGACCTGCAGGGCTTCGTCAAGGACGGAACCATCCAGGCCATCGCTGTTCAGGGTTCCTATCAAATGGGCTACAAAGGCGTCAAAACGGCGGTGGAAGTCATCGAACACAAGCCGGTTACGAAGCAACTGGATACCGGTGTCGTGATGGTCGACAAGAACAACATCGATCAGCCGGCTGCGAAGAACGTCTTGTATTGAAGCGCGGCGCGGACGACGCCCGGTGGCGTTGTCCGCCCTTGAGGACTGCGCCGTTCAGGACGCGCGGTAAAGCGTTGAACATCGAGAAACGAATCCCTGAAGGCGGAATTTTTGATGAAAGCAGGTGATCTGCGTGATCTGTCGCGTGGCGGCGTGCAACTGAGCGCACTCGGCATGGGTTGTTCGCAACTTGGCGGCCTCTATCGCACCATGCCGCCGCAACAGGCGCGCGCACTCATGGACGAAGCGTGGTCGTTTGGTCTGCGCTACTTCGACACCGCGCCGTTCTACGGGTACACGCTTTCCGAGCGCCGCGTGGGCGACGCGTTGTCAGCGCGCCC
The DNA here is from genome assembly GCF_003387275.1 of Paraburkholderia sp. BL6669N2. Classification (NCBI taxonomy): domain Bacteria; kingdom Pseudomonadati; phylum Pseudomonadota; class Betaproteobacteria; order Burkholderiales; family Burkholderiaceae; genus Paraburkholderia; species Paraburkholderia sp. BL6669N2. The sequence goes on along the minus strand of NZ_QUNA01000002.1, from coordinate 2,630,418 downwards.
ACGCAACGAATTCGTGCTGAGTACGAAAGTGGGCAGGCTTCTTCGGCCGGACCCGACTGTTCAATGCGGCGACGATGGGTGGGCTGAGCCGCTTTCTTTCCGGCCGCATTACGACTACAGCTTCGACGGCGTCATGAGGTCGTTCGAAGACAGCCAGCAGCGTCTCGGCTTTCCGCAGATCGATCTACTGTATGTGCATGACGTCGGTCGAATGACGCATGGAGACGCGAACGTCGAATTCTGGAGGCAACTGACCACAGGAGGGGGCTTTCGCGCACTCGACGCGCTGCGAAGTACAGGGCAGGTCAAAGCGTTCGGTCTTGGTGTGAATGAATGGCAGGTTGTGCATGAAGCCATGCAGGAGATACAGATCGATGTGACGTTGCTCGCGGGCCGTTATACGCTTCTCGAGCAGGATTGTCTGTCGCCGTTTCTCGACGATTGCGTACGGCATGGGAATTCGATCGTGGCCGGCGGTGTGTTCAATTCCGGCGTGCTGGCGGGTAATGGCAAGTTCAATTACGGGGACGCCCCCGCCGCTGTCGTGTCGCGCGTTCACCGGTTGGCCGAGGTTTGCCGCGAATTCGAGGTCCCGTTACCCGCTGCGGCACTGCAGTTTCCGCTTGCGCATCCCGCGGTTGTGTCGTGCGTGGTGGGCGCGCGCAGTGTCGAACAACTCCGGCAGAACGTCGCGTGGTTCGAGCAGACGCTGCCGGCCGGGTTGTGGCAGGAGCTGAAGTCGGATGGTCTGGTCGCGGACGCCGCACCTGTGCCCGGGGGTAGCCTGTGAGCCTGCGTATCGACGCACATCACCATTTCTGGCACCTGGCGGCGCGTCTAGGACATTGGCCGCCCGCCAGTCTTGGAGCGATCTACCGAGACTTCGGGCCGGCCGATTTTGAACCGCTGCTTGAACGATGCGGCATCGGCGGAACCGTGCTGGTCCAGTCCTTACCTGACAGCGATGACACCAGGTTCCTGCTCGAACTGGCGGAGCGTCATTCTTTTATTCGCGGCGTGGTGGGATGGGTCGACCTGAAAGCGCCGGACGCGCCGCAACAGATCGATGCTCTGGCCCGCCACCCGAAGTTGAAAGCGCTGCGGCCGATGCTGCAGGATCTTCTAGACGACAACTGGATTGACGACCCGGTATTGCGGCCGGCGATTACCGCGATGCTCGCCGATGACCTTGCATTCGATGCGCTGGTTGTTCCGCGTCAACTCCCGGGTTTGGTCGCGTTCGCGAAGCGTTACCCGGGCCTGCGGATCGTTATAGATCATGCAGCCAAGCCGCTGATCGCTATCGGGCAACTGGAGCCGTGGCGAACCGACATGGCCGATCTGGCCAGACTCGCAAATGTGCATTGCAAGCTGTCGGGCTTATGGACGGAAGCGCCGCCAGAGATCGGCGTTGCCGCTTTCGAGCCTTATGTGGAGACGTTATTCCGACTGTTCGGCCCGCGTCGTCTTCTGTGGGGAAGTGACTGGCCTGTCCAGCGGCTCGCGACACATTTCGGTGACTACGCCGGTTGGCTTGCCACCTGTGACGATTACTGCGATCGATATGCGAGTGAAGAGGACAAAGGCGCCGTATTCGGCGGCAACGCTTATCGCTTCTACCGGCTCGAAGAATAGGGAGAGTGTGATGCAACGCATGGGAATGGTGATCGGTATCGATCCGCAGCATATCGACGAATACAAACGCTTGCATGCGCAGGTCTGGCCGACGGTGCTCAATCGCCTGAAACGCTCGAATGTCACCCGCTACTCGATTTTCCTGTGGGAGCCCGAGAACCTGTTGTTCGGCTACTGGGAATACGTCGGGTCCGACTATGAAAGCGATATGGCGGAGATTGCGAACGACCCGGAAACACAGCGCTGGTGGAGCCTGTGCGGTCCATGCCAGAAACCGTTGCCGAGTCGTGCGCCGTCGGAACACTGGGCACGGATGGAAGAGGTTTTTTACGTCGAATAGGCGTGGTCCCGAGACTGCACGCGTGTGACCTCGCGATAGAGAATCAAATTAACCGGGCCCGCATCGATACCGCGTCATGGCGTCGCGGGCTCTGTATCTGAAAAGGGAAACCTCATGCTCACTGTTATTTGTGAAACGCCCGGAGTACTACGCGCTGGCACGCGCTCAATGCCATCGCGCGATCGCGGCGAGGTGTTGCTACGAGTGCGACGCGTCGGCGTATGCGGCACTGACCTGCACATCTTTACCGGCAACCAGCCATTTCTCTCCTACCCGCGCGTGATGGGACACGAACTGTCGGGCACAGTCGAAGAAGCCGATGCGGATTCCGGCCTGGTCGCCGGCGACCCGGTCTACGTCATGCCCTATCTGTCATGCGGCCAGTGCATTGCCTGCAGGAATGGAAAAACGAATTGCTGCGTGAACATTCAGGTATTGGGCGTGCATCGGGATGGCGCATTGACGGAGTACCTAAGTTTGCCGCGTCAGTTCGTTCACAAGGCTGAGGGAATCACGCTCGATCAGGCGGCAATGATCGAGTTTCTCGCCATCGGCGCGCATGCGGTTCGTCGCGCCGACGTTCAGGCAGGACAGCGCGTGCTGGTGGTCGGTGCAGGTCCGATCGGGATGGCCGCGATGATCTTTGCACGTCTGCGCGGGGCCACGGTGACAGCACTCGATACACGGCTCGATCGTTTGAACTTCTGCGCCGGGAAAATCGAAGTGGCGGCTACCGTGCAAATCGGTGATACCGACGTGGACGAGCTGACGAGACTCACCGACGGTGAATTCTTCGATGTGGTCTTCGATGCGACGGGCAATCCGGCTGCCATGGAGCGTGGCTTCGAGTTTATTGCGCACGGCGGAAAGTACGTGCTGATTTCCGTGGTGAGAGACAAGATCACTTTCTCCGATCCGGAGTTCCACAAGCGCGAAGCCACCCTGATCGGAAGCCGCAATGCGACCGCGGAAGATTTCGAAACGGTGCTGAGGGCCATGCGCGCCGGCCAGGTGCCCGATGCGGCACTCAACACACACCGGATGAAACTTGCCGATGTCCCCGCGGAATTTTCGAAACTGCTCGAACCGTCCGCAGGCGTGGTGAAAGCCATCATCGAATGCTGACGAAGGCGCAGATCGGATATAAGCCATGAGCCAGCCAATTCTCCAGTTCGGCACCAGCCGCTTTCTCCAGGCGCATGTCGACCTGTTCGTTTCGGAAGCGCTGACGCGCGGCGCCGCGCTCGGTGGCATTACGGTCGTGCAGACCACCGGCAGCGAGTCCAGTCAGAAGCGTATTGCAGCGCTGGCAGAGGGCAGGCCTTATCCGGTACGGATTCGAGGTATGCGGCGCGGCGTGCCGGTTGACGAGATGTTGAGCGGCAACGCGGTGCGCGCAGCATGGCACGCCGGGACGCATTGGGCACAAGTGCGAGATGCCGTAGCGGAACATGTCGAAGTGATTGTCTCCAATACGGGAGACCGGGGATTCCAGCTCGATGACCGGGACACCGCGGCCCGCGTGACTCACCCTGAGTGCGTGCCATACAGCTTTCCGGCCAAGCTGCTGGTGTTGCTTCATGCCCGTTGGGAACGCAACCCTGACGCGCCGCTCTCCCTTTTTCCATGCGAACTCGTGGTCAATAACGGCGATACGCTGCGCGAACTTGTTGTGACTCTCGCGACAAATTGGCGGCTGCCGGAGCCGTTTATTACCTACCTTCGAACGCATTGCATATGGGCCAATTCGCTCGTCGATCGCATCGTTTCACAGGCGATCGAACCGGTAGGCGCGGTTGCCGAACCGTATGCGCTGTGGGCGATTGAGCAGCAGCCGGGGCTGGTTCTGCCTTGCACACACGAGAACATCGTTTTGACAGACGACCTGCAGCGCTTCGAGCGTCTGAAGCTGTTCCTGCTTAATCTCGGTCACAGCTATCTGGCCGAGCGCTGGCTGGAGGACCGCAGGCCGGCTGACGAGACCGTCTATCAGGCAATGAATGACCCAATCCTGCGCGCGAACCTGGAAACTGTCTGGGCGGAAGATGTACTCCCGACATTTACGGCGTTGGGTCAGCACGAGCAGGCTCTGGCCTATCTCGTCGAGTTACGTGATCGCCTGCTCAATCCCTTTCTTGAGCATCGGATCGCGGACATCGCTCAGAATCACACAGAAAAAATGCAGCGGCGTTTTCTGCCACTTGTGCAACTTGCCGACACACTCGGCGTTGAGCCCGGACCGCTGCGAATACGCGCGATGCTGGAGCGCATCGCATCGGTTTAGAACTGTTTCGAGAAAGTCATGAACACGGAATCGGATTCTTTTATTCTTCTGCGCGAACAGGACAATGTCGCGGTCGCGCGCCGTGCAGTACCGGCTGGGGTCGAGGTGAATCTCGGGGCGGCCACACTGCGCACCCGCGCGTCGATTCCGTCTGGCCATAAAGTGGCTGTGCGCCGCATTGAAAAGGGCGCTGCCATTCTGAAGTACGGGCGGGTCATCGGTGTCGCCATGCATCATATTGAAGCGGGGGAGCATGTTCATACCCATAACGTCGGCATGAGCGAGGTCGGGAACGAACTCGCCAGCGGTACCGCTTACGAAGCGACTGAAGTGAACGGGCGGCCGGCAACGTTTCAGGGATATGTGCGAGCCAATGGAGACGTCGGTACACGAAACTTTATCGGCGTGATCGCGAGCGTCAATTGCTCGGCAACCGTATGCCGGCATATCGCCGACGCCTTTAAAGACGATGCGCTCAAGGCGTTTCCATCAGTCGACGGAGTCGTGGCTATCACACATGGCAGCGGCTGTGGCATGGCCGGGTCTGGCGAGGGGATCGAATTGCTGCGCCGTACCTTGCGCGGGTACGCGAACAATCCCAACTTCGCAGGCGTGGTGCTGATCGGGCTCGGTTGCGAAGTGAATCAGATCGCGCCGCTGGTCGATACGCTGGCCGCCAGACCGGACGGTTTGATCGCCACGCTGACGATTCAGGAAGAAGGCGGAACGCGTGAAACCATTCAAAGAGGCATAGAGATAGTCGGCGACATGCTGACGCTCGCCGATCGCGCAAATCGCAGTACCGTGTCGGCCGCGCACCTGAAAGTCGGGCTGCAGTGCGGCGGTTCGGATGGGTACTCGGGGATCAGCGCCAATCCGGCATTGGGTTGCGCCGTTGATCTTCTGGTGCGCAATGGAGGAACGGCCATACTGTCCGAAACGCCGGAGATATATGGCGCGGAACATCTGCTGACGTCGCGTGCGGCTTCGCCGCGGGTGGCGGACAGGCTATTGGAAAAGCTGCGCTGGTGGGAAGCGTACACGCGCGCCCATCACGGTGACATGAACAACAATCCCTCACCGGGTAATAAGGCCGGAGGGATTACGACCATTCTGGAAAAATCACTGGGTGCGGTTGCCAAGGGCGGGAGTACGGGTTTGATGGAGGTGTATGAATACGCCGAAGCCGTCACGCAGCACGGACTCGTTTTCATGGACACCCCCGGCTATGACCCGGTATCGGCGACGGGGCAGGTCGCCGGCGGCGCGAACCTGATCTGTTTCACCACGGGCCGTGGGTCAGTGTACGGGTGCAAACCGACGCCCTCGCTCAAGCTCGCGACGAACACCCGGATGTTCGAACAGATGAGCATGGATATGGATTTCAACTGTGGAGCGATCCTTGATGGAACGCTGAGCATTGCTCAGGCTGGAGCCCAGATATTCCAGTTGATGCTGGACACGGCGTCAGGAAGAAAAACCTGTAGCGAGCAGCATGGCATGGGAGACAGTGAGTTTGTTCCGTGGCAACTCGGCGCTGTCATGTGAAAGCAGGCGAGTCCCCCGAGGTGTGGAGGCCATTCTACGGTTCCAGGATCGATACCGTTTTTAGACGGAGGTGTCATATGCCCATGAACCGATCGCCCGATATCCAGGGCGTGACAGAGGCTGATTACACGTTGCTGGTGGATGCGTTGTCGTCGCTTTTGAGAGAACGGTCTTCCGCGCTGCAAATTGCTGCTGAAGTCGCGAAAAAAAGAGGGCTTGCGGCGCCGAACGTGTGGGACTTCGGACTCCCCGACATTCTGCGTCTGCGTCGCGTGTGGGAAGTGGCCAGTCGGACTTCCGCCTGATTTCACTTTTCCGACGAAGCTCGCCAGCTTTTCGCGCAACATGGTCGTCCACGCGTTCGCAAATCCTCAGGACGGGTTATCCAGACTATCCATCAACCGTCGCCATGCGACTCGCGTTCAGTAACGCCCGCCACTGAAGCGCGCGCAAAGCGCGTTTGATACTCGCTCGGTGAGAGACCGGTCTTGCGTTTGAACAGTTCGCGAAACGTACTGATGTCTCCATAGCCGACACGCTGGCTGACTATCTCAAGCCCGATGGGCCTCGACTCCAGCAACTGCTTGGCTACTTCGATGCGCAAATTCTGCAGATACGTCAATGGCGCAAGGCCTACTGCCTGCTTGAAACGCCGGTTAAGCGTCCGTTCGCTGACAGCGAGCCAACTGGCGAGCTCGCTCAGCCGGAACCCCTCCTGAAGTGTCGCCTCCATCCGCTGTTGAGCTCGCGCGACGAGCGAATCGACATGTCCGTGATCGTCGAGCAGTTTCGCGTAAGACGCTTGAGAAGTTCGGTTCATGTCGATCAGTAGCGATTTGGCGGTCATCGCCGCAAGCTTGTCGCCGACGAACATCTCTACCAGCCGTACGGCGAGATTGAGATACGACGTCACCGAACCGCCCGAGACAATGCCGTCTTGCCAGGTCAGGATTTCCCGCGCGCGGAGTTCGACACGCGGATACCGCCGGGCGAAGTCGGCCGCGTTGGCCCAGTGTGTGGTGGCGACCCGGCCGTCCAGCAAACCCGCCTCGGCAAGCAGATAGTTGCCGGTGCAGTACGCAGCCAACACGGCGCCTGCCTTGCGCTGGCGCCGTAGCGCGGAAGAGAGCGCATTCATCTGCTCGCGGCGGCCGATGAACTCGTCCATGTTGGAAAAAAACGGAGCCGTTAGCAGGATGGCATCAGCACGTTTGCGCGGATCGATTTTGCCGTCCACCGGAATGCTCTGGCCCGACGCAGCCGTGACGGGCTGTCCGTCCAGCGATTCCACGCGCCACGCGAACATGGGTAAAGGTTTGGCCCCACGCGCGGCTAACTTGCCGTTCAGGTAGTTGGCTGCGCTCAGGACGTCGATGGGCCCCGCTACGCCCGACGCCAGAATTCCGTCATAGACCCAGATCCTGATCGTGATCATTTGCGTGCGTGTCTGATATTCCTCGAATAATGGCAATGCTGCCACTGTCCAGTGTGCCCGTAAAGGCCGATTATCGCCACATCGAAACACCTGAAGCGACGAACGGTTCCGCGACCTACATCTGACAGGGTCGCAAGCCGGCGCCCAAAACATGAGCCCATCATGTCTGTAGATACTCAAAACAAAGCAGGTCATGACGTCGGCTGTGAGATTGCGCAGAACTGTCTGCTGACGCGCACGCGGCAGATCTCCAGGGTTCTGACCGCGATCTACGACGAGGCGCTACGGCCGTTTGGCATCAACGCCTCTCAATTCAGCCTGCTTGTACTCATTGGTGAACTTGGACCCATTAGCCGTGCGGATCTGGGGCGCAAGAATCATCACGATCGATCGACGCTGACAAGGAATTTGCAACCGCTCATCTCGCAGGAGTGGGTTTTCGAAGATGCCCCTGAAAGCAATGGCCGCAGTCGGCCTCTTGCGCTGACAGGACAAGGCAAAACATTGCTCCGCAACGCCGCGTCCGCGTGGTCGTCTGCGCAGGCAAGAGCCAGATCTCTCGTCGGAGAGGTCGGTGCTGACGCGCTTATGGGCATCGCGAGCGACTTGCCGCGGCGCATGCGCTAATTTTTTTAATCATCGATGTTGCATATGCAACACCGCAAGGGCGCTCTATGCCCGTTCTTATGAATCGAGGAGTTTGCAATGAAAGTCGTCAAAGCCGCCGCAGTGCAGTTCAGCCCGGTCTTGTACAGCCGTGAAGCCACCGTCGCAAAAGTCGTGCAGAAGATCCACGAACTGGGCCAGCAGGGCGTGCAGTTCGCCACATTTCCGGAAACCGTCGTGCCTTATTACCCGTACTTCGCAGCAGTGCAGACCGGCATTCAGCTTTTGTCTGGAAAAGAGCATCTGAGGCTGCTCGACCAGTCCGTGACGGTGCCGTCTCCCGCGACCGACGCGATTGGCGAGGCTGCCCGCAAGGCAGGCATGGTGGTGTCGATCGGCGTCAACGAGCGTGATGGTGGAACCATCTACAACACTCAGCTGCTCTTTGATGCCGATGGCAGCTTGATCCAGCGCCGCCGCAAGATCACGCCTACGCATTTCGAGCGGATGATCTGGGGTCAGGGCGACGGGTCGGGTCTGCGCGCCGTCGATAGCAAGGTTGGTCGCATTGGCCAGCTCGCCTGCTTTGAGCACAACAATCCGCTGGCGCGCTACGCGATGATGGCCGACGGCGAGCAGATTCATTCGGCGATGTATCCGGGTTCCGCCTTCGGCGAGGGATTTGCGCAAAGGATGGAAATCAATATCCGTCAGCACGCACTGGAGTCCGGCTCTTTCGTCGTGAACGCGACGGCGTGGCTGGACGCCGATCAGCAGGCGCAAATCATGGAGGACACGGGCTGCGAAATCGGTCCGATCTCGGGTGGTTGCTTCACCACCATTGTGACGCCCGATGGCATGCTGATCGGCGAACCCCTCCGCTCGGGCGAGGGCGAGGTCATTGCCGATCTCGACTTCACGATGATCGATCGACGCAAGCTGTTGATGGACTCAGCCGGTCACTACAACCGGCCGGAACTGCTGAGCCTGATGATCGACCGTACACCGACTGCGCACATTCACGAACGTGGCGTCCACGGCAAATCGAGCACAGAACAAGGCGCCGACGATACGAGCGTCACGGTTGCCTGAGCATGGCGAACCGACCGCGACACACCCGTGCTCATCAACCACCCGTGCCTTCTTTTAACTCACTCTCTGAGTGTAGGGAGATGTACCTTGAAAGTCATATCGACCTGCGTGGTATGGGGTCGTCGTCGAGACCCTCCTGCCGGAAAAGCCTCTGGCTGGCCACATTCGGGTGGAACAGAACTAGATCTTCAACTACTTTTTAGAGGACGCGAGCGCGGTAGGCGCGCGCGACCGCGCAGCGTACGAGCGGGCGTACATCCCGGCCGACGCGATCCGTGCAAGCAACGCGTGGTATCAGACCTTCCCCCAGCATGTGATTGACAACAAGACGTACGGCACGCTGCAGATGCCCGTCCTCGCATTAGGTGGCCCAGCTTTCCGAACAGCCACTCCGTCGGGACGCATTTCGTCCTTAAGTGTGCATCTGCATAAATGCGCTTGTTCTTTGCGAAGAGGTTAAAGATATGAAGATTCAAACCACACAGGATCGGCCGATTCTGGTCACAGGTGCGGCCGGCGCGATTGGCGGCATCGGCCGCAACGTCACCGAAATGCTCCTCGCCAAGGGCCATAAAGTGCGCGCTCTGGTTCGTCGCGAGGATAAACGCGCGGAAGAATTGCGTCGGCTCGGCGCCGAGGTCATGCTGGGCGACCTGACTGATCTCGCTTCGATGCATCGTGCGATCGAAGGGTGCTCGCGCATTTATTTCGGCATGTCGATCTCGGCGAATTATCTGGAAGCCACGGTCAACGTCGCTGCAGTGGCGCGTCACCATGGCGTCGAAGCCCTCGTGAATATGTCCCAGATGACGGTCACGGAAATGAGCATCACGGAGACCACGAATAGCCCTCAGCACAAGCTGCACTGGCTTGCAGAGCAGGTCCTGGCATGGTCTGGGCTGCCGGTCGTCACGGTGCGGCCTACGGTCTTTCTCGAAGGCTTCTTTCTGCGTCTCGCCGACGCAGGTGTGCGTGATCGCGATGAACTGGCGTTGCCGCTGGGCAGCAGCCGCACTTCGCCGATCTCTGCCGTCGATGTGGCGCGTGCCGTATCCGTCATCCTCGACGATCCGGCGCCGCACATCGGCCACGTCTATAACCTGACGGGGTCCGAGTCCGCTGATCTTGAGCACTACGCGCGCGCTTTTTCCGACGCGCTCGGCCGGACGATCCATTACCGCGACGTGCCGCTGTCCGCATGGACCAACACGCTCCGGGAAGTGGGTGTGCCAACGCATCTCGTCGATCACCTCGCCGTGATGGCTGAACTTCACACGCAGGGAAGATACGACCGCATGACGGACGATCTGTTCAAGCTCACCGGTAAGCCACCGACGGACATGCACGAATTCGTGAAGCTCCACGCCGCTGAGTTCACTCGCGGTGACGCGGCCGCTTAGCGCCTTCGTGTTCTGCAGACACAGTCTTATCGCAACCGGTAGCGCGTGAGATCACGCGGCTGCTAACCGAGGACCTGGCCATCGCCAATCGGAAAACTTATGACAGACAACATCTTTCCCCAATCACCGGCTCGCCGTCGCTTTGTTGGCGTGGCGGCGGCAGCCATTGCTGCCGGCTCCTTGAGTCAGCTCGCGTTCGCGCAAACGAATCAAACCATCACTGAAGTTGCCTCGTCGACCGGAGCCGATAAGACCGCCGTTCGTCCGCTTCGTATCCATGTGCCCGAGTCGCAACTGACCGACTTGCGGCGACGCATCAAAGCGACGAGATGGCCGGATCGGGAGATAGTCGCCGACGATTCGCAAGGCGTGCCGCTCGCAATGATTCAGGAACTCGCGCGTCATTGGTCGACCGATTACGACTGGCGCAAGGTCGAGGCGAAACTGAACGCGCTGCCGAACTTCGTGACTGAGATCGATGGGGTGGACATCCATTTCATCCACGTTCGTTCCAAGCATGACAACGCGATGCCGCTCATCGTCACGCACGGATGGCCCGGCTCGGTCATCGAGCAACTCAAGATCATCGATCCGTTGGTCAATCCGACCGCGCATGGCGCGAGCGCATCGGATGCGTTTCACCTCGTGATTCCGTCCCTGCCGGGCTATGGATTTTCGGGCAAGCCTGGAGAAGTCGGCTGGGGTCCGGAACGCACCGCACGTGCCTGGGTCGTGATGATGAAGCGCTTGGGGTATGCGAAATTTGCGGCGCAAGGCGGCGACCTCGGCGGCATTGTGGCCAACGTGATGGCCAAGCAGGCGCCACCGGAGTTGCTCGGTATTCACGTCAACTTCCCCGCCACAATTCCACCGGCGATCGCAAAGGCGCTTCAAGTCGGCGATCCGGCGCCAGCTAGCCTGTCGGCTGACGAAAGACTCGCGTACAACCAACTCAGCGCCCTGTCAAAGCGACGGGCCTACGCTTTGGAACAGGGCACGCGTCCGCAAACCCTCTATGGATTGGCGGACTCACCCGTTGCATTGGCCAGCTGGCTGCTGGATCACCCGGACGGTTATGGCCAGCCGGCTGCGGCACTGACCTCAGCCGTGTTCGGGCGCACGATCAACGGACACTCTGCAGGTGACCTGACGCGAGACGACGTGCTCGACGACATCACGCTTTACTGGTTGACGAATACAGGCGTTTCCGCGGCTCGCTTCTATTGGGAATCGCATTTCAACTTTTATGCTGCCGCAGACGTCTCTGTGCCGGCTGCCGTGAGTGCCTTTCCTGGTGAGAATTATCAGGCCCCGCGGAGCTGGTCGGAGCAGGCATATCACAACCTCATTTATTACAACCGGCCCGAAAAGGGCGGTCATTTTGCGGCATGGGAGCAGCCAGGGTTATTTGTGGAGGAGGTTAGAGCGGGTCTGAGACCGCTGCGCACGTAACGACTCCGAGGAGGTTCCGGCCGCTTTTCCACGTGTTTCGATCAGTCGAACTTGGCCAGGTCCTGGAAAATAAGCCGAGCCCACGTGCTGCCCCGTGCCTGGACCAGCATGCCGCCCTCGCCAATCTTCCCCAGTTCGATCGGGGCGAAGCCGAGCCTGTCGACAAGTGCCGCCACCGAGGCGCTGGCCGCGTCATCGTCGCTGGAGACGAACACGACCCGCCGGCCTCCCTGGGGCGTCCTCGCGCCTTTGGCCAGGACGCTCGCCGGCAGGTGGTTGAAGGCCTTCACCACCTTCGCCCCCGGGAACGACTTCGCAAGGGCGGCGGTCGACGGCAGCCCGCCCAGTTCTTCCGGGGGAACGCCGAATGCGTTGGTTGCGTCGATTACCACCTTCCCCTGCCAGCTCTCGGCGGTCCGTCCGATTTCACTATGCGTGGCGAAGGGGACGGCCAGGATGACGACGTCGGCCTTGACCGCGTCATCGACACGCCGGGGGACGACAGACGGGCCGATCTGCGCCGCGAGCGCGTCAAGCGATCGCCTGCCTGCCACGATTACTTCGAGGCCCTTATGGGCGAACGCCCGAGCGATGGCCGTGCCGATCTTGCCAAGCCCGATGATTGCGTAGCTCATTGAAATCTCCTGTGTATATCGAAAGGCCTCGCTGTCGACCGTAGCTGTCAGACCTGGGCGATGCCGCCATCGACCATCAAATCCGCACCCGTCATGTACGAACTCTGGTCGGATGCGAGGAAGAGCGCCGCGTTGGCAAGCTCGTCAGCCCGACCGAGTCGACCGAGCGGGATCATGCTCTGGTACATGTTGACCAGATCCTCGCGTGCCATCGATTGAGTGTCGAGAATCGGAGTGTCCGTTGCACCAGGGCTGAGCAGATTGACGCGAATGCCGCGGTCCTTAAACTCCGCGGCCCAGGTGCGGGCATAGGAGCGCAACGCGGCCTTGGTCGCCGCGTAGGCGGTGTGGCCAGGAATGCCCATGACGTGCATGCCCGACGAGACCAGAATGATCGATCCGCCCCCTGTCATGAGCGGCAGCAGCTTCTGCACCAGGAAGACGGGACCGCGGGCCATGAGGTTGAACGCCTTGTCGAAGTGCTCAGGCGTGAGAGTGTCGACCGAAGCCTGCTCCGTAAAGCCCGCATTCGACACGATGATATCGACGACACCCTTTTTGTCCCTGACTGCCGCAGCGACCCGGTCGAGGTCATCAAGGTTCGCGGCGTCAGCCTGGATGGCGGTGACGTTGCGCCCGATCAGTTCGGCCGCCTCGTCGAGTTGTGCCTGCCGACGGCCGAAGATAAAGACGTGAGCGCCTTCGGCAACAAACCGCTGGGCGATCGCTAAACCGATACCGGTGGTGCCGCCGCTAATGACTGCAATCTTGCCTGCGAGAGTGGACATTGAGACCTTCTGCCTGTTCGTGAATGACAGGTCCATGGTAATTACCATCGCCGGGAATGATAATCCGCAAATTTCCCATAAGATCTATTCTTGGACGGAATGGATCAGACGAGAGGAATGCCATGGACAGGTTTCACGAATTGAGCGCTTTCATCGCCGTTGTTGAGGCCGGCGGTTTTTTCCGCCGCCGCGCGTAGAACCGGCGAGTCACAGTCCGCGATCAGCAAGGCGATCGGCGCGCTGGAAAAACGCCTCGGCGTGATGCTACTCAATCGAAGCACACGCAGCGTGACGCTGACGGACCAGGGCCAGAGATATTACGACCGGACCAAACCCCTTGTTGATGAAATGGATGAAGCCGACAGCGAACTGACCAGCAGCACACTTAATGCCTCAGGTCTGATCCGGATCGCCGTATCCGCTACTTTCGGCCGCCTTCACGTCCTTCCACTCATACCGGAGTTGTTGTCACTCAACCCCGGCCTTCAGGTCGATCTTGTTCTTTCGGACTTCGTACGAGATATGGTGGAAGATCGGATCGATCTGGCGATCCGGGTGGGCGCCGTCGACGATCTCGATGCGGTTGTCAGGCGCGTGGCTACCACCCCGCTTGTATGCGCCGGCTCCCGCAGGTATTTCGAGCAACACGGAATACCGAAGACTCCCGCCGAGCTCGTCGATCACAATTGCCTTTTATATGGCGGCCTGACGGAGTCGGCCAATTGGCCGTTTGTAGGACCGGAAGGCCGATTCAGTGTGTCCGTGCGCGGTAATCTTTCGTCCAACAGTGTCGAAACGATCCGCACTGGCGTTCTGGCCGGTGTTGGTATTGGCCTGTTCGCCAAAGTCTCTCTTGCCGATGAACTCCGACATCCGGACGTGATCACGGTTCTCGACGAGTTCATAAGTGAGGTCAGGGACGTCAGCCTCATCTGGCCGAAACGTCGCTTTGTACCGGCACGCGTGCGTCGCGCGACGGACTTTTTTGCTTTGGCACTCCCACAGCGCATGTAGGAAAACGGCATCGTTCGGCGCTCGAGGCGTCGTTCAGAGAGGCTTATCCGCATTCGTCTCGGTGCGGTCAGGAAGGGACGGTTGTCAGGTGCGCCGTGCAGACATTCCAATGGCATCCTGCCGGCGTGCGTAGTGCCCGAAAACGCAAATCATCTTCTGCCACCTGACTTCCTTCGACACGATGCCACGACGCACGAAGGCGAGACTAATGACGCATGCGTTGTTCACGTCGCGAACGTTGTGAATAGTCGTGCAGGTTTGGCAAGAGCGGGGCGGCCTCGCAGACCTCCGTCTCCTACTTGATCCCTCCGCGCGCGGTCGATACCACGCGACGCACACGGCGGCGGCCTGCCACATCGGCGGGCCTTCATAGAACAAAACCGCGGGAATGTCAGAAGCGATGGGTCATGCCGATGGCAACAAGCGTTTGAGAAGCATCAGGCTCCGTCACTGAGATACCCGGCCAGCTCATCGTCGAACTGCCATTGTTCTTGATGTAGCCTGCCCGCGCGTAAAAGCTGGTCCGCTTCGACACATTGTGGTCGACGCCCACCTGGAAGCCGACTGCATTGTCGTGCACGCCGCGCACATCGCGCTCGACAACTGCGAGCTGGACTTCGTCGGCGTCCGTGGCCTGGATCGTCGCACCTAACTCGCCGTAGCTCAGAGCGTGTCCTGCGCCGAGGAGCGCGGCCATCGACCCAGGTGCAGCATCTTTGGGGCGCGCATACGAGTAGTTAAACTGAAGTTTCACTATGCCGATCTGATACGCGAGTGCGCCGCTAAAATGCTCAGTCCCGAGCAGGTTAAGCGAGCGTGGCAGACCCGCAATGGTCTCCACGCCGGAATGCTGGTTCAGGTAAGCCACGGCTGCGTAAAGGCCGGCGCCTTGCCAGGTCAGCGCGACATCGATCATATTCCCCGATGTGGTCGGGATCGGCTGCGTAGCCGTCGCCGCGAAACCGTACATTGCATAAAGCTTCGCGCCTGCAACGTTGGGCGACTGATAGAAAATCGTGTTGCTGATCCGCCCCGGCGCATATTGAACCGCGAGCGTGCGACGGTCGGAGGCCGCGGCGAGATCGGCTGCCGAGAGCGGCGAGAGTACTTCGTTGCCACGGAACGGATCGGTTGGATAAACGGCCCAGAAGCTCGGCTGATACTGACGACCGAAGCTAAGCGTGCCGTACTTGTCCTGCTGCAGCCCTATCCATGCCTGGCGATAGAAAAGGGTGGTGGTATCGGCGAAGGCTGCACCGTTGTTGATGTTGAAACCGCTTTCCAGGTCGAACACGGCCTTCAACCCGCCGCCCAGATCCTCCTTGCCTCTGAAGCCGACCATCGAACCCGTTGAGCCGCTGCTTCGCTGGGAAACCGAACTCGCTCCACCCTTGTTCAGGTACTGGAAGAACGTGTCTGCCACCCCGTACAACGTCACACTCGACTGCGCGGCGGCGCTACCCGCCGCAAGTGCCACGCTGGTGGCGAAAATGCCCTTGCTAATAAAACGCATGCATGTCTCCTCTATGTTTATGCCGCATCGACAGACGCGGGTAAGGCAAAATCAGGTGGGCTTCCCTCGATTGTTGAAGCCGGTCACTTCATTTCAAAATCACCACATCTCATTTTATTAAAAGGAATCCTTATGAAAATGGACGCTCGTTGCCTGGTGAAGGCCGGGTGCTGCACCATCGAATTAACGCGGATTACGATTGGAAGCGGAAAGGGACATTTGGATCACGGCGCGCCGCGCGCCGTGACGATTAACGCGTTCCGCACTCGATATCGAAGGTGGTGGCGTTCAGATAGGCGTTTTCGACAATATGCCGGACGAGGCCCGCAAATTCTTCGGGTTTGCCCATGCGTTGGGGAAACAGCAGCTTGCCGACGATCGTCTCGGACACCTTCGGCGGCATGCCTGCCGACATGCCCGACTCGAACAGACCCGGTGCGATCGACAGCACGCGAATGCCGTGCTCGGCAAGATCGCGCGCAACCGGAATCGTCATGCCGATCACGCCGGCCTTGCTTGCGCTGTAGGCCGCCTGTCCCATCTGACCTTGACGCGCCGCGCCCGATGCGGTGTTGATGATTACGCCGCGTTCGCCGTTTTCTTCGGGCTCATTCGCTGTCATCGCGAGCGCCGCATGACGGAGCACGTTGAAGGTGCCGGTGAGGTTCACCGACAGCACGCGGTCCCACAGATCGGACGGGAAAAGCTGTCCTTTGGAGATCGTCTTGGACGGCCCGAGAATGCCTGCGCAATTGACCGCGACGTGCACGGTTCCGTACGTGCGCACGACCGTAGCGATACCTTCCTTGACGCTTTCTTCATTCGCCACGTCGACCGCGACGCCCTTGATATCCGGCCCGAGCGCTTCTCCGAGCTTCGCGCCGTCGAGATCGAAGCCCACTACCTTGGCGCCTGCTGCCGCAAGCGCCTTGCAGGTGGCGAGGCCGAGGCCAGATGCCGCGCCGGTGACGACTGCAACCTTGTTCTGCAGATTCATGTTCTTGCCCTGTTCCTGGTTTGATGTCTAAGAGTGAAGCGATCAAGCGCTGACGTCACACCGCGCGCCACTGACCTGCCCAGTACCTGCCGCGAATCTCACGTTTGAGCACCTTGCCGACCGCGCTGCGTGGCAGGTCTTCCCAGAACTCGAAACTCTTCGGCGTTTTCACGCTGCCGAGCTCGCGTTTGCATAGCTCGGCGAGTTGTTCTGTGCCGACATGTTCGCCGTTCTTCAGCTGGACAATGGCCTTGACCGCCTCGCCCCATTTCTCGTCCGGCACGCCGATTACCGCGCAATCGAGAACAGCGGGGTGCGAGTTGATGACCGCCTCGATTTCGCCCGGAAAGACGTTGAAGCCACCGCTGACGATCATGTCCTTCTTGCGATCGACCACGGTGATGAACCCGCGCTTATCCTTGATACCGATGTCGGATGTGTGATGCCAGCCGAACTGCGACACTTGTGCCGTTTCCTCGGGATTCTTGTAGTAGCCGAGCATGACAGTCGTGGAGCGCACGACGATTTCCCCTTTTTCTCCGGGGCCGACGACGTTGCCCGCGTCGTCCATGATCTCGACACACGCAAACTGCGCGGCCTTTCCCGCGGATTGCAGTGCGGCTTCGTCGAAGGTGCCATCAGTCAGCAGATAGTCGGACGGCCGTTTGACGACTACGGGAAAGCCGCATTCGCTCTGCCCATAGACTTCGTAGATCACCGGGCCGAGGCGGCGGACAGCCTCCTTCATTTTTTCCGGGGCAATGGGCGCTGCGCCGACGGCGAGGCAGCGTAGCGACGAAAGATCGGCGCCCGCCATCGCGGGATCGCTCAATAGTGCGTAGACGACCGTGGGCGGTAGGAACAAATGCGTGATACGTTCTTCAGCGATCGTGCGCAGTACCACCTTGGGGTCGAACGAGGGCAGCACGACGGTGCAGCCATTGCGGATCGCCGCGGCCAGCGTGAGCATGCACGCGGCGTGCGTGAGCGGCGCCACAGCCAGCACGCGCGAGTCCCGATCAATGTTCAGTTCGGAGAAAACCGCGATCAGCCCCATTTCGAGCGAGCGATTGTCGTGCAGCGCGCCTTTCGACGGTCCCGTCGTTCCGCCGGTCGGCTGCAGCAGCGCATGTTGATTGGGGTTTTCCGGCGGCGCGACGAACGGGTCACGATGGTTCGGCATCCAGCTGTCGAGCGACTCGCCATGTTCCGATGGCTGGTCAATACAGATGAACCTGCAACCAGCCGCGAGGCCGGCTTTCAGCGCAGGCACGATGTGGGCGTATGCGCTGTGGAAGAAAACCAGCTCGCAATCGGCGAACGCAAGCACGGCCGCATTGGTTTCCACCGTATTGCGTGTATGGACCGACACCCAGGCCATGTCCGCGCGGTTGATCGCCAACTGCAGCAGGCTGATCCGGTAGTCGTTCGGTGCGTAGATCGCCGCATGTGCGCCGGGCCTCAGCGAAGGGTCGAGCGTGAGCGCGTGCGCGGCGGCATGGACGAACTTCTGTGCCTCAGCGAACGTGATGCGCGTCGTTCCGTCGACGAATGCCTCGCGGTCCGGATGCCGGGACACAGCCGAATCGAAGTAATCAGCAAGGCGCATATCAGTCTCCTTGAGTCGACGTAGCCGTGCTCGGCGGCTACCTTTTCATTCATGATAGGCGGCGGCAGCGGGTTCTTGCCCGCCGCCCGCTCAGCAGCCTGAAGGAGGCCGCTGCGGTGCGCTCGCCCGTGATGCCCTAGCGCGCCAGAATCGTGATGCAGGCCACCGCTTCCTCGATTCCATACAGGCCGCCGCCGTTCTCCGCGACCGCGATCCGCGCGTTATCGACCTGACGCGGACCGGCTTCGCCGCGCAGTTGCGTGACGAGCTCATGCACCTGTCCGAGGCCCGTCGCGCCCACCGGGTGTCCTTTTGATTCCAGACCGCCGGACGGGTTGACCGGGATCCGGCCGCCGATTGACGTTTCGCCGCGCTCGGAGATCGGGCCGCCGTCGCCGAAGTCGCAGAAACCGAGATTCTCGATCTGTACGATCTCACCCATTGCGGTCGCGTCATGCACTTCCGCCACCGACACGTCCTTCGGACCGATGCCGGCCAGGTCGTAGGCGCGCCGCGAAGCCTGCACGGTGACGTGCTGCTCGATGTCGTCGGGCGAGCGGTCCGTGCCGCTCTGGACCACCGAAGCCAGCACGCGGATCGCGCGCTTCGGATCGATGTTCAGACGCTTGAGCGCGTCGGCGGTACACAGGATGGCAGCAGCAGCGCCGTCGGATACCGGCGAGCACATCGGTAGCGTGAACGGGTACGTAATGGGCGGCGCGGCCAGCACTTCTTCCACGGTGTAAGCGACCCGGTATTGCGACAGTGGGTTGTGTACCGAATGACGGTGGTTCTTCGCCGACACGGCGGCGATCTGGCGCTGCGTGGTGCCGAAGCGTTTCATGTGCGCGCGGGAGAATGCCGCGTAGACGTCCATGAACACGCTATAGGGCTTCGGCGACGTCGATCCTGCCGGAATCTCGACGCCTTCGCCAATGCGCAACAACTCCGCGTGAATTTCCTTGGCTCGCGAAACGTCGAGCGCGCTGTCGAATACGGAGAACATGCGCTCACGGTCCTCCGAAAACATTTTTTCGGCGCCCACAGCCAGCGCAACGTCGCCGGCGCCCGAGCGCAGATGGTTGACCGCCAGCACGAATGCACTGCTGCCGCTCGCGCATGCATTCTCGACATTCACGACCGGAATGCCGCCGATGCCCATGTCGCGCAGCGCGATTTCGCCACGAATCATGTGCTGGCCGTCCATATGACCTTGTGATGCATTGCCGTAGAACGCCGCTTCCAGAGCGCTCTTTTCGATGCCCGCGTCCTTGAGCGCCGCTTGGGTGGCGTTGCGTACCAACGATTTGATGCTCTGGTCGAGTAGCCTGCCGAACGGCGTCATGCCGACGCCAACCACATAGATATCTTTCATTTCAATTCCCATGCTGTTTGAGGATAGGCACATCCAATGAATCAAATTCTACTTGGGAGTAAAAATATAGTCGATAAGGTAGAAGTCCATGTTTACCCGGCTGCCCGTGCGTTGACGGCTTGCGCGAGCAACTCGGCGTCATGCTCGCCGACGGCGGGCACCCCGCGCGTAGGTCCGGGATGTACGCCGCCGAATACGAGTGGCTGCGCCACGTGCCAGGCGCGACGGCCGCCGCGTTCGTCGACCTCGCGGAACATGCCGCGGGCGCGAAAGTGCGGGTCATTCACGACTTCGTCGAGACTGTTCACCGGCCCCCAGGGCACGCCTGCCAGATCGAGCAGCGGCGCCCATTGAGCGCGCGGCTTGCGGCGCAGCGCTTCGGCAATGCGGGCGCGAAGTTCAGCTTCGCGCGGTGCGCGCTCCGCGTTTGTCACGTGCGCGATATCGGTGAGGCCGAGAAGCTCGCATAGCGGAGCCCAGAACCAGTCTTCGTGCGCGATCGACAGCGTCAGCAGAAGCTCGTCCTCGCAGCGGAACACGCCGTAAGCGGGCTGGGCATTGATTTCAGCCATGCCGAGGCGTCCGCCGTTCATCGCCGGCGAAAGAAACACGCTCATCCACGATACGAGGCCGTCGGTCATCGACACGTCGACGTACTGGCCGAGGCCGGTGCGGGTACGCTCGAGCAGGGCGGCAAGACAGCCCGTGACGGCGAACATCGCTGCGGAGAGGTCGCCGATTGCAAGTTCAGGCGGCGCTTCGATCTGGCCGCTGGCAGCCTGGCGGTGCAACAGGCCTGCGATTGCCTGATAAGACAGATCGTGCGCGGGGCGGTCGCGATACGGTCCGTTCTGGCCGAAACCCGAGATCGACAGATAGACGATGCGCGGATTGAGCTTCGCGACATCGTCGTAGCCGAAGCCGAGGCGGGCCATCGTGCCGGGACGGAAACCTTCCATCAACACGTCCGCGGAAGCGATCAGTTCGCGCAGTGCTGCGCGTCCCGCGTCGGTTTTCAGATCGACGCCGACCGAGCATTTGCCGCGGTTGAGTGCGGCGTGAAAGTCGGGCAACTGTCGGGCCGGGTCGCCAGCCGGCGGCCGCTCGACCACGATCACGTCGGCGCCCAGATCGGCCATCACGAGCGTGGCGAACGGGCCGGGATACTGTTCAGCAAGGCTGAGGATGCGTATACCCTCCAAAGGCAAACTCATATGTGTCTCCTCTCATGCAAGATGTTTGGTACTGCGATCCAGCGGATCGCGTGAAGACTGTGCGTGCGCCGCGCTGTTGAGGCGCTATATTGGCATAGTTTCTACCGATGAGTTAGTATTGATACGCGATATTAAAATCAAGCCCGGGCGTCCAGCGCCGGGCAAGCGAACCGAGACTCTTTCAGGAGGAAGACACCATGCAGGAATTGCCCGTTATCGCCGAGGTACGGCACGGCGCGATGTGGATCACACTGAATCGCCCCGCAGCGATGAATGCGATTACGCCCGACGTGGTTCGGGGAATCGAACAGGCGCTCGACGAAGCCGCGAAACGGGACGACGCGCGTGTGGTCGTGTTGACCGGCGCGGGCCGCGCGTTTTGCGCCGGCGCTGATCTGAAATTTGTACGTGGCGAGCGCGATGGCGACCAGCCGGGCGCAAGCCGCTTCCTCGACGCGCTGCTCGCGCTGCTGAACCGTCTCGAACGTTTCCCCCGGCCGGTGATTGCCGCCGTGAATGGCATGGCGCTCGCGGGCGGCCTTGAGCTGGTGCTGTGCTGCGACCTTGTGATCGCGGCGAAGTCGGCGCGCTTTGGCGACGCGCATGCCAATTACGGTTTGCTGCCCGGCGGCGGCGGCTCGGTTCGCCTGCCGCGCAAGATCGGCGTGACGCGCGCGAAATATCTGATGTACACGGGCGAATTCGTCTCGGCCGGGTCGATGGAGTCGGCAGGACTTGTCAATCAGGTCGTCGAGGACGCGCAGCTTGGCGAGGCGGTTGACGCGCTTGCGAAGACGATAGCCGCGAAGAGTCCGCTCGGCTTGAGCCGGATGAAGGCGCTCGTGAACGACGGTCTCGAGCAGCCCGCCGAGGTGGCGCTGCGCCAGGAACTGCTGATGACCGCGCTCCACGAACACAGCGACGACATCCGCGAGGGACTTGCCGCGTTCCAGGAAAAACGTGCGCCTCAGTTCACCGGCCGCTGATTTTGCCCCGGTGGCCGCTTGCGCGCGTGAGCGGCCACCTGTACTTACTTGATGGAGACAAGAATGCACAAGCTATCTCGCGCGAGCGCGGCGACCGTGCTCGCGGTGACCTTGCTCGCGGGCCTCGATGGTTGCAAGAGCGCGCCAGTCGAACAGACGCCACCGATTGCGGTTGATCAAAACTCTGCACTCACAGTGAGCGACACCGACATCGTCCATGCTTACCACTACCTGCTCGGACGGTTGCTGGTCCTACGTCAGCAACGCCTCGATTTCGAGAAGGACGGGTTTCAATGGAACCACCTCGTGCACCGCAAGCCGGGCGGCGTGGAATGGGCAAACCCGAATCTTGACGTGGTCTATTCCGAAGCGTGGGTCGCACTCGACGAGAAGACCTGCGTGCTGCTCGACATTCCGCGCATCGAAGGACGCTATTACACGTGGCAGATGCTGGATGGATGGGGCGAGACGGTGCTCAATATCAATGAGCGCACGTTTGCCCAACGGCCTTACGGCCGCTATGCACTGTGTCTGAAGGGCGCACGCGTCATGCCGCCCGCCGACGCGCTGCGCATCGATTTGCCGGTCCGGACGATGCGGGTTCTCGCGCGCATCGAGCCCGGCGAGGATGCGGCGCAGGCGATACGTCTGCAGCATGAATTCCACTTGACGCCGCTCGGCGAGCCGCGGATCGAAACGCCCATCGAAGTTCCATTTTTCACGAATGCGCAATTGCCCCGTGCCGAAGCGTTCGACTTCGCTACACAGGTCCTCGATGGTCAGCCGGACGTCTCGCCTGGCATGGACGACGTACGTACGAAGGTAAGGGCGGTGGCCGCGCTGGTTCAATCGGGCACAGCGGCACGCACGCGGGTGGACGACGTGATCGCCCGGAAGGCGCTGCCGGCGCTCATGCAGCGGTTGAGCGCGCTAGGTCCGAGCGGCAACGGCTGGGTCCGGCCTACGACCTTCGGCCACTACGGAAGCGATTACCTCGCCCGCACGGTTGTCGATCTCGTCGGCATCTGGGCGAACACCCGAACCGAGGTGACGTACTACGGCATGCGGAATCTGGACGGCAGGGCGACCTATACGCAGACCTATCCGAAGGATGCGTTGCCGCAGAGTCTCGCGCGCTACTTCTGGTCGGTCACGGAAGTCGATTCGACTCATTTCAAAGTGGTGCCGAATCCGCTGGGACGTCATGCGCTAAACCGGCAGTCGCGTGTGCAGCCCAACGCGGACGGCTCTGTCACACTCGCGTTCGGTCCTGTGCGTCCTGACAGTGTCCCTGAATCGAACTGGTTGCCCACGCAGCCTGGTACGAACTACAACCTTACGTTCCGGCTATATGGCCCGGCGGCCGGCGCGGCGGCGGAACAGTATTTCCCGCCCCCGCTCGTCGGGCAGCGTTGAGTCGATTTTCGGAGAAATCATTCATGCGCAAACTGCTTTCGAGTTCATTCCAGTTGTTCGCGGCATTCGGGTTTGCACTGCTTGCGTTGGGCGGGTGCGAACCCGGCCGCGTGCCGGTTGTCACGCAAGCCGCAGGGGCCGGCCCCGCAGCGGCGAGCGGCGCGATCCGCACGGACGAAGCGCCTGTTATACCGGCCGCGCTCATGACCGAGGCTTATGCGCGCATGGTCGCGCGCAATACTTACTTCTGGGCGTGGCCAATGGTCAACGCCTACAACCGCCGTCTTGCATTCACCCGCGCGCCGGCGCCTGGCCTCGTCGGCGGGATCATGCCGATTGCCCCGCTCAACCGTCTCGCGATGCTGACCGGCTACGTCGACCCCGCAGAGCGGCTGGTGGCGTGTCCGAATCAGGACGTCGTGTACGGCGCGGGTATCGCGGCGCTCGACGAGAGCCCGGTCGTGATCCAGGTGCCGGATTTCGGCAAGCGTTTCTGGGGCTATCAGATTGTCGATCTGCGCACCGATAGCGTCGCCAACCTCGGGTCGATGTACGGCACGAAGCCCGGCTTCTATCTGCTGGCGGGCCCAGACTGGCACGGCGCGGTGCCGGAGGGCATCGCGCAGGTGATTCGCTCGGGCACCCGCACGGCATTTGTCGTGCCGCGCGTTTTTCAGACCGACACGCCGCAGGACAACGCGGCCATCCAGCCGTTGCTGAACCGCATCGATATGTATCCGCTGGCGATGTTTGACGGCGTGTTCAAACAGCACGACTGGAAAAAGTTGCCGGCGTTTCCGATGCCGGCTCACGAGGGTGCCAGTCCCGGCGAAGCGCGTTGGGTATTTCCGGAACGCTTCTTCGACGGGCTGCCTGCGGTACTGCACGACGCCCCACCCATGCCGGGTGAGGAGGCACGCTACTCGGAAGCGCTTGCGGTGATCGCGGCGGCGCGGCGCAATCCGTCGCTGAAGGCCGCGATGATCGACGAAGCGACGCGCGCGGACAAGGATCTCGTCGACCCCTTGCTTCAGTTCCGCAACTTCGGCATACCACTCGCACATCACTGGACGACGCAACGCAATGGCGGGCGCTTCGGCACTGATTATTTGACCCGGACCGCTGTTGCGCGCTCCAATATATTCGTCAACAAGCCGGAAGAGGCGACGTACTTCTATTTGGACCTCGATGCAGCCGGCGAGCGGCTCAATGCGCACAACCGTTATGCGATCACGTTCGCGAAGGGGCAGTGGCCGCCGGTGCAGGGCTTCTGGTCGCTGACGCTGTATGACGCGTATCACTTCTTCGTGCCGAACCCGCTTGGCCGTTATGCAATCGGTACGCGCAATACGGATCTCAGGCCGAACCCGGATGGCTCGCTGACCGTGTACATTCAGTCCGAGCCGCCTGCCGATCCGGCACAACGGGCGAACTGGCTGCCAGCGCCACGCGACGGGGATTTTTCTTTGATGATGCGAGCCTATTGGCCCGCAGCGGCGATCACGGCGGGTAACTGGACGCCGCCTGCCGCGCAGCGGATTCAGTGAGCGTGTACGCGTCGTGTCGAGGGAAGGCGCGACGCGTATACAACGGCTCACTGCCGGGACATGCATGCACGCGATTCAGCGCGTGCACGTCTCTTGGCGGCGTTCGGAGCGTCTAGGCTGCTTCGGTGGTGGTCTTGCGCGGACGCGGGCGGCTCTTCGCGGATCCAGCCGCAAGCCCGCGTGACATGAAGTTGACGAACACCTCTGCGATCGCTTCCGGGCCGTAGCCGCCCTCCGGATTGAACCAGTTCGGAATCCAGTTGATCGAGCCCATCAGCCAGGCCACGGCCAGCTTCGGCTCGCAAGGCGCGACGGAACCGTCTTCGATGCCCTCCTGGATATATTCCCTGATACGCAGATCGAAAGCACGGCGGCGCTTGCGGACGATTTCCTGGTGCTCCGGCAGCATGTCGTCGAGCGTGGACACGAACGCGTGCGAAATGAAATCCTCTGTCACCAGTACCACAAACCGGCCGATGGTCCGTTCGAGCTTGTCAAGCCCGGTCTTGCCATGCCGACCTTCCTCGAGCGCGACGTCACCCATGTCGAGCGCGAGTTTCTGCGTTTCGAACAGTAGTTCGCGCTTGCCCTTCACGTAGTAGTACAGCGCTGCCTTGGTGACGTTTAGCGCCTCGGCCACTTCGTCGAGCGACGTGTTGTGAAACCCCTTCGCCTTGAACGCCCGGCCGGCCTCGCGGATTAAAGCGGTTTTCTTCAGCTTTTGCAGATCTTCGCGCGAGGGCAGCGCGTCTTTCCACCGAGCGGAAGACTCTTTCGATTTTCGGGTGCCAGTAGATTTGCGCGCAGTCGAGGTCATGGTCAAGATGCCGTCATTTGTTAAATGAATCTTACCATGCGGTCGAACCGGCGGTGATGACGCTGGAACTCAACTGGAAATGCACTGCGAAGCACCGTACTGTCACCTGCCAGGGCCCGGCCGAAAGAGCAGGAAAGTTTTCAGGTTGACAATGTGACGACGAAGAATAACAATTTACTCACGAGTAGAAAAAAATTATCGTCCGCGTAAATAAGCAGCGTGCCACCAGGCGGCTGCGACGTTGCGGAGCGAGAATTCAGAACGGCGATCGACGCACCCGGAATACGGAGACACCCATGGCAGACAAATCCACAGCATTTCTCACTGAGCAACAGATCATGATTCGCGACTCGGCGCGCCGCATCGCCGCGGAGGTGATCGCGCCGACCGCCGCGGAGCGGGACCGCACGTCCGCGTGGCCGCACGCCGAACTGAAGCAGTTGGCCGAGCTTGGCTTTCTCGGCATGCTGGTGCCGGAAGAGTACGGTGGGGTGGGGGCGGGCGTCGTCGAATTTTGCCTTGCCCAGTACGAGTTCGCCGGCGCCGATGCGGGGCTCGCCACGATTCTGCACGTGCATAACTTCACGGCGCTGTGCATCTCGATTCACGGCACCGAGGAGCAAAAGCGCCGGTATCTGCCGGCCATGGCGCGCGGCGAGTCGATCGGCGCGTTCCTGCTGAGCGAGCCGCAAGCCGGTTCCGACACCGCCGCGCTGCGCGCCACGGGTCGCCGCGATGGCGACCACTACATTCTCGACGGGGCGAAGCAGTTCATCTCGAACGGCAGCGAAGCGGGCGTTGCGATCGCCTTCGTGTTGACCGACAAGGACGCGGGCAAGCGCGGCGCGAGTACTTTTATCATTGACCCGAAACAGCCGGGCTACACCGTCACTCGCATCGAGAGCAAGCTAGGCCAGCACACGGCGCATACGGCCGCGATTTCACTCGAAGGCTACCGCGTGCCGCGCGAGAACCTGCTGCGCGCCGAAGGCGAAGGCTATCGCCTCGTCATGTCCGGTTTGTCGGACGGGCGCATCGGCATCGCGTTTATCGCGGCCGGCGTTGCACGCGCTGCGCTCGACGCCGCTGTGGCTTATGCGAAGGACCGCGAAGCCTATGGCCGTCCGATCGCGGAACTGCAAGGCGTGAGTTTCGATCTCGCCGATATGGCCGCGCAGGTCGAGATCGCCTATCAGTACGCGCTGCATGCCGCGCGTCTGTGCGGGGAGGGTATCGAATGTGCGAAGGAGGCATCGATCGCCAAGCTGTTCGCGAGCGAGATCGCTGAAAAGGTTTGCTCGGACGCGATCCAGATTCATGGCGGCTACGGCTACCTGACGGACTTCCCGGTCGAGCGCTATAGCCGCGATGTGCGTGTCTGCAAGATCTACGAAGGCACGAGCCACGTCCAGAAGTTGATCATCGCGCGCAGCCTGATGTGAAACCGGCGCCGAGCCGCATAAAGTACCCGCGACCGTTAGACCCGATTGGCGTAGCTGTGTCGATTGGGGTCTTTTGCAATGTAATCGGGGCCAAGCGCAATCGTCGCGTTTGGCCTTCGCTTCTAACATCCAGTTCACACAACAAGCGCTATAGCGCCAGAAAAAGTGACGGAGACATGACGTACGCAACCCCGTCCTTGCATCGCGCGGTGCAGCAATATCCCAAGCGGATCGCCACGCGCTTGGCGGGGCGCGCTCGATGTTTCCGCGAGTTCGTCCATCGCGTGGTGCAACTCGCCGGCGCGCTACAGCAACTGGGCATGCAGGAACGCGGCCGCGTCGCCATGAATTTCCTTTCAACCGATTTATCGCGGAGCACACCATGAGTCGAGACGTGTATGTAGCCGGCATCGGCATGATTCCGTTCACCAAGCCGGGCGCGAACGAACCTTATCCGCAGATGGCCGCCCGGGCCACAAACGCCGCGCTGGCCGATGCAGGCATCGGCTATGCGCAGGTGCAGCAGTGCTATGTGGGCTACGTGTACGGCGATTCAACCGCAGGTCAGCGCGCGCTCTACAACGTGGGCATGACCGGCGTGCCGGTCATCAACGTGAACAACAACTGTTCGACTGGCTCGACGGCGCTTTATCTCGCACGTCAGGCGGTGGCGAGCGGCGCTGCGGAATGCGTGCTCGCGCTCGGCTTCGAGCAGATGAATCCCGGCGCGCTCGGCACGATCTTCAAGGACCGTCCGTCGCCGTTCGACCATTTCGACGCGATTTCCGAGGATCTCGTCGGTGCGTCAGACGTGCCGCCGGCCTTGCGCTATTTCGGCGGTGCGGGACTTGCGCACATGAAACAGTACGGCACGAAGCTCTCGACGTTCGCGAAAATCCGCGCCAAGGCAAGCCGCCACGCGGCTAATAATCCGCTCGCGGTATTCCGCAACGTTGTCACGGAAGACGAGGTAATGGCCTCGCCGATGCTGTGGGAAGGGGTGATGACGCGTCTGATGGCATGCCCGCCGACCAGTGGCGCTGCCGCGGCGATTGTCTGCTCGGAACAGTTCGCGCAGAAGCATGGCCTGAACCGCAAGGTGAAGATCGCCGCGCAGGCAATGACGACCGATTTCGCCGCCACCTTCGAGAACCGCGACATGCGCCTGATCGCAGGTGCGGGCATGACGCAGGCGGCGGCGCGCCAGGTGTACGAGCAGGCGGGTATGGGCCCACAGGACATTGACGTGGTCGAACTTCACGACTGTTTTGCGCACAACGAGTTGCTCACTTACGAGGCGCTCGGTCTGTGCGCTGAAGGCGAGGCGGAAAAGTTCGTCGTCGATGGCGACAACACGTATGGCGGCAAGTTCGTGACCAACCCGTCGGGCGGGCTGCTGTCGAAGGGGCACCCGCTCGGCGCTACCGGCATTGCGCAATGCGTGGAGCTGGTCCAGCAGCTGCGCGGCACGGCCGAGGCGCGCCAGGTGCCCAACGCAAGGCTCGGGTTGCAACATAACGTCGGGCTGGGCGGCGCGTGCGTCGTGACCTTGTACGAGCGCGTCTGAGCGCGCGCTGCCGCTTCGAACAATCTCATCTCGATTCCTCAACAGGAGTAACGTCCGATGGACTTTCGACCGGACACGGGCCTCGACGCCTTTCGCCAGCAGGTCCGCGCGTTCCTGCGTGAGAACTTGCCGGCCGAGCTGGCCGGCTCGCAGCACGGCGTGCGTTCGCCGCGCGCCGATCTGGTGCGCTGGCAGCGCATTCTCAATCAGCACGGTTGGGGCGCCCCCTACTGGACGGCGGACCATGGCGGCACCGGCTGGACCGCGCAACAGCGCCTGGTTTTCGACGAGGAGTGCGCCGCGGCGGGCGCACCGACCCAGGACGTGTTTGGCCAACGCCTGCTTGGCCCCGTGCTGAATCACTTCGGCACGGCGGCGCAGAAAGCTGAACATTTACCGCCGATCTTCAACGGGGACCGTTTGTGGTGCCAGGGATTTTCCGAGCCTGGCTCCGGCTCCGATCTCGCTTCGCTGCGCATGCAGGCCGTACGCGAAGGCGACCACTACGTCGTGAACGGGCAGAAGATCTGGACCAGCTACGCGCATCAGGCGGACTGGATCTTCATGCTGGTTCGCACGGACGCGTCCGTGAAAAAGCAGGCGGGCATCAGCTTCCTGCTCGCCGATATGAAAACGCCGGGTATCACCGTGCGCCCCATTCTGACGATCGACGGCTGTCATCACCTGAACGAGACGTTCTTCGACAACGTGCGTGTGCGGGTGGTCAACTGTGTCGGAGGCGAGGGCGCGGGGTGGGCCGTCACGAAGTTTCTGCTCAACAACGAGCATGCGGCGACGGCCGATCTGCCGACGCTCGTACGCTTTCGGCGGCAATTGCGCAAGCTCGCCACCACGCTGGTGGTGGACGGCAAGCCGCTGATCGAGCGGCCTGAATTCGCGCAACGGCTTGCGCGTCTCGAAGCCGAATTGCAAGCCATTGGCATGCTGGTGCAGCGCGTCGCGGCAATGGAGGAAGACCATAGTCCTGGCGCTCACGTCTTGGGCTCGATGCTCAAGATTCGCGGCACCGAACTCCAGCAGCGCATGAGCGAGTTTCTGGTCGAGTCACTGGGCCACTACGGGGCATATGCCTACGCAGAAGCAGACGCGCATGGCGGTTCCGGTGCAACGTACGACGCATTGCCGATGCCAGCTCCGGGCTTGGGGCCGGGTATTGCCAGCGAAATGTTTTTTCGACGTGCGTCGACGATTTACGGCGGCACGAGCGAGGTTCAGCGCGGAATCATTGCCAAGCTGATGTTTCAACTCTGACGCGACAGATCATCATGAACTTCCAGTTGAATTCGGAGCAGCAGATGCTGCAGGACAGCGTACGTCGCTATATCGCGCGCGCGTATGCATTCGACAGGCGCACCGCGCAGGTGAACGCGGGCTGCGATCATCACGCGCGGAACTGGTCCTCGTTCGCCGAGAACGGCTGGCTTGCCGCGGCGTTGCCGGAAGAGTACGGCGGCCTGGGCGGATCGTTGCTCGACACCGTGTTGATCGCGCAGGAGCTGGGTCGGGGGCTGGTGGTCGATCCCTTCGTCGGCTGCGCGGTGCTGGCGGTGCAGACCTTCGTGGCGGCGGCCACGCCCGCGCAGATGGATGTGCTCTTGCCGCGCATCGCCGAGGGCACGTGTCGTATCGCGCTCGCGTACCTGGAGGCTTCGTCGCGCGGCAATCCGGCGGTCGTCGAGACGCTCGCGACTCGCGATGCAAACGGCTTCCGGCTCCACGGACAGAAGACAGCCGTGCTGGGTGCGCCCGGCGCAGATCAGTTCATCGTGTCGGCGCGCATCGGGGGCAACGGTGCAAGCGGCGACCACGCGGCGCTCTTCCTCGTCGACGCGACGATGCAAGGCGTGACGGTGCGCCCGGTGCCGCTGCACGACGGAAGCTGGGCCGCGCAGTTGCAACTCGACGGCGTGCAGGTCGGCCAGCAAGCGGTGCTGGGCGATCCGGGATGGGGTCTGAGCGCGCTTCGCCACGGCCTGGCCCACGGAACCGCCGCGCTGTGCGCGGAGCTCGTGGGCGTGATGGAAGCCGCGGTCGTCGCAACGGCGGAGTTTCTGAGGGTACGCAAGCAATTCGGTGTACCGATTGGCAGTTTTCAGGCGTTGCAGCACCGGATGGCCGACATGGCCGCCGAAATGGAGCTTGCACGCTCAATGCTGTATGTGCTGCTGGCATCGCTTGAAAACGACGATGAAGCGACGCGTCAGCACACGGTATCGGCGGCCAAGGCGCTGATCGGCCGGACGGCGAAGCAGGTATGCGGTCAGGCGATTCAGTTGCACGGCGGGATCGGCATGACCGAGGAATACACGATTGGCCACTATTTCAAACGCGCTGTCGTTGGCGACCTTCTGTACGGAACCAGCGACCAGCACGACGCATATTGCGCGGCCTCGCTGCGCGATGCGTTGAGTTTGTCCACGGAAAACGCATGAAATATTACGAAAGCATCGAAGCGCTCAAGCCGCTTGTCGGGGAATCGATCGGCATAAGCGACTGGCTGGTCATCGATCAGCACCGCATCAATCTGTTCGCGGACTCGACCGGCGATCACCAGTGGATCCACGTCGATGTCGAGCGCGCGCGCAGCGGTCCATTCGGCATGCCGATCGCGCACGGCCTCCTGACGTTGAGCCTGCTACCCGCATTCCTCGCGACCGCGTTCGAGGTACGGGGCATCGGTTCGGCGCTCAACTATGGCCTCAATAAGGTGCGCTTTGCGGCACCGGTTCCCGTGAACTCGCGCTTGCGCGCACAGTTCAGGCTTGTCGAATGGGACCCGCTGGGAACCACCGGCGCGCAAATCAAGCTCGAAATGATTGTGGAAATCGACGGGCAGAGCAAGCCTGCCTGTGTGGCCGAATCCATCGTGCGCTTCTTCTACTGACCCGCGCGGCTTGTACTTAAGGAGAGGGAGATAATGAGCATTCGCTTTGACGGCAGAGTCGCCGTTGTCACGGGAGCAGGTGCGGGCCTTGGGCGCCAACACGCACTCGCTCTTGCCGCGCGCGGCGCAGCGGTGGTGGTTAACGATTTCGGCGCAAATCGGGATGGCACCGGCGGTTCATCGTCGGCGGCGCAAGCAGTTGTGGAAGAGATCCGCGCCACGGGTGGCAGCGCGATCGCGCACGGTGCCGACGTTGCCGACTATACGCAGGTCGCGGACATGGTTGCGCAGGCGATGGCCACGTTCGGCCGCGTCGATATCTTGATCAACAATGCGGGCATTCTGCGCGACAAGAGTTTCGCGAAGATGGACCTGGCGGAGTTCAAGACGGTGCTCGACGTGCATCTGATGGGCTCGGTGCATTGTACGAAAGCAGTGTGGGACATCATGCGCGAGCAAAAGTACGGCCGTATCGTCATGACGACGTCCGCCGCAGGGCTCTATGGAAACTTCGGCCAGGCGAACTACGGCGCCGCCAAAATGGCGCTGGTCGGGCTGATGAACGTGCTTCATCAGGAAGGCGTGAGGAGCAACATCAGGGTCAACACGATCGCGCCGATCGCGGCAACCCGCATGACCGAGGCATTGTTGCCCGCCGACGCGCTTGACGCCATTCGCCCCGAGCGCGTCACGCCCGGCGTGCTGTTCCTGTGCAGCAGCGACGCGCCTTCCAGGGTCGTGCTATCCGCAGGCGGGGGCTCGTTTTCAGTTGCAGCGGTCATGGAGACCGCGCCTTGCCATCTGCGCGATGAGGAATTGACGCCGGAGACCATCGCTCGCCGCTTCGACGAAATTGCCGACTGGAGCAGTGCGCGCGCGTATAGCGAAGCGGGCGAAGAGGTGCAGCGGTTCATCAATAGCGCAGTGGAAGCGTTGCGCGGATGAAAGTTTGATGTATCCGGGGGCCGTGGATCGCGCGCAAGGGACGCGCGGCAGGAGGTGGCAGCGTTTCTGTGGAAAGAATGGAAGCGGCTGCCGACACCCCGCCGCGAGTTGCCAACGTCGTCAGCTCGCCAAATCGCTGGGCGACGCCAGCGGGCATACGTCGTCGTGTGCGGCGCGAGCATCGTCGTTTGTCGTGGCTTCCGGTGCGAGTACAGCAACACCGTCCGCCGCCCGCACTCCCTGTCCCGCAGGTAGCACGAAAATCGGATTGATCTCGGCTTCGACAATACGCCCACCAAGTCTCACGGCCATCCGCGCGAACGCGACGATCGCGGTTACCAGCGCATCAATATCAGCGCGCGGCCGCCCACGAAAACCGTCGAGCAGTGGCCAGGTTTTCAGTTCGTGGATCATCTCGAGGGCGTCGAAGCGTGACAGAGGCGCTTCGGCGGAGAGGAGACGCATGGTCGTGTCCTTGAACAATTCTGCCGTGATGCCACCCATGCCGAGCAGCAAGGCCGTGCCCAACGCGTCGCGATGAAGGCCAAGAATCAGTTCTGTTCCGCCGCTCACCATTTCCTGCACGAGAAATGCATCCGCAGATACGCCGGTTGCGGTTTCAACCTCGTCGCGCATGCGGTTCAGGCGCGCTCCGATATTGTCAGTGGTCACACCGACGGCTACGCCGCCGACATCACTCTTGTGTGTGATCTTGTTAGACAGCAGCTTGAGTACGACCTTGCCACCCAGCTCGCGAGCAGCAGTCTCTGCGTCATTTGCGTTCGTGACGATACGTTCGTGCGCCACTGACACGCCGAAGCGCGCAAACAGCTCTTTCGCCTGCGCTTCGTTAAGCGATCCGGTAGGTAGATCGCTAACGTCGACTTCGGCTTCAGCGTGTTGTTCGTCCGAACTCACGGCACGTTGCGTGTACTCGCGATGCTGCCACATTGCAGCTAACGCGCTCGTTACGCTCTCGGGCGACGGGAACGCCGGCACTGTCTGCTCGTTAAGCATGCGCGTGATCTCCGGCGCGTGTGGACTCACAAACGCCATCACAGGTTTGTCGCTGCCGGGCAGCGAATCGCGAATCGCGCAGGCCATCAGGTCGGGCATTGCGAGACCCGACGATCCAATGATGACCACGACCGCATCGTAAGTCGGACTGTCGAGCAGCGTGCCGATCGCGCCGCGCAGGAGCGTCGGTTGCAGGCCCGCGAGCGTCACATCGATCGGGTTGCGGTCGAGCACCGCATGATCGCCGGTCTGGAGCGCTCGCAGCTTTGCAGCGGTCGCCTCGTCAGGAGGCGGGGTCTCGAAGTTTGCCATACCGAGGCTATCGGCAACGAGCGTGCCGGCGCCGCCAGTCGAGGTCAGAATCGCCACCCGTCGTCCGGCAAGCTTGCGGTGCGCAGCGAGTGCATGAGGAATATCGAGCAGATCGGAAAACGTCTGTGCACGAATGACGCCGACCTGCTTGAACAGCGCGTCGTACATGCGGTCGGAGCCCGCCAGCGCGCCCGTATGCGAGACCGCCGAACGCGCGCCTGACTCCGAACGCCCGATCTTGAAGACCACGACCGGCTTGCCTGCTGCCGCCGCCCGTAACGCCGCACGCCGAAATCGGTCCGGGTGACGGAGCCCTTCCATGTAAAGCGCAATGACAGAAGTCGAATCATCGTCGACCAGATAGTCGACGAAGTCTGCCATGTCGAGATCGGCCTCATTACTCGTCGAGATGAGCTTCGACAAGCCGATGCCGCGTGCCGCCGCCCGTGAAAGCAGCGAGCCGAGAATCCCGCCGCTTTGCGATACCACGCCAATTCCACCGACTGTGAACGCGTCCGTTTCCAGCGCACCGCTTGCCGACAACGTGATGCGATCGGTCAGGTTCACGAGCCCGATCGTGTTCGGTCCGAGCAGACGCATGGAGCCTGCTGCTTCGATCAATTGCGCCTGACGCCTGGCGCCTTCCTCGCCAATCTCCGCATAACCACTCGCCAGCACAATGGCAGCGCTCGTACCACGGCTCGCCAGATCCCTGACAGCGACGTGAGCGCGTTCGGCACCGAGCAGCACGATACCGACATCGGGCGCGCACGGCAGTGAGGCGACATCGGGATAGCAGGGCAGGCCATCGATCGACTCGTAACGCGGGTTGACCGGGTAGATGTCGCCGCCGAAGCCGTGCTTCCTGAGGTACGCGATCGGGCGGCCTGAGGTCTTGGCGGCGTCCGCTGACGCGCCGATCACCGCGACGCTTGCAGGGTGCATCAATTTTGCAATTGCATTCATGTGGATCACCTCCGTGCTCAGTTCGTCTTGTTCAGAAACGCGAGCACCGAGTCACGATGCTCGCGACTCGTGTAGCAGACGGCCTGTGCCTGACTGCCCTGTGCAAACACCTGATGCGCGGACAGTTCGTAGCTCTGGTTGAGAATAGTTTTGCCGAGGGCGAGCGCAGTGGCCGAGCCCTGGCTCAATTCAGCGGCCCAGGCGCGTGCATCGGCAATGAGCGCGTCCGGCGCGCTCAGGCGATCCGCGATGCCGATTTCCAATGCTTCCTTCGCCTCGACCTTGCGCCCGCTGAAGATCAGTTCCTTCGCCCGTGCGAGGCCGACGCGTCGCGGCAGGAAGTACATGCCGCCGCCGTCGGGGATCAGACCGCGCTTGATGTAGCTCCACGCGAAGCTCGCTTCTTGCGACGCGATGATGAAGTCACATGAGAGCGCCATGTCGGCGCCGAGGCCCGCCGCCGCCCCGTTGACCGCGGCGATGGTTGGTTTGGGCATCGAGTAGAGCAGATTGACCGTGTGATGCACGAGTTGCTGGCGGGACCAGCCATTGAACGCGACCTCGCCGGCGGGTGCTTCCATGCGTTGCGCCATGCCGCTAACGTCGCCGCCGGCGCAAAATCCCTTGCCGTTGCCGGTCAACAGGACGGCGCGCACCTCGCGGTCGCGCGAAACGGTGTCCAGCGCGCCGATCAGTTCAGCGCGCATTTCGTTGGTAATGGCGTTACGTTTTTCAGGTCGATTCAGCGCGATCGTAGCGATCTGCGATTCGATAGTGACTTGAATGGTGGATGTGCTCATGCGCGTCTCGATGGTTGAATTGGAGTCGGCCGACTGGGTTAATCTGCCAATGCAGCTTAGCTTCACTAGTCGCTCGCGACATCCCATCAATTCCACTCTGTGGAACGGAGCGAGTTTGTCCCCCGGAGCCGCCAATTCCACTACATGGAATTGGCGCATTGTCATCGACCGTTCGGTATCGATAATGGATTCCAACGCAGGGGACTGGCCATGACCCACCTGCGGCCCATATAAGCTCCGGAGACATGATGCACGCAGCCCGTTCAAATCCAATCGACGTCAGCGCCGTCGCGCAACCGCAGACCGAGGCCGTCTACCGGAAAGTCACCTGGCGGCTGCTGCCGTT
Organism: Paraburkholderia sp. BL6669N2; assembly: GCF_003387275.1. Lineage (NCBI taxonomy): Bacteria > Pseudomonadati > Pseudomonadota > Betaproteobacteria > Burkholderiales > Burkholderiaceae > Paraburkholderia > Paraburkholderia sp. BL6669N2. The sequence goes on along the minus strand of NZ_QUNA01000002.1, from coordinate 2,594,415 downwards.
CCTCTTCGTTTGCTACGTCTTCGCTTATCTGGATCGCGCCAATATCGGCTTCGCGCACCTGCAGTTCTCGCGCGACATCGGTCTTTCCGATGCCGCGTTCGGTCTGGGCGTAGGACTCTTCTACGTGGGCTACATGATCTTCGAGGTGCCGAGCAACTTATGGCTTGCCCGCGTCGGCGTGAGAAAAACGCTCATGCGGATCATGACGCTATGGGGCATCGTTTCAGCGGGCAGCGCGTTCGTGCAGACGCCGACGCAGTTTTACATCGCGCGCGTGTTGCTGGGCGCAGCGGAAGCGGGATTCTTTCCGGGTGTGATTCTCTACTTCACCTACTGGTTTCCGGCCGCACGCCGCGCACGCGTGACCTCGATCTTCATGATGGCGATCTGCGCATCCGGCATTGTCAGCGGACCCGTGTCGGGATGGATTCTCAATAGCATGACGGGCTTGCTCGGCTACAACGGCTGGCAATGGTTGTTCCTTCTGGAAGGACTTCCGTCAGTGGTCGCCGGTGTCTTCGCCTATGTCTATCTGACGGACCGGCCCGAGCAGGCGAGCTGGCTCCTCGACGACGAAAAAGCGCTTCTGCTGGCGGAACTCGAGCGCGACGCGCAAACAAAGGCCTCACGTGCCCATGGTTCGATCTGGGCTGCGTTGAAGGAGCCAAAGTTCTATTTCCTGACGTTCGCCTATTTCAGCGTGCCGTGGGCGAGCATCGTCGTGCATATCTGGGCACCGAGCGTGATCCAGAAAAGCGGCGTAACGAACTACTGGCACATTGGACTTCTTTCCGCGATTCCGTATGTGGTCGGCGCAGTCGCGATGTATCTGTTCGGCCGGAGTTCGGATCGTATGCTGGAGAGACGGTGGCATTTCATGGCAAGCGCATTGATGGCCGCAGTCGGCGTCGCGTTACTGCCGGCGGCGGCGAATCACGCAGGCATTCTGGTGGCACTCCTTTGCGTCGCCACGGCCGGTTATCTTGGCATGCTGTCGCTGTTCTGGACGATCCCACCCGCGTACCTGTCGAGCACCGCCGCGGCTAGCGGCATCGGCCTGATTAGTAGTCTCGGCCAGTTTGGCGGGATTTCCGCGCCCTCGGTGATCGGCTATGCATCGACGCACTTCGGCAGCAGCGCGATGGGCCTCTATGCGGTCGCGGGCGTCTCCATTCTCGGCGGCCTTGCGGTGGTGCTGGGCGTTCCGGCCCGCGCGATCAGTGAGCGTCGCGAGTGAAAGATCCGCTGGCGGGCTTCAATCTTCCAGGCGCACGCATGCGGCTTTGATGTCGTCGCGCAGACGCAGCAGGGGCGCTGCCAGTTCGCTTATAACGCTGTTTTTCGAGGCCGCCGTGCGGACGCTAAAGTTAAGGATCAATATCCGGTGTCCGGGAATGGCGAGCGGTGTCGCTAGCGCAATGACTTCGGGCTGCCAGCTTGCGACGCAATAGCCGTTTCGGTGCACGTCATCCACGGCCTCGGCGATTTCTCGCGCGAGGCGCTCCCAACCGCTGCGTCCGCGACGCTTGAACGCGTCCATCAGACGAGTGAATTCGGGCTTCGGCTGCGTGGCCAGATACGCCCGGCCGAGCGAGGTCAGTTCCATCGGCACGCGTTGTCCCGAGACGATCGTACGCAATGAGGCCCGCTGGTTATAACGAATGGATTCAAGGTAGACCATCTCTTCCCGGTCGGCGCCGGCGATTCCGACATTGATGCGCTTCGCCTGGGCAGTGTCGCGGATTAGCGGTCCTGCCGCAGTCAGGACCGTGGATCCGCTGCGCAACGCCTGCGCGAGACTGAGCACGGGCAGGCCCAGTCTGTATGCCCTGCGTGCCGCATCGTGCTCGAGATAACCCGCGTCGACGAGCGTTCGCGTGAGCCGGCTCACCGTTGCCTTCGGCAGGCCGGTGCGTTCCGCGAGTTCTCCGTTGCCGAGAAGCGTCGCACCGGGGCCGAACGCGCGCAACAGTTCGAGCCCGCGTTCGAGCGAGCGATTCGATGGAGTAGCGTTCGATTCCGGTTGTTGATTCGCGTGGTTCGCCATAGACAGTGGGTTCGCCGAGCTTAACTTGAAGAGATCGATTGCCGATGCCGGATCGGACTTGGCGTAGCGAACGGCAATCCGTCGGGGCGCCGTTTTATCGACGCAGCAGATGGTACGCCTCCTGCGTGTCTTGTGCGATTGGCAGTCGCACCCATCTTGCGCTTCGCCGCCCGCGGCAATTCCCTTCTCCCCAGCTTCGGCCTGACGCTCCGCGTTCTTGCGATATGCAGTATTGATCCCTGGTGATATGGATGACGACCATCCATGCTTTACCGGCGAGACATCAGGCGTTCCCGAGCCGCGTAGAAGGCGTGCGTAGAGCACGGATTGCGTACGCTGCATTCCCACCGCCGTCCGGAGACCAACGGTGTTCACGAAACGCCCGAGCGTCTAACGCATTCATCGTCGCCCAACTTCTCCGATTGCAATGTGTGAGACGGTAACCGTTAGAATTGCGGCTTTAGTCTGGAATACGCCAATGTCTTTTGCCTCGCTTGGCCTGATCGATCCTTTGCTGCGTAATGTGCAGGACCTCAATTACCAGACACCTACGCCGGTGCAGGCCAAGGCGATTCCCGCTGTGCTCAGCGGCAAGGACGTCATGGCTGCGGCACAGACCGGCACGGGCAAAACGGCGGGTTTTGCGCTGCCGCTGTTGCAACGGCTGGTGCAACACGGCCCGGCGGTGTCCAGCAACCGCGCGCGTGTTCTGGTGCTGGTGCCCACGCGTGAATTGGCCGAACAGGTGCTGCAAAGCTTTATCGAGTACGGCAAAGGTCTCGACTTACGATTTCTGGCCGCCTACGGCGGCGTGAGTATCAACCCGCAGATGATGAAGCTGCGCAAAGGCGTGGATGTGCTCGTTGCCACGCCGGGCCGTTTGCTGGATCTCCATCGCCAGAACGCAGTGCAGTTTGATCAGGTACAAACGCTCGTGCTGGATGAAGCCGACCGCATGCTCGATCTGGGATTTGCGCGCGAACTCAACGCCGTCTTTGCTGCCTTGCCTGCCGAGCGCCAGACCCTGCTATTCTCCGCCACGTTTACGGACGATATCCGCGCCATGGCGGCGGGCATTCTGCGCGGCCCGGTCAATATCAGCGTCAGCCCGCCCAACGTCACGGCCAGCAGGATCAAGCAGTGGGTGGTGCCGGTGGATAAGAAGAACAAGCCGGACCTCTTCATGCACCTTGTGGCTGAGAACAAGTGGCAGCACGCGCTGGTGTTCGTCAAAACCCGCAACGGCGTGGAATACCTGGCGGCCATGCTGGATGAAGCGGGCTATGCGGTCGACACCATCCACGGCGACAAACCGCAACCGGCGCGCCTGCGTGCGCTGGAGCGCTTCAAGACGCGCGAAGTCGATATGCTGGTAGCCACCGATGTGGCGGCGCGCGGGCTGGATATCGACGACCTGCCGCTGGTGATTAACGTCGATCTGCCGATCGTGGCGCAAGACTATGTGCACCGTATTGGCCGTACCGGCCGCGCGGGTGCCAGTGGCGTGGCGGTGTCCCTTGTCTGCGCCGATGAAGCGCCGCAACTGGCCGCGATCGAAGCGCTGATCCGGCAAACGTTGCGCCGTGAAGAAGAGCCGGGTTTTGAGGCCGAACATCGCGTGCCGCAAACTAGCGCGACAGGCGAGATCATCAAGAAACCCAAGAAGCCTAAGAAACCGAAAGTGCCGCAAGCCGCGCCGGGCGCCGGGCAGGTGCTCAGCAAAAAATCGCGCCCGCAAAGTGGCGAAAACAAACGCAAGCCGGCGGCGCAGGGCGCTGTGGCCGCGGGTAAAGGTACAAGCTCGTCCCGCGGTCACTCATTCGGCGTGCCAAAGCCACGCGGCGAATCCGCCAGCAAGCCGGTTGCGGGGTCACGCAAGCCGGCTGCCAGATCCGCGGGTGGCCGCGGCAAACGCTAAGCCTTTTACACCGCGACGGTATCTGCCACTTCCTTGAAGTCTTCGATCTGGTCGAAGTTCATGTATTGGTAGATATTGTCGCTGCTGGCGGTCAGCACGCCCATGTCGGCCATGTATTCCTCTTTGGTCGGAATCTTGCCCAGACGCGAGCAGATTGCCGCCAGTTCGGCCGAGCCGAGGTACACGTTCGTGTTCTTGCCCAGACGATTCGGGAAGTTACGGGTCGACGTGGACATGACCGTCGCGCCTTCGCGCACCTGTGCCTGGTTGCCCATGCACAGCGAGCAGCCCGGCATTTCGGTGCGCGCACCGGCCGTGCCGAACACGCCGTAGTGGCCTTCCTCGGTCAGTTGCTTCTGATCCATCCTGGTGGGCGGCGCGACCCACAGCTTGACCGGAATGTCGCGCTTGCCTTCCAGCAGCTTCGACGCGGCACGGAAGTGACCGATGTTGGTCATGCACGAGCCGATGAACACTTCGTCGATCTTCGCACCGGCCACGTCGGACAGCGTCTTCACGTCGTCCGGGTCGTTCGGGCAGGCGACGATCGGCTCGTGGATATCGGCGAGGTCGATCTCGATCACGGCTGCGTACTCGGCGTCCGCGTCCGGCGACAGCAGTTGCGGATCGGCGAGCCATGCTTCCATTGCCTTGATGCGGCGCTGCAGGCTGCGCGGGTCCTGATAACCCTGCGCGATCATCCACTTGAGCAGCGTGACGTTGCTGTTCAGGTACTCGATGATCGGTTCCTTGTTCAGGTGCACCGTGCAGCCGGCAGCCGAACGCTCGGCCGATGCATCCGACAGCTCGAACGCCTGCTCGACCTTCAGATCGGGCAGACCTTCGATTTCGAGCACGCGGCCCGAGAAAATGTTCTTCTTGCCTTGCTTGGCGACCGTCAGCGTGCCTTGCTTGATCGCGTATAGCGGGATCGCGTTGACGAGGTCGCGCAGCGTGACGCCCGGCTGCATTTTGCCCTTGAAGCGAACCAGCACGGATTCCGGCATGTCCAGCGGCATCGTGCCGGTGGCTGCGGCGAACGCGACCAGACCCGAACCCGCCGGGAAGCTGATGCCGATCGGGAAGCGCGTGTGCGAGTCGCCGCCGGTACCGACGGTGTCGGGCAGCAGCATACGGTTCAGCCACGAGTGGATCACGCCGTCGCCGGGACGCAGCGCGATGCCGCCACGGTTGCTGATGAAGTCCGGCAGAGTGCGGTGCGTCTTCACGTCCACCGACTTCGGATAAGCGGCGGTGTGGCAGAACGACTGCATGACGAGGTCGGCGGAGAAGCCGAGGCACGCCAGGTCTTTCAGTTCGTCGCGGGTCATCGGGCCGGTGGTGTCCTGCGAGCCGACCGAGGTCATCTTCGGTTCGCAGTAGGTGCCCGGGCGCACACCCTGGCCTTCCGGCAGGCCGCACGCACGGCCGACCATCTTCTGCGCGAGCGAGAAGCCCTTGCCGCTGTCGGCCGGCTGCTGCGGCAGGCGGAACAGGGTGGACGGCGCCAGGCCGAGCGCTTCGCGCGCCTTGGCGGTCAGGCCACGGCCGATGATGAGGGGAATACGGCCACCCGCGCGCACTTCGTCGAACAGCACGTCGGACTTGACCTGGAATTCGGCGATTACCGCGCCGTTCTTCAGCGCTTTGCCTTCGTAGGGACGCAGTTCGACCACATCACCCATTTCCATTTGCGACACGTCGAGTTCGATCGGCAGCGCGCCCGCGTCTTCCATGGTGTTGTAGAAGATCGGGGCGATCTTGCCGCCGAGGCATACGCCGCCGAAGCGCTTGTTCGGGATGAAGGGGATGTCTTCGCCCGTGAACCACAGCACTGAGTTGGTGGCCGACTTGCGCGAGGAGCCGGTGCCGACCACGTCGCCGACGTAGGCGACCAGATGGCCTTTCTCTTTCAGCGCCTGGATGAACTTGATCGGGCCGCGCTTGCCGTCTTCTTCCGGCGTGATGCCGGGACGCGCGTTTTTCAGCATTGCCAGCGCGTGCAACGGGATGTCCGGGCGGGTGGTGGCGTCCGGCGCCGGCGAGAGATCGTCCGTGTTGGTTTCGCCCGTCACCTTGAAGACAGTGATGGTCAGGCTTTGCGGCACTTCCGGACGGCTCGTGAACCATTCGGCGTCGGCCCAGCTTTGCATCACGGCCTTCGCGTTGGCGTTGTCCTGGTCGGCCAGTTCCTTGACGTCGTGGAACGCGTCGAACATCAGCAGGGTTTTCTTCAGCGCGTCCGCGGCAACGGTGCCGACTTCCGCGTCCGACAGCAGTTCGATCAGCGGCTGGATGTTGTAGCCACCCAGCATGGTGCCGAGCAGTTCCGTGGCGCGAGCGCGCGAGATCAGCGCGCAGGCGGTCTCACCCTTGGCGACGGCAGCGAGGAAGCCGGCCTTCACGCGGGCGGCTTCGTCGACGCCGGCGGGCACGCGGTTGGTGATCAGGTCGAGCAGGGTTTGCTCTTCGCCTGCGGGCGGGTTGGTGAGGAGCTCAACCAGTTCGGCCGTCTGCTGGGCGGTCAGCGGCAGGGGCGGAATGCCGAGCGTGGCGCGTGCGGCTGCGTGAGCGCGAAAGTTTTCAAGCATGAAAGAACCTGCTGATGTTGGCGTTTCAGGGGATCGCTTCCGGCCCGCCATGGCTGTGCCGGATAGCGTTTGGGTGCAATTTTAAAGGGATGGGCGCTCGAGGTCAATTGTCTTATATCTTATATAAGAGTGGCGTTGAAGAGCGAGGTTAGAGGCTGAGAGACGCGGGCTCAACGGTGGCGGTCCTTGAAATCGGGATGAACAGTGGGCATGGGCGGCTCGTGAGCCACCCCGCCGTGCCGCGCAAGTGGCGGGGATAGCATCCCTCGAATCCGACCCGATCAGCGGAACCTGCCACGCATTTGCCGCCTGCCTCGCCGAAGCACTGGACGATCTCCATGCGCTGCGCGAAGCCGATTAGCTTTACCATGCATTCATGCATTGCCGTCCGACATTTTTCGCGGCCTGCTGTCCGTCAGCATGCGGCCCACGCGTCATTGTGATGGCGGCCCGATGCAGTTCACCCGCCTCAACCCATGACGGAGGCTCCTATGCAATACCTGTTGATGATCTATTCGGAAGAAAACGGCTGGAACGAGATGAGCGACAGCGAGCGGCAGCAAGGCGTCGCCGCGTATCACGCGTACACCGAATCGTTGAAAAAAGCGGACGTTCTGGTCGGCGCCAACCGGCTGCAGCACACGAACACGGCGACCACGGTGCGGCTCGTCGACGGCAAGCCGCAGGTGCTTGACGGACCGTTCTCCGATTCGAAGGAGCAGTTGGCCGGCTACTACCTGATCGATGTGCCCAACCTGGACGCGGCGATCGCGTGGGCGTCGCGTTGCCCCGGCGCGGCGCACGGCCTCATGGAGGTGCGCCCGGTCTGGACGGCTCCGTACGATGCGCCTTCCGTTGCATGAGTCGGTATGGCTGCGGCCGTGAGCGCTGACGGCGCGGCGCGTGCGATCGCCGAGGCGGTCGCGCGTCGCAGTTACGGCAAGCTGGTCGCGCTGCTGGCAATGCGCACGCGCGACGTTGCCGCGGCCGAGGACGCGCTGGCCGACGCGTTTGCGGCCGCGCTCGCCGACTGGCCGGAGCGCGGCTGCCCCGCGAATCCCGAAGCGTGGTTGATGACGGTCGCGCGGCGCCGGGCAATCGACGGCGCGCGGCATCGCCGCGTCGGCGACGAAGTGACGAACCAGCTCACGATCCTCGCCGACGAGATCGACGAGCGTGAAGCAGCCGCGTTGCCCGACCGGCGGCTTGCGCTGCTGTTCGCATGCACGCACCCTGCGCTCGAGGCCGCGATTCGCACGCCGCTAATGCTGCAAGTCGTGCTGGGGCTCGAAGCGAAGACGATTGCCTCCGCGTTCCTGATGTCGCCGGCCGCGATGAGCAAGCGCCTCGTGCGGGCGAAGAACAAGATCCGCGCGGCGGGCATTCCGTTCAGCGTGCCCGAGCGCGAGGAGTTGCCGGGCCGGCTTGCCGCGGTGCTGGAAGCGGTCTATGCGGCGTATGCGGAAGGGTGGACCGACCCGCTCGGCCGCGATACAGAGAGGCGCGATCTCACCGGCGAGGCGTTGTTCCTTGCGCACCTGCTCGTCGAACTGCTGCCCGAGGAGCCGGAGACGCTGGGTCTGCTCGCGCTCATGCTGTATGCGCAGGCGCGTTGCGACGCGCGACGCAATGCGGCCGGCGACTATGTGCCGCTGTCGGCTCAGGATCCGGCGACGTGGAACGCGCCCATGATCGACGCAGCCGATGCACTGTTACTGCGCGCGAGCGCATTCAACGCAATCGGACGCTTTCAGCTGGAAGCCGCGCTGCAGTCGGCGCACGTGCACCGCTGCCGCACGCATCGCTCGAACTGGGACGAGATCGTGCAGCTCTACGATGCGCTGTTCGCGATTGCAGCGTCCCCGGTGGTCGCGGTGAACCGCGCGCTCGCGCTGGCGGAACGCGACGGCCCGCTGGCGGCGCTCGACGCGCTCGAGCCGTACGCAGACGATCCGCGCCTGGCCGACTACCAGCCGTACTGGGCCGCGCGCGCCGATCTGCTCACGCGTGCCGGCGCGACGGCTGAAGCGCTCGGCGCGTACGATCTCGCGATCGGACTCGAGCGCGATCCGTCCGTGCGCCGATTTCTGCAGCGCAAGCGCGCCGAGGTGTCATCGGCGCGAAGTTAGAAAAATCGCCCCGGCTTCTCGCTCAACGCTGCTGCTGCACGGCCAACAGCGGATTGACGACCTTCGGCGCCGCTGCCTTCTGATGCAGATCCTTGATGAACGCTTCGCTCAGCGCAATGACTTTTGCCGACGCTCGCGGATCGAAGAGCGCGTGATCGAGCTCATCGAGAACGACCGCCTTGACATGCGAAAAGCGCGACAGCTTCTTCCCGCGCTTACCGAAATGCGCATTGAGCTGATCCATTCCTTCGTCGCTTGAACCGTAGACGAAGAGCGTCCGCACGCCTTTGCGTTCGAGCGTGTGAACGACGCCGTGCGGGTGCGTCAGCGTATCGGCTTCGGCCGCGCCGGTACGGTGGCCGGCTGCGTCCAGCCGATGCGAATGCAGACGCGCGAGCAGAGTTGCTGCGACGGCCTGCGCGATGGGCCGGAACTTGCGCTTTCCGCTCAGGACGAGCCACCATTTGGACGGCTTGAATATCGCGGGCCCGACACGCTTCAGCGAGTTACGCTGCAACTCCTCCAGTTCAGCCATCGACATGTGCGGGGGTATGTAAAAACGCACGATATTGACCGCGATGACGGCCGTGAGAGCCGGCTCCACGAGCGCCGCGCGCAAGGCGCTGTAGGCGCCCGAGCAGATCCCGAACGAGATGACCGTTTGATAACCCTTGCGCTTGAGCCAGGCGGCGGCCGTCGCGACATCCTCGATAGTCGTGGATGCGTGGATCTTCGGCACCAGATCGAGTGGACCTTGTGGCGTACGCGGAGGACTGTCGCCGATGCCGCGCGCGTCGATGCGCATGGATGGAATGCCGCGCCGGGCCATTTCCCGCGCGATTCGAACCGAAAGCCGGCTGTCGCCATGATGCACGCTGCCGGCAGTATTGGTGATCAGCATGACGGGCCCGTACGCAATCCTGCCGCGCGGTTCGCACAGCATGCCGAACAGGCCGTTGGCGCCGAAGATGACCGGGCGCTCGCGAGCTTCGGGCGTTTCGATGATCGCTTCGTCGTCGAGGGATACGCTCGGCCGTGCGCCTCTGTTCACCTGGTTGTGGACGCGCGTTCCCGGGGCGCCGTCCACGATCCATTTGACGACCTCGTCGAACGCGCGAGCCGGCACAGTCGACGACTTCGTCTCATCCATATATTCAAGGTAGCCTTCCAGCACGCCCGTTTCGACCGCGACGCCGCGTCCGCGCAGCGTCGAACACAGCGTGGCGCTGGCGCGGGCGCGTGCATCGAGCACGAGCGCGCGCGTGAGAACCGCGGAGTGCATGTCCATCGCCTTGGACAGATCAAGCGCGTCCAGTTCACTGCAAAGCCTGTCGCTGTAAACCTGTCCCAGCACGTTGAACGGCTTGTCGCGCTGCGTTGCGCGCAAGGACGGGGCGAGATTGTCGAGCCAGACCTTGCGCAGCGCCGCCAGTTCGCGCAGATAGGTGCGCCCGCGGGTGACGGGCGCGAGCAGCACGAGCGAGTCGGCCGCGCATGCACGCGACGCCAGCGCAGCGAGGGTCGCGCCGAGACGCAAGCCGCAGAGCGTCACGCTGGTCACGCCGGTTTGTTCCTTCAGGCGCTTGACGGCCGCGACGATATCGGACACGAAGGCTTCAAGATGATGGGCATTGCCGTCGACGCCCGCGGAGTCTCCCGTCGCCAGATAGTCGAAGCGCAGTGTGGGAATACCGTACGCGGACAGTTCTTCGGCGAGATATCGGATGCCCTTGTGGCACCACGGCTCCTCATGGCCGAACGGGCTGCAGAGCACCACGCCATGCGTGCCTTCTCCAGCATGAAGCCATCCAAAGCGTCCACCGAATGCGATCGGTTTCATGGCTAGCCTCGATCGGTCTGGTTGTTGTCGCCGACTGGGGCCGGGTTGCAAAAAGCGGGCGTTGCAAGGTCTTTTGCAACTGCACCGCGCAATGTTCTTGTCTCGTAGTGCATCAGTGTGAGCCTCTTTTTGTTTTGAGCGTTTTGGTCGATTGGATCGCTCTTTAGAGGCCGCTTCGGTGCGCTAAACAACATTGCACGAGGCACAGAATGAATTTGATCTGAACAACGTTTGCCCTTTAACAAACGTTCACTGATTGCGCGTATTCTTTTAAAAAAAGTCGATTAAGGATTTACCCGTAGCTGTTGCGTTTCAAGGTAATTTAACGCGCACTGTGCGAATTCGCACATAGCGCTGGCGATTGCCCCACTAATTTATTCTCGGGGAAAATCGTCCTCCGGACAAAACCGGCGCATAAGCCGGAATGAGATTGTTCGCCAGTACTCGTCCGACAAAATAAAAATACGCTAAATGCGTTGTTTTGATACATGACGCCGATAAATCGATTTATCGGACGAGTAGGCGAGCGACGTTCAAACACGCTGCGCGCGCAGGCGTCCGACGCGCGCTGGAAACCGCCAATGCAGCTCGATTCGGCCTCCGCGTCGTGCGCTGGTGCGTGAAAGCACGCATAATGCGAATTCGCCAGATTTAATTCCTTTCGAATAAATTACTCATATATTTATTTATATTTAATCAGACGATAAAAGTGTGTCGTTCTTGATACGTTTTTATCGTCATACGTTTAGAAAAATTTACCATTCAGCAGACAAAAGTATCGGTACGGAAGTCATTGAAAAGATGGAGGTTCAGGGAATTTGTTCCGGATCTTATAAAAAGTATGATGATATGATGTACATATTGTAACAAGTGTGACGTAGGACTGACTTTGTTAATCTGATACGATTATTAAGAGATGGTAATAATTTACCTTCTAGCTATTACTGTGCATCTCATCGGCCGCTTTAGCGCCATCGAAATGCAAGTCTGGCGAACCCTTCCGGAAGACCTGCTTTATCAATCCTGAAGTTCTCTTTGCTTTAAGCGGAGATCTCTTCGGGTATTCGCTTGCGCCCGCGCGTATTCGCATGCCGATTACGCGGGGTAACTCGTACTTAAGCGTACGGGCTTTGCGCCCGTTATCTCGCTTAATTTCCCTATTAACGCCTGTATGGTTGCGGTCGTTCGCCTTGGCTTTGGCTTTTGATCGCGCCGGCATAGTTGGAAAGACTTGAATGATTAAGAATACACCAGCGGCAAGCCTCCCCGTTTCTAATACTGAACTCACGGTCCGTCGTAAATTTCTGACGTCGTTGTTGGCCGGCGGCGGCGCGTTCGTGCTCGCCGCATGCGGCGGTGGTGGCGATGCCGCCAGTCCCGACGCGGTCGCGGACCGATACCGACGCGGCGGCGGCGCATCGAACCCGAGCGGCGCCAGTTCGTCGAGCGGAGCGAGCGCGCCGGCAACGGCAAGCTCGCCGGCGGCGGCAAGCTCCCCGGCTGGCGCGAGCTCGCCGACGAGCACCCAGGGCGTTCTTCTCGACACGTCGTTCGGCGTAAAGGGCGATGGGACCACCAACGATCGCGTCGCACTCCAGCGCGCAATCGACGGCTCCATTGGACAGATTTTGCTGATTACCGGCAAGAGCCGGATCGATGTGGCCGGCCTCGACCTGCGCACCAATAGCCACGTGCGGTTTGCAAGCGGCGCTTCGATCAAACTGCTGGCGCATAATACCGATACGTATGAAATCCTGCGCTTGGCGGACGTGGATAATGTCACGCTCGAAAGCCCGTATCTCGACGGCAGCAAGGAATTGAATTCGGCGAAGTCGGGCGAATGGGGAATGGGGATCTCGATTAACGGCGCGACGAATTGCACCATTACGTCTCCGACCACGATCAATTGCTGGGGCGACGGTATTTATATCAACAACAGCGATAAAAAGAGAAACGGCTACAGCACGAACATCACGGTCAATTCGCACCATGCGACCGGATGCCGACGCCAGGGCGTATCGATTATCAGCGGCAGCGGCATCACGTTTAATAGTCCGCTTTGGGAAAATATCGGCGGAACGGCTCCCGGCGCCGGTCTCGATATCGAACCGAATGACAATAGCGCCGTGTTTCAAAACATTCGCATCGTCAGCCCGACGACGAATAACTGCGCCGGCGGCGGGATTAACGTTTATTTTGGCTTCTTCCCGGGTCCGGTCAACAAGACGGTCAGCATCAGCATTACCGGCCATACGGATACGGGCAGTCCCGGCGGTTCATTCAACGTGCAGGGCCTGCAATTGAATGGCTACGTCGTGAATGGATCGATTACCAGCGCCAACCCGGTCTGGAAGAAAACCGGGCTGAGCCTGGAAGACTGGGACAAGGGCGGCCCGACGGTGACGGTTAGCAACGCGCGCATCGGCTGATGCAAGCGTTCGGCCGGTGGTGCGATGCCGCAACGGATCGCGCTCCGGCTGCCTGACTAGCAGGTTGGGCCGGCCTCGGTGCCGGCCCAAGAGGTGTTTCAGGCTGCTGCGAAACCCGTCCGTGGTGACGCGAACTGTCCAAGAGCGAGACCCTCCATCAACTGAGCTTGAATCGACGCTGCATGTCTCCGCCGGTTGACCTCCCTTTCTTCGGGCTATATGGCGCGTCGAAGTTTCGTGACTCGTCGAGGATGAGGGGAAGTTAAGGAAGAGTCGCGAAGCGATACAAACCGTCCAAAGCCCCTGATTCGACATCTTCCGGAATAGATTTAAACGACTGCGGCCGAACGTGAATCAGCATGTCCAACACGAGTAAGCTGAAACGTGCGACGCAATTCAAATCCCAGACGCTCATACAACCCGATCGCGGAGGTGTTGTTGCTGAACACGTGGAGAAACGGCGTGTCCCCCCGTTGCTCGATCTCTCTTCGCAAGACTTTGATGAGCCGCCCCGCGAGGCCACGTCCTCGATAGTTTTCATCTACGCAAACAGCGCTGATCTCAACGTATCCGTCAACGCGCATCCGTTCGCCGGCCATTGCGATAAGACGCCCCTGCTCGCGGATTCCAATGTAGTTGCCCATTTCGCCCGTTCGCTTGCCGAAAGGACCGGGTTTGGTCTTCTGGGCGAGGTCGAGCATATCTTTCCCGTCCGCGTTACCCAGTCGAATTACGTCGCGGTCGTCCGCGCTCGCTGCTGTGCGATGCCGCGCGATCATTTGATGGATCACGCCCGCGTGCGTGACCTGAAGCCCGTCTAGCGGAACGATCGATTCACCGGAGCGCAGCACGGCGGCCTGCTCGTGAGGCAGCAAAAGCTGAAGCAGCGCCCGATATGCCGCGGGCGTTTCGGATGCCAAGGCAGCGAAGGGCGCCACATCGAGGTGGTATCGGCGGGCAAGGGCATCGCCATATCCCAGGTGCGCCTGCTTCGTGGTGAGGGCCGCCCAGATCGGACGGTCGAGGTCAGCGTCTATCGAACCGCTCATGCTTTCTCCTTTGCAAGCGCGACTGAGTGCCGGCGGCTTGACTGAATGATCAGCCAGCGCGTCACGCTGGCCGTATTGCTGTGCAGTCTAGACGCCCGACAGGCGCGAGGCTATAGTCGCAAATGACATTAATGGAGCTATTTGCGACATGAAAGTGGTCATCTTCGCACTGGACGGCCTGTTCGACACCGGGCTCACGGTCCTGCTGGATACCTTTGCGACTGCCAACGAGCTCGCCGTGGCCCAAGGCTTCGCCGCATCGCCTTTCGATGTCAGAGTCGTCGGCGTGCGCAAACGCATTCGGACCGCGCATGGCTTGTCGACCGCGGTCGAACCCGCGAGCACCGTTAGCCGTCCCGATTGGGTCGTGGTGCCTGCGCCGAATGTCAGACAGCCTGAGCGCCTGATCGAGGCGCTGGGCCGTCCGGACGTGCGCGATACGATGGCGTACCTTCGCAACTGGCATGCCGACGGCGTCGGCGTCGCGGCTGCCTGTATCGGGACTTTCCTGCTGGCCGAAGCCGGACTTCTGGATAACCGCGAGGCGACAACCACGTGGTCGCTCGCGCCTTTCTTCCGCCAACGCTATCCGGCTGTCAATCTGGACGATTCGCGCATGGTCGTCGCCTCACGACGCGTGGTGACGGCGGGTTCCGCGATGGGTCATCTCGACCTTGCGCTCTGGCTGCTGCGTCAGGCAAGCCCCGAACTGGCGACGCTGGTTGCGCGCTTCATGCTCATAGACAAGCGCTCGTCCCAGTCCGAATACATCATTCCGGATCACCTCGCTCACGCCGATCCGCTGGTCGCGCGATTCGAGCGATGGGCTCGCGACAATCTTTCGGCAGGGTTTTCGCTTCAGGCGGCAGCGGCCGCGTTGTCGGTCGGACCGCGCACTTTGCAGCGACGTACCGAGGCCGTGCTCGGTAAGTCGCCACTGGCCTTCTTTCAGGATTTGCGAATCGAGCGGGCGCAGAACCTCGTCTCAATCGGCTACGACCTCGAGAGAATTGCGAGCGAGGTGGGTTACGCCGACTCGGCGACGTTGCGGACTTTGCTGCGCCGAAGGCTCGGCCGCGGGGTGCGGGAACTTCGCGCTGAAATGCGCTAGCGTTCCGACGACGGTTCGCCGAACCATCGCGACTTGAACGGAATAGCCGGTGGTCAACCGGTTTCGTTTCGGTATAGTTGCCAACGCGCTCTCAACGCGAACGAAGTCACATCGCCACTCTCTTCGGACGGAGTGCGCCGTCACTTGCTCAAAGCAAAGATTTCCCTTGGGCCAGAATCTTGTCGCAGACCTGTTTCGTGATCTGCTCCTTCAGACCGCCGCCACTCAGGTCCACCTGCTTACCGTCGCCACTGTTCAGGATGCCTTTGGCGCCGTCGGTGTACCCGCTGTCGCTCGACGATGAACCGCCCGGCAGCTTGCTCATGAGCCCATCTTTGATCGACGACGCGCTGCCACCGAGATAGTTGTTCTTGATACAAAATTCAAGCACGCCCGCGACATTGCCCGTGCTGCCGGACGTTAGCGACTGCAGCGACAACCCACTGCCTAAACCGCCCAGGCTGTCGAGTCCACCAGCGGCGGCGCCGTTTCCACTCTGATTGAGAAGGTTGCCGAGTTGGGCGTGGGCGGTTGGGAAATAGAGCAATGTAGCGACCAGGAGCCCGTTGGCCCAGGCGCGACGGTTGCATGCGATCATGGAAGCCCTCTTGCCGTGGAGTGAAGGTAGTCTTCACTATAGTGCCTTACGGACTTAAACAAAGAACGAGGTCATCGACGATTCGAACAGGCCCCGCGCCCTGCATGTGCCAACGCCAGCGCCAATCTCGCCCCGACTTCGGCATTGTGTTTGATGAGCGCGATGTTTGTCGTCAGGCTGCGTCCACTCGTCAATGCCTTGATGCGAGCCAGCAGGAAGGGCGTCACGGCTTTACCGGTGATACCTTTCTCCGTGGCCTCCGCGAGCGCCTGCTGGGTCAGCGCGTCGATCTCCTCGGACTTCATCGCTGCCGCTTCCGGCACTGGCGTACTCAACACCACGCCGCCCACGAGACCCAAGTCCCACTTGGTGCGGATGAAGCGTGCCTGCTGCGCCGCATCGTCCAGCCTGAAGTCCGCGCGAAAACCGCTGTCGCGCGTGTAAAACGCGGCGAAATTGTCCTGCTCGCAACTGAGCACCGGCACGCCGTGCGTTTCCAGGTATTCCAACGCGAGTCCGATGTCGAGAATGGACTTCGCACCCGCACAAACCACCGCCACCGAAGTCTTCGCCAGTTCCTGCAGGTCGGCCGAAATGTCGAAGCTTTCCGGCGCGCCCCGGTGCACGCCGCCAATGCCTCCGGTCACGAAGACCTCGATGCCGGCCAAGGCGGCGCATATCATCGTGCCAGCTACCGTCGTGGCGCCAAGGCCGCCGCCGGCCAGCACGGCCGGCAGATCGCGGCGGCTGACCTTGCGTACCTGGTCCGAGCGCCCGAGCAGTTCCAGTTCGTCGTTCGAAAGGCCGATGCGGATTCGCCCGTCGATCAACGCGATAGTCGCGGGCTCGGCACCCAGCCCGCGGATCACGGCCTCCACTTCGCGCGCAGTGCGAACGTTCTCGGGATAGGGCATGCCGTGAGCGATGATGGTCGATTCCAGCGCGACGAGCGGGCGGCCGGCGGACTGTGCAGCGGCTACAGGTCCGCTGAAACTCAACCACGAGTGAGCAAGGTTCGTCATCATCACGATCTTCCCGGCGGTATATTTCGTTTAAGTATGCAACAAGAGGCGGCTGCAAGGTTCACTCGTTGCAGCGCGATGGCGCTTATCATTAGAGAAGTGTCTGGCCGCCCTTGCTGGAAGCGTTTGTTGAAGCACGGCGGTGCGCCGTGCAACGGTACTCCTGATGAAAAACGGACGGACGCTTGATGTACTGAACGTGTTGGATGGTCGATGTCGGGTCCCGGAGGTGCCATGTCACCGCTACACGCAACCAATCTGCTCCAGTCGAACGAAGGTGCCCGTCTTCATGGTCCCGAACTCGACCGCTGGCGCCGCTGGGGGCCTTATCTGAGCGAGCGGCAATGGGGCACTGTTCGCGAAGACTACAGCGAACACGGCACCGCATGGGACTACTTTCCGCACGATCATGCGCGCAGCCGCATGTACCGCTGGGGCGAGGACGGCATTGCCGGATTCGGCAACGACCCACTCGACTGGTGCGTATCGCTCGCGCTCTGGAATGGGCACGATCCGATCATCAAGGAACGGCTCTTTGGGTTGGCGAATGAGGAGGGCAATCACGGCGAGGACGTGAAGGAGCTTTACTTCTATCTCGACGGCACGCCGACGCATTCTTACATGAAGATGCTGTACAAGTATCCTCATGACGCGTACCCGTACCAGGACCTTATCGATGAAAATGTGCGGCGCGGCGCGGACCAGCCCGAATATGAAATCCTCGATACGGGCGTGTTCGACGACAACCGCTACTTCGACGTTTGCGTCGAGTATGCGAAGCACACCCCTGACGATATCGTGATGCGGGTGACCGTCGAAAACCGCGCGGATCAGCGCGCGGCGCTTCATCTACTGCCGCAATTCTGGGCGCGCAACAGATGGGCCTGGTCGGGTAAGCCCGGCAAGCCGTCGCTTACGCTGGAGTCGAATAGCGAGGATGGCGCGTGTGTCGTCGCGCGCCACCCCGCACTCGCAACGATGATCGTGACGGCGTCTGCGCAACGGCCGATCGAGTGGCTTTTCTGCGAAAACGAAACGAATGTGCGCCGGATTTTCGGCGTCGATGGAGCAGGGCCGTTTAAAGACGGCTTCAATGACTACCTCGTTGACGGCGACGAGCAGGCAATCCGGCGCGACAAGGGTACTCGTGCCGCCGCGCATGTGGCCCTGCAGTTTGCGCCACATGAGTGCTCGGTGCTGTACCTGCGCTGGCGTCCCGAAGCGGCTGCGGACGCCGCGCGTCTCGACATGCCAGCGCTTTTCACGCGCCGGCAAGAGGAAGCCGACGAATTCTACGCGGCGCTTCAGCTCGACATCGCCGACGCCGATGCGCGGCTCGTGCAGCGCCAGGCGCTCGCCGGCATGCTGTGGTCGAAGCAGTACTACCAGTTCGACGTGACGCGCTGGCACGACGGCGACCCTGGCCAACCGGCGCCACCGAGAGCTCGCAGGAACGGCCGCAACGCGGACTGGCGGCACATGTGCAATGGCGACATCGTGTCGATGCCTGACAAGTGGGAGTACCCGTGGTACGCGTCGTGGGATCTCGCTTTTCATGCGGTCGCGTTCGCCATGATCGATCCCGACTTCGCGAAGAAGCAATTGCTGCTGCTCGTGAAGGAGCGCTATATGCATCCGAATGGACAATTGCCCGCCTACGAGTGGGCGTTCGGCGACGCCAACCCGCCGGTGCATGCGTGGGCCACATGGCGCGTGTATGAACTCGACCGCGAGGTGACGGGCGTCGGCGATCACGCGTTTCTTGAAGTCATGTTCCACAAGCTCCTGCTCAATTTCTCGTGGTGGGTCAACCGCAAGGACGCCGATGATCACAACATCTTTCAGGGCGGCTTTCTTGGGCTCGACAACGTGGGCATCTTCGACCGGTCTTCGCCGCTGCCCACCGGCGGCCGCATCGATCAGGCGGATGGCACGGCATGGATGGCCTCGTACGCACTCGACCTGATGCAGATCGGCCTCGAACTTGCAATGACGAACAGCGCGTACGTTGAAATTGCGGTGAAGTTCTTCGAGCACTTTCTATATATCGCGGAAGCGGTCAGTTGCAGCGAAGGGTGCAAAACGGGGCTATGGGACGGACAGGACGAGTTCTTCTACGACGTGCTTCACCTGCCAAACGGAACCCGTGTGCCAATGCGCATCCGTTCGATTGTCGGACTGATTCCGATGTTCGCCGTTCACGTGTTAGAGGATCGCGTGTACGGTCATCTGCCGGGATTGCGCGAACGGCTAGCCTGGTTTCTCGATCATCGACCGAATCTGGCTAAGCTGGTGTCGCGCTGGACCGAACCCGGTAAGGGCAATACCACGTTGCTTTCGTTATTGCGCGGACACCGTATGACAACACTGCTGCGCCGCGCGCTCGACGAAAACGAATTTCTCTCTGAGCACGGCGTGCGAGCGCTGTCGCTCGTGCATCGCGATACACCTTATGTCTTCGACCATGACGGCGTGAATGTCTGCATTCAATATCAGCCGGCCGAATCGGACTCGCGCGTTTTCGGCGGCAATTCGAACTGGCGCGGGCCGGTCTGGATTCCTGTCAACTACCTGCTGATCGAATCGCTATATGAGTTCCATCGCTACTACGGCGATGAATTCCGCATCGACTATCCGACAGGATCGGGCAAGCGTTGTTCGCTGAGCGAGATTGCCGACGACCTTGCGCGGCGCGTCACCACGCTCTTTCTTAAAGATGCACGAGGTGTGCGGCCCGTGATGGCTGCTTATCCGATGCTGCAGGCCGACCCGCGTTCGCAGGATCTCATCCTGTTTCATGAGTACTTTCACGGCGACAACGGACGTGGCGTCGGCGCTTCGCACCAGACCGGCTGGAGCGGGCTCGTCGCGCTGCTGCTTCAGCCGCGCATGATGAAGCTGTCGCATGTGGCGGCCGATGTTGCGTCGGTGGATGCGGCGGTGGGAGAAGATGCTGCGTCGGCTGCGGCGCGGTAACTATTCGTAGCCGAGCTTATGACTCAGAATGGGCGCGAAAAAGAGTGCAACCGCCGAGCCCGCCGCCTTACCTTCGAGTTCCGCGGCCGCAGACGCGGCCCGCATTCCATACGAGTGCACCAACAGATCAAATAGCTGGGGCACGCAGTAAAGTACCGCAATCGCAATGCAATAAGATTGCACGACGGATATGCGCCAGCCCTTCTCGACGGCGACAGCGGCGCAGACAATGCGCAGAATGGCGAACAATACGAGCGCACCCACGGCTGCCTGTTCTCGGACCAGATACTCTGGAATAAACTCGCCCATAACTTCCTGTGCGCCCGCTACGTTAAACCGCCTTGAATGAAAACCGTCCGTTCGAAGTTTGCGATCGAATGGTCGACTGCCTTGGGACAATCGCTGTTCGACGTCGAGAGACGGCGCGACAGGTTTTGATATTACCGATGCCGCGCTAGCGGCACGAAAGCGCGGCTGAATGAACCATAGTCTTGGCCGATATGGTCAAGATTCACCGGCCGCCGGACGAATGTCCATTCCTTCGGTCGCAAAATGGACGTATCCGCGGCAGATCAGTCTGTCAGCCTGCGGTCACTGGCGAGCGCGCAAGCAGATATTCTTCGAAATCGGCGGCCACTTCCGGGTGACGCAAGGCGAACTCGATGGTTGCCTTCAGATAACCCAGCTTGCTGCCGCAGTCGAAACGCGTGCCGTGATACTTGTACGCCAGCACCTGTTCGTCGGCGAGCAGCGACTGAATCGCGTCCGTGAGCTGCAATTCGCCACCCGCGCCCGGCTTCAACGCACGCAGACGGTCGAAGATGCGCGGCTTCAGCACATAACGGCCGACCACGCCGAGATTCGACGGCGCCACGCTCGGCTCCGGTTTTTCGACGATACCGGACATCTTGATGATCGAGTCTTCCCACTCCTTGCCGTCGACGATACCGTACGACTTCGTCTCCTGGGCCGGGATCTCTTCGACGCCGATCACCGAGCTGTGATAGTGGTCGAACACCTCGATCATCTGCGTCATGACAGGCGGCGTGCCGTACAGCAAGTCGTCCGCGAGAATCACGGCGAACGGGTTGTCGCCCACCAGCTTTTCGGCGCACATCACCGCGTGGCCCAGGCCCAGCGCTTCCGGCTGACGTACGTAGAAACAGTCCACATGGCTCGGCTTGATGCTGCGCACGAGCTCCAGCAGCTTGTCCTTGCCGCGCGCCTCGAGTTCGGCCTCGATTTCATACGACTTATCGAAGTGGTCCTCGATCGCGCGCTTGCTGCGGCCCGTGACGAAGATCATTTCGGTGATGCCGGCCGCCATTGCCTCTTCCACCGCGTACTGGATCAGCGGCTTGTCGACAATCGGAAGCATCTCTTTCGGGCTGGCCTTCGTGGCGGGAAGGAACCGGGTGCCGAGACCCGCCACCGGAAATATGGCCTTGGTAACTTTGAGCATGAGTTGTCCGGGGTGTTCGCGATATAGACGTTAGAGAGTAGCCGGCCTTCCAAGACGGGCCAAAGCGAAGCTGACCAGGCAGAGTTTGCGTAGTGTCGGATAGATCGACTCGGGTGGTCGAGCGTAACCATAGGGGCGAAAACCGGCTATGGATGCAAGGTGGCGGAAGAAGCGCCGCTTTTGGCTAAAGCGGAAACGTGAAGGCCTGGCGGGGAGCACCACGGCGCAGGGCGTATAGCGCGTGGATCCATGGCATCGATGACAGCGGCGAGGCTCTGTTGCGATCCAGCCCGCGCATAACGATGCTAGAAATAATCTCTTCGCGGAAAGTTCGGGAGGAACGGGCGGCCAACGGAATTGCGACGTGCTTTACCGGAGGAACTTAGCCGAGACGTTCGCTCAAGATTGCTCCGCGGGAGCCGGTGCCCTGCCCAGGCGGTAATCGGTGGGTGTCGTCGCAAGATACTTCCTGAACAACTTGGCCAACTGACCGCCGCTGCCAATGCCACAACGTCGCGCAATCTTATCGACAGGCAAGCGCGACTCCACGAGCATCCGGCAACTCATGTTAAGACGAGCGCGAAGCAGATAGTCGGAGGGGGTCATCCCGATCTCGCTCTTGAAGCGGCGCAGGAAGTTGCGCTCGCTCATCGCGGCCACCTTCGCGGCCGCGTCGATAGAAACGGGCCGGTCGACGTTTGCCTCCAACCAGCGCGCCGACGTCATGATTTTTTCACTGACTTTGGGCGCTCCGCTGCGGGAAATGGACGTGTCCCAAGGCACATCCTGTTGAGGGGCAACCGATTCAGCGACATGACGCGCCACTTCCAGTCCCATATCCTCTTCCACGATACGCAGTGCTGTGGCGACCTCGGTTGGAGCTTCGCTCAGTGCTCTTGCTTGATAGTAGTCGCCTGTCTCATCCTCGCCATATAAGAGGGCACAGTAGCGGCTGGGAAGCTTTGCTGCTTCCAGTAACAGCCTGCCCTCGGCGATCGGATGAACGATCTCGCTGAACGGATGCCTGCGGCGCAGCCAATTGCTTAGGCGTTCGTCGCGGCACGCATGCGGTACGCCCGCGCCGCCTGCAATAAACAGCAGATGTCTGTCATTCCTCACCTGATGCGAGTCGACACTTTCAGTCCAGACGAATACCGAAGACGAGCTTGCGATACGGCCGCCTGCCGCCGACAGCAAAGAGACGTCGTAACGCGCGCGATGTAATTGCTGTGATGCGCTGAACGCATTCGCTTTCTGGAAAATCTCGATGATTGCCGCGACTTTTGGCAGTGCAAATCCGTTGAATAACGCTATGTCGACGTGAGTCATCTCACGCGTCTGTGCTCTCACGGCACTTTGCCGCGAACAGCGCGGCAGAGTATGTACCAGCTCCATTTGTTTTCCCCCGGAATGTTTTAGCCTTCGAAGCCCCGCCCTGGACTCTGTATTTTTCTTGTCTTTTGCATGCTAACCATCAATTCTAGCTTAATTATTACATGTCCGATTTGGCCAACACATTGGCTGTTCACGACCTGACTGCAGAAATTCCGTTTTAGCGGAGAGAATCCGTTATCCGATACATCCGCAATCCGTTTGGACAGGATTTATGCGTATATGCATAAATTTACCCGTGAAATGAGACGGAATGTATAGCACATTTATAGATGTGGGTTATGCGAGAACGCGATATAAAACGAATCGCCAGAACGGTGGCCGCCGCTCCGCTCAACCTCTACGGGATGTCACTTGAGCCGATCTTTTTCAAGGTAGGGCTTTCCTGGGTAATTTGCGGCAAAAACTCCAGCTATCATGGGATTGCCACTGCCAGTTCACCCGCCTAAAAACCGGATCCAAGCAGAATTTTTCGGCGGTTTGCCATTTTCTCAACGCGCAGGGCTAAATAAGTCCTGAACGTAGCCGATAACGCATTCATGCGTATAGAAGAAATTCAGACAATCGTTAGTGCCGCTTCCGAGACGGCCGATTCCATCGTCGGCGCGCGTGAGTGGACTACGGCCGAAGATGCGAGTGCTATGCGCGATTTGATCTTCTGGGACATGCTTGCCAAACGATTGCCCGATATAAGCGTTGCCGATCTGCTGGCCATTCTTAAATAGCACCGTGCGAAGCTGGTTCAAGGTGAGGCAACATTTCGCATCGCACGGATCCTATTGTTTCCGCTCCACTCAATTCATGTACCACTTGTCGACGTATCGGGTAAATGCGTAGATCGTGTCCGCTTTCAGCACAACGTCTTTAGATGAACGCGTCACGATGCCCGATCCGTGAACGATCGTCACATTCGGATTCCCCAGTGCGCGAATCGTTTGACCATCGGCGGCGCCGGAAAAATACGAGATGTCCGTGGGCGTCATGTAGTTATCAAGCACAACGAGACCTGAGCCGGTGACGTTGACGATCCGCGTCCCAGCCGGAGGCTTAATGGTGAGCGGCGCGCCCGACACGCTCGACCCTTCATGGTTCTGCACCAGGAATAATCCAGCCTGATTGAAGCTGCCCGCGCAGGCGAAGTATTGATTGCGCGCATCCGGATCGGATTCGCTGACGTAGTCCTCGAAACCATACTTCTGAAGACGTTCTTTTCGGCCCTCGGAGCGGCATGAGGTCAGCACGTTCGAGCGCGACTTCGACGACATATAGAAGCCGCTGTAGGTGCCGACCTCGGCGGAACTATTGTTGTAGCCGAAGCATGTGCTCCATATGGCGCTGCCATCCACATAGAAGCCGTGGCCGATATTGGAGTCGCCACGGCACTGCGAAATGCGGTGCTGCGATCCTCGCAACGGTGCGATGTAGATACCGCGTTCGGCATCCTCGCCAATGCAGTTCGACAGGAAGTTGTTTGCCCCGCCCACGACAATGCCGCACAGCAGCAGGTCCGGCGTGACCAGACCGCGACCCGCGATCAGAGAAGGGTTGGCTTCGATGCGGTTGAGGAAATCGTCGGTACCGAACGTTTCGATGCATCCGGAAATTCGGTCGCGCTGGCGATTGAGCAAGACATTCGTCGTTAGAATATCCTCAAAAACGACACCAAACCCTGCGAGGTGCTGAAAGCCCTGATCGGCGAAATTGTTGGCGGTGCAACGTCGTATAGCCGCCCATTTGACCAGTTGAAAGCGCACCCCGCCACCGGGGAAATTGGCGCCGCGTCCTTCGAAATTAATGCCGCTAATGCCGATTCCGCGCACGAGTGCCGTTGGCGTATCGACCACGAAGCCGTGGTCTGCCTGTACCAGCGTTACGCCGGAAATGTGGCCCGGAAGATAGCCGAACATCGTGCTACTCGATACGAGCGACACGCCGTTCTTCAGGACGACATTGCAGCGATAACGCCCGGCCGGAAAGCGAACCACACCGCCGCCACGTGCTTCGAGCAGGTCGATCGCAGACTGGATCGCCGCGCTGTCGTCGGTGCGGCCATCGCCCTTTGCACCAAATCGTTTGGGATTGATGTCGGCGTCGTTCAACTCTTCGGCCACCGTCCGGACGATACTCGTCGGCGCGGCCGCCTTGAATGCGATTGATTGAGCGTTGCTTGCTCTCGACGGGGTGTCCTTCGACAACTCCGTATCTACGGATGACGCGTCCGGTTTCGTTTGCCCGTTGACGGCCGCCGCCGCGCTGAGAATCGTGCCTGCGAGGGCACCCTTGATTGCCTGTCGTCGGTTAGTCACGGTATGACTCTCTGTCGTCAATCATTTATTGCGCGCAACGGCGTTGCTCACGAGTTCCCTGACCAGAACAGTTGGGAAGACTAATGCGTCGTGTGCATAGCGGCGCAACAGACGCCGGGGCTCGGTGACGATCCGGTGCAGCCATTCGAGGCCAGTCCTGCGCATCCAGACCGGTGCGCGTACCTTCTCGCCCGCAATGAAGTCGATCGTCGCGCCCGCGCAGATCGCCACCTTTGCGCTGATGCGCGGCCTGTGTTCATGCACCCATAGTTCCTGCTTGGGCGCACCGAGTCCGACGATCAACAGATCCGGCTCAGCTGCGGCGATTTCGTCGAGAATGCGATCGCACTCGGACGGGAACGTCTCAAATCCGAAAGGAGGGCAGTACGTACCGACTACCAGAACGTTCAACCAGCGTTGCGTAATGATCCGCGCGGCGCGCTCCGCTACACCTGGGCCCGCGCCTAGCAGAAACACGCGCATGGGCTGATTCATTGATCGCGCCTGATGAAGGATACTGGGTACGAGATCGCTGCCGGGCACCGTTTCCTTTAATGCGCGACCCATCATCCGCGATGCGAGCACGAGCGGCTTACCGTCTGCCAGTATCATCGAAGCGTCTGCATACGCAGCCTGGAATGCCGGCGAGTTTCGAAGTTTGACGATATGGTCCACATTCGGCGTGACCACGTAACGGCATCTTGTGCGCGGCGATTCAAGCCACCGTGCCAACGTCTTTGCGGCCGTATCCATTGAGATGGCGTCTATCTCTATCCCGAACATCGTGCATTTAGTGGTCATTTAACAGGCCTCAGGTCGATAAGACGTGACGAAGCGCTCCGACAGGATTTATTTCTGTCGGAGAATTTGGATGACTAAGTAAATGAGGATCTTGTCGAATCTGCCTTGTATCGGCCCGATGCACCCAAGATCGCGGGGTGAGATCCGCTGGCCCGCCTCTATAGAAGCAAGCGCGAGCAGCGCTTAAGCGCTATGCGGTGCCGGTTCTTCCATAGCGGTCCTCAAGCCGAACGATGTCGTCCTCGCCGAGATACGCTCCGGATTGAACTTCGATCAGCTCAAGTGGGATCTTTCCCGGATTGAACAGTCGGTGCGATACCCCAACGGGAATATAGGTAGACTGGTTTTCCGTCAACAAGTCTTCGCGATCGCCGTTCGTAACCAACGCCGTGCCCCTGACCACGATCCAATGCTCGGCCCGATGATGGTGCAGTTGAAGGCTCAATTGGGCACCGGGATTGACAACGATCCGTTTGACCTGGAAGCGCTCGCCCTGGTCGATGGATTCATACGAGCCCCACGGGCGCGTCACGCGCCGATGGGTAACGGACTCGCGCCGTCCCGTTGCGTTGAGGCTGTCGACGATAGTCTTCACGTTTTTAGCCAGATCGCGATGGGCGACGAGCACAGCGTCTGCCGTTTCGACGATTACCAGGTCGCTGACGCCAATTGCCGCGACCATGCGGTGTTCAGCGCGGATATATGAATTCGATACGGAATCTTGCAGCACGTCGCCTATAAGCGCATTGCGCTGCTCGTCTTGCGGCGCAATCTCATGCAGTGCGGACCACGATCCAATATCGCTCCAGCCGAGATCGTCCACAGAGATAACCGCCGCGCGATCGGTACGCTCAAGAACCGCGTAGTCCACCGAGATGCTGGGACATTCGGTGAAGGCATCTTTGCCGAGCCTAAGAAATGGCAGGTCAGGACGTGCATCTTTGTATGCCTGATGCGCGAGACGGGCGACGTCTGGTTCGTATCGTTTCAGTTCGTCCAGGTAGACGGCTGCGCCAAACAGGAAAATCCCGCTGTTCCACAAGTAATCGCGACTAGCCAGCAACTCGGCAGCGAGCGCGGCTTCGGGTTTCTCGACGAAGGCGCTGACGTTGTATGCCTCGTGCTCCATGTCCGCCAACGACTCACCCTTGCGGATGTATCCAAACCCGGTGTGCGGCGCAGTCGGCACCGCTCCGAATGTGACGAGCCGTCCATCGCGCGCCAGAGCAATGCCGGTTTCGACGGCGTTGTGAAACGCGTCTACGTTTTGAATGACGTGATCGGACGGCAGTACCAGCAACAGTGCCTTGGGATCATGCTGGACAGCGAAATGTGCCGCGGCCGCAATCGCCGCCGCGGTGTTTCTCGAAACTGGCTCAAGAAGGATCGCAGAGACGTCGAGAGCAATTTCCTTTAATTGATCGGCAAGCTGAAAGCGGTATTCGGCATTTGAAACCAGAACCGGTGGCTTGGTGTTGTCGAGGGCATTGAGGCGTTTGAGCGTAGTCTGCAACAGCGAGTGCTCGCCCGCCAGCGTAAGGAACTGTTTTGGTTGACCGCCACGAGACATCGGCCACAACCGCGTTCCACTGCCGCCACATAGAACAACTGGGAAAATGCTCATGTGCTTCTATCCTGTGTGCCTCGTTCGGTGTGACTCTACTGAGCAACCTATGTGTTGTGCGTCGACTGTCTTTATTCGACATACTTTTGGCAGATCCGGGTAACCCACTACAACCGCTTTGAAAATGGGCTTCGTGAGACATGTCGGACCTATTCCCGGCCGGCTACCGACGGATAGTCTCGATAGGCGAGAAGCATGAAGATGAAGATAGACAGACCGAGTGGTTCGATCATCAGCAAGCCGGCGAAAACGGCAAAAACAAGTGGCGCCATAGATCCGAAATCCCTACGCACCCGGAGCCAGAGAACCCAGCAATAGATCACGGTGACAGGTACGCCGTATTTGTAGATCATGCCGGTAATCGAGTTCGATATGCCGGCGTCGTTCTCCTTGATGTACCCATACTCGTCCAGTGCAAGTGCGTTGTAGGCGTCGAGATCGCCGCTTGGACGGCCGAGCAGCAAGCTGTCAGCTGCGGCGCGCGCCCCGAGTGTCATGTCGTTGATTCGCACGGTGATACTCGAGTCGCCTTGCAGCGAGCGGCCGAAGAGGGTCGAGAAGGCGTCGTCGATCGCGCCAGGGGCGGCCAGCACAAGTGCCACCACAATGCCCAGCATAATGGCCGCGAGATTTGCGAGCCGCGGCTGGCGCTGATGCACGTAGCAATAGGCAGCGAATGGCATCAAGACCGACAAGGCTCCCATGGATTGAGTGGAGAGTGCAGCCAGAATAAATACCCAGTTGGGTCGTTTCTTGTACTTCAGGCAGTTGTATGCAAAGGCCATCGTCAGCATGACGCCGTATACACCAGCTTCCCAGAAGATGCCCTGATTGCGGTAGTGATTGAAGCGCTGCAGATCGGTCGAGCGGACGTAGAGAAGGCCGAAGACCGTGCTGTATTCGTCATCGATATGGCGTGCGATGCCGGGAGCCACGTACGCGAGCGGATAAAGGACCAGCGAGATGATCGCCATGTAATACATCACGTCAACGAAAAGCTCGCGGAAGTCGCGGCGTGTCCGCTTGAAATAGATGCACGCGGCGCCCGCGATCAGCGCTTTTAGAATGACGAAGAGTTCCTTGTCGTCGATCTGAAAGTCCTGCGCGTAGCTGGCAACGAAGATCGCGATAACCAGAATCCCGTAGCTTCCGCGGATTGCCCGAGGAAAACGTACGGATACCAGGAAGCTGCAAAATAGAACGACCACGATTGCGGCGATCATCGCGGAATTGCCAACTCGAACCACAACGATCCAACCGCCGCTGACAAGCAGGATTGCGGTCAGCAGTAACGAGGCGCGGAATTCGCGTCGGAAGAGGGCACTAAGCATGATTGATTTCGGTTGTGACACTAGCGGGACAGGCGTTGCGCGCAGAAGGCCCGCCCTTTAACCATTCCCTATGATCCGGATGCCAGTGGCGAACCACGCGGGCAGGTGCGCCGACGGCGACGCAGAAATCGGGGATGTCGCTCGTGACGACGGCGTTAGCGCCGATCACACAGTTGCGGCCGATTCTGGCTCCGAGTATTACGACGTTCTCGCCAATCCACGAGCCGTCGCCGATACTGACCGGGCGGCGCTGTTTGTGTCTTGACCGGTTTGTGAATGTCTTCGTATCCGTGAATATAGTCGGCGACATAGACCCGATCGGCGATCAGTACGTCGCATCCGATTTCGATCGACTGGGTGACAATAATATGTGCGCTGTTGCCGATGTATACACGGTCGCGGATCTCAAGTCTGGGTTGCACGGAGAACGCGTGAATCGTCTCGATCCATGCGAAGTTGTTAATGAAGACATCAGTGCCGATCGTGATGTTGTCCGATCCGTCGATCCGGATTGGCCTGAGAATGCGGGAACGTGCCCCGAACCGCGCGAAGAAAAATGGATAAACGACGCTCTGAAGTGACGTTCGAAGACGATTCCGGATCTTGAAGAAGATGCCTATGTTCACGTGTCTATTCCGTTTGTGTGCGTTTCGCGTGGGGCTTCAGGACGGTGGTGATCTCACGTCGGTAGAACGACAGCGACGGATAGACGCAGATACCCAGAACCTTCCACGCCACAAGTCCCTCTACGAGTTTTTCGCCTGCGAGTGCAAGAGCGGTAGCGAGTGCGGCGCCGGTCCCGCCAAGCGTCGGTACGAGAATCGCGGCAAGGGCAATGCACACCAGGGTCGCTATTACCATCGCATTACGGATGACTCTCTCCAGTCCGTGAACGACCAGTAAAGGACGTATCGAACCGCTTGCGACCACGGCAAGCTGTCCCGCGCTCAAGAATAGAAGGGGGCCGTAACCCGCCCCAAAGTCATTGCCGAATAGTCGCAACAGTTGGTGACCCGATATGACCAGGACGACGAAAAGACCCGACACCAGGATCAGCAGTGCAGCCGATACTCGTTGAACAATCCACTCGATATCGTGCCTGCTGGCGGTACCGCGCATCATCGAAAGTTTGGGCCCCACTAGCGCGTCGATGGGTGGGACCAGAAAGCCCGAAAGCGTCAGCGCAACGCGTTGTGCGACCGAATACCCGCCCACGTCGGAAGGAGAAGAGAGGATGCCCAGCGCAAAAACCGCGATCCAGAGCAGCGCCATCTGGCAGGTGTTGCCGATCAGCAGCGGCAGTGCTGGCCGCAGTAAGCGGACATTCCATACCGGGCCGATCGGACTGGTGAGACCGCCGGCGCTGCGCATGAACCTGCTGAAGGGAATGTACGCAATAGCGAGGTTGACGGTCGATGCGCCGACGAAGATATATGCCGCCGTCACCGCGTTCGACGGCGGCATACAGAATAGTGAAAGGAACGAGAGGAGCGGTACCCAAACGCTGAACACGGCGATGCTTCTTTCCGGCTTGCCGATGATCTGCAGAAACGGTACGTGCATCATCGCGATTGAAGTCGGTAATAACGCTACTGCGAACCACACCAATACGGAGGCAAGTTCCTGCTTATGAAAGACGTACAGCGCCAGGGGTTTCGACAGAAGAATGACCGTCAGCGTGAGGACGAGACTCGCAACAGCGGCGAGGAGCATGGTTTGGCGGTACAAGCTTCGTAGCTGTGCCCACTGACGATCGCGTACCATCGGACCGCCCTCGCGAATCACGATCTGTTCGAGGCCGAGCCGACAGAATGTCGACAGCACCGACAGAAACCCCAGGCCAATCATGTAGAGACCCGTCTGCGACGCGCCGAGGTAACGGCCGAGAAAGATCACGAACGAAAAATTCGTCACTGCGCCCGAGAGTCTGAAGACGAAACTCGACGCAATACGTTTGACAATGCTCGGCGACGGCGGAAGTCCGGCTGCTGTCATAACTGTTTATCGAGTCTCGACGCGGAGCGACTCGATTACGCGCGCAGCGATACCGCGCGTATAGCCGAGATCGACGTCGGTAAAGTGGCCGGGGAAGAAGTACCGGTCGACCAGCGCGCCAAGCAACATGTTCGGCGCGGGATTCGACCGGTCGGTGGGGTGTTCGATCAGATGGCCGAGTTCGGCTGGCGTACGTGCAGGCAGAATTCCGTTGAGATGATCGTAAAACGATTCGCCGAGCACGATGACTCTGTGGCCGGCCGCGAAAGCATCAAGTCCCGTCAACGAGTTGACCGTGACCGTTATACATGTCCGGGCAATATCCTCGGGAAGCGACCGGCCGCTGAGTTCGATTCTCTCCAGGCGTTCCACTAGCGCATAGAATGCCGCGCTGTATTTGCGACGGTACAGCGGATGTTCACGGACGACGACCTTCCAGTCCGGTGGGATACCCGACATGACGAACTCGATCAATCCAGCGTCGCTGAGCTGAAGTGGATTGTGATAGATGTTGTTCGCGTCTTCGGGCACCTGCATTGCGAGCAGGAGCGTCTTTCGCCGGTCGGACACGGTGTCCGATTGGCGCACCAATGCCTTGTAACGCGCAGACGGGCATTTCTCCAGGCGATACGGTCGGAGATCGGGAGGCAGCAACCCGGTGAGCCGCGACTGCGCAACGACAAGCTTGTCGACCATCGAGTACAGACGATTGTTCCATCTCGGACGCTGACCAGGTACGACCAGCTCAGGACCCGTCGCAGGAAGATCGGCAAGAGCCGTGCGGAACGAACAATTCGCGTTGACTCCCTCGCGATCCAGAAGCGTGGTGCGATACGGTCCCTGCTCGAAAAACCACGTCGTCGCACGCGAATCGGCCAGGGTGCGCATCAACACCTCGGCGGGCAAACGTGTGTCGCCACTCAGGATGGCTACGTCCGGATCGAACTGCTCGATCACCGATCGGCTCACGTCGAGCATTTTCCGCGCGTGGCGGTCAAGCGCGTCCCGTTGCGAATCGGTCATACCGGGATCGGACGAGTGGAAGCGGATCAGAGCCGAAATGACGTCCGGGTCGGTCGAACGGTCCTTGGCTCTCTCTAGAAATGCCCTCCACGACAGCGCCTTGGTCGCACGCCCGTGCAACCGGAAGTACGCCCACGCACTTGGGAAAACCGCCAGATGGAGAAATTCAACGTTGGGATCCAACTGCTTCCATGCATCCTCTATCGCGCAGAAGAAGCGCGCCATTGGATGGTAGTAAACCAGCGTGACAACTTTAGTTTTCATAGTGTGTGAGCGAGCCAGGCGCCGGCCGGATACGATGTCGAACGTGGTTATGCGACAGCCCATTTCATCTGAAGCGCGTCGCGTAATGCGCGAAGTTCGATCTTGTGACGTGCCGCCGCATGAAAAACGGTCAACACGATTGCCGACGCGGCGACAGCCAGATTGCGTGTTTTCAATCCGCAGTAAAGCCAGTTGCGCGTCAAGTAGTAACGTGAAAAATCTGAGCGGCTGCCGCCAGTCGAAGAGCTGATCTTGTGCTGGAGATGAATGGTCGGCGTGTAATACATCTTGATTCCGGCCCTTTTCAGTTCGAGGCAGAAGATCGTGTCGTCGTAGTAGACGAAGAGCTCCTCCCACATCCGGATTCCCGATTCCTTTAACAGACGCGACCTGACGATGAGCGAGCAAGTTGGCGCGTAGTCAACCGGATACAAAGGATTTTTGGTCAGTCGATCGGGTTTGTTATGGCCGAAATGACGGCAGCCGCCTTTGAGGTAGCTCAGTTTGCCACCGGCATACCACGGTTTGCCGGGCGTGTCATAGTAAAAGCTCTTTGGCGCGAGCGCGTCGACGTGTGGATTGGCATTCAGAATATCCACTTGCTGCTGGAGGAAATCGGCGTTGACTTCAATGTCGTTATTCAGGAAGAGGATATGCGTGAAGCTCTCGTCCGGAAGAAAGAAGTCCAGTCCCTGGTTGTTCGCCGTGGCCACACCCAGGTTTGATTTGTTGCGAATGAATGTGAACGGAACCTTTAGATCCGCGCGAATTGCCGCTTCGCACGCACGGTTGTCGACGTCGTTCTCGATACAGAGGACATGAAAATCCGTGAATCGTTGAGCGTTCATGCTCGCAATAAACCCTGCGATCACCGGGTCCGATTTGAAAAGCACGGTCACAATGCCAATTTTCATCACGAATTTCCTTGAAGAGTGAGGGCGCTTAGTTCAACAGCCCGCGACTGCGCATCTCGGCGACCGACTGGTCGTAGCCTGCGTCAGAGATGGTTTGTTCCTCGACCCACTTGCAGAAATGCATCGCGCCTTCTGCAAACGACACCTTCGGCTCGAAGTCGAGCTCCTTGCGAATCTTTTTCAAATCCGCGTAGTTATGGCGAATGTCGCCGAGACGGAAATTGCCCGTGATGTTGAGCGCGCCGGTGGCGCCGTAGAAGCGCTTCAGCGTTTACGCGACCTGAAGCACGCTCGTTGCTTTACCGGATCCGACGTTGTAGGCGACACCGGCTTTATTCGTTGCATCGAGCGCGAGCACAATGGATTCGACGATATCGTCGATATAGACGAAGTCGCGGCTCTCGAGGCCGTCTTCGAAAATGTTGACGTCTTTGCCCTGAAGCAGCAGCGTGGAGAAGATGGAGAGAATGCCGGTGTACGGGTTACGCAGCGACTGGCCCGGTCCGTACACGTTCTGAAAACGGAGTGCGATCGCGCCGATATCGAGCGTCTCGCAGACAGTGAGAACCAGTTGTTCCTGAAACAGTTTCGTGATGCCGTAGACAGAGCTGGGATGGGTCTTGGAGGTCTCGTCGGTTGCGACCAGTTCGAGACGTTCGCCGGTTTCCGGGCAAAGGCAATCATACAGTCCGAGACGCATGTCAGAGGCTTTCCGCGTGCCCGGATATACGTAGCCCGCGTGGCCGCGGTATTTGCCTTCGCCATAGATCGAACGGGACGACGCCACGATGAGCCGGCGGACGGTGCCATGCCCAGCGTCGCGCGCTTCGGCGAGTAAATCGAGCATTAGCGACGTGCCGCGGACGTTGGTCTCGACATAGTGGTCGATCTGGTACATGGATTGACCGGTCCCCGTTTCCGCAGCCAGGTGAATGACGGCTTCCTGACCCTCCAGTGCGGCTTGCCAGTCTTCACGGCGACGCACGTCGCCTTTGATGAAGCGCACGGATTCAGGCAACGACTTGAACAGCGGGGATTCATCCGGATTAGTCCCGTGAATCTGCGGAGAAAGGTTGTCCAGTACCGTAACAGTGTCGCCGAGGCGGTTAAGCGTACGCGCGAGTGCACTGCCGATAAAGCCGGCACCGCCGGTGATCAGGATATTCATGCGAGCTCGAAGATTGAGATAAAGGTCAAAAAAAGGGCTGCTTTTACTGTGAATCGCAGCGCTGAACCGGGGACGCGAGACACGGATTTGGCGACTGGCAAATCCCGAATGCGTGCAGGTCGAAAGTAACGCGTGCCGTCAATACGCTTGGGCGCCGCTGAAACCATGGATAAAGGTTTTCAGAACGATCTTGAGATCGAGACCGAACGTCCAGTTCTCGATGTAATAGAGATCGAACGCGATCCGTCCTTGCATCTTTTCGATCTTGTCGGTTTCGCCGCGATAGCCGTTGATTTGCGCCCAGCCCGTAATGCCGGGTTTGATCCTGTAGCGAAACATGTAGCCGTTCACGAGGTCTTTGTAGAGTTCGTCGTGCTGCAACGCATGCGGGCGCGGACCGACTACGGACATGTCGCCTTTGAGGACATTGATGAACTGCGGCAACTCGTCGAGACTGGTCTTGCGTAGCAGCGCACCTATCGGCGTCACACGAGGATCGCGCCGTTTGGCCTG
Source organism: Paraburkholderia sp. BL6669N2 (assembly GCF_003387275.1). Classification (NCBI taxonomy): domain Bacteria; kingdom Pseudomonadati; phylum Pseudomonadota; class Betaproteobacteria; order Burkholderiales; family Burkholderiaceae; genus Paraburkholderia; species Paraburkholderia sp. BL6669N2. The sequence continues at coordinate 2,559,912 of NZ_QUNA01000002.1, read as the reverse complement.
AGTCAACTGGCCGGCATCTTCGGAATGGACCACCATCGTCCGGAACTTGTAGATCTGGAATTCGTTGCCGTTCGCGCCCTTGCGCCATTGGCGGAAGAAAACCGGACCGGGCGAGGACAGCTTCACGAGAATTCCGATGATGAGCATCAGCGGCAACAAACAGAGCAGCGCAAGAGCCGCGAATGTGCGGTCGAAAATCTGTTTCGGTACAAAACGTGGATCTGCTGACGGCGACGCCAATAGATTGATTGCGGATAGCCCCACGACCTCGGAGACCGAGTGGTTGAAAAGGGAAATGTCACGCACGTTCGGAATGAAGCGGACGTTCACGAAGTCATGCCGGAATGCGTTCAGTACGGCGTGTACGCGCGCTTCTTCCCGCAGCGGCAGAACGAGCCAGATTTCCTTGATGCTTCGGGTGCGCACCGCATCGGCAAGTCCGTCGAGAGAAGGGATCACCGGAAGTCCGCCGGCGTACGTGGAGGCCTGCGGATCCTCGTCGAAGACACATTCCGGAGAGAAACCCGACTGGGCGTTCTTACGCAAGCGATCGATCAACGTAAGGCTGAGCGGATTCGCGCCGACGATGGCGACCGGTTGGACATTGATGCCGCGTCGCCATAGCTGTTTCGACAAGTGATATTGCGCGAGCCGCAAGGTGACGAGCAGCGCAAGCGACGTGATGAGCCACGTCCCGCACCAGAGCCGCGACAGGGTGTGTGCCTGATGTGTCGTGAAGACCAGTACGAGTCCCAGGACGAAGACGGCCACCCAGCCGATCGTAACGAGCGTCACCATCTCCAGCGGATTCCGTCCTCGCCAGGATTGATAGATACCCAACGGGGGAAATAGCAGAGCGGTCATCGCCGTGTTGAAGGCGACGAGAAGCAGCGTGGAGTTACTCCACGCAGTGAAGTCTTCGAAACGGAATACATACGCAATCTCGGCGCCCGCCAATACGAGACACGCATCAAGCAGCGCGAAGAGAAATTCAGGTGCGCGAGTACCGGGATGAAACTCAAGCGGTTTGACTGATTGCATTTTCATTCCCCTAGCGATTTGTTTGCAGGCGCTAACCGGTTTTGCGTCGCATCATAACCACGAGGTTGGCGACGACAATTCCGATGACGGAAAACGGCAATGAATCGTCCGAATCGACTCAACGTGCTCATGCATGGCGTTTTGACATCGGCCGGAAGCCGCGTGGCGCCTCGATCTCCGATTCAGTCGTATTGGGTAAAAAGTCCGGGGACCCAGCCTCGAAGTCGACCGGCGCCGCCCGGGACTTTCCGTATTTCGCCAAATGCATGCCGTTTTCGGTCAACGCGATTCGCCGCGTCGCAGCATCGGTAATATCCGATCCCGGTAAGACAGGCCGTCAAGAAAGCGACGGCGGACTGTGCGATGCGGTCTAACAACCGTAAAGCGCGACTGACATTCAAGGGCCCTCGAATAGTCCACGGGTCTTCGCTTTTGCAGTCGGTCATTTCGAAGTCTGCAGATCCATACTGCCCTAGCACACTGCCAATGAGAAATCGCTTTGCATTACTTATTCAACGCTTGTCCTTGTGTTCGGTGCTTGCACTTGGCGCTTGCGCATTTGCGCCAGGGATGAGTTTCGATCCCCATAAGCCGATCGATCCCGAGGATCCTTCTTCAGTGCCGGTTATCACGCCGATTACGTTCAAGCTGATCGAGCAGGAGTCGTCAACTCGCAAGGCGGCCATTGCGGCAGACACCAGCTATGCATCGTTGATCGCGCCACCCGCACCCTATCGGATCGGAGCGCAGGACGTACTGTCCATCATCGTTTGGGATCACCCGGAACTGGTGATGCCTAACCTTAGTTACGCGATCGGCACGGACTCGGGCGCTTCTCCGGCTACAGTCGGCATGACGGCGCAGAGCCTGCCTGGTTTTGTCGTCAGCAAGGACGCATACGTCCAGTTTCCCTATGTCAGGAAGATCAAGGCCAGTGGGCTGACTGAGCTGCAATTGCAGCAACAATTGATCGATCACCTGAAGCAGAACCTCAACGATCCGCAGGTGACGGTGCGGGTCATTGGATACCGCAGTCAGAAAGCCTATATCGACGGCGAAGTGCGCCAGCCGGGCGTCAAGCAGATCACCGATGTCCCGATGACGCTGGCCGAGATGCTGAATCAGGCAAACGGCGTCGCGGCAACCGGCGACCTGAGCAGAATCGAACTGACCCGCGGCGGCATCACGTATCGGATCAATCTTCCCGAAATGCTGAAGCGTGGGCTCAATCCGAAGGACATTGCGATCCGTGACCAGGACGCGATCCGGGTCCCACCTTTAATCGAACATCGGGTCGTGGTCTCGGGCGAAGTCGTGAAGCCGGGGCCTGTCGTCTTCAAGACGAATGGTCACCTGACGCTAAGCGATGCACTGGGCGACGCGGGCGGTGTCAGCCAGTTGACCGGCGATGCGGGTGAAATCTACGTGGTGCGTGCGAAATCGGACGATGGGCTTCCGAAGATATTCCATCTCGACAGCAAGTCGCCGACCGGAATGGTGCTTGCCGCCGGGTTTGAAATGAAGCCGGATGACGTCGTGTATGTGGACGCGCCAGGCGTGATCAGGTGGTACCGCGTCGTGACGCCTCTGGTGGGCAGTGCGACCGGTGCGTACTACCTGCAACGAACCGCATCGGGTAACTGAACATGGTCCAATCGGTTCTCGTGGTTTGTATCGGCAACATCTGCCGAAGTCCGATGGCGGTCGGCCTTTTGCGCGCACGGCTGCGCCATGTTCGAGTCGAGTCCGCGGGACTGGGCGCGCTCATCGGCCACCCTGCCGACCGGATTGCGCGTGAGTTGATGCGCGAACGCGACATCGTGATCGACGATCACCGCGCCCGGCCGCTCTCGGCGTCTCTGTGTGCGCAGTCGGATGTGATCTTCGTGATGGACGCGAAGCAGAAGCAGAGCGTGGTCGATCGTTATCCGACCACGCGTGGAAAGGTATTTCGGCTGGGCGAATTCATTGATCAGGATATTTTCGACCCTTACGGAGGCGAGCGTTCGGATTTTCAAGCGTGCCTCGCCTTGATTGACCGCGCGATCGAAGACTGGGTCGAGCGACTCAAAATTGTGGCTTAACCGAGCGGGCGTTTTTCCGCTCGCTACCTTGGCACTTATTTGATGACGCAAACTAAATTGCCTCCCACGGGGGCACCCGATAGCGAAGAAGAACTGGACTTCGTGACGATCCTCGACGTGCTGATAGAAAGCCGTTGGCTGATCGGCATTGTGGTCGCCTTCTTCGTCGTGGCCGGCACGCTCTACGCGTTTCTGAGCAATCCGGTCTATGAAGCCGATCTGCTCATACAGGTCGAAGACAGCCCGGAAAGCTCGGCGGAAAAAGGCCTGCTGGGCGATGTTTCGTCGTTGTTCGACGTGAAGTCGACGGCTGCGGCGGAAAGTCAGATTCTGGCATCACGCCTTGTCGTTACGCGTGCGGTCGACAATCTCAAACTGTTTATCGACGCACAGCCGCGCTACTTTCCATTGATCGGAAACTGGATAGCCCGCCGCAATCAGGAGCTTTCCACGCCTGGCCTATTCGGCATGGGCGGCTACGCATGGGGAAACGAGCGTATCGACGTGGCGCAGTTCGACGTACCGACATCGCTCGAGGACGACAAATTCCGCTTGACCGTCATTGACGCGACGCACTACCGGTTGACCGGCGACGATCTCCCCGAACCGTTTGTCGGTCAGGTTGGACGGGTCGAGTCAGTACCGTCGTGCTGCGGAAAGATCCTTCTCTGGGTGAAATCCATTCGAGGCAAGCCGGATACGCAGTTTGTCCTTAGACGCCACTCGCGAATGAAGAGCATCACCGACTTGCAAAACAACCTCGACGTTCAAGAGAAGGTGAAGCAATCGGGCGTATTGATCGCGAGTCTGCTCGACACCGACCCGGTGCGCGTAGCGGCGGAGTTGAACGCGGTGGGCGATCAGTACATCCGGCAGAACGTCGAACGAAAGTCTGCTGCGAAGCCCAGCAACGCTATACGGCGGCACGCAACAAACTCGGCAGCGTGGACCTGACTGAGGAAGCGAAGGTGGTATTGCAGCAGTCCGTCGACGCGAAGACCAAGCTGCTCGAACTCGAGGAGCAACGCCAGGGACTCGCGGCGCGATTCAATGGACACCATCCGGCGATCCGCACGATCGACTCGCAGATTGCGACGTTGCGTCAATACAGCGATGCGGCAACCTCCAGAATCAAGCAACTGCCCGACGTGCAGCAGCAGATTGTTCAGTTGCAACTCGACGTGCAGGTCAATACCGATCTCTACACGTCGTTGCTGAACAACTTTCAGCAATTGCAGCTCGTCAAGGCGGGCAAGACGGGGAATGTGCGGCTTGTCGACACGGCAGCGATTCCTGAGAAGCCGGTCAAGCCGAAAAAGTTGATCGTCCTCGCGGGATCGTTGGTCGTCGGCCTGTTTGCAGGCGCGGTGCTTGCCTTTGTGCGCAACATGCTGTTCCGCGGCATCAGCGATCCGACCGAGTTGGAGCGCCGCACGGGGCTTCATGTGTACGCGACGATCCCGTTGAGTAAGCGTCAACAGGAGCTGAGCAAGACGTCGAGCGCAAAGAAAGCGGGTACACACGTTCTCGCCGCCGATTCGCCCAGCGATCCGGCTATCGAGAGCTTACGTAGTCTGAGAACTGCGTTGCAGTTTGCCATGGTCAATGCGCGAAACAACGTCGTACTGTTGACCGGGTCGGCGCCGGCCGTCGGTAAGTCGTTCGTGTCGGTGAATTTTGCGGCGGTGCTGGCGGCGGGAGGCAAGAGAGTGCTGCTGATCGACGGTGACTTGCGCAAAGGGCATTTGCATCAGTCGTTCGGATTTGAACGCGGTGGCGGATTTTCAGAGCTGGTGTCGGGTCTCTCGACATTCGAGCAGGTCGTGCGGCGCGAGCTGATTCCGCGGCTGGACTTTGTTTCGACTGGAACACTGCCGCGAAATCCCGCAGAGTTGTTGCTAGGTGACCGGGTGACGCCTTGTATCCAGGACCTGTCGAAGATGTACGACATCGTGCTGATTGACACGGCGCCTGCACTCGCAGCCGCCGACGCCGGAATTCTCGCGCCGAACGCCGGCACTGTTTTCCTGGTCGCCCGGGCGGCGGTGACGAAAGCGGGCGAGATCGGAGAGTCGGTCAAGCGGCTCGCCCAAAACGGGGTTGAGGCAAACGGCGTACTCTTTAACGGGCTGAATCTGTCGCACGCGCGGTATGGCTACGGCTCCAAATATGGCTCATATCGCTATGCAGCCTATGAATACGGTGGCGAGACGCGTAGCTAACGTCAACGCGTGCAGTGCATGAGACCCAAAGACTGAAGATCGCCGCGCTCGGATATCTCTGAGCAGGGCGATTCAGGTCTACCGTTCTAACTCTTTCTGGCGTGGACGTGAGCGATGAAGATAAACGATCGTGCGGTAGAAATCACAGGCGCGGTAACGGTCTCGAACCGTCTGCCGTTCGTATTGTTCGGCGGCATCAACGTTCTCGAAGACCTCGACTCGACGCTGTATGCGTGCCGCCACTATGTCGAGACGACGGCGAAGTTGAACATTCCATTCGTCTTCAAGGCTTCGTTCGACAAGGCGAATCGTTCGTCGATCCATTCTTACCGTGGGGTCGGAATGGATGAAGGTCTGAAAATCTTTGAAGCGGTCAAACGTGAGTTCGGCGTGCCGGTCATTACCGATGTCCACGAAGTCGAGCAGGCCGCGCGTGTCGCGGAGGTCGTCGACGTGCTCCAGGTGCCGGCATTTCTCGCGCGGCAGACGGACCTCGTCGTAGCTATTGCGAAAACGGGCCGTGTGATCAACATCAAGAAGCCGCAATTCATGAGCCCGACGCAGGTCGCTCACATTGTCGGCAAGTGCCGTGAAGTCGGTAACGACAACGTCATTCTGTGCGAGCGGGGCAGTTCGTTCGGCTACGACAATCTGGTGGTCGATATGCTTGGCTTCCGGCAGATGATCGAAGCGTCGGATGGCGCGCCGGCGATCTTTGACGTGACGCATAGCCTGCAATATCGCGATCCGGGGGGCGCCGCTTCAGGTGGCCGGCGCCGCCAGGTCGTCGAACTCGCACGTGCCGGTCTGGCAGTTGGTCTGGGCGGTCTCTTTCTGGAAGCACATCCCGATCCCGATCACGCGCGCTGTGATGGTCCGAGCGCGCTTCCGCTTGCCGTGCTCGAACCGTTTCTCCAGCAAATGAAGGACCTTGACGATCTGGTCAAGAGCTTCCCGGCGCTGGATATTCAATGAGCGGGCCACGAGAGTATCGGGGAAAAATCCGCCTTGTTCTATTCGATGTGGACGGCGTGCTGACGGACGGCTCGTTGCATTTCAATGGCGAAGGTGAACACCTCAAGTCTTTCAGCGTACGCGACGGCGTGGCGATCGGACTGCTGCGGGAATACGGAATTGCGACGGGCGTATTGTCCGGTCGATCGAGTGCGCCGCTTACACGCCGGGCGAAAGAACTCGGTTTTGACCTGGTGGTGACCGGCAGCCGCGACAAGTTGTCCGCGTACGAGGCGATCAAGCTGGAGCGGGGCTTGCAGGACGAGGAGATCGTCTACGTCGGCGACGACGTGATCGATTTGCCGGTGATGTTGCGCGCCGGCCGCGCGTTCGCCCCCGGCGATGCACACGTGCTTGTATTGCGGCACGCGGATCACGTCACGCGCGCGCGTGGCGGCCACGGCGTCGCCCGAGAAGTCGCAGAGAACGTGTTGTTGGCCGACGGAATGACGCTCGACGAGATGTATCAATCGTTTTTGACCGGGGAGGTGCGCAGTGCGATCGTCCAGTAGCCTTGCTTCGATCCACGTGGTGATTCCAGCTCGCTTTGGGTCGACTCGCTTGCCCGGCAAGCCACTGATCGATCTGGCGGGCGCGCCGATGATCGTGCGTGTGTATGAAGCCGTGCGAGCGGCATTGCCCGAGACGGTGGACATCGTGGTGGCCACAGACGACGAGCGGATTGTCGAAAGCCTGGAGGTGTACCGGATTCCGGTCCGGATGACCGACCCCGAACATCAGTCCGGAACTGATCGGTGCGCGCAAGTTGCGCGTGAATTGAACTGGAATCCAGACGATCTCGTCGTTAACGTGCAGGGCGATGAACCGCTGATTCCACAGCCGTTGCTTGCGTCGTTCGTGCAATTCTGCGCGAATGCGCAGGCTCTCGACATGGCGACTGTCGCGGTCCCTTTGACCCAAGTGTCCCATTTGGCTGATCCAAACGTCGTCAAACTCGTGGTCGGCGCCCAAGGGCAGGCAATCGTGTTTTCACGTTCGGCCATTCCATTTTGCCGCGATCTTCCCCAGGACGACTGGCCATTGGCTGCGTACTTGCGTCATATCGGTATCTACGCCTATCGATGCTCCGCGCTCTACCGATTGACGGAGACACCTTCATGCGAACTCGAAGAACTCGAGAAGCTGGAACAGATGCGTGCGATCTGGCTGGGTATGCCGATTCGCGTATTCGAATGGCCTGAAGCTCCGCCGCCGGGTGTCGATACGAACGAGGATGTGGCGCGAGTAAGGGAAATACTGTTTGTGAACGCTTCGGGGAGATCATGACGGCTCACGATTACATCTCGTCGGCGAAACGGGTTTTCGCTTTGGAGTCCAGTGCCGTTGCCGCGCTCGCGTCGGCCCTGGACGACGACTATACGCAGGCGATAGCGCGTATTCTCGAAACGCGCGGCCGTGTGATCGTGTGCGGCATGGGTAAGTCTGGAATTATCGGCAAGAAGATCGCGGCAACTTTCGCAAGCACCGGCACGCCGGCGTTTTTCATGCATCCCGGCGAGGCGTACCACGGTGATCTCGGAATGGTCACCAGTGACGACGTGTTTCTCGCCATTTCAAATTCGGGTGAAACTCACGAGGTTGTGCAACTGCTCCCATTTCTGCGAAACAATCACAACTTCGTGATCGCAATGACGGGCAATCGTGAGTCGACGCTTGCCCGCGCGGGGCATTGCCATCTGGATATCGGTGTCGAGAAAGAAGCCTGTCCGCTTCAACTGGCGCCGACCGCTTCGACGACGGCGACGCTGGCAATGGGCGATGCGCTCGCCGTGACGTTAATGGAGGCGCGCGATTTCAAGCCGGAGGGATTCGCGCGTTTTCATCCTGGAGGATCGCTTGGGCGGCGATTGCTGAGCACCGTGGGTGACGAGATGGTGCGCGACAAGCTTCCGTTCGTCGGACCCGATGCGAAGGTCATGGAGATCGTCAGCGAGATGACGCGCGGCAGTCTTGGGATTGCAATCGTTCGCGACGAAACGGGTTGGGGCCTGATTACCGACGGTGACGTTCGCCGCTTGATCGAACTCCACGGACCCCATGCATTCGAAAAATACGCGCGAGACTTCATGTCGAGAGAGCCCACGATGGTGTCACCCGCCACGCGCGTGCAGGACGCGTTGGCATTGCTCGACGAACGGCGGATTACTTCGTTACTGGTATTGGAACAACAGCACATTGTCGGTGTTTTCAAGAAGTAAAGGTGCATGCCTGGTGCGTTTCGCACAGTGGCTAGCGTCATTTCAGACAAATCCATGGCACCGGTAGCCAGCGATCGTTGTCGACAGCACGCTGTGAGTAATATCGGCGGTGAGAATAGGTGACACGCCAGCGCTGGCCGCGGAAACAGGAACATGCACCCGTACACAAACCGTACAAGAGCTAAAGGAGCATTCTCCGAGAGCGCCGCGGCGCCTTCCATGGAATCGGAAGTGAAGATTGCGATAGTCGTATTCGCCGGGTTCTCTATCAAAGAGGTCGACGCGCTGGCGGATATCTTTAATCGCGCTCACGGCAGCGGTATCGGCGAAGAAACGTCGCCGTCGCCTGGCTTGATATTCAAGGTGTCGTTACTGTCGATTGGAGGCGGCTATGTGGATGACTCGCTTTCAATCCGGATCTGGACAGAGGCGATCCAACCGCGGCTATCGGAGAAATTCGACGGTGTGTTCGTAGTCGGTGCGGAGTGCAGGGCGGGTGCGGCTGAAGATCCTGATGTGTTGCGCGTCGTGTCGACCTTGGTGGCGCGAGCCGATATCGTCGTGTGGGATAGCGATAGCTCGTTGCATCGATTCGTGATGGCTTCGCCGAGTACCGCGCGGCGCGGACGACGGTTGGGCAGCGCTCGCGCGCGCTCGAGACTGGCGTTGTCCATGACAGAAGCCGGGGTGTCGTTTGTTGCAGCGTTGGCGGCGACCAGCACGCATGCGCGAAAACAGATCGAATCGCAGATTCTGCTTTACCTCACATCGTCGCGCAATGCTGTGAGAAAACATGCAAGTCCTCGGGCGTCGACTAGCAGTCGCGATGCGCAAACCGTCGGCGCATCATCGATGGAGTGGACGACACCGATCAAAGCGGCGGCAAATTGGCTGCGAGAGAACTATATGCACCCGATCTCGATTGCGCACGCAGCCGAGGTCGCGAATATGAGCGAGCGGACCTTTTTGCGTCGTTTCAGGGCGGAGGTGTCGATCACGCCCTCGGAGTATTTGCTTGAGATTCGATTGGGTGTCGTATGCAGCCTGCTCCAGCGAACCAGCTTGCCGATCGATACGATCGCGCGACGTTGCGGAATGGGAAGTGGCGAGCGGCTTGCAAAAATATTCAGACGTCGACTCTCTCTCACGCCGAGCGAGTTTCGTGATGCGAATCGGCAGGGATCGAATTCGGCGACTGATGCGATCGATCCGAATGAGTCAGTGTGAGCGATCCACGCGGGTAACTGGCGAATGTCTGAATGCGCCAACGATATGGCCGATAGAAAAATAGTCGCGCCTTTACGATTCACAGTGTAAGAGCCGTCATCTAAGAGAACTTCAAATGATCTTCGTCACGGGTGGCGCCGGTTTTATCGGCGCAAATTTCGTCATCGACTGGCTTGCCCAACACGATGAGCCGATACTCAATATCGACAAGTTGACGTATGCCGGCAATTACGGCACGTTGCGAGCGCTGCACGACGATCCTCGTCACGTTTTCGTGTGCCGCGATATCGGCGATCGCGCAGCCATGAGCGCGATCTTTGAAGAATATCGACCGCGTGCCGTGGTGCACTTTGCAGCGGAGAGTCACGTCGACCGCTCGATCGACCGTCCGCGCGAGTTTATCGACGCAAATGTGACGGGCAGCGGTGAACTGCTCGATGTCGCGCGGCTGTATTGGGAACGCCTGAACGGTACGGACCGTAATTTGTTTCGCTTCCTGCATGTGTCGACAGATGAAGTGTACGGTTCGCTGTCGGCCAACGATGCCGCATTCACGGAAACGACACCGTACGCGCCGAACAGTCCCTATGCGGCATCGAAAGCGAGTTCGGACCATCTCGTCCGCGCGTACCACCACACCTATGGATTGCCTACGCTGACCACGAACTGTTCGAACAACTACGGGCCTTATCAGTTTCCGGAGAAACTGATTCCGTTGATGATCCAACGTGCGCTGAGCGGCGACGCACTGCCGGTTTACGGCGACGGCGGCAATGTGCGTGACTGGCTGTATGTAGGCGACCATTGTGAGGCGATCCGCACGGTGCTCGCCCGTGGCATACCGGGGGAGACATATAACATCGGCGGCGATAACGAAAAAACCAACGTCGAAGTCGTTCATTTCATCTGCGATCTTCTCGACGGGATAAAACCACGCGGGAGTGGCAGTTATCGCCAGCAGATCGCTTTCGTCTCGGACCGCAAGGGACATGATCGGCGTTACGCGATCAATGCAACGAAGCTGCGTCGCGAACTCGGTTGGGTGCCGCGCGAGACGTTTGAGAGCGGGTTGTCGACGACGGTGCAGTGGTACGTTGAAAACGATGCGTGGCTCGAGGAAATCCGCTCCGGCGCCTATCGGCGCTGGAACCCCGAAAGCGTACTGAAGAGAGCTTGAACGATGGACTCGAACCGTAAGGGCATTATTCTCGCCGGCGGGTCTGGTACGCGGCTGTACCCGATCACGCGCGTGATCTCCAAGCAGATGCTGCCGATCTACGACAAGCCGATGATTTACTATCCACTGTCCACGCTGATGATGTCGGGCATTCGCGAGGTCCTGCTGATCTCGACGCCGGACGACACGCCGCGCTTCGCGGCGATGTTCGGCGACGGCAGTCAGTGGGGTATGCAGATCACGTACGCTGTACAGCCGTCGCCGGACGGACTCGCACAAGCATTCATACTCGGCCGCGAGTTTATCGCTGGGAAGCCGTCCGCGCTGATTCTGGGCGACAACATTTTCTATGGCGCGGACCTGGGTGCGCATCTCGGCAACGCGCATTTGAGAACCAAAGGCGCGACTGTCTTCGGATATCACGTGCACGACCCGCAACGCTACGGCGTGGTGGAGATCAACGCTCGGGGTAAGGTTCTGAGTATCGAAGAAAAGCCCCAGAAACCGCGTTCCAATTTTGCCGTTACGGGTCTTTATTTCTATGACGGCGACGTCTGCGACATAGCGGCGAATATCGAGCCATCCGCACGCGGCGAGCTGGAAATCACGGACGTGAATCGGCATTATCTGGAGCGCGAAGCGCTTCATCTGGAAACGCTGGGCAGAGGCTTTGCCTGGTTCGATACCGGCACGCACGAATCGCTGATCAATGCGGCGACGTTTATCGCGACGCTACAACAGAGACAGGGCTTGCTGGTTGCAAGTCCGGAGGAAGTCGCATTCCGGCGTGGCTGGATCGATGCCGAGCAACTGGCCCGCCTCGCGGCGCCTTTGCAAAAGACTGACTACGGCCGATATCTGTCATCTCTCATTCCGACTATCCACACATGACCATTCAAGTTCGACATACCGCAATTCCTGACGTGAAGGTCATCGAGCCCCAAGTGTTTGGAGATTCACGCGGTGCTTTCATCGAGACGTTCAATCAGGTTGAGTTCGAAGAAAAAGTGGCGCGCGGCTATACGTTCGTGCAAGACAATCATTCGATTTCAGCGCAAGGCGTTCTGCGAGGCCTGCATTATCAGATCCAGCATCCGCAAGGCAAGCTGGTTCGGGTGGTAGTGGGTGAGGTATTCGACGTCGCTGTCGATCTGCGGCGCTGGTCGTCCACGTTCGGGCGGTGGGTCGGCGTGCGGCTGTCCGCGTCAACCCAGCGGCAGCTATGGATTCCGCCGGGCTTTGCACATGGGTTCGTCGTATTGTCGGACGTTGCTGAGTTCCTTTATAAAGCGACTGCATTCTGGCATCCGGAACACGAACGTACGTTGCGCTGGGACGATCCTGACATCGCCGTCGAATGGGAACTGAACGGTGTTCCGTTCGTTTCGTCGAAAGACGCCGCCGGTAGCCGCTTCAACGAGGCTGAGGTTTACTGATGAGAATCGCGGTCACAGGCGTGCAAGGACAACTCGGCTGGGAGCTCGCGCGCTCGCTTTCGCCGCTGGGTGAGGTAGTTCATTGGGATCGGGAAGTCGCGGATCTCAGCAAGCCGGCGCTGCTTGACGGGTTGATGAGGTTTTACCGCCCGGACGTCGTTGTCAACGCCGCGGCCTATACGGCGGTTGATAAGGCGGAAGACGATTGCGTGACGGCACGGCTCGTCAATACCGAATCTGTCGACGTAATGGCCCGCGCGGCAAAAAGTGCGGGCGCATTGTTTGTTCATTTCTCGACGGATTACGTATTTGACGGAAAGTCGGCGGAGCCTTATACGGAAGATAGCGCGACTGCGCCGCTGAATGTGTACGGTGCGACCAAGCGCGATGGGGAACTCGCAATCATCGCGTCCGAATGCGATCATCTAATCTTCCGCACTTCCTGGGTCTACGCGACACGCGGGGCAAACTTCATGCTGACGATGCTTCGGCTCGCCGCAGAACGTGAAGCGCTCAAGATCGTCGATGATCAGCTCGGCACACCGACGCCCGCAAGAATGCTTGCCAACGTCACTGCCCACGCTATTTCACAAGCGATGCGCGAACGTCAGGAAGCACGCTTTCAAAGCGGACTTTTTCATTTGACTTCGCGAGGCGTGACCAGCTGGCACGGCTATGCTTCTGCGATCATCGACTATGCGCGCAATCTCGCGCCGTCGGGTCGGGTACGCGTCACACACATCGAGCCTGTACCGAGCGAGGCGTTTCCGACGCGTGCGGCACGTCCGCGCAATTCGGTTCTGAACAACGACCGCTTCGACGAGCGATTCGGCCTTGTGCGACCCCATTGGTGGGATGCGCTTGCTCAGACGCTAGACGAGCGATTCGAGCGCACCGCTTGAAGATTCCAGAGTTCTCAGGACTCTGGAAAGAGACCGTGGATTTACCGCCGGCGTGCGTTAGGACGCACTGCGCGAACCTTGTTTGCTGATTCGATACTCCGTCGGCGTGGTAAGCAGGTGCTTGCGAAACAGTTTGGCGAGCCGTCCACCGCTGCCAATGCCGCACCGACGCGCGATCTTGTCCACGGGCAAGCTCGTTTTAGCGAGAAGGCGGCAGCTCATGTCGAGTCGCACATAGAGCAGGTATTCCGACGGCGTCACACCCATTTCGCTCTTGAAGCGCCGCAGGAAATTCCGTTCGCTCATCGCCGCGATCTGCGCGGCATCGTCGATGGATATCGGGCGAGCGCCATTGGCCTCGAGCCATTGCGCCGATGCCTGGATCTTGTCGCTGATATGCGATGCCGTTTTGCTGCGCAAGATGGCACTGAACTGCGTTTCGCCCTGAGGCGCAACCCAGTCGGCGACTTGCCGCGCGACCTCGGGGCCAAGATCGTCGCCAACAATGCGCAACGCGGTTCGCAGCGGGCTGGGCGAGTCGACGAGAGGTCGCGACGGGAATGCGCTCCGTGCGTAACTGTCGTTCTCAATGCGAGCGCCGTAGGCGTTCGAGAAACCTGCCGCTTCGAGCATCAGGCGTCCCTCCGCGATGGCATGGACCATGCCGCTTCTCGGAAACGCCTGCTGAAGCCACACGATCAGACGATCGTCACGGAACGCGTTCGTTGCGCCGGTGCCGCCGGCAATGAAAAGCGCGCGGAAGTTATCGTCGTGCCCGCGCGATTCGACACTGTCGGTCCACACGAACACCGAGGAAGAACTGGCAATACGCCCGCCGGATGCCGACAACAGCGAGACCTCATAGCGCGTTCGACGGGGCTCGCCGGTGTCACTCAGGGCATTTGCCGACTGGAATATCTCGATGATGGAGGCCACATCGGGCAAAGCGAATCCATTGAACAATGCAATGCCGATATGGATTGCGCCGGTGCTCTGCGGCAAAGCGGGTGCTTGAAGTGCATTCTTATGCTTCACGTTGCAAAGAAACTCCATCGTACTTTCCCGGAAATGAGTGACTTGCCGGCCGTCTCTAAGCCGCTCTTCATTGTTTGATCGAATGCTACATAACGTTGTTGCACTGCATTAATGACTGGCCGAATTTGCCAAGGTGTTGGCAAGAATTGGCAAGTCGTGGGGTGTTTCGGGAGAAATAGATTTATCCGCTGGATAAGAGGTGGGTTTAATTTGAAACGTGGGTAAGTCTTGAGAGGGAATGAAATGCGGCTCTATTGAACGGGCTGCAATGGAGTATCGAGCAAAGAATCAGGATGCCCTCATCCTTGAGTGGAATTTGAATATCGAGTGTGAGCCTGATAGGGCGAGCGATTAACGAAAAAGTTAACTTATCGTAGATATATAGTGATCCTATGTGACCGTATGAGATAGCGTGAACGTAACGGTCAATGCGCCCGCTTTGTCGTACTCGAAGAGTCGAGACTTCACTTTAAGAACATCGTCGAATCCCAGTTCATCGACCTTCATGACGACATTGTCGCCAACAAGGGGAAGATGACATGCGAAACCTTTTCCAGCAGTACGGTACGTACCAAAACCACCCGTGTACTCGTACACGTAAGTCACTTTGTCATCCATGCGCGCTCCGTTGGGAGGTTTCGTATGAATCAAGGACGCGGATGCATGTGCCTCGCGAGAAGCCCGGCGCATAGTGGCACACGCGACTCCACCCTGATATGACGGGGAAAAAAAAAGAACCTGCCGCCCCAAGGAGCGGCAGGCTGGAAAAATCGAGGGGTTGGGGGTTGACCAAGAGAGGCGCCCCTCGAAAGGCCGACGCCAAGTGTATTCGTTCGAAGCGGACTCAAGACGCGAGCGGCGGATTGCGTCACGCTGTTGACTGAACATGACATGGAAGGCGCTCAACGCGGCATGTTCTTTCAAGTGCCGCTGGGTTGTGTCCTACGCTTCGACTTGACTTGCGTAGTCGGCTTCGATCAGATCGCCTGGATCGAACTCGCGCAGTTGATCCGGTAGCGGTGCTTTGGGCTTCTGCAGTGCCACGTGGTTGCGCGTTCGATAGTCCGTTGGCGTGGTCTCCAGATATTTCCTGAACAGCTTCGACAACTGTCCGCCACTGCCGATACCGCAGTGGCGCGCGATCTTGTCGACAGGCAGGCGCGATTCAATCAGCATCCGGCAACTCATATTCAGGCGCGCGCGAAGCAGATAGTCCGAGGGCGTCATGCCGATCTCGCTCTTGAAGCGGCGCAGAAAGTTGCGCTCGCTCATCGCTGCGACCTGGGCCGCGTCGTCGATCGAGATGGGCCGGGCGACGTTCGCTTCCAGCCAGCGCGCCGACGCGAGGATCTTCTCGCTGATCTGAGGCGTCACGTCAAGTGTGACCGACGAGCTGAAGGGCGTCTTGGGTTGCGGCGCGATCGACTCGGCAACCCGCCGCGCAAGATCGGCACCGAGATCCTCTTCGACGATACGCAACGCGGTCGATACAGCGCCCGGCGCTTCCGTCAACCGCGCCCGATGCAATCCGGATGCTTCGTTGTCTCCATAGAGAAGCGGGCAGTACCGGCTGGGCAGCCCGGCGGCCTGAAGCAGCAGTTGGCCTTCCGCGATCGGATGCACGATCTCGCTGAACGGATGCCTGCGGCGAAGCCACTCGCTCAATCGCTCGTCGCGGCATGCCTGCTGCACGCCGGCGCCGCCTGCGATGAACAACAGGTGCGGCTCATTGGTGCCCCGATGTGACTGGACGTCGTCGGTCCAGACAAAGACCGATGATGAACTGGCGATGCGTCCGCCTGCGGCGGAAAGCAGCGAGACGTCGTAACGAGCGCGGCCGGATCGCGGTGCGGCGACCAGCGAATTAGCCCGCTGAAAAATCTCGATGAGTGCGGCGACCGTAGGCAATGCGAATCCGTTGAACAGCGCGATGTCGATGCGAGTCAGATCGTTCGTTTGCATCGGCACGGCACTGTGCCGCGAACTGCGCGGCAGAGTATGTACCAAATCCATTTATTTTCCCCCGGAAATATGTGTTCTACAGAGACTTCTCCCCAAGACTCCGTCTTTTTTCTTATTAGATCATGCTATACGTGTAATTCTCTTGGCAGTATTTCATGGCTGAATTAACCAACACATTGGCTGTTGCGGAGTTGAGTGGCAAGATGGCGAACAGCCTTGCTGAGCGCCTGATTCGTTCCGTAATGGGTAAGATTGAGAAATGATTATCGTAGTTCGCAACAGACAGGGGCGGCATGCAAAGTGCATCCATTTATCGATTTATCTCGTCGATATGATAATTCTGCTCTATAAAAGTGCATAGTCCATTAGCGGCGAAATATTTTTTGGTGAATGCATGTCGGGTTGATCAAAGGTGGTGCATTTGCGGCGCCGCAGGTGTCGTCGGCGAGCGTCATGGCCGATGTCGGGAATACCTGTCTCAGGTAGGTCGTCAGGCGGCTCCAACCATGTGCTCGTTTCGGACTTAAGTTTTCCAATAAACGCCGCAAAACGGTGCGGCGCGGCGGAAGAGGTAGAATTTCGCCCGACGCTCAGGATGCGCGAAGTACAAGTGCGTGCTCACATGCACTGCGGTTCACCTGAGCCGCAGAGCGGCCGTCTTGCCCGCCTCCTCGGGCGCAGCGAACGCTTGAACTCCGTGATGCGCCATGTTCAGTCAGGTCACCGCTGGCATCGTCCCGTGCGGGGGGCAGTGATTAAACTTTTTTGGCAAACGATTGCGCATGAGGCTAAATAAGCTCGTTATGCGACCGTTAACGGGTTCATGCAGAAACAAGACATTCAGACCATCGTATCCGCAGCTCGCGAAACGGCTGATTCGATCGTCGGTGCGCGCGAATGGAAGACGGCGGAAGATGCGAGCGCAATGCACGACGTGATCTTCTGGGACATGGTTGCGAAGCGCTTGCCCGACACGAACCTCGCCGATCTGCTGTCAATGTTGGACTGGACGGTTTAGTCGACACTGTTCATCTTGCCGCGCAGCATGCCGGCACACCTGCAATGGCGAGCGCGTTCAACCTCCGTCAATCGACGTCCCAGGCTTCAACACGGCTACTGATCCCCAAACCCGAGCAGGGAAAAGATCTTGACGACTGTTCCTTGCTTCGGTTGACGCTTGCCCTGTTGTTGTATAAAGACCTGCATCGCGCGTGTCATCTCTTGAACCGAAAGCTTGCGATAGGCGCAGATGTTGTAGGTGACGCCGTGCTGCGAGTCCTTGATGAAGTTATCTACGTTCGGTAGCTGCATGCTTGCCTCGAAAGCGTCACGCGGTTTTCCCACTGGAACGGTACTCGTCTTCGACCCACGGGTTACGACAGCAGCCGCCGTCGCGGATGAAGCTGGAGCCGCATGCAGCGGCCTGATCCTCCCGGCTCACGAGCGGCTATTGCCTGAATTTGAAGCGGTCCACAAAAAAAGAGCCTGCCGCCCGAGGGAGCGGCAGGCTGAAAGATCGAGGGGTGGGGTTCGCTTGAGAGAAGCGCCCCCTCGAAAGACCGAAGCCAAGTCTAGTCGCTCGAAGGAGGCTGCGGACGCGCGCGGCGGATGAGGTCACGTTCTTGACGGAACAGGACATGAAAAAGGGCTCACGCAGGCAGAAGGACACGCCGCCGAACGCCACCGCGCAGATTCGCAGCGACGGCACCATCGGCGCTCCAGCCTCCCCACCACCCAACATCCCCATTGCCAACACACCAGACGCGACTTTTTTCATGAATCGCGGTGGACGCGTTAATGTACCAGCGCCGCGAGGCCGCGTATCTGGCGTCCCAGATACTCGCGTGCCATGGCGCAAAAGGTACTTCTACCCACCGCGTTAATTTATTCATGGATTCTTTATGCTTATCAAAGACGTAGCCGTCAGCTTGCCCTCCAGGATCGTGACGAACGAGGAAGTGATCGATATGATTCGATTCCATTCCAGGGACTACGAGGGTGATATCGACCGGGGGATGCGCACCATCAAGACCTTGCTCGACAGAAGCGGACTGGTCAACCGGCGCTGGTGTGAAAGCCACGAGTCGCCTATCGATCACGTCGCCATGGCGACGCGCAAGGCGCTATCGGAAACGTATCTGAAGCCGGAACACATTGAGCTGTTTATTTATGTCGGTATTGGACGAGGCTTCCTCGAGCCCGGCAACAGCCACATGATGGCCAGCACGCTCGGCTTCGTGAACGCCGAGTGTTTCGATGTGGTCGACGCCTGCATGAGCTGGACCCGGGCCATGGCGATCATCGACAGCCTTTTCAAGTCGGGTCAGTACAGAAGCGCTATGATTGTGAATGCCGAGTTCAATATGCTTGCGGGCGGCCCACTCTATCCGGGGAATTTCGCGTTGAAGAGCCAGGCTCAAATCGAATATACGTTGCCGTCGTTCACGATTGGCGAGGCGGCGACCGCGACTTTGCTCGTCGCCAAAGAGCCGGATAACTTCACCTTCGCGTTCCGCGCCAAGCCGGCAGTGTCGGATTTGTGCACCATTCCAATTCCCGGCTATGAAGGGTATTGCCACCCGACCGAACGGATCGGCAAGAACGGCGATATGCGTTTCACGTCATTCGGCCATGAGCTTCACAAAAATTCGGACGAGTTGTCCGCGGTATTGACTAAACTGCCAGTTCCCAAGAAGGACATCGACATCGTCTTCACCCACGCATCCTCCAAGGCGGCGTGGCAGGGTTATGGCGCCAAGGTGGGGATCGACGACAAGATGTATCACATCTATCCGGAGACGGGAAACCTCGTTTCGGCGTCGATTCCGGCTGCCATTTCACTGGCAAAAGACGGCGGGCGGTTGAAGAGAGGCGACAGAGTGCTGTGCTGGGTCGGCAGCGCCGGCATGTCGTTCAACGTCAGCAGCTTCAAATTCTGAGGCTGGGCAAGTCAAGATAAAGCACGACATGAGAGCCATTTCAGGGAGCATCCGTTATCTCAACCGACTGGTTTATGACTCGGCCAAGGTGTCGGACTACAGCGTGCTGGCTGTTGGCGTAATCGGTGCGATCGGGCATCCGTTATACTGGCTGTGGTGGACGTATATCGATCCTCAACCCAACGAAAGCCTGCCGATGCGCGTTATTGGTACGGCGGCCTGTACGCTGCTGCTATTGCACCGTTTCTGGCCCGCTTCGGTCGCGCGCTTCCTGCCGTGGTATTACTTCGTAACGGTAGCCTATTCGCTACCGTTCTTTTTCACTTACTACCTGATTGCCGGTCACTATTCGATGCTCTGGTCGATGGCCGAGCTCGGCATGGTGTTTTTCCTGATCGCCATTTTTCCGTCGGTCGTTGCGTTAGCACTCAATCTGATGCTGGGCATTGGTCTTGCCGTCTTGTGCGCCAGGATCGTCATTCCGCAATCCCTGCACGTGGACGGTCAGCTATTTCTCTACACGTATCTGCCGGTTTTCACGTTCGGCATTTTCGCCGGCCTTACGTTCAGCTACAGCAACCTGAAAGGCATCGTCGCGCAGGCAAAGAATGTGGCGTTTCGTGCGCTCGCCGGTTCGATCGCTCATGAAATGCGCAATCCTCTCAGCCAGTTGAGGCACGTGCTGGATCGCATGGAAGAGGCGCTGCCCGCGGTGACTGATGCCAGCCCGACGCCGGCCATGTCGCACGACAGGGCGGCATTGCTTTACCGGCATCTCGCCCATGGCCAATTGTCGATTGATCGGGGGCTGCGCATCATCGCGATGACACTAGATGAGGTCAGCGCGAAACCCATCCGCGCGGATCATTTCACCTATCTGAGCGCGGCGGCCACCACGCGTAAAGCGCTGGACGAATACGGCTTCGGCGATCAGAAGGAGCGCGCCAAAGTCCGGCTCGTGGTGCTGGACGACTTCATCTTCAAGGTCGACGAAACCGTCTATCTGTTCACGCTGTTCAATCTGATCAAGAACGCGCTGCATCACATTGCGGCGCATCCACTGGCGACACTCACGCTGACGATCGACCGCCAGACGGTGCTGGTTCATGACACCGGCCCCGGCATCGCGCCCGACCTCCTGCCTCATCTTTTCGAGCCTTTCCGCACCGCGGGCAATTCGGCGGGTACGGGGCTCGGCCTTGCCTATTGCCAGCGTGCAATGCGCGCATTCGGCGGCACGATCGCCTGCCGCTCGGAAGTCGGGAAATTTACGCAGTTCACGCTGCAATTCCCCGCGGTCTCCAGCCGCGAAGTGGCCGAGCATGAGCAGAAGGTTTTCGAGCGCGCCACGCCATTTTTTGCCGGCAAACGCATTCTCGTCGTGGACGACGATGCCGCTCAGCGGACGCGGAGCCGCCGCGCGTTGTCGAAGGTCGGCGCGCAGGTGAGCGAGGCGGAAAACGGCGAGGCGGCATTGAGGGTGCTTCAACAGTCGGCGCCGCACGACCTCGTGCTGATTGACATCAATATGCCGCTCATGGACGGCTACACCACGGCCGAGAAGATTCGCGCCGACCATCAACACCCGAACTGGAATGTTCTGATCGCCGCCTTTACGGCCGAGCCGGGCAATGTGACGCGGGTGCTCGCCCGCCGCGCCGGCATGGACGATCTGATCAGCAAATCCGCCAGCGCGGTGGAACTGATCGCGACGCTTCAAAAGCTTTTCGAAAGCGGCGATCGGCACGTTCAGAGCCACCCGTTCGACGGTTTCGCCGGCAAAACGATTCTGGTCGCGGACGACGACACCTATAGCAGGCGGATTGCCAAAGGTTATCTGGAGCGATGCGGCGCGCGCGTCGTCGAGGCCGAACACGGGCCGGACGTGCTGGCGAGGCTGGAGGAGAGCGACGCTGTCGATGCCATCGTGATGGACATGAACATGCCGGGCATGGGCGGCGTGGAAACGACTGCGTCGATCCGTGCTCGTGCCGACGCGTATGCCCGGATTCCCATCGTTGCATTGACCGGCCAGTCCGATATGAAAGCCGTGCAGACATGTCTGGCCGCGGGCATGAACGAGGTCATGGTCAAGCCCGTGCAGATCGGCGCGCTCTATGCGTCTCTTGCAAGACAGTTTGCCCAGCAACGTGCGTCGCAAGGGCCGAGCAAACCAGAACCGGCACAGACGCCCGCCGTGCAAGCCGCCAGGCCGGCGCCGATCAGGGAAGGCTCGCTGCTCGACGAGAAACACCTCGAAGAACTGGTGGCGCTCGATTTGCTGGACCAGACGTTCCTCAACGGCATCGAACAGATTCGCTCGACTGTGGCGCAACTCGCCGCCAGCGTGGCGGCCCGCGACCTCGAATCGACGCACGGCGCCTTGCACGTCCTGCTCGGCATCAGCGGCAACATCGGCGCAAAGGCGCTGCATCAGTTCGTGCGGCAGATCTATCCGCGCGTGGTGGAAGGCGAATGGCCCGCGGAAGCCGACTGGCTGGCGCAAATCTGCTCGCTGAGCGATCATTCGGCCCCCGCGTTGCGGACCTACTTCACTTCAGCCAAAGCGCGCGGCGAGAACGGGGACTCATTGGGCGACTAATCGACGTTAAGCGTCGGTCGGCGACGGCGGCGCTTATCCGCCTCGCGACGTGCCGGAGAATCGCGCTTCATAAGCCTTTGCTATCGGGCAAGCACGAAGCCGCCTTGGCGTGATTCGCAGGGGCGATCTACCGTTATGTCCATATCGGTGCGACAGCGATCGCGAGCCATGGCTCGACCTTCGCGGCGGGCGGATGGACGCGATCCAAGGTGCCGCGGTGCTGTCGTGCTCCGCATTGAACATGCGTTACCGGGAGCGCATGCGCGGGCCTGCGATTCGTGTTCCTCGACATTCCCTTGTCCGTGGCGATTGCGCGCGAGGCGGGATGGACCGATCATGAGTTTCCCGCGGCGCTGGTCGCGCGTCATTTCGATACGCTCGAGCCGCCTGTGGGCGAAGCCGGTGTACTGCATCTTTTCGCGTCGCGAGACAGCGCCTGCAACCTGAGAGCGGTCATGCAATGGTTGAGCAGGCCCGTGAAGCGTCACGGCGTCACGGCGTTGGGGCGACGTAGAAGATCTCGTCGGCGCCGAGGTCTTCCTGGCGAGCAACGCCTCGAACTTCGTCAACGGTCACGTTCTTTACGTGGACGGCGGCGTGACCGCCACGCTGTAACCCGTCGATGAGGCATCGCGCCGCGAGACTATCTCGCGGCCGGTCCCGTCGATTGCCTGAGCTGAAACAACGCATGCACCTCGTGCCCGTGCAGCGGACGCTTGCCGTCGAGCGTGTCGAGCAGATACTGTGCGGCAAGCCGGCCGATCTCGTAGGTGTCGACGCGCATGGTGGTCAGCGCGGGGCGGATCTCCCGCGCCATTTCCAGGTCGTCGAATCCAGTGACGGACAATTCGCCCGGGATCGCAATGCCCAGTTCCTCGGCCTCGCGCAACACGCCCAGCGCGATAGCGTCGTTGCCGCAGACGATCGCGGTGGGACGCTCGCGCGACGCTTGCCAGATCGTGCGCAGACTGCGCCGCCCGAATCCCATCGTCGATTCGCCTTCAAACATATGCTCCGGCCGCACCGCGAGGCCGTGACGTTCGAGTGTCGCGCGAATACCCGCGACGCGCGCCTGCACGCGGTCATTGTCGCGTGTCGGCTGGATGCAGACCGCGAACGCGCGGTGCCCAAGGCCGATCAGATGTTCGGTGATCTCCTCATAGGCCGCATGATTGTCGAAGCCGATGCAGGTGTGGGGACTGTCCTTGCGATACGCGTACGTCACCGCATACGGCACGCGGTAGAGCCGCAACGCATCGAACAGTTCTGGCGGATGAGCCTCGCCCACCACCGCCATCGCTTCCACGCCACGCGCCAGCATCGCGCGCACCTGCGTGAGCGCCTGCGCGGGGTCGTAATTCGAGCAGCCGAGCACCAGCGTGATGCCGCGCGCCGCGAACGCCGCCTGCATGCCGCTCACTTGTGAGGCGAACACGCGATCATCCAAGGTCGGAATGATGATGCCGGCGATGTGGCTGCGCGTGGAGGCGAGGGCGCGGCCCGCCGCGTTCGGAAACCAGTTGAGCGTGAGCGCGGCATGCTCGACGCGCTCACGCACGTTCGCGGAGACCTTGTCCGGCTCGTTGTAGACCCGCGAGACGGTCGCGGTGGAGACGCCCGCGAGCTTGGCGACATCGGAAAGCACGCTGCGGCCCGTGCCGCGGCGAGCGCGGTTCGTCTGGGTGCGGGCGGCGGCCGGCGGGTCGAGAGAGTCAGGCATCAGGTTGGAGCGCGCAGAGTGAATCGGGGAACGCCCGCCATCTTACCGCCGCGGACGCGCGCGGCAGCGGCGGCGGACGCTCCCGTGATCCGGAAATCTTCCAGTCAAACGCTAGCGGACCGGGCGGTCGCTCCGAGTGCCGCGATACGCCCACGGAAATGCTCAGTGCCGGCGACGATCTTGTCGAGCACCGCGTCCAGAGCCCAGAAGCGTTCGCGCACGTCGTAGTCGATCACGCGGCAGCGAATCGAGCCGAACGTGCCGATCCGTTGATGGTAGATCTTCGCGAGAGCCGGATAGCCGAGCGATTCGGAGACGGCGGCGAGCACGAGAAACGTAGCGAGCTCTTCTGCCAGAACCGGGTCTTGTGCCGCGTGGTTGCGCAGCCAGTTGTACAGATCCGGGTGGAAGTTCGTGAATACGCCGTTGAAACCGGCGGACCCCGCCTTCATCGCGTCCCACGCGATGGCCGCATTGGCGTTCAGGATTTTCAGCGGCGAGCCTTCGGCGAGCGCGACGCGCCGTTTGACCGTGGCGAGATCGCAGCTCACGTCTTTCAGCATGACGAAGCGGCCGGTATCGATGCACAGCTTCAGTTCGTCATCGGAGAGAAGACGGCGGTAGGGCGCGGGGCATTCGTACAAACCGAGCGGAATGTCGGACGGCAGGCGCGCGAGCAGTTGCCGGAGGTTCGCCGTGAACGTCTCCGTGCCCTGCTGCTTTGGATCGAGCCGGTTCGTCACCAGCACGATGCCTTGTGCGCCGGTGCTTGCCGCGACGTTGAGTTCCTCGGCCTGCGCGTCGGGGTCGTCGCTGATATGGCCGGAGACGACGACCGGGATGCGGCCCGCCACCTTGTCGACGACGAAGCGTCCCAGCGCGCCTCGTTCGGCGAGCGTCAGGAACTGCATTTCACTCGACTGCGCGACGGCAAAGAGCGCATCCGATCCATGCGCGAGATACCACTCGATCAGGCGTTCGAGTCCGGCGTAATCGATGGCGCCGGCGTCGTCGAATGGCGTCAGCATCACGGGGACGATGCCTTCGATCGACGTGGCGGCTGGTTTGAAGGTGGTCATGCGCGTGATCTCCCTGCAAGGGTTCGTTGAGTCGGGGCGGCGCGCGCGTTTTACGCGGGCGCTCGCACGGGTTCGGTTTGGGCGGACGGGTCTTCGATCGGCTTGCGCACCAGCAGGAGGTAGCTCATCGCTCCGACGAAGGCGATGCCCGCGGCCGTGAGCAGCGCGGGGACGAACGACCAGCTCTGGGCGATATAGCCTGTCAGGATCGGGGCGAGGGCACCGCCCAGAAAACCGCCGAAGTTCTGAATCGCGCCGAGCGAGCCGACACGGTTGGGCGGCGCGGCGGCCGTAGCGAGCGCCCACGAACTGGCGGATGCGGCATTCGCCAGAAAGATCACCACCGAGATGCACACGATCGCGATCGTGTTGCTCTCGACGAGCGCCGCCGGAATCGTGAACGCGACCATGCCGAGCATCGCGATCACCACCGCATTGCGGCGGCTCGCAACCGGGCTCGTGCTGCGGCTCGTGATGAGATCGGAGAACCAGCCGGCCGTCAGCGAACCCAGAAAACCGCAGAAGAACGGTATGGATGCCGCGACGCCCGTGTGCATCAGGCTCATGTGGCGTTCCATCGTCAGATAGCCGGGCAGCCACGTGAGGTACACCCAGTTCAGATAGACCGAGCCGAAGAAGCCGATCAGCATGCCCCACGTGGTGCCGTGCGAAAACAGCGA
Organism: Paraburkholderia sp. BL6669N2; assembly: GCF_003387275.1. Lineage (NCBI taxonomy): Bacteria > Pseudomonadati > Pseudomonadota > Betaproteobacteria > Burkholderiales > Burkholderiaceae > Paraburkholderia > Paraburkholderia sp. BL6669N2. The sequence goes on along the minus strand of NZ_QUNA01000002.1, from coordinate 2,534,573 downwards.
GCGCCATTCAGCGAAGGTGACCGTGGGTGCCGGCTTGCGGTCCGCTTCGTCGCCCTCGAGATAGTGCCGCTCGGCTTCGGTCATGGTCGCCTTGACGGGGTCGCGGTACACCGCGAGCCACACGAGCGCCACGACGAGACCGACCACGCCCGTCACGATGAAGGCCCAGCGCCAGTGAAACTGCACGACGAGAACCGAAAGGCACAGCGGCGCGAGCGCCGTGCCGAGCGGCGACGCCGAGTTGAAAATGCCGGTCGGTTTGCCGCGCGCGCGCAGCGGAAACCAGTTGCTGACCACCCGGGCCGCCGACGGAAACTGCGGCGCCTCGCCGATGCCCAGCACGATCCGCGCGAGGATGAACCAGCCGAAGGTGGAGACGAACCCGCCCGCCGCCTGCGCGAGCGACCACACGATCAGGCCGATGCCGAGCAGCTTGCGCGGTCCGATGCGGTCGACGAGGCCGCCCACCGGCAACTGGAACAGCGCGTAGCTCCACGAGAACGCGGAGAGCAGCAGTCCCATTTGTCCGAGCGACAGCCCGAGGTCGTGACGGATCAGCGGATTGGCGACCGCGAGCGTGCCGCGGTCCAGATAGTTGACGATGCCGCTCACCATCAGCAGTGTGAGCGCCACTATCTGGGCGCGGCGGATTCGCGGTGGCGCCTGCTCGAGGCTCGGTGTTGCGCTCATGATCGTTGTCTCCGTTTCATGTCTTCGGCGGGTGTGAGCAAGCCGCGCTGATGCGATGTCAGACGGCCGGAATGTGCGCGTCTATGTCGGCGCGCGTTGGATCGAGGTCCGCGCGCCTTCGGCGCATCACGCTGAGCGTGACGTCGGCCTGCGCGGGCAGCGGCTTCGTGCCGTTGTGCGTGTTAGCGCTTACATTTTGATTGGCTCTTGAGATGCTCATGAGATTTCCCTGCGAGTTTTTCTCCTAACAACCTGAATGATAGCGCTTACATTCTGGACCTCGTTCGGAGGAGATTGCAAGGGATGAAGCTGTATGGGAGCATAAACCCTGGCCGTCTGCGGACGAATGCCACGTTGTTGAGGGCAAAAGGCGACCTAGTACTACAGCCGTAGATCTGGGTAAACTGGAGGCACACATCCTCGTCTTCGGTAGTGGCACTGCTGGGCGCGGTACTGGTGTCGGCGCCGCCATGCCGAACAGGACAACACGTACGCGATAGAGTGGGCGCCGCGCCACAGGATGCGACAGAGCAGCCGGCGGATCTCCTGCACGCTGAGCGGCACCAAACCTTCAGGTGTTTTTTTTGCCGTGCACCCGCAGGGTGACGAGTACTGCATGGGCCAGCAGAGCCAGCGTGATGTGGCGATACCAGCCTTGCCATCGGCGCACCTCATACTGATCGAGTCCGCATTCGCCTTTGGTCGCCTCGAAGCCGGTCTCGATTTCCCACCTGCGGCCCGCGACGTTCACCAGGGTTTGCCGTGTGGCCTTGCTGCGCGGTGCGTATACGACGTAATACGCATGTTCGCGTTGCTCGTCCAGGCTGCGTCGCACCAGCAGGTAATGCCCGAAGCGGCGCTCCTCTTCGGTGATCTGCAAGCGCCACAGCGGAGTCAGCGCCCAGTCATACAGGCGCTCGCCCTTGGCGCCGGCACCCGCTGACAGGCGGCGCCATGCCCTTGCCGGCAGGGCCTCGGCGATCCGGTCTGCCCGTACGTACTCTGGACCTTTCCACCATAGGGGTTCGTTCTTCGCAACGGCCAGCACGAAAGACTGGCCGCGCGACTCGAGCCACAGCCGCAGGTGACGGTCACCGCCGTAGACTTCATCCCCCGTGACCCAGCCGCACGGCACCCCTGCGTCCAGCGCCCGCTCAAGCATACGACGCGCAAGCTGTGGCTTCGTTGCGAATTCCACCGACCCGGGAATGCCCGCTGCCTCGCAGCGCACCCGGTCATCGGTCCACACCTTGGGTACATACAGTTCGCGGTCGATGAACGCACTGCCGCCACGACCGGCATAGCAGAGGAACACGCCGATCTGGCTGTTCTCGATACGACCTGCCGTGCCACTGTACTGGCGTTGAACACCGGCCGAGTGCTGTCCCTTCTTGAGGAAGCCGGTCTCGTCCACAATCAGCACCGCGTCACGCTCGCCCAGTTCTTCCACTACATAGCTACGCAGCACATCGCGAGCGGCATCCGCGTCCCATTGCGCCCGCTCCAGCAGGTGCTGTACGCCATCGGGTGTCGCTTCGCCGATCCATTCGGCGAGTTGCCAGCCGTTCTTGCGCTCGACTGTACCCAGCAGGCCCTTCAGGTATGCGAGCGACCGCTGTCGGGGCTCCGGACGCCTGAACAGTTCCCCGAGCCGCTGGTGCAGTACCTCCAGTTCACGCTCCCACGCTTTTGCAGTCGAATGCATAGCCTTAACGTATAGTAATCCTTAATTATTTGAGTATAGTAAAAAAATCTACGGCTGTAGTACTAGGCTCGGCGATCAAGACGACTTCCGCAAGCGAGCGACAATCGCGTTGATCTGCAAGTCGAAGCGTTCGAACCATGAGCGAGCCATTTCCAGCTGCGCGTCGACTTCCTCAAAATGGGACGCATGGACTTCGGCCGTGCGCTCGGCGGCGGCAATTGCTTCAGGAGTCGTCTGCGAGCGAAACGCAAGCGCGGCGAGCGACTCGATCTCGCCGCAGTTGCTTTGGCTTTGACACATGAGTTCGGTCAGCATCGCCTTCAACATCTGCAACTGATCGTGCCATTCGTCTTCCGCGCGAAACAGCGCCGTGATGAGCGGGCCTGGATCGTCCGCGCGTGAGATGTTGGCCGCGGTGGACGCGCCCTGTCGCACGTGGTCCAGCACGGCAAGACAGCCTTCGGCGCGCTCGATCAGTTGCTTCGCTTTGTCATGCGCTTCGGCCATGCGCATCCTGAGCGCCGTCGCGCGATCGCAAAGCCGCGCCAGGAGGACGAACGTCTGCGACTTCACCTGTCAATGTCCATGTGTAGGGGTTCGTGAGTGGCGATGGATGATCCTGCCTGCATTCAAAACGACGTCGCCGTGGGAATCCGCGCCGCTTTTCCCTGTATACGGCGACGCCGCGATGCAGCTTGATGTCAGGATTTCCTGATTTTTGGCCTAGGCATAACCCTTTCAGCCGCCTGGCGTGGCGCGCGAAACGGCCCGGCCGGCAGTCGCTCGAACCGAGCCCCCGCCAGCGTCAGCTCATCCAGTACTCGTCTGGAATCCTCCGGTCGGCTTCGGAAAGGAAGGGGTTGTCGAGCGTGAAGGTCAACCGGGACGCGATATTTACGCGCGCGAGCGCATCCTGAATGTAATGATGGGTGTTGAACAGCCTCATGTACGCGCCGTTACGATACGCTGCGACGAGCCCCGCTTCGATGGTCTGTGCCAGTGCTTCATGGCCCGCTGCAACATAGAAAATGAAATCCGATCGATACTTCAGCAGCAGCCGGTTCTCGACCACGAGATCGGGCTCCAGGTGCTGGCGTCCTTCCAGTTCGGTAAATGCTTCCACTAGGCCGCGTGGGAAAAAGTCTACGCGGCCGCCTTGGGTCATCTCGAACATCGTGTCATAGGTCGAGGTCTGGACGTTCAGGCCGGCAGCTCTCAGGATTTTCGTATCGATCCAGCCGAGTCCCTGGCCGCACATGAACGCTTTGAGATCGGAGAAGCGTTCGACCTTGTCGAAATCGGCTTGCCGATCTTTCCGGATGATGAATACCCGGTGGCCGATCAGACCACGGTGTATCGGAATCCGCACGACGTTGCGGCCGCGCTCGGCCTGCGCCTCCATGCTCGTCCAGTGCAGATTGATCATATTGTCGGGGCCGGCCAGTTCGGCAAGCGCGCGGCCGCGTTCCATTTCGATGTCGGCCGATCGCAACGTGTACGAGGCGTTGGCCGTTTTCATGGCGAGATCGAGCACGGCGAGCGCAAACGCGGCTTGCACGTCGCGGGTAGGCCGAATGCGGGGATAGACGATGTCGAAGTGGACGGGCGGGTCGGCCGGGGCGGCGCGTGCCCGAAGCGTGCTGCCCGCCGCACTTAGCGCGGCCAGAACAAAGCGCCTGCGATGCATGAATGGATGGTTTCTCGAATCAGCCGTGACGCGCTCAAACAGGCGCTTGTCCGCACAGGTTCTTGCCTGGCTGGTGTTTCATCGTGCCACGTCCTGCCTGTGCTGACAAATCGTGTAATCCCTTTGTCAGCCAGCGCGATGCGATCTGAAACAGGTCGACGCAAGGCCCCAGGCGCGCGAACGCTCGTGCACGGCCATTCAGGATTTCCTGACGGCATATTCAGCGAATCGGAAGTGCATTTTTCCGCGCTTCCTGACTGTGTGACACTTTCGGCCTCCCTACGATGGTCTATCGAAATCGTCTATCTCAGTGGATCCGTTATGAACGGTCATTCGGAAAGCCGCGAAGTCGCGGTTGAATTCCTCAACGCCGGCTGCGAGCGCCTGTTCGACATCTGGTGTGAAAGCAGAAGCGTGATACCGCTCAGCTATCTGTTGCACTGCTGGCCGCTGCCGGACTGGGGGCACGCGTCCGTGAAAAAATTGTCGGACGGATTGCGCGAACTCAGGATGTCGAATCCCGACGCCCTTGGCGGCCGCGTGCGGCCGATCCTCGGCGAACTGACGTCATGCATCGATGAAATTCTGCTGTATCCGCGAATCTGCTTGCCGCCGGCGATCAACGATATGTCGCCTGTCGAATCGAACATGTACGTCATGTAGATTCACGTCAGCTCGATCGGAACGCGTTTCTCCCGGAAACACCACCGGCGCAGACCGGCAAATGAGAGTAACTGGCTGGCTGGGGCAGGCGAACCTCAAATCGCCGCCCTGCCGATGCGGCGGCCAACAGATCTGGGCCGCGCAGCGCGCAACGAGTGCAGAATAGACGAAACAAGAACCGTAGCACTCGCGGGGATGTATGAAGCACAACCTGTTCGACGCATGGTGGAGTTTGATCGGCAGCTTCAGGAGTAGCCTCGTCTCGCGGCTTCTCGTGACTGTGCTGCTGGTCAGTTGCGTCGTCACCGTATTGTTGACCGGCTTGCAGCTTTACAGCGACTACTACCGGGGCGTGGAGCAGATTGAAAATCGCCTTGCGGACATTGATCGCAGCAATCGCGACAGTCTCGCGGAAGCGCTCTGGCGTCTGGATGGTTCGCAGCTGCAATTGGAGTTGAACGGCATTCTGCGTCTCCCGGACATTCGTGCCGTGGAAATTCGTGAGGCGGGCAAAGAGGGGCAATCTGCTTATCTGAGCGCGGGCCATCGCTCGGCCGGTCCGGTCATCGCCCGCGAATTCCCGCTCTACTACAGCGTGCAAGGCAAGCAGCGCGAGATCGGCAAGCTCTACGTCGAGGCCACGCTGCTCGACCTTTACCATGAACTGACGCGTACCGCGGTGATGATCCTGGTCACTCAGGCCGCCAACACTTTTCTCGTCTCGCTGTTTATCGTCTACATTCTGTCCCGTCTCGTGATGCGGCATGTCGCGGCCATCGCGCGCATGGTGGAGAACTACGATTTCCGTGAACCGCCACGACCGTTCAGTCTCCAGCGGCGCAAACGGCGCGAGCCGGACGAACTGGATCGCGTGGCGGCTGCATTCAATGCGATGGGCGCGCGGTTGTATTGCGCGTATCGCGACGAGCAGGACACGGCGGCTGAACGCGAAGCACGCAATCTGGCGGAGGCGGCCAACCGGGCCAAAGGCGAATTCCTCGCGAATATGAGCCATGAGTTGAGGACGCCGCTGAACGGCATTCTCGGCTACGCCCAGATCCTCGAACGCGATGACACATTGAGCGAGCGGCAGCGCGAACGCGCTGCGTGCATTCGCCATAGTGGCGAACATCTGCTGACGTTGATTGAAGACACGCTCGATTTCGCGAGGATCGAAGCCGGCAAGCTGCGTGTCGAAATCGGCGACGTGCCGCTGGCGGGGTTTGTCGATGTCATTCGCGACATCATCGGCGTGAAAGCGGAGCAGAAGCGCCTCGACTTCATTTGCGACATCAGCGCAGAAGCGCCCGCCGGTGTCCGTGCCGATGAGCGGCGCCTGCGGCAGGTCATGCTCAACCTGCTTGCCAACGCCGTGAAGTTCACCGATTCGGGGTGCGTCAGCCTGCATATCTCGCGGTCCGAGCCGAACCGTGTTCGTTTCGAAGTGCGCGACACGGGGATCGGCATTGGTCACGATCAGTTGAATACGATTTTCGAGCCGTTCGAGCAGTTGGGCGCGGCCGAGCGGCGAGCCGGCGGGGCGGGACTTGGCCTTGCCATCAGCCGCGAATTCGTGCGAGCGATGGGTGGCGAGATCGAGGTGGAGAGCCAGATCGGGCAGGGCAGTACCTTCCGCTTCGAACTGCCGGCAGCGAACGTGGCACCCGTGTTGCGCAAGACGGCGGAGCCGGCGCCGCTCTCGTTCAGCGCGACGGGCTATGAAGGGCCGCGCAGGAAGGTGCTGGTGGTCGACGACGTCGAGATCAACCGCGCGATCATCGTGGATCTGCTGGGCCGTCTCGGCTTCGATACCGTCGAGGCGGAAAACGGCCGCGAGGCGCTGGAGGTGGCGCAGCGCGAACAACCCGCGCTGGTTCTCACGGACATCGTGATGCCCGAGATGAACGGCTTCGACCTCACACGCAACCTGCGCCAATCGCAGGAGTTCGCCAATGTCCCCATCGTTGCCATGTCCGCCAGCCCATCCGGGGTCAACCGGGTGATGAGCATTGAAGCGGGCGTCAACGCCTTCCTGCCCAAACCGGTCGACCTCGAAGCGCTACTGGCACAAATTGCCACTTTGCTCGGACTGACGTGGAGCCATGCGTCGCTGCCGTCGTCCGCTCGCGCAGCGACGCCCGAACTCAGTCTTGCGGCCGTGCCCCAGCAACAGATGGAAGAACTGCATCACCTTGCCCGCCTTGGCGATATGCATGAAATTATCGTCTGGGCCGAGAGTGTGGCGGCGGGCGATTCACGTTATCGCTCGTTCACGGCGCAACTCTGCGCGCTCGCTCGCGACTACCAGTCGAAAGCCATCCTTAATCTGGTCGAGCGGCATCTGAATGTCGAGCCCAGGCCATGAACGAGCTCAACACGGAGGCCGGCGAACGGCCGACCATTCTGATCGCGGACGACACGCCGGCGAATTTCGGCGTGGTCGTGGAGAGCCTGACGGACCGCGGCTTTCGGGTACTCGTCGCGCTGGACGGCGAAGAGGCGCTCGAACGCGCGCTGTTTTCTCAACCCGACCTGATCCTGCTCGACGTGAAGATGCCCGGCATCGACGGTTTCGAGACCTGCCGGCGGCTCAAGGCGGATCCGCGCACGCGCGACATCGCGGTGATTTTCATGACCTCGTTGACCGGCGCGGAAGACATGGTCGAGGGTTTCTCGGCCGGCGGCGTCGATTACGTGGCCAAGCCTGTGCGCGTCAATGAAATGATGGCGCGCATCGAAACTCATCTCGCCTTGCGCGTGATGCACCGGCAGCTCGTCGCGCAGAACCGCCTGCTTCTGAACGAGATAGCGGTGCGTCAGCAGGCCGAGACGGAACTGTCGAGCGCGCGCGATGCGCTGGAACAGCAGGTCGAGCAGCGCACGCGGCAACTCGCGGAGTCGAACGCGCGGCTGTCCGCCCAGGTTGAAGAGCGCCTTCGGGCGGAAGCGAAATTACAGGCGAGCGAAGCGCGTTTTCGCACGATTGTCGAAACCAGCCCGATCCCGCTGTGCATCACGTCGATGCCCGAAGGCATCATCCTGTACGTGAATGAACCGCTGCGAGAACTGTTCGGTCTCGATACCGGCATGCGCACGCTGACCAATATCGTCGACTTCTATATGGACCCCGTCGATCGTGACCGGCTCGTCTCGCATCTGCGCACGGAGGGCAGTTTCAACAACAGCGAAGTCCACATGCGGCGCGTGGACGGCTCCCCGTTCTGGGCCATGGCGACCGCGCGCGTCGCGACCTTCGGCGATGCTCCGGCGATCTACGTGGGCCTCAGCGACATTACGTCGCGCAAACGTATCGAACAGGAGCTGTTCGAATCGCGTAACCAGTTGCGCGAGTTGTCCGCGTATATGGAGGCGATTCGCGAGGAAGAGCGCAAGCGCATCGCCATGGAGATTCACGATGAACTCGGCCAGTTGCTGACCGCGTTGAAGATGGACGTCTCGCTGCTGAAAATGCGCCTCGGCCAGGATCCGGACGCGATGCGCAAAGCCGAGGACATGCGCGAACTCGTCGAAAGGACCATCTGGATGGTCCGCAATGTCGCGAACCATCTGCGGCCGGTGGCGCTGAACTTCGGGGTCGTGTCTGCATTGGAGTGGCTCGTGGAGGACTTCATTCGGCGCCATGGGATTTCTTGCCAATTGCATATCAACGGAGGCGAACCGGTGCTGCCGGAGACGTGCGCCACAGCGGTATTTCGAATCGTTCAGGCGTCGCTGACCAACGTCGGGCGCCACGCGCATGCAACGCGGGCCGACGTGACGCTGACCAGCACGGCGTCGGCGCTCAAACTTCACGTAAGCGACGACGGCTGCGGTTTCGATCCCGACATGGCGCGGACCGGGTATTCCTACGGACTGCTCGGCATGCAGGAGCGCGCGCGTCTGATCGGCGGCGCGATGACCATCGACAGTGCGCCGGGCATGGGCACCGCCATTTCCATTCACATTCCGCATACAGGCGGGGCAGAAAATGATCGACGTCCTGATTGCTGACGACCACGCCGTGGTGCGTGGCGGACTGAAACAGATTATCGCGACGACCTCGGATATCGTCGTCGCCGCCGAAGCCGCGCAAGGTTCGGAAGTACTCGACCGGCTGCGCGCGAGGCGCTTCGATCTCGTGCTGCTGGACATGACGATGCCCGGCATCAGCGGAGTCGATCTGATCCGCCGCGTACGCCTCGAGCAGCCGCCCTTGCCGATCCTCGTGCTCAGTATCCATAACGAGGCGCAGGTCGTGTCGCGCGCGCTGCGCGCCGGCGCGACCGGTTATGTGACGAAAGACAGCGATCCGGACGTGCTGCTCGCGGCGATCCGTAAACTGGCCGGAGGCGGGCGATTCATCGACCCGAAACTGGTCGACGCCATGGTGTTCGAAACGCATTCCGGCGATGCGCCGCCGCACGAGGTGTTGTCCGACCGTGAATTTCAGGTATTACGGATGCTGGCGGCCGGTCAAAGCATCAACGAGATTGCCGAATCGTGTTCGCTCAGCGCCAAGACCATCAGCACCCACAAGATGCGTCTCATGCAAAAGCTCGGCCTCAACAACAACGCCGAGCTGATCCGGTATGCGATCAGGCACGGTCTGGTGACGGAGTGACAGAGCCTTTAGGGATATCCTGAGGCGCGAAGCAGCATTTCCCGAATCAACAATCCGGCGCTGCTGACTGAAGAATCCTCGCCGTTGTCCCACGATTGTCAAATGGGAACCTGAAGTGCGGGGGCAGATGTGGATGCGACAAAAAGCTCACTACGCGGACTGCGCGAGAAATTATTGGCAACGGCGGGTACGCTACCAGTTCGTGTGCTTACGCTGCATGGTTCGCCGGACGGTCGGACTTGCCGGGTATGCGTCGAAATCAGGCGTCCGGACGGTCCGATCCTGCTGTTCTTCTTCCGGCACGACGATGGTACCTGGCACGTATTTCCGCCGGCAAAGGATCTGTGCAGAATGAGCTTCGAACCGCTCGCCAGTTGACGTGAACAAGGCCGCACAAAGGAGTTTATCGATGAACGCAGACAACCTGGGGACGCTGTCGGGCCACGAAACCAAATTGCGCGCGTGGCTGAGCGACTGGTACGACCACGCATTCGCGACCGGCTTCATCCGGCCGCCTTTCATACTCGACGACGCGACCGCTTTGAGGCTGGAAGGTTACTTCGACGTGGGCCTGACACCCGCGGAGGGCGTTAACGCGATCTTCGGCGTGGTGCATTGACGCAGCGGACGCGCCGGGGCATCCGCCGCGTCGATGCGTCGCGTCGATGCGTCGCTTATCCCGCGCGCGTTTTTTGCTGCCGGACGTCGCTGTCCAGTTCGGCGGCGTTGCCGTCTTCACCGCTTTCCTCGTCGATCCACCGCCAGGCCCATTCGAGCGCGTATTGCTGTGCTGTCTCGCAATTCTTGAAGCTCGGCCCGATCAGCCCTGAGCGCGCAACTCGCCGATCGTCGCGCACGATCTCGGTCCATCCGCGGAAACGGGCGTTCGCCAGCCGATCGGCGGCAATGTAGATGATGTAACCGCGCGGGTCGGATTCGGTTCGGCCTTTCGACGCGAGGCCCATCCATGGCGACGCGACTCGATGAATGGCAGGGAGGTGTGTCACCGGCGCGCGGGGTTCGACGCGCTCGGGTATGGCATGCTCGGAGTTGGCGGGGTGCGGGAGATCGCGCGCGAGATCCTTGAAAATATCCGCCGTTTGGGACGACTGCCATGTCTCGCGCGATGTCTGCCACGACGCCTGGTCTCTCCAGAACACCCGCCGAAAACCTTCGTCTCGAGTCTGGCGGTCGATGCCGCGCGTCACGGCGTTGCGGCGTTCCAGTGTCAGTTGCGGACCGCACCGAAACTTGCGGCCGCTGCTCGAAAGGATTCGGTACATCTGCGCAAGGGCGCCGCTCGAACGCCACGCCTCGAAGCGGTGCCGGCACGTCGGCACCGACGGATAGTGGCTTGGCAACGTGGACCAGGGATCGCCGGTTGTGAGTACCCACAGCACGGCATTCGCCACCGCGCGAACCGCTGCGCGTGGCCGGCCGCGCTGCCGGTGTATAAGCGGGGGATCGGCCAGGACGGGCGCGAGCAGTAGCCACTCTTCGTCACTGATTTCGTTGAAATGCACGCTGTCCTCCCCTACTTATTGCATTGCGCGGGCCCGGCTGTCGCCGTTCGCGCTACCAGCCGCTCGTCACCGACGTTGGCAGGGAGGAAAGGATCAGCAGATCGTCGACACAATCCGATAGCTCGCAGACTTCCTGAAAGGCGGCGTCGTTGGAATCGTGCAGATGTTGCCGTCTGAGCTCACGCAACGCGGTTCCGAGACGCCGGAGGGTGTCGGGGTCGCCGTTCATCATCGGCCAGCCCTTTAGCAGATACGTCAGCGGCACGACGCTTCTGGTTTCGCACCACCGGTCGAAGAGGCGCAAGCACATCGCATTGACGTGCTCGATCGAATTTTCTCTTTCAGACAGATACGGAACCATGGCAGCACTCGGACGAAGGACGATCGGCGTGCGTTCATCGTATGCGGCCAGTTTTCGCAGTGCTGTCAGGAGATCAAGAAAATGAGCGGGGCCGATGCTGAACTTCGGGTCAGGAAATCCTTAACCGGCCCGGTCTGCGTCTGTCGATGACCGGCTATATCGACGCAAAGAGCGGACGCGCCCGCACTACTGCAGTTTCCAGAGCATCGCCGATATCGTGCCTTCGTCCTGAAACACTGCGAGCACGTCGCTGATGCCCGAAATAGGAACGTTGTTCACCGTCAGTACGAACGCGATCCGGTGGCCGCTTTTCGCATCGATATAGCCGGCGAGGGATTGTCCTCTCAGGAACGGCAGCGATGGCGTGTTTGGGTTCTCCGTGACGTAAGTGCCGGTCTTCGCGTGCACCTGGCCTTTCGCCCCTGCAAGCGTCGCATCGGATTCGAAGGCGGTGATGGTGGCCAGCGATCCGTCCACGCCCAGCACCGGCAACGCGTCGAAAAAGGGCGAAAAGACCTGCGTCGTGCTCATGCCTCTGAGCATGGCGATGACCGCCGTGCCGCTCGCCGTCGAGTCGCCGCCGCCACTGCCGTCGATGAAGTGGTACTCGCTCGACGGTATCTTGAACGTGTTCGAGAGTTGGACCTGTTCCGCCGCTAGCGCGCCGGTCAGCGTCGTCGAACCGTCGCGTGCGAGACCGAACAGCATGAGGCTGGTGTCGGCACCGATGTTATAGCTGACCTTCATGACGTATCTGACGTATTGCTCATACGGTTGCGAAATGAGTTGCGCAACCTGCGTCGCGCTCGAATACGAGCCTCGCGCGGGCAGCAACTGAACCGGATTGGCGGCGACGGGCGTCGCCGAAACCGTGACACCCGCGCGCGCCAGCGCTTCGATGAACACGGTGCGAGCGTAATTGGAAGGCTGGGTCACGCGGAACGTGCGGATCAGCGGGTAGGCGTTCGTCAGTGGCGGTGTGAAACCCGCCGGCACGTTGCCGGTTATGTTGCCGATACAACCTGGTGAGCCGATGCACAACGGCAGTTCCGGTGCGAGTTCAATGTCCAGTTGCGAGGCCGCGCTGCCCGTCGCTAGCGTGGATTGCACGCTGAACGCGGCTGTTTTGGGCCGCCAGTCGAACGGAACGGCCGAGCCTTCGGCGCTCTGGTTCAGGGTGACGTCGACCACATCGTCATTGACGAAGATCGGCCGCACGTCGAATTCGCCGCGAAAGTCGAAGGGCTCGAAAAGCCGGTCGTCGATCACGACATCGCCATTGATCGTTTTGATGCCCGCCGCCGCCACTTGCGCCGCGAGGGAATTGAAGCCGGCAAGCGGATCGGGCGTGGCGAGTATGGCGTTGCCCAGCGAGTCGGCCTCGTTGTGATCGAAGTTCGTGATGGCGATCGTGCCGTCCGGGTTGGCTCGGCCGCCCATCGTCAGGTCGCCGCTTGCCAGCAGGATCAGATTGCCGGTGAGGGTGCCGCCCGCATCGAGCGTGCCCTGCCGGTAGACCGGCGTGACGAACTGGTGCCGCGCGCCCAGTTGATTCAGTGCTGAGCCGACCGAAAAGAGCTTGCGCACTGAGCCGATCAACATCTGGGCGCTCGAATTCAGGTCGTAGATCACGTGGCCCGAGTCGAGATCGACCACCTGCATCGACCAGGTCGCGTTCTTGTAGACCGGTTTTTGCATCACCTGCATGATCGAATCGGGAACTGTCGGACTCGAACTGAGCGAATCGCCGCACGACACCAGCAGAGCGGCGCTCGCGATTGCGGCCCACCGCGTCCACTGTCGATCCATTGTCGGGCTCATGGCATGTCTCCGGCGTTGGCTGGACTTGACCGCACTTGACTGTCCGTTAAGCGGCTCGACTCGCAGCGTATTCGGCTTCGGCGCTTGCGAGCGGGGCGCGGCTATTCGATAAGCTCCAGGAGCAAAGCCGGCGGGTCGCCGGTTCGGGTATTAATGCGTCGCCGACCGCATCGCCCGATATTCGCGCCGCACGATATCCATCAGTTCTTCCACCGACGTGCTGGCTGCCTCGCGCTGATAAGTCACCCGTCCGCGTTGCATGAGCATCACACGGTCCGCGATGTCGAGCGTCTGCGCGTAGTTGTGCATGATCATGACGATAGACAGGCCGCCTTTCGCCTTGAGCCGAAGGATCAGGTCGATGATGAGTCCCGCCTCGCGGGCGCCCATCGCGGCCAGCGGTTCGTCGAGCAACAGAATCTTTGCGTTCGAATTGACTGCGCGTGCGACCGCGATAGCTTGCCGCTGGCCGCCCGAAAGCTGCTCGACCGGCAGATCGACCGAGGGCACGTGCACGCCGATTTCTTCAAGACACTCCGCGGCGCGCTCGCGCATGGCGCGATTGTCCAACAGCCGAAATGGCCCTCGGCGGATGATCTCCCGATTCAGGAACATGTTGTGATAGATGCTCAGAGAATTGGCGAGCGCCAGATCCTGATACACACATTCAATGCCGAGTGAACGGGCGTGATCGACCGAGCGCAGCAGCGTTTCCTCGCCGCCGACAAAAAGCTTGCCGCTCGTCTGCTGATGAAAGCCTGTCAGAATCTTGATCAGTGTCGACTTGCCCGCGCCGTTGTCGCCGAGCACGCCAAGAATCTCGCCCTGTTTCAGCGTGAGCGAAACGCCATCGAGCGCGGTGACCGCGCCGAAACGTTTGACGATGTCTTCGCCGCGCAGCGCCTCCAGCACTTCGGACATTACAACTCCCCCTTGCGCGCGAGACGAACCACGTGGATGTTGAAGATCATGGCGCCGAGAATCGCCGCGCCGAGAATCATGTTGAAGGTGAAGGCGTTGATGCCGATCAGCGTGAAGCCGTCGTTGAGAATGCCGAGCACCGCCGCGCCGATCAGTCCGCCGATGATCGTGCCCGACCCGCCGGCCAGGGGTGTGCCGCCGATCACGGCAGCGGCGACGGCGAGAAACATGATCTGGTTGCCGCCTGCTTGCGGATCGATCGACGTGATGCGGAATCCCTCCAGGATACCGGTCAGTCCGGCGAGCAGCGCCGCAAGAATGAAGTTGCCGAGCTTCAGGCGTCTGACCTGGATCCCCGCCTCGCTCGCGCCCAGCGGATTCGCGCCCGACGCGATCGTGTGCAAACCCCAGCGGGTGTGGCGCAGCAGCACGTGCATGAAGGCCGCAATGGCGAGCGTCCAGATGATTTCGCTGTAGCCCCATTCGCCCATGAATGCCGCGAACGCTGAATTTTCCGGTGGCGAAACCGGCGTGCCTCGGGAGATGGTCAGCGTGAGGCCATTCACGAAGAACAAGGTGCCGAGCGTCGTCACGAACGATGGGATGCGCAGATACACCGTCACCGCGCCATTGATCAGCCCGACGATGGCCGCGGCCACCAGGCCGGTGAGCATCCCGAGCCACGGCGGCAAGCCCGCCTCGATGGCGAAATGCATGATGAAAGGCGCAAACGCGAAGACCATCCCGGCAGAGAGATCGATCTCCCCGCCGATCATCAGCATGATTTCGCCAAAGGCAATGATCGCCACTGGCGCGATGAATTGCGAGAGATTCTGCAGACTCGCGCCGGTCAGCAGAAAGTCATGATTGACTGTCTCGAAGTAGATGCAGAGGATGAGCGCCACCGCGAAGATGCGGATCTCGCTGGAACGCCCGAGCGCGCCGGACCAGCGCCTCGGACGTTTGGCGGCTTGCTGGGCGTCCGTCACGGAAGACGTCACCCTTTGATCGCACCCGTGCGTGGCACGATCTGGGGTTTCGTGCTCTTGCCTTCATAGCGCGTCGATGTGTTCAGGTACGGATCGACCGTGCCCTTGGTGACGAACTTCAGGCCCGTGTTGACGTTGGCCGGCCCGACGAGGCCGCCGGAGGCGAGGAAAGTAAATGCCTCGACGACGGTATAGAAACCTTGCACGTACGGCTGCTGGTCGATGGTGAAGTCGAGGAAGCCGTCGTGAATCAGATCGACCGTGCGCGGCAGCAGATCGAAGCCGCCGCCGTGCACGCCCTTGGACGGCAGGTTGGATTCCTTCATGACTTCGGCGACGCCCTGGGTGCTGCCCGCGTCCACCGCGAACATGCCTTTGAGATCCTGGTGGCCGAGAAAGAAGGATTTGATCTTCGAGAGTTCTTCGTTGACGGTCGCGCCGGTAGCGATGGTCTGCACGTCGATCTTCTTGCCCGATTTCTTGATTGCAGCCGCCGCGCCATCGAGCCGGGGCTGAATGTTGAGTTGGCCGGGGGTGGCGATAAAGAGCGCGACGAGGCCGCTGTCGATGAGGCTCACGATCCGCTCGCCCATCTGGTAGCCGGACAGATAAAGATCCTGGCCGATGTACGCAAGGCGCGGATTGGTGGAACCCGAAGGCGCGTCGGCGTTATAGGCGAACACGGGAATGCCGGCGTCGAGCGCGGCCTGGATGGGTTTGTCGAACGCCTTGGGGTCGACGATCGGTACTGCGATCGCGTCGGCTTTCGCGGCAATCGCCGCGTTGACCGCATTCACCATTTCGCCGATGTCGGCATTGGCCGAGCCGGTCCATTGATAGTCCATGCCGAGCAAGGCGGTCGCGTCCTGAATGCCATATTGCGTGGGCACGAAGAAGGGATTCGTCGTGACATGGTTGACGAATACGATCTTCCAACGTTTGTGTGCTGGAAACGAACCGCCTTCCGCCGCCTGGGCCGACGAGATCATTCCGCCCATTCCACCCATTAGCGCCAGTGCCGCGGTCAGTCCTGCGCCCTGCAGCAAACCACGACGCGTCCCCTGTACTTCGTCCTTGTCTTCCTTCGATTGCGCCATCTCAGTCTCCCGTCTCTCAGTTGTAGAACGTTTCACTGGTTGTAACGGCGCAAGCAGAAAAAACTCCGGCAAGACAGGCACCGGAGCTGGGCATCGCTCCTTTCGGAAAGCCCACGTGCACGCGCGTACGCATGACTACCCCACGAAAATGCTATATCACGCACTTTTGGCTACTAATCGATGTATACCCTTAACTGGTCTGAATACGAATGACCGGCGTGCGACGCGCGGCTTTTTTTGTGCACGATACACCGATTTAATAGTATTACTACCGAGTTGATGCCTGAAAGAAGACGGATGAGAATAATGGGAAGCGTTCGCTCCATACTGCTCGACGGTTCAGGGTTGTTGAAGACCAATTATTGGGATTCGCGACCAGCATTGGGCATTTTTTAAAGCTTGCAGAACGCGTGGGATGCGGCGTACTGGAAGCGGACGGCTTCGCGGTCGAATTTCCGATGTTTTGCGAAAGCGGGTCGCAGTTGCATTCTGCAACGGCGTTCTTGCTGATCCGCCTTGTCGATGACAAACACGTTTACTTCGCATGCGAATATTATATATTTCGCATGCGAACAAGTTGGTGCGCTCAAATGTGCCCTGCGTGCCTACGGATCACTGGCAGCAACGAAACGGCTCATGCGGGGCGCAGAGCGGCTGACAGCCCAGATGGATCGGGAAAGCGTCACATTGTTGGAGCGGCTTGCCAGCGCGGAGGGGAAAGAAGCATTTCTGGCGCTTGCTCAGAAACGCCGGCCGGACTTCACGAGGATTGCACGCTGATGGAAGCGGCGAACACTGCCGGGCAACACGGCGGTATGCTGCTGCCGCCGTCCTCAGGTGTCGCCTTACGCCGTTTCCTCGTCGACATCGGGAAACTTGTCCTGCAAACTCGTCAGCCAGCGCGCAACCACGTCGATCTCGGCCTCCGTAAATCCTTCCGTCAGCCTGACATTCAGTTCAGCGAGGCCCGACTTCGACCGCTTGAGTGCGGTGCGTCCTGCCGCCGTTAGCCAAAGTCGCGACGCGCGCCCATCGAGTTCGTCCGAATGGCGTTCCAGGAGACCGGCCCGCTCCGCTCTGTCGACCAACCCGCTCATTCCCGGTGCCTTGAGATCGAGCGCCGCAGCCGCCTCGCTCGTGAGTGCTCCGTCGTTTTTCCCGAGAAAGAAAAGCAGCCCCGCCTGCGCCGCAGTGACTCCACCTGCGGCTGTCCGAGTTTGCGACCACCGATGCAGGCGCTTTTGGCCCACATTGAGCAGATACACGAGCCGATGATCCATGTTTCAACCTCACCTGTTGCGCTCCGGCGGACGGCGCTTTTTTGCTGTAATTTAGTTCGTGTGCGAACTTTTATCTTAGCATAAGTCCTATCGGACGACGGGCGAGAGTTAATCCTGACACCGAGCGCGTCAGCGGCCGTCGGCTGCTTCTGGCTGTTCTACGTTTTGTCGCGCGGCGTAGTTTCGCCGGTGATGGCAAGTACAACGAGCATCTGCCAAAATCTCTGGAACGATATTAAGAATGGAGGCAGCTTGCGCACGGTCGAATACCGCTTTTCCACCACCTGGCGCATCGATGCGCCAGTGCAGGAAGTGTGGGCGGCAATCCAGGACTCGGCGCGCTGGCCCGAATGGTGGCATAACGTCGAGCGCGTGGACCAGCTGCAGGCGGGTTCGGATCAAGGCGTGGGCGTCGTTCAACGCTATACGTGGAAAGGCTGGTTGCCCTACCGCCTCGTGTTCGATATGCGGGTGACGCGCGTCGACCCGTTGGTCGCGTTGGAGGGGGAGGCCAGTGGCGATGTCGAAGGCGCAGGCCGGTGGAGCTTTTCGACCGACGGGCGCAACCTGACCGTGGTCCGCTATGACTGGTGCGTGCATACGAAACGCGCGTGGATGAATGCGTTGGCGCCGTTGCTGCGACCGGTTTTCCAATGGAATCACGACGTGGTGATGCGCGAAGGCGGCGCGGCGCTAGCGCGGCGGCTTGACGCGCGGCTCCTTGAGATCGAGCAGGGATAAAACTCGACCCGGGGCAGGGCAGGGTTCAATCAGTGCAATTGCGAATCCGCGAGTTGTACGATGCAGTTTGCCGTTCAGGAACCGCTCGCGCAATCGGAGCCGCGGTTCTTCCAGCGTCACACGTTGCGAATGTGGCTGCGGCGGTGTTGGAGAAGAGAGTACGTAAGCTGCGGGCGTCGGGAATCGCTGCGGCCGTGACGAAAACCTGCAGTCGGACATGCTGGACCACGCTTATGGGCTCGTGCCGCTGTTCGGCCTGCGCTGCTGGCAGCAGGAATACGGGGCATCCCGGCAGCCTTAGCTGGCACTCGTTCTGCCCGGCATCTACACTTATTCCATGGCTCGGCTGATGATGCCGACGACTGCGTCGAACCGGCGACGCAGGTATTGCCGCGCCTCTCTACTGACAAGAATAATCGACAGCGATCCAGCGCGGACAGGAGACACCGACATGAACGGCTATCAGGTCACTTTCTTTACTCAACAGGATCGCCGCCATCGCGGCAAGCCGCTGGCTGACTGGCTCGTCCACCTTGCGGGCGAACTTGGCCTGCGCGGCGCGACCGTGATACCAGGCTGCGAAGGAATCGGCCACCATCGCCGCATTCACTCTGCACATTTCTTCGAGCTGGCGGACCAGCCTTTGTCCGTCGTGATGGCGGTGACGAGCGACGAAGCCGACCGGTTATTCGACCGGCTGCGCGCCGATGGCGTGCATCTGTTCTACGTGAAGACACCCGTCGAGTTCGGCGTTATCGGGGATGACAACGGCAACGCTGCGAAGTCCTAGCCTACGATTTCGTGCGCACACTGCGTGAGGTTCGACGCGGCCAACTCGTCGCCAACCGACATGCGTTGGCGAGGCGCCGCGTTCAGTAAGCATCCATCCGCGCCGCAAAACCGCCGGCCTCCTTCGCTTTCGCTTCGGGCTCGCCGAGATAGGGACGGTCGGGGCGAATCCAGTGCGCGGCGATTGGCCCGAGCGCGAGAAAGAACATCGACAGCGCGAACACCGGTTGCCATGAATGCGTCGTATCGACCAGCCATCCGACGAGCGGCGGCGACACCGATGCCGCAATGCCAAGCCCCGCGTTCATGATGCTGCTCGAGGTCGCCGCGTGGTTGGGTGCGAGATCCATTGCGACGGCCCACAGCGGCGCGGTCACCAGTTCGGAGAGGAACAGCGCGGCGGCCAGCGAGAGCGCGGCAAGCGTCGACGACGTGTGCAGGAACATCGGCACGAAGAACACGATGGGTGCGAGAAACCCCACTGTAATCAGCGTTTGACGCGAGCGGCGAATGTTGCCGGTCTTCTTCAGCATCAGATCGCTGAGCGAGCCGCCGAGCGTGGTGCCGACTACGCCGCTCAGGAAAATCCCCGAACTGAAAATGGCTGAATGCCGGATATTCAGGTGATACGCCTGCGCAAAAAACGACGGCATCCAGTTGAGAAAGAACCACAGAATCCAGCCGTGACAGAAGCTCACTAGAGTAGCCGGCCAGAGCGCCCGCAAGAGCGGCGGCCAGCGCATCGGCACGCGTGCCGTGCCGAGTTTGGCGGGCAGGCGCGCGATGTCCTGGGGTGTGATGCCCGGATGATCAGCGGGATTGTCGCGGTAGTACCAGACCCACAGCACGACCCACGCGAGACTCGCCGCGCCGAGCACGATGAACGCGATGTGCCACGAAAATGCGCTGATCAGACTGGCGACGAGAATCGGCGTCGATGCGTTGCCCAGCCTGGCGCAGGCATGCGTGATGCCTTGCGAAAAGCCGCGCCGCTCGGGTTCCATCCACGCGGTCAACGCGCGGGCCGATGCCGGTACGATCGGGCTTTCGCCCAATCCCACGACGAAGCGCGCGAGCAGCAGCGTACCCAGCCCGCCGGCGAGGCCGGTCAGGAGCGTGCCGAGACCCCACAGCACGCCGCACACGGCGAGCATCTTGCGGGCGCCGAGACGATCGCTGATAAAGCCGCCTGGAATCATCGCGAGCGCGTAGGTCAGCGCAAAAGCGGAAAACACGATGCCAAGCTGCGAGTTGCTCAGATGCAGATCGCGACGGATCGCGAGAGCCGCAGTGGAAATGTTGGTGCGGTCCACATACATCAGGAACGACATGATGCACAGGACAATCAGTACGCCTGTCGTCGCGGAAAAGCGCTTGCGGCGGCGGATCGATTCCATCGTGTCTCCTCCTTGCGACCACGCAACGGCACGTGCCGTTGCGTTTGGTGTCGCGGCGCCGCGGGGATCGCTCCACGTCGCCGTACGTCGAACCGCTCGCCATTTAATTGGTGTAATGCGAGCTGAAACGCGAACCTGAACGTAGTTACTCGAGTACTTCGCCGTGTACGCCGGCGGCGAGCGTCTTCTTTTCCCAGCGATCCATGGGCACGACTTCGGCCACCGGCCCGTTCGGCGAACGGAACTTGACCGGCAGATGACCCGGCGCCGTCAGGATTTCACCGCCATTTTCCTTGATCTGCGCGATAAACGCCTCGAGGTCATCCACTTCCATGCCGATGTGGTGAATGCATGGCGCCGGCCCGGCGAAATCGGCTTCGTCCGAATCCGATTGCTCATAGTGAATCAACGTCAGGTCCATATAGCCGTCGGTCAGGTGATGCGAAATGTGGTCGCCGTTCTTGCCCTTGCGACGCACCGTATTCACGTGCTTGTAGCCAAACACGTTCTCATAGAACGCGCGTTCCTTCTCGACATCTTCAACCTTGAATGCAATGTGCTTGATGAAATTCGGCATGGCTCATCTCCTTTGATGTAAGCGCGCGTGGTTGCGCGATGGAGATCAGTCTAGGGCGACATCATGCCTTCGTCAATCGAATCATTCGAATGATTCGAATTAAGAGGCGGGTTCGGGTCAACGCCGATTGTCTTCGATCCTCGCGGTTGTTAGGCGCGGCGCCCAGCGGTCGTGATGCATTTGGGTGTCGATCCTGTATCCTTCCGGAATTCGCCATGCGGGCCGCGAATCGGGCCGCGAATTGGACCGGAAGCGGCGCATGAAACGCGTGCGTTTCGCGGCCCTCTCATCGCGGATCGGGCGGCGTTTTCCGATTCCTTTTTTCTTCACTCTGACACTGACCTGAATGCCAGGACTTCGTACTCCGGGAGAGCAACCGCTCTATGAAATCGTCCGCGCCGGTATTCTCGAGCGCCTTCGTACCGGCCAATGGACAGCCGGCGACAAGATTCCGACGGAGCCGCAACTAGCCGAGGAATTCGGCGTCGGCATCGGCACGATCCGCCGCGCGGTCGAAGAACTGGTGGCCGAGCGTCTGCTGATTCGCCGGGCAGGGCGCGGCACGATCGTCGCGAAGTTCGCCGACGAACATGCGTTCGACCACTACTTCAGCTTCGTCGATACAGACGGCGAATTACTGAAAGTCACCGCGCGCCTGCTGCGTTTCGGCAAGGAGCGCGCGAGCGCGGAACTCGCCGCGACGCTCAAGCTCGCGCGCGGCGCACGGCTTGCCACCGCCGACAATCTTCGGCTGCATGATGACGTGCCTGTCATGCTCGATCGTTTGTGGTTTCCGCTCGACGTGTTTCCGACGCTCGAAGCCGAGATGTTCAAGGCACGGCGCGGTTCCATTTACGGCTTTTACCAGGAGCATTTTGGAATCTCAGTCGTGCGCGTGGTGGAAGATCTGGGCGGGGCGGCCGCCGACGAAGAAGTGGCGCGCGCGCTGAATATCGAAGTCGGCGCGCCGGTGCTGCGCATCGAACGCACGGCCTTCACGTTCAAAGACCAGCCGGTCGAGTTTCGCGTGCGCTTTGTCGATTCGAGCCGCTGTTCTTACCGGAACGTGCGCGGCTTGCAGGATTGAGTCGTGTGCGGCCGCCGCGGCTTCTGCCTCGCGCAGAAAAAGCTGCGCGTCATCAAACTCGGTCCCGTGCGTCTGGCGGCAAGCACGAGACCGGCGCGGTATATCGCTTATTTGCCGAAGTACGGGGTGCAGAAGCTGGCCGGACCGATACAGGTCGATTGCATCGCCGTATGCGCCGGTCCGCCGGACGACGTGCCGTTCGCCGGCACACCGCCGTAGGTCTGCGTTTGCTGATGCGTGGATTGCGTCGCGACTTTTGCTTCGGCGGCCTGGATGTCGGCCGGATAGCTGGCGTCGTCGGAACGCGCCGGGCTATAGCCGGCTCGCTCCAACTGCACGAGATCGCTGCGGACCTCGGCGCGTGTCACCGGCCCGTTGGATTGCGCGAAGCTGAGCACCGGAGCGGACAGGGCGGCGGCAGCGAGGGCAATGCAAACGATAGCTTTCTTCATGATTCAGACTCCGAAATAAATACGAGGGTTGATCGAGGGAAATTTGCTGAATAGCAGCAGCTCATTCGACGCTACTGGTATTGCGCAGGTCTTTCTTCTCTGAGCGTCTGGAAACCATATTGCGCTTGCGCACCTGACGCGATCCCCACCGGTTCATTACGAAATTGACATGTTGGGCCTGCCCCGCTTCACGGGCGGGGCGCGCAACGCCGTCGACGGCGCTCGTCCTGACATTTTCGGTAGTCTCGCTGGGAGTACCGATCGAGGCGGATTGGAAAGTCAGTCATCTTATGCGGGAGACTCTGAATGAAGAACCGCCGCCTACAGGCGTTGCATCATGCATTAATGCATGGCAAGCGTGCACATTTTTAAGTGTTCAGGCCCGTTTGCATGGGTCACTATTCGCTCCATCTGCTTTTCCTTTCACCGGTATTTGCAAGGAGCGTTGACCATGACAATGCAAGCCCTCGTCCTCTCTCAGTACAACGGACCGCTGGAACTCACCACCGTGGCTCGCCCTGAACCGTTGCCCGGCCAAGTGCGGGTGCGTATCGCGGCGGCCGGTCTCAATCCGCTCGACACGAAAATCCGCGCAGGCGGCGCCGCTCATGCAAAACATCCGCTGCCACTGGTGCTCGGCATCGACATGGCTGGCGTGGTCGAGGCGGTGGGTGCGGGCGCAACGCGTTTCAAAGCGGGCGACGAGGTCTACGGCATGACAGGCGGTGTCGGCGGCATTCAGGGTTCGCTCGCGCAATATGCCGCGGTCGACGCGGATCTACTCGCGCTGAAGCCCTCCAACCTGTCGATGCGCGAAGCCGCCTCTTTGCCGCTTGCGTTCATCACCGCCTACATGGGGCTCGTGGATCGCGCGAAGCTTCAGGCCGGGCAGACGGTGCTCGTGCAAGGAGGCGCGGGTGGCGTGGGCCATGTTTCGGTGCAACTCGCGCGGGCGCTAGGAGCAAGCGTGTTCGCGACGGCGAGCGCACGCGATCACGACGAGCTTATGCGCCTCGGCGCCACGCCAATCGATTACGCCGCGCAGAACGTCGAGCAATATGTCGCGCAGCATACGGGCGGGGCGGGATTCGAGGTGGTCGCCGACACGGTGGGCGGCGCGACGCTCGATGCATCGTTCGCGGCGGTCAAGCATTTCGGCCATGTGGTCAGCGCGCTTGGCTGGGGTACGCATGCACTCGCGCCGCTGTCGTTTCGCGAGGCGACGTATTCGGGCGTGTTCACCCTGCATGCGCTGCTGAGCGGCGAGAATCGGGCGCGTCACGGCGACATGCTGCGCGAGGCGACGCGCCTTGCCGAAGCGGGTGAATTGACGCCGCGACTCGATCCGCACCGCTTCGGTCTTCGCTCGGCGGAACAAGGGTACAACGCAATCACCGATCGCAGCGCGCGGGGCAAGATCGTCGTCGATATCGAGTGACGCCGGCCGCGCGGGTCGGCAACCGTGAGTGATTTCAGCGGCGGCCAGATGTCAATTATGCGTTGGCGAGTTTGTCGACGACAACGTCGATCAGCGCCCGCAACCGCCCCAGCCGTCGAAGGTCGCGATGGTAGCCGAGCCACACTTGGCGGCCCGGCGGCGTTTCGCCGAGGTCGATGCGCCGCAGTCCTGGCGTGTTGTCGCCAAGCGCGCACGGCAGCACCGCGAAGCCGCCGCCCTCGGCACACATGCGCGCCTGGACGCCGCGATTGTTGCTGGCGTACGCGACTCGCGCATTCGGCAGCATGCGGCGAATCCACGTCACGTCGGGCAACGCCTCGAAGGCGCTGTCCATCGTAATGAGCGATTGGCCCGCGCCATCGCCGGCCTGCGGCGCCACCAGATCGGCGTGCCCGTACAGCGCGTAGTTAAGATCCATGACCTTTCGCTGGATCACGTCGGGTTCGTCGAACGGCGTGATGCGAAACACG
Source organism: Paraburkholderia sp. BL6669N2 (assembly GCF_003387275.1). Classification (NCBI taxonomy): domain Bacteria; kingdom Pseudomonadati; phylum Pseudomonadota; class Betaproteobacteria; order Burkholderiales; family Burkholderiaceae; genus Paraburkholderia; species Paraburkholderia sp. BL6669N2. The sequence continues at coordinate 2,510,243 of NZ_QUNA01000002.1, read as the reverse complement.
AGATCCGCTTCACGGCGCGAAAGACTGTAGCGTCGCGAATCGGTGATTAACTCGATGGAGAGCTGCGGATGCCGCGAGAGAAACGCGGCGAACACAGGGGTGAGCACATGAATACCGAACCAGTCCGAGGACGACACGCGCAGCGACCCCGTCAACTGCTGCGTGGTCCCCGCGAGCGAACGTGTGAACGCGAGCGCTTCTTCCTCCATTCGCTCCGCGAAACTCAACACCGCGGTGCCTTCGTCGGTCAGTACGAAGCCGTCGGCGGTGCGCTGGAACAGCGCCTGGCCGACCGCGCTTTCGAGCGCACGCAGCCGGCGCCCCATGGTGGGCTGGGTTTGTCCCAGTTGGCGCGCGGCGGCGCCGAGTGTGCCGCAACGGGCGATCGCGAGAAACACGCGGACACCGCCCCAATCCATTGTCATTTCGTTCATAGCAGGATGTGCTCGTGCGACAGGCGGCCTTATCGTACCGAACTTCGCGGTTTGGCGTCGGGCCGACGCCGAGGACCGCGTCCGCAGCCATCAATATGCTGACATTCATGACTTATCGGACATCAATGTCCGCAAGCCGGGCGAGCGGCGAACTTCACGCCGATGCGACGAATCGACGAATTGACCTTGGGCGTAGCCGGTCCGAACTGCTATCTTGAGTGAGTGTCGCCGGCACTGTCGGCGAGCGGGCGCCGCGTATGCGCTAGAAATTCTGCTCAGAGGTGCATGATGGTCGAAGTTACCTGGCTTGTCGTGGCTGACGGAGGTCGCGCGCGCGTTTTCCAGACGCCTGGGCTTAAGCTCGACTTGCAGGAGGTCGAAGTTCTCGTGAACGAGGAATACACCGGCACGGCGCTGACTGAGAAAGACCGCGAGAAATTTGCAAAGCGGGTTGCCGCTTATCTGGAAGAAGGGCGGCTCCGTCAACTCTACAATCGGCTGCGGCTCGCCATGGAGGCGAAATTCCTCGGCATGGTGCGTTCGAATCTGAGCGAGGAAGCGCGTCGAATGATATTCGAGCAGATCAGCGAAGATCTGTTGTCGCTCAGCAAACAGGAAATCGAGGCGCGTCTGCGTAAGTAGAGAGCGGCTGCGCAAAGATTTCACTGAGCCTGCAAGCGTGTTGCAAGGCCGGCTTTGCAGCGTTCAGGTTTGTCGCGTTCAGGAACTGATGTCCGGCCCGTGCGATTTTTCTTCGGCATCGCGGAACCAGTCTTCCGCGCGAGACCGGGCGCTGACCCAGGAGTGCGGTTGCGGCGTCTCGAACTCACGATCGATGAACCGGCGGCCCCATTCGACCGCGTCTCTGATCGCTTCTTCTTTGGTCAGCCATTCGGGCTGAACGGTCATCGGGCGAATATCGACCACCTTACCCGCGCTATTTTTCAGGCTCACGCTCGCGATCCAGGCGCCGAACTTATTGGTCTCTGGGCGCACGACCATCTCGAACTCGCCATAGAAAACAGTGGATGCTGGCATCGCTTTCTCCTTAGCCTGCGTGTCGCTGCTAGCGCCATCATGCCGTAATCCCGGTAGCATGACCATGGTGGTCGCAAGCTGGCGCGCACGAAACCTCGCACTCGTATGAAGAAACCGTACGTTTAACTCATTTCTGCCAAGGAGTCGCTATGGCACAAGAATTTTCATATAGACGGTTTCAGTTCTCCGCGACGATCTCGCCTCTGCAAACAAATCGGGGGATCGTTACGGTCGATGTCACAACCTCGGACGCCGAGCGCATCGCCGACCTCGGCACGCAGCGTTTCCTGCACGTGGAAAGATGGGTGGAAAGAAACGATCCTGCTTTTCTTCAGGTCGTGATCGACGAATGCAAGGTTACCGTCGACCATTACGCGGACAACGTCGATCTCAGTTGACGGCGCTGTCCCAACGTTCAGCGGGCCAATCATACAGAGGGAGAACACCATGTCGAACCAACAGAGCGGCTTGAGTGACGAGTTCATCGCGCAGCAGCGCAAGCGCCTGGAGGCGCTGCGCCGGGAATTGCTGGGCGGCGAAGCGGAGACGATCGCAGACGATCGAACGGCTCGGGAGGAGCACGGCGACGAGGCCGAGGAGTATGAGGACGCGGCGCAGGGAATGGCGCAGAATGAAATCAATCAGTCGCTGCACGACGTGAACGACCAGCGCATTGCGGATATTGGGCGTGCGCTGCAGAAAATCGACGACGGCACTTACGGCCTCTCCGACGAAAGTGGCCAGCCGATCCCGAAAGAGCGGCTCGAAGTCATGCCAGAAGCGATTCTCACCGTGGCGGAGCAGAGCCGCCGCGAGGCCCGCAAGTAGTGACGACCACGCGCATTAGAGCGCGTCGCCTCGCCGCACGATAGCGTCGGCATGTCGGCCCATGCGCCCCATCGGAAAAACCAATGTCCCCTTACTCACAATCCACTCATAGAATTCAAGGGCGGTTTATTTAGGTTCGTTATGCCAATCATGCGGCGACCAGACGCGTAGTGAGAGAGCGCGAGCGCATGCCGGTTGACCCAAGCCGCTCGTGCATCGCTATCTATTCGAAAGCGACGCCCATTTTGAACGCTGAACAGCGAAACATCGGCCTCGAGCACAACCATAACGAAAGGCCGGCGACAGGTTCCGAGCGTTCTCCCCTCACTTGAACGCGTCCTAAAACTTTTAACAACATCGGATGCCTTACCTCAGAAAGGTGATTTTACGATGCCCGCCCTTTGCGAAATCTGTAACGCTCGTCCCGCCGTCGCCCGTGTGACCGTTGTGCAGAACGGCGAGCGGAAAACTTTATCGATTTGCGATTACGACTACCGGCAATTAATGCGGCACCAGAGCATGGCGAACCCGTTCGACTCGCTATTGGGAGGCGGTGGTCTGTCACGCTTCTTCGGCGGGATGGGCGGCGCGCACGAGGAAGACGACGATAACGAGAGTCTCTCCGCTGAGGTGCCGCGCGAATCGGTCGACGCAACCGACGCCTTCAGCGAACAGACGCTCGAGTTGTTGCAGCGTGCTGCAGAGAAAGCGCACGAACTCCAGCGAAGCGAGCTTGACACCGAACATCTGCTGTATGTACTGGCGGACAACGATGTCGGCACTGCGCTGCTGAAGGAACTCAAGCTCTCGCCGCAGGACATCAAGGCTTATATCGATCAGCACGCGCAGAAGGGCACCGCGAATCCCGATGCGTCGATCGAGAAAATGACCATCTCGCCGCGCCTGAAGAAAGTGTTCCAGTACGGGTTCCAGGCATCGCGTGATCTGGGTCATTCGTATGTCGGCCCGGAACATCTGCTGATCGGGCTTGCGGCGGTGCCGGACAGTATCGCGGGCACGCTGCTGAAGAAGTATGGTGTGACGCCGGAAGGGCTGCGGCAGAAAGTGGTGAAGGTGGTCGGCAAAGGCGCCGAGGACGGCCGCGTCGATGCACCGACCGGCACGCCCACACTCGACAAGTTCGGGCGTGACCTCACGGCGCTCGCGCGCCAGGGCAAGCTCGACCCGGTGCTGGGCCGCGCGCAGGAAATCGAAAGCACGATCGAGGTGCTCGCGCGGCGCAGGAAGAACAATCCGGTGTTGATCGGCGAGCCCGGCGTTGGCAAGACCGCCATTGTCGAAGGTCTGGCGCAGCGCATCGTCAACGACGAGGTCCCCGAAAATCTGCGCGGCAAGCGGCTCGTCGAGGTCAATATCAATTCGATGGTGGCGGGTGCGAAGTATCGCGGCGAGTTCGAGGAACGCGCAAAAACGCTGATCGACGAAGTGACGGCAAAGAAAGACGAACTGGTTCTGTTCATCGACGAGTTGCACATGATCGTGGGCGCCGGCCAGGGCGGCGGCGAGGGCGGTCTCGACATCGCGAACGTGCTCAAACCGGCGCTGGCTCGCGGCGAACTCAGTCTGATCGGCGCGACGACGCTCAACGAATACCAGAAGTACATTGAAAAAGACGCCGCGCTGGAGAGGCGCTTTCAGCCGGTGCTGGTGCCCGAGCCGACCGTCGAGCAGACCATCGTCATCCTGCGCGGTCTGCGCGACAAGCTCGAGGCGCATCATCAGGTGACCTTCGCGGACGATGCGTTTGTCGCGGCCGCTGAAATGTCGGACCGTTACATCACGTCGCGCTTTCTGCCCGACAAAGCCATCGACCTGATCGACCAGGCCGCGGCGCGCGTACGGATCGGCGCGACTTCGCGTCCGGCGGACATCCAGGAACTCGAAGCCGAGATGTCTCAACTCAGGCGCGAGCAGGATTACGCGTCCTCGCGCAAGCGCTATGACGAGGCGAAGAAGTTCGAGGAACGTATCGGCGAAAAGCAGACGACACTCGATGAGCAGATGGAGGCATGGCAGCGCAAGACCGGTTCGGAAACGCTTGAAGTCACCGTGGCGGCCATCGCCGAAGTGGTGTCGCGTCAAACCGGCATTCCGGTCACGGAACTGACACAGGAAGAGCGCCAGAAGCTGCTGGACATGGAAAACAAACTGCGTGAGCGCGTGGTCGGCCAGGACGACGCGGTGCTTGCCGTGAGCGACGCCGTGCGTCTGTCGCGTGCCGGACTTGGCCAGGCGAACCGGCCTATCGCGACTTTCCTCTTCCTCGGACCGACCGGCGTCGGCAAGACCGAACTCGCGAAGGCGCTGGCCGAAACGGTGTTCGGCGATGAACAGTCGGTCATTCGTATCGACATGTCCGAGTATATGGAGCGTCACGCGGTGGCACGCCTGATCGGCGCGCCGCCGGGGTATGTCGGCTATGACGAGGGTGGCCAGCTGACGGAGCGGGTCCGGCGGCGGCCGTATAGCGTGATTCTGCTCGACGAGATCGAGAAGGCACACGCGGACGTGAGCAATGTATTGCTCCAGGTGTTCGACGACGGCCGTCTGACCGACGGCAAGGGTCGCGTGGTGGACTTCAGCAACACGATCATCATCGCGACCAGCAATCTCGGCGCGCACATCATCATGGATAACCTCGAGAAGCCCGAGGCGGATCAGTTGCCGGAGAAGAAGCTTCGCGAGGAGTTGATGGATGTGCTCAAGGGCCACTTCCGTCCGGAGTTCCTGAACCGCATCGACGAGGTGATCGTCTTTCACGGACTTTCTCGCGAGAATATCCGCTCGATCGTGCGGATCCAGCTCGAGCGGGTCACGCGCACCGCGGCGGCCCAGGACATCACACTCAAGATCGACGAGTCGATTGTCGACCATCTGGCCGAGGCCGGCTACCGGCCGGAGTTCGGCGCCCGCGAACTGAAGCGCCAGATTCGCCAGGAACTGGAAACGCGGCTTGCCAAGGAGATTCTCGGCGGCAAACTGAAATCGGGCGACAATGTCGAGGTCAGCTATGACAAGGACAGCGGCGAAGTGAAGTTCGTTCGCGGCGAGGCGACGCCGCCCAAGGCGAAACGCGCTAATAGCCGGACAAAGAAGAAGTCGTCCGACGAAGTCGGCAGCAGGGAGTCCACGGAGGGCGCCAGGTCCTGACGGCGTGGCGTGGGCAACAGGCAAGGACACGCAGCGAGCGTGTCGGCGGTGTGGCGCGTATTATCCGGAAGCGGACCTGATGATGCCTCCCGAACTCTTCTACCAGGAAAGAGACGGGAGGCGCGCGGTTCGCCGGCTGAGTGATGTCTCTCAGCTTCGCGAGGCGTTCATCTTTGCGCAAGTGCCGGTACAACCTGGAGCCGCCGTTCAATCATGGAAATCTTCGACGCCTTCCACCTCGCCAGGCTTCAGTTCGCATTCACGGTTTCATTTCACATCATTTTCCCCGCCATCAGCATAGGCATGGCCAGCTTCCTCGCCGTACTGGAAGGGCGCTGGTTGCTGACCGGCGACGCGGTCTACAAGGACATGTTTCTGTTCTGGTCGAAGATCTTCGCGGTCGGCTTCGGCATGGGCGTGGTCTCGGGCGTGGTGATGGCCTACGAGTTCGGCACCAACTGGAGTGGCTTTTCCACCATTGCCGGCAACATCACAGGACCGCTCCTGACATATGAAGTGTTGACGGCGTTCTTTCTCGAGGCGGGCTTTCTCGGTGTCATGCTGTTTGGCTGGCAGCGTGTGAGTCCGCGCGCGCACTTCTTCGCCACGCTGATGGTGGCGCTCGGCACGTTGATGTCCACTTTCTGGATTCTCGCGTCGAATAGCTTTATGCAAACGCCGCAAGGATTCGCCATGATGAACGGCCGGATCGTACCGGTCGACTGGCTGAAGGTGATTTTCAATCCGTCGTTCCCGTACCGGCTCGCGCATATGACCATCGCCGCGTTCATTGTGGCGGGGTTTATCGTCGCTGCGTGCGGGGCGTGGCACCTGTTGCATGGCCGGCGCGACGGACCCGTCAAACGCAGCTTTTCGATGGCGTTGTGGATTCTGCTTTTGCTCACGCCGGTGCAGATTTTTGTCGGCGATGCGCATGGCCTCAATACGCGCCAATATCAGCCGGCCAAAATCGCCGCAATTGAAGGCCTGTGGGAAACCGAGAAAGGCGGCACGGCGCTCAATCTGGTCGGTTTTCCCGACATGAATGCGGAAGTGACGCGCTATGCGGTGCAAATCCCGCATCTGGGCAGCCTCATTCTGACCCATAGCTGGGATGGAGAAATCCGCGGGCTCAAGACGTTTCCCGCCAGAGACCGCCCGTATTCGCCAATCATCTTCTGGACCTTCCGGATCATGGCGGGCCTCGGCATGCTGATGCTGTTGGCCGCCTTGCTCGGGTTGCTGCTCAGGGTGCGAGGCCGCCTCTACGAGACGCGCTGGTATCAGGTTTTCGTGCTGTGCATGGGGCCGTCGGGGATCGTCGCGCTGTTGGCTGGGTGGGTAACGACGGAGGTCGGCCGCCAACCCTGGACGGTCTATGGTGTTCTGCGAACCGAAGACTCACTCTCGCCGATCAGTGCCCAGCAAGCGGGCGTGTCATTGCTGATCTTCGTGCTGGTGTACTTCCTGGTATTCGGTATGGGGGTCTACTACATGCTCAAGATGATGAAGCGCGGACCGGAAGAAGAGGTCGACGCCCGCCGGTCCGTTAAACATCCGGTGTTGCGCAATCGTCCGCTGGACGCACTGGAACGGGAGTGAGGTCATGCAAATCGATCTTCCGGTCGTGTGGGCTGCGATCATCGGCCTCGGCGTTTTCATCTATGTGATGCTGGACGGCTTCGATCTCGGCATCGGCCTGCTGTTTCCGTTTTTCGAGGAGAAAGGCGATCGGCAAGTCATGCTCAACACCATCGCGCCGGTCTGGGACGGCAACGAAACGTTCCTCGTGCTCGGCGGTGCGGGGCTATACGGGGCGTTCCCGGTCGTCTATTCGACGCTGCTGCCGGCAAACTATCTGCCGCTGATCCTGATGGTCGTGGGGCTGATCTTTCGCGGCGCGGCCTTTGAATTGCGCGCGAAGGCCACGCGGACCCAGCATGCGTGGGATCTCGCCTTCATTGCCGGCTCGGCTCTCGCGGGCCTTTGCCAGGGCATCGTGCTGGGGTCGCTGCTGCAAGGCATCAAGATCGTCGATGACCGTTTCGCCGGCGACCCGTTCGACTGGCTGTCGCCGTTCAGCCTGTTCTGCGGCATCGGCGTGCTCTTCACCTATGCGACGCTCGGCTGCGGCTGGCTAATCCTCAAGACCGAAGGCGAACTGCAGCGCAAGATGCGCGAGGTGATGCGGCCGTTGCTGGCCGTACTGCTGGGGATCATCTTCGTGGTAAGTCTGTGGACCGTGATCGGATTGCCGGCGGTCGAGCATCGCTGGTTCGGGAGCGGCTATCTCGGCTGGTTCATGCCGGTGCCGATTCTTGTTCTGGCCTGCGTGTGGGGCATTTTTCGATCGCTTCGTCTGCAGCATGAAGCGATGCCGTTCCTGCTCACGCTTGCGCTGTGCTTTCTCGGATACAGCGGCTTGCTGATCAGCATCTGGCCGAACATCGTGCCGCCTTCGCTAACGATCTGGGAAGCCTCGTCGAGTCATTCGAGCCAGCTCTTCACGCTGGTCGGCACGGTGATCGTGCTGCCGGTCATCCTCGTCTACAACGCCATGCAGTACCGCGTGTTCCGCGGCAAGGTGCGGGAAGGGGACGCCGGCTACCACTGACACCGGCGCCGCCGGTCGCGGATGAAACGGCCCTTGCGTGCCTGAGCCCGCAAGAACCCGCGCTTATTCAGCGAGCGTCAGCGACACGGAGGCTTCGCTCGTCAACATTAGGAATGTCAGCGTTTCGCGCAGATAGAGGCGCACGACCGATTCAGTGTGGCTGAGATAGCCGATCGACAGGTCTTCACCGAGGTGCAACTCGAAGTCGCCGCCTCGCGTGGAGAGCACGCTTCCGCCGCTCAGCGCGGGCGCCCAGACGATGTCGCCGTTCACGATCCGCTTGATGTGCTCGATCACCGGATAGCCCTGGTCGCGTGCCTCGCTGAGCGCCGTGTAGGCGTCGGCGCCGAGCAGCACGGAATAAGGCCCGTCCACGCCGGCGAGCCGCAACGCCTCCAGTGCATTGCCGATCGCGTGCGGATAATCGCCGATGTCGGCGGACAGCGCGAGCGGCGCGTTCGACGAGCCTTCGCGAATCCCGCCGATTCCCGCTGCCTCGTATCCGTCGAAGATCGCGCGATCTTCCGCATAGGCGAGTTCTTTCGCTGCGTCTTTCGCGGGCTGCCAGTCGGCGTCGTTCGCGCCGCGCAGCACGCTATCGATCGCCTCGCGCTGCAACTCGAACGGCACGGTGAACTCGACCACGCGCTTGACCTCCGCGAGCTTGGCCACGACGCCTTGTTGAGGCGCGGCAATCGCGGTCTGATGCCCCGTGCCGACACCGGACAGTTCGGTTCCACCCGGACCCTTGACGTCGACCACGCGACGGCCCGCTACGCTGCGTTTGAAGGTGCGCGCCACTTCGTTTTCAATCTGCGACCAGGCGGCACTGGAAATGGGGGCGAGCTCGCGATGCAGGTTATTCATGTTGGGAGATTCCCTTGAGAGAGCCAATATTCAGCGAGCCGTCGTGGCGCGGCTCGGCGGGCGAAGAGGGTTCGGGTTGTGTTTCGATGGCGGCCGTGACGCTCGGCGGATCGCGGTCCGCGAGTTCTTCGAGCAAGGTGGCCGACGGCACGAAGAACAGGCCACCCGTGACGGCGCGGCTATAGTCGAGCAGCCGGTCGTAGTTGCCCGGCGGCCGCCCGATGAACATGTTCTCCAGCATCTGCTCGATCGGCGCGGGCGATCGTGCGTAGCCGATAAAGTAGGTGCCGAATTCGGCCGCGCCCAGGCGGCCGAATGGCATGTTGTCGCGCAAGATCTTCACTTCCTTGCCGTTCTCGGTGATCGTGGTCAGCGAGCTGTGCGATGACGACGGTTTGACCGCCGCGTCCAGTTCGACGTCGGACAATTTCTTGCGGCCGATAATGCGCTCCTGAGTCTCGACCGAAAGCGCATTCCATCCGTCCATGTCGTGCAGGTACTTTTGCACGAGGACATAGCTGCCGCCCTCGAAGCCGGGGTCTTCGGTGATCAGCGTGTATTCGTCGGCGGCGCGGCCTGTCGGGTTCTCGGTGCCGTCGACGAAACCCACCATGTCGCGCATATCGAAGTAGCGAAATCCGTGAACTTCATCGACCACGGTGACCGCGTCGCCGAGCGCGCCCAGCAACTGCGTGGCGAGTTCGAAACAGAGATCCATATGATCGGCGCGGATGTGCAGCAGGAAATCGCCCGGTGTCCCTAACGCTCGACGCTCGCCCTCGCCGATGTCGCGGAACGGATGCAGGAGGGCGGGCCGCGGCGCGCCGAACAGCCTGTCCCATGCGTCGGAGCCGAACGAGCAGACGCACGACAGATTGCCGGCCGGCACACGCTTGCCGACCGCGCGCACGAGGGCGGCAATGTCGCCGCACCATTCGCGCACCTTGGCCTCCTGGTCACGGTCGTTCGCGACGGTCGCGACAATGAAGATCGCGCTGCGGGAGACGTCATTACAAATTGCTTGCGGTTGCGGGATTTCGTTGGGCATCGGCTTGATTGTTGTTAGACCGTTACGGGTTCCTACAGCAGTAGAACCCACGTCGTTCCGCCTGCGCGTTTCATGCCGGAGGCGGGCGCGAGTTTCGTTTGGATGACTGAAGCAGGTTAGCTATTGCGGTCACCGCGACGCCGCACGCATGCATGCCGCTTTGGCTTGTCGCAGGAAGGGCGCAACATGCGTGACATGGTTGACGTCCATCACGCTCACAGATGTTATACCGGGCAGATAATTTGTGGGTACTGGGTGCCGGTTTCGGGACGCGCTATGGCGCGGCGGATTGGCAAAAAAACGGCCGCATTCATTCGCATGCAAACGGAGGGCGGCCCGACGTTGAATGCCGTGAAGCCACCCGGAATGATTCGGTCTACCATGGCGACTTGCACCCTCAGGAGCAGCAGATCATGACCTCAGGTACCGATGAAGCGGTGGCGCGAGAAGCGGTTGAAGGGTTCTATCGAGCGTTCGAGCAGAAAAGCGTCGAGTTATTGGCGAAGGTTGTCACCCCTGACTGGCAGTACATTCCGGAGCCTCGCGGCGTCGCCCCCGGACCCGGTCAAATGGTTCAGGTGTTCCATGACATAGCGACCGCGCTGCCGGACTTGAAAGTCGAAATTCTCGATTTGCTGGTGCATGGCAACCGGATAGGGGTTCGCGCGGAGATCAGCGGCACGCAAACGGGCAAGCTGCTCGGCATCGACGCGAGTTCGAAGCATGTGAAATTCGCGATTCATTCTTTCCATCAGATGCGTGGAAATCTGATCGAGAAAACCTGGCACCTCGAAGATTGGCTATCGCTATTTCGACAGCTTGGCCAGTTGCCAAAAATGCTCGACCGGCATTGAGGTGGAAACAACGAATCAATGCTGATAATGCATGGCCGCGGCGATCAGAAGCCGGAACGGCAGCGCGAGCAGCACTGCGCCGGCAACGCCGAGCAACCACAGTCCAACGAACCATAAGAGGCGTGTGCTGAAGGTCGTCTTGCGATCAGAGCTTGTCTGTGACACGCTGTCCCCCGTCATCGGCTCGTCTATTCACGTGGCAATCATAGCCTGTTGCGCGCGGCAGGATTGCGACAGCTGCTGGTGTGCGATGGCGAATCGGAGCCCGGAACCAAACAACCGGATCGAGACTCATGAACGAGACGCGAAATGCGGCGCCCGACAGCACCGCTGCGCGTGTCGCCTTGTGGCGCGCGCTGCACGTCGAGGCGGACCCGCCGCCGCATGTGCTGGAAGACACAGTCGGCCTCAAGTTGCTGGCTCCAGGCGACGACTGGCGCGGACGCGGAGACATGGACCCGCAGTTCACGCGTCCGTTTCGCGCTTCGATCGTGGCTCGAGCGCGCTTCATCGAAGACCTGGTCGTGGAACAGGCCGGGCGCGGGCTGAGTCAGTACGTGATCCTCGGCGCGGGGCTCGACAGTTTCGCGCAGCGCAGGCCGGAGATCGCGTGCCGCCTCAAGGTGTTCGAGATCGACCCCGCCAGGTCCTCAGGCATGGAAGCGCCAGCGCCTGATCGAACTCGGCTACGGCGTGCCGGACTGGCTGCGCTTCGTGCCGGTCGATTTCGAAGCGGGCCGGAACTGGCGGGATGAGTTGACGGCTGCGGGCTTCGATGACAGCAAGCCGGCGATCGTGGTCTCCACGGGCGTCAGTATGTATCTCACTCTGGAAGCGAACATGGCCACGCTGCGCGAGGTCGCGGCGCTCGCGCCGGGATCGACGCTTGCCATGACCTTCCTGCTCCCGCTGCATCTGGCGGACCCTGAGGTGCGTCCGGGGCTCGAGATGGCGGAGAAGGGCGCGCGAGCAAGCGGGACACCTTTTATCAGCTTCTTCACTCCGCCGGAGATGCTGGCGCTGGCCCATGAAGCCGGCTTTGGCGAAGCGATACACGTCCCGGCGGCCGATCTGACGCAGCGCTACTTCTCCGGCAGGACCGACGGTCTGCGCCCGCCGAACAATGCCGAGGATCTGCTCGTGGCGAGCACCTGGCCGCCGTGAGCGCATTGCCCCTTTCCAGATCGAATACCACACGTGATTGACGCCCATGTGACCAGACGCTCATTGCCGCCCAAAAACATGCATAGGGAAAATATCTATTCTGTCAAAGCTGGCCCTCGCGTACTTTCAAATTCTGCTGAATCCCAAATATCGAGCACCAACGCGGCGGAACCGCTTCCTGTCCTTCAACAGGATCGGCGGATCGACGCGAGCGGGGCCGTGACATTCATATTCGAGCGCGCGGGACATCGTTAAAGCCTGGCGCGACTGTGGTTCTTGACCCACGCACTCTCAGGGAAACGATGACCACCGGACCTCGTAAAAGCGGTTTTCCAGCGCTTGGCGCCCTCACTTGGGGCTCCCATCTGTGTCACTTCTACGAATCGCGGAGCGAATTGCTCAGCGTCACCGCGGACTTCCTGCATGCCGGACTCGCCAATCGCGAAGCGGCCGTGTGGATCGCGCCCGCGCTGTTGGGACCCGACAAAGCCCGCTATATGCTCACGCGAACCGCGCCCGCACTCGCGGAATATATCGATGCAGGCCAATTGCAGATTCTCGACGGCGCGCAGATTTACGCCTCGCCTAAAACGGGCTTCAACGGCGGCGCCACCGTGGGCTTATGGTCGAAGGCGATCAATGACGCGCTGGGGCGAGGTTTCGAAGGATTGCGAGTGGCCGGCGACGCCGTCTGCAACGAAAGCACCGACTGGGTTGCGCTGCTCGACTATGAAGCCTCGCTGAAGGAGAGGCTTGCTGCGCTGCCGATCATCGGCTTGTGCACGTACTGCGTGCAGAAGCTTCGCACTGCGCAGGCGCGGGACATCGAGCGTCTGCACGATGCGAAGATCGAGCGGCCGCGCGTCGAGACTTGCGGGCATGCGCGTGCGCAGGCTGGCGGGCAGAGCGTGCAACGTGCGGAGCACGTCGTCACCCTTGCCGGGCGTAGCGATGAATCGGAACAGGCTGCGATCGGCGCAACGATAGGCCACGAAATCCGCAATGCCATCACCCCGCTCGGCCTGCTCGCGCGTTTGTTGAACACCCAGTACGGCCATGACGAACAGTTGACGCGATACGCGCTTCTACTCTCACGGCAGGCCAGCGTGCTCGGTCAACTGGCCCAGCAATTGATGGCGGCGGACGATGCCGGTTCCGCCGGTTCCGTTGATCCGGCGCTGGGCGCGTTGGCATGTGCGTCGCGTGAGAGAGCGGTGGTGAATCGCGCGCCGGTCGATGTCGGCGATCTGCTCGCGCATTGTGTGCTGGTAGCCGAAGCGGGCGCGCCAGATCACGCGCCGATTCAGGTGACGGCAGGCGACGCACCGTTGCGGGTGCAAGGCGACTTCGGCGAGCTGACTCAGGTGTTCGTCAATCTGCTGATCAACGCGCTCAAATATTCGGCGGCTGCGGATGCGATCAAGGTGACAGCGTCACGAGCCGGGCGTTACTGCTATATCAGCGTGAGCGACGAAGGGGCCGGCATCGCGCCGGGCGAGCTTGCGAGCATCTTCAAGCCCTACGCGCGCGGGCTTGCGGGCCGCGCCTTGGGAACCAGGGGGCATGGGCTCGGATTGGCGGTGGTGCGCGATATCGTCGCGAGCCATGGCGGCACCGTCGAAGCGTTTTCCGGAGGACTGGGCCGCGGCTCGGAATTCGTGGTGCGCCTGCCGCTGGCGAAGCTAGTCACGCCAATCACGACGATCGCGCCCGAAGCGCAAGATTGCGAAGCGGTTTGCGCCGCACCGGTCACGCAAGGTATTGCCGTATAGCGAACGCGATGGCTTAAGGCGTCGTCAGGCCATGCATGTGCGGTTGCGGCCGAGTCGCCTCAGGCCGCGGCTTGCAGGTAACGCCAGTGCGGTCACCACCAACGCCGCGAACGCCTGGAGGGCAATCTTGAGGCGGTTGCCTCCAGGAGGCAAGGCTCAACCGCGACAGCCCGCTTAAACCTCAACGATCATTCAACCCGACACCAACGACCGGTTTCCGGGCACACCATGGCGGGTTCGCCATTCACGCACACTTGCTCTTTATCCGCGTGCAAAGAGGTTGGAGAGGCAATGTCGAAGGCAACTTTAAGCGTCTGCGCCACATGCACGTCTTCGATGGGAAGCTCCCACGTCAGGAATATTTGCGTGCAATCCTGATCCGCAGCGAAGTCGGCAGCATTGAATCCGCTGCTGCCGCGCCGGATTACCCCATGTGGCTGGCCGGTATCGAATATCAAGGCCGTGCCGCGAGTCAGGGGAATGCGATGACCCGTACCGGGGAAATGCACATCCAGCCCCTTGTCTTCGCTGAGAAAAAGATTGCAGAAGGCCGCACCGCCATATTGCGCGCCGTCATAGTGATATCTCGCGCCACGGCAGGCCATGAGCGCAATGTCGCTGACGGCAAGCACGCCGGGGAGGCCTAGCGCAGCCGTCCATTCGGACGCTGCTCGCACGCAGCGCGTGTAGTCCGGCCAGCGCACTTGCGTTCGCGCCAGCGGCATGACCTCGACGTCACCGGGTTCGAGGACCATGCGCGACGACGTCTCCCTGTCCCAGTCCGCAAGCACACGAGCGGGGAGCGGTGGCACGTCGAGCGTGCCTGACAGCACGATGTCACTGACGCTTCGACTGCGAATGGCATCGCCACTCGAGAAATAGGAAGTCAGCAGGTTTCGCTTCGATGCTGTAGAAGATTGGCTCATCCGCAGCATTGTAAGTTACCGCCCCGCTTTGAATTGCGTCCGCACTGACATGGCGCTTGAGGTATGGGATGTCGCGTTTCATCAGCGGCGACCCGGTGGCGGTGGTCTTTTGGCCCAACAGAAAACCTCAGTTGATCGCGGAGACACAAAGCATTGCGCAGGCGATCCAATGCATGGCTGACCGATCGCGAGACCGGAGTCGCGCTAATGATTCTCACCGGTCACTCGACCAGAAACATGGCGAAACAGCTGAGTGCATCACCCGCCCCGGCCAAGGTTCACCGGCGCAATCTCTACAGGAAACTGAGCATTTCCGCCCAGGCAACACCCTTTCTGCTCATCATGGGCGAGGACTTAGAGGCGGGCTGAAGCCTTAACGTCGCCCCGTTCTTTGTATCGCAATGTATCCGCACCGTAGCAAGGTACATAACGTTTCATCAACGGGCATTGCCGACATAAGCCAGATACGTCCACGGGGTCTAATGCTTCCAAGCCAGCCGAACTGGCCTTGCTAACCAGAACGCAAACGGGCGTTTGCGTGGAAGACATTTTCTCGAGGTGAAAGTCATGAAAGTCATTCAATCGCTTATCGTCGCCGCTGCCGTTGCTCTGCCGGCTTTGTCGTTCGCACAATCGAATCAGCCGCTCACTCGGGCGCAGGTTCGCGCGGAACTCGTGCAGCTGGAGAAGGCCGGTTACAACCCCGCGAGCGACGAGACGCAGTACCCCAGAAATATCCTGGCTGCCGAAGCTCGCGTGAGTGCGCAAAACGGGCCGACGGCATCGTCATACGGCTCGGCGACGGTTGGCAGTTCGGCGTCGGGTTCGCGTGCGCCGGACTCTGAAGTGATCGGTCTCGGTGCGATCTACGCCAAGCCGTAACTTAAATTCGGCTTCGAGGACGGGCGTTTCTGCCGGCCACGCCTCGCGATGTTTTGCTTCAACCATTCGGTGCGTCGCGCGGGCGCACTGTTCAATTCAGCGCTGTCGCACATAAGGAGAATTAGCCATGTCTGACCAGATCAACACCCGGCGGCGTCGTCTGCTTGGGACGGCGGTTGCGGGCCTCAGCCTGATGGAACTGGGACTAAGCGGGCTTGCCAACGCACAGTCCAATAGCACGAAGGCGGGAGCGAGCGCCGCCTCGTTCGACACCGTCAAGCAGATCGACGCGGGCACGCTCAGCATGGGATACGCCGAGGCGGGCCCGCAGAACGGTCCGGTTGTGATCCTGCTGCACGGCTGGCCCTACGATATCCATGCCTTTGCCGAAGTCACGCCGTTACTGGCAGCGGCCGGCTATCGCGTCATCGTGCCGTATCTGCGCGGCTATGGCACGACGCGGTTCCTGTCCGCGGATACGCCGCGCAACGGCCAGCAGGCGGTGGTGGCGGTCGACATCATCGCGCTGATGGATGCGTTGAAGATCGACAAGGCGATTTTCGGCGGCTTCGACTGGGGCGCGCGCACGGTGAATATCATCGCCGCGCTGTGGCCGGAACGATGCAAGGCGATGGTCTCCGTGAGCGGTTATCTGATCGGCAGCCAGGAGGCGAACCGCACGCCGTTGCCGCCGAAAGCGGAACTGGCCTGGTGGTATCAGTTCTACTTCGCGACGGAGCGCGGCGCGGCGGGTTACGACGCGAATCGCCACGACTTCAACAAGCTGATCTGGCATACGGCATCGCCGAAATGGAATTTCGACGATGCAACGTACGAGCGCTCGGCACAATCGTTCAGCAACCCTGATCATGTCGCGGTGGTGATTCACAACTATCGCTGGCGTCTGGGACTGGTGAAGGGCGAGCCGCAATACGACGATCTGGAGAAGCGCCTGGCCGCGGCGCCGACGATCGCCGTGCCGACCATCACGATGGAAGGCGACGCGAACGGCGCGCCGCATCCGGACCCGGCGGCGTATGCGAAGAAGTTCACCGGCAAGTACGCGCATCGGAACATCGGCGGCGGCGTAGGACATAATCTGCCGCAGGAAGCGCCGAAAGCATTTGCCGATGCCGTGATCGACGTCGCACGTTTCTAGCATTGCGCGCGCTGACGGCTATTGCAAAGCGTGCGCACGCAACCAATGCATTGGCTAGTCGCGTTGCTCCGCCGCTCCAGGTTTGCCGTCGCGACCTTTACCGCTTCGCCGGTCTTCGTCACGATCATCGCGATTGTCGACGAACGGCGAATCGGTGTCGCTGCCGCCGGCGCGCAACACAGCGCGCGCTTCTTCAGCCAGCTTTTCGTAGTGTCGTCGAAAGCGCGTCAAGTCCTTTTCCTCAAGCTCTTCAAGATCGAGCAGGGCGTTGTGAGCCCCTCCCAATGCGCGGATCAACTCGTCGAGCTTGATCTGCATCGCGGCGGTGTCGCGGTTCTGGGTGTTCTGGATCAGGAAGACCATCAGGAACGTAACGATCGTGGTCGACGTGTTGATCACGAGTTGCCACGTATCGCTGTAGTGAAAGAGCGGGCCGGTGAGGGCCCAGACGATCACCATGGCGACGGCCAGGACAAAGATGACCGGCCTGCCGGTCATCGTGGAAAGGAAGCTTGCGAACTTCGAAAACCATTTGCCGCTCATCATGACCTCCGGGGGGGCGGTTCGACGTGAGGCATCATCGCACAGGGCCAACCCCGGCCGACGGGCATGCCTCGAAGCACGTCAGCGGTCCGCGGATTTACCTCATACGATCGATTCAGGATGCTGTTCGAGGTAATCCGACAGCGCCCTCAGCGCGCTGAGTGTCCGGCACCAGATCCGTGTTGATTCGCAGGAAGAGGGAATTGGCGTTCATGAGCGCCTGATCCAGTGCACACGGCCAAAATACTCGCGACGTTTTATTGCTGATACCAATTGCGGCCCACTGGTATTGCCGCCGCATTGAATTGCGCGGCGCTGCGGATAGATGGTTGTAAATCCGCATCACATTTATTCTTTTCTCCAATCCGATAGACGGTCACATGCGCATGTATTTGATCGTCTACCGCACATCTGCCCACGCACTTCATAGCGCGACCAAGCCGCTTATCGACAGTGTTCTCCACGTTGCTTCCCACCCGTCGGCGCATGCGCCGAGGTGGCGCTTATTCCACTGATCTTTCAGCCATCGCAGCCGCGCGATTCCTCAGCCAAAACCGCGCCGTCAGACAAGGGTAATTACTTACAAAAGAGTACGCCAGGTGCAGATTTAACAAAGTTAGAATGTTTCATCTAATGCTGCATCGCAAAACGATTCGAGCGGCTTGGGGCAATTCGAGGGTCAACAATCTGCTTGCATCCCGCTGGTTTCGCATATCTCTTGTCTGAGCAATGTGAACGTCTTAACGAAGGAGTCCAGAGTGTATTTTTCGACGCCAGATCAATTCATCTCCCTGCAAAGTGCCAATGTTGCCGTCGCCTTTTCGTTGGCGCAGCAAACATTCCAGTATTTTGAAGAGCTGGCTAAGTTGAACCTGCAGGCAGCCAGGGCCACGCTTGCGGAGAGCGAGCAGGCATGGCAGATGGCGATGTCGGGTAAGACGCCGGTCGAGCTGTTTGTTCATCAGGCCAGCAACGCCAAGCCCGTCGCTGAGAAAGTACTGTCTTATAGCAGTCACATGTTTGAAATCGCGAATGACGCACAAGCCGAGTTTCTGAAGATTGTCGAAGACCGGTTCGCACAATCCAACACGAAAATGCAGACGGCGTTCGACGACTTCGCGCGCAATGCGCCCGCAGGTTCCGAACTCGCGGTCACCGCGTTCAAGTCGGCGGTTTCCAGCGCGGGCGCTGCCTACGACGCGATGCGCAAAGCCACTGCGCAAGCCATTGCCATGGCGCAAGCCAGTCAGTTGACGGTGCCTGCTCAGGCGCGGGCCAAATAAAGCCAGTCAGTCAACAGCAATGCTCACGCAGCCTGGCGCAAATGCGCCGGGGGCTGTTGTTTCGCTTTCCTCCAAGCAGACGGATCGGCCGATTCGGAAACGAAACGGGTATCGCGTTGCTTGCCAACCCGTTCGAAGGGCGGTCCGAAGGCGCTTGATAAAGTAAGCCGGGAATGTAATGGGAAGTCACGCTTCTTATAGGAACGATCTTTCGCATATTGAAACGATAGTCACAACGCTAGAGAGATTGCTTTCAAAAGGTGATTCGATGGCCGGCACGTCGGTCATCAATGAACCGAATTATTGGCGTCAACGTATCGAGACAATACTGAATCAGCGCGAAATATCGAGGGTCGAGCGCGAGCATGCCGACGCCTTGCTCAGGCGCTTGAGCGGAATCATCAAGATGCCTTAATAAGGTGGGAGAATCGGCAAACATCGAAAAGCCGCGAACAATGCGGATCAGTCAATATAAAAGGACACGACATGACCAGTGAATCTTCTGAGAGCGGATTGCAGGTACTGACATCGCACACGCAGGGCCGTCATCGACTCGTGGTGCGCGCGGCACTTCATGGTATGCGCATTGCCGCAATCTGGCAGGTGCTATTTCCATTCTCCCGCAACGTCGAGACAGTCGCTGTCACGACGCTTCCGGGCAGCGGTTTTGAAGAGGTCACGATTGCGCTGGCTCAAGCGCAACGCGAGTTGGTGGACGCCATGATCGCGCGCTTCAAGAGCATGTCCTGGGTGACGAGCGCAACGCTTTGCTAAAGGCGTGACTTCAACGCGCCCGGCCGTTGCATGCGAATAGCCGGCTCCGGCTATTTGCATGTCGACCGCAACCCGCGTTTTATTCGAGAGCGGAAGCCGGACCAAAGAACTCATACCGGCTTTGCGACTCCGGCACGCCGATCGCCTTCAAATGCTTCTTGATGGCCTTCATGAACGCGATCGGTCCGAGGAAATAGACGTCGACGTCACGCGTCTTGGGCAGCCACGCGTCCAGATGCTTTTCGTCCAGATAGCCGATGCCGTGCGCGTCGGCATCTTCCGCGCGGCGCTGCTCATAGCAATAAAAACGCTGCAACTTCGGATGGCGCGCGGCCAACTGGTCGATCACGTCGCGGAACGCATGCACGCCGCCGTGACGCGCCGAGTGAATGAAGTGCACAGGGCGATCGGTTTTCAGCGCGGCTTGCAGCATTGCGAGCGTGGGCGTGATGCCCACGCCGCCGCTGATCAGCACCAGCGGCTTGTCGCTGTCTTCGAGCTTGAAATCCCCAGCCGGCGCGAACAGTTCCACGGTAT
Source organism: Paraburkholderia sp. BL6669N2 (assembly GCF_003387275.1). Taxonomy (NCBI): domain Bacteria; kingdom Pseudomonadati; phylum Pseudomonadota; class Betaproteobacteria; order Burkholderiales; family Burkholderiaceae; genus Paraburkholderia; species Paraburkholderia sp. BL6669N2. Next base: position 2,490,349 of record NZ_QUNA01000002.1, on the reverse strand, counting down.
CGTTTTCATTGACGCGCGTGTGCAGATGGTTCGACACCTTGCCATTCGGTTCGCGCTTCACGCTGATCCGGTATTCCTCGCCGTTTGAGATGGCCGAGAGCGAATAATTACGCCGCACTTCCTCGCCGTCGATCACGAGCCGCAGGCCGATATATTGCCCTGGCTGGAACGCGAGCAACTTGCCGTTGTCGTCGGGGCGCAGATAGAACGACGTGATCTCGCCGCTTTCCCGCACTTTACGGGCGACGCGAAAGAGCCGCGTGCCGCGCCAGCCGCCCGGCGCCGCTTCGCGCTCGGCGTACATTTTCTCTTCGAGGCCGCTCAGCAGACCGGCGAGTTGCTGATAAGCGGCGGCCCATGCTTCGATGACCGCATCAGTGGCGATCTCCGCGCCGAGCACTTCGCGGATAGATCTGAGCAGGCACTGTCCAACGATCGGATAATGCTCCGGCAGGATATTCAGCGCGACGTGCTTGTTGATGATCTGCGAGACCAGCCCGCCCAGTTGTTCGAGTTGATCGATGTGACGTGCGTACATCAGCACGCCGCTGGCCAGCGCGCGCTGCTGCGCGCCGCTCGCCTGATTGGCGAGATTGAACATGGGACGCACTTCGGGATGTTCGCTGATCAGCATGTCGTAGAAGTATGTGGTCAGCGCCTCGCCCCCGCTTTCGAGAAGAGGAACGGTGGCTTTGACGATGGCGCGGTGTTCGGCGGAAAGCATGGGAAGTCCTGGTAGTTGGTGGGTATCCAGTCGTGCTTCGACTGATGTGCTGATGTATCCATGTTCCGTGCCAGGTATAAAATATAATCAAATCAACGATCTGAGTTTAATGATGGTCAATTCGACCTTAGTCGAAAAGACTCCTCATGGAGTCAATCTGACTGCGGGAGCACTGCTGGACGTCTTGACACCGCTGATCCTCGATCTTTCGCGTGAGCTGTCCGACCGCGAACGCTACCGCCGTCTGCTGAGCAGCCTGCGCGCGCTGTTTCCCGGCGACGCGGCCGCTCTATTGCGTCTGGAGGGCGACACGCTGGTGCCGCTCGCCATCGACGGATTGAGCAGCGATACGCTCGGACGCCGCTTTCGTGTAAGCGACCACCCGCGCTTCGAGCAACTGTTGTCACGGCCGGAGCCGACCCGCTTCGCCGCCGACTCCGATCTGCCGGATCCCTATGACGGCCTCGTGCAAGGCGTGGCCGGGCATCTCGAAGTGCATGACTGCCTCGGCTGTCCGCTGTTCGTGCGCGGCAGGCCGTGGGGTTTGCTCACGCTCGACGCGCTCGACCCGGCGCGCTTCGACAGCATCGACATGGCGTCGCTGCGGGCGTTTCTGGGCTTGGCCGCCGCTACCGTGAGCGTCGTCGAACGAATCGACACGCTTGCGCGCAGCAGCGAGGAAGAGCGGGCGCGTGCTGAAGCCTACCGGCAGGCGAGCAGCCAGAGCCGGCGCGAGATGGTCGGCAGCAGCGACGCGCACACGCATCTGATGAAGGAAATCGAGGTGGTCGCCGGTAGCGATCTGACTGTGCTGATCACCGGCGAGACCGGCGTCGGCAAGGAACTCGTGGCCAACGCGATCCACGCGCTCTCGGCGCGGGCGAACAAGCCGCTGATCAGCCTGAACTGCGCCGCGCTGCCGGATACGCTCGTCGAGAGCGAACTGTTCGGGCACGTGCGGGGCGCGTTCTCCGGCGCATCGTCGGACCGGCGCGGCAAATTCGAACTGGCCGACGGCGGCACAATTTTTCTCGACGAAGTGGGTGAGCTGCCGCTACTTGTGCAAGCCAAGCTGTTGCGGGTTTTGCAGAACGGCCAGTTGCAGCGCATCGGCTCGGACCACGAGCACAAGGTCGACGTGCGGTTGATCGCCGCGACGAATCGCGATCTGGCTGAAGAGGTTCGCGCCGGGCGGTTCCGCGCGGACTTCTATCATCGGCTCAGCGTCTATCCGTTACGCGTGCCGCCGTTGCGCGAGCGCGGCCGCGACGTGTTGCTGCTGGCGGGGTTTTTTCTCGAAGAGAATCGCTCGCGGCTCGGTCTTTTGAGTCTGCGTCTGGCGACGGATGCGCAAGCCATGCTGCTGCGTTATCCGTGGCCGGGGAACGTGCGTGAGCTGGAGCATCTGATCGGCCGAAGCGCGCTCAAGGCGCTGGCCGCGAATCGCGAGCGTCGCCGGATTCTGACGTTGACGGCCGCCGACTTTGCGCTGGCCGCCGCGCCGGAAGAAGACAGGGTCCAGAAGACCCAGGCCGAAACAACTGAGAACGGATCGAAGGATTTTCGCAGCGCGGTCACCGAGTTCGAGCGGAACACCGTTGTCGACGCGTTGGCGCGCCACAATCAGAATTGGGCGGCGGTCGCGCGCGAGCTTGGTCTTGACCGCGCGAATCTGAACCGGCTCGCTAAACGGCTCGGCCTTAAATGAAGACGATCTCCATGGAATAAAAGGCAACGCAGATGACAGCCGCGCAGCACTGCACCGCTCGGATTCATGCTGCGGCGGCTGCCGGGTCGTTGCGACCTGTGGTGATGACGGGCTGCCGCGCCGCTTTTGCCGTACGACTATTCCGATGAGAACGTTCGAAGGATTCGCAGGTGTTCTCACGTGCGAATCGGAATCAGTGCTTTAAGTCACTCCGCGATCGAAAAGCGCGCCGGGCGCTTTTGCGGTGCCTGGGTTGGGCGCTCCACGCGCGAGGTGGCGCCGCGAATAAAGAGGATTGCGCAGAAGGCCACCATGGCCCAGATGCAAAAAATTACCGTCAGAGCGCTCATGTCAATTTTCAGAGGGTGAGACTGCGATGGGTGCTGTTCGGCCGGCGGGCCGGTCAATGCGTCGTATGCGGGCCGCTGCCGTCGAACAGAAGCTCGTCGATCAGGCGCGTGGCCAGTTGCAGTTGCTGTTCGAGCGAGGCGCGCGTCGCCTCCGCGCCTGCCGCGTCGCCGCGCGCAACGGCGTCGTAGGTCTGCGTCGCGAGGCACAGCACGCTCTCCGACGCGAGGTGCAACCCGCGCATTGTTGCGGCGTCGGCGCCCGGCACCGGACTGGTCCATTCAGGCGTCGAAACAGCCGGCAAGACGATTTCGAACTCGTCATCTTTATCGTGGCGGGTAGACATCGTGGGCTCCTTGCGCAATGGGTACGCCAAGTGTGCGCCGGCGGGGCAGGTTCCAATCGGCCGAACAGAAGCCTGTTTTTTAGTCAATCTGCGATGATCGGAAAACCGACGTATTCCGCTGAAGAATAGGCCTTGTCGGCGCCGCCGTCCAGCGGCCGGCGCGCTTTCGCGCGCGGGCCGAATAGCCGCGCGGCACGACCGCCGCTAGCGGGCGTCCTGCTGCAGATATTTGTGGGCGAACGCGATTGCCATGCTGCCCTCGCCGACCGCGGAAGCAACGCGTTTGACCGGGCTCAGGCGCACGTCGCCGCAGGCAAACACGCCGGGCACGCTCGATTCGAGCAGATAGGGATCCCGGTTATGAGACCAGCGTCCGGCCTTGACGACGTCGTCGCCGGTGAGCACGTAGCCGCGCGCATCGCGGGCGATTTCTTCGGGTAACCAGCCGGTCTCCGCGTCCGCGCCAATGAACACGAACAATGCCCCGCAATCTTGCCGGCGCGCTTCCTCGCGCGACGCATCGCGCACGTCGATCGCCGTCAGATGGGTATCGCCGTACGCGCCCACGACTTCCGCCCGCAGTCGCACCGCCACGTTCGACTTGCCGCGCAGCTGCTCGATCAGATAGCGCGACATGCTCTTTTCGAGCGAATCGCCGCGCAGTACGAGCGTCACCATGCGTGCATGATTCGCAAAGTACAGCGCGGCCTGGCCGGCCGAATTGCCGCCGCCGATCAGATACACGTCGAGGCCGTGCGTCGCGTTCGCTTCGCTGCGTGACGCGCCGTAGTAAATACCCTTACCGATAAACCGGTCGAAGCCTTCGATCGACAAACGCCGCCACGTGACACCCGTCGCAAGAATGATGGTGCGCGTCCGGATGATGTCGCCGCCGTCGAGGTGAACGCTACGCGCCTGCACATCGATCCGGTCGACTGACCGAGTCACCAGAATCTCAGCGCCGAGCCGTCTTGCCTGCTGCAGTGCGCGGCTCGCGAGTTCGTCCCCGGAGACGCCGTTAGGAAAGCCCAGATAGTTCTCGATACGCGAAGAGGTGCCGGCCTGGCCGCCGGGCGCTTCGCGTTCCAGCACGATGGTGCACAAGCCTTCCGATGCGCCGTACACCGCCGCGGCAAGACCGGCCGGGCCGCCGCCGATGATCATCGTGTCGTATTCGGCGAGACGGGGCTGCGTTTGCAGACCGAGCAGTCCGGCAAGCTCGCGGGTCTCGGGCCGGTTTAGCACCGTGCCGTCGACCAGTCGCAGCGACGGACACTCTTCTTCCGCCGGACAGGTTCCGGGCCAACGCCTGGGCAGCTCGGGCGCGTCCGGCGTCATCCAGTCGTAGCTGATCTGGTTGCGCGCGAGGAAATGCCGCAGCGCCGTACAGGCATCGTCCCAGCGGCTGCCGACCATGGTGACGCGCGCCTTGGGCGGTTCAGCGGAAAGCCCCTGCAAGCCGCCGATGCGTTCGCGCGCGAGCGCGCCCATCTTGAGCGCCACAGCGGGCGATGTGGCCGCCAGTTCGTAATAACGTTGAGCGTCCACACGCATGACGCGGGACGGCTCCGCCGCGCGGTACGCGCCGGGAAACGGCGAACTTAGCGCAAGCGGCACTTCGCCGAAGATCGTGCCGGGTAAACGCCAGCCTAGCGTGCGCTCGATTCCGTCGAACGTCTTGATGACTTCCATTTTGCCGGTGAGCACGACGTACAGTGCGCGTTCGCCGCCTTCATGAACCGCGAACTCGCCGGCGGACAGATGGAGGTCCGCGGACGTGTGCGCGAGATGGTCGAGTTCGTCGCCGGAGAGGGTGGCGAAGAGCGGTACTGACCGGATGTCGTCGGTTGTCAGCATGGCTGGGTCCAGACAGGCAGGTGGAGGAGGGACGGTCTGCGGGAGTCCGAATCAGTATAGGCCGTTCGCCCGGCGACTTCATGCTTCGAGTCTGCGACGAAGCGCACGCGGCATCGCGCCCAAACCGTCGGCGAATGGGCCGATTGCAGTGAGTTGAGGTGTTCGAAATGCACGCGACAGCCACGCTGCCGTGAGTTGGGAAGCTGCCTGTCGATCGAAGGCAGGCGGTCATTCAATTAGTTCGGACTGCAGTATTATTGCGTTCCGCCTGGAGCCGGTGCCTGAGAAGCTGGACCGATTCGTGCGGATTGTCTTACCAGTTCCTGCGTCATCGCGGCGGCGACGGGGTTCGACCCGCGGCGGTCCTGGCTGGCCGGTGCGGCCTGCGTCGGCGGTGGCATCGGCAGCGACGGATCAGGTTTGGACGATTCCCTGACAAGTTGTTCCGTCATGGCCGCCGCGACGGCATTCGACCCATGCCGGGTCAGATCGCTTCGCGCGCGTGCAATCGGCTGCACGCTGTTCGCCTTCGCAGCGACAGACTCGCGCGCTTCTGCCGATGCAGGCGCGCGACCCGGCGGTTTATGTCGCGATGCCTGTGGCTGCGCGCCGTTGAGGACCGGCCCGGTTTTGGGCGACAACGGCGCGTCCGCGATCTCGCCCGTGCTGTTCGCGGACGGCGAAGTGGCAACCACGTTGCCCGCGGTCACATGCGTGCCGTCCACGCGCGGACTAACCGGCGCCGTGGCGACGGAACTGGCCGTCACCGCGTCCGGCGCCACTTCGGAGCGATTGCTTTTAGGGAGAAGCTGGTAAGCGATGAAGCCCACGTCCACCAGAACCAGCGCGACTACTAACGCCTTGCCTGTATTCGTCATATCCAACACCGAACCATTCGAGTGAGGTGATCGAATCATGATAATCGACCGCCAAAAAACATTTGGCGCGGCGTTTTGCAATGCGATATATGCGGTTTTCTCCGTGCGTATTGACACCGTTCTGACACCGCTCGACGGTCGGTCCGTCACTATCAGCCGCCCGCCGCCTCTGCGCGTTTCGTTGAGAAGTTCCAGCGCCTTGTCGAGTGAGCCGCGCGCCTTGAGCAGCGTAAACGCCCGTCTGTTGATCAGCGCCATGATTCATAGTCCTCGAGTCTGGTCTCGAGCGCCGATAACCTGGCATCAGCATGCGGCGCGTGTCTCGCGCGCACGCAAACGGGCGTTTTCACGGCATATTGGGGTTTTGCCGGGTTATAACGTGACGTCATGGGCACTCAAACAATTCCGGCGTTGTCGCGAATAAATAGACTCACTATATTGGGCATCAACGATGCATGACATCGACGATATGTTCGCTCAACCGTTTCGAGGACCCCGTCGTGATCAAGAAGCCCATGTTGCGCCCGCTTGCCGCTGTTCTGATCCTCGGCGTCGCGAATCTCGCGCCCGCGTGTTTGACGCCCGCGTTTGCCGCCGCCGGCAAGATCACCTTTGTCTCGCAAGGCGGGACCTATCAGGAAGCGCAGACCAAGGCGATCCTCGACCCGGCTGCGAAGCTGCTTAACATCACGGTGAACCAGGACAGCATTCCGGACGCGTGGCCGCAGATCAAAGCCCAGGCCGCGACCGGCAAGCCGATCTGGGACGTGGTCGACACGCCGACCTCCAACTGCCTGCGCGGCGGCAAGGAAGGTCTGCTGGAAAAGCTCGACTTCTCGAAGATTCCGAATGGGGCGGCCATGCCGGAGAAATACCGTACGCCGTACTCGGTCGCGTACGAGTTTTATTCGACGGTGATCGGCTACAACAAGAAGTCGCTGAAAAAAGTGCCGCAGAGCTGGGCCGATTTCTGGAACGTGAAGGCATTCCCCGGCACGCGCGCATTGCGCAATGATCCGCAGACCGTGCTCGAAGCCGCGCTGCTCGCCGACGGTGTGCCGCGTGACAAGCTCTATCCGCTCGACGTCGATCGGGCATTTAAAAAGCTGCAGCAGATCAAGCCGGACGTCACCGTGTGGTGGACCTCGGGCGGCCAGTCGGCGCAGTTGCTGCACGACGGCGAAGTGGATATGACGATGATCTGGAACGGCCGTGCAAGTGCGGTGCGCAAGGACAATCCCGATGTCGACTTCACCTTCAACGACGGCATTCTGCAGAACACCCAACTCTGTGTGCTGAAGAACGCGCCGAACCTGCCCGAGGCGATCAAGTTCGTCAACGCAGCGGTCTCGCCGGAATTGCAGGCCAACTTGCCGCTTTATATCGACTACGGTCCGGGCAATCCGGCGGCATTCAAGACCGGCAAGATCGACGCGAAGCGTGCGAGCGAGTTGCCGAGCTCGCCGGAGAATGCGTCCAGGCAGGCATTGATGTCGGAGGAATGGTGGGCGTCGGACGCCGGCATCCAGGCGAAGGCGCGCTGGCTCAAGTTCATGCAGTAAGCGCCATTATCTTGCGCGCGCGAGTCGAGGCCGTTGAGTGCCAACGCGCCGAGTTGCGCGCACAACGCTGAGCGCTTGCCGCGCGTCCCGCACGGCTCATCGTCTGCGCATTCATCGAACGTGATCGACTATCTGATTCTCGGCGGCGGCTCGGCCGGCTGCGTGCTCGCCGCGCGCCTGTCGGAAGATGCCGGCAAGACCGTCTGCCTCGTCGAGGCCGGCCGCAATATCTCGCGAACGGATATGCCCGAGGCAGTGCGCAGCCGCTATCCTGGCCGCGCCTATCTCGACACGGCGAACATCTGGAAGCGACTGAAAGCATGCATGAGCGCCTCGGCCGCGCGGCGCCGTTACGAACAGGCGCGCCTGCTCGGCGGCGGTTCGGCGATCAATGCGCTGATGGCGAATCGCGGCGCGCCGGCCGACTACGACGAATGGCACGCGCTCGGCGCGCACGGCTGGAACTGGAGCGCCTGCCTGCCGTACTTCCGCAAGCTCGAAACCGATTGCGACTTCGACGGCGCGTTGCATGGCAAGAGCGGGCCGGTTCGCATCCAGCGCGCACGGTGGGCGCGTATCTCGCCATTCGTGCGCGCGGTGCTCGCCACGCTCGACGCACGCGGCCACCCGCGGCGTGATGACCAGAACGGCGAGTGGCAGGACGGCACGTTCATTGGATCGATCGCTGTGAGCGCTGCGGGCGAACGCATCCCGACCTCGGTCTGCTACCTCGACGACACCGTGCGCGCTCGACCGAATCTCACGATCCGCACGCACACGCTCGTCGAACGCGTGCTGTTTGACGGCAAGCTCGTGATCGGCGCGCGCGTGATCAGCCAGGACGGCCGCAACGACACGTTGCGCGCCAAACATGTGATCATCTGTTCGGGCGCGATTCACAGCCCCGCGCTGCTGATGCGAAGCGGCATCGGCCCGGCGGCCGAACTCGCCGCGCTCGGTATCGAGGTGGTGGCGGATCGAGGCGGTGTCGGCGGCAATTTGATGGAGCATCCGTCGATTGCCGTGTCGGCGTTTCTGCCGCGCGCTTCCCGCGCGTTATATCCGAACGAGCATCACGAGCAGGCGATCGTGCGCTTCTCGTCGGGGATGAGCGGGGCAGTGCCCGGCGACATGCACGGTGCGATCCTCTCGCGCTCGGGTTGGCATTCGGTCGGCCACCGGCTCGGCACGATCTTCTTCTGGGTGAACAAGTCGTACTCGCGCGGCCGCGTGAGTCTCGCGTCGGCTGATCCGAAAGACGAACCCATCGTCGACTTCAACATGCTCGCCGACGCGCGCGATCTCGAGCGGCTGAAGCTCGCGCTGCGTTTCGGCGCCCGCACGCTCGCTGATCCGATGATGGCGCAGCATCGCGCGACGCTGCTGCCTTCGAGCTATTCGCCGCGTGTCGCGAGCGTGGCCGTGCCAGGCGCGTGGAATGCATTGCAACGCGGCATGCTGAGCCTGCTGCTGGACATTGCCGGACCGTTGCGCGCGTGGCTGGTGCGCAGCGTGGTCACGCAAGGCGCGACGCTAAACGAATTGCTCGCCGACGATCACGCGTTGACGCGTTTCGTGACGCGCTCGGTGGGCGGCACCTGGCATCCATCTGGAACCTGCCGCATGGGCGCGGCCGACGATCCGCTCGCTGTCTGCGACGCGCGCGGCGCGGTGTATGGCGTCAGCGGCCTCTACGTGTGCGACGCATCGCTGATGCCGTCCATACCGTGCGCGAACACGAATGTGCCGACCATCATGATCGCGGAGCGGATTGCGGACATGTTGCGCGGGCGTATGTGAATGCAATGCCGGGCCGCCGCGTTGCAGCGCGGCGGCCCGTCAAGTATCAAGCGATGAGCGGTCCAATCGGCGCCCAGCGTGCTCAGTCGCCGAATCCAACAATACCCTTCACTTCAAGAAACGCCTCAAGTCCCCATTCCGCGTATTCACGCCCATTGCCCGACTGCTTGTATCCGCCGAACGGCGAGCCCGCATCCCACGACGGATAGTTCAGATACACGCTGCCCGCACGAAGCCTGAATGCCACGCGCCGCGCGCGCTCAAGATCGGCGGATTGAACATAGGCGGCGAGGCCGAAGGGACTGTCGTTCGCGATCGCAATCGCTTCTTCTTCGTCGCGATACGGCATGATCGCAAGCACCGGGCCGAAAATCTCTTCGCGCGCGATCGTCATGGAAGGGCGCACATCCGCGAAGACCGTCGGTTGCACGTAATAGCCGCGTTCCAGACCCGGCGGACGCCCGAGGCCACCCGCCACGACTTGCGCGCCTTCGTCGATGCCGGCCGCAATCAGCCGCTCCACACGCTCGAATTGCACGCTGCTGACCACCGGTCCCATGGTCGTGCGCTCGTGATCGGCGGGGCCGACGCGTTGCGCCTGCGCCGCTCGCCGCGCGATCTCCACTGCTTCGTCATGGCGCGCCGCGGGCACGAGCATGCGCGTCGGCGCATTGCACGACTGGCCGCTGTTGTTGAAGCACGAGTTGACGCCGGCCGTCACAGCCGCTTCGAAATCGACGTCGTCCAGCAGAATGTTCGCGGACTTGCCGCCCAGTTCCTGATGCACGCGCTTCACAGTCGGCGCCGCGAGCTTCGCGATCTCGACGCCCGCGCGTGTCGAACCGGTGAACGACACCATATCGACGTCGGGATGCGCCGCGAGCGCCGCGCCGACAGTCGGCCCGTCGCCGTTGATGAGATTGAACACGCCCGGCGGCACGCCTGCCGCGTCGAGTATCTCCGCGAACAGCAACGCATTGAGAGGCGTGACTTCGCTGGGCTTGAGCACCATCGTGCATCCGGCCGCGATCGCGGGCGCGGCCTTGCAGACGATCTGATTGATCGGCCAGTTCCATGGCGTGATCAGCGCGACCACGCCGACCGGCTCGTGATTGACGAGCGTCGTGCCCTTCCTGCGCTGCCACGTGAACGTTTCGCATGTGCGTATCAGTTCTTCGAGATGCCGCCGCCCGATGCCCGCTTGCCACGCACGCGCCATCGCGCGCGGTGCGCCGAGTTCGCGCGAGATCGTGTCGCCCATTTCGTCCTGACGTTCGAGAAATACTTCGAGAATGCGGCGGATCAATGCGAGGCGTTCGGCCGGCGTGGTCTGCGAGAACGACACGAACGCGCGCTTCGCGGCGGCTACCGCGCGATCCACGTCAGCGGGCGTGCCCATCGCCACTTCGGCGATGGCTTGCTCGGTGCAGGGATCGACGACGGCGCGGCGTGCGCCGGTGGACGGCTCGACCCACGCGCCATCGATATAAAACTTCAGTGCGTTGACCATGTAGTCACGTTTCTTCAGAGAGAGGTTAGGCGCGCGCCGCGTTGGAGCGGCGGCTCACCACGACGATCATTACGAGGCACAGCGTCAGCGCGGTCAGCATCGTGCTGATCGCGGCGATGGTCGGATCGATCTCGTCGCGCAGCGTCACGAACATGCGGCGCGTGAGCGTCTGGTTCGAACCGCCCGACACGAACAGCGCGACCACCGTTTCGTCGAGCGCCTGAATGAACACGAACACCGCGCCGGAAATGACGCTTGCCTTGATCTGCGGCAGCGTCACGGCCATGAAACTGCGAAAGCGATTCATGCCGAGACTGCGCGCGACCATCTCTTGCGTGCGGTCGAAAGTGCGCAGATCGGCGCCGACCGAAATCAGCACATACGGCAGCCCGAGCATCGTATCGGCGAGAATCAGGCCGCCGAGCGTGTTGACGTAGCCGGCCTGAGAGTACACGAAGAACACGCCGACCGCGACGATGATGATCGGCACCATCAACGGCAGCATCAGCAGCGTGCGCAGATAGCGCATGATCCAGTGCGTGCCGTTCTGGATCGCGTAGGCGGCGGCCACGCCGAGCGGCGTGGCGATCAGCGCGGCGCAGATCGAAGCACTCAGCGTGGTGCGCGCCGCGTCGATCCATGCGGGATTGTCGAAGAACGAGTGATACCAGCGCAGCGAGTAGGCGGGCGGCGGGAAGGTCATGAAGCGCGTGTCGGAGAACGACAGCGGCACCACGATCAGCACCGGCACCATCAGAAACAGCAGAATCAGCACGACGCTCGTGCCGAGGACGATCCGTCGGAACGGGAGTTTGATCATTTCGCGCCTAGGGTCTTTTCGAGTGGCACCACGCGGCTCGCGGCGTAGAAAATCGCGAACACGCAGATCAGCAGCACGACGCTCACGGCACTCGCCGCGCCCCAACTGTTGTAGATCTCGACGTTGCGGCTCACCACCATCGACACCATGATCGACTTGCCGCCGCCCATCAGTTCAGGCGTGATGTAGAAGCCGAGGCACAGCACGAACACGAGCGTGACGCCGGCGAACACGCCGCTCAGCGAGAGCGGCAAGAACACGCGCAGGAATACGTGCAGCGGCGAGCCACCCAGGCTCGCGCCGGCTTGCGAAAGATTCGACGGGATTTTCTGCATTGCCGAATAAAGCGGCAGCACCATGAACGGCAGCAGGATATGCACCATCGCGATAACCGTGCCGAACTGGTTGTACGCGAGCTGCACTGGCCGGTCGACGAGTCCCGAGGCGATCAGCGCCTTGTTCACCAGCCCCGTGCGCTGCAACAGCACGAGCCACGCATAGGTGCGCACGAGTACGCTGGTCCAGAACGGCAGAATCACCATGCCGAGCACGAGCGCGCTCAGCTTCGGCGGCAACGAGGCGGCGAAGTACGCCACCGGATAGCCGAGCAGCAGCGTGATGACGGTCACGATAATGCTCAGCTTGAACGTCAGCAGAAACGTATCGAGGTAAGCGCCGGTCAACATGCGCCGGTAGTTTTCGAGCGTGAAGCCGTCGTGATAGATGGACTGCCACGACAGCCACGCGAGCGGCACGACCAGCAGCACCACGATCACGAGGAGCGCCGGGGTCATCAGGAGAAGCATCGTGCGATCCTCGCGGCGCTGATAGCGCGCGGCGGGATCGGACTCGGTGGCCTGCATCAAGGTGGTTCCCTGGAGCATCCGTTTGGCGGTTGTCATCATGCACCTACGGCGTCGAGAAACTGATACCACGCCGCGATGAGTCTCACACCCGGCGCGCGCAGCGAATGGAAGGGCACCGGCCGCAGACCGGGCGCGCCGAGCAGCGAAAGCTCCGGCGTTTCGCCGAGCGCGAGCGCGGCGGCATGCTGGCCGAGCAGGCTCGCCATCGCGACGCCTGCTCCGTTATACCCCAGACAAAAGGTCGTGGCGTCGTCGCTGCGTCCCACATGCGGCAGCGAATTGAACGTCATGCCCACATAACCCGACCAGCGATATTCCACGCGCAGGTCTGCGAGATCGGGAAAGAGCGCGACCATGGCACGCTGCAGCGTGTCGAAGCCGGTTGTTTGCCCTTCCTTGCCGAACGCGTCGCGTCCGCCGAACAGCATGCGGCCGTCCACTTTGCGGAACCACTTCATCATGCGCCGCGTTTCGGTGTAGCTGCGGCGCTCGACCATCAGGCGCGCGTCGAGGTCGGCGGGAAGGCGTTCGGTGGCGATCATCGCGCTGCGAAACGGTACGAGTTCGCGCTGATACGGTGCGGTGGCCTCGGTGAGATCCGAATACGCATTGGTCGCGACGATGACCTGCTTCGCGCGCACCGTGCCGCCTGGCGTGCGCAGCGTCACGCGCGGTTCGCCGGGCGCGCGTTGCATCTGCTGCACCGGCGTCGATTCGTAGATCGGCACGCCGCGCAGCGTGAGGCCGCTCGCGAGTCCGCGCACGTATTCGAGCGGCAGAATGGTGCCGGCGTCCGCGCTCAGCACGCCGCCGACAAAGCCCTTGGAACCCGTCTCGCGTTCGATGTCGGCACGCGATTGCGCGGTCATGGAGGTATCGCCGAGATTCGTGCGAACCCAGTCCGCCTCGGCGCGGATCGCGGTGAGCGCGGTGTCCGTGTGCGCGCAGCGCAGGCTGCCCGTGTGTTCGAAGCGGGCGCCCGCCAGCTGGAATTCATCGACCAGCGTCTCGACGACCCGCACACCGTCATGCGCGAGACGATGCATGCGCTTCGCGGTATCGAGGCCGTGCAGCTTGTCGATGGTGGGAAACGACAGGCGGAACTTCGACGACACCACGCCGCCATTGCGCCCGCTGGCGCCCCAGCCCACCGGATTCGCATCGAGCACCACGCAGTCGACGCCGCGCTTTTGCAGCGCATACGCCGCGGCGAGCCCCGAGTAGCCCGCACCGATCACGGCGACCTCGACGTCGAGATCGCGCGTGAGCGGTACGCCGGTGCTGACCGCCGCAGCGGCGCCGGGCGATGCCGTCAGGAGCGCGCGCCAGAGCGAATCAGGCGCGGGCGTGGGAGGTGTCATCGGCGCGAGCATCGGCTCACGCGGCGAGGCGTGCTTCGGCTTCGACAGCGTCCGCGAGCGCGCCCAGCGTCGCAAACTTGAAGGTCGGCGTGGTCACCGCTTCCGGCACGGGCGTGGCGCCGAAGCCCTTCACGTTCTGACGGCGCTCGATCCAGCAGGTCGCATAGCCGAGTTTCGTGGCGATGCCGATGTCGTGATACTGGCTCTGCGCGGTGTGCAGGATCTCGCTGAATTTGTAGCCGAACGCCGCTTGACGGCCGCGGTTGTACGCGAAGAATTGCGGGTCGGGTTTGGCCACGCCGGTTTCATCGCAGCAGACGGTGTCGTCGAACGGATCGCCGAGCGTGTGCGCGTAAGCCGAGAGTGCCACGCGGTCCGCGTTGGTCATCGCGACCAGGCGGAAGTGCTTGCGCAGACGCTTGAGCGCCGCGACCGAATCCGCGAACGCCGGCCATTCGAGCACGTCGCGCTGGAAGGCGGCGGCCGATTGTGCGTCGTCGGGCAGACCGAGTTCTTTCGCGAGCGACAGATAGACATTCGCCATTTCGTGGCTCGAACGGCCCGGATAAGTCGCGCGCCCGCGCATGTACGGCTCGAAGATCTGGTCGTCGGTCAGGTCCTTCGCTTTCGGGCCGCCAATGCGCCGAACTGAAGCGAGCACGCCGCGCTCGAAGTCGATGAGTGTGCCGACGACGTCGAACGTCAGGACCTTGAAATCGGTGAGCTTCATGAAATCATCCTTTTGCAATGTGCGGTGAATCGGAGAGGGAGTGCCCCATGTGTGGGCGGAAAAAATCAGGCGGGCACGACGATCGTGTCCTGCGGGTCGAGCGTCACGCTCATCTGCGCGCCCGGCTCGGGAATGCGGCGGCGCGCGTCGTGGCCGCCGGGTTGTCTGAGGCTGATGGCGGTGCCGTCGGCGAGCGCGGCGAACACGCGCAGACTCTCGCCCTGGTACAGCACCTCGGTGACGCGGCACGATAGACGGTTCACGTTGCCGTTCTGCACGCCGCCGCCGCCGATCACGAGTTTTTCGGTCTGCACCGCGAGCAGCAGTTTGTTGCCATGCGGCAGCGGATGCGCGGTGCGCAGAACGGTATCGCCGAGACGCACGGCGTCGTCGCCGGCGCGCGTCACGTCGAGCAGCGTCGCCTCGCCGATGAAGCTCGCCACGAAGGCATCGCACGGGCGGTCGTAGAGTCGTTCAGGAGTGTCGATCTGCACCAGCCGGCCGTTTTTCAACACGGCGACGCGGTCGCTCATGGTGAGCGCTTCGCGCTGGTCATGCGTCACATAGACGATCGTTGCGCCGAGCTTGCGATGCAGCCGCCGCAGTTCGATCTGCATGGTTTCGCGCAGCTGCTTGTCGAGCGCGGAGAGCGGCTCGTCCATCAGGATCAGTTGCGGCTCGAACACCATCGCGCGGGCGAGCGCCACGCGCTGCCGCTGACCGCCGGAAAGCTGACCGATGCCGCGGCTTTCGTAGCCGGAGAGTTCGACCATCGCCAGCGCGTCGGCGACTTTCTTCGCCCACGTGCCTTTCGGCTGACGGCGCGCGCGCAATGGAAACGCGACGTTCTCGCCGACGCTCATATGCGGAAACAGCGCGTAGTTCTGAAACACGATGCCGATGTCGCGTTTATGCGGCGGCGCAAATGTAATGTCGCGCTCGCCGACCCAGACCGCGCCCGAACTCGGCTGCACGAAGCCGCCGAGAATGCCGAGCAGGGTGGTCTTGCCCGAGCCTGAAGGGCCGAGCAGCGAGACGAATTCGCCGGGGGCGATGTCGAGTGAAACGTCGTCGAGGGCCACCACCTGGCCATAACGTTTCGCTGCCGATCGGATCGAAACACCTGTTTTCGCTCGTGCGTCCATTGCGTCATGTCTCGCTGTAGAAGCCTGCGTTAGGGAAAATATAGGCTTCGCCTTTTTTGGCGGCAATTCCCAAATTGTTGGAGAAGGCATAACATCAGATCATGCCTAATCTCCGCAAAAAACTGCCGAGCGCCAATGCGCTGTTCGTGTTCGAAGCCGCCGCGCGCTGCGGCAACTTCACGCGCGCGGCGCAGGAGTTATATGTGAGCCAGCCTGCGGTGAGCCGCATGCTCGCGCGCATGGAGGACCATCTCGGCGTGCGGCTGTTCGAGCGCGTGCGCGGCGGCATCGAGTTGACCGAGAACGGCAAGATTCTTTATCGGAAGATCTCCGAGGGCTTCAACGGCATTGAAGGCGCGATCCGCGAGATCGAGGCGCGCGCCACCGGCGTGGAGTCGGTCACGCTGTCGGTGTCCACGGCCTTCACCACGCACTGGCTGATGCCGCGCATGAACCGGCTGAATCAGGCGTTCCCCCATGTCGACTTACGGTTCCAGTTGATCTCGGGGCGCATCGGCGGGCCGCTCGTCGACGTGGATCTGGGTATGCGCTTTCGGCGCGAGGACGAAATCGGCGAGAACAGCGTGCTGGTCATGCCGGAGACGCTGCTGCCGGTGTGCAACCGGCGCTATGACGAGATCGCGGCCACCGAGGCGGGGCGCGCGCACGGCGACACGGTGATCGTCATGGACGACGGCGAGCGCGGCTGGCATGAGCGCTTTGAAGCGTTCGCGGCACACGGACGGCACGCCGCGAGCATGTTGAGTTTCAACGACTACGCGATCGTCGTGCAGGCCGCGTTGCTCGGCCAGGGCGTCGCGCTCGGCTGGTTGAACGTGGTGTCGCACTGGCTGCTGGAAGGCGCGCTTCAACCGGCCGAACAGGAACTGATCGTCACCAACCGGCGCTGCTGTCTGGTGTGGCCGGAGAGCCGCCCGCTGCGGCCGGCCGCGGCGGACGTGCGCGACTGGATCATCGAGGAAACGCGCGCGGACGTGCGCGCGGTCGATCGGGCGTATCCGAAGTTGGGTTTGCGCCGTTCGCTGGCCGACGCAGGACTGGTGATCGGGTAAGGGCGCGGGCACCCATCGACCCTTCCGGCGCGGTGCAATGCTGCCGCCTTTGTCTCAAGGCCGGTTCCAGACGTCATTATTCGGTCACGAACCTCACGCAGTATTACCGGCGGCCTTCAATCGGCCGACGGGCCGCGGGCCGGCCCGCCTTCAACGTCTTTCGCACATCCACGCGGACAAAAGCGCCCATGCACGACGCCGCGCGCCCGATCCGTCGACAAACAAGCCTTCCAATCAAGGAGACACCGTGTCCCGTTCAAGAATCTTTGCTCTGACGGCGATCGCTTCGTCGCTTTTCTTCGCAACGGCCGCGCATGCCGGCATCGATCTCATCGCGGTCGGCCAACTCAGCGGCCTCGCCAGCGACTTATCGAAGGAAACCGCGGCGCCGCTGGAGAACGGTGTGGCGGGCAATCTGCTCGGCGGTCTCGGTTCAGCCATCGCTTACGCGGGATGCCATACGTTCGTCGCCGTGCCGGACCGCGGCCCGAATGCGGTGTCGTACAACCCGGCGATCGACGACACCGCTTCGTATATCAACCGTTTTCAGACTTTGCGTCTGCGCCTGAAACCCGGCGCGAGCGGTGCGTCGCTTCCGTACACGATGGCGCCGACCCTGCTCGCCACGACGCTGCTCCACACCGACGACAGGCTGGTCTACGGCACAGGCGCTGCCGCGGGCGTGCCCAACGGCGCACCCGCGCTTAACCGCCGCAATCACACCAACTACTTCACCGGCCGCTCGGACAACTTCGATCCGACACGCCTGTCGACGAACGACCGCGACGCGCGCTTCGATCCCGAAAGCGTGCGCGTGAGCAACGACGGCGACAGCGTCTTCATCTCGGACGAGTACGGCCCTTACGTGTATCGTTTCGATCGCCGCAGTGGCCGCCGGATCGACACGTACAAGCTGCCGGATGCGTTCGCGGTTGCCACACTGAGCCCGATCGGCAACGACGAAATCTCGGAGAACACCTCGGGCCGTGTCGCCAACAAGGGCATGGAAGGTCTCGCGATCTCGCCGGACGGCAAGACGCTGTTCGGCGCGATGCAAAGCCCGTTGATCCAGGATGGCGGCACGAAAGGCGCGTACACGCGCATCGTCAGGATCGACGTGCGCACCGGCAAGACGACCCAGTTCGCGTATCCGCTGACGAACATCGGCACGGCAGCCAAACCCAAATATCCGACCATTAGCGACGTGGTGGCCGTCAACGATCACGAAATGCTGATGGATGAGCGGGACGGCCAGGGCCTGGGCGATAACTCGACGGCCGTGTTCAAGAAGGTGTTCCATATCGACCTGAACGGCGCTCAGGACGTGAGCAACGCAAGCGGCGAGGCCGGCCTCGCGCCGTATGCGGTGCAAAAGACGCTGTTTGTGGACCTGGTCGCCGCGCTCACCGCCCACGGCTACAACGCGAACGATATTCCGGCGAAGCTGGAAGGTCTGGCATTCGGTCCCGATGTCGTGGTGGGCGGTGTGAAGAAGCACACGCTGTTCGTCGCCAACGACAACGACTTCTTAGGCACGGTTACCGATACCAACCACCCGGCCGGTATCGCGAACCCGAATCAGTTTTTCGCCTTCGCGTGGGACCCGAGCGACTTGCCCGGTTACGTTGCGCAAAAATTGCCCGGCGTGGATGACGATCATCACGGCGACCACCGCCGCGACCGCGGCGAGTCGGACCGCATGTGCGGCTTCGATCGCGACGACGATCATTGAAGCGCTGACGCACGTCTCGTAGTTTCCGACGCGCATTGAGGCGACAGAAGGGCGGCGCTGGCCTATGCCGGCGCCGCTCCAAGCTAGGCTTCGGCGCCTTGCGCCACGATCAGATCCAGCGAGCCCGCCAGAATTGATCTGGCTGTTTCAGGGTCGTCGACCGCACGCGCCAGCGTCACCGCGCCGACGATGGTCGCGACAATGCCGAGCGCCAGGCTTTCGCTATCGCCGGCCAACGTCTGCGCGATGCGCGACGCCAGTTTGTGCACGTATTGCGTCAAACTCTCGCGAACCGCCGGCGCCGCGTGCCGCGCTTCGCCCGCAAGCGAGCACAACGCGCAACCGTTGCCCGGATCCTTGATGTGTTTCTCGCTGAGAAACATTTCGGCGATCACGCGCAACGGTTCTTTCTTCGCCGAGCCGTTCGCATTTGCCGCCGCGAGAGTGGCGGCGATCCGTTTCTCGCTCAGCGCGACGGCATACTCCAGCGCCTCGACGATCAACGCGTCACGCGACTCGAAGTGACCGTAAAACGCGCCATGCGTGAGACCGGCGCGTCGCATGCAGTCCGCCACGCCGAGCGCCTCGATGCCATCTTCCCGAATCTGCCGCGCCGCTGTTTCCAGCACACGCTGCCGGCTTTCTGCTTTTTGCGCCTGCGAGTAGCCCATTTCCATCACCCCTCTTGACAATCTGCATGATGAGCATAATACTGAAAATGTGCATGATGATCAACATGCAGAATTTGGGTGAGGGCATCTTTCGCGGATGTCCGCACGCGGCGGTGCTTTTGGCCGCTTAACCGTTACAGGCGTCGCACGGCCGTGACTATCGGCGCGTTCGCGGCGCAATCAAGGAGAGAGCTGATGCGTTTCTCAGGAAAAACAGCGTTGATTACCGGTGGGAATAGCGGCATTGGTTTCGTCACGGCGAAGCTGCTGATTGCCGAAGGCGCCCAGGTGGTGGTCACCGGCCGCGACGGTGCGAAGCTGGATCAGGCCGTGTCCGAACTCGGCGACAACGCGCTGGGCGTGCGGGCCAATCTGGATAACGAAGCAGACATCGACGCGTTGTTCGAACAGATCAAGAGCAAATTCGGCTCGCTGGACATCGTGTTCGCGAATGCCGGCATCTCGGGTCCGACGCCGCTCGGCGGCACGACAGCCGCGGCGTTCGAGGCCATTCTCCGCACGAATCTGACGGCGGTCTTTCTGACCGTGCAAGCCGCATTGCCATTGATGAGCGCGGGTGGCGCAGTCGTGCTGAACGGCTCGGTGATGCGTGAACTCGGCTCGCCTGGCTCGTCGGCGTACTCGGCCACCAAGGCCGGTATCACGGGTATGGCGAAGGTCTTCGCGTCGGAACTGGTGCAGCGTGGTATTCGCGTGAATACAGTGATCCCGGGCGGCACGCGCACGCCGATCTGGACGCGTGGCGCGCGCGAGGGCGCGACGCTCGACGGCACCGAACAGGCGCTCGCGCCGCGTGTTCCGATGGCGCGCCTCGCCGCTCCGGAAGAAGTCGCGGCGGCCGTGTTGTTCCTTGCTTCCAGTGACGCGTCGGGAATGACCGGCGCGGAAATCGTCGTGGACGGCGGCACGATTGGAGCGCCGTGGGGCGCGCCGATTTTCCGTCAGGCGTAAGCGGCGTTCAAGGCAGGCAGCTGCGTCGCTCGACATACAGGCGGCGCGGCTAGCAAGCTCAATACGCCTCGCTCGCCAGATTCATCGGCGTATCGTTGACGAAGCTCTCGATGTTATCCATCAACTGATTCGCCAGACTCTGCGAACGCCGCTCGTTGTCCTGTCTTGCCGTGACGTGAGCGCAGCGCCCTGATCATCGTGAACAGCGAGTGCACATCGGCGGCACTGGCTGACGCGTCGAAATACGGTGCGATCTGTTCCAGCACTTCGATCGCTTCGTCATTCCGGCCTTGGTCGCGCAGCAGTACCGCCATGGCCAACGACGCGCGCAGTTCCCACATTCTCGCGCCCTGCGCGCGGGACATTTCAAGTGCCGTCGCGAAACAGGTGAGCGCTTGAGTGAGCCTGTCGCCGAATTCTTCGCCGGCACCGGCTTGCACACCGGCTTCAGCGTGCGCGGCGATCCCGAGCACACGCCAGATTTCCGGCACAAACATCAGTTCACCGTGATGTTGGCAAAACGCCAGCGCGTCGTCCAGCCGGCCGGTCGCTTCGCGAGTTCGTCCCACGCTCACGAGCGCCTCCGCATGCACGACGACAAACAACGTAACGAGGCGCCTGAAGCCGCGCGCAATCAACGCATCGAGCGATGCGGCCAGGATCGGCAGCGCCGGCGCCACCTGTCCGTCGAGGATGTCGCGGTAAGCGCTCAGGCAGCCGCAATACTCCACCCACGCGTCGAAGCGATGCAGCGCTGCCTGCGAGCGCATGATCTCCAGGTACGCCCCGGCGCGGCTCAGATCGCCCGACAGCAGCGCGAGCGGCGCGGCCACGGCGCCGAGCATGTGCGTGAGCGATGGCTCCATCGTTTCCGGGCGAACCCGGCTCACGAGCGTATCGATCAGCGTCATGGCCTCGCAGGGCCGGCCCTGAAGCCAGGCGATCCGCGCGAGCGTCCCATTGCAATAGACGAGCGGATCGACGGCGAACGCGCTGTCCCGCTGCGACTCGCCCTCAAGTTGCGCAAAGCGTTCGCGCGCGCCCAGCAGTCTCCGTTTAGCCTCCGCGTGTTGCCCGAGACAGTGCTGCGATATGGCTACCGCCTGGTCGCCCAGAACGGCTTGCCATGCATTGCTTTCGTCTTCGGCGAGACGCTGCAATTGCCGCGCGAACTTCATCGATTCGTGGATGTTGCTGCTGGAGAGCATCATGTTCCAAAGGCCCCACAGCGCGCGCGCCTGAAACGCGCGGTCGCCGCTCGCGATCGCCAGCGCAAAAACATCGCGCCACAGTTCGGCCGACCGCGCCACGCACCCGTGAACCGACGGCAAGGCCGTCGCCAACGCCGCGCGCACCCGCATCTCGCAGGCGGCGCTCGCCGTCCCGGCCGGAAGCTGGTCGAGTACGCCGACCGCCCGTTCGGCGCGTGCGCAGGCCTCCGCGATCATGCCGCCGTCGAGTAGCGCATCGGCGAGGTTGGACGCGAGATCGACGCCGAGGCACACATCGCCTTCGGGGGAGAAGGCCCAGTCGAACGCGCTGCGCGCGTCGTCGAACGAGTGGTGGAGAACCGTGGCGCGCTCGGCGTCGCGCGGCACGGCCGGCGCCGTGCGCATCTGGAAGCAGGTAGACAGATAGCGCGCGTGGCGCGAAGCGAACGCCGGGCGCTCGCCTTCGGCCTGCAGTTTTTCCAACGCGTAGGCTCGCGTCGATTCGGGCAGCCGGTACTTGGCGACCGGCCCGTCGAACTCGACGTTGGCGAGCGATTTGGCCAGCAGTTCGCTGATCCCGCTGATCGCGTTCGCGATCGTCAACGTGGAATCGCACACGACCGCGCACATGGCCTCGAACGTGAACACGCCGCCGAACACTGCGATCCGCCGGAAGAGACACTGCGCGTCTTCGTCGAGTAACGCGAAGCTCCAGTCGAAGGTGGCGCGCAAGGTCTGATGGCGCGGCAGCGCGGTGCGGTAGCCGCCCGCGAGAATCGCCATGCGATCGTCCAGCCGCCGATGCACGCCCTCCACGCCGAGCGCCGCGACGCGCGCCGCCGCCAGTTCGATCGCGAGTGGAATGCCGTCCAGCCGGCGGCAAATCTCGCCGACCAGCCGCAATTCGGCGCTCTCGGCCCCCACCTTGTACTGCAATGAGTTGGCGCGCAGCAGAAACAGATTTACGGCCGACTGTTGCAGGATCTCCGCATCGGTGCAATGTAAGTGCGGTACGTCCAGGGGATCCACGCGAAATACGGTTTCGGACATGATGCGCAGCGGTTCACGGCTCGTCACGAGCACACGCAGCAAATCGCTTTCCGCTGTCAATGCTTCCACGATTTCGGCCACGAAACCGATCACATGCTCGGCATTGTCGAGCACCAGTAGCCGATGCCTGTGCGCGAGCGCCGCGGCGAGTTGCGTGACGGCGGGCGTCGCGTCTTCCGTGAGCATTCCGCAGCCTTCCGCAATGGCGCCGAGTACGCCGTCATACGTGGTCAGCGTGGCCAGTTCGACGAAGCAGGTTGG
Organism: Paraburkholderia sp. BL6669N2; assembly: GCF_003387275.1. NCBI lineage: Bacteria > Pseudomonadati > Pseudomonadota > Betaproteobacteria > Burkholderiales > Burkholderiaceae > Paraburkholderia > Paraburkholderia sp. BL6669N2. The sequence continues at coordinate 2,467,724 of NZ_QUNA01000002.1, read as the reverse complement.
CTCGGCGAAATTCTCTTCGGCTTGACGCGCGGCTTCGATCGCGAGACTGGTTTTGCCGATGCCGCCCGCGCCCACCAGCGTCAGCACGTGCGCGTCCTGCAGCATCGCGCGGAGCTGTTCGACTGCCGCGTCGCGGCCCACGAGGCGGCTTTTGGGCGAAGGCAAAGGACGCCCGGCGCAAACCTGATTGGCGGGCCGCACAGGGGCCGGCTTTTGCCGATGCACAAGCTGATAGCCGCGGCCGGGCACGGTGAGAATCAGATGCCGGTCCGCGCCGAGAATTTTGCGCAACGCTGACAGATGCACCTGGATGTTGTTCTCTTCCACCACGGTGTTCGGCCAGACCGCATTCATCAACTCGTCTTTCGTGACGAGACGGCCGGCGGCGGACACGATGACGGCGAGAATGTCGAAGGCGCGTGAGCCGAGATGCAGCGCTTCGCCGTCCCGCCGCACGATGCGCATTTCCAGATCGATTTGAAAGCGGCCTAGTTCAATCATGTCGTTTTCAAGTCCCGGGACAATGAGCGTGAGAGGGCGATGTGCCGCTCGGTGGTCAGTGAGCGCCTTGCATGTCTTCGCTGCGGCGGCGCAGGCTCGAACAGCCATCGTCGATGGGCTCGAAAGTACCTTGGCAAATCACGCGCGTCTTGTCGGTTAGTGCGATGCTTTGTAGGAAAGTCTATCGGTGCGTGCGAATGCCGTTCGTTCGTTGCAATAGCGGCATGGTTCAGGAGGCGGCAGGCGCCGTCAGTGGCGTGTGTTCGACGTCCGGCCGCTCAGCCGGCGGCCTGTCTGCGCCATGTGCCTGGCGGCGTGCCGACCAGTTGCGAGAAGGTCCGCGTGAAATGGCTCTGGTCGGAGAAGCCGCACGCAATGGCGATTTGGGAAAGGGAAAAGTCTGAATTTCTCAGGAGATCGCGAGCCCGGTCGATGCGCCGTTCGAGCAGCCATTGATGCGGCGTGCGATGCGTGGTTTCGCGAAAGGCGCGAATGAAGTAGCTGCGCGAGAGGTTGCATGCGTTGGCGATTTCTTCGATCGACACGTTGCCTTGCGACTTGGCGAGCAACATGTCTTTGGCGCGGGTTTCCTGCAAGCTCGAAAGGCGCCGGGTCTTGCTGAAGGACGAGCACGCCGTGCCGCCGTATCGATCGAGCAGATGTGTGCCGATGGCGAGACCTAACTGCTCGACAAAGAGCGGGCTTGCGTCGCTCTTGCGATCCAGCGTGAGCGAGAGGATCTGCGCGAAGTGGCCGAGCGTTGGATCGTGGCGACCGGCGAGCGTGGCGAGGCGCGGCACGTTTGAACCGTTGCGCTCATAACAGGCGTTCGCGATGAAAGCACGCGACAGTTCGATCAGCACGAAATCGAATCCGCGTTGCAGATCGGCCTGATAGTCGTCCGCGAAGTCGCGGATATAGACGCTATCCTGGCCGAAGTCGTGGGTCGTCCAACGGTGCGCCGAATAAATGCGCCGGCGGTGGCCAGGCTTGAGCGACACGCCGATCAGGAAGCCGCGATCGGAACCGTGCATGGCGACCGCGCTTGGTTTGTCGTCCGCGGTGGACTTGCGATAAAACTTGAACTCGCCCGTGTCGAGTTCGAGGTCCCGGCCGAGCTGGTTCGAGAGGCATCCCAGCGAGTCCTTGGATCGTGCGGCCGGGGCGGGGGTGGCGGTCAGTGTGGCGTTCAACATGATGGGTCACCTCGATCGTCGCGCAGCGGTCGCACTGCTTTCAGCAATTTACCTGAAAATTAAAAAATGTAAGCTAGCGGGATTATGGCTTAATCGGCGCGGAATGTGAAAGTGCGGAGTTGAATGGTCGGTGCTTTAATAGTAGGCAGAAGGACACATTTGATGCGGACGCGTGGGCTCTGGAGCGTTCAGGCGTGGTGTCGCGCTGCATATTGTTGGCGCAGCCGTTTTATTTTTTTTCGGCTTGCCGAAATGATTTATTTTTGCGCTGACATATTGGCGTAACGGATATCGATGCAGTAGGGCGACAGAGTGAGTGCGACTGCCGCCGCAGTTGTGCGACTGAGCGACAAGGTTGGTATGACTGGACTACATTGTCTGGTCGCGTGAGCATCTACCGCGCCGAGGCCGAGTCGGACAGAAGTCGGCCATGAAGAGACCTTCACTCGTGCGTCGCTCGGACATTCAGGTGACCGCTTCATTCTGCGATCGGTCATTTGTCGCCGGGATCCGGCGACGCTTCAACGGAGTAGAAATTAAGACCGGGAATTTTTTGGACCGCAACGTGGCGGATTGCTGACGATGATGACATGGAGCGACCAAGCTGCAGATTCGTGCATCATGGAACTCGTTGGTACATGTAGATCGTTACCTTGGCGAAAGTAGCCTCTCGTCTAGGTTGCACCTTAAGAAAATATTGCAATTGCCGATAACTATAAATGCGGCGCCGGTCGCCCTTGCTTGTCCTTAAATTCTCTAAAAACTTTAGAAAACGCATGCTTAGCACCCTTATCTCTGTTCTTGAAGATCTAAAAAAGAGTCCGGCAATCGCGATAGTCTTCTTTCTCATCGGTTCCATCGCGGGGCTCGGTGCATACAAGTACGTATCTGGTGTCTTCAATGCGGATGTCGTCCTCAGCGGTTCTTATATTTATAAAACCGACATCGACAAGGAGTACGTCACGAAAGATCGCTACACCGCAGAAGCCGACGAATTGAAGACTGCTAAATCAGACCTCGAGTCAATAAAAAAGCAACTCGCCGACGTCAAGGCAGCACAGCTCACTATGTCGAATTCAGTGTGTCAACGATTCGCCCTTGATGAGGACAATGTAATAACAGAGCAGCGCAATGTGGAGCAAAACATCCAAAGCGCTCTTTCTCCTTACATTTCGTCGATAAAGAAAGGAGACGACCTTATGCAGGCTGATATGCATCGAGCAGATGAACTGCGCAAATACTCGGAACAACTCAACCAGCAATTGGTGCAATTACGCACCAATCTCTCAAATTGCGGACGATAAATGCGATCAATTGGCGACCCATCCTGAAGCCGTGCGTCCGAGTGCAACAACCTATCGCCGCTTAACGTCGTGCGCGCGTGATGGGCCTATTTGCGTTGATCCGGCATATACAGTTTGGCATGACGATTTGAATGACAGTTCCATTTGAGAGCAGGCAGCCAGGTAGCATTGGGCTCAAGGGCCGCTCAGGGTCAAACTGCGCCGAAACGCATCAGGCACTACCTTTGCGATTAGACATCACTTCTCGGGTACAGAAAATGAAAAGCGTTCGAGTGAACAAAGCCCACGACTTAAAAAAAATTGAAGGCCTCGTATTTTTCTCCGAAAGGATAAAAGAGTTGCTTGCCCATTCGACGGATGACTCCTTCAAGGTATCGGGCTTAAACACTCGCAGTCGCGCCGTAGAGCTTGAAAGGCTAGTTAGACACGCGTACGCGACGACGCAAAGAGCGACGGCGCTTATTCCCCTTTTCGACGAACTGCTCGACAGTACTCGACTTGACCCTGTTCTCCCGCTACTAGGGCACAAACCGCTTCTGATAAAAATAGTGGAGGAAGTGCGCAACATGGTCGCCCAACAGAAGCCGCGCTTGTTGCTTGACGCTGCAGACTCGTTGAACGCGGTAGCTGGCCTCCTTGTCCAGTATAAGAACTGCGCACAAGACCATTTGATTTCTGTCGTAAAGGATCATCGCGAGAAACAAGTCATATCTTTAGTTAGCGAGATCTATGTCATCGAATTGCAATCAATTGGATATAGCCGAGAACACATTCGGCATGCTTCGAAAAAGCATCTTGCAACCAAATTGTCGAAAGCCGACCCAATTGACGTCGATGAAATTCTAAGATTATTCTTCAGCGAATTTTCTGGCGATCAAAAACACTTCAGAGTTGTCACTCGTTGCGATATAAATATTCCTGAGGGCGCACGCTCTACCAGTCGGTTTACCTATTGCGATCTTCCTGAAGGATTTGCAAAATTAAATCAGCTCGAATTTGAAAATATCGGATCGTCTTCCGGGTCTGGATTTGGAAAATACGTCGTGGCCGATAACATAACGGCGTACGATCCGTTTGACGCACGCGAATCCTTCTATCGAAAAATCAATACCAGCAATGGTGTTTGGCAGTATCTAAATCATGCTCCGGCTGCACACTACGCCCATTCTTGCATTGTTAAGGATGTGGCTTCGCAATCGGAGATCCGTATCCGCAAACCCATAAACGTCATGTTGCGAGGCCAGACGCAACGCTCCCTTAAGCAAATTGATACTTCACGTGTGAACGAGCTAATTTCGGCGATCGATAATCTAAAAAGCCCGTCGAAAAATTCATTTATGTCGGCAGTTCGCTTACACAAAGAGGCACTTGATTCTAGTTCGATCCAAAACCAGCTTATCGATCTGTGGGCTTCGCTGGAAGGATTCGTGCCCCAGACGATTGACGAAAGTCCGCGTATCGGAACGGTGCTGGACCATGTCCTGCCAGCACAGACTTTGATATATGCAGAGAAAAAATTTCTTTATGCTGCTGCCGGTTTGGCCAACGCAGGCAGCGACATAGAAGCACTTGTCGAAAGCGTTGAAATTGAAGGATCATTTGAGAGAAAAGTCGCCGCGCTTATCTTGTGCGACGAATATTTGCCGATTGCCAAGAATATCCTTTCTCACGCTTCGTGTTCGCCACTTCTCAGATTCTTAATTTTCACTCTCAACGCGACCTTTCGAACTCGCGCAACGACAAAGGCAGAATTACTTAGGCACCGCAGGCGGCTTGAGTGGCAGCTCAGGAGAATTTATATCGCCCGGAACACATTGATGCACAGCGCGATAACGCATGCAAATCTTGACGTTCTCGTTGAAAATTTGCATTCGTATTTCGACGTGCTTCTGGGGGGAGTGATGCGCCTCGCAGCAGTAATGGGGTCCAATACATCAATTAGTGCTGCACTCAAGGTCATTGCAGCGACAGAGAGTAGCTACCTCGGTTCGTTGGATCAGGCTAAAAACGACAAGTTTACGGTCGACGATTTTGAGAACGTTTTCTTTTCATCGGGGAATCCACTACTCAGTGAGCTTTAATGCTGCAAGCGACCTCGCCTGCAAATGACCGTTTGGCTTGTATGAGAGGTCACTGATCTAGCGAGGTTCCAGCGGCGGAAATGGGTCGACGAACGAAACCGCTCGCGCGGTAGGGGGCTGCGGTCCGACGCTGGAGGTCAGGGAGGGGCCGGTCGCGCGGTTTATGTTGGCGAATGAGGCAATCCGCCTCGTTCTCCAGCAGGAGCCGCATCATGACCTCCTCTCAACCGACCGTCAGCCCGTTGCGCCAGCGCATGATCGACGACATGCGTATGCGCCAGCTTTCCCCGAAGACGCAAGCCAACTATCTGCGCATCGTCCGCGAGTTCGCCCGATACCTCGGGCGCTCGCCTGATACCGCCACGGTCGAGGACCTGCGAACCTACCAGCTGCATCTGGTCGATCATGGCACGTCACCGATATCACTGAACGCCGCGATCACCGGGCTGAAGTTCTTCTTCGAGACCACGCTCCACGAGTCCGAACTGATGGCCCGGATGCAGCCCGTGCGCGTGCCCCGTACGTTACCGGTCGTGCTCAGCCCCGATGAAGTACGGCGGCTCATCGCCGCCACAGGCAACCCGAAGCACCAGACGGCTCTCTCGGTTGCCTACGGCACCGGGCTGCGCGTCAGCGAAGTGGTGGCGCTGAAGGTCACAGACATCGACAGCCAGCGCATGACGCTGCGTGTCGAGCAGGGCAAGGGCCGCAAGGATCGCTACGCGATGCTCTCACCGGTGCTGCTCGAACGCCTGCGCGTCTGGTGGCGTGTGGCCCGTGCCCAGGGCAGGATGCCCGACGGCGGGTGGCTGTTTCCCGGGCTCGACCCCATCGATCCCCTCACGCCGAGGCAACTCAACCGTGCCATCCGTGCGGCCGCCGAGGCCGCGCAGATCGACAAGCGCGTGTCGATGCACACGCTGCGCCACAGCTTTGCCACGCACCTGCTCGAACAGAAGGTCGACATCCGCGTGATCCAGGTGCTGCTTGGCCACAAGAAGCTGGAAACCACCGCGCTTTACGCGCAGGTAGCCACCGACCTGCTGCGCGAAGTCACCAGTCCGCTGGAGCGCCTGCCCGCCAACTGACCCGGCGCAGTACCTCATGCCGGAGGTCGCGGACATCTTCCGCGCACGCGGGCCGGCGTGGCGTCGCACAGTCCACCTGAGCCTCGGGCAGCTGAAGGTCATGTCAGCCATCGAACAGTGCCGCAGCGCGGCGCTGGGCGGGCATGTGCTGCGCTGTTCCGGCTGCGCGCGCACCGAGATCGCCTACAACTCCTGCCTTATGGGAAGTTCTGTCTAACGGGGAGTTGCAGATCAGGTTCGGCGCGAAACCTACCGGGCGTATCTGGTTTTGTATCTGGCCGGTCGCCATTTAACACCCCATAAAATCGCGGTCCTCCTTTGCTATGGTGGTTGGGCCTTCCCAGGCAACCCTCATAGGAGGATGTGATGCTGGACACCTACCTGGTAGCACCCAAAACCTTGAAACGCCTGCGCTCGGGACCCAGCGGAGTCTTCATTGACGACTTTGCTGACGCGCTTGAACGAGACGGATATTCCGCGGCCAGTGCCATACGTTACCTGCGAGCTGCCGACCATCTTGGTCGCTTCATGCTGGCACACGGCGGTACCCTGGCCGATACTGGTCCACAAACCCCGGAAACCTTCTTTCGTCATCTGCCAACTTGCACTTGCCCGGAAGTAAAAGGTGGCAGGACCGGCCACCACGTCTATTTCGGCGCCAAACGCTTTCGCGAATACCTGATCGAGATCGGCGTCTGCCCGGACGACAAGCCTTCGATTGCAGAGATTCGGGAACCGGCAATCGTAGGTGGTTTCCGGCGATGGTTGCAAAAGCACCGGGGTGCGAAGGATCCAACCATTCGGCTCTACTGTCGTGATGCCGCAGTGATGCTGAAAGTGCTTGGCGATGACGCCAGCCAGTGGGATCCGAAGCAGATACGTACGTTCCTGCTGAACAGTGCCTGCAGTTGTGGTGCTGGTACCGCTGAAAAGCGGGTCACTAGCGCGCGAGCCTTCTTACGCTACCTCGGGGTTCACGATCTGTGTCGGCCGGGTCTCGATCAGGCGGTTCCGTCGCTGGCGCATTGGCGCCTGGCGTCACTGCCAAGGTGTCTGAGCGCTGACGAAGTTGACCGCCTGATCGCCGCATGCGATGACGATTCACGCAGGCGTCTTCGCGATCGTGCGATCGTCCTCCTGCTTGTGCGACTTGGGGTTCGCGCAGGTGACCTGGCGAACCTTCGCTTGAGCGGTATGGAGTGGGACTCCGGGACGCTACGTGTCTTGGGAAAGGGGCGCTATGAAGTTCGCCTTCCGCTGCCGCAGGATGCTGGCGAGGCACTTCTGCGGTATCTCGAATCGCGACCTCGGGTTGCCGGCAGCGACCATGTCTTTGTTAGAAACATCGCACCCGTCAAGCCGCATATCTCAAGCGACGGCATATCTTCGATAGTGAAGCGCGCACTAAAACGGGCCGGGGTGAGTTCGCCCGCCAAAGGTGCACATCTGCTGCGCCACACGGCGGCGACTGAGATGTTGCGCCACGGGCTTCCCCTCGACCAGGTTGGCCTGATCCTGAGGCATCGCGGCATTGATACCACGGCGTATTACGCCAAGGTCGACGTAGCGCTGCTCAGCCAAATCGCTCGGCCATGGCCGGAGGTGGCGAAATGATGCCGGCCGTGGAGTCCTATCTTGCCGCGCGGCGTGCCGCCGGATTCAAACTGCTGAACGCAGACTACCTGTTGCGCAGTTTCGCGTGCTTTGCTGTCAAACGCGGTGAAATGCACGTTTGCACGCAGACAGCAATCGACTGGGCCGGCGAGGCTGCGTCGGTGGCCCAGCGTGACGCAAGGCTAAAGACCGTGTGTCGGTTCGCCCGGTACATGCGTATGGAGGATCAAAACCATGAACTACCACCCGCCCGCCACTTTGGTTACCGAAAGACGCGTCGCGTTCCGTTCATCTACACCTGCGCTGACATTGAGCGCTTGATAAACACAGCCTTGCAATCGGGCCCTCGGGGCACGTTGCAACCACAAACGTATGCGACATTAATTGCCCTGCTGCTAGCCACGGGCATGCGGATCTCGGAGGCCCTGAACCTGCGCCTTGCCGACATGACTTCCGAAGGACTGCTGATTCGAAAGAGCAAATTCCAGAAGACCCGTCTAGTTCCACTGCACGAGACAGCGGTGGCGGGTTTGCAGAGGTATTTAGCACTGCGGCGACGAGCCTGCCCGGGTGACGACCATGTGTTCGTTGATGACGACGGTCACGCGCTCAGATACACGGTTACTTACTGGATGTTCCAGAAGCTGCTGAAGTTTGCCGGCATCGGCACCACCCACAACGGCCACCGTCCCCGCTTGCATGAGCTCAGACACACGTTCGCCGTCAGGGCACTGGAGGCAAGCCCGGAAGGCCGAGACCGGGTCGGGCGGCACATGTTGGCCCTTGCGACCTACATGGGACACGTCAACATCAACGCCACCTATTGGTATCTCGAGGCCACGCCCGCGCTCCTGCGCGACATTGCTGTCGCCGCAGAGGGGTTTCTCACCGGAGAACAGAAATGATGCCGATCGCGCCGCACATTGTTGCATTCCTTCGTCAAAACCTTGCCCATGAGAGAGGCGCCAGCCAACACACCTGCGACTCCTATGCTTGCACCTTCCAGCTTCTGTTCGAGTTCGCCGCCAGGCGACTCAAGGTGACGCCCTCGTCGCTAGCACTGGAGCAGCTCGATGCGAGGCTGATCAGCGACTTCCTGGAATATCTCGAAGATGCGCGCCACAATTCGCCTGAGACGCGTAATGTCCGGCTGGCTGCAATCAGGTCATTCTTCCACTTCCTTGAGTATCGCGAGCCCGCGATTCTTGAGCAAGCGCGACGAATCCTGGGCATTCCCTATAAGAAAACCGATTCCCGTCTGGTGCCATATCTGCTCGAGGATGAGGTTCGGGCTCTGCTCGATGCGCCAGATCCGTCAACGCGCGAGGGTATTCGGGACCGGGCGATGCTGCATCTGGCCATCTGCGGCGGCCTGCGTGTATCGGAGCTGACGGGATTGCATACCGCCGATGTTGTCCTCCCGTCGTTGAGCATCCGTGTTCACGGCAAGGGCCGGCGGGAGCGCGCCTTGCCCCTGTGGAAAACGACCGCTAACGCGTTGCGTGCCTGGATGGTGATACGGGGAAGTGTCGCAGTACCGGAATTGTTCGTTAATGCACGGGGCGAAGCGATGAGCCGTTGGGGTTTCGCGTATGTCCTTAAATGCCACACTGCGACGGCTAGTCATAAGTGCCCCTCGCTGTCGAAGAAGCAGGTATCACCGCACGTCTTGAGGCACACCTGTGCAATGATAGTACTGCGAAGCACTCAGGACATCCGAAAGGTTTCCCTGTGGCTCGGGCACAGCGATCTGGCGACCACTGAAATCTACACTCGCGCTGATCCAACTGAGAAGCTCGAAGCCCTCAACGCGATCGTCCCACCGCATTTGCGCAGGGGTTCGTTCCGGCCGTCCGATAAGGTAATCGCCATGCTCAGGGCCAAGCTTTAATGGAGAGCTGAACGGGCGCGGAGTTCACTCCGTGCTCGCTCAGGGGGTGCCTTCTCCCCATAGCAAAACACTTCCCATAAGGCAGGTAATGGAGTGAACTCCATTACCTGCCGCAACCGGCATTGCCCTAAATGCCAGGGCAATGCCGCACGACGCTGGCTCGAAGCGCGTCAGGCCGACCTGCTGCCGGTCGAGTACTACCACATCGTCTTCACGCTGCCCGCTACCATCAGCGCAATCGCCTGGTACAACAAGCGGGTCATCTACGGGCTGCTGTTCGACATCGCCGCCGACACGCTGCGCACGATCGCCGCCGATCCCCGGCATCTCGGCGCGCAGATCGGCGCCACGCTCGTCCTGCACACCTGGGGCTCGGCGCTCACGCATCATCCGCACGTGCACGGCATCGTCCCCGGCGGGGGGCTGTCGTCCGACGCAGAACGCTGGATCGGCTGCCGGCCCGGCTTCTTCCTGCCGGTGCGCGTGCTCTCGCGCCTGTTCCGGCGCCGCTTCCTCGAAGCCCTCGCTGATTCTCACCGGCGCGGCCAGTTGCAGTTCTTCGGCGAGTATGCGGCGCTTGCCGATGCGACCGTCTTCGCTCAGTGGCTCGCACCCCTGCGTGCCTGCGAATGGTTTGTGTACGCCAAGCGCCCCTTTGCGGGACCCGAAGCCGTGCTCGCGTACCTCTCGCGCTATACGCACCGCGTAGCGATCTCCAACCAGCGTCTGCTGGCCTTCGATGAGCACGGCGTGACGTTCCGCTGGAAGGACTATCGCGAGAAGGGGCGCACCCGCTACAAGACCATGACGCTGGAGGCCGCTGAGTTCATGCGTCGCTTCCTGCTTCATGTGTTGCCCGACGGATTCCATCGCATCCGTCACTACGGGCTGCTCGCCAACCCGGTGCGCCGCGCCAGTCTCGCGAAGGTGCGTGAGCTGCTGCATGTCACGCCCGAACCCGGCCCGCCATCTGGGCAGCCCGTCGTCGCGCCCCGGCCCGCCTTCATCTGCCGGCACTGCGGAGCCCCGATGATCGTCATCGACATCCTCCAACGCACCGCACCGATTCGCGCGCCACCGATGCAGGGCCGCCCATGAACGCGGCGTTTCCTCGATCTGCCAACCCAACGTCGGCTTTGCGGCAACGCGGCCCACAAGCGGACATTTGTGCCTGGCGCGTCACGCAGCCTCCCGCACGTCCCCTTCTTCCTCACCCTCGCACCAGTGCATCGCATCGTCACGACGTCTGGGCTCTTCCAGCATCCTGTTCGAGCCGCCTTCCTCCAGCAATGCTGAGGATGCCGGACCATCAATCGCCATAGCCGCCCGGAATCCCGAGCGTCCCGGACCACTCCGCGGTTTCCTCCCTCGAGGCTTATCCGACGCCTGCCCGCAGGCGCCGCGGCAGACTCGCGGCCATGTGAATGAGGGCAGACGTCCAATAACCCTTAACGCTTACGGAAGTTCGGCCCCGCGATCGAGGTGCGGGCTTCGCTAGGATTTCAGCCACCTCGCGGTGTTGCGCGCCTGTCGTGATGCGCGCCGCCGGTCGGCTGGATGCGTTTTCGGCGCCGTCAGTGCCGGGGGAGATCGAGGGGATTGGCCACTAGGCACGTGGCATATTCCGCCTGACTTTTGTCTGTCAGGGTTTCGCAGCCAGCCTATAAAACGGTCACGCGGCACCGAAAGCGGCGGCCTATGTACCTAGCAGATTGGAGATCAGGGAGCGGCACATGAGTCTTTCAGTTGATGACCTCGTCGAGTGGGCCAACTTGTCTGTCCAGAATTACATCGTCGCAAGGGTTATGGAGGACGCGGGCGATGCATTCATACTGCAAGGAGTGACCTACGACGGAACAGTGCACTACATTCCTCCGCAATCGTTCAAAATACTCAATTCGTTCGTAGAATTCCCGGCTACCTTGCAAGGTACGGCTTTCCACACGCGGCTCAAGCTTGATGATCCGTCCCGGCCTCCGCAGCCACCTGACGACCAGGGGTTTTTTGGCGGGTTTCTGACCGACTCCGTCGATTTGCGAATCGATATGAGAACTCTGCGGGTCGATCTCAGGTTTCATCCGGCGGACCCGTATTGGTATGCCATCCAAACGGTTCCGCATTTCAGCTATGCGCCGAACGTGACGGCAACGGACAGCGACATCGCGCTCGATGGTGGACATCTCGCTGTGGCGGTGGAAGGAGATGTTCAGAATCACGCATATAGCGTTCAATTGAGCAAAGGCCAGCGACCTCGCTGACCGGCCAGGCCGACCTGGACCCACTCACTCATGTCAACGCAACCGTAGGCGGCGCCCCCGCCGGCTCTGGTTTGGCGTCCAACTGAGATACGTTGGCTCCCGCGTAAGCGTGGATGACCGCTGAGCTTCCATCAGCTGCCCTTGAGAGCACTGAAGCTCGACTGGCTGGTTTGGGTCGCGCGCGGCCGATCGCCGTCAGGCAGAGGTCGGCCAAGCGCGGTCTGTCGGCATTTATGCTCCGAAGTAAACGAGTTCGGGCGTCCGGCGCTGAAGATCCGCGACCGAGAGCGTTATGCGCTCGCCTGTTGCAGATGCTGCTTCATACTGTTGCACGGTACTTAGAATTCGGCGTTTGTTCAACTCGAACGCGAGTCGCACCTGTTGGACGGTTTCATTGCGAGCGCCAAGCTCTTCACTAACGACTTCAAACGGCAGCGCGAAAGCGCAGTATCCCCAGCCGAACCCATAGGCGGAAAACCATACCGCCGAGTCGGCGCAAAGAATGGGGGCAGTCATGGCAGTATGTAGCTGATCCATCGCATTCACCTGCGTCGACGATAGGTTGACATCAAAGTGTGGCACAGGGACCTTACAAACGCGGGGTTCTGTCGACACGACGTTACCACTCCGCCGAGATGATTGTCGTGTAGCGGAGGTGTGATTGCGAAGCGGGACTGATTCGAACGGGTCATGTCCTGCGAATCCCCAACCGGCAGGACCTGGCCATGAAGCGTCGTTCCCTCTTACCGTCGCTCAGACGTTCCGGCGTCTGTTCCACTCAGGAGCAGGTCATTCAATTCGCCGCCGCGACGGGATCGCTCCCGTGACTACCAGAATCAGATAGCCGCACCGCACACCGTTCCGCCGCCGCGAACGAGACGTGGCGGCGGAACCGGTTACGGCGACTGGACCTGTACGGGGGCACCAGGCTTACCCGACGCTTGCGGGGCGACAACGAGGTAGCGGCGCTTGTCAGCGGCATGGCCCATTCCTGGTGTGACCAGTTGGCGAATCTGCCCGAGAGCATTGACGATCGCCGAGCCGGCCGGATTGGACATGAAATTCGCGAGCACTTGCAGGTCACCCGTGCCATCGGGGTTATCGGCAAGACCTAGAACATAGGGCTGCTTCGGTTGAAGACCAGTGACAGCGGCCTGGAGAACCTGCACCAAGCCCTGGTCGAACAACGCGACAGTCGTAGGTGCATGGGTGGCGTCCGCCGTCTTGCCCGCGCCCACCGGCACCAGTGCAAGGTGGACGCTCTGACCAGCGAGGCCCAACGTCTGCAGATTCTGCGTACCATCACCTTCCGGCACCGCATTCGGCACATAGGTGACGGCCTGCGGCGCCTGGCCAATGGGCACAGTCGCGATGACCTTGTTGCTCAGTGTGTCGATCGCAGTCATCGCGTCGGCGTTCTCCAGCCCGACATAGATGCGGCTGCCGTCGCCCGACGGCCAGAGCCCGTGCGGCAAGTTGCCGACAGGTATCGTCGCGACCTGCGAAAAGTTGTCAGTTCGAAACACCTTGATCACATTCAGGCCCCCAACGGAGACGTACGCGAACGTGCCCTTGTCGTTATGTACGATGTTCACGTGATTCGTGATTGGGCCTGTGTCGAGTGTCCTGATCAGCGCAAATGGCGGCCTTGCATCGAACACCTGGACCTTGCCGGTGTCCTTGAGCGTGAACCAGACCTGCTTGCCGTCGGGCGTCGCCGCCAGGTCGGGACAAAAAGGGCTGGCCTGCTGGACCGTGCCGACGATCTTGTGGTCGGCCACGGACACCACCTCGATCTCCGGGTTGAAGGACGAACAGACATAACCGTATTTCCCGTCCGGTGAGAATATCTGCATTCCGGGGCCAGCCGGGACAGTAATGCGTGTTTTCTCCTCATACGTTTTTCCGTCAAGTACCGCGACGTAGTTTTCACCACGCACGGTCACCCAGACCTCCTTTCCATCGGGCGTGAAGAAAGCCTCGTGAGGCGAGCGGCCAACGTAGGTGACATGCTTGACGGCGTTAGTCTGCGTGTCGATGAATGAAACCGAGTTCGATCCGATCGAGACAACCGCAATCGTGTGATGGTCCGGCGAGAAACCCATGCCGTGCACAAGTAATTGACCTTTATACAACGGACTGAAATTGCCCGGCGAGGGATCGCCGAGCCGAATCAGGCCGAGCAGCGTGGTGTCGGCCGGGTCGATCACCGACACCGTGTTCGAAAACTGCTCAGCGGCGTAAACGCGGTCGTGATGGCTTACGGGAATGTCAGGATCGGACTGCGATCCAGGGGCCTGCCCAGCGCACGCGAGCTGAGTCGCCACCAGCATGGCTGCAGACAACGCGATGGTGATTCTTGATTGGCGTTTCATTGCCGGTCCTCCTGCATAGGGTTTGGCGTGTTCATTTGCATGCCGTGGTCGGACGTCCGGTGAACAGGTGCGACAGGCATAGACGCCGGCTTTTGCTGGTCCGGGGCGGCGGCAGGTGGCGGCAATGGCTGCCCGAGTGCGACGCGCATGGCGACAATTTCCTGTTGTTGCTCGACGACGATCTCTTGCGCGATGCGGCGTAACTGTTCGTTGTGACCGTAACGCAGTTCGGCCTGCGCCATGTCGATGGCACCTTGATGGTGAGGCACCATCATTGCGACAAAATCGCGATCAACGTTGCCTGTCGGTCTCGTCGACATGCCGTCCATCATCCTTGTCATGGCGGTATTGTTCTCCGCCAGGAAGGGGGTTTCGTTGGACGTACCGTCGGTCTGTAAGCCGGCAGTGAAGGCAGGTGAGTCGCAAAGCGCCGAGATCGCCAGAACAATGACGACGCTCAGGATCGTCAGCACGGTACGGGGGCTTGGGGTACGCACGATGGTTCTCCCGTTGTTATGAACAGGTGTCTCATTGGAGTGAACCTGTCAGATTCGGAGTTATTCCGTATCTCACACAGATTTCGCGCAGATGAGGGTTTGCGGCCCGATTGGGCGCCGCGGCATAGCACTGCCGAGTGCCGTCAAATCGCGTCAAGATCATCGGATCGTAAAGGAATGGTAGTGCGCGAGGAGGACGATCTGAAGATGACATCGCGTGGCCCACACAGGCTGTGAACCGGAGCGAAGCAAGGTCCGAAGATCATCAGCCGCGGCCCTTGATGCCGCACCGTTCCCGACGGCTGATACGGATCGACAGCCGAAGTTCGCCGCCGTTGGCGGTGCGGCTTGCGACGAACTTCCGGGTTCGGCCAAACCGCGTCGGGCCCGACAAGGGGAAGTTAGCGAAAGGTAACGGTGCTGCGGGCAACCTGGAATCCGAAGGAAGCCGGGAGTAAAGCGCTGGTCCGACGAACAGAATCTCGAAACCCTGATTACCCCTCCGGCCTCGTCAGGCGGCCGCGACCGTCACCGCATCGCCGATTGAACAGACGCCGTCGCTCAGCACCTCAAGATAAATGCCCAGATCGGCGTGGCCGAAATGCTGCATGATCGCTTTCGGCAGATTGGCATCGCGTGTGGCGGTCTCGGGGTTGACGTTGATGGCGGCACAGCGCCGCGTCGGTAGGGCCCCGCGAAAGCGTACCCCGCCAATCTCGACTTCCCGACCGAGCCAGTTGAGCTCCGCCCAGGCAGGCACGCCGTCGAGATAGATGTTGGCGCGGAACCGCAGGGGGTGCACGGAAGTCCCGGTCGCCTCCTCAAGCGCCCGCACGGAGGCCAGGTTGATCACCGAGATCGCTTTCATCATGACCGGCGAGACCACGCCGACATCC
This sequence comes from Paraburkholderia sp. BL6669N2, assembly GCF_003387275.1. NCBI lineage: Bacteria > Pseudomonadati > Pseudomonadota > Betaproteobacteria > Burkholderiales > Burkholderiaceae > Paraburkholderia > Paraburkholderia sp. BL6669N2. The sequence continues at coordinate 2,452,023 of NZ_QUNA01000002.1, read as the reverse complement.
GTGAATTTGTGGCCTGCGGCCGAGACCAGGCGGGGGCGGCCTTCAGTCGCTTCGCCCAGATAAGCCGCCATGAAATCCTCGATCGCCTCGCGGCCCGCAGCACTCGTCGTCGCCGCCTCAAGCACAAGCTCACCGCGATAGCGAATGGTCAGCGTGCCGGTCTCTGGATCCAGCCGTGTCGCCAGCGCGGCAAGCTTTTCATTCTTGCGCAGCATCAGGAAATGGCCCTTGTCGAGCGGCTCGGGGGCTTCCGGATCAAAACGCGTCGTGCCGAGCGCCAGCGCGAATGCGCGGTCGAAGGACAGTCCTTGCCCTTGGCTGACGGCCATTTCCGTCAAGGGCTCGGGAGAGAGGCCCTTGATTGGATAGCGATAGAGATTGATAATTTTCGCCATTATTCCTGTCCCATCACTGATTTTCGCCATTATTCCCGCAGTGCTTAACATAGCACCTGGTAAGGGTGACAAGCCACCAGGAACCGGGGATGGATCGACAAGCGGCTCGCTCAATATGCGCAGAACAGTCCTTTGTGAGCATGGACAGGCGGGGACACAAATCGGTGACGTCTAGTTGCGTTCGAGCGGCGGCGGAGCAGAACGGTCGCTCTGGAGCGCAGTGGCGGCATTCGCAGAAACTAACTGGGGACGGGAAGGGGCCGACTCCCGCCGAGCATCGTCGGACAGAATCCGGCCGATGCTGTTGAAAAAGTCGTTGACGTCTCCCGCACAAGGTTTTTAGGGGTCGTCTTACCCTTAGCCGGCATTCGCGAGCGGTTTGTCGACCGATCTGAGAGGTCGATTTTTCACCGCCGAGTTGAAAAAGCAGGGCAGCGACTTTTTCAACAGCATCGGCCATGAAGGGACATTCGCCCTCTTGGCGAACATCGTCGAGAATCGCAGTCTCACCGTCTAGGAAGTTGCGATAGAGTCTTGGGAAGCCATCGGCGTCGTTCGCTTTGCTGCGGCGGAAGTTTCGGCGGGAGTATGGGCGTTCTATCAGCTCGTCGCCCAATGAGTGCAGCATCGGTCTGCCGCGGTGCTGCCCCGTGTCGGCCATGAACGGTCCTTCGACTCCACTGCACGAATCGTCGACAATGACGGTTTCAAAGCTAGCAGCGGCAAGCCCACAGGGAGAAACAGATGGACGAGGCGTTTCAGCCGATATTTATCGATGTTGCATGGACACATGGTTTCGAGACGGAGCCGATTCGACTGGTCTCGCAGCTTGACAACGAACGCTATGAAATTCGCAAACTCGAGTTTTTCCGCGACGGTCGGGTGCGGATACGCAGACGGCCGCAATTCGGCAATGGGAACTCAGCTTGGAAGGCTGCCGGTCCCACCATTGGCCGAGATGAATTCGGATGCACAGTTCAACGCTCGTAGCATAGAGTCGGTATTCTTCAACCATCTGCTGTCACAGCACGCATCGGGTGCCGAGAGATGAGGCACAGTTCGGCCCATGAACGGTCGCTCAAGTGTATCTCGTGAATCGTCGATAATCGTGTCAGACGCGCAGGGCAGGGGAAACTTGGCAAACGCGCTCGCGGATTGGTGAACATCGGTCCCACTTTTGTTGCCGTCTCGCTGTTCGAGAAGTTGCCCCTTGCTGCGACCGCCGACGACTATGCGGCGCTCATGCCGTGGGCCATGTCAGTTCATCCCCCATGAGTTATAGATTTGCTCGTAAGAAGTTCACGACCTCCTGATCGATCTGTCGGTGAATCTCCACCCGATCGATCCCGGGCGCATCCTGGCAGATCAGCGCCGCACTGACTGCGACCGAGGCCGGACAAGGATCAATGAAAACGAAGTGATTGCCTGGCACGATGTGGGTTGCAGGCGGTGTGGGCAAGCCTGACATAACGGCGAGCGAGTTTCTCGCAGAACCAAGATAGCTGTCGTCCTGCGGTCGATAGAGCATCGTCGGTACGCGTACAGCGGACAAGCCAGGCGCCTCAAACATCATGGCCAATGGATCCATCAGCACCAAGGCCTTCAGGCGACGATCAACGGGCGGTTGCCAGCTTACCAATTGGTTGGGTACGGCCGTTTTATCCTGGGCGCCGTTCGTACCATTGCCGGACGCTAAACGCGGACACGATCCGGGATCATCGTGGCTCGCGCAGTATGCACTGGCGGACGCAAAGTCGGGTTTCGCTCCCGCCAGAATCAGCGCCGTGTAGCCACCTGCCGAGTATCCGATCATGCCGATTCGTCCGGCGTCGGCGCTTGCCGAAAACCGTGGATCTGTGAGGACTGCATTGAGCGCGGCCTCTGCCTGCCGGGGGCGATCGATCAGAATCTGGGCTTGCGATGGCGCTCGGGGATAACCTGAAGCGTCACCAACGTGGGTCGGCAAGACGGCGATAAACCCGGCGCGAGCCAGAACGCTAGCCAATTCACGGTGGCTGAGGGGGCCGCCACCTCGCCCGTGTGAGATCAATACGACCGGGAAGCGACTATCCGGTGCGGGCGAAGCATTGCGCGTTGCCTCGACGGTGAACGGACCCGCTTGCCACGGAACCTCACGTTCAAGCGTAGGGTAAAAGACGACCGCGTCGTAAGGAGCCGCCTCGCCCGCCACCGTGAGACGGATTACGCCTGCGTAAAAAGCGGCTGGGGCGGCTAGCGCGGAGCACGGGCATACGATTGCCAGTACAACAATCAGTATCCAACGCATGTCATTGCTCCTGGTGAGCGAGAATGAGAGGCGAAGATTATCAGAACGTTCTTACACGTTCGATGACTGAAAGGCGTCGTTTATCGATCGCTTACTTTGTTGCGACAATGCAGCGCAGACTGTTTCAGCCAAAAATCGCGCACTGTCTTTCCTGAGAGGCTTTCGAAGTTTTCGTCGCTAGCAGTATCTGTGATCATGGCTAGCAGTAAATCTGAACGGCAACAGGGGCAGCCACCTCGGCTCCCGGATCGGCGGGATGGCGTCGATCCGGGACAATAGTCGCGTGACATCGTGATGGCTGGCGTCGTCGCGATTGCATGACGAACGGGTAGGTTTTACATCAACGCCACGGCTACTTGAACCATTGCGCTACTAGCGAACGATTCTTGCCGATCCACACCGCTACACCTTTTTCCGGCGTGGCCTCGCCTCCCGTCCGAATATCGTCCATAAGCGAGCCAAGCGTCTGGTCATCCATCTTCCACTGATGCAGCCAGCGCGACGGATCCGGATAGTCATGCGAGAAATGTGATGCAGCGATGCAATAAATCGCATCCGGCGCGCCGAATGTGCCCTTCGGATCTTTCAGATAGTGCATCGGATACTTCGCCCACACCCAATGGGGATTCCACAGTGTTACCACGATCGGCTCGTGTCCCTGTTCGGCGCGCGCTAACTGGAGTAGCATAGCCGCCTCCGACGACGCCAGCACCGAGTAATTCAGGCTGTAGTCCGTCTTCGCCTTCGCCGTCAGCTTCATCAGCCCGCTGCCCGATTCGATGCCGAAGATCGTAGCGTGGCCATCGTGCATAAACTGAGCTGCCTGGTCATTCAACTGATCGACGCTGTCGATCTTTACGTAATCCGGCACGGCCAAACCCAGTTGCGCTTTATCGAACCAAGGGCCGATTTTTTCCACGCGGGCCTTCACATTGTCGTAGGGGGCGGCGTCGGCCGACGGCAGCCATACCTCGAAAGTCAGGTCTAGCTTTCCTTGTGCGACGCCACTATAGATGATTGCCTTGTCGCCCGGTTGCAGGTTGACCGTGTAGCCCCTCTGCGTGAGCAAAACTTTCCATAGATTCGCGACTGCAATGTTCTCCGCCCAGTTGTTCACGCCAATCGTGATCGGCGTGTCCTTCGGCCCGGCAGCGGCCGCTGATATATGACACATCGCAAGAACTAGCAATGCCGTTTTCAGCCACTTATTCATAGATATTCAACTCCTGGATCAGGGAAGGCCGCCTTTGTGCTCACCAAGCAGCCGTAGGTGCTTGAAAATCAGGCGAGCAGGCGGTTTTCGAATGGATAGTCGGACAACAGTTCGACATGGCCATCGTCACGTACGTACACCTGTTCTTCCAGTTTGACGCCTTCGCCGCCGTCTTCGTGGCCGATATAACTCTCGATGCACAGCGTCATGCCCGGCTCGATCACGCCGTCGTAACCTTTTGCTTCGTTGTCTTCGCGATGAACGATGTACGGATATTCTCCGGTCATGCCCACGCCATGCGCGAGGGCGAAGTAGCGGCGTGCCTGATACGGACCGGGGATTTTCCAGGCCTTGGCGATGAACTCCTGGAAGGTCGTGCCGGCGCGCACATTTTCCATGTTCGAATGGACCTGCTCGTAAGCGAGGCGGTAGAGATTCTTTTGCGCGGGTGTTGCGGGACCGTCGCCGCACAGAAAGGTGCGTGAAAAATCGGCGTAATAGCCGAAGCGCCCCACCACGTCGGTATCAAGGCCAACCAGTTCGCCTGCCTGAATCTTGCGCGGACTGCTTTCCTGGAACCACGGGTTCGTTCGCGGCCCCGAACTGATGAGCCGCGTTTCAACATAGTCGCCGTCAGTCTCGATGATGTGCTTGTGCAGATGCGACCACAGTTCGTTTTCGCTGATGCCGGGCACGAGCGCAGCTTCCAGCTTGCGCACGCCTTCTTCGGCCGCGCGCAGCGACGAGCGGATCATCTTGATCTCGTTGGGCACCTTGATCGCCCGAGCGCGCTCGAGCGGTTCCTGTGCGTCGGAGATCTGGTAGCCGCGTGCCTGCAACGCGAACGCCGCTGCCGAGGTCGCGCTTTCGATTGCGATGCGTTTGCCGCCGCCGCACTGCTTTACCAGCTCGTCCATTTCGTCGGCCCAGCGTTCGGTAACGCGGCCGAGCATATCGTCGCAGAAGTAGTAGGAAATCGCCGTGGCGGGCCGTACCTCGTCAACCGTGTCGAGTCCTTCAGCCAGAAAATCGCAGCCTGCGTATTCGAACAAAACCACCTTGCCTTCGGCGGGCACGAACACATAGCGCGCAGGATTACGCATCGAATAGACCTGCATGTTGCGCGAACCGGTTGCGTAGCGCATGTGCGTGGGATCGAAAAGGATCGCGGCGGTGAGGTCGCGCTTCCTGAGTTCGCGGCGCACGGCGGCGAGCCGGTCGCGCTGGATCTGCGCAATTTCTTCCGCAGTTGGTTCGCAATCTTCCGGGCGATGAGTCGGGCGAAGAATTGTCATGGTGTTTGTGAGAGCGCGTTATAAGTATTGGGAACGACGAGGTTTACCGCAGCGGCTTCGGCAGGGACTTGAACGCGACTTCAATCGACAAGATTGTCGGCACGGACCAGTTTTTGTTCGGCTTCCAGATGCATCTCGGACACGCGTCCATAGAGCTGGCGGGTACGCTCCAGCCGCCCAATCACGCCAGGCTTCTTCGAATACGCGAAGATCGCGGTATGACGGTCAATCTCACCTTGCACAAGCGTCACGCGGTGCAATGAGAAACGGCCCTTGAACAGTTGCAGGTCGCCCGGCTGCAGCGTAATGACGTTGATCGGCGCACGAGTTTCGCCGCGTACCACCGCGCCGACGCCGCCGTAGTTCTCGCCGCCAGGAGAACGGATGTTCGGGCAGTACTCGAAATCGCCGCCCGCGTTGGGCTGTTGCGTCATCATCGAAACGATGAATTCATTGGTGTCGTAGTGCCACGGCTGTTCGGTGCCCGGCGGCATGACGTTCTGTACAAGGCCTGCATACGGGTCGGCGTATTCCCAGATACGCTCTTCGCCAAGGCAAGCCGCGACAAAGCGTTTCATGGCGTGAGCCACGTAGATGCGGTGAATGATCGCGTCGCCCGGAATCAAGTCGCGCGTGACGAAGCCGCTGGTACGGTCCATGAACACGCGGCGCGGATCGCCCTCGGGCAAAGACGGATCGTCCGCGGTGAAATACGCGTTGACCTTGCGGCTCGAAAAGTACGTCTTCCTGGCGAGCGCCAACCCTTCGGCGCGAGCCTGCTCCAAAGCAGCCGAACGCAGAAAACCGTGCAGCACGGCGCTGCCGTTGCCGGCAAGATGCGCCCGGCAGCTTGCGACGAGCTCACGCATGCGGGGGTGGTCTGGATCGTGCAACGGATAACGCTCGGTATCGACTATATCGCCCAGATCGGTACATTCGGCGTCGGCAAGAGGCAGGCTGGCTGACACGGTGCGGCTCCAGTTTTGTGGTTCGAAGGTTGATTTGTGAGCTGAATTGTTTTCGACAACAATCAGCTCACCGACGTCCTCATGTTTTGATCGCCAAATTTCTTTGGAAAGCGAGTAATTCCGATGGCAGCCATCAGCGGACCCGATTGGTCCAAACTCAGCTCTCTGGACCCCGAACTGGTGCGTGCATTCGTCGCTGTCGTTGACAGTGGCGGCTTCACCGCTGCCGCAAAGCAACTGCATCGCACACAATCCACTATCAGTCTGCGGATTCGCACCCTAGAAGAGCGTCTCGAAACACACATGTTCTTGCGCAACAGCCGGCGTCTCGCGCTATCGCGCGACGGGGAGAACTTCCTGATTCACGCGCGGCGCATTATTCAGGTGCAAAACGAAGCGATCGCTGCACTAAACCGGAGCAGCCGCGAAGGCGTGATCCGTTTTGGACTGCCTGAGGATTACGCCGAACTGTGGCTACCGGATCTGCTGAAGAAATTTTATGAGCTGCGACCAGGTGCGCGGCCGCACATCCATTGCCGGATGTCGCTCGAATTGCTGGAGCGGTTGCAGGCGGGCGAGCTGGATCTCGCACTCGTCGTGCGGCACGGTTCGACGACGGGTGGCCGGAGCCTGGGGCGGGAAAATGTGGTGTGGGCGGCGCACAAGGATTTCGTGCTCGACCGGAAGGCCTCGGTGCCGCTCGCGTTGTTTCCGGAGACTTGCTGCTACCGGCAGCGAGGACTTGAGGCGCTGGCGGCACTGGACCGCTCGTATCACGTGATCTATACGAGCCAGAGCCCGACCGGCATCAAGGTGGCCGTGAATCACGGTGCGGCGGCGACGATCATTGACCGCTGTACGCTGCCGTCCAACTGGCGCGTATTGGGTGCCGCTGAAGGGTTGCCGCCGCTACCGCCAGCAGATCTCGAATTGCATCGCTCGTCAGGGATTCGTGATCCGGCCACAGATGATCTTGCCTCTTTAATCGAAGCAATGGTAGAGGAACGTCGGCGTGCGTCGAATGAACTTGCGCTGATTTAGGTTTATTCGTCCGGTAAATTCAAGGGCTGTGAATGACAGGTTTCGACAAACCTGAGAGACCGTTCAGGGTCGGCTGCGGTCCTCTGCCTGACGCGCGGTTTTAGAGTCCTGCGTACGGCAGCGTCGGGCAGAGTTGGGCCATCTCCGGACAGTCGACACAACGGCTCACATCGTCAACAATCTACGACCGCTCACCCACTGACAAGATCGGCGCTACGACATGACCTCAATATCTACTAAAGAGATTCTTCTTCGAGATTTCCGCTGGGATGACTTATCGCAGTACCAGACACTTCGCAGCGATCCGAAATTTCAGCGGTTTTATAGTGAAGAGGACTCGGCGCCCGAGAAAGCCGAAGAGCTCCTCGGCATATTCATTTCGCAAAGCCGCGAAGCTCCGAGGACGAAGTACCAACTGGCGGTCGTAGCTGGCTCGGGCGATCTGATGGGTTCGTGTGGCCTACGAATAGAATCCCCAGGGCACGCATCGATCGGTTGCGAATTGGGTCGACGATGGCATAGGACGGGGACTGCCCGCTTCGCCACCGATGCTCTGCTGACCTTTGGATTCGTTGAACTGGGCGTTCAACGAATCTTCGCGGAAACAATCTCGGAGAACAAGGCGGCGATAAAGCTCTGCCAATCGATTGGCATGAGCATCGAGTCGGAACGTGTCAATGATCGATGCTTCAAGGGCCGGACCTGGTCCACGACTACTCTCGCAATTAGACGTGACGAGTGGCAAGCCAATCATCCTCAGTGAAAACTAAGCCGAGGACTTGCCGTAAATCTCAATGACCGTTATGCGAAATTGTGACCGTCGCCAACGGGTCCGATGACAACCGATCGAATCCGCGAGATGCAACTCTGGCGCGAACGTAATGCAGTCACACCAACTTTGTCGCACCGCCGCGCATAAGCGGCGCGGCTACCGGTAATCCTTTGATTACACCTGTGCGCCGTCGCGATAACCGTGGCGCCCTGCGAATACGGCGTGGAAATTCTGAACCGGCATTCGGCGGGGAGTAGAAACGCAAAGCAAAAACGCCGACAACCTATATTGGATCAGCTGATTCGAGCCGGCAAAAACAACGCGGCGCGGCGCCCGGCGAAGTGAATCCACCAGGCTGCCGCGCCGCGTCTACAACGTATTCAACTTGCGCCGTGCGGCTGCATCCACAAGCGGCACCCCGGCTGTAATCAGCTTTGCAGAAACTCAAGCAGATCGGCGTTGACCTTAACCGCTTCAGTCGTGCACATGCCGTGCGGTGCGCCCGGATAAACCTTCAGCGTGGCGTTTTTCACCAGCTTCGCCGATAGGCGGGCCGAGTCGTCGATCGGCACGATCTGGTCGTCGTCGCCGTGCAGGATCAGCGTGGGCACGTCGATCTTCTTCAGGTCCTCGGTGTAGTCCACTTCGGAGAATTGTTTGACGCATTCATACTGTCCCTGAATCGACCCACGCATGCCTTCGCGCCAGAACTCGTCGATCGTGCCTTGCGAGACTTCGGCATTGGGCCGGTTGAAGCCGTAGAACGGCACGGCAAGGTTCTTATAGAACTGCGAACGGTTCGATGCCACGTTCGCGCGAATGCCGTCGAACACCGACATCGGCAGGCCGTCCGGATTGCCTTCGGTCTTGAGCATGAGCGGCGGAACGGCGCCGATCAACACAGCCTTCGCCACCCGCGCGGTGCCGTGGCGGCCGATGTAGTGGGCCACCTCGCCGCCGCCCGTCGAATGGCCGACGAGCGTCGCGTCCTTCAGGTCGAGTGCATCGATGACCGCGGCCAGGTCGTCGGCGTAGGTGTCCATGTCGTTGCCGTGCGACGGCTGATCCGAGCGGCCGTGGCCGCGCCGGTCGTGAGCGATGACGCGATAGCCCTTCTGCACCAGAAACAGCATTTGCGCGTCCCACGCATCGGCGTCGAGCGGCCAGCCGTGCGAGAAGACAACGGGCTTGCCGGTGCCCCAGTCCTTGAAGAAGATTCGCGTGCCATCTTTCGTGGTTACCGTGTTCATCGTGTGACGCTCTCCATGCTGTGAGTGGGATGCATTGCCTGCGTGTGCGTTGCCGCTGCCGCCCGTTGCGGCGGCCATCGCAGTTTTCAATCGTACGGTGCGAGCCACTGTAGAGAACTTCAGATTGCTTAATTCTTCTGAATGCGCTTGCTTGTGTGCGCCGATCTACCGGCGCGCGCCGACACCATCTTGCGACACCTCGCACTAGCGCTTGCAGGAATGCAATCAACTCCACACCGTCATCATTTTTAAGAACGATTAAGGACTTCCACAAGGACTCCGCGAAGCCCCGTCGATAGACTCGGCTCCAGTTTTCCTCGCTGTTCAAGCGAGCACGGCACGTCTCTCAGACATGCTTTGTCCATTCAATACGGAGCCCGTAATGCCTAAAGAACTCTTGACCCCTGATTCATGTGCGGTTGCCCTGATCGACTACCAGCCGCAGATGTTCTTCGGAACGACGTCGCATGAGCGAACCACTATTCTGCACAACGTCCAGGCAATCGCGAAGGCCTCGAAGCTCTTCAAGGTCCCGACGATCCTGACCACGGTGGCCGCCAAGTCGTTCAGCGGCGACATGGTGCCGGAAGTGCAATCGGTTTTCCCCGAGTACACGCCGATCGACCGTACGTCGATGAACTCGTGGGAAGACGTGAACTTCCGCAAGGCCATCGAGGCGACCGGCCGCAAGAAGATCGTGCTCGCCGGCCTGTGGACGGAAGTATGCGTATCGTTCCCGACCATCCAGATGATCAATGAAGGCTACGAAATCTACGTGCCGACCGACGCATGCGGCGACATCACCACGGAAGCGCACGAACGCGCGGTGCAACGCATCATCCAGGCCGGCGCGGTGCCGATGACCTCCTTCCAGTACATGTTCGAACTGCAACGCGACTGGGGACGCAGCGAAACGTACGAAGGCTGCATGGACATCCTGAAGGCGCACAGCGCCTATGGCATCGGCGTGCGTTACGCGAAGTCGATTCTCGGCGAGCACGCGAGCGAAGCGGGCTAACCGGCTGACTCAGCGCTCCGGCGCGGCATGACGCCGGCCGGTGCGCATGGATGCCGCGCCGTTCAACGACCGTGGGCCGGCATGTCCACCAGGCTCATGCCGGCCGCGGCATCCGTTCGAATACTCGTTAGAAGGCGCGCCGGCCGTGCGCCTCCAGGCTTCCCTGTTTCTCATTTCCGGGCTTGCCCGGAAATAGCTCCGTGCGTGCCCGGCGGAGCGCTCTCCCATGAGGACCGCCATGACTTCCACACCTTCCGCGCCGACGCCGGCCGAGGTCGTTTTTTTCAACGGCAAGATCGCCACGCAGGACGACAAGCGCTCTTTCGCCGATGCGCTCGCCGTGGCGAACGGCCGTATCGTCGCTGCGGGTTGGCGCGATGCCGTGATGCGGCACGCCAACGACGCGACACGCCACATCGATCTGAAAGGCCGTACGGTCATTCCGGGGCTGAACGACTCGCACCTGCACATCATTCGCGGCGGCCTGAACTTCAACATGGAGCTGCGCTGGGACGGCGTGCCGTCGCTCGCCGACGCGCTCGACATGTTGCGCAAGCAGGTGGCCCGCACGCCGGCGCCGCAATGGGTGCGCGTGGTGGGCGGCTGGAACGAATTCCAGTTCGCCGAGCGCCGTGGACCGACGCTCGAAGAAATCAATGCGATTGCGCCGGATACGCCGGTGTTCATCCTGCATCTGTACGACAGCGCGCTACTGAATGCAGCGGCATTGCGCGCTGTCGGCTATACGAAAGACACGCCTAATCCTCCCGGCGGCGAGATTCAGCGCGACAAGCGCGGCAATCCGACGGGCATGCTGATCGCGCGGCCAAACGCCGGACTTCTATACGCGACGCTCGCGAAAGGCCCGAAGCTCGCGCCCGAGGATCAGCGCAATTCCACGCGCCATTTCATGCGCGAACTAAACCGCCTCGGCGTGACGAGCGCGATTGACGCAGGTGGCGGTTACCAGGCCTATCCCGACGACTATGCCGTCATCATGGACATGGCGAAGCACAGCGAGCTGACCGTGCGGATCGCCTACAACCTGTTCACGCAGAACGCCAAGAAGGAAATCGAAGACTTCGCCAGGTGGGTGAAGATGACCAAACCCGGCGAGGGCGATGACTTCCTGCGCGTGAACGGCGCGGGCGAAATGCTGGTGTTTTCCGCTGCGGACTTTGAAGACTTTCTTGAGCCGCGTCCGGATCTGCCCGACTCGCTCGAAGACGAACTCGAAGCCGTTGTCAAACTGCTGGTGGCGAACCGCTGGCCGTTCCGTCTGCATGCAACTTATAACGAATCGATCGAACGCTTCCTGAATGTGTTCGAACGCGTCAACGCCGAAATTCCGTTCAACGGGCTGCGCTGGTTCTTCGACCACTGCGAGACCATCACGCAGAAAAACATCGAGCGCGTGCGGGCGCTCGGCGGCGGCATTGCGATCCAGCACCGCATGGCGTATCAGGGCGAGTACTTCATCCATCAATACGGCGAAGAGGCGGTGAAGCGCACGCCGCCGATCCGCCACATGCTCGACGCCGGCCTGCCGGTCGGCGCGGGCACGGACGCGACGCGCGTCGCGAGTTTCAATCCGTTTGTGTCGCTGTACTGGATGGTGTCGGGCAAGACGGTCGGCGGCACCTCGATGTATGCGAGCGAGAACAGGCTCGACCGAATGGAGGCGCTGCGCCGCTATACGGTGGGCAGCGCCTGGTTCTCGAACGAGGAAGAGCGCAAGGGTGCTCTGGTGCCCGGCCAGTTCGCGGACTTCGCGGTGCTCAGCGAAGACTTCTTCACGGTCGACGAGAGCCGCATCAAGTTCCTCACCTCGAACATGACGGTGGTGGGCGGCAAGGTCGTCTATGCGGACGACGAGTTCGCGCCGCTCGCGCCGCCTGATCTGCCGGTCAGTCCGTCGTGGTCGCCGGTCGCGGAGTTCGGCGGCTACAGCCGCTATAAACCGACGGCGGTGGCGTGCGTGGACGGTTGCGTCAATCTGTGCGGCGTGCATGCCCACGCGCACGGCTGGGCGTGGCGCAAGAATGTGCCGGTCAGCGATTCGAACGGCTTCTGGGGCGCGCTGGGTTGTAGCTGTTTCGCGTTCTGACCTTCACCGCTTGATGCCACGAGGCCAGCGAGAACCTTTATGCCGACCCTGAACGATGGTGTGCTGTATGGGCTGGGCATTCTGGTTCTCGATTTCCTCGCCTGGCGTTTCATGACCCGTAAAACGGACAAGGGGCGTCTCGCACTGCGCGCGCTGATGTTCGGCTTGTCGACCTATGTGCTGTTCAGTTACGGCATGAATCCGCTGCGCGCGGCGCCGTGGCCGGACGAGCCGGTGCGTCATCTGCTCGCGCAATTGCTGGAGGTGGTGTGGTGGCTGCAAGGCGCGCGGCTCGTGACGATCCTGCTGGATCGCACCGTGCTGCCGGAGACCTGGCACAAGGAGCGTCTGTTTCAGGACGTGTTCGGCGCACTGGTGTTTCTGGCGGCCGCGGTCGGCGCGATTGCCTTCGTGCTGGAACTGCCGGTGCGCGGCCTGCTCGCGACCTCGGGCGCGCTCGCGATCGTGCTCGGTCTCGCGATTCAGAGCACGCTCAACGACGTGTTTTCTGGCGTGGTGCTCAACGCCACGGGGCCGTTTTCGATCGGCGACTGGGTGACGATCGGCGAAGTCGAAGGCAAGGTGGTGGAAACCAACTGGCGCGCGACCAGCCTGCTCAACGGGCAGGGCAACATCGTCGTGATTCCCAACAGCGTGGCGGCGCGCACCAATATCGTCAACGCCAACCAGCCTTCGCATACGCACGGCATCAGCGTGCTGCTGCCAGTCAAGCCTTCGGTGCGGCCCGCCACGGTGTTGCAGGCGCTCGCCAACGCGGCGGCAAGCTCGGAGAACGTGCTTGCCGAGCCGAAGCCGGTGGTCAGCGTCCGGCGGGCGACCAATGACGCGATCGAGTACGAGATCGTCTGCTATGTCGATTCGCTGAGCAGGAAGATCGACGTGCGCAACGAGCTATTCGATCTCGCGCACCGGCATCTGTCGTCGCGCGGTGTGGTGCTGCATCCGCTATCCGTGGTCGAGCCCGTGAACGAGGCCGCGGATGAAAAGCAGCGCCTGCTGCGCAGCGTGCTCATTTTCCAGACGCTCGACGACAACAGCATCGCGGAGTTGGCCGCGCAACTGACGCGCCATGAGTTCGACGTCGGCGAAACCATTTACAGCGCGGCCGACGAAAGCGGCCACGCGTTGCACATTCTGGCGAGCGGCGTGGCGAAAGTCACCGTGCCGAAGGACAGCGGCGAGCTCGAACTGCGCCGCCTCGCGCCGGGCGACTCGATCGGCCAGTCGGGCATCCTGGCGGGCGTCAAGACCGGCGTGATCGTTCATGCGCTGACGCGAGTCACCGTTTTCCAGCTCGACAAGGCCGCGTTGACGCCGATTCTCGCGCGGTGTCCCGAAGTGGGACGCGAAATGTGCCGGCTGCTGTCCGAACACCATGAAACGGAGAAGCTGATGCTGGCATCGCCGAACGACGCCGATTCAGGCTCCGGCGGTCTGCTGCAATGGATTCGCGACGGGGTCCGGCGCATCCATGACCTCACGCTGTGAACGAGTGCGAGCCGTGCCGCGTCGATTAAGTCTTTTTAAGGATTCGCCAAAGTCTTTATGAGGTTAATTCGCTACGCTGCATTGAACAGTCTGTCGGCGAGGCGCGCCCGCAAGCGAATGTCGGATAGGGAGGAGGAGACGTGAAGAAGACCATCGCGGGAGTCGACATTCCCGACAGTCCGTTGGCGCGGGCCGCAACCGATCGGATCCGCGCCACGGAGTCGAGCCTGATGTTTCATCACGCGCTCAGGGCGTATCTGTTCGGCGTGTTGACCGGCGTGCGCGACAAGCTGACGTTCGACGCGGAATTGCTGTACGTAAGCGCGTTGTTTCACAACGTCGGGTTGAATGTGCGGCATCAGCGGTCTCCCTGTCGCTATGAAGTGGACAGCGCGAACGAGGCGCGCGACTTCATGCTCCAGTACGGCGTTGCCGTCGGCGCGATCGGCGAGGTCTGGGCGGCGATCGCGTTGCACACCACGCCGGGCATTCCGGAACATCTGTCGCCGCTCGTCGCGCTGGTGAGCGCGGGCGTGCAGATGGACATTCGCGGCGCCCGCTATGGCGAGTTCACCGCGCAGCAGCGCGACGAGATCGTGCAGGCCTGTCCGCGCGAAGCCGGCTTCAAGAAGCAGATCATCGAAGCGTACGCGCGCGGCATGGAGCATCGTCCCGAGACCACGTTCGGCACCGTCAATGCCGACGTGCTGGACCGGTGGGACCCGAACTATCGCCGGCTGAATTTCTGCGGGCTGGTGCTGGGTTCGGAGTGGGCGAATTGACGACGCGGTTCGCCGCAAGTGTGCATACAAAGGAAATCAGCATGGGCTACATCATTTCATTGGGAGTCGGCTTCGGCGTCGGACTTCTTTACTGGCTGCTCAAGGTGCAGTCGCCGGCACCGCCGTTGATCGCTCTTGCCGGCCTGCTCGGCATGGTGCTGGGCGAGCACGCGATACCGGTCGTCAAGGCGCAGTTTTTCGCGCAGACGACCACGGTTCAGGTCACCGAGCAGCAGCAGGGCAGCCCGGCGCAGAAGCCGGCCACGCCCGGCGCGACAAAAGAGGGTGGCTGATCCTGCCAGCCGCCTATTCAGATATTGCTAACACGATCGGGTAATCACATGTTCACATCGCTTCAACGCTTTCGTCCCATTGCGGCTTTCTGCGCAGCCTTGCTGATCGGCCTCGCGCCGGTCTCGTCCGCGTTCGCCGATAACGGCCCGCCGGAGGTCTCGAGCGGCAAGACCGCGCTCGCGGCGCGCATGCCCGACGTTTCAGTTGGCGCGCAGTACGACACGACCCATGTGTACGTCGCCTCGGCGGATCTCGACGCGTTCGTCACCAGCTTTCTCGCCACGTTCGGCGGCAAGGCGTCGCCGCGCGCGGTGTTCACGGTCACGCCGACGCCGAGCAAGACCGCGTCGCAATACGTGCAGACGCCGGTCGGCATGCTGTCGGTGTTCGGCTTTGAAACGCCGATTCCCTATCCGTTCGGCAATGAACGCACCGGCTATCTGGTCACCAACATCGACCAGGCGGTGAAGGCGGCGCGCGCGGCGGGCGCCGACGTGCTGGTCGACAGCTTCGACGATCCGATCGGCAAGGACGCGATCATTCAATGGCCGGGCGGCCTGACGATGCAGCTCTATTGGCACACCAAGGCGCCGAACTACGCGCCGTTGCACAGCGTGCCGGATAACCGCGTGTATGTGTCGCGTTATGAGGCCAACAACTTCGTGCGTCGCTGGGTGCATTTTTCGCATGGCAAGGTGGTGTCGGATAACCCGCGCGCGGATGCCGGCGTGATTGGCCGTCCCGGCGAGACGATTCGCGAGATCCGCATCAAGTCGGGCTTCGGCCGCATGGTGGTGTTCGTCACGGACGGCAAGCTGCCGTTCCCGTTCGGACGTGAAACGACCGGCTATGCCGTCGACGATCTCGCGCAGACGCTCGAGCGCGCGCAAGCGGCCGGCGCGAAGGTGGTGTCGCAGCCGTACAGCCGCGAAGCGGGCAAGAGCGCGGTGCTCGAATTCCCGGGTGGCTATATCGCCGAAGTGCACGATGGCCAGTAAAGCAGGCCTCAAGCGGACGTTGCAGACCATGCAGGCGGTGCGGCCGCGCGAGCGGCTACGCTGGCGCTCGGCGCTGCGCGCGGCCCGCGCGCTGTTGATCAGCGCGGGGCTGGCGGCCGCATTGCCGGCGTCGGCGGCGTCGGCGGCGGACACCGCGCTCGGCGGTGCGGACGATACCAGCACGACCAGTACGCCGAGCACAACGGCAACGACAACGGCGGCAGGCACTTCATGCGCGCGGCCCGCTGTCATGTTCAACCGCTGGCAGGAAAACTGGTCGGCGCTCGCCAATCCGTGCGTGCCGAAGAAGCCCTTCGACTCGCTGAAATACATTCCGCTGTTCGGCAATCCCGACGCGTATATCTCGCTCGGCATGGTGCTGCGCGAGCGGCTCGAAATGAACGACGCGCCGCTCTTCGGCCTCGGTTCGGGCCACGACGACACGTATGTGCTGCAACGTCTCGAAGTTCACGCGGATGTGCGCCTCGGCCCGCACGTGCAGATCTTCACGCAGTTCGAGGACGCGCGGCCGTTCGGCAAGGACAGCGTTTCGCCGGTCGACAAGAATCCGCTCGACCTGCGCCAGGCGTTCGTCGCCGTCACCGAGCCGCTCGGACCCGGCACCTTCAAGTTCCGCGTCGGCCGCCAGGAGATGGCGTTCGACTTGCAGCGGTTCATTTCGGTGCGTGACGGCCCGAACGTGCGCCAGGCGTTCGACGCCATCTGGGCCGACTATGAAACCGGCCCGTGGCGCTGGATCGCGTATGCGACGCAACCGGTGCAGTACCGCGACAACTCGGATTTCGACGACGTTTCCAATCGCGACCTGACCTTCAGCGGCGTGCGGGTCGAGCGCAAGGCAGTCGGGCCGGGCGATCTGTCCGCCTATTACTCCCGCTACAACCGCAGCAACGCGCGCTTTCTCGACGCTACCGGCAACGAGCATCGCGACGTGTTCGACGCGCGTTACGCCGGCTCGGTCAATCACATCGACTGGGACGCGGAGGCGATGTATCAGTCGGGCCATGTCGGCAACAAGACGATCGGTGCGTGGGCGGTGGGCACGCTCGCCGGCTACACGCTGGCTTCGCTGCCGTGGACGCCGCGTCTCGGTCTGCAGATCGATGCGGCCTCGGGCGACACGCATCCGGGAGATGGCCGCATCGGCACCTTCAATCCGCTCTTTCCGAACGGCTACTACTTCGCGCTCGCCGGTTATACCGGCTACTCGAACGTGATTCACGTCAAGCCGTCGCTGATCGTCAAACCGAACAGCAAGCTCTCGCTGCTCGCGGGCGTGGGGCTGCAATGGCGCGAGACCACCGCCGACGCGGTATATCAGCAAGGCTCGGCGGTCGTGCCGGGGACGGCGGGACACGGCAGCCGCTGGACCGGTTTCTATACGCAACTGCGCGCCGATTATGCGGTCACCGCGAATCTCGCCGCCGCGCTCGAAGCCGTGCATTTTCAGGTCGGACCGTCGCTGCGCGACCTGGGCGCGCGCAATTCCGACTATGTAGGCGCCGAACTCAAGTTCGGCTGGTAACGCCGTATCGGCACCACGTCGTCAGCGAGGCGTGTCAGAAGAGGTTATTTTTTTATGAGCACGCCTGATCTACAGGTCGAAGCGGCGGCGCCGTCCGAACTCGAGTTTCCGTATTCGTCGCTGGAATACCGGCAGCACCAGATGTTCCCGCGGCTTTCACCCGCGGAGATTCAAAGCCTTCGGCGTTTCGCCACGCCGATGTCGTTCAAGGCCGGCGAACTGATCTTCGAAACCGGCAAGATCGCGCTCGGCCTGTTCGTGCTGTTGCGCGGCCGCGTGCGCATTTATTCACGCGACAGCTTCGGACGCTCGACGCTCGTCACGGAACATGAAGACGGCCACTTCATGGCGGAGATGGCGCAACTCTCCGGCAAGCCCGCGTTGATCGACGGCGTGGCATTGACCGACGCCGAGACGCTCGTGATCGAGCCGGAGCGGCTGCGGGCGCTGATCGTCGCCGACGCGCAACTCGGCGAACACATCATGCGTGCGCTGATTCTGCGGCGGCTCGGGCTCATCGAGCAGGGGCTGGGGCCGATCATCGTCGGCAATGGGAACGATGACCGGCTCATCAGGCTGCAAGGCTTTCTGCGCCGCAACGCCTATCCCGCGATGGTGATCGACGCGCGCACCGATCCCGAAGCCATCACGCTGCTGGGCGGCATGACCACGGGCCCCGGAGATTTTCCGCTGGTGTTCTGCCCGAACGGAAACGTGCTGCGCGCGCCCGACGAAGTGCAACTCGCGTCGTGTCTCGGCTTGGTGCCGACCTTCGAGCAATCGCATGTGTACGACGTGGCGATCGTCGGAGCGGGACCGGCGGGACTTGCGGCGTCCGTGTACGCCGCGACGGAAGGACTCTCGGTTGCGGTGTTCGATCAGAGGGCGCCGGGCGGCCAGGCCGGCGCGAGTTCGCGCATCGAAAACTATCTTGGCTTTCCCACCGGCATTTCGGGGCAGGCGCTCGCCGCGCGCGCGTTCCAGCAGGCGCTGAAGTTCGGCGCGCATCTGGCGATTCCCGGCAAGGTCACCGAGGTGTGCCGCAACGAAGGCATGTTCCTGCTCACGCTGCTCGACGGCCAGCGCATCAACGCGCGCACGGTCGTGGTGGCGAGCGGCGCCGCGTATCGCAAGCCGGCGGTGACGGGTTTCGAGCGCTTCGAAGGACGTGGCACGTACTACTGGGCGTCGACGATCGAAGCGAAGCTGGTGAAAGGCCAGGACATCGTGCTGATGGGCGGCGGCAATTCCGCCGGTCAGGCGGTGGTATTCCTCGCCAACTTCGCGCGCAGCATTCGCGTACTGATTCGCGGCAAGGACCTCAACGCGAGCATGTCGAAGTATCTGATCGACCGCATCGGCTCCTTGCCCAACGTCACGCTTTGCACCGGTTGCACACTGCGCGCGCTCGAAGGCGACGAAGCCGGACTCACGCATCTGCACGTGCGGCACGAACAGGATGGCGAGGACGAAGTGGTGGCATCGCGCCATCTGTTTCTGTTTATTGGCGCGGACCCGAAGACGGATTGGCTCGACATGAGCGGCGTGGAGTTGGATAACCGCGGTTTCGTCGTCACCGGTTTTGCGCGTAGCGCGCATGAGTTCTCGCAAGCCAGCGCGCGATATCCGCTCGAAACCAGCGTGCCGGGCATGTTCGCGGTGGGCGACGTGCGCTCGGAATCCGCGAAACGGGTGGCCGCCGCCGTGGGCGACGGCGCAGCGGTCGTCGCGCAGATTCATGCGTATCTGAGCCGGCTCGCGACGGTGACTACTCAGGATGATTAATAAAAATTAGCGAGTGCGCCTGGCAGGTGGCCGCTATGCTTTTCAGCATATTCACGATGAACACCAGGGACCGAATCATGAAGTGGATACGGCGCAAATGGACGATGCATGCAAGCACGTGGTGCGTGTTCGTATTGAGCCTGGCGGCGAGCATGGCGAGCGCTTCCGCGTTCGCCGCCGCGCCTCAGGTGAAAACGCAGGGACCAGGCTTCTACCGGATCATGCTCGGCGGCTTTGAAGTGACCGCGCTGCTCGACGGCAGGCATCCGTTTCCAATCGATACAGTCGTGAAGGACGTGTCGAAAGCCGAAATCGCGCGCGATCTCCAACGCGATTTTCTGCAGGCGCCGGTGCAAGGTTCCATCAACGCGTTTCTGGTCAACACCGGCTCGAAGCTGATCCTGATCGATTCCGGCGCGGGCGTGCTGTACGGCGACTGCTGCGGCAAGCTGCCCGAGAATTTGCGCGCGGCCGGCTATCAGCCCGAGCAGATCGACGAGGTGCTGCTGACGCATCTGCATAAGGACCATGTCGGCGGCATCGTATCGAACGGCCAGATGGCATTTCCGAACGCGGTTGTGCGAGTGAGCCAGGTTGAAGCCGACTACTGGCTGAACCCATCCAACAAGTCGAAAGCGCCCGCTTTTCTCAGCACCTTCTTCGACGCGGCCAGCGCCTCTGTCGCGCCTTACGTCGCGGCCGGACGCTTCAAGCCGTTCAGTGGCGACGCCGAACTCGAAACGGGCATCCGCGCGGTCGCGTTGCCCGGCCATACGCCGGGCCACACCGGCTATCTGGTGGAGAGCGAGTCGCAGGACCTGCTGGTGTGGGGCGACATTATCCACGTCGCGTCCATCCAGTTGCAGAACCCCGCGGCTTCGGTCGAATACGACACCAGCGCGGCGGACGCGCAGCGCTCGCGCCGCTCGTCGTTCGAGCTCGCGGCCAGCAAACGCTATCTGATCGGCGCGGCGCATGTCGCCTTTCCGGGCCTCGGGCACATCAGAAAAAACGGCCGCAAATACGACTGGGTGCCGGTCAACTACGAGGCCGCACCCGGCCGGTGACATCAGTGCTGATCGGTTTCACCCGCACACACTTCGGGAGCAGCATCATGCATATCGAAACCCCTTTGACGCAACGCACGGATACGGTTCAGTACGAGACGCGCGTTCGTCGTGGAGCGTGCTGCCAGGTCAGCGAGAACGCGCCGGCGATGCCGGACGACCGGCGCGCGCCGGTATGGGATCACGTGATCAACCGGCTGTTGGCGGGCTATTGCAACGAGACCGAAGGCGAAGCCTATCTCAAGCCGCGGTCTAAACGCGTCGCCGGCGCGGCGGACACGCCGTCGCGTCATATTCAGATCGAAATACTCGAGCGTCTGTCGGACACATCGATCGCCGTGCTGTGGCGTGACGCGACCCGCTGTCAATACATCGACCAGGTGTGGATCTGCTGCCGCGCCCGCATCAAGGGACGTTGCGCACTGAGCGGCGCGACGATTCGCCGTGACGATGCAATCTACAAGCCGAGAATACGCAGCGCGGTTCCCGCCAATGCGGACGCCATGATTCTGGCTTCCGTCATTGCCTGCATGGCGTCCACTGTCTTGACGGGCGACTCGCGTTAGCGCGCCACTGCGGGCACGCGGTGTGTCACCAGCAGCCGCTTGCTCAGTACAAAAAATTTGAACGATAGGTTCAGTTTTTTCCGCGCATGCGTATTCGCGGTTGGTCTAGACTTCGGGGACATAACGCTGAGTGATCAATGCTCAGTGTTTCCTCTTCCCGCAGCGTCTTGGATACTCAGGCAATGATCCGCATTGGCCCGCTTCAGGTGGACCTCGCCAGCCGGGAACTGTTTCTCGACAGCCAGCCTGTGCGCATCGGCAGCCGTGCATTCGACATCCTGGCCGTGCTGATCGGCGCGAACGGCGCGCTGGTGTCGAAGAGCGCCATGCTCGAGCAGGTCTGGCCGGACACTATCGTTGAAGAGAACAATCTTCAGGTGCATATGTCCGCCCTGCGCAAGGTGTTGGGCGAGAGCCGCAACCTCATACAAACCGTGTCGGGAAGAGGCTACCGGCTGGTGTCGCGAGACGCATCGGCGGAACAGGCGGGCAATGCCGCTCGCGATAACGCGTCCCACGCCGCTGAAGACATTGCATCTCTTCGCGGTACTCCCAACAATCTGCCGGCCAATAGCTCGTCGCTGATCGGGCGGGACCAGGCAATCAACGACATTGCACAGGCGCTCGCTTCAACGCGTCATGTGACGCTCGTCGGCTCGGGCGGAATCGGCAAGACGCGCCTGGCCATCGAGATCGCACGCAGCTTACTGGCGCACTTTCCCGAAGGTGTCTATCTCGTGCCGCTTGCGTGCGCCGTGGATGCGAACAGCGTGCTCGCCATGTTCGCCAATAGCGTCGGCGTGAGCGCCGCGAGTGGCCCGCTTACGCTGGCCCGCATCAGCAAGGAACTCGGCGAACGGCGCGTCCTGTTCGTGCTGGACAACTGCGAGCATGTACTCGGTCCCGCGGCCGAACTGGCCGAAGCGCTTGTGAACGTGAGTCCGGCCATGCGGATTCTCGCGACCAGCCGCGAGCCTCTGCGTGTCGTGGACGAACACCTGTACTGGGTGGCGTCACTCGACGTGCCGGCTCGCGACGCTGAGAGTCAGTGCGTGTTGCAACACAGTGCCGTCCAGTTGTTCCTGTCACGCGCCCGCGCGATCGACGCGCGTTTTTCGTCCGACGACAGAAGCATCCATTTGACCGGCACCGTATGCCGCCGCCTCGACGGCATTCCGCTGGCTATCGAACTGGCGGCGGCCCGCGCCGCGATCCTCGGTATCGAGACGCTCGCCGATCATCTCGACGACCGCTTCAACATGCTGACGGGCGGCAATCGCACTGCGTTGCCGCGCCACCAGACCTTGAAGGCGACGCTCGACTGGAGCCACGCGTTGCTCGACGACGCGGAGCGCACGACGTTGCGCCGGCTCGGCGTTTTCGTCAACAGTTTCACGATCGACTCGGCGATCGCTCTCGTAAGCGACGAAGGCTTGCGCGAATCCGACGTGATCGCGGCGTTATCCGGGCTCGTCGAAAAATCGCTGGTGGTGATGCAGGCCGAGCGCGGCAAGGCGAGGTATCGGCTGCTGGAAACCACGCGTGCCTACGCGATGCAAAAGCTCGACGACAACGGCGAACGGCGTCTCATCACGCTCGCTCATGCACGCTATTTTTCCAACCTGCTCGAACGCGATCCGTCGAGCGACGCCTCCAATGGAGCGCGTGAAGCGGACGCCGCAAGCGCCGAACGGCACGGCTGGCATCACCGCATGCGCGAGCAACTCGACGATTTGCGAGCCGCGCTGGGCTGGGCGCTATCGCCCAAAGGCGACGCCGCGCTGGGTGAAACGCTGGCCGTGAAGTTCGTGTCGCTGCTGTATGAGCTTTCGCTGGTCGACGAATGCTGCGTGTGGACGCGGCGCGCGCTCGACGCTGTGGACGCGACGTATCAGGGCTCGCGCTCGCCGCGCCATTTACGCGTGCGCATGCAATTGCTGGCCGCGCTCGGTGCGGCGCTTGTCTACGTCAATGGACCGGATCGCGAAACGCTCGGCATCTGGGCCGAAGTGCTCGCGCTCGCGATTGCGCTCGGTGATCAGACGTTCGAAGCACGCGCGTTGTGGGGCATGTGGAACGCGAGCCAGTCGTCCGGCGAGGCGCGCAACGCGCTGGCGTTCGCGCAGCGCTTCGCTTTGCTCGCCGCCGAGACGGGCAATACCGCCAACGGGATTCTCGCTCATCGCCTGCTCGGCATTGCCTCGCACTATGCGGGCGATCAGCACCAGGCGCGCGAGTCGCTCGATCAGCTCTTGCAGCATGCCGGCCGTCTGCAACATCGGCTGCCGTTGGGGCAATCCATCGATCAGGGCGTGGTCGGCCGCGCGACGTTTGCTCGCGTGCTTGGCTTGCAGGGTGCGCGCGATCAGTCGCTCAGGGTCGCCGAGGCATGCGTTGCCGAAGCGTGCCGGCAGGAGCAAGCTATCGTCACGTGCTATGTGCTGGTCGAGGCGGAAATTCCGCTGGCACTGCTGGCCGGCGATCGTAAACGGGCGGCTCAGGCGATAGCGCTATTGCAGGACGTGTCGACGCGCGGCGGGCTGCGTGTGGCGCATGCATGCTGCCGCTGTTTCGACGAATACCTGCATTCGCTGGATGACAGCAGCGCGCAGCGTGTGCACAGCTTCCGCACCGCGTTGGACGATCTCGACGCGCTCGGCTACGCCGCGCCACGCGCCATGTTCGTCGCGCAATTCGGCCTTGCGCTAGGCCGTGCCGGACAGCTTGAAGAAGGCATCGCCACCGTGGCGGCTGCGCTCGCGCGGGGCGACGAAACCGGCGACCAGTGGTATGCGGCCGAACTCAGACGCGTGCACGCCGAACTATTGCTGATGGAAAGCGGCTTTGGCCAGTCGCCGTTCGGCGCTGCGGCGACGCAAGCGCAGGCGAGTTTGACCGCGGCGGTCGAAGAATCGTCGGTACAGGGTTGCGGCACGTTGCAACTGCGGGCCGCGACCAGCCTCGCGCGGCTTTGGCATGCGCAAGGCCGGAGCGCGGAGGCGGTGCAACTGCTGAAGTCCGTTTGCGCGAGACTGACGGAGGGCCGCGATTGGGACGACTTCAAGGCGGCTAAAACATTACTGCGTGCAGCGACTGAAGCGTGCGCGCCGGCCGCTATTGCAACAGGAATCGATACGCGGATGCACCCGCATGCGGATGCCAATGCGGCGTCGTTCGACGACCCGCCACCGGACGAGATCAGCGAAGCCTGCTAGTCATCGAACCTCAACCGTGCAGCATGCGTTGTTGCACTACGTCGTCGATCAGGTCCGGCCGGTTCAACTGATCGACCCACCATTGCAGCGCGTTGCCGCTCTCGTTGTCGCGCCACGCCAGATAGAAGTGCGTGACGTCGCGCATGCCGATCACTTCCTTTTGCACCAGCTCGCCCTGCCTCAGCGCGTCGACGGCGAGGCATTCCGGAATCGTGCCCGCTGCGAGGCCCCTGATCTGTGCGGCGAGCTTGGCTTCGAGCGTCGGCACCGTGAGCACTTCCTGATTGACTGCAAGCGCGATCGTGCGCGGCGCCAGTTTGCGCGACGTATCGCCGATCGCGACCGCGCGATGGCGCGCGACGGTGTCCATCGTGAGCGGTCCGGATATCGACGCCAACGGATGATCCGGCGCCACCACGAATACATGCTTCAGCGAGCCGATCGGTTTCGCGATCAGATTGGGAATAGGCGGCGGATCGCCGGCCGCGCCGACGATCAGATCCGCGCGACGAGTGAGCAGCGCGTCCCACGAGCCGCCCAACACTTCTTTCGACAGATGCAGCTTCGTTTCCAGCTTCAGCTTGTAGAACTCGCTGACGTGATGCCAGAGCAGGTCGAACGGAATGATCTCGTCGACGGCGATGTGCAGATCGGATTCCCAGCCGTGCTCAATTCGCTTCGCCTTGAATTCGAGCGCTTCGGCCGCTTCCAGCAGACGCCGGCCTTCCTCGACGACCACGCGTCCCGCGTGCGTCAGCGTGGCACGCCGGCCAGTGCGGTCGAACAGCTTGACGCCGAGATCGAGTTCGAGTTTCTGAACCAGATAACTCAGCGAGGACGGCACTTTGTGAAGCGTTTCGGCGGCGTTCGCAAACGTGCCGGTTCGATCGATTGCATCGAGTACCTGCAGGACTTCAAAAGATAGATTCATTGAGGAAAGCCGGGGCGGTTGGGTGCGTTCAGCGAGATGGTTCAGGATACTGGAATTCGCGGGAAATGGGCCTTGTCCGGAGTGCTTTCGGCAGTGGCCTTTCCATATCCGCCGACATGAGTTTGCCCGGTGAGCCTCCGCAGGGCATTTTTAACCAAGACGGCCGCCCGCGGGACTGGGTATCCTAGGCGTATTCAATCAATTTCCGCGAGGACATCAAGGTGCCGCATTATCTTTGCCACGAGCAGCCGGATCTGCTGGACTTTGAAACGGCCGTGATTGCCGCGCGGCCCGGCGCGGTCGTGCTGGGCCGTTCCGCCTTGCATCCGGGCGGCGGCGGCCAGGTCTCGGACGCCGCCACGCTGACGCACGCGCATGGCGCCGTGCGCATCACCGGTGTCGCGGCGGAAGGGGACGTGCTCTGGCATCTGCTCGACGAACCGCTCGAACTGGACGGCAACGTGCACGTGGCCATCGACGCGCCACGCCGCGCCACGGTCGCCCAACTGCATACCGTCACGCATATTCTCAACGCGTTGGTGTATCAGCGCTTTGCCGGCGCGCTCGTGACCGGCGCGCAGATCAACGCCGACGGCACCGCGCGCATGGACTTCGATCTGCCCGAAGCGGACAACGACGCGCTGCGTCTGCTGGAAGAACCCGTCAACGACGTGATCCGCAGCGCGATGGAGGTGCGCACCTATTACGTCGGCGCGGACGAAGCAAAGGCGACGCAAGGTCTGATCCGCAGCCTCTCGGTGGCGCCGCCGCCGACGCCGGACGGCACGGTGCGCATCGTCGAGATCGGCGATCTGGACCGGCAGGCATGCGGCGGCACTCACCTGACCAATACCGCGCAGTCGCGGCCCATTCGCATCGCGAAGATAGAGAACAAGGGCCGTCGTAATCGCCGGGTCAGAATCGAACTGGTTTGAAGAACAGGGGGCGCGAGCTATGGAGACATCGGATAAAAGCGAGCCGGAAGTGGTCTGCTGGCGCGACGGCGCGCTCGACGGCGCATGTCTCGCAAGCGCCCGTTACGGCAATCACAAGTTCGACCGGCATCTGCATGACGAACTCGTCATCGTCATGACCGAAACCGGCGCGGGCCAATGTCACACGCGCGCGGGCAGCGAGGTTGCCGGCCCCGGCAGCGTGCTGGTCTTCGGGCCGGGCGAATACCATAGCGGTGAGGTCTGGGAGGGGCGCGAATGGATTTATCGCGCGATCTACCTGGACATGGAAGGGCTCGGCGCACTCAGCGCAGTCTTCTCTCCCGACGCGCGCGCCGACAAACCACTGCTGATTCCGCCGGGGCTGTATCAGGATCCGCACCTCGCGGGCCTGCTGGTCAAGGCGCATGCGAGCCTGGACGAACAGCGCGCTGTCTCGCTGATGGAGCGTCAGGCGAACTGGTGGGCTGCGATGGGGATGCTGGTCGGGCGCTATGGGCGCTCGGCTGAGGAGGTGGCAGAACCCCGGCGCGAGGCGCGCAAGATGGAGCAGGTGTGCGAGTACGTCGCCGCCAATTACGAGCGCGATATTTCGGTCGATGAACTGGCGGAACTGGTGGGACTGAGCCGCTACTACCTCACGCGCGCTTTCTGCAAGGAATTCGGGCTGCCGCCACACGCCTACGCGACCCAGGTGAGGTTGCTGGCGGCGAAACGGATGCTTGCCT
The DNA here is from genome assembly GCF_003387275.1 of Paraburkholderia sp. BL6669N2. Taxonomy (NCBI): domain Bacteria; kingdom Pseudomonadati; phylum Pseudomonadota; class Betaproteobacteria; order Burkholderiales; family Burkholderiaceae; genus Paraburkholderia; species Paraburkholderia sp. BL6669N2. The sequence continues at coordinate 2,425,303 of NZ_QUNA01000002.1, read as the reverse complement.
CAGGGCAGAGCGCGGCGACGGCCGCGGCGGCCGTGGGTTTCTACGATCAAAGCCATCTCAACCGGTTGTTCAAGCGGGCTTATGGGATCACGCCCGGGGCGTATGCGGCGTTGAAGCCGGGGCATTAGGCGGCGGGAGTCCGCGCTGCCACCGTTAGGCCGGCAAAGGCACATCCTCGATCAGCGCCGCCTTCACCGCACGAATCCTGCGGTCCACGAAATACCCGCCGGCGTCCACGTAACGCAGATAAAGCCGCCCGCACAGCGAGCCTTGGTTCGAGGAGTGTTGCAGCGTTCAGAGATCGCGCTATGAGGCTCACAGTCAGTTGTTCATCATCCGCTTCCGGTGCGGAAGGACCTACGAGCGGTGGATGTGACTGTCATCGTTGCCGGCAATGATAGTGCCCAGCTTCGGTATCCGAAGCTAAGCCGCGTGGCTTCACGGTTCAGCCGGCGTCCGCGTCTTTGCGCTATCAGGCGATTGATGAAACATGCCGTAAATCTCATCGAGCAACCACGCGATGCCCGGATCCGCCGAAAATTGCGAGTGCGAGTGGACCTGGATTTCGATGGGCGGCAGCGCGAACGGCAACGGCAAAATGCGAAAGGCTTTGTTGCGATTGAAGCGCTGCGCGATACTCCGCGGAAAGATCACGGCGAGGTCGGTATGCTGAACGATCTCCGGCGCCACCACGAAATGCGGCAGGCGCAGCACGATATCACGGCGCAGATTCAATTCTTCGAGCCACTGTTCGACCATCCGGTGGCCGGTCGCGTTGGTGCTCGCATAGACGTAACGCAGGCTCGCGAGGTCCTCCTTGGTCGGCTTCTGTTTGCGCAGCGGGTGACCGGCCCGCACCACGCAAACATGTTCGTCGACGAAGAGCGTCCTGCTCACGCATCCTGGATCGAGACCAGGCACGTAGCCGAGCGCCAGATCGATCTTGCCGCTGCGCATGGCCGAACTCACCGAATCGACAGAGATATTCGCGATCTCCAGGCGAATGCCGCGCGCGTTGCGGTCGAGCATCGACAGAAGCGGTGGCAGGAAATAGAACTCCGACATATCCGACATGGACACGCGAAACACGCGCTGCGCCGTGGCGGGATCGAATTTGGCGATTTGCTGGACCGCGTCGTTGATGATGCCGAGTGCTTGAGTCAACGGCGCGTGCAGGCGCATCGCGGCGTCGGTGGGCACCATGCCGGTGGGCGTGCGAACGAACAGCGGGTCGTCGAATAAAGCGCGCAGCCGGCGCAACGCGTGGCTGACCGCCGGTTGTGTGAGTCCGAGACGCTCGCCCGCGGCGGTCAGGCTGCGCAGATCGGAGATGGCCAGGAACACGCGCAGCAGGTTCAAATCCGTAATGCCGGGGTGCGACTTGGTCATGACGTTCGGATCGCGGCGAGGGCGGGCGTTTATTTGGGTTTCAGATTACCGTAAATGCTACGCATAGGGAAATGCAGCGTCGCGCCGCTGTAGGGCGGAAAAGCGTTGAAGTCCTGCTTCATGCTGGCGCGTATCGGCGAGGCCAGCGCCTCCGCCAGCGACGCGGAATCGTCGAAGACGACTTTGTTGCGTTGCATGGCCGTGGCGCGCTCGACGTCCAGACCCGAGCGGTAATCGAGCCGCGTGTAGATTTCGAGCTCGCGAATGCCGGGCAATTGCGCCATCAGCGGTGGATGATGCGCGAGGTAATGCGAGAGCCACGCGTTGAAGTCCTGCGCTTCGCCTTCGTAGCTGACGAGGTAGGTGCAGTATTCGGCGCGTGCGCCAAGATCGCCTGGATTCGGGGTGGTGAATTGCCTGACCGCCATGGCTTGCTGCACAAACGTGAGACCCGTGCTCGCAAATTCCTTTACGACGTCGTGAATCGCACCCTTAGGTTGCAGCGCTTGTTCAAGCAGTTCAAGGTCGTCGAAATACCATTGCAGCACGCAGCGAGGTCGCGCGGATGCGTCGGACTTCGACAAAGGATCGCAGTCATCCGATTCCGTGGGGACGTGGATTACGGAACGGCGTAATCCCTCTACATTCGGCGGTAGTAGCTCGAAGCGGGGCACACATGCAGGCGTACCGTGGCCAACGAGAAAGAAGCAGACTTCCACGCTCACCTCGCGCCGTGCGCGGCAACCAACGTCGCCGCCGCTTGCGGCCGTGTCAGCCGATGAAACTCGCGGCCGAAATAGATGAGCCCATCGCCATCCGAGCGCAGCGCGATGTGGCGAATCTGCGCGAACATGACCGAGTGCGAGCCGACCGTCTTGATGTCCACGATTTCGCCTTCGAGACTGGCGATCGCATCCGCGAGCACCGGCGCCTGCAAAGCGCCGCTGGTCCACGCATTGCGTCCGAAGCGTTCGTCCATCGAGCACGCTGTCATGCCGGCGAAATCACGGGCCACTTCCTGGCACTCGGCGGCAAGCACGTTGATGCATACGCTGCGGTTGCGATGCAGTACGTCATGCACATAGCTGGCCTGATTGATACACACGAGCATGGTGGGCGGTGCGTCCGTCACCGAGCACACCGCGCTTGCAGTGATGCCGCAGCGGCCGCCGGGCCCGTCCGTGGTGACGATGTTGACGGCGGCCGGCAGGCACGCCATCGCATCGCGGAAACGCTTTCTGGTGTCTTCGATCGTCACGATGTTTTCCTTTTGCATGGCCTGAGTCAGGACGCGCCGCGTTAGGGAAACGGCGTGACCGGCGGCACGCCGGCGAACAGCGCGCCGGATGCGTCATACGTGCCTTCGCCGAGAAACGCATGCTGTGTCACGACGATCGAATCGCGCACGAGGCGCTGCAAACGGTTCTCGCGATAGATCGCGGCGATGCCCGCCATCTGATACGCCTGCATCACCACTTCCGCGCCGATCTGCGCGGCGTGCGTCGCGCTGAGGCGCAACAGATTGGCCTGTTCCTGCGAGACGGGATCGCCGTCGATGATCGTCCGCCACGCGGCCTCGGCGGATTCGTAGAAGAACGCGCGGGTGCTGCGCCAGTTGGCCTCCGCTTTCGCGAGGCCTGATCGGTAGTAGCCACGATCGGCGAGACGCGGCGCGCCGGTGGTGGTTTTGGTCGAACCGGACATGCCCGTCAGCAGATCGAGCGCCGCGCGCGCGAGGCCGATGTTGACGGCGGCGTGCACCTGCGCCTGATACGCGACGGCGGGATAGCGGTAAAGCGGTTCGTCGATCAGCGCCGCGCCGCCGCGCACGAAGGTCCATTGCGTATCGACGAATTTCTCGCGCAGCCGCAAATCGTGGCTGCCCGTTCCCTGCATGCCGACCACGTTCCAGTTCTCGACGATCTCGACTTCATGCGCGGGAAACACGGCGGTGAACGGCTTGCCCGCGCCCGCATCGCCGGAATTGGCGGGCGTGCCGCCGATGCCGACGCCGATCCAGTCCGCGCCCTTGCAGCCGCTCGCGAAGCGCCACTGCCCACTGACCACGAAGCCACCCGGCGCTTTCGTCGCGGGTTGCAGCGGATAGAGGCCGCCCGAGAAAACCTGGTCGGGGCCGGCAGCGTAAATCTGCTGCTGCGTTTCGATCGGCAAAGCGGCGAGGTAGGTATTCGCCGAGCCGAACGCCGCGACCCACGCGGCGGAGCCGTCGGCGCTTGCGATGCGTTCGAGCATCCGCAGGAATTGCGCCGGCGGCAGCGCGTCGCCGCCAAAGCGCTGCGGCGTGCTCGCGCGAAAGATGCCGGCGCGCTTCATCTTCGCGATCATGTCGCGCGGCACATGCGAGATTTGATCGAACTCGTCGCGGCGGCGTTCGATCTCGCCGATCAGCGCATCGAGTGTGAGCGGGCCGGTGTAGTCGGGATACGGATCCGCGTGATCGGTCGCACGAGGTTCGTAGGCGTAAGTCGAAAGAGTGCTCATCTGAAGGCTTTGCATGATGACGGCTTCGAAAGAAAGTGAATGGGTGCGGAAGAAGCGGGCTTAGACGCTTTCGTGCCCGGCGTGCTCTTTGGCTTTCGCCTGAAGCCGTAGCGCTTTGGGAAAGGTTTCCGGCGCGAGACAGGTCGCGAGGACCGTGATCAGGCCGAGCACGGCGAGATAGATCGCCACCGGCGCGGCGCTGCGGTAATGCGCGAGCAGCGCGGTCGCCACCATCGGCGAGAGGCCGCCGCCGAGTACCGACGAAATCTCGCGGCCAATGCCGAGCCCCGAGAAGCGCAGATGAACGGGCAGCAATTCGCTGATGAAAGCGGGCTGCGCGCCTTCCAGAATGCCGAGCGTGATGCTGTTGGCGAGCACGAGCGCCGCGACGACTTTCCACAGCACGCCTGAGCCGAGCAACGTGAAATACGGATAGGCGACCAGCACCATCGCCACGGCGCCGGCGAGATAAACCGGCTTGCGGCCGACGCGGTCCGTGAGACGGCCCATCAACAGCGATACGGGAATCATCATCAGCATCGACACGGTCAGGCCGCCTAGCACCCAACTCGATTTGAGGCCGATGAACTGGCCGTACGCAATGGAGAACGCGAAGAAGATGTACGACGCCGCGCCTTCACCGAAGCGCAGGCCGAACACGGTCAGCACCTGACGGGGACATTGGCGCAGTACTTCGACGATCGGCATGCGGGCGTCGCGGCGCGTCGCCTTGACGGCGGCGAACTCCGCGCTTTCGTCGACGGAGCGGCGCATCCACAGACCGAGTGCGACCAGCACGGCGCTGCAGAGGAACGGCACGCGCCAGCCCCAGCTGTGGAAGTCGGCGGGCGAGAGCGTTTGCACGAGCAGAAACGCGGCGGTGGACAGCACGAAGCCGAACGCCGCGCCGCACGGACTCCAGGCGGCGAGTGCGCCACGCCGCGAGGCGGGCGCGCTTTCGTGAATCAGCAGGATGCTGCCGCTCCATTCGCCGCCGGCGGCGAGACCTTGAAGAATGCGCAACAGCACCAGCAAGACGGGCGCCGCGAGGCCGATCTGTTGATAGGTCGGCAGCAGACCCATGCAGACGGTGGCCGTGCCCATGACGAGCAGCGTCAGCATCATGACCGTCTTGCGGCCGTAGCGATCGCCGATATGGCCGCACAACACGCCGCCGATAGGCCGCGCGATAAAGCCCACCGTAAAGCCTCCGAATGCGGCGATCGTGCCCGTCAACGGATCGCTGCCGACGGGAAAGAACAGCTTGCCGAACACGAGCGCGGCGGCGGTGCCGTAAAGAAAGAAGTCATACCATTCGAGGACCTGTCCGAGCACGGCGGTCGTCACTGCGCGACGAACCTTGCTGGTGGGCCGGGTTGCGGGCAGAGGTGTCAGAGCGGCTGTCGCGTCAGAATTCATGGCGGGTCATGGCAGATGGAGGGTCACGATGTGGAGGGTCGCGCGTTCTTGTCATGGTGTTCGGCAGGAGCGGCGAAACGAGCCCGGCAGGCATGGCCGAACAATATGACCGCGGAAATAGGCGGTCAAATTCAGGCCAAAAATGGCCGTCATGAATCGTGTGCATGACGGTTACGGTATTTCGCGCGAGGGGTGTTGCGGCGAGGGGGCTGCGTTCTGTTGAGAGGCGAACGCGTTGGGTCTGGCGAAGTACTGGATTTATTGCGGGCAAAATGAGAACTGCCGCCTCGGCGGAGCGCTTCTCACAACTGGGAAGCGATGGCGTTCGGCGGCAGGGTGTTCGGGTGTTCAGGTGTTCAGGCTCTTGCGGGAGGGCGGCCCGTCAATCCAGCCCGCCCTGGCACATGTACTTGATCGACATGTAATCGTCGAGCCCATACTTCGACCCTTCGCGGCCATAGCCCGATTCCTTTACGCCGCCGAACGGCGCCGCTTCGCTCGACACCGCGCCTTCATTGATGCCGATCACGCCCGCTTCGAGTTGCGCGGCCACGCGGTTGATACGCCGCACGTCCTGCGTATAGAAGTAGGCAGCGAGGCCGAATGGCGTGTCGTTGGAGAGACGGATCGCTTCGGCTTCGTCGTCGAAACGGAACAGCGGCGCAACCGGGCCGAAGGTCTCTTCGCAGCAGACGAGCATGCCGTCCTTCGTGTCCGTCAGCACGGTCGGCGCGTAGTAGTTCGGTCCGAGTTCCGTCAGGCGCCTGCCGCCCACTAGCACCTTCGCGCCATGTTTGACGGCGTCTTCCACGTGACGGGCGATTTTCTCGATCGCGCGTTCGTTGATCATCGGGCCGATCTGCGCTTGCGGGTCGGTTGCAGGCGCAACTTTCAGCGCGCCGACGCGTTTCGCGAGCAGATCGGCGAAACGCTCATAGACGCCGGCTTGCACATACACGCGGTTCGGACACACGCAGGTCTGGCCGCCATTGCGGAACTTCGCCGCCATCAGGCCGGTAACGGCCGCGTCGAGATCGGCGTCGTCGAATACGATGAAGGGCGCGTTGCCGCCCAATTCCAGCGAGAGCTTTTTCAGCGTGCCCGCGGATTCGCGCGCGAGATGCTTGCCCACCGGCGTCGAACCCGTGAAGGTGATCTTGCGTACCCGTGCGTCCGCGAGCCAGTCGGCAACGGCGGCAATGCCCTGTTCACGCGACGCCGACAGCATGTTCAGCACGCCGTCCGGCAAACCGGCTTCCTGAGCGAGCGCGGCGAGGGCGAGCGCGGTGAGCGGCGTGTCTTCGGCGGGTTTGGCGACCACGGTGCAACCCGCCGCGAGCGCGGGCGCGATCTTGCGGGCGATCATGGCCAGCGGGAAATTCCACGGCGTGATCGCCGCGACCACGCCGACCGGCTCCTTCACCGCGCTCATGCGCTTGCCGCGCTGCTGCTGCGGAATCAGATCGCCGTAGATACGGGTCGCTTCGTCGGCGAACCAGGCCACGTACGACGCGCCATAAGCGACTTCGCCGCGGGCCTCGGCGAGCGGCTTGCCCTGTTCCATCGACATCAGCTTCGCGAGGTCGTCGGTATTGGCGACGATCAGCGCATGCCAGCGGCGCAGAATCTCGGCGCGCTCGCGCGGCAGCCTGTCGCGCCAGGCGGGGAATGCGCTAGCTGCGGCGTTGGTGGCGGCACGCGCGTCGGCGGCGCCGCTGTCGGCGACTTCGACGATCGTCTCGCCGGTGGCCGGGTTGGTGACGGCAAAGCGGGCGCCGTCGGCGGCGCCGGTCCATGCTCCGTCGATCAGGTTCTGCGAGCGAATCAGTTCATTGCGTGTCAATGCGAGAGACATTCGGTTGCTCCTTCAGGTTGCCCTTGACGTAGCGAGGCACGCGGCCGCGTACGCGCGTCGATTGATGGATCGATGCTACGCCTCTAGCGCAATCGATGAAATTGCCAATCGAGGCGCCGGTGGTGCGCACGCCGTTTTTTTGCGGCGATCACAGCATTTTCTGCTGATCACCCTGCAAATTCATTTCAGCCGCCGCGGCCCGGTCGATGCGCGCACCACCAAAGTGGGCGGCGGCGCGAGCACCATCGACGGCTGCTGGTGCGGCGTCTGGATGAGCCGGATCAGAGTGTCGATCGGCAACTCGGCGACCCTTCGCTCGTACGTCGAGTAGTTCGAGCGAAGCGCGAACGTGGATGACATTGTGTTTTCCGTCATTGCGACCGGTAACAGGCGTCTGTTCAACGAGGACGTGCGCGATACTGTTCTGACGGGCGCGAGCAGGCGGCGACCGCGAACTGCTGGCTGATTGAACTCCTGACTGCCGAATGACAAAGGGCGCGATTACTCGCGCCCTTTTCCTTTGCAGGTGCTAGTCCGCCTCATTTCATACCGGCATGAAGGCCTGGGAGGATCGCCGTCAGCGGTGCTTGTGTAAGCCCCTGTACGTGGACCGGCAGACTGATTCGATCACACGCTGGCGCTTGGTGCCTGCATTGTATCGAAACTTGACGCGTTGCCGAGCAGACTGGAAACCAGCCGGCAACCGCACGTAGTGAGATGCCCGTGACGCGCGACGGGCACACCATGATCGGTAATCCTGCTGTCGCCCTCAAGAATCGCATTGGGTTCGATGCTCAAGGTGCAGCGGACATTTCACAAGATCGTCTGCCCGGGCTACGCGTCGCCCGCCGTAGCGCATCGTGTCTGAAGCGGTGATGACTTCGCCGCCGTGGTCGGTGGTGTCATTGAGTCGGATGAAGTCAATCATTTCGCTTGTCCTCGGAAGAAGGGACATCCACGAATCTGACGCTGCGCAAAATGCGAAGGATCAAGGGTAGATAGTCCTGCGCAGGTTTACTAAGGCGCATGGTTTGTCCCGCTCCGCAAATCGCCTTGTCGTCGTGAAAAAGGCAATATTTATATGAGCGGACCCGCAGCCGTTCCTCTCCGTTAATATCATCTCTCGTCCGTATAAAGCCATTCGAATTCTCGGACTTCAACTGATAAATTCGTGTAACGGGAGAAAGCAGTTTCTTTTCAGAATCGTCTACGTAGTATGGCGCCCATCCCTTCGTTGAGTCCCACGACGCGCCGTACATTTGCGCTTTGTCTTGAGCGTCCGCGTACCCCTCATTAGCCTGACCACAGGCGAACTCAATCAATAGGCGAGGACCAAGGGTGCTACGAACTGGTGGTTTATCAGTCCAATACCACGCATTGTTATTAGCTCCGCTTTCAACATGGCCGCCGTAAAAGTCTTTGAGACTGATGGAGCAACCTGGCAGGCCCATATCTGCATACAGAACGCGGTAGCCTACCCTTGGTAGAGGGGGCGATCGCGACAACCGAGACATTCATCCTACCGATGAAGATCGGAGAAAGTACTGTGTCAATCATCCTTTTTTCCTTCGCCGACCGAAGAAGCAGCGCCTGTCAAGCCCATAGTCCGTAAGAGGCTCAAGGCATAACGCAGCTTGGTCATATTCCGCTTCGATATGGTATAGCATGTCGTCACCTCTGCACCGTGAGTGACGCGCAGGCACGCAGTGCGCCCAGTTTCGCCCTGCCATCGCGCTGAATGACGCAGACAGGCTTTTTGCGGCTTGCCTTAGTCGTCGATCCGACACATGGAAGATTCATCTTTGCGATTCCGCTACGTTCCAAACACACACTTCCCGACTGCATCAAGATCAGTTCTTGCGCAATACTTAACTTACGATCCTTGAAAGCGTATATGCGCTCCCACTTCCCGTAGGCATCGTTGCCGACTACCCGAAAGCGGCCTGGACTCGTTGAATCAGCTGCCACTGGCAAATATCCCGCGAAGTCAACGCCGTTTTTGTCCGCATAGAAAACCAGCATCTGTGCATCAAGTCCCAATCTTCCAGGATTTGCCATAACGAGTTGAACGCCCGTTTCCGCTCCCGGCTGAACCGTCCACGTCACCTGTGCACAATCTTCTGCTTCATCTACGCGCTGTGGCCCGACTAGTGGCCGATCACCTAGATGCTCATCCGACACAGATGCTGTGATGACCTGAGTGCCGGACGATCCGCTACAGGAAAAAACAACCTTGGTGTTCTCGAGAACTACTGTCGTCGAGCTTCCTTGAATGTTCTGCGCACTAGCCTGCATTAAAAGCGCACAGGCAATCAAAATGCCAACCCATATTTCTTTCATAGCAGAATTCCTTTGATTCTCGATGTTTCTGACTGACGCTGATCGAAATGGGCGTCCGCCGGAAATTGAGAAGGCGACTGTGCGTGGTCCCCGCGAACCTTGTTTGTCATTGCAATCACATCGTCACTGTCGGCTATAGGTAGAAGTCTATTGTTCGCCCAGAAGAAGCCAGCCGTGTCGATCGAGGTCAGAGGATCAGCCGCGAGGACCTCTGGATGATCGATAACGGGCGGCTTAAGCGAGGCAACGAGCGATGAAACCAAATTCGGATTGTGAATTGGTAGTAGGTTCGCGTGGTGACTGGAGGAGTATGGCGGATTAAAACCCCACCATCGAGCGTCCTGCCACCACGTTACCCCGACTGCTTGCCAGGCAAGCCATCCCCGGTATCGGAAATAAACCCCATAATTTGCACGTCCTGTCAGTTGCTTAAATCCTCGTCCTCTGAATTTTCCGCCGTCGTTCCACTCGACATTGCCTAGCCACCCGATGTAATTCTTCGCGCGCTCATACCGCCTGAAATACTCGAAAGGATCGCCGTTATATAACTCGCTCATGTCGTGAAGTTGGCCAGACTCGACCGAGGACTGTCCGAGGAAGTGAGCTTTACGCAATCCTTGGCTGATACAGTACTTGCTAAACGTCCTGTTTATACTGGCGAGATATTTGCCGATCGCAACCGCATTTGCGGCAGGGTAGATTCTGCTGAACTCGGATTTGCTGAACCATCCGCACGCTCTGAAATGCCGGATAAACGCAGTCGGCGGGAAGTGCCATACCTCGTTGGGATGAGGCGGATCAGGGTCACTGATGTATTCCCGGAAAGCCAGATCGCGCGCATCGTCCATCAGCCTGTTGACAGCCTCATCCGACAACGGATTGGCCAATGCCTCATGCGGACTCTTCAGCCATTCATGCCGCGCCGCCCGTCCGTCGCGACTCCAGTCAGATGGAAATTTGCACAAGTCGCCCGCCGTAGCGCATCGTGTCTATAAAGTGGTGATAACTTCGCCGCCGTGGTCGGTGGTGTCGCCGAGTCGGATAAGATTGCTCACTAGGTTTCCTTATCACAGTGCTTGATTTTGGGGCGGTTATTCTTGGTAGGCATCGTTACAGTCGAATGACTTCCAACGCCCTTCGCTGCCTTTGTAACAACTGAGCGGCATGTAGATCAGATCTTTGGAGTTCCACTTGTACACAACTTTCACTCCCTGAAAACCAGGGGAAGCTTGAGTAACGGTCGTCCACGTCAATGGACGCCGCGATGTCGCCGAGACAGGACCAGAAGCCAAGGCTGCTACAGGTGGCGAAGTTAAAACCACGCACCAACTATTCGAATTACGTTGCTCAAAAACTGTTTTTTGAGCGTTGGTTCCAGAAGTCGCGTCGGTTGCGATCACAAAGTCGTGCGATCCAATATGACGGCGAAACTGCAATATATTCTCGTCATCGTCAAAACGGCTGCCGTATGTGTCTGACATTCCGGCTCTCAACGAAGGATAGCAGGAGGCGTAATGGGAGTCGTGCCACGCTCGCGGCAGCGTAACCAACTCGCCTGCATGCACGTCAGAACCGATTGCGACAATGGCAATGCTAAGGAATTTGCGGTACATAGCTAACTTGGATGGATGATGTTGCCGGGACGGTCGCGGGCGGGAACGTCTGGCATAGCGTGGGGTGACCCGACGGTACCAACGGGGGATAGGTAATGGTCTCCTCATGGAGGGTACTGGTATCGTCCGTCAGGACGCGGCGAAGCAACGCCGCGAACTGCTGGCGATTTGCGTATCCTGAGGCACCGCCATTAATTAGCCAGCTTATAAAGCCGACAACGGATGGGGCTACGTCAAGGTCTGCGGCACGGTTAATGTTTGTCTTTCCTCTAAAATGCTTAGAAACCCAAAACATGCCGGCGGATTCCGCGGCGTCAGTAGGATTGGAAGCGATTGTGACAGGATCGAAGCGAGGAAACCAACGACGGGGTGTTGCGCCGTTTGACCACTCATGTGTGCTCGTGGCGGTAATCCGTGCGTCGGAATATGTCAACCCAACGATGTCCGGCAGATGTCTGAAGACTCCATATTCCTCGTAATTACTCGGCCAGGTAAGCTGAAGGTAGCCTCGTCCGTAGAATGGCCCATATGGCTTGCCGTGGCCAGCGCCTCCCTCGTTCATTAGACTTAGGACGCCTGTTTCAATGTAAGTTTGAGCGAGGAAATGTAGTAGTCTAGGCATGCTGTCGCCAAGATATTTGCGACGGAGCATGTTCACCGATTTGTGATGCACGATTGCCCGCTGATACGCGTCGTTCCAGCTTATCTGTCCGGTCAACGACCGACGAGGGAGGCACTGCGCCAGTTCTTCGACGCTTAGCCAGTTGCAACTTTTCATGTTTCTGATAAACGCAGTCGGCGGGAAATGCCACACTTCGTTGGCATGAGGCAGATCAGGGTCACCGATGTCTCCCAGAAAGCCAGATCGCGCGCATGCTCCATCAGCCTGTTGAAAGCCTCATCCGACAACGGATTGGCCAATGCCTCATGCGGACTCTTCAGCCAGTTATACCGCGCCGCCAGTCCGTCACGACTCCACTCGGATGGAAACCTGCACACGGCTCGCGCCATGCGCTGACGGATCGCATCCATCCCGAGGGCACTCACCGCATCGGCGTGGCTCACATGCCCCGCATGATTGACGTCCAGCCAGCGCTTTATCGTCGGCGAATCGCACAGGCTGTCGGGCGTCGGATCATCGTTAATGAAACTCCAGCCGGCCCACTCCGGGAAATCGGCATCGCTATAGACCCGCACGCCTGCTTTGGAAAGATTGATCCACCCATCACCGTCCGGCGTTTTCACTTTGCGCCAGTGATTCAGACGCGCGCCATAAGGAATCTCGTCACCAATGCAACACCCGAAACGCAGGACCTCGAAGATCGCACTCGGCGAGGCGACGGGCATGCCTGCCGCAATCGCCGCCAGGGAACTGTCTGTAAATCGTCCATGCAGGGCCATGGCACGTCTGTACAGGTCGTATTCCGCATCCCGTTCCGCAGGCATTGCACCGCACACGGACCAGCTCAGATCCACGTTCTGCCTGTAGGTCGTCAGCGTGCAATCCTTTTCGTAATGCATGCGCACGACAAGATCACAACTCGTTCCGGCCGGTACGAGAGACGGCTGCGGGTGTAACGTCGCGATTGCCGGCGCGCTGTCATCATCACGGAAAGGGTGCGGCTCACTGGCAAAGAGCTTCGCGCCGCGAGGAATGAAGAACCATATGTCGCCATACACTGCATCCCTGCGCGCCTGGGTATTGCCCAGCGGCCCCGGGGCGCGTCCAATCATCTTTTTCAGGTTCGCCTCGTCGCAGACGATCTCGAAGTGAATCTGCGGATACTGGCCGTATATCTGGCCGGGTGTGCCGACCACGTCCTTGCGGTAGACCTTCTTGCCGACAGCGAGCGTCGGCATCACCTGCTGCATATGCAGGTAGATCGAGTAATAGGTGATCTTCGCGTTCTCGCCTTCACCGATCTCGGTGTCGTGACGGATGACCACGCAGCCGTCATCCGTGCGCACGTTGCGATACTGGAGCGTCGGCTTGTGGGTCGTGTCGGTCTTGCGCATGTACACGACCTTGCCGTCTGCGATGGCCCGCACAGGCAGCGGGTCGCCGCCTTCTACTGGCGCCCTCAGATGCGGGCCGCCATGCCAGCCCAGGTTGTGGCTGACCGGATAGGCGCCGTTGCCCGGCTCGCATTCCAGCATGTTGGATGTGCATACGTCCCCATCGGGGACGACCGTGTTGCCGGCGTCCGCTGTGATCATTGCATCATTCTGCTGCGGGTGCGCTGCGGAAAGAAAGGGTGGGCTGATAATCATGAGTCTGTCGGGAGGAAAGCTTTCACAGCGAATGGATGTGGTCATCGGTCGGCGTGCCCGAACCGGAAGGCGGGAAAGTCCTCAACTGGACATCCGGGCCCGGCACATCCCACCACGCGCCTTTCTCCAGAATCGGTCCCGGCGAGCCGTTGGTAATCCCGCCGCCGTTGATCTGGATATACGACCCGCCCGCACCGAGCCAGACTTCCTTTGCCGCGGTGATCACGATCCTGCCGTCCGTGCTGCTGATCGTGATGTCCTTTAGCGCCGCCAACGCCATCTGGTCGCTCTGCGCCTGTATGTCCACGGGCCCCTTCGCCGCGATCAGCTTCATGCCAAGCTGCCAGGCAAACAGGCTGATCGCGCCGCGCACTGACGCCAACAGCGAACGTCCCGACGACACACTCACGTCCCGTCCCGCCGTCACCGCGTGATCATTCGCGCTCGCCATATGCGTGCTGTCTGCGGCCGTGGTCGCCACATCCGCCGCACTCGCAATCACCACGTCCGGGCGCGTCATCTCCGGCGATGGATTCTCCGGCGTCCTGGCGCCGCCCCTGATCGCGCCGTTCTGCGTCCTGATCGTGCTGGCCGCATCGCTCTGGCTGGCATGCGGCGTCTGCACGTTGTGCTGCTTCGCGAGCAGTGACAGGTCCTCATGCTGTTGCCGCGCCTGCGTAAGCCGCTGTACCGTCTCGCCCGCGCGCGTCTCGGTCGTTACGAGCAAGCCCCGGTTCGCCTGCATCACCGCATGCGCATCGGTGGCAATCTCGATCCCTTCACCGCGCGCCTCGGTGCGCCCCCGGTTGCCGTCGATGCGCGTATTGAGCCCCGCCACAAACCGCGAATTCGCCTGGTCGCTCGACAGCTGCGCCTGCATCCGGCCGGGCGTATCGTCCAGCGCAAGATGGTTCGAGCGCCGGCCATACCCAAGGCTGCTGCTGCGCATGCCGCTAAGCGCCGCGTTGGCCGGCAGGGCCCACGGTGGCATGTTGAACCTGTCCACCACGAATCCGGCGACGACAGGCCGGTCCGGGTCACCGTGCACGTGCGCGACCAGCACCATCTGACCCGAGCGACCGGGTGCAACAACGCCCATCTCGCCACCCTGCCACTGGCTCATGATGCGCACCCAGATCGAGGTTGAGCCATCCAGTTTTGCCTGACGGTCCCAGTCGAACTGGATACGCAGCCGGTTGCGCGAGTCGATGTACATTTCATTGTCCTGCGGCGCGACCACCACCGCGTATTCATAGCCGTCCATGCGCGGCCTCGGCGTGATCTGCGGCAGCCGGAAATACTCGTTCGCCGGTTGCAGTTCAAATTCCGTGTTGACCGAGTACTGACGCCAGTCGCCTGAGGACGTGCCAACTTCAGTGATATCCAGTGTGGAGCGCAGAACGATGTATTCACGGTTCGCGCGCTGCTGCGGATAGCCGTCAGCGTGAACGTGCGCCCGGGCTGCAGCCCCTGAAGATGGCCCCTGCCGGTTGCGCGCAGCCCCTGGCAGCGTCTCGCTTCGAGTGTGACCCGCGCAAGATACCGGGCTTCCTCCCGCTCGTCGTTCGCGTCGGCAAATGTGCGCCGGGCCTCGGGCTGCGCGAAGTCGGCGGGTTCGTAGATTTCGATGTCCCGGCTCGCCGTGCCGCGCAGGTCTTCGTAGCGTTCGCGGTTCGGTGCGAGACTTTTTGCAAGTCGCGGCTCCGCGTAGTTGTGGTCGTTGACTTCGGCGCTGCCCGGCGTCAGCGTGTACGACACCGACAGTTCGCTGATATGTTCCTCATCGATCCGGCCGGCCGGATGATAGCGAAGTGTTTCATAGGCGACGCCGTGCGGACGGAAGCCGCTCAGCAGGTCGGAAATGACGAGCGAATGAAAGTCGTCACGATGCTCGAACCAGTAACAGAGCCCGAACTCTTCCATTAAACGGGATATGAATGCCCAGTCTGATTCCCACGCCTGCCGGATCATGTCGCGCGGCGGGTAGCCTTTGCCGGGCCACATTCCGCCGATACGCCATTCAACGGTGCCCACATAAGGCTGCAGGACTTCTTCGAGTACCTTGGTCACCGAACCATGAAAGATGCGCGAATCGCAGTTCAGCGTTGCGCGCCACACAAACGGACGCAGCACGAACTCGAAAATCGCCGCGCGGTCTTCAACGCATCTGATCCGCGCCGAAACGATTTCGCCGCTGATGTAGCGAGTATCGGCGCCGACATTCGCGCGCCCGGTATCGCCTGTCGCGCCCGCGCGGAAGGTGCCGATGCCGGTGATCTGGATCGCCACCGTGCCTGTTGTGCCGACGATGCGCTCAAGATCGATCTGCGCGGCGCTCTCGGGGTCTTCCAGAAAGTCCGGGTTCCCGACTGCTGTCTCAACGATGTATTCGAAGAGTTCACCGACCGCCTCGCGTCCGCTGACCCGACGAACGGTCAGCATCGGCGCGCGCTTTTCGGTGAACTGCCTGTTCCTGTATGAGACGCCGACGATTTCGGGAAGCGCGGCATCGCTGAACGTGACGGTGTGTGTCTGGGTTAGCCACTGGGTCACGCGCACCTCAATAGGGTTTGCGTTAGTGCGTCGCCGGGAATGTCCGGCGTGCGCGGTTGAGTCGACCACGACATTTGCTGCCCCCCGGAAGTTCTTGTTTTAAAACCGCTGGAATCCGCCTGTTACGCACTCCGCGAGAGACCTGAACTGTGCGGCAGCCTGTCATGCAGCACGACGCCCGTGTCGGAGCGTTAGCGACGCCGTTATTCGCTTTTGTGCCTCCAGTATTCTCCCGTTCATTATCAGATTGGCACCTCGTAGGCGTACATAAGACACCTGTAAAAATCGGTCAAACAGAAAAAATAGATAGGTATTTCGCATAGCAGGCCGAGGGATATCAACGGTACGGATAACCTCACGCCCACCGACACCAATCCGATTCATCTGCTCGACTTCCGCCGCTTCATGTCGGACGAGGTGGCGAGTTTCATCGCGAGCAGATCGATGTGTTGCGCGAGTATGCGCCGTCGGCGGATTTGCTTCACAACTTCATGGGCTTTTTCACGACCTTCGATCACTACCGCTTCGCCAGGGACAATGCGCTCGATGTCACTGCGTGGGAAAGCTATCCGATCGCACGCACGGAATCCGTCGCGCTGCCCGACGAGCAGAAGGCGCGTTATGCGCGCACGCGCATCCCGGTTTCCGCGTTCGACCATGACCGCTATCGGGCGATCGGCGTCGGCCGTTTCTGGGTGATGGGCCAGCAAGCCGGTCCGGTCAACTGGGCGCCGTGGAATCCGGTGCCGGCGAAAGGCATGGTTTGGTTGACGTTTGCGCGTGGCAGGGCGCTTGAACCTGTTGGTCGATCGACAGAACCGACCCGGCAACGACCAGAGTTGTCAGTGCGTTGTCACGGCAAGGCGCTGACGTAGCAGGATGCGCTGCGCAAACGCTAGAGGCATTTGCAACCGCAGGCGCTACTGCCTGGGCGTCTGCGCCTTACGATTCGCGCAATCCGACGTGAACGCCATGCTGGCCTGATCCGGCGTCATGCGCGGCACGTCCGGGCTGTAGATCTTCTCGATGATGGCGTTGACCGCCTGCCGGTCAGCCGCATCGTTGTAATACTTGGCCGCCTGCTCGAGCGCTTGCGCCCTGGTCTTTTTGTGCGCGCGCCAGGAGGCGACCTGTCCGGCGATATCGCCGATCGCAAAGCATTGATCGCTGACGGTTTGCGCAACGGCTTGAACGGCCGGCTGCGCGAGGCACGCCGCAAGCAGCGCGGATACGACTACGCGTTTCATTCCCTGAATCCTGTGGTAGATGGGCACGGGTCAACAAGCGCGTAGTTTATCGGGAAAGTCACGAACCCTTCACTGTCAGGGACAACAGCTTTATGCCGAATCCGGCCTCAGATTCACGTGTACCCGGCCGTTCAGCCTCGTGGGAGCTAATCGACTCATGATTTGAGTCGATTAGGTACGCATTCGACTCACCCGCTCAATGCCCGAACGACTCCGCCTTCGGCGCACCCACGTTCGCCACATGCGGCCGCGCCGCCTGCTTGATCAGCAACGCCACGCACGAAATCAGACCCGCCACCGCGATCATGGCGAAGATGCCCGCGAACGAAAAATGGCGACGCGTCAGTTCGGCCACGAGGAACGAGCCGGCAATCCCGCCGAAGCGCCCAATGCCGAGCATCCACGCCACGCCCGTGCCGCGGCCTTCGGTCGGGTAGAACGCGGCGGCGAGGGCGGGCATCGACGATTGCGCGGTATTCATCAGCACGCCCGCGACGAACACGATGAACACCAGCGCGCCCACATTGCCCACTGCCTGACCGATGAAGTACACGCTCACGGCCGTCAACGCGTAACAGGCCGCGATGATCCGATTCGCGTTGAAGCGGTCCATCAGCACGCCGCACAGCACGGCGCCCACGCCGCCAAGCGGGAACAGCGCGGAAATCAGTGTCGCGCGTTGCGGCGTGAGTCCGGCGTCTTTCAGCAGGATCGGCATCCAGTTGATCGACGCGTAGAAGATCACGAGACCCATGAAATAGGTGATCCACAGCATCACCGAACCGATGATGTACGAGCGCGACAGCACTACCGCCGCACCCTTGCCGCCGGTTTGCGGCGCCGTTTCGGTCATGATGAAGCTGCCCGCTTGCGCCGCTTCGCTCGAAATGCGCGCGAGCGCCGCGCGAATCCGCTCGACCGGCTTGTTATTGGCCACCATGTAGCGCACCGATTCCGGCATCTTGATCGCCAGCACGATCAGAAGCAGAAGCGGCGTGATGCCGCCGAGCAGCAGCACGCTGCGCCAGCCGAAATGCGGAATCATCCACGCCGCGAGGAAGCCGCCGAACGCGGCGCCGAGCGGAAAGCCGCAGAACATCAGGTTGATCACCGTCGCGCGGCGGCGGTCCGGGCAGTATTCGCCCATCATCGTCACGGCGTTCGGCATGGCCGCGCCGAGACCGACGCCGGTGATGAAGCGCAGTGTCGTCAGTTGTTCGATGCTGGTCGAGAAGGCGGAGCCGAGGCACGCCACGCCGAACAGCAGCACCGAGCCGAGCAGCAGGGAACGTCGCCCGAGCCGGTCGGACAGCGGTCCCGAGCCGAGCGCGCCGCAGGCGAGGCCGAACAGCGCCGCGCTCAGCACGGGCGCGAGCGCCGGTCTGGTGATGCCCCATTCAGCGATCAGCGAAGGCGCAATGAAGCCAATCGCGGCCGTGTCGAAACCGTCCAGCAGGACGATGATGAAACACATGGAGAACACGAGCCATTGGAACGGCGAAAAGGGATGTTCGTTGATAAATGCTTGAACGTTCACAGCCGTGCTGCGGTTCATGATGGTCTCCTCACTGCCGGATAAGCAAAGGCTCGCGGGAACGAGCCTTTTCTTTTTATACGATCGGACGCCGTTTTAGAAGCCGTGCGACGCCCATGCCGCGGCGAACCGATTACGCCGCAGAGACCGCAGGGAATGGCCACAACGCGTAAATGTTCATAATAAGAACGTAGATTCTATGTGCGAACGAAGCTGAATTGTAAGTAAGACGGCAACATGGGAGCAACGCGGGATTACCCGACGCTGTCGCGGACGTGCATGGGAAGGCGGGGAGCGCTGGGAGGCGGCGCGACGGAACCCAATGGTCGAGGCGCGCGTTGGGAGGTGGGGCAAGAGAGGGGGCGGAGCGCCGGCCTTATCGGTTTGGCGCGGTGCAGGCCGGCGCTCGGTGCAACTTATGACGCGGCGTTCAGAAGATGACGTAGACCTTGCGCATCGTCTCTTCGACTTCCCAGAGCCCTTCTGTATTAGCTTCGAAAAAGAGCGTATCGCCGCTCTGAAAGTGAATGGTCTCTTCGTTATCGGGCGTAAAGCGTCCGCGTCCCGCAATGAAGTGCATCACCTCGGCCTGCTTGATCGAGCGGCGATAGGTGCCGGCGGTGCATTCGAAGATGCCGGTATCGACGGCTTCGCTGCCCTTGATAACGCGTTGCACGCCCGACACCTGAATTGGCGTCGTACCGGGCAATCCCACCTTGCCCCAGTCTTCGAGATTCTGCAGATTCACGCTTTGCTTGAGCTGCTGTACCTTCATCTTCACGTTACCTTTTGAGTCTGCACGGGCCGCTTTATTGGCCGCTGGCTTGGGTGTTCGTCACGGTCTGCTCGATCTTGCCTAACCGGACGACGGTCACCCCGGGCCGCAGTTGCCGCAGCGAAGGCATGACGAGCATGCAGTTGTCGTAGGGCGTGGTGACCGGCTCGCCGTTGGACCAGCCGATCACGGCGCCGGCCTCGGCGAAGATCTCGAGACCCGTGTACGGCGCCGCAAAACGAAAATCCATGCTGGTGGCCACCACCGGCTGCGTCACGCGGACGATGTGCTGTACCGGCGGCAGCGGAGCAAGCCAACCTTCCGGCAGGTCCGCTTCGTCGATCACGCCGGCGAGCAGCAGGAAGCGCGCGGTGGTGTCGCGCGCGACCGCAACCGCGCTCTGTTCCCAATGCTGCCCGCATTCGATCAGCAGCGCGTTCTTCGAACTGGCCGCATCGCCGAAACCTTCGTAGTCGCGCATGCGGCGGCCTTCCGGATGGCCTTCGTCGCAGATCACGGTGGCCGGCGTGCCGAGCCGCACGGCGAGATCGATGCCTTTTTGCAGCGGTCCCGCCACGATCAGCGGCTTGCTCTTCTCGTGCATGGAATGCAGATCGAGCAGGGCGTCGACAGCGTCGATCACCGGCCGCATCGCGCGCGCGCGTTCCAGTTCACTGGACGTGCGTGAGGTGTCGTCGAGCATCGCGGCGGTCCACACGCGGTTGAAGTCCTGATCGACGAAGCGGGCCGCATCCGGCTGCGCGGGATCGAAACTCCGATAAGCGTCGACGTTGGCGAACGCCAGCGTGAGACGCCCGCGCCGCGGCCGCAACTCACGGCGCAGCAATTCGTCGACGACGATCGCGCTGCACACTTCATTACCGTGCGTCAGCGCGTTGATCATTACGTGCGGACCCGGCGCGCCCGAATCGAACGTATGCACGTAAGCGATGCCGGACGCCGATTGTTCGTGCGCCGAGATATCGGGGAATTCGACTTCGATGGGGTAGGCTTCCATGCTCATGCGAGTTGTCCTGGCAGAAAGTGAACGAAAGACTCAGGCGAGTTTTGCCGCAATCGCCTGGCCGACTTCGGTGGTGTTCGCCTTGCCGCCGAGGTCGCCGGTATGCGGGCCTTCCACCAGCGTTGCTTCAATGGCGGCGAGGATCGCGTCGTGCGCCTCGCGCTCCTTGCCCTCGTGATTGCCGAGGAAATCGAGCATCATCGCGGCCGACCAGATCATCGCGATCGGATTGGCAATGTTCTTGCCGGCGATGTCCGGCGCCGAGCCGTGCACCGGTTCGAACAGTGAAGGAAACTTGCGGTCCGGATTCAGATTGCCCGACGGCGCGAGACCGATCGTGCCGGTGCAGGCGGGGCCGAGGTCCGACAGGATGTCGCCGAACAGATTGGTGGCCACCACCACGTCGAAGCGATCCGGGTTCAGCACGAAGCGCGCGCACAGAATGTCGATGTGCTGCTTGTCCCACGTCACGTCCGGATACTGCTCCGCGATGCCGGCCGCAACCTTGTCCCACCACGGCATGCTGATCGCGATGCCGTTGCTCTTGGTGGCAACGGTGATCTTCTTGCGCTCGCGCCGCTGCGCGAGGTCGAATGCGAACTTCAGCACGCGCTCGCTGCCGTGCCGCGTGAAGACGGATTCCTGCAGCACGAATTCGCGCTCCGTGCCTTCGAACATCACGCCGCCCACCGACGAGTACTCGCCCTCGGTGTTTTCACGCACGATCCAGAAGTCGATGTCGCCCGCGCTGCGGCCGGCGAGCGGCGAAGGCACGCCGGCGAAGAGGCGCGCCGGGCGCAGATTGATGTACTGGTCGAATTCGCGGCGGAACTTGAGCAGCGACCCCCACAGGGAGATATGGTCGGGCACGGTGTCGGGCCAGCCGACCGCGCCGAACAGGATCGCGTCGGCCGATTGCAGTTGCGCTTTCCAGTCGTCCGGCATCATCTTGCCGTGCTTCGCGTAGTACTCGCAGCTCGCCCATTCAATGTGCTGATACTCCAGCTCGATGCCGAAGCGCGTTTTCACCGCCTCCAGCACGCGGATGGCTTCCGGCATGACTTCAACGCCGATGCCGTCGCCGGGAATGACTGCGATCCGATATTTCTTCGACATGTTGTGCTCCTCCGCTTGGGTTCTGTTGGGGCTTCTGGACGATTCGATAACGGCTATTTTATTCCCGCTGTTTGAGACTAAAATAGTCGCTTTAGTTAAGCCACTGTGCACGATTCGTGTACAAACTCAGGTGCGAGCAATCGACCCATGAACGCCGTTCCCTCACCCGATCTCGGCGATTTGCGCGTGTTCTGCGAAGTAGCGCGCAAGTCCAGTTTCAGCGCGGCGGCGGAAGCCTTGTCGGTGTCCGCGGCGTATGTCAGCAAACGCATCAACGTGCTCGAGACTACGCTCGGTACGCGTTTATTGCACCGTTCCACGCGCCGCGTCGCGATCACGGAAGCCGGTGAGCGCGTCTACACGTGGGCCGAAAAGATTCTCGACGATGTCGATCAGCTCGTGGAAGACGTCTCCACCACGCGCCGCATTCCCGGCGGCAAGCTGCGTATTTCCAGCAGCTTCGGCTTTGGCCGGCGCTTCGTCGCGCCCGCGCTCGCGCGCTTTTCCGAGCGCTATCCGCAACTGAGCGTGCGGCTTGATCTGTTCGACCGCCTCGTCGATGTCGGCGGCGAGGGCTTCGACCTGGACGTGCGGATCGGCGACGAGATCGCTCCGCATCTGATCGCGCGGCGGCTCGCGTCGAATCATCGCGTGTTGTGCGCGTCGCCCGATTACATCGCGCGGCATGGCGCGCCGCGCCAGCTTGCCGAGCTGTCCTCGCATGCGTGTCTCGCGATCAAGGAACGCGACCATCCGTTTGGGCTGTGGCGTTTGACGGTGCGCGGCGAGCCGGTGTCGATCAAGGTCACCGGACCGTTGTCGACCAATCACGGGGAAGTGGCGGTAGAGTGGGCGCTGGCCGGACGCGGCATCGTGCTGCGTTCCATGTGGGACGTGCGGCCGCTGCTCGAAAGCGGTCAGTTGCGGCAGGTGTTGCCCGAGGTCACGCAACCGGCGAACCTGTGGGCGGTGTATCCGGCGCGCCTCGCACAGTCGGCGAAGGTGCGCGTCTGCGTGGACTTTCTGAGCGAGGAATTCGCGCAAGGCAATGCGCCGGGCGACGATGCGGCCGGCGCGAACATGGCCGGCGTTGCCGAACGTTGAATACTGCACGCTGAACGACGGCAAGATCCGGCCGGTCACAACAAAGCAATGCCTAGTGATGATTCTGCGAGAACAGCGTTTCGAGCGGGTAATGGCTCTTCACGAAGGGCGACTTGATGATCACGTAGCTGAAGTACTTCTCGATGCCGATATCGCGTTCCAGCAGTCCTTCCACGATGCTCTGGTAATGGCTCACGCTGCGCGTGACGAACTTCAGCAGATAGTCGTAACCGCCGCTTGCCAGATGGCACTCGACAATCTCGTCGACGTCGCGAATCGCATTCACGAACTTGATGAAGTCTTCCCGCCGATGATCGGCGAGCGTGACTTCGGTGAACACGATCTGCACGTCGCCGAGCTTTTCGAGCTGGATCTGCGCGCCGTAGCCGATGATGTAGCCGGCTTTCTCCAGACGCTTGACGCGGATCAGGCAAGGACTGGGCGACAGCCCGACCGCGTCGGCAAGCTCGACGTTGGTTATGCGGCCTTTCTTCTGCAACTGGGAAAGTATGCGCAGGTCAATCCGGTCTAGCTTGCAGTCGCTGCTCATCGTAACGTTGTCGCTCCGGCGATCGTGGTGGGGGCTGGGATGGCCCTCTACTCTAGCATGCAGTGGCATGAGTTTTGACCTTCAACGCGGCGCGCACATCGGCTTGTGCGAGAACGTCGTCGAGGGTCTTTTCGAGCCGTTCGAACATCAGATCGAACTCGGCCTCGGTGTACGAAAGCGCCGGTGCGAAGCCGAGGATGTTGTCGCCGAACGCACGGAAAATCAGGCGGTTTTCATACGCGGCGGCGGCGATCCGGTCGGACAGTTTCAACGCCGGGTCGAAGCCCGCCTTGCTGTCCTTGTCGGTGACGAGTTCGAGCGCGCCGAGCAGGCCGCGATGCCGCGAGTCGCCCACCAGCGGATGCGCGAGCAGTGCATCGAGGCCGCGCGCGAAACGCGGCGCGCGCGCCACGCCGTTCGCGAGCAGGCCGCCTTCGTGATAGAGGCGCAGCACTTCGAGGCCAATCGCCGCGCTCACCGGATGCGCCGAATACGTATGGCCGTGGCCGACCACGGCTTCGGCGTCGCCGTCCGCGATGCCCTGATAGATTTCGTCCGACATCAGCACGGCGCCCATCGGCGCATAGCCCGCGGTCAGGCCTTTGGCGACCGTCATCAGATCCGGTTCGACGTTTTCGCCCTGGCAGGCAAACAGCGGACCCGTGCGGCCGAAACCGGTGATGACTTCATCGGCGACGAACAGAATGCCCAGCTTGCGGCAACTTTCACGCATGGCCTTGAGCCAGCCGACCGGCGGTACGATCACACCGCCCGAACCCTGGATCGGTTCGCAGAAGAACGCGGCGACGTTGTGGGCGCCAAGCTCGGTCACCTTTGCTTCGAGCGCTGCGACCGAGGCGGCGATCAGCGCGGCGTCGTCGGCGAAATCGCTGCGGTAGGCGTACGGCGACGGCAGATGATGCTGGTTCGGCAGCGGCAGATCGAAGTTGCGATGGAACGCGGGCAGAGCGGTAAGACCGGCACCGGTCGTCGACGAGCCGTGATAGCCGCGTTGCAACGCGATGATGTGCTTCTTCGACGGCCGCCCCGTGGCGTTGAAGTAATGCGTGATGAAACGCAGCGCCGAATCGACCGCGTCGGACCCGCCGAGCGTGAAGTACACGTGTTGCAGCGAAGCGGGCGACACTTCGACCAGCTTCTGCGCGAGTTCGATAGCCGGTTCCGAGCCGAAATGGAAATAGCCGGTCGCGTAGGGCAGTTTCTGCATCTGCGCGGCAGCGGCGTCGACAATGCTCTGCTGGCCGTAACCCACGTTCACGCACCAGAGTCCGGAAAACGCGTCGAGCAATTCGTTGCCGACCGCGTCGCGCAGAAACGCGCCGCTGGCGGATTCGAGGACGGTGACGCCGCGTGCTTCGTGCGCGCGGTAGTTGATGACCGGGTGAATCAGATGCTTGCGGTCGGCTTCGATGAGCGATTGAATCGGCATGATGGGTATCTCGTCGCGGAAGGGGCTGTTGACCGTTCCATACTACTGATCAGCGGCGATCGCCCGCTTACCTAAACAATTGCCTGAAAAGCTCGCACGACGCGTTTTGATGCGCTGTCTTGGCATTTTCTGCTGCGGACGCTGAAAAGCACCACCGCGCGGGCGTTTCGCGCGGTACTGCCCTCAATAGCCTTGCGCGCGGTCGATCTGACCGACCATCGGCACGCCTTCGCGATGGCGGCGCAGATTCTCCAGCACGACTTCAACGGCGGTTTCGGGCCGCGTCGCGCTGGCGATATGCGGCGTGATGCGCACGCGTGGATGTGTCCACAACGCATGACCAGCGGGCAATGGCTCGGGATCGGTCACGTCGAGAATGGCGTTGTGCAACTGGCCGCTCTCGAGCGCCGCCAGCAGATCCTGCTGATTCAGATGCGGACCGCGACCGGTTTGAATCAGCGACGCGCCGCGCGGCAGCTTCGCGAACAACGCCGCGTCGAGCAGCCCGCGCGTGGCGGGCGTGAGCGGCAGCAGGCAGATCAGGATATCGGTGCGCGCGAGAAACGCATCCAGCGCGTCTTCGCCCGCATAACAGGTCACGCCTTCTATCTCGCGGCCCGAACGGCTCCATCCCGCGCAGTCGAAGCCGAACAACCGCAGCCGCTCCAGCACGGCCGTGCCCAATACACCCAGCCCGAGCACGCCCACGCGGCGTTGACTGGCCGGTTTGAGCGGCAACTCGCGCCAGACTTGCTGCTGTTGCTGAAGGCCGTAGTCGAGCAGATCGCGATGAATCGTCAGCACGGCCTGCGTGACGTACTCGACCATGCCTTCGACGATTCCCGGCTCGATCATGCGCACCACAGGCACATGCTCCGGCACGCCCGACAGATCGAACTGATCGATTCCCGCGCCGACCGAGAACACGACCTCCAGATTAGGGAAGGTGCGCGTGGGATCTTCGGGCGGCTGCCAGGCGGCGAGATAACGGATCGCGGCCGGGTCGCCGAGATCGGGCCAGATATGGAACGGCAGCTCAGGCGCTTTCTGCGCGAAGAGTTTCGCCCACTGCGCGCCGCGCGCCGGATCGGCTTTATAGAGGAAGGCCATGTCGGTCAGAAGATTGCCTGGTTGATGATGCCGTATTGCAGGTAATGCGAGTCCTGGCCGGCGCTCGCGGGCTCGCCCGGCGTGGCGTTGCGGACCATTCTGACGACCGTGTCCACGCGCGGCAAGCCCAACTCTTCCAGCCACTCCGTGAGACCGCTATCGCTGGGCGTATCGACGCGGACGAACACGCCCTCGTTCAGCGCGAGCCAGTGGCTGATGAGCGCCTTGGCGCGGCTCGAATCCTCCGAGGCGGCCGCGACCACCGGACCGATCGCAAAGCCGCGGCCGAAGCGGCGGAACAGCGCGAAGCCGATCAGTTCGCCATCGCGGTCGAGCGCGATGCCATCGGCGGTGTCAAGCAGCGCGGGCAAGACTTCGCCGCGATCCAGACCGCTGGCCCGCGACGCCAGTTCGACCAGGCGCGCCGTATCGCTCGAACCGAGCGGGCGCAAACGCTCGCCCGGCGGCAGCGATACGAGCGGCGGCTGAAACGCCGCGCCCTGATGCTGGTCGAGCGTGCCCGCGGCACGAAAGCCGAGCTTTTCATAAAGCGGCTGGCCGGCGGTGGTGGCGTGCAGGAACGTAACCCGGCCGCCCAGTTCTTCCAGCACCAGTTCCATCAGCTTTCTGCCGATGCCGCGCCCCTGGCTTTGCGGCGACACGATCACCATGCCGAGCGAGGCGCGCTGCGCGCCGTATTTCCAGCATAGGGCCGTGCCGATCACGCCGCTCGCGTCTTCCGCGACGAAACCCACGCCCAGCTGGAGGACGAATCTCCAGTCGTCCGCGCGATGCGGCCATTTGAGTTCGACCGTCAACGCGTGCGCGGCGGGAATGTCGTCGAGGGTGAAGCGTCTATAGGTAATCGAATCGGACACGCCGTACTCCCTGATTGACTGAAGGCTTACGCCGTCACTGTGTCATCCGGTGCGCGGTGTGACTAGGACGATCTTTTTATCGAGGCCCACGGACAGGGCCGCATCGAAATTCGATGCAAAACGCCAGGTCTGGGTGCGCATTACAGGTAACTTCTGCTGCGAGGCGAATTTTGTCGGCGATATATGTCAGGCCCGCGGCTCTACGATTTTGTCATGGCGCAAGCATTCACGAAACGCACCGCGCGGACCACCGGCCAGTCACCCAGGAAACCTTGCTCATGGACAGCTTCAATCCGGACGACGTCGAGCAAAGTCTTGCCGAACCGCTGGCCGAGCGCATCGGCGAGACCTTCGCCAAGTTGAAGCCGGGCGCGACGCTGCGCTTCGGCGGCGGCAGGAATCCCGGCCGCCACGCTTACGAGGCCAGCCTGCGGTTCGAAAGCGTGCTGATCGAGCGGCGCGCCTGAACGCGCGATGCACGCCTCGCGCGCCGGCCGCAAATCCAGGCGGGATAAGGCTTTCAGCCCGAACGCCGCATTCTGTGCTGTCAGCGGCGTTAAAACGCAATGTTTGTGTCACCAGCAGCGCACTAATCAGGAACATCTATGTTTTTGCGCTGATTAAATCTTTAACAGAAATTGAGTTTAGTCGACCGGCGTGCGCTTTGACGCGTTGCTCCGGTCTCACGCAAAGCGGTTTCCGCCAATGAACTCCGACAGCGGGTTCACCATCACGATAGGACTGCACCATGATCGAATTCGAACCGAAATACATCACCTTCGACTGCTACGGCACGCTGACGAAATTCCGCATGGCCGACATGACGCGCGAACAATACGGCCACTTGCTGAGCGGTGAAGACCTCGAAAAGCTCGTCGCGTTCTACGCGGGCTATCGTCGCGATGAAGTGCTCGGTGCATGGAAGCCGTATCGCGACGTGGTGGTCAATGCGCTGCGCCGCGCGTGCAAGCGCGTGAACGTCGAATTCAACGAAGCGGGTGCGCAGAGCATCTATGAA
This sequence comes from Paraburkholderia sp. BL6669N2, assembly GCF_003387275.1. Lineage (NCBI taxonomy): Bacteria > Pseudomonadati > Pseudomonadota > Betaproteobacteria > Burkholderiales > Burkholderiaceae > Paraburkholderia > Paraburkholderia sp. BL6669N2. The sequence continues at coordinate 2,397,555 of NZ_QUNA01000002.1, read as the reverse complement.
GCCGTGCCGACCTGGGGCCCGCATCCGGACGTGCCGGAAGGCGTCGCTCGTCTGGCGAAGAAGTACAAGCTGGTGATTCTCTCGAACGCTTCGAACGACCAGATCCAGAGCAACGTCGACAAGCTCGGCGCGCCGTTCCACAAGGTGTTCACCGCCCAGCAGGCGCAGTCGTACAAGCCGCGCATGCAAGGCTTCGAATACATGTTCGACCAGCTCAACTGCAATCCGGAAGACGTGTTGCACGTATCGTCGAGCCTGCGCTACGACCTGATGACCGCGCACGACATGGGCATCAAGCACAAGGTCTTCGTCAACCGCGGCCACGAGCCGTCCACGCCGTATTACCAGTACTACGAGGTCCAGGACATTCCGCATCTGGCTTCGGAACTCGGCCTGTAAGCGCCGGTTTTTCACGCTCATTGCCCATCTCAAGGACAGACCGGATGAAGCTCGATTCCTACTGGCTCGACACCGCACCGCCCCTGCTTTCGGCGTGCGAGGGTCCGGTCGACGGCCAGACCGACGTGGTGGTGATCGGCGGCGGCTTCACCGGGCTGTCGGCGGCGCAGGCGCTGGGCAAGCGCGGCGCCGCGGTGACCGTGCTCGACGCCGGCCGCATTGGCGGCGGCGCGTCCGGTCGCAACGGCGGGCAGGTCAATACCGGTGTCGCGCAGGACTTCGTCGCGCTGGTCGCGCAACTCGGTGTGGAGCGCGCGAGCGCCTGCTACCGTGCGTTTTCAGATGCGGTCGATACGGTCGAGCGGCTGATCCGCGAGGAAAACATCGACTGCAACTACATCGCGACCGGCAAGCTGAAACTGGCCTCCAAGCCGCATCACCTCGCGCATCTGGAGAAGACCGCGGAAGCGATTCGCCGTGAAGTCGATACGGATATCGAACTAATCGACCGCAGCCGTATTCGCAGCGAAATCCAGTCCGACAGTTTTCACGGTGGGCTGCTGCAACGGCACGGCGGCCAGATGCACATGGGCAAGTTCGCGGTCGGTCTCGCCGAGGCGGCGGTGCGGCGCGGCGCAAAGCTGTACGAGAACGCGGCGGTCACCGCCATCGTGAAAGACGGCAGTGGCTTTCGGATCACCACGGCGCGCGGCGAAGTGCGCGCAAGGCAGGTGCTGATCGCGACAGGTCCGTCGCGGCACGGTCCGTTCGGCTGGTATCGGCGGCGCCTCGCACCGATCGGTTCGTTCATCGTCGTGACGGAACCCTTGTCGCCCGAGTTGCTGGCGCAAGTGTTCCCCAACCGGCGCGCGTACACGACCACGCGTTTGATGCACAACTATTTCCGCGTGACGCCGGACTCGCGTTTGCTGTTCGGTGGCCGCGCGCGCTTCACGGCGTCCGAACGCCCGTCCGATGCAAAGAGCGGACGCATCCTGCAGGAAGGCCTCGCCGGGATGTTCCCGATGCTCGCGAGCGCGCGCATCGACTATTGCTGGGGCGGTCTGGTGGACATGAGCGCCGACCGTCTGCCGCACGCCGGGCAGCACGACGGCATCTATTTCTCGATGGGCTATAGCGGCCACGGCACGCAGATGTCGACGCACATGGGCCAGGTGATGGCCGACGTGATGGACGGCCACGAGGACCAGAACCCGTGGCGCGAGTCGGAGTGGCCCGCGATTCCCGGGCATACCGGCAAGCCCTGGTTTCTGCCGCTGGTGGGCACGTATTACCGTATCAAGGACATTTTCTACTGATGGTTTCGTTGTTGGATTGACACTTACACCCGGCAGTTAAAAAAACGCAGCCACGCCTGCTCAACCCCATAGCTCTACCTCGCGGAGAAGTTCGATGAATAAGGAAAACTCGCAACATGGCGCTCTTGGTCTCGGCACCGAGTTGGAGCGGTTGACCGCCAAAGGTGCATCGCGGCGCGGCGTGCTGCGCGCGATGGCCGCAGCCGGGATGATGTCGGTGACAGGCGCCGGCCTTCTGACCGCGAGCGGTGAGGCCCTGGCGCAAGCCACGCCCAAGCAGGGCGGCAAGATCCGCGTGGCAACGCAGTCCGCCTCCGCGGCCGATACGCTCGACCCCGCGAAGGGCGCGCTCGGCACAGACTACGTGCGTGGCTTCATGTTTTACAACTGCCTGACCGAACTCGACTCGCATCTCGGCGCGAAGATGTCGCTGGCAACCTCGCTCGACACGAAAGACGCCACCGTGTGGGTCGTCAAGCTGCGCAATGGCGTGCAGTTCCACGACGGCAAAGCCCTCGCGCCGGCCGACGTGGTCTATTCGATCATGCGCCACAAGGATCCGGCCACCGCTTCGAAAGCGAAGACGCTGGCCGATCAGATCAAGGAAGTGAAGGCCACCGGCCCGAACGAAGTGACCATCACGCTGGAAGGTCCGAATGCCGATCTGCCGGTGATCCTTGCCACCTCGCATTTCCAGATCATCAAGGACGGCACCAAGGATTTCAAAACGGCGATCGGCACTGGCCCGTTCAAGGTCAAGGAATTTTCGCCAGGCGTGCGCACGGTCGGCGTGAAGAACGAGAAGTACTGGAAGCCGGGCATGCCGCACCTCGACGAAATCGAGCTGATCGGTATTGGCGACGAGTCGGCGCGCGTGAACGCGCTGCTCTCGGGCGACGTGCAACTGATCAACTCGGTGAGCCCGCGTTCGACCGCCCAGATCAAAGGCGCCGGCGGTTACTCCGTGCTGGAGACGAAAACGGGCCTGTACACCGACCTGGTGGTCCGCGACGAAGGCGGCATTACCGGCAACGACGATTTTCGGCGAGGCATGATGTACCTGCAGGACCGCGAGCAGATGCGCCGCGCGATCTTCCAGGGTTACGGCACGATCGGCAACGATCAGCCGATCGATCCGACCAACAAGTACTACCTGGCCGGCTTGCCGCAGCGCGCCTTCGACCCGGACAAGGCGAAGTTCCATTTCCAGAAGGCCAAGGTGGGCAGCGCGCCGATCCAGATTTTCGCGTCGCCGGCGGCCGAAGGCTCGGTTGAAATGGCGATGTTCCTTCAGCAGGTCGCGCCGCAAGCGGGTCTGAATCTGCAGGTGTCGCGCGTGCCGGCCGACGGCTACTGGTCGAACCACTGGATGAAGCATCCGTTGGGTTTCGGCAATGTCAACGCGCGGCCGAGCGCCGACGTAATTTTCACGCAGTTCTACAAGTCGGATGCACCGTGGAACGAAGCGAACTGGAAGAGCCCGAAGTTCGACCAGTTGCTGGTCCAGGCGCGTGGCGAACCGGACGACGTCAAGCGCAAGAAGATCTACGGCGACATGCAGGTGCTGGTGCATGAAACGGGCGGCACCGGCATTCCGCTGTTCCAGAGTTCGCTCGACGCGTACACGAACAAGCTCAAGGGTCTCGGTTCGATTCCGCTCGCCGGATTGATGGGCTTCATGTTCGCGGAAAACGTCTGGCTCGAAACCTGAGCCCGACTCAGGGCACGCCCTGCAACACGCGCGCCGCCTCATCGGCGGTGCGCGGCTTCAACTGCAATGGAGGCGATTCTCGATGAAAGCACATGCGCAACGTCTCATCGCCGCGCGCCTCGGCCTCGCGCTGCTCACGCTGCTGCTGGTGTCCGCCGTCGTGTTCGCGATCACCGGGCTGCTGCCCGGCGACGCGGCCCAACAGGCGCTCGGCCAGGCGGCAACCCCCGAAGCCGTAGCCGCTCTGCGGCATCAGTTCGGCCTCGACCAGCCCGCGCTGCAACGCTACTTCGTGTGGCTCCTTCACGTGGTGAGCGGCAACTTCGGCACGTCGTTGTCGAACAATCTGCCCGTCAGTCAACTGATCGCTACACGCCTGCCGAACTCGCTGGTGCTCGCCGGACTGACGGCGGTGGTGTCCGTGCCGGTGGCGCTGTTGATCGGCATTTCGTCGGCGATGTTCCGCGGCTCGCTGCTCGACCGTACGCTGAATGTGCTGACGCTCTCCACGGTCGCCGTGCCGGAATTCCTGATCGCGACGATCGCCGTGCTGATCTTCGCCGTCAAGCTGCGCTGGCTGCCGGCCCTGTCGTATCTGTCGGAAGTGCATTCGTTCGGCGCGCTGCTGCGCATCTACGCGATGCCGGTGATGACGCTGTGCTGCGTGCTCGTCGCGCAGATGGCGCGCATGACGCGCGCCGCGGTGCTCGATCAGCTCAACTCGTCGTATGTGGAAATGGCCTTGCTCAAGGGCGCCTCGCCGGTGCGCGTGGTGTGGCGGCATGTGTTGCCGAACACCGTCGGGCCGATTGCCAACGCCGTGGCGCTGAGTCTGTCGTATCTGTTCGGCGGCGTGGTGATCGTCGAATCGATCTTCAACTATCCGGGTCTTGCGAGCCTGATGGTCGACGCGGTCACCAACCGCGACATGCCGCTCGTGCAAGGTTGCGTCATGGTGTTCTGCGCGGCGTATCTCGCGCTCGTGCTGATCGCCGACCTGTGTCAAATCGTATCCAACCCGAGGCTGCGTCGATGATGAGCCAACCTACCAATCCCCACCATGTTCCTCACGCCGGCACCGAGCTGTACGACGTGCGCCGCGACGAAGTGGTCGTCGAGCCCGCGCCTGTCGAAGTCGCGCCGCTGAAACACGGCGTGTTCAAACGCCTCGTGCACCGCTTCTCGGTACTCGGCCTGATCGGTCTCTTGATGGTCGCGTTCTGGCTGCTGGTCGCGTTCATCGGACCGCTGGTCGCGCCGTACAAAGGCGGTGCGCTGACCTCGACGGAAATTTTTGGCCGTTACAGCGCGGCGTACCCGCTTGGCACCGACTATCTCGGCCGCGACATGCTGAGCCGGATTCTCTACGGCGCGCGCTATACCGTCGGCCTCGCGCTCGCGGCGGCCGTGCTCGCCAGCGTGATCGGCACGTTCTTCGGCCTGCTCGCGGCGGTCTCGGGCCGCGTGGTCGATGAAGTTCTGAGCCGCCTGTTCGACGCGCTGATTTCGATTCCGAGCAAGGTGCTCGCGCTCGTCGTGATCGCCGCGTTCGGGTCGTCGATTCCGATGCTGACGACGGTCGCCGCGGCCGCCTACATTCCCGGCGCGTTCCGCATTTCGCGCTCGCTCGCGGTGAACGTGATGAGCCTCGAATACGTGCAGGTGGCCCGCGCGCGCGGCGAAGGCATCTTCTATATCGCGCGGGTCGAGGTGCTGCCCAACATGATTCATCCGATGCTCGCCGATTTCGGCCTGCGTTTCGTGTTCATCGTGCTGCTGCTGAGCGGGTTGAGCTTCCTCGGCCTCGGCGTGCAACCGCCGAACGCCGATTGGGGTTCGCTCGTGCGCGAGAACATCGGCGGCTTGTCGGAAGGCGCGCCCGCCGTGCTGATGCCGGCCGTCGCGATCGCGACGCTGACTATCGGCATGAATCTGCTGATCGACAACTTGCGGCGTCGCAACCGCAAGCAGGGAGGTGCGTGATGGCTGAGCGGGACATGATCGAAGTAAAGGGCCTGAGAGTCGTCGCGGGTGCCGCACCGGGGCCGGTGACGGAGATCGTCAAGGGCGTCGATTTTTCGGTGAAGAAGGGCGAGGTGCTCGCGCTGATCGGCGAGTCCGGTTCGGGCAAGACCACCATCGCGCTGTCGCTGCTCGGCTATGCGCGCCCGGGCTGCGAGATCAGCGGCGGGTCGGTGCGCATCGGCGAGCTCGAGGTGTTGTCGCTCGATGCGAAGGGACGCCGCGCGTTGCGCGCGCGCACCGTCGCGTACATCGCGCAGAGCGCGTCGGCCGGCTTCAATCCGGCGCGCACGATCATGGATCAGGTCATCGAGCCGGCGCTGCTGCATCACCTGATGACGAAAGATGCCGCACGCGCCAAAGCGATCGGACTATTCCGCTCGCTCGCGCTGCCCGCGCCGGAAACGATCGGCGCGCGCTATCCGCATCAGGTATCCGGCGGTCAGTTGCAGCGCTTGATGGCCGCGATGGCATTGATCACCGATCCGGCCGTCGTCGTGTTCGACGAGCCGACCACCGCGCTCGACGTCACCACCCAGATCGAAGTACTTGCGGCCTTCAAGAAGGTGATTCGCGAACTCGGCACCACGGCCGTGTACGTGTCGCACGATCTGGCGGTGGTCGCGCAGATGGCCGACCGCATCGTCGTGTTGAACGGCGGCGCGGTGAAGGAGAACGGCGCGGTCGCGCAAGTGCTCGACGCGCCCGTGGATGCGTACACGCGTCAATTGCTGGCCGCGACGCGGCGTCCGGAAGCCGTGCTGACGTTGCCGCCAAATCTCGGCAAACACGTGCCGCCGCTACTGGAGATTCGCGGGCTGTCGGCGGGCTATGGACGGATCGACCGGCAAGGCGTGCCTGCCGTGCGCGTGCTCGACGACGTCAGTCTGTCGATTCCACGCGGCAGCACGCTCGGCGTGATCGGCGAATCCGGCTCCGGCAAGACCACGCTCGCGCGCGTGGTGGCGGGGCTGGTCGACCGCGGGCGCGGCGAGGTGCTGTTCAACGGCGAGCCGTTGCACGCACAAATCTCCCGCCGTACGCCGGAGCAGTATCGGCAGATCCAGATCGTGTTTCAGAACGCCGATACGGCGCTCAATCCGAGCCATTCGATTGCCGATATTCTGGGGCGGCCGCTGGCGTTCTATCACCATCTGCGCGGCTCGGCCGCAAAAAAACGCATGCTGGAGTTGCTCGATCTGGTGAAGCTGCCGGCTTCGATCGCCAAGCGTACGCCGGCCGGACTCTCCGGGGGCCAGAAGCAGCGCGTGAATCTGGCACGCGCGCTCGCTGCCAATCCTGCCTTGATTCTGTGCGACGAAGTGACCTCCGCGCTCGACACGGTGGTCGGCGCGGCGATTCTCGATCTGCTCGCCGAATTGCGCCGCGAACTGGGCGTGTCGTACATGTTCATCAGCCACGATATTTCGACGGTGCGCGCGATCTGCGACGAAGTGATCGTGCTGTACGCGGGGCATCGCGTGGAAGCAGGGCAGCGCGACGTGCTGGCGGCGCCGCCGTATCACCCGTACACGGGTCTGCTGGTCGATTCGGTGCCGGCCTTGAAACCCGGCTGGCTCGACGCGCGCCGCGACATTGTCGCGACCGCCTTGCCGGCGATGGGCGAGAGCGCCGACATTGCCGAGTTGTGCTCGTTCCGCGCGCGCTGTCCGGTGCGTATCGACGGCAAATGCAACGTAACGCCGCCTTCGTTGAAGAAGCTACCTTCGGGCGCGGAGATTCTGTGCCACCATCCGGCCGCCGAATTGAACCGCCTGCAGACCGTGGAGGCGACCGCGGCATGAGCGGACGATTTGTACGCGTCGCGGAAACGGGCCGCAAGACCTTTCCGATCACGGTGGACGGCGTCGTGCGCGAGGCCGCCGAAGGCGACACGCTGATGGTCGCGCTGCTCACCGGCACGCGTACGTTGCGCGACTCCGAATTCGGCGACGGCCGGCGCGCCGGTTTCTGTCTGATGGGCGCTTGCCAGGACTGCTGGGTGTGGACCGCGCAAGGCGAGCGCGTGCGCGCGTGCAGCACGCCGGCGCTGCCCGGCATGTCGATCGTCACGAAGCTGGCGGAAGCCGGGGAGGGTGTATGGCCCCGCGCGTAGTCATCGTCGGCGCCGGCCCGGCGGGTGTGCGCGCCGGGCAGGCGCTCGTCGAAGCGGGGCTGCGGCCCGTGGTGATCGATGAAGGGCGCCGCGACGGCGGGCAGATTTATCGGCGTCAGCCGGAAGGGTTTTCGCGCAGCTACGAGACGCTCTACGGCACCGAGGCCGAGCGAGCCACGTCGCTGCATGAGAGCTTCGATGCGTTGAAAAGCAGGATCGACTATTTGCCGGAAACGCTGGTCTGGAACATTTCGCCGAACACAGTGCATCTGGTGAGTGGCACGCGGTATCACGAGCTCGCGTTCGACGCGCTGATCGTTTGCAGCGGCGCGACGGATCGGCTGATGCCGGTCAAGGGCTGGCATCAGGCCGGCACTTATAGCCTCGGCGGCGCGCAGGTCGCGTTGAAGTCGCAAGGCTGCGTGATCGGCTCGCGCATCGTGATGATGGGCAGCGGCCCGCTGTTGTACCTCGTGGCCGCGCAGTACGTGAAAGCGGGCGCGCAGGTTGCCGCGGTGCTCGACACTTCGACCTTCATGCAGCGCGTGGCCGCATTGCCGCGTTTGCTGGCGATTCCCGCCGCACTCAGAAAAGGCATTGCATTGACGCGCGTGCTGGCCGACGCACGCGTGCCGGTTCATCGCGGCGTAGTGCCGCTCGAAATCAAAGGCTCGGCGCAAGACGGCGTGAGCGCCGTCGAGGTGAAATTGCCCGGTGGCAAGCGCCTCGAATTCAAGTGCGACGCCGTCGCGCTCGGCTATCACCTGCGGCCCGAGACGCAACTCGCGGACCTTGCCGGCTGTCGCTTTCTGTTCGACGAGACCGCTCGGCAGTGGCTGCCGCAAATCGACCCCGATGGCCGCAGCAGCATCAAAGGCGTCTATCTGGCAGGCGACGGCGCGCGAGTGCGCGGCGCGGACGCAGCGGAACGGTCGGGCCGTCTCGCGGCGTTGGCCGCCTTGCAGGATCACGGCCTGCCGGTCGACGGCGTGGAGCACTTGCGCGCCGAACTCGCGCGCTTTACGCGTTTTGCCGCGGGCTTGCGTGAAGCGTTTCCGTGGCCGGCGAAATTCGCCGCTTCGCTGCCGGACGAAACGATTGTCTGCCGTTGCGAAACGATCACGGCAGGCGAGTTGCGTCGCGTGGTGCGCGCGACCGGCGCTAAAGAGGCCAATCGCGCGAAGGCGTTTTCGCGCGTCGGCATGGGTCGTTGCCAGGGGCGCTATTGCGGCCACGCGGGCGCGGAAATCATTGCGGCTGCGGCGTGCGTGCCGCTGTCTTCAGTGGGACGGCTGCGCGGCCAGGCGCCGGTCAAACCGCTGCCGGTGGCGTTGACCGAAGCAGTGCGCGAAGCAGTGACCGAAGCGGTGAGCGACGAGGTGATCGAATGAGCGCGACGACCGCGAACGAAGCCGATGTGATCGTGATTGGCGGCGGCATCGTGGGAACGACGACAGCGTTCTTCCTGCGCCAGCGCAACCGTTCGGTGATTCTGCTCGAACGCGGACTCACCGGCCAGCAGGCAAGCGGCGTGAACTTCGGCGGCGTTCGCCGTCAGGGCCGTGCGTTGTCGCAACTGGCGATGGCGAACCGCGCGCTGCGGACCTGGCAACGCTCCACGGAACTGCTCGGCGAGGACATCGAGTTTCTGCCGTCGGGTCATACGCGTGTGTGCTACCACCAGAAGGACGTGGAGAATTTCGACCAGTACGCGATCGACGCCCGCGCCTACGGTCTCGAACTCGAAGTGCTGCACGGCGAAGCGCTGTTCAGGCGCTTTCCGTTTCTCGGCCGCGAGGTGCTGGCGGCTTCGATCTCTCCGCTCGACGGCCACGCCAATCCGCGCCTCGCCGCGCCCGCGTTCGGCCGCGCGGCGGCCCGGCTGGGCGCGCAGGTGATCGAGGACACGGAGATCGTGCGCGTCGAAAAAGACGGTAGCCGGTTTCGCGTGGAAAGCGCGCGCGGCGACGTGTATTGGGCGGCGCAACTCGTGATCTGCGCCGGCGCGTGGGCGTGCCGGCTGACCGAACAGTTCGGCGAATCCGCGCCGCTCACCGTGCGCGGACCGCAAATGTGCGTGACGGAGCCGGTGCCGTACGTGTCCAAGTCGTCGATGGGCGTGTTCACGTCGATCAAGGAAGAGAGCATTTATTTTCGCCAGATTCCGCGCGGCAACATCATCGTCGGCGGCGGTCCTGCCGGTCCCGCCGACGCCGTGACGAGCCGCGCTTCCGTGGTGCCGATCAACACCGTGCGGCAACTCGCGCAAATGCGCCGGCTCGTGCCCGCGTTGGCGCCGCTGCATGTGATTCGCGTGTGGAGCGGTGTGGAAAGCTATCTGCCCGACAGCGAGCCGGTGATCGGTCCGAGCGGTCAGATCGACGGTTTGTTCTACGCGTTCGGCTTCAGTGGCTCGGGGTTTCAGATCGGCCCGGGCGTCGGCGAAACGCTGGCGGAACTCGTCGATACGGGCAGCACGGCGATTCCTCTCGACGCGTTTTCCATCCAGCGTTTCACGAAGCAACCGGCGGCCCGCTCGACCATCGTGACGTCATGAAACAGTCCATCAGCCTCAATGCGGCCCGCGCTTTCATCGAAGCTCATTTCGACGAACCGGTAACGCTCGCCCAACTCGCCGCGCTGTCCGCGCTCAGCGTGTCGCGTTTCGCCACGGTGTTCCGGCAGCAATACGGCTCATCGCCGTACCGCTATCTGTGCGGGCTGCGGATCCAGCGCGCGCAGACGCTGCTGCTCGAAGGCGTGCCGGGATCGGTGGTGGCGACGGAGGTCGGTTTCTTCGACCAAAGCCACTTCGGCCGCCATTTCAAGCGATGCTGCGGCATGACGCCCAGCATGTTCATCGCGCGGGCCGCAGCCAATGCGGCGCGGCACGGTGGGGCGAGCGCAGCGAATGGCGCTGGCGGTTTGAGTGGCGCTAGCGGCTTGAATAACTTGAGCGGTACGCCTACTGCGTCGCGCTCAGCTTCCGCCATAACGTCGTCTTGCTGATGCCGAGCGCCTCGCAGACCGCGTCGCGATCGCCGTCGTGCGCGGCGAGCGCGGCGCGGATTTCGTCGGCTTCCACGTGACGGCTGCGTTCGCGCAGGGTCAGCGCGGCTTTTTTCGTGCGCGCGTGCGGCTCGATTATTTCAGGCGCGACCGTGCGCAGCATGTCGCGGGTGAGAACGGGTTCGGCGGCGTGTTCCGACGTCGCGCCCGCGTCCGCATCGGCTTCGGCATTCGCATCGGCGAGTTCGACCGCGATCCGTTCGATCACGTTCTGCAATTCACGCACGTTGCCCGGCCACGCGTAGCGCTTGAGCGGCTCGGCGAGCGCGGCAAGCAGGCGCCGGGCGGCGGGCGCGTCCGGCAGGCGCGCCGCGAGCCTCGGTTCGCGCGCGGCGGCTTGCAGTAGCAGTTCGACGGCGAGGGGCAGAAGATCGGTCGGCCGCTCGCGCAGCGGCGGCAGCGCGATGCTCAAAATGTTGAGCCGGTAGTACAGGTCCGCGCGAAAGCTGCCCGCTTCGATCCCCTCGGTCAACGCGCGATGCGTTGCCGCGACCACGCGAATATCCACCCGCGTCGGCTCAGTCGATCCGAGCCGCACCACTTCACGCTCTTGCAGCACACGCAGTAGCCGGCTTTGCAGCGACAGCGGCATTTCGCCGATTTCATCGAGAAACAGCGTGCCACGGTGCGCCACTTCGATCAGCCCCGCCTTGCCGCCCTTGCGCGCGCCGGTGAACGCGCCTTCCTCGTAGCCGAACAGTTCGCTCTCCAGCAGCGCCTCTGGAAACGCGCCGCAATTGATCGCGACGAAGGCGAAGTCGCGCCGCGCGCTCAACTGATGCATGCTCTGCGCGACCATCTCCTTGCCCGTGCCGCTTTCGCCGAGAATCAACGCAGTGGCGTCCGAGCGCGCGTAGCGCCGCACGAGCGCGCGCACGCGTTCGATCGATTCGGACGCGCCGACGATATCGTCGAGCCGGTAACGCGCGCTGAACTGCTGCACGCGTTGGCGCGAGCGCAAGGTCCGGTCGAGCCGTTCGACCGCGCGCGATTCCTGAAACGTCAGCACCGTGCCCGCCGCCGCGCCGCTGCTCGCCAGTGGCCCGCGATGCACGACATAGCTCACGCCACGCACCGTGCACAAGGTGTCGCCGTCGGCGTCCGGCAGGCTGCCCGCGAGATCGGGCGCGAGTTCGAGCAGCACGCGGCCCACGGCCTTCGCCGCGTCGAGGCCGAGCACGGCGGCAAGGCGCTGGTTCATCGCTTCGACGCGGCCTTGCGCGTCGAGCGCGACGACGCCGTCGCGCAGATGCTGCAGCAGATTGTCGAGCCGTTGACGCCGGACCGTTTCGCGCCGCGTGGCTTGCGCGACTTCGAGCGCGGTGTCGAAGGCCGCGCGCACCGACGCGCGCGAATACAGAAACACCGCGCCCATGCCGGCATTCGCCGCGAGATCGGTGACCATGCCAGGACCGACCACCGCGTCGATGCCGCGATCGCGCAGATCGAGCACGACGCTCTCCGCGTCCTGCGCCGATTGATACGAGGCGAACGTGACGTCGAGCGCGTAGGCGGCGACGAAGCGGCGCACTTCGTCAGGCGTATTGCCGTGTGTGACGAGCGCGACCTTTGCGCCGTCGCGTCGCGCCCGCGCGAGCGCATGCATCACGTCGAAGCCGGTCGGGCTGATCAGCACCACCGGCACCGACACGCGCGTCTTCAGATACGCGCCGTTCGAGCCGCCGGCAATCACCACGTCCGGACGACCCGCGCCCGCGGCGTCGATCTCGCGCACGGCGTCTTCGAAACCGTGCGAGACGATACGCAAGTCCGCGCGTTCGACGTATTCGCCGGCGATATCGAAGAACAGATCGCGCAGTCGGCTGATACTCACGGCCCAGATGCGGGGGCGCTGGGCGGGTTCGAAAAGAGGTGTGCTCAAGGGAGGGCGGCTCGCGAAGAGGCGGGTGAAGTGCGTCTATTATGCGCGCATCCGTTTCTGATTTGAAATCAGCATTTCAGTTGTGAAATTGAATGCCCGTCGATGCGATCGCATGTCTCTCATGAAATCAGGCACTTAGCGCGCGTCGAAGCAGCTGGCCCGTTCTTTGCGTTTCAGGCTGCGTTCAAAAGCATCCACCATGCATCAGGAGACAAACTCATGAGCGAAGCAGACAACAGCACGCCCAACGCGGGCGCATTCAAACCGAAGAAATCCGTCGCCCTGTCCGGCGTGACAGCGGGCAACACGGCGCTCTGCACGGTCGGCAAGACCGGCAACGACCTGCATTACCGCGGCTACGACATTCTCGATATCGCGAGCGCCTGCGAATTCGAAGAAATCGCCTATCTGCTGGTGCACGAAAAGCTGCCGACCCAGGCCGAACTGACCGCGTACAAAACGAAGCTGAAGGCGCTGCGCGGGCTGCCCGCCAACGTCAAGGCCGCGCTCGAATGGATCCCGGCCGCCGCGCATCCGATGGACGTAATGCGCACCGGCGTGTCGGTGCTCGGCACCGTGCTGCCGGAGAAAGACGATCACAACCTGCCGGGCGCGCGCGACATCGCCGACAAGCTGATGGCCTCGCTCGGCTCGATGCTGCTTTACTGGTATCACTACTCGCACAACGGCAAGCGCATCGAGGTGGAAACCGACGACGACTCGATCGGCGGCCACTTCCTGCATCTGCTGCACGGCGTGGAGCCGTCGAAGGCATGGGTCGACGCGATGCATGTGTCGCTGAACCTGTACGCCGAGCACGAATTCAACGCATCGACGTTCACGGGCCGCGTGATCGCCGGCACGGGCTCGGACATTTATTCGGCCATCACCGGCGCGATCGGTGCGCTGCGCGGACCGAAGCACGGCGGCGCCAATGAAGTCGCGTTCGAGATCCAGTCGCGCTACCAGACGCCGGACGAAGCCGAAGCCGACATCAGGAAGCGCGTCGAGAACAAGGAAGTGGTGATCGGCTTCGGCCATCCGGTGTACACGATCTCCGATCCGCGCAACAAGGTCATCAAGGAAATCGCCAAAAAGCTCTCGAAGGAGGCCGGCAACAGCAAGCTGTTCAATATCGCCGAGCGGCTGGAGTCGGTGATGTGGGAGGCGAAGAAGATGTTCCCCAATCTGGACTGGTTCAGCGCGGTCTCGTATCACATGATGGGCGTGCCCACGGCCATGTTCACGCCGCTCTTCGTGATCGCGCGCACGGCCGGCTGGAGCGCGCACATCATCGAGCAGCGCGTCGACAACAAGATCATCCGCCCGAGCGCGAATTACACCGGACCCGACGACCTGCCGTTCGTGCCGCTCGCCAAGCGTGTTTGAGACCGCTTTGAAGCCGCCTTTATTGGCGTCTTCATCGCGGTCGATCGCGTGAGCGCATAACCGCACGCTGGTAAGCGTTTCTCCTCCATTGCGTCTAAAGAGCGCGGCGCAATGAAGTTGGGCCTTGGCTTTCTGAAACCCCAAGCCAGGGCCGTTTTTTGCGGCGCGTTTGCGCGGCCGCCTGCAAACCCGACCGGCATGCTGCCGCGCGCTAAACTACACGTGCTGCCTGACTGGCCCGCCAGGGAAACGCCATAAAAAAGGGGCCGCCGATCTTGATCGGCCGCCGCCATCGTCCCCGGATCATTACTGTCTTGTCCCCTACGCCATGAATACTGCAAACCGCAAACGCCTTCCCGGCACCCAGCTCGATTTCTTCGACACGCGCGCCGCGGTCGACGCGATCCAGCCCGGCGCTTATGACAAGCTACCGTACACGTCGCGCGTGCTGGCCGAAAACCTCGTGCGCCGTTGCGATCCGGTCACGTTGACCGCGTCGCTCAGGCAGATCATCGAACGCAAGCGCGAACTGGATTTCCCGTGGTTCCCGGCGCGCGTGGTGTGTCATGACATTCTCGGCCAGACGGCGCTCGTCGACCTTGCCGGCCTGCGCGATGCGATTGCCGCGCAAGGCGGCGATCCGGCGCTGGTCAATCCGGTGGTGCCGACTCAACTCGTGGTGGATCATTCGCTGGCCGTCGAGTGCGGCGGTTTCGATCCGGACGCGTTCGCGAAGAACCGCGCGATCGAAGATCGCCGCAACGAAGACCGCTTCGATTTCATCAACTGGACCAAACGTGCATTCAGGAATGTCGACGTGATTCCGCCGGGCAACGGCATCCTGCATCAGATCAACCTGGAGCGCATGAGCCCGGTCGTGCAGGTGAAAGACGGCGTGGCGTTTCCGGATACGCTGGTCGGCACCGACTCGCATACGCCGATGGTCGACGCGCTCGGCGTGATCGCGATCGGCGTGGGCGGGCTCGAAGCGGAAAGCGTGATGCTGGGCCGCGCGTCGTATTTGCGCCTGCCGGATATCGTCGGCGTGGAACTGACGGGCAAGCCGGCCGAAGGCATCACGGCGACCGACGTGGTGCTCTCGTTGACCGAATTCCTGCGCAAGGAAAAAGTGGTGGGCGCGTACCTCGAATTCTACGGCGCGGGCACGGCTAATCTGACGCTTGGCGACCGCGCGACGATCGCCAACATGGCGCCCGAATTCGGCGCCACGGCCGCGATGTTCTCGATCGACGAACAGACCATCAAGTATCTGAAGCTCACCGGCCGCGACGACGAACTCGTCAAGCTGGTGGAGACCTATGCGAAGGAAACCGGCCTCTGGGCAGACAGCCTCGTTAATGCCGAATACGAACGCGTGCTGAAGTTCGATCTGTCGACTGTGGTGCGCACACTGGCCGGGCCGTCCAACCCGCATCGCCGTTTGCCGGTGTCGGAACTGGCGGCGCGCGGCATCAGCGGCAAGGTGGAGAACGAGCCGGGTTTGATGCCGGACGGCGCGGTGATCATCGCCGCGATCACGAGCTGCACGAACACCAACAATCCGCGCAACATGATCGCCGCGGGTTTGCTCGCGCGCAACGCGAACCGGCGCGGACTGACTCGCAAGCCGTGGGCGAAGACCTCGCTCGCGCCGGGCTCGAAGGCGGTCACGCTGTATCTGGAAGAGGCCGGGCTGTTGCCGGAACTGGAGCAACTGGGCTTCGGCGTGGTCGCGTATGCGTGCACATCGTGCAATGGCATGTCGGGTGCGCTGGATCCGGCGATCCAGAAGGAGATCGTCGAGCGCGATCTGTATGCGACCGCCGTGTTGTCGGGCAACCGCAACTTCGACGGCCGCATTCATCCGTACGCGAAGCAGGCGTTTCTCGCTTCGCCGCCGCTGGTGGTGGCGTATGCGATTGCGGGCACGATCCGTTTCGACATCGAGAAAGACGTGCTCGGTATCGATGCCGACGGCCACGCCGTCACGCTGAAGGACATCTGGCCGTCGGACGCGGAAATCGACGCGATCGTCGCGTCGAGCGTGAAGCCCGAGCAATTCCGCAAGGTGTATGAACCGATGTTCGCGGTTTCCGTCGATACAGGCGAGAAAGCCAATCCGCTCTACGACTGGCGCCCGATGAGCACGTACATTCGCCGTCCGCCGTATTGGGAAGGCGCGCTTGCCGGTGAGCGCACCCTGAAAGGCATGCGTCCGCTCGCCGTGCTCGGCGACAACATCACGACCGATCACCTGTCGCCGTCCAACGCGATTCTGGCGGATAGCGCTTCCGGCGAATATCTGGCGAAGATGGGCTTGCCGGAAGAGGACTTCAATTCCTACGCGACGCACCGTGGCGATCACCTGACGGCGCAGCGCGCCACGTTCGCGAACCCGACGCTGAAGAACGAGATGGTGCTTGAAGACGGCAAGGTGAAAGCCGGATCGCTCGCGCGCATCGAACCCGAGGGCAAGGTTACGCGCATGTGGGAAGCGATCGAAACCTACATGGAACGCAAGCAGCCGCTGATCGTGATTGCCGGTGCCGATTATGGCCAGGGTTCGTCGCGTGACTGGGCCGCGAAGGGCGTGCGTCTGGCCGGCGCGGAAGCAATCGTCGCCGAAGGGTTCGAGCGCATTCACCGCACGAATCTGGTCGGCATGGGTGTGCTGCCGCTGGAGTTCAAGCCCGGTGTGAACCGGCTCACGCTGGCAATCGACGGCACGGAGACGTTCGATGTGGTCGGCGAGCGCAAGCCGGGCGCGGACCTCACGCTGGTGATTCATCGCAGGAACGGCGAGCGGGTCGAGGTGCCGGTGACGTGCCGGCTCGACACCGCCGAAGAGGTTTCCATTTATGAAGCCGGCGGTGTGCTGCAACGCTTTGCGCAGGACTTTCTCGAGTCGTCGAAGAAGGCGGCTTGAGGTGGCTGGTTTTTCGGATCGCTTCACCTGAAGCGGCGAATGCTACAACGCGGGACAGGGTGACACGGCACGCTACGCCATGTCACCCGCCCACATCAGGACAAGATTTTCATGGCCTACCAACCCCAGATCAAAATTCCAGCCACCTACATGCGTGGCGGCACCAGCAAGGGCGTGTTCTTCCGCCTGCAAGATTTGCCCGAAGCGGCCCAGGTGCCCGGCGCCGCGCGCGACGCGCTGCTGATGCGTGTGATCGGCAGCCCCGATCCGTATGGCAAGCAGATCGACGGCATGGGCGGCGCGACATCGAGCACCAGCAAGACGGTGATCATCGCCAAAAGCCGCCGGCCCGATCACGACGTGGATTACCTGTTCGGGCAGGTATCGATCGATAAGGCGTTCATCGACTGGACCGGCAATTGCGGCAATCTCTCCGCCGCGGTCGGGCCGTTCGCGATCAGCGCGGGTCTCGTCGACCCGAGCCGCGTTCCGCGCGACGGCGTGGCTGTCGTGCGCATCTGGCAGGCGAATATCGGCAAGACGATCATCGGACACGTGCCGATGACCGATGGCGCCGTGCAGGAAACCGGCGCTTTCGAACTCGACGGCGTGACGTTTCCGGCCGCGGAAGTGCAGCTCGAATTCATGGATCCGGCCGCGGAAGAAGAGGGCGCGGGCGGCTCGATGTTCCCGACCGGCAGCCTGGTGGACGATCTGGACGTGCCGGGCGTGGGCACGCTGAAGGCGACCATGATCAACGCGGGCATTCCAACCATCTTCGTCGATGCGGAATCGATCGGCTACAAGGGCACGGAGTTGCAGGACGCGATCAACAGCGACGCCAAGGCGCTCGCGATGTTCGAGACGATCCGCGCGCATGGGGCGTTGCGCATGGGGCTCATCAAGAACCTCGACGAGATCGCCACGCGCCAGCATACGCCGAAGGTTGCGTTCGTCGCGAAACCGGCCGCGTATGTGGCGTCGAGCGGCAAGCAGATTGGCGCGGGCGATGTCGATCTGCTGGTGCGGGCGATGTCCATGGGCAAGCTGCATCACGCCATGATGGGCACCGCAGCCGTAGCGATCGGCACGGCGGCGGCGATTTCCGGCACGCTGGTGAATCTCGCGGCGGGTGGCGGCGCCAGAGAATCGGTGCGCTTCGGTCATCCGTCGGGCACGTTGCGGGTCGGCGCCGAGGCAAGCGAGCGCGGCGGCGAGTGGACCGTCACCAAGGCCATCATGAGCCGCAGCGCGCGGGTGCTGATGGAAGGCTGGGTGCGCGTGCCGCAGGAGCGCTGAGCGAACGTCCGGCTTCGTCCGCAACGGACGAAGCCGGAAAAAGACGGGTTTTGATGCGACGGCAAAGCCTAAGACATCAGCCCGAAGCTGGCGAGAACGAACCGAAGACCGAAGAAACAAACTGACGAAAACAGCGGCAGGCCGAAAGCTAGCGACATACACCGCAAGCCGACGGCGCTGGCCTGTGGCCATCGATCGAAAAGGTAGACAGCCGCGCCGGCCAGTACGCGGCCGACCCCGTTCATTGCCGCACCATCACGATCTCGAGATACTCGCTGGGCAGTACGAGCGTCCCGTCGCCGGACCGGTTGCGGCTTTCCATCAGCGTCATCAGATCGAGCTGGAAGGCCGCTTGCCGTTCGCCGTCCATCGCGGCGAATGCCTTGTTCATCGGGCCGTAGTAGGTCCGAAAGACCTCGAGCCAATGCGCCGGCGAGTGGTATCGGAACATGAATTCGCGGCTCGTCACGGCGACAGTGCGCACACTGCCATGAAAGAGCTCGTCGAGCCGCGCCCGGGTGCCCCACAGCGCCGGCGACTTGAGACCAGGCGGCGGAGGCAGATATTTGCCGATCGTCTTGAACACCTGGCCGACGAAGCTATCCGGCGTCCAGTTCGCGAGGCCGATCTTGCCGCCGGGTTTGCATACGCGCGCCAGCTCGCTGGCCGCTTTTTCCTGATTGGGCGTGAACATGACGCCGAAGGTCGACATGACGACATCGAACGAGGCGTCCGCGTAGGGCAGCGCTTCGGCGTCGGCTTCGCGGAACTGCACCGCTGTCAGACCTTCCGCATGCGCGCGAGCTTTTCCCGCGTCGAGCAGCGAGGCCACATAGTCGGTCGAGGTGACGTCGCACCAGCGGCGCGCGGCGGCGAGCGTGCCGTTGCCGTTTCCCGCCGCGACATCGAGCACGCGGCTGCCGGCGCGCAAGTCGAGTGCTTCGCACAGGTTTTCTCCGACGATCTGTAGCGTTGTGCCGACCACGGCGTAATTGCCCGTTTCCCACGCGGCGTGCTGGCGCGCTTTGACGTCAGCGAATTCGGAGGTTTGTGATGAAGAAGATTGGACTTCAGACATGAGATGCTCCAGAGAAAAAGTTGTGCGATGCACGCTAGTGTTATTGCGCCAGGGTTTATAAATTCATGTGGTACCTCCTTAATTGCGGTTAAGTGTTCTATTCATTCAAGATTCCTTAGCATTGTTGTAAGGGATTCGCATGGATGCTAGTATCGGTGCGACTGTTAAATCGGTGAATGA
Source organism: Paraburkholderia sp. BL6669N2 (assembly GCF_003387275.1). NCBI lineage: Bacteria > Pseudomonadati > Pseudomonadota > Betaproteobacteria > Burkholderiales > Burkholderiaceae > Paraburkholderia > Paraburkholderia sp. BL6669N2. The sequence goes on along the minus strand of NZ_QUNA01000002.1, from coordinate 2,378,165 downwards.
CCGGGCGTCCAGATGTTTTGCGCAGGACGCCGAAGTTCGTGGACAACGATGGACGCTCTTTCTGACGTGCTCCGCCTGGTTCGCCTTGGTGGCGCCGTGTATTTAAATGGCGACTTCACCGCACCCTGGTGTTTGTACGGCCAGGCTGACGCGGCGTTGTGCGGCAGCTTCCTTCCTCCGGCCGAACGTATCGTCTCCTACCATCTGATAACGGAGGGAGGCTGCTGGGCTTCTCTCCCTGACGAGCCTGACTCCGCTATTTACGTGGCTGCCGGCGAACTGCTTGTCGTGCCGCAAGGCGAAGCGCATCTGCTCGGCAGTTCGCTCGACATCGCGCCCGGACCCACTGGCGAACTGCTCGAGAATCAGTTGCGCAATGCTCCGGGACAGTTAATGGCGCTTCGCTACGGCGGGGGTGGAGACCACACGCGTCTGGTGTGCGGCTTTCTCGCGTGCGACGACACGTTGAGCAATCCGGTGCTGTCCGCGCTGCCTCGCATCTTCAAAGTCGACATGCGCAACGACCCGCAGTCCGCGTGGCTCGAATCGTCGTTACGGTTCGCGGCGGCTGAGGCGGCGGAATGGCGAGTGGGCAGTGCGATTGTTCTCGCGCGGCTATCGGAGCTGCTCTTCGTGGAGGCGGTGCGACGCTGCATCGACGCGCTGCCGTCCGATCGGAAGGGCTGGCTCGCCGGTGTGGGAGACCGGTTCGTCGGTCGTGCGCTTGCGTTGATGCATGCGCAGCCGGCACACGGGTGGACGGTCGATGAACTGGCGCGCAAAGCGGGCTTGTCCCGCTCCGCACTGGCGCAGCGATTCACGCAGTTGCTCGGTCAGCCACCTATGCAGTATCTCGCGCATTGGCGTTTGCAGATTGCCGCGCAGGAGTTGCGTGTTGGGACAAAGTCGCTGGCGGCGGTGGCGGACCAGGTGGGATATGAGTCGGAGGCGGCGTTCAATCGGGCTTTCAAGCGCGAGTTCGGAATGCCGCCGGCCGGGTGGCGGAGGAGCCGGGGCGAGATGGCTGCCACTTCTGCGGGCTCTGCCGGCGCGGCGGCCGCCGCCATGGACGGATCGTTCGACGATCGAGGCGCCTAGAGCGCCAGCCGCGCTATCAAGTGCGCCGTCCTCACTTCACCCCGTGCTTTGCCTGCCAGCTCTTCATGAACGCGATTTCATCATGCTGCGCCTTGATGATGTTTCTGGCCAGCCGCTTCAATTCCGGGTCCTTGCCGTACTTCAACTCGACCTGCGCCATTTCGATCGCCCCTTGATGATGCGGAATCATGTGCGCGACGAAGTCCTTGTCGGCGTTGCCCGTATAGTCGGCGCTCATGTCGCGCATCATTTTGTCGTCGGCGGCCTTGAAGGCTTGCGTCGCGTCGCCGGTGCCGGCATCCGCCGACTTCGACATGTCCATGCCAGGCATGGCGGCCGGTTGCTGGGCGTGGACAGGCGCGGTCGCGACAGCAAATGCAAAGCCGCTGAACAGGCAAAGGGCACGAAAGGCGTGAAGTTTTTTCATAGTGAATGTCCGTTGGGAAAAGGGTGTCCGTCAGCCTCGCGGCGACGGATGAAAACCCGCCGCCTCGATGGCCTCGATGAGTTGTCTGGCCGCCAGCGTCGACTTAACCATGACGATTTTAACGGGGACATCGACTTCGAGCCTCGCCGCGGGATCGAGACTCGTGACTGCACGCTTGATTGCGTTGGCGCACCCGCCGCAGGACATATCCGGGACGTCGAATTCCATTTCCTACCTCCAATGAGAAGTCATGACTCGAGCGTGGACCTTCCCACGGCGGTAAGGTCAAGCAGGTTTTCGTCGCTGGTAAAAATCGTATCGGCGCACGCAAAGCCATCATGCGCGGCATCGTTTCAGCCTTACGATTTTGCAAATCTGCATGCTAGACTCCGTACCCATGTCTTACTGGCGCAAACTCTTCATCGTCGTGCTGCTCGTGCTGAGCCTACCGGTTCAGTCGTTCGCGGCCGTCTCCATGAAATGCGGGTCCTCGCATTCCGTGGGCGATGCGGCACCCGCGCGCCAGCAGGCAACCGGTGCAATGACCCATCATCACGACCAGGCCGCGATGCTGGCCGAACAAGCCGACCACGCCGACAATAACGCCGGGGCTCATCTTCAGCATCACAGTCCCGCGGGCGGCGAGCATCATGCGCACGCATGCTCCACTTGCGCGTCGTGCTGTTTCGGCGGCGCGCTGCCCGTCACGCCGCTTGCGTCCCTGTCCGGCAACGCGGCTCATTTCGCTGTTCCCCTGGCTCCCGCTGTGCGCGTCGCGTCGTTTCTGACCGGCGGCGTCGAACGGCCTCCTCGCATCTCTCTCGTCTAGTTCTCTCGCAGCCTCACGCTGCGTGGTTCCCGTTGTTTCATTCCGCCCCGATGGACGGCCGTGTGCCGTGCGTCGTGGCCGTACTTGACGAGACGATTCATGCGAACGTTCATTGTGGCGCTCGGCGCGACAGCATGTCTGCCGGCGCTTGCGTACGCTATATCCATATTCCCCGACCCGGCCGATCCGGCGGCATCCGTGCCTGCGCTCGATACGCCGTCGGTCCTGGCCGACTATCGGCCATACCGTGAGCAGCAGGCGGCGAGCTGGCCGGCGCTCAACCGGGCGGTGACGCATGCAGCGGGCCGCTCTGGAGCGAGCCATGGCTCGCTGCATTCGGGCACCGCTGAGGCCGAAGAAGACGCTCACAGTTCTCATCGTGAAGGGGCGGCGAAATGAGGCCGTGCCTGTTTCCCGCCACCCGCACCGTGGCCATGTCCATCGCGGTGACTTTACTCGCGGGCTGCGCGACGTTTTCGAAGGACGGCGGTTTCGGCACTGTGGCGAGCGCCGCATCCGAGCGACTCGGTAAAGACGCCGTACTGATCAAGACCGAGGACGACCGGAATGCCGTTGCCCTACGCACACAGGAACTGCTGTCCGCGCCGCTCGGCATGGACGAGGTTGTCCAGATCGCGCTTCTGAACAACTGCGGTTTGCAGGCTTCGTACGGCGAACTGGGCATCGCCGAGGCGGACCTCGTTCAGGCGGGACGCTTGCCGAATCCCGGCTTCTCGTTTAGCCGCACGCGCGGTGGCGACGACCTGAGTATCAGCCGCACGTTCACGCTCGGCATGTTGCGCGTGTTGACGATGCCGTTGACGACGCGCATCGAAAGCCGTCGTTTCGAACTGGCCCGCTTGCAAGCCGCCAACGCCATGCTCGACGTCGCCGCCGATGCACGGCGCGCCTACATCCGCGCAGTCGCTGCGAAGCAGTCGGCCGCCTACGCGGAGCAGGTGAAGGACTCGGCCGAGGCCAGCACCGAACTCGCACGGCGCATGCAGCGGGCCGGCAACTTCAGCCAACTCGATTACGCGCGCGAGCAGGCCTTCTACGCCGATGCAATGGCGCAAGTGGCACGAGCGCGGCAGCAGTCGGCGTCCGCGCGAGAAAAGCTCACTCGCGTAATGGGCCTGTGGGGTTCGCAAGCGCAATACGCATTGCCCGAACGTCTGCCGGATCTGCCTGCCACACGCCCCGAGTTGCGCGATCTGGAAACGTTTGCGATGCAAAACAGGCTCGATATTCAGGCCGCGAAACTGCAAACGCAAAGCGTCGCGAGTTCACTGGGATTGAGCAAGGCGACGCGTTTCATCAACGTGCTGGACGTCGGCTATCAAAACAATTTCACGACTTCCGACGGACGCGAGCAGGGCTATGAAATCAGTGTGGAGATTCCGCTTTTCGACTGGGGCGGCGCCAAAGTGGCGCGCGCTAAAGCGATCTATATGCAGTCGGCGAATCGCCTCGCCGGGACCGCCATCAACGCGCGTTCCGAAGTGCGCGAAGCGTATTCAACCTACGTGTCCGGCTACGGCCTCGCGAAGCACTATCGCGACGAAGTCGTGCCGATCCGCAAAACCATCTCCGACGAACTGCTGCTCCGCTATAACGGCATGCTCGCGAGCGTGTTCGAACTGCTCGCCGATTCGCGCGACCAGATCGGCGCGGTGAATAGCGCTATCGACGCACTGAAGGACTACTGGCTCGCGCAGACCGATTTGCAACAGGCGGTCGGCGGCCGTTTGCCGATGACCGCGCTCGCGGCGTCGTCCACCCAATCCGAAGAATCCAAAGGTCAATGACATGGTGTCACGTCGACATTTTATGAGCGGCTCGGGCGCCGCTTTGCTGGGAGCCGCACTGGTGAGCAAGGCCGGCGCCGCGTCGCTGCCCGAAGCACCCTCGATGGCCACGTCCTCCATGCAGCCGCCGCGCGCGCCGTCAAACGGCCGGCCGTACGCGCCGGTTGCCACACTCAACGGATGGTCGCTGCCATGGCGCATGAAGAACGGCTGGAAGGAGTTTCATCTGATTGCCGAACCGGTGGTGCGGGAGTTGGCGCCGGGCATGAGCGCGAACCTCTGGGGCTACAACGGTCAGGCGCCGGGGCCGACCATCGAGGCGGTTGAAGGCGACAAGGTGCGCATCTTCGTGACCAACCGCTTGCCGGAGCACACCACGGTCCACTGGCACGGCATGTCGCTGCCCTGCGGCATGGACGGCGTGGGCGGTCTCACGCAGCCGCACATTCCGCCGGGCAAGACCTTCGTCTATGAATTCCAGCTTGAGAGGCACGGCACCTTCATGTATCACCCGCACGCCGACGAGATGGTGCAGATGGCGATGGGCATGATGGGCGCGTTTGTCGTCCATCCGAAAGATCCGGGCGTGATGCAGGTCGACCGCGACTTCGTGTTCATCATGTCCGCCTACGACATCGACCCGGGCAGCTTTACGCCGCGTGTCAACGAGATGACCGACTTCAACATGTGGACATGGAATGCGCGCGTGTTTCCTGGCATCGATTCATTGCCGGTGCGCGCGGGCGATCGCGTGCGGATCCGCGTCGGCAATCTGACCATGACCAATCACCCGATTCATCTGCACGGCTACCACTTCGAAGTGGTGGGCACGGACGGCGGCTGGATTCCGCCGTCCGCGCGCTGGCCCGAAGTGACCGCCGATGTCGCGGTCGGGCAGATGCGCGCTATCGAGTTCACCGCGAATCGTCCCGGCGACTGGGCATTTCATTGCCACAAGTCTCATCACACGATGAACGCGATGGGGCATAAGGTTCCGAACATGATAGGCGTGCCGCAGCAAGACCTTGCCAAACGCATTAACCGGCTGGTGCCCGACTACATGGCGATGGGCAGCACGGGGGGCTCGATGGGCGCGATGGAGATGCCGCTCCCCGACAACACATTGCCGATGATGACCGGCACGGGCCCATTCGGCGCGCTCGAAATGGGCGGCATGTTTACGGTAGTGAAAGTGCGCGAGGGGCTGGGCCGCAACGACTACCGCGACCCGGGCTGGTTCAGGCATCCGAAGGGAACGGTGGCTTATGAATATACCGGCGAGTTGCCGGCTGGTTGACGTCGACGGTCGCGGGCTGGCCGTGCGGATCGTATTTAACGTGGGAGCGTGTGAGATGAAGAATCGGTTGGCTTCAATGGTGTTGGGTTGCATGGTGATGATTTCCGCGCCGGCGTACGCGGCGGGTGAGGCGAGTGAGCCGCCAATGAGTGCGAGCGCCGATGCGCAAACGGCGATGTCGCATGGCGAAGTCAGGAAAGTGGACGCGGCGGCCGGCAAGCTGACCATCAAGCATGGGCCGCTGGAAAACCTCGGCATGGGCGCCATGACGATGGTATTCAAGGTCAAGGACCCGGCGATGCTCGCGCAGGTCAAGCCGGGCGACACGATCGACTTCATCGCCGACGAGGTGGCCGGAGCACTGACGGTGGTGAAACTGGAGAAGCGGTAGCGCGCTTCGCGTGACGGGCGTTTCGGAGCGGTCCTACAGACTGGCCGATGAGCGGTAAGGATAATCCGCGCACACAGTGTCGCGCGGCAGGCAGCATCGCCCGCGACACGACGCCGTCTTTCTTATTGCGCCGAACATGCCGACCCATCCCGCTTTGCCATCCGAAGAAACCCTTGATGCCTGGTTCAATCAGGCCGAGCAGGCTCGCCTGGCAGGCGAGTTCGACACGGCCCGAACGCTCCTCGACCGAGTCATCGGGCAAGACCCCGGACATGCGGACGCGTTGCATACGCATGGGCTGGTTGCGCTCGCATCGAATCAGCTCGAGTCGGCCCAAAGCTGGATCGAACGCGCGCTCGAAGTGCGCTCGCACCCGGCGTATTACGGCACCTTATGTATTATCCAGATCAAACTGCGTGCGTATGCAAGCGCTTTGCAAACGGCCGAATGCGGGCTCGCGCTCGAACCGGCGTCACTGCCGCTCTGCTTCTTCATGGCGGTAATCCTCCAAGTGCTGGGACGTTCCGAAGATGCCGCTGTGGTCTACCGTCGCTTGCTCGAACTCCGGCCGGACCATCCACAAGCGCTTGCTAATCTGGGTGTGGTCTTCAAGGATCTCGGCTCGCTGAATGAAGCCGAACGGCATCTCAGGCAAGCCATCGCGCTCGCGCCGTCCTACCTCGGCGCGCGTGCCAGCCTCAGTCAGGTCCTGTTGGCCGCCGGCCGTTATGAAGAGGCCTGGCCGTATTTCGAAGACCGTTGGGCCAATTTCGTGGATGCTGACGGGCGCCCCGTATCGGCGCGTCCGACGCTGCCCCTGCCTCAATGGAAGGGCGAGCGCCTGGACATCCTGAACGCCAGCCAGGGAAGGCCCGCATACGGCGCGCGTCTGCTTGTCATCCCGGAGCAGGGCCATGGCGACAGCCTGCAGTTCGTGCGTTATCTGCCGATGGCGCTGGAACGTTTTGCGCGCGTCGGCTACATATGCCCGCCGTCGTTGCGGCGCTTGTACGAAGAATCTTTCGCGCATTTGCCGGGCCTTGTGATGCTCGACGACGGCTTGTCCGACCTGAGCGACTGGGACTGGCATTGTCCTTTGATGTCGCTGCCGATGGCGTTCGGCACGCGGCTCGACAACATTCCCACCGGCACCTATCTGCATGCGGATGCCGCTCGCTCCGCTTCATGGCGCGCGCGGCTTGCCATGTTGCCCGATGCCGGGTTGCCGCGCGTCGGCCTGGTGTGGGCAGGTGGCCATTCAGGTCTAACGGAAGACAGGGCACGCAGCTTGACCCCAGCGCAGATCGCGCCGTTGCTCGCGTTGCCCGATGTGCGCTGGATCAGTCTGCAAAAGACGGATGACCCCGCGAAGCGCGCCGACGCAACATGCAACGCGCGTTTGACGGACTGGATGGACGACGTGACGGACTTCGCCGATACCGCCGCGCTGATCGACAACCTCGATCTGGTGATCTGCGTCGACACTTCGGTTGCACACCTGGCCGCGGCAATGGGCAAGCCGGTGTGGCTGCTCAACCGCTTCGCCGGTTGCTGGCGCTGGTTGCGCGATCGCGACGATAGCCCCTGGTACGCCAGCGCGCGGCTCTTCACGCAGTCGCAACGCGGTGACTGGGACGGCGTGCTCGAACGCGTCGCCGATGCTTTGCGCCGCTCGACCGGGCGCAAAGTCTAGGAAGTCTTACCGATCCTTTGTGCGTTAGCTCACGAAGACGGGCCGAACTTACTCGCCGCGCGCTTCGCAGATGTTATGCTCGGGCGTCGTGAACTTCTTCATGCATAGACGCGTGCGAAATTAAAAATACCTAGATTCCATTAGGAGCCGGGCATGCTAAGAAAAGTAGTCGATCGGGCGAAACAGATCCGACGCAGTGAGGGGTTCAAGCATTCCGTTGCCACACCGCGTCGCATCTCGCTTCATGCCACACAGCGGTTAAACAGGGGAATCTTTGCCATTGAAATTCAGGAGAACTCTGGTTTCTTCTCCGTGATGCAGATGGTCCTGTTTATTCTGATGTATTGCGATGAGAAGTCTCTGACGCCGTGCATCAGCGCACGCGGCGGTCTCTACGGAGACGCAGAGGGAACCATCGACTGGTTCTCTTCCTTCTTCGAGTCCGTGAATGGCGAGGCGGCGGCATCGCTTGCGCACAAGGTGAGAAAGTCGACGGTTCGCGACCTGGTCCAGTTAGGGTTTCGTCAACGCTATGAGACTCAGCTTCAACTCAAGAGCGCCAGCGAACTATTCTTCGCACATTACCGCCCAGCCGCCCATATCGTCGATGAAGTCGATGCGATCTGCGGCAAGCTAGAGATCGGCGCGTCTACACTTGGTGCGCATTTCAGAGGCACGGACAAATCGCTGGAAGCCATCCCGGTTTCATGGAGCGATTTCTGCCGCCAAATAGAAACGACACTTGCTGAAAACCCGCACTTGAGCAACGTTTTCGTTTCAAGCGACGAACAGGCGTTTCTCGACTACTTCGCCGTGTGGCCGTTTTCCAGGCCGGTCAAAGTGGCGCCCGCGAAACTCCTCGCGTACGGCAATATGCCCATTCATTTCAGCGGTTATCCGGGACTCGAAATCGGCCGCGAAGCGCTGGTCTCCAGTCTGCTGTTGTCCCGTTGCGGGTATCTGGTGAAGACGCCGTCGTATCTGTCGGCATGGTCCAGAATATTCAATCCGTCGCTGCCGGTGAAACTCGTGTCGCCGCCGCGGCCGGACGCATTCTGGTTTCCCGACAGCCGGCTATGGCTCGAACAGGTGGCGCAGGACAAGGCGGCCTGAACGCGGACGGTGTCGGGTGCGTTGGCCGTATCGCAGTCGTGACATGGGTACGACGAGTAGCACGCATATAATAAAAGGCCGCCTGACGGTTTTGCCGGAACGATTCGTTCGAGTCCGGCAAACCCGTCAGATACATCGTGACTGCAAAGAGGCCTTCAGCATGTACATTGCCATGAACCGTTTCAAAGTGACGCCCGGATCCGAAGCTGCTTTCGAACATCTGTGGACCACGCGCGATACGCATCTGAAAGAGGTGCCGGGTTTCGTGGAATTTCATCTTCTGAAGGGTCCGCAGAAGGACGATCACGTTCTCTATTCCAGCCATACGATCTGGAAGGACTACGCGTCCTTCGAGGCGTGGACGAAATCCGATGCCTTTCGCGCCGCGCATCGCAACGCGGGCGGCGACAATCGCGTGCTCTATCTCGGGCATCCGGAATTCGAAGGCTTCGAAGTCATTCAAACCGTCAAATGAATGCATGACGTTCGCGACGCGCCCCGTGTCATTCACGGGCGTCGTGAAGGGGCTCCCCCGTTGATAATGCGCTTTCAGCGAGCGCTTGGCCGGCGTTAGCCGGTGCGCGCCTCGACTACACGCTGAGCAGCCTTGCGGTATTCTTTTGCGAGCATTTCGCCGCGACGCGTCGCGTCGCGCGCCGGCGCAACTCTCAGAGGAACGAAAACATGAAAGCCGTCAAAATCGGTTCGCCCGCTACCGTCGCCAATCTCCAGGTCGTCGACATCGCCGATCCCGGTCAGCCCGCGGCGGGCCAGATTCGCGTGCGCATTCAAGCGAACTCCTTGAACTTTCACGACTATGGCGTGGTGAGCGGCAATCTGCCTGCTGAAGCAGGGCGGATTCCGATGGCGGACGGAGCGGGCGTCGTCGAGGCAGTCGGCGCGGGCGTGTCGGAATTCAAAGCGGGCGATCACGTGGTGTCGTGCTTCTTTCCGTTCTGGGAAAACGGGCCGCCTGCCATCGCCGATTTCACGACCACACCCGGCGACGGCGTCGACGGCTATGCACGCGAAGCCGTCGTGCTGCCGAGCCACTACTTCACACATGCGCCGCGCGGCTATAGCCACGCCGAGTCCGCAACGTTGACTACAGCGGGGCTGACCGCATGGCGCGCGCTCGTCGTGGATGGTCAGTTGAAGGCCGGCAACACGGTGCTCGTGCTCGGCACCGGCGGCGTGTCGATTTTCGCCTTGCAGATCACTAAAGCGATGGGCGCTTCGGTGATCGCGACGTCTTCGTCGGACGCGAAGCTCGAGAGGCTTCGCGAACTCGGAGCGGACCATACGATCAACTATCGCGAGAACCCGGAATGGGGCAAGCAGGTCCGCTCGCTGACCGGTGGCCGCGGTGTCGATCATGTGATCGAAGTGGGCGGGCCGGGCACTTTGCCGCAGTCGATCACCGCGTGCCGGATAGGTGGCCATATCGCGCTGATCGGCGTGTTGACCGGACGCGCAGGACCGGTGCCGACCGCGGCGCTGATGGCGCGGCAGCAGCGCCTGCAAGGCTTGATCGTCGGCAGCCGTCAGGATCAGCGCGACATGATCCGCGCGCTCGAGGTGACCGGCATCAAGCCGGTGATCGACAGCACGTTCGAACTGGAGAAACTCGGCGAGGCGTTTGCGCACGAGGAATCCGGCGCTCACTTCGGGAAGATTTGCGTGGCGGTTTGAGGACCGTTAGCGCGTGCGAGTGAATGCCGGCGTGCCGGTTTCACTCGCGTTGTCCATGTCGCTGCAGGGGCTGCAAAGGGCATGCAAGGGCATGCAAGCGTGTCAGGCACGCTTTCCCAAGTCGGCGAAGTTGACACTGCGCGCTTCGCACGCATTCGTAAAGACCTCGTCGTAGCTCGAGAAAAACACCGTGCGTGTTTGTGCCAGGGTCTTGAACAGATCGACCAGCACGGCGCGGGCGGCGGCGTCGAGTCCGCCGACGGGTTCATCCGCGATCAGCACCTGGGTGTCGCCAAGCACGGCCGACGTCAGGAAAAACTTCTTGCGCGTACCGAACGACATCTGCTCGAAGCGTTTGTCGAAATGCGGCGTGAGACCGAAGCGGTCCGCGAGCGTCAACGCGCCGGCGGTGACAGCGGTGTTTCGCGCCGATGCCACCGTGTTCAGATACTCGCGACCGGTCTGATCCGAACAAGGCATGCAGTCTTCGGGCACGTAGGTGAGCACGGATTGCGCGGCCCGCGGTGCACTGCGCAGCGAATGGCCGCCGAGCCACACCTCGCCGCTATCGGGTTCGATTGTGCCCGCGAGGATGCCGAGCAACGTCGACTTGCCGCTGCCGGATTCGTCGTTCAACGCGACGCATCCTGATGCTGTGTCGTAATGCAGTGCCTCAAAGATGAGGCGTTCGCCGTAGCGTTTGCCGAGGTTTTCGAATCGAAGCATGGTTGGAGCGTGAGTCAGGAGACGACCGGCCGCGTTGAATCGCGCGGCAGATGTCTTCTACAGGTTGGCGTCGCGCAAGTGTAGCAGCGTGGGCCGTGGACGCTGTCGCGTCCGAAGCTTCGCTTACCGAGCGGCATCCAGCAAAAACGCCACCATCCGGTCGCACACGCGGCCGAACATTTGCGTGCCTGTCACGGTCGGGCATCCACGCGCGCGGGCGGCTTCGATCAACGGCGTAAGCGGCGGTTTCGTCACCACATCGCCGACGAATGTCGTGGCCGGCAAACGCGATACGTCGATGGGCAGCGGGTCGTCTGCACGCATGCCGAGCGGCGATGCATTGACGACCACGTCATACGCATTGGCATCCACGGAAGCGGCCGCACCGCGCACTTCACCTGGGCCGAGCGCGTTCAACCGGCCGATCAGCGACGCCGTGCGTTCGGCATCGTTATCGCGCACGTCGAGCGACGCCACGCCGCCTTGCACCAGCGCATGTCCAATCGCGGAGCCCGCGCCGCCCGCACCGACCAGCAGCGCACGTTTGCCGCGCAGATCGCAACCGGCATCGACGAGCGCCGCCACGAAACCGGTGCCGTCGAACATGCCGCCGTGCCAGTTGCCGTCCGCCGTGCGGCGCAACGTGTTGACCGCGCCGAGAAAGCTCGCCTGCTCGGTGAGCGAGCCGCAGTACCTGGTGGCGCTGAACTTGTGGGGCACGGTAATGATCACGCCGTCGACATTGCGCATGGGCGTCACGCCCGCAAAAAATGCGGGCAGATCGGCGGGCGCGACGTGAGCGGGCACCACCACCGCATCGCGTCCGGCCGCGCGCAAAGCGATGGTCACGCCGGACGGCGAGCGGACCTGCGCGATCGGATCGCCGACGATGAAAACCACTCGCGTGGCGCCGCTGAGGCCTTCATCCAGCGAGGCGGAAAAAGAGGGGGCGTCGGATTGTGTCATGTTGTTTGTCTCCAGAGTGTTGCCTGGCTTTCGTCATGCCGCGATGCCGGGCGATCTTGCTTGAGTATGTACTGCGCGAACGGTCCGTGGACCGGTTCCCCCGAGAAAACCGCTTCCTCCTGACATCAGTACGCGCATCGCCATTCCTCCATGAATGCAGAAATATCTTGCGCTTCGCGTTTGTGGAATGGTATGAGTTCGCCGTATTTCAAACGCAGTCTGCGCGTGGCGCCGGTCGCGGCCGTGGTGCAGCGGTCGAGCGCGAAGCGCAAGGGACGGCCGCAAGCCGCTTGAGCCTCTGGCTGCGTTGCTTACTGGCGGCGCGCGTGAGTCTGTGCGAGACCCAAGGCCCGGACCCATAAAAGTGCAGCGTGATACCTCGCCGTTAAGTCGAACAGGCAACTCGCGTTTCTTCCATAACCTTCCTGAATACCTCGACATGCGTCGACAGTCACTCATGCACACTGCTGCCGGCAAAGCGGTCCCGCTGTCCCGCGCCGAACTCAGGCGTATCGTCGCCGCCATCGTAATCGGCAATGGTTTCGTCGCTTACGACTTCACTGTCTACAGCTTTTCGGCCGTCGTGATCGGCAATCTGTTCTTTCCGTCGCACAATCCGGCGTCGTCGCTATTGCTGTCGCTCGCCACCTTCGGCGCGGGTTTCGTGATGCGCCCGCTCGGCGCGCTCATGATCGGCCATATTGCCGACAGCCGCGGCCGTAAAGCCGGGCTCACCGTATCGCTCGCCTTGATGACGCTCGGCACGTGGCTGATCGCCTGCCTGCCGGGCTATGCGTCGATCGGCCCGGCGGCGACGGTGCTGATGGTGCTCGCGCGCCTGATGCAAGGGCTCGCGGCGGGCGGCGAGATCGGCCCGGCGTCGGCCTCGCTGATGGAATCGGCCGGCTATCAGCACCGCTGTTTCATGGTGAGCTGGCGCGGCGCCAGTCAGGGCGCGGCCGCTTTCGCCGCCGCGCTGGTCGGGGCGGGCACCACGGCGCTCCTGTCGCCCGCCGCCGTGCACGAATGGGGCTGGCGGATTCCGTTCGTGGTGGGCGGCCTGATCGGTCCGGTCGGCTGGTATCTGCGCCGCCGCATGCCGACGGCCGCGCCGCAGGAGCGCACCCGGCTCAGTCCGCGGCGGCTGTTCGCGGAGCATACGCGCCCGCTCGTTTGCGGCATTCTGATGATGGCCGCGCCTTCGGTGAGCATCTATATCACCGTGTTCTACATGCCGGCCTATCTGGTGCGTACCTTGCACCGGCCGCCGACCATCAGTCTTTTGACAGCGTGCCTTTCGGGCGTCGTGATTCTGCTCGTGACGCCGCTGATCGCGCGCGCGGCCGACCGGCTCGCGAGCCGCAAGACGCTGCAGTACGCATCGCTTCTCGCCTCGCTGGCGGCGGCATGGCCCGCGTTCTGGGCGCTGACACACGGTGCGGGCGATCTCGCGGCGCTCGTCATCATCACGGCTTACGTGGCGCTCGCGGTGAACAATGCCGGCGCCGCTTCCGTGCTGATGATGGAGGCGTTCCCAGCTCACCGGCGCGCGGCCGGACTGTCGGTGATCTACAGTTTTGGCGTGGTGCTGTTCGGCGGATTTTCGCCGTTTCTGGTGACGTGGCTCATCAACCGGACAGGCGATCCGATGATCCCGGCCTGGTATCTGATGGGCGCCGCCGCGCTAACGCTGATCGCGCTGAAGGCGTTCCCGGAGGCGTTCCCAGAGGCGGAGTCCGAGCCGGACGCGTGCGCTGCCAGCGCGTCGCAGTCGCCTGCCTGACGCGCTAGGCCGCGTCGTGCAACTGCTGCAGGACGAAGGCATGGGCGCGCATGTCCTGCGGGCTCATCCCGAATGCGCGGCGAAACGCGCGGGTGAAGTCCGACGCGCTCTGAAAGCCGAGTCCAAAAGCAATTTCCGCGACCTGCAGATGCGGATAACGGACTAGTTCGTCCGCCGCCTCGCGCAGACGTCGATTGCGGATATAGGCGCCGAGTCCGCCTTCGTGCTCGAACCAGCGATAGATCGTCGCGCGCTTGAGTTGCAGCGCCTGAACCACGCTGGTCGGCGCGAGGTCGCCCTGGTGCAGATTGGCCTCGATATAGCGGCGTACCCGGCCCATCACCGCGGCCTGCAGCGCGGCGCGGCCGGCGCCGCTCAGGCGCGCTTCCTTGCGAAACGTGGCCATCAGCAATTGCGTGCCCGCCTGCAACGCATGGATGGCGCTGGCCGGATCGAGCCGCGCAATGTCGCGGGCGAGCGCCGTCATGTGATCCAACACGACGCCGGTCAACGGCGAGCCTTGCTGGACGATGCGGCCGTGAATCGACGCGCCGTCGCGCAATGCCTCGTCCACCACCGCGGCCGGTACGAACAGGCTCAGAAGGCGGCAGTCCGGGCGTTCGGCGCGAAACGGCTGGTTCAGATCGAACGCGACAATGCCTGCCACCGAGCCCGGCGCGCTGCGCTTTTTGTGCATGCCGGTGACGTGACCAATTTCCCCTTCCACGAAGAGCTGAAACACGTAGTCGCGCCGCGAATCGGTGGATACGCGGGCTACCGAGCGCTCCAGCAGCATCGAATCGGTGCGGCAGTCGGTAAAAACCATGCCGCCGACCGCGTATAAATCGATTTCGCCGCGAAATCCCCCCGCAATCTGCGCTTTCGACGGCGGCGCGTCGACCACATGCCCCACGCGACGGCGCCAGGCGAGGAATTGTTCGTCGGGCGCCAGTCCGTGCGTGCTGAAACGGCTCGTCGACGTGGCGGAGCGCGAATTGGCCGCGGCGGCCGCGGCCACATGGTGCGGCGGAGTACGCTGGTTCATTAATCGGTTGCTGCAAGCGGGAAATGTGTTTCGGTGGGGCTGCGGCGCGCATGCGGGATTTCACGCGCCGACGTCCGAATGTGAGACGGACGGTCAAGCCTAACAAAAAACCTGCATTAATGTTGCGTGATCAGATGCAGATCGTTTTCGCTGACGGCGTGGCAGGGAGTCGGCCGCCGCCCGAATGGGAATCGAAACTGCGCGCAGATATAGCGCCGAGCCGAGGAGAACCAGATCGATGCAGGCCGGTATCGCTAACAAAAGCTAATAAAAGCCAATAAAAAACAGCAGAACCTGAGAGAGCAAGTGGCGACGATGCGAACGGGCCCGAAGAGGCTCGTCGCACCTTCCCATCACCTGACTGTCAATGCACACCTGCGGCGCGGACCCGCTCCGCTGCGTCCGCCGCCTCGTTCATGAGCCGGTCGATAACTTCCGCCGCCGACGCGCACCGCTCGACCAGCGCCGACGATTCCCCCGCGAACAAGGCCATTTTTTCCAGATCGCCCACCGTGTCGCGTAGCGGGGAGACCGTGCTGAATTTGTAGATCGGCCCCTGGTCGTCGTGTGCGATTTCTTCGCGCGGCAACACGTGCGGTTGATTGCCGAACAGATGGCCGCCGGCCTCGCGCGTCACGCTGTTGGCCAGCACGCGCACCGGCGAGCCGGGCGGCCAGTTGATCGCGTAGATGTCGGTATGCACGGTGTCGCCCGCTCGGGCGTCGACGATCCGTTGCTTGTGATAGTCGTGCGCGAAAGATTCATGCGTGGCGACGAAAAGTGTGCCGCAGTGAATGCCCACCGCGCCGAGCGCGAGCGCGGCAACCAGGCCGCCACCGGTCGCGAAACCGCCCGAGGCCACCACCGGCACGCGCAAACGCTGCGTGAGTTCCGGCAGCAGCGCCATGATGCCGATGCGTCCGCGCACATGGCCGCCGGCTTCCACGCCTTGCGCGATGATTGCGTCCACGCCGGCCTGCTGCGCGGCGAGCGCTTCGTCGAGCGAGCCGACCTGCCAGAGGACGAGCGCGCCGGCATCTTTAGCCCGTTTCACCACGTCAGGCATGACGTCCCAGAAGAAGCACATGGCCGGCACCTGCGCCGCGCGGCACACGTCGAGTTGCGCATCGAGCAGCGCGGGCTCCGTCCGGAAAGGAATGAGATTGACGCCGAACGGCCGGTTCGTCGTCGCGCGCACGGCGGCGATTTCGCACTCGATCACTTCCGGCGCTTCTCCCACCATGCCGAGCAGACCGAAGCCGCCGGCTTCAGAAACGGCCACCGCTAACTCCGCGCGCGCCGGGCCGCCCATACCGGCCGAAATGATGGGATGCCGACAACCGAGCAAACGGGTCAGCGCTGTGTCGAATACCGGCGTGTTGTCGTGCATGGCAGTCCTCCCATCGTGTGGCGTCGCGGTGATGCACAGGATTGTGCAGCTCGCCGCGGCGAACCTGCATCCGCAGCGGTCTTTTTAGAGTAGATGCAGATGAACGCGGCGGCAGCGGGCATTTTTCGTCGGAGGATAAGCGAGCATGACGAGACTATATTCAGTAATTCTGACCGCTTTTAAATAGGGAGCGGTTAATAGTAGATATGCGGAATACGCAATGAATTTAGCGCTGATAAACTGTGCACCGGGAGCAGTCTCATCGCGCGCTGCACATAGCGCTCGCTCCCCAAAATCTGGCGGCTCGAAAACGCCGGATAGACGGTAGAACTAGGCCTTTTCTGCGATTTGGAAGAAGCGGCGGCACGGCATACTGGCCGTGGGCACGTCGTTAAAAAGGGACGTATGGTTGGCTGTCCTGTCTTCCAGTCATGCATGGTGTCGCATCAGTCGATTCCCCTCCGCCAACCTCTGCCCATCTGAACTTTGACAAGTATCGGGGCTCGCTTTGAGCCCGTTTTTGGAAGTGACTCATGAAGCCGCGAAACAATTCGCTTGGTAAAAGACGCACGCGCAAGATCGCCACCTCGGTGGCGGCGGCGCTTATCGCAGTGCTGCTCGCCTTCGGCGTGTGGCATTACCAGCAGCGAGCGGCACAGGTCGCGCCTGCGTTGACCGGCGTTGCGAGCCAGATGCGCCACGATTCCTCGGCATGGACGCATGAAGAGAAAGACGCCTCGCAAATGCTGCGCGATATTCACGACGCCAAGGTTGCCGCGATCGGCGTGAGTCCCAACGCGATTCTGATCTCGAAGCGCGACGGCACGAAATACTTCGTCACCGACCACAACGCGACGTTCTCGCATGCGCTGCTGCTCGGCGAGCCGAAGACGGACGAAGCCGCCGCCTATCAACTCGTCTGGCTTCCCGATGCGGATATTCAAACCGGCGGCGCGCGCTGGGTGCAGGCGTTCGATCAGGTGCGCGACGCCATCAGCGTGCTGCTGCCGTTATTGCTGGTCGGCGGCATGGTGTGGTTCATGCGCCGCGAAATGCGTGGCGGCGCGACGCTGCTCGCGAGGGCGCCCGCACTGCGTTTCGACGACGTGATCGGCGCGGGCGAAGCAAAGGCGGCGCTCGCGGACATTCGCGGTTATCTCTCCGACCCGAAGCAGTTCACGTCGATGGGCGTGCGCGCGCCGTGCGGCATTCTGATGGTGGGCGGCCCCGGCGTCGGCAAGACGCGGCTTGCGCAGGCGCTGGCCGGCGAGTGCGGCGCGAACTTCATCTCGATCACGGGCAGCTATTTCAGCGCGAAGTACTACGGCGTCGGCATCCAGAAGGTCAAGCATCTGTTCGAACTGGCGCGCAAGAATGCGCCCACGGTGATCTTCATCGACGAAGCCGACGGGCTCGCCAAGCGCACGGATACGGGCAGCGGTCCGGTGGAAGCCGAGAGCAACCGCATCATCAATCAACTGCTGGCCGAAATGGATGGCTTCGCTTCGAACGAAGGCGTGATTATCGTCGCGGCGACCAATCACCCCGACAATCTCGATGAGGCATTGCGCCGGCCGGGCCGCTTCGATCGCACCGTGCAGGTCCGTTTGCCCGATCGCGAAGACCGCGCGAAGATTTTCCGTTTCTACGCGGAGAAGCTGAAGTCGAAAGCCGCCGACATCGACTACGATCAACTGGCGCGCCTCACCACGGGTCTGTCGCCGGCAACGGTCGCGATGGTGGTGAATCAGGCGGGGCTCGTCGCGCGCAAGGTGGGCGACACCGAAATCACCTCGAAGCATTTCATGGAAGCGATCAAGATCGCACGGATCGGCGACGTGAGCGGCGCCGAGCGCGCGCTGAGCGAAGACGAACGCACCCGTATCGCCGTGCACGAAGCGGGGCATGGCCTCGTCGCCGCGTTGCTGGGCACGGGCGTGCTGGAAGAGGTCACGATTTTGCCGCGCGGCGGTGCGCTCGGCGTTGCGCTGATCACAAAAGCGCAAGACAAACACCTGTATCGCGAGACTGAGATCCGTAACGAAATCCAGGTGTTACTCGGCGGCCGCAACGCGGAAATTCTGACGTTCTCCGAAGCATCGAGCGGCGCCGCTTCGGATTTGCAGGAAGCGTCGCGCATCAGCCTCGACATGGTGTCGAAATTCGGTTTCAACAGCGACGGCGATCTGTTCAGCCTCGCGGCGCTGCCGTCGCAGTACGCGGGTCTGCAGATGAAGAGCGCTATCGAGCACGCGAATGTGCTGCTCAAGGAATTGAACCAACTGTGTTACGGCTTGCTGCATGCGTACGAGCCGGTGCTGCGCGCGATTGCGGACGAATTGCTAGAGCAGGAGACCGTGCCTGGAGAAACCGTGTACCGGCTGATCAGGGAACACAAGAGCGCATTGAAAATCGTTCACGAGCCGGAAGCGGCTTGAACGAATGATCGGCTGATTGCCTCGATCACAATCAATGGGCGGCGCCAGTTAATGGCGCCGCTTTTTTATTGACCGGCACTATCTACGACTACGCGAAATCCGATGGTCCGGGCTCTGGGACGCCCGGAGGCGTCTCGGTGTCGCCGAGTGCCTCGCCATCGGCTTCGTCAGCGGGCGGCGGCGTCTCGCCTTTTTTCGGCAGCGGTTGATCGAGACCCGGTTCGACCGGCGTGGGGATTGCGTCGCCGATTGGCTTGGAAACCTCGGTGGGCGGCCTGCCGGGATCTTCCTCGGGCTGACGCGCGGGCTCGTGCTCTTGCTCGTTCGGGGAATTGGCCATGGTTTGCCACGACGGGCTCTCCGGTTGATTGGGGTACACCGTTGTGCAGCAATGCGCGTACCACGGCCCATTTCGAACGCGCGCTAACCGTGCAAACCTATAGGCCGCCGGATTTCCAGATCATCTGCACGGCGGCGGCCACCACGAACATCAGTACCAGAATCCGGAATGCGGAGGGCGGCAAGCGATGGCGCGAGGGGCGCACCAGCAGCACGCCCGCGATCACCGGCACGCTCGTCCAGGCGGAGATCGCCAGGTCGGTGCCCGCGTGCCACGCAAGATCCGAAGCTGCCTGCTAACCGAGGCCGCACGATACCGTGCCCCCAGTTGCGCTGCTTGCAATTGAAAACGTAAGTCGCGCCTGGATCAGGCTGCGTCGGATGCGGTGCTGTCATTCCTCGACGAATGCTCTGTCCGCTCACGACGCGAAGGCGACGTCGCCGACGCAGGCCGCGTCTTCAAACGAAGGATCGGCTCTTCGATCAGCCGCCATGACAGCATCGCCATCGCAAGCGAAATCACAAACGACCCGGCGATGCCCACGACGTGCGCCCACACGGGCACCGTGCCGCCAAAGAGCGCCGCGGCGTGATGGTTGCGCGTCAGGTCCGGGATCAGATTGTGATAGAGGTAAAAGCCATAGCTGATTCGCCCGAAGCTCACCAGCCAGCCCGTTTCAAGCAGGCCGATCACGAAGGCGTTGCGGCAGCAGGCAATCGAGCACACCAGCGCCGCGATGCACATACCATACGAAGCACTGACCAGGGTGAACAGCAGTGGACTGTCCACCTCGCTCCATCTCGGTTCGGTCGCGCAGAAGCCCACCAGCGCGAGACTCAGCGCGAAGAGTGTCACGCCGTGCCCGAGCCAGCCTCGCAAGCGGCTCGCTCGCCCCGCGATCATCAAGCCGCCAATGCCACCCAACGCCAGCAACCAGAAGTTCGTCAGCGGATGCGTGTAAATGGTGATTTCCTGCCAATGCGCCGCGCGCATGGCGAGCAGCGAACCGAGCCCGGCCACGACGATCGCGACACACACCGCGCGATGCCGTCGCGTGGCAAGCAGCAGCAGGAGCGGTGCGAACACAAGATAAAACTGCTCTTCGATTGCGAGGCTCCACAAATGCGAGTAGCGCCCCGGCCAATAGTGCAGCACGGAGCCGATCCAGATATTCGACAGATAGGCGAAATGAAACGGCATGCCGCTCGCCAGTTCGGGACTTGCCATGCCGAACGCCATCAGCACGCACATCACCACCAGCATCAGGTAGTAGATCGGAAAAATGCGCAGGGTCCGGCGAAACAGAAAGCGCTTCAATTCGGCGCCGAATCGGCTCGCGCCGCTTTCAATGCGCGCGCGTTGCGCAGCAAGAATGCCGATGATCAGAAAACCGCTCAGCGCAAAAAAGATCCATACGCCGAGATGGCCAATCTCGCCGATGTCGCCGAACAGGCGGTGCTGGAAAAATACCATCAGGACTGCGATCGCACGCAATCCGTCGAAGCCGGCAATCCTATTGTTCATGTGGTCGTCTTCCAGTGCGAAGGCGGCGCGCGCGGCGCAGCCGTTCTGGGCGGTAGTGGAAGGACCGGCGCGCATCGGTGACGCTCAGGTCGGCCGTGGCGAGTTGAAGGCGTCGCAATGACGCTCGGCGAGCCGGCCGATCGCGGATCGGCCGCCCGCGTGTCCGGTCCACATGAGTGGCCGCCGTCGAACGGTGGCGTCGCGCGAATCGCGTGAGGTCCGACGGGCGTGCATGAAACCATCCTACGATGAAAAAAAGCGAAAAAAATCGCGCATTGCATTCAGCGATTTATTTTCCGTGCCGATTACCGATCTCCCGCGCGACGCTGAATTAAAGCCGCAAATCTTGCCGCGAATTGAAGACGCGATGACTCAGTATTACCGCATGCCGACAACCGAATTTCAAATCACTGCCACATGATCCGCAATTAGAGGCGCGTTGTCAGCGCCCAGCGTTGATCTGCGCAGCCTCGCTGGGAACGTTTTATTGTCATGGTGTTTCTACGAAAAACGACGCGCGGCATGCGTGCGTCTCTCCTGCGAGAACCTGAATGGAAACCCGTCGCGGCCGCCCCGGTGGAAGTCCCCTTGGAGGGCGCTCGATCGAAGTGGACTTCTTCCGCGGCGTCGTGCTGATCGTCATCGTGCTGGACCACATTCCGGGCAGCACGCTGTCGCATCTGATGCTGCATGCCTACGCGTTGTGCGATTCGGCTGAAGTGTTCGTGTTTCTCGGCGGCTATGCATCGGCGGCGGCATACACGGCGGTGCTCGCGGGCCGCGGCGAGAACGCGGCGAAGATGCGCTTCATGCGGCGCTGCTGGGAAATCTACCGTGCCTATCTGTTGACGGCGGTCTTGACGCTGCTGTCCGGCGCCATTCTCGCAACGCTGAATCTGAACCGTCCCATGGTGGACCTCACCGGCTGGCCGCCTTTTGCGGTTCAGCCGCTGCGCGACGCTTTCGATATCATGCTGCTGCGGCGCCAGCCTTATCTGTCGAGTGTATTGCCCATGTACGTGGTTTTCGCGCTCAGCGTGCCGTTCGCGGTGCCGCTGGCGCGGCGTTCGCCGCTCATGGCGGTAAACCTGAGCTTGCTGATCTGGGCGCTGGCCCGGCCGTTGGCCGCATTATTCAGCATTGACGATGTGGCCGACTGGGCTTTTAATCCGTTTGCATGGCAACTGATGTTCGTGCTCGGGATTCTCTGCCGGGTGCAACCCATCAGCGAGTGCTTTCACGCAACCCGTACCGCGCGCTGGTTCACGCGAGTCGCGGTGGTCGCGGTGCTGGCGTTCGCTATCGTCAAACTCTTCGTGCTGACGCAGCCTTTGCCCGGCGCGTTTAAACAGAATCTGTCTCCTGACCGCGTGATCAACTTCATCGTCATTGCCTGGCTCGCCGCACAGCTCGTGCGTCTGGGCAGCATCGCGTGGCTCGCGCGGCGGCTGCCCGCCGTGGTGACCGTCGGCCGCACGGGGCTCGTGTGTTTCGTTGCGGGCACACTCGTTTCGCTGATCGTCGATACGGCGACGCCGCATATGTTTCATGGCTTTCGCGGCGTGCTGATCGGTCTGGGCGGCGATCTCGTCGCTATCGGCGCCGTGCTGATGATCGCGCGCGGCTGGAACGGCTGGAAAGGGCAGAAGTCGGCTGCGGTCGCCAATGGCGCGGGTTACGGATGAGGTCGCGTCGGCGCTGTGCGCGTGTCGCGCGAGATTCGCGTGCGGTCATCCGCATTGTCGGCGCAATGTTGTGGCTGGCCGCTCAGCCAGCGCTCGCCGCGCTTGCGGAAGCGCCGCTCGCCATGCGCTGTGCGGAATTGGCGGGCGCCGTCCTGCAACCCGAACTGATTGCGTTGCCCACTGCCGGCGTGCAGATCGAAAGCGCGGCGATGGTGAGCGCGACCGCGCCCGGTAATCAGCAAGGCGGCGAGTATTGCCGTATCACCGGCCGCATCAAAGGGTTCAGCGCCACGACGCCGGATATCCGTTTTGATCTGAATTTGCCGCGCCGCTGGAATGGCCGCGCGTTGCAGATCGGTGGCGGCGGTTATAACGGCGTGGTGGTGAGCGGCACCGGCGTGATGCCGTTTTCGCCGAACCGCGCGCCGCTCGCGCAAGGTTATGCGACCTTCGGCGACGACTCGGGGCATGTCGGCGATTCATCGGTGGCGGTGTTCGGCCTCGTCGACGAGGCGGTCACTAACTTCGGCTTTGCGCATCTGAAGAAAACCCACGATGCCGCGCTTGCGCTGATTGTCCGCGCATACGGCCGGCCGCCGCAACGCATGTATTTCGCCGGCGGCTCGACCGGCGGCCGCGAAGGCTACACCGTGATGCAGCGCTATCCCGACGATTACGACGGCGTGATCGCGAATTCGCCCGCGCTCAATTTCACTGGCGTGCGTCTGCTGGGCGTGAAACTCGGCCAGGCGGAATACAGCACGCCCGACGGCTTCATTCCACCGATGCTGCTCGAACACGTCTATCAACGCACGCTCGCCGCGTGCGACCGGCTCGACGGCGCGGCGGACGGCATTGTCAGCGACGTCGCCGCATGCCGTGAGCGCGAGGCGGAGATCATCGATTCGTTGCGCTGCAGCGGACGGACGCCTTCGCACGATGAATGCCTCACCAACACGCAGCTTGCCACCTTGCTCGTGATGCGCGACGGGCTCTCGTTGCCCTACCGTTTGGCGTGGGATGTCGACGGCTACAGGGGCTACAACATTTTTCAGGGCACGCATCTGAGCGGCCTGCTCGGCCTCGCGCATCAGCCGGAGCGCTTGCCGGTGCCGACGTTTTTTGCCAACGGCTACCTGTTCGCGCAAGGCGACGGCTATATCCGCTACTTCGTCGCGCGGGACGCCGCCTTCGACTCGCTCAGGTTCGACCCGCAACACCCCGGCAAATATCGCGCGCAACTGGTCGCGCTGTCGCAGACGATCGGCGCGATGAACCCCGATCTCACGCGCTACATCGCGCGCGGCGGCAAGCTCATCACGCTGCAAGGCCTCGCCGACGAAGTCATCAGCCCGAACCAGACCATCGCTTACTACGACAGACTGGTGGCCAGGTTCGGCATCGACCAGGTCAATGGTTTCATGCGCTTGTACATGGTGCCGGGATTCCAGCACGGCAGCGGCGTGTTCATTCCATCGGTCGATCTGCTGGGCGCGCTCGACAATTGGGTGACGCGCGGGGCATCGCCCGAGACGCTGACGGCAACCGATATCGCGGCGGCGACCAATGGGCGCTCGCGTCCGCTGTGCCGCTATCCGCTGTTTCCGCGCTATGTCGGCAGAGGCAATGTGAATTCCGCCGACAGTTTCGTTTGCGCGGAGCCGTGAGCGGCAGTTATTGAAAAAATGCCTCGCAAGGGGAATGACTCGCGTGCGTGATCCGAGCCCCCGGTGGATGAACGCGTGATCGGCGCTTCAAAAAAGAGGGCGGCGAGGCTTTACATCAGCGCCGCCGCCCCGTTCGAAACTGAACCGGTCAATCCAACGACAGCCTGTTTTACTGGCCGTTCTGCGTCGTGCCGCCGGCACCGTTGTTCATGCCATTACCGGTCCCGTTGCTCATGCCTTTGTTCGTGCCTTTGTTCATGCCATTGCTCATGCCGCTGTTCGGGCGGTTCATCGACGGGCTATTGGGTGTCGCCCCAGTGCCGGTGCCCGTGCCGCCACCGGTGCCGGTCACACCCGGCGAGCCGTAGCCGGACTCGCTCGGGCTTTTCATCGACCCGGCGCCCGTGCCCGGTGTGGCAGTCCCACCCGCGCCGCCGGTCGTGCCGCCGCCCGCACCCACGCCGGTGCCGCCACCACCCGCACCGCCGCCGGCCCCTCCCGCGCCGCCGCCTGCCTGCGCATAAGCGCCGCCAGACAATGCCATCACGAGTGCCGAAGCGAAAATCGTCCTGGTAATGCGTTTCATGGTTCACCTCCATAGAGTCGGTCTAATGTCACGCAAGCGCCTGTCACTTGCATGCATGGACTGCCGCAAGCGGTGTGCCTCGCTCGAGCGCGTTTCGCTCGGACAGGCGCCGCGGCGGCACTGCCAACAATCGAGCAGGAGGCGTTCCCGGCGTCGCGCGACCAAACCGCTTTGGAAACCGAACTATTTTGCACTGCAGCGAAGCCGGCCAACTTGCGCCTTTTGCCGTGCCGGTGCGGCGCGCTTCTATCGCTCCCTCGACCCCGCGTTTCCGGCGCACCGCCGCGATGCGCTGCACGCTTTCCCACTTTCCTTTACATTGCGGGTGCGATGGTGCTTTAGCATCGCTCCCTCTAATCAAACAACGGTGTCTGCCATCGTCGATTCCATGCAGCCAATCGTCTCAGTCACGAACCTGTCGAAAACCTATGCCACCGGTTTTCATGCACTTAAAAACATCAATCTGGCCATCAACCGCGGGGAAATCTTCGCTTTGCTCGGGCCGAACGGGGCCGGCAAAACGACCCTCATCAGCATCATTTGCGGCATTGTCAACGCCAGCGCCGGCAGCGTGACGGTGGACGGCCGCGACATCGCAACCGACTATCGCGGTGCGCGCTCGCTGATCGGCCTCGTGCCGCAGGAGTTGACCACCGACTCCTTCGAAACCGTCTGGGCGACTGTCTCGTTCAGCCGCGGGCTGTTCGGCAAGCCGAAAAATCCGGCCTACGTCGAAAAGGTGTTGCGCGACCTCTCGCTGTGGGAAAAGCGCAATAGCAAGATCATCACGCTCTCGGGCGGCATGAAACGGCGCGTGCTGATCGCCAAGGCGCTCTCGCACGAGCCGCGCGTGCTGTTCCTCGACGAGCCGACCGCCGGCGTGGACGTGGAACTGCGTCGCGACATGTGGAAGCTGGTGCGCTCGCTCGCCGAGAGCGGCGTGACGATCATCCTCACCACGCACTATATCGACGAGGCCGAGGAAATGGCCGATCGCATCGGCGTGATCAGCGCGGGTGAAATCATGCTGGTCGAAGAGAAAACGGAGTTGATGCGCAAGCTCGGCAAGAAGCAGTTGACGCTGCAACTGGAGAGTCCGCTCGAGCAAGTGCCGGCCTCGCTCGCCGGTTACGGGCTCGACGTCGCGAAGGGCGGCAACGAGCTGATCTACACCTACGAAGGCGAGGGCGGGCGCACCGACATCATCGCGCTGCTCAAGGCGCTCGACGACGCCGGCATCCGCTTCAAGGACCTGCACACGACCCAAAGTTCGCTCGAAGACATCTTCGTCAGTCTGCTCCGAGGTAATCAATGAATATCTACGCGATTCGCGCCATCTACAAGTTCGAGATGGCGCGCACCTGGCGCACGCTGATGCAGAGCATTATCGCGCCGGTGATTTCGACTTCGCTGTACTTCGTCGTGTTCGGCGCGGCGATCGGTTCGCGCATCAAGGAAGTGGACGGCATCAGTTACGGCGCCTTCATCGTGCCGGGCTTGATCATGCTGTCGCTGCTGTCGCAAAGCATTTCGAACGCTTCGTTCGGGATCTACTTTCCGCGCTTTACCGGCACGATCTATGAGTTGCTGTCGGCGCCCGTATCGTATCTGGAGATCGTCGTGAGTTATGTGGGCGCGGCGGCCACCAAATCGATTCTGCTCGGACTGATCATTCTCGCCACCGCGGGCTTGTTCGTGCCGCTGCAAGTGCAGCATCCTTTCTGGATGATCCTGTTTCTCGTGCTCACGGCGGTGACGTTCAGTTTGCTCGGTTTCATTATCGGCATCTGGGCGGATAGCTTCGAGAAGCTGCAACTCGTGCCGCTTCTGATTATCACGCCGCTGACTTTTCTCGGCGGCAGTTTCTATGCGGTCAATATGCTGCCGCCGTTCTGGAAGGTCGTGACGCTGTTCAATCCGATCGTCTATCTGGTCAGCGGATTTCGCTGGAGCTTCTATGGTCTCGCCGATGTGAATGTCGAGGTGAGTCTCGCCATGACCGCACTGTTTCTGGCCGTGTTTTTGTTGATCGTCGCGTGGATCTTCAAGACGGGTTATCGGCTCAAGACCTGAGGGCATGAGCGCGCGCATGCAAACGTCAGCCCGGCAAGCGCGGTGCGATCGCAACCGGCTTTTCGGGTGTCCGGCACGCGTTCGCGTGCCGGCTCTGAGCTTTGCCAGCCTCTACGTCACATAAGCCTGCGCGACATTGATCAACTGCACGCGGTTGCGCACATTGAACAGCTGGCGCAGACGGCGCAAGTGGTAATCGACGTTATGCGGCGACAGCCCGAGGAAGTAGGCAATCTCCTTGTCTCGCTGACCCTGCACGACCGCCTTCAGCACCGCATGCTGCAATTCGCTCAGCGTCACGCGTTGCTGCTGCGCGGGCGCGATGCCGATCACGCTCTTCGCGTGCGTCCAGATGAACTCGTGGATCGTGTGCGCGAACATCAGCGTTTCGGCCACGATCGACTCGGTCATCCAGCGCGGATTGCCGATCTCGGAGTTGAAGCACAGGCTCGCGCTCAGTTCCGGCTCGGGCAGCGGCATCTGCGTGAGAATGCCGCTTTTGCGCCCGGTCGCCTCCAGCATGTCGATCAGCCCGCCGAGGCGTTCGCTGCGCATTTGCGCACGCGGCAGGTCGGCGCGCATGTCGGCCGTGTTCCAGAGAAACGGCATGCCGGTGGGCGAGGCGAGGGCCACGCGCGGGTCGAGCTCGAAATAACGCTCGCGAAAATAACGCGTGAGCCAGTTCTGCGACTCGTAGCTGGTCAGCACGAACATCGTCTTGTGATGCGCCGACGTGCGCGTGGCTGTATAGCTGAACGAGTCGAAGCCCAGTTGCCTGATGCGCCGCCGCACGAATTCGATGCGGTCCTGCGCGCTGCCAAAGCGCACCAGCGGACTGATGACGGGTGCGGCGCGCCGCGCGGCGGGCGAGGGCGTGCCGATCTCCTCCTCGGTGAAGAGCGTGAGAAAGCCTGCGGGCGCCACGCCTGTTGCGGTGCGGTTGGGTGCCCTGGATGCTTCAGCCGCGTGGGCTGATTTCTCGAGTTGCCGCGTGCCGGCCGGGTAAGCCGGTTGGGCGGCAACCGCCGAGTTGTATGCTGCCGACGCGTGCCCGGCTTCACCTTGCGGCGAACCGGTCAACCAGTGCGGCAGCGTATCGCATTCGTGTTCCATGAAACGGTAGCTCCGGCGTTCGAAACGCGTGAAAGACGACAACCTGAATGATTAGCTATTTCCAGAAATTGCGGTAGCCGGTTCCTTGCTATCATTTTTGAGTTCTTGCTGCGATAGAGAATCGGCAACGCTGGCATGGCAGGGTTCACTCTTCATATGGCACCTCCCTGGGAATGGACGTGATGGTACGAATTCCAAAACTCACAACGACGCTCGCCTACGACCGCTACATGGCGGGCCAGAAACTGGTGTCGAGCGTGGATCGCCCGTGGCGGCACCTGGTGCTGCGCTCGTATCTCGAACCGGCCGAGCAGGAGCTGCTGGAAGCGCCCGGCTTGCAGGACCTCACGCTGATGACGCTCGCGAGCGGCGCCGAGCATCTCGAACGCAACCTGGACGGGCGCTGGGAAAGCGCCGATCTGCATATGGGCGACGTCTGGTTCGTGCCGCCCGCGCCGATCTCCTGGCGCTGGCGTTCGATCAGCGATGCGCCGCTGTCGACCGTCCATTTGCACCTCGAGCGCAGCCTGATCGACAGCGTCGCCGAGCAGATGGAACTGGGCGGCTCCCGTGAGCTGTCCCTCGGCGACGCGATGCAGTTTCGCGATCCGCTAATCGCCGCGATGCTTGCTGCATTGCATCGCGCCGCCGCCGATCCGTCCGACTCGCGTCTGTATGTCGATGCGCTGGTCCACGCGCTAGCCGCGCATCTGTTGCAGCACTATGCGCGCGGCCGTCCCGGGCCCGCCGCAACGCCGGCGCGCCCGGAGCGCCTCGTGCCGCGCCGGGTCCGCCGTGTAACCGATTACATTTGCGCCAATCTCGACGGTGATCTGGCGATCAGCGAACTGGCCGCGCAGGCGGGGCTAAGCAGTTTCCATTTTGCGCGGGTGTTTCGCCGCGAGACCGGCGAGACGCCGCATCAATATGTATCGCGCTTGCGGCTCGAGGAAGCCGCGCGGCTGTTGCGTGCCACCGGTCAGACCGTGCTGCAAATTGCGATCGCGGTTGGTTTCGAGAATGCCAGTCATTTCTCCGTGCAGTTCAAGCGTGGCTACGGCGTAACGCCGCTCGCTTACCGGCTGCGCGGCTGAAGTACGGATTGCGCGGCTGGAAGTGGCCGGCTGGTCAGCGCGGCAATGGCGGGACGGCAGTGGACGATTCGAGGCAGCCTGATGAGGGCGCCTCGCCCCTCGCCGCTTTCGCCGCCGGGCAGTGCTGCCGCCCTGCCTCCGACCGCGGACAAGATCGGGTCGCCGGAAGATTCAGCCGATGAGCCGCCTTCGGGAATCACGCACATCGCGCAGTGTGCTGTGCATTGCGCAGCTTGCAAACTACGAACTTTCGTGGCGGCGAGGTGGTTGGACCTGGCATGCGTGTGCCGGTGTGGCTTGCCGGGCGTAATTCGCTCAAAACATTGGCACAGGTCCAAATGGACTGACCAGTCGGACAGCAACTGTATCTGTCGAAGCCTTGCATCGGACGACAGAATCATCTGCCCGTGGCTTGGCTCCTCGCCCTGCGTCAAGCGCTCCGACCGACCGTTCCCTTCACCTTCACACTGGAAACCTGGCGATGACCCGACTCCGAATCACCTCCTGCGGCCATGTCTTTACCGCCGAAACCCATCCGGACGCGCCGCAAACCGTGGCCGCTTTCCTGAAGCTCCTACCGTACCGGCAAAAGCTCATCCACGTGCGCTGGAGCGGCGAAGGATGCTGGGTGCCGCTCGGCGACTTCAAGCTCGAAAACGACGGCAACGCGGTCGGCTTCGAGAACCATACGAGCCATCCGTCGGTCGGCGATATCCTGTTTTATCCCGGCGGCTATAGCGAAACCGAGATCATTCTCGCGTACGGTTCGTGCTGCTTCGCGAGCAAGATGGGGCAACTCGCGGGCAATCACTTCCTGACGATCGTCGAAGGCAAGGAGAAGCTGCGCGAGCTCGGCACCAAAGTGCTGTGGGAAGGCGCGCAGGACGTGCTGTTCGAGAGGATCTGAAGCGGCGGGGCAGTTTCGCGCAAGGGGGATGACCTCCGGGTGGCAACCTCCCGGACTTCCTTCTTTGGGACGAGCCGGGCGGACACGTCCTAACCCTGGTTAATTTTTGTTCCATAAATCGCGCATACTGGAGGCGCCCGGGCGGCTTGCGCAGCGCTCACCATTGCCTCCTGAGCGCGGTTTGCAGTCCATGCGGTCGCGTTAAGCATGTCCTGAAGGAAGTCTCGCCGGGACGGCGCGGAACACCTATTTTCGCCGCCATGCGGCGCCAGGTCTCCCACATGACAGACTCGCACGTACTGCCGCTCACCGCTTTCGCCAAACAGTTGCGCCTGCAACAGGTCGAACTGACCGAACGCTGGATGAAGGCGGTCTTTCATGACGCAGAATTGACCGAATCTGACCGGCTGACCTACGAACAACTGGCCGATCACATTCCGAATATCCTCGACGAAATCTGCAGCGTGCTGGAGAACCAGGATCTCGACCACGTAGAGAGCGCGATCGAACGCGACGCGCGCTTGCACGGCAAATTGCGCTGGAAGCAAGGGTACCGGATCGACGAACTGGTGCGCGAGCTCGATCTGTTCCGGCAGATGCTGACCGGCGCGATCGTCGAATTCAGCGAAGCGCGGCCGTATTTCACGCGGCGTCACGAGGAGCGGGCGCGGCACTTCATCGACGAAGCCGTGAGCTTTGTCACGCTGACGTCGATCCGCGAGGTCGTCAACGAACGCGACCGCACGATCGACGACTACACCGAGCGCCTCGAGCGCGCCAATCACGAGCTGACGCTCAAGCAACGGCTGGTCGGCGACCTGTACGAGTCGCGCATGCAAATCACGCGCAGCGTCGTGCACGACCTGCGCAACTTTCTCAACGTGTTTTCGATGGCGCTGCAACTGATCGGCCGCGCGCCGTCCAAAACCGAGACCGCGCTCGCGCTGGCAAACCGTCAGGCGGCCGATATGAAAACGCTGGTCGACGAACTGGTCGAATACTCGGTGGTGCTCGGCGACGACAGTCCGCTCGTGCTGGAAAGCTTCGCGCTGCGCGAGCTGTTCGACGAACTGGTGATCTCCTGCGAAAGCGCGATCGAAGCGAAAGGGCTGCAGCTTCAGACCGCCTTCGACGGCGCGCTGGACGTGGTCGTCTCCAACCGTCTCAAGCTCAAACAGGTCGCGCTCAACCTGTTGACCAACGCGGCCAAATACACCAAGGCGGGCGAGGTCGAATTGAGCATGACGGCGATGGAAAACGATCGCTGGCGCCTGCGCGTGTCGGATACGGGCGTGGGCATCGGCGCGTCGGACCGCGAGCGCGTGTTCAAGGAGTTCGAGCGCGCCACGGACGAGGACATTCCGGGCGCGGGCCTGGGCCTCGCGATCGTCAAGGAACTGTGCCGGGTGCTGCAGGGCGAGATTCGCTTCGACTCGCACGAAGGCGAGGGGACGATCTTCGAAATCAGTTTTCCGATGCGTCTGGAGGCCGCGGGCCGCTGATAGATCTGCCTTGGTATAGCGTCACCCGCTGTATCAGTTCACGCCTCTTCACGTGTAGTTCTCCCGTATGACTTCCGTTTGACTGCCGAGGGTAGACCCGTTGTGGTCGATTTTCGTCCCGTTTTGAGAACTTCAAACGGAATTAGCGCTGTCTCGTGCGCTGATTCGGAATAGTCAAAATTTCTTCTTAGAAGTGCCTAGAAATAATGAGCGCGATATAAGACGTTTGGCATTTTTGGTCTTAAACGCGCTATGTCGTTTTTCCAATATAAGCTAAAAAATCGCTTTACACGGTATATTTGTGCTCGGCGACTTTGTGGTCGTGACCAGGTAGTCACGCTGTCTTAAGTTTCTATTGGATCGCGTTAAATAATTAGGATGACATAGTAAAAATCCTGGTGCTTGGATCTTCTATAAAAGATTGGGAGGAATGTTGAACAAGTCTTATGAGAGCGTATGGAATAGCACGACCCGCACATACGCGGCGGGGTCCGAGGTGACGAAAGGTCGTGGTGGGCGAGGGGTTGTAGGCTATAGCGCACTGCTAGCCGTCGGCACCAGTCTGTTTGGGACGTTAGTGATGGCTTTGCCCGCGAAAGCGGCCGGGGAGTCGCCCAACCCACTCATGAATGCGCCTGTCGAATGGGATGTCGCCGATCCGGTGACTGTCGGCCAAACGCCCGAGTCCAATGTGAACCGTTCAAAAACGCTAACGCTTGCAACTGCTGCGCTGGCTGATCCAGTACCCGTCACCCAATTCATTGCCGTCAGTCCGTTCACGACGCCCGCGTTGACGACGTCAGCGTCGGGAGGCGAAAACGCAATGGCGATCGGCGTCGGCGCGATGGCCATCGACAATAACGCGCTCGCCGTTGGCACCAGTTCGGGCGCGGCGCGCGTCAATACGACCGCCGTCGGCGCGGGAGCCGCAGCGTTGGCACCCAATGCGACGGTGGTGGGCGCGGGTGCGACAAGCAACAATTTTGCAGAGAATGGTGTTGCAATCGGCTATAACGCAGCCGTTCAGAACGTCAATGCATTGGCTATCGGGACGAGCGTCCAAACGGACGCGGCGAACTCGATCGCAGCGGGTAGCGGCGCCCTTATCACGGCGGCCGCCACGAAAGCAATCGCGTTTGGTTCCGGTGCGACGGCCACGGCAGCGGGATCGGTCGCGTTGGGTGCGGATTCCTCCGCGGACCGGGCGAATACCGTCTCAGTCGGCACCGCCACGCTGCAACGGCAGATCGCCAATGTCGGGGCCGGCACCCAGGGCAGCGATGCCACTAACGTCTCGCAGTTGAAGGGCATGGCGGGCGTGCTGGGAGGCGGCACCGACGTTGCCGCGGACGGAACGATTGCGAAGCCCGTCTATAAGGTCGGCGGGAGGATATACAACGATGTGGGCTCCGCGCTCGCAGCCGTCGTCACGACCACCACCCAGGCCAGCGCCGATTCCGTTCAGTACGATTCGAGCTCTCACGATACCGTCACGTTAGGCAGCAGTAGCGCGCCGGTCCGGCTCACCAACGTGCGCGCCGCGAATCTTGCCGCCGGCAGTTCGGACGCCGTCAACGGCGCACAATTGTTCGCCACCAATCAGGCCGTCGCGCAGAACACAGGCAGCATCACGAACCTCGATCAGCGCGTCACGGATAACACGACGAACATTAGCAACCTCGATCGACGGGTCACGGACAACACGACGAACATCAGCAACCTCGATCAGCGCGTCACGGATAACACGACGAATATCAGCAACCTCGATCAGCGCGTCACGGACAACACGACGAACATCACCAACCTCGATCAGCGCACCACGGACAACACCACGAATATCAGCAAACTCGATCAGCGCACCACGACGATCGAAGGCGACGTGAGCAACATCACGAACCAGATCAGCAATGGCGAGATCGGGCTGGTTCAGCAGGATCAGACCTCGCGTAATCTCACGGTGGCGAAGGACACGAACGGCGCTCGCATCGATTTCACCGGGACCGGGGGCGCACGGGAGTTGACGGGCATTGCGGCCGGCACCACGGATTCCTCCGCGGTCAATCTCGGCCAGTTCAGACCGATGGTGGCCGCGCTGGGCGGCGGCGCGCAGATCAACGCCGACGGTTCGCTGACCGGCCCCAGCTATCACATGCAGGGCGGCACGCAAACCACCGTCGGCAACGCGCTCGACTCGCTCGACACAGGCCTCAACACCTTGCAGCAAAGCATGCAGAACGGCGGCATTGGGATGGTCACGCAGGATCCCGTGTCGCGCGTCATCAACGTCGGTGCGATCACGGACGGCAAGCTGATCGACATGGCCGGCACGGCGGGCAACCGCGTCGTCACAGGCGTGGCAGCCGGCACGGTGGGGCCGGCCAGCAGCAACGCGGTCAATGGCTCGCAACTATACGCGCAGGCGGCGAGCACGGCGGTGGCGCTCGGCGGCGGGGCGACCGTCAACGCGGACGGTTCGGTCTCGGCGCCGTCGTATAGCGTGGGCGGCACGGTCGTGAACAATGTCGGCGGCGCGATCACCAACCTGGACGGGCGCGTGACGCAGAACAGCAGCGATATCGCCGGTCTGCAAAGCACCGTCGGCAACCTTGGCGGCGCGGTTGCGAATGCGGTGCAGTACGACAGTTCGGCGCATGACCGAATCACCCTCGGCGGCGCGGCGGCCAATGCGCCGAAAGTCCAGATGACCAATCTGCAGGACGGCACACTGTCGGCCACCAGTACCGACGCGGTGACCGGAGCGCAACTCTGGACCACCAACCAGACTGTCAGCACGCTTAGCCAGCAGATCAACGTGGTGCGGAACAACCAGACCAGCGGCACGCCCTATGTTGCCGTCAACAGTTCGGGTAACGCTGCACAGGCAATCGGCAACGGTTCCGTGGCGATCGGCGGCGGCGCCAAAGCATCGGCGCCGAACTCGGTCGCGATCGGCGAGGGCTCGGTGGCCGATGTGACCAACACGGTGTCGGTGGGCTCGTCCGGCAGCGAGCGCCGTATCACCAACGTCGCGGCGGGGCAGGGGCCGACCGACGCCGTCAACATGCAGCAGTTCCAGGGCGGTTTGAGTGACATGGCGCGCAACGCGTACTCCGGAACGGCATCGGCGCTGGCGCTGACCTCGATCCCCGAAGTCGATGCCACGAAGAACCTCGCAATCGGCGTCGGAACGGCTGGTTACAAAGGCTATCAGGCGGTGGCGGTGGGTCTGTCGGCGCGCGTCACGCAGAGTCTGAAGGTGAAACTCGGCGCGGGCATCAGTTCCGCCACCACTGCGGTCACGGCCGGGGCGGCGTATCAATGGTAGCCGGGCGGCGGGAAATGAGCGCTGCTGGAATGCGTCGGTAGACAGTCAGCGAGTCACACTCGCTGCAGAGGCACCCCGCACGTCCGAGCGCGCGGGGTGCCGAACGACATTTACTTGAAGAGCTTCATTGCCTGCGAGAGCGTATTGACCACGCCCCATGCCAGCGGCAGCGTCACATACAGCCAGAAGACGGCGAGTTTGACCTTGCTGGTCTGATTCACTGCTTGAATGGTCGACATGCGAGTCTCCTTAAGCGCCTTTGGCGAGTTGTGCGTCGGTCATGTGGTGCTTGTCGTCCACACGCTTGATCAGCAGGTTGCAGACGAAGCCCACTACCAGCAGCACGGCCATGATGTGAACGGTCATCGTGTACGCATCCGCCTTGGCGACGCCTTGCGCGACTTGATAAGCGCGAATGTAGTTGACCAGCACCGGACCGGCGACGCCCGCCGCGGCCCACGCCGTCAGCAGACGCCCGTGAATGCCGCCGACGAACGCCGTGCCGAACATGTCGGCGAGATAAGCCGGCACGGTCGAGAAGCCGCCGCCGTACATCGTCAGGATCACGCAGTAGGCGAGCACGAAAAGGGCGATGTGGCCCGACGCCGCGAAACCGGGCACGAGGTAGTACAGCACCGCGCCGAGCGCGAAGAAGATGAAGTAGGTGTTCTTACGGCCGATCCAGTCCGACGCCGACGCCCACACGAAACGGCCGCCCATATTGAAGAGCGACAGCAGGCCGACGAAACCAGCCGCCGCGGCTGCCGACACCGTGTCCTTGAAGCTCTCCTGAATCATCACCGAGGCCTGGCCGAGAATGCCGATGCCGGCCGTCACGTTCAGGAACAGCACGAGCCAGATCAGATAGAACTGCGGCGTCTTCAACGCCTGATCGATATGCACGTGATTGCGCGAGATCATCTTGTTCTGATTCGTGGCGCCCGGCGTCCAGCCGGCCGGCTTCCAGTCCGTCGGCGGCACGCGGATCGCGAGTGCGCCGATCGTCATCGAGATGAAATACGCAATGCCGAGCACGACGAACGTTTCGGCCACGCCGATGCTGGTCGCGCTGCGGAAATGATTCATCAACGCCACGGACAACGGCGCGGCGATCATCGCGCCACCGCCGAAGCCCATGATCGCCATGCCGGTCGCCATACCGCGGCGATCCGGGAACCAGCGGATCAGCGTGGACACCGGCGACACGTAGCCGAGGCCGAGCCCGATTCCGCCGATCACGCCGTAGCCGAGATAGAGCAGCACGATCTGATGCAGGTATACGCCGAGCGCGGAAACCAGGAATCCACCGCCGAAGCAGCATGCGGCGGTAAACATCGTGCGGCGCGGGCCGACGCGTTCGAGCCACTTGCCCGCGAAGGCCGCCGACAAACCGAGGAACACGATCGCCAGCGAGAAGATCCAGCCGAGCGAGGTCAGGGACCAGTCGTCAGCAGTCGATTGCGTGATGCCGATGACTTTTGTCAACGGACCGTTGAACACGGAAAAGGCGTACGCCTGGCCGATGCAGAGGTGGACGGCAAGGGCCGCGGGCGGAACCATCCAGCGCGAAAAACCTGGCTTCGCGACGGTGGCCTGCTTGGAAAAGAAGGGGGCGGAGCCTGAATTCCCGCTCGGCTCGGTGATGCTACTCATGGTCGGTCTCCCGGTGACGAATTAGTTGTTATCGGCCTTGCACAAGAATGCTTTAGGTCTTGTGGCGTAAAAATTGCGGTTTTCGATGCCGCCGATATATGTATTTTCATTGCATATGGCGTGCTCGAATTCGCGACGAAATCAACTTCGTCGAACGATAGGGGGCGATCAAGCCCTTGGCAATATGAGATACAAATACATATGATGTTTGCCTGGTGAAACACGAGCGTAATCTGCCGATTCGAGGCCCGACGGTGGCGTTGTCCGGAATGAACTACCGGATTCTTACAGGGCGGCAGCCCGACAGCGCCATCTTTTGCCACGTCGGCCCGCTTGACCGAACACCCCGGAGCGGCCCGTGCTACCGTGAGTAGATAATCCTAAAAACAACAGCGACTGATATACTACATACGGAATATTGATTTTTGCGGCATTGCAGCATATGATTGAGTCATTCCTTCACTCAATCATTCGGAGTTACAAATGGAAGTTGTTCCTCTCTCCCTGTTTGCCATTGCTGTTGTCGGTTTAGGCTCTGCCGCCACTGTGCTGTTGACCCGCTGGATTCCGCAGCCTGTCGCGCAGCTTGCAGCGCAACATGGCCGCTTCGTCGGCTTGGGCGAGCAACGCGTGGCAGTGGCAAGACCGTATCGTGCGCATGTTCAACAAGAGGCGATGAATGTCGTCAGAACTTCAAACTGAAGCAGTGGCCACACCGTTGACGTTGTCATTGCAGCCGATCGGCGCGAGCGCGAGCTTGCGCGATCAGGCGTATGCGATGCTCCGCCAGGCCATTGCCGACGCGGACATCTATCAGAACCGTGAAGAAATCCGTCTCGACGAGCGGGTGCTGAGCGAGTCGCTCGGCGTTAGCCGCACGCCGGTGCGCGAGGCCATGACGCTGCTCGAACAGGAAGGTTTTCTGCGCATGGTGCCGCGCCGCGGCATCTATATCGTGCGCAAGAGCAAGCGTGAAATCGTCGAGATGATCCAGATGTGGGCCGCGCTCGAAAGCATGGCGGCGCGTCTTGCCACGCTGCACGCCACGGACGAGGAAATCGCCCGTCTGCGCCACATGTTCGACAACTTCCGCGACGCGACGCCGGCGGAACACATCGCCGAGTATTCGGACGCCAACATTGCGTTTCACCAGGCGATTGTCGAGTTGTCCAAGTCGCAGATCATTCTCGACACAATCAAGAATATCTTCATCCACGTGCGCGCGATTCGCCGCATGACCATTTCGCAGAGCGACCGCGCGTCGCGCTCGATCGTCGATCATCTGCGCATTATCGAAGCGCTGGAGAAGCGCGATACCGAACTGGCCGAGCGTCTCACCCGTCAGCATTCGCTGGATCTGGCGGCGTTCGTCGAGGCGAATTGCGATTTTCTGGACTGACGCGGCTGCCTCGCGAGGCGGCGTTTGATGAATGAGTAGGACAGGAAGGGCCCGCGGCGCAGCCACCGCGGGCCTTTTTTATTTGTGTCGAACGCAGCAGGCGCGGGGCTTCCCGGCTAATGCGGGATAAACCTCGCTTGACGGTCCTAAAAATATGGTATGTGATATATCAAAAGACGCAGACCGAAAGCCGATGCCGTTGTTTCGCCCGCATCGCGTGACGGCGCTAACGTTTTTTGCCGCGAAGACAAGCCGCATACATAGTCAGCGCGGCGGAGAACGCACCGAAATTGCCAGGAAATTACAAGTAGACGCCTTTTCAACAACTACGTTGCTCAGGACCAGAGTAAGGCGCTAAAGCGCAAGCCTTGGTCGACACAGGAGACAGGACATGAGCAAAGCACTCGACGGTGTGCGCATTCTCGACTTCACGCATGTGCAATCCGGGCCTACCTGCACGCAACTGCTTGCATGGTTCGGCGCGGATGTCATCAAGGTGGAGCGGGCGGGCGCGGGCGATATCACGCGCGAGCAGTTGCGCGATATTCCCGATGTGGACAGCCTCTACTTTACGATGCTCAACCACAACAAACGCTCCGTCACGATCGATACGAAGAATCCTGAAGGCAAGCAGGTGCTCGAGGCGCTGATCCAGAAATGCGACGTGCTGGTCGAGAACTTCGCGCCGGGCGCGCTGGACCGCATGGGCTTCACGTGGGAGCGGATTCAGGAACTGAATCCGCGCATGATCGTCGCGTCGGTGAAGGGCTTCGGTCCTGGGCCGTACGAGGACTGCAAGGTCTACGAGAACGTCGCGCAATGCGCGGGCGGCGCGGCTTCGACCACCGGCTTCGACGACGGCCCGCCGGTCGTGACAGGCGCGCAGATCGGCGACAGCGGCACCGGCTTGCATCTGGCGCTCGGTATCGTCACGGCGCTGTATCAACGCACACACAGCGGACGCGGTCAGCGCGTACTCGCCGCGATGCAGGACGGCGTGCTCAATCTGTGCCGCGTGAAACTGCGCGACCAGCAGCGGCTCGAACGTACCGGCGTGATGAAAGAGTATCCGCAGTATCCGAACGGAGAGTTCGGCGAAGCGGTGCCGCGTGCGGGCAATGCGTCGGGCGGCGGTCAGCCGGGCTGGATCCTGAAGTGCAAGGGATGGGAGACCGACCCCAACGCGTATATCTACTTCATCACGCAGGCGCCCGTGTGGGCGAAGATCTGCAACGTGATCGGCAAGGAAGAGTGGGCCACGGATCCCAACTACGCGACGCCCGCTGCGCGCCTGCCGCATCTGAAGGATATCTTCGCCGAGATCGAACGCTGGACCATGACGAAGACCAAGTTCGAGGCCATGCAGATCCTGAACAAGTACGACATTCCGTGCGGGCCGATTCTGTCGATGAAGGAAATCGCCGAAGAACCGTCGCTGCGCAAAACCGGCACGATTGTCGAAGTGGATCATCCGACTCGCGGCAAGTATCTGACGGTTGGCAATCCTATCAAACTGTCCGACAGCCCGACCGAGGTCACGCGCTCGCCGTTGCTGGGTGAACATACCGACGAAGTCATGGCCGAACTCGGCTATTCGCCCGAACAGGTCAGTGCGCTGCGCACTGCCGGCGCGATCTAGGCCCGATCCACGTAAACAGGGAGCAACGTATGGATACATGGATGCGGTTCATGTCGAGCGACGCAGGCGTCGTGTTCGGCCGTGTGGACGGTGGCTATCTGCACGAATATGAAGGTCTGGAGCACCCGGTGCCGACCGGCGCCGTGCTGTCGACGCGCGCGCTGACGCCGCTCGCGCCGTGCGCGCCCGGCAAGATCGTCGCGCTGTGGAACAACTTTCACGCGCTGGCGGCGAAGCTCGACAAACCGGTGCCGGCGCACCCGCTTTTCTTGTTGAAGCCCGCGGGTTCGGTGATCGGTTCAGGTGAGCCGATCAGGCGGCCGCTCAGCTATGCCGGCAAGATCGCCTATGAAGGCGAACTCGGCATTGTGATCGGACGGCGCTGCCGCGATGCGAGTGTTGAAGAGGCGGCGGGAGCGATTTTCGGCTACACGCTCGTCAACGACGTCACCGCGGCTGATCTGTTGAACGAGAATCCGCACTTTCCGCAATGGTGCCGGGCGAAGGGCTTCGATACGTTCTGCTGTATCGGACCGGCGATCGTCTCCGGTTTCGACTGGCAGCAGGCACGTCTTGTCACAATGCTCGATGGCGTGGAGCGGCAGAACTATCCGCTCGCCGACATGGTTTTCTCGCCCGCCGAGCAGGTGAGTCTGATCTCGCAGGATCTCACGCTCGAGCCGGGCGATGTGATCGCGTGCGGCACGTCGGTCGGCGTCGGTTCGATCAAGGATGGCGCGACAGTAACGGTCACGGTCGACGGGATCGGCACGCTGAGCAATACCTTGAGCGCCGTGCGCGCGGGCGCCGCCGCAGGCGCGGAGCCGGCCGTGGCAGGCGCTGTCTGAACGCTTGACCGATTGCGCGATCCGTTGGGATCGCGCCCATGCATTCCGGTACGAAGGAGCGCGCATGCCGCTAGCGTATGACAGTACCGTCTGGTGTTCGCTGGCCGTGGTGTTTGCTTCGGTGCTGGCCGTTGCGCTTGCGGCTGTCGGGCAACTGCCGGTCGAACGGCGACCGAAGCGCCGTCCTGACTGGCATGCGGGCGCATTGGCCGCCGCGCTCGCCGGTCTTTTCGCAGCCGGCATAGGCGCGAGCGACGGCGTGGTCGGCGCAGCCGTGGCGGGCGCGGTGCTCGGCGCGTGGCTGGTGCGTCGGCGCAACTTGACGCGGCGCCCGCGCCTCGTTGCGTTGTTGGCCAGCAGCATGGGGCTCGCTGTGATGTCGGGCGGCTTCGCGCGTTATCTGTCGTCGTCGGCGCAGGCGAATGTCGAGCGTGTCGAACTCTGTGTCGCCGTGTTCATCGGCGCATTGATCTTCGCCACGTCGGCCACCGCGTTCTGCAAACTGCGCGGTGCGCTGCGACTCAGCGTGGTGGCGCGTCCGGGGCACGGCATCGTCAACCTGTTTGCGCTGTTACTGTGCGGCTGGCTCGGCTATGGATTCGTGACCGAACCGGCACAGCCATTCGGACTCGCCGCGCTCCTCGCGATGAGCGCGCTGGCTTGTGCGATGGGCGTACATTTGATGCTCAGCCGCGAGTACTCCGACAGCCACGAGCATGGTCACGATTCGAGCACACTCGCCTTTGCCGCGCGCTGTCATAGTCTGACGATGGGCAAGCACGGGCTGTTCGCACGAATCGAATGGCGCGGCGGGGAAGAGCAGACCTGGACGCTGCGCGACGTAACGACATACTGCGTGCGCACGGCGGCCTACCCGTATCGTCGAAACGGTAGCAATGGTGTGAGTGCCCACGTGCGGCAACGTGCGTGCGACCGCCGCCGGCCGGTTCGCGCTGCGGCACGGCGAATGCCATGAATGCTCACACCTTCAGGCGGGCGGGTGTAACGCGTCGCGGGACCGTGATCCCGCGAACACCCTCACTCGCCCGCCGACGCGAACTCGCTGAAGTACTGCGCCTTCTTGTGCAGAATCATTTGAGCGAGAAAGTCGGCGTCGTACGCGCTATGCAAATGGGCGTGAAAGCGCTCGATGTAGGCAGTGATCCGCGCCGCCTCGCTATTGAATTCCCTGAGCACGTCGAGGGTGGCGCGGTCCCAGCGAAAGCGCAGGCCGAGGTCGCTGAAGGCGGCGTTGTACGCGCTCAGGTGGGCGTCGTCGGGATGGTTCGCGGCAACACGGGCAGTGTGTGCGCTGGGATGAGACTCAACCGAAGCGTGGTTCATGACCGGACTCCTGGGCAGACGAGTGATGGAACTCGCTTGCAGCATAGAAGTCCTGACGAATCTGCAATAGTTAAAGTTTCATTGGATATTCATAGCCTACTGCTTATACACGCTCAATTCCTTGACGCGCGTGATCTTCTCGATCAGATTCGCGCCTTCCTCCATCAGGAAGCGTTTGAAGGCGACTGCCACCGGCGGCAGTCGCTTGTTCTTTCGATGCACCACGTACCAGTTGAGCATGACCGGAAAGCTCTCGACATCGAGCACGACAAGGTGGCCGAGCTGCAATTCGAGGCTGATGGTATGCGCGGACAGAAAGGCGATACCCATGCCCGCGATCACGGCCTGCTTGATCGTTTCGGTGCTTTTGATCTCCATGGCGATCTTGAGGTTGGCAAGCCGCCCGGCGAAGCCTTCTTCCATCGAATTCCACGTGTCCGAGCCACGCTCGCGCACGATAAACGCTTCGTTCGCCAACTGGCTGAATTTGATGTTGCGCTTATTGGCGAGCGGATGCGTGGGCGCCGCCACGATCACATACGGGTGCGGTGCAAACGGCTCGTTGGTCGCGTCGGTCTCGTGGGGCGGACGCACCATCACCGCAAGATCGGTCTGGTTGGTAGCCAGCTGATGCAGCAGTTCCTCGCGATTGTGCACGGCGAGGTTGAGCACGACGCCCGAGTAACGGCGCGTGAATTCAGCCAGCAGCCGCGGAAAGAAGTAGTCGCCGGCACTGATCACCGCGACATTCAGCTTGCCGCCGGAGACACCTTTGAGCTGACTCATCGCTTCGTCGACTTCGTGGAACTGCTGGATGATCGCGCGGCTGTAGTGAAGCATTTCGGTGCCGGCCGGCGTCAGGTAGATTTTTTTGCCGAGTTGTTCGAACAGCGGCAGCCCGGCGTGTTCTTCGAGTTGCCGGACCTGAGTGGAAACGGCCGGCTGGGTGAGGTGCAATTCCTCGGCGG
Organism: Paraburkholderia sp. BL6669N2; assembly: GCF_003387275.1. Lineage (NCBI taxonomy): Bacteria > Pseudomonadati > Pseudomonadota > Betaproteobacteria > Burkholderiales > Burkholderiaceae > Paraburkholderia > Paraburkholderia sp. BL6669N2. Next base: position 2,335,802 of record NZ_QUNA01000002.1, on the reverse strand, counting down.
CACGCGAGAAGCTCAGGTGGCGCGCGACCGTTTCGAAAACCTTCAGTTGCCGCAGAGTCGCATTCCGCATCGTCATGACCGATGTATAAGCAAATGTGAATCAACATAATAACAAACTTTAATTATTAGTAATTCAGCAATGACCCTAGCATGGCTCTGTATAAGAAAGCGGAATTGCCGCCGCAGCGCGTGGCGAAAAACTCGGGTTAACGCTTGGATGCGAGCCCTGATGGGCGAAGCAACCGACGCCTCGCGGTTAAAGGCATTAATTGATCGGAATAAAGAAATTCCCGCAAAGAGATGATTTAAGTCGATCTATTTTTAAAGCAGCGAATTAAAGACGCAAATATCAGATATTCCCGAAGAGCGCGGCTTTTCGGGTCATAACATAAGGTGGGACGCATACAGTACGGCGCGTTGCAGGGCGATTTCCTGCGGGACGCCAGCCGGCTGCACCAGACAAATAGTGGAGACAAAGCGAATGGACGATATCAGTCAGCAGACTACGAGCCGCGCATTTTGGGGCAACCGTTGGTGGCAACTCGTCATCGGCATGGTGTGCATGGCTCTGGTGGCCAATCTTCAATACGCGTGGACGTTGTTCGTCACGCCGATGAACGCGCGGCATCACTGGGGCGAAGCGTCCATTCAACTCGCGTTCGCGATTTTCATCCTCACTGAAACGTGGCTCGTGCCGCTCGAAGGTTGGCTCGTCGACAGGTTCGGACCGCGGCCCGTAGTCGCGGGCGGCGCGATTTGCGCGGGCGTTGCGTGGGTGATGAATTCGTACATCACGACTCTGCCGATGCTGTACGTCTCCGCGGTCATCGCCGGTATCGGTGCGGGCGGCGTGTACGGCACGTGCGTGGGCAATGCGTTGAAATGGTTTCCCGACAAGCGCGGACTTGCAGCGGGTCTCACCGCTGCGGGCTTCGGCGCGGGCGCCGCGGTGACGGTGATTCCGATTGCCAACATGATCACGCGTTCGGGTTATGAGCATACGTTCTTCTTCTTCGGCATCCTTCAAGGCGGGTGCATTCTCGCGCTTGCGCTGCTGTTGAAGAAGCCGAACTTGCGCTCGCAAGCCGCACCGAAGAGGAAGTTCGCCGTGTCGAAGGTCGACTTCACCCCGGGGCAGATGATCAAGACGCCGGTGTTCTGGGTGATCTACGTGTCGTTCGTCGCCGTGGCCGCGGGCGGTTTGATGGCGACCGCGCAGATCGGTCCGATCGCGAAAGACTGGGGCCTCGCACGCATCCCGATGACGATCTTCGGCATGACCTTGCCGCTCCTGACCGCCACGCTTTCCATCGATAACGTCTGCAACGGTTTTACGCGTCCGCTGTGCGGCTTCATCTCCGACAAGCTCGGCCGTGAAAACACGATGTTCGTGATCTTTATCGGCGAAGGCCTGGCGTTGCTCGGTCTGATGCAATACGGCACTAACCCGTACGCGTTCATGACATTCGCCGCATTGATCTTCCTGTTCTGGGGCGAAATCTTCTCGATCTTCCCGGCGATCTGTGCCGATACCTTCGGCAGCAAATATGCCGCGGCCAACGCCGGCACCTTGTACACCGCCAAGGGTACGGCTTCGTTGCTGGTGCCGATCGCGTCGGTGTTGTCGGCGACGGGCGGATGGAATCTCGTGTTCATCGTCTCCGCCGTCGTGACGATCGTCGCGGGCATTTCCGCGAAGTTCATACTCGCGCCGATGCGCTCGCGCTGGATCGAAACGCACAACGAGCCGCAAGGTGTGCTGGCCGTTGCCGGCAACGGCAAGGCTTCGCGCTTGAGCCATTGGCCTGAGCAGACAGGAGAATAGGTGAATGGTCCACACCCGGCAGTGACGTCATGAATGTTTCGTTGCAGCAACTCAAGGTGTTTGTCGCCGTCGCGCGTGAGCGGAGTTTTACGCGCGCGGCGCGTGAGTTCGACTTGACGCAATCGGCGGTGAGTCGTTGCGTGCGCGAACTCGAAGACGCCATGGAATTAAAGCTGTTCGACCGTACCACGCGCCAGGTCGAACTGACGCATGCGGGAGCGAGCCTCGAGCGAAGAATCGGCCGGCTGCTCGACGAAATCGAGCTCACGCTGCGCGAAGAGCGGGCGGCTTACGACGGTCACACCGGCGTGGTGGTGCTCGCCAGCAATCCGGTGTTGTCGTCGAGTTGGGTGGCGCAGGGACTCGCGCGCTGCGCGGCGGCTTTTACTGAGCTAGCCGTCTCCGTCAGGGATCAGCCGCAAAGCGGCGTGCTCGCGAGCGTCGAACAGGGCGAGGTGGACTTCGGCGTGGTCTCGATGGCCGAGCCGCTTGCCGGCGACCTGTTGCACGCGCAACTGGTTTTCACGACACCGCTCCATGCGGTGATGCCACCTGCGCATCCGCTTGCGCGCCACGCCAGTGTTGCATGGAGCGAGTTGCACGAATGGGCGCTCATCACGCTGAACGCCGACACAGGTGTGCGTGGGGCGCTCGAACTCGCCTTCAACGCGAACGGCGTTAAACGACGGCCGGTGCAGGAACTCGGACATGTCGCGGCGGTGCTGCGCATGGTTGAGCTGGGCCTCGGCGTCGGCATCTTGCCAATCGACACGCATTGGCCGGCAATAGGCGCCTCATTGGTCAGCCGGCCGCTCGCACCCGCGATGAATCTGGCGACACTGCTCGTGCATCGCCGCAACCGTTCCCTCCGACCCAACGCCGCAGCAGCCTGGGCGCAATTCTCCACCCCTTCACAGACCACCGACGTGTCGCTGTCCGCTTCGCAGATGCAGACGAAGCCGACCGTTGCACGCGACGGCGCCGTCCTCCACGAGCCCTAGCGTCTTTTAATCGAAGCGGCTCGCACGCACTCAGCCCACGCAACATCCAAGCAAGGAGCTTCATGATGGAAACTGAAACCGACCTCAGGCGCCATGATCTGCTGATCGACGGCAAGCGCTTGCCGCCCGGCACCGGCGAATATTCCGTCGACATCAACCCCGCCACCGAAGAGCCGATCGCGCTGGTTGCGCAAGGCAGCGCCGCCGACGTGGACACCGCCGTGCGCGCCGCGCGCGCTGCGTTGAAAGTATGGAACGGCATTCGGACCGCTGAGCGGGCCCGCATTCTGATGCGCCTCGCCGGCTTGATGCGCGCGAATCTCGAGGAACTCGCCGCGCTCGAAAGCCTCGACGCCGGCAAACCGATCGCGGCGGTGATGCGGCAGGATATTCCGGCCGCGATCGATACGCTCGAATACTACGCAGGCTGGTGCGACAAGATCAACGGTCAGGTCGTGCCGGTGCGCCCCGATGCGTTGACTTACACGTTGCGTGAACCCGTCGGTGTGGTGGCTGCGATCGTACCGTGGAATTTCCCGCTGATGATCGGCATGTGGAAGATCGCGCCGGCGCTCGCGTGCGGTTGCACGCTGATCGTCAAGCCCGCGGAGATTACGCCGCTGACCGCGCTGCGCATCGGCGAACTCGCGCTCGAAGCGGGTGTGCCGCCGGGCGTGCTAAATATCGTCACGGGCAAGGGGCGGGTGGTCGGCGACGCACTGGTCGCGCATCCCGGCGTCGACAAGGTGACGTTTACGGGCTCGCCCTCGGTGGGGCGCGGCATTCTGCAAGGCGCCGCCGGCAATTTCAAGCGCGTCACGCTGGAGCTCGGCGGCAAATCGGCCAATCTGATTTTCCCGGATGCCAATCTCGACAACGCCGTGCGCGCCGCGGCGTCGGGCATCTTCTTCAATACCGGGCAAGTGTGTTCGGCGGGGTCGCGCATTCTCGCCCATCGCGATGTGTACGACGAAGTGGTCGAGCGCCTCGCCGCGCGCGCGAAGTCGATCAAGGTCGGCGATCCGTCGTCGCGCGAAACGTCGATGGGACCGCTTATCTCCGCGGCGCAGATGAAGACGGTGCTGGGCTACGTCGAAACGGGTCGTTCAGAGGGCGCGTCGCTCGTTACGGGCGGCGCGCGGGTGGGCGAGCGCGGTTTCTTTGTCGAGCCGACTGTGTTTGCCAACGTCGAGCATGAAATGCGCATTTCGCAGGAGGAAATATTTGGGCCTGTGGCGAGCGTGATTCGCTTCAACGACGAAGCCGACGCGATTAGGATTGCAAACGGCACGCTGTATAGCCTCGCGGCGGGCGTGTGGAGCGCGGACATCGGCCGGGTGCATCGGGTTGCGCGGGATCTGAGGGCGGGGACCGTGTGGATCAACACATACGGCTACACCGATGTGCGCCTGCCGTGGGGAGGGTCAGGCGACTCGGGGTTCGGCCGCGAACACGGTGACGTCGCGATCGAGAACTTCACCGAGCCCAAGGCCGTGTGGCTCGCCATCGATCAGTAGCGTAAAAAGGATCGAACGCGTTTTGGCGTTCGATCCTTTTATGTTTGCCTTTGCCGATAGGCGGGAGAGCGAACGAATTTCTGATCGCACGCTCTCTATCGAGTCTCAATCTCCTTGCAACGCCATCCGTTCACGCAGTTTAATGAGCGCCAGCACGACATCGATAGTCGGCGTCGGCTCGGCGACGAGGCGGCCCATTTCCTGCACGACGGTCAACAGCGGATCGATCTCCATTGGCCGGCGATTCTCCAGATCGACCAGCGTCGATGTCTTGTGGGCGCCGACCGCGCCCGCGCCATCAATACGCTTTTCCACGTCGACGCGAAAGTGCACGCCGAATTGATCCGCAATGCGCTTGGCCTCCAGCATCATCGTGCGCGATACCGCGCGTGTGCCGGGGTCGCTGGTGAGCACGTCGAGCGTGGCGTGCGTCAATGCGCTGATCGGGTTGAAGCACAGGTTGCCCCATAGCTTGAGCCAGATTTCGTCGCGGATATTGTCGCGGATTGGCGCCTCGAAACCCGCCGCCTGCATGATCTCGTGCAACTGTTGAATACGCGGCGTGCGTTCTCCGCTCGGCTCCCCGATCGGGAATTTCTTGCCGTACACGTGCTTGATGACGCCGGGTTCGACGATTTCGGCAGCCGGGTAGAGCACGCAGCCGATTGCCCGTTCGGGTCCGAGCTTCGTCCATTGACTGCCGTCCGGGTCGACGCTCGTGAGACGCGTGCCGGCGAAGCGTCCGCCGTGCTGATAGAAGTACCAATACGGAATGCCGTTGACGCCCGTGACGATGGCCGTGTGCTTGCCGAGCAGCGGCTGCATTGCATCGACTACGCCGGGCAGCGAATGCGCCTTAAGCGTAATGATCACGAAGTCCTGCACGCCGAGTTCGCGCGGGTCGGACGTGCAGCGCACCGGTGCGCTGAACGTCTCGCCGTCCATGATCAGACGCGCACCGTGCTCGCGCATGGCCGCCAGATGCGGACCGCGCGCGACGAAACTCACATCCGCACCGGCGCGTGCGAGTTGCACACCCATCAAGCCGCCGATTGCTCCCGCTCCGAAGACACAGATCTTCATGACGCCCCTCCTCTGATGATGAATAGTCGCTTGCCCGATGCCGTGTCTTGCCGTGCACGGTTTGCGGATCATTGTTCGAGCATACGGGGGCGGGACGATTGCGGATAGTTAAAGTTTGTGGAGAGGTGCATTAGGGATCGGTTATGGGTGGGGCGGCGCCCGAAAAAACGTGGAACAGGACCGGACTGAATCGGAAGCCAAGGGGGATGGCGGACGAATGCCGCGAACGATTCGGAAATCTCTTAAGCCTCTCCAATCTTCGTGGGCGCAGAATGCGGCCTCTATGAGAAGTTGCGCATGCACGTGGCATCGCGAAAGGAATTTTGAGAGTGGTGCCATGAAGTCAAAGCTTGATGTGAGCTATCCCGTTGTGTTCTTGCGTGTGACATCTGTGCGGAAGTTGCGCGGTGTCGGATCGGCGGCTCCGCGCTAGGCCCGGTCTCATGCACACGGTGATTCGTAAAACCGCTGGCCGGGATTTGGCGGAGATGGAAAGCGTGCTGGCGCGCCTGCTAGACGCGACGTTGATCGCGTTGTCGGCGGCGCTCGCCTCGCTGCTGTTCATGCCTCGCTCAGGGTATTCGATTCTCGAAGGCGCCTTCGTCGCTCTCGATATTGCGTTCGCTGTTTTGTTGCTGCCCTGGTTCGGCGTGTATGACTCATGGCGTGGCCGCTCGAAATGGCGGCTGAGCGTCAAGCTGGTGCTCGGCTGGATCGCGGTGCAGGCCTGCGGGCTCGCGATGTTGTTTCTGCTTCATCGCGCTGGGTCGGTGTCCCGGCTTTGGTGCGTGAGTTGGACCGTGATCGCCGCTGCGGCGCTCGTCGCTTCGCGGTGGGTGGTGCATGCCGTACTCGGTCGGATGAGACGTGGCGGCCGGAACCTGCGAATGGTTGCTGTGGTTGGCGCCGGCGCGCATCGCGACGCTGTGATCGCCAACATCATGAGTTCACCGGATGCGGGCTTCCGGGCGGTTGCCACGTTCAACACGCGACAGGATAGTGAGTCCGGGTTTGACGGCTTGCCGTCGTTCGTGCGGCTGCGCGAATTCGCGGACTGGGTGCGCCGTGAACAGATCGAAGAGGTGTGGATCGCGCTGCCGATGTCCGAAGAAGACACCGTGCTGAAGGTGCTCGACGAATTCAGTGGTGACCTTGTTAATTTGCGCTTTATTCCTGATGTGCGCAGTCTTGCGATGTTCGATCGAAACGTGGTCGATCTGATCGGCGCGCCGGCTATCAATCTGATGGCCTCGCCGATGACACCGTACGCGCTGGTTCAGAAAGCGGTTTTCGACCGGTTGTTCGCGAGTGTGGCGCTGCTGGCTTTGTTGCCGGTGATGTTGTCGATTGCGGTTGCCGTCAAGGCGACTTCGAAGGGACCCGTGTTGTTTACCCAGCGGCGTAAGGGTGCGGACGGACGCGTCTTTCGCATTTACAAGTTTCGTTCGATGCGCGAGCACTCGGCGCGGCCAGGTGTGGTTCTGCAGGCCACGCGAGGAGACACGCGGGTGACTCGTGTCGGCGCGTTCTTACGTCGCACGAGCCTTGATGAGTTGCCGCAGTTTCTGAATGTGTTGCGTGGGGAAATGTCGGTGGTTGGGCCGCGGCCGCATGCGATTGAACATGATGACCAGTATCGGGGAATTGTCGATGGGTATATCCACCGCTACCGGATTAAGCCTGGTATTACCGGGTGGGCTCAGGTGAATGGCTTTCGCGGTGAGACGGATCGGGTCGAGAAGATGCAGGCACGGGTCGAACATGACTTGTATTACTTGCGGAACTGGTCTTTTGGGTTGGATATGCGGATTGTGCTGGCGACGGTGGTGAGAGGGCTGCGGCATCGGAATGCGTATTGAAATGCGGTTCCGCGATGTGGCGCCGGCGAGTTTTTGTGAGGCAATACTCTGCATAGAAAGGCAGAGATCGCCACGAGTTATGGATTACATCTGCCCGATGTTGGGTGGCGAGAGCGTTGCCTCGGCACGCTGGTTTGAATAGGTTGAACACGATGTTAGCGGTATTTCTGGCCAGACCCGCCTTCAGGCTCGGGGTCGTGATGACGGCAGTAAGTTTGTTGGCGAGTGCGTGCTCGGTGGCGCCGGGGATGAGGATGGACAGCCCGGCTCTGCTACCTGCGGTCAGTGCAAGCGCGGGTGCACCCGTGGAGCAGTTGCCCGTGCCTGTCACCGAAGTGACCTTGGCGTTGCTCGACGAGCTGAAGAATGAAGTTGATCGCCGTGCTGATTTGAACACCCGTGCCTTGCTTGGGCACGCATCCGCATATACGGTCGGTGTTGGCGATGTACTTCAGATCACGGTCTGGGATCACCCGGAATTGGCCGCAGCAATGGGCGCACAGCCGCCCGCAAATGCGCGCGCCTATGACCCGCCGTCCGGTTTCATCGTTGATGATACTGGCCGACTTCGATTTCCGTTTGCCGGCAGCATACGCGTCGAAGGAATGAAGATAGACGAAATCCAAAGACAACTGGCGATAGAGCTAGGCAAGTCGTTCCGTGATCCTCAAGTGACGGTGCGGATGGCCTCGTTTCGCGCCAAGCAGATATACGTCGACGGCGAAGTACATACGCCCGGAGCTCAGCCAATTAACGACATCCCGACCTCGCTCTATGACGCAATCAGTCATGCAGGCGGTTTTAGTTCGAGCGCAGATCAAAGCAGAATTTCACTGACCCGCGACGGCCAATCTTACGACATCAACTTCCCCAAACTGCTACAGCGCGGCTCGAATCCTTCGAACATCATGCTGCGTCCGGGCGACCTGGTTCGCGTGTCGGCGAGAGAAGACAGCGGCACGTTCGTGTTGGGTGAGGTGACGAAGCCAGGCACCGCACTACCGCTTCGCAACGGTCAACTGACGTTAAGCGACGCCCTCTCACAGGCCGGCAGCATTAGCGCAACGACTGCGGACGCCGCGCAGCTTTATGTGATCCGCGGCCTCGGCAAAGATGCGCGCGTTTTCCATCTCGACGCCGCTTCGCCAGTGTCTATGATCCTCGCCAACCAATTCGAGTTGCAGCCGAAGGACATTGTTTATGTCGACGGCAATGGACTCGTTCGTTTCAGCCGTGTGTTGAGTCTTCTACTTCCTGGTATAAACGCTGGTCTCACCGCCGGTCTGGTGGCGAAATGATTGCCGGATTTAGTTTCGTAGAGATCCGGCACCTGATCTCGAGGCAATCATGAACCGCCGTTCCATAATGGGGTTCACTGCCGGCGCTACGGTACTGGGTGCGTCCGTCGTTTCGCGAGGGTGGGCTCAAACCACGGAGAAGCAAACACCGCACGGGTTTCGATGGTTGGATGAGTTCGCCAGGAAGGGAACGGGCGCTAGCGATGACACCGGCACCTTCCTGCGCGCCATCGACTTCGTACGCAACATTGCATTGCGTACACACGACACATCCTGCTTGCCGGCGTTGCTGATGCCGTCGGGCCGATACGTTCTAACAAAAACGATCGAGACCGCGCCCTGGATCAAGCTCTGTTCGGTGGGTGGCGTTTTGCTCGACTTCTCCAGTTTGCCAGCCGGTTTGGACGGCTTGACCTGTAGAAACGAGACTGCGCTACCTCCGACTGAGTTGCGTTTCCCTGGTGATCGCTCGCCGTTCCTCGACGGTGGAGGGGGCGCGATCTCGATCCTTGGGCCGGGTACCGCGCGGGCTGAAGGGTGGGGGATAGTGATGGGCAACCGCCAAACGGAATTCTCTGGAGTTGTTCGGGACGCGGGTGGCCGCAATATCGTGGTCAGCGGCTGGCGCGGTGCGCTCCGGATCGATCCGGTCAATACGTACCTCAGCACGTGGTTTTCGTCACGGTTTGAACAGAATCGCGAACATGGCATTTACGTGGCTCGAGGCGAACGACGAAGCCAGAATAGTGGCGAACGGATGACGTTCGTCGATTGCACGATATCGGGTTCTGCGCGTGCCATCGACATCCAATCTGACAGTATGGATTTCATGTTCGATGCCTGTTCGTTCGATTTCAATGGCGACGTGGTGCATTTCGGTAGCGACGCGTGTTTCGGTACGGTGGCATTCAACCACTGTCACTTCGAGGGCATCGACGGATTGCTGGTGAACGCGACGGAGAGTGGCCAAGCTCTTCGAACCGTTTTCCGAGACTCGATTGTGTTGCCGAGACACTGGAAGCGCAAGGAACTCACCAACGCACCTCGTCGATTAGTGGCGGGAACGGCAAAGTTCAGTGCGTCCGGAGTCGAGTGGCGTTTGGAGTCGCCGCAGCAGGGCGCGCTCACGCCTCTGATCGGCGATGAGGTGCCTGTCGAATCATTGACCGCGATGAGCTTTCAACAAGTTCAAGCTCTGCCTTGGCGCGGGAGTGTGCTTAATGTGGACAGTGTCTTCGCTTCGGATAAACCTGGCACGTTGTGGAATGCACTCACGCATTGGAGCGCATCGCCTGCTGCGTCAGCAGAAATAAGTGGCGAGATCGTCTCGGTCAATGAGGCGGCGGGCAGTCGCGCAATCGTCGCGCCCGGGTACGCGTTGAGGCTCACTCTGCCGAATCGGCGCGACGCGCATTTTTCGCTCAGCACTAAAACCCCCTTTCCTGTGATCGCAGGCGAGAACGTTGCGGCCGCGTGCGCCGCTGCAACGACGGGCGCAACGGGGAGCATCAGATTCACATTCCGGTTCTACGCGCTGGGCAACATTCCGCTGGGTACGAGTGAATCACAAGGCGCAGCACATGAACTTCAATCTACGCACATCGCTGTTCCTGCCGGTGCCAGTCAGGCTGTTCTCACTGCAACCTTCATTGACTGGACAGGGACGCTGGAGGTTGGCGAGTTGGCTGTATGGCGCGTGTCATGACGTCGCGAGCAAAAAAAACGGCGGTTTAAGGCTACGTCAACACTTCACTGCATAACTAAATGATCTCCAATGTTTTAACGGTTTGCCACGGAAATTTATGCCGCAGCCCCATGGCTGCGGCGCTTCTACAGCATCGGCTTCCGGACGTGCACGTCCGGTCGGCGGGATTGGCGGCTGTGTCGGGCCAGCGGGCCGAGACCAAGGCCATCGCCGCGCTTTCCGAGATCGACATTGATATTCGTGCGCATCGCGCCATGCAATTGACCCGCGAGATCGCGAACGAAGCGCAACTCATTTTGACGATGACCGCGACTCAGAAACGAAGCGTTGAGTCGCTATATCCGCTCATGCGAGGTCGAGTGTTCTCGATACGAGACTTTGACAATTCAGATATCGACGACCCCATGGGACTATCTATTACCGCATTTCGTATTTGTCGCGATGCATTGGTAGACGGCGTCGACCACTGGGTGCGGAAATTGGCAAAGCTAACTGAGCGATCCAACGGTGGCGGATTTGATGCAGTCTCCATTGGCGGAGGTAAGCAGTGAACCAAACGCATGTTTCGCACCAGACAATCGCAGCGGACAAGGAGTTCAATCTAGCCGCCATGCTCGATGTCTTTGTGCTTTATCGTCGCATGATCCTGTGGATTTTCGGTGTCCTCTCGGTTCTCGGCATCGCCGCGGCTCTTTTATCGGATCCGCAATATCAGGTCAATATCGTTACACAGGTCGATGAAGGATCTGCGGCGACGGCAGCATCCTCGCTGCTGGGGCAGGATTTGTCATCGATGTTCGACGTCAAGTCGTCGGCTGACACAGAAATGCAAGTGCTGCAGTCGCGGCTAGTCGTGACCTCGGCAGTCGACGACCTGCGCCTCTATATCGAAGCGGAGCCCGCTCGCTTTCCCTTTATCGGCCGCGCAATCGCGCGATCGAACAAGGGCCTATCCCGTCCGGGAATAGTCGGCTTGGGGGGCTATACATGGGGTGATGAACGCGCGAGTATCGATCGCTTTGACGTCCCATCAGCACTCGAAGGAAAGCATTACGGCCTGACGGTTCTGGAAGCCGGGACCTATCGGCTGTCTGGAGCGGGAATCGAACGGGCCGCGGTCGGCGCGATTGGCAAGACCGAGACTTACCGGACTGATGACGGCCCGATAACCTTGCGCGTCGATGCAATTCGAGCAGCGGTCGGTGCGCGTTTCAAGCTTACGCGCCAATCGCGTCTACAGACAATCGATGAACTCCAGCGCAAGCTTTCGGTCAGTGAGCAGGGCAAGGATTCCAACGTTCTGCAAGTCAAATTGCGTGGTTCCGATCCGCAATTAATCACGCAGATCCTGAACGATATTGCGCGTCACTATGTCGATCAGAATGAGGCGCGCAAAGCGGAGCAGGCAGCACGATCGCTGACTTTCTTGCGCGGCCAGGTGCCTGACTTGCGGCAGAAACTCGACTTGGCGGAGAGTGCATATGCCGCTGTCCGCAGCAAGCTGGGCTCCGTCGATCTCGATGGGGACGCACGCGAGATCCTGCAGCAATCGTCCGACAATGAAACACAACTCGGTGCATTGCTGCAAAAGCGCGCAGATGCATTGACCCGCTTCTTGCCGACTAATCCGACCGTGGTTGCGCTTGATCAGCAGATATCAGTGCTCAGGTCGCGTTCCGGTGGGCTTGATCAGCGCATTGACCGCCTGCCGGAAACGCAGCGTCAGGTGGTGACGGCACAGCGCGATGTCAAGATCAGCAACGACCTGTACATCGGCTTGCTGAACAACATTGAGCAATTGCAGATTCTGCAGGCAGGACGGATCGGGAACGTTCGCGTCCTCGATACCGCCATGTTGCCCGACCAACCGATCCGAATGTGGCGCCCGCTGCTGTGCATCGTCGTTGTTGCATTCGCAATGTTTGCCGCTGCCGCAGCAGCCTTCATTCGCGACCTCCTGTTCCGTGGGATATCCGATTCGCAAGAGATAGAAGAGCAGACCGATCTCGACGTGTTTTCAATTGTACCGATGGCACGTGTGCGTGGCTTCCGATTGCCGAGTTTCCTGCGCCGCAACGTGCTTTCACGGCGTCCGCTCGCACTCGTCGACCCGGCCGACCCCGCCATTGAAAGTCTGCGCAGTCTGCGCACGGCATTGCAGTTCTCGTTGGCCGATTCAAACAGCAACGTCGTCATGTTCACGGGTCCGTCTCCCAACATCGGAAAGTCATTTGTCGCATCGAATGTTGCTGCTTTGCTGGCTAGTAGCGGTAAACGTGTTCTGCTGATCGACGGCGACCTTCGGCGCTGCGAACTCAGTCGCTCCTTTGGCTGCAGTTCGGCAATGGGTCTATCCGATGTGATTGCCGGGGGGAGCGGGCTTGATGCCGCAATTCGGAAAATAGAGCGCTCGACGCTCGAATTCCTTCCGAGCGGGTCAATGGTGCCGAATGCCGCCGACCATTTGAGCCGCCCGACAGTGCGCGACCTTTTTAGTGGGCTCTCGGCGAGCTATGACGTAGTGATCGTCGACACGGCGCCGCTTCTTCCCGTGCCGGACGCGGCGATTCTTGCCCCTTATGCAAGCGGCAACGTTTTCCTGGTGGCCCGCGCCGGCGTCACCAAACCGGCGGAGCTCAATGAAAGTGCGCGCCGCTTGGGGCAGGTTGGCGTCGACGTGAGAGGCGTGGTACTCAACGGAATCGACCCTCATGCTGGACGTTTCCGCTACGGGGCGACCTACGGCACCTACCGCTACACGCGCTCTGGGAACTCGGGCGATCGGGCCACGCTGGACGGGGCAGTGCGATGAATTTGCGATTTCGGGACGCCCGGGCGGTGTCGCTGCTGTCGGTCAGCGCGCTGGCGTCAGCAGGGCTGGCATTCGCCGTGCAGGCGATGCTCGCACGTTCTCTGTCGTCGGCGGAATACGGGCGTTTCGCCACAGCACTCGCCGTCGTTACGATCATTGCCCCTGCCGTTGGCTTCGGCGTGCCGTCCTTCTGGTTGAAGGCATATGGCACTGAAGGCTGGGCGGCCAGACGATGGATGGCGCCGTCGATGAGCTTTGTCGTTCGCAGTGCCTTCGTGTGTCTGATCGGAGGGGCCATCTGGGCGTGTTTAGGCATGCCTGATAGGCGGACTCGTGATCTCCTGCTATTGATGCTCCCTGTGGTGCTGACCCAAGGTGCAGTTGAAATGTCCTCCGTGAAATTGCAACTCGAGGAAAGGTTCGGCCGCGTCGCGATGTGGCAGGCGCTGCAGCACGCGGGGCGGCTCGTGCTGGTTGCCTTGTGCTGGCAGTTGGGCGCAGGCAGTGAGGCAATTGCGCTCGGCTTCGGCTGCGTCGGCGCGTTGGTGACCCTCGGCGCCTGGCAATCGATTTCTCTGTTGCGCAGTGGGGAAGCGGAACTGGTAGGACATGGGTCGAAGTCTGGCGCCGGGGACATGAACCGGGTTTTGCCGACGCCATCGGTCGCGGAGCTATGGCGTAGCGCAATGCCGTTCGGCGTGTCCGGGTTGTTGTTCTTTGCGTACGGGCAAAGTGGCCTTTTGATCGTCTCGCATCTCGGCACGCCGCAGGATGTGGGCATCTACGGTGTGGCCGTGACGATTCTGACGGCGCTCTACCTCTTGCCGACGGTTCTGTTTCAAAAGCTCTTGATGCCGCGATTCCATCGCTGGGCCGCGTCCGGGGATGAGCGTCTCGAACGGGCATATCGCGTTGGCAACAAATGGATGTTTGCATTGGGCGTCGTATTGGCGGGCATTGCGGTGCTGCTCGCGCCGACCGCGATTCCGCTGGTATTCGGCAAGCAATACGAACAATCCGTTTGCGTGGTCGCATTCATGACGCTAAGCGCGCCATTCAGATTTCTGACGGTCAGTGCCTCTTCGGTGATGACTACCCGCGATCTGATTCAAGTGCGCAATCGCTGTGCCGCCGTTGCGCTGTTGTTCAGCCTGATAGCGGGAATCATTGGTGTCTTACGCGCGGGTATCGCCGGGGCGGCGGCCGCCTCGGTCGCCGGTGAAATCTTGTGGGCAGCGCTATCGTTGCTGTGCGCGCGCCATTTCCTCTCGGAGCCACAGCGCAAACCGGCGCCCGCAAGTGAGGTCCTGCGACGCGCTCAAAAGGCGCTCCAATCGCTGTGCGAACATGCTCCAGTAAGCGTAGTCATTCCATGCTTCAACTGCTGCGACACGATCGGACGCGCGGTCGAATCAGTGTTCCGGCAAACATGTCGCCCCCAAGAGTTGATTCTGGTCGACGATTGCAGCACGGATGGCACTCGCAAGTACCTCGGCGAACTGATACAGGCCTACCCATCTAACTGGATCCGTATAGTCCAGCAGCCTCGCAATGCGGGACCAGGGGCCGCGCGTAACGCCGCATGGGCTATCGCGACGCAACCCTACATTGCGTTTCTCGACTCGGACGATAGCTGGCATCCAGCGAAGGTAGCTATCCAATACGGATGGATGGCGGCCCATCCTGACGTGGCGATCACCGGCCATCCCGTGGCACAACTTAAGTCCGGTGAACAATTCGACGCACAACCAGGGCCGACTACTACTGTGCCGTATCACGTGTCGCGTTGGCGCATCCTGTTCTCCAACCGCTTCACGCCATCCAGCATCATGGTGCGCCAGGACGTTAGTGCTCGTTTCGACGAGAAAAAGCGGCACGCGGAAGATTATTTCATGTTGCTCGAAGTTGTTTTGATGGACGGCGGAAAAGCATACCTGTTTCCGTCCCGACTTTCGCATGTTTATAAGGCTCAGTTCGGTGCACAGACGGGTCTGAGCGCTCAACTTTGGAATATCCAGAAAGGCGAACAGGATAACTATCTTGCCTTTCGCAAGCGAGGCCTGGTTAGTAACGTTGAATGGCTATGTTTTTCGCTGCTGAGCATGCTTAAGTATCTCCGTCGTTGCGTGTTATCGCGGAGATTCACGTGAAAAACCTGCTCGCAATTCTGGTTGAAAAGGATCAGTCCGCGGGGTACGCACCATGATGTACTACTTCATGCCGCTGCTGATCTTCTACTTCGGCCTTGCATTGTGCATTGCCTATGGAGGAACCAACCCCGTTGTCGTTCTCACCTGCGCACTGCCTATGATCGCGTTGGCCGCTTTGCGCGGGCATTGTGGTACCGACACTGCAGCGTATTACCAGGCGTTTACGGACCTCGGCCAGGGGAATGGCTACGGGGGTGAACCGCTATTTAATGCTTACGCGCAACTTCTTTGGTACATCAATCCCGACCCGCGGTTCGTCGTCAACAGCATTTCGATGACCACCGCGCTACTTTTGCTGTGGTCCATTTCGCGCAGTCGCTTTGGTATCTGGTTCGGCGGCCTGATCATTGTACCTGGCATGTTTTACGAACTGACGATGAACGTGATGCGATACGGTCTCGCATCATCCATCTTTCTGATGGCGACGAGCATATCGCCACAGCGGAAGCCAACTCGATTTTTCATATACGCGGCAATCAGCACCTCTGTCCATTTCTCGTCGGCGCTCCTGTTCATCCTTTTTGTTGCAACGACCCGGCGGGGCAACACGTTGATGATCCTGACTGCTGCGATGGTTGTCCTGGGCGGCTCACTTCTGATGCCGGACTACTTTACCGACAAGGCAAGTCTGTACACCGGGATATCCGCACCGAACGCGTCGTCTGGCCTGCTCTTCCTTCTGATTCAGATAGGGATGCTCGGCGTGATGATTGTGTACCGACGGCAATTCTCCATTCCGCCTGTCGGTTGGCTGATATGTGCGGTGTTGGCGGCCTGTCTGTACGGCATGACCCAGGTGAGCTATGCCGGTATCCGCTTCCAGTTGATTCTTGTCAACCTCATGCTCGTCATGCTGTGGCGCCAGTTTTCTCCGCCTGCTGGGCGTATGAACAGGAACCTGGCGATGTGTCTGTTCGTCATTGGACTGATTGCGCTCGCAGGACGAATCCACAACATGAGCGATGAAGAAGGACGCGGAGAATCTCCATTCCTCCCGTATCGAGTCGCGCCCGCATTACAGGATATGGGGTGAGCGGCCATGCGTCAAAAAATTGTACACGTGACAGAAGCACTGGGCGGCGGCGTGCTGCATTGTATTGTCCTGCTTGCCAATCGTCAGGCAGCCGCCGGCGACGACGTCGTCGTGCTGCATTCCGTGCGCCAGGACACGCCGCCGTCCGCGAAACTGGATGAGTTGTTCGATCCCCGGGTACGCCGTAAGGTAGTCGCGATGGGTGCCGCGATCGGCCTTCGCGATCTTGTCAGCCTGTCCCGACTTACCGTTGACCTGTTTTGGGAGCGACCTGACATTGTTCATCTTCATTCTTCGAAAGCAGGGGCATTAGGGCGGGTTTCCACGCGTCTACTTGGTATTGCCTCACGCGCCATTTATTCGCCACATGGTTTCGCCTTTCTGAAGCAGGACATCTCGCCATACAAGGCCAAGCTCCTTCTGCTCTTTGAACGGATGCTGCATGCGTGCGGTGGGCACATTGTTGCCTGCTCAAAGAGTGAATTGCGTTATGCACGAATGCTCTTCAAGAACGCCGAGCGAACGAGTCTGGTCGAGAATGCAGTGAAGCTAGACGATATCGAATTAAGCCGAAGCCAACGGCGCCTTGGAGAGGTCGTCCTATGCACGTCAGCACGGGTCGCTTATCAGAAGGCGCCGTGGCGCTTCACACGCCTTGCTCAACGCGTCGTGGCGACATCCAATGCTCGCTTTGTATGGTTCGGTAACGGGGAAGGCGATGCCATCGATCGCTGGATCGATCGCGACGTGGTTCAGTTGAGTGGGTGGATCGCTGCGCCGGAGCTTCGGCGCCGACTGCGGCAGTGCGACATCTTTGTTCTGCCTTCGCTTTGGGAAGGCATGCCGATAGCCCTGATCGAAGCGCAGGCAGCCGGACTTCCAGCAGTTGCCAGCCGCATCGTCGGAAATCGCGATGTGATTGTCCACGGTGTGACGGGCTTTCTGGCGAACGACGACGAAGAGCTGGAGCGCTACACACGCCGCCTGATCGACGACGCGGCGCTACGCATCCGGATGGGTGCAGCTGCGAGTGCGCGCGCGGTAGCCCGGTTTGGCGATACCCGACTTTTTCGTTCTTATGTCACGGTGTACCGGCGTCTGTTGACACCTGAACACGACTTGGAGTCACACGTTGTGGTTAAAGATTTTCACACGGGACATTGAGATGACTACGCCAGACGATGCATTGGACCGCGCTTCCGCTCGAGAGTCTTGCTCCGGAAGTGCCCAACCCACTTCTGTCCGCCAAGGGAAACGCATTGCTTTCTTCGGATTCTACGGACGCCATAACTTTGGCGACGACCTGTTCGGATATCTGTTGCAATCGATATCCTTTAGGATCGGAGGCATTCAGCCGCTGATTGTCGGTGCGACGACCACGCAGGAATTGACGCATTCGTTCCACTTGCCGGTTGCGCGGGCCTTCTGGGCGCGGCGGGGGGCAATTGGCGCAGCGGCGCGGTGCGTGACATATGCGGCTGCGATATTACGCGCTCAGGCGGTGATATTTGGTGGCGGCTCGCTATTCGGCGCCCATGCTTCGCTTTCCTTCGCAAACCTGGTTGTTAATCTGGGACGGCGTCTCGGCAAGCCTGTCGCCGCAGTTGGTGTGTCGATTGGGCCCTTCGAAACGATAGAGCGGCGGGACCGGTTTTTGGATGTTCTCAAAGATGTACCGCGTATTGCCGTTCGCGACGAAGCATCTGTTGATGAGATCGCAGCAGCGGCGAGTTTGGTACCCGCGAACCTCAAGGATCTGGCATTCGCGTTGCCTGCCATTTACACGCCAAAACGCAGACTTGAAGCTCAGAGAACCCTGATCGTATCTATTCATCTACGACAATATATCGACACGGTGCTTGCGATACTTGCCGAAGTAGACAGCCAGCGACTGGTCGATGAAGTCTTGTTTGTCTCACTTGACGACGAGAGCGTCGCGGTGACAGGAGACATTGCGCGTCTGTTCTCGCCATTGTATGTGCGCGTGAGTCGATTCAAATACAGCGATTCGATTACCGGGATCATAGATCTGCTCGCAGGCGCGACCTGCGCGGTCACCTCGAAGCTGCACGGCGCCATCGTTAGTTTTGTCTACAACGTCCCTGTCATGCTGTTCTGTTATCAGCGGAAATGTGCGGAATTTCTGCAAGACAATGCGTTGCCTGGACCGCGGGAAGCACAACCTCTCGAGGAGGCTTGCGTCAGGCACGTTGCCGAACTTCTGGTATGCGGAAAAAACGAACAACGTTACGTTAACGCCGAATCACATCTCGAAGAGTTCATGGACTTTATCGACAACGTGGGTGACACGCGGACGTGTACTGGCGTCCCCTGACTGGTATTAGCAGGAAGGGGTACGGCGAACGGCGGCGTGCCCCGTCACCCCCGCCTCACCATCAAAAACCCCACCCCAATCGCCGCCAGAAAGCCCCCACAGCACCGATTAAACCACCGCCTTACTCTCGCACGCACCAACCACTTCCCGAGATACATCCCCGCCCACGAATACAGCGCGATAGCGAACCACTCCAACACCAGAAAACTCGCTCCCAGCACGGCAAACTGCGGCAACATCGGCTTGGCAATATCGACAAATTGCGGCAAGAACGCGGTGAACACCAGAATAGCCTTCGGATTGCCGGCAGCCACGAGGAACTCTCTGCGTGCGACCCGCGTAAGCGAGGCATCTTCCTGCTGCGTCGTGTCGATGGTGGGCGCATCGCTGCGCCACAACTGAATGGCCAACCAGATCAGATAACCAGCGCCGGCCAGTTTGATCGCGAGGAAGAACCACTCCGACGCGTGCAGTACGACGGCGAGACCGGTTGCGGCAAGCACGAGCATCACTGCGAATGCAACCAGACGCCCCGTGCCGCCGACAAACGCGGTCATGAAACCATGACGCGCCGCCACGTTGATGGACAGCAGATTATTGGGCCCGGGCGCGAGATTGATCGCGAAGCAGGCGGGCAGAAAGAACAGCCAGGCGGTGATGGACATGACGGCTCGCACATAGAAAGAACGCAGTTGCGACGGGCCGCGCGGCGAGACGGCGCGCGCGACACCCTTGTGCGATTGTAGCGAAGCTGGTGAGACCGATGTCGAGGGTGCGCTTAATTCACCGCTTTGACAAACCCCGGATCGTCGATCAATGCGTCGACGCTCAGCTTGACCGTGTCTTCAATGGCGATGGTGCTGCTGGTGAACTTCGGCGACTTCTGTTTGACCGTCTTGGTGGTTGAGAACACAACCTTCTGGGTTGCGGCGTCGGTCACCACGTAGCGCATTTTCAATGTCCACAACGCTGGCGAGCGCGTGTCGTCCACCGTGAATGTCTCGATGCTGCCGCTGAGGATCCGCTTGCCCCCGTCGAGATGAAAACCGGCGATCCGCAGGCTCTTCACAATGCCATTGCGCACGGTTTCATTGATGTCGTTCTTGAGCACGATGCCCGTCATCGCCGTGTTTTCGATGCGGTTCGGCGAAACTTGTCCGTCGCGAGCGGGCACATAGGCGAAGTCACTTGCGGGCGCGACGCTGAGCCAGCCGGTCGGATGCGCCACCGCGCGTGCCGAGGTATTCAGGCCGAACCACGACCACGAGCAGGCGGAGAGCATCAACGGCAGCGCGAGCGTGCCGCATCCCTTGAGCACGGTCGAAGTCAACGGTGAACGCATGGCATCGAGCGACTGCGGCACAGACGCGCTCCGATGCGGCGACTCAGGCGCTATGCTGGAAAAAACGGCGGTCGAGGTCAGAGGAGTTACCCTATTAAATTGAGTCGTTCCGGGGAATAAACAACATGGTAACAGCGGCTTGCACCCTGGCATCTCTTAATCGGGGCGCGCTCGGCCTCCTTTAAGGACGAGGCACGCACGCCGTCAGAAGAAGCCGGCTTTTCCCTGAGTCATATCCACCAACGCTCGCTGCGCATCATCCACCGCATTGATGGGCAAACGGATCGTCATTTTCACCAGCATCGCGTAGGCGCTGTCCACGAGCGCATAGCCTTCGGCGTCGATCCATCGACGCACTTTCGCCTCGTCGGCGTAACTGACCTCGACGGTCAGCGAAACCTGCGCGATGCGCTCGACACGCGGCGCATCCAGCAGCGCCGAAGCGATCGCATCGGTATACGCACGCACGAGACCGCCTGCGCCGAGCTTCACGCCGCCGTAGTAGCGCACGACGGCGGCCAGCACGCCGTCCAGGTCGTGATGCCGCAGCACTTCGAGAATCGGCCGGCCAGCGGTGCCGGAGGGCTCGCCGTCGTCGGACATGCCGGACTGGCCGCCAGCCAGCAGAGCCCAGCAGACATGCGTCGCGGCAGGATGCTCGTCGCGCAGGCGCCGCAATTCGGCCATCGCGGCGTCGCGGTCGGCAACCGGTATCGCGTACGCAATAAATCGGCTCTTGCGTATCTCGAGTTCCGCGCTCAACGCCGCGGGCAGGGTGTAAGTGGGCAAGGCAAGGAGTTCGTTAGATAAAAAATACGGGCCGCACGCGGCGTCGTGCCCGCCATGGTAACGGATCAGCGGCCGCTGACGGACTATCTCGGAGACGACTCTGCAAGACCCGCGAGCCCGTTTGCGGCGTGCATTGTGCCGGCCGCTCGCCGCGCGTTTATCGTGTAAGTGATAGCAATGCAGCAGACGGCAGACAGGGCGCGCGCGAATCAGAAATCACCCATTGGTCTACAATCTTCCGCTGAACGCGCGCGCCTGTTCGCTGCAAACAGCGCGTCACCAGGGAGACGACATGCTTGATCTATCCACGCTAGGGACTTTCGTTGCCGTTGTACTCGGGCTCTTTCTGATTCCCGGTCCGGCTGTGCTGCTGGTGTTGACGCGCACCGTGCACGGCGGCCGCAAGGCCGGCATTCTCACCGGCCTTGGCATTGCGGTTGGCGATTTCATTCATACGCTGGGCGCATCGGTCGGCCTGTCGGCGCTGCTAATGACTTCGGCGCTGGCCTTCAACGCGGTCAAGTTCGTCGGCGCCGCCTACCTGGTGTATCTCGGCGTTCGCGCGTTGCGTGAGAAACAGGCAAGCGCTCATATGCCGGCCGTCGCGCCGGTGTCGGCCTCGAAAGCCTTCTTTCAGGCCATTCCCGCCGAAGTATTGAATCCCAAGACCGCGCTGTTTTTTCTCGCGTTTCTGCCGCAGTTCGTTCGTCCCGAACACGGTTCCACATTTCTGCAGTTCACCACGCTCGGGCTGATTTTTGTCGGCATGAGCGCGCTCTATACGACGTTGATCGTGTTGACAATTCGTCCGCTGGGCAAATTCGTCAAGCGTCTGACGTGGCTGACGCGCTGGCAGAACAAGATCATCGGCGTGCTGTTCATTTCGCTCGGCCTGCGCGTGGCCACGCAAACGCGCTGATCGAATGGCGCGGCCTCGCTTAACCGCTGCGGCAGCGAGGTCGCGTTTGCGCTAGATATTGCGGCGCTGTCGCCTGAGGCGGCCTTCGCGCGCGTAGTCCATCTGGCCTTCGGTGCGAACCGCAAGCCTTTCCTGTTCGGCGCGGCTCATTTGCCGCGTGTCGTCGATCTCGCCGACCCGGAGCACTTCCTGGGCGATCCTGATACGCAGTGTCATCAACGGTTCGCCACGCTCGACCAGCGTGCGGTCCGCGGCACGCGCCTGCTGGACGCCGCCGTCGATCAGATTGCGCAATTCCAGCAGCGTGAGCCGCTGCCGCTGGATTTCGAGGATGAGCCGCTGGACGGCCTGCTCGTCGCGCGTGCGCCACCAGGCGCGCAGCTCGGCGAGCGTGGGAGGTTCAAAGGGTGGAAGGCGCATTGCTCAGACGAAAAGTACTGTATATATGTACAGTATATCCCGTCTTTTTACGGAAACGCGTAGCGTGCGTGCCTAGGTAGCGCGCGTACCTAGGTTTCCCGTTGCCGCGCCAGAGGGTGCGAATCGCTCAGGACAGCGCGAGCATGATTGACGTGGAAACCACGATGATGAAAAGACACGCGGCGGTGAGAATGTCGTAGGGATACTTCATCATGTTATGAGCATCTGACGTAGCGGTGTGAAGGGCCATCATAGGGACACGCGCTCTGTCCGACTGTTAAGCTTTGCAAGACATAAGCGCGGTCCGGTTACGAATGACTGGAGGGCAAAGATGAACGAATCAGCAACGCGCGTGCCCACGCAAGTACCGGAAATCGATTTCTGGTTCGACTTCGGCAGCAACTACAGCTACCTCAGCGTCATGCGCATTGAAGCGGAGGCCGCTGCGCGAGGCGTGCGGATTCACTGGCGTCCGTTCCTGTTGGGGCCGGTGTTTCGCGATCTCGGTTTCGACAATTCGCCGTTCGTCCTTCAGAAGGAAAAGGGTGCGTATGTGTGGAAGGACATGGAACGGCAATGCCGCAAATACGGCATCGCCCTGAAGCGTCCCTCCACGTTTCCGCGCGCCGCCCTTCTTGCGATGCGCGTGGCGCTGCTCGGCGCGCAGCGCGAATGGATCGCCGCCTATTGCCGCAAGATCATGCAACTGAACTTCGCGCATGACCGCGATATCGGTTCGACGGAAGTGGTGAGCGAAGCGCTCGATGAACTGGGTTTGCCGGCGGCGGAGATCATCGCCGAAGCGCAAAGCGACGCGAACAAACTACGCTTGCGTGAACAAACCGCGGCGGCCGCGGCTCGTGGCATTTTTGGCGCGCCGACGTTTTTTGTCGGCGATGAAATGTTCTGGGGCAACGACCGGCTGGAGGATGCATTGGACCACTGCACATCGATCGCCGCGCGCGGCTAGAGCGCCGAATGCGCGGCGCGTGATCGGCGCGCTGCTGGTTATTCGTTGCCGTCCTGGCAAAAACGGCGGCCCGGCACGTGCGAGACAACAGCTTGAGCGATCTCGAGCGGCGTGCTCTCGGCGGGCACCACGCGGTGGCTTGATTCGGGCGTGTGCTTCATGGTCCATTCGACGAGCCGGTATGAGCGACCCCAAGGATGCTGCAGCGGGTCCGAGACCTTGCATGAGTGAATCTGGCTGACCCAGTCGTTGCCGGGCATGGCGCGCAGATGCTCGAATACCGTGTCTTCAACCATGGTCTGACTCCTTCTTCGCGGGCCTGCAGCCCATCTTCTGGCGCGTCGTCGACACCCCGGGGAAAAAGCGCCGCCGGTGCTCTGGCGGCTTCAACAGGGGATGTTGTGCCTCATGGTTGCAGCAAAGAATTAAGCCAGACTTAAGAAGGCGAAAAGCGGACCGCGTAAAAGCGTAGTCGCGCGATCGGACCCTCAAGACCCGGCGAGATCCGCCGTTATTACAGCGATTGGGGTCGCCAACCCCGCTTCGCCTTCGGGGCCGCCCCAGATAACGTGACGAACCTTGCCCAAACGCCGCTTTCCGAGCGCCTTCGTTCGCTCGTCGATACCGTGCAGCACAACGAGCGCACGTTGCGGCGCTTCCAGAACGTCGAGCTACGTTTAATCGGCGCTCAGGACTTCGCATCGTTTCTCGACACGCTGTTCACTCAATTGCCGCGGGAATTTTCGCTGACGGGCGTGACGCTCTGGCTCGACGACCGCGCGCCAATGCTGCGCGAGCTGCTCGAGCCGGCCGCCTTGCGCGCACTCGATCAGTCGAAGCTGCTGGTCTCGCGCGAAGGCGGCCTTGCCGCGCAAGGTTTGTGCGAAGCGGGCCGGCCGTGGCTCGGCAAGCTGCACGGCATGGGCGATTCGGCGCGGCGTGCATTCTTCGGCGACGGCGCGGTCCCCGCGAGCGCAATCGTTTTGCCGCTTGCCGTGGGCGATGCCGCGAGCGGCTATCTCTGTCTCGGCAGCGACGACCCGGCGCGTTTCGCCGAAGGCATGGCCACCGACATTCTGGAGCGCTTCGCGAGCATCGTGACAGCGAGCCTCGACAACGTCGCGCATCGCGAGCGGCTCAAGCAACTGGGCATGACCGATTCATTGACGGGCCTCGCCAATCGCCGCTATTTCGACGAGCGGATGCGCGAGGAGATCATGCGCGCCTGTCGCTACGGCGTGCCGGTGGCGTGTCTGTTCATCGATATCGACAGCTTCAAGCGCATTAACGACACCTACGGCCATAAGACCGGCGACCGCGCACTGGCGGCGGTGGCGGCTTGTGTGCGGCAACAGGTGCGTCTCGGCGACACCGTGGCGCGTTATGGCGGCGAAGAATTCGCCGCGCTGCTGCAAGGCGACCGGGCCGACGCGCTTACCGTCGCCGAGCGTGTGCGGCTGGCGGTCGAACGGCTGGCTTTGCAGGACGATCATGGCGAGCGCATCGTCCTGACGGTGTCGATCGGTGTGGCGGCGCGCACGATCAGCGGCACGCCGAGCGAGGCGGCCAAACTGGGCGGCGCGATGATAGAAGATGCCGATCGCGCGATGTATCAGGCCAAACGCAACGGCCGCAATCGCATCGAGGCGCTGGCAGCAGCGGGCGATGCGCAGATGGCACGTTGATCTGAGGCGCTGACGCTCGCGCCTCGCGTCGCCTCGCTCGCTCCCCGCATGCCGCCCGAAGCTCTCGTTCAAGTACCCGGCGCGTCCGGCGGCACACCCAGCAACTGCAGCGCTCCGCTCGTCACGCCGCTGAACACCGGGCCGGCCACCGTCCCGCCATAAAACGCCTTGCCCGCCGGATCGTCGATCATCACCGCAACGATCAGCCGCGGGTCGCTCATCGGCGCCATGCCGACGAACAGCGCGCGGTAGCGATTTTTCGCGTAAGTCGCGCCGACCTGTTTGCGTGCCGTGCCGGTCTTGCCGCCGATCCGGTAGCCCTCCACGGTCGCCGCGCGGCCTGTGCCACCCACACCGGTTGCCATTTCCAGCATCGAGCGGATGGCACGCGCGGTGGCCGGCGTCGTGACCGCGTGGCGCTTGTCGTCGGATGGCGCGGCCGCGCCCGCTCCGTTGCGCAACAGACTTACGCGATGCATGGTGCCGTCGCCGGCATAGGCCGTGTACACCTGCGCCATCTGCAATAGCGAGGTGGACAGCCCGTAGCCATACGCCATGGTCGCCTGTTCGATCGGACGCCAGCGTTTGTATGGACGCACCTTGCCGGATGCCACGCCCGGAAACGTCAGTTCCGGGCGCAAACCGAGCCCATATTCCTGATACTTGGTCCAGATCTTTTCGGCCGGCAGATTCAACGCGAGCTTGGCGAGCGCGATGTTGCTCGACTTCTGCACGGCTTCGGCGACGGTCATCACGCCATGATTCGAGGTGTCGTGGATCACGGCCGGCCCAATCTTGTACCATCCGGGCGCGGTATCGATCACACTCTGCGGCCGCACCTTGCCCTCATCGATCGAGAGCGCGACGACCACCGGTTTGATCGTTGAGCCCGGCTCGAAGGTATCGACCACCGCGCGGTTACGTAACTGGCGGCCGGTCAGGCGGGCGCGGTCGTTCGGATCGAAGCTCGGGTAGTTGGCGAGCGCGAGGATCTCGCCGTTGCGCGCGTCGAGCACCACTACGCTACCGGCTTCGGCGTGATGTTTGGCGATCGCTTCCTTGAGTTGCGCATAAGCGAGCTGCTGGATCCGTCGGTCGATCGTCAGGTGGATGGTATCGCCGTTCTGCGCGGGCACGAGCGGCCGCGTTTCGGACACCACGCGCCCCAGCCGGTCGCGGATCACTTCGCGCTGGCCGGGCACACCGAGCAGTTGTTCGTTGGCGGCGAGTTCGACGCCTTCCTGGCCGTTGTCCTCGATATCCGTGAAGCCGACCACGTGCGCCGCCGATTCGCCTTCAGGATAAAAGCGCTTCGAATCGGCGATCTGCGTGATGCCCGCCAGGCCCAATTTCGACAGATGTCCGGCGGTCTCGGCATCCACCTGACGCTTGAGCAGCACGAAGGTCTTGTCGCCGTTCAGACGCCGGCGCAGCTCCGCGAGCGGCAGATCGAGCAGCTTCGAGAGCGGCGCGACAGCCGCTTCGTCGATCAGCTTGGGCGAAGCCCAAATCTCGTAGGTTGCGAGGCTGACGGCGAGCATCGAGCCGTTGCGATCGACGATCCGCCCGCGCGTCGCGTCGAGTTCGATGGTGCGCTGATAGCGCTTTTGCCCTTGATCGACGTAGAAGTCCTGGTTCACCACCTGCACCCAGAACGCGCGTCCCGCGAGCGAGGCGAACGCGCCGAACACCAGCAGGACGATGAATTTCGAACGCCACCTTGGCAGGCGCGCGGCCAGCAAGGGGTGCTTCGCGACGGGCGTATAGGGATCGTGCGACTGCGATTTCTTCTTCTGGATCATTGGATGCGCATAACGAACAGCTCGATTAACTTGTGCCGCCCGAATCGGCGGCGGTGAATGCCTTGAGTTACAAGCGGAAACGCGCGGCCAGCATGCGCATCGCGAAACCGCTTACTAGCAGCACGAGCGACACCGGTTCCGGCGCGACGCGGCAGGCTTGCAAAGCGACATACACGACGCCGGCGCTGGGCGATGCTCGCGTACAACTCCTGACGCAAAACACCAGCGGCATCTGGTTGCACAGCACGTCGCACAACATGCCGCAGCACACGCCGATGATCGCGCTGGCCAGCACGACAATGGCGGGGCTTGCGGCCTGCGCGGCGGCCACGTCGCAGCCGATCGCGTCGACCGTGACGAAGAGCCTTTGCCAGTTGCGCAGCCACCTCGCGCACGCCGCGGCTATCGACGCCGCTCCGATTGTAATGAGAACGTAATCTGGATGCGAGATCCACGCAAGAGGATAGTGACCGAGCCGAACGTCGCGCACCGTGCCGCCGCCGAGCGCGGTGACATTGCCGACAAGGCGCAAACCGACGCAGACCGGGGCGCGCGCGGCCATAAAAAAACCGCGCGGACTTGAAAAATCCGCGCGGCTGTTTCGTTCGATTAATGCGTCGACTCCGACGCGGCGTGTTAAAGAGGCGCTCCCTGCCTGTTGAGCGCCTTCTTTTTTTGCTGCTTCTGCTGTTCCGCTGCTCGTGTGGGGCGGTGTAAAAACGCTCAGGCCGGCAGCGCGAAGCTCGAAATCGCTTCGCGCAGCACACCCACCTGATCCTTCAACGAATGCGCCGCGGCGGCGGCCTCTTCGACCAGCGCCGCGTTCTGCTGCGTGACCTGATCCATTTCGCCGACCGCGCGATTGACCTGCTCGATGCCCGCGCTCTGTTCGCGCGAGGCGTTGCTGATCTCCTCGAGAATCTCGTTCACGCGGCGTACCGACTGCACGATCTCGCCCATCGTCGAGCCGGCGTTGGCGACCAGCGACGCGCCGGATTCCACGGTAGTTGTCGACGTTTCGATCAACGCCTTGATTTCCTTCGCCGCCGTGGCCGAACGTTGCGCGAGGCTGCGCACTTCGGCGGCGACCACCGCGAAGCCGCGTCCCTGTTCGCCCGCGCGCGCCGCTTCGACGGCGGCGTTGAGCGCCAGGATGTTGGTCTGGAAAGCGATGCCGTCGATCACGCCGATGATGTCGCCGATCTGCCGTGAGCTGGTGGTGATCTCGCCCATAGTGCGCACCACGTCGTCCACCACGCGGCTGCCGCGCGTGGCGACGTCCGCGGCCTGACCGGCGAGATGCGCGGCCTGCAGTGCGCTGTCCGCGTTCTGCTTCACGTTGACTGTCATCTGGTCCATGCTCGACGCCGTCTCGACGAGCGCGGCGGCCTGTTCTTCCGTGCGCTGCGACAGGTCCGTGTTGCCGGCGGCGATTTCGGTCGCGCCGATATTGATGTTTTCCGTGCCGAGACGCACGCGCGACACCGTTTCGACCAGACCGGCTTGCATCGCCTGAAGCGCATGCAGCAGGCTGCCGGTGTTGTCCGACTGAACCGGCACGCGCGTGGCCAGATCGCCGCGCGCCATCAACTGCGCGTGTTCGACGGCCACTTCGAGGTCGCCGCCGAGCATACGGCGAATACTGCGCAGCACCAGCAACATGACGGCGGTGGCGATCGCGCCGAGCGCGACGGTAATGACGAGCCAGCGCAGCAGATTGGCGTAGAACGCGCGTTGCACGTCGTCCATGTACATGCCGGTGACGATATACCAGTCCCACGGCGCGAAGTGACGCGAGAAGCTGGTCTTGGCCACGGGTTTTTCGCTGCCCGGCTTGGCCCACAGGTAGTCGACGAAGCCGCCGCCGTCGTGATTGCCCGCATTGACGATATCGACGAACAGATGGTTGCCCGCCGGATCGGTGAATTGCGTCAGGTCCTTGCCGACCATCTGCGGCTTGAACGGATGCATCAGCATGACGGGCTGCGAATTGTTGACGGAGATGTAGCCGTCCGTGCCGTAACGCATCGCCTTGAGGGAATCGAGCGCCTGCTTTCTGGCTTCCTCGTCCGTGATGGTGTGCTGCTGCGCGAGCGTGTAGTAGCGCTCGACGATGTGGTCGGCCTGGTCGATCAGCGATTTCAACTGATCGCGGCGGTCGGAGATCATGGAGGCACGGTTTTGCCATGCGCCGAAGCCGCCGATCAGGATCAGGCCGATCCAGAGGACGGCGATCATCGAGGTCAGTTTTTTGTTCAGGGTCATAGCGGTTTCTGCTTTCGAACGGTGGTCGGTCAGGGATTGGATTCGCTTGCGGCGAGTGGCTTGTCGCTGACTGTGTTTACGGCGCGGCGACAGAAGCGGCGCAGGGCAGGGGAAACCCGCTGTCAGGTATTTTATTCGTCTGACTAAAAGGACTTTATCGTCGTGCGGGCGGCTTTATGCTGCATTCAGCACTTGCTGATTTATTCGATGCCGTTCAATCGGGATTCCGCACTATTGCGGGTGAGAAAATGTCAGTGTTGGCGAATCGATAATAAGAGTTAAAACCTTCCGTAAATAAAATACGGGTACTAAAACCTCGGTATCGCCACAACCGCGTGATGACAAAAACGAATGGACGCGCCGTCCGTCGAAGCGTGGTCGTGCGGTTGCGGCAGAATTCCACAAAACGCCAATAAAATCCAAGCGACTTCTCGCAATTGCGGATTGCAAAAAACGACACATTTTTCCACTTATCCGCAAATGAAGAAAACCGCTGTCACGGAAAAGACGAATAAATAAAAATTCCGCTATAGTCGCCGTTTTCCAGACGCCAGCCGGGCAATAGAAGAGCATTGATAAGCCCGCCACCAGGAGTACATAAAATGAACGCCCGCGAACCCGCTTTCGTGTCTGTTTCCCGTAGCGCGCGCCTGCGCCAGATGCTCGTCAGCAACGAACTCGAATTCATGATGGAGGCCCATAACGGCCTGTCCGCCCGCATTGTTCGCGAAGCCGGCTTCAAGGCCATCTGGGGTTCGGGCCTCGCGATCTCCGCGCAATACGGCGTGCGCGACAACAACGAAGCAAGCTGGACGCAAGTGGTCGACACGCTCGAATTCATGGCGGACGCCAGCGATCTGCCGATCCTGCTCGACGGCGATACCGGCTACGGCAACTTCAACAACGTGCGCCGCCTGGTGCGCAAACTCGAACAGCGCGGCATTGCCGGCGTGTGTATCGAAGACAAGCAATTCCCCAAGACCAACAGCTTCATCAACGGCGAAGCGCAGCCGCTCGCCGATATGGATGAGTTCTGCGGGAAGATCAAAGCCGGTAAAGACTCGCAGTCCGATGAGAATTTTTCGATCGTCGCGCGGGTTGAAGCGTTGATCGCCGGCTGGGGTATGGACGAAGCGCTGCGTCGCGCGGAAGCGTATCGCCAGGCCGGCGCGGACGCGATCCTGATTCACAGCAAGCTGTCGCGTCCCGACGAAATTCTCGAATTCGCGCGCGAATGGGCCGGCCGCGGCCCGCTCGTGATCGTGCCGACCAAGTACTACAGCACGCCCACCGAAGTGTTCCGCGAAGCCGGCATCAGCACGGTGATCTGGGCGAACCATTTGATCCGCGCGGCGACGTCGGCCATGCAGGCCGTCGCCAAGGAAATCCATTCGAGCGAAACGCTCGTCAATGTGGAAGACAGCATTGCCGCCGTCAACGAAATCTTCCGCCTGCAAGACGCCGACGAATACTCGGAAGCCGAGGATCGCTACCTGTCGAGCGGCCGTGCCGCCGGTTCCGCGGTCGTGCTCGCGGCGAGCCGCGGCAAGGGTCTCGAAGCGGTGACCGAAGACCGTCCGAAGGTGATGCTGCCGATCGCCGGCAAGCCGCTGTTGCGCTGGCTCGTCGATGCGTTCAAGAAGCAGGGCGTGAACGACATTACCGTGGTCGGCGGTTATCGCGCCGATGCGATCGACACGGCGGGCATCAAGCTCGTCGTCAATGAACAGCACGCGCAAACCGGCGAACTCGCGTCGCTCGCGTGTGCGGTCGATAAACTCGCGGGCGACACGGTGGTCTCGTACGGCGATCTGCTGTTCCGCAGCTATATCCTGCGTGATCTCGTGGAGAGCGAAGCGGCGTTCAGCGTGGTGGTCGATTCGTCATTGACCGACGCCGAAAATGCCAGTGTGCGCGATTTCGCGTGGTGTTCGGCCGCCGACGATCGCGGTTTGTTCGGCAACAAGGTCGTGCTGCGTCATGTGTCGAGCGGGCAGGATGCATCCTCGGCGATCGCGTCGCAAACACCGCATGGCCGCTGGGTCGGTCTGCTGAATGTGCGCGGTGAAGGCCGTGAGCGTCTGCAGGCGGTGATGAGCCAGTTGCAGGCGCGCGCGGATTTCGCGTCGCTCGACATGCCGGCGTTGCTTAACGCGCTGATCGAAGCGGGCGAATCGATCGAAGTGCAATACGTGCACGGCCACTGGCGCGGCGTGAACGACCTCGAAGACTTCCGCCGTGCTGGCGATTTCGCGCACGCGCAGGCGCCGTTCGCGGCCGCGGTTGGCGCAGCCGGCAAAGATGCGACGGACGCAGCCAGCGGAGCCGCGCAATGATCGAGGCAGCACAGTTCGTCGAGGCGGCGCGCGAGCGCGGCTTCGACTGGTACGCGGGCGTGCCGTGCTCCTATCTGACGCCGTTCATCAACTACGTGTTGCAGAACGAATCGTTGCATT
The DNA here is from genome assembly GCF_003387275.1 of Paraburkholderia sp. BL6669N2. Classification (NCBI taxonomy): domain Bacteria; kingdom Pseudomonadati; phylum Pseudomonadota; class Betaproteobacteria; order Burkholderiales; family Burkholderiaceae; genus Paraburkholderia; species Paraburkholderia sp. BL6669N2. Next base: position 2,304,476 of record NZ_QUNA01000002.1, on the reverse strand, counting down.
ACGTGTCGGCGGCCAATGAAGGCGACGCCGTCGCGTTGATTGCGGGCGTCACGCTTGGCGCGCAAAACGGCCGGCGCGGCATCACCATGATGCAGAACTCCGGGCTCGGCAACGCCGTGAGCCCGTTGACCTCGCTCACGTGGACCTTCCGTCTGCCGCAATTGCTGATCGTGACGTGGCGCGGCCAGCCCGGTGTCGCCGACGAACCGCAGCACGCGCTGATGGGTCCGGTTACACCCGCGATGCTCGAGACGATGGAGATTCCCTGGGAAACCTTCCCGACCGAAGCCGACGCAATCGGCCCGGCGCTCGATCGCGCCATCGCGCATATGGATGAAACCGGCCGCCCGTACGCGCTCGTGATGCAGAAGGGCAGCGTGGCGCCGTACGAATTGAAGGACAGCGGTGTGAGCGAGCGCCGCGTGCCTGTCACGCCGCAATCGCGGTTCGCGAATGTGGCGGCGAGCGAACTGGCTTCGCGTCACGACGCGCTGAACAAGGTGATCGCGCACACGCCGCTCGAATCGACGGTGGTGCTCGCGTCGACCGGCTTTTGCGGGCGCGAGCTCTATGCGATCGACGACCGTGCGAACCAGTTGTACATGGTCGGCTCAATGGGTTGCGTGACGCCGTTCGCACTGGGTCTTGCGTTGTCGCGTCCCGACCTGCACGTGGTCGCGCTCGACGGCGACGGCGCCGCGCTGATGCGAATGGGCGCGTTCGCCACCATCGGCGCGTACGGCCCGTCGAATCTCACGCACGTGCTGCTCGATAACGGCGCGCACGATTCGACCGGCGGCCAGGCGACGGTCTCGCCGCAAGTTTCGTTTGCGGGCGTGGCGGCGGCGTGCGGCTATGCGTCGGCGGTCGAAAGCGACGACGTGAATGTGCTCGACGACCTGTTCGAAGCCGCGCCGCTCGACGGCCCGCGCTTCGCGCGTCTGGCCATTCGCCGCGGCACACCCGATGGGCTGCCGCGTCCCACCATCACGCCGCCCGATGTGAAGACGCGTCTGATGCGCCACATCGGCGCGGCTTGAAGTCAACCTCGAGTCAAACTCGATTCAACGTCAGGGAACGCTCATGCTGCTGCTTAATCCCGGCCCGGTGACGCTCACCGAACGCGTTCGCAACAGCCTGTTGCAGACGGATCTGTGCCATCGCGAAAGCGAATTTTTCGATTTGCAGGAAGAGGCCCGCACGCGCCTCGTCGATCTCTACGGTCTCGACGCGAGCGAATGGCAGGCGGTGCTGATGACCGGCTCCGGCACGGCGGCCGTCGAAAGCATGACTGCCGCGCTGGTGCCGCAGAACGGCAAACTGCTCGTGGTGGAAAACGGCGTGTATGGCGAGCGTATTTCGCAGATCGCGACGCAATACGGCATCGCGCACGAATCGCTGAAGCACGACTGGATGCAGGCGCCCGATCTCGCCAGGATCGCCGAACGCCTCGATGCGGACAAGGCGTTCACGCACGTCGCCGTGATCCATCATGAAACCACCACGGGCCGTCTGAACGATCTGGCCGCGCTCAGCGCATTGTGCCGCGAACGGGGGCTGCGTCTACTGGTGGACGGCGTGAGCAGCTTCGGCGCGGAGACGATCGATTTCGCCGACGCCAGTCTCGACGCGGTGGCCGCCACGGCGAACAAATGTCTGCATGGTGTGCCGGGCGCGTCGTTTGTGCTGGTGCGCCGCGCGGCGCTCGCGCAGGCGGCGAGCCGCACGTATTACCTGGATCTCGGCCGTCTCGCGAAGTTGCAGGATCAGCGCAATACGCCGTTCACGCCCTCGGTGCATGCGTACTACGCATTGGTTGAAGCGCTGCGCGAACTCGCCGACGAAGGCGGCTGGCGCGCGCGACACGCGCGCTATGCGGCGCTGGCTGAACAGGCGCGGGCGGGCCTTGCCGAGCGCGGCATCGGCAGCGTGTTGCCGCCGGAAGAGTCGTCGGTGGTGCTGCGCGCCTACCGTTTGCCGCAAGGCATCGCGTATCCGCACCTGCACGACGCGCTGAAGGCGCGCGGCTTCGTCATCTATGCAGGGCAAGGCGGCTTGTCGGCCGAACTGTTCCGCATCTCGACGATGGGCAACATTCACACCGCCGACATCGACCGTCTGTTGCAAGGCTTTACCGAACTGATGCGCTGATTCGCGCTTCCGGTGGCTGGCCGCGCAACGCGGTCACACCGGGTCTTTGTCGGGCGGCCCATCGGGCCGCTGCGGCTCCTCTGTGTGATGGCCGGGCGACGGCGGCACCAGCGGATCGGCTTCCGGGTCGCGGTTCGGATCGGCGTTGGGGTCGGGAATCGGACTGGTATGCATGTCGTAGCTCATGGCAGCACCTTTGAGTGGAGAAGAAGCCGATGCGGCGACGGCGTCGAACTCTCGCCGGCCGTTCTCTTCAAGCGTAGGCCTTTCCGGCGCGCCGCGTCCGCTACTTTTTCACGCGACGACCCACGCTGAGCTGCCAGTAGCGCTCGGTCGCGAAGATGTCGTCGTAATTGCCTGCGCCAAACGCGCGCAACTGGCTCTCATAAGCATAGACCGCCTCGCGTTTGAGTTGCGCGCGGCGCTGCGCATCGATGGTGTGGCCGGCGCTCGGACTGGCGGGCGTCGCGACGATGCCGCGCTGCGCGAGATCCGCGAGCCGCGCCTGCACCACGCCGGGCGTGCGCCGGTGAATCGCTTCCTCGTAGCCGAACCACGTGAGATGCGACAGGCGCGGCAGGATTTCACAGCAGGCTTCGAACACTCGCACGTGATCGTCGTGATACAGGCCGAGCGGCATCAGCAAGGTGTTGGCGGTGGTGCGGTAGATGGTTTCTTCGAGCGCCGCCGCCATTTTGCTGATCGACGGCGAGTCCGAATACTGGCTGTCGCGAAATGGCATGCGCAGCGGAATCGCGTCGAGCACTTCGAGTGCGCGGTTGTCTTCCAGCGTGCGTTCGTGGATGGCCTGATGGGCGTCCGTGAAGCCTGACTTTTCATCCCATTCGGTGTGCATCGGCTGCTCGGGCGGCGCGGCGAATACCGTGCAGACCGCGGCGTCGGGATGGGCGGCGAGCAATGCGCCGCAACTGAAGACGGCGTCGTCGAAATGGGGCGAGACAATGAAAAGGCGCGGGCTGGTTTCGCTCATGGGGCGTGTGATGGGTTCGCGACGCGCGGGCCGGGGACGAAACGGGTAGAGGCTCGAGTGTCGCGCCAGTGCTTGGGAAATTGCGGCGTCACATCAGCTTAGGCGGAATCGTGGCGGCTTGCGCGGCGGGTTTGTGATGTGCAAGCCGCGTGCCTGAGGGCTCGACGGGTGGTGGGTGAATCCCGGAACGTCCCTTTTGGCTACGCGTGTGCCGCCATCCGCACGACTTTCAGTTCCTGTTAATCGCTCACATATGATCCCTATATGTTGATAAAAGATCATCTGTGAGCGATTAAGTCGATTTACTTGACCCAGGAACAATGCGCGCGGACAATAGGAAACCCATATCCTGAAGTACCGCTCATATGGAAACCGCAAAGCCTCATAAGCGCTCACATGTGAGCGTTAAAAGAAAAAGAGATCCGCTCCCTCTGCCGGTCGTGCGTGCCTTGAAGAAACTCGGAGCCGACCTTGCGCTGGCGCGCCGTCGACGCCGGTTGACCCAGGCGTCAATGGCCGAGCGCATTCAGACGTCCGTCGCTACGCTGCGTCGCATGGAACACGGCGACGAACGTATCTCTATCGGCACGATCGCGCAGGCGTTTCTCGTTCTGGGTGAGCTGGACAAAATCGACGGACTAATGGATTCCGCTGGCGATGCCATCGGGCTGACCTTAATGAACCAGCAACTGCCGCAGCGGGTTCGCAATAAACGTGTCACGCCAGAATCGGGGGCGCTATGAAGCGGCCTGTGTCGCAGCAGATCGTCCGGGTGGCGCTTGGGCAAGCGGCGCTTCCCGTTGGCGCCCTGACTTTCAACAAGGACGGCGCACGCGAAAACTCAAGCTTTGCTTATCACGAAGCGTGGCTGCAATCCACCGACCGGTTCGAGATTTCGCCCGATTTGCAGCTGGTTTACGGTCAGCAGTTTCGTAAGGCACCCAGCAGAGACGATTCGATTTTTCACTTCGCATTTGCGGATACCGAGCCCGACGGGTGGGGATGCCGGGTGATCGCACGTGACCACGCAAGGCGTCGCAAGTCGGCGCAGGAGAAGGGGCTGGAGGTGCCGCGCGCCGGGCTCACGGAGATGGACTACCTGCTGGGCGTCGACGATATGAGCCGGATCGGTGCGTTGCGATTCGTGGACGAAGCGGGCAACTATTTGCGCAGCATTGAAGACAGAGGGCGTGGCACGCCGCCCTTGCTCGAATTGGGTCATTTGATCGGCGCCACTCGCGCGGTCGAGATGAACAGGGAAACCGCAGCCGACCTGAAGTATTTGCGCGGGCGCGGGACGTCGCTTGGCGGTATGCGACCCAAGTGCACGATTCTCGATGAGGACGGGCAACTGGCCATCGGCAAATTTCCCAGCGTCAACGACGACCGCAGCGTCACGCGTGGGGAAGTGCTCGCTCTTCATCTGGCCGCAGCCGCCGGCATTACGGTGGCGCAATCGCGCATCGTCATGTCGGAAGACATCCCGGTTGCGCTCGTGCGCCGCTTTGATCGTGTCGCGAACGGCGGCCGGATTCCGTACCTCTCGGCTGGCTCCATGCTGCAAGCGTCACGGCAGGAAGAGCACGCCTATACCCAGATAGCTGATTGCATCATCGCGCGTTGTGCTGACCCGAAGCGCGACCTGGAGGAGTTGTGGCGGCGACTCGTGTTCAATCTGCTGATTACCAATGTCGACGACCATGTGCAGAACCACGGTTTCCTGCACGTCGAGCATGGGCAGTGGCGGCTCGCGCCGGCGTTCGACATCAACCCTTTTCCGGATAAGGACCCCGAGTTGAAGTTATGGCTCAATGAAGACTACGGGCCGGTCGACTCGATCGAGGCCGTGATGAATGAAGCCCCTTACTTCAGGCTCTCCGCCGACGAGGCGAAACGCATTCTCAATGAAGTTCGCAACGCGGTCAGAGACTGGAAACGCGTCGCGAAGTCGGCACCGGTAGGCATGACTGACGACGACCTCGATGCCTTCCAGCCCGCGTTCGAAAACGAGCAGGTCAAGGTGGCAACGGCCCTGCAATGATTTTGGATGAGCAGAGGCATACGATAGTCAATCAATAAAGCCGACGCGTGCGCGAGCAGCACAAATCCAGCGGTAAAAAAGCTACACCGCTTTCGCCGCCAATGCCGCCGCGTGGCTGAACGCCGTCACCATGCCCGCGACGATATCCTCGCGCAGCCGGCTGTCGGCCATTTTCAGCGCATAAGATGGATGCCACGTCGGCACGATCAGCCGGCCGCCGTGATCGATGGTCTGCCCCAGATATTCCGACAGATTGACGTGCGCGCCGGTCAACGCCTTCAGCGCCGTCGCGCCGAGTGTGACGACCACGCGCGGCGCGATCTGCGCGAGCTCGTGGTCCAGCCAGTACTGGCAAGCCTCGACCTCGCGCCGCGCGGGCGTTCGGTGGACGCGCTGCTGCTCCAGCGTTTCCCATTTGTAATGCTTGACGGCATAGGCCAGATAGAGCGCCGCGCGATCGAGGCCGGCGCGCGCAAGCACCGTGTCGAGCAGTTGACCGGCGGGGCCCATGAAGGGTACGCCGTGCTGGTTCTCATGCTCGCCGGGTTGTTCGCCGACCACCATGAGCGCGGCGTGAGCCGGACCGGCGCCGGCGACGGCCTGCTTTGCGTTGCGCCACAACGCGCAGCGCCGGCAAGTGGCCAGCGGGCCGGTGGGCTCGCGCAAGGGTGGCGTCACCGCCGAATATTCGGGCGGCGGCATCTCCGGAACGGTGACAGTGCCGCTCTGCGCGCCGAGACGGCTGCGCTTGCACGCGAGTTGCGCGGGCAGCGGCGGACCAGCGGGCGGCGTTCTCCAGTAACGCAGCGGCATGGGCGCCGGCGCGCCATTGAATACGCTGGCGTAGTAGGCGAGCCAAAGCGCCTCGGTGGGCTCGCTGGTCGTGGCTTCGCCGGCCATGGCGGCGGGCGGCAATGTCGGCGTGGCTGGCCGGTTCCGCTGGCCTGGTGGCAATGTCGGCGTGGTCGGCCCGTTCGGCTGGCTTGGCCCCAATGCCGGTGTGGCTGGCTCGTTCAACTGGCCGGCCGCCAAAGCGTGCGTGACGTGTCCGCTTTCCTCCGTTGCCGGCCGGCTGATGCGCAGCAACATGCCGTTCCAGAACACCGCGCCCTGCGGCGTCGCCAGCATCCACGTGGCATCGCCCATGCGCTCGGCAAAACGCTCGGCGGCCTGCGCCAGCACATCATGATGCGGCTCGTACCAGCCGACGAATTCCGGCGGCCCCATGGACGGATCGCGTCGCCTGAACAGAGTGAGCGCCACCAGATCGCCGGTTTCGTGCTCGACCGACTGGATGCGCTGATCGAGCAGCGCGCCGTCGGCGTCTTGCGGATCGAGGACGTGGCGTTCGCCGTGTGTCCAACGCCACAGGATGCGATAGAGCAGGGACCAGCGGTCCGGCGCGTAAAAGCACGCCGCCGTTTTCAGCCAGGCGAGCAGTTCACGAGGAATGGCGGGCGTAGGGGCGGCCGGAGCGGTGGCGGAACCTTGTTGAGCGCTTGCGTCGCCGTTATCCGAGCCGGCCGGATCACACGAATCGCATTCAACCCACTCGATCCGCTCCGGTTCGACGCCTTGCCGTAACAGTTCCCGCGCCGCATGGCGCCAGGCGGCAAAAGACGGTTCGATAGAAATACGTTTCATGCGGACGCGCCGCGGTTGTGCGTGACTAAACGCATCAAACCGCGTGGGTTGAAATACTGTATGGATATACAGTATGCGCCTGAATGCCGGTCCAGATCAAGCGTGGCAGCAGTGGCAGCCGATCGCGCCGACGACAGTGTGTCTACCGGCAACGCCAGACTGACCAAGCGCACAACTACAGCTTGCGCAAATCCTCGGGCGTATCAACGTCGCGCAAGATACCCGCATCGTCCACATCAAGCCGCGTCACCTGCTGCGACATGAACAAGGATCTGGCGCCCATATCGCCGTCGAGCGCCAGCAGCGCGTCGCGATGCTCGATGCCAAAGCCGACCGGATGCCCGCGCTGTCCCTGGTAAAACGGCGCGACTAGCGAAGCGCCGCCGTCCAGCGCGCGCGCCACGGCTTCGATCGTGGCAGTGGCGATGCGCGGCATGTCCGCAAGCGCGACGATCCAGCCCTCGGCCTCCGCGCTTGCCTCGACACCGGCGGCGAGGCTTGCGCCCATGCCGCGTTCGGCGTCCGCAGCGAACACCACGTCGCAACCGGCCTCGTTGAGCAGCCGCGCGAGCGCGTCCGAACCCGGCCGCACCACGGCCACCACCTGCGTCACGACCCGCAGCAGCCGATGCGCGGCTTCATGCGCCACCGGCGTGCCGTCGGGCATGCGTGCCAGCAGTTTGCTGTGGAGGCCTTCCGGGTCGAAGCGCGAGCCGAAACCGGCGGCGAGCAACACGCCAGTGGCGAGCGAAGCGTAGGCCATGGGCGGGCACCGGTAGAAGGGAACGAGGTCGATTGTGCGATGCAACGCGGCCACAGGCAAGCGCGAATATCAATGCGCGGCGCTCGCCGCCTCGATTCGCGCCGCGACCGCGAAAGCGCGCCCATCAAACCTGCATCGCGCCCATGACCTTATCGAGCGTGACGGGCAAATCGCGCACGCGCACGCCGGTGGCGTGATACACCGCGTTCGCAATTGCCGCCGGTACGCCCGTAATGCCGATCTCGCCGATACCTCGTACCCCGAGCGAGTTGATATATGGATCCGGCCGGTCGACAAAGGTAATGTCGAGCGAGCCGATATCGGCATTCACCGGCACGTGATATTCGGCGAGATTTGCATTGGTGAAGCGGCCATAGCGCGTATCGAGCGAGGTCTCTTCCTGTAGCGCCGCCCCGATGCCCCACACGATGCCGCCCATCAACTGGCTGCGCGCCGTCTTCAGGTTGAGCACGCGACCCACGTCGTACACGCCGACCACGCGTGCCACGCGGATCGTGCCGAGATCGGCATCGACGTGCACCTCCGCGAACACCGCGCCGAACGAGTGGAACGAATACTTCTGCTTTTCGTCGCCCGGCTTGACGGTCGCACTCGCCTCGATCGGCCTGCCGCCCGAGCGCGCGATGATCGCCGCCGCCGGATCGCGCTTGCCCGGTTGCGAGCGGCTCATCACCCAGCCGTTTTCCACGGTGATGTCGTCGAGCGCGATGCCGTACACGGGCGAAGCGTGATCGGCAAGCGCGAGCGCGATCAACTGGCCGCGCGCCTGGCTCGCCGCGTCCCGCACGGCCGGCGATACGCTCGCGGCCGACTGCGATCCGCCCGACACCGGCGCTCTGGGCAGCGACGAATCGCCGAGCGCGAAGTGGATGTTCTCCGGCGCGAAGCCGAGCGCGTCGGCGGCCACCTGGGTCATCACGGTGTACGTGCCAGTGCCGATATCCTGCGTCCCGGAGGCGACCATCGCGGTGCCGTCCGGCAAGATCCGCGCAAGGGCGCTGGCTTCGCTGCGATTGGCCGGATAGGTCGCGGTCGCCATGCCCATGCCGATCAGCGTGCTGCCGTTGCGCATCGAGCGAGGCGCCGGCGAGCGGCGCGACCAGCCGAATTTCTCCGCGCCGGTCTGATAGCACTCGCGCAAGGATTTGCCCGACCACGGCTTGTTTTCCTGCGGATCGGCCTCGGCGTAATTCTTGATGCGCAGCGCGAGCGGGTCCATCTTCAAGGCCGCCGCGAGTTCGTCCATGGCCGATTCGAGCGCGAACGAACCGGTCGTCTCACCCGGCGCGCGCATGAAGGTCGGCGTGCCGAGATTGAGCGGCACGATGCGGTGCGTGGTCACCTGGTTCGGCACGGCGTACGGCATGCGCGTGACCATGCAGCAGGTCTCGGTCCAGTCTTCGATCACCGAGGTGTTCGAGATGCTGTCGTGGCGCATCGCGGTCAGCGTGCCGTCGTGGCGCGCGGCGAGCACGAAATGCTGTTCGGTGCGCGGCCGCGCGCCGACCGGCCCGAACATTTGCGGCCGTTCGAGGACGAGCCGCACGGGGCGCCCGGTCTGCTTCGCCGCCATCGCGCACAAGGACACATGCGACCACGACGAGCCCTTGCAACCGAAGCCGCCGCCCACGAATGGCGAAATCACGCGCACATCGCCGGGCGAAACGCCGAGCGTTCTGGCGATTGCCTGCGCCGCGCTGCTGACGCCTTGCGTCGAATCGTAGAGCGTGAGTTGCGGACCGTCCCAACGCGCCATGGTGGCGTGCGGCTCCATCGGGTTGTGATGTTCGATCGGCGTGGTGTACATCGCGTCTACGCGTACCGCACCGCTTTGCAGGCCGTCGTCGAAGCTGCCGCGTCGCGTGTCGGTTTGCCGGCCTTGCGGTTTGTCCGGCGCGTGCGCGTTCGGCTTGGCCTGCGCGAAGTCCAGCGTCGCTGCGCCGCTCTGATACGTGATGCGCAATTGATGCGCGGCGTCGGTGGCGTGTTCAAGCGTGTCGGCCACGACCACGGCGACCGGCTCATTGCTGTAGTGAATCTGATTGTCCTGAAGCAGCGAAAGGCGGCGCCCCGCTGGCGGCGCCAATGCGGCCTTGCCGCCGTTCGGAAGACGCGGCGCGTTCTGATAAGTCATCACGAGCAGCACGCCGGGCAGTGACTGCGCACGGCTCGCATCGATCGATGCAATGGTGCCGCGCGCGATCGTGCTGGTGACGAGCACCGCATGCGCGAGACGCGCTTCGGGAAATTCGGCGGCGTAACGGGCTTCGCCGGTGACTTTGAGCAGACCGTCGATCCGGTCGACGGGTTGGCCGATGAGATTCATGCGACACCTCCCGCGTGCCCGGCGGCCTGGTTCACGGCGCGCACGATCGCGCGCTGCGCGAGCTCCACCTTGAAGCGATTCTCGCGCTGCGGCCGCGCTTCGCGTAATGCGGCCGAGGCCGCGTTATTCAGCGTTGCTTGCGTGAGCGGCTGGCCGTTGAGCATCTGTTCCGCGACACTCGCGCGCCACGGTTTGTGCGCGACGCCGCCCAACGCGATGCGCGCGGTCTTCACGCGAGTGCCGTCCATCTGCAAGGCGGCGGCGACCGAGATCAGCGCGAATGCGTAACTGGCGCGGTCACGCACTTTCAGATAATGCGAGTTCGCGCTGAAGAGCGGCGGCGGCAGATCGACGGCGGTAATCAATTCGCCCGGCTGCAACGTGGTGTCGACATCGGGCCGGTCGCCGGGAAGCCGGTGAAAGTCGGCGAACGCAATGGTTCGCTCGCCGGCCGGGCCGCTCACGCGCACCACGGCATCGAGCGCGGCAAGCGCCACGCTCATATCCGACGGATTCACCGCGATGCATTGCGGACTCGCGCCGAGAATCGCATGGGTGCGATTGTGGCCGTCGAGCGCCGCGCAGCCGCTGCCCGGCACGCGCTTGTTGCACTGCGTAAAGGCCGTGTCGTAGAAGTAACCGCAACGCGTGCGTTGCAGCAGATTGCCGCCGACCGTCGCCATATTGCGCAATTGCGACGACGCGCCCGCCAGAAATGCTTGCGAGAGCAACGGGTATTGCTCGCGCACCAGCGCGTGATTGGCGGCATCGCTATTGCGCACCAGCGCGCCGAGCCGGATGCCGCCGTCCGGCAGTGTGGTGACCGTATCGAGTCCGCTGATATGCGTGATATCGATTAGCCGCATCGGCCGCGCTACGCCGCCCTTCATCAGATCGAGCAGATTCGTGCCGCCGCCGATGAACACCGCCCCTGGCTGCTGCGCTGCCCGCACTGCGCCGGCGACATCGTCGGCGCGTTCGTATGAGATCGCATCCATGCTGTCGCTCCGTCAGGCGTTAGGGGTGTTAGTGCCGTTGTTCTGGCCGCCACCTTCATGCACCGCGCGCACGGCGGCCACGATATTCGCGTAGGCACCGCAGCGGCAAATGTTGCCGCTCATGCGTTCGCGGATTTCGTCGTCGGAGAGTTGGGCGGGGTGGCTGCGGACATCGGCCGTGACGGTGCTGGCGGTGCCGTTGCGGAATTCGCTCAGAAGGGCGGTCGCGGAACACAACTGCCCGGGCGTACAGTAACCGCATTGAAAGGCATCGTGTTCAATGAAGGCGCGCTGCATCGGACTCAATGCGCCGTTGGCGGCAAGCCCTTCAACCGTCGTGATGGTCTCGCCTTCATGCATCACGGCGAGAGTCAGGCAGGAGTTGATACGGCGGCCGTCGGCGAGCACCGTGCATGCACCGCACTGTCCGCGATCGCAGCCCTTCTTCGTGCCCATCAGGCCCGCGTATTCCCTTAATGCATCGAGCAAGGTCACGCGCGGCTCGAGTTGCAGCGTGTATGCGCGGCCATTCACGGTCAGCGTGACCGGACGCGGCGGCACCGCTTGCTGAACCTGAGCCGGCGGCGCGGTCGGGGTTTGGGTTTGCGCGCGCAGATGCGGCGCAGCGCCGACTGTGGCGGCAGCGGCAGCAGATTGAAGAAAGCGGCGGCGTGAAGGTTGTGTTGGGATGGCGGCTTGGACGTCGCCCGGATCCTGACTTTCGTTATGCGAAGACATGACGTCTATTGACTCCATTGAAAGGTCAATGCAGGCTAGCGATGCGTCGGTATCCGAAGCGTCGCGATTCATTGGACAGTACGCGGCAATTTCGGTGCCGTTGCATTCACAACGGTATTAGCAAATATCGGAGACGAAAAACGTGAAGTCCAATCTCAGAGTCGAGCCCACGCAACGACCGGTCCCGGTTGTGCCAACCCTGGCGATCATGTTGGTGGTGGCAGTCGTGCTGACTGCATGCCACAGCGGCGGTAGCGAAAGTAGCCCGCCACCGCAAGCCAATACGCTGCCCAGCTTTATCACCACCGCATCGGTCAAGAGCCAATCCTACGACGGCAATACCGACGACCTGCTCACCGCCGGCCTCGGCAAAACCGGCCTCGGATCGGCTGCCGCGCCGGCCATTGCCAACGCTGCGCAGCCTACCGCCGCCGAACTCCGCCGCCTCGCCATCTGGTCGAACTATCGCGCGCTCGTCGACATGACGGCGAACGGAGGTTATGGACGCTTCTGGGGGCCGAATGTCGATCTGAACGGCAACGACACGCTCGGCGAAGGCAAGATCGCCGGCAAGGAATATCTCGCTTACGCCGACGACGGCAGCGGCACGCAGAACGTCACCATGCTGGTGCAGATACCAGCGAGCTTCAATCCTGATCAGCCGTGCATAGTCACGGCGACGTCATCTGGTTCGCGCGGCGTGTACGGCGCGATTTCCGCCGCCGGCGAGTGGGGGCTCAAGCGAGGTTGCGCGGTGGCGTACACCGACAAAGGCAGTGGCAACGGTGCGCATGAACTGTCGTCCAATCGGGTCACACTGATCGACGGCACCTTGCAGGATGCCACCGCCGCGGGCAAGGCCAGCCTCTTCACGGCCAACCTGGGCAACACCGATCTCGCCACTTACAACAGCCAGTTTCCGAATCGCTACGCGTTCAAGCATGCGCACTCGCAGCAGAATCCCGAGAAGGATTGGGGCAACGATACGTTGGAGGCGATCCAGTTCGCGTACTGGGCGCTCAACGATTCGTATGGCGCCCTCAACGGTTCGACCCGCACCGTGCGTTACGCGGGCGGAAGCATCACGACGATTGCGGCTTCGGTGAGCAATGGCGGCGGCGCGTCGCTCGCGGCGGCGGAACAGGACACGTCCGGTTGGATCACCGCGGTTGTCGTCGGCGAACCGCAGATCAATTTGCGCTTGCCCGCGCAGGTGTCGGTGGCTCAGGGCGGCGTGCCCGTCGGTGCATTCGGCAAGCCGCTCGCCGACTACATGACGCTCGCCAACCAGTTGCAACCGTGCGCGGCGCTCGCGCCCGCCGCGGCCGGCGCACCGTATCTGACGGCACTGCCGCTCGCCACGACCACGGCGATTCGCATCGCCCGCTGCGCGTCGCTCGCTAGCGCCGGCGTGATCGCGGGTGGGGACGTGACGACCCAGGCGATCAACGCGCTGGCGTTGATGCATCAGAACGGCTACCAAACCGACTCCGATCTGCTGCAAGCGCCGATGTGGGACTCGCAAGCGGTGCCGGCTGTTGCAGTGACTTACGCAAATGCGTACGCGAAAGCGAGCGTCACCGCCAACCTTTGCGACTTCAGCTTCGGCACGACGAGCGCGACGGGAACGGCCGGCGTGACACCGGCCGTGTCGCCGATGCTCACGGTGTTCGGCAATGGCAACGGGGTGCCGCCGACCAACGGCATCAACCTCGTGTTCAACTCGGGCGGCGGAGCGGCGGACCACCGGCTGGCGACCCCCGACGGCAGTTACTCGGGCGCCTCCTGCCTGCGTACGCTGTGGACGAACGGCACGCTGGCCAACAGCGTCGAGGCCATTCGCGTGAACGCGAATCTGCATGGCAAGCCTGCCATCATCGTGCAGGGCCGCGCGGATGCGCTGGTGCCGATCAACCATGCGTCGCGGCCGTATCTCGGCCTGAATCAATTAAGCGAAGGCGGGGCGAGCAAGCTCTCGTTCTACGAAGTGACGAACGCCCAGCATTTCGATGCGTTCCTCGGCGTGGCGGGGTTCGACTCGCGCTTCGTGCCGCTGCATTACTACAATCTTCAGGCGCTCAATCTGATGTGGAGTCATCTGAAGAGCGGTACGCCGCTGCCGCCGTCGCAGGTGATTCACACGGTGCCCCGTGGCGGCACGGCCGGCGCCGCCCCCGCGCTGACCACGGCCAATCTGCCGGCGATCGCGGCGAGTCCGGGCATCAATGCGATCACCGTGACCAACGGCGCGGTGAACGTGCCGAACTGATTCGCGCGGACGGCACGCGCGGGCTCACAACGACGGCAATCACGCGCGCGAGGTCGGCGCGCGCGACTGCCGTCGTGCTGTGAGGACAGTTGCCCGGGTATAAGCGATGCTACGGCAGATGCAGTGAAGCGCGTTCAAAGGAGATCGAATGCAGTTCGACTACCGGCATTTCCATATCGATTGCCGCGCCCGCCATGACGACGACGGCCTCTACTACGCGAGAGCGAAGATCACTCGCGCGCCGCGCAAAAACGAGCACGTCCAGTCGCACGATTCCGGCGACATCGACGCCTTTTCCGACCAGGCGGATGCCATTTCATGCGCGAGGTCGTGGGCGATCGAGTGGTGCGACGCGGCGGCGCAATAGCACGCATTGCAGGGAGGACATGCCGTGGCCAGGCTTCGAATCGCGACCTTCAACATCAACGGGATCCGCTCGCGCCTGCCGGCGCTGCTGCAGTGGCTCGAGCGCGAGGCGCCCGACATCGTCTGTTTGCAGGAACTCAAAGCGGTGGACAGCGCGTTTCCCGTGGAGCAACTGCGCGACGCGGGCTACGGCGCGATCTGGCAAGGGCAGAGCGCATGGAACGGCGTGGCGATCCTGTCGAAGGGCGAAGCGCCGCTGGAGAGCCGCCGTGGCCTGCCCGGTTTCGAGGACGACACGCACAGCCGCTATCTCGAAGCCGCAGTGGGCGGCGTGCTGGTGGCGTGCCTCTACCTACCGAACGGCAATCCGCAACCAGGCCCCAAGTTCGATTACAAGCTGGCGTGGTTCGACCATTTGATCAAGCACGCGGCGAAGCTGTACAAAAGCGCTCATCCGGTCGTGCTGGCCGGCGATTTCAACGTGGTGCCCACCGACGAAGACATCTACAACCCGCGGTCCTGGCTGAAGGACGCGCTGCTGCAACCCGAGAGCCGCGAGCGTTACCAGCGGCTGCTCGCGCAAGGCTGGACCGACGCGCTGCGAACGCATTTCGGCGACGAGCGGGTCTACACCTTCTGGGACTATTTCCGCCGGCATTGGGACACGAACTCCGGCTTGCGCATCGACCATCTGCTGCTGAGCGCCGACCTCGCGCCGCGCATGCGCGATGCGGGCGTCGACCGCTGGGTGCGGGGCGAGCCGCACGCGAGCGATCATGCGCCTACGTGGGTCGAACTGGAGATGGGCGCGGGGCGTCGCAAGAAAGGCGGCGCGTAAAGCCGTGCAAAACCGGCGGGGTACGAACGGCGGTCTACGAACGCGAAACGGGCGATCGCCTGAAGCAGATCGCCCGGTGGTCAACCCCGTCAAAAATCAACGGCGATAGTCGCGTCCCGCCGCACCGTGCGCCCACAGCGCGCCAGCCACAAAACCGGCGAGCGCTACCACCGCGATCGCGGTAAATGGGCTTTCCGCCGTGGTCTCACGCACGAGACTCGTCGTGCTCGCGGCCAGTTGCTGGGCTTTGCCGCTGAGTTCTTTCGCCTTGCCGGCCAGTTGTGTGCCGGTATCCCCCAGCACGTCGCCGACGGCGCCCTGTACCTTGCCCGCGACTTCCTTGACCGTGCCTTCCGCTGAATTGGCTGCCGAATTGGTGTCCATACGTTTTTGCTCCCATTGTCAAATTTACGTGTGAGCCATTGCGATCGCAACGCTGTCACACCAAGGTCTCACGTACGCCGCGCCGGAAAGCGCGACTTACGTTCACCAGACAGGGCGCAAGAAGCGCGCCCGAGCGAAAAAGGGAAACAAGGGGCGCCGGACGGGCGCTCAGTGGCGCCGCCGGGAATTGATCCCCACGAAGATGGCCATCAGCATCAGGAAGCCGCCAAACAGCAGCGCCGAATTCACCGCCGCGTGCGTGAACCCGAGCCTGTCGACGTTGATGAACGGATAAGGGTAGAAATCGGACAAGCGCCCGCGCCAGAAGGTCACGCCGAGATAGGTCAGCGGATACACCAACCACCACAGACAATGCCGCAGCTTGAGATGAAAGCGCGGCACAAACAGCACCCAGTAGAGCGCGGCGAGCATGGGCAAGACGCTATGGAGCGATTCGTTGAGCAGCATCTGCAATGCCGTGGGCGTCCAGTAACCGCGCAACAGCAGGTTGTAGGCGATCCCCACGAAGGCCATATACACCACCACGGCGGTGACGACGGTAGGCTGCCGGAAAAAGCGCGCGGGCGCCGATCTGTGCCTACGCAAGGCCACACAGGTAAAACAGATCGCGCAGGCGAGCGCCGTGAGATTGGTGAGGTAACTGCTCATGCGGGCGAGGCCGTCGAGCACGGTGAGCCCGCGGGCGAGCGTGCGATCGATCGTGACCTCGGCTTGCGCGACGATCGAAATCCACGCAATGACGGCGATGATCGCGGCGAGTGTCACCGACGACACACTGGGCGTATGCAGCGGAAGTTCGGGCTCCCGTTGCTCGGAAAGGGCGGGGCGCATGGGTTCGATTTTATACACACAGGTGCTGCGCAATGTGCGTTATCGAGCGCACCCGCCAAATCTATCGGACGCGCGGCCGAAAAATGCTACGGCGTGCTATGCGAACCGGTCACGGGTTGCAAGCGTTCGACCACTGCGGGTATGGCTGAACTTGCCGGCGTGGCTTCGTCGATCGCGGTGCGTCCGCCGTCGTGAAAGAAGGCGAGTTCCGCGGCCTTGTTCAACACCAGAATGCTGATGCGCCGATTGGTCGGCTCGTCGGTCACATGGCTGTTCAGCGGCAATACGTCGGCCAGTCCGCGCACCTGCAGCAGCTTTTCGCCATGCATGCCGCCGGCGACCAGCGCGCGGCGGGCGGCGTTCGCGCGTTCCGACGACAGCTCCCAGTTCGAGTACCCTTCCGGACCCGCGGTGTACGGTACCGCATCCGTATGGCCGGCGATTGAAACGCGGTTGTCGACGTCGTTCAGCGCTGCGCCGATCTGCGTGAGGATCGTCACCGCATACGGCTGAAGCTTCGAACTGCCGGAAGGGAACATCGGCCGGTTCTGCGAATCGACGATCTCGATACGCAGCCCTTCGTTCGTGAGCGAGATGCGGATCTGATCCTTGAATGCCTTCAAAGTGGGGCTTTGTTCGATCAAGGCGCTGAGCTTCGCCTTCAGTTGCTCGAGACGCGCCGCATCGGACGGTGCCACCGACGGCGTCGCCGCGGAGGGCGGCGTCGGTTCGGCCTGGCTTTTCCTGCCGACTGCAGGCGTCGTATCGGAGATGTCGCGGCCGCCGCCTTGCACCACGCTCGGACGCGCGGCGGCTGTGCCTTCATTGCCACCGAGCAGGCTCGACAGCGGCGTGTTGAAATAATCCTCGATACCCTGCTTGTCAAATTTCGACGTGGAGCCGAGCAGCCACATCAGCAGGAAGAACGCCATCATCGCGGTGACGAAATCGGCGTAGGCGATCTTCCATGCGCCGCCGTGATTGCCGCCATGGTCGGCGGCTCTTTTCGAACGGCGCACGATCACCGGCGCCGGCGGCCGCTCATCCTGCGAGGCGCGCGATCTTCTTTCGCTCATCATGCCGCTCCGCGTCAGGCCGACTTCGGCATCTTGGTGGCGCGCACGGCGTCGTCGAGTTCCTGGAAGCTCGGACGGTCGGCGGTGAACAGTACCTTGCGGCCGAACTCGACTGCGATCGGCGGCGCATAGCCGGAGAGCGACGCGAGCAGCACAGCCTTCACGCACTGGTACGGCTTGGCTTCGGCGCGGCCCTTTGCGTTGAGCAGATCGGCCATGGGGCCGATGAAGCCATATGCGAGCAGAATGCCGAGGAATGTGCCGACCAGCGCGCCGGCGATCATCTCGCCGAGCGCGGCGGGCGGTGCGCCCACCGAACCCATGGTGTGAACGACGCCCATGACCGCGGCGACGATACCGAAGGCGGGCAGGCCATCGGCCATCTTCTGAATCGCGTTGGCCGCGACCGATGCTTCCGCGTGATGCGTGGCCAGTTCCTCATCCATCAGGTCCTGCACTTCGAGCACGTTCACATTGCCGCCGGACATCATGCGCAGATAATCGACAATGAAGTCGAGCAGATGATGATCTTCCAGCACGTGCGAATACTTCTGGAAAATCACGCTTTCTTCCGGCGCACCGACCTCGGCTTCGAGCGACATCATGCCTTCTTTGCGCGCCTTCTGAAGCAGTTCATAAAGCAGCGCGATCAGCTCCAGATATTTTTCCTTGGTGTAGCCGCCACCTTTGAAACACGACGGAATCGCCTTGATGGTTTTGCGCAGCGTGGAAGTCGGATTGCTCACGACAAACGCGCCGATTGCCGCACCAAAAATACACAGTAATTCGAAGGGCTGAAGCAGCGCCGGCAAGTGCCCGCCCACGCCGATAAAGCTACCGATCACAGAACCGATCACCAGAAGCCACCCGATTGCAACAAACATACTCTCTCCGATTATCTTGCGCGGCGCATGCTCGATCAGAGCAGGTCCTGTTTCGAGGACTTTTCTGGTGCGTCACAAAAGTTTTTGCATGTATGGGTAAACGGCTGAATTCGCCGTTGCTGAAGTGCTCGTCCGCGTGAAACGCCGAAAATTCACTAATCAGTTAGTTTTCGAAAAAGACGCCGGTAAATTTGCCCGCGTTTCGAGATCGTTGCCGTTGCAACCTGTATTGGGCGCTCTCGGTATAACCCGAGTCACTATGCCCCGCTGATGCAAAGAGGATACGTAACCTTTATACCGATCGGTCTGCTAGCATGACGTGCAATTTGCATCGCCGGCCACTCATGTGCGAGCCTTGCCGCGTAACCGTGCCCCGCCGATCACGAACCCCGGCAGCGCCAGCACTCAACCGGAGAGGAATCCCCTTTGCGAGCCTCGACATCTGCTGCTCAACGTTGGCTGGGTCACAAGGCCGCCGCCTGCCTCACGGGCGCCGGTCTGCTGTTCATTCCCACGCTCAGTGACGCCCAGGAATTTTCGCTATTCGGCGGCGGCTCGCGCGCGAGCAGTATCAACACGTATACGTGGGCCTTCAACTATCAGGAAGGCCTCGGACAATATTTCGCCGCGAGCTTCACCTGGCTCAACGAAGGGCATATTCCCGACCATCACCGTGACGGCCAGATGGTCCAGTTGTGGGCGCGCATTCCCGTGGGCAGTCCGCAATTCGTGCTGCAAGCCGGTGTCGGCCCCTATCGCTATTTCGATACGACCACCTCCGAGCAGGGCGGCAGCTATTCCAACACGCACGGCTGGGGTGTGGTGTACAGCGTCCGCGCCGCGTACTACGCGTCGAACCGGTGGATTACGCAGCTTCAGTTGAATCGCGTGCACGTTCAGCGCGGACCGGATTCGAGCGGCGTGATGTTCGGCGTCGGCTATCAGCTCGACGCGCCGGGCTCACCCGGTCCGCGCGACTGGGCGAGCGGCAGCGCGCACAAGGTCACCAATAACGAAGTGGCGGTGTATCTCGGCAAAACCATCGTCAACTCGACCAGTTCGCCGACTGCGCTGGGCGGCGCAGTCGAGTACCGGCGCGGCCTCGCGAAGTATCTCGACGTGACAGTCGGCTATCTTCACGAAGGCAGCAGCAAGGTGGCGCGGCGCGATGGCCTGACGAGCCAGTTGTGGGCCACGCGCGCGTTTCTCGACGACAAGGTTTCGCTGGCGGTCGGCCTTGGTGTTTACTATGCGATCAACGAGAACGAAAACAGCGCGACCCCCGGGCCGGGCGCCGGCAAGTTCTCCGGCCTCGTCACGATTGCGGGCTCCTATCGGCTGACCGGGCACTGGAACGCGCGGCTCGAATGGAACCGCGTCGTGACCCGTTATGATCGCGATTCGGATGTGATTTTTGGCGGTGTGGGCTATCGTTGGTGAGGGCTCATGCGTCAGTCGCCGGATGTCGTCGTGCCAGCAGAAGCAGTCTCTCGAACCGCTAGTCAAGAACCGGAAAAACGGAGAACAGCATGAAAGCCAGCACCATCGCCGAACGGGAGGCCCGGGGCCGTGCCGCTCGCGAGCATTCGAAACGTTCGAGCCATAAGGCGGTAGGCGAACTGAACCGCAACCCGATCGAGTTGCTCAGGCAAAGCAGCGAGGATCGGGTGCACAACCTCGTGCCGCTGCGCTATGGGCGCATGGCCGCCTCGCCTTTCACGTTTTTTCGCGGCACCGCGCTTCTGCAGGCGCACGACCTCAGCCAGGTGCGCGACTCCGGCCTGACCATGCCAATCTGCGGCGACGGCCATCTGATGAATTTCGGCGGTTTCGCTACGCCGGAGCGGCAACTCATCTTCGATCTGAACGACTTCGACGAGGTATCGGTCGGACCGTTCGAGTGGGACCTGAAGCGTTTGACCGCGAGCCTCGTCGTCGCCGCGCGTCATATGCGCCTGAGTCGGGGCGCGGCGGAAAATCTCGTGATGACGGCGGTCACCGAATACCGCGATCGCATGTCGCAGTATGCGCAATGCGGCGCGCTCGAACTCTGGTACGACCGCATCACCTTCGACCGCATGGCGGAAACCGCGCTGACGCCGGAAGCCCGTCGCGCTGTGCGGCGCGGCATGGAAAAAGCCGCGAGCCGGACGCACGAAAACCTGCTCGAGAAAATGGCGGAGCGCGACGGCGAACGCTGGACGATCCGCGACGCGCCACCGGCGCTGTTCCATGTGCTCGGTGCGAACACGCTGTTCACCGAGGAAGAGACCGAAGCGTACAGAACCGGGAACTCGCGCAAGATGCTCGAGCGCATGTGGGGCGAGTATCTGAAGACGATGTCGCATGATCGGCGCGAACTGCTCAGTCATTTCACCGTGCAGGATATCGTGTTCAAGGTGGTGGGCGTGGGTAGCGTCGGCACGCGCTGCATGGTGGTGCTGTTGGTCGATCACATGGGTAAGCCGCTGTTCCTGCAAATGAAGGAGGCGCGGCCTTCGGTGATCGCGCGGTTCTACAAGTCGCCAGCCCACAAGCACGAGGGCGAGCGCGTCGTGCAGGGACAGCGCATGCTGCAGGCCGCGAGCGATATCTTTCTCGGTTGGGCGACGGGGCCGCTCGGGCGGCATTTCTATTTCCGGCAGCTACGCGATATGAAGCTCTCGGCGAACATCGAGCTGTTCGATATCGAACTGCTGGGAGGCTATGCGCGGCTATGCGGCTGGATCATGGCGCGCGCGCATGCCAAGGCGAGCGGGCAGGCGATTGAAGTCAGCGCGTATATCGGCCGTGGCGACCAGTTCGCGGAAGCGCTCACCGGTTATGCGGCCGCCTACGCGGATCAGGTGGAGCGCGATTACGACGTGTTCCTGAAAGCGTGCCGCGGCGGCCAGCTCGAGGCGCGCACCGACGAAGACATGGCGGCGGATTTCCGCATGTAGCGGCGCTGCTCGCGCTGCGCTACGCGATGAACTGTGTGCAAGCCGCGTAACCTGCAACGCGCATGAGCCGAGTGGACTGCGCCCATATGCGTTACCGCGCTTCAGTCGTTCACGCGCGCGTCGCGCAGCGTGACGAAACGCAGATGCCGTTGCCGCGCCGCGTCGATCACACGCGGCAGCACGGCGAGGATCAACGGCGTGCCTTCAGCGGTGAGGGCGGCGTTGCCGTCGTGCAGCAGCAGAATGTCGCGTGGCGCGAGGCCATCGAGCAGCCGTCGCGTGACTACCCGGGGATCGCGCTCACGTGTGTCGTAGCCGCGCCGCGTCCATGCCGCGAGCCGCAGATCGAGCTTGCGCAAGACCGGTTCGAGAAAGATGTTGCGCAAGCCGGCCGGCGCGCGGAAGAACATCGGGCGCTCGCCGCTCAAGGCTTCGAGCGTGCGTTGTGCCGCATCGATTTCGCGCGTGAGCGCGCCCGGCAACGTCACGGAAAACGTGTGGACGTGAACCTGCGAATGGTTTTCGAGCGCATGGCCACGCGCGACGATCTCGCGTGCGAGTTCAGGGTAACGCTGCGCCTTCGCGCCGATGCAGAAGAACGTGGCGCGCACGCCGAAGGCGTCGAGCAGGTCCAGCACGTGCGGCGTGACGGCCGGATCGGGACCGTCGTCGATGGTCAGCGCGATCGCGTCGGCGTTGCGTGCATGGGCCGGCAGGCGGGTCCAGTTCGGACCGAGCAGCGAGGTGCGCGGCAACAGGCCGGCTACCGTGAAAATGGCATGATTCACAAAAATCGCGGCGAGCCACCAGGGCCACGCGGCAGGTGCGATCAGCCATCCCGCCAGCACGATGACATGCCATGCGGCGGTGGCGGTGAGCATCGCGGGATAACCGGTTTGCGGCCAGCGGCGTGACGGCGCGTCGTGGACGCCAGACGGCGGCGTGGAGAGTTCTTTCATAAAGCGTGCTTCCTGTCTTCCTTCCTCCTTCCTGGGAAGGCGTTGAATCGCGCGCGCGGCGCGCAACGGCAAACGATACCATTGATGCGCATCCCGACGCGCCCGTCGGCAGGAATGGCAAATAATGAAAGCGCGCCGAAAGACGCCATGCCCCGCTACGGGCGGTTCGCGTGCAGACTGTCTGCACTCTGCATCCACTGAACTACGAGGAGACGTGACGTGACGGATACGGGAATCAAGAAGGTCGCGCTGGTGACGGGCGCGGGCAGCGGGATCGGCCGCGCGTGTGCGCTCAAGCTGCTGGAACACGGGTATAGCGTCGTGCTGGCCGGCCGCCGTCAGGCGCCGCTCGACGCCGTCGTTCAAGAAGCGCAGCAACTCGGCGGCGACGCGCTCGCGGTGGCGTGCGACGTCACCAGCGCCGATAGCGTCGCGGCGTTGTTCGAGACGATCCGCGCGCGCCGCGGCCGGCTCGACGTGCTGTTCAACAACGCGGGCCGCAACGGCTCGCCGGTCGATATCGACGAACTCGATATCGACGAGTGGCGCTCAATAGTCGATACCAACCTGACCGGCGTGTTCCTGTGCACGCGCGCGGCCTTCGGTCTGATGAAAACGCAAAATCCACGCGGCGGGCGCATCATCAATAACGGTTCCATCTCGGCGCATGCGCCGCGGCCGAACAGTGTCGCCTATACCGCTACCAAGCACGCTATCACCGGGCTCACGAAAGCGGTGTCGCTCGACGGCCGCAAATTCGACATCGTGTGCGGGCAGATCGATATCGGCAATGCGGCGACGGAAATGGCCGAGCGCATGGCGCGCGGCGTGCCGCAGGCGAACGGCGAGATCGCGGTCGAGCCGCTGATGGACGTTCAGCACGTCGCGGACGCGGTGCTGCACATGGCCGAACTGCCGCTCTCGACGAACGTGCAATTCATGACGATCATGGCGAGCAAGATGCCGTTCGTCGGCCGGGGCTGACGGCTTCGCACGAGCAGCAAGCGGCGCGGGATCAACTTATACTGTCCGCTTCCCGCCTTGATGGAACGCGATTTGCCGTGCCCCGAGCCACACCGAAGGACGACCCGCAGCCGGTGCCGCCCGTGCAGCCCGATCTCGACGACTGTTGTCATAGCGGCTGCAATCCATGTGTGTTCGATCTCTACGACGAAGCGCTGGAACGTTATCGAAGCGCGCTCATTGAGTGGCAAGCGCGGCAAGCCCAGCGCAAGCCCGAACCGCGAAGCGGCAAGCCGCGTTCGCACCGCTGAGCGGCACGTGGGATGTTGCCTCGGGACCGCCACCGCCCTTCACCACGCCCCGTCATGACCGACCTTCAGTCCGCGCCTCTCGAACCCCTGAACGACTCGCACACGCTGGACGACCTGCATCGCTTCGTGCAGCGTTATCCGCGGCTGTTCGTGCTGACCGGCGCGGGCATCAGCACCGACTCCGGCATTCCCGGCTATCGCGACGACAACGGCGAATGGAAACGCTCGCCGCCCATCACGGTGCAGGAGTTTCTCGGCACGCTCGCCATGCGCCAGCGCTACTGGGCGCGCAGCATGGTCGGCTGGCCGGTGGTCGCGCACGCGCAGCCCAACGCCGCGCATACCGCGCTGGCCCGGCTCGAAGCGGCCGGCCACGTGCCGACGCTGGTAACGCAGAATGTCGACGGCCTGCATCAGCGGGCGGGCAGCCGCGAGGTGATCGAACTGCATGGCGGCATAGACGGTGTAACGTGCCTGGACTGCGGCATGCAGCACTCGCGCGCGTCGATCCAGCAGACGCTTGAAGCGGACAATCCCGCGCTCGTCGACGTGACCGCGGAAACCGCCGCCGATGGCGACGCGCATCTCGAATGGCACGATCTCGGAGGGTTCCGTATTCCGTCCTGTTCGAATTGCGGCGGGTTGCTCAAGCCCGCCGTGGTGTTCTTTGGCGAAAGCGTGCCTAAGGAGCGCGTGGAGGCGGCCTCGCGCGCGCTCGACACGGCGGACGCCGTGCTGGTGGTCGGCTCGTCGCTGATGGTTTATTCCGGCTATCGCTTTTGCGTGTGGGCGCAAAAGCAAGGCAAGCCGGTCGTCGCCATCAACCTGGGACGCACGCGCGCCGATCCATTGTTGTCGTTGAAAATCACCGCGCCGTGCGCGCAGACGTTGACTGCACTGGCCGGCCGGCTGGCGCTATGATCGCGAACTCGCCGAACTCGTGTGTGTGACCCTGTACTGAAACTGAAGCAGAACCGAAGCTGAACATGACCGATTTCCAACCTGCGCTGCGGCAACATTCGCCATCCGCTGAACGCAACCGTGAACCCATCCTCGCGGTGTTGCGCGCCGTGCTGCCGACCAACGGCCGCGTGCTCGAAATCGCGAGCGGCACCGGCCAGCACGCGATCTGGTTCGCCCGCGCGATGCCCGGACTCGACTGGCAACCGAGCGACGCCGATGCCGACGCGCGTGCTTCGATTGGCGCGTGGGTCGCGCACGAAGGGCTCACGAACGTGCGTGCGCCGCTCGCGCTCGACGTGCATCAGCCAGACTGGGGCGTGGACACGCTCGACGCCGTGGTCTGCATCAACATGATTCACATCTCGCCGTGGAGCGCGGCGCAGGCGCTGTTCGCGGGTGCGGGCCGCCGTCTCGTCGACGGCGGTGTGCTGTACCTGTACGGCCCATACAAACGCGGCGGAGCGCATACTTCTCCGAGCAACGATGCCTTCGATCAGCAGTTGCGCGGCCGCGATCCGGAATGGGGCGTACGCGACATGGAGGAGGTCGTGGCGTTGGGCGTGTCGGTCGGACTGGTGTGCGATGAGCCGATCGCGATGCCCGCCAACAATTTCAGTCTGGTGTTCAGGAAACGCGCGGACGCGACGCGAGTCTGACGCGCGTCAAACGAGATTAAACGCGAATAAACGCGGGTCCACCGCAGGTTCGACGCGGTGGAAAACGCTGCCCGTTGTCCACCAACGAGCGGCAAGCTGGCATTTCTTTTATTCTTTCACCCTCGACGTCCCGCCGACGTTTTTTCCGGCGCGGCGTCACGACATTTTTTGGACTCTGGAGAATTCACATGGGCAAACAGGCAATCGGCGTGGTGGGGCTAGCGGTCATGGGCCGCAATCTGGCGCTCAACATCGAGAGCCGCGGCCACGCGGTGTCGGTGTACAACCGTAGCCGCGAGAAAACCGACGAACTCATCGCCGAATATCCGGACAAGAAGCTGGTGCCGGCTTTCACGCTGGAAGAATTCGTGGAGTCGCTGGAAAAGCCGCGCCGCATTCTGCTGATGGTGAAGGCCGGCGAAGGCACCGACGCCACGATCAATCAGTTGAAGCCGCTGCTGGACAAGGGCGACATTCTGATCGACGGCGGCAACACGCATTTCACCGACACCATCCGCCGCAATCAGGACCTCGCGAAGTCCGGACTGCACTTTATCGGCACGGGCGTGTCGGGCGGCGAGGAAGGCGCGCTGAAGGGTCCGTCCATCATGCCGGGCGGCCAGCGCGACGCGTACGACCTGGTGGCGCCGATCCTCACCGAGATCGCCGCGAAGGCGCCGGACGGCGAACCGTGCGTCGCCTACATGGGACCGGACGGCGCGGGCCACTTCGTGAAGATGGTGCACAACGGCATCGAGTACGGCGACATGCAGCTGATCGCGGAAAGCTACGCGGTGCTGAAACAGGTGGTCGGTCTCTCGAACGAAGAACTCGGCAAGGTCTATACCGAGTGGAATCAGGGCGAGCTCGACAGCTATCTGATCGAAATCACCTCGAAGATTTTCAGCAAGAAAGACGACGAGACCGGCAAGGATCTGGTCGACGTGATTCTCGATCGCGCCGCGCAGAAGGGCACCGGCAAGTGGACTAGCCAGAATGCGCTCGACCTCGGCGCGCCGCTGCCACTGATCACGGAAGCCGTGTTCGCGCGCGTGCTGTCCTCGCTGAAGACCCAGCGCGTGGCCGCGAGCAAAGTGCTGGAGGGCCCGGCGGCCAAGCCGCTCGGCGCCGAGCGCGACGCCTTCATCGAATCGGTGCGCCGCGCGCTGTACTTCAGCAAGGTCATTTCGTACGCGCAGGGCTTCGCGCAACTGCGCGCAGCGTCGGAAGAGTACAAGTGGGATCTGGATTACGGCACGATCGCCAAGATTTTCCGCGCCGGCTGTATTATCCGCGCCCGCTTCTTGCAAAAGATCACGGACGCTTATACGAAGGACAAGGCGATCGCCAATCTGCTGCTCGATCCGTATTTCCGCGACATCGCCAAAAATTACCAGGCAGCGTTGCGCGAGGTCGTGGTGGCCGCGGTCAACGCGGGCGTGCCGGTGCCGGCTTTCGCGTCGGCGATTGCGTATTTCGATGCGTATCGTTCGGAGCGTTTGCCGGCGAACCTGGTGCAAGCGCAGCGCGATTTCTTCGGCGCGCATACGTTCGAGCGCATCGACAAGCCGGGCAGCTTCCACGCGAACTGGAGCTGAGCGTTTGAATCGCGGCTCGGCGCGCCCTTGGAGCAGGGCGCGCCGGGCCGCAAAAACGCTGCAAACTGAAGATGATGAATTATTGCTGAAAGCCAAGGCCCGGACACGCCTTTAGGGAAAGTGGTCCGTTACTGTTGCTAAATTCGAAATAGAGTTTCATTGTTTTAGGGGTTTCCCCTAGGTGTCGACCTTCTTAAACTTCTACTTAAGCGCTACGGAATACAAACCGCAGCGAATTAAAAACAAGTTCTGGAGGTTTACATCATGAAGGCTCTTATCTCTGCAGTCGTAGTCGCCGCCGCTCTGGCCGCTCCTGTCGCTTCCTTTGCCCAATCGAATCAGCCGGTTACGCGCGCTCAAGTCCGCGCTGAACTGGTTCAACTCGAAAAGGCCGGTTACAACCCGGTCGGCGATCAGATCAACTACCCGGCTAACATCCAGGCAGCGCAAGCACGCGTCGATGCGCAAAACGGCACCGCTCAGGCTGTGAACAGCGGCTACGGCGCACCGATCGCCGGCAGCTCGCAAGCGGGCCGTCCGGTGAGCAGCAACGACCGTAACTCGGTCTACTTCGGCAACTAATCTGCGCTGAAGCTGATGGAAGCGCCGACTGATTGCAAGGCGGCAAGCAAATGGAAACGCCGTCCGGATTGCCGGGCGGCGTTTGTCGTTTACGGCGCGGCCAGGGCGCCGGTGTTCGACGCGATGCCGTTGCGCGCTCGTCAGCGCATGGTTCTCATCGATTCGGCAAATGTGGAATCGCTTCGTTGCTCGTCAGATTGAGCTGGTGAATCTGCCGATGCGCCTTGTTCAGATGAGCCTGCGCGGCCACGCGCTGCGCTTCCAGTTGCGACACCTCCTTGCGCACCTGGTGCTGGCGGGCCGTCACCGCCTGCTCGTGCGTGCCGCGCCTTTGCAGATCGCTGCGCAGCCGTTCGGCCTGAGCCTCGGAGCGCGCGATCATGCGCGCCAACTGTTCGTTCTGCGCCTCCAGTTGGGCGCGCCGGGTTTCGCCGTCCGCGAGCCGCGTCGCCTGCTCCTCAAAATGATGGAAGGCGGTTTCCGCGGCGTCGAGATCGGCGGCTTTCAGCGCGCGCCACAGCAAGCCGTCCTCATAGAGCGCGACGTAGTACGCCAGTTCCTTCGCGTGGAACAGCAGGCTGACCGAATAGTCGAAGCTGCGGAAGACGCGAAACGGCGCCAACGCTTCCTCTTCGGCGAGCCATTCCACTTCGGCGATGTCGGCGATCTGCACGCCGTGCACGCCGACCTGCGCCGGCACCACCGGCACGGGCCGCAAGGCGCTCACCGGACGAACCGGCCGCGGCAGCGCGGGACCGGCGGGCGAGCCGTCGGACGACGCCGCCAAGGTTGCGTGCTCGCTGCTGTCGGGTGAGGTGGGATCGGAGGCGCTCTCTCGCGCGTTCTGCACGAGATGTGATGGGCCTGCCAGCACGTTGCGGCGGTTCAGGAGACTTTTCACGGCGGTCCTCCGGTTGAGTCGCCCGAAATCTGCAGACGGCACCGGCGGTGAAGCATGCCGATGAATCAGCCAGGCCGAGCGGTGAGCAAAACGTGGCGGACCGGCGACGCCGCTGAACGGACGCCGAAGGTGCGCGGTGCGGCGGATGCACCCGGATGCAATCCGCCAGCGCGGCTCTAGTGCAGCGTGCGATGCCGGCGGCTTATTTCATCGAACAATGCGCGGCTGGGTTCGAGGGCCAGCAGCCAGGATTCGTCATAGCCGCTCAGGTTGTCGAGCGCCTCGCGCAAACGCTCGATGGCCACAGCCGGAATCTCGACGCTCGCCTCCACGCCGCTCGACAATCCCGCGATACTGGCCAACTGGACAAGGGCGTCGGCGGCCTCGGCCACGTCGGCGGCGAAAACCAGGTGTGTGTTTAGCAACTCGACCAGACCGGGCGACGCCGCGACATCGTCGACGTGGAGTTGCACGGCCAGAAAGGTGGCTTTGTTCATTCTCAACTCCCTCGCAGAATTCAAACGTTTTGCTTTCGGCGCGTCGGGGCAGCAAGAACGAGTATAGGCGAGCGCCCCGCGGATTCAATGCTCACACGAATCGCGGCGCCGTCCGCCGGCATAAGCCCGCCGTCCGGCGCACCTATAATGGGGCCAGCCGGAAACCGGTTCGCGCGAGTTCCGGCGGGCCGCCGTGCCCGATGCATCGAACGCCATGCCGGCGCCGTTTTCCCAACTGCCTCGTGACCATGAAGATCATTCGCAGCAAGAATTTCACCGCAACGCGCCCTTGGGGAGCGCTCGATATCGCCAACATGCGCGGCATCACGACGCGCCTGCATTGGACCGATCAACCGTACAAATGGCATGTCAACGACGGCGAGGAAGTGTTCGCCGTGCTTGATGGCCGCGTCGAGATGCGTTATCGCGAAGGCGGCGTCGAACAGTCGGCCATTCTGGAAACGGGCGACGTGTTCTACGCATCGGTCGGCACCGAACATGTGGCGCATCCTATCGGTGTCGCGCGCATTCTGGTGGTCGAGGCGGAAGGTAGCGTCTGAATCCTGGCGGCCGGCCGGTGCCGTGCCGGCGCGGTTCTCACCGCGCGCGGCGGCATAATGGATAAGCGCTGCCGCGCCCGCGAGAGGAGCGGCATGGCAAATGCTTGGGCATCGATTGAATCCGATTGATCGAAAAAATGTCGAGGAAAATCAAATGACAAGATCATGGCAATTGACGGGGACCCGGTTGCTGGCAGCAGCCGCGCTCGGCTTGATATTCAGCGGCTGTACGACCATGCCGTGGGAGAGCACGCCGTTTTACAGCACTACGCCGTCCCGCCCGACCACGCTCAGCACGGTGCCGGTTCCCGCCGGTTTCTACCGGGTCAATCCGGGCGACACCATCGACGGGATTGCGTCGGCGTATGGCCACAAGCCGCAGGAGATCGCGACGTGGAATGGCCTCCCGGTCAACGCCGCCGTGACGCCGGGGCAAGTGCTGCGCGTGTCTCCGCCGATGGCCTCGGGCAGCGTCGTGACGCCGCCGGTCGCCGTCGCGCCGAGCGGTTCGGCCACGCCCGGCGCGCCGATGGCAGCCGCCGGACCGCAACTGGGCGTACTGCAATGGCCGGTGCGTGGGCCAGTGCTGAGAGCCTTCGCGCCCGGTAAATCGAACGGCATCGTGATCGGCGGGCGGGCCGGCGATCCGGTCAAGGCGGCCGCCACCGGCCGCGTGGTGTACGCCGGCACGGGTATCGAGGCGTACGGACCGCTCATCATCATCAAGCACGACGACTCGCTGATCACCGCCTACGGACAGAACAGCACACTGCTCGTGAAGGAAGGTGATGCGGTTGCACAAGGGCAAACCATCGGCGAAGTCGGAGTGGACAGCCGGGGGGTGGCGTCGATCCAGTTCGAGGTCCGCCAGAACGGCCAGCCGGTCGATCCGCTCGCATGGCTGCCCAAGTCGGGCGGGTGATGCTTCTTTCCAGCGCGATTTCAGCGCAGCGTTAATTGAATATACTGTGCGACTAACTGCCGCCACCGTGGCGCCCGTCGATACCGACGGTGCGGCGCGTCGCGCGGCTGCTACAGGCTGTCATTCACAGACGCACAGGGACACACAATGATCGATTTGCGCAGCGATACCGTAACCCGCCCAACCCCGGCGATGCTCGCGGCCATGTCGGCCGCCGAAGTCGGCGACGACGTCTGGGGCGACGACCCCACCGTGTTGCGTTTGCAGGCCACCTTGGCCGAACGCACCGGCAAGGAAGCAGGCCTGTTCTTCCCCAGCGGCACGCAAAGCAATCTGGCGGCGTTGATGGCGCATTGCGCGCGCGGCGACGAATACATCGTGGGCCAGTTGGCGCATACCTATAAATATGAAGGCGGCGGCGCGGCGGTGCTCGGCAGCATCCAGCCGCAACCGCTTGAAAATGCCGCGGACGGCTCGATCCCGCTGGAGAAGATCGCTGCGGCGATCAAGCCCATCGACAACCATTTCGCGCGCACGCGGCTGCTGGCGCTGGAAAACACCATCGGCGGGAAGGTGCTGCCGGCGGGGTATGTCGCCGAGGCGGTGCAGCTTGCGCGTCAGCACGGCCTGTCCGCTCACCTCGACGGCGCGCGCGTTTATAACGCGGCAGTGGCGTCGGATAAACCGGTCGCGGCATTGTGCGAGCCGTTCGATTCGGTCTCGGTCTGTTTTTCGAAGGGACTGGGCGCGCCGGTCGGCTCGGTGCTGGTCGGCAGCCGCGCACTGATCGACGTGGCGCACCGCTGGCGCAAGGTGCTGGGCGGCGGCATGCGTCAGGCCGGCGTGCTGGCGGCGGCGTGCCTGTACGCGCTGGATCACCACGTGGAACGCCTCGCCGACGATCACGCGCACGCCGCGCATCTGGCAGCGGGTCTGGAGGCGATCGATCAGGTCAACGTGCAGTCGGTCGCCACCAATATGGTGTTCGCGCAGTTTCCGCAGCAGCACTGCGCGCCGCTCGAAGCGTGGCTCAAGGAGCGCGGCATTCTCACGCAGATGCTGTATGCGTCCCGATTCGTGACGCATAAGGATGTATCGCGCGGGGATATCGATACGTTTATCGCAGCAGTGAAGGCGTATTTCGCGGCGCGATAAAGCCGCATAAAGCCGAACGCCAGCCGGCTGCGAGCAACACCGTAAAGCAAGGCAGCAGAACGAAGCTGCAACCCGGCAAACCACAGCGGACGCACTCTCACTTGAGCGCGCCCGCTTTTTTCATTTCATCGACGCCTTCGCATGCACGCCTGACCGATGCGACGGCGCCAGCAACCTGAGCCCGCTCGCGAGGCTCGCCGCTCCGGCAAAGAAAGCGCCGGTGCCCAGCGCCAGCGTCGGCCCATGCCGCCCGGCAATCCCAAAGCTCAACGCGACCAGCGCCGCGCCGGTGGTTTGCCCAAGCAGCCGCGCGGTCGCGACGATGCCGCTCGCGCCGCCGCTGCGCTCCGGCGGCGCGCTCGCCATCAACGCCTTCAGATTCGGCGACTGGAAAAACCCGAAGCCCGCGCCGCAGACCGCCATGCGAATGCCGATGTCGAGCACGTGCGGATGCACTGGCAGAAGCGCCAGCGAAGCCATGCCCGCCGACATCACCGCGAGACCGATCGCGCCGAGCAGTCCTGGCGGATAGCGGTCGGACAGGCTGCCCGCCAACGGCGCGGCCAGCGCGACCACCACGGGCCACGGCGTCATCAGAAAGCCGGTTTCGACCTGACTGCGGTGCAGCACGTCTTCAAAGTAAAACGGCAGCGAGACGAACGCCAGCCCTTGCGCGGCGAACGAACACACGGCCGTCACCGCCGACAACGCGAACACCGGCCGCTTGAACAGATCGACCGGCAGCATCGGCGCAGGGTGGCCCGCTTCGCGGCGGATCAGCAAGATGCCGAACACCAGCGCAATCGCCGCCGCGCTCACCACCAGTTGCGTCGACGCGCGCTGGGCCGCCTCGCCGAGCGCGAAGATCAACGCGGCGAAGGTGATGACGTTCAGGAGCGCCGCAACCGGATCGAAGTTGTGCTTGCCGCGCTCGGTGTGCGGCAACGCCGGCCAGGCGAAGCCCAAAGCCAGCAGGCCGAGCGGCACGTTGACCGCGAACAGCCACGGCCATGCGGCAATCGACAGGATCAGCGACGCCACCGTCGGCCCGACGGCGAACGACACGCCGACGATCAGCGCGTTGGTGCCGAGACCGCGTCCGAGCCGGTGCGGCGGATACAGATAGCGGATCAGCGCGGTGTTGACGCTCATGATCGCGCTCGCGCCGAGGCCTTGCAGCACGCGCGCGGCGGCCAGCAGCGGCAGCGTCGAGGCGAGCGAGCATGCCAGCGACGCCAGCGTGAAGAGCGCAATCCCGCCGATATAAATCCGCCGATGCCCGACGATATCGCCGAGCGCGGCGAGCGGCAGCAGCGTCGCGACCATCGCCAGCTGATACGCATTGATGATCCACACCGACGCCGCGGGTGCCGCATGCAGGTCGGCGGCGATGGCCGGCAGCGCGGTGTTGGCGATGGCGGTGTCGAGCGTGGCGAGGGCGACGGCGAGCATGATCGCGGCCATCGCGCGGCGGTTGGCCGCGGACATCGGGACGTCCGCGGGAAAAGGCGGGGCGGGGTGGGCGGCGCTGGGTTTGTCGGACAAGGCGGTGACTCGACGGGTTGAGCATGCCTGCGTGCAGCCGGACGAGGCGAGACGCGCGGCGCGCGAGTGGCAGAGGTTGCGGGACGTCAGACGCGCGTGACCCGAATGGAGCGTTCGAGGCATTTCAGGCAGCCGCGCGGCGAATGTAGCGATTGTTACAGAGACGCGGGAATCGTGCTGGGACTCGGGCGGGGCAGGGCGCCGATTACGCCTTTACGGATGCAACTAACGGTCAAGCCCGCCGGGCGTCTGCGAACTGCTGCGCGCCCGTGGCATCACACGCCATTCCGGCACAACCAGCTTGCAGGCGAGGTGCTCCGATTTGACCACGCGTCGAGCCACCCACTCTTTCATCCGCGCGTCACGCGGCGAAAAAATAATAGCGTGGCCTTTCACTCAATGCGCATCGGGCGTTTCGCAATCGTTTGCCAGTTTTGCGGAACCGATGCACGCGCGCAGTGCCATACACACGTGGCTTGCACCTCGCGCGTGCGAAAAAGCGGCGCGCCGGCTGATGTCGGCGGGCATGGCATGTGCATAACCAGGCGCTCGCGCCCGCCGGTGTCCGGTGGTCGTAAAATGACCTACTCTGTTTCTTAACCCGCCTGACCGGCTCGCGCCTCCCGCCCGTCATCTGTGCGGTTCGCGTATGTCGCGTCTTTTTTCCCCGGAGGCTTCGATGACAGCCGTCGATCTGGAATTCGACCAGCTCAACAGTACCGTCGACGCGCTACGGCGCTCAATTTCCAATCGCATGATGTATGGCGTCGGCAAGGACGCCGTCACCGCGCATCCGCATGACTGGCTGCACGCCGCGGCGCTCGCCGTGCGCGACCGGCTGGTCGCGCGCTGGATGAAAACCACGCGCCTGCAATACGAACAGGACGTGAAACGCGTCTACTACCTGTCGATGGAGTTCCTGATCGGCCGGACCTTTACGAACGCCTTGCTCGCCCTCGGCATCCACGATCAGATGAAGGAAGCGCTGGCGAGTCTGGGCGTGGATATGGATGCGCTGATCGATATCGAGCCGGACGCAGCGCTCGGCAACGGCGGCCTCGGCCGGCTCGCGGCATGCTTTCTCGATTCGATGGCGACGCTCGGCATTCCGGGCTTCGGCTATGGCATCCGATATGAATACGGCATGTTCCGTCAGCAGATCGTCAACGGCGAGCAGGTCGAAGCGCCGGACTACTGGCTGCGCGCAGGCAATCCGTGGGAGTTTCCGCGGCCCGAAGTCACGTACATGGTTCACTTCGGCGGCCGCACGGTACAGCGCGGCGAACACGTGGAATGGATCGACACGCAACACGTGAACGCCACCGCCTACGACACCGTCATTCCGGGTTACGCGACCGACGCGACCAACACGCTGCGCCTATGGTCGGCGCGCGCCGCCGAGGAGCTCGATCTCGGCGCGTTCAATCGCGGCGACTACCGTAATGCGGTCGACACGAAGAACATGTCGGAGAACGTCTCGCGCCTGCTGTACCCGGACGACTCGACGCCGGCCGGCCGTGAGCTGCGCTTGCGGCAGGAATACTTTTTCGTCTCGGCGACCATGCAGGATCTGATTCGCCGCTATCAGCGCACGCACAGTACGTTCGGGCGCTTCTCCGAAAAGGTGGCGGTGCATCTGAACGATACGCACCCCGTGCTGGCGATTCCCGAGCTGATGCGTCTGCTGGTGGACGTGCACCATCTGCAATGGGACAAGGCGTGGAAGCATGTCACGCAGATCTTCTCGTACACGAACCATACGCTGATGCCCGAGGCGCTCGAAACGTGGGACGTCGAGTTGCTCGCGCGGCTGCTGCCACGGCATCTCGAGATCATCTTCGAGATCAACGCGCAGTTTCTCAAGCACGTGAGCGAGCAGTCGGGTCACGACGCCGAAATGATCCGCCGCATTTCGCTCGTCGACGAATACGGGCAGCGCCGTGTGCGTATGGCGTATCTGGCGATCGTCGCGAGCCACAAGGTGAACGGCGTGTCGAAGCTGCACTCGCAGTTGATGACGCGCGATATCTTCGCCGACTTCGCAAGCATCTATCCGGACCGCTTCACCAATGTCACCAACGGCATCACGCCGCGCCGCTGGCTCGCGCAGGCGAGCCCGTCGCTGTCCTCGCTGATTGATCAGCAGATCGGCAAACACTGGCGCAGCAATCTGTTCGAACTGGAGCAGTTGCGCAACCTGCGCACGGATAGCGGCTTTATCGAAGCCTTCCGTGAAGCAAAGCGGCAGAACAAACTGCGGCTCGTGCACCGTCTCGCGCATCACACGAAACTGCATTTCGATCCGGACGCGCTGTTCGATCTGCAGGTCAAGCGCATTCACGAATACAAGCGGCAATTGCTTAACATTCTGCATGTGATCGTGCGCTACAACCAGATTCGCGCGAATCCCGAACTCGACTGGGTGCCGCGCGTGGTGATGTTCGCCGGCAAGGCCGCGTCCGCGTATCGGATGGCCAAGACCATCATCAAGCTGATCGGCGACGTCAGCGAAAAGGTCAATCACGATCCGCTGGTCGGCGACCGTCTGAAAGTGGTGTTCGTGCCGAACTACGGCGTGAGCGTGGCGGAGCTGATTATTCCGGCCGCCGATCTGTCGGAGCAGATTTCGATGGCCGGCACGGAAGCATCGGGCACCGGCAACATGAAACTCGCGCTCAACGGCGCGTTGACGATCGGCACGATGGACGGCGCGAATATCGAAATCTGCGACGCGGTGGGCCGCGAGAACATTTTCATCTTCGGCCATACCGCGGATGAAGTGGACAGCCTGCGCGCCACCGGTTACCGGCCGCGGCAAATCTACGAAGACAACGCCGAACTGCGCACGGCGCTCGACCAGATTCGCACGGGCTTCTTCTCTCCGGACGATCCGCTGCGCTTCTCGGATATTTTCCACACACTGGTCGATTGGGGCGATCACTACATGGTGCTCGCCGATTTCGCCGCGTTCGCCAAGGCTCAGGACGAAGTGGACGCGCGCTTCGTCGACAAACGCGCATGGACGGAAAGCGCGATCGAGAACGTGGCGGGCATGGGGCAGTTTTCGTCGGATCGCACGATCGGCGAATATGCACGCAACATCTGGCATGTGAATCCGCTGAATATCGAATAGCGGACGGTTGCTTCGTCTCGGCTCGACGTGGACATGTAAAGGCCGTGCGATTGCTGGTGAATCGCACGGCCTTTTCCATTGACCGATGCCGCAACTGATACCGCAGCGATTATTGCCCGAACTGCTCAATCTCGCTCGCGGCGCGCAGGCCCAGCTGGCCGTGCGGGAAGTCGAACAGCACGTCGATATTCTGCATGCCCATCAGGCCGATCACGATGCGATCGGCGCCCGGTTTCGCCTTGACGATCGTCACTTGCGCGCCTTCATAGCGATGCACCCATTTGCCTGTGCCGAGCGCCGCGTTGTAGTTGCCTTGATTGAGCACCTTGCCGACTTCGTCGTCGCCGGTCCAGTTCGGCGCCTTGTCCATTTCAACGCGGATCATGTCGGTGCTGGCCGTCGCGAACACCAGCGGCGCGCAAAAGGTCATCTTGTCGCCGACGTTGACGCAGCCTCTCGGCCATTGCGCCGTGCCGTCTTGCAGGACGGTCATCGGCACCATCGTGTAGTCCTTCGTGAGCGCGCTCGACGGACTCAGCACCAGGTAAGGTTTCGCAAAGTTCGAGTGCACCAGGTAGCGCTGGCCGATGTTGCCGGGCAACGCACGCAGCGGTTGCGTGCAGCAGGTGTCGTCCGGTTGCGCCGCGCCGATGCCGAACAGACCCGAGAATGCCCAGCCGAATTCACCGGTGTAGCCATCCATGCCCACGCAACGCCGGGCGTTGGGCTGGCAGTTCACCAGTTCGACGGATTGCGCGTCGATTTGCGCCGGCTTCGTGCCCGCGAGGCTCATCGGCAGTCTGACGGCCGCGCCGGAGACTTGCGCGCCGTTCGCCAACGGCAGCGAACTCAGCGGGCCGGCGTTCGGATAGTCCGTGCCCGGAAGGACCGACTTCAGCACGCGCACGCCTTGCGTGCCGGTATCCAGTGCGACATATACCGCCTTGCCGTCGAGCTGGATCGGCAGGCCGAGGCGCGCGTGACCGGTGTCGACATACTCCACTTGCAGCGGAATCAGCAGGCCGTCCTGGCCGCCGTTGATCAGGGAGGCAGCCGGCGCGGGCGGCGTGGGCGTGGGGAAGGTCACGGCGCAGCCGCTCATTACGAGCGCACCGGTCACGACAAGCGCGGCCGCGCTGAGACGACGCCGGCTGAGGCGCGAATGCCGGCGCGCGGCATCGAGAAACGACAGGAACATAGGTCACACGCTTTGCAAGAGGGCGGGTCCCTGACGAAGGCGAGGCATTGCAAGCGGCGAGGCGGACAGCGCGAACAGCAATCGCGCTGGATTGGCCGCGGCGTGATCGATAAAACCGGGTCGCTTGCAAACCTGCGGGAGGGAACACGCGATAACAGGAGCGGCGACTCTACATGGCCGCTCGGGTGCGATTGCAAAGATGTGTGAAGGCGCGGGCGCGGCCGGCAACCGGCTCGTGCAAATGTCGATCTGCATCAATAGTCGCGCGGGGGCGCGTGCCGTGCTATCGCACTCGATAGCGGCGAATAGCCGCGTGGCGCGACATCAAACCTTCGGTGCGGCGGCTGTGGCCTTCGCTTCGTTCACGGCCACGCCGACGCGTTCGACGAAATCGCGATCGACGCTCGACAGCGCTTCGCGCTCGCCATTCGCCGTCTGCACCATCAGACGATGCGTGATGTCCTGGCTCAGCCAGGTGAGCCAGCCGACCACGGCCAGCATCGTGCCGCACACCATGCCTACGGGCGAGCGCAATATCGCGCCGGCAATAACGCCGGCGAGTCCAAGCAGCGAAATCGCGATCGGCAAGACCTTGTTCTTCGGCACGGTGACAACGCGCACATCCACGATTTCGCGCAGCGGAAAGACCTGGCCGGCGGACGAGAGTGCGTTGCGCGTGACCGACACGCCACGATCATTGAAGGGTGTTTCCATCGAGTCGAATGCAAGCGGTGGCAAAGCGCGCAGCGTACCAGAACTTTCGCCATCCGATGTCACGGCGCCTTCTGCCGGCCGAGCCGTGCCGGTGAGCGTCGATCCGCGCGGCGGATACGAGCGTTTGCCATACGCTTCGGATGACTGAGGGGTTCCAGCATCACCAAATCGGCGGGCTCGGCCGTCAGCAGCCTGTGTTTCATCGCCATAACCCCATGGTGGCGAGCACCAGTCTTTGCGCATCTGCGCGACTGGTTGGACACATATGTTATGCGCCGATCTGCAAAACATCCGGCAGGGAGGAACGTTAACTGCTACCTCTCTCGACGCAGTCGAACAGCGGTACGAGCGAACACACCCTCACGACATACACATAGCCCCCAGGAGACGACAAAAATGAACACTCGGCCCCCGAATCCGCCTGATTTTGCGCGCCGGAAAATTCTCGCCGCGCTGGCAAGTTCTATCGCATTGTCGGCATGTGGCGGGCGCGGCGGCGGCTCCGGGTCAGACGGGTCGACCCCGCCTGCGATTGGAACGATCCCGCCGGATCGCGCCAATCTTCCGCGTCCTCCTTTGCCTGATCCGTCGACTTCCGGCATCGACCATATCGTGCTGGTCACGATGGAAAACCGTTCCTTCGATCATTTGCTGGGATGGGTGCCGAACGCCGAAGGCGCACAGGCAGGCCGCACGTTCACGGATGCGTTCGGCACGGCGCGCGCGTCGTTCGCACTCACCGCCAATGCGGCCTATGGCTTCCAGGGCTGCGCCTATGCGGACCCGAATCACGCGTACGAAGCCGGGCGCGTCCACCTCGCAAACGGCGCGATGAACGGCTTTCTGCTGACGCCGGCCACCAGCCTCACGCCCGGCGACTTGCTGCCGGTCGGCTATTTCCACTCCGCGGATCTGGAGTTTTACCAAGGGGCCGCCGCGCAGTACACCGTGTGCGACTATTACATGAGCGGCATTCTCGCCGACACTTACCCGAACCGGGTCTACCTGCATAGCGGTGAAACGGACCGTCTGAGCGACACGCTCGACGTCTCGTCGCTGCCGACCATCTGGGACCGGCTGGACGCGAAGAACATCTCGTCGACGTATTACTTCCACGACGTGCCGTTCACGGCGCTTTACGGCACCCGCTATGTCGGGCGTTCCAAGCTGTTCGCCGATTTCCTCACCGATGCCGCCGCGGGCACGCTGCCGTCGTTCTGCATGGTCGATCCGAGTTTCGGCGGCGAATCGCAGGGGACCTCGAACGACGATCATCCGCATGCGGACGTGCGCAATGGCCAGGTGCTGTTGGGGCAGATCTACGACGCGCTGCGCACGAGCCCGAACTGGAGCAAGACGCTCGTGATCATCGTCTACGACGAGTGGGGCGGCTTCATGGAACATGTCGCGCCGCCGGTCAGGCCGGTGTCGGCCGCTGAAAGCGCGTTGGGCAACGACGGGCGGCTCGGGTTTCGCGTACCGTGCGTGCTGCTCGGACCGCGCGTACGTGCGAACAGTGTGTCGCGTTATCCGTTCGATCCCAGTTCGATCCACCAACTGCTTGCCTGGCGCTTTGGACTCGATCCACTCGGCGTGCGGAGCAGCGATCCGGCAACGGTCAACCTCGCGTATGCGTTGGATCTGGCGGACGCACCGCGCACCGACGTACCGGCCATTGCCGTCACGCCGGGTGTCTACGGCGCGGCGTGCACCGTGTCGGCGGCCACTGGCGCCTCGACCGCGACCGGCATCGGACAGCTGGACAAAAGTCAGGTCACGCCGCAAAGCGCCGTCCCCAATACGGCAGTCAGCGCGGTGGGTGGCCGCTTTGCGGAGCTGAGAACGCAGGCGGACGCGCTCGGCTTCCCGCGTCCGTAGCAAGCAGGACCATTTCGGCTGGCCGCTTGCTTGTTCGCGCATTGCCTCGTGCGTTGATCGGAACCGGAAACAACGGGGCGAATGATCCGGATGAACAAGCACTCGCCCAAAAGAAAAAACGCCCCGCGGGGCGTTTTTCCAGAACCTCGATCCAGCAGCGAACTCACGTTCCCCGCTGCGAGAAATTCGCTTTAGAACTTGTGACGGATACCGACGCGGAACGCCAACTGGTTATCCGAACCCGTGCCCGACGTGCTGAAGTAGCTCGTGCTCGAACCGATCTGCGCTTGCACATCGCCCGTTGCCGCGTTGTGGCCCGAAGCGATCTGGTAGATACCCAGCGCGTACACGTCCGTGCGCTTGCTCAGCGCGTAGTCGACGCTCAGGTCCGCCTGGTTCCAGTGGCCCTTGTTCGC
Organism: Paraburkholderia sp. BL6669N2; assembly: GCF_003387275.1. Taxonomy (NCBI): domain Bacteria; kingdom Pseudomonadati; phylum Pseudomonadota; class Betaproteobacteria; order Burkholderiales; family Burkholderiaceae; genus Paraburkholderia; species Paraburkholderia sp. BL6669N2. Next base: position 2,264,241 of record NZ_QUNA01000002.1, on the reverse strand, counting down.
GTTGCTCAGGTGCATGTACGTGTAGCCCGCGCCTGCTGTCAGAGCCGGCGTGAACGCGTACTTCGCGCCTGCTTCATAGGCGGCGAACGTCGTCGTGCCGCCCGTGATCGGCTCGAAACGCGTGTTCGTGTACAACGCCCACAGCGTGGCTGCGGCGATCGTGTAACGGCCGCCGACACCGAACGTGCGCAGATCACGCACGGTGCCCGTCGTCACGTTGGCCATCGCCGTCGAGAACGCCGGCGTCGATTGTGAGGGGAAGCGGATGTCCGTGTAAGCCGCGCCGACGCCGAACGGGCCGTTTGCGTAGTTCACGCCGAAGCTATAAGCGCGCGACGAACCCGCGGTCGTGCCGACCGTCGGCGAGCCGGCGAACGCGCCGGCCTGGTTCGAGAAGCCGTACATCGCGCCGAAGGTCAGGCCCGCGAAATTCGCGCTGCTGAACTTGACCGCGTTGTTGATACGGCTCGACGTCAGCTGGTCGACGTCGTTGATGTGGTAAGCGTAGTTACCCGCGACGGTCTGGCCGCCGGTCGAGTAGTTGCCGCCCAGGTAGTCGGTCGAAAACGAGTACTGGCGACCGAACGTCAGCGAGCCGATGTTGTTTTGCGACAGACCGACATAAGCCTGACGGCCGAACAGCGCGCCGCCCTGGCCGAGCGTGCCGTTGCCGCTGTTAAAGCCGTTTTCCAACACGAACAGCGCCTTCAGGCCACCGCCCAGATCTTCCGTGCCGCGCAGGCCCCAACGGCTGCCTTGCGCCACGCCGTCGTCATACTTGAAGAGGTTGTCGTGACCCGTTGCGGTCTTCGAGTTGTTCACGTAGCTGATACCGGCATCGATCACGCCATACAGCGTGACGCTGCTTTGCGCGTGGGCGGCGGTGGCGAAGACGGCGAGAGTAGCGGCGGTCAATAGTTTCTTGTTCAAGACTTTCTCCGATTAAAAATTAAGCGATCGCGACGCCGAACTCTTTGGTCAGGTCGTGCGATGGCCCGCAATTTAAGGGAACGCAGAGTAAGGTATGTGACAGCATGGTTATTTTTGAAATCTGTCGTGCCTACGCGACACTCACATAGCGCTGCCGGCGCAAATCGCGCAGGGCATGCGCGTATAAGCTTTTTCCGGGTCGGGCGTATAAGCGTGTGAAAAACGATTGGTTTCGGACGCCGCGTCCGCATGCGACGATGCGCGCCTATCGACAAATCGCCCGTGGGGAAACGCATGCAACGCCGCACAATCATCCAGAAGCTGCTCGCTATCGCCGCCGTCTCGCTGACGGCCACGTTCGCGCACGCGGACGACAAACAACTCAAGATCGGCACGATGAGCGGTCCGGACGCGCAAATCTGGACGGTCGTGACAAAAGTGGCGGCGCGCGAGGGCTTGAACGTCAAGGTCATCGAATTCAACGATTACATTCAGCCGAACGCGGCGCTTGACGCGGGCGACCTCGATGCCAACGGTTTTCAGCACCAGCCGTTTCTCGACAGCCAGATCAAGCAACGCGGTTACAAGATCGTCAATGTCGGCCTGACCTATGTGTCGCCGATGGGCTTCTATTCGAAGAAACTCAAGTCGCTCAAGGACTTGCCGGAAGGCGCGAAGGTCGGCATCCAGAACGATCCGTCGAACGGCAACCGCGCGCTGCTGCTTTTGCAGAAGTACGGCGTGATCAAGTTGAAGGCGGGCGTCGGCACGAACGGCGTCAACGCGACGCCGCTGGATATCGCTGAGAATCCGAAGAAGATCAAGCTGGTCGAACTCGACGCCGCGCAACTGCCGCGCGCGCTCGGCGATCTCGACGCGGCGTCGATTAATACCGACTACGCGGTCAAGGCCGGCCTGCAGCCGACCAAAGACGCGATCGCGATCGAGGACCTGAAGGGTCCGTACGCGAATCTGATCGCGGTGCGCGAGCAGGACCGCAATCAGCCGTGGGTGAAGAAGCTGGTGGCGGCGTACGAGTCGGACGAAGTGCGCAAGTACATCGATACGCAATTCAAAGGTGCGATCATTCCGGCCTTCTGACCAGGGTTTCGATAAACGACGCGCCCAATGCAAATCGCCCGCTTGAATAGCGGACGATTTGCTTTTCGGTTCAGGCACTTACGGAGGCAACGGGCAACGACGCCACACCGTCCGAAGAGTTAGTTGCTCAACAACGACCCGCTGCGGAACGCCTTCGCGCCGGCGATGCGCGCGAACTCCAGCCCGGCCGTCGCAAAGCGCGTCAGATGCCGTGCGTACAGCACGCCGGCCACCGTGCTTTTCAGCGTGACGACTTGCTCTGTCAACGGATCGACGATATCGGCAATCTCATGGCCGACGTCGACCCAGCTGCCGACTTCGCAGCGATACACCAGCACGCCGCTGATCGGCGCGACGATCGGCTCGGCGCCGGCAAGCGGCGTGGCGGCGAATTCAAGCGGCGGCAGCGGTGCGGCCGTGCCGTCGATCACGCCACGCGAGGTCAGATATTCGATGATCGCCTGGGCATCGTGCTCGGCGTACTCATACGACACCTCGCGCTGACCGCGCAGTTCGATCGTGACCGAGATCGAGCCGTTCGGAATCGGGAAGCGGTCGCCGAAACGGCCGCGCAGATCCGACCAGCAGAAGCTGTGGATTTCATCGAACGGGTTGCCCACCGAATTGAGCGCAAGCAGCGACGCTTTGGCGTCCAGATAGCAGGCAAGCGGCTCGACTTCGGGCCACAGATCGGGGTTCGTGTAGAGGTGCATCGCGGCTTCCCAGTCGCAATGCAGATCGAGCACCACATCTGCGTCGTACGAGAGCTTTTGCAGTGCGAGACGCTGCGATTCGAGTTCGGTGGCCGGCTTCTGTGCGTCGAGCGCCTCGCGCATGGCGGTGCGGATGGCGGTGCGGTTGGCCTCGAGACTGTCGCTCAGGCGCGACTCGATCACCGGCTGCACTAGCGCCGACAGATCGTGGAAATTGCGGTTGAAGTTCTGCGCGGTGTTGGTTTCGAAGCGTCCCGTCAGATGGCCGAGAAAGTGCTGATTCAGGCCGATTGGGTTGGCTACCGGCACGATCACGACTTCGCCGCGAATCTTGCCGGCTGTTTCCAGCGCGGCCAGCTTGCGGCGCAGCGCCCACGACACCAGCATGCCGGGCAACTCGTCGGCATGCAGCGACGACTGGATATAGATCTTCTGCGCGCCGCCAGGACCGTAGTGGAAACTTGTGAGGTTGCGGGCGGTGCCGAGCGTCGGGGCAATCAGCGGATGGGTTTGGGTTTGCATGGTCTTCAAATCCGCGGCCAAGTGGGGCGCGCCGCGCTATCTCGTTGATAACAGTGGGGAATTTGCTTCGCGGCCGGTCAATGGCGGGCCGGCGGGCGGCGCCTCGCGGGCGCCTCGATCGCACGATCTTAGCCGATATGACGCAGTGTGTGGTTTTATGCGGCGCCGCAAACGAAACGGGCTCCGCCTGTGGCGGAGCCCGTTTCTGCCAACCGGCATGCGCGCGCTCAGACGCGCATGGCCAACTTAGCCGCCGTACACGTCGAAGTCGAAGTACTTCTTCTCGAGCTTCTTGTACGTACCGTCCTTGATGATGTCGGCGATCGCCTTGTCGACCTTCGCCTTCAGATCCGTGTCTTCCTTGCGCATGCCGATGCCTGCGCCGTTGCCGAGGATCTTCGGATCGTCGAGGTTCTTGCCGACGAATTCGAAGCCAGCGCCGCGCGGCGTCTTCAGGAAGCCGATTTCAGCTTGCACCGCGTCTTGCAGCGCTGCGTCCAGACGGCCCGACAGCAAGTCGGCATAGACCTGGTCCTGGTTCTGATACGGCACGACCTTCGCGCCCTTCGCTTCCCAGTACGTCTTCGCGTAGGTTTCCTGGATCGTGCCTTGCTCCACGCCAACCGTCTTGCCCTTGAGCGAGTCGGCCGTCGGCAGGATGCCCGAACCCTTCTTCGCCACGAGGCGCGTCGGCGTGTTGAACAGCTTGTTCGAGAAGGCGATCTGCTCGGCGCGTTGCGGCGTCATGGACATCGACGACAGCACGCCGTCGAACTTCTTCGCCTTCAGGGCCGGGATCATGCCGTCGAAGTCGTTTTCCACCCACACGCACTTGGCCTTCATGCGCGCGCAGATTTCATTGCCGAGGTCGATGTCGAAGCCAACGAGCTTGCCGTCCGAGCCCTTCGACTCAAACGGGGGATAGCTGGCGTCAACGCCGAAACGCACGGTCGACCAATCTTTAGCGTGTGCGCCAATCGAGACGGTAGCAAGCAGAGCAACCGTCAAAGCCGCTAGCAGTTTTTTCACTGTTTAACTCCTCGGTGTAGTTCAAATTCGCCCGCATGCGATTGTGCCGCTGCGGGGCACCCGGCGCGACTCACGACCGGGCTTGGGTTGAAGCTGCCAGCCGGGGCGGCCAGCAGCGCGCGCCAAGCTTATCAGTTCAAAAAGATTGGGTAGCTAGTGAAACACCGGATGGCGCATGAGGATAGCTTTTAGTGCTTGAATGTGGTGGAGATTCGGAAGCGGCCGCGGTGCGTATTGCGTAGGTATTGGATGGAATAAGCTGCGCGCCTCGGATTTGTAATCGCCTGGTAATGAAGTTGGCTAATTGCGGCTGCACGATCGCGGCTGCCGGACTCATGCGCGAGTCAAGAATGGCTCAAGGCGCCCGAATACCGCTGGACTACAACGCGGCCGGTTACTCTGTTTACTCTTTGCCGAGCGATTCCGCGCGCGCTGCGCCGACCTCGCCGCACCATAGCTCGCCTTTGGCCATCATCTGCGCCTCATGCGCGGACATGCCTGAGCAGGTGCCGCGCATGTCCTGCGTCTCGCGCTCGGCGCGCGCGAGCGCGGTCCGGTTCATTTCGCCCTGCAGCCAACTGCCGAAACACGCGATCGATCCGGCCGCGACGGCCACCCACATCCACTCTATTTTGCTCAGGCGCATGATCTGTTTCTTGTCCGTCTCTTCGATTGCCCAGGAGACAGGCCGCGTGGCATCCGGCGACGCTGCCGTCTGCCATCTGTCGCCGCCGGCGGCTTGGGGCAAGAGATCGTTTATCGGCATCCGCGCGGGTCTTCTTTAGAAGCGCCGCTGGCAACTTCCGAATGCCATGATCAAGCGACGGACTGTCGCGCGGCATTACAGCGCGCGGTTCACGTGTTCGCGCGTTTCAATCCATCGATGGCGAGTTAAAGTTTGCGCAAAACTTGCCGTTAAATGCAGATGAGCGGGTCTGCTGCATCGCGTCCGACTGGTAATTTTTTCGACTGTGGCTGAGCCAAAAACCAAAAATGGTTTTCTTAGCGCTATCATCGATGCTCCTCGCGCTCAGCCACATGCAGCATCGAGCGTCTCTGTCTGAAGAAAGTCACCGGGCAACCTGTCCGCGGATCGAGTCCGCGTGTTTGCGCTCGTCAGAAAGGCCTTCTGCTAAACGGTGTTGGTTATGCACATGATGTTGACAGCAGATGCAAAGCGCATTTTTAAACGATTCTTCCATTCACGAATCGCTGGCGCCGTGGCGCGCTCACGTTTGTCGTTATGTGGCGTTTGTCCGGGATTTTTAACATATTTGATCGGCACGCTTATCTGCGTGAGCCTTTTCTCGGCGTCGCCGGTTAAAGCCGACGAGAAGATTCTGCGCGTGCTGGCTTGGCCCGGCTACGCGGACGCCGACGTCGTCAAGAATTTCGAGGCGCGCTACCAAGCCAAAGTGGAAGTGACGCTGGTCGATTCCGACGAGGCGCTGTGGGCCCAGATGCACGCCGTAAGCGCGCCGCCTTTCGACGTGCTCGCCGCCAATACCGCGGAAATCCAGCGCTACACGCAAGCGAATCTGCTGGCGCCGCTCGATCTCGCGAGCGTGCCGAACACCAAACGACAATTGCCGCGCTTTCAGGCGCTTGCCTCGATCGGCGGGATCACGTCGAGCGGCAAGGCATACGCCATACCCTTTACGTATTCGTCGATGGGCCTGATCTACGACCGCAAGCAGGTCGCCGTGGCGCCGCGCTCCATGCGCGAATTGTGGAATCCGCGCTATCGCGGCAAGGTGCTCGACTTCAATAGCGCGCAGCACAATTTCTCGTTCACGGCGCTGGCGCTCGGCTATCCGCATCCTTTTCAACTCGATGCCGCGCAAATGCGCGCGATTGCTCACAAGCTCGTCGATCTGCGCCGCAATCTGCTGACCTATTACACGTTGCCCGAGGAGGCGACCGCGTTTTTCATCCAGCATAAGGTCGCGCTGATGTTCGGCAACTACGGCACCCAGCAGGTCGAGTTGCTGCGCCGCGCCGGCGCCGATGTCGGCTACGTGATTCCCGACGAAGGTGCGCTCGCGTGGCTGGATTGCTGGTCGATGACGCGCGCGGCGGCCGATCGGCCGCTGGCGCTCGCGTGGATCAACTACATGCTCGAACCGGAGGTCAGCGCGTTGCTCACGCAACGCCAGGGACTCGCCAACACGTTGACGGCACCCACGGAAAACACCGATAACGCGCGCATTGTGTGGATCGGCCCGGTGGAAGATATTCAGCGGCGCGAGGACCTGTGGGCCCGAATCGTGTCCGGGGACCGGTCGGAGCGTTTTTGATGATGCGGCCTGGGCTGACCTTCAAATTATCCGTGCTGCTTGCGTGCATCGGCGTGCTCGCGTCCGGCGCGACCGGCTACTACGCGTATCGCGCCAACCGCACGATGCTCGTGAACGAAGCCGAGCGCAGCCTGCTCATGTCGACGGAATTGCTCGGCCAGCGCTTTTCCACCTCGATCGACGATGTCGCCGCCGACGCGCTCGTACTCGCGAGCATGCCGTCCACGGCGGAGCTCGCGCAGACCGACGACGGTGCCGGCCCGAGCGCGGCACGCGAACGGCTGGCACAGGTGTATTCCAGTTTCATGGTGCATCACCCCGAGTACCTGCAAGTCAGGCTGATTTCGCGTCAGCACTATGGACTCGAACTGGTTCGCTTCGACCGCGACGCCGACGGCCTCGTGCGCGTCGAAGGGGACAAGCTGCAGGAGAAAGGCCAGTTCGCGTATGTGTTCGACACGCTGGCGTTTTCGCCGGGCCGCATCTACACCTCGCCAATCCTGGTCAACCATGAATTCGGCTCGCATGCCGCGGAGGGCAAGCCGACCTTGCGGCTCGGCACGCCGGTGTCGAACGGTAACGGCACGGTGGTGGGCGTGGTCGTGATCGACATCGATCTGGCGGGTTTGTTCAAGCGCGTGCAAAGCGATTTGCCGAGCGACTATCAGGTCTATCTGGCCAACGAGTGGGGCGATTTCCTCGTCAATCCGGACGCCTCGAAAACCTTCGGCTTCGATCGCGGCCGGCGCGTGCTGATGCAGGACAGTTTCTCCGTGACCAAGCCGCTTTTCGAACAGACGCAAAGCGAGGCGCTGGTCAACGGTCTTGCGCGGCCGCACCAGGCCGCCGGCCAGGTGCTCGCTTTCGTGCGCAGGCCGTTCGGCGATCTGGAGGGCAACCGCTTCATCGTGCTCGGTCTCGCCAAACCGCTCGAAGACGTCTTGTCCGGCGCGAATCTGCTCGGCGACAGAATCGTGCGCATGGTGCTGATTTTCAGCGTGCTGGCGCTGTTCCTCGCGGTTCTGTTCGCGCGCGCGCTGACCAAGCCGCTGCATAGTCTCGCGTACGCGGCGACGCATCTGTTCGCCGAGCACGCGATGGAAACGCTGCCGCTCAAACGCACCGACGAGATCGGCGTGCTGGCGCGCTGCTTCGACCGGCTGCGCCGCGAAATTAAAGCGCAGATGGACGCGCTGCACACCAAGCAACGCGAACTTGTGCATCTCGCCACGCACGACGTGCTGACCGGACTGCCGAACCGCGTGCTGTTCATGGAGAAGCTCGAAAACGCGATCGACGAAGCGACGCGGCGCGAGGAAGGGCTGGCCGTGCTGTTCGTCGACCTGGACCGCTTCAAGCAGATCAACGATCAATTCGGCCATGCCGTCGGCGACAAGGTGCTGGTCGCGGTGGCGCGCCGGCTGAAACAGGTGCTCTGTTCCGCGGATGTGGTGGCGCGTCTGGGCGGCGACGAGTTCATCGTGTTGATCGAGGGGCCGCGTTCGGCGGAGGCGGCGCCCGCCATTGCCTCGCGCATCATGGCGGCGTTGAACGAGGAACTCCAGGTGGACGGGCAAGGCATGACCGTGGGGGCGAGCATCGGCATCAGCCAGTTCCCGGACGACAGCGGCACAGCCGAGGAACTGCTGCTCAACGCGGATGCGGCGATGTACGCAGCCAAATCCGGCGGACGCTGCGGCTATATGCGTTATCACGATGTGCTCGACATGCGCCGCCGCGAACAGTTCGAGCAGGCGCAGGCGGACGTTGGCGCGACGCAAGGGCACGAGGCCGAGCCGACGGCGTGATCTGGCTGAATACGCGGGCTGCCGGCCTGAATTGGCGACGCTCCTGACGGGCGTTGCTGTGGCCGTCTGCATAGCTCGCTGTGGGTAAGGGACTTTGCCCACAGCTTTCTGTGTTCTTTCCAGCGGCTTTCTGTCTCTGTCGCCGGCTTCTCTCTTCCCTCCAAAACCGCGAGGCAAGTTTGCTTCGATCCTCGCTTCGCCGAGCGCCGAAGCAATCGTTTGCGCCGATCTTGAGGCAAGTCTTTTTGATTTTCAGCGAAGCGTTTCCGCCATATCAACTTTGCCGCGAGCCTGCCGAAAACTCCGATATAGCAACGAATCTGACGGGAGACTTCCGTGAAGCGACAGATAGGGTTATTGGCTGCCGTTTTCGCGGTCGCCGGATGCGCGCAGATGCCTGCGCCGACTGCGGCTCATCCGGACAAGGCGCCGAACGAGGTGATCAGCTTCGACATTCCGCCCGACGCGCTCGGCGCGCGCGATCCGCAACTCGCCGCCGTGCTCGCCAAGGCGGGCGCGCTGGCTGCCGCGCAGCCGCAGTCCACGGTCGTGCTCGTGACCGCGCTGGGACAGGACTTCGCGTATCTGAATCAGGCGGTGTGGAAGGGCGTGCCGGCACAGCGCACCGCGCGCGTGAACTTCGAGAACCGCACCGCCGGGTTGGGTCAACCGTATAGCGTGTCCATCAGGACGGTTCAGTGAAGGAGGGCACCGTGACGGTTCGCATCGTTTTTCTCGCCCTGGCCATGCTGCTGAGCGCGCCGGCCTTCGCCGGTCAGCCGGGCGCGGATCTGCAATCCGTCGGCGCAATCCCGGCCGCATTTCCGGCTGCGGCGGACAAGGTGTATCCGCCGTTGCCGTCGCTCGCGATGCTCCCGCCGCCGGGCGCGGGCGACGACGCGTTGCCGCTCAAGCCGGCGACGCATCGCAAGAAGCAGCGTGTGGCGGCGCCGACGCAAGAGCGCAGAAGTCCGCCGACGCCGGTCGTGCGCATCGTCGTATCCGACGCCTCGCATGCCTATCTCGACTCCGTGCAGCGCCAGATCGAACAGGCGTTGGCTAAGTAATCCGGCGGCGCTGCGGCGCTCGCCTCTTTATCGCTGACAAGCGGAAGGATGCAGCATGTCCTTGAAGATCCTCCTGACCGCGCTCGCCTGGCTGTCGGTGTGCGGCGCCGCGCAAGCGGCCGACGACTGTTTCAACGAAGCCGCGGCTTATCAAGGTGTCAACCCGTGGGTGCTGCGAGCGCTGGCGTGGTACGAATCGAAGGGTGACGCGAGCGCGATACGGCAAAACGTCAACGGTTCGATCGACGTGGGTCAGTTGCAGATCAATTCGATTCACTTCGACGATCTCGCGCGCGAAGGCGTGCCGCATCGCGCGCTGATCGATCCGTGCGTGAACGTGTACGTGGCGGCCTGGCTGCTGAAACAGAAGATGGTCAAGCACGGCAATACGTGGCGCGCGATCGGCGCTTACCACTCGGAAACGCCGAAACAGCGCGATGCGTATGCGCGTGGGATTCAGAAGGTGCTGGTGGCGTGGGGGCAGTTGCCGTCCACGCCCTGAGGCTGTTCGCGAGGCGTGAGCACACGCCGTGCACACGCCCCGCGAACATCGAAAGACCCTTGAAACAGGGTCTTTTCTGCACATTTCAAACTTCAAACGACCCGTGCCCCGCCGCGAAACGTTGCGCGCGGCACCGGCAACGTGTCGAGCATCGTCACACGCACGAAGTCCGCGCGCAATCCCGCTTCGATCGCGCCGCGGTCGTGCAAGCCGGCGGTGCGCGCCGGTTCGGCGGAGACCGTTTGCATCGCGCGCGGCAAGGTCCAGCCGGCTTTGTCGACCAGTTCGAACACAGCGGTCATCAGGCTCGACGGCACATAATCCGACGACAGGATATCGAGCAAGCCTGCGTTCGCCAGTTCGAGCGCCGACACGTTGCCCGAATGCGAGCCGCCGCGCACGATGTTCGGCGCGCCCATGATGGTCGAAATGCCGTGTTCGCGCGCGGCTTGGGCGGCGATGCGGGTGGTCGGGAATTCGGCGAGCACGATGCCTTCCTGCCTGGCCTGTTCGACGTGCTCGATCAGCGTGTCGTCGTGGCTCGCCACCGGAATGCCGAGCCGGTTGCAGCGCGCGACGATCTCGCGGCGGTGCGCGTCGGCGTAACGCGCCTGTTCGACCGACAGTTCGGCCAGCGCCGTCTCGACGTGTTCGTCGCTCAGCTTGCCGTTGCGTTCCTGGAAGCGGCGCCATTGCTCGCGGTCGTGCCATTGACGCTGCCCCGGCGTGTGATCCATGACCGAGGCGAGCCGCAGCAGTGGATGCGCGCACAATGAATCGAACACTTCCACCACGTCGGCGGTGGCGATTTCGCAGCGCAGATGCAGGAAATGTTCGGCGCGCAACAGCTTGCGCTCGGAAAACCGCGTGAGCGACGCGGCGCATTGCGTCTGCAGATCGCGGCCCCGCAATCCCACGTTCGTACGCGAGCCGATGGCGAGCGCATCGAACACGGTGGTGATGCCGGCAGCTGCCACTTGCGCGTCGTGGATCACGAAGGCGGCATCGGTATTCCATTGCACGCCCGGACGCGGCGCCAGATGCTTCTCCAGATTGTCCGTGTGCAGTTCGATCAGGCCGGGCAACAGATAGTCGCCGTCCCAATCTTCGGCTTCGCGCGCGCTGGTCGTGCCGCGCTCGACATCGCGAATCACGCCGTCTTCGACGTGTAGCACGCCGGTGAATACTTCGTCTCGCGTCACGATGCGAGCGTTCCTGATCAACATCGACTTGCTCCGTAGTCAGTCAGACTTGAGTGTGGCTATATGGTGTTTTTTGCATCGATGCCGCATGCGTCAGTGTAGTGCTGTTTCGCGCGGCGCTCGCGCCGCTTCATGTGATTCGCGTCAGTGACGCAGCGGCGGCTGCAGTTCCAGGCGGCGCGTGGCCACCTTGCTGCGCGTATCTTCGTCGTGGAAAATGCCGACGATCGCCGCGCCGCGCTCGCGTACCTCGACGATCAGATCGGCGACCACGTCGCGGTTTTCCGCATCGAGCGAAGCCGTCGGTTCGTCGAGCAACAGCAGCGGGTGCTCCGCGATCAAACCGCGCGCGATATTCACGCGCTGCTGTTCGCCGCCGGAGAATGTAGCGGGCGCGAGCGACCACAGCCGCTCCGGCACATTCAATCTGGCCAGCAGCGCGGCCGCACGCGCGCGCGCTTCCTCTTCCGGCACGCCGCGCGAGAGCAGCGGTTCGGCGACTAGCGTGAGTGTCGGCACGCGCGGAATCACGCGCAGGAACTGGCTCACGTAACCGACCACGCCACGGCGCAGACGCAACACGTCGTGCGGTTCGGCACCGGTGATCGACACGGGCTGGCCGTCATTCGCCGCATCGCGAACCACGATTGAGCCACTGCTCGCCAGGTAATTGCCGTATAGACAGCGCAGCAGCGTGCTCTTGCCCGCGCCCGACGGCCCGACCAGCACCACGCACTCGCCGCGCTCGACATCGAGCGAGACGCCCGCGAGCGCTTCGATCCGCACACCGCCCTGGCCATGCAACGTAAACGTCTTGCCGATGCCGACCGCGCGCAGCATCAGCGCGGCGTTGTCGATGAACGCGTGCTCGCCGACGCGCGCTTCACTGCTTGTTTCAATGGATCGCATTGTGAGCCTCAAACCGGCAGAACCGAGGAAACCAGCGTTTGCGTGTACGGGTGCTGCGGATCGTCGAGCACCTGATCGGTCAGGCCCGCCTCGACCACTTCGCCGCCCTGCATCACCATCAACCGATGCGCGAGCAGACGCGCCACGCCGATATCATGCGTCACGATCAGCACCGACAGATGCAGCGTGGACGTCAGCGTGCGCAGCAGATCGAGCAGACGCGCCTGCACCGACACGTCGAGACCGGCGGTGGGTTCGTCCATGAAGACGAGCCGCGGACTGGTGACGAGATTGCGCGCGATCTGCAAACGCTGCTGCATGCCGCCCGAAAACGCTGCCGGAAATTCGTCGATGCGCGAGGCGTCGAGTTCGACGCGCTCCATCCACTGCGTAGCCGCGTAACGGATATCGCCATAGTGGCGCGCGCCGACCGCCATCAGCGGCTCGCCGATATTCGCGCCGGCCGAGACGCCGCTGCGCAGTCCGTCGCGCGGATTCTGCTGTACGAAGCCCCACTCCGTGCGCATCAGCAAACGGCGGCGCGGCTCGGACAACGCGAGCAGATCGAGCTTGTCGCCACGCGTGGCCGTGTAGTGAAGGGAGCCGCTATCGGCTTCGTTTTTCAGCGCGAGCGTGTTGAGCAGCGTGGTCTTGCCCGAGCCGGATTCACCGACGATGCATAGCACCTCGCCCGGATACAGATCGAAGCTGACGTTTCTGCAGCCGTTGCGGCCGCCGTATTGTCTGGTGAGCGAGCGGGCGCTCAGAAGCGGCGTCATGCGGGCTCTCCCTTGCGTGCTTCGCGCGACGGCAGATCGAGATCCGCGTCGCCGCGGCGTTCGTGACAGTAGTCGCTATCGGAGCAGACGAACATGCGCTTGCCGGCGTCGTCCACGATCATTTCGTCTAGAAAGCTTTCTGTTGATCCGCACAGCGCGCAGGCGTGCTGCCATTTCTGCACTTCGAACGGATGATCGTCGAAGTCGAGACTGCGCACGGGCGTGTACGGTGGAATCGCGTGAATGCGCCGCTCGCGGCCGGCGCCGAACAATTGCAGCGCGGGGTTCATATGCATCTTCGGATTGTCGAACTTCGGAATCGGTGACGGCGACGCGAGGTAGCGATGATTGACGATCACCGGGTAGTCGTATGTGGTCGCGATGCTGCCGTGATGCACGATGTCTTCATAGAGCTTCACGCTGATCAGGCCGTAATCGGCGAGCGCATGCAGCTTCTTGCATTCGGCGACGCGTGGCTCGAGGCGAAAGAGCGGCTCGGGCATCGGCACCTGATAGACGAGGATCTGCTTCTCGGTGAGCGGCGCTTCGGGAATGCGGTGACGCGTCTGGATGATCGTCGCGTCGACGGTGCGGCGCGTGGTCGCCACGCCGGTAGTGCGCGCGAAGAAGCGGCGGATGTTGACCGCGTTGGTGGTTTCGTCGGAGCCCTGATCGATCACCTTCAGCGTGTCCTGTTTGCCGATGATCGCCGCGGTGACCTGAATGCCGCCCGTGCCCCAGCCGAACGGCAGCGGCATTTCACGCGAGGCGAACGGCACCTGGTAACCCGGTACGGCCACGGCCTTGAGCAAGGCGCGGCGCAGCATGCGCTTGGTCTGTTCGTCGAGGTATGCGAAGTTGTAGCCGTCGGCGGCGCTGTCGTATGACGCCGTGGGCGCGGTGGCGAAAGATGTGTCGGGCGCGTTCATGCTGCCTGCTCCTGCTGACCGCTGGGTTGATCCGTGCCTGCTTCCTGGCTCTGCATGGCGTGCTTCGCGCGCAAACGGCGCACGAGTTCCAGCTCCGATTGAAAGTCGACGTAATGCGGCAGCTTCAGATGCTGCACGAAACCGGACGCCTCGACGTTGTCGCTATGCGAGAGCATGAATTCGATATCCTGGGTCGGCGAGCCAAGCGTTTCGCCGAGTTCCTCGGCGCGCAAGGCTCGGTCGACGAGCGCCATCGCCATCGCCTTGCGTTCCGAGTGGCCGAACGCGAGACCGTAGCCTTGTGTGAACGTCGGCGGCACCTCGCCGCTACCGGCGAACTGGTTGATCATCTGGCATTCGGTAATGTCGATGTCGCCGATTTCGACCGTTTCGCCCAGCTCGTCGAGTTCCATTTCCACGGCGATCGTGCCGAAGCGGATCTCGCCCGCGAACGGATGCGAATTCGCGTAGCCGCGCTGCGTCGCGTAACCCATCGCAAGCAGAAAGCCTTCGTCGCCGCGTGCGAGATTTTGCAGACGTGTAGCGCGGCTCGCGGGAAAGGCGAGCGGCTCACGCGACAGGTCGCCGGGTTCCGGCGCGTTCGGCGTGGGACGTTCCTGTTCGATCAAGCCTTCCTTGTCGAGCAGGCTGACGACGCGCGGCATGGGTTCTGTTTGCACTGCGGCGGCTTGATTCGAAGGCGACGGAGCCACGCTTGCTACCGCATCGCCTTCGGCCAGCAACGCGAAATCCAGCAGACGCTGCGTGTAATCGTAAGTCGCGCCGAGCAACTGGCCGCCGGGCACGTCCTTGAATGTCGCCGAAATGCGACGCTCGGTGTGCATCGCTTCGGTATCGATCGGCCGCGTGTAGCCGAAGCGCGGCAGTGTGGTGCGATATGCACGCAGCAGGAAGATCGCTTCGACCAGATCGCCGGCGGCTTGCTTGATGGCGAGCGCGGCGAGTTCTTCGTCGTAGACCGAGCCTTCGGTCATCACGCGCGCCACCGCGAGGCGCAATTGTTCGCGAATCTGCGCGACGCTGAGTTCGGCCAGCCGCATGTCGCCGCGGCGTGCCTTGTCGAGCAGACGCCACGACGCTTCGATCGCGCGTTCTCCACCCTTGACGGCAACGTACATCAGTTCACCTTCGCTTCAGTTGTGCGCGGCAGGCCGATCAGACGCGCGCCGCAGACGAGATAACAGTCCACGCCACAAGGAAACAGCGGCGCGAGGGCGGCGCGTTCGCGCCAGAAATGCTCGGGCAGGCCGACCGGCTCGATCGTGGCCGTGTGCTGGATGCCGGGGCCACTCAGCACGACCGGGGCGCCGCCCGTCAGCGCTTCGACGCGAATCAGCAGCGTGACCGATTGCTCGGGCGATTCCGCCGCGCCGAGCGCGAAGCAGTCCAACGGCGGCAACGCGCCGGCGTCGTGGATATAGGCGAACGCGGCGTGTCCCGGTTCGTCGACGAGCGGCGCGCCGGTATGGAAGCGCAGCGCCGAGGCCAAGGCCGTATCGGGTTGCGCAAGCCACACGGGCGTCGCGTAGTCGCAGAGTGCGAACAGCGCCGCGAAGGCGGCAAGTTCAGCGCGCGTGGCCCGCACTTCGGGCAGCACGTTCTCGACTACACCGACCGTGCCTGGACGCGACAGCGCGTCGAGCAGGGTGCGGAACACAGCTTGGGTGTCATGCACCGGGTCTGCGAAACCCGGTGTCAAAGCGGACAATGCAATCTGTGAGTTTTCCATCAGTCGCCCCGGACCATCGTGAAGAATTCGACGCGCGTGGCCGCGGCGTCCTGTTGCCGCCCGGCGCGTTTCACGGCCACCTGCGCGGCAAACGGCTCGATCAGTTGCTTATGCAAGACGGCGTGATGCTCCGGCATTTGCAGGAGCGCGTCTGCTAGCGCAGCCAGTTCGGCGCGCCGGCGGTCACGGCCGAGATGACATGCCACGCCGACGGCGGCGGCCGCGTCGCCCGAAGCACGCAGGCGCAAGGTGGCGCGCGTGACCGTGGCTTCGCCGAGATTGAACGGATCGCCGCTGCCGCCGACGCGCCCACGCACCATTGCGAGGCCGATCTCGGGCGGGCGCAGCCAGTCATACGTGGGAGTGGGGATGTCCCGAAGTGCGCGTTCGAGCGCGGCTTCGAGATCGGCGCGCGGCGTGCGCGCCAGCACGGCCATCCATGCGCGCCGGACAGCCGATGACGGAGCGGAGGAAGGCGAGGCGGAAGTGGCACTCATCGAAATTCCTGTTGATCCAGCGAGTAGACATTTGACCATCTATTCATCTAAACGTCTAGACGTTTAGGAGTATGCTTGTCGAGCCGTGTAGCGCATAAAAGCCGTTTCATATTTCCATCACGGCTTGCGCACTACAATGCACGTCATAGCGAATATTTGAACCTAGGGGAATGACAGCACCATGACATCGAACGACAACGCGACGCCGGGCACGATGCTCGAACGCGGCGCGGGCGTTGCCGTCTGGCGGCAGATCGAGCAGATCCTGGCGGCGGAAATCGCCGCCAGCGGATTTGGCGAAGAAGGGCGCCTGCCGAGCGAGGGCGAACTGGCCAAACGCTTCGACGTGAACCGGCATACCGTGCGCCGGGCCATGCTGGGTCTTGCCGCATTGGGCCTCGTCAGCGTCGAGCAGGGGCGCGGCACCTTCGTGCAACCGGGCGCCATCGACTATACGATTGGCCGCCGCACGCGGTTTACAGAAAACTTGCGCCAGCAGCATCACGCGGCGGCGGGCACGATGTTGTCGGCCGCGCGCGTGAAGGCCGAGCCGAGCGTCGCGAAGGCCTTGAGTCTGCGGGCCGGTGCATCGGTCTACCGGATCGAATCGCTGCATGAATCCGACGGCGTGCCGCTCACGTTCGCGCGCAACTGGTATCCCGCGGCGCGTTTCGCTGACTTGCCGCAAGTGCTGGAGCGCACCGGCGGCATCACCAAGGCCATGGCGGAATTCGGCGTGAACGATTATTTGCGCAAGTGGAGCCGCATTGGCAGTGTGCTGCCCGAACCGGAGGTGGCGCGGCGGTTGAATATCAACCGCCAGCAACCGGTGCTGTGGGTCGAGAACGTCGATGTCGATCTGCAAGGCACGCCCATCAAATACGGCTTCACGCACTTCGCCGCGGATCGCGTGCAACTGCTGGTGGAGCACGACCTATGAGCGGCGGTGAATGGAGCGCCGAGGCTCGTTTTGCCGTGTATTACGCGCCCTCGCGCGAATCGGCGTGGTGGCGAGCCGGGTCGGCATGGCTCGCGCGCGACGCGGAAAGCGGCGAGCGGTGCGAGGCGCCGCAACCTTCGGATCTCGCACGTCCACTCGTCGAACTGACCGAAGCACCGCGCCGCTACGGCTGGCACGGCACACTGGTCGCGCCGTTTCGACTCGCCGACGGCGTGACGCAGGCACATGTATTGCAAGCCACGCGTGAGTGGGCACGGACGCAAAGCGCATTTGCATTGCCGGTGGAAGCCGCGACGCTCGGCGACTTTGTTGCGTTGCGGCCGGCCGATGCGCGAGGTGAGGCCGGCATCCGCGCCGTGGCCGCGAGCGCGTTGCAAACACTCGGCAGCTTGCGCGCGCCGCCGTCCGCCGTCGATCTGGCGCGGCGTCTGGCGGCCCCGTTGAGCGAACGGCAACGTGCGCTGCTGATCGAATGGGGTTATCCATACGTGTTCGACGAATTCCGTTTTCATATGACGCTCTCCAGTTCACTCGCCGATGCCGAGGAGCGCGCCACGCTGGTCGCATGGTGGCGAGCGCGAACACCCGCGCTCGGGCCGCTGCTGGTCGATCAGGCGGCGCTCTTCGTCGAACCGGCGCCCGGTGAACCGTTCGTGTTGTGGCAGCGCGTGCCGTTTCAGACCGGCGAGGTGAAATAACAATGACAGGTCGCTTGATCTACGTAATGGGACCGTCCGGCGCGGGCAAGGATTCGTTGCTGGAGTTCGCGCGCAAGCACCTGATGGGCGAGCCGATTCTGTTCGCGCATCGCTACATCACGCGGCCGAGCGGCAACGGCGAGGCGCATGTGGCATTGAGCGTGGAAGAGTTCGCGGCGCGTTCCGTGCTCGGCCTGTTCGCGCTCGAATGGTCGAGCCATTCGCTGCGCTATGGCATCGGTGTCGAACTCGATGCGTGGCTTGCGCGCGGCTGCACGGTGGTCGTCAACGGCTCACGGCAGCATTTGCAGCACGTGCTGGCGCGCTATCCGCACACGGAAGTGGTACACGTGGACGCCGCGCCGCACATTCTCGAAGCCCGCCTCGGCGCGCGGGCGCGTGAGTCGGCGGAACAGGTGGCGGCGCGGCTCGCGCGCCGCGCGCCGTTCTCGTTGCCGGACGGCGTGCGCTGCACCACGATCGATAATTCCGGCGCGCTCGACGAAGCCGGACATGAGTTGATTGCGTTTTTAAAGGCGGAAGCCGACGTTCAGTAAGCCGTACTATCCTGCTGCCGCCATGCTCTCCCGTGTCGCATCCTGCAGGCACGATACGAACTGCAGGACGGCCGGCGTCGGCAGCAGGCCGCGCCGCGAAATGATGCTGAGATCGTAGTTAGGCAGCGCCTCTTCGATCTGCGCGACGCGAATGCCGAGCGGCGCGACCATCTGCGCAAGCGGCCGCGTGAAGCAGCCGATCACATCGGTTTGCGACACCAGTCCGAGCGTCACCGCGAACGACGACGGCGCACGGACCAGCCGCTTCGGCACCGGCAAGCCGTGCGCGGCGAACATCGCCATCATCACGCTGTGCGGGAAGTGATCGGCGCCCACGGTCACGATCCACTCCGCGTCGAGCAACTCATGCAGGCGCGTCACATTGGCAAGCGGATGCCCGGCGCGCATGGCGACGACGAACTGCGTCGAGTAGAGCGGCGCCTGCACCAGATCGCTGTCGAGCGCCTGCACATGATGGATCGCCGCGATATCCAGCGCGCCATTGCGCAAACGCGCGACGGCGTCCGGAATCGTCACTTCCTCCAGATGCAGATTGACCAGCGGCATCGCGAGGCGAAACTTCGAGACCGCGTGCGGCAGCGCCGTGAGCGCGATCGACGGCATGGTGCCCACGCTGACCCTGCCGGCCAGTTCTCCCTTGACCTGTTCGACCGCTTCGACCGTACGCCGCATGTCGCCGAGCAACTGCTCGGCGCGCGGCAGCAGCGCGAGCCCGCATGCCGTCAATTCGATGCCGCGTACGCTGCGCACCATCAGCTCGGCATTCAACGCGCTCTCAAGCTCGCGGATCGTATGCGTGACGGCCGGTTGCGTCACGCCGAGTTCGCGCGCCGCGGCGCGCAGACTGCGGTGATGAGCGGCGGCCACGAACGCTTGCAACTGCTGCGGTTTCATTCGGGTAATCCCGTATATAACGCTTGTTAATCGGGGTGAAAAAAACAGCATCTTATTCGAACAAAACGGCGTCGCTATAGTGCTCGCCTGTTTGCCGCGTTTTCATGCGGCCATGAATCCTTGGAGCCCTGGAGATGAGCGAAGCCGCGCGTTTTACCGAAGTGTCCGACCTGGCGCCCGCCGCCGAGAGCCTGCGCGAGATTCGCCATCACATTCACCATCATCCGGAACTGGCCTACGAGGAACACCAGACGAGCGCGCTGGTCGCTGGCAAGCTCGAGCAATGGGGCTGGCAGGTCACGCGCGGCGTCGGCCAGACGGGCGTGGTGGGCACGCTGAAGGTGGGCGACGGCAAGCGCAGTATCGGCATTCGCGCCGACATGGACGCGCTGCCGATCATCGAGCAGACCGGCTTGCCGTATGCGAGCGGCACGCACGGCAAGATGCACGCATGCGGCCACGACGGCCACACCACGATGCTGCTCGGCGCCGCGCAACGCCTCGCGGCCACGCGCAATTTTTCGGGCACGGTGCATCTGTACTTTCAGCCGGCCGAGGAGAGCGGCATCGACAGCGGCGCGCTGAAGATGATCAACGACGGCCTGTTCGAGCGCTTTCCCTGCGACGCCGTGTTCGGCGTGCACAACCATCCTGGCGAAGAACCGGGCGTGCTGTTGTTCCGTAAAGGGCCGTTCATGTCGGCGGGCGACAAGGCGATCATCACGATCGAAGGCGTCGGCGGCCACGCGGCGCGTCCGCATCTGACGGTCGATCCGGTCGTGGTGGCGGCGAGCATCGTGATGGCATTGCAGACGATTGTCGCGCGCAACGTCGATCCGTCGCAGCCGGCGGTGGTGACGGTCGGCTCGATGCATGCGGGCACCGCGAACAACGTGATTTCGAGCAGTGCGAAGCTGGAACTGAGCGTGCGTTCGTTCAGTCCCGAGGTGCGCGCGCTGCTGAAGAAGCGCATCACCGAACTCGCTGAATCGCAGGCCGCGAGCTATGGCGGCAAGGCGGTGGTGGAGTACATCGAAGGTTATCCGGTTGTGGTCAATTCGGATGCCGAAACGGATTTCGCGGTGGAGGTGGCGCGCGAACTGGTCGGCGACGACAAGGTGGTCGCGCAGACCGACATCCTCATGGGCAGCGAAGATTTTGCCTTCATGCTGCAGAAGCGGCCGGGCACGTTTCTGCGCATCGGCAACGGCGCAGGGGAAGACGGCTGCATGGTGCACAACCCGCACTACGACTTCAACGACCGCAATCTGCCGGTCGGCGCGGCGTTCTGGACGCGGCTGGTGGAGCGCTATCTGGGGCAGTGATCCGGCGCAACGCGCCGCGCCCTAGCCAAGCCCTACAACCATAACAACGAGGAAGACCACGCGATGAGTACCACGACCGATGCGAGCCACGCCGCCGCGGCGAGCCGAACCACGAGCCGAGGCGCGATCGCTGCCGCCGTGATCGGCAACTGGCTCGAGTTCTTCGACTTCACCGTGTATGGTTTTTTTGCCGTGATCATCGGTAAGCTGTATTTCCCGTCGGCGGATCCGACCACGTCGTTGCTGTTGTCGGTGGCGACGTTCGCGGCGGGCTTCGTCACGCGGCCGCTCGGCAGCGTCATGCTCGGCGTGTACGCGGACCGCAAGGGCCGCAAAGCCGCGCTCAATCTGACCATCATGCTGATGGCGGTGAGCACCGGCCTGATCGCAATCGCGCCGACCTATGCGCAGATCGGTTTGGCGGCACCTTTGCTGATCGTGTTCGCGCGTCTCGTGCAAGGCTTCTCGCAAGGCGGAGAGTTCGGCGCGGCCACCTCTACGTTGCTCGAACAGGGCGGCGGCACGCGGCGCGGTTTTCGCGCAAGCTGGCAACTGGCCACGCAGGGCGGCGCGGCGTTAATGGGCTCGGGCATCGCGGCGGCGCTGTCCGGCGCGTTGCCGAAAGACTCGCTGGAAAGCTGGGGTTGGCGCATTCCGTTCCTGCTCGGCGTGCTGATCGCGCCGGTCGGCATGTATCTGCGCCGCCGTCTTGCCGACGACACGGCGAGCGCGCACGGCCACGCGATCGAACGCGGCGTGCTGCACGAACTCTTCACCAGCCATGTGCGCCCGCTCATCCTGATCACGCTGACGGTGATGGGCGGCACGGTCTCGACCTACATCCTGACCTTCTACATGCCGACCTACGCGATCCACACGCTCGGCCTGCCGATGTCGCTATCGATGCTGGTCGGCGTCGCCTCGGGTTTCGTGATGCTGATCACGTGTCCGCTATTCGGCATGCTGTCGGATCGCATCGGCAGCCGTAAGCGGCCGATCCTGTTCGGACGCGGCGTGCTGGTGCTGCTGCTGTTTCCGGCCTTCATGCTGATCAACCGCTTTCCGCAGTTGCCCGTCATCATGTCGCTGACCGCGCTGATGCTGCTGTTTTACTCGATGGGTTCGGCGTCGGAATTTGCCTTGATGTGCGAGTCGTTTCCGCGGCGCGTGCGCGCCACCGGCATTTCGATCGCGTATGCGCTGAGCGTGTGCGTGTTCGGCGGGACCGCGCAACTCGTCGCCACGTGGCTGATCAAGCTGACTGGCAGCAAGCTGGCGCCGGCCGGTTATGTGGCGGCGTGCGTCGTGGTGTCGCTGATCGCGGTCTCGATGCTGAAGGAAACCGCGGACAAGCCGATCGATTGATTGCTTGCTCGAACAAGGCGCCGCCGCCGCGCTTACCCGCGCCGCGCCACCATCTCCGAGACGGTTTGCGCGGCGTGCTGCAACGGTTCCAAAAACGCCTTCACCATCTGCTTGCCGGAATTGCGCTGCGCATTGCCGCTGATATTCATCGCGGCGATCACGCGTCCCTGGCGATTGCGGATCGGCGCGGACAGCGAAATCAAACCGCCTTCCAGTTCCTGATCGACGATCGCCCAGCCCTGGCGGCGCACCTGCGCGATCAGCTTCTTCAACTCTTCCTTGTCGGTGACCGTGCGCGGCGTGTGGGCGTAGAGCGGCGTCGAGCCCAGCGTCGCGTCGAGCGCTTCGTCGTCGAGGGAGGCCAGCAGCACGCGGCCCATCGACGTGCAGTAGGCCGGCAAGCGGCTGCCGATCGACAGGTTGATCGTCATGATCTTGTGGGTCGGCACGCGCAGCACATAGACGATCTCGGTGCGATCGAGCACGGCTGCCGAGACGCTCTCGTGAACCTGCGCGGACAGTTGTTCCATTACCGGTTCGGCGAGGTTCCAGAACGGCATGGAAGTCAGATACGCGAAGCCGAGGTCGAGGATCTTCGGCGTGAGGCGGAACAGCCGGCCTTCGGCCTCCACATAACCGAGCGTCTGCAGGGTCAGCAAAATGCGGCGCGCGCCGGCGCGTGTGAGACCGGTGGCGGCGGCGACGTCGGTGAGCGTCTGTTCGGGGCGCGTGGCGTCGAACGCACGGATCACCGCGAGGCCGCGCGCGAACGACTGCACATAGGAGTCGCCCGGTTTGTCCGGGGCCGGTTCGGCGCTGACGGGAACGGCGGAAGACGGCGGCAGGGCTTTGCTCATGGACCTTGAAGATGCGTTCGAGGAACTGCGGACCCGCGCCGCGCCTGAATTCCCGGCGCGACGCGCTAAAGGCGTGACGATAGCTTAAGCCTTCTGTTTCGCCAACTTTGCCGCCAGATGAACAAAAATCCCAGGGTTTGCATGGATGCAGCCCGTGCCTAAAATTTGTATGATGACCCGACAACATGATCAATCGAGGCATCGATGTTCGAGAAGATTCCTGCGAGAGCGTTGAGCGACACGGTCGCGCAACAGCTGCTCAAGCAGATCGACAAAGGCACCTTCGAGCGCGGCGGCAAGCTGCCGACCGAGGCCGTGCTGGCGCAGCAGTTCGGCGTGAGCCGCACGGTGATCCGCGAGGCGATCTCGCGGCTGAAGAACGAGGGCGTGGTCGAGCCGCGCCAGGGCAGCGGCGTGTTCGTCGCCGCGCACGGCACGGTGCGGCCGCTGCGGATCGACTACGCGGAAGCGGTCGAGCCCGGCTCGGTGGTGCAGATACTCGCGCTGCGGCGCGCCATCGAGGCGGAAGTCGCGTCGGAAGCCGCGATGCGCCGCAGCGACGCCGACATGATGTCGATCGATGCGGCGCTCGCGAAGATCGACGAGGCCGTGGCCGAAGGCGAGGACGGCGTAGCGGAAGACGTCGCGTTCCATCGCGCGATTGCGGCCGCCACCGGCAATCCGTATTTCCTCAAAACCCTCACGTTCCTGAATCAATACCTCGAAGCCGGCACGGTCGTCACGCGCCGCAACGAAGCGTTGCGGGAGGACTTTTCGCGTCAGGTGCGCGAAGAGCATGCGGCGATCGCCGCCGCGATTCGCGCGGGCGATCCGATGGCGGCGCGCAATGCGGCGCGAACGCATATGTACAACGCGGCACGGCGTCTCGCGGAAGCAGGGATCTGCTGAGCTTTCCTGCCGAGCTTGAAACGCCCAGTGTTGCGCGCGAGCGTCCAACGAATTCATAGAGGTCAAGCATGTCCAGAAATGTCGGTGTCATCGGTCTTGGTGCAATGGGCCTGGGTGTCGCGCGCTCGTTGTTGCGCGCGGGTCTGCGGGTCCATGCATGCGATCTGCGCAGCGAGGTCCTGAATGCGTTCGTCGCGGAAGGCGGCGTGGGTTGCGCAACGCCCGCCGAACTCGGCGCGCAGTGCGAGGTGGTCGTCACGCTGGTCGTGAATGCCGCGCAAACCGAAGCCGTGCTGTTCGGCGAGCAGGGCGCGGTCGCGGCGATGAAACCGGGCGGCGTGGTGATCGCCAGCGCGACCGTGGCGCCGGACTTCGCGATCGAACTCGGCAAGCGGATCGAGTCGGCCGGTTTGCAGATGCTCGACGCACCGGTCTCCGGCGGCGCGGCGCGCGCGGCCTCCGGCGAGATGACCATGATGACGTCCGGTCCCGCTGCGGCCTACGCTGCGTGCGAGGACGTGCTGGCCGCAATGGCGGGCAAGGTGTATCGCCTCGGCTCAGAACACGGCGCCGGGTCGAAGGTGAAGATCATCAATCAACTATTGGCCGGCGTGCATATCGCGGTGGCCGCCGAGGCGATGGCGCTCGGCCTGCGCGAGGGCGTCGATCCGGATGCGCTGTACGAAGTGATTACACACAGCGCGGGCAATTCGTGGATGTTCGAGAACCGCGTGCCGCACATTCTGAACGGCGACTACACACCGCTTTCAGCCGTCGATATTTTCGTCAAGGATCTCGGCCTCGTGCTCGATACCGCACGCCGCTCGAAATTCCCGTTGCCGCTGTCGGCGGCGGCGCATCAGATGTTCATGATGGCGTCCACGGCCGGTCACGGCGGCGAGGACGATTCCGCGGTGATCAAGATTTTCCCCGGCATCGACGTGCCGGCGGCGAAGTGAGGAGGTCAGCGTCATGACGGCTACTACGAAACGCGCGCTGCTCGGCTGCATCGCCGACGACTTCACCGGCGCCACTGATCTCGCCAACATGCTGGTGCGCGGCGGCATGCGCACGGTGCAGACCATCGGCGTGCCCGCATCGAATGAAACGGTGGAGGCCGACGCGCTGGTGGTCGCGCTGAAATCGCGCACGATCCCCGCCGCCGATGCGGTCGCGCAATCGCTCGCCGCGCTCGACTGGTTGCGCGCACAAGGTTGCCGGCAGTTCTTTTTCAAATACTGCTCGACTTTCGATTCGACCGACGCGGGCAATATCGGCCCGGTCACGGACGCGTTGCTCGACGCATTGTCCGGCGACGGCAGCGCTGGCGCGTTCACGATCGCCTGTCCGGCATTTCCCGAGAACGGCCGCACGATCTTTCGCGGCCATCTGTTCGTCGGCGACACGTTGCTCAACGCGTCGGGCATGGAGAACCATCCGCTCACGCCGATGCGCGACGCGAACCTCGTGAGCGTGCTGCAGCGGCAGACGCAGTCGAAAGTCGGGCTCGTGCGTTATGACGCCGTAGCGCAAGGCGTGTCGGCCGTGCGCGACTCTTTCGACAGGTTGCGTAACGAAGGCGTGCGCATGGCGATTGCCGATGCGGTGTCCGATGCCGACCTCTACGTACTCGGCGAAGCGTGTGCCGATCTTACGTTGATCACAGGCGGCTCAGGTATCGCACTGGGATTGCCGGCCAACTTCCGCCGCGCGGGTTTGCTGAACGAGCAGGGCGATGCCGCGCAGTTGCCTCAGGTGAGCGGATTGTCGGCGGTGCTGGCCGGCAGCGCATCCAAAGCGACCAACGCGCAGGTCGCGCAATGGCGCGCGACACGGCCTGCGTTCCGTGTCGATCCGCTCGCGGCTGCGCGCGGCGAGAACGTCGTCGAGCAGGCGCTGGCTTTCGCCCAGCCGTACCTCGACAAAGCCGAGCCCATGTTGATCTATGCCACCGCCACGCCCGACGAAGTCAAGGCGGTACAACGTCAGCTCGGCGTGAATGAAGCAGGGCATCTGGTTGAAAACACGTTGGCGTCGATCGCGCGCGGTCTGCACGAACGCGGCGTGCGCAAGTTCGTGGTGGCGGGCGGCGAGACCTCGGGCGCAGTGGTGCAGGCGCTCGACGTGCACACGCTGCGCATCGGCGCGCAGATCGATCCCGGCGTGCCGGCCACCGCCACGACCGGCGCCGAACCGCTCGCGCTCGCACTGAAATCCGGCAACTTCGGCACGACCGACTTCTTCGAAAAAGCGCTGCGTCATCTGAACGGAGCCGCGCAATGACCGGCGCGCCCGCACTTCACACAACGGACGAAGCACGCGTTCGCGAGGAAATCTGCGTAACCGGCGCGAGTCTCTATCAACGCGGCTACACGGTCGGCACCGCCGGCAACATCAGCGCGCGGCTCGACGACGGCTGGCTGATCACGCCGACCGATGCCTGTCTCGGCCGGCTCGATCCCGCCGATATCGCCAAAGTCGATCTCGACGGCAACGCGGTATCCGGCGGCCGGCCCTCGAAAACGCTGGCCTTGCATCGCGGCATCTATGCGCGCAACGGCGCGGCGCGTGGCATCGTCCACACGCATTCGACGCATCTGGTCGCGCTGACTCTAGCGGGCGTCTGGCGCGAGACCGACGTGCTGCCGCCCATCACGCCGTACTACGTGATGAAAGTGGGCCACGTCCCCCTGATTCGTTACAGGCGGCCCGGCGATCCGCAAGTCGCCGAACAGATCGCCGCACTGGCCGACAGCGTTCGCGCGGTGCTGCTCGAACGTCTCGGTCCGGTGGTGTGGGAGCGTTCCGTGGCGCAAGCCTCCTATGCGCTAGAAGAACTCGAAGAGACCGCGCGTTTGTGGTTGATGACGAACCCGCGGCCCGCACCGCTCGACGAAGCCGCACTCGAAGAACTGCGCACCGTATTCGGCGCTAGCTGGTAGTCACAGCCGACAAAACACAGCCACGTCACGTTGCGCTCCACATGACGCATCGGGCCATCCACTGAAGGAGACAATGCATGAGTTCGTATCAGGCCACCTCGAGCCAGCCGATTGCAGCAGCGGCCACGGGACAACCCGGCACCGCCGAAGTCGAGCGCACCTACAAGAAAGTATTTTGGCGCATCGTGCCGTTTCTGATGCTCTGCTATGTGGTCGCCTATCTCGACCGCGTGAATGTCGGCTTTGCCAAATTGCAGATGTCGCAAGACCTGGCATTCAGCGAAACGGTGTTCGGTCTTGGCGCGGGCGTGTTCTTCATCGGCTATTTTCTGTTCGAGTTGCCGAGCAACATTCTGATGCACAAGCTCGGCGCGCGCATCTGGATCGCGCGAATCATGATTACGTGGGGCTTGCTCTCGGCTGTGTTCGTTTTCGTGAAGACGCCGATGCAGTTCTACATCTTGCGCTTTCTTCTCGGCCTCGCCGAAGCCGGTTTCTATCCCGGCGTGATCCTGTACCTGACCTACTGGTTCCCGTCGCATCGGCGCGCGAAGATCATTGCGGTGTTCATGTCGGCGATTCCGGTGTCGGGCATCTTCGGCAATCCGCTGTCCGGCTGGATCATGCAGACGTTCCACAACAGCTCCGGTTTCGCGGGCTGGCAATGGATGTTTCTGATCGAAGCGATTCCCGCCATTGCGATCGGCATCGCCACGATCCTGTATCTCGACAATGGCATCGCTAGCGCGAAGTGGCTGAGCGAACGCGAAAAGCGCCTGCTCACCGATGAAATCGCCGCCGCGCAGCCGAAGGAAAAGGCCCAGGCGCACTCGCTCGGCGCGGTGTTCCGCGATCCGCGCACGTGGTGGATGTCGCTGATCTATTTCGCGTTCGTCACCGGGCAATACGGTCTGACGTTCTGGATGCCGACGCTCGTCAAATCGACAGGTGTGACCGGCGCGTTCAATATCGGCCTGCTGAGCGCGATTCCGTTCCTGTGCGCGATCGTCGTGATGAATCTGATGGGGCACAGTGCCGACAAGCGCCGTGAGCGCCGCTGGCATCTGATCGTGCCGGCGCTGTTCGGTGCGATCGGCTTCACGGTCGCGGCTTCGTTCGCGGACAACACGGTGGTGTCGATCGCATTTCTTTCGCTCGCCGCTGCCGGCGTGCTGACCTGCGCGCCGCTGTTCTGGTCGCTGCCCACCGCGTTCATGTCGGGCGCGACCGCTGCGGCCGGCATCGCGATTATCAATTCGATCGGCAATCTCGCGGGATTCGCGAGCCCGTACATGATCGGCTATCTGAAGGATCTCACGCATAGCACGCAAACCGGCATGTATGTGCTGGCGGGCATGCTCGTGATCGGCGCGATCGCCACGTGGTTCACGCCGGCCAAACTGGTCAACCGGTAAATCGACACGCTCGCGCGGCATGCGTTGCTGCCGCGCGCCGCATCAACGTTTTCAAGGAGTCGCTGCCATGCCTCGCTTCGCCGCCAATCTCTCGATGATGTACAACGAGCACGCTTTCCTCGACCGTTTCGCCGCCGCGGCGCAAGACGGTTTCGAAGCGGTCGAGTTTCTGTTCCCCTACGATTTCCCCGCCAACGAGATCAAGGCGCGCCTCGACGCGAGCGGTCTGACGCAAGCGCTTTTCAACGCGCCGCCCGGCGACTGGGCCGGCGGTGAACGTGGGATCGCCTCGCTGCCGGGCCGCGAAGATGAATTTCGCCGCGGTATCGATACCGCGCTCGACTACGCGCGCGTGCTCGGCAATCGCAAACTGCATGTGATGGCCGGCCTGATCGGCGCGGATCAGCCGCGCGCGAAACATCGCGAGGTGTACCTGAGCAATCTCGCCCATGCCGCCCAGGCGGCGCAGGCCGAGGGCATCACCGTCGTGATCGAGCCGATCAATACGCGCGACATGCCGGGCTTCTTTCTGACCCGTCAGGACGAAGCGCAAGCGGTCTGTGCGGAAGTCGGCGCAGGAAATCTCAAGGTGCAATTCGACTGCTACCACTGCCAGATCGTCGAAGGCGACCTTGCGGTGAAACTCAAGCGCGATATGGCCGGCATCGGCCACATTCAGATCGCCGGCGTGCCCGAGCGCCATGAGCCCGATACGGGCGAGCTGAACTACCCGTACCTGCTCGAATTGATCGACTCGCTTGGCTACGACGGTTATATCGGCTGCGAATACCGGCCGCGCGCGGGCACGTCGGCCGGTCTCGGCTGGCTCAAACCGTATCTGAACGCGACCCGCTAACAAGGACGAACACATCATGAAAGTACTCATTACCGGCGGTGCGGGTTTTCTCGGCCAGCGTCTCGCGCGCGAACTGCTCGCGCGGGGTTCCCTGAAAGACCCACAAGGCACGCCGCAAGCGATCACCGAACTGGTGTTGCTCGACGTCGTGCAAGCCAACGATTTCGGCGATAAGCGCGTGCGCGCGGAAGTAGGCGACATCGCCGAGCGCAGCGTGCTCGAGCGCGTGATGGACGCCCAGACTTCGGCGATCTTCCATCTGGCCGCGGTCGTGAGCGGCCAGGCCGAAGCGGATTTCGATCTCGGCATGCGCATCAATCTGGATGCGTCGCGGCTGCTGCTCGAAGTTTGCCGGCAACGTGGCCACCGGCCGCGCGTGCTGTTCACGAGTTCGGTCGCGGTGTACGGCGGCGAATTGCCCGAGGTCGTGCAGAACGACACCGCGCTGAATCCGCAGTCGTCCTATGGCGCGCAGAAGGCGATCGCGGAGTTGCTGCTCAACGATTACGCGCGGCGCGGTTTCGTCGACGGCCGCGTGGTGCGGCTGCCCACCATCAGCGTGCGGCCGGGCAAGCCGAATGCGGCGGCGTCGTCGTTCGCGAGCGGCATCATTCGCGAGCCGTTGAACGGCGAAGCGGCGGTGTGCCCGGTCGCGGGCTCGACGCGCCTGTGGCTGCTGTCGCCGCGCAAGGCGATCGAGAGCCTGATCGCCGGACTCGAACTCGATTCCGCCGCGCTCGGTAACCAGCGCGTGTTGAATTTGCCGGGTATTTCGGTGAGCGTCGACGAGATGGTCGCCGCGCTGCGCGAGGTGGCGGGCGACGCGGTCGCCGCGCGGATCGTGTTCGAACCGGATGCGCGCGTCGAAAAAATCGTGGGTAGCTGGCCGGGACGGTGGGATACGTCGCGTGCCGAAGGGCTGGGGTTGAGCGGCGAGCGCAATTTTGCCGATGTGATCCGCAGCTATATCGAGGACGAGCATATCCAGCTCCGCTAGAAACACGCGCCACGCAGTCTTCAGCCCCGTGCCGGCGCCTGGAAAACGGGCCGCCGGCAGGGGCGCACGTTTCGTCTGATTCTTCGAAAAAACGCACGCGGCCTGCACGTATTCCCTGGTGCGGGCCTGGCCGTGCTTGACATGGTTTCGGCCGCGCGTCTATTATCGTGTCTGGTTGTTCGATATATGACCGTCTGTTCGTATCAAGAACATGTTGCGACATTCTCGAGCCCACCGTTCATCATCCTGCGCTAAGCTGAATTGACGCCGCCGCTGCCCGGCAGCCGCTTTCCGTCGTGCTTTCCGGCGCGTCCGGTTTGCGCCGGGCCTGAGTTCCGGCCGCGGCGCGGCGCACGCAGCACATCAACTGGAGACATCACATGACCGAAGCATTCCTGTGCGACGCGATTCGCACCCCCATCGGCCGCTATGCGGGTTCGCTGTCGTCGGTACGCGCCGACGATCTGGGCGCCGTGCCGCTCAAGGCGCTGATGGAGCGCAACAAGGACGTCGACTGGAACGCGATCGACGACGTGATCTACGGCTGTGCGAACCAGGCCGGCGAGGACAACCGCAACGTCGCGCGCATGTCGCTGTTGCTGGCGGGCTTGCCGCAGGGTGTGCCGGGCACGACGGTGAACCGCCTGTGCGGTTCGGGCATGGATGCGGTCGGCATCGCGGCACGCGCCATCAAATCCGGCGAGGCCGCGTTGATGGTGGCGGGCGGCGTGGAAAGCATGAGCCGCGCGCCGTTCGTGATGGGCAAGGCGCCTACTGCGTTCTCGCGCCAGGCTGAAATCCATGACACGACCATCGGCTGGCGTTTCGTCAATCCGCTGATGAAGAAACTGTACGGCGTCGATTCGATGCCGGAAACGGGCGAGAACGTCGCCACGGATTACAACATCAGCCGCGCCGATCAGGACGCTTTCGCCGTGCGCAGCCAGCAGAAAGCGGCGCGCGCGCAACGCGACGGTACGCTCGCGCAGGAAATCGTCGGCGTGACGATCGCGCAGAAGAAGGGCGACCCGATCACGGTGCTGCAAGACGAGCATCCGCGTGAGACGAGCCTCGAAACGCTCGCCAAGCTCAAGGGCGTAGTGCGTCCGGACGGCACCGTTACGGCAGGCAACGCGTCGGGCGTGAACGACGGCGCGGCGGCCCTGCTGCTCGCGAATGAAGAGACCGCCAAGCGCTTCGGCTTGACGCCGCGTGCTCGCGTGCTGGGTATCGCCACGGCCGGCGTCGCACCGCGCGTGATGGGGATCGGCCCGGCGCCCGCCACGCAGAAACTGCTGGCGCGTCTGAACATGAGCATCGATCAATTCGACGTGATCGAACTGAACGAGGCGTTCGCTTCGCAAGGCATCGCGGTGCTGCGCGCACTCGGCGTGGCCGACGACGACGCCCGCGTCAATCCGAACGGCGGCGCGATCGCATTGGGCCATCCGCTCGGCATGAGCGGCGCGCGTCTCGTGACCACGGCGATGTATCAGCTGCATCGCACGCAAGGCCGTTTTGCGCTGTGCACGATGTGTATCGGCGTCGGCCAGGGCATTGCGATCGCGATCGAGCGGGTGTGATCGTTCAGCGGCTTAGTCCGCGTCACGGTTGAAGCTGCTGGATGAAACAGCCTCGTTGCTCACGCGACGAGGCTGTTTCTTTTTGTGCTCAACGCGCATGGGGCGCATATCGAATCGGCATCTAATCCGATCTAATGACACGCTCGATAATGCTCGAATACCCAAAAAATATTGATTGCCGATTCGACAATCATGCAGTATCCGCTTAATGCTGGGTGCATTTAAAACCTGTCGTTCATTTTGAATGGCGGTGGCAATGTCGCGTCGTTGTCGTCTCGCAAGACGCCGCTGCGACGCCACGTCGCGGCACATTACAGGGCTGCGTGCATTTATTTGAAGATCACAATTCAATCAATTGCAGACCGTTGTAAGGCATGTAAAATCATTTGCGCCGTACCTTTTGAAAACTATCATCCTGAAGACACACAGGCACTCATGGAGTTATCAATCGGCATCTCGCGGTTTCGGATCGCCGTCACGCTGCATCAAACAATTTCTCGAGGAGCATGCATATGAAGGCAACGACCATTGGAGCAGCGTTGGTGTTCGCGGCGTTGGCCGCAGCCCAGCCGGCCTGGGCGCAAGATGCCATGGCCAGTGCCGCGCAAGGCGTCGTCAGCGCGGTGGAGCCGGTGCATGTGCGGGCGCAGATCGTCGGTATCGATCCAGGCACACGTACGCTCACGCTCAAGGGGTCGGGCGGCAACGTGGTGGTCGTGCTCGTAAGCCAGCAGGTGGAGGGTTTCGACAAGCTGAAAGTGGGTGATCAGGTGGACGTGCTCTACAAGAATGCGCTGCTCGTGAAGGCCGAGAAGGTCACCGGCAAGGACAAGGGCATTCGCGCGCGTGTCGACACACAGGTGTATGCCCCGGCTTCGGGCGGCTTCGAATCGGCGCGCCAGATCGAAGTGCTCGCCACCGTGCAGAAGATCGATCGCAAGAAGCGGTTGGTCACGCTGCGCGGCGCGTAT
The DNA here is from genome assembly GCF_003387275.1 of Paraburkholderia sp. BL6669N2. Lineage (NCBI taxonomy): Bacteria > Pseudomonadati > Pseudomonadota > Betaproteobacteria > Burkholderiales > Burkholderiaceae > Paraburkholderia > Paraburkholderia sp. BL6669N2. Next base: position 2,231,855 of record NZ_QUNA01000002.1, on the reverse strand, counting down.
CAGACGCAAACCCTCGAAGCCGGTCCGGACGTCGATCTGAAAGACGTCAAGGTCGGCGATACGATCCACGCGGTATTCGTTTCAGCGGCGGCCGTGCAGGTGACGCCGAAGTAAGCATATAAACAGTCTTGCGCCATCACGCGTTCGTGCAAAAGAGCGTGCGAGCAAACACCCCTCGTTTGCAGGGGTGTTTGTGTCTTTCCCGTCGCGTGTGTTGCCTCGCGGAGCCGCGCCGTCAGGCACTCGGCTAACGTGGCGCAGGCGGTCCCAGACTCAACCACGCGAGTCGTCCCAGCCAGCGTCTGAGCAGACCGCCTCGCGCCGGCAACGCGTAGCTCAACGACACGCGCGCGACGCATTCGCCATCGGTACTCAGCCACACACGCTCGCCGCGTTGGAGTTGAAATGTGTGGCCCGGATCGAGCCAATGATCGTAAGGTGAACTGACGCGTGTGAGCCAGAGGCGCGCGCCCTGCACGGCGAGCGTGCTATCGGCCTCCACACGCCAGGTCAGCGTCGCGCCTGGCGTCACTGAAAAATGCAGCACCAGCCTCGGCAGACGCTCGTCCTGCCGATACGCCACCAGACTCGAGTCATCATCCATGCACTGCGGGCTTGCCTGATCCATCTCGTTCTCCGTCATCAAGCCGGCTGACGGAGGCGCCCACAAAACAAAAGGCCCCTTCCGTTACCGGCGGGGCCTTGGGGATGTGTTACGCAGATTCAGACTGCTAACGCGCACGTACTCCCAATGGCCAGCCGATGATGGCTCGCTTCGGGTGTGTAATCGCATTCGCGATGGAGATGTGCGTCAACATGAGATCGAGTGTGCCGTTTTGCCGCAGGTCTTGTCAATCGAAAAGATCGCAATCCATACAAACGGGTACGTGAAAATGGAATACGAAAACGCGTAGTGGCAATGGCGACTCACGCGTTTTGCGCGTGGCGACGCATCACACTGACAAGCAGCGCTTCACCGTCGATGCGGTGCGACGATGCCCAACGACGCAATACGCCGATACAAAGTGGCGCGCGACATGCCGAGCGCCTGCGCCGCCGCGTTCGGCCGCCATTGATGGCGCGTGAGTGCGTCGATAATGCGAGCACGCTCCTCGCGCGGATCCTGCCGCGCGTCCCGTCGCCGGCCGTCATGCGGATCGATCCGCAATAACGCCGGTTTGTGCGCGGCCTCGGGCGCGAGCAACGCCGCTATATCCGGCGCGACATGGCGCAATTCCACGCGTGCGCTGTCGCAGATCGCGCACGCGTACCGCATCACGTTGCGCAACTGGCGAATGTTGCCCGGCCATGCGAACCCTGCAAGACGTTCGGCGAGTTGTGGGTCCAGCGTGAGCACGTGGCCGGCCATTTGCGCTTCTTCGTCGAAGACCGCGTCGATCACGTCGCGGATATCCGCGCGTTCGCGCAGCGGCGGCATCGGCAAACATGCGCCGCTCAGCCGGTAATACAGGTCTTCGCGGAACGTGCCGGCCGCGACCATCTGCGCGAGATCGCGGTGCGTGGCGCAAATCACGTCGATATCCACGCGCATGGGCGCATCGCCGCCGAGCGGTGTCACTTCGCCTTCGGCCAGCACGCGCAGCAGACGCGTTTGCAGATCGAGCGGCATGTCGCCGATTTCATCGAGAAACAGCGTACCCGTATGTGCCTGCGCAATCTTGCCGCGCGCGCCGCGGCTGCGTGCGCCGGTGAAGGCGCCGGGCGCGTAGCCGAACAATTCGCTTTCAATCAGCGATTCGGGAATCGCGCCGCAATTCACGGCGATAAACGGCCTCGCACGCCGCGCGCCCGAATCGTGTACCGCGTGCGCAAACACTTCCTTGCCGACGCCGGTCTCGCCGAGAATCAGAATCGGCAGACGCTTGCCCATCACGCGCAACGCCACGGCCGCGTTGTGCGCGATCTGCGGCTCCGCGCTGTGCAGAAAACGCCCGAGCGCACCCAGTTGCAGATCGTCTTGCGACGCGCTTTGCGACGAGCGTGCGGCACTGCCGTTCATCGTGGACGCCGAGCGCGAGACGCGCCTGAGCGGCGCACGAATCCGCGCATACAGCGTCGTTCCGGTTGCGCGCAGGCGCAAGCCGATAATCGCATCCGTGCGCGCGACGTCGTGCAGATGCGAGCCCGACGTGTCGAATACGTCGTCGATGTGGCGTGGACCGTTGAGCGCCGGAATGCACTCGCGCGCCTTGCGATTGGCGGCGACGAGATTGCCGCATTCGTCGAAGGCGATCAGTACTTCGGGCTGCGCCTCGACGAAGTTGCGGCTCGAATGGCCGAAAAGAACCCAGTGCTGGCTGGTTTGATTGAGGAAGTAACCGTCTTCGATCAGACCGGCGCTTTGCCGCACGAGTTGGAACACGAGCCGCTGACTGTCGCGGTTATCCGGCGACTGCACGGCGGACGCATCGAGCACGCCGATCATCTCGCCGGTCGGCGCGAAGATCGGCGCCGCGCTGCAGGTGAGCGTGGTAAACGCAGCGCGGAAATGATCGGTCTTGTGCACGATGATCGGCGCAAGATCGGTCAGTACATTCGCCACGCCGCAGGTGCCTTCCTCGCGCTCGGACCAGCACGAACCGATATACAGCCCTGCATGCTTGAAATCGCTGCGGCGTTCGCGGTCGATCCGGTAATCGATGGTGACGCCGTGCGCGTCGGTGAGCATCACGCAATAGTCGGCGACGCGAATCATGTCGTGCAGACGTGACAGACATTGCCCGGACGCACGCAGAAAGTCCTCTTCCTTGCCCTGCACTTCGCGCAATTCGGCGGACGTCAGCACGCGCGGTCCGATCACGGCGCCAGGGTCGAGCCGGTACTGTTCGAACGAACGCTGCCACGACGAGACGAGCCGCGGAGAATCGGCAGGCGCGGGCAGGCGTCCTTCAATGGCGCCACGCACGCGGTCGATGTGCTGGGTCTGCGAGAGGTAAGGCATGGTCGGCTCCAGGCGAGCGACACACAGTGAGATCAGGGCTTCTTGTATCACATCCCGCTTGAGGAATCACACTGCAATGCAGCACGCGAGACGCGTGAGACGTTTGTCTCAGTCTCGGGTGAGACGTGGAGCCTTGCCGCGCGGATCGAGGCGGGTGAAGGGTTTGCGCTGCGTGTTCGGTTTCGTCGTGCCGGTTGCGAACGTCGCAAGCGGTCGGCGTGAGACGCCTGTGACGCTGCATCGCGCGGCAGTGGTTCGATGTCTCGCCCGCATGGCAATGCGCAGAGCCCTTTAAACACGGCACTTTCGTGTGGCGTCACGATTATTCGGCAAATTGGCACACCCTTTGCAGTGTCCTGCGCATGACAAAGCGCCGCCGTTCGACGACGGCGTAGAAAGGAGACAAGTACAGTGCCATCGCCCATCACCGTCGGCGTGATCGCGAACCCGGCGTCGGGTCGCGACATTCGTCGTCTTACTTCCTACGCGTCGGTGTTTCCGACCTCCGAAAAAGCCAACATGGTGGTGCGCCTGCTGGTCGGGCTCGGTGTGCTCGGCGTGACCCGCGTGCTGTGTTTGCGCGACCGGACCGGCGTGGCGGCGCTGCTGCTGCGCGCGCTCGACACGCACGACGCTGTCGCCGCGCAACAGCGCTGGCCCGAGGTCGAGTTCATCGAGCAGCTGATCACCGACAGCGTCGCCGATACCCACGCCGGGGTCGCCGCGATGCTGAAGGCGGGTGTCGAACTGATCGCCGTACTGGGCGGTGACGGTACGCATCGCGCCGTCGCCGCACATTGCGGGAGAGTGCCGTTGCTGACCTTGTCCACCGGCACCAACAACGCCTTTCCGGATTTGCGCGAAGCGACCGTGGCCGGCCTTGCGGGCGCGCTTGTCGCGTCGGGCGCGGTGCCGCCGGACGCGGCGCTGATGCGCAACAAGCGGCTCGTGGTGCGCTGTACGGCCGGGCCGAATCGCGGCCGCGAGGAGATCGCGCTGGTCGATGTCTGCGTGAGCCGCCAGCGCTTTGTCGGCGCGCGGGCCGTGTCCGATCCGGCCGATATCGAAGAACTCTTTCTCACGTTTGCCTCGCCGGACGGCATCGGCCTTTCGTCGATCGGCGGAGCGTGGGCGCCCGTGGAGCGCACCGCGTCGCACGGTTTGCATTTGCGTTTCGCGGCGCCGGGCGAATCGGGCGTGCCGCTGGTGGCGCCGATTGCGCCGGGCCGCGTGGAGCGCGTGGTGATGCGCACGTGCGAACGCGTCGAAGTCGGCGTGTGGCGGCCGCTCGACACCGAGCACGGCACGCTCGCTTTCGACGGCGAGCGCGAAATCGAACTGGAGCGCGGCGACCGCTATGAGATCGCGCTGGATTGGGAAGGGCCGTTGACCGTCGATGTCGAACGCACGCTGCGTTTCGCGGCGTCACGTCAACTGGTGCGGGACGTGGCGAACGTGGTTGCGCATCAAAAGTAGGCTGTAGGCAGGCAGTGCATTCATTCCAAGGAGACACACCATGTCGGTTTCAACTGAGTTGAGCAAGGAAGAACTACTGAAGGCGTATCGCATGATGCGCACGATCCGCGAGTTCGAGGAGCGTCTGCACGTGGAATTCGCGACCGGCGAGATTCCCGGCTTCGTGCATCTGTACGCGGGCGAAGAAGCGTCGGCCGTCGGCACGATGCTGCATCTGAACGACGCCGATTATGTGGCGACCACGCACCGCGGTCATGGCCATTGCATCGCCAAGGGCGTGGACGTGCGCGGCATGATGGCCGAGATCTACGGACGCAAGACCGGCGTGTGCCATGGCAAAGGCGGCTCGATGCATATCGCCGACCTGTCGAAAGGCATGTTGGGCGCGAACGGTATCGTCGGCGCGGGTGGGCCGTTGATTTGCGGCGCGGCGCTGGCGGCGAAGTACAAGAAGTCGGGCGGCGTGGGCGTGTGCTTTTTCGGCGACGGTGCTTCGAATCAGGGCGTGATTTTCGAATCGTTGAATCTGGCTTCGGTATGGCGGCTGCCGGCGATTTTCGTGGCGGAGAACAACGGCTACGCGGAAGCGACATCGTCGACGTGGTCGGTGGCAACCGACAACATCGCGGATCGCGCGAGCGGCTTTGGCATGCCGGGCGTGATCGTCGACGGCTTTGATTTCTTTGCGGTGCATGAAGCGCTTGGTGAAGCGATCGAACGCGCGCGGCAGGGCGGTGGGCCGACGCTCGTCGAAGTGAAATTCTCACGCTATTTCGGCCATTTCGAAGGTGACGCGCAAACCTATCGCGCGCCCGGCGAAGTGCAGAAACTGCGCGACGAGAAGGATTGCCTGAAGCGTTTCGAAGAGCGCGTGGTGCGCGCCGAAATGCTGAGCGCGGATCAGTTGCGCGGCGTGGATGCCGAGGTCAAGAGTCTGATCGACAGCGCGGTGACTGAAGCCAAGGCTGCGCCGCTGCCGACTGCTGAAGATTTGTTGAGCGACGTCTACGTGTCTTATCCGTAACGCACGGCATTGCACATCTAAACGATTCTGGAGACAGACATGGCACGCAAGATCACATTCTCTCAGGCAATCAACGAAGCCCTGAGTCAGGAAATGGCCCGCGACGAAACCGTCATCGTGATGGGCGAGGACAACGCGGGCGGCGCCGGCTCGCCTGGTGAACAGGACGCGTGGGGCGGCGTTCTCGGCGTCACGAAAGGACTCTTTCACAAGTATCCGGGCCGCGTGCTGGACACGCCGCTTTCCGAAGGCGGCTATGTCGGCGCGGCGGTCGGCGCGGCGGCCTGCGGCATGCGGCCGGTCGCGGAGTTGATGTTCATCGATTTCATGGGCGTGTGTTTCGACCAGATCTTCAACCAGGCCGCCAAGTTCCGCTACATGTTCGGCGGCAAGGCGGTGACGCCGGTCGTGATTCGCGCAATGCAGGGCGCGGGCTTGCGCGCGGCGGCCCAGCATTCGCAGATGCTGACTTCGTTGTTCACGCACATTCCCGGACTGAAAGTGGTCTGCCCGTCGACGCCGTATGACGCGAAGGGTCTGCTGATTCAGGCGATCCGCGACAACGATCCGGTGATTTTCTGCGAGCACAAGTTGCTATATGGCCGCGAAGGCGAGGTACCCGAAGAGTCGTATGCGATTCCGTTCGGCGAAGCGAACGTGGTGCGCGACGGCGACGACGCCACGATCGTCACCTACGGACGCATGGTGCATTACGCCACCGAAGCCGCTGAAAAACTCGCGAAGGACGGCATCCAGGTGGAGGTGATCGACTTGCGGACAACCTCGCCGCTCGACGAAGAAACGATCCTGGAAAGCGCGAACCGTACCGGACGCGTGGTCGTGGTCGACGAAGCGAATCCGCGCTGCTCGATCGCCACCGACATTTCCGCGTTGATCGCGCAGCGTGCGTTCCACTCGCTCAAGGCGCCGATCGAAATGGTGACCGCGCCGCATACGCCCACGCCGTTTGCCGGCGTGCTCGAAGACATGTATATCCCGTCGGCTGCGCAGATCGCCGAGGCCGTACTGAAAGTGAGGGCTTGAGCGATGCCGATCCATATGATCACGATGCCCAAATGGGGCTTGTCGATGGAGCAGGGACAGGTCAACGGTTGGCTTAAGGCCATCGGCGACAAGGTAGTAAAGGGCGACGAGATTCTGGACGTGGAAACGGACAAGATCTCGTCGGGCGTCGAGTGTGCGTTCGAGGGCGTCTTGCGCCGGCAGATCGCGCAGGAGGGCGACACGCTGCCCATCGGCGCATTGCTGGCCGTGGTGGCGGACGCCGAAACGCCGGACGCGCAGATCGACGCCGAGGTCGAAGCGTTTCAGCGCGACTTCGTGCCGGCCACATCGGCGGATGGCGACAGTGGACCGCAACCGGAGAAAGCGCAGATCGGCGGGCGCATGGTGCGTTATCTGAAACTCGGTGAGGGCGGCACACCCGCGCTGTTGATTCATGGTTTTGGCGGCGATCTGAACAACTGGTTGTTCAATCACGCCGACCTCGCCGCGCATCGGGCAGTGTGGGCGCTGGATCTGCCGGGTCACGGCGAATCCGGCAAGGCGCTCGAGACCGGCAGTGCGGATGAGCTCGCGGACAGCGTGATCGCCTTCATGGACGATCGCGGCATCGACAAGGTGCAGTTGATCGGCCATTCCATGGGCGCACTGGTCGCCATGACCGTTGCGGCAAAGGCGCCGGGACGTGTGGCGTCGCTGGCATTGATTTCGGCCGCGGGACTGGGCACGGAAATCAACGGCGACTACATCAACGGTTTCACCGAAGGCAGTAATCGCAATGCGCTCAAGCCGCAGTTGGCCAAACTCTTCGCCGACCCAAGTCTCGTGACGCGTCAACTGGTGGAGGACATCGTCAAGTACAAGCGGCTCGAAGGCGTCCCCGAGGCGTTGCGCAAGATATCGGCGTCGGCCTTTGACGGCAACGCGCAACGCGCGAGCTATCGGGACCGGCTCGCGGAACTCGCGCCGCGCAGTCTCGTGATCTGGGGCGCCGGCGATCAGATCATCCCGGCCGCGCATGCGCAGGGTCTGCCGGGCGACACCCGGGTTCACGTGCTCGAAGGCAAAGGGCATATGGTGCAGATGGAAGCGGCGTCCGAAGTGAATCGTCTGCTCAACGATTTTCTGGGGCGCTGAAATGGACGCCGCATTGCATGGCGAAAGCGTCACCGCGCTCGGCCAGCACGGCAAGCGCAGCGCTGACAAGCTCGCGCGGATTCCGGTGAAGATCGTGCCGGCCGCGGACGGCGAGGTCTTGCCGAAGCCGCCGTGGCTGCGCGCGAAGCCGATGATGAGCGAGACGGTCGCCGGCATTGCGGCGATCCTGCGCGAGCACCGGTTGCATTCGGTCTGCGAGGAGGCCATGTGTCCGAACATCGGCGAATGTTTTGCGCGGCGCACCGCGACGTTCATGATCATGGGGGGTATCTGTACGCGGCGCTGTGCGTTCTGCGACGTCGCGCACGGGCGCCCCGCGCCGCCCGACGAAGCGGAGCCCGAGCGGCTCGCCGATGCCGTGGCGGCGCTCGGCCTGCGCTATGTCGTGGTGACGTCGGTGGATCGCGATGATCTGCGCGACGGCGGCGCGGCGCATTTTGCGCGCTGCGTGGCGTTGCTGCGCGAGCGCGTGCCGGGCATTCGGGTCGAAGTGCTGACACCGGATTTTCGCGGACGTGTCGCGCGAGCGTTGCTGGCGTTTTCAGACGCGTGGCCCGATGTGTTCAATCACAACCTGGAGACGGTGCCTGCCTTGTATCGTGCCGCGCGAGCGGGCTCGGACTATCAGGGCTCGCTGCAACTGCTCGCGCGCGTCAAGAAGGCGAACGCGACGATGCTGACCAAATCAGGCTTGATGGCCGGATTGGGAGAATCCGACGAAGAACTGCTCGACGCGATGCGCGATCTGCGCGCGCATCACGTGGACATCCTGACGATCGGGCAGTATCTCGCGCCGTCGCGTTTTCATATGCCGGTGCGGCGGTACGTGACGCCGCAACAGTTCGACGCCTGGCGCGAGGCCGGATTGGCGATGGGCTTTCGCGAAGTCGTGGCGGGGCCGCTGGTGCGCTCGTCGTATCAGGCCAACCAGATTGCCGATATCGCCATGGCGCGCGCAACGCAATGATATGAAGAACGGTTAGAAGAGTTGGCAGCCTCGCTTGTCGTCGCGCACGACAAGCGAGGAGCGGCAATCGCCGTTTCTAAAAGCAGGCGCGGTCCGCCGTTTCGCCTGCAACAATCTATGTCGAAATATGTCACGCGGCGCGGAAAACGCCCGCAAACCCTTGTCGCACGGGCTTTGCTCACGGTGAAACAGGGTGACATATCTTCCCGGTCGATTATGTCGGCGTGTCCTTCTATAGTCCGTTTCGTCGCCACGCAGCAGTGACAGAAGTGGCCCGAATCCCAGAAGGACATATCGTGAAAAATCGTTCGTTCGTCGTCCCGGCCACCGCCACCGCCGCTGCATCTGTCTGCGCTTCCGACTCCTTGACGACCCCTTCATCCGCGCGCGGCGCGCTGCGCAAGCTCGTGCTCTCCGCCACGGTCGCCGTGCTCGCGCTCGGCAGCGCATCGGCATTCGCCTGGTCGCAACACGGCACGGCCTACACGTCGCGCGGCACCTATAACGGCGCGCGCTACGGCTCGTGCGGCGGTGGCAGCTGCTCGCATGCGGGCGGCGTCGCCGGCCCTTACGGCGGTCTCGCGACCAACACCGGCACGGTGACGCGCAATGCGCCGGGCCAGTTCTCGAATTCGGGCACCGCGACGGGACGCTACGGCAACTCCGTCCAGCATGCAGGCGATACCAATTGCGCCGGCGGCACATGCTCGCACACCGGCACGCTTACCGGACCCGATGGCAAGACGGCGACCACGTCCGGCGATGTCACGAAGAACGGCCCGGGACAGTATTCGTCGTCGGGGTCGGTGACGGGCTCGAACGGCAACACGGTCAACCATTCGGCGTCGACGAATTGCGCCGGCTCGACATGCTCGCGCTCGGGCACCGTGACGGGTTCCGATGGTGGCACCGTCAATCACTCGGGTTCGGCCACGCGTGTCGCGCCGGGTGTCGTGACGACCTCGACGAGCGTGACGGGCACGCACGGCAACACGGTGACGTCGAGTGGAACGGTGGTGGCGACCACGGGTGTCGTCGCGACGGGCGGCACGACGGTGGTGGTGGCGCCGAAGCCGGTCGTGGTCGCTCCGCCGGTGGTCTATGTGCCGCCGCCTCCGGTCGTGGTGACGCCCGCACCGGTGGTGGTTGCGCCGCCGCCTCCGGTTGTGGTGACGCCGGCTCCTGTCGTGGTTGCGCCGAAGCCGGTTGTCGTGACGCCTGCACCAGTGGTGGTCGCACCGCCCGTTGCTTATGTGCCGCCGCCGGTCGTCTACGCACCGCCGCCCCCGCCGCATGCCGTGTATGTCGCGCCGCGCGTCGTCTACGTCGCGCCGGCGCCGCGTCCGGTCGTGTGGGTGCCGGGCCACTGGATCGGGCGTGTCTGGGTGCCGGCGCACTGGTCCTGAGGGGGCTGCCATGCGAGTCAAATCCCGGGAGACAGTCGCGGCGCGCCGAGCGTCACTCAAGGATTCACCGGCACGGCGGTTCTATAAAGCAGGCGCGTTGGCAGCGGTTGTCGTGGCCGCGGGAGCGGCGCTTGCGATGAGCCGCTTCGCCGTGCCAGTGGATACAGGTGGAGCAAGTCAACCATCGCAAGAATGCTCCGCTCGCTACGCCGCGTTGCTCGATCTTGCGGAATTGGCGAGACGCGATGGCAAATCATCGGAGGTGGTCGTGCGAGGGCTGAGCGACAGAGGCGGCGCGATGAGCGAATGTTTGTCGATGGGCGGTGCCAAGGCGGAATAGCGTTGTGATTGCCGCTCGCGTCGCTTACTGCACGAGCACGGACAGCACTTGCGCCACGCACGACACTCACGCTACCAAGAAGATTGCTAAACGCACTAAATAACCAGTGCTGCATTGTCCGATCAGCTCGATTGATTATCCGGGCGAATCAGATTGCGCTCCAGAAATACCGCGCCGGCAATTGGATTGAAGACGTAAGCGGGAATCCGTGCGAAACCCAGCGATGCGTAAAGATCGAGCGCCGCCTGCATGGTAGGAAGCGAGTCGAGACAAATGCGGTGATATCCCGCGTCTCTCGCGATATCGCAAATCCGCGTTGCCAATTGCCTGCCGGCCCGCAGACCGCGTCCCGATGGACGGACATAGAGCCGCTTCATTTCGCACGTGGTGTCGTCGAGAGGCCGCATGGCGACGCAGCCAATCAGTTCTTCCCGGTTGTACGCGAGAAGCACCCGGCCGCGCGGTGCGGCGAATTTGCCGGGCAAGCCGGCGAGCTCAGATTCGAAGTTCTGGAAGCCGAGATCGATGTCCAGGCTCCCGGCATATTCGCGGAAGATGGACCGGACCGTTTCCAGTTGCTGCGGGAATTCGGCGGTGGCGATCTCGATCATGGGTGTTCGTTCGCCGCGCGGTTCTATTGCGGTTCCACCAGCACCAGCGGGAAGCGTATCTCGAACCGGGTGCCCACCCCCTCGCGCGAGACAAAGTCGATCTGCCCGTTCAACACGCGGCACAATTCCTTGACGATAGCGAGACCGAGGCCCGTGCCGGGGATCTCGTCGCCCGCAGCGCGCTCGAATTCGCCGAACACGCGCTCCGCATCCGATGGCGCGATACCCACGCCGGTATCCGCGACGCGAATCGACCAATGCTCCGCACCGGCCATCGCGAAGCTCAATTCGATTTGCCCCGACTTCGTGTATTTGATTGCGTTGGAGAGCAGATTGACGGCAATCTGTTTGAGCTTGAGACGATTGGAAATGACGGCGGTCAAAGCGGGATCGCACACCGCGCGCAACGTGAGTCCTTTTGCTTCGGTCGAAGGACGCGACGAGGCGACGAGTTCATCGAATAGCTCGCGCGGCTCGACCGGTTCGAGTGTGAGCGGGGCGCCGTCGCCGAGCACCACGGAGTACTCGACCATCTGCTCGACGAGCTCTTTCATGTCGGTGGCCTGACGGTTCGCCAGCGTCAACGCCATTTCGGCTTTTGCCGGCGCGCGCTCGATCAATTGCAACGCCATGGAAAACGCGTTCAGAAAGTTGCGCAGATCGTGCACCACGCTGCGTGTGATCTGCATGCGCGACTCGTACAGGTCGCTCACCAGCCGCTGCTTCAGCACCAGCTCGTGATTGGCGCGCTCGAGCTGGCCGGTGTACTCGTCGATCTTGCGGTCCCGTTCACTCACTACCTCCTTGATCGACGTGAGCGTAACCATGCTGAACGTCTCGGCGATCAGGCGGCGCGCCCGGCTCTCATGGCGGCGCGTGAAGGTGCTGTCGAGACCGGCGAATTCCTCGAGCGCCGCGGCCAGCACCTGATGGAAGAGATCGAGCTCGCGCACCAGTTCCTCGATGCGATAGCCCTGGCGCCAGCGCACCTTGCCATGCTTTCTCGCATCGCGCTCGATGGCTGTCTCGACCCGTTCGAGATCTTCGACATCGAGCGCCACGCACAGTCCTTCGAGAATTTCCGGCAGATGATCGGCGAGTTGCTGGTAAGTGAGTTTGTCCGCTTCGACGAGATCGGTGTCGCCGAAGACGGCATTCATCCATTGCTCGGTCAGTCGGGTCCGCTCCGCGCGGACGAAGTCGGCAAAATTGCGCAAAGGGCTAACGCGTGTATCGGTCATGATGGCGCAGTGGGATGAAGTTTCTACAAGTGACAAAAGGCTGGCAGCATTCGGACGCGCATGGTGTGTCCGGCAGGCCTATACTCCGGGCCGCCGTGACCGGTAGGCCGGGCCAGCAAGCGTTCCGCCATCACGGGCTCCGAAAACGTGGTGGCAGCCGAATATTCGCATCTTTTATAGGTGTAGGTGCGGATAGTGGAACACCCCTTGCGGGGCTGTCGGAAGGTAACAACAACGTCCAACCGGACGTTCAACCCGGCGGCCCCCGATGCACTCAATCTTGCTGGTGGACGACGAGCCGGAAATCCTCGCGGCGTGGCGCCTGATACTCGAGAACGAAGGCTACGAAGTCGCTTGCGCGAGCAACGGCGTGGAGGCGGTCGCGCGCGTCGCGGCCCACGTGCCCGCCCTGATCATCACCGACTGGATGATGCCGCTCATGGACGGCGCCGAATTGTGCCGTCGGCTGAAAGCGATGCCGGCGCTCGCCACCGTTCCGATTATCATGCATACCGCCGTTCCGCCAACCGAAAGTGCGGGCAAGAACTGGGATATCTGCTTGAGAAAGCCGGTGGGCGCGACGCTTTTTCTAACGACGGTCGCGCAGCTGTGCAAACCGCGGCCGTGACCCCTAATGGACTCGCGGTGCAACGGGCGATTTCTTCCGAAGCGCGCGTGCCGTTTCTTTGGGTGGTCGGCAATATTGCCCTGCCTATTCCGCGTCGCTGTATCAGTCAGAATTGATCACCTTCAAAAAATCGACGAACGCGCGCAACGGCGCCGGCAAATGACGACGCCCCGGATAGTAAAGGAACGGGCCTGAAAAACGCTGCCACCACGGCTCCAGAATCGGCTCCAGTGCGCCGCTGTCGAGATGCGGGCGCAGCATGTCTTCAAACAGGTGAACGACACCCACACCGGCGATGGCCGCGCTGACGGCGAGATCGATCGCCGCGCCCGGCCGCACCAGTAGCGGCCCCGATGGATTCAGCTGCAGCACTTCGCCGTCGAGCTCGAAATACCAGATCGGCATGGCGCCGCCGGCGAACTGACCGCGCAGGCAGGCGTGCGAAAGCAACTCGCTGGGATGATCGGGGCGCCCGTGCGCGTCCAGATAGCCCGGCGCCGCCGCCGTGGCGAAGCGTTGCACGCGCGGTCCGATCGGAATCGCAATCATGTCCTGCTCGAGCCGCTCGTCATAGCGAATCCCGGCGTCGCAGCCGATCGACAGCACGTCGACGAAACCATCCTCGACCACGACCTCGACGCGGATGTCGGGATACGTTTTCAGAAACGCGGCGATGATGCCCGGCAAGACGATGCGAGCAGCGCTCGACGGCACGTTGAGCTTGAGCGTGCCGGCCGGCTTGTCCCGGAACACGTTCAGCACGTCCAGCGCCGCTTCCATTTCGCTGAAGAGCGGCGACAGCTTCTCGATGAGCCGCAAACCGGCCTCGGTTGGCGCCACGCTGCGCGTGGTGCGGTTAAGCAGGCGCAGGCCGAGCTTGGCCTCCAGACGGCGCACGGCGATACTCAAACTCGACGCCGATACGCCGCTGATACGCGCCGCGTCGCGAAAGCCGCCCGCGCGGCTGACTGAGACGAAAGCAGCCAGATCATTCAATTCCATGACGATTGTGCAGAATTTTTAACAACCCGTACACGTTAGACGGCTTTGTTCAACAGCGCAACCGCGTCCATACTTGCGTTCAACCACTCACCACGGAGCGCATCATGTCGAATCTCAGCACCACGGACACCTTTCCGCTCGCCGGCCGCCCGGTGCACCGCATGGGCTACGGCGCCATGCAACTGGCCGGCCCCGGCGTTTTCGGGCCGCCGAAGGATCGCGACGCGGCGCTCGCGGTGCTGCGCGAAGCGGTGGCGTCGGGCGTCAACCACATCGATACGAGCGACTTTTACGGGCCGCACATTACCAACCAGTTGATCCGTGAAGCGCTGCATCCTTATCCCGCCGACCTCGTGATCGTCACCAAGGTGGGCGCGGTGCGCGGCAGCGACGGCGCGTGGCTGGCGGCGCTCGAACCCGACGATATCGAGCGCGGCGTGCACGACAATCTGCGCAATCTCGGTCTCGACGCGCTGGAGGTCGTCAACATGCGGAACATGGGCGACATTCACGCGCCGGCCGAAGGGTCGATCGAAAAGCAGGTCACGGCGCTGGCCGAACTGCAACAACGTGGACTCGTGCGCCACATCGGCTTGAGCAATGTGACGGCGACGCAGATCGAGGAGGCGCGGCACATCGCGGAAATCGTCTGCGTGCAGAACCACTACAACCTGGTTCACCGGGAGGACGACGCGCTGATCGACCAACTCGCGGGCAAGGGCATCGCGTATGTGCCGTTTTTTCCGCTGGGCGGGTTCACGCCGATTCAATCGTCCGCGCTCTCGGAGATCGCACAAACACTCGGCGCGACGCCGATGCAAGTGGCGCTCGCATGGCTGTTGCAGCGGGCACCTAACATTCTGCTGATCCCCGGCACGTCGAGCGTCGGGCATCTGCGTGAAAACCTGCAGGCGTCGCAGTTGAAATTGTCCGCCGAGGTGTGCGCGGAACTGGACGCGATCGGCGGTGCGAGCGGAAAAGCGTGACGGGGTGATGCGTGGCCGGGCAAATGTTTTTCGCGTGGGTCACGCGGACTTCACACCGAATTCGCGATGGTCTCCCGCAGCCACTGATGCGCCGGATCGCGATGCGAGCGCTCATGCCAGAGCATCGCTATCTCGTAGCCCGGCACATCCAGCGGCGGCTCGACCACGCGCAACGCACTGTTGTCGCGTACCAGTCGCTCGGGCAGCATGCCCACCAGATCGGTGTTCGCGAGCGCCGACAACATGAACAGGAAGTGCGGCACCGACAGCACAACCCGGCGTGTCATGCCGGCCTTCGCGAGGACTTCGTCCGTCACGCCGGCAAATCCGCCACCGTCCGGCGACACGATTACATGCTCCAGTTTGCAGAACTGCGCGAGCGTTGGCCGGCGCTTCAGGCGCGGATGGCCCGCGCGGCCCACCAGAACATAGCGCTCGGCGAACAGCAGCCGGTGGCGCAAGCCTTCGGGCGCGCCTTCGCTGGTGTGAAATCCCAGATCGATCTCCCCCTGTTCCGCCTGCCGCGCAAGACGCGGTGGAACCAGTTCGACGACCGCGAGGCGCGTGCCTGGCGCCGCCGCGCGCAAGCCGGCCAGCGCGGGCAGGATGATCGTCGATTCGACGTAGTCGGTCGCGGCAATGCGCCAACTGTGCGTTGCCTCGGCGGGATCGAAAGGGCGTGCCGGCGCTACCGCGCGCTCGAGTGCCTCGAGCGCTTCGCGCAAGGGTTCGCGCAACGCCTCCGCGCGCGCGGTGGGCCGCATGCCGCGCGGTCCGGGCAGCAACAGCGGATCGCCGAGGACTTCCCGCAGCTTGGCCAGATGCACGCTGACCGACGGCTGCGAGAAACTCAACCGCTCGGCCGCGCGCGTGACGTTGTGCTCCGACAGCAGCACGTCGAGCGTGACGAGCAGGTTGAGGTCGAGCCTCCTGAGATTATTCATGGCTATACCTGACATATTGGCAATTCATTTCCAATATACCCAAGCGAGGTCTATCTTTGGTTTCTCTCTTTTAGCCATGAAGGCCATGTGATGAACGTTCTTCTTGTTTATGCGCACCCGGAACCCAGATCGTTGAATGGGTCGCTCAGGGACTTTACGGTCCAACGTCTCGAAAGCGCCGGACACACCGTTCAGGTATCCGACCTGTATGCAATGCAGTGGAAAGCATCGCTCGATGCGCAGGACAGCCTCGCCAAACAACCCGGTGAGCGCTTCGATCCCGCGCTCGACTCGAAGCATGCATTCGAGAATGGCCTGCAAAGCAAGGACATCGAACGCGAACAGGAAAAGTTGATGTGGGCGGATGCCGTGATCCTGCAGTTTCCGCTCTGGTGGTTCACCATGCCGGCAATCCTCAAAGGCTGGGTGGAGCGCGTGTATGCGTACGGCTTTGCATACGGCGTCGGCGAGCATTCCGATGCGCGCTGGGGCGAACGTTACGGCGAGGGCAAACTGGCCGGCAAGCGCGCGATGCTGATGGTCACGACGGGCGGATGGGAATCGCACTACAGTCCGCGCGGCATCAACGGTCCGATCGACGACGTGCTGTTCCCGATCCAGCACGGCATTCTGTATTACCCCGGCTTCGACGTGTTGCCGCCGTTCGTGATTTACCAGACGAGCCGCATCGACGAGAAAAACTATCCGCAGGTGCGCGATGCACTCGGGCAGCGTCTGGACGATCTCTGGAAGACCAAGCCGATTCCGTTCCGGCCGCAAAACCGCGGCGCCTACACGATTCCGGAACTGACCTTGCGGGCCGATATCGAGCCGGAAAAGGTCGGCTTCGCCGCGCACGTCGAATAGCATGCTGAACAGGCGCGCATGGTAGTAGGTCCTTCATACAGGAAGGCGCGCCTCTTCCCCCAACGCCAAGCTGACGAGATCGTATGTTTCGCTGAAATTTGGTTGTAAGTCGCCATTGCTAGAGTCGTCGACAGAATTTTGCCGCCGTATGCCGGACAGTTTTCTTCGGACTTCTGGAAAGGGAAAAGCGACAAACCATGAATAAAGCTCGTACGTTCTGGCTCATTCTGACGCTGCTTTTTACGGCGCCTGCGTGGGCGTTTCAGTCGCGGGTCGTCGTCATTCCGAGCGCGGCCATGCATAAGTCGCTCGAAGCGACGGTCGTGCTGCCCGATCAATATGCGCGCGGCAAGGCGGCCGACCGCTTTCCGGTCGTCTATCTGCTGCACGGTTCGGGTGGCGACTACACCGACTGGACCACGAATTCGCAGATCGGCAAGCTGGCCGACCGCTATCACGTGATCCTCGTGATGCCCGACGGCGGCCACGAAAGCTGGTATATCGACAGCCCGGTCGATCCGCACAGCCGTTACGAAACCTATGTGGGCACCGAGGTAGTGGGTTACGTCGACGCGCATTTCCGCACGATCGCGACACGTCAGGCGCGCGCCATTACCGGCTTGAGCATGGGCGGCTTCGGCGCCTTGCATATCGCGCTGCACCGGCCGGACGAATTCGGCGCCGCGGGCAGCATCAGCGGCGCGGTGGACCCGCGTGGCTGCGAGGATGAGCCCGGCATCGACCAGGTATTTGGCGATCCGATGAGGCATGCCGACTTCTGGAACAACGAGGCGATCGTCGAGAACGCGCGCAGTTTCGGCAACGCGCATATCGCGCTCACGATCGACTGCGGAGTCAACGACTCGCTGGTGCAATCGAACCGCACGCTGCATGAGCGCCTGGTCGAACTCGGCGTGCCGCATGATTACGCGGAGCGGCCCGGCGGCCACACCTGGAAGTACTGGGCCAACGCGGTGCAGTATCAGGTGCTGTTTTTCGCCGGGGCATTCAAACGCAACGGCGCCATGGCGGCAAGCGCCGCGGCTTGATGAGACTGTGCTGGTGTGCGGCGGACCGGTTTCAAAGAGCCGCCCACTGATCCATCAATCGATGCCGTGAAACACCGCATCGTCCGGGCCGAGATAGGCGGGCGGGCGCCATGCCGCATCGCGCATGGAATGCTGGACCAGTTTCTCGACGCCCAGCAGTACCGCGAAAATCGCCATCCGCACCGGAATGCCGTTGTCGGTTTGCCGGAAAATCGCTAGCCGTGAATCGTGATTCAGGTCGACGCTCAGATCGTTCGCGCCCGGCCGGCTGTCGCGCGGCAGCGGGTGCATGATCAGCGTATCGGCGCCGCATACGCTGTCCACCAGCGCCTGGTTGATCTGGAAATCCGGCGTGTAGCCTTCGAACGATTCGTCGGTGAAGCGCTCTTTCTGAATGCGCGTGGCGTACACCACGTCGGCGCCGCGCAGCCCGGTGGTCAGATCGGTCGTCTGCTCGATGACATGATCGTTACGCGAGATCTGCTCGATGATATAGCTCGGCATTTCGAGCATGGGCGGCGAGATCAGCGTGAACTTGATGCCGCGGTACAGCGCCAGCAGCTTGACCAGCGAGTGCACGGTGCGCCCGTATTTGAGGTCGCCGACCAGCGCGATATGCGCGCCGTCGACGATCTTGCCCAGGCGCGAGAACTCGCGCTGAATCGTGTACAGGTCGAGCAGCGCCTGGCTCGGGTGCTCGCCCGGACCGTCGCCGCCGTTGATGACCGGCACGTTGGTGGCGCGCGCGAATTCGGCCACCGAGCCTTGCTCCGGATGGCGGATCACCAGCGCGTCCACGTAGCCGCTCATCACGCGGCTGGTGTCGTAGATCGACTCGCCCTTGGCCATCGACGAAAACGTGAAGCCGGTGGTGTCGCAAACGGAGCCGCCCAGCCGGCAGAATGCCGCGCCGAAGCTCACGCGGGTGCGCGTGCTCGCCTCGAAGAACAGATTGCCGAGCACCGCGCCTTCCAGCACGCGGGAGATTTTGCGGCGGCGGGCGATCGGCTGCATGATGTCGGCCACGCGAAACAGCGCTTCCACCGAATCGCGCGAGAACTGATCCACCGAAAGCAGCTGCGGCTTGCCCTCGAAAAGCATCTGGCTGGCGAGCGATTGCGCGTCTACGCTTTGCGTATATTTTTCGCCCGGCTCGCCGTGCACCACGATTTCCGACACGAAGCGCTCGACGATCTCCGGCATGGCCCGCGATTCCTGCGAGTCGTCCGGCAGCAGCCACGTGTCGAGCGCCCGGCGCGACACGCCGATGCGGCTCGCGAATGTGTCGCGCGTCATGTTCAGGCGACGCATCGCATCGCGTAGGAAGGCTTGTTGCGGGACGCTCATGGGGCACCTGTCGGAAGAGGAAATGGCGGGCTGATGTACGCGGTGCGTATATTAGTTTTCCTGCGGCAGATGTCAAGCAATTTCGAGATGCACTTTGCCAAGCCACGCCGCCCGCGGTTACACTGCGTCTCATGCATTCCGGCCCCACGCTCAGACTCCGCCCGTCGACCTCCGCACGTCTCGCTCTCGCGAGCGTGGTTGCCGCACGCGCGTTGGGTTCGAACGCCGGCGCCAAAGCCAAAAAACAGCCGCTCATCTGACCGGAGCTTGCTGTTCCGTCAGATGTGCGACGGAACAGCCGGTCAACGCCCGCTTGGGCACTTCCTGTCTTTCCTCCCTCGCACCGCCTGACGGAATCGATACGGTCGTCATCGAGGTAAAGACATGTCTATTTTTTCGGGTATCTGGGTTCCGCTCATCACGCCGTTTGCCGACGGCGCCGTCGATCACGCCGCGTTGCGCGCGCTGGTGCGGCGCTATACCGGCGCGGGTATCGCCGGGCTGGTGGCGCTCGGCACGACCGGCGAACCCGCCGCGCTCGACGCCGCCGAACAGGACGCCGTGCTGGCGACGATTCTCGACGAAGCGCAGGCCGCCGCCCATCTGGCGCGGGATGGGCGTGCGCTGCCCGTGGTGGCCGGCGTGGCCGGCAATCACACGGCGCGCATGCGCGAGCGCATCGAGCAACTGAACGCGCTGCCGGTGGCCGGCGTGCTGATGGCCGCGCCGTACTACATCCGGCCTTCGCAGGCGGGCATCGTCGCGCACTTCATGGCGCTGGCCGATGCCAGCGAGAAGCCGGTCGTCCTGTACGACATTCCGTCTCGAACGGGAGTGCGGCTCGAACTCGACACGCTGTTCGCGCTCGCGGCGCATCCGCGGATTCAGGCGGTGAAGGATTGCGCCGGTTCGCCGGATATCACGCTCGCGCTGATCCGCGACGCTCGCTTGCAGGTGCTTGCCGGCGAGGACATCCATATGTTCAGTACCTTGTGCCTGGGCGGCAGCGGAGCGATCGCGGCGTCCGCGCATCTGCGGCCCGAGCGCTTCGTCGAGATGTATCGCGCACTCGCGGCGGGGCGGCTCGCCGAAGGCCGGCGCATTTTTCACGCGCTCGTGCCGTTGATCCAGGCGCTGTTCGCCGAGCCGAATCCCGCTCCGGTCAAGGGCTTGCTGGCTGCGCAAGGCCTGATACGCGACGAACTGCGCATGCCGATGACGCGCGCCAGCGGTGCGCTGGTCGAGCGGCTCGAAGCGCTGGCTGAACGGGAGTGGAGCGAGTCGCGGGAGACCGGAGTATCGGTTTGACGGGGGCGTTCATGGCGAAACGGGGGGCATGAAGTGCCCGGCATCCGCGCCGCGCGCGGCACATCGTCCTGGCGTCCTGTATTTGAGATGATGCTTCGTGCTGCCAGGGGATAATCGGCGCCCTCTGTCATTATCGCGGCCGGCGCGTAGCCGGTCGATGCCGTATGCAGTTAGCCCCGTTCGCTGATCTTCTGTCCCGTTTGCAATTGCCCGCCACGCGTCGCACGAGCGGAGCGCCTCGCGCGTTGCCGGTTTCGAGCCGGCGTCGTGGCGCGCACAGGTGGGCGCGCGCCGCGGGCCCGGCACGCGCGAGGAGCCGCTGATGGCTTCCGTGTTTCGCGCCGGCAGCCAGCTTTCCAGCGGCTCGGTCGGCTTCGTCACACGCCGTACCGCGCTGACGCTCGCTGTGAGCGCGGCCGGCGGCGCGGCCGTGCTGGCGCTTGCCGCGGGCTTCGCGATCGGCGCGCACTGGTTCGCGCGCAACGGTTCCGGCGATCAGGCGTCGGTCCGCGTCGAGCACGACTATGCAATCGACCAGCTTGGCAAGCTGAACGCGTCGGTGGCGCAGATCGAACCGCGCATCGCGCGACTCACGGCGCAGGTCGGCGACTTGCGCGATTTCGAAGCACGCCTGAACACGCCTCGGCCCGCGCCGCGCGCATCAGCGGCGCCCGCCGCACCGGCTGCGGCGTCCGCGGCGTCCGAAGCCGACAGCTCCGCCACCGACAGCGAAGGCGAGGGCGGCCCGGCCTTGCCGCCGCGCCGCTGTAGCGACCTCACGCCGTCGCTGGGCCGCCATGCGGATGCCGGGCGCACGGGCGAGCATCTGGATTGCCTTGCCGCGACCCTCTCGGCGCTCGAACAGCAGACCGCCGATCACGCTCTCGCCTACGCCGCCTTTCCGGGCCGCATGCCCGCCGACGGCGCGCGCTTCGGGTCGCCGTTCGGCAATCGCACCGATCCGTTCACGCATCGTTTGAGCTTTCATCCGGGGCTCGATCTGGTCGCTAAAACCGGCACGCCGATTCTGGCGGCGGCGGGCGGCCGCGTGGTCTTCGCCGGCGAGAAATCGGGCTATGGCAACGCGGTCGAAATCGATCACGGCAACGGGCTGATGACTCGCTACGGCCATGCGTCGCGGATCGTCGTGCATGTAGGCGATCTGGTGCTGCCGCGGCAATACATCGCCGATGTCGGCTCGACCGGCCGTTCCACCGGCCCGCATCTGCATTTCGAAGTCCTCGTCGACGGCGCGCCGGTCAACCCGGTGGCTTACCTCGCGCTGTTTGCGCCCGCGGCTCATGGTTAAACGGCACTCTCCGCGCGACGCGCGCAGTCTCACCCATCGCGCCTACACGCTTCGGCCCACGCAATCGGTGGTGTTTCGCATGACGGTGTGGGCCGTGGTGTGCGTCCTGTGCGCATGCGCAGGCGCGGCGGCGCTCACGGCCTGGCACGCGAGGCGCGCCGGCTTGCCGCCTGAGCAATGCACCCCCGCGCCCGTCGACGAAGCAACGAAGCAGACCGAGTTGGCCCGCACGCGGCTCGCGCTGGAGCAAGAGACGGCGGCGCGCGCCGCGGTGCAGAAGGCGGCGGACAGCGCCGCAGCCGAGGTCGCGCGGCTCAGCGCGGAATTGCAGTTTCTGCGAGGCCAGAGCAAGCGGCGTTCTCCCGCAACCACCGCCGCGCCGCGCAGCTAACCGCGCGAACCAGGCGAACCGCAAGCTGCAAACCGAAAAGCACGCAAAGCAGCCGCCCCCAGGCTCGTCGCCACGCCCAACATCACGCGACGACCCGTTTCATTTCGAGGAAATTGTTATGTTCAAGAAGAAAACCACCGGCATCCAGCAAACCAAGCTCGCTACCCTGATCGCTCACGACGTGCGAATCACCGGCGACCTGCAGTTCAGCGACGGCCTGCGCATGGACGGCCACGTGACGGGCAACGTCAGCGGCGAGCCGGGCGGCCAGACGCTACTGGTCCTGAGCGATCGCGGCTCGATCGAAGGCAACGTGCACGGCTACGACGTCGTGGTCAACGGCAGGATCGTCGGCGACGTGATTGCCGATCACTTCGTCGAGTTGCAGAGCAATGCGCATGTGACCGGCAACATCTACTACCAGCAGTTGCGGATGGATTGCGGCGCCGCGGTGGACGGCAAGCTCACCAAACGCGACGCGGCGCAAGCGGCGCAGGCGGCAACGCCGCATCTGGTGTCGGTGGCCGACAGCGCCTTCGACGAACGCAAGGCCGGCTAGGGCGTCACAGCGCCCGCCCGGCGAATCAGATCGATCCCGGCAGCGGCTGGCGCGGCGCCGGCGTGTCGTGGCCGGGCGGGTCGCCGGGCACGGGGCGCCCATTGCGCTCCGCTCGCAATTCCCGGTTCGCGGCGAGCCGTTCCATGGCGACTCGTTCGAGCGTGGCGAGCATGTCCCGCTCGACGATCTGCAGTTTGAAAGCCAGCACGATCAGGCCGCTCGCCAGCAGCAGATCGCCCGCGAACACCACGGCGTACAGCGCCGACGTGGTCTGCGGATTGCCGAGCAGCAGCGACAGATTGGTGCGGTCGAGCAGCACGAGCACGAGCGGCACGATGGTGTTGAGCGTAACGATCGTGCCACCGATCATCGCGATCAGACGGGCCGGCCCGAGGTGCGGACGGCGCCGGCGGCACACTTCATACAGCGTGGCGGCGCGAACCGGCAGAAAAAACAGTGCGAGCAGGACCGCGCGCAACACGGTCGGCACTTTGAAGATCAGCGCGCCGGCATAGAGCGCGCAGAACACGGCCGTGACGGCCAGACCGGCGCGCCACGGCGCTGCCGCGCCGAACAGCTCGCGTGTGCCGGCCCAGATCAGCATGCGGCTTTGTAGCGCGAGCGTCGCGGTGGCGATCAGCAGCACGTCGTGACGCCAGGTGAGATGCAGGGTGAAGCAGGCGGACGACGCGGCGAGCAGATAGAAACCGACGGCCCAGAAGCGGAACGCGCTCACACGCGCGAACATGCGCGACAGCGCGGTCGTGAGCAAGGCGCAGCACAAAAACGTGGTCAACCACAGCGAAGTAAACGTCGCTACATCGAATTTCATGAAGTCTCCAACACCTGACCTGCGTATTATTTTTTGCTCGTGAAACGAGGTCCAGCACCGGCCGCGCCGTGCGCTTCAGACGGTCGTCAGGTTCATGCGGCCACCATTCTGTCCCGCAGCAGGTTGCCAAAGTCGTCGGCGTTGAGCGGCCTGCCGAGCAGGAAGCCCTGCATCTCGTCGCACCTCATCGTCTTGAGCATGTGGAGTTGCGATTCGGTTTCCACACCCTCGGCCACCACATCCATTTCCAGCGAGTGCGCAAGCGCGATGATCGCCGACACGATCGCGCTGCCCTCCGGGCCGTGCGCGTCGAGGCCATTGGTGAAGAAGCGGTCGATCTTCAGTTGCTTGACGCGAAAACGCTGCAGATAGGCAAGGCTCGAATAGCCGGTGCCGAAATCGTCGATCGCGATCTCGAAGCCGCTCGCCTGGAATTCGCGGATCATTTCGATGGTCTTCGGCGCGTCCTGCATGGCCACGGTTTCGGTGATCTCGAACATGATCTGCTCGCAGGCCACGCCTTCGGCGTTGACGATTTCAAGCATGCTCGCCACGAGGTTCGGCTGCAGCAACTGGCGCGGCGACAGGTTGATCGCCACTTTCATCGACGGCAGGCCTTGCGAGACCCATTGGCGAATCTGCCGGCAGGTTTCGCGCACGACCCAGTAGCCGATCTGAACGATTTGCCCTGAACGCTCGGCGATCGGAATGAACTCGAGCGGCGTCAACGTGCCGAGTTGCGGGTGATGCAGGCGGATCAGCGCTTCGGCGCCTGCCAGCGAGTTGCCGCTGCCTTCGAACTTGGGCTGGAAGTGCAGCGAAAAATGACCGGCGGCGAGCGCGTCGTGCAACGCGTTCTGAATCTGCAGCGTGCGCGTGGCGGCCTCGTTCATGCGGCGTTCGAAGAATCGATAGGTGCTGCGGCCCGCGCGTTTGGCCTTGTACATGGCCGCGTCGGCGTGCTTCAACAGCGCTTCGACGGTGTCGCCGTCGTGCGGATAGAGGGCGATGCCGATGCTCGGCATGACCTGCAGCGGCTGCGAGTCGGTCCACACGCCGACGCGCATGCGTTCGAGCACGCCTTCCGCGAGCGCGCCGGCATCCTCGCGCGAACCGAGGTTTTCGGCCAGCACGACGAATTCGTCGCCGCCCAGCCGCGCGACGGTGTCGGTCTCGCGGACGCACTGCAGCAGGCGCTGCGCGAACGCCGTCAAAACCTGGTCGCCGGCCGAGTGGCCGAGCGAATCGTTGATGGTCTTGAAGCCGTCGAGGTCCATGAAGAGGATCGCGAACAGCGCGCGCTGCCGCCGCGCGCCGAGGATCGCGCGTTCGATGCGCTCGGTCAGCGTGCTGCGGTTGGGCAGTCCTGTCAGGGTGTCGAGCGTGGCGAGCCGCACGATCTGACCGTTCAGCCTTGACACCGCGCCGGTCAGAAGGGCGTTGCGCGCATCGAAGCGCGACAGCATCAACGTAACGATCAGTACGGCAAAGGTAAGCAGGATCACCGAAGTCGCGAGCCAGGTGGCGTTCACGCCTTGGGCCGCGCCGCAGATGGCGCCCGGCAGGAAGTCGGCGGCGGCCATGCCGGCGTAATGCATGCCGCTGATTGCCACGCCCATCACCAGCGCCGCAGCCACACGCTTGCGCACGACGTGGCGCGCGTCGTCGTTGCTGAGCGCGCGGGCCATCCACAGCGCGGCGGTCGACGCGCCGATCGCGATCGCGAGCGAACCGGCGAACCACCCCGGCCGATAGCGGATGCCAGGCGCCATCTGCAAGGCCGCCATGCCGGTGTAGTGCATCCCGGCGATCCCGAAGCCCATCAGCACGCCGCCCGCCAGCAGGCGGCCCACCGTGAGCCGCTCGCGGGTCGTGACGCACAGGGCGAGATAGGAGGCGCCGATCGCGAGCCCGAGCGACGCGGCGGTCGTCGCCAGGTCGTAGCCGAGCGGAATCGGCAGCGAGAAGGCGAGCATGGCGATGAAGTGCATCGACCAGATGCCGCAGCCGAGCGATGCAGCGCCGCCCAGCCGCCAGACGCGCCGCAGCCGCGCCGACGCCAGCAGGAAAATGCGGCCGGTCAGGTCGAGCGCCGTGTACGACGCCAGCGTCGCAACGGCGAACGAGATGGTCACCAGCCAAAAATTATATGAGCTCTGCATGTTCAGTCCAACCGCGAAGGAGAAGCGGCTGAACTTGTTATCGACAGCACGAGGCTTTTATTTAATCGATTCTCAATATGTCAGCCATTGGCTTTGGCCACCTCGCCGGCGGACGCCGTTTGTGTTTGTGTCAGTGCGAAGCCTTCGTCGAGCCAGCCGGCGATGCCGCCGCTCATGAGCTTGACGGGCCGTGACGAAGAGCGTCTGCGGCGGATAGTCAGCGAGTCTGGAGGCCACGATCTTGCCGTGCGGCAGATTGAGCGCGCCCGGCACATGGCCCTGCGCGAACAGCGCGGGGCCGCGCACATCGAGCAGCACAAAGCCGGGCGCGCCGCTCGCGAGCGCGCCGTGGACATCGGCGCAATCCGTTTCGAATTGCAGCGTGGCCTGGAAGTGAGCTTGCGCGGCGGCGCTGTCGGCGGCGGGAGTTTGGGTGACGGCGTTCAGGGTCGGCATGGTGACGTGAGTTTCCGATAGGAGTAATAGGTGTGTGGGTTGCCTGGCGATCGCGGTTCAGACGCCTTGATTGTGGCGCCGCGTGCCACGCCGGATAAGTGGCGTAATCGTCAATATCCGGTAACATCGCGCCATGCACAATCATCTCGTTGTCGCGCTCGCTTACGACCGGCTCTGCACCTTCGAATTCGGCTGCGTGACCGAACTGTTCGCGCTCGAGCGTCCTGAACTCGGCGTGGACTGGTATCGCTTCGCGGTCTGCGCAAGCGAGCCGGGGCCGATCCGGGCGGCGGGCGGTATCACGCTTGCCGCGCCTTATACGCTCAAGCTGCTGGAGCGCGCCGACACCATCGTCATTCCCGGTTGGCGCGATGCCGATGAAGTGCCGCCCGAACCGCTCCTGAAGAAAATCCGCGCCGCCTACGCGCGCGGCGCGCGCCTCTGTTCGATCTGCTCCGGCGTGTTCGTACTCGCGGCTGCGGGCGTGCTCGACGGTAAGACCGTCACGACTCACTGGCGCTATGCCGACAAATTGCAGCAGCGCTATCCACACTTGCATGTACAGTCGGACGCGCTGTATGTCGACGAAGGGCAGATCATCACGTCGGCGGGTTCGGCGGCGGGGCTTGACATGCTGCTGCATCTGGTGCGGCGCGATCACGGCAGCGCGGTGGCCAACCGGGTCGCGCAGCGGCTCGTGGTGCCGCCGCATCGCGAGGGCGGCCAGGCGCAGTTCGTGCCGCGCCCCATGCCGCAGGACGACAGCGGCCGTCTGTCCAGACTGATGGACTGGGTGCGCACTCATCCTGCTTTGCCGCATACGTTGCGCTCGCTCGCCGAGCGGGCGGCAATGAGCCCGCGCACACTGCAGCGGCAGTTTCACGATGCCACCGGCATGGCGCCTTATGAATGGCTGGTACGCGAACGCGTGGCCATCGCGCGCGAACTGCTCGAAGCGCAGGCGCCGCTGCCGATGGCGCGCATCGCGGAACTGGCGGGCTTCGGCTCCGAGGAATCGTTGCGGCGGCACTTCCGGCGCATTGCGTTGACGAGTCCGGGCGCGTACCGCAAGAAGTTCGGTGCGCGGGAAACGGCTTAGCGTTCAGACGCGCGCGACGCGCAAGCGCTGTCGAAGGTGAATGCCAAAACCGGGTGTTTGCGGAGCGCGGTGTGGTCTACTGTCAAACAGTCGTTGCCGCGCCGCACGGTCTACGCCGTTGGTCGTCGCAATGTACGACATGCTCGCATTCAAAGGAAATTCATGCTCGATATTGCCAGGACGATCGCCAGCTTTAACGCCGGTCGTGATCCCGAACGGCTCGCGATGAAATACAAAGCCATGCGCACGTCGCCGTTCGTGTTTTTGCGCGGCACGTGTCACCTGTTTTACGAACGCCTGCCCCAAGCCAAGGTGTTCGACGACGCGCCGCCGGTGTGGATCTGCGGTGACATGCATCTGGAAAATTTCGGCAGCTACAAGGCCGACAACCGGCTGATCTACTTCGACAACAACGACTTCGACGAGGCCTGCCTCGCGCCGAATCTCTACGAACTGGTGCGCCTGTTGACGAGCGTGCTGGTCGGCGCGAGCGATCTCAAGCTGAGCCGCGCGCAGGCGCTGGCGCTGTGCCAGGTCGCGCTGGAAAAGTATGGCGCGGCGCTGGCGAATGGCAAATCACGCTGGATCGAAGCGGAGACCGCGACCGGCATGGTGCGCGATCTGTTCGTCGCGCTTGCCAGCCGCACGCGGGTGGCGCATCTGGACCGGCGCACGGTGCTCAAGGGCAAGACCCGCACGCTGAAAGTGGACGGCAAGAAAGCGCTAGCGGTCAGCGACACGCAGCGTGCCGCGGTCACGCAGTTTATGCAGAAGTTCGCCGCGGGCGAGCCCAATCCCGACTTCTTTCGCATTCTCGACGTGGCGCGGCGGATTGCCGGCACGGGGAGCCTCGGCGTCGATCGTTACGTGATTCTCGTCGAAGGCAAAGGCTCGCCGGATGGCAACTATCTGATCGATCTGAAAGAGGCGCTGTCTTCTTCCGTGACGCCGCACGTCAGCACGCCGCAGCCGGCGTGGCAGACGGAAGCGCAACGCGTCGTCGAAATCCAGCGGCGCAATCAGGCGGTCTCGCAGGCGTTTCTCCATGCGGTCGAATTCAATGGGCGCTCGTATGTGCTGCGCAGTTTGCAGCCTTCGGAAGATCGCGTGGCCTTGAGCGACTGGGACGGCAAGCTGCCGCGTCTCGAAGAGGTGGTCGGCAGCATGGCCGAGTTGAGCGCGTGGGCGCATCTGCGTAGCGGCGGGCGGCAGAAGTCGTCGATCGCCGACGATCTGATCGCGTTCGGCAATCGCCGGGACTGGCAGTTGCCGTTGGTGGAAAGCGCGACGCAGTGCGAGGCGCAGGTGGTGGCGGACTGGAAAACCTACTGCGAAGCGTATGACAGCGGCGCGTTCAACCTGGCCGCAAAGCCGTGAGATTGCACCGCGCTGGTGGCATGTGAGATTGCGCCCGCCACGCTTGCAACAGATTCGCGCTACCGCTGACAAAGGCTCTTGCAATGCCCGGCGCATCGCCGCGCCGGGCATGCCAGCCATCGCTCCAGACAAACCCTGATTGCTGCGTCGAATCCGCCGCTGCTATCGTTCGCGGGTGTTGTGGAAGCGCTTCCACCCCAAGTCCCGGGGATGGGCGTTCCGGCTTCCACCGTACCCGGTTCAACGACCTCAGCGAGGAATCCGTGGCAAATGACACATCCGCTGTATCCGACGTTCTCTCTCCCCATTCGTCATCACTCGCCGATCCATTCACGCCGCCCGCGGACTCGTCGCTGTGGCGCAAGAACTTCCTGCTGGGCGCGGCCACCGCGTCGTATCAGATCGAAGGCGCGGTGAACGAAGACGGCCGCCTGCCGTCCATCTGGGACACGTTCTCAGCGAAGCCCGGCAAAGTGCTGGCCGGCGACACCGGCGCGGTGGCCTGCGATCACTATCATCGCTGGGAAGCCGACATCGACCTGCTGGCCGGCCTCGGCCTCGAAGCCTACCGGCTCTCGATCGCCTGGCCGCGCGTGATGGACGCGGCCGGCGCGCCGAACCGCAAAGGTATCGACTTCTACCAACGCCTGTTGGCGCGGCTGAAAGAGAAGGGCATCACGACCTTCGTCACGCTGTATCACTGGGACTTGCCGCAGCATCTGGAAGATCGCGGCGGCTGGCTCAATCGCGATACCGCCTACCGTTTCGCCGATTACGCCGACCTGATGAGCCGCGAACTGACCGGCAGCGTCGATGCGTGGATGACGCTCAACGAGCCGTGGTGCTCGGCGTACCTCGGCTACGGCAACGGCCACCACGCACCGGGACTCGCCGACGCGCGCTACGCCACGCAGGCCATGCATCATCTGCTGCTGGCGCACGGTCTCGCGGTGCCGGTGTTGCGTGCCAACGATCCGGCGGCGCAAGTCGGCGTCGTCGCCAACGTCGGACGCGGCACGGCCAACAGCGAGAGCGCCGCCGACCAGCGCGCGGCGCATCTGTTCGAAGTCCAGCACAACGCATGGATTCTCGATCCGCTGCTCAAGGGCAGCTACCCGCAGGACTTGTTCGAGTTGTGGCCGGGCACCGAGCCGCTGGTGCTCGCCGGCGACATGCAAACCATCGCCGCGCCGCTGGACTTCCTCGGCATCAACTATTATTTCCGCACGAACGTCGCGAGCGATGGCGCGCACGGCTTCAAGGATGTGCCGCTCGAAGGCGTGGAGCGCACGCAGATGGGTTGGGAGGTGTATCCGGACGGCCTGCGCGATCTGTTGACGGGATTCAAGGCCACCTACGCGAACCTGCCGCCGATCTACATCACGGAAAACGGCATGGCCTCGGACGACAAGGTGATCGACGCTCAGGTCGAGGACAGCCAGCGTATCTCGTTCCTCAAACGCCATCTCGCCGCGGTCGATCAGGCGATCAAGGCCGGCGTGGAGATTCGCGGCTATTTTCTCTGGTCGCTGATGGACAACTTCGAGTGGGCCTTCGGCTACGAGCGTCGCTTTGGTATCGTGCATGTCGATTACGCTACCCAGAAACGCACGATCAAACGCAGCGCGGAGCTGGTGTCGAAATTCCTGAAGGAGCGCAAGGCACGCACTGAATAGCAGGTGAAAGCTGGTTTGTATGTCGACTTGAAAACACGGGCGCCATGGTTTGGCGCAAGTTGGTTGCATGATCGAGAGGAGACGGAATGAACAGCAAAAAACTGGTCTTGCGAGGCGTGGTTGCGGCACTGGCGTTGTATGGCGTCGTCGCGCAGGCGGAGCCTTTGAAGGCCAACGTGATTCACTGGTGGACCTCGGGCGGCGAGTCGGCCGCGATCCGTCAGTTCGCCGATGCGTATAACAAGGCCGGCGGCCAGTGGGTCGACAACGCGGTGGCCGGCGCCGATCAGGCGCGCTCCACGGCGATCAACCGGATCGTCGGCGGCGATCCACCCACGGCTGCGCAGTTCAATACGTCCAAGCAGTTTCACGACCTGATCGACCAGGGCCTGCTGAACAATGTCGACGACGTCGCCGCGAAAGAGAACTGGAACGGCGTGTTCCCGCAATCGATTCTCGACAGCATCAAGGTGAAGGGACATTACTATGCCGCGCCGGTCGATATCCATATGCCGGCCTGGTTCTTCTACTCGAAGCCAGTGTTCCAGAAAGCGGGCATTGCGGGCGAGCCGAAAAGCTATGACGAGTTCATCGCCGATCTCGGCAAGCTGAAAACCGCCGGCGTGATTCCGCTCGCGCTCGGCGGCCAGCCCTGGCAGGAGAAAATCACCTTCGACGCGGTGCTGGCGGACGTGGGCGGCGCCGATCTCTACATGAAGGTGTACCGCGATCGCGACATGAACGCCGTGAAATCCGACGCGTTCAAGAAAGTGCTGGCATCGTTCAAGCGCCTGCACGATTTCGTCGACCCGGGTTCGCCCGGCCGCAACTGGAACGATGCCACGGCGCTCGTGATTTCCGGCAAGGCGGGCGTGCAGATCATGGGCGACTGGGCCAAGGGCGAATTCTCGGCGGCCAATCAGAGCGCGGGCAAGGACTTCGGCTGCTTCCCGGGTTTCGGTCCGCATTCGCCGTATCTGGTCGCGGGCGACGTGTTCGTGTTCCCGAAAACAGACAATCCCACCACGATCAAGGCGCAGAATCTGCTTGCCACGGTGATGACCTCGCCGTCCGCGCAAGTGGCATTCAGCGCGAAGAAAGGCTCGATTCCGATTCGTCCCGACGTGGACGCCGGCAGCCTCGACATCTGCGCGAAGGAGGGCATTGCGATCATGAAGGACAAGTCGCGTCAGTTGCCGAATCCGGAAATGCTGCTCTCACCTGACACGCAGGGCGCGTTGATCGACGTCATCACCAACTTCTGGAACAAGAACCAGTCGGTCGACGACGCGCAGAAAGCGTTCGCCAGCGCGTTGAAGAGCTAGGTGCGCGGCATGCACGCGCTCAAGCTGCCGGCCGGCGGGTCGTCGTCCAAGGCTCGCCAGGCGCGGCTCAAAAAGCCGCTCAAGAAGCGTTTTCCGTTCGCGGCATGGCTGGCGCTGCTGCCGATGGTCCTGACCGTCGTGTTCGCCTATCTGGGCACGATGGTCTGGACCGCGCGCGTGTCGCTCAGCAATTCGCGCACATTTCCTTCCGGCGATTTCGCGGGCTTCACGCAGTACGCGCGTCTCTTCAATAACGACCGCTGGCTGCTGTCGTTGCAGAACATCGTAATCTACGGCGCGTGTTTCATCGTGGCGTGCATGGTGATCGGTTTGCTGCTGGCGATTTTCATCGATCAACGCGTGGTCGCCGAAGGCGCGTTGCGTACGGTGTTTCTGTATCCGTATGCGATGTCGTTCGTGGCGACGGGGCTCGTCTGGCAGTGGATCCTGAACCCTGAACTGGGCGCGCAAGCCGTGCTGCACAAGCTCGGTTTCGCGCACGCGCGCTTCGACTGGATCGTCGATCAGGACTGGGTGATTTACACCATCGTGATTGCGACGGTGTGGCAGGCCTCGGGTCTGGTGATGGCGCTATTGCTCGCGGGCCTGCGCGGCATCGACGACGAGTTGTGGAAAGCCGCGCGCATCGACGGCATTCCGCGCTGGCGGGTGTATGTCAGTATCGTCGTGCCGATGCTGGGCCCATCCATCTCCACTGCTTTCGTGCTGCTGTTCGTGATGGTCGTGAAGCTCTACGACGCCGTGGTCGCGATGACGCAAGGTGGCCCCGGCACGGCGAGCGAAGTGCCGGCGAAGTTCATCATGGACTATCTGTTCGGCCGCGCCAATATCGGGCTCGCGTCGGCGGCGTCGATCGTATTGCTCGCCACCGTGCTGGCGATTCTCGCGCCGTTCTTCTATGCCCGCAGCCGCGCCGCCCTGCGCAAGGAGGTGTGATGAACACGCTCAGTCCGCCGTTGAAAAGCGGCACGCCTCGCCGCGCGCAGCCACGCCGCCGCCGCTCGACGTTCACCCCGGCGCGGCTCGGCGTCTACGCGTTCCTGCTCACAGCGGCGCTGTTCTTCCTGCTGCCGCTCTATGTGATGCTCGTCACCTCGGTCAAGCCGATGAGCGAGATCCGCCTCGGCAATCTGCTGGCATTTCCCGCGCATTTCACGCTCAGCGCGTGGAGCGCGGCGTGGCAGTCCGCCTGCACCGGGCTCGATTGCAATGGCATTCAGGTCGGTTTCTGGAACTCGGTGCGCATTGTCGTGCCGAGTACGATTCTCTCGATCGCGATCGGCGCGGTGAACGGCTACGCGCTGTCGTTCTGGCGGCCGCGCGGCGCCGGCCTGCTGTTGGGCGTGCTGCTGATGGGCGCGTTCATTCCCGTGCAGGTGATGGTGTATCCGCTCGTGCGCGTGCTGGCGAGCGTGCATCTGTTCAGCTCGTTGCCGGGCATCGTGGTGATTCACACCATCTTCGGCATGCCGGTCATGACGCTGCTGTTCCGCAATTACTACGTGTCGATTCCGCAGGAGCTGTTCAAGGCGGCACGCATCGACGGCGGCGGCTTCTGGCGCATCTTCCTGCAACTGATGCTGCCCATGTCCACGCCGATCATCGTGGTGGCGGTCATCATGCAGGTCACGGGCATCTGGAACGACTTCATTCTCGGCCTAGTTTTCGCCGGCACCAAAAACTTGCCGATGACGGTGCAACTGAACAACATCATCAATACGACGACCGGCGAGCGCCTCTATAACGTCAATATGGCGGCGACCATTCTGACTTCCATGGTGCCGCTCGCGGTGTACTTCGTTTCGGGCCGCTGGTTCGTGCGCGGCATTGCGTCCGGCGCCGTCAAGGGATAGGGCGATGACAAACGTGGCTAATATGGCAAACGCGGCGGACATGGCGGGTGTGGCGAGCAGTCCCGATGCGGCGGATGCCGCGGGCCTCACGAATCCGGCCAACGTCGCCGTGCGCAATCTGACGATTCAACTCGGCGCGAACACGGTGATCGAGAATCTGAATCTCGACGTGCGGGCCGGCGAATTCGTCGTGCTGCTCGGACCGTCCGGCTGCGGCAAATCCACCTTGCTGCACAGCATTGCCGGCTTGATCGACGTGACCGACGGCAGCATCGAGATTGCCGGCGAAGACATGACCTGGGCCGACCCGAAAGACCGGCGCATCGCGCTGGTGTTTCAGTCGTACGCGTTGTATCCGACCATGAGCGTGGAGCGCAACCTGTCGTTTGCGCTGCGCATCAACGGCACGCCGAAGGCGGAGATTGCGCGGCGCGTGGCGCGCGCCTCGGACATGCTGCAACTCGGACCGCTGCTCAAGCGCAAACCGGCGCAACTGTCAGGCGGCCAACGGCAGCGGGTCGCCATCGGCCGGGCGATCGTGCGCGAAGCCGACGTGTTCCTGTTCGACGAGCCGCTCTCGAATCTCGATGCCAAATTGCGCACCGAGCTGCGCCGTGAACTCAAGCAACTGCACCAGCGCCTGGGCGCGACGATGATCTACGTCACGCACGATCAGGTCGAGGCAATGACACTTGCCACCCGCATGGCGGTGATGCGCGGCGGCGTCATCCAGCAGTTCGGCACGCCCGCCGAAGTCTACGCGCGTCCCGACAACCTGTTCGTCGCGACGTTTCTGGGCACGCCCGCGATGAACCTGCTCAAGGGCACGCTCGAAGCACGCGACGGCGCGCTCCACTTCTGCACGGAGCGTTGGCGGCTCGACGTGTCGGCGTACTCGTTCAAGACCGCGCCCGCCAACGGCTTGCCGTGCGTGCTCGGCGTGCGGGCCGAAGACGTGCGGCTCGCCGAAGGCGCGAGCGAACACGCAAAAGTTTCGCTCGTGGAGCCGATGGGCAACCACCGCGTCATCTGGCTCGACTATCATGGAGTGCAGGTCGCATCGATCGACCAGACGAAGACGCCGGTGGCGATAGGGGACACCGCGGCGTTTTCGTTCGACAGTACCCATGTCTCTCTGTTCGACGAAGCGGGCGGCGCGCGTTTGTAGCGCCGGCACGCGGCGTCGCTGACAATACAACATGCTTGACGGAGATCCGCGTGGCAACACTCAAAGATGTCGCGGCACTGGCCGGCGTGGGCATGTCGACCGCCTCGCGTGCCATTTCGGGTAAAGGACCCATCTCAGCCGATGCCGCCGCGCGCGTGAAGGCGGCCATCGAACAGTTGAACTTTCGTCCGTCTTCCATCGGCCGGGCCATGGCCACGCAGTCGCTCGGCATGGTCGGCATTTTCGTGCCGACGTTCTTCGGCTCCTACTACGGCACGATCCTCAAGCAGACCGACGAAGAACTGCGCGCGGTGCGCCGCCACGTGGTGGTGGCGACCGGCTGCGGAGAAGTCTCGCCGCGCGAGCAGGCCATCGAGGCGGTGCGCTTTCTGATCGGCCGCGATTGCGACGGTGTGGTGGTGATCAGCCACGATCTGCACGACGAAGACCTGATCATGCTGCACAAGATGCACCCGAAAATGGTGTTTCTGAACCGCGCGTTCGACCAGTTGCCGGAGGCGTCGTTTTGCGCCGACCACCATCGGGGCGGCGAACTGGCGGCGCGCGCGCTGCTCGATCACGGGCATCGCGAGATTGCGGTGATTTCCGGGCCCTTCACTTCTTCGGACAACCAGATGCGTCTGGAGGGCTTTTTCGCCGAGCTGGCGCGCGAGGGCATTGCACGCGACGACGTCACGCTGATCGAATCGGACTTTTCACCGGAAGGCGGCTACGCCGCCGCGCAAAAGCTGCTCGGCACGAAGCGCCGTTTCACCGGTCTGTTCTGCGCGAACGATACGATGGCGGTGAGTGCGCTGGCCTGTTTTCACCAGGCGGGCATCTCGGTGCCCGGCGAAGTCTCGGTGATCGGTTACGACGACGATTATTCGGCCGCGTATGCCGCGCCCGGACTTACCTCGGTGCATATCCCGACCGCGGAACTGACGCAGAACGCCGTGCGCTGGCTGGTCAATCAGTGCTACCGGACTACGTGGGAGATTTTCCGCGAGTTTCCGGTGAGCGTGACGATGCGGGAGTCGGTGGGACCGGCGCAGGGGGCGATGCAGGCGGCGCGGTTGAGCAGTACGTCGTAGCTGCTTCTCGCGAGGCGGCGAGGCGGCAGAGGTGCTGACCTCGCTGCCCGGCCGCCCGTGAAGGTTCAGGTGCCGCTGCGCAGCGACTGCTCGTAGCGCAGGCGCGCTTCTTCATCGAGCCGCGTATCTTCGAGTTCCTGAAGCACGGCTTCGAGATCGATCGGCGTGCTGTCCAGTTCGACGCGGCCGGTCAACGCGGCGTCCACATGCAACGCGCCCGCTTCGTAGAGCGACCAGATTTCCTTGCCGTAACTGGTCTCCAGTAACGCCGGCGCGAAGCGGCCGAAATACGTGGCGAGGTTGTTGACGTCGCGCTCCAGCATGGCGGGCGCTTCGAGATTGCCGGCGGCATCCACGGCCTGCGGCAGGTCGATGATGACCGGACCGTCGGCGGCAAGCAGGATGTTGTACTCGGACAGGTCGCCGTGGATCATGCCGGCGCACAACATGCGCACTACCTCGTTCACCAGTCGCGCATGCAGTTCGAGCGCGCGTTCTTCCGTCATCTCGACATCGTTCAGACGCGGCGCGACGTTGCCGTCGGCGTCGGTCACCAACTCCATCAGCAATACGCCGTCCGTGCAGATAAAAGGCTGCGGCACGCGCACGCCCGCGTTCGCGAGCTGGAACAGCGCGTCGACTTCGGCGTTCTGCCAGGCCTGTTCCTGCACTTCGCGGCCATAGCGGCTGCCTTTTTCCATCGCGCGTTGCTGGCGGCTGTTCTTGACCTTGCGGCCTTCGCGGTAGGACGCAGCCTGGCGGAAGCTGCGCTGTTTGGCGTCCTTGTACACTTTCGCGCAGCGCGTGGCGTCGCCGCTGCGTACCACGTAGACGGTGGCTTCCTTGCCGCTCATCAACTGGGAGATGACTTCGTCGATCAGGCCTTCTTCGACGAGCGGGAGCAGACGTTTCGGGGTTTTCATGCGACCGCCGAAGAGCGGTGGTCGGCGCGGCGGCGATAAGCGGCCGGCGGCGAGGGCAGGTGATGCGGGATTCGGGTCATGCGGGATTATACGGGGAGACCGCCTCGAGCATAAAAAGTGGCCATGAAACGACTGCGGACTCGCGCGAGACTGTTGTAATTGCCGACACAGTCATTTGCTGTTTTCCCCCATTCAGTTCGCATGCCGATCGCGTAAACTCGCGGGAACAAGACGTTACGGGGTGCGAGATGTTGGCCGTGTTCTTCATTGCCTGTCCGATCTGCATTGCCGCGTTGCTCGGTTTCGCGCGGCACGTGCATCCGGCTACGGGACAATTCAGGCGGTAAGTCGGTCAGCCGGGTGATGTCCGCAGCGCCAATCGGGCGCGTACTGCGTGTTCTCTTTCTTGAGGCGACCTCGCTACAGGTCTTGCCTTTGAG
Source organism: Paraburkholderia sp. BL6669N2 (assembly GCF_003387275.1). Classification (NCBI taxonomy): domain Bacteria; kingdom Pseudomonadati; phylum Pseudomonadota; class Betaproteobacteria; order Burkholderiales; family Burkholderiaceae; genus Paraburkholderia; species Paraburkholderia sp. BL6669N2. Next base: position 2,194,831 of record NZ_QUNA01000002.1, on the reverse strand, counting down.
TGCCGAGTCGCGGCACGATGCGCGATAACCTGGATTAGGGCGGTATCGCGTATGCGAGATTTTCTGGCGACTGTTGCGGCACGCGCCAGCGTGCTGAAGGGCGTCCTTCCTCTGAACCGCGCCGCGGCGGCGCGCGACGCGTTGGCCGGTGTGCAGCTTGCGTCGATGGATATTCCGCAAGTGCTCGGCTACGCGCGTATTGCCGGCATGCCGGCCGTGACGGGCTTGTACACGGTCTTTCTGCCGCTGATCGCCTTTGCGTTTTTCGGCGCCTCGCGGCATCTGGTCGTCGCCGCGGACTCCGCGACCGCCACCATCTTCGCAAGCCGGCTTTCCACCATGGCGCCGGCCTCCAGCGCGGAATATGCCGCGCTCGCCGCGATGGTCGCCTTGCTTACCGCTGCCTTGCTGTTTATCGCGCGGATTTTCAAACTGGGCTTTCTCGCCGATTTTCTGTCGCGCACCGTGCTGGTCGGCTTCCTTGCAGGCGTCGGCGTACAGGTCGGCATTGCGATGCTCGGCGACATGCTCGGCTTGCCCGGACATGCCGCGCGCAGCGTCGATCAGCTCATGCTGGTGGTGCGCGAAGTTAGCCAGATCCATCGGCCGACGCTCGCCATTTCGCTGCTGGTGGTCGTCGCCATTCTGACGTGCAAACGCTTTCTGCCACGCGTGCCGGTGCCGTTGATCGCCGTCGTGGCGGGTATTGCGGCGAGCGACATGTATCGCTTTCCGGTCCACGGCATTGCCGTGCTTGGCCCGGTGGCGGGCGGCTTGCCGCCACTGCGCGTACCGTCGGTGACATGGCAGCAGATGCTCGATCTGCTGCCCGTGGCGGCGTCCTGCTTCGTGATGATCGTCGCGCAGAGCGCCGCCGCGAGCCGCGTGTTCGCCGAGCGTCACCGCGAACCGGTCGATACCAACGCCGACTTGCTCGGCATCGCCGTGGCCAACGCGGCGGCGGCGTTTTCAGGCGCCTTCGTGGTGAACGGCAGTCCGACGCAAACCGCCATGGCCGATCTCGCCGGCACGCGCAGCCAGTTCGCGCAGTTGGTCTTCGCGGCCGTGGTGGTGGCGGTGCTGCTGTTTTTCAGCCGCTATTTGCAGTATCTGCCGCACTGCATTCTCGCCAGCATCGTGTTCACGATCGCCATCGGCTTGATCAATCTGAAGACCTTGTTTGCGATTCGCCGGGAGAGCCCTGGCGAATTCGCGCTGGCCGTGTTCACCGCGGCGGCCGTGGTGCTGATTGGCGTCGAGCACGGCATTCTGGTGGCGGTGGCGCTCTCGCTGCTGCGTCACGTGCGCCACAGCTACCGTCCGCACACGATGATTCTCGCCCCCAACGACGACGGCGTCTGGGTGCCGGTGCCCGCCGTGCCCGGCGTCCAGACCGCGCCGGGCCTGATCGTCTACCGCTTCGGCGCCGATCTGTTTTACGCGAACGACCACTTTTTCGTCGACGATACCCGGCGCCTGATCGACCTTGCGCCGAGCAAGGTGCGCTGCTTCGTGATCGACGCAAGCGCGATCACCGACATCGACTATTCGGCCTCACGCTCGATTGGCGAGTTGTGCCAGACATTGAAAAGCCAGGGCATCGAGGTATTGTTCGCGCGCGTGAACCGCTATTTGCGGTCGGACATGGACCGGCACGGCATCACGCCGATCGTCGAGGAAGGTTGCATTTTCAACACCTTGCACGAAGCGCTGCGCACGGCCGGTGTGGAGAAACCCGACCGGCATGTGAAAGAGGCCACGTAAGCGCGGGATTGCGCGAGGGCAGCGCGATGCGCAGCTTCCGGCGCCGCGGTTATTCGTCAGCGAAGAAATAGCCGATGAAGAAACATACGCCCGCGATAACAGCGCCCAACACCGCGACGGTATAAGCGAGCGCCGTGCCGTGCCACAGTCCGTCGAACCACTGATGAAGCTGCGCCATCAGCACCGCCGCATTGCCGCCAATACGCTGCAGTTCGATCTGATAGCGCGGATCGGCCACGCTATACATGGAGACGGCGCTGTCCGGCGGCGGCGTGGTCGCATAGATGATCACGGCCAGAATCACACCGGCCACGAATGCCGTGATGCCCGCGAGGTAGAGCCGCTTGCGCCATGGCGAGCGCTGCGCTGCCGGATTCACTTCGTTACCGCCGCTCATCGTATTCGTCTATCCGCTTCAATTGTCACGGCGACAGTATCGCAGAGCGGCAGGCGCCTCCGGACGCGCTCAGCTTTTCGAAGTCAGCAGCTTGATGCCGGCAATGCCGAACATGATGGCGAGCGAGCCGTCCAGCCAGCGCCGGATCGACGCGTAGATGCGCCGTGCGGAAGCGGTCGAAAACAGCACCGCGTAGCTGCTGAACACCGACATGCCGATGCACATGCAGCCGAGCACCACCGGCGTGGCATGCGAGGTGCCGCCGGCCGGCGACATGGCCAGCGAGACGATCGAGAGCCACACCAGAATCGCTTTCGGATTGGTGAGATGCAGCAGCAGGCCGCGCAGATAGAGGCGCTTGAGTGGTTCGTTGTCACGCGCCGTGCCCGTGGGCAACGCCTTGGGACGGAACGCGGAGCGCGCGGATTTGAAGCCGAGCCACAGCAGATACAGACCGCCGGCAATCTTGATCGCCACCAGACATTCCGAATAAGTGGCGAGTACGGCCGACAAACCCAGTGACGCCAGCAGCGCCCAGAAGTACGAACCCGACACCACGCCGAGCGCGAAGGTGAGCGCGGAACGGCGGCCCGCGCTCATCGCCAGCGACATGATCGCGAGATTGCTCGGCCCGGGGCTCGCCGTACCGACGAAGTAGGCGCTGTAGGCGATCAGGACATCGGCGGTGAGGAAGCTGCTGGCGATCATCGGCTGGACCTTGGCGGCGGGCAGGGCGTGCGGCTCGCAGCGCACACGGGTAAAGAGCGCGAGTCGTCGCGCGAACGCAGATTTTTGCGCGTGGGCGGAAGAATCTCACAGATACAGTTCGTTGCTCCAGCAACAGCACAATCGCGCGGACGCGGCGGCTTGGGCTCACGCACCGGCTGCCATGCCGATGCAATCCGCGAGCGCGCCCGCCACCGCCTGGCGGCTATGCCGCGGACGCTGCACGAGGCCGATTTCCCGCTGAAACGTCGCCTCGCCGAGTTCGAGCGCCACGACGCCGGCCGGCCATTTGCCGAGCCCCGCGCTATTCGGAAGCAGCGCCACGCCGATGCCGCGCGCGACCAGTTGCACGATGCCTTGCAGCTCGTCCAGTTCGATCACGTCGCGCACATTGACCCGCGAGCGCCGCAGAAACCGGTCGACCAGCCTGCCGCCGAACGAGCCGCGGTCGTAGCGGATAAACGGTTCGCTGCGCAGCAGGTCGCGCCAGGACCGCGGCGCGCCCTTGCCGCGCACGAGCGCCTTGGGCACGAGCAGCACGAACGGTTCGGTGACGAGCGTGCGCCATTCGAGTTCGGACGGCAGCGCGAAGGGCGGTTTGATGATGACGGCCAGGTCCAGTTCGCCGGAGTCCACTTGCCCCAGCAAGCCAAGCGACACGCCGGGCACGACCCGAATGCGCCAGCCGGGACGGTCGTCGCGAAAGCGCGCGAGTGCGTCGGCGAGAAGCGACACTTGCGCGGATGCAATGGCGCCCACCCGCAGCATGCCGCTTTCCGCCGCGACCGCGCCACGTTCGGAAAGCTGCGCGTAGAGCGTCATCATTTCCTCCGCGAGCGTGAGCGTTTCGCGGCCGGCGTCGTTGAGTGTGGCGGAGCGGCCGGTGCGGTCGAAGAGCGCGAAGCCGAGTTCTTCTTCAAGCCGTTGCATTTGCGCGCTCACGGCGGATTGCGTCAGGCCGATGCGCGCGCCGGCGCCCGAAAACGTGCCGTACTGGCTGACTGCAATGAAAGTCTTGAGTTCGCTTAGCATTTTCGATTGATCGAATTTGGTGATAGTCAGATCAAATATATATCGTTTTTCAACATTTTTAGTCATGGTTAAACTTTGCTTCACGCGTGAGGTTTTCAAAAGGCCCGCACGTTCAACCCAATTCCAATCAGTGAGTTCCCCATCATGAGCGTTGCCGATACCGTCTTGCCGCCGTTCCATCTGGCGTTCCCTGTTCATAGCCTTGCCGCCGCGCGCGAGTTTTACGGCGAGCTGTTGGGCTGCCCGGAAGGGCGCAGCTCGGACGCGTGGGTCGATTTCAATTTCTATGGCCATCAGATCGTCGCGCATCTCGCGCCGGAGGAAATCGGTCATCGTCATACCAGCAAGGTCGACGGCGATGCCGTGCCGGTCCGCCACTTCGGCGCGGTGCTCTCGATGGCGCAATGGCAGGCCGCGGCGGACAAGCTGCAAGCGGCCGGCATCGACTTCATCATCGAGCCGCATGTGCGTTTCAAGGGCGAAGTGGGCGAACAGGCGACCATGTTCTTCCTCGACCCGTCGGGCAATGCGCTGGAATTCAAGGCGTTCGCGGATATGTCGGCGTTGTTTGCGAAGTAACGCCGGTAGCGGCGTGGCAAAGGGTCGAGGATCGACCAGGCTTTGAATGCGCGTGAAGTATTTGCTTCGCGCAAGACAATCCATGCGATGTTTCGCGACGCGCTCGCGCGACATCGCATTGAAGCGGCACCTCAATTCCGGCTATCTTCTCTTATCAAACGTTTGCTTGCCGGCAAACTCCTCGCAGTTCAAGCACCGTTTTTCCTTACGTTAGCCTTCCTGACAATTCCGCCATTTTGGCGCCATGCAGGTGTTGGTGCTAGCGATCTAGCATAAGCGCTGATTCACCATCCCTTACCTGCATTCATCCGGGCGCGTTTCATGTGGATCGTCAACGTTGCGCTTAAGCGGCCCTACACGTTCATCGTGATGGCCATTCTGATCTTGCTGGCGACGCCGTTCGTGCTGTTCACCACGCCGGTCGACGTGCTGCCGGAAATCAATATTCCGGTGGTCAGTATCATCTGGACCTACACGGGCTTGTCGGCCGAAGACATGGCCAACCGCATCACCTCGGTCAACGAGCGCAGTTTGACCACCACGGTCAACGACATCGAGCACATCGAATCGCAATCGCTCGCGGGCATCACGATCCTGAAGGTGTTCCTGCAGCCGAACGCGAACATTCAGACTGCGATCGCGCAAACGGTGGCCGTCGAACAGGCGCAGCTCAAGCAGATGCCGCCGGGCGCCACGCCGCCGCTCGTGATCAGCTATTCGGCTTCCAGTATTCCGGTAATCCAGCTCGGCCTGTCGAGCCCGAAACTCTCCGAGCAGGCGCTCAACGATACGGCGCTGAACTTTCTGCGCCCGCAACTCGTGACGATTCCCGGCGCGGCCGTGCCGTATCCGTATGGCGGCAAGTCGCGGCTGATCTCGGTCGACCTGAACACGCGCGCGCTGCTTGCCAAAGGCCTGACGCCTTCCGATGTGGTCAGCGCGTTCAACGCGCAAAACCTGATCTTGCCGACCGGCACGGCGAAGATCGGACCGAAGGAATACACGATCAACATGAACGGCTCGCCCAGCACGCTGGAAGGGCTCAACGATATTCCGGTGCGCACGCTCAACGGCGCGACCACGTATCTGCGTGAAGTTGCGCATGTGCGCGACGGTTTCTCGCCGCAGACCAATATCGTGCGGCAGGACGGGCATCGCGGCGTGCTGATGTCGGTGCTGAAGAACGGCAGTGCGTCGACGCTCTCCATCGTGAATACGCTGAAAGGGCTGCTGCCGAACGCACAAGCGGCATTGCCGCCCGATCTGAAAATCACTGCGTTGTTCGATCAGTCGGTGTTCGTGAAAGCGGCGGTGCAGGGCGTGGTGCGCGAGGCGCTGGTCGCCGCCGCGCTGACCGCCGCGATGATCCTGCTGTTCCTCGGCAACTGGCGCAGCACCTGCATTATTGCGATCTCGATTCCGCTGTCGATCCTGTCCTCGCTGATCGCGTTGCATGCGCTCGGGCAGACCATCAACATCATGACGCTCGGCGGTCTCGCGCTGGCGGTGGGGATCCTGGTGGACGATGCCACGGTGACGATCGAGAACATCGAACGGCATCTGCATATGGGCACGAATCTGCACGACGCGATTCTCGACGGCGCGGGTGAAATTGCGATTCCGGCGCTGGTGTCCACGCTCTGTATCTGTATCGTGTTCGTGCCGATGTTCTTCCTGACCGGGGTGGCGCGTTATCTATTCGTGCCGCTCGCCGAAGCCGTGGTGTTCGCCATGCTGGCGTCGTACATTCTCTCGCGTACGCTGGTGCCGACCCTCGCGATGCTGCTGATGGGGCACGCGCACAAGCCGAAGCAGGGTGCGAAGCCCGGTCTGTTCATGCGCCTCTATCACCGCTTCGATCGTGGGTTCGAGCGCATGCGCGCCGGCTACATCATGATTCTGAGCAGCTTGCTGGTGCGTCGCGGCATGTTCGGCAGCGTGTTCCTCGGCTTTTGCGTCGTCTCGATGGGCCTGATTTTCGTGCTCGGCGAAGACTTCTTCCCGAGCGTGGACGCCGGCGACATTCGCCTGCATATGCGTGCGCCGACCGGCACGCGCATCGAGGAAACCGCGCGTCTCGCCGACGAAGTCGAAAAGGTGATTCGCGAAGTCGTGCCGCAGAGAGAACTCGGCACGATTCTCGATAACCTGGGATTGCCCTATAGCGGCATCAATCTTTCGTACAGCAATGCGGGCACGATCGGCACGCTCGACGGCGAGATCCAGGTGGCGCTCAATGAAGATCACAAGCCCACGCAAATCTACATGGACAAACTGCGCGCGATTCTGCCGCAGCGCTTTCCGGGCGTCGAGTTTTTCTTTCAGCCGGCCGACATCGTCACGCAGATTCTCAACTTCGGTTTGCCTGCCGCCGTGGACGTGCAGATTTCCGGCGCGAATCAGGAGGGCAACTTCGACATTGCGCGCAAGCTGCTGAAACAGGTGCGCATGATTCCCGGCACAGTGGACACGCATATACAGCAGAAGCTGGATGAACCGGCGATCAATCTTCAGATGGACCGCACGCGGCTTCAGCAACTCAATCTGAGCGCAAGCAATGTGGCGCAAAACGTGCTCATTTCGTTGTCGGGCAGTTCGCAAACATCGCCGGGTTTCTGGTTCAACAACCGCAACGGCGTGGAATACAACGTCGCGGTGCAAACGCCACAGTACCAGGTGTCGTCGATCGACGAACTGTTGCGCACGCCGGTCTCCGGTTCGGCCAACGGCCCGACGCAACTGCTCGGCAACCTGGTGCGGGTCGCACCGCAGACGCAGTTCGCCGAAGTCACGCACTACAACATCAGGCCGGTGATCGATCTGTATGTGAGCGTCGAGAAGCGCGACCTGGGGAGCGTGGCGAATCAGGTCGACAAGCTGGTGGACAACGTGCGCGCGTCGCTGCCGCGCGGCAGTCAGATTACCGTGCGCGGCCAGGTGCAGACCATGCGCAGTTCGTTCTTCGGGCTGGGACTCGGCGTGGCGATGGCGATCGTGCTGGTGTACCTGCTGATCGTCGTGAACTTCCAGTCGTGGGTCGATCCGCTGATCATCGTCAGCGCGTTGCCCGCGGCGCTGGCGGGCATTGTGTGGATGCTGTTCCTGACCGGCACGCACCTGAGCGTGCCGGCCTTGACCGGCGCGATCATGACCATGGGCGTGGCTACCGCCAACAGTATTCTGATGGTGTCGTTTGCGCGCCAGCGTCTGTCCGCCGGCGCGCCGCCGCTGACCGCCGCGCTCGAAGCCGGCGCAAGCCGGATCAGGCCGGTGCTGATGACGGCTTTCGCGATGATCATCGGCATGATTCCGATGGCGCTTGGTCTCGGCGAAGGCGCCGAGCAGAATGCGCCGCTCGGCCGCGCGGTGATCGGCGGCTTGCTGTTCGCCACTGTGTCCACACTGTTTTTCGTGCCGCTGGTGTTCGCGGCGATTCACTCCCGCCTCGCGCACCGCCACCGCGGCGGCGATGACGATGGCGGCGCGAATCACACGGGTTCCCACGACGACGGCCCCGCGCCCGAGCACGGCGGCGCTGGCAAGCCCGCGTAAAGTTAAATGACGGCTGACTGAGATGACCGAAAAAACTCATGCATCGCTAGCGATTCCTGCGCGAGAGACAGAAGGCGGCCACGCCTTGCCACCGCGCCATCAAGAATGGAAGCGCGCCAAAATCGCCGTGTGGATCGTGCTGGCGCTGCTGGCCGTCGGGGCCTTGCGCACCGTGATCGCCAACATCATGCAAAACCATGCGGTGGCGGAGACCACGAAGCAGAACGCCACGCAGTATGTGAACGTGGTGAGCCCGACCCAGACTGAAGGCGGCGGCGATACCTTGCTGCCAGGCACGCTGCGCGGCTACGTCGAATCGCCGATCTTTGCGCGCTCCACCGGTTATCTGCTGCACTGGTACGCCGATATCGGCGCGCGAGTGAAGCAGGGCCAATTGCTCGCCGATCTGGATACGCCGGAAATCGATCAGGAACTCGCGCAAGCTTTGGCGCAGCGCCAGCAAACCAGTTCGAGCCTCGGCCTCGCGAAGAGCTCGCTGGACCGCTGGCAGCAATTGCGTCAGCGCGATGCGGTCTCGCAGCAGGAACTCGACGAACGGCAGAGCACTTATACGCAAGACGTCGCCAATCTCGCCGCCGCCGACGCCAACGTCAAGCGCCTGCAGCAACTCGAATCGTTCAAGCGGATCGTCGCGCCGTTCGCGGGCGTGGTCACGCAACGCAATGTGGATGTCGGCGATCTGATCGACGCGGGCAGCGGCACGAGCCGCGCGCTCTTCGCGCTCGCGCAGTCGGACCCGCTGCGCGTTTATGTGCAATTGCCGCAGGCGTACGCGCAAAACGTGTCGGCGGGACAGAAGGTGGTGGTGACGCAGGCCGAGCTGCCGGGCCAGCAATTCCACGGAACGATCACGCACATTTCCGGCGCGATCGACGTGCCCACCCGTTCGCTGCAGATCGAAGTGACCTTGCCGAATCCAGACGACAAGCTGCGCCCTGGCGCGTACGTCCAGGTCGCCGTGCCGGCCCTGGCGCATGCGCGATTGACGGTGCCCGGCAATGCTTTGCTGTTTCGTGCCGAAGGCCCGCGCGTCGCCGTGGTCGATGCAAAGGGCAACGTGCAGTTGCACAAGATCGTGATCGCGCAGGATCTCGGACAGTCGCTTGAAATCGAAAGCGGCGTCGAGGCGAACGACAAGATCATCATCAACCCGAGCGATTCGATCGCGGACGGCGATCACGTGCAGATCCAGCAGCCGCAAACCAACGGCAAGGGGGCATCGTGAAGCACGTGGCCACATGCCGTGCGCTGACGACGCTGGCAGGCGCGGCGCTGCTGGCCGCGTGCACAGTCGGGCCGAATTACGAGCGGCCGCAGGCCGAGGTGCCGCCCACCTGGCAAACCGATTCGTACTGGCGCGTGGCCGTGCCGTCTCATGCGCCGATCTCGCCGGACTGGTGGAGCGCGTTCAGCGATCCGACGCTCGCCACGCTGGAAACGCAGGCGCTCGCGCAGAATCAGACGCTGGTCGCGGCCAGCGCGCATTACGAGCAGGCCCGGGCGACGCTCGCGAATAACCGCGCACAGCAGATTCCCGAAGTCGATTTCGCGGCGCAGGGATCGCGCTTCCGGATTTCGCAGAACCGTCCACGAACGAATTACGGCACGCCCACGACGTCGACGGTGCAAAACAATGTGCAGCTCGGCCCCACGATCAGCTACGACACCGATCTATTCGGCCGGATACGTCGCGAAGTGGAAGGCGCGGCGGCTTCCGCGCAGCAATCGGCGGACGATCTGGCCAACGCGCGGCTCGTGCTCACCACCGATCTCGCCAGCGACTATTTCTCGCTGCGTGAACTCGACGCCGAGATCGACGTGCTGAATCGGTCGGTGAAACTGCAGCAGAAGGCGCTCGACTACGTCACCACGGAACATGATCTCGGTTCGGTGTCCGGGCTCGACGTGCTGCAACAGAAGTCGCTGCTCGACTCGACACGTGTGCAGGCGCAACTGCTGCTGAATCAGCGGGCGCAGTTCGAACATGCGATCGCCGCGTTGGTCGGCGTGCCCGCGCCGCAGTTTTCGATCGAGCCCAAGGTGCTCGCGGTTCAGGTGCCGTCGATTCCGCTCGGCGTGCCCAGCGACGTGTTGCAGCGGCGGCCCGATGTCGCCTCGGCGGAGCGCGCGATGGCTGCGGCGAACGCGCAGATCGGCGTCGCCAGGGCGGCATTTTTTCCGAGTCTCACGCTGGCGCCGAGCATCGGTTGGGAAAGCACGCAGTTCGCCAGTCTGCTGAGCGCGCCGACGCTGATGTGGACCCTCGGCGCGGCAGTCGGCCAGGTGTTGTTCGACGGCGGCCGCCGCGCGGCCAACGTGAAGTTCGCGAGCGAAGGCTACAAGGCCACCGAGGCGAACTACCGCCAGACCGTGCTCACCGCGTTCCAGCAGGTGCAGGACGGCATCACCGGACTGTCCGTGCTGGATGGCGCGGCGAAGCAGTCGAGCGAGGCCGTCACCGATGCGCAGCGTCTACTGGCTCTCGCCAACGACCGCTATTCGGGCGGTCTCGTCGCGTACCTCGACGTGATCACCGCGCAGCAGTCGCTGCTCACCAGCGAGCGCCAGGACGTGCAAATTCACGGCCAGCAGATGACGCTGTCGGTCTCGCTCGTGAAGGCGCTGGGCGGCGGCTGGGATGTCGGCACGGACATGTCGAGTACGCCCGCGGGCGCGCAACCCAGCGACACGAAAGAGGCGATGGCTCCGGCGCGGTGAGCTAGCGGATCATGAAGAAGCAGGGGCAGCAGCGGGAGCACGCGGCGGTGCGCAAGACGATTGCAAGGCGTTTCGTATAATGCACAGACAAGGGGACGCGCATGAAATTGCTGATTGTTGAAGACGAGCACAAGGTGGTGGACTACCTGCGCTCCGGTTTGACAGAGCAGGGGTGGGTCGTCGACGTCGCGCTCGACGGCGAGGAAGGCATGCATCTGGCCACCGAATTCGATTACGACGTGATCGTCCTCGACGTGATGCTGCCCAAACGCGACGGCTTCAGCGTGCTGAAGGCGCTGCGTATGCGCAAGTCCACGCCGGTCATCATGCTCACCGCGCGCGATCACGTGAACGACCGCGTGCGCGGCCTGCGCGAAGGCGCCGACGACTACCTCACCAAACCCTTTTCGTTTCTCGAACTGGTCGAGCGGCTTCATGCGCTCGCGCGCCGCACGCGCTCGCAGGAGTCGACGCTGATTTCCGTCGGCGATCTGTTCGTCGATCTGATCGGCCGGCGCGCGACGCGCGACGGCGTGCGCCTCGATCTCACCGCCAAGGAATTCCAGCTGCTCAGCGTGCTGGCGCGCCGGCAAGGCGACATTCTGTCGAAGACCGCGATTACCGAACTCGTCTGGGACGTCAACTTCGACAGCCATACCAACGTGGTCGAGACCGCGATCAAGCGATTGCGCGCCAAGCTCGACGGCCCGTTCCCCTCCAAACTGCTGCATACCGTGCGCGGCATGGGGTACGTGCTCGAGGTGCGTGAAGAGGCGGAGCAGCCATGAACAGGTCGATTGCCCGGCGCCTCGCGTTGATGTTCGCGTTGGTCGCGCTGTTCGTGTTCACGCTGGTCGGCACGGGGCTCTTTCTGGTGCTGCGCACGCAGCTCGAACACCATCTGCGCGAGTCGCTCGACGACCGCACGCAGATCGCGCGCATCATCGTGTATCACGCCGTGACGCCGGAGAAGTGGCGCATGGCGCGCGAAAAGCTTACCGACATGACGCCGCACGACGGCAGCACGGTATACGCGGTGTCGAGCACCGATCCGTATTTCCATTACGGCACGCCGGTCGGCGGCTCGGTGGTCACGAGTTGGGCCGGCGGCTATTCGCGCGTAACGCCGGCGGGCGGCGGCCAGGACATGCTGACCTCCACGGTGACGATTCCCGCTTACGGCGCGCGTCCGGCGGTGCAATTGCAGGTGGCCGCGAGCTATTCGCCCAATGTGCGCACCATGCGCGTGTTCGGCTCGGCGCTCGCCGCGTTGTCGGCGCTCGGCAGTCTTGGCGTGTTGCTGCTCAGCTATTCGGTCACGCGGCTCGGTCTCGCGCCGCTCACGCGCCTCACGCGCGACGCTTCCGCCGTGAGTCCGAATAACCGCTCGCAGCGTCTGAATACGGCCTCGCTGCCGCTCGAACTGAACGACCTGGCCAACTCCTTCAATGGTGCATTAGAACGGCTCGACTGCGCGTATGGCCGCCTCGAATCGTTCAATGCGGACGTGGCCCACGAACTGCGCACGCCGGTGACGATTCTGATCGGCCAGACGGAAGTCGCGTTGACACGCAATCGCTCGGTCGACGATCTGCGTCACACGTTGCAATCGAATCTCGAAGAATACGAGCGCATGCGGGCGATCATCAACGACATGCTGTTTCTCGCCCGCGCCGATCAGGGCGAGCGCGCAACGGGTCTCGTCGACGTGTCGCTGGCCGCGGAAGTCGCGCATACGCTGGAGTTTCTGGAGATACCGCTCGAAGAAGCGCGGGTGCATGCGCAATTGCGCGGCGACGCCATGGCGCGCGTGAACCGCTCGCTGTTCGGCCGCGCGTGCACCAATCTGTTGATGAACGCTATCCAGCATTGCGAGCCGGACGCCGAGATCAGCGTGACGATCGTGAGTGACGAGAGTCAGGTGCGCGTCGCGGTGGCCAATCCCGGTGAGCCGATCTCGCCGGATGTGCTCGAACATCTGTTCGACCGCTTCTACCGCGCGGAAGTCTCGCGCACGAATAGCCGCGAAAATCACGGCCTCGGGCTCGCGATCGTGAAAGCGATCGCGGAGATGCATCGCGGCACCGTGTCCGCGCAAAGCGCCCACGGCATCAACACCTTTGTGTTTTCGGTCGCGGCGGTTTCGCCGACGGAAGCCGACGTGCCGGCGGCGCGCTCGAATCCGGGTGCGGCTGCTGACGGAACCGGTTATCCGCCACTGGTGAAGAGCAAGTCAGCCTGAATCGGCAGATGCCGCAGCGGCGTTCGAAGGTCGTCTCGCGGCTCGTCGAGATACATTCGCCCGGCAAGCCGGTACATGGACTAGAAATCCAGCGTGAACTGAGCCGGCGCGTCGCTTTCTGTCGCTCCCGCACGTTGGAGGCCGCCTGCCTTCACGCCCAGCAACCTGATGGATTTAACAAGTTCAACCCGTTTCAGACATTGGGTGGCCGCGTGGCGCAGTGCCTTGGCGTCCGCAACCGGCTCCTGGAGCGTGACGTCACGCGTTACTGTCTGAAAGTCGTTGAAGCGAAGCTTGATCCCGATCCTGCGCGCGAGATAGCCTTTACGCTGCAAGTCCGACGCCACCTGTTCGCATAAACGGGTAAATGCGGTACCGAGTTCCTGCCTGTGTCGTACGGCGTGCAGGTCTTGCTCGAAGGTGGTCTCGCGGCTCATCGAGACAGGCTCGCTGTAAGTGACCACTGGCCTGTCATCGAGCCCGTGGGAGACTCTGCGAAGCCATGCCCCATAGCTCCGTCCGAACTGTTCGATTAGCCATTGTTCGCTGCATGCGGCAATGTCACCGATGGTCGTTATCCCGAGAGACGTCAGCTTGGCGTTAGCCTTCGGCCCGATACCATTGATTTTTGCCGCAGCCATTGGCCAGATCCTGGCTTGCAGATCCTCACGCCGCAGAATGGTGATTCCGTCTGGCTTCTGGATGTCCGAACATAGTTTTGCCAGAAGCTTATTGGGCGCAATGCCGACCGAACATGTGAGATTGGTCGCCTCGAAGACGGCGGATTTCAGCTTCCGTGCAATTTGCTCCGATTCGTCGTTCAGCAGCGATAGATCGGCGTAGACCTCGTCGATGCCCACGTCTTCGACTGTCGGACTGACGGACCGGATTGCGTCCTTGAACAGTCGTGAGTACGTTCGATAGAGATCAAAGTTCACTGGAAGGAGAATGGCATCCGGCGCCAGCCGGGCTGCCTGCATGGTGGGCATCCCGGAATGAACTCCGAGCGCTCGTGCTTCGTAGGTTGCGGTCGTCAGGACGCCTCTGCCCGTATAGTCGCGTAAGCGCGCGAATTCACGCGTCCCATCGGCGTTCGTTCGGGGCGCGTCCGAACGACGGCCGGCAACCACCATGGCTTGGCCTCGCAGCTCCGGATACTGCGAAAGTTCACAGGACGCAAAGAATGCGTCCATGTCAATATGGGCTATGCGCCTGTCATCTGGCATGCCTTGATACTCAAAAATAGCGTTCACGGTCTGGCTTGGCCAATAGGGCGCTTATCTGGACCCCAGTCATGAACGTCGATATAGCGAGAAGTCGCGTTCCGCGGCGCAAATACCTAGACTGTACATTCATACAGTGTTTTTGTCAGGTCGTAGGGCCTCGCGAACTGTCTGGCGCTTCGATCCGAGCGGCAGAATGCTTTTTGCCTCAGCCATAGATTGCTTTCGTTAGAATCTGTTTTCGATCCGTATATTTCTAAAACCGGAGACCAACGTGCCAGGCTTACTTCCCGATGTCGACCCCGAGGGGCTCCTTGAATATTCAGTCGTCTACACCGACCGATCCATCAATCACATGTCGCAACTCTTCCAGGGAGTCATGCGCGATATTTCCGATTCGTTGAAGAAGGTCTACAACGCGAAGTCGGCCGTGGTCGTGCCCGGCAGCGGGACTTTCGGCATGGAAGCCGTTGCCCGGCAGTTCGCAACGAACAGGAAGTGTCTGGTCATCCGCAATGGCTGGTTCAGTTATCGCTGGACGCAGATTTTCGACATGGGCGGCATTCCGTCTGAATCGATCGTGCTGAAGGCGCGCCCGGTCGAACAAGGGAGACAGGCGGCCTACGCGCCGCCGCCGATCGAAGACGTGGTCGCTGCGATCAAGGAAAACAAGCCGGATCTGGTGTTTGCGCCGCATGTCGAGACCGCCTCCGGGATCATGCTGCCGGACGCTTATTTGCGCGCGGTGGCCGACGCGGTGCATGCCGTCGGCGGCATGTTCGTACTGGATTGCATTGCCTCCGGCACGGTCTGGGTCGACATGAAGGCGAGCGGCATCGACGTTCTGATCAGCGCGCCGCAAAAGGGCTGGAGCGCCTCACCGTGCTGCGGGCTGGTCATGCTAAGCCCGCTTGCCCGCGAAAGGATCGACGGAACGACAAGCACCAGTTTCGCTTGCGATCTTCGCAAATGGCTGCAGATCATGGAAGCCTACGAGAACGGCGGGTTCGCTTACCACGCAACGATGCCCACGGACGGTCTCGCGATCTTGCGCGATGTCATGAAGGAGACCGAGACATACGGCTTCGATAAAGTGCGAGCGGAGCAGCTTGAACTCGGCAAGCGCGTTCGCGCACTCCTTG
Source organism: Paraburkholderia sp. BL6669N2 (assembly GCF_003387275.1). NCBI lineage: Bacteria > Pseudomonadati > Pseudomonadota > Betaproteobacteria > Burkholderiales > Burkholderiaceae > Paraburkholderia > Paraburkholderia sp. BL6669N2. Next base: position 2,179,435 of record NZ_QUNA01000002.1, on the reverse strand, counting down.
CGGACAACGGTTTCAGAAGCGTGGCGGCCGAAGGCTTCGAGGCTCCGGGCGTGGTTGTCAGTTACACGGACGATGATGGGATTCGATCCGGCAAGAAGTTCGCGGATGCAGGGTTGCAGGTCGCGGCTGGAGTTCCGCTGCAATGTGACGAGCCAGAGGATTTTAAGACCTTCCGCATTGGGTTATTTGGCCTGGACAAACTGCATGACGTTGACGGTGCGGTGGAGAGGCTTGCGAAGGCGCTGGATCGTATTAACCTGCACCCGCGTTTTACGGACTCGCAGAATGACGCGGCAGGCGCACCGTAAATACCGTCTCGGCCTCGTCCGAGCGGGCGCTGATATCGCCGCGGTGAGCCCGGGCGATTTCCTGGGCGATGTAGAGCCCAAGTCCCAGGCTATCCTGGGCGCCCGGCCCGCCTTCCGCAACGGGACCGCGCTCAAGAGGCTCGAAAATACGGTGGAGTGCTGACGGCGGTATTGCCTGACCCTGGTTTACCACCTCAATCGACACGTCCTCACCGTTCCCGGCCACCAGCACCTTCACAGCGGCGCCCGGCTCTCCGTACTTGAACGCATTTCCGACAAGGTGCCCAGCATCTGCTGGATGCGCCGACCGTCGCACGTGGCTCGGGTATCGCCGGCGATCTCAAGCTCGACCTTCCGGCCCGCGTGCGCGGCGCACAACTGGTCCAGCTCGTCGGCCACCAGCGTGCCAAGATCGACCGGCGCCTGCGTCACGCGGATGCCCAGTCCGAGCTTGGTCCGGCTGAAGTCCAGCATGTCATCCAGAAGCGCCTGCATGCGGGCGCCGCTTCGGATCAACCGGGCCGCTGCGGTGGATACTTCCTGGCCGTCGTTCAGTCTCGCGAGGTGGTGCGCGGTGACCTGGATGGTCTGCAGCGGGCTTCGCATATCGTGACCCAGCATACCCAGCAGCAGGTTACGGCTCTGGTCGACCTGGTTCGTGAAAAAACTCACCGACTCGCTTAGGGCCTGGTCGATGGCTTCGTTAAACCGGATCACGTCGTCGAGTTCATCTGTCGGCGGGCCGCCGCTATCCAGCCATAACCTGAGCACCGCGGCGCGCAGGGCGCGATATTCGGCAGTCAGTTGATTGATATCGAAGCCGCCACGGGCACGAAGCACCGCGTGCGTCTGAGCAGCTGTTTCAGGCGCGTCGATCACCGGCGACACGCGTCCGCGCGACTTTGCGAACTGCGCCTGCCTGGTCTGCGGGGTAGACAGGTCTTTCGCAATCGCCTCCAGGATCTGCTGCGCATGGTCCCGTAGTTCTCGCGAGGTCATGCCTTGGGCGGCGGGCAGCAATGTCGCGGCAAAAGATTCCCACTCGGCGAGAATTGCTTCCATTTCTTGCGAAATGAACTGAGCCAGTCGCATGTTTGTTCCGAAAGCGGCAACTTCGTGGCGGGCCGGCGGCCCGAATTCTGATCATCGTATCCGAACCGTCGCCCATTTGGTGCAGTGATCGGCTTCTCGCTGCACCGGGTTCGATAATTGCTACCGTATCTGGACTAAAGTGCGCCCGCATCTATTGTTGCCGGGCACCCGACGGGCAGATCCACCGCATGCCTCATCTAAAAAAGACTTCCATGACCGCGCAATCCGATGCCTTCAGCTCTGTGTGGCTCCGGCTTTGGGCCGAATCCACCCAGGACTACTCCATCTTCGCCCTTTCGCCGGAAGGCACGGTGCTCACGTGGAACCCGGGCGGCGAATCCATTCAAGGCTATCGCCCCGACGAAATTATTGGCCGTTCGTTTGCCCTTTTTTACCCCGAGGCCGAGCGTGCCGCGGGCGCGCCGGAGGCCGCGCTGCGCGCCGCCACCGAGGGCGGGCGTTACATCGCGGAGGGCTGGCGCGTGCGCAAGGATGGCACGTCGTTCTGGGCGAACGTCGTCATGACACCGCTGCGCGATAGCAGCGGCAAGCTCATCGGTTTTGGCAAGGTGGTCCGCGACGTCAGCGACAAGAAGGCCGCTCACGACGCGGTACTCGAGAGCGAGCGCAGCTTCCGGCTGCTGGTCCAGGGCGTTACCGACTATGCCATCTTCATGCTCTCGCCCGACGGGCACATCACCAGTTGGAACGCGGGGGCGCGCAGGATCAAGGGCTACACCGAGAAGGAGATCATCGGCTCGCATTTTTCCCGGTTCTACACCCCGGAGGATGTCGCGGCGGGCGTTCCCTTCCGGGGCCTGGGCACGGCGCGGCGGGAGGGACGTTTCGAGGCCGAGGGGTGGCGCGTGCGCAGCGACGGAAGCCGTTTCTTCGCGCATGTCGTGATAGACGCCATTCATGAAAACGGTGAGCTGGTCGGATTTGCAAAAATCACACGCGACATCACCGAGCGACGGCGCGCCAGCGAGCAACTCGAGCAAACGCAGAAAGCCCTGTTCCAGGCACAGAAGATGGAAGCCCTGGGCAAACTGACGGGCGGCGTGGCGCACGACTTCAACAACGTTCTCCAGGTCATGCGCGGCAATCTGGAACTGCTCGAAAGCCGGCACGGCCGCGACGGCTGGAGCGCCGAGCGGCTGGGCAACGCGCTCGACGCGGTCGATCGCGGCGCGAAGCTCGCGTCGCAATTGCTGGCCTTCGGTCGCCAGCAGCCTCTTGAGCCCGTCGTCATCAACCCCGCGCGTCAGTTGCAGGCGCTGGACGACCTCTTGCGGCGGGTACTAGGCGAGCGGGTCGAGATTGAGTCCGTCGTGGCCGGCGGCCTGTGGAATACCATCGCCGATCCCCATCAGCTTGAAAACGTGATCCTGAATCTGGCCATCAATGCGCGCGACGCGATGCCGGACGGCGGCAAGCTCACGCTTGAACTCGCCAACGCGACGCTCGACGACGAGTACGTCTCAGCGCTTACCGACGTCTCAGCCGGGCAGTATGTGATGCTGGCCGTCACGGACACGGGGACCGGCATGAGCCGGGAAGTGATTGAGCGCGCTTTTGACCCGTTCTTCAGCACGAAGCCGGAGGGCCGCGGCACGGGCCTCGGCCTGAGCATGGCCTACGGCTTCGTCAAGCAGAGTGGCGGCCATATCCGCCTCTATAGCGAGCTCGGTGAGGGAACGACCGTCAGGATCTATCTGCCCCGCTCGAGCGGCACGGCGGTTGAGACCAGGCGTAACACCGGGGGTGTCCTCAAGCACGGCAGCGAGACGATCCTGGTCGTGGAGGACGATCTGAAGGTCCAGGCGACCGTCGTTGAACTTCTCAGCGGTCTTGGTTATGCGGTACTCAAAGCCAACGACGCAGAGCAGGCACTGAGCGTCGTGGCGAGCGGCGTGCACATCGATCTGCTGTTTACCGACGTGGTGATGCCCGGCGCACTGCGCAGTCCGGAAATGGCCAGAAGGGCAGTCCAGATGCTGCCTGAATTGAAGGTGCTTTTCACGTCGGGTTATACGCAGAACGCGATCGTGCATGGTGGCCGGCTCGATCCCGGCGTGGAACTGCTGAGCAAACCGTACAGCCGCCAGCAGCTCGCCTCCAAGGTGCGACAGGTGCTCGGTAAAAGCGATACCGAAGCGACCGGAGCGGGTGCGGCCGATACGCGTCGAGGCGAGGAGGTCGGGCCGGGCGGAAACGGCGAGGGCCTGCGCATCCTGGTCGTGGAAGACGACGTTGCATCGCTGGACGCAACCTGCGAACTGCTGATGCTGATCGGGATGCGTCCGCGGCGCGCAGAAAGCGCGGCGGCGGCGCTGAATGCGCTGGAAGCGGACGACTACGACGTCCTGTTCACGGATGTCATCATGCCGGACATGTCGGGCACCGAGCTCGCGCGACGCGCGGCTTCCGCCCGCCCGGCACTCCGGATCATTTTCGCTTCCGGAAACGTTGTCCCGGAGCACGAGAGGTTCGACTTCGAATGGTCGGCGCTGCGCAAACCGTTCACGCTTGACCAGTTGCGCGCCGCCTTGCCGCCGGCCCACAGCTCAAGGGCGAAGCGGCGCGCCGGCGATGGACAGGCGCGGACACGGGACAATTGAAAGCACAGGCTCCGTGGCGCGGCCCGGTCGCCAGACGGTAATCGATGTTGTATGGCGCAGCGCGAATTGCCGTCGATGCCCATCGAACTGAGCGTGGGGCCGCTACGTAAAGAACCGTGCGGCCCCTCTTTTTTTCGGCGAGCAGCGCGATCACACGGTCGCGCTCGCGTGCGTCCATGAGACAAAGTTCCGAATCAGCCTTGATGACGGCTTCCTGCCGGCGTCCGGGCTACCCGATATCAATCGTGCGGCCCACGGACCGCAGCGGCTCCGATTTCGGCACGGTCAACGTGAGCACACCGTTGTCGAACTTTGCCAGCGCATGATCGGGATCGGCGTTCTCCGGCATCGGGATCGTACGCACGAAGCTGCCATGGGCGCGCTCGAGCCGGTAGCATCCGTCTTCCTCGCTGCGCACATCCTGCTTTTTCTCGCCGCGCAACACCAACGCCCCATCTTCGACGGTGACGGTCAGATCCTCCCGCTGCATTCCGGGCAGTTCGACGGTCACGCGCAGCACTTTTCCTTCGTCGACCACGTCGATGCGCGGCTGGAAGCGCGATGAACTGAAGTCCCCAAACCATCGTTCCAGCGCGCCGCGGCCCGCGAAGGGGTCGTGAAAGAACTCCTCCACGACGCGCCACGGTTCGCGCATGAACAATCCCGGCAGGTCGGGCCAGGAGGCGCGCCACGGGTCGGTGGCCGGCGGGCTTTCCGGGCTGTCCGCATCGGACTTGCGCCCTGCGCGTCGAAGGAATTTAAAAGGATTCCACTTCTTCAGATCCGTGTTCATCGTAGTTTCCTCCGGTAGTTTTCTCCTTAAGGCCAGTCTGGCAGGAGAGCCGGATGCCGGTCATCCGGCGCGAACAGTGGCGTGAGCGTCGATGTTTCCGGTTACCTGTGCGCGGCCGTCGACACTCCTCGTTCGCGCGGCGAGCGGGTCATCTCTCGGCAGCCGACGTAGCGGCATTGCCGGCGCGCTGCCAGTGCATTCACTCCGACGTCCTGACCTCCACATTCGAAGGTGGCGGCCTGGTGGCCGCCACCGGGCTCTCTCCTGTGGTTGTCGCCTGTCTGCCGGGTTCAGGTCGTGCGCACCTCGATCCGCCGCGGCCGGGCTTCGTCGCGGCGCGGTATCCTCAGCGTCAACACTCCGTCCTTCAGGTTGGCGTCGATTTTCGTCGGGTCGAAGTCAACCCCAAGAGCGAACGCCCGCGCGAAGTGAGGCTGGCGGATCTCCGCGTGGTGCAGGCGCAGTTCCGCCGGCGTGGGTACGACTGCCTCTGCCTCGATGTACAGGTTGCCGTCGTGCACCTTCACATCGAGCCGGTCCTTTGTCACGCCGGGCAAATCCGCCCACAGAGTGACGCCCTGGCTATCCTCGAAGATGTCCACGGGCGGCGTGAGCGTGATCCGGCGTTGTGACGGGTCGTCCGCGCGCCGCTCGACCGCCTTTTCGTCTTTCCTGGCAAGTTCTGTGGTGTCGTTCATGATGTCCTCCTCAGTTCTGTGACCGGTTTCATTGAACGGTGATGGCCCGCGGCTTTGATGTTTCCCGCTTGCCGATACTCACGGTCAGGCAGCCATTGGTGTACTGCGCCGTGACCTTGTCGGGGTCCGCGTGCTGCGGCAGTTCAATGACGCGCCGGAATGCGCCGGCGAAGCGCTCCTGCGCATAGGTACGGGTGTCGTCGCCGGCCGCTTCCGGCTGTGGGGTCCGGCGCTCGCCGCTGATGGTCAGCAGTCCCTTGTCGATCGACACATCGAGGTTCGCCGGATCGACACCCGGCGCGAACACGACGATCTCGATCGAGTCGTCGGTCGAGCCGATGTTGACCTGCGGGAACGCGCCGGAGCGCCCGGAACGGATGCTGGACGGGAAGCCGCCAAACAGGCTCGCCATCTGCCGTTGCAGACGGTCTAGCTCGCTGGAAAGATCGGTCCCGAAGTAGAGATCGCTCATGGTCATTTCCTCCTTCAAGCCAGCAGGAAGACGAACCGGTCTACGCGCTCCAGTCCGTCTGCCGTGCTGCGGGCAAACAAATAGAAACACGCAGCGCGCCGGACTGCTGGCGCGACTGCCTCAGCGGAATTCAAGATAGAAATCCCGCGCGGAAATTTCAAGAGGGTATCGCCACTTTTTATCCTTGAATTTGGGCGGCCGCATCCCTACCTCCAGGACACCCCTGACGAACCATGCGAGGACACCATGGAATTCGAATACGACTGGCTGACACTGGGACGGCACCGGATCCGGCTGCGCTCAACCAAGGGCTTTCCGACCGAGACGATGCGCACCGCGGTCGAAGTCATCCGGCTGGCAATCGACAACAATATGAGCGCCCGCGCGCGCCTGGTCGAAGTGGTATTCCACCGGGAATCCGCTTACGAAATCGCTGTCGGCACCACGTTTGCCGACGACCGCCTTTGCGCGCCGCAACTGGAAGCGGCGATCGCGACAGTCCTGGGTCTGCAACCCGCGCAGATCAATATTCTGGTGACTGTAGTGACGCAGGAGGAGGTCGATCTGCACTTCGGTGTCTACGAGAGAATGCTGGCCGAAAAGCTTGGCGTGGTGCCGCCGATCCAGTGATCGCCCGGCAGAACGACGGCCGGGAGCGCGGTTGTCGGGATGGCTGCTGCGGTGGCTTGCGCGCTACAAAACGTAAAGCCACGCGAGCAAGGTGAGGACTGAAAAGAGTGTAGACATCGAGATCACGGCACCCACTACGTTCTTTTCGACGTCGTATTCGACCGCGAGCACATACGCACTCTTGGCTGTGGGCACGGCAGCGCACACGACGGCGGCAATGGTCGCAGTCCGGTCGAGCCCGGACGCAAGGCAAAGGCCATAGACCACGAGCGGCATGATGGCCAGCTTGAGGGCCGTCAGCAACGCATACAGACCCAGCCGCTCGCGCAGTTCGGCGATTGTCAGATCGAGTCCGATTGCGAACAGCGCGCATGGCGTCAACGCTTCGCCGAGTATGGTGAGAAACGACACGGCCGGTCCGTACAGCTTCAGACCGAGGATCGACGCAAGCAGTCCGAAGATTGTCGCGAGAATGACGGGATTGGTCGCGATCTGCCGCAACAGCGCAGCCGTCCGTATGTTGCCCGACGTATCGTAGCGCCCGATTTCGAGCAGCAGAACCAGTATCGGAAACATGACGGCGCCGACGAAGACGGTCGCGATCGCCGCCGCGAGTACGCCCGGTTGGCCAAAAAGCGTCTTCAATATGGGGAGCGCGACGAATCCGGTGTTGGTCATCGACACGGCTGCAGCCAGTATTCCGCTCTTCGCGACGCCCGCGCTCCACGCCGTTCGCACGAACATCATGACCGCCACGAAGCAGATCATGGAGCCGCCGCCGAACGCGGCCAGAAAGCGCCAGTCAAGGAGCGAGTGAAGCGACTGGTCGGCGATCGTCAGGAAGACCAACGCGGGCATCGCCACGTAGTAGGCAAAGCGCATCAGCGGCGCGGCCAGCGCGCGCGGCATGTAGCCCGAGGCGCCGGCAACCCACCCCGTTAGAATGATGGCGAAGATCGGAAGTATTGTGCCGGCGAGATGCATCGCGATCTCCTGTAGCGATGGGACCTGGGCGCATCAACGCTCATCCCTGGCCGGACGTCATTATCGGAGAAAACGTAGTGCGACGGGCAACGCAGTGCTAGCCTCAAGCCGACGACCGGTCATCGACGGTGGCGCGGTCCCGCCGCAACCGGCTTCTCGACCTGCACGCGGCGACCTCCGCCGGTTCTTCTATTGCGCCGTTTGCTGGCGCTGGTATTCGTTCTTTTTCATCTGCAGATACTCTTGCCGGCTCACCTCGTGCAATTGGCGCGGGTACTGCTCTGTCGCATCGAACCATGTCGCAAAGCGCTGCTCGACGCGTTTGTCGGCGGGCAGGGAAAGCGAGCCCAGGTACGCGTCGATGGCGAGGTAATAGCGCATCGTATTGCGCTCGACGAGGCCGCGCACACCGCCCACGTAATCGCCGTTCGACGCCTGCGTAAAGCCCACTTTCGCGCTGCCGATGGTCGCGAGATAGGTCTTCATCGCGATGCGTCCCGCCATGCCAAATCCGTACGAATACGTGAGATGCAGGAACGTGCGCCCTTTGCCGATATCGACGGCTTCCAGCACGATGCGATAGTCCCTGGTGCTGAGCGGTCCTTCCGCGGCGCTCAGATCGACCTGGAAGTAGTCGGGATTGGTCGCGACCCGAACGGTAGTTGAGCTGCACACGCGACGTGTCGCCAAGTTCCTGTTCCGTCTTCTTGCCGACGTTCATGCTGATGGTCGCGCCGTTGCTGCCTGAAGTGGCATGACAGTACTTCGTGTTCAGATGCAGGATCAGCACTTCGCACCAGGTCGCGGGGCCTCGCTGCGGGTCGTTGAAGGCGCTGTTGACGGTCGCGAACGGATAATCGACTACGGCATAGATATCGCCCTTCAACGCGTTCTGCGTTTCCTGCGAATCAAGATGGATTGGACGATGGAATACGTTCGACTTCAGCTGTGGCGCTAGCGTGTCGTACTCGCCCCTCAGCGCGGCGGCGTTGTCGTCGGCCCATGTGAGGCCGCCGGGCCAGAGAGCCGACAGCGTGAGCACGACGAGTACGAGCCGTTTGATGATTCGCATGATCCGCTGGATGTTCATGACAACACGCTCCTGCCAGTTGGATGAATGGTCGCCTTGGGCAACGCGGCCGTTCACCGCCACAATGCGACCTGTCGTATGAATGTTACAGCCGAAGCGGAATCGAAGGTCACTTCGATCCATGATCTCCCGGCCGAGCAGAAGCGATGAGTCGCACGCATGCCTGAAAGCAACTGGCCAGTCTCATTTCATTTTTTTGCAGACTTTGTTTTGACACGTGGGTTGTCGCCTCCACGAACAGATCGATCACCAGCGGCGCGCAGCCGGCGATTCCCTTCGTCCTGCTGGACGCGTGCGTGCCAAAGCAGCCCGCAACCGTAAGGGTTGCAGGCGAGTTCATTGCCATTTCCCAAGGTTGCTCAGAACCGGTAGCTCACCCCAATCTGCAGCACCGGATAGAGCTTGTAACGCTCCACATGGTCGGTGATCTTGCGCTCCTGTTCGTCGATGTTCGACTGCGGCGTGAACATCGAATAGATAGCCGGCACGTTGTAGGAGACGCGCGGGCGGCCATATGCCACGCCCAGGTCGACCGTCATGCCGAAGCCTTTCGAGACCGGCTTGTGGCCGTAACCGATGCCGAGGTAAGGCATCACGCGCGGCAGCGTGACCGTCGCCGAGGGCGCGGCGCCCACGGCCGGCACGAAGTCGTCGCCGATCTTGTAGTTGCCTTGTGCGTTCGGCACGGCATGCGCGCTCAGTTCGTCGTCGTTGATGAGCGCGCCGGCCGTCACGCGAAAGCCGCTGGAGCTGAACGGGAACAGATCGAGATACAGGCCGCCTTGCAACAGCTTGAGGTGGCCGTCGTACTCGTTGCCGCTGGCGTTGACCGAGTGCGACAGATCGAATCCTTCGATTTCCGCGTGCACGCCCGCCCATGAATTCAGCGGCAAGGCGGCGCCGACACCCGCGCCGAGCGTGCCGCCATGCACATAAATTTCCTGCGCCTGCGCCGCTCCCACCATCGCCGTCGCCCACGTCGCGACCACAGCTGCATTTATTACCCGTTTCACCGCACCGTCTCCCGACAAGGATCATTTCTGTGGGGCGACTGTACGGTTTAACCATGCGGTTCAAAGGAACGAATAGCGGGCAGTTATGGCAGTTCCTCGCGCTCAAGTTTTGTGGTTTGAAGAAAACGGAATTTATGACCTGTAAATCCTGCCGAACGAACGACTGAATCGCAAGTGGTGTGCGGAATAGACCTGTTTTAAAGGCATATTCGGTGAATCGAACAGAATGCCGCGCTTTGATAATGACTCTCGCAGATGACCCGTTTGCCACGCACACGGTACTCGAGAAATGGGTCTATTCGTCTGAGAAAAGGAGCGTGTTGCGCTTCGTCTTGCGTGTGTCGTGATGGTGTGCGCGACCGGCTTTCTGGATCTGGAGCAGTTATGTTTTCGTCTCAAACGTCACGATCGTTCGACGCAGCAGTGGTGGTCGCCGCAGCGGTTCTACTCAGCGCGTGCGGCGGCTCGGGCGGCAGTAGCGCCGGCAGCGGCAGCAACGTGCTGAAATTGTCTTCAGCCGTGCAAAGCGAGCACGTCGCGCGTCATGCCGGCGCATTCGGCATGCTGTCGGGGCCGGGCGTCGCGGTAATCTATACCTCGGTGGTGCAGTCGCTAGTGAGCGATGTCACCGCGGGGATGCCCAATAGCACGACCGCTTGCCCGGCTGGCGGGTCGATCAATGTGGCGACACAGAACGCGGGCGCGAGCGGCCTGCAAGGCGGTGAAAGCGCGGCCGTCAGCTTCAATCAATGCGTCGGACAGCTGAAGGCGCCCGGCATATCGAACAGCGCCTCGATTACCGGCACGGTGAGCGTGCAGATTCAGAGTTCGCAGGGCGTGGTCGGCAGCGCGTCGAGCAACTGGTCGTACACGGCCGTTGAAACGGCCAACGCGTTGACGCTGGTTTCCGCGAACAGCACGACCGTGGTGAACGGCACGGTCAACTTCACCATGAGCTACGACGCGAAGACGGGCGTCACCACCACCACCGCGAGCGCGCCGAGCGTGACGCTCAGCCGTTCGCAGCCGGCGGGCCCAGGCAACATCAGTGGCACCATCACGATTACGTCGCTGAATTACTCGCGCGTGCATGGCACCGATCCGGTCACGGACATGCTCACTACCAGCGGCAGCATCAGTGTGAACGTGGCCGACGCGGTGATCGCCTTCAATGTCGCGACGCCGGCACCGGTCACGATCAGCGGCGGCAACGTGCAGGCCGGTGTGATCCAGCTCTCGACGAGCGATACCGTCGAGACCATCACACCGAAAGATGCGTCGACGGTCGGCATTACCGTGACGTCGAATGGGCAGACGGGCACCTACACGGAAAGCGTGGACACGTTCCGCGCGCTAATCAGCGGCTGAGCGGAACAACGAGCGGACGTGGAGAGAGGAGGGGCGGGTCGCGGCAACGTGATGGTCGAAAGACCGGTTGCCGCAACCGCGAAACGCAAGCCTGACAGGCAGGCGCTTACTGCTTGATGCCTTCGGCCTGAATGTGCAGCGTGGTCTGCATCTTGAAGCCGTAGGTCTTGCCGAAGTCGACACCGAAGTCGTCGCGATTGAACGTCGCGGTCGATTCCGTGCCGCACACTTCACGCTTGAGCATCGGGTTCACGAAGCACTTGAACGACTCGATCTTCAGATTGACCGGCTTGGTGATGCCGTGCATGGTCAGCGTGCCGATTACTTCCACGGGCTTGTCGCCGTCGAAGCGGATCTGCGTGCCTTTGTAGGTGGCGCTCGGGTACTTGGCGGCGTCGAAGAACTTGTCCGTGACCAGTTCCGCGTCGAGCTTGTCGTTGCCGATATCCACCGAACTCATGTCGATCGTCACGTCGACCGTGCCGGTCTTCGCGGCGCGATCCAGCACCACGGTGCCGCTGCTTTTCTTGAACTTGCCGCGCCAGATCGACACGCCGCCGAAGTGGTCGGTTTCGAAGCTCGGGTAGGTGTGCGTCGGGTCGAGCTGATAGGTATCGGCTGCCATGACGTTGAACGACAATGCGGCGGCCAGCGCGCCTGCGGCGAGCGAAAGTTGTTTCTTCAAGGTGTTCTCCAGGTTTCAGATTGGGCTGCGACGCTTCGTATCGAGTTATTTCTTCGAAGCGACGATGTGAAATTTGATGACGACTTCGTCGGCGACCACCGACGTGTCTTTCCATTCGCCGGTACCGACGTCGAATTGCGAGCGCTTGATCGGCAACGCGCCGTCGAAGGTTTGCGTAGTGCCCTGGCTGGCGATGGTGACCGGCACGACGACGGTTTGCGACTTGCCCTTGATGGTGAGCTTGCCGGTGATCTTGTACTGGTTGCCGCCCGCCGGCGCGATCGCGCTGGAGACGAAGGTCGCGGCCGGGAAGGTGGCGCTGTCGAACCATTCCTTGCCCTGGGCCTGCTTGTTGTAGTCGTCGGCGCCGAGGTCGTAGCTGCCGGTGTCGATCGACACGTTCGCGCTGCCGGCTGTCGGCCTGGCCGGATCGAAATTCAGTTGCGCCGAGAACTTCCTGAACTTGCCGTCGACGGGCACGTTCATCTGTTTCGTGGTGGCGATCACGCTGCTTTTGCTCGCATCGACATCGGCATGCGCGAGGCTTGCGCCGAAGAGCGAGAAGGCCGCGATGCCGGCGAGCGTTGCGCGTTGAACGGAGTGGTAAAGGGTTGTTTTCATGGTGGTACGCATCCTATCGAACCTGCGTGCGTTGATTGCACACGGCTGGGAATTAGATTGCCAACAAGCCGTAGCCAATCGCCGGCTGTTATTTGAGGAAGGGAATCATTCGGGCCAGCAATCCGTCGCGGTCGACGAACTGATGCTTGAGCGCCGCCGCCACATGCATCGCAACCAGTGCGAGCAACGTGTAATTGAGCAACACGTGGACGGTGCGCAGGCTCGCCTTGAGCGCCTGATCCGGGCCGATGATGGTCGGCAGCGGCACGATGCCGAGATACACCACCTGAATGCCGGCGGCGGAACTGTAGAAATAGCCGGACAGCGGAATCGCCAGCATCAGCACGTACAGCACGCCGTGCACCAGGTGGGCCGCGGCTTTCTGCCATGCGGGCGTGGCGCTGTCGAGCGCCGGCGCGCGGTGGGTGGCGCGCCACAGCACACGCGCCACGGCGAGCACGAATACCGTCACGCCGATCCACTTGTGCCAGGAGAAATACTTCAGCTTGGTGGGCGTGAAGCCGGGAATATCGCTCATGATCCAGCCGATATAGAAGCCGCAGATGATCAACGCCGCGATCAGCCAATGCAAGGCAATGGCGGCGCCGTGGTAGCGGTCTGAACGGACAGGGCTGGAATTCATACTTTGACGTTCTAGGGTTATCGGGTATTGCAGGTGAGTGCGAATAGTAGGGATGCCAATGGAAGCTGAATAGCCGGGGAGAAGGGAACAGATTGTTGTAGCCGTGACGCTAATGTCGCTGGAATAAAACGGTGCGGCCGCTGTAATGGGCCGGGAGGTCGTCCGCTGTGTTAATTTGCCGGCTGAACCGCGAGGAGAGTTGGGACCGATGAACAGGCTTGAAAACAACAATATCGCGCTGAGCGCGGATTTTCTGCGGCACGAGACTACACCTGCGGCATCTGCCGCGGCCGGGGTGGAAGGCTACATGGAGCACGACGCGGCTGTCTACCGCACGTTGCTCGAATCGACCAAAGCGATTCCGTGGAAGATCGATTGGGCGACCATCGAGTTCGCCTATATCGGCCCGCAGATCGAAGCCCTGCTGGGCTGGGCGCCGTCCAGTTGGAAAACCGTGCAGGATTGGGCCGCGCGCATGCATCCCGAGGACCGCGAGAAAGTGGTCGAATTCTGTGTCGCGCAATCGCAGGCGGGCACCGATCACGAAGCGGACTATCGCGCGTTGACGAGCCGAGGCGAATACGTGTGGCTGCGCGACGTGGTGCATGTGGTTCGCGACGCGCGCGGCAACGTGGAGTCGCTGGTCGGTTTCATGTTCGATATCAGCGAGCGCAAGAAGACCGAGGAGAAGCTGGCGGCGTTGCAGCGCGAACTCGAGGCGCTGTCGTTCAAGGATAGCTTGACGGGCGTCGGCAATCGCCGCGCGTTCGACGCCAGTCTGCAGCGCGAATGGAGCGCGGCTTTGCGTCATGCGGCGCCGCTCTCGCTGGTCATGGTCGATATCGACTTCTTCAAGTCGTACAACGATTACTACGGCCACGTGCAGGGCGACGAGTGCCTGAGGCGGATCGCCAGCGTGCTGGCCGACGCGGTTCGGCCGGGCGACTTTGTCGGCCGCTTCGGCGGGGAGGAGTTCGTGCTGATCCTGCCGAACACCGGCGCCGACGCCGCCCGCCAGGTGGCCGAGCGTTGCCGCGACCGTATTGCGACCGAACAGATCCCGCATGAGCGCTCGCCGTTCCGGCAGACCATCACCGCCAGCTTCGGCGTCGGCACCACGATTCCCGCCGCGGCGGCCGATCCGGTGGCCTTCGTCAATCTGGTGGACACGCAGCTGTATCACGCGAAGGACAACGGCCGCGATTGCATCGCGGCGGTCAACCGAGTGGGATGAAGCGCGTGGGATGAAGCGCGCGCGCCGGCGCTGCCATGGGCGCGCAACTTGCTATATCAGCGCCTGCATCCGCCGTCTCATCGGCACGTTCGCCCGGCCAGGCCGGATATCGCGCTCGCGCGTATCAATGATTCAAGGCTCACTTCGTGAATTCCGTTTTCCTCTCCTGGGGTATCGCCGCCGCCGCCACGGCGGGCGTCATCACCCGGCCGTTCAAATGGCCCGAAGCCGTGTGGGCCGTGGCCGGCGCGCTGCTGCTGGTCTCGCTCGGGCTATTGCCGGTCCATCTGGCGCTCGAGGCGATCGGCAAGGGCACCGACGTCTATCTGTTCCTGTTCGGCATGATGCTGCTGTCGGAAGTGGGGCGCCGTGAAGGTCTGTTCGACTGGGTTGCTGTGCTCGCGGTCAATCATGCCCAGGGTTCGCCGCGCAAACTCTTCCTGCTCGTCTATCTGGTCGGCGTGGTGATCACCGCGTTTCTTTCGAACGACGCCACCGCCGTCGTCCTCACGCCGGCCGTGTTCGCCGCCGCCAAAAAGGCGAAGACGCATCCGCTGCCTTTGCTGTTCGTCTGCGCGTTCATCGCCAATGCGGCGAGCTTCGTGCTGCCGATCTCGAATCCCGCCAACATCGTGCTGTACGGCAATCACACGCCCGCGCTCGGCGCCTGGCTGATGCGCTTCACGCTGCCGTCGCTGTTGTCGATCGTCGCGACCTACGTAATGCTGCGCTGGACCCAGCGCGACGCGCTCGCCGGCACCTGCGAGGCGAATCTCGATCCGGTCGAGCTGTCGTCCAGCGGCCGCGTGGCGCTCGCGGGCATCGCGGTGACGGCCGCCGTGCTGCTGACTGTCTCCGCGTTCGACGTTCCGCTCGGCATGCCGACCGCGATACTCGGCGCGCTGACCGCGCTGATCGTGCTGATTCTGGAGCGCAAATCGCCGCTGCCGATGATCCGCGAAATCTCGTGGAGCGTGCTGCCGCTGGTCGCCGCGCTGTTCGTGCTCGTCGAAATGCTCGATCACACCGGGGTGATCACGGCGGCGGCGCAACTCACGCAGCGCGCCGCGCAGCAGCACGAACTGGCCACGGCGGGCTGGGCGGGCGCCGTCATCGCGATCGGCAGCAATCTGATGAACAACTTGCCGGCGGGCCTGATCGCCAGTTCGACCGTGATGCAGGCGCACAGTCCGGAGCGTGTGATCGACGCGCTGCTGATCGGCGTCGACCTCGGGCCGAACCTGTCCATTACCGGTTCGCTGGCGACGATTCTCTGGCTCAACGCGATTCGCCGCGAAGGCGAAGACGTGAGCTTCATGAAGTTTTTGAAAGTGGGCGCGCTGGTGATGCTGCCGGCGCTCGTGCTGGCGCTCGGCGCGCGAATCCTGACGGGTTGACGGAGCATCCCGTTTCGAGGGCGGCGGCCGGTCCCGGCCGCCGCGTTACGACCGCGTGCCGGTGGGACGCAATGGCGGTTCGGCGAACGACGCTTCGTCCGCTTCCGTCAGCGAGCGCAGCGTCGCCTCCAGCCGCGCGATGCGCGCGCGCTGGATCGGCATCAACATCGGTCTGGGCAAATTTCGCAGGCGACTGTGCCAGTAGGACAGCGGAATGCGATCGTTGGCGGAGATCATCTCGAATACGCGTTCGAGGTGGGCGATCTCCCTGTCGAGTTCCTGGTAGTTCATCTGATGTATCCGCAAAGGGCGGTGGCCTGCCCAAAATCTGCCCGCAGGCCGCTTGAGAGTCCCAAGGTTGGACGGACGTGTCCAACGAATGGACATGCGCCCGGTCATAACGAACAGTGAGCAAGCGATGTTCCACGTCGTCTGGAACGGAGTCGTGCTGCGTTCGGCCTTCCTCTATAACCGCCAGACGCAGCGCTTTATTCCAAGGGCGCATTCAGAGTTTTGCCGCGCGGATTCGCGCTCGCATCACGCCGCCGGATAGCGCCCAGGACAACGGGAATCCACCAGGCATTGCTGGCGGCAGCATGTCCTATGCTGATTCCACAGCCTGGGTTGTAACTGGCACATTCACTGATGACGCGCCACGCGCGCCTAACGCGGCATCATCATGAGGGGCTGGGCGTAGGTCACCGCGGGGGCGGGTACGACCGCGTAGTTGGTCGGCGCGGGGACGACGACGGTGGTGTACAGGGGGATGGGCTTCGGCGCCGTCACGGCGGCCGCGACCGGAACCGCCACGGGCAGGGGCACTGGCGGCGGCGCCACCACGTACACGGGATTGACCGGCACGGAGTAGTAGACCGGGCGCGGCGGCGGGGCGTAGACCACGGCGGCGGGCAGATAGACGACCACGCGGGCGAACGCCGTCGACGAACAGACGAGGCCGATGGCGGTGACAGTTGAGGCGCAGACGAGACGGATAGTCAATTGGTACTCCTGATGCGTTGAGCAGCGCGAGGCGTCTTCAGGTGAAGAAGCGGGCCGGCTGATTCGGGTGACGTGAGAACTCAGCCGTTGCGGCGAGGCGCTGACGGCGCCGGCAGACGAAAGATACGCAAAGCGCCGTCAAAACGGCATCGCAAACTCATTTCATTCCATGTCACGCCACGGCGGCGCTGCGGCATGGCTGCGGGTGATGGAAGCGCATGCTGCATTGCGGTGTGGCGCTCGTGGCGGCGTTCGTGGCGGCTCAAGGGGAGGCCTTAAAAGCCGTGACATGAATCGACATGATTCTGAAGTTGCCTTGCGACGGCGCTTCCCCAAGAATTCGGCCTGTCATCGAAACGGATCGCGGCAAACGGCAGGCGACGCTCGGTGGCTCAATCGAAGGAGTCAGTCATGAAGAAGTTGATCGCTATCGTGTTGCTGTGCTGCGCATCCACCGTTACGTTCGCTCAAGCCGCACCGCAAGGCGGCAATCCGCAGCGCATGGAGCGTATGGTGCAGCAGCTGCAATCGCGCTTTGCGAACGCCAATACCACGCACGATGGCAAGCTCACCAAAGATCAGGCGGCCGCCGGCATGCCGATGGTCGCCAAGCACTTCGACGAGATCGATACGCAGAAGGCGGGCTACATCACGCTGCCGCAGATCGAGGCATTCATGCAGGAACGCGGGGCAGCGCACTGAGCCCCGCGGGCATTGGCGGGACCATGGGGCCGTGGCGCGGCGCGGTCTGCCGCCGGCGCACGAGCCGTCCCGCCGAACCGTCGGCCGTCCTCCGAGCCAATAACAACGTGCGATGAAACCTGCCACGTCCCGCTATCTGCGTATCGCCGGCGCGTCGATCGTCGTATCGATCAGCGCGGCGCTGAGCGGTTGCGTGAGCGTCGGCCCGGATTTCAAGCAACCACAAGCGACGCTGGAAAACCAGTGGCTCGAAAGTCTGCCCGGCGCGGCGCAGGCGACACCTGCCGCGCAAGCCGCCTGGTGGAACGCGTTCAACGATCCCGTGCTCACCGCGCTGGAGCAGCGCGCGTATGAGCGCAACCTGTCGCTGCAAGTGGCCGGCCTGCATATCTTCAAGGCGCGCGCGCAGCTCGCGACCAGTACGGAGAATCTGCTGCCGCAGTCGGGCAGCGTGTCGGTGGGTGCCGAACATATCAACACGAGCGGCGTCGGCCCGATTCCGCCCGCCCATCTGTGGGCCGAGCATTTGCACGTGAATGCCGGCTGGGAGATCGACTTCTGGGGCAAATACCGCCGGCAGATCGAATCGGACCGCGCGCAACTGCGCGTGTCGGAAGCCGCGTATGACAACGCGCTGGTGTCGCTGTTCGGCGACGTCGCCAATGCGTACATCGATCTGCGTGCGCTCGAACAACGCATCGTCGTCGCGCAGCAGAATCTGAAGTCGGTCCAGCAGAGTCTCACGTTGACCCAGGCGCGCTACAAACATGGTGCGTCGAGCCAGCTCGATGTCGAGCAGGCCGCCACGCTGGTGGCGGAAACCGAGGCGCAGATTCCGCCGCTCATCAAGGCGCGAGCGCAGGACCGCGACACGCTGGCCGTGCTGCTCGCCGATCCGCCCGACGCCGTCGACGCGCAACTCAAAGGCAGCAGCGCGATTCCCGTGCCGCCCACGCAGATCGATGTCGGCATTCCCGCCGATCTGCTGCGGCGCCGGCCCGACGTGCGCCAGGCCGCGCTCAACGCGGCGGCGCAATCGGCGCTGATCGGCGCGGCCAAGGCGAAGCTGTATCCGTCCTTGTCGTTGACGGGCCTGTTCGGGCTGTCGTCGGGCGAACAGCATGGCATTGGACTGACGCAGTGGGGCGGCAAAACCATCGGCCTCTTTTCCGCGGGCATCACGCTGCCGATCTTCGATCGCGGTCAATTGAAAAACGCCGTGCGGATTCAGGACGCGACCTTTCAGGAGGCCGTGCTCGACTATCAGAACACGGTGCTGCAGGCGCAGAAAGAAGTGGAAGATGCGATTGCCGGACTGCGCACCACGCTCGACGCGCTGGCCGCGTCGGCGCGCGCGTCGGACGCCTCGCAGCGCGCGCTGCGGTTGGCCAACGCGCAGTATCGCTCAGGCTCCGTTACTTACGACACGGTGCTCGACGCGTCGCGCTCGGCATTGCGTGACGGCGATTCGCTCGCGCAGAACCAGGGGCTCGCCGCGATCGCCGCGGTGGCGCTGTATCGCGCGCTCGGCGGAGGCTGGGAAGTGGCGCAAGGGCAGCAGGTGGTGAGCGGACAGATTGCCGAGCAGATGGCGCGGCGCACGGATTGGGGCCGCCTGTTGAACCCGCCCGCGAATTCCGCGTTGGCGCGCGCGAGCGGAGGCGAGCCCGAGAATGGGAAATAACGAAATGGCAGAAAACGGTCTGATAGCCAGACGTGTGGCGGTGGGGATATGCATCGTGCTCGCCATGGCGCTGGCCGCCTGCCGCGACGGCAACGCGCCGGCCGCCCACACTGCGCCCGTGCCGCAAGTGAGCGTGATGCGCCCGCAGCCGCGCGAGGTGCGTGAACAGCTCGATCTGAGCGGCACGGTCGCGCCTTCCGCCACCGTCACGCTGGTGGCGCGCGTGCAGGGCGTGCTGAAGGAAATCGGCTTCAGCGACGGCGCCAACGTCAAGCAAGGGCAGTTGCTGTTCCGCATCGAGCCGGACACGTACCGCGCGCAGCTCACTTACGACCAGGCCGAGCTCGTCAACGCCGAACAGGAATTGACCCGCCAGAAGCAGCTCACGGCCGATAACGCGACCTCGGAGTCGTCGTTGCAGAAAGCGCAGACCACCCGCGACCAGGCGCTCGCCAAACGCGATATGTCGCGCATCAATCTCGGCTACACGGAGATTCGCGCGCCGTTCGCGGGACGTATTGGCGCGCGGTCGTTCGACGTCGGCAATCTGGTGGGCGCGTCCGATTCCACCAAACTCGCCACGCTGGATCGCATCCAGCCGGTGTACGTGAACTTCACGCTGAACGAACGCGACGCGAACCGCATCGGCCTGTTCACCAAACCGCCGCGCACGGTGCGGGTGAACGTGCGCGGCGCGCCGGCCGGCAAGGGCGAGGATGCCGCCCTGGAATTCGTCGATACGCGGGTCGACGCCAATAGTGGCACGCTTAGACTGCGTGCGGACATCGCGAACAAAGACGCGCATCTGATTCCCGGCATGTCGGTCGAGGTGCATATTCCCGCCGGCGCGCCGCAAAACGTCTTGCTGGTGCCCGACACCGCATTGCTGCGCGAACAGGCCGGCGCTTTCGTGCTGATCGTGAACAGCGCGAGCGTGATCGAGAAACGCGCGGTGGTGACGGGCGGACTGTTCGGCTCGCTGCGCGCGATCACGTCGGGCCTGAACGCCGGCGATCAGGTCGTGACGGGCGGCGCGCTAGCGGTGGCGCAGGGCACCAGGGTGCAAGTGGTGGCCGCGGACACGCAAGGCCAGTCATGATCCGCTTCTTCGTCGAGCGGCCGGTCTTCGCCAATGTGATCGCGCTGATCGTGATGCTGCTCGGCGCCGTCGCGCTGATCAATCTGCCCATCGCGCAATATCCGCCCATCACGCCGCCCACCGTGCAAGTGGTGGCGCGCTTTCCCGGCGCCAGCGCCGCGACGCTGATCGACCGCGTGGCGCTGCCGATCGAAACGCAGGTCAACGGCGTGGAAAACGCGCTGTACATGCAGTCGACCAGCACCAACGACGGCACCTATACGCTCACCGTCACATTCGCCGTCGGTACGGATGTCGACAAGGCGCAGGTGCTGGTGCAGAACCGCGTCTCGGCGGCGACCGCGCAACTGCCGCAGGCGGTGCAGCAGCAGGGCGTGACCGTGCGCAAGCGTTCGACCGCGATCCTGCAACTCTACACGCTGCAATCGCCGGATCCGAAATACGATTCGCTGTTTCTGAGCAACTACGCGGTGATCTATCTGCGCGACACGCTCGCGCGTTTGCCGGGCGTGGGCGACGTAACCGTGTTCGGCACGGGGCAGTACAGCATGCGCGTATGGCTCGATCCGCAGAAGCTGAGCGAACGCAATCTGACCGCCGCCGATGTCATGAACGCAATCCAGAGCCAGAGCAGGGAAGTGAGCGCGGGCCAACTCGGTTCCGAGCCGAACTCGGGCGGCCAGGCGTTCCAGCTCACGGTGACGATGCACGGCGCGCTCTCCGATCCGCGCGAATTCGACGACATCATCGTCAAGGCCGATCCGGATAACGGCGGCCATTTCGTGCGGATTCGCGACGTAGGGCGTACCGAACTCGGCTCGTCGAGTTACGGACAGTTCTTCAATCTCGACGGCAAGCCGGCCGCGGGCATCGCCATTTATCAGTTGCCCGAAGCGAATGCGCTGGAAGTCGGCAATGCCGTGAAGGCGACCATGGCGCGCCTCGCGAAAGACATGCCGAAAGGCGTCAGTTATCAGCTGCCGTTCGATACGACCACCTTCGTGCGGCAATCGGTGATCGACGTGTACAAGACGCTGTTCGAAGCCGCCTTGCTGGTACTCGCGGTGATCCTGCTGTTTTTGCAGAACTGGCGCGCGATGCTGGTGCCGGCCACGACGATTCCGGTAACCATCATCGGCACGTTCGGTGCAATCTACGTGCTTGGCTTTTCGATCAACCTGCTGACCCTGTTCGCGATCGTGCTGGCCATCGGCATCGTGGTGGACGACGCGATCGTGGTGGTCGAAGGCATCACGCAGCATATCGAACAGGGCAAGACGCCGAAGCAGGCCGCCATCGACGCGATGCATGAACTGCTTGGGCCGATCATCGGCATCACGCTGGTGCTGGTCTCGGTATTTTTGCCGTCGGCGTTTCTCGGCGGCGTGACCGGGCAGATGTACCGTCAATTTGCTCTGGTGGTCGTCGCCACCACCGTGATCAGCGCGATCAACGCGGTGACGCTCAAGCCGGTGCAAAGCGTGCGCTGGCTGCGGCATGCGCGGCCCGGCAAACCGAATATCGTGTATCGCGTGTTCGACAAGGGTTACGCGCGCGTCGAAAAGGGCTACGTGCGGGTCGTGTCGTGGTTCGTCGCGCGCTGCGGGATTGCGCTGGTGATCGCCCTGCTGCTCGGCGCGGGCTCCACTTTCCTGTTGACGCGCATACCCACCAGTTTCATTCCGCTCGAAGATCAGGGCTACGTGCTGATCGCCGCGCAACTCGCCGACGCCGCTTCGCTCGGACGCACGCGCGAGGCGAGCACGCAGATCGAGAAACGCATCGGCGCGATTCCGGGCGTGAGCCATGTGGTGTCGATTGGCGGCATCTCGCCGCTGGACAACAACGCCTCGCTGCCGAATTCCGCGCTGATCTACGTGACGCTCGACGACTGGAGCAAGCGCGGCAAAGGCGAAGACCTGCGCTCGCTCTATTTGCGCATGAATAGCGAGCTGGCGAAGCTGCCGGACATCCGCTCCGTGGTGATCGTGCCGCCGCCTATCCAGGGCCTCGGCAACAGCGGCGGCGTGCAGATGCAGGTCATGCTGACCGACGGCTCGCAAAACTATCGGCGCTTGCAGGACGCGACCGACGCGTTGATCGCCGGCGTCTCGAAACGGCCCGAATTGCAGCGCGTGTTCAGCCCGTTCCGCGCGTCCGTGCCGACCGTCGAACTCACGCTCGATCGCGCCAAGGCGGAGTCGCTGCAAGTGCCGGTCGGCAATGTGTTCGATCTGCTGCAGGACTATGTCGGCTCGAGCTACGTGAACCAGTTCACCACTTTCAATCATACGTTCCCGGTGTTCGTGCAGGCCGACGGCGCATTCCGCCGCGAAACCGACGACATTCGCCGCTTGCAGATCCGCAGCAACAGCGGCCACATGGTCGAACTCGGCACCTTCATCGACGCGCGCACGAGTGTCGGCCCGGCAGTGGCGACGCTGTACAACCTCGCTCCGGCCGCAGCCATCAACGGCAATCCGGCGGCGGGCTACAGCACGGGCGACGCGATCAAGGCCTTCGAGCAGGAAGCCGCGCGTATTCTGCCAGCGGGCATTGGCTATGAGTGGACCGCGATGTCGTATCAGGAGAAACTGGTCGGCAATTCGGCGTACTGGGTGTTCGCCGTGGGTGTGCTGCTGGTGTTCTGCGTGCTGGCCGCGCAATACGAAAGCTGGCTGTTGCCCATCGCCGTGGTTCTGGCGGTGCCGCTGGCCCTGCTCGGCACGGCGGGCACACTCGCCGCGCTCGGCGCCGCCAACAACCTGTACACGCAGATCGGTCTCGTGCTGCTGATCGCGCTGTCGGCGAAGAACGCGATTCTGATCGTCGAATTCGCGCGGCATCTGCGCGCGCAGGGCGTCGCCATAACCGAGGCGGCGATCGAAGCCGCGCGCCTGCGGTTCCGGCCGATCATGATGACCTCGTTCGCATTTATTCTCGGCGTGGTGCCGCTCGTGATCGCCACCGGCGCCAGTGCGAGCGCGCGCCGCTCGCTCGGGATTGCGGTATTTTCGGGGATGCTCGCTTCCACCTGCATTGCCGTGCTGTTCATTCCGTCGTTTTATGTGCTGTTGCAGCGTCTGGGCGAACGGCATGCGGCACGGAAAGCAACGCCGCCCGACGCCTAGCCTGAATCGAGGAGCCTTCGCATGGATCGCCCCGCCAAAATCATCGTGCTCGACGATGAAGTCGAATTGCGCAATATGCTGCAGCGCTTTCTGCGCGGCCACGGCTTCGACGTGCGCGTCGCCGAAGACGGCAAGCGCCTCGACCGTTACCTGGAGCGCGAGCCCTTCGATCTGCTGGTGCTCGATCTGATGATCGGCGAAGAGGACGGCCTGGCTATTTGCGCCCGTTTGCGCGAGCAGGGGCAGACCTTGCCGATCCTGATGCTGACCGCGAAGGGCGATCCGCTCGACCGGGTGGTCGGCCTCGAAACCGGCGCCGACGACTACCTCGCCAAACCGTTCCTGCCGCGTGAACTGGTGGCGCGTATCAACGCGCTGCTGCGACGCCAGAAGATCGCCTCGGGCGAGGTCACCGTGACGTCGCAAAGCGTGAGCTTCGGCGACTTCTCGCTCGATATCGTGAAGCAGCAGCTGTCGCGCGCGGGCGAGTTGCTGGAGATTCACTCCGCGCAGATGCTGCTGCTGGTCGCGCTGGCGTCGTCGCCGAACCGGCCGGTGAGCCGCGACAATCTGCTGGCGCGCGCGCGGGGCCGCGAGCACGATGCGCTCGATCGCAGCATCGACGTGCAGGTGCTGCGGCTGCGGCAGATCGTCGAGGACGATCCGTCCAAGCCGCGCTTCATCAAGACCGTGTGGGGTGTCGGCTACATGCTGGTCGCGGACGTCGACTCATGACACGCTCGCTGCTGCAAAGGTTGCTGCCCAGAACGCTGCTGGCGCGCAATATCGCGCTGCTGATCGCGCTCGTGATGCTGAGCCAGGTGTGCGCGCTCGGCGTGTTGATCCACTATGTGCAGCGGCCGCGCGTCGAGCGTGCGGCGGCCGTGTTCGCCACTTATGTGACGACGCTCGACAATCTGCTCGCGGCCACGCCGCCCGCGGCGCGTCAAGGCTTGAGCGCGCGCCTCGACGCCCGCGCCCAGGCGCCGGACGAAGCCGCCACCGCGCCGCCGCCGAATCTCATGCGCGCGTACCGCACCTATCAGCGCAACGTGTTTCTTGAGAGCTTGCGCGCGCATTTGCCCGCCGACATGCCGGCGCGCTGGCAAACGCTGGGCGGCCAGCGACTGTGGATCCGCATGCATGCGCCGGCCGATGCACCGCAAGCGCCGTACTGGATCGCGCTGCCCGTTCCCGAAGACGCGCAGGGCAACGGACTCGACGCCGCCATCGTGCTGACGCTCGGACTCGGCGCGCTGGCGGCGTTGACCGGCTACCTGATCCAGCGCCACCTCAACCGGCCGCTCCAGGAGTTGACGCGCGCGGCGCGCCGCGTAAGCGCCGGTGAAACGCCCGCGCCATTGCCGACCGACGGCCCCGCCGAAATCGCCACGGTGAGCGGCGCGTTCAATCAGATGACGCAGGCGTTACAACAAGCCGAGGCGACGCGCGCGCTGATGCTCGCGGGCATCTCGCACGACATCCGCACGCCGTTGACCAAGCTGCGTCTTTCGATGGCCATGGCCATGCCCAGTGGCAGCGACAGCGGCTTCGTGGTCGCCGCTGAATCGTATCTGGATCAGATCGAAACGATCTTGCAGCAGTTCATGGACTACGCGGGCAGCGGCGAGCGCGAGCAGCCGGAGCCTGGCGATCTCAATGCGCTGATCGAACGGCTGGCGGGGGATTTCGCGGGGCTGGGGCACGAGTTCGAGCTATCCCTTGCGACGTTGCCCGCTGTGCCGTATCGGCCGATCAGCATGATGCGGCTGCTGATGAACCTGATGCAGAACGCGATCGTGTACGGCGGAAGCGGACTGGCAGTGCGAAGCTGGGCCACGCGCGAGGCGGTGTACGTTGCAGTCGGCGATCGCGGCAAAGGTCTTTCAGCGCAGGAGTTGGAGCAACTGAAGGCGCCGTTCCAGCGCGGCCGCAATGCGCGTACGCACAGCGGCGGCACCGGGCTGGGACTGGCGATCGTCGAGCGAATCGCGCGCCTGCACAGCGGCAGTCTGGAGTTTCATGCGCGCGAAGGTGGCGGGCTGGAGGTGTGGGTGGTGCTGCCGCTTGGCGCGTCGACACGCTAGACGCGGCGGCTTTCAAACGGTGTGCGCTTGAAGCGGCCGTCGTTCACTTCCGGTCGAACCACGCATCCAGTCCGACCCGGAACGCCACGCCCGCGATCACCGGCACGGTCAGCATGAGGATGATGCCGAAGTTCGGAATCTGGTCGCCGTACGTAATCGGACCGTAAAGCACGACGGTCGCCACGATCGCGAACACCATGACGCCCACGGCCACCATCAGAAGATTGCGCGCGGCGATCGGCATGACCTTGCGCGGGGCCTTGTGCGGTGGGGCGCTGGCAGCGGGGACTTTGTCGGGTTGGACGGGCATGATGGTTCTCGTGACGAAAGGACAGGCTGCGTGAGGAGCAACAGTGAACCGGACTCCACCAAAGGCGTGCGATGGGCATCCTACCAGGGCGCGTGCGTGCCGCGTATTTCATGCTGCGACCACCCGTCTCGCGGCCACGATGGCCAGCACCAGTGCGGGGATCGCGCTCAAGCGGAATCCTGTTGATGCGGGAACACGCCTGACATCAATATAAGCCGCATTGGCGACAATAGGATAAAAAGCGCGATGCCGATGGCCGGATTGCACGCGCAGATTGTCGGTCGCGTGAAAATGCGCTCTGCGGCGGTTGCGCCCGCGGGTTCATCGGATTGGAAGTTAAAGCGCGGGGACTCGCCAGTTGGCGGCGAGTCTTCAACTGCACAGGATCATGCGGCGATAGCTCTGGTTGGACGTCCTCCGTAAGCGCGGACACGGTGTCTGAATTGACGCGCCGGACAATTGCTCTCGAATAACGCTACCGACGCTTATGGATCTCATTCGGCGACGTCCTTTGTGGAGTCGTCGCCGACGGTTGGTCCTCAAGCGAACCGACATGATCACTGCTGTTGGCCGGCGGCGGGCGACACGACGCTTGGGGTGGCCAGTGTGTTACTCGTCTTAGGCGCGCTGGTGCCGGAGGTCGAAGTGCTGTTCCCACTCGGCAGGCCGGAGTTCGGCGCCTGCCGGGTGGCCATGCCGCTAGCGGAATTGGTGCCGCTTGGCGTGCCGTAGCCACCCGCTGCGCCGTTCATCTGGTTCGTCTGGTTCGCCGGGCTAGCGGTGCTGCCTGACGTGCCTGCGCCGCTGGAGCCTCCGGCTGTTTGCGCGAAAGCGCCGCCCGACAGAGCGAGTGCGGCGACGGCCGCGATTAAGGTGCTGGTTGCCTTATTCATGATTCGTCCTCCTTGGTTGGACCGGAATAAAGACGCAGACGATCGCCGCCTGCTTGATCACGAATGGAGCACTTAACGTGCCGCGTACTCAGCCTTGCAGAGGGTGTTTTTTCGGCGCTAGGCAGATTCGTCGTCGGATTGCCGGTCGTTCGAGTTGAACGCCCGGCCGGCACGGGAAACGCCGGTGGCCGCGCCCCGTGCGCGGTTGAATGTCACCAGAGCGCGATAACTCGCGGCTATGGCGACATGAGGGCGTTAGCGCAAAGGCAATGGAAGAAATTCTGGTGGACCTGATTTCGTAAGGCTGTCGGCGGATCGGTGCATAGCGGATTTGCAATTGCTTCCGGGATGCTAATTAAAGTCCTTGCATTGCGCGGCCCCTGCTCGTCGAAGCAATTAATCTATACACCGACAGCACTTGCCGGCGATTGCGAAGGTCACCGCGGCACTGACGCGAAGCACGCTGGAGAGTCCCCGTCGACACGTCGCGCGCGACATGTTCTGCAAGGTCCACTTCTTCGATTGCGCGCCGCACGTGCTCGTAGAAGCGCTGACCTGCGTCGGTGGGCGTCAGTCCGCGTGTCGAACGCAACAGGAGTCGCACGCCGAGTCGCTCTTCGAGCTGCGTGATCGACTTCGACACGGCCGGTTGCCCGAGTTTGAGCCGCTTTGCGGCCGCCGAGAACGAACCCGCCTCCACCACACTGACATAGGTTTCCATTGCCGCCATCCGGCCCATGCCGCTGCTTCTCCTTGAAGGCTCGTGAAGTCCGTGTTGTGGCTGAGATGTTTTCAGGCGGAGGTCTATCGCGTCAGAACCGGGTCGATGTGATTGCGGGTGTCGAGCAGGCTCTGTAATCCGCATCGCAATCGCCATCCACGGAAACGGTTCGCAGAATTAAACGAAACGGCTCCGCCGCAGGCGATCCTGCTTGTCTCGCTGAGAAGCACGGCAAGCTGCTCTCGCAAGACCCGCTGCGCCGGGCGCGCACGTTTGAACAACTGTTCGTACATGCTTACGTTCCGAGCCCGGCGTTCGGCGAGGCGGAAGGCGACCCGATTGATCCGGTAGCCTACGTATCGTAGGGCGCCAATTCCAGATAACTTCCGATATTGCGAATTACCACGCAACGAAGTTGACGCAAAAAATGTGAGACATATCGAAAAATTGTCCTATGTTTAGAAACTGCGGACGTTTGAATCGCGTTTTAAACGCAATATCGTTAGCCGGTCATTTATACGTTATCAGTTGCGGGCATTGGATCAGTCGGTCAATACGACTTGGAGGCCTGTGACAATCGCATAACCTTCCTTGATTGCCGATTCACGCGGACATAGGCCAAAAAGCCTGCTACAGGCGAACGACGCTACAGATTACTGAATACGTAGCTGGCAGTTAATTAATCCATCGAGTTTTCTGGATCAGTAAGAGGGCGGGCAGGCCACTCTCAAAGGCCATTGAGCGTCCGCTTTTCCTAATTACCGGAGGTGGGCATGTCCCAATCGGATGCGGCAAAGCCTGGAGCACGCAGGGCGTTCCTGAAAAACGTGGCGGTTGTCGGCGTGGCAACCGGATTTTCCGGGGCAGTTGGCGAAACGCTTGCGCAAGCCGGGTCGACAAACTCAACCAGTCCTGCTTCAAAGCCCGCGTCGCCCTCGACCATTGCATTGAATAAGCAATACGCCGATTTTCTTTCTTTCGCTGACGCCCAGGACTTTGAAGACGCAAAGCGCGGTCTCATCGCCACGCTCCCCGAGCCGGTCATCATCAAGGGGCAAGGCGAATTTCCGGCTTGGGACCTTCAGCAGTTCGCGTTTGTACACGGCGGCCCGGAAAACAACGCTCCATCAACGGTCAATCCGAGCCTCTGGCGCAACGCCAAGCTGAACATGAATCACGGGCTTTACACGGTGGTCGACGGCATCTGGCAGGTGCGCGGCTACGACCTCTCCGTGATGAGCATTATTCGGGGAGATCACGGCTATATTGTCGTCGATCCTTTTATTACGACCGAAGTAGCTTCGACGGTGTGGAAGCAGCTCGTCATTCCGCATCTTGGCGACAAGCCGATCACTCACGTCATCTACACGCACAGCCATGTCGATCACTATGGCGGTGTGCGAGGCCTCGTCAGTGACGACGATCTGAAATCGGGCAAGGTGCAGATTGTGGCGCCGGTTGGTTTCACTGAAGCTGCCGTCGGCGAGAACATCATCGCCGGCAATGCGATGGGGCGTCGCGCCAGCTACATGTATGGCTCACTGCTACCGCGCAGCCCGACGGGGATTGTCGATGGTGGTCTGGGAAAGACGACTTCGGTCGGTACTATCACGCTGGCGGTGCCCTCCATGTTTGCAGAAAAGACCGGCCAGAAACTGACGCTCGCGGCGTGGACATTGAGGTTCTGATGGCGCCGGAATCGGAGGCGCCTTCTGAGTTCATGTTTTATCTGCCGAAGTTCAAGGCGTTCTGCGCGGCGGAAGATGCCACTCACACGCTGCACAATCTGTACACGTTACGAGGCGCAAAAGTTCGTGATGGGCTGCTCTGGTCCAAGTACCTGCAAACGGCGCTCGATCTGCACGGCGACGATATGCAGGTCCTCTTTGCCTCGCATTATTGGCCTACCTGGGGCAACGACCGGATCAATGCTTTCCTGCGTGCGCAACGCGACATGTATCGCTATCTGCATGACCAGGTCATGCGCATGGCCAACACGGGCCAGACGCCGCTCGAGATTGGCGAGGCAGTCCGTCTGCCGGACAGCCTTGCGAAGCACTGGTATTGCCGGAGCTACTACGGCACGGTCTATCACGATGCCGTCGCGCAGTACAACCTGCGCCTTGGATTCTTTGACGGCGTGCCCGCAAATCTGCACCGCTTGCAGCCGACCGACAGCGGTAAGCGGTAAGCGGTATGTCGAGTACATGGGTGGAGCGGCTGCCGTTCTGCGAAGGGCGCACGATTCGTTTAATCAGGGCGACTACCGATGGGTGGCGGAAGTCGTCAACCACGTGGTGTTCGCGGATCCGCAAAACACCGCTGCCAAACAGCTGCTGGCGGACGCTTATGAGCAGCTTGGCTACCAGTCGGAGTCTGCGCCCTGGCGCAACTTCTATCTGACGGGAGCCATGGAATTGCGCAACGGCGTCAGGAAGGGACAGGCGCCCGCGCCGCAGAGCCCGGATACCATTCAGGCCATGCCGCTCGACATGTTCCTCGACTACCTTGGTATCCGGCTGAATGGTGAGCGAGCGAACGGGAAGACGGCGTCGTTCAATCTCGTACTGACCGATACGAAGGAAAACTGCGTGCTGGGCGTCGAGAACAGCGCGTTGCACTATTCAAAAGACAGAACCTCGAAATCAGCGGACGCAACGGTCACCATGACGCGCGCGGACCTCAACAGCATCATGATGGGGCAAACCAACATGCAGAAGCTGGTGATGGCGGGCAGCGCCAAAATCGACGGCAATAGCCAGAAGCTTGGCGAGTTCGTGTCCTGGCTCGACAACTTCGATTTCTGGTTCAACATCGTCACGCCTTGAGGTGAAACCATGTGCGCGATCTGCAACTTCAAGATTGATTTCGGCGTTGGTCATCCTCTTGCGCTGACCGTCGCGGTAGCGACCCGCAAGGCGATTGATGCGGGGATTGTCGAGCCGATCGACACCACGGGGGGCGCGCTCTCCGCGGTGCGCATGCGCATGTCCGCCGTCGAAGCGTTGAACCTGCTTCAGGCACGCATCGAAGCGGCTCACAGTGAAGACGCGCTGTTGGCGCTCCCCGACTTCCATGTGCTGCTTATTGAAAATGACACGTGGGGTTTCTTTCATGCGACCACGAATGGCTTCGACCCGGACGTTGTCCCCGAAATGCCTGACGTGACGACCACCGATGAAGCGAAACGCAGCAACATCGTCATCATGTCCGAGGCCGGCCTGCGAGCGTGGCTGGAACAACGCTTCGATATTGAGCTGGCTTTGCGCGAATCGCTGTTCATGATCGACACGCCTGCCAGTTCCACCGGGTCGCTAACGCAGATGCTCGCGATTGCGGAGCCGGCCGTCACCGATGATTGCTGAGGCGTGTTGAGCGTGCGGATAGGTCAGGGCGGCTGGCGAGGAGCGCATCATGGGTACGCTGACGGGCAAGATCAAGCATGAATTCATGAAAACGCTTCCGCCGACGATCTTCTTTTTCATCATCCTTCACATCGTCGCGATTGTCAGGGCGCTCATGATCAGAGGCTCGGGTATCTCGCTGCCTACGTCGACTTCGGTGCTTCTCGCGTCATTGATATTGGGTAAATCCGTTCTGGTCGCGGACATGTTGCCGTTCATCAATCGCTTTCCCGACAAGCCGCTTGTCTGGAACGTCGGCTGGAAGACGTTGATGTATGCGGCCGTCGCGCTCATCGTTCATTACTTTGAGCGGCTCTATGACTACTGGAAAGAAGCGCCCGGTCTCGTCGCGGCCAATGCGCAACTCTGGGCCGATGTCAGTTGGCCTCGCTTCTGGGCCGTCCAGATCCTCCTCGCAACGCTGATCTTTATGTATTGCGTGATTGCTGAACTTGCGCGGGTGATCGGCCGAAAAAAGCTGAGCGCGATTTTCTTCGGGCCCATGCCTTAACGGTCTGGATGAACAAACTTGTGTGAACTGCCGGCGGTGAGCCGCTAACACACCGCTTCAAGAAGCAGAAGAACGGGACCGCTAGTCAGGGGCGGCCGGCATTGCCATCGAATCTGGGCCGCTGCACACAGCACGTGAAAATGGAGCGCGTGGCCATCGCGGCAAAAGCAGGACCTATCAAGCACATGGTCAACTGAAGTTGCTCCAATGCCGCAATCCGCGTGTGTATTTCAAGTACCTGCAGCGCGGATTGCCGGCGCGGCATGTCAGCGTCTCGGGCTCATTCGCGCGGTGTCGCGGAAGCCTCAACCGCGAACCGCCAAGGTGGCCACAATCAGAGCCGAGAAGACCAGCGCCGGGGCGAGATGCCCGAACGGCTCCCGGTTTCGTAGCAACGTGAAGAGCGCGCCGATCATGACCGCTCCGGCCAGCGTCAGGCCCAAGACTCTGGTTTGCTGCCAGGGAAGAAGTGCCGCACTCAGCAGTTCGAGCGCGCCGCAGAGCAACTGAAGCCACGCCGGGTAACCCCAGCGCGCGAAGTCCCGTTTTGCCGCGCCGCGTCGTGAGAGATTGATCACCCCGGCAATCACGAATAGAACCGCCAGGATCGTCGCGAGAATCGATTCGAAAGACAAGCTGTTCCACGCCATCGTCATGCTCCGTTGCTTTGCTGAAAGTGCGCTTGTGAAGAGAGGTCCGCAATCAGGCCGGGGCCGTGGGGTTCCCACGTCAGCACTCGCCGGGCGTGCTGGCCGCTGATCGCCTGGTCGAGCGCCAGTGCGTCAGCGAACGGTCCAAGCGATTGGCGCGCATCGGCGAGCGGCCAGAGTTCGACGCGATCGGCGCCGACCGACGCCCGGATCGCTTCACCCATCTCGGCAACAGCAACGGCATCTTCCGTGACCACGTTGAAGATCTGTCCGGCGACTCGCACCTCCCCGCTTGTCGCCTGCTCGATCGCGCTGAGGTAAGCCGTGGCGAGATCATCGACGTGAACGGCGGGCCAGTGATTACGACCATCGCCAACGATCCTCACACTGCCGGTCTTACGGGCCATGCCCGCAAGCATGCCGAAGACGCCGCCGCCGTAGCCGTGCACCATCGCCGGTCTGAGAATCGCTGCGGCGATCGAGCGGCTCGCTGCCAGCGCCAGCACCTGTTGCTCCACGGCGGGCCGCCAGGCAATGAGCGGTGTCGGGTTCAGCGCCGATGCTTCCGTCGCGGGCCCTCCCACCGTATTGCCGTAGACCCAGGTGCCCGACGTATAGACAAATGCCGCGCCCGGACGCAAATGCGAAAGCATCGCTACCGCCGCAGCCTCATCAACAGCAGCGGCGGAAGCATCGTTGGTCGACGCGGCGTGCACCACGCCATCGGCGGCACCGGCAGCCGCCGCGAAAGACTGCGGCTCACGCAGGTCGCCCGCATGCAGTTTCACACCGAGACGCGCCAGCGCGCTGGCGGCCGATGACCTGTCCTGGCGCACCAGCGCAGTCACCTGATGGCCGAGGCTGATTGCCTTGCGCGCGACCGCTTGCCCGATGTAGCCCGTACCACCCGTAATGAACAGTTCCAAAGCGCTCTCCTTGATGATCGCCTGTGAAATCGATAAATCAGATGAACGAGACTTGTCGGTCTCGTTTCGACAAAGGTAAACGAGACTGCCCAGTCTTGTCAACCGTTCGATGATCTGCTATCTATGCCGTATGAACGCTTTCTCTTCCCCTGACCTGAGCCCGCTGCAACGCCGCAAGCGGTCCGCGATCCTCGACGGCGCGAAAGCCGTTTTTTTAAGCCAGGGTTTTGGTCTCGCCACGATGGACGACGTCGCGGCGACCGCTGGCGTCGGCAAACAGACGGTCTACCGCCACTTCAAGTCGAAGGAGGCACTCTTCGTGGGTCTGGTGAGCTCGATGTGCGCTGAGATCGGCGGACTTCTTGCGGGCGCTCTGCACGAGCCATCCGATGGATCGCCTGAAGTCGAGTTGCACGAGTTGGGATGGCTGCTCGCACGAAGCCTGATCGCGCCGGATTACCTGCGGCTTTACCGGGCGATCGTCGCTGAGGCCGAGCGCCTTCCGGAACTCGGTCAGGTGTTCTACGAAAATGGTGCAAAGGTCGTGCGTGCGTTCGCCGCAAGAATTCTGCGGAAGAGATTTGATGAGCCGACTGCTGCATTGCGGGCAGCAACGTTCGTTCAGTTGGTGCTGGGCGACGCGTATCTGGAACTGTCAATTGGCTACAGCGTGCCCGATGTTGACGCGCGCTTCGCGCTGCAGATTGACGAGGCGGTGGCGGCTGCGCTTCGTTGAAGGTACTGATTTCTTTGTCTGTTCACACGGCGAACTGAAGGGTTGCGTTGGATCGAGCGGGTGAATTCGCCATGAGAGGTTGTCAAACGGCGACAGTTGATGCGCCCCGCTAACCGCTGGGGCTTTCAACCACGCGTTGTCAAATGAAGCATGGTGTAGTGTTCGTAATGACCAACCCCGTTCTTCACGATCGGGTCTTCCGATGTCAGCGCGGAAATATCCTGATCATCGGCGATCTGGTAGAGCGATACGCCGTAGCCACCAGCGTCATCAATCACGGGCCCATGAGCGACGATCAGCCCTTTATCGAGGAGCTCGTTCAGAAAGACTCCATGCTGCCTCATCCATTCCTTTTCACCGGCAGACATCGTCGCGAGGAAATCCGCACGCGGCGGAATAAATTTGCAAAGATAATATTTCATCGTTAAAGTCCTCTCATTTAGCAAATTGACTGTCATTCCCAAATTCACGCCGACTGCGGTTTTGCCAACTGATTTTCTTTCGTCGGGTAGTGTGTCGCGTAACTGAAGGATTGATGAGCGCCGGTAGCTTCATTTCGCGGCTGTTACGCTCTTCAGTATTGAACCTTCGAACATTTTTGGTGCGTAGTTTTGAAGGAAAAGAATCATGCCTGTCATTTTTCCGACAGGATTACTGAATTTCGGTTCACTGGCGTTAATCAGCCGAGTAATGGTATTGATAACCGCGTCTGGTGCTTCCGCTTCGTCTATGCCTTTTTGCGTCGCGGCTGTCACCTGCTTCCGGTATGTGTTGTAGTCCGCGATACTGCCGCTGCCCGCGGAGACAGCATTCTGGCTAAGGTTGGTTTTGAACCAGACCGGCTCCACCATGCTAACTTTAATGTTGAACTGATTCAGTTCGAAACGTAACGACTTGAAGAACCCCTGAACCGCGTGCTTGGAAGCAGCGTAATACGACAGGTTCGGGGGGCCGATTAGACTTACGATGGAACTGACAGTGATAATCTGCCCCTGCTTCTGTGCCCGGAACTTTGGTAGCAAGGCATTTGTCACCTTGACCGTGCCCCAGAAGTTGGTCTCAAACTGTTGCCTCCCCAATTCGATTGGCGTTTCTTCCGCGATCCCTGTGACCATGTAACCTGCATTATTAACCAGTACGTCCAGCTGTCTAATGTGTCGGAACAATTCGTCGGCAAACGCTTCGATGGAGCCGTCTTCATTGATGTTCAGGCGCAACAGTTTGAATGGCACCTTACCCGCGTATTTTTCCGGCTCACGGCTGGTGCCTATCACATTGAAACCTTGTTGATGGAGGTGATTGGCAAGCATCAATCCAAAACCCGACGATGCGCCCGTAATCAGGACAGTTTTTTTCATGTGTGCTTCCCCAAAGATACGGCATGTTGTCTCAGCCATGCAGGCCGGGATGAGTAGTTCGCGGTCGGCGCTGGCAGTATCTGACGACTGCTGCAACCAGCCCGGTAAAATCATCGAATCGCGCCATGCCGCGTTTGCAATGATGAATAACCAGCCTGGCGCACGTGATTTGACGGCACCACTGGCATAAGCAGCACTTTGCCGTCGAGTCGCGTCACGCGCACTCGCCGAACGCGCCAATCAAACTGCCAAACGCGCCAATGATTGCGTACGCCGTTGGCGCGATCGGCGAGTGCGCTGTCGTGATCGACCGCGTAAACTTCGTCCATGTCTATAGAACACACAATCCCGTTGAATGGCTACCGCAGCCCCCCGCTGGGGTATGCCGTGTGGCCGGGCTGGCGGTTACTGATGCAAGACGCAGGATTGGCAACGCCGAGCGTGCTGCGCCGCGCACAGCTTCCGGGCGATCTGTTCGCCCGCCAGAACGTGCGTCTGAACTCGCCGGATTTCTTCAAACTCTGGCGGGCCATCGAGGCGGAAGCCGAGGCTGTGCGGGCAGACTGTCCGGCGCCCTTGCAGGTTGCACAGGTGATGTCGTCCGACTGGTTCGACCCGGAGCTCTTTGCTGCGCTCTGCAGTGCGAACATGGAGGGGGCACTTCACCGCATCGCAAAGTACGTCAGGCTGGTCGCGCCGATCGAGATCAACGTGGCACGAACGGCGACGCACTGTAGGGTCACCATCGACTTCCTGGACCGCACGGAGTCTCCACCGAGCGTGTTCCTCGCGTTCAAGCTGGTGTTCTTCGTGCAGCTCGCACGGCTCGCTACGCGCAGCCACGTGCGACCGTTGCGGGCAGGTTGGCCCGTGCAGCCGGGATCGGAGTCGGACCTCCGTGCATACGAGGCGTATTTCGGCGTACCGGTCGACTGCACCGCATTGGCCACGCTTGTTTTTGCTGCGGAAGACGTTGAACGTCCCTTCCTGACCGAGAACCACAAGATGTGGTCATATTTCGAGCCCGCCCTGCGTATGCGACTGGCGGAGTTGGACCGAACCGCCAGCATGGCGGAACGCCTGCGCGGCGTGCTACTCGAGGCGTTGCCGGCTGGTGAACTGACGATGGATGTCGTCTGCCGCAAACTCGGTGTCAGCACTCGGACCCTGCAGCGCAAGTTGAAGACTGAAGGTACCAGTTTCCAGGAGACGCTGGACGTCCTGCGCGAGTCGCTCGCAAAACACTACCTGACGAATTCGTCGATGTCCGGCGCAGAGATCTCATTTCTGCTGGGTTTTGAGGATCCCAACTCGTTTGCGCGGGCATTTCAGGCGTGGACGGGGAAGACGCCACAGGCAGCGCGTTTGGCGCTCAGGAAACCCGACTCCTGACTCGCTTCGCAATCGGTATTCAGGGTTTGGCACTGGCTTCCGTCGCCTGCCACCGTCACACCTAACCAGCTACCCGTGTTGCATCGACGGGTTCAATCCGCAGCGCGAAACGGACAGCGTGAGAGGGTCGATTGCCGCTATCAGAGCCGGAAGAAGCCTTCGCCCCTGATTCGACGTCGCCACGGTGTATCCGCCTATAGCAGAACTGTTGGCGATCCACACGCCGACGTGCCGGCGGCCGACAAATAAATCCGATGGAGGAAACCGCGGAGTGCTCCGCTGTGTGCGGAACTCGCCGGTAACGGAGTCACTCCGTCGTTGCCGACGTGCCGCTACCGTCATTGCGCGCGGGTTCGCCCGCGGTCGCCGACGGGCTCGTTGACGCCAGAATCGCGTCGCGGCAAACCGCCAGGATTTCGTCGGCCAGTGGCGAATCGTCCGGGCAGGCGCGCGACATGACAATGGCACCGACGGCGTGCGCCAGTATGTCGAGGGACCGGGCTCGCGCTTGGCCCGCATCCGCATCGCCCGACGCAGTGCCCTCGGGGCTCAGCGCAGCCAGCAGGCTCTCAATGCCGGCCGCGAACGTGGCACGGACTGCTTCCGGTTGACGCGCGGCATCCCCGCCCAGTGCGGCCATCGTGCAACCGGTCGCGCGGGTGTCGCGGTGCTCGCGAGAAAGGTAGTACCGCACAAACTCAGGCGCCTCCACGTCAGCGCTCAGCGCCACGGTCTGCGCGATGCCGCAGGCCGCCGATTCCGCCATCAGGTCGGCCTTGGAGCGGAACTGTTTGTAAAAGCCGCCGTGGGTGAAGCCGGCGGCGCCCATCAGATCGGCAACGCCAACCCCATCATAGCCGCGCTCCCGAAACAGTTTCGACGCCGTCTCGACGACGTGTTCCCGATTGGCCTGCGCCTGTGCCTTGGTGATCTTCATTTGCTGACCACTGTGAGTGCATATCTGCGAAGGTTCCATTATACATTGATGTTGATCATCATCAAAACTTGACAAGTTAGATTATGATCGTCATCATTGTGTCCATTCCCAATCCTGGAAGCCGACGCAACATGACCGACAAGACGCTTTTCGAGCCCTACGCCCTTGGCCGCCTGACACTCGCCAACCGCTTTGTCATGGCTCCGCTGACCCGCAATCGCGCTGGCGCGGGATTGGTACCCAGCGAACTGGCCGCGACCTACTACGCCCAGCGCGCCTCGGCCGGCCTCATCGTCACGGAGGCCACCCAGGTGTCAGCTCAGGCTCAGGGCTATCAGGACACTCCCGGCCTGTACACGTCCGAGCAGATCGCCGGCTGGCGCAAGGTCACTGAGGCTGTGCATGCGAGGGGTGGACGCATCTTCGCGCAACTCTGGCACGTCGGCCGTGTTTCGCACGTCGATGTCCAGCCCGGCGGCGCTGCGCCGGTCGGCCCTTCGGCCATTCGCGCGGAGACGAAAACCTTCGTCAACAACGGATTTGTCGACGTGTCCCAGCCCCGTGCGCTGGCGCTTGTCGAGTTGCCGGGCATCGTGAATGATTTCCGCCTGGCTGCGGCCAACGCTATCGCGGCCGGCTTCGACGGCGTAGAAATCCACGGTGCCAACGGCTATCTGCTGGAGCAGTTCATTAAGGACGGGGCCAACCAGCGCACTGACGCCTACGGCGGCTCAATCGAAAACCGTGCGCGTCTGTTGCTGGAAGTCGTTGCTGCAGTGGTGGAAGAAATTGGTGCCGATCGCGCCGGCGTCCGCATCTCGCCTGTGTCGCCGGCAAACGGCATCTCGAGCAGCGATCCCCAGCCGCAGTACGACTACATCGCCGCGCAGCTCAGCGCGCTGGGCATCGTCTACCTGCACGTGGTCGAGGGCGCGACCGGCGGCCCGCGCGATGTCGCACCGTTCGACTACGACGCGCTGCGCCGTCGGTTCAGGCAAACCTACCTGGCGAACAACGGCTACGACCTGGAACTCGCTACTGCCAGGCTCAACGAGGGTAAAGCAGACCTGTTCGCCTTCGGCCGTGCATTCATCAGCAACCCCGATCTGGTCGAACGCCTGAAGACCGGCGCACCGCTGGCGCAGCCCGACTTCGCCACGCTCTATGGTGGCGGCGCTGCGGGCTACACCGACTACCCGTCCATCATCGCCTGAGGCGAGCGCAGCTTGCGTCCACCATCCGAACCTCTCTTGCAAAGGAATTAGCTCATGACCACGCTTCCGACAGTTCTCATCACGGGCGCCTCCTCTGGTATCGGCGCCACGTACGCGGAGCGCTTCGCCGGCCGCGGCCACGACCTCGTGCTGGTTGCACGCGACAAGGCCCGCCTCGATGCTCTCGCCGCGCGCCTGCGTGAGGAAAGCGATGTGGCCGTCGACGTGCTGCAGGCCGACCTGACCCGGCCTGAGGATCTGGCCGCGGTCGAGACTCGCCTGCGCGACGACGCTCGCATAGCATCCTGATTAATAACGCCGGCATGGGCCAGGCCGGTAGCTTCGTGCAGCAGACCGCTGAGGGCATCGAACGCCTGATCACGCTCAACACCACGGCGCTGACACGGCTCGCTGCCGCGGTCGCTCCGCGCTTCGTGCAGTCGGGTACCGGCGCGATCGTCAACATCGGCTCGGTGGTGGGTCTCGCGCCCGAGTTCGGCATGTCGATTTACGGCGCCACCAAGGCCTTTGTGCTGTTCCTGTCGCAGGGATTGAACCTCGAGTTGTCGCCCAGCGGCGTCTACGTGCAGGCGGTGCTCCCGGCGGCGACCCGCACGGAGATCTGGGGGCGCGCCGGCATCGACGTCAATACGCTTCCCGAGGTGATGGAGGTCGGCGAACTGGTTGATGCGGCGCTGGTCGGCTTTGATCGTCGCGAACTCGTCACCATCCCGCCGCTGCACGTGGCGGGGCGCTGGGACGCGCTGGATGGCGCGCGTCAAGGGCTCCTGTCGGACATTCGGCAGGCGCACGCGGCCGATCGCTATCGGTCAGAAGCGTGACCCCTGCGGCTTCTGTCATACCCCAAGCCAGCAATGCCTTATCGTGCGGCTAGAAGCGTGAGCACGTCTGGCCACCGACGTGGACCCCGGAAAGCTCGCACACGCACCCGGGTGGTCGCCGTGGCCGAAGTGCCTGGCCTTGCAGATGCGGTGCTCCAGGGCTAGGTGGGTGGCCGCACTATCGTGGACGTCAACGCGTGAAGGCCGCCCCTCAAGGAATCGATGATGATCAGTTTCAACCCAGATAGCCAATCGGCAACATCCTATGCCCACGCACAGAACAACGAGGTCAGGGTGGGGGGAACCACTTTCGCTTACCGCGAACTAGGCCCGCACGGGGGTATCCCGCTGATGCTGCTCAACCATTGGGGCGCCGTGCTGGATAATTTCGACCCGCGCATCGTCGATGGCCTGGCCCGCAAGCATCGCGTGATCGCGATCGACTACCGGGGAATCGGTTCTTCCGGTGGCATTGCGCCCGTGAGCGTGGACGAGATGGCGCACGACACCATCGCGTTGATCCGCGCGATGGGTTTCGATCAGGTTGATCTGCTCGGCTTTTCGCTCGGCGGCTTCGTGGCGCAGGACGTGGCGCTCAAGGCGCCGGATCTGGTGCGCAGGCTCATCCTCACAGGCACAGGACCCGCGGGCGGCCAGGGAATCGATCGCGTGGGGGCTACGTCCTGGCCGCTGATGCTCAAGGGTCTGGTGACGATGCGCGATCCCAAGACCTATCTGTTCTTCACCGCCACCACCAACGGCCGACAGGCAGCAAGCGCTTTTCTGAAGAGGCTCAAGGAACGCAAGGCCGGGCGCGACAGGGGGCCGACACCCCGCGCCTTGCTTCGCCAACTCAAGGCGATCAAGGCGTGGGGCCAGCAGGCGGCGCAAGACCTTACCCGCCTGCGCATGCCTGTCCTGATCGCCAATGGAGACAACGACATCATGGTGCCCACCGCATTGAGCTCTGACATGGCCCGCCGCATTCCCCACGCGCAGCTCGTCATATACCAGGACGCCGGGCACGGTGGCATCTTTCAGTATCACACCGACTTCGTGATCAAAGCACTGGAGTTTCTGGCGTGATGAATCCTTCGCGGTCGGCGACAGGTACCCAACATTGAATTTAGAACACCATGAAAGCACTCACCTTCAAACGCTATGGCAAGTCGCCCGAGATCGGGTTTGCCGAAGTGCCTCGCCCCACGCTAAAGCCTGATGAACTGCTGGTCCAGGTCCACGCGGCGGGGTTGAATCCAATCGACAACATGATTCCGGCAGGGACGTTCAAGCCCGTCCTCAAATTCGAATTGCCGGCTACGCTCGGCAGCGATATTTCTGGTGTGGTGACCGAGGTCGGCAGCAGTGTGACGCGTTTCAAACCGGGTGATGCCGTCTTTGCCAGCCTCTTCGATCTCGGTAGGGGCTCGATCGCCGAATTCGCGGCGGTGCCGGAGCGCGTTGCGGCATCGAAACCGGTCAACCTGGACTTCGTGCAGGCTGCCGCCGTTCCGATGGTCGGGCTTACCTCCTGGCAGGCGTTGAAGGAGCGCGCTAATATCCGAGCCGGCCAGAAGGTGTTCATTCCTGCAGGGGCCGGCGGTATCGGCACGTTTGCGATCCAGTTGGCAAAGCACTTCGGCGCCAGGGTCGGAACGACCACCAGTACGGGCAACGTCCAACTCGTAACCAGTCTGGGCGCCGACGAGATCGTCGACTACAAAAAGCAGGAATTCGAAAAAGTGCTGCGCGGCTACGACGTAGTGCTTGGCACTATCAGAGGTGATGCGATTGAAAAATCCATAGGCATCCTTAAAGCCGGGAGCAAGATTGTGTCTCTCATCGGGCCGCTGGACGCGGCGTTCGCCCGTGCTCGCGGGCTAAACTTCATTCTAAGGTTGGTATTCGGGCTAATGAGCCGCACGATCATGCGGCTTGCGAAAACGCGGGATGTGACCTATTCATTTCTCTTCGTACGTCCCGATGGAACCCAGCTCTCCGAAATTGGCGAACTCCTCAAGTCAGAACAGGTTCGTCCAGTGATTGACAAGGTGTTCCCGTTTGACCAAGCGAAGGAAGCGCTTGAATATCTGGCCCAGGGACGCGCCAGGGGCAAGGTCGTTGTGAGAATCAAGTGAGCTGCCAACGGTTGACGGCTGACTGTGCAGGTTCTCGCCCGAGCTTTTGAAGAGGCGGAGCCGCGACCAGGTCCAGACTCAAGAGAGAACCGGATGGCCTCCCAGGGAGCGGAGCCGACTCCCGAATGTCTTAGCAAGAAAGTGAGCGAATACCGCTTGTTGGCCGATCGCTGACTTGCAACCTCACGGCGCGATGGCGTCGGAACCGAGGATGCCCATCAACACCCTCGCATTGCGCTGCCCCTGATCCTCGAAGCAGTTATTGAAAATCACATGCGTGCGTCCGGCGCGCGTCGCGATCGCACGAATCGGCACGGCGAGCTCCGTCAACTCCGCTTCGTCATAGTCGTAATCAAACCGATCCGCCGCGCTCGCGGCGCCGGTCGCGCTCCACGTCTGCGTATTGCGTCCATGCAGACGCACCATCGCGAGTTCGGGATTTGTCACGTCCCACACGGTGTGCACGCGGTTGGTCACGTCCGGCGGCGCGTCGACGATCACATGCACAATGCCGCGCTCGCGCAGGAATTCGAGCGACCGGGCTGCATG
This sequence comes from Paraburkholderia sp. BL6669N2, assembly GCF_003387275.1. Lineage (NCBI taxonomy): Bacteria > Pseudomonadati > Pseudomonadota > Betaproteobacteria > Burkholderiales > Burkholderiaceae > Paraburkholderia > Paraburkholderia sp. BL6669N2. The sequence goes on along the minus strand of NZ_QUNA01000002.1, from coordinate 2,137,503 downwards.
CTCTTCATCGAACCACGACTGATTGCGAAACTCGGCCGCCATCATGTAGCCCGCCATCCGCGCCCGGCATTCCTCCACCAGCGCGAGGCCGTCCGGCGCGCGCGTGATCCACGGCGCGAACTGGAACAGCACGGCGCCGAGCCGCCCGCTCACGCGCAGCGGTTCGAGCGCTTCCAGATAGCGCCGCCACAGTTCATCGCGGATATCGTCCGGCATGTCGCGGTAGTACACGTTCTTCTTGCGCGGACCGGTGATGCCTTCCGGCAGCGCCATCGCAATGTCTCGCGGCAACGCATCGGGCGAAGTCTGATGCCCGGTGAACAGACGAAACGCCTTGAAGTTGAACGTGAAGCCTTCAGGCGTGCGCTCGAACCACAATTGCGCATTGCTTGCCGAAGGCATCGCGTAGTAAGCCGAATCCACTTCGACCAGCGGGAACTGCGAGGCATAAAAACGCAGACGTGCTTCAGCGCTGCTGCTGCCGCGCGGATAAAAGCGCTTGCACGCAATCAGTGTCTTGTCGGTCCAGCCTGCGGTGCCGCAGCGAATGTCCATCGTGAAGTCGGTTGAATGCGTGGCGCGCGCCGGCTAGGACGCTGCCTCGGTGTGATCGATCCAGTCCGCGAGTTCGCGCCGCAGTTCCGCGATATCGAGCGGTTTGCCGAGCAGCCGTGCACCTGGAATCGCGTCGCCGATCTGCGCGTTCTTGCCGTAGCCCGACACGAGCAGCACGCGAATACCCGGCTGCTGGCGCAGCATGGCGCGTGCAAGACTGTCGCCGGACATGCCGGGCAACGTGAGATCGGTGAAGAGGATGTCGAAGTGTTGCGCGGGCACGAGCGGCAGCGCTTCTTCCGCACTCGCGACCGCAGTGCAATCGAGGCCCAACGCAGTCAGCAGATCGCTGAATGCTTCGCGTGAGTCCATATCGTCTTCGACGAGCAGCACACGAGCCGGCGTGCGAGTCGAGCGCGCCGTCGCAAACGGCGACCCCCTTTGGCGGATAGCTTCAACCGCGGGAGCTTGGCTTTCGTGGCCGGATTCCCTGGCGGGGTCGTAAGCAGCAGGCGGCACGCAGGCGGCGATCTGTCCTTCGGCCACGGACACGGGCAACGCCATACCCGCCGCCGTGGCAGCGCCGGCGCGCAACACGTTGCGCACCTTGCGGGCGAGGTCGTCGCGCCGGTACGGTTTCGAGAGCAGCGTGATACCGGCGTCGAGTTTGCCGTGATGGACGATTTCGTCGCGTGTATAGCCGGAGGTGAAGAGGGCGGGCACCGCGGGCGAGCGCGCCGCGGCACGCTGCGCGAGCTCCACGCTCTTGATCTTGCCTGGCATCACCACGTCCGTAAACAGCAGATCGATCGGCACGTCGCTGTCGATGAACTCGATTGCCGCGTCGCCGCTCGACGCGGTCAGCACCTTGTAGCCGAGTTGCGCGAGCATTTCGACGGCGGTCAGCCGTACGTCGGCGTCGTCTTCCACGACCAGAATCGTTTCGCCGCTACCGGTGGGCGCCGTGGTCTCGTCGACGGTTTCCGAGGTTTCGGCTTCGCAGCAGCGCGGGAAAAACAGCGAGACGGTGGTGCCGCGTCCCAGTTCGCTATCGATCAAGGTATGGCCGCCGCTTTGCCTGACGAAGCCGAACACCATGCTCAGACCGAGGCCGGTGCCGTGGCCGTCGGGCTTGGTGGTGAAGAACGGCTCGAACACGCGCTGCAGAACCTCGGGCGGCATGCCGGTGCCCGTATCGGTGACGGAAAACACCACGTATTCGCCCGGCGAGAGCTCCGGTTTGCCGCGGCAGAACGCGGTGTCCAGCACGCGGTTGGCCGCGCGCACGGTGAGCGTGCCGTCGGCTCGCATCGCGTCGCGCGCATTGATCGCGAGATTGAGCAGCGCGTTTTCCAGTTGGTTGCGATCGGCCTGCACGTTCCACAAATCGTCGCTCAGGACCGTGTCGATCCGCACCGTTTCACCGAGCGCGCGGTGCAGCATCTCGCTCATGCCGCTCAGCAGCCGGCGAGGGTTCAGCACGGTCGGTGAGAGCGGCTGGCGCCGCGCGAAGGCGAGCAGATACGCGGCCAGTTTCGCGCCGCGTTTGACGGCGTCCGTCGCGGCGCACAGGCGGCGCAAGGTCGCCGGATGGTCGCCGGCGTCGGCCGCGAGCATTTGCAGGTTGCCGTTGATCACCTGCAGCACGTTATTGAAGTCGTGCGCGACGCCGCCCGTGAGGCTGCCGATCACTTCCATCTTCTGCGCCTGGCGCAACTGCTCTTCGGCCAGCGCGCGCGCCGCGACCTCGTCGGCGACGCGCTGTTCGAGCGTCTCGGTCAACTGGCGCAGTGACTGTTCGGCGATCTTGCGCTCGTGGATGTCGATCAGCACGCCGGGAAAGCGTGTCGGTTCGCCGTGCTCGTCGAATTCGCACTGGCCGTTCGCCTGCACCCAGAGATAGTCGCCGTCGGGCCGCCGGATTCGAAACTCGGCGCGAAACGGCTGCCGCGTGCGGATCGCCTCGGCGGTCAGTTGATCGTTGAGCGCCTGGTCGTCCGGATGAAGCATGTGGACCGCGGCGTGGCGCTCGACTCCTTTCGCGGCTTCTTCCTGCTGAAAGGAAAAGGTGCGCGCGAAACGTTCGTCGCCGCTGACCTTGCCCGTGCGCATATCCAGCATCCATGTGCCGAGCACCGTGCCGGTATTGAGCGCGAGTTGCAGCCGTTCGTTGGTCTCGTGCAGTTCGGTTTCGGCGCGTTGCCGCCAGCGCTCAGTGAGCACGCGCGTGGTGGTCTCGACGACCACTGCCAGCACGCCCGCCGGCGCGCCGCTGTCGTCGGCGACGGGGCTGTAGTAGAGATCCATCCACACGTCTTCGGGCTTGCCGTCGCGCAGCAGTATCAGTTCCTTGTCGCGATACGACAGCGTGCCGCCCGCGAGACACGTGGCCATGACATGGCGGTTGAAATCGGCGACTTCCGGCCAGCCGTGTTCGACCGGGCAGCCGAGCAGATAGGGATGTCGTCCGCCCGCGAAGATCGCATACGCGTCGTTGTAGATCATGTAGCCGGGCTTGCCCCACAGCAACACGAGCGGCACGGGCGAGGCGAGCAGCAACTGGACGGTCGCCGTGAGGCTGCGCGGCCAGTTTTCGATGACGCCGAGGCCGGTGGCTGCCCAGTCGAATGCGCTGATGCGCTGCGCCATCTCCCCGCGCCAGCCGGAGCAGCCGTGGTCTTGTGCCGGAAATGGCATGCTGCGCTCCACAGAGGTCACGTCGATGAAAGTGTCCCACTCTGTCGGCTCGCGCGATGCGTTTGCACCGCAGCAGGAGGCGGGATGAAGCTTCTGCCGTGTACCGCGTGCCGGTGCATGCGGGCACCTGGCTGCGACAATTGTAAGCCACAACACCGGGCCGGTGATTCATCGCGCATGCGTTGTGGGGGCTATTCGGGGTCTGGCCGACGTTGGCAATTGTGGTGGCTCGGTGCTTACAGTTCGCATTCAGAAGATAGGCGCGAATCCTGCTGCAGCGAGGCGTTCGCGCGCGCCGATTGGCGCACCGTGGCGTTGAACGCCACGCAGAATTCGAACGTCGATAAACGCGGACCTCATCATGGCGAAAAAAAACATCACACGAAACAAGTTGCCCAAACCGGATGCGCGCCAGGCGCTGTTGATCACGCGCCGCAACGCCAGAATGGCACGCTCCGCGCACGCCTACGTACGCGGCAACACCAGCAAGTTCTACGAATGGCTCGAGGGAATAGAAGGCCACGCTTTGCCGGAAGGCCCGGCCATCTGGATATGCGGAGATTGCCATACCGGCAATCTCGGACCCGTCGCCGATGCGCAAGGGCGCGTTGAAATCCAGATTCGCGATCTCGACCAGACCGTGATCGGCAATCCGGCACATGACCTGATCCGCCTCGGCCTCTCGCTGGCGACCGCCGCGCGTGGCTCGGATCTGCCCGGCGTCACCACCGTGCGCATGATGGAAGCGCTCGCGGACGGTTACGAGCGCGCCTTCGACGAAACGGCGGGCGACGCCGACATCCACGCGGAAAAGCCCGAGGCGGTGAGGGTGGTGATGAGGGAAGCGGTGCGCCGTTCGTGGCGGCATCTCGCGGAGGAGCGTATCGAGGATCTCGATCCGACCATTCCGCTCGGTCCGCGTTTCTGGCCGCTCGCCAAGAGCGAGCGTCGCGAGATCGAGGCGTTGTTCGAGAAAGGCTCGTTGGCGCGCCTCGCCACGGTGATCCGCGGCGCCGGCGATGAAGCCGACGTGGAAGTTCTCGACGCCGCTTACTGGGTGAAGGGCTGCAGTTCGCTCGGCAGATTGCGTTATGCGGTGCTGCTCGACATCGACGGCGCGGCGATTGAGGGCGACGACCTGTGCCTGATGGATATCAAGGAAGCCGCGCAAGCGGCCGCGCCGCGCTATCCCGGCGTGCGCATGCCGCGCGACAACGCGGAGCGGGTGGTGGAGGGCGCGCGGCATTTGTCGCCATCGCTCGGCGAGCGGATGCGCGCGGCGCGTCTCGCGGATCGCGCTGTCGTGATTCGTGAATTGTTGCCGCAGGACATGAAGCTGACCATCGAGCAACTGACCCGCGACGAAGCAATGAAGGCCGCGCGCTTTCTGGCGATGGTGGTCGGCAAGGCGCACGCGCGGCAAATGGATAGCGCGGAGCGCAAGGGGTGGCTCACCGAGCTACGCAGAAACCGTTCGAAGACGCTGGATGCGCCGGGCTGGCTGTGGACGGGTATTGTGGAACTGGTGAGCAGCCATGCTGCTGGGTATCTGGAGCATTGCCGGCGGTATGCGACGGAGCGTGAGGGTAGTTGATGTTGTTTTGCGCGCGGCGGCGGCCTGATAAAAGCCACCGCCGACATACCCACCCGCATCAATTCGACAACGACAGATACGGCGAAACAAGCGGCGTAGGCGGGAACGGCTGCAAACCGGTCTGCTTGCTGAAGCTATACCGCACATAAACCGCCGCGAGATACTCGCGATATTCATAAGCATTGCCGAGCGAAGCGGTGGCCCCGAACGCCAGTTGCGGCGCGAGTTGATATTCGCCCACTGCGCTGAGGGAATACGACACCCCGGTCTTGCTTTGGCCCGGATACTGCGCCCCGCTCTGCACGCTGGTGCCGACAGTTGCTGCATTGCCGATCGCCGCGTTCTGGCGATTGGAACCGTCGTTGAGCGGGAAGTAGTTCGACGCATCCTGACGATAATGCTGCACGCCGATCGAGCCCTTCACGTCGTACGTGAACGCGCCGTTGCGCCCGGTCCACTCGACCGGCAAGTTCAGGATCACGTACTGTTGCGGGCTGAAATAGCCGCCTTGGCCATAGGTGAAGTACGACTGGTTCTTGTCGTAACGCATCAGCGTCGTATTCACGCCGATCGTGAGTGTCTGATCGGCGTCTTTCAGCAGACGCGTATAGATGCCGCCGCCGCCCTTGACCGCAGTATTGCTCAGTACGTTGTTGCCGTCGTAATACTGGAACGCCGCATTCACATACAGGCCGCTCGTGCCGTCGTCCCAAGCGAGGCTGCCGAGGCCGCCGGTTGAAGTGACGCCGCCCCATTCGAGACCGGTGCCGGAATCCCGCGCGCCGGCATAGGACAGCAGACTGTCGGTCACCGCGCGGCGCGCGACGGCCAGCGAATACGACACCTTGTCGGTAATGCCGCCGTTGTACTTCGCACCGCCCACGATGTTGGTCTCGCGGAACCCGATCGGCGTCACGCCGATGTCGCCGCTGAGGCTGCGGCCCTCGTAGCCGACCGACAAGCCGATGCCGCTTGCCGTCTGGCTGCCTACATTGGCAGCCGATACCGACGTGCCGTTAGACAGGCCGGCGCCGAAGCGCGCGAGCGTCGAGACATTGTCGGCGGGACTGCCGGCGTCGAGCGTGACAGGCGTCGCCGTGACGACCACGTGGCCGTTGCCTGCCCGGATGCGCCCCTGGATCGGCGCTTCGATATCGGTGAGATTGGACAGGCCGTCCTCGCCGGCGCGGTTACGGAACACGATGCCGCCCGAGATGCTGCTCGACTGTTCGCGATTGACCTGCGCGAGTTCTTCCGCGACGCCGAGTGTTTGCGCGTTCGCCACGTTCGGCTGCGCGTAGGTGTTGCCATTGCCGTTCGCGCCGGGTTGCGCCGGATAGTACGGTTGCGCGTAACCGGTGGGAGGCTGCGGAATGTATGGCTGCTGTTGCGCGTAGTAGCCCTGATTCGCGTAAGCCTGCTGCTGCGGCGGTTGAGGTTGATACGGCTGTTGCGCGTAGCCCTGCTGCGGCTGTTGTTGCGGATATGCCTGCTGCCCGTAGTACGGCTGTTGCTGCTGCGGATAACCTTGCTGCTGCCCATAAGGCTGCTGCGAATAGGCGGGCGCATTGCGGCTATTCTTCGGCGCACTCTGCTTCTTGCCGGTCGAGCGCTTCGGACTCGCGCCCTGCGCGCCATACGGTTGCGTTTGCATCGAACCGGCATTGGCCTGCGCTTCGCGCGCGGCCGGCGACATCGGCCAGGGCGTGGCCGCATAGCCATCCGGCGTACCGTATTGCGGCTGCTGCGGATAAGGCGCCTGCTGTTGATAAGCCGGGTTGTACTGCTGCGGGGCCTGCTGCATCGGCGGCATCTGCGCCTGCTGCTGCATCGGCGGCTGTCCTTGCCCCGGATAAGGCTGCAACGGCGCGCCCGCCTGGCTCGACCCGTAAGTCTCCTGCCCATACCCGCCGGTATTGAGCGCGGGACGCGGCGCGTTATACGGCAAGGCGGCAGGCGCACCGTTCGGCGCATAGGGCTGCGCGGGCGCCGTATAAGGTGCGACGTAAGGCGCGGGTTGCGTAGGCGGCGGATAGTTCGGCACGGTTTGTGTCGGCAAGGAAGACTGCGAATACGGAAGCGCTGAGCGCGCGGCGTTGTAGCCACCGGCGAGCGCGGCGTTGTCGGCGTCGGTTGGCGTGACCGTGGCGGTTTTGCCTTCGAAGGGATTGGTGCCCGGCAGCGGCGTCGCGCCAATCCGGCGCATCGCCGCTTCCCAGCCGCGCGGCACGTTGCTCGCCGGACTGCGCGGCGCATTGGCCATCAGCGGCGTGTTGGCGGCGACCAGCGAGCGTTGCAGATAAGTCGACGCGAGCGACAGCTTGCCTTCCGCGCGATACATGCGGCCGACGGTGGCGAGCACGCCAGGATCGGCAGGCGCCGCGTTCAAGGCCTGTTTCGCGAGTGTTTCGGCGTAACTGAACTGCTTCGCACCGGTCGCAGCGGAGATGGTCGCTTGCAGCAGATTCAGGTCGTCGGGCTTGCGTTGCAGCGCGACGCGATAGCTGGCGAGCGCGTTGCGATCGTCGCCGGCCGTCGAATAGAGGCGGCCGAGCGCGGCCTGCAAGTCGGGATTGTCGGGCATGGCCGCGAGCCACGGCGCGATCACGTCGTAAGCGCTCGCGAGGTCGCCTCGCTGGCGCACCGCGTCGCATTGCTTGATGACGATGCCCAGATTCAGGTTGCCGAAGTCGGTGCGTTGCTGCGGCGTCAACTGCATCGACGCGAGCCGGCGCATCACCATGCCGAGTTCGGCTTCCTGTTGCGTGGCCGACAGAATGCCCGCGTATTGCAGCAACAAATCGGTGTTGCCCGGCGCCGCGTTCATGGCGGCGCGCACGAGTCCGAGCGCGCGGTTGGGATCGCCGGCCTGCTGGTAAGCGGCGGCGATCACGCCGATCAGTTCGGGGCTGTTGCCGGCGACCGGTTCGGCCGCATGCAGTGTGGCGAGCGCCTGCTGCGTCTGCCCGCTGCGCGCCATCCGCGCGGCGAGGTCAGCTTGCTGATGCACCCATAAGCGGTGCTGCAACGTGGTCATCGCGTCGGTGCGCTGCGCGACCGGAATGCGGTCGAGTTGCGCGAGACCCGCCGACCAGTCCTGCGTTTCCGCCGACAGCAACGCGCTCGCATACAGCGCGTCGGTCATGTCGGGATGCGCGGCGAGCAGGCCGTCCATCATGCTGCGCGCGTTGGCGACCGCGCCCTGGCGCACGTAGATGCGCGCGAGGTCGAGCCGCAGCCACGGGTCGTCGGGCGTATTCAGCAGCGCGTCTTCGAACAGACTGCGCGCGCTGCCCAGATCGCCGCGCGCTTCGGCGGCGCGCGCCTGGGCGGCCTGCGCTTCGCCACGCAGACGGTTGATGCCGCCGGCCTTCGACTGCTGTTCGGTGTTGAGTTGATTGGCGAACTGCAATGCCTCGTCGCCGCGGCCTTGCGCGGCGAGTGCGCCGACCAGCCCGCGCACCGCGTCGGGGTTGTCGGCCTGGCGGCGCAGCGCCATCCGGTAGGCCTGTTCGGCGCCGCTCGGGTCGCCGTTCGCGAGCAGCATTTCGCCGAGCAGCACCTGCGCGGTGACGTCGGACGGATTCAGCGCGATCGCGCGTTCGAACAGCGACTTCGCCTTCGCGAATTCGCCGTTGCTGCGCGCGCCGATCGCGTCGCTCGTGTAGGTCCAATAGCTCGCGCTGTCGAGCGCGGTTTTCCAGCGCGCCGGATTGCCGTTGCGCGACGCGCGTTCCAGATAGTTGCGGGCTTCGGCGAAATGCTCCTGCTTCAGCGCGGCGATGCCCATGCCGCCGAGCGCGTCGGTGTCGTTCGGGCTGGTGGCCAGCACCGAGGAAAACTTCGCGCGCGCCGTGGCCACGTCGTTGCGGTCGAGCGCACTGAAACCATCGGCGACGGTGCGGCCGCGTGCGTCGGTTGCGGCATTTTCCTGTGAACGCGCGCGCGCCGCGCTGTCCTGCTGGACCATCGAATCGAAGCGCGCTTTCACGGCGGCGTCATCGGTGGCGGTTTGCAGATAGGCCTGATAGAGCGGGGCGTCGGAGGGCCGCGCGTCGAGCCACAACAGCGCCTGACGCCAGCTTTTTTTCGCGGACGCGCCGACCGTGCTGTCGCCCGCCAGTTTCTGCAGACGCGCGATGCCGTCGCGGCGCGTCACGTCGCGATAGGTCAGATGCTGCGCATAGGCGAGGGCGTAACGCGGGTCGTCGGGGTTGTCGCGCGCAAGCTGTTCGAGGCCGCGGCGCGCCTGATCCCAACCTTGCGGCGTGGCCGAGAGCGCCTGGTAATACTCGAGTTGCAATTCGGGGGTGGCCGGTTTGCCGTTCAGCGCGCGCTGGTATTCCTGCACCGCGCTCGCGCTTTGACCGCTTTGCGCGAGCCGCCGCGCGTCGTTGACGGTCTGGTCGCGCAGGCTCGATTCGCCGAGGCGCCGGCCGAGTTCGTCCAGATTCGGATAGTTCGGCGCGACCGCTTTCAGGCGCGCCAGATATTGCTGCGCGCCGGCGCCGTCCTTGCGGTCGGCGAGCACCATGCCCATGCCGAAGAGCGCATCGGGCTGCCTGGGATCGATGCGCAACACTTTCAGCCACGCCTGCTCCGCGAGGTCGCCGCGCTGATGCGATTGCCAGTACTTGCCCTGATCGATCAACACGTTCAAAGGATCTTTCGACGCCTGCGCCAGCGCGTCCGGCGCAACCGTCGCCACGCAGCAGACGGCCGTGAGGCTGAGCGCGAGGCGCAATGACAACGCGAGGGCGCTCAGTCGCATGCGTTTCTCCAACTCGGCACGAGACGTCCAGCTTCGTCGAAACGATAGCGGCCGTCGATGAAACCCGTGCCGAACAAACCCAGCACACGATCGTAGTAAACCGGTTCGCGGCCCGGCACGTTGGTGTCGAGCGCCGCGAGATGCGTGCGCGCGAGGCCAAGGCCGCGCTCGTCGCCGAACGCCTTGAAGTACGGCGCGAGCGCAGCCCAGTAACTGAGCGGTCCTTCGCCGCTGGCCGCGCCGGTGGTCGATGAGACCTTCTCGGGCGGAAAGCCGGTTTGCGCGACGCGCGCGCGCATGCCGCCGAGCGCCGCGAGCCAGGGTTTGGCGAGCGGATCAGCGGGCGACGCGAGGCCGGCCCACAGATAGACGCGGATCGCGTCGTAGCTGCCGGTGTCGCCGCTTTTCGGATCGACCACGAACTGGCCGTTTTGCCAGGCCGCCCAGTCGGGCGCGAAGCCTTGCGGCGCAGTCGTTTTGATGAGCCTGTAGGCGCTGTCGGCGAGCTTGCCCCACGGGCCGTTCGGCATCTCGTGCGCGAGATAGCGCAACACCGGCAGCGGCAGATAGCTCGGATTCAGGCGCGTCACGCCACCGCTTTTGAAGCCTTGCGGTCCGGGCAGCAGCATCGGTCCGACGCCCGGCAGCGTGGTCATTTCCTGACGCGCAATCTGCGCGGCCAGTGCTTCGCCCAACTGCGTGTAAGCCGCTTCATGCCACAGGCGGCCGGCTTGCAGCAGATCGTAGGCGATCCACAGGTCGGAGTCCGATGCGGAATTCGGATCGAGCACGCCATACGAGCCGTCCGCTTTTCTGCCCCATTGCCACGACGGCAGCCGCATGTTCTGCGCGTCGAACTGATTGCCCGAGAGATTGGTGCGAATCCAGCCGAGCAGCCGGTCGAACGTCGCGCGGTCGTTCGCGACCAGCGCGAAAAAGAGCGCGTACGACTGGCCTTCGGAAGTGGTTTGCTGCGCCGGCGTGGAATAGTCGATCACGCGGCCGTCGGCCTGCACGAAGCGTTCGACGAACGTGCGATAGCCGCTCCAATCGCCACAGGCGCCGGGGGCGGCGGTGGTCTGCGCCACTTTGACGAGGCTGGCGAAACTCGCGGACGCGGCCAGCCCGAGCGTCAGCGCCACGCCGATTTTCTTGTTGATTCGAACCCGCATATCAGTCCTATTAGTCCCTCAGGCGGCGCGCGGCGATCGAGCGCAGCGTCCGGTAGAACAGGCCCGCGATGATCAGCGCGGCGAGCACGCCGCCCAGCATCAACAGCAGCGGATGCGACGACAGCGCCCAGCGCAGATACTCCTGCGGCGACAGGTGGCCGACGTAATACGCTTCGCCGTTCGAGGTGATGGTGACGGTGCGGCCGTGGATCACGGCCATCGCGCCTTGAATCTGCGGCAGCACGTCGGAGTCGAGCAGCGCCGCGGACAGGTCGGCGTCCGACTGGCCGGCCGCGCTCACCAGCGCCACCGCGCTGCGGTTCTTCTGCAGCGGCGATTCGAACCCGGTCAGCAACGCGTCTCCGTTCGAACTCACCAGAGTCAGATCGGCGCGCGCCGGCGTGCGCTCCACGCCGCGTTCGCCGTGCCACCAGTCCTCGAGCTTGAAGACGATGTCGGTGAGCTGGAAGGTGCGCGAGTCGCCGTCGCTGGAGAACGGCATCGACTTGGCCCAGCGCTGCAACAACGGTTGCTTGCCCGGTGCGCCGAAAATCAGCAGGTCCTTGTTGGCGAACTTGTCGGCGTCGTCGGCGGTGCCGACTGTGACGCCCGTCACCGGATAGCCGGTCGACGTGCCCATGCGGCCCATGGTCAGCAGAAACAGGCTGTAGTCGCTCGAATCGGCATCGTTCGGCAGGATCGCGGCGGTCTCGGAAAGGTCCGCCATGCGCGTGAACGGGAAGCCGCTATTGGCGAACGCGGCCAGATCCGGCAGCGCCATGTAATGCGGGAATGAAGAGAGGTCGATGGTCGAGTTCGGATCGATCGCGCCGACCACGTTGTCGAGCAGACGGCCATGACATTCGCCGGTATTCGGAATGTCGTAGAAGAAGTGCAGGCGCACCTGGGCGCGCGGCGTCAGCAGCAGCGGCGGAATGTGCAGCGTGCGGCGCGCCTCGGCGGTCTTGTCCGGCAGCACGGTGGCGAAGTAATGGCTCAGCTCGAACACGGAAGCGGATTCGGCGGGAATCGGCAGCGCCTGCACGAAGCCGTTGTTCACGCTCACGTTCAGCGACGAGCGGTCGCGCAGCGGACGCACGGTGTAGCGGTAGCGCAGATCGATCGGCGCGCCCTTGGTGTGCCACATGAACAGATCGGGCGGCACGCGCAGATTCACGCGCACGGCGTCGGCGTCGTAACCGGACACCGTCAGATCGCGCGGATCGGTGAGTTCGCCGAAGCGCACCGGACGATTGGTGGGCAGCCAGTTCGGCGCGTCGTACGGCGCGCGCGGCGCGAGCTCGTTCAGTTGAGTGATGGTCGCGCTCGGGCCGGTCAAGGTGTTCTGGCCAATGCCGAGCGATTTCGCGGCGGTTTTCAGTTCGGCCTCGGTGCGGCCGAGCACGAGCAGCAGCTTGCCGCGCGCCGGCGCTTCGCGATCGACCACCGCGATGGTCGGGCCGGAGATGGCCGGAATATTGATGCCGGCCGGACGCTGATCCGAAGTCGCGAATACGACGGCGTTGCCCGACAGCGGCGCGTTATCCAGTTGCGCCGGAAACACCGCACCGCGATAACCGGCGAGCGCGCCGAACCACGACGCCACGATGCCGCCCGCTTCGAGCGTGGCATTGCCCGGCTTTTGCGGGAACACGAACGGCAGCTCGAGACGGCGCACATCGCGTCGATCGAAGAACGGCGCCGGCAACGCGGCCAGATCCGGCTTGCTGGCGAGCGACGCGTAAGTCAGATCGAGCGAGCTCGCATTGCTGACCGTGGCCCACAGCGACGAGTTGGCCGGGTCTTCACAGCTGGTCGTGTAATGGCCGATCAACTGCACATTCAGATGGTTGAACTCGGTGATGAAGCGCGGATCGATCGAGACGTCGCGCGCCACCAGCATGCCGGCCTGTTCGTGCGGCACGGGCAGGGTGGCGGCGACTTCGCCGTTCACCAGCACCTTGAGCTGCGAGATATTCGGCAGCAGCGCGGGCGAGTAGCTGTACACCAGATGCAGGACCGCGCCCGTCACCACTTCGTCGCCGCGCACGGAAAACGCCACGCCGTTCTGGCCGTCGGTGCCGCGCAATTGCAGCGGGTCGAGCGCGCCGAGATCGGCGAAGGTCAGCGTCTGACGCCGGCCGCCCGGCACCAGCGTGCCCGGCTCGGCGGTGGTCGGCGTCCTGACGCCCAACGCTTTGACCGACGACGCAGCGAGCGCCGGCGTCGGTGTCGCCAGTTGCGGCTGCGCCAGCGCGTTCGGATCGTAGGGCACGGCCGGACCCGCCGCGTTCGCAGTGCCGGCGCCGGTCGCAGTCGGCACATTCGGCGCAACCGGCTTGCTCTGAACGGAGCTCGCGGCACTCTGACTGGCGCCCGTCGGGTTTGCACCGCCGGCAGCCACCGCCACGACTTCAGCCGCCGAGGCGAGCGGCGCGGCCAGCGCCGTCTGCAATGCCAGCCAGCACGCGAGGCCGCGCATCAGCCGTTGCGAGCCGGGGCGTGCCGCGCGATGCATGCTCAATCCGGACCCACTGCGCTCGTGATTCGAGCGTTCGATGTTGCCCTTCGCCATCCAGTTGCGCATAGATCAGTCTTTCGTTTTTAGCTTCTTGACGTCCATTGGACGGCTTTTCATCGAGCTGCGAAGGTCGGCATAAAGATGCTCGAACAGACCCGCGATACCGCGCGCGCCCACCGTCAGCACATGCGACAGGCCGCGCAGGGGCGTGTCCTGCTGCCGTCCTTCCGCCCAGCCGGTCCAGGCGTCGGCGCGTGCAAAGGTGGTCTTGACGAACTCGTACTCCTGCTCGCGCGTCATGGTGGAGAAGCGCAGGCCCACGCGGCCCGGGGCGGTGAAGCCGACGGTCGCCGGGAACGCGTATTCCTCGTCGCCGCGAAACAGCGAGACGGTCACGCGCTCGTGCATCGGCACCTGAATCGCGGCGGGCAGCGCCACGCCGACGCCGCCTTCCGAGTAGTCGATGGTTTCGCAGGCGAGCGTGCGGCCGGTCGAAAACTTCAGCATGACGGGCATCTGCATCGCCACGCGGTGCACCGCGCGAATCTGCTTGCGCTCGCTCGCGGCGGCCACGCTCGCGCCGAGAATCAGCATGTTGTACGTGGTCCAGCCGAGGTTGAGGATAGTGGTCTGCACCACGCTGCGCACATGCCAGTTGAAGTAGATATGCACGATGCCCACGCAGAAGCCGATCAGGTTCAGCAACAGCAGGAACAGGTAGGGCCGCGAGATCGCCCAGTCGAAATAGTTCTTCTCGATCTGGCCGCCCTTGGCCGTCACGTTGAACTTGCCGAGCTTCGGGTTGATGAGCGCGAGTAGCGTCGGTGCGGTGATGTACGAGGCCAGCACCGACTCATAGACTTCGGCCCAGAACGAATGGCGGAACGAGCGCTGCATGCGCGAGTTGGTGATGCTCGCGTGCATCATGTGCGGCAGCGCGTAAATCGCGATCGTGCCGGCGGCGGCTTCGATCACGTGCGCGCCGAAGAACAGATACGACAGCGGCGCGGTGAGAAACACCAGACGCGGAATGCCGTAGAAGAAGTGCATCATCGCATTCAGATAGCACAGGCGCTGGCCGATTTTGAGGCCCTTGCCGGTGAGCGGATTGTCGATGCGGAAAATCTGCGTCATGCCGCGCGCCCAGCGAATCCGCTGGCCGATGTGGCCGGACAGAGATTCCGTGGCCAGCCCCGCGGCCTGCGGAATCGCCAGATACGCGGTGGTGTAGCCGAGACGGTGCAGCTTCAAGGCGGTGTGCGCGTCTTCAGTCACGGTCTCGACCGCGATGCCGCCGATCTCCTCGACCATGGTCCGGCGCAGCAGCGCGCACGAGCCGCAGAAGAAGGTGGCGTTCCACAGATCGTTGCCGTCCTGCACGAGGCCGTAGAACAGCTCGCCTTCGTTCGGCACCTTGCGGAAGGTGCCGAGATTGCGTTCGAACGGGTCGGCGGAGAAGAAGTGGTGCGGCGTTTGCAGCATGGACAGCAGCTTGTCGCGCAGGAACCAGCCGAGGCCGATTTGCAGGAACGAGCGCGTCGGAATGTGATCGCAGTCGAAGATCGCGAGGTATTCGCCGCTGGTGATCTTCAGCGCTTCGTTGATGTTGCCGGCTTTCGCGTGGCGGTTGTGCGTGCGGATCGTCCAGTTGACGCCGACCTCTTCGCAGAACGCCTTGAACTCGGGGCGGCGGCCGTCGTCGAGCACGTGGATCGAAATCTTCTCGGCCGGATAGTCGAGCGCGAGCGCGGCGTAGATGGTCGGCTTCACCACCGAGAGCGGCTCGTTGTAGGTCGGAATGAACACGTCGACGGTCGGCCATTGGTCGCGCGACGCTGGCAGCGGCATCGGCGTGCGCTTGAGCGGCCACGCGGTCTGGAAATAGCCGAGCAGCAGCACGATGGTCGAATACACTTCGGCGGATACCAGCAGCAGGCCCCAGCCGGCGTCGAGCGGATGCTCCCAGTAGGTGGTCGCGGTCAGGCGCCAGAACATATAGCGGCCCGAAGTGACCACCGAGAGCATGATCATCACCATCGTCGCATAACGGCCTTGCAGACGGCGGAACATCAGCGCGGTCACGAAGCAGCAGGTCGCGAACGTCAACTGCTCGTAAAAGGCGAGCGGCACGGTGAATACGAAGTACAGCATCACCAGCGCGAACAGCGTGACGAGTCCGGTGACGATGCGGCTGTTCCAGAAGCGCGCGTCGACGAAGCGATCGAGCCGCGACGACTCGGCGGGCTCAAGGCCCGGCGCTGGAGACGTGCTCATGCGACGTTCCTCGGCGAGACGGCGATCGCGTCGAGCGCCGCCAGCAGCCATGCGCCGCACGACTTGAAATCGGCGGCCGCCTGGCTGAGTGGATCGTAGTGAATCAGCGTGGTGTCGCACGCGAGCGCTTCGCTCACGCCTTCGTCCAGATGGATCACGCCGGGGAACAGTTTAGTGCCGAGCATCTGGCGCAGCACCTTGAGCACGTCTTTGGTCAGCTGGCGCGACTGGTCGATCTGGTTGACCACATAGCCTTCGCCGCCGAATTCAGCGCGCGGCGCCGCGTAGGCTGCGATCAGCCGCTCCATCTGCGGAATCGCGGCGTACGACGCGGCGTCGGCGAGCACCACATTCAGCGTGAAGGTGGCCGCCGTCAGGGCCGTGCGGACATACGTGGACGAGCCCGGCGGCGTGTCGATGATCACGATGTCGGAGGCGTCGAGGCGCAGGTTCTGCAGCGACTGCGCGAGCCAGCGCGGATCCTGGTCGATGTGCGCTTCGAAGCGGCGGCGGTCGTCTTCGAGCAGCGCGCCGTAGGGCAGCACGGTCACGCCGTCGACGCCGTCGAACATCACGGATTGCCACGGGTCGCCCGTCAGCGTGGCGCGCGACAGACCGTCGATGCTGTCGAGCGGCACGCCGAAGTGCAGACGCAGGGCGTTCTGCGGGTCGAGGTCGAGCGCGATCACACGCCGGCCGCCGGAGGCCAGCACCGACGCCAGATTGGCGGCAAGAGTGGTCTTGCCGACCCCGCCTTTGGCGGACACCACCGCGATGACTTTCATGAGCGACGAGGGCCGTTGATCAGCCACGAGTTGGAGGTGGCGGGTGCGGCGGCGCGCGTGGCGCCGGCGGGTGCTGCGGCTTGAGCGGGGGTGCCGCGCAAACGGTCGAAGACCGACTGCAAAGGCGCGGATGTGTCGCTGGCCTTGGCCGGTTGCGGCGGCGCTGATGCGAATGCGGGTTCCGGCGCGAAGAGCTTGCCGAGGATGGAAGCGGGGTGCGTCGGAGCGGTGGGTGCGATGGGTGCAAGAGGCGCGCTCGTGCTCGCATAAGCACGCGCGGGCGCCGGGGTCTGCGCCCAGCTCGGCGCGGCGGACGCGACCGCTTGCATCACCGGCGGTCGCAGCGGGATCGCCGGCGGCACGGAAACCGGTTGCGCGGCGTGAGGCACGGGAGCGAGCGGCGCTGTCCGTGCCGGACTCGCAGCCGAAGCGAACGGAGTCGCAGCCAGCGTGCTCTGAACCGGAGCCTGAGGCGCGGTTGGCGCGGCTTGCGCAGCCACCGGCGCGACGGCTTCCACTCGAACAGCGCCAACTGCCACCGGCGGCGTAGCGTCGGTTTTCGATTCGAGTTCGCCGAAGCGCGACGCGCCCTTCGGCCCATTCACCGGCGCGGCCACGGCGACCGGCGGAATATCCCGCCGATGCGAACGCGTGAACAGCGGCGCCTTCGCGCGCGTGACAGAGGCGGCGTCTTTTGGCGTGGTGTCCTGGCGATCGACGGCCACCGGCGCTTGGACCGCCTGCGCCTGAGGCTTGGGCTCGCGATGCTGCCCGATGGCGGGAATCGTCGGCTGGGTCAGATCGAGCGTCACTAATAACGGCCAACGGGTGCGCGCCGAACGCGCTTCGTTCTCGCGGCCGATTTCCTGGTACGCATTGGCGTCGCCGCCAAAATGATCGAAAAGTTTCTCGATGTCGCTCGATGAGCTCATAGTGCCGCCGTCTTATTCATGCCTACCCTTGCCCCGATCCTGACTTGCGTTCGCGGCCCTGAAACGCCGGTCCTGCCTGTTCTGCCACTTCACGCGCACCGGTCTGGCGCGTTCCTCTACTGCTCATTGCAACTGTGTCCATTTACACACGCGGCCCACCTGGCTGGGCCACATGTTCATCACCGTGCGGCGTTCAAACCGGATGACGGCCCAGACGAAATTCGATCGCGGTGTCCTCGCTGTACCCGCTCGTTTGCGCGACCGACAAACCTTGCGCGCCCAGCGCGCTCAACCAGGTCTGATACACGCCTTCGAGAAAGGCCGGCGTCCATGCAAGCGCCGCGCCGCCGAATGCCTGCAATGGCGCGCAGTAGTGGACGATGCGCAGCGACTCGGGTTCGTCCGCCAACTCGACGTAGCCCCAATCCATTTCATGCCAGTACAGATTCAAGGTCCGTGCGAGTTCGGCGGTGGAGTCGCAGGCGGGCAACGGATGCGCCGCGGCAAACCGGCTGCCGACGCGATGCATCAGCTGACGCAGTTCGTCGCGACCGATCTGCGCTTCGAACTCGGTGGCCAAGGCGGTGAGCATGCCGCGCCACTGCGGCGAGATTTGGCGTTCCAGCAGGTAATCGAGAATGGGGACCATGTTTTCCGGGAAATGGCCGTTGCTTTGACTGCTTAAAAAAATTAGATGCCACGACCGGGTGAAAAGAAGAAGTCTTGCGGGAAATTGCGTATTGCACGCGGCCTAGGTTAATTTTACCGGGCTGTCTAGTCTGTCCACCACACTTCGAAGCAGTCTACTTAAGACACTAACTTTTGGCCACTTTCCATTCGTCTGTTTATACGCGCAATCGATTGCGATGGATGCATTCTGGATTAAGTAATTTTTGCTGCCTGAATCGCCCGTGCGCTGAGCCATCATGGATGGCCGGTAAGAATGTGTCCGTCATGGCTGTATTAACGGCTGGACTCGCCAGGTGATTTAGCATTTTCGGTTTCGTGATAAATGCAACGTTTCGCGATTGCGAAGCCGTTGTGATCGTCCTCCTGCGGAAATTCTTTCTGAATCTTTCGGAGCCCTTGCACGCCCACTTTTTGTCCGAGCCGCTAAGCTTGCGGACTTACATCAAGGTGCGCGCGCAAAACGAACGGGCGTACGTGGCGAATGCCGACGATGCCGTTTGATTCACATTCACTGCAATGCTCAATCCACTCAGTATTCTTCTGGTCACCGTGTTGTCGAGCGCCATGGCGATGGCCGTGCTCGGTTCGTTGTGGCGCGCGGCGATCCCAGGCGTCGGTTACTGGATCTCCGCCAACGCGATCGCGATCGTCGCGTTGCTGGCTTTCGCGTTGCAAGGCCATGGGTCGCGCTGGCTGACCTTCGTGGCGTCCAACGTGTTGCTGGCTGCTTCGCTGCTGCTCGTAGTCGAAGGTTGTTGTCGCTTTCTAGGGCGCCGCGCGCGACCGTGGCCGGCTTACGTCGGCCTCGTCGCCGTGCTGTTCGGCATCTCGTACTGGACCTTCGCCGCGCCGGACTTCAACGCGCGCGTCGCGCTGGTGTCGGCGTTTCACGCGGCGCTATATGCCGCGCTCGCCGCGCTCATGCTGCGCGGCCGTCCCGCGCACCGGCCGCGCTATAGCTACTATTTCCTCGCGGTGGCAGCAATGCTGCTGTGCGCCGGGCATGCGTCGCGCGGGCTCATGTACGGCTTCGGTCTCATGACGCAAACCAGCCTGATGCAAGTGTCGCCGTCGAACATCATTTTTCTCGCGCTGGGCATTCTTGCGCCGCCCTGTCTTTCGATCGGCGTGGTGATGCTCGCGCACGACCGCCTCGCCGAGCGGCTCGAACGGCTGGCCAACGTCGACGACCTGACCGGCGCGCTGTCGCGCCGCGCGTTTCTCGCGATCGGCGACGCGCTGCTGAGCGCGTCGCTGCGTAGCCGCTCGCCGGTGGCGCTGGCGATCATCGACATCGACTCGTTCAAGGCCGTCAACGACAACTATGGCCACGCGGCGGGCGACCAGGTGCTGAAGCACTTCGCGACCTTCGTCGCCGGCAACCTGCGGGTCGGCGATCTGTTCGGCCGGCTGGGCGGCGAGGAATTCGGCGTGCTGTGCCCGGCCACCACCGCCGCCGAAGCAGTGAGCCTGTTCGACCGTCTGCGCGGCCGCCTGGCCGGGGCCGCGCCGGACGAGTTGCCGCGTGGGCTGCGGTACACCTTCAGCGTCGGCGTGGATCAGTTTCGGCGCGATGAATCCCTCGCCCAGTTGATGGCGCGCGCGGACGGCGCGTTGTATGCCGCCAAGGCGTCCGGCCGCAATCGCGTGATGGCGGCGTAGAGCGTAGAGCGGAAAGCAGAGGGCGCGAAAGGAAAAATCTTTTCTATTTGTAGGGAAGGCATAAATATTTGTCAGACATTTGCCGATATCCATTGGCAGAGTGACCGGAACCAGGCTGATATCTATCAATATGCTTTCCACCGCAACGCAGCACCAGTCCGACGCCGGATTGCGCGATCGCTTCCACCGGCGCTCGCTCGAGCACCAACGTCCGCTGTCCACCGTGACCATGGCATTCACCGTGGTCGCGTTCCTCTGCTTCGTCGGGGCGCGCAGTCTGGTCGACGGCCCGGCTGCGCCGCTCGCTTACCGGCTCACCTGCGCGCTGCTGCTCGCCTTGTTGGTGCTGGCGATTCCGCGCGCCAAGTCGACGTGGAGCTTCGGCCTGATCGGCGTTGCCTACTCACAGGTTCTGGTGGCGGGCATGGCGATGAACGTCGTCGGCGTCGCGCAGCCGTTGCTGTGGACGCTGCCCGCCATGGTCGTGATACCGATCTGCGCCGCGCCGCTATGGCTCACGCCGACGCACTTCGTCACTGGCAGCGTGCTCTTCTATGCCACGGCGTTCGCGCTGCTGTTCGGCGCGCCGCTGACGCATGACGTCGCGACGGTGGTGTGGATGTGGATCGTGGCGATCGGCGTGCCGACTTCCGCGGTGTTTCACTTCGGCTTCTACCGGTTTCGCCGCAGCCACTTTCTGCTGGAAAGCCAACTCGCGCAACTCGCCGCAACTGACCCGCTGACCGGCCTGCAAAACCGCCGCGCGTTTGTCAAGCAGGCCGAGCACCGCCTCGACAGTGTCACGCCGGATACGCGGGTCAGCGCGATCTTTCTCGACATCGACAACTTCAAATCCCTGAACGACCGCTTCGGCCATGCGGTCGGCGACCAGGCGCTGTACCAGGTCGCCCAGGTGCTGATGGAAGAGGTCTCCGCGGACGACAGCGTGAGCCGGATCGGCGGCGAGGAATTCGCGCTGCTGCTGGGCGACGGTCTCACGGGCGCGCTTCATGTGGCTGAACGGCTGCGCCAGGCGATCGCCGCGATCGAGCGGCCGGACGGCCGCCTGACCGCGAGCTTCGGCGTGGCCGAGCACCGCAGCGGCGAAAGCATCATGGTGCTGCTCGATCGCGCCGACGAAGCCTTGCTGCGCGCCAAGCATTCCGGCAGAAACCGGGTGTGCGCCGAGCGCGCGCTGCCGCGCGAGGCGCTGCAACTGCTGGCCGACGACGGATCCGATGAAGGCGGGGCGCCCGTGCGACGGCACCGGTGGGAGGAGTACTACCTCACGTCGCATTTTCAGCCGCTCTACAGTTTGTCGCATCAGAAGCAGGTGGGCTTCGAGGCTTTGCTGCGCGGCGAGCAGGAGGACGGCACGCTGGTGCTGCCCGCGGTGCTGTTCGCACCCCGGCCTTCGAGCGACGAAGGCGCGCTCGACCGCGCGAGTCACGTCGTGCATCTGGCCGGCGCGCGCCGGTCGCTGCCGGACGACGCGTGGCTCTTCCTCAACATTCTGCCGGCCACGTTCATCGCGGAAGGCTACGCCGATCAGCTGGCGAAAATCGTGCGGGCGGTGGGGCTCGAACCTGAGCGCGTGGTTCTGGAGATTCTCGAATCGCACGGCGGCAGCGTCGACGACATGTCGCGAGCGGCGGCGCTGTACCGCCAGCACGGTTTCCTGATCGCCGTCGACGATTTCGGCGCCGGCCAGTCGAATCTCGACCGGCTGCTCAGGATCCGCCCGGACCTCGTCAAGCTCGACGGCGAACTGATTCGCGCGACGGGTCACGGCACCGAGCAGCCGATTCTGCCGAAACTCGTTTCGTTGCTGCACTTGGCGGGGATGCTGGTGGTCGTCGAAGGCGTGGAGACCACGGAAGAACTGATTCTCGCGGTGGAATCGAATGTGGATTTCGCGCAGGGTTATCTGCTGGGGCGGCCGGCCAAAGAGATCGCGCCGCCGGAGTCGGTGCACCGGCGTATCGATGAGGCTTTCGATGTGATCGCGCAAGGGCGGGCGCACCAGCATGCGTTGTTCGAAACCGAAGTGGAGCCCTACCGGGTTGCCTTGCGGCTCGCTGCCGATGCCTTGCTGGCCGGTGTGGCCATGGACGATGCGTTCGCTCAACTGGCCAGGTTCGAGCGCTGCGTCAGCTGTTTCATTCTGGACGACGCGGGCAGGCAGATCGGGCATGAGGTGCGGGGGCCGGCATGGAGCGCGGACGGGGCCTCGCTGCAACCCGTGGCGAATCCGCGCGATGCGCGCTGGGATCATCGGCCGTATTTTCGTAACGCGGTATTGCTGCCGGGCGCGGCGGTGTCGAGCAATCCTTATCTTTCGCTGGCGAGCGGCAGGCCGTGTATCGCGGTGACGCTGGCACTGCAGTTCGCCACCGAGCGGTCCGTGATCGGGGTGGAACTGGACTGGTCGGCGCCGGGCTTGCCTTGGCCCGCGGGGGAATAGGGCGTTTCCTTTTTCCCTCGGCGCGGCCCTGCATGTTCGCGCTGAACGGGTCGGGTCAGTACCCGCCCTTGGGCGATGCCGCCATCGTCGCAGACTTTTTATACGACGCCGCCAGATCGGCCGCGGCGCGGCTCAGCAAACCCGTGTCCGTGCCGACCGCCACAAAAGTCGCGCCCGCTTCGAGGTAGTCGGCGGCAATCGCGGGATCGGGCGCGAGCACGCCGGCCGCTTTGCCCGCGCGCAGCACGCTCTGGATGCCGTCGCGAATCGCTTCGCGCACGCTGGCATGACCGGGTTTGCCGAGCAGCCCCATCGACGCGCTGAGGTCCGAAGGACCGAAAAACACACCGTCGACGCCGTCCACCGTCGCAATCGCCGGCAGATTCGCCATGCCCTGCACGGTTTCCACCTGCACCAGCACGCACAACTCGTCCGCCGCCGTGTTCAGGTAATCCGGTATCCGGTTCCAACGCGATGCGCGCGCCAGTGCACTGCCCACGCCGCGAATGCCTTGCGGCGGATAGCGCGTGGCCGCGACCGCGTCGGCGGCCTGCCCGGCGGTGTCGATCATCGGCAGCAACAGGGTCTGCGCGCCGATGTCGAGCAATTGCTTGATCAGCGCGCTGTCGCTGCGCACCGGACGCACTACCGGATGCGACGCATATCCGGCCACCGCCTGCAATTGCGCGAGCGTGCTGCGCACGTCGTTGGGCGCATGCTCGTTGTCGATCAGCAGCCAGTCGAAGCCGGCGGTGGCCAGCAACTCGGTCACGTAGGCGTCGGCGAGCGCGGCCCACAGGCCGAATTGCGGTTTGCCTTCGGCGAGCGCGCGCTTGAATGTGTTCGGCGGGAGAGACATGTCGTGTCGGCTCAAATGAGTTCAGATGAAATTCAAACCGATGCCGCCCAGCGGACCGTAGTCGACGTGGAAGGTGTCGCCTGCGCGCGCGGTGATCGGACTGGTGAACGAGCCGCTCAGAATCACGTCGTTCGCGTTGAGCGTTTCATCGTACGGAGCGATTTTGTTGGCCAGCCAGGCCACACCGGTGGCCGGATGATTCAGCACGGCGGCCGCGAGACCGCTTTCTTCGATGGTGCCGTTCTTGTAGAGCAACGCGCCGACCCAGCGCAGATCGACGTCCAGCGGACGCACGGGCCGGCCGCCCAGCACGATGCCCGCGTTCGCCGCGAAGTCGGAGATCGTGTCGTAGACCTTGCGCGGGGCTTTGGTTTCGCGGTCGAATTGTTCGATGCGCGCGTCGATGATTTCCACGGCCGGCGTCACGTAAGCGGTCGCGTCCAACACATCGAATAGCGTGACCCCCGGACCCTTCAACGGCTTGCTCAGCACGAACGCCAGTTCCACTTCCACGCGCGGCGCAATGAAGCGGTCGGCGCGAATGTCCTGACCGTTTTCGATGAACATGCTGTCGAGCAGCGGCGCGTAGTCGGGTTCGTCGATCTGCGACGAGCGCTGCATCGCGCGCGAGGTGAGGCCGATTTTGCGGCCCTTGATCACGTGGCCTTCGGCGAGCTTGAGCTTGACCCACTCGCGTTGAATCGCGTAGCCGTCCTGCACGGTCATCTGCGGATAAGCGGCCGAGAAGTGGCGCAGTTGCGTGCGCGTTTTCTCGGCGTGGTCGAGTTGTGCCGCGAGTTCGCGGATCGTCTGTTCGTCTAGCATGATGGATTCTCTCAGTGCCGCTATTCAGCCTTCAGGCGTGCGTGCAGGTTGTTATGTTTCCACGTACCGGCTTCGCTGAATTCATTGATCTCCAACGATAAGGCCAGCCCGTGCTGTTCGAATTCCGTGGCGAAGTACTGTTTGATCAACGCGAATAGCGCGTCGCCGGTGGCCTTTTTTGCCGCTTCGGAGCGGCCCGCGCCGATCTTCAGGTTTGCGTGCAGGAACGCGGCGTCGGCGCGGCCATCGGCGATGCAGTACTGCTCGCAGCGCAACGCGCGCACGCGGATGCCGCCCAACGGATAAATGCGCTGTTCGTTCTCGCGTTGCGCGTCGAGGCACTGCGCGAGGGCCTGGCAAAGTTGGCCGATGCTTTCTTCAGCTGCGAGATTGGCGCTGTATTCGAGAGTCAGATGCGGCACGGTGAACTCCTTGGCTCGTATTCAGGCGGGTAGCGGCGTAACCGGGAAGATCGCGTTGATCTGGCCGGTGCCCGAACTGCCGAAATACGGCGTCACAACTTCCACCTTGCCGTCGTAACGGTCCCAGCCGAGCGCGCCGAGCAGCATCGCGGTGTCGTGCATGCCGCCTTCGCCCCAGCATTTTTCGTTATAGAGCGGCAGCATTTCGCAGAAGGTCTTCCAATCGCCGGCTTCCCACAACTCGACCACCTTGCGGTCCATCTGTTCGAGAAACGGACTCCACACCTTGTGCATGAACTGCTCGGCCGTGCCGTTGTTGGCGAAGTGGTGGCTGAGCGAGCCGCTCGCCAGAATCGCCACCGTGCCGTCATAACGCTCCTCGATGGCCTTGCGCACCGCGAGGCCGAAGCGCGCACTGGTGTCGAGGTCGTGCCACATGCACCAGCCCGCTACCGAGACGGTCCTGAAATGCTGATCGCCATTCATATAACGCATCGGCACCAGCGTGCCGTATTCGAGTTCGAGCGTGGTCTCGCTGTGCGCGCGGCTTTTCACGCCCATCTCGTTGGCGACTTCCGCGATCAGATTGCCGAGCTCGACATTGCCCGGATACGCGTACGGCATGTTCTTGATGAAGTGCGGCAGTTCATTGCTCGTGTAGACGCCTTCGAACTTCGGCGCGCAATTGATGTGGTATTCGCTGTTCACGAGCCAATGCACATCGAACACGACGATCGTATCGACGCCGAGTTCGCGGCAGCGCCGGCCGATTTCATGATGGCCGTCGATCGCCGGCTGACGGCAGCCTTTATGCGGACCGTCGAGTTCGGACAGATATAACGACGGGACGTGCGTCACTTTTGCTGCCAGCGCGAGTTTGCCCATCGCGGTCTCCTGTTCGGTGTGGCTGCTCCGCGCGGGGCACCAGGCCTTGGCGCACGAAGCGTATTAATGACTCAAGCGCCCCAGCGCGGAATGTGATGCGAGCCCAGCGAGACGCAAACATTCTTCGGTTCGAGAAACACTTCATAGCTCCACGTGCCGCCTTCGCGGCCCACGCCCGATGCCTTGGTGCCACCGAACGGCTGGCGCAGATCGCGCACGTTCTGGCTGTTGACGAAGCACATGCCGGCTTCGACGGCGGCGGCGACGCGCAATGCGCGACCCGTGTTCTCGGTCCAGATATAACTCGACAGGCCGTATGAGATGTCGTTGGCGAGTTTGATCGCGTCGGCTTCGTCGTCGAACGGAATCAGGCAGGCGACCGGGCCGAAAATCTCTTCCTGCGCGATGCGCATGCGATTGTCGACATCGACGAACACGGTGGGCTGCACGAAGTTGCCTTTGCGCATGGCCTCGGGCAACTCCGGCATGTCGAGGCCGCCGCACGCGAGCATCGCGCCTTCTTTCGAGCCGAGTTCGATATAGCTGCGCACCTTCGCCAGATGGCCCTGACTGATCATGGGGCCGACAATGGTGCTGTCGGACAGCGGATCGCCCACCGTCAAACGCTTCGCACGCTCGATGAAGCGCTCGGCAAAGCGCGCGTAAATTGCCCGTTGCACGAGAATGCGCGAGCCCGCCGTGCAGCGTTCGCCGTTGTTCGAGAAGATCATGAATACGGCGGCGTCGAGCGCGCGTTCGAAATCGGCGTCGTCGAAAATCACGAATGGCGACTTGCCGCCGAGTTCCATCGAAAACTTCTTCAGCCCCGCTGTTTGCACGATGCGGTTGCCGGTCGCCGTCGAGCCCGTGAACGACACGGCGTGCACGTCCGGATGCGCGACCAGCGGCTCGCCGGTGTCCTTGCCGAAACCGTGCACCACGTTCAGCACGCCGGCCGGGATGCCGGCTTCGAGCGCGAGCTTGCCAAGCATGGAGGCCGTGAGCGGGGAGAGTTCGCTCATCTTCAATACCGCGGTATTGCCGAACGCGAGACAGGGTGCGACTTTCCATGTGGCCGTCATGAACGGCACGTTCCACGGCGAGATCAGCGCACACACGCCGACCGGATGGAACAGCGTGTAGTTCAGATGCGTGTCGGTCGGGTACGTATGGCCATCGACACGCGTGCACATCTCGGCGAAATAGCTGAAGTTGTCGGCGGCGCGCGGCACGAGTTGCTTGCGCGTTTGCGAGATCGTCTGGCCGGTGTCTTTCGTTTCGGTCTCGGAGATATCCGGCACGTGCTTCGCGATCAGTTCGCCGAGCTTGCGCACCAGCTTCGCACGTTCCGCGGCGGGCTTGGCGGCCCATGCGGGAAACGCGTCTTTGGCGGCGCGCACGGCGGCGTCGACTTCTTCCGCGCCGCCTCGCGCGACTTCGGCGAGTACCTCTTGCGTGGCCGGATTGACCGTTTCAAAGTAGTCTTTCGCCGCGCTCGCTTTACCGTTGATCAGATGCTCGATTCGCATTGCTGTGTCCTTTTCTGTTTCTCTCGCTGTCGCTCAGGCGCGGTTGAAGTCCGCGTCGCATGCAATCGTGTTGACGAGACGGCCCAGACCGTCGATTTCGCAGACCACTTCGTCGCCCGCATTGACGTTGACGATGCCTTCCGGCGTGCCGGTCAGGATCACGTCGCCGGGCGCGAGGGTCATGAAGCTGCTCAGGTATTCGATCAGCGCCGGAATGCCGGTGACGAGATCGCGCGTGTTGCCGTGTTGCTGACGCGTGCCGTTCACGAACGTGCGCAATTCGAGTTGCGTCACGTCTTCGATGTCGGCGGCGTCGACGAACCATGGGCCCAGCACCGTGCCGCCGTCGCGATTCTTCACGCGCAGGTTGGGGCGGTAATAGTTTTCCAGGTAGTCGCGGATCGCGTAGTCGTTCGCAATCATGTAACCCGCCACATGCTGCATGGCGTTGCCGCGTTTCACGTTCTTCGCGGTTTGCCCGATCACCACCGCCAGTTCGCACTCGTAGTGCATGAAGGTGACGTCGGCGGGGCGGCGCGTCACGCCGCGATGGCCGATCACCGTGCCCGGCCCCTTGAGGAACACGAGCGGCTCTTCCTGCTTGTTGAACTGCAATTCCTTCGCATGCTCGGCATAGTTCAGGCCGAGCGCGAAGATCGTGCCGACTTCGATCGGTGCGAGCCATACCACTTCATCTTCGCGACGCACGCGGCCATCGGCGAGACGCACGCCGTTGGCGTCGGGATAGGCTTCGTGAATCGCGCCTGCATACGCAATGCGGCCGCGCATCATGGCCGTGCTCCTTCGTGTTCTTCTTCGGCGCCGACAAACGACACCGTGAGCGGCGGCATGGCGCCGATCGACAGCGTGGCCGTGTCGCCGATATGCGCGACAGGCGAACCGTGCGGCACGCCGAGCGTGATGACGTCGCCCGCGCTGAGCGTCATGAAATCGGTGACGTCAGCGAGCATTTGCACGACGTTGCGTACCGACGACGCGGTGCTCGCCGCGAATGCGTCCCGTGACCCGAGCTGAACCCGGATCGGAAGGTTATCCGGCGTCGCAACATGATGCGACGCAACCGCGGCGGGTCCGACGACGCAGAAGCCGTCGCGCGCCCGGAATCGCACCGACGGCCGGTACACGCTCGCATGCGGCACGCTGAGATCGGCGACCAGCGTGTAGCCGGCGACATAGTCGAATGCCTGGGCCACGCTGACCCGTGTCGCAGTGCGGCCGATCACGATGCCGAGTGACGCGCCGACTTCCACCCCCAACGCGTCGTCCGGCACGACGACCCGCGCGCGATGCCCGGCGAGCGTATTGCGCGGCTTCAGATAGAGCACCGGCGCTTGTGGCGGCGCTTTATACGGCGCGGCGTGCACCGCGTCGCCCAGCGCCGCGAGCGCGGCGCGGTCATTCAGCAAGGTTCCATAGACAGCGCCGCGAACCGGCGCGCGGCAGGCCGTGCCGCGTGCGAGCAGCGCGGCCGCGGCGCGCGCATCCACGTCGCGCGGCAGCGCCTCGCCCTCGGGATGCAGCAGATGATCGGCAAGTGGAAACATAAATTAGCTGTCTCTCGGCAAAAATACTAACATGTTAGTAGTATTGCGCTTGATATCATCCATGGTCAATAGCCTGTCGGCTGATCGCGGGTTTTCCCTTAAGCTTCGACGGCTGCATTTAAATCATCTTCCAACATGTCCGCTTCCGCCTCGACCCGAGTTTTGCACCGCAACCTGCCCATGCTGTTGCTGCGCGCCAGAGAAAAAATGATGGAGCGGTTTCGTCCGCTGATTACCGCGCATGGATTGACCGAACAGCAGTGGCGCGTGATTCGCGCGCTCAATGAGCACGGCCCGATGGAACCACGTCACATCTCCGATATCTGCACGATTTCGAGCCCGAGCATGGCCGGTGTGCTCGCGCGCATGGAGAGCATGGAACTGGTGACCAAGGAGCGGTTCGCTGAAGACCAGCGGCGCGTGCTGGTGTCGCTGACGGACACGAGCGCGGAATTGGTGCGCGTGATTTCGAAGGATCTCGAAGCGCATTACCGCGCGTTGGAGCGCAAGGTGGGGCCGGAGATCGTCGAGCGCGTGTATCGCGCGGTGGACGATCTGCTGGCGGGGCTGGAGGAAGAGGAGGAGTGATGTGGCAGCTTAGCGGCTCAGCGGCGCGAGTCGGGTGTCGCGGTGTTCGCTGCGTTGTCGTGCATGCCTCGGTCCTTGTACGCGCGACGCGGATAGTCGAGCACGGTGGTGGGCGAAATCGTCATGCGTTATGCGACTGCCTTGTGGAGCGGCTGTAGCCGTAGAGCTTGATCACATCGTCGGCGCTGCGCAATAGAGGTGTCATGCGCTGGCGCCTCCTGCTTCACCAGCCCTGAAAGCGCCGCCACTCCACGCTGTTGCCGTCCGGCGCCACCGCGTGATACCCGGGAAACTGCGCGCCGGTAGCGCACGCGTGATTCGGCAGAATGCGCAGTTTCATGCCGATCGGGAAGCGCTGCGTGACATCGTCGTGGGCCTGCGCGCTGTCCGCTGTCGGCGAGAGGATGCCGTGCTCCTGATTGGCGCCGCTGACCACGTAGCCGGACAGCGGCGTGCCGTTCAGCAGGCACGGTTGGCCGTACGCGAAATCGTGCGACTGCTTCGACGTGCCGCGATCCCGGCTCATCGCCATCCAGCCCGCGTCGAGAATCGCCCAGCCCTTGTCCGCCTGATGACCGATCACGGTGGCGAGCACGCTGAGCGCGATGTCGTCGAGCGCGCACACGCCGACGTTGTGCATGACCAGGTCGAACAGCACGTACACGCCGGCGCGTACTTCCGTGACACCCTCCAACTGCGTGGCAGCGAGGGCCGTTGGCGTCGAACCGACGCTGACGGCCGGGCAAGCAATGCCGGCTTCGCGCAGCCGCTGCGCGGCGCGCACGCAGCCGGCGCGTTCCTGCTCAGCGAGCGCGGCGAGTGCTTCGGGCGTATCGAGCTCGTAACTCGAGCCGGCATGGGTCATCACACCACCCACCTTCACACCGTTCTCATGCAGAATCCGGCCGACTTCGAGCAGCGTGTCCTGCTCAGGTGTAATGCCTGAGCGGTGCCCGTCCGTATCCACTTCGATCCACACCTCGAAGGTTTCGCCATGCTGATCGCCGAATGCAGCGATGGCCGAGGCGGCGATCGGATTGTCAACCACGAGCTTCAGATTGCAGCCCTGGCGGCGCAGCGCGAGCGCTCTAGGCAGCTTCGACGGGGCCATGCTGACGGCGTAAAGAATGTCGTCGACACCGGCGGCGAAGAACGCCTCGGCTTCCTTCAATGTGGACACCGTGATGCCGCGCGCGCCGGCAGCGATCTGCGCGCGGACCACGTCGATGCATTTGGTGGTCTTCACGTGCGGCCGAAACGCGACGCCGAGCGTGTTCATCCGCCCTTGCATTCGCGCGATGTTCCTTTGCATCCGTGCGACGTCGATCAACGCGGCGGGGGTTTCAATCTGGTCGAGTTTCATGCTTTCACCGGAAATGGGGTTATGCGTGGTCATGCTGGCTGGTGCCGAAGCGAGCGAGCCACGGGACGAGCGAGTCCAGCGTCGCGCACTGGATCTCGGGCGGCTGCGCGCCGGCAACGAGCGGCAGGCCGACGCGGTTGTGCCAATACGTCCGCATGCCGACGGCGGCGGTGCCGAACATGTCGTAGCTGGAGCCGGCCACGAACGCCGCTTCGTGAGCTTGCACGCCGAGTTTGTCGAGCGCGAGGCGGTAAGGCAGCGGGTCCGGTTTGTACACGCCGGCCTCTTCGGCGGTGACGATCGCATCCCAGCGGACCGGCAAAAGGTGCGCCGCCTGTGTGCCGAGGCGCGTGGAGCAGTTGGTGACGACCGCCAGCTTGCAATGCGATGCGAGCGTTTGCAGTGCGTCGAGGGCGCCGCTCCACGGCGTGAGCATCGGCCAGTCCGCTTCGAGCGCCAGCGCAGCGGATTCGGGCAGGCCCACCTGGGTGGCGGCTTCGCGCACCAGTTGTTCGTACGCAGTGTATGAGCCGCAGCCGTAGGTCAGCCGCAGATACGCGGCGCGCCATGTCCGGCCCGCCTGCTCGGAACCGGCCGCGCGATTCCACGAGGTCCACGAGTCGAGCAGGGCGGTCAGCAGATCGAACAGGACGG
Organism: Paraburkholderia sp. BL6669N2; assembly: GCF_003387275.1. NCBI lineage: Bacteria > Pseudomonadati > Pseudomonadota > Betaproteobacteria > Burkholderiales > Burkholderiaceae > Paraburkholderia > Paraburkholderia sp. BL6669N2. The sequence continues at coordinate 2,106,696 of NZ_QUNA01000002.1, read as the reverse complement.
CTTTGGGATAGGCGGCAGGCACGGAGGCAAGAGTCATGATCGATTTGACCAGCAGCGGACGGTGAACTGATTATAAAGTTTCACCGGCGGCGCGGCGTTCAGATTGGCTAACTCATAGATTCGGTCAGATTGAATGATCCGTTTTGCGACTGCACCGGAGTTGGTTTTGAACATTCATCGCCGCCAGGGCGGCTGCGGCCTGAACCTGCTTTGCAGATACTGCATGAAATGGCGAGTGCGTGCCGGCAGGCCCGCGCGTTGATGCGTAAGCGCCATGACGTCGGCATCCGGCGCTTTCCAGCCGGGCAGCAGACGGACCAACTTGCCCTTCGCGATATCTTCGGCCACGTCCCATTCGGAGCGCAGGATCACGCCGCGTCCTTCGCATGCCCACTGGCGAATCACGTCACCGTCGTTGCAACTCAAATGAGCCGACACCCTCACGCTGCGGCGCGTGCGGCCCTTGCTGAACTGCCACAGCGAGACATCTTCGTTATTCTCGCGTAGCACGATGCAGGGCAGTTTGCTCAATTCATCCGGAGATTCCGGCGTGCCGATTCGCTTGATCAGCGCGGGCGCCGCGCAGACGAAGCGCGCATTCGGCGCAATCGTGTAGCCGATCAGATTCGACACCGGCAGTTCGCCAATGTGCACGACGATATCGAAGCGATCCATCGTCTCGGTCAGCGGCTTGTCGGAAAGCGTGAGCGCGACGTCGACTTCCGGATTCCGCTGCTGGAAATCGGCAATCGCGGGTGCGAGATGCCGCCGCCCAAACCCCAGCGGCGCGTTGATCTTCAGCGTGCCGACGAGTCCGCCGCGGCGCATCTGCAGATCTTCGAATAGCGCGTCGAACTGCTGGACAAGGTCGGCGCCGCGTTCGCACAGCAGCGTGCCTTCGTCCGTGAACTGCAGGCGGCGTGCCGTGCGGTTCACCAGTTGCGCGCCCAGTTTCCTTTCCAGTTGCTGAAGACGCTGCGTGACCGCCGAGGGCGACAGCCCCAGCTTGCGCGCCGCGGCGACCAGGCTGCCGCTTTCGCGCAGCGTCAACAGGAAGCGGATATCGGCCGAATCGTTCATATGGGCGGCGTTTTGGTTCGGAAGACTGGCAGCTTAAAGTGTTTGGACTGGCGTTTCCAGTTCGGGTTGCCACGCGCGCCGGCGAACGCGTTGCCGCTTGCAAGGTAAAGTGATGCTTCTGTCACGCAGGCGGCGGCGCGCGCCGCTAAAGTAGACGCTTGCGCCGATTACCTTTCATTGAAGAGAAGTCCACATGCCGTTGTCCTATGGGTCGCCGCATGACCCGTCAAACGATGCCGCGCGGAACAGCGCCTTGAAACAGGCTGTATTTCTACATACAGGCTGGCGTAGTGCGGGAACATGGGTCTGGTCACGACTGCGCGAACTCGACACCGTGACCGCCTTTTATGAACCGCTCAGCAACGTGCTCGCGGACCTGAGCCTTGCCGATGTGTCCGCGTCGCGCCCTACGCTGACGTCGGGACACCCGCCGCTCGACGCGCCGTATTTCGACGAATATCGCCCGTTTTTGCGCGACGGCGCTCGCGGTGTGGACGGTTACCGCCGGGCCTTCAGCCTCGATCGCTTCGCTAGCGTACCGGACGCAGAATTTCCCGCATTGAAGGCCTATTTACGCAATCTTTGCGAGCGCACCACCGAACAAGGCAGCGTGTCGGTCTTCAAATTTTGCCGTTCGTCCGGCCGATTGCCGTGGCTCAAACCGGCTTTTCCGCAGGCGATGCATGTGGGTGTGCTGCGAAATCCCGCGTCGCAGTTCGCTTCGGGGTGGCTGCTTGGCCGGCAATGGAGCAATCCGTTTTTCGTGGCCGCGCCGTTTCGGGTGCTGGGGCTGAATCGGGCGGACCCGCTAGTCAGGCAGGCCATCGAGATTTGCGGCGTGAGCTTGCCGCCCGCCACGCCCACTTCGGATGACGCTTATGCAATGGCCTGCGAGCAGTATGCGCGCACGGCCGAGGGCAATAATGCGTATCGGGCGTTCGTTGCATTGTGGATTCTGTGTGCGTTGCGCATTGCGGGCGGCGTCGATCTGCTGATCGACATGGACCGGCTCGGAACATCGCCTGACTATGCGGCGGGATTGCGCGCGGCGTTCGAAGCGCAGAGCGGCTTATGGCCCGACTTCAGCAGCGCACGCGATCTGGTGGACGAGACGCGGCGCGGTGCGGCGCGCATGAGCGGCATCGACGGAAGGGCGATGCGTGCCGTGCATTCCGCCGCGCTCAAATTCCTCAAGGCACAGGGTGGCGCGGACGCCGGCTTTGTCGAAGTGATCCGCGAAAAGATGGTGCTGGCCAACGAACTGACCGACGCATGGCGCTGATGGAGCATTCGCCGCGCACGGTGAACGACCCCGAACGCGGCGACGCAAAAGCACCGTTGTTTAAGCGGCCGCCGCTGATACGGCCGCCCGCAACCCCAGCAAATAACTGTCCACACCAAAGCCGCAAATCTGCCCTTTGACGACTTCCGCGAACACGGACACGTGCCGGAATGCTTCGCGCGCGTGGATGTTCGACATGTGGACCTCTACCACCGGTACCGTCAGGATCGCCAGCGCATCGCGAATGCCGTAGCTGTAATGCGTCCACGCGCCGGCGTTGATCATGACGCCGTGCGCATTGTCCGTGAAAGCCTGGTGGATGCGTTCGCACATGGCGGCTTCGCTGTTGGTCTGAAAGCTCTCGACCTGGACGCCTAGCTCCTTGCCCAATGCCTGCAGACTGCTGTCGATTTCGGCCAGCGTCACGGTGCCGTATTGCGCGGGATCGCGCTTGCCGAACATATTGTGGTTGATGCCGTGAAGCATCACGAAGGTTTTCATGGGATGTCTCTGGAGCAATGGATTCAGTAAAGGCCGGGCGACATCAGTGCGCCGCCGCGAGCGCGGACCTCGTGTCGACCGCGCAACCGGTATTGGCCGCTTCGACAATCGCCTCGGTAATGCGCAGATTTTGCAGGCCGTCGCGGGCGCTCACGAGCGGTTTGACTTCCTTGCGGATCACGCGCGCGAAATGTTCGAGCTGGAGCTTGAGCGGATCGTCGCGAGTCATCTCGGCGACGCCGACCTGAAACGGCTTCCACCACGAACGATCCTCGGCCTTGCCATACGTTTTCAGGCGCATGGTGGGCACGGCGAGCGAGCCGAAGGTGCCCGCAATGACGTAACAATCTTCATCCGGATACGTTGGATAAGCCTTGTTTTCCTGCGACGTCTGTTCCCAGCTACGCGCGCTTGCGGCCGTGTCCGACAGCATGAAGCTGCCGAGCGCGCCGCTCGCGAAGCGCAAGTTGATCGCCACGGTGTCTTCGACCGGAAAACCGCGTGTGGCATGCGACGAAAACGCCTGCACGGCCACGATATCGCCGCACAGCATGCGCAGGTTGTGCACCTCGTGAATCATATTCAGCAGGATCGGACCGCCGCCCGGCTCGCGCCGCCAGGGGGCGTCGGCGTAGTACTCATCCGGTTTGAAGAAGACTGCGCTGCCCATCACCGCGACCAGTTTGCCGAGCCGGCCTTCGTCGATCAGTTGCTTCGCACGGGCCATGATCGGACTGTGCGCGCGATGATGCCCGATCAGCAACGGCACGCCGCGGCGTTCGACTTCGCCGACCAGCGTTTCGGCCTCATCGACCGTGGGCGCGATCGGCTTCTCGAGCAGCGTGGGTACGCCGGCCGCGAGACAGGTCAGCGCGTGCTCCACATGCAACTGGTTCGGCGTGGCCAGGATCACGCCGTCCGGGCGATCGCGTTCGAGCAGTTCCTCGAGCGTCCGGTAAAGCGGCACGCCGGCTTGGGCAGCGAGCGCCTGTGCCGCCGGCGACGGGTCGACGATCGCCGACAGCGTGCACGTGCCGCTCTGCTGCGCGACAGCCATATGAGCGCGGCCGATATAGCCCGCGCCGGCCACGGAGATCCGGATGGTGGTCATGGATCGATTCCTTTGAAGTTCGATCGAAATGGCTTACGCGAGTGCTTTTTTGGTTTCTGCCATGGTCTCGGCCCGCATCCGGTCGTAGCTGGCCTTATCGATCGGCACCGCATTGGGTTCGCCCAGATCGCTCAACTTGACGCGGTAGTTCTCGCGTGCGGTCCATGCGGTCACCGCGGCAACGATGGTGATGGCGAACGTGATCGTGCCGATGATGAGCGGCACATTGGTCGATCCGGGCGGCGCGACATAGGCGAACAGCGCGGGCAGCAGGGCGGTGATCGTCGTGCCGATGTTCTGGCCGATGGCCATGGCGGAGACGCGTGAGCGGGTCGGGAACAGTTCCGGATAGAAGCTCGGGAAGATCGCGTTATAGCCTTGATAGATGATGCCCCACATGAGGACCGACATCACGATGGCGAGCGGCACGTTGCGGATGCTGATCGCGTACAGGTAACCGAACGACAGCAGACCCGCGCCGAGCGCGCCGACGACGATGGGCAGGCGCCGCCCGATCCGGTCGGACAGATTGCCCACATAGGGAATGACCAGCACGGCGACGATGTTGCCGATCACCGGAATCCACAGATAGACGCTTTTGGAAAAACCGATGCCGTACGACGCCTGCACCGCATAGGCCGCGCCGAAAATGGTGGCGACGACCGGAATCACGTTCATCAGCGAGCAGAGAATCACGCGCACCATGTCGCGCCAGTTGTAGCGGAAGGCGTCGACAATCGGCGACCTGGGTACGTTGCCGCTCGCGTCTTCCTTGGTGAAGGCGGGCGTTTCATGGACTTCGCGGCGAATGATGTAGCCGGCAATCAGCACCACCGCGCTCAGCAGAAACGGGATGCGCCAGCCCCACGAATTGAACGAGCTCTCGTCCATGAAGTAGGCGAGCGGCAGGAACACCGCGGCGGCGAGAATCTGGCCCGCCTGCACGCCTTGCAACGTAAAACTGGCGTAGTAACCGCGCCGCCCGAATGGTGCGTGTTCGAGAATCATCGAACTCGCGCCCGAGATTTCACCGGCCACGGCGAAGCCCTGAATCAGGCGCAGCACCACCAGCAGAGTGGGCGCGAGCAGCCCGACGCTGTGATAGGTAGGCAGAAAGCCGACTGCCATCGTCGAGAAGCCCATCAGGAACATGCAGACCAGCAGGACGTTCTTGCGACCGTGGGTATCGCCCCAGTGCCCGAGCACCACCGCACCGATCGGCCGTGCGACATAACCCACGCCGTAAGTGGCGAGCGAAGCCACGATGGCGATCTTCGGATTGCCCGAGGGAAAGAACAACTGTGGAAAGATCAGGGCCGCCGCCTGGGCGTAGATAAAGAAGTCGTAGTACTCGAGTGCCGATCCGATCCAGCCGCTGGCGGTTGCTTTGCGAGCCTGCGAGCGGCGCTCGTGGCCGGCCGCCGATGTAGTCGTTTCCATGTCGTCTCCATAACAGAAATGTTTTTTGATCAGCTTCTACGGCTGATTCATTGGCGTACTGAAAGCAAAACTATGCAAGCCAGGATTTACCTGGCCCCGACCGCTCGGCCTGCTTTCCGGACGCCTGGGATGTTGCTGTGCAGCGAAGCGGTCTTCCAGATGCAGGGTTAACGAGTACCTGGTTGTACCGAGTAATTCATCCGGCCGGCGTCGCTTGCCCGATCGGCTCGTTAAGGCTAGGGTAATGTGCTTCTGCACGGACACAATGCGGCCAGATGGAAAATCAGAATGCGCTCACAGCCAGCAATGAGGCTTTCCTGCGCGATCTGCAGTTGTTCTGCAACATCGCGCGCCGGGGCAGCTTCGTGGCGGCATCGACGGAAATGGGTTTGTCGCCTTCGCATGTCAGCAAGCGTATCGCCATGCTGGAGGCGAGTCTTGGCGTGAAGCTCTTTCAGCGCACCACGCGCCGGGTCAGCGTGACGAGCGACGGCGAAGCCGCTTTGCAGTGGGCGCAGAAAATACTCGACGACGTGCAAGGCATGGCCGATGCGTTCGCCGATCGCCGCACCGAACTGCGCGGCTTGCTGCGGATCAGCACCAGCCTGCGGCTCGGCCGCAAACACGTGTCGCCGATTCTGGCCTTGCTGCGCCAGCGTCATCCGAATCTCGAGATCTGGCTGGAATTGCTGGACCGGCGCGCCGATCTGGTCGGCGAGAACTTCGATATCGACGTTCGCGTGGGCGAAGTGCATGAGCCGCACCTGATCGCGCACAAGATGGTGGAGAGCGCGCGGATACTCTGCGCGTCGCCGGAGTATCTGGAGCGGCGCGGCATGCCGCTCGAACTGGCCGAACTGGCCCAGCACGACTGCCTGCTGTTTCGCGGACGCGACGACCGCTTCGGCGTTTGGCGTCTGAGCGGCCCGGACGGCGAAAAGAGCGTGAAGGTGACGGGCACCGTCGCGTCCAATCTCAGCGATATCGTCGTGCAGTGGGCGAGAGACGGCTACGGCGTGGTGATGGTGTCGATCTGGGACGTGGCCGAAAGCCTGCGCACCGGCGAACTGGTGCGCGTGCTGCCTGATTACATGCAGTCCGCGGACGTGTGGGCGGTGACGGCGGAGCGGCTGTCGTCGTCGGCGAAGATCCAGGTGTGCATTGAATTTCTCCGGGAACAGTTGACGAGCGGGCCGTATGCGCTGGTGACGCGCGGCGTGGGCGGGTTTTGACCCGGCCACAGCGACGTGCGCTGACGCCTGAACGGGTTCGCGTCCCAATACAGTTGCCACACAAAAAACAATACAGTGAGGCGCGGTTTTAATTGGCTGTATCGGGAGTATGACCGGCGCCGTCGATACAGTTGGCGGGTCTCATGGAGCCTGCCGACGAGCGGATCGCCGCTCTGGCGCTGGGCGACGTAGCCTGATTTTTTGCCTATGGCCCGGTGCCGACGCGCCGCGGTTTATCCCGAACACGAGGTAAGGACATGAATGCAGTGAACGAACAAGCGAAGCTGTCGGTGCAGCAGCTGGGCCACTACATCGCCGGCGCGCCGGCCGCGCCGACCAGCGGCCGCTTCAAGGACGTGTTCAATCCCGCCACCGGCAAGGTGAGCGCCTCGGTCGCGCTGGCGTCGGTCGAAGAAGTCGACGCGGCGGTGCAGGCCGCCAAGGCCGCCTTTCCCGCCTGGAGCGAAACGGCACCGATCAAGCGCGCCCGCATTCTGTTCAAGTTCAAGGAGTTGCTGAACCAGCATCACGACGAACTGGCAATGCTGATTACACGCGAACACGGCAAGGTGTTCACGGACGCGCAAGGCGAAGTGGTGCGCGGCATCGAAGTGGTCGAGTTCGCGTGCGGCATTCCGAACCTGCTGAAGACGGATTTCACCGACCAGATCGGCGGCGGCATCGACAACTGGAATCTGCGGCAGGCGCTGGGCGTCGTCGCGGGTATCACGCCGTTCAACTTCCCGGTGATGGTGCCGATGTGGATGTTCCCGGTCGCGCTCGCCTGCGGCAATACGTTCGTGCTGAAGCCGTCGGAACGTGATCCGTCGGCGTCGCTGCGTCTCGCCGAATTGCTGAAGGAGGCCGGTCTCCCGGACGGCGTGTTCAACGTGGTCAACGGCGACAAGGTGGCCGTGGATGCGCTGATCGATCACCCGGACGTCGCGGCGCTGTCGTTCGTGGGCTCGACGCCGATCGCCGAATACATTCACACGGAAGCGTCGAAGCGCGGCAAGCGCGTGCAGGCGCTCGGCGGCGCGAAGAATCATCTGGTGGTGATGCCCGACGCCGATCTGGATCAAGCTGTCGATGCATTGATCGGCGCGGCCTATGGTTCGGCCGGCGAGCGGTGCATGGCGATTTCGGTTGCGGTGGCGGTCGGCAACGTGGCCGACAAGCTGATCGAAAAGCTGGTGCCGCGCGTCAAGTCGCTGGTGATCAAGAACGGCGAACATCTCGACGCTGAAATGGGCCCGTTGGTTACCGCTGAACATAAGGCCAAGGTGACGGGTTATATCGCGTCGGGCGAGGCGGAAGGCGCGAAGCTGATCGTCGACGGCCGCGCGCATCCGGTGGCTAGCGAAGAAGGCTTCTTTGTCGGCGGCACGCTGTTCGACCATGTCGGCACGGACATGAAGATCTACAAGGAAGAGATTTTCGGCCCGGTGCTGGCAGTGGTGCGGGTGCCCGATTTCGCGAGCGCCGTGGATCTGATCAACGCGCACGAATTCGGCAACGGCGTGTCGCTGTTCACCTCGGACGGCGGCGTGGCGCGTGCGTTCGGCCGGCAGATTCAGGTGGGCATGGTCGGCATCAACGTGCCGATTCCGGTGCCGATGGCATGGCATTCGTTCGGCGGCTGGAAGCGTTCGCTGTTCGGCGACCATCATGCATACGGCGAAGAGGGTGTGCGCTTCTATACGCGCTACAAGAGCATCATGCAGCGCTGGCCCGATAGCATCGCCAAGGGTGCTGAATTTACGATGCCGGTGGCGAAGTAAGTCGTTCGACGATCGTTGCAATGATGAAATCCGCGCCCGACAAGTCAGGCGCGGATTTTTTCGCATCTGCGCGCGGCAACTGCCTCTTACACGCCCGCGGACGAATCCTGTTCCGCTTCGCTTAACACAGCGTTTTGCACCGCGGCAGCAGGGCTGACATAGGCGGGCGCCTGCCGCGGATCGTCGACGCTGTAGCGCAGACGCCCCGCTTCGATATACACGCGCAGCTGGCGGTACTTCACGAAATAAAGCAAGCCGACGAGCGCCGCCGCGAATCCCGAAGCCGCGCCTACCCCAAGTGCCCATCGCGGGCCGAAACGGTCCGCGACCCAGCCGACGACCGGCGCGCCGAGCGGCGTACCGCCCATTAAAATAGCCAGCAGAATCGCGATCACGCGGCCGCGCATGGCAGGCTCGGTGGTGACCTGTACGAGACTGTTGGTGGACGTCGAGAAGGTCTGCGTCGAAACGCCGATCGCGATGAGCATCAGGCCGAATGACAGGGTGCTTGGCATCAGCGAAGCTACCGTACAGCCTACCCCGAACATGGCCGCCGAGCCGAGCAGCAGCACCATGCGCGGTTTCGCGCGGCGCGCGGCGAGCAGCGCGCCGGTCACGGAGCCGATCGCCATGGTCGAACTCAGCACCCCGTATTCGCTGGCGCCCGCATGAAACGCCGTGACCGACATCGTCGAAATGAAAATCGGGAAGTTCAGCCCGAAGGTACCGATCAGGAACAGCATCAACAACGCGGTCACCAGATCGGGACGCTTCCAGACATACTTGAAGCCGTCGATAAAACTGCCGCGCGAGCGCGCCGCGTGCGATCTCAGATGCAGTTCGTTCAGCCGCAGCATGCGCAGCGACCCGAGCACGGCGACGAAAGACAACGCGTTGATGAGAAACACCCAGCCGGTGCCGACCGATGCGATCAGCAATCCAGCAACTGCGGGCCCGATCATGCGCGCCATGTTGAACGAAGTGGAGTTCAGTCCGACGGCGTTCGACAGATCCTCTTCGCCGACCAGATCGGACACGAAGGTCTGGCGCACCGGCGAGTCGAACGCGGTGACGCAGCCGAGCAGCCCCGCGAACACATAGACGTGCCACAACTGCACGAGCCCGGTGACGGTGAGAATGCCTAGGCCCAGTGCGCAAGCACCCATGGCCGCCTGGGTGGCGAACAGCAGCTTGCGGCGGTCGAAGTGATCGGCTGCATAACCGGTGAGCGGCAACAGCAGCAATTGCGGCCCGAACTGCAGCGACATGACGATCCCCACCGAGGTCGCATTGTGCTGGGTGAGTTCCGTGAGGACGAGCCAGTCCTGCGCCGTGCGCTGCATCCACGTGCCGATGTTGGAGACGATCGCGCCGCTCGCCCAGACCCGGTAATTGAAATTGCGTAGCGAACGGAAAGTGCCTGTCACCGGACTGTTTCCCTGTGCGAGGTTAGCCCGGCGCGCGGGCTTCGATAGATGGTCGAACCTGACATCATGCGCGCGAGCGCTCGAGCAACGCGAGCAGTTCCTGCGTCGTGCCGGTCTCGCCGATACGCGGGAAGATGCGCGTGATGCTGTTGGTGTGAGCGTCCGCATGGAGGTCGGTCATGGCGTCAATGACGAACGTGACGTTGAAGCCGAGTTCGTCGGCGTAGCGCGCGGTGGATTCGACACCGATGCTGGTTGCCACGCCCACCAGCACCACTTGCGTGACGCCTTGCTCGCGCAGATAGGCTTCGAGATCGGTGTTCGTGAATGCGCCCCAGGTGCGCTTGGTGACCCGATGATCCGACGGCTGCGCGTTGATCTCGGGCACGAGGTCCGCGAAGCCGGCGGGGAAGTCGCCGGGTGGGCGCGCCTGTTCCGCGCGGCCCGGCGCACCGCCGGTCACGTTGACGAGCACCACGGGCAGACCATGGCGGCGAAACGCGTCGGCGACGGCAGCTGAGCGCTTGACGACTTCGCCGGTGGGATGCGCGGTGGGCAGCGCAACAATGCCTTGCTGCAAATCGATGACGATCAGTGCGGTTTTTGCGTCGAGCGTGGTGAGTGCCATAAGTGGCTCCTGAAAGTTACGAGTCGATGAGGCGTTTGAGTAAGTCCACGCCGGTTGCGAGTTGTCGTTGCTCGGCCGCCGAGAAGCGCGTCTGGATGGTGCGGAACAACCAGTCTTCGCGCGCTGCGCGGCTTGCCTTGATTTTCTTGCGAAAAGCGGGTGTGAGGGAGAGGACCGTCTGCCGTCCGTCATTCGGATCGGGCGCGCCGCTGACGAGCCCGGCCGCCTTCAGAACCGAAAGCGTCTCGCCCATGGACTGCGGACGCATGCCGTGAGCACGCGCGAGCGCGGTGACCGTTGCCGGACCTTCGCGCTCCAGCAAACCGAGGACCTGCACCTGTGAAGGGGTGAAATCGCCCAGATGCGATTCTTCGCGCAAACGGCGGCGCAATTTGCCGACCAGCACGCGTAAGTCTTCCGCCATGGCGTGCAGGGCTTCGGTGTCGGGCGGTAGGTCGCTCTTGATCATGCTTATGCCATGACGAATGTGAAGGTTACCTGCTAAGGTTACCTTCGTATCTGACTGAGGTCAAGGCGAGGGAGGTATTCACGTCGTCCTTGCTTTGCGGATTTGTTTAACTATAGTGTTAAATATCAACCATGACGTTTAATAAGGAGGCAGTCATGAACGAGCCGCTTCATCGCCCTTCATTGGGATCCGCGGTGTACTACAAGAACCCCTTTGCCGCGCTCGACTGGCTGGAGCGGGCGTTCGGCTTCGAGCGCCAGTTGGTCGTCATAGACAACGACGGCCAGTTGGGCCACTCGGAAATGCGTTTCGGCGACAGCTACGTGATGATCTGCCGTGAATGGTCGGAAAACGCGGCCAGTCCGGCGTCGATTGGAGGCAAGAACACGCAGTCGGTGCACGTGCAATTGCGTGACGGCATCGACGAACATTGCGCCCGGGCGCGCGCCGCGGGCGCGGTAGTCACGCGCGAGCCGGAAGATCAGTTTTACGGCGACCGCGTCTACGCGGTCCGCGATCCGGAGGGGCATGTGTGGAGCTTCGGCCAGACGGTTCGCACCGTGTCGCGCGAGGAAGCCGAGCGCGTCAGCGGCCTGAAGACCGAAGGATGGGTGTAACACATGGCCCTGCCTGCCGCCGCCTCGCTCGACCGCACATTGGCCGCGCTGGCCGATCCGAACCGGCGTCAGGTGGTCGATCTGCTCAGCCGTCAGCCGATGCGCGCCGGCGAACTCGCGCAAGCCACCGGCCTGTCGCCTCAAGCGATGAGTCGGCACTTGCGTGTGCTGCGCTCGAGCCAACTGATCGAGGAATCGCATGACGGTGTCGACGCGCGTGTGCGGCTTTACGTGTTGCGTTCGACGCCGATGAGCGAACTGAAGGCGTGGCTCGAACAGACCGAGGCCATGTGGACCGGACAATTGCTGTCGTTCAAGGCGCATCTGGAGGCCCAGGGATGAGTTCGCGCGTGCAGGTGTCGTTGCGCGTGGCCGCCTCGCCGCAACGCGCGTTCGATGTTTTTACGCGCGAGATTGGCGCATGGTGGCGGCCCAATCAGCTGTTTCAGTTCACGCCGCAAAGCGCCGGCGTGTTGTCGTTCGAACCGGCTGAGCCGGCGGGCGAGCAACGCCGCCTGGTTGAGACGCAGGCGGACGGCAGCGTCTTCGAGATCGGTCGCGTTACGGTTTGGGAGCCGGGCGAGCGTCTCGCCTTCGGCTGGCGTCAGGCCAGTTTCGGCGACGCGCAGCACACGCATGTCGAGGTGCGCTTCGAAGCGGTGGGCGACGAAACGCGGGTGACCGTCGAGCACCGTGGTTGGAATAGCGTGCCTCAGGACCATGTGGCGCGTCACCATTTCCCCGATCGCGTGTTTCTGCTGCGGCACGGCGAATGGTGGCAGGCGTTGCTGGCTTCACTGCGAACCGCGGTGCAAGCGTCCCGATCGACCGGCTGAGGAGCGCGAAGACGTCCAGGCGAGGAAAGTATCAGCGCGTGGCGATTGCCGCCGCGACGCCCGCCATCATCGTTGCGCTCGCGCGGTTGGCGATCTTCACGGCGCGCCGGGTGGTGAGCAGTTTGCGCGCACGCGTGGCAAGCAGCGCCCAGCCGAAGTCGACAGTCATTAGCACGATCAGCATGGTGAGCGTGAGTTCGAACCACGCGACGGTGCCGATGCGCGACACGTCGACCATGGTTGGCAACAGCGCGAGATAAAACATCATGATCTTCGGATTGCCGAGCGTGACGAACAGGCCCGCCATGAACATACGCCACGGCGACTGGCCGCTCGGCAAGTCGCTGCCTTGCACGTCGGCCGGCGCGCGCCACATTTTCCAGGCGAGAAAGAGCAGATACGCCACGCCGATGAATTTGAGCACCACGAACACCATGCCGAAGCTGCGCGCGATCACTGCCAGGCCCGCGACCGCGCAGGTGAGCCAAAGCGCCTCGCCGATCCACATTGCGGCGAGAAAGGGCAGCACGTCGCGAAAGCCGTTAGTCAGCACGCGTGCGACCAGCGCGGCGACACTCGGTCCCGGCGTGCCGGCCGCGACGATCAGCGCGAGGGCGAAAACGAGCAACGCAGACAGCGTCATGACGATCTCCACGACCTTCAGTGCGCGCGCAGGCGCCGGTTAACGAAGCGCCACACGGCGCTCATGAGCAGCGAGCCGACACCGAGCGCGACGCCCAACAGCACGATCGAACTCATGTGATCGCGCACCAGCGGCACGTTGCCGAACAGATAGCCGGCCGCGACCAGCGACACGATCCACAACGCCGCGCCCGCGGTGACGAAGGACACGAAACGCGCGAACGTCATGCGCGAAACGCCCGCGACGAACGGCGCGAAGGTGCGCACCACGGCGATGAACGGTGACAGCAGAAAGGTCAGCCCGCCGCGCGCTTCGTAAAACGCGTGCGCCTTGCGCAGCGCGTTCTTGTCGAGCCAGCGATAGTCGGCGGTATAGACTTTCTCGCCGATCGCCCGCCCGATCGCGTAGTCGACGATGCTGCCGGCCACCGTTGCGGCGAACAGCACGGGAATCACGAGCCAGACGTTCAGCGCGCCGGTGGCCGCAAGTCCGCCGCAAATGAAAATCAGCGGATCGCCGGGCAGGAAGAACAGCGGCAAGAAACCGATCTCGACGAATACGACGAGAAACAGCATTGCGTAGACGGCGGTGCCATATTGCACGATCAGGCCGCTCAGGTGCTGGTCGAAGTGCAGGGCGACCTGCAGCACATGCATCAGATCCATTTTGGGTCGGAGGGGAATTTGGATCTTCAGGAGTTTAGTCCCGCGGCGGCGCGCTGACTTGTCTATTTCTCAGAGGTGATGTCAATATCGGGGCGTGTCGTCGAGAATAACCACCAGCACGAAACTCCCGGAACGCCCATGCAACACGCTGCCCGTATCACCTTCCGGCTTGCCGAACTGCACGATGCCGATGCGATCCGCGCGATCGAATTCGAGGCGGGACAGCGCTTTCTCAGCGTCGATATGGCGGGTATCGCCGATGCACCGCCGATGGATCTGGAAATCGTCGAGCGCAAGATCGCCGCGCGGGAAATCATCGTTGCCGTGGCTGCAGATGAAACGTGCGCCGGTTTCGTGATGTTCGAGCCGCAACCCACGCGCATCTACGTGCAGGAACTCGATGTGCTCACCTCGCACGCGGGGCAACGTATCGGTGCCGCACTGATCGAGCAGGTCGCGCACCTTGCGCGCACGCGACGGCTCACGCAACTGATTCTGTCGACGTTTCGCGAGGTGCCGTGGAACGCGCCGTATTATCGGCGGCTCGGGTTTCGCGATATCGAAGAGGCCGACCTCGACGCGGCGTTGATCGCGCGGCGCGATGCGCATATCGCGCGAGGACTGGACGAATCGAAACGGGTGTTCATGCGGCGTGATATTGCGTGACGTGGGACGCGTGGGCCCGGGTGTCGAGCCATAAAGAAACGCGGCGGGTATGACCGGAACATATCGTTCGAGTCTCACCCGCCGCGCGTTTTTCGGCACCACGTCACGCATTGGCTGCTTTTCGATTCAGCAGCTTAACCTCCGCCAACGCTCCGCCTGGCTTCGGCTTTTTTCAGCCTGTGGCAAGCCTTATTCCACGGTTTCCAGCGTGGGATAGTCGACGTAGCCGGTTTCACCGCGTGCGTAATACGTAGCCGGATTCGGCTTGTTCAACGGCGCATTCGTCGCAAAGCGACGCACCAGATCCGGATTCGCGATGAACAGTTGACCCCACGCCACCGCGTCCGCTTCGCCCGCGTCGAGCACTTGCTGCGCGGTTTCCTTGGTGAACTTTTCGTTCGCGATGTACGGGCCGCCGAAGGCTTTCTTCAGTTGCGGGCCGAGACGGTCGTCGCCGAGCGCTTCACGTGCGGCGATGAACGCGATCTTGCGCTTGCCGAGTTCGCGGGCCACGTAGCCGAACGTGCCGGCCGGGTCGGAATCGCCCATCGCGTGCGCGTCGCGGCGCGGTGCGAGGTGCACGCCGACGCGGTTCGCGCCCCACACGCCGATACATGCGTCGGTGATTTCGAGCAGCAGACGCGCGCGGTTTTCGATCGGGCCGCCGTATGCGTCGGTACGCTGGTTCGTGCTGTCCTGCAGGAACTGGTCGAGCAGATAGCCGTTGGCGCCGTGTATTTCGACGCCGTCGAAACCGGCTGCCTTGGCGTTTTCCGCGCCTTTGCGGAAGGCTTCGACCACGCCGGCGATTTCATCGAGTTCGAGCGCGCGCGGCGTCACATAGGGACGCTCCGGGCGCACCAGGCTCACGTTGCCACGTGCCGCGATCGCGCTCGGCGCGACCGGCAGTTCGCCGTTTAGAAACAGCGGGTCCGAAATACGGCCCACGTGCCACAGCTGCAGAAAGATCTTGCCGCCGGCGGCGTGAACGGCGCTCGTGACGAGTTTCCAGCCTTCGACCTGCTCCTGCGACCAGATGCCCGGCGTCTCGGCATAACCGACACCTTGCGGCGTGACCGAGGTCGCTTCGCTGATGATCAGGCCGGCGCTCGCGCGTTCAGCGTAGTACTTCGCCATCAGCGCGTTCGGCACGCGGATTTCTTCGGCGCGCTGGCGCGTGAGCGGCGCCATGATGATGCGGTTCGACAGCGTGATGTCGCCAATTTGCAGCGGATCGAAAAGAGTCGGCATATGAGTTCACCTTTGGCCGAGGGCGCGCGGCCCGAGCCGGAAAAAACTGCTTGATGAAAGAAGCGCGGCAATGCAAATCGCGGCGCCTACAGCTTGGTGTTGATGTGCTCGAGGAACGCCTGGATGGCGGCTTCGTTGCGCTTGAAGAACACCCATTGACCCACCCGCTTCGACGTGACCAGCCCCGCGCGCTGCAAAGCCGCCAGGTGGGCCGACACGGTGGACTGCGACAAGCCGCACTGTCCCTCGATCTTGCCGGCGCAGACGCCGTAATCGAGCGGCAGCTCCTGGTCGCCGAAATGCGCGTACGGCTCGCGCAGCCTGCTGAGAATCTCCCGGCGGACCGGGTTGGCAAGCGCTTTGTGAATCGCGTCGATGTCGAACGTCATTGGGTAGTTTCAGGGTGATCAACAACAACGGGCAGGCGAGGGCGCCGGTTAGCGCCCTTGCGGCTGCATCGCTACAACCCGAATCATATATCGTAATTTAACGATATGGTGGAAGTCACTACTGACAATGGGGGTGATAGGTATGGACGTACAAAAAACCGCACTTTCTAAATTAGGCATAAAAGTAACGAAAGAGAGCGCACTTCATATCCCATATGTTGGGTTGGGATGTTGACGTATTGATCGAATGACATATTTTTCGCCTGCGCTTAAGAGGATGGTTGCCGATTCGGGCGACCATAGAAAGGTTGGCATTTGAGTCAGGCTTGGCATACGTGCCGGTCATTGACGTGCGCGGTCCCGCAGGGTCCGAAAGCGCGCGGGGCCTATCGGTTTTCCCGTTCACTGGTCGGTTACTGACAGTAGCGCTACCGCATGGGTGTTGCGCCGGACATTTACCGGACGGGAAACTCTTGATATCGAAGAGTCGGAATCGAGGGCGTGTTCGGCGAGCGCATCGATAAGATTCCTCATCCGCCGAATGAGTTTTTGTGGCGAGGAATTGCGGCGTCGGGGCCAATCAAAGCCGTGTCTCGCCTGTCGGCGCGCTTGTCATTGACTTGGCGCTGTCTCAGATTCGGCCATTGCCGACATTCAAGCGAACTGGAGCCTACGTCAGCAATACGGCAGACTGCCGACGTTGTCGGCTTGAAGCAGAGGAGCGGCACACCTTTCCACGTCAGCGAACTCACACTTTCGACTCCGAACGGACGTCGTAGGCGCGTACTGCCTATGACCGCCTTCAGGCTAGAACGGGCATCGACGGACTGAGATTGCGCCGCGAAAACGGACTGCTATCCTTTGGATAAGGAGGTGCCAAAATGGGCAAGCATGGAGCACCGCATCCGGCGGAGTTCCGGGCTCGCATAGTCGAGCTGGTGAAGCGGGGCGAACGCCTGAGCAACTGGCGCGTGAGTTCGAGCCTAGCGTGCAGACGATAACTAACCGGGTGGCGCGCAGACTGACATTGATGCCGGCGTGTGTCACGACGGTTTGACCACGGCTGACCGTCAGGACCTCGCACGTCTGCGCCGGTGGGTCGATTTCGCCAAGCATGGCGAAGGGTAGCAACCGTTCGACCCTACCGCCATATGAAGGGCCGGTCTGGTTCGGCGATCGGCCGTCCGGCCATTTTGCCTGACTGGTTAGGATAGTTTCAAATGTCAGGCCTACGAACGGTTATTCCCCTGAGTATGAAGAGAGGCGTTAATCATCCATATATTCAAGCGTGGCCGGGTCGCTGAAGCGGAAGATTGCGTACCACGGATTGGTCAGCGCGCCGCCTCTCACGACCGTGCGGCAGCTGCCCGACTCGGGGCTGCAACGCCAGACTTCGCCTTGTCCCGGCACTGGCGAGATGGTGTAGCCTTCGGGTCCAAGCATGGTCGGACCGCGCGCGATCGGAGCGAAGATGTCGCCCTTGGGTCCCATCACGATGACTTGCGCCGACGTCCGGTAATGCTTCAGATCGTCATATTCCGAACGCCCCAGCGGAATGAAGCCGCTCTGTGTCTGGCGCTTGACATCGATCCTGAGCAGGACATCCAGCTGCGTCTTGTCGCCGCTGTTCTTCCGAAAACTCGTGACCCAAAGATTGCCCTTGCGATCGAACAAGATACCTTCGGGCCGATGCAGGAGCGGAGCGCCTTTCAGGTGCGACACGATCCTCTTGTCGAATTTATCCGTGCGCGGATCGAAGCGCAGCACGTATCCGGCTTCCGGGTCGTATTCGGCACCGACGCTGGTCGGACAGCCGAACGCGGTGACATACAGATAACCATCCGGTCCAAACACGAGTCCGCGTGGATGGAAGCCCGGCTTGCCGTCCGCCACGAACCCTTCGATGCTGAGGTCGGCCACCCACGCGTGCGTACGGCCGTCGTATTTGCGGATATGGCCGTCGGCGCACGGGCCGGTCTCCAGACCGAACTCTGCGACGTAAATCATGTTGCCCGGCCCGCGAACTATGCCACGCGGCGCGTAGGGCGGATTCGGATCACCGCTGGAGACGACCTTGCCGGCGAATTCCCCGCTTCTGCCGTTGTAGCTCAGCACTTCGCCGCTGAAGGGCTGATTGACGTTCTGGTTTACGACCAGCAGCCTGCTGCCGCTGAAAACCATGCCGCGCGGCCCGCGCAGCCCGCCCGCCTGCGACTGCACGAACGTTTGACAACTGCCGCGCTGGATGTCGCAGCGCTGGATCGTGTCGTTGGTGGTCTCGCCGATGTAGATGTCGTCATCGCCATAGCCGTCGCCATTGCCGGCCAGCGACACCGATGCAGACGCACCTAAAACGAGACCCGCTATCGCGGCGAGGCAACGCATCATCTTCATTGCGAACTCCTTTATATCGTGTTCCTAATCATTTAGGCAATGCGGTACACACCGGCAGACTCGCCATGTCTGCGCTGCCGGAATGAAAGAGATGTAAAGGAATCGACCTGCAGTGCTTCTTGTTTTGATTTAATCTAGAAGCCGGCAAGGGCAATGTCAAGAAAAGGAAAGCGGGTGTTCAGCACGAACGCACGCTCATGAAAGGAGGCCCGCGTTGTGAGCAGTGCTCTTCGAGGACCTCGCTTTTAGAGTACCAGCGTGCGATCGTCGCGATGTCGGCCACGAAGCGATACTTCACGTCGCTCGTCGACATGCGCTCGTAAGCGTGGTTGATCTCGTCCGTCCTGATCATCTCGATGTCGGACACGATATCGCGCTTGCCGCAGAAGTCGAGCATATCCTGCGTTTCCGCGGTGCTGCCGATGAGGGAGCCCGCGGGCGAACGGCGCTTGAAGATCATGTTCATCACCGAGGGCGCCGGATGCGCTCCGATCGTCGAACGCTCAACGTCGGCGAAGGCCGAGATGCTCGCCTTGGAAATCCGGCCAGTTCCGAAGGGGATCAGCCGTTCGAGTGACCGCTCGATGTGTCGGGCGAGCGGCAGAAATTGGCCGAACTGAGTCCGACGGCGGCCGAACCGAGTCGACACTGAGCTGCCCTTATACGCGGCGCGAGTTCAACGGCAACGATCCGGATAGTGACGACCATCCGTTACGTCGTGCTGATCACCGCGCGATTTGCAGGCCGCCACGTAACAACAGAGACACCAGTTCAGCCTGCCTGTGCGTGTCGGTCTTCGCCAGGATCTGTTTAAGATATCCGCGCGCCGTTCCGATGCCTATGCCGGATTGCGAGGCCGCTTCTGCCAGATCCATTCCTTGAGCGAGCAGCGCGGCAAGTGCCGCCTCGCGTCGCGTCAGATGAAAGCTCGCGGCGAGGACCATGGGATCGATCCCCACTGGCTTGTCCAGCTCAATCACGAATAGGGCTGCGCGGGTGCCCGCGCTGATCCCTTCCAGCATGTCCGATGCATTGACAGGCAAGACGCGGACGACGAGCGGCAGGCGCGGTGGTCTGCGGGACAGATAACAGCGCATCGGTACCTGAGGTCGCACGGCAGCTTCACTGGCGTCCCGGCCTGTGTCGTTCAGGCCGATCGCCCTTGTGATCACGTCCCTCAGGTTTTTCGCATCTGAAGCGCGGGATGCCGATACGTCTTTTCCGGTGAGCAGTAGGCCATCACAGGTCCGAGCTAGCGCTTCGGCGCAGCGGTTGACAAAGATGGGGTGCATTGCCGCATCGAGCAGCACCACGCCGATATTCAATTGCGTGATCACGTCGTACGCACTTTTGGCCCGGAGGTCCGCCGCAGCCAGCCGATTTCCTATCTGTAGCGCCGTTGTCAAATGCGGAACGATCAGGCTGGCTGCGCCGACATCGTCGTCGCTGAAGTCGGCAGTGCCCAGGTTGCGACCTGCGCAAAAATGAACTTGTCGATCAGGAAAACGAACCAGCGGCGCGACGATCCCATAAAATCCGCCCGCAGGGCGAACCACTTCGTTATAGATATCCGTGTGCCTGAATTCCGCGTCCGATATCGCCGAGGTCTGACGCAGCGGCGTGCCGACCGGAATGGCTTTGATCCACCCAGGCAGGCGGGTTTCGAACTCCCGTTGCAGACGCCGCGCGTGTTCGGTCTCAAGCCCGGTGGAGATCGCGAAACAAGATGCCGCCTGCGTTGCCTGTACATGCAGCATCGCCTTGGGCGCGCCAATAGCCTCTGTGACCGAAACGATGGCGCCTGGCCATCCGTTCGGCGCAAGCGCTGCCTCATAAACGTGCCGGATCGCTCGATGGATGGTCTCGACGCGCGTCATGCTCGCTCCTTCCGAGGCGGATTTCCCTCCCAAATGGGAGTGTCGGGCGTACGTAAGTTGGACGAAAGTATGGGCGGAAATTTCAATTTCGCCGGACCAGAACCAGCTACCCGACAAATATCAATGGCCCTCGCGACAGTTCCAGCAATTCGGCATTAGACGGCGGCCATGCCGCCTTCCGCTCCTGTTATCGCGCGCGCACCACTGCTCAGGGTGCGGAGAAAAGAAAATGGCTATTTCCGACAAGACGGTCAATCCCCTTCAATACGAGGGCAACGACAGGCTCACCGCCGGAATCGTGCTCGCGGTTGTTACCTTCTGGCTGTTTGCTCAGACGACGCTCAACGTGCTGCCGGCCATGAGAACGGAACTGAGGATCAACGACGGTATCAGTGACATTGCCGTCAGCATTACCGCACTCTTTTCCGGGGTTTTCATCGTCGTAGCGGGTGGGCTAGCCGATAGGTTCGGCCGCGTGATGATGACCTACGTGGGCCTTGCGCTGAGTGCCATTGGCTCTCTTCTGATCGCCACTTCTCCATGCGGCACAGTGATATTCCTGATGACTGGGCGCATCATTCAAGGCGTGTCAGCTGCATGCATCATGCCGGCTACCCTGTCCCTGATGAAAGCTTATTACGATGGCGCGGCGCGGCAACGGGCACTCAGCTTCTGGTCGATTGGTTCGTGGGGCGGTTCGGGCCTGTGCGCGCTGCTAGGCGGTGTGGTCGATGCCACGATGGGATGGCGCTCTATCTTCTGGATGTCCATTGCCGTTGCCATGGCGAGTTGGAGGCTCATTCGTGGGACGCCGGAAAGTCGCGGTGATGCAGACGCCGCTACACAGCCGTTCGATTGGATCGGCCTGGCCGCGCTGCTGATTGCCATGGTGGCTTTCAACGTAGTGGTGGGGCAAGGGTCGACGCTTGGCTGGCTCAATCCAATCGTACTTGCGTTGATGGTCGTCTTCGCGGTTGCTTTGCTCGTGTTCATTCGAACCGAACGTCGTTGCAGTCATCCATTCGTCGATTTCCGGCTGTTCGAAAACACAGCCTATCTAGCCGCCACGTTATCGAATTTTCTCCTGAACGGCGTGGCAGGGGCGCTCCTGATTGTCTTATTGCTGGTTCAAAAGGCCTATGGGCTCTCGTCGCTTCAGTCGGGCTTGATGACAGCGGGCTACCTCGTCGCAATCCTGATGACGATCCGGGTCGGAGAAAAATTGCACCAACGTTGGGGTGGTCCGCGTAGGCCCATGCTAATCGGCTGCGCGGTAACAGCGGGCGGCATTGTGCTCACCACGTTCACGTACGTATCCGCAACCGGGTACGTGATCATCGCGGTCATTGGGTTCACGCTGCTCGGCATCGGTCTGGGCCTCTATGCGACGCCCTCCACAGACGCCGCACTATCCAGTGTCGCCGACGCTCGGTCAGGCGCGGCGTCGGGCATCTACAAAATGGCATCGTCTCTCGGTACGGCATTTGGCATAGCGATATCCGCCGCGATCTTCACCGCCCTAACCGCCACGGACGGCTTCTCACCGATGCGATCCCTGCCCGCAATCCATCCTGACCGACTCCGGTTCGCTGCTGCAATAGCGTTGTGGTTCAACGTAGCAATGGTTCTGTTTGCAGCGTTGGCAATCAGGCTCGGCATGCCGAAGCAACGCAGCTCTTCGGAATGCGGGAGAAAGCCGGAAGACACAGGGAGGGTGGAATTGCTCACAGAGTTACCGAACGAAAAATGACGATTCCAGCCGGGCCCTTGTCCACTCAAGAATCGCTTGCGGGCTGCGGCAGACCTCCGGGCACAAACAGCGCACAAATCATGTTCTCCAAGTCTAGTTCAAATACGCGCGACTGAAGCCGAACGCGCTCCGACATAGAAGGTCCGGCGAGGTCGGCCATTGATCCGCCGTGTCGGGCAGCAGTCGACCCAGGTTGTGTGGAAACCCGATTGAATTGCAATGCGACGCATGACCGCCGAGCCCAGCGGCGCGGTTGGCTGCCTTCACGGCCATCACGGCGACGACGAGGAGGTGAGCCTCTCCGATGCGTTCCAGACGAGTTTAAGGGCTTGTTTCAGGACCTACGGGGTGCTCACGCACCCACCAGCCGCATTGCCTTCATCGTCTTCTTGAAGCCCAGGATTCTCAGCACTCGAGCGAGATTGTAGGCGAGTACATTCAAACTCATTTCGGTACCTACGTTGGGTAACCTGCGCGTCAGGAAGTGCGTATAGCCCATCCAATGCTTGAACGTTCCGAAGACATGTTCGACGGTTCGCCTGCGCACTGTCATCGCATCAGGCGTCTTGTCCAGCCGACGTTGAACTGCTTCCAGCACCGACTCATGCTCCCATCGACTTATCCGCCGTTGGTCGCTGGGCGTGCACTGTGACTTTATTTTGCATTGCGGACAGGCGCCGCTCCAGTATCGGTGTAACTGCATCCCATGTTCCTCGCTGGTGTAACGGTAAATTGCCCGTTCTCCAGCCGGACATTGGTATTCGTCGTCCCGCGCAATGTAGATGAAGTCTGCCTTGTCGAATCGGCCATGGTATTTCGCGCCCGATGTCGTGGGCTTCGGCAGCATGACCGCAATCCCTGCATCCGCGCACTCCTTGATTTGAGGCCCACTGTAGTAGCCACGATCGGCGACCGCCCGCAGTCTGCTTTTGCCCGTTGCGTCGCGCGCAGCTTTTGCCATGGGGCTAAGCTGCGCCCGGTCACTGCCAGAGTTTGTGACCTCGTAAGCAACGATGAGGTGGTGTTTGGCGTCAACGGCCACCTGCACGTTGTAGCCCACCATTCCCGAGCCTTTGCCGCTCGTCGCCATCGAGCGCGCGTCAGGATCCGTCATCGAGAGTTGGCCGTCGGGCTGCGTCTTGAGTTCCTGCTTGATCTGATCGAGGTTTCGCATCTGCTCGCGCAAGCGTGCGATCTTGTCTTGCAATCTGGTCGTCTTTGCTTCCAGCTCAGCGGGTTGCGTACGATCGGCAGTCTCCAGCGCGTTCAGATACCGCTGGATGCTCTCCTCGATCTGCTTCTGGCGCTTGTCGACCTTACCCTCGGTGAAGTTGCGATCGCGCGTATTGACTGCCTTGAACTTGCTGCCGTCAATGGCGACCAGCGCTTGCGAGAACAGCTTCAGCTCACGGCACAGCATCACGAAGCGGCGACACACGCTGCGAATGCCGATGCCGTTGTCACGACGAAAGTCGGCTATGGTCTTGAAGTCTGGAGCCAGTCGGCCAGTGAGCCACATCAACTCAACATTGCGCTGGCATTCGCGCTCAAGACGCCGGCTCGACTGAACTCGGTTCAGGTAGCCGTAGATATAAATCTTCAGCAGCACTGCTGGATGGTAGGACGGGCGACCTGTAGTCGACGGCATCGCTCCATCGAAGCCCAGTGATTCAAGGTCAAGCTCTTCAACGAACGCCTCGATGATCCTGACCGGATTGTCCTCGGCAACAAAGTCATCGAGGCACTCTGGAAGCAGCGTCACCTGCTTGCGATCTTCACCTTCTATGAATCGCTTCATCCGATCACCCAAGCTGAATGAGTTAATCCAGTTTAGGCGATCATGGTGTTTTCACACACCCTCGACCCACAACGGCCAGCCGTGGTTTCCTTAAGCGGCCGTTCACAGTGCCCGTCTCTCTCAAGTAGATTGGAGCTTGCGCGCACAAAAACCATAGCCGAGATCATACGAGTAACAATTGTGGTGATCGTCGTCACGTGATGAACGATCCCGCTTCCATGTGCGAAGCCGCCAGACTCGGTCTGGGTGTCGCGATGCTGGCGCTTCCCGGCGTACCGGATCTGGCCGGCGGCAAGCTCGTGCGTTTGCTGCCCGAATTGCATTCAGACGTGGGCATGATTTCCCTTTACTACGCTTCGCGGCGGCTTCTACCCGCTAAGACGTGTGTGTTTAGCGACTTTGTGATGGAGAATTTTCGGCAGCTCGGGTAAGGCGCAAAGATTCGATGCGACGAGGGACGAACGTGAGACGGATCGCACATCCAACCGATGACCGCGTATTCCTCGACAACAAGCGCTAGAAAGCATGAGCCTGCACCAGCACGTCCCAAGGGGCGGGAGACGGAAAGATGTCCTGCAAAAATCCGACAAATGCTCTCACCGCCGGATTGCTGCGGCGGCTCTCGGGCCACACCGCATGTAAATTGAATCGGTCATAGGCGAACTCATGCAGCACCGGTACGAGTTCGCGCCTTCCAACGTATGCCGCTGCGATATATGTCGTCGAAATCCCGATTCCGGCACCCGCGGCCAGAGCCGCGGCAATGGCGTCGCTGACGTCGATAATCAAAGCCGACGGAGGCGTAAACTCAACGAGTTTGCCCCCCACGTTGAACGGCCATGCAGCCTCCAGCCCCGTCGACTGATATCTAAAGTTCACACAATCGTGCTGCAAGAGATCATTCGGATGCTGAGGCAGGCCTCGCTCCTGCAGATATTCGGGCGATGCGAACGCGCAAATCCGATGCGGTGCAAGACGACGCGCAATCAACCGCGTGTCGCCGGGGTCGCCGACCCGAATGGCGACATCCACGCCCTCTTCGATCAGATCGACGTAACGATCGCTCAGGCGGACATCGACGGTCACTTTCGGATGCTGTCGGCGGAACATCGTCAATGCGGGCGCGAGGATGTTCACGCCGACGGGCAACGGCGCCGTCACCTTGAGCGTTCCGGCCGGCTCCGCGCGCGCAGCGGCTACGCCTTGCTCGATACCTTCCGCCTCGCGCAATAACCGTTGCGTGCGCTCCAGAAGGTCCCGCCCCTCCGGTGTCAGCGTCAGCGAGCGCGTAGTCCGGCTGAACAGCCTGAGTCCGAAATGCTGCTCTAGCCGCTGAATGCTCTTGCTGATGGCCGATGGCGAAACGGACAGCGAACGCGCGGCAGCCGTGTAGCTGCCAAGCGATGCGGCACGCGCAAAAGCAATCAGTCCGGTCAGCCTTTCGATGGCGATTTGTTCCATGATGGCATCATTAAAGCGAACAACCGCCTTATTATCAAGCCCGGTTTCGTGAATTAACCTTCTTCCATCGACGCCAAACCGGCGAAGTCCAACAGGAGAAGGAAATGAACGCGAAGACCAAAACGCAGGACGTACAGGCCGCGGAAGTCGCCCACCACGCGCTGGCAGGCAAGACCGCACTCATCTTTGGCGGGACGTCGGGCATCGGGCTCGACGCGGCTATCCAGGCGAAGCGGGCGGGCGCGGAGGTCATCGTCGTCGGCCGATCGGCGGATACGGCTGAACTGATCGCCGCACAGCATGGCTTCGCCGGATGGCGCGCGGCCGACGTGACCAACGCAGACGCTCTACAGCAGGCGGTACGCGACATTCCAAAGGTCGATCATCTGGTTTTGCTGGCGGGCACCTTCGTCGCAGGGACGGTGCGCGACGCCGATGTAGCGCATCTCCGGAACGCGTTCGAGGAACGCATCTGGGCGGCTGTGCACGTTATTCGCGCCCTGGGAGACCGGTTGAGCGCCGATGGCTCGATCACTTTCATCTCGGGCAGTCTCGCCGACCGTCCGAACGCCTACGGCACCGCGGTGCTCGCGGCGGCGTCCGCCGCCATGGAAGCGCTCGCGCGCGGCCTGGCTCTCGAACTGGCGCCGGTGCGCGTCAACACACTGTCGCCCGGTCCGATCGACACGCCTATTCTGCGCAAGGCGCTCGGTGACGCGCGCGATGGGGTCGTGGCAAACATGGAGAAGACGCTGCCGCTGCATCGACTCGGCACCGCCAGCGAAGCTGGCGCGGGCGTGGTGTTCCTGATGACCAATGGCTTCATGAACGGAGCGACGCTCAACGTCGATGGCGGCGCGCGCCTCGTGTAACCGCAAAGCCAATGGAGAACGACATGACCGCGCTTTTCGACGCAATCCGGCTGGGCGAAATCGAAGCGCCCAACCGCATCTTTATGGCGCCCATGACCCGCGCGCGGGGTACGCGAGATCACTTGCCGACATCGATCATGGCGCAGTATTACGTCCAGCGCGCGAGCGCCGGACTCATCATCAGCGAAGCGATCGGTGTCTCTCAGCAGGGATTGGGATGGCCTACTCCCCCGGTGTTGCATTCGCTTGCGAGGAAATCGTCGAAAACCCGTTGAACGCCGCGCGCTTCACCGCGCGCAGCAACCTGGTCGGCGTCGTCACGAACGGCACCGCGGTGCTGGGCCTCGGCAACATCGGGCCGCTCGCCTCGAAGCCGGTCATGGAAGGCAAGGCCGTCCTGTTCAAGAAGTTCGCCGGCATCGACGTGTTCGATATCGAGCTGAACGAGTCCGATCCGCACAAGCTGGTCGACGTGATCGCGGCGCTGGAACCGACCTTCGGCGGCATCAACCTCGAAGACATCAAGGCGCCGGACTGCTTCATCGTCGAACGCGAATGCCGCAAGCGCATGAAGATTCCGGTCTTCCACGACGACCAGCACGGCACGGCGATCGTCGTGGCGGCGGCCATCACCAACGGTTTGAAGGTCATAGGCGAGCACATCGAGGACGTGAAGCTGGTAGCGTCAGGCGCAGGTGCGGCGGCGCTTGCCTGCCTTGACCTCCTTGTTGACCTTGGACTGCCACTCGAAAACATTCTGGTGACGGATCTCGCCGGCGTGGTCTACAAGGGCCGCGTCGAACTGATGGACCCTGACAAGGAGCGTTTTGCACGCGAAACCAGCGCCCGTACGCTTGCCGAAGCGATCGGCGGCGCGGACGTGTTCCTCGGTCTGTCGGCCGGTGGCGTGCTCAAGCAGGACATGGTCAAGCGGATGGCGGACAAGCCGCTGATTCTGGCGCTCGCTAACCCAACGCCCGAGATCCTGCCGGAGCTAGCGCTCCAAGTACGTCCAGATGCAATTCTCGCAACCGGACGTGCCGACTTCCCCAACCAGGTGAACAACGTGCTGGTGTTCCCGTTCCTGTTCCGCGGCGCGCTGGACGCCGGCGCGACGACGGTGACGCAGGAAATGGAAATTGCCGCGGTCAACGCGATTGCTGAACTGGCGCGCCAGGAGCAGAGCGACATCGTCGCGACGGCGTATGGCATTCAGGACCTGTCGTTCGGGCCGGAATACCTGATTCCGAAGCCGTTCGATCCGCGTCTGGTCGTCAAGGTCGCACCGGCCGTGGCGAAGGCCGCGATGGACTCGGGCGTTGCCGAGCGTCCTATCGAATACATGGAAGCGTACGAACAGCATCTGCAGCAGTTCGTGTACCACAGCGGCACGACCATGAAGCCGATTTTCCAGCTCGCGCGTGGCGTCGAGCCGGAGAAAAAGCGCATCGTGTTCGCGGAAGGCGAAGAAGAGCGTGTGCTGCGCGCCACGCAGATCATCGTCGACAAAAAGCTGGCCAAACCGATCCTGATCGGCCGTCCGGTGGTGATCGAGCAGCGTATTGCGCGCTACGGTCTGCGTCTCATCGCAGGGCAGGACTACACGGTCGTCAACACCGACCACGACGAGCGCTATCGTGATTTCTGGCAGGAATATCACAAAATGATGTCCCGCAAGGGCATCAGCGCGCAGATGGCAAAGCTCGAAATGCGCCGCCGCACCACACTGATCGGCGCGATGCTGGTTGAAAAGGGCGAGGCGGACGGCATGATCTGCGGCATGGTGAGCACGACGCACCGGCATCTGCACTTCATCGATCAGGTGATGGGTAAGAAGAAGGACTGCAACGTCTACGCAGCCATGAACGCGCTGGCGCCGCCGGGGCGCCAGATTTTCCTGGTCGATACCCACGTGAACGTCGATCCGACGGCCCAGGAATTGGCCGAAATCACGATCATGGCAGCCGACGAAGTGCTGCGCTTCGGCATCGAGCCCAAGATCGCGCTGCTGTCGCACTCAAACTTCGGCACGAGCAATGCGCCGTCGGCGCAGAAGATGCGCGATGTACTGGCGATCCTGCGCGAGCGCGCGCCGCACTTGCAGGTCGACGGAGAAATGCACGGCAGTCTCGCGCTCGATCACGATCTGCGCCGCGAAGTGATGCCCGACTCGACGCTCGAAGGCGACGCAAACCTGCTGGTGCTGCCGAACATCAACGCGGCCAACATCTCGTACAACCTGCTGAAGACCGCCGCAGGCAACAATGTCGCCATCGGGTCGATTCTGTTGGGCGCGGCACAGCCGGTGCATGTATTGCCGCCATCCGCGACGGCGCGTCGGATCGTCAATATGACGGCGCTGCTGGTGGCGGATGTGATTGCGCTCAAGTAGGCGCGACGGTCCGGTCCAAGCTCAACTTCGGCCGTTCGGGGAATAGCCTCCGACGGCGGCTCAGGGTCGACGAACGAAACCGCTCGCGCGGTAGGGGGCTGCGGTCCGACGCTGGAGGTCAGGGAGGGGCCGGTCGCGCGGTTTATGTTGGCGAATGAGGCAATCCGCCTCGTTCTCCAGCAGGAGCCGCATCATGACCTCCTCTCAACCGACCGTCAGCCCGTTGCGCCAGCGCATGATCGACGACATGCGTATGCGCCAGCTTTCCCCGAAGACGCAAGCCAACTATCTGCGCATCGTCCGCGAGTTCGCCCGATACCTCGGGCGCTCGCCTGATACCGCCACGGTCGAGGACCTGCGAACCTACCAGCTGCATCTGGTCGATCATGGCACGTCACCGATATCACTGAACGCCGCGATCACCGGGCTGAAGTTCTTCTTCGAGACCACGCTCCACGAGTCCGAACTGATGGCCCGGATGCAGCCCGTGCGCGTGCCCCGTACGTTACCGGTCGTGCTCAGCCCCGATGAAGTACGGCGGCTCATCGCCGCCACAGGCAACCTGAAGCACCAGACGGCTCTCTCGGTTGCCTACGGCACCGGGCTGCGCGTCAGCGAAGTGGTGGCGCTGAAGGTCACAGACATCGACAGCCAGCGCATGACGCTGCGTGTCGAGCAGGGCAAGGGCCGCAAGGATCGCTACGCGATGCTCTCACCGGTGCTGCTCGAACGCCTGCGCGTCTGGTGGCGTGTGGCCCGTGCCCAGGGCAGGATGCCCGACGGCGGGTGGCTGTTTCCCGGGCTCGACCCCATCGATCCCCTCACGCCGAGGCAACTCAACCGTGCCATCCGTGCGGCCGCCGAGGCCGCGCAGATCGACAAGCGCGTGTCGATGCACACGCTGCGCCACAGCTTTGCCACGCACCTGCTCGAACAGAAGGTCGACATCCGCGTGATCCAGGTGCTGCTTGGCCACAAGAAGCTGGAAACCACCGCGCTTTACGCGCAGGTAGCCACCGACCTGCTGCGCGAAGTCACCAGTCCGCTGGAGCGCCTGCCCGCCAACTGACCCGGCGCAGTACCTCATGCCGGAGGTCGCGGACATCTTCCGCGCACGCGGGCCGGCGTGGCGTCGCACAGTCCACCTGAGCCTCGGGCAGCTGAAGGTCATGT
Source organism: Paraburkholderia sp. BL6669N2 (assembly GCF_003387275.1). NCBI lineage: Bacteria > Pseudomonadati > Pseudomonadota > Betaproteobacteria > Burkholderiales > Burkholderiaceae > Paraburkholderia > Paraburkholderia sp. BL6669N2. Next base: position 2,076,961 of record NZ_QUNA01000002.1, on the reverse strand, counting down.
CAGCCATCGAACAGTGCCGCAGCGCGGCGCTGGGCGGGCATGTGCTGCGCTGTTCCGGCTGCGCGCGCACCGAGATCGCCTACAACTCCTGCCTTATGGGAAGTGTTTTGCTATGGGGAGAAGGCACCCCCTGAGCGAGCACGGAGTGAACTCCGCGCCCGTTCAGCTCTCCATTAAAGCTTGGCCCTGAGCATGGCGATTACCTTATCGGACGGCCGGAACGAACCCCTGCGCAAATGCGGTGGGACGATCGCGTTGAGGGCTTCGAGCTTCTCAGTTGGATCAGCGCGAGTGTAGATTTCAGTGGTCGCCAGATCGCTGTGCCCGAGCCACAGGGAAACCTTTCGGATGTCCTGAGTGCTTCGCAGTACTATCATTGCACAGGTGTGCCTCAAGACGTGCGGTGATACCTGCTTCTTCGACAGCGAGGGGCACTTATGACTAGCCGTCGCAGTGTGGCATTTAAGGACATACGCGAAACCCCAACGGCTCATCGCTTCGCCCCGTGCATTAACGAACAATTCCGGTACTGCGACACTTCCCCGTATCACCATCCAGGCACGCAACGCGTTAGCGGTCGTTTTCCACAGGGGCAAGGCGCGCTCCCGCCGGCCCTTGCCGTGAACACGGATGCTCAACGACGGGAGGACAACATCGGCGGTATGCAATCCCGTCAGCTCCGATACACGCAGGCCGCCGCAGATGGCCAGATGCAGCATCGCCCGGTCCCGAATACCCTCGCGCGTTGACGGATCTGGCGCATCGAGCAGAGCCCGAACCTCATCCTCGAGCAGATATGGCACCAGACGGGAATCGGTTTTCTTATAGGGAATGCCCAGGATTCGTCGCGCTTGCTCAAGAATCGCGGGCTCGCGATACTCAAGGAAGTGGAAGAATGACCTGATTGCAGCCAGCCGGACATTACGCGTCTCAGGCGAATTGTGGCGCGCATCTTCGAGATATTCCAGGAAGTCGCTGATCAGCCTCGCATCGAGCTGCTCCAGTGCTAGCGACGAGGGCGTCACCTTGAGTCGCCTGGCGGCGAACTCGAACAGAAGCTGGAAGGTGCAAGCATAGGAGTCGCAGGTGTGTTGGCTGGCGCCTCTCTCATGGGCAAGGTTTTGACGAAGGAATGCAACAATGTGCGGCGCGATCGGCATCATTTCTGTTCTCCGGTGAGAAACCCCTCTGCGGCGACAGCAATGTCGCGCAGGAGCGCGGGCGTGGCCTCGAGATACCAATAGGTGGCGTTGATGTTGACGTGTCCCATGTAGGTCGCAAGGGCCAACATGTGCCGCCCGACCCGGTCTCGGCCTTCCGGGCTTGCCTCCAGTGCCCTGACGGCGAACGTGTGTCTGAGCTCATGCAAGCGGGGACGGTGGCCGTTGTGGGTGGTGCCGATGCCGGCAAACTTCAGCAGCTTCTGGAACATCCAGTAAGTAACCGTGTATCTGAGCGCGTGACCGTCGTCATCAACGAACACATGGTCGTCACCCGGGCAGGCTCGTCGCCGCAGTGCTAAATACCTCTGCAAACCCGCCACCGCTGTCTCGTGCAGTGGAACTAGACGGGTCTTCTGGAATTTGCTCTTTCGAATCAGCAGTCCTTCGGAAGTCATGTCGGCAAGGCGCAGGTTCAGGGCCTCCGAGATCCGCATGCCCGTGGCTAGCAGCAGGGCAATTAATGTCGCATACGTTTGTGGTTGCAACGTGCCCCGAGGGCCCGATTGCAAGGCTGTGTTTATCAAGCGCTCAATGTCAGCGCAGGTGTAGATGAACGGAACGCGACGCGTCTTTCGGTAACCAAAGTGGCGGGCGGGTGGTAGTTCATGGTTTTGATCCTCCATACGCATGTACCGGGCGAACCGACACACGGTCTTTAGCCTTGCGTCACGCTGGGCCACCGACGCAGCCTCGCCGGCCCAGTCGATTGCTGTCTGCGTGCAAACGTGCATTTCACCGCGTTTGACAGCAAAGCACGCGAAACTGCGCAACAGGTAGTCTGCGTTCAGCAGTTTGAATCCGGCGGCACGCCGCGCGGCAAGATAGGACTCCACGGCCGGCATCATTTCGCCACCTCCGGCCATGGCCGAGCGATTTGGCTGAGCAGCGCTACGTCGACCTTGGCGTAATACGCCGTGGTATCAATGCCGCGATGCCTCAGGATCAGGCCAACCTGGTCGAGGGGAAGCCCGTGGCGCAACATCTCAGTCGCCGCCGTGTGGCGCAGCAGATGTGCACCTTTGGCGGGCGAACTCACCCCGGCCCGTTTTAGTGCGCGCTTCACTATCGAAGATATGCCGTCGCTTGAGATATGCGGCTTGACGGGTGCGATGTTTCTAACAAAGACATGGTCGCTGCCGGCAACCCGAGGTCGCGATTCGAGATACCGCAGAAGTGCCTCGCCAGCATCCTGCGGCAGCGGAAGGCGAACTTCATAGCGCCCCTTTCCCAAGACACGTAGCGTCCCGGAGTCCCACTCCATACCGCTCAAGCGAAGGTTCGCCAGGTCACCTGCGCGAACCCCAAGTCGCACAAGCAGGAGGACGATCGCACGATCGCGAAGACGCCTGCGTGAATCGTCATCGCATGCGGCGATCAGGCGGTCAACTTCGTCAGCGCTCAGACACCTTGGCAGTGACGCCAGGCGCCAATGCGCCAGCGACGGAACCGCCTGATCGAGACCCGGCCGACACAGATCGTGAACCCCGAGGTAGCGTAAGAAGGCTCGCGCGCTAGTGACCCGCTTTTCAGCGGTACCAGCACCACAACTGCAGGCACTGTTCAGCAGGAACGTACGTATCTGCTTCGGATCCCACTGGCTGGCGTCATCGCCAAGCACTTTCAGCATCACTGCGGCATCACGACAGTAGAGCCGAATGGTTGGATCCTTCGCACCCCGGTGCTTTTGCAACCATCGCCGGAAACCACCTACGATTGCCGGTTCCCGAATCTCTGCAATCGAAGGCTTGTCGTCCGGGCAGACGCCGATCTCGATCAGGTATTCGCGAAAGCGTTTGGCGCCGAAATAGACGTGGTGGCCGGTCCTGCCACCTTTTACTTCCGGGCAAGTGCAAGTTGGCAGATGACGAAAGAAGGTTTCCGGGGTTTGTGGACCAGTATCGGCCAGGGTACCGCCGTGTGCCAGCATGAAGCGACCAAGATGGTCGGCAGCTCGCAGGTAACGTATGGCACTGGCCGCGGAATATCCGTCTCGTTCAAGCGCGTCAGCAAAGTCGTCAATGAAGACTCCGCTGGGTCCCGAGCGCAGGCGTTTCAAGGTTTTGGGTGCTACCAGGTAGGTGTCCAGCATCACATCCTCCTATGAGGGTTGCCTGGGAAGGCCCAACCACCATAGCAAAGGAGGACCGCGATTTTATGGGGTGTTAAATGGCGACCGGCCAGATACAAAACCAGATACGCCCGGTAGGTTTCGCGCCGAACCTGATCTGCAACTCCCCGTTAGACAGAACTTCCCATAAGGCAGGTAATGGAGTTCACTCCATTACGTGCCGCAACCGGCATTGCCCTAAATGCCAGGGCAATGCCGCACGACGCTGGCTCGAAGCGCGTCAGGCCGACCTGCTGCCGGTCGAGTACTACCACATCGTCTTCACGCTGCCCGCTACCATCAGCGCAATCGCCTGGTACAACAAGCGGGTCATCTACGGGCTGCTGTTCGACATCGCCGCCGACACGCTGCGCACGATCGCCGCCGATCCCCGGCATCTCGGCGCGCAGATCGGCGCCACGCTCGTCCTGCACACCTGGGGCTCGGCGCTCACGCATCATCCGCACGTGCACGGCATCGTCCCCGGCGGGGGGCTGTCGTCCGACGCAGAACGCTGGATCGGCTGCCGGCCCGGCTTCTTCCTGCCGGTGCGCGTGCTCTCGCGCCTGTTCCGGCGCCGCTTCCTCGAAGCCCTCGCTGATTCTCACCGGCGCGGCCAGTTGCAGTTCTTCGGCGAGTATGCGGCGCTTGCCGATGCGACCGTCTTCGCTCAGTGGCTCGCACCCCTGCGTGCCTGCGAATGGTTTGTGTACGCCAAGCGCCCCTTTGCGGGACCCGAAGCCGTGCTCGCGTACCTCTCGCGCTATACGCACCGCGTAGCGATCTCCAACCAGCGTCTGCTGGCCTTCGATGAGCACGGCGTGACGTTCCGCTGGAAGGACTATCGCGAGAAGGGGCGCACCCGCTACAAGACCATGACGCTGGAGGCCGCTGAGTTCATGCGTCGCTTCCTGCTTCATGTGTTGCCCGACGGATTCCATCGCATCCGTCACTACGGGCTGCTCGCCAACCCGGTGCGCCGCGCCAGTCTCGCGAAGGTGCGTGAGCTGCTGCATGTCACGCCCGAACCCGGCCCGCCATCTGGGCAGCCCGTCGTCGCGCCCCGGCCCGCCTTCATCTGCCGGCACTGCGGAGCCCCGATGATCGTCATCGACATCCTCCAACGCACCGCACCGATTCGCGCGCCACCGATGCAGGGCCGCCCATGAACGCGGCGTTTCCTCGATCTGCCAACCCAACGTCGGCTTTGCGGCAACGCGGCCCACAAGCGGACATTTGTGCCTGGCGCGTCACGCAGCCTCCCGCACGTCCCCTTCTTCCTCACCCTCGCACCAGTGCATCGCATCGTCACGACGTCTGGGCTCTTCCAGCATCCTGTTCGAGCCGCCTTCCTCCAGCAATGCTGAGGATGCCGGACCATCAATCGCCATAGCCGCCCGGAATCCCGAGCGTCCCGGACCACTCCGCGGTTTCCTCCCTCGAGGCTTATCCGACGCCTGCCCACAGGCGCCGCGGCAGACTCGCGGCCATGTGAATGAGGGCAGACGTCCAATAACCCTTAACGACAGCACGCTTTCGCGGATGTGAGAGTCGCCGCTCCGGATCCGGCTCGGGCGAACGGCCGGTTAGCAGCGTCCAGCCGCCCGATGAGACGCAGTAGCTGAACGACTGCAATGGCCGATATCGAGTCAATCGGCTTGCCAGTTTGCCGCTGGGATTGCCCGTATCCATCGACGCTGCGAGCGCACGCTAGCAGACTACCGATCGTCGGTACGTTCCGAAAGCCGCTGCATGAAGGCGTCTATTTGGTGTGCAAAGTGCGATGGCGATATCGTTGGGTTTAATCTACCGTAGGGTTCATGGAGCCCGTGCGCGTGTCCGGAGTCAGTCGTGATGTGCGAGACAGCTATGGATTACCGCAACGCTGAACCCTCATGGTCCGCCCCGCGCGGAAGCGAATGGGTGCGTGAAATATTAAAGACAGCTTTCATTTTTCGGGGTCTATTGCACGGCCATTCGACGGCGTTTCGGACTCTATTGCTCAATTTTTCGAGTCTTTTGTGCAGGGACACTCTTCGACACTCACGCCTACGGAAACTCGTCTTGATTTCTTGAACGGTTAGTCATAATATCGACTGCATGAAGCAATCAGGCGATTCGAAACAATCCACGAAGAAAGCCGGCGAGGTCAGCTCGCGCGGCAGGCCGCGCGAGTTCGACACAGACACGGTATTGGCGAGCGCGAGCCAGGTGTTCTGGAATCACGGCTACCACGCCACCTCGATCGACGACCTGTGCAAGGCCACCGGCCTGTTGCGCGGCAGTCTCTACGGCGTGTTCGGCGACAAGCACGGCATCATGCTGGCCGCGCTGGATCATTACGCGGAAGGGTCGGTCGCACGGCTCGCCGAGCGGTTGAACGCACCGGTGCCGCCGGAAGAATCACTGCGCAACGCTTTGCTGCATTACGCTCGGGTCGCGTGCGCGCTCACCGGCGAGCGTAGCTGTTTCATCACCAACACCACGCTTGAAATGCAACCGGGCGACGAACAACTGCGCGGCCGCGTCGCCGCGATTCAGCGCCGCATGGCGACGCTGCTGGCGGCGTCGGTGATACGCGGTCAGGCGAGCGGCGCCTTCAACTCCACGCTCGACGAAAAAGCTGTCGGCGATTTTCTGCTCTGCGTCATGCAAGGTCTGCGCGTGCTGGGGCGGGTCGCTCACAAGGAAGACGCGCTGGTAGGAATCGTGGACGTCGCCATGCGCGCGCTCGTCTAAATTTTTTTGCCGAATTTTTGAACGATCAGTCATGAAAAGCGAAGCGATCAAGTCCGCTGCGGCGGCATGCGTTGGACGTCAAGGCGCCGCAGCTTCAGCGGTGATCTGTCCTGGCTCTGCGGCCGCGAATCTAGCGACGGGTTCGGCCGCGGGCGTGCCAAAGGGCGTGACAAAGGGCGTCACACCAGCGGCCGACAAGACCCAGCCGCGCTTCGAACGGCAAGGCCTTGCGCTGGCGGTGCTATTCGTCGGCGCCTTCCTCGCGCCGCTCGACTACTTCATCGTCAACCTCGCGCTGCCCTCGATCCACACCGGCCTGAACGCCACCGACGCGCAATTGCAACTCGTCGTCTCCGCCTATGCGTCGGCGTATGCGGTGCTGCTGATCACGGGCGGGCGGCTCGGCGATCTGTTCGGCCGCCGCCGCATGTTCATGACGGGCATGGCGGCGTTCGTGGTCGCCTCGGCGCTGTGCGGCTTCGCGACCAGCGGGCACATGCTGGTGATCTCGCGGATCGTGCAGGGCATCGCTGCCGCCGTCATGGCGCCGCAAGTGCTCGCCACGATTCGCGCGGTGGTGCCCCTGCATCAGCAGACCAAGGTGATGAGCCTGTATGGCTTCGTGTTCGGCTTGTCATCGATCGTCGGCCAGTTGGGCGGCGGCGCGCTGATCACCTATCACCCGTTCGGGCTCGACTGGCGCATCATTTTTCTGATCAACATTCCGATCGGCATCGCGGCGTTTCTCGGCACGTGGAAGTTCGTGCCGGAGAATCAGCCGGCCACGCGCACCGGCATCGACGTGAAGGGCGTGGCGCTGCTGTCCGCCGTGCTGCTGCTGGTCATCTATCCGATGACGCACGGCCGCGAAGCCGGCTGGCCGGCGTGGACCTTCGTGATGTTCGCGCTTGCGCTGCCGGCGTTCGCGCTCTTCGTGATGACCGAGCAGCGCGTGGAGCGCGGCGGCGGCCATCCGCTGGTGGATCTGCAATTGTTCCGTAACCGGGCCTTCGCGCTAGGGCTCGTGCTCGCGTTTCTGTTCTACTGCAACAGCGCGTTTTTCCTGACCTACGGGATCTTCCTGCAGACCGGTTTGCACTGGACGCCGCTCGCCTCCGGCATGGCGATCATGCCGTTCGCGATCGGGTTCGTCGTCGGGCCGCTGGCCTCGCCGGCGGTAGTCAAGCGCATCGGCGGCCATGTGCTCACGCTCGGTTTTTCGATGATGACGGTCGGCTTCATGGTCACGGGCTGGTCCGCCACCCAATCGGCTACACCGGATCTGCTGTTCTATTGCGGGCTGGTATGCGCGGGCGTCGGTCATGGGCTGCTGCTGCCGTCGATCATGCGCATCGTGTTGCTGGAGGTCGTGCCGGAGAAAGCCGGGCTTGCTTCAGGCGTGGTGTCGTCGACGCTGCAGATCGGCTCGGCGTTCGGCACGGCAGCCATCAGCGGTGCGTTCTTCGGCGCGATCGGCGGGCGCGCGGCACCCGGCGACTACGCGCACGCGTTCCAGCTCAGCCTCGCGATCAACGCACTGCTGATGTTCGTGTGCATCGGCTTGAGCGTGCTGCTCGTGCGGCACCAGCAACTCGTGCTGCGCCGCCCGGCGCAGCCGGTTTGAAAATCCGGCGGCGGCAATCGTTTTCAACAAAGATTGCCCGAGGTTATTAGGCATTTTTTTAAACGAGAGTGATTTTAAGCATGGCGCATTTACCGGTGAGTTCGTTATTCACAGGTAATCTTGCTATGCACGATCAGAATAAACCCTGAATCGCTGTCCGCTGGAGCATTAGATATGACGAAACCGCATTCGCATTTTCTACCGGCGGCGCCGACACTCGGCAGTAAGCCTTGCGATCGTGCAGTGCGGCACGGAAAGGCGGCCTGGCAGCCGATTTCAGGGTTTTCCCGGTTTTTACCCATCGACAGCCGGCAGTGGAAGCCATTCCACTTCCGGTGAAAACGGTATCAATAAAAAGCGCTTGCGGCCATTAATTTCGATTGTTAATCTTGCCCAATCCTTTAGAGTTTTCCTTCAGCAGATCCAAAGTCGAAAAACCGGCGCAATGACTTAAATACCGTTCAACGGTTCCGTAGGGGGACGAATATGCTGACCGCTACCATTGACGCATTCCAGGCACCGCTCACCGCCCCGATCAACATCGGCGACGTCGTCACCTTGAAGGAAGGCGGCTCGCGCATGACGGTAACCTACGCAGGCCCCGTTGCGCTCAATCCTGGCGACTGGCTGATTTGCGAATGGTTCGACGAGCACGGCGAACTGCGCCGCGAGATGTTTTCACCCGCGAGCGTACGCGTCGAGCCGCGCTCCATTCCCGCTGGTTCCGTCTTGTGGAACCGCATGAGCCGCGCGGCCTGAACGGCCCGCAGTAGGGTCGGCCGCCTTGGCCGACCAGCCCGTTTTTCCGCCTCGCCACACCACGCCTGATTTACTTGCCGGAGCGATCCCGCTCGCTCGCGCGTCGTTGCACGCGCACCAGCAGCGCGCTGGAAAACGCCCGCATCCTCACGAGCTTGCGCGTCTCCACGACTTCGCCCGCAATGTTCTTCGGCGGGTTCGGTTGCAAGGACCAGTAGAGCGCGAGCAGCCAGCCGAACACGGTCCAGCCGAGACAGGCATTGAAGAGCGCCAGCGTCAGCACGTCATGACGCTTGCGCCGGTCCGCCACCACGGCCGGCAAAAAGTAGAGCGCCAGCGCCAGCACCGCGGCGATGGCCTGCACGACGACATTGCCTCCCATGAAGCGGCTCCCTCGCGATAGGCGACCCATGCTGCGATTGTCGCGCGATTATTTTGTTTGCGTAAGCTCGCCGCAAAGCGTTGCGCCGTGCGTGGGATGACTGCCACCGGCAGTTCGCGCCGCCCGCTCAGCGAGGCCAATGTATTGCGAGGGGTTCAGCCAATCCCGCAACCGGACTATCATGATCGTTTCGACAGAACAGATCCCACGGACCGCCATCATGATCTCCGACGATACCCAGCAGGCTCAGCGCATCAACCCCGAGACGCTACGCGAATTCGTGGACCGCAAGTGGAACGACGAGATCGTGCCCGCGTTGACGGACTACATTGCCGTGCCGGCCAAGAGTCCGGCGTTCGATCCCGAGTGGGTCAAGCACGGCTATCTGGAGCGCGTGATCACCGACGCGGCGCAATGGGCCGAACAGCAGCCCGTGCGCGGTCTGAAACTCGAAATCATCCGCTTGCCTGGCCGCACGCCGGTGATCTTCTTCGAGTCCCCAGCGACGCGTTCGGGCAGCGAGGAAACCATCGTGCTGTATGGCCACCTCGACAAGCAGCCCGAGTTCGACGGCTGGCGCAACGACCTCGGGCCGTGGACGCCCAAGCTCGAAAATGACAAGCTCTACGGCCGCGGCGGCGCCGACGACGGTTATGCCATCTACGCAAGCATCACCGCGCTCGCCGCGCTGGACGCGCAAGGTGTCGAGCGTCCACGTTGCGTGGGTCTGATCGAAACCTGCGAGGAGTCGGGCAGCTACGATCTGCTGCCTTATGTCGACGCGCTGCGCGAGCGGCTCGGCAAGGTCGGTCTGGTGGTGTGCCTGGATTCGGGCGCGGGCAACTACGATCAGCTGTGGCTCACCACGTCGTTGCGCGGCCTCGTCGCCGGCGATCTCGAAGTGCAGGTGCTCGACGAAGGCATTCACTCGGGCGGCTATGGCGGCATCGCGCCGTCGAGCTTCCGTATCATGCGGCAGCTGTTCGACCGGCTGGAGGACTCCGCCAACGGCACGCTGCTGCCGAAGGGTTTCCATATCGAGATCCCCGCGGACCGTTTGCGCGAAGCGGAAGCCACCGCCAGGATTCTCGGCGACGACGTCTGGAAGAAGCTGCCATGGGCGTGCGGCCAGGACGGCCGCCAGGTGCTGCCCACCACCACGGATCCGAAAGAGGCCTTGCTCAATTCGACATGGCGTCCGTCGCTGTCGGTGACCGGCGCGGCCGGCTTGCCCGCGCTCGCTGACGCCGGCAACGTGCTGCGTCCGCGCACGGCGTTCAAGCTGTCGCTGCGTCTACCGCCGATGATCGAAGCGGAGAAGGCCGTCGCCGACATGAAGGCGCTGCTCGAAGTCGATCCGCCGTACAACGCCAAGGTGACGTTCATGCCGGACGCGGGCGCGGCGAGCGGCTGGAGCGCGCCCGATCTTGCACCGTGGCTCGCCACCGCGCTCAACGACGCGTCGCGCCGGCACTACGGCGCCGACGTCGCGTATATGGGGCAGGGCGGCACCATCCCGCTCATGAACGTATTGAAGGCAGGTTTCCCCAAATCGCAGTTCATGGTGTGCGGCGTGCTCGGACCGAGGTCGAATGCGCACGGGCCGAACGAGTTCCTGCACGTGCCGTACGGCAAGAAGCTCACGGCTGCGGTTGCCGAGGTGATCGCCGCCGCGCCCTGAGCGAGTTCTTTAACTTCTGCTTGCCCTGAATCCGTCACGTCCGCCGACCTTGTGAATGACCGATAACTCGACCGCTCAACCCGTCACGCCCCGGATTCCGGCCGATCAATTGCACGCCTATGTGAGGGCAATCTGGGAGCGGGCGGGCAGCACGCCACGGGAAGCGGAACTGGTCGCCGATCATCTGGTGGCGGCGAATCTGACGGGCCACGACTCGCACGGCGTGGGCATGATTCCGCGCTATGTGGCGTCGCTTGCCGACGGCGAGCTTCAATTGAACCTGCATGCCGACGTGGTCAAAGACGCAGGCGCCGTGCTGACCGTCGAAGGCGGCAGAGGCTTCGGCCAGGTGGTGGCGTTCGAGGCCATGGAGCAGGGTATCGAGCGCGCCAAACGCCTCGGCATCTGCGCGGTCGGCTTGCGCAGCGCGCATCACATCGGGCGTATCGGTCATTGGGCCGAACAGTGCGCACGGGCGGGTCTCGTGTCGTTCCACTTCGTCAACGTGGCGGGCGATCCGCTCGTCGCGCCGTTCGGCGGCGCGGACCGGCGCATCGGCACGAATCCGTTTTGCGCCGCGTATCCGCGGCCCGGCAAACCTCCGCTCGTACTCGACTTCGCGACCAGCACGGTGGCCTATGGCAAGACGCGCGTCGCCTATAACCAGGGCAAGCAGGTTCAACCCGGCGCGCTGATCGATCACGAGGGCCGCGCCACGCTCGAACCCAAAGTCATGCACGAAGCGCCGTTCGGTTCGCTGACGCCGTTCGGCGGACATAAGGGCTTCGGACTCGCGGCCATGTGCGAGATCTTCGGCGGCGCGCTCTCGGGCGGCTTTACCACGCACTCGACCACGCTCGGCACGACCAACGCGATCATCAACTGCATGCTGTCGGTGATCATCGATCCGGCCGCGTTCGACGCGCCCGATGCGCAAGCCGAAGCCGACGCGTTCATCGACTGGGTGAAGGCCTCGCCGCTCGCGGCCGGCACCGACCGTATCTATGAGCCCGGAGAACCCGAGCGCGTGACGCGCGCGCAGCGCGAGGCGGAGGGTATTCCCGTGGATTCGGCCACATGGGCGCAGATTCTCGCCGCGGCGCTCGCCGTCGGCATGAGCGCGGAAGAAGCAGGCCGCTGGTCCGCGCGTTTGCAATAAACGATTTTGATGCAAAAGCGCGGGCGCGATGGGTCGCCCGCGTTTTGATTATGCGAAGCGGATACACCGTCTGTTAGCCAACCCATCACAGAAGAAAATAATTCGCCGCTTATCATTTTCGATTGAATTTTCTAATCGAAAATTATTTTCTCTTTCTTGCCATTCCGGCAAGACGTTCAATCTCGGCCGTGCGCAAACTGATTGCGCGCCGAGCGCCTGTTTGCGGGTCAATTTCGCCCATTTTCGGTGCGCAAGCGTTTGCGTCGATGCGACATGCCTCTGTGCGTTCTCTTTCCCGCAGAACGCCTGCTGGCGGGATTTTGAACGCGGCTTGCATTCATCTGTTGGTTACCCCGCTCCCATCCAATTCCGGTCTGCTTTAGGCTCGCATAGCAATACCAGTGTTTAACCTTAAAAGGACCGTTCAAAATGAATCTGCATAACCATCACGCCTGCCGTCCGTTCCTCGAAGCCGGCAATCTTTCGCAAATTTCGGCTTACTACGAAGAAGGCCGCAATGTCATGTGGATGATGTTGCGGGCGCAGCCGCGTCCCTGCTTCAATCTCGATCTGGTCCATGACATCCTCGAACTCGCGCAGGCAGCACGGGAATCAGGATTGCCGATCGATTTCTGGGTCACCGGTTCGTTGATTCCGACCATGTACAACGTCGGCGGCGATCTGGACTTCTTCGCGGACGCGATCCGCGCCGGCAAGCGTCAGGCGTTGATGTCCTATGCGCGCGCCTGTGTGGATTGCGTGCATGCGGCGTCGCGGGGATTCGACACGGGGGCGATTTCGATCGCGATGGTGGAGGGCACGGCACTCGGTGGGGGCTTCGAGGCCGCGCTCGCGCATCATTTCCTGCTCGCGCAGAGCGACGCACGCATGGGCTTCCCGGAGATCGCGTTCAACCTGTTCCCGGGCATGGGCGGTTATTCACTGGTGGCGCGCAAGGCCGGCATGCGGCTCGCGGAGGAACTGATCGGCGTCGGCGAATCGCATACGGCCGAATGGCATTACGGCAAGGGTCTGGTCGATCAGCTGTTCGAGCCCGGCGAAGCCTACATGGCGACCCGCACTTTCATCGACACGCTCAAGCCGAAAATGAACGGCATCCGCGCGATGCTGCGGGCGCGCCAGCGCGTGCTGCAACTCTCGCGCGCCGAGCTGATGGAAATCACCGAGGATTGGGTCGACGCCGCCTTCACGATCGAGGAGAAGGACCTCGCCTTCATGGAGCGGCTGGTGACGCTGCAGAACCGCCGCACCTCGAACCTGCGTCAGACGGCCAGCGCGGCCAATTTCGCCTGAATTGATCCGAGGTCGGCGACGGGTTCGACCGCGGGTTCGACCACAACGAGCCGCAAGGGCGGCGGCACCGGAAGCTCAGGCAATCAGCCTGAGCTTCTGTCTATCCTGCAACCAGCGTTCGAATTCAGCCGCCGGCATGGCCTGACCGTACAGGAAGCCCTGCACGTAATCCACGCCCAGGCCCTTCATGAACACTTCTTCCGACTCGGTCTCGATCCCTTCGGCGACCACCTTGAAATTCAATTCCTGCGCGACGGCCACCATGGAGCGCACCAGTGCCTGCGCTTTGGTGTCGGCGTTGATCGAGCGCACAAAGCTGCGGTCGAGTTTGATGACGTCGAGCGGAATCCGGCCGAGCTGCGATAGCGACGAATAACCCGTGCCGAAATCGTCCAGATGAACCTGCGCGCCGAGTTGGCGGAACTGCTTGATCAGATCGATCGCGGCCGTTTCGTCTTCGATCAGGCAGCTCTCGGTCAGTTCGAGATCGATCAGGCAGGGGTCGAGCCTGGCGTTCTGCAACGCCTCGCTGAAATGGCGGACCACGGCCGTATCGACCAGTTGCCGCGCCGACACATTGATCGCGATGCGCAGGTTGTAGCCGTCCGCCTTCCATTTGGCGGCCTGTTTCGCGGCCGTTTCCATGACCCAGCGGCCCAGTACGCCGATCAGCCCGGACTCTTCCGCGTAACGGATGAACTCGTTCGGCATGATCTGCCCGCGCTCCGGCGAATTCCAGCGCACCAGCGCTTCCACGCCCTGCACCACGCCGGTGGCGAGCGACAGTTTCGGCTGGTAGTGCAGCGTCAGTTGGCCTTCTTCGAGGCCGCGCCGCAGGTTGGTGTCGAGCCACATGTACTCGGCGACGCGGCGGTTCATTTCCGGCGAGAACACGCGGTGCGTGCGCTTGCCTTCGTCTTTGGCGACGTACATGGCCGTGTCGGCCGAACGGATCAGCGATTCGAGGCTGTCGCCATGTTCCGGATACAGCGCGATGCCGATGGAGCAGCCCGTGTAGACCTCTACGAGCCCGAGCGCGAACGGCGTGCGCATGCGTTCGAGAATGCGCTGCGCGGTGGTTTCGAGTTCGTGCGCCGTGCCCTTGGCGGCGAGGACGATGAATTCGTCACCGCCGAGACGCGCGAGCGTATCCCCTTCATTCAGGCACTCGCCGATGGCCGACGACACGTCGCGGATCAGGCGGTCGCCGAAGACGTGGCCGTAGTGGTCGTTGACCTTCTTGAAGTTGTCGAGGTCGAGGAACAGCACGCCGACGGCTTCGCCCGGCGCGGCGTCTTCGATAGCGGCGCGGATCTTGTCCTGGATCGCGTTGCGGTTCGCGAGGCCGGTGAGCGAGTCGGTATTGGCCAGTTCGGTGAGGCGTTCCTGCGCGAGCCGTTCCTCGGTGATGTCAGTGCCGGAGCAGATCAGGAATTGTTCGTCGATGCCGCTGCCGCTCTGCACGAACTTGTTGCGGAACAGAAATAGCCGCTCGCCATGCACTGTTTTGACGCGCCGCTCGACTTCGTACGACACGCCGCGATTGAAGAAGCCCGCAATGTTCTGGCTGGAGGCCGCGCCGTCTTCGGTGGACATGAACAACGCCCAGACGTTGCGGCCGACAATGTTCTCTTCCTTGACGCCCGTGAGTTCTTCGGCGAGACGGTTGAAGCGCTGTATTCGACCATGCCGGTCGACGATCACGACAACCGAATTCACTTCGGACACGACCTGCTCGGCAAACGAGAGGCCGTGCACCAGATCGCGGGCGACGGATTCGGTGTCGTCATAGGCGGAGGCGGTGCCGGCCCAACTGTTGCTGCTGAGTTTTTTACCGACCAGATGCAGACGCAACGGTTCGCCGAACAGCCGCACGTCGAGGACGAGGTGCGAGGTCACGCCCGTGAGGCAACGGATTTGCGAAGCCTGCTGAGGATTCAGCGGAATGGCGACACTGGCCGGCACGTCGCCAGTGACGGGCGTGAGTTCGAGCGCGTTGCTGTCGTTCGACAGACGCCAGCATGGGCTGCTTGTGCCGAACTGAGCAAATAGCACCTGCTCGTGTTGGTCGTCGTTCATGAGCTCCCCGGGCGGTGTGTGCCGGTGGCCGCCTTGAAGGCGGAGCGGCAGACAGTCTTCATCATACTTAAGACTGTCCCCATTGTAGCGAAGCGATTGGAATAAGGCTTATAAAGATTTACGGTCAGTAAAACTTGTGGCTTTAGGCTTTTTCACGCCCTTTTCTACATGCTATTTTTTCCGTCACACTCAGGTAATTTACGGCGATCCGCGCGCATTCCAAAAGCTAAAACCGCCGCGCCAGCCACGCGCGAGCCTTTTCCCTTTCGGCGGGAACCGCTTCCAGCGACGGTTCGAACCAGAAAGTCCCTGCCACGAGGGTTGCGGCCACGATCCCGTCGCGATACAGAATGCGGTTCCCCGCTACTGCGGGCACCCGTTCGCCGACCAGCAAAGTGCCGGCGAGATTCAGCGGATCAGTCCCGGCGACACAGACAAAAGCACCGTCGTTCGCATGTCGCCGCACTTCTCGCAGCACGGGAATTGCTTCGGGCAGCGAAAATTGTTCGCCGGCGAGGCCATTCACAAAGCGTCCGCCGCGAATCACGCCGCGCGCTTCGAGCCGCTGAAAAACGCGCAGCAGGTCTCGCCACGGCGGTAGCCACTCGGCTTCGCGTTCGAGCAGACGCCAGAACACCACGCCGTAACGGCGCAACAGCGTCATCGCGACATGTTCCAGCACTTCGGGCGGCAATTGCCGGCGGCGCTCCTGCACATTCTCCGTCGCGGCAGCGGCACCAGCGGTGGGCCGGCTGACCAGTGCCCAGCGTCCCGCGTCGTCCATGCCGCCGATCAGCGCGCTCGAGCGCGCGCGCCGGTTGCTGGAAAACGCGTTGCGTTTGGCAGCCGGCTTCAGCAACGCGCGCAAGCCCGCGAAACTGTCGGAGTTCACGAGGCCCGCCGCCACCAGCTCACCCAGCGCACTCTCCAATTCCATACGCAATACGCGAACTTCGGCGAGCAATTCGTCGAAGAACATCGCGCCGTGTTGCAGGAGCGTTTCATACACGCTCTGCGCGCGCGCCGACAACTCCGGTTGTTTCGACGGATCGAGCAACGCGCTCCATACGCGCACTTGCGCACGCGGCAGCAGCACGATGGGCGTGCTGCGGATCGGCCCGCCGGTGCCGCGCGCGCGTTCCGTCAGGCGCGTCCAGACTATCTTGCCGGCCCGGCATAGTTCGTCGAGCGAAGTATTCGCATACGCCTTCACGCGCGCGGGCAGGATGTCTTCCTCCCATGCGGCCGCCGCGGCCTGGAAGCCTTCGAGCTGTTCGAGGACCGCGGCCAGCGCGTCGCGCCCTTCGCTGCGCGTGTCCGGCGTTAGATGCTGCCACTCGAACAGAAAGCGCATGAAGTCGTGCCGCTCCACCGGCTCGATTTCGCGCCGCAAGCGTTTCACGGTGTATCGGTGAATCCGCGCGAGCAGATGTCGTTCGCACCACTCTTCTTCGGCGGCTTGCGGCGTGAAGCGGCCGCGCATCACGTAGCCTTCGGCTTCGAGGCGCGTCAGGCTCTGTTCGACCGATGCGGCCGGCAATTTCAGCGCTTCGGCGATCGCGCCGACAGGTAGCGGGCCGAAGCCGGTCAGACGCGCACGGAGCACGTCGATCAGCGCGTCGTCTTCGTTCCAGCTTTCCGTGTAGCCTTTCGGCGCGGCGAGCGGCGGCGCGAATTCAGCGTGCGGATAGAGCGCCTGAAAACAGGTGACGCGTTCGACGGGCAGCCACAGGGCGCAATCGTGGGCGAGCTGCAGGCGGGTGGCGCGGCCGGACTCGGCCAGCGACGCGAGCCAGGCCGGCCAGCCTTCGTTGCGGCGCGCTTCGGCCTCGGTGATGCACGCAAGGCCGGTCAACGCTTCGTGCATCTCGTCGGCATTGCGCGCCTGCGGCCATGCTTCGTCGCGCACGCTTTCGATGGCTTCGGCATCGAGCGCACCGAGATCGTCGGCACTCGACGGGTCGGTCCAGCGCCGGTTCAGCACGGCTTGCGTGCGGCGTTCCTCGATCGGCGCGTCGTCGAGATAGGCGTACGGTTTCGCGTTGAGGATTTCGGCGGCGAGCGGCGAGGGCGCCGGCAAATCGCGCGCGACCAGTTGCACGTGGCCCTGTTCGATACGGCGCAGCAGCGCGATCCAGCGTTCGCTGTCCATCGCCTCGTGCAAACAGTCGTCGACGGTTTGCTCCACTAACGGATGATGCGGCAGTTCGCGTTCGCCGACCACGTTCTCCAGACACGCGGCCTGTTCGGGAAACACGTTCGCGAGCAGATCTTCGCTGCGCATGCGCTGCAATTGCGGCGCGGTTTTGCGCCCGCCCGTGTAACGCGGCAGGCCGAGCGCGGTCGTGGCGTTCCAGCGCCACCGCACGCCGAACAACGGCGCGTCGAGCAGCGCCTGAATCAGCAGATGCTCGGCACTGTTCGAATGCAGATAGCGCCATACTTCGTCGAGCACGAAGGAGTGGCTGCCGGTCAGCGACAGCACGATCGCGTCTTCCGTGGCGGCGGCTTGCAGCTCGAAGTTGAACGTGCGGCAAAAGCGTTTGCGCAATGCGAGGCCCCACGCGCGGTTGACCCGGCTGCCGAATGGCGCGTGGATCACGAGCTGGGTGCCGCCGGATTCGTCGAAGAAACGCTCCATGACCAGCGTGTTCTGCGTGGGCAGCACGCTGAGCGCGGCGCGCGCGCGGGCGAGATAGTCGACGATCTGGCGCGCGGCGGCTTCGTCGAGATGCAGGTTGTCGACCAGCCAGTCGATCGCGTGGTCGATGCGGGCGGAAAGCGTGTCGGCTTCGGCGCCCGTTTCCTCGGCCGCCGCGTTTTTATCGTCGAGAAGGCGAGCGATCTGTTCGCGCAAACGCGCGACGCCGAACGACAGTTCGTCGCTGCGCCCCGGCGCTTCGCCGAGCCAGAACGGAATATTCGGCGGCTGGCCCTGCGCGTCTTCGACCCGCACGCGCCCGCTCTCGATCCGCAGAATCCGATACGACGCGTTGCCGAGTTGAAACACGTCGCCGGCCAGACTTTCGACGGCGAAATCCTCGTTGACGGTGCCGATATTGATGGCCTGCGGTTCGAGCACGACGGCATAGTCGGCGTTTTCGGGAATGGTGCCGCCCGAGGTGACAGCGACGAGCTTGCCGCCGCGCCGGCCGCGCAGCGTGCCGCTCACCACGTCGCGATGCACGTAAGCGGCGCGCGGACCGTTGCGGCTCGTGTAGCCTTCGGCAAGCATGCGCAGCACGGCGTCGTACTGCTCGCGCGTCAGGTCCGCGTACGGAGCCGCGCGCCGCATCAGGTCGAACAGCGCGTCCTCGTTCCATTCCGCGCTCGAGACTTCCGCGACGATCTGCTGGGCCAGCACATCGAGCGGCGCGCGGGGAATGCGCAGCGCGTCGAGTTCGCCGCGCCGCACGCAATCGAGCAGCGCGGCGCATTCGATCAGATCGTCGCGCGAATTCGGAAACAGCCTGCCTTTGGGCATGCCGCCAACATGGTGGCCCGAGCGTCCGACCCGTTGCAGGAACGGCGCGATCGCGCGGGGCGAACCCATCTGGCAGACCAGATCGACGTCGCCGATATCGATGCCGAGTTCCAGCGAAGCCGTCGCGATCAGCACGCGCAGCTCGCCACGTTTGAGGCGCTGTTCGGCGTCGAAACGATGTTCCTTCGCGAGACTGCCGTGATGCGCGGCGACCACGTCCTTGCCCAGCCGCTCGGTCAGATGACGCGCGGCGCGCTCGGCCATGCGGCGCGTGTTGACGAAGATCAGCGTGGTGCGGTGCATCGCCACCAGTTCGGCGAGTCGGTCGTAGACGCGCTCCCACACTTCGTTGGGCATAACCGCTTCGAGCGGCACCGGTGGAATCTCGAGCGCCAGGTCGCGTTCGCGAATATGACCCACGTCGACGATCGCGCAGTCGGCGGGAATCCCGCTGTCGATGCTGCCGCCGCCCACCAGAAAGCGCGCGACCGCGCTCACCGGTTTTTGCGTCGCCGACAAACCGATCCGCGGCAAGCGCCTTTGGCACAGCGCGTCGAGCCGTTCCAGGCTGAGCGCGAGATGGCTGCCGCGCTTGCCGCCGGCGAGCGCGTGAATTTCGTCGACGATCACCGTGCGCACGGTCGACAGCATGCGCCGGCCGGAGTCCGAACCGAGCAGCACGTAAAGCGATTCCGGCGTGGTAACAAGAATATGGGGCGCGCGCTTCTTCAGCGCATTGCGCTCCTGCTGCGTGGTGTCGCCTGTCCTCACGGCGGTGCGGATATCCAGCGGCGGCAAGCCGCGCGCGTCGAGTTCCGCGGCGATGCCCTGCAGCGGTAACTGCAGGTTGAGGCGGATGTCGTTGGAGAGCGCCTTCAACGGCGACACGTAGACCGCCAGCGTTTCGTCGGGCAGTGCGCCGCCGTTGGCGAGGCCCTGCTGGACCAGGTCGTCGAGCGCGGACAGGAAGGCGGTGAGCGTCTTGCCCGAACCGGTCGGCGCGGCCACCAGCGTCGAGCGGCCACCGCGAATCTGCGGCCACGCGGCGGCCTGGGCGTCGGTCGGCGCGGGGAAGGTCTTGAGGAACCAGCTCGCGACTGCGGGATGGAAATCGGCGAGCGCGCCGGCCGTCGAGAGCCCGACGGCGGGCGTCGCGACAGGTGCGGCGGCGGGCGCCGCGCCCAAAGCAGCAGTAGTGGTGGAAGCCGAAGTCATGCTTGCGTAGTTGGGGGCGAGGCGTGCCATATCCAGAGGGCGGCGAAAGCAGCCGGTTGCATGGTTCAGGAATCAGTCTGGCAGGTTTACCCCGGTTTTGCCGAGGGCCGCGGATCGGCATTTATGTCGCGAGCGAAAGCCGCGTTGCGGGAATTTTTGCCGCGTGACGCGCGCCTGGGTCGCGCGCTGCCGGATTCCGCCGATTGCAGTACTCTCTACGCCTCACCCATCCACGAACCACGATGGAGTCTCGACGATGCGATACAACCAGTTGGGCCGTACCGGTGTTTTTGTCTCAGAGCTATGTTTGGGCACGATGACCTTCGGCGGCGGCGGGGGCATCTGGAAGCAGATCGGCGATCTGCAGCAGGCGGACGCGGAGCGGCTGGTCGGCCGGGCGCTCGACGCGGGCATCAATTTCATCGACACAGCCGACGTCTATTCGGAGGGCCTGTCTGAACAGATCACGGGCCAGGCGCTGAAAAACCTCAAGGTGCCGCGCGACAAGATCGTGGTGGCCACCAAAGTCTTCGGCCAGACGGGCGAGTTTCCCAATGCGCGCGGCGCTTCGCGTTATCACATCATCGACGGCGTGAAGGCGAGCTTGAAGCGGCTGCAACTCGATCACGTCGACCTGTACCAGATCCACGGTTTCGATCCGGCCACGCCGATCGAGGAAACTCTGCGCGCGCTCGACACGCTCGTGCAGCACGGCCATGTGCGCTACGTGGGCGTGTCGAACTGGGCCGCGTGGCAGATTGCGAAAGCGCTCGGCATTTCCGAGCGCCTCGGGCTCGCGCGCTTCGAAACGTTGCAGGCGTATTACACGCTGGCGGGCCGCGACCTCGAACGCGAACTCGCGCCGATGCTGCATAGCGAAGGCCTCGGCCTGATGGTGTGGAGTCCGCTTGCGGGCGGCCTGCTGAGCGGCAAGTATGGGCGTGAGCAGCAGGGCGAGGCGGGCAGCCGTCGCACGACGTTCGATTTTCCGCCGGTCAATCGCGAGCGCGCCTATGACTGCATCGACGTGATGCGCGGGATCGCCGAGGCGAAACAGGTGTCGGTCGCGCAGATCGCGCTCGCGTGGCTGCTGCATCAGCGGCTGGTCACCACGGTGATCGTCGGCGCGAAGAAGGTCGAGCAGTTCGACGACAATATCGCCGCGACCGGCGTTTCGCTCACCGCGGATGACCTCGTGAAACTCGATCAGGTCAGTGCGCTGCCGACAGAATATCCGGGCTGGATGTTGGAGCGTCAGGGCGAGCCGCGCCGCAAACAGCTCGAAGAGGCGCGGCATCCGGCGGTGTAGCGGCAGCCCGGCATCTCGCGATGCCGCCGGTCATTCCGTGGCAGCCTGCGCTGCGTCAGACGCCTGCGCTGTATAAGCCGCTGTGGCATCCATCGTGCGAGCCGAGTACACCATCGCGGCGCCCGCATTGACGGCGATCGCCACGCCCAGCGCTTCGGCAATTTCCTCGCGCGTTGCGCCATGTTTGAGCGCTTCGGCGGTATGGACGGTGATACAGCCGTCACAACGCAGGCTGACCGCGACCGCGAGCGCGATCAGTTCGCGCGTCCTGGCGCCGAGCAGGTCCTTCTTCTGGCCGGCGGTCGAAAGCGCCTGATAACCCCTCACGGTATCCGGCGACAGTTTGGCGATTTCGCCGATACGGCCGAACAGTTCCTGACGGTAATCGATCCAGTTCAACATGGCAGTGCTCCTTGGGGTGATGCGCGTCGGCAGGCGCCGGCGTCGTAAGACAAGTATTGCGCCGCGCCGCGATATCCTGAATACTCGATTCGCTCAACTTTTAGCGCGATCGTCTCATGGATACGCTTAGCCGACTGATCGACCTTGCCCGGCCCCAAGCCAGTCTCGACCTGCGTTGCCTGCTGTCGGGCGCCTTCGACATCGATCATGGGCAGTTGGAAGCGGGCATCGCGCCGTTTCATCTGGTGCTGGACGGCGCGTGCGTCGTCGAAACCGCCGACGGCGCCCAGCGCGAGTTGCGCACGGGCGACTTCATGCTGTTTCCGCGCGGCGCGGCGCATCGGGTGCGCGATGTGCAGCGCTCGAACGCCACCGCACCGTTGACGCAAAGCCATGACGGCATGCTGCCGTTGCGACGCAACGACGGCCGCGAAGGCCACGAAGGGCACGACAGCGCGCGCATCCCCGCCGACCTCGATCTTCTGTGCGGCCGCTTCGTCTATTCGCCGGGTTCGTCGGCCTTGCTGCTGAACGCGCTGCCTGATCCGTTGCATGTCTCGCTGAGCGGCATGGAAACGCGTGGCTCGCTGCAAACGGTGATCGCGCTGATGCGCAGCGAGGCCGAACGACGCCAGGCGGGCGCGCTCGCGATCGTCACCGCATTGAGCCATGCGCTGCTCGCCATTGCGCTGAGGGCGCACGGCGAGCAGAACGCCTCGGCGTCAAGCGTACTCGCCTTGCTTGCCGACGCGCGCCTCGGCGCTTCCGTGCAGGGCATGCTGAGCGCGCCCGAACGGGCGTGGACCATCGCCGAACTCGGCGCTCTCGCCGCCATGTCGCGCGCCACTTACGCACGCCATTTCAACGAGCGCGCGGGCATGACGGTGATGGACTTTCTTACGCAGGTTCGCATGACCATCGCCTGCGATCTGCTGCGCCGCACGCAGCGCAGCGCGGCCGAGATCGGCGAGGCGGTGGGCTATCAATCGGAAGCCGCCTTCGGCAAGGCATTTCAGCAAAGTGTCGGCGTGCCGCCGGGACGCTACCGGCGTCGTCCGCAAGAGAACGATGGGACGGAAAGCTAGCTACGGCTTGCCCGGTTTGCCTAACCAGCGATGCTCGATCCACGACATCAGAAAGGCCACCAGCAACGCGCAGACCGTGCCGAGCGTCACTTCGCCGAGGCGAAGCAGGGCTCTGTCCCACGCGGGCCCTATGCCCGGCACCAGCAGCATGATCGTCGCCGTGATTCCGCCCAGGCGCGCCGCGCTGCCGACATTCAGCGTCCAGCACAGGGCGATCGCCACGCCCACCGTGGCCGCGTAAGCCGCGAAATAGCCGGCGCCGAACGTGGCGCCCACCAGTCCGCACAAGCCGCCCAGCATCGCGCCGATGAATTGATCGCGCGACAGGTTGCGGGTGTCGACATAGCTATGTTGGCTGACCGCGATCGCCGTGATGGCGGCCCAGAAGCTTTGCTCCGTATGCAGCAGGCGGCCGATGGCGACCGCCAGACTCGCGCCGGCGACCGCCTGCACAGCCATGAAGCTGCCTTCGATCAGGCGCTCGCCGAGCGGCAACGACTTGAGAAAGGCAAACAGCGAGTTGGCGGCGCTCGCCCGTGCCGTGCGTCGGGAATCGTCGGGTGGGATCATCGGATGGGGGAAGCCTTGTTGCGGCATGAAGGTCACGTATTCTAGCGACTCCGATTGACGGTCGAACTAACCTTCACGACTGCGCAGCCGGCGATACCAGCTCATCAACGGTGTCGCCGAAACGCCGTGAATCACCACGGACGCCGCGATCGCCGCCAGCGTGAACGGCACGAGTGGGGCGACCTCGGTTGCAGCGCCGTTTTCCAGCGCGTACGCGAGGTAGTAAAACGAACCGATGCCGCGTATGCCGAACCAGCTCATCAAACGGCGCTGCGTCGGCGTCGCGCTCGATCCGAGCAGCGACAACTCCACCGCTGCCGGCCGCACCAGCACGAATAGCGCCGCGGTCAGCGCGACGGTGTGCCAGGTAAAGAGCGGCGTGTGCAGCGTGGCGAGCACATTGCCGACCATTGCCATGACGGCGACCTCGGCGATGCGTTCGAGCTCGATCGTGAAGCCGAGCACCGACTCCGTCATATACGCGTGCGCCTTGCTCGGATTCGCCGCGGTCGCCTCGACGTCTGCGGAATCCACGGTGCCGATGGTTTCGCGTGGCGACTGGCCGCCGCTCGCGCGGTGTTCGACACGGCGCATCGCGACACCGGCGGCGAACACGGCGAGAAAGCCATAGGTGTGCGCAAGCTGCGCGGCGCCGAACGACAGCACGATCAAACCGAGCGCAAAAAAACCTTCGAGTCCGAGCGCCTGCGCGTGGCGCGTGCGCAGCCACGTCACCGCGTGTGTAGTGGCCCAGCCGAGCATGCCGCCGATCGCGATTCCGCCCGCCACGCCCCACACCATGCTGCCTGCGAGCGCCAGGTTCAACAGATCTCCCGCTTCGGCGGCGGACGCCGCGCATAACGCGAGGCCGAGCATCGCGAAGGGCAGCGCGATGCCGTCGTTCAGTCCACCTTCGCCGGAGAGCGCGAAGCGCAGCAGATCGTGGTCGCCGGGGTTGTGCACTTGCACATCGTGGGCCAGAACCGGGTCGGTCGGCGCGAGGATCGCCGCCAGCAGCAAGGCCGGCCCCCAGCCGAGATGCAGGACGTACACGCCGAACAGCATCAGCAGCGGAATGGTCGCGAGCATCGCAAGAAAGCCGAGACGCAGCGGCACAGTCCAGAGTTTTTCGAGCATGCCTAGCCGCAACCGCAGGCCGATAGCGAACAGCGAGACGAGCAATGCGACTTCGGTGATGGTGCGCAGCAGATGCGCGTCGGCGATCATATCGAGGCGCAGCAAGCCAATACCGGGCGGCCCGAGAAAGTAGCCGATCGCGAGATAAAACATGGCGGCGCTGATGGGTAGGCGCCGCAGTGTGGTCGCCGCCAGGCCCATGAAAACGAGCACAGCGCCGACGATGAGAAACCACAAAGTTTCGTGCATGAGCATCCGGTGAGGGCCCGCATGCGCCTGCTGCATGCATGGCCGGTTGAACAACGGTGCGCCCCGCCGCGCCGATTACTGGCGCGTCATTTCAGGGCGCGCGTCCGAACGCTTCGCGCAGCTTGCGCTTGGCCTGTTGCAGGGTGTCGCGGCGCGTTTTCGGCAGGTTTTTGCCGGCGCGGTTGATATAGAAGTTCAGCATCGACATGGCCGACTGGAACGGCGTGCCTTTGCGGCGGCGGCTCTTCGTGGACGACTGCTTGAGCGATTGCGCGATCGATTCCGCGCTGCCAGTTTTGAACACATCGTGCTGGATATCCATCGCGTCACTGGTTTCCATGACGTGATGCGACCACTTCTTCGGGCTTTTAGCGGCATGCGCCGCGTGAGCCTTGGCGTGCCGCTGGCGCGGCGGCCGGCCCGACTTGCCGCGGGTGACCGGGCGCCTGGACTTGCTGGTGGATTTGCGTGTGGCCATGCTGCCGCCTCCTTATCAAATCTTGCGCGCGCTGATCACGCTTATTCTGCGCTCAAAGTGAAACGCGCCGGCTGCCGCGATGGCGGCATGCCGGCGCATCGGTGTCAGCACACGTGGCGCCCTACGGCCACGTGCGCCGACCGTGAGCACGCGTTACAACTTCAGGCCGCCGGCCTCCGGCGCATCCGACGACGCGGGCGGAACGTCGCCGACGCCATAGTCGTCGCGACGCAAAGTCGAGTCGCGGCCCCAATAGGGTTCGCTGCCGTAGTACTGATGCACGGACGTGGCCCAGGTCTGGTCCGCCATGGATGGCCAGTGGTCCTTGTCGAAGCCCGGGGCGTTCTTCACGCGTTCCGCGGTCATGTTCAGCACGAAGCATTTGCGGCCGGTATCGAGCGTCAGTGCATGCCATGGAATGGCGAGCAGCTTGTCGCCGATGCCGAGAAAGCCGCCGCTCGAGAGCACGGCGTACGCAACGCGGCCCGAGCCGACGTCGAGCATGATGTCCTTGATCTTGCCGATGTCCTCGCCGTCGCTGCTGAGCACCTTGTTGCCGTCGAGTGTGGCGGCGGCCATCACGTCCGGGCCGGGGCCGTCCGCGGTCGCGCTGCCCTTGCCGATGACCCGGGCGCCCTGTTCCTGGCGCATGCCGCCTTGCGTTTGTGTCTGGTTCACCATGATGAGCCTCCTCTACAGGTTGGGTGTGTGCAAGTTGAGCAACCGGCGTTCCTCCGTGTGGCGGAAGGCCTGCGCGCGATATTGGGCGGGGTGCTCCGTGCGTCGTATACGCGTGCGTCTTGCGCGAAGCGCGTGCGTAGCGGCGTGCCGGACGTGGCGTTGAACGCGTAAAGCGTGCTGACGCGATTGAAAATATTTCGTCGGAGGAGAGGAGGACAGCTAAGGAGCAACTGCCGACTGACTGACTGGTTCGCGACGACGCGTTTCACGGTCAGGATGGCGACATGCCCTTGCAATGCGGCATAGCCCTTGCGGGATGGTTGGCCAGCAGCGCAATGGATCACCTGGGCGCGCTGTCCATCTATTCACGGAGACTTTGATGAAACATACAAAAGCGTTGCTGGTGTCGGCACTTGTTGTGATGTCGGGCGCGGCGTTCGCGCAAGCGGGCGGTGGTAACGGTAACGGTGGCGGCGCCGGCACCGGCGGCTCGGGGAACGCTCACGGCGCGGCGACAGCGGCACCGACCACGAATGGACAGCCCACATCGGGAGCCATGAGTTCCAGTGGCTCCAAATCGCATCACATGTCCAAAACGAAAACCAAGAAGCCGATGACCGATTCGACCAACACGCCGGGCGCGGACGCAAGCAGCGATACGAAAGGTCAGTGAGCGCGCGGTAAAGCGACGGGGCCAAACGCGACGATTCAAGAAGCGCGACACGCCCTGCGCCGTGACATCCCCGGCCTTAAGGTTCTAAGGCGCGGTCTGTTTCACTGCACGTGACGCACTCGCCGTGCGCGCGCCTGCCGCCCGAGGTGCGGCGGCTCGCCGCGCAGCTTGCGCTCCCGTCTTCGCATCGACCTTCGCGGCTGCCGCTTTGCGCACCACGCGCGATTTCTTCAACAGACTCGTGATCGAACCGTCGATGCTTTCCGCCACCGCCGATTCGCGCGCCTTGCGGCCTTTCGCACCCGCCTGCCGTGCGAGCTTCGCCGCGCGTTTCTCGGCCTGCGCAAGCAGCGTGGCCAGCGCGACTTCATCCGCTTTCAACCCGCGGCGCGATTCAGCGGGCGCGAGACGCTGCAACTCGTCTGCTTCGAACGAACTGATCACGGCGGGGTGAATGTAGCAACGCCTGCACACGGCCGGCGTATTGCGCAACAACGCCGCCACGTCCTTCACGGTCGCGACGATATGACGGCGAGCTTCAGCCGCACTGCTGCATATCAGGCGACGCAGCGCGGCCAGCGCATAGACGCTGCCGGCCCACGTGCGATAGTCCTTGGCCGTGAAGTCCGCACCGCTCGCGCGACGCAGATAGTCGTTGATATCGGCGGAGCCGACGGTGTGGCGCGTGCCGTCCGCGTCGAGATACTGGAACAGGTCGTGGCCCGGCAGATCGGCGCAACGCCGCACGATGCGTTTGACGCGCGGGTTGTTCACCGTCACGTCGTGTTCGACGCCGCTTTTACCGCGAAATTTGAAGCGCAATTGGCCGGCTTCGATCTTCACGTGCTTCTTGCGCAACGTCGTCAAACCATACGACTGGTTATCGCGCGCGTATTCGACACTGCCGATCCGGATCAGCGTCGTATCGAGCAACTGCACGATCGCGGCGATGACTTTGTCGCATGGCATGCCCGGCAGATTCAGGTCGCGCGCGACACGGGCGCGAATCTTCGGCAACGCACGGCCGAACTCGGCCATGCGTTCGTATTTGTCCGCGTCGCGCGTTTCACGCCAGCGCGGGTGATAGCGGTATTGCTTGCGGCCGCGCGCATCACGGCCCGTCGCCTGGATATGGCCGCGCGGATCCGGACAGATCCACACGCTTTCATACGCTGGCGGAATGGCGAGCGCGTTGATGCGTTTGATTTCGTCTTCGTCGTCGATGCGTTTGCCCGTCACGTCGAAATACGCGAAGCCGTCCCTTTCACGCTGACGCGTGATGCCGGGCTTCGTGTCGTCGGCGTGGCGCAGGCCCGGCGGCAGGGCGGCGGGCGTGGGCTGTTTAGCGCTGTCGTCGTCCGCGCGTGCAGGGCGGCGTTGAATCGAGGTGGTTGTAGCAGCCATCGTCGCTGGTAGAAATTTCAAGCAGAAGGCGCGTGGCGCCGGTGACCGTGCCTGCAAGCAACGGCAATGCCTGGCGCGGCGTCGACAGGGCGGGCGACGGCGCTTGGGTTGCTTCGGACTTGCTTCGCGAGCGGGCGGAACAGTCCTTGCGGAAGCTCGCTACGTGTATCGAACGAAGCGAATCAACCAAGGAGAGCGCCATGAGCAGCACCCTGAATCCCGATGAAGAGCCGCAACAGGTCGTCAAACAAACCGCCGGCACGACCGGCGCGCTCGGCCCGAGCGATTCGTCCGATAGCGGCAGCGATGTGGCTGGTGCGAAGCGTCATGAATTCGACGTGGATACCGAATTGGACAATCACGCGCTCGAAACTGGCGACACCGAACTCGGCAGCGATACGGATCGTGCCGGCACAGGCGAGCGCGCCGCTGCCGACGGCGATTCCACCCTGATACCGGATGCGGACATCGAGCCGGACCGTGTGATCGATCCGCTGGCCAATGACGATGACGGCCTCGACGACGATCCGCAAGGGCTGTGAACGGGCGTCGGGCGGCAGGCGTCACGCGGGCGCGTGAACCGGGCGCGCGATCCGAACGTATGGGCACGTACTTTGCTCACATCGAGTTAATCGAAGGGCTGGCCACGCGGCATTGCTGGCCCGGCACTGACGAAGGAGATGAGGGATGGCTAGTGCGTTGAATGGTTACAAGGTGGCGGTACTCGCGGTGGACGGATTCGAGCAGGCGGAACTGATCGAGCCGCAACGCGCGCTCGTCGAGGCGGGCGCGACGGTGCATGTGATTTCAGCGAAGCCCGGCAAGATTCAGGGTTTCAAGCACGTGGATAAGGGCGACTCCGTCGAGGTGGATGCGACCTTCGACAAGGCCAGCGCGGACGATTACGACGCGGTGGTATTGCCCGGCGGCGTGGTCAACGGCGACGCCATCCGTCTGCTGCCGCAGGCGCAAGCCTTCGTCAAGGCAGCCGACAACGCAAAAAAGCCGATCGCGGTGATCTGCCATGGTGGGTGGTTGCTGGTGTCGGCTGGAATCGTCAAGGGCCGCACGATGACGAGCTGGCCGAGCCTGCAGGACGACATTCGCAACGCCGGTGGCAGCTGGGTGGACCAGGAAGTCATGGAGGACGGCAATCTGATCAGTAGCCGCAAGCCCGACGATCTGCCGGCGTTTAACAAAACGCTGATTGCGCAATTGTCGAAACGCAAGGCGGCATGAATGTGGTGTTGAAGGTGACGAAGCGCGCGCGAAGATGGAATGAAGCTGCGCTCCGTCTTATCGGTTCCGCTTCGGCGTATCCGTCGACCTGGGAGAAAATGCATGAAAATCCGGTATTCCCTACAAGCGATGACCGTCGCGCTGAGTTTGAGCGCGGCGTCCATTGGCGCGGTCTACGCGCAGGCGAGCGACGCCCCGGCGAGCGCTGCGCCGGTCAGCGGCACGAAGCTTTCGCCGGCGGATCAGCAATTCGTGCAGGACGCGTCGCAGTCGGACGCCACTGAAATCGCGGCCAGCAAGGTCGCACTCAAGAATTCCAGCGATCCGCACGTGAAGAAATTCGCGCAGCAGATGATTACGGATCACACGAAACTCTCGCACGGCATGGCGGCGCTCGTCTCGAAGAAGGGCTTCACCTCGACGCCGTCGGCGGATTCCGCGCTGGTCGGCAAACTCCAGACGCTCAAGGGCAAGGATTTCGATCAGGCCTATGTCGAGCAGGTTGGGGTGGAAGCACACCAGCGAGCGGTCGATCTCTTCCAGCAGGAAAGCACCAGCGGCACCGACGCGCAACTCAAGGCCGCGGCCGCGCACGCGCTGCCGACCATCAAACATCATCTCGCGATGGCGCAGCAACTCGCCGGCGCAATGAAGGGTTCGCCATGAATGCGATCCGGCCGCGGCCGGCCTATGAGGATTCCCTTATGCAGATCACTTTTTCCGACGACAAGCCGGTCTTCGACGGAGCGAACCTGACCGTGCGCTTCATGGCGCGGGTGGACGGCGAGCCGGTCGTATGCACGATTACCGCCGAGGCGCTCGAGGATCATTTCGGCGCCGATTCCGCCCTGGAAGCCACGCTGATGTCGGCTTTCGACAAAGGTCGTCAACGTATCCGTTCGGTTTGCGCCGAAGCACTCGACCAGAACGACGGTGAAGGCGTAGTGTTGCATAGCGGACTGTTCAGAGTGGAAGGCATGGAACCGGATCGCGGCACCACGGCGTAAGGCCGGCGCGTGCCGCCGCTCGCGCACGCGATGCCGCGCGGCGAAATGCGGCGGCATGGTCCGCAAACGCTATCAACGATGCAAGGAGGCCTTATGTCACTCATCGTCGCTGCACGCTTTACGACTTTTCCCGCCGCTGAAGACGCGGCGGCCAAGCTCTTCAACGCAGGTTTCGTCGAGGAAGACGTCACGCTGTTCTTCGTCAATCCGCGCGGTCAGCACGCGCGCTATCCCATCGGCGGCGACACCGGCACCGATGCCGGCGCGAAGGAGGCGCCCAAAGGTGCGGGCATGGGCGTCACGATCGGCGCGGTAGCCGGCGCGGTGGTGGGCGTCGGGATCTTCGCGGCATTTTCCGCGCCGATTATCGTCTCGCTGATTGCCGCGGGCGTCGGCGCATATGTGGGCTCATTGGTCGGCGCCATGTCCCTTACGCGCGATGCCGGCCACACAGGTCATCGTTCGGCATTCCATGAAGAGACTCGCGATTCCGGCGTGCTGGTCGCCGTGCATGTCTCGCCGGACAATCAGTTCGATGCCGCGCGGGTGCTGCGCGAAGCCGGCGGCATGGCGATCGAACGGGCGAGCGGACGCTGGCAGCAGGGGCGCTGGGCCGACTTCGATCCGTTGAAAAAGCCGGTGCCGCTCAGCGAGTTCAGCGAGAAGAGCGCTTGAATCGCTGAATATTTTCATCGCGGTAGTTAGCAGAACGGCCCGATATCGATCGGGCCGTTCTTTTTTCTGTCCGGCCACTATTCAAATAGCGCTGAAACGCCTGCTCAAACCCAGACTTGCGGCGCATTGCGCTGCGGTTGGGGTGCTCGATCGACCTGACGCTTGTCGCGCGTCGCCTCGCAAGCGGCCGATACCAAGCCGTCATGCGTCAAGCCACATGAAGGCGACGTAGCCTGGGCCTGCGAGGCCGGCGCTTCCTGCGCCAGCACATGTTCACGAATCTGCATCACAGTTGCCGAGCTGATGATCGCGACGGCGGCGAGAAATTCTACGCTCCTGATCTTCATGTGATTCTCCCTGTCGTTGTTGCTTGCCCATTCTTTTCAATCCGTTGGCACGTCTTGCAGTGTGTTGTTGCATTGCGCGCGTGCCCGGGCGGAGCTTATAAAGCAACCGTTGTGCCATCGAGCGGAAGCCCGTTGCGCGGGGCTTTGCCGCCGATTGCGTCGCGTAGCGGCGGGCAAGATTTACGCGCCTTGGCAAGATCGGACGCGCGCGTAGACGCAGCGCGCAAACGTTCGTTGCCGCATGTTCCGGGCACGCGCCGTGCGAACGGATCTATGAACTCCATCGCCGGAGGGAGAGTGCCTCGCGATTCGGGCAACTTATCTCCGGCGGCGGATTCCGTGACTAACGAAACCCCTGGAGGTATTGAATGGCTACGAACGTTGTTTCCGTGCTGAACGATCTGGTCGAAACGTCGAAGGATGGCGAGAAGGGCTTTCGCAAGGCAGCCGAAGATGCGCACAACGCACAGCTGAAAACGCTGTTCCTGTCGCGCGCGGAAGACTGCGCGCGCGGCGCGCGTGAATTGCAGGATGCGGTTCAAGGACTGGGCGGCAAGCCCGAAACGGGCGGCAGCATGAGCGGCGCGTTGCATCGCGGCTGGGTCGATGTGAAGTCCGCTGTGACGGATCGCAGCGACCACGAGATTCTTGCCGAGTGTGAGAAGGGCGAGGACGTCGCGAAAAAGCGCTATCACGATGCACTCGAAAAGGAACTGCCGGCCGATGTGCGGGCAATCGTCGAGCGGCAGTATCAAGGCGTGCTGCAGAATCATGACCGCGTGCGTGATCTGCGCGATCAATATGCGGCGGCGAAGCGCTAAGAAGTAGGTGAGTGACCGGCGCCCGAAAAGGGCGTCGGTTGTTTCGGCTCGTATCGGATTGCGACTGGTAGAACTCAAAAGCGAGCCGCACATAAAAAAAGCCATTCGCATTGCGAATGGCTTTTCTCGTTGCTGTGAGTCCTGAGCACCGGGCGGTGCCGACCGAGATCGACACTGTCCGGCCAGACCCGCCGTTTTATTCGGCGGCGATCTTCAGATGGTTCTTCACGCTCGACACACCCTTCACGGCTTCCACGACTTCACCGGCCGCTGCCTTGTCGTCAGCCGAAGGCACCGTGCCCGTGAGCCACACCACGCCCTTGCGGGTCTTCACGTGGATGTGCGTCGACTTGACGTTCTTGGCGGCCAGCAGATCGGCCTTGACCTTGGTGGTGATGGCGCCGTCGTCGACATGCTGGCCGACGGTTTCCGATGCCGCCGACGGGGCGCTGCTTTGCGCCATGGCGTTCGTCGCGTTCAGTGCGAAAGCGACACAAGCGATGCTACCTGCGGTCTTCAGAAGTTGGATGGTCTTCATGGTTTCTCCTTCGGGTGTTGATCAAAATTGCGGTCTTGTTGCCTGCGGTCGATCGCGGTCGAAACCGCTGATGACACGCGTGGGATCGTTGCCGCTACGGTTCCGTCAGGGCCCGTTATCGACACCGGCCGACGGTCTCTGCATGCATTCGCTCCGTGTTGCTTGCGCGTCTCGCATGCACGGACCGGCGTCCGTCCACATAGTGCAAGGACGCAAGCGGTGTGCCCGGCGTGGCGTCAGAAACTTGGGAATGTCGGGAAAGCCGTTACGGCACAAGTATTTAGGCTGACGAATACGATGCCGCAGTGCGTCGACGCCAAGCATGGCGGCTGTCGGCGGGAGGGACCGGAATTTGCCGGGAGCTTGTAAAAAAGGCGCCCGGCGGCCTGCGCAATTGGCGGGCCTGAAAACACAAAGCGTAGAAAAAACAGTGCGTTGCGGGAGTTGGTACGACAGTTGCTCTAAACGGCCTACTCACCAATTTTCGCTATCAAAGGGACCTCACTACAATGCCTTCCATTGAACT
Source organism: Paraburkholderia sp. BL6669N2 (assembly GCF_003387275.1). Lineage (NCBI taxonomy): Bacteria > Pseudomonadati > Pseudomonadota > Betaproteobacteria > Burkholderiales > Burkholderiaceae > Paraburkholderia > Paraburkholderia sp. BL6669N2. Next base: position 2,044,054 of record NZ_QUNA01000002.1, on the reverse strand, counting down.
ACGCACAAGGCAGTCTCTCGCACTCACGCCGCGTCTTCAGCAATCGGTGCGTCTGTTGCAGTTGTCGTCTCTGGAGTTCCAGCAGGAGTTGCGCACCGCGCTCGACACCAATCCGTTCCTCGAGTACGACTCGTCGGAAACGGAAGATGTAGCGCTCGCAACCGCGACCTCCGGCGAAGACGGCGGCGCGCTGCCCGCCACCGACGCGGTCGCGACAGCCGAACCCGATGCGCTGCCGTCTGAATCCGGCGCCAACGACACGCTGGAAAGCGCGGGCCAGGACGATATGCCGGGCGACTTCTCCGGCGACTACAGCAGCCGTAGTTCCACGCGCCAGAACGGCGACTCGGACAGCAGCGACCCAGCCGAATGGGCGCGCTCGCAGCCGACCTTGCGTGAGCAGTTGCACGATTCGCTGCGCCTCTATCGCCTCGACGACCGCGACCGCGCGGTGGCCCGCTTCATCATCGAAGCGCTCGACGACGACGGCTACCTGCGTCAGGAACTCTCCGACCTCGCGGCCAGCGTCGATCTCGAACCGGAACTGACCGAAGAAGAATTGCTCGTGGCGCTGCGTCTCGTCCAGTCGCTCGATCGTCCGGGTCTGGGCGCGCGCTCGTTGTCCGAATGCCTGTCCCTGCAGGTGAATGCGTTGCCCGCCGACACGCCGGGGCGCGACGTGGCGCGTCAAGTCGTCGAACATCATCTTGAACGGCTCGCGCGTCGCGAGCAGGCTGAACTGCAAAAGCAGATCGGCTGCAGCGCGGAAGAGCTGCGCGTGGCCTGCGCGCTGGTGCGCAAGCTCGATCCGAAGCCCGGCAACAGCTACGGCCGCACCGAAGACAATTACGTGGTGCCGGACGTGATCGTGCGTCAGGTCCGCAACAAGTGGGTCGTAACGATCAATCCGGCGGTGCAGCCGCGCGCGCGCATCCATCGCATGTATGCGGAATTGTTCGCGCAGTCGGCCGGCGCAAGCCGTTCACCGCTCGCGCAGCAATTGCAGGAAGCACGCTGGCTGATCCGTAACGCGCAGCAGCGCTTCGATACGATTCAGCGCGTGGCCGAATGCATCGTCGCGCATCAAAAGGCCTTCTTCCAGTACGGCGAAATCGCGCTCAAGCCGATGGTGCTGCGCGACGTCGCCGACGAACTCGGCCTGCACGAATCCACCATCTCGCGCGCCACCGGCAACAAATATATGGCCACGCCGCGCGGTATTTTCGAGTTCAAGCATTTCTTCCCGCGCGAACTGGGCACGGAAAGCGGCGGCACCTGTTCAGCCGCTGCCGTGCGCGCGCTGCTCAAGGAAATGATCGCCGCGGAAAACACGCACGATCCGCTTTCGGACGTCACGCTCGCCAAAATGCTCGCCGATCAGGGCGTGCTGGTGGCGCGCCGCACCGTGGCGAAATACCGGCATCTGATGAAGGTCCCGCCGGCGGAGTTGCGCCGCCAGATCTAAACGCGTCGCCCCGCGAATCAGCGGCAACGTCCGGGCGCCACGCGAGACTGTTTGTTCGCGTGGCGCTTTTTCGTATCTGGACGTTTCGCGCGCGCCCCTTTACATTGGCGGGTCCATGGTAAACGGGGTGCAGTGAATGAAGTACTCGAATCTGGTCGAACGCCTGCAAGGCCGGCGCACCTCAGCGTGGGAAATCCATCGTGTCGCGCAGCAGGCGGAGGCGAGAGGCGAAGAAGTCATCGTCCTGAGCGTGGGCGACCCCGACTTCGCCACGCCCGCGCCGATCGTCGAGCGCGCCATCGAAGCCTTGCGCGGCGGCGATACGCACTACAGCGCCGTGTCCGGCCGTGAGCCGGTGCGCGCGGCGATCGCCGCGGAACACACGCGCATGACCGGCTGCGCCGCGAGCGCCGCCAATGTGATCCTGACCGCGGGGGCGCAGAACGGCGTGTTCGCCGCGTCGCTGTGTCTGCTGGAAGCGGGCGACGAAGTGATCGTCCCGGAACCGATGTATCTGACCTACGAGGCCTGCGTGCGCGCGGCCGGCGCCACGCTCGTGACGGTGCCTGTGGATTCGGCGCGGGCGTTTCATGTCGACTGCGACGCGCTCGAAGCCGCTGTTACCTCGCGCACCAAAGCCATCTTCTTCGCGACGCCGTGCAATCCGACCGGTGTGGTCATGCAGCGCGCCGATCTTGAACGTATCGCGCGGCTCGCGTGCCGGCACGACCTATGGGTGCTCTCCGACGAGGTCTACGCCGAGCTGACGTTCGAACGCGAGCACGTGAGCATCGCCGCGCTGCCCGGCATGGCCGAGCGCACCGTGACGCTCGGCAGTCTGTCGAAATCGCATGCCATGGCCGGTTGGCGCGTGGGCTGGGCGATCGGGCCCACGGAGCTGATCGAGCACATGGGGCGGCTCGCGCTTGCCATGCTCTACGGCTTGCCCGGCTTCATCCAGCAGGCCGCCTTGACGGCTCTGCAGCACAAGGCGCGGATCGCCGCCGAGATGCGTGAGATCTACCGGCGCCGGCGCGACGTGGTGTTCGAGCGTTTGCATCGCGTGCCGGGTTTGCGGTGCCTGTTGCCCGAGGCGGGCATGTTCATGATGGTCGACGTGAGCGGCACGGGCCTCGATACGGTCGACTTCACCTGGCAGCTATTTCGCGCGCAGGGTGTGTCGCTGCTCGACGCGAGTGCGTTCGGCGAGACGGCGAATGGTTTCGTGCGGCTGGGTTTCGTCGTCGACGAAGCGCGTCTGATCGACGCGTGCGAACGCATCGCTGTATTCGTCGGCGCGTTGCCGGGTCGGTGAGTCTTTCGCCAACGTTTCGTTTGCTTTTCGATTGGCGTAACGCGGCGATGCGTCGTGGGAGGAATGCGTGTCTCGCCAGTTTTCGATTGACGCCGTAAATGCTTGCGTCAAAAATCGAGCGCCGAGTTCGTCTTAAGCCTGCACCTTGCGGACATCGGCGCCTATCGACACTCGTCGGGAAACTCATGGGCCTTCGCTTTACCTTCTGGTTGCGCCAATCCTTGATGGCGGGATCCATGGCGGCCGCGCTCGTCGCGATGGCGCTCGTGCTTGCCGCACTCGCCATGTTCAGCACCCTGTGCGCGGCGGCTGAACCGGGCGACTCGCCGGAAGCCGCAGCGAGCGCCGATACCGAGGCATCGGAGCCGGACGCGCCCCGCTTCGTGAGCGGCCAGCCCAATCAGAGCGCGGAGCCGAACGGCCAACCGCAGCAGGACTCGCATGCGGCGGCGAAACGCGCGCCTCGGCAGCCACGCGCGGTCGCGTCGGCGCAGAACGAAGCGTCTGGCAGCACGGCGCAGCGCAACGCGAAAGCGGAACCGACGGGGATTCCCGTACCGCCGGAAACCGCATCGGTCACGCAGCATTCCATTCGGCTCGACGGCCGCAAGATCGACTACACGGCCACCGCCGGCAACCTGCTGTTGCGCGACAAAATGGGGCAGGCCAACGCGAGCGTTTTCTATATTGCCTACACCGTCGCCAGCAAAACGCCGCAGACGCGGCCGGTCACGTTTCTGTTCAATGGCGGTCCGGGCGCCGGCACCGTCTTTCTGATGATCGGCTCATTCGGGCCGAAGCGGGTGCGTACCGCGAGCCCGGATATCACGCCGCCCGCACCGTATACGCTCGCCGACAATCCAGACAGCTTGCTCGATCGCACCGACCTCGTCTTCATCGACGCCGTCGGTGCGGGCTTGTCGCGCGTCGTGGGTCATGGCACGGGCAAAGACTTCTGGGGCGTCGACAAGGATGTGGATGCGTTCTCGCAATTCATCGACCGCTATCTGACGGTGAACCAGCGCTGGAATTCGCCGAAGTATCTGCTCGGCGAATCGTATGGGACCGCGCGCGCCGCGATGCTCGCGTATCAGTTGGGGCAGAACAATATCGCGCTTAACGGCGTGATCCTGATGTCGTCGGTGCTCGATTCGGCCGCGTTTTCGGCGGGTTCGGATTTCAAAAGCGAAAGCTATCTGCCGAGCTTCGCGGCGATCGCCTGGTATCACGGCAAGATCGTGCCGAAGCCGGCCAGTCTGCCGGCTTTCCTCGACGAAGCCCGCGCGTTCGCACGCGGCCCGTATGCGCAAGCCCTCGCACAAGGCGATGCGCTGCCCGACGCCGAGCGCGACGCGATCGCCGCGCGCGTCGCGCAATTCACCGGCCTTGATGTCGCCTATGTGAAGCGCAGCCGCCTGCGTCTCTATCCGTCGCGTTATCGCAGTGAATTGCTGCGCGATCAGGCGCGCAGTGTCGGCCGTTACGATGCGCGTTTTGAAGGCATCGACTTCGACAGCGTGTCGGATCGCCCCGACTACGACGCCTCGGTGAGCAGCGTGTCGAGTGCTTTCGACGCGGCGCTGCACCAGCATTTTGCTCAGGACCTGCACTTCACGCCGGCCGATCGCTACCGCGTCTTCAACGATGAAGCGTTGACGCAATGGGACTGGAAGCACCGCGAATGGTGGGGCGAGCGTTTGCCCGTACCGTATGCGGCCGGCGATCTGGCTGAAGCGATGCGGCAGAATCCGCAGTTGCGCGTGATGTCGGTGAACGGCTATTTCGATCTGGCCACGCCGTTTTACGCGACCGAATATGCGCTCGCGCATCTGGGCTTGGACGGGCCCCTGCGCGCCAATGTGCGAATCGCCTACTATCCGACCGGTCACATGATCTATCTCGACGACGCGGCCTTGCACACGCTCCGGCGCGATCTGGCGGTTTTCTACGCGGCGGGTGCGCGCTAGCGGGTTCCCGACCACTCGCTACGCCGACGGGCTCGCGTGCCAACCGGATTCGGCGTGTTCCGTTGAACGGTATAATTCGCTGCAACGTTCAAGCGCGACTGCAACGTCGCAACGCATCGTGCCTGGACACTCTCCACGGCCTGAAAACCGCTCGCTCAACCGGCTTTACTCACCGCTGCCCATGCCATTTCTCCCGATCCAGGCCTTCACGCGCAAACGGCTGTCCGACGTGGTGTCCGATCAGATCAAGCAACTGATCTCGGACGGCACGCTGATGCCCGGCGACCGCTTGCCGGCTGAACGCGATCTGGCGACGCAGCTCGGCGTGTCGCGGCCGTCGTTGCGGGAAGCGCTGATTCGGCTTGAAGCGGACGGCTACATCGAGACATCGGGGCGGGGCGGTTTTACGGTCGTCGATGTCACGGCGCCGATCATCTCCAAGCCGCTCGCCGAGCTGCTGCTGCAGAATCCGCGCACCAGTGCCGATATTCTGGAGTTGCGCCAGGGGCTCGAATCGATTTCGACGGTGTATGCCGCGGAGCGCGCCACGGCCGCCGACCTGAAAAAGATCAGCGTCGCGTTCGAGGCGTTGAAGGCCGGCTCGCAGTCTCAGGATCGCGTCAATCTCGCGGAACTGGACGCCGCGTTTCACCTTGCGATCGCCGACTCTACGCACAACATCGCGCTCGCGCATGTGATGCACGGCATCCATACGCTGATTCGCGAGGGCATGCGCCAGTACCATCGGCTGATCGATTACGACGACGCGATAGAAAAGCAGTTGATGAGCCAGCATCAAGCCATCTACGACGCCGTCATGGCGCGCGACGCGCAAAAGGCGCGCAAGGCCGCCGAGCGTCATCTGACCTTCGTGCGCGAGATGTACAAGGAAGATGCGGCGAAGCCTTCGTCGAGTGCGGTTTCGTGATTGCTCGCATGCCGTCCGGGCGCGCGCCAGGCGGCCGTGTCGTTGCGGTTCCAACGCCCCGCTTTTTAACTCTGCTCCAGTTCTGATTTCATCGCGGGGGATGCCTGCGCGCGACGCGGGGTGCTTGCCATCCCGCGATTGACACTGTTTCGCAACTTCCTTATATTCTTGGTCAGACCAACCTTACCAGTCAGACTAGCGCGGCGAAATCCTTGACAATCGTTCAACGCCGCTGCAGCGCCACACTGGTTCACCGACGCGATTCCGCAGTAGAGTAGGTGAATCGCCGGCTGCTGCTTTTCCTTTCAAAGAGCCTATGAAAGTCGCCCTGTTCATCCCGTGCTTCATCGACGCGTTCTATCCCGAAGTGGGGATCGCCACGCTCGAATTGCTCGAGCGCTTCGGCATCGAGGTCGACTATCCGCAGGAGCAAACCTGCTGCGGCCAGCCGATGGCCAACAGCGGCGCGCATGCCGAGGCCGCCGGTACCGAGCGCGTGTTCGCGCGCAACTTTGCCGGTTATGACTACATCGTCGGGCCGTCGGCGAGTTGCATCCATCACGTGCGCGAGCATCTAACCGCGCTCGAACAAACCGACGAAGTGAAGAAGGTCCGCGCGAACGCTTATGAACTCGTCGAGTTTCTGCATGACGTGGTCGGTGCGCGTGAATTCCCGTGGGCTGAGTTTCCGCATCGCGTCGGATTGCACAACAGTTGCAGCGCGTTGCGGCATCTGAAGGAAGCGTCGATATCGGAGGTGGCGGGCACGCCGTTTTCCAAGCCGCGCGCCTTGCTCGAAGGCGTGAAGGGCATCGAGTTCGTCAAGCCGGCGCGGCCCGACGAATGCTGCGGTTTCGGCGGCACGTTCTCCGTCACCGAAGAGCCGGTGTCGGTGCGCATGGGGCAGGACAAGGTGCGCGATCATCTGAACGCGGGCGCCGAATATATCGTCTCAGGCGACATGTCGTGTCTCATGCATCAGCAAGGCTGCGCCGAACGCATGAAAGCCGACGCGCGCTTCATCCATATCGCGCAGGTCCTCAACGGAGCACGCGCATGAGCAACCGGATCGATCACGCGAAAGCGGCGGCCGCTTTCATCGGCAAGACAGAGCATGTTGCGTTTCACGACAAACGTCTATGGGATTTGCGCGAGAAGCGCGACGTGCAGGCGCACGGCATTGCCGAATGGGAGACGATGCGCGAGCTCGCGTCGGGTATTAAAGAACACACGCTGTCGAACCTCTCGCAGTATCTCGAACAGTTCGCGGCGGCCGCCGAGGCCAACGGCGTGACCGTCCATTGGGCCGCCACCGCCGAGGAGCACAACGCGCTCGTGCACCAGATCATGTCGGAGCGCGGCATGACCACGCTCGTCAAAAGCAAGTCGATGCTCACCGACGAATGCAAGATGCGCGAGTACCTCGAACCGCGCGGCATCACGGTGATGGAAACGGATCTGGGCGAACGCATCCAGCAACTCGATCATCAGGACCCGAGCCATATGGTGGTGCCGGCCGTGCACAAACTGCGCGCCGATGTCGCCGAACTGTTCGGCCGCACCATCGGCACCGATCCGAAGAACAGCGACATTCACTACTTGGCGGAAAGCCAGCGCATGAACACGCGGCCGTACTTCGTGCGCGAGAAGACCGCCGGCATGACCGGCTGCAATTTCGCGGTGGCGGAGACCGGCACGGTGGTGGTGTGTACGAACGAAGGCAATGCGGATCTGTCGGCGAATGTGCCGCCGTTGCATATTGCGTCGATTGGAATCGAGAAGCTGATTCCAAAAGTATCCGACCTCGGCGTGTTCATCCGCATGTTGTCGCGCAGCGCGCTCGGCTCGCCGATCACGCAGTACACCTCGCATTTTCGCGCGCCGCGTCCGGGCACGGAGATGCATTTCATCCTCGTCGATCACGGCCGCTCGGAGCGGCTCGCCATGGAGGACTTCTGGTATTCGCTCAAATGCATTCGCTGCGGCGCATGTATGAATACCTGTCCCGTGTACCGGCGCAGCGGCGGGCTGTCGTACGGCGGCACCTACTCGGGGCCGATCGGCGCGATCATCAATCCGACTTTCGATCTGAAGCGCTATAGCGCGTTGCCGTTCGCGTCGACGCTCAATGGCAGCTGCACCAATGTGTGTCCGGTGAAGATCAATATTCACGAGCAGATCTATAAGTGGCGGACGGTGATTGCGGAGCGCCATGAAGTGCCGTTCGTGAAGCACGAAGTGCTGAAAATGGCGGGGCGTTTGCTGGCGAGCCCGACCTTGTATCGCGCGACGGTGTCGTCGATGGGCAGCGCGCTGCGACGACTGCCGAATTTCGTGCTGTATAACCCGCTGAATATCTGGGGCAAGCAACGCGAGTTGCCGGAGGCGCCAAAGCTGACCTTCCACGCCTGGTACAAGAAGAATCGTGGAGGCGGCAATGGCAACGCGTGAGGCTTTTCTGGACAAGGTGCGGCAGGCACAGCCACCGGCGCGGCCACGGCCTGAAGTGCCGCTCTTCGACGCAGCGGGCGGCGATCTGCGCGCGCGCTTCACGGCGGCCTTGCAGGCAATGGGCGGCACCTGCGTCGAAGCCACGTCTGCTGCCGAGGTGAGCGGATTGATTCGCGAGCGCTTCGGCGCTGAGGCGTCGGTGGCTTCGGCGACCGCGGAAGTGTCGGGCACGCGCCCGCTCACCGCCGACACGGAACCCGCTTCGCTACAGGATATCGACGTGGGCGTCGTGCGGGCGCGCTTCGGCGTCGCTGAGACCGGCTCGGTGTGGTTCAGCGAGCGCGAGTATGTGGTCAACGCGCTGGGCTACATCGTGCAGCATCTGGTCGTGCTGCTCGACCCGGCGCAACTGATCGACGGCTTGCAGGACGTGTACCGGCGCGATGATTTCCGCGATGCCCGCTATGCGGCGCTCGTCACCGGACCTTCGGCGACGGCGGATATCGAAGGCGTGCTGATTCGCGGCGCGCAAGGCGTGCGTTCGTTGACGGTGGTGTGGCTGGCGGCGCAATGAAAATGCAGTAGCGGCGGCACGATCGAATGACACAATGCGGCATCCCGTTCGATAAGCCTGCCACTCTGCTGACATGGAACTCCGGCATCTCCGATACTTCGTCGCCGTTGCGGAGCACGCGAGGGTAAAGCGGCGCGCGGACGGATTCGCATGGCGGTACGTTCAAGCCCCGCTAGGATGTCGCCTCAAGGCCGTGTGGCCGGGCCGGCCACGGAGTTTGCTATCATCACTGTATAAACATACAGGTTTCATGAAAGTGCCGTGGCGACACCCGTCTCTCCCTACGCCCTCTACTATCTGCTGAACTTCGAGCGCGCCCTGGCGTGGCTCGCGCAGCGTTACGACGATCTGTTCGACGCGCACGAGCAAGCGTTTCTGCGCGAGTTCGCCGCGTTGCCGCAGTCATCGCGCGCGCTACTGGTTCGCATGCTCATGCGCAAAGGCACGCTGTTCCGCGCGAGCCGCCTGTCTTACGACGAGATCGGCTGCCCGTTGCAGGCAGCGGCGCCAATTGCGGCGCTCGGCTGGGTCGACACCGAACCGGGACTCACGCTCGACGAATTGTTCGCACTCACCACGCGTGCCGAGTTGATGGAGATTTTCTCAGACGCCATCGCGATGATTCCGGGCGCAAGGAGCCTGCGCAAGCCGGATCTGCTGGAAACACTGCGCCCGTTTTACGCAAGCGAAAGCGACGAGCAAGACGCCACGGCGCGTCCGCTTTCGGCATGGCATAGCCGAACGGGGGACCGCGTTTTTCACGTGGCGATCGCGCCGCTTTGCGAACGCTTGCGGTTGATGTTCTTCGGCAATTTGCAGCAGGAGTGGTCGGAGTTCGTGCTCGCCGACCTCGGCGTGTTCCAGTACGAGAAAGTGGCGTTCGCGCCGTCGTCGCGCGCGTTCCAGCAGCGCGCGGATGTCGACGTCTATCTCTCGTTGCACGCATGCCGTGAAGCACTCGAATGGCTACCTAGTGGCGAAACGGAAGCGCTCGCAGTCGAAGAGATCGTCGCGACTGTCGCCGCCATTGAAACGGCCAACCCCTGGCTTGAAACGCGGCGCGCGAAACTGTTGTTCCGCATCGGCTACCTGTGCGAGCGTCGGCAGAACTGGGCGGCCGCGCTGGCCGTTTATGAGCGTTGCGCGTGGCCCGGCGCGCGTCATCGGCGCATGCGCGTGCTCGAACGCAGCGAGCGTTTCGACGATGCTTTCGCGCTGGCCTCGCAAGCCGCCGCCGCGCCGGAGAGCGAAGAAGAGGCGCAACGCGTCGCGCGCATGCTGCCGCGTTTGCAGCGCAAGCGCGGCGAACCGGTCGCGCGCGTGTCTGCCGCTCGCCCGGTCGAGCGCAGCACGCTCGTGCTGCCGCGACCCGAGGCGCCGATGCCGGTCGAATACGTCACCCGCGATCACTTGACATGCGAGACCGCGCCGGTGCACTACGTCGAGAACGCGCTGATCAATTCGCTGTTTGGGTTGTTGTGCTGGGAGCCGGTTTTCGCGGCGTTGCCCGGCGCGTTTTTTCATCCGTTCCAGCGCGGTCCGGCCGATCTGCACGCGCCGGATTTTCATGCGCGCCGCGCAGAGCTGTTCGCCGCGTGTCTCGAACAACTCGATAGCGGTGCCTACCGCGAGACGATTGTGCGGCATCTGCATGGCAAGGCGGGGCTGCAATCGCCGTTCGTGTTCTGGGGGCTGCTTACGCCGGAACTCGTTGCATTGGCGCTCGACTGTCTGCCGGCCGCGCATCTGAAGCTGTGGTTCGAACGCTTGCTGCGCGACGTGCGCGGCAATCGGTCCGGTTTGCCGGACCTGATCCGCTTCTGGCCGGCCGAACGTCGCTATGAGTTGATCGAAGTGAAGGGCCCGGGCGACCGCTTGCAGGACAACCAGATTCGCTGGCTCGCATACTGCGCGCAGCACGGCATGCCGGTGCGCGTGCTCGACGTGCGCTGGGCCGATGAAGAGGTCGTTGCCGAAGGTGGCGCGGCTGAAATTGCCGCCAACGCTACCGCCAAGGCTTTCTCTGAGGCCGCCACAAAAGCCACTATCGAGGCCTCCACACAAGCCATCATCAGCCCCACCAGCGAGGCCCGCGCATGACCTACGTGGTCGCCGTGCGGGCGATGTGCGAGTTCACGGCGCGGCGTGGCGATCTGGATCTGCGCTTCACGCCGGCGCCGACCTCGCTCGAAGGCATGGCGGGCCACGTGACCGTCGCCGGCCGGCGCGCGAGCGGCTACGAAACCGAAATCACGCTGACCGGCACGCACCGCAATCTGACCGTGCGCGGGCGCGCCGACGGCTACGATCCCGTCGCGAACCGCGTGGAAGAGGTCAAAACCCATCGCGGCGATCTCGAACGCATGCCGGCCAATCACCGCACGCTGCACTGGGCGCAGGCGCTCGTCTACGGTCATCTGCTGTGCCGGACGCGGGAGCTCACGGAGCTGACCGTAGCGTTGGTGTACTTCGATATCGGCACGCAGAAAGAGGTGCTGCTGACGCAAACGCATACGGCGCTCGACCTGGAGATTTTCTTCGTCGAACAATGCGAGCGGTTTCTCGATTGGGCGGTGCAGGAAGAAGCGCATCGGGCCGCGCGCAACGCGGCGCTCGGCGCGCTGCAGTTTCCGCACGGGCAGTTTCGCAGTGGGCAGCGCGAGCTGGCGGTGTCGGTGTATCGCGCGGCGCGTGACGGCAAGCCTTTGATGGCGCAGGCGCCGACCGGCATCGGCAAAACGCTCGCGACGATTTTCCCCTTGCTCAAGGCGTGCGCTTCGGACCAGATCGAGCGGATATTCTTTCTGACCGCCAAGACGCCGGGCCGCGCGCTGGCATTGGACGCGATCGAAACCCTCCATCAAGGCGCCACGCGTCTGCCGTTGAGAACCCTCGAACTGGTCGCGCGCGACAAAGCCTGCGAGCATCCCGACAAAGCCTGCAACGGCGAATCCTGTCCGCTCGCGCGCGGCTTCTACGACCGGCTCGACGCGGCCCGAAGCGCGGCGCTGGCCGGTGCGCGCCTCGACCGCGCGGCGGTGCGCGACGCGGCGCTCGCCAACCAGGTCTGTCCGTACTATCTGGCGCAGGAACTGGCGCGCTGGGCCGACGTGGTGGTCGGCGATTACAACTACTACTACGACAGCAGTGCGATGCTGTACGCGCTCACGCAGATCAATCAGTGGCGCGTCGGCGTGCTGGTGGACGAGGCGCACAATCTGCTCGACCGCGCGCGGCGCATGTACAGCGCTTCGCTCGATCAGGCGGCGTTCCGGCTCGCGCGCAAGACGGCGCCGGCCACCTTGCGCAAGCCGCTCGAGCGGCTGCAACGCGAGTGGAGCGCCGTCAAGCGTGCGCAGACGGAGACCTATCAGGTCTATGCCGACGTCCCCGGCAAACTGCTCTCGGCCGCGCAGAATCTGATCGGCGCCGTCACCGATCAACTGGCGGAAGCGCCGCTTTCCATCGACGAAGCGTCGCTGCGCTTTTTCTTCGACGCGATGCATTTCGTCGCGCTGGCTGAGCAGCTCGGCGAGCATTCCATCTTCGATATCACGCTCGCCACAGACCGTTACGCGCCGCGCGACAAAACGAATGCCACGCTGTGCGTGCGCAACGTGATTCCCGCACCGTTTCTGGTGCCTCGCTACGCGGCCGCGCGCACCACGGTGATGTTCTCGGGCACGCTCAACCCGCATCATTTCTATCGCGACACGCTGGGCTTGCCCGAACAGACCCAATGGCTCGACGTGGAAGGGCCCTTTCGCGCGGAACAGTTGCAGGTGCGCGTGGCCGGCAACGTATCGACGCGTTGGCGCGACCGCGAGCGCTCTCTCATGCCGATCGTCGATCTGATCGCCAGGCAATACGCCGCGCAGCCGGGCAACTATCTGGGCTTTCTGAGCAGCTTCGAGTATCTGCAACGCGTGGTTGCGCTGATGCGCGAGCGGCATCCGGACTTGCCGGTCTGGGCGCAGGAACCCGGCATGGACGAAACGGCGCGCGACGCGTTTCTCGCGCGCTTTCGCACCATGAACCAGGGCGTGGGCTTCGCAGTGCTCGGCGGCGCGTTTTCGGAAGGCATCGACCTGGTCGGCCGGCAATTGATCGGCGCCTTCATCGCCACGCTCGGTTTGCCGCAGATGAACGAGATCAACGAACAGATGCGTCGAACAATGGAGACGAGATTCGGCAACGGCTACGACTACATGTATCTGTACCCTGGCTTGCAGAAAGTGGTGCAGGCGGCTGGGCGCGTGATCCGCACGGAGCAGGACCAGGGTGTGGTGCATCTGATCGACGACCGCTATCGGCGGCCGGAAGTGCGGCGCTTGCTGCCGCGTTGGTGGGACGTGCAATAGATAGCGCGGCAACCGGCGCTTCACTAGCGCGCCTCTTTACCTCTCGGGTAATCGACCTGCCTCCCGCCGCGCGGCACAGTGGCGGCACGGCATCACGGTTCCCACTTGAGGCCGCAACGATCTTGCACGGGACCAGAGTAAGCGCTAAAGCGCCGACTCTGGTCGACAAAGGAGACTCCATGAACGCGACCGCACCCTATCTCGCCGACGAACCGAACACCATCCGCACCGCCGACAATACGCGCCTGTTCTACCGCGACTGGGGACAGGGCACGCCGCGCTCGTCTTCCTCTCGGGCTGGACGCTGAACTCCGACATGTGGGCGTACCAGATGGAACCGCTGTCGCGCCTCGATTGCCGCTGCATTGCGTACGATCGGCGCGGGCATGGCCGTTCGAGCGACCCCGGCCGCGGCTACGACTTCGACACGCTCGCCGCCGATCTGGAAAGCGTGTTGAGCGCGCTCGATCTGAGCGGCGTCACGCTGGTCGCGCATTCGATTGCGAGCGGTGAAGCGGTGCGCTATCTGACGCGCTACGGTTCGGCGCGCGTCGCCCGGATCGCTTTCGTCGCGCCCGCGGCCACGCCGTATCTACTGAAGACCGACGACAACCCGAACGGCATCGACGCCGCGTTATTCGAGCAGGGCCGCCGCGCGCTGAGCCGCTCCTTTCCCGACTGGATCGAGGCGAACGCGGCGCCGTATTTCGGGCCCGGCGTGTCGCGCGCGCCGATGGACTGGACGATCCGCATGATGCTGCAAACCTCGCATCAAGCGATGCTCGAACTGGCCCGCGTGCAGACCATCACCGATTTTCGCACGGAACTGGCGCGCATCGAGGTGCCGTCGCTCGTGCTGCATGGCGACCGCGATGCGTCGGCGCCGCTCGAACTGACCGGCCGGCCCACGGCGGCGCTGATACCCGGCGCTTCACTGCATGTCTACGAAGGCGCCGGCCACGGCTTTTACTTCACTCATGCGGAGAGGTTGAACCGGGATTTGCTGGCGTTCCTGGGCCGCCAGCCGGCTTAGGATCGACGGGCAACTGATCTTCCACCGGCGCGTCGGCTTTGCCGGCGTCGTCAGCGGCGTCGTCGGCGGATGGCGCGGCGGCGGGCGGTTCGTCCTGCGTTGCGTCAGATGATCTGGGTGCGCCTTTGTGCACCTCATCCGCTTCGATCCTGGCCGGCGCGCTGTCCGGGTCCCACGTCAACAGATTGCGCTGCGGGTTCGCGATCTCGATGCCGCGTTCCTGGAACTGGAAGAGGATGCGCCGGTTGAATTCGCGCTGCACGCCCCAGCGCGCGCTGTCGCGGCACTGAATCTGGCCGGCCAGCGTGATGGCGGAGCCGTCGAGCGCATCGACACCCCAGAAGCTGAAGTCCGACAGAATGCCGTCCCTGAACTTGTCGTCCTCGCGCAAGGCGGCGCCGATTTCCTTCAAGGTGTCGATGGCGAGATCGACATCCTGGCCGAATACGATGTTGACCTTCACCGCCGCATTGCCGATGCCGCGATTCGTGTTGTTCACCGTCGACACCGAACTGAAGGGCACGGTGTAGAGCGAACCGTCGCCGCCGCGCAGCCGCACGGTGCGGATCGACAGATATTCGACGGTGCCGGACACGCCCGCGAGCGTGACCCAGTCGCCGACCTGCATCGCGTTTTCCATCAACAGGAAAATGCCGGTGATGAAATCCTGCACCAGTTTCTGCGAGCCGAAGCCGAGTGCCACGCCGAAGATGCTCGCGCCCGCCAGCAGCGGCCCGATGTTCACGCCGAGTTCGCTCAAACCGGTCAGCACCACCACCAGCGCGATCGCGCAGAAGAGCGCGCTGCGCAGCATCGGCAGCAGGGTGCGCAAGCGCGCGGCGCGCACGAGGTCGCCGCTGGTGGTCCAGCGGTCGAGCCGCTGTTCGACCGAGACGTTGACGCCTTCCCACACCAGCAGCGCGACCACGGCCGCCACGCCGATCGTGATGATCGCCGAGGCGAGCCGGTGCCCGATCGTGCCCGTACGGAACAGGTCGACCACATGCACGCCCCACACCTGCAACAGCGCGAGCGCGGTCACGATGCCGATGACCCACGCCACCGCACGGCGCAGCAGCGGGTAATAGCGGTACGCACGTTGATGCACGAGCGACTTCGTTGCGTCGTCCTGCACATTGAAGAGCCGGGCCAGCGCCCCGAACACCACGATCGACACGACCCGCGCGCCTACCAGCACGGCCAGCGAAATGCCGCCGAGGTGCAGCAGCGTGTGATAGCCGTTCCGCACGTCGAGCGCCCAGATGAACCACAGCGCCATCACGACGAACACCGTGGCCCACGCCCAGACTTCGGCGAATACGTTGCCGAACATCTCCAGCGACTTGCGCGCGGCGAGGCGCTTGCGGATCAGTTCGCCGACCGGGTTCGCGCATTGCAGCACGAGGATCGAGATCATGACGTGGCCGGCTAGCGCGACCACTTTCATCAAGGCAAGATGCGCCGCGTCGTTCAGGCCGAGCGACTGCGCGATCTCCGCGACCGCGGAGCCCGCACCCACCACGCTGACGATCCGCACCACCCAGCGCTGCATGAAAGCGGCCCACGCATCGCTCATGCGCAGCAGGCGCAAACGCGGCGCGGCCGGCTGCAGGAAGAAACCGCAGACGATCACGATCACCCGGCACAGCACGTAGATGTCGATCAGCGAATCGAGCGCGCGGTCTTGCGGCGTGCCGTCGTCGGCGAAGATCGACATCAGCGCGCTCGCCGCGCCGACGAACACCACCAGCGGCAACAGCCGCAGCACCATCGTCAGGAGTGCGCGCGGCAGGCGGCGCAGGAGCGTCCAGTGATGCTTGGCGTTCTGCTTGCCTTTGGCTTCGGTGAGCTTGCCTTCAGCCTTCGTAGCGGCCGAGGTGCGCGGCGGCACGGCTTCGGCTTGCGCCTGCGCCGCGCTTACCGGCGAAGCCGGCGACACGGGCAAGGGCGGCGCGGCGTTCGGCGCATCGGCGGGTTGGGGCGCGATGTCGACGGGCAGGTCGGCTCGCGCGTCGTTGTCGTCTTCCAGTTCGCGGCGCGCGGCCAGCGCCCTGTAGGCGCGGCGCAGCAGGCGGCGCGCGAGCCATTCGAGCACGAGCGCGGGAAGCAGCGCGGCCAGCAGCGACCAGGCGACGTGGCCCAGCACGGCACGCGCTTGCGGGTTGGTCGACTGCCAGTTCCACCAGGCGCGGACCGATGCGACGTCGAGCAGCGCGGCGACCGAGCTGCGCAACGACGCGCCGAGGTGCACGGCCCAGTGCGCGCCCTGGCGGGCCAGTTGCGAGGCAAGGCCGTTCGACTTGAACGCCGCCGGCACGAGCGCGG
This sequence comes from Paraburkholderia sp. BL6669N2, assembly GCF_003387275.1. NCBI lineage: Bacteria > Pseudomonadati > Pseudomonadota > Betaproteobacteria > Burkholderiales > Burkholderiaceae > Paraburkholderia > Paraburkholderia sp. BL6669N2. The sequence goes on along the minus strand of NZ_QUNA01000002.1, from coordinate 2,027,635 downwards.
CGGCGCCGCTTGCCGCGGCGGGCGCCGAGGCGGCCGCGGGCGCGGAAGCGGGCGGCGCGCTCAGCGCGCCGGCGGCGGCGATGGCCTGCAGCGTGTCGGCGACTTGCGCGCGGCGCTTGGGATCATTGAGAACGGCGAGCGCCTGGCGGGCCTGCTCGGGCGTCAGCGTGACACCGACGCCGGAAGCCGACGACGAGGGCGTGGCCGGCGCCGCGGCGGCGAAAACCGGCGCGGCGATGAAAGCGAGAAGGAAGAACAGCCAGATTGGGAATAGTTTGCGCATAGCGGGGGACAGAGGCGGAACGCTGTGCCGACGCATACGGACCGATTCGGCGGCGTGACCATGAACCGACATGGGTCTGGTCGTACAAGTTCCTCGGCCGGCCTTGGCGCGAGGTGCCTGAAAGCCGGCAAGCCCCGTGCGGCGGCATCTTGCGGTAGCAAAAAACCTGCCTGTCGGAAAGAACCGCATTGTCCCATGCCGGCTGCGGCGGGGCGGAATTCCCCGTTCTGCCGCCTTCGCAAGTGCCTGCCGGCTGCACGCGTCTTTGCAACCGCAACCGCAACCGCAACCGCAACGGCAACCGCAACGGCAACCACAACCACAACCACAACCGCAACCGCAACCACAACCACAACCGCAACCGCAACCGCAACCGCAACCGCAACCGCAACCGCAACCGCAACCGCAACCGCAACCGCAACCGCAACCGCAACCGCTGGCGCAGGCGCAGGCGCAGGCGCAGGCGCAGGCGCAGGCGCGCCGCCCGCGTAGATGCCGCGGCCGTCGCTACGTTCACCGCCTCGCCATCACTCCGTCGCTGCCCCCCTGCGCACCGGCGGCACACCCAAGGTGCCTTCCACGACCTCGGTGAAGGTGCGCTCCTCGCGCAGAATGAAACGCTTCGTTTGCGCCAGCTTGAAATTGTCGCGTGCCTCGGCATCGGCGCGCAGTCTCGCCCGATACGCTTCATAGGCCGCGAGACTTTCGAAAGAGATCAATCCCCACGCGATGTCGTTGGTCCCCTCATGCGGCAGGAAATAGCCGATCAGATGGCCGCCGCAGCGCGGAATAATGCGGCCCCAGTTGCGGGCGTATTCGTCGAAGGCATCGCGCTGGAACGGATCGATCTGATAGCGGATGAAGCAGGTAATCGCCATGTGCAAGCTCCCTGTTTAGTCGAAGGTCGTGGTGTGAAGGACCGTGACTGCAGTATGGCGCGCGCCGGGCAGCGATGTTTCAGCGCGGTCTGAACTATGGATGGGCGTCCGTGCGCGAGGCGTGAATCAGGCGCGGCGCATCTCGAGCGGCCGTCGCTAACGGATCGTCAAAAACGCCAGCGCTGCACCGGCCAGCGCGCACAACGCCGACACCAGCGCCACCGCGCGCAATGCCGCGCCGAGGGCGTCGGCTTGTGCCCGCGCCACCTCAGGTTGGGCCCGTGCCGCATCCACGTTTGTGTGCGCCGCGTCGGTTTCGGCGTGCGCCGCCGCTACATCTGCCTCGCCCACTTTTCCCTTCGACGCACCCGCCCCTGCGGCAGGCAATGCAGCGCCCGCATCCATGCCGACCTGCGCCAGGCTCGCCGCCTCGCGCACTGCCTGCGGCACATGCAGCGCATCGAGCCGCGCTTCAAGTGCCGCGTCGTGCGACCACACGAACACGATTCCCAGCACCGCGATCGCCAGCAGGCTCGCCACCCGCGCCACCGCGTTATTGATGCCCGAAGCGACGCCCGTGCGCGCGGCGGACACCGAGGCCATCACGGTCGTCGTCAGCGGCGCGACGGTGACGGTCATGCCGAGTCCGAGCACGGCCAGCGCGGGCAGAAAGCCGCGCCAGTACTCGCCGCCGACCCACGGCAGCGCGAGCATCGCGAAGCCGGCCGCGGCGACGACCGGCCCCGCGGTCAGCAAGGCCCGCGCGCCGTAGCGGCTCGTCAGGCCGCCGGTGAAGCGCGACAGCAGGCCGATGGTCACCGGCACCGGCAGCAACGCCGCGCCCGCCTGAGTCGCGCTGTAACCATAAGCGCGGATGAGCGTGAACGGCAGGAAGAACAGCGCACCGCCCAGGCCAAAGTAGACCAGCAGCGTGACGAGATTGGCGCCGACGAAGTCGCGCGAACGGAACACGTCGAGCGGCATCATCGGATTGTGGGTTCTCGCTTCGAGCGCGACGAAGGCGATCAGCACCAGCAGGCCGCCGAGGATCGACGCCAGCACCCAGCGGTCGCCGAAGCCGCGCGCCGAGGCGAGCGTCAGGCCATAGGTCAGGGCGGCGAGTCCGGCGGTGGCCGTGGCGGCACCCGGCCAGTCGAGTCCGGCCGCCGCGTGTCCAGTGGCCCCGCCGGCGCGCGCGGACGGATTTCCGTCATCGTCCTGCCGGCTGTCCGGCACGGCCATGACCGCCAGCGCGACCGTCGCGCAGGCAATCGGCACGTTCAGGAAGAAGATGGCCCTCCACGAGAACGCATCGACGAGCCAGCCGCCCGCCACCGGCCCGAGCGCTGAGGTGATCGCGCCGACGCCGGCCCAGGTGCCGATCGCCTGGCCGCGCTCCTTGTCGTCGAACACCGCGCCGATGATCGACAGGCTGCTCGGCACCAGCAGCGCCGCGCCCACGCCTTGCACGGCGCGCGCCGCGATCAGGGCCGTGGCGCCCGGGGCGAGGCCGCAGCCAATCGAGGCTAGCGTGAACAGCCCGATTCCCGCGATGAACACCGTGCGCCGGCCAAGCTTGTCGCCGAGCGAGCCGCCCACCAGCACCAGCGCGCCGAGAAACAGCAGATAGGCGTCGACGACCCACTGGATCGCCGCCACGCTCGCGCCCAGTTCGCTCTGGATGGACGGCAAGGCGACATTGACCACGGAGCCGTCGATGAAGGCCATGCTTGAGCCGAGGATAGTCGCGGCCAGCGCGAGTTTTTTACGCCGGCACGGGTGGACGAGACTGGCAGGCTGCGCGCGGATGACGAGCGCATCGCACGGGCTGGCCTGAGCGGGCAGGACGGACGAGGAACGGCGCTTGAGCGCCGGTGCATGCGGGTCGGCCAAGTCCGCTCCCGGAGGATGGATGAACGGCCTTCAGCATAGCAATGCCGGCGCGACGGCGAAAGGCGCGAGGGACGTGGGCGACGCATGCTGATGCATCGAGTCGCGTCGTTGCGCACCAGTGTGCAAGCAGAGGCGTGCCCAGCCCGCGATCTTCCCGCTGGCGAGGTTCAAGCCGGCGTCAATCGAATCAGGCGCAGCAAAAAGCGCCGCTGAACTTACCCGCTCACACCAAAGAAGGCGCCCGTCGCTCCGCGTCGCCGTCGGCATCCGCGCCGCCCGCCGTGTTGGAAGCGCGCCCGGCCGCCGGCTCCTGATGCAGCCGGTTGGCATGCATCAGCCGATACAGCGTGGCCCGCGAAATGCCGAGTTCCGCCGCTGCTTCGGACAACTTGTAGCCATGCCGCTGCAAAGCGTGTTCGATCGCATCTTTCTCGGCCTTGCTGCGGATTTCCGCCAGCGTGACGGCCGGCCCGTTATCGGCTTCCGGCAGGCCCAGATCGCTGGCCGTGATAAAGCGGCCTTCGCTCATCACCACGGCGCGGCGCACGCAATTGATCAACTCGCGCACGTTGCCAGGCCACGGATAGTTCGACATGGCGACAATCGCGTCGCTCGACAGGCCGCGCAGTTTGCGCGCGCCGTCCTGTTTGTACATGCTCAGTGCATAGTTGGCGAGCAGCTTGATGTCGCCGCCGCGCTCGCGCAACGGCGGCTCGACCAGACGCAGCACGCACAGGCGGTGATACAGGTCGGAGCGGAAGCGGCCGTCTTCGACCGCCTTGTCCAGATCGACGTGGGTCGCCGAAATCACCCGCGCATTGACGTTGATCGGGCCGTTGCCGCCCAGCCGTTCGATCGTGCCTTCCTGCAGGAAACGCAGCAGGACCGCCTGGCATTCATGCGGCATATCGCCGATTTCATCGAGAAAGAGCGTGCCTTCGTGCGCGCTCTCGATCCGGCCGATCTTGCGCTGAAGCGCGCCGGTAAACGCGCCGCGTTCGTGGCCGAACAGTTCGGCTTGCAGCAGGCTCGGCGGAATCGCCGCGCAATTGATCGCGACGAACGGGCGGCCGGCGCGCGGCGAGCGTTCGTGAATCGCCTTGGCGGTCAGTTCCTTACCCGTGCCGGATTCGCCGGCGACGAATACCGGCGCGTCGGTCACGCCGCATTTGTCGATGCGCCGGTACAACTGCTGCATCGCCTCGCATTGCCCCACCATGCCGTGCCGGCCGGCCGAAGGTTCCGGCGCGACTTCCACATGCCGCAGGCTCGACAGGCCATGCGCATGGCCGAGCGCGAATACTAGCCGCTCGTTGAGCCACGGCCGGGTCACGAAGTCGAAGCAGTAATCGAGGATGAAGCGGCTGACCAGTTCGTTTTCCGCCTGGCCGGGCGCGATCTGGGCGACCCAGTTGGTTTCGACGCGCCGCATACAGGACGCCAGCGCGGACAGATGTTGGGATGTGCAGTCGCCCGGCAGTTCGACCAGGCCGACCTTGATGTTGCCGCGTTCGAGCATACGCTCGGCCACGGCCGTGCTTTTGGCATGCACCGCTTGCCAGCCAGAAGCCGCCAGAAAATCGGCGAGTTTCTGATCGGGCGCGTTCGACACATACAGAACGGTACGTTCCGTGTCGACAGGCGTGCAAGTCGTATTCATGTTACCCCCGGTTGATGCAGCTCTCAGGACTGTTCTGCGACGTACGCGACAGACCGGCGTGATGCCGGCTTCCGGCCAACGGAGCCAGCCGGTCCGCTTACGCGAGTCCGGACATGGAATGATCCACCGCTTTGGGTTCTGCTCCTCCCAGCCCGGCGGTCACGATTCACGATAGCGGCAATCTCGGGGAGCATGGAGCAGGCGGCGCAAACCGCGAGCTGCTGCATATCGGACGAATGGCGGGAACAGTGTTCACCGTTGAAACCGTCCCGCGATCTTTTCCCCGAATCACTCAAACCGTTTTTAACCTCGTTGACCTGGTACAGGCGCTCTTGTTGGCGCATGGGCTTAACGATAAGCGAAACCGCTGTGAAGCGCCATATAAACAAGTCTGGATTCAGAAACGTTTTTTACGTCGCCTCATTGTCCATGCGCTTCAAAAATGGATGGTCAAGTCCTGCTATGCGCGCCGTCGCACATAACGCCTCAATTCGTTTTACGGCAAATGTCAAACGGAACTGTAGTTCGAGATTTGCCTTGTCTCACGCGTGCGACACATTGGGCATACGTGCGCTGCTACCGGATAGGGTTCCGAAGCGTCGGCATATTTAACCGGGATGCGACGCAACGCCCGGCCACGCGCGGAGCGCGCGGGCTGCCCGGCGTTCAGATGGCCGCGAACATCGTGCTGCGGCGTGTCGCCGGGCGCGGAAACATGTGTCGAATTCGAATCAACGCGAGCTGCGAAGTACGCCCAGGTCCGGTGCGCTGCATCGACGATCATGGTGGCATAAGGGTTTGAGGGTGCATGGCATAGCCGTTGCAATAAGCATTTCACAGCGGAGGCTGTTGCCGCCCGGTCCCAGGTTCAGGGAAGCCAGAATAAGAAGAGACCGGCGACAAAAAGACTTCGTAGGCGCGGCTGGGGAAAGCCATTGCGTTCTACGAGGGTGCGGCGGGGCCAATAAAAAACAGATGTCATAAAAGGAACGGCGCAATGGTCGGTACAACGTACCGGTCATTGCGACCGGACGATGTAAAGGTTGACCTCGCCACTTTTTCCGTCGGTTATGGCGGATGTGAAGGGCGGAAAAAAACGACATGTACAGCGCTCGTGGAGTCGGCGAGCGAACGGTACGCACAACAACAAGAAAAACAGCGAAAGAGCAGCGACGGGGCAGCGCGCGGTCGAGGACCAACCGGGCGCGACGAAGCGGGGAGGAATGGCCGGAGTCTCCGGAGAGAGACGCGGGTTACGAGGTGGACCGGGCGCCGTGTCCGCGAAGTTGCGGACACGGCTCACCTGGACAGAGCGGTAGAAGAAGCACATTTTTTTCGGGGGTTGTCATGACCAGACAGATCACCAAACCGGCTGGCACAGTACGGCCGGATCGCCAAAGCACGACTCATTCAGCGGGCATTTCCTATCAACGGCATATCGCCGCGCCGCATGCTTTATTCGCCGCTGCGCCGGTCGATCTGACCACGCTGGTGATCGCCGAGGCGATCAAGCGCCGGGCGCAAGCGGAGATCCAGCGCGAGGCGCTGCGCGACTCGGTGTATGAGATGCCGGTGTCGCAGGAACGAAACTACGAGCGCGGTGCGGACATTCATCCGTCCGATGCCGACGACTAAAACGAACCTCGACCGCTGTCGAGGCGGCTTCGCCAACCGAACGCGCCAGACCGGCGGAGAGCCGACATGATCGACATCTTCCTGATTTCATCCAGCATGGAGCGTGCGCCGCAAATCGTCGCTCGCCTCGAAGCAAGCGGCGTGGCTTACCGGCTGCGGACCGCTCAGGGCACGGCCCGGCAAGTGCGGGCGCACGACCGTGCGATTCGGAGCGCCGATATGCTGATCGTCGACGACACCGATCTGAGCGCGCGCGACCTGGACGGCGTCGAGGAAGCGCTGGCCTGCACGCCCGCCCTGCATTGCGTGCTGATGACGGCGGCGCCGTCCACCGCCTTGCTGGGCGTGGCGATGCGCGTCGGCGTGCGACACGTGTTGTCGTGGCCGGCCGACGCCGACGAGATCACCATCATTCTCATCCAGGCCGACGCGCGTAAAAACGCCACTAGCCGTCGCGCCGGCCGCGTCGTTTCGCTTGCTTCGAGCAAGGGCGGCAGCGGCACCACGCTGATCGCCGTGAATCTCGCGTATTCGCTGGCCGCGCTGAGCAACCGGCGCGTGCTGCTGATCGACCTGAGCCAGCAATTCGGCGACGCCAGTCTGCTCATGGCCGACAAGCCGCCGCCCACCACACTTGCCGATCTCTGCTCCCAGGCGGAGCGCCTCGACGCCGCACTACTCGAATCATGCGTGATGCATGTCCACGCGAATCTCGATGTGCTGGCGGGCGCAGGCGACCCGCTCAAGGCGGCCGAACTGCTGCCCGCGCAGTTGGAATGCATTCTCACGCTGGCGCGCGAGCGCTATGACGCGGTGCTGATCGACGTCGGGCAGAGCCTGAATCCGATGACGATCCACGCGCTCGATCGCAGCGATGCGATTTGCATGGTGGTGCGCCAGAACCTGCTGTACTTGCACGGCGGGCGCCGCATGCTCGATATTTTCAGGGAACTGGGCTATCCGGCCAGCAAGGTGCGGGTGGTGGTGAATCACTACGACAAGAACGCCCAGATCAACCTGTCGACGCTCGAACAGACGCTTGGCGCGAAGGTGGCGCATCAGCTTCCGCGCGACGACAAGCAGGCCAACGACGCGCTTAGCCGCGGTGTGCCGCTGGTGACGTCGGCCAGAGACAGCACGCTTGCGCAAGGCATCAGCCTGCTGGCGGATATGCTGTGGCCGGCGAGCGCCGAGCGCCGCAAAGGCGTGCTCGGCCGGTTGTTCGCGTCGCGGCCGAACGTGCCGCCGCAGCTCAAGCCGGGGCATTGAACCCATCCTGTCGAGCGGGACACACCGGTTGGAAGCAAATCCGCACGTCCATCGGCTGATCTGGACAGCGGACGCGTGCCGCTGCTACGCTGCGACACCGGAGGCCGGCAGCCCGTGGCGCAGCCGGCTCAAATAATAATTCGCATATCGAACGAGTCTGCAATGACATGGGCCGCTCATGCTCGCGGCCTCGGTAGAAGTGCTTCGTTGCGCCGAACCTATCGCGCCTATCGAAGCCAGGCGCGGTTCGGTGTGATTCCCGCTGCGTTTTGACGGTGTATCGTGTCGTTGTGGCCGGCCGGATGCGCGGCCCGTCTGCTTACTTTTCAGAGCGCCTATGAGCGCAGCATCGTCCATGCAAAACGAGTCCAACGGTCTCAACGATATCGCGTCGGTTCTGTCCAATCCGATTCTCAACACGGATTCGTACAAGGCGTCGCACTACCTGCAATATCCGCCCGAAGCGTCGGCGATGTTTTCATACATCGAATCGCGCGGCGGGCGCTACGACCGCACGCTGTTCTTCGGCCTGCAGATGCTGATCAAGGAATACCTGTGCCGCCCGATCACGCCGGCCATGATCGAGCAGGCCAAAGCATTCTTCACGGCGCACGGCGAGCCGTTCAACGAAGCGGGCTGGCGCTACATCGTCGAACACCACGGCGGTTATCTGCCGGTACGCATCCGCGCGGTGCCGGAAGGCTCGGTCGTGCCGACGCACAACGTGCTCGTCACGGTGGAATGTGACGACCCGCAGGTGTTCTGGCTGGCGTCGTATCTGGAGACCATGCTGTTGCGCGTGTGGTATCCGATTACGGTCGCGACGCAGAGCTGGCATCTGCGCGAGACGATCCGCGGCTATCTGCTGAAGAGCAGCGACGACCTCACGCAATTGCCGTTCAAGCTGCACGACTTTGGCGCACGTGGCGTGTCGAGCGCGGAGTCGGCGGCAATTGGCGGCGCGGCGCATCTCGTCAGCTTCATGGGCTCGGATACCGTGCTCGGTGTAGTCGCGGCGAACCACTACTACAACGAGACGATGGCGGCGTTTTCCGTGCCGGCGGCGGAACACAGCACGATCACCTCGTGGGGCCGCGAGCGCGAAACCGACGCGTTTCGCAACATGATCGCGCGGTTCGGCAAGCCGGGCGCGATCGTGTCGGTGGTGTCCGACTCCTATGATCTGTTCGCCGCACTCGACGCCTGGGGCAACGAGCTGAAGCAGGCCGTGCTCGACTCGGGCGGCACATTGGTGATCCGGCCCGACTCGGGCGATCCGCAAACCATCGTGCTGCAAACGCTGCGGGCATTGGAGGCGTCGTTCGGATCGGTGGTGAACGGCAAAGGGCGGCGCGTGCTCAACACTGTGCGGGTGATTCAGGGCGACGGCGTGAATCCCGATTCGATAGAAACGATCCTTGCCGCCATGGACGAAGCCGGCTTCGCCGCGGACAACATCGTGTTCGGCATGGGCGGCGCGCTGTTGCAGCAGATCAATCGCGACACGCAGCGCTTCGCGATGAAGTGTTCGGCGATCCGGCTAGGCGACGAGTGGCACGACGTGCTCAAGGATCCTGTCACCGACGCCGGAAAGCGCTCGATGAAAGGGCGGCTGACGCTACTGAAGAATCGTCACACAGGCGAGTATCGAACGACGACGCTACCCGTTGCGTGGGATGAGCGCACGGTCGAGGGCGATTGGGAAGACGCGCTGGTGACGGTGTTCGATTCCGGCAAGCTGCTGATCGATATGTCGCTTGCCGAAATCAGGAGCCGCGCTCACGCGCACGAAGGCTAGTGCGCCGCGTCGCTCGCTGGCCAGACCGCAACGCCGGGAGCGCGGATCTCGATCCGGCACGGTGCGCCTTCGCGCAGGCGGTCGTCTTCATTGGCAATGTCGAAGCGGACGCCGGCGATATTCACGCGGACATAGCGCTCGCCGCGCCGTAGTTCGACCGCATCGACCACGCCCGCATGCGTGCCGTCTTGCCCGACAACAATCGCATGTGACGATACGCGCCACATGACACGCGCGCCGGCGCGCAGAGGGAACCCGCTGTCGCCGGTTCCGATCACGAAGCCCGGCGCGATCTCGACCTGGCCCGACGCGCTCATCACACCTTCGCCGACGTTATGCAAGCCGAGCAGACCGGCCACGCGCATCGACGCCGGCCGTTCAAACACGGCGTCGATAAAGCCAGCTTGCAGCGCACGGCCCTGTTCGACCACCAGCACTTCATCAGCGAGCAACGCGGCTTCATCGGGATCGTGCGTGACGATAATCGTCACCGCGGCGATCTCGCGTTGCAACGCGCGCAAGGACTGCTGCAAGCGGCGCCGCCGCGGCGTGTCCAGCGCGGCGAACGGTTCGTCGAACAGCAGTAGTTCGCTATGCCGCGTCAACGCGCGCGCGAGCGCGACGCGCTGCCGCTGGCCGAACGACAGTTGATGCGGCAGTCGTGCAACCAGTCGCGCGAGACCCAGATGATCGAGCCAATAACGCGCGCTCGCCGGATCGGCATCGACGGGAAAGGCCAGTTGCTGCGCGACCGTCATGTGCGGAAACAGGCCGTAGTCTTGCGGCATGTAGCCGATCTGCCGGCGTTCCGGCGGCAGCGTATTCAACGGCGTCGCGCCGAGCGTCACGCGGCTCGTTGCGTTGGATTCGAGTCCCGCGATCAGACGCAGCGCCAACGACTTGCCCGAACCCGACGGCCCGATGATCGCGAGGCGCCGCGTCGCCGGCGTCCATGCGAGGTCGAGAATGAACGCGCCCAGTTGTCGTCGCAAATGAAAAGCAAGGCGCAGGTCCGCTGTTTCGCCGCCATTCGAAGCCGTCAGGCCCACGCCGGGTGCGAGCGTGTCGTCGCCGTTTTCGGTTTCATCGAGCGCGGTCTTTTGCCGAAGGCTGTAAATCGACAGCGCCGCGCAGACGACCGCGATGGCGAGCGTCGGCAGCAGCAGAGGCATCATCGCCGGCAACCCCTGGCCGCCGAATACGACGTACGTGTAGACCGGCAATGAGTACGGGTGATAGGCCACCATCACGGTCGCGCCGAATTCGCCGAATGCGCGCAGCCACGCGAGCGCGAGTCCCGCGCGAATCGCCGGCCACGCAACCGGCAGCATGACGCGGAAAAAGCGGCTGCCGGCGTGATGGCCGAGCGTCGCGGCGACGTCGTCGAGTATCGGATCGACGGCGGTAAACGCGGACTTGGCGGCGATGATCAGGAAGGGCGCGGCGACGAAGACTTCCGCGAGCACGATCCCCGCGAACGAATCCGTCAGCACGCCGCTTGTGAAGCGGCCGACCCAGCTATACGGGCCGAGCAGAAACAGCAGCAGCACACCGCTGGTGAGCGGCGGCAGCGCCAGCGGCAACTGCACGACAAAGCCGAGCAGCGCCACCTTGCGCGAGTTCGAGCGCGCGAGGAAATAGCCGAGCGGCACGCCGCCGAGCAGAATCGCGAGCGAAGCGACGCTCGCGCTTGCGGCGGAAACGCCGACCGCCGACCACGTCGCGCGCCAGTCGACATTCGCCCAGTCCGCCGCGCCGAGTTGCGGCACACTCGCCACGAACGGCGCGCACAGATAGACGGCCAGCAGCGCCGCCAGCCACAGCAGCGGACGCGCAGCGGTACGTTTCATCGCGCTTACTGCGCGGCGTCGATTACGGCTTGCACCGACGGCGGCATGGCCTGCACGTTGCCGCTCACGGTCGGTTTGATGACGTCCACGCCATGTTGCTTGAGCAGCGCGCGGCCTTGCGTGCTCAACAGGAAGTCGACGAAGCTGCTCGCGCCTTCACGATTCGGCGCGTCGCTGAGAATGGTCAGCGTGTAGCTGGCCTTGGCCTGCAATTCGGGTGCGGGGCGGATTGCAGGAATCTTCAGGTCGGACGTTTCGGTGGAATAGAAAAAGCCGGCGTCGAGCTGGCCGGATTGCAGACGGCCCACCAGCGTTTCCTCAGGCAACACCTGTTCGGGGTTTTCCGCCGCGCCAAGCGTTTTCTCGACGAGGTCCGGCTGATGGTAGAGCGCAGCGGCCCTGGTCACCATCTCGACGGTGAACGCGCCCTTCGGGTCGAGCTTCGGATCGGTCCGCCCGATGCGGATGCCCGGCTCCTGCAGCACCTGGTCCCAGCGCTTGCTCCTGAACTGCGGCGCGAATTTGCTCTGCGGGTTGTAACCGATCATCAACGGCGATTCGGCGAAGTTCACGTACCACGTGACGTGATCGCCGTTTGCCGCGCCCGTCAGAGCGTCATTCACCTTGGGGCTCGCGCTGATGAATACGTCGCCGCGGCGCAGTTTGCCCTTGATCTCGTTGGCGATCTTGTTCGAGCCCGCCGCGTAACCGCGGAAATGCTGGCCGGTGGCTTTCTCGAATGCCGGGCCGATGCTGCGCTCCATCAGATTGACGAGCGAACCGGCGTACAGCACGTTGACCGTGTTGTCCTGCGCGAACGCGGGCACGGTCGTCACGATGCCGGCAATGACCACGAGAGAAGCGAGCAGCTTGCGAATCATGCGATAACCCCGATACGTTATTAAGAGCGCTATATTACGACGTCCTCGCGTTGTCTTGTGTGACGACGCCGCTCCGCGTCAATTGAGTGGGAGGCGTCCGCACGCTCCACGCCCTATTGCTCACGCACGCCAGCTCCACGGTCCGTGGGGACGACGCGCAGTGTCTCGCGGCGATCATCGCTCATGCCTGTTTGTGCCCGGATCATCTGTGGCGCGATCTCGGTCTCGCCGGCCGCGACCAAGTCACGTGGATGTTGACGCGTTATTTCCCCACGCTCGTCGCGTTGAATACCGCTAACCTGCAGTGGAAGAAATTCCTCGCCGAACGACGCGCGCGGTCATTGGGTTTGCAGCCAGGGCCGGCGCCAGGTTGTCCGGGCGGCGAAGACTACGGGCATTGCATCCCGGCGCTTCAAGCATGACTGTGCGGCCGTTCGTGTATGCTTTCGCGCATGGCTGACACCCCAAAAACCACCCCCGCGCCCGCGGCAAAAAAAGCCGCGAAGACACGCCCCGAAGTGCGCTTCAGAATGCGCATCCGTAGCGCGGACGCGGTCGCGCTCGGGCCGGGCAAAGTCGAGTTGCTCGAAGCCGTGCGCGAATTCGGCTCGATCTCGGCGGCGGCGCGCAGCCTCCACATGTCGTACCGGCGCGCGTGGCTGCTGATCGACGAATTGAACCGCTCGCTCAAGTCGCCGGCCACGCATTCGGAGCAGGGCGGTCAGAGCGGCGGCGGCTGTACGCTCACGCCGGTGGGCGAAACCATCATTCGCCTGTACCGCGACGTCGAAGTCGAGGCGCAGCGCAGTTGCGCGAAACAGATCGCCGAGTTGACCAGGCTGATCCGCTCCTGAGCCGCCGGGTTCGTGAACAGGGCGCGCTCAGCCGTGCCGCAGGCAAAACACCGGAGTAGGCGGATTGCCCAGTTGGGCGAGATTCTCGGGATGCAGACGGGCCATCAATTCGACAAAGCTCGCCACGCTGGCCGTGCGCAGCGGGTGATACCGGATCTGATGGCGCTCGCAGACGCGCTTGAGCATGTTCATTGAATCGTGGTCGACGCAGTCGACCGGGAACACGACGAGATCCGCGCCCGGCAAGGCCGCGGCAAGCAGGCCCTTGCGATCTTCCACCCCGCCGTCGTGCACGATGAGTTCGCCACCGGCCGCTTCCACCAGTCGCTTGAGCGCGGCGTTCGAGCCTGGCCTGCCGCCCACGTACACGATCCGTTTGCCTTGCACGCTGTCGAGGCTCGCCCGGCGTGTGCCGGCTCCGCTCACCGCGTCGGCTGCATCCAGCGTCGCGCGTTCGAGGGCGTCGCATTCGTTTTGCACGAGTCTGAGCAGCGTCAGCGTTTGATCGTGGCTCCGGCGTAGCGCGAGTGCCGCGGCCTGCTCCTGCAGCGCGCGCTGTTCCGCGGCCTCGCGGCGGCTCGTGTGCAGGGCGACACGCTGATCGGCGTCGGCCAGTTTGTCGCGCAGCCGCTGCGCTTCGGCTGTGAGACCGGTGGCGTCGGCGGGGATCTGGCGGGTTGAATGCGCCGTGAGTTGGGCGATCTGTTCGTTGAGCGCCGCAATCCGCGCGTCGCGTTGCACGCTGAGTTCCTGCAAGCGGCTCTGCTGACGTTCGATTTTTTCCTTCAAGGCGGCGTTTTCCTCTTCCAGCGCGACCAGGCGGCGTATGTCCGCGCGATTGGCCGCGCCCACCAGATGCGACAGCATGTGCAATTCGCCGAACGCCTTCTGACGGACGGGCAGGGTCGCGAACGGATGCGTCATCAAAGCCCAGTAGGCGGGCGGAATGTCGCCGCTCTTCAGCGCTTCGTCCCAGAGCTTCAGCAGATCGACGTCGTCGGTGGCTTTGTCGAAGCGGCGGATCGCGCCCGCATAGCGTTCGTCGAGCAGTTTGTGCAACGCCTTGGCGGCCGCGCCGCCTTCGATCGCGAGTTCGACCGCCGCGTGATGAATCTCGAGATCGCTCGCGTCGCGGCGGTCGAGTCCCCTGAATTTGGGCACCAGCTTGCGCAATTCATGCGTGCCCAGACACGTGCCGACGATCGAGCAATGCAGATGGCTGTTGAGTTCGGCGAGACGCGCGCGCCGTTTGGTGTTCGAGAACGATACTTTGGCGGGCGCGCAGCACGCGTCGGCGGCGTGCATGCCGGTGCCGGCACGCTCCTCACCGGACAGCTTCAGACGCGTGGGCTGGGCGAGGCGGAACGGGGGCGTGTGCATGGGAATCTCGAATCCGGTTCGGTCAGGCGGGTTGAACGTGCCTGCGAAGCACATGGCGCACGTTCGCCCCGCGAGCGCGGTCGACGATATATTCGGAAAGATATAACGGTGGGCGCGAGAGAACATTCATCTGCGGATGTCGCGAATCAATCGTTAGAAGGAGTGAGGGCGGGTTCGGCGACGCGTTCTTTGCGCCGGGGCGCCGTGCCGCCCGCCGGGCTTCGGGCAGCGGCCGGGCGCGGGTCGGCCACCGGACTCGTCGCGCTCGCCGCGCATGCGTGCTGTTCGAGCACATGCCCGACGCACAAGCCCACGAAGGCCGCATCAAGGCGTTCGAGTTCGGCGACCACCTTGCGCAGCGCAGCCAGGTCGTTGCTGAACGTGTCGGAAAAGATCGCGTCGCGCAGCTGTTCGGCGCAGCGTGCTTCTTCGATCGCCGCTTTCAGGTCGCGCAGACGCGCGAACGCCGCGGCACCCGCCCGCTCGGCGAGGATCGACAGCAACTGGTTCAGTGAATGCGAGCCCGACGTGCCGACCGAGGCGAAATTCAACGGGTCGTCGGTCAGCATCAGCACGAAACGCTGCGCGCTGCCGTAGAGACGCCGGTAGGCATCGACGACATCGCGGATCGATTCGGCGCGGCCGCGCTCGGACGCCGCCTTCACCGCGACGATGGTCGACGAAAGCTCGTTGGGCAAGCGCCCGAGGCGTCCGGCCGGGGCGGATAAGATGGATCGACTGCGCACTGCTAGTGGCTCCTGCTGGCTCTTACTGGCTCGTTTGGCCTCGTCGCGCGCGGCTCACGGACGTACCGAAGGACGCGCCGCCACGCACCACGAAGCGTACCGTGATATTCAGCAGGATATAACGAAAAGCCACCCGCGTGCTGAACAGAAGCTGTGGGCCGGCCGAAGCGAGGCCGCGCGGATGCGTGGCGCGGCGTCGAACGGCCAGGCACGCCGCAATGCCCGTTGGGCCCGGTTTTCCGATATCGTGTGCGGCATGCCCGCCGTCGAATGATCGCCGGGCGCTTTTCCGGATCGACTTCAAAAACGGCCTACGCACCCCCATCAAAACAATGAGCCATCCCAACGCCAACACCAACACCGAACTGATCCAGCGTTTCTACACGGCGTTCCAGCAACGCGACGCCGAAACCATGGTGGCCTGTTACGCGGACGACGTCGTCTTCAGCGACCCGGCGTTCGGCGAGCTGCGCGGCGAGGAAGCGCGCGATATGTGGCGCATGCTGGTGGCGCGCGCACAAGACTTTTCGCTGACGTTCGAAGACGTCGAAGCTGACGAGCGCAGCGGCCGCGCCCACTGGATTGCGAGTTATCTCTTCAGCCAGACGGGGCGCGCGGTGGTCAACCGCATCGACGCCCGTTTCGTGTTTCGCGACGGACGCATCGTCGAACATCGCGACAGCTTCGATTTGTGGAGCTGGACGCGCCAGGCGCTCGGCCTCAAGGGGACGCTGCTCGGCTGGTCGCCGCTCGTGCAGCGCGCTATCCGGGCGCAGGCGCGAAAGGGCCTTGAACTCTACCGGCGCCGTCAGCAGCGTACTTGAGCAGCGTGCCGCGCAGTCGGGCCTAATACTACAGCCGTAGATTTTTTTACTATACTCAAATAATTAAGGATTACTATACGTTAAGGCTATGCATTCGACTGCAAAAGCGTGGGAGCGTGAACTGGAGGTACTGCACCAGCGGCTCGGGGAACTGTTCAGGCGTCCGGAGCCCCGACAGCGGTCGCTCGCATACCTGAAGGGCCTGCTGGGTACAGTCGAGCGCAAGAACGGCTGGCAACTCGCCGAATGGATCGGCGAAGCGACACCCGATGGCGTACAGCACCTGCTGGAGCGGGCGCAATGGGACGCGGATGCCGCTCGCGATGTGCTGCGTAGCTATGTAGTGGAAGAACTGGGCGAGCGTGACGCGGTGCTGATTGTGGACGAGACCGGCTTCCTCAAGAAGGGACAGCACTCGGCCGGTGTTCAACGCCAGTACAGTGGCACGGCAGGTCGTATCGAGAACAGCCAGATCGGCGTGTTCCTCTGCTATGCCGGTCGTGGCGGCAGTGCGTTCATCGACCGCGAACTGTATGTACCCAAGGTGTGGACCGATGACCGGGTGCGCTGCGAGGCAGCGGGCATTCCCGGGTCGGTGGAATTCGCAACGAAGCCACAGCTTGCGCGTCGTATGCTTGAGCGGGCGCTGGACGCAGGGGTGCCGTGCGGCTGGGTCACGGGGGATGAAGTCTACGGCGGTGACCGTCACCTGCGGCTGTGGCTCGAGTCGCGCGGCCAGTCTTTCGTGCTGGCCGTTGCGAAGAACGAACCCCTATGGTGGAAAGGTCCAGAGTACGTACGGGCAGACCGGATCGCCGAGGCCCTGCCGGCAAGGGCATGGCGCCGCCTGTCAGCGGGTGCCGGCGCCAAGGGCGAGCGCCTGTATGACTGGGCGCTGACTCCGCTGTGGCGCTTGCAGATCACCGAAGAGGAGCGCCGCTTCGGGCATTACCTGCTGGTGCGACGCAGCCTGGACGAGCAACGCGAACATGCGTATTACGTCGTATACGCACCGCGCAGCAAGGCCACACGGCAAACCCTGGTGAACGTCGCGGGCCGCAGGTGGGAAATCGAGACCGGCTTCGAGGCGACCAAAGGCGAATGCGGACTCGATCAGTATGAGGTGCGCCGATGGCAAGGCTGGTATCGCCACATCACGCTGGCTCTGCTGGCCCATGCAGTACTCGTCACCCTGCGGGTGCACGGCAAAAAAAACACCTGAAGGTTTGGTGCCGCTCAGCGTGCAGGAGATCCGCCGGCTGCTCTGTCGCATCCTGTGGCGCGGCGCCCACTCTATCGCGTACGTGTTGTCCTGTTCGGCATGGCGGCGCCGACACCAGTACCGCGCCCAGCAGTGCCACTACCGAAGACGAGGATGTGTGCCTCCAGTTTACCCAGATCTACGGCTGTAGTACTAAGACCGCCTGCTTGCTATCATTCAGCCACGTGATGCTGAATTTCTTCAAGCGGACGAATGAGGAATGCTATGCCAGTAGTGGATGCCGCATGGGAAGAGTGGCTGAGCAGCAACGTGGCGCGCGGCTGCAGTCCCGATTCGATGGTCGACGCCATGGTGCAGGCCGGTTTTGCGACCGACGCCGCGCGCGCGGCCGTGCACAGGACCTTCGGCCAGGACCCGGCTATGGCGGCGAACCCGACCTTTGCCGCGGCGGCCGCGACCGAAGCGGCGCTCGCCAAAGCCGCGCCACGAACGTACCAGTACGACGATCCGCCCGTCGCGCGCGGCAATCTCATCCGCGCGCACGATCGCGACGTGCGTGTGCTGATGCGCTGCGAGCGTCCCCAGGTGATCGTGTTCGGCGACGTGTTGTCGCCGGATGAATGCGCCGAGATGATTGAGCGCTCCCGCCATCGATTGAAGCGTTCCACCACGGTCAATCCCGATACCGGCAAGGAAGACGTGATCCGCAATCGCACCAGCGAAGGCATCTGGTATCAGCGCGGCGAAGACACGTTCATCGAACGGATGGACCGGCGTATTGCGAGCCTGATGAACTGGCCGGTCGAAAACGGCGAAGGGCTGCAGATTCTGCACTACGGCACGACCGGCGAATACCGCCCGCACTTCGACTACTTTCCGCCGGATCAACCCGGCAGCGCGGTGCATACCGCGCAAGGCGGCCAGCGCGTCGCCACGCTGGTGATCTACCTGAACGACGTGCCGGACGGCGGCGAAACCATCTTCCCGGAAGCGGGCATTTCGGTCGCGGCAAGGCAGGGCGGGGCGGTGTATTTTCGTTATATGAACGCTCAGCGTCAACTTGATCCACTCACCTTGCATGGCGGCGCGCCGGTGCTCGGCGGCGACAAATGGATCATGACGAAGTGGATGCGCGAACGCGCTTACGGCTGACGCGAACCGCTTCCAGATTTTATTCAGCCGGTTGACCGGCGGCGGCAGTCGCGTTGCCGGGCGAGCCGGCGAAGAGTTGCTTCAACGCACCGCGGCCGCTTGCGAAGCCCATGCGCATGATCACCAGGCCGATCGCCGCGCCGGCGATGTGGTCGAGCATCGGCATGCCGGCCAGACTGCCGGCGAGTCCCAACGTCGCCACGAGCGCCGACACCGCGTCGACGCGCGCGTGCCACGCGCTGGCCAGCAGAATCGCCGAGCCGGTGCGGGCGCCTTCCGCGCGCATATAGCGAAACAGGGCCTCTTTGGCGAGCATGACGAAGCCGCTCACGGCCAGCGCACCGATATGCATCGTGGTGCCGCCGCTGAGCGTCGAGGTTTGCGCGACGCTGGTCCAGAGCATTCCGGCTGCGGTGATCATCAGTGCGGCGGCGATGAACAGCGTGGCCAGCGCCTGCTCGATGCCGGGGTCGGCGCTGGTTCCGGCCGCGCGCGGCTGTCTTGTGGTGAGGTACAGCACGATCAGCACGACGCCGTCGGCGGCGAGGTCGCTCAAGGTGTGGACGCCGTCGGCAAACAGCCCGTCCGAATGCGCGATGAGGCCGATGGCGATCTGCATCGCCGAAAGGAACGCATTGAGGAGCGCGCTGGCGAAGGCGGCCTTAAACAAGGCGGCCGCCGTCGACGGAAGCGCTGCGGGTCGCGCGCGCGGAATGCTGTGGCATGGGCTGGGGACGGTTTTTACTGTTTGTGCGGTTTCTGTTCCCGCAGCAAGTTAACCGTCCAACGTGGCACACCGATGACAGCGCCGCGAGGGTTCGCGGCGCGCGCTGCGCTCAGGCCGGCTTGTAGACGTCCGGGTTATGCCGCTCCATGTAACGTTCCGGCGTCGCGAGTCCCGTGAAGCCGTGCGGCTCGTATACGCGATGCGCGTCCGTCGTCACCAGCACGATTCTTCGCAAGCCCTGCAGCGACGGGCTCGCGAAAACGTGCTTCATTAGAGCGGACGCGTATCCCTTACCGCGATACGCCGGCAGCACGAATACGTCGCACAGGTACGCGAAAGTCGCCTCGTCCGTGATCAGGCGCGCGAACGCGATCTGTTTGCCGTCGATATAGCCGCCGAAACACAGCGAGCCCGCGACGGCCCGCTCGAACGTCTCGCGCGGCATGCCCTTGGCCCACGGCGTTTCTTGCGACAGGAACGTATAGACCGTCTCCATATCGAGAGCGGCCTTGTCATTCGAAATCGTCAGTTCGTGTGCTTGCAACGCGTGTCTCCTGCCGTTTATCAACGTGCTTTCTCGTCAACCCTTGGCCGGGTCTTCGCTGCCGCGCGAGCCGCCGCCGATGCTCTGGCCGGCATTGCGTGCGAGACCCATGTAGCCGATCACGGATGCCAGCGTCACCACGCCCGCGAACAGAAACGCGAGACGGAAATCGTCGAGCGTGAACACGCGGCCGGTGATCTCGCCATTGAAGAACGCCGCCGCGCGCAGCGACACCGCGCCGAACGCGATGCCGAGGCCGATTGTCATTTGCGCGGCCGCGCTCCATAGCGTGCTGGCGGCGCTCATCTGCGGTTGCGCGACGTCGGCATAGGCGAGTGTGGCGAGCGTGGAGAATTGCATCGAACGCGCCACGCCGTAGACGAACACGACGAACAGCACCAGCGCGAGCGGCACGTTCGGGCTCAGCAATCCGCACGCGATGATGAACACGCCGGCGACCGTCACGTCGACGATCGACACCATGCGGAAACCGTAACGCTGCAGGATGCGTGTGGTCAGCGCCTTCATGCCGAGGTTGCCGAGCGCGCTCGCGAGCAGCAACAGCCCCGACTTGAACGCCGACAAGCCGAAGCCGACCTGGAACAGCAGCGGCATCAGATAGGGCACCGCGCCGATGCCGATGCGCGTGAACGAGCCCGTCACCACCGTCACGGAAAAAGTGGGGATTTTCAGCGTCGAGACGTCGATGAGCGGATGCGGATGACGCTTCGCATGCTGGAACGCCACCACGCCCACCAGCAAACCGCCGACGATGATCGCCCCCGCGATCCACGGATTCTCGCCGGGCTGGCTTGCCAGCTCCGCGCCGTAGAGAATCGCCGTCAACGCCGCGCCGCTCAGCAGCAGGCCGACCACGTCGAGCGGCTTGCGTTCGGTGCCGCGCAGGTTCGGCACCAGCGCGAGCGCCACGGCCATGGCCGCGAGGCCGAACGGCACGTTGAGCAGAAAGATCCAGCGCCACGACGCGTAGGTCGTGATGAAGCCGCCGATCGGCGGGCCGACCACCGGCGCGGCAATCGCCGGCCACGTGATGGTCGAGATCGCCTGCATCATGCGGCTCTTTTCGGTGCTGCGGACCACGATCAGGCGGCCCACCGGCACCATCATCGCACCGCCTATGCCTTGCAGGAGACGAGCGGCAGTGAACTCGACGACGTTCTGCGACAGGCCGCACAACACGGAAGCCACGGTGAACACGCCGATCGCGCTGAAGAACACCGTGCGCGAGCCGCAGCGGTCGGCGACCCAGCCGCTCGCGGGGATGAAGATCGCCAGTGCCAGCATGTAGGCCGTCATGCCGAGGCTGAGGCTGTTGGGGCCGACACCGAACGAGTGCGCCATCTGCGGCAACGCGGTGGCGATCACGGTGGTGTCGAGATACTCCATGAAGAAGGTGGCCGCGACGATATATGGAAGCCAGCCGACGTGCGCGTTGCGTGTCTCGCTGCCGCTCATTGCGCGGCTCCTGTCGGGCGGCTTGCGGTGTCGTGCGAGCGCATTCCAGCGCCGATGCTGTGCCGGCGCTTCGCGCGCGATGGTTGGACCTTCATGTTCTTGCGACTACCTTTTGAAAAACGTGTTTCCGGCATCCGGACGGGGCGGACGAGCGACGGGATCGCGGCCCGCGGGTGGGGCGCGCCGGCACGGCCATCGACGATGGCAAGCGAGCGCCAGCCCTGAATCCTAACGCAATAAATGGCGCCATACCGCCTACCGCGGCGAGTGCCGCGCGTGCACGGCGGGCAGCGCAGGCAGCGTGCCCGTTAGGTCGGCAAGTCCGTGGGCTTAAACGCCCGAAAGCGCGAAAGCGCGAAAGCCCGAAAGCCCGAAAGCCCGAAAGCCCGCGCGTCCCTGCAACGCGTCGAACCCACGCTCGCGCGGAAACCGGCAAGACAGCAAGCCAGCGTGCACGTATGTCCAGATTGCACGCAAGCCGGCTAGCCAAGCCAATCAACCGGACACAGCGTCCTCGTTATGCTTCTTACTCTTTCGCGGCGTACTCCCGATCCAGCTTGTCATACAGCGGCTTGTTGACCAGCCGCTGGCGTTCGCTGAACGGCGCGACCAGCGTGGCGTCCTCGTCGAGGCGGCCATTACTCTTCAGCGTGCCGAGCGCGCGCTGCATGCCGAGCACCGCGCCTTGCAGCGCCGCGTTCGCGTACAGCACGATGCCGTAGCCGAGCTTGGCGAGCGCCTCGCGCGATTGCACCGGCGTCTTGCCGCCGATCACGATATTGATCAGCTGCGGCTTGTCGAACAGCCCCGGCAAACGTTCGATGTCGGCGAGCGATTCGGTCGCTTCGATAAACAGGATGTCGGCGCCGGCTTCGATGAAGCGATGGCCGCGCTCGATCGCGTCCTCGATGCCGTGGACCGCGGCCGCGTCGGTGCGCGCCATGATCTGCAGATTGCCGTCTTCGCGGGCATCGACGGCCGCGCGGATTTTGCCAACCATCTCGCTCACGCTGACCACTTCCTTGCCGGAAAAGTGGCCGCATTTCTTCGGCATGATCTGGTCTTCGAACTGGATCACGTCGGCGCCGCTGCGCTCCAGCACGCGCACCGTCTGGCGCACGTTCAGCGCGTTGCCGAAGCCGGTGTCGGCGTCGACGATAAGCGGCAGCGCGACCGCGTCGCGAATCCGCGCCGTATGTTCGGCGACTTCGGCAAGGCCGATGAAGCCGAGGTCGGGCAGACCGAGCGACATATTGGTCACGCCCGCGCCCGTGATGTAGATCGCCTCGAAGCCGGCGTCCTCGATCACGCGGGCGCTCATCGCATTGAAGGCGCCGGGCACGAGCAGGCCCTGGCGTTGGTTGACTTTGGCGCGGAAGGCGGCGCGGCGGGCGGCGGATTGGGTCATGACGGTGTGTCTCCTGTGAGGAAAGTCGGATAAATGGCGCGAGCGGGAATAGGCAGAAAGCGTGCCATTTCCCGGTTCTGCCAGTTTGCCCCAAACAATCAGCGAGTTAGCCCGCAAGCGGCGCGACAAGCGTTCGTGGCACAATGAGCGCACTGTTCCATGAAACGTTCCATGGAACGTTTCAACATAGACCGGAGCGCCGCGGTGTCCTCTTTCACGTCGTCCCTTGCGAACCCCGATCCGGGCCGCCCAGGCATCGCACTGGTGAGTATCAGCCGGTTGCAGTCGCTTTGCGAGACTGTCGCGCCGCGCTATGCCGGGCGCGCGAAATTCTTCTCCGTCCGGGAGGGCTACGGCGCCGCCGTCACTGCCTTGCAAGCATACGTGGACGCAGGCTCCGTCGACGTCGTGCTCGCCGCCGGCTCGAACGGCGCTTACCTGCGCGACAACCTGAACGTGCCGGTCGTGATGGTCAAGGTGAACGGCTTCGACGTACTGAGTGCGATCACCCGCGCCACGACCACATGGCCGAACGCGCAGATCGGCCTCGTCCTGCACGAAACGATCTCGCACGAACTGGCCGACTTGAGCGCGTGGCTGAAAGTCAGCCTGAAGCAGCGCGCCTACCGTTCGATCGATGAAGTGCGGCTCGCGGTCGACAACCTCGCCGCCGAAGGCTGCAGCGTCATCATCGGGCCCGGTATGGCGTGCGACTTCGCCCAGCAGGCCGGCCTCGCGAGTGTTTTCCTGTATTCGCTCGGCGCGGTCGAAGAAGCGTTCGAGCGCTCGGTCGAACTGGCGCGCGTGAGCCGCCAGAAGGAATCGAAGCGCGTGCGCCTGAACACGATCGTGGCGCATCTACGCGACGGCGTCGCCGCTTTCGACGACGCCGGCCAGGTCGAGGCCGTCAATCCCGCCATGCTCGACTTGCTGGGTCTGGACCGCGAGCAGGACGTGCCCGCGCAAGTCGAGCGCGCGGTCGGGCCGCTGTTGCGCGAGACGCTCGAAAACGACCTGCCGATCGAGGAGCGTATCCAGCAGATCGGCGGCCGCGCGCTGATCGTCAATTGCATGCCGATCGTGGAGCAGGGCGTGCGCTCCGGCTCCGTGGTGACCTTGCAGGACGCGCTGGTGGCGCAACGTATCGACCGCTCGCTGCGCACCAGCCAGCGCCCGAAGCATCTGGTCGCGCGGCATCGGCTGGATGACCTGATCGGCAACTCGGCGGCGCTCGAGCGCGTGCGGCGGCTGGCGCGCGCCGGTGCCGCGCACGACGCCACCGTGCTCCTGAGCGGCGAAAGCGGCACCGGCAAGGAACTGGTCGCGCAAGGCATCCACAATGCGAGCCGGCGGCGCGGCAATCCGTTCGTCGCGTTCAATTGCGCGGCGTTGCCCGAGGGGCTGATCGAAAGCGAACTGTTCGGTCATGAGGAGGGCGCATTCACGGGCGCGCGGCGCGGCGGCAAGCCAGGGCTGTTCGAAATCGCCCACACGGGGACGATTTTCCTCGACGAAATCGGCGAAATGCCGGCGGCGCTGCAAAGCCGCCTGTTGCGTGTTCTGCAGGAGCGCGAGGTGATGAAGCTCGGCTCGGGGCGCGCCACGCCGGTCGACGTGCGGGTGATCGCCGCCACGCACCGCGATCTGCACGCGCTGGTCGAGCAGGGTGCGTTTCGCGCGGATCTGTATTTTCGTCTGAACCTGCTTCAGTTAAAATTGCCGGCGCTGCGCGAACGGCGTGACGATGTGCCGCAACTGGCGCGTCACTTGTTGAGCCGCAGTGCGCTCGAGTATGGCTTGTCGGAAAGCGCGCTCGAGCGGGTGCTGGCGTTTCTCGCGCCCCTGTTCGAACACTACGCGTGGCCCGGCAATGTGCGGGAGCTGGAAAATCTGCTGACGCGCGCCGCAATCTATCTCGGCGATGCAGCGGGCGTTGCCGGTCAGGATTGGCAGGCGATGTTTCCGGAATTCGGGCGCATGGAGCGAGCGGGGACCGTCAAGGCGAGTGTAAGCGGCATAAGCGGCCTAAGCGGCAAGAACGGCGGCGCGAATCTAGCAAACGCCGCCGCAAACGCCGCCGCCGAGCCCGCCTTGAGCCGCCTCAGTCCAACCCGCGAGGACCTACTCCACGCCCTCGAACAGGCTGGCGGCAACCGCGCTGCGGCGAGCCGGGCGCTGGGAATCGGCCGTACGACCCTCTGGCGGCTTCTGAAGGCTGACCCACCGCGTGATAGGCAGGAGTAGCGAGATAAATAGCGTCAGACTATCGCCGTTATTAAAACACTCTGCTTTACCTATTAAGCGTCGTCTGACATACTGACTCCACTTTCCAACCACTCCGAAAGAGGACTCAGCAAAATGCCGATCATCAACAGTCAAGTCAAACCGTTCAAGGCGCAGGCTTATCACAATGGCGATTTTCAGACCGTCACGGAAGAAAGCCTGAAGGGCAAGTGGTCGGTGTTCGTGTTCTACCCGGCTGACTTCACCTTCGTGTGCCCGACCGAACTGGGCGACCTGGCCGATCGTTACGCCGAATTCAAGAAGCTCGGCGTCGAAATCTACAGCGTGTCGACCGATACGCACTTCACGCACAAGGCATGGCACGACACGTCGGACACGATCCAGAAGATCAAGTACCCGATGATCGCTGACCCGACGCTGGCAATCTCGCGCAACTTCGACGTGCTGATCGAAGAAGAAGGCCTGGCACTGCGCGGCACGTTCGTGATCAACCCGGAAGGCGAAATCAAGCTGGCCGAAATTCACGACAACGGCATTGGCCGTGACGCCGGCGAACTGCTGCGCAAGGTGCAAGCTGCGCAATACATTGCGGCTCACCCGGGTGAAGTGTGCCCCGCCAAGTGGACGCCGGGTGCAGAAACGCTGACCCCGTCGCTCGACCTGATCGGCAAGATCTAAGGTCTCACGACCTTTCGTAGTCGGCGCCTCGCGGCGCATCAGCGTGCGGATCGCTTTTCACAGTGATCCGCACGTCCCCGGACCTCGCGCGCTCTATCCGGCGCGTGCGGTGCCGGGAACCCAACACCATCGCCACGGAATCGAATAGCCATGCTTGATGCCAATCTCAAGACTCAGTTGAAAACGTACCTCGAAAAGGTTAGCAGGCCTATCGAGATCGTCGCGTCGCTCGACGACAGCGCAAAATCGCAAGAGCTGCTGGCATTGCTGAACGATATCGCGACGTTGTCGGAACGCGTCAACGTGATCGAGCGTCGTGGCGACGCCGAGCGTAAGCCGTCGTTTTCGATCGGCGAGCCGGGCAAGGACACGGGCATCCGTTTCGCCGGCATTCCAATGGGTCATGAATTCACGTCGCTCGTGCTGGCGTTGTTGCAGGTGGGCGGCCATCCGGTCAAGCTCGAAGACGCCGTGATCGAACAGATCCGCAATCTCGACGGCGACTATCAATTTGAAACGTATTTTTCGCTGTCATGCCAGAACTGCCCGGAAGTCGTCCAGGCACTGAACGTGATGGCGCTGATCAATCCGCGCATCCGTCACGTGGCGATCGACGGCGCGCTGTTCCAGAACGAAGTCGAAGCGCGCCAGATCATGGCGGTACCGACCATGTTCATGAACGGCGAAGTGTTCGGCCAGGGCCGCAGCGGCGTGAAGGAAATCCTCGCGAAGCTCGACACCAACGCCGGTGCGCGTGCCGCGAAGGAACTGGAGAAGAAGCCGGTGTTCGACACGCTGATCGTCGGCGGCGGCCCTGCGGGCGCGGCTGCGGCGATTTACTCGGCGCGCAAGGGTATCGCGACGGGCGTGGTGGCGGAGCGCTTCGGCGGTCAGGTGCTGGATACGCTGGCGATCGAAAACTTTGTCTCCGTGACGGAAACCGAGGGGCCGAAGTTCGCCACGGCGCTCGAGCAGCACGTGAAGACTTATGAAGTCGACATCATGGACGTGCAGCGTGCTGAAGCGCTGATCCCGGGCCGCATCAACGAAGTGCGTCTGGCCAACGGCGCGGTGCTCAAGGCCAAAACGATCATTCTGGCGACGGGCGCGCGCTGGCGCGAAATCAACGTGCCGGGCGAACGCGAGTACCGCAATCATGGCGTGGCGTACTGCCCGCACTGCGATGGTCCGTTGTTCAAGGGCAAGCGCGTCGCGGTGATCGGCGGCGGCAATTCCGGTGTCGAAGCGGCGATCGATCTGGCGGGTATCGTGCGTGAAGTGACGCTGTTCGAGTTCGGCGCCACGCTGCGTGCCGACGAAGTGCTGCAACGCAAGCTGCGCAGCCTCGCGAATGTGACCGTCATCACGCAGGCACAAACCACGGAAATCACCGGCGACGGCAAGAAGGTCAACGGTCTGGTCTACAAGGATCTGCGTTCGGGCGAAGTGAAGCAGATTGAACTGGAAGGCGTGTTCGTGCAGATCGGTCTCGTGCCGAACACGGAATGGCTCAAGGGCACGGTCGAGTTGTCGAAGCACGGCGAGATCGTCGTGGATGCACGCGGCGCGACGTCGGTGCCGGGCGTGTTCGCTGCCGGTGACGTAACCACGGTGCCGTTCAAGCAGATCGTGATCGCCGTGGGCGAAGGCGCGAAGGCATCGCTTTCCGCGTTCGATCACCTGATCCGCAATAGTGAAGAAGTGGAAGTGGTTGGTGAAGCTGAAGTTGCAGTAGCGGTTTAATGCAGTGGTGTGAGTAGTGGAAGTGGACGGCGGCCTTTGGGCCGCCGTTTTTGTTTGCGCTTCACATCGCCCGGCATCAAGTCGGCTGGCTTTTTTTGACGTACCGCCCGCACCGCTCCGCGCGAGACAGCAGCCTCAACGCCGATCGATCGAATACTTCCCGGCGCCCGTCACACACAGCAGCAACAATCCGCCGATGATGCTGATGTTCTTGTAGAAGTGAATCATATTGTCGTACTGCACCGCGCCGGTCATGTTCCAGTAGTGATGGCCAATGAACGCGGTGCCGAGCGTATAAATCGCGAGCAGCAGCGCAAGCGGCCGCGTAAAGAATCCGACCAGCAGCGCAATGCCCACGACGAGCTCCATCACCACGGCGATCACCGCCGACAACTCAGGCACCGGCGCGCCGCTCGACGTCATATAAGCCACGGTGCCGGAAAAACCGGTGAGCTTCGACCAGCCGAACATGACGAACAGCACCATCAACAAAATGCGGGCAATAAGGATGACCGCGTCTTTCTGATTTTCAAACAACGTATAGCGCATGATTTTTATCTCAACAGAGTAGGAAGAAAGTGGCTCGCCGGCTTGTTTCCGGCGAGCCCGTATTTAGCTCATTCGGCCGTTCAAGCCCACAACTCCGACGTCTCGATGTTGCGCAAGTCGAACACGAGGACTTCCGCGTCGTGGCCTTGGGCGAAGGTTAGCGCTTCTTCGCCGCGCACACGCGCACCATCGCCTTCCTTGAACTCGACGCCGTTCACAGTCACGCTGCCGCGCGCCACGTGGACATACGCATAGCGATCGCTCGCCAGTTCGAGCCGCGCCGTTTCGTCGCCGTCGAAGAGACCGGCATAGATCCGCGCGTCCTGCTGCACCGTCAACGAATCGTCTGCACCGTCCGGCGAGATCACGAGGCGTAAAACACCGCGCTTCTGGTCCGCGCCGAAGTGACGCTGCTGATAACGCGGCGTCGTACCTTTTTGCCCTGGCGCGATCCAGATTTGCAGGAAGTGCACCGGGTCGCTCTTCGAATGGTTGTATTCGCTGTGCGCGACGCCGGTTCCCGCGCTCATCAACTGGATGTCGCCGGGCACGATCACCGAGCCGGTGCCCATCGTGTCCTTGTGCTCCAACGCGCCTTCGAGCACGTACGAAAAGATTTCCATGTCGCGGTGCGGGTGCTTGCCGAAGCCTTGCGCCGGGGCAACGCGGTCGTCGTTGATCACGAGCAGGTCGGAAAAGCCGTTTTGCTTGGGATCGTGATAGCTAGCGAAGGAAAACGTATGACGCGAACTGAGCCAGCCGTGCTCCGCGCGGCCGCGTTGATTGGCGTGTCTGATTTCAAGCATCTTTTTTCTCCTTGGGTTGTGCGATCCGGCCAGATGTTTGTCCGCGATCCATGAATGAGAGTGTAGGTCAATCCATACCGGTATAATCGCCATGGAATCGGAAACACTGTCACTGTGGAGTGGACAATACGATGCAGCTCGATGACATGCGGATTTTCGTCGCCACGGTCGACGCGCACAACTTCACGGCCGCCGCCAACCGCCTGTCGCTGTCGAAGCAGTTCGTTAGCCGCCGGGTGATGGCGCTGGAGGAAACGCTCGGCGTGCAGTTGCTGATCCGCAATACACGCAAGCTGGCGGTGACCGACCTCGGGCAGGAGTTTTACGAGCGCGCCAGACGCATTCTCGGTGAAGTGGAAGACGCCGAGCAGGCCATGTCGCTGCGGCGCGCCGGGCCGCGCGGGCTGCTGCGCGTGAGCGCGCCGATGTCGTTCGGCATGGCGCATCTGTCGCCGCTCGTGGCGATGTTTCTGCGCGAGCACGGCGACGTGCGCTTCGAGATGGAGTTGAGCGACCGCACGGTGGATGTGGTCGGCGAAGGCTTCGACATGGCGATCCGGATCGGCAGCTTGCCGGATTCCACGCTGATCGGGCAGAAGCTCGTGGATATCCGCATGGTGGCCTGCTGTAGTCCCGGTTATGCGCGGCGCCGTGGTGCGCCCAAGGTGCCCGCCGACCTGACGCGCCATTCGTGTCTGTTATATGGGCACGGCGGCGCGGTGAGCTGGGAGTTCGTCGTCGATGGCGTGACGAAAGGCGTCGAAGTCCACGGGCCGTTGCGCGCCAACAATGGCGAACTGGTCCGCGATGCGGCCGTCGCGGGCCTCGGGATTGTTCGGCTTCCTGATTTTATCGTCGCCGATGCGCTCAAAAGCGGTCAGCTCGTGCCGGTGCTCGAAGCATTCCTGCCCGCCGCCACGAGCGTCTACGCGGTGTATCCGCAGCACAGGCAAAGCTCCCTCACGATCCGGGCGTTCGTGGAATTCCTGAGGGAGCACTTGAGAAAGCGCCTGGTTTAGCCGTTGCGGAAAATAAAACTGTAGCCATTCAACGCCGGCACGCCGCCGAGGTGCGCGTACAACACGCGCGAACCTTCGGGGAATTCGCCGTTGCGCACCATCTCGATCATGCCGTGCATGGATTTGCCTTCGTAGACGGGATCGGTCAGCACGCCTTCCAGGCGCGCGCACAGACGGATCGCTTCCAGCGTGCCGTCATTCGGCAAGCCGTATTCCGGGCCGCCGAAGCGCTCGTCGAGCACCACGTCCTTGCTGGTGATATCGCGTCCGAGCCCGACCTGTTCGGCGGTTTGCTTCGCGATGCGGGTGATCTGCTCGCGCGTCTGCACGGGCTTGGCCGACGCGTCGATACCGATTACACGCTCGGCGCGGCCGTCATCGGCGAAACCCACCACCATGCCGGCCTGCGTGCTGCCGGTCACGGAACACACGACGATGTAGTCGAACTTGAAGCCCAGTTCAGCTTCCTGCTGGCGAACCTCCTCGGCGAAGCCAACAAAACCGAGCCCGCCGAGCGGATGGTCGGAGCAGCCGGCCGGAATGGCATACGGCTTGCCGCCGGCGGCCCGCACGCTTTCCAGCGCATCTTCCCAGCTCCTGCGAAAGCCGATGTCGAAACCATCCGCGACGAGGCGTACGTCGGCGCCGAGAATGCGCGACATCTGGATGTTGCCGACCCGGTCGTAGACCGCGTCCGAATAATTGACCCAGTTCTCCTGCACCAGCACGCACTTCATGCCCAGATGCGCCGCCACGGCCGCCACCTGGCGCGTCTGGTTCGACTGGATCCCGCCGATCGACACGAGCGTGTCGCAACCCTGCGCGAGCGCTTCGGGGATCAGGTATTCGAGCTTGCGCGTCTTGTTGCCGCCGAACGCAAAGCCGCTGTTGCAGTCTTCGCGCTTCGCATACAGATGCACTTTGCCGCCGAGGTGGTCGCTCAGGCGCTTGAGCGGCTGGATCGGCGTCGGCCCGAAGGTCAGCGGGTAACGAGGGAATCGTTGCAGGTTCATGGCAGCTCCGTGATCGGGTAGGTGGGACGCGAACGGCATCCGGTCGCGTTGAGCAAATGGTAGGGAAAAGAGCTGGAAATGAGCTTGCAAAAAAATTGGCTTGGGCATAGTTTTGAAAGTACAAAACCACGTTCCACTTAAGAAATAATTGTAAACAGGCCTATGAGCACAACAAAAATTCGTAGAACCCCGACAGCGGTGGCAGCCGCCACCACCGTCTCCGCCGATCCGTTGCAGGCGCTCGACCGCATCGACCGTGCGATCCTGCGGCAATTGCAATCCGATGCGTCGATTTCGAACGTCGCGCTCGCGGCGAAGGTCAAGCTGAGTGCGCCGGCGTGTTTGCGTCGCGTGGAGCGGCTCAAGGAGTCGGGGCTGATCCGCGGCGTCGTCGCGTTGATCGACCCGAAGGCGGCGGGGGCGGGGATGCTGGTGATCATCGGCGTGGTGCTGGACCGCTCCACGCCGGAGTCGTTCGCCGAGTTCGAAAAAGCGGCGCAGAAGGTGGCCGGTTGCATGGAGTGCCACGTCGTGACCGGCGAATTCGACTACTTCATGACGATCCGCACGCGCGACAGCGACAGCTTCAATCGCCTGCACGCGGAGCAGTTGCTCTATCTGCCGGGCGTCCGGCAGATCCGCTCGTTCATGGTGCTCAAGGAAATTCTCTCGACCACGAAATTTCCACTGTAATCGCCATTGCGGCGGCCACCGGGACACAAAAAGACGCGCATGCTGTCACTTATCCCGCTCTCGTGCGACCAAGCATCGGGAACACTCGCGGGCGGCGCGGTCGGCGCCGGAACGGGTGAGCGGTACGGACTTTCCGGAGCGATCATCATGGCTTGCAACAGACGGATATTCTTCAGGTTAATCGGCGCGCTAACGCTGGCCGGCGGCGCCTCGACGTGGCGCATGGCGCGCGCGGCACAGGCGCCAGGCGGCGGCGCGGCAGCCGCCTACGAGGTTACGCACAGCGACGCCGAATGGCGCAAATTGTTGACCGACGCGCAATACCGCGTGCTGCGCGAGGCGGGCACGGAGCGCCCGTTCACCAGCCCGTTGAACGACGAGCACCGAGCGGGCACGTTCGCCTGCGCCGGGTGCAAACTGCCGCTGTTCTCGTCGAAGACCAAGTTCGACAGCGGCACGGGCTGGCCGAGTTTCTGGCAACCGCTCGATCACGCGGTCATCACGCATACCGACAAGTCGTTCGGCATGACGCGCGACGAAGTGCTATGCCGGCGCTGCGGCGGCCATCTCGGCCACGTGTTCGACGACGGCCCCAAGCCAACCGGCCTGCGCTATTGCATGAACGGTCTGGCGATGACATTCACGCCCGCAACGGGCGCGTGATTCAGGTGAATCAGGATGGACCTCATGAACTTCCACAAACGCATTGACGGCAGTCGGGCGCGCTCGCGCGTGGCGGCGATTTCACTCTCGGTCGGACTCGGCGCGCTCGCGCTGCTGCTGGCCCAGCGCATGGCGTTTTCATCGGAGGCCGCCGTCGTGATCGCGCCACCGGCGCTCGACGAACCGGTGTCCGCCGCGACCGCGCACGAAGAAACCGCCGTTTTCGCGGGAGGCTGCTTCTGGGGCGTGCAGGGCGTGTTCCAGCATGTGCGCGGCGTCACGAAGGCCGTCTCGGGGTACTCGGGCGGGCAGCGCGATACCGCCCAGTACGAAACGGTCAGCGGTGGCGAGACGGGGCACGCGGAGTCGGTGCAGGTCACGTTCGACCCGACCAAGGTCACTTACGGCCAGTTGCTGCAGGTGTATTTCTCCGTGATTCAGGACCCGACCCAATTGAATCGCCAGGGGCCGGACAGCGGCACGCAATACCGCTCGGCGGTGTTTCCGCTGAACGACACGCAGCGGCGCGTGGCGCAAAGCTATATCGCGCAACTCGACAAGGCGCGCGCCTTCCCGGCGCCGATCGTGACGAAGGCCGAGCCGTTCAAGGGCTTTTATCCGGCCGAGTCGTATCACCAGAACTATCTGACGCTGCACCCCAACTCGGCGTATATCGCGATCAACGACATGCCGAAGGTCGCCAACCTGAAGCGTCTGTTCCCGAATCTGTACCGCGACAAGCCGGTGCTGGTCGAGGCATCGCAGTAGGCCACGAGAAGGCCGGCGCGGCGTCTTGCGG
This sequence comes from Paraburkholderia sp. BL6669N2, assembly GCF_003387275.1. Lineage (NCBI taxonomy): Bacteria > Pseudomonadati > Pseudomonadota > Betaproteobacteria > Burkholderiales > Burkholderiaceae > Paraburkholderia > Paraburkholderia sp. BL6669N2. The sequence goes on along the minus strand of NZ_QUNA01000002.1, from coordinate 1,994,948 downwards.
CGCCGGCCGCGCCTTGTTCACCGCATCCGCGTTAGCATCCGCATGCGCGTATCGTCTCTTTGTGTCTTCGTCTTCCGCCGATCCGAGCCCGTTCTCCAGCGACTAGGCCCGCATTTTGCACGAGTGCGTCCATCGGCAAATCTTTCGTGCCGCTCTGTTCAGACAAAAGCCGCTATTTACAGGCTTTCTGACGGATGCGGCTCCTGAGATTGCCGAGCGATACGTGTCGTTCGCTGAAAAAGTTACATGCCGCAAGTAGCAACGCGGCGGTCGCCCTGGTGCTTTTTATCCCTCGCGGATCCCGGGGCGAGAACATAACCCTCTTCGCATAGGCGAGATCGGAGGCTTCTGGTGTTTAACAGCCGTAGAAAGCGGGGCGGTAAGCTCCGCAATAAACAAACAGGCATCGCGGCATCCTCCCTGGTGGCCGTGGCCATCGGCGGCGTTGCCGTCATTCCGCATTCGGCCTCGGCGCAAACTCCCTCGCCGCTGGGCGAATGGCAATATTCGGTCGGCATTCCATTGCAGAAGATGTGGCAGCCCAATATTCCGGACTGGCAGGTGCGGGTTGGCGCGGCGACGTCGTTCCAGCCGCGCTATGAGGGTTCCGACCGGTATCACCTGATGGCGGGACCGAGCATCGACGTGCGCTACAAGGATCTGTTCTTCTTCTCGAGCGGCGAGGGTCTTGGTGTCAATTTCGCGCAAGGCGAGAACTGGCGTGCGAGTCTTGCCACTGTCTACGATCTGGGTCGCCGCGGTCATGACGATCCGCAAGAGTTGGATGGCCTCGGCAATATCAACCCGGCGCCGGGCGTCAAACTGTCGGGCGAGTACGTGATCTCGCAGGATTTCCCGCTCGTGCTGCGTGCCGACGTCAGGCGCTATTTCGGCGGCTCGAACGGCTGGATCGGCGATCTCGGCGCCTATATGCCGATGCCGGGCAGCACCAAAAAGTTCTTCTGGTTCGCCGGTCCGAACGTGACGCTGGCGGACTCCACTTACATGAATAGCTGGTTCGGCGTGAATCAGACCCAGGCGGCGAATTCGAAATACCCGCAGTACCACGCCAGCGCGGGCTTCAAGTCGGTGGGCTTCGGCGTCAGCGCGATATGGCTGTTCGACAAGCACTGGTTCGCCACTGCGGACGGCGCCTTCGAACAACTGGTGGGCAGCGCGGGCAATAGTCCGGTCACGCACCGCAAAGCCAACGGCGTAGCCGATATCTCGATCAACTACCGCTTCTGATCGCGCGCTCCGGCGCATCCATCAATGCACGGCGGGCGCGCCATTCGCGGCGCGCCCGCCGCGTAGCCCGTTCAGTACCGCTCAGTTATCGGCAAGCGTGACTAGCCGCGCGCCTGCGCGGGTATATCGATTGCTGCTCTGTCTCGTTGCGTCAGACCGGATTTCCCCACCGGCACGCCCCCGAACGCAAGGAGCAGATTCTCATGGCAGGTAAAACGAATACGCAGAAGCCCGCAGCGAAGGACGCGCAGGCGGCTAACCCGCAAGTGGATCCGAAATCGAAGGATCTCGAACAGTTTCGAGTCAGCCCGGAAGGCCAGGCGCTGAGGACCAATCAGGGCGTCAAGATTTCCGACAATCAGAACAGCCTGCGCGCCGGTCCCCGCGGCCCCTCGCTGCTCGAAGACTTCATCATGCGTGAGAAGATCACGCACTTCGACCACGAACGCATACCCGAGCGCATCGTGCATGCGCGCGGCTCGGCAGCGCATGGCGTGTTTCAGGTCTACGAGTCGATGAAGGAGTACACCAAGGCTGCATTCCTGCAGGACCCCGCTGTCCAGACGCCGGTCTATGTGCGCTTTTCCACGGTGCAAGGCCCGCGCGGTTCCGCCGATACGGTGCGCGACGTGCGCGGTTTCGCCGTGAAGTTCTATACGCAGGAAGGCAACTACGATCTGGTCGGCAACAACATGCCGGTGTTTTTCATTCAGGACGCCATCAAGTTTCCCGACTTCGTGCACGCCGTCAAACCGGAAGCCCCGAACGAAATGCCAACCGGCGGCTCCGCGCACGACACCTTCTGGGACTTCGTTTCGCTGGTGCCCGAGTCCGCGCATATGGTGCTGTGGACCATGTCGGACCGCGCGATTCCGCGCAGCCTGCGCACCATGGAAGGCTTCGGCATTCACACCTTCCGTTTCGTGAATGCGCAAGGCAAGGGACGCTTCGTCAAATTCCACTGGCGCCCGGTGCTGGGCTCGTATTCGCTGCTGTGGGACGAAGCGCAGAAACTGGCCGGCAAGGATCCGGACTTTCATCGGCGCGATCTGTGGGAGTCGATCGAAGCGGGCAACTTCCCTGAGTTCGAACTGGGCGTGCAGATCATTGAAGAAGCCGACGAGCACAAATTCGATTTCGATTTGCTCGATCCGACCAAGCTGATTCCGGAAGAACTCGTGCCGGTCAAGATCATCGGCAAGATGACGCTCAATCGCAACCCGGATAACTTCTTCGCCGAGACCGAACAGGTGGCGTTCCATCCGGGCCATATCGTGCCGGGCATCGACTTCTCAAACGATCCCCTGTTGCAAGGTCGTTTGTTCTCGTACACGGATACGCAGATCAGCCGGCTGGGCGGCCCGAACTTTCACGAGATTCCGATCAACCGGCCGGTGTGCCCGTTCAACAACAACCAGCGCGACGCGATGCACCGCCAGGCGATCAATGTCGGCCAGGCTTCGTATGAGCCGAATTCGCTGAGCGGCGGCTGGCCGAAGGAAACCGATCCGGCGCCGTCCGACGGCGGCTTCGAAAGCTATCAGGAGCGCGTGGAAGGCACCAAGATCCGTGTGCGCAGCGAATCGTTCGCCGATCATTTCTCGCAGGCCGCGCTGTTCTATAACAGCATGTCGCAGCCTGAGAAAGACCACATCGCCGCGGCCTATCAATTCGAACTCGGCAAAGTGACGAAGCCGGAAATTCGTGCGCGCGTGGTGAATGAGATTCTCGCCAACTTCGACGCGGGACTCGCGGCGCAGGTGGCCGAAGGCCTCGGTTTGCCGGCACCGAAGAAAGGCACGGCGAAGCTGACCGGGCCCAAGGAATCGCCGGCGCTGAGCCTGCTCAACCGGGTGCGGCCGGGCATCAAGACCCGCAAGATCGCGCTGCTGGCCGCGCCGGGTTCCGACGGCGCCGCCATCAAGGAGTTGCAGAAGGCGCTGCAGGGCGAAGGCGCGGTGCCCATGCTGATCGCGCCAACGCTTGCCGCGATCGACGGCATGGCGCCGGACGCCACGATTGCCGGCTTGCCGTCGATCATGTTCGACGCGGTGATCGTGGTGGGCGGCGACAAGGGTGCGAAGACGCTGGCCGGATCGGGCGACGCGCGGCATTTCGTGCTCGAGGCGTTCAAGCATCTGAAGGCGATCGCGGCGATCGGCGCGGGCCGTGACGTGCTCGCTGCCGCGCACTTGCCCGACCATGCCGACGGCGTCGCAACCGGCGACGACAAGCAGGCCGCCGACGTGCTGAAGGCCTTCATCAAGGCGGCCGAGCAGCATCGCGTGTGGTCACGGGCGAAGCAGGCCGAGACCGTGCCGGCTTGAGCGTGCGGTGAGCCGTCAAAAGACCTGGCTGGTTTGCACTGGCCAGGTCTTTTTTATTGCAGCGTAAAGAGCGCGTCAAGGATTCACCCGCGCGCCATGCAGCCGATGCGTATTCTTCGGCGCGGCGGCAGCGGAAGCCGCGGCCGCCGACACGCCCGCCGGACCTTCGGGGATATCGTTTGGACGCGACGCCTGCACCGTCTGCGGATACAGCACGAGCAACGCGCGCAGCACGCCGTTGGTCCAGCCGAAGCCATCCTGCAGCGGATACTCGCCACCGCCGGCCGAGACGCCTGGCGTGGCTGCGTCGATATCGTATTTTTCGACGAGCTTGCCCGTGTGCTGGTAGTACGACACATTGGTCCTGATCCAGCGAGTCGCGATGGTTTGCGCGAGCGCCATTTCGCTATAGCGCCGCAGGCCGATCACCGCCAGATACTGCAACGGCGCCCAGCCATTCGGCGCGTCCCACTGCTGGCCCGTCGCCGTTTGCGTGGTGGCGAGCCCACCCGGGCGCAGCAATTCGCGCTGCAATGTCGCGGCGACAGTCTTCGCCTGCTGACGGGTCGCTATGCCCGTATACAGCGGATAGACCGTCGCGGCCGTGAGCCGGTGCGTGAGCGTGTGATGCACGAAGTCGTAGTCGCCGAATGCCTGCAGTTGCGGATCCCACAGCACGCGGCGAATCGCTTCGGCGCGCGCGGCGGCGCGCTGTTCCATATTCTCCGCATGCGTGACGTCGCCGCGCAGACGATAAGCCCTGGCGAGCGTGCGTTCCAGATCGGCCAGCAGGCAATTCAGATCGACGGGCACGATTGAGGTCACGTCAACGGTGGCGAGCGTCTTGCCGTCCGCAAACCAGCGCGAACTGAAATCCCAGCCGGTTTCGCCGCCCGCTCGCAGATTGCGCCACAGATCCGCGGAATCGCGTTGCGGCGTCTGCTGCGCGGTGAGGACATCTTCGCGATACGACTCGTCGCGCGGCGTGGCGCGTTCGTCCCAATAGCGGTTGAGCAGCGTGCCGTCCGGCAGGCGCACCACGTGCCGGTTGGCGTGGCCGGCGGGCAGGCCGTCGGCGCCGTCCATCCAGTAGGCGTACTCGCGCTGCAACTCGGGCAGATACTGCGCGTAGATCGCGTCGCCATCGTTTTCGGCGACGAGCTGCACCATCTGCGCGAAGAACGGCGGTTGCGAACGGCTCAGGTAATAGGTGCGGTTGCCGTTTGGAATATGGCCGTACCGGTCGATCAGGGTTGCGAAGTTTTTCAGTTCATCGACAACCAGCGCATGTTGTCCGCTCTGTTCGAGGCCGAGCATGATGAAGTACGAGTCCCAGTAGTAGATCTCGTCGAAGCGGTCGCCCGGCACGATATACGCGTATGGCAGCGGCAGCAGCGAGGACCATGGGCTCGCGGTCGCATCCGGCTCGCGGCGCAGCACGTTCCAGAGCGTATCGATATGGCTCACCACGTCCTGATTCGGATCGGACACGTAGGCCTTGGCGGTGCGCGTGGGCAGTGTGAAGTTCCGCTTCACGAATTCGGCGAGATTGAAGTTGGGCTGTTGTTTCGCGGCGTTGTACGCCGCCACGATCCGCGCGGGCGCTGAAAGCGGCACCATGTCCGCAAAGGTCTTGCTGTCGGGATAGAGATGCGCGAGCTGCACGTCACGATAGAGCGCCGCGTATTGCTCGGACGGCGGCACGGGTACGACCGGCGAAGCCTGCGTGGGCGCCTCGACGTGCACGGTGGCGGCGACAATGCCGCCGTGCGCCACGGGCGGCTCGGCAAGCTGCGCCGCGCCGCCCAACGAGGCATGCCACATGAAGGCGGCGGCGAGGGCGATACGCCAGGGCGCGCGGGAGAAATCGGTGAAGGCGTGAGAGGGCATCGGCTACCGGAAGAAAGTGGACGGTGATCGGATGATCGAAGAGCGGATTTGCATTCCTCGCACGATTGACCCACGCGGGTCGCGCAAAGTTGCGTGAGTCCGTATCCGCCCCGCCCAGTAAGCCTAAACCCCCCGCGCGCACCTCTCAAAAACAAGCCCATCCTGTATGATTACGCGCGTCGCTTCGCGAGAGAAGGAATCACGCGAAATATCCGAAAAATATTCCGAATCGACTCGATTCGCCCCGCCGAAGACAGAAAAAATGACCGCATCCCAGGCCGTCGACCAGAATCGTTTTCGCAGCATTATTCGCCGCAATATTGCCTTGCCTCTGGGTGTCGGCCTGGTCACGATAGCCGTCTTCGTCGGACTGATTGCTTATCTGGTCTCGACCATGAACTGGGCCGAGCATTCCGAGCGCGTGATCGGCCGGGCCAATGAAATGCTGCGTCTCGCGGTCGATCGCGAATCGTCGATGCGAGGCTTCCTGATCACGGGCGACGAAACTTTCCTCACGCCGTACGAAACCGGCGGCCCGCGCTTCAAGACGCAGATCGAGGCCTTGCAGGAGATGGTCGCCGACAACCCGCCGCAAGTCGAAAAGCTCAAGCAGATCCAGGCGATCCAGGAACGCTGGAGCCGTTTTGCCGAAGAGATGATCGACGCGCGCCGTCGCAATCAGAACGTCGAGGGCGCTGTCGCGAGCGGGCGCGGCAAAATCGAATTTGACGAAACGCGCCGTGAATTCGGCGATTTTCTCGACGTCGAGTTGCGCCTGCGTCAGGAGCGCAGCGAAGCCACGCGCCGCGTCACCACCACGCTGGTGGGCGTGTTCCTGCTGTTCAGCCTGGGCGTGAGCGGCCTGCTCGCATGGATGGGCCGCCGCGAATTGATGAGCCTGTCGACCACCTATGACGGCGTGCTGCGCCAGCAGGCCGAACAGACCGATATGCTGCAGGAGCAGGTGTGGCTGCGCTCCGGGCAGCGCCTCCTCGCTGAGAAGGTGGTCGGGCAGACTACCTCGCCGCTGGTCGGCCGCGCGATGCTCGACTTTCTCGCGCAATATCTGGACGCTGTCGTGGCCGCGCTCTATGTACGCGATAAACAACACGGCACGCTGCGGCGGATCGCGACCTACGGTTTTAGCCGCGACAACGAGCAGGCCGCCGCGCGCAATTTCGCCGAAGGCGAGACCCTGATCGGTCAGGCGGCTTTGGCGCGCCGCACGCTGGTCTTGCGCGACGTGCCGGCGGATTACGTGCAGGTGATGTCCGCGACCGGTAAGAGCGCGCCGAAGAACCTGCTCATCATGCCGATCGAAAACGACGGCCAGGTCAACGGCGTCGTCGAACTGGGTTTCATTCGCGAGCTGGGCGTGCGCGATCAGGAGTTCATGGAACTGATCGCGAAGAGCATGGGCGACTTCGTCGAAGCCGCGTTGTATCGCGAGCGTCTGCAGGACGCGTTGGCCGAAACGCAGCAGTTGAACGAAGAACTGCAGGTGCAGCAGGAGGAATTGCGCGTCTCCAATGAAGGACTCGAAGAGCGCGGCCGCGCGCTGATGGAATCGCAGGCGCGTCTGGAAGCGCAGCAAGCGGAACTCGAACAGACCAATGTGCAACTCGAAGAATACGCACAGCGTCTCGAGCGGCAGAAGTCCGATCTTTTGCGCGCGCAGGACGATCTCGCGGCCAACGCGGCGCGCCTCGAACAGTCGAGCCGCTACAAGTCCGAGTTCCTCGCCAACATGTCGCACGAACTGCGCACGCCGCTGAACAGTTCGCTGATTCTCGCCAAGCTGTTGCAGCAGAACCGTACCGGCAATCTGACGGAAGAGCAGGTGCGTTACGCGGACACGATCCACGCGTCGAACAGCGACCTGCTGGTGCTGATCAACGACATTCTCGATCTGTCGAAGGTCGAAGCCGGGCAGGTGACGGTCGAACTCGAAACCGTGTCGATCGACGCGACCCTGCAGGCGCTCGAGGAAACGTTCAAGCCATTGGCCGGCGCCAGGCATTTGAGCCTGACATTCGAGCGCTTGCCGGGCACGCCGGATACCTTCATCACCGACGGCCAGCGCGTCACGCAGATTCTGCGCAACCTCCTTTCGAACGCGGTGAAATTCACCGAACGCGGCGAGGTGGCGCTGTCCGTCGCGCCGGCCGAAGGCGGCATGCTGCGCATCGACGTGCGCGACTCCGGCATCGGCATCGCCGCCGACAAGCTGGACATGATCTTCGAGGCGTTCCAGCAGGCCGACGGTTCCACCAGCCGTCAATACGGCGGCAGCGGTCTCGGTCTGTCGATTTCGCGCGAGTTTTCGCGCTTGCTGGGCGGCCGGATCACTGTTGCCAGCGAAGTCGGCAAGGGCAGTGTGTTCACGCTGTGGTTGCCGCTCGATGCGGAGGCGGCGCTGAACGCGAGTCAGGACGCGCACCACGCGACGGCGCCGGCGTTTGCATCGGCTCAGACATCGGCACATACGTCGGCACAGACAGCGGCCGGCGCGCCGGCTGTGGCCGAGCCGCTGCTGGCACGCCCATCTGCAGGCGGCAGCCAGCCCGGCGTGATCACGCCAGCCAACGGCCTGATCAACGGCTCAACCAGCGCTTCAACCAACGGCTTAACCAACGGCTTAGCCAGCGGCAACTCGTCCGAAACCACACACAACCCGATTGCCGACGACCGCGACAACCGCACGCGTGCCGGCCGTCTTATCGTCGCCGTGGAAGACGATCTCGCCTTCGCCGAAATCCTGCGCGATCTGACCCACGAACTCGACTTCGACTTTGTCCATGCGAGCAGTGCGGCCAGCGGTCTCGCCCTCGTGCGCGACATGCGCCCGGCCGCTGTGCTGCTCGACGTCGGCTTGCCGGACCGTTCCGGCCTGACCGTGCTGGAGTGGCTGAAGAACGATCCGCTCACGCGTCACATTCCCATCCATATCGTCTCGGCTACCGATCACGCCGACAAGGCGCTGCACCTCGGCGCGATCGGCTACACGCTCAAGCCGACCGCGCGCAGCACGATGGAAGCCGCGATCCGCCGCCTCGAAGCGCGTCTGCAGCAGCGCCTCAAACGCGTGCTCGTGATCGAGGACGACACGCCGATGCGCGAAAGCATCCGCGCATTGCTGCAAAGCGAAAACACCGAGATCGTTGCAGTCGCAACCTTGGCGGAGGCATTGGAATATCTGGCGAAGTTCAGCTTCGACTGCGTGGTGACCGATCTCGCGCTGCCCGACGGCACCGGCTACGATCTGCTCGAACGGCTCGCCGCGAACACCGCGCATGCCGCGCTGCCGGTGATCGTCTACACGGGCCGCATGCTGTCCGACGAGGAAGAGCATCGTCTGCGCCGCTATTCGAAATCGATCATCATCAAGGGCGCGAAGTCGCCCGAGCGCCTGCTCGACGAAGTGACGCTGTTCCTGCACAGCGTGGAGTCGTCGCTCGCGCCCGAGCAGCAGCGCATGCTGCGCACGGTGCGTCAGCGCGACAATGCCTTCGAGGGCCGCACGATCCTGCTGGCCGAAGACGACGTCCGCAATATTTTCGCGCTCTCGCACGTGCTGGAGCCGCTCGGTGCGAAACTGCAGATAGCGCGCAACGGCCGTGAAGCGCTCGAAGCGCTGGAAAACGGCCCTGAAGTGCATCTGATCCTGATGGACATCATGATGCCGGAGATGGACGGGCTGACCGCGATGGGCGAGATTCGCCGCAATCCGCGCTTTGCGCATCTGCCGATCATCGCGCTGACGGCGAAGGCCATGGCGAACGACCGCACGCGCTGCCTCGAAGCCGGCGCGGACGACTACGTCTCGAAGCCGATCGACGTGGACAAGCTGGTCGCATTGTGCCGTGTCTGGTTGCGCCAACGGTAGAAGGAACACAGGAACACGATGAGTCAGTCCGAATTCGACGCACCGCAACGCATGAGCGACTTCGACATCGAATTGAAGCTGCTGCTGGAGGCGGTCTACCTCAAGTATCAGCACGACTTCCGCCACTACGCGATGTCGTCGCTGCGCCGCCGCCTGTCGCAGGCGCTCGAGGAATTCGGACTGAAGACGCTGTCGCAGCTGCAGGACCGCATCATGCGCAACGGCGACGAGTTCTCGCGGCTGTTCCAGTACCTCACGGTGCAGGTCAGCGAGATGTTTCGCGATCCGGCGTATTTCCTCGCGCTGCGCGAACACGTGCTGCCGCGTCTGCGCACCTATCCGTCGATCAAGGTGTGGGTGGCGGGGTGCAGCACGGGCGAGGAACTCTGGTCGCTGAAAATTCTCTTCGACGAGGAGGGGCTGACCGAACGCACGCTGTTCTACGCGACCGACATCAACCCGGACGCGCTCGCGCGCGCCGAGTCCGGCATCTATGCGCTGGACCGGATTCAGGGCTTCACGCAAAACTATCTGGCGGCCGGTGGCAAGCGTTCGCTGTCCGACTACTATCATGCGGCGTATGGCGGTGCGCGCTTTGCGGGCTCGCTGAAAGAGCGCGTGGTGTTCGCCGACCACAGCCTGTCCACCGACGAAGTCTTTCTCGAAGCGCACCTGGTGTCGTGCCGCAACGTGCTGATCTATTTCGACCGCGGCTTGCAGGATCGCGCGCTCGGTCTGTTCGAAAACGCGCTGGTGCGGCGCGGATTTCTCGGTTTGGGCAGCAAGGAAAGTTTGCGGTTTTCCAGCCACTACGAAGCGTTCGACGAATTCCGTCCGAGCGAACGCATTTACCAGAAGCGCTAGCACGCTCACCATGCCACGCTCAACTGTCCAGCCAAATGTCGATGCCGAAGCGGCGCGCGGCTACGAGCTCGTCGTGATCGGCGGCTCGGCGGGCGGCATCGAAGTGCTGAACGTGCTGCTCAGCGCACTGCCCGCGGGCTTTGCGCCGGCCGTGATGATCGTCACGCACCTGCCGCCCGATCTGCGCAGCTATCTGGTGGATGCGTTCGCGCACCGCTGCGCGTTGCCGGTGCTCGAGCCCGATGCGGGCGAGCGCATCATGCCGGGGCGCGTGCACATCGCGCCGCCGGGCTATCACATGCTGGTGGAGGTGGACCGCACCGTCGCGCTATCGACCGACGCCGCCGTGCGCTTTTCGCGTCCCTCGATCGACGTGCTGTTCGAATCGGCCGCCGCCGTATATGGCGAACGCCTGCTCGCGCTCCTGCTGTCCGGCGCCAACGACGACGGCGCGCACGGCCTGAAGCGCGTGCGCGCGTTGGGCGGCACGAGCTGGGTGCAGGCGCCCGACACCGCTGTTTCCCCCGAAATGCCGCGCGCCGCAATTGAACGCGGCGCGGCGGATTTTGTCTACACTCCCGAAACCATGGCCCGGCGGCTTGCTGCATTGCCGGCCTCTTTCTGACGCGATGCCATGACGAACTCACCCGTGAACATTCTGATCGTCGACGACATCGTTCACAACATCACGGCGCTCGAAGCTTTGCTGGCCCGGCCGGATCTCGCAGTGCTGGTGGCCGACTCGGGCACGGCGGCGCTCGACCTGCTGCTCAAGCACGAAGTCGCGCTGGCGATTCTCGACGTCAACATGCCTGGCATGAACGGCTTCGAACTGGCTGCGCTGATGCGTGGCAGCCCGCGCACCTCGCACGTGCCGATCATCTTTCTGACGGCAACCGCGCAGGACGCGTCGCGCACGTTCCGCGGCTATGAGGCGGGCGCGGTCGACTTTCTCTACAAGCCATTCGATCCGCGGATTCTGCAATCCAAGGTCGACGTGTTCGTGCAGCTCGAACAGCAGAAGCGTCAGCTCGCGGCGCAACTCGTCACCACGCGGCAAATGCTCGAAGCCAACGAAATGCTGATGGCCGTGCTCAGTCACGATCTGCGCACGCCGCTCGGCGCGGTGCTGGCGTCGGCGGAGTATCTGATGCGCACGGCGGCCGACGAACAGTCGGCGACGGTGGCCGCGCGCGTGAAGAACAGTTCGCTGCGGATGGCGCGCATGGTCGACCAGTTGCTCAATCTCGCGCGTTTGCAAGGCGGGCGCCTGCCGCTGCAGCCGCGTTCGATCGAACTCGCGACGCTGTGCCGTTCGGTGATCGACGAATTCGCGTCGCGCGAGAACGGCAAGCAGATCGTGTTCGCGAGCCGCGGCAATACGTCGGGCGCGTGGGACACCGACCTCGTCTGGCAAGCCGTGTCGAATCTGGTGAGCAATGCGCTGCATCATGGCGCGCCGGGCGGCGATATCGGCGTCGAGGTGGATGGCGAGGCGGTCGAGTGCGTGCGTCTGAAAGTCGCCAATCGCGGCACGATTCCGGCCGAGGTGTTTCCGCATCTGTTCAAGGCGTTCGGCCCGAACAACAGCGGTGCGCGCTCGCGCGAAGGGTTGGGTTTGGGCCTGCATATCGTGCAGGAAATCGCGCGCATGCACAGCGGCAGCGTCAGCGTGAACTCCGACGAAGCCGTGGGCACGGTCTTTACGATCGAGTTGCCGCGAATGGTGACGTTCCAGCGCGGATCGTTTACGGGGAAGTAACGGCGCGGCGCTGCGCCATTAGTGAAGAATGTGCCGCATGTGCCGCTGTGCTACGCTTGCCGAACCGAACTACCGCACGGCGACCGGACTTCCATCATGCGTTCATGGCGCATTTCTCCACCGCATCGCAACGAACAGATCAGCATTTCGCGCGCAAGCGAGCTGGTCATGTCGATTTCGCATGCGGATGCCGACGCGCTCGCGGCCAGCATTTTAAAGACCGTCGGCGATACGCTGCCGGTTTCGCAGTGCACCATCTTCGCCTATGAATTCGACGCGAGGCCGCGCACGGTTTCCGCCGCCGATCATCGCGGCGGCCGCTTTCTGCGCGACGTCGCCGATCGCTATGCTACGCATTTCTATGCGCTCGACGGCAATCGCGCGATCATCGGGCAGCCGCACGACAAACCGGCGCGCGACGCGCTGGTGCTGCATCAGCAGCAAAGCGAAGAGATCGAAAACGAAGCGTATCGCGCGGCCTGTTATGCGCAGCCGAACGTGTCCGACCGGCTGTCGCTGCTCGTGCAGCCCATGGAAAGCGTCTGGCTGTCGATCAATCTGTATCGCGACCGCGCCTATGGCGTGTTTCAGCCGGGCGAACTGGAACGCGTGGAAAGTCTCGCGCCCTTGTTCGCGCACGCGGCGAAGGGCCATTACGCGTTGAATGGACAACATCAGCAGGGCTCGGCGGCGGCGATGCTGGCGCGGGTCAGGCGCGCTTGCCCTGCGCTCACGTCGCGCGAACTCGACGTGCTGCGTGGCACGCTAGCAGGCGCCAGCGCTGTTGAAATCGCGGTGCAGATGGGCGTCAAGCCAGCGAGCGTGATTACCTATCAGAAGCGCGCTTACGCGCGGCTCGGCATCTCGAGCCAGAGACAGTTGTTCTCGTTGTGCATGACGCCCGAACTGGCTTGATCCTGAAACGGAGCGCGGCCGGCTTGCGCGTTTTACGTTAAGCCGGTGGGGCGGACACTGTCTCTTGAGCGCAACCACCTCGCAGCGCAGCTACCACGCAGCTACCAATTACGCACGCTTGCCGCGTGCCTCCGCCTGCGTCTCGCGATCCCAGCGCTTTAACCACGGCATGATGAAGTCCGCGAAACCGTCGGCGGGCGGCGACAGCGCGCGTTCCGTCGAGCGATACACGCACACCTCGCGGATCGTTTCGGGATCGACGATACGCTTCATCACCAGCCCGAAGGTGCGCGCCAACGGCGCGACGTAGGCGGGCGCGAGCGTGATGGCCAGTCCTTGCGAGGCGAGGCCGAACGCCGTGGTGACGTTGTCCACCACGTCCACGGGAATGATGCGGGCTTCCGCCGGCAGATTGGCCAGCATTTGCCCGACGGCGCGTTCGTGGTCTCGGCCGGTGGCGACGATCGGCACGCCGCGCAAATGCGGCCACTGCACGCGGCGGCGCGCGTTCAACGGATGAGTCGGCGCGCACCACATGACCCACGGACTCGCGAACGCCGGATCGCAACGCACGCGCGTGCCGCTTTGCCGGTCGGGTCCGATCGCGAGATCCACGTCGCCGCTTTCCACGCGCTCCACCAACTGCTCGACCACGGTATCGCAAATGCGCACGACCACCTTCGGCTTGTCGCGCGCATATTCGGCGATGGCCGCGGGCAGCGCGGTCGCCGCCAGCACCAGCGGCGCGCCGATCCGCACGATGCCGGCGGCGCGGTTGCGGATATCGTCGGCGGATTGCGCGGCGGCGCGCACGTGCCGCAGCACCGATTCCGCCGACGCCAGAAAATCCTGCCCGGCGCTCGACAGATTCACGCGCCGCGTGGTGCGGTCGAACAGGCGGAAGCCGAGTTCCGTTTCGAGGTCGGCGAGCAACTGGCTGACCGCCGACGAAGTCAGGCCGAGCCGGTCCGCCGCCGCGCCGATGCTATGCAGATCGACGATGGCGAGAAACGCTTCAAACTGACGGAGGGTGACGCGCGTGAGTGGCATGAGGCGATTCTAAAGAAAAACTAACGAATCGTGAAAAATCGATTGATTGTGCCGCGTGCCGCATGCGCGGAAACTTGTGCCAATCGACGCACCCGGCCAAACCCGCTTAGACTCCCGTCTCGCCAGTCTGAGTCAGGCCGGTTCACGTGGGCTGTCGTTTTGCCACACGCGCGCCACGCGCCCGCCATACCAAGCGCCACACCGAGACCGCGCCGCGGCCCCATTCAAGGAATTGCCATGTTCGACCACATTCCCGCTTATCCAGGCGACCCGATTCTGAGCCTGAACGAAGACTTCCAACTCGACCCGCGCACCAACAAAGTCAATCTGAGCATCGGCATCTATTTCGACGACGCCGGCAAGCTGCCGGTCATGAGCGCCGTGCGCCGCGCCGAAACCGCGCTGCTCGATTCGATCGGCCCGCGCTCCTATCTGCCGATGGCCGGCCTGCCGCTCTATCGCGATACGGCTCAGGCACTCGTATTCGGCGCGGACAGCGAGGCGCGCAAGGCGGGGCGGATCGCGACGCTGCAAACCATCGGCGGCTCGGGCGCGCTCAAGGTGGGCGCTGATTTCCTGAAACGTTATTTCCCCGGCTCGCAGATCTGGATCAGCGACCCGAGCTGGGAAAACCATCGCGTCGTGTTCGAAGGCGCGGGGCTGACGGTCAACACTTATCCGTATTACGACGAACACACCGGCGGCTTGCGTTTCGCCGACATGATCGAAACGATCGGCCGCTTGCCGGAACAGAGCGTCGTGCTGCTGCACGCGTGCTGCCACAACCCGACGGGCGTCGATCTGAGCCCGGCGCAATGGGCCGAGCTGGTGCCGGTCTTGCAGCGTCGCAAGCTGATCGCATTTGTCGATATGGCTTATCAGGGTTTCGGCGCCGGTCTCGAAGAAGACGCGGCTTGCGTGCGTCTGCTGGCCGACGCGGGGATACCGTTGATCGCCGCCAATTCGTTCTCGAAGAATTTCTCGCTGTATGGCGAGCGGGTCGGCGCGTTGAGCGTGGTCTGCAAGAGCGCGGAAGAGGCCGGCCGCGTGCTGGGCCAATTGATGTCGACGGTGCGCGCGAACTACAGCAACCCGCCGACGCACGGCGCGCGGCTCGTCGCCAACGTGCTCGCGGATGCGTCGTTGCGCGCTTCGTGGGAAGCGGAACTCGCCACCATGCGCGAACGAATTCTCGCCATGCGCGGCACGATACACGCCGGACTCGCGGGCCGTGTGGATGAAGTGATGCGCGCGCGCTACCTCGCACAGCGCGGCATGTTCACCTATACGGGCTTGAGCGAACGCCAGGTGGAGCGTCTGCGCAGCGAATACGCGGTGTATGTGCTGCGCTCCGGGCGCATGTGCGTGGCCGGTCTGAACGAACGCAACGCGGAGTATGTGGCGGCGTCGATCGCGGCCGTGGTGTCGGGCGCGTAAGCACGGCTTTTCGAGCAACAGAACGATAACAGCGGTCGACAAGGGAGACCCACATGACCACCCTCGATATACCAGCGCCGACGGCGCCGAAGGCCCAAGCGATGCATCCGGACGAATGGCACGCGCGCGTGCAGCTTGCCGCGTGCTACCGGATCTTCGACATGCTCGGCTGGACCGAGATGATCTACAACCACATCACGCTGCGCATTCCCGCCAGCGTGAGCGGCGGCGAGCGGCAGTTCCTGATCAATCCGTTCGGGCTGCACTATAGCGAAGTGACCGCGAGCAATCTCGTGAAGATCGACGCACAGGGTCGCGTGCTCGATCACTCGCCGTATCCGGTGAATCCGGCCGGCTTCGTCGTGCATGCGGCGATTCACGAAGGCTTGCCCGACGCCCACTGCGTGATGCACACGCACACCACGGCGGGCGTCGCCGTGGCCTGTCTGGAAGACGGTCTGCAGCAGACCAACTTCTACAGCGCGCAACTGCACGACCGCATTGCGTATCACGACTTCGAGGGCATCACCGTGCACGCGGAAGAAGGTCCGCGTCTGCTGGAGCACATCGGCAACCGGCAGGCGGTGATCTTGCGCAACCATGGGCTGCTTGCGTGGGGCCACACCTTGCCGCAAACTTTCGCGGTTCTGTGGACGCTCAACCGCGCCTGCGAAATCCAGATGGCGACGTTTGCGATGGGCCGCGCGCGGCCGGTGCCGGAAGAGGTCGCGATTCGCTGCTCGCGCGACGCGCTGCAGTTCGATCCGCGTCACGGCGCGGGGCAGGACGTGTTCGACGCGTTGGTGCGGCGAGTGGACCGCATCGACGCCAGTTATAAGGATTGAAACGATGAAAGTAGCAATCTACGGCGCAGGCGCGATCGGCGGCTGGATGGGCGTGAAGCTCGCCCAGGCCGGCCACGGCGTGAGCGTGGTGGCGCGCGGCGAGACGCTGAACGCGCTGCGCGAGCACGGCTTGCGTCTGATCGAAAGCGGCGCTACGCATGCCGTGAAAGTGAACGCGAGCGAGAGGCCCGCGGACCTCGGTGTGCAGGGTCTCGTCGTGGTCGCCGTCAAGGGCCCGGCGATGGCGTCGGTGGCCGCGCGGATCGCGCCGCTGCTTGGCGCCCGGACCATCGTCTTGACCGCGATGAACGGCGTGCCCTGGTGGTTCTGCGACGGACTCGGCGCGGACTTCGCCGGCAAGCGCCTGAAGTCGATCGATCCGGACGGCACGATTGCCGCCGCGATTCCGAGTGCGCAGACGGTGGGCTGCGTGGTGCACGCCAGTTGCCTCGTCGAAGCGCCGGGCGTCATCCGGCATCATCAGGGTAACGGGCTGATTATCGGCGAGGCGTCGGGACAGGCGAGCGAGCGTGTCGCGGCGCTCACGGCCAAGCTCGCGGCGGCCGGCTTCAATGCGTCGGCGTCCGCGCAGATTCAGCGCGACGTCTGGTACAAGCTGTGGGGCAATATGACGATGAATCCGATCAGCGCGATCACCGGCGCCACCACCGACCGGATTCTCAGCGACGAGCTGGCGCGCAACTTCGTCACGAGCATCATGCTGGAGGCCAAGGAAATCGGCGCGCGCTTCGGCATTCCGATCGATCAGGAGCCGGCGGATCGCCACGAGGTCACACTGAAACTCGGCGCGATGAAAACCTCGATGCTGCAGGACGTGCAGGCGGGTAAAGCAGTCGAACTCGACGCGCTGGTGGCCGCGGTGCGCGAACTGGGACAACTGACAGGCGTCGCTACGCCGTATACGGATGCGTTGCTCGGTCTCGCGCGCCTGCATGCGAGCACACTGGGTTTGTATCCGAAGCAGTAACACTTTCGTCGAGGAAAAGCCGCCGCGCCCTGTCAGGCGCGGCGGCTTTTTTACGCTTTATGCCGTCACCGCAGTCGAAACCGGCAGCCGTGCCGCTTCGATCAGCGACAACGCGCGCTGCGGGTTGTCGAGTTCGGTCAGGCACAGCATCGCGAGGCGGGCCAGATATAGCGGCGCCTGCGCTTCGCCTTCGTTCGTGAGGGTTTTGCAGAGCGTCGTGTAGACGAGGTCGAGATCGCTATCGGTCATGATGTTTGTCTCCTTGTATCAGATCGTCAGCGCCGCGCCGATGGCGCGCTGCGTGGCTGCTGCGCTGCCGTCGCGCCAGCGGGCGAGTACATGGCCGTCGGGCCGAACCAGATAGACCGTGCCGGGCGTGGCGTCGAGCATGTCGTGCAGACGGCCGGTGTGATCGACTACGTTTGAGCTCGCGACGTTTTGCGTGTCGTTCTTGACCAGCTTGACGGTTTTGAACGGGATACGTTGTTCGGCCAACGTGTCTTGCAACTGCTGCCACGCTGTGTCTTGCGTGGAGTCGTCGTTCGCATCTGCACCGAAGCGTAATGCAGTGAAGCATGGCCCGAGCAGATCCGTCAGATGGATATCGACAGAGACGCCTTTATCCTCACGTTTGAGTCTGCATTCCGGAAGCACCGTACCGGGCGCCGGCCCTTGCGCGAAAGCGTTGCTCGCTTCACCCGCGGTTTCGTTCAGCGGCGACTGCGCGTAGGCAATCGCATGCGTCTGCCGCGGATTGATCAACGGGCGCACCGCCGCATGATGCTCGGCGAGACCGAGCACGGCCTGGCGCATCAGGTCGAAAGCAAACGAGGGCGGCGCCATGAACTCCGTGCTCTTCATGCCGTAGCTCAGGTTCTCGCGCGCGGCGAACACGCGCTCGTCGCTGTAGCTGTCCAGCAGACGCGGCGACGCCACGCCGTTCACCACGCAGGCCAGTTTCCAGCCAAGGTTGTCCGCGTCGTCGATACCCGAATTGGCGCCGCGCACGCCGAAAATCGGCACGAGATGCGCGGCGTCGCCCGCGAACAGCACCGCGCCATGCCGGTAGCGTTCCAGCGTCAACGCGTTGGCCTTGTAGACGGTGATCCAGATCGGCGACCATGCGCCGGTTTCGCCCATCGAATCGAGCACGCTCTGCACGCGCGGCATGACGTTCTCGGGCTGCACGGCGGCGTCCGGGTCTTCGTCGTCGCGAAGCTGATAGTCGATGCGCCAGACGTTGTCGGGCTGCTTGTGCACCAGCACGGTCGAGCCGGGATTGGACGGCGGATCGAAATAGGCGAGGCGTTCGGTGGCGCGCGCGCTGGCCAGTTCGATATCCACGATCACGTAGCGGCCTTCGTACGTGGTGCCGGTGAGCTTGAGGCCGAGCGCCTCGCGAATCGTGCTGCGGCCGCCGTCGCAGGCTACCACCCAGTCGGCGTCCATCATCCATGCGGTGTCGCCGGTAAGCAGGGCGAGCGTTGCGCCGGCCGTGCCTTCCAGATTCTCGCGGCCGCCTTCGGCCGCGTGTTGCTCGATGCCGGTCACGCGCGTCTGCCAGCGGATCTCGATCAGGTCGGCATGCCGTTCTACCTCGTCGAGCAGCAGCTGCTCGATCTGATATTGCGCGATGTTGATCATCGGCGGCAGCGATTGCTCGTCGTCCTGATGCATGGCGAAGCGGAACACTTCGGTGTCGCGATAGAAGCTGCGGCCGCCGGTCCACGGCAAGCCTTTTTGCAGGAAGCCTTGCACGACGCCGAGTCGCTTGAATATTTCCAGACTGCGCCGCGAGATGCAGATCGCGCGGCTGCCGGTGCAGACGCCGTCGTCGGCTTCGATCAGCACCGAGCGCACGCCCTGGCGAGCCAGCGCGAGCGCCAGCGTCATGCCCACCGGCCCGCCGCCGACAATCGCCACCGGCCGCCTGACCGGATCGCGCCCGTCGACGAGCGGTGGCGCCACGCCTTTATAGTGACGCGGCGAAAACGGATAGGGTTTGAAGGGGCGGCTCATGCGTGTCTCCTGGAGCTTCGATGCCGGAAATCGACCGCCGGGGCTGGTTAGCTCTTCGAGGCGGTGCGAATCGATAGCGAAGTATGAAGGAGGGTGCGCGCGTGGCTGTCCTCATTTTGGGTACAGCGGCGCCGGGCGGCTGTACCCACAGCGAAAGCGCCTAGTCCGCCCCGCCCACATGCGAAGCGTGGCGCGCGTGCTGCAAGCTCGACGCCGCCAGGCATTCTTCGATCATCGCGCGGAAGGTGGGCGCCGCGTGCGAAGCGCCGGTCGCGCCCATCTCCGGGCCGCCCTCCGGCGCACCGCCGACGCCGACCACCAGCGTCGCGCGCGGCCGCCATTCGCGCGTGCGCCGCAGCATGTTGCGCAGATACGGCGGCGATTCGGGCGCGTCGAGCGAGACGATGCAGATGATCGGCGCGTCCTTGAAGCTCGGTTCGTCGGCGCGTGCGCTGCGATAGCCCGAGTGCGTCGCCATCATCGGCGCGAGGCCTTGGTGGCCGAGCAGTTGCACGGCGATCGCGGTGGTGACTTCGTCGAACGAACCGCGGCCGGGGACGCACAGCACGGACGTTTTTGCCGCTTCGGGGCGCATCTGCGGGTGCGCTGAAACGTGGCTGTCGTGCCGCTCGGACAGATCGGCCGAGGCCGAAGCGAGCAGCGCGCTCGCGGTATCGGCGGGTTCGCTGCGTGCGAGGCGGTCCGGCAAGCCGTCGGCGATTTCGAGGTTTTCGACGATGTCCACCAGCGCGTCGTTGATACGCTGCAACTGGTCCGGCATCAGCACGCCGCGCATTGCATCATTGCGGGCGAGCTTGAGACCTTCGAGCGCGACCTTGTCGTAATAGTCGATCAGCGACATTTCGCGCAACAGCCGCTCCGCCTGCACGATCGCCTCGTGCGGATCGTCCGCGAGCAGCCGCTGATAAAAGTTCTGCGCGGGCGTGAGCGCGGGCTGATCGCCCAGCAAAACGGTGAGAAAGTTCAGCCGGTCAGCGTAGCGGCCCAGCGTGACCACGCACAACGTGAGCGGCGTCGACAGCACGAGACCGATCGGCCCCCACAGCCAGCTCCAGAAAATCGCCGCCACCACGACCGCGAGCGGCGAAAGGCCGGAACGGTGACCATACAGCAGCGGCTCGGCGATCTGCCCGGCCACCACGTCGACGACAATGAACAGGATCAGCGTATAAACGGCCATGGTCCATTGCGGTTGGATCGCGGCCGCGAGAAACACGGCGAGAATCGCGGCGATCCAGATGCCGATATACGGCACGAAGCGCAGCAATGCGGCGATCACGCCGAACAGCAGCGCCCCCGGCACGCCGATGATCGCGAGCCCGATGGCGATCACGCCGCCCGCGCTCAGATTCACGCCGAGTTGCGCGACGAAGTAGCGCGACAGCCGCACGGCGGCGTCGTTGATCGCGGTGGTGGTGCGGTGCAGATCGCGCGAGCCGAACAGGCTGATCAAACGGTCGCGCAAATCCTCGCGTTGCAGCAGGATGAAGATCGTCACGACCAGCACGATAAAGGTCGTTTCGATCGGCGCAATGGCCGGCGACAACGCGCGTTGCGCGAGTTGCATCGGCGTGGGCGAGGGTTCGTGCACTTCGACCGGCTGCGGCACGGCGGGCGCATTGCGCGCGGCGCGTCCGGTGGGGCGCGGCGGGTTCGGCTTGGGCGGGGACACGCGCTGCAACGCGACGGCGGCGCGGCTCATGAGCGAATCGGCGCGGCCGACGGTTTTTTCCTGCACCGTTTCGATCTTCTGCTCGATCGCCTCCTGATACTGCGGCAGGTCGGCCGCGAGCTGCACCAGTTGCGCGGTGATCAGCGCACCGACGGCGAGTAAGCTGGCCAACGCGAACAACACGGCGATAAAAATCGACGGCAATTGCCCCATATGGAAACGCCGCAACATCTGTACGAGCGGAGCGAGCAGGAAGCTGAGCAACACCGACAGCGTGATCGGGATCAACACCGCGCGGCCGAAGTACAAGCCGCACACCACCACCACGCCGGTAATCACCGATGCAAGCCCGTGCAGACTCGGCGTGCCCGGCGGGTAAACGCGGTTCGGCCGCTCAGTTGGCGGTAACGAGATTTTCATGAGCACACTTCCGATTGAGACGTGCTGTCGTTCTTATAAGGGCCGCTCGCGGACCGGGAGAGGGAGTCCGGGCCAAACGCATGAGCAATTCGTATGCCCGGATTGTAGGCGCTTTGACGCAAGGCGGCCTGCTCATCCCATGTGCAGACGCAGCAAGCCCAGCAATTGCGAGCTCGCGTACAGCAGCAGGCCGATAAAGCCGCCCACGATCGTCCCGTTGATGCGGATGTATTGCAGATCCTTACCAATGTTCAGCTCGATCTGCCGTGACATCTCATGCGAGTCCCAGTTCTTGACGGTGTCGCTGATATGGCGCGTCAGGAACCGCGCGAAGTCCGGCGCCATTGTGCGCGCGGCTTCTTCGAGGTGATCGTTGAGCGACTGGCGCAACGCCGGATCGTGCGCGAGTTCGCGGCCGACCCATTGGCCCATTGCCACCACGCGCGCGTGCAGGGCCGAGTCGCTGCTTTGCAGATCGCGCTTGAGCCACGCGCGCAATTCGCCCCACATGTCTTTCACATACGAACTGAGCGCGTCGCCTTCCACCAGATAGCGTTTCAGTTCCTCGCCCTTTTGCAGGAACGCGGGATCGGTTTTGAGCTTGACGATCAGCTTGTGCGCCGCGTCGTCGAACTTCTGACGCAGTTCATGCGTAGGATTCTCGCTGATCTGTTCGAGCATGCGATTCACCGCGTTGGCGATAGCTTCGGCGCCTTTCTCTCCGAGCCATGCCGAAGGCAGGATCTTCTCCATCTTCGGGTACTCGCCTTTCACCCATTCGACGATCCGCTCGGCGATGAACTCGCGCGCGTGCGGTTCGCGCAGCAGCGCCACCACCTGTTCGATGCCGGCGTCGAGCAGTTCCTGATGGCGGCCGTCCTTGGTGAGCGTGTCGAGAATCGAGCCCATCGATTGCGACAGATCCACTTTGGCCAGCACGTCGCGCAGCGCGTCCTTGATGAAAACCTGAATGCGCACGTCGTCGGTCAATTCGAGAATGCCGCTGGTGAGCTTGACGACGTAGTCGCCTAAACGGGCGGTGTTTTCCGGCTGCGTCAGCCACGCGGTGATGGTGCGCGCGGGGTCGTGCTTCTGGATCAGACCGACCAGTGAAGGCACATCCAGGAACTTGTCCTGCACGAACACCGCGAGGTTATCGGCGATCTTGTGCTTGTTCCTCGGAATGATCGCGGTGTGCGCGGAGACGACCGGGATCGGCACGCGGCGAAACAGGGCGGCGACCGCGAACCAGTCGGCGAGCGCGCCCACCATCGCGGCCTCGGCCACCGCCTTGATGCCGTCCACCCAGATGCCGCGCGGCATGAACGCGGTCACCACGAAAACGCAGGCGGCGGCGATCAACAGCAGGAGCGGGGTGCGCTTGGCCTTCTTCAGTTCGATTGCTTTGTTCATCGGCGGCGGGCAACGGGTCCAGGTCGATTGAAATCATGCGGCGCGCCCTACGCGCGCGTCCGGAATCGCGAGTGTAGCGCCGCTCGGCGGCGCATGGGCCAGGCGCGCTCGTCGTCGAGGGCTGGCTTTGCCGCGCGGGCACGGTAACATCTGCGGTTAGACTGCGCTGGCTCGCCTGGCGAGACAGCTTGCAATTGAACGGAATGAAACGGAAGGAGGCACAGTGATCAGGTTTCTGCACACCGCGGACTGGCAGATCGGAACGCAATTCGGCCAGTTCGAGCCGGACGAGGCGGCGCATCTTGCCGAGGCACGCTTCGAGACCGTGCGCCGGATCGCGGCAGAAGCCGCCGCGCGCAATGTGGATGCGGTGCTCGTGGCCGGCGACGTGTTCGATCTGCAAACCGTCTCCGACACCGTGATCCGCCGTTTGTTCGGCGCGTTGCAAGCGTTCGCGGGGCCGTGGATCATGTTGCCGGGCAATCACGATGCCGCGCTCGTCGAGAGCGTATGGACGCGCGCGCAGCGCCTGAACTGCATCGCGCCGAATGTGCGCGTGGTGCTCGAACCCGGCGTGGTGCTGCTGGACGAGTGCCGCTGCGCATTACTGTGCGCGCCGCTCACGCAACGCATCACGTATGACGACACCACCGGTTTCTTCGATACCGCGGAAACACCGGCCGGCTATCACCGCGTCGGACTCGCGCACGGCAGCGTAAGCGGGATTTTGCAGGAAGGCATCGACTCGTCGAATCCAATCGCGCCGACGCGTGCCGCGAGCGCGTGTCTGGACTACCTGGCGCTCGGCGACTGGCACGGACATCTGAGAGTCGATGAACGCATCTGGTACGCGGGCACGCATGAGCAGGACCGCTTCCGCGCCAACGATCCGGGTTTCATGCTCGATGTCACGCTGAGCGAGCCGGGCGCCTCGCCGGTGGTCGAGCCGGTGCGGGTCGGTCAATATCAGTGGCATCGTTGGGAGGAGACCATCGCCGTGCCGACCGATGTGGATTCGCTCAAGGCGCGCCTCGCCACGCTGGGCAGCCACGACGTGCTGCGCGTGTCGGTCGGTGGCACGGCCGCGCTGGCCGACGCCGAAGCGCTGCACGTCGCCGTGGAAGAAGCCCGCGCGCGCGTGCGAGCCTTGCGCGTCGACCTGAGCGGCCTGCAAGTGCTGCCCACCGACGACGATCTCGCCGAACTCGGCGCGCAGAGCGGCTACCTCGCGAAAGTGGTGGCGCGTCTGCGCGGCTTGCAGGAGGACCCACAGTCCGACCCGCAAGAGATCAAGCGCGCGGCCGAGGCGTTGCTGCTTCTGGCGCGTTTTCAACGTGAACTGCCGCGCGAAGCGAGGTCCGCATGAAGCTGCAAAGTATTGCGATTCAGGAGTTCAAGCAGTTCACCGGGAAGCTCGTCATCGACGATCTGCAGCCCGGTCTGAATCTGTTCGTCGGTCCGAACGAAGCCGGCAAGAGCACCATTGCCGAAGCCGTGCGCGCCGTGTTTCTGGAGCGCTACAAGGCCTCCCATCTGAAAGACCTGTTGCCATGGGGCAAGGCGAGCGGGCAGCCGTCGGTCGAAGTGAGCTTCGAACTGGACGGCATGGTGTGCCGCTTGTCGAAGCAGTTTGTCACGCGGCAGCGTTGCGAGCTGAGGATTGGCCAGAGCGCGTTCGGTGAAGATGAAGCCGAAGACAAGCTCGCGGCCTTGCTCGGTTTTTCACGCCCCGCGCGTGGGCCGTTGAAGGCAGAGAACGCGGGGGTTCCTGGCTTGCTGTGGGTGCAGCAAGGCGGCACGCAGGAGATGCGCGATTCCACCGGCCACGCCGCGCAGTATCTGCGCGACGCGCTGTCGCAACTGTCAGGCGGCCGCGAATCGGCAGGCGAGGACGCGTTGATCGCCGCCGTGCAGCGCGAGCTTCGGCAACTGCTCACCGCGCGCACGCAGAAGTCCACCGGTCCGCTCGCCGAGGCGGAACAGACCCTCACGCGCCTGATCGAGGAGCGCGCTGATCTCGAACAGCAGCGTCAACAGTTCGAGGCGAACATTGCCAGTCTCGCCACACAGCAACAAACCTTCGACGATACGCAGCGCAAACGCCCGTGGGAGGTTCACGAGCAGAAGGCGTTGCAGGCGCAATTGCGCGCCGATGCCGTCGTGCAACTCGAAGGCAGCCTCAAAGGACTTGAGCAGTCGCTGAAAGCGAGTGAAGCCGAACTCGCTTTGCCATTGCAGCAGGAGCAGAACGCGCTCGACCTGGAAGCGGCCGTCGCGCGCGAGCGCCAGCAACTCGACGCGCTGCGGGCAAGCGTGGCGGCGGTTCAGGCCGAACACGCGGATGCCGCGGCCAGCGTGACGCAATTCGAGCAGGCGTCTGCCGACGCCAACCGCGCGCTCGAACTGGCCAACGCAGCCGTGACCGCGGCCGATCTGCGCAGCCAGATCGGACTCTTCCGCGCGGAAAGCGAGCGGCTCGAAGCGTCGATCGCCGCAGCCAGCAAGGCGAACGATGCCGTGCTCGAAGCCGCGCGCGAAGCGGCCATGTTCGAAATCGACGAGGCGAAGCTGAAGCGGCTCGCCGCGCTCGGCAGCGAGCTGAGCGTGTTACGTGCTCGCACCGAAGCCGCGATGACGCGCATCGAATATCGCCTGAACGGCGCGATTACCGTCAACGACCACCCAGTGAGCAACGAAGGCGTGCTGCGTGTGGATGAGGAGAAGCGGATCGGCTTGGGCGCGCTCGGCGAATTGCGGGTGATTCCCGGCGTCTCCGATCTGCCGGCGCGTTTGTCCGAACTCGCGTCGCTCGAAGCCCAGCATGCGCAATTGTTGCAGGCGCTCGGCGTCGCCTCGCTCGGCGAGGGCGAAGCGCGGCATGAGCGCTGGAAGACGGCGCTCGCCCAGCAGAAAAGCCAGGCGAAGATTCTCGACGTGCACGCGCCGCAGGGTATCGACGCGTTGCGCGCGGCGTCGGCGACGGCTGCGGCGCGTATGCAGGCCGCCAATGAGCGGCTCGCGGGTCTGCCTGACGTTTCCTCTGCACCGCCGCTCGATGAAGCGCGCCGCAACGCCGAGATCGCGCGCGACGCGTTGGAAGCCGCCAGAAAAGTGCTGACGCAGGCGGCCGACAAAAAATCGACCGGCATGGCGAACGCGGAATCGCTCGCTGATCAATTGCAACGCAAGCAGGCGCAACTGGACGACGAAGCGTTCCGCCGCAACCGTGCGCAGTGGCAGGCGAAGATCGTCGAACAGCGCGTGCAGGTCGAGGCATTGCGCAAGCAGCGGGAAGGGCGCGAGCGCGAACTGGAAGCGGCGCGTCTCGACGACCCGGCGGCTGAGGCGAAGCGCTATCGCGCGTCGGCGGAGCTTGCGCGCGGCGAGCAGAACGATCGGCAGGTGAAGATCGCGGCGTTGCGCAGTCAACTGGAGACGGTCGGCGCGTCCGGTCTCGGCGAGCGTCTGGCAGCGGTGGAAGCCAAGGTCGAGCAGGCGACGCGGCGCAAAGACGAACTGAGCTTGCGCGCGAGCGCGTTGAGTCTGCTCGACGAAGTGCTGGTCCACGAACGCGATGCCGCGGTCGCGCAATTGCGCGCGCCGTTGACGGAGCGGCTCGGGCATTATCTGAAACGGATTTTCCCGCAATCCACGATCGCGCTCGGCGACGATCTGAGCCCCGCCACGCTGGACCGCTTTGGCCGCGCGGACACGCTCGAGGCGCTGAGCTTCGGCACGCGCGAACAGCTCGGCATTCTGACGCGGCTCGCTTACGCGGATCTGTTGAAGGCATCGGGCCGGCCGACCTTGCTCATGCTCGACGACGCGGCCGTGCATACCGACGCCGCGCGGCGCGACGCGATCAAGCGCGCGTTGATCGACGCGGCCACGCGGCATCAGATTCTGGTGTTCACTTGCCACCCGGAGTTATGGGATGACCTGGGCGTGAGGCAGCGGGCGATTGAGGATTTGAAGGTGGCGGCGTAGGGGTACGATGCACGGCGTGACGCGATCGATGCAGGCTGCATGAACGAAGTCGCGCCGCCGATGAATCAACGTGAATTTGCAGAAAGGTCCGTCTTCAGGGATCAATGTTTCCCCGGAAACTACTGATCCGAGTCTTCATCGCGGTCTGAGCCTTTCGCCAACAGTAGTCAATTCTGCTTGTGTCGAATGCCTACGCATGTCCGCGTGACGACCGTCTGAACAGTCGCAATGTCACGGGGATAGTCAATGGCACAGGATACGTTCATCAAGATCAACGGCATCGACGGCGAATCGCAGGATGCCTCGCATCTGAACGAAATTGACGTAATCGGTTGGCGCTGGAAGGTTTCACAGGACTCGACCATGATGTCGGGCTCCGGCGGCGGAGCCGGCAAGGCCACCGTTTCCGATCTGGAATTCACGCACAAGCTGGATCGCGCAAGTCCGAATCTGGCCAAATACTGCTTCACCGGCAAGCATGTGGATCAGGTGAAGCTGACTGTGCGAAAGGCCGGGGGAATGCCGTTCGAATATCTGAAGATCACGATGTACGACGTGATCGTTACCCAGGTGGAACCGATCGGCGGCGGTGACGAGTGCCATGAAGATGTTCACCTGTCTTTCTCGACGATGAAGCATGAGTACTTCGTGCAAAACGCGCTGGGAGGAAGCGGCGGTGCGGTGACTGCCACTCTGTATATCAAGAACAACACGACGAATTGACTGGGCGGGCAGAGGGAATATGCCGGTTAAATGTACTTTTGTTCTTAATGGGCAGACGGACTCGGTTTTATCGTGCGAGGGGACAGCGTCCGTTGCTGCATTCTCGGGAACTGGTCATGGCCGGGACAATCCTGACGACACGGCCATGGAAAATGTCGGACCCATTCCGAAAGGGACCTACTACCTTGTCGATCGCCAGTCAGGTGGGTACATGGGCTTCCTTTACGACTGGTGGGATGCGCACGGCTTCGGATCCACCGACCGTCAAAAATGGTTCATGCTCTGGAATCCAACAACCGGGGACATGACCAACATCAATGGCATCAAGCGCGGCAACTTCCGATTGCATCCAGTCGGGCGCCTCGGGCTGAGTCACGGATGTATCACGGTCGAGCGGCCGTACGAATTTGATCGACTTCAGAAATTTATACGTGCGCGAGGAAAGACCGTACCTGTACCAGGAACAGTTTTGCGAGCCTACGGAACCGTCGACGTGAAATGAACCAGCGATCTGCAATCAATTTTTCGATTTACATCGCCTTAATATTGATATCGGCGGTGGAAGGGTGGCGATCAACGTATCTTGTTGACTTCGTTCTTACCGAGACGCCGGACAGTGTGGAAGCTTTTATCCTGTTCTGGTTGCGCCACACCGGCGCTGAATATCTCGCAAATCCTGTCGATATGGAAGTGCTCGCGTTGCTGCTCTACTGGCTGATCGCTACGTTGCTGTTTGCGTGGGGACTGGCGGGACTTAAAAGGTGGGGGTCCCGCTACTTCACCGCAAGGAAAAACGGCGAAGCGATTCCCAGACTGTCTTTTTTTGTCGTGCTTGTCATGTCTTTACTTGCGTTCGTCGTCAGTTGCGATCTTGGCTGGTATCTTTCGCTCTTGTTCGGCAGGTACACCGTCGACATTCCCCGTCCTGTGAAGGCGCTTATCAAAGCCTATCAATCAGTCACGGGGCAGGGCGGTGGTGCAGATGCCGACGACTATCTGGCGTATTTCGCCGTCAACCTTTATTGGGCGATAGCAACGCTATGCGTCGGTGTGCTTCTTATTTCTTTCTGTCTCGCGATGCGCCGGTTCATCCACAGGAAAACATCATAACCACCGACTGCCCAGTCACTCATACCACCGCGGCGTATAAACCCATTCGGCGCCGCCGGCGCCAACGCCAAATCGCCGCGTCGTCGACGACCCCACGATCACCATCGTGCGCATATCCACATCGGACGAACGCAATTCGCCCAACGTGACCGTGCGCAGCGTGCCGCCAGGTCGGCCAATATCGCGGCCCAACACCACCTGAGTCTGCGCCGCGCGATACTCCCGCACGATACCCAGCGCTTTATCCAACTGCCACGGCCGTGCGCGCGAAATCGGGTTATAAAACGCCATCACCAGATCCGCTTCGGCGGCATGCCTCAGACGCTTTTCGATAATCGTCCATGGCTTCAAATTATCGGACAGCGACAGCATGCAGAAGTCGTGACCCAACGGCGCACCCGCCTGCGCCGCCGTTGCCATCGCCGCTGATACACCCGGCACGATTGCCAGATCGACCGCAGCCCACTCCGCGTTGTCGGACGACTCTAACGCTTCGAGCACCGCCGCCGCCATCGCGAATACCCCCGGATCGCCCGACGACACCATGACCACGGAACGTCCCTCGCTCGCCAGTTCGAACGCATGTCGCGCGCGTTGCATTTCCTCGCGATTGTCCGTGCCGTGCACGCGCTGGTCGGCGCGCAATGGGCCGGCCATTTTCACGTAGGTGTCGTAGCCGAGAATGTCGGTGGCTTCGTTGAGCGCCGTGCGCGCGGCCGGCACCATCAGATCGGCGCTGCCGGGGCCGAGGCCGATCACGGTCAGACGGCCGCGCGCGCGGCCGATCGTGTCGGGATCGATGGCGAGCGGCGCCAACGCGAGCGCGACGCCTGCCGCCGCATCGTTGTGCAGCGTCTCGTACGGGATGCGCAGCGCGGCATGCAGCAGCTTGGCCGGCGGCGCGCCATCGTCGGGACGTGTCAGCGCGAAACGCAACGGCACGTTCAGGTTCGCTGCAGCCTCGATCAGCGCCGGGTCGGCCATGCGCTCAGAAGATGCCAGCAATGCCGCGAGCGACAGCGGCGCGAGACCCTGCGCGTCCAGCGCCTCGCGCACGCGTGTCGCGATCTCGCCATCCACGGCCGTCACCGCCGCGACCACGCTGCGTGGATGAATCACCAGCTCATCTTCGCGCCCGTCCCACGTTCGCGGCGTCACGCGGATCGCGAGACGCGCCGAAGCGGAGCGGGGCAGTTGCGCGTCGTCGAGCCACGGTGCTTCGCCTTCGATGCGCGTGCTCTCGCCAGCCAGCAGGTCCGATACGAAGCGCTTGCCCTGGCCGAGATCGGCGAGCGTATAGCCCTCGGGCGGATTCAGCACGCAAGTGCCGAAACGCAGTTCGCCACTCGTCGTGATGGCCGCCGGCACAGCCAGCAGCGCGGCAATCTCGCGCGCCATCACATTGACGCCGGCGAGACCGCCGAGCAGCGGCACGACCGCGCTGCCGTCTTCGGCGACGGCCAGCACCGGCGGCTCGACGCCCTTGTTCGACAACGACGGAGCCAGACAGCGAATCACGATACCCGCCGCGCACAATGCGACGATCGGCGTGCCGCGCGCATACAGTTCCCGCAGATGCGCGCCGAGTTCGCTGTACGGCTCGTCCGCCTCGACGCGTCCCTGCAACGCATGCACCTGGCTGCCCGCGTACAGCGACTGGATGCGCCGCGCCGTCGCCAACGCGCCCGCGCCGAGAATGACGATCGCGGGTGCGCTCATCCTTGCCATTTTTCCCCCGGCACCACGAGCAGCGAAAAATACGGCGATGCCATCGGATCGACTTCGGCGAGCGGCACGATGCGCTGATTGCCCATCGTCGCGCGCTCGACGTAAAGCGCGCGGTCCGCAAGACCGAGTTCGCCGAGCACGCGCCGCACCTTGTCGAAGTTGCGGCCGAGTTTCATCACGACGGCGGCATCGGCATCGGCGAGACGGCGGCGCAACTCGTCTTCGGGCAACACGCCCGAGAGCACCGACAAGCTCTGATTGCGATACACCAGCGGCGCGCCGAGCACGGCGGCGCCGCCGAGCATCGAGCACACGCCCGGCACGACTTCGCTTTCGTAGCGCGCCGCGAGCCGATCGTGCAGGTACATGTACGAGCCGTAGAAGAACGGATCACCTTCGCAGATCACGGCGACGTCGCGGCCCGCGTCGAGGTGTGTGGCGACGACTTGCGCGGCGGTGTCGTAGAAGTCAGCGATGATCGCTTCATAGGAAAGCGGCGGTTCGAGCGCTTCGGTGGTCACGGGATACACGAGCGGCAGATGCTGCTGGGCATCGTGCAAATGCGCTTCGATGATGCTGAACGCGTTGCCCTTCTTCCCCTTCGCGACAAAGTACGCGACCACCGGCGACGCCTTCAGCAAGCGCAGCGCCTTCAGCGTGATGAGTTCCGGGTCGCCGGGGCCGACTCCGAGGCCGAACAAACGTCCTTGCGCCGTCATTTATTCGACCTCCGTGGCGAGCGCGTTCACGGCGGCCGCCGCCATCGCGCTGCCGCCGCGCCGGCCATGCACCACCACGTAGGGCACGCCGCGGCTGTCGTCCGCGAGCATGGCTTTCGATTCGGCCGCGCCGACAAAACCTACTGGAAAGCCGAGAATCAGCGCGGGTTTAGGCGCACCGGCGTCGAGCATATCGAGCAGATGAAACAGGGCGGTCGGCGCATTGCCGATCACGACCACGCCGCCCGCCAGCTGCGGCCGCCACAATTCGAGCGCGGCCGCCGAGCGCGTATTGCCGAGTTCACGTGCGAGCGACGGCACGTCTGGATGCGTCAGCGTGCAGATGACCTCGTTGTCCGCCGGCAGCCGCGCGCGCGTGATGCCTTGCGCGACCATGCCGGCATCGCACAGGATCGGCGCGCCTTGCGCGAGCGCCGCGCGGCCCGCCACGCCCGCGCCCGCGGAAAATTGCAGATCGTCGATCACATCGACCATGCCGCATGCGTGGATCACGCGCACCGCGAGTTTTTCGAGGTCGGCGGGAATGCGCGACAAGTCGGCCTCCGCACGGATCGTCGCGAAGGATTGGCGATAGATCTCCTGACCGTCGCGAATGTAATCAAGCATCGGTGTCACTCCGGGCGAGGCGTTCGAGCAGGTCGGCGGCCTCGCCGATCGTCAGTTGGCGCGCGACGCACTGGCCGAAGCCGGGCCGGCCGTCGCGCCGATAAAGGTCGTAGAGGCTGGGCGCGGCGGCGAGCAGCGTGAACGGCGCGCAATGCGCGGCGGCGCACGAGCGCGAGCAGCCGCTTAGATGCACGTCCACGCCGGCAGGCAGCCGAGCCGCGAGGCGCAACGCGTCGTTCTTGGTGTCGGCGAGACCCTTCACGCAGCCGCCCGATCCGGCGCACGCGATCAGGTGCGTGATCGCGTGTGCGGGATCGCAGGCGAGACCGAGGGCGTTCAGGCCGGACAACACGGTCGGAACGGCGTGCGTGGCGATGTCGGGTAGCAGCACGCTTTGCCAGGGTGTCAGGTGAAGCGTGGCGTTGCCGTGCTGTTGCGAAAGCGTGGCGAGTCCCGTTAGCGTGTCTGCGTCGAGACGTCCCAGCGGTGGCTGGCCGCCGACGTGCCAGGATCCGGGCACGCGTTGGGCATGGGCGCCGAGGCGGAGGTTGGCGTCGGCTGGTGTAGCGCGATGCCAGTTCGCGAGCTTCGCGTTTCGCGTCAGTGGGAAGTCGAGATATTGCTGGGCGTGATGCAGTACCGCGTCGACGGAGTGCGCGGTCAGAAGGTGGCGCATGCGCGTGGCGTCGGCGGCGGCGAGGTCGAGGAATGTCAGGAGCAGCGCGCGTATTAGTGCCGGGACTTGTGACGGGAGGATTGCGGCTAGTGCGCCTGTGTTGTTCACGCCCGGTTTTCCAGGCGCGGTGCTTTGGCTTTGCATAAGCGCGCCGGCATTAGCGCTCACAGGCGGACAACCTGCGAACCCGAACACGAACCGCAGGCCGTCCGCCTCTTGCGACGCCGCGAGCCACACATCGTGCGGATGGTCCACTCTCGCGAGCCGTTCGCCGCCGTCCAGCAACAGTGCGAATTTCGGCGACAGCGCTGCGAAACGCGCTTCGCTTTGCAGCATCGTGAGCAACTCGGCGCACAGCGGGCGTGTGTCGAATAGCGCGAACGGATCGCGTCCGGCAGCGGGGCTGATCATGACGTTGCGGACGTCGTCGGCTGCGGCCGCGGCCGCGGCTGCGGCGGAGAGCGCGTGGGCAGTGCCCGCTCGCTGCGCTGCTGCGTCCGGGGCTTTCGAGGCCCATTCATTCACTGCGTTCGCGGCTCCGGTATCTGTTGCGCTCTCCGCCTCTGCATTCGCGGCGCTGGCGGCAACTGCATTCACAGCGTTGGCCGCCGCCATCGTGTTCGCACGGCCCGCCACGCCGTTCGCCGGCATCGGCCCAAGACCGGCGTCGATCAAAGCCGCGATCAACGCCGCCTCTTCACCGCGCTTCACGCCACGCACCTGCACATTCGCGCGATTGGTCAACTCGATCACCCCGCCCGCGTGCCGCGCGCTAGCCTCCGCGATCGCCCGAGCCTGCGCCGCGCTCAATTCGCCGCCGGGCAGTTTGATCCGGCAAATCCCGCCGTCGCGCGCGGCGACGATGCGCAGCAGCCCCGGGCACGCCGAGGGCCGCAGCGTGGCGGCTGCGTCGGATAAAACGGTGGAGGGCGTTGCTTGATTCAAGACGGACACCGGGTTTAGCGTCGCGCGACAGCCCGAGCATGCCGTGAGGCGGGCATGGCTGCGGCATCGGTACACCCCGCCCGATGTTGGCTGGCACGAACAGTCTCGCCGGCAGGTCTCCTGGCTGGCAGGTCATGGTCCGCCGCGGCCTTCCCGGTCGAACCAGTGGCGTGGAGCGCAGGCGGACTCGCTGCATACAGTTGCGGGGGCAGCCACAGTGGCACTGTGTTCCCTCTTCGGCCCCGAAGGGCACCGGCGGCTGTATTATGCCTTTTTTCGAACAGCACAACGAGGCTGGACGCTTTGATCGGCGTGGCACAGCGCATTATTTGAAGACACAGAACGAGGATGGATGCATGCCCGCGTGGCTGACGGTGGTGGGCATAGGCGACGACGGCTTCGCCGGTTTGGGGCGGCCCGCGCGGCGTGCCTTGCTGGAAGCGTCGGTGGTGTACGGCGGCGAACGTCATCTGGCGATGTTGCCCGCGCGTCTCGCCGCGCGCCGTGCCGCCTGGCCGCGTCCCTTCGATCTCGCACCCTTGCTGGCCGAGCGCGGCGCAGCCGTGTGCGTGCTGGCGAGCGGCGATCCGATGCTGTTCGGCGTCGGCGCGACACTCGCGCGGCAATTGCCGGCGGGGGAATTGCGGGTGCTGCCGGCGCCGTCGTCGTTGTCGCTGGCGGCCGCGCGGCTCGGCTGGCCGTTGCAGGATGTCGCGACGGTGTCGCTGGTGGGGCGGCCGTTGCCCACGCTGAACGCGCATCTGCATGACGGCGCGCGCATGTTCGTGCTCAGCGCGGACGGGCGCACGCCCGCGGCGCTCGCGGCATTGCTGAACGCACGAGGTTACGGGGCGACCCGCATGAGCGTGCTGGAACACCTGGGCGGCGAACTGGAGCGGCGCATCGACGGCCGCGCGGATCAATGGTCCGCGGGCGAGGTGGCCGCGTTGAACCTGATCGCGCTCGACTGCCGTGCCACCGAAGGCGCGCCGCGTCTGCCGCTGACCTGCGGTTTGCCCGACGATGCGTTTCGTCACGACGGCCAGTTGACCAAGCGCGACGTGCGCGCGATCACGCTCGCGCGCCTCGCGCCGACGCCCGGCGGATTGCTGTGGGATGTAGGCGCGGGCAGCGGCTCGATCGGCATCGAATGGATGCGCGCGCATTCCACCTGCCGCGCGATTGCGATTGAAGGGCACGCGGAGCGTCAGCGCTTCATCGAACACAATCGCGATGCGTTGGGTATGCCGGGGCTGCAACTTGTGGCGGGGCGCGCGCCTGAGGCGCTGCAGGGGTTGCCGGTGCCGGATGCCGTGTTCATCGGCGGTGGCCTGACCGTGCCGGGCGTGCTGGAGGCATGCTGGGCAGGTCTGCGCGAAGGCGGGCGGCTGGTCGCCAATGCGGTCACGCTGCAAGGTGAG
Organism: Paraburkholderia sp. BL6669N2; assembly: GCF_003387275.1. Lineage (NCBI taxonomy): Bacteria > Pseudomonadati > Pseudomonadota > Betaproteobacteria > Burkholderiales > Burkholderiaceae > Paraburkholderia > Paraburkholderia sp. BL6669N2. Next base: position 1,960,255 of record NZ_QUNA01000002.1, on the reverse strand, counting down.
GCGGTGTTGGCGGCGTGGCGCGAGCGGCATGGCGGGACGTTGACACGGATCGCATTGGCGGACGCGCAACCGCTTGGCGGTTTCGATACGTGGCGGCAGGCGTTGCCGATCACGCTGCTGGAGGTGACGAAGCCGGCGAGCGGCGAGGGCGCGAACCTCGTGGGAACGGAAACCGAGATTAACGCGACGAATGCGGCGGATGTGCCGAATGCCAGGCGTGCTGCAAGTGCCGGAAGCGGTATGAGCGCCACGAATGTCACCAACACGACCAACACGACGAAAGCGACGAACACGACCGGCGCCACCCCCACCGACCCATCGCCAGAACCCTGATGCGCGAAGAAACCCCCGAACAACCCGCGCCGCTGCGTAGCGGCTACACGACCGGCAGTTGCGCCACCGCGACGTCGCTGGCGGCGGCGCGTCTGTTGCTCGCGGGTGTCGTCAGCGAAGTGGCGGAGATCGTGTTGCCGAAGGGCCAGCATGTGCCGATGCCGCTGGTGTTCTGCCGCCTGATCGGGAATGGCGACGAAGGCGCGGAAGCCGGCACGATCAAGGACGCCGGCGACGATCCCGACGTCACGCACGGCGCCGTCGTTTTCGCGCGCGTGCGCCTCATCGCCGAAGCGGGCGTGATATTTCGCGCGGGGCCGGGCGTCGGCACGGTGACGCGCGCGGGGCTGACGCTGCCGGTCGGCGAACCTGCCATCAACCCGGTGCCGCGCAGAATGATGGCCGAGCATCTGGCCGAACTCGCGGCGGAGCATGCGTACGGCGGCGGCTTCGAAGTGACGATCGGCGTGGAAGGCGGCGAAGCGCTCGCGCTGAAAACGATGAACCCGCGTCTCGGCATTCTCGGCGGGCTGTCGATCCTCGGCACCACCGGCATCGTGCGTCCATTTTCGTGCTCGGCGTATATCGCGTCGATTCATCAGGGGATCGACGTCGCGCGCGCCAACGGCTATACCCATCTCGCCGCCTGCACCGGCAACGCGAGCGAGGACGCGATGCGCGCGCACTACGGCCTGCCGGATATCGCGCTGATCGAAATGGGCGACTTCGTCGGCGCGGTGCTCAAGCATATGAAGCGCGCGCCGGTCGAGCGTCTGAGCGTGTGCGGCGGCTTCGGCAAGCTCAGCAAGCTGGCGGCGGGCCATCTCGATCTGCATAGCCGCAATTCGAGCATCGACCTCGAGCAGCTCGCGCAATGGGCCGCCGAACAGGGCGCCGACGACGCGCTTCAGGCGGCGATCCGCGCAGCCAACACGAGTCAGCAGGCGGTCGCTTTGGCGCACGCGCGGCACGTGCCGCTCGGCGATATCGTCTGCCGGCATGCACTGGCGGTGGCGCGCGAGATCGTGCCGCCGCAGGTCAACGTCGAAATGTTCGCGATCGATCGCCAGGGCAAGCTGATCGGAGCCGCGCAATGAAAATGAAGCGGATTCTGCTGCTCGGCGGTACGGGCGACGCATTGCGGATCGCGCGGCAACTCGCGCCTGAGCACGTGTATAGTCTCGCCGGCCTCGGCAAGGTGCCAGACGATCTGGCGTGCACGGTGCGAGTCGGCGGCTTTGGCGGCAGCGAAGCTATGACGCGTTACATCGCCGGTGAAGGTATCGATCTCGTGATCGACGCGACTCACCCGTATGCGGCGCAAATCAGCGCGAACGCGGCCCAGGCGAGCCGCGCCGCGCGCGTGCCGTATTGGGCACTGCGCCGCCCGGCATGGCAACCGCAAGCCGGCGACGATTGGCGCATGGTCGGCGACTGGAACGAACTCACGGATGCACTCGCGCCGTTCAGAAAGCCGCTCTTCACGCTCGGCCGCGAACCGCTCGCGCATCTCGACGAAATCCCGCCTCATCAGTTCTGGGTCGTGCGTTGTCTCGAAGCGCACGAAGACACGCCGCGTGCGCGCATCCTCGCGGCGCGCGGTCCATTCGCGCTCGAAGCTGAACGTGCGCTATTCGCGCTGCAAGCCTTCGACGTGGTGGTCAGCAAAAATAGCGGCGGCCAGGCGACTGAAGCGAAACTCGAAGTCGCGCGTGAACGCGGTTTGCCGGTCGTGATGCTGCGCCGACCTGAATTGCCGGCAGCAGAGAGGGAGTTCGAAAGCGTTTCCGATCTGCTCGACGCACTGCAACGCGCAGTCTGAATCGCGCATGCATGCCATGCCGCCTCAACGAATCAGGGAGTAGTGAATGACGGTGTTTTTTGTCGGCGCGGGTCCTGGCGACCCCGAACTGATCACGGTGAAAGGGCAGCGCCTCGTGCGCAGTTGTCCGGTGATCCTGTACGCGGGTTCGCTCGTGCCGGCCGCGGTGCTCGAAGGTCATGCGGCGCAGCAGGTGGTTAATACCGCCGAACTCGACCTCGATCAGATCGTCGCGTTGCTCGCGGCCGCGCACGACAAAGGCCAGGACGTGGCGCGCGTGCATTCCGGCGATCCGTCGCTGTACGGCGCGATCGGCGAACAGATCCGCAGACTGCGCGAACTGAAGATACCCTATGAGATCGTGCCGGGCGTCACCGCCACGGCGGCATGCGCGGCGACGCTGGGTTGCGAACTCACATTGCCCGATATTTCGCAGACGCTGATCCTCACGCGCTTCGCGAGCAAAACCAGCATGCCCGAAGGCGAACAACTGGCCGACCTCGCCCGTCATCGTGCGACGATGGCGATTCATCTCGGCGTGCGGCACCTTGCGCGGATTGTCGATGAATTGCGGCCGCATTACGGCGGCGCATGTCCGATCGCGGTGATCTATCGCGCGAGCTGGCCCGACGAGGAGAAGATCACCGGCACGCTCGACGATATTGTCGGCAAGGTGCAATCGACCTCCATCGAGCGGACCGCGTTGATCCTGGTCGGCCAGGTGCTGGCCGCCGAAGGCTTCGCCGACTCGACGCTGTACGCGAAAGACTGAAACGGTTTACGTGAAAAAGCCCATCCGCGCACCGTCGCACAGTGCGCGGATCAGCTCACAACGCCAGAGCCTCTTACGCCGTCACTTCATCCGGCTGCCTCGCCGCCAGCTTCACACGCAATGCCCTGGCGGCCTGAACCATATTCGTCAGCGCCGCTTCGGTCTCCGGCCAGCCGCGCGTCTTCAGCCCGCAATCCGGATTGACCCACAAGCGTTCAGCGGGAATCACTTCGCACGCGCGTTCCAGCAGACGTTGCATGGCCTGCGCATCCGGCACGCGTGGCGAGTGGATATCGTAGACGCCCGGGCCGATTTCGTTCGGATACGCGAAAGCGCCGAAACCGTCGAGCAGTTCCATCGCCGAGCGTGAGGTCTCGATTGTGATCACGTCGGCATCCATCGCGGCGATCGACGGCAGAATGTCGTTGAACTCCGAATAGCACATGTGCGTATGAATCTGCGTCTGATCGGCCACGCCCGCGGCTGAAATGCGGAACACGCGCGTGGCCCATTCCAGATACGCGGCCCAATCGGCGCGACGCAACGGCAAGCCTTCGCGGAAAGCCGGTTCATCGATCTGGATGATGCGAATGCCGGCCTTTTCCAGATCCACCACCTCGTCACGGATCGCGAGCGCGAGTTGCAGCGCAGTAGTCGAGCGCGGCTGGTCGTCACGCACGAACGACCATTGCAGCATCGTCACCGGGCCGGTCAGCATGCCCTTCATCAGACGTTGCGTGAGAGATTGCGCGTAACGCGTGGTCTCGACCGTCATCGGTTCGGGACGGTAGACGTCGCCGTAAATGATCGGCGGTTTCACGCAGCGCGAGCCGTAGCTCTGCACCCAGCCGTTTTCCGTGAACGCATAGCCCCACAACTGTTCGCCGAAATATTCGACCATGTCGTTGCGTTCGGCTTCGCCATGCACCAGCACGTCGAGCCCCAACTCTTCCTGTTTGCGTACGGCGATCTCGATCTCGGCACGCATGCGCTGCAGATAGTCGAGTGCGCGCAGTTCGCCGCGCTTGTAGGCGGCACGCGCCTGGCGGATCGCCGGCGTTTGCGGGAACGAGCCGATCGTCGTGGTCGGCAGGAGCGGCAGGCCGAGCGCTTCGCGCTGCAGACGATTGCGTTCGGCGAACGGGCTTTGCCGGTCGGCCATTGCGCTGCTCACCGCGGCCACGCGTTTTTGCACGAGCGCGTTGACTACCGCGCTGGAACCGCGGCGCGCTTCGAGCGCGCGGTCCGCGGCAGCTAGCGTCGCTTCGGCCGCCGCAGGATCGCGCAAGGCGAGGGCGAGCGTGGCGACTTCGTCGAGTTTTTCCGTGGCGAAGGCGAGCCAGGATTTCAGATCGGCGTCGAGTTTCTTTTCAGAGCCGAGCGAGACCGGCACATGCAGCAGCGAGCACGACGACGAAATCCACAAGCGTTCGCCGAATTCCGCATGCAAGACCTGCAACGATTCGACGATCTCGCCGAGATCCGCGCGCCAGATATTGCGGCCATCGATCACGCCGGCCGACAACACCGCATGCGCAGGCAGGGCCGCGCGCCATGCGTCGAGTTGCTGCGGCGCGCGCACCAGGTCGACATGCACACCGGCGACGGGCAACGCGGCCACTCGCGGCGCGTGCTCCGCGGCGCTTTCGAAGTACGTGGCCAGCAGCACTTTCACACCCGATGCGCCGAGCACGTCATACGCGGCGGAAAACGCGTCGAGCCATTCCGCGGGCAGATCGACGCACAAGGCCGGCTCGTCGAGTTGCACCCATTCGATGCCGCGCCGCTTGAGCTTGTCCAGCAAAAGGCTGTAGCGGATCACGAGCTTCGGCAGCAACGACAAACGGTCGAAGCCGGGGACATGGCTCTTCGACAGCCACAGATAAGTGATCGGGCCGATCAGCACCGGCTTGACCGGCAGGTTCAGCGCGAGCGCTTCATCGACCTCGTCGAACAGCCACTCGACGCCGCCGTCGAAGCTCGTCTGCGGTCCCAGTTCGGGGACGAGGTAGTGGTAGTTCGTGTCGAACCACTTGGTCATTTCCATGGCGGGTTGTGCGGCGTTGCCGCGCGCGAGCTGGTAGTACTGGGCAAGCGTCAACGCCTTGGCATCGAAGCCGAAACGCTGCGGCAAAGCGCCAAGCAGTGCGCTCAGATTGAGCATCTGGTCGTAATACGCAAAATCGCCGACGGTGACGAACTCCAGTTTTGCATCCTGCTGCAATCGCCAGTGACGGGCGCGCAGTTCGCGCGCGACGCCACGCAGATACTGTTCATCGGATTCGCCGCGCCAGAACGATTCCTGCGCGAATTTCAGTTCGCGCTGCGCGCCGATGCGTGGGAAGCCGGGGATATGCGTGCGGGCCATGTGAAGTCCTGTGGTTCGTTGTGTGAATTGGCGTCCAGTGTGAAAGTCACGCTATGATTCATCAAGCGACATGTTTTCACCAATGTATGAGCCACATTCATATCCAACCTGATTCGTCTAAAGCGGAGCCATCCCATGCTTGAGCTTCGCCACTTGCGTTCGTTGATTGCCATTGCCGAGTCGGGCAAGCTGGTAGCGGCTGCCGAACGCGTGCATCTGAGCCAGTCCGCGCTCTCGCATCAGATTCGCGATATCGAGGCGCACTATGAGGTGTCGCTATTCGAGCGCACCAAACAGGGCTTGCGTTTCACTGCGGCCGGCGAGCGGCTCCTTGCGCTCGGCCGCGAAACGATCGCGGCGGTGAGCGCGGCGGAGCGCGATCTTGTTCGGCTGAAAGGCGACACGCGCGGCGAGTTGCGCATCGTGCTGGAATGCCATACGTGCTTCGACTGGCTGATGCCGGTCATGGACGAATTCCGCCGGCGCTGGCCGGAGGTCGAAGTGGATCTCGTCGCCGGGTTCCACGCGGATCCGTTGCGTTTGCTCAGCGACGGCAAGGCCGATGTGGTGATCGGCTCGAAACCGGCCACGCGGCGTAACCTGCATATCGCGCCGCTATTCCGCTTCGAGATTCTGGTGGTGATGGCCAACGAGCATCGGCTGCGCAACAAGCGTCGCGTGGTGTCGGGCGATCTGCGTGACGAGACGTTGATTACCTATCCAGTGCCGGAGGCGCGCATCGACCTGATTCGGGAGGTGCTGGAGCCCGCCGGCATCAAACTCGAACGGCGCACGGCGGAACTGACCATTGCCATCATGCAACTGGTGGCGAGCCGCCGCGGGATCGCGGCGCTGCCGAACTGGGGCGTGAAAAACTACGTCGATCACGATTACGTGCTGGCCAAACGCGTCGGCACCCAGGGACTGTGGAGCGAACTATACGCAGTGGCCGCGAAAGGCTTCGCGAACCGGGCCTTATTTCGATGATTTCGTCAGGATCGTACGCGATACCTGCGCGGCGCAACTCGACGGCATCGAGTTGCTGACGGAAGAGGGCCGTACATCGTGACGAATGCGCGGCTCGTTCAACGACGCTTCACGAACCCGATTTCAACTGCGCCCACAAGCGGCCTTCCAGACGCTTGATCTGCGCGGGCAAAGGCTTGAGCAGGAACAGCGTCTTCAGCACGGCCTCGGGCGGATACACGGTCGGGTCGTTGAGAATTTCCGGCCGCACGAATTTGCGCGCGGCGGCATCCGCGTTCGGATAGAACACGGTGTTGGTAATGTCCGCGTGCACTTCGGGGCGCTCGATATAGTTGATCCAGTTGAGCGCCGCTTCGGGATGCGGCGCATCTTTCGGAATCGCCATCATGTCGAACCAGACCGGTGCGCCGCTTTGCGGAATGAAGTACTTGACCTCGTAGCGCTTGCCGGCTTCACGCGCGCGATGGCTTGCCATCGAAACATCGCCTGACCAGCTCAGCGCGAAGCAGATATCGTCGCCCGCCAGGTCGTTGATGTAACTCGTCGCGTTGAACTGCGTGATATACGGGCGGATCTTTTTCAGCGTGTCGTACGCGGCCTGATAGTCGGCGGGATTCTCGCTGTTTGGGTCGCGGCCGAGATAGTGCAGCGTGACCGCGAACACATCGGACGGCGCGTCGAGCACGGAAACGCCGCAACTCTTCAGCTTGCTTAGGTACTCGGGTTTGAACAGGATGTCCCAGTTATCGAGCGGCGTCTCGTTGCCGAGAATCTTCTTCACGCGGGTGACGTTGTAGCCGAGCCCCGTCGTGCCCCACGCCCACGGCACCGCGTACTGATTGCCGGGGTCAGCGTCGGCAACCAGCTTCAGCAGATTGCGGTCGAGGTTCGCGAGATTCGGCAGCTTCGATTTGTCGAGCTTCTGATAAATACCGGCTTCGATCTGCTTGGCCAGAAAGTTGGAGGTCGGCACCACGACGTCGTAGCCGGTCGAGCCGGTCAGCAGTTTCGCCTGTAAGGTTTCGTCGCCGTCGTACACGTCGTAGCGCACGTGAATGCCGGACTCTTTTTCGAAGTTCGGCACGGTGTCTTTCGCGATGTAGTCAGCCCAGTTGTACAGGTTGAGCTGTTTTTCGTCGGCGTGCGAGGCAGCGCTGAGTGCGCCGAGCAGCAGGGCGGCCAGAAGCGGTTTCATCGTGGTGCGGGGCATGGTGGGTCATCTCATCCGGAAAGGGGTCAACGGGCCGCGGACTTATAGATTCGTGAGGCGTTGCAGCTTCTGATTGCGCATCAGGCACAGCATGTCCGACGCGAGATGCGCGGCGGCGAGGGCGGTCACGTCGCTGTGGTCGTAGGGCGGCGACACTTCCACCACGTCCGCGCCTACCAGGTTCACGGCGCCCAGCGCGCGCACGATCTCCAACGCTTGCGCCGAACTCAGCCCGCCCGCGACCGGCGTGCCCGTGCCGGGCGCGAATGCCGGGTCGAGACAGTCGATGTCGAAGGTCAGGTAAGTGGGCGCGCTGCCGACAATGGACAGCACTTCGTCGATCGTGGCTTGCGTGCCGTTGCGATGGACCCACGGCGCATCGAGAATGCGCATGCCCATGAAGTCGTCGTTCCATGTGCGAATGCCGATCTGCACCGAGCGCGCGGGATCGATGAGCCCTTCACGGATTGCCTTGTAGAACATCGTGCCGTGGTTCAGCGAATCGGGGTTGTCGTCCGGCCAGGTGTCGCAATGCGCGTCGAAGTGGATCAGGCTCAGCGGCTTGCCGTATTTCTCGACGTGCGCGATCAGCAGCGGGTACGTGATGTAGTGGTCGCCGCCGAACGTCAGCATGCGCGCGCCGGTGGCGAGAATGCCACGGGCGTGCGCGATGATCGCGTCGCGAATGCCCGACGGGTTGTGCGCGTCGAACCAGCAGTCGCCGTAGTCGACCACGTTCAGATGATCGAACGGATCGACGCCCCACGGAAATGCGCCGAGTTCCGCCAGTTGCACGGAGGCGGCGCGCACGCCCGCCGGGCCGAAGCGCGTGCCGGGGCGGAAGGTCGTGGCGAGATCGAGCGGGATGCCGGATACGGCGACGTCCACGCCGGTGAGGTCACGCGAGTAGGGGCGGCGCATGAATGACAGCACGCCCGCATAGGTCGGCGCGGCAGGCTGGCCGCCCTCTTGAGCGGGGCTTTTCAAATACGGATGCGGCGCGTTCAGATTCAGGGTCATACGGAGCTATCCAGTCGGTTGAATGACGCGCCCTTCACACAAATATTTCTCATGTCTGCCGCAAGGCGAATCAGCGGCGAGTTACGCGTGACGGGCAACTGGGTCTATGATTGCGGGGAAAAATTCCGGCGAAAAGCGAAGAATCTTGCTGGAAGTATCGATATTTCTAATATCTCGTCCGAGCTGACAATGCGCAGACTTCCACCCTTGCAAGCCTTGCTCGCCTTCGACGCCGCCGCGCGTCTGGGCAGCTTCACGCGCGCCGCGCAGGAACTGGCGCTGACGCAGTCGGCGATCAGCCATCAGATCCAGCAGCTCGAGGAATGGACCGGGCAGCCGCTGTTCCGCCGCATCGGCCGTGGTGTGGCGCTGACGGCCGCCGGCACGCTGTACGCGCAAACCGTGACGACGGCGCTCGCCACGCTTGCCGACGGGCGCGATCGCATCGAGCCGTACGGCAATCCGGATTCGGTGATTCTCGTGTGCGCGCCGCAATTCGCTTCAGGCTGGTTGATGCCGCGCATGCGGGTGTTCGCCGAAGCGTTGCCGACGCTGGAGCTATGGCTCGTGACCGGCGAGGAAGTCAACGAGATCGACCGCGTGGACGTCGATCTGGTCGTCTCGTCGAAGGCCATCCGAACGCCGGAGGTGGTGTGTGAGCCATTGCTCGACGAAGCGGCCGTGGCGATCTGCGGACCAGTGACGGCGCGCCGTCTGCGCGACGCGCCGTTTCCCGATGTAATGACGCAGGCGCCATTGCTGGTGCACGAGGCGCGTCCCGAATGGGCGCCGTGGCTGCCGGAATTGAAGCGCGGCGGCTTGCGCACGCGCCGGGCGATCACGGTCAGCGACCCGCGTTTTCTCGTCGCTGCTGCGGAACAGGAAATGGGCATCGCCATGGTGTCGCGACTCGACGCGGGCGACGCGTTGACGAGCGGCCGCGTCGAAGTCCTGCCGCAGGTGCCGGGCTTCGCGCTCACGCCGCTCTGGCTGATGCGCTCAGCGCAGCCGGCGCGCTCGGCCGCGGTCGATGCGGTTCACGCGTGGATCACCGCGTTGTGCCGCGAGGAGCAAGGAGCGCAATGAGCACGCTCGCGATCGCCGGCGCGATCGCGAAAAGATCATGGTGTCTCACCGGGGCGAGCCGCAACGAGCGTGCTGCCTCGCCGGCACACGCCGCCTGAAATTTCGCAAGCTCTGCACCGTCTTGTGGCCGCGACGCCGCTATCCTAGCGCCATGATGAAGCCCAGCACCGAACGTGATTACCGTCGGCGGATCGCCCGCGTGGTCGAGGCGATTCTGCTCGAACCCGGCGCGCACCATACGCTGGAAAGCCTCGCTGCGGTCGCGCATCTGTCGCCGTTTCATTTCCATCGCGTCTACCGGGAGCTGACGGGCGAGAGCGCGGTGGAGACCGTGCAACGTCTGCGGCTTGCGCAAGCGGCGCAACGGCTGACCGATGCCGCCGCGTCGGTCACCACGGTCGCGCACGATGCCGGCTACAACAGCCCGCAGGCCTTCGCGCGTGCGTTTCGCGGCTTCACCGGCGTCTCGCCGAGCGAGTTCAAGGCACGGCAAAAACGTCTGGCCGCGCCATGCACGGGCCGCGCGGCTGACGCACACCTCGACGCGCGGAGGAACAACGCCCCGGCTCCGGCGCTGCCTGCCGTCGAACTCACTGAGATCGCGCCGTTCGATGTACTGAGTCTGCGGCACGACGGACCGGTCGCGACGATCGGCCAGACCTTTCGCTCGCTTATGACGATGCTGCGCTGCGACGAAAACGCGGTGATGGATCAGCGCGTGGGCATCTGCGTGCGCGATCCGGCGGCGAAGGACAGCTTCAGCTATCGCGCGGCGATCGTCGCGAGCCCGCATGACGTGCCGCTCGAAGCCAGCGATGCAGTCGAACCGTTGCGGCTCGAAGGCGGGCTGTACGCGGTGCATCGGCTGATCGGTCCGTATGCGTTGATCTCGCCGACCTTTCGCGCACTTTACGGCGGCTGGCTGCCGCAAAGCGGTTATCTGCGCGACCGGCGTCCCGCACTCGAGCTGTATCGCAATCCACTGGTCGCCGGTTTGCAGCAGACGTGCGTGACCGACCTGATGATTCCTATCCGCAAGGACTGACCATGTTTCGTGTGAGCTGTGCCGTCATCGCCGGATTGGCGTGTGCGGCGGCGTTGTGCTGGGCGGGCGCCGTGTCGGCGGATCAGGCCGACTTGCATGTGGGCGAGACGACGCGCGTGTTTCGTCCCGCCGTGGCTCGCCATTGGCGCGGGGCGAAAGCCGAGGCGCTGGTGACGCGCATCTGGTATCCGGTCGATACGTCGGTGCCGCAGACGCCGCGCGAGATCGGCGCGCCCGCTCAGCCGATCTTTCACGGCCGTGCCGCCGCCGACGAAGCGCCGCTCTCGACCGCCCACACGAGCTACCCGTTGCTGGTGCTCTCGCACGGCACGGGTGGCACTGCCGACAGTCTCGACTGGCTGGCCGCGGCGCTCGCCGCGCAAGGCTATATCGTGGCCGGCGCCAATCATCCGGGCAACAACGCGGCGGCGCCGATGACGCGCGACGGCTTCATGCTCTGGTGGGAGCGCGCCACCGACGCGAGCGAAGTGCTCGACGGCGTGCTCGCCGATCCGCTGCTCGGGCCGCATGTGGACCGTGAGCGGATCGGCGCGGTGGGTTTTTCGTTGGGCGGTTATACCGTGCTCGAACTGGCGGGCGCGCGGACCAATCTGCCGGCGTTCGAGCGTTTCTGCACATCGCCTGAGGCCGACGCAATCTGTCATCCACCGGAGGCGGCGCGCATCAGCGATGCATCGGGCGCGGCGCCCTCGGCGCTCGACGATCTATCACCGGCAACGAAGGCCTCGCGCGCGCGGTCCGGCGCGTCGTATCGCGATCCACGCGTCAAAGCCGTGTTCGCCATTGCGCCCGCATTGGGCGAGGCCTTCGACGACAACTCGTTTGCCGACGTGACGATTCCCGTCTCGCTGCTCGCGGGTGAGGCCGACGTCACCGCGCCGGTGGCTACCAACATTCACCGCATCGCGGGTTTGCTGCGAAGCGCGCATGTGGAGATGGTGCCGGGCGCGTCGCATTACACGTTTCTGGATACCTGTCTCGCCGATGCCGTCGCGCACGTGGCGGGCATTTGCCGGGATGGACCGGGCGTCGATCGCGATGCGGTGCATGCGCTGGCTGCTGACCGGGCGATCCGCTTTTTCGCGGCGACCTTGCCGGCGCGGTGACGCTGACAGAAGTGCGTCAGGCTTATCGAACAAAGCGCGGCCGCGGACCGTACGCCGCCGCGCCCGCCACGCATCTCAGTCCTCCAGCGGCGCCAATGCTTCGATCGGCATCTTCCTCTCGCCGCCGATCCTGATTGCGGGCACGAACATCAGCAGCACGACCACGAAGATCGCGATGACGAAGAGCGAAATGAACGTGAGGTGCAGCGATTGATGCAGGACAGTGCGGATCATGTCGCTGTCACCGAGACTGGCGGCCTGATTCTGCAACAGCGCCTTCAACTGGTCCGACGTGACCACGGCCACACCTTTCGAATGACTGAGGCCGAAGTTGAGCACCGCGCCGAACAGCGTCGCACCCAAGGTGCTGCCGAGATTGCGCGAAAACAGATTCGACGCGGTGGCGCTGCCGCGTTCGTCCATGCGAACGATCTCCTGAATCAGGATCAGGCAACTGACGCTCGACGTGCCCATGCCGAAGCCCATGATCAACGAGCCGAACGCCGCGACGAGCGGCGAGCCGCCGGGCGACAGAAACAGCAGCAACAGCGCGCCGAGCGGAATGGCCGCGCTGCCGCCGATCAGAATGCGCCGCAAGCCGAGGCGATGAAACGACTTCGCGGCGAGCGTCGCGCCGGCCGGCCAGCCCACCATCATCATCGTCAGGGCGAGGCCTGCGATCACCGGCGAGCGATGCAGCACGCCCTGCACGTACATCGGCAAAAACGTGGTCGCGCCCATCAGGATCATGCCGGACAGCAACGTGGCGCCGTTGGAGGCGGCAATCGGCCGGCGGCTCCAGAGCGCGAAGGAGATCATCGGTTCAGCCGCGCGGCGCTCCTGCCACACGAACAGCAGCACGCACATTGCGAACGCGCCGCCCGCCATCGACGCTTGCGCGACCTGGTCGTCGCCGGCGTAGGTGAGCGCCATCATGAGCGCGGCGATGGCCGCCATGAACAACGCCGCGCCGCCGAAATCGATCGAAGGGCGCGCATGCCGTTCCGATTCGCGCAGGAACGCGATAAAGCCCGCCGCGGAGGCAAGCCCGATCGGCACGTTCATCCAGAAGATCCAGGCCCACGACAGGTTGTGAATGATGAAGCCGCCGACCATCGGGCCCACCACCGCCGAAATCGCCCACACGCTTGCGAGATAGCCTTGCACCTTGCCGCGTTCGCGCGCGGGATAGAGGTCGGCGACGATGGTCAGCGTGACCGGCTGGATCGCGCCGGCACCGACGCCCTGAATCAGCCGGAACGCGATCATGGCCGGCATCGACCACGCGAAGCCGGCCAGCACCGAGCCGAGCAGAAAGATTGCGATGCCGGCCAGCATGACCGGCTTGCGGCCGTACAGGTCGGCGAGTTTGCCGAACACCACGGTCATCGCGGTCTGCGTGAGCAGGAACGACGAGAAGACCCAGCTATAAAGATGCAGATCGCCGAGTTGCGCGACGATCTGAGGCATGGCGGTGCAAACGATGGTGGCTTCGATGGCGACCATCGCCATGGACGCCATCACGGCGGCAATGACGAGGGGACGCGACGATTGCGGGTTGCGGGACATGGGCCAGGAGTTAGTATTAGGATATAAGGCACGTCGGGCAGCGTGGCCATGGGCGGCCAGGCCGTGACGCATCGGCACGACCGTACGAGGACGGCCGGTGTCGAGTATGCACCCTGCTGAGAATGTGCGCTGACCCCGGCCGGTCTTGCGGACCACGCCGCCGTGGCACAGCGTTTGCGCACTCGAAGCTTTCTTTCGACAAATGGAGGGTCATCATGAGGATCGAATTCACCGGACGCCGTGAAGTGGTTGCGGCGGCGCGCGTCGCCTTCGAAGCCAATGTCGACGGGGCCGACGTCTGGTGCAGCGTGTCGCTGGATGCGCTGAACGAGCATTTCGGCAACGACGGCCCTTCGGCCCATGACCTCGTCAATACGTTCGAGGCGAATCGCGCGCGGATTGAAAACGCTACGCGCAAGGTCCTCGAAAAAAACGGCGGGCAGTCCGTGGAACTCGAAACCGGTGATTTCAACAGGGCCTGAGCGGCCTGGTTTCTGATTGACGATGAGCCCGGCGCGCGCGCCGGGCCTCGCAAACGGCTCAACGGTTGTTGTTCACACACAACCCGTCCATTCCGCGCAGAGCCATTGCCGCGCGTCTCCTGCTTTCAAAACACCTCGTCGAAGCGCGGCGCATCGCGATTGCTGCGTGCAGATGACGGATTCTTCCAGATTCCATAAAGGACTGCTCCAGGGTCCGGGCATTCGTTTTCAATGCCCGCGTTTCTATACTCGCGTCGCTGTTCAACCTGATATTCCAGCTACGCAGGAGCATTGACGTGAAAAAGATTACCGCTGCGGTCGCGGCGTTCGCAGGACTCGCCGCCGCGACGGCGCATGCGCAAAGTTCGGTCACGCTGTACGGCCTCATCGACGCCGGCGTGATGTACACCAACAACGTGAAGAAGGGCGGCTCGCAGGGCGCGCTGGTGCAGGCGACGAGCGGCAACATCAACGGCAGCCGCTTCGGCTTGCGCGGCGCGGAAGATCTCGGCGGCGGATTGCAGGCGATTTTCGTGCTGGAGAACGGCTACAACGTGCAGAACGGCAAGCTGGGCCAGAACAACCGGCTGTTCGGCCGTCAGGCGTTTGTCGGCTTGAGCAGCAAGCAGTACGGCACGCTCACACTGGGCCGCCAGTACGACTCGCTGGTCGATTTCGTCGCGCCGCTCTCGGGCACGGCGGGCACCTTTGGCGACACCGGCTTCGCACATCCGTTCGACAATGACAATCTGAATCACTCCGTGCGCATGAGCAACGCCGTGAAGTACACGAGCGCGAACTACGCCGGTCTGAAGTTCGGTGGGATGTACGCGTTCTCGAACAACACGGAATTCGCGCTGAATCGTGCCTATAGCGCCGGCGTCAGCTATGTCAACGGTCCGTTCAAGGCGGCTGCCGGCTATTTGCAGATCAACGGTTCGAACTCGACCGCCAATACGTCCGGCGCGGTCGATCTCGGCGAATCCGCGGCCAACGGCACGGGCGGCTTTCAGCTCGGCGCCGATGTGCAGCGCACGGCCGGCGCCGCGTTGAGTTATGGCTTCGGTCCCGTGACGGCCGGCTTCGTCTACACGCATAGCCAGTTCCAGAACACCGCGTCGTTCGGCGCCACGCATGGCTCGATGCGCTTCGACAACTACGAAGTGAACGGCAAGTACGCCGTGACGCCCGCGGTGAGCCTCGGGGCGGCCTATACCTATACGGACGCGCATGTGGGCGGCACCTCGAGCTTCGGCTCGGATCCGAAGTGGAATCAGGTGAACCTGCAAGCCGTCTATGCGCTGTCGTTGCGCACCGACGTGTATGCCGAAGCGATGTACCAGCACGTGAGCGGCAAGGGCTACACCGCGTTTATCAACACGGCTGGCGGCGCGTCGTCGACGGCAAATCAGGTGGTCGGCACGGTGGGGATCCGCACGCGCTTCTGAGCGTGATTGCTCCGGATTCAGGAACAATCCCTTCGACGGCGGGCCGTTATTCTATGAGGAATCGGCACCTATATTGGGTTTAGCGGTTGCGCGGAGAGTGATTCGAAGCGCTGCTGACCATCAATTATTGGAGGTGTTTCCATCATGAATTCCCTGATCAAGGCTGTCGTTATCGTCGCTTCGCTGGCTGCTTCGGCCACCGTGTTCGCCCAATCGAATTCCGGCATTACGCGCGCGCAGGTGCGCGCGGAACTGGTTCAACTGCAGCAGGGCGGCTATCACGTCGGCGACGGCGACCAGGCGCATTACCCGGAAGCGATTCAGGCCGCTGAAGCCCGCGTCGCCGCGCGCAACGGCGAAACCAGCGGTTATGGCGGCAACGTGGCGGGTACGTCGCAAAGCGGCCGCCCGGCTGTGTCCGCCGCCGACTGGAATGCGATGTATAGCCGTTGATCCGGCGGGCGCGAGATAGTGCGCGCCGCGTTGGAAGGGACTCTTCCAGCATGGCGTATATATCGGCTTCGGCGGTATCGGTAAAGTACTCATGCACGCACGGTTTCCGGTGTGCGAGCGAGAGAGTTGGCCCCGGCTGGTAACAGCCGGGGCTTTTTTTGTTTCGCCGCGCACGGTGAAAATGTTCTCACGATGGCGCCTCGGCGACGTTCGCGCTCACGTGTTTATCCAGTGCGCGGTCGCGCCTTTGGCTGCGGTATAGTCGCGCCAATGGATCGCATGTATGCTCGCGGGTTTCATATTGCCGCGAGCACTGCGGGCTCACGCTTCGATTTATGGAGAACAACCGTGCAGGAAATCATCGAGGGTCTCATCCGCTTTCAACGCGAAGTCTTTCCGCAGCAGAGCGCATTGTTCAAGCGTCTGTCCACGGCGCAAAGTCCCAGCACGCTTTTCGTGACGTGCTCGGATAGCCGTGTCGTGCCGGAACTGCTGACGCAGACCGAGCCGGGTTCGCTGTTCGTGATCCGCAATGCGGGCAACATCGTGCCGTCTTATGGTCCGGAACCGGGCGGCGTGTCGGCGACCGTCGAGTACGCGGTGGCCGTGTTGGGCGTGCGCGATATCGTGATCTGCGGCCACTCGAACTGCGGCGCGATGACGGCGATCTCGACCTGCAAGAATCTCGATCATCTGCCGGCAGTGGCGGGCTGGCTGCGTCACGCGGATGCGGCCAAGGCCATCAACGCATCACGCACCTACCATTCGGACGCCGAGTGCCTCTCCGCGCTGGTCAAGGACAACGTGATCGCGCAACTGGCGAACATCCGCACGCATCCGTCGGTGGCAGTCGGACTCGCGAATA
Organism: Paraburkholderia sp. BL6669N2; assembly: GCF_003387275.1. Classification (NCBI taxonomy): domain Bacteria; kingdom Pseudomonadati; phylum Pseudomonadota; class Betaproteobacteria; order Burkholderiales; family Burkholderiaceae; genus Paraburkholderia; species Paraburkholderia sp. BL6669N2. The sequence continues at coordinate 1,943,668 of NZ_QUNA01000002.1, read as the reverse complement.
AAACACTGCGGCTGCACGGCTGGATCTTCGATATCGAAAGCGGCACGATGCTCGCGCTCGACGGCACTAGCGGCAAGTTTTTACCGCTAGTGGACAACCCGGACATCTACGCCGTCTAACTTGATGTTCGAACGCGCGAAGCGCACGATGAGGCGTCGCGCGCGCGACCCGCTTTCACGGTTCATGCCGGTTCGAACGGCACCGCTGGGGCGCTGCTCATGACATAGGAGGCGAGCCATGTGCGGCCGTCATCTGTCTTCCCCCACGCGGCGCGATCTGCTGCTGGCCGGTGCGTCGTCGATCACGCTGGCGGGTTTGCCGCGGCGCGCAGCCGTGGCGGCGGAACCCGCGTCAGGCAATGCGCCGAATTCGATTCCACCTTCTGAAGCGCTCGACCGCCTGATGCAGGGCAACGCCCGTTACGCCGCGAATAACCCTTCAAACAAGGACTATTCCGCGGGCCGCGCGGCGCGTGTCTCGGCGCAGTATCCGATTGCCGCCGTCGTTGGGTGTGCGGATTCGCGGGTCGCGCCGGAGCTCGCCTTCGATCAGGGTCCGGGCGATCTGTTCGTGGTGCGCGTGGCAGGTAATTTCGTCAACGACGATATTCTCGCGAGCCTCGAATACGGCGTCGAGTTCCTCGGCGTGCCGCTCATCATGGTGCTCGGGCATACGCAGTGTGGTGCGGTGAGCGCCACGGTCAAGGCGCTCAAGGATGGCGTTCATTTGCCCGGCCATCTGCCGGAACTGGTTCGCGCGATCAAGCCCGCCATGCAGATGGCGAAAGTGACGAAAGTGACTAAAGGAGATCAAGGCGAGGATCTCCTTACGCAAACCACGATTGAAAACGTCAGGTTGAATGTCAACCGGCTGATCGCGTCCAGACCGATGATCGGGCCGTATGTGAAAAGCGGGAAGGTCAAGATTGCCGGCGGCATTTACGACCTGGCGACCGGCAAGGTCACGTTGCTCTGACGCACCGTTCTTCAATCAACCGCTGAAGCACCGAAACGCAAGGCTGATACGCGGCTCCGTCACACCCGCGAGCTTGGGAATGCCGTGCTCGTGCGTGAATTGCGACGCGTAGCTCATGACCAGACAACTGCCGGGTTCCAGTTCGACATGTACGATCCGTCCGGCGCCGGCGCCCGCTTTCGGCCGGATCGACATGCGGCGGCTCGCGCCGAGCGAAATGATGGCAATGGGCTGGGCGGGCACCAGCTTTTCGGTCTTGTCGCTGTGCAGCGCGACGCTGTCGCCGCCGTCGCGATAGAGATTGAGGCCGACCCGATTGAACGGCGCTCCCACGAGCGCGCGCACGGCTTCGAATGCCTCGCCCAAGGGTGCGGGCACATCTTCGGCACCACGCGCGAAGGTGGCGAGCAGACGCGGCACGGCGACTTCGCGGTCGTACATCATGCGCTGCTGACTAAGCCAGCCGACATTGCGCAGCGCCGTCTCGAACCACACTTGCGCCGTGGCAGCCGGGATCGACTCGGGCAGATAGCGGATTCCGCCTTCCTGGTCATGGAGAAGGGAGACGGGCTCGGGCGCGAATAGGGCTTGCTGGGACACCATGATTCCGACGTGGGCTGGGTGCCGCGCAATCAGACAACGAAGGGCGGCTCGGGCAACCATTATACTGTGTTTTTATACAGTATTCATGGCTTGCCACGGCCGCGAGCCCGCCCTCCGTGCGGACTCAATCGCCCGGGCTATACAGGTCGAGCAGCTTGAGCGTCACGCCATTGGTCCAGCCGAAGCCGTCCTGCAACGGATATTCGCCACCACCGCCGCCGCCCGTTCCCGAGCCTTCCACCACGTATTTCTCGACCAGCTTCTGATCGGACGCGTAGACGCCTTTCACATCGGTAAGAAAACGCGTGCCGATCTGTTGCGCGAGCTCGTCCTGCCCGTAGCGCTTCAAGCCCTGAATGGCGGCCCAATGCAGCGGCGCCCAGCCGTTCGGCGCATCCCATTGCTGCGTCGTGTTGTAGGTCGTGGTGACGAGGCCGCCCGGTTTCAACAAGGTCGACTGCACGTGTTTCGCCGTCTTGAGCGCACGTTCCGGCCACGCCGCGCCGACAAACAGCGGAAACACCATCGCGGCCGTCTTGTTGTCGCGTGGTTTGGCGAGTTGCCAGTCATAGTCGCCGTAATAGCCGTTGGGATTCCACAGATAACGGTTGATGCCGAGCGCGCGTTTCGCGGCGCGTTGCGCGAATTCGCCGACGCAGCGGAAATCGCGCGTCTCGCCGCAACCCTTGGCGATGGTGATCTCGAGATGGAACATCAGGCTGTTCAGGTCGACCGGAATGATCGACGTGGTGCGCACCGTCGCGAGTGTCATGTTGTCGCCGAACCAGCGCGAGCTGAAATCCCAGCCGCTTTCGGCGGTGGCGCGCAACTCGCGGTAGACATCGTTCGGATTGCGGCCGCTCGCCTGTTGCGCGGTCTGAATGTCCTCCAGATACGACTCGTCGCGCGGCGTGTCGAGCTCATCCCAGTAGCGGTTGAGCACCGTGCGATCCAGCATCACGACCACATTGCGCGTGGCCGAGCCGGGTTGCGTGGTGGTCTCGCCCTGCATCCAGTACGCGTATTCCTTGCGCAGCGCCGGCAGGTACTTCTGATAGACGCCGTGGCCTTCCGCCTTCGCGGCGAGTTCGACCATGTGCGAGAAAAACGGCGGCTGCGAACGGTCCAGGTAATAGGTGCGATTGCCGTTCGGAATGTGGCCGAAGGTATTGATCTCGTAGGCGAAGTTGTCGAGCATGTCGTCGACGAGATTTTCGTTGCCCGATTCCTGCAGCCCGAGCATCGTGAAATAGGTATCCCAGTAGTAGCCTTCGCGGAAACGGCCGCCCGGCACCACATAGGGTTTCGGCAATGGAATCAGCGAGCTGTTGGGCGGCGCGCTCGTGGTGGTGCGGGTCAACGCGGGCCACAGCCAGTTGATGTGTTCGCGCAAAGTCTGGTTGGCGGGCGGCGTGATGATCGGCTCACTCGGCGGCGTGAAGTATTTGTTGACGAACTTCGCCAGTGAAAAGCGGGGGTTGTGCTTCTGCTGCTCGTACAGTTGGACGATCGCGGCGGGATCGGCGTTTGGCGTTGCGTCGACGAAGGTCTTCTGATCCGGGTAGATCTGCGCGGTTTGCACGGCTACGAAGAGATCCCCGTAGAGTATGTCGGGCGCGGGCGGAAGCGTGCCGCCGACCTGCGTGTCGGCATGGCAGACGCCGGCGAGATTGATCAGGAAAACGAAGCTTGAAGCGGCCGCTATGCGGTGCAGCCTGGTGGATTCGACGCTACGGAAAGCGGTGCGGGATGCGCTGCCGGCGCTCGCGAAATTGCGCAATTGCGATGACTCAATCATGTCTCCTCCAGAGGAATGGACAACAGGATTGGTCTGCCTCGCGCCCAATGCTTCTTCTAGGGATAACCAGGGCGTGGCTAGCATCGCACAAATTACGCGGCGTTACAAACGGCTATGCGAGCGGCATGCGCAAGATGCGCATGCCGCTGCGCTGCACCAACGAGCCTGGCGGTTCTGCCTTTTTCACCGAGCCGATCATTGACGGCGCTGCAGGCATAATCCGTTTTCCACCGATGCGAGCCGCGCAACCGGCCCGCCAAACCGGGGCGACGTGTGATTCCACGCGCTCCCAGGAAAATCCATGCCGCCTGTCACCGTCGTCCGCACGAGCGCCGTGCCCTTACGCAGCATTGTGCTGATCCTCGTGTCGATGTTCTGTTTCGCGCTGGTCGATGCGCTCGCCAAATCCGTGGCGCTCGCTTATCCGGCCAACGAAGTCACGTTCTTTCGCATGTTGTTCGGCTTGGTGCCGGCGGTGGCGGTATGCCTGCGCGGCAAGCCGATCGCCGAGCGGATCAGGCACATGGACGTGCGCGGGCAGACTCTGCGCGCGCTGACGCTGCTGGGCGCGTCGGGTCTCTTTTTCGCCGGTTTGCCGTACATGCCGCTTAGTGAAGCGGTGGCGATCGTCTACTCGGAGACCTTGCTGGTGATCGTGCTCGCGCCGCTGTTGCTGAAGGAGGCGTTAAAGCCGCGCGATGCGCTGGCCGCCGCGGTCGGCTTTGCCGGCGTACTGTTCGTGGTGCGTCCGGACGGCTCGCATTCGAGCTGGCTCGGTCCTGTCCTGCTGATGTCGAGCGCCTTCTTCGGCGCGCTATCGATCATTCAGATCAAGCGCATTCGCGCCTCCGACGATTCGGGGACGACGGTGCTGTATTTCACGACGATCGGCACGATCGCCACCGGCGCTTCGCTGTTCTTCGCGTGGCGCATGCCCACGCTCCAGGCGCTCGCCGTGATGGCTTTGCTCGGCTGCTTCGCCACGGCCGGGCAATTGCTGATGACCATGGCGTTCCGCCAGGCCGACGCGGCCTCGCTCGCGCCGTACAACTACACGAGCATAGTGTGGGCGGCTCTGTTCGGTTATATGGCGTGGGGCGAGACAATCGGCGCCATGTCGCTGCTCGGCATTGCATTGATTGTCGGGAGTTCGATTGCCGTTGCGATGTGTGGGAAACAGGAAGAAGGGCCGCTCGTATAGATACGCGTGACGAGTGGTGGACACGTTTCGGCCTTGCTGGGTTGCTTCGCAGTTCCAGGTACTGTGGGGAAAAATACGCGCCGAAGCTGGCTTTTTCGGCCAACGGACCATGCGCAATCGGACGATTCGACGCCTCACGGATATAAATAGAAAATGAGCGCATCCAGGTCGCGTGCGCCTCCGTACGTGACTTGATCGGCCGAACCCGCGGCTAAAGCCGGGGCCGCAAACTCGCGGTCATCGTAGCGGCGTCGAATGGACTCGTTCGTCGCAACCCTCTGATGAATCCGGGCATTTCCGTGCAGCCCCGGACACGCATTCAACACGACTGAAAGGGCAGGCGCATGTATAGCGAACCCAGGAAGATCGTTCTCGCAGGTCTTGTCGTCAGCGCTGTTGCAATCGCTGCCTATGTGTCGCAGGCCGGCAAACCCTGGCAGTCGACGGACGAATTCGGTTCCGCACGAGGTGAGACGCCGGCTTACCGCACGCGCGGCGACACGATCAGCGGCGCGGTCATATCCGGACCGATCACCGCTCGCAACGATTCGAGCGGTGCTCCGGCTGGCAGCCTGCAGGCGGCGCGCAATAGTCTGCAACGCAACGATCTTGCCGCCGCGCAGGCGCAACTGGATGCAGCGCGTTCCGCGCATCAGGACGACGATCAGGTGCGCGCGTTGCGAAAGGAAGTGCAGGCGCGCGCGGATAACGAGCAGCGTGTCGGGAACGCGCCGCGAGCCGAGAAGACGCCGCAACGTGCTGCGAAGCCCGTGCGGATGTTTTCTTCATCAGCGAAACATGGCCGGTCGCGTGAAAGCCGCGTTGCGGCCCGGGAACAGACGAACCCCGAGACGAGTTATGCGAAGAACCAGGCCGCGTTGGACAGCCTGGTCGCCCGCGTCGACAGCCACAGCGCGCCGGACGCGAGAACGCCGGTCAACGGCGAACCGGCCATGGCGAGGCAGCCTTCACCGGTCCAGGCCGGCCCGAAAGCGATGCAGAGCGCGAGCAGCGCGCCGGGTGTCGTGACGCCGCTAGTCCAGCAAGTGCCGCAGAAACCGCCCGTGGTTTCAACCGCGCCGACGGAGCCGCAAGCCGGCCTGGCCACGCAAGCCACCTTGCCGTCGCCGCCGTTGGTGCAGGCTATGCCGTCAGCCGGCACGGCGGCGAAAACGGACGACGGCCCGAAAACGCGCTCGCAGGTGCGCGCGGAAATCGCCCGCGCCCGGGAAAACGGCAGCCTTCCCGCGTTCGGCAATCCCGACCCCGCGGGGCCGGGCGGGGCGCCGGGTCTCACCGCTGCGCCGCGTCCCTGACGCTGCGCAAACCGGCGATTGGCGGGAGGCGAGCCGCAGGATCAACTCAGCGAAGCCGTGAGCCGTGCGAAGGTGGGCTCGTCGGTGCGATCGAAAGCGAGCGGTGTGACCGACACGCGCCCCGACGCCACCACGGCCGTTTCGCTGTCCGGATCGTTCGCGCGCGCGCCGCGTTGAAAGCGCAACCAGTGATAAGCCATGCCGCGCGGATCGACTTGCGGCAACACGTCGATATCTTCCACCAGTCCAACACCCTGGCGAGTCGGCGTGAGCGGACCGGCATGCGCCGCGTCGACGTCGGGAAAGTTGATGTTCAGGCAGGTGGGCGCCGCGTGCTCGATTGCAAGCAATTGGCGGATCACACCGGGCGCGAGCGCACGCGCGGTGTCCCAGCGCACGTTGTCGCGATTGCTGAAAGTCTGGCTCAGCGCGAACGACGGCAAACCGAGCAACAGTCCCGTCATGGCGGCGCCGACGGTGCCTGAAAACATCGTTTCGACACCGAGGTTGCCGCCGCGATTGATGCCGGAAAGAATCAGCGTGGGCGGCGTGTCGCGCATCAGATGACGCACGCCCATCACGACGCAATCGCCGGGTGTGCCGGCCACGCCGAAACGCCGCTCGCCCTGGCGGCTCACGCGCAGCGGCGAATGCAGGCTGATCGAATGCGACGTGCCGCTCTGATCGTGCTCGGGCGCGACCACCCAGACTTCGTGCGCGAGCTCGGCGGCCACGGCTTCGAGTACGGCGAGGCCGGGCGCGTCGATACCGTCGTCGTTCGTCAACAGTACCCGCGGCACTTTGGATTCATAGGCAGACATCGCAGCAAACTCCTTTGGGTGGGTAAGGGAAGGGAAGCCTCATTATCCGGCCATCGGGCCTTTCTGTTGCTGCGATGACGTCGCTCAGCCCGTCAGCCAGCGTGCCGCGAGCGGCATCAACACCGGCACGACGAACGCGGTGAACACGCCGTTCAGGCCCATGCCGAGACCGGCGAACGCGCCCATTTCCTCGCTCACCTGAAAAGCGCGCGCCGTGCCGATGCCGTGCGATGCGATCCCCAGCGCGAAACCGCGCACCTCGGGTTCGGCAATGCGCAGCGCGTTGAGAATCGCGCGTGCGAACACGGCACCGAATACGCCGGTCGAAATGACGAGGACGGCGGTCAGGGAGGGAATGCCGCCGATCTCGGAAGCGACCGCCATCGCGATCGGCGTGGTCGCGGATTTGGGTGCGAGCGAGGCGAGCGTTTGATGCGACGCGCCGAACAGCGCCGCCACGCCAACTGACGCAACGATGGCCGTCAACGATCCCGCGACGAGGCCGCCGATCAGCGGCAACGCGGAGCGGCGCAGCTTCGGCCATTGCCGGTAGAGCGGCAGCGCGAGCGCCACGGTTGCAGGGCCCAGCAGAAAGTGAACGAATTGCGCGCCTTCAAAATATGTCGCGTACGGCGTGCCGGTGATTTCGAGCAACACCACCAGCAGCGCTACCGCGATCAGCACGGGATTGGCAAGCGGATTGAAGCGCGCCTTCGCGTAGATTCTCTGGGCGATGAGGTAGACGATCAGCGTGATCGTCAGCCCGAGCAAGGGACTCGCGGCGAGATACACCCAGATGGCACCGAGCTTCGGAAGGGCGGTCATGATGCGGACTCCGGCGCGGAGGGCTCGTGATGCTGGCGGCGCATCAACGCCCGTGTGACGAGTGCGGCCACCGCAATCGCGAGCGTCGTGCTGACCGCAATGGAGACGATCACCGCGACAGCGTCGCCGCGAATCCGGCTCGCGGACACCATGATGCCGACGCCCGCTGGAACGAACAGCAAGGACAGATGGCGCAGCAGTTCGAGCGCGGTCGGCTCGATCGCATCGGCGGTTTGCGGGCGCAGCATGATGAAGCCGAACAACAGCAGCATGCCGATCACCGGACCCGGCACCGGCAAATGGAACACGTACGACACACCTTCGCCGAGGCACTGAAATGTGAGCAGGACGGCGAGCGCTTGAAGCATGGCAGTCTCCAGAGTGCAAAACGGAAAAATGCGCCATTGTGTACCATGCAGATTGCTTCGTGCTGGCTCGCTGCCTGAACGGGGCGTGGCTCCGCTGTTTGAACCGGTTGCGCACGTCGACCCATACACCGTCCCGGACGAGTTGCCATGCAGATACAAGCGTTTCAGATTGCAATCGCCGATCACGAGATCGACGAGCTTCGCCGGCGTATTCGCGCGACACGTTGGGCGCCCGCCACGCCGTCGCCGGCCTGGCAGCAGGGCGCCGATGCCACATGGCTGCGCGAACTGGCCGAGTATTGGGCCGAGCGTTTCGATTGGCGCGCGGCCGAGCGCGGCTTGAATCAGCAGCCGCAATTTCTCGCCGATGTGCAAGGGCAGCGCGTGCATTTCGTCCATCGGCGCGGCGTAGGGCCGGCGCCGTATCCGCTGGTGATCACTCATGGCTGGCCCGGCTCGTTCTTCGAGTTTCATGCGCTGCTCGACCGCTTATGCGACCCGGCCGCGTCCGGCGGCGATCCTGCCGACGCCTTCGATGTCGTCGTGCCGTCGCTGCCTGGTTTCGCGTTTTCGCAGGCGCCCGCGCAAGCCGGCACGTCCGCGTTTCAGGTGGCCGATGTGTGGGCCTCGCTGATGCAAGGCCTCGGCTATGAGCGTTTCGGCGCGCAGGGCGGCGATCTTGGCGCGGGCGTGTCGATCGCGCTCGCCGCGCGCCATCCGCAAGCCGTCGGGGGCATTCATCTCAACTTCCTGCCGAGCTCCTATGAGCCGGCCCTCGGCGCGGCGCAAAAACCGCTTACGCCGGCCGAAGAAAATTTCCTGTGGGAGAAAAACGAGTGGGCCGCGCAGGAAGGCGGCTATGCGCACATGCACAGCACCAGGCCGCTAACGCTCGCTGCGTCGCTCAACGATTCACCGGTGGGACTGGCCGCATGGATCGGCGAGAAGTTTCGCGCATGGAGCGATTGCGACGGCGAAGTGGAGCGTGTGTTTTCGAAAGACGATCTGCTGACCAACATCTCGCTCTACTGGTACACGCAGTGTATCGGCCCGGCGATTCAGATGTACTGGGAAAACCGCCTGCAGCCGATGCGTTTCGCCGAAGGGCAACGCGTCGCGCCGCCGGTCGGTTTCGCGCACTTTCCGAAGGAGATCAATCACCCGCCGCGCAGTTGGCTCGAAAGAACGTTCAACGTCGTGCAATGGAGCGACATGCCGGCTGGCGGCCATTTCGCGGCCATGGAAAAGCCTGATCTGCTCGCGGCGGAAATTCGCCGCTTCTTCCGGCCGCTGCGGCAGCCGCGCAGCTAGTCGAAACGCGGCCGCCGTCGCCACGCCGGCACATATGATTTGACGGTCGCACGGCTGCCCCGGACCGTGCGCTACGGAGCCGAGCCGGACGCGGCGGAATAGCGCTGCCGTCTGTCGCAAAGTTGCGAACACGCGTACGCAAGCGACGTGTCTGCAAATCGTAAGCACATGACGAAACGCAACGAGTAAGTTATTCGCGACGCTCACTGACGCATCCGCAATTATTTCGCAATGCAATCGCCCCCAACCAACCTGCGGCAGCACCACGTCATGTCTCTCTGCGTTTTGGCGGAAAGGCGATGCAAGGACGTGAAACGATAGACCAACCCTGATGCCTGCGCCCCGGTTCATCCGACTCCATCGCCGCAGATCAGCGTGCCCGGCTCGAATGTGACGCCACGATGGCACGATTCGCGATTTCAAATGTCGCGCACCTTGCGGCTGTTTCCGCGCCCGAGGCAAGAACATGTGGATCAACCTTCGACAGTGACGCATCGCTCAAAAGGCGGTCCGTCGCTCACGCGTGCTTAGGAGCAACGTGAATCTTTTTCCGTGCACTCTCGTTTATGTCGATGTCGATGCGAAGCCGGGTCCCAACTCGACGAATCGCGATCCGCTCTCGTATGTCAGTCAGGCGGTCTGCCTGAACAACAGCTTGCGGCGCGTGGGTCTGCCGACCTTGACGATCATGACCAACGCGCCGGAGCTGGTCGCGCGCCGGCTCGAAAGCATACCGGCGGAGCATCGCCCGCTCGTGACGCGGCTCACCGCGACCATCGAGTTGCCGAAGAATACGCCGTTCTACGCGGCGCATTTCAAACTCGACCTGATGGACCAGGTGGCGGAGAGCTTGCCCGCCGACACGATGATGTTGCTGCTCGACGCCGACATGGTGGCGCTCCTGCCGCTGGACCGCGATCTGATCGAACGATGCGCGCAAGCCGGTCTCGGTGTCTTCGATATTTCGGATCAGGTGTTTCCGGCTTATGGCAGCGAGCGGGTGGTCGCGGATCTGGAGATCGTCGCGGACCGGCGCTTGATGAATCCGCGCTGGTACGGCGGCGAATTTCTGATCGCCACACCTGTTGCGTTGCGCCGGCTGGTGCCTCGCGCGCGAGCCAGTTACGCACGCTATCTCAGCGAAAGCGAGCGTTTAAGGCATCACGGCGACGAAGCGTTCATCTCGGCCGCGCTCAATGCGCTCAGCGACGAAGGGCAAGTGCTGATCGAAGTCGGGGCGTATCAGGCTGTGGGGCGCCATTGGGCCGGCAACAACTATCGGGATTTGCGCTGGTTCCGTTGCTGTTCGTTCGTCCATTTGCCCGGCGGCAAGGCGCTGCTCGAAAAGGAAGCGCGTTTCGACGACTTCGCGCCGGACCGTTTCTGGCGCACCATGCGTGCGGCGCATTTGCGTGGCCGCGTGCGTCACGCGCTCAAGCGGATCGTGAGGCTGCTGAACGTGCAGCGGCTCGCGGCGCGCATGCGCTGCGCGGCGTGAAGCGGCCGCCGCGCCAGTCACCTGCGCGTGGCGGAGCGCGCCCGCGCCGCGCGTTCGCCCGTCACATTTTCACATCGATACGTCCGTAGACGCCGTTCGTTTCTTCATTCGGGCCGGCGGCGAAAAACAGTGTGTTGATCGGCTGATTGCTGAGCCCATTGCCGAACGCGATACCCCACAGGCCGTGCTGCACGAACGGCGTGTTGTCGGGCAAGTTGATGGCGCCGAGAGACTGGCCGCTCGCCGGATCGAAGGCGTTGATCGTGCCGTCACCGAAATTTCCGATCAGCACGTCGCCACTGAAGCGTCCAAAATTGGCCGGCGCCTGCGTGATGCCCCACGGCGCATTCAGCACGCCGCCTGAGGCGAAACGCTGCAGCAGATTACCCGCCGTATCGTAGACATCCACGAAGCCGAGGCCGGCGCCGTCGACGTTGTCGTGGGCCTCCGCGTCCTGCTTCGCGTAGGTCACGAAGAGCTTTGCGCCGAGCGCCTGAATGCCGAACGGCGCGAAGCCCGCCGGAAGCGACGCGTCCTGGAACTTGCCGGGCGTCGATACCTTCGCGAAGCTCTTGTCGAAGACGTCGATTCTGTTGTTGTGAAAGTCGGCGGCGTAGAGGAAGTTGGCGCCGCCGTTGCTGGCCAGCGCGAGGCCCTTGTAGACCGCGCCGGCGCTGCCGCTGTCGAATACGACGAAGGCGGTGGTCGGCGCGACCGTCGGCGCCCACGCGGTAATCGTGCCCCCTTCGCCGGCAAAGATAAATGCGCCCACGCCGGATTTGCCGCCCTGAGTCACGACGAAGTCCGTCGTGCCGTTGAACACGATGCCGGTCGGATTCGCCGATCCGTTCACTCCGTTCGGAATGCTGACCACAAGCGATTGTGGCGTGCCGTTGCCGTCATAAAGCGTGGCGAGCGAGGTGGCGTTGTCGGCCACCCAGACGAAACCTTTTGGATTGAAGGCAACGCCCCATGCGTTCTTCAGATTCGGGTCCGTATGCGCCGCCGCGACGGCGCCGTCCGAGACCAGTGTCGTCGACGTAAACGATTGGCTGTTGACCGAATCGGAACCGCCGCACGACGCGACAAGACTCACCAATGCCGCGCCGCCCACGACGACGCCCAATGCTTTAAGCACAGATTTCATGGCCGCACCTCTCTGTCATGACCGATGGTCATTGCGCTTATTGAACGCACGGTGTCGCGGCTTTATTCCTTTGGCGGAGAAGTTTTTTTGATCATGCGCAGCGGCCAGTCGGGCGGCGCGTCATATCGTGCCGAACAGCGCGCGCGGACGATCCTTGAGCGTGCCGCTCAACAGCCGTAGCGCGCTCACGAGCTGATCGCGGCTGGTCGCACAGGCGAGGTTGATCCGCACTCCATGCTCGATCTCCGAGCGGTCCACGGCGAACGCCGACGACGGCATCACCACGACGCCGCGCGCCTTCGCATTCGCCGCGAAGTCGTCGGCGCGCCACGGCGGCGGCAACTTCAGCCATACGAACATGCATGCCGGATCGGTCTGCAGCAACTCCTGCGGCAACAGCTCGCGCGCGAGGTCCTGGCGCGCGCGAATCTCGGCGAGCTGCGCGTCCATGATGTGACGCGCGGTGCCGTCCTCGATCCAGATGGAGGCGATCAGCATCGACATCGGCGCGGGCATCCATGCCGTCGTGCGCACGGCTTCCGCGCATAGCGCGGCGCTGTCCGGCGGACTCAGCAGATAGCCGAGCCGCAGACCGGGCGCGAGGATCTTCGAGGTGGCCGCGAGGTGGAAGGTGAGTTCCGGACACAGGCTCGCAATCGTCGGCAGGCGCTGCGAGACCAGTGGGCCATATACGTCGTCCTCGATGATCGCCACGCCGTGCCGGCGCGCGATATCGACGAGCGCCATGCGACGTTCCAGACTCATGGTCGTAACAGTCGGGTTTTGCAGGTTCGGCACGGTGAAAACCGCCTTCACCGGCATGCGCCGGCAAGCGCGTTCGACTTCGTCGGTCAGCAGCCCGTCGCGATCGCTAGGAATGCCGACGATCTCGAACTGGAACACCGGCGCGAGCGCTTTGAGGCCATAGTAGGTGAGCTGATCGGCGAGGATCACGCCGTCGGTGCCGATCAGGCTGTTCAGCACCGCATATAAGCCGTGCTGCGCGCCGCTCGTGACCACCACGTGATCGGCCGATGGGGCAAAGCCGGGCGCGGCCATCCAGCGCGCGCCGGCCACGCGCGCCCACGCGGGCCCCTGCGGCGGCTGGTACTCCTGCAACTGCGGATAGCGCGGATCGCGTGGCAAATCGGCCAGCGTGCGAGCGAGGCAGTTCAGGAACTCGCCCGTGGCCGGACGGTTGACGGTCAGATCGATCGCGGCGTTGCTGGTGGCTTGCGCTGGCGCCACGCTCGGCATCGCGCCGCCGGTCACGAGCGAGCCGCGCCGTTTACTGCCGATCACCAGCCCGCGCGACTGCAATTCCTTGTACGCGCGCGACACCGTGGACACATTAATGCCCAGTTCGGTGGCCAGTTGCCGTTGCGGCGGCAGGCGGCTGCCGGGCGGATAGATGCCGCTGCGAATCTCGCTCTCGATCGAACTGGACACTTCGATATAGGTGGAGCGCTTCGCCTGCTCCGGCGCGCCAGAGGCGGAGCGGGCGGCGTCTTTGTCAGAAGCCATAAGATCAGGTGTCTCCATACAAAACCAGCTTTGTCCGCAATTGTGCGGAGGTTTGCCGATTCTATACCAGACCTGCGCGACTGCAAGCCTTCAGGTGCCAGCTCACCCGGCCGCGGTGCGCCGGCAAAGAGCGCACCCACGGCGATCCAGGGAAAGTGCCAGGGCCACACAATGTGCGTTTTAATTGCACACAAAAAAATATTGTGTGATTCTAGATGTCATCGTTTGTCTGGTGGCGCGATGCAGGAACCGTCGCCGGACTTCGTCCGGCAATCCGTCAGCAGGAGTTCTCCGATGAGCTTTCCCCAGTGTTCCCCACCCGGCACCAGGCGGAAAACCGGCGCCGGCTCGTTCACCGAAGGCGCGCGCATGGGCGTCGGCGAAGGGCGCAAATGATGCCGGAAATTGCCATTATCGGAGCGGGGTTCATCGGCCTCGCGAGCGCCGCGGCGCTGATGCGCGACGGCCATCGGGTCACGCTATTCGACCCGGCAGGCGTGGGGCAGGGCGCGTCGTTCGGCAATGCCGGCACCTTCGCGCACTATGCGTGCATCCCGGTCAACAACCCATCCGTGTTCCGCGATTTGCCGCGCTTTCTGCTGTCGAATCAAAGCCCATTCAGATTGCGTTGGGGGTATCTGCCGCATCTCGCGCCGTGGCTCGTGCGCTTCATGATGAGCTCGCTGCCGCGGCGTTATGAAGCGAGCGCCGGGGCGCTCGCCGCGCTGCTCGATTGCGCGCGGGAAGGCTACGCGCCGCTGCTCGCCAACGCGGAGCTGGCACGTTTTGTCCGGCCGCGCGAGTGTCTCTACCTGTATTCGGATGCGGCTTCGTTCGATGCCGCGCGTCCCGCGCTCGATCTGCGGCAAAAGCTGGGCGTCGCTTTCGAGGTGCTCGACGGCGCCGCCATACGCGCACTCGAACCGGCGCTGGCGCCGATCTTCGAACGCGGCGTGATGTTCAGCAATAGCTGGCACTTTTCCAATCCACAAGGCTTTCTGCAGACGCTTTACGAACAACTGGCCGCACAGGGACTGAAGCTCGAACGCTCGACCGTCGACGCGGTGCAACCCGGTGCGGACCACGCGAGCTTGACGGTTAGCGGCGTGACGCGGCGGTTCGATCACGTGGTGGTCGCGACCGGCGCACGCTCGGCGCAGTTCGCCGGCCAGTGCGGCGACCCGGTTCCGCTAGATACCGAACGTGGCTATCACGTGCGCTTTCGCGGCGCGCAACACCTGGTGTCGCGGCCGGTCGGCTGGGCGGAGCGCGGTTTCTACATGACGCCGATGAGCGACGGCTTGCGCGTGGCGGGTACGGTCGAACTTGCCGGTTTTGGCGACACGCGCAACCGCTCGCTCTGCTGACGTTCTCGTCGAAGCGGGCGTTGCCCGCGCTCGATACACCGGACAGCAACTGGCTTGGCTTTCGTCCCACGCTGCCCGACGGCGTGCCGGTGCTCGCGCGCTCACGCGCAAGCGCGCACGTCATTTACGCATTCGGTCATCAGCATCTGGGTTTGACGCTGGCAGGCGTGAGCGGGCGCATCGTCGCCGATCTGATCGCACAGCGTGCGCCGCCGCTCGATCTCGCGCCCTACGCGGCTACGCGCTTTTGATTGCAGCAGAGGCGGGTTGGCAGATTTTTTTCGAGGTTTTACCACCAGCATCGCAGAGCGGTTTCGACGCGTCGCGCATCGGATCGGCCCACCTGCACACACACGCGCGACGTCACATCTCGCAAGGAGCGCATCATGAATCGCCGCTATTGGCTATTGAGTGCCACTGTCTGTGCACTCGCCACGTATATGCCGTTCTCGTGGGCCGCCGACCCCCAGATCGTCAAGATCGGTTTCGTCGGACCGTTGACGGGGCCCGTTGCGCGGGTCGGCAAGGACTTGCAGTACGGCGCGCAGTTGGCGCTCGATGAAGAGAACGTGAAGAACCCAACGATTGGCGGCAAGCCGGTCAAGTTCGTGCTCGACGTGCAGGACGATCAGGCCGACCCGCGCGTGGCGATTCAGGTCGCGCAGAAACTGGTCGACGACGGCGTGGTCGGCGTGATCGGCCATTACAACTCGGGCTGCAGCATTCCGGCCTCGACGGTGTATCACCAGGCGAATGTGGCGATGATCACGCCGGGCTCGACCAATCCGCAATTGACTAAGCAAGGCTTCAAGAACGTGTTTCGGACGATGGGCCACGACGGTATCGGCGGTGTCGTGGCGGGGCATTTCGTGGTGGAGCAGATGAAGGCGAAGCGCATTGCCATCATCGACGACCGCACCGCTTTCGGGCAAGGCCTGGCCGATGCGTTCGAGAAAGGCGTCAAGGAAGCGAACGGCAATATCGTCGATCGGGAATTCACCAACGACAAGGCGATCGATTTTCGCGCCATTCTGACCACGCTCAAGAGCAAGAACGTCGACCTGATTTTCTTCGGCGGCCTGGACGAGCAGGGCGCGATGCTGGTCAAGCAGATGCGATCGCTCGGCATGTCCGCACAGCTGTTCGGCGCCGGCGCGCTGAAGAGCAATGCATTCCTGCAGATCGCCGGCACGGCGGGCAACGGAACGCAGGATCTCGAACCCGGCCCGGCGCTCGACAAGCTGCCGGCCGCGCAGGCGTTCGGCAAGCGCTACAAGGCGCGTTTCAATCAGGATGTCGAACTGTACGCGCCGTTTTCCTATGACGCGGCCCTTGCCATGCTGAAAGCGATTCACGCCGCCGACTCGCTCGATCGCGCGAAGATCGTCGATAGCCTTGCCAAGGTGACCGTCACCGGAGTAACCGGCAATATCACGTTCGATCCTTACGGCGATCTGATCAAGCCGCCGTACACGCTGTTCCAGGTTGAGCAGGGCCAATGGAAAAGCGTCAAGACGGTGGGCGGCAGCGGCGCATGACGATGTTTTACGAAAGCGGATCTTACTGAGTTGCTGCTTCGCTGACCTCCGCGAAAAAAACCGTGACGCCGGCCAATGCCGATGCCGTTGCCGGCAGTCATGGTTTTGTCGAGGCACAATAGAAACCGGCAACCGTTCGGCGCCATCGCGTCGCGCGGTTGCTTCATTTCTGAAAGCTTTCGACGCGAGGCCGACAGCATGACCGCATCCATCACGCTGGTTCTGTTCGACATGGAAGGTGTTTTGTCCCACTACGACCGCGCCGCGCGAGTCGAGCATCTGGCGTCGACCGCGGGCTGCACGGCGGACACCGTGCGTCACTCTATCTGGGGTTCGGGTCTCGAAGCACGCGCGGACGCCGGCGAAATCAGCGATGACGAGTATCTGCGCGAGTTGGGCATGCTGCTGAACTACCCCGTCAGCCGCGACGACTGGCTGGCCGCCCGTCACGCGTCGATCACGCCGAACCAGGAAGCGCTCGCGCTGGCCGCCCAGGTCGCCGAGCGGCATCGCATCGCGGTGCTGACCAACAATTGCCGCCTGTTGACCGACCACATGCCTTATCTGAATCCGTCTGTCGCGCGGCTGTTCGGACCGCACGTTTACTCGTCGGCGGCTTTTGGTGCCGCGAAGCCGGCGGCGCAAACCTACCTGCGTTGTCTTGAACAACTCGGCGTGCCCGCGGCCCAAACGCTTTTCGTCGACGACACGGCCGCCAACGTGAATGGCGCGATCCATGCGGGACTGCAAGGGCACAGGTTCGTCAGCGTCGACGCATTGTCGGACGACTTGCAGCGTCGCGGTTTGATCTAACGGCTGTGGCTGTTTTTCAAATGTGCTAGTCGCAGAAGTCCGGATTCTGCTGCACCAGTTCGTGCACCCACTCGCTGAACACCCGCACGGACATGCTCAAACGACGGTGCGGATAAAGAATCGAGAGCGGCAATGGCGCGCAATGGCAGTCGCGCAAAATCTCACGCAGCGCGCCGGATTCGATTGCCTTCGCCGCCATGAAGCGCGGCGTCTGGATCAGGCCCAGGCCTTCCACCGCGGACGCAACATAGACCAGGCCTTCGTTGACTGCGAGTTTGCCCTCGATCGGTCGTTTGATCAGCACGCCGTCCGCTTCGAACTCCATCGGATAGACGCGCCCTGTGCGCGCGGAAAAATAATTCACCGCGTGGTGCCTGTCGAGATCGTCGGGCGTGGCGGGCTCGCCCATCTGCTCCAGATAGGCAGGCGCGGCGCAGATCGTCATGCGCACGCTGCCGAGCGAGCGCGCCACCAGGTTCGAATCGTCGAGCACGCCAATGCGGATCACGCAATCGACGCCTTCCTGCACGAGATCCACGTTGCGGTCGGCCAGTCCCAGCTTCACCGTGATGTCAGGATAGCGCGCGTTGAAATCGCGCATCACGGGAATCAGCACGTGATGCGCGAACGTGGCGGACGTGTCGACTCGCACCGTGCCGCGCGGACTTTGACGTTTGCTGGATAGCGCCGACTCGGCGTCGGAGACCTCGGCGAGAATGCGGGCGCAGTATTCGTAGTAAAGCGCGCCGTCGTCGGTCACCTGCACGCGGCGTGTCGTGCGGTTGAGCAGACGCACGCCGAGATGACTCTCCAGATTCTGCACGAGCGTCGACACGGAAGCGCGCGGCATCTCCAGTGAATCCGCCGCTTTCGAGAAACTGGACGCGTCCACGACGCGCTTGAACACTGCCATGCCTTGAAGGAGGTCCATACGGTGCTGTCCTCTCGACGCTGAGCGAATCCGTGATTGCGAATCGTTGGAATGATAGCCGTGGCGCGTCGAGGACGGACAGTATCAACGGGCCTACGGGTTCACGGAGTCGGCCGCAAAAAACCTTGACTCGCGAAGTTCACGGCCTATAGTTCACCATATGGCAAAGTCTCCAGTCAGTCAACTCGATCGCACGTTTTCCGCCCTCGTGGACCCTACGCGGCGGGCCATCCTCGCGCGCCTCGAGCGCGAGCCGGGCTTGTCCGTCACGGAAATCGCGCGGCCGTTGCCGCTCAAACTGCCCGCCGTCATGAAGCATCTCGACGTGCTGAGCGACGCGGGTCTGGTGGCGCGCACAAAGAATGGCCGGACCGTCTCGGTCGAACTGGTTGCCGGCCCAATGGAAGAGGCGATGGCGTGGCTGCGACGCTACGAACGCTTCTGGTCCGCGAGTCTCGACCGGCTCGCCGATTTTGTCGAGAGGAACGACGAATGAACGAAAAGCCCAGCCTGACCATCATTCGGCGCATCAAGGCGCCGCCTGCAAGAGTCTACGCAGCATGGACGCGGCCGGAACTGATGGCGCGCTGGTGGGGACCGGACGCCGGGCCGGTGCTGAGCGCCGAAGCCGATCCGCGCGTGGGCGGTCGCTTTCGCGTGGTGTTTCAGACGCTGGACGGCGAAACGCACGACTGCCGTGGCGAATACCAGGAAGTCGAGACCGACCGCAAGCTCGTCTTCACATGGGAGTGGGTCACGCTGCCCGAGCGCCGGTCGCTCGTGACGATCCGGTTTCGTCCGATCGAAGAGGGCACCGAACTGCATTTCCATCATGCGCAGTTCTTCGACGAGGCCGCTCGCGACGGTCATCAAACCGGTTGGACCGGGGCATTCGAGAAGCTGGACGCACTGCTTGCCGGGCTGGAAAACCAGGCCAAATGAAGCATATTCCACCGAAGTCAACGCACACTGAGGTCGACCATGAAGCTTTACTATGCTGAAACGCTGTCTCCCAGAAAAACCTGCGCATTGGCGCAATACTTAGGGTTGCCAATCGACTACGCCTTTGTCGATCTGCGCAAGGGCGAACATACCCGAGCGGACTATCTGGCAATCAATCCGAACGGCAAGGTGCCTTGTCTCGTCGATGGCGACAAGATCATCTGGGAGGCCGACGCGATCCTGTGCCATCTTGCGCAGCGCGCGGAATCTTCGCTCTGGCCGCGGGGCGCGCAGCAGCAGATCGACGTCGTGCGCTGGTTCAGCTGGAATAGCCAGCATCTGCTAAGGCATGCCGGTGCGCTGTACTTCGAGTATCTGATCAAGCCGTGGGTCGGACTCGGCGAGCCCGATCCTTCGAAAGTCGCCGAAGCGCAGGGGTTTTTCCGCAAGCATGCCGCCGTGCTCAACCAGCACCTGAAGGGACGCAAGTGGTTGCTTGGCGATGACCTGACGGTCGCGGATTTCTCGGTCGGCATCTCGCTGCCGTACGCGAAAGGCGCGGCGATGCCGCTTGAAGAGTTTCCTGAAGTGGTGCGCTGGCACGATCAACTGAACGCGATCGGCGCATGGCGCGATCCGTTTCCCGCGCGCCAGGAGCGCGCCACGGCGAACGCCTGAGGAGGAGTCATGTGCTGCGCGATAGTTGCACTCACGATGACCTTGCTGGCCAGCTGGCGCAGCGAGTCGGGCTCGCTCGTCGGCCGCATCGGGCGGCTGCGCCGGATTGCGATCGCGGTCATCGCGATCGGTGCTGCGGCGGGCTCCGCCATGGCGGCGGACGAGTTTGCGGTGGCGGGTGGCGGACAACAGTCGTCGGTGATCGCGCGGCTGGCGAGCGTGCCGATTTGCGGGCACTTTATCCACTAGTGGCGTGTGACCTGCGATCGTCGAGGCAGGGCGCTTTGAGTCGCATCGACGTGCTGTGCCGATTTGCCGTATCGTACGAAGTCACTGTACTGCGCGCGAATCGGGGGTACGTCATGGCACTTTTGTCGAAAAACGCTGTTGGGAATGCGGGCAGACGCCGTTTTCTGCGCACGGCTCGTCATACAGCGATCGGCCTGTCGGCGTCGCTCGCATTGCCGCGCATGGCGGCGGCTCAAACGCCAACCCAAATGCCAACCCAAAGGTCATCGCCAACACCTGGCTCGCCAACGCCTCAGTCACAAACCGAATCCGCCGCCACATCGCTCCCACGCATGTCGCAACGCGTGATTCCCGCCACGGGTGAACGCTTGTCCGTGGTCGGCTGCGGCACCTGGCGCACCTTCGATGTCGGCACCGATCCCGCCGGCCGCGCGCAACTCGCCGACGTGCTGCGTATTCTGTTCGCAGCGGGTGGCTCGGTGATCGATTCATCGCCGATGTACGGCTCGTCGGAAGCAGTGGCCGGCGCGCTGCTCACGCAACTGGATGCGCACAACAAAGCCTTCGTCGCCACCAAGGTCTGGACCGAGGGACGCGAGGCGGGCATCGCGCAGATGGAGGAATCGCTGCGCCGCTTTCAGCAGCCGCGCATCGATCTGATGCAGGTTCACAATCTGCTCGACTGGCGCACGCAAATCGCCACGCTGCGCGACTGGAAAGCGCGCGGCCGGATTCGTTACATCGGCATCACGCACTACACGTCAAGCGCATTCGACGACGTCGCGTCCGTCATGCGCAGCGAGAAACCCGACTTCGTGCAGATCAACTACGCCGCGGACGACCGCGCCGCCGAAGCGCGCATCTTGCCGCTCGCGGCGGACTTGGGCATTGGCGTCGTGATCAATCAGCCTTTCGGTGGCGGCGGCCTGCTGGCACGCGTCGGCAAAACGCCGCTGCCTGGGTGGGCAGGGGAAATCGGCTGCACGAGCTGGGCGCAGATTCTTCTGAAGTTCGTGCTCGCGCAGCCGGCGGTGACGGTCGTGATTCCCGGCACGGGGCGTCCGCAATATATGGCGGACAACGTTCGAGCCGGTTCGGGCCCGTTACCCGACAAGGCGATGTGCGCACGAATCGTGGCAGCGGTGAATGGCTAGCCGATTGTTTGCGTATTTATTCGCGCTAATTCCTGGTGAACTCTCCAGCTAGTTCAAATTAAAACCTCATTCGAGGTTATTCGCTTAAGCCCTCGCGCTATAGCACACTCTCTCGCAAAGAAAAATAAAGTTTCCCGTAGTCATGCGCGATATTGCAATTCTTAGAGGATTAACTCGGCTTCATTACCGATGCCATTCGATTTGCATACGCATCGCGCGAATGAAAGAAAGTTTGTGAAAGGAAGTTGACACGGGAACGTTTGCCAAACTAGGCTACGCACTGTCGTCAAAAAACTGATCCGGTTTAATCCACCTGCCCGGAGACGCAGGTAAGCCGCCGCTTTGCCGATCAGCCGGACGATCGAATAACAGCCCGGGAAAATACCCCGGTCTGTCGAAATGAAAGCATTGTAATAAACGTGTGTCGCAATTATAAAATCAGCCACAAGTGCTGAGGCGCCAACACGTCTTTATATTCTCGCTAGCAATTCGGTGCTGGTGCGGGAGACCTTTGCCGCTGAAAAAAGAGAAATCCAGCTTAAGCACTCAACGCACTTTCTTTTGCCGATATTGTCAGTCGAGGATTAAATTATGCGTATAAATTTCCGATTGCAGATGCAGTGCCTCGCATTAGCCGGAGTTGCGATTCTGGCGGGATGCGGCGGTAGCGACGGCTCGTCTGCCTTGACGAGCAAATCCGGGCAGGCGCCCGAGGCCGCGTCAGGCGCGTCCGAAGTGGCGCTGGTCCCGCCCGCCGCACCGGTCGTGGCCGACACCTCGATCAACAAGACGGTGCCGCCCGTCGAGTTGCCGGACACGGTGACGCCGCTCAACTACAAGCTGTGGTTCCGGCCGAACCCCGCGCTGTCTTCGTTCGACGGCCGCGCCGACGTGCAGATCAAGGTGCAGAAGGCCGTCAACGCGATCACGATCGCCGGGCACCGCGTCAAGTTCACCAACGGCACCATCACCCTTCAGCCGGGCAACATTCCGTTAATCGCCACGCCCCAGGACGACGGCGACTTCTATCAACTGCGCCCCGCGAGCGGGCAGATCGCCGCCGGCAACTATTCGCTGCACATGGAGTGGAGCGGGATCATCAACTTCAAGACCTATGACGATCCGGTCGCGAAGACCGGCGGCAGTTGCGGCGACGATCCCTATCCGGGTTGCTCGGCGGCTGAAGGCGTGTTCCGCGTCGACCTGAAGTCGACCGACGGCACGACGAGCGGCGCGATCCTCACGCAAGGCGAATCGAACCTCGCGCGCCAATGGTTCCCCGGCTGGGACGAGCCGGCTTTCCGGCCCACCTACGAGGTGAGCGCGGAGGTCCCGCAAAACTGGAACGTGGTCTCGAACGCCGCCGAGAAACCGGCGGTGAACGTGGATAGCGGTTACAAGCTGGTGTCGTTCGAGAAAACGCCGCCCATGCCGTCGTATCTGCTGTTCTTCGGCGGCGGCCAGTTCGACATTCTCGAAGACGACTTCACGAGCCCGCTGCCCGACGGCAAAGGTCTGCATCTGCGGATTTTCACGCCGCCCGGCATGCGCGACTGGGCCAAACCGGCCATGCAGCAGACCAAGCAGGCACTCGATTATTACTATCGCTACACGGGCATTCCGCTGCCCTTCACCAAGTTCGACACGATCGCGGCCAACGACGCGTTCAAGGAGCAGAAGGACCTGAACTTCGGCGGCATGGAGAACTGGGGCGCCATTCTTGAATTCGCCGACGACATTCTGCCGGCGCCGGGCACGACCATGTCCGACTACGGTGTGACGGTGCTTACGCACGAAGCCGCGCACCAATGGTTCGGCGATCTCGTCACGCTCGACTGGTGGGACGACGTCTGGTTAAACGAGTCGTTCGCGACGTTCTTCGAGAACAAGACCAAGGTGCGTTTCTTCCCGGACCGCTTTAGCTGGGTCGACGACGTGAAGAACAAGTACGCGGTGATCAATGCCGACCTGAAGTCCACGGCGTTCCCGGTGCAGCCGAACTTCAACGGCTGGGCGTCGAACGACTTCGTGCTGAGCGCGAGCGCCTTCACGTACGACAAAGGCGGTCACGTGCTGAAGATGCTGGAGAACTACCTGGGTGAAGAAGTGATGCGCAAGGGCCTGCAGTCGTATCTCGCCGACTACTCCCTCGGCAACGTTACGCCCAAGCGTTTGTGGGACGAACTGTCGAAAGCGAGTGGGCAGCCGATGGTGGCAATCGGCGACAGCTTCGTGCGGCAAACAGGTGTGCCGCTGATCACGCTCGACACCCAGTGCGATCTGACGACCAACCAGACGGTGGTCACGCTGAAACAGTCGCCGTTCCCGAATCAGAATCAGTATCCGGGCACCCAGTGGACCATTCCGTTGACACTCGCATACGGCGACGGCCTCACCTCGCGCAAGACGTTGGCGATGAAGGACACGCAAACGCAGGTGCGTCTGAACGGCTGCTCCGCGGTGCTCGCCGATCCGAGCGGTCTCGATTACTACGTGACCAACTACAGCAATAACGCATGGAGCCAGTTGCTCGCGCAGGGTAACGCGCTGAAGGATCCGGTCCTGCTGACCAGCCTGCAACTCGAGGCGAAGCTGCTGGTGAACAGCGGTCTCGCGGATCCGTCGCGCGTCACGAGTATCGGCTCGCTGAGCCCGGCGGCCACACCGCTCGCACGCCAGTTGCTGATGACGGCGCCGACCACGCAGTCGCAGCGTCCGACGATCCGCTATCAGGGCAAGTTCAAACTGAAGCCGCAGACGCAGCAAGGCCAATAAGCGGCCGTACCGGGTAGTCCAGTGGCCCGCATCGTGTTGCAGCGATGTGGGCCGCTGTTTTCACGCCGCTTCAGATGCCGCGGCAGGTCACGCCGTAGCGCTGGGTCGCGAGGACACCGTGTCGTACCAGCGCCTGAGCGATTTCAGATCAGCCGGCACTTGCATGTCGATTGCTTTGGCGGCGAAGTCGATCGTCACGAGCGCGGTGATGTCGGCAACCGAGAAGCGCTCGCCCGCCACGAACGCGGACTGTTTCAGACGATCGTCGAGGTCCGCCAGGAAATGAGCGGCCCGTTGCCGGCTGCGCTCGGCGAGCGCCGCAATCTGCTCGTAGTCACGCGGGCCGGCAATCGCGCGGCCCTTCAAACCGGGCGCGGTGTTGCGGATCGCTTCCATCACCGGGGCAAATCCCTCCTGTTCCGCGCGTCGTTCCCACATCGTGATCAGCGCCTTGTCTTTCGGCGTGGTGCCGAATAGCGGTGTGTCGGGATAGGCGTCTTCAATGTAGCGCTGGATGGCGGGCACCTCTCCGATCGACGTGCCGTCTTCGAGCACCAGCGTCGGCACCACGCGCCGGGGATTGATTGCGCGATAGGCGTCGCCGTGCTGTTCGCGTGTGCCGAGGTCGACCGCGGCGAGCGTGACCGTCACGCCTTTTTCCGCGAGAAAGATGCGTACGCGCCGCGAGTTTGGCGACGCAGTGGAATGGTAAAGCGTCAATGTTTCGGTAGTCATGTTGTTGGTCCTTTGAATGATGCTTCGCGGCGCGCGCTCATGGCCGCGCGCGCCGCTGCGATCGGGCGGCGATCAGCCGAGGATCAGCCGGCCGTCTTGCCGCCGTCGACGGTCACGATCTGCCCCGTGACGAACGAGGCCGCTTCCGATGCCAGGAACACGATGGCGCGCGCCACTTCGACCGGCTGGCCGACCCGGCCGAGCGGCACCTTGGCGGCGAGCGCGGCTTTGTTCTCCGGCGTGCCGGTGAAACGGTCGAGCATGCCGGTATCGGTCGGCCCTGGCGCGACGGCGTTGACCCGCACGCCGATGGACGCCACTTCGAGCGCCGCCGACTTAGTCATGCCTTCCACCGCATGCTTGCTGCCGGCGTACACGGAAGCGAAGGCCGCGCCTTCGTGACCGTACGTCGACGAAACGTTCACCACGCTGCCGCTCTTTTGCGCCGACATCACGCGCAATTCGTGCTTCATGCTGAGCAGCGTGCCGAGCACATTGGTGTCGAACGTCGCGCTGTAGCTCTCGACGGTTTGACTGGTGATCGCGCCGGGTTGGCCTTCGGTGCCGGCGTTGTTGACGGCGGCGTCGAGGCGGCCGAAGCGCGCGATCGTCTGGTCGACGAGGTTGGCGACTTCCTCGTCGCGGCGTACATCGGCCTGGATGAAGTGGGCGTCCGCGCCGAGTTCGCGCAGTTCTTTTTCGAGTGCCTTGCCTTCGGCTTCGCGGCGACCGGAGACGACGAGACGGGCGCCGGTTTCGGCGAAGGCGACGGCGGTGGCGCGGCCGATGCCGGTGAGTGCGCCGGTGATCAGAATGACGGGCTGGCTCATTTCAAACTCCTGATGGGTATGTATTTGCGGTATGGGGCGAAGCGGGCCGCAGCGGGTTGAGCGCATTGCGATCTGCCCTGAATCGTTGCCTTGAGTGCAATTTAGTGACTTTCCGGGCGGAGTAAAAAGACTTTATAAGCTGGCTGGCATGCCTGACAGGCATGGGTTGGCTGGGCAGCGCAAATGCTCGACGCGGGCCGTGCGTTCGCCCGCCGCGTCGGAAGACCCTCTATCCGTCCGTCAGCGCCGCAAGGCGTTTCATCCCTTCATTGATCGAAGCTGGAATAAAACCGACGCCGACCTGGTCATGCCTGACGAACGACTCGCGAGGGCCGCCGGATCATCCACGGCTCGACTGCGACTCTTAAACGTGAGGTCAACATGTCATCACATGATTCATTCAACGCGTCGCGGCGCGGCGCACTCAGGTGTCTTGCGTTCGGAGGTCTCGGCACGGTGTTCGTTCTGACGGGCGGCGTTCTCACGCCGGTGGAACTGGCACTCGCGGCCGACCAGAATTCATCCGTCGCAAAAGGCGGTGTGCCGCTTTTCCTGCAGATCAGCGACTCGCACATCGGCTTTAACAAGGAAGCCAATCCCAACGTGGCGGGCACGCTGAAACAGACCATCGAGTACGTCAACGCGATGCCGGTCAAGCCCGCGCTGACCATTCATACCGGCGATATCACGCATCTGTCCAAGGCGTCGGAGTTCGATCTGGCCGCCCAGCTGATGTCCGGTCTGAATATCACCGAGTTGCACACCGTGCCCGGCGAGCACGACGTGACGGACGGCCCGGGAACCGAATACTTCAGCCGCTTCGGCAAGGCCTCGGACAATAAGGGCTATTACAGCTTCGACCATCAGGGCGTGCATTTCATCGGCCTCGTCAACGTGATGCATTTCAAGCCGAACGGTCTGGGCGGCCTCGGCGACGAACAGCTCGAGTGGCTCGAAAACGATCTGAAAGGACGCTCGTCCAGCACGCCGATCGTCGTGTTCGCGCACATGCCGATGTGGACGATCTACGAGCCGTGGGGCTGGGGCACCGGCGATGCGGGCCAGGCGATGAGCTATCTGAAACGCTTCGGCTCGGTGACCGTTCTGAACGGCCACATCCATCAGATCGTTTCAAAAGTGGAGGGCAACATCACGTTCCATACGGCGCGCTCGACCGCCTATCCGCAGCCGACCGCCGGCAACGGCACCGGCCCCGGACCGTTGACGGTGCCCAGCGACCAGCTTCCGAAAATGCTCGGTGTGACCAGCATCAAGATTGCCCGGCATCCGCTCAAGGCCACGCTCGACGACACGACGCTGGTTTAAACGCCAGTTCTTTTCTAATGCAGGAGATCAGTTATGCAAACTAAAAAAATTCGCCGCGTTTTGCTCGCAATAGCCGCGAGTTGGGCACTGTTCGCGGCATCGTCGGGGTTGTCCGTGGCGCGCGCGGAGACGCCCAACACAGTCACCATCAAGAATTTCATGTTCATGCCGATGGAGATGACGGTCAAAGCCGGTTCGACGGTGACCTGGAAGAATCTCGATGGCGAGCCGCACACGGTAGTGAACGACTCGGGCATGTTCCGCTCTGCCGCGCTCGACCAGAACGACACGTACCAGTTCAAGTTCGACAAGCCGGGGGTGTACAAGGTGTTCTGCGGCATTCATCCGAATATGAAGGAGACGATCACGGTGCAATGAGCGTGAGCGTCGCAGGAGACCCTCTACAGACTGCTGCCGGGGCTCGGTGCGCATGCAAGGGCGGCTCGGGATCACCGCGTTCGTGGAAAACTGCCTCGCCGACGAAACCGCTCCCGCCGCACGCGCGGCGAGCCCGGCGCTCGAATCCGCCAGTCCGATCTAGAGCGTCACGACGATCTTGCCGAACTGGCCGTTCTCTTCCAGATAGCGATGCGCCTCCACCATGTCGTCGAACCTGAAGGTGCGGTCGATCACCGGCTTGAGCGCGCCGCTTGCGAAGCCTTTCAGCACATAATCCACCGCGGCCTTCTGCCGTACGGGGTCGCCGCTTGTCAGCCAGATGTTATGGGCCTTCACGGTCAGCACCTTGGCGATCATGTCGAGCAACGGCAACGTCGTGGCTTCCTCGCTCAGCGCGCCATAGATGTAGGCGATACCCTGAAACGACAGCGCCGCGAGCAGCTTCGCGAAGCTCGGGCCGCCGACCGGATCGAACGCCACGCGTGCGCCTTTGCCGTCCGTGATGCGCATGACTTCCGCCACCAGATCGGTTTCGCCGGTCGCGACCACGTGCGCGGCGCCGGCTTCGAGCAGTCGCTCGCGTTTCGCCGAAGTGCGCGTGAGCGCGATCGACGTCGCGCCGGCGTAGTTGGCGATCTGAATCGCGGCAAGGCCGACGCTGCTCGACGCGGCGGGCACGATGACGAAGTCGCCCGGGCCCACCTTCGCGTCTTCGATCAGCGCGCCGTAGGCTGTCACGAACATCATCCAGACCGATGCCGCCTCGGCGGACGAGAGCGACTCGGGATGCTTCACGACGGCACTGTCCGGCACGACGATCACTTCGCCATACGTGAAGTACTGGTTCATCGAGAACGACGGCATCACGTTGACCTTGTCGCCGGGCGCGATACCGGTGACGTCGGCGCCGACCGCATCGACGACGCCCGCGGCTTCATAGCCGAGTCCCGCGGGAAACCGGACGGGCTCGATATAGGCGTCGCTGCGCCACATCGACTCGGCGCGATTCAGGCCGATGGCCTCGACCTTGATGCGAACTTCGTGCGGACCAGGCGTGACCAGCGGCGTCTCGATGAATTCGAGCACTTCAGGGCCACCGGCTTTCGCAAACATGATGGTGCGTGACATTAACAATCTCCGGGTTGGGTGAGCGCCCTCGCCACGAACAAGGAAAGCGAGGCAAGCGAGGCGCGTGCGCTCAGGCTGTTTCAGCGGTTTGTTCAGCGGCTTCTACAGTAGGCGAATAAACCAGAAAATCCGAGTAGTGCTTTTCGTTGCCGCCCCAGAATGCCGCGCGGGCGTACGGCGTGACCGGCAGTTTCTGCTGGAGGCGGTACGGCAGGCCTTGAGGCAGACGCTTTCCGCAAAGGCTGGCCCCACTGCGAAGCAGACCGTCGGGAACAGCACTTGCGTTTGAAATGCAATCCCCGAAGCGTTGACACCTCCACTGTGTGTGAAGTGGTGGCCGCATGATCGCAGCCATGAGCGGAGCCCTGCCGCGCGCGCCTGCATGTTTTGTCAGGGCGCCCGGCGCGTCTCTCGCGCACATTGCGCGTAGCTATGCGCGGTGTGGAACGTTTTACATGTTTCTTCCGCGCAAAACTGCCTCGCAAAGACTGCGTTTAAAGCGCAGCATTGCCGTGTTGATGTCGTCGTGCGAAGGGCAGGTTGCGTGCTTCGAGAGGCTTTGCATGCACCTGAAATCGTCTGAATAAAGTCGGCCTGCCGGCCGAACGTAAGGATTCCGGAGCGTATTGCGATGTACAACGATACAGACTCGCCAAAATCGGTGCTCGATGGCCAGCATGCCGGCGGCCAGACGAGCGGTCTGTCAAATTCCGCCACGCCGCCGCCGAGGTTCGGACGCCTCGCGATGTGCGTGGCCGCGGCCAGCGCGCTTGCGATCGGCGTATTGGGCACGGTGGCGTATAGCGTCTGGTTCAACCACGATCAGCAGGCGTACGCCGAAGCAATGGCCGGCGCACGCCGGGCGCTCGGCAACGGTGTGTCGGCGAACGCGGCTGTGGCGGCTGTGATGGCGAAAAACGCCAGTGCGACCGCGGTCCCAGCCGCAATCGCGTCGGCCAAGCCGGCGCAAGCGCTGCCTTCGTCACAGGTAAAGGCGACGAGCGGCGCGACCATGCCGGCATCGCCAGCGGGCACGGATCCGGAAGCGGGCGGGCAGTTCGCGTCCTGGTCCGGCGAGGTCAAGGCCAAAGCCTTCGCGGCGCAGCCTGTTCGTGTTGCCAATGCGGCATCCGGCACGTCCGCGTCTACGGCGCCCCCACCCACGCCCGCGCGCCGGTCCGCGAACGCCGGCGCTGCACCGACGCAGCAGCTCGCCGCGTCGCATCCCGGCAAGGACGGTCGCGCCGCGCCGCAGGAGCGCCGCGCGCCTGAAAACGCGCGCCACAAAAACAACCTGTTCGCCCGCATGGGGCTCTTCTTTCGTCGTGTGAATTACCGGCAACATGGCAACGCAAATCGGCAAGACATCTATTCCCACCCGTGAGCCGCGTCGTGCCGGGCGCGCCGGTTCAGATGGCGCTTTCATGAGCCCCTTCAGACGCGCTCCCGCCATGCTCGCCGGCGCGTCATTGCTTTGTCTGCTCGTGGGTTTGCTTTATCTCGCGTTGCAGATCAGGACCATCTTCTCGGATCAGTTGAAGCAGGAATACGCCGGCCTCGTGCTCGAAGCGGCGGAGCGCGCGGAAAGTGCTCGCGCAATCGTCGACGTATGGCAGCAACACGCGCAGCAGCAAGCCGGCGACAGCCAGGCGCAAACGCAAGGTTACCGCCATGCACGTATCGAACTCGCCGATCACCTGAAGTCGCTCGCGGCATTGGTGAATGCGAGCCCATCGGCGGCGCCGCGGATGCCGCCATCGGCGTTGGCGCCCGATGCCAGTCTGAATGGCACCGATGCGTTGCTCGCCACGATCCAGTCGTATTGGCGCGCGCAACGCGATGCCGATGGCGCCGACGTGCGCCTGCGCATTGCCCATGTGGCGAACGTATTGATCGCGCTGGCCGCGCTGCTGTTCTGCATGTTGCTCACCGCGCTCGGCATGTACGCGAAACGCAATCGTCAACTGGCGGGCGAATCGCACGAATTCGAGTACGCGGCGTTGCACGATTCCCTGACCGGCTTGCCGAACCGGCGCAACCTGTTCGCCACGCTCGACGAGGTGGCGGCGAATTTACACGCCGGCCCGACGTCTCGCCAGATCGCCGTGCTGTATGTCGATCTGGACGGCTTCAAGCAGGTCAACGACACGCTCGGTCACCGCGTCGGCGATGAATTCCTGGTTGCGGTGTCGCGGTCCTTTCGCGAGTCGGTGCGCAAAGAGGATATCGTCGCGCGCATTGGCGGCGACGAATTCGCGGTGCTGATTCGGGAGTATTCGACGGCGGATGAATTGGCCGAGATTGCTCAACGGCTGATAACGTGCGTGGTCGAGACCGACGCGGAGATGGGCATCGGCGTGGTGCGAGCGAGCATCGGTATTGCCAGCTACCCCGATCCCGTCAGCGATTATCAGCGCCTCGTCGCCGCCGCCGACGACGCGATGTATCACGTCAAGCGCGGCGGCAAAGACGGTTACGCGTTCGCGGCTCGGGTTGAGTGAGCGTCGCGCTCAGGACGTTTGAGTCTCGGGTGCCGGCTGCGCCGCTTGCGCCCCTTGCGTCGCCCGTTTCAGTATCGCTTCCCGGCTTGGCCGTTCATTGATGACCGCGAGACGCACGTGGTCGCTCATGGTCTTCCACGCGCGGATTTCGTCGCGCGTACGCAGACAGCCGAGGCAGAAGCCCGTTTCGCCGTCGAGTTTGCAAATGTCGATGCAGGGTGACTGGATTGTCATGATCCGACCAGCGGTTCCGTGGGATTGACCTTGCCGATGACGGGCGAGAGTCGGTTGGAAAATGCTGCAGCATTGTAGGGGAGAAGCGCGCTTCGCGGGCCAAAGCGCGTGCACCGTCGCGCACGCTGAGTCTTGTTTCGTGTTACAAAACTGAGGCTTGCGCGCGCGTCGATGCATGCGCCGGCGCCGCCGCAGTCATCGGGGTTCATCCACCGCGGAAAAATCCATGTTCAAATATTCGTTGATGCGCGCCATCGGGCGCTTGAGCCGGCCTGAGTGGATCGTCACCGTTATGGCCGCCGCGCTAACCGCGTGCGCGCCGGTGCCGCCGGCCAGCAGTCAGGCCGCCGTTCCGCCGGCCGTTATTCAGTCCGCCGGTCAGCCCGCAGTTCAGCCCGCTATTCGCCCCAATAGCGAGGCCTCCGCGCGCCCGGCCGACGGCCCGCTGCCGGTGCCGCCGAACCTCGTCGCGTTGGCGCAGCCGGCCGGCCAGAAGCGGCTGACGAGTTCCAGCTCCAACCAGTCGTACTGGCCCCTCTCGCAGTATTTCGAAACCCAGCGCAACCAGGCCTATTGCTCCGTCGCGACCTCGGTCATGGCGCTCAACGCATTGGGCATCCGCCGGCCCCAGTCGACGCAGTACCCCGACTTCCCGTTCTTCTCGCAGGACGATTTCTTCCACGGCATCGATCCGCAGGTGGCCAACGCCGCCAAGGTTTCGCAGGAGGGCATGACGCTCGATCAGCTCAGCGCGGCTTTGAATTCCTTTCCGGTCGAGGTCAGGAAATATCACGCAGCGGACCTGTCGCTCGGCCAGTTCCGCGATCTGGTGCGGGCGACCACGGGCCACAGCGACCGCTTCGTGCTATTGAATTTCAGGCGCGTGGAGATCGGCGAGGCGGGCGGCGGACATTGGTCGCCGCTCGCTGCGTACGATTCGGCGAGCGACAGCGCGTTGCTGCTCGACGTGGCGCGCTACAAATATCCGGCTGTCTGGGTGCCGATCGCGCAGTTGTACGCAGGCGCATTGGCGGTGGATAGCGTGAGCGGACTTTCACGCGGCATTGTGATCATCGGCAAGCGGCCGACTTGACGCCGGGCTGCGGAGACGGCCACGACAGTCGAGTGCGCGACACGAGAGACGGCTCGCGCGAGTGAGGCCACAGCAAACCGGCACCCGCGCGATCTCGATCAAGCGCGCGTCACTGTTCCTCGTTACGCCATTCGGTCAGGCCTTCGCGCGCATTTAATTCAATGAACGAAGGCCGCGCGCGTAGCTGTCGGATATAACGTGCGAGATTCGGCCAACCGAGCGCGGGACGCGGCATATTGCGAGTCCAGCGCATCAGCATGACGGCCATGAAGTCGGCGGTGCTGAGCTTGTCGCCGATCAGATAGTCATGGCTTGCGCCGAGATGGGCATCGAGCTTGTCCCACGCCGCGTCGAGACGACGGCAGGCCAGCGCGCGAACCGCTTCGGCGCCGGCAGGGTCGCCGTCGGAGTCCGCATAGAACCAGTCGCGCATGGCGGGCAGAATCGTGTTGGCGAGATAGATCATCATTTCGAGCCATGCGGCGCGATCGACGGAACCCGGCTCCGGGGCGAGCGCGGCCTCGGGATGCCGCTCGGCCAGCAGCATCAGCAACGCGGCCGATTCGTGGCGCGGCGTGCCGTCGACGACCAGCGTGGGCACGCGTCCCGCGGGATTGAGCCGCAGATACGCCGGGTCGTGCTGCCGGCCGGCGTCGATGTCGATCAGTTGCGATTCGAACGAGATGCCGAGTTCGATCAGCATCCAGTGCACGGCCATGCTCGCCGCGCCGGGCGAATAGTAGAGCACGTAAGGGGTGGAGTCGCTGTGCATAGTGGCTTGAGGTCCGGTTTCGATCCGGCGGACAGTCTACCCCCGTTCACGGCGGATGCCCATGCGCCAGCGCCCAGGGAAAGGGCCTCGCGATGCAAGCGTCTGCGCGCAGCACCTTGCCCAACGGTGGCATTAGCTTGTCGAGCAGCTTTCTGTTTATACCCACGCCGCTTGCTGCAAAACGATCCGATACCCGTCCGGGTCTTCGAACGTTTTGCCTTGACGGTCCCAGTAGGGGTTCTCCGATGCGCACGCCGATACGCCGAGCGCTTCGAGCCGGTCGACGGCCGCGCTCCATGCATCGTGTTCGGGGAGATAGAGCACGAGAAGGTGCTCGGTGGTCGGCGCGCGTTCGACGGTCACGCCATGCTGATGGGTGAACTCGATGTGCCAGTGGCAGTCGCGCCGTCCGACAATGACGCCATCGAAGCCTTCATGATTCTCGAAGCTCGCGAGAACTTCGAAGCCCAGGCCCCGCGTATAGAAATCAGCAACCTTACGCAGATTGTTGGTAGGACGAGCGACTCGGAGAACGGGCGGCTGCATCGGCAACTCCACGAAACACGGATAGGCCGCCAAGCATACCGTGCCGCGCGCGCCGGAGCGCGCCCGAGTGCGTCAAAACCGTTCAGGCGCTACGCGCCATCTTGCCGATGCCGGCGTTGAACTCTTCCCTGCGTGTACCCGTGGCGGTGGCCGTATGAGCTCGAACCGGGCTCTTGCGAACTTGCGTATCGCGCAGCGCCGGACGTGCGTCCACCAGATCCGCGTACAACGCGAGATAGTTCGCGCTCGACGCGTCCCAGCCGGACTCGCGGCTCATCGCATTGCGCTGCAACACGTGCCACGACGACGGTTGCACGAACGCGGCCAGCGCGCGGCCGAGCGCATGCATCACGTCGTCCGGGCTTTCGCCGTCGAACAGGAAACCCGTCGCCTGATGTTCGCCGCGAGGATCGTGCGGTGCATAGTCGACGATCGTATCGGCCAGACCGCCGACGCGCGAGGCAACCGGAATCGTGCCGTAGCGCATCGCATAGAGTTGCGTGAGTCCGCACGGTTCGAAGCGGCTGCCGTGAAGCAGAATGTCCGCGCCCGCGTGTAGCATGTGCGCACGCCGCTCGTCATAGCCGATCTGCACGCCCACGCGTCCCGGCCACGCCGCCGCGACGTCCTGCAACGCCTGTTCGAGACCATGCTCGCCCTGGCCGAGAATCGCGAACTGCAGCCGGGGATGCCGCTCGAGCAGCGCCGGCAGCGTATGCACGACGACATCGGCGAGCTTCTGTTCGGTCAGACGGCTGCCGATCGCGACCAGCGGCGCGAACGGATCGCGCGTCAAACCGAAGGCCTGCTGCAGCTCACGCTTGCAGGCCTGCTTGCCAGCGGTGTCATCGACGGAGTAGGGGCGTGCGATCTGTTTGTCCGTCGCCGGATTCCACACGCTCGTATCGATACCGTTGACAATGCCCGACAGCTTGCCGGCCTGGGCTTGCAACACGCCTTCCATGCCGTGTCCGAAGCGCGGCGTCAGGATCTCGCGGGCATAGCGCCGGCTGACCGTCGTGACGCGATCCGCATGGACGATGCCCGCCTTCATCATGCTCAGCGAGCCGTAGAACTCGATGCTGCGCTCGTCGGACAGCGCGGGCGCCAGCAATTCAGGCGGCACGCCGATCCAGCCGCCCATGGCGAGCGGATGATTGCCCTGGAACGCCAGGTTGTGAATCGTAAAGACGCTTTTCGCGGCGACGCCCGCGAGCCGCAGGTACAGCGGCGTGAGTCCTGCATGCCAATCGTGCGCGTGCACGATGTGGGGGCGCTTCACGTTGCGCACGCCGCGCGCGACTCGCGCGGCCGCTGCCGCGAGCGAGGCGAAGCGCGTGAGGTTGTCCAGGTAGTCGCGCCCTTGCGGATCGCGATACAGGCCTTCGCGCGCGAACAGGTGATCCATTTGCAGAAGCAGCACCGGCACGCCGGTATCGGGCATCTGGCCGCGCAGCAGCCGCGCGTCGCCGCCGGGCAGGCCGGTCATGCGCGCGACAGGCTCGACGTCGACCGCGCGTTCCAGCGCGGCCGGATAAGCGGGCATCAGGATCGAGACATCGACGCCGGCATCGCGCAGCGCGGCAGCATAGGCGCTGACCATGTCGCCGAGGCCGCCGGATTTGGCGAGCGGCAGGGCTTCGGAAGCGACGAGAAGAACGTTAAGCGGCAAAGTGGCCCCCAAGGACGGGTTTTTTGCACTTGCACAGTGCGGTGGGATTCGCGGACGCGTCTGTTCAGCAAGGGGTGTGCCTGAGGTTCGCGGTTTTGCAGGGGGCGGCGAGGTGGGTTTGTGTTGCAGTGCGGATGGGCGAATCTTTGGCTTGAAAGGCCTATTTATCTGGCTCGACGCCTGGCCGCCCGAAGCGCGGTTTTTTCATTCGTGTGTAGGTTTGACACTCAATTTCAGAAGCCGGAGCGGCGTCTGAAAATAAAAAGGGCTGTCGCCGGAACGACAGCCCTTCATTCACTGCGCAAACAGCAAAGCCTGAATCAATGCACCGGCGCGTGCGTCTGCTCGACCGGCCGCGGCTGCGTCATCGCGCTCACCACCGCGAACACGATGATGTTCACCGCCAACGCCAGGAAGCCGATATTGATGTCCTTCAAGGCATCGGGCAGGAACGGCATCAACTGGCCGATGCTCAGGTGCATCGTGGTCGTCACGGCCACCACGGCCACGCCGGCCAGAATTCCGCAAAACGCGCCTTGTTTGGTCGCGCGGTTATGCGGACGCAGGCTGCAGATCACTGCCGGAAAGAGCTGGGTCACGAAGCTGTAGCCCATCAGCAGCAACGCGACGATGGTTTCGCCGCCTTGCAGCGTGAAGCCGACCGCCACCAGCGCCACCACCGGCACGAGGAAGCGCGCGAGCTTCGCCACCGTGGCGTCCGAGGCGTTGCGGCTCACCATGCCGCGATACACGTCGTTGGCGAGCAGCGTCGACGCGGAGGTGAGGATCATCGAGCCCGGCACGAGCGCGGTCAGAATCCCGGCCGCGCCGATCACGCCGACAAACCATGGGTCGAAGGTCTGCAACGACAGGCGGAACAGCGAGAGGTCGATGTCGCCGCCCTTCAGACCCGGCACCTTCAGCGTCGCCGCGAAGCCGACGAAGAACACGAACAGCAGAATCAGCTGATACAGCGGCAGCACCATCGCATTGCGACGGAAAATGCGTTCGTCTTTCGCGGTGAAAATCGAGCCGAACGTATGCGGCCACATGAAGAAGCCCAGCGCCGTCAGCAGCACCGTCGACTGGAACCACGTCACGCTCGAGCCCTTGGCCGGGAAGGTCAGGAAGCCGGGGCGCGCGGCGTCGATGGCGCGGAACATGTCGCCGAAGCCGCCGTAATAGTGCAGCGGCAGATAGATGCCGAGGAAGAGCACGATCGCGAGAATCAGCATGTCCTTCACCACCGAATTCCACGCGGAGCCGCGTACGCCGGAGACGATCACATAGGCCGTCACGACACAGGCGCCGATCCACACGGCCGCCGTCGACGAAATCGCGCCGTACGAGGCCGTCGCGACGATAATGCCCAGCCCCTTCAATTGCAGCACGAGGTAGGGAATCAGCGCGGCCACGCCGACCAGCGCGACCAGCGTGCCGAGCGCCGGGCTGTCGTATTTGCGCGTGAAGAAGTGCGGCTGCGAGACAAGGCGGTGATTCTTCGCGTAGCGCCAGATGGGCGGCAGCATCCAGTACGAGAGGATGTACGCGAGCGTGCCGTACGCCAGAATGTAATAGACCGGCGCGCCCTTGCCATAAGCAAAACCACTGCCGCCGAGAAAGGTGAAGGTCGTATAGATTTCACCAGCCATCAGCAGGAACACGAAGGCGGTGCCGAAGCTGCGGCCGCCCACGGTCCATTGCTCGAGACTCATGTCGTGGCCACGCTTGGCGCGCACCCCGAGGTAAAGCGCAAACAGCGTGATGGCCGCAATGATGACGAGTGCGCTCATGAACGGACCTCCTCGCCGTCGGCGGCGAGCTGACGGTTGGACGGATCCAGACGGTAGACGATCGCCATGATGATCGAACTGAGCACCACCCACATGACGATCCAGGCCAGCACGAACGGCATGCCGAGCATCAGCGGCTCGACACGATTCACAAACGGAACACCGAGCAGAATGCCGATGAACGGCAGCGCGGCGAGTACACGAAGCAACATGGGGGCAACTCCTCGAACCGGTAAGTACGTCTCGTTGAAAGTGCGGCTTCGCTGGGGACTGTATGCCGGATGCTTCGGTCCCGTAAAGCTGGTCAAAAAAGTGTAGGCTTTCTGAAAGTTGCGGACGCATCTTTATGGGGACGGTTGCTGCGCTGCAAGGCGGCGTGCATAGCGTGGAGCGCTGCGGCACGCCGCCGTCGGCGCCTGCCTTTTTACCGCTTTGGCTGGCGCGGCGCGATATCATCTCGCCACGCAACGCAAGCAACAGTCGGGCAACGTCCGGAGCGCCGGAGAGAGTTCGGCTTCATCAACATGGCACGGCGCGGCGGGTGCGCAATGCAGCTGCCCGAGCCGTCGCTCGACACGGAACGCATATGGTCGAAAGTCTGATCTCGGACATTCTGTTTGGCTTTACCGGGTTGATCAGCATCATCAACCCAATCGGCATTGCATTCGTCTTCCTGGACCGGACTGCTTCGTTGACCACGGAGGAGCGCACCGCGCTCGCCCGCAAGATCGCCATCAACGTGATGTGCGTGCTGCTGGTGGCGTTTTTTATCGGTACGCCGATCCTGCATTTCTTCGGCATCTCCATGCAGGCGCTGCGCATCGGCGGTGGGCTCGCCGTCGCCGTGGGCGGCTGGCAGATGCTCAATGCGCCCGACACGCAGCCGGCCGAAAAGCCGGCGGTCAAGCGGGTGGACGCGGACAACGCGATGTCGAAGGCGTTTTTCCCGTTCACCATTCCGTTGACCACCGGGCCGGGCTCGATCGCGACCGCCGTTGCGCTGACCGCGAACCGCACGCACAAGCTCTCGGAGTTTGTGATTTCGAGCATCGCGTCGGTGGTGATCTCGCTGACAGTGGCCGTCACCGTGTATCTGGTCTATAGCCGCGCGGTGGTGTTCGCCAAATACCTCGGCGTGGAAGGCACCAAGGTCGCCATGCGTGTATCTTCCTTTTTGCTGTTGTGCATCGGCGTGCAGATCATGTTGACCGGCTTCTCCGAATTCCTGATTCCGATCGCGACGATGCAGCCTGTAGCAAAGTAGACGCGCACCCGGCGGCACGCTGTGCCGGGGCGCTTAGGCGTACCCGACAGCCATTTTCTTGCATGGGACCCGACAGGAGAGAACCTCATGTGCCGCTGGCTCGCTTATACCGGCAACCCGCTTCAGCTCGAAACGGTGTTGTTCAACGCAAAACATTCCCTGATCGACCAGAGCCTGCATTCGCGGCTCGGCCACACCACGACCAATGGCGACGGCTTCGGCATCGGCTGGTACGGCCATCCGACCGATATTCCGTATCGCTACCGCTGCATCCAGCCGGCGTGGAGCGACCGCAATCTGCGCGAAGCCGCGCGGGCGATCCGCGCGCCGCTGTTCGTTGCGCACATCCGCGCGGCGACGGATACGCCTTCGCAGGAAACCAACTGCCATCCGTTCCGTTACGGGCGCTGGCTTTTCGCGCACAACGGGCTGATCCGCAACTATCCGTCCGTGCGCCGCGATCTGATGCTGGCGATCGACCCCGATCTGTTTCCGTCCATTGAAGGCTCGACCGATTCCGAGGTGATGTTTTTTCTCGCGCTGAGCTTCGGTCTGGAACTGGCGCCGGTCACCGCGCTGGAGCGGATGGTGGCCTTCGTCGAGGAAACCGGTCGCAAGCACGGCGTGGATGAGCCGTTGAACATGACGGTGTGCGCGACCGACGGCGAGCAGATCGTCGCCGTGCGTTATTCGAGCGAGGGGCAGTCGCGTTCGCTGTTTCACAGCACGTCGTTTCAGCATCTGCACGCGCTGTATCCCGACGATCCGCGTATCGTGGCCGCCGGCGAGCATGCGTTTCTGGTGCTGTCCGAGCCGCTCGCCGACCTGCCGGGCTGGTGGCAAGAGATTCCCGAGAGCACGGCGGTGGTGGCGCGCGGTGGTGTGATCGATCGATATCTGTTCAAGCCGCAAGCGGCGTGACTTGCGTGAACCGCACGAGCGGCGGCGT
The DNA here is from genome assembly GCF_003387275.1 of Paraburkholderia sp. BL6669N2. Lineage (NCBI taxonomy): Bacteria > Pseudomonadati > Pseudomonadota > Betaproteobacteria > Burkholderiales > Burkholderiaceae > Paraburkholderia > Paraburkholderia sp. BL6669N2. The sequence goes on along the minus strand of NZ_QUNA01000002.1, from coordinate 1,904,592 downwards.
CAACGCGTGAGCAGCATCGAACTCAACACGGAGAACACGGTCGACGGCAGATCGGCGAGGCGGCTGACCACCACGTTGTGCGGATAGAAGTCCTCGACCGCGTCCGTCAGCACGCCGATCCCCACCAGTTCGATGCCACGCTTGCCGATGGCCGCGACGCGCTCGCGCAGATCGCTGCGCAATACCTGCGGATCGCCGTCGCCGGTGGAGGGATAACCGTCGGAGAACATCATCAGAATGCGCCGTTCGGCCTGACGGTCGGCAAGGCGCGTCGCGGCCCAGGCGAGCGCATCGCCGTCCGGATTCTCGTGGCCGCAGTCGATCGCGGCGATCCCGCTCAGGTCCGTTGCGCCGAAGCGTTTATAGACCTTGAGATCGAGCCGTTCGACGAAGCGGTTGTAGCGCCGCAGATCCGCGCCGCCGGCGAGTTGACGCTCGTAGAGCTGTTTCATGGGCGCGGATTCGACCGAGCAATAGCCGAGGACTTCACAATCGAACGACAGTTGCGTGAGCGCGTCGCACAACGCAGCCGCGCACTGGCGCGCGAGTTCGATCTTGCGGCCGGCCATCGAGCCGCTGCGATCGATCAGCAGCGTCACGGCGACATCGCGTCCTTTGGCGGGCCGCTGCGTGCGAAACGGCGTGCGGTAACCGGACAAGGTCGCGAGCCTGGCCAGCGCCGTGCGATCGATCTCGCCGCGCTCCTGCTCACGCCGCCAGCGCGTGCGTTCGTCGGCGCTCAGCGCGCGTTCGAGCTTTTCCTTCAGCGGCGCGGTGTCCGCGCGAGCCTGCGCGCGCAATTCGCGCCAGGCGGCGCTGTCGCCCTGGCCCGTGAGATCGCGGATGTCGTCGAATTCGGTGGCGAGCGGAATCGACAGCGTGGCCCGCGATACGTTCGAGGTTCCGTTTCGGGCTTCGCCATCTGAACGCGCGGACGGCTGTTGCGCATCCGTTAGCGACTGACCCATACCGACCGCGTTGTCCGCCTGCGCACCGCCGCTTCGGTCGGACGGCGGCGAATTTGCGCTGTCCTGATCGGGCAACATGGCGTCGTCACCATCGAGCGGCGCGGACGACGAAGCCGCCGTTTCCGTATCGATGTCTTCGACTGGATCCGCAGTGAACATCATACTGTTCGCCTCTCCCGCCGACAGCGCGCGCACGCGCGTCACCAGCGCCTGCGCCGCCGCGATGCTCTGCGCGGTCGAACGGCTCGCGCGCGCTTCGTGCAGCAGATCCTCCGCGGCATGCAAGGCGGCGAGCAGCGCATGGCTCGCTTCGATCCGGGCGGGCGGTTCGTTCCACATCGCGCGCTCGACCAGCCAGACCAGCCGGTCGCGCCAGTGCAGCTTCGGCCAGCGCTGCCGTACGCGCTCGGCCGCATGCAGGCGCAACTTGCCGATGAACCAGCGCGCGCCCGGATATTCGTCGAGCAACTGCGCGCAGACGCGACGGTCGTCGATTACTTGCGCGAGATTCGCCGCGACGCCCGCGGGCAGCGCGTCGAGTTGCGCGAGCGACGCATGTTTGGCGCGCGCCACCAGCAGATCGAGATAGCCGATCAGCACGTCGCGCTCGACCTCGCCATGCAACTCGTAGTCGGGAATCACAATGCGGCCCGGCTCCACGCGCGGGCCGTCCGGACTGAACACGACCGCCACGCCATATTGGCCGGTCAGCACGCGGGCGACCTTGCTGAGCGTGGATTCGAAGGCGAAGCCGCGCGTGTCGCGGCTTGCATGCATCGCGCTCACGCTTCAGGGGCCGGCGCGATGTGATGACGAATGATGCCGCGAATCAACGCGGCGTCTTCCGGGCTCACCTTCGCGTAGAGGGCCGGCCCGGCGGCGCGTTCGGGGTCGCCTGTGCGCAGCATCAGTTCGGCCCAGTCGAGCAGGCGCCGGGTGGAGAACGCGCTCGAGAGATCCTCGCGAGCGAACGCCGCGCGGCAATCGGCGGCAATCGCGGCGAGCGTGGTGGCGAGCGCGCGCGTCATATGCGGGGCGAGGGTGGCGATCAGGACATCGGCTTCTTCGGCGGGCGTCAGATAGTCGAGCAGATACACGCGCCAGCGATCCAGAAACGCCTCGTTCATCAGATTGGCGCCCTGATACAGATGGCGGAACTGACTCATCGCGCCGACCGCATTCGCCGTGGCGAACAGGCGGAAGGCCGGATGCGGCGCGACGATCTCATTGCCTTTTTCCTTCAGCACGAGGCGGCCGTGCGGTTCGAGCACGGCGGTGAGGGCGGCGAGAATCGACGGTTCGGCAAAGTCGATTTCGTCGACGATCAGCCAGAGGCCCTCGCGCATGGCCGTGGGCAGCACGCCGTCCACCCACAACGTCTCGCCGCCCTTGACGGTCCAGAAGCCGACGAAGTCGCCGACGGTGGTCTGCCCGTTCATGTTCGAGCGCAGCACGCCGTGGCGCGAACGCGCCGCGACCTGTTCGATCAGGCTCGTCTTGCCGGCGCCGGTGTGGCCGATCAGCATGACGCGCCGGTTCTCGACGATGTCCTCGACAATGTCGTTGAAGCGCTCCGAGAACAGATAGGCCGGATTGATGCGCGGCACGAGCGGATTGCCGACACCGCACGGCACCTCCACATGACCGATGCGCACGGTCTCGCCGGTGCCTTCCCGCTGGCGGTGTTTGGCCGCCGAAGCCCGCGCCGCGGCGCGCTGCAATTCCGGCATGAAGGCGACCCGGCCGGCTGCCGACTGCTCGCTCGCGGCGTTGTCCGTATCCATCGCGAAGCCTTCGCGGCGCCATTTCTTCAGCTTCGCGCGCAGATTTTCCGCGTCCACGACGAGATCGATATCGACCGCGCCAGGGCTCCCGTCACCGTCGACGCCGTGTTCGAGCCGATAGTTTTCCGGCCGGTCGGCCACGCTGACGCGCCACCATTCCGCGCCGTTCTCCGTGGCGCGCTGGTAAAGGCCAAGGTTTTCGTCTTCGATCAGTTCGGGTGCATTCATGGCAGAGGTTGAATAGTCAATAACGAATCATGCATTGCAATTTGGCTGAGGCCGAATCACCGACTATCTTATCTTGAGCGTCTTTTGATCTTCCCGATCCGTTTGCAGGCGAGGTTTGTCGAGCGCATGCCGGTCAAATGTTTATTGCGTCAAACGAATAGGCCATGAAGCGCCTGTCGCCTATAGTTCGTCGGACCCGGCGCTATGGTTTTACAAAAATCTTTCACGCCGATCTTGTTGGAAAGCATCCGCAGTCCGCTTTGGCCCGCATCGTGGACACAAAAATTGACGGCACAACAATGAGACTACATACAAAATTAATGGCGGCTCTCGCCGTGGCAAGTCCGCTGGCATACGGTCAAACCAGCGTGAGCTTATATGGCCGCCTCGACGCCGGCCTGGAATACCTGAATCACATCAACAATGGCGCGGGCGGCAGTTCGACCCGCTGGAGCGCCGAAGGCGGCGACTGGGGCACCAGCATGCTGGGCCTCAAAGGCAACGAAGATCTGGGCGGCGGCCTCAGTGCGGTCTTCAACCTCGAAACCGGCTTGCAGGTCATGAACGGTACGACGAGCGGCGGGCGGCTCTGGTCGCGGCGCGCCTTCGCCGGTTTGAAAAGCGAGCAGTGGGGCACGTTGCAAGCCGGCCGTAATCTGTTTATCGACAGCGACGGCGTCTGGGAATTCGATCCGTTCGTGCAGCAGGCGTTTTCGTCGGCCTCGCTCGTGCGTGGGCGTAACTGGCAGCAAACCAGCAACAACGTCGAGTATCACAGCCCGGTATTCTGGGGCTTCGATGTGCAGGCGCAATATGCGTTCGGCAATCAGCCGGGCGCGTTCAACAGCGGCGCGGCCGGCGAGTTCGGCCGCTCGGACGGGATCATGCTGACCTATCACTCGCCGCTCTTCGACGTGCGCGGCATTTACGACGAACTGCGCGACAACAATGGCCGCTTCAGCAACATCTTCCAGGCATCGCGCGAATATTTTGCCGGCGTCAACGTGCATTTCGACGCGGTGAAAATCCAGGGCGCCTACACGCATTACTCCGCGCCCGATTCCCCCGTCGGCGTCGCCGACTCGGCCGATCACTACTGGCTCGGCGCCACTTACAACTTTCTGCCGCGCTGGGCCATGACGGCGGGCGGCTTCTACGTGAAGGTCGGCGACGGTTCGGGCGATGCCGCGCACGACCCCTCCGGACACGCGATGATGTACGTGCTCGGCACCACCTACAACCTGTCGAAGCGCACCTTCCTGTACGGCACCGTGGGCTACGTGCGCAACGGCAGCAATTCGAATTTCTCGCTCGAAGCGTCACCGCGTGACGCGAGCAACAATACGAGTCCGCTGGTGGGCGAATCGCAAACCGGTGCGTACGTGGGTATGCTGCATCAGTTCTGACGCGGTGTGGAGAACGGGTAGTTCGGCATGGCACAAAGGGCGCGCCGGGTTCATGCCGGCGCGCCCTTTGTACTTTCTTACGCCACCAGATCCTCGCTCACCGCCGACTTGCGCAGCCGCACCGGAATCGACTTCGACGCCGGCACCTGACTTGATTCCGCGTGATGCGAGAGCGGAATCAGGCGATTGCATTCCGGGTAATAGCCCATGATGCAGCCTGGCGGAATGTCGAACGCGTGGACATGCATGCCGTCGACTTCGCGCGTCACGTCGTCGTTCGAGACGGTGGAGATGCACACCGCGTCGCCCTCCGCGAAACCGCGCTGCGCCATGTCGTCCTGATGCATCAGCAGCACGTTGCGGCTACCGTGCACGCCGCGGAAGCGGTCGTCGAGACCGTAGACGGTAGTGTTGAACTGGCTGTCGCCGCGGGCCGTCATCAGGCGCAGCACGTCCGGGCCTCGCGACGGCATATCCGCGTCTTCGTCGAGCGTCTCGGGCACGATGAAATTCGCCTTGCCGCTCTCCGTTTTCCATTTGCGCTCGCACGCCGCGAGCGGCCGGTGAAAGCCGCCGGGTTGCTTGAAGCGCGCGTTGAAGTCCTTGAACTGATCCGGATAGGTGCGCTCGATTGCGTCACGCACCAGCGAGTAGTCGCCGACCCAGGCATCCCAATCGATCTTCGGGTTGCGCGGCAACAGCGCCTTGGCAAGACCCGCGACGATGGCGGGCTCCGACAGCAGCATGTCGCCGGCCGGCTCGGCGAGCCCGTGCGAGCCATGCACGCAGGCCGTGCTGTCCTCCACGCTGACCCATTGCTCGCCGCTCGCCTGACGGTCGACCTCGATGCGCCCGAGGCATGGCAGCAGATAGGCGACCTCGCCGTGCAGCAGATGGCTGCGATTGAGTTTGGTGGCGATCTGCACCGTGAGCCGCAGACGCCGCCACGCGGGGTCCATCACATGGTGGTCGGGAATCGCCACCTGAAAATTACCGCCCAGGCCGATGAACGCTTTGACCTTGCCGTCGAGCACGCCGCGGCAGGCATCGACCGTGGTCATGCCTTTGTCGCGCGGCGGCTCGAACCCGTAGAGCTCCTTCAGCTTGTCGAGCGGCGCGAGTTCCGGCTTTTCCGTGATGCCGACCGTGCGCTGTCCCTGCACGTTCGAGTGACCGCGAATCGGGCAGATGCCCGCGCCCGGGCGGCCGATATTGCCGCGCAGAAGCAGCAGGTTCGACAGCATCTGCACGTTGTGCACGCCGCTGCGATGCTGGGTGATGCCCATGCCGTACAGCACCATGGCGGCATTCGCTTTCGCGTAGACGCGTGCCGCGTCTTCGAGCGCGGCGCGGCTGAGGTGCGAGTGGTGTTCGATCTCCTCCCATGAAGTCGCGCGCATGGCCTGGGCGAAGGTTTCGAAGCCATGTGTATGTTCCGCGATGAAAGCGGCATCGAGCACGCGTGGCTCACCGTTGCGTTGCGCGTCGTCATCCCATTCGATCAGCAGCTTGCAGAGTCCCGCAATCGCTGCCGCGTCGCCGCCGATCTTCACCTGATGATATTGCGTGCTGATCCGCGTGTCGGCCGGAGTGAGCATATCGAGCGGCGACTGTGGATTCGCAAAGGTGACGAGCCCGCGTTCCTTGAGCGGATTGAAGGTGATGATGTCCACGCCGCGTTTGCGTGCATCCTGCAACTGATGCAGCATGCGCGGCGCGTTGGTGCCGGTGTTGTGGCCGAAGAACAGCATGCAGTCGGTGTGCTTGAAATCTTCGAGTTGCACGGTCCCGACCGGCACGCCAATCGACTTCGGCAAGCCGACCGAAGTGCTTTCGTGACACATGTTCGAACTGTCCGGCAGGTTGTTGGTGCCGTAGAGGCGCGCCAACAGTGCGTACATGTAGGACGTTTCGAGCGATGCGCGGCCTGACGCATAGAACACCGCTTCATTCGGATCCATTGCTTGCAGTTCGCTCGCGATTTCGGTGAATGCATGTTGCCAGGTGGTCTGCACGTAGCGGTCGGTGACGGGGTCCCAGCGCATCGGCGCGGTCAGCCGTCCGCGCGATTCGAGTTCGAGGCCGCTCCACGAGCGCAATTCGCTCAGCGTATGGCTGGCGAAGAAATCGGCGTCGACGCGTTTGCTGGTGATTTCCCACGCGGTCGCCTTCGCGCCGTTCTCACAGAATTCGAAAAGATGCGGGTCCGCGGGTTTGGCCCACGAACAGCTCACGCAGGCGAAGCCGTCAGGCTTGTTCTGCTGCGCAAGGATGCGGCTGCCGTTCAACGTCACGTGTTCCTGCACGAGGATCGACGCGACCGCTTTGACCGAGCCCCAGCCGCCGGCGGCGTGGCGATATGGCTTGATAGGCGCGCTATCGGCTGTAGCGGATGCGCGTTGCACTGCACTTCCGGACGCGGGTTCGACAGTAGGGTCGGTGCTCATGCTGGCTCCTCAACGGTTGGCGGTGCTTGCGCACCGGTTTAACCGAAGCCCCGCAATTACCGGACCGCTGGATTAATTTGCGCTTACAACCATCCCGCCGGACCTTCGGTGTGCGCAAGCGCGTGAGACAGGCACGCGAAGGCACGCGACGCTCTGTGGCGGCGGCCTGCCAGGCGGATCGCCGTCGGGCGCACGATCCGGGTCGTTCGGCGGCACATCGTCGGGCGGCGGCGACGGATCGGGATCGCTGGTCGGCGGCGGCGCGTCGGGGTCGACTTCCGGCGGCATCGGCGTATGCAGATGCAGATCCGGCATGCAACTCGTGGTTGTCGTCTTCGTCGTCATGGTGGGTTCCGTGGTGGCTATGTATGTGAAACGCAACCGACATGCCACCGGCTCGAACCGCCGCCGACGCGGGCGCGCCGCGTGGAACGGCTATTGCTCGACCACGGCAGGCGCGTACCCCGCAGCGGCGGTACGCGCCGCGATATCACACCGGACATGACGCACTGATGTGCAGGGATAAGGGAAAGACAAATGGCGCGACATAAGGCCGACGTTGCTGACGACGAGTTCGAGATTTACGCCAGCTATCACGGAACAGGCGACGGCCGTTACGTAGGTGGACTGAAGGTTGTCAGAAAAGCGGACAGAAAAATTCTGTTCCCATTCGATGGCGCTCCCGAACTCGGGCCCTACGCGACCGCCGACGAGGCGCGCCGCGCCGCGATCGACTATGGGCGCGAGATCGTGGCCGCCGATCGCGCAAGCCCTGAGAAGTGAGGGAGCAAGGAGGCAGGTGGAGGAGGTGGAGGAGGGCGGCGCACGCGCGCCGCTTGCCGGAAAGACGGAATTCCTTACAGCATGCCGCCGAGCGACGGTGAAATCGTGCTGCCGCGGCCCGGATCGTTGGGGTGTTCGTCGGGCAGGGTGGGCTGCGCGGAGACGGGTGGATAGGTGCGGTAGCAACTGTCGATCGAGGAATCGGCGAGGCAGCGCTGGAATGCGTCCGCGTCGCTCTTCTGCGCGAATGTAAACAAAGTGCGTTCGACCTGCACTTCGGTAGCGGACACGCGAATCGTCGTCATCGTCATGAAGTTCTCCTTTTTACAAATGTCGGTCCAGACCTTCGCCTCGTTTTTCGCAACGGCCGTGCCCGGCCATACGTTCCTGCGTAGTGCGGGAGCGTTGACCGGGAGGGACCGGATGTTGCTTCAGCGGAGATATATCCCACGTCACGAGGAGAGCGACATGCAGGGCACCAAATCGCAGGACGAGCTGGACGCATTGGTTACTGATGAGGTGAAACAGCGCAACAAGCCAAGCGGCACGCACTATATCGAACCCAGTCCGCTCGGCATCGAGCCGGTCGAGCAGACCGGCGTCGACAAGGCGACCAATCCGCCACGCTCGAACGAGCGGCCGGCACACAGCGCCGAAGTGCCGCTCGGCACCGGCACGCATGCCGAGCCGCCCGGAGGCGGCGGGCGTGAATCGCAGCGCAAGGAATGACGCAGCAACGTAACCAAGGCGAGTGATACTTCATATGTTTGCGAAATTCGTCCACCGTCACGGCAGCGCGTCTAAACATGCCCGAAAAGAAGCAGACGCGAAGGCAGGCGCGCTTTATGCGGCGCTGAAACGATCGCCCGAGCCGGCCAGCGCAGCGTCTTCCACGCCGGCTCCAACGGCGCACCGCGATCCGCAGGACGCTAAGGAGCAAACCATGTTCAACGATTCAAAGCATGGATTCGACGCCGCCAAAACCGAATACGAAGCCTTCATGCTCAAACCGCACGACTGGGTGCCGAATAACCGCAATCTGCCGGTCGTGATTTACCGGCGCGCCCTCATGCCGGATAGCGGCGACCTCGCGGCCGCCTTCGAAATCCTTTTCGAGCGCAACGCATGGCCGCCGCAGTGGCGCGACGGGATCTTCGACTACCACCATTTTCACGCCACAGCGCACGAAGTACTCGGCGTAACGGACGGCTCCGCGCAGGTGATCATCGGCGGTCCGGGCGGCAGGGTGGTGTCGCTATCCGCCGGCGACGCGATTCTGCTGCCGGCCGGCACTGGCCACTGTCTGCAATCGTTCGCGCGGCACTTCCGGGTCGTCGCCGGCTATCCGGAGGACCAGCAGTGGGACATCCGCCGCGAGGCGCTCACGCCGGACGAACTGGCGGCCATGGAGGCGTTGCCTTTTCCGCCGCTGGACCCAATCGACGGCAAGCACGGGCCCCTGGTCGAGCATTGGCTGCGCGCGGCTTGATCTCGGCGCACGCCGGTTTTTTCTTCGTGTCAGCGCCGCTCCGGACGGGTTCCAGTCGCAAGCCCGCTGAAATAACCGCTTCCCGCAGTAGACCCGCCCGATGCCGCGTGTAACGCTCCGTGCAGATTTGCGCGCATCGGCGCATCATCGTTGAGCCTCGCAGCGGTTCCTCATGCGTTCTTCCACGTAACACGGTTCGCCGGGTGCGCCGACACAGCGCGTTCCGGCTTTCTCTTCAACCGCCGAACAAGGAGTGTCCCATGCAAAACGATCCCGCCCTCGATCAGCTGTGCATCAACACGATCCGCACGCTGTCGATGGACGCTGTGCAAAAGGCCAATTCCGGTCACCCCGGCACGCCGATGGCACTGGCACCCGTGGCCTATCATCTGTGGCAAAACCATCTTGTTTACGATCCGGACGAGCCGTTGTGGCCGAACCGCGATCGCTTCGTGCTCTCGGTGGGGCATGCGTCGATGCTGCTGTATTCGCTGCTGCATCTGGCCAACGTGAAAGCGGTGGACGACGAGGGCAAGCCGACCGGCAGGCCCTCCGTCTCGCTGGACGACATCGAGCATTTCCGCCAGATCGACAGCAACACGCCGGGACACCCCGAGTACCGCATGACCACCGGCGTCGAAACCACCACCGGCCCGCTCGGCCAGGGGCTCGGCAACAGCGTCGGCATGGCGATGGCGGGGCGCTGGTGCGAGAGCCACTTCAACCAGCCGGATGCGCCGCTCTTCGACCATCGCGTCTACGCGCTATGCGGCGACGGCGACATGATGGAAGGCATCTCGCACGAAGCGGCATCGCTCGCCGGGCATCTGAAACTGTCCAATCTGATCTGGATCTACGACAGCAACCGCGTGACGATCGAGGGCCACACGGACCTCGCGTACAGCGACAACGTCGAAAGCCGGTTCCGCGGCTACAACTGGCACACGCTGCGCGTGAACGACGCCAACGACGCCGCCGCGCTCGAGGCCGCTTTCGTCGAGGCAAAAAGCATCACCGACAGGCCGACGCTGATTGTCGTGCACAGCATCATCGGCTGGGGTTCGCCGCACAAGCAGGACAGTTCCTCGGCCCACGGCGAGGCGCTCGGCGTCGAAGAAGTGGCGCTCACCAAGAAGGCGTATGGCTGGCCGGAGGACAAGTTCTTCTATGTGCCCGACGGCGTGCACGAGCGCTTCGCGGCCGGCATCGGCGCGCGCGGCAAGGCGGCGCGCGAGGCATGGCAGGCCCAGTACGACGCATACAGCAGGAAGTATCCGGAACTCGCGCGTGAATTCGCGCAGATGGAAGCGCACGAATTGCCGGCGGGCTGGGACAGCGACATCCCCACGTTCGACGCCGACCCGAAGGGCGTCGCGTCACGCGATTCGTCGGGCAAGGTGCTCAACGCGATCGCCGCCCGCGTGCCCTGGATGATCGGCGGCTCGGCGGATCTCTCGCCGTCCACCAAAACCAACCTGAAATTCGAGGGCGCCGGCAGCTTCGAGCACGATAGCTACGGCGGCTGCAATCTGCACTTCGGCATTCGCGAACACGCGATGGGCGCGGCGGTAAACGGCCTCGCGCTGTCGAATCTGCGGCCGTTCGGCTCCACGTTCCTGATTTTCAGCGACTACATGAAGCCGCCGATTCGCCTGTCGGCGATCATGGAAGTGCCGTCGATCTTCGTGTTCACGCACGATTCGATCGGCGTGGGCGAAGACGGTCCGACCCATCAGCCGATCGAGCAGCTGGCCTCATTGCGCGGCGTGCCCGGGCTCACCGTGCTGCGTCCGGGCGATGCCAACGAAGTCGCCGAGGCCTGGCGCGTGGCGCTGTCGGATCCGCGCCGGCCGTCGTGCATCGTCGTGTCGCGCCAGGCGTTGCCCACGCTGGACCGCAGCCGCTATGCCGCCGCCAGCGGTACGCAGAAGGGCGCGTATGTGCTCGCCGACGCAGCCGATGGACAAAAGCCGCAAGTGATCCTGATGGCGACGGGCAGCGAACTCTCGATCTGCGTCGACGTGTACGAGAAGCTCAAGGGCGAGGGGATCGCGGCGCGCGTGGTGTCGATGCCGTCGTGGGACATCTTCGAGCGCCAGGACGAGGCGTATCAGGAATCGGTGCTGCCCTCGGACGTCGACGCGCGTGTCGCCGTCGAACAGGCTGCCTCGCTCGGCTGGGACCGCTATGTGGGTCGGCTCGGCGCGCAGGTGGTGATGCATACGTTCGGCGCATCCGCGCCGCTCGCCGATCTGAAGAAGAAGTTCGGCTTCACGCCGGAGCGTGTGTATGAAGCGGCGAAGCAGCAGATCGAGCGGGTGAAGTCGAAGCGTAGTCAGGAGTGAGGGCACGAAAAGGTGCGCAGCGAAAAAGCCGGCGGTTTGATGAAAACCGCCGGTTTTTTATGGAAACGCGCCCAGGGTGCTCTGGCTTACGCGGAATCGTCCAGCGCATCGGCCGGCGTGTCCGCTGAAACCTCGCGCGTTCCGTCGAGCGTGTTGCGATATGCGCGCGATTGCATGTCGGCGAGCCGGCTCAGTGTGCGCGACAGATCGTGCGCGCCTTGCAGACCGCTGAGCGCCGTCTCGATTGGTTCATCGGACGCGATAAACAGCGCACGCTTGCGGTCGTAGAAGATATCGACCAGCCAGATCAGCCGTTGCAGCGTGTGAGATGTACTCAACCATTCGTTGCGCACGTTGTCCAGGATCAGACCGTGCCATTGCTCGGCGAGGTCCAGGTAGTCGAGATGCGAGCGGCTCGCCACGCACAGATTCTCGAAGTCCGCCCATAGCAAAGCCGCGCCCGCCGCGCGTGCGACAAGCGGTCGGCCCGCCGCGCTCACCGTGACGGGATCGAGCGTTTCGCTGCCTTCATAGCGCACGAAAATCCGCAGCAATGCCTCGCGGGTGGCGGCATCGAGTGGCGCGAAGAAATGCGGCACCTGCGCTTGTTCACCGCCGAAGCGGTAGTCGCGCGCGCCGTCGAAATGAATCACGGTAAAGCAGCGTTTGATCTGCTCGATGGTCGGCAAAAAGCGCTCGTGAAACTCCGGGTCGGGCAGCAGACCTTCCGGCGCATAGTTCGAGGTGAGCACGATGCGCGTGCCGAGCCCGATCGCCGTATCGAGAAAGCGGCCCATCAGAAATGCATCGGCGATATCGTGTACGTGGAATTCGTCGAAGCACAGCAGCTCGATACCGTCGAGCCATTGCCGCGAGACCGAGCCGAGGCGGTCGTCGCCGCTCGGCTCGATGACGAGCCGCCGGTTCATCTCGCGCAGAAATTCGTGGAAGTGCAGACGCCGCTTGCGGCAGGTCGCCAACTCGAACACAGTATCGACCACCAGACTCTTGCCGCGCCCAGGCAGCCCATGGCAATACACGCCCTGATGCGGCGCTGTCGCGGCGGAACGCGCGCGCGGGCCGTTCGCGCCGAGCAATGTGACGAGCGCGGCGATCGCTTCGCGCTGGTTCGCGTCGGGCACGATGCCGCGCGCGGCGAGGGTGCGTGTGACCTGGGCGTCGTCAAGCATGGGCGGCTGCGCCAGTGCGGGGCGAAACGGTTTCGCACGAGGCAGCGGCGAAAGCGGCAACGGTGTCGAAGGGCATAAAGAGAGGCGGGCGGAAATCGCGTCAGTTTAACAAGGCGCGTTGATCACTCACTCACGCACGCTGCGGGCTCAACACCCGCTGCAACTCGCCGGGGTCGACCGGCTTGGTGAAGTGATGGTCGAATCCCGCGGCGAGAGCAGTCTGCTTGTCCTGCTGCTGGCCCCAGCCGGTGACGGCGATCAGCACAATGCCCGCGTGCTGGTAATCCTGGCGAATCCGCCGCGCCACTTCATAGCCGTTCAGTTGCGGTAAGCCGATGTCGAGAATCACCGCCTGCGGCGCGAACGCGCCGATCAGTTCGAGACCCGCGATGCCGTCACCGGCCGTGCGGACTTCGTGGCCTTCGAGTTCGAGCACCATCGCGAGGCTCTCGGCGGCGTCCGCATTGTCGTCGACGATCACGACGCGCAGGCCGCCCGCATGTGGTGCCTCGGGCGGCGCGCTGTCGGACGGCAGCGCCGCGGTTGTCGTCACCGGCAGCCGGATCACGAATTCGCTGCCTTTGCCGGGACCGTCGCTAAAGGCCGCGACCGTGCCGCCGTGCAGTTCCGCGAGGCCGCGCACCAGCGCGAGGCCGATGCCGAGTCCGCCTTGCGAGCGGTCCAACGCCGGCGCGAGTTGCGAGAACATTTCGAACACGTTGTCCAGATGCTCGGCTGGAATGCCGATGCCGGAATCGCGCACGACGATCACGGCTTCGTCGCCTTCGCGTTCCGCCGCGAGCGAGATGGTTCCGCCGGGCGGCGTGTACTTGGCGGCGTTGTTCAGCAGATTCAGGATCATCTGCGACAGCCGTGTGGGATCGGCGACCAGATAGAGCGGCTCGCGAGGCAGCGTCACGCTCAGATGATGGGACGAGGCCTGCACGGTCGGCCGCGCCGCTTCCATGGCCGATTGCATCGCGCGTGCCAGTTCGAGACGCTGCTTGCGCAACTCGAGCTTGCCCTGAGTGATGCGCGAGACTTCCAGCAGATCGTCGACCAGATGCGTCATGTGCTGGAGTTGCCGGTCGAACACGTCGCGCGACCAGCTCAATTGCGGATCGGCAAACTCTTTCAGGCGCAGAATTTCGAGCACGTTGCGCATCGGCGCGAGCGGATTGCGCAGTTCGTGTGCGAGCGTGGCGAGAAATTCGTCCTTGCGGCGATCGGCATTCGAGAGTTCGCGGTTCAGCCGCGTGAGTTGCTGCTCCGCGTGCCGGCGCCCGGTGATGTCGCGATTGATGCTGACCGCGCCGTAGATATCGCCGCGCGCGTTGGCGAGCGGCTTGATCACGGTTTCGCACACGCCGCGCGAGCCGTCGCGCCGCACGAACGGCAATTCGCCGCGCCATGTGCCTTCGGCGGCCAGTGCCGCGAGCGCTTCGCGGCGAATGCTCAACGCCTGGTCCGGCGGCAGCAGGAGCGCGACCGGCTTGCCGAGAATCTCACGCATGCGATAACCCAGCATGCGTTCGCCGCCCACGTTGAAGTCCGTGATATTGCCGCGCAGATCGGTGATCACGATCGCGTCGCTCAGGTGTTCGAAGATTGCCGCCTGGCGCAGCAGGACCGTCTGCGCTTCCTTGCGTTCGGTGATGTCGATGCCGAGGCCGTAGATCGTCAGCGGCTCGCCCTGGCGGTCGTAAGTGGCGCGCCCGCGGCCTTCCATCCAGCACCAGTCGCCGCTTGCGTGCAGAAAACGGAACTCGGCGACATAGTCGTCACCGGTTTCCACCGCGTGGTCCACGGCCTCGTTCAGCGCGATCAGATCGCCCGGATGAATCAGTTCGAAAAAGCCGCCGGGCGTGTTGGCAAAGCGGCCTTCGGCATAGCCCGCGAGCGCTTCGAGTTCGCGGCTCCACCAGAGCTTGCCCGACTTCGGCTCGTGCGACCACGCGCCCATGCGCGCGCCGCGCATGGCGAGGCTCAGCACGTCGCGGCTTTCCTGCAACTCGCGCTGCGCGAGCTGATGCGCGGCCACGGACGCCTCGGCATTGCGCCGCGCGAGCAGCAACTCCTGCTCGTACTTGTGACGGTCCGCGACGATCAGCACCGCCACTTCGAGGTAAGTCACCTCGCCATGACGGCGGCGCACCGCGTTGAGCAGCATCGGCACCATGTGGCCGTCGCGATGCAGCATGTTCAGCTTGACCTCGGCCACCGAACCCTGCATTTGCAGAAGCGGCGCCCAATGCGTCTGATAGAACACCTTGCCGCCGGCGCTCAGCAGATCCTGGATTTGCCTCGCCCCGGCGAGCTCCGCGCTGTCATAGCCGAGCCAGCCGCAGAAGGTCGCGTTCACGCGCACAATGCGGCCATTGGCGTCGGTGACAAGCAGGCCGCAGGCGGCGTGCTCGAACAACGTGTCGGCTGAGGGCAGCGGGCGGTCCGTGCTATGCATCGTGCTACAGGCTCATCGGCGCGAGGAAGGAATTCATCGCGGCCGCGCTTGCGCTCGGCGCGCTTAGATGTGGACAATGGCCGACGTTCTCGATGAGATGCAGCGTGCTGCCGGGAATCGTGCGGTGCAGGTATTCGCCGACCACGCACGGCGCGATGATGTCGTCGCTACTTTGCAGAATCAGCGTGGGTGTGGTGGCGCGCGAGAGTATCGCGCGCTGGTCGGAGAGAAACGTGACGCGCGCGAATTGCCGGGCGATCTCGGGATCGGTGCGGCAGAAACTGTTGGTCAGTTCGACGCCGAGTTCCGGCTGCTCCGGCGCGCCCATGATGGCCGGCGCCATTGCGCTCGACCAGCCGAGGTAATTGCTTTCGAGCGTACGCAGCAGATCTTCGATGTCTTCGCGCGAGAAGCCGCCGACGTAGTCGCCGTCGTTCACGTAACAGGGCGACGGGCCCACCATGATCAGAGCGGAGAAGAGTTGCGGCGCCTTGAGGCTCGCGATCAGGCCGATCATCGCGCTGACCGAGTGGCCGACGAACACCACCGGGCCGTCGGCAACTTCACGGATGATCTCGATCAGGTCGCTGGCGTAGCCGTACAGCGAGTCGTACTTGTCGATGTCGTAGGCGCTCAGATCCGACGAGCCGCTGCCGACATGATCGAACACCACGGTCCGGTATTCGTCCTGAAACGACGGTGCGAGGTAGCGCCACATGCTCTGATCGCAACCGAAACCGTGCGCCAGCACCATGGTCCGCTTGCCGTTGCCGGAAATCTGTATGTTGTTGCGCTGGGTGATGCTCATGGTGGGATCCTGAAGCCTGCCGGCTGGAAGAGGCGGTTATGCCAGGCGTGCGCCTCGGCCGGTATTCAGCAGAATGTTACCGCAGTCTTGCCCCACGGCCTTGTTCCCTGGCCGTAGCACGCCTCGCGGCGAGCACTCACCCGGTCTTGATGTCGGGCTGCGGCGCCTGAAGCGGCTCGATCCCGAAGCGTTCGTATTGCGAAATCACCTGCGCCCCGAGCAGCAGCAAGGTCGCGAGCCATTCAAGGCTGAACAGGATGACGATGGCCATGGTCAGCGATCCGTAGACCACGCTCACCTGCGAGAGGGTGGCGAAGTACCAGACCAGCACGTGCCGCGTAATCTCCCACAGCACGGCGGCGACCACGCCGCCGAACAGCGCATGCCTGAGCGAAGGGCGACCGACCGGCATCACCATATAGATCGAGGTCAGCACGAAGACCTCGCCCGCGAGGCCGAGCAGATACAGCACGACGCGCGAGAGTCCCTGCAACGAAACATGCAATCCGAACAGATCGATGCCTTCGGCGCCGATCGCTTCGAGTCCGCTCGACACGAAGGTGACGATCAGGATGCCGACGCCGAGACACAGAATGTAGCAATACGGCAGCATCGCCGAGAGCAGGAAGTGCCGCCGCCGGACCACCACACGATGGACGAAAATCAGCGACATCGCGTTCTCGAGCACGGTGAAGGCCAGCGAACTGAAGAAGATCATCGTCAGCAGCAAGACCCAGCCGATCACCGCGCGATGCGACAGAAAATTGGCCAGCTCGCGCACCAGCGCGTTCGACTGGCCCGGCACCAGCCATTGCAACAGATGCGCGAGCGCCGCGAGCAACACGTGCTGGGGCACGAAGCGCGACAGGGCGATCACGATCAGGATCATGAGCGGTACGATCGACAATAACGCGTAATACGCGACCGCGCCGGCGAGCAGCAAGCCCTGGTTGGCGCGAAATGCCTTCAGGGTTTGCAGCACGAATGCGCCGGGATGTTTCGCCACATATAACGCGTGGTCATCGATGATGGTTTGCATGGGACCTCGCAACGCGCGTGGCTGACCTGCCGGAATGCGGGCTTTGCCGATGCGCGTACCTTGTTGCTCCTGCATACTCAAGCAAGAATGCAGCCACGCTGACATTGCCGCTTCTTTTCGGCGATTGCCGCTTCTCTTCGGCGCTTCGGTTCAATAGCACACGCCGGGAATGCAGTTTGCTTGGCCGATGTGTCGAGCTTGCATCGACCTGCTGCAACGCGCCCGCTTTTCCACTGGAACCCCCATTGACTATAGCCTCTGACGAAGCAGACCTCGCGGACCTCGTGGTGGCACGGCCAGAGGGATTGTATTGTCCGCCTGGCGACTTCTATATCGATCCGTGGCGTCCCGTCGACCGGGCGGTGATCACGCACGCGCATTCCGACCACGCGCGCTTCGGGCACCGGCACTACCTTGCGTCGCAAGCCGGGGCGAACGTGCTGCTGTCGCGTTTGCCCGGCATATCGCTGCAAACCCTGGGGTATGGCGAGCGCCTCGATCTTAACGGCACGACGGTGTCGCTGCATCCCGCAGGGCATGTACTCGGCTCGGCGCAAGTGCGGATCGAACATCGTGGGCGCGTGTGGGTGGCTTCAGGCGACTACAAACTCGACCCCGACCCGACCTGCGATGCCTTCGAACCGGTGCGCTGCGACACCTTCATTACCGAGTCGACCTTCGGCCTGCCGATCTACCGGTGGGACGCGCCGCAAGCCGTATTCGACGGCGTCGATTCGTGGTGGCGTCATAACGCTGCCGAAGGACGCGCGTCCGTGCTGTTCTGCTATTCATTCGGCAAGGCGCAGCGCGTGCTCGCCAGTGTCGATGCCGGCATTGGGCCGATTTTCTGTCAAGGCGCCGTGGAACCGCTCAATCGCGCGTATCGGGACGCCGGCGTGCATTTGCCGCCTGTGCGGCCTGTCAGCGAGATACCGGTCAAGGACAAGGCGGCGTTCCGTCAGGCACTGATCGTGGCGCCGCCATCCGCGCAAGGCAGCGCATGGCTCAAGCGCTTCGGCGACTATAGCGATGCGTTTGCATCCGGCTGGATGCGTCTGCGTGGCGCGCGCCGCAGGCGTGGTGTCGACCGCGGCTTCGTGCTGTCGGATCATGCCGATTGGCCGAGCCTGCAAACAGCCATACAGGCGACGGGCGCCGAACGCGTGATCGTCACGCATGGCTCGGTCGAACCGATGGTGCGCTGGTTGCGCGAGCAAGGCCTCGAGGCCGGTGCGTTTGAAACGCAATATGGCGACGATACAGTCGAAGCGGATGCCGCGGGTGCGGACGAAACCGCCGCGGCGCGCAGCGTGCCGCTCGAGTTCGATCAGACAGCAGCAGAGCAGGCTGTGTCGGCTGATGACCAGGGCCACACGGCCAACCCGTCGAGCCGCGCATGAAACGCTTCGCCGCTCTCTACACCGCGCTCGACGCGACCACGTCCACGCACGACAAACTCGAAGCATTGACCAGCTACTTCGCCGTGGCCGAACCGGAAGATGCGGCGTGGGCGTCGTATTTTCTTGCCGGCGGCAAACCGCGCCAATCGGTGCCGACGCGTCTGCTCACCGAGATTGCCCGCGAACGCGCGGGATTGCCGGCGTGGTTGTTCGAAGAGTCCTATCACGCAGTGGGCGATCTGGCCGAAACCATCGCCCATATCCTGCCGCCCGCGCAACGTAGTTCCGAACTGGGCCTCACACAATGGATCGAGCAACGTGTGCTGACCTTGCGCGGTGTGGCGCCGGAAGAGTTGCGCACGCGTTTGATCGGCTACTGGGACGAACTCGATTGGGGCGGCCGGTTTCTGCTGACCAAACTGATTGGCGGCGGGTTTCGGGTGGGCGTCGCGCGGCAACTGGTGGTGAGGGCGCTAGCGGAAGTCGCGGGCGTCGATCATAAGCGGATCGCGCAACGCATGGTCGGTTGGACCGATTCGCAACAGAAGCCCGATGCCGCGCGCTATCTGCGTTTGATCGCACCCGAAGCGACTGGCGACGAGATGCAGCCTGGCGAGCACCAGCAGCAGAGCGACCTCGGCCTGCCGTATCCGTTCTTTCTCGCGCATCCATTGCAAGCCGATCCCACAACGCTCGGCGATCCCTCGCAATGGCAGATCGAATGGAAGTGGGACGGCATTCGCGCGCAACTCGTCAAACGCGGTGGACGTGTCTGGTTATGGTCACGCGGAGAGGATCTGATCACGGATCGCTTCCCCGAAGTGGCGGCGTTGGGCGATGCCTTGCCGGACGGTTTCGTGGTCGACGGCGAGATTCTCGCGTGGGAACCCGGCGCCATCGCGCCATTACCGTTTGCGCGGCTGCAACCGCGCATCGCCCGTAAAACGCTGACTAAAAAAATCCTCGCCGATTCGCCGGCCACGCTGCTTGCGTACGATCTGCTCGAAGCGCACGGCCGGGACCTGCGCATGACGCCGCTCGTCGAGCGGCGCGCGCAACTGGAGGCGTTGGCCGTTTCAATCGAAGGCACACTCGCGCACGATCTGCTGCGCGTGTCGCCGCTCGTTCGTGCAGCGGACTGGGAGGCGCTTGCCGCATTGCGCGACGAGAGCCGTTCGCGTGGCGTGGAAGGGCTCATGGTCAAGCAGCGCGAATCGATGTACGGCGTGGGCCGTACCAAAGCCTCCGGTACATGGTGGAAATGGAAGATCGATCCGTATGCAGTCGATGCCGTGCTGCTCTATGCGCAACGCGGCCACGGCCGTCGCGCGAGTCTCTACACGGATTTCACTTTCGCGGTATGGGACGAGGCGAACGGCGTGCGCACGTTGGTGCCCTTCGCGAAGGCTTATTCCGGTCTAACCGACGAAGAAATGCGTCAGGTCGACGCGATCGTGCGCAAGACCACGATCGAAAAATTCGGCCCCGTGCGCAGCGTCACCCCCACGCTGGTTTTTGAAATCGGCTTCGAAGGCATTCAGGCGAGTCCGCGTCATAAGTCCGGCGTGGCAGTGCGTTTTCCACGCATGTTGCGTTGGCGTACTGATAAACACATCGACGACGCCGACACGCTCGCCATGCTGAAGGGCTTCATCGACAACCGTGCGGGATAACCCGCTGAGTACAAATCCCTAAAACGGTGCTGGGTTTTTAGTCAGCGGCATTTTATTGCCTGAGCTAAGGTGATGAGGTGAGGGCGTACGCGAACGCGACGCAACCGGAAAACCATCGTGTGGCGAACGATGAGTTTTGTCCGCGTGTCAGGAGCGAATCTTGCGCGCAGGTTTCGAAGTGCCCGCGAGTGGCACAAGGGAAAAAGCCAAGGAGAGAATGGTGAGGTTCGACGACCGGATGGACGATAACGAAGACGTCGTAGTGTGGCGGCCTATCCAGTACGCGATGGCATCGCACCGGCGCGTCCTCGTGGTGGACGATTACCGGGAAGCGGCAGATGCATTGCAGATGTTGCTCGCTGCGGACGGCTTCGAGTGCCGGGCGCTCGAGGATCCGTTCGCCGTCTGCGAGATGGCCTGCGACTGGCAGCCCTTTGCAGTCGTGCTGGACATCAGGATGCCGGGTCTGGATGGTCTCGAACTGGCTCGGCGGCTGCGCGCCGATCCTTCAACTTCGCATATGTTGCTGGTGGCATGTACAGCGTCTGCCTCACGTGACGACCGGGCGCGCGCCAAAGCCGCAGGGTTTGATGCGCATTGCGCGAAACCGTTGACGCCCGAGCGCCTGCTGCGGGTGCTCGAATCAGCGGCGGCGCTGCATGCGACGGGCCCGTCGTAGAGAGCCCATGGTTTGCACCGGTCTGCAAGGCCGGGCCCTTGCAGCCGGTCAACGAAATTAAAACCCTCTCTCAATCCGGTGCGTACTTGAATTCAGGTAGCGCCTCGAGCGATTTCTTCGTGGCCTCTGGCAGTACCACCCGGCGGTTGTTGATCTGTAAGTCGTTAAACGGCACGGCGACTAGATGTTTGCCCATGCCCAGAAATCCGCCTACCGACAGAATGGCGTATGTGCTGCGATCACCGCTCGGCGAGACGATCAGATCGTCCAGCGTGCCGATCGTGTCCTTCGTTTTGTTGTAAACATCGGCGCCACTCAGCTTCGACGCGCGGTAGCCGCTGGCGAGTTGCACCACGTCCGTACGTCTTTCGGTGATGGCCTGAGGCGCGCCCTGAGCGTACGCGTTGCCGTACGACGCCAGCGTGGCGAGAAGCAGGGCGGTGGCGGCCAGCGGTTTGATCTGTATTCGTTGCATGATGATTTCTCCCTGATGGCATATGCGGCGCTTCTCATGCCGCCGCTTCACTGAATCAGTTTTCACCCTGCTGCTGCAAGAGTTGTGCCGCGCCGCGCACGCAGCCGTGTCGAACCTTTCAGGTCTGGAATTTGCTAAATCAGCGGGCTGCTGTTCGAAGCTCCGATCGCGCATTCCATGTCGCCGGAGACGCCTGCATCGACTGAATCACGCTTGCACTAAACAAACACGCGCGCCCGCGCCTCTAGCTTCCACAGGAACCCCTATGTCATCCCAGACCAATTACTCGACGCGCATCTCGGAAGGCACGCCTTTTCCGCTTGGCGCGACATGGAACGGAAGCGGTGTCAATTTCGCGCTGTTCTCGGCGCACGCCACCAAGGTCGAACTATGTCTGTTCGATGAAACCGGCGAAAACGAAATCGAACGCATCGAACTGCCGGAATATACCGACGAGGTGTGGCACGTGTTCGTGCCGAACCTCAAACCGGGCGCGGTTTACGGCTATCGCGTGCACGGCCCTTATGAACCGGAGAAGGGCCATCGTTTCAATCCGAACAAGCTGTTGCTCGATCCCTATGCAAAGGCGCATATCGGCGAGCTCAAATGGGCGCCGGAAATCTTCGGCTATACGCTGGATTCCGAACAGGGCGACCTGTCTTTCGACGAGCGCGACAGCGCGCCCTTCGTGCCCAAGTGCAAGGTGGTCGATGCCAACTTTTCGTGGAGTCATCCTGAACGGAACGCGTTGCCGTGGGAGCGCGTAATTTTTTACGAAGCCCATGTGCGGGGATTTACCAAACGGCATCCAGAAGTACCGGAAGATCTGCGCGGCACGTTCGCCGGACTCGGTCAGCAGGTCGTGCTCGACTACATCAGGAACCTCGGTGTGACGTCAGTCGAACTGATGCCCGTCCAGACCTTTGTTAACGACAGTTATCTGCTGGAGAAGGGCCTCACCAATTACTGGGGTTACAACACAATAGGTTTCTTCGCGGCCGACCCACGTTTCTTCGCGTCGTCGACTGATTCGGTGGGCGAGTTCAAGGAGATGGTGGACCGCTTTCACAACAACAATCTCGAAGTCATTCTCGACGTGGTCTACAACCACACCGCGGAAGGCAACGAGCGTGGCCCGACGATCTCGTTCAAGGGCATCGACAACGCATCGTACTACCGCCTGATGCCCGACGAGCCGCGCTACTACATCAACGATACCGGGACCGGCAACACGCTGAATCTGTCGCACCCGCGCGTGCTGCAGATGGTGACCGACAGCCTGCGCTACTGGGTGACGGAAATGAAGGTGGACGGTTTCCGTTTCGATCTCGCCACGATTCTTGGCCGCGAGCAGCACGGCTTCGACGAAGGCGGCGGCTTCCTCGACAGTTGCCGGCAGGACCCGGTGCTCTCTAGCGTGCGGCTGATTGCCGAGCCGTGGGATTGCGGCCCGGGCGGCTATCAGGTCGGTGGCTTTCCGCCCGGCTGGGCCGAATGGAACGACCGCTTTCGCGACACGGTGCGCGAATACTGGAAGGGTGACGAAGGCAAGGTGCCCGATCTCGCCACGCGTCTCACCGGTTCGGGCGACAAGTTCAATCATCGCGGCCGCCGGCCGTGGGCCAGCGTGAACTTCATCGCCGCGCACGACGGCTTCACGCTGAACGATCTGGTCTCGTACAACGACAAACACAACGAAGCCAACGGCGAGGACAACAAGGACGGCCACTCCGACAACAAGTCCTGGAACATGGGCGTGGAAGGTCCGACCGACGACCCGGACATTCGCCAACAGCGCGAGCGCCAGAAACGCAATCTGCTGGCCACGTTGCTGCTTTCGCAAGGCACGCCGATGATACTCGCGGGCGATGAATTCGGCCGTACGCAGCAGGGCAACAACAACGCCTATTGTCAGGACAACGAGATCAGTTGGGTGAATTGGGACGCCATCGACGACGACGGCCGCGCGCTCATCGAGTTCGTCAAGAATCTGACCACGTTGCGCCACCGTCTGCCGGTTTTGCGGCGTGGCCGCTTTATCATCGGTGAATATAACGAGGCGCTGGACGTGACCGACGCGCGTTGGCTCTCGCCCGACGGCACGGATCTCTCGCAGGAACAGTGGGACGATCCGTCGATGCGCTGCTTCGGCCTCGTGATAGACGGCCGCGCGCAGGCGAGCGGCATTCGCCGTCCGGCTTCGGACGCGACCTTGCTGCTGGTGCTGAACGCTCACCACGATGTCGTCAACTTTACGCTGCCCGACATTCCCGACGGCGATCAGTGGACCTGCCTGCTCGATACCAACATGCCGGTGCGTTCAGAATTGCCGCTGTTCAGCACCGGCGACGCGTATCAGGTGACGGGACGCTCACTCCTGCTGTTCGCACTCGACACACCGAACCGCGCGACGCAGCGTGTATTCGACCGCCTCGAAGAGCAGCTCACCACTGACGAAAGCGAACCCGCCGCGGGAGCTTGACGCAATAAGGCCTGAAACGCTGTCGAGCTCGCGCTGCCGGGTATAGCGCTTGCTCGATTGCAAGGACTGCGCGCATGCCGCTGTTGGGCGGCGGGTTGCGTGCAGCGCAGCCGATATCGGCCCACGCCAGGTCAACCGAGGTGATCAAATGGAACAGGAACAAACCTCTCAAGAGGAACAGATTCGCACGCGCGCTTATTACCTGTGGGAGCAGGCTGATGAACCGAAAGGCACGCCTGACGAGTATTGGGACCAGGCACGCGCCGACATCGAGAAGGAAGCACCACCAGTGGAAAGTGGGCCGGTCTCTGGCGAGCCATCGAAGTAAGTGAGCTATCGCGACGGGACAAAGATTGAACGCATGAGCGAGGCACGACATGGCGTCGGCACGTCGACAGTATCGACGTGCTCAACTCGCCTCGTCGGTCTCGCCTGACAGGAATGCGAACTGAGCAGAACCGGACAGACTGGCGCACATGAAGGACATCCCCGAACCGCGCGGCGTGAGGCCGGCCACCCACATTCGCGCGCCCGCCACGGCCTTTGGCCTCGACAGCCTGATCTCACTCGCGGTGGGCATCACCGTGGTCGCTTGCCTGTATTTCGCGAGCGCCGTGCTAATTCCAATCACGCTTGCGATTCTGCTCAGCTTTCTTGTCGCGCCGCTCGCCAACGCGTTGATGCGTTTGCGGCTCGGACATGTAGCGTCCGTGTTCGCCGCCGTGGTGATCTCGGTGTCGGTGATCGGCCTGCTCGGCGCGGTGATCGCCACGCAACTGACCGATCTGGCGGCCGGCATGCCACGTTATCAGGCGACCATCGAGCAGAAGATGGAAACGATGCACAGCCTGACCATCGGCAAACTGAACGGGTTTGCAAGCGCCGCCGGCCAGGCGCTGCAACGCGCGACGGTCGAGCCGCCGCAGATCGCGCCGCGGCCTGGCCCGGTGTCGCGCGGCACGGCGCATTCGACATCTGGCGAACCCGCCGCCGTGCCGGTCGAAGTGCGCGAGCCGGTGCCGACGCCGTTCGAGCTCGCGAGACGCGTGTTGTCGCCGGCAATTAGTCCGCTCGAAACGGCCTTTATCGTTTTTGTCGTGATGGTGGTGATCCTGCTGCAACGCGACGATTTGCGCGACCGCGCAATCCGTCTGTTCGGCTCGCGCGACCTGCACCGCACGACCACAGTCATGGACGAAGCCGCGCGGCGTTTGAGCCGCTACTTCGTTTCGCAACTCGGCCTGAATGCGGGCGTCGGCGTGATCATCGGCACGGGGCTGTTCATGATCGGTGTGCCGAGTCCGATTCTGTGGGGCATTCTCGCGGCGCTGCTTCGGCTCGTGCCTTACGTCGGCATCTGGATTTCGGCGACGCTGGCCACCGCGCTCGCCGCCGCCGTGAGTCCAGGCTGGACGATGGCGATCTGGTCGATGGCGCTGTTCGTCAGCGTGGAAGTGCTGGTGGGGCAAATCGTCGAGCCGCTGCTGTATGGACGCAGCACCGGCCTCTCGCCGTTTTCGGTCGTGGTGGCCGCGATTTTCTGGAGCTGGATCTGGGGGCCGATAGGCTTGATTCTGTCGACGCCGTTGACGCTTTGCCTGCTGGTGCTCGGCCGGCATGTGCGGCGCCTGGAATTTCTCGACGTGCTGTTGGGCGACCAGCCGGCGTTGACGCCGGTCGAAAACTTTTATCAGCGTGCGCTGGCCGGCGACCCGGACGAAGCGATCGAGCAAGCCGAACTGCTGCTGCGCGAGCGCTCCCTGTCGGCATATTACGACGAGGTGGCGATCAAGGGCCTGCAACTCGCGGCCAACGATGTCATGCGTGGCAGCGTCACGGCGACGCAGCTTGCACGCATCGAGGCGACGACGAACGACCTCGTGGACGGCCTCGACGGTTATGACGACAACGAGCCGGCGACCTCTGCCACGGGCGAAACCTGGACCGCGGTGGGGCCGCTGGCGCCTTCAGCTTCCGGCGCCTCCGATGATGCACAAGCTGAAGCAGCGAATCCACGGCCCGTTACGCCAGGCAATTTGGCAGAAGCCGGCACGAACCAGTCTTCGCTCCCCGCGAGCAGTCGCGTGCTGTGCATTCCCGGACGCGGCCCGCTCGACGCATTGGCGACAACCATCCTGTTGCAGTTGCTGGGCAAACACGGGTTCATCTCGCGTGCGTTGCCGCATGAGGCCGCATCGCGCTCGTCGATCGATCAGCTCGACGCGGACGATGTCGGCATCGTCTGCATTCTCTACTTGCAGATCGACGGCATTCCGTCGCACTTGCGCTATCTGGTCAGGCGCATTCGCGCACGCTTGCCGAACGTGTCGATCGTGGTCGGATTGTGGGCGGCGGAAGATACGGAGAAGTGGAGCGCGGACCTGCAAAGCGCAATCGGGGCGGAGTGTTATGCGAGCACGCTGCAGGAAATTCTCACGGCTTGCGGGCGTGTGGAGACAGCGAGAAGCCGGACCGAGGAAGAACTATCCGTCGTCGCGGTCAATGGTTAACTCGCCACGATGCCATTGACGGTGGTTCTCTTTGCGCGGCAATGCTATTGCGGGGCGTCTGAACGGTGCGATACCTCATTAAAAAAACCGCCCGCCGGCAATCCGGCTGGGCGGTTCATCTCCGCTTGGCGCGGCCTAGTGCGCAGCCGGTTTCTTTGCGTCCGATTTGTCTTTCGTAGCGGCTTCCTTGTCGGGGACGATCTTCGTCGTGCCGCCGGTGGAAGGCGGATCGCTCGCGGGGAAGCTGTCTTCGACCTGCTTGTCAATCTGCTTCTCGCTCTTGTTCGAGTGCGGGTGCTTTTCCTTGTGTTCTGTCATCGCGTTTCTCCTTCAGGTTACCGGTTATTCATTTCGTGACACACGAAGCGCCGCCGACAATCGCCAACGCTTCCGCGCGCGACACGCCGCCTCTCATCGCATCGATCAGCCGCGCGGTGTGCGCTTCGCGTTCGCAGGCGAGCACGGCGACCACCTTGTCGTTCTTCACATACAGCGAGACGAATTGCTGACGATCGAGGTCGCCATCGGTCACGATCTCGTCCCACTCGCTCGCATGGCCGAGATACTCGAAGTTCTTGCCGAAGTGATAGGTCCAGAAATACGGCACGCCGACATAGCGATGACGCGCGCCGCACATGTTTTGCGCGGCGATGCGCGCGTGCTGCTGCGCGACGCGCCAATGTTCGATACGCACCGGTTCCTGATCTTCATGCAAAGGAAACACGGCGATATCGCCCGCCGCGTAGAGACCGCACGCAGCCTGCATGCCCGCATTGACGAGCACGCCGCCGTCTTTCTGCAGGGGCAGGCCTTCGACAAAACCTGTGGCCGGCGTTACGCCCGTGCCCAACAGCACGATGTCGGCGGCGACATGCTCGCCGTTTTCGAGCATCACCTGATGCACGTTGCCTTCTTCGCCTTCGAGCGAAGCGACCTTCGCTTCGAGATGGAACACCACGCCGTTGCGCTCGTGAAGCTCGCGGAACATCGCGCCCGCGCGCTCGCCAAATTGCCTGGCGAACGGTACTTTCTCGGGCGATATGACGGTCACCGGCGTGCCGCGTTTGCGTAGCGCGGAAGCCGTTTCGAGTCCGATGAAGCTGCTGCCCAGAATGACGACCTGAGTCTGGGCGGCATCGTCGCCGACGGCGTCGACGAGCGCGGCGGCATCGTCGAGACTGCGCAGCACGTGTACGCCGCCGAGCTCCACACCGGGAATGTGGGGAAGCTTCGGCACGCTGCCAGTCGCAAGCAAGGCCGTGTCGTAAGTCAGGGCGGCGCCGCTTTCGAAATGAATCGTGCGGGCGGGCACATCGAGCCGCGCAACCTTCTGGACGATCCGTTCGACGTCGTGCCGCTCGAGCCAGTCCGGCGCCAGAAGCGGCGGTACATCCGTGGGCGCCATTTCACCGGACGGCACGAATTTGCTTAGCGAAGTGCGGTCGTAGGGCGCATGCGCCTCATAGCCTACGAGCGTGATGCGGCCGCCAAAGCCACACTCGCGCAGAGCCGCGCAAGCGGCGGCGCCTGCCGCGCCCGCGCCGATCACCACGTAATGCGGTTGTTTGTCGCTGGCATTGCGCACCGGCTGCAGGATTTTTTCCGGCGTGACCATCACGTCGTCGCCTGCGACCACCACGGGATAGCGGTCGAGCGCGACCAGCGCGGGCGGTTCGCGCACATTGCCGGTGGCGACGTCGAACGTCCCCTTGTGCCATGGACAGATGATCCGGCCGTGGCAGAGCGCGCCTTCTTCGAGTGGACCGCCGGCGTGCGGGCAATCGGCGGAATAGGCGTGCACGGTATCGCCGTCGCGCACCAGCAGAATCTTTTCGTCGTTCACCACGACACGTTCAGCGCGGTCGGTTCGCAATTGCGAGAGCTGAGCGACGCATAGAGGTGTCGTGGGCATGGCCGGTTCCTCGCGGACGATGGAATAAGAAAACACAGCGTAGAACAGCGCGAGCCGTGCAAAGCGCAGGATCACGCCGCGATACAGCACGCCTTGCAGGCCGCCGAACTCTTACGCAGCAGCAATCCATGTGCCTAGCCGCACGCGCCGCTGCAAGCGCGCTCTTGCTCGGCCGCCGCACTATGGAGAACGGCCGAAGTGCGGTAAATTCGGGGAAAAGGAAATAGCGCACGAACATGCGGCGAGCGTGCCGCGCCATGGTGTCCCTGACCTGTGTTGAACCTTATGGAGATCGTGACCGTGCAACGTGCGGAACGTGCAGCAGTCGATTTCCCCATGCCGTCGCGCAATTTCGCGGCAACGCGGCGCATGCTGCTGATCGTTCTCGCCGTTTCGATTGTGTTTCCTCTGATCTGCCTTGCGGGCTACGGCTACTTCGATTACCAGCGCCGGATCGCCGATTCGAACGACATGATCGACCGGCTCGCGCGCGTCGCGGAGGAACAGGCCGCCAAGGTGCTGGACCTGAACCAGCAGATGTCATCGCGCATCGTCGAACTGCTCGGCAACGACGACGACGCGCAAATCCGCGCGCGCGAAGCGATGCTGCACGACCGTCTGCGTGGAATCGGCGGCGACTTTCCGCAGGTCTCGTCTATCTATCTGCTCGGCGCGAAGGGCGACCTACTGGTGTCGAGCCGCACGTTTCCCGCGCCCGCCCTGTCGATTGCCCAGCGCGAAGACTTCACCAGCGCGAAAGCGATGCGCCCGCAGCCGTATTTTTCGCTGCCGATGTTCGGCCCGCTATCACAGACCAATGTGTTCACCACCGCGACGGGCCGCTCCGACGCCAACGGCCAGTTTCTTGGCGTGGTCTCGGTGGCGTTGCGCAACGAATACTTCTCGCGCTTCTATCGTGAACTGACCAACGGCGATGCGTCGCTGGCGCTCGGCCTGTATCGCCAGGACGGCAACCTGCTGGTGCGCTACCCGCCGTGGCCGGCGGGCGCGAAGCCCAGTCCGCAGAGCAAATTCACGCAGGCGTTGCGAGACAAACAACTGTCCGGCCATGTCCGTTTGAATTCCAGCGTGGATGGCGTGGAGCGGCTGCTGGCGTTTCGCCGTGTCGGCGACTATCCGCTCTATGTGATGAGCGCCTATGCCACTTCGTCGATCGGCGAAGCATGGCGGCGGCACTTCATCATGATCGCGGCATTGACTGCGCTGCCTTGCCTCGCCATCTGGCTGCTGGTGGTCTACTCACTGCGTCAGCTCGAAGGCGAGCGTCGGGCTTGGGAACGCTGGCAGGGCGAAGTGGCGATGCGTCTGTCCGCCGAAGCCGCGAGCCGGCAACTTCAGCGCATGGGCGCGCTCGGCAATCTTGTCGCCAACGTCGCGCACGATTTCAACAATCTGCTGATGGTGGTGTCCGCCAACACGGAACTCGCGCGGCTCAAGCGCTTCAACAACGTTGAGAAAGAAGTGCTGGCGGTGGAGCGTGCCACCGCCACCGCCGAATCGCTCACGCGACGCCTTCTGAGCGTGGCGCGCAAGCAGCCGCTCAAACAGCGGCCGCTCGAACTCGCCACGTGGCTGCCCGCCGCCGTGCCACTGATCGACGCCGCGCTTGGCGATAAGGTGGAGCTGGCCTTGAACATGGTCGATCAGGTCTGGCAGGTGCTGGCCGATCCGACCGATCTCGAATTCGCGATCATGAACCTGGCCGTCAACGCGCGCGATGCGATGCCGCGCGGCGGACGCTTCGTGATTCGTTGCCAGAACAACCGGCTGGTCGCAAGCGATACCTTGCTGCCCGACGGCGAATACGTGCTGATTGCCTGTTCCGACGACGGCGAGGGCATGCCCGAAGCCGTCGCGCGGCGCGCCTTCGAGCCGCTTTTCACCACCCGGCTGCACGGTTCGGGCACGGGCCTCGGCCTCGCACAGGTGCTTTCCATGTGCGAGCAGGCGGGCGGTACAGCGAAGATCGACAGTGTGCCGGGCAGCGGCACGACGGTGCGGCTATATTTGCCGCGCTATCGCGAACGCCAGAAGGCGGCGACGGTGCAGAGCGGGACAGTCCCAGCGCCGGTGCCGGCGCCGAGCGGCGTCGTGCTGCTGGTCGAAGACAACGAAGATGTCGCGGCAGGCGTGGCGGCGGTCTTGGAGACCTTCGGTTGCGAGGTGCGCCATGAACCCACCGCCGACCAGGCGCTCGACGTCCTCACGGGCGGCGCACGCTTCGAACTCGTGCTGTCCGACATCCAGATGCCCGGCAAGCTCAACGGCATCGACCTCGCCGAGAAGGTGCGCAGCGCGTGGCCGTCGCAGAAGATCGCCCTGATGACCGGCTACGCCGACGAACTCGAACGTGCACGCCGGCTCGGCGTGGCGATACTCGCCAAGCCATTCAACATCGACGAATTGCACGCGCTGGTGGCGTGTGAACCATAGGCTCGCTGTTGGCGGTACCCCGCGTGGGATGTTCGAAGTGCTCCATGACTCGCGGCACACCCCTTGCTGAGAGAAAGACGAGGTATGCGCATCTGGTCGAACCGGTTGGCGCAACCCGCTTCTTTTCGCACGGGAGAAAGTCATGAACCTCGGAAACAAGACTCGCAGCGCAATCCTTATCTCGGCGATGCTCGCCGCTTCCTCGATCGCGATGGCACAGGGCAGCGGAGGCGGCGGTGGCGGTCCGGCAGGCAACGACCCGAGCGCGGGCACCAATGCCGGCGCGACGCGTGAAGGCGGCGACATGCAGGCATCGGGCGCAATGGCGCATTCAAAGTCGACTAAAAAGCATCACATGAAGTCGTCGAAGACGAAGCCGGCAACCGATTCGACCAATATGCCGGGCGCCGACGCGAGCAGCGATACAAAGGGGCAGTAGCGCAGACATAGCCCGAATTGCACTTCGTCCATAGGTATAGCGCTTGCTGAATTCGACCGCATGCACGGTTGTCGAGCGCCGGTCCTGAAAGCCTCCGATGAGTCCGTGCCCCTTCATTTTTTGCAGGAGCATGGACATGACACTCGGCGATACGATCAAAGGCATGGTCGGCATGGATCCAACGGGACATGCCGACCCCGACATGAAGGCGGTGCTCGACGCGTTCGCGAGTCTGAACCCGAAGCCCATCGAAGAGTGCACGGTGGAGGAGGCAAGGCGCCAGCCAACGCCCGCCGACGCCGTCAAAAAGCTGATGCAGGACCCCGCATTCAGTGCGCGACCCGCGCTCGAACTGGAGGCGGTGCGCACCCAGGACATCATGATTCCCGGCGCGGCCGGCAGCAATCCGGCGCGGGTCTACACGCCGCAAGGCGAAGGGCCGTTCCCGCTCATTCTGTATTTTCACGGCGGCGGCTGGGTGATTGCCGACCTCGATACCTACGACGCCACGCCGCGTTCGATGGCGGCGCTCAGCCGGGCCATCGTGGTGTCCGCGCATTACCGGCAGGCGCCCGAACACCGTTTGCCCGCCGCGCATGACGACGCGTTCGCCGCGTGGCACTGGCT
The DNA here is from genome assembly GCF_003387275.1 of Paraburkholderia sp. BL6669N2. Taxonomy (NCBI): domain Bacteria; kingdom Pseudomonadati; phylum Pseudomonadota; class Betaproteobacteria; order Burkholderiales; family Burkholderiaceae; genus Paraburkholderia; species Paraburkholderia sp. BL6669N2. Next base: position 1,872,993 of record NZ_QUNA01000002.1, on the reverse strand, counting down.
GATCGGGAACGCGGCGAACCTCGGTGGCGACCCCGGCAAGATCGCGATCATGGGCGAGAGCGCCGGCGCCAATCTGGCGATCAACGTGTCGATCCGCGCGCGCAACAGCGGTGTCCGCATGCCGATGCACCAGGCGCTCATCTATCCGGTGGCGAGCAACAACATCGTGTCGATCTCTTATGAAGAGAACCGTAACGCTAAACCCTTGAACAAGCCGATGATGCTGTGGTTCATGCATAACGTGATCAACAGCGAGAGCGATCTCACCAGTCCGTTAATCGACGTAGTGAGCGTGGATCTGTCACGCTTGCCGCCGGCCGTGATCGTGACGGCGGGCATCGATCCGCTGCGCTCGGACGGTGAGAAGCTCGCGCAGAAACTGCACAGCGCGGGCGTGCCGGTCGAGCATCGCAATTATCGGGGCGCGACGCACGAGTTCTTCGGCATGGCGGCGGTGGTGCAGGCGGCGCGCGACGCGCAGGCCTTCGTATCGCTCGCGCAGCGCCAGGCATTCGGCGGAGCGCCGCTGTGAGGCGGTGAGCGGGTCGTCATTCGCCGATCAGATGCAGCACGATGTCACGCTGCTGCGTGTGACGGCGATGCTCGAACAGATACAAGCCTTGCCATGTGCCGAGCACCATCTGCGCATGCTCGACCGGCACCGACAGTTGCACTTGCGTGAGCGCGGTGCGCAAATGAGCCGGCATGTCGTCCGGGCCTTCGGCGCCGTGTTCGTAGCGCTCGGCGTCTTCGGGCGCGAGGCTCGCGAAGTAGCGCTCCAGATCGCGCTGCACGGACGGGTCGGCATTCTCCTGAATCAGCAATGAGGCGGACGTATGCCGGCAAAACAGCGTCAGCAGGCCGGTGTCGATCGCCTGCGCGGCGACGAAGCGGCGCGCTTCGTCGGTGAATTCGACCAGGCCGCGGCTGCGGGCCTTGACGCTCAGGTGATGGATGGCTTGTCGCATGATCCGTGTCGGGTTGGGATGGCGCCGCGCATCAAGCGCGGCATGCACCGTGCGAACTAGAGCGACGTCAGAACGTCGGCGACTGCTGCGGCGTTGGCCGGGCGTACTACGCGCGCGACTTCCGCGCCGTCGCGCATCAGGATCAGCGTGGGCCAGAGTTTGACCTTGAACGAGCGGCCGAGCGGCCGGCCCGGGCCGTCCTCGATCTTCAGATGCCTAAGGCCGTCGTGCGGTTCGAGGGCCTGGGCAATCGACGCCTGCGCGCCCTGGCAGTAGCCGCACCAGTCCGTGCCGAATTCGACGAGGGTGGCACCCGGCAAGGCGTCGAGTTGGGCTCGCGAGGGGGCGTGAGAAGAATAGGCTGTCTGGGTTGCCATGCGTGCTCCGGAGCGGTTTAACCTTTACGGGCAAGGGTTTGCGCCGTCGTGGCGTCCCCTGCGGGCGGATTTGGCAAGAGTAGCAGCTATGCCTGGAATCGTCAGTGAGCGTGGCCTTGCCCGAATGCGCGTCGCTGTGAATTTCACGCAAACTCATAGTCTTGCCGGCATGGCGTGTTAAATATTCGTCCGGGTGTCGCCGTCGTGCGGCGAATCATCGAGGTCGGAAAGGGAAGAAATGGGCGAAAAGATTTATCTGCGATGCCCCGGCAAGGAAGAAACCGTCGCGGTGGCCACCGGCTTTAGCTGGGGCGCGTGTCTGCTGGGCTTCGTATGGGCGTTGTCGAAGAAGATGTGGTTTGCCGCTTTCGTCATGCTGGCGATCAACCTGCTGCTTTTCTGCTCGGGTCTATGGGGCGAAACCGCCGACCTGATCGGACTCGTGCTCTCGGTGCTGTTCGGTATCGCGTGCGGTATGTATGGCAATCAATGGCACCGCTGGACCTTGGAGAAACGCGGTTACGTCGTGCTGTAACGCGCGCTCGGGGAATGCTCCACGCCGTCAGCCGTGCGGAAAGCTTGCGGCGTGCAATTTTGGGACGCGGTGGCACGGGTTTACGCGCCCGCGAGCTAAGCCGATAATGCCCCGGTCGTTCCGGCCACGAAGTGTGCGGCGTGCATTGCGCGTCGCAGACTCGCTTTCCCTGACCCACCGCCCCTCGTGTTAAAGACCTCACGTTTTTTCGATCTACTGCGCATTCCCGGCTTCAAGCCGCTAGCTGCCGCGACGCTCATGCTCGGCGTGGCGATGTCGTTCACCGCTCCGTATCTCTCACTCTTCGGCGTCGAGCGCGCCGGCATGACGCCGTTCAGGCTCGGCGTGTTCATGACGCTGATCGCGGCGAGCGGGGTGCTCGCCAGCACCTTCGCGGGCCGCTGGAGCGACGCGAGCGGACGGCACCGGCCCTTGCTGCTGGCGGCACTGATCGCCGCGGCGCTCGGCTATTTGTGTTTATGCGTGGTGCGTGATTACCGGCTGCTGCTGGTGGTCGGGATCGTCTTTATCGGCGCGGGCGGCTCGGCCATTTCGATGGTGTTCTCGTTCAGCCGCGCCGCCTTGCCGGTGGCGGATCCGGCGGAGCGCGTGTTCGCCAGCGCGACCTTGCGGACCATTCTGTCGGCGGCGTGGGTGTTCGGGCCGTCGGTGGGCGCGCTGGTGCTCGCCGCCAGCAGCTTTTACGGACTTTTCCTGTTCGCCGCGGCCAGTTTCGGCGCCTGCGCGACCATCGTCTGGCGCATGCGCGAGCCGCAAGGCCACCTCGGCGATCACACGGTGGAAGACACCGCGTCGGAGCCGTCGGCTTCGATCACCGTGCCGCCGCTCACCACGCCCGGCGAAGACGCGCACGAGGATTTGCCGGGCGTCGCCTCGGCCAACGACATCGGCCGCGCGGTCGCCGCGCTCACGTTGCTCGGCCTCGCCGCCAACGCGACCATGATCGTGCTGCCGCTCTATATCGTGCACGGGCTGAACGGCACGCATCTGGACGTGTCGGTCATGCTCGGCCTCGGCGCCTTGATGGAGATTCCGATGATGCTTGCGCTCGGCGCGAAGTCGTCGGCGCTGCACAAGCCCAACTGGCTGGCCGCCTGCGCCGCGGTGCACGCGGTGTATTTCGTCGGCATGTCGCTGGCGGGAAGCGTCCACGTGCTGATTCCGATGCAGATGCTCAACGCCTTCGTGGTCGCCGTGACCTCGTGCCTCGGCATGACCTACGTGCAGGATCTGATGCCGCACGCACCCGGCCGCGCCACCGCGCTGTTCTTCAACGCGGCGCGCGTCGGCTCGATTCTGTCGGGCGTGTTGTCGGGTTTGCTGGTGCAGGCGTTCAGCTATCGCGGCACGTTTCTGTTCTGCGGCTTGCTGGCGCTGTGCGCGCTGGTGCTGTTCGCCGTGCCGGGCGATCGCTATCCGTTGATGTGGAACGCCACCAGGCGTTTTGCGCGTTCGCAATATGGCAAGCTCCAGGCCAGACAGCGGCAACGGCAGCGATAGACGCGCGGGCGGCAAGGCAAAACGAACTGTAAGAAGGCAGTCGGCCGAATCTAAGCCGGGGCGCGCCACGCCTGACAATCCAGTGCAACCGCAACCGCCAGGAACTTTACGCCGCGCAAAACCTCTGCAAAAGGGCGTATCGTCTTTCGATGCATGCGGGCGCTGCCCGCTTCGCTGCAAGAGCGCTTCAGGGCTGCTACCGTGTGTCCGGCGCGCGCGAAAAAACACCACTACAGTGAGCGTAGCCACGCGCGATCCCTGGCGCCGCGACTGAAGCGCTCAGCGAAAACGTAGCGAAGCGGCAGTAGAACGAAGCAAATCGTCGAAGCACATCCAGCAGCGCAACGAGGCACTTTCCGGAGCGAGATATGCAGCTAGGCATGATTGGATTGGGACGCATGGGCGCCGACATGGTGCGGCGCCTGACGAAGGGCGGTCAGCAGTGTATCGCCTACGACGTGCAGCCGGCGGCGGTCGAGAAGCTGAAACAGGACGGCGTGGCGGGCGCGGCATCGCTGGAAGACCTCGTCGCGCAACTCGACAAGCCGCGCGCCGTGTGGCTGATGGTGCCGGCCGCCGTGGTCGACATGACGCTGGAGAAACTCGTGCCCTTGCTGGAGCCGGGCGACATTGTGATCGACGGCGGCAACTCCTATTACCACGACGACATCCGCCGCGGCACCGAACTGGCCGAGCGCAAGCTTCACTATGTGGACGTGGGCACGAGCGGCGGCGTGGCGGGCCGCGAGCGCGGCTACTGTCTGATGATCGGCGGCGAGCCGGAAATCGTGAAGCGGCTCGAACCGATTTTCGCGACGCTCGCGCCGGGTGCTGGCTCAGAGCCGGTCACGCCGGGCCGTGTCGCCGGCTCGAGCACCGCGGAGCAGGGCTTCCTGCATTGCGGGCCGCAGGGCGCGGGGCACTTCGTCAAGATGGTTCACAACGGCATCGAGTACGGCATGATGGCCGCGTATGCCGAGGGCCTGAATATTCTGCATCACGCCGACGCCGGCAAGCACGCGCGCGAGGCCGACGCCGAAACCTCGCCGCTGCGCCGCCCCGAGTTGTATCAATACGACCTGAATCTCGCCGACGTCACCGAGGTCTGGCGGCGCGGCAGCGTGATCAGCTCCTGGCTGCTCGATCTGATCGCCGGCTCGCTCGTGAGCGACGTCGATCTGAAGAACTACGCGGGACGCGTATCCGATTCGGGTGAGGGGCGCTGGACCGTGGCGGCCGCCATCGACGAGGGTGTGCCTACGCCGGTGCTGAGCGCGGCGCTGTTTGCGCGCTTCAGCTCGCGCGGCGAGGCGGATTTCGCGAACCGGGTGCTCTCGGCCATGCGCGCTGATTTCGGTGGCCACGCCGAGAAAGCGGCCGCGCCGTCCGACAAGCCGAAAACCTGATTCCACGGAGCCGCGATGCCAGCCACCACCTCTACGCCGCACGACGTCGTCTTTCTGTTCGACTGCGACAACACCTTGCTGGACAACGACCATGTGCTCGCGGATCTGCGCGCGCACATGATGCGCGAGTTCGGCGCGGAAAACAGCGCACGGTACTGGGAAATCTTCGAGAACCTGCGCGCCGAGCTCGGCTATGCCGACTACCTGGGCGCGTTGCAGCGTTATCGCTCGGAGCGTCCGCGGGACACGCGGCTGCTGTTGATGTCGTCATTCCTGATCGAGTATCCGTTTGCGAACCGCCTGTATCCGGGCGCGCTGGATGCGCTCGATCATGTGGGCAAGCGCGGCCCCACGGTGATCCTCTCCGACGGCGACGTGGTGTTCCAGCCGCGCAAGATCGCCCGCTCGGGGCTGTGGGACGAGGTCGAAGGACGCGTGCTGATCTACATCCACAAAGAGTTGATGCTGGATCAGGTGATGGAGTGTTATCCCGCGCGCCACTATGTGATGGTGGACGACAAGCTGCGCATTCTCACGGCAATGAAAAAGGCCTGGGGCGCGAAGCTGACGACGGTGTTTCCCCGCCAGGGGCACTATGCGCTCGATCCGAAAGAGATCGCCAGTAATCCTCCTGCGGACGTGACGGTGGAGAGGATCGGCGAGTTGGCGGAGATCGATGTCGAATCTTTGGTGGCGGAGAAAGGCTAGCGGTTGGTGGCGCTCGCGCGTCTCCATGTGAAGGTCATGCATAGGAGACGCGAGAGCGCCGCGCGCCAATCACGGTTCGCTTTATGAGCCGAGTTCCTTCAGGCGCGCTTGCGCTTCGCCGGCGCCCATGCGGCCGGCCGCATCCATGGCCGTCACGCCGTTTGCATCGCGGGCCTTCGGGTCCGCGCCATGCGCAATCAGCAACTCCATGATCGCCGTGCGATTGAACATCGCGGCGATCATCAACGCGGTGCGTCCGTCCGGCGACGCGCCTTCCACATCCGCGCCATGCGCGAGCAAGCTTTCGATCACCTTGTCGAAGCCCTTGAAGGCTGCGCCCGCAATCGGCGTCTGTCCGTTGTCGTTACGCAGATTCGGATCGGCACCGCGTTCGAGCAGCGTGCGCACGGCGTCCGCATGACCGTGGTAGCTGGCGAGCATGACGAGGCTATCGCCTTTGTCGTTGCGCAGATTCGGCGGCACGCCTTTTTCGATCACCGCCGCGAGCATGGCGGCGTCGCCGCTGCGCGCGAGGTCGAAAACCTGATGCGCCAGTTCGAGCAACTCGGGGTCGATCGGCTGGCCGGGGGGCGGGGAAGTATCAACGTGGTCCGTCAAATGAAACTCCTTGCAATGAAGCCGGGCGCCCCGGGTCTGGGGAAGTCAGGAGACCCTGTGTGAAGGCGCCGGGAAGATTGCTCAGGATACACATTTTGCGCCGGCGACGCCCACGCGGCGGCGCTCAGGCGTGGCCGAACAGCTTGACCAGCAAGCCGAACACGCCGATCAGGATGGCGACGCCCGCGAACAGGAACACGCAGGTGAGAACGAGGATCAACGGCGCTTTGAGGCGGCTGGGTGTCGGCATGATCGAGTGTTCAGGTAAGAGGCGAGCAAGGCGGGATGCGCCAGATGCGGTCCGCCGTCGCGCATGCGGCACCGGAAGCTTAACGGCATCCACTTAATATGCGCTTAAAGTCTAGCGCATGCGGCGTGAGGTGGACGCTTGCCACCGTCGCGAAGTCGCAGTTGGATCAAGGTTTGACGATCGAGTCGAACCATGCGGCGCGCTTCCTGTCACACTGGGGCTCGCTGAACAAGGGCGCTCAAGCCCGCCGCCAACACGGGTTGCTACCCGTACGCTTCTCTTGTGTCGTTCGCGTGACAGGACGAGCGCCGCCGCTGATTTCTTTCGCGCCTTTTCCCGACGAACCACCGTTGCCGCATTCGCCAACCTGCCTGACAGTCCTTTTCGAGGAGTGACACCATGGCTGAAGCAACCTCCCCACCCACACCGCCGCAAACCCTGGACGCCGACACGTTGCGCAACATGGATCGCTACTGGCGGGCCTGCAACTATCTCTCTGCCGGCATGATCTATCTGCGCGACAATCCGCTGCTGCGCGAACCGCTGAAACCCGAACACATCAAGAACCGCTTGCTGGGCCATTGGGGTTCTGACCCAGGGCAGAGTTTCCTGCTCGTGCATCTGAACCGGCTGATCAAAAAGCTCGATCTGAATGTGATCTACGTAGCCGGTCCCGGTCATGGCGCGCCGGCCACGCTGGCCAATTGTTATCTGGAAGGCCACTACTCGGAAATCTATCCCGACCGCAGTGAAGACGAAGCCGGCATGCAGCGCTTCTTCCGGCAGTTCTCGTTTCCCGGCGGCATCGGTTCGCATTGCACACCGGAGACACCCGGCTCGATTCACGAAGGCGGCGAACTCGGCTATAGCCTTTCGCACGGCTACGGCGCCGCGTTCGACAATCCCGACCTGATCGTCGCCGTGATGATCGGCGACGGCGAAGCGGAGACCGGCCCGCTCGCCACCTCGTGGCATTCGAACAAATTTCTCAACCCGATCCGCGACGGCGCGGTGTTGCCGGTACTGCATCTGAACGGCTACAAGATCGCCAACCCGACCATTCTCGCGCGCATCCCCCGCGAGGAACTCGAAGCCTTGCTGACCGGCTACGGCCACAAACCTTATTTCGTCGAAGGCGACGATCCCGCCGTCATGCATCAGCAGATGGCCGCGACCCTGGAACAATGCGTCGGCGAAATCCGCGCGATCCAGCAGCATGCGCGCGAGAACAACGACGCGTCGCGGCCGCGCTGGCCGATGATCGTGCTGCGTTCGCCCAAAGGCTGGACCGGTCCGAAGGAAGTCGACGGACACAAGGTGGAAGGCTCGTGGCGCGCGCATCAGGTGCCCGTGCTCGACCCGGTGACCAATAGCAAGAGCCTGAAGCTGGTCGAGAACTGGCTGCGCAGCTACGAGCCCGAAACGCTGTTCGACGATGCAGGGCGGCTCGTGAAAGAACTGCGCGAACTCGCGCCCGAAGGCGCGCGCCGCATCAGCGCCAATCCGCATGCGAACGGCGGTCTGCTTTGCAAGACGCTCGACATGCCGCCGTTCCGCGATTACGCGGTGGCGGTGAAAAAGCCAGGCGGCTCGTACACGTCGCCGACCGAGGTGCTCGGCAAGTTCCTGCGCGACGTGATGCGCAACAACATGACGAACTTCCGCGTGTTCGGCCCGGATGAGACTTCGAGCAACAAGCTGACCGCGATCTACGAGGCGTCGGAAAAAACCTGGCTCGCGCAAACCGTGCCGAGCGACGCCGACGGCGGCGAACTCGCGGTGGACGGCCGCGTGATGGAAATGCTCAGCGAACATACGCTCGAAGGCTGGTTCGAAGGTTATGTGCTGACCGGCCGCCACGGGTTGTTCGCCACGTACGAGGCGTTCGTCCACGTGATCGATTCGATGTTCAACCAGCACGCCAAGTGGCTGGAGAAAGCCAAACGCGATCTCGGCTGGCGTCAGCCGGTGCCGTCGATCAACCTGCTGATCACGTCGCTCGTGTGGCGTCAGGATCACAATGGCTTCACGCACCAGGACCCCGGCTTTCTGGATGTCGTCACGAATAAAAGCCCGGACGTGGTGCGCATTTATATGCCGCCGGACGCGAACTGCCTGTTGAGCGTCGCGGATCATTGCCTGCGTTCGCGCGATTACGTCAACGTGATCGTCGCCGACAAGCAGCCGCACCTGCAGTATCTCGACATGGACGCCGCCGTCACGCATTGCACCAAGGGTATCGGCATCTGGGACTGGGCGTCGACGGATCAGGGCGTCGAACCCGACGTGGTGATGGCCTGCGCCGGCGACATCCCGACCATGGAGGCGCTCGCCGCCGTGCAAATTCTGAAGGAGCAGTTCGCCGATCTGAAGATCCGTTTCGTCAATGTTGTCGACCTGTTTCGCCTGATGCCCGAGCATGCGCATCCGCACGGCCTGTCCAGCCGCGATTTCGATTCGCTGTTCACCGCGACCAAGCCGGTGATCTTCAACTTCCACTCGTATGCTTCGCTGGTACACAAGCTGACCTATAACCGCACGAACCACGACAACCTGCATGTGCACGGCTATCACGAGAAAGGCAACATCAACACGCCGCTCGAACTGGCGATCATCAATCAGGTCGATCGTTTTTCGCTGGCGATCGACGTGATCGACCGCGTGCCGAAGCTGCGCGGTGTCGGCGACCATGCGAAGGAATGGCTGCGTGGCCAGATCATCGAGCACCTGGCATATGCGCATGCCGAGGGCATCGATAAGGAAGAAATCCGCAACTGGACGTGGAAAGGCTGAGCGAGGCATGACCATGCACACTGATAACAGCGCTGACGATCAAACGATTCTGGTGTTGAACAGCGGTTCGTCGTCGCTGAAGTTCGGGCTGTTCAGGCACGCGGGCGGTGACGAATCACTGCTGCTGGAAGGCAGTGCCGAGGGCATCGGGCGCGACGACGGCAGTCTGCGGATCAAGGCGCCCGATGGCCGCGTGCTGGTTGAGCAGGAGCGCGTGCTCGAATCGCAGATCGACGCGTTGCAAAAGCTCGCGCAGGTGCTCAAGGAACAGCGTCATGCGCGACCTGCGGCGGTGGGGCATCGGGTGGTGCACGGCGGACCGCATTTGCGCGCGCATCAGCGCGTTACCGCGGACGTGCGCCGTCAATTGCAGGAGGCCGTGCACTTCGCGCCGCTGCATATTCCGCCAGCGCTTGCGTTGATCGACGAGGCCGAGAAGATTTTCGACGACGCGCCGCATTTCGCCTGTTTCGACACGGCGTTTCACGCTACGCTGCCACCGCGCGCGGCGCAACTTGCGTTGCCGCGCCGTTACGCGGAAGCCGGCGTGATGCGCTACGGCTTTCACGGGCTCTCGTATGAATCGCTGGTGACGCGGCTCGGCGCCGACTTGCCGGCGCGCGCGGTGTTCGCGCATCTCGGCAACGGTTCGAGCGTGTGCGCGTTGCGCGACGGTCAATCGATCGATACGTCGATGGGTTTGACGCCGACCGGCGGCGTGCCGATGGGCACGCGCAGCGGCGATCTGGATCCGGGCGTGCTGCTGTATCTGATGCGCGTGGAGAAGCTCGACGCGGACGCATTGGAGACGCTGCTGAACCGCCAGAGCGGTCTCGCCGGTTACGCGGACGGCGAGAGCGATATGCAGGCGCTAGAAAAACGCGCAGCGTCGGGCGATGCGAATGCGTCGCTGGCGCTCGATGCGTTTGCGACTGCCGTGCGCAAGACGATTGGCGGCTACGCGGCGCTGCTGGGTGGAATCGATTTGCTGGTGTTCACCGGCGGTATCGGCGAACACAGTCAGGAGATCCGTAAGCGCGTATGCGACGGGTTGGCTTTCATGGGGCTGACGGAAAGTGATCCGGCCAGCAAGGTGAGAGCGATTCACACGGAAGAGGAAAAGCAGATCGCGCGGCATTGCCGCGCGCTATTGCACCAGGCAACGAAGGGCTGACCTTCATTCGGCCTTGACGACGGTGTGATCCGATACGCCGGTTACACCGAACAGGCGCGTCACGTCTTCTAGCGCGGCGGTGCGTTGCTGATCGCGCTGCAGTTCGCCGCGCAGCGTGACGCGGCCGCGCGAGACATGGACTTTTACGGCGTGTTCGGGGACCGCGGCGTCCCAGGCGAGACGGCGGGTCGCCTCTGCGGCGATTTGTGCGTCGCTCAAACGCGCGCTGTTCGCTTTGTGCTTCGCGGAGTGGGCGTGAGGCATGGGTTGATTCTCCACAGAAGGGTACGGGTGAGAGCACACTAGCAGATGCGGAGGATTTTGCATTTTGCAGCCGCAGGGCACGCCGCGAGCTCGTCGGCCACATTCGCCCATTACCCGATCGAACCCTTCGCATCAAATGGCTTGAGCGCGTCTTTAGTTCGATCCAGCCATCGCTGGGTTGTCAGAATAAAGGCCCTTGTAATCTACCTGCCCAAATAGGTACGCTCCGCCTGCCGAATCTTGCAAGCCTTCATTGAAGCCGCCGGATATCAGCGCAGCCGGTGCGGTCCTGATCGCCGTACCAATGAAATCTGGCTTTGCGATACCCATCACGAGAAGCGACCGATTGATGCCTAATATCATAAGCGAGCCAGAAGCGCCGAACAGATAACCCCCCGCGCCCTCCAGATAGACCGACCCGCCTTTAAGTGATTTGGGGTCCGTCAAGTCCGTTCCCTTGAACGCGTCCGTCAGAAACACAGTTCCCCAACTTGGAAAATCTGTCGTCGCCCCCGCGCCGCCCAGTTCGTTTTTCTTTACCATGATCTTCGGCAAAGCGAATTTCGAAAGATGAAGCGCCGAGGAAAGCGCCCAGGTCTTCCCCATTCCGAATCCAGTGAAGGCGTACTTGTGAGACATACCGGCCTGATCTTTTACGGCGAACATGCCTGTTTCCACATTGAATGGGCCCAGCCCCGTCGCCGCCCCCGCGCTGGTATTGAAGCGCCAGTGACTTCTCCTTAAGATCATTCCCGCGTATCTCCTTTAAATGGCAGGCCACGCATCCCTCCAACAATAAAGCAGGCCGTAAGAATCGCGAGAAGCAGAATGCCCATCCAAATATCCGCCAATGAGTCGATGCTCGCTGACGTAACCGGATCATCTTCCGTATAACGGACCCGTACAGACTCGCCGGGATTGACTCCCGACAAGCTGCTCATTGAAAGTACATAAATTTGACCGTCTCGCGCTTCGAACGAAACCTCAGGGTGATGTACGCCGGAATTAAGGCGTACAACTTTGCCTTTTGTGATTTCTGACGTAGTGAGATACTCGATCTTCGCCGTGACGCAAAAAATCAACGCGAGCAGAAGGCAGGCACCTATCACGAAGGCAAGATAATTGCGCGCGGGCCTCATCGCTCCACATTCTTTCTGATATCGAAACTCGCCGTTACCATCCCGGCGCTTGCCCCAAGTTGGCTTTGCACTGTGTATTCCTGTTCTACGCGCGCAAAGGAAAGACTGACGTGCTCGTGGTAGCTGCTGTCGCATACGATAGGCTCGACGCAAGTAATGACGACATCGCCCATCGTGATCTTGAGGAAGTCGAGCGGCACGCCGCCGGATTTCCGTACAGTGAGGATAACCTCTGGAATGTGCCGTCCCGTCAGACAGTAACGCATGAGATTGGGACTTGCCCGATCAATCTGGTGGACGAAATGGAGATCGTTAATCGTCGCCTTTCCCGCGCCACCTCCCGATCCTGACATCATGGACGACTGCTGCGCCATCCGCCATCGGTAACTGCTCACCTCTATATGACCAGTGTGCACAGCATCTTGCGATTCACCTGCAATACCATTGATTTTTAAAAAAATGTCCGCCATCCCGGGTCCGATTATGTATACGGGCTCTTCCGTGTATTCCGAAACGAGTGTTAACGCGTACCGTGTCTTCATGGTGCCACATACGGATATCAGAGTTATCCGCAAAATAGCGTGGCATTTCATAAAGTTTGAGGTTGCCCAATGCAATCACGCGCCCCAGGTCAGACCGCCTTCCCGGAAGGTCGCGTCGAAGTTCCACATTGGGACAGACTGCGCGTTATGCATTTGCAACTGACGAGCGGCTCAACAAAACCAAAAGACGGTGTTTATTGATTAGCCAGAAACACAAACCCCCTGAGCAACTGGACTTGCAGGGGTTTTGTGATGTTCTGACTGCCTCGACGAGGCGAATGGCCGCCGCCCGCCAACCTGAACCTGGTGCTACTGAATCGCCCCCGCCAACACCTGCGCCGTCGCGGCCGACAACGTCCAGCCCAGATGCCCATGCCCGGTGTTATAGAACACGCCGCGCTGTTTGCCACGGCCCACCTTGGGCAACATGCTCGGCAGCATCGGCCGCAAGCCCGCCCACGGAATCACACGTGAGGTCGACACCTCGGGGAAATGACGCCGCGTCCAGTCCACCAGCGGCGCGATCCGGTCCGAACGGATATCGCGGTTGAAGCCGTTGATCTCCGCCGTGCCGGCTACCCGAAATCGATCCGCGCCGAGGCGGCTCGTGACGATCTTCGCGCTGTCGTCGAGCACGCTCGCCCACGGTGCGCGCTGCTGACTGAGTTCGTCGTCGAGACAGACCGTGATCGAATAACCTTTGACGGGATAGATGTTCACGTGGTCGCCGAGCATCGACGCGAAGTCCCGGCTTTTCACCCCGGCGCACACGACGATCCGCTCGAACGTGAACCGCTGCGACTCGCCTTCGAGATCGACCATCAGCGTAAAGCGCCCCTCGGCAGGCTGCTCGATCGACGTGATTTGCGCGTCGTAATGAAACTCGACGCCGTGCCGCACGCACGCCTCAGCAAGGCCGCGCGTGAACTTGTGAATATCGCCGGTCGAGTCGGACGGGGTGAAGAAGCCGCCGTAAAAATCGCCGTGCAACGTGGGCTCGATGTCATGCAGTTCGCTCGACGTCACCGGATTGCGGTCGAGGCCGCCTTCGCGCAGCAACTGGTTCACCTTGCTCGCGGCGTCGAATTCCTTGCGGGTCTTGTAGATGTGCAGAACGCCGCGCCGCTCCAGATCGAAGTCGATGCCCTCGGTTTCGGCAATCGAAAACAGGTGCTCGCGCGCGGCAATCGCGAGCCGTACGGTTTCGACGGTGTTGGCCCGGTAGTGTGGAATCTGGCGCAGGAATTCGCCCATCCACGAGTACTTGTGCCAACTCGGCGCGGGGTTGAGCAGCAGCGGGGCGTCGCGTGTGAGCATCCAGCGCAGGCCTTTCATGACGGTGGCCACGCTGTTCCACACTTCGGCATTGCTGGCGGACAGCTGGCCGCCGTTGGCGAACGAAGTCTCCATCGCCGCATAGCGATGGCGCTCGAAAACCGTGACGTGATGGCCGCGCCGGGCGAGGGCGTAAGCGGTCGTGACGCCGGTAATGCCGGCGCCGATAATGGCGATTCGTGACATGACATGGTCCAGAGTAGTTGAGCATCACCGGTGTCGATTTCGTGTCGAAACCGGCGTTGATGCCCCATCTGTCCATGTACCTGAGAGTTTCTTCCCCGCGCCAGCCGGGCCCGATTCGAGCCGTGTGCGGGGAATCCCCTTCGGTGGGCGCATAGGGTAGTGCAATGCGCCGCTCTCCAGATGTTCCTGCTGCGCGGTCCTTTTGCCTGAGAGTTTCCGGGGCGGTTGCTCCGTCGGCGTCGTCACGAACGTCTGACGATCTCTCCCGCGCTGCATTGCAGAACGGCTCGACAATACCGTTCAAAATATTTTGCCGCAAGTCTTTCGTGCGATGCGCGGCGCAGCGGCGGTCTGAAACGGCCTGAATGGAGATGAAGGCAGAGGCCATGCGCCGCTACGGATTTTCGAACCCGTATGCCGCGCCGGAATGGCTGGATCGGCTATATTCGACGCCACTGCCCAACTTCCGCTCACAGAGGAGAATGCCGTGCCCGCATTCACAACGCTGCTCGCTTTCGGCCTGGTTTCGCTCGGCATGGTGCTCACGCCGGGTCCGAACATGATCTATCTGATCTCGCGATCGCTCTGCCAGGGGCGGCGCGCGGGTCTCATCTCGCTCGGCGGCGTCGCGCTCGGCTTCGTGTTCTACATGTTCTGCGCCGCGTTCGGCATCACCGCGCTGCTGTTGACGGTGCCGTACGCGTACGACGCGCTGCGCTTCGGCGGCGCGCTGTATCTGCTGTATCTGGCGTGGCAGGCGGTCAAGCCGGGCGGCCGTTCGCCGTTCCAGGTCCGCGATCTGCCGCACGACAGCCGCCGCAAGCTCTTCACCATGGGCCTCGTCACCAATCTCGCCAATCCGAAGATCGCGGTGATGTACCTGTCGCTGCTGCCGCAGTTCATTTCACCGGGGCACGGCAGTGTGCTTGCGCAGTCCATCGCGCTTGGCTGCGTGCAGATCGTCATCAGCGTAACGATCAATGCGCTGATCGCCAGCATGGCGGGTTCGATCGCCGTGTTTCTCGGCGGCCGGCCGGTGTGGCTGCAGGTGCAGCGCTGGCTGATGGGCACCGTGCTCGCCGGACTCGCGGTACGCATCGCGCTCGATTCGCGCCGCTGAGTTGTGTCGAGGCGCGCTATTCGTTGCGCGCCCTGAACACCCAGCCGTTGAACAGCGCCCCGCAGAGCATCAACGCGCTGGTGATGAGAAACACCGAAGGCATGCCGAGATGCGCGCCGGCAAAGCCGCCCGCGAGCGGCCCCGCCACCTGTCCCGCGTAATTCGCCGAGGTCGCATAGCCGAGTATGTAGCCGGCCGAGCGGTCGGGCACGTTGTGACGGATCACGCTCGTGATGGACGGCAGCAGGCCGGCCAGCGCGAGACCCATCAAAAAACGCAGCGCCACCAGTTGCCAGCCGCTCGTGACGAACGCCTGCGGCACCAGCAAGGCCGCGCACACGGCGAGACACGCCACGATCACCTTGGGCGCGCCGATGCGGTCGGCCAGACGGCCGACCCGCGAAGCCGCCAGCACGCTGCCCAGCGCCGAGGCCGACATCACGAAGCCCGACACCAGCGTGACATGCCGTGTGTCGTGCACCAGTTGGCTGACATACACGGTGATGATCGGCTCGATCGACATGTTGGCGAACATCAGCAAGCCGGAGGTGAACAGCATCGCCAGCACCGGCCGCAGATCGGGCACGCTGGCCCGGCCGGTTGCCGCGTCCGCGTGGTGCGTCCCGCCGCGCGTCCGTTCCACCGGTTGCTCCTTGACGAGCAGCGTGGTCGCGACGAACGCGCAGAAGATCATCGCGCCGGCAATGAAAAACGTGTTGCGGATACCGATCAGCGGCGGCAGCGCGCCGCCCACCAGCGGGCCGACCAGGCTGCCCGCCATCACGCCCGAGGCCAGCGTGCCGAGCGCCCATCCGGTGCGCGAGCGCGGCGTCTGCGTGGCGATCATCACGGTCGCGCCCGACGCATAGCCGCCGACCAGCCCCGCCAGAAACCGCAGCCCCACCAGTTGCCAGACATTCTGCGCGAGCCCCAACAAGGACATCACGATGGCCATGCCGAGGCTCGCGCGTATCAGGATCAGCTTGCGTCCGTAGCGGTCGGCCATGCGGCCCCACAGCGGCGACACCAGCGCGGCGGCGAGGAAGGTCGCGCCAAACGCGACGCCGGACCATTGCACGGCGGCCGCGGCCGAATCGACACCGAGCTGCTGCACATAGAGCGGGAGGAATGGCAGCAGCAGGGTCATTGCCACGATGGTCGTGAACGAGCCGAACAGGCAGACATAGAGATTGCGCTGCCAGTGCGGCGCACCGTCGGCGGGGAGTGGCTGAACTCATCGAGGCAGGATGGCAAGCGGGCGAATGACGTCGGGCCGCAGCGAGCGGCGAAGAACCGATTGTGCCCGAGAGCGGGCAACTGGATCGACGAAGCGGGCAGGGCGCGGCCGATCCGAGGGCTTTCGGGCGACGCAAAGAGAGCAAGCCGGTAACGTCGGTCGGCGCGGTTCTGATTCCATCCTGAATGGTGGGTTGCCATGGGCGGGGTATGCTGAGTGCACTGATGATCGGCCGCGCGCCATCCGCGCGGCGCATTTCTTGTCTCGAACACAAAGGCCCACCCATGTCCGACTTTCCCATCGACAACCCGTTTCTCGAATCGCTCGGCGTTCGTCTCACGCAATGGCGCGACGGCTACGCCGAACTGCTCATGCCGATCGATGCGAGCAAGCTCAATCGCCAAGGCGTGCTGCAAGGCGGCGCGATCGCGACGCTGCTCGATGCGGCGGCGGGCTATGCGGGAATCTTTGCGGAAAGCGGCGCACCGGCGCGGCATGCTTTCACGCTCTCGCTGACCACCAACTATCTCGACAAGGGACTTGGCGAGTCCGTCACCGCGAAGGGGTTTCTGGAGCGCGCCGGCCGCTCGATTTTCTTCTCGCGCGGCGAGGCCTGGGTGGACGGCAAGCTGCTGATCGCAAGCGCCCAGGGCACCTTCAAGTATTCACGGCCGGCTTGAGAGGCACCCGCTCATAGCGCCTTGTACATGATGGTGGTCGCATCGAACTCATGGGTGTGCGTGCCGCGCGCGTATCCTGGGATCACGCCCGCGGTTCGATAACCCAGTTCGGTATAAAGCGGCTCCGCGTGGTCGCCGGTGCGGGTGTCGAGCGTGAGCAGGTTGCGTTGCAGTGCAGAAGCATGGCGTTCGAGCTCCGTCATCAGCGCCCGCGCGATGCCTTGACGGCGAAAGCCAGGATGAACCAGCAGCTTGCGCACTTCGGCGCGATGCCGTTGGTTCGGCATCGTGTCGTAATCGAGTTGCACGGTGCCGGCAATCGTTTCGCCTTGACGCGCGACCACAGCACCAGGCCGCCGGCACGCAGCGAAGGCAGCACTTTGCCGCGCCAGAACCCTTCACTTTCCTCGACATCGCAGGGCATGACGAAGCCGACGCTGGCGCCGTCATGCACGCAGGCACGCAGCAGTGCGCCGAGTTCGGGAAGGTGACGCAGGAGGTCGTCGGCGGTGAAGGTGCTGATGGTGGTCTCGCTCATGCTCTGGCTCACACGATGAACAGAAAGTAGCGGGCGCCGCTGTGCGCGGGCGTCACGAATGCGCTGGCGCCGAACAGTTGATAGCGCAGGCAGTCGCCCGGTTGCAGGTCGTGGCGCTGGCCGTCGACGGTGATTTGCAGTTGCCCGTCGAGCAAAATCAGATGATGTTCGAGCCCAGGCCGCGGCGACGCGTCGTAAGTGATGCGCGCGCCCGCGTCGAGTTCGCATTCGAGCGCCTCGCCGCTCAGCGCCTGCGCGGGCGGCGAGACGGAGCGCCGCCGGAAGCCGACGCGGGCGTCGGTCCAGAGCGGCTGGGCGGCGCGCGGCACGAGCGGCGCGAAGTCTTCCTCGACCATGTGCATGAGGCGCGACATCGGCAGGCCGTAGGCCACGCAGAGCTTGCCGAGCACGCTGGCGGTCGGGCTGACTGCGGCGTTTTCGAGGCGTGACAAGGTCGCGCGGCTGACGCCGCTGAGTTTGGCGAGATCGTCGAGCGACCAGTTGCGCTCGGCGCGCAAGGCCCGCAGCCGTTGGGCGATGCGGCGGTCGATGGCGTTGTCGTCCGAGGGCGCGAGTATGGTTTCCATATTCGGAAAATTATCTCGAATATGGAAATTCGTCAAATGGAAAAAAGGCGGCGCTTCGACCGCGGCAGCGCGCCCGCTTACTCGTGCCGGGTCATGCGCAGCATCGACGTGTCGTAGCCGAGCGCGCGAACCCGCTCGATCAGCGCGTCTTTGACGCTCGCAGCAGGAATGGCTTCACGCGTGAGAATCCATAGATAACGGCCGCTCGGCTCGCCGACGATCGACCAGCTATAGTCGTCCGCGTGATCCAGCACCCAGTAGTTGCCGACGAAGAACGGTCCGAAAAACGACACCTTCAACCTGGCATTCTCCGAGCCGGCGACCACTTTCGCGCGGCCCTTCGACACGTCGAGCGCTCCGCTCACGCCGCCCTTATGGCAACTGTTGGTGACGTCAATCAGGCCGTCCTCGCGCGTGGCGTAGTCGGCGGTGACGGCTTCGCAATCGCGCTCGAAGCCGTTTTCGTAGCGCGCCAGTTCGTACCACCGGCCGAGATAGCGGTTCAGGTCGACCGGCTTGGCGGGCTCCGGCACGTGCGCGTTGCCGCTCTTGCCGGCGGGGCTGAACGCGCAGGCGCCGAGCAGGCACACCGCGCCTATCGCAAGGGAAAGGGCGCTCACGCGCAGCACCGATTGTCGGCGTAGGGCCATTGACTGACTCCATGAATGAAGGACTTCCTGTGGCAGCACGCGACATGCCAGGCGACGCCGCGCGCGCCACGATGCAGCCGAGATTCGCACACTTGCGCGCCCTGGGCCGTTTATCATAGTGCCCACAAACCAGAAAACGCCGTCCGGCTGTGCAACGGTAAGGCACCTCATCCACGAGACCCGGCGGCTTTTGCCGCGACATCACTTATGAATTCCACTCCCGACGCTTCTTCCCGTCCTTCGATCCGCGCGTTGACCCTGCTCGAAGGACGCGTGCTCGGCGTGCTCGTCGAAAAGCAGCACACGGTGCCGGACAGCTATCCGCTTTCGCTCAACGCGCTGACGTTGGGTTGCAACCAGAAAACCGGCCGCGCGCCGGTGATGAACGCCACTGAAGCCGAGGTGCTGACCGCCGTCGACGGCCTGAAGCGGCTCAGCCTCGTGATGGAAGGCAGCAGCAGCCGCGTGCCGCGCTTCGAGCACAACATGAATCGCGTGCTGGGGCTGCCGAGCCAGTCGGCGGCGTTGCTGACCACCTTGCTGCTGCGCGGCCCGCAAACCGCGGCCGAATTGCGCCTGAACAGCGCGCGTCTACATAGCTTTGCGGATATCTCGTCGGTCGAAGCGTTTCTCGACGAACTGGCGGCCAACGACCCGCCACGGGTCGTCAAACTCGCGCGCACGCCGGGCGAGCGCGAGAACCGCTGGACGCATCTGCTATGCGGTGAAGTGAGCGCGAGCGAGTTGGCGCAGCCGGGCGATGAAGACGACTCGGTGCCGCTGTCCGCGTTCGAGGCGCTCAAGGCCGAACAGAAGCGGCTTGCGGATGAAGTGAGCCGCCTGCAGATCGTGGTCCGGCGCATGGCGGCGGAGTTGGGCATCGATGCGGGGGATCTCACCGCGGGCGAATGACGCCGCGGAAGAGCGCGAACGGCCGATCATGCTGCTCATCTGCGCGACCCGTTGAAGTCACGGCATTAGTCGCCGCGCTGACGCTGCGGATCCGTGGACAGCGTCCGCTGCGTCCGGTAGAAAACGCGCGGCGGCACATTGGGCGAATCTTCGGCCAGCCGGTCGAGTTCATCGCGAATTGCCGTGAGGTAGTGGCCGTCACGCGCATCGGCATCGCCCGCGAAAATTGCTTCGAGCCTGCGGCGCACCGCGCCATAGCGCGCACCGGCCGCGCGATGCTTTTCGGCGCGCTCGGCGTAGCGCAGGAACGTCTGCAACGCGGCGGAGACCGCAGCCGTCACGCTCACGAGGCCGACGAAAATCCTGAGTCCCGGCGAAACCGCCGACAGATTCAGCGATGCGAACACCGCCGTGCCCACGAAAGCGGTCAGGGCGGTCACGAGCCAGCCGACCTTGCGGTCGCGCGCCGACAGCAGGTCGGCCATGTCGTAGTGGCTCATCTGGGATTCGCGCGCGCGCCGGATCCATTTCAGCAGAAGCTGGTTCTCGTCGACCGGCGGCTCGTAGGCAGGCAGGTTCTTCATGTCGCTCGTCAGGGCTGTTCGGTTGCGCAAGCTTAGCGCATGCGCCTGACGATACTGTGCCACATGACGCCGGCGGCCCGCGCGACAGCGGTCCTATGCTGTTGCCGTGGCCGCTTCGGCAGCCGGCACCGCTTCGCGCGCCACGCCGAAGCGCTCGTTATGCGCGTTGCCGTTCAGGTAAAAATCCCCGATCGCGGCCTCGCGAATGATCGCGGGATTGTGCGACGCCAGCACGCGGGCATTGCGCCAGTAGCGATCGAAACGGCGCGTCTCGCTGGTCGCCGATGCGCCGCCCACTTCGAACAGCAGCGTCGCGGCCTGCAACGTCTGCTCGATGACGATCTGTTGCGCCTGGAAGGTCTGGATGTCGAGGTTGATGTAAGTCTGTTCGGTGGTGCGGCCTTCCTGTCGCGCGACCGAAACCTCGTCGATCGCGCGCGCGAGCGACGCGCTGATGCTCTGCGTCGAGTACGCCAGGCTCGCCAGCCGCCCGACCACGCGATGCACAAGCGGATTGTCGCGCGGACTCGATTCGCCCGGCACACCGAACGTGCGCGTTTTGGTTTGCGTGAACGCGACCGCGTCGCGCAGCGCCGCGCGGCTGATGCCCGCGAGGTTCGCGACATGCAGCGCCTGGTAGTAAGCGGTGAGCAGACTGTTGCGACGCGGCTCGGAGGCGTTGTAGCGCCGATAGAGATTGTCGGGTGCAACCGCCACACGAGTGAAGCGCGCCGTGCCGCTGCCCGTGAGCCGTTGCCCGAAACCATCCCAATCGTCGATACGTTCGAGGCCCGGCGTGTCGGCTTTAACGAGCACGCGCACGTCGCTCTGGCCGTCATGCGCGGTCACGTCGACCCAATCCGCGTAGAGCGTGCCGGTGGTGTAGTACTTCTCGCCATCGAGATGCCAGGCGCCACCGGTTTGCGTGAGACGCACGCTGTTGTTGGTGACACCGGTGCGCTCCGACACGGCGCCGCCGACAATCTGACCTTGCGCGACACGTGTGAGCCAGCGGTCGCGCAACGATTCGTCGCCTTGTTCCAGCAGGGATTCGATAAAGCCGCCATGCACGCGCAGGATTTGCGGCAGATTCGAATCCGCTTCGCCGAGGCGCGTGACCAGCGCGAAGAACTGCGCGAGCGAGATGCCTTCGCCGCCGTATTGTTTCGGCACGCGCAGTTTGGTGTAGCCGGCTTCGCGCAGCCACTCGACCGGCGCATAAGCGAGTTCGCGATTCTGCTCGCGCTCGACCGCGCCCTCGGCGATACGCGCGAAAACCGGTGCGAAGCGCCGGGTCAGCGGGTCGTCGCCGAAGAGTTGCGCGGCGTCGGCGATGCTGTGATCGGGATTCGTTGCTTGAACTGCGGACATGGGTTCTCCGAAACGGGTGCGCGCAAGGCGCAATCAGAGAACGTTAAGGGACGCCGCTGGGTGCTAGCAACGAAGTATTTGGCCGATTCTTAGCAGCAGGAGTGAAATGCTAGTGGCGCGCGCCGCGATAGGCGCGCGGCTTATTTCAGTCCCGCCGCCACGCGCTTGCGCGCGAGTATGCGCACGGCAAGCAGGCACACGCCCATCACGGTCAGCGACAACAGCGTCGTCATGGTGCCCAGTGCGTAGATCACCGGCGTGGTCACCGATGTGGTGAGACCCTGAAGCTCGAGCGGCAAGGTGTTCTGGTCGCCGATCGCCTGCGAGGTGCGGGCGATTTCGTCCCAGGAGAGCGTGAAACCGAACATGGCGACGCCCACCACCGACGGACCGATGATCGGCAGCACCACGTGCCGGAAGCTTTGCCATGGGGTGGCGCCCAGATCGCGCGAGGCTTCTTCGTAAGCGGGATTGAAGCGGTTGAACACCGCGAACATGACGAGCAGACCGAACGGCAGCGTCCACGTCAGATGCGCACCGAGTGCCGAGGTGAACAGGCCCATCGACGTGGTATAGCTGTCGGCGAAAGACTGATAGCCCCACGCGGTGGCGAAGTACTTCACGCCGTTATCCAGCAGGCGGAACGTCAAGCCGATGCCGAGCGAAACGATAATGGACGGCATGATCAGACTGGCCACGGAGACATAGAACACCGCGGTATCGCCGCGAAATTTTCTGCGAAACGCGAGACCCGCCGCGACGGAAAAGAGCACCGTCAGCACCGTGACTGCCAGCGCGAGCCGCACGGAACGTCCGAACGCACCCCAGATATCGACATCGCCCACACCATCGCGCAACATGGCGAACCAGTGCAGCGACACACCGCGCATCGGAAACGTGAGGCCGCCTTCGGGGCCTTGAAACGACAGAATGAAAATCGTGATCACAGGACCATAAAGAAACAACACGAACAGGCCGAACAGCAGCGCGAGCCAATAGAAACTCGCCGGACGGCGCTCACGATGTTTGACGCGAATGGCCTGCATCTTCACAACTCCTTGCGGATATCGACCACCCGCGTCAAACCCCACACGATCATCAGCACCACGGCGAGCAGCATGATCGCGTTGGCCGCCGCGGCGGGAAATTGCAGGTAGCCGGTTTGCACCTGAATGATCTTGCCCACCGACGCGATCTGCTGGCCGCCCATTACGCCGACGGTCAGGAAATCGCCCATCACGATCGTGATGACGAAGATCGAGCCGATCACGATGCCGGTTTTCGACAGCGGCAGGACCACGTCGCGCACCACTTGCCAGCCGCTCGCGCCGGCGTCGCGCGCGGCTTCGAGGAGCGAGCGGTCGATGCGCATCATCGCGTTGAAGATCGGCACGATCATGAAGAACGTGTAGAGGTGAACGAAGGCGAGCACCACCGAAAAGTTCGAATACAGCAGCCATTCCAGCGGCTGGTCGATCAGATGCGCGCCGAGCAGCGCCTGATTGACGAGACCGTTGCGCCCGAGCAGCGGCATCCACGAAATCATGCGGATCACGTTCGAGGTCCAGAACGGAATCGTGCAGACGAGAAACAGCACGGTCTGCATGCTCGTGGTGCGCACATGGAACGCGAGAAAGTAAGCGATCGAAAAACCCAGCAGCAGGGTCACTGTCCACACGATCGCGCAGAACTTGAGCGTCGACCAGTAGGTCTTGAAGGTGACGCAAACGTCCGTGAGCGACGAACAGCCGTTGAAGATCGCCGCGTAGTTCTTCAGCGTGAATGCGGGAATGATCTGGTATTCGTTGAAGTCCCAGAAACTGACGATCAGCGTGATGACCAGCGGCACGATGAAAAACAGCAGGAAGGTCAGCGAGAGCGGCGTCGCCTGCAACCACGCCGGCGCGCGGCGATGTTTGACGGGCTCGTCCTGCGCGTGCGAGGGAAGGTCGATCGTTGCCATGTGCGTATTTCTAAGGAATGGACTATGCGTTCATTCGGACAGGTGGTGACAGCCGGCGTGTCGCGTGCCGGCTGTCATGGCGAACCACGGCCGCGATCAGGCCGCGATGAACTCGTTCCACTTCTGGACCATATAGATGTTCTCGTCCATCACGGCGTTCCAGCAGGCAATCGCGCCCATGCGCTGGTTGTACGAGCCGCCGTCGCGCACGGTGCCGGCTTTTTCGAGCAACTGGCCGTCCGGTGCCTTGATGTCCTGCGCGGCTGGTTTACCTTCGATCCAGTAGTCCCACTCGTACGGCTGCATGTGCGTTTTCGCGGTCTCCAGCACGCCCGAGTAATAGCCCTGACGCATCAGATACGCGCCCGCCCAGCCGTCCTGGAACCAGTTGACGAACTCGTAGGCGGCGTCGAGCTTCTTGCCTTGCAGCGAACGCGGGAAACCGAAGCCCGACGCCCACGAACGATAGCCTTCCTTGAGCGGCTGAAACTTGCAGGCGACGCCCATGGTGCGCACTTTCGTGACCGCCGGCGACCACATCGACTGGATCACCACTTCGCCCGAGGCCATCAGGTTCACGCTCTCGTTGAAGTCCTTCCAGAACGCGCGAAACTGGCCGGCGCGTTTTGCTTCGATCAGAATCTTGATGGTCTGGTCGATCTCGGCTTTGGTCATGTTGCCTTTGTCGCCGTATTTCACGTGACCCATCGCCTCGATCGCCATGGCCGAATCCATGATGCCGATCGCGGGAATGTTCAGCAGCGCCGCCTTGCCCTTGAACTGCGGATTCAGCAGTTCCGCCCAACTGTCGATGGGCCGCTTGATCAGGTCGGGCCGAATGCCGAGCGTATCCGCGTTGTAGGTGGTGGGAATCAGCGTCATCCATTCGGTCGGCGTGGCGGAGAATTCCGTGGAGCGCGGGCCGGTGAGGAACATCACCTTCTTCGGCGCGGTGCCTTGATCGCCGATCTTCTTGCCGTTCACTTCGCCGCGCGTGAGCACCGGCGTGATCTTGTCGGCCAGCTTGATACGCTTCGCGTCCATGCCGGCCAGCGTGCCGGCCGGAATCAGCTTCTTGAGCGCGAAGTATTCGGTGTCGACAATGTCGAACGAGTTGGGCTGGGTGATGATGCGCTTGGCGACGTCGTCGGTGGTCACCGGCACGTATTGAATTTCGATGCCGGTGTCTTCCTTGAACTTCTTCGCGATGTCGGCGCTTTGATTGACCGCCGTGCCGAGGTAGCGCAACGTGATTTTTTCCTGCGCGTGCACGTACGGAAAACCGGCAATGCCGGCCGCCGCCACCGCGCCCTTGATGAACGTGCGGCGCGACAGGCCTTTTTCCTTCACATCCGTTGCGGCCGCTGCCGGGCTTTCGTTCGCTTCACTCATTGCTTTCTCCTCAGTTGACGTTCGATTGACGTTTGGTTGGCGTGTGGTTATCGCTTGTTCGAAGTTGCAGCCACGTCTGGACGACTCGGTTCGTTACTCACGCCGCGAGCGGATGCGCGTCCCGCTCTTCCCACCAGACCACCACGCGCGCCTCGGGGCCGAGCCGCGCCGGATCGTAATCGCCGTCGCTCACCAGCGAGACGAGTTCGGGCGAACCGTCGAGCGGGTCGAGCGTCACGCGCAGATGCGTGCCTTGATATTCAGCTTCACGCACGGTGCAGGGCACGCCGCCGATGCGCGTCATGCCGTTGTCGCCGCTCGCGTTCTGCACCGGAGTAACGCCATGCGGCACGACACGCAGATGATCGGCGCGCACGGTGAACGCGCGGCCATTGGTATTGAAGACGTTGTGACCGCCGAGAAAGCGCGCCACGAACTCGGTGCGCGGACGGTTGAACACTTCGTGCGGCGTGCCGCTTTGCTCGATACGTCCATGGCTCATCACCACGACGAGATCGGCCAGCGCCATTGCTTCTTCCTGCGAATGCGTGACGTGCACGAAGGTAATGCCGAGTTCTTTCTGCCAGCGCTTGAGTTCGGCGCGCATCTGCACACGCAGGAACGGGTCCAGCGCGGAAAGCGGTTCGTCGAGCAACAGGCAGCCCGGCTGATTCAGCAACGCGCGGGCAAGCGCGACCCGTTGCTGCTGGCCGCCGGATAACTGAGCCGGTTTGCGTTCGGCGTACGCCGACATGGCGACCAGTTCGAGCAATTCGGCGGCGCGTTTGCGCCGTGCGTCCTTGGCGACGCCGCGCATTTTCAGGCTGAACGCGACGTTGTCGAGCGCGCTCAGATGCGGAAACAGCGCGTAGTTCTGGAACACCATGGCTGTGCCGCGCGCAGCGGGTTCGGCGCGCGTGACATTGCGGCCGGCAATCAGAATGTCACCGTCGGTGACCGATTCATGCCCGGCGATCATGCGCAAGGTCGAGGTCTTGCCGCACCCCGACGGCCCGAGCAGACAGCAGTACTGGCCACCGTCGATGCGCAGATCGATCGCGTCGACGGCAAGCGAGTCGCCGTATTGCTTCGACACGTGCACCAGTTCGATATCGGCGGCTTTGGTTTCGAGCACCGTTGAAGCAGGCTGAATCATGAAGGGGTGTCCTCGTGAGCGACGATAAAGCGAGGGACGCAAAAAGCAACGCGGCGCCTGAACGAGACTAGGCAAATGCAAGACATGTGCCATCGTTTGCATTGCGGTAGCCGATTGATTGCCGACGCGCCAGTGTGCTTAACGTCTACGAGTTGGCTCACATATTGCAAACGATCCGCAGCGTCGATCGTTAGCGATTCCAACGATTCTTTTGCGCGATCGCAGTGCGCGCCGGGTCCGTCGCGGGGCATGAACTGGCCATTCCGGTTCATGCGCTCACGCGGCGCGGCGCTTTTTCTCACCCACGGCTTCTTCAAATGAACGACATACGGAACATGCCCGCCGCGGCGAGTCGCGCGCGTCAATTGCTTGCCACGCATGGTCGCTTCGCGTATCGCCCGATCACCGACAGCGACGCGTACCGCTGGCCCGGCGGCAGCGGGCTCGCGGTCTATCTGGGTTTCAACATCGAACACTTTGCCTTTGGCGAAGGGCTGGGCGCCGCGCTCGGTCCGATCTCGCCGCAGCCGGATGTGCTGAACCATAGCTGGCGCGAGTACGGTAATCGGGTCGGCGCGTGGCGCTGCATCGAACTGTTCGATCAACTCGAGCTGCCTGCGGGCACGCTGATCAACACCGCGCTCTACGATCATTGCCCGGAGTTGATCGCGGCCTGCGTGGCGCGCGGCGACGAACTGATCGGCCATGGCCATACGAACGCGCACCGTCAGAGCGATCTCGACGAAACCGGCGAATGTGAACTGCTTCTGCATTGCCGGGAACGGATCGCCGAAGTGTCCGGTATAGCGCCGCACGGCTGGCTGTCGCCGTGGATTTCGGAGTCGCATCTGACGCCCGATTTGCTTGCCGAGACCGGTTATCGCTACACGCTGAACTGGTGTCACGACGACCGTCCCGTGCGGATGGCCACACGCGGTGCGCCGCTCTGGTCGATTCCGTATCCGCAGGAACTCAACGATCTGCCGATGATGGTGGGCCGCCATATGGACGGCCGCGCGTTCGCCGACATGATCGTCGACCAGTTCGACGAGATGCTCGAACAGGCCAATCGCGGTGCGCAGCCGCAGTCGCTGGTGATGGGCATTGCGTTGCATCCGTATTTGGTGGGGCAGCCGTATCGCCTGCGGCATCTGCGCCGCGCGCTCGAACATATCGCCGCGGCGCGCGCCCGCGGCGACGTGTGGATCACCACGCCGGGCGCCATTGCGGATCATATGGACGTGCTGGAGCGGGACGGCGTGGTGCGCCCGGTCATCGCATGAACGCGAAAGCCGGCGCGGCCACCGCGAAAAAGCCCTTGAAAGACGACACGGATCTCGACGCGCGCATCTATCAGTCGATCTTCGACGGCGTGCTGAATCATCGTCTGACGCCGGGCACGAAGCTGCCGGAGCCCGAGTTGTGCCAGCTGTTCGGCGTGGGCCGGGCGGTGGTGCGGCGCGTGCTGGAAAAGCTCGCGTATGACGGCATTGTCGTCTTGCGGCCGAACAAGGGCGCGGTGATTGCCGAACCCACGCCCGAGGAAACGCGCGAGATCTTCGAAGCGCGCCGCTCCGTCGAACGCATGCTGGTCGAACTGGCCGTGCAGCGCGCGAACGCCAAGGACATCAAGGCGTTGCGTCAACAGCTCGCTAGCGAACATGAGGCGATGCATCGCTTCGATCAGCCTTCCTGGGCGACGCTCGCCAGCGGCTTTCATATGCGTATCGCCGCACTGGCCGGCAATTCGATCCTGCAAAACTATCTGAAGGAACTGGTGTCGCGCTGCTCGCTGATCGTCGGCGTGTATGAACCGCCGGGGCATGCGCCGTGCGAACACGCGGAGCACGCGGCGATCGTCGATTGCATCGAGGCCCGCGATGCGGCAGGCGCGATGGCGCATATGGAAGCGCATTTGCGCGACCTCGAAGAACGGATCGAAACCTCGCGGATGCGCGGCGAAAAGAGCCTCGGCCAGTTGCTCGGCATTACCGCATCCGTCACTCCCAACCAGGCGCCGACATGGAAATAGATTTCGAAGCGATCACCGAATACCAGCGTTACAAGCTGATGGCGAGCCTGATCGTGCCGCGCCCGATCGCGCTCGTCACCACGCTTGGCGCCGACGGCACCATCAACGCCGCGCCGTTCTCGATGTTCAACATGCTCGGCGAGGAGCCGCCGATCGTGATGATCAGCGTCAACCGCGTGGCCGACGGGACGTTGAAGGACACGGCGGTGAACATCGTGCGCACCGGCGAGTTCGTGGTCCATCTCGCGGACGAAGCCATCGCGGAAAAAATGCACCGTTGCGGAGAAAGATTGCCGCCGAACGTGAGCGAACTCGCCGAAGTCGGCTTGACGCCGGTGCCGAGTTCGCACGTCAAGCCGCCGCGCATCGCCGAAGCGCCCGTCGCGTTCGAGTGCACGACATGGGAGACGCTGGAGACGACGAGCCGGCAGATTTTCATCGGACGCGTGCATCGGCTGCACGCGCGCGACGAGTTGATCGACACGCAAACGTGGCGTGTCCGGCTGCAGCATTATTTCCCGGTGGGCCGCTTCGGCGCGAGCGACTATGTGACGACGCGGGACCGGTTCACCCTTGGGTGAGGCCCCAGCGTCCATCACATAGCCGCGCACCACGTCACGACACGTTATGCCGGATCACACCGCGAGCGCCCGGCCGTCGCTGCGAGGATCGTGCGCGCCGGTGGCCGAGCCGTCCGCCTCGATGCGGATCACGCCCGGATGCCCCGCCAATGGACTTTGCGCCGCAATCGCGCTCACTTCATGTCCGCGTGCGGCGAGCGCCGCGAATACGTCGGCGCCGGCGTCCGCTTCGAGTTTCAGCGCGTCGCGCGTGTCGGAGAACGTCTTGCCGAGCAGAAAACGCGGACGGGCGAGGGCGGTCAGCGGATCCATGCCGTAGTCGATCAGCCTCGTGAGAATCGCCGCCAGCGTTTGCGGTTGACCGTCCGCGCCTTGCGTGCCGAACAGCAGTTGCGGCCGGCCGTCCTTCACATACATGCCGGGATTGAGCGTATGGAAAGGCCGCTTGCCCGGCTGCACGGCATTGTGATGTGCGGGGTTCGTGCTGAACGACGCGCCGCGGTTGTGCCACAGAATGCCGGTGTCGCCCGCCACCACGCCGCTGCCCCAATCGAAGTAGACCGTTTGCAGCACGCTCACGCTGCGGCCTTCGCGATCCGTCGCGCCGATGAACACGGTATCGCCCGGACGGAACACATGCGGCCATGCGCGCGCTTTACGCGGATGGATCGCGCGGGCGTGGGCGTCGAGCGTGCGGGTGAAAGCATCTCGTCGACCGGCACGAGGTTGAACTCCGGATCGCAGACGAAGCGGTCACGATCCACGAACGCGCATTTCACCGCTTCCACCAGCAGGTGATAGTAATCGGCGCTGCCTTCCGGAATGGCGGCAAGATCGAAACGTTCTAGCGTGCCCATGATCTGCAAGGTCGTGACGCCTTGCGTGGGCGGCCGCAAGCTCACCAGTTCACCGCCGCGATAGGCGACCCGCAGCGGTGCTTCGTTGCGCGCGTGCGTGCGGGCCAGGTCGCTCGCGCTGAGTGGCGGACCGGCCTGCCGGAGACCGTGGGCGATCCGCTCAGCCAGTTCACCTTCATAGAACTCACGCGCGCCGAAACGCGCAATACGGTCGAGGCTCTTTGCCAACGCGGGTTGAACGAAGCGCTCGTCGATCGCGGGAATGTGGCCGTGCGGCGCGAAGGTCGCCGCGAAGCCGGGCAACGCCTGCAATTCGCCGGCGCGCAGGGTTTGCCAGAAATGCTGCGACGGTGTGATGGGGAAGCCGTCGGCGGCAAGTTCGAGTGCACGGTCGAACAGCGACGACCACGACTGCTCGCCGCCCCAAACGCTTTGGCTGATTTCGTAAGCCTGATGCCATGTATCGACGGTCGCGGCGGTGGTGATCGCAGAAGCCGGACCGCGTACCGGAATCGCAGCGTCGAACGCCGGCAGTTGCGCCGCGGCCTGGCCGATGCCCGATAACGTGCGCAACGTCCCTTGCCGGTCGCCGATGACCCAGAAGGCGTCGCCGCCAAGGCCAGTGAAATGCGGGTACGTCACGCACAGCGCGGCGCCGATCGCGATGGCCGCTTCAATGGCATTGCCGCCCGCGCGCAGGACCTCGCGGCCGGCCTCGCTGGCTAACGCGTGCGGACTGGTGACCATGCCGCCTCGCGCGACGGCGGGTTGTGGATCGTGCATCGATGCTCCGCTACTGAGGGTTCGCGAAAACGTGTCGCGAGTATAGATCGTAGATTGCGCGCGAGGCGAAGCAACGCGCGGTCGCTGCCGCGCGCGCCGATGAGCGACAGCGCATGAGATGGTGCGCGCGTTCGTGGTGGCCCCGGCATCGCAGCCCGCGTTGCCGAAGCGCGCGTCGGCGCGAATCCAGGGCGCGTGAGCCCCGAGTTGGTGAGCGCTGCACCACGGGCAGCGTGGGGCAGAGTCTTGTCAGCGCCGTGGGACGTGCGCCAGCACGGATGGCAAAGCACCGTCCAGCAAGGCTTAGAAGCGATTTGTCGAGGCTGAATCAGCACTTGGCATAGCTCCTGCTAATTTGAGTCCAAACTTGTATTCAAGATTGAACTCAAGGAAAAACAGGTGCTTATTTCTTCACCCATGACGGTCAAGGGTCTGCTCGCCGCATACGCTGCGGGCAACCTCACGCCGACTGAAGCCGTATCATCGGCGCTGGCGCGAATCGACGAAATCGACCGCCCGGAAGTCTGGATTCTGCGCGTGCCGGCAGCCGATTTGCAGGCTCGCGCGAAGGCACTCGAAGCGTTATACGACGCCCAAGGCAGCGCGGTGTTTGAGCACATGCCGCTGTTCGGCGTGCCGTTCGCGGTCAAGGACAACATCGACGTCGCCGGCTTGCCGACCACGGCCGCTTGCGACTCTTTCGCCTACACGCCGGACACGTCGGCGTTCGCCGTCCAGCGGCTCATCGATGCCGGCGCCATCCTGATCGGCAAGACCAATCTCGATCAGTTCGCCACCGGCCTCGTCGGCACGCGTTCGCCGTATGGCGCCGTGCGGCACAGCGAGTCGCCGTTGCGCGTGTCGGGAGGTTCGAGCTCGGGTTCGGCGGTCGCGGTGGCGACGGGTTGTGTAGCGTTTTCGCTCGGCACCGACACCGCGGGTTCCGGCCGCGTGCCGGCCGGTTTTAATGGGCTGGCCGGTCTGAAACCTTCGCTGGGACTGGTCAGCAAACGTGGCGTGGTGCCCGCGTGCCGAAGCCTCGATACGATCTCCGTGTTCGCACACGACGTGGACGATGCCTGGCGCGTGCTCACCGAAATCGCCTGTTTCGATTCGCTCGACGGCTACTCGCGCAAGGTGCCGGCTCTCGGCTTGTTGCGTTCGGCTCCACGGATCGGCGTGCCGGAGCGCTTGGAGTTCTACGGCGACGCAATAGCGAGCCAGGCGTTTTCACAAGCACTCGACAGGCTCACGACGCATCTGCATCTGCCCACGCAAGCAATCGACTTCGAGCCGCTCAAAGCCGTCTCCGCCTTGCTCTACGACGGCCCGTGGGTGGCGGAACGGCGCGCGGCGCTCGGCACGTTCTTCAAAACCCATCACCAGGCGATCGATGCGGTCGTGGCCAAAGTGATTGGCAAGGCCGAGCAGTTCAGCGCCGCCGATGCCTTTAACGGTCAGTACGCGCTAGCGGACCTGAAGCGTCACGCCGAAGCACTGTTCGAAACGATCGACGTCCTGATCGTCCCCACCACGCCGACGCATCCGTTAATCGCCGACGTCCAGGCCAATCCCGTTGAATTGAACAGTCAGCTCGGCTACTACACCAACTTCGTCAACCTGCTGGATCTATGCGCGCTGGCCGTGCCGTGTCAGCGGCGCAGCGACGGCTTGCCGGCCGGCGTGACGCTGATCGCGCCGAGCGGTGCGGATCGGCGTCTCGCCGAATTGGGCGCACGGATCCAGGCGTTGTTCGCGAATCGCGCCGAAACCGCGGAAGCCGCAACGACAACCGCGCTCATCCAGCCGTTGCCGTTTCAGGAGCCCACCCTCACCCTCGCGGTGGTCGGCGCGCATCTGCGCGGCCAGCCGTTGAACTGGCAACTCCAGCAAGCCGGCGCGCGTTTCGTGAAATCGACGCACACCGCACCAGGCTACAAGCTCTATGCGCTCGCCAACACCCAGCCACCGAAGCCCGGCCTCGTGCGTTCGACGGAACAGCAAGGCCGGCCGATCGCCGTCGAACTCTGGGAAGTGCCGCTGCGTACCTTCGGTCAATTTGTCGCCGACGTGCCCGCGCCGCTAGGCATCGGCACGTTGCAACTCGCCGACGGGCACAGCGTGAAGGGCTTCATCTGCGAGCCGTCCGCCGTGAGCGACGACAGCGGCGCACTCGACATCACCTCGTTCGGCGGCTGGCTCGCGTATCTGGCCAGCCTCGAGCCAAAGCCGCAAGCCAGCCCTCAGGCCAACGCTCTTTAACCTTCGATCAGGAATTGGACACCATGACCAGCCGCCGCCATTTCATCAAGAGCGCCAGCCTGTTGACGCTCGGCAATATTCTGCCCATCCAGTCGGTGTTCGCCGCGCCGAAGACCACCGTCGGCGTGATCTACGTCGGGGCGCGCGGCGACTACGGCTACAACCAGGCGCAGGCACAAGCGGCCGCGGTGATCAAGAAAATGCCGGACGTGAAGGTGGTGGAAGAAGAGAACGTGCCCGAGACCATCGCCGTGCAGAAGACCATGGAAGCGATGATCGAACAGGACGGCGCGACGCTCATCTTCGCGACGTCGTTCGGCTACTTCGACCCGCATGTGCTGAAGATGGCGGCGAAGTATCCGAAGGTGCGATTCGCTCATTGCGGCGGTTTGTGGAAGCAGGGCAACCCGTCGAACATCACCAGCTACTTCGGCTATATCGACGAGTGCCAGTACCTGAACGGCGTGGTCGCCGGCCATATGACGAAGAGCAAAAAGCTCGGCTTCGTCGCGGCCAAGCCGATTCCACAGGTGCTGCGCAATATCAATTCGTTCACGCTCGGCGCGCAGTCGGTCGATCCGTCGATCACCACGCAGGTGATTTTCACGGGCGACTGGTCGATGCCGGTCAAGGAAGCGGAAGCCACCAACAGTCTGGTCGATCAGGGCTGCGACGTGCTGACCTGTCACGTCGACGGTCCGAAGGTCGTGGTGGAGACAGCGGAAAAACGCGGCGCGATGAGTTGCGGTTATCACGCGAGCCAGGCCGCACTGGCGCCCAAGGGATATCTGACCGGTGCGGAATGGGACTGGGCGACGCCGTACAAGCAACTGGTGACGGGCGCGCAAGCCGGCACGCCACAGCCCAACGTATTGCGCGGCGGCCTGAAAGAAGGCTTCGTGAAGATGTCGCCGTATGGCGCGAAAGTGACGGCCGCCGCGAAGCAGAACGCCGACTCGATCAGAAGCAGCATGGTGGCCGGCAATTTCGTGATCTTCAAAGGCCCGATGAAGGACAACAAGGGCGGCACGGCGATCGCCTCGGGCGCGAGTCACAGTCAGACCGACTACACGTTGGAGAGCATGAACTATCTGGTCGCGGGTGTCGTCGGCCAGATCTGATTCCGGTGACGGCGATGTTTGCTTCAATCAAGGAGCCGTGATGCGCCCCAATGCCTCTGCCGCGAGAGTGATGCTCTCGCTCCTGCCCGCGTTGCCGACCGTGCTGGCGGTGCTCGGCACCTTGCTGCTGTTCTCGCTGTTCCTGCTCGTGCAAGGCCAGCCGGCGCCCGACGCGATCGCGCTGATTTTCCAGGGCGCGTTCGGTTCCTCGTTCGCGTGGCAAAGCACTTTGTTGCGCGCCGCGCCGTTGATGCTGACCGCGTTGTGCGTCGCCTTGCCCGCGCAAGTCGGCTTGATCGTGATCGGCGGCGAGGGCGCACTCGCGCTCGGCGGCATGTGCGCCGCCATCGTTCCGCAGATGCTGCCGCATAACACGCCATGGCTCATCGCCACACCGTTGATGGCGCTCGCGGGCATGCTCGCCGGCGGTGTCTGGATCGGCG
The DNA here is from genome assembly GCF_003387275.1 of Paraburkholderia sp. BL6669N2. Classification (NCBI taxonomy): domain Bacteria; kingdom Pseudomonadati; phylum Pseudomonadota; class Betaproteobacteria; order Burkholderiales; family Burkholderiaceae; genus Paraburkholderia; species Paraburkholderia sp. BL6669N2. Next base: position 1,838,908 of record NZ_QUNA01000002.1, on the reverse strand, counting down.
CGGTCGGTGCGTTGCGGCAATGGCGCGGCGTCAACGAGACCATCAGCAGCCTGTTGATGTCGTATATCGCGATCGCGGTATTCAAGCATCTCGTGGAGGGGCCGCTGCGCGATCCCGCGAGCCTGAACAAACCGTCGACGCTGCCGGTGCCCGACGCGATGATGATCGGCTCGATCCCCGGGCTCGACACGCATTGGGGGCTGTTCTGGGGCGTCGTTGCATGCGTCGCGGCATGGGTGTTCGTGAAGTTCAGCACCAAAGGCTTTGCGATGCGCGTGGTGGGCGGCAGCAATCGCGCGGCGCGTCTGGTCGGTTTGCCGGTCAATGTGCTCGCGCTCACGGCATGCGTGCTGGGCGGCGCCGCAGCCGGCCTAGGCGGCATGTTCGAAGTCGCTGCGGTGCAGGGCAGCGCGAACGCGTCGCTGCTCGCGGGCTACGGTTACGCGGGCATTCTCGTCGCCTTCGCGGCACGCCAGAATCCGCTCGCGATCATCGCGTGCGCACTGATGATCGGCGGCATCGAGGCGAGCGGCAGTCTGCTGCAACGGCGCCTCGATTTGCCCGACGCCACCACGCTCGTCCTGCAAGGCCTGCTGTTCGCCAACCTGCTCGCGTGGGAAGCGCTTGGCGGGCGCCTCGCCGCATGGCGCGTGAAGTTGCAGGCCATTGCGCAGACCGATCTTGCCGTGCAACTGGAGCAGACCCATGCCTGATATGCACTCGCCCATCGTCATTCTGTTGCTGTCTCTGTTCGCGGGTGCGATCCGCGTCAGCACGCCTTATCTGTTCGTCAGTCTCGGCGAGTGTCTGACCGAGAAGGGCGGCCGCGTGAATCTCGGCCTGGAAGGCATTCTCGTGTCCGGCGCGATGAGCGGTTACGCCGGCGCGTTTCTGAGCGGCTCGCCGTGGATCGGCGTGCTTGCGGCGGGTTTGGTCGGTTTGCTGCTCGGCTGTCTGCACGGTCTCGTGTGTTCGTTGCCGCGCGTGTCGGATATCGCGTTCGGTATCGCGTTGATGCTGCTCGGCACCGGGCTTGCGTTCTATCTCGGCAAACCGTTTATCGAACCACAAGCGCCGATGCTTCCGTTCATCGACCTCGGCGCGTGGAGTTCGTCGCCGCAATTGCATAACGCACTGCATCTGAATCTGCTGTTCGTGATCGGCGTGGCGCTCGCGTTCGTTCTGCAATGGGGCTTGCGCAATACGCGCTGGGGCATGGTGCTGCGGCTCGTCGGCGATCACGCGGAAACGGCGCGCGCGATGGGCTATCCGCTCACGCGTGTGCGTATCGCGGCGACTGCGGTGGGCGGTTTATTTGCGGGCGTCGGCGGTGCGTATCTGTCGCTGGTGTATCCCGGCAGTTGGAATGAGGGGCTCTCTAGCGGCCAAGGGCTGATGGCCGTCGCGCTGGTGATCTTCGCGCGGTGGCAGCCATTGCGCTGTCTGTGGGCCGCGTTGCTGTTCGGCGCGGCGGGCGCGCTCGGTCCGGCGTTGCAGGCGATCGGCGTGACGAGTGGCTATTACCTCTATAACGCCGCGCCATATGTGCTCACCCTCGTGATCATGATCATCAATTGCCGTCCGGACCGCACGCTGGCGGGCGCGCCCGGCGAGCTGAGCCTGACGCGCTGACACGCTCGCCCATTCGCCGACCTTGCCGATATTCAGGAACCCAAACCAGGACACCCCGACCATGACCCGATTCATCGAAGCGAGACCCTACCCGTGGCCGTACGACGGCAATCTGCGCCCTGAGAACACCGCGCTCGTAATCATCGACATGCAGACGGACTTCTGCGGCCACGGCGGCTATGTCGACAAGATGGGCTACGACCTCTCGCTCACGCGCGCGCCGATCGAGCCGATCAAGAGCGTGCTGAAGACCATGCGCGAACAGGGCTTCACGATCATTCACACGCGTGAAGGCCACCGTCCCGATCTCTCCGATCTGCCCGCCAACAAACGCTGGCGCAGCCGCCGCGCAGGCACCGACGGCGTGGGCATCGGCGACGATGGTCCGTGCGGCAAGATCCTCGTGCGCGGTGAACCGGGCTGGGACATCATCGACGAACTGAAGCCGCTGGCGGGCGAGATCGTGATCGACAAGCCCGGCAAAGGCTCGTTCTGCGCGACCGATCTCGAACTGATCCTGCGCACGCGCGGTATCGAGAATCTGATTCTGACCGGCATCACGACCGATGTCTGCGTGCACACGACCATGCGCGAAGCCAACGACCGCGGTTTCGAATGCACGGTGCTCGCCGACTGCTGCGGCGCAACCGACAAAGGCAATCACGACGCCGCCTTGCACATGATCACGATGCAAGGCGGCGTGTTCGGCACGGTGTCGGACTCCGGCGCTTTGCTGCTAACGTTAGGTGGATAATCATGTCGACCGTACGGCAAGCCCTCGGTATGGAAGTGATGCATGCGTGCAAATCGTTCGGCGCGTTTCGCGCGCTGGACGATGTCTCGATCAAGGTGAAGGCCGGCACGATCCACGCGCTGCTCGGCGAGAACGGCGCGGGCAAGAGCACGCTCGTGAAGGGACTGGTCGGTTACGGCGTGCTCGACGACGGACAGATCGCCGCCGATGGCCGCGAGGTGCACATCCATTCGCCGCGTGATGCGCAGGCGCTCGGCATTGGCATGGTCTATCAGCATTTCACGCTGGCGTCGGGCTTGTCTGTCGAAGAAAATCTGCTGCTCGCGCGCGGGCAGATGCCGTGGAAAATCGACTGGAAAGCGGAACGCGCCGCATTAGTGGCATTCATGCAGCGCATGCCGTTCCGCCTGCCGCTCGATGCGCCGGTCGCGGCGCTCGCCGCGGGTGAAAAGCAGAAGCTCGAAATCCTCAAGCAACTCTACTTGCAACAGCGCTTCCTGATACTCGACGAACCGACGTCCGTGCTGACGCCGCAGGAAGCCGACGAAGTGCTCGGCCTGATGCGCGACCTGACCACGCGCGGTGAGCTGACCGTGCTGATGATCACGCACAAGTTCCGCGAAGTGATGGCCTACGCGGACGACGTCACCGTGTTGCGCAAGGGGCGCCAGGTCGGCACCAGCGCGGTGGCGAACACGAGTCGCGATGAACTCGCCGCATGGATGATGGGCACGGTGGCAGCGAGCGACGCGCCGGTCATGGCCGCAGTGACGGAGGAACGTGTCCCGCGCAAACCGCTCGATGAATCGGCCCAGGTGCGTCTTGCACTACGCGATGTATCCGTGGAAGACGATCGCGGCCACACGGCAGTGAAGCACGCGACGCTGTCCGTGCGCGCGGGCGAAATTCTTGGGCTCGCGGGCGTCTCCGGTAACGGTCAGAAGGAACTCGTGGAGGCGCTAGTCGGCCAGCGTCGCGTGAAGACCGGCGACATGCAGGTCGCCGGCAAGCCGTACCAGGCGACCCGCGAGCAGATGACGCAACGGCGCGTCTTCGCGATCCCCGAAGAGCCGCTGAAAAACGCCTGCGTCGGCGCCATGAGCGTGGCGCAGAATCTCGCGCTGCGCGACTTCGACCGCGAGCCGTTGCGGCGCGGCGGCTGGTGGCTCGATCGCCGCGCCATGCGCGAGCGCGCTGGGCAATTGATCGGCGAATTCAATGTGCGGCCGCCCGTGCCCGAGCGCGCGATCGGCACGCTGTCGGGCGGCAATGTGCAGCGTGCCGTGCTGGCGCGCGAACTCGGGCAACCGGTGGATGTGCTGATCGTCGCGAATCCCGTGTTCGGTCTCGACTTCGCATCCGTGGCCGATATCCATGCGCGTCTGATGGCCGCGCGCGATGCGGGCGCGGCCGTGCTGCTGGTCAGCGAAGACCTCGACGAACTGCTCGAACTCGCGGACCGCATCATGGTGATCGCCGAGGGCGAGCTGGTGTACGAAACCCCGGCGGCACGCGCGGATCGCACCGTGCTCGGCCAGCATATGGCCGGCCACGGCGACACGCCCACGCAGCCTGCCGTGCCCACCGAAAAACTCAGGGAAGCCATCGGATGACATCGACCAACACGCTGACCATCGACGCCCAACCCGGCCCGTTCAGCTTCGACTCCGCGAAGACCGCGCTGGTCGTGATCGACATGCAGCGCGACTTCATCGAGCCGGGCGGCTTCGGCGAATCGCTCGGCAACGACGTCTCGCTGCTCGCGGACATCGTGCCGACCGTGGCCGCGTTGCTAGCCTTCGCGCGCAAGCACCACTGGTTCGTCGTGCATACGCGTGAATCGCACGCTCCGGATCTGTCCGACTGTCCGCCGGCCAAACGTCTGCGCGGCGCGCCGAATGCGCGCATCGGCGACGCCGGGCCGATGGGCCGCATTCTGATTCGCGGCGAGCCCGGCAATGCGATCATCGAACCGCTCGCGCCGCTGGCCGGCGAACTGGTGATCGACAAACCCGGCAAAGGCGCGTTCTATGCGACCCGCCTCGGCGAGGAACTCGCCATACGCGGTGTCACGCATCTGGTGTTCGCCGGCGTGACCACCGAAGTGTGCGTGCAAACGTCGATGCGCGAAGCCAACGACCGTGGCTACGACAGCCTGCTGATCGAAGACGCCACCGCGAGCTATTTCCCCGCTTTCAAAAAGGCGACACTCGACATGGTGCGTTCGCAAGGCGGCATTGTCGGCTGGACCGCGCCTTTTTCTTCGTTGATCGAAATTGACGGGACGACCCGAGCATGGAAGTAAATCAGCCCGAAATCGTGGCACAGGTGCACGCGGCGTTCATCGAATACGAGCGCGCGCTGGTCGATAACGACGTCGCGGCGATGAACGCGCTGTTCTGGCACACGCCGGAAACAGTGCGCTACGGCATCGCCGAAACTCAGCATGGCGGCGAGGCGATCCGCGCGTGGCGCGAACGCTGCGAGCCGGTGCCGAAGTCGCGCAAGCTGCATCGAACCGTGGTGACGACCTTCGGCACGGACTTCGCCACCGTGAGCACCGAGTTCACCAGCGAGGCCACGCCTCTGCTCGGCCGCCAGATGCAAACCTGGGCGAGACTCAATCCCGATGAAGCCTGGAAAATCGTCGCCGCGCACGTGAGTCTCATCCATTCACCGGCCAGCCCATGAAACACCGATAATTAGAAAAAAGGGACCCTGGCATCATGAACGACGACCCGACGAATCTGCTGGAGGCGCCTGCCGCGCCGGCCGCGGCGAATCCGCTTGCCGAGCAGGTGTACCAGCAGCTCAAGACCGATATTTTCAGCTTTCGCCTGTTTCCCGGCGACCGCTTTTCCGAAAACGGCATCGCGCAGCACTACGGCGTGTCACGTACGCCGATGCGCGACGGCCTGTTCCGTCTGCAACGCGAAGGCTATCTGGAAGTCGGCTTCCGGCGCGGCTGGAAAGTGGCGCCGATCAACTTCGATCAACTCGATCAGCTCTACGATTTGCGCATCGTGCTGGAAGTCGCGGCGGTGGAGCGGGTGGGCGCGGGTGGTGACGTCGCGCATGCGGCCGTCGAGGCATTGAAGGCGGTCTGGTGCGTGGCGCCCGAGTCGCGCGAGAGCGATCCCGTGAAAATGTTCGGCATGGACGAAAATTTTCACCGGCAACTCGTTGCCGCCACCGGCAACGCGGAAATGCTGCGCGTGCATAACGAAGTGACCGAGCGCATTCGCATCGTGCGGCGGCTCGATTTTCTGAAGCCGCACCGTACCAGCGCGACTTACGACGAGCACTCCACCATGCTCAACCTGATCGAACGCAACCGCCTGACCGAGGCGATCATTCTGCTGCGCGCGCATATCACGCAGAGCAAGCTGGAAGTGCGCAAGATCACACTGTCGATGCTAGCCGCGGCGCGCGATAGCAAGCTGCCTTTTGTGTCCTGAGCGGCAGCTTGTCGAGCTTTCACTGGCAAGCCAGGCTCAGTCGTAAGAAAACGCGCCGCCGAATTTGTCGATGCGTTCGAGCGCCATGCCCGAGCCGCGCACCACGCAAGTAAGCGGCGCTTCGGCGACGAACACCGGCAAGCCGGTTTCCTCGGCAAGCAACCGGTCGAGATCGCGCAGCAGCGCGCCGCCGCCCGCCAGCATGATGCCGCGCTCGGCGATATCCGCGCCCAGTTCCGGCGGCGTCTGTTCCAGCGCGATCTTCACGGCCGAGACGATCTGGTTGAGCGGATCGGTCAGCGCTTCGAGAATCTCGTTGCTGGACACCGTGAAGCTGCGCGGAATGCCTTCGGACATATTGCGGCCCTTGACTTCCATCTCCTTGACCTCGGAGCCCGGAAACGCGGAGCCGATTTCCTTCTTGATCGCTTCGGCCGTTTGCTCGCCGATCAGCATGCCGTAATTGCGGCGAATATAGTTGACGATCGCGTCGTCGAACTTGTCGCCGCCCACGCGCACCGAGCCTTTATAAACGATGCCGCCGAGCGAGATCACGCCCACTTCGGTCGTGCCGCCGCCGATATCGACCACCATCGAGCCGGTCGGATCGGACACCGGCAAGCCCGCACCGGTGGCCGCGGCCATCGGCTCCTCGATCAGATAGACCTGCGAGGCGCCCGCGCTGTGCGCGGCCTCCTTGATCGCGCGCCGCTCCACCTGGGTGGACCCGCACGGCACGCAGATGATGATGCGCGGCGACGGCGCGAACATACGCGACTCGTGCGCCATCTGGATGAAGCGCTTGATCATCTGCTGGGTGATGTTGAAGTCGGCGATCACGCCGTCCTTCATCGGGCGGATCGCCTCGATATTGCCCGGCACCTTGCCGAGCATCTGTTTTGCTTCCTTGCCGACGGCCAGAATGATTTTCTTGCCATTCGGGCCGCCTTCCTGACGAATCGACACCACCGAGGGTTCGTCCAGCACGATGCCCTTGCCACGCATGTAAATCAGGGTGTTCGACGTGCCGAGGTCGATGGCCAGGTCATTGGAAAAATAGCCGCGCAGAAAACCGAACATGCAAATTCCTGTCTCTCGGAAGTCGGGCGCAAAGCGCCGCTTGGAGTGCCGCCCGAAGGCGGCAGGCGACCAGTTGACGGTCGGGAGAGACGCAAGAATAACAGTTTCGGGTCCGCGGGCTGTCTAGCGGTTGCGATTGCGGCGCCTTGCGGGCCGCTTACTGCGCGTTGGCAAGCTCCGGATCGATATAGGCGCTCACGTTCTGCGACTGTTTGTACACGGCGTTGCGCACGTTGAACTTGTCGGCATTCACGCTCGAACCGTACACGGAGTCCAGCCCGTCGCCTTTGGTGAAGGCCTTTTTCGCCGCGGCGGCGTCGAGCAGGTGCGTGCCTTTCAGCAAGGGCAGGTACTGCGCCGGCGTGAGGCCGACCCGCGCGGACATGATCCTGACCGCGTCCGGCTGCGTCTTCGGATCGTTAATATAGGCCACGCAGCGATACCAGACCTTGATCACCTTGGCCCAGTCGGCCTTGCGCGATTGCAGGCTGACGGGGTTGACCGTGATCGCGTCGTAGATCAGGCCGGGGGCGTCGGCGGAGGTGAAGATGGGCCGCGAGCCGGGCACGCGCTTGAGCGCTTCGCCGGCGTTCGGTTGCCAGGCGCCGACCGCGGCGACGTCGCCAGACGAGGCGAGCACTTGCGGCAATTCGTTGGTCTTCGCATTGACGAGCGTGAGGTCCGATTCCTTCAGCGCATGTTTTTCGAGCGCGGTGTCGAGCAGCAGGTGATCGACGAGGCCCATTTCCACGCCGACCTTCTTGCCCTTCAATCCTTCCACCGTGCGCACCGGCGGCTTGGCGACGATCATGTCGTTGCCGCTCGAATAGTCGGTGAGCAGGATCATCACGTTCTTCGCGCCGCTTGCACCCGTCACGAGCGCGTCGCCGTTGGTCGCGCCGACCGCGTCGAGCTTGCCGGCGGAAAATGCATCGAGCGACGCGGAGTAGTCGAACCATTGAAAATTGACGTCCACGCCCGCTTCCTTGAACCAGCCTTTTTCGATGGCGATCTGGAAAGCGACGAAGCCGGGCCAGTCGCTATAGCCGATGGCGAGCGGCGCGGCCGCGGCATGCGCCGGGCTGGCGGCAGGGCCCGCGGCAAGACCGATAGCGAGTGCGGCGGCGGCCACAGCGAGCGCGCCACGCGTGCGCAGGGCCGAAGCGAAGCGGGCAGGCGAGGCGAGTGATGCACGGGGAGTGCGAGACGTCAGGACAGATGCGAAGCGTTTCATCGTTTTCTCCAGGAGACCGGTCAATTGCGATTGTTGAGTTGGATCGCGCGGCGACTGCGCGATGAAACAACATGACCGGTTCCCGCGAGAGAACAACGACGCGGAAACTGCGGGAGACAAACACCGGCCACGGAGAGGCACGATAGACATTGCTATCGCCAATCTCCCGGGCTTTTGTCCCGCCGTGTAGTGCGGCCGCCAGTACGTGCCTGCAATCGGATTGCAAGCGAACCGGCCGGCTGCACCGGGCTGCTCTCGGACCAGACATTCTCGCGAACCGGAACCCTAGCATCCCTAAGATGCGACGCTGCCGCACCTCTCGGTGAGTTATGTAGCGAGAAATATGCCAGCAGATCGCGCGGTTGAGATCATGGCAACGCTTCAATTTCGGCGTCGCGTGAGCGAAGTCAATCCAGCGCCGCGAACCGTTGATGCACGTAAGCGAGAAACTGCTCCAGCCGTTCCTCGATCGATGCCGCGAGGCTCACCTGTTTGATGCGGCGATCCTCGGCGGAACTCGTTTCCAGCAGCCAGCCGCCGTCGATCAACTCCTGTACGTACCGCACGGCGGTGCGGCGGCTCACGCCCGGCATGAATTCGTAGAGCGCTGTCTTGGCGAAGTGGTCGTCCTGATCCACCCACATGCGGCAGAACAGGTCGCTGTAGTTCAGGTCGTTCAGGCCGAGATCGCCGAAATGCGCCGACCACTGCCAGTCCATGTCGAGAATGGCGCGCGCGACGGCTTGCCCCTTGGCCCGCGCAATTTTCTTCTTCATCGATTCACCACGAGGAGGAGGGCTGCACAGTTTAAGTGCTAATCGAGCCGGAAATCGGGCGCGCGAAAATATTCCACGGCCACGTAGGGATAGTTTATTGACTTGCGCTTTTCATGTGTACTATTGCATGCAAATTTGCATGTAAGTGGAGAGGCGATGAAATTCGAATTGTTCAAGACGTTCTGGGGATTCGATGGCGGCCCACGCGATGCCGCGCCGTTCGTGCGGGCGGCCGGCTTCGACGGCATCGAAGCGCCGGTGCCGTCCGGCGGCGCAGCGCGCGATGCCTTTGCGCAGGCCATTGCCGACGAGAGCCTCGGTTTCATCGCGGAGATCACAACGGCCGGCAGCTACGTGCCGGAACGTTCCGCGACGCCTGCCGATCATCTGCGAGACTTCGAGGAGAAGATCGTGTGGGGCAAGCCGCTCGAACCGCGCTTCTTCAACGTCATGGCCGGTTGCGATGCGTGGCCGGCGGCGACCCAGGTGGACTTCTTCGCGCGCGCGGTGGAGATCGCGGCGAAACATGATGTGACGTGCAGCTTCGAAACGCACCGTGGGCGCTCGTTCTTCAATCCGTGGATCACTCGCGACGTCGCGCGCGCCGTGCCCGCGCTCAAGCTGACCTGCGACTTCAGCCATTGGGTGTCGGTGTGCGAGCGGCTGCTTGACAGCGAGTGGGACACGATCCTCGAACTGGCGCCGCATGCGCATCATTTGCATGGCCGTATCGGTTATCCGCAAGGTCCGCAGGTGCCGCATCCGGCGGCGCCCGAGTATGCGGACTGCCTCGCTTCGCATCAGCGGATCTGGGAGGCGCTGTGGAGCGCGCAGATCGAGCAGGGCTACACCGTCACGACGATGACGCCGGAGTTCGGCCCCGACGGCTATCTGCATACGCTGCCGTTTACGAACGCGCCGGTGGCCGATCTGTGGGAGATCAATACATGGATGGGGCGCGAGGAACGGCGCCATCTGGCTGCGTTCCTTGCCGAGCGCGAAGGAGGCGGCGGGAGAAAAGAGCAAGCGCAATCTCAAACCAGCGCGCAGCTTGTTTAGGCGCCTCTCATGAACTCAACCCATACGAGCTTTCAGCAACTACCCATCGTCGACGTGAGCGGCCTGTTCAGCGACGACGCCAGCCGGCGGCTCACCACCGCGCGCGCGCTCGATCGCGCGGCACGCGAGGCCGGCTTCTTCTACGTCACCGGCCATCAGGTATCGCGCGCGCAGCAAAGCGCGTTGATCGAGCAGGCCAGGCGCTTCTTCGCTGCCGAACCTGAATGGAAGATGCGCTACTACATCGGCAAGTCGACGGCGCATCGCGGCTATGTGCCCGAAGGCGAGGAAGTCTTCGCGGGCGGCAAGCGCGACAGGAAGGAAGCCTTCGACACCGGCCGCGAACTGCCCGCCGACGACCCCGACGTGCGTGCCGGCACGCCGATGCTGGGCCCGAATACCTGGCCGGAACAAGCAGGTTTTCGCGAAGCGGCGGGCGGCTACTACGAAGCCGCGTTCGAACTCGGCCGCGCCCTGTTTCGCGGCTTCTCGCTCGCGCTCGGCTTGCCCGAACAGCATTTCGACCGGTATCTGCGCAAGCCGCCGAGCCAGTTGCGGCTGATCCACTATCCGCTCGATCCGTCGGCGGAAGACCGGCCCGGCATCGGCGCGCATACCGACTACGAGTGCTTCACGATCCTGCTGCCGACCGCGCCAGGACTCGAAGTGATGAACGGGGAAGGCGAGTGGATCGACGCGCCGCCGGTCGAGAACGCGTTTGTTGTGAACATCGGCGACATGCTGGAAGTGTGGACGGGCGGGACGTATGTCGCGACGTCGCATCGCGTGCGCAAGGTGAGGGAAGAACGCTACTCGTTTCCGCTTTTCTTTGCCTGCGACTATCACACGGTCGTTGCGCCGCTGCCGCCATTCGCGACGCCCGAAGCGGTGGCGAAATACCCGCCCGTGTCGGCGGGCGACCATCTGTTCGCGCAGACAGCGCAGAGTTTTACCTATCTGAAGGAACGTCTCGAACGAGGAGAACTACAGTTGCCCGATGGTTCGAAAGCGTTGTCGAGCTTCGGCCAACAGGCGCGCTATGCGAGCGCGGATCTGGACACTCAAGGCTGAGCGAAAACCTGCCGCGATCCAAACGCAAATGCCTGGATGCATGGCATCACGACAACACGCCGCTTCAGTTACGAGCGGCGCTGTTGCTTTTGCAACTCGATGAAACGTGCCGACATCAAGGTGTAAAGCGCGCGTCGGATAGCGGCAAGCGTCGGCATGGTCATGTCAGGAAGGGAGTGGATGTGGCGCATAGATACGCACACACCATGCCATCGCTCAGAGCCATGTCCGGCGTCGCGCGGGCTCGCGGCGAGCCCAATCGTGGTGCCCGGCGCATCCAACTGGTGCGGATTCACAAACGGCGCTGGTGCGTGAGCGATCGGCCCACCCCTACCTGCCTGCCGCGCGCATCGCATCCAATCCCTTGCCACGCCACACTTGCCGCATCCTTGAGACAACGCTGGCACGCAACTCGCTTAGCTACGCAGCGAGAGGTGCGAAGTAATTTGCATCATCTTCAGGATCGCTAGGGTTCCGGTCGTGTGCGGGTCAATGCGCACGATGCCTGGTCCGAGAGCAATCCGGTCTTGCCGTTCACCTTCTTTCAAGGCGCCGGCGAGGCTCCACGGAGGGATAAAAGCCCGGGAGGTCGCGATGTCGGTCAATCGCCCTCTCATGCTTATTCCCAACCGATACCTGGAGCCTCCATGTCGACGCAATCCCCTGTCGATCTCGCACCGATCCCGCACGTGGCATGGGAAACGGTGATTCCCGCCGGCACGCACTGGTCCGGCGTGCTGCGCCGTGGCATGGCGTTGCGCGTCGTCGATAGCGAAGGCGGCGCGAATCTGGCCGCGGTGTTCTACCGGCACGACGAACCGCTCGAACGCTACAACATGGCCGATACGCTGAAGGCGCAGCACACCGCGCATCTGACGCGCGGCCACGTGCTCTATTCGGACATGGGCCGCGTGCTGGCCTCGATCATCGCCGATACGCTCGGCTGGCACGATCCGCTCGGCGGCATCGGCGACGCGGAATTGTCCGCCGCGAAATACGGCGAGGCCCGCTACCAGCAGCATCGCAATGCAATGATCCGCAACGGCCGCGACAGTCTGCTGCTCGAACTGGCGAAGCACGGGCTCGGCACGCGCGACCTCGTCGCCAATATCAACTTCTTCAGCAAACTCGCGATCGGCGAGGACGGCGCGCTTAGCTTCGTAGCGGGCCATTCGCCGGCTGGCGCCGCGTTCGATCTGCGTTTCGAAATGGACACGCTCGCCGTGTTTTCGACCGCACCGCATCCGCTCGACCCTTCTTCCGAATACAAGCCGAGACCCGTCAAGCTGATCGCGTACCGCGCGTATGCGGCCGACGCCTGCGTGCCGGCCGACGATGCCTGCCGTTGCGCGTGCCCGGAGAACGGGCGCGGCTTCGTCAACACCGACCGTCTGTTCGTTTAAGGAGACCCGCGATGCCCATTATCGAAAGCAAGCTCGAACTCCGTCATGCGGTCTACGACCTCACGCTGCCTTCGGGCGAGCCGTGGCTGCATGAAGTCAAACGCGGTCAGGTGTTCCGCATTCTCGACCTGGAAGGCAATCAGGCCGTGGACACGCTGTTCTATAACAGCGCCGATCCGCTCGAACGCTATAGCGCACAAGACACGATCCGCGCGCAACGCAATCTCTATCTGTCCGCCGGCAGCGTGCTCATGTCGAACCTCGGCAAGCCGATGCTGAGCATCGTTGCCGACACGTGCGGCCGTCATGACACGCTCGGCGGTGCTTGCGCGGCCGAGAGCAATACCGTGCGTTACGCGCTCGACAAGCGCCATATGCATAGCTGCCGCGACAGTTTCCTGCATGCGATCACGCATTGCACGTGCGGCGTGGGCACGCAGCTCGGCAAGCGTGACATTGTCAGCAACATCAACTTCTTCATGAACGTGCCGGTGACGCCGCTCGGCAAACTGACGTTCGAAGACGGCATCTCCGCGCCGGGCAAGTACGTTGAAATGCGCGCCGAAATGGATGTCACGGTGCTCATCTCGAACTGCCCGCAGTTGAATAATCCGTGCAACGGCTACAACCCCACGCCCGTGCGACTGACGATCTGGGATGCCCAATGAGATTCCATAAAGTCCTGATTGCCAATCGCGGCGAGATTGCCTGCCGCGTGATTCGCACGCTCAAGCGGCTCGGTATCGCGTCGGTCGCGGTCTATTCCGAAGCCGATCGCCATGCCATGCATGTGATGCTCGCCGACGAAGCCGTGTGCATCGGCCCGGCGCTCGCGGCGCAGAGTTATCTGAACAGCGCGGCGATTCTCGAAGCGGCGCGTGCAAGCGGCGCCGACGCTGTGCATCCCGGCTACGGCTTTCTGTCCGAGAACGCCGCCTTCGCGCAAGCATGCGACGACGCCGGCATTCGCTTCATTGGCCCAACGCCGCAGCAGATGCGCGAGTTCGGCCTGAAGCACACGGCGCGAGAAATCGCGCAAGCCAACGACGTTGCCTTGCTGCCCGGCACAGGCCTGCTGCCCGACGTAAGTACGGCGTTGCGCGAGGCGGAGTCGATCGGCTATCCGGTCATGCTGAAGAGCACCGCGGGTGGCGGTGGCATCGGCATGTCGCTGTGCCGCGACGCCGCGCAACTGGAGAGCGTGTTTGCGTCGGTCGCGCGGCTCGGCGCAGCGAACTTTGCCAATGCGGGTGTGTACGTCGAGAAGTTCGTGGAAAACGCGCGTCATATCGAAGTGCAGATTTTCGGCGACGGCAAAGGCGGCGTGATCTCGCTCGGCGAACGCGATTGTTCGGTGCAGCGGCGCAACCAGAAGGTGATCGAGGAGACGCCCGCGCCTGGCCTCACGCACGCGGAACGCAGCGCGCTGCATGCGAGCGCCGTGCGTCTCGCTCAAGCCGTGAAGTACAAATCAGCGGGCACCGTGGAGTTCGTTTTCGATGCCGACACGCGCCGCTTCTATTTCCTTGAAGTGAACACGCGATTGCAGGTCGAGCACTGCGTGACGGAAGAAGTCACGGGTATCGATCTGGTCGAGTGGATGATCCGCGAAGCCGAGGGCGAACTTGCGCCGCTCGATACGCTGGCGCCCGTGCCACAAGGTGCGAGCATTCAGGTGCGCCTGTACGCGGAAGACCCGCACAAACAGTTTCAACCGAGTGCGGGCGTGCTGACGCATGTCGCGTTCGCCACCGACGCGCGGGTCGACACGTGGGTCGATTCGGGCACGGAAGTCAGCGCGTTCTACGATCCATTGCTCGCCAAGCTGATCGTCAAAGGCGAGACGCGCGAGGCTGCGCTGGCCGCGTTGCGTGCCGCGCTGGAACAAACGCAGTTGTACGGCATCGAGACCAATCTCGACTATCTGCGCGCCATTGCCGGATCGGCGACGTTTGCGCGCGGTGAGCAGACCACTGCGTTCCTGTCGCGCTTCATGTTCGCGCCGCATACGATCGACGTGCTCGACGGCGGCGTGCAAACCACTGTGCAGCAGACGCCCGGACGAACCGGCTACTGGGACATCGGCGTGCCGCCGTCGGGTCCGATGGACGATCTGTCGTTCCGCCTCGCCAACGAACTGCTCGGCAATCCCGCCGACGCCGCGGGGCTCGAATGCGCGATGGTCGGTGCCACGCTGCGCTTCAATACCGCGACGCTCTTCGTGCTCGGCGGCGCGCCGCTCGCCGCCACGCTCGACGGTGCGCCGGTTGCGCTCTGGCAAGTCACGCGCGCGCCAGCGGGCGCCGTGCTCAAGCTCGGTGGCGTAACAGGCGCCGGCATGCGCGCATGTCTCGCGCTGAAGGGCGGCCTGCAGGTGCCGGACTATCTCGGCAGCAAGGCGACCTTCACGCTCGGGCAGTTTGGCGGCCACGCAGGTCGCGCTTTGCGCAAGGGCGACGTGCAGCATCTCGCCGATGGCGCGGATCGCGGTGAAGCGGGCGCGCGACTGGACGCAACGCGCGTGCCGGTGCTGACGCACGACTGGACGCTCGGCGTGCTCGACGGCCCGCACGGCGCGCCCGATTTCTTCACGCCCGACGACATCGCGATGCTCTACGGCACGCGCTGGACAGTGCACTACAACTCCAGCCGCACAGGTGTGCGCCTGATCGGCCCCAAGCCGCAATGGGCACGCATGGATGGCGGCGAGGCGGGTCTGCATCCGTCGAATATTCACGACAATGCGTATGCGGTCGGTGCGGTGGACTTCACCGGCGATATGCCCGTGATTCTCGGTCCAGACGGTCCGAGCCTTGGCGGCTTCGTGTGTCCGGTCACGGTGGTGGGCGAGGAGTTATGGAAGCTCGGTCAACTGCGTCCGGGCGATACGGTGCGCTTCGAACGGGTGCCGGTCAAAGCGGCGCAACGCGTGACACAGGCGGGCGAAGCGGCTCACGATTGCATCCTCTATCGCGACCCGACCGCAGGCGAGGGCACCGGCGTGGTCTATCGCCGCTCCGGCGATCAGAACGTGCTGATCGAATACGGTCCGCTCGTGCTCGACCTCAACTTGCGCTTTCGCGTGCATGCATTGATGAACTGGCTCGATGCGCACCGCTTGCCGGGCATCATCGATCTGACGCCGGGCATCCGTTCGCTGCAGGTGCATTTCGATCACCGCGTACTGTCGCACGACACGTTGCTTGCGCATCTGCAGCAAGCCGAGCGCGAACTGCCCGCCGTGGACGCGATGCGCGTGCCGAACCGCATCGTGCATTTGCCGCTCTCATGGGACGACCCGTCGACGCGGATCGCGATCGAACGCTACATGCAGTCCGTGCGTCCCGACGCGCCGTGGTGCCCGAGCAATATCGAGTTCATTCGCCGCATCAACGGACTGCATAGTATCGACGACGTGAAGCGCATCGTGTTCGACGCGCGCTACCTCGTCATGGGTCTCGGCGACGTCTATCTCGGCGCGCCGGTCGCGACGCCGCTCGATCCGCGTCACCGGCTCGTCACCACCAAGTACAACCCGGCGCGCACGTGGACGCCGGAGAACGCGGTGGGCATCGGCGGCGCGTATCTGTGCGTGTATGGGATGGAAGGTCCGGGCGGTTATCAGTTCGTCGGCCGCACGGTGCAGATGTGGAACCGCTATCGCACCACGCGCGAGTTCGAAGCGGGCAAGCCGTGGCTGCTGCGCTTCTTCGATGAGATCCGCTTCTACGAGGTCAGCGAAGCCGAGCTGGCCGAACTGCGCACGGATTTCGTCGCGGGCCGCGCGAGTCTGAAGATCGAGGAGTCCGTGTTCGACCTCGGCGCATACAACCGTTTCCTGAAGGACGAAGCCGAGTCGATCGCCGCGTTCAAAAGCACGCAGCAAGCCGCCTTCGATGCGGAACGCGAGCGCTGGGACGCGGCCGGACATGCCGAATATGTCGGCGAAACGGACGGCGATGCGGCGCATGCCGGCAACATGACGAACGACGCGCTTGCGGCTGGCCAGCAAGGCATTGTCGCCGACGTGTCGGGCAGCGTGTGGAAGCTGCTCGTCAAGGCAGGCGAAAGGGTCGCCGACGGCCAGGTGGTGGCGATCGTCGAGTCGATGAAGATGGAAATCTCCGTCACCGCGAGCGGCGACGGCGTGATCGAAACGATCGACTGCGCGGAAGGCGCGGCGGTCGTCGCGGGTCAACGATTGATGGTGATGCGCGCCGGCATTGCAGCCGACGCCACCGAGGAGGCTACGTGCAAATGAAATCCCACGACGATCTGTTCCAGTCCATGTCGATCGAAGCGCTGCGGGCGCGCTATCGCGCCGGCAGCCTCACGCCGGCGCAGCTGGTGGAAGCCATCGCCGCGCGGGCTTCGGGCGACGATCCGCATCACGCATGGATCCGCCCGTTGAGCCGCAACGAGATGCTACGGTACACCGACGCGCTCGAAGGCCGCGACATCGACACGTTGCCGCTCTACGGCGTGCCGTTCGCCATCAAGGACAACATCGACCTGGCCGGCATTCCGACCACCGCCGCGTGCCCCGCTTATGCGTACACGCCCACGGTTAGCGCGCCGGTGGTCGCGCGCCTGATCGCGGCCGGCGCGATTCCGATCGGCAAGACCAATCTCGACCAGTTCGCCACGGGGTTGTCCGGCCAGCGCTCGCCGCACGGTGCGTGCCGCAACGCGCTCGATCCGCGCTACGCGTCGGGCGGCTCGAGTTCCGGTTCGGCGGTATCGGTCGCGCTCGGGTTGGCGGCGTTTTCGCTGGGCACCGACACAGCCGGCTCGGGACGCGTGCCCGCGGCGTTCCACGGCCTGTTCGGACTGAAGCCGACCAAGGGCGTGCTGAGCACGCTCGGCGTGGTGCCGGCGTGCAAATCGCTCGACTGCGTGTCGATTTTCGCGCGCTCGGCAGACGACGCCCAGCGCGTGTTCGACGCCGCGCGCGGTGTCGCGCCAAGTGATCCGTATGCGCGCGAATTCCAACCGCCGCCGGGCGCCGCGCAACCTGACGCGCAACCGTCGCTGCGCGGTGTGCGTTTCGGCGTGCCGCGAGCGGACCAGCTCGAATTTTTCGGCGACACCTCGTACGCGCACGCTTTCGATGCCGCGCTCACGCGTTTGCGAGCCGCCGGCGCCGAACTGGTCGAGATCGACTTCGAGCCGTTCCTCGCCACCGCGCGGCTGCTCTACGAAGGGCCGTGGGTAGCGGAACGGCTTGCGGCGATCCGCGAGTTCGCCGACACGCAGCCCGACGCGCTGCATCCGGTGATCCGCGAGATCATCGGCGGCGCGGCGCGCTGGAGCGCGGCCGATGCGTTCGCCGCGTTCGACCGACTCGCGTTCCTGCGCATGCAAGCGGCGCAAGTCTGGCAGCGGATCGACGCCATCGTTACGCCGACGTCAGCGACGACCGCCACCGTCGACGAACTGGAAGCGGACCCGATCCGCGTGAACTCGCGCTTCGGCTACTACACGAACTTCGTCAACCTGCTTGACCTGTCCGCATTGGCGGTGCCGGCCGGCGTCTGCACGGTCGGCCGGCATGCGGGCTTGCCGTTCGGCGTGAGCTTCGTCGCGCGTGCCCAGGAAGACATCGTGCTGCTCGATCTGGCGCGCGCGTGGCTCGACGAAACGACCGCCCCGCCAGGGTCCGTATACGACGCAAACGCGGTCCGCCCAGGAGAATCCCATGGCCGTCATTGACAGAACCGAATGGTTCGCGGTGCGCCGCGAACTCTCCGCGCGCGGCAAATGGCTGTTAGGGGCGGGCTCGTTCCTGTTGCCGCTGCTGGTCTGGTGTCTGGTCAGCTACGTGCCGTTCATCTGGCATCCACAGGTGCTGATCGAGACGCCGGGCAGCGTCGACTATTTCCAGCCGGGCATGCGTGTGGACAAGGACGTGTTCGCCGACGAACTTGCCCATGCGCGCGACGCCCATGCCGCCTTGCCGGCCGGCGAACCGGTCAACCCGGTGTATTTGCCCGCGCCCCATGAAGTGCTGCGCGCGTTCTATACCGCGTTCACCACGCCGCCCGCATCGCGCGAGGGCGTCTGGCTGCATCAGAGTCTATGGCAGAGCATTCAGGTGATTTTCTGGGGCTTCGTGCTGTCGTCGGTGATCGGCGTGCCGATCGGCATCGTGTGCGGCACGTACAGCGCGATCGCGCGCTTGCAGGAACCGTTCTTCGAGTTCTTCCGCTACTTGCCCGCGCCCGCGTTCGGCGCGCTGATGGTGGCGATTCTCGGCATTTACGACGGCCCGAAGATCGCGATCATCGTGATCGGCACGCTGTTCCAGCAGGTGCTGATCGTGGCCAACACGACCCGCAAGCTCGAATACGGCCTGTTCGAAGCCGCCATGACGCTCGGCACCAGGAAGTTCAAGCTGCTCACGCACGTGGTGATCCCCGGCATCCTGCCCGACCTGTACCGCGACCAGCGCATTCTGCTCGGCTGGGCGTGGACCTAT
Source organism: Paraburkholderia sp. BL6669N2 (assembly GCF_003387275.1). NCBI lineage: Bacteria > Pseudomonadati > Pseudomonadota > Betaproteobacteria > Burkholderiales > Burkholderiaceae > Paraburkholderia > Paraburkholderia sp. BL6669N2. Next base: position 1,819,963 of record NZ_QUNA01000002.1, on the reverse strand, counting down.
CTGATCGTGGCGGAACTGGTCGGGACCAGTTCCGGCATCACCTGGTACATCACGCAGCAGGCGCGCTACCAGCATTTCGACAACGTTTATGCAGCGATCATGATGATCGGCATCATCGGCCTGGGCACCGATCTCGTGCTGGCCTTTCTCGGCCGCAAGCTGTTTCCGTGGGACCGCACGCTCAAGGCGTAGCGGACGGTTTTCGTGACACGGCTTATCGCATGCACCGCAGCGCATTCAAAGGATTCCATCATGTTAAATCCGCAACCCGTTCCGTCGTACCTGATCCAGTCCGAAGCGGTACGCGAGCGTTTCGACCGCCTGAAATCGCGCGAGGTGATTCTGGAGGTGCGCGACCTCGGCAAGCGCTTCAAGGCGGCACAAGGCGAGTGCACGGCGCTCGACGGCATCAGCTTCAAGACGCACCGGCGTGAGTTCGTCTGCGTGATCGGACCGTCGGGCTGCGGCAAGTCCACGCTGGTCCGCATTCTCGCCGGCCTGGAGGCGCAGACGAGCGGCAGCGTGCTGCTCGACGGCAAGCCGGTGCAAGGGCCCGGCGCCGACCGCGGCATGGTGTTTCAGGGCTACACGCTGTTTCCGTGGCTGACGGTCAAGAAGAACGTCATGTTCGGTCTGAAGATGAACGGCCACAGCACTCTGCATGCGGAACGCGAGGCGCTGCAATGGCTCGATCTGGTCGGTCTGACGAAATTCGCCAATGCCTATCCGCATCAGTTGTCGGGTGGCATGAAGCAGCGCGTGGCGATTGCCCGCGCGCTCGCCAACCGGCCGCGCATTCTGCTGATGGACGAACCCTTCGGCGCGCTCGACGCGCAAACGCGCGCGAAGATGCAGACGCACCTGCTGGATATCTGGCGCAACATCGACGTGACCGTGCTGTTCATCACGCACGACCTGGACGAGGCGATCTTTCTCGCCGACCGGATTCTGGTGCTGAAGGCGAATCCCGGCGAGGTGCAGGAGTTGATCGAAGTGCCGGTGCCGCGGCCGCGCGACTATTCGCAGGTCACTTCGCCGGAGTTTCTGGCGACCAAGGCGCGGCTCGAAGCCTTGATCCATCCGCCTACGGAGGCCCGCGACGAGGAGGACGACGTCGTCAAACCGCACATGATCCGTATGACCGACATCGCGGACAACGTCGAGTAGGTCGCAGCGCATCGACATTACCGGATCGTAATCGCCCGTTGGGGTGCTTGACGGTATGATTCCACCGTCAATGCCAAGCGGAGCAACCGATGCGCATCCTGGTGATCGAGGACGAGCTGAAAACAGCGGCCTACCTCAAGAAAGGCCTGGAAGAGTCCGGCTATGCGGTCGATGTGGCCAACGACGGCCCGCAAGGGCTGATCCTCGCGTTGGAAGAAGAGTACGACGTGATCGTGCTCGACGTGATGCTGCCCGGCATGGACGGCTGGACTATCGTCAAGACCTTGCGCGCGAAACGCACCACGCCCGTGCTGTTCCTTACCGCGCGCGACGACGTCGACGACCGCGTGCGCGGCCTCGAACTCGGCGCGGACGATTACCTCGTCAAACCCTTTGCCTTCGTCGAGTTGCTGGCGCGCGTGCGCACGCTGGCGCGCCGCGGCCCGCCGCGCGAAAGCGAGCTGATCAAGGTGGGCGATCTGGAAATGGACGTGAACCGCCGTCGCGTGAAGCGTGGCGGCATGCGTATCGACCTCACGCCGCGCGAGTTCTCGCTGCTGCAACTGCTCGCGCGCCGTCAGGGCGAAGTGCTGAGCCGCACTCAGATCGCGTCGTATGTGTGGGATATGAATTTCGACAGTGACACCAACGTGGTCGAAGTCGCGATCCGCCGCTTGCGCACCAAGATCGACGACAACTTTCCCGTCAAGCTGATCCACACCGTGCGCGGCGTGGGCTACGTGCTCGAACTGAAGGATACCGCCTGATGCGCGGCCGCTCGCTTGCCGCGGCGCTCGCGCTGGCGTTCGGCGCCACCACGCTGACGGTTTTTGTGCTGGTCGGCAGTTTCCTATATGTCGCGCTCGAAAAGCAGATCAAGGCGCAGGACAATCTCGACATCGTGCTCGCTGCACGTCACGCACGGCGTCTCGCTGAGGAACTGGAGTCGGCGCAAAGCCTGCGCGACCACAGCGAGCGTTTGACTAGCGTCGTGCTCGGCAATGAAGCGCTGTCGATGGAAGTGTTCGATCCCGACGGCAAGCGCGCGATCGAACACAACATCGCCGGCGCGCTTGCCGCACCGGATGCGGCGAGCGGCGCCGCGACCGTCGCAGGGTTGCCGCCGCTCACGCGCGTGGCCGCGACGGCGCGCATCACCGAGGCCGATATCGGCGACTGGACTGGCCGTAACGGCGCGCCGATCCGCGGCATTTTCACGGACGCACGCCTGCGTAACGGCGACACGGCGAGCCTGCTGGTGGCGCGCAACATGAGCGACCGCTGGCGGCTGCTGGACCGTTACCGCGACAATCTCAACATGGCGGGTGTGGCCGGCGTGGCGCTCGCCATGCTGCTCGGCTACCTGCTGATTCGCGCCGCGCTGCGGCCGTTGCGCGATATCGCGGCGAGCGCGAGCCTCGTCACGGTGAATCGCCTCGATACGCGAATCGCGGTGGCACGCGTGCCAAGCGAACTCGAAGCTTTGGTGGCCTCGCTGAACGCGATGCTCGAACGCGTCGAGCACGGTTTCCAGCGTCTGTCGCGTTTCACCGCCGACCTCGCGCACGACATGCGCACGCCGCTCAGCAACATGCGCGGCGCCGCTGAAGTCGCGCTCGCCCGGCCGCGCTCCGTCGACGAATACGAAACGCTGCTCGCCTCGAATCTGGAAGAGTGCGACCGGCTCTCGCGCATGATCGAGAGCGTGCTGTTTCTGGCGCGCGCCGAGCATCCGCAGTTCGTCAAACAACTGCGCGAGTTCGACGCGGCGCAGGAGTTGACTCACATCGCCGAGTATTTCGAAGGCATTGCCGAAGATGCGAATGTGCGTTTGCGCGTGAGCGGCACGGCCAGCGTGACGGCCGATCTCGAGTTGTTCCGCCGCGCCGTGAGCAATCTGCTCGCCAACGCCATTCGCTATACGCCGCCGGGCGGCGAGATCGTGCTGGACGCCGGCGCGTCGGCGGAAGCCGTGCGCGTGAGCGTGGAGAACCAGGGACAGCCGATTCCCGCCGAGCATCTCGAACGGATTTTCGACCGCTTCTATCGGGTCGATCCGTCGCGCAGTTCGCTGCCGTCTTCAGGATTGTCGCAAAGGTCCACGGGATCGACCGGGCTCGGGCTTGCCATCGTGCGCACGATCATGGAGCTGCACGGCGGCTCCGTGCATGCGGAAAGCGATGCGCGCAGTACGCGGTTCGTGCTGAGGTTTCCGCGCGTCAGCTAGATCGCAAAACCTTACTCGCGCCATCTGGCAGGCACCGCGTTCAAGCATTTCACCGCGGTGCCTTCGCCAGAATTCGTGGACCCTCCGCTTACATCGACCCCACCGCGCTCTTGCCTTCATTGCCCCACGTGCCACCCAACGCCTTCAGCAGCAGCACACTCGACTCCAACTGCCGCGCGGCGATCTGATCCGCGAAGCGCTGGTTCGTCAGCGCAATCGTCTGCGCGGTCACCACGTCGAGGTAGCTGACCGCGCCCGCGTTGAAACGGTTCGTCGTGAGCCGCAGCGACAGGTCCGCGGCCGTGGTGGCGCGCTGCTGGCTGGCGGCTTCGTCGGCGAGGGAATGCAGGGCGGACAGGTTGTCCTCGACCTGCTGGAAGGCCACCAGCACCGATTGTCGATAGTCAGCGACCGCGCCGTCGTATTGTGCGGTGGCGCCGTGCAGGGTTGCTTTACGCTTGCCGCCGTCGAACAGCGTGCCGGCCAGCTGCGGACCCAGCGACCAGAACAGGCTCGGCGCGCTCAGCCATGGCGCGAAAAACGTGCTTTCGAGCCCGGCGCTTGCGGACAACACCAGATCCGGAAAGAACGCCGCATGCGCCGCGCCGATCTGCGCATTCGCGGATGCCGCGCGCCGTTCGGCGGCGGCGATATCGGGGCGCCGTTCCAGCAATTGCGACGGCACGCCAATTGGAATTGCGGGCGGCGTAATGGCCGAGCCGTTCGGCGGCAGCGTGAAGGTCGATGCCGGTTCGCCGATCAGCGTCGCGATCGCGTGCTGCATCTGCGAGCGCGTCACGTCGATGTCGGTGTCTTGCGTGCGTGTCGCTTCGAGTTGCGTCGTGGCCTGCGCGACGGCGGAGGCATCGATCGCGCCGTTTTTCAACTGCTGCTGCAACAGATTTAACGCGGCGGCGTAGGCATTCACGCTGTCGTCGAGCAGCTTCTTCTGCGTGTCGAGCGAGCGCAGTGAGAAGTAGTCGACGGCCAGATCGGCGCTCATCGACAGGCGCACGCCTTCGAGGTCCGCCTCGCTCGCCTGAGCGTCCGCCTGCGCGCCGTTCACACTGTCGCGTATTTTTCCGAACAGGTCCGGCTCCCAGCTCGCCGCAACGCCCGCGGAATAGTCCGGCACGGTCTTGCCCGCGAGCGATTTACCTTCGATGTTCTGCGAGGTCCGAAAGCGCTGCTGCGCGGCACCGGCGGTGATGGTCGGGAAGAAACCGGCACGCTGATAGTCCACCATTGAGCGCGCCTGCTGGACCTGCGCGACCGCCTTGCGTACGGTCTGATTCGACACGTCGATGCGCGCCTCCAGTTCGTTCAGCACGGGATCGTTGAAGATCGTCCACCAGGGGCCGCGCGGCGTGGCGTCGGCCGGCGCGGCCTGCGCCCAGCCGGGTGTGGCGGCCGCTTGCACAGCGCCCGCGTACTGCGCCGGAATGTCGGCGCTCGGGCGTTGATACGCAGGCAGCGTCGAGCACGCGCTGAGCAGCGCGCCGATCAGCGTGGCCGCTAGCGTGCGACGCGGCAACGGCCGTGAAAGAGACAGGTTGATCATCGGCAAATCCTTTATCTGACGAAGCACTCAGCCGTGCATGGCCGGCATGATCTGAACCATCTGGCCGCTAGCGATCGAATCGCCAGGGTTGTCGATCACGCGGTCCGAGGCGGCGAGTCCCGTCGTGATTTCCACGTGCGTGCCGAAATCACGGCCGATCTGCACGGTCTTGAGCAGCGCCCGGCCATTGTTGTCGACCACGGCGACCGTCACGCCATCCGGCCGGAACAGCAGCGCGCTGACCGGCAGGTCGAGCGCCGGCGTGGTCGATTGCAATTGCAGATGCACCTGCGTGTAGGCGCCGGGCATCAGCGCGCCGTCCTTGTTGTCGACGTCGACCTCGACGCGCAGCGTGCGGCTCGACGGATCGATCGAACCGGTGCTGCGCGCCACCTTCGCTGCGATATGGCGGCCGGGATACTGCTGCGCGGTCAGATACACGGCCGTGGCCGGCGTCACGTACGGCGCGTCGTTCTGCGGCACGTCGACGAACACACGCAGCACGCCGTTCTGCTGGATATGGAACAGCTCGCCCGACAGGCCCGCGGCGCCGGGCGTGCCGCCCGCCGTCACCAGCGCGCCGACGTCGACGTTGCGCGCGGTGATCACGCCGTCGAACGGCGCGGTGATCTTCTCGTACGAGACGAGTTCGGCGAGATGCGCGACATTGGCCTGCGCCGACGCCAGCATCGCGCGGCGCGCTTCCATGTCGCTGACCTTGCTGTCGGCGTCCTGTTGCGCGACCGATTGGGTCTTGAGCATGTCCTGCCAACGCTGCGCGGTGGTCTTCGCGTAGTCGAAGTTGGCCTGCGCGGTGGCTTCGTCGGCGCGGGCCTGGCGCAGTTGCGCGTCCAGATCAGGGGCTTCGATCGTCGCGAGAACCTGGCCGCTCTTCACCTGCGCGCCGATGTCGGTGTTCCAGTGAGCGAGGTAGCCGCTGGTGCGCGCGTAGATGGATGCTTCGGCGAACGGCGTGACGGCGCCGGGCAGCAGCAGCTCGTTGACGGCCGGCGCGGGGCGCGGCTTGACGACCGACACGCTGAGCATGCTTTGCGCTTGCGTTTGCTCCGTGAGCGCGGCGCTCGCATGCAGACGCGGCACGATGCCGATGATCAGCAAGACCGCGGCAAGACCGCTGAGCGCGAAGGGCCAGAGACGGCGGTGCGGTTTGGCGTTTGCCTCGCGGTGGGACCCGGCGTCGGCGGCCGCCTGGTCACGCTTGTCACGCGTGGATTCGGCCGAGGGGGCGGCATGCGCCTGCGCGCCGCGGTCTGATTCCCGCGCGGGCGGAGCTGCTGGCGCGGGGTCTGCAGCATGAGCGGCGTCTGGCGCGCGAGTTTCAGCGGCGTTGGCAACCTGTTCGGGCTGCCCACCCGACTTCGGCGGAAGTGATGAATCGTTCATAAAAAAGGTCTCGTCGAAATCAAAGAGTGCGGGCGGCGACGGCGGATTCGTGTGTTTCGCTGCGTGCCGCGCGGCGGTTGTCGAGCCACGCATGCACCATCCCGTAGACGACGGGCACGAACAGCAAGGTCGACACCGTGCCGAGCGCGAGGCCGCCGATCACGGCACGGCCGAGCGGCGCGTTCTGTTCGCCGCCGTCGCCGAGGCCGAGCGCCATCGGCAGCATGCCGATCAGCATCGCGAGCGCCGTCATCAGCACCGGCCGGAAGCGGCTGAAGCCGGCTTCGAGCGCGGCCTGCAACGGCGGCTTGCCGCCGTGGTGAAGTTCACGTGCGGTGTTGACGACCAGGATGCTGTTGGCCGTGGCGATGCCGATGCACAGAATGGTGCCGGTGAGCGCCGGCACGCTCAGGCGGGTGCCGGTGCTGAACAGCATCCACGCAATGCCGGCGAGCGAACCCGGCAAGCCGCTGATCGTGATGAACGGGTCGAGCCACGACTGGAAATTGACCACCATCAGCAGATAGACGAGACCGATGGCGAACACGAGGCCGCTCGCGAGACCGCTGAACGAATCGTCCATGGCCTGCACCTGGCCGCGTACGACGATGGATGCGCCCGGTGGCAACTGCGGCCGGATCTGCTCGACCAACCGGTTGACGTCCGCCGCCACGCCGCCGAGATCGCGCCCTTGCGCCGACGCGAAGATATCGAGCACCGGTTGCACGTTGTAGTGCGAGACGACGGCTTGCTGCGTGCCGCGTGTCAGCGTGCTCAACGCGCCGAGCAGGTTCTGCGGCGCGGGCCCCAAGCCGTTCGCCGGGAACGAGGCCGTGGCCGCTGCCGTCGTCGCCGCGCCGCCGCTCTGCGCGACCGGGATGTTGGCCAGCGCCTGCAACGAGTTGATGTCGTACTGCGGCATCATCGCCACCAGCGGATAGCTCACGCCGTTGCGCGGGTCGAGCCAGAAATTCGGCGTGGTCTGCGAACTGCCTGAGAGCGCGATCAGCAGGTTCTGCGATACCTCACGCTGCAACAGGCCGGCCTGAATCGCCCGGGTGCGGTCGACGTTGACGTTGATCGCGGGCGCGTCGCCGGGCTGTTGAATGCGTGCATCGACGAGACCGCGCACGCCGCGCAGTTGCGCGAGCAAACGGTCCGCCACCACGCGGTTGGCGTCGAGCTTGTTGCCGACGATCTGGATATCGATCGGCGCGGGCAAGCCGAAGTTGAGAATCTGGCTGACGATATCGGCGGGCAGGAAGGCGAACGTGACGCCGGGGAAATCCCTGGTCAGCGTGTTGCGCAGCGTCGCGACGTATTGCGCGGTGGGCTTGTGTTTCGGCGCGAGCGTGATCATCACGTCGGCATCTTCGGGGCCGATCGGGGCCGACGAGTCATAGGTCAGATTGATGCCGCTCACCGGCACGCCGATGTTATCCAGGATCGCCCCGAGTTCCTGCTTCGGGATCACATCGCGCACGCGAGCTTCGACCTGGTCGGTGATACTCGCGGTGTCCTCGATGCGCGTGCCGGTCGGCGCGCGTAGATGGAGGCGGATTTCGCCGGTGTCGACAGCCGGGAAAAAGTCGCGGCCGGCAAACGGCACCAGCGCAAGCGAGCCGAGGCAAAGCACGAGGAAGATCGCGATGAAGCGCTTCGGGCTCGCTATCGCCGCGCCGAGCACGCCGCGATAGCGTTCGCGCAGCCGTTCGAAGCGCTGCTCGAAGCCGGCCTGAAAGCGGATCAGGCGCGCAACCGGACCGTTGCCGGTGGCGGGCGCGTTGCTGCGCGCGCGCATCAGATACATAGCGAGCGTCGGCACCAGCGTGCGCGAGAAGAAGTACGACGCGATCATCGCGAACACCACTGCTTCGGCCAGCGGCACGAACAGATAGCGCGCGACGCCGGAGAGCAGGAACATCGGCACGAACACGATACAGATCGACAGCGTCGAGACGAAGGTCGGCACGGCAATTTCACCGGAGCCGTTCAGGATCGCGTCCTGCAACGGCTCGCCGTTCTCCAGGTGATGCGTGATGTTTTCAATGGCGACGGTGGCGTCGTCGACGAGAATCCCCACGGCGAGCGCGAGGCCGCCGAGCGTCATGATGTTGATGGTCTGGCCGAGCGCGGACAGCGCGATCAGCGAGGTCAGCACGGCGAGCGGAATCGACACCGCGATAATCAGCGTGGCGCGCCAGCTGCCGAGAAACAGCAGGATCATCATGGCGGTGAGGGCGGCAGCGATCAGCGCCTCGCGCGCCACGCCCATCACGGCCGACTTCACGAACACGGATTGATCGGACAGCGCGGTAATATGCAGCGCGCTCGGCAGGCCGGCCGCGATATGCGGCAGCATCGCCTTGACCTGCTGGATGATGGTCAGCGTCGAGGTGCTGCCGGATTTTTCGATGGTCAGGAGCGCGGCGCGTTTGCCGTCACTGCGCACGATGTTGGTCTGCGGCGCATAGCCGTCGCGCACATGGGCGACGTCACGCACGTACACCACGCCGCCGGCCACGGTCTTGACCGGCAGTTCGTTTAACGCGGCCACCGTGTCGGTGCTGCCGTTCATCTGTACGTTGTATTCCTTCGTGCCGATCTTCGCCGTGCCGCCCGGCAGAATCAGGTTCTGCGCATTGACGGCGTTGACCACGTCGAGCGGGGCGAGGCCCTTGGCCTGCAACGCGCGCGGATCGATATCCACCATGATCTGCCGCACCTTGCCGCCGAACGGCAGCGGCACCGAGGCGCCTTGCACCGTCGCCAGTTGCGTGCGGATCTGGCTGTTGCCAAGATCGTAGAGTTGCTGTTCGGAGAGCGTGTCGCTGGAGAGGCCGAGTTGCAGGATCGGCACCGTCGAGGCGTTATACGTAATGATGTTCGGCGGCAACGTGCCGGGCGGCAGTACGCGCAAGATCGACGCGGAATTGGATGCCGCCTCGGCAATCGCGCGATTGATGTCCGCGCCCGGATGGAAAAAGATTTTCACCACGGAGACGCCGTTCAGCGATTGCGACTCGATGTGCTCGATATCGTCGACGTCCGAGGTCAGCGCGCGTTCGTAGTTCGACGTGATGCGACTGGCCATGTCTTGCGCCGAGAAGCCGTTATAGCTCCAGACGATGCTGACCACCGGGATATCGATGTTCGGAAAGATATCGGTCGGCGTGCGCAGTATCGCGAGCGGGCCGACGATAAAGATCAGCACGGCGAGGACCACGAAGGTATAAGGGCGGCGCAGCGCCAGCCTGACAATCCACATGACGGGTTCCTGAAAAAAGGCCGATGGAGGCACGCGCCGATGCAGTGCTGCGAGGCGCGTGACGCGGGCTTCGTAAAGTCAGGAGTGTGGCGGGGCGGCGCTGACCGGCTGCCGTCGGTTAGATTACCGTTCTGTTATGTGAGCGCTGAAGTGAATGCGCGTAGATGTGGCGCGGCTTCGCGTGGCGTATCGCCAGGCGTGCGTAGATAACAGAACGGTAATCTGGAGGTCAGTGCCCGGACAGGGGAAATGACAAGAATGGGAGGCGTGTTGCTACCCAGTCATTGTTTGCCCCTGCCCGGAGAGACATCATGAAATTGCTTAACGCTGTTGCCGTCACCGTGCTCAGCCTGACGTTCGGCGCGAATGCCTTTGCGCAAACCAGCACGTCAGGTCTGACGCGCGCCGACGTGACGGCGCAGTTGAAGCAGGCACAGGCAGAAGGGCTGGTGCCGTCCCATGATGAAGAGTATCCGCCGACGGATGCCGAAATAGCGCGAAACCGGGAGCTTTATGCGATCGGGCACCGCGCGGATAACACCGCAACGGTGCGCGCCGCGCAGATGCCGTCGATGAATGACGAGTCGGTTTCGAACTGAGCCAATTCACCGCCGTATCAAACAGGCTGCTTCCGGCTGGCAGCAGATTGCCGATGCTACGGCCGATCCCGGCTGCGTGCCCGCGTCGCGCCGGTAATCACAGCGACGCCGAGCAGAATGACCGCCACGATGGCAATCGTATGCTGCGCGACGTGCATGGCCATCAATCCCCATGACACGCCGCCGATCAGAATGATCCAGCCAACCAGGTAAATAAGCAGGGTCATCTTTTCTCCTCGTTCGAATCGACGTAGTAGGTCTATCGAGTAGCAGGATTCGCGCCCGACGCCGGCCTGTCGCGCCGGCGTCCGGAAGCTGAAGGAGAGAAGTGCGATGACAGAGCGCGACCCGCCCGCCTCAACCGCAAGCCGGCGCGGCCTTCTTGCACGCATCCGCCAGTTGCGGCGGCGGGTCCTTCTTGAACACCGTCTTATAGGATTCGAGCACGTTCGACTGAACCACCGGCAACGATTGCACGCCGATCCACGCCGGCGGCGTCTGGCCGATCAGCGCCTTCATCATCGCCATGGCCTCGGCAACGCCCTGATCGTACGGACGTTGCGAACCAGTTGCCTTCAGCGGTCCGCCCTTGGCGATTTCGATCGCGGATTGCAGGCCGAGATCGACCGTCGTCATGGGAATCGTCACGCCTTGCGCGCGCATGGACGTGAGCGTGTCGAGAGCCGGCTGATCCCACACCGCGAACAGGCCCTTCACATCAGGATTGCCAGTGAGGAAGTCGCCCGCGATCTGGCCGACTTTAGACGGGTCCGTGAAGGCGACCTGTTTGATCTTGATGTCCGGACGGTTTTTCTTCAGCCAGTCGTTGACGGCCTTGGTCCGTTCCGTCGTGCTGAAGTAGTCGACGCCGAAATTCACGAGCCCGACCGTTGCGCCTTGCGGCACGCACGAGGCGAGCACTTTCGCCGCGATCTGGCCATTGCCTTCGCTATCCGCTGAGATCATCGCCGAGTATTCTTCCGGATGCTTCAGGCCGGTCGGCACGTTGTCCATGAACACGAGCTTGATGCCGGCCGCGGACACTTTCTTGTAGGTGGCGGCCGTCGCCGTACCGTCGACCGGAATGGAGATGATGCCGTTCGGATGGCGCTGGATCGTGTTCTCGATATCGGCGATCTGCTTGTCGACCTGATATTCCGCCGAGGCCGTGCCGATCACTTCCACGCCGTACTTCTTCAGCGTATCGGTGATGCCCGCCACCTGAAGTTGCGACCAGTCGAGATTCATGGTCTGCATCGAAATGCCGACCTTGAACTTGCCGGCCTTGATTTTGGCGATGTCGGCGTCGGTCAGTTTCACGGCATCCACCGACGCGGCTTTTTCGCCGTTCGGTCCTTGCCCGACGATACCCTTCGGCCCCATTGAGCCCGCCGGTATGCCGGTCACGCACTGTGCGTAAGCACCCGGGGAAGCCAGACAAGCGACGGCGGCCGCCGCCACGACACCGGCTAACGCTATTCTTGAACCACGACGTTGTTTCATGTTTCTCCTCCGTTGGTCTTCATGTCCGCGCTTCACGTCTTCACGTCCGAACTGCCTTGCTTCTCTACTTTCTTTGTTGCCTATTTCCTCGTAAACGCAACCGCCGCGACGATGATCACGCCTTTGATCACCAGTTGCAGCGATGAACTCACGCCGAGCAGCACCAGCCCGTTGTTGAGCGTGCCGATGATCAGACTGCCGAGCAGCGTCCCCAGCACGAAGCCGCGTCCGCCGAACAGACTGCAGCCGCCGAGCGTCACCGAGGCGATCACATCCAGCTCCATGCCTTGCACCACGTCGGGCCGCGCCGCATGCGAGCGCGCCGACAGCACGAGCGCGGCGAGTCCGGCCAGCATGCCGGTGAGAATGAAGGCGAGGGTGGTCACGCGCCGCGTGTTGATGCCCGAATAGAGCGCGGCGGTCGGATTGCCGCCGGCCGCATAGATCTGCCGGCCGAACACGCTGTAGTGCAGCAGCAGAATGCCGGCGATCACGGCGAGCAGCGTCCAGATAATCGGCACCGGCACGCCGAAAATATCGCCCTCGCCGAAGATCGAGATGAACGAGTCGTTATCGATGATCACGGGCTTGGTGGTCGTCACCATCAGCGCGAGTCCGCGCGCGGCGCTCAGCGTGCCGAGCGTGACGAGAAACGAAGGAATGTTGACACGCGTGGTCACGATTCCATTGATCGCGCCGACGATCGCGCCGGTGCCGATACCGGCAATTGCGCCGATCACCCAGTTGTTGCCCACATACGCCATGGCGAGCGCCGCGGACATGCCCGAGAGCGCCAGCGTCGAGCCCACGGAAAGATCGATCTGCCGCGCGATGATCACGAAGGTCATGCCGATCGCGATGATCGAGACGAGCGCGGTTTGCCGGCCGATATTCAGGAAGTTGTCGATGGACAGGAACCACGGTGACGCGAAGCTGAACACCACTAGCAGAATCGCGAACGCGGCATACAGCGCATATGGCCGGTCGCCTTGCAGCAGGGCTTGCGCGATGCGCCGCATACGGCTTTTCTGCGGCGGCGACGCCTGCCGTTCGGCCGTCAGCGGCGAGACAGATTCATTCATGTTGCTAACGCCTCGATCGAAGAACGGGAAAGTTGGATCAGGTGATGCAGCGCTTCGGCGTTGGCGAGTTCCGCGCGCTCCACCGTATTGACGATGCAGCCGTCCGCGACGATCGAAATGCGGTCGCACAGGCGCAAGAGTTCATCCAGATCCGACGAGACGATGAGCACGCCGGTGCCCGCCTGCGCGGCGTCGTTCACCACGCCGTAGATTTCCTCGCGCGCGCCGACATCCACGCCAACGGTCGGTTCGTCGAGCATGAGCAACTTGGGGCGCGGATGATTCCACTTCGCGAAGACCACTTTCTGCTGATTGCCGCCGGATAAGAACTTGACCGCGGTCGATGAGTTGGGCGCTTTCACGGCCAGCTCTTTCATGGAACGCTTCGCCTGCTGAACGGCGGCCTGGCTGCGCAGCCAACCCCAACGGGAAAAATGCGGCAGTCGCGGCAGCGTCAGATTGCGTTCGATCGAATGATCGAGCACGAGCCCTTCAAGGTGACGATCCTCCGGCACCAGCGCCATGCCAAGTTGAATCGCCTCGGCTGGTGTGATGCGCGAGCGCGTTCGAGCGTCGAATTCGATGCAGCCGGCGTCCACGGATCGAAGGCCAAAGATGGTTTGCAGAATCTCGGTGCGTCCGCTGCCGATCAACCCCGCGAGTCCGTGGACTTCGCCGCGGCGAACCACGAGATCGATGTGATGCAAGCGGTCGTTGCTGACGTTCGATAACTTGAGTACGGGCGCGGTGTCGGCGTTGGACGCCCGTTCGGATGCCGGCAACGCGCCTGCGGTAGTGGCAACCACGGCGGCTCCATCGCCCACCGCCGTTTTCTGCCGCGCCTGCAACGCGGCATGAGCAGGACCGACGATCGCCGCCACCAGTTGCTTCATATCCGTTTGCGCTGTCTGGAATGTGCCGGCGTTCGCGCCATCGCGGAACACGGTCACGCGCTGCGAAATCCTGAACACCTCGTTCAACCGATGCGTCACATAGATCACGCCGACGCCGCGAGCCGTGACCGCGCGAATCGCGTCGAACAGAATCTGCTCTTCGCCGCCGGTCAACGCGGACGTGGGTTCGTCGAGAATCAGCACGCGCACTTCGCCCATCAGCGCTTTGCAGATCTCGGTCATTTGCCGGTAAGCGAAGGGCAGCGAGCCGACCGGCACTTTCGGATCGAGTGGAATGCCATGCGAACGCAGGAACTCGCCGACCGTGGCCATGAGCTGGCGATTCTTCACGAAGCCCAGACGCGTGCGCGGTTCGCGGCCCAACATGAGATTGGCGCCGACCGACAGCGATTCGACAAGACTCAAATCCTGATAGACCACGGCGACACCCGCATCGCGCGATTGCGCCGGCGAGTCGAACGCGACTTCGTGGCCGGCGATTTCGATGACGCCCTCGTCATATGCATGCACACCACTGAGGATCTTGATCAGCGTGGATTTGCCAGCGCCGTTTTCGCCGAGCAGCGCGTGGACTTCGCCGGGCAACACTTCGAGGTTGACGCCGCGCAGCGCGTGCACGCCACCGAATCGTTTGGTGACGCCCGCAACACGGATCAATGGAACCTGAGGCGATGACGCGGCCGCGACCGCAACCGGCTCACTCATCTGGCATGTCTCCTTCGTCCACGCGACGAAATTCTTTTCTTTGTATAACGCTTACCGGCCGGAACCGTGTTGTGATCTTCGCATCATGAATATGGTGCGTCAATAACATTCACAGGCGTTCGCCGGGCTCATCCGCTTGATGATGTAACGATTGCTCGCAAAGCTTGTTATGATTCTATCAATCGTTGTAGCATAAGTGCGAACAAATTGTCGGCGGCTGTTGTGCGTCGCATCATATTTTCGGATGTCTTATGCCAGAAGCCCCATTGCAGTCTTCATCGGTCGTCGCGCTGCGCGGCACACCGATCGTTCATCCCGAGCGCAATCCCGGCATGCCGTTCGACGCCTCCTGGCTCGACGGCTTGCGCGTCAACCAGTCGGCGGTTGAACGGCGCACCGCCACACTCGGCACGCGCCGCAGCGTCAAGAAAGATGCGCAGGCGGCCTGGCTGCTCAAAGCCGTCACCTGCATCGACCTCACCACGCTCAACGGCGACGACACCGAAGGCCGCGTGCGGCGGCTCTGCGCGAAGGCGCGGCAACCGGTGCGCGTCGATCTGCTCGAAGCGCTCGGCATCGCGCCGCAAGGCATCACGACGGGCGCGGTGTGCGTGTATCACCGCTTCGTCGCGGCGGCGGTCGATGCGCTGCACGGCAGCGGCATTCCGGTTGCCGCGGTCTCCACGGGGTTTCCTGCGGGCTTGATTCCCCATCCGTTAAAGCTCAAAGAGATCGAGGCCTCGGTCGCGGACGGCGCACAGGAAATCGACATCGTCGTCACGCGTGAATATGTGCTCACCGGCAACTGGCAGGCGCTGTACGACGAAGTGCGCGACTTCCGCGCGGCCTGCGGCCCGGCGCATCTGAAAACCATTCTTGCCACCGGCGACATCCGCACGCTTTCGAACGTGGCGCGCGCGTCGATGGTCTGCATGATGGCCGGCGCCGACTTCATCAAGACATCCACCGGCAAGGAAGGCGTCAACGCGACGCTGGATGTCTCGCTCGTGATGGTGCGCATGATCCGCGAATACCAGGAACGCACTGGCGTACTGATCGGCTTCAAACCGGCGGGCGGCGTATCGACTGCGAAGTCCGTCCTGTCATATCAGATCCTGATGAAAGAAGAACTCGGCCGTGCGTGGCTCGAACCGGAGCTGTTCCGGATCGGCGCGTCGAGCCTGCTGGCCGATATCGAACGCCAGCTCGAACATTACGTGAGCGGCCGTTACTCCGCTTTCAACCGTCACCCCGTAGCCTGAACAGAAGACCGATCCCATGAGCGTAGCCGAGTATTTTTCATCGATGGAGTACGGTCCCGCACCCGAGGACGATCAACCCGCGCGCGCCTGGCTGGCGCAGCATGAGGATGGCTTCGGGCATTTCATCGGCGGCGCGTGGCATGCGCCGGCGGCGGGCGAGCGTTTCGCTTCGAACGCGCCCGCGACGGGGGAGCAGCTCGCCCAGGTCGCTCAGGGCGACGCGGCCGATATCGACGCCGCCGTCGCCGCCGCGCGCGCCGCGCAGCCGGGCTGGCTCGCGTTGGGCGGCGCCGGACGGGCACGGCATCTGTACGCGCTGGCCCGCATGGTGCAGCGTCATAGCCGGCTGTTCGCGGTGCTCGAAGCGCTCGACAACGGCAAGCCGATCCGCGAAACGCGCGATATCGACGTGCCGCTCGTCGCGCGTCACTTCCTGCACCACGCGGGGTGGGCGCAGCTGCAGGAGAGCGAGTTCGCGGATTACGCGCCGCTCGGCGTGGTCGGTCAGATCGTGCCGTGGAATTTCCCGCTGTTGATGCTCGCGTGGAAGATCGCGCCAGCCATTGCCACGGGCAACTGCGTCGTGTTGAAGCCGGCTGAGTACACGCCGCTCACCGCGTTGCTGTTCGCGGAACTCGCGCATCGCGCGGGCTTGCCGGCCGGCGTGCTAAACGTCGTCACGGGCGACGGACGCACTGGCGCCGCATTGGTCGAGCATCCGCAAGTCGACAAGATCGCCTTTACCGGCTCGACGGAAGTGGGTCGGCTGATCCGATCGGCCACGGCGGGTTCCGGCAAGTCGCTGACGCTCGAACTCGGCGGCAAGTCGCCCTTCATCGTGTTCGACGACGCTGATCTGGACGGCGCAGTCGAAGGCGTCGTCGACGCAATCTGGTTCAACCAGGGGCAAGTCTGCTGCGCGGGCTCACGGCTGCTGGTGCAGGAAGGCATCGAAGCGCGTTTCATCGCCAAACTGAAACGGCGCATGGAGACGCTGCGCGTGGGCACATCGCTCGACAAAAGCATCGACCTCGGCGCGATTGTCGATCCGGTGCAACTCGAACGTATCCAGTCGCTGGTGGAAACTGGCCGGCGTGAAGGTTGCTCGGTCTGGCAGTCGCCCGATACGGCCATGCCTTCCGGCGGCTGCTTTTTTCCGCCGACGCTCGTGACCGGTGTAGCGCCAGCTTCCACGCTCGCACAGGAAGAAATCTTCGGCCCGGTGCTGGTGACGATGAGCTTCCGCACGCCCGACGAAGCGATCGCGCTCGCCAACAACTCGCGTTATGGACTCGCCGCGAGCGTGTGGAGCGAAACCATCGGCCGCGCGCTCGACGTTGCACCGCGCCTCGCCAGCGGCGTCGTCTGGATCAACGCGACAAATCTGTTCGACGCGGCGGTCGGCTTCGGCGGCTATCGCGAGTCGGGCTATGGCCGCGAAGGCGGGCGTGAGGGCATCTACGAATATCTGAAACCGCGGGCGTGGCTCAAGCTTGCGGAGCGCCGTTTGGCGCCGGCCCCTGCGCGCAACGCAGAGACGCTCGACCCGTTGTCGAACGTCACCTCGATTGACCGGACCGCGAAACTGTTTATCGGCGGCAAGCAGGCGCGTCCTGACAGCGGCTATTCGCTGCCGGTGCATGCGCCGGACGGCACGCCCGTTGGTGAAGTGGCCGCGGGCAATCGCAAGGACATTCGCAACGCGGTCGAAGCGGCGCGCGCGGCGCAGAAATGGTCGCAGGCCAGCACGCATAACCGCGCGCAAGTGCTGTTCTATCTGGCGGAAAATCTCGCCGTGCGCGCTGACGAATTCGTGCGGCAGCTCGTCGTGCGAAACGGTGCGACGGAGGCCGCGGCGCGCGCCGAAGTGGATGCCTCCGTGCAGCGTCTTTTCACGTACGCGGCGTGGGCCGACAAGTTCGATGGCGCCGTGCATACGCCGCCGTTGCGCGGCGTCGCGCTGGCCATGCATGAGCCGCTCGGCGTGATCGGCATTGCCTGTCCGGACGAAGCGCCGCTGCTCGGCTTCGTTTCGCTGGCGGCGCCCGCGCTGGCGATGGGCAATCGCGTGGTGGTGCTGCCGAGCGAGGCGTCGCCGCTCACGGTCACCGACTTCTATCAGGTGGCCGAGACGTCCGACGTGCCCGGCGGCGTGCTGAACATCGTCACCGGTGAACGCGGCGCGTTGCTGCCCGCGCTCGTGAAACACGACGACGTCGACGCGGTCTGGTGCTTCGGCAGCGCAGCGGATTCGACGCTGGTCGAGCGCGAATCGGTCGGCAACCTGAAGCGAGCGTTTGTCGATTCCGGCCGCCAGTTCGACTGGTTCGACCGTGCGAGCGAAGGCCGGCCGTTCCTGCGCCAGGCGGTGCAGGTGAAGAACATCTGGATACCGTACGGAGATTGACTGGCTGATCCGCCAACCGTACCGAACGTCTTGAAGTAAAGACACGCACGCCAACCAGAAAATGGAGGAGACAACGTGCTGAAGAATCTGGATTTGTTGCTGCATACATTGGTGTTGTGCGCATGTGAAGCATCGACCCGAAGCTTCTTGAATCAGGCTGGATTGCCGCAAGGGGCGCCCGCATGAACACGCCTTCGCAAGCAATCGGAAAGGGGCGCGTCGTCATTCTCGGCATCTATGTGACCGATCTGACGTTTCGCGCCGGACGTATGCCGCAGATCGGCGAAACGATCGCGGGCACGGCGTTCGCCATGGGGCCGGGCGGCAAGGGCTCGAATCAGGCGGTCGCGGCCGCGCGGGTCGGCGCGGACGTGGTGTTCTGCACCCGCATCGGCAACGACGCGTTCGGCTCCATCGCACGCGCCACCTGGGCCGCTGAGGGCATCACGGCGCGCGCGTCGGTGATCGACGGCGTCTCGACGGGCGCGGCGCATATTTTCGTCGACGACAACACTGGCATGAACGCGATCATCGTCGCATCCGGCGCGGCCGGCACGATGGAAGCCGCCGACGTCGATGCGATCGAAGCCGACATCGCGTCGGCCCGCGTGTTCGTCACGCAACTCGAACAGCCGCTCGAAGCCGCGCGGCGTGGGCTCGAAGTGGCGCGCAAGCACGGTGTGATCACCGTGTTCAATCCGGCGCCCGCCATGCCGCTCGACGACGCCATCTTCCCGCTGTGCGACTACATCACCCCGAATGAAACCGAAGCAACCGCATTGACCGGCGTGCCGATCGCGAACGCCGACGACGCCCGCCGCGCCGCCGACGTCTTGCTCGCCAAAGGCGTCGGCACGGCAATCATCACGCTGGGCGAGGGCGGAGCGCTGTTGCACTCGGCGACTCAATCGCACCTCGTGCCCGCGTATCGCTGCGGCCGCGTGGTGGAAACCGCCGGCGCCGGCGACGGCTTCACGGGCGGCTTCGCGGCAGCGCTCGCACGTGGCGACGACGCGATCACCGCACTGCGTTTTGGTTGCGCACTCGCCGGTATTTCCGTGACGCGTCCAGGCACGGCGCCTTCCATGCCGACGCTCGCCGAAGTGAATCAAGTGCTGAACCAGCCGGCCGGCGTATCCCAGCCATCCTGAACTGAGCGTTTGCGAAGCCCGAAGGAGCGTGTCGTTACCATGAAGTCTGCGTTCACCGCTGGAAAACTGTTCGGCGACCGGCAACTGAATTTCCTGCTGATCGTCAACGTGCTCGTCGTGCTGGTCGCGACGTGGCTCTCGCGCGGCCAATTCGTCGACATCGACAATCTGCAGTCGATGGGCGGCCAGTTGCCCGAGCTCGGCCTGCTCGCGCTCGGCATCATGCTCTCAATGGTGTCGGGCAACGGCGGCATCGATCTGTCCGGCGTCGGGCTCGCCAACCTGTCCGGCATGGTGGCCGCGCTGGTCGTGCCGCGCTTTGTCAGTGGCGACGATTCACCCGCGCTATATACGTCACTGTTCTGCGTGATCGTGGTGGCAATGGGTTTGCTTGGCGGGCTGTTGAACGGCGTGGTGATCGCCCGCCTCAGACTCACGCCGATTCTCTGCACGCTCGGCACACAACTGCTGTTCACGGGCTTTGCAGTGGTGCTCAGCAATGGCGCCTCGGTGCATGTCGATTACGTGGACCCGTTGTCGAATATCGGCAACGGTACGGTGTTTCAGGTGCCGATCGCATTCTGCATCTTTATCGCGGCGGTGATCGTGCTGGGGTGGCTGCTCAAGCGCAGTCCATTCGGCTTGCGTCTCTATCTGATGGGCACCAATCCGAAAGCGGCGTTCTATGCCGGCATTCCGCGCGCCCGCATGCTGATCACGACGTATGCGATGTGCGGCGTGCTCGCGTCGCTGGCCGGGCTGATCAGCGCAACGCATACGTCCAGCGCGAAATGGGACTACGGCAACTCCTATCTGCTGATCGCGATCCTGATCGCGGTGATGGGCGGGGTGAATCCTGCCGGCGGTCATGGCCGCATCATCTGCGTGTTCTTCGCCGCGACGGTGCTGCAGTTTCTCTCCAGCCTGTTCAATCTGATGGGCGTGTCGCAGTTTTTCGGCGACTGCGCGTGGGGTTTTCTATTGCTGCTGTCGCTGGCGTTTGCGGGTGGCGAACGGGTGCGCGCGATCTTCGGCTTCGGCGGCGGGACGGGCGCTTCGAATGCGGTGAGTTCAGCGAGTTCAACGCCAAAAAGTTAGCGGCGTTACATGAAGTTTCAGTACGCGGCGGACAACGAGCCCAGGCTGTCCGTGACGGTGAAGTGGGCGACATCGAACGATAAAGGAGACATCGCATGAAATTGACTCGACTGGGTGCGGCGCTTGCGGCAGGGGCGTTGACGGTAGGCGTGATCGCCGCGGCGCAGGCTGCCACGAACGAAACGATCGTCACGGTCGTCAAGGTGACCGGCATCAACTGGTTCAACCGCATGGACGACGGCGTCAAGCAGTTCGCCAAGGACAACCCCAACATCAACGCGTATCAGACCGGCCCCGGCCGCGCGGACGCGGCGCAGCAACTGAAGATCATCGAAGATCTGATCGCCAAGAAGGTGACGGCCATTGCCGTGGTGCCCTACGATCCGCCGACGCTCGAACCCGCGTTGAAGAAGGCGATGGATCGCGGCATCAAGGTGGTCACGCATGAAGCGGACAACGCCAAGAACACGATGGTCGATATCGAGGCGTTCGACAACACCGCCTACGGCGCCGGCCTGAACGAGCGGCTCGCCTCGTGCATGCACGACGACGGCAAGTGGGCCGTGCTGGTCGGCTCGCTCGGCAGCCGCTCGCAGGTGCAATGGGCGGACGGCGGTATCGGCAACGCCAAGGCCAAGTATCCGAAGATGAACCTGGTCGAGCCGAAGCTCGAAACCAACAACGACGGCGAGCGCGCCTATGAAGTCGCGAAGGAAGTATTGCGCAAGCATCCGGACCTGAAGGGCTTCCAGGGTTCGTCGTCGCTCGACGTGATCGGCATTGGCCGCGCGGTGGAAGAGGCCGGCATGCAGGGCAAGATCTGCGTCTACGGCACGGGTCTGCCGACGGAAGCCGGCAAGTTCCTCGAAAGCGGCGCGATCAACGGCATCGCGTTCTGGGATCCGAAGCTCGCGGGCATCGCGATGAACAAGGTCGCGCAAATGCTGGTGGACGGCAAGACGGTTGAAAACGGCGCCGACCTCGGCATTCCGGGCTACACGAAGGTGACGGTCGCTAAAGGTCCGGGCAAGGGCATCATCGTGCGCGGGCAGGGCTGGGTGAACGTCGACAAGTCGAACTACAAGCAGTATCCGTTCTGAACTTTGCGGCTTCCGGTTTTTGTTTCATGTGTCATGGCGTCCTCGCAAGGGGACGCCTCAACCTGTGACTCGCTACAATGAATCAAGAAGCAACCTCACCTAAGTCACCGCAGTCTGAAGCGTCGCAGCCGTTTCTGGAGGTTGTCGGCGTGCACAAGCGTTTCACCGGCGTGCATGCGTTGCGCGGCGTGAGTCTGTCGTTCGAGCGCGGGCAAATCTATCACCTGCTCGGCGAAAACGGTTGCGGCAAGAGCACGCTCATCAAGATCATTTCCGGCGCGCAGCCGCCCGACGAAGGCGAACTCGTGATCGAAGGCGTGCGGCATGCGCGGCTCTCCGCGCTCGAATCGCTCGCCGCCGGCATCGAGACCGTGTATCAGGACCTCTCGCTGCTGCCCAACATGAACGTGGCCGAAAACGTCGCGCTCACGTCGGAACTCGCCACCCATCAAGGCAAGCTGGTCCGCACCTTCGACCGGCGCGAACTGGCCCGCACGGCCGCGCGCGCGCTCCAAGCAGTCGGCCTGCCCGGCAACGCGGAGTTTCAGGCCACGCTGATCGAGCAGTTGCCGCTCGCCACGCGGCAACTGGTGGCGATTGCCCGCGCGATCGCCAGCGAGGCGAAGTTCGTCATCATGGACGAGCCCACCACGTCGCTTACGCAAAAGGAAGTGGACAATCTGATTGCCGTGCTCGCGAATCTGCGCGCGCAGGGCGTTACCGTGCTGTTCGTGAGCCACAAGCTCGACGAATGCTATGCGATCGGCGGCGAAGTGATCGTGCTGCGCGATGGGCAGAAAATGGCGCAAGGACCGATCGCGCAATTCACCAAGGCGCAGATCAGCGAATTGATGACAGGGCGACATCTGTCGAATGAGCGCTATCGCGAAGGCGCACACGAGCCCAACGTCGTGCTTGAGGTGCGAGGCTATACGCGCGCGGGCCAGTTCAGCGATGTGTCGTTTGCGCTGCACGGCGGCGAGATTCTCGGCATTACCGGCCTGCTCGACTCGGGGCGCAACGAACTCGCACGTGCGCTCGCGGGCGTCGCGCCGGCGCAATCCGGGCACGTGACGCTCGACGGCAAGACGGTTTCACTGCGCACACCCTCGGACGCGAAGAATCATCGCATCGGCTATGTGCCGGAAGACCGCCTGAACGAAGGGCTCTTTCTCGACAAGCCGATTCGCGACAACGTGATCACCGCAATGATCTCGAGCCTGCGCGACCGCTTCGGCCAGATCGACCGCGTCCGCGCGCAGGCGCTTGCGGAGCAGACGGTGAAGGATTTGCAGATCGCCACGCCGGGTGTCGACAAGCCGGTGCAATCGCTGTCGGGCGGCAACCAGCAGCGCGTGCTGATCGGCCGCTGGCTCGCCATCGACCCACGCGTGTTGATTCTGCATGGACCGACGGTCGGCGTCGACGTCGGCTCGAAGGACATCATTTACCGCATCATGCAGCGCCTGTCGCAACGCGGCATCGGCATCATTCTGATCAGCGACGATTTGCCCGAACTGCTGCAGAACTGCGATCGCATTCTGATGATGAAAAAAGGCCGCGTGGCCAGCGAATATCGGGCCGACACGTTGAGCGAAGCCGATCTGTATCACGCGCTGCTTTCGGAAGCCGCATAAAGGACGTTCCCATTTATGAACTCGCGCATCGATTCGCGCCTGAACCAGACCATGACCACCCCGACCGTCGTCGAAGTCGCCCCCGAGGTCAAGCCGCCGAGCTTGCGGGCCAAGCTCGCGCGCAATCCCGAATGGTTCACCCTGGGATTGATCGTGGTGACGTGCCTGATTGTCGGCGCGATCAATCCGCGCTTCTTCCAGTTGGCGACGCTGTTCGACCTGTTGCATTCCGCGACCACGATGTCGCTGTTCGCGTTGGGCACGCTCGTGGTGCTGGCCTCCGGCGGGATCGACGTGTCGTTTACTGCAATTGCCGCGCTGACCATGTACGGCATCACCAAGGCCGTCTTCGCCTGGTGGCCGGATGCGCCGTTCGCGCTGATCCTGATCACGGGCGCGCTCGGCGGCGTCGTGCTCGGCATTGTGAACGGGTTGCTGGTGCATCGGCTGAAGGCGCCTTCGCTGATCGTCACGATCGGCACGCAGTATCTGTATCGCGGGCTGCTGCTGACGTTCATCGGCACGACGTTCTTCATGAACATTCCGCACAGCATGGATCATTTCGGCCGCATTCCGCTGTTTTTCTATCACACCGCCGACGGCCTGCGCGCCGTGCTGCCGGTATCCGTTGTCGCGTTGGTGGCGGCCGCGGTGGTCACGTGGTGGCTGCTGAATCGCACGATGATGGGACGCGGCGTCTATGCGATGGGCGGCAGTCTCGCCATTGCCGAGCGGCTCGGCTACAGCCTGCGGGCGATCCATCTGTTCGTGTTCGGCTATACCGGCATGCTGGCCGGTATCGCGGGCATTCTGCACGTGTCGAACAACCGGCTCGCCAATCCGTTCGATCTGGTGGGCACCGAACTCGACGTGATCGCCGCTGTGATTCTGGGCGGCGCACGCATTACGGGCGGCACGGGGACGGTGGCCGGCACGTTGCTCGGCGTGGTGCTGGTTACGCTGATCAACAGCGTGCTGATTCTGGTGGGCGTGCCGAGCACCTGGCAGAAGGTGATTATCGGCGCGTTCATTCTGGTCGCCGGGACGCTGTTCGCCTTGCAGCGCAAGAACTGAAGATTGAACCGCGGCCTCCGCGTTGCGAGCGGGGGGCCATAAATGCAGAGGTGAGCAGGCGCGCCTAGCGGCGCTTGCGATGCTCCTGGCCTTTCTCGGTGATGATGGAATCGAAGTCGTCCACTTGCGAGAAACGCACGGCTTTCACCACGCCGAACTTGCTCTGGTCCACCACCAGATGCCGCTCGACCGCGCTCGCCATGGCCGCCTGTTTCAGCGCGACCTCATGAAAATTCCAGCACGTCACGCCGCGCGCCGCGTCTACGCCGCCGGCTGAAATGAACGCCTTGTTGATGCCCATGCGGCGCAACATCTCCAGACTTTCTTCGCCGGCGAACGAATCGGACGAAGGGACATAGACGCCGCCCAGCAGAATCATCCGCACATTGGGTTTGCGCCGCAGAATCTCCGCGACGTTCAGCGAATAGCACACCACCGTGACGTGCCGCTCGACCGGAATCAGCCTTGCCAGCGTGGTGAGCGTGGTGCCGCAGTCGATGAACAGCGTCTCGTTGTTGCCGATGAGTCCCGCCGCGATTGCCGATGCCTCGGCCTTGGCCTGCGCGAAGTGGTCTTTCTCTTCTTCGAGTGAATAGCCGGCGTTATTGGGGACGTCGGTCGCGCTGACGATGTAGCCGCCGAGATACGTGAATCGCTCGGGACTGCCGGCGATATCGCGCCGGACAGTCATTTCCGAAACGCCCAGCAGGCCGGCGGCGTCGCGCAGGCGCATCACGTTTTGCCTGCCCAGTGCTTCGGCAAGGGCGCGGAGGCGGTCGGGTTTCAGCATGGAGCTCCTGTCGCGCAGTGAGGAAGGGCGTTATGTTTTGTTCGATTTGGTGAAAGAATTATAACAAGAGGCGGTGCGCACGGCGAGCGGGATATCGGTTGTTTGGGACGGCCGGCGGCAGGTGCTCGCGCGTTTTCGTACTGTCCAGTGCGGAAGAAGTGCTGAAGTCAAACGGCAGATCGCTTTCTTCTCGAAGTCCACTCACGCGGCCATAGAATTTCATAGCGTTAATTGGCTAGATGAAGCAGGGCTCTATTGGTGAGCAGCGATTGCGCGGGAGACGATTGTATTCAGAATGAATGCATCATTTTTAATCCGCACCGCATTACGCGATTCATTCATTTACATTTCTGTAAGCCTCGTTATAATCCGAACGCTTACGTCGCGGCTTTTCGCGGCCGGAGAAAAACTGACAACGTCGCGTGGAAAACGGATCACGATAATGGCTGGCGGACAAAATATCAAAACTCTGTGCGAGAACCACTGGGCGCGATGGAAAGCCGATTGCAGCGGCTTCCTGAAGGCCGTCGCGGCGGACCTCGATATCACGTTGACGGGTGATGCGAACAGCATTATCGACACGATCGGCCGCGCCCCGTGGACTCAACTCGGTTCGGATGCCGATAAGGCCGTTGCTTATGCGGGACTCGGCTATCTGGTGGTTGCCGGATTGAAGGCGACGCATCACGGCCATGTGGTGATTGTCATGCCGGGTCAATCGAAACCTTATCCGCTCGCGTATTGGGGCCGATATGGCGGCGTCGGACGGAAAAACACCGCCATTAACTTTTCCTGGTCGCATGCGGATCTCGCGAACGTCCAGTATTACGCTATCAAGCCATGAAGCAGAGTCTTATCACGCGAGCGGTCATGGCCGCTGCCGGTCTGTTGATTGCGGCTCCGGTTGCCGTCGCGCAATCGTGTCATTACAACGAGGTGAATCCCGGCACGGGCAAGCTCAGCGTGGGCGACCTGTCCATCGATCTGGGTCAGAGCGACGGCACGGAGAGTCCGACGGCCTGGCTCGGTCCGCTCACGCTAAGCCATGCGGGTGCCGCGCCGTGCTCCGTGGACCCGGACGTCAGCATCGTCGAGCGGCCGCTTTATTCGAACGGCAAGCAGCTTCTCGTCTCCACGTATTCCGGCAGCGAGCAGGTGGTCTATGCGATCGATGCGTCGACTTGCAAGATCCAGTGGAAAAGCGATTCGTTTTCCGGCAAGGTCAAACTGAGCGGCAACCGTTTGCAGATGGATAAGCGCAAGGTGAAATTGGGCTCCAACTGCACGCCTTGAGGCGGTTTGCCAGAGTGTGCTGCATATTCAGCTCGCTCAAGTCGCGTTTGAAGATCAGGCAGGCGCACCGCGCGACTCCTGCGTGTCCGTCGCGAGATATCGGCCCGGCGTCGTTCCCATTGCTCTGCGAAACATATCGATAAACGCGCTGACGTTGTCGTAACCTAATTCGAGTGCGATCGTCGTTACGGGTACGCCATCCGCGACAAGTTCGAGCGCGCGCAGCAACCGCGCCTGTTGACGCCATTGCGCGAACGACATGCCTGTCTCGCTCACGAAGCGACGACTCAGCGTGCGCGGCGCGAGACCGGCCCACGTCGCCCATTCTTCCAGGCGCCGGTTATCGGACAGATCACTAACCAGCGCGTCCGTGATCCGCACCAGCCTCGGGTCTTCCGGGCGCGGCAAATCCAGCGATTCCTCTTTCGACGCTATCAACTCGTCGATGATCACCTCTGCAATCCGCGTCTGCCCCTGATCGAGTTCCACCCCCGGCCATGTGGCGACGCGCCTCGCCGCTTCGCGCAGCAAAGGCGTGGTTTTGATCGCGCGCGGCTCACGCGGCAACTGCGCGCAGCGGTGCTCGGTAATGAAAACACTCCACCCTGAGAACGGACCATACGAGCGAACCGAGTGAACGCAATGCGGCGGAATCCAGATCGCGTGAGTGGCCGGCACGACCCAATCGCGCTTGTCGAGGCCGACCGATACAAGCCCGCTCAACGCGCCCATGAGTTGTCCGCGCGCGTGACTATGCGACGACGTCGCGCGCGCCTCGCTCTGCGTCAATTCCGCCGCGGCGAGGAACGGCCCTTCGGGCGATGTGACGAGATCCGGTCGGATTAATTGCTTCGGCATGGCTGGAACACCGTATTGAATGGCCTTTATACCGGAGACCGGCCGCGTTTGCACGCCTACACTCGCTTCCATTCTTTCAATGACTGGAGGGCAATGACATGCGAGCCGAACAGGTTCTCCCCGATTCCGCCGATCGAATCGAAATGCGCGGCGCGACGATCCGCAAGGGCACGGTAGGCGCTTTCCTCGCCAACGCGCGGGTCTGGACCGATCCGCAAGCCAGTGAACAGGCACGCGCCGAAGCCGAGGCCGACATGCTCGACGCACTGCCGGCGCTGCGCGCGCTCGGCTTGTTCGACGTGCTCGACATTCGCGATGTCGCGTTGCGCGATTGGGTCCACACGCACTGAGCGACGCCTCGCGGCAACCACACAACAAGGAGTCACCATGAAAGCAGCAGTCGTAAAGGCAGCGGGCCAAGCGCCCGTGTATGCCGATTTCGAAGTGCCCGTTGCAGCGCCCGGTCAATGTGTCGTCGACGTGACGGCGTCCGCCCTGAGTCACGTGACGCGGGCGAGGGCAGAGGGTTCGCACTATTCGTCGACGGGGAGCTTTCCGTTCGTTGCGGGCGTCGACGGTACGGGGCGCCTGGAAGACGGACGGCGTGTCTACTTCTTCAAGCCGCAAACGCCATTCGGCGCCATGGCCGAGCACAGTCTCGTGTCGGCCACGCATTGCATCGCGTTGCCCGACGCGCTCGACGATATCACCGCGGCCGCGATCGCAATTCCTGGCATGTCGTCGTGGGCGGCGCTCATCGAGCGGGCGCGCTTCGTGGCCGGCGAGACGGTGTTCATCAACGGAGCAACGGGTACGTCGGGGCGACTGGCTGTGCAGATCGCGAAGCATCTCGGAGCAGCGCGCGTCATCGCAACCGGCCGCAATACCGCGGCGCTCGAATCGCTGGCGCTTGCCGGTGCCGATAGCACGATCTCCCTGGCGCAGGACGAGAGCGGTCTCACGCGCGCATTCGAAAATACCTTCCGCAACGGCGTGGACGTGGTGCTCGATTATCTCTGGGGCGCGAGCGCGCAGTCGTTGCTTATCGCGGCAGCAAAGGCTTCGCCGGACGACTATCCGGTGCGCTTCGTTCAGATCGGTTCGGTGAGCGGCGCGGATATCCAGTTGCCAGGCGCGGTGCTCCGTTCAGCGGCCATCACGCTGATGGGCAGCGGTATCGGCAGTATTCCTTTCGCACGTCTGCTCGAGACGATGAACGCCGTGTTCAATGCCGCCGTGCCCGCCGGATTGCGGGTCGCAACCCAAGCCATCCCGCTCGCGGCGTTAAGCTCGCATTGGGAAAACGCGAGCAGCGCGACGCGCACGGTGTTCATTCCCGCGCCATAAGAACGTCATGCCTGGACCACTCTGAAGATCGACTGCGAACGCGTCGTCATTTTGCCGGTTAAGATGCCGACGCTCTTCACCTCTACTTCGAACGAGATATCCGCCTGCGCCGGCGTGCCTCAGGGAATTACCTGAGACGCGAAAGCCATGGTTTTCGTCTACCTTGTCCGATACCGAATCGGTTTGCGGTGAATACCGGTTGCGCAAGGAGCTCCAATGACTGCTCTGGACCAGATTGACACCATCGTGATCGTCATGATGGAAAACCGTTCCTTCGATCACGCCCTCGGCTATCTGAGCCTGAACGGCGGCCAGGTCAACGGCCTTTCCGCAGATCCTGCGTGGCAGGCGAACTTCATCAACGTATACAACGGCAAGCAATATCCCATCCATGCATTAGATCCGGCCGGCCCAGCCATCTCGGATCCGCCTCACGACCGCGCCCCGATCGCCACGCAGATCAACACGCCGTGCGCGCCGGGTGGATGCCCGGAACTCGGCGGATTCGTGCAGAGCTATGCGACCCGCAATCCGCCAGCGTCGAATCTGGCCGACGTGATGGGTTATTACGACGCTCGCACCGTGCCCACCTTCGACTTTCTCGCGAAGCACTTCACGGTGTGCGACAACTGGTTTGCTCCATTGCCCTCGGGAACTCAGGCGAATCGCCTGATGGCGATGGCGGGGACCAGCCTGATCAGCGACAACGTGCAAGGGATGAGCTTTCTGCCCGATCAGCCACTTGCCTACGATTGGCTCCGCCAGCGCGGCATACCCTGGTGCGTCTATCAATCGGGAAGCTTCTTTCCGTTCTTCAGCCTGATGAAGGAGTGGCTACCGGAAATCCTGCTGTCCTTGACCCTGCCGCTCAACGATGCCGGCGGTAACTTCCGGCGGTATTCGAGGTTTGCCCGCGACTGGCAGGGCAACAGCATTCTGCCGAAAGTGATCTTCATCGAACCGGAATATACCGACGGTCCTCATCACACTGCTAACGACGATCATTGTCCAACGGGAATGGCGGGAGGCCAGGCGTTCATTGCCGATATTTACCGGACCTTGATTTCGAATCCGACCAGATGGAAAGAGACGCTGTTGATCGTGACGTACGACGAGCACGGCGGATTCTTCGATCATGTGGCGCCTTTGGACATTGCGGCCGACATCGCGGGATATTCTTTCAAGACCACCGGTCTGCGCGTGCCGGCTTTTCTGGTGTCGCCGTATGTCACGCCGGGGAACGTGTTCTCGGGAAAACTCGACCATACTGCGGTGCTGCAAATGCTCGCCGAGAAGTTCGACTCGCAGAGGCAGTATTCCGCAGCGGTCAGCACTCGCAATGCGCAACTCGATCCACTGGCGAGCGCGCTGAATAGTCAGCCTGTGGTTCAACCTCCGCCTGCGCTGGCGGGCGCGCCGATACAGACCACGGCGGCCGCGTTCAACGGCCCGGTGCAAGCGGGCGTGTCGGATACGACGCAGGCTTTTCACAATGTCGCGCTGCAGGTGGCAAGGGATCACCCGCAATTGCTGAGCTCGCCGCAGTGGACGGGACTGGCGGAGTATCTCTCCGTGTATGGGAAGCATTGAGGGAGAGCGCGTGCGAGAACGAAACGCTTTCTACTAGGCGGCGAGCTTCGAGCTTTGTTGTCGCAGGCCCTCAAAGATCTTGTCCGACACATCGTCTGGAAATGCGGACGGCAACCGCGCGCCAAAATAGCCTGTAAATGGCAAATACAGTAAATAGACTGTTAAGCCGCTACGAGCGTCAGAAGACCCTCATCACGCGTGCGACTCCGCCAACCTGCAACGGGGCCGCCGCCGCAGATTTTCTTCAAGCCCCGGGGACATCGCTTGCCAGTCGCGCGAGCATTTTTTTCATTGTGTTTCCGTGAATAGATGCGTGTACATCAACCGCTACGCATCCCAGATGCGGTGAGGTTTCCCGATCGCGGCGCTCCGGGCCTTGTAGAGGCTTCCTGACCCAGGACCAGAAGTCCGCCGGAAAGGGTGTTCGGGCAGCGAGAAATGCGCTGGCACGGCGCATGCGCATCGGCAGAAGGCATCTCGCCTTAACGCACGCCAGAGCTTTGCTCTGAGACAGCGCAAGTGACATCCGCATCCGCATCGCGATCGTCCTGCCTGCACTTACATCCTCGCAAACCCAAGGTTGTCTTTTCCGGATCAGCCGATCCCATGGAGGACACCTGTCTGAATGGAGAATGATATGTTTGTGCACAATAAACGACTGCAATACACCGTACGGGTTGCTACGCCGAATCCCGGTCTCGCGAACCTGCTGCTCGAACAGTTCGGTGGGCCTCAGGGAGAACTTGCCGCGGCCTGCCGATACTTCACGCAGGCCGTCGCAGAGGACGATCCGGGCCGGCGCGACATGCTCTTCGACATCGCAACGGAGGAGTTGAGCCACCTCGAGGTGATCGGCTCGATAGTCGCCATGCTTAACAAGGGGGCGAAAGGCCAACTCGCCGAGGGTGTCGAGCAGGAGGCGGAACTTTACCGCTCATTGACCGGCGGCGGGAACGACTCGCACACCACCGCGCTTCTGTATGGCGGCGGCCCTGCGCTGACAAATTCGGCCGGCGTGCCGTGGACTGCGGCCTATATCGATACGATCGGCGAGCCGACCGCTGATCTGCGATCCAACATCGCTGCGGAGGCGCGCGCAAAGATCGTGTACGAGCGGCTGATCAATGTTACCGACGACCCGGGTATCAAAGAGGCGCTCGGGTTCCTGATGACGCGTGAAATCGCGCATCAGAAGTCGTTTGAAAAGGCGCTGCATTCCATTCAGCCCAATTTCCCGCAGGGCAAGGTGCCCGGCAATCCGGAATTCACGAACGTCTACTACAACATGTCCTCTGGCGAGGACGTTCGCGGGCCGTGGAACGAGGGTCCTGAATGGGAGTTCGTTGAAGATCCGCAACCGGCAGTTGATGGGGGCGACGGCCTCGCGACCGTGCAGGTGTCGGAAGAAGACATCGCGGTGCTGCAAAGCATGGCGTCGCGCACTGCGTCCGACGTCACTGCCGACCCGACAACTGGCGCTGATCTCGGATCCGGCCAGGCCGGCGCTATTCCGGCTGGCTAAGCACCGGTTCAGGCCAGGCAAGGGTGCGGGCATCGGCACAACGATGCCTGTGCCTCTGCGGGATTATTTTCGCAACACGAGGCAGCGGCCCATCCGCGATCAAGGACCGATCGGCACGGATAGCGGCGTTCGGTCAGGTCGCGGGTGGGACGGCCACCCCGCGCACGAGCCGCACACCGGTGCCGTCCTCTGCGCCGTGCGGGCACAGCCGTTGCGCGGTGACAGACTCCACTCACCCTATTAGGAGGCCACCATGGCACAGCGTAAAACCATCGATGATCTGTTTATTCACATGCTTTCCGATATCTATAGTGCGGAGAAGCAGTTGACCAAGGCCCTCGCGAAGCTGTCGCGCGCCGCTTCCGATCCGCAGTTGAGCGAAGCGTTCAAGATTCACCTTGAAGAAACGCAAGGGCAGGTGGAACGGATCGATCAAGTTGTCGAAACATGCAACATCCGTTTGAAGAGAATGAAGTGTGTCGCAATGGAAGGACTGATCGAGGAAGGTCAGGAGTTGATCGACGAAATCGAAAAGGGGCCGGTCCTGGATGCGGGGCTTGTGGCTGCGGCGCAGAAGGTCGAGCACTATGAAATCGCTGCATACGGCAGCCTTTGCGCTATCGGTAAGCAACTTGGTTTCGCCGAAGGGGTGAAGCTGCTGCAGGCAACGCTTGAGGAAGAAAAGGCAACCGATCTGAAGTTGGGTGAGTTTGCCGAAAGGGCGGGTAACGCGAAGGCCTCGCAGCCGGACGGCGATGACGAAACGACCCGAAAGAGCGGCAGCAGATCAAAGGCTGGCCAGGCGAAAGCTGAACAGGCCTGAACGAACGGCCGCCGCTGTCTCAGACTGCGGAGCGCGCAGGCGCTCCGCAGAATGCGGCTCCGAATGCCGACACGCGAAAGAGGCGGGCGATGCGTTACCGATCGACCCGTCCACCAAAAAACCAACCCAATAGAGGAGTGCGTTCATGCCGCCAGACCGGACTGACCTGCGCGGGGCGGACGATCGCCCCGTCGCGGCAGAGAGATCGTCGGTGCCCGACGCACAGGAGGCGGGTGCAGATTCGCCGCATCTGGACGAGGGGCAGCAGGATCAGGCTGCGGATCACGCGTCGCCTCATGCATTGGTGCTTCACGAGATTGTTCGGGAAGAAGGGGAGGCCGCGCTTGCTCGGACGATCGGCGCGCTGGCCTGGTCGTCGCTCGCGGCAGGGCTGTCGATGGGATTCTCTTTTCTTATACCAGCGGTGCTCGAGGCCCAACTGCCAGAGGCACACTGGCGCTCACTCGTCTCCAGTTTTGGATACACCGTTGGATTTGTGCTGGTCATCATGGGACGTCAGCAGTTATTCACGGAAAGCACGTTGACAGTCGTACTGCCGGTGCTCACCCGCCGCGACGCAAGCACAGTTCGGAAAGCGTTGCGCCTGTGGGCCGTTGTACTGCTGTGCAACCTCGTCGGCACATGGATTTTCGCAGCTATGCTGCGCATTCCAGGAGTCTTCTCCGCCGACGTAATTGATTCGCTGCGCCGGATATCGGTCGACGCAATGGCTTCATCAACGCCCATGCCCACGGTGGTTCGTGCGCTTCTGGCCGGCTGGCTGATTGCGCTGATGGTCTGGCTGCTGCCCAGTGCGCGATCCGGCCGCCTGCTGACGGTGCTGCTGATCACGTACGTCGTCGGGGTAACGCATCTCTCGCACATTATCGCCGGTTCAACCGAAATTGCTTATGCCTGGCTTGCGGGCATCGCGTCGCCGGCGGACTACTTCGCCAAGTTTCTGTTGCCGACTCTTGCCGGCAACGTGATAGGCGGCACCTCCCTGGTTGCGCTTCTCAACCATGCAGCGATCGCGCCCGAGATGAGCTAGAACCGATGAAGCGACGGCCGCGGCGTCGTGAACGCATCGAACGATCACTCAGAAGCGAGCTGGTTCTACGTAACTTTTTCCGAATGGAGCCTCACGATGAGAGCACTTCGCTGGCATGGCAAGCACGACATCCGTTGCGATACGGTCCCTGATCCTGTCATTGAAGAGGGCCGCGATGCGATTATCAAGGTATCGAGTTGCGCGATCTGCGGTTCCGATCTGCATCTGTTCGATGGGTTTATGCCGACAATGGAAAGCGGCGACATCATGGGCCACGAATTCATGGGGGAGGTCGTGGAGGTTGGCAAGGACAACGCAAAGCTGAAGGTTGGCGATCGTGTCGTTGTTCCCTTTACCATCTTTTGCGGCGAGTGCGATCAGTGCAAACGCGGCAACTTTTCCGTGTGTGAGCGTAGTAATCGCAATAAGGAAAACGCCGATAAGGTCTTCGGCCACACCACTGCCGGACTTTTCGGCTACTCGCATCTGACCGGCGGCTATCCCGGCGGGCAGGCGGAATATGTTCGAGTTCCGATGGCGGACACGACGCATGTCAGGATTCCGGAGGGACTCACCGACGAGCAGGTCCTTTTTCTCGGCGACATTTTCCCGACCGGTTGGCAGGCTGCGGTGAACTGCGACATCCAGCCTGACGACACCGTTGCCATCTGGGGCGCGGGACCGGTCGGGCAGATGGCGATTCGTAGCGCGATCCTGCTAGGTGCAAAGCAGGTGGTCGTGATAGACCGTGTGCCTGAGCGGCTCGCCATGGCGCAAGCGAGCGGGGCAGTCACGATCAACTTCGATCAGGAAAGCGTCCTTGATCGCCTCAAGGACCTCACGCAGGGAAAAGGTCCGGAAAAGTGCATCGACGCGGTCGGCATGGAATCGCACGCTACGCGCTCGTTCGACGCCGTGTACGACAGGGTCAAGCAAGCGGTGATGCTGGAGACAGATCGCCCGCATGTGCTGCGTGAAATGATTTACGTGTGCCGCCCGGCAGGCACGCTCTCGGTGCCGGGCGTGTATGGCGGACTGATCGACAAGATCCCGTTCGGCGCGTCGATGAACAAGGGGCTGACCTGGAAGATGGGGCAAACCCACGTCAACCGATGGACCGATGATCTGCTCAAACGCATACAGGACGGTCAGATCGATCCTTCGTTTGTCATCACCCACACAGTGTCGCTGGAAGAGGGGCCGGGCATGTACAGGACGTTCCGCGACAAGGAGGACGGTTGCATCAAGGTGGTACTCAAACCTTAGGTGCAAGCGGGCAGCATGCGCGACCGGCGCGCGAAGCAATGCAACGTAACGGGGGCCCTCATGTGGGGCAGCTTTGTCCAGTTCGAATGACAGGAGGCATTCGATAAGATCGGTCGCGAGATGAACGAAGCATCCCGAACGTCACCCAAGGGGCGCTACCTGTAGCTGACAACACGCGCATGGTAACCTCCCCGACGGCGGAGTCGGCCGTGCGCAATCACTGCCTCGGCATCGACCCGTTTGCCCCGCAACCAGCCCCTGGGGCACGACCGCCCGGCGGCAGAGACTCGACATGAAATCAGGCAAATCATCCAGACAACCGCCACCGGGCAAGCGCGATATCGAGGCGATGTCTGCGTTCCGGTACGACCTGCGCAAGTTCCTGCGTGCTTCCGAAGAAATCGCCAATGCCGCGGGCATCACGACGCTCCAGTATCAGTTGCTGCTGCACGTGTACGGTTTTCCTGACCGGCAATGGGCAACCGTTGGCGAACTTGCGGAGCGGTTGCAGGCGGCGCCGAACGGGACTGCGGCGCTCGTCTCGCGTTGCGAATCGGCGGGGCTCGTAACGCGCACACCGGATCCCGCCGACCGTCGCCAGGTGCAGATCCGCCTCACACCCAAGGGCGAAAAATTTTTGCTGGAGCTGGCGGCTAAGCACAAGGCGCTCTACGGAGCGTTCGGCTGGATTTTCGGCAACATGGGTAGCTAGTTGACAGCAGCGGGTCAAGTCCTGCGGGGCGCCGAGGCAATTTATGTCACAATCTGCCTTAAATGTCATTTTCCCGGCGGCTCCGTGCAACTTCTCTCGTTTATCGACCGGCGCGCAATCCTGCGTAGCCGGCG
Organism: Paraburkholderia sp. BL6669N2; assembly: GCF_003387275.1. Taxonomy (NCBI): domain Bacteria; kingdom Pseudomonadati; phylum Pseudomonadota; class Betaproteobacteria; order Burkholderiales; family Burkholderiaceae; genus Paraburkholderia; species Paraburkholderia sp. BL6669N2. The sequence continues at coordinate 1,784,418 of NZ_QUNA01000002.1, read as the reverse complement.
GCGTTGGCTGTATTTCGGCTTGTTCTGGCTCGGCGCCATCATAACGGGGCTCGCGGCCGTCTTGTACGCGCGGCTCATCGACTTCGGCTACGACATCTTTTTGCGAATGATCGCCCACAACTGGTGGCTGCCGCTGCTCGTCACGCCGGCGATCGCCGCTTTTAGCGTCTGGGCCACGCGCCGCTGGTTCCCCGGTTCAGAGGGCAGCGGCATTCCGCAGGTCATCGCGACGCTACACGATGTACGCACACGCGGCCCGCGTCTGCTTACGCTGCGCATCCTGATCGGTAAAATTGCCCTCTCATTCCTTGTGATCCTCGGTGGCTTCACAATCGGCCGCGAAGGGCCGACGATTCACGTCGGCGCCGCGCTGATGTTTAGCCTTCGGCGTTTCTACCCGGCACGGCTGCGCAGCATTTACGGCGTCGGTCTCGAACGCAAGCTCGCGCTCGCGGGCGCGGCCGCGGGGCTGTCCGCCGCGTTCAATGCGCCGCTCGCGGGCGTAGTCTTCGCCATCGAGGAACTCACGCGTAGCTTCGAGGCCCGAACCAGCGGCGTCATTATCACGGCCATTATTTTCGCGGGCGTCGTCTCGCTGGCGCTTCAGGGCAACTATGTGTATTTCGGCACGATCGCCATCGGGAGCAAACTGCCCGATCTGCTGGCCGTCGCGGTCATTCTGGTTGGCGTGATCACCGGCATTGGTGGCGGCGTGTTCTGCTGGCTATTGCTCAACACCGAACGATGGATGCCCGCCTGGTTATGCACGCTGCGAAAGGTCCATCCCGTGGCGTTCGGCGCAGTTTGCGGCCTCTTCATTGCCACAATCGGCGTGGCCAGCGGCGGTCATCTCTTTGGCAGCGGCTACGCGGAAGCTCGCGGAATGCTCGAAGGCCGTTTGCAACTCGGCGCGGCCTATCCGGCCCTGAAAATGGCGTCGATGGTGGGCTCGTATCTGCCGGGAACGCCGGGCGGCCTTTTCGCGCCGTCGTTGGCCATCGGCGCGGGGATCGGCAACGCATTGCACATCCTGTTCGGACAAATGCAATTGCCGATGTTGATCGCGCTCGGTATGGTCGGTTATCTCGCTGCCGTCACCCAGAGTCCGATCACGGCGTTTGTCATCGTCATCGAAATGATCGACGGGCACGCGCTGGTGATTTCACTGATGGCGACGGCACTGGTGTCGAGTCAGGTATCGAAACTCTTTGCGCCTCCGCTCTACGAAGCGTTGGCGCACCGGTATCTCCGTCATTGATGGACACGCGGCATCCGGGCAGGAAAATTCGTTGATCGGCGGCAGAGTGGGGACCGGGTAAATCGGTGTCCAGCGTTCTTCATCGTCATGTCAGTCAGCTACCGACGTTCCGGTGTGCCAGTCGGAATGCGCGCGGCGTCACGCCGGTATATCGATGAAACACGTCGGTGAAATGCTGCTGAGTCTGAAACCCGGCGCGCGCGCCAACGTCGACGAGGGGAATGGTCTCCTCGCACAACATCGTCCTGGCAAATTTCACTCGTTCGAGTGTCACATACAGATGGGGCGGGTTACCTGTCGCCGTTTTGAAACCGCGTGCAAAGTTTGATGCGCTCATGTTCACCAGAACTGCGAGTTGCTCGACCAGAATGGTTTCGGCGATGTTCTCATGAACGAAGGCTTGAATGCGAGTCAGCATCTGACGCGTAAGCGGCATGTCCGGCTCGACCGCGCCCGCGCAGTGCCCGTAGCGCAAAGCGATGTGCACCGAGATGACATCGGCAAAGGCGTCGGCGCAGGCAGCGTCGATGAGATCCGCGTTATGCAAAGCACCCAATGTATCCGCGGCCTCGCGCAGGAACGGATCCCAGGACTTGGACCATTTCGGAACCGCGCCAAACGCTTCTTGCGAGACTTGCCCAAGAACGCCCGGTTTGAGTGCGATAACCCATCCTCTGGGATCGTTGTCAGCAACGGTGGCCAATTGCACCCCGGCAGGAATAACCGCGACAAACGGTGCACTTATCAGGATCGATTGACTCATTCCGCCCTCGTCGCAGCCCGCAGCCTGCACAACAGTGCCACCCGTCGGTATAACGAGCCGAAATCCCTGCACCGAATGCAGCCCGCCATGGGTGAAAACGACGTTCATCGGTTGGCAGCGTAACTTGTGATCCGGGGTCGATCCCATTGCTTACTCCATAATGAGCGGACGTTTTCTCCTTGCATCGTCGCATACCTAACTTTACGTCGATTTCAAGGCGGCTTAAGGCAGATTCGTAATACGCTCCACCCGCGCCTACCGATCATCGCGATCCCGACCGCGCATGCGGGCTCAAGAATGACATCGATTTATGGCCTGACCGAGGGCTGTCTGAAAGGTATGGGATGCGGCGGCATCTGTTACCGACGATGGTGATCTATGACCCCGAGTTGTGACATGAATTACCGCCCGCTTGCGGCACGACGAACAGTCACCCGGCGGCGCACTAATCGGCGGACCGCCCATTGGAACGAGCGTGCCGCACGCCAAATGAATCGATCACGCACGATGCGAGACATAGGTCAGTGATGCTCGCTGTTGTAGTCGGACCTTGCCTTGGGTGTCGCGCGTACCTTTGCGTATTGAAACTCGGGCAGCGCCTTGATCGCATCTTTCGTCGCACCGGCAAGCACCAGTTTGCCATTGTTGAAATCGAGCTGCTCGATCGGAATGGCCACGTCGTGATGCGACACCCCGAGAAACTGGTTTGCGGCGACGATTGCAAACGATACCGACCGGTCAGGTGCCACGATAATGTCATGAATGACGCCGACTCGCTCACCCTGCTCGTTGAAGACCGGCTTGTTCATGACCGACTTTCTCACGCTCCAGCCTGCCACGATCGCCGCCGACTCTTCCACGCTGACGCCGAGCGGCTGGGTGCCGGCCACCTGGGCGTTCGCCACTAGCGGGAGTGTGAGCGACGACGCGAGCAGCCATACAAGCAGATTCGTTTTCATGAGATTCCCTTCGTTATCGTGCCGACGGTGCGACACCGGGCCAGCAATGATCACGCTAATGCCGGACCGTGCGCGGCATAAGTTCATGTTAGAACTCCTCACGGCGAGCGTTTATAAAAAAACGGTGATGGATCGGTTTATTTTGGTGCATCTGCGACGCCGACTGGACGCCATTCAGCACGCGTCGAGAATCAACGCAGAATTGCGAAAGACATGGCAGAAACGCGAAAGAATCGCCGATGGGTGGAGCGTAGATTGAAGTCCATCGCCTGACGGCACAGCCTGGAGTCCCACATGGATGAACTGCTTGGACGCGCCTGGTGGATGCTCATTCTGCGTGGCACGGTCGCGCTGCTGTTTGGCACTCTGGCGCTATTCTGGCCTGGTCTCACGCTGCTGCTCCTCATCACCCTCTTTAGCGCCTACGCAATCGCCGGCGGCATTGTCGCGATTGTGGCGGCCATCCGCTACCGCGCGACGCACAGCGGCTGGTGGGTGCCCTTGCTGCTCGGCATCTGCAGTATCGGCGCCGGTGTGATTGCCGCGCTGGTGCCGGGCATTACGGCGCTCGTGCTGGTCGCCGTCATCGGCGCAAACGCAATAATCACCGGCGTATTCGATCTGATCTCGGCGACGCGGCTGCATAGGCGCCTGCGCAATGCGTGGATGCTGGTGCTAACCGGAGTGCTATCCGTGCTGTTCGGCATCCTCGTGCTGCTCTTTCCCGGCGCCGGCGCACTAGCGCTCGTCTGGCTGATCGGCGTGTATGCATTGTTCACGGGCGCGCTGCTGTTCGTACTCGGCATCACTGCGCGCGCCTGGCATCATGACAGCCTGACCGGCGAGCCACACGCGCCATTGCATCCGTAAACGCACCGCGCGCGGGGATGCATAGTCACCCGGCCACGACAGCAGCCGCGCCCCTCGCATCCGGAGGTCGAATGGACTACCCGTCGTCTCCAGTGGTCCAGCCTCTGGGCTGGCTCTGGCGTACCTGACGCAAGGAGAATCACATGCTTCTCGATCTCGACAAATGGAATCCGTTCCGGTTTTTGCGCTCGCACTCCGCGCAGGAAAACGCATCCGGCCCCGCCGGTGCGTCGCGCACCAGTCAGCAAAGCGCACGGCAAAATACGCAGCAGACTGGCGGCACGCAAACGGGCGACGGGGCACCGATGGCAACCGCTGCTGCGCCGGCAGCACTCGCGTCTGCCAGCTGGCCGCTGCCCGATCCTATTCATCTGTTCGCCGAATTGATTCGTGATCCGTTCGGCGGCCGTGGACCGCTCGGAAGCTGGTTCGGCGACTTCAGCGCCAGCGAGTTTCAACCACGGATCGACGTCACCGACGAAGGCGACGCGCTGCGTATTGTCGCCGAATTGCCGGGCATGACCCGCGACGACGTCGAGCTGGAAGTGATTGAAGACATGCTGATCATCAGCGGCCAAAAGCGCTTCGAATCGACGAGCGAAGAACAGGGATGCTATCGGGTCGAGCGGTCGTTTGGAGACTTTCAGCGTGCGGTTCCGCTGCCCTCGGGCATCGATCTCGATCGGGCAGAGGCCAGATTTGAAAATGGCGTGCTGACGCTGCGTGTCCCCAAAGCGGCCGCGGAACCAGCCGCGAAGCGGCGCATTGAGATCAAATAACGCACTCCGCACTCCGCGGTCAGGCCTATCGTTGGCAATTGGACGATGGCCGTTGGAGGAAGTCGCGGTACGCCTCGGCACGAACGACGCACCGCGCGGCGCTGGATTGAGCATGCCGATGCGTTCCTGCGCATAGCTAACGGAACTGGGTGTCGGGGAAACAACCGATCAAGCCACGTGCCGTCCACTTAATTGCTTGCTTCGGGTGCAGCGCGAGCCCAGCGCGCGAACAAGGGGCGTCGGAACAAGCAGCGGAACAAATATTTTCCACCACCCATTACCCGCCCGGGAAGCGATGCGCTCACGGACGAACAGGAGATCATCATGGCCGAGTGCAGTGTTTGTGGGAAGCCCGCAACTTCGCAGATCACGATCACCGAAAACGGTCAACGCCGTCAGCTGATGCTGTGCGATGAGCATTACATGGAGTTCATGGCGCGCAATCAGCGCCGCCTGTCGCCGCTCGAGTCCCTCTTTCACGGCGGACTTTTCGACAGTCTGTTCGACGACATGTGGCCACAACTGGAAGGCGGGCGCGGTAGCCGGCCACGCATCAGACGCGCGCCCGGACAGCCCGGCGGCGCGGATCAGGATACAGGCCCCGGTAGCGGGCAAATCGGCGATTCAACGGGCGCGCAGCCAGCCGGCCGGACACGCCGGCATCGCCGGGCGCGTGAAGCGGTAGACCTGCAGACGTACCTGAGCCAGAGCGGTCTGGACCGCCTGCAAGCCGCGGCGCAAGCAGCGGTCGAATACGGCAAGAACGAAGTCGATACGGAACACTTGTTGCTGGCGCTCGCCGATAACAATGTGGTGCAGGAAATCCTGCGCGAATTCAAGCTTGATCCCGAAGAGATCAAGAAGTCCATCGATCAGACCGCGCCGCGCGGCACCCGCAAGGAGCCGAGCGACAACGAGCAGATCGGCGTGTCGCCACGCGCCAAAAGTACGCTGGAAAATGCGTTGAAGGCGTCGCTGGAACTGGGTCACAGCTATGTGGGACCAGAACACATACTGATTGGGCTTGTGGAGGAAGAAGACGGCTTTGCAGGTGAATTGCTGCGCAAGCTCGGGCTGTCGTCGCCATCGCTGCGGCAAAAAGCAGTCAAGGTGGTCGGCAAGGGTGCCGAAGACGGCAAGATGGAAGACCGCTCCACCACGCCCACGCTCGACAAGTACGCGCGCGATCTCAGCGCGCTTGCGCGTCAAGGCAAGCTCGATCCGGTGATCGGCCGTGACAAGGAAATCGAAACCACCATTGAAGTGCTCGCGCGGCGGCGCAAGAACAATCCGGTGCTGATCGGCGAACCCGGTGTGGGCAAGACCGCTATCGTCGAAGGCCTCGCGCAACGCATTGCTCAGGACCAGGTGCCGGAAGTGCTGCGCGGCAAGCGCGTGGTCGAACTGAATATCAATAGCGTCGTGGCAGGCGCGAAATATCGCGGCGAGTTCGAGGAACGCGTCAAGCAGGTGCTGGATGAGATCATCGAGAATCAGGACCGTCTGGTCGTGTTTATCGACGAACTGCATACGATAGTCGGCGCCGGCCAGGGCGGCGGCGAAGGCGGCCTCGATATCGGCAATGTCTTCAAGCCCGCGCTCGCTCGCGGTGAACTGCACCTCGTGGGTGCGACCACGTTGAATGAATACCAGAAGTACATTGAGAAAGACTCGGCATTGGAGCGGCGCTTTCAGCCCGTCATGGTGCCTGAGCCGAGTGTCGAGGAAACGATTGAAATTCTGCGCGGCCTGCGGGATCGGCTCGAAGCGCACCACAAGGTGAAAATCACCGAAGAGGCGATCGTTGCTGCGGCAAAGCTCTCGGATCGCTATATCGCCGCACGCTTTCTGCCAGACAAGGCAATCGATTTGCTCGATCAGGCCGCTGCACGCGTGCGCATTTCGTCGAATTCGCGTCCGCAGCCCTTGCACGATGTCGAGGCGAGCATCCGCCGCATCAAGCAGGAACAGGACGCGGCCAGCGCTGCTAAAGAATTCGACAAAGCCAAGGAACTGGAAGGACGACTCGTCGCAGAACAAAAACGCCTGCACGAAGCTACCGAAACGTGGAAGAAGGAGCGCGGCACCAGTTCACAGGAAGTGACGGCGGAAGACATTGCGCAGATTGTTTCGTCGCTCACGGGCGTACCGTTATCCGAACTCACGGCTGAGGACCGTGAAAAGCTGCTGCGACTGGAAGACCGCCTGAAGGAGCGCGTGGTCGGTCAGGATGAAGCCGTCTCCGCGGTCGCCAAAGCAGTGCGGCTTTCGCGCGCCGGTTTGACGGAGGCCGGCAAGCCGACAGCGAGCTTCCTCTTTCTTGGACCTACAGGCGTGGGCAAAACCGAACTCGCGAAGGCGCTTGCCGCTTCGGTATTCGGCGACGAGAGCGCGCTAGTGCGTATCGACATGAGCGAGTATTCCGAGCGCCACACGGTGGCACGGCTGGTTGGCGCGCCGCCCGGATATGTCGGCTACGAGGAAGGCGGGCAACTCACCGAGCGCGTGCGGCGCAGGCCATATTGCGTGGTGCTGCTCGACGAAATCGAAAAGGCGAACGCCGAGGTGCACAACCTCCTGCTGCAACTGTTCGACGAAGGGCGGCTCACCGACGGCAAAGGCCGTCTGGTCGATTTCACCAACACGATCATCATCGCGACCAGCAACGTCGGCTCACAGTTGATCCAGGACAATATGAAGGCAGACTCGAAGCAACTCGACTATCCTGAGCTGCGCGACCGGTTGATGCAAATCCTGCGGCATCATTTCAAGCCGGAGTTTCTCAATCGCGTCGACGAAGTGGTTGTGTTTCATGCGCTCGGCAAGGAGCAGATTCGCAGCATCGTAGATCTGCAACTTGCGCGCGTGCGACGCACGGCGTTGGCCCAGGGCATCGATCTGTCGTTCGACGATGGCTTGCGCGATCACCTTGCGCAGATCGGCTATGACCCCGAATTCGGCGCGCGGATGCTCAAGCGCAAGATCCGTCTTGAAGTGGAATCGCAACTCGCCGATGCGCTGTTGGGAGGCGACGTGCGCGACGGCGACAAGGTCACAATGGTCTACGACTCGGGTACGCACTCTGTGCGTGTGCAGAAAGGCGCCACGCGCACAGAAGCGCCCAGCGAGGCGTCGAAGCCGGCACCGGCGCATGCGTGACGCCGGCATGCTCAGGAACGCGACGCCGCTCGCACGTGCGGGCTACGTCGCCGTTACGATTCGAGTTCACCTGCGATGATCTCGTCGCGATAACACCAGATCCACGTTTCGCCGGGTTCGATTGAACGTACCAGCGGGTGGCCTGTCGCGTGAAAATGTTTGCTTGCATGCCGGTTGGGCGACGAATCGCAACAGCCGACGTGGCCGCACGAAAGACAAAGCCGCAAATGTACCCACGGCTGGCCAAGCTTCACGCAGTCCTCGCAATAGTCGATGGATGTGTGGAGAATGCGGGCCTCGCCCAGGTGCGTGCAACCAGGGGTCATGACGGTACTCCTCGGACAGGTGCGCACAGACGTGCGGACCAAGGTTGTTGTGCTTACGCTCAGGCGCTATTCAGATAGCGATGCACCAGCGCCACCGCCATCGCTCCCTCGCCGACCGCCGACGCCACGCGCTTGATCGATGCGTGACGCACGTCGCCAGCTGCGAATACGCCGGGCACACATGTTTCCAGATGCAGCGGCGCGCGTTCGAGCGGCCAGTTCAGGGTCGCCCGATATTCCAGCAGGTCGGGACCGGTCACGAGATAGCCGCCTTCGTCGCGGACAATGCCGACGTCTTGCGCCCATTCGGTCTGCGGCACGCCACCAATGCAGACGAATAGCCAATTCGTCCTTGCCGTGCTTTGCCGGCCGGTGCGCACATCGGTCAGCGTGATTTCCTGCAACACGTCACTGCCTGCAAGCGCGGTAACTTCGGTGCACGTGCGCACTTCAATGTTCGGCGCCGACGTGACGCGATCCATCAGGTAGTGGGACAACGTGTTCTTGAGCGATGCGTCACGCACGAGCATGTAGACGCGGCTGGCGGTCTGCGAAAAATGCATGGCGGCCTGTCCGGCCGAATTGCCGCCACCCACCACATATACGTCTTCGCCATGGATCAGTTCGGCCTCACTCGCGCCGGCGCCGTAATAAAGGCCCGCGCCGAGAAAGCGCTCTTCGCCGCTCAGCCCTAGCGTGCGATATGCCACGCCGGTCGCGCAGATAGACGTGCGCGCCGTGATACGTGTGCCGTCTTCCAGATACACGATGCCACGCCCTGGCGGAAACTCCGCGTGCACGCCGGCGCGCGCCAGCAGGATTTCGGCGCCGAACTTGACGGCCTGGACGCGCGCCCGTTCAGCGAGGTCCACACCGCTCACGCCCTGTGGAAAGCCCAGGTAGTTCTCGATTTTGGAACTGCTGCCTGCCTGGCCGCCCAGTGCCCAACGCTCCACCAGTACCGTACGCAGTCCCTCCGATGCACCGTACACCGCCGCGCTCAAACCCGCCGGTCCCGCGCCGTAAATCGCGAGATCGTAGGCCTCACGGGACGGACTTGCGAACCAGCCGAGCTTCTCGGTGATTTGCCGGATGGTGGGACATTCGAGCCGCGTGCCGTCGTGGAAGACGCAGACCGGCAAGCGCGAATCGGAAAGATGCTGCACGTGCGCCAGTTCCTCCGCTTCTTTATCGCTGCGCAGTTCGATCCATTCGAACGGTATATCGCAGCGATGCAGGAAGTCGCGTAGCGCGTAGCCATTTGCGCTGCGCATTGGCCCATAGATCCTGACCGTGACCATGCTATTCGCCTTTGAGGTGGGAGTTTCCTTCGTTTCACGCGTTTCCCAAGCAGGTGGCCGCGCCGGGATAAGTGCGGATCGCCATATTCAGGCATCGTAAGCGCATGGTAAGAGGCGTCTTTCGCGATACCGCCCGGTTTTGTTCGCTTTCCGCTAAAGGTTCCATCACGTCGGGTCGTGCGACTGCCTGCCACGCACCGTATGCGTTCTGCTCGATCCCGCAGGCTCGATGTTCAAACGCGTGCGTTCGCACGGGCCGCTCCGGTTTCGTATCAAGGCGTCAATCTGGAAGCACGAACTCGGTACGCATGTCTTCGATCGCCTTCTGGACATGATGTGCGCAATCCGCGCCGAGGTCGTTGAGCGGCACGATGTTCCAGTTGCGGCCGGATGCGTCCGGCGGACACCGCTCCGGTAGCGGTATGCGCACGCGCAAAGCGCCCGGCACGTCCGCGGCGATTTTTGCCACGCGGTTCTGCAGTTCGTCGCGAATCTGCTCAGCGGTTCGAACGGTTTTCCCCATCGGTCTGCCTCTCTCGGTCGCATGTGCGGTTCGTGACTGAATGGCGCATACGTTCCTTTCGCGTGAGCATGCGCCAACGATGCTTTAAGTCTAGTCGCTAATCCGGGGATGTTTGGACAATCGCTCGCTTCTGCGGACCGCACTCAAGGGAGTGCACGCAACAAAGCTGCTCCGAAAATGCGCAAAAGCCAGAAAGACCCGGAAATGAGCCGCGCGTGTCGCGCGCGAGGCTACATTGAAACCGTGTGTCACGCGAGGCAAGAGCTGCACACATCTTATGAGCGGTTGACGACCTGTCGGCACATCACGGGTGGGGCGGGCAGTGAGGCAATCCCCGTAACACCGCCGAAATCGCGTATTCCATCTTGCGCTCGTTGGGGTACAGTGCATGGAACTGCTGCTCGAGGCTTAGTACCTCTTCGAATACATGACAGGAACCTGTATCAGAAGCGCGAGATAGTTCGGCCTCTGTTATCAATCACTGGATATGTCAGTTCCGCTTTGGGCAGCTATCCGCGAGAAGCCGCAAGCGCGAAAGACCGTAGCATGTGCGTTACCCGAGCGTCGAATGAACTGTGCACGGTGCATGTGCAATCCATGCGCGCGCGGTGCGTTCGCGGCGCAGCGACGGCTGTCCGGGAGTCAAATCATGGAAAGTAAGAAGGGCTGGCTACGCAAGGATCTCGATGCGTTGCGTCTGCAGTGGGCGATGCTCACCTTTTATGAGCGATTCGAGCAGCTTGTCGCGCATGTGCTGAGCGTCGTCATTTCCATCATCATCCTCGTGTCGCTCTGGCAGTTGATTCAGGCGGTGATTTCATTGCTGGTTGCGGATGCGCTCAACCCGCTGGATCACGCGGTGTATCAGACTGTCTTCGGTATGGTCATGACGCTGCTGATCGCGATGGAATTCAAACATTCGATTACGCGCGTGATGGCGCGGCGCGATCACATCGTGCAGGTCAAAACGGTGCTTCTGGTCGCGCTACTGGCTATCGCCCGCAAATTCATCATTCTCGATCCGGCCAGTGCGCCCGCCCAGATCGCGGCGCTTGCATTTGCGCTGGTGGCGCTGGGGAGCGTCTACTGGCTGATGCGGCAGCGTGATGACCCGGTCGACGCACCGAACGCCGCGCGAGCGGAGCGTGATCGCATGCTGCGCGCACAGCGACAGCAAGGCGGCGCGCCCCGCGAAGGCGACTAGCCCGACAATTAACTTGAGTCGCCGCGCTCGTCTCGTGACGGCAGTGTAAGCGTCCATCCGCCGGACGGCGTCAACGGTCGCGGGAAGTCCGGTCGGCTGTTGCGCAAGCGACGCTGTCGGCAACAATTTTCAGTCCGCAGTCCTTTCCCCGCAGCGCAAGCGCCCCGTGAGAGCCTGGTCGGCGCCACATCTCATTGCGTAGACGATGTCACGAATGCCGCTCGCAAAAACTGCTCGGCTTCCTTCAGCGTGAACACGGTAATGCCGCTTGCCCCGGCGGCCATTCAAAACCGGTGGCTGCGAATTCGCCGGTTTCCAGATTCGAGTGCCCCCATGGATCAGTTCCCGCGGACGGTCAATCCGGCGGCAGTGGCAAAGCCGGGCGGCCACTACAGCCATGTTTCAATTGCACAAGACCTGATTTTCGTGTGAGGCCGGGTCGGAGACGCCGAACCCGCTCCCACCGCCGTGCCGCTTCCCGCACTCCACTTCGGTCTGAAGATTGAGATTTAAGCTGTCGCACAAAAATAAGCGCGTCGATTCGCAACGCCAGGTTTGAGGTCGGTGCGACGCATCGACAGACAACATCCTCCCCCGCACCGCCACGCAAATCATGCTGTGCACCCCACCAAGAACGATCGATTTGAATGGTTGGGATGCCGCGTTTGCAATAAAGGCCATTTTTTGGGGTGATTAAATTGGTTCGTCACGAGTCCGTTGCGAAGCCGTTCCAGGCAACGGGCGTCAAGTTTCAACAGAGACGGCATCGCACGAGGCCGCGCCAGTTCAGCTGTCATTGCACCATCAATCTCTCTATGTAAGGAGCAGTTCGCATGAACGACGCCCAGATCAAGAATGGCGGTATCAGCCGACGCGACATGATGCGTCTTCTCGCCGCCGGCGGAATGCTTGCCACTGGCGCCGGCGGACTGTTCGCCGGTGCGAAGTCGGCGATCGCCGCGCCGGCGCCCAAGAAGGGCGGAGCGATCCGGGTGGCGTACGACGCCGGATCGAGTGCGGACACCATGGACCCGGCCAAGGGCTCCGCAGGGTCCGACTACATTCGCTTCTTCATGTTCTACAGCGGACTCACGCAACTGGACCAAAGCTTGACACCGCAGATGAATCTTGCGGAAGCGCTGGATACTTCCGACGGTCGCGTCTGGATCATCAAGCTTCGCAAGGGCGCTACCTTTCATGACGGCAAGGCGCTGACACCGGCGGATGTCGTGTATTCGCTGATGCGCCACAAGGATCCTGCGATTGGCTCGAAGGTGAAAACGCTCGCCGATCAGTTCACCGATATCAAGGCAAGCGGTCCAAACGAAGTGACGTTGACGCTGGCGTCGGCCAATGCCGACCTGCCGGTCATCCTCGCCACGCCGCAGTTCGTCATCGTCAAAAACGGTACGACCGACTTCTCGTCGGGAATCGGTACTGGTCCGTACAAGGTTAAGACGTTCAAGCCGGGTGTGACCACCATTGGCGTGCGCAATGAGAACTACTGGAAACCGGGTCTGCCTTATCTGGACCAGATCGAGCTCATCGGGATCGGCGATAACGCCGCCCGTGTGAACGCTTTGCTGGCCGGCGACGTGCACCTGATCAATTCCGTCGATCCCCGTTCGACCCAGCGAATCGCGTCGACGCCGGGCTATGCGGTGCTCGAAACGAAGTCGGGGCTCTATAGCGATCTGATCATGCGACATGACAATCCGCTCTCCGGCAATGCGGACTTCGTCGAGGGCATGAAATACATGTTCGATCGCGAGCAGATCCGTACCGCCGTATTTCGCGGCTATGCCGTGATCGGCAACGACCAGCCGATTCCGCCGGGGCATCGCTATTTCAATGCGTCGGTACCGCAACGGCAGGTGGATCTGGACAAGGCCAAGTACTACTTCAAGAAGGCGAATGCGATCGGCCCGGCGTTGCCTCCGATCTACGCGACGCCCGACGCAAATGGCTCGATCGAGATGGCCGAACTTCTGCAGCAGACGGGCGCGAAGATCGGCGTCAACGTGACGATCAATCGCGTGCCCGCCGATGGCTATTGGTCGAATCACTGGATGAAGCATCCGCTTGGCTTTGGCAGTGTGAATCCGCGTTCGAGCGCGGACGTCCTGTTCACGCAGTTCTTTAAATCGGATGCGCCATGGAACGAGTCGGGCTGGAACAATCCGAAGTTCGACCAGTTGCTCGTCGCTGCACGATCGGAAACGGACGAGACCAAACGCAAGCAGATGTACGGTGATATGCAGCAGATCGTTGCGACGCAGGGCAGCATCGGTATTCCGGCGTTCATCAGTATTCTCGATGCGAACGACAAGCGTCTGCAAGGACTCGGGTCGATCCCAACGGGGGCGATGATGGGCTTTTCGTTTGCCGAACACGTATGGTGGAACGCGTAAGCCCGCGCGGTAAAGCGCGTGACCGGCGCACCGACATAAATTGACCGATGTCCTGACGCCGCATCGTGTGCTGCGGAGCGTCCGCAAAACGGTGAGATCTGTGCAGCACGCCCACGAATACGGCACAACGCCGGGTTTTTAAGGTGATTAAATGTCTCTCAGTGCGGTCGCATCCTTTCATGATCAGCGCCGCGCGTGCGGCGTGCGTTGGGAGTCATGTGCATGAAGTCCAAATTCGTTCGGCTGTCAGAAACGGCGCGGACTCCGGTCCGGTTTTGCATCGACGGAGAAACCGTCACAGGCTTTGAAGGCGATACGCTTCTCGTAGCCATGCTGTGCAACACGGATCATGTGCGTCATTCGGAGTTCGGTCCGGAAACACGCGCCGGCTTCTGCCTGATGGGTGCGTGTCAGGACTGCTGGGTGTGGACCACGGATGGCGAACGCATGCGAGCCTGCACGACAATGGTCAGTGCCGATCTGAACATGGTGACTCGCCAGCCGGAGGTGCAATGGCCGAACCTCGCGTGATCATTGTCGGCGCGGGGCCGGCTGGGGTTCGCTGCGCTCAGGCGCTGGTCGACGCCGGATTGCGTCCGCTTGTCATAGACGAAAGCAGGCGCGACGGCGGCCAGATCTACCGGCGCCAGCCAGATCAGTTCACGCGCCCGTACAGCAAGCTGTATGGCACCGAGGCGCCGCGTGCGCTCGACCTGCACGAGAGCTTCGAACGCCTTCGCGCGAGTATCGACTATCAATCTGAAACCCTTGCATGGAATTTCGCAGGCGGCACACTCCACACCACGCACGCGGGCGTGGCGAGCCAGCATCCGTTCGACGCGCTGGTGCTGTGTCCGGGCGCGACCGACCGGCTGATGCCGGTGAAAGGCTGGCAACGGGCCGGTACGTATAGTCTCGGTGCCTCACAGATCGCGCTCAAGGCGCAAGCGTGCGCGATCGGCAGCAACGTGGTATTCATGGGCTCGGGGCCGTTGCTGTATCTCGTCGCGAGCCAGTATGTGCAGGCGGGTGCAACAGTCGCAGCGGTGCTGGACACCTCGCCATTCGGCAAGCGTCTGCGTGCGTTGCCGAAGCTGCTTGCGCGGCCCGATGTACTACGCAAGGGCGCGGCGCTGGTCTCGTCGCTCAGGAAGCAGGGCGTGAAGATCGAGACGGGCATCGTGCCGGTGGAGATTCACGGCGATGACCAGCGGGGCGTGGACGGCGTGAGCTATCGCACGGCACGTGGCGCGCAGCATCGCATCGCGTGCGACGCGGTGGCGCTGGGTTATCACCTGCGGCCGGAAACGCAACTCGCGGACCTCGCAGGCTGTACTTTTACATTCGATGCATCGACGCGCCAGTGGCTACCGCAGCTCGACGAGATGGGGCGCAGTTCGGTTAAAAACGTGTATCTGGCAGGTGATGGTGCGCGTGTGCTCGGCGCGGACGGCGCCGAAACCGCGGGGGCGCTCGCAGCGTTCGCCGTGTTGCAGGACCTCGGCAGCGCTGTCGATACAGCGCGGGTCGCGTCCCTGATTCGCACACGGGAGAAAATGGACCGTTTCCGCGCAGGGCTCGCCATCGCGTTTCCCTGGCCGGCCCAGCAGGCGGCCGCGCTCTCCGACGACACCATCGTCTGCCGATGCGAAGGCATCTCGGCAGGCGAATTGCGGCGGGTGGTTCGCGACGAGGGCGCGCGCGAAGCGAATCGTGCCAAGGCATTCAGCCGTGTCGGCATGGGCCGCTGCCAGGGGCGCTATTGCGGCCATGCCGCGGCTGAAGTGATCGCCGGCGAATCAGGCGTGCCACTCGAACAGGTCGGCCGCTTGCGCGGTCAGGCACCCGTGAAGCCATTTGCGATCTCAACGGTTTCCGATACCCTGGCTGCGACGCAGGTCGTGGCTGGGCATACCGCGCTTACGACGCTGGAGGAAGAATGAAGCGGATAGAGGCGGATGTGGTCATTGTCGGTGGTGGCTTCATGGGCGCGGCGGCGGCGTTTTTCCTGCGCCAGCGCGGACGCTCTGTCATCGTGCTCGAGCGCGGCCTGATCGGCCAGCAGGCGAGCGGCACGAATTTCGGCAACGTACGCCGTCAGGGGCGCTTTCTGCCGCAGTTGCCTCTTGCTAACCGCTCACGCGAGATCTGGGGAAAACTCCCGGAACTAATCGGTCATGATGCAGAGTTTCTGCCGTCGGGACACGTGCGTGTCTGCTACCGGCAGGAACAGGACGACGCGCTCGAAATCTATGCGCGTGAGGCCAGTCACTATGGACTGAAGCTTGATCTGTATCGCGGCACCGAGATGCGTGCCAAATTCCCATTTCTGGGCAAAGAAGTGCGTGCGGCTTCCCACTCCGTGCTGGACGGTCACGCGAATCCGCGCCTTGCCGCGCCAGCGTTCGGTCGAGCTGCGGCACGCGCGGGCGCGCGTATCGAAGAGAACACGGAGATTGCCGTCGTCGAGAAAGACGGCGATACATTTCGCGCACGAAGCACCGACGGTCGCGAATTCTGCGCGCCGAATCTGCTGATTACAGCGGGCGCGTGGGGAAATCAGCTAAGCGAACAATTCGGTGAAGCCGTTCCGATTGCCGTGCGGGCGCCCCAGATGGCCGTGACCGAACCCATGCCTTATGGACTGCGCGAGGTGGTCGGCGTGACCTCACCGTTGCTCGAAGAAGTCGTCTATTTCCGGCAGGTCAAACGCGGAAACATTGTGATCGGGGGCTGCGCGCGTGGGCCCGCCTACCTTGACGAGCGTCGCGCAAAAGTCTTGCCGGAAAGTCCTTTGATCCAATTCCGTCAACTGGCGCGCGTGGCGCCAGCGCTGACTCGGCTGCATATCATTCGCGTGTGGAGCGGCGTGGAGGGCTATATGCCGGACGATCGCCCAATCATGGGGCCGAGCAACAAGGTGGATGGTCTTTACTATGCATTCGGTTTCTGCGGCGCGGGTTTCCAATTGGGCCCGGGCGTCGGCGACGTCATGGCCGAGCTTATCGATACCGGCGCAACCAGCACGCCGATAGACGCATTTGCAATCGAACGGTTTGCGGCAACGGCGACGTCCGCAGCGGTGGCGGCATAGCACGGTCAAAGGCGCCGACGCCTGCGCGCCGCGCTCTACACAGATTTTGCTACGTGCCTTCGTATTTGCACATCACCCCGAGTGCCTTCCTGAAAAGCGCCCGCGTCAGGCCGGCCACGCATTTTTGATAGCTTGCACGCGGGCTCGCCGTTACCCATATGAACGCCCGCGCGCCGCGTTCAACCGATTGTCGGTGCTTATTAATTTTTCCTGGATGTGTGCGATGACTTCTCTCTCAACGAACGCTTATAACGTCGATCCGGTCGCATGCCAGCGTTTCTATATCAACGGCCGCTGGATTGCACCCGCAAAGCCCACATTCATGCAGGTTATCAATCCCGCGACGGAGGAACCCGTCGCAGAGATAGCACTGGGTTCCTCCGAGGACGTCGATCGCGCGGTCAGTGCTGCCCGCGCGGCGTTCGATGGCTGGTCGTCCTCGCCGGTGGCGACGCGCGTCGCCATTCTTGGCAGGATGCATGATCTGATTCTCGAACGAAAGGAAATGTTCGCCCAGGCAATATCGCTTGAAATGGGCGCTGCAATTTCTTTCGCGCGTTCACTGCAGGTTCCGCTTGCGGCCGAGCACGTTCGGATCGCACGCGACGTGGTTTCGCAATATCGCTTTGTGTCCGTCAATAACGGCACGGCAATTTCACGTGAGCCGATCGGCGTTTGCGCGCTCATTACGCCGTGGAATTGGCCGCTTTACCAGATCACCGCAAAGGTGGCTTCGGCGCTCGCGGCCGGGTGTACGGTGGTCCTCAAGCCGAGCGAATTGTCGCCGCTCAGCGCGCAGGTCTTCGCACAACTGGTTCACGACGCCGGCGTTCCTCCAGGCGTATTCAATCTGATTAATGGCACCGGCCCGAAAGTGGGCGCGGCACTCGCGGAGCACGTGGATGTCGACATGATCTCGATCACCGGGTCGAACCGCGCCGGCGTGCTGGTTGCCCAGGCGGCAGCGCCGACGGTCAAGCGTGTCGCTCAGGAACTGGGTGGCAAGTCCCCGAACGTCATGCTTCCTGATGCCGATTTCGCAAAGGCCGTACCGCTCGGCGTGATGTCCGCCTTTCGCAACGTCGGGCAATCATGCAGCGCACCCACGCGGATGATCGTGCCCCGCGACAGACTTGCGGATGTCGAAGCTTTGGCCGTGGCAACCGCTGAAGCAATTGTCGTGGGCGATCCCCAATCCGACGCGACGGTATTAGGGCCCATCGCCAACGAGGCCCAGTTCAACCGCGTACAGACCATGATTATCGCGGGCGTGGAGAGTGGAGCGAAATTGATTTGCGGAGGGCCCGGGCGGGTGGAAGGTTTCAGCAAAGGCTTCTTCGCCCGTCCGACGATTTTCTCCGAGGTACTACCTCAGATGCGGATCGCGCAGGAAGAAATCTTCGGTCCGGTTCTTTGCATCATTCCCTACGACACGATCGACCAGGCAGTCGAGATAGCGAACAGCACGCCCTATGGACTGGGTGCCCACGTGCAGACCCAGGATCTCGACGCCGGGCGCGCGGTGGCATTTCGCATTCGCGCGGGACAGGTTCATATCAACCATCCGGCATGGGATCCGCACGCGCCGTTCGGTGGCTATAAGCAATCCGGTAATGGACGCGAGTATGGTGTTCAAGGATTCGAAGAGTACCTCGAAACGAAGGCTATTCTTGGTCACGGATGATCCAGGCGTGGCTTTGATCCCAGGAAAACTGGGATCTGCCTACGTTATCGTCGTAACCGAAAAACCGATCGGCAGGGCGATCCACCAGGTCTCGTCATGACACCGTCAAGTCCCACATTTCAGCTTTTGCCTTTCGAATCCGGGTCGGCGCGCTGGTCGCGCGATGGCTTCGAAGTGGATACCGACCGGCAGCGTATCGATGTGCCGGCTACCCAGCGTTTGCTGATCGAGGAAAGTTACTGGGCGCAAGAATCGACGGCCGACGCTTTGCGGCGAGCAATAGCCGGATCCGTGGCGTTTGGGCTGTATGACGGCTCGCGGCAGATCGGCTTTGCACGAGTCGTCACGGACGGCGTCGCGTTTGCTTATGTACGCGACGTGATCGTGGCAAGTGCATATCGTGGGCAGGGTCTGGGCCTGTGGCTTATGCAGACGATTGGCGGGCATCCTGACCTGGTACCCGTGCGCCGATGGATGCTGTCGACCCGGGATGCTCATACGCTCTACGAAAAGGTCGGCTTCAAGCGCGTCGGATATACCGATCTCCTCATGACGAAGGCCGCCGAGTGAGCGCATCGAGCGTCATACGAGCAGCGGGAAAGCATTCTTTTCAGGGTAGCTAACATGGCCTACAGGGTTGGAGTTGATATTGGCGGTTCGTTCACGGACTTCGCGGTGCTGGACGAAAAGGACAACACGATTCGACCGTTAAAGGTGTTGTCACGGCCCGATGAACCGGGCGCGGAGATCAGGACCGGTATGGCGGTATTCGCCGAGCGCGATGGTATTGCCGCGGCAGACGTCAGCTACTTCACGCATGGGACGACCGTCGGCGTCAATACCGTCATTCAGCGCAAGGGCGCCAAACTGGCGCTTCTCACCACCCGGCATTTCGAGGATGTACTGGAGCTGGGCCGTCTCAAGATGCCGCGCTTTCACAACCTGTATGCGCGCCGCCCGGTTCCGCTGGTTCCGCGGTATTCGGTATTTGGAATAGATGAGCGTACCGACGCCGCCGGCAAGGTTCTCACGGAGGTCGATGCCACAGCCGTCATGCTAGCCTTCGAGCAGGCACGGGAGCAGGGCTGCGAGGCCATCGTGATCTCCTTTCTGCATTCCTATCGCAATCCGGAGAACGAGCGGGCCGCAAAAGCGGCGATCGCGGATATCGCGCCTTCTTTTCCGGTGTTCTGTTCAAGCGACGTGTGGCCCATCATCCGCGAATATGAGCGAACCGTGACCGGGGTGATCAGCGGCTATGTGCAGCCGAAAGTAGCCCGTTATCTCACGGCTTTCGAGGAAGCACTAAACGAAGTCGGCGTTCCCGTGCCGCCGCGCATCACGAAATCGAACGGAGGCGTGATGAGCGCGCGCCAGGCGAAGGAAGAATGCGTGCAGATGATCTTGTCGGGTACCGCGTCCGGCGTGATCGGCGCCGGCTATCTGGCACGCATGATGGGACTGCCCAGGATACTGAGCCTCGACATTGGCGGCACGAGCGCCGACGTGGCCGTCATTGTGGATGGCGCGGCGGAATATGGTGCAGGTGAGTTGATCGGCGAGTTCCCGATCTTCATCCCTTCTGTGTCCGTCACGTCGATCGGCCAGGGCGGCGGGTCGATTGCGTGGGTCGATGACCTCGGCGTGCTGCAGGTGGGCCCCGAAAGCGCGGGATCGAGTCCGGGGCCGGCGTGCTTCGACAAGGGCGGACTCCGGCCGGCGGTGACCGACGCGTTCGCCGCCTGCGGTTTGATCGGCCATAGCAAGCTGGGTTATAGCGCCGTGAACATCGACGTGAAGAAGGCGCAAACCGCATTGGCGCCGCTCGCAGACGCGCTGAATCTGAGTTTGTTCGAAACCGCCGAGAGCATCATTACGATTGCCGTATCGGGCATGTTCGCCGATACCAGCGGATTGATGTCGCGCTTCGGCATTGATCCGCGCGAATTCTATCTGCTCGCATTCGGCGGTGCAGGCCCGATGATGGCGTGCTTTCTCGCACGCGAACTGAATATCAAAGGCGTGATCGTTCCGCCGACACCAGGTGTATTGAGCGCATTGGGCGGGTTGATAGCCGATCTGAAGAACGACTTCATCAAGACGTTGTACATCGATCTGGATGCGGCTTCGGTCGCGTTGCTGCAGGAATCGTTTGACGCGCTGAAATTGCGCGCCGAGCATTGGCTCTATCGGGATCAGCAGTTCGAAGGGGAAAGCGCGCTCTCGTACACGACTGAGATGCGGTATCGCGGACAGTCCTTCGAAATCGAAGTGCCGCTCGATCCGGACTGGGTCGCTCATGGCGATCTGGACGCGATCACCGCTGCCTTTCACGCGCAGCATCAGCGTTTGTTCGGCCACAGCGATTCCCTCGCGCCGCTGCAAATGATCAGCCTGCGCGTGCTCATTACCGGCAAGACGCCGAAGCCGGCGCTCGCGCGCATCGAACACAGTACGGCTGCCCCAGTGCCCGCTGCGTTCGTCGATGCATACGTCGACGGGGAAGTGCGCAACGTAGCGCTATATCAGCGTGCGCATTTGCTTGCGGGACAATGCTTCGATGGTCCGGCGATCGTCGCTCAGGACGATTGCACGACATGCGTGCTGCCCGCAATGAGCGTGACAGTCGATACATTCGGCAATCTCGTGATCACCATGCATTGATGGCCCGCCTGCGTCGCGCCCGTGCTGCTCGCGGGCACGCACAACGATAAACCCTCAAGGAGCCATACGTCATGGCGATTGACCGTCGTAACCTGCAAGTTCTTGCCAACTACTGCGCCGCCGCCGCGGACGCAATGGCTTATACGTTGCTCCGAACGGCGTACTCGACGTTCGTTAAGGAAACCGAAGATTTCTCATGCACGATCCTGACCGAGTCGGGCATGGCATTCGCCAATCCGCGCAGTTTCGGCGCACCGTGGTACAGCGGGATCGACTATGCTCCGGTCATCGAGATGTTCGATGACTACGAAGACGGCGACGTCTGTATCACGAACGACTCGTATAGCGGCCATGTCGCCACGCATTCTCCCGACATCCATATCTGGAAACCGGTATTCGACGACGGTGTCCTTGTGTGCTTCGTCGCAGGCCATATTCACAATACGGACGTAGGCGGCGCCGTGCCGGCGTCGCTCTCCCGGTCGCTCACCGATATCGTGCAGGAAGGGATTCGTATACCGCCCGTGAAGATCTACCGGCGGGGCGTTCTGAACGAGGAGATGGCGGCGATGATGCGCCTGAACGTGCGTGCGCCGGATCAGAACTGGGGTGACTTCAACGCGCAGATAGCGTCCGTCAATATCGGCGAGCGCAAGGTCAAGGAAATCATCGCGCGCTTTGGCCGGGAAGATTTCAGGGAGGGTGCACGCGCGATTCTCGACCATGCCGAACAGCAGGCGCGAAATGTTATCCGCACCATTCCCGACGGCGAATATTTCTTTGCCGACTACGCTGACGAAGACGGCGACGGCGGCGTGCCATGCCGTATCGCGCTTACGCTGCGCGTGAAGGGCGACGAGGTCGAGTTGGACTATACCGGCAGCGATCCGCAACTCGCGTCGTCGCTGAACATGCCGACGGGCGGGCGCGAACACCATCCTTTGCCGCTGGTCGGCCTGACCTACGTGCTCTATACGCTGGACCCGCGTATCTGGATGAACGCCGGAACCCTGCGTGCGGCAAGGGCGATCCTTCCGTCAGGCACGGTCGTCAACTGCGAAGCGCCTGCTGCCGTGGGTATGCGCTCGCTGACATGCATGATGACGCAGATTGTCACGTTTGGCGCATTCTCGCTGGCGCTTCCCGACAGGATCCCCGTGACGGCGCCCGGTGGCAACGCCATCATGAACGTGAAGACCGTCGATCACGCCAATCGGCCCGTCATGGCGTCCATTGGGCCGGTGGGCGGCGGCGGCGGAGCGACTCCTGTGTCAGATGGCGTCGAGGGTTGCGGTGGTGCGTCGGCGTTTCTCAAGAACACGCCGATCGAAATCAGCGAAGCTGAAGTGCCGATCTTTTTCCTGCGGTACGGTCTGTGGCCAGACACGGCCGGCGCCGGGCAGTATCGAGGCGGCATGTCCACGGTGATGGAGTTCCGCGCGTCGACGCCCAACACGATCGTGACGGCGCGTAACCGTAACCGTTCAGTGTTCTCGTCGTGGGGCGTGAAGGGAGGCCGTGCGGGGGCGCTGTCCACCTTCCAGAAGAACCCGGATACGTCCGCTGCCATGGAACTGGGCAACACGGACGTCGTCCGGTGCGATCCGGGCGACGTTATCCGCGTCATTGGTCCAGGAGCAGGCGGCTACGGCGATCCGATTCTGCGCGATGCGCAACGCGTTCTGTCGGACGTTCGCAGCGGCTTCCTTTCACCTGAACGCGCGCTCGAAGACTATGGCGTGGCGGTGAAGGGGACAGGAGTGCAAATGTGTATCGATCAGGATCTGACCGCGACGCATCGCGAGAAGAGGCGTGGGGTGGCTGGCGGGCACGAGCATTTCGACTATGGTCCGACGCGCTCTGCGTTCGAACAACGCTGGACACGCGATCGATATGATGAGATGACGACTTTTCTCGCGAGCCTGCCGGTTGCGTGGCGTCACTTCATCAAGCGTCAAATCTTCATGGTGGTCGATGCGCAGACGGGCATGTCAGTCGACTTGCGAACGCAGATGCAGGAAATCTTCAGCGCGATCCGCAGCAAATATCCTGTGCTTACGCCCAGGCCTGAATAGCTTTGAAGGCATTTCGGCCGCGTAGTGGTGTGAGAGATCAGGCGATTACGATGGCCGTCGCGCTGCGTGCACGTACAAGCACGCAGCGTATAGCACGCAATTCGATCATAAGGCGTTGTCAACCTGCCGAAATCGGTCTCCGGCGCGGACATGGTTCCAGCGCGGGAAAATGTGCAGAGCGGCGTCATTGAGTGGTAACAAGTGCTTGCCGAAGAGCAGCGATTCAAGTTGTTACAGCGGCAATGCGTGGCGCTCAAGGCTCGAAAAAGATCTTGCGCACAGGCCGGACGAGCGCACTAGACTTCCTTCATGGGAACCGTTCGGTCACATGGAAGATGCATCGCGGCGAATGTGGCGGCGCGCGTGGGTTGGATGGGCTCACAATCGCCACGAATCTTAAGCGATAACGCGGCTCCTGGAAGACATGTCAGCTGAATGCCCCAAGCTTTCGCTGTGCTGACGCTTTCCCGAGGAGAGACACGATGAGCATTGCATTGATTGGCGCCACCGGCCGCACCGGTCGCCTGGTGGCAGAGAAATTGCACCGTGCGGGCATTCCGTTCCGCGCGTTGCTGCGCGACGAGGCGCAGCGGGCCCGTTTCGAAGGCCTCGGCGCGACCGTTGCGATGGTCGACCTGACACAGGACTTCGGCGCGGCGCTCGCGGGCGCTCATACAGTTATTTTCACAGCAGGATCCGCTGAAACCGAGGGCGCCGCACAGGAGACTCAGATCGATCGGGACGCGATCATCAAGGCGGTGGATTATGCGAAGCAACATGGCGCGGACCGCTTCATCGTTGTCAGCACCTTGCTGGCATACGCCCCTGAACGCGCACCGGATGAGCTTCGGCATTACGCGCAGATGAAGCGTGCATCCGACGACTATTTGATCGGCAGTGGGCTCGATTATCTCGTGCTGCGTCCCGGCACGCTGACCATGGAGCCGGGTACCGGGACGATTGAGGTCGTGATCGACGCGCAGTCGGCTCGTGCCCCCGTGGCGCGCGAGGATGTTGCCGACGTCGTGCTCGAAGCGCTCAGGTTGAACGTCGTTAACACCATCTTCGGTTTTGCCGGTGGCAGTGAACCGATCGACGACGCGTTGGCCGCGCTTCGTTGACGTTGCGCGCCGCGCCGGAGAGGTTTACGTCACTGCAGCACCCGGGTCGTTGGTCGCAAGTCGCTCGGCTGTGAACGAGCCCTCTGCGCGCGTGCCGCAGCCTGAGTCCCCTGCTGGCATTCGGCGGATTGTGCGGTACTGGAAGACATGGGCAACGGCAGGATCGCGACACTTCTGAGCAGAAACCGGAAAGAAGCGCGCGTGGGCCATGGCTAGACTGGCCTGAGAGCCAAATCATGTCGATGTGATCTGCCCAGACGCTTCGAAGCGTTCATGGCAGCACTTTTCGGGTCGAGTCAAGAAACGTAAGGAGCGAATTTATGCCGGATATAGAAATCGCGCCGGCGGAAGCCGGGCAGCGCGAGGAGCAAATCCCGCTGGGCAAGCTCTTCGAACCCGTCAAGGTGGGACCGTACAACCTGCGTCATCGGGTCGTGATGGCGCCGCTGACGCGTTCGCGCGCGAGCCGGCCAGGCAACATACCGTCTCAGCTCAACGCCTGCTACTACACGCAGCGTGCATCGGCCGCGCTCATCATCAGTGAGGCGACGCAGGTGTCGATGCAAGGGCAGGGCTATGCGTGGACGCCTGGGATTCATAGTCGCGAGCAGGTCGAAGGCTGGCGGCTCGTCGCGAACGCCGTACACGAGGCGGGCGGGTTGATGTTCATGCAGCTCTGGCACGTTGGACGCATATCGCACCCCTCGTTGCAGCCCGACGAAATGCTGCCCGTGGCGCCCTCTGTGGTCCAGCCGAAAGCGGAGGCGTTCATCGAGAACGAGCGCGGCGAAGGTGTCGTTGCACCCTGCGTCACGCCCCGCGCGCTGCAGGCCGAAGAGATGCCGTATCTCGTGCGACAGTATTTCAGGGGTGCGCGCAACGCAAAGGCTGCCGGTATGGACGGCGTTGAAGTGCACGGAGCGAACGGCTATCTGCTCGACCAGTTTCTGCTGTCCGGTACAAACCGCCGCACGGACGAATATGGCGGGTCGAGCGAGCGCCGAGCCAGGCTCCTGTTCGAGGTGATCGAAACGGTCTGCGACGTGTGGGGGCCGGAAAAGGTCGGCGTACGGCTTTCTCCTCTCGGCACTTTCAACGACATGCATGACGACGATCCCGAGGCGACCTTCTCTTACGTCCTCGAGAAGCTCAATCGATACGGGCTCGCTTACTTGCACATCGTCAATCCCGCGCTCGCGGCGACCGGCGAGGATGCCGCTTTCACTGAGCGCGCGAAGCGCATGAACGAGATGATACGACGCACCTATCGCGGTGTGCTGATGGTCGCGGGCGGGTTCGACGGCAGCAGTGCGGAAAGATGGATCGAGGACGGCAAGGCGGATTTGATCGCGTTCGGGCGCCTGTTCATCGCCAATCCCGACTTGCCGGACCGCTTGCGATCGCACGCTTCGCTCAATTCGCCGGATCCGTCCACGTTCTATGGAGGCGGCGAGCGCGGGTATACCGACTATCCGTCGCTCGCGCAGGAGCGCGGAGAGGCCCCTCGGTCCGTGATCGACGGGCGTTGGAGATAGAGCGTCACGGTCGTTGAGCAGCGGGCTCGCCGGCGTCGCGGGACAAGTTGCGAGGCTCCCGAGCCGGCGACCGGCCGTCGACGGTCTCGCGGAAGTTTTTTATCATGCGCAGCGCCGATTTACGCATCGCTTACCTGCCCCACGGCGCTGCTAAGCGCCCGCCGTTTTGCAAGGGCCTTGTAAAGAGCGCGGACGCCGAATTGCCAGGGCGCGATCTCGGTTGACGACTGCACGGTGTTGACAAGGGTGCCGAGCGCCGGCGTTGCAATCGTCACTTTGTCCCCGAGATGATGCGTGAAGCCGCTGCCCGGAGCATGCCGGTCTTCAATTGGAGAGAACATCGTGCCGAGGAACAGCATGAAGCCGTCTGGATACTGGTGATGCGGCCCGGCAGTCTGGGCGACAAGTTCCTCTGGGTCACGGCTGATCTCGCGCATGTGGCTCACGCCTTCGAGGATAAATCCGTCGTCCGCGCCTTCTATCCTGAGCGACACGCTGGCTGCCCGCACCGAGTCCATCGTGAAGCGTTCATCGAACAACCGGATGAAAGGACCGATCGCGCATGAGCCGTTGTTGTCTTTTGCCTTACCGAGCAGCAGCGCACTGCGGCCTTCGATGTCGCGGAGATTGACATCGTTGCCGAGGGTTGCACCGACGATCGTTCCGCGGCTGTTGACCGCCAGCACAATTTCGGGCTCGGGATTGTTCCAGCGGGAGGCCGGGTGTAGCCCAACGTCTGCGCCGTAACCGACCGCCGACATCGGTTGAGACTTGGTGAACACCTCTGCGTCGGGCCCAATGCCGACTTCCATATATTGCGACCATGCGCCGCGCCGTTCCAGTTCCCGCTTCAGACTGTCGGCGGCCGGCGTGCCGGGGCGAATTCTGGAGAGATCAGTGCCGATCAGTTGCGCGATCGTCGAGCGCACCGTGTCCGCTTGCGTCGCGTCGCCGTTAGCCTGTTCTTCAATGACCCGTTCGAGCAGGCTCACGGCAAAGGTCACGCCGCATGCCTTGATGGCCTGAAGATCGCATGGCGCGAGCAATGCCTGGCCGATGTTCTCGACGGGGCCGAGCGCCTCGCCCTCGACGTGACGCGCAAACTCCAACAGGTCCACGCGCTCGAACAGATCGGAGGTCGTCGGCGCCGACGCCGTGATGTCGAAGACCTGACCGGCACGAACAACGACGACCGACGGCCCGTCGATCGGCGCGTTTCGCCAGATGCGTCCGACCAGCAGGGCGTCGGCCAGGTCAGTAGGTACGAAATGCGGAAGATCGTTCGATATCATGGTGGCGTTGCCTGGCGAGAGTTGGGAACCGGAAGGGAGGCGCGCTTCAGGCGAGCGATACGCGTTGCGTATCGGCTGGCCGAAGCTTGCCGGGCAGCATCACGCGACTCAGTGCTTCAGCGAAGAAGAAATCGCCGAACATCGTCGCACCATCGACGCCTTCATTGTGCGGCTTCGAATAACAGGAATTCTTCAGGAGTCCGCGCTGTGCGGGTTCGTAGGCAAACTCGTCACGACATAGCGCTTCGAGCATCGCGACTCCGTGTTCGCGCCAGCGAGCCGCCTCAGCAGGGTCGGGATGCAGACGACCCATCTCGATCAGCGCTGACGCCATCACCGCTGCTGCGGCGGTGTCCCTGATTTGCGCGTCGGCGCCAGCGGCGTCGAAATCCCACGGTGGCACCGGACGGCCATCGAGCCGGCGCAGATAGTACGCCGCCAGACGCTCTGCAAGATCCAGCCAGTGACGCTTGCCGGTTTCACGCGCGGTGTTCACGTAGCCATAGACGGCCCACGCCTGGCCGCGGCTCCACGCCGATTCGTCGAATGCGCCTTGAAACGTGTAGCCGCGCTGGCGCACACCCGTTGTCACGTCGTACTCGACCGCGTGATAAGTCGAATCATCGGGGCGGATAAACGCGTTGGCGGTCATGAGGGCGTGTGCTTCGGCGGCGAGGCGATAACTGCCGTCCCCGGAATGGTTCGCCGCCCAATAAAGCAACGACAGGTTAGCCATGGTGTCGATAGCCGAGGCGCTGCGTCCGCGTGGATCGTCGAGCGGGCCCCAGGAAGCGAGATAGGCGCCACTGTGCGTGGTGACAAGACGGGCGCGTAGTTTGTCCGCGGCTTCCATTGCTATTTGCGCGTACCACGGGTCGCGGGTGATTTCATAACCGGGGACGGCACTGCTGTCGAAGATAAAGCCGATGTCGTGCGTGTTGGGGTCCTGCGCGCGCTGCGCGACGAGACGCATGCGCTCGCGGGCCCACGAGAGGTATTTGTCCTTGCCGGTGTGCAAATACGACGCCAGCAAAAGTCCGACCCAGAACCCGCAAAACCAGTTTCCGTGGCTCCACGCCGAACCGCTGTAGCCTGCCGACAGCGACGCCGGAAGCAGTACCCACTTTCCATCGGGCGCCGTGATCTGAGGGAATTCGACACCGAGCGTCGGCTCGTCCTCTGCAACTTTGGCCGCCATGCGATCGAGGATATTGGTGAAGAGGGCGGACCGCTCAGAGGACAACTCTTGATCCTGGTACGAAGCATTCACGCGTTTGTCTCCTGATTACTTTCACGTTTCCCGAGTGACGGGGACACGCAAATTCTAGGAGCGCGGCGGTTCTGGCAGTTAGGACGAAGTGCGGCTTATATTGGACTTTCCTGCACGCACCCCGGACGCCTGTCGTGCCACTGCTTCAAATGCTCAGTTTCTCCAGGCTGCGGCGGAAATCGATTGGCGAGCGGCCCGTGTGCTTGCGGAAACATCGGCTGAAGTAGGCCGGGTCGTCGAAGGCGAGCTGTGTTGCGATCTCCGCTACATTGACCTCCGAATGCAGCAACAGACGCTTCGCCTCCAGCATCACGCGTTCGCGAATCAGCTTGGCCGCTGTACTGCCGAGCGCCTGACGCGTTGCATCGTTCAGCGCGCGTTCTGTGACGTTCAGCAGGCATGCGTAGTGAGCGACGTCGTGGACCGTGGCGAAATTTTTTTCCAGCAGGCTTTTGAAGCGTCGCGACAGCAGCACGCTACGCGACGAATTGACGTCGGTGACGGCGTCGCCGCCCAGGCGCGCGGACTTGATTAGCAGAACGCGCAGGTATGACCAGATCACGTCCTCGTAACCTGCCTCTTCGCCCTGATATTCCGCATTGATTCCATCCAGCACACGATGAAGGTCCTGAGCTTGTGTGTCGCTCATATACACCGTGTTCGGAATTCGCTCGAAATCGTAGACGGGAATCTCGGTCTGCGAATGGCGGTTCTGCACCTTGAACGCGAAAAATTCGGACGAGAAACTGATCGCGTGCCCGACGGCGTCGTCGGACAAGGCGAAATCATGGATCTGGCCGGGGGCCATGAAAAACAGCGTATTGGGCCGCACCTCGTAGCGAATCGAGTCGATGATGTGGTGACCGCTGCCCGCCACGACCCAGACGATGTGATAAAACTCGTGTCGATGCGGATACGGCAACGTCGATTTCATATCTTCGAGGGGCGCGAGATGAAAATCGATCGACTTGATTCGCGACCCGTACTCATAGTGCGCGATCTTGAAGACCGGCAACTGGCAACCACAACCGCTAAGCATTTGATTTGTCTCCTGCATCCAGCTCACTTATCTGGCTCGCCTAGCCGGTTCACTCCCTGGCTAAATCAAGCGTGCTGTTTCTCCTTCGCCGGTTCGGCATCGAACGTAGTGTACTTGTAATTAGCAAAGCGGCGTGACGGCTGTTGTCGAAAACCCGCACCGGTCGACCTCGCGTGCGGATTGTCAGCTCATCTGTCACTCATTCGAAACGCAATTCCTTTAGCGCCGACAGTCCGCTCAGCACGGGTTTGCCGTCCTGATTGCGGACCATCGTGTCCATCACGAGGATGCGCTTGGCGGGCTTCTTCTCGACTACCGTCACATGGATTCTGATCGTATCGTCGATGAAGACGGGTCCGAGAAAGCGCAACTCCTGCCCGACGTAGACAAAGCCGGGACCGGTCAAACCGGTATGTGTCGTCGACACCAATGCGGCAGTTAGCAGGCCGTGCGCCACGCGCTGGCCGAACGGCGAGCGTGCCGCGAAGGCCTGATCCATATGCAAGGGATTCAGGTCCCCCGACAGATGGCCGAAAGCATTCACGTCACTTTCCGCGATGGTGTGCACGAGTGTCTGACAGCGGCCAATCTGGATGTCGTCAAAGCGCAGCATCTCGTGGTGCTGAGTCGGGAGAATGTTCATACGGTTCTACGCCCGGTCAGCGCCGCGCCGGCTTCGACCAGCGTATCGATTTCTTCCGGCGCGTAGCCCAGTTCGGCGAGCACCTCGCGGGTGTGTTCGCCTTGCCGGGGCGGCTGACGGACGAGCGGCGGTGCCGCGCCGTCGTACCGGACCGGATGCGCGAGCAAACGGATCGGCCCGGCCTGCGGATGGTCGACCTCCATGATGATGCGGTTGTGCGCCACTTGCGGGTCGGCCTCGACCTGATCGTAGTCGTTCACGGGTGCGTACCAGATGTCGTGCTCGTCCAAGGTCGTCATCCAGTCGGCCGTCGTACGCGTCGTCAGCGCGTCGTACACGATGCGGTTCAATTCGTCGCGGCGGCGCACATTGTCCTTCGGGTGTGAAAACCCGGCGAGCATGGGTTCAGACAAGGCCGCCGCGAGCTTCTCAGTGGGCGTCAGCGAAATCGCGATCCAGCCGTCGAGAGTCCGGTAAATCCCGTAGGGTGCGGGATGGAACCGGCTGCCGGTCGGCGGGTTTGTGCGTGGCCAGAGTGGCCCCTTGTTCAGGTAGTAGGTGAACGGCTCGATCTGAAGATCGAGTGCCGCATTGAGCAGATTGCTTTCGACCAGCGTGCCTTTGCCGGTGCGTTCCCGCGCCTGCAGGGCCGCGACCACGCCGAAGGCCGCCAATGCCGCCGCATGCTGGTCGACGATCGCGGATCCGACGGGCGTGGGCGGGGAATCGGCTTCGCCGGAGAGCATCGTCATGCCGCTTATGGCCTGCAACAGCAGGTCCTGCCCCGGCCGCTTGAGATATGGCCCCGATGGCCCGTAGCCGGTGCACGAACAGTACACGAGCCGCGGATTGATCTCGCGTACATCGTCGTAACCGAAGCCCATGCGCTGCAGGACGCCTGGGCGGTAGTTTTCGATCAGAACATCGGCTTCCTTGATTAGCCGCCAGACGATCTCTCTCGCGCGCTCGTCGCGCAGATCCAGCGAAATGCTGCGCTGGTTGCGATTGCCGAGCAGGAAGAACATGCTCACCCCTTCGACATACGCATCGAAGCCGGTCCAACTGCGCTCGAACGCGCCGCCCGGCGGTTCGATCTTGATCACGTCCGCGCCGACGTCGGCCAACATCTGCACGGCAGCGGGGCCCTGCAAGAAGTGAGTAAAACTTAGCACCTTGATGCCTTCCAGCATGACTTGTCTCCTGAGCGCGTGTCCGTATCTGTTTGACTGAGGGCTCAGGCAAGCAGGTTTCGCGAAATGATCATTCTTTGAATCTCCGAGGTGCCCTCGACGATCTCCAATACCTTGGCGTCGCCGAATGCGCGCGACACCGGGTACTCGCTCATCACGCCGTACCCGCCATGTATCTGCAGCGCCTGATGAGCCGCCTCCATCGCGCGCTCGGTGGCGAAGAGCTTGGCCATCGACGCCTGCTGATTGAAGCGGACGCCCGCATCTTTCAGAGCGGCGGCATCGTAGAGCATCAACCGCGCGGCGTGCGCGTGGGCCGCCATGTCAGCGATCTTGAACTGCAGCGCCTGGAACTCCGCGATCGGCTTGCCGAATGCGCGCCGCTCCTTCATGTACGCGATCGACCGATCCAATGAACCCTGCAGAATGCCTAGCGCGAGCGCGCCGATCAGGATTCGGCCCGTGCTGATCTGGGCGAGCGTCTGTCGCAAGCCCGCGCCGCGTTCGCCGAGGAGGTTGGCGGCCGGGATCGCACAGCGCTCGAAGTACAACTCGTAGGTGCTCGATGCGCGCCAGCCGATCTTGCGCAGCTTGCGCCCGTAGCCGAAACCGGGGGTGCCGTTGGGCACGATGAAGTTGGAAATTTCCTTGCGGCCGTCAGGGCGCGTGCCCGTTACCGCGGCGATGACGACCGGTCCCGTCACTTCCGTGCCAGAGTTGCTGATGAAGGTCTTTGATCCATTGATGATCCATCGGTCGCCTTCCAGCGTCGCACGCGTCGCGATGTTGGCCGCGTCGGAGCCCGCGTTGGGCTCCGATAATCCGATCGCGCCGACCTTGCGGCCGTCGAGAATAGGGCGCAAATAGCGGTCCTTTTGCTCATCGGTGCCATAGTTGGATAGCAGGCTCGCGACCGTCGAATTGGCCATGAGCGAGTTGGCGATTGCGCAATCTACGCGTGCGAGTTCTTCCAGCACGATCACATAGGAAAGCCATTCGCCACCGCCGCCACCCCAAGTCTCCGGATAGGGCAGGCCGGCGAAGCCGAGCTTGCCAGCACGCGTCCAGATTTCGTAGGGAAAGGCTTCCGCCTCCCAAAGCTCTTCCGAGACAGGAGCGATTTCGTTTTCAGCGAAACGGCGCACGGCGTCACGTATCGCGGTGTGTTGTTCGTTTAACCAATGCGGCATGTTCGACTCTTTGAAAAGCGGGGAGAGGAGTTAAAGGCAGGCGCTGTGTTACAGCACCTTCAGATAGGTATCGCCAGATGCGACCACCGTGCCGTCCTGGCGCGTGACCTCTGCTTTGAACACGCACAGGTTGCGATCGTCGTTCTTCTCGCGCAGCGTGAGCCGGGCAGTGACCGTGTCACCGATGAATACCGGCGCGTTGAACGTGATGTCGTAGCGGTAAGAAACCGCCCCGGGGTTCGGCGCCTTTTGCGCCATATAGCCCATCACAGTCGACAGGAAGCCGACCGAGAGACATCCTTGCGCGATGCGCTTCTCGAAGCGCGTGGTTTTGGCGAATTCCTCATTCAAATGCACGGCATAGAAATCGCCGACGATTCCGGCGAAGCCGTAGATGTCGAATTCAGTTACGGTCTTGGCGAAATCGGCAGTGTCGCCGACCGCGTAACAATCCATGTGCGGGCGTTTGGCCATGGTGGTTCTGAAAGTGAGAGTCAGTTGAGGAGCCGGCCTGTTCCGTGTCGATGGGCGCCGGCGGGCGTGACTCAAATTTAATCAGTGCGAGTTGCCGACCGTTAGGACGGTTTGGGCGAATGCTTGGACTTTTTCGACTGCACGTACGCAGTGATTTCAGTCTTCGCCGATCCGCAAGGAGCCCGCGGATAGCCGCCGGTCTGCCACGCATCAATATCGCCAAGGGTTTTCACCGTGTGCGCCGGATAAATCGCCAGACAGTGCGGGAGAGGCTTGTCATCGAACAGGCCGTAAAAAAGTACAAGAAATCGGGCGACCGGTCCTAACGCCCGTTGCGTGCACTCGCGAATACTTGAAGCGCCTGCAGACGGATCGACCGGATGCAGCGCGGAAATTACATTCCAGTATGGAAGGAGACGAAATGAAATCATTCTTTAGCGCGCGCCGCGCAGGACGCGCCGTGATGGTGGGTACGCTGCTCGCAGCAGGCGTCGTTGCCGCAAGCGTTGCCCGTGCCGGCGAGCCGATCGTCATGAAGCTGGGCCACACCCTCGCTCCGGACAACCACTATCAGCTGACTGCCCAGGTGTTCGCGAAGGAGGTCGCGCAGCGAACCCACGGCAAGGTCAAGATCGAGATCTTTCCGCAGTCACAGCTCGGCGGCGAAGTGCAGATGGCGCAGGCGCTGCGCACCGGCACCCAGGAGCTCATGATTTCCGCACAGGCGCCGATCGGAAACACGATCAAGCAGTGGCAGATTTTCGACACGCCTTACCTCTTTAGCAGCATCGACGACGCCAACCGCGTTCTGCAAGGACCGGTCGGCCGCAAGTTCCTCGACATGATGCCGGCGGTCAACATGATCGGCCTGACGTGGCTGTCGGTGGGCGAACGCAATCTGTTCACCGCGAAAAAGCCGGTCGGCTCGCTTGGAGACATGAAGGATATGAAAGTGCGAGTGATGCAGAGTCGCGGCTATATCGCGGGCTATAAAGCACTGGGCGCAAACCCGACACCGCTGCCTTATAACCAGGTATTTCTGGCGCTTTCGCAAGGCCTGGTCGACGGCGGCGATACCTCCCCGGAGCAGTTCATCCAGGACAAATTTTCGGACGTCGCCAAGCATTACTACCTGACCCACGTGAACTACCTGCCCGTGGTGCTGGCAATGAGCAAGAGCGCCTGGACGCGTCTTTCACCGGACGAACAGAAGGCGTTTCAGGCAGCTGCCGGCGTCGCCGCGGACTACGACGTGAAGGAATACAAGCACGAGTACGACGACGCGCTCGCCACGATGAAGAAGAACGGCACCCAGGTGAGCGGGATCGACACGGCGCCGTGGGCCGCCGCGACCGAAAGGGCGCGCCAGAGCCTGCTCAGCAACATTCCCGATGGCCAGGCGCTTTATCAGGAAATCAAGGCGGTCGACAAGTCTGCTGTCGCTTCGAAATGAAGGGAGAGTGCGATGGAAAAGCTTGCCCGTAATCTCCTCTTTATCGACGACCTGGTCCTGAAGATCACGCTATTCCTCTGCGGCGGACTACTTCTCATGATGGTGCTCGTCGCAGGCCTTGGGGTGGTCTTTCGCTTCATCCTGCACAACTCGCTGTCGTGGTCCGACGAGCTCGCGGCTTATCTGTTCGTGTGGCTCACGTGCCTCGGCGCGGCGGCGGGAGCCAAGCTGCGGGTTCATCCGGAGGTGCGGGTGCTGGCCGACCGTTGTCCGCCCGCTTTCGCGCAGACACTGGCGGACTTGACCGACTGTGTCGTCCTCGGGCTCGGCGTGGTGTTCGTTATGTACGGTGGCGACATGCTGGATCTGATGGGCACCGAAACCGCGACCTCTCTGCCGATCTCGATGGTGTACCCGTACCTTTCGATTCCCGTCTGCGGCGCGTTGCTGGTCTTTCATTCCGCGGTGCGAATCGCGGTTTCCCATCTCGCGCCCGGCGCGCAAACGAGGCCGTCTCTGTTGCAGGGCGTCTCCGAACATATCTGAGGTGAATCAACATGTGGGCACTCGCTCTGGGCGCCGGGTTTCTCGGCTTGGGTGTGCCGGTGGCTATTTGCATCGGCATTGCGGCGACGATTGCATTGACGCTGAACGGAACCCCGCTGCTGGTGATTCCGCAGCAGCTGTTTTCGAACCTGAATAACGTCGGCCTGCTGGCCATCCCGTTCTTCATGTTGACAGGCGCAATCATGGATGCGGGCGGCGTCTCGCGCCGGATCATCGACTTTTCGCAGGCGCTCGTCGGGTTTATGCGCGGCGGCATCGGGCAGGTGACGATCGTTGCGAGCATGTTCTTCGCCGACCTCTCCGGTTCGGCGACGGCGGATACCGCAGCGATCGGCTCGGTCATGATCCCCGGGATGGTGAAGCAGGGGTATTCGCGCGCGTTCGCGGTCGCGCTGCAGTCAGCAGCGGGCTCACTCGGACTGCTGTCGCCCGTGTCGATGAGCATGCTCGTGTACGCCTACACCGCCAACGTTTCGGTCGGAACGATGTTCGTCGCGGGGATAGTACCGATGCTGCTGGTGGTCGTTTCCTTCATGCTCGTGAACTACGTGACTGCCGTGCGCCAGAACTATACGGCGGTCGAGGCGTTCTCCGCGAGGCGGCTGTGGACCACCTTCAGACAGGCGATCTGGGCATTGCTGACGCCCGTGATCATTCTGGGCGGCATCCTCGGCGGCGTCTTCACACCGGTTGAAGCAGGCGTCGTCGCGGCGCTCTATGTGACGCTGGTGAGCGCTTTCATCTTCAGGTCGCTCAAGCTGTCGCACTTCAGGGAAATACTCACGCGCACGGCTATCAATACCACGCGGGTATCGTTTCTTCTCGGACTCGCGTTCGTGCTCGGCCGCTATCTGATCGAGGCGCAAATTCCGTTGCACGTCGCCAACAACTTCCTGGCCGTGACGACCAGCGCGTTTGTGTTGCTCATCCTGATCAATCTCTTCCTTCTGGCAGCCCATACGGTACTGGAAACCATTTCGAGTATCGCCGTGGTGATTCCTGTGTTTCTACCGCTCGTCGTGCAGATGCATATCGACCCCGTCGTGTTCGGCGTCATCGTACTGGTCAACTCGGCCATCGGCATCAACCTGCCACCGATCGGTTTTTGCCTCTTTACGGCTGCGTCGATCGGCGGTGTGTCCGTCGAAAAAGCGACTCGGGCGATCCTGCCGTTCATCTTCGCGCTGGCGGTCGACCTGCTGCTGATCATTGTCTTCCCGCATATCCCGCGCTTTTTGCCCAACCTGCTGGCAATCAAATAACACGAGGCCGATGGGCCGCCGGCTGCACGCCTTTGGCCCAGGCTCCACGACCCCGTAAGCGGCGACTGTTCGCGCGCGCATAGCGACCGAATTACCGAGAGGCTCATCATGAACACGGCTCACATCGAGCGAAGCGGCGCGTCGCCGGTCCTGCAGGCCGCATGCGAGGACCTGCAGTACCTCAAGCTGGAACAACCAGTTGAGTTCGTCTGGTTGATCACGTTGAATCATCACGAGAAGCGCAATGCGCTGTGTGTGGCGCTGCTGCAGGAACTGGCGCGCGTGCTCTGGGCAGCCGAGGTCAGCGACGACGTCAGGGCTGTCGTGCTTACCGGCGGCGAGTGTTTCTTCAGCGCGGGGGCGGATATTGCCGACATGGCGGCGCGCGGGGTCGCAGCGTATGCGGACCCGGTGCGCCTCGCGAGCTGGAAGGCGATTGAAACCTTTCCGAAGCCGCTGATCGCCGCGGTCAACGGCTTCGCGATCGGTGGTGGCCACGAGCTGGTGATGCTGGCCGATATCGTCGTCGCGGCGGATGACGCGACCTTCTCGCAACGAGAGATCGTCATTGGCGCCCTCCCGGGCGATGGCGCCACCCAGCGCTTGCCGCGGGTGCTAGGCAAGACACTGGCGATGAAACTCGTGCTTACCGGCGAGCCGCTGACGGCAGCCGAGGCCGAGCGCCACGGACTGGTGACCGAGGTCGTACCGCCGGTACGCAGCGTCGCGCGCGCGGTTGAGATCGCGTCGCTGATCGCCGCCCGCGCGCCGCTCGCCGTCCGGCTGGCCAAGCGCGCCGTGCTCGATTCGTTCGAGACCAACCTTCAACAAGGCTTGCAGTGCGAGCATCTGGCAAATCTTGAAGTGTTCAAGACCGAGGATCGCGCCGAAGGCCACCGTGCATTCGTCGAGAAGCGGCCGCCGCGTTTCAAGGGGCGCTGACCACTGGCGCGTCGCGCATGCGCGTCTCGACGGATTCTGCCGGTATTGTGGCCTGCGCTAAACGATTGGTTGAGACATACTCCGTAGAGTTTGCCGTTCCTTGCCGACTCATGGGATTCAACATCACCGGTACCAGCGCTGCGATCACGAGGGGACACCATGAACAAGTTCAGCAATATGGTGATCGCGACGGTCGTCTCGTTGGGCGCAATCGGTTGCTCTGTGCCATCGTGGGCGCAGCAGCCACTCAAGGTCGCAGGTCAGGACGTGCAGCCCTGGGTCTTCCACGACAAGAACTCGGACTCGCTCTCCGGGGTCTTCGTCGATCTGATAAACGCCATCGCCAAAGATGCAGGCCTGCCGGTTCAGTATCAGCTCATGATATTCGGCGACCTGATCCCTGCGCTGGCCAGTGGCAAGATCGACGTGATCGCCACCAATATGGCGATTACGCCCGCACGCGCTCAGCAAGTCGATTTCAGCGACCCGGTTTACAACGCGCCAACAGAAGTCGTTGTCGTCCCGGCGAACGACACGACGGCCTATCAAGGTCTGGCAGACCTCAAAAATTTCCCGGTGGGCGCACAGAAGGGCAGCATTCAACTAGCGCTCCTGCAACGGATTGGCGGTTTCTCTGAAATCAGGATCTATGACACGCTGGAAGACGCGTGGTCGGCCGTCGTTTCAGGCCAGATCAAGGCAGCGGTGACTTCTGGCCCTGACACGATATACGCCTCTAAACACGGCCGACTTACGAATCTGCGAATTGTGAGCTCCTACCAGTCGCAGTCGCCAAAACCTCGGATCGGCATTGCGGTGCGAAAGGGAAATAGCGAACTGCTTGAAAGAATAAATCGATCGCTGGCGAAGCTCGAGGCAGACGGCACGGTCAAAGCGATCTTCGTCAAAAATGGCGTCGACGATTGGGCGCCGCCGAAATAGGCCCGTTGCAAAGGATCGGGCTGCACGGGATCGCCGGTTAGGCTTCACTACACGCGCCAGATAAGCCGGTTAAGTATCAGACCGTGTGCGGCCAGTACCCGCCACGAAGTGTCATTCGCTCCGGCGTTCGCGATACGAAAAATCGCCGTCGGCGTCACCCCTTGATCGCGGCGATCGGAAGCGGTCGTCCACCAACGAGACTCGCAGAGATGGACACACCCGCTCAAAAGGAGGCGATGACATGACATGCACTGGCGGTGTGGTGAAGAAGCCCGATTTCGGCGATGAAAAGAACGCGACCAAGGATCGCTATGCCGAGGAGCCCGCCTGGACGACACGGTTTTCAAGTCGAAAGCGGCTGCGGCAGGCCATCTGGTTGCCGCTGTGGTTTGCCGTATGGATGGTCGCGGCCCTCTCTCACATGGAATCTGGCCAAGCGACCCCGGCCAGCGGATTCACTGGCACGACCCTGGCCCAAGGAACTTTCGCCGAATTTCAAGTCATGAACCGCCTCACACAGGACCAGCTTCAGCGGTTTGCTCCTGGGTTTCCTGGAGATACGTGGTCTTCATTCGAAAAGACCGAGGGGCCGTCAGACGTGTACATACAGACCAACACCTGGGCGCCGGGTGGAACCACTGGCTGGCATCGGCACCCCGGACATAGCCTGATAGTCATCACGTCGGGACAGTTAACCGAGTACCACGCAAACTGTACGCCGCAAGTGTACGGGCCGGGCACAGCCAATGGCACGACATTGGTGGACGGCGGCAATGACGAACACCTCATTCGGAACGAAGGTTCCGTTGCGGCGACAGGCCTTGCGGTCCAGATTGTCGCCAAAGGTGCTCAGCGTCGGATCGACGAACCGTCACCGAAGGCCTGCTCGTCGATCTTCTGATACCGTGTCCAGTACGCCGCCAGACGAATCACGGGAGAAGGCTCGAAAGAGCCATCGAACGTTACCGGTAATGCGATAAGGCGGTCCCAAAGATCGGAGCAAGACATGGCTCGGCTACTGTCAGTGAATGTTGGCCTTCCACGTGATATCGAATGGAAGGGCCGTACGGTTCATACGAGCATATGGAAGGAGCCGCTCACGAGCCGTTGCTGGGCGGCTCGTTTGAATCTGGTCGGAGACGGGCAGGGCGATCTCGCCGGGCACGGGGGTGAGCATCGAGCCGTATTCGTCTACCAGACCGAATCGGCACATTTCTGGAAGGAGCAGTTGAAGTGGCCTGACGTTGTCTATGGCCAGTTCTGTGAGAACTTCACGGTTGAAGGAATGCCCGATAGCGATGTATGCATCGGCGACCGGTATCGAATTGGTAGTGCACTGTTTGAGGTGACGCAACCTCGGGTGACCTGCTACCGCGTGGGTATTCGCGTTAATGAGCCACGTATGGCAGCTTTGCTTACGTCGAGCGGGCGGCCGGGATTTTACCTTCGCGTTCTGAAGGAAGGCGAGGTTGGGGCAGACGACGAGATAGTGAAGGTGGACGAAGCCGGCGAGCGCATGACGGTCACGGAGATCAATGCGCTCCTGTATTCCCCGCATCATCCTCGTGACCGCCTTGAGCGGGCGCTGCGGATCGACGCGCTTTCATCGGGGTGGAAGCGGTCGTTCGAGGCATTGTTGAGCAACTCCGTTACCGGCAAGACGGGAGGCAACGCCGGGCTCGCGCCTGCCTCGGCCGCTTATCCCACCACACCGGGATTCCATTCACTCACAGTCGTGTCGGTTGTGGTCGAGTCCGCCGACGTCGTTTCGTATTCCCTGCAGCGAGCGGACCGCCAGCCGTTACCGATGGCAAAGCCAGGCCAGTATGTTGTATTGCGTCTTCCGCAGGACGGTGGGAGACCGCCGCTTTATCGCAGCTATTCGATTTCCAATGGTCCGTCAACGCTGGAATACCGGATCAGTGTGAAATTCGAAGAGGGGGGAGCAGCCGCCACCTATCTCCGTGATCGCGTGCGCGTCGGGGACGTAATCGATGTCAGCGCTCCTCGTGGGAGTTTCGTGCTATTGCAGAGCCCGAGTCCCGTGGTCCTTCTAAGCGCGGGTATCGGCGCGACCCCCGTTCTCGCCATGCTGAATACGCTGTCGTCGCAACGCTCGACGCGGCAGGTTTGGTGGTTGCACGCGGCTCGTGATGGACAGCATCATCCCTTCGATGCTGAAGCGGGGCGTCTCGCGGACGCGCTTGCGCATTGCCGTCGGTATATCTGCTTCAGCCAGCCCGACGCCACGCGTGACCGGCAAGGAGTCGAGTACACGGAGACGGGTCATTTTTCCGAAGCCAGGTTAGCGGGCGCAGGTATTCCGACGCAGGCCGATGTTTATCTTTGCGGACCGTCCCGCTTCATGGTCGATATGAAGGCGGCGCTGACGAATCTCGGGTTTGCAAAGAGGCAAATACACACCGAAATCTTCAATGGCCTGGAGTCGATGACTCCGGGGATCGTCGGCGATGCGATTCGTGCGCCTCATCTGCCTGAAAACCATGGCGCCACCGGTCCGATCGTGTCCTTTGCACGCAGCGGGATCGATGTGCACTGGGACGGTGTGGCCTACCAGAGCATCCTGGAGCTGGCCGAGGCGTGCGATGTTCCCGTTCGTTGGGCGTGCCGGACGGGTGTCTGCCACAACTGCGAAAGCGGATTGGTCTCGGGCTCCATAGCGTACAGTCCCGAGCCGCTAGACAAGCCCGCAGATGGCAACCTGCTCATCTGCTGCTCGCAACCCGTTGGTGATACGGTCATCGACCTTTGAGCGGACTCTCAGTAGATAAAGTAACCGAAGCGAATTCAAAGAGGCCCCTCGTTGGCGGGGCCTTGAGCTGCGAAATCACTATGCTTCTGTTAGTACTGGACAGTAACCCCACTGCCAGTAAAGCTGTGCTGGGTAGGAGCGTCGTTTGCAAAGTCGGAAACCGCCTGGATGATGTTCACGACCTGCTGCGGCAACCTGCCGCCGCAGACGGCGGTCATTGCAGTACGATCCATCTCAACGGCTGCGGGGAGGTCTTTGATTACCAGTGTGTTCATGTCGATTCTCCGAGGGTGAATTGGTCAGTCAGGAATGTCAGAGCTTGTGTTGAGGGTGTCGTCACTCCTCGGTGAGGATCAAGGCAAAGTCCATGCCAAACGGTGACGCCGCCGAAAGCGACCGCGCAACTAGTTGAAAATATTGGATTTTTAAGGGCGGTCAGTGCAGTTGATAAACAGACATGCGCACTGCGGCCGGTGGGTCGAATCCAACTGTCCGGCTCGCGCTGTGGGTTGGATCGCGACACATGCGGTCCGCCTACGTACCCTGTGTTTGTACGATCTCATGGTCGCCAAGCTGCGGTGGCCTACCATGGCGAATCCGCGCTCGGGTTTTTTCGTACCGGACCTTTTGATATCACTTTGCAGAATAGGCGCTGACTCGCCATCGTCGACGCCGTTTTATTTCCCGCCTAATTGGTCCGCATGGACGCAGGACAGTCGGCGCCAGCGGCACCAGTATTCTTTAGCGTAAGCACAAGCCTGCTTCCTTTGGCTGCCGTGATGATCTGTCCATAGCTGACGGTCGGGATGAACTGAATGTCCGGCGCAACTGCCACCGGCGGATTCTTTGTTCCGTCCACGGTCAGATCGAGTTCCACTGTGATCGAGTCGATAGCGAAGCCAAAGTCCTGCTTCCGTGCCGCCATATCCTTCCTGGCACTGCAAAGGCCTTCCAGAACCTGATGCAAAGCGGTCGGAATATCGACTGACTTACCGGGTGGAATCGGCGGCGTGTTACAGCCGACGAGCAGAAATGGCAAGAGAGACAGGGGAAGATAGAAGTGGGCGCGCATCAAGATCCTCTCGTGGGCCGCATCAATCGCCACTATTCACCTGTCTTGCGCCCGGTACTGTTCGCTGCCGTACGGACGCGGGTCGTCGCGGCGGGACGCCGACGATCACGACTTCGTATTCCATCGACTCGCACGACAGGCGCTTACTGACCGAACGTCTTCTCAACCACGATCTGATTCTTGACCGATGTCACACCAGGGACCGCTTTCGCCACGGCGGCCGCTGTGTCGATCTGAGACGCGGCCGGCACGGTTCCGTAAAGTGTTACTGCGCCGCTTTTCGCTTTCACGCTGATGTTTGCGGCGTCGATGCTCTTCTCCCTGGCGATCGCCGTACGAACCTGCTTGGCCAGTTCGCGATTCGCTCGTTTAGCGGCTTTGGCATCGACTCCAGCCGATGCCG
The DNA here is from genome assembly GCF_003387275.1 of Paraburkholderia sp. BL6669N2. Classification (NCBI taxonomy): domain Bacteria; kingdom Pseudomonadati; phylum Pseudomonadota; class Betaproteobacteria; order Burkholderiales; family Burkholderiaceae; genus Paraburkholderia; species Paraburkholderia sp. BL6669N2. The sequence continues at coordinate 1,742,180 of NZ_QUNA01000002.1, read as the reverse complement.
CTTTTGCAGATCCGGTTGAAGCCGCGGCTGTCTGGCCGGGCTGAGCCCACGTGGTGATAGACGTCAGCGCGATCATTCCGCTAACGGCCAAATTGAGTGCTGTTGCTTTTCTCATCGATTTATCTCCAGGTTTATTGGTTAAGTGTGACAGTTCGTTTTTCTGCAATATCGGATCGACTGGAGCATGAAATGAGGTTTCCTTATCTTGCATGTGCGCTGTCAGGCCCGCAGTTCATACAAGTCAAGTTTGCCCCTTGGCGGAGTTCGCAGCGGTTGCGTCGAATGCCATTGCGATGTCGTCCCAGTCCTCGTCTCGCAAATAGCGCCGCGCGATGGGTAGTACCACGCCTTCTTCCCGTCCGAGATACTCCCAGGTGAATTGCGCGTAAGCGCCTAGAGCCTGTTCGAGCCGCCCAGTCAGGATGCGCGGCGCCGAGTCGCGCCCGACGAGTTCGGATAGTTCGGCCAATTCGTCGAGCAGTTGTTTGTCGCGCTGATGCCGGCATTCGAGTTCATCTAGCTCCGCATCCGCAACGGAGGTGCGATCGCGCAGCCGTGGAAATAACCTGGCATCTTCCTTAAGACTATGCCGGCGTATCTGAAGATCACGCAGGCGTTTGACCGTTTCGCGCATCGATATCGGCTCGGGCTGCTGACCGGCCGCGCGTGCTGTGCGGACCATATCCAGCAGCGCGTGGACGGTGTCGGCGATGGCGCGGTGTTCGTCGAGGAGCCTGCCGATCGCGCGCGAGGTTGCCGGGCGACTGTCTGCAGCGAATATCAGGACTGCCACGTTGACCGTACCAGAGTCATCGGACGGTGCAGGCGCGACGTCGCCCGCATCAGTCAGCCGTTGAGTAGGGGCGATGCAAATGAGGTCGCATCCGCACTTGATCGCCGCCGAAACGATGCTGTCGAACGACGTTTCTTCACTGGCAGCAATGGACGAATACGGCACGCCTTGCGCGCGCGCTGCGGCCTCGGCCCGAGCCAGCAGTTCCAATGTGCGCTCCGTGAGGTTGCCTGCGCGCGAGGCCGGGCGGTGCAGCGTGGCAGCATGTCGGTACAAAATGGGCAGGAAGGTCACGCGCGCACCCATCGACTGCGCAAACGCGACTGCGTGACCGGTTGCTTCAATGCATGAACCCATATCTCCCACAGGGACGAGAAAGTGTCGGTACATGGTATCCCTCATGCTGCATTCAACGTTTGCAGTTCCTGCTGTCCAGTTTCGAATTCGCCGGCTGGTTTTGCATCCGAGGTCTGTTGGAACTTATCTTAGTCCGCGGCCGGTTCGCTCACCCCTCCCACGAAGGGAGGGGGCTTGGAGCGTGCGGGTGGTACGCTTGAGCCTTCCCCTTATTCGCTCCCCGCGGCAGCCGGAGATGGCCGTCAGGAGCCTCGACAGGCTCTGCAAGATGGCATCGACATCGACAAGCGCCGGTAGTGTAGCCACCGAACTGGTCCTGAAGACCATCGCGCCGCGCGCGCCGGCCCATTTGCTGATGCGTGAGCGGCTGGCCGCGCACGCGTTGCACTTCGGCGATCAATCCATCGCTCTTGTGCAAGCGCCGGCTGGGTATGGCAAGACTTCTCTGCTTGCGCAATGGCGCCGGGAAACCCTGGCGCGTGGTGCCGCGGTCGCCTTCCTTTCAGTGGATGAGCGGGACGATCCTCAGCGGCTCCTGCAAGGGCTCGTCCATGCCATGCGGGCGGGCTGCGCGCGCCCCGCGTTCGGACGATTGCTGCTTGACGGCGCCGTGGGGTCGGTCGGCGAACTGGACGCCGTGACCGCCTGGCTCGCCGAAGTCGCCCAATTTTCGGGCGATGTTCTGTTGATCGTCGACGAGGCCGACCGTCTACCCGAAGCCGGCCTCACTGCGTTGATCTATGTCTTGCACAATGCCCCGCCGAATCTTCACGTTGCCGTTGCCGCGCGCCGCAGAATCGATACGGCCGTTGCCGATCTGATCGCTTACGGGCAATGCATCCTGGTCGATCCCGAGATGCTGTGTTTTCGTCTCGAAGAGACGATTGCACTGATCGCCAACCGGTTCGGCTCGCGTTTCGACGCCGACGCGTGCGCGAGGCTGTTCGAGTTGACGGATGGCTGGCCGCTTGGGTTGCAGCTCGCAATGGCGGCCATGGCGCGCGCCCGGGATCCCCGGCAGGTGGTGCAGACCATGGCGGCCAATCAGGGCGGACTGCGTGAACACCTTGTCGGGACGCTGATCGCGGAGCTTTCGTCGGAAGATACCGATTTCCTCACGCGCACCAGCCTGGTGGATTCGCTGCACCCGGAACTTTGTCAGGCGTTGACCGGCGATCCACAGGCACCGGAGCGGCTCGCGCGCCTCGTGCGTGAGACGCCCGTGTTCGTCACCTCCGAAGACGGCGCATGGTGCTGGCTGCACGCACTTGTGCGCGACGTCCTGCAAGGCCGCCTCGCTCATGTGCCCGCCGCCGAACGGGCCGCGTTGCATGGTCGTGCTGCTGCCTGGCTGACCCGGCACGGCATGATCGAACAGGCAGCAAGGCATGCTCACGCCGCGGGCCAGCACCAGACTGCCTACGAACTGGCGGAGCGCTGCCTGCATGACGCAGTCAAGGAGGGACGCCTGACGGCGGTTCTCGAATGGCTTGATCTGCTCCCCGCGGATGAACTCGAGCGACGTCCACGCTTGTTGTTGGCAGCGGCCTGGGCGTTGGCGCTGGGTGAGCGGCACAAGGAGGCGGAACTCCAGGTGCAGCGCGTCCTCGCCAGCCCTGGCGCCGACGCTCAACTGCGTTACGAATGCGCGCTCATCCTATGCGCGGCCGCCTATTACGCCGATGAGATCGACCGGTTCGTCGAGCTGTTTGCGCCTTGGGCCGAGTTCGCTCCCGCCGCCGATTCCTGGCTCGCCCAGGTTCATGCAAACCGCCTCGCAGTACGTGCGATTCTGCTCGGTCAGCCCGCGCAGGCGCGTCGGTTCCAGCTGGCGGCAAAGCGGGCCGAAGTCGGCAAAGGGATCGGTTACGTGGTGCGCTGGGCCGATTACATCGTGAGCTTCAGCTACGTATGGGAAGGCCAGCTTGTGCTTGCCGAGGAGGTACTCCGTCCGGCGCTGGCAAGCGCGGAAGCGGACCTTGGCCGCCGTCATCCGCTCTCGTGCATGTTTGCCGCGACGTGCGCTGCGCTGAGCTATGAAGCCGATCGGGTCGACGAGGCCGCCGCGCTGCTGGCCAATCGGCTTGACATCCTGGAGCGAGGCGGCACGCCAGACACCGTGTCCCTCGCGTACCGCACCGCGGCGCGTATCGCAGCGGTCAAAGGCGACGAACACCGGGCGTTCGATCTCCTCGAGGCAATGTACGCGATGGGTGTGAGCCGGCGCCTGCCGCGTCTGTGTATTGCCAGCATGGCGGAACAGGTGCGTATTCACGCCGGTCGCTATCGCGCCCAAATGTGCGACGCGCTGGTGCGCCGTATCGACGCTATGGTGACGGAGGAGGGACCGAAAAGAGGGCCGCTGTGGAGGCAGTCGGTCGGGCTGCTGGTCGGGTTGGCGCATGCCGGCGCAGCCATCGCGGCGCGTCGCTGGCAGCAGGCGCTCGACGACCTCGCGCAGGCCGGCGAGGCCGCTCTGGCGATGAAGCTTGGTCGATATCAGATTGAAGTCATGGCGATGCGCGCCTTCGCGCTGGAGCAGTCCGGCGCGAACGGGCTCGCATTGCTTCGCGAGGCGATGAATCTCGCGCAGACTTTCCGTTTGACCCGCACGCTGGCCGACGCGCATCCTGCCCTCGCCGACTGGGCGCGGCGCGTCAGCGAAGAGCAGCCCGAATCCGGCGAAGTCGCTCACGCGATCGCGGCAGCGCGCGTCGCCGTGCCGCCACTGGGTCGCCAGGCCACCGTGCCGCGAGCTGTGCCGAGCGTTGTGCTGACGCCCAAAGAGCGCGAGATCCTCGAGCTGCTGGCGCGAAATATGTCGAACAAGGAGATTGCGGCTGCGGCCGCGGTGGGAGAGGGCACGGTGAAGTGGCACCTCAAGAATCTCTTTGGAAAGCTCGACGCCAGCTCGCGAAAGCATGCGGTTCGAAGAGCGTTGGTGCTGGGTTTGCTCGAAGGCGCATAAGTTCGCGCTGCGCGGCGCGCTGTTCACCGAGATGTTCTGCCCCTCCCGCTTTGGGAGGGGCCTGTACGAGCTCCTTTACGTATTCTTCCCTGCACGACGCGCCACAATGCGGCGAATTCCGTCACACCTACGCGACTTGAGTTCATTGCGGGGAAGGGCTGGCTGGCCGCAGTCGAAACAAAACTATCAGGAAGGAGACAAAATGAAGATGAAACTGATCGGCGCGGCAGCGCTCGCCACATTCGCCTGCGCCGCTCAAGCGCAATCTTCGGTGACGCTTTACGGCATCCTCGATTCGGGCTTTCTGTATCAGAGTACTGCCGCAGCGTCGTTTAATCCGAAGGCGCCGAATACGGGATCGGTGTACCGGCTCAAGGACGGCGGCATTTATTCGAGCCTGTGGGGAATCAAGGGTAGCGAAGATATCGGCGGCGGCTATCACATCAATTTCAGGCTCCAGGGTTCGTTCGACAGCAGCACCGGCAAATTCGGCCTTAGCGATACACCAGGTGTCGCGGCTGCGTTCAACCAGTTTGCGACCGTCGGCGTATCGGGACCGTTCGGCACGTTCAACGCGGGCCGGCAGATCATCCCGATGATCTATGCCATGGCCGAGACGGATGTACGGTCCTCCCAATACTTCGGCAGTATCCTGACCGCGTGGCTGGGTATGAACCAGTCAGCCGGCTGGCCGGGCACCAGCACCAATGCGCCAATCGGCGCACTCTATGACAGCAACGCGCTGGTTTACCAGTCGCCCTCTTTCGGCGGCGCTTCGATCGGATTGGAGTACGCACCCGGCGGCGTGGCAGGGCAGTTTCAGGGGGGGACGCGCGAGTCGGCCGTGCTCAAATACGCGAACTACGGTCTGAGCCTGTCCGCTGTGTACTACAACGGACACGATACGAATCCGGCTCCCGGTGCGCCGTTGACCGGGCTCGACAACAACCAGTTCGTGTATCTCGGCGCACTTTATACGCTCCACGGATTCTCGGTGTCGGCGTCGTACAGCAACGGCAGGAATCCTGCGCATTCCAATCAGGTCAATATCGATCTGTTTTCCGCGGGCCTGGGTTATCGCTTCAACCCGACGCTTCAGGTGACTTCGGGTCTCTACTACCTGAAAGACAAGAATAATTCGGCAAATCGTTCGACGGAAATTGCGCTCGGAGCCGAATACAAGCTCTCCGTCAGAACCATGGTTTACGGTCAGGTCGGTCACGTCGTGAACAAGGGGACCATGAACCAGACGATCGTCTACGGTCAGCCGGTGGCTCCAGGCCTGACAACGACGGCGGCCATGATCGGCTTGCGCCATAGCTTCTGAACCAACGGCGCATGTGGCGTTGTGCCGTGTCGCATGGGCCATCGCGGCATCCGGTTGCACCACGACACGTTACGTTTTCACTTGCGGTGGCGACTGCGCCAGTCACGGGGCGTCAGACCAAAACGCTTCTGGAACCAGACCGTAAACGCCCCCTGGTTTGTGTAGCCCAACAGGGCTGCGACCCGGCCGATCGGATAACGCGGGTTGAGCAGGTAGCGCACGGCGAGATCGCGCCGAACTTCTTCAACGATGCCCGAGAAGCGGGAGCCGGCTGAATCAAGCTGGCGCTGCAGGGTGCGCACGGTCAGATTCAGTTGTCGCGCCACCAGTTCGATTGAAGCCTGACTGAGGGGCAATAGCAGGTAAATCGTCTTGCGCACGTCCAGCGCAATAGAATCTGCCGCCGTATCGTTGAGCGGGTTGGCAAGGCTTTCCGCATAACGGACCAGCACGGGGTCTGCATTCGGATTCGGATAATCGAGGTCCGCTGCCGCACAAACGAATCCGTTGAAGTCGCTTTCGAATGTGATCGGACAGCCGAAGAACCGGCGATGGAAGGTCAGGTCAGGCGGCGCCGCATGGGTGAAATGCACACTGTGCGGTTTCCAGTGGGCACCGAGGAGCGCGCTGGAATGGCGGGCCAGCACGCCGACGGCCAGTTCGATCGCCTGGACTGTCCGGGTGCCCGGTTCGGCCACAATCTCTTCGCGGATCGTCACCGTGTCGCCGGTCGTTTCGACGTAAACACCCAGCGCTTCGTTGAGCAGATAGCGGTACTGCGCCGCCGCCAGCAGCACCTCGCGGAGCGTGCGCTTGTGGGCGAGCAGAACGTTGACGACGCCACTGCCGAACTGCTGGCGGGTTTGCGCGATCCGCAGCCCCAGTGTCAAACACGACGCTTCCTCCGCAGTCGCTTCGAGCAACCGGCAGGCGCCGTCAGCCGGAATCCGTTCCTCGGGGTTCGCCAGCGCCACGGCGTCGAGACCGACTGCCTGCACAAGCTCGTAGGGGTTCAGACCCAAGCCTCTCACCACGTCGAAATACCCGTGCAGTGTCGACGACCTCACCATGCTTTGCATTCGATCTCCTTCCATTCCTCACGCGCGAAGTCCATCGGCGCGGGATTGGTGTTAACGCGCGGTGTCGTCAAATCATAAAACAATGTCGTCGGAAACGAAATCCGTATCGCCCGATTGCCGTATCTTCGCCTTACTGATTTATTTCCTGACGCGTCGACATGCACCCGGCGCCGAAGAAAAACATCCAACTATTTCTGGAGGAAACGATGCAATTTCTCGACGACTCGCTGCACCCGGAGAATCAGCACAAGGTAGTCATTACGACGGCTCCGTACGGACCGGAATGGGCGCCAGAGGATTTTCCCGAAGACATTCCGGTGACGATGGAAGAGCAGATCCAGAAGGCCGTCGACTGCTACAACGCGGGCGCGACCGTGCTGCACCTGCACGTGCGCGAGCTGGATGGCAAAGGCTCGAAGCGCCTGTCGAAGTTCAACGAACTGATCGCGGGCGTGCGCGCCGCCGTGCCGGACATGATCATCCAGGTGGGCGGCTCGATCTCGTTTGCACCGGAAGACGACGGCCAGGCCGCGAAGTGGCTGTCCGACGACACGCGTCACATGCTGGCCGATCTCGACCCGAAGCCCGATCAGGTGACGGTCGCGATCAACACCACGCAGATGAACATCATGGAATTGCTCTATCCGGAGTACCTGGAAGGTACGTCGCTGGCCAATCCTGCGCTCATGGCCGCCTATAGTGAAATGACGGTGCCAGCGGGACCGGCCTGGGTTGAGGAACATCTGCGCCGCCTGCAGGCATCGGGTATCCAGCCGCACTTCCAGCTCACCGGCATTCATGCGCTCGAAACGCTCGATCGCCTTGTACGCAAGGGCGCCTACAAGGGGCCGCTGAACCTGACGTGGATCGGCATCGGCGGCGGCTTTGACGGTCCGAACCCGTTCAACTTCTTCAACTTCGTCCACCGTGCGCCGGACGGCGGCACGGTCACGGCCGAGTCGCTGTTGAAGAACGTGTTGCCGTTCAACATGATGGCGATGGCCATGGGCCTGCACCCGCGCTGCGGAATCGAGGACACGATCATCGACCAGCACGGCAATCGGATGAGCTCGGTGCAGCAGATCGAGCAGTGCGTGCGCGTGGCACGCGAACTGGGCCGTGAAATCGCGAGCGGCAAGGAAGCGCGCGAGATCTACAAGATCGGCGTGCAATACAAAACGGTGGACGAAACCCTCGCGGCCAACGGCATGGCGCCGAGTCGCAAGGCAGGTGTGAAAAACCTGCCCCTGCGCGCCGCGTAACAGGGTGGGACTCGCCAACGGCACGATATTCCGCGTCGATGGTGATTGAAGAAGGAGGCTCCCCGGCTCGCATCGGGGGGCGACACAAATATCGGCCCCTTTTGTCCATCATGGGAAGAGGGCGCCGGACGCGCGAGACGCGGAGGAGACGAAATGCTTTTACAGCATGCCGAGCCCACGACGGGCGATGTTTCAGCAACACAATCCGGGATACCGGCCTACGCATGGGTGGTATGCGCGCTCACGATCGGCCTGCTGCTTTCCGACTATATGTCGCGCCAGGTTCTCAACGCGGTCTTTCCGTTTATCAAGTCCGCGTGGAATCTCTCTGACACGAAGCTCGGCTCGCTCAGCAGCGTGGTGGCGCTCATGGTTGGCGTGCTGACCTTTCCGCTTTCGGTTCTCGCGGATCGCTGGGGCCGCGTCAAAAGCATCGTACTGATGGCGGCGCTGTGGAGTCTCGCGACGCTCGGATGTGCCATCTCGACGACTTACGGCGAGATGTTGCTCGCACGCGCGTGTGTCGGTATTGGCGAGGCGGCCTACGGAAGTGTGGGCATCGCGCTAGTCCTGAGCATTTTTCCGCCGCGTCTGCGCGCCACCCTCACCGCCACTTTCATGGCAGGTGGCGCATTTGGCTCCGTGATGGGCATGGCGCTGGGCGGCGCTGTCGCGACCCGCCTTGGATGGCGCTGGTCGTTCGGCGCGATGGCTTGCGTCGGTATCGCGCTGGTTGTCATTTACCGTTGTGTTGTCACGGAGAAAAGGCTGGCGACACTGCAGCCGGCGACCGCCGGGCACAAGGGTAACCTTGGCGTGCGGATGAGCTTCCGCGCGCTGATGAAGGGGCTGTTTTCCACGAAGGCCGTTGTTTGTGCCTACGTGGGCAGCGGTATGCATCTGCTCGTGCCGGCGGCCGTGTGGTCATGGATGCCGAGCTTCCTGAATCGCTATTACGGCATGGCGCCGGATAAGGCCGCCGTGCATGGTGCGGTGTTCGTACTCGTGACCGGCCTTGGCATGATCGTGTGCGGCTGGCTCTCCGACCGGCTCAACAGGAAGGTTGTACAAAGAAAGTGGCTGACCGCGATCGTGTACTGCCTGTTGTGCTGCGTCCTGCTCGGCATCGCTTTCCAACTGCCGGCCGGCCGGTTGCAACTCGTCCTGATCGGTTGCGGCATGTTCTTCTGTGCCGGCGCGACGGGGCCTTCGGGTGCCATGGTGGCGAACCTTACCCCGCCGTCGATCCACGCTTCAGCATTCGCCACCCTGACACTGGCCAACAACCTGCTGGGGCTGGCGCCTGCGGCTATTCTCACGGGCATCGTCGCAGACCGGATCGGCTTGCTCGGCGCTTTGCAACTGGTCCCGCTGGCGCCGCTGTTCGCAGCGATCGCGTTCGCCATTGGCCGTCGCAGCTACAGGCGCGACCTCGACCTCGTGAATACGTTACGTGAGAAGGCCTCGCTCTGAGCGGCTCCCTCGTGCTTGCCGCGTCGTCCGCCTGATGATGCGGCGGCGCGGTCGGTTAAATCCGGTCAACAAAGCAGTACCTGGACACTTTGCGGTAATCGACGCCTTCGCCGGGACGTAACGTTCTCCGGCAGGCGCATTCCCTTCTGTAAATCGAGCAGTAAACTGGAGAACGAATCATGGCGAAAGCAGTCCGCTTTCATGAAACCGGCGGCCCTGAGGTCTTGCGTTACGAGGACGTTGGAGTCGGCGATCCGGGGCCGGGGCAGGTTCGTCTGCGCCATGAGGCAGTGGGCCTGAATTTCGCGGACACCTATTTCCGCTCCGGACTGTATCCGGTTCCACTGCCTGCCGGCATGGGTGTGGAAGCAGCCGGCGTGGTCGAAGCAGTGGGCGAGGGCGTGACGAACGTCGCGACAGGTGATCGTGTCACCTACACGGGCTTTATCAACACGCTTGGCGCCTACAGCACGGAGCGCCTGTGTCCGGCGGCACCGCTGATCAAGCTGCCTGATGGCATTACCTGCGAGACGGCGGCAGCCATGACGATGCGCGGCTTGACCTCGTCGTATCTGATGCGGCGCATCTACGACTTCAAACCCGGCAATACGATTCTGCTTCATGCCGCCGCGGGCGGCGTCGGGCTGATCGTATCGCAGTGGGCCAGGCTGCTGGGGCTCACGGTGATCGGCACGGTTTCGAACGAAGCCAAGGCGGAAGTCGCCCGCGCGCATGGCTGCGAACACACCATCAACTACAGCCATGAAGACGTCGCCGCGCGCGTACGCGAACTGACCGATGGCGTCGGGGTCAATGTGGTGTTCGACAGTGTCGGCAAGGATACCTTTGAAGCGACTCTGAATTCGGTCAAGCGCCGCGGCCTGATTGTTTGCGTCGGCACGGCATCGGGGCCGATACCGGCATTCAATCCGCAGATCCTGGCAATGAAAGGATCGCCGTACCTGACCCGTCCGGCGCTCGCCGACTACATCGCCGACCCCGCCGAAAAGTCGGACCTGGCCGGGGAAATCTTCGGCCACGTTGCGGCTGGCCGCATCAAGATCGAGATCAACCAGCGCTATGCGCTCGAAGATGCCGCGCAAGCGCACCGTGATGTCGAATCGCGCAAGACAACGGGTTCATCGGTCTTCGTCATCTAAGGAGGGCACCATGCTTGTCGAACAACTCACTAACGCCATTGGCGCCGAACTGGTGGGTGTCAAGCTCGCCGACGCGATCCACGACGACGGCCTCTTTGCAGAGATCCGGGCGAACCTGCTCAAGCACCGTGTCCTGTTCCTGCGCGATCAGGACATCAGCCGTGCTGAGCATGTTGCTTTCGCGCGCCGCTTCGGCGAGCTGGAGGACCACCCGGTCGCGGGCAGCGATCCGGAGCATCCGGGCCTCGTGCGAATCTACAAGTCGCCGGATCAGCCCAACGACCGCTACGAAAACGCATGGCATTCCGACGCCACGTGGCGCGAAGCCCCGCAGTTCGGCGCCGTGCTGCGCTGCGTGGAATGCCCGCCCGTTGGCGGCGACACGATGTGGGCGAACATGGTGCTCGCGTATGAGAACCTGCCCTCGCACGTGAAGGAGCAGATCGCCGACCTGCGCGCACGTCACAGCATTGAAGCGAGCTTCGGCGCCGTGATGCCGATCGAGAAGCGGCATGCCTTGAAAGCCCAGTATCCCGACGCCGAGCATCCGGTCGTGCGCACGCACCCCGAGACGAGCGAGAAAGTGCTGTTTGTCAATGCGTTCACCACGCACTTGACGAACTACCACACGCCGGCGCGCGTGCGCTTTGGCCAGGACGCCAATCCGGGCGCGTCCGATCTGCTGCGTTATCTGATCAGCCAGGCGTACATCCCGGAGTACCAGGTGCGCTGGCGCTGGAAGCCGAACAGCATCGCCATATGGGACAACCGCTCCACGCAGCACTACGCCGTGATGGATTACGCGCCGTGCCATCGAAAGATGGAGCGAGCCGGAATTATTGGCGACAAGCCGTACTAACCTGAAGGACTCCGCGTCGTGACGCTCAATACCGCACCTACCGTACTCGTCGTGCCCGGTCTGCGTGACCATGTCGCCGAACACTGGCAGACACTGCTGCAGGCTCGTCTTCCCAAAACGGCTTCGGTGCCGCCGCTCGAGCAGGACAAGCTCAGCTGCGCGGCGCGCGTCGCGGCGCTGGACGAGGCCATCGCGAAGATCGATGGCCCGATCGTACTGGTCGCTCACAGCGCCGGCGTCATGATTACCGTGCACTGGGCGCGGCACCACAACCGCCCGATCCAGGGGGCGCTGCTGGCCACGCCGGCGGACCTCGAAGTTCCCATGCCCGCCGGTTATCCGACGCTGGACGTGCTCGAAGAACACGGGTGGCTGCCGTTTCCGCGTAGACCGCTGCCGTTCCCGAGTATTCTCGGCGCCAGCCGCAACGATCCGCTTGCAGGGTTTGATCGCGCTGCCGGTATGGCGGCAGACTGGGGCAGCCGTCTCGTTGACCTCGGCGAAGTCGGGCACCTGAACCCCGCGGCCGGCTATGGCGACTGGCCACAGGCGGACACCCTGATCCGCGAGCTGATCTGACATGGAACCCATGTTGCGTCGGGCCCGTGATCGGGAGAACAGATAATGTCACGCCAGATACCGGTCGGATCAGCCGATGAACTCGCCCCAGGACAACGCAAGCTGGTCTTCGTTGAGGGTCGCAGTGTCGTGCTCTTGAACGTCGACGGTGAACTCTGCGCCGTCGACAACGCCTGTCCGCACAACGGCGCATCGCTTGCAGGCGGGCAGATCGAAGGGCGCCTGCTTCGCTGCCCCGCCCACGGCCTTCGTTTTGACGTCGCGACCGGTTGCATGCCGGGCAAAGGCGGTTTGAGTCTTGTGACCTTTCCCATCCGGAACGTCGCCGGCAGGCTCGAACTCACCGTCGACGACATCACGGCAGGTCCGTGTCACGCGCAATCCAGCTGAATCTGGACAAATGAGGAAGATAGTCATGTATGGTTTGATGATGCAGCAACCGCTGCTGGTCGCATCGCTGCTCACCCACGCCGAACGGCATCACGCCGGGCAGGAAATCGTGTCGCGACGGGTCGAAGGCGACATTCACCGCTATCGCTATCTCGATCTTGCGCAACGCGCCAGAAAGCTGGCCAACGCCCTTGCCGGGCTCGGCATTGCTCAGGGCGAACGCGTCGGTACGCTGGCATGGAACGGCTACCGCCACATGGAGCTGTACTTTGCGGTGTCGGGTTCCGGCGCCGTACTCCACACGCTCAACCCCAGGCTGCACGTCGATCAGATCGCCTACATCATCGATCATGCCGACGATCGCGTCATCTTCTTCGACCTGACCTTCCTCCCGCTGATCGAGTCTGTCGCATCGCGTATCAAGAGTCCGAAGGTATTCGTCGCGATGACCGACCGCGCAAACATGCCGGCAAAACACGACCTGCCGGTCATGTTGCTGTGCTACGAAGATCTCATCGACGGTCACAACGACGACTTCGCCTGGCCGCTCCTCGACGAGAACCATGCCTCTTCCCTGTGCTACACGTCAGGGACCACCGGCAATCCGAAAGGGGTGCTGTACAGCCATCGTTCAACGCTTCTGCACACTTACGCAGCGGCATTGCCCGATTCACTGAACTGTTCGGCGCGCGACGTGATCCTCCCGGTCGTCCCCATGTTTCATGTGAACGCGTGGGGTCTGCCTTATATCGCATGCATGGTCGGCGCCAAGCTCGTGTTCCCGGGTCCCGCTCTCGACGGAAAATCGCTCTATGAGCTGATCGAGGCCGAACAGGTCACGCTCTCCGCCGGTGTCCCGACTGTCTGGCAGGGACTGCTTCGACATGCGGCCGAGCGTGGCACGACGTTTACCTCCATGCGCCGCACGATCGTGGGAGGCGCGCCGTGCCCGACGGCCATGACCGCGGAATTCCAGGAGCGCTACCAGGTCGACGTCCTGCATGCGTGGGGGATGACGGAGCTGAGCCCGGTCGGCACGGTTTGCAGCTTCAAAGGGCACCACCTGTCGTTGCCGGCGCAGCAGCGCTACGCTATCCAGGCCAGGCAGGGCCGCGCCGTGTTCGGCATCGACATGCGAATCGTGGGCCCGGACGGCAAGGAGTTGCCATGGGACTCTCAGGCAACGGGCGACCTGCAGGTGCGCGGGCCGTGGGTGACGTCCGGTTACTTCGGCGGCGAAGATGCGTCGCCACTATGCGATGGGTGGTTTCCGACCGGTGACGTGGCGAAGATCGATCCCGACGGCTTCATGCAGATCACCGACCGCAGCAAGGACGTCATCAAATCCGGCGGGGAATGGATCAGTTCGATCGACATCGAGAACGTGGCCTGCCTGCACCCGGGAGTGGCGAGCGCCGTGTGCATCGCCGCGAGGCATCCGAAATGGGACGAGCGCCCGTTGCTGCTGATCGTAAAGACGCCGGAGAGCGCGCTTGGATCTGACGAGTTGCTCGAATTTTTTGACGGCCGGGTCGCGAAGTGGTGGAAGCCCGATGCCGTCGTGTTTGTAGAAGCCCTTCCTCTCGGTGCAACCGGCAAGGTGCTCAAGAACCAGTTGAGGGATCAGTTCCGGGACTACTACCTGACGGCTTGACGCGCGCGCAACACGATGGACACCCGGAAGTCCGGCGTCGAGTTCCAGCATTTGCCATCGCCGAGCCTCGTGAGGCTCCCGGGTCAGAAGCGCTCGGCTATGTACTTGAACGGATAGTCCGGATCTTTATAGCCATCGGGTTTTTGTCTCTTCGGCAGCGTAATTTTCTTGCGCGGCGTTTCCTGATAAGGAATTCTTCCGAGCACGTCGCTGATGATGTTAAGGCGCACGCGCCGCTTGTCGTTCGAATTAGCTACATACCACGAAGCGATATCGGTGTCCGACGCTTCGAACATCGCGTCGCGTGCACGGGAGTAGTCATACCATCGGCTATAGGATTTCAGATCCATTTCCGTCAACTTCCAGACCTTGCGTCCGTCGTGGATGCGAGCTTCGAGGCGGCGCGTCTGTTCTTCGGGGCTGACCTCCAGCCAGTATTTAAGCAGGATCACCCCAGAATGGACGATCGCACGCTCGACAAGCGGCACCGCCTTGAAAAACGTCGCGACGTCCTCGTCGGAACAGAAACCCATCACTCGCTCGACCCCCGCGCGGTTGTACCAGCTGCGATCGAAGATCACAACTTCTCCCGCGGCCGGCAGGTACGGCACGTAACGTTGCAAGTACATCTGGCTCTTCTCGCGTTCACTTGGCGCAGACAACGCAACCACACGAAATACCCGCGGACTCACCCGTTCGGTAATCGCCTTGATCGTGCCGCCCTTACCGGCGCCGTCGCGTCCTTCGAACACGATGCAGATCTTGCTTCCCGTTTGCACGACCCATTGCTGAAGCTTGACCAGTTCAACGTGCAGATCAAACAACGCCTTCCGGTATTCCTTGTAAGAGAGAGCGTTGCCTTCCGCGGAAGGCACTTCTTTCCCCCGAGTCTTCGCCATTCCCATATCTCCGCGCGGACGTGACCTGCATAATTTTCCCGTGATCCTTTAGCAAGGTAGGACGCCGGACACCGGAAGGCCATACGACTTTGGTCCAATATCGTCGCTAAAACGTGCGCAGTATCTTGCTGGAGTCCGCCATTGGATCGTCGATCCGACGGGCGTCGCCATGCTATGTCCACGTGCTGATTCGAACAGCGCCATCGCTACCGACGAAGAGGCACTTGTCGTCGCCGCAACAGCATTGGGACTGCTGCCGCGTTCGTGATCGGCGCGAGGAAAATTCACCCTGCGACGGCATTCGCCCGCCGCCGCGTGTCGACATGCCATGAGCGCGTTCGGCCGGGTGACGATAAACACATGCCAACCGCGGCGAGAGACCTCATGTACGCTATCGGCCTGATGGATCAGGGAAACATCGACACCCGCGAGCCGGTTCTGGACACCGTCGATCGGGTGTCCGAATTGTGTTTTGGCCTGTTTATGGCGCTAACGTTTGTCGGCGCCGTGTCGGCCGTCACAGCCGGCGAAGGTGCCGGGC
Organism: Paraburkholderia sp. BL6669N2; assembly: GCF_003387275.1. NCBI lineage: Bacteria > Pseudomonadati > Pseudomonadota > Betaproteobacteria > Burkholderiales > Burkholderiaceae > Paraburkholderia > Paraburkholderia sp. BL6669N2. The sequence goes on along the minus strand of NZ_QUNA01000002.1, from coordinate 1,726,839 downwards.
GGAAAATGTTTTATACGGCGCTGGGCTGCAACCTCGCGTGGGGCCTCGCCGATGCGGTCATGTTTCTGGTCCGCACGCTGACGAATCGCGGCCGGCGGCTGAGGCTTGCGCTGACCGTGAGACATGAGCCGGATGCGGCGGCGGGAGTTCGCGCGCTTCGTGCCGCATTGCCCAGGTGGGTCGCGCCGCTGATCGCCGATACGGAACTGGAACTCATCCGGGCGCGCATTGCCGCCATCCCGGATTTACCGCAACGGCCGCGCTTTTTGCGGGCTGACATGGTCGCAGCGTTGGCCATCTTTCTTATCGTGGTCTCCTCGACGTTTCCGGTTGCCTTGCCGTTCGTCGTGTTCAGCCACGTCCCGACTGCCTTGATCGTCTCGCGTGCATTGACGATCGTCATCCTGTTTGGCAGCGGAATAGCGCTGGGCCGTCATTCCGGGTTCGGTGAATGGAAAGCGGGATTGGCCATGGCAGCGCTCGGCGTACTGCTGACCATGGCGATCATTGCATTGGGAGGATAAAGCGGGCGCGGCTCGCCGGACCGCGTACCGGGCCGGCTACAACCTCACGTGCTCGGCTCCCCGCGCCGCGACCGCCGATCAGGTCGCCCGGCGTAAGACCAAGGTCTGATTTTCCGATTGTCGCATCGTGACATTATGTAATCGGAGACGTCGCCACCGACGCGCCCGTTCACCGAAGACGCGACAGCTTGCATGTTCGCGGGGGACTGCTCGTCTGTGCCATGTGGACAGGAGCGGCAGCCGCGTGAGGACTTCACGGGTGATTGTGCACCGCTGCGTTGCTCGCTGGATGAGCCAGTAAGGCGAGCCGGATTGCGGGCAACCATTGGATCGCGATTGGGCAGGGAACAAAGCGGCCAGAAATCGAGCTGGCAGTCCGCACTGTAACCACAATGGAGGTCGATAATGAACAGACGGAATTTTATGCAAAAGATCGCGATTTCAAGCGCCGCCGCGAGTTTGACTTTGACGGGGTGCACCGCGACATCCGGCAGCGGCAAGAGTCCTGAAACTGACGCGGCAAAGCGGCAAGAGATCAATGCAGCCGTGGACGGCACGTTGTCACGATTGGCCACGACAGTAAAAGGTTCGAGTGAACTGGTCTCGAAGGCTCAAGGGGTGCTGGTTTTCCCATCGGTGAAAAAGGCGGCCTTCGTCGTCGGCGCCGAGCACGGCGAGGGTGCGTTGCGAGTGGGTGGCGCGACAGTCGGCTACTACAACACGACCTCCGCTTCATTCGGACTCCAGGCGGGGGTCCAGTCGACCGCGGTCATATTTCTCTTCATGACGCAATCCGCGCTGGACGGTTTCCGCAATTCGGCGGGGTGGTCGGCTGGAGCCGACACAGGAGTCTCGGTCGCGAAAATGGGTGCCAACGGCGCGATAGATACAACATCAGCGACCTCGCAAGTGGTTGCGCTCGTCTTGACCAACGTCGGTCTGATGGCGGATCTGTCGCTCGCCGGGACGAAGGTGACCAAACTTGATCTGTAAGCGTGCGCTACGCGCTCTGGCATACAAAGTTAATCAGCATGCTTAAGGAATGCCATATTGATTCGAACCTCCGCATAGCGGACGGCGCGGTACGATGCGATCAACGTTCGTGAGCTGGCCAGGTCGGCACGTCTTTATTATCATTTGGCGCGCGCAATGATCGCTATTGATGGCGTGGAGGGCGATTTTACCAGGAGACTCATAATCTGATTCACGCAGTGCACACAGATCTTTCCGGATAAAAAGCTTGTTGTACATCCGCTGGTGGCAATAGGACGACGCACGGGATATATCTAAATAGTCCTTTAGACCTCCGGCCCGTTGCCGCCTGGATATTGTCCGCTGATCGCTATATGACGCGAATTCACGGTGCCCGGTAAGGGCATACTTGCATGTGCGCAGGCCCGTGCTCGATTCACACGAGGAGATGCACCGCTACGTTGTATTTAGCAAGGCTTTTCAACGTTCAGATAAGTGCTAGCGAGTGTTCTTACAGTACGCATCGGGCACGGATTGCAAGTCTCAAAAAAGTCTTTCATAAACCTTCACATCCTTGCCTGAGGCTCTATACTGTTTTCAAGTTACCGATGCTCCAGGTTCAACGCTAAGAATCAGTATAGTTGACCGAATCCCCACGTGGCGAGACGGCGACTTTGGACATGCACTCAACATTGGTGACGGAGAGACCAGTGATCAATCTGATCGTGCGTGGCAAAGACCTGGTGCAAGGCATGGTCGGTATCGCCATGTCCTGCTACGTGGCCCGACTGCGCTCGCCTCGAGATGTCCACCGCCAGTCGCGTGCGTCACCCATCAGCGCCCGTTCGCCTCGGGAACGAGCATATTGGCGGCTGAGAACACCAGGCGCGAAATCATTGGCGTTTTTTGGCGACCTTGCGGATCAGCCCGAAAAATGGATTGCTGCCAATGAGCGCGAGCTTGCCAATGCAAAGCCGGGACGGCACGCACATGCAGGCGCAAGCGCGGCCGGTCTGCAAGCAGAACGCTGCGGCAGGCGCGGGATTCTGGACGAAAGAATTCATTTGCGGGACGCGCTTGAAATGTTGCCGCTCGCGATGCTTACGCTCGATCGGAAAAATCAGATAGTCTTTGCGAACGCCAGAGCGATAGAACTGTTCGGCTACACCAGCGAAGAATTGACCGGCGCACCGATCGAGATGCTGTTTCCGGTCCATGCCTGGCAGGGTTGCGATTCCATGGCCGAAGACCGCGGCACCCGTCACAGGAGCGCCGATCGGGCGACGACACAGGTGCTGGTCGCGCGCCGGCGCGACGGTGAAGGGTTTCACGTGGAAGCCGATACCAGCAGATACAGCGCGTCTGATCAGGGTTTGCAGATCATTGCCATAGCAGGGCTCGTGGCCTGCCGCGAAGTGGATCAAAACCGCAAGGAAATGGCTCATCTGGTGCGGGTTTCATCTTTGGGAGAACTAGCGAGTTCTCTCGCACACGAGCTGAATCAGCCGCTTACCGCTATCCTGAGCAACGCGCAAGCGGCGCAGAAATTGATTGAATCGGAGAAGGTCAATACGGCGGAACTCCGTGAGACATTGGGCGATATCATTCTGGATAATCGGCGCGCGAGTGAAGTTATCCAGAAGATCCGGACGATGGTACGAAAAGGTGACCTGGAGCTGCAGCCGGTAGATATCGGCGATGTGGTCCGCGACATTGCCCTGCTCGTGCATAGCGACGCGGTAGCGCGGGAAGTTCGCACCGAATTCGACATCGCCGACAATCTGCAGACGTTGTTCGGCGATAGGGTTCAACTGCAGCAGGTGTTGCTCAATCTGCTGCTGAACGCCTTCGACGCGGTGAAGGATTGCGATCCGGCTGAACGCGTCATCGAAACAACGGTGCGAGAGGGGGTCGGGGGCGGAGTACGCATTACGGTGAAGGATCGAGGTCAAGGGTTGACCGTCGACAAGATGAATAAAATATTCAGGCCATTCTTTTCGACGAAGCCCCAGGGACTCGGTCTTGGTCTTTCCATCAGCCGCACGATCGTCACAGCGCACGGAGGCTGGTTATGGGCGGAGAACAACGAGTGCAAGGGAGCGTCGTTTCACATAATGTTGCCTCAGAAAGCGGCTGTACGAAGGGGGCCCCGCGGGTCGCCATAAATCCGGACACCGCGCGTGTTTTCATCGTGGACGACGACGAGCAGGTGCGATGCGCGCTCTCCCGACTGCTTCGCGTATCCGGTTATCTGGTCGAAACTTTCGACAGTCCCGAAGCTTTTCTGGATAGAGCCGACCTCGCCAGCGTACCTGCATGCCTCATTCTGGATTTGCAGATGCCGGGCATGTCGGGGCTTGACGTGCAGCGCAATCTCAATCAGCTCTTGCCTATCGTTTTTCTGACCGGGCACGGCGATGTCGGGTCGAGCGTTGAAGCAATGAAGGGTGGTGCGCTCGATTTTCTGCCCAAGCCGGTATGCCAGTCTCTCCTGCTTGCCGCGGTGGACCGCGCGCTAAAGGTCGCTTGCATGGAGTGGGCGAAGAGGAGCGAAAAGGCCGAGCTGCAGGAACGGCTCGATTGTCTCACGCACCGCGAGCGTGAAGTCATGGCGCTCTTATTGACAGGGCGTCTGAACAAGCAGGTCGCCAGCGATCTTGGCGCGGCTGAAAAGACTATCAAGATTCATCGCGCCCGGGTGATGAAGAAGATGAAGGCGCGATCGATTGCCCAACTGGTTCGGCTCGCGGAAAAGGTCGGCATGGACGCGGCCGACGACCTATAAGTTTGCATTGCCCCGATCGGGATTGCGCGGGAAGGGAGGCCGGCGCAATTCCATCCTGTTGACGCCGCTAGTGGACCAAGGTCCTATATCTCGCTTTAAAATCTCACGTTACGCTGGAACTCCGAACGGGTTTTCTCGTGGAGCGACCGCGCTTTCGCATATCAAAATGGTCAACCCCAATCAGATCGTTGCCATAGTCGACGATGATGAATCGGTATGCCGAGCCATCAAGCGGCTGCTGCGCGCCTCAGGTATTGAGGCGGAGACGTTCTCCAGCGGCGACGAATTCTTGAATACACTCTCGGCGATTCCGTCGTACCGGCCTGCGTGCGTTATTCTCGACATCCAGATGCCTGGCACAGGCGGACTGGAAGTTCAGCGTCAACTTGCGCCGATGGGCCTGCCGGTCATCATGATCACCGCGCACGACGAGTTCTCCGTCAGACAGACCGCGCTCGCGTCAGGCGCTGCCGCCTATCTGCGAAAACCGTTCAATGCCGCCATCCTGATCAAGGCTGTGGAAATGGCGATGAATGGTCCGCTGCGCCCTTGAAGTATCCGTGCCCGGCCGGGCGATATGAGACCAAGGTCTGATTGCCTCTCTGTATTTCAGCTACCAAACTGACCTACATCAGCGCGCGGCTCAAATCGCCAGCCGTCGTCGTGCGCGGGTTACTGCGCGCGCAGCGCTCAAAGAAAAAGCCGGAGTACGTGATGAAACCAGGGCCCACCTTACTCGCTTCTGCAATTGCGATTCTGTTCAGCGCCATTGCATTCGACACGTCGGCCGCCGACTTCGATGGCAGCAAACGACTCATCTGCGCGACGATCGACGCGCATTCATGCGATCCCGGACTAACCTGCAGCCGCTCTTTACCGGCGGATATCGGAGCGCCCCGGTTTCTCTCGCTCGACTTCGACAAGAAGGTGATCATCGGACCCGCGCGAACGACGCCCATGCGTATCGCCAGCAAAGATGCCAATCAAATCATCATGGACGGGACAGAGATGGGATTTGGGTGGACCCTGGTGCTCGATTCGACCGACGGATCAATGACATTGACGATCGTCAATAGCGACGATGCGCTGGTGCTCTTCGGCAACTGTACGGTCTTGTGATCAGGCGGGCGCGCAATGAAAACTGTCGCCATCCATCATTCCGCGCGGGGGCCGCATTGTCTCAGTGCTGCGGACACCTCGGTTGTCTTTCATCGTTCGTGGCGCGCGCTGCTGCTGATGGCAGCGGCGATGAGCTTGCTCGCCGCCTGCAAAAAGCAACCTGCCGCGCCCGCCGCCGCCGCGCCGGAGGTGACCGTTACGACCGTCGTACAGAAGGACACGCCTGTCGATTTCGAATTTACCGCTCAGACCCAGAGTTCCCGCGAGGTCGAGATTCGTGCTCGCGTGGACGGTTTTCTCGACAAACGCCTGTACGTTGAGGGGCAACTCGTCAAGGCCGGGCAGACGATGTTCCAGATGGACCGCAAGCCGTTCGAGGCCGCGCTGCAAACCGCGAAAGGACAACTCGCGCAGCAGCAGGCGCGTTATCAGGTTGCCAAGGCGAACCTGGCGCGGGTCGAGCCGCTCGCTGCTCAAAACGCGTTGAGCAAGAAAGATCTCGACGACGCGATAGGCAACGAAAAGCAGTCCGCTGCCGCAGTGATCGCGGCAAAAGGGGAAGTCGATACGGCACAGCTCAATCTCGGCTATACGACGATCAAGTCCCCCCTCGCGGGTCTGTCGAGCTTTGCACGCCAGCAGGACGGCAGCTATGTCACGGCGACTTCCAACGGCTTGCTGACCTACGTTTATCAACTGGACCCGATGTGGGTGAACTTCAGCATCTCCGAAAACGAGATGTTGAAGTACCGGGACCAGATTGCAGCAGGTCTTCTGAAATTCCCGGAGCACGACAGTTTTGTCGTCAAGCTGATTCTGGCCGACGGGTCGGTGTTCTCGCAGGTCGGCCGTATCGACTTTGCGAATCCTGCTTTCAGCACTGAAACGGGGACCTTTCTGGTGCGGGCGGTATTCGATAATCCGAAGGGAGCATTGCGGCCCGGTCAATTCGTGAAAGCACGCGTTTCCGGGGCCATCAGGCCCAACTCGATTCTCGTGCCGCAGAGGTCCGTATTGCAAGGCTCGAAGAGTCACTTTGTCTGGGTCGTCGACGACCAGTCCAAAGCGCACCAGCGGGTTGTCGAAGTGGGCGATTGGCAAGGCGACGACTGGTTCGTCTCGGAGGGACTCAAGCCGGGCGAGCGCATCGTGGTGGATGGCGCACTGCGTGTCGCAGCGGGAGCGCAACTCAAGATCGTTAAAGGGCCGTCCGCGGAGAAGAACGCAGCGCCGCCCGGACCTGCCGGGTCTGAAAGTGCGGCGCAGGCGCCTGCACCTTCCACGCAGGCCAAGGAGTCTGAGGCGCAAGGAACCGGTAGCGGTGCGACCCAATGAAAGGCCGACCGATATGAGCATCTCGCACTACTGCATCGATCGGCCGATTTTCGCTTCGGTCATTTCGATTGTCATTACGCTAGGTGGGGCGTTGGCGATGCTCGCCCTGCCGGTCGCGCAGTATCCCGACATCACTCCGCCGCAGATCACCATTTCCGCCACGTATCCGGGCGCGAACGCGGAGGTTGTGGCGAACAATGTCGCCGCGCCGATCGAGCAGCAGGTCAATGGTGCGGACAACATGATCTATATGAATTCGTCGAGTTCGTCCACTGGCAACCTGACGATCAATGCGTACTTCCAGATCGGCACGAACCCGGAACTGGCTCAAGTCGACGTTCAGAACCGCGTGAATCTCGCCTTGCCGCAACTGCCCCAATCGGTCCAGGCGCAGGGCATTCAGGTGCAGAAGAAGTCGTCCGCCTTCATGATGGTGATTGCAATTTATTCACCTTCCGACCGCTACGACTCGGTCTACATCGCGAATTTCGCCAACGTCTACGTGCTCGACGCGATCAAGCGGGTGCCGGGCGCGAATCAGTCCAGTATCTTCGGCAATCCGGATTACGCGATGCGTATCTGGCTGAAGCCCGATCGGATGGCGCAATTGGGCGTGACAGCCGCGGACGTTCAGCGCGTGGTGGCGAACCAGAATCAGCAGTTCGCCGTGGGCAGTATCGGGCAGTCGCCTACGGGAAAATCGGTTGAGCAGTCCTTTGCCGTGACGACGACTGGCCGTCTGACCGAGCCGTCCGAGTTCGAAAATATCATCGTGCGCGCTGCGAATGGCGGGGCGGCAATCGTGCGCCTCAAGGACATCGGGCGTGCCGAACTGGGGCAAAAAGATTACTCCATCCGCAGCCGGTTCCAGGGCAAGCCCGCGACCGTCCTCGCTGTTTATCAGCAGCCGGGCGCGAATGCCCTCGATGTCTCGAAGAGCGTTCGCGCAACGCTGGCGGAACTGAAAAAATCGTTTCCGGAAGGCATGACTTATGAAATCGCCATGGATACGACCGAGTTCACCCGGTCCTCCATTTCCGATGTCATTCACACCTTCTTTGAAGCGCTGGTGCTCGTCGTTATTGTCGTTTTCGTGTTTCTGCAGAGCCTTCGCGCGACGCTGATTCCGATCGTGGCGGTCCCGGTCTCGATTGTCGGCACATGCATGTTCATGCTTCCGCTGGGGTTCTCGATCAACATGCTGACCCTGTTCGGGATGGTGCTCGCCATCGGGATCGTGGTCGACGACGCAATTGTCGTGATCGAGAACGTCGAACGAAACATCACGGTGCTCAAGCTCAATCCCAAAGATGCCTCCAAAAAGGCCATGGACGAGGTGGCGGGACCAGTCGTCGCCATCGTGCTGGTGCTGTGCGCGGTGTTCGTACCGGTGGCGTTTCTCGGCGGCATCACAGGCCAAATGTACAAGCAGTTCGCCATTACGATTGCGATATCGGTCGTGCTGTCGGGCATCGTCGCGCTGACCTTGTCGCCGGCGCTCGCCGCGTTGCTGCTGAAGAGTTCCCACCACGAGAAGAAGGGCTTCTTCCGCTGGTTCGATAAACAGTTCGCGCGCATGACATCGGGCTATTCGCGAGCGGTCAGGCTGGTAATCAAGCGATCGATTTTCGCGCTGGTGTTTTTCGTAGCCATGATCGTACTCGCGGTGCTCATGGTGCGGTCGATTCCCTCCGCGTTCCTGCCACCGGAGGACCAGGGCTATCTGCTCGGCGCGGTCGTCATGCCCGACGCGGCGAGCCTCGACCGTACCGGAGAAGTGTCCCAACAGGTCACCGACTACTTCATCAAACAGCCGGCAGTCGGCAGCATCACGGTGGTCGACGGATATAGCCTGCTTGATAACCAGAACAAAAACAACGCAAGTACTTTCTTTGTCGGTTTCAAGAGCTTCGATGAACGCTATTCTTCGGACAACATCCGCACGCAGAACGCGCGAACCGTCTTGCAAGATGCGTACCGCCATTTCGCCAACGTGAAAGAGGGCGTGGTGATTCCCGTCAACCCGCCATCGATTCCCGGTCTCGGCACGACCGGCGGCACGGAAGTGTGGATTCAGAGCAAGGGCGACTCGAGCATCGCGCAACTCGCGGAGGTTGCGCAAGACTTCGTTCAGAGGGCGAAGCAGCGTCAGGAACTCGCGGGCGTGACTTCGACGTTCAACGCCTCGTCGCGGCAACTGCTGGTGCAGGTGGACCGCGACAAGTCCGAGACGCTCGGCGTGCCCGTTGAAGACGCGTACAGCTCGATGCAGACGATGTTCGGCTCGCTCTACGTCTCGCAGTTCAACCGCTCGAGCCGGCTCTGGCAAGTGATCTTGCAGGCTGAGCCGTCGTACCGGCTAAAGCCAGGCGACCTCGATCAGATCTTCGTGCGCAGCAAGACTGGCACGATGCTGCCGATGACGTCGGTGGCCACTTACCAGTTTGTCGTGGGCCCCGATCTGGTCACGCGCTTCAACAATTTTCCCGCGATCAAAATCACGGCGAACGCCGCTCCCGGATTCAGCTCCGGTCAGGTCATCTCCACCCTGGAGGAACTGGCGACGCAAATGCCGGCCGGCTATGACGTCGCCTGGAGCGGAGAGGCTTACGAGGAACGGCAATCGGGCGGCACGTCGGGGCTCGTCTTCGTGTTCGGCCTGGTGATGGTGTTCCTCATCCTCGCCGCGCAGTACGAGAAGTGGAGCTTGCCGTTCGGCGTGCTGATGGCGGTCCCGTTCGCGCTGTTTGGCGCACTGCTCGCCATTCTGCTGCGCGGCCTGAGTAACGACGTCTACTTCCAGATCGGCTTGACGATGCTGGTTGCGCTCGCGGCCAAGAACGCGATCCTGATCTTCGAATTCGCGGTGCTGAACCGCGAGACCGGCGCGTCGGTGTTCGACGCCACCATGACGGCGGCGGAAGAGCGCTTGCGTCCGATCGTGATGACGTCGCTGGCCTTCATTCTCGGCTGTGTGCCGCTCGCGATTGCGACGGGCGCGTCGGCCAACAGCCGCCATTCGATCGGCACGGGGGTGATTGGCGGCATGATCGGCGCGACGGCCATCGCCGTATTCTTCATTCCGATGTTCTATTACCTGCTTGAGTCGATGTCCTCGCGCTCCAGTGGCGGCAAGCAGAAGTCCGACCCCGGCGCAGCCGGAACGACGCGGGAGTCGGGCGCCGCGGAGCCCGGCCTGCCGCCGCACGCGCCGTCGCAAGAGAGCCCTTGACATGAACGCGACCGCTTTGGCGCGCCTGCTCGCTTCGGCCACGCTGCTTGCGCTGGGCGGGTGCCTGCTCGGCCCCAATTACGTGCGGCCCACGGTGGAGGTGCCGGCAACGTATCGCTTTGCGCAGGGCGAGGCGGCCGAGATTGCCAACACGACGTGGTGGGAGCAGTTTCAGGATCCGGTGCTCGACCAGTTGATCGCAACCGCGTTGCTGGAGAACCGTGATGTCAAGATCGCGGCCGCGCGGGTCGACGAGTTCCAGGCGCAGTTCGTGACGACGCGTTCCGCGCTGTTTCCACAGGTGGTCGCGGGCGCGGATGCATCTCGCCAACGCGCGTCTCAGGCGAGCGGAATACCGATACCGAACGGCGTCAGCCCGATCTACAACCAGTTCGACGCGACCGTGTCGGTGGCATGGGAAATCGATCTTTTCGGCAAGGTTCGCCGCCAGACCGAGGCTGCCCGCGCTAACCTTTTGGCCAGCGAGGAAGGCCGCCGGGCCACCATTCTGACGCTGGTCAGCTCCGTTTCATCAGCCTACATTAACTTGCGCAGTCTTGATCGGCAGCTTGAGATCGCGAAGTCGACCGTGGAAAGCCGCGACGAATCGGTCCGGGTTTTCACGTTGCGCTTCAGGGGCGGCGAGGTGTCGCAAATGGAGCTGGCGCAAAGCCAGTCGGAATACGAGGCAGCGAAAGCCACCATCCCGCAGCTCGAAGCGCAGATCGGCCAGCAGGAAAATGCGTTGTCCGTGCTGATCGGCAAAAACCCGGGCGCAATTCTGCGCGGCCGCGAACTGTCGACGTTGGGCTCGCCGCAGATTCCGAACCAGCTGCCTTCGGACTTGCTGGAACGCCGTCCGGATCTGCTGCAGGCCGAGCAGGCCCTGGTGTCGGAAAACGCGCTGATCGGTGCGGCCAAGGCGCTTTACTTTCCGTCCATCTCGCTGACCGGGCTGTTTGGTACGGTCAGCACGCAGTTTTCAAACCTTTTCACCGGCCCGGCGCGGGTATGGTCTTTTGCCGGCAGCGTGACGCAGCCTATCTTCACGGCGGGCAATATCTCCGGGCAGGTGCGGCAGGCCGAGGCGCGTCAGCAGGAAGCGCTGTTCGCATATGAGAAAGCGATTCAGGTGGCATTCCAGGAGGTCGAAGACGCGCTCATCTCCGTGCAGAAGACGCGCGAGCAACTGGCCGTGCTGGCCAACCAGGTCGAGGCGCTGCACACCTACGCGCGGCTCGCGCGTCTGCGTTACGAAGGCGGTTACACGAGCTACATCGAAGTGCTCGACGCCGAGCGCAGCCTCTTCAACGCACAACTGAGCTATACGCAGACCCAGGGAGCCGAGTTGACTTCATTCGTCAACCTCTACAAGGCGATGGGCGGCGGCTGGGTTCTCGCCGCTGAGAAACTGTCCGTTCCACCGGCCGCACCGCCCGCACCGGGCACGCCGTCGCCGGACACCACGCCCGCCGCGCCCGTCGCGCGTGGCACGGCGCCGACGGGCGACCCAGCGGTCGCGCTGGAGGCGAGATGACACGCGGGGAAATCATTGCTTGCGAGGAGTGCGACATGCTCCAGCTTGCAGCGCCTCTGTCGCCCGGCGGTTCGTGGCGTTGCCGTCGTTGTCGCGCGGAGCTCGGCAGGGAACGTACGAACGGGCCCGAACGTGCTCTCGCCTTTACCCTTGCGTCCGCCGTGCTGCTTGTCATCTCCAACGCCTTTCCTATCGTGGGTTTGTCGGTCAACGGCCATCTCGTCCAAACGACACTGGCCGGGTCGGTCCGCGTGCTCTACGCGCATGGCACCTGGCCGCTCGCGGCGCTGGTCTTCCTGACGACGATTCTGACGCCGGTGCTGCAGACCCTGGCCATGCTGTGGCTGCTCGTGCCGCTGCGTCTGGGACGTGTGCCGTGGCACGCGGTCGAGGGCTTCCGGCTGTTTCAACTGGCGCGGCCGTGGGGCATGACCGAGGTTCTGATCCTCGGTCTGCTGGTCGCGCTCGTCAAGCTGACGCATATCGCGAAGGTCGTGCCAGGCACGGCGTTGTGGTCGTTCATGGTGCTGATGTTGTTGCTCGCCGCGGCGTCGGCGACGTTCGATCCGCGCGAGATATGGTCGCGCATCTGCGCCCTCAAAAATGCCGACGGCGCGTGGCGGCTGCCTCCCGTGGAGCAGCACCGCACGGCGGTGACGGCCTCCGCATGCGGGCTCGCGCTGTGCGAAGAGTGCGGGCTACTGGTACGCGATCCGGCGCGATCGGGCGAGCAGGGCTGCCCGCGTTGCAGAGCGCGCTTGCATATGCGCAAGCCAGCGAGCATCTCGCGGACGTGGGCGTATCTGTCGGCGGCAATCGTGCTGTATATCCCCGCCAATGTGCTGCCCGTGATGAAAACGAGTTCGATCTTCGGGGCGCAGAAAGACACGATCATGAGCGGCGTGGTCTATCTGTGGGTATCCGGTTCATGGCCGCTTGCCGTTCTCGTGTTCATCGCAAGCATCGTGGTGCCGATGCTCAAGATCCTTGGCCTTGCGTATCTGGCGGTCTCCACCCAGCTTCACTCGCAATGGCTTCCCGAGCAGCGCACCAGAATCTACCGCGCCATCGAACTGGTTGGGCGCTGGTCGATGCTCGATATCTATGTCATCACGATGCTCGTCGCGCTGGTGCAATTCCAGGCGCTGGCGACGATCGAGGCCGGTCCGGCATCGATAGCGTTCGGGGCGGTGGTCGTGTTGACACTGCTGGCGGCGATGGCTTTCGATCCGCGCCTCATCTGGGATGCAGCGGAGAGCGCTCATGTCACGACCAAATGACGAGCCGGATCTTCCCGAACTCCCCCTGGCGGATTCCGTTCCACGCTCGCGCTGGCGTATGCAACTGGTGTGGCTCGTGCCGATCGTGGCGGTGCTGATCGGCGGATGGCTGGCTACGAAAGCGATCCTGGAACGCGGCGAGAATATCACCATCAGTTTCAAGACCGGCGAGGGCCTTGAGGCCGGAAAGACAAAGGTCAAGTTCAAGGACGTCGATATTGGCGTGGTCGAGGCCGTGAATCTCTCGCCGGATCATAAGAGCGTCGTGGCGAAGGCAGAGGTGGCTCGCGACGTGGCGAGTCTGCTGGTCGAGAACACCCGGTTCTGGGTCGTGCGCCCGCGCATTTCAGGCGGCACGGTCTCGGGGCTCGGCACGCTGCTCTCCGGGTCGTACATCGACGTCGATGTGGGCAATGCCGCGAAAGCGCGGCGTGATTTCGTCGGGCTCGAAGAGCCCCCGGTGTTTGCGAGCGACGTGCCAGGGCGGGAGTTCATTTTGAAGGGTGCGGGTCTCGGCTCGCTGGACGTAGGCACGCCCATCTATTTCCGCAGACTCCGGGTCGGCCAGATTGCTTCTTACAAACTGGACCCGGACGGCAAAGGCGTCACGGTGAAGGCGTTCGTCAATGCGCCTTACGACCAATTCGTAAAGACCGATACGCGCTTCTGGCACGCGAGCGGGGTAGACATGGCGTTCGACACGAACGGTCTGCGGGTCGAAACCCAGTCGATCGTTTCCATCATCATCGGCGGCGTGGCGTTCGAGTCGCCGCCGGAGTCGCAGGAAGTGACCAGCGCCGCCGCCAATACGGGATTCGAACTTTACGCAACGCGCGCCGACGCGATGAAACAGCACGATCGGATCGTCGATAAATACGTCGTCAATTTCATCGATTCGGTGCGCGGCCTGACGGTTGGCGCGCCGGTCGATTTTCGAGGTGTAGTCGTCGGCGAGGTGACGGCGATCTATACACGCTTCGAGCCGGCACAAAACCGTTTCAGCATTCCCGTCGAGATAGCGATCTATCCCGAGCGCTTTACGTCACGCTATCAGAACGGGCGCGACGGAGGGCGTCTAAGCGACAACCCACGTGGACTAGCCGACTATCTGATCGAACATGGATTCCGCTTCCAGCTCAAGAGCGGCAATCCGTTGACGGGTCAGCTTTACGTCGCGTTGGACTATTACCCGGATGCGCCCAAGGCGAAGATTGACTGGAGCAAGTCGCCGCCGGAATTGCCTGCCATACCGCGCACGCTTCAGTCGCTGCAAGACTCGGTTACACGCTTGCTGACCAAGCTCAACAATATTCCGTTCGAGGCGATCGGCAACGATGCGCGTACGACGCTACGCACGACCAACTCGATGATCTCCCAGCTCAATAACGAGGTCGTCCCGAAGGCGCGTGACACGTTCACGTCGGCGCAAACCGCGCTCGATTCCGCGAATACCGCGCTGCAACCGGATTCGTCGCTGCAGCAATCCACGGAACAGGCGATGCACGAAATGACCCGGACGGCAGCCACGCTGCGCACGCTGGCCGACTATCTGTCCCGGCATCCGGAAGCGCTCGTGCGCGGCAAGTCTGAGGACAAGCCATGAGGTACGCGACCGCATGTCTGATTCTCGCACTTGTCACCGGCTGGTTCGGCGGATGTAAATCGCCATCGGCCAGTTTCTACACGCTGAGCCCCGACCGCTCTCTCGCCAACTCCGGCACAACGCGCTCGATCGCCGCCGTGATCGGGCCAGTAACGATACCGGACCTCGTGGATCGGCCGCAAATCGTGACCCGGGTCGGAGACAACGAGGTCGAGATCAACGAATTCGCCCGTTGGGCGCAACCGTTGAGCGGCGACATCGGCGGTGTGATTGCCGCCAACCTTGCCGTGCTGCTGAACTCACCGCAGATTTCGGTGTTCGATCTGACGCGCGAGCCGCCTGGCGTATGGCGCGTACGTATCGACGTGATGCGCTTCGAGTCCACACCGGGGCGGGACGTCACCGTCGACGTGCTATGGGCCGTGCGCCCGCCGGGTAATGGCCATTCCGTCACGGGCCGCTCTGTTGCGCGCGAGGCGGTGTCCGGTCCGGGCTTCGATGCGCTCGTTGCCGCGCACGATCGCGCGCTGGCGTCGGTGAGCCGCGATATCGCGGCGGCGGTGCAGGGGAGTCCGGCTCAGTGACGCGGCGTGCGGATCGTGCATCGACATCGTGGTGCAACGCCGCGCGCAGGGTAACGATCGAGGAGCAAATATCATGGCTGAACTGATGCTGGGCAACGTGGAAGAAAGCGTCTCCGATGAGGAAATCGGGGCGTTCCTTATCCGGTATGGCTTCCCTCAATTCAGTACGATCCGCCGTATCCCGGGCGCGGGCTCCCGGCCCGCGGCGCTGGTGATTTTCGACGACGTGACGGCGGACGGGTTGCGCATGCTGCAGCCGCGCGTCCACAACCTGTTCTGGAAGGGCCGCACGATCACCGCGTTGCTTCTTCCGGAGCGCGATGAATCATAGAACGCCCGGAGCCGCGTATGGGTCTGCTGTCGTGGTGGTCGTCGAGACGCCGCGCGTTGGCAACAGGGGACGGGGGCCGGTCGCTGTTGGCGAGCGAGGCATCGTGCAGCTTCACGGAAGGGGCGCGACTGCAGGCGCAGCTCGATGAGAACGATCGGGCTTTGTCCAATCTGGGCCTGAAGACAGAGGCGCTGGAGCGCGGCTGCAGATGGTCTGCAAGGTACTCGCGTTGCCGGGTGCCCATGTTCGACGGAAGGCGGTCGGGTGGTCTCGCCTCAATCGGTCCGTCGAGGGACGAAGTGGCCCTGACCGTCCTGATTGCCTTGTGCTACCAACTTATCCGGCTGGTCTATCCACGCGCGGAGCAGATGGTAAGTGACGGCAAGGATAACCGGGCCGATGAACAGACCGACTGCTCCTATTGCGATCAGACCGCCTAGTACACCCGAGAGGATGAGCACCATCGGCAGCGCAACCGCGCGACGGATGAGTATCGGCCGCAAAATGTTGTCGAGCGCCGAGACGGCGATGGTCCAGACGAGCAGCACGCTGGCCGTCAACTGCGCGTCATGCATGAATAGCCAGATCACGCAACCCAGCATGGGCAGCAATGGACCCAATTGTATGAGGCACATGACAAGCATCAACGCGCTGAGCACACCGGCGAATGGAATGCCCGCGAGCCAGACCCCGACAGCGCCGAGCGAAGCCTGCACGAGTGCCGTGACGACGACGCCGAGTGCGATCGCGCGGATCGACTGACCTGTGAGGTGGATAATGTTCGCGCCGTTCCCGGGCGCCACTCGCAAAGCCAAAGCGGTCGCGAGGGCGACCGCAGCCTCGCCCTGGCCATAGAGCAAGCCGCACACGATAAGCATCAGTATCAGATGCACGGCAAACGAGCCGACAAGACCCATCTGAAGCAGAAGCCATTTCGCGACGACGGCGGCGTAGGGTTCCACCTTCGCGAGGATGCCCCCCGGACCCGCGTCGGACAGCTTTTGCCACTCATCCGTTACACGATCCATTAGCGGGACACTGCCGAGCCAATGAGGCGGCGACGGAAGTGCGTAGCCAGGCAGGCCCTCCACGAAGTTCATGATGTCGGCCGTATGGCCGGCAAGCGTCGACACCGCGGCGTAGGTGGGGATGCATATCACCACGATTTCCAGCAACAGCATGACGGTGACGGCGAGTCCGCGCCGTCCTCCGAGCCACGGCTGGATTCTGAGCATGAGCGGCCATGTCGTGACGACAATCGTGGTGCCCCAGATCAACGCGGGCACGAACGGATGCACGATATAGAGGCTGCCGCCAATGAGCAGCAGAAGCGTCCCGACAGCCAGCACGATTCGGGCTAGATCTACTTGGGGCCGAATTACCTGGCGCTGCGGCTCGGGAGAGGATTGGGCCAAATCATCCATTGTCTGTTCGGCTCCGGTTCAACTGTGCAATCAACCCTGCGTGGCCACCTGGCTACCTGGCTTGAGGTTCGACGGAAATTGCCACGGCTTCGTTGTAGAGCACTTCCAACCGGTCCCCCTTTTTGATCAGCTTGAGCTGGTCGGGATCCTGTACGACAAGGTCCACTGAATTGCCTTGCGGGCCTTTCAACGTAATCGCGCCGGTCTGGTGGTTGACGGCGGTCACGCTGGCCATGACCGTTATCTCCCTGCTTGCCGAGCCGCCGGGTTTGGCGCCCATCGGCGCTCGCTCCAAGGTCTGGCTCTCGTTGACGGCCAGGGGTGCGCCGCCCTTTTTGAGCGTGACGGTAACGGCCTGCGAATACTCCGCCGTGACGACGTCGCCGATCTTCAGCTGGTCGAAGTTGCGTGCTTCTTCACTCACCACGACTTGCACGACCTTGCCTTTGGCGTCCTTGAGCCACACCGTTCGGGTGGCCGGCTCGATACCCACCACAGTCGAGCTCGTCTTCACTGTGCCCTTCATGGATACTTTGCCGGGCGCGCTGTTGACCGCCACTTGTGGCTCTGTCTGGGCGGAAGCCATAGTAGCGAAAGACACGAACGCCGCTGCGACGATGAGTCTGCTGTTTCTCATGCTGCTCTCCTTGAACGCCTGCGCGCACGTCGACTTAGGCCCGAATGGCCGCCGGTCTTTCATGACAGGGCGGATTACTCGGCTTACACGCTAAAGTTCATTTGATGGAGTAGCCACGACCTTCCATACACGCGGCATAGGCGCGATTGAATGTGTCCATCGAACCCTGTGTCTGGGACTGTGTCGATGCCGCGGCCGCGCGCCGGTTCTGCCGCGCACGCGATCCGCCGACCATCGTACCGGTTGCGGCTCCGATCGCCGCCCCTTTGCCCGCATCGCCCGCTATGGCTCCGATGACCGCGCCTCCGGCAGCGCCACGTGCGGCGCCCTGAACCCGCTCGCCGCCGCCCACCGCCGGTCCGGAAGGCGGAGGCGGGGCGTTGGCCATCGCCGCCGGGTCCACGCCGGTGTTGTTCTTGGCCCACGAATAACAGGCGCCGTCATCCTGCTGTTGCGTTTGCGCGCTTTGCCCTTTCGCGGGATAGGCAATTGGCTTCGATTGCGCCATACCATCGCATGACATCGAACCCGCTAAAGCGGCGAGAAGAATGTACTTTCTCAACGTGATCACGGCGACTCCTTGCGTAAGTCCACACCTATGCGGACCGCCGGCTGCCTTTTTGGACGAGCGTGAAATCGAAGCTGGCGTGGGTGTTGAGTCCTGTCAGGATCGAGCGCTCGGCGAGGTGTCGGCAGCGATGGCATCTTCGCTCTCATCATTGCGTCCAGGGCATGCAGTGCGCAATCGGACCAAGGTCGTATTTGCAACAGGGCACCCGTCGGGTCCAAACTGTTTGTAGGGCACGTGTGTCTCGTTTCCATTGCTTCGGATAACTGTCTTTTAAAGGTCGTTTAAAGGCCGCAAGCCTGCTTGAGTGTGAAGAGTGAGGGGAAGCAACAATGGACCGCGTTATGCGTGCTTTTGAACGGATCATCCCGTTTGAGTGGGCGCCCGACAGGTGGCCGCGAGCGATCGTCGTGCAGGAACTCAAGTTGCCCCGGATCTCGATCCATGCGGTTATCGTCGCAATGCTGGCGCTCTACGTCATGTCGTCCGCCACGGTCTCAATTGCGCAGGCCCCCGCGGCTGACGTCGGCGCGGCCGCCGTTCCCGCTGCGACGCTCGACAAACTTGTCGGACCCATTGCGTTATATCCGGACGACCTCGTCGCCATCATTCTTCCCGCCGCGACTTACCCGGTGGAGATCGTGCAGGCGGATCGCTTCCTCGATCAGCGCAAAAGTGACAAGTCGCTCAAAGTCAACGAGAACTGGCACGATCCCGTGAAGGCCTTGCTGAATTACCCCGAGGTCGTCAAAAGAATGAGTACGGATCTCGACTGGACGATCAGCGTCGGCGAAGCCGTCGTCGCCGATCAGGGCGCGGTACTGGAGGCGGTGCAGCGCTTCCGGCGTCAAACGCAGGCGGCGGGTCAGCTCAAAACCGACGACAAGCAGGTCGTGGTGGTGGAGAAGGAGGTGATCAAGATCGTCCCGGCCGACCCGCAGGTAATTTACGTGCCGCAATACAACCCAACCACCGTCGTGGTAGCCGGCGCGCCTCCGAGTTATGCCTACCTGCCTGCACCTTATCCGGCCTACTACTATCCGTACGCTCCGGGTGCGGCGCTCGCGACGGGCCTGATATGGGGAGCGGCGATTGGCGCGGCCTGGAATGGCGGACACTACGAGGCTCATTACGGAGGCGGCGGCAATAACAACATCAACATCAACCGGGAGAGGAACGTCGAGCGAGGCGATCGGGAAAGGAATGTCGAGCGAGGCAATATCAACACGGGCGATGTCAACCGCACGCGAGGCCAGGGAGGGCAGTCGTCCGCATGGCGATCCGAGAAGAAGCCAGGCCAGGTGAGCGGCACGACAGGCCGCGCCGCCGGCATGCAACGGGTCGGCGACGCACCGGCCCGCGGCGCCGCGGGAGGTGGTAATGCGGCTTCGGGAGGACGGCAGCAAACGGCTCAACGTCCGGCTACGCCGGCCACGAGAGACCAGGGTGCTCAGCGCCCCGCTTCGGCGGGCACGCGGGACCAAGGCGCGGGGGCCTCGCAAAGGGGCGGGGGCGATGCGTTTAGCGGCTACGGATCGGCGCGCGACGCACAGGCGAATAGTTCAAGGGGCGCGGCGAGTCGTCAGTCGTTCTCCGACTCCCACAGCCGGGCTTCTGGCCATTCCGGCGGTGGATTTTCATCGGGCGGCGGCCGGGGCGGTGGCGGTGGCGGCGGGTTCCAACGTGGCGGTGGTGGCGGCCGCGGTGGTGGACGGCGATAGGGGATGACAATGACTGACCCGATCAGGACCGGCACGAACCGGCGCGCGGAATGGCGGCCCCGCCTGGCAATATGGTGCGGGTTATACGCGATGGTTCTCGCATTGCTGATTCCGCTTGGTGCCTTTGCCGCGGAGCAGCGCACGTTCGCGACGCCGGAGCAGGCGGTCACCGCTTTGTCCGAGGCGCTGAAGGCCCGCGATGAAGCGACGCTGGTCGCCATTTTCGGCGAAGCGCACAAGCGCCTGGTGGTGTCGCCGGATCAGGCGGAGAACGAAGCGAATTGGGCCAAGGCGAGCGCGGAACTGGATGCCTTCCATGTCCTCGATGAAGCCGGACCGGACAGGCGGATTCTGCTGGTCGGCGACGAGGCTTGGCCGATGCCGATCCCCATCGTGAAGGAGAAGGGTAGCTGGCGGTTTGCCACGGAACTCGGCGAGGAAGAAATCCTCAATCGCCGTATCGGCGCAAACGAGCGCGAGGCAATCCACGTGCTGCGCGCCTATGTCGAAGCACAGCGGGAATATGCGTCACGTGATCGAACCAACGATGGCCTGCTGGAATACGCGCAAAAACTTGCCAGCACGCCCGGCAGGCAGGACGGCCTTTACTGGCGGACGGACGAGAGCAGCGGTGAGGAAGCCAGTCCATTCGGACCGCTGATCGCCGCCAGCTCAGCGTATCTGAAGGGCCACCAGGCGGGTGACGCTTATCGGGGATATCACTTCCGCATCTTGACGCGGCAAGGCAAGAACGCGGCGGGCGGCGCCTTCAGCTACATCATCAACGGGCACATGCTGGCCGGTTTTGCGATGGTCGCCTATCCGGCCGAATATGGCACGACCGGTGTGATGACTTTCGTGGTCAACAACAACGGGGTGATTTACCAGAAAGATCGTGGCGCGAACGCGCCGCCCGTCACGGTGTTCGATCCGGACCAAACATGGCAGCGCGTCAACGATCCCTATTGAGGCGGTCGCCGCGTTTTATGCCCGGCTCCAGTGGGGCGCCGGCGGCTTCGACGGTACGACAGTACGACAGCGTGGCTACGCAGGCATCTAGGACCAAGGTCCGATGTGGACCGCGCAGACCACCGACTATGCTTGAGGAGCAGCACGGCCCGGCCCGGGGGCATCGCGCACCATATCGTGCAACGGCGTGCGGCCGTGCTCCTGTCGAGTTTGCTTCCGTCTGCGAGGCGCTACGTTGACCAACGAATCCAGCGTCACCGAGCCGGTGACGGATCAGATGCCCGCGCGCGGGTGGCGCAACGTGTTTCCGCCCGCGCAATGGCTCGGAGCCTATCAGCCTCGATGGCTCGTGAAGGACGCGGTAGCCGGAGTCACGCTCGCGGCCTACGGGATTCCGGTTTCGCTCGCGTATGCGCTGCTGGCCGGTTTACCTGCGCAATACGGTATCTACGGTTATCTCGTCGGGGGACTCTTCTACGCACTGTTCGGCTCGTCGCGCCAACTCGCGATCGGTCCGACTTCGGCGATCTCGATGCTGGTCGGCGTGACCGTCGCGGCGATGGCCAACGGCGATCCGGCGCGCTGGGCTTCGATCGCGGCGCTCACGGCCGTGGTGATCGCCGGCATGTGTCTGGTGGCCTGGCTGCTACGCTTGAGTTCACTGGTCAATTTCATCAGCGAGACGATCCTGCTCGGGTTCAAGGCGGGCGCGGCGTTGACTATCGCGATGACCCAACTGCCTAAACTCTTCGGGGTCAAGGGTGGCGGAGAGTCGTTCTTCGAGCGGATTGCCGTGCTCGGCGGGCAGCTGGGGCAGACCAATCTCGTCGTGCTCGGATTCGGTCTGGTCTGCATTGCGTTGCTGCTGCTCGGCGAAAAATATCTGCCG
Source organism: Paraburkholderia sp. BL6669N2 (assembly GCF_003387275.1). Taxonomy (NCBI): domain Bacteria; kingdom Pseudomonadati; phylum Pseudomonadota; class Betaproteobacteria; order Burkholderiales; family Burkholderiaceae; genus Paraburkholderia; species Paraburkholderia sp. BL6669N2. Next base: position 1,705,329 of record NZ_QUNA01000002.1, on the reverse strand, counting down.
GGGCGTCCGGTTGCGCTCTTCGTCGTGATCGCGTCGATTGTCGTGTTGTCCGTCACGCCGCTGGCCAGTTCTGGATTCAAGCTGGTGGGCGCCCTGCCTCAAGGGTTGCCTGAATTCCGCCTGCCAGGGCTGCGGATACGCGATGTCGATGGCGTCATTCCACTCGCTTTTGCGTGCCTGTTGCTGGCGTACGTCGAAAGCGTTTCGGCCGCGCGCGCGCTCGCGCAGGCCCACGGTTACGAGATCGACGCGCGCCAGGAACTGCTCGCTCTGGGAGCCGCAAATCTGGCTGCCGGATTATTCCAGGCGTATCCGGTCGCCGGCGGACTTTCTCAATCGTCCGTGAATGACAAGGCGGGCGCGAAGACTCCGCTTGCGCTCGTATTCGCGTCGATTGCCATCGGGCTCTGTCTCATGTTCCTGACGGGTCTGCTCGCCAACTTGCCCAATGTCGTGCTGGCGGCCATTGTGCTGGTGGCCGTGAAGGGATTGGTCGATATCGGTGAGCTACGCCATCTCTGGCGCGTCAGCCATTTTGAATTCGCTATCTCCATGGTCGCGTTCGCGGCGGTGCTGGTGCTGGGAATTCTGAATGGCGTGATCGTCGCGGTCATTGTCTCGATGCTCCTGATCATCCGGCGTGCCGCGCATCCTCATGTGGCGGTGCTAGGGCGTATCCCTGGCACGCGAATTTTCTCGGACATCGAGCGGCATGCCGAGAACGAGGCGATTGCGCATGTGCTGACCGTGCGCGTCGAGGCGTCGCTGCTTTACTTCAATGTCGAGCATGTGCGCGAGACCGTCTGGCGGAGAATCCGCGCAGCTTCCGAGCCAGTCGAACTGGTGATCTGTGACCTGTCCGCGTCGCCGGTTGTCGACCTCGCGGGCGCGCGGATGCTGAAGGCGTTGCACGACGCGCTGCTGGCCGCCGGCACGGCGATGAAAGTGGTTGCCGCACACGCGGAGGTGCGCGACATGCTTCGTGCCGAGGGGCTCGAAGACCGTTTTGGCCACATCGGTCGGCGCGGCTCGGTGGCGGACCTCGTCGACGAGTTTCAGTCGCAGGGGAAAATTGCCGATGGCCCAGGTGTGGCACCACGGGCCGCTACGTGATATGTGGCCGTACCGCTATCAACGGAGATGATCCATGCAAGCGCATTCCCCCCTGACCGTCCATTTGTTCGCGCGCCGGCTCGCCGGCGCCGCGTTGCTGGCCGGCGCGACTTTTAGCCATGCCGCGAATCTGAATTTCCTGAAAGACACGCCGGTGAGCTACATGAAGGAAGCTGACCGTAAAGCGCTCAACGACGCAGCCCAGGTGGCGCTCGAAACCAAGAAAGATGGCGAATCGATGGAATGGAACAACTCGGGCACCGGCAACTCCGTTTCGATCAAGGGCACGGTGACTCCGCGCGATACCTCGAAGGAGGGCGACAAAACTTGCCGCACCACGACGCTTGTCGCGATCGCAAAAGGCCAGACGCAAAGCTGGACGCCGACTGTCTGCAAACAGGGCAGCGGCCCCTGGAAGATCCTCAGGCAATGAGCCGAGCGTCGCAACGGGCGACGCCGACCGGGGAAAGTTTTTCCTGGAGAGTGCAAATGAGCAAGCGGGAAACGCAGGATACCGGGAAGGCGGCGGGGCTCGCCGCGCTCAGTCCGTTCGGAATTCAAAGACGAATTGATCAAGGTGGCGGGTGGAGGCGCGGTTGAGCGCGGCGAACCTGGCGATGCTGCCAGCCATTCGCGGCGGATACGGCAGCAGCGATTGCGCCGCCCGTCAGCGGGGTTCGCCTCGCTTTCTCGACCGGTGGTTTGCCATGGGGTTTAGTGCTATGACGAATGTCGCCACGCCAATGATGAGTGCCAGGACGCCATAGCGGAATTCTTGTGGCACTTCATAGAGCAGACCCCGGATCGTCGCATAGAGTCCCCCGATCCAGATAAAAACGCCAACCGCCGCACAGCCGATTCTGAATTCAGAGCGTTTCATTAACGTCCCCCGGCACTCGCGCGAAGTTGAACTTCAGTTTAGGACATCAGGCGCCGCTGCGGGAGCGAGGAATTACTTTTGGGTCTGGATAACCGGGGGTGGGTTCGTCGGACCAAGGTCGTATTGCCTGTTGTCGGGAGAAGGGCCATTGTGGTGAGCCGTATCGATCGGCAAACCACAGATTGGCGTTGCAATGGCATGACGCTACAACGTTGGCCATTATGTGGAGGATCATGCCATGTTGGACGCAAAAAATCAGATCTCCCGGAGTCAGGAGATCACCGCGAAGGTTGCGCGTCTTTATCAGAAGCGCTCGCAAATCGCGCAGCAGGGTTTCAGCCAACGCGTACATGATGCCGCGACCCGTCTCGGAGCCGACCGCGGCGCCGGGTCGCCAGGCAGCGCGTGGGCTGCCGCGCTCGACCCGTGGGCTGGCTACCGCCATGCCGTCGACGTGATGCAGCGCACGGTACTCTTTTGGGACACGCTGCGCCAGCGCGGAAATAGTTTTGTCGACCAGACGTCTCGCGGATTGCAGCCGGTGCTGCATTTTGCTTACGAGACCGTGCTCGACGCCCGCCTGTTCGCGCGTCCTGTCAACTATGCGTTGCTGCGTATCCTGCCGCCCGAAGGCGTGTCGATCGACATGCGCAAACGCCCTTATGTGATCATCGATCCGCGCGCGGGTCATGGCCCGGGCATCGGCGGTTTCAAGGACGATTCACAGGCGGGGGTGGCGCTGAAGGCCGGGCATCCGGTGTATTTCGTCATCTTTTTCCGCGACCCGGAACCCGGCCAGACAATGCTCGATGTTTGCGCGGCGGAGCAACAGTTCGTCCGGAAAGTCTGCGAGTTGCATCCCGACAGCGCTAAGCCCGCGATCGTCGGCAATTGCCAGGGCGGCTGGGCCGCGATGATGGTGGCGAGTTCCGACCCGGACCATACGGGGCCGCTCGTCATCAACGGCGCGCCGATGTCTTACTGGAGCGGCGCGTGGAGCGAAGGGGAGGGCGACAACCCCATGCGTTATTCTGGCGGCATGCTGGGAGGCACCTGGCTCGCGTCACTCACCGCGGATCTCGGCAACGGCAAGTTCGACGGTGCCCATCTGGTTCAGAACTTCGAGAACCTCAATCCCGCCAATAGCTTGTGGGACAAGTATTACCACCTCTTTGATAACGTCGATACGGAGCCGCCGCGTTTCCTTGACTTCGAACGCTGGTGGGGTGGGTACTATTTAATGAACCGCGAAGAGATCCAGTGGATTACGCAGAATCTGTTCATCGGCAACAAACTGTGGTCCGGCGAAGTCAGAGGCGTAGGTGGCGGCGCATTCGATCTACGCGACATCAAGTCGCCAATCATTCTGTTCGCCTCGCTCGGCGATAACATCACGCCACCGCAACAGGCGTTCAACTGGGTCGCCGACATCTACGGCAGCACGGAAGAAATCAAGGCGCGCGGCCAGGTGATTGTCGGGCTCATGCACAAGAGCATCGGCCACCTCGGCATCTTCGTGTCAGGCAAGGTGGCGAAAAAAGAGCATACGCAGATCACGTCGGTGCTGGAGACGATTGAGACGTTTCCACCGGGACTGTATGGCATGGAGATCACCGAACGCGAAGGAGCGAACGGCGCGACTGAATACGACGTGGAACTGCGCGAACATCGGCTTGAAGAGGTCAGCGCGCGGTTTAACCGGTTCGAGCGAGTGGACGAGCAGCCATTCGAGGCCGTGAAGCGGGTCTCGGAGTTGAATCAGCGGGCGTACGAGTTCTTCGTTCAGCCGTTCGTGCAGGCCATGTCGAACGAGACGACGGCCACTTTGCTACGGCAGTTTCATCCGCTGCGCGCGCAGCGTTGGGCATTCTCGGACATGAACCCGTGGCTCGCCTGGCTTGGACCGGCCGCCGAAGCGGTCAGCGCGACACGCAAAACGGACGCACAGGCTGACATGCCGCTGCGGCAGTTCGAACGATATGGCGCCGACATGGTCAGCGCATCGCTAGACTACTATCGCGCGATGCGTGACGCCGCGACCGAAAGTGCATTCTTCTCGCTCTACGGCAACATGTTTTCCGCGTATGAGGGCGGCGAGCGGAACGATGCGCTTGAAAAATCCGCTCGAGCCGAGGCGAATCCGCGAGACCTGCCGTTCGTTAAAGATGCGCTTTCGTCAATGACCGAGGGCGGCTACAGCGAAGCCGTTGCGCGGGTGGCCTGTCTGCTGGCGCGGCGAGGCGAAGCACTTCCGCTTGCGCGGCTGGTATTGCGCCAGCAACTCGCCGAGGATTACGCGGAGTACCTGCCGCAACTTCCGCCGGATCAGTGGCGGCGCATTCGCGGCGAGCAGGAAATCATCGTGTCCTACGAGCCGGATCAGGCGCTTGCCACGCTTCCCGTCCTGCTCGGCGACCGCGAAGATCGCAGGAAACTGCTCGGGCTGATCGCCAAGCTGCTTGCCGATAGCCGCGTGCAAGGCGCAGAGCCGACACCCGCACAGTTGAGCATGCTAGAAGGCATTCAATCGATTCTACCTGTGAAGGCCCAGCGCGGGCCTCAAGCATCGGCATCCGCGCGTTAGGTCCTTGACAGCGGTGCCAGCCAGCCGGGCCTCCGGCACGAAGGAGATCTCATGGACCGCGAGCATGACAAGTATCAACGGCTCATCGACTTTTGCCGCACGCAACAGCCAGTCATCACCGCAGTCGCGCACCCGTGCGATCGAAGCTCGCTGGAAGGCGTGGTTCAGGCAGCGCAGCTTGGGCTGATCATACCGATTCTCGTTGGGCCGCAGCAGCGCATCCGGGCGATCGCCGCGCAAGAGAACCTGGACATCGCGGACTTCACCCTCGTCGATGCATCGCACAGTCACGCCGCCGCTGCAAAGGCAGTCGAACTGGTGCGCGAAGGCAAAGCGGAGGCGCTGATGAAGGGCAGTCTGCACACGGACGAACTGATGGGTGCGGTCGTGAGCCGCGAAAGGGGGCTGCGCACGGCGCGCCGGGTAAGCCATTGTTTCGTGATGGACGTGCCTGGGCACGAGAACGCGCTGATCATCACGGATGCCGCCATCAACATCGCGCCCACGCTTGCGGAGAAAGTCGACATTCTGCAGAACGCCATTGATCTTGGGCACGCGATGCAGATGCCTGAGGTGCGCGTGGCTATCCTGTCGGCGATCGAAACAGTGAGTCCGAAGGTGCCATCGACGATCGAGGCCGCGGCCTTGTGCAAGATGGTCGACCGCCACCAGATCACGGGCGCGCTCGTCGATGGGCCTCTTGCGCTCGACAATGCAATCGATCTCGAAGCGGCACGAACCAAGAAGATCGACTCGCCAGTAGCCGGCCGTGCGAACGTGCTGATGGTGCCCGATCTGGAAGCGGGCAACATGCTGGCAAAAAGTCTGTCTTTTCTTGCGGGCGCGGATGCCGCGGGCATCGTGCTCGGCGCGCGCGTGCCGATCATTCTGACGAGTCGCGCGGATTCGGTCAGGACGCGGCTAGCGTCCTGTGCGGTCGCATCGATGGTGGCGCGGATGCGCAAGGAAGAAGCCAGACTCATGGGGTGAAGCGATGGCCGATGTCATTCTCGTACTCAATGCCGGCTCGTCCAGCATCAAATTCAGCGCCTTCGATGCCGGGTCGCAGGATCTGGCGCTGGTGCTGCGTGGCCAGATCGAAGGCCTTTTCTCCGCGCCCCGGTTCCTGGCGTTCGACCAGTCCGGCGAACAACTCGGCGTCAAAGAGTGGGGCGCTGCCGCACGGCTCGAACATGAAAGCGCGATTGCCTATATCGGTGAGTTCTTGCGCAGCAATCGCGGCGGCAATCGCCTTATCGCAGTGGGGCATCGCGTCGTGCATGGAGGCCAGCATTTCGCGCAACCGGCGCTTGCCACCCCCGATGTACTCGACGAACTCGACAAGCTTGCACCACTGGCGCCCTTACATCAGGTCCACAATCTGAAGCCGATTCGCATCATCGCGACGCAGAATCCGGCGATGCCTCAGGTGGCCTGTTTCGATACCGCATTTCACGCAACCCAGGGGGAACTCGCTTACGCCTTCGCACTGCCCGAGTCGATTACGTCGCGCGGCGTGCGGCGCTATGGTTTCCACGGTCTTTCATACGAATACATCGCGAAAGCGTTGCCGCACATCTCACCGGAGGCCGCGAAAGGGCGCACCGTGGTCGCGCATCTGGGCAACGGCGCGAGCATGTGCGCCATGTTGGGAGGCCGCAGCGTCGCGAGCACGATGGGCTTCACCGCTGTAGACGGACTGCCGATGGGCACGCGCTGCGGCAATCTCGATCCCGGCGTCATCCTGTATCTGTTCGACGAACTGGGCATGAACGCGCGCGAGGTGGAAGACCTGGTGTATCGCCGCTCGGGTCTATTGGGTGTGTCCGGTATATCGAGCGATATGCGCACTCTGCTCGCGAGCGACGACGCCCGCGCGCGTTTCGCGATCGAGCTGTACACGTACCGGATCGGGCGCGAACTCGGATCGCTCGTGGCCGCGCTCGATGGACTCGATGCACTGGTCTTCACGGCCGGCATCGGTGAGCGGTCGGCGGAAATCCGCCGGCGGGTCGCTGAAAAGGCGCGTTGGTGTGGCATCGAACTTGACGAGAACGCAAACGCTGCGGACGGTCCGCGCATCAGTGCTGCTTCGAGCAAAGTCAGCGTATGGGTCATTCCCACCAATGAGGAACTGATGATCGCGCGGCACACCCGTAATCTGATTGGCGCTCACTGAACGAGCGTGAGAGTGTAAGGAGATCTTGTGATGAGTCTGGATCATCCACAGCCTGTTTTGCAAGGCGCGAAAGCGCTCGTGACGGGTATTGCGAACGAACACTCGATCGCTTATGGCTGCGCAAAGGCGTTTCGCGAACTGGGCGCCGAACTGGCCATTACCTACGCCGATGAAAAGGCGAAGCCCCATGTCGAACCGCTTGCCACGGGTCTTAACGCGCCGATTTTCATGCCGCTCGACGCGTCGAGCCAGAAAGAGCTGGAAGCAGTATTCGGGCGGATCACAAGTGAATGGAATCAGCTGGACATCATGGTGCATTCCATCGCGTGGGCGCCGAAGGCCGACCTTCAGGGAGGGCTGCTCAATAGCTCGTCTGAAGGGTTTGGCGCCGCGATGGATATCTCCTGCCATTCGTTCGTGCGCATGGCGCGGCTTGCCGCACCCTTGATGAAAAATGGAGGCTCGATGTTCACCATGAGCTATCACGGTGCGAACAAGGTTGTCCCGAACTACAACCTGATGGGCCCCGTCAAGGCTGCGCTCGAAGCTTGCGCGCGCTATCTTGCCTATGAACTCGGACCGCAGGGTATCCGCGTACACGCGATCTCGCCTGGCCCGTTGAAGACGCGTGCGGCATCGGGCCTGAAGGACTTCGATCTTCTGCTGACAGAAGCGGCCGAGCGCGCACCGCTCGGCGAGCTGGTCGACATTATGGACGTCGGTTTCACCTGTGCCTTTCTCGCGACGCCGTATGCGCGACGTCTCTCGGGTGAGACGTTATATGTCGATGGAGGGGTGCACATCATGGCGTGATCCGATCGATGCGGTTAACCTCGAACGCATCGACCTGACAGAGATCATCGCCTTGTCACTAGAACCGGTTGCGCATGCTGGGATCGAATCTCGGATCGGGCTGTCTCTGCGTCTGCCGCAGGATGCCCTGATCATCGAAGTAGAAGTGGTAGAGCAGATGGTCGATATTGTTTTCCAGGTACCGGTATGACCATACCTCCCGGTTCGTTCGCTTAAAGTAGGCGGTTTCGAAGGGGCGGCCAAAGTTGACGAGCACGTCGTTGCGGGTCCACTTACCTATCTCCGCGCGATGGAACTCATTGTCCTGAAGTACTTGTCGAACACCCAGCACTTTGCCTGAAGCGTCGATGTCGGCTGCGGTAGTCGTCGTACCCATGGGCTGGGTCGGCCACATCAGCCGCTTGCCGCCGTTCGGCAGATCGTAAGTTTCCTTGGGTGGACCCAACCGGCCGATAAGTACGGACTGGTCTGCACCAGCCTCGACCTGCCGGTGCGGCTCCGTGCAAGCCGCGAGAACCAGCGCCGCGGTACATGCCATTAAAAATACGAGTCGATTAAGCATGTGAATGCTCCGGTACGGGTGATCAGACCTGACAGTCTCTGTTCTCACGGAACATCGCGCCTCGCTTAACAGACGAACGCAGGCATGGGTTGCTGTCGGACGTGCTTGCTACGCTCGAAACAACGAGGCTGCGGTAATCTGGCGACGCTCAGTTTGGTGGTGGGCATCGACCCAGACTCAGTACTTGATGTTTCGGGCCGCCTGGCGTCCCTGCTCCTTGGTGTGTCGCTTGTCCTGCCGGCATTGCGAATTGCTTTGCTGATTGGCGGCGCGGCAATCCTGCTTGGTGTGTCGCGCGCCCTGGCGAGTGTCCTGGCGAACATCGCGTCCGGCGCGGCGTTGCTGCGCCTGCTCCGTCGCCCAGCACGCTCCCGTCGAAGCCGTTAGAAGCGTTGCGACTACAAGCCCGGTGAATCGACGGTTCCATTTAGACATGGCATGACCTCCAGTAGGGTGCGTGGGCCGCTGCTGAAGGACTGGGTTGCGGGGACGTCGGCCGTCTTCGGGGCCGCAGTGTCGAACCGGGACGCATCGATCAGCACGACACGCGGGCGCGTGGCAGCAAGCGCTTCAAACTTCTGGATGTTGGCGCCGCGAGCGCCGCGCGGATGTCGGGTTTGTACTTCTGCGCTTCGACGTCTGGTTTGACGCCCCCTGAATAGTAGGCACCGACTTGATGGTTCGTTACCCAAATTAATGCTCTGACTCCGCTTACCATCGTAGTTCAAGCTACGAGTCTCCGCCTGTTGCTAAGGCATCGGACCATGGTCGTATTGTCATTCCAGGTCTTTAAACCTAGATTGAAATTTCGCCTTCAGACAGTCGAAAAGCTTCAATCCCAGCTAATGTGACCGGACGAGCGTCAAGCGGGTGGAGCGACCCAGGCGCGGCGGTTCGATACGCCGCAGCGTCCTTGTGCCTCGAAAGGAACTGTTATGGATGCACTCAGGACATTGCTCGAAACCCAGCAACTCTTCACGTTGTTTCTGACGGTCGCGTTGGGTTATCTGGTCGGCGAGATCAGCATCAAGGGGGTGTCGCTCGGCGCCGGGGCGGTGCTGTTCGTCGGGTTGGCCATCGGCGGTTTCGCGCCCAAGGCAGCACCGCCCGCGCTGCTCGGCACGCTCGGGCTGCTACTCTTTCTGTACGGTATCGGCATCCAGTACGGCGACCAGTTCTTCAAGGGCCTGACGAGCATCGAGGGTCTCAAGGCCAATGCGGCTGCGGTGCTCGGGGTGGTGATCGGCGGGCTTGTGTCCGTTGCGTTGGTGCCGCTCTTCGGCGTGAAGCTGGAGGAGGCGCTAGGCATGTTTGCGGGCGCGGGCACCAGCACCGCGAGCCTGCAAGCCGCGATGGCCGCCATGAAGAGCGACGGCCCGACGGTGGGCTACAGCGTCGCGTATCCGGTGGGCGTCGCGGGGCCGATCCTCTTCCTGTATGCCCTTAGCGCACTGCTCAAGCCGAACATCGCGCGGCCGCCGCCCAAGCTCGTCGAGACCGCCGAGATCGCCTTGAGAAATCCGGCGTTCATCGGTGTGACGCTGGCGGAGTTCGCGGCACGCATGCCGTCAGGGCTTGGGATCGCCGCGGTTCGCCGCGACCACCACAATCGGCCGCCCGCCGACGATCTCGTCCTCGCCGCCGACGATGTCCTTCTCGCCACCGCCACGGACCCCGCCGTGCTGCGCGAGGCCACCTCGATGTCCGGCGAACTGCAGCCCGGCCGCATGGCGAGCCATCGGGAGGATCTCGACTACGCGCGTGTGTTCGCGTCGAGCCGGGGCGTGGTCGGACGCATGTTGCGCGACATCCGTTTCCCCGAGGGCGTCGTCTGCACGATCGCACACGTGCGCCGCGGCGACGCCGACCTCATGCCGAACCCGGAGCTCGTCCTCGAATTCGGCGACCGGGTCGGCGTGCTCGTCAATCGCGCGCATCTCAAGCCGATTCGTGCTCTATTCGGCGATTCCATCAAGGGCACGGCCGAGCTGAACTTCATCTCGATTGGCGCCGGCGCGGCGCTGGGCCTCCTGGTAGGCGCGATTCCGCTCACGATTCCGGGTGTCGGCAAGCTCGCGCTCGGGCTCGCGGCGCTCCTTCTGACGGCGCTCGTCCTCGGCCGCGTGCGGCGCTTCGGGCCGTTCGTCTGGACGATGCCGCTCTCGGCCAATCTCGTACTGCGCAACTTCGGCCTGACTATCTTCCTTGCGCAGGTGGGCATTACCTCTGGCCCAAAATTCTTCGCGACCATCGGCGTAACGGGCGTGTCGTTCCTGCTCTATGGCGTCGCTATTCTTCTCGCGCTCGTCGTCGTTACGGCGCTTGTCTGCCTATGGATTTTCAGGCTGCCGTTCGACATGACGGTGGGCGTCATCAGCGGCGCGACGGGCAATCCGGCGATCCTCGCATTCGCTAACCGTGTCGCACCGACCGATCGGCCCGACGTCGGCTACGCAATGATTTTCCCGTCGATGACCATTGTGAAAATCCTGTTCGTGCAGGTTGCCGTGCTACTGACGGGCGGATAGTGCGTCAGCCGAACCCCCGAACCTCGACCAGCCACGGAGGCCCTCGATGGACATAGCCGTCTTCAGCGCGAAGCCTTACGACCGCGAGTATCTCAACGCCGCGAACGCGGCGCACCGCCACCGTCTTCAGTACTTCGACGTGCCCCTCGACGTCGAGACGGCGGCGCTCGCCGCAGGGCACGGCGCCGTGTGCATCTTCGTCAATGACCTCGCGGATTCGCCCGTACTTCAGGCGCTAAAGCAGGGCGGCACGAAGCTTGTCGCTTTGCGCTGCACCGGGTTTAACAACGTCGATCTGAAAGCGGCGGAGAGCCTTGGGATCAAGGTGGTTCGTGTGGTGGACTACTCGCCGAACTCGGTGGCCGAGCACGCTGTCGCGCTGCTGATGGCGATCAACCGCAAGATCCACCGCGCCTACAATCGCACGCGCGATTTCAATTTTTCCCTCGACGGTCTGATGGGCTTCGACTTGTGCGGCAAGACGGTCGCCGTTATCGGCACAGGGAAGATCGGGCGGGTCTTCGGTAAGATCATGGTGGGGTTCGGCTGTAACGTGATCGGCTATGACAAGTTTCCGTCGCCGGAATTCGAGGCGTTAGGAGCGCGTTACGCGCTGCCGGGAGAAATCGGCGTGAGCGCGGACATCATCTCGCTGCATTGTCCGCTTACCCCCGAGACTTATCACGTCATCGACGCCGATACGCTTTCGCGCGCGAAGCCCGGCGCGCTGCTGATCAATACGAGCCGCGGCGCGCTCATCGACACTGAGGCGGTGATCGCCGCGCTGAGAAGTGGCCAGTTGGGCGGTCTTGCGATCGATGTGTACGAGCAGGAGGCAGAGTTGTTTTTTCGCGACCTGTCCGGCACCATCATCGCGGACGACATACTGCAGCGGCTCATCACATTCCCGAACGTGATCGTGACGGGACACCAGGCTTTTCTCACGCGCGAGGCGGTCACGACGATCTGCGCCACGACCCTGCAAAGCGTCACGGAGTTCGAGACGGGCAAGCCGCTTTCGAATCAGATTAGCGCGAGCTGAATGCAACCCTCTGCGGACGTAACGTGCGGGCGGGTGAGTTTCGCCTGCTTATGGCTGAGCGTGACAGGCTTCCTCGTTCTGTCCGCGGCGGTCATCAATCCGGCGGCCGCCGCGTTGCCATCCGGGTTGCAAAACCTCGTCGACAATGCGACGGGTGGCTCCGCGCCGGCCGCCTCGGCGGCACAGGCTGCATCGACACCAACGCTCGCGAGTCAGGCCGAATTGGCGCGCTCGCTGGACAGCCTGATCGGCACGCTCGAGAGCGACCCAGAGCGCAAAGCGCTGGTCGCCCAGCTGAAGGGGCTTCGTGCAGGTACCCAAAGTGCCGCACCCGTGGTGCCGGCATCGTCCGCACAGGACAACAGCGATCTGCTTGGCGCGATTGCCTCAGGCATTGCGTCTGTCGAGACGGATTTGAGCGAGGGCCGCACACCGTTGCATTACTGGGCGGCTCGTTCGAGCGCGGCGGCCAACGATCTTTTGACCATTCTCAGAGGCGCAAGCGGAGAGTCGTTCGGCAACGTCCTGCTTGGCCTGATCGGGACGCTTGCGGGCTGGGCCGCGTGCGCCGGCCTGTTGATCTATCTCGGGCGGAGCGTCAGTGCACGTTATGGCTGGAAGGTCACGCTCGAACCGAGTCCAACTTCATTCGAACTTTTGAGTTTTGCATTTTGGCGCACGGCGCCATGGATCGTCGCATTCGTGGCGGTGGCGTTGTTCATGCGAGGCATGCCTGACGCGCTCGGCAGCACGTTAGGGCTTGTGATCGTTTATACAATAGTCGCGGGTTCGATTTTCTCGGCGCTCTGCCTGATCGTGTTCTCGGTGTTCAATACGGCCCACCGGCGTGTCGCGGTTCACCAGTTGCTCGCGCAAAGCCGCTGGCCGCTTTTCGCGATCGGTGCATGTGGCGCGCTCGGCGACGCGACAGCCAATCCGGACGTCACTGGCCTGCTCGGCGTGAATCTCGCCGGGCTCGTGTCGGCATCCGCCAACGTGGCAGCGGCCGTCCTGATCGGTTATTTCGCAATCGCTTACCGCCGGCCGGTCACGCATCTGATACGCAATCGCCCGTATGCGGGAAGGCGTGACCACAAACTCGCCACGGAGGCGCTCGATATCCTCGCATCGCTGTGGCACATCCCGATCCTTTTAATCGCGATCGCGTCGGTCGTTGCGATTATCGACGCGCGCGGTTCGGAAGAAAACGTATTGCAGCCGTCGCTTCTCAGTGCGCTGTTACTCGTGCTCACGCTGTTCGTGTCGGCGCTGCTGATGCACCTGACGCGCCGAAGGGACACCCGCGTGCACCGCCGCGCGCCTCACCTGATGCGACTCTTGCGCTTCGCGAGCACGCTACTCGTTCTTTTGATGTGGCTTGCGTTCATTCAATTCGAACTGGACCTGTGGAGCGGTCCGATTGCGCGGATGATCAAGCACGGCACGATGACACCCAGTTTCAAGCACGCGCTGGTTACAGTCATCGCGACGGTTTTCTGCGCCTGGTTCATATGGATACTTTGCGATACCGCAATCCTTAACGCGCTGGGCCCGAGCAGTTCGCGAAACAAAGCACTCGATCCCGGCGTGCGGGCGCGCACGATGTTGCCGCTCGTACGCAACGCTGTTTCCGTGACGGTTGTGACGCTCGCTGCCATCGTTGCCGCTGCCACTCTGGGCGTCAATCTGACACCTCTCCTTGCGGGTGCGGGCGTGATCGGTCTCGCGGTCGGCTTCGGTGCGAAGGCACTCGTCACTGATCTGATCACGGGCCTCTTCATCATTATCGAGGAGACGATCTCGGTCGGCGACTGGATTGAGATTGACGGCAGCCATGCTGGCGCCGTTATGGATCTGACGATCCGCACGGTCCGGTTGCGCGACGGACAAGGTGCGGTTCACACCATTCCCTTCTCGCAGATCAAGATCGTAAAGAACCTGTCGCGCGACTTCGCCAACGCGGTGTTCGAGGTACGGGTGCCCTTCGCCATTGAACTCGATGACGTCACACGCATGATTGTGGAAGTGGGCGCCGACCTGCAGGAAGATTTTCGCCTGCGCAACGAAATACTTGCGCCCGTCGAAGTGTGGGGGCTAGACCGATTCGAGGCTAACTGGATGGTCGTGAAAGGGCAGATCAAGACGCGGCCGTTGCAGCAGTGGAGCGTGGCGCGCGCTTTTAACGCCCGACTCAAGCGCAAGATGGATGAAGCGGGTATTGAAATTCCTGTACCGCATATGCGGCTTCATACCCGGGCAAACGGGCCCAATGCATGGCCGCAGTCTGACGAGGACGCCGAGGACGACAGCGGGCAAACGAACGACGCGAACAATGAGGCAGCGCGCGGCCCGGCTAGTACCATGCCAGTGGAACCGCGGGTGCTCAAGGAGCCGCCCGCAACTCAGCCCGTGGTCCAGACAGGTTCCAAATCGTCCATCAATTCCCCCGGTAGCGATACCGGACGTCTTTAAGATGCGGTACGTGAGCCATTGAAAAAATCAGAATACTTTTACTGGCTCGTGCCGTGTTGGGCGGCTTCAACCGCAGTGTCGCGCTTCTTTTTCGCTTCCGCTTTCTTGTGGTCGTAGACTTTTTTGGCAGCCGCGACCTCACGGTTGTATTCGCGATTCGCTGCGGCAACCTGCTGGTGCATCCTGACGATCTCATCAGGATGTTCAGAGGTTGACGATGAACTCGCGCCGGAACTTTGTTGCGCCCAGGCGCCAGGAAGGGACAACAGTGCAGCGGAAGCCGTAATGACGGCCGCGATGGTGCTTTTCATGAATATCTCCGCGTTGGTCTGCCAGGCAGCGGACTTCAGCCTATACAGATTGAGCGAGATGTTATATAGGACTTTGGTCCAATGAGGCGGGTTGGACCGCCTGCACGCTCTGCGGAGTCGGCCAGCCGCTCGCAACGTGCTGCTGGCAAACCGGGATTTGAGGGCGACGGTGCAAAAGAGCTAGAAACTCATTGCAAACCCGAATGAAACGCCATGCACGTTGTGTCCGAACACGTACCGCACCATCGCGCGCGTGCGCGTGATGATGATGGGATACCTGCTGCTATCGAGTTCAAGCCCAACTCCCAACGACGTGAGGTCGTTGAACCCCAGCACGCCGGCGCTGTCGCCATAATAGTGCGAGTACGCGGCTTCCAGCACATAGCGGATCGGCCGGTCCAGCGCGTGCCAGCCGGTAGGGGCCCGCCAGCGTGTCCACAGGCTCAGTTGCTGCGCCATGGCCGATCCCTGAACTGCCTCCGATGAACCGCCGAAGCTGCGCAGGTAGATGTCGGTGGCACGCAGTTCGGCATCGATCTCGTAGTTTTCGCGGTAATGCTCGTAGTCGAGCATGAGTGAGCCACCGTAGCCGTACGCGTCCAGCGAGCCATTCTCGAGAAACTGTAGATTGCGATCAGTGACGTGATTGAAGATCGACTGCCCCACCTTCAGATCGCTGGAAACGCGTCCGATCGTACCGTTCAGGATCGGACGGAACACCAGTTCATTTGTGATCCGGAAATCCCAGCCGAGGCCCACCGTGCCGCTGAAAGTGTTCCATCGTGTCGGCACCGGACGCTGCTCAGCGCCCTCTGTAGCCACAAAGGTCGGATCGTAACGGCTATAGGCGAGCGTGCCCTCCATGTACAACGGGAACGACTTGCTGATAGTGAAGCCGCCCCCGAACTGCGTCTGACCGAAGCCGGGATTGCCCGTAGTGCCGTTATTGACCGACAGGTTACTGGTCGTAACGTCGGGCACTGTTGTGTAGGTCATGATGGAGAGCACAGCGTTGGCATGTTGCTTCACATTTCCACCGACCACGGCACTCCCCGGCGGTTGGCTCGGTGCGGTCTGCGCATTCGACGGGCACGGCAGCAGGGCGAAGGTCAGAGCGCCGCACACCCATGCTGCGCGCCGGGGCCGACGCGTCGGGAGCGCGGGCATTTCAAGCGACCTCGCCATCGCCCGCACAATTGCAACCTGCCACACAGCGTACCGAACGAGCATGACACACTCCTGCCAGTTAGATCGTTCTGCTTGTCTTCCACGAGACCGCCATTCCGTGCCAGCACAATAGTTCGAGACAACCGACCTGGCGCGTCACGACCGCTCAACCGTTCGCAGCACCAGGAGCAGGCTACATCGAAGCCCGCCCAATTGTATCGCTGAACGAGCCGATAGATTTCGGCGCCAATTACTGTAGCTGAGCGCGGCGTCCCTATCCTGTGGGCCTAAGGTCTCATTGACCGGCCTGAAGTTCAGGGAACATATTGTGTCAGGAAGGTTCACGTGTTGGCCGGTCGTGCACCGCGGCTAGAACGGGAGGCCGTGGACGTTCCCGCAGCGCTGGACTGGACACCGACGGGTGTCCGCTGCAATATGAATCGTAGGGAGATAGCAGGCATGGGCTGGAATCGCTGGTACAGTTTGAAGAGCTATCTGAGATCTTCGCTGTGGACCGTGCCGCTCTTCGCCGTCGCGATCTATGCCGTGGTGAAGCCTGTGGCCGAAATGGTGGGCAGGTGGATGATCAGGCAGGGGAGCCTTGATCCTAAGACCGGCTTTCTTGGGCTGTCCATGACTGGCGCGCGGTCGTTGCTCGGTGACATCGTTTCCGCAGACATGGCGTTTCTGGTGTTTACGTTCGGTTCGCTGCTCGTCGCAATCCAGGTCGCTGGCGGTCAGTACACCCCGCGGATCATCGCGACGACACTGCTGCGCGACAACATCATTCGTGGCATCTCGGGATTATTCGTTTTCACACTGCTGTTTGCAAATAGAACGCTGGCGTGGATGGGGGAAAATGAGGTACACCAGCTTCAGTTGTTCATTGCGGCGCTATTTGGGTTCGCTTCGGTCGTCGCTTTTCTTTTCCTGATTGATTACGCCGCGAAATTTCTGCGTCCCGTGAGTCTTGTGGCTCGCGTCGGAGAGCAGGGGATCGCCGTCATCGAGAGCGTTTATCCAGCCCTGTCTGCGGACGGAGCGACTCCCGCGAAACGTGACAAAGAGCGAGACGTGCCGGACCACATTGTTCGTCACCATGGCAAGTCCGGCATCGTTCTGGCCTTGAATCTGGAAATGCTGGTGACCAAGGCACGGCGTGCCGACGCAGTCATCGAATTCGTGCCGCAAGTCGGTGATTTCGTCGCGATGGGCGAACCCTTGTTCCATTTGTACGGGAACTCTGGCGCAATCGACGACAGCAGGCTGCGCGCGCTCGTTGCTTTCGGAACGGAACGCACGATGGAGCAGGACCCTATGTTCGCGTTTCGCATCCTGGTGGATATTGCGCTGAAAGCGCTTTCGGCAGCGATCAACGATCCCACCACAGCGGTGCTTGCGATCGATCAGTTGCACCGGCTATTGCGGGTGGTGGGCAAACGGTCTTTGCACATCGAAGAGATGGTGGATGGATCGGGACGGGTGCGTGTGATCTTGTGGACGCCCAAATGGGAAGACTTCGTGCACATTAGTTTCCGCGAGATACGACAGTGCGGCGCGGGCAGCATTCAAATCGCGCGGCGTCTGCGCGCGGCGATAGAGAACCTCATCCAGAGGCTGCCGGAGCATCGTCATGCCGCGTTGCTCGTCGAGTTGATGCTGCTCGATCGCGCGATTGCATTGAAGCATCCGTTTCCGGAGGACCTGGCGTTGGCACGTATCCCTGACTCGCAAGGGCTTGGAGGTTCGGCAGCCTCGCCGGCGAACAACTAGCCTTGCGGAGGCAAGCCGTGCGCAAACTCATAATGGGTATCGTCGAATTCCGCGAGAAAATGCTGCCGCAATACGCGAAGCAGTTCAGCAAGCTCGCGCTTTCGCAAGCGCCTGACGCGCTCTTCATCACGTGCTCGGACAGCCGGGTTGTACCCGATCTGCTTGCCTCGACCCATCCGGGCGATCTGTTCACGATGCGCAACGTCGGCAACCTGGTGCCGCCGGCGACCGCAGAGGGAGTGTCTACCGGGGACCTCTCCGAGGCGAGCGCGATCGAGTACGCAGTGCTGGTGTTGAAAGTCGCGAATATCGTTGTGTGCGGGCATTCCGGGTGCGGTGCGATGAAAGCCGTTTCTACACGCAACGCCAAGCTGAAAACGCCGAACCTCGATAAATGGCTGTGCCACGCCAACACCGCAGCGTTTCGCCTCGAACACGAAGGTCCGCTCGATGACACGCTGAAACCGCACGATCAATTGTCGCAACTCAACGTACTTGTGCAACTCGAGCATCTCATGACTTATCCGATTGTGCGCCAGCAGGTCGCGGCTGGGGCGTTGGTGCTGAGCGGCTGGTGGTTCGACATCGCGACGGGCGACATGTATGCCTACCTGCGCACGAGCCGCTCATTCGAAGTCATCGACCGCGCGATGGCTGACCGGATCATTGAGCGCCTTGCCGCACGGGCACGGTGAATGGTTTTGTCGCAGTACGGTTCGCGGAGTAAAGTCGAATCGATATGCAAAGTATTGCTTACGTTGCAGTTCGTTAACCGTCGTTCACGCGTTGCTGATACCCAGTTTGAAATGATGCATCGTATTAGCCCATTTTGGTCTAGGATGTAAAAGCCAGAAAGCGAATGGCCCGGTCGTCGGCACGGGTCACAAGCACCGGGAGGCACGCTCAATGGGCTTTGTGTTGTCAGCCGTGATTTTCCTAACGTCGACTGGATTCCTTGTCGACGCTGCGCTAGCGCCGACCCCGCCGGCGGTGATTGTGCCAGCCGCCACTCCCGGTGCAAGCGAAGGCGGCACCACGGTCCCGCAGTTAAGCCCGGAGGGCTCCGGCGAAGCCACCGCTCCCTAGGCAGGCTCTAGTTTTACCTCCATCTACACGGCGCAGTTCGTCCAGAGCGAGTTTTTACTTGCAAGCATTTCATTGGTCAAAAACTGTAAGCGCACCAGCGGTGCTTACGCGAGGCTTCATGAAAACTTCATTCTTGCAGGCCCCGTTGTACGACATTCTTGAGAAATATTTCGATCCTGCGTTTGCTTTCATCGAGAGGACCGAGGAACCATGTTCAGTGGAGCCTGATGCCCAGCTTGCGTCAGTCGCCGCCGATGCGCAGGTGCTTTGCGCGGCGCGCCGTGTGCGGGCACGACGTTTTGCAACGAGGCGGTGCCTACGCGAGGGCGTCAGGTTCTTCCACTTCCTGCCTGGTCACGCAGCGTGAGCGCCGTGCGTCTGTTGATCGCGGCCATGGCGGTGGCGTGTGGCGCGGGGGCGGTATTCGGAATCGCCTATACGATCGTCGCGGCCTTGCTAATCAGACGTTTTTTCCGGCGCTCGGCGTGCGTGCCGAGCAGCTATCCGCCAGTCACCATCGTCAAACCGCTCTACGGCGACGAGCGGGGACTGCTCGCCAATCTTTCGAGCTTTTGCCACCAGGACTATCCCGGCCCGGTGCAGTTTCTGTTCGGCGTGAACGACCCGGCGGACCCGGCGCTACTCACGGTCGATGCCCTGCGGCGCCTGCATCCCGAAGCACACATCACCGTGGTCGCCGATGCGCGGCTGTATGGGCCGAACCGCAAGATCAGCAACATCCTGAACATGATGCCGCAAGCGCGATACGACGTACTGGTGTTTGCTGACAGCGATGTGAGCGTCGCACCCGACTACCTGGGCAAGGTCATCGGCGAGTTGCAGAAGCCGGGCGTCGGACTCGTCACGTGCATTTATTGCGGCAAACCCGACGCGGGTTTCTGGCCGCGCCTTTCGGCGAAAGCCACCAACTACCAGTTCCTTCCCGGCGTGGTAATCGCCCTCGAACTGGGCCTCGCGCGGCCATGTTTTGGACAGACCATCGCGATGCGACGCACGACGCTCGACAAGATCGGCGGCTTTGAGCAATTCGCCAGGCATCTGGCCGAGGATCATGCGATCGGTGAGGCGGTGCGGCTCGCCGGCGAAAAGGTGTCGATTCCGCCCTTCACGGTCGCGCATGCCTGTGTTGAAAGCAGTGCGCGCCAGCTGATCGCGCACGAACTGCGTTGGAGCCGCACGATCCGCCGTGTCGATCCACTCGGGTATCTAGGGTCGGTGCTCGTTCACCCGCTCGCATTCTCACTGTTTGCCGTGATGTTGTCCGGCGCCGCCGCGTGGTCGTGGCAACTCGTCCTCGCGACAATGGGCGCCAGGCTCGCGCTCGAGCTGGTGTCGGACCGCGTTTTGCGCCATGCACATCGCGATCTATGGCTGTCGCCGTTGTGGGATATCGTTTCCTTTGCGATATTCGTCGCGAGTTTCTGGTCGTCGCGTGTGACATGGCGCGGCTTCCGTTTCGAAGTGGACAGCGACGGCCTGTTGTCGTCCGTTCAGGACGAACGGGTAATCGATTGATGAAGCAAAAGCGATTCGCGCGCACAAGTTGGGCTATGCGGGAGGCGGGTTGCTTCAAAGTGCCGGCATCGCTGCTGCGGGTTCTGATGTGCAAATAGCCTTTACTGACCAACTGTTTGCTATAGGCGGGATGTCTTATCGAGCCGACGCGCGGACGTTCGTCGAAGAGCGCGTCTACGGGTCCACCTCCAGCGTTACGCCGGCGCATCGAAGCACGTGCAGGTAAGCGACCGTATCCCCGACGGCAGCGGCGGCCTGCTCCGCAAGCATCCGCATGTACGCTGACTTTTCGGCGCGCGCCATCATCGTCTCGAGCGCGTCCGAATCTGCGAACCCGTGAGCTGCCGCTGCCTCGAGTACGGCATCGAGAACGCGACGGGCCGCAACTCGGGCCGCAATCGGCGCCAGCGGAGCGCGATAGGTAAGAAAGCCTGCCATCAGCAAAAATTCGGTCGGGCTGATGTGCTTGCCATTACCAAGAGGAACACCGTCTGTATCGACTCGATCTTGCATCATGGTTCGTCTCCCGCTTTGCAGCAGCAAGCGCTGTGATTGCGCGAATCCGTGTCGCTATTGCCGCTGGCCGTTCCGTAGGGGATTCGACGACGGCCCGGTGCTGCGCGGCGCCGGACACCCTCTGATGTCTGGGGTGAGTCTCGGGCGGCGCAGAGATAGTCTAGTACAGGATGAATCGCCAATGCCGTCAAAAGCGGCTAGGATTGCCACAGCGTTGTCTTTTAAGTGTGTGTTTCGCTAAGCTGGGCATCGACACCGGGTTGATACGACCTTTCCAATTCCAACGTAATCACGCTGCGACGGCCGGCAGGTTAACAGGTAAATTTTTTGCCATGCCGACATCCCAAGTCGTAGTATTCTTGATCCGCCTCCTGCTCCCCAGCTTTAGCCGCTGCCTCACTACTTCGCGTCGACTGTCGTGCGGCTCTGAGAATATGATGGTGCGGCGAATCGCTGCACGCCAGTTCCCCCAAGGCTTACAGGAGACGAGAACGTCCAAAGCAACCGTGCAGTCATTGTCATCTTTTTGAAGGCTTCGAAACACTTGGCGAACATCGCTGAGGCCTGGCGAGTTCGTACGGGTGACCGATCCCGGCCACGCAGACTATTCTCTTCGAGGGCATTCATGAAAACGCTGTTTCTGCAGGCACCTTCATATGAAGGCTTCGACGGCGGAGCGGGCTCACGCTTCCAGACGAAGCGCGAGATTCGATCATTCTGGTACCCAACGTGGCTAGTCCAGCCCGCTGCGCTGATTGAGGATAGCCGCGTCGTGGATGCTCCCGCGGACGGCCTGTCGCTGGAAACGACACTCGATATTGCTCAGCAATACGAACTGGTCATCATTCACACAAGCTCCCCATCGTTCCAGACTGATGTTCAATTCGCAGAGCACTTAAAGCAGCGCAAGCCCTCAATCCTCATCGGGATGATCGGGGCAAAAGTCGCCGTGGATCCTCAGGGCTCGTTAGCCGCGAGCGGCGCACTCGACTTCGTGTGCCGTGAAGAATTCGACTTCACTTGCCGCGAGATCGCACAGGGCCTCCCGTTCGCATCGATTCTCGGTCTCAGCTATCGCCTGACCGACGGCAGGATCATGCACAACGAGGCCCGGCCGATTCTCGAAGACATGGACCAGTTACCGTTCGTCTCGCCGATCTATAAGCGCGACCTGACGCCTGAGAACTACTTCAGCGGCTATCTCAAGCATCCGTATCTGTCGCTCTACACTGGGCGAGGCTGCAAATCCAGGTGCACCTTTTGCCTCTGGCCGCATACGGTCGGGGGGCATCGCTACCGCACGCGTTCGGTCGAGAACGTCCTCGCAGAAGTGAAATGGATCAGGGACAACATGCCCGAAATCAGGGAGATCATGTTCGACGACGATACCTTTACGGATCTCAGACCGAGAGCCGAAGAGATCGCTCGTGGTCTTGGCAAGTTAGGGGTGACGTGGTCGTGCAACGCAAAGGCGAACGTGCCGTATTCAACCCTCAAGGTCATGAAAGAAAACGGGCTGCGGCTCCTGCTCGTCGGATACGAATCCGGCGACGACCAGATTCTCGTGAATGTCAAAAAGGGCCTGCGGACCGATATGGCTCGCCAGTTCAGTGACGATTGCCGCAAGCTCGGCATCAAGATCCACGGCACGTTCATTCTCGGGCTTCCCGGCGAGACGCGCGAAACGATCCAGAAGACGATCGAATACGCGAAAGAGATCAACCCCCACACGATTCAGGTTTCACTCGCTGCGCCCTATCCGGGAACCGTCCTTCATAAGCAGGCGGTTGAGAATGGATGGTTGAATGAAGGGAAGGTCATCGCCCTCATCAATTCGACTGGCACCCAAGCTTCCACTATCGGCTATCCGCATCTGTCGCGCGAAGAGATCTACCTTGGCGTTGAGGAATTCTACAAACGCTTTTATTTCAGACCGACAAAGATCTGGGAAATCGTCCGCGAGATGCTGATAAGTTGGGAGATGATGAAACGGCGCCTGCAGGAAGGCGTAGAGTTTTTCAGATATCTTCACTCGCGCAGGGCATGAAGCGCTGGCGCGCGGCGACAAGCGACGCCTCGACATTGGACCAACGTACTATCGTCGCGCAAGCATCACCCGATCAGCTACGCAGCTATCTTGCCGCCTAAGCCGACATTCCAGAGCGGGTCAGCGTAAAGCGCGTGTTTGTCAAAGCGGCAGCCGGCATCACGGGTGATGGAAAAACTGATGCGGACGCGGGTGGTCGTAACCAAATGACTCAGCAAGTCGGTTGAAAAGAGGGCGCCGCTTCATTCGGTTGCCGTTTTTTGTTCCTGCGCGGGAGCGAGGCATCAGCGATGTTGCCCCACCTTCTGCCGTTTTTCCAACACCCGCGCGTACCACGTCAGCGGGAAGCACATCGCGAAGTAGATCATCGCGACCATGCCGTAAATCGGGAACGGGCGGAATGCGGCGTTGGTGATCATGGTGCCGGTCTTGGTCAATTCGGTGAAGCCGATGATCGACGCGAGCGCGGTGCTTTTCACCACCTGCACGAGAAAACCGACCGTCGGCGCCACCGCGATTTTGCGCGCCTGCGGCCAAACGATATAGCGTAACTGCTGGCCGAACGTCATGCCGAGACTCGCGCCCGCGGCCCACTGGCCGCGCGGCACGGCTTCGACACAGCCGCGCCAGATATCGACCAGATACGCGCTCGTGTAGAGCGTCAAGGTGACGGTGGCGGCGACCCACGGCGACACATCGACACCGAGCAGCGGCAAGCCGAAAAACGCCAGAAAGAGCTGCATCAGCAGCGGCGTGCCCTGAAACACCTCCACATACAGCACGACGATCCGGCGCAGCCAGGCGATCGGCGACACGCGCATCGCGAGCAGAATCAGTCCGACAACGCCGCCGCCGACAAACGCGATCAGCGACAACAATACCGTCCAGCGCGCGGCAAGCAACAGATTGCGGGCGATGTCCCACAGCGTGAATTCGACCATGATCAGCGCTCCGTGGGCAGAGTGCGGGCGCCGCGCCACATCAGGCGATTGCGCCAGTTACGCGGCGCGCTCTCGTTGCCGCGCGCCGCACGGCCCGCGAACAGACCGCGGCCGAGCCGGTTGATGATTTGCCGCAATACGATCGACAGCACCAGATACGTCGCGGTGATGATCAGGTAGCTCTCGAACGAGCGGAAGTTGCGCGACTGGATGAAGTTGGCCGCGTAAGTCAGATCGGGCACGGAGATCTGCGAGACCACCGCCGAGCCGAGCATGACGATCAGCACCTGGCTCAGCAGCGCGGGAAACACATTGGCGATGGCCTGCGGCAGCACGATGAAGCGAAACACTTGCCGCCCATGCAGACCGAGCGCCTGCGCCGCCTGCACCTGGCCGCGCGAAATCGAATCGATGCCGGCGCGAACGATCTCGATGGCGTAAGCGCCGAGATTGACCGTCATGGCCAGAATCGCGGCCTGCACTTCATCGATATGAATGCCGAGACTCGGCAAGCCGAAGAACACAAAGAACAACTGCACGATGAACGGGGTGTTGCGGATCAATTCCACATAACTCGCCACCACCCAGCGCGCCCATTTCGGCCCGGCCACCGCCACGCTCGCGCCGGCAATGCCGACGATCCCGCCAAGCACGGTCGAGACCGCCGTCAGCCCCAAAGTCACGGCGACGCCGCGCGCGAGCATCCCCGCATAGAGGCCGAAGCCGCTGAAATCGAACGCATAGGTCATGGCGTGGCGCTCATCGTGAGGTCAAACTCCGGCGCGGACCACGCAGCGTGGTCCGCGCAAAAAGGTTCAGAGGTCGGCCGGCAGCGGCGCACGCAGCCACTTCTGCGAAATCGCGTTCATGGTGCCGTCCTTGCGGGCCTTGGCAATCGTTTCGTCGACCTTCTGCTTCAGACGCGGCTCGTTCTTGTTCAAACCGACGTGATCGGGCGAGCTGAACAGCGAGAATTTCTGCTCGGGATCGTTGGCCGGATGACGCGCGAGAATCGTGGCGCCGACGTCGTTGCCGACTACCATCAACTGTACCTGACCAGAAAGGAACGCCGAAATTGCGCCGTTAGGATCGTCGAATCTTTTTATGTTCGCCGTGGGCGGCGCGATCTTGGTCACGCTCAGGTCTTCCAGCGTGCCGCGCGCGACCGAAATGGATTTGCCGGCGAGGTCGGCGGCGTTCTTAACCGGCAGGGCTTTCGGGCCGAACACGGCGAGATAGTACGGCGCGTACGGTTGCGAGAAATCGATCACTTTTTCGCGTTCCGGCGTCTGGCCGACTGACAGCAGCATGTCCGCCTTGTGGTCGGCGAGATAGGCCATGCGGTTGTCGCCCGTCACCTGCACGAGTTCGACCTTGGCGTTGAGCGCCTTGCCGATCAGGTTGGCGACGTCGATGTCGTAGCCCATCGGCTTCATGTCCGGGCCGATCGAGCCGAACGGCGGATAGTCCTCGAACACGCCAATGCGTACCGTGCCCGATTTGGCGATGTTGTCGAGCGCGTCCGCATGCGCAGCCGAAGGCAACGCGCACAGCGCGCCGAGAGCGGTGAAGGCCAGCGTCGCGGCGAGCGTGGCGAACACGCGGCGGGTGCGGGTCGGGTGAGCGGGGCGGTGGTTCATGGTCTGTCCTCTGTCGAAAATGTCGGTATTGGAATGGGCGAGTTTGCGTGGGTCGGTGGCGTGCGGCTCAATGCGGCGCGCGGGCGGCGATCAGTTTGCACGCGTGCGGGGGCAATTCCGCGAGCACCGGTGTGCCGAGCGCGAGCCCCGGCGTTTCGCGCGGCGTGGTGGCGGCCGTCAACGTGAAGCCGGCGCAGTCGATGGTCGCTTCGAGCGACGCACCCACGTCGCGGATAAACGTTACGGTGCCTGCCAGCCGGTTCGGACCCGCCGCGTCGGAGGCCGCTTTCACGCACACGTCTTCCGGGCGGATCAGCAGACGGATATCGCTGCTCGACTCCGGCACGCGCGCCGGTTGCGCGACGCTGATGCGCCGGCCGCCCGGCAAGCTCACGACGCCTGCGCCGTCGTAGGTGACCGGCAGGATATTGCCGAGGCCGATGAAGTCGGCGACAAACTCGCTGACCGGATCGCGATAAATATCGAGCGGCTTGCCGACCTGGGCAATCCGGCCTTTTTCCATCACGACGATTTCGTCGGCCATTGTCATCGCTTCGCGCTGGTCGTGCGTGACCATGATCGTGGTGATGCCGAGGCGCTGCTGCAGCAGGCGGATTTCCACCTGCATTGCTTCACGCAGCTTGGCGTCGAGGGCGGAGAGCGGCTCGTCGAGCAGCAGCAGTTTCGGCTGCGAGGCGATCGCGCGCGCAATCGCCACGCGCTGGCGCTGGCCGCCGGAGAGTTGCGTGACGGGCCGGTTCGCCATGTGCGGCAACTGGATCAGTTCCAGCAATTCCGCCACGCGGCGGGTTTGCTGGTCCTTCGCGGTATTGCGCAACTTCAGCGGATACGCGATGTTCTGCGCAACCGTCATGTGCGGAAACAGCGCGAGCGACTGAAACACCATGCCGAAGTCGCGCTGGTTCGCGGGCAGTCGCGTGATGTCGCGTCCGGCGAAATGGATCGTGCCCGAGGTCGGCGTTTCCAACCCGGCGATCATGCGCAGCAGCGTGGTCTTGCCGCAGCCGGACGGACCGAGAAAGCACACCAGCTTGCCGTCGGGCACGCTCAGATCGACATTGTCGACGGCATGCGCCGCGCCGAAACGCCGGGTCACGGCCTGCAACGTTAAATGGGTCATCGAATGCTCCAGCAATCAAGCGCTACAAGCGCGTCCGTTCACAAGGCAACGCCTTCGTCGCCGATCAGCTTTTCGAGCAGCCAGATCAGCGCGAAGTCGATCGCGACGATGAACACGGCGAAACAGAACACGGTCGGATCGAGCGACGACACGGTGCGGCTGTAGAGCCACACCGGCAGCGTCATCGTATCGATGCCGTAGAGAAAGAACGTGACCGTGAATTCGTTGAACGAGATGATGAAGGCGAACAGCATACCGGCGAGAATGCCGGGACGCATCAGCGGCAGGATTACGTCGATAAGCGCACGGCTGGGACTCGCGCCCATCACGCAGGCGGCCTCTTCGAACTCAGGACCGATCGAGGCAACCGACGCCGCGCAATTCTTCACGGTGAACGGCAGCGCGAGAATCACGTGCGCGATGATCAGGCGAAACACGCCGAGTTCGACCGGCAGCACGTTGAACACCAGCAGCAGCGACAGGCCGAGCATCACGAGCGGATAGACGAGCGGCAACGCGACCAGTTGTTCGACCGCGGGCTTGCCGCGAAAGCGGTAGCGGCTCAGCGCATAAGCGGCGGGCACCGAGACCAGCGTGGCGATGACCATGGTAGACAGCGCGACGATCAGGCTCGTGCTCAAGGCGGCGCCCATCGAGAGCGAGTCGCTCGCGTCCGGCGACGCGAAGCTGTGCCACGCGGCGCGATACCAGTGCAGGCCGTAGGCGTGCGGCGGGAATTCGAGCGTGTCAGCGGCGCTGAACGACATGGTGATCATCGTGAGGATCGGCAGCGCAGCGAGGAACAGCACGATCGCCGCGAGCAGGGCGGTCGCCTTGCCTAACTGGCCGGGCATGACGGCCGTTAGTCGTGGTGAGCGTGGAGAGCGCGGCGAGCCCGGCATGCGCGAGGGAGCGGTTTGAACGGGCGTGCTCATGCGTGCGGCTCCTCGGCAAGTTTTTGCGTGCGGCGCACGAGGCGCTGCGACAGCGCCATCACCGTCAACGTGGCGATCATCAATACGACACCCGACGCGGAAGCCGCCGGCCAGTTCAGCAAGGGCGCGACCTGATCGTGGACCAGCACGGCGAGCATCGGCACGCGGCGTCCGCCGAGCAGCAGCGGCACGGCAAACGCGCTCGCGTTGTACGCGAACACGAGCAGCGCGCCGGATACGAGGCCGGGCATCGCCAAAGGCAATAGCACGTGACGCAGCGTTTGCCAGCGTGTCGCGCCGAGCGTGGCGGCAGCTTCTTCGTAGGAACTCGAGACCGCGCGCATCGCGCTCGAGAGCGGCAGCACGGCGAGCGGAAACGCCGTCTGGATCAGTCCGAGCAGCACGCCGTTTTCGCGGTACAGCCACATCAACGGACGTTGCACGAGGCCGCTGCCGAGCAGCGCGTGATTGAGCAGACCGGCCGGCCCGAGAATGATCAGCCAGCCATAGCCTTGCAGCAGCAGATTGACCAGCAGCGGCAGCAGCACGCCGGCAAGCAGAAGCCGCCTTGCAAGCCGCGACTTCGTGCGCGCCATCGCCAGTGCGACCGGAATCGCCAGCAGCACCGCGCAAATCATGCTCTGGAACGCGAGCTTCAATGTGAGCCACAACGACTTCAAGAAATAACCGTCGAGCAGGTCCGCGTAGTTTTGCAGCGTGAAGCCGTGCCACTCGTTGCCCTGCGTGCCGAAGCTCATGCGCAGCACGACCAGTGCCGCCGCGCCGAGGATGGCGAGAAACAGCAGGATCGGCGCGAGCAGCAGCCACGGCCGCGCCTTTGCCAGCGCGGTGGCGGCAGGCGTGTCCGGTCCGAGACCGGACGCACCCGCCGCCGGGTCCGAGGCCGGACCGGACGAAGTAACACGCCGCGAGAAGCGTGCAAGCATCGTCGTCATGCCGCGAAGATTTCGGTGTAACGCTTGATCCACGCCGGCTGCACCACGGCGAGCGCCTTGTCGTCGTGCAGCACGGCTTTCTCGGCGATCTGCTGCGGGCTCGGCACGAACGCCCGGCTTTCGGCGGGAATCACCGCTTTCGAATTCACCGGGCCGTTCAGCACGTCGGCGGCCATGCGGCCTTGCATGCCGGCGTCGAGCGAATGGTTGATGAAGGCGTGGATCAGATCGCTGTCACCCGGATGCGACTTGGGGATCACAGTGAACATCAGTTGTGTGGCGAAGCCTTCCTTCATGCCGTAGGTCACGCCCATCTTGTACTCGGGCTTGCGGATCTGGTCGGGGAAGAACGCCGGCGAATAGATGCCGCCGATATCGAGCGAGCCGGTGCGGAACAGATCGGCCACCTGGTTCGGATTCTCGCCGAGCGTCATCACGCGATCTTTCAACTGCATCAGTTTCTTGAAGCCCGGCTCGATGTTCTGCTGCGAGCCGCCGTTCATCTTCGCGGCGATGATCGCGAGGTCCACCGCTTCGGCCCACTCGGGCGGCGGCAGGAACAGGCGTCCGGCGTACTTGGGGTCCCACAATGCTTCGTACGATGCGGGCGCGGTCTTCACCGTCGATGTGTTGTAGATCAAGCCGTCCGACCACAGCAGATAGCCGACGCCGAAGCCGTTCGCGCCCGTGCGGTACTGCGGCGCGACGTCTTTCAGGTTCGGCAGTTTGTCCAGATCGGGCTTCATCAGCAAACCGGCGTCGCCGAGACCCGACGCGCCGACGCCGGCCAGGGTGATGACGTCGTAAGTCGGGCGATCGCCCGCGGCCTTGACCTTTGCGACCATGCCGGAGGTGCCGTCGGCGCGGTCGGCGATCACTTTGGCGCCGGTTTTCGCGGTGAAGGTGGCGGCGATATTGCGCAACGCGGCCGCGCCCGTGTCGTCCGACCAGGTCAAGAGGCGCAGCGTTTTGCCGCTGAAGTTGTGTTCCTGCGCGCGCAGGTTGATGAACGGCATGGGCAAGGTGGATGCCGCAAGTGCGGCGCCGAGCGTCTTGATGGCCTGCCTTCTACCCCGTTTGATCTCTTGCATGGCGGTCTCCTGTGTTGAACGCCTTGTTGCCCGATGATGCTGTGATTACCGCCGTCGCCTCGCTGATTGGCGTTGTCCGCCTGCGCTGCGTGTTGAAGCACTCTAGGTTTGTCAAAATCCCTCAACAAACGAAATATGCGCATGGACGGCATGACATAAGCTCATACGGAGGCGGTCGCGCAATTGCGATGGCGCGGACCCGTCAGGCGGCGGGAGTGCCGAGGCAGTAGCGCATGCGGGTTAACGTCCATGTTTCCTCGACGCTTTAAGCCCTTCAGGAGGTATGAGGAAAGCTCGGTTCTGGTGCGATCATGGGACGCGCGTTGCCCTGTGCCGGTGCATGGCAGCTTGCCGGGCCGCGCGGTTTGGCGGCGGCATGAGCCGAATGCATGAGGCGCGTGGCATGATCCTCGTGCGGAGATTTGTGATCGCGTATCCTGTAGGCCCGTGCGCGGCATTCGGGCGGCATGCGACGAGTCGCGCCGCCACGCTCACGCAATGACTTTTCCTGATCGTACTGGACACTCACGATGCGACGCCTACCGCCGCTGAACGCGCTGCAGATTTTCGAAACCGTGGCGCGGCATCGCAGTTTCACGCGCGCCGCCGATCACCTGTGCCTGACGCAAGGCGCGGTCAGCCGGCAAATCATCGCGCTCGAGGATTACTACAAGTTTCCGCTCTTCAAGCGCCATGCGAAAGGCCTGACGCTCACCGCCGAAGGGGAATTGCTGCTGCCGGCCGTCAAGGAAAGCTTCGCGCGCATCGAGGAGATTTCGCTGCGTCTCACACGGCAGCGCACCGATCTCGCGCTGAAAGTGCCGACCTGCGTGATGCGCTGGATGTTGCCGAAGATCATGCGCTTCCAGGCCGAGTATCCCGAGCTGCACGTGCAGATCACGACCACGTGGCAGCACGATGTCGATTTCCAGCTCGAACCGTTCGACGCCGCGATCATCTACGGTTCTTCGCCCGGCGCGGGCGTGCAGGCGGTGCCCTTGTTCGAGGAACGTCTGACGCCCGTTTGCGCGCCCGATCTGCTGAAAGACAAGCCGCTTGCCGAGGTGGCCGACCTCGCGCGCCATACGCTGCTGCATCCCACCCGCGATCATCGCGACTGGAAGATGTGGCTCGCCAAGGTAACCGAGATCGATGCCGCGAACGGCGCGGCGATCGACGCCGGGCACGGCCCGAGTTTCGATACGCTCGATATGGCGACCAACGCCGCGCTGCAAGGCTTCGGCGTGGCGATCAGCGACCTCGCGCTAATCGACGAGGACGTGGCGGCCAAGCGTCTGGTGCGGCCGTTCGATACGGTGCTCAAGACCGGTTGGCGCTATTACTTCGTTTATCCGGACTCGGTCGCGCATCAGCAGAAGCTGAATCTGTTCCGCGACTGGATCGCCGCGCACTGGGAAGAGTAGGCGGGCGGCGTGGGGCCGCCGGCGTGATGCTCTCTTTAACGATCAGGCCTTCACGCTCAAGGCGCGAACGACAGGAACAGATACGCCGCGAACAGCGACAGATGCACGGCGCCTTGAAGAATCGTCGTGCGGCCCGAGCTGAGCGTGAGCGTGCCGACGATCAACGTGAGAACGAGCAGCACGGTTTCCTTGCCGTCGATGCCGAGCACCAGCGGCTGCGCGGTATACAGGAAGACGCAGGCGACAGTCGGAATGGTCAGGCCGATACTGGCCAGCGCCGAGCCGAGCGCGAGATTCAGGCTGTTCTGCAGGCGGTCGGCGCGCGCCGCGCGCACGGCGGCCAGCCCTTCAGGCAGCAGCACCAGCGCGGCGATCACAATGCCGACCACGGCGGCCGGCGCGCCCGCATTCTTGACCGCGGTTTCGACCACCGGCGAGAGCACCTTCGCCAGCAACACCACCGCGACGAGGCACACCAGCAGCAGACCGCCGGCCGCGAGCGCCTGGCCGGCGCTCGGCGGCGCGGCGTGGACGTCCTCATCCGGCGTAGCAGCCAGGAAGTAATCGCGATGGCGCACGGTTTGCACGAACACGAACACGCCGTACAGCACCAGCGACGACACCCCGGCAAACGCCAACTGCGAAGGCGACAGGACCGGACCGACGCGGGTGGTCGTGTAGTTCGGCATGACCAGCGTCAGCACGGACAGGGACGCCAGCACAGCCAGTGCCGCAGCGGCGCCGCGGCTTTGAAAATCCTGCTCGCGATGGCGAATGCCGCCCACCAGCAGGCAAATCCCGACAATGCCATTGCAGACGATCATGACCGCGGCGAAAACAGTGTCGCGCGCGAGGGCGGCTTTCTCCGGACCGGATGTGAGCATGACCGAGACGATCAGTGCGACTTCGATCACAGTGACGGCCACCGCCAGCACCAGGGTGCCGAACGGTTCGCCGACGCGGTGCGCGACGACTTCCGCGTGATGCACGGCGGTGAAGACCGCCGCGCACAACGCCACGCCCACCAGCACGAGCAGCAGTCCATTGCCCGGCATGGCATACGAGATGCCGAGAACGATCCACGCGATAAATGGCGCGGCAATGGTCCAGCGAGGCAGAACGATTGCGGGCGTGGTCATTCGGGCTTCCTTTTAACGCTTGTCGGGAACGGCCCGGCGGGGCCGAATGGCTTCCGCCGTGGGCTTGAAGCGAGCGCGCATGTTCATGGAACTTCTAAGCAACACGGTCTAACGTATTAAATTATAAAGGATAATTGTTTATGCAAGAGGCTTTGTCGATTTTCAGGGCCGCATGACGACGGCGTCGTCCGGCGTGCACTAGCGCAAACGGCGACTGCTGGAGAAAGGGATCGTAGGTCACGCAGAATTGCGCGGATAACGCGTGGCGGGCGCTGGCTGGTGCGTGGTTAGCGCGGCGGCGATGGCGACCGGTATGCATTGAGGTTCCGCTGGCTGAACGCGGGATGCGGGGCGAAGCTCGGCGTGCCGAGCATATTACGGGTGCGCAAAGCCCGGCGAAACTGCGCGAAACCGCTCCGGTGCCGCCAATGCCCTGCGAGAAGGCATTGGCGTCCGGCTACATTGCTACAGCACGTTCACTCGATTACTGGCCGACCGGGCGAATGGTCAGCGCGTTCTTGACTGACGTCACGCCTGCCACGCCTTGAGCAGCCTGGGTGGCCAGATCGACCTGCGGTTGTTCGGGCACGGAGCCGGCCAGCGTCACTGCGCCGCCGCGTGCGCGTACGGTGATGTTTGCCACGCTCAGGCCTTTCGTCTTCGACAGGGCCGAACGGACCTTGCGTCCCAACGCGCGGTCGGCCGCTTTGGTCTGCTTGGCCGTCGGCGCTGCCGCTGCCGGGGCTGAGGCGTCGCTGCTCTGTGCATACACGTTGAGGGACGCGAGGACGATCAGCGCGCCGCCGATCATCTTGATTGCCGGGAATGCTTTCATTCAACTCTCTCCTATTGTCATGGGTACAACCGCCCCCGAATGAGGCAGTGCGCTACACCAGCAGGTACATCGGGATCAAAACTGAATGGAACGGTGCTGCGGACGTGCGAATGCTTTCTATCTGTGCTGATTCGGGCGGGCCGAAACACACGCGAGCCGGCAAAGGCTGTGCTGCAGGCCGGAAACACACGATACTCCAATTAGTGCCATGGTGATGCCGGCGCTGCACAGAAGTGAGGTTTTGGTACAACGAATGGGCCGATGAAAACTGGCCGATGGCGCGCAATCGCTGGAACCGAGGCGCGCATCGCGTCGTTGAGGGCTCGGGCGGTGGGCCGATCGCACGCATTTCATGCCGTCCGCATTTCTGTTCAGCTCCACGCCACGCGCTTTAAAAATAAGGCCTGACGCATGCGCAAACATCAACTCCCCATCGTGCCATTGTTTCGTGACGATTTACCGCTGGATACCGTCGAACTCGCGCGTTTCATGATCGGCAAATACCTCGTGCATGATTTGCCCGAAGGCCGCGTGAGCGGGCGAATCGTCGAAACCGAGGCGTATCCGCTTGGCGATTCGACCAGTCATGCATTCATGGGCCGTCGGCCGCATAACGGTTCGATGTTTCTCGCGCCGGGGCACGCGTATGTGCGGCTGACCTATGGGCTGTCGTACATGCTCAATATGTCCGCCGAAGCAGAGGAAGTCGGCGCCGGCATTCTGTTGCGCGCGATCGAGCCGCTCGAAGGCCTGCCGTTGATCGAAGCGCGGCGCCCCGGCGTGCCGCTGCGCGACCTCGCGCGCGGGCCCGGCCGGCTCACGATGGCGTTCGGCATCGGCCCTTCGTTCGACGGCTGGGATCTATGCTCGGGGCAGGGCTTGTGGATCGGCGTCATCGAGCGGGGCGAAGTGCCGGTCGGTGTGACGACGCGCATTGGCTTGTCGCGCGAAATGCATCAGCCGCTCAGATTCTTTGAACCCGGTAGCGCCTTTGTCAGCGGGCCGCGCAAGCTCCTGCTGCCCCAGTCCGCTGCGCCCAAAGGGGCGTAAATTTGCCCGGCAATGCCGCGTGAGATGGTAGAAGACGCCCGATCAGACGTAGTTTGCAAACTTCAGACACAAAGGGTTACGATCCCGACAATTATTACGCCAACGATGCGGTTTGAATCGGAGCTGACGGTAACTTCCGGACCATTTTTGCGATTCGAACAATTATCTATCTCACAATCAAGGGTTTTCCCTTGACGATCTGATGACTAGACTGGATTCACTCGCTTCTCACATGGTGTGGCAAGCGTCGCAAATAAAACCAGGTCTGGAGGTAAATCATCATGAAATCGCTTATCAAGGCAGTCGCCATTGCAGCCGTTCTCGCCGCTCCGATCGCTTCGTTCGCTCAAGCGAGCCAGCAACCGGTGACCCGCGCGGAAGTTCGCGCCGATCTGATCCGGGTTGAACAAGCGGGTTATAACCCGGGCGCGTCGAACGATCCGACTTATCCGGCGGACATTCAGGCTGCTGAACAGCGCGTCCAGGCGCAAAACCCGGCTGTTGCCCAGACGCAAGAACCGGTCGCCGATACCAGCGGCTACGGTGGCGCGAAGAGTGGTTCGTCGCAAGCCGGTGGCGTGGTTCAACCGACGTCGGGCCCGAGGTCGGTGTACTTCGGTAATTAAGCGAGGTAGGCGGGCAAGCGGATTCGGCGTTCAGTGGCCGGCTTGGCCGGCCGGGCGCCGAAGGACGCAGAGCCCTGCGGATCAATACAGCAGGGCTCCGACCAGCGTCTCGGTGTCTGAAAGTCGAAATTGAAACCGCAGCAAGCAATTCGAAGTTGAGAACAACAACGCGCGCGCCCAGTCACGGCGGGCACGACCGCGAACGTTAAATTGCTTGAGCGCGCCTCGCGCCAGCGGGGCCGAGAGCGCCACAAAAGCGCCGTGCCACGCGCGTCGCGCGTGTCGCGGCCAACCCATCAAGGAACCTCCGCTGCCGCAAGGTAGCTTCGCCCAACCGGTTGACCGATTGGGCTTTTTTGCGCGTCCGGTTCCGCAGCGTGGGCCGTGCGTCAGGGCCGCTCGCCGTGAATATAGAACTCGAGCTGTTGAATGGTGAACTGCTGTTCGGCGATGATGTTCTTCACCAGGTCGCCGATCGATACCATGCCGACCAGCCGGTCATTCTCGATCACCGGCAAGTGGCGCATGCGCCGCTCCGTCATCAGGGCCATGCAGTCGTCGGTGGTCTGATCGGGACGCACGAAGCGCACCGCCTTGCTCATGATGTCGCGCACCGGCGTGGCCTTCGACGAACGGTCCATCAGCACGACCTTGCGCGCGTAATCGCGCTCCGTGACGATTCCGGCGATGCTGTCGCCGTCTGTCACGACCAGCGCGCCGATGCCCTTTTCGGCCATCAGCTTGATTGCCTCATAGACCGAATCGTCGGCCCCGACAGTAAAAACGGTGGTGTTGTTCGGTTTCGTTTTAAGAAGCTGTGCGACGCTTGTCATGGAGCGGCTCCGTTTCGCAGTGCAGCACGCCGGCGCGGCGCGCTGTCGTGAGGGACAGGCCATTCCAGTATAGGCGTGACGCGGCACCGAGGTACTTCGGGAATACCTGTGGCGCGGCGGCCGTTTAACTCGAGTAGCGTCGCGACGCGACGGCGGTTCCGTGCTCCATGCAAGGGCATGCGGGTGCCCGACGCCGATTAGCGGTAAACTCCCAGTCCGTATCTTATTCCCGGTTTGATCGGGTTCATGTCAGCACCATTGTCTAACGCCATGCTCACGTCTCACGATCCGTCGCCCGCAGTAGACGGCGCACCCAACGGCGAATGCGTCATTCTCGACGCCACCGCCACGCTGCCCACGCGCTACGGCACGTTCACTTCCTACGTGTTCCGCGTATGCGAAAGCGGCGCCGAACATCTCGCGCTCGTGATGGGCGACGTCGCCAACCAGTCGTCCGTGTTGACGCGCCTGCATTCCGAATGCCTCACCGGCGACGTGCTCGGCTCGTACCGCTGCGACTGCGGCGAGCAGCTCGACCTCGCGCTGCGCTACATCGCGGCGGAAGGCTGCGGCGTGCTGCTGTATCTGCGCGGCCACGAAGGGCGCGGCATTGGCCTGTCGAACAAGATTCGCGCATACGCGCTGCAGGAGCAAGGGCGTGACACGGTCGAAGCCAATCTCGATCTCGGCTTGCCGGACGACTCGCGCGAATACGATTCGGCAGCGGGCATTCTGCGCACGCTGAAGGTCACGTCGGTGCGTCTGATGAGCAACAATCCGGAGAAGTTCGACACGCTGTCCAAGCACGGCATTCCGGTGTGCGAGCGGGTCGCGCTGGCGATTCCGATGCGCGAGGAAAACGAGCGCTATATCCGCACCAAGCAGGTGAAGTTCGGTCACTACTTCGACGAAAACGAGTAGCGCGAATCCGGAATCGGTCTGCGGTCTCTCAAGGCGAGCCAAAACAGTCCGCAAGCGGTTGAAAATGAAACGGAAAGTGTCCGTGCTGGCCGCTCCGGCCGGCACATCGACGCTCGTCTCCGTGTGTCTGAACTTGCAACGTAGGCGTAGGTTTTCCCCGCGTTGCCAAGGAAAACTACGCCGCGTGCCGCAGCCAACCTGCCAGCGGCGATCACATGACCTTTGATGGATTTCCCGGACTGCGCTTGCAAGCGCCTACGAACCGGAAATCGTGAACGTATCGCTGCAATTTTCGCTATGGAGAACACGGAGATTACGGAAGAAATCGAAAATCGCACAGGATCCTAATCGCCCGCGCTTCCCTGCAACGCGTTGATCCGCTCACGATCTTCCACGCGCCACCCGCACACCGCTAGAAACGCCTGGTTATCCGAACGAAATAGCCGAGGCAGTCCTCGGTCATTTCCAGCCTGGAATCATTGGTATCTCTAACCAACCAGCCTACGACAGAGAACGGCGCGTGTGGTTCACGAAACTGTCACATCACCCGGAAAAGATTGCCGCAACATATCCGGAGTGCGAAGTTTCTACGGCAGGCGAGCCGATTCCAGTGAACGTCCCGAAGTATCCGAAGGTCGCCGAGACGTTAAAGAAAATCGCGAAGCCTGCTTGCCTTCTATGACTTCCCGGCCGACCACTGCCAGCATTTGCGAACGACGGATGCGATCGAGTGGAGGCTGGTGACGGTGCGCCATCGTACGACGCATATGCGCAACTGCGTGTCATG
Source organism: Paraburkholderia sp. BL6669N2 (assembly GCF_003387275.1). Lineage (NCBI taxonomy): Bacteria > Pseudomonadati > Pseudomonadota > Betaproteobacteria > Burkholderiales > Burkholderiaceae > Paraburkholderia > Paraburkholderia sp. BL6669N2. The sequence continues at coordinate 1,668,401 of NZ_QUNA01000002.1, read as the reverse complement.
ACCACCTTCCTTAGTCTCGCATTCAAGCTGATCGAGGATGCCGGAACACCTGGCGCCGCATCAACGGGCCCGAACAGATCAAGCTGTTGCTGAAGTGCAGCGCCTTCAAGGACGGCGAGACAGTGCAAAGCGATCAACCGGTTCAGCAGAAACCGTGCCGCTTGACGTCGCCGGCTATCAACTGTCCGTACACCAGACTTGACCTTATCTCGCGAAGCCATACTGGGAGCCGACAAATCGCGACGCGCGGTTTTTCATTCATGACGACGCAAGTTTACAAACATTCAGGGACATAGCTTCCTGCCGCTAATTTGTTCGGCTCTCCTAAGATCACCTAGGAACATCCTATAAAGCTCCTATACTCCCTCTGAACCACGCACGTTCAATCATTGCCGCGACGGAAGCGAAGGCCGACGAGATCGGTCACGCCATGTCTTCCCGGTAAAGAGAGATGCCGCCGGCGAAGATCATCACGCGGCCTCGGCTGGACGTATCGATCCCGAAGCTATCCCCACCGCCCCAGCGAGTTTCGCGACGGTTCGCGCCGTCGCGGGCTGCCGCTTGGGTCGGCAGGATCAGGCAATCGTCGAAGTGGGCACCGCTTTGTTCGCTGCGCGCAAGCAGCGCTTGGCGGCCGCCGGAATCGCGCGTGTCTGGCGCGCACAACAGCTCACACACCCAACACGGAGAAATATCATGGCTGCGAGTGGCAATCGCGTTGTAACGTTCATGGGTCCCATGAAGATGGAGTTGCAGACTTTCGACTACCCGAAGCTCGTCACACCGACAGGCAAGAAAGCCAATCACGGCGCCATCCTCAAGATCGTGACGACGAATATCTGTGGCAGCGACCAGCACATCTACCACGGCCGCTTTGCCGCGCCCAAGGGAATGGTGATGGGACATGAGATGACCGGGGAAGTCATCGAGGTCGGGCCGGACGTCGAGTTCATCAAGGTGGGCGACATATGTTCGGTTCCGTTCAACGTCTCTTGCGGACGCTGCCGCAATTGCAAGGAGCGGCATACCGATGTCTGCATGAACGTCAATGACACCGTCGATTGCGGCGCCTATGGTTTCAATCTCGGCGGCTGGCAGGGCGGCCAGTCCGACTACCTCATGGTGCCTTACGCCGATTGGAACCTGTTGTCGTTCCCGGACAAGGACCAGGCGATGGAGAAGATCCGCGATCTCACACTATTGTCGGACATCCTGCCGACCGGCTTTCACGGTCTGATGGAAGCCGGGGCCAAGGTGGGTTCCACGGTCTATATCGCCGGGGCAGGGCCCGTGGGCCGGTGTGCCGCGGCGGGCGCCCGCCTGATCGGCGCGTCCTGCATCATCGTGGCCGATACGAACCGGGCCAGGCTGGACCTGCTGAAAAATAATGGTTGCGAGGTGGTCGATCTCACCAGCGACACGCCGGTGCCCGACCAGATCGAAGCGATCCTGGGCAAGCGCGAGGTGGATTGCGGCGTGGATTGCGTCGGGCTCGAGGCGCACGGCTCGGGTCCGGAGGCGAACAGCGAGCACTCCGAGGCAGTAATCAACACGCTTATCGAAGTGGTGCGGGCCGGTGGAGCAATGGGCATTCCCGGCATCTATACCGACGCCGACCCAAAGGCCAGCACCGATCTGACGAAGAAGGGCAAGCTTCCGATAGACTTCGGCAAGGCCTGGATCAAATCGCCGAAACTAACGGCGGGCCAGGCACCGATCATGCACTACAACCGCGACCTGATGATGGCGATCCTGTGGGATCGGATGCCCTATCTTGGCGCCATGCTGAACACCGAGATCATCACGCTGGAGCGGGCGCCCGATGCCTATAAGACGTTCAGCGACGGCTCGCCGAAGAAATTCGTCATCGATCCGCACGGCAGCGTGAAGAAAGCCGCATAGAGCCGGAAGACGATACGGGGCGCTCGACTGCTCCTCTCCTTCAGGCACCCCCATCCGTCACATGAGGCGAGTGAGACAACCGGACGGATCATCGCCTCGCGAGGGCACCGAAGATAGATCCGCGACATCACGCTGGAACATCGAGCACGAAGTCGTGGCAAGCAATCACGTCGTCGTCTGTTGGAGGTCCGGGCAAAGTCGCCGTCGAGACCCTCCCGGACTCGCAATGCCAGACCCCGCTCGCGCGCAAGCACGATCACGGGGTCATCCTGAAAGTCTATTGGACCCTCATCATTGGAGATCGGAACATGACGAATGACACTCTCAAGGGACTGAAGATCGCGATCCTGATCGAGGAAGGATTTGAGCAGGTCGAATTGGTCGAGCCTCGTCAGGCGCTCGACCAGGCCGGCGCCGAGACCCGCATCGTCTCGCCCAGGGATAAGCACGTGCGCGCCTGGAACTTCACTAAATGGGGAGACGAGTTCCCGGTCGACCTCGCCCTCGACCAGGCCAAGCCGCAGGATTTCGACGCGCTCCTCCTGCCGGGCGGCGTCTTGAACCCGGATGTGCTTCGGACGGAGCCGAAAGCGGTGGCTTTCGCAAAGGCTTTTTTCGACGACGGCAAACCGGTGGCAGCGATCTGCCACGGCCCGTGGACCATCATCGAGACCGGCGCGGCGCGCGGCAGACGCATGAGCTCGTGGGCATCGCTCAAAACCGACCTTAAGAATGCCGGAGCGGATTGGGTGGATCAGGAGGTCGTCGTCGACCAAAACCTGGTCACGAGCCGCAGCCCCGACGATATCCCCGCATTCAATCGAGAAATGATCAAGCTGTTCAGCACGGCGCGCGGGCGGCGTCACGCTGCTTGATATTGTGGGGCGCGCAAGCGAGAACATGGAAGGGCGCCGGTTCGGTTCCACGATGCGCGATGTCGCGGTAATCGGCGTGATGGGCCGACATTCTATTGGCGAATAGTTGGAGAGCAGACGAACATGAAAACAGTAGTCGTCGCAGGCGCGGTCGGAGTCATCGGACGCGGAGTACTCGCACACTATGAGAGCGAGGAGGTCAATCTGGTCGCAGTTTCCCGGCGCGCACCTGATTTCCCGACGCGCGCCAGGCATTTGGCGGTTGACCTATTGGACCGAGACTCCTGCGAGGCGTTGCTTGCACAAGTGCCGGAAGCCACGCATCTCGTGTTCGCGGCCTATCAGGAGAAGCCGACGCCTGCGGAACTGGTCGAGGTGAATCTGCGGATGCTGAAGAACATGGTGGAGGTCATGGAGAAGCACGCGCCGAACCTGCGGCACATCACGCTGATGCAAGGAGGCAAGGCGTACGGCGTGCATATCGGCCCGATCCCGTCGCCCGCGAAGGAGAGCGACCCGCGCCATATGCCGCCGAACTTCTATTACGACCAGGAAGATTTTCTTCGGGAAAGTTCACGCGGCAAATCATGGTCCTGGACTGCACTTCGTCCCGAGGGCGTCGCAGGCGTTGCCGTGGGCAATCCCATGAATCTGCTGATGGTGATTGCTGTCTATGGAACGGTGGCGAAGGCCCTGGGCGTTCCAATGTCATTTCCCGGCCCACGCCCCGCGTACGACGCGCTCTATCAGATTACCGACACTCGAATTCTCGCGAACGCTGTCGATTGGGCGGGCGAAACCGACGCGTGCCGAGGCGAGGTCTACAACATCACGAATGGCGACTACTTCAGGTGGTCCCGCGTTTGGCCACGACTGGCGGAGTTTTTTGATGTGCCGGTCGGTGAGCCGTTCCCCATGTCGTTAGAGCAGATGATGGCCGACAAGGCAGAACTGTGGAATAGCCTGGTCGGGAAGCACAACCTTCGAGACTACCCGTACGAGCAAATCGTATCGTGGAGGTTTGGCGACATGATTTTCAAAACGACCTTCGACAACATCACCAGCACGATAAAGGCGCGCAAGCATGGCTTCCACGATTGCATCGATTCAGAGGAAATGTATATAGAGATGCTGACGGACCTCAGGGAGCAGCGCTACATTCCGTGACGTCAGCCACACCAGGACGTACGTGCTGTCGTGGACGGCCTTCATACCTTGCCTTCCTCAATATAACGGTCAGTTTCGGCGAGTACATGTTACATGCACCGCGTCGCGATGCTGTCGGACGCGAGAGAAAATCCGCCACCTCAATGTATTCCATAATCGTATAGAAGAGTGGTTTTTCTTCATTTTAAAGATATGTCAATCGCCGCTAGTATTCAGACTCCTGGTCGCGCCGCGTGGCGCGCCAGGGGCGGCCGGCGCCCGTAGCCCGCCGCGCCGGGCCGATGCGTAAGCGCCGGTTCAACCATTCATTGTGCGCAGCGACGTCGACGGCGAGGCGAGCGTCTGCGAGGAGACCCGAACGTGAAAATGACCTTCCGCTGGTACGGCGACACGGACCCCGTGCCGCTTGCTTATATCCGGCAGATCCCCGGCATGGTGGGGGTTGTCTCGGCGGTCTACGACGTGCCTGTGGGCGACGTGTGGCCGATCGACAAGATCCTGGCGCTGAAAGTGAAGGTAGAGGCTCACGGGCTGACACTGGAAGTAATCGAAAGCGTGCCGGTGCACGAGGACATCAAGCTCGGCAAACCGACGCGCGACACACTCATCGCCAACTACGGCCAGACGCTGCGTAACCTCGGCGCTTGCGGTGTGAAGGTGGTCTGCTACAACTTCATGCCGGTGTTCGACTGGACCCGCACCTCGCTGGAAATGCCGCTGCCCGATGGATCGACAACGCTCGCGTTCGACACGCAAGCGATCCGCGAACTCGACGTCAGCCAGGGGATCCAGTTGCCCGGCTGGGACGCGAGCTATCGGCCCGAGCAATTGAAGGCCCTGTTGCGCGACTATGAAGCGCTTGACGAAGCCGGTCTGTGGGCCAACCTCGACTACTTCCTGCGCGCGATCATTCCTGTGGCCAAAGAAGCCGGCATCAAGATGGCGATCCACCCCGATGATCCGCCGCGGCCGATTTTCGGGCTGCCTCGCATCGTCAAGAATCGCGCGGATTTGCAGCGCGTGCTGGCTATCGTCGACGATCCCGCTAACGGCCTGACGCTGTGTTCGGGGTCGCTGGGCGCGGACCTGCAAAACGATATTCCGGCACTCGTGCGCGAGTTCGGCGCGCGTGGCCGGATCCATTTTGCACACCTGCGTAACGTGCAAGTCAATACGGCGGGCGACTTTCACGAGACCTCGCATCGCTCGGCCGATGGCTCGCTCGACATGGCGGAAATCGTCAAAGCCTATTTCGAAACCGGCTTCGAAGGCTATGCAAGGCCGGACCATGGACGAATGATCTGGGGCGAAACGGGCCGCGCCGGCTACGGGCTATTCGACCGCGCGCTAGGCGCGGTCTACCTGAACGGCATCTGGGAAGGCCTCGCCAAACATCCGGGCGATCATGCGGCTGAGTAATGCTGCTCTCACAACGCTAGCCGCGCGCGCCGCCGGCGAAGTCGTCGTTCCCGCCTACGATCGCGCGAGCCTTGCACCCGGCATTGTCCATCTGGGCCTCGGGGCGTTTCATCGTGCGCATCAGGCCGTGTACACCGAGCACGCGTTGCGTGCTGGCGACCACCGTTGGGGAATCGTCGGCGTGTCGCTGCGGCGCGCGGACACGTCGGAGGCGCTCGCTCCGCAGGATCATCTGTATGCGGTGGACGTGCGCGACGGCACCGCGGATTCGTTCCAGGTGATCGGTGCGCTGATGACTTCGCTGGTCGCGCCGCAGTCGCCCGCCGCCGTCCTCAATGCGATGACCGATCCGCGCTGCCATATCGTCAGCTTGACGATTACCGAGAAAGGCTATTGCCGCAATCCGGCGAGTGGCGCATTGCAATTCGATCATCCCGACATCGCACATGATCTGCGCGAGGCCGCCGCGCCGCGTAGCGCGATCGGCTTCGTCGTGCGCGCGCTGGCGTTGCGCCGCGCGGCCGGTTTGGGCCCGTTTACCGTGCTGTCGTGCGACAACCTGCCGTCCAATGGCGACACGATGCGCGCGTTGACGCTGGCGTTCGCGCGCGAAGCGGATCCTGCGCTGGCCGACTGGATCGAGCAAAAGGGCGCATTTCCCAACACGATGGTGGATCGGATCGTGCCGCTCACCACCCACGCCGATCGCACGCGCGTAGCGAAGCAACTCGGTGCCGACGATGCGTGGCCGGTGATGACCGAGCCATTTTCGCAGTGGGTGATTGAAGACCGCTTCGCGGGGCCGCGGCCGGCGTGGGAGCACGCAGGCGCGACGCTCGTGAATGACGCGCGTCCCTATGAGCAGGCCAAATTGCGGATGTTGAACGGCGCGCATTCGGCGCTCGCCTACCTCGGGTCGCTGATCGGCTATGACACCGTCGATCAGGCGATCGGCGCGCCGGCGGTGCTGAACTTCGTCGAAAGCATGTTGCGCGACGAGGTGGAGCCGACGCTGTCGCGACCCGCTTTGGCTACCTATCGCGCTGAACTGTTCACGCGTTTTCGGAACACCGCGCTCGATCACCGCTTGCAGCAGATCGCGACCGATGGCTCACAGAAACTGCCGCAGCGCTGGCTGGAAAGCGTGCGCGCCAACCTGAAAAGCGGCGCGCCGACCGAACGTCTCGCCTTTGCGCTGGCCGGCTGGATCGCGTACCTCGGCGGCGTGGATGAGACAGGCCGCACCTACGCGATCGCCGATCCGCTCGCCGACACACTGACCGACGCGGTCCGCTCGACCTTGCTCGCGGATGCAGTCGATGCGGTACGAACACTGTTCGGAATCGAGTCGATCTTTGGTTGCGATCTGCGCGCGCACCCGCGTTTCGTCGCGCAAGTCGCACGCCATCTGGACGCGATTCGCACGCAGGGCGTCGTCAAAGCGATGAACGCTTTACCGCGTCAGGCCATTCACCTAGCCGTAACGACCGCCGCTTTCTGACGGTCGGCAATCCTGAACAAATGGAGGAAGACATGAGCGACCTGCTCGTCAAACCGTCAATGCATGCCGAAGACGGTCAGATCATCCATATCACGCCGGCGAACGCCGGCTGGAAATACGTCGGCTTCGATGTATTCGACCTGAAGCCTGGCGCGACCGTTACTCGTGAGACGGGCGATCGCGAAGTCGTGGTCGTGCTCGTCAAGGGGCACGCAACGGTCGGTTGTGAAGGGCTCGCGAGCCGCGCAATCGGCGGGCGGCTCTCGCCATTCGATGGCGCGCCGTGGTCCATGTACGTGCCACCGCATACGCGCTACACGATCGTGGCCGTGGACGATGTCGAACTCGGCATCTGTTCCGCGCCCGCGAAGGGCGGCTTGCCGCCGCGCTTCATCGCACCTGATGAGGTCAAGCAGGAAACCCGCGGCGCTGGCGCCAATCTGCGTCACGTGCGCCACATCCTGCCGGAAACCGAGCCGGCGGAAAGCTTGCTGGTGGTGGAATCCGTGACACCGGCGGGCAACTGGTCGAGCTATCCGCCGCATCGCCACGATACCGACGATGGCGAGCAGCAGACCTATCTCGAGGAAACCTATTACCATCGCGTCTCGCCGCCGCAGGGCTTCGCGATTCAGCGCGTCTACACCGATGACCGCAGTCTCGACGAAACGCTCGCGGCGTACGACAAGCATGTCGTGCTGGTGCCGCGCGGCTATCATCCGGTTGCCGCGGCGCACGGCTACGACCTCTATTACCTGAATGTGATGGCGGGTCCGCGTCGCACCTGGCACGTACACAACGAGCCGGCGCATGAATGGTTGCTACAGCCAGGCGCAAGCGCCGCGGTGGGCGGCGCGCGCTGAGTCTCGTTGCGATAAGTCAGTCGCTGTCGGCGTCGGTGCCTTGGGTGTCGAATCCGGCAGCCTCGCGCAGCGCTTGCAGCATCGCCCGCGCACCCGGTGAGAGCCTGTCGCCGCGCCGTGTGACGATGCCCGCCGGTCCGAGCTTCAGATCGAGTTCGAACGGTAGCGGTTCGAGCGCGCCGGCAATGCAATACGGCCGCACTGGTTCGCGCGCAAGCGGCGCGATCATATCGCTCATTTGCAGCAGACTCGTGATGACAGGCAATGATGAGCTCTCGACTACATCCGTCGGCAACGCGAGCTGCCGTTCGAGAAAAAGTTGCGTGAACTGATTGCGCATGACGTTGCCTTTAGGCGGCAGGATCCACGTTTGCGGCGCGAGTTCGTTCCAGCTCAGAGTCTTGCGCTTGACGAGCGGATGGCCAACGCGTGCGAACAGCGCGTGCTGCGCTTCTGCGAGTGGGGCGTAGTGCAGTTCCGCCAGGTCGTCCGGATTGCGGATTCGCGCGACGATCATATCCAGCTTGCCTTCCTGCAGACGCTGCACCAGCACTTCGCTGAACTCCATTTCAATGTTGACGCGAATCTGAGGGAAGCGCTTCTTGAGCAGCGCCACGGCCTTCGGCACAAGGTTGGTGGCCGCTGTAACCTCGGTGCCGATCATCGCCTGCCCGGTCAGGCCGGCTTTGAGCGCGGACACTTCGTCGTACGCGTGCTGCAGCTCCGCCAGCACGCTGCGCGCGTGGCGGATCAGCACCTCGCCGTACCAGGTGGGCTCGACACCGCGCGGATGCCGCTCGAACAATTGCACCCCCATGGTTTCTTCCAATTCACGCAGTAACTTGGTCGCCCCGGGCTGCGTCATGTATGCGGCTTCCGCCGCGCGCAAAACCGAGCGATGGATGTCCAACTGAACGATCAGGGCCAATTGGCGCGTCTTCAGACGCGTGGGGTCGAAGCGTCCCGTCGCGGTGGCGCCCACGCCGTTATCAGGATGAATGGCCGAGGTCACGATGTCGTCTCCATGTATTCCGTATCGATATAGATTTTGAGTTATTTTTCATTATAAAAGAATATCGATCGATTCTACTATGCAGATGACGTCTCGCATTCCGATGCGGGGCGGATTCCATCATGGGCATCGAGACCGGCTGCATCCGGCATTCGCGCAGGCAGCCGCACAGGAGACGAAGACGCAATGAACACCCGTACCGCAGACATCCCGCCGGAAGGCATCACTACCGACGAGTTCCTCGGCCGCGTCGCCAAGGTCCGCAGCGCACTCGACAAGGCGGGCCTGGTCGGCCTGCTCGCCTTTGGCGATTGCTGGCGTGGCGCGAATATCGGCTACTTTACCGAGTTCCGTCCGCTCGACGGCGTATCGGACATCGCCAACGCGATCCTGCTGCTGCCCGTGGACGGCGACCCCGTGCTGTTCGTGTCCGATCAATGCTTCGACTACGCGACCAGCGTGACCGCCTTCGAGGTGCGCAGCCTGCGGGACGTCACGCAGCAGGTGCAGGCATTTTCGGCACGGCACCGCAGCGGCACGGTCGGCCTTGCCGGCGCCGCCTATATCCCGGCGGACCTGTTGCAGCGCCTGAACGCCGGTCTCGGCGAACTGAAGCTCGAACCGACAATGGTGCTGGCCGAAATCAAGGCGATCAAGAGCGACGCCGAAGTGGCGCTGATGCGCAAAGCCGCCGCCCTGACCGATTCGGCGATGGCCGCGATTCGCGACGCGCTCGCCGACGGCCGTCCCTACACCGAGCGTGAACTCGCTTTGATCGCCGACCGCGCGATGCTCGCGGGAGGAGCGGACCGGACTGCGTTCGATTCGATGGTGCAATCCGGTCCGCGCTCGGCGTATAACCTGGCGCGCCCCACCGACCGCATCCTGCAATCGGGCGACCTGATCATGACCGACATCGGTGCGCGTTATCGTGGGTACGTAGCCGATGGCGGACGCGGTTTTACCTACGGTCCGGCGAATCCCGAGAAGATGGCGATCGTCGCGGCAGCGGCGCGCGCGGTTGAAGCCGGGCTTGCCGCCGCGCGTCCCGGCATGGCGGCCCTGGAACTGAACGCGGTGATCCAGCAGGCGCTGGTGAAATCGAACTACGAGCAATACTCGAGCGAAGCGCGCGGCCATGGCACCGGTCACGGCACCGGCATGGACCCGGAAGAAGAAGCGCCGTGGATCGGGCCGGGCAACAAGACCGTGTTGCAGGAAAACATGGTCTTTACCCTGAAGGCGACGATCACGGTGCCGAACGTCGGCGGCCTGCGCACGGAACGTATCGTGCGGTTGACCTCGGGCGGCGTCGAAACGCTCGACCAGTTCCCGATGGAGCTGCACTGGTGAGTGCAGCGAATTTATCGTAACGTGCCGGCGGACCCGCGCCGCCGGCACGCAGCAGTGCAAGACCTAGATTCCCAGAGAAGGGAGGAGACATGAACACATCGCCCATTTCATCCGGCAACGCGCCGGTTATCAGCCGGTCGGCCGTCAACCGTGTGCTGGTTGCATCGGTGGTCGGGACCGCCATCGAGTGGTACGACTTTTTTCTGTATGCCACCGCTTCGGCGCTGGTCTTCGCCAAGCTGTTCTTCCCCTCGTTCGATCCGGTGGTCGGCACCATCGCGGCGTTCGGCAGTTTTGCGGTCGGCTATCTCGCACGGCCCTTTGGCGCCGTGTTCTTCGGGCACTTTGGCGATCGCATCGGACGCAAGGCGACGCTCGTCGCGACGCTGACAATCATGGGCGTCGGCACCTTCGTCATCGGCCTGCTGCCGACTTACGCCTCGATCGGCGTCTGGGCGCCGGTCCTGCTGGTGGCGATGCGCTTCCTGCAAGGGCTCGGCGTCGGCGGCGAATGGGGCGGCGCGGTGCTGATGGTGGTCGAAACGGCGCCGGCCAGCAAACGCGGCTTCTTCGGCGCGTTCCCGCAATTGGGCGTGCCGCTCGGATTGATGCTCTCGACCGCGGTGTTCAAAGCCGTTTCGAGTCTGCCGTCAGACGCGTTCTATTCATGGGGATGGCGCCTGCCGTTCCTGCTGAGCGTGGCGCTGATCGCGATCGGCCTGTTCATCCGCTTGCGCGTCATGGAGTCGCCGGTATTCGAACAGATCAAGGCGAGCAAGCAGGTCGTGAAGGCGCCGCTGATCGAATTGCTGCGCCGGCATCCGAAAGACCTCGTGCTGACGATCGGGACGCGCTTCGCGGTCGACATCACTTTCAACGTGATTAACGTGTTCGTGCTGGTCTATGGAACGACGCGGCTCGGCTTGTCGCGTGGTCTACTGCTGAACGCCATCATCCTGGGCTGCGCGTTTGCCCTGATCACGCTGCCGCTGTTCGGCAAACTGTCGGACGTGATCGGACGCCGGACCGTCTTCATGCTCGGCGCGGTGTTCGTGGCGATCTATGGATTCGCATTCTTTCCACTGCTCGAGACACGCAATCCGACCTTGATTTTCGTGGCGTACGTTTGCGGTATCGCGTTGAGCCAGGCGTCGGTGTACGGCGTGCAATCGACGTGGTTTGCCGAACTGTTCGGTACGCGGGTGCGTTATACGGGTGCTTCGCTGCCGTATCAAATTGCCGGCATCATCACGTCGGGACCGACGCCGTTGATCGCCACCTATCTGTTCGCCACGTATGGCCAGACGCTGCCCATTTCGATCTATATCGCGGCGACCGGATTGCTGAGCCTGGTGTGCGCGTTTTTCCTCGCTGAGACTTTCAGGCGGGATCTGTCGGCAGAGCCGGAAGATGAGGCGGCCGCTGCTCTCAGCGCACGTACGTCCGCACACTCGCCGCATCCTCTGCCGCGCTGAGCGCAAATCGATCCGGCCGCTTTGCTCCATGCAGAGCGGGCCAGGATCGTACAGGCCCGCTCACGCGAAGACCGCCGTATTGCATGGCGGCCCGTGCTGTAGCGGCGGATTCGAAGTAGCTTGCGCCCGGCATGCCGGGCGCTTTGCTTCGTGGCTTCGCGATATCGAATCGCCAAAGCGCCGAAGTGCCGAAGCGCCGAAGCGCCGTCGATCAGAACAGGCTGAAGTCGTCGTTGCTATCGGGGATGGCGTTAAGCACGTCCCGCAGCGCGCGCCAGCCGAACCATCCCGCGAGATTCGCCGACATCGCCAGCCAGCGCGACGCGTGCGTGCTCGTGCGCGTCGTCGGCGCTCGATGTTGGGCTTCGACCTTGCGCGCGTCGAGCGAGCCACGGTGCAAAGGGCAGGTAGGCATGCAGTGTCTCCTTTTCAGGGGGCGGTGCCGGCGGCAGTCGCCGCGGTCGCGGCCGCGCGCGGCAGAATCGCCGCGAATACTTCCGCTAGCGTCATTGCGCCGAAACGCCGCTCACTGATGCCGGCTTCAACGTCGATACGGCCCGCGTTGTGCGCGTCATAAAGTTCGGTGATCAAACGCGCATGGTGTTCGCCGAGCCCCGCGCCTTGCAGCATCGCGCCCCATTCGCCGCGCGGCACCTCGCGCGCGACGACGGCACGGCCCGCCAGTTCGCTGAGCGTGCGCGCCACATCCAATGCGCTGGCGCGCTCGGCGCTTTCTATACTCACCACGCGCGGCGAGACCGGCTGCGCGCCATCGTCGAGCAACAACTCGGCGGCGAGCGCGCCCACGTCCTGTGCGGCGACAGTCGGAAAGCGCTTGCTCAACGGATGATGCAAACTCGGCAGCGCGCCGCTTGCGAGCGCGAGCGGCAGCACACGCGCCCAGTTGTGCATATGTTCGGCGGCGCGCAGAAACGTCAACTGCGAATCGACCGTTCGCAATTGCGTTTCAAGCTCGTGAAACAGCGTGGTGATGCCCGTGCCGGCCGGATGTTCCGCGCCGTAGTCGGAGAGCGCGACAATGCGCGGCGGCGGATCGACACGCAATGCCGCGACGCTCACGTCGATCATGCGCCGCATTGCCTGCGCGCGATCGGCGTGCCCACGCGGCAGCGGACATAGCAGCTGCACCGCATGCGCGCCTTCGATGGCGCGTGCCACCGTGGCGGCGTCGAGCAGATCGGCCACGACGACTTCGCAGCCGAGTTCCGCGAGGAATTCGCCCTGTTGCTGATCGGGGACCACCGCGCGCACGTCGCGGCCCGCCCGGCGCAATGCCGCCGCGCTTACTTTGCCGACATTGCCGGCGGCTCCAAAAATCACGAACACGTTGCGCTCCCTGGTTGACTCGGTATGACCTCATCTTAGGGACGCAGCGGCCAGAAAGCGCGCGGGCAAGGATTGCGCCGCGCAGATTCGGATGACGGTTTTCGCATGCGGAACCGCAGCGGAAGCGTTGAATCACGTAGAGTCGAGCGAACCCGCGCAAAACGCCGCACAATGCAGACTCACTCGCCGTCACCCACGAGGGAAACAATGAATGCAGCGATACCGACACCAGTAGGGCAACCGTTGCCGCATAGCGGTTCCCGCCTCGCGTTGCGCTCGAGCAGGCTGCTCGGCTGGGAGGGCTTCGGCGCGGAACTGGTCAACGTGTCGGCCGGGCTGCACCGTATTCCCGCATTCAATTACCACCGGGTGGGCGTGCATGTCGGTGCGCCGGTCAGGGCGCGCTGCCTGTGCAACGAGCGGCGCCACTCGCGAATCCAGGCGCATGGCGACGCCGACGTGATTCCCGCCGGACTCGACGGGCAGTGGAGCGACGAAACCGCCTGCACGATTTTCAGCGTGTGGATCAGCGAGGCGTTTGCGCAGCGGACCGTCGAGCAACTGTCGTTGAAATCGGCCGATGCGCAATTGCGTCCGCAATTCCAGATGCGCGATCCGCGCTTCCAGCATCTCGCGTGGGCTTTGCGCGCCGAGCTCGAAGCGGACGAACCATCCGATCCGCTTTACGCTGAAAGCCTGTGTACGGCGATGGTGGTGCGCCTGATCGGCGGCGCGCCGATGCTCGACAACAAGCGGCGCCCGCTCGCGCCGAAAACGGCCGCGCGCGTGATCGAGTTCATCGAAGCGCATCTGGACCAGCGGCTCACGCTAAGTGAGCTGGCCGTGCTCGTCGGGTTGAGCGTGCCGCATTTCAAGGCGCTGTTTCGCGAAACGCTCGGCATGCCGGTGCATCAATACGTGGTGCAGCGGCGGGTGGAGCGCGCGCGAACGCTGCTGCTGCAAGGCAAGCTCAGCGCGAGCCAGATTGCGCTGGATACGGGCTTCGCGCATCAGAGTCACATGGCGCATTGGATGGGTCGCCTGTTGGGCGTGACGCCGCGCGAGCTGATCCGCTCAACGGCAAATGCAAGCAGCGTTGTCGAGTTCGAATCGAACCAGGTCCGCAGCATTGCCATACCGCGATAGCGTCTTGAAACGCGCGGTGCGCACAGCCCCACACGTTCGAGGCCGCGCGCCCGCAAAATAAAAAACAAACCGCAATGCAGCCGGGTCATCAACCCGGCGCCGCGCCCGTCAACTGCGAATACACGTCATGTGAAAGTTGCAGCAACTCCTTGCGGTCGATTCCTCCCGACACCGCATAGCCGAAGTCGCCGTCAATCCAGTAGAACACGTTCACCGGGCCGTCCTGATACAGCTTGAACGCCGTCGTATTCGAGTTCTGCTGGCGACGCGAAATGCACAGCGTGACGCGCTCGCCGTTCGGCCCGCGATACATGAATTGCGCGGTTGGTCCATCGGCACCGGGCAGCAGGCGCCCGCCCGAGAGGTTGAAGCCGCTCTTCGAGAGAACCGGCGGATGCACATTGGTGCCGAGCCGGTTGGCGAGCCACTGCACGAAATCCTGTTCGTGGTCGTCGGTGCTCAACTCGGTCGGCCGGTCGACGGCGGGCATATAAACCACATGCGCCACCGCCGCCTGGCGCGCGAACATTTCCGAGCTGTCCGCACTGACAGGGCGCGTGTCCGAGTGGCCGCCCGCGACCGGCGCGATCACGTCCTGGCCCATATGCGTGCCCACGCCGATGCCCACGCCCATCACCAGCGCCGCCGCCATCCCGGCGAATTGCGGCCAGTTGGCGGCAAGCCGCCAGCGGCGCGGCGCGGGTGCTTGCAGGCGCTTCGGCACGGGCTCGTTCAGCACGCGGTCATAGCGCTCATGGAACATGCTATTCAGCGAAAAATAATCGCTGACGCGCGCGGCCAGCTCGGGATTCTGTTCGAGCGCGCGCTCCACATCGGCACGGCGTTCGTCGGACAGCGTGCCATCCACATACGCATGCAGGTCTTCTTCACCGATCGGCATAGTCTGGTCGCTCATCGCACCACCTGTAATTTTGCACCGGGCTGCGTGCCCGCCATCAACGCCCGCAAGCGTTCGCGTCCGCGCGACAGCCGCGACATCACCGTGCCGAGGGGAATGTTCAGCGCAAGCGCCACGTCGGCATAGCTCATTTCCTCGAGGCCCACCAGCAGGACGACTTCGCGCTGCTCCATGGGCAGGCGCTGCAACGCGTAGTCGAGGTCGCGCATTTCCAGCGAACGGGTCTGCTCGGAGGGCACGGCGAATTCGCTCTCGGACACGCTTTCGTCGTCGACGGCCACGTGGACGGCGCGCGCCGACGCCTTGCGCGCCTGATTGGCGAACACGTTGTGCATGATCGTAAACAGCCACGCGCGCAGGTCGGTGCCTGGCTGGAACATGCCGGTGCGGCCGAGCGCGCGCTCCAGCGTGTCCTGCACCAGATCGTCGGCGAGGTCGCGATTGTTGATCAGCGCTCGTGCGTAGCGCCGCAATCGCGGCACATGTTCCATCAACTCGTCACGGACATCCATTTTTTATCCCAGTCGTGGGGTTTTCCGCGGGCAGGGAGGTGTACTGCGGTCGCGCGAAAAGACGCATTTGAGATGCGAACACGGTTGCGCGCACTTTATTCCGCCGCCGTGTCTGAGGTCGTGAATTGCATGCTGTATCAATCACATCGTCATCGCATGGTCATCGCATGGTCATCGCGTCGGCGGCGCGCATCAGGCCGTGGGTGCGGGCGTCGCCGGCGACCACGAAACGCTGCCGCTGCGCGGTCCACAGCAACAGGCGAATCTCGCCGATGCGTCTGGCGGACCACTGCGCCTGCGTCGGCGCGAACAGGGCCAGAGCCGACAGCAGCACCACCGGTTGATTGTCGCCGTTCAGATAGATGAATTCGCTGACCCGCTGCAGCGGCCCCAGCGCCACCACGCGTCGGTCCACGAGGCGCAATCCGATCGCCGAGAGATTCGGCGCGGACGGATCGACGCGCGTGGGCGATGCAGCTGAAAGCTGGCCGGCGGCGCTTTCCGCGAGCGCCATCACCGCGGCATTGTTCAGCGCCTGGGCGGACACCTGGGTGGCGGCGAGCCAGCCGCTCGCCACCGCCAACGTCAGCGCGAGCGCCGCCAGCGCGTTGAGCCACTTCCGCGTGCGTTTTGACATGTTGATGCGCTCCGGCACGCGGCGCCACCCTTTGACACGGCCCGGCGCCGGTTCGTCAGTTGTTTGAAAAGCCTGCTGGATCTGCGCGTTCAGTCTGCCGTAAAACGCCACGCGGCGTGCCTCCGCCGGATCCTTGCCGAGATACTCCCGCAGAAACGCGGCGCGCTCCGGCGTCAGCGTGCCGTCGGCGTAGGCCTGAATGTCCGCTTCGGAAAGCGGCGAATCGGAAGGGGCGTCAGTGTTCATGGTGTCGGCGTGCGTCGAAGTTCGGCTGTCGAGGGGCGAACACGCACACACCCCAGTTTATTCCATATGTTTCGCACGCCAATTTCTACGCTGCCGGCGCTCAGGCGAGCGCATCTTCGTGCAGCCCTCACCGCGCCGGCCGCACGCGAGCTAACCCGGTTGCGCGTCCGTTTATTCCCGCTTTCGAATATGTTTTCTCTCTCGCGTCGAGGCAGGAATAAAAGCCGCCGACCCGTGGTTCTCCCTCATGCAAACCCGCACAAAACTCATTGGAGTTCATCATGAAGAAGATCACTTTCGCCGCATTGTCCGTTGTTGTTCTCGCTGCTTCGTCGAGCGCTTTCGCGCAAGGCAAGACGCGTGCTGAGGTGTACCAGGAATTGATCCAGGCCCAGCAGAACGGCCTGAACTACGTCACCGATGCATCTTATCCCGACGTGAGCCCGGTGTTCGCGCAGCAGGTCGCGCAGCACAAGGAAGCACTCGCGAAAGAAGCGGCAGCCACCCCCCGCGTCGCGAATCACGACGCGCAAGCAGGCAGCGTCAATTGAAGTGGCGATACCCGGCGCGCAACCGGAACGGGCGCGCCGGATATCGAATGGAATAGATCGCTGCATCGTGTGTTTGCCCGGTAAGCGTATCTATCCGACAGAGGAGTTTTCGTGGCAAAACCATCCGTTCCCAATCCAGCGCCTGCCTGCGTGCCTTGCCGACTCGCCGTGATCGGCGCGGCCGTGCTGGTGCTCGCCGGCGGCTTCGCTTACACAGCAGGCTGGCTGACGCCGGCGCGTCTCACCGCGCCGCGCATCGTCAATACATTCGAATCGGTGGCGGGTCAGCCGCATCCCGGTTATCGGCGCAATCATGCGAAGGGTCTGTGCATCGAAGGCTATTTCGACAGCAACGGCGAGGGCGCGTCGCTGTCCAGCGCGGAGGTTTTCGCGGCCGGCCGCACGCCGGTCACAGGACGCTTCGCGGTGCCCGGCGGCAATCCGTCCGCGCCGGATACCAGTTCGCCCGTGCGCAGCCTCGCGTTGCTGTTCCAGTTGCGAAACGGCGAACAGTGGCGCACCGGCATGAATTCGACGCCGGTGTTCGCGGTGCACACGCCCGAGCAGTTCTATCAGCAACTGAGCGCCGCGAAGCCCGATCCGGCGACCGGCAAACCGGACCCGGCGAAACTCAAGGCGTTCTACGCCGCAAATCCCGAAACGCAGCCGTTTCAGGCGTGGGTGAAGGCGCATCCGCCTTCGTCGAGTCTGGCGAATGCGGCGTACTACAGCATCAACGCATTCCGTTTTACCGACGCCGCCGGCAACACGCGCGCAGTGCGCTGGGCGATGGTGCCCGAGACGCCGTATGCGCCGATCACGGACGCCGAAAAAGCCGAAAAGAATTTCCTCGCAGCCGACCTCGATCAGCGCCTGCAAAACGGACCTTTGCGCTGGCATCTGATCCTGACCGTCGCGAAACCCGGCGACCCCACTAACGACGCCACGCTGCAATGGCCCGACGATCGTCAACATATCGACGCGGGCACGCTCGTGATCGATCACACGACCTCGCAGGCAAACGGCACGTGCCGCGACGTCAACTTCGATCCGACGATCCTGCCGGCGGGCATCGAGCCATCTGACGATCCCTTGCTCGCCGCGCGTTCAGCGGCGTATGCGCTGTCATACAAGCGCCGCACGCGCGAGGAAGCCTTGCATCCCGCGATTCATCAAGCCCAGACAAACGGAGATCACTCATGAGTTCGACGCGCACCCATTTCAGTTCGCTCGCGCGCCTGTTGCATTGGACGATGGCGCCGCTGATCATCGCGATGCTGTTCATCGGCGTGGGCATGGTCGCCACCGTCTCGCGCGCGCACGACACGCTGATCGCGATTCACCGGCCGCTCGGCATTGCGTTGCTGCTGCTGGTGCTGCTGCGTGCGGGCGTGCGCATCACCAGCAGCAGTCCGCGGTTGCCCGACGATATGCCCGCGCCGCAGCGGCTCGCGGCGAAGGCCTCGCATCTGCCGCTGTATGTGTTGATGGCCGCCATGCCGTTGATCGGCTGGGCGATGCTGTCCGCCGCGGGTTATCCGGTCACGCTCTACGGTCCGCTGCATCTGCCGCCCATCGCGCCGCAAAACGTCGAGCTGTTCGCGTTGCTGCGCGCGTTGCACACGTGGCTCGCATTCGCTTTGTTCGCCACCGTGCTGCTGCATCTCGCGGCCGCGCTGTTTCATGGGCTGATCCGGCGCGACGGCGTGTTTTCGAGCATGGCGCGCGGCGAACGCTAGTGCTTCTTTAGCGCTTCACGCGTTCCGAACGCGGATCGTAAGGCGCCTTCAGATGCAGCGTGGCCGGAAGCAGTTCGCCCGCAACGTCGATTGCATAGCTGCCGCTGTTCAGATACGCCGCATCCGCAGCGCCGGCGGGATTGTTCACGTAACCCATTGCCACCGGACAGCCGAGCGTGTGGCCGAACGCCGCCGAACTCACGAAGCCCACCGGCTTGCCGTCGCGCAAAATCGCTTCGCCGCCCCACAACATGCGATCCGCGGCGCCGTCGGCGGTCAGCACGACCATGCGGCGGCGCGGCGGTTCGGCGCGCAATTTGAGCAGCGCGTCGCGGCCGCGAAATGCAATGTCCTTGTCGAGCTTGCACGCGAACGAGAGCCCCGCTTCGAACGGGTTCGTATCCGGCGTGAGTTCGCGGCCCCACGCACGATAGCCTTTTTCGATGCGCAAGGAGTCGATCGCGTAGTAGCCCGCGTTGACGAGGCCGAACGCTTTACCCGCCGCGTGCAGCGCCTCGTACACGCCGACCGCGAATTCCACCGGCACGTACAGTTCCCAACCAAGTTCACCCACGTACGTGAGGCGCGTGGCTCGCACCGTCGCATAGCCGAGGTCGACCTCGCGGCTCTGGCCGAAGCCGAACGCTTCGTTGCTCCAGTCCGCTTTCGACATGCTTTGCAGCAGTTCGCGCGAACGGGGGCCCATCACGGCGAGCACCGCATATTGGCCGGTCACGTCGACGAGCGTGCAGTGCTTGTCGTGCGGAATCAATTTTTCGATGCCGTCGAAGTCGCGCGTGCTTTGCGCCGTGCCGGTGACGAGCAGGTATTGATCGTCCGCGAGCCGCGTGAGCGTGAAGTCGGACTCGTAACCGCCGCGCTCGTTGAGCATGGCGGTGTATACCGTGGTGCCGGTCGGCACATCCACGTCGTTGGCGACGATGCCTTGCAGCACGCTTTGCGCGTCGCGCCCCTTGACGAGAAATTTGGAGAACGACGTCATGTCGAATAGCGCGACGCCTTCGCGGCACGCGCGGTGTTCGGCGCCGCTCCACGGCAGCCAGTTCTGCTGGCCGAAGGCGTACTCGATCTTCGCCTCATCAGGCGAAGGCGCGAAAAAGTTGGCGCGCTCCCAGCCCATCTTGCTGCCGAAACAGGCGCCTTCGTCACGCAGCAGCGAATACAGCGGCGAGCGGCGAAACGGCCGCGCGCTGTCGAGTTCGCGATTCGGCCATGGCATCGCGTAGTGCAGGCCGAGCGTTTCCTTCACGCGATCGTGCAGCCACGTGTCGTTGCCGTTGAAGCGCGCGAAGCGGCGAATATCGACCGGCCACAGATCCACGGTCGGCTCGCCCGCGACGATCCATTCCGCGAGCGCCATGCCCGCACCGCCCGCCGACGCGATCCCCATCGAATTAAAACCCGCGCCGACGAAAAAGCGCCGCAGTTCGGGCGCTTCGCCCAGCATGAAGTTGTTATCCGGCGTGAACGATTCGGGGCCGTTATAGAACTGCTTCACCTGCGCCGTTTCGAGCGCGG
This sequence comes from Paraburkholderia sp. BL6669N2, assembly GCF_003387275.1. Taxonomy (NCBI): domain Bacteria; kingdom Pseudomonadati; phylum Pseudomonadota; class Betaproteobacteria; order Burkholderiales; family Burkholderiaceae; genus Paraburkholderia; species Paraburkholderia sp. BL6669N2. The sequence goes on along the minus strand of NZ_QUNA01000002.1, from coordinate 1,648,198 downwards.
GCACGCGCTGCAATGCATTTTCCATCAGGATTTCGAACTGATCCCAATCATCCGGCAGCAGTTGAAACTCGAAATTCTCGGGGATGCCGTTCATGCCCCACGGTTTCGCGTCCGGCTCGAAGCCGCCCATCACGAGGCCGCCCACTTCCTCCTTGAAATAGATGAAGCCGTCCGGGTCGCGCATGACCGGCAAATCCGGATGCACGCCGGCAATCCGTTCCGTGACGATGTAGTAGTGCTCGGCCGAGTGCAGCGGCACGGTCACGCCGCACAGGCGCCCGACGGCCTTGGCCCACTGGCCCGCGCAATTCACGACGATGTCCGCGCCGAGCGTGCCTTCCTCGCCGTCCTTGTTGCGCCACGCGAGGCCGCTGACTTCGCGCGCGCCGTTCGCCTTGCCGTCCTGCGCGGTGCGCGTATGGATCGCCGTAACGCGGGTATTTTCGACGATGCGCGCGCCGCGCTGGCGGGCGCCGCGGGCGAGGGCCTGGGTCAGATCGGTGGGATTCGCCTTGCCGTCGCCGGGCAGCCAGACGGCGCCGAGCAGGTCGTCGGTGCGCATGACCGGCCACAGGTCGCCGGCTTCGCGCGGGCTGATCACGTCGCAGGCCACGCCGTAAGCGCGCGCGACGGCGGCGGTGCGTTTCAATTGTGTCATGCGCTCGGCCGTGCGCGCTACCGAGAGTGAGCCGCATTGCTTCCAGCCGGTGGCGAGGCCGGTATCGGCTTCGAGTTCGGCATACAGCGCGGTCGAATAGCGGATCAGCTTCGTCATGCTTTCCTGGGCGCGCAACTGGCCGACGAGACCGGCGGCGTGCCAGGTCGTCCCGCACGAGAGTTGCCCCTGTTCGAGCAGCACCACATCGGTCCAACCCAGCTTCGTCAGATGGTAGGCGACCGAGCAGCCGATGATCCCGCCGCCGACGATGACGACGCGAGCGTGAGTAGGAATGGATGTGGGCATGTGTGGAAATGCGTGGATTGAGTGTGAACAGATTGCGGCAAAAAGCCACGAAATGCAACGAACGCGCAACCTTGTTGTGATTGGAGCGGCGTCATGCAATGGTCATACGATCGTGGTTTTGAAACGTAGCTGTCGCACCAAGGGCGTGTTTCCGAAGAACCGGACTTGCCGTTACCACTGCCAAAATGTGGTTTTGATTGGAAACGTGTGGCTATCCGACCCAGCAGACTGTGTCTTTTGCTAGACTCCACTAAACCGTCACCGCCCAATCGCCATGTTTTCCAACCAGCGCCAAGCCGAAATCCTGCGACTCCTCCGCGAGCAGCGCACCTGCACGATCACGGATCTCGCCGGCCGTTTCGACGTGTCCGACGAGACCATCCGCCGCAATATCAAACCGCTGATCGCGGACGGCCTGCTGATCAAGGTCCACGGCGGCGTCATGCTGCCTGAGCGGCTCGACGAGCCGCCGTTCCAGCGGCGCATGACGGCGAGCCAGGAGGGCAAGCGGGCAATCGGCGCGCGCATCGGCGAACTGGTGCGGGATGGCGATTCACTGATCCTGGAGGGTGGCACGACCTGTCTGCATATTGCGCAGGCGCTCGCCGCCCGCTCGCGGCTCACCGTCGTGACCCCTTCCATCGAAGTCGCGCGCGTGCTGGCGCCGCGCAATGGCAACCGGGTTTTCATCACGGGCGGCGAGTTGCGGCCGGACGATTGCGCGGCGGTCGGCGACAGCGCGCTGGCTTTTCTACGGCAGTTTTACGTGCGCTACGCGATCGTCTCGGTCACCGCGATCGACATGCAGGGGCGTTTCATGGACGCGCTGCCCGCCGACGCTGCGTTTTCGCAGGCGGCTTTCACTCAGGCCGAACGCCGCGTGGTCGCGGCGGATCACGCGAAATTCGGCCACAGCGCGCTGGTGCATGCGTTCGGCGCCGACGCCGTCGATCTGCTGGTGACGGACGAAGCGCCGGCGCCCGCACTGGCTCAGGTGTTCGCGGCGGCGGGGGTGGATGTGGAGGTGGGCACACAAGCAATTTCGTCCAACGCGTAAAATGGCCGGTTACCACAGGCAATCGATGCCGCACAGACAGTCACCGGCCGCCGCCCTCCGCGCGCTGTCGGGCTGATTCTGTCCGCGCGCTTGCCCAAGCCGGCTTGAATAGGATTGGACGCTGATGTCGTCAGTTTTCTTTGATCGGGAACGGATTGCAGAGTGGCTCGGGGACCACACCGTCGCCAAGGCGCGCTCGGTCGGCCCTGTCAGCAACGTGAAATGGCACGGCGCCACGCTCAGCGGCGACGTGCAGGGCACCCGGCCGACACCGTACAAAACGCGGGTGCAGTTCCGCACCGACGGCGGTTCGCCCTGGGCGCAGGGCGACTGCTCGTGTCCGGTCGGCCGCAACTGCAAGCACGTCGCCGCGCTGCTGTTCGCCGAGCTCGAGTATCACGACGAGATGGACCATATCACCCAGGTCGAACTGGACGACGGCGAGACCGCGGGCGATCTGCCGCCGAAGCGGATTGCACACATGGGGCACATGGGACAGCCGTCGGGCGTGCGGCCCGAACTGGTCAGTTGGCTCGAACGTTTTCGCGCCCGGGCCGAGGCCGCGGATGCCGACGCGCAGAAGGCGAGCGCCCCACGCACGCAGACGCTCGCGTACCAGCTGAACTGGTCCAGCTTCCACAAGCGCCACGAGGTGGTGCTGCACCGCGCGCGCTGCAATGCCGCCGGCGCGGTCGTCGCGGTCGACGAAGCCTGGGGCAATGTGGAAGCGGCGCTGCTCAAACAGCCGAAGTTCGTCTCCGACGAAGACCTGTCGATCCTGCGCGGTCTGTGGCTCGGCCGCTCGCGTGAGGATTTCGGCCAGTTCATTCTGCGTGGCACGAGCGGCGCGGAGACGCTGCAAAAACTGATCGCCACGGGGCGGCTGTTCTTCGACTTCAAGCCCGCGCCCGGCGAGGCGGGCCCGACCGCGCTGTCGCGTGGCGCTGACCGGCCCGGCCGGATCGAATGGGAGCCGCTCGCCGACGAACGTCTGCGGCCTGTGCTCTGCACCGAGCCGCGCGCGAGCATGGTGCTGCCGACCGAGCCGGTCTGGTACGTGGACGGCGTTGCGAACGAGGCGGGCATTGTCCAGTCGTCGCTGCCGTTCCAGCAGTTGCCCGATTATCTGGCCATGCCGCCAATCTCGCTCGCCGAAGCGCCGCTGGTCGCCTCGGTGCTGCGCGAGATCGCGCCCGAGTTGCCGCTGCCGCCCACGCAAGACGCGTCCGCGATTCGCGTGATCGATGTCGAGCCCGTGCCGGTGCTCTCGCTCAATAGTCACGCGCTGCCGTCGTCGGCGGGCAAGGCGGGGCTGCGGCAAACCGCGGCTGTCGAACTGGCCGGCGTGAGTTTCGATTACGACGGCGTGAGCATCAACGTGGACAGCAGCGTGACGCTCGTGCCGATGCCGGGCGGCGATGTCATTCATATCCGCCGCCGTTATGAGGCCGAGAAAAAACGTCTGCTCGAACTGCGCAAGACCGGTTTGCAGAAGGTGCCGACCAGCCGGGTCCACGCCTCGCGGCTGCTGCCCGACACCATGCTCGGCCTGCCCGATGCCGAGGCGTGGTCCACGTTCGTCAACGACGCCGTGCCGGAACTCGTGAGCAAAGGCTGGCGTGTGACGATGGCGCCCGAGTTCCGCTACAACGTGATCGAGATCGACGCGATCGAAGGCACCGCGCATCAGGCCGGCGACGGCTGGTTCGATCTGGAGATGGGCATTCGCATCGGCGAGCGCAACGTGCGGCTCGAACCGTTGCTCGCCGACCTGTTCCGGCGCGACCGGCGCTGGCTGGGCGGCGCGCTCGAAGCCATCGCCGACGACGAGCCGATCGAGCTGAAGACCGAGGAGAACAAGCGTCTGCGTTTGCGCGCCGATCGTCTGAAGCCGGTGGTGCGCGTGCTGGTCGATCTGTTCGACACTCTCGGCGGCTCGCTGGCGGAGGGTGCGCCGCTGCGCGTGGCATCCGTCGACGCCGGCCGCCTGGAAGCGCTGAACGGCACCGGCCGCTGGCAATTCCGCGGCGACGATTCGATCCGCCAGCTCGCGCAGCGTCTGCAAGCCGGGCCGGGCCTGCGTGAAGTCCAGGTGCCGCGTGGGCTGAAGGCCGAACTGCGGACCTATCAGCAGCAAGGCCTGAACTGGATGCAGTTTCTGCGCGAACAGAATCTCGCCGGCGTGCTCGCCGACGACATGGGTCTCGGCAAGACCGTGCAGACGCTGGCGCATATCCTCGCGGAAAAAGAAGCGGGGCGTCTGACACAGCCGGCGCTGATCGTCGTGCCGACCACGCTCGTGCACAACTGGCGCGAGGAAGCGCGCCGCTTCGCGCCCGAATTGAAAGTGCTGGTGTTGAACGGACCGCAGCGCAAGGAGCGTTTCGAGCAGATCGGCGAACACGAACTGATTCTGACCACGTACGCGCTGCTGTGGCGCGATCAGAAGGTGCTCGCCGAGCATGAGTATCACTTGCTGATTCTCGACGAAGCGCAGTACGTGAAGAACGCCACCACCAAAGCCGCGCAGGCGATTCGCGGGCTGCGCGCGCGGCATCGGCTGTGTTTGACGGGCACGCCGCTGGAGAATCATCTTGGCGAGCTGTGGTCGCAGTTCGACTTTCTGTTGCCGGGTTTTCTCGGCAGCCAGAAAGACTTCACCAGGCGCTGGCGCAATCCGATCGAAAAAAACGGCGACGGCGTGCGCCGCTCGTTGCTCGCGCGCCGTATCCGGCCGTTCATGCTGCGCCGTCGCAAGGACGAGGTCGCCAAGGAGTTGCCGGCCAAGACCACGATCCTGTGCTCGGTGGATCTCGAAGGCGCGCAGCGCGATCTCTACGAAACCGTGCGCACGGCGATGCAGGAGAAAGTGCGCGCCGCTGTCAGCGCGCAGGGTCTCGCGCGCAGTCACATCATCGTGCTCGACGCTTTGCTGAAGCTGCGCCAGGTGTGCTGCGATCCGCGACTCGTCAGAACGCTGAAGGCAGCCGGCGACGTGGGCGACGTGCCTGAAAAAGCTGACAGGGCAAGCAAGGTCGAGAAGGGCGCGCGCGCCATGCGTTCGGCCAAGCTCGACCTGCTTCTGTCCATGCTGCCCGAACTGATCGAGGAAGGCCGCCGCGTGCTGCTGTTCTCGCAGTTCACCGGCATGTTGTCGCTGATCGCGCAAGCGCTCGAAGAGGTCGAGATCCCCTACGTGATGCTCACCGGCGACACGACGGATCGCGTCACGCCGGTCGAGCGTTTTCAGAAGGGCGAGGTGCCGCTGTTCCTGATCAGCCTGAAGGCGGGCGGCGTCGGCCTGAACCTGACCGCCGCCGATACGGTGATTCACTACGACCCGTGGTGGAACCCGGCCGCCGAGAATCAGGCGACCGATCGCGCGCATCGGCTGGGCCAGGACAAGCCGGTGTTCGTCTACAAGCTGATCGCGGCGGGCAGCATCGAGGAAAAGATCGTCGAGTTGCAGGAGCAGAAGGCCGGGCTCGCCGACAGCATTCTTTCCGAAGACGCCGCCGGGGCCGCAAAGTTCTCGGACGACGACCTCGACGCGCTGTTCGCGCCGATGCCGGAAATCGAAGGCGGCCGGTAGGAACCGGCAAGCCGGAAAGCCATCTCGAAACGTCCGGCGCGCATGCCGCGCCGCGCGACGTCGCGCCCGCTCGCGGGCGCTCAAATATCTCCACATTTGACGCTGTCTTGAGCGCAAGCGTGACAAATCGTCAAGGAACGCCCTGTTCCCGGCGCCACCGTCAACGCTTTGTCCTGACACTCGTTGAACACGCGACCGTGAAGCGGTCAGTCAACGCAGTTCGTTAAGGAAATAACGTCCATGAAGAAGCACATTTTCGCCGCTACCGTCGCGGGTTTGTTCTCGATCGGCGCATTCGCCCAGGCATCCACGCCGGTCGGCGTCTCGTCGCAAGCCGGTGTGGCTACGCAGGAGGCCTCGGCGCCGGCTGTGAAGCATCACCACAAGAAAAAGCATCACAAGCACGCGCATCACCATCAGGCTGCTTCGGCGGCCGGCGGCGCGCAAAACGCGCCGTCGAATGACGACGCGGCGCCGGCTAAGCCGTAAGCATCGCCCGACGATGTGACGATGCGGGCCGGCGCAAGTCGTCGGCCCGCATCGATTGACCCGGATCTCCCCGATGAAAACCTGTACGTCCCGCTTTGCCAGATCGGGCTCTTCCATGGTGTTCGCGTTGTCGCTCGCCGCGTCGTTGACAAGTTGCGCGCTGCCCGTGTCGCCGGCGCGCTCGACCCATGTTGACGATGCAGCGCCGCTCGCGCTTGCAACGTTGCCTGCGCCGGTGCCCACTTCGCAAGTCCCTGCGGGCTTCTACCGCGTCAACCCCGGCGACACGCAGATCGGTGTCGCCAAGGCGTTCGGCCGCGAGCCTTCGGCGCTCGCGCAGTGGAATCACTTATCGCCGGCGGATGGCCTGCGCGTCGATCAGGTGCTGCGCGTCGCGCCACCGCCAATGGCCGGCGCACCGGGCATAGCCGGCGCTCCATCGAATTCGCTCGCACAAGCGCGAGCCATCTTCGCGGATAGCTCGAGCGAGCCTGCGTCCGCAAAGGCACGACTCGCGTGGCCGGTGAGCGGTCTCGTGAGCGCGCCGTTCGTAGCGGGCAAGACGAAGGGGATCGTGATAGGCGGGCGCGTCGGCGAACCCGTGCGGGCGGCGTCCAGCGGCCGGGTTGTCTACGCGGGCGGGCGCATCGCGGCGTACGGCAAGCTGATCATCATCAAGCACGACACCGATCTGTTGACGGCGTACGGCAACAACCGCGCGTTGCTCGTCAAGGAAGGCACGGCCGTCAAGGCAGGCGACGTGATCGCCGAAATGGGCGCCGACGACAAAGGCCAGGCGTCGCTGCGGTTCGAAGTGCGCGCGGATGGCAAACCGGTCGATCCGCTCAAGTACCTCCCGAAGCGCCAGTAACGCGGCGCGCTCGCGGCCCCGCCGCTCATCCGCAGTGACCTCGAACTCGAACGCGACGCGGCGCTTGCCATGGCCAGCGCGTCGCGTGACGTAATGCCTATGACTTTCTATCTACAGTGCTTTGCGGCAGGCCGGCGCGCGCCGGCAGTTCTGCTGCTCGGCGTGCTGCTCGCGCTCGCCGGATGCGCGCAACCGGGCGCGGGTCGCGATTCGCTGAGCGGCCGCGCTGCCGTCGATCACCTCGGTTACGACGCAACGCGGCACGCAGCTCAAACGGGCGACAGCGATGCATCGAATACATCGGGCACCGCGAGCGACGCGGCGACGCCCGATCCAGCGGCGAACGGCAATGCCGCATCGTCCACACACGCCTGCGCCTGCGGCAACAGCTTCCGGCAAACCGGCATGGCAACGTGGTACGGCAAGCAGTTCCAGGGACGCCGCACCGCGAGCGGCGAGCGCTACGACATGCACGCGCTTACGGCGGCGCATCGCACCTTTCCGCTGGGCGCATGCGTGCGGGTGACGGCGCTCGGCGGTGCGCGTTCGGTGATCGTTCGTATCAACGATCGCGGACCGTTCGTGCGTGGCCGGATCGTCGATCTGTCGTATGCCGCCGCGCAGGCGCTCGGTATGGGCGCGGCGGGCAATGCGCAGGTCACGCTGGAACGCGTCGCGACAACACGCCGCTGCCAGGAAGCCGGCGCCTAAGGCCGAATCCCGATGACAAAAGGTTACGGTTGAACAGATGACCCGATCGATTAAAGACAACCGTAAGACTCCGACAATCGCGCAACTGTAACAAAACCGCTGCGTATGTAAATTCGCCGACGCGGGTGCTTCAATTCATACTATTTTCAGCGCATAGGGCTCAAGCTCTCTCCTCCGCAAGAATTACGTCCGACGTAATAACTACCTCACTGCCAGTTACAAAGGCAGTTCTTTCATCTTGAGCGCAATTTTCTGACAGGCTAATTTAACTTCACTCGTGCGGCTAGACCCCGGCGAGCGTGTGATGTTTTGGGCGGCGTCGGCCTTCGGATTGAGGCCGCGCCGCATTTTTTTGTCCGGACCGCGAGTCCCTGCGGTTTAACAATTCTTAAACGATTTATTTTGAGACTGTTCCTATACTGACTCGCAAATTGTCAAATCGCCACGAGCTGAATGCAGGACGCGGCGTGAAACGACAACGGCGAACGGCAATGCTCTCAACTTAAGCCTCGAAGGGCTTGTATACAGGGCGTTAGCCCTGTAAGCTTCATCGCATAACTCACTGATAAATCAACGATATGAACTCAAATACCAGCGTCCTCAAGGCTTCTGGCTGAGTTCTCCGAATTCCTGTTCGATCCGGCGCTCGCCGATCGCGTGCGTCGTTCTCCCACCGCCTTTACCCGCAATCGCACACTGACCTTGCCGCGCATGGCCGCGCTGATGATGTCGGGCATGTGCGCCAGTGTGCAGGCCGAACTTGACGCGCTATTCGGCGCACTGGGAAGCCGCGGCGGGCGCACCCGCGCTGTGAGCGCACAGGCCTTCAGCAAGGCGCGACGGGGAGTGTCTGCCGAACTGTTCGAGCTGGCCCGCGCCCGCCTGATCTCGCTGGCCCAACCCCATATCGATTCGATGCGCTGGCACGGCCTGAGGCTGGTCGCCGCTGATGGCAGCCGCCTGCGTGTGGGCACGCGTCGCGGCCATGAACTGCGCGCCGATCACTACGCGTTTGCGCTATTCCTGCCGGGTTCCGAACTGACCCTGCACGCTGCACTTCATCCCGCCGACGGCGGCGAGCGGCAGATGCTGTTCGAAGCCCTCGATGTGCTGCAACCGCATACCGACCTGCTGCTGCTCGATCGCGGCTATATCGGCAACGCGATGGTGGCGGCGCTCGCACAGCGCGAAATCCCGTTCTGCATGCGCGTCGATGCGCGTAACTGGAAATGCGTCAGCGCCTTTGCCCGCAGCGGTAAAGCCGAGCGTGTGGTGACACTGGACGCGCCCAGCGAACTGGATGCCCGCGACTATGAACTGGCGCGTACGCCCACCACTGTTCGCCTGATCCGCGACGTCACGCCGGGCGGTCGCGTGCGGGTGCTGATGACCTCGCTGCTCGATGGCGGGCGTTATCCGGCGGCATCGTTCGGCGCGCTCTATCACCAGCGCTGGCGGGTCGAGGAAGCGTTCAAACGACTCAAGCACCGGCTGCGGCTGGAAGCCGTCACAGGCCTCGATTACCTGGCGTTACAGCAGGACTTCGGCGCAAAAATCCTCGCCGACAACCTGTTCACCCTGCTCAGCGATCTCGATGCGCCGCACGACGACAGACATGCCAGCCGTCCTAACCGGGTGTATGCACTGGGCGCACTCAAGCCCATCCTCGGCGCGTGTCTTCTGCGCATCCAGCGATGTCTGGACGGCCTCGCCGGTGTGCTGGAACTGATCCGCCAGACCCGATGCCGGATACAGCCCTCACGCTCCTATACAAGACCACCCAGAAAAGCCAAGCCCCACTTCCATCTCGCGTACAAACTCGCATGATCCAGCGGAGCTTAAGTTGAGAGCATTGCGGCGAACGGGGCCAATCACCGCGCGAGCGAGACCAGCCGACCCGAACCACGACCCAAGCGGTCGATACCAATAATGGCGTCGCATAGCCGGACCGGATAGCGGCTTAATCGCATCCGAAAAGAGCGGTCGTTTTTCGATTATGATGACCTTCCCCTCGATACCCGGCGCGATAAAGCGAATCGCGCGTCCTAATACCGAGATGGCGGCGGGCAGGCCTGAAAGGGCGCAAGGCAAGGGACCATAAGTCGAAGAATGTGCAGCCGAAGATGAAATTGGAAGCCGGATCGTCGGTGCTTACGCCGTCATCCCGGTCATCTGCCGGCTAACCGGCCACCAGTTACGAAGAATGTCGCGTTGCGGGGTGTTATGAGAATTGCTGTCCTGGATGACGATTCGGCTCAGGCCGACCTGGTTTGCCAGACACTGTCGGCGGCGGGCCATATTTGTCACGCATTCGGCGCGGGCCGTGAACTCGTGCGGCAACTGCGGCGCCAGACGTTCGATCTGCTGGTGCTCGACTGGAACGTGCCCGACATGTCGGGCGAAGAGGTGCTGCGCTGGGTGCGCGAAAGCCTCTCCGAGCGCTTGCCGGTTCTGTTCATGACAAGCCGCGGCCGCGAAACCGACATCACGTCGATTCTCAACACGGGCGCGGACGACTATGTCGTCAAACCGGTGTCCGCCGCGGTCTTGCTGGCGCGCGTCGGTTCACTTCTGCGCCGGGCGTACCACCTCAAGCCGCCCGCGGCGAAGGAAGTCTTCGGTGAATTCGAATTCGATTTGGGCGCCAAGCACGTGGTGGTGCGCGGCACGACGGTCGCCGTCACGCAGAAAGAGTTCGAACTCGCGCTGCTGCTGTTCCAGCATCTGAGCCGGCCGCTGTCGCGCGCGCATATTCTCGACGTGATCTGGAAGCAGGCGACCGACATTCCGTCGCGCACCATGGACACCCACGTGTCGATGCTGCGCAGCAAGCTCGGCCTGCGCCCGGAGCAGGGCTACCGGCTGACGCCGATTTACGGCTATGGCTACCGGCTGGAACGAATCGATTCCGCCACGCCGCCGGCAGCGCCCGACGAGCGCCCTGAAGAGGGGAAGGCGTGACGATTTCCGTCGCTGGGGCGGCACGCGGCAGCCTGGTTTCGCCGGGCCGCCGCAGCGGCGCATGGCTCGCGGCGGCCGGCCTGCTCGCGATGACCTGTTTCGCGCCGGTGTCGGCGTCCGCGCAAGCGTCGCACGCGTCGCGCGCCCCCAAGCCGCGTGCGAAAGCCGTCGCGCCCGCCTATGTCTCGTATCTGACCCACGCAGGCGACACGCTCTACGAGATCGCCGGCCGCTATCTGCGCGACCCGAGCGATTGGGCCGTGCTGAGCCGCCTGAATCATGTGCCCGCGCCACGCCGCTTGCCGGCCGGCATCGCGTTGCTTCTGCCCGCCGACAAGCTCAAACAGGAACAGGAATCCGCCCGCGTGATCGCCACCAGCGGGCCGGCCGAGCACGCGTTCGGCAAGAACCCCTACGTGCCGCTCGCCGAAGGCACGACGCTCGGCGAAGGCGACCGCGTGCGCACGGGAGACAACGGTTTTGTGACGCTGGAATTGCCGGACGGCTCGCACGTTACGGTGGGGCAGAACGGCCTGCTGGATATCGGCGCGCTGAGGCGCACCACGCTGACCGGCGCCGGCGATCGCCTGCTCGAACTGCGCAACGGCGAAGTTGAAAGCCAGGTCACGCACGCGACTAAAAAGGACGACCGCTTCCAGATCCGCTCGCCGTCCGTTGTGGCGGGCGTGCGCGGCACGCGCTTCAAGGTCGCCTACGACGGCGGCGCGCAAACCACCGCAGTGCAAGTGCTGGACGGCGCGGTCGGCGTCGACCCGGCCGCGCTCGGCGCTCGCGCTTTTGCGCCGCCGCCCGGCATGCCGCTGCAGGCCTCCGCACAACTCGTGATGGCGCGCTTCGGCAGTGTGACGCAGGCGGGCGGCGCGATCGGCGGCCCGGTCGAATTGCTGCCCGCGCCGGCGCTCGCGCAGCCGGCCAAGGTGCAGGACGGCAAAACAGTCGCGTTCGACCTCGTGCCGGCCGACCGCGCGGTGGCCTACCGCGTGCAGATCGCGCGCGACGCGGACCAGCTCGACCTGATCCGCGACCAGCGCGTGAGCGAGCCGCACGCGGATTTCGGCGACCTGGCCGACGGCACCTACTTCGTACGCATCGCCGCGATCGACGCTCACGGCCTCGAAGGCTTGCCGCAGGTGTATGCGTTCGAACGCCGCCAGCTCGGATTGGCTGCGTCGGCGACGCAGCGGGCCGGCAGCCGCGACTACGAATTCCGCTGGTTCGTCAGCCGCGCCACGGTCCAGACACGCTTCCGTTTCGTGCTGGCGAGCACGGCCGATCTGCGCCATCCGCTCGTGGACCGCACCGATCTGTCCGGCGGACAACTGAGCGTGAGCGATCTGCCGCCGGGCGTCTATTACTGGACGATCGTCGCCGAGCAGTTCGAGAACGGCCGCTTCTATGAAAAGAGCAGTGCGGTGCGCTCGTTTACGCTTGCGCGCTGACGCTGGTAGATTCACGGGGCTGAGCCATGCATCAGCCCGCTTCCTGGTTTCGAACCAAGCAACCCTTTGCCGACCACTCCTACGCGCCTGAGCCTCGATCCGCGCGCCCGTCTCGGACGGCGCGCCGGCCGCCGCTTCCTGATCGAATGGGTGGGTATCGGCTGTCTCGGCATCGTGGTGATTCTGCTCAGTTCGCTCGGCCGCATGAGCGCGAGCGTCGATCACCTGGTCTATGACCGCTTTCTGAGCCTGCATGCGCCGCCTCTGCTGCGCGATATCGTGGTGGTCGAAATCGACAACGCAAGCATCGCGCAACTCGGCCGCTGGCCATGGCCGCGCAGTGTTCACGCGAAGCTGCTGGAACAGATCGCCAGCGCGAAACCCGCCGCGGTGATCTACGACGTGCTGTTCACCGAAGCCAATCCGCAAGACGCCGACCTCGCCCGCGCGATCGCGCTGAGTCCGACCTATCTGCCGATCTTGCTCACCGCGCCCGATGACAGCGGCCGACGCGTCGTGGTCGAGCCGGTGGCGCCGCTCGCGCATGCGGCGGCGGGGCTCGGCCATATCAATCTCGAAGTCGACAGCGACGGCATTGTGCGCAGCGTCGCGCGCTACGAGGGCGATGCCGATTCGCGCTGGCCGCAACTGATGGTGCCGGTCGCCCAGGCGGTGGAGCACGGCTCGCTCCATCTGATCGGCTCGCGGCGCGGCCCCGCTTTGCCCGCAGCCGAAACCGACCCCACAGCCGACAACGCCGGCGAAGGCCGTTTCCTGATCCCATTCGGTCACAACGCGCAGAACTACACGAAGCTGAGTTTCGCGCGCGTGCTCGCCGGTAATGTGACGCCGGAGCAGTTGCGCGGCCGCATCGTGCTGATCGGCGTGACCGCGTCCGGCTTGTACGACCGCTTCGCGACGCCCGTCTCGGGTGAACTCGGTCCGCTGCCCGGCGTGTATATCCACGCGAACGTGCTCGACACGCTGCTTACCGGCCGCGAGATCGAGCCGGTCTATCCGTGGATGCTGTTCGCGGTGTCGCTCGCGCCGCTTGCCGCGTTGCTGGCCGGATTTCTCGTACTGTCGCCGCGCCGTTCGTTGCTGTTGACGGGCGCACTGTGTCTGCTCGCGGCGGCCGGCAGCGCCGCCTTGCTGTACGGCGCGCGGCTCTGGATGTCGCCGGTGCCGGCGATCGTGGGTCTGGTGGCCGTGTATCCGATCTGGAACTGGCGGCGCCTCGAAATGACCATGGCGTATCTGCGCGGAGAACTGCAGCGTCTCGCCGACGAACCCCATCTGCTGCCGGAAACCCCGCAGCGCCGGCGCGAGTTCGGCGGCGACGTGCTGGAGCAGCACATGGCGCTGATGGCGCAGGCCGCGCAGCGCGTGCAGGACATGAAGCGTTTCGTATGGGACAGCCTCGACAGCATGCCGGAGCCGATCCTCGTGAGCGACGTGCGCGGTGTCGTGCTGATCGCCAACCATGCCGCCAAGGCGCATTTCGCGCGGCTCGGCGCGCCGCTGCCCGAAGGCCGGCCGATGCAGGACGTGCTGGGCGGCTTGACCCTCGTAAAGACGATCGACACCGATGCCGCCTCCGATGCCGAAAACAATCTGCTCGCCCGCACGCACTGGCCGGCGCCGCTCGATCCCACGCGCCACGAATCCGCCGCGCTGATGGCGCACGGCGTCGAGGTGCGCGACGCCCACGAGCGCGACCATTTGCTGCGCTACGCGAACTGCACCAACGAGCAGGGCGAGACGACCGGCTGGATCGCGGGCCTCGTCGACGTGTCGGCCTTGCATGCGGCCGAGCGTCAGCGGGAAGACGCGTTGCGGCTGCTCTCGCACGACATGCGTTCGCCGCAGGCGTCGATTCTCGCGCTGGTGGAGATCGAACGTGCCCGCCGCGAGCCGGTACTCGCGCGCGGCGTGCTCGAGCGCATCGAACGCTACGCGCAGCGCGCGCTCACGCTGGCCGACGACTTCGTGCAACTGGCGCGCGCGGAATCGCAAACCTATGTGCTCGAACCGGTGAGTCTCGCCGAGTTGCTGATCGACGCGAGCGACGAAGTCTGGCCGCAGGCGCACGCCAGGCGCATCACGCTGCACACGGAGACGGATGCTGCCGACGACGGCCATTGGATATGCGCCGACCGTTCGCTGATGACGCGCGCGCTCGTCAACATTCTGAACAACGCGGTCAAGTACAGCCCGCCGGATACGCGGATCGTGTGCAGCATTGCGAGCCTGACGCCGAAGGGCGTGCCGGCGGCGACGCGCGTGTCGTGCACGATTCGCGATCAGGGCTACGGCATTCCGAAAGAGCAGCAGGCCGGGTTGTTCGAGCGCTTCCGGCGGTTTCACGAAACCGAGCGGCCGGAAGTGGGCGGCGCAGGGCTCGGCATGGCCTTCGTCAAGACGGTGGTCACGCGCCACGGCGGCGATGTCGAGGTGGCGAGTGAACCCGGTCAGGGCACGGCATTCACGATATGCCTGCCGGTGCTCGAAGACGCACAATCGAGTGCCTCGTTCACGCCGCGCCCATGACATACGAACACACACCTTATCGAAGCGAGAAGATGGTGAAAGCACTCCTGATCTGTGCCGCGCTGGCCGCGACGAGTCTCACCGGTTGCACGGGTCTGAGCGCCGACGTGCATACCGCCGGTACCGGGAACGCGACCGCCGCGCTGCAAGGCGAGCGGACTTACACGATTGCGCGCATGCCGTCGCAAGAAGTCAGCGCGGATCGTCCGCAGTTCGAGCGCCTGTTGGTGGACGAGTTGGCGAAGCAGGGCTTTGTCGAAACGAAGGGCGAGCCCGCGCGTTATCTGCTCTCGGTTGCCTACGACACGCGGCCGGCGACCATCGGCGTCGATGAAAGCGGCTGTACGTCAGGCGACTGCCGGCGCGGCCCCGCTGCGCCGTTCTCTCTGTTCGGCGGTCCCGCGTACCAGCATGCGCTGACGCTGCGGTTTTTCGAGCGCGCGAGCGGACAGGAGGTCTATAAAGTCAGCGCGGTGAGCAGCGACCGCGACGCGGACCCACTGCATGCCATGCCGACGCTCGTCAAAAGTGCGCTCGCCAGGTTTCCCTTCGATGCGCCACCCGATTGGCGCGTGAAATTGCGCGCCGACGAAACCGGCGGCGTGCCGATGGTGATGTCAGTGAAGCCGCTTCAGCCGTAAGAGCTGTAACACGCGACGAGTTCATTCCGGCGCATCGCTGTCTTCCGGCCAGCGGTTTTCGAACACGCAATCGGCGAGCGGCACGCGGCTCGCCCAGCGTTCGGTTTCCAGCATCGGCTCGCTATAAAACCGGTCGACGTGGCCGAGACACAGAATCGCCACGGGACGCGCGCCCTCGGGCATGCGCAGCAGTTGGCGAACCGCGTCGACGTCGAACAGCGACACCCAGCCCATGCCGAGACCTTCGGCGCGCGCGGCCAGCCACATGTTCTGGATCGCGCACGCCACCGACGCGAGGTCCATCTCCGGCAAGGTGCGCCGGCCGAAGATGTGGCGCTCGCGGCCGTCCATCAGCGCCATCACCAGCAGTTCGCCGCAGTCCAGCATGCCTTCCACTTTCAGCTTCATGAACTCTTCGCGGCGTTGGTCGAGCGCATCGGCGGTGGCGAGCCGTTCGCTTTCCACCGCATCATGCAAAGCCGTGCGCAGCGCGGGATCGGTGATCCGCGCGATCCGCCACGGCTGCATGAAGCCGACGCTCGGCGCGTGATGCGCGGCGTCGAGCAGGCGCTGCAGCACGGCCGGATCGACCGGATCGCGCACGAAATGGCGCATGTCGCGGCGTTCGTAAATTGCGCGGTAGACGGCGTCGCGCTCGGAATCGTTAAAAGGCTTCGCCATGGAACAGGGCGGCCGTGAAGGCCGGGTTGGAGGGCCAGTAAGCGTGCATGTAAGTCGCCACGATCGAGCCGGCGCGATAAAGGGCCTCGCCGGGCGCGTCGCCCTGCGGCCTGGTGGCCGAGCGCAGCGGCGTGAGCGACGTGTTCAGCTTCGAGTAGTGAAACGTGTGGCCGGTCATCGGCCCGTGCAGGCTGTCGATCTGCTGCATGCCGAGCGCGGTGAAGCGCGTTTGCATGGTCGCGTGGCCGGGCAGCAGGCCGAGCATCGGTGTGGTCACGCCGTGCGTGTCGGTGAGTTGGTCGAGCAGATACAGCATGCCGCCGCATTCGGCGACGAGCGGTTTGCCCGCCGCCGCGTGCGCGCGGATGCTCGCCGCGCTGTGCGTGTTGCTGGCCAGCGTGGCGGCGTGCAGTTCAGGGTAGCCGCCTGGAAGATACACAGCGTCGGTGTGTTCCGGCAGCGCTTCGTCGGCGAGCGGCGAGAAGAAAGCGACTTGCACGCCGAGCGTTTCCAGCAGTGCGACGTTCGCCGGATAGATGAACGAGAACGCGGCGTCGCGCGCAATGGCGATCGTCTTGCCGTCAAGCAGGCGCGGCAGGATCTCGGGTGTCGGCGTGCCGAACTCGACCGGCGGCGGCAATTCGGCGAGCGCGGTGCGTCCTAGAGTGTCAGCGGCGTGATCCAGCCGCGCGTCGAGGTCGTCGATTTCTTGCGCCTGATGCAAGCCGAGGTGACGATCGGGCAGTGCGATTTCATCTCTGGCAGCAATGTGTCCGCACCAGCGCAGATCCGGCGGCAACGCTTCTTCTAGCATCTGCGCATGCCGCGCGGAGCCGACGCGGTTGGCGAGCACGCCGTAAAACGGCACCTGCGGCCGGAATTGCGCGAGACCGAAAGCGACCGCGCCGAAGGTCTGCGCCATCGCCTTCGCCGAAATCACCGCGAGCACCGGCACGCCGAATGCGGTGGCGAGATCGGCGCTGCTCGGCGTGCCGTCGAACAGACCCATCACGCCTTCGATCAGGATCAGGTCGGCTTCGGCGGCGGCTTGCGCGAGCAGCGTGCGGCAGGCGGCTTCGCCGACCATCCACAGATCGAGCGAGAGGACCGGCGCACCGCTCGCGCGCGCCAGAATCATCGGATCGAGAAAGTCCGGTCCGGTCTTGAAGACGCGCACGCGTCGCCCCATCCGCCGATGGTAGCGCGCGAGACCCGCCGTGATCGTGGTCTTGCCTTGACCCGAAGCGGGTGCGCTGATGAACAGGGCGGGGCACGCGGCCATCGCTCAGAACTCCACGCCGCGCTGCGCTTTCACGCCTTGCTCGCGATATGGATGCTTGACGATGCGCATTTCGGTGACGAGGTCGGCGGCTTCGATCAGCGCGTCCGGCGCGTGACGGCCGGTGACCACCACATGCAGCATCGGCGCGCGCGCGTTGATTACCGACAGGACTTCGTCGAGCGGCAGGTATTCGTACTTGAGCACCGTGTTCAGCTCGTCGAGGATCACCATCTGGTACTCGCCGCTTTCGATCATGCGGCGCGCTTCGTCCCAGCCTTTGCGCGCGGTCGCGATGTCGGCGTCGCGGTTCTGCGTGTTCCAGGTGTAGCCGTCGCCCATTGTGACGAAATCGCAGTTGGCGATCGCGCCGAGAAAGTCGCGCTCCGAGGTGTGCAGCGCGCCCTTGATGAACTGCACGACGCCAAGACGCATGCCGTGGCCCAGCACGCGCACGGCCATGCCGAATGCGGCAGTAGTTTTGCCTTTGCCCGTGCCGGTATTGACGATCAGCAGGCCTTTTTCGACGGTGGCGTTGGCCTGTTTTTTCTCGTGGCCTTCGCGGCGGCGCTCGGTCATGCGTTGATGCGATTCGGGATCGGTCTTCATGGCAGGTCCTGTTGCTGTGTGTCGTTGTCTGGGTGTTCGGCGCGAGCGGCGTGAGCGGTGGTTGAGGCGATCGCCACGGTGACGCCGGCATAAACGGTTTTGCGCACGAGGAGCGTGGCGCGAGGCGCATTACCTATGACGGATTCACCGAGCCCGGCTGCGACGTCGGCCACAGTGCCAAGCAGCGCGCACGGCTCGCAGACGCCGTCCACGCCGAGATGCTCGCGCGCTGCCGCCGAAGGCACCGCGACAGGCAACGCCGCGATCTGTTCAAGGCTGAAGAACGTCAGCGGCAGCGCATGACGCGCGCAGAATTCGAGGAGGCCCGCTTCGCGGGCTTTGGTATCGAGCGAGGCGACGGTGCGGATTTCGTCGAACGAATGCGCGCCGAGCGCGCTGCGCACCGCGGCTTCGATCTCCTCGGCCGAGCTATGCAAACGGCAACCGATGCCGACGCTGAGCGTTTTCATCGCGTATCCGTTCCGTCCGCGAGCGGCGTTGCAGCGCGTTCCGCATGCGCCGCCTCACGCGCCAACGCGAGCGACGCCACACCGCCGATCACCACGATCGCCGGCGACCCAAGTCCGGTACGCGCGACGGTGTCGGCAAATTCACCGAGGCGCGCAAGCGCGTGGCGTTGCTCGGGACGCGTGGCCGATTCGATCGCCGCGCACGGCGTGTCGGCGCTCATGCCGGCCGCAAGCAACGCGCCGACGATATCGTTGAGCCGCCGCATGCCCATGTAGATCACGAGCGTCATGCGCGTGGCCGCGAGTGCGGCCCAGTCGGGCTCGCCGCTGCCCGCGCCGTGCCCGGTGACGAACACGACGCCCTGCGCATGATCGCGATGCGTGACCGGAATCCCGATCGCCGCGGGCGCCGCGATTCCCGCCGTGATGCCGTTGACGACTTCCACCTCGATACCGGCCGCGTGCAGCGCCTGCTGTTCCTCGCCGCCCCGGCCGAACACGAACGGGTCGCCGCCTTTCAAACGCGCGACACTGCGCCCGGCCCGCACATGTTCGAGCATCTGCGCGACGATGCCTTCCTGCGGTGTCGACGGATGACCGCCGCGTTTACCTACGTAGACGACCAGCGCATCAGCGCGCGCGAACTGCAGCACCTCGGGATTCACCAGATCGTCGACCAGCACCACGTCGGCTTGCGCCAATGCACGGGTGGCCTTGATGGTCATGAGTTCGACGTCGCCGGGGCCGGCGCCGATCAGCCAGGCGCGGGTCATCGCGGCGTGCACGGCGGGCGCCATGTCGTGACAAGCGGGAAAGGGTGAAGCGCGAAGGGTCGCCAGACGGCGGACGTTGGGGTCATGCAGTGCTACGGATTCAGGCATGGCGCAATGCGTGGTTCGTAGCGAGTTTCACACGAAACTCGCCTACGCGGACACTCTGCGTCGTGCTTTAGCGCCTTCGCATCCGTCCCTCGCGGATTCCGGCGGCCGGCGGCGTGATGTTGCCCTGAGGTTCGCCGCCTCCGCGTCTGGCCGGTATCCGGGCTGGCGGCCTCACGCGCTTTGCCTTCCCGTCCGCATTCGCTGGAAATTGCCGGACAGTGGCTTAAAAAACGCATGCGCGGCGCGAGTCGATTCAACATCGCGCCGCAGGTCGCTTACCGTTGCGGGGACAGCACAGGTTAAGCGCATGGCGCGCTGCCTGTTTCCCGTTTAACTGCACACGCGAATGCATGTGCGGGCACCAAACGCGCGCATACGATAGCACATGGCGCCCCGTCCGATAAGCGCTTGCGGCCTGGGGTTTCCTTGACGGCACCGGGCGGCGGGCCTACACTCGCACGCACTTTGGTGCTCGTGTGCGCGCTCGTGCGCATGCAGTTAAACGGGAAACAGGGTGCCCACCTGCCATGGATCGGGCCAACCTGTGCTGCCCCCGCAACGGTAAGCGAAATGTGGTGCTAACTGCCGTGTCGAACGCAGTCGGTTAGCGCCGCGGAGCCGGCTTCGATGTCCACGCGCAAGGCCGCGTCGGCATATCACCACTGGGCGAGAAATCACTCGTCCGGGAAGGGGGAGCGGCGCTTTCGCCAGCCCGGATACCGGCCAGATAACGAAGGACGAACGCCGCGGGGATGCGGCGCTGCGTTCATGACTCATTCCCGCTTTCTGCTTTTCTGTTGTCGCGGCAACGCCGACTTTCGTCCCCGTGTTTTGTTATGGTCGTGGCTGGCCGGGCGTGTGCTCTGTTTGCCTCGGCATGCGCTGAAAACACGCCGGCGTGCACGTGCAACTCCTACGGATGGACCTCACGATGCAAACTCAAATGCGCAAGATCCCCGTCACCATCGTCACGGGCTTTCTCGGCAGCGGCAAGACTACGCTGCTGCGGCATATTCTTCAGCATGCGGGCGGCAAGCGCATCGCGGTGATCGTCAACGAATTCGGCGAGCTCGGTATCGACGGGGAAATCCTCAAGGGTTGCGGCATCGGTTGCGATGAAAACGGCGTCGAAACCGAAGGCCAATTGTATGAACTCGCGAACGGCTGCCTGTGCTGCACCGTGCAGGAAGAGTTTTTCCCGGTGATGGAAAAGCTCGTTGAGCGCCGCGATCAGATCGATCACGTGCTGATCGAGACGTCGGGTCTGGCGTTGCCGAAGCCCTTGGTGCAGGCGTTCAACTGGCCGCAAATCAAGAACAGCTTCACCGTGGATGCCGTGGTCACCGTGGTGGACGGCCCGGCCGCCGCGAGCGGTCAGTTTGCTGACAATCCGGTCGCCGTGGATGCGCAGCGCAAGGCCGATCCGAATCTCGATCACGAGTCGCCGCTGCACGAACTGTTCGAAGATCAGTTGTCCGCGGCCGATCTGGTGATTCTGAACAAAACGGACTTGCTCGACGACGCGCAGCAAAGCGCGGTAGAAGTTTCGATCCGCGAGGAAATTCCGCCGCAAGTGAAGATCGTTCGCGCGCACATGGGCCAACTTGATCTGCATACATTGCTGGGCCTCGAAGCGGCGTCGGAAGACACGATCCACTTGCGCCACGATCACCACGGCTCCGCCGACGACGCCGACCACCATCACGACGAGTTCGACTCCGTGGTCGTGCAGGCGAATGCGTCGTCGCGCGAGGCGGTGATCGCCGCGCTGCAACAGCTGGTCGAAACCAACACCATCTATCGCATCAAAGGCTTCGCGGCGCTGCCGGGCGCGGCGATGCGTCTGGTGATTCAAGGCGTTGGGCGGCGCTTTGACAGCTATTTCGATCGACGCTGGCAGGCCGGCGAAAGCGGCCCGAGCCGCTTCGTGCTGATTGGCGAAGACCTCGATCAGCCGGCGTTGCAACGTGCGTTCGACGCGGCGCTGGGCGTGCCGTCGAGCGTCGAAACGCAACAGGCGTAAGCGCATATGCATTTGCTGCGCACCACGCCGGGCGGTTTTGTCGACGACACGCAAGGCGTGATCCGGATCGATCAGCAGCCCGCGGATATCGTGGTGCTCAGCTCCGCCGATACCACGCTGTCGCTGCTGGCGAGCGTTTTTCCGCGGCTGGGCGAAGGCTTTCCGAGCGTGCGGCTCGCGAACGTCACGTATTTGCGGCAACCGGCGTCGGTGGATTTTTATCTCGAAGACGTCTTGCAGCATGCGCGCGTGGTGGTGGTCGATCATCTGGGCGGCGAAGCGTATTGGCCTTACGGCATCGAGCAGGTGGTGGCGCTCGCCGAGCGCAAGCAGCAGACGCTCGCGATGTTCTCCGGTGATCTGCAGGAGGATCCGAACCTGCTCGCGCGCAGCACGGCAAGCGCGGATCTGTGCCATCAACTGTGGCGCTATCTGCGCGAAGGCGGCCCGCAAAATGCCGAGGCGTTCCTGCGCTGTATCGCCCACCGCGCCTTCGGCTGGGGACGCGAACCTGCGCCGCCGCGCGCGTTGCCCGCCGCCACGCTCTACCATCCGGAACGCGATATGCCGACCATGGCCGACTGGCAGTCGCGCTGGAAACCGGGAGCGCCGGTCGCGGCGATCCTGTTTTACAAGGCGCATCTGAAGGCCGCCAACACGGCCGTGTTCGACGCGCTGATCGACGCGCTCGAATCGCAAGGTCTGAATCCGCTGCCGATCGCGATTACCTCGCTGAAAGATGCGATGAGCCGCGACGTCGTGCAATCGCTGTGCGCGCAGCACGAGGTGGCGCTGGTGCTGAATACGACCGCATTCGCCGCGTCCGCGATCGACGACCCCGAGCCGCTCGCGCTCGCCGGCGACGCCCCGGTGCTCCAGGTGATCCTGAGCGGCGGCAATCGCGACGATTGGGTCAAGGACAATCAGGGTCTCAATTCGCGCGATATCGCCATGCATATCGCGCTGCCGGAAGTGGACGGCCGCATCATCACGCGCGCGATCAGTTTCAAGGGACTCGCGTACCGCTGTGGGCATACTCAGGTCGACGTGGTGCGTTATCAGCCTGACCTTGAACGCGTGGGCTTTCTCGCCGAACTGAGCCGCCGCTGGTGCCGTTTGCGTTCACTCGATAACGCGGACAAGAAACTCGCGCTGATCCTCGCCAACTATCCGATGAGCGAAGGGCGCATCGGCAATGGCGTGGGACTCGATACGCCGGCTTCGGTAGTCGGCATTCTGTCGATGCTGCGCGACGAAGGTTATCGTCTCGCCGATTTGCCCTCGGGCGGCGACGCGTTGCTGAAAAAGCTCACCGAAGGCGTGACCAACGATCCGGTCGTGCGCGATCTGCGTCCCGCGCTGCAAAGCCTCGCACTCGACGACTATCTCGCGCACTTCAACGCGTTGCCCGCCGAAACGCGTCAGGCGTTGAACGCGCGCTGGGGCGCGCCAGACCAGGACCCGACGCTGCGACGCGGCCGCTTCATGATCGCGGGCTGGCGTTGCGGACAGGTGTTCGTCGGCATTCAACCGTCGCGTTCGCGCGAGCAGGGCGACTACGCGAGCTATCACGACGCCGAACTCGTGCCGCCGCATGCGTATCTGGCGTTCTATTTCTGGTTGCGTCACCACTTTGGTATCGACGCAATCGTGCATGTCGGCAAGCACGGCAATCTCGAATGGCTGCCCGGCAAAAGCGTCGCGTTGAGCGACACCTGCTGGCCCGATCTGATTCTCGGGCCGATGCCGCATCTGTATCCATTCATCGTCAACGATCCGGGCGAGGGCAGCCAGGCGAAACGCCGCGCACAGGCTGTCATCATCGATCATTTGATGCCGCCGCTCACGCGCGCCGAAAGCTACGGGCCTTTGCAGGACCTGGAGCGGCAGGTCGACGAATATTATGAAGCGCTGATGGTCGACCCGCGCCGCTCGAAGCTGTTGCGGCGCACGATTCTGGCGACCATCGTCGACCATAAGCTGCATGAGGAACTGAGTCTCGCCGCACCGAACGGACAGGACGACGAAGACGCGCTGCTCACGCGCGTCGATGCGTGGCTGTGCGAGTTGAAGGAAGCGCAGATTCGCGATGGTTTGCATACGTTCGGGCAATCGCCCGATGGCGTGCAGCGACGCGATACGTTGCTGGCATTGGGGCGTTTTCCTGTCGGTGACGGGCAAGGCGGCAAGGCCGGCTTGATCGATGCACTGGCGCGTGATCTGCAGATGGATCATCTGTTCGATCCGTTGTCGGTGGATTGGGCGGCGGTGTGGGACGGTCCGCGTCCCGATGTACTTCAGCGTGTGAGCGATGCGCCGTGGCGGCACTGTGGCGATACGCGTGAGCGGCTGGAGTTGCTGGCGGCTGAGTTGCTGCGAGACGTGTGCGGAGATCGAACGCAAGCATCGGTAACCACGATGGCCGCCGGCTTGCCGCAAGCGGAGCAAGTGATCGAACGTCTGCGTAACGACGTGCTGCCGCGGCTCGACGCCTGCGGTCCGCAGGAAATGCTTCAGCTAAAGCGCGGCCTCGAAGGCCGTTTCGTGCCGCCCGGGCCGAGCGGTTCGCCGTCGCGCGGCCGGCCCGACGTGCTGCCCACCGGCCGCAACTTCTATTCCGTCGACACGCGTGCGGTTCCCACGCAGGCCGCCTGGTCGCTCGGCTTGAAATCCGCCCAGCAACTGATCGAACGGCATTTGCAGGAGAAGGGCGACTATCCGCGCGCCATCGGTCTGTCCGTCTGGGGCACCGCGACCATGCGCACCGGTGGCGACGATATCGCCCAGGCGCTCGCGTTGCTCGGCGTGCGGCCGAAGTGGGCGCCGGGCAGCCATCGCGTGACCGATTTTGAAATTATGCCGATCGAGGCGTTCGACCGGCCGCGAATCGACGTCACGTTGCGGGTGTCCGGTTTCTTCCGCGATGCCTTCGCCAACGTCATGCATTTATTCGACGCCGCCGTGCAAGCCGTCGCCGAACTCGACGAACCCGAGGACCTGAATCCGATTCGCGCGCGCGTGCTGCGCGAACGCGATGCGCTGATCGCGCGCGGCATGGACGCCGCCGAAGCGCGCAAGCGCGCCGGCTGGCGCGTGTTCAGTGCGCGGCCCGGCGCCTACGGCGCGGGTCTGCAGGACATGATCGACTCGCGGCAATGGCAAACCGACGCCGATCTCGCGAACGCGTATCAGGCGTGGGGCGGCTACGCGTACACGCAAAAGAGCGCGGGCGAAGAAGCGCGTCACGCGTTCGGCGCGCGTCTCGCTGCAATGGACGTGGTGCTGCAGAACCAGGACAACCGCGAGCACGACCTGCTCGATTCGAACGATTACTACCAGTTCCAGGGCGGCATGGTCGCCGCGGTGCGGCATCTGGCCGGCGATCAGCCGAGCGTGTATCACGCCGACCACAGCAATCCTGCGGCGCCGCGCGTGCGTACGCTGCATGAGGAGATCGCGCGGGTGATCCGCTCGCGCGTGGTCAACCCGAAATGGCTGGATGGCGTGAAGCGTCATGGGTACAAGGGCGCGGCCGAAATCGCCGCGACCGTTGACTATCTGTATGGTTACGATGCGACGGCGCGCGTGATCGCGGATCATCAATATGCGCTCGTGACCGACGCTTATCTGAACGACACAGACACCCGCGAGTTCTTGCAACGGCACAATCCGCACGCGTTGCAGTCGGTCTGCGAGCGCCTGCTCGAAGCCATGCAGCGCG
This sequence comes from Paraburkholderia sp. BL6669N2, assembly GCF_003387275.1. NCBI lineage: Bacteria > Pseudomonadati > Pseudomonadota > Betaproteobacteria > Burkholderiales > Burkholderiaceae > Paraburkholderia > Paraburkholderia sp. BL6669N2. The sequence continues at coordinate 1,623,238 of NZ_QUNA01000002.1, read as the reverse complement.
GTTTGTGGCAGGCGCCCGGCGACTATCGCGCGCAAGTCGAACAGCATCTGCTTGCGAGCGAGCAGCAGATCGAAGGGATGCAAACATGAATCCAGCGATGAGCGCGGCTGCCGCGCGGCCCGTTTTTCCCTTTGCCGCGCTGATCGGCCAGGCGCCGTTGCAGCAGGCGCTGCTGTTAGCCGCCATCGATCCGGGGTTGGGCGGCGTGCTGGTTACCGGGCCGCGTGGCACGGCGAAGTCGACCGCGGCGCGCGCGCTGGCTGAGTTGCTGCCGGAAGGGCAACTGGTGAATCTGCCGCTTGGCGCCAGCGAAGATCGTCTGATCGGCACGCTCGATATCGAAACCGTGTTGCGCGACGGTTCGGTGCGCTTCTCGCCCGGCCTTCTTGCGAAAGCGCATCGTGGCGTGCTGTATGTGGATGAAGTCAATCTGCTGCCCGACGCGCTTGTCGATGCCTTGCTCGACGCGGCCGCGAGCGGCGTGAATACCGTCGAACGCGATGGCGTATCGCATAGCCACGACGCGAGCTTCGTGCTGATCGGCACGATGAATCCTGAAGAAGGCGAACTGCGGCCGCAATTGATCGACCGTTTCGGCTTGATGGTCGAGTTGCAGAACTGTTTCGAACCGCTCGTGCGTCAGGCGATCGTGAAAGCGCGGCTGGCGTTCGATCTCGATCCGCAGGGTTTTCGTGCGGGCTGCGCGCAGCAGCAGGCGGCCTATGTCGAGCGGATTCGAGTGGCGCGCGAAGCGCTGCCGCAGCTCGCATTCGACGACGCCGTGCATGCGCATGTGAGCGCGCTGTGCATCGACGCCGCCGTGGACGGTTTGCGCGCCGATCTCGTGATGCTGCGCGCGGCGCGTGCGTTGGCGGCGCTCGAACAGGCGGCTACGGTGACGGCGGAGCATGTCGATCGGGTGGCTGAGGCGGTGTTGGCTCATCGGCGGCATGTTCGCGAGTCGCCTGCGGCGGGTGAGACGCGTGAGAGTGACGGCGAACGGGAGGCGCCTGCCGGGAGCCGCTCTTCATCCGCGCAAGGCAATGCGCAGCCGGCCGCCGCGACCGGCGATAGCGACTGGGGCTACCTCGCGCCCGAGCCGGCCGCAACCACGCACGTCAAGGGCGTCATTCCGCTTAACGTAAAAAAACGCTGAGCCATCGGAAGGGCGCCGCCGCTGACTTGCGCAGCGGTTTTCGATGGCTGCAAGGCGCGGGCACAGCTGCCGGTCCGCGCGGGCGTTTGCGCGGCGAGCCGGGCAAGCGCATCGACTGGCCGGCCACACTCGGCGCGAAACGCCAGGATGCGCTGCGCGCCGGGCATCTGCATTTCGTGCGCGAGGCGCCGCGCGGCGGCGTGCTGCACTGCTTCGTACTCGATTGCTCGGGTTCCATGCTGGCCGGGCAGCGCCTCGCGCTCGCCAAGGGATTGCTGATCGCCTTGTTCGACCATGCAAGCGCGGCGCGAGCCGAGGCGGCGCTGGTCTGTTTCGGCGGCGCCGGTGCGGATGTGCGTTTCGGCCCCGCTGTGCCGCGCTGGTGGAACGAGCGGTGGCTGAGTCCAGTGGGCGGCGGAGGCGGCACGCCACTGACGGCAGGCGTTCAGCGTGCATCCCAGCTGCTGGATCGCTGCGCGCGCCGCAAGCCCGGGCAGCAACGCTGGTTGTGGATTCTGACCGATGGCCGCACGCGTGACATGCCGGCGCGTCCGCCGGATGCGGACGAGGTGGTGTTCGTCGATTTCGAGCGCGAAGCGATCCGGCTGGGCCGCTGCGAAGTGCTTGCCGATGCTTGGGGCGCGCGGCGCTTGACGCCGGAAGAACTGATGCTCATGGGCTGAGCGGCTCGCGGGCCGTGCCGCTCACGGGCGAGCGCTTATTTCAGGCCGTTCGACCAATACACCACATCGTCCTGACGGTCGAATACGAAGACTTTCATCGCCATCTGCTGGGCTGCATCGAGTTGATCGAGTTCGAGCCCATGCGTTGAAGGCTCGCCGGAGCCGCGGCCTTTCTGCACGTTGCGGATCAGCGCCGTGGTTTCGATCTCCATGTCGAGATCCTTCGACTTCAGGCGGAACGCAACGCGCAACCGGTCGCCGACGGCGCCCAGAGTCCACGAGGCGTCCAGCGACATGCCAAGCGCGCTGATGCCTTTCGCGAGTCCAAGGCCCTCATACGATTCCCCGCTTTGACCGATGCCAAAACGCACCGCAAGGTGCGCGCGGACGCGGATCGATTTGCGTTCGCGCAGGCGGCGGACCACGCCGGGCTTCGACAGCACGACGTAGTCGAACGGCGTGCGGCAGATCGCTTCAATCGTGCAGACGAAACGGAACACCGCATGGCTGGCGATCGCGACGATCTCGATGTTTTCGCCGATGCCCAGCGGGAAGATGCGGCCTGCGTGTATCGGCGGAGTGACGAAGAGCGAATGATTCGGCGCGAAACCGATGATGCGGCACGGGTGCATGGGCGCGCCGCTGCCGAGCTGCGAGCGCACACCGACCAAAGCACCGATTTCCAGATGCATGTCCTTGAGCGTCAGTGCGCCGTTGGGATCCGCTTGCGGCTCTGCTGGCAGTGGCGGTTGCGCGGTCGCGTCCAGTAAGTCGCCGCGCTGCGGACGGAAGTGCCCGAACAGGAATTTGCGCTCGTCCGCGGTCGCCACGATGGTGCCGCTGGCGAACAGCAGCGTGCCGTCGGCGTCGACGATCGGCCAGTCCACGGGCGCGCCTACTGGCACCTGCTCCGGATTCAGCGCTGTCGTCTGCGCTGCGGATGAGGCTTCCTCGACGTGTTCCTCGACTGGATTGTCCATGGTCGGCGGCTATTTAAGTGACGGGGTATCCTGGTTGACGGCTGGCGACTGCGAAACTTTAGTTTTTTGCGGTGGTGCCGGCGTTCCAGTTGTTTCGACGCTGCTGTCGGGTGTGCGCCTTGTGTCTATATATAGTGAGGAGGCTCGCTTGGCTGTTTTGACAGCGGGGAGGCGCGGCCGCTGATCGACTGGCTGGCCGTCGCGAGTACGATTGCCTCGTGAGCAGTCAATTAAATCGGATGGCTAACTAATTGGGCGGCGTTGTTGGAGCGGTCTGTTTCCGTGCCTCTTAACTTTTCGAAAAATATTGCGCGAAGGGGTTGACGACGTGTCGCTCGCTCTCCATAATCTCGTTTCTCTGCTGCTGATGCAGCGACGCAGAACGAAGCGGTGCCGGGTGGTTGTGATGTTGGCGACCTGCGGTGCGGATTCGGTGGTGAATGCGTAATCGATCTTTAAAAATTAACAGCCGATAAGTGTGGGCGCTTGATGCGCGACGCGCCGGCGGGCCCTTCGGGATCTGCCGGATGAAGCGAAAGTATCAAGTCTCACACAGTAATGAAAGGAAGGTTTTTCCATTGAAAGATGGAGAGATCATTCGTCAGTACGTTGAGTGAGCGACCGGTTCTTAACTGAACCGAAAAACAGTAACAGGTTTGAACTGAAGAGTTTGATCCTGGCTCAGATTGAACGCTGGCGGCATGCCTTACACATGCAAGTCGAACGGCAGCACGGGAGCAATCCTGGTGGCGAGTGGCGAACGGGTGAGTAATACATCGGAACGTGTCCTGTAGTGGGGGATAGCCCGGCGAAAGCCGGATTAATACCGCATACGATCTGTGGATGAAAGCGGGGGATCTTAGGACCTCGCGCTACAGGGGCGGCCGATGGCAGATTAGCTAGTTGGTGGGGTAAAGGCCTACCAAGGCGACGATCTGTAGCTGGTCTGAGAGGACGACCAGCCACACTGGGACTGAGACACGGCCCAGACTCCTACGGGAGGCAGCAGTGGGGAATTTTGGACAATGGGCGCAAGCCTGATCCAGCAATGCCGCGTGTGTGAAGAAGGCCTTCGGGTTGTAAAGCACTTTTGTCCGGAAAGAAAACCTCTGCCCTAATACGGTGGGGGGATGACGGTACCGGAAGAATAAGCACCGGCTAACTACGTGCCAGCAGCCGCGGTAATACGTAGGGTGCAAGCGTTAATCGGAATTACTGGGCGTAAAGCGTGCGCAGGCGGTCCGCTAAGACAGATGTGAAATCCCCGGGCTTAACCTGGGAACTGCATTTGTGACTGGCGGGCTAGAGTATGGCAGAGGGGGGTAGAATTCCACGTGTAGCAGTGAAATGCGTAGAGATGTGGAGGAATACCGATGGCGAAGGCAGCCCCCTGGGCCAATACTGACGCTCATGCACGAAAGCGTGGGGAGCAAACAGGATTAGATACCCTGGTAGTCCACGCCCTAAACGATGTCAACTAGTTGTCGGGTCTTCATTGACTTGGTAACGTAGCTAACGCGTGAAGTTGACCGCCTGGGGAGTACGGTCGCAAGATTAAAACTCAAAGGAATTGACGGGGACCCGCACAAGCGGTGGATGATGTGGATTAATTCGATGCAACGCGAAAAACCTTACCTACCCTTGACATGTATGGAATCCTGCTGAGAGGTGGGAGTGCCCGAAAGGGAGCCATAACACAGGTGCTGCATGGCTGTCGTCAGCTCGTGTCGTGAGATGTTGGGTTAAGTCCCGCAACGAGCGCAACCCTTGTCCCTAGTTGCTACGCAAGAGCACTCTAGGGAGACTGCCGGTGACAAACCGGAGGAAGGTGGGGATGACGTCAAGTCCTCATGGCCCTTATGGGTAGGGCTTCACACGTCATACAATGGTCGGAACAGAGGGTCGCCAACCCGCGAGGGGGAGCCAATCCCAGAAAACCGATCGTAGTCCGGATCGCACTCTGCAACTCGAGTGCGTGAAGCTGGAATCGCTAGTAATCGCGGATCAGCATGCCGCGGTGAATACGTTCCCGGGTCTTGTACACACCGCCCGTCACACCATGGGAGTGGGTTTTACCAGAAGTGGCTAGTCTAACCGCAAGGAGGACGGTCACCACGGTAGGATTCATGACTGGGGTGAAGTCGTAACAAGGTAGCCGTATCGGAAGGTGCGGCTGGATCACCTCCTTTCTCGAGCGAACGTGTCAGTTGCGTAAAAGCAATGCGTTGAGCGCTCACGCTTATCGGCTGTGAAATCAGGACAGACTCAGGGGTCTGTAGCTCAGTCGGTTAGAGCACCGTCTTGATAAGGCGGGGGTCGATGGTTCGAATCCATCCAGACCCACCAAAGTCTTGTCTGGTGTGCTGATCGCCGAGTTTGGCGACTAAGACCCCTGGGTATCAACGCAGGTAGAGATTATCTGTGCATGACTGGGGGATTAGCTCAGCTGGGAGAGCACCTGCTTTGCAAGCAGGGGGTCGTCGGTTCGATCCCGTCATCCTCCACCAATCCTCAATGCGTAGCGTTCTGTGCAAGAAGCAGAGCGTTGTGCATTGGCGATTGAGCCAGTCAGAGTGATATGAAGCAGAGCTTTATATCGGCTGTCGTTCTTTAACAATCAGGAAGAAGTAGTAAAGAGATTCACGAAAGCATACTTAGAGATGGGTGTGCGAGTAGGTGAATCAGGGTTGTGATTGTATCAATGTATGAAAAGAGAGATCGAAAGATCGCTTTTGGAATACGGCGCAACACGAATACTCAACCTGTAGCGAGCGTGGCGAGCGTGTGATTCCCAGTGGATCATGCAGGAGACACACCCGTTATAGGGTCAAGCGAACAAGTGCATGTGGTGGATGCCTTGGCGATCACAGGCGATGAAGGACGCGGTAGCCTGCGAAAAGCGGTGGGGAGCTGGCAAACGAGCTTTGATCCACCGATATCCGAATGGGGAAACCCGGCCCGTATGGGTCATCCGTAGCTGAATACATAGGCTACGTGAAGCGAACGCGGTGAACTGAAACATCTAAGTAACCGCAGGAAAAGAAATCAACCGAGATTCCCAGAGTAGTGGCGAGCGAAATGGGACCAGCCTGCATTCTTTATCTGAACTGTTAGCCAAACGCTCTGGAAAGTGCGGCCATAGCGGGTGATAGCCCCGTAGGCGAAAACAGATTGGAAGAACTAGGTATGCGACAAGTAGGGCGGGACACGTGAAATCCTGTCTGAAGATGGGGGGACCATCCTCCAAGGCTAAATACTCGTGATCGACCGATAGTGAACCAGTACCGTGAGGGAAAGGCGAAAAGAACCCCGGGAGGGGAGTGAAACAGATCCTGAAACCGCATGCATACAAACAGTCGGAGCCTTTGAAAGAGGGTGACGGCGTACCTTTTGTATAATGGGTCAGCGACTTACATTCAGTGGCAAGCTTAACCGATTAGGGCAGGCGTAGCGAAAGCGAGTCCGAACAGGGCGATTCAGTCGCTGGGTGTAGACCCGAAACCAGGTGATCTATCCATGGCCAGGATGAAGGTGCGGTAACACGTACTGGAGGTCCGAACCCACTAACGTTGAAAAGTTAGGGGATGAGCTGTGGATAGGGGTGAAAGGCTAAACAAACCTGGAAATAGCTGGTTCTCTCCGAAAACTATTTAGGTAGTGCCTCGTGTATCACCTTCGGGGGTAGAGCACTGTCATGGTTGTGGGGTCCATTGCGGATTACTACGCCATAGCAAACTCCGAATACCGAAGAGTGCAATCACGGGAGACAGACATCGGGTGCTAACGTCCGGTGTCAAGAGGGAAACAACCCAGACCGCCAGCTAAGGTCCCCAAATATTGCTAAGTGGGAAACGAAGTGGGAAGGCTAAAACAGTCAGGAGGTTGGCTTAGAAGCAGCCATCCTTTAAAGAAAGCGTAATAGCTCACTGATCGAGTCGTCCTGCGCGGAAGATGTAACGGGGCTAAGCAATATACCGAAGCTGCGGATGCACATTTATGTGCATGGTAGGAGAGCGTTCCGTAAGCCTGCGAAGGTGCACTGGAAAGTGTGCTGGAGGTATCGGAAGTGCGAATGCTGACATGAGTAGCGATAAAGGGGGTGAAAAGCCCCCTCGCCGTAAGCCCAAGGTTTCCTACGCAACGTTCATCGGCGTAGGGTGAGTCGGCCCCTAAGGCGAGGCAGAAATGCGTAGCTGATGGGAAGCAGGTTAATATTCCTGCACCATTGTTAAATGCGATGGGGGGACGGATCGCGGAAGGTTGTCCGGGTGTTGGAAGTCCCGGTCCTTGCATTGGAGAAGGCGCTTTGGCAAATCCGGGTGCGGAATTCAAGGGTGCGAGGCCATTCACTTCGGTGAAGAAGCAATCGGAAGTGGTTCCAAGAAAAGCCTCTAAGCTTCAGTTTAACAAGACCGTACCGCAAACCGACACAGGTGGGCGAGATGAGTATTCTAAGGCGCTTGAGAGAACTCGGGAGAAGGAACTCGGCAAATTGGTACCGTAACTTCGGGATAAGGTACGCCCCTGTAGCCTGACTGGCCTGCGCCAGAAGGGTGAAGGGGTTGCAATAAACTGGTGGCTGCGACTGTTTAATAAAAACACAGCACTCTGCAAACACGAAAGTGGACGTATAGGGTGTGACGCCTGCCCGGTGCCGGAAGATTAAATGATGGGGTGCAAGCTCTTGATTGAAGTCCCGGTAAACGGCGGCCGTAACTATAACGGTCCTAAGGTAGCGAAATTCCTTGTCGGGTAAGTTCCGACCTGCACGAATGGCGTAACGATGGCCACACTGTCTCCTCCCGAGACTCAGCGAAGTTGAAGTGTTTGTGATGATGCAATCTCCCCGCGGCTAGACGGAAAGACCCCATGAACCTTTACTGTAGCTTTGCATTGGACTTTGAACCGGTCTGTGTAGGATAGGTGGGAGGCTTTGAAGCGTGGACGCCAGTCTGCGTGGAGCCGACCTTGAAATACCACCCTGGTTTGTTTGAGGTTCTAACCTTGGTCCGTAATCCGGATCGGGGACAGTGCATGGTAGGCAGTTTGACTGGGGCGGTCTCCTCCCAAAGTGTAACGGAGGAGTACGAAGGTACGCTAGGTACGGTCGGAAATCGTGCTGATAGTGCAATGGCATAAGCGTGCTTAACTGCGAGACCGACAAGTCGAGCAGGTGCGAAAGCAGGTCATAGTGATCCGGTGGTTCTGTATGGAAGGGCCATCGCTCAACGGATAAAAGGTACTCTGGGGATAACAGGCTGATACCGCCCAAGAGTTCATATCGACGGCGGTGTTTGGCACCTCGATGTCGGCTCATCTCATCCTGGGGCTGTAGCCGGTCCCAAGGGTATGGCTGTTCGCCATTTAAAGAGGTACGTGAGCTGGGTTTAAAACGTCGTGAGACAGTTTGGTCCCTATCTGCCGTGGGCGCTGGATATTTGAAGGGGGCTGCTCCTAGTACGAGAGGACCGGAGTGGACGAACCTCTGGTGTACCGGTTGTCACGCCAGTGGCATCGCCGGGTAGCTATGTTCGGAAGAGATAACCGCTGAAAGCATCTAAGCGGGAAACTCGCCTTAAGATGAGATATCCCCGGGGCTTCGAGCCCCTTGAAGGGTCGTTCAAGACCAGGACGTTGATAGGTCAGGTGTGGAAGCGCAGTAATGCGTTAAGCTAACTGATACTAATTGCCCGTAAGGCTTGATCCTATAACAGGTGTGTTTTGCGATGATCGTCAGTGCTTCAGCACTGACGGGCATCCCACCCCGAAGGGGGCAAGGACACCCAGGTTAAGTGATCGTGTTGTGCCAGAAACAACACAACCCCAACAGCTTTACCCCTGGTGAGCATCACCAGAAACTACTTCTTCCAGATTGGCCGTATTGCTCCACGAGCAGTGCAGCAACAAGTCATGCCTGATGACCATAGCGAGTCGGTCCCACCCCTTCCCATCCCGAACAGGACCGTGAAACGACTCCACGCCGATGATAGTGCGGATTACCCGTGTGAAAGTAGGTAATCGTCAGGCTCCCCAGCAGCAGACAGAAACCCCACCCCGAAAAGGTGGGGTTTCTGCGTTTACCCCGCCCCCCATACACGGAAAAAAACCCGCCGTAGAACCCCGCCGTAGAACCCCACCGTAGAACCCCACCGTAGAACCCCACCGTAGAACCCCACCGTAGAACCCCACCGTAGAACCCGCCTTCACTCCCGCCCCATCCGCAGCGCTTTCGCGTAGCCCGTCAGTTCCAGATACGCCCGTCCCACATCCACACCTTCGCGGCTCACCCGCACTGCGCCTTCCCAGTACACCGCGCCCGTCGATTGCCGCGAATCGAGTTCTTGATCGTCCATCAGCGGATCGAGTTTCCACGTCAGCACACCGGTTTTGACCATCATCGAGACGGGATAAGAAGTGTTGGTGCGCGGCGAGCGCCATGTGCGAAGCGGCGTAAAGTCGACTTGATCGGGGGCGAATGTCGTCACCTCGCCGTCGGGTTTGCGAAATGCCGCATGCGCCCACACAGCGTGTCCATGGCGACTTCGTACCTTGAATGCCATCAGCGCAGAGCCGTCGGCGAGGTTGGCGCCGAGCCAATCCCAGCCTACCGCATTGGCGTCGAGCAATGTGCTCGACCATTCGTGATCGAGCCACGCCATTCCCGTCACAGGAGTCTCGCCATGCGACGAACCGCCTGCCGCGATCGGTCGAACTACGCCGCCAGTTACGCGCAATTGCGGCTCGCTGTAGTAATAACTCGCCTGCTCAGGCCGCGGCCCCTTGCGTGAATAGCCGCGTTCGCCCTGAATCAAAGGTGCTTGCGTCGGTGTCAACTTGAGATGCAGCGAAAAACCGTTCGCGTCCGCAACGACGTCGTAGTGACCGTCAGTGGCCCGAACCATTTTCCATGCGTCGAGTTTGACGTCGGTGTTGGCCGGCTTCGCATACGCCAGACCGAATCCTTGACGGGCAATGCGCTGCTCGTGCGCAAGATGGCCGAGCGCGGGATCGCTTAACGCGGCATGGGCAATGATCAATTGCGAAGGCGCGAAAGCACTCGGATCGGCGGCGTCATGCCCGGTTGCGGAACGGAAGAATGTGATCTGAAATCCGAGCGGCTGGTTATCCGGCGTGGTGAGCCAACCTGTCGCGTACCACCATTCGGTGCGAAAGGCCGCGTGCGCACCGGTGTCCTGCGGCAGGGCAATTGCGTGATCGGGTGTGACCGCCGCGAATTCGGGCGCCGCGGCGAACGCGGGCCAGGCAGTCAGCATCAAGATGGACAACACGCCGCGAATACGCGTACCTATGCGCCGATTCGCGACACGAGCGGACTCAACCGGCGGCTGGCACGACATCTTGCGTGCACTCGACATGTAGCCCGGCACGGTCTCGCCCGACGCCGCGCACGCCAGCTGCGGCCCACGTGAACGCAGGGCGGCGTCGGATCCGCCACTCGCGACAGCCCGGCGAGCCGACATCCATGACACCTCGCGTCCAATCGACCCGCAGCTCGGAATAGTCTCGCCCCAATCCGCGCCCGTGATCCGCAACTCACGTCGTTGCAGAGCGGTGCAATACCCGTCGGCGGAGGCCAAATCGAAGCACGTTCCCATCCAGGACACCTCGCGCCCAATCAACGCGTCCTTCGACATGTTCCCGTCCAAAACCACGATCCCCATCCGCGGATCACGCCGCCGCAAAACGAACCGTCTTTCCTCGCCGGCAAGATCGAAGCGCGCCACTACCGCCCGCATAACCCACCGCGCCGGATCGCGCGATAAAGCCTTCATCACCAATCCTCCTTCACGGCACGCACCGCATCCACCGACACTGCGCCGCGTCCCGCAATCACCGCCGTCGAACACGAGGAAGCGAGCATCACCAACGCGACGGTAGCGAGCGCTATCCATGGCACGTGCAGCGACATGCTCCAGTGAAACGACTGCGGATTGACGACGAACACCAGGATCAGACTGATCGCGAACCCGAGCACGAAACCCAGTGCTATGCCGCAAGCGGTGAGCATGCCGCCTTCGAGCGCGAGGATGGCGAGCACCTGCGAGCGCGTCACACCGACATGCCGCAGCATGCCGAACTCACGCGAACGAGCGAGCGTCTGCGCGGAAAACGTCGCCGCCACGCCGAACAAGCCGATCACGATAGCGACCGCTTCGAGAAGATAGGTGACCGCAAAACTGCGGTCGAAAATCACCAGCGTGCGCGCGCGGATTTCTCCCGGTAGCGACAAATCCAACGATGCCCCGAACGGCAGCGCGCGCAACCCCACGGCAATTTGCTCGACACTCGTCCCGGGCTGAACGGTGACGGCCACGTCGGTTGCACTCGTGTCACCGGTCAAGCGCCGGAAATCGGCGAGCCGTATCTGAACGGCGCCTGTTTGCCGCACGTAATCGCGCCATATGCCCGCCACCACGAACACGTGGCCGCGTTCACCAAACGGCAATCGAACGCGCTGACCCAGTTTGTATCCATACAGATCGACCATTGCTTCGGATACCCAAATAGGTGTTTCGCCCGCGTCAAATTCAGCAGGCGGCAACACGGCACCAGTCATTTGCAGATTCGCGCCCGGATCGGCCGCGTCGATCTCGCGCGCAAGCAGAGCGATGTCGGGCCGCGCAGGGTCGAGCGTCAGATGCGAAGTGCGCGCGAATGCGGCTGTTCTAACGCCGGGCACAGCCGCGAGCCGGCTCTGCTCGTCCAGCCGCAAACCGCCGGTGTCGCCGTTCGGCGCCACGCGAACATACAGATCGGCGGAAAGCAGATGAACCAGCCAGTCTTCAACGGAAACCCGGAAGCTCGCCACCATGATGGCCATCGCGACGATCAGCGCAAAGCTCGACAGCACACCTCCCATGGCGATCGACGCATGCCCAGGCGCGTTCGCCAGTCGCGCGAGCGCCAGCGTGACGGCCGCGCCGGTCCGGCGTCGCGCGGCGAAAACACGGCTCGCCGCGCCGAAGATGAGCGCGGTCACGCGCGGCATCAACGCAATCCCGCCGACCAGCAGCAACGCGACGGCCAGATAACCGCCAATCGGCGCGTCGAACAGCGGCGGCACCTGCGTCAGTACAGCGGCGGCCAGCAGACACAGCAGGGCGGGCCACGGTGTGGCGAGCCGCGCCAACGCGCCTTCTTCGGCGCCCGCCTTGAGCGCCGTGGCGGGCCGCGCACGCGCGGCTTCCAGTGCGGGGGCGAGACTGCCCAATACCGATACGGCCAGCCCGAGCATCAGAAACAACGCGCTCGCCCGCGGTTCGAAGCCGACTTGCGGCTGCACGCCGGGAAAGTAGCCGCCACCCAGATCGCTGCCGAAAAAATGCAGCGCACCGCTCGCCATGGCGTAGCCGAGCGCGAGTCCGGCGAGCGAGCCGAGCAGACCCAGCAACGCGCCCTCCATCAGGATCTGCCGCAACAACTGACCCCGCGTCAGGCCGAGCACACGCAGCATGGCGAACTGCGCGCGCCGTCGCACGACGCTCAGCGCCTGCGTCGAAAACACCAGAAACGCGCCGGTAAACAACGCCACCAGCGCGAGCACATTCATATTGATCCGATACGCGCGCGAGAGGCGATCGGTGCGGCTCTCTGCGTCACGCGTTTCGGCAATGACCCACTGGTTGCCGAGCCGCGCTTGCATCTCACGTCTGAAGCGCTCGCGGTCGACGCCGCGTTCGAGCTGCACGTCCACTCGCGAGAGCTTGCCCACTTTGCCGAACCGCCACTGCGCGGCGGCGATATCCATGACGGCGAGCCGCTGGCCCGGCCGTGTTCTCACGATGCCGCCCGCCATGCGCAAATGCACGATCGAGGTGCCGCTTCGCAGCGCCACCTCGTCGCCGGCTTTCACCTTCAGCCATTGCTGCGCCGCCGTCGAGAGAAACACGGTGTCGGCCGCGAGGGTATCGAACGGCTTATCCGGCGACGGCACGCCGATCAGATCGGGCGCAATGCGGCTCGCTTTAAACACGTCGATGCCGAGCACCGGCAGTGCGGCGCTCCGCGCGGGCACGGTGACATCCAGTGCGAGCACGGGGCTGGCCAGCGCGACACCGGGCTCGTTGGCGACTAGCGGATAGATTGCTTCGTCGACTAACGGTTGAGCGCCGCGCACCTGCAGATCGGCTTCGCCCGACAGACTGCGGGCCGCCGCGGAAAATTCGCTGAACGCCGCGCTGTTGATCAACTGCACGGCGTAACCGAGCGCGACGCCAAGCGCGATCGTTGCCATTGCAACCAGGGCGCGTCCGCGATGGCTGTGCCATTCGGCGCCCAGCAGCCAGCGCGCGAGAACGCGATGGCCGCGCAAGCGCGGTAGAAGACGGGAATCAGCGGACATCATCGGCGGAAGGCGTGCGGTTACGGGAGCCGAAGGTCAGGGCTGTAGAAGGAGGCGTCGCATGCAGACCGCCGTCGCTCAGGATCAGGATGCGGTCGGCGACGGCCGCGGCGGCTTCCGAGTGCGTCACCATGATCGTGGCCGCGCCGGTCGCCTTGCTTTGCGCGCGGAACAGGCCGAGCACTTCGTGCGCGGTATCGGGATCCAGATTGCCGGTGGGTTCGTCGGCGAGCAGCAGTTTCGGGCGATGTACCAGCGCTCGCGCAATCGCGACACGCTGCAATTCGCCACCCGAGAGTTGACGCGGAAAGTCGTCGCCGCGTCCGCCGAGGCCGACCGCCGCGAGCATGTCGAGCGCGGCGGCGGTGGGCAGTTCGTTGAGCAGCAGCGGCAGCGCGACGTTTTGCGCAAGCGTCAGATGCGGCAGCACGTGAAACGCCTGGAAGACAAAGCCGAGTTTTTGCCGCCGCAGGCGCGTCGCCGCGTTGTCGTCCAGGCGCGAAAGTGCGCTGCCGTCGATGATCACGTCGCCGCTATCCGCACTGTCCAGACCGGCCACGAGATTGAGCAGCGTCGATTTGCCGACACCGGAGTCACCCATGATCGCGACGAACTCGCCCGGACCGAGTATGAAATCAAGTTGCGCCAGCACGATGCGGCCCGCGCCGTAGGTCTTGCTGAGCCCGCGGCACTCGAGCGCGGGAACGACGCCTTCGTCACGTGGCATGCGTTTTCCGAAAAGTGTGAGCGGCGTCCGTATGGGCAAAACGCAGACCAGAAAAGCGCTGCACCGGCGCACGCACATCTGTCCTTGAACCGCCGAAGTATATTCGCCTTCTGTAAGGCACGCCGACGCCCCACGCGCGTGCCGGGGAACTCGCTCACACGGGTACCGTCGGTTTACTGTCCCGAACTTTCGGCACCATGCGCCGGATTATTTAGAGTGGAGGGTCCGAAAGTTTATGCTCGCGGATAAGCAAAAAATTTTCTCCGAAAGCTCGAAATGCGCGCCGCTACCACGTCAGGAACGAGCATGATCTATTCCGGCTCCGGACGCACGCCGAAGGATTGTGCAAGAGCTTCTAACTGGCTATCAACTGCTCGCTTTTCCCCCTAAAATCCGCCGCTGCAACCCGCGCCGGCGGATTTGTGCGTCTGCACATTTTTATCCATTCCGCAAGCCCAAGCGTCGCAACAATACATTGCCAGCGGCTTTGCAGCGTTGTTGCGCTGCAAAAGTATTCTTATCTTGGTAATCTCCCACCCTTGGTCATTCGACTGCGGGTAAACGTGTAGCGGCCAACCCCGATTGCACGTCAAATTTCAGCGAAATCCAGCCTACATATCCATTTCAATGCTTTCTATTTTGAAGGCGTTGATGCGGCGTTTTTGTACTTCAAGTTTCGATAGAGCACATGCCATTGCCTCTTCTTAGCCTTCTAATCTGGATCCCTATTGTCGCCGGCGTGGTGGTTTTGCGTGCCGGATCCGACGCGGCACGTGGTCGCACACGGTGGCTCGCGCTGATCGGCGCGATTGCGGGTTTTCTGCCGGTGATTCCGCTGGTGTCGAATTTCCGCAACGACGTCACGTCGATGCAGTTCGTCGAGAACGCGCGCTGGTCGCCCACCTTCGATATCGCCTGGCATGTGGGCGTGGACGGAATCTCGCTGTGGCTCGTCGCGCTGACCGCGCTCACCACGATCATCATCGTGGTCGCCTCGTGGGAGTCGATCACCGAGCGGACCGCGCAGTACTTCGGCGCCTTCCTGATGCTGTCGGGCTTCATGCAGGGCGTGTTCACCTCGCTCGACGGCATGCTGTTCTTTATCTCGTTCGAAGCGACGCTGATTCCGCTCTATCTGCTGATCGGCACGTGGGGCCAGTCGAACCGCTCGTATGCCGCGGTGAAATTCTTCTTCGTGTCGTTTCTCGGCTCGCTGCTAATGCTGATGTCGATGCTCTATCTGTACGGCCAGACGCACAGCTTCGACCTCGCGCTGTGGCGCGAGACGCACCTCGGCACGTGGCCGCAGGTCCTGATCTTCCTCGGTTTCCTCGCCGCGTTCGGCGTGAAGGTGCCGATGTGGCCGCTGCACACGTGGCTGCCTGACGTCCACCTCGACGGCCCGACGGGCGCCGCCGTGATGATCGGCATGCTGAAGCTCGGCGGCTACGGTCTGCTGCGTTTCGCCTTGCCGATCGCGCCGCAGGCCAGCCACTTCTTCGCGCCGATGATGATCACGCTCTCGCTCGTCGCGGTGATCTACGCGAGCCTGCTCGCGCTCGTGCAAACCGACATGCGCCGCCTGCTCGCGTATTCGACGGTCGCGCACATGGGCCTCGTCACGCTCGGCCTGTTCGTGTTCAACCGCATCGGCCAGGCCGGCGCGATCGTGCAGATGCTGTCGTACGGCGTGGTGTCGGGCGCGATGCTGTTGTGTACGGGCATGCTCTACGACCGCACCAAGACCGCATCGATCGCCGAGTATGGTGGTGTGGCCAACACCATGCCGCGCTTCGCCGCGTTCGTGATGCTGTTCTCCATGGCCAACATCGGCTTGCCCGGCACCTCGGGTTTCGTCGGCGAATTCATGGTGCTGATGGGCGCGATCCGCTTCAATTTCTGGATCGGCGCGATGGCGGCCACCACGCTGATTCTGAGCGCGGCCTACACGCTGTGGATGTACAAGCGCGTGATCTTCGGCGCGATCGCCAACGCGCGCGTCGCGAATCTCAAGGATGTCGGCAAGCGCGAGTTCGTGTTGCTCGGCGCGATGGCGCTGCTGGTGCTCGCCATCGGCATCAATCCGAAGCCGTTCACCGACGCGATCGATCCGTCGGTCGGCACGTTGCTGGCGCAGTCGGAGCGCTCGGCCCATCCGTCGGACGCGGCGCCGACTGGCGGCGAGGGAGGCGAGCATCTGCAAGCCGCAGTGCCCGCGCCGGCAGCCGCGACCGCCCGCTCGCCGGGCTGATCGGACGAGCGCAGCATTCACCTGGTGAGTGCTGCGCCGTCAATGCGCTTTTCCCTTATGGATCAAGTCTCTTTGCACGCATGACGCGCGCCGCGGCCACTCAGGCCGCGGCGCGTTTTCGCGCTTGTTTAAAGGGGTTTTCTCGTTCGGCCGATACTTCGATTCCTTGCAGCGGCGCACTTCAGTTGCCGACCCGCGCGCAAGTGTGCGGCAACGTGTCACACCGTGCTGCGACGCAATAGATCGTTGCTAAATCGAGTGTTTATTACGACCGGGCGTGCCCCTATTATGCGAGCGCTTACTATTGGAGAGCGGTCGAATGACGTTCGTTGAAGACGTAAAGAAGAGGCAATGGATATGAAAGGAAAGACTCTGCGCGGGTCGATGAGTTTCGTATCGGCGAGCCTCGTGTTGTTGCTCTCGGGTTGCAGCAACCTCGATATTCTGAATCCGAAGGGGAGTGTGGGGCTGGCGGAACGTGAGCTGATTGCCACGTCCACCTGGGCCATGCTGATCGTGGTCGTTCCGGTGATCGCGCTCACGCTGCTGTTCGCGTGGCGTTATCGCGCGTCGAATAAAAGCGCCGACTACCGTCCTGGCTGGACGCATTCCACGGGTATCGAAATCGCCATCTGGACGATTCCGACGCTGATCATTCTGTTCCTCGCCGTGTTGACGTGGAAGACCACGCACGAGCTCGACCCGTACAAGCCGCTCGAGTCGCAGGTCAAGCCGATCAACGTCGAAGTCGTCGCGCTCGACTGGAAGTGGCTGTTCATCTATCCGGACCTCGGCATTGCGTCGGTGAACCAGTTGGCGTTCCCGGTCGGCACGCCGGTGAACTTCACGATCACGTCGGACACGGTGATGAACTCGTTCTTCATTCCGCAGCTCGGCGGCCAGATCTACGCGATGGCGGGCATGCAAACGCGCCTGCATCTGATCGCGGACGAAGCCGGCAACTACGCCGGCGCCTCGGCGAACTTCAGCGGCAAGGGCTTCTCGGACATGAAGTTCCGTGCGCTCGCCACCTCGCCTGAAGAATTCAACGCATGGGTTGCGAAAGTGCGCGCTTCGTCGGACAACCTCAGCATGGACCGCTACCACACGGTGTCCGCGCCGACCGAGAAAGAGCCGGTGCGCTACTTCTCGAGCGTCGATCCGAAGCTCTTTCACAACATCATTGCCCGATACAACAACGGCAACGTCCTCGACAACATGAAGGACGCCAACTGTGCGCCAAAGGGCAAGGGGTAACGCATGTTCGGTAAACTTTCACTAGACGCGATTCCGTACCACGAGCCGATCATCATGGTCACGGCCGCGATGATCGCCATCGGCGGTGCGACGCTGCTGGGTCTGATCACCTATTTCGGCAAGTGGCGCTACCTGTGGACCGAGTGGCTCACGTCGGTGGACCACAAGAAGCTCGGCGTGATGTACATCGTCGTGGCACTCATCATGCTGTTCCGCGGCTTCGCGGACGCGATCATGATGCGTCTGCAACAGGCCCTCGCTTATGCGAACCCGGGCTACCTGCCGCCGCATCACTACGACCAGGTGTTCACGGCGCACGGCGTCATCATGATTTTCTTCATGGCGATGGCGTTCATGATCGGCCTGATGAACATCATCGTGCCGCTGCAGATTGGCGCACGCGACGTCGCGTTCCCGTTCATCAACTCGCTCTCGTTCTGGATGACTGCGGTCAGCGCGATCCTGATCAACATCTCGCTGGTGATCGGTGAATTCGCGCAAACGGGTTGGCTCGCGTATCCGCCGCTCTCCGAACTGCAGTTCAGTCCGGGTGTCGGGGTCGACTATTACCTGTGGAGTCTGCAGCTCTCCGGTATCGGCACCTTGCTGACAGGCGTAAATTTCTTCGCGACCATCGTGAAGATGCGTGCGCCGGGCATGACGTTCATGAAGATGCCGGTGTTCACGTGGACGGCGCTTTGCACCAACGTGCTGATCATGGCCTCGTTCCCGATCCTGACCGTGACGCTCGCGCTGCTGGGTCTGGACCGCTACCTCGGCATGCACTTCTTTACGAACGATGGCGGCGGCAACGCCATGATGTACCTGAACCTGATCTGGGCCTGGGGTCACCCCGAGGTGTACATCCTGATCCTGCCGGCGTTCGGTATCTTCTCGGAAGTCGTGGCGACCTTCGCCAAAAAGCCGCTGTTCGGCTACAAGACGATGGTGTGGGCGACCTGCGCGATCATGGTGCTGTCGTTCCTCGTGTGGCTGCATCACTTCTTCACGATGGGTTCGGGCGCTGACGTCAACGCGTTCTTCGGCATCGCCACCATGGTGATTGCGATTCCCACGGGCGTGAAAGTGTTCAACTGGCTGTTCACGATCTACAAGGGCCGGCTGACGTTCACGCCGCCTATCTTGTGGACCATCGGCTTCATGATCACGTTCACGATCGGCGGTATGACCGGCGTGATGATGGCGATCCCGGGCGCGGACTTCGTGCTGCACAACAGCCTGTTTCTGATCGCTCACTTCCACAACGTGATCATCGGCGGCGTGCTGTTCGGTTATCTGGCGGGCTTCAACTACTGGTTCCCGAAGGCCTTCGGCTTCAAGCTGAACGAAAAGCTGGGCAAGGCTTCGTTCTGGTTCTGGCAGATCGGTTTCTGGGTGGCGTTCACGCCGCTGTACGTGCTCGGCTTCATGGGCATGACGCGCCGTATCAACCACTATGACAACCCGCTGTGGCACCCGTGGCTGATTCTGGCCGCGGGCGGTGCGGCGCTGATTGCTATCGGTATCGCGTTGCAGGTGTTGCAGATCGTCGTCAGCATCCGCGATCGCAACCTGCCGCAGAATCGCGACCTCACTGGCGATCCGTGGAACGGCCACACGCTGGAATGGGCAATGAGCTCGCCGCCGCCGGTCTACAACTTCGCGATCATCCCGACGGTGCACAAGCTCGATGCGTTCACCGACATGAAGTCGCGCAAGGATACGCAAGCCAAGCCGGTGTATCGCGACATTCACATGCCGTCGAATACGTCCGCGGGTGTGATCGCGGGTCTGTTCTCGCTGGTGCTCGGCTTTGCCGGTGTCTGGCACATCTGGTGGCTGGCGATCGTCGGCCTGGTCGGCGCGATCGGCACCGTGATCGTCTATAGCTTCCAGAAAAACGAAGGCTATTACATCCCGGCCGCCACGGTCGCGGAAATTGAAGAGAAACGCTCTGGCGCTGGTGCGCGGGTCGCGTTGGAGGTGGATTGATGTTGACCAATACTATTGATGCCCACTCGCATCACGACGCGGACCACGTACCGTCGCAATCGGTGTTCGGCTTCTGGCTGTATCTGATGACCGACTGCATCATCTTCGCGGCGCTGTTCGCAGTGTTCGCGGTGATGGGCCACCAGTTCGCGGGCGGTCCGAGCGGCAAGGATCTGTTCGAGATTCCGGGCGTCGCGCTCGAAACGACCATGCTGCTCCTGAGCAGCATCACCTACGGCTTCGCGATGCTGGGCGCGCACAAGAACCGCAAGGGCGTACTGCTGTTCTGGCTCGGCGTGACCTTCCTGCTCGGTCTCGCGTTCCTCGTGCTGGAATTGCGCGAGTTCTCGCACCTGATCGCCGAAGGCGCCGGTCCGAGCCGCAGCGCGTTCCTGTCGTCGTTCTTCACGCTGGTCGGCACGCACGGCCTGCACGTCACGTGCGGCCTGATCTGGATGGTGGTGCTCGCCATTCAGGTGATCAGCCACCGCGATCTGACCGAACGCGACATGATTCGCCTGACGTGCCTGAGCCTTTTCTGGCACTTTCTGGACGTTGTGTGGATCGGCGTCTTCACCTTTGTCTATCTTGCGAGCGTGATCTGAATGGACCATAGCCATAACGCCCACGCAGGTGAAAGTCACGGCAGCATCGGCAGCTATACGGTGGGTTTCATTCTCTCCGTCGTTCTGACCGTCGCCGCTTTCGGCCTCGTCATGACCGGCACGTTGACGGGCGAGAATGCGCTGCTGGCGATCGCGGGCCTCGCGCTCGTGCAGATCGTCGTGCACCTGATTTTCTTCCTGCATCTGAATACGTCGTCGGAGCAGCGCTGGAATGTGATGGCGTTTGCCTTCACGCTGCTGACCGCGGTCATCGTGATCGGCGGCACGTTGTGGGTCATGCACAACGTCAGCATGCACATGATGTCGCGCTGAACGAACGAGCATCCCGTTCGACATGAAGCCCCGCAAGGTGAAAGTCTTGCGGGGCTTTTTCATGCGGCGAACGCGGGCGCGAACGCGCTAGGCGCCTGAAGCGCCAAAGCGCCAAAGTGCGTCGACGATTGACCGCAGCGGCGAACCCGCGTTAGGATCGTTTCCATGATCGCTTCTATCCTTTCCCGTCCGCATTCTTCGCGCGCATGCTGTCGCAGCCTGCCGAGGGGAGCTTGCGTCTAGCAAGTCGATCTGCGCACATCCGCATCCCTGAGGCCACCCGTCACGCGACCGGTGGCCTTTTTGCTTTTGAACGCTTTTTTGAACACCCGGCGCCTAGAGACATCACATGCCGCTTCGCCTGTACGACACCTGGACGCGCAGCGTGCGCGAATTCACGCCGATTCATCCGGATCACGTCGGCCTGTATTGCTGCGGCCCGACGGTGTACGACCACGCGCATATCGGCAATCTGCGGACCTACGTGTTCGAAGACGTGCTGCGGCGCACGCTGGTGTTGAACGGATATAACGTGCGGCACGTGGTGAACATCACCGATGTCGGCCATCTGGTGTCCGATGCCGACGAAGGCGAGGACAAGATGGAGAAGGGCAGCCGGCGCACTGGCGAATCGGCGTGGGCGATCGCCGAGCGGTACACGGCGGCCTTCATGAACGACTGGCGCGCGCTCAATCTGCTGGAGCCCGCGCTGTGGTGCCGTGCGACCGATCACATCGCGGAGCAGATCGACTTTATCGCCGAACTTGAGCGCAACGGCTACACCTACCGCACGGCCGACGGCGTCTATTTCGACACCGGCAGGCAGGATGACTACGGCTATCTGGCGCGTCTGGATGTGGCGGGCTTGCAGGCGGGCAAACGTGTCGCGTCCGGCGAGAAGCAGCGCGCGACCGATTTCGCGCTGTGGAAATTCAGTCCGCCCGGCGCCACGCGGCAAATGGAGTGGGACAGTCCGTGGGGCCGAGGCTTTCCCGGCTGGCATATCGAGTGCTCGGCGATGTCGGCGAAGTATTTGAGCCCGTGGTTCGACATTCATTGCGGCGGCGAAGATCATATCCCCGTGCATCACAGCAACGAGATCGCGCAAACCCAGGCGCGCCACGGCACGCGTCTCGCCAACTTCTGGATGCACGGCCATTTCCTGTTGCTGGACGCCGGCAAGATGTCGAAGTCGGGTGGCGATTTCGTACGTTTGCAGACGCTGATCGAGCGCGGCAACGATCCGCTCGCGTATCGCTATCTATGCCTGGGCGCGCACTACCGCAGCAGCCTGCGCTTCAGCGAGGCCGCGCTGGATGCCGCGCAAGCCGCGTTGGACCGCTTGCGCCGCAGCTATGCGCAATGGCCGGCAGGCGGTACGGCCGATGCGTCCGCCGTGGCGCGCTTCAAGGAGGAGGTCGATCACGATCTGAACCTGCCGCGCGCGCTCGCGGTGCTGTGGGACGTGGTCAGAAGCGATCTGCCGCCGGCAACGCGAAGGGCGAGCGTCGATTGCTTCGACGTCGTGCTTGGACTGGGTCTCGCCGATTGGAAGGACGTCGATACGCCCGAGCTTCCGGCCGGGATCGAGGCCCTCGCGGATCAACGCGAAAGAGCCCGCGCCGCGAAGCAATGGAGCGAAGCGGATCGTCTGCGCGACGTGATGACGGCGGCCGGCTGGCTGGTGGAAGACAGCGCGGGCGGCCAGATATTGCGGCTGCGCGACCAGACGGAGTAGCACGAAAATCGGCGTGGTGAGCGCGTTCAGGCTTGCGCGCTCGCCACGCCACGGCGCGGACAGGCGGCGCCGTTTGCCTTTGGGCGTGCCGCGGCACTACAGCGGCACCACCTTCAGTTCCTTGTGCGAAGGCAGCTGGTCGAACGGGAAGTAGACCGGTCCGCAGCCGAAATGAACGGGCGGGCATGGGCTCCAGCCGCGTTCGATGTGCATCGGCTGATCCAGTCCGCCGCAACCGGAAGGTGCCTGGCGCGTCAGGCAGGCAGTGCCGCCGCGAACGGATAGCGATGCCGCGCGATCGAGTTCGTCGAGGCGGGCGAGGTCTTTGAGGACGAGCGTTTTCATGGTGAATCTCCAGCGGAGTGAGTGCATCAAGTGGATCGAGGAGAGCGGAAAAATGCCGCGCTCACGTCCGCTGGATGCACGCACCATGCCATCGGCGCCAAAGCGGCATGCCATATGCTTTTCCGCGATTTCCCCGCAGTGGTGTGATGGCGAGCGGCCAACTCGGTGCATATCGAGTGTTGGCAATTCAGCGACGTCCGTCTGCCGCGTCATGCAGTGGTGAGGCGCGCTGAAAATCACGTCACAATAGACGGCCACCGCGAACCCTGCGCCTCGCGCGCAAGGTTCACCGAATCTCGTCAGCAAGAAAAGGAGAACGCATGAGTCAGATCAAAGCCGTCGAATACGCTGCGGCATCGCCGGAAGTCCAAACCGTGTACGACGATATCAAGCAGACCCGTCAGGTCGACGACGTCAACAACTTCTGGAAGTACATCGCCCAGCATCCGCCAACTCTCGCGCGCACGTGGGACAGCCTGAAGGACGTGATGGCGCCCGGCGCGCTCGATCCGCTCATCAAGGAACTGCTGTATGTCGCGGTGAGCGTGACGAACAATTGCGGCTACTGCGTGGCGAGCCATACGGCGGCCGCGCGCCGCGCCGGTATGACCGACGAGATGTTCGGCGAATTGCTCGCGGTCGTGGGCATGGCCAACGAGACGAATCGATTGGCAGTGGGATACCGCGTGCCCATCGATCCCGCTTTCGAGTAAGGGCTGCGGAGAGCGTCAGAGTCGGCGCGATATTTTCCGCGCCGTCGCCGACGCGGGCTGTGGCGCGAAGGCCGGCGTCGAAGCCAGCACCTTCGTCAGCGCGTTTCAGCGCGCCATCCTGCCAGCAAAGCGGGCAATGCGCGCATGTCCCTGAACACATGCGTGGCACCCGCGCCATGCAAAGCGGTCGCGCTGCTGTGGCCGAGTTCGAGCGGGCAATAGCCGAACACCGTAGCGCCCGCAGCCACGCCCGCCGTGGCGCCTGTCACCGTGTCCTCGATCACCGCGCAACGGCGCGGGTCCACGTCCAACGCGGCAGCCGCCGCGAGATAGACATCGGGAAAGGGCTTGCTGCGGGGCATTTCGTGGCCGCTGAAAATGCGTCCTTCGAAACAGTCGAAAATGCCCGCCTTCACCAGTTGCATTTCCACTTTGATACGGTCCGCGCCCGAGGCCACCGCAATGCGTCCGTTCAGCGCCGAGTGAAGCGCACGCACGGCTGACGGTGCGCCGGGAATCGCGACCAGTTCGAGATCCAGCGCCGCATTGCGTCGCTCGCGGAATTGCATGAGCCAGTCGGTCGTGATCGCGACGCCGGTGCGCGCTTCGATCAGCGCGGCTTCGTCCCGGACGGCTTTGCCGACGAAAATACGCATCGTCTCCTCGACGCTCAAATGCCAGCCCAACTCCCCCAGCATCTCGGTGAGCACGCGGTTGGTGATGGGCTCTGAGTCGACGAGCACGCCGTCGCAGTCGAAGAGTACGGCGTCGAAGGGGAAATCGGCCATCGGGCAGGGTACGGATAGAGTTCGCGGAACCGGCAAGGATACCTCACCGGCTCGCGCGCCGCGGCGCAAAGGCCGCGTGTGCGGCCTTCGCAGCACGACGACACATGCAATCTCAGTTCTTGTACCCGTCGCTGAGCGTCTTCATGAACGCGATGATGTCCTGAATATCCTCATCGCTCATTGCCGGCTGATCGCCGAACTTGCGGTCGAACGGTGCGTCGGCCACGTCCACGTTGGCATGGTACTGAGCCGGCAGATCGTTGTACTTCTGCACCTTGCCCGACGCATCGCGCGGATAGATTTTCTCCGGCGACGTATTGCGCAGATTGTAGAAGTCCATCACCTGCTTGAGATCGTGGTACACGCCGTTGTGGAAAAACACCTTGCGTTCAGCCGCATTACGCAGCGTCGGTGTGAGGAACATGCCGCAATACTGTGTCTGTTTGGCGAGGTCGTCGCGGAACGGGCCGCACACGCCCATATCGAAGAACTTCGGATCCTTGTTGGCGGGAATCGCCGGATTGCGCGGCACGCCGAGCGCTTCGTATTGCGTGTCGGTGAACACCGGCGGCAGGCCGTCCTTGCTCGGCTGGCTCAAATGGCAGCCGGCGCAGTTCGCCTTATCCTTGTCGTTGAACAAATGCAAGCCGTGCAACTCGGCGTGCGTCAGGCGCGCCTTGCCTTC
Source organism: Paraburkholderia sp. BL6669N2 (assembly GCF_003387275.1). NCBI lineage: Bacteria > Pseudomonadati > Pseudomonadota > Betaproteobacteria > Burkholderiales > Burkholderiaceae > Paraburkholderia > Paraburkholderia sp. BL6669N2. The sequence goes on along the minus strand of NZ_QUNA01000002.1, from coordinate 1,598,622 downwards.
GAGCCAGTAGTCGTACTTGCTGCTGAAAAAATGGAACGACTGGTCCTCGATCTGATAACGCCCGACGGCGAACATCGCCTCGGAAATCATCAGACTCGGATTGGTGACGATACCCGGCCCGAAGATCTGTTTGAATTGATCCAGATACCTGGTCGCCAGCAGTTTGTGAGCGACGTCCTCGGGTGTTGCATTGGCCATTTCCACCGGGTTGGTCAAAGGTCCGAGTGCCTGGTCCTGCAGAGTATCGACGCGGCCGTCCCAGAACAATCCACCTTGCGGCACCATCGCCGCAGCGGCGGGCGCGGCGAGCGCCGTCTTCTGCGCGCGCTGCACGCCGGCGGCTTGCGTGGCCAGTTGCGTCATATCCACCGGCACGTCGGTGTCGCCCTGATCCGGGCCGATGCTGAACGGCGCCTGACGATACAGATACGTGAGCGACGGCGGCGGACGATAACCCGCCTGGTTCATATGCGCGCCGCCGAGCTGCACCGGAAACGCGTTATCCGGTGCATACGAATGCTGCGGCGAGTGGCACGACGCACACGACTGCGTGCCCGACGCGGACAAACTCGGGTCGAAGAAAATCTGTTTGCCGAGCAGCGCCACAGCGCTCAGCGGCACATTCTGCGGACGCATCAACGTCACCGGATGCGGATTCGCGCCGGTGATTTCCTCGACGATCTCGCCGACCGCGGACGGCATGCGCTCCGGATACACGAGCGCGTACGCGCAGTAGACAATGCACGCGAGCACGATGCCGGCCGCGCTCCACGCGAGCAGCTTGAGCCACGAGCGGCGGGTAATCACGGGGCCGGGCTCGCCGCCCGCGGGCAGATGCGAAGGCAAGGCGGCGTCAGAAGGAGGGTTCATGGCGGTGATGACAGATGATTCGATCGGATTCGATAAAAAGCAAAATCGAGCCAGCACGTTTGCACTGGCTCGACGCCCTACTACGGCATTGGATGCGTGACACTTTTCACTGCGCGCCGCCGCGCGGCGTGAGGCACGCATGAGACTCGCGCATCACGCAGCGGCAAGCGGAACAGAAGAGCGCGACGCACGTCCGCGGATCAGATCGCCGGCGCGGCTGCCAGCTTCGTACCCAGGTTCTGATCGAGGAACAGCGGCGGATTGTTGCCCGAGCCCGTGAAGTTGAACATGTTCATGATGCTGCCCGCCGTCGCGTCGAACGAACCGCCGCCCAGGCGTTGACCGCCCAGCCAGTTGTCCTCGATGAAGCGCACCACGGAAGCCTGCGTGATCGGCGTATCGTCGACGAAGTTGACCTTCGCCCACGGCGACACCACGATAAACGGCGTGCGCGTACCCGGGCCGCAACGGCCGTTGACCACGCCGCCGTTCACGCCTTGCGGCTGCACTGCGCCCGCTGCCGTGCACTGACCGACGCCGCTCAGGTTGTCGGTGCCCGCCACCGTCTTGCCGCCCGCGGATTGCGCCGTGGTCGAGTCGAACGATGCGCTCGTCGGTGCCTTGTAACGGTGGTCGTACCAGCCGTCCGAATCGTCGTAGGCGATGATCACGGCGGTGTTCTTCCAGTCAGGCTGCTGTTGCAGGAAGTTGATCACCTTGGTCACGAAAGCCTGTTCGTCGATCGGATCCGAGTTGCCCGGGTGGCCGTCGCCGATCGCCGGCGCCTTCAGGAAGTTGACGGACGGATAATTGCCCGCCTTCACCGCGGCGAAGAAGTCGTCGGTATCGTACTGGTGGTGCACCGGCGTGGCCGTGTTGTCGAGCGGATCGGTCGCGCCGATCACCGCCGCCGACGACGGACGCGTATGCGCCAGGTTGGCCGTGCTCGCGTAATACTGGAACCAAGCGTGATGCTGCACGTAGTCGGTCTTGGTCGCGTTCAGCACTGGCGAGAAGGTCGAACGCAGGCAGCCGGTCGTGCCGTTGGCGTTGACGGTCTGCAGGTTGAAGCCGCCCATGAAGCCGCCCCACGTCAGGCCCTTCGCGTTGAGCAGGTCGCCGATGTTCTTGTTATTCGACGACATCGCGCCGGTCGGCGCGCTCTTTGCCGCGATCGTGCAGACGTCGCCGGTCGGGTCGAGGTCGCCGATCATCGTGAAGCTGCCTGCCGAGTCGGGAATCGCATTGGCCGACGTGCCGCCGCTCACGACGACGCCGTTGTTCTGGCCGGACACCACTTCGAGCGCACCCGGCGTCGACGGGCCGTAGGTGTCCGTGTAGGCGTTCTGGTTCATCGCGAAGTTCTGCGCGTAGTTCCACAGAGCCGTGACCGTGTTGCCGTCGAAGTAGCCGAGCACCTGGCCCTTCGTCGCGAACGCGCCGGTGCTGCCGGCGATCGTCGAGTTGGCTGCGGTGAAGAGCGGGAACGAGTCCATCGCGCCGTTGTTATAAGCGAGTTCTTCGGCGGCGTAGGCGTGGTTCTGGCTCGACGTATTGGCTTGCGAGCGGTCCAGGCGGAACGGCAGCAGATCGGCTGCGGGCAGGCCGAGACCCGCGATCGTCACGCTGCCGACCGTGCGGCCCGCCGTGTTCGGCGAGGTGGCCAAGGCGTTCGGGTTGGCCGTGATCAGGTTGTTGCTGCTGAGGTTGTCGACCGCCGGCGTGCCCGCGGCTGCCACGAATTGCGGCTCGCCAGTCGGGTTGGACGCGTTCGGGTAGGTGCCGAAGTAGTGATCGAACGAAACGTTCTCGCCGAAAATCACCACGACGTGTTTGATCGGCGTGGCCGTGGCCACGGCGTCCTGAGCCGATACCACCGGCGCAGGCGAGTTCACGCTGTTGTTGCCGCAAGCTGCGAGCGTAAGCAGCGCCGCAAACGGGATGGGTAAGAGGGTTCTACGGAACATTTGAAAGGCTCCAGATTCGACTTCGCCGTTCAGCGTTTGCATCGACGTAGGTGTGGATGTTCGCTGGGGATATTGTTAGAAATACAGCTAGTGCTAGTGGTCTTGCCGCGACAAACTGCGCGCATTGGACCACTTGATAATTAAGATTTCGGGGCGTCAACCTTACCGAAGCCCTCGTTTCTTATTCATTTGCCTAACCTTTGCTGTCGTTCCGCTGACGCGTCACGGGGATGCGGCTATGCACTGCGACCCTGCGCCTCGCGTTTCATCGCCGCTTTTCGCGCATCCTTCTCTCCTTTTGATTTTTGACGCGCCCGCGGCGACGGATTTTTTCCGCTGCCGCGTTCAACAGGAAACGGAGCCGCTTTCCGGCTTCGGCTTTAATGGGAGAAACCAACATGACATCCACCAAACCGGTTCGCCTGCTTACCGCCATGCTGACTGCCGCGCTGACCGGCGCCGCCGCGCTCAGCGCCACGCCGGCCTTTGCGCAGGTTGTGATCGTCGCGCCGATGGCGCCGCCTGCGCCGCGCGTCGAAGTGGTGCCGCCGCCGCGTGCGGGCTACGCATGGGATCCGGGCCACTGGCGTTGGGTCGAGGGCCGTTATGTGTGGGTGGGCGGCCACTGGCAGGCGGTGCGCGTCGGTCATCGCTGGGTGCCGGGGCACTGGGTGGCGCGTGGTCCCAACTGGCGCTGGGTGGAAGGCCATTGGGCATGACCCGGTAGCACCACGGCTGTCGTCGTTTTTGACCCGCTGCGTCCACCAACCAGGCAGACTGCCATGAAAACGCTCGTGATGATTCTGCTGGCGGCCACGCTCGCCGGCTGTGTGGTGTACCCGGCGCGGCCGGCCTACTATCGGCCGGCGGTCGTCGTATATTGATTGCGCTTGTGCGTGGCGAGAGGCGCTGTTTTCTCTATCCGCGCGCACCGTTCGAATCGGTGCGCGCGCAACCATCCGTGTGAGGTGTCTTGAGCGAACGCGACCCCGACGCGGAATTACTCGAACAGGTCGGCCGGCAAGATCCGGCCGCCGTCCGCTCGCTCGTCTCGCGCAAGCTGCCGCGTCTGCTTGCGCTCGCCACCCGCATGCTGGGCGACCGCATGGAAGCGGAAGACGTGGCGCAGGAGGTGTTCGTGCGCATCTGGAAACAGGCGTCGCGCTGGCGGGAAGGCGAGGCGAAGTTGGACACGTGGGTTCATCGCGTGGCGCTCAATCTCTGCTATGACCGGCTGCGCGGCCGGCGCGAAGAGCCGCACGACGAGATGCCGGAGGAGGTCGACCCTGCGCCGCTGCCTGAGGCCGGACTCGAAGCGCGCGCCCAGGACCAGCAGGTTCGCGATGCACTCGCCGCGTTGCCGGCACGTCAGCGCGAGGCGCTGGTACTCAACTATTACCAGGAGATGTCGAACACCGACGCCGCGGCCCTGATGGGCATCAGCGTCGATGCGCTGGAAAGCCTGCTGGCACGCGCGCGCCGCAATCTGCGCGCTCAACTGGCCGGCAGCGGCCTTAGCAAGGATAAGTCATGACGCCCGAAAGATTTCAGCAGATCGTCGAGGCCTACGGCGCCGAGCCGCGCCGCTGGCCGCAACAGGAGCGCGCGGCGGCGCAGGCGTGGGCGCAGTCGCATCGCGCCGAAGCCGAGGCGCTGCTGGCGCAGGCGGCCGGCGTCGATGCGTGGCTCTCAGCGGACAAGGTCGAGCCGCCGGGTGCGGCGCTGCTCGAGCGCGTGCTCGGCAGCGCGCCGGTGCGGCAGCCGGGGGCGCCGCGACGCCGCCTGTGGTGGTCGGGCGCGGCGGTCGCGGGCGTTGGGCTGCTGGGCGGCGTAGCCGGCGCTCTCGCCGTATCGTTCTTCGTGTTGACGGAGACCGGAGTGCAGGCCCCGCTCGCGCATGAGTCGTCTTATTTAACTTCGAGCTTCGGTGGGTCGTCCGCCGATTGGAGCGACGAATGAACGGCCGATCATGGAAAGTCGTGCTGGTGGCCTCGCTGGTGCTGAATGTGTTTCTGGTGGGCGCGATCGTCGGGGGCGCCTATCAATGGTTTGCCGCGCGCGGCGCGACGGCGCCCGTGCTGGCGCAACAGCGCGCGCTGCGCTTTGCCGCGCAAACGCTGTCCGCCGAGCGCCAGAAAGCCTTTATCGACGGCCTGAAAGATGCGCGCCGCGAAGGCCGGCAATATGCCCGCGAAGGCCGCGAAGGGCGGCGCGAAGTGTTGCGTCTGCTGGCGGCGCCGCAGTTCGATCGTGCCGCGCTGGACGCCGCGCTCGAACGCACGCGCCAGGCCGACAGCCATCTGCGTGCGCAAGTGGAAGGTAGTGTGGCCGACTTCGCGGCGACCTTGTCGCCCGAGGAGCGGGTTCAATTCGCCGACAGCCTGAAGGTGCGCGGGCAATGGCGTGAACCCGCGACCACGCCGAATGTAAAGAAGCCGGCCAATCAGGCATCGAGCGAAACTTCGGGCGAGTAAAAAACTGCAGCAGGTGCGACGGTTTTTTGCGTGACATCCGTTTAAAGACTATCCACAGCCGAAGAGGATGGTATGGCCAACTCACCGAACCTGAACGCCGCGGCGATTGCGCTGAACCGTTTCGGCCTGGGTGCGCGTGCCGACGACACGCCGCCCGCCGATCCGAAAGGCTGGCTGCTCGCGCAGTTCGAACAGTACCAGGCGCGGCCGGCCGCGTGGGCGAATCAGCCCGACTCGGTGGCGCTTTCTACTGAACTCTTGCAGCAGCGCATGCAGTTGAATCAGCAGGCGCGTCAGAACGCGAGCGAGGGCGCGGCGACAGGCCCCGCGAACGCACAGAACCTGACCACGCCTGATGGGCAAACCCGTACTCAGGCAAACGCACAAGCAAACGTACAAGCAAGCGCACGAGCAAACGGGCAGCCGGACACAGCCAACTCAACGCAAGCCGACGCGCAAACTGCCAGGCAAGCCGAACGAAAAGCGATTCGCGGTGAAATACTCGACATGTACCGCTCATCGGTAAATGCACGGGTGACGAGTGCGCTGACGACGCAGACGCCGTTCGTCGAGCGGCTGGTGCATTTCTGGTCCAACCACTTCGCGGTCTCCACCGAAAAGCCCGGCGTCGCGGCGCTGGCCGGTTCGTTCGAGGCCGAAGCGATTCGCCCGCATGTGCTAGGCCGTTTTGAAGACATGCTGGTGGCCGTCGAACGTCATCCGGCCATGCAGGTGTTTCTCGATCAGACGCGTTCAGTCGGGCCGGACAGCATGGCGGCCATGCGCGCCGCGCAGCGCAATCCCGAGCGCAAACGCGGTCTGAACGAAAACCTCGCGCGCGAAATCATGGAGTTGCACACGCTCGGCGTGCGCAGCGGCTACAGCCAGGACGACGTCACCGAATTCGCCCGCGCACTGACCGGCTGGAGCGTCGCGGGTAATCCCGCCAACCCCGGCAACGCCGGCCGGCTAGCCATGCAGAAGAACGCGGCGCCCGGCACCTTCGTGTTTCGCGCCGCGCTGCACGAACCCGGTTCGCGGACCATCATGGGCCGTCGCTACGATCAGCCCGGGGAGGAACAGGCACTCGCGATTCTGCACGACCTCGCGAGCGCACCCGCGACCGCGAAGCATATCGGCGGCAAGCTGGCCCGTCATTTCGTCGCCGATAATCCGCCGCCCGGCGTGAGCGAACATCTGGCCAGCGCATTCGAGCGTAGCGGCGGCGATCTGCCGGCCGTCTACCGCGCGTTGATCGACATGCCGCAAGCGTGGTCGCCCACGGCCGTCAAATTCAAAACGCCGTGGGAGTGGACCATTTCGTCGATGCGCGGACTCGGCTGGCAGGACCTCGGCAAGATGCAAACGGCGCCCATTCTCACGCAGCTCGGCCAGCCGGTATGGCGTCCGGGCTCGCCCGCCGGTTACGACGACATCGCCGCGAGCTGGGCCGCGCCCGACGCGCTCGTGCGCCGGGTCGAAGTGGCGCAGCGTTTTGCGTCGCGAGTGGGCGACCGGCTCGATGCGCGCGCGCTCGGCCAGACCCTGCTCGCCGGTTCGCTCAGTGTGCCGACGGCCACGGCGGTATCGCGCGCCGAAAGCGCGTCGACGGCGATCGCTTTATTGCTGGTCTCGCCGGATTTTCAACGGAGATGAATGCCATGCTGTCACGCCGCAAATTTCTGAGCGTCGCCGCTGCCGGCGCGGGCGCGATGCTCGTGTCGCCGCGGATCGCGTTTGCCAGCGTCGCCACCGAGAGCCGTTTCGTGTTCGTGATCCAGCGCGGCGCCGCCGACGGTCTGAACATCGTCGTGCCTTACGCCGAACCGGCCTACGCCACACTGCGCGGCGCGCTTGCCATCGACACGTCGAACGCGTCGCGACTGGACGGCACCTTTGCGCTGCATCCCGCGATGGTCCAGACAGCGGCGATGTATGCGAACCATCAGGCGCTGTTCGTGCACGCGGTGGCGTCGCCGTATCGCGACCGTTCGCACTTCGACGGACAGAACGTGCTCGAGACCGGCGGCACGTCCCCGTATCAGATGAAAGACGGCTGGCTGAACCGGCTCGTCGCGCAATTGCCGGCCACGCGTGAGAACGCGATCGCGTTCGCGCCGACCGTGCCGATGGCGTTGCGTGGCCCGGCGGCGGTAACGTCGTATGCGCCGTCGGCGCTGCCGCAAGCCCCTGACGATCTGCTCACGCGCGTCTCGCAACTCTACGATCAGGACGCGCAGTTGCGTCCGCTGTGGGAGTCGGCGATGACCGCGCGCGGCCTCGCGGGCGACGCCGGCGCGCGCCAGGATCCGGCGAGCCTCGGCAAGCTCGCCGCGGGTTTCCTGTCACGCGAGAACGGGCCACGGATCGCGATGATCGAGACCGGCGGTTGGGACACGCACAGCGCGCAGAACGCGCGCCTCGCCAATCAGTTGAAGGCGCTCGACACGATGCTCGCGTCGTTGCGCGACGGCATGGGCCCGCTGTGGAGCAAGACCACGGTGCTGGTCGCGACGGAATTCGGCAGAACCGCCGCCGCCAACGGCACGGGCGGTACGGATCACGGCACGGGATCCGTGGCGATGGTGCTCGGCGGCTCGGTGCAGGGCGGACGCGTGATCGCCGACTGGCCGGGTCTCGCGCCGCACAATCTATACGAGGCGCGCGATCTCAAGCCGACCACCTCGCTCGATGCATTGATCGCCGGCACCGCGAGCGAAAGTCTCGGGCTCGATCCGCAGCGCACCGCGAGCGCGCTGTTTGGCCCGACGCCGGCGGGTCGGCCGTTGAGCGGCATCGTGCGCGCGTAGTGGTGGCGAACGGGTGTGAGCAAAGCGGCCCAAGGCGCTAGCGCCGGCCACCCGCGAGCCGTCGCGCATCCGGCAGACGCCGCAAACGCGCCATCGCGATACAGCCGAGCAGTGGCCCGACCGCAAGCATGCCGAAGGCGCCGCGCCAACCCGCCAACGCGACGATGTCCGGCACCAGATGAATGCTCACCAGCGTCAGCAGAAAACCCGCGCTGGTCTGCGCGGTCAATAACGTGCCGATCGACGCCGGCTCGGCGAGCTCCGCAATGCTCGCCGAGAACTGCGCGGAATCGGCGATCACGGAGACTCCCCAACACAGCGCCACGCAGCCGACCAGCCAGACCGGCGCGCCGAGCAGCCAGCCCATCAGCGCCGCGCACGCGCCGCTCACGGACATCGCGCCGATCGTTACCGTGGTGCGGCCGAGCCGGTCCGCCAGCACGCCGCCGAGCCACGCGCCGAGCGCGCCCGCGGCGACCGCGCCGAAGGTCAGCCATTCGGCCGCCGCGCGCGGCTCTTGCATGCCGGCTGCCGCAAAGCTCGCTTGCAGGAATACGGCGAGCCACGCCCACATCGCGTACAACTCCCACATGTGGCCGAGATAACCGAGGTTCGCGAGTCGCAGCGCGGGGTTGCGCCAGGCGCCGGCCAGCGCGGACCATTCGATGCGCGTCGCGCGCGCCATATTCGGCCCGACGCCGCACAGCAGAATCGCCACGCCCGCGAGCAGCGCGCAGCATGCCGAGATGCCATAGATCGCGCGCCAGTTCGAACCGCCGAGCGCCGCCAGCAGATGCGGACTCGCCGAGCCGAAGGTCAGCGCGCCGACCAGTAGGCCGATCAACAAACCGAGATCGCCTTTCGCCCAGGTCGCCGCGAGCCGCATGCCGACCGGATAAACGCCCGCCATGCAGATGCCGGTCAGCAGCCGTAGCAGGATGGCGAGCGGACTCGCCGGCGCAAGGAACACGAGACACGCGGTGGCCGCGCCCGCCGTCAACGCGCTGATCATGAAAAGCCGCCGAGGATCGAAGCGGTCGGCAAGCGAGAGCAGGGCGCTGGTCACTGTGCCGGCCACGAAGCCGGCCTGCACGGCGCTCGTGAGCAAGGTCGCTTGCAAGGCAGACAGACTCTCGGCCTGCCTGACGATCGCCACGACCGCCGACGATGAAAACCACACGCTCATCGCGCCCACCTGGCAGAGCAGCAGAATCACGAGCGAACGCGTCTTGCCGGCTGTCGCGCGGCTCGGTCGATGCGGGCTTGCCGAGGCTTCTTTCATGCGTGCCTTTCGTGCCTTTTGCGCCTGTCGGGTTAGCCGGCCGATTCGGCAGCGAGCGCGCCGCTGGCTTCGGCCGCATGCGTCGCGTGCACGGAGCGCGCGCCGACGCGGTGATAGCGGCGGCCGTAGTAGATCAGCGCATCGCCTTCGCCGTGAGTATGCGCGGCTTTCACCGCGCAGAAGAACACCGTGTGCGTGCCGACTTCGGTGACCGATTCGATCTCGCAGTCGAGCGATGCGAGCGCGCCATGCAGGACCGGTGCGCCCGTCGCGAGGGTGTCCCATTGCGCGGTGGCAAAGCGTTCCGCTATCGGCAGCGTGCTGGTGGCGAAGTGCGCGGCGAGCGTCTGCTGTTCGGCGCTCAGCACGTTGACGCAGAGCTTGCCGTTCGCGCGGAACGCCGCGTTATTGCGGCTGCTGCGATTGATGCAGACGAGCAGCGTGGGCGGTTCGTCGGTCACGCCGCACACCGCGGATGCGGTGCAGCCGGCCAGACCCGCCGCGCCGTCGCTCGTGATGATGTTGACGGCGGCGCCGAGGCCCGCCATCGCGTCGCGGAAGGTGCCGCTGTCAAGCATGTGAGCCTCCGCGAAAGAATTGCCGTGCCGCCGCATGGCGGCGCGGACGGCACGAAGTCAAGGCGTGCATGATGGCGTGATTGCTACGCATTGCCAGGAACCGGAGCGGCGGCACAAGTCGGCGAACGGAACTTCGCCGCCGTGTGGCTGGCAGGCAGGCGTGCCTGCCCGAAGAGTTTCTCCCGCAAGGTGCCCTCGCGATACGCTCGCTTGTAAGCGCCGCGTTCCTGCAGAATCGGCACGACGTGTGCGATGAAATCCTCGAAGCATTCCGGCGCGACCGTACGCGATAGATTGAAACCATCCACGCCCGCTTCTTCGGTCCACGCGATCAGTTCGTTCGCCACCCGTTCGCCCGAGCCGACCAGCGGCGCCTGGCGGCTGCCCAGCACCATCTGTTCGAGCAGCTTGCGTTTGGTCCACTGCGGACCCGCCGCGCGCGTCATGGCTTCGACGTTCGAGACGATGGCCTGGCTCTTGCCGGTTTCGATCGGCTCGTCGAGGTCGTAACGCGCGAAGTCGATCCCGAGCGACGCCGCCGCGTGCACCAGCGCCGCCTCGGAGCTGACGTAACGTCGGTACTCCGCGTACTTCTCCTGCGCCTCGCTGTCCGTGCGTCCGGTGATGACGGTTTGCCCGAGCAGCACCTTGATGTCGTCGGCTTTGCGGCCGCCTGCAACGGCGTGCGCGCGAATATCGTCGACGATCGCCTGCACGGCCGGCCTCGCCTGGCCGTTGACGAACACGCACTCCGCGTGCGCCGCGGCGAACCGCTTGCCGCGCGCCGACGACCCCGCCTGATACAGCACCGGAGTCCGCTGCGGCGACGGCTCGCTCAAATGCATGGCGTCCACCCGATACTGCTTGCCGTGATGATGGATGACATGGACTTTCGACGCGTCCGCATACACGCCCTGGACCTTGTCGCGCAACACCGCGCCGTCTTCCCAACTGCATTCCCACAGCTTGTAGACCAGTTCCATGTACTCGTCGGCGAGGTCGTAGCGATCGTCGTGCGCCATCTGGCCGGTCAGGCCGATCGCGCGCGACGCGCTGTCCAGATAACCGGTGACGATGTTCCAGCCGACCCGGCCGCGCGTCAGATGATCGAGCGTGGACATGCGCCGCGCGAACAGATACGGCTGCTCGACCGTGAGATTGGACGTGACACCGAACGACAGATGGCGCGTCACCGCGGCCATGGCGGGAATCAACAGCGTCGGGTCATTCACCGGCACCTGCACGGCGCCGCGAATCGCGGCGTCGGGGTTGCCGCCGTAGACGTCGTAGACGCCGGCGACATCGGCGAAAAAAATGCCGTCGAACAGGCCCGCCTCGAGCGTGTGGGCGTAGTCGGTCCAGTACTGCAGATCCGCATAGCGCGCGGACTGATCGCGCGGATGGGTCCACATGCCTTGCTGGATGTGGCCGACGCAGTTCATGTCAAAAGCGTTGAGAACGATTTCCTTCGGCATGGTGTCTTCCGGCTGGGTGGACGAATGTCGACGGCTGACGTTCGAGCCGCGCACGCCCGTGCGGGTTATTGTCGAGATCGTTCGTTTAATATAGTGGACAAAAAATCACTATGCAAGACATTGCTTTCGGCCTTTAATGAGCGGCAAGGCGAGCGCGGACATCAGCGTCGGTGCCCTTATCGCCTCGATATAATTTGCGGTGCCAATTTTCCACTCTCCAACGCGTCCATCTTTCCATGTCCGATTCCGCTGCCATCGATCTGACCCAGGCGATCTCCTTGCGCGTGAAGACCGAGCGCGAGGCGCGCAACTGGTCGCTGAGCGAACTGGCGGAGCGCTCGGGGGTGTCGAAGGCGATGATCAGCAAGATCGAACGAGGCGAGGCGAGTCCCACGGCGACGGTGCTCGGGCGTCTGTCAGGCGCATTTGGCCTGACCCTGTCGACTTTGCTGGCGCTCGCCGAGCAGACTGGCGAACGGCTCGTGCGGTATGCGCAGCAAGCGGTGTGGCAAGACCCGGAAACCGGCTACACGCGCCGGCGCATCTCGCCGCCCACGGGTGGCGTGCTGGAATTACTGGAGATCGAGCTGCCGCCGGGCGTGAAAGTGCCTTACCCGCCGGACGCGTTCGTGTTCCAGCATCAGCAGATCTGGGTGACGCTCGGGGTATTGACCTTCCGGGAAGGCCAGCAGGTGTATCGGCTGGAAGCGGGGGATTGTCTGCAACTCGGCGCGCCGCTCGAATGCGAGTTCTTCAACGCGGGCCTGGACGTGTGCCGTTACGTGGTCGGCCTCGTTCGACGCTAGGCGCTTCCACGTAGGTTTCAATGAGCGCTTAATGAGTGCTTCATCGACGTTTCAGATACCAGGACCACAGGCAACGCCTCACGCTCGCATGGAGCGACGGGCGGCGTTGCCTGTGGTCACCGGCAGCTCATCGGGTGAAAGCGGGCTTAACCTCCGCCGCCTTGGGTGCCGATCGTAAGCTTGTTGCTCACCGACTTCACGCCGGCCACACCTTTCGCCACTTCCTCTGCCTGCGGAATCTGCGCGCCGTCGGGCACCGAGCCGGTGAGCGTCACCGCGCCGCCGCGGGCCCGGACGAACACGTTCGACACGTCAAAACCCTGCGCCTTCGCTAGAGCCTTGCGCACTTGCAGACCCAGCGCGCGGTCCGTCTTCTTGACCGTTTTGGCACTGGGCGCCGCCATGTCGCCGGACGCTGCCATGGCGTCGCTCGCCTGCGCATAGGCGCTGGCCGTCATTGCCAAACACAATGCGATGCCGAGCGCCTTCAAAAGATTGACTGTTTTCACGTTTTCTCCATCCTCGAAAAGTTGATGTCGCTTCGTTGCATGCAAAAAACCACGCGCTTGCGAGCCGTTTTCGCTCACGAGGAGCACCCTGTCTTGTAGAAGAGTGATGCCGCGACGCTCCCGGCGCGCTTAAACAATACTCCAGCCGAAGCGCTCATGCTGGAAAAACTGCCCGGAGCGCCGCCTTGGCGGCCATTCCGGCGATCATGGCGACGGCTTGTGTTGCGCACGAGTGACGACGATGTTCCATATATCGGGTTGCCGATTTTGCCAGGGCGCGTCAATGCGCGCCCATGCGGCGACGCCTAGAACCATTGCGGCGCCATGCTGAGCGTGGTGTCGTCAAGGGTGCGCAACGTGGCAAGCATCAACGCGACGCGCGGCAGTTCCCAGCGGAAGAACCACTGGCACGCATGCAGCTTGCCGCGATAGAAGTCCGCGTCTGCTTCGCTATGCGAAGCAGCTAGCGCGGCGCTTGCCACGATGGCCTGACGCAGCCATGTCCATGCAATCACGATATGACCGAAGGCTTCGAGGAACGCATTCGCATTGGCGAGCGCGCGTTCGCTTTCATGGCTCAGTGTTGCCAGCAACGCCTCGACGGTGGCAGTCAGATCGGTCCATGCGTCGCCGAGCGCATCGGCATGCGCATGCAATGCCGGGTGTTCGCGCGACGTGTCAATCGTCTGCTGGATTTCGCGGGCCAGTTGTTTGAGCGCCGCGCCCTGTTTCATCGTTACCTTGCGGCCGAGCAGATCGATGGCCTGAATGCCGTGCGTGCCTTCGTGAATCATGTTCAGCCGGTTGTCGCGATAGAACTGCTCGACCGGATATTCACGCGTGTAGCCGTAGCCGCCGTGAATCTGGATGGCGAGACTATTCGCTTCGAGACACCATTGGGACGGCCACGATTTCACCACCGGCGTGAGCAGATCGAGCAGCAGGCCCGCTTCGGCGCGCGCGGTGTCGCTCTCGCCGGTGTTCTGTTCGTCGACGAGACGCGCCGCGTACAGGCACAACGCATACGCGCCTTCCACGTAGGCTTTTTGTGCGAGCAGCATGCGGCGCACGTCGGCGTGTTCGATCAGCGGCAACTGCGGGTCGAGCGGATTCTTGTTGTCGGGGCGGCGTCCTTGCGGCCGTTCGCGCGCGTAATCCAGCGACGCGAGATAGCCGCGGTAGCCGAGCATGACCGCGCCGAGACCGACGCCGATGCGCGCCTCGTTCATCATATGGAACATGTAGGCGAGGCCGTGATGCGGCTCGCCCACCAGTTCGCCGATGCACTCGCCGTGCTCGCCGAACGAGAGCATGGTCGACGTCGTGCCGCGCCAGCCCATCTTGTGAATCAGTCCCGCGAGGGCGACGTCGTTGCGCGCGCCGAGGCTGCCGTCTTCGTTGACATGGAACTTCGGCACGGTGAAGAGCGAAATGCCTTTGACGCCCGGCGGCCCGCCGGGAATGCGCGCCAGCACCAGATGCACGATGTTCTCGCTCAACTCGTGGTCGCCGCCTGAAATGAAAATCTTGTTGCCGCGAATCGAATAGGTGCCGTCCGCATTGGGCGTGGCGCTCGTGACGAGATCGGAGAGGCTCGAACCTGCTTGCGGTTCGGTCAACGCCATGGTGCCGAACGCGCGCCCTTCGAAGAGTGCTTGCAGATACTTGCGCTTTTGCGTTTCGCTGCCGAAACGTTCGATCACGTTCGCATTCGCCGTGGTCAGCATGGCATACGACGCGGTGGCAATGTTCGCACTCTTGAAGAGCGACAGGCACGCAAACGAAATCACCGACGGCAATTGCATGCCGCCCCATTCATAGTCCTTGCCCGCGGCGAGAAAGCCGGTGGCGCGCATGGCGTCGAGCGCGTCTTTCACTTCGGCGGGCAGGGCGACGCGTTCACCGTCGAACTGCGGCTCGTGTTCGTCCGAGAGACGGTTGTGCGTCGCGAACTTTTCCACGGCGACCGTATGCGCGGTATCGAGCGCGGCGTTGAAGGTCTCGCGGCTGTGATCGGCGTGACGCGCGCGGCGTGTGAGCGTCTGCGCTTCGAGCACTTCGAACAACTGAAACTCGAGATCGCGTGAGTTGATGATCAGCGCATCTTGCATGAGAGAAGACCTGAGAAAAGTAAGCCGCTATGCGGAACAGCGACGCAACGCAAGCATAAAACGCCCGCGAACATGTCGGCTCGGCGCGAGCTGGAAAGCACGCTATTCGGGTAATTCCCGATGCTTCGCCACGCGGTGATGCGTGCAAGTCTACCTTCAAAGTGAATGACCGTGCTTTTATTTACAGGCCGAATTTCGGCACGTATGATGGGCGCAAAACACGGCATACCGATCTGCAGGGCAGAACAATTCTGGAGGAGCGACACAATGTCTGTGAAGGACCTGTTTCAACTGGACGGCAAGGTTGCACTCATTACCGGCGGCTCGCGCGGCCTCGGTCTGCAAATGGCCGAGGCACTCGGCGAAATGGGCTGCCACGTCGCCATCACCGCGCGCAAGGCCGACGAACTTGCCGAAGCGAAAACGCATTTGCAACAACTCGGTATCGAAGTGCAAACGGTGGTCAATGATCTGCAGCGCTTCGAAGGCATCCCCGGTCTCGTGGATGAAGTGCTGGGCCTGCACGGCCGCATCGATATTCTCGTCAACAACGCGGGCGCGACATGGGGCGCACCCGCCGAAGACTATCCCGACGAAGCGTGGCACAAGGTCATGAACCTGAATGTCAACGCACCGTTCTTTCTCGCTCGCGAAGTCGGCAAGCGCAGCATGATCCCGCGGCGCGCCGGCAAGATCGTCAATATCGCTTCGGTGGCGGGCCTGAAGGGTTCGCCGCCGGGCATGAACACGATTGCGTACAACACGTCCAAGGCGGCCGCGATCAATTTCACGCGGGCGCTCGCCGCGGAGTGGGGCAAGTACAACATCAACGTCAACGCAATCTGCCCGGGCTTTTTTCCTTCGAAGATGACGGCGGGTTTGCTCGATAAGCTCGGAGAAACGATCGTCTCGCATACGCCATTGCAGCGTCTGGGCGGCGAAGAAGATCTCAAAGGTCCGATCGTGTTTCTCGCCAGCGAAGCGTCGCGCCACGTCACCGGCCAGGAGTTCGCGGTGGATGGCGGCGCGATCATCGTTTGAGCGCCACGCGAATCCGACGCGGCGATGTGAACGAAAGCGCGCGGCAGCAAGCCAACGCGCACCGACAGTAAAAAGCTGGAGACGCTGATGAACCAACGCCATTACCCGCATTGGCCGCCGCAACTGCCACTGCACTTGACGCTGCCCGAGACCAATCTCTTCTATAACGCCGAAGTCTCGGCGGCGCGCTATCCCCACAAGCCGTTCATCATCTTCTACGACACGCCGATCACGTTCGCCGAATTCAAAGACGAAGCCGAACGGATCGCGGGTTTTCTGCAACAGGCGTGTCAGGTCAAGGCCGGCGACCGCGTGCTGCTGTACATGCAAAACAGTCCGCAATGGATCGTCGCTTACTACGGCATCCTGCGGGCGAACGCGGTGGTGGTGCCGGTCAATCCGATGAACATGACCGCCGAACTGGCGCACTACGTCGAGGACAGCGGCGCGACCACGATCATCGCGCCGCAATGCCTGTTCGCGAATGTCGAGCCGCTGATCGGCAGCGGACCTGGAAAGGGCATCGAGCACGCAATCGTCGCGACGTATAGCGATTATCTGAAGAAAATCTCGCCGATTCCCGTGCCTGAATTCGTCGCCGCGCCGCGCAAGACATTCGATCTTCCCGGCGTCACCTCATGGCAAGAAGTGATCGATCGACATATCGAGCCGGGGCCGCTCACGACCGGTCCCGACGATCTGTGCGTCATGCCTTACACGTCGGGCACCACCGGCAAGCCCAAAGGCTGCATGCACACGCACCGCAGCGTGATGAGCACGGCGCTCGGCGGCTGCGTCTGGTTCTCGTCGCCGCCGGACGGCGTTTATCTATCGGTCCTGCCGCTGTTTCACGTGACCGGCATGCAAGGCGGCATGAACAGCGCGGTCTTTTCCGGCACGACCATCGTGCTGTTGCCGCGCTGGGATCGCGAGGCCGCCGCGCTATGCATGCAGAAATATCGCGTCACCGCGTGGCAATCCATCTCGACGATGATGGTCGATTTCCTCTCGAACCCGAAGCTCGACGAATACGATCTGTCGAGTCTAACCGGCACGCGCGGCGGCGGCGCGGCAATGCCGGACGCGATTGCCCGCAAGCTGAAGGCGCTGACCGGACTCGACTATGTCGAAGGCTACGGCATGACGGAGACGATTGCCGGCACGCACATCAATCCGCCGCATCGTCCGAAGCCGCAGTGCCTGGGCATTCCCGTGTTCGACGTGGACTCGCGCGTGATCGATCCGGTGTCGCTGGAGGAACTGCCGCAAGGCGAGACCGGCGAGATCGTCACTCATGCGCCGCAAGTCATGCAGGGCTACTGGGGCAATCCGAAGGCGACGGCGGAAGTCTTCATCGAACTCGACGGCAAGCGGTTTCTGCGAACCGGCGATCTCGGCCATATCGACGAAGACGGTTATTTCTTCATGACCGACCGTCTCAAACGTATGATCAACGCGTCCGGTTACAAGGTATGGCCGGCTGAAGTCGAGGCGCTGATGTACCGGCATCCGGCGATTCACGAGGTCTGCGTGATCGGCGTGAAAGACGAGAAGCGAGGCGAGACCGTGAAGGCGCTGGTGGTGCCCGACGCGGCGCATGCGGGCACAATTACTGCGCAGGAGATCATCGACTGGGCGCATGAGCATATGGCCGCATATAAGGCTCCGCGCATCGTCGAGTTCGTGACGTCGCTGCCGAAGTCCGGTAGCGGCAAGATCTTGTGGCGCAAATTACAGGAAGAGGATGCGGCGCGCGTGGCCGGCTCGTGAGATTCGTCTGCCTGATGCAACACCCGCTCGCAACACTCGCTCGCGGCGCTGAAATGACTCTTTTGACGGTTTGCCTGTAAGCTTTGAGCGCGAGTCGGGACTGAGTGTCGTGCACGGCTCGCGGTGGTGCACAGAAGACTCACAGACAAGCCTGGATGCGCTTGAATGCTTTTGCCAACTTGAGAGAGGGGAATTGAAGATGAAGAGCTTCGCCATTAAACAGATCATGCTCGGCCTCGCCGTCACCGCCATGGTCGCCGGCACCATTCCGCTCGCCGCGGCTCAAGGCGCCAGCGACGCTGCCATGTCGGCCGCGCCTGCCGCGTCGAGCAGTGCGAAACCCACCAAAGCGGAGCGCAAAGAGGCGCGCAAGCAAGCCCGCGCCAAGAAGAACGCCGAGCTGAAGAAGCTCGAAGACGCCGGTTATCAGCCGGCTCAGAACGACCCGAACTATCCGGATAAACTGCAGAAAGCGCAGAAGAAGGCCGGCGTCGGAACAGGCGCGAGCCAGTAATCGTCCAGGCAGCCGCGCGGCGAGACTGAACGTCGCGCGGCTGCCGGTATGGATCGCGTGCGCGAGTCAGGCGACACAACTTAGCCCTGCTTCAGCCGCCTATACTCAACCACCCACTTAAGACCCGCTCAACGCGCGCCGAGCGTCTCGACCAGCATGTCCACGAACGCCTTGACCCGCGCGGTCATCTGTAACTGCTGCGGGTACACTGCGTAGATATCGGCACCGGGGGTGCGGTAGTCGGGCAAGACCTGGACGAGCCGGCCATCGGCGAGATACTCCGCAATATCCCATTCGGCGCGCATCAGAATGCCGTGGCCGTCCAGCGCCCACTTCACCGCGATTTCGCCGTCGTTGGTGGTCAGGTTGCCGCGCACACGGACCGTTTCGGTCTTTTCCGTGGCGCCGCGTCCGCTGGTCAAACGCCAGACGCCGTAAGCGTCGCCGCCCTGGCGAATGCCGATGCAATTGTGCTGCGCCAACTCCGCCGGACCGCGCGGCGCCCGCCGCTCGGCAAGATAGCGCGGCGAGGCGCACAGCAGCCGCCGGTTCGACGCGACCCGGCGCGCGATCACGCGGGCATCCGGCGGCTCGCCGAAACGCACGCACACGTCGAAGGCGTCGTCGCTGAGCGGCGGCGGATCGACCGAAAGCTGCAACTGCACATCCACTTCGGGAAAGCGCCGCACGAACCGCGAGATCAGCGGAGCCACGTGGCTGCGTCCGAAACCGAGCGTCGCGTTCACGCGCAGCAGGCCTTTCGGCGCCGCTTGTGAGCCGCCGAGCAACTGGGCGAGGTCGTCCATCTCGCTCAGAATGCGCCGCGCGCGCGTTAGATACAGCTCGCCCTCCGGCGTGAGGCTCATGCGCCGTGTCGTGCGGTTGACGAGCGAGACGGCCGCCCGGGATTCCATTTGCGCCAGATGCTTGCTCACGGCCGCCGTGCTCAGTCCGAGTTCGCGCGCGGCCGCCGTCAGACTGCCGCTTGCGGCGAGCGTGGAGAAGAAGGCGAGATCATCCGGCTGGATCGACGAGGTCATGAAGCGGCCTATTGTTAACCTGAAGTTAAGGATGCTTTGAGTCTACCAGCGTTTTTCCAGGCAGTAGCCGTTCTACGATGCATTCCATGCTTTCAACATCATGGAGACGCCCAATGAAGACCTATCGCATCGCAACCATTCCCGGCGACGGCATCGGCAAGGAAGTCGTACCTGCCGGCCGGCGCGTTCTGCAAGCCATCGCCGCGCGCAGCGACGCCTTCGGTTTCGACTTCGAGAATTTCGACTGGGGCGGCGACTACTACCGCGAGCATGGCGTGATGATGCCGGCCGACGGTCTCGATGCGATTCGTCACAAGGACGCGATTCTGTTCGGCTCGGCTGGCGACCCGGATATTCCCGATCATGTGACGCTGTGGGGTTTGCGCCTGAAAATCTGCCAGGGCTTCGATCAGTACGCGAACGTGCGCCCCACGCGCATCCTGCCCGGCATCGACGCGCCGTTGAAGCGCTGCGGGCCGAAGGACCTCGACTGGGTGATCGTGCGTGAGAACTCGGAAGGCGAATATGCCGGCGTGGGCGGCCGCGCGCATCAGGGCCACCCGATCGAAGTCGCCACCGACGTCTCGATGATGACCCGCGCGGGCGTCGAACGCATTCTGCGTTTCGCATTCCGGCTCGCGCAATCGCGGCCCCGCAAGCTGTTAACGGTGATCACCAAGAGCAACGCGCAACGTCACGCCATGGTCATGTGGGACGAGATCGCCGTGCAGGTCTCGAAAGAGTTTCCGGACGTGCGCTGGGACAAGGAACTCGTCGACGCCGCCACCGCGCGCATGGTCAACCGGCCGGCCACGCTCGACACGATCGTCGCCACCAACCTGCACGCGGACATTCTCAGCGATCTGGCCGCGGCGCTGGCCGGTAGCCTCGGCATCGCGCCGACCGCGAATCTCGACCCCGAGCGCCGCTATCCGTCCATGTTCGAGCCGATTCACGGCTCCGCATTCGACATCATGGGCAAGGGCCTCGCGAATCCGGTCGGCACCTTCTGGTCGGTGGTGATGATGCTGGAGCATCTCGGCGAGCACGCCGCCGCGCGGCAATTGATGGCGGCAATCGAGCGCGTCACGGCGGACCCGTCGCTGCATACGGGCGACCTGGGCGGCACAGCCACGACCGTGCAGGTGACCGATGCCGTGTGCGCGATCCTGGAGGCGCAGTCGCCGATCAATGCGTCTACCACTGCACCGGTGGAGCCGGCGGCGAGCGTCAAGGCCGCCTGAAGCCGCCACGCGCAAAAAGTCACACAAAACCATAACGCCCGGACGAACCCGTCACGGGCGATCTCACTGCATCGCGCAGAGATTGAGTGGAGACAGGTATGAACAATGAACTGCAGGCCCGAGTGGTGCGCAAGCTGACCTGGCGCATCCTGCCTTTTGTGATGCTGCTTTACTTTGTCAGCTTTCTCGACCGGGTGAACGTCGGCTTTGCGGCCATCACCATGAACAAGGATCTCGGCCTCACGCCGACCATGTTCGGGCTCGGCGGGGGCATTTTCTTCCTCGGCTATTTTCTGTTCGAGGTGCCGTCGAATCTCATCCTCAACAAGGTCGGCGCGCGCATCTGGATCGCACGCGTCATGGTGACGTGGGGGCTCGTGTCGGCGGCCTCGGCATTCGTGGCGGGGCCGACTTCGTTCTATACGCTGCGTTTTCTGCTCGGCGTGGCCGAGGCCGGATTTTTCCCCGGTATCATCCTTTATCTGAGCCAGTGGTTTCCCGCCCGCCAGCGCGCCGTCGCCGCCGCCGCGTTCATGGCGGCCGCGCCGCTCTCGACGGCCATCGGCTCGCCGATTTCCGGCGCGATCATGCAGATGCCCGCGTTGTTCGGCCTGAAGGACTGGCAGTGGCTTTTCATCATCGAAGCGATTCCCGCCGTGCTGCTCGGCTTCGTCGTATTGAAAGCGCTCACCGATTCCCCGGACAAAGCCACATGGCTTGCCGCCGATGAAAAAGCGTGGCTCATCGCCACCTTGCGCGAAGAACGGATGGGACGCGAATCGCAGGCGGGCCATGCCGCCGGTGCGCTTGCCGCACTGCGCGACTCGCGCGTATGGATCATGTCGATGATCTATTTTGGCACCTCCGCGGGACTCTACACGCTCGGCTTGTGGGCGCCGCTCATCATTCGCCAGTTCGGCTTCAGCGCGCTCGGCACAGGCGCATTGAACGCCATTCCGAGCGTGCTGGCGGTGCTCGGCATGGTGGTGTGGGCGCGTCATTCGGACCGCCGCGGCGAGCGCACCTGGCACGTGGTGATTCCTTGCGTGGCGGCCGCCATCGGGCTCGGCTGGGCCGGGCTCGCGGATACGGCGGTGGGCGTCGTGCTGGCGCTGGTCGTGGTAAACGTCGGCATCAGCGCGGCAAAGGCGCCGCTGTGGGCAATGCCGAGCACGTTTCTCTCGGGCGCGGGGGCGGCTGCCGGCATCGCCATGATCAATTCGATCGGCAATCTGGGCGGCTTCGTCGGACCGTTCGTGATCGGCTGGCTCAAAAGTGTGACGGGCGGGTATGCCGCCGGGCTCTACGTGGTGGCGGCGAGTCTCGCGGTCTCGGCCCTGCTCACGCTGGCGGTCGGTCGGCGCGGGTATCGGGCCGCGCACGCGGCGCAATGATCCAGCCCGCTCGAATGGTGATGAGAAGCGTAGTCGTTCTCGCTCACGACGCGCTTTAGGGGTTTGACCTTTTGCGTATCTGAATCGATTACGCTTCGATGCTGTGGACTCGATAGGCGGGCACAGCACCATGGCATCCAGACGCGAAGTCAAACGATACAAAGCCAATCTCTCCGATGAACTGCACAGCGCCGCGCTGTACGAAACGCTCGCAAAAGTCGAGAAAGACGGCACACGCAAGCAGGTCTACAGCGACCTCGCGAGGTCCGAGCGCGATCATGCGCAAGTCTGGGCCGACAAGCTGAGAGCCAACGGGCTCGATCCGAAAGGCACCGGCCAGGCCGTCAAAACACGTTTAATGAAAGGTCTGGTCCGCATGTTCGGCGCGGGCTTCGTGCTGCCCACGCTGGCGGCCGCGGAATATGCCGATCGCAACAAATACCAGGGGCAGCCGGACGCGGGCCGCATGTCGGCCGACGAACATCATCACGCCGCGATGGTGCAGGCGCTCGCTCATGGCGGCGGCGATGCGAGCCTGTCGCCGGGCGCGCGAATCACCGCGGCCGAGTCGTGGCACAAGGGCGCGGGAGCGGGCAACGACTTGCGCGCCGCCGTGCTCGGCGCCAACGACGGCCTCGTTTCGAACTTCTGCCTGATCATGGGCGTGGCCGGTGCGGGAACCGGCAACAAGGCGATTCTGTTGACGGGACTGGCGGGGCTCATCGCCGGCGCGTGTTCGATGGCGCTCGGCGAATGGCTCTCGGTGACCAATGCGCGCGAGCTGGCCAGCACGCAGATCGCGAAAGAGGCGCAGGAGCTCGAAGAATCGCCGGAAGCCGAAGAGCACGAACTTGCGCTGATCTATCGCGCCAAAGGTCTCGACGCGGGCGAGGCCAAGCGGGTCGCCTCGCAAATGATGCGCGACAAAGGCAAGGCGCTCGACACGCTCACTCGCGAGGAACTCGGACTCGATCCGGCGGAGTTGGGCGGCAATCCATGGTCGGCGGCGGGCGTGTCGTTCTGCCTGTTCTCCGTGGGCGCGATTTTTCCGGTGATGCCGTTTCTGTGGACGCAGGGGTACAACGCGGTCGTGCAGTGCGTACTGCTGAGCATGCTGGCGCTCGCGTCGATCGGCGTGTTCACTTCGCTGTTCAACGGACGCAGTGCAGGGTTCTCCGCGTTCCGGCAGGTCGTGATCGGGCTGATCGCGGCTGCGTTCACGTTTGGGGTGGGGCGATTGCTGGGGGTGTCGGTGTCGTGAGCGCTCCATTGGCGAGCGCAACTCGCCGTTGAATGGCAGGAACAGCGGTTTTTTGGCCCAGGTTTGCGGTGCATGCGCTTGCTGCGTTGCCGCATCAGGGCCTGCAGACCTCCACGGGCAGCGTTTATCCGCGTCGCATCGCCTCCACTTGCTCTAACGCGACACGCGTCAAAGCGCCCCTCGACACCCTCCAAACCCTTGCCCCACAAGGCTCCGCACCACGCTGGCCAGCGTGCCCAAAAAGCGGGTGTCGTATTTACACATGTGGTTGTCGCAAATAGTCGGCTAGCGATACTTTTTTCTGGCAACTATGTATGCACAGCGCGGACGGGCATTTGTCACCGCAGAAACCATCTTGCACGGGGCCGAAGTAAGCGCTTTTAGCTGTCGTCGTGCTAAAGCGCTAACTCCGGTCGACAGCGTTGCATGGGACCGAAGTAAGCGCTAAAGCGCTAACTCTGGTCGACACAGGAGAGTATTCAATGAATTCCCCCAAGGTCGTGGTCGAAGGGTTGTGCAAGGTGTTCGGCACCAACCCGAAACAGGCGATCGGCATGCTGGCAGGCGGCGCGACGAAAGAGGAAGTGTTCGCGCGCACCGGTCAGATTGTCGGCGTCCACAACGTATCTTTCGAGGTCAAGGAAGGCGAGATCTTCGTGCTGATGGGCCTGTCCGGCTCAGGCAAGTCGACGCTGATCCGCCTGATCAATCGCCTCGTCGAGCCGACGGCCGGCAAGGTGCTGATCGACGGCCGCGACGTGGCCAGCGTGCCGCGCTCCGAGCTGACGGCGCTGCGCCGCAAGGACATGAGCATGGTGTTCCAGTCCTTCGCGCTGATGCCGCAGCGCACCGTGCTGTCCAACGCGGCGTTCGGGCTCGAAGTGGCGGGCGTGGGCCGCAAGGAGCGCGAAAAGCGCGCGATGACCGTGCTCGAACAGGTCGGCCTCGCGCCGTTCGCGCAGAAGCTGCCCGCGCAACTCTCCGGCGGCATGCAGCAGCGCGTGGGTCTCGCGCGGGCGCTGGCGGTCAATCCGTCGCTGATGATCATGGACGAGGCGTTTTCCGCGCTCGATCCGCTCAAGCGCAAGGAAATGCAGAACGTGCTGCTCGATCTGCAACGCGAACAGCAGCGCACCATCCTGTTCGTGTCGCACGATCTGGAAGAGGCGATGCGCATCGGCACGCGCATCGCGATCATGGAAGGCGGGCGCGTCGTGCAAGTCGGCACGCCGCAGCAGATCATCACCAATCCCGCCGACGATTACGTGCGCGCGTTCTTCGAAGGCATCGACACCAGCCGTTATCTGACCGCCGGCGATCTGATGCAGACCGACGCCGTGCCGCTCATGCAGCACTCGCCGCAGATCGACGCGTCGAGCGTGGCCGCCACGCTCAACGGCAGCGCCGACTACGCGTTCGTGCTGGACAGCGAACGCAAGATTCGCGGCTTCGTGTGCCGCGATGCGATGGGCAGCGCCTCGCCGCAGCTCAACCAGATCGAATGCATCCGCCGCACCACGCCGCTCGACGATGTGGTCGAACTCGTGGTGGCGAGCCGCGCGCCGCTGCCGGTCGTCGAAGCCGACGGTTCTTACTGTGGTTCGGTCAACAAGACGAACGTGCTGAACGTTCTCACGCGCCATCGGAGTTCCCATGTCTGAAGTCATTCCACTTGGCGCCTGGGTCGATCACGGCGTTCACTACCTGCTCGACCACGACGCAAAAACTTTCGATTCGATCGGCAAGGTGATCGAGAGCTTTGCCGCGGTGATCGAACACGGCTTGCAAGCAGTGCCGATGTGGGCGCTGATGGCGTTCTTCGTGGGCATTGGCCTGTGGCGGGTGGGCTGGCGTTTCGCGCTGTTCACGCTGCTCGCCATGCTGCTGATCTACGGCACCGGGTTCTGGGATCAGATGGTGATCACGCTCGGTCTGACCTTGTCGTCCACCTTGATCAGTCTGCTGCTCGGCGTGCCGCTCGGCATCTGGACCGCGAAGAGCCGCACCGTCGAGATGATCGTGCGGCCCGTGCTCGACCTGATGCAGACCATGCCGGCCTTCGTCTACCTGATTCCGGCCGCGATGCTGTTCGGCCTCGGCCGCGTGCCGGGGATTCTCTCCACGGTGATTTTCGCCATGCCGCCGGCGGTGCGTCTCACGTCGCTCGGCATCAAGCATGTGAACCGCGAGATCGTCGAAGCGGGGCAGGCGTTCGGCTGCACGCCGTTGCAACTGCTCTACAAGGTGCAGTTTCCGAATGCGCTGCCGTCCATCATGACCGGCGTCAACCAGACCATCATGATGGCGCTCTCCATGGTGATCATCGCGTCGATGGTCGGCGCGGGCGGTCTCGGCAACGACGTGCTGGCCAGTATTCAGCGGCTCGACATCGGGCTCGGCTTCGAAAGCGGACTCTCGGTGGTGATGCTCGCGATCATTCTGGACCGCATCACGGAAAGCTTCGGCCGTTCGCCGGGCACGGCGCGCGCGCCGCTGCTGTCGGGCCTGCGCAGCGTCATGAAAGTGCGCCGCGAGCCGGCCGCGCAACACGGCTGAGCCGCCCATGAAGCGCGATGCGCTCACGCCTGTCGAGCCCGAGGCCGATTCGCCGCTGTCCGGCCTCGCGCACGTCGGCTTTCTGACGCTGCCGAATTTTTCGATGATCGCGTTCACCAGCGCGGTCGAGGTGCTGCGCATGGCCAACTACGTGGGCCGCGCGCAGCACTACCGGTGGTCGGTGATCACGCCGGACGGCGAACCGGCGCGAGCGAGCAACGGCATCACCGTGAAGCCCACCACGACGCTCGCTGAAGCCGGCATGCCGGATGTGCTGATCGTCTGCGCCGGCTGGCATGTGCGCGATTACGTGGACGACACGGTGATCGCGCTGCTGCGCGATGTCGCGAAAAAGGGCATACCGCTCGGCGGCATTTGCACGGGACCGTATGCTTTGCTGGCCGCAGGCCTGCTCGACGGCTATCGCTGCACCGTGCATTGGGAAGACATGTCGCCGTTGCACAAGAGCTATCCGCACGTGCGTTTCGCCGACGAACTGTTCGTGATCGACCGCGATCGCATGACGTGCACCGGCGGCACCGCGCCGCTCGACCTGATGCTGAAACTGGTGGGCATGCGGCTGGGTCAGGCGGTGGCGGCGCAGGTGTCCGAGCAGTTCATCGTCGAGCGGATTCGCGGCTCGACCGACTATCAGCATATTCCCGTCGACGCACGAGTCGGGTTTTCGCGCGCGGAACTCGTCGAGGTGGTGCGGCTGATGGAAGCGAATATCGAGGAGCCGTTATCGCTCGACGAACTCGCGCGGCTCGTGCATCTGTCGCAGCGGCATTTGCAGCGCATGTTCAAGATGTTCCTGAGCGTGTCGCCCACGCATTATTATCTGACGCTGCGGTTGCGGCGCGCGCGTGAGTTGCTGCGCAATACGGACGCGTCGATTGCGCGCGTGACGAGCGTGTGCGGCTTTCATTCGGCGTGTCATTTCAGCAAGGCGTATCGCGCGCAGTTCGGCCATGCGCCGAGCGTCGAGCGGCGCTTGTCCGCTTAGCACCCGAGTAATGATTGGCGTAAAACAATCCGCTTCATCCAATCCAGTCGAATATCAATCACTCTAAGGGAACGCCATGAAACGTTTGTGGGCTGCGTCGTTGTGCGCGCTGTCTGTGTCGTCTGTGCTGGCCGCGGAACCTGCCACTTGCCGCGACGTGCGTTTTGCCGACGTCGGCTGGACCGATATCGCGGCGACCACCGGGCTGGCGTCGACCGTGCTCGAAGGGCTTGGCTACAAGCCGACCAAGACGATCGCCTCGGTGCCGATCACGTTCGCCGGTGTGAAGAACAAGCAGATCGACGTGTTTCTCGGCTACTGGTCGCCGACCATGGACCCGATGATCGACCCGTTCAGGAAGTCCGGCCAGCTCAGCGTGTTGCCGACGCCGAATCTGACTGGCGCGAAATACACGCTGGCGGTGCCGGACTACGCGTATCAGTCGGGTATCAAGACCTTCGCCGACATCGCGAAGAACTACGACAAGCTCGACGGCAAGATCTACGGGATCGAGCCGGGCAACGACGGCAATGCGTTGATCAAGAAGATGATCGACACCAATCAATATGGACTCGGCAAGTTCAAGCTGGTGGAGTCGAGCGAGGCGGGCATGCTGGTCGAAGTGAACCGCGCGGTTCGCGACAAGAAACCGATTGTGTTTCTCGGCTGGGAACCGCATCCGATGAATGTGCAGATGAAGATCGATTATCTGTCCGGCGGCGATGCCGTGTTTGGGCCGAACTACGGCGAGGCGAAAGTGCTGACGGTCACGCCGAGTGATTATTCGGCACGCTGTCCGAACGTCGCGAAGCTGGTGTCGAATCTGCAGTTCACGACCGATATCGAGAATCACGTCATGCTGCCGATCATGAACAAGACTGATCCGAACAAGGCCGCGCGCGAATGGCTGAAGGCGAATCCGGCGGTGCTGGACAAGTGGCTGGCGGGAGTGAAGACGTATGACGGGAAGGATGGGTTGCCGGCTGTGAAGGCTTATGTGGCGGGGAAGTGAAACTGCTGAACTAGCTCGGTTTATGGCGCGGCTTTCGCGTTGTCGTCGATGCGACGCGAAAGCCGCGGCATGCCAACTGCATGCCTGGCAAACTACGGCTCAAATCGCCTGCGCCCGCCCCGGAAACGTCTCATCAAAATCCCCACTATCCTCAGCTTCCGCCGCCGTGCCGCGCTGCTCGCGATACATCATCGGCGGCAAACCGAATTGCTTGCGGAATTCGCGGCCCAGATGCGAAGCATCGGAAAACCCACAGCTCGACGCAATATCCGCCACCGTCTTATCCGAACTCGTCAACAACCACGCGGCGGTGCGCAACCGCACCTGCTTCGCGTAGGCCTGCGGCGCCTTACCCGTTTCCGCTTTAAAAAGCCGTTCCAACTGACGCGGCGAGAGATCAAGCTTCCCCGCAAGCTCATCGAGCGACAGCGAGCGCCCCACATGCTGCTCCATCAGCAGAATCGCGCGCTTGACCTTCGGATGCGTGGCCGGCGCGAGCCCCGGTGGATGCGGCTGCGGCGCGTTGCCTTTCTGCATATCGTCGACGAGCAAAATACGCAGCGCCTTCTGCACCGTGGCGGTTTCAAAATGACGCAACAGGATCGCGGCGGCCACGTCGATCGACGCGCGTCCGCCGGAACAGGTAATGCGCCGTCGGTCGATCACGAACAGCCGGTCCGCGATCAGCGCTTCCTCGTTCACCGACGGAAAACGCTCGATGAAATCCCAGTAGTGAAACCAGCTCACGCAGATGCGGTAACCGTCGAGCACGCCCGCGCGCATCAACGAAAACACGCCCGTGCACATGCCGACGAGCGTCGCATCGGTGGCGGCGGCGCGGCGGATGAAAGCGAGCGTCGCGTCGTTCGCGGCCGGTCCGGAATGCAGCAGGCCGCCGACCACCACGACGTAATCGAACGGCTCGGCGCTGTCGAACGTTTCCCACGGCGTGATCTGGATGCCGCAACTCGCGCGCACCGGAGCAAGGGTTTCCCCTATCACGCTCCACGAACAGCGCACGGGCTTGCTGAAATCGCCTTCGTCCGCGGACAGGCGCAGCAGGTCGACGAAACCCGAAAACGCCGTCAGCGTGAAGTTCGGCAACAGGATGATGCCGAAGCGGATGCGCTGCCTGGAGGTGCCGTCGATCGATCGAGGGGGAAGCGGTTCAGCGGAATTCATGCATGCAGCCAGCGAGCGAAAGAGTTGGATCAAGCATAGCACCGGGGACGGCGTCTGCCGCGTCCGGCCGTGCGGGCGGCACCACCGGCGCTGTGCCGCAGGCATCGTCAGCATCGCTAGCCACAAGCCGCGCGCATGTCGCAAATGCGTCAGAAGTCTTCGTAAATACGCCGCGGGCCTTTGCCGGCGCGTCCATTGACGCCACTATCCCACTGCGATGCCGTTTTTATTCTATCGGTTCAATTTGACCTGCGCTGCAATAGAGGCCAATCCACCCAAGGCATCGCAACGCACAAGGCACGCCATGAACGTCAGCGTCTTCGATCTGTTCAAGATCGGTATCGGTCCTTCAAGCTCGCACACCGTGGGGCCGATGATCGCTGCATGCCGTTTCGCCTCGCATATCGAAGACGCCAATCTGCTCGGCTTCGTGCGAAGCGTGAAAGCCGACCTGTTCGGTTCGCTCGGCGCGACCGGCAAGGGGCACGGCACGGACAAGGCGGTGCTGCTCGGACTCGAAGGCAATCTGCCGGATTCCATCGACCCGGACCTGATCGAACCGCGCTTGCAAGCGATCCGCGCGTCCAGGCAACTGGTGCTGCTCGGCAAGCATCCCGTCAAATTCGACGAGCGCGAGCATCTGGGCTTTTTCCGCAAGCTGATGCCGGGCGCGCCGGGTTCGGGCATCGTGCATCCGAACGGCATGCGCTTTCAGGCTTTCGACGAAAACGGCCAGTTGCTGGTGGAGAAGGAGTATTACTCGATCGGCGGCGGCTTCGTGGTGAATCGCGAAGGCGATCGCGTGAACGGCGTGCGCGCCGGCGCGGACGTGCCGTATCCGTTTCGTACCGGCGACGATCTGATGCGCGTCTGCCGCGAAACCGGGTTGTCGATCGCGCAGATCACCTTGCGCAACGAATGCGCGGCGCGTCCCGAACAGGAAGTGCGCGAAGGCTTGCTGGCGATCTGGCGCACCATGTCCGCGTGCGTCGAGCGCGGCTGCAAGGTACGCGGCGAGTTGCCCGGTCCGATGCACGTGAAGCGCCGTGCCGCCGATCTGTGCGGACAGTTGCGTTCGCGCTCGGAAGAGTCGCTGCGCGATCCGCTCTCCATGCTCGACTGGGTCAACCTCTACGCAATGGCCGTCAACGAGGAGAACGCAGCGGGCGGGCGCGTCGTCACCGCGCCGACCAACGGCGCCGCCGGTGTGATTCCCGCGGTGCTGCACTACTACGTGAAGTTCATGCATGCGTCGAACGACGAGGGCATCGTCAACTTCCTGCTGACGGCCGCGGCGATCGGCATCATCTATAAGGAAACGGCGTCGATCTCGGGCGCCGAAGTGGGCTGCCAGGGCGAAGTGGGCGTGGCCTGCTCGATGGCCGCCGCGGCGCTCGCCGCCGTGATGGGCGGCACGCCGGCGCAAGTCGAAAACGCCGCCGAAATCGGCATGGAACACAACCTCGGCATGACCTGCGATCCGGTCGGCGGACTCGTGCAGATTCCGTGCATAGAACGCAATGCGATGGGCGCGATCAAGGCGTTGAACGCCGCGCGCATGGCGATGAAGGGCGACGGCCAGCATTACGTGTCGCTCGACAACGTGATCAAGACGATGCGCGAAACGGGCGCCGATATGAAGACGAAGTACAAGGAGACGTCGCGCGGCGGCTTGGCCGTGAACGTCATCGAGTGTTGAAACCCGTTTTATCAAACACGAAACATCAGCAAAGACAGCATCAACAAGGACCCACGATGAGCCGCTATTCGATATTCAGCCTGTTGCGCAACGGGATGTCCTATCACGAGAACTGGGAGCGACAGTGGAAGAGCCCCGAGCCCAAACGTGAATACGACGTCGTGATCGTCGGCGGGGGCGGGCACGGTCTCGCCACGGCTTATTACCTGGCGAAGGAGCACGGTGTGCGCAATGTCGCCGTGCTGGAGAAGGGCTGGATCGGCGGCGGCAATACGGCGCGCAATACGACCATCGTGCGCTCGAACTATCTGTGGGACGAGTCGGCTGCGCTCTATGAGAAAGCGATGAAGCTGTGGGAAGGGCTCTCGCAGGACCTGAACTACAACGTCATGTTCAGCCAGCGCGGCGTGATGAATCTCGCGCACACGCTGCAGGACGTACGCGACACCGAGCGCCGCGTGAACGCGAACCGGTTGAACGGCGTGGACGCCGAGTTCCTCACACCTGCGCAGATCAAGGAAATCGAGCCGACCATCAATCTGAACAGCCGCTATCCGGTGCTCGGCGCGTCGATCCAGCGCCGCGGCGGCGTGGCACGTCACGATGCGGTGGCCTGGGGCTTCGCGCGCGGCGCGGATCAGGCAGGCGTCGATATCGTGCAGAACTGCCAGGTCACGGGCATTCGCCGCAACGGCAGCAAGGTGACCGGCGTGGACACCACCAAGGGTTTCATCAAGGCGAAGAAAGTCGCGATCGTGGCGGCGGGCAATACCTCGACGCTTGCCGACATGGCCGGCGTGCGGCTGCCGCTGGAGAGCCATCCGTTGCAGGCGCTGGTGTCGGAACCGATCAAGCCGGTGGTCAACACGGTGGTGATGTCGAACGCGGTGCACGCGTACATCAGCCAGTCCGACAAGGGCGATCTGGTGATCGGCGCGGGCGTGGACCAGTACACGGGTTTTGGACAGCGCGGCAGTTTCCAGATTATCGAGGGCACGCTTGAGGCCATTGTCGAAATGTTCCCGGTGTTCTCACGAGTGAGGATGAATCGCCAGTGGGGCGGCATCGTGGATGTCTCGCCGGATGCGTGCCCGATCATCAGCAAGACCGACGTGAAAGGGCTGTACTTCAACTGCGGCTGGGGCACGGGCGGTTTCAAGGCGACGCCGGGTTCCGGATGGGCCTACGCGCACACCATTGCGAAGGATGAGCCGCATCCGTTGAACGCGGCTTTTTCGCTGGAGCGTTTCTATACCGGCCACCTGATCGACGAACACGGCGCCGCCGCTGTTGCCCACTAACGCCACGCACTGCGACGAGGAAAAACCAATGCTATTGATCGAATGCCCGTGGTGCGGGCCGCGCGCCGAAACCGAATTTTCCTGCGGCGGCGAAGCGGACATTGCCCGTCCGCTCGACACCGACAAACTCACCGACCGCGAATGGGGCGACTACCTATTCATGCGTAAGAATCCGCGCGGCGTGCATCGCGAGCAATGGATGCACACGCAAGGCTGCCGCCGCTGGTTCAAGGCGCAGCGCGACACGGTGAGCTACGAGATCCAGGGCTACGAGACGTTCGAGCGTCCGTTGCTCGCCATGGACAGCGCCGAGGCTAACACGCAAAGCACGGCACAAAACAAGGCACAAGAGGGCAAGGCATCATGAGCCAGAAAGACCGACTCCCCAACGGCGGCCGCATCAATCGCGCCCAGCCGCTGACGTTCACCTTCAACGGCCGGCAATACCAGGGCTATCAGGGCGACACGCTGGCATCGGCGCTGCTCGCGAACGGCGAGCATTTCGTCGCGCGCAGCTGGAAATACCATCGGCCGCGCGGCATCGTCACGGCGGGTGTGGAAGAGCCGAATGCCGTCGTGCAACTCGAAACCGGCGCGTACACAGTGCCGAATGCGCGCGCGACTGAGGTCGAGTTGTATCAGGGACTGGTCGCCACCAGCGTGAACGCGAAGCCGAGCATCGAAAAAGACCGCATGGCGGTCAACCAGAAGTTCGCGCGCTTCATTCCGGCCGGCTTCTACTACAAGACCTTCATGTGGCCGCGCAAATTCTGGCCGAAGTACGAAGAAGTGATCCGCGACGCCGCCGGCCTCGGCAAGGCGCCGGAACACACGGACGCGGATCGCTACGACAAATGCTTTGCGCATTGCGACGTGCTGGTGGTGGGCGGCGGCCCGACCGGCCTCGCGGCCGCGCACGCCGCCGCATTGTCCGGCGCGCGCGTCACGCTGGTCGACGATCAGCCGGAACTCGGCGGCTCGCTGCTGTCGTGCCGCGCGGAGATCGACGGCAAGCCCGCACTGTACTGGGTGCAGAAGATCGAAGACGAACTGCGGCAGATGCCCGAAGTGAAGATCCTGTGCCGCAGCACGGCATTCGGCTATCAGGACCACAATCTCGTGACGGTGACGCAGCGGCTCACCGAACATTTGCCGGTGTCGCAGCGCAAGGGCACGCGCGAACTGATGTGGAAGATCCGCGCGAAACGCGTGATTCTCGCGACTGGCGCGCACGAGCGTCCCATCGTGTTCGGCAACAACGATCTGCCGGGCGTGATGCTGGCGTCGGCCGTGTCGACCTATCTGCATCGCTATGCGGTGCTGCCGGGCCGCAACGCGGTGGTGTTCACCAATAACGACGACGGCTATCAATGCGCACTCGATCTGAAAGCAGCCGGCGCCCAGGTGACAGTGGTCGATCCGCGCGCGAGCGAATCGAAGGGCACGCTGCCCGCTTTGGCACGCCGCTACGGTGTCAAGGTGATGAACGGTGTCGTGATCACGGCGGCGCACGGCAAACTGCGCGTGGCGTCGGTGGATCTCGCGTCGTATTCGAACGGACAGGTCGGTGCGAAGCAGAGCGAACTTGCCTGCGATCTGCTCGCCATGTCCGGCGGCTGGAGCCCGGTGCTGCATCTGTTCGCGCAATCGGGCGGCAAGGCGCACTGGCATGACGAGAAGGCCTGCTTCGTGCCGGGCAAGGCGATGCAGCCGGAGACAAGCGTCGGCGCCTGTGCCGGCGACTTTACGCTGGGTCAGGGCATCCGCTTTGCAGTCGATGCCGGCATCGATGCGGCGCGCGCGGCGGGCTTCATCGTCGCGCGGCCGAATCCGGTGCAGGTGGCCGAGATCACGGAAGCGAAGATGCAGCCGCTGTGGCTGGTCGGCGGCCGCGAGATGGCCACGCGCGGGCCGAAGCAGTTCATCGATTTCCAGAACGACGTGTCGGCCGCGGATATTTTCCTCGCGGCGCGCGAGGGCTTCGAATCGGTCGAGCACGTGAAGCGCTATACGGCGATGGGTTTCGGCACCGACCAGGGCAAGCTCGGCAACATCAACGGCATGGCGATTCTCGCGCAGGCGCTCGGCAAGACGATTCCCGAGACCGGCACCACGACCTTCCGTCCGAACTACACGCCCGTCACCTTCGGCACGTTCGCCGGCCGCGAGCTGGGCGAGTTTCTCGATCCGGTGCGCAAGACGGCGGTGCACGAATGGCATGTGGAAAACGGCGCGGCTTTCGAGGACGTGGGCAACTGGAAGCGTCCGTGGTACTACCCGAAAGCGGGCGAAGACATGCACGCGGCAGTAGCGCGCGAATCGCTCGCGGTGCGTACGAGCGTCGGCATTCTGGATGCTTCCACGCTCGGCAAGATCGACATACAGGGCCTCGATTCGGCGAAGCTGCTGAACTGGGTCTACACGAATCCGTGGAGCAAGCTGGAGGTCGGCAAGTGCCGCTACGGTCTGATGCTCGACGAGAACGGCATGATCTTCGACGACGGCGTGACGGTGCGCCTCGCCGACCAGCACTACATGATGACGACCACCACCGGCGGTGCCGCGCGTGTACTCACGTGGCTCGAACGCTGGCTGCAGACCGAATGGCCGGACATGCGCGTGCGGCTCGCGTCGGTGACGGATCATTGGGCGACCTTCGCCGTGGTCGGTCCGAACAGCCGCAAGGTACTGCAGAAGGTCTGCCAGGACATCGACTTCGCAAACGCGGCGTTCCCGTTCATGAGCTATCGCGAAGGCACGGTGGCGGGCGCGGCCTCGCGCGTGATGCGCATCAGCTTCTCGGGCGAGCTGGCTTATGAAGTGAACGTGCCGGCGAACGTCGGGCGTGCAGTGTGGGAAGCGTTGATGGCGGCGGGCGCGGAATTCGACATCACGCCGTACGGCACCGAAACCATGCACGTGCTGCGGGCGGAGAAGGGCTACATCATCGTCGGCCAGGATACGGACGGCTCGATGACACCGTACGACCTCGGCATGGGCGGGCTCGTCGCGAAGTCGAAGGACTTTCTCGGCAAGCGTTCGCTGACCCGCTCGGACACCGCGAAGGCAGGGCGCAAGCAGCTGGTCGGCTTGCTCTCGGACGATCCGTCGTTCGTGATACCGGAAGGCTCGCAGATCGTCGCGGGTCCCTTCCAGGGCGAAACGGCGGCGATGCTCGGCCACGTCACGTCGAGCTACTACAGCCCGATCCTGAAGCGCTCGATCGCGATGGCGGTCGTCAAGGGCGGTCTCGACAAAATCGGCGAAACGGTCACGATCCCGCTTTCGAGCGGCAAACAGATTGCAGCGAAGGTCACCAGTTCGGTGTTCTACGACAGCGAGGGAGCACGTCAACATGTGGAATGAAACGAGAGGGACGGCGTCGGTCGTGGATCGGGCTGTCGGCAAACAGACCGGCGTATGGCAGGAGTCGCCGCTGGTCGGCACGGACGCGCTGCTGAAGAAGCATCAGGCGACGGCCAACGCGGCGTTCAGATTGAACGAGCGGCCGTTTCTGGAACTCGTGAACGTGCGCGGCGATACGCGTGACGCCGCGTTCGTGCGCGCCGTTGACAGCGTGCTCGGCTGCCGTCCGCCTGAGAAGGCGAACACGGTGGCGCGCGGCAACGGCTACGACGTAATGTGGCTCGGTCCGGACGAGTGGCTGGTGCGTTCGGCCGCCGCGCACGACGCAACGCGCACCGCGCCGTTGCAGGCGAAACTCGGCGCGGCGTTCGCGGGCGTGTTCGCTTCGGCGGTGGATATCGGCAGCGGCTATACGGTGCTCGAACTCAGCGGCACGCGCACGCGTGAAGTGCTGGCGCGCGGTTGTCCGCTCGATCTGCATCCCAAGCTGTTCGGCGAAGGGCAGTGCGCGCAGAGCCATTATTTCAAGGCATCGATGACGCTGCTGCCTACCGGCGCGAGCAGTTTCGATATCGTCGTGCGCCGCAGCTTCGCGGACTACTTCGTGAAGATGATGCTCGACGCAGCCGAGCCGCTGATGTCGTAAAGCGCGGCGAGCGGTCCTGTTCGAACCGCTCGCGCGTTTCATCCCTCGATATTCGCCATGACGTCGACACGTCTAGCCACCGCGCGCCTCACCGAGCGCGCGTGCCACGAAGGCGATGCCCATGCCGCGCTTGCGCTGCTCGATCAGAGCATCGTGCTGCGGCATCGGCGCATTGCGTTGATCCGTTATCTCCTCGCGCAGCAACTCGGGGCGCCGTTGCAGGCGCGTCATCATGAATACGTCGAACGGATCGCCGCACGGTTGAGCGCGGATGCGCTCGCGCGCATTGCCGGCGCCGCGCGGGCGCGTCTGCGGGCCTGAGCGTCGCTATCGCCGCCGCCGTCGCCGCGCATGGAGCGGCGCACCCGTTCCATCCCGATGACGTATTTCTTCTATGTGGCCGATTTATGTCGGCGTCTACTGAAAACACTCAGGAGTACCCACGCGGCAAGCGCCGCATCCACCAGGGGATGACATGTCCACCGCCTATTCGCCGCGCGCGAGCGCTGCTGCCCGACTCGAACGACTGCCGTTCTCCGGTTATCACCGGACCATTTTTATCATCATCGCCATCGCGTTCTTTTTCGATTCCGTCGATCTCGGCACGATGACGTTCGTGCTCGGTTCGATCAAGACGGAATTCGGCCTATCGACCGCAACGGCGGGGCTGGTGGCCAGCGCGAGTTTCTTCGGCATGGTGATCGGCGCGGCGATCGCGGGATTGCTGGCGGATCGCTTCGGACGCCGGCCTGTGTTTCAGTGGAGCATGGTGTTGTGGGGGCTCGCGTCGTATCTGTGCTCGACGGCGCAGAGCGTGGAAGCGTTGATCTTTTATCGTGTGCTGCTTGGCTTCGGCATGGGCATGGAGTTTCCGATCGCGCAGACGTTGTTGTCGGAGTTCGTGCCGGCTGCGTCGCGCGGCCGTCTGATCGCGTTGATGGATGGCTTCTGGCCGCTCGGCTTCATTACCTCGGGCGTGGTGTCGTACTTCGTCTTGCCGACGTTCGGCTGGCGCACGGAGTTCGCGCTCCTCGCGATTCCTGCTGTATTCGTGTTGATCGTGCGTCGCGTCGTGCCGGAGTCGCCGCGCTGGCTCGAACATCGCGGCCGTCTCGATGAAGCGGACAAGATTCTCGCCGAAGTCGAAGTGAAGGTGATGAAAGCGGCCGGGCTGAGCCAGTTGCGCGCGCCCGTCATGCTTGCAGAACCGCCGGCCGCCAAGGGCACGGGGGCGTTCCGCGAGATCTGGAGCATGGCTTACCGGCGCCGCACGATCATGGTGTGGACGCTATGGTTCTTCGCGCTGCTCGGTTTCTATGGACTGACGTCGTGGCTCGGCGCGTTGATGCAGCAGGCAGGCTTTGCGGTGACGAAGTCGGTGCTGTACACGGTGCTGATTTCGCTCGGCGGGATTCCCGGGTTTATTTGCGCGGCGTGGCTGGTCGAACGTTGGGGGCGTAAGCCGACTTGCATCGCGTCGCTCGCGGGCAGTGCGGTGATGGCTTACGTGTATGGACAAACCGCGCTGCATGCTCAGACGCCGACCTTGTTGATCTGCGCCGGGCTGGCAATGCAGTTCTTTCTGTTCGCGATGTGGGCGGTGCTGTACACCTATACGCCGGAGCTGTACGGGACCGGTGCGCGCGCCACGGGTTCGGGCTTCGCGTCGGCGATCGGCCGCGTGGGTTCGCTGATCGGACCTTATGTGGTGGGCGTGGTGTTGCCGATGTTCGGCCAGAGCGGCGTGTTCTCGCTCGGCGCGATGTGTTTTGTGATCGCGGCGGCGGCGGTGTGGATTTTGGGCCTCGAGACGCGTGGGTTGGCGCTCGAGACGCTGGTGTCGGAAGCGGTTGAGACGGATGCGCGAGGGGGGTTGAGTCCGGTGCGGGAGTAAAGATTATTGCTTGCGGATAGCGCGCACCATGACGCCGTTCCAACCGAATGCGACACGGTTATCGGCCATGCGGAAAACGGCCGTACAGTTCGCGCTGTCCAGCAACGCGGTGCGCGCAGGCAGGCCGACATCCGGCGGGTAGACGTCGTAAAGTTCTTTCAACTTCGCGGCGCTGTCCACCTCACTGACCACAAAGCCCTTATGCGGCGTGCAGTTCTGGTTATTGAACTCGATACGCGTTGGCGAGATCGTCAGAACCTTCCCGAGGATTCGCCTCGCCTCAGGGATACCCGCCGAGACAGGGGAATAGGACACGACATCAGTCACCACCCATTTGCCCGCGAATTCCGCCGCAGACGGTGTTGTCTCCGACGCGCCCTGTTGCGCGCCAGCGAGTCCGGTCGAGAGAATCAGCGCGATGGCAGCGCCCAACTGACGGGCTTTCATTGCGCGGGCTGCCGGAATGGAGCGGACTCGCGCATGCGCCGATTCACAAGTCCCTGACTGCGCTGAGCAGGCCCCAGTGCGCTACCATCCGGCCTGCGTGGGGTAATCATTACGTTACTCATCATTTGTGAAAACCACGCCCCTCATATTGCCGTCATTTGCAGGTGAAAGCGTCTGCCTGGTATTGACGTTGCTCGAGTTGTACGCGAACGATACGGCGGCGTCAAATTGCGCCTGCGTCAACTGACGCTCCGTGACAATTGCCTTAACGCGGCGCTCCGCATCGCGTACTCGAGATTGAAGCACGGCGTTGACCTGCTCCGGAAGAACAGTTCGCGTCAATTCTTCCTGCGTGCATGGCCCCAAGTGAGCTAACGTACCGATGCCCCACGTGCAATTACCGTTCGCCGGCGCATCATTGTAGTACCGCATCACAACGCCCTCGTTGAATCGTAAGGCTGCATACCGGCTGCACTCATCCGCATGCTGTCATTGGCACCGGGCATTCTCCACCTCCTCAAAAACGGGGAAGAGTATAGAAGGCGATGCGCGTGCGATAACACCTATCAAAATGGATAGGTGACGTGATACGGGAGCGGCAGCCACCCCGATCCTCATTTTCTAATTCAATTCCGAGCGCGAATATTAAACGGCTTCCCAGGCACCCAGGCCCACGTCGCCAACACTTTCGCGCCCGCGGGTCCGGCGCTCGTCACATGAACGACGTTCGCCGGCATCCTGTAACTCTCGCCGGCGTGGACCACTTGCGCCGGTCGCCCCTCGACCTGCACCGTGACTTCACCTTCGAGCACATAGGCGACCTCCGGCCCGGTTGCCTTGTGCTTCGGCTTGACGGCATTGGGCGGGAATTCGGCAATGCCCATGCCCATTTCGCGATCGGTTCCCGGAACGGGGACGCGTTGAAGCACCACGGTCTCCTTGGCATCGGGCGCCTTTTCGCCGGCATTGGCCGAAGGCAGATTCATAAGGACCGCAACGATCAACGGCACGCAGCGCAAGCTGTTCATGATCGAGTCGCCCCTATTCAATGCGTGGCCTCAGTAAGCGCCGTCAGAATCTTATAAGCAGCAGCCACCCGATCCTCGTTCGGGAAGTTCTTGTTGGCCAGCATCACAATGCCCAACTGCTTCTCGGGCACGAAAGCCACATACGCGCCGAACCCATTGGTCGAACCGGTCTTGTTGATCCACACGTTTGAACGAGGCGCGAGCGGCGGCTTGATTTCGACCGCGTGCGTCGCCTTTAAAACCATCGCCGATGAATTGCCCGCCAGCAATGTCTTCAGCGCGACCGGATACGCGTATTGCTCCCAGATCAGATCCTGGGTCAACACACCTGCCTTGAAGTAGCCGGTGTGCGTGTCCGTGATTGCGCGCTGCAACTTGGCGTCGAGCTGAAGCAGATTCATGTTGGCCTGCATGAAGCGTGTCATGTCGGCAGCGGTGGATTTGACGCCGTAGGCTTCGGCGGACAGCACGCCGGGCGCCATGCGGATTGGCGCGCCGTCTTTCTTGTAGCCTTGCGCGTAGTCGAGCATCCGTGCTGTCGGGACATCGATATAGCTATTCTTCAATCCCAGTGCAGGAAACATGCGCTGTTCGATCAACGCCGTGAAATCCTGCCCCATGCTCTTTGCGGTGATCAATCCAAGCGTGCCGATCCCGGGATTTGCATAAGTCCGGCACGTGCCCGGCGCGCAACTGGGCTGCCATGCCTTGAAATACTGCATGAGTTCGTCGTTGTTATGGATGTCGTCCGGCACCTGCAGGGGCAGCCCGCCAGGTGTATGCGTGCCCAGATTGACCAGTTTCACGTTGCCAAACGGGCTGCCCTGAAGCACGGGCAAATACTTGCTCGTCGTATCCGACAGGGAAAGATCGCCGCTGACCTGCGCATACGAAGCCAGCGTCGCCGTGAAGGTCTTGCTGATCGAACCGAGTTCGAACAGCGTGTCGCGCGTTACGGGCTTGCCGGTTTCCGTCGACGCCACGCCGTAGTTGTACACATAAGGCTTGCCCGCGACGACAATGCCGACCGCCATGCCGTGAATACCGTCTTTCGCCATGAGCGGCTGGATCGCCGCGTCGACTGTCCGTTTAATGCTGTCTTGCGTGGTATCGGCTGCGTGGCTCATGGGAGCGATCAACGCAGAGGCCAAGGTTGCCGTGAGGCTGAGGGCTTTGAACTTCATCTCTCGCGTTTCCTGGGTTGTCTGTCGGCGGAGGCGCTCCAAAGGATTCTTTGAAACGCCTTGAGGCCGCACTATCCGGCTTTTGCCAGACACTGACAATCGAGGATAAGTTGCGCGCGGGTAAAGAAAATCTTATGCGCGGACAACGGCGTCACGTCAAACCGTCGCGGTCTCCCGCTTTCTCGACGCCACGCCATTCGCCACGAAGTAGGGCGTATCCACCCGCGCCAGTGATTCGCGTCCACGAATCCGGTCGGCGATCTTCTCGGCCAGCATGATGGTCGGCGCGTTCAGGTTGCCGGTCGTGATGCGCGGCATGATCGACGCGTCCACCACGCGCAGCGCTTCCATGCCATGCACGCGGCCCTCGTTATCGACCACGGCCATATCGTCGTAGCCCATCTTGCATGAACACGACGGATGAAACGCCGTCTCCGCGCGCATGCGCACGAACGTGTCGAGTTGCTCGTCGGTGGTCAGTTCGGCGCCGGGATTCAGTTCGCGGCCGCGATAACGGTCGAGCGCCGGTTGCCGCATGATCTCGCGCGTGATTCGGATGCCGTCGCGGAACTCGCGCCAGTCGAGCGGATCGGCCATGTAGTTGAACAGGATGCTCGGATGCGCGTTCGGATCGCGCGACGTAAGCTTCACGCGCCCGCGGCTCGGCGAGCGCATCGAACCGACGTGCGCCTGGAAGCCGTGCATCTTGATGGCGTTCGAACCGTTGTAATTGATCGCGACCGGCAGGAAGTGATACTGAATGTTCGGCCACAGATCGTCATCGCGCGTGCGGATAAAGCCACCTGCCTCGAACTGATTGCTCGCGCCGATTCCCGTGCCCTTGACCAGCCATTCGAGTCCGATAGCCGGCTGATTCCACCACTGCAACGCCGGATAAAGCGAAACCGGCTCCTTGCACTCGTACTGGATATACATCTCCAGATGGTCCTGCAGGTTCTCGCCGACACCGGGCAGATCCTGAACGAGCGGCACGTCGAGTTCGCGCAGCCACGTGGAGCGTCCCACGCCCGAGCGCTGCAGCAACTGCGGCGACGCGATCGCGCCGCTGCACACGAGCACCTCGCGGCGCGCCTGCGCATTCACCGCATTGCCATGATGGAGATACGCGACGCCGACCGCGCGCTTGCCGGAGAACAGCACGCGATCCGTCACCGCATGCGTGACGATGGTGAGATTCGGCCGCGACTTCGCGCGATCCAGATAACCGCGCGCCGTGCTGGCGCGCCGGCCGTTCGCCGTGACCGTGCGATCCATCGGGCCGAAGCCTTCCTGTTGGTAGCCGTTCAGGTCGTCGGTGCGTGGAAAGCCGGCCTGCACACCGGCTTCGACCATCGCGGCGAAGAGCGGATTATTGCCGGGCTTGCTGGTGGTCACGTGCACCGGGCCGTCGCCGCCGTGATAGGCGTTCGCGCCCGCATCGCGCGTTTCCGCCTTGCGGAAATACGGCAGACAATCCAGATAGGTCCAGTTTTCCAGACCGGCGTGTGCGGCCCAGCCGTCGTAATCGAGCGCATTGCCGCGGATATAGCACATGCCGTTGATCAGCGACGATCCGCCGAGCCCCTTGCCGCGCCCGCATTCCATGCGCCGGTTGTTCATGTGCGGCTCGGGGTCCGTTTCGTACGCCCAGTTGTAGCGCCTGCCTTGCAGCGGAAAGGCGAGCGCGGCGGGCATCTGCGTGCGGAAGTCGAAGCGGTAGTCGGGGCCGCCTGCTTCGAGCAGGAGCACGGTCACGTCCGCGTCTTCGGTCAGACGCGAGGCGAGCACGTTGCCCGCCGAACCCGCGCCCACGATGATGTAGTCGTATTCGTTCGCAGCCATTGCGCGTCTCCTCAGAACACCGGTTGATACGGGCCGAGTTCGACCTGCACGGACTTGATGCGCGTGTAGTGCTCGAGCGTGGTGATGCCGTTTTCGCGGCCCACGCCCGATTGCTTGTAGCCGCCCACCGGCATTTCCGCGGGCGATTCGCCCCACGTGTTGATCCAGCAGATGCCTGCTTCCAGCCGATGAATCACGCGATGCGCGCGCGCCAGGTTCTCGGTCACGACGCCTGCGGCAAGACCATAAGCGGTGTGGTTCGCGCGCGCGATGGCTTCGTCTTCGTCGTCGAAAACGAGGATGCTCATCACCGGCCCGAAGATTTCTTCGCGCACGATGCGCATGTCGTCATGGCAGTCGGCAAAAACCGTCGGCTCGACATACTGGCCGTTGCCGAAGTGGCCTTCGGTGAGACGCTTGCCGCCTGCCACGAGCCGCGCGCCTTCCTGCTTGCCGCTTTCGATATAGCCCAGCACCTTGTGCAATTGCGCGGCGCTGACCAGCGGCCCGAAGTTCGTGTCGGCGTCGGTGGGCGCGCCTACGCGAATGCGCTTGACGCGTTCCTGCACCAGAGTCTCGAAGCGTTCCAGCACGCCGCGTTGCACGAATACGCGTGTGCCGTTGGTGCAGACCTGGCCGGAGCTGAAGAAGTTGGCGCTCATGGCGATGTCGGCGGCG
The DNA here is from genome assembly GCF_003387275.1 of Paraburkholderia sp. BL6669N2. Classification (NCBI taxonomy): domain Bacteria; kingdom Pseudomonadati; phylum Pseudomonadota; class Betaproteobacteria; order Burkholderiales; family Burkholderiaceae; genus Paraburkholderia; species Paraburkholderia sp. BL6669N2. The sequence goes on along the minus strand of NZ_QUNA01000002.1, from coordinate 1,555,635 downwards.
CGTTCGAGATTGGCGTCGTCGAACACGAGCAGGGGCGACTTGCCGCCGAGTTCCATCGTCACTTCTTTCAGCGACGACGCGCCCGCCATCGACATCACTTTCTTGCCCGTTTCCACGCCGCCGGTGAACGAAATTTTCTCGATGTCGGGATGCGCGGCGAGCATCGCGCCGACGCGTCCGTCGCCTTGCACGACGTTGAACACGCCTGCGGGCACGCCGGCTTCGGTATAGATCTCGGCGAGCTTCAGCGCCGATAGCGGCGTGACCTCGCTCGGCTTGAAGATCATCGCGTTGCCGGCCGCGAGTGCTGGCGCCGACTTCCAGCACGCGATCTGGATCGGGTAGTTCCATGCGCCGATGCCCGCGCAAACGCCCAGCGGTTCGCGCCGCGTATAGACGAACGACGTGGGCCGCAACGGAATCTGCTGTCCCTCGATCGCAGTGGCGAGGCCCGCGTAGTACTCGATCACGTCCGCGCCGGTGACGATATCCACCGCGAGGGTTTCCGCGATCGGCTTGCCGGTGTCGCGCGTTTCGAGCGCGGCGAGTTCGTCGTTGCGCTCGCGCAGAAGCTCGACGGCGCGGCGCAGAATGCGTGAACGCTGCATGGCCGTGAGCGCGGCCCATTCGCGTTGGCCTTGCTGCGCGGATCGTACGGCGCGATCGACGTCGGCCGCCGAAGCCTGCTGCACGCTCGCGAGCGTTTCGCCGGTGGCGGGGTCGAGCGTGTCGAAGGTTTCGCCGCTGGTGGCGTCGACGTACACGCCGCCGATATAGAGACGTTGCGTTGCGAATACCGCCATGACTAACTCCTTTCTGAATGTGTCGCCGGTCTGATCCTGTGCTTACTCGTGCGATGCGAGGACCAGATCGATATAGTCGTTGGCCACGCGCAGCGCGGCTCTGGTGTCGAACGGCTCGCCCGAGAGCGCGCCGCGCAGCCACAGGCCGTCGATCAGCGCCGCGAGGCCGCTCGCCGCACGGCGCGCCGCGGCACGCGGCATGGCTTTGGAAAAATCCGCGCACAGATTCGAGTTCAGGCGGCGCGTGTTCACGTACTGCAGCCGCCGCAATGCCGGCTTGTGCATGCTCTCGGACCAGAACGCGAGCCAGGTTTTCATGACCGGGCCGCTGGTCTGTTCGGCGTCGAAATTCGCGGCGACCACCGCGCGTAATTTCGAGCGCGGGTCCGCTTTCGCCGCGCGGCGCCTGCGTGACGTGGCCTGCCATAAGTCGCGCAGCACGTGACGCATGGTGGCTTCGAGCAAGCCGTCCTTGTCGCCGAAATAGTGGCTGACGATGCCGGTGGAAATGCTCGCGCGCTGCGCGACCGAAGCCAGCGTGGCCCCCGCGAGACCGGTCTGGTCGATCGTGTGGAGCGTGGCGTCGATCAACTGCGCGCGGCGGATTTCGCGCATTCCAAGTTTGGGCATGGTGCGGGCGCTGTTGCTGGCGTTGGGTGCTGGCGTTGACTGCGGGCGGACTGCGTTAAACGAAAGCAATCCGTCCACGTGGATTCGAACGACCATGTTAGGTTTTTTATATTGAACGGTCAATCAATAAAAAACCATCTGCGGCAGGATGGGCAAGGGCTCCGCTCACCGTGTCGGTTCCGGCCAAACCCATGTCGCGTTCGGTACATGCGCCTGGTTCACCGGGCGCTACGCTCGTTGAACGGCGTGCTTTTTGACGAACCGGGCGAACCGGGCGCGCCGCTCACAAGACATGGAGACAGACAATGAGCAGCAATCGCGGCGTCGTGTATCTGGGGCAGGGCAAGGTGGAAGTGCAGTCGATCGACTTTCCGAAGATGGTCGATCCGCGTGGCCGGTCGATCGGTCACGGTGTGATCTTGAAGGTGGTGAGCACGAATATTTGCGGCTCCGATCAGCACATGGTGCGCGGCCGCACGACGGCCGAAGTCGGCCTCGTGCTCGGCCACGAGATTACCGGCGAGGTGATCGAAGTGGGCCGCGACGTCGAAACGCTCAAGATCGGCGATCTCGTTTCGGTGCCGTTCAACGTGGCCTGCGGCCGCTGTCCGACCTGCAAGGCCCAGCATACCGGCGTGTGCCTGAACGTGAACCCGTCGCGGGCCGGCGGCGCTTATGGTTACGTGGACATGGGCGGCTGGATCGGCGGCCAGGCCGAATACGTCCTGGTGCCGTACGCCGACTTCAATCTGCTGAAATTCCCCGATCGCGCGCAGGCCATGGCGAAAATCCGCGACCTCACGTGTCTCTCCGACATTCTGCCGACCGGCTACCACGGCGCGGTGATGGCAGGCGTGAAGCCCGGCGCCACCGTGTATATCGCGGGGGCGGGTCCGGTGGGCATGGCGGCGGCTGCTTCGGCGCGCTTGCTGGGCGCGGCCTGCACGATCGTCGGCGATATGAACGAGGAGCGTCTCGCGCACGCGCGCAAGATGGGCTTCCAGACCATCGATCTGTCGAAGGACGCCACGCTGGGCGAGCAGATCGAGCAGATTCTCGGCAAGCCTGAAGTGGACTGCGCGGTCGACTGCGTCGGCTTCGAAGCGCACGGCCACGGCAGCAGCGGATCGCACGAGGAAGCGCCGGCCACCGTGCTCAACTCGCTGATGGAGATCACCCGGGCCGCCGGCGCGATCGGCATTCCAGGCCTGTACGTCACGGACGATCCGGGCGCCGCCGACGCCGCCGCGCGCAAAGGCAGCCTGAGTATCCGTTTCGGTCTGGGCTGGGCCAAGTCGCACTCGTTCCATACCGGGCAGACGCCGGTCATGAAGTACAACCACAATCTCATGCAGGCGATCTTGTGGGACCGTTTGCCGATCGCGGATATCGTCAACGTGACCGTGGTCTCGCTCGACCAGGCGCCTGACGGTTATCGTCAGTTCGATGGCGGCGCGCCGAAGAAGTTTGTGATCGATCCGCATGGCTTGCTGAAGGCGGCTTGATCGTGGCTTGAGCGCGGCATGAAGTGGCGGCGGGACTGCATGCGCGGTCTCGCGCGGCGCTGCGCCGCCGTCGTCGTCGGGCGGAAAGGTGAATAGCCGAAACTGCTGGCCTGCAAAAAACGCGTTGAACGGAAAACCGCTCAACGCGTTTGTATTTGCGGCGGCTGTGCACTCAAGCCGTCAATCTATCAATCGCCTCAAGCCGCCAGTACCGGCACTGCCGCGAGCGATGGCGCCTGCTTGCGCCGCTCGCGCGTCGGCGCCGTGCCGAACGCGTCGCGATAGCTCTTCGAGAAGTGGCACGCCGACTGGAAGCCGCATGCCATCGTGATATGCATGATCGACATATCCGTTTGCAGCAACAACTCGCGCGCGCGCCGCAGACGCAGCGTCAGGTAGTAATGCGTTGGCGTCATGCCCAGATGTTCGCGGAACAGGCGCTGCAACTGGCGTTGCGACATGCCGGCGAGGCGCGCGAGTTCTTCGCGCGAGAGCGGCTCCTCGATGTTGTTCTCCATCAGCGAGATCACTTCGAAGAGCGACTTGTTGGCCGAGCCGAGTCGCGCCACCAGCGGCATTTTCTGTTGCGCGCTGGTGTCGCGCACATGTTCGACGATGAACTGCTCGGCGATCTGCGTGACGCGTGCCGTGCCGACGCGTGGCGCGATGAGGTTCAGCATCATGTCGAGCGGAGCCACGCCGCCGGTACACGTGACGCGATCGCGATCGATCACGAACAGTTCTTTCAGAAAGCGCGTGTCGGGAAACTCTTCCTTGAGCGCCGACATGTTCTCCCAGTGAATCGCGCAAGCATAGCCCGCCAGCAAACCGGCTCGCGCCAGCGCGTAAGTGCCGGTGCACAGACTGCCGAGCACGCAGCCCAGCCGCGCGAAGCGGCGCAACGCGGAAAGATGGGCGGGAGTGGTGGCGCGCTGCACGTCGATGCCGCCGACCACGAACACGATGTCCGGCTGCCCCACGCATTCGACCGGTCCTGTATCGACCGACAAACCGTTGCTGGCCGTGACCGGGCCGCCGTCGGGACTCACGATCGACCAGCGGTAAAGCGTTTGGCCCGTGAGGTAGTTCGCCATGCGCAGGACTTCGATCGCGTTGGTGAACGCAATCATGGTGAAGTTGGGAACCGGCATGAAAGCGAAATGCGACAGCGACGCCGTGCGATCGGTGGACATGAGAGGAATGATTCCTTCGAATCTGTAATGTCACGTCGCCGTGGGGAGCAGCGACTTCTTTAATTTTGATGACTATGGCAACTACCGTGCCATCAGGCTAAACCCTCGGTTAGCCCGTATACGACTCGGATAACTAAACAGGTGGCACCAGAACAGAGCCGTACGGGTCCGCTTGCGCACCTGAAGCGCGCACGGCGTTCGCGTGCAGTGCAGCATGAACGCGGGTTCGGCACGCTCGTTCGGTCATGGGAGGGAGCGCGGCAGCGCCGACTTGTGAAAAAAGGACGCGTATGGCGGAAAAGGCAAAGAACGCGTCTGAATTCATAAATTGGCGGGCGAGGCGAGCGTCAAGAATAGACCCAATGCACACCGGTAGTAGCAGGGGCGAAGCAAAGCCCAGACGCGGCTTCCGGCCTTCCGTTAACGACTCCACGGACCTTCCATGTCGAACCCGAATCCTTTCTTCGAAGCAACGCTCGCCACGCGCGATACGGCGGTGCGCGGCGCTATTCTGAAAGAGCTCGAGCGCCAGCAGTCGCAAGTCGAACTGATCGCGTCGGAAAACATCGTGTCGCGCGCGGTGCTCGAAGCGCAGGGCTCGGTGCTGACCAACAAGTATGCGGAAGGCTATCCGGGAAAGCGTTACTACGGCGGTTGCGAATACGCCGACGTGGTTGAAACGCTGGCGCTCGACCGCATCAAGCAACTGTTCAACGCGAAATTCGCCAACGTGCAGCCGCATTCCGGCGCCCAGGCGAACGGCGCGGTGATGCTCGCGCTGGTGAAACCGGGCGACACGGTGCTCGGCATGTCGCTCGACGCCGGTGGCCACCTCACGCACGGCGCCAAGCCGGCCATGTCGGGCAAGTGGTTCAACGCGGTGCAATACGGCGTGAATCGCGACACGATGCTGATCGATTACGAGCAGATCGAAGAACTCGCGCAGCAGCACAAACCCGCGTTGCTGATCGCCGGCTTTTCGGCTTATCCGCGTGCGCTGGATTTTGCACGACTGCGCGCGATCGCCGATAGCGTCGGCGCAAAGTTGATGGTGGATATGGCGCACATTGCCGGGATCATCGCGGCTGGGCGTCACCAGAATCCGGTCGAGCATGCGCACGTGGTGACGTCGACCACGCACAAGACACTGCGCGGTCCGCGCGGCGGCTTTGTGCTGACGAATGACGAAGACATCGCGAAGAAGATCAACTCGGCCGTGTTCCCTGGCTTGCAGGGCGGCCCGCTCATGCATGTGATCGCCGGCAAGGCGGTCGCGTTCGGCGAAGCGCTGGAACCGGGCTTCAAGACCTACATCGACAGCGTGCTCGCGAATGCGCAGGCGCTCGGCGAAGTGCTCAAGGCAGGCGGCGTCGATCTGGTCACGGGCGGCACGGACAACCATCTGCTGCTGGTCGATCTGCGACCCAAGGGCCTCAAGGGCAACCAGGTCGAGCAGGCACTGGAACGCGCGGGCATCACCTGCAACAAGAACGGCATTCCCTTCGATACCGAGAAGCCGACGATCACTTCAGGCATTCGCCTGGGTACACCCGCGGGCACCACGCGCGGCTTTGGCGTCAGCGAGTTCCGCGAAATCGGGCGGCTGATCGTCGAGGTGCTCGACGCGCTGCGCGACCAACCCGAAGGCCATGCCGCCACCGAACAACGCGTGCGCCGCGAGATTTTCGCGCTGTGCGAACGCTTCCCCATCTACTGAGTACGCTTGGAGCACACGATGAGCACATTGCACGACAACAGCATCATCATCGACGGTCTGAACATTTCGAAGTTCGAGCGCTCGGTGTTCGAGGATATGCGCAAGGGCGGCGTGACCGCGGTGAACTGCACGGTCTCGGTCTGGGAAAGCTTCCAGAAGACCGTCGACAACATCGCCGAGATGAAGCAGCAGATTCGCGAGTACGGCGAGATTCTCACGCTGGTGCGCACCACGGACGACATTTTCCGCGCGAAGAAAGAGAACAAGACAGGCATCATTTTCGGCTTCCAGAACGCGCATGCTTTCGAGGACAACCTCGGCTATATCGAAGCGTTCAAGGACCTCGGCGTGAACGTGGTGCAGCTTTGCTACAACACGCAGAACCTGGTGGGCACCGGTTGCTATGAGCGCGACGGCGGCCTGTCGGGCTATGGCCGCGAGGTGATCCAGGAGATGAACCGCGTCGGCATCATGGTCGATCTCTCGCATGTGGGTGGCAAGACTTCTTCTGAGGCGATCGCCGCGTCGAACAAGCCGGTGTGCTACTCGCATTGCTGCCCGTCGGGCCTGAAAGAGCATCCGCGCAACAAGAGCGACGAGCAACTGAAGGAGATCGCGGACGCGGGCGGTTTCGTCGGCGTGACGATGTTCGCGCCGTTCCTCAAGCGCGGCCCGGATGCGACCGTCGAAGACTATATCGAAGCGATCGAGTACGTGGTGAATCTGATCGGTGAGGATCAGGTCGGCATCGGCACCGACTTCACGCAAGGCTACAGCACGGAGTTCTTCGACTGGATCACGCACGACAAAGGCCGTTATCGCCAGTTGACCAACTTCGGCAAGGTGGTGAATCCGGAAGGCATCCGCACGATCGGCGAGTTTCCCAACCTGACGGCCGCGATGGAGCGCGCCGGCTGGAGCGAGACGCGCATCAAGAAGATCATGGGTGAAAACTGGGTGCGGGTGTTTGGCGAAGTCTGGAAGGTGTGACCTTCCAGCGCTGCTGAAACCTCACTCGCACACATAAAAAACGGAGCCTCCACATGCAACCCCAACTGCCTATCGACGTCGATGCGAACACCGGCGTCTGGACCACCGACGCGCTGCCCATGCTGTACGTGCCGCGTCACTTCTTCACCAATAACCACACCGCCGTGGAAGAAGCGCTCGGCCTCGACACGTATGCCGAGATTCTCTACAAGGCCGGCTACAAGTCCGCGTATTTCTGGTGCGATAAGGAAGCGAAACAGCACGGCCTCGCCGGCATGGCGGTGTTCGAGCATTACCTGAAGCGTCTGTCGCAACGCGGCTGGGGCATCTTCACGATCACCGAAGCCGATCCGTCGAGTTCGCACGCGCGCATCGAGTTGCATCACTCGTCGTTCGTGCTGGCGCAGCCGGACAAGGTCGGCAAGCTTTGCTACATGTTCGCCGGCTGGTTCGCGGGCGCGATGGACTGGGTCAACGACACCGCGCCGGACGCGGCGCGCAAGGGCCCGCCGTCGCATTCGAGAGAAGCGCAATGCGCGGCTGAGCACCACGACCACTGCGTGTTCGAAGTGTCGCCGCTGGCTTCCTGAGCGCGCACGGCACCGCAAAAAAGCACTCCATTCCGAGGTCGATCGCAATGCGTTACCCGAACCTTTTCAAGCCTCTCACGCTGAACAAGCTGACCTTGCGCAACCGCATCGTCAGCACCGCGCATGCGGAGGTCTATGCGGAGCCGGGCGGCCTGCCCGGCGACCGCTATATCCGTTACTACGAAGAGAAGGCCAAGGGTGGCGTCGGCCTCGCGGTGTGCGGCGGCTCGAGCCCGGTGTCGATCGACAGCCCGCAAGGCTGGTGGAAGTCGGTGAATCTGTCGACCGACAAGATCATCGATCCGCTCGCGCGGCTTGCCGAAGCCATGCATACGCACGGCGCGAAAATCATGATTCAGGCCACGCACATGGGACGCCGTTCCGCGTTTCATGGCGAGCATTGGCCGCATCTGATGTCGCCGTCCGGCGTGCGTGAGCCGGTGCATCGCGGCAACGCGAAGATCATCGAAGTCGAGGAAATTCGCCGCATCATCAGCGATTTCGCGGCCGCCGCGAAACGTGTGAAAGATGCGGGCATGGACGGCGTGGAAATATCGGCAGCGCACCAGCATCTGATCGACCAGTTCTGGAGCCCACGCACCAATTTTCGCACCGACGAATGGGGGGGCTCGCTCGAAAACCGTCTGCGCTTCGGTACGGAAGTATTGAAGGCCGTGCGTGAAGCAGTTGGCGCTGACTTCTGCGTCGGCCTGCGCATGTGCGGCGACGAGTTCCATGAAGACGGGCTCGATCACGAACAACTGAAGGAAATCGCCCAGGCGATGAGCGAAACCGGCCTGATCGATTACCTCGGCGTGATCGGCTCGGGTGCGGACACGCATAACACGCTCGCCAACTGCATGCCGCCGATGGCGCTGCCGCCCGAACCGTTCGTGCATCTCGCGGCCGGCATCAAGTCGGTGGTGAAGCTGCCGGTCATGCACGCGCAAAGTATTCGCGACGCGGGTCAGGCGGAGCGCCTGCTCGCCAGCGGCATGGTCGATCTGGTCGGCATGACGCGCGCGCAGATCGCCGATCCGCATATGGTCATCAAGATTCGCGATGGCCGCGAGGACGAAATCAAGCAGTGCGTCGGCGCGAATTATTGCATCGACCGCCAGTACAACGGGCTCGACGTGCTGTGCGTGCAGAACGCCGCGACCTCGCGCGAAGAAACGATGCCGCACGTGATCGCCAAAACGCGCGGACCGAAGCGCAAGGTGGTGGTGGTCGGCGCGGGCCCGGCGGGACTCGAAGCGGCGCGCGTGGCGAAGTCGCGCGGCCATGACGTCGTGCTGTTCGAGAAGAACGACTACGTCGGCGGCCAGATCATGCTGGCCGCGAAAGCGCCGCAGCGCGAACAGATGGCGGGTATCGTGCGCTGGTTCGACATGGAGACGAAGCGCCTCGGCGTGGACCGGCGTCTCGGCGTCGCCGCCGACGAGAAAACCATCATGGCCGAGAAGGCGGACATCGTCGTGCTCGCCACCGGCGGTTCGTCGTTCACGTCGCAAGTGGCGGAGTGGGGCGTCGACGAAGGCCTCGCCGTGAGTTCGTGGGATGTGCTCTCGGGCAAGGTCGAGCCGGGCAAGAACGTGCTGGTGTACGACGGCGTCAGCACGCATGCCGGCGCGGGCGTGGCCGACTTCATGTCGAGTCGCGGTTCGAACGTCGAGATCGTGACGCCGGACGTGAAGGTTGCCGACGATGTGGGCGGCACCACCTTCCCGATCTTCTACCGCCGGCTCTACGCGCAAGGCGTGATCCATACGCCGAACTACTGGCTCGACAAGGTCTACGAGGAAGACGGCAAGAAGATCGCCGTGATCCGCAACGAGTACACCGAAGAACAGGAAGAGCGCGCGGTCGATCAGGTGGTGATCGAGAACGGCAGCACGCCGAACGACGAGTTGTACTGGAAGCTCAAGCCGGAGTCGGTGAATCGCGGCCAGGTGGACGTGCATAAGCTGTTCGCCTCCGAGCCGCAGCCGTCCTTGAGCGAAGAACTCGGCAATGGCCGCTTCCTGCTGTTCCGTGTCGGCGACTGCATTTCCATGCACAACATTCACGGCGCGATTTACGACGCGCTGCGCCTTTGCAAGGATTTCTGACGATGAGCCCCGTGTTTGTCATCACCGTCCTGCTGTGGTTGTCGGTGGCGGGTCTGGCGTTCGCGCTCGTCAAACGCGCCGCGTATTGGCGCGAAGGCCGCGCGACGGCGGCGGGCGCGTACGGCTGGACCAATCTGCTGTCGATTCCCAAGCGCTACTTCGTGGATCTGCATCATGTGGTGGCGCGCGACCCGTACATCGCCAAAACGCACGTGGCGACTGCGGGCGGCGCGATTCTCGCGATGGCGCTGGTGTTCGTCAACTACGGCCTGGCAATCTACTCGCCGTGGCTCGACAAGCTGATCTTTCTTGCCGCGCTGGTGATGCTGGTCGGCGCGGTGTTCGTCTGGCGTCGGCGTCATGGAGCGAAAGCGGTGCCGGCGCGGCTCTCACGCGGACCTTGGGATCATTTGCCGCTGTTGCTCGGCTCGTTCGCACTCGGTCTCGTGCTGTTCATCGCGCTGCCTGCCGGTGCGATGTCCGGCGCGCTTGCGATCATCGTCGCGCTGCTGATCGCCGCTGGCGCGTTTGCGATGACGTTCGGCGCGGCGCGCGGCGGGCCGATGAAACACGCGCTCGCTGGTCTGCTGCACCTTGCGTTTCATCCGCGTCAGGAGCGTTTTGCCGAGCGCAATTACAACGACGTGGTGCCGCCTACGGCATTGAAAGCGCCGCTGCTCGACGCGAAAGAGTACGGCGTCGGCAAGCCGGTCGAGTTTCGCTGGAACCAGTTGCTCAGTTTCGATGCGTGCGTGCAGTGCGGCAAGTGCGAAGCGGCCTGTCCGGCGTTCGCCGCCGGTCAGCCGCTCAATCCGAAGAAGCTGATTCAGGATCTGGTCACGGGCATGGTGGGCGGCACGGACGCGGAATACGCGGGCAGTCCCACGCCTGGCATTCCGGTCGGCAAGCATGCCGGCGCGCCCGATAAGCCGCTCATCTCGACCATGATCGAAGCGGACACGCTGTGGTCCTGCACGACCTGCCGCGCGTGCGTGCAGGAATGCCCGATGCTGATCGAACACGTCGACGCAATCGTCGATATGCGCCGCAATCAGACGCTGGTGGAAGGCAGCGTGCCGGGCAAAGGCCCGATCACGCTCGCGAATCTGCGGGAGACGGGCAGCGCGAACGGCTACGACATCGGCGCGCGTTACGACTGGGCCGTCGATCTACAGGTGCAGGTCGCGCAGCCGGGCCGTCCGGTAGACGTGCTGCTGATCGCCGGCGAAGGCGCGTTCGACATGCGCTATCAGCGTACGCTGCGCGCTTTGATCAAGGTGCTGAATCGCGCGGGCATCGACTATGCGGTGTTAGGCGGCGTGGAAACCGATACCGGCGACACGGCCCGGCGTCTCGGTGATGAAGCCACCTTCCAGCAACTCGCGCTGAAGCTGATCGGCACGCTCTCGCAGTACTCGTTCCGCAAGATCGTCACCGCCGATCCGCACGTGCTGCACAGCCTGCGCAACGAATATCGCGCGCTGGGCGGTTTCTACGAAGTGCAGCATCACACGGCACTGATCGAGCAACTGGTCGCGAGCGGCAAGCTGACGCCGCGCGCGGTGGCCGCCTTCGCGGATCGCAAGATCACGTATCACGATCCGTGCTATCTGGGCCGCTATAACGGTGAGACCGAAGCGCCGCGCAAGCTGTTGAAGACCATCGGCATCAAGGTCGTGGAGATGGAGCGCAATGGCATGCGCGGACGCTGCTGCGGCGGTGGCGGCGGTGCACCCTTAACCGATATTCCGGGCAAGCGGCGTATTCCGGATATCCGTATCGACGACGCGAAAACCGTCGGCGCGGAGATCGTCGCGGTGGGCTGTCCGAATTGCACGGCGATGCTCGAAGGCGTGGTGGGGCCGCGTCCGGAAGTGCTGGACGTCGCCGAACTGGTTGCAGCGGCGCTGGAGTAACGCGATGAACACGCTCAAACGAATCGATCCGCGCCGTCCGTTCACGATCACGGCAGACGGACTCAAACGCATCACGCTCGGCGTAGTGGGTGCGGCCGGTTCAATGGAAACGGCCACGCACGGCGCCGGCGCCTTGCACCGCGAACAGGCCAAACCGCGCCGCACCACGGCGGCGCCTCAGCGCGTGATACTCGTGGCCGCGCATGCGGACCGTGGCGCATTGGACGACCACGCGCGCCAGACATTGGCCGGCGCGGCGCTGATTGCCGACGCCGCGACCGAAGTCGTGCTGCTGGTATTCGGCGAGTTCAGCGGCGATGCTGCCGCGCTCGGCGCCGACAAACTGATCGAGTTGCCGATGTTCGACCGCCGCAATTTTGCGCCGCTGGACGAATTGAACGCGCTGGCTGCGTGTGTCGCGGCGTACGCGCCGGTGCACATTTTCCTGCCGGACAACGCAACCGGCGACGGCGATCTCGGCCGCCGCTATGCCGCAGCCGCGAATGCAAGCGTGGCGGCGCATGTCGTCGAGATCGATGCCGCGCATGTGGCGAGCTATGTTCAAGCGAATACAGCGTTCGCCTCGCGCGCTTTGCCCGAGGTGGTGCTGCTCGCGCCCAACGCAGTGGATGCAAAGCTGCCGTTTGTCGGTGCGGGCGAACGCGTCATGTGGCGTTTCGACGGCGAACCTGCATCGCAGCAGCAAGGCCACGGCACAGTGCGCGATCTGGGCATCGAGGAAATCGACGCCGCGCAACTGGCGCTCGAAGAAGCGGATTTCATCGTCTCGGCCGGCAACGGCGTGAGCGACGTGCCGGCGTTCGAGCGTCTCGCGGTCACGCTGGGCGCGGCAATCGGCGCGAGCCGCGTGGCCGTCGACGACGGCAAGTTCACACGCGACAAACAGATCGGCGCGACCGGCAAGACCGTCGAGGCAAGCGTCTATATCGCCTTCGGTATTTCCGGCGCGGTGCAGCATCTGCAAGGCATCAAGGATTGCCGGCATGTGATCGCGGTGAACCTCGACGCCAGCGCGCCGATCGCCAAACGCGCGAATCTCACGGTGATCGCGGACGCACAGGAAACCATCGCGGCGCTCAACGAAGCGGCGGCCGCGGCGCGCACGGCACGCGGAACCGGTGCGGCGCTGCTGAATTCAACGGCTGTGGCCGAAGGAGCGCTCGCATGAAGATCGCCGTCCTCGTTTCCGTGGGCCGTCATCCGGTGAGCGGCACCGCCCGCTACAGCCGCAACGACGCCGCCGCGCTGACTCTCGCGCTTTCGCTTGCCAGAACGCACAACGCAACGCTCGACGTGTTGCATGCGGGCGATCCGTCCAACCCTGCGTTGAAGGAATATCTGGCGCTTGGCGCACGCTCAGTCGAAGTGCTCGAAATAGCCGCAACGCCTGAATTGCAGACCGACGCAGCGGCGCCGCTCGTCGCGCGTCTGCGTGGCTACGACCTCGTTCTGACCGGCACGCGCGCTGAAGGCGCGTTCGACAGCGGCATGCTGCCGTATCGCGTCGCCAATGCGCTGGAAATGCCGCTGGTCGGCGCCGCCGTCGACATCACGCTGCGCGACGGCTGCGCGGAAGTCCGTCAATTCATGCCGAAGGGTTTGCGCCGCCGCGTGGAAGTGCGGCTGCCCGCGCTGATCGCCGTGCATCCGCTCGCCAACGCCGCACCGACCTACGCGTATGCACGCTTGCGCGAAGGCACGATCCGCCCGGTTGCGGCGCCTGCCGCCGCCAACCCCGACGATCTCGCCTGGACCGTGCACCCGGCAGCCGCCAAACCGGTGCGGCTCGCCGCGGCCGAAAAGCGCTCCGGCCACGCCCGCATGCTCTCGGCGACGACGACCGAAAGCCGTGGCGGCAGCGTCGTAATTGAAGGAAGTTCTGTCGAAAAAGCACAAGTGATCCTGGCGTATTTGCGCGAGCATCAACTGGTGGATTACTGATTTCCGGTTCGGGCCAGCACGCGTCCAGGAGGGCCTGGCGCGGCGCCAGACGTGACATGCAACGGAGCACACAATGAAAGTTTCGGCAGACGTTCGCGCAATGATCGAACGCCGCAAAAAGAATTACACGCTGGAAGCGCCGTTCTACACGAGCGAGGATATTTTCGCGCTCGACATGGACGCAATCTTCCGGCAACACTGGATCCAGGTTGCGGTGGAACCGGACGTGCCGGAACCGGGCGATTACATCACGGTGGAAATCGGCAACGATTCGATCCTGATCGTACGCGACGACGACATGCAGGTGAGGGCGTTTCACAACGTCTGCCGCCATCGCGGCGCGCGCCTGTGCAATACCGACAAAGGCTCGCTCGGCAATATCGTCTGCCCGTATCACAGCTGGACCTACAACCTGAACGGCGACCTGATGTTCGCCGAACACATGGGCGATCAGTTCGACCGCTGCAAACATAGTCTGAAGTCCGTGCATGTCGAGAATCTGGCGGGCCTCATTTTCATTTGCCTCGCCGATAATCCGCCGACCGACTTCGCCGTGATGCGTGCCGCGATGGAACCGTATCTGCTGCCGCACGATCTGGCCGGATGCAAGATCGCGGCCTCGATCGACATTATCGAAGACGGCAACTGGAAGCTCACGATGGAGAACAATCGCGAATGCTATCACTGCGTCGCGAACCATCCCGAGCTGACCGTTTCGCTCTATGAATACGGCTTCGGTTATCAACGCACGCCGGCCAACGAAGAGGGCATGGCCGCGTTCGAAGAGACCGTCGCGCGCCGTACCGCGCAATGGGAGGCGATGAAGCTGCCGTCGGCGGAAATCGAACGGCTGGCCGATCTGGTCACGGGTTTCCGCACGCAACGCCTGCCGCTCGATCGCGACGGCGAATCGCAGACGCTCGACGCGAAAGTGGCGTCGAAGAAACTGCTCGGCGGCTTCGAGCAGGCCGATCTCGGCGGACTGTCGTTCTGGACGCAGCCAAATTCGTGGCATCACTTCATGAGCGATCACATCGTCAGCTTCTCGGTGATTCCGCTCTCGGCCGGCAAGACACTGGTGCGCACCAAGTGGCTCGTTCACAAGGACGCGCGCGAAGGCATCGATTACGACGTGAACAACCTCACAGCCGTGTGGCGCGCCACCAACGACCAGGATCGCGCGCTCGTCGAATACTCGCAGCGCGGCGCGACCAGCAGCGCGTATGAGCCGGGCCCGTATTCGCCGTTCACGGAAGGGCTCGTCGAGAAGTTCTGCGAGTGGTACATCGCGCGCATGGCGGATTACAGCAATGCGCCCCAAACCCACGACGCCGGCGATACCGCGCCGGCCTCGCATGGCGAAAAAGTCGTGTCCTTCATGCGCTGAGCGCGACGCTGCAACCAGGAGTCGGAGAAAACAATGATGCGCGATCAGGCGACGTTCCAACTGAGCCCCGAACCGGCTCCAGATCACGCTGCGAGCCGCGTCACGCAGCCGCGGTTCTGGGAGACGTTGCCGCCACGCTGGAATAGCGAGACCGACGACACGCTGGTGTGCTGCCAGGTTCGTCAGGAAACGCACGACGTGAAGAGCTTTTTCTTCCGTGCGCCGTCCGGGCGGGCGTTTGTGTTCGAGCCGGGGCAGTTCATTACGCTGGAACTGGAGATCGACGGTGAATCGATCAACCGTTGCTATACGATTTCTTCGCCGCCCACGCGTCCTCACACGATCTCGATCACGGTGAAGCGCGTGCCGGGCGGCAAGGTCTCCAACTGGCTGCACGACAATCTGCATGCGGGCGCGGAGGTTCGTGTGCTCGGGCCGTCGGGCGAGTTCACCTGCGCGCGGCATCCGGCGCGCAAGTTCCTGTTTCTATCCGCCGGTTCGGGGATCACGCCGTTGATGTCGATGAGCCGCGCGCATCACGAACTCGGTGAAGACAGCGACATCGTGTTCGTGCATAGCGCCCGCACGCCGGACGACATCATCTTCGCGCGCGAGCTCGATCTGATTGCGTCGAATCAGGCCCATTTCCGCACGGCGTTCGTTTGCGAGCGGGTTGGCGCGCGTACGAACTGGCCAGGCGTGACTGGCTTTCTGACCTTGCCGTTGCTCAAGCTCATCGCGCCGGATTATCTGGAGCGCGAGATTTTCACCTGCGGACCCGCGCCGTATATGCAAGCCGTGCGCAATCTGCTGGATGAAGGCGGCTTCGACCGCGGTCATTATCACGAGGAAAGTTTTTCGTTCGAGACGGTCAGTGAAGTGGCCGCGCAATTGACCACCGCGCATGTCGCGGACGCATTGCAGAGCGTTGGAGCACCGGTGAGCGCGGACAGCTTCGTCGAGGCGCGCGAGGAGGCGTCTGGATTCGCGCCCGCACCCGTTTCCATCGAAACAGAAATCCGCTTCAAGGTGAGTTTCGCCAAAAGCAATCGCGAGATCGAATGCGGCAGCGGCCAGCACGTGCTCGACGCGGCGAAGAAAGCGGGCGTGAGGTTGCCGGCGTCGTGTACACAGGGCATGTGCGGCACCTGCAAGGTCAAGCTGGTGTCGGGTGAAGTCGCGATGAAACACGCCGGCGGGATTCGCCAGCGTGAGATCGATCAGGGCATGGTGCTGCTGTGCTGCAGCAAGCCGTTGAGCGATCTCGTCGTCGATAAGTAAGACGAGAAGAAGATGGGTCCAATGGCGGGAAGTCGCGTGCGGACAACTGCATGTCGGAAAACAACGCTACCCGGTAATTCTGGCTGGCGATTCTAAATGCTCATTGGGTTGTTTTGACGGCAAAGGGAGAACGGCGATGAGACTGATCAAAAAGATATTCGTGTTGAGCGCCATGAGCGCGGCGCTGGCGGCAAGCAGCGTGAGCGTGTCGGCCGATAGCAAGCCGACCATCAAGATCGGTTACGTGGAAGGCTGGGACGATAGCGTCGCGACCTCGAACGTGGCCGCGCGCGTGATCGAAAAGCGCCTCGGCTATCAGGTCACACTCGTGCCGGTCGCGGCTGGCGTGATGTGGCAGGGCGTGGCGCGCGGCGATCTCGACGCGACGCTGTCGGCGTGGCTGCCGGTCACGCACGGCGCGTACTGGAACAACTTCAAGGACAAGGTGATCGACCTCGGACCGAACTTCAACGACGCGAAGATCGGCCTGATCGTGCCGGATAACGTCGACGTGAAGAGCCTGAGCGATCTGGAAGCCAAGAAGGCGGAGTTCGGCTCACGCATCGTCGGGATCGACGCCGGCGCGGGCGTGATGCAGAAAACCAGCGAGGCGATCAAGGCCTACGGACTCGATTATCAGTTGATGCCGAGTTCTGGCAGCGCGATGACCGCTGAACTGGCGCGTTCGGAAGCGGCGAGCAAGCCGATTATCGTGACGGGTTGGAGGCCGCACTGGATGTTCGCGAAGTACAAGCTCAAATTCCTCGACGACCCGAAGAAGGTGTTCGGCGAAGCGGAGCACGTGGATAGCGTCGTGAATCCGGAACTCGAGAAGAAGGCGCCGCCGGTCGTCGCGTTCCTCAAGAAGTTCCAATGGAAGCCGGGCGAGATCGACAGCGTGATGCTGGCGACGCAGAACGGCGAGAAGCCGACCGCCGCGGCGGATGCATGGATCAGTGCGCATGGTGACCGGGTGGATAGCTGGGTGAAGTGATTCTGCCGGGCACTGCCGGGCACACTCGTACGAAAGCGTTGCCGCCTTGATGAAGCGGCAACGCCTGAAAAAACGTGAACGCCGCTTCTAGCGGCGTTCTTTTCGTTTACTGCAGGACAACAGTTCGATCGCCGTTGATAAACACGCGCCGTTCGATAAACGCCTTGACAGCCCGCGCAAGCGTAATGCATTCGACGTCGCGCCCCGTGGCAAGCAGACGCTCCGGGCTATACGAGTGATCCACGCGCTCCACCACCTGTTCGATGATCGGACCTTCGTCCAGATCGTCGGTGACGAAATGCGCGGTCGCGCCGATCAGTTTGACGCCGCGTGTATGCGCCTGGTGATACGGCTTGGCGCCCTTGAAGCCGGGCAGAAACGAATGGTGGATATTGATCGCTCGCGCGGCCAGTGCACGGCTCGTTTCGCCGGAGAGAATCTGCATGTAGCGCGCGAGAATCATCAGTTCGGCACCCGAAGTCTCGAACAGATCGAGCAAACGCGCTTCCTGTTGCGGTTTCGTGTCGGCGGTGATCGGCAGATGGTGGAAGGGCAGGCCGTGCTGCTGCGCCAACGGTTCGAGATCGCGATGATTCGAGCCGATGCCGACAATGTCCATCTTCAGCTCGCCCATGCGCCAGCGGAACAGCAGATCGGCGAGACAGTGTTCGAGTTTCGACACCATGATCAGCACCTTCGGGCGCGTGCCGACATCGTGCATCGCCCACGTCATGCGGAAACGCTCGGCGATCGGCTCGAATTCGCGCCTGAGGGCCGTGGCGTGCAGCGTCTCCTGATTGTCGACGCCGTGAAACACGCAGCGCACGAAAAAGCGCTCACTGAGGTCGTCGTCGAAAACGGTCAGTTCGTCGATATAGCAATGATGCCGGTCGAGAAAGCCGACGACAGCGGCAACCTGGCCCGCCGCGCTCGGACAGGCGACGGTGAGAACCAGCTGATCGGGACGGGAATCGACGGACATGCGCACTCCACTTGGACAATAGGACGATGCCACGGGGCGCGGCATGCATCTTCGCAGTAGAGCAAATCAGGCGGGCACGCGGATAGAAGCTAACCGCCGTCGCGCTGGAACGGGAGCGTCAGGCCGCCGCGCAGCGCTTATTCCGCGTCGAGCCCGCATTCGCCGAGCAGCCAGTGGCGAAACGCGCTGACCACGGGTGTCGCCGCGCGCCGCGTGACGAGCAGATAGCCGCGCTGCGTGACGATCGGCGGGTCGAACAGTTCGACGAGTTGCCCGGTGGCAAGCAGTTCGTCGACCAGCGGCGCCCAGCCCAGCGCAACGCCCTGGCCCATGATCGCCGCATGGGCGACGAGCGTAAAGCTGTTGAACGTGATGCCGCGATGCGCAGCGGGCGCATCGAGTTCGTGCGCGCCGAACCAGTCGGCCCATGACAGCCAGCGCGCCGGCTGGGTCGGCTCGAGATGCAGGAGCGGCAGATTCAGCAGATCAGCGGGCGCGTGCAGCGACGGGTGCGCCGCGAGAAACGCCGGGCTGCACACCGGCGTGACGCGCTCGGGAAACAGCTTGACCACGCCTCGCGCGGTCCAGTCCGCGTGTTCGTCGCCGAACGCAATGGCGATGTCCGCCTGATCGTGCGACGGATCGAACACGCTTTGCGACGTAATGATCTTCACGTCGACGTCCGGCATGAGCGCCTTGAACTGCGATAGACGCGGCATCAGCCAATAGGTGGCGAAGCCGAAGTCGGTGGAGAGGGTGAGCGTTTGCGGCGTGCGCCGCGCCCGGATTTCGCTGGTGGCGTGGCGAATCGTGTCCAGCGCATGGCGTACCGCTTCGAAGAGCCGTTCGCCGTCTTCAGTGAGCGTGACGCCGCGATGGCCGCGCTCGAACAGCGGCGCGCCAAGCGCTTCCTCTAGCTGCACCACGCGTTGACTCACCGCGGGCTGGGTCGAACCCAGTTCGCGCGCGGCCGCCGTGAAGCTGGCCAGACGCGCGGCGGACTCGAACATCGTCAAGGCCTGCATAGGCGGCAAGCGGTCCTGTCTCGACATAACACCCTCTTATAGGCACATAACGAATTGCCGTCTTCACAGCCGCGAATTGGACGGCAATAGTAGTGCTCATGGCGGGCCCGGCACACTGGCAGCCCGCTCGCCGTTGCATCCATCACGGCATCCGCATCGACACATGCGATTCTATTCGAGGCGCGCACTCATGCTTGACAGCAAAAAGAATATTCTCATCCTGATGGCCGACCAGATGACGCCGTTCGCGCTGGCCGCGTACGGACACCCTCTGACGAAGACGCCCAATCTCGATCGCCTCGCGAAGCAGGGCGTGGTATTCGAATCGGCCTATTGCGCGAGCCCGCTGTGCGCGCCTTCGCGATTTTCTTTTTTGTCGGGCAAGCTGCCGTCCGCGATCGGCGCTTATGACAACGCAGCGGAATTTCCGTCGCAAACGCTGACATTCGCGCATTATCTTCGCGCTGAAGGATATCGAACCATTCTGTCGGGCAAGATGCATTTCTGCGGCGCCGATCAGTTGCATGGCTTCGAAGAACGGCTCACCACCGACATCTATCCCGCCGATTTCGGCTGGACACCCGACTGGGACCACTTCGAAGCACGTCCCACGTGGTATCACAACATGAGTTCGGTAATCGACGCGGGTCCGTGCGTGCGCACTAATCAGCTCGACTTCGACGACGAAGTCACGTTCACCACCCGCCAGAAACTCTTCGATATCGCGCGCGAACGTCATGCGGGCAAGGATGCACGGCCGTTCTGCATGGTCGCCTCGCTCACGCATCCGCACGACCCGTACGCGATTCCGCAAAAGTACTGGGATATGTATCGTGACGAAGACATCGACATGCCCGCGTTTCGCGATTCGTTCGAACACGCGGACCCGCACTCGAAGCGTCTGCGCCATGTGTATGAGGCAGATCGCACGCCGCCTACCGATCAGCAGATCCGCAACGCGCGCCGCGCTTACTATGGCGCGATCTCGTACGTCGACGACCAGTTCGGCGCGATCCTCGAAGCGCTGGACCAGGCCGGGCTCGCGCAAGATACGGTGATCGTCGTGACGTCCGATCACGGGGAGATGCTCGGCGAGCGCGGCCTCTGGTACAAGATGACTTTCTTCGAAGGCGGTTGCCGCGTGCCGTTGATCGTGCACGCGCCGCAACAATTCGACGCGCATCGCGTAAAGGCCTCTGTTTCGCATCTCGATCTGGTGCCGACGCTCGTCGAACTGGCGCGCGGCGAGCAACCGGCCGTGTGGCCCGATTCGCTCGATGGACAATCCCTCGTGCCGCATCTGCTCGGCAGGCAAGGCGGCCATGATGAAGCCATCGGCGAATACCTGGCCGAGGGCGCGATTGCGCCAATTGTGATGCTGCGGCGTGGGCCGTTCAAGTTCATTCACACGCCAGCCGATCCCGATCAACTCTATGACGTCTCAGCCGATCCGCTGGAACGCGAAAACCTTGCCGCGCGCAGCGAATATGCACCGCAGGTCGCGGCATTTCGTGAGGAAATGGCGCAACGCTGGGACCTCGCCGCGCTGCAC
Source organism: Paraburkholderia sp. BL6669N2 (assembly GCF_003387275.1). Taxonomy (NCBI): domain Bacteria; kingdom Pseudomonadati; phylum Pseudomonadota; class Betaproteobacteria; order Burkholderiales; family Burkholderiaceae; genus Paraburkholderia; species Paraburkholderia sp. BL6669N2. The sequence continues at coordinate 1,534,997 of NZ_QUNA01000002.1, read as the reverse complement.
AACGAAGTGCTGCAAAGCCAGCGGCGCCGCCATTTTCACTTCGCGTCGACTACGCAAGGCACGGTCGCGTCCTGGGACTGGCAACCGCGCGTCGATGCGAGCCAGCGCTATATGCGCAATCACATCGACCTCGATACGCTCGAAGCAATGGCGCGCTTTCCCGCCGTCGCCCGTTGATCCGCATGCTGCTCACGATCCAATCCACCCCACGAACAGGAAGCCGACATAATGAAAAAGCTCTTCAGACAGGCGGTAACCGGCGTTGCGCTGCTGTGCGCGGCAGCCACTTTCGCGTCGGCCGCCGAGCCCCAGTCGTGCACGCAGGTCAACATGGCCGGGCCCGGATGGACCGACATCGACGCGACCAATGCAATGACCGGCGTATTGTTGAAGGCGCTCGGCTATAAGCAGAACGTCGCGAACCTGTCGGTGCCGATCACGTATCAAGGCCTGAAGAAAGGGCAGATCGACGTGTTCCTCGGCAACTGGATGCCGGCGCAGGCGCCAGTCGTCAAACCGTTCGAAGAAGAAAAGTCGATCGAGGTCGTGCATCCGAATCTGAGCAACGCCAAGTTCACGCTGGCCGTGCCCGACTATGTGGCTGCCGCCGGTATTCATTCTTTCGCGGACCTGGCGAAAAATGCCGACAAGTTCGACAGCAAGATTTATGGCATCGAGCCTGGCGCACCGGCCAATCAGAACATCAAGAAAATGGTCGATGACAAGGCGTTCGGACTCGGCAACTGGAAGCTTGTCGAATCGAGCGAGACCGGCATGCTCACGCAAGTGGAGCGCGCGGTGCGCGAGAAGAAGTGGATCGTCTTTCTCGCGTGGGAGCCGCATTTGATGAACACGAAGTTCAAGCTCACGTACCTTGACGGCGGGGACAAGTACTTTGGGCCCAACTACGGCGGTGCCACGGTCAATACGGTCGCGCGTAGCGGCTATGCCACACAGTGTCCGAATGTCGGGCGGCTTTTCAAACAACTCACCTTCAACGTCGATCTGGAAAACGGCGTGATTACCGAAGTACTCGAAAAGAAAACGGGCGTGGATGTCGCCGCCACGGAAGCACTCAAGCGTCACCCTGAATTATTGAAGTCGTGGCTCGACGGGGTAAACACCGCGAGCGGCGCCAATGGCCTGCAAGCGGTGCAAACCGCACTCGGCGTGAAATAACAGCCGCATTCCTAACGATGAGGTCGCGGTGCGACAGATTTATGTCGCATCCGGTCGAATCTTCGTAAATCTGGACCCGTATTCTTGATCCGGCAATGCGGACGTGAGTGGCTATTGCATGCATCGTAGATAGCTCCAATTCGTTTCACTCGGTCTCAGCCGGTTTCTGAACTGCCCGTCATGCGAGAAGCGCCGCGCGTTGGACAACAGCACGCAGCAGGGATCGCTTTATCCAACGAAATACGCAGGCAAAGAGCAGGGGAGAATTAGATGAAGAAGAGAAATGCCGCCAGCCTTTCGGGACTCGCTATCGCGGCAAGCGCTGTATGCGCGCCGACGGCTGCCCATGCACAAAGCAGCGTCACACTTTACGGCATTCTGGACGCCGGCATTACCTACGTGAACAATGCCGGCGGCGCTCACCAGTTTAAATTCGACGACGGTATTTCATACGGCAACCGGATCGGCTTCAAGGGCGTCGAGGATCTCGGCGGCGGCTTGCAGGCGGTGTTCGTGCTCGAATCGGGTTTTCATGTCGGCAACGGGCAACTTGCATTCGGCGGTGCCGAGTTCGGACGTCAGGCTTATGTGGGCCTGAAGAACAACTGGGGGCAACTCTCGCTGGGTAATCAGCTCGACATGACGGAGGAATTCGTCTACCTCTACAACATCTCGGCGTGGGCGAGCGGCTACGCGATCCATCAGGGCGACTTCGACCGGATGAACGGCGACCGGCTGCCGAATTCGATCAAGTTCCTCTCCAACGACTATGCCGGCTTCTCGTTCGGCGGCATGTATTCGTTCGGCAATACCGCCGGTGACTTCCACAACAAGAGCGCGTGGAGCGTGGGCGCGCGTTACGAGCACAGTGCGTTCAACATGGGTGCGGCCTATACGCAGTTGAACAATCCGAACGGCATCTATGCATTCGATCCGTACGCGATGATCGGCACACGCACGTTCCTCGGCAAGCCGACCGTGTCTGTCGATCCGGCGACCGGCGCGGTGACGGATCTATACAGTTCGTCGCCGTTTCCGGTCGACAAGCAAGGGGCGTTCGCAGTCGGTGCGGCCTATACGATCGGCAAGGTCATGTTGAGCGGCAACTTTACCTACACGACCATCAAGGGAGTCGGCGAGACCTCGCATATGCAGGTCTATGAGGCGGGCGCCTCGTACACCTTCACGCCCGCGTTGATGTTGTACGGCGGCTATCAGCACACGCGGTTCGAAGGCAATCACTGGAACCAGGGCTCGCTCGGGCTGCATTACCTGCTGTCCAAACGCACGGACGTCTACGTCTCCGGCGATTATCTGCGCGCGTCGGATGGCGTGAATGCGGTGATCGGCTATAGCTTCACGCCGTCCACGTCGAACACGCAGAGCGATGTGCGGATCGGCATGCGGCATTCGTTCTGACGCGTCGACACGCGAAGGCTCGAAGGTGTCCCGGTTCACGGGACACCAGATGTGCCATTACGCTGCGCGCTCGAGCTGCTTCTTGAACGTCTCGATCAGCGCCCGCACTTTAGGCGGAGAATGACTCGTGGGCGGAAAGATAGCCTGAATACTCGCGGGTTCGGTCGCCCATTCCGGCAGCAGGCGAATCAGCCGACCCGCAGCGATATCGCCGCCGATCGAGAAGTCCGTCAACAGGCCGAAGCCGCCGCCGGCGAGGGTCGCTGCGCGGCAGGCGTCGGCCGTATTCACCAGTAACGCGTTTTCGCAGCGCACGCTTTCGGCGTCGCCATCGCCTTTGCCACCGTTGCGTTGCAGGTCGAGCGTCAGCGGACGCGGCAACACCGTCAACGCGCAGAAGGGCATGGCCGACAGTTCGGCGGGTGTTTGCGGTCGCCCCCAGATCTCGACGAAATCCGGGCTCGCCACGATCCATTTGACGAAGCTGCCCAGTTTCACCGCGCGGAAATTGGAATCGGCAAGCCGGCCCAGGCGGATCGCGACGTCGATGCCGTCCGCGATCAGATCCACATAACGATCGGTGCACAGCAACTCGACATTGAGTTGCGGATGCGTGCGGCGCAATTCCACTAATACCGGCGCGACCGCAAGCGAACCGTAATCGATCGGCGAGCTCACGCGCAACGTGCCGCGCACGGGCGCCGTTTCGCCGCCGATCGCCGCCAGCGCGTCTTCCGTGGCGCGGAGAATTTTCACGCTCGCTTCGTAGAATGCGCGGCCGGGCTCGGTCAAACCGAGCCGCCGCGTCGTGCGCACCAGCAGGCTCGCGCCCACCTCCGCTTCGAGCCGCTGCATGTGCGTGCTGACCATCGTCTTGGCGAGGCCCAGCCGCGCTGCCGCGGCGGTTAGCGAGCCCGCCTCGACGACCGCGACGAAGATCGCCAGCCGGTTCAGGTTTACGTCGCGTACATCGGCCATGGTGGATTGTCCATCTTCGATTGACTGTGTTTCCCGGATTATCAGGCTTCTGCAAAGGGGTGCGTGCGGATTATGCTCGCTTCATCCCTTCACCTTTCCGGAACCTGTCATGCCCGTTGCCCGACCCGCCCAGCCGATCCGCCTCTATACGACCCTGCTTTCCGGCCACGGCCATCGGGTGAAGCTGTTTTTGACCTTGCTGGATCTGCCGTTCGAAGTGGTCGAACTGGACATGAAGGCCGGCGACAACCGCAAGCCCGACTATCTGGCGCTCAACCCGTTCGGCCAGGTGCCGACGATTCAGGACGGCGACATCACCCTGTCCGATTCGAACGCGATTCTGGTGTACCTGGCCAAGCGCTATGGCGACGCCTCCTGGTTGCCGGACGACCCGCTCGGCGCGGCGGCTGTGCAGCGCTGGCTGTCGCTCGCCGCCGGTCAGATCGCGTATGGGCCGTGCACCGCGCGGCTCGTCACCGTGTTTGGTGCGCCGCACGATCACGAGACCGCGAAGAAGCTGGCCGTGAAGCTGTTCGACGTGCTCGACCGGGAACTGGCGGACAAGCCGTTCGCGGCAGGCAATCAGGTGACGATCGCCGATATCGCCGCGCACACCTACATCGCCCACGCGCCGGAAGGCGGCGTGTCGCTCGACCCCTATCCGAACATTCGTGCGTGGCTGCGCCGCGTCGAGGCATTGCCGCGGTTCGTCGCGATGCCCTCGACAAAAGCGGGGCTGCTCGCGCAATGAATGGTTGATCCTTCACGACACCGGAGTCCGGTCATGTCCACCGTTATCCCTCTGAATGGCTGGGGCGCCGACACCTCGCCGTTTCATGCCGCCGAGCTCGCCGCCCAGCAGCGCGTGGGCGTGAGAAGCGTGGCGGAAGCGTCGGGACGCCGGGGGATCCGGCGCTACATGCCAGACCAGCATCGCAAGTTTTACTCCGAGCAGCCCTTCATGGTGTTCGGCGGCGTCGACGCGCACGGGCAGCCGTGGGCGACGGTGCGCGCCGGGCTGCCGGGCTTTGTGTCGTCGCCGGATGCGAAGACGTTGCGCATCGAAGGCGGTGCGTTAGCCGGCGATCCGCTCGCGGCTAGCTGGCAGAAGGGTTCGATGATCGGCGGTCTCGGGCTGCAGCCGCAGACTCGCCGGCGCAACCGGATCAACGGCATGGTGACGTCGGCGGACGGGGCGGCGTTGACGCTCGAGGTTCGTCAGAGTTTCGGCAATTGCAACAAGTACATCCAGAGCCGTACACCGGCCTGGGTGGAGCAGAGTGCGTCGGAACCTTCCGTGCCGCCGGAAATTGCGACGCAACTCAGCGGTGCCGACCGCGCATTCCTGATGCGGGCGGATACGTTTTTCATCGCAAGCGCAAACCTTGCTGAGGACGCGGGTCTCGCGCGCGGCGTCGACGTTTCGCATCGCGGCGGCGCACCGGGATTTGTGCGTGTCGACGATGAGCACACGCTGACCACGCCGGACTTCGTCGGCAACAACTTCTTCAACACGATCGGCAACCTGATTCATGACCCGCGCGCCGGGCTGTTGTTCATCGACTTTGCAAGCGGCGATCTGCTGTATATCGCGGCGCGCGCGGAAATCGTGTGGGACGGCGCGCAGTTGGCTGCCTTCGAAGGCGCGCAACGTCTGGTCCGTTTTCACGTACAGGAAGTGCGGCGCAGCCGTAGCGCGCTGCCGTTTCGCTGGTCGGACGTCGAGTACGCGCCGCAGTTTGCGGCGGCGGTGCAAAAGCCGGTGGCCGTATCGCCGTGGTACAAGCTGAAGGTCGCGGCGGTGGTCGAGGAGACTGCGTCGATCCGTTCCTTCTATTTTGAATCGGTCGACGGAGCGCCGTTGCCCTCGTACAAGCCGGGACAGTTTCTGCCGATCCGCGTGCCGGTGGCGGACTCCACCACGCCTTTGTCGCGGACCTACACGCTGTCCGATGCGCACGATGCGCACCGGTATCGAATCAGCGTGAAGCGAGAAGGCGTGGCTTCGCAATGGCTGCATGAGCATCTCATTGCCGGAGCGCAGATCGAAGCGATGAAGCCGCGTGGTGCTTTCGTCTTCGATGAGGACAGCCCGCGGCCTGCCGTGTTTATCTCGGCGGGCATCGGCATCACACCGATGATGGCGATGCTTCGGCATGCCTTGACAGCATCACGCACGGAGGCCGCGCAAGCGAAGCGGGTGTTCTTCTTTCACGGTGCGCGTAGCGATCGCGAACGTGCGTTCAGCGCGCAATTGAAAGAGCTTGCCGCGCACAACACCGCGCTTTCCCTGCACCTTTTCGATAGCGCCGCCGATGAGCTCGCCCCAGGTGTGTCGGCCGGGCGTGTGAGCATCGACGCGTTAAAGCGTGCGCTTCCTTTCGATGACTACGACTTCTATCTGTGCGGCCCCGAGCAGTTCATGCGTGACTTGTATGAAGGTCTGCGCGGATTGAATGTCGCCGACGAACGGATTCGTTTCGAAGCGTTCGGTCCGGCGAGTGTCAAGCGTGTCCTTGCCATCAAGAGTGAGCCGATGCCGGTGGACACGTCGGCACAAGACGCGGGCGCGGTGCAAGTGACCTTTGCGCGCTCCGGGCGCACGATTCAATGGCTGCCGCGCGACGGCAGCCTGCTTGAATTTGCCGAAGCGCACGGTATCGACGCGCCGTCGAGTTGCAGGTCGGGCATGTGCGGGACGTGTTCGACGCGTTTGTTGTCGGGCCAGGTCAAGTACGACGGCGAAGTGGAGGCGCAAATCGAAGCCGGCGCGGCGCTGGTTTGCATGGCGCATCCGGTGGCCGGCGACGCGAATGTGACGCTGGATCTTTGATCGACGGCGGCGCAAAGCGAATAGCCGTTCTCGACGTCGTCTTGAACGGGGGTTGTTCGGGTGTTCGGCATGGCGACCGGAAACCTCAGGCATCCTATGCAGACGGCTCGCCGATCCGCGCGATTCGGTAGCCGACGTCAACGCGTGATGGCGCTCGCCCGGCTGATCCAGGGATTTTCGGCCGGCAGCGAGTTCAGTGCGGCACCTGTTCGGGCGGACCGTCGAGAATACGGAGCTTGCCGGCTATGTCGGGAATATTGCGGCCGCCCGAGCGTGCTTCGTTGTCAAGTCGATGCGCGGTTGCACGGCAATGCACGAGCGTGTCATGCAGTCGGGGCTCCGCCTGAAGGGCGGTCACCACTTTTTCCAGCTCAGCCGGGGACTCACTCAGAAGGGCCGGGACGACCTCTTCCGGCGGTATCAGAGAACCGTTACTGAGAAGCTGTGCGGTCCAGTCGCATCCGTACAGAAGCGCGCGTCGCTCGGCCCTTTGCGCTTCTTCGTGGTCCAGCGCGGCAAGGCTATGGCGGCTTCTGTGAAGGGAAGTGCGCCAGGTCGTGAGGATGTCGGTGCGCAGTCTGGCAATTGCGTCACCGAGCGGCGCGTTCTGCCCACCCGCCGCCAGGCGGCGTTCATCGAGGCGGTCGACGTAGTCCCGATACCCGTCGAGGAAAGATTGCCAGTTCAGCGGCAGTTCGGTCGTCTGCGCGAACGAGTGGTTGAGCTCACCGAGCTCGTTGCTGATTTCGTGAAGGGCCTGGGTGTCGGCAAGACGTGCTTCATAGACGTCATGCGCCGTCACCATCTGGCGGTGCAGGGGAAACAGGGGATTGCCGTGGCGTCGTTGCAGATGCCGCTCGGCAGCGCCCGGATGGGCGCTCCATTTCCAGTTGGATAGCGATTTCGCGTCAAATTCGACTTTGTCGATCATCGCCCGGAAGACCGCCAGCGCCTCCTCCGTTGCATGGCGAAAGCAGTCAGCGAGCTTGTAGTCGTTGCCTTGCAGACTGGCGCTCTCATTTTCTCCGGCATAAGGGGACTCCGGTGCAAGCCGGAGGAAACCCGTGGCCAGAAAGAATTCCATCGGCAGTTCGACCGGCAGGCTCTCCAGCCGGAACGTACGCTCCCCGGAGGAAATCCCCTCGATAGAATGCGCAAGGCGATTTTCGAAGTCGAGGAGGGCATCGATCCTCTCACCGGATGACGGTTGCGCTTCCTCAGCGAACAGACAGAACGACTCACGCACCATGCGCGCCGCGATCGTGCCGTGCTTCTCGGCAAAGAGCCAGAACCAGAGGGCGAGCTGATATCCCCGGACTCCGTTTCGCAGGACCGGTTCGACATCCGGCGTGAATGTGATGCCGGGCGCGGCCCACCCTGCGAACGGCGCGGCATCGCTGCTCAGGTACATGCCCAGAAGCTGCTTGATCGACTGATTCGTATCGCTTGGCCAGCTTTGCGTCCCATCTTGCCGCTTCTCGGTCTTCCAGAGTCTCCAAACCATCCTGAACCTCGCAAAGGGTGGGGTGTGCGCCTTGGCAACGATACTTGCACACCCGGCCGCCGATCACTGAACCGGTTCCGCCAAAAACAAGGCTTTTTCCGCCCGCTCATGCGCGAGAGGGCGCTGGACACTCCACACCGACACTTCCAGCGCCACGCGTGGTTTATAAATTTCTGACTACACTGCTCGCCAGCGTGCGCAGTTCGTCGAACTGTGTAACGAGTTCGAGGCACAGAACAAAGGCCAGCATCCCTGAAGGCGCCGGGTGGCGTTCGATCCATCGCAGCGCGGGAGTGGCGTAGCGCACGCGGATGGCGTCTCGCGTCATGACATAGGCAATGACGATGCCCACAGCGGCGCCCACCAGCAAATCGGTCGGGTAGTGAAAGCCGAGATAGGCGCGCGGAAGGCAAATGAACAGCGCCGTATAGAGAATCGCCAGCACGCCGATGCGACGTGACACGAGGAAGATGCCGGTGGCGACCGCCATCCATAGCATCGCGTGGTCGCTGGGGAAGGAACTCCAGTTGCTCAGCAGTGCGTCGTTGAGATCGCTACCTGCAAATTGCAGATGCAGTTCGGCGTTGTAGACGGGGCGAACCCTGAACGGCAACCAGTGAGTCAGCAGTCTTCCGACGACGAGCGCCGCGAGGCCGCTGAAAAGCGTTGCGAAAACCATTTCTCGTCGCCATTCGCGGCGCTCGTCGTGCTGAAACCACATCCACCAAAGCACGGGAATGAGTACGAGGCCTTTGAATGTGTAAAGGTCGGCGATACTTGCAATGGATCGCGTCGCGAGATGGCCGAAGTGTAGGTTGGACAGATATGTTTCGATAGACGAATCGAAGCTGTTCATTATTTTGTAATAAAGTTGAGCTAGGCGACCGAGATTAGCATATCCCAATCAATGCGCCGCATTTCCTGGCGCTTACGCGATATCCGTCAATCGCGCGTAGATTGCGCGTCGATAGCCGCGGCCGACATGTCGCCGGCAGTGCTTGCTTTAGCGCGTTACACGCTTTCCGAACTTCCACTTGCATACAGACGCCCAATGGGGATCCGCGCGTGAAGCGGAAGGGCGTATCGCGGCGCGTGTAGCGGCGGTGCGGATTGACTGCTCAGCCGATCAATACCGAATCACCCTTCTCGACGTACGCCTGCAGCAAATGATGGGCAATGGCGAATGGCTTGGGCGCCGACAGTCTGTCGGCATGCGTTCCCGCCAGCATCGCCGCGACCTCCTGGCGGGAGAACCAGCGGGCGTCTTCGAGTTCGATCGTATCGATGACGACGTCCGTATCACTCGCTTGCGCAAAGCACCCGATCATCAGCGATGAAGGAAACGGCCACGGCTGCGACGCAAAGTAGACAACCCGCGCACATGTCACGCCGGCCTCCTCCATTACTTCGCGGCGCACGGCGTCTTCGGCGGTCTCGCCCGGTTCGACGAAACCGGCAAGCGCCGAGTACATGCCCTTGCCGAAATGCCGCTGGCGGCCGAGCAGACACCGTTCGCCGTCTATCACCAGCATGATCACGACTGGATCCACCCGTGGGAAATGGCGCGCGCCGCAAACATCGCAGATGCGTTGCCAGCCGGCGTTGGTGACGCGGCTTGCGGAGCCGCAGTTCGCGCAGAAGCCATGGCGGCGATGCCAATCGAGCATCGACTTGGCCTCAGCCAGAACGCCGAGGGCTCCAGCAGCGACGAGGTCTTGCAGCGCTAGCGAGCGAAGGTCGATGTGTTCATGCCCGCTGTCCGGCTCTGGGTCCGTCGTCGCGAAGCCGAGCGCGAAACGCCCGCTGCCGTCGCTTTCTTCGCCCAGGAAAATCCTATGAAGCGGCTCGCCGAAGGCGGTGGTTTCGCCTGCGGCGAACCACGGGTCATACTCGTTGCCTCGCTTAAGCAAAGGGACGTCGCCATGAAAGACGAGAAAGCGCGCCGCCGAATGGTTGCGTAGATGCTCGATGAAGGCGTGGTCGTCCCGCTTGTCGGAGTGGCGGTCGAGCGGGTTGAAGTTAAAGCCGATGGACGCGGAAGTGGCGATCATCACGGTCGTCAAGGTAGCAGGGAGATCCGCAAGTATGGCACGGGGTTGGGCGTTATCGCCCGTTCAGGTTCAGTCGGCTCGCAGGACGTGATGGCCAGATGGAGGAGGGTGCGCAAAGGAGACCACGCATCCATATCCCTACCATGTCAACTCAGCGCAAACTTCGAACCTGGCTCGGCGTGACACCTCCGGAAAACCGATTGCCGAAATGGGTTCTCGTGTAGTTGACGACAGCAGCGACCTGATCGTCATCCATCGCGTCGCCAAACGATGGCATCGACTTTCGCCCGTGGAGTACGTTGATGATGACGTAGGGTGCGGCTTCGACTGCCGGGTTGTCAGCGAGCGCGGGGAAGTGACCCGCGCCCTGTGCGCCTTTTCCATCCGGCATATGGCATCCCGCGCAACTGGCGTTGTAAAGCGCTTCGCCGCTTTTTTCGGTGAAGCGGTAGCCCGGCGAAATCGCGAAGGTGCGCGTCGCGTCCTGTGTCACCGCCTGAGCCGATACCGTCGCGGCGCCCATCGACAAGGCGATCAGCATCACGCCGACGATCAGCTTTGGCCTATCCATTGACGATTCTCCGATGCAAACGGGTGATCGCATCCAGTGACGACAGCACGGCGCCTTCCTGCCATGCCGGAATATGGGAAGCGTGCTCACCGGCGAGGACGATCCGTCCGTCGATCTGACAGAGATTCGCGTAATGCGCCTGCCTCAACGCATCCGTCCAGGCAGCGAAACAGCCATTCGTAAACGGTGACCGGCTCCAGCTCATCGCGAAGCCGTTCTGGTACTCACGCGCGTACTGCGGATGAATCTGGCTGCCCTGGCCCAATGCCACGGCGATCCGTTCGGCCGGCGGCAGCGCACCCATCTCATAGCTGGCGGGTCCCCACATGTAGGCGCCGAGCAGCACCGCAGGACCGCTCGAACCGTAACCTGTTGCCGGATAGCCGATCGTCGAGATCGGCAGGTCGGTGTGCGTGATGCCGCCGTAGATCTGCTCGTCTTCCTCCCAGAAGCGCCGGCCAAATTGCAAGCCGATTTTCACCGATGTCTCGTAAGGTACGGCATCGATTGCGGCGCGCATGGCCGGGCCAACCGCAATGTCGATCTGACTCAGAATCGAGAGCGGAATGGTGCACACGAGCCAGTCCGCGTGCGCGTTCCGTTCGGTCCGGGTGGTCGTATCGGTATAGCGCACGGTGACGCCGTGCTCGTCCTGCAGGATGCCCGTGACTCTGGCGTTGAACACCACGGCGCTCGCGACCTGCGAATGAAGCGCATGGGCAATCCGGTCCATGCCGCCGACGGGCTGGAAGAGGGTGCTCTGATAGTCCAGCTCGTTGCCCGAAGACAGCCATTGCCACAAACGCGATGCAAGCAACGGTTCGCGCGGCAGCAGATTCGATGGCACGGCCTCGGGCATCAGCCCACCGCCATAGGCGGTCTCGAATCCACGGCGTTCGCTGCTTCGGTCGCCCATCTGGTAGCGACCATCCCGACCGAGCGCACCCCATTGGCGCAGGGATTCGAGTAGCAGCTGCGCATCGTCGGCTGACAGCGCATCGTCGAGTGCGTCTTTGCGGATCGCTTTGGAAAGCAGCTCGGCAATATAGCCTTGATAGTCGGTCTGCACCGCGCGGAATCGCTGGGGTTGACCAGCGAAGGCCTCTGTCGAATGCAGGTAGGCGTTGTAGTTGACCTGGATGAACGGCTCGAGCGGCACCTTCAGGCGCCTTGCGTAGTCGAGTACACCCTGGTGATGATACGGAATGCGCCACGGCCCGGGGTTCAGATAGAGACCGTCGGCGAAATCGCAGTACTGGGTGGCACCGCCGAGTTCTGTATAACGATCGCCACCCCTGACAGTCCACGCCCGGCCACCCGCGCGGTCGTTGTATTCGAGCACCTGTACGTGGTAGCCCGCGTTCCTCAACTCAAAGGCCGCGACGAGGCCGGCCATGCCCGCGCCGAGCACAAGAATGCGCGTTCCTTTGGGCGCGCCGTCGAGCCGCATCGGGCCGGCGTAGGTGGAGGCCGCGGCGAACCCGAGCGTGCCCATACCTTGCATCATGGCGGCCGCGCCGAGGTTCCTGCCGATCAGCGTCAGTAGATGCCGGCGGCTCATTGCGTTGGGGGTCATTCTCGACATGAGGACCTGGTGTCCTGATTGGAGAAACGATAGCGAGCTAAGTCAGATGGCGGCCCGGGTTGCGAAGGCTTGGGGCTACGGCTGCTGGAACCGGGCTCGAGGCGAATCAAAACTATGAACTGTTTTTCTTCGCCGTGTGCACCGGCGCGCGGGAAGATTCGGACTCTGGGGGTGCGGACATCGGAACCTGAGACTAACACTGTAATTGTTGATAATTTATATTATGTCAAATTGATTGGCTGCTGAACTGTGGCATGAGCGCGGTCGCCTGGCCGCTCTCGGCAACTGCAACGGTTCCTCTCAGATCGACGCGAGGCCATCCTCGCGGCGCTCGACCGGAGACGGGCAACGCGATTCTATCGCCATTGTTAGCGCCATACCATCCGTGTATCCCGTTTTTGCTCCTCAACGAGACATACCGATAGCATTGTGCAAATTCTAGGCGGGGCGGCCGTGAGCTTCCGGGATAAGCCGTGACGATTGGGCCAAGCCGACGTGATATACCGACATAATTGCCTTTTTTCCGTCCGTTGGTCATCTCGCAAACTTCATAAAGAGCGGTCGTCGTCGACGGAATTACTACACGGCGACCACCGATGACGCAATCGTCGGGGCGGACTAGGAGTGAGCGTACCGAAACCGTACCCGGGTAGTAAGCGCCATAAGCAATTGATTTTAAAGCAATGCCAAGAGCAGGCTTTCGGCGGGAACTCCGACCGGGTAGTCGTTGAACAACACCACTTGCCGACCGAAACGCTACCCGCCGACTCGAATTGATCCGACTGTTACCCGAATCCATTAGATATATCTAACGTCTCCGTGTAATGTACCCGTCAATTCCAAGGGCTGAGGGCGTCTGGCGCTAGGCGATAGCAAATCGACCGGATATCCGTCTCCGCCGACTTGACGACGACTTTCCTTCATCCAATCAGCAGGGCGCGCCGGTGGCTTACTTCACCGGAATATTCCGATAATGCCCAATCTGGCTTCTGAACGGGTATCCGCGCGGATTGCATATGACACGGCAGGTGCCGATGTTGTAATCCGCTGATCGGTGAATGTGACCGTGAATCCAGTAGTCCGCCTTAATCGCCAGAGCTTCAAGGCCATTGGCAAATGCACCGCCTAAATAGCGTCGCCGATGACTTTGGGGGACTGACATTCCACCCGGTGCATAGTATGTAACAACAACCGTTTGGCCCGCAAAGGGCTTGTCGAGGCGTCGATTCAACCATTGCAGTGTTCTCTCAGGGCTTCGCAATCTATCCGCCGGTTCATGAATGTCGCGGCCAACTTCGTGGGATAGCGAAACGTCGAGTCTCGCGGCTTTGCGGAATCTGGGACCGATCATGTTTTTCGAGCGAGAATGGTCTTGCGGTGCGGAGATAGGCACCCAGGAAACGCACGCGATCAATGATTCTTTCGCCATTCTCCAAGAAGTGAACCGACGTACCTTTTGCTTCCTTGCGCAACTGGGCGACGAGTTGCGCGCACGTCGCAAGAGTCTGTTCGTTGTCTCCATGTACGTATATGACCGGAGCCGCATAGTCACGGTAGAGACCAACCGCGCCCATTCCAGCATGGATGTCACCCGCAAGAACCAGAGCCTCGGCTCCTCTGGCCAGCGGCAACGGGTTTCCGCATAAAGGTGCGTCAGACGCAATTTCATGATGCAAGTCGGAAGCGATTTGTAATTTCATGGTTTTCGCGCTGATTTCATGGCGTCCAGACCGATTCCACCGCGTCGAACCCGCGCAGAATGGGCCGCCGTTTGTCCGGGTTTCGCAGGAGTACGGGCACGTCATCTAATGCTCACCCTCGCCATGCTGGGGAATTATGTGTGGCCATAAATGTATAATACAGGACGTATCTTTTAAAAATCGTACAGCGCCGTATCCAAGCGTGCTTTTCTGATCGATTGGAGCGAGTCGTTGGGTGTTGACGTAGGTTCCACCATCGCTGCGGTGCCTTGCGCTGAATCTCAAGAGAGCAATTCCAGGGCTCCGGGCGGCCGGATCCGGGCGACGTAAGCGATTGATGAAGCACGATGGGGACCCGGTCGTGGGCCACGCGATGCGGGTCTGCTATTTGCCGGCGGCGTGCCGTTCGCGCGGGCATGAGCGGAGTGGCTTCGTTCAAAAGATTATTTTGAATTTAGGCCTTTTAAAAGATACGGCTTATATGATACATTTTCTTTCCTCGGAGGCGTGAATTTTTGGGAGCATGCACGTGGACTGACTACCTCCAGTTTCCACTGCGCTTTGCGGCTTCCCTTGAGAATGCTCGGCGAATAGCGTCGGGACTACAGGAAGGTTCGGCAAGGCAGGGGTGGGAAGCTATTTCGGCCCGAGGACGCAATTTCGCATCAGCGGGAGACGTTGTTATGGCTGCGGGAGCGGCTCGATGCGCCGTTCGACGACCAAACGGTCGTTGCAACTCATCGCCTGCCGAGTGCGATCTCGGTTTTGCCAAAACATCGGCAGCATGCGTTCGTGCCAGCAAGCGCGTCGAACCTGGAGTTGCTCGTAATACGCGCTGATTTGTGGGTTCACGGTCATGTGCATTGGTCTGCCGACTATCGAATCGGGAAATGCCGCGTTGTATGTAATCCGAGGGGGCGACCAGGTAGGAGCGGTGCTCATGCTGAAGACTATGAGGACGTTGAGTTCGACCCATTTTTCATGGTGGATGTGTACTCGCACGCTCCAGTAAGGACAGTGGCATGTCACTTTATTCCCTGACAGGCGGTGAGGAGGTGAGTCTGGAGCGTTGGTCGATTCGGGAGGCCGACTGCGGAACGCGGCATTTCGTGGGTTTCGATCTTGCGCATCATGACGGGCGGGTGAGCACGCCTATCATGTCATTTGACCCGAAGACGCGCACGGGCACGACAGCCAGCGGCAGTATCTATCGTCTTGTTGGTCGCGCCGGTCGTGATCGCGACGCCGAATACGTCTGGGGTCGGGCTGCGAGAGGGTGGGGAATTGCGCAGTGGACCGATATTACTCCTTCTCTCGTACCAGACTGGAGGGAGGCATACCCCCTGAGTGAGTCAGTTTCTGACCCGGATGGTGAGCCTGCGGACGACGGTTCGGTGCGAGCGAAGGGTTTTTATGGATCCGGCACGACGAGCAGCAATCAGGTAGAAATGGGTGCCTCGGATAGTGCAATGACAGTTGGTTTTTTTCACTTCCGTGCGACGGCGCATGAGGGCGAATACGTGGGGCCTGATATTCCGATGCCGCTGATTTCTGAAATCACTGGTGCCGGATGGGTGCGTCATGACGGCGCCCCCCACCAGGATTCCGTTCAACAGATCCTCGCTGCTGTGCGTATCCTGCTGGAACGACGTGCTTCGCATGAACAGCCGATTGACGGTGTCAGCCTTTTGAAGCCGCTGATGACCGTCTGTATTTACCCGCTCAGTGCGGAGACGGAAATAAAGGAACCGATCGCCAGGTTTGACATGCTGTCGGATGACGACGGGACGCATGTCAGCGCTGTTGTGAGCGGTCAACCGCGCATTGATCTCGGCCCTCTCCGCATCGGGCTGAATGATGGCCTGTGGGAAGCCGTAATGCGGTTCTTGCCCGAGTGGGATGGGCACAGTCCCGGGCCAGGAGGCAAGCGAGATCTTCCGGAGTCCGTCGAATGAGTAACCTTGCCTACTCAAGCGCGGGCCAAAAACGGTAACGCGGAGAAGCGACTGTGACGATTCCCTACGAGCGTACGCTTTCAGTTGTGGTCGCACGACAGTTGCTGGACGAACTCGCGCGTGCGAGCGACGGAGCAGACCTGGAGCGCCTGCGCGATCGGGCGCGTTCTGTCCTTCGACACTTTCCTGAGAAATACCATTTGCAAGTGTCGGCGCGCATATTACCGGACGTCTGGGCCGACCCCGATGCGAAATGGTACGAATGATTTCGTGCATGGAATGCCCATCTCGTTTACAGGACGCGCTGGGGAGCTCGCTATTGTTGTTGTAGCGCCTGTAAAACTTTCGTTGCCTCACTGCCTGACCGGTCACGGAGAACGAGCGTGAAATGATCTTTGAGTAGGGGCGGTTATAGACGACGATGATGGCGCTGCCGCCAACAACGAGATCTTGCACTGAGGAAATCTGATGATGGTTTTCCAGGCCCAATGCATTTCGTCGCGGCGTCCCATTCGACGTGGGTCGACTGTCGCGCTTTCTGGCAAGCGGAAGCATTCTTTCAGTGAAAACGGACCGTTTGAGTTGGACACACCAACATGAATGCAAACACGAATGGCCCGGTGGACGGAGGCCGGGAACGCCAGGTTCTCTTCTTGGACTACGATGGAACGATCCACCGTGGGCCATCGTATCGTACGCGACGAGGCATCGTAAGCAGTGACCCGAAACAAATCCGACTCTTTGAGTTCGCACCGCTTGTCGATGAATTACTGGCGCCGTACCCCGATTTGGAAATCGTCCTCTCAACATCGTGGGTGTCTGTCGTCGGATTTGACCGCGCCAAAGAATGTCTCCCGACTTCGCTCCAACGGAGGGTTCGCGGAGCGACCTACCATTCCAAGTACGCTGACGCGCTGGCATGGTCGACAATTGGGCGTGGAATCCAGATCTTGCGATATGTTCGAGTACATCGCCTGAAACGATGGTTAGCGGTTGACGATTGCATCGACGGCCTCGATGGACTCGAGGAGCACGTCGTGAAATGCGAGGAGCACTTAGGGCTAGGCAATCGCGAAACGCGGGGGCTGCTGCTGCGTCGACTTGCGGAACAATTCGGCGAGCGCTGAACAGTCCTTCTGGAAATACTCACCTTTGTGAGGATGGGTTTCCCGAGGTACCTCCCGCTGATCTGAAAAAAGCGGGCGATGTGGACCGGATGTTTGCCGTTTTTATGCGCTGTCGCTGACCACCGTTGCCATCATTTGTACAGCCCATCCGGAGAAAGCCAGTGAAAGTGAGAGACTTGCTGGAGCGCTGGCGGACCCTTGATCCGGATGCGATGGTGCTGATTTTCCCGCCTCACGCGGATGCATCAGATGGTGCGCCACTGGGCGACGTAATTGCCGCCGACGAGTATTGGACTTGGGAAACTGGACTGGACCAGGGTAGGCCGTACGAAACATCCTGATGATTCAACAATGCATGCAAGCAGGCCGCCTACGGTCGCAACTGACAACCCGTCGGAACGGAAACAGTGTCCCGCTATATCGGGCTTACCCACTGATTTTCTATGTGTCCTCGGGAGGAACGAAGGTCAGGCGCGGGGGCGCCGATCTTCCGGTACCTGCTATGAAGACTATGGCTCATTCCTATCCGGGAAGACTTCGCATAACCCCAGCGAATATGTCGTAAGGTTTGCCGTCAGTCCCGGAGGAGACGGTTGCGGAGACTCAGCCGTTTCACGGGTGGCTGCGTAATCAGTTACCGAACGCCACGAAGGCTATGTGAGCGCCGATGAATTCCACTCGAGGCTGATGGTGGTGTCTCAAGCACAACGGACGTTCTTTAACAGGCTGCGGCGCCAATCTCTCATGGCGCGCCGACAGATGATACGGGACGGCGAGCTTTTGACCGAAGAGGGATTTTGCCGGCGACGGCCTATCCGCGCTGGACAACTCTCGCGCCTTCTGACAAGCGGAAGCATCTTTTCGGTCGAGGTCGACGGACAGCAGTACTATCCTGCCTTGCTTGCCGATCCGAGGCACAACCGTCGACGCCTCGCTACAGTCTGTCGGATCCTGTGGCCCGCAGAGCCACACTGCCGGTTACATTTCCTGACTGCCCGCAACGCCGCCCTGGGTGGAGTAACTCCGCTCGAAGCGATGTGTACGGATGCGGGCTACAAAAGATTGCTCGTAAAGGCTCGCGGATGGGCTTCAGAATGGTCTCGTACACTTGTTGAAGTGCTGGTCGGCAGATACGTCGCCGGCAATCGTGTTCTCCCACTCGCGTGCACGGCCGTCACCGAAATTGATCCTCGTATTTCTGTCTGGCGCCGCGCACTCGACGCATTGGAATCTGCTGGAAATGTGCGGCCGGATGGTCCATATCCCAGGGCAACTGCTGTAACAGTTCTAATCTCGCGGTCCGTGGCAGGGGAGCTCGGCGCCACGCAGGAGGTGCGCCTCGATATCGTTGTCAAAAATGGGCTCGCACGAACTGGATTAGTGACCCCCGACTATCCTCGGGCTGAGTTGCCATCGGTACGCGTTGACAGAACCGACGATGTTGTAGAAGTCGCACGCAAGGTGATCGCACTGGCAAGCAATCAAACCTCCCGGCGTTGATCACATGCTCAACGATTTTGAGTCGCTGAGCCCAGTGCTTCGCGCGTGACAACGGAGCGACCATGGCAGGCCGTTATTGTTTGAGTTCCAAGGGCAGAAGACACAAAAAGGTTGTCATCAGACGGCCCTGTCTAGAAAAATTTCAGAGTTTAATGACCGGTAATGCGCTTTATTGCGTCGCTCATCAGATGTTCAATGGAGTGCAGGACGCCCAGACTCAGGATAGGGTGGCGCAGCGGTTGAGGAGGGCCTTCCAGTGCACGGATGCCACTTTCGTTGCTCCACTTCTCGACGAGCCGGTCGGGTGCATACCTACCGCGCGACTGCACCTCTCGATGTGACGCGAGGGCGGCATCGATTAGGTTTTGCTGGCGCTCATCCGGTTTCAAATTTCCCATACGCATCCTCCCTCGACCGTGTGGACATCATGATAGCAAGAAGGGGCAGTACTGCAGAAACCCTGACGCTCTGTATAGCGAAGAGCTGACCTGCTGTTGTTGCCTGGTGCTCAGTTACGTTGTGCCACGGGCAGAAAGGCCGTAGAGTTCGGGCACATAACGGGGGCAGACCGGTAACGGTCGTCGGAAGAAAGGGCTCTGAGGCGAGTTCCGTTGACCCGGCGTCAGGAAAATGACCGGTTCCAGGGCACATGCTGTAACAAGGAGCAATGAGCGCTGCCGCGCGGCGTCGGCCGGCCATTACCTTTGATATGCCAGCCGATAGCAGACGACTAATACGGGTAAACGTGGCGGATTCAAATACCTACGTGACCTGCCATGCGAGCCTACCAAGAATGTATCTCTACCGCCGCCGACGCACATCCGTCTGAGCGTACACCGGCACTGCTAGACCAGTGAAACGGCTCGCGTGTCGCTCAGACGCGTTCGGCTGCCGGTGTAGGTCCGTGCTTGGTTTCAACACTTCTCGTGAGCCTAAGCCGAGGTAAGGCTCCCAATGAGGCCGATGCGCCTTAAGGAGGAATCGTGGTGTTGCAACAAAACTTGGTGACTTTGAACTAGACTTTGATGCAGTTCCGAGCGTCGTGAAAACTCAATTCATCTGCCGAATAATTGTCAGCAATGGAATGTATTGCAAACGTATTCATTGAGCCCGACGGTGAAACGCAAATGCAAAGAACGATACTTACAACCGTAATTTTCTTCGCATACGTCTTTTCGAACTATGCGATGGCGAATGACGACGTCCGACGCACTCTATGGGTATCGAACTTCGTCGAGAAAATAAAATCTAAACCAGAAAAATTGCTGTTCTTGAGCGAGGCCGAACGCGACTACCGGGTTGCGACTAGGAACCGAGCTTTTGACGAATATCTGATTAATCTACCACAGAGACTAGCGGAAGACGTTTTCCCAGGAAAGAAGGTGCCTCTTGGCTTTGACTACTTGCGGGACAGCATTCCAGGGCGGCCTCAGACTATAAACAAACTACGGGAATACTATAACGAAGATCCAAGCGCGTTTTACCATCTTGGCGAAAAAACGTTCGATATCTTGGGCAAACGCAAAGATGAGTTGACGGACAGAGAGCTTGGCTATAGAAATGTACTTGAAAAAGAGATAAAATCGGGTACCATTCCGGCCCCGAATGCCGACATCAAGACGCTTTTGAACGGTGCACCCGGAACCGCGATGAATGCCATTGCGGAACGTCTAATCATGAAGAGTGATAGCGATAAGAGGGCAATCCTCTCGTCAAACGAATCGTTAAAATCGTTTATCCAGCAGGAGTTCGGATCTAGCGACGCCGCATTTCACGCTGTGAGCGAGAAGATTGATAATGGCTATAAACGAATCGACACTCTAAATGAACAGGTTGACCGTCTAACAAACGAAGCCGACATAAAAAGAGCCAAAGAGCGACGCGATGCCGATATCGCGGAGGGTCGCGCGGGCATTTACATCGCCTCGAAATTGATAGGCATTAGCGACCCAGAGGGAGCACGGATAGTCGACGTCGGAGGTAATGCATCTATAGATATTGCGGTTGCTGTGGCCACGATCACGGACAAGGGTCTATCCCTCGCCGCGACCGGAAATATTGTACAAGCCGCCTTCGCGGTTGCAGGCTTGTTCGATAAGTCTCCTGATGTCAGCGCAGTACATCACAAACAGATCATCTCATTTTTGTCTCAAATAAGCGATCAGCTTACGGTTATCAACAATAAGCTGGACGTGGCAAATGATAATATCATTCTTGTAATCTCCGGAATACAGGAACTCAAGCAAGGTCAATCTGAATCGACCGCAGCGGTTGTGAATCGCATTGATGCCTTAGATCGACAAATAGGGGACGAATTCCGAAATATGAGGAATGATCACATTGCGCTTTTGGCACAGCCTTTTAAGGCCGCGCAAGTAGCCTGTCAGAATGCACCCTCTGGCAGGGAATTCGTGGATAAACAAGATTCCAATATGGGAGTCCAAGCTTCCAACTGTTTGAGTCAGTCACAAATATATGCACTGGAAACCTCGAAAGACAAAGCCTTTAACTATGCGGACTTTAACTTTGACTCCGGGACGTTAAGCACACTGAAAGGACTCCCGGATGTATATGATTTTTTGGGAGTGACCCCGCAAATATTCTCGCGCGTGGGGATTTTTTCGAATCTATCGAATTTCAAAGTAAAAGATTTACAGGCGAGTGATTTTGCCAATTTGCCTCATCCTGATGCTCTTGCGGACGGAGTAAGCGCATTTATTGAGCTTCGAGACCGAATTCCTGAGATGCCGTATGACAACGAGAAGTCTATTCTGAGAAGCTTTTTAGATGAAGCGGAAAGATTGAAGCGTGTTTTCGATGTGGCGTACGAGGCCGATTCTGATACTAGCGGGAAGTACACTACCCAACCCTATCTTAAGTCCCTCGATGATCTAGAGGCAGCTCTTCGCGAGGTTGAGCCGTCGTATTTTGCGTATGCTGAGGCGAATAGCCAAGCTTTGAAGGGTTTGGGTTTGCCGATATGGTGTTTTAACGGGACGGGTTCTGCCGATAATAACTTATGTAACAGCAAGATATCGCTTTTTACTGAAATTGGTTCACAAACGCCACGACACCCTGACCTCGAACATATACTGGGCTATTTTGCGGGTGCCGACCTCGGCGTCACCGGCTTAACCCCGCATAGGACTGACACGAACACGGAGACCACCACTTCCGGACCCAACGGAGTCGTATCGACTGTTACCGCGTGTGGAAGATATCAACCCACCATTGACATTGTTCGCGACCTATCGGGACAAGGGTTGGCAAAAAATTTCTATACCTTCACGAAAAATGAGCGCTGCCAAAATTTTGTTTCGAAGGCATCGGCGACTACTACCGATGCCAGCGCGGATCTTGCCCATCAATTCCAAGTGTTTATAGATTCGCTAAGACAAGAGAGATCTCAGTTTGCGCCGCCGCCTGGTCAGGCGTGGGATGATCCTACACAGGCCCTTGCAATTAGCCAGAGAATTTTGGCTGTGAGACGCAATGACTTCGGGAATTGGACCTTTCGCGAATTCACGAACAATCATTTGCCGAAGCTCTCGTCGGCTGTCGAATCGGTCGATCGATCGGCTTTTGCGTGGGAGTTTTTGGAGCGGATAGGACGAGGCGGATGTTTCGCGGCGATACCTTCAAAGGTCGAACTCTTTGATTCTTCAAAGCCAAACGGCCTTTTGAAGAGCACCGAAATCAAATCGCTTCTTGCTGCAGGCGACCTGATGGGCATTGTCAACAGGATCAAAGATGTGAAGACCCGGAAAGTGAAAGTAAAAGCAAAGGGACAGGAGGTCGAAGTAGTGGCAATTGCAGCTGGAAACGTTGAAGATTATGATTTGAAGAGTTGCTCCCGATTACCAGCTTCTTTAGCCAGAACTCTGCGCGATCTCGACGTTCGCCGCGCCCTGCTAGACGTGAGACTGCGCTCAAAGCGCTAAGAGCTGGTGTGGCGCGCTCGAACTCGGTAAGCTCGCTAGGGATTTTCCGGATGCTGAGATGTCTTACGTACCAGCGCTCATTCGCGCTCGCCTCAAGGAGGAGCTTGGAATACCTAGGGGCGGTGTTCATGCGTTTCCAAACACATAACATCAGAATTCGCCAGCGTGATAGGAACTAAGGCATTCTCGGCGTTCGCCCCGTTCATGGGCGGCAATAGGTTGTGGAGCGCATAGCGAGAAATGGGCAGGCCGACAAGTGCTCGGCCGAACCGACCTCGATGTAGCCAAGAAAAAATGGCTGTTCGTTGGCATACATCGGCCGGTCAGGCGAAGGCCGCCATCGTCTACTTATGGCCGATTTGGTGGGGTCGCCAACGGCCGCTCAGTGAAATTCCAGTCAGCAAAATCTGAATTCATCTGACTGACGGGTTTGGAGAAAGCTGTCTGGCCGGAGTGGGTCGAAAGTACGCATCCATCGAAGACCATAGCAGCCGTTCGCGGTTGTTTTCGGCGAACGACCGGTCTGCAGCAGTGAGCGGGCATACCAGCGTCGATACACGAACGTCGGCTCAGGCCGACCGGACTTGTCGTCATTCCGAAAGACATGGACACCCTGGAAGCTGGCGTTAACCTCTCGTGAGTACCACAGGGTGTTGAGGGTCGCGAGGCGCCTGATAGATTGAGATTGATAATCCCTTTGTCTCGTCTAAGTTTCAGGCGCTTAGCGGTTGTTTGAACGGCTGTGCGTCAGCTCGCCGACCAAGCGTGGATTCCGCTCGACGCTGGAGCGACGCCTTGCGCTTTTCTTCAGCGGTCGCGATGAGGTCGGACAGTTCTCGCTCCATGGCTGAATCTTTGGCACCCGGTTTCCACGTCGCGGCGCCGTGCCGGCGGCGCGTGGTCCTAGCCAGCGCTAGTGCTGACATCGCGGCTTTCGCACATTCGTATTCGACCTGACCGCAAAGGTCCGTCGGCTCGCCGAACTCCCGAAATGCCTCCACGTACTCTCGGGCAGCGTGCACTGTAGCCGGGTACTCACGCAGCTCGGAGATAACTCGGCGGCTCAGGACGTGCCACTGCAGCTTGTCCGGATAGGCAAAAGCAGGGAGGGACACGCCCTTGCTGGCTTCGCGGCTGATAGGGCCGACCGGCTCCGCTGCCGCCCAAACGGCCTTATGCATCATTGTCCGACAGGTTCGAGCGTAGCTTTCCAGCGATAACGCCAACTCCAGTGCAGTGTAGCGTCGCTGACGCCTGCACTCCCGGGCATCCCGCGCCGAAATCCACGCTAGCGTTACGACAGAGCCGACTGCCGCTGACGCTAGCGCCAAAGTTATCGGAGCGTTCCAGCTAAGTCGCTGGAGATATTCAAGCCATTCCTGCCGCATACGAAGCGCCTCGGAGAAAGAGGTGCACAGAGTATAAGCAATCGTTTGCGAAAGTATTCAGCGCAAAAAATCCGGTGTGCATTTTTGCCACAAACGCTTCGATCGGGTGACGCCCATCTTGACAGATCGGGCCGAACCCTCGCACTCGTCCACCCACCATGGGAGGGGGCCATCAAAAGTTTGACGCTGCTTTACTTCTTAAGCGGACGGGGCGGCGGCATTGGGCCGAACGGCGGCAACGAGTCCGCCTGTCGCCGCTCAGGGCAAGAGCCGTTCGATTGCAAGACGATCGACAAGGTTCGGCCAACTAGAGCGGTTCACCATGGCTTGCGCATGGACACTCGAACGTCAGCTATCACTCGGCAGCGGACCGTCGGAGCGCAACACGCTGGTACAAGACGAACGGAGTGGACAAACCTCTAGTATACGGGGTGTCACGCCAGTGGCATCGTCGGGTAGCCAGGTTCGCAAGAGATAACCGCTGAAAGCATCGAAGCGGGGAACTCGCCTCATCGAGAAAGGGCGCGCGGGCCGACGCTGTTGCGCTGGCCCGTGCAGCAGACGCGGGGTCCGCGTCTGAGGATATGAACGCGTCTTTAGAACATCGTGCGAAGTCCGATTGCTACGCCGACCTGATTGGTTCGGCCAACGGTGTTGGTCGGAACGCCCTGGCCGTTGACCCCGCCCGGGTAGTCGGCGGAGAAGGCGCCTGTGCCGCGTGCGAAGTCCGTGATTCCGTAGACTTCCGTGCGCTTCGTGAACGAGTATTCGGCGAGAACGGTAGCCGATTGGTTCACTCCCCTGCCGAGCGTGCCGTCGAGCAGTTCAGCATTGCGCGTCTGCCCGTAGTAGTAGGCGAACGTAAACAGCAGCGCAGGCATGGCGTGCCAGTTCGCACCGACGTAATAGGTGTCGTCGATACGGTTGGGGCTGCCACCCTTCAGTGTCGGCGCGCCGGATTGCTGCATGTAGCTGTCGGTCAAACCAGTCTGATCCTGCCCCCGCAGCCAGCCGGCCAGGAGGCGGATGTCGTGGGTGACCTGAAACGCGCCGCTGATGTGCAGGAAGTTGGTCTTGGCGCCATTGATTGAGCTGCCGACACTGGTGCCAACCGAAGAGCCAGTCGCAGATGTCGGAACGGAGACCTGCTGGAAGCCTGCGTTGAGCATGGCAGGGCCGTATGTGTACGTCAGTTCTACGGCATAGGTGGCGCCGAGACCGACCGCGCCCGGCTGGTTGCCAAAGCCGTAAAGGGCATTGACATCCAGGCCATCGAAGCTGCCCTTGTACTTGACCGAGTTGTTGACTTCGAGGTAAGGGCCGATGCCGTTATACATCCAGCTGTTTTGCCAATAGTTGCCAACGGTCAGCGGGTCGAAGATATCGCCCAGGGTGTCGTAGGCCGGCGCATATTGCCTGCCAAAGGTCAGCGAGCCCCACGTTTTATTCGACAGCCCCACGAAAGCTTGCCGGCTGAACAGTGTGCCAGGGACATGTAGTTGCCCATTAAAGGCTTCGAAGCCGTTCTCAAGGCGGAAGAGTGCGGACCAGCCGTCCCCCAGATCCTCACTGCCCCTCAAGCCCCAACGGCTGTGGGTTTCCGGGCCGGACGTCATGGCGACCTGGTCATTGCCGCCCGGGCCAGCATTCGTCTGATACCGGATGGCTTCATCGATGATGCCGTACAGTGTGACCGAGCTTTGTGCGAATGCCGACGACGCCGCAGCAGCGAAAAGCGCGCCAGTGGCGCTGGAAATAAGTATCTTTTTCATTAGCAATCCACAGTAATTAGTAAGCTGACTGGGGAAGTTTTTCAACGTTCGAAAATAAGACCGTGAAGGGAGCGTAGCGTGTCATTTCATTGAGGCACAAATATAAGTTACGGAGTGTTGTTTATTTGCAGTGCCGGGAACAGGTATGTGCAAATCGTCTGGTTCGGCGACGTTGAACCGGCAATATGGCGAAGCGAATGCGCACAGAAGCGAAGGGCTCACAGCAACTGCGCATTAACGTTCGACGTACGGGGGAAGCACTGGCCCGGCGCTGCGCGCCGATGTTCACTTTAGTAGACTCCTGGGCGGCTAGCGCTGACTCGCTCTGTTTGGTGACGGGTGGCGATGTCCTTGCAACGGCTGCCCCTGACTGCGGCAAAACACGAATTATGACGACACGTTCATATCCGCGCTGCGGGAAACCGGCCATTGAGGAACGGCCACGAGCCTTCCGGTATGAAACCTCGCCTCGGTAGATGACGCGGGCCATGAAAGGACGAACGGCCGTAGTACCCGGCGGATTCAACCCGTCGATGCAACACACTGAAGACTGCGCAAGCAGCAGGAGTGTTGCAAATGAAGCAAAGACGCCGGATTTATTACAGTGAAACGCAGAAAGCGCTGATGTGGGAACGTTGGCGCAACGGCGAATCTCTGCAGAAGATCGCCCAGCTCTTCGATCGTAACCACTCGTCGGTTCAGGGGATTCTGGCTGAGACAGGCGGGATCCAGCCGCCACAAAGGCACCGCTCGGGATTGGCGTTGACGCTGGTGGAGCGCGAAGAGATCTCGCGAGGGCTTGTGGCTGACGATTCGATCCAGTCAATTGCAAAACGACTTTCGCGAGCGCCCGCCACCATATCTGTCGGGAGATCAAACGTAACAGCGGACCAGGCGGTTACCGGGCGACCTACGCCGATCAGCTTGCCTGGGATCGGGCACAGCGTCCCAAAGTCTGTAAGCTGGTTGAGCACCGGATGCTGGCCCAGATGGTTGCAGGTAAGCTCCAGTTACAGTGGTCACCGCAGCAGATTGCCGGATGGCTCAGGCGGGCGTATCCAGATGACGAGGACCACCACGTGTCTCACGAGACGATCTATCGCAGTCTCTTCATCTAGGCCCGTGGTGCCCTGAAGAAGGAGTTGCTGGTGCATTTACGGCGTACCCGTGCCATGCGCCGGTCGCGCCATCACACTCAGAAGACGGACGATCAGGCAGGATTCGGGACACCGTATAAATCAGCGAACGCCCCGCGAGTGTTGAAGACCGCGCGGTGCCCGGGCATTGGGAAGGTGATCTGCTGTACGGCAGCGGAAGCAGCCAGATAGCAAAGCTTGTCGAGCGTCGGACACGCTATGTCATGCTGGTCAGGATCCCCTGCAAGGATAGCGAAACGGTCATTAATGCACTCATCAGACATGCCAGCAAGTTGCCCAGGAACTCTATAAATCGCTGACATGGGATCGGGGAACAGAGACGGCCGGGCACAAACGCTTCACCGTCGCCACTGATATCCAGGTCTACTTCTGCGACCCCCAGCATCCATGGCAGCGTGGATCGAACGAAAACACAAACGGGCTGTTGCGGCAGTACTTCCCTGAAGGCACCGAGCTGTCAGTGTATTCGCAGGCTACGAAACGCCTGCCGAACGGTTCCAGCAAACTATTGCATCGACCGGTTGAATCCGCCTGTCGGAGCGGCGCTTGCGTCAGACTTCCACAACCGAGGGTGCCAAAACGGCAGTGCAACAGCGATGGAAATCAGAACGATGGGCGACGCTTTAGCGAGGCGTCGACCAAAGCCTCGCAATATAGAGCGTTGGCGACCGCTGACACGGACCAGTAAATCCGTAGCTCGATTTTTGATGGCAGGCGTGTCTATAACAGGCACGACTTCCCGCACCGTAATGACCGCTGCGTATTGTTGGCCGTTAGCCAGCCGACCAAATGTTTGAGAACGACGACTTCGGACGGACACTGTTTGTTGCTGCCGCATTAGAATTTGATTTCAGGCACAAATGATGACAAATCTTCCAGACGGCGGCGGATCGCCCGTGCACCCACTTTGATGGACTTTCGACATATCTACTATAGCGGCATCCTGACGCCAATTTTAAGCCCTGTCAGATCTACGGAAAGAACGAGAGATATGGCATAGTTCGATTGCTATAAAAAAGAGGAGGTGTAATGGCAACGTTAGAACAGATTCAGGCGAAACTGCGAAAGCTCCAGGCTCAAGCGGAGGTTCTGCTCGCGAAAAAAGCACAGACCGCTGTCGACCGGATTCGCGCCTTGATGCTTGAACACGGATTGACCACCGCTGACATAGAAGCAAATGCAAAGCCGGGGCGAGGAGGCAAACGCCTGGCAACCGGCACTGGGGGTAAACAACGCGTTGCCACGGAAGTAAAAGCTAAAGGCGACGCGAAGTACCGGCATCCCAAGACAGGGGCAACCTGGAGCGGTCACGGTCGGGCGCCGGCATGGATTGCTGATGCTAAAGACCGAACCCGATTCCTGATCGCACATGATACTGATGCCAAAGTCAGTAGCGCGAAAGGCGCGAAGAAGTCTGAAACCAGGAAATCGGCAGTCGCTACTCGACCTATTGCCAGGAAAGGGCAACTGAAGGGACCACAGCCTGCCATGTATCGCGATCCGAAGTCGGGGGCGACGTGGAGCGGACGCGGCAGGGCGCCAGCCTGGTTGGGCACTAATCGCGCGAAGTTCCTGATAACTGATGCCGGCGTGGCGGCAGTCGAAGAAGGCGACGCGACAGCGGCGGCCCAGCCGCAGGCTTTGGTGGCGGCAAAAGAGGTGCGCGCGAAGGTAGCGACGAAAAAGGCCGTTGCGAAAAAGGTTGCCGCGAAGAAGTCCGCAATCTCGAAGGCATCAGCCACGAAAGGTGCGAAAGCGCCTGCCAGAAAGACTGCTGCTGTCAAGAAGGGCTCGACAAGGAACTCCGTCGAAGATAAGGAAGTAGCAACGGCTTCCGAGGTCGCATCGGTGGCAAAAGCGCCCCGAACGGACGTCGCTTCCTGAAGCAAGGAGTGTTAGGACGTATAAGGTGCAATAGCCTAGACTAAATCTGACAGTGGTCGGTTTCTCGTGCTGTTGCGCGTGGGCGCGGAGGACGTAGTCCGAAGCGACAACGCGCGCGGCGAACCGCAAGGAGTCCACCATGACTCAGGAACAGAAAGTCATCCGCGCCAAGTTCGGCATGCCCGAACTGGCGCGGCAACTGGGCAATGTCAGTCAGGCCTGCCGGTAGTCGGCTATTCCCGCGACAGCTTCTACCGCTTCAGGGAACTGTACGACAAGGGCGGCGAAGCGGCCCTGCAGGAAATTTCTCACCACTGCCCACTGCTGAAGAACCGCGTGGATCCTCAGGTGGAGGCGGCGGTGATCGAACTGGCCTTGGAACTGCCCGCTTACGGCCAGATCCGTATCGCCAACGAGGTGCTCAAACGCCAACCCCTCAGTGTCTCGATGAACAAGCGTCTAAAGGCGCTAGAAGCGAAGTCCGCCCAGGAGGGGCTGGTGCTGACCGAATCGCAACTCACCGCGTTGGGGAGGGCCAAGCTGGAAAAGGAAACGCATGGCGAATTCGAATCCGAATGTCCGAGCTACTGCGGCGCCCAAGACATCTTTTACGTCGGCACGCTCAAGGGCCGTGGGTCGCGTCTACCAGCAGACCTTCGTCGATACCTACTCGAAGGTGGCATCCGCCAAACTCTACGACCGCAAGAGACCGCTGCCCGCAGCCGACCTGCTCAACGATCGCGTCTTACCGTTCTTCGACAGCTACGGCATCCCGCTCGCACGGCTGCTGACCGACCGGGGTACCGAGTATTGCGGCAACCCGGAGCACCATGAATACGAGCTGTATCTGGCCGTGGAAAACATCGATCACACCCGCACCAAAGCTCGTTCTCCACAGACCAACGGCATTGTCGAGCGGCTTCACAAGACCATGCTCAACGAGTTCTATCGCATCGCCTTCCGCAGGAAGATCTACGACTCGATCGCCGCCTTGCAGACCGATCTCGACTTATGGCTTGACCAGTACATCAATGAACGCGAACATCAAGGCCGATGGTGTTATGGCAAGACGCCCATGCGTACCTTCCTCGACTCACTCGAACTCGCCAGGGAGAAACTGATTCCTCACTGAATCACCTTCCTTAATTCACTTCCCCGACTACCTGTCAGGTCCGGCCTAGGCTAATACACCGAACTAAGTTCATGATCGCATCTGACACAGTGACTGCGAGAGGCGAAAGAGCTACAGGCAAGGCAAAGAATGCAATTGAGAAAGCTGGAAGGACTTTTCCCACCGGTGCTCGCGAAGGACAACCGAAGGGCCGCAGCCCGCCATGTACCGCGATCTAGAATCCGGGCTACTTGGAGCGGACGAGGTCGTGCGCCAGCTTGGTTCGGCGCGACTCGCGGCGAAGAAGGTAGGGGCGAAAAAGGTAGCGGCGAAGAAGGGCGTGGCCCAAAAAGCTACGCCGAGAAAGGCGGCCAGAAAAAAAGCAGCTCCACCGAAGGGGACTATTGCGGCAAAGGCGTTGACGACCGCCGGCGGTGCGCCTCGTGAGAAATAGCAGGTGACAAGAAAAGTAATCAGCCGGCATGCCGCTGCAAAGAATGCAATTGTGTGGCCACTGAGGTCGCTCCGAACCGGTCGTACCGGCAGCTGAAGGGAGCGTCTAGCAGGAATTCGGCACGGTGAGGGTGGGACCTTTGGTTCGCCTTCGCCCTTGAGCACGCAGTCAATCGCAGGGCATGGGGCCTTGATCGCTTTCGACAGATCGATGATCTCTGGAATATCGGCGAGATAGTTGGAGGAAAACAGACGGAATTGGGACGCCATTTGTGGACCGAAGGGGTAGCCGCTCCAGCCTTGCCAGGTGATTATGTGAGGATTCCCCGCTAACCCTACCCATGTTGCTAGATCCGATAGATTGCAATGCCCTCCATCGGATCCGGTATATCCGTCCATGGCGCTCGCTCCAGCATATGCTTGGTATCATCATATCCGGCAGTCCAGCGTCGCTCAATTCCCGTCGCCGAGAAATCAATATCCTTGTTCAGATCGTCATCGCCGAAAGCGGGTGCATCAAGTTCCAATACTTGCATGGTCGTGCCGCATCCCCAGTCGAGCAGTTTTTGAACCTCCGGTGAGTCGCGCTTAGCGTCGGGAATGTATTGTCCAAGTTCGCGTATGACGTGACGCAGTCTGTGAATTTGTTTCTGGCGCTCGAGATGGCTTTCCGAGCGGCTAGAGTACTGAATGTCACGCTGGCGGCCCATCACCTGCAAAATGGATTGCGGTTCTGGGCCATTTGATGGCCATAACTGCACTGCAAATATCACTGAATCCCGTCTAGGACGGTCGTCAAGAACCGCTTCGAGCGGTGTATTCGAATAAATGCCTCCGTCCCAGTACGACTCTCCTTCAAGCCGTACAGATGGGAAACCGGGAGGGAACGCCGTGGATGCCATTATGTGCTGAATATGGATGGCGTCGTCGCGATTGGTGAAGTAGCGCATACGTCCGCTGCCGACGGCGACTGTACCAACAGTTAGCCGGGTCTTCTTCCGATTCAAGTATTCGAAGTTGATGAGCGAGCATAAGGTCTCCCGCAAGGGCCCAGTCGAGTAAAACGCGGCTTGATCGGTGCCGAGGCGCGTGCCAATTCCAGCCCACGCTTCCGGGCGTGGCAAAAAAAATGAGGGGACGCCTTGCGTGATAACTTCTAGGTCGCGTAACCAGTTGGCTAAACCTGGCAACCATGCCGCCATTGGGGACTGTTGATGTGCGACGCCCTCCCAGAACTTCCTTAAACGCGGCAACCGGTTCTCGGGTGAGTTCCCCGCGATTATCGCGCCGTTTATGGCGCCGATAGATGTTCCTATCACCCAGTCCGGTTCGACCGTGGCGTCATGAAGCGCCTCATAGACGCCGGCCTGATAAGCGCCAAGCGCGCCGCCACCTTGGAAAACAAGAACGACCTGCCCTGGAATGCCAATCGCAGCGTTAGATTGGCCAACCACTGGAGCGTCGCATTGACTCTGCGGAGTTTCAGCCATATCGCATCTCCCAGGCGGTTGGGGGCTAATCGGATTTTGCCACGTCTACTGTGGACGCGCAGCGAATGCTTCTCCGTGGCTTGCTAGCGGCCTGTTGACCGGTGTACAAGTCGTCGTCGCTAGATGAGGTGCTCGCGCTACCGGAGTTGCCGCTTTGTGCTTGGTGCTGACGCCGAGTATCCAGCAGAGACGGCCGAGATCCTGGGCGCGTTAGCCTGGTGCACGTGAGTTGCCAGACTCGAGACCTAGACCGGGCGCGCACTGCCGGACGCATGCACAGACCGCCATGGGTTGAACCATACCTATGCATTCTTCCCACGGGCACGGTCGTTCATCGGAGTGCTCTTCCCAATCTGATGGAATATCATGGGAACATCGCCTGCAAGCTGAGGTGTGCACATGTGCGGACTGGAACTGCAGCCAGCTGTTTAGGCGGGCATTATTGTGTCAGTTGAAATTCGTGCACGGTCGACCGCCTATGCTACATAGCCACCGTTTACGTCGAGAACGGAGCCAGTGATGTACCCGGCATCAGGTCCTGCCAGAAACACAATCGCAGCGGCGACTTCTTCGACCTTAGCCATCCGACGGATGGCATGGGAGTCCATGATGATCGGCGCAAATTGTCTTTCGATCCTGCTGCCATGTCCGTGTCCATAATGCCCGCCTGCCAACGTTTACTGTAATGTTGCGTGGACCGACCGATATGATCCGCCCACCTTCCGGCAGAATTCGTGCGGCGGCCCGGATGTTTGCGGTCACACCTGCTGTGTTGATTGACCATTGCCTATCCATTGCGGCGTTGTCAATTTCGGGGATCGTCGATGGTCTTTCCCTGCAGGGCGATTGCCGCGTTGTTGACGAGGATGTCGAGTCTGCCAAACGCGTCTACGACCTGCCGGACTGCGGACTGCGGAATCGGCAATCGAGGAGTCGCCTTGATCTGCGCGTATAGCAGCAGCTCGTACGCGCTTTTTCTCGAGGCTTTCGAACACAGCAGCTGCTTTTTCCTCGGATGCTACGTAGCTGATTGCGACGTCGGCGCCGCTTTCTGCTAGCGCTGAGACCGTCGCAGCGCCAAGGTCAAGGACCCGCCTGTGACCAGTGCTACTTTTCCCGAAAGTGTCTTGCTCATTTAAACTCCTTTTGTTGAATTGGACGTGCTCGTCGCACGTCACCAAGGAAGGCGGTGCTCGGAGCGAAAAGAAGCCTTCAGTCGTTCCGTCTTCTCTAAGACCCGCGCATACCGTCCGCCATAGATGATTCCTAGCATCTGGAGCCCCGTGATTCGCAGATCATTGACCTTCTTTCACTTTCTGAAAGATTCTTGATGCTACCGCAAGGGTAGCGCGAGACAGCGGGCCCAAGCGTTCCGCCAACAGATTTCCGTTTGCGTCGTAGAATAGCGTCGTGGGGTCGTCTTTTATGGCTGCCTTCCTAGAAACAGCGATATCCACCAACTCGGCTTGCGTGTAGCCTGCGTCAATCATCGCGGAGAGCTCTTCGTCTCTGACCGTCCGTGTATAAGAACCAAATTTCGCACAAGGTGCGCAGGCGCGTCTCGTTTGACGTTGCCAGATGGTTGGGCCGCGCGGATTTTCCGGGTCGCGTCTTCTGACAGGCCCCCCATCTTTCCGATTCCAGTATGTGCAGCCACGCAGTAGTCACATCCAACCGCCTCGCTCACCAAGGTTAATGGCTCCGTGGCCCTGTCATTTAACGCGCTTAGGCTGACAATATCGTCTGCCGAAAGGACGCGCTTAGTGCCTCGGTTTATGTGTGTCGCCTGTGAGATATACGTTCGAAACCTCACCCACGATTTCTTGATTTTTCCGAAGATATCTGCTGCCGCGCCGTTTGCTTGGTCTGGTTGAATCATTGAAATTATAGGCATTCTGTACTCCTTAGTCTAAGCATAAGAAGGTTCTAAGTAGAATTATCTGTCACCTTCTGCAACGGTGCTACCGGTTAAGAACGACCACTGTCGAGAATGCACGGCGACGAACACCGAGCAATAGCCGCCTAAGTGCCTCTCCAGTCGCCACCCTGAACTCCGGCACGACCGGGTACGCCACAGCCTTCGACGATGCGAGTGCGGCAGGTCCCACAACTGTCACCGCGACAACCGAATTCCGGGGCCACGCCGCGTGACTCGGCAAGATACAGCAACGAACCGGCCCCAGGGGTTCCACCGTGCTTCCTTGTCGAACTTAACGAACGCGACCGGCGTCGGTCGGTCTGCCGGCAAATGCATAGGGTCCACATCGCTCGCGCCCCCGTCTCACGACGCAATCCTGCTGGACCTAAAGCGTCGGCGTGACTCCTGTTGTCGGCGATGTTTAGCTTGAGAAGGTCGTCATACAACGACTGCATGAACCCCCCGGTCCACATAGATAGAAAACCGTAGTCATTAAACGGCAATGTCTCGCCCAGAAGCGCAACGTCGAGCCGGCCAGCAACACTGAAATCCTTAATCATTTCTGTGCCCTTGCTATCAGTCAGCAAGCGCACCACGCGCACTTCGCCGTTGGCGGCGGCCGCCAGTTGGTCGATTTCTTTCGTGAGGGCCCCTCGGCTAGCGAACGTGCAGTACGAGAGAACGACGCCGGACGAACCCGACGCCTGCTGCCAGCAGCACCGCCGGACGGCGCTGGGCGGCGTCGACAGTGAACTGGCCCGCCGGTGCCCGCGTCTCAATGACACTCCCTATCCCGAGCGTTGCGTGTAAATGGCGGAAACGGGCCCTTGGCGCTTGACGCTTATCCTGTGCAGGCCGTCCGCCGAAGCCGTCGCGAATGTGTAGGTTCGGATCACTGGTTCAGTGCATCCGGGCGGCGTAAGGCGAATTGGCAAATGTTGGCCCACTGCGTGTCGGATCAGACCCGCGCCGTCTACCGGCTCAAAGTAAAACGAACGGATTACCGAACTCTCTACACCGATCTTGGCCCTCCGGACTGGGTTGATCAGGCAGGCTGCTGATACGTTTAAACATGTATTTGAGTCGCCTGAGCATTCGCAAGATTAGCGGTCAGACGTACATTCAATTATTGGTCGAAGCTCGGTTACCTGTGTTATGCAGGATGCGCCTTCGATACCGTTTGATCGAACCTCCGACAAAACGTCGTTTTTGTTCGGCGAGGGATCCACACGCAGGATGCTAGCAGCGTAGCCACGCCGCATAAACAGCGTCCAATCTTCGAGAAAATTTTCATGGAAACACTTTCAGCGAGCGTTGCCTTGCCACCCTCGCGCCGTTTAGGCGCATTGGAGCACTTTTTTTGGCTTGCGGACCAAAACCGGCCGACGCACTTCGCTATGGTAGCGGAAATAGCGGGAGTAACATCGCTGGATCAGTGGAGGCGTGCCATTGATACGGTTAGAGATATGCACTCCATACTACGGTCAAGCATTGAGGTGAATGCCGACGGACTACCGTTTTTCCAACCGTTGCAAAAACCCGTGAACGCTTTGCGCATCGTCGAGGAAGCCGATTGGCGATGGGAGCTAGAGGTGACACGTGAGCTACAGTCATCATTTGCTCGATCGACCGCACCACTTGTCCGGTTTGTGCTTGAGCGTAGGGAGTCAATGGCGACGTTGATTGTGGTTGCTCACCATGCTGTCGCGGATGGGATGTCCGTTGTCTATCTGATTCGTGAAATCCTTGACGCCTTGACAAAACAACCAGTCAGGCGAGCAACACTCTCCGAGCCTTTGGAAACTCGATTGGGAGACCGCTTAGCCTCGTTGCCTAAAGACTATTCCGTCGATAGTGAGCGCATCCCGCAGCGAAAGCAGGTCAATCTCCGTCCGGTAGACGGCCCCCCTCCAAAGGTTCAGACACATGCGCTGGGGAGAACTTTCCTCGCTCAATTGATCCGACGTGCGCATGGGGAGAGGGTGACTATCCACGCTGTGCTGGGCGCAGCATTCTCGCTTGCCAGCCGAAATATGGAGGGAGCCAGCGATGCAATGCCAATACAGCTGTTCTCGCCTGTAAGCATGCGACCCGAGTTTGTTAGAGACGGGGAAGCAATCGGAGTTTTCCTTGCCGCAGTGATCACAAGCTTAAAATCCGGCGATTCAACGTTCTGGCGACTAGCGAGGGAGTTCACTGAAATTTTGCGCGAAGAGCGCGCGCCCGAACGATTACTGAGGTCCGTCGGCGGTCTGGAAGCTGCCATCGCTTCAAATCCGCCCGCGTTTGCGATCGCTGATCTTATGACGAACAGTTTTAATTGGGACATCCTGCTCAGCAATCTCGGAGATTTGTCGATTCCGACAAATTATGGTGCGTTGACTCTGAGGGCGATCTGGGGGCCTTCTGTGTCTTTGGGACTTGACCGGGAGCAGGCCATAGGTGTGGCAACCCTAGGAAATATACTTCGGCTCGTGCATACGAGTTACAAGCCCCTTGAAGGGCTGCTGGACGAGGCCGTTAGAATATTGACAGATGCACTTGTCGAGTCCTCGGCCGACTAGATGGTGCTCGGCGAATTCCGATGAAGCCTCTTAGCCGTAAGCAGAGGACCTGAGCCGACATGAAACCCTTAAGAAACGCGGTAATCGAACGGTCACGAATGCGGGGTACAAGCTGAAGGGCAGTGAGCAGCTTGTTCGTGCCGTACGGACCTGACTCGGTTTCGGATAGCAGACGTTTGAATTGACATAGATGCCACCGCTCGGACCTGCTGGTAAGCGCCGATCCGGCCACCCCCGCTCACTTGAGAACCGAAATAGTTTCGATTGCGTTGATTTTTTTTGCGGTACGCAGACCGGTGCCATCAATGGCGACAAGCTTAATTCCTGAAACGAGGCTTGATCGGCGCCCTTTGCGATCTGATTTTTTTGTAGAGTCTAAAAGGAGCCGTTCGACTTGTGCGGTTCAATGCGTTGACGAGCTTGGGTGATTGCGCTTTTACTAATGAACGCGCGGTCCGGTCAGGGCAACGCGATGCCAAGCTCGTCAACAACGTCTCACCCGGACTGAGGTCGATATAGTGTGAGCGCTATGACTAACCAGACGCCCACCGGTAGGCGGCCGCTACGTTAAATGCATACTGTCCCAGTTGCTCGTACGGCACTGCCGATCCAGGCTAATGGAACATATTCGTGCAATCAGTAGGATCCGACTGCACCTCTAGCTGTTCTGGAGACATTTAGATCCCGGGTACTCATGACGGAGGAGGTTAGCACCGTCGGGGCTCCGGTTACACCTGCGTTTAAGGGAACTCGTTCGACGTTATCCCTCACTAAATGGACGGCATTAGGTATACACGGTGACGGTCACGAGTCTTGCAGCTTATTTTTTGGGTCTACCGTGCGTGGCTCGCCCGTGGTTCAACCATTGACACTTCCGTCAAGGAATGGACCTCGTTTCCGTCCGTGAATAAAATTGATTGATAGCATCCGCGAAGGTTGCGCGCGAGAATGGTCCTACATGTCTTCCCAACAGATTACCTTTTGAGTCGTAGAAGAGGGTAGTCGGGTAACCGCTCACGGAAATGGCTCTCGATATGACGAGACCTGGGTCAAGCAGAACATGCTTGACTTGCAAACCGTGCGAATCGAGATAGTCAAAAACGCGATCGTGCGTCTCACCTTGGTTCACAAACACGATATTGATGTCTTGATGGCTCGCCTGTGCTTCAGCCAATAGTGGCATCTCAGCCTGACAAGGAGCGCACCACGTCGCCCACAAGTTCAACACTGTGGGGTGCCCGTCCCTTCCGGCAACGGGCTCACGTTCGCCATTTACGTCCAGCAGAGAAACTGCAGGAACTGATTGGGGCGGTTTAGATATGGTCGTGACTGCGGATGCCGCGATCCATACCGTCGCCCCCGCAACTATCGCGACGAGTAGGGGGCCTCGAAACGAACGTTGGCGCGCGAAATACCAGAGCATGAGACAACCTCCGGCGACAATTCCCGGGATCAGGTCAAAGCCGAGGTCTCTGATGTCTAGAACCGTCAAGAAATCTTTCCGATAAGCGGGCAAATACCTCATGACGAAGGAGATTCGTGCAGACAACAGCCCAACAGCTACGCTGACCAATATCGGTGTATCGACGCTAACACGACGTCTACCATAGAGCCAACCCGCAGTCAGCGATGTAATGATGCTGCAAAATAGGATCAATGGTGCTACGGGAAATGGAAACAGTTCGGCATTCATGGGGACGTTTTGGGTCGGTATCGCGAAGCGCAGGGTAGCTGTTAGTCCATTTGAGTCAAATCGGCCTTAGGAACAGGCCGACTGTTAGCGCTCCTCCGATGAAAACAACTATAACGCGGAGCGCCTTTTCGTTCACTCGATGAAGCGCCCACGAGCCCAGTAAGCCCCCAACGGTTGCGCTCGAGCCCAGAGCGAGCGCCTCGTGCCAATGAAGTTGTGGAGAAGTCAAAAATAGCACCACTGCCGACGCATTCATGACGCCTGCAAGCGCATTTTTTGCCGCGCTAGCATTTCGGACTGACAAACCGGCCATCGTCAATGTGGCCATCATCAGAAAGCCGATGCCGCCACCAAAATATCCGCCATAAACAGCTATCACGAACAGCTATCACGAACAGACCAATGGTGGCTTTGATGGGTCCGAGATGTTTGGCAGATCCGCCTGACGTCTTGAGAAAGCTGCCCCATGAAAAGACTGCCGTGGCGAACAGAACGAGCCAAGGCACCATGCGCGCAAATATTGCGCTAGGCGTTTGAAGCAGCAGTAAGCCGCCGAGGGCACCTCCGAGAACACTGACTGCAAACAAGGTCTTGAAAGAAAGTCGATCCGCACCTGTTACCAGGCGACGACCAGCTAGTCCCGAGGCTACCTGCCCCGGAAATAACGCTACAGTGGAAGTGATGTTGGCGGCAATCGGACTCATCCCAGAGAGGATTAGCGCTGGCAAGGCGACGAACGTGCCGCCGCCGGCCAGTGCGTTCTGCAGGCCGGCCCAAAGGCCCGCCAACAGAATGAATTTGGTCTGCATGAGGCCTCCAAGCGGGTCAGGCAATTGGCGTAGTTTGCGAAATCTCGGTGCATTCGCGCAGCACTACCGCATGAAGATGCAGACGTTCGAAGCACTAATCTCGGTTCGATAGGTTACCCAGCCAAGGCCGCTTGGGAAACCTAACCGCTTGCTGAGTTGCGCTAGGTATAGCTCTACTTTCTGTCGATGACCCGGCCGACTTCGAGCCAGGATCATGCACAAGTGCCATTGGAATGCGTGCGAGGCAAATAGTAGTTCGCTTCTATGTGCCTGTGCTTTTGACCGGATCCGCATCGCAGCTATGAATTCGCGTTGATAAGCGCGCGGAGCCAGCAATCACGTATGAAGACAAGCCAACAGACATCCATTTATGCCGTACTTTAATGGAAGCTTGCGCCATGAGGCGCGGTCGGTCTTGTTGCATAGCACGATAAATATCAGAATGGCACGCCGTTCGACCTTGGAAGGATCGCTTGCCCTGTCGATGTGTTCCGACGAATAATTCCGGTGCCTGCCGAGCAACGGCGTTCAGTCCGCAAGACTTATACTAAACGAGATGGGATTTCGCATCGTGTTTGCCACCGGGGAATAGAAATTGGCGTGACGTACGATTTCATCAAGCTCCGCTCTAGACGCATCGCCTTCGATCAACACTTTGACTCGGATATCTTGGAAGCCCATTTGCGCTGGTTGCATCTCGGCGCCGCCTGCTCCCCATGCTGCGGGGTTACCAATGTCAGCTTCGATTAATACTTCAAGCTTTGAAAGCTTGATTTTCTTCCAGGCTGCAACTGCCGAAATACCCACCGCGAGGCAACCGCCTAGTCCTGACAGCGCGACTTCTCCCGGCGCAGGTGCGGTATCTTCGCCAAACAGGTGTAGGGGTTCGTCGACGACAACGGGCTCGTGGGTACCCACATAGGTAAGCGTTCTGAATTGGCCCTGCGCAACAGTTCGAACGTTATTCTTACCCCGGATTTCAGGGTTGGAGCGGCCCTTTTCGGCAAACTTCGTAAGACCATGCCAATCGATAGGCGCTAGGTAGGCTGGGGGTGTCTGAGTGGTATTTGAGGTCATTAAAATTCTCCTTGCGGTTTGGAGGCTGAATCGTTGGTCCTGAACAATGTGTCGGTTCTAGCCCTACATTGGATGTGTGACCCTGCCCAAATATTAGTGGGCGAATCTCATGGAACCCATGCTCGCGCGACTCGATTGCTTGCTCAATCGGCTCATTCGGATACGAATCATCTTGACGGGGGATCGGTGACACACTCTTAAACCGAACGTGCGCTGGGCTTGCAAAAAGTCGCTCCCGCCGTCCGCAGACTGCCGACGCGCTTCCCGCATGACAAGGGAGCTTACTGTTGGTGGATCGAGCCGCTAAACCACGATTTTGCAGCCACGAAGCAAAGTGGGTCTGCGAATGCCAAACAGCCAAGATTTTTCTAAGTCCGTTGTCGTCCGTATAAGACGTGTTCTGCGCGAGATGTATGCGTTGACTCTGTCTGCTCGTTGCTGATCCATTTGCAGAGGGAATTGCTGCAGCGACGTTCTCGCATCGTCAGCAGTGTTTTCTTGTTGGGACCTATTCCCAGCGATGGCCTGTCGATGAGACATTAAGTCACGTGTGCAGGCCGACAGTCTGCTATCGGCGATAGACGCCGGAGAAACCTCTTTCAAGGATTGGTCATGAATCCGATTCCAGAAACAAACCAGCCGGTCAGTCAAGGGCGAAGCCTGGTCCAGATTGCGATGGCCCGATCCACACCCGATGCAGGAGCGCTCGGCACTCGCACTATTTTGTTGTTTGCGGTCACCGCTGGCGTGATGATGGCGAACCTTTACTATGTTCAGCCGCTACTGGCGACAGTAGCCACCGCATTCGGCCACGCCACGACGACAGCCGGATATCTCGTTACCTTCACGCAAGCGGGATATGCGGTAGGCGTGCTTCTCATTGTGCCGGTCGGCGATGTTCTTGATCGCAGAAAAATGCTCTCTTTCATGCTGATCGTCAACGCGGGGGCGCTAGCCGTGGCGGCTCTGAGCCAGAACTTCGCAACGTTTTCAGCAGCAAGCTTGCTGATAGGAATCACATCTAGCGCGGTGATGGTGGTGATTTCTTATGTGGCGGTACGGGCGCCTGATTCGGAGCGCGGTCGGCGAGTGGGACAGGTAATGACTGGGCTCATCCTCGGGATACTGCTTGCACGTACAGTCTCTGGACTCGTCGGGCATTTCTTCGGCTGGAGGTCGATGTACGTGATAGCGGCAGGCGTGGTGATCGGATTGCTCTTCGCGTTACGCGCCGTGATGGTCGGGGAGCAAGCGCGAGGACGACTGCACTATAGGCGCTGCTATTGTCCATCGTCGAGCTCGTGAAAGCTGAGCCGCAGCTTCGCTTACGTTCGCTTTATTCGATGCTCGGGCTTGGGACGTTCAGCATTCTATGGACCGGGTCGACCTTCCTGCTTAGCGGAGCGCCGTATCACTATTCGGAAGCGACGATCGGATTGTTTGGGTTGGCAGGTGCCGCCGGCGCAGCATCCGCAAACCTGGCTGGGCGGCTCGGCGATCGTGGTCACGCCGGGCGGATGACGGTGATTCTTGCGGTCATCCTTCTGTTGTCGTGGGGAATGCTCGCCTTGGGTCAGAGGTCCGTCGGCTGGATCATCGTGGGTGCGTTTCTACTCGATGTCGGAATGCAGGGCCTGCAGGTTACTCATCAAACGATCATCTTCAAAATCGCGCCTCATGCTCGCTCCCGCGTGACAGCAGTATTCACTACATCCGCGTTCTTCGGGGCGTCGATGGGATCGGCGATTGCGACTAAAAGTTTTGCGCTCGGGGGCTGGATGGGGTTGTCGATAGCGGGAGCGACGCTTCCGGCCATTCTGCTGCTGGCTTGGGGTATCGATCGGCTCCGTCGCAAGTAGAAGGCGGGAGTTATTGCACCTTTGGGTGGCGCCTGCCCTATGGGATCACGGACCAGCTGGACCGGGCGTCAAGCAGTTCGGTTTTGCGAGTTCAAAAGCTGGTAGTTCTCGCTGTATAGACTGCGGTTCTTTGGGCGCGCCGAGAACAATAAACGCGGCTCAGGTGACCATATCGAAGAAAACCTCGTTTCTGATGCCTGTCTCAAACAAATGCGCTGCTGCGAATTGCGGACTGAGAATCGGATTCAGCGAGATGGACTGACGGGAGCGGGACTTGCCAAGGTCATTACACGACGCTGGCTCTGATGGACGCCGAACACCGGCGTCGAAGTACCGGACCGGCTCCCGACCGCGTTCCCCGGACGACACTCTATAGAAGTGCCGGCGGATCGCCTCATGCGGGTTAACGGAAATTTGCGGAATGCCATAAACGCATGGGCGTCCAAGCCGGTTTCCAAATGCACACATCGCCTTCGCTGCTCGAAACGTACCGCTTGCTTCGCGTCCGGTGCATGCCAAGCATGTCCGCTGCTCTGCAGCAGCCTCGTTCCGTCGATCAAACCGCTCGTTTTTGCGCTTGCTTTCG
Organism: Paraburkholderia sp. BL6669N2; assembly: GCF_003387275.1. Taxonomy (NCBI): domain Bacteria; kingdom Pseudomonadati; phylum Pseudomonadota; class Betaproteobacteria; order Burkholderiales; family Burkholderiaceae; genus Paraburkholderia; species Paraburkholderia sp. BL6669N2. The sequence goes on along the minus strand of NZ_QUNA01000002.1, from coordinate 1,492,893 downwards.
CGAGCTGCGGCCCTAAGGGTGCCAGAAGGTAGCCGAAGTAGGGGGCCGCGCTGCAGCGCCGAGCCTGCGTGCCGCAAGAGCGCACTTACGTAGAGGTCTGTGCACGGTACTTCATATTTCCCTGGATGGAGGACCGCTGATCGGGCCGCCGTACCTATGCCGACCCTTAGCCGCGAATTGACGGAAGTTGAAGGCTCGATATTTAAGTACCCGTATTCCTCTTGAGGCGATTGAGTCTTTTGTTGCTTCGATCCGGCGTTCACCCCTTCGCCAGAGCCTTCCTAAGTAGGTCTTTGGTCGCGTAGGCCAGCACACTGGAGCGCGTCGCTTTCTTTCGGGACATCAGTGATGAACAGCATTCGCGGGACGATACCAGTTTCTTTTTTTGGAATCGCGGTGGGCACCCTGGCTTTCGCCAATTTATGGCGTGTTGCTATCGGGATGTGGGATCTGCCGCCCAGCATAGGCCTGGCGATGAGCGTCGCGGCGCTTGTCGTGTGGTTGGTCATTATGGTTGCGTACGGTCACAGGTGGCTGTCGCACACAGCCGACGCGCGCCAAGAGTTGCAGCACCCGTTGCGCCGAGTTTTGTTGCCAGCACTGCAGCAGCCACATTTGGCTTCCATCAACTGGGCGAACTGTTCTTCGGCGCCGGCCTGCTGTCATGGCTTGCACTTGAATCGCTGATACTGCACCGTGCGGCCGTGCACGGGGCTTTGCCTCCGGCATTGCGCCCCTTGCTTGGCGTACAGTTCGCGCCGCCGGTGGTCGCTGGCGTGGCATACATGAGCCTGACAACGGGTGCGCCGGACATCTTCGCGATGTTTCTGCTGGGTTACGGTCTCTACCAAGCCCTACTACTGTTCCGCCTTTTGCCGTGGATTCGCAAGCAGGCGTTCGTGCCGTGCTATTGGGCGTTTAGCTTCGGTGTGACTGCTTTGCCTACGATGGCGATCCGCATGCTTGAACGTGGGGCAGCCGGTCCGCTTGAATCGGCTGTGCCGGTCGCGTTCATCGTGGCCAATCTGATCATTGGTGTGCTGGTAATCAAGACGGTTGAGTTAGTTCTGAGAGGAAGCCTGCTTCCCCCCGCTGCAGTGGCCGTAGATGCTACTCGCGCCCCGGCCGCCTCGCGCATCGAGCGCGGTAGCTAAGATGAGAATGTCGCTGACAAACCGGAACATTCGAACTGGCGGCATTGCAGCGCGCCTAGCCTTAGCGTAGGCCGGAGAATTCAGCGCTTCGCCAAGGCCGAAACCTCTAACGCAATGCGCCATGGACACTGATAAAGTCGAGGGGACCGCATCACCGGCAGGCATCAGTCGCCGTACAACGCGCGCACGGCACGTCAGGTGTAACGTCGCAACCGGCAATCGCTCTGTGTGCAAGACCTTCGGGGCATTGACGCCGTCAGACGATGCGGCGAATGCTTCGGTTCATGTACTGACGGCGGTAGTACGCTTACGCAAATTGGCGGCATTGCTTTCCCCGGGGCTGGTAGGCCCCGTTGCCGATAACCGCCTAGCAGTCTGTAGACTCAGATCTGTGATGAACCGCCGTCGACGAACAATTCGCTACCGGTGACGAAGCTGCTATCGTCGGAGGCGAGGAAGAGCGCCGCGCTCGCTGTCTCGGACGGATCACCAAGGCGTCCGAGCGGCGTGGTGGATTCGACGTGACTGACCATCCCTTTGTGTACCTCTTCGGTGGGCGAAAGGTTATGCCAGCCGGGAGTCGAGGTTGCGCCCGGCACGAGGACGTTTACGCGGATTCGTCGCGGTGCAAGGTCGAGAATCCATCCGCGCGCGAAGTTGCGGATTGCTGCCTTGCTTGCGCAATAGACGCTGAATGCCGGGATCCCGGTTGTTGCGCCGGTCGAGCCAGTTAGAATGATCGAGGCACCGTCCTTTAGCAGCGGCAGTGCCTTTTGCACCGTGAAAAGCGTGCCTTTGACATTAGTGGAGAATGTCCGGTCGAAGTGTTCCTCGGTGATCTCGCCGAGAGCTGCAAATTCGCCGCCTCCAGCGTTGGCAAATAGAACGTCGATTGTCCCTGCTTGCTCCTTTACAGTCATGAACAGTCGATCCAGATCGGCGAGATTCGACACGTCCCCTTGGATGCCGACAGCACCTTCGCCTACTTCTGCAACAGCTGCATCAAGCTCCTGCTGACGCCGTCCGGTCATAAACACGCGCGCGCCTTCCTGCGCGAAGCGCTTCGCCGTGGCAAGGCCGATTCCGCTGTTCGCGCCGGTAACAACCGCGACCTTTCCTGTGAGCTTACCCATCTGAAGTACCTCCTGGTGAAATTCAGCGACGATTATGGATGTGTGCTTTCTGTTGAGATAGTACCTACCTAAAAGCAAGTGCTGGAGCGTCTATGGAAAATCGATCACCAAGCTGCGGGCTTGATGTCGCCTTGTCGGTTGTTGGAGGGAAGTGGAAGCCCATTTTCGTGCTGCTCCATCTCAACGGAGGCCCACGCAGATTTGGAGAATTGAGGCGCCTCGTCGTGGGCATTAGCGAGAAGGTATTGATCCAGCAGGTTCGTGAGCTGGCGGAGGACGGCATCATCGTTCGATGCGATTATCGTGAGGTCCCGCCTCGAGTCGATTACCAGATGACAGAATTCGGCCGCACGTTGGCGCAGGCGCTCATGCCTCTGTGCACGTGGGGTAACGAAAATAGGCATCGGATAGAGAACTGGTCGCATACGGAAATGGCAAAGAGCACGTTGAAAAGCGACGAAGCCCCATTTGCAACTGCAGGCTAGGCGAGTACATGCGGGTGGCCGCTTAAGCCGGATCAAGTGATCGCATGATGAGTGGCGCTCGCCCTTGATGTGTTCTGGAGCCAAGCCATAAGCCGGACGAGCAACGCACCGTCTGCCGGCACTCCGGCTCTCACTGCAGCGAAGATTCCGCCCGTAGATTTTCGATGGCAAGGTCTAGGAACGCCCGTACCTTCTGATTCGCATGTCGGCCCTCGCGGTGGACTACATGGACAGGCAGCGCTGGCGGTTCGTATTCGGCAAGCACAATCTTCAATCGGCCTTCCATTAGTTCGCGCGCTATCTGATACGACAGTAACCTGACAATCCCGAGCCCTTCAGTCGCGGCTACGATAGCGGAATCATTGGTGTTGGTTGTCAGGCGCGGTTGGATGTGAACTGCAAGCTGACGACCCTCGCCATTGAACCGCCATTCAGGTGAAGACGACACACCACTCGCCTGGATAGTCGAGTGACGGGCCAGATCGTCTGGATGGCTTGGCACGCCGCGCCGATTTAGGTAAGCAGGGGCAGCACACACCACTCGTCTTACCTTGCCGACGGTAATCGCTTGCAACGATGAACTTGCGAGCTCTCCGATTCGAATTGCAACATCTGCGCCTTCGTCAACCAAATTTACGATGCGGTCCAGGAACCAGCAATGTACGTTGACATCCTGATAGTGCAACAAGTAGTCGAGTACCAGTGGTGCGACAAATATTTTCCCAAACAGAACAGGAGCAGTCACTACCAGTTGGCCTCGAGGTGCGCCATGTGTACCGGTGGCGGCGAGTTCCGCCGTTTCAATCTCGCTCAGAATTCGGCGGCAGTCTTCGAAGTAGGCGGCACCGGCTTCGGTCAGACGTATGACCCGCGTCGTGCGGGTCAATAACCTCACACCAAGTCGGTCCTCAAGTTCCGTCACCAGGCGACTTACTACCGACGTTGAAGCGTCGAGCTTGCGCGCTGCCGACGCGAATCCTTCGGTCTCGACAACGTTCACAAACATCACCATTGCTTGAAGTCGATCCATATCTGTCCGGACGATTAAAGCGGAATTACTCGAAGCGTTAGATCGTATCTAGCCCCGTCGCTGGATGGAGCGTCGGGATAGACTTTCACCCGTCGAAGTGTCGCCAGTCGAAAATCCAATGCAACATTTCTCAAGTGGATTTCTATCTAAATCGTTATCCTGTCGGAGCTACGATAAGATGACACTCCTTTGAAATCGTTTCGGTAAAGTAATGAGCCGGCGGTGATCGGTGTTCGGTCACCCCCGGTGACATGCCGTCCGCGTCGCAAATTTGGTTCGTGCGCATCGCGGGACGTTCGGCATCAGGAGGCAACACGCACCAGGTGCCGTCGCCTTGGCGGAAGAGATAAATTGCAAACGCGCCTGTTGATATCGACGCCTCAATGCATACAGAAGGTGCATGATTCGAGCCTGCGCGACTTCCGCGTGTTATCCGAGCCGACATTGCATGAGCCATCGCAAGCCACTTTTCCACTGTGAAGCGTAGCGGTCCTTCGGTCTTTGCCATCACTTTCTCCTTCAACCGCATTTCTGCCGGGGCAGCGGGCTCGCGCCCACTCCTATATCAGGCGGGAGTTGCCGGAAAGGTGCGGTCTCTTCGCACGATCCTCGAGCCATTCTCGAGGCAACTTATCCGGCCTTCTCAGGGAGAGATTTTGCATACGAACTCCCTTCGGCACTAAAATAGGTGTGCACCGGTTTCTCCGATAAAGTTGCGCGATAGATTCCATCGGTACGTCTGTGCCGACCGATGGTTACGCGTACAACGTACCTGCACGTTTAGCTTCAGCTAAAGGAACGCAAGTCTCGCGGATTTGGCAGATATCGTGAGGCATACTTTGACACAACGCTAATGGCTCGGTGTTCATATATGCACGATTGGGCTAGCCTTCGCACGATGCCATAGAAATTCGTCGCGACAAGTCCGGAATTCGATCTAAACGAACGCCTGGTGCGCCGCTTGATCATGGCACCACGCCGAATCGGGATTCCAGTCCAGTCGTGCCTGCCGGTAGCCGATGCCGCCGTGCGCAGTCGCAACGAAACGTGCAAATTGAACAACGCACTCGGCAGCCGCGACTATACTCTTTCCAACACCGATTTTGATCGGATAGTTCAGCCGATTTGGCAAATCGACGTTGTTATTTTCCAAAGTCGGCCTTAATCCTTGGGCTTGCCTCTATATATAACCGTTTCTCAGTGCGTGCCTAGATGCCGCACCTGTCGTTGAAGTCAAACCGCGTTTCACGAGAGCCGTCCGCATGAACAGTGATTCGCGGCAAGAGGCTTTCCTATCCTGAAAAGCTGTCACGTGCAAACTGTCGCGAGACATTATGGGTTTCGCTCTGGAGCAAGGCCATGAACGGCATCCACGATATTGGCGGTAGGCACGGTCTCGGCCCCGTTATTCCCGAAGCTAATGAACCGCCTTTTCACGTAGCGTGGGAAGGGCGAATGCACGGGATAGCAGTTGCCTGCCAGATAAGTGGTATCAACAATTCTCCGGAGCATCGTTCGGCAGTCGAGCAGTTACCGTATGTCACCTACCTTCGCAACAGTTACTATGAGAACTGGGTGTGCGCCTTCGAAGAATTGCTTGTGCGCAAAGGCATCGTCACTTCGGCTGAGTTGCATCGCAGGGCGGGCGAGCAGAGCGCCATCGTGATGCAAGATCATCCACATGAGCCAACTAATCTGAGCGAATATGCATCGAAACTGAAATCTGTTCTTTACCAAGGCGCTCCGCAAGATCGCCCCATTAGCCGACGGCCTAAGTTCAAGCCGGGGGACCCGGTAAAAACACTAAATCTCAATTCGCGCGGACACAGTCGTCTGCCGGGTTACGTGCGCGATAAGACGGGAGTCGTCGAACTCTATCATGGCGCGCATTGTCATTCCGAAGCTCAAGCGGAAGGGCGCGGCGAGATTCCTGAGCACTTATATGCGGTGCGTTTCAATGCATGCAGTTTATGGGGGCCGGGGGGCGAAGCCGGAGAAACCACAGTGTGTGTGGATTTGTTCGAGGACTACCTCTTGGCGGTCTGACCTGAAACCTCTCGGTGTCCAGAGACAACTACGGAACACAAATTCGGTAGAGGCACTGCGCATTTCTTTACGACGGAGGCACTCGATGATGGACGAAGGAACGAGCGACAGCGCTGATGCCCACAAGCAGCACGCCCATGCCTGGAATCCCCCGCTGGAGATAGAGGCGCGAGTTAGGGCACTGGAGTCCCTGCTGGTTGAAAAAGGGCTGACCACCCACGACGCGATAGACACATTGATCGCGGCATTCGAGAACGACCTCGGTCCGATGCATGGTGCGAGGGTCGTTGCAAAGGCGTGGTCGGATCCCGCATATCGCGCACGGCTCGCAGTCGATGCGACCGCCGCAATCGAGGAGATGGGGTATCGTGGCCTTCAGACCGAACACGTTGCGGCACTGTTCAATACCAAGACCGATCACCATATGTGGGTCTGCACCCTGTGCTCCTGCTATCCATGGACGCTCCTTGGCATTCCTCCCGCGTGGTTCAAGTCCCCGGCTTATCGTGCGAAAGTCGTGTCACATCCGCGTGAAGTCTTGAAGGATTTTGGCCTGACACTCGATCCAGCCGTGAAAATTCACGTTTGGGATACGAGTGCTGAACAGCGGTACATTGTGATACCTGAGCGACCGGCGGGTACTGAGGCCATGTCCGAGGAAGAGTTGGCGAAACTGGTCACACGTGATTCGATGATCGGTACAGGTTTTCCCCTTGATCCTCAGCAACCGGGAACTTAGTCATGTCGGAATTTCGTATAGCCATCCCCCCCATGGACGGCGAACTCTCGTATCCTCGCAAGAACGGCGAACCGACCTTTGCCGCGCCTTGGCAAAGCCGTGCTTTCGGGATGGTCGTTGACCTTCATGTACGTGGCGTATTTCCTTGGGATGAGTTCAAACAGCGGTTGATCGCTGAGATTGCTGCGGCATCAGTCAAGTATGGAACTGCGGACGAGTCCGGGTACTACAATCAGTGGGTGGACGCATCCTTTCGACTGCTTGTGGAGAGAGGAATCTTGACCGCACAGGAAATCGGCCGACGGATTGAGGACTTTCGAACGGGCGTCCGGGAGGACGTGTTCTGAGCATGCTGGATCGGTCTGGGCAGCTTGAGCATACTAGCAGCGTAGGGGATGTCTTACGCCTCTCATTCTGGGCAATCTCTAACCTCGGACGTCATGAGCAAGCCAGCCGTTCGCCCTTCACCGGGCTGGGACCTTGACCGCTCGCCGTTCGATCATGGTGAAATTGGAACGCTTTGGTGTTCGCGAAAAGATCGAAGCGCACGGGAGGCGTGCTGTCCGCCGATACCTGACACCTAACACCTGAACGTCGAGTTTTTTCCCGATGTGGCCGCATGTTTTCATTGCCTCGGTCGATGTCCAAGGCCAGCCCCACGCATCAATGCCGGTGGGCGAACCGGTTTCGTCAGCCTAACGGGTGAGGTGACCATTATCAGTGCGAGCGCGCCCTTTGTATGGCGACCCGCTGAGCCAACGCTCTTCCCGGGTGCTGATCGCACTGTTCGGCGCATGATTTGGGAATGACATTCTCTATGCGGCAGACCGCCTAGCCGCCTCGTCGGCCTGGTGCCTCATTGGGTAACAGTCACTTCGCCTGTCCATATTGGACCGCCTCCGACGGGTAAAGCCCGGCGCGGGCAGATGCTAGGGGGCTGCCAACGAGCAACAAGTCGCATTTTTGAAGCGACGACTAACCCTTCGTCTGAATGCAACGAAGCTGATGCATCATGCTAGCAATTTCTTTGTGAGGCGCCATGTGGCCTGGCTTGAAGTCTGATCTAAATCGCAGCGGCGAAATTCTCTCGACTACTCAGGACTATGCAGCCTCAATTCTTGAGGCAGTTAGCGACAGGCCAGTCTCAGCGGAGCCGCACCCACCGGAGCCGGTACGTTTGCAAGAGGTCGGGCACGGTTTCGAGGTGGCGCTTGCCGACTTCCAGACGCGGTGGGCACCCGGCTTCTCCGGCAGCGCCGGGCCACGATATCTTGGCTTTGTGACGGGGGGAGCCACTCTCGCATCGATTGCCGGCGATTGGTTGACCAGCGTCTTCGACCAAAATCCGACATCAGCACTGGACTCGACAGCGCCTTATCTGGAGCGTGAGACTATTGGCTGGCTGCGCGAGATGTTCGGGATCTCGGACGCTCATACTGGGTGCTTTGTGACCGGCGCGACGATGTCCAACATGGTCGGGCTCGCAATCGGACGCGAGTGGCTCGGTGAGCAGATGGGCGTATCCGTCAGTGAGGACGGGATAGCAGCCCTCGGGGCCGTGAATGTCCTGTCCGGGGCCGCGCACTCGAGCGTGTATAAGGCTTTATCCATACTTGGGTTCGGTCGGCAAGCGATGAAGCGTATCGCGCTTTTGCCAGCGCGCGAGGCGGTCGATGTCTTTGCCCTTGAAGAGCAACTTCGGGCTTTAAAGGGGGCGCCGGCGATAGTTGTGGCAAACGCTGGGACAGTCAATACCGTTGACTTTGACGATCTTCCAGCCACCGTTGAGTTGCGAACCCGTTACAAGTTCTGGTTGCACGTCGACGCTGCTTTTGGCGGTTTTGCCGCGTTGACTGAAGAGCACGCAGGTCTGGTCAATCTGCTCGACCAGGCAGACTCGATATGTATTGATTGCCACAAGTGGCTAAATGTCCCATATGACAGCGCAATACAATTCACGAGACGACGGGATCTTCAAGTCCGTGTCTTCCAGAACTATGCCACGTACTTGGGAGTGCCACAGGGCGTTCCGGATTTTGTTCATCTAACACCGGAAAATTCCCGGCGTCTGCGCGCGCTCGCTTGCTGGTTTTCGCTTGCGGCATACGGAAAGGAGGGGCAACGGGACATCGTGCAGCGCAACGTTGACGCCGCACGTCGGCTGGGCGAGCACATAAAAAGCGATGCCCGATTGTCGTTGCTGGATCCCGTTCGCATGAACGTAGTGTGCTTCACGCTGGCCAATGAGCCCTCCGAGGAACGCGTTCAGGCGCTGGTTCGCGAACTACGTGATCGTGGAGAGGTTTTTCTCACGCCAACAACCTTGCACGGCACATGGGCGCTGCGGGCCGCATTTAGCAACTGGCGCACTGAGCTCGGCGAAGCCGACAGGATTTTTGCCGCAATCATTGCGGCGCTGTGAGACAATCCTGCCTTAAGAGGTAACGTTATGAACTTGTTGAAGATGACGCGAATTGTGCTGTGGAGTTTTCTGGGCATTCGTCGTGGCGCTTCGCATCAAGCCGATATGGTCGGTGTAAAGTTACCGCTTTTGCCGTTCGTTGCCGTAGGCTTGGCCACCGGGTTCGGAGTGATCCTCTTTGGCTTGGTGAAGCTTGCGATCAACGTGGCGCATTGACAGGTCAGCGGCGTTCGCAAGAAGCCTGTCAACAGCCATGAGAGCATGGGGAATCTTCATCAGTGGCGCAAGCGGAGTAGCGAGCACAGGGTTTTAACGGCATCATCGGTCCCATCGCCCCACGGATGAGCGAAATTTAACCGAATGTGATCCCGGAACGGTTGCCGCGCGGAAAAGATGGGGCCCGGTGCAATGCTGATACCGTTTTTTATAGCGATTCCGTGCAATTGCATCGCGTCAGCATTCGGGGGCAGCCGGACCCAGAGGAAATACCCACCGGACGGCCGCGTCCAGTGCGAATTATCAGGCATCCAGTTGTGAAGCGCGGCGTCCATTGTTTCGAGCTGATCTCGTAATGAGCCTCGCAGTTTCCGAAGATGCTTGTCGTAGCCACCGTGTTGCAGATAGTCCGCGATGCCAGCCTGTGCTGGAATGCTGGCCGATAAGGTGGTCATTAACTTCAGGCGTACACATGTCCTCAATGAGCGGCGCGTCGTGCCGGGCAAGAAGATCGACCAGCGCTTTCTTGTTTCCGTGCGACATCGTGGTACCTGTCGGATTTTGAAAGTTGGTCATGAACCAGCAGGCCCGGATACGGTGCTTCTCGAAGGCGTTGGCCAAGGCCTCCAAATCAAGACCCGAAGCAGGGTCGACTGGAATTTCCACCGCCCGGAGGTCGAGGCGTTCGATGGCTTGGATGGCTGCATAGAATCCGGGCGACTCAATCGCTACCACGTCTCCTGGTCGCGTCACTGCCGTCAGACATAGATTGAGTGCCTCCAGCGCACCATTCGTGACTACGATCTCTTCCATCGACTGAGCGATGCCCACATCCATATACCGCAATGAAATCTCGTGGCGTAGTTGCTCGTTGCCCGGCGGAAGGTCGACGACAGTGCTCCACGGGCTAATTAAACGACTGGAGCGCGCTCGCGACTTTGCAAGGCGCTGAAGGGGGAAAAGCTTCGGAGAGGGAAACGCAGAGCCGAGCGGAACAACGTTGGGATGCTTCGCTGCCTCAAGCACCGAGAAGACAAGGTCGCTGATTGCTACCTTGCCAGACGCCAGAGCAGGGGTGGCATTGGGGGCCTGTGGCCGTTTAAGCTCTGCGCCTGGCGCTACATAGTATCCGGAGCGCTCGCGTGCTCGAATCAGCCCCCACTCTTCAAGAAGATAGTAGGCGCGAAACACCGTTGACTGACTCACGCCGTGCTGCGTTGTGATCTGTCGCAAAGAGGGCATCCGAGAACCAACCAGACGTCTGGCGGAGCGGATCTCTTCGGCCATAGCTTGCCAGCAATTCGTAGCGTTTCATTGTAGCGGCCCGGTTCGCCCGAGTCTTCCCGGTGAGCTTGTGCAGAGGGTCTGTTTTGGAGAACAGGCCTATCGAGAAGGCGACGTTGCCTCGAACGCGACTACAGGCGAGTCACCGTGAGATACAGCATACTGCGCGTCAGACTGAACGGCTCGCTGGGCCGACGCCCGGCAGCCGGCATGTCCACGTTTTTTTTAGGCAAACGATTTGTTGACAGTTCGATTGTTGACTCGTATCGCTGGTGCAGCCTTACGCCAGCGCTTCGGCCGGGCTGATCGTTCGATGTCGATCGTGTTCGATGTGTCGAGAGCGGCCGGTTTGTGGCGAAGCAAGAACGATAACGTAGTTGAGACGGGAAACTATCGTCAGGCTTCCGTTGTTGTTTCACAATCCCCAAGTGATGCACCCCGTGCGGTTCAACACTTTCTCGAATGCGTGCAAGCCGTTGTGCAGATCAGCCATCAATTCGTCGACGTCTTCGAGCCCGATTGATAAGCGGACGACCGGTTGGTCGGTAAAGGCGAACAAGCGTTCGGCCTGAAGTGCAGCAGGGTAAAACGCCGCGAGGCTGTCGACTCCGCCAGAACTGGCGCCAATCGAAAAAACCCGAAGTGCGTCAAAGAACGCGGCATACGCCTCGTCTGGCGCCGGGGTCAAAATGACTGAAAAGAGGCACCCAGTGCCGCTGAAGTCACGCTTCCAGATATCGTGACCTGCGTCTGAGGGGAGCGCCGGCAGAAGGACCGTTTGCACCAGAGGATGTAGTTCTAGCTGCTCCGCAATGTTGATTGTAGTCGCACCTTGAGCAGCAAATCTCACTTTCAGGGTTTTGAGGCCACGAAGCACTAGGAAGCAGTCGTCCGGACTGGTTTGCTGACCGAAAACGCTTTGTGTCTCGCGCAAGACCTCGTAGTAGCTGTAGTCATTCATGCTGATGGCGCCAAGCAACAAGTCTGAGTGCCCCCCTAATACCTTCGTTGCCGCCTCGATGCTCAGGTCGACGCCATGTTGGAGCGGCTTAAATGCTAACGGGCTTGCCCAGGTGTTATCCATCATCGTCATAACCCCATGGCGCCTAGCCACTGCTGTTATGGCTGGGACATCCTGCATTTCCATCGTGATGGTTCCTGGCGACTCCAGGCAGATCATTTTCGTATTAGGTCTGAGATACGTTTCGATCTCCGCTCCCATAGTGGGCGGGTAGTATTCAACGTGGACGCCAAAGTTAATGAGCCACTTTTCGGCCAAAATCTTCATCGGCGTATAGCAGGCAGCAGAGATCAGAAGGTGGTCGCCAGCGCGCACAAAGCCCATGAGAGATGTGAGTAACGCGGACTGCCCGGATGGCGTAACGACGCAATGCGCTGCGCCTTCCAGTGCGGCTATCTGCCTCTCCAGTTCGCGGGCTGTCGGCGTTCCTGTCACGCCGTAGCTGTAACCATCCGGTTGGCGCTCCTTGCGGCGTGCAAATTCGTCGAGCGAATCAAATACGACGGTCGAAGCGCGCCAAACTGCGGGCGACAAGCTGCGAAAGGGTTGCTGCTTGGGAGGTACCATGGTTTAACTTCTCGGAAGAGACTTCGAGCCGAATTTCATGCCAAAGTATACTCGGTCGTCGCGCGGCAGCAGCGGCATAAACAATTAGGTCAATAAGTAGAGCTTATATGGGAATACGAGACATAGAGGTGTTTAGAGCAGTCATGACGGCGGGCACTACAAGCAAGGCCGCCGGTCTGCTTGGAATTTCCCAGCCCGCTGTAAGCCAATCGATTAGAAAACTGGAGGCGAGCGCCGATCTTCGTCTCTTCGAACGGGTTCGAGGGCGACTCGTCCCTACCCGGGAAGCGGTCGCGCTGATGAGCGAGGTTGACCGATATTTTGTCGGCATTGAGGCGATCGAGCACCGTATTCGAGGACTGAAGTCTTACGGTGTAGGCAATCTCGCGGTAGCTGTGATGCCTGCCCTGGGAACAGGCTTCCTGCCGCGCGTCATCGGCGCATTCAATGGCGCGGAAAAGGGGCTACAGATATCCCTGCAAATAATGAGCTCCCGCGAAGTTCACGAGAAGGTATCTGCGGGTTTGGTCGACTTTGGCCTGATGTCGGACGAACTTTCCATGGCGGGCCTCGAGCATTTTTCGTTCGCAAAGCTGCCCGGTGTCGCCGTCATGCATGCGAAGCACCCACTTGCTCGAAAGTCGATCATCGAACCAACGGACCTCAGTCAAGTGCCGTTTATCGCTCTGAATCCGGAAGATAGCGCAAGGCGGCGCCTCGAAGCGTTGTTGGCCACGTCGGACGTGAGGCTTAAGACGGTAGTGGAAACGCCGTACGCTCATACAGTTTGCGAGCTTGCGCTTAACGGCGTCGGCATAGGAATTGTAAATCCGATCGTGGCGATTGACTTCATCGGGCGAGGACTAGTCATCAAGCCGCTTGCGGTGCACGCGATCTTTTCGAGCGTGGTCATTTTCCGACCAGGCGTGCCTCAGTCCGAGAGTACAAAGCAATTTCTTCGACAGATGCGAGTGCAGTTGCTCGAAGATCAGGCCGTGCTGGATGACGCCTTAGAGGAGGGGGGTGCCACCCCGACCTCCGCCAAACGTATTAGCGCGAAAAGCAGCGCACATAGAAGACAAAAATAATAACGATGTTGCCGCGTGGGCGAGCGACCTCATCACACGCGCTGTAGGGTTTTACCTAGGAGTATCGGGTAGCGCGGTTGCCTCCTCACGTACGAGGCACTCCACGGCGTCGCCTGAGCTACTTACACCGTGAGCAGCGCGCCCAATGGCTCCCGCTCGCCCCCTTGCGTGGCGGCCGTTCCCTACGGATGTGGGATTTCCGCCGAAATGTCCGAATCGCCTTGCAGCGGCGGTCGGGTCGCAGACAAATGCGACTCAGAACCTGCCGGAATCTATAAGTGCGGCTTATTGACCTAATTATTTCGAGTGTAGCCGGCCTGACCGCCGTGCGGGATACTCGCCTCGTCAAGCTTCACGAAGCGCCGTCGATTTCGCTGTTACTACTCCCAGAATTCCCGGACAGTCTTATGCCAAACGCCTCAGAGAATCGTCAGCCGTTTAAAAGTCTATCCCCGGCCATCCACCGGGCCTCAACGATTGTGTTCGACACGCTTGAGGACTTTGTCGGACGCAAGTCGCGGCAGCCGGACGGATACAGCTATGGTGTCACGGGGACACCTACACATCGGGAACTCGAATCAAGGATAGCCGCACTTGAAGGGGCGCAGCATTGCGTGGTTTTGCCCTCCGGCCAGGCAGCGCTTGCCGCATCCGTACTGACATTTTTGCGCGCTGGCGATCACCTTCTGATATCGGATGCGTCGTATGGCGGCCTCAAGGCAATCGCTCACAACTGGATGTCTAAACTTTGTATCGACGTGGAGGTGTACCCGCCGGCGATTGGGGGGGAAATCGAAGAACTGATCAAGCCTAATACGAAAATGATCTGTCTGGAATCTCCCGGTACCATCACCATGGAAACCGCTGATATTCCAGCCATTGCGGCAGCCGCAAAGCGGCATGGGGTATTGACGATGATTGACAACACTTGGGCAAGTCCCTTGGCATTCAGGCCGCTTGAACATGGTGTTGATATCAGCGTCGAGGCCGCCACCAAGTTTTTTGGAGGTCACTCGGATCTGCTGATGGGGTCGATCAGCGTCCGGGATTCCGTTCTTTACGAGCAACTGCGTGAAGCCCAAGCAACGCTGGGCCTGGCAGTAAGTGCCGACGATTGCTTCCTGGTTCTGCGTGGCATGGAAACCTTCAGACTGCGATTTGATGCGCAGAGTGCGAACGCGCTGTCTGTCGCACGTTGGCTCTCAGCGCACCCCTTGGTCGAACAAGTCTTGCTTCCCGCATTGGAGTCAGATCCAGGCCACGCGATCTGGAAACGCGATTTCGCCGGTAGTGGTTGTTTGTTCTCAGTCATTCTCAAGCCTGCCCCAGAACGAGCCTTTACCGCCTTCTTCGATGCTCTTCGAGTTTTTTCAATAGGTGCAAGTTGGGGGGGAGTGCGGGCCTTGATCGCCTACTACCCGGCAGCGCTGCAGAAGGGGCGAAAATTCTCGCCGACCGATCAGCCAGTCGTACGCATCTCGATCGGACTTGAGGATTCCCTCGCGATGATCGAAGACCTTAAGAACGGGCTAGCTGAATATGCCAAATTCTGCTGATTAATTGGAATTTGTATGATGGAGACAGCTCGTCACTCTTTGACGAGTTAAGGAAAACTATGTTCGAACTGTTCTTTCGCGCGTTGCCGTTGCTCAAGATGGCGATTGTGGCGACGTTGTCACTAGGAGTTGTCTCGTTCATCTGCGGTGCGTCGCTGGGCCTTCTAATCGCTCTGGCGCGGACAAGCATTTATCGGGTTTTTCGATCTCTAGCTTTCGCGTATGTGTCCGTTTTTCGCGGCACACCTCTATTAGTCCAGATCCTTCTTATCTATTTCGGCCTCCCGTATTACGGCATAGAGCTGGGGCCATTCGCTGCAGCGGCGCTCGCACTGACTCTGTACATCGCTGCCTATTTAAGCGAAGACTTCCGCGCGGGCATTAGAGCAGTTGACAGAGGACAATGGGAAGCGGGGATGTCACTTGGGATGGGATATTGGAAGAATCAGGTCCGGATCATATTGCCACAGGGGCTTCGAATTTCGACACCGTCCGTCGCCAGTCGCCTAATCGGTTTAATGAAGGATACTTCCTTAGCATCGACGGTAACAGTGGTCGAGCTGACCCGCGTCGCGAACACACTCGGCGCGGCAACGTTTCGATACATGGACATGTTCTTGATTGTTGGTGCGATTTATTGGCTCATTAGCCAAGCATTGACGATCGCCCAAACGTTGATAGAAGACCGTCTTTCGAGGAGATATTGATGACCACGGATGTAGTTGTAAGAGTAAATGGTCTCTCGAAGACCTTCGGCGATAGCGTTATTCTGAACGGTATCAACATGACCGTCTGGGCGGGCGAGGTTGTGGTGATCATGGGACCGTCTGGATCCGGTAAAACTACACTGATCCGTTCCCTCAATTTCATCGAGATTCCTACGGCAGGCACGGTTGAAGTCTGCGGCATTTCCGTTGAGTGCCGCGCACCAAATTCTTCTAGCAAGGCGTGGAAGATCAGCCGCGATGATCGCAGACGCATGTCAGAAATTCGTCAAAACACTGCCATGGTTTTTCAGTCGTTCAATCTATTTCCTCACATGACTGTTCTGCAGAACGTCATCGAAGGTCTGATTAGCGTGAAAGGCATCGCAAAAGACGTTGCGCGCGAGCGCGGACGAACGCTTTTAGCGCGTGTTGGAATGGTTGAAAAGGCGAACGAATACCCAAGTCGTTTATCAGGCGGACAAAAGCAACGCGTCGCAATTGCGCGCGCGCTCGCGATGGACCCAAAGGTCATATTTTTCGACGAACCGACGTCAGCGCTTGACCCGGAGGTCAGGGATGAAGTGCTGGGCGTAATGCGTGATCTCGCCCGGTCCGGTATGACTATGCTTGTTGTTACCCATGAGGTTCAGTTTGCACGCGACGTGGCCGACCGAGTGTTGTTCCTGGAGGGAGGCAATGTGGTCCAGGATTCGAGTTCGTCGGAGTTTTTCGGTGACAACAACCAAAGCCAACGTACTCGTCAATTTCTGGGGCGGCTGACCGCCTGAGACCGGCGACAGCGTTTGACGTTTAGATCGATCGCAACGAGAGAGCCACTCTTCCGGTGACTTCGCCTCAGATTTAATTCCTTTCGGATGATTAGAATGAATATTCGTAGCAGAACACTCCTCGCATTCATACTTCCTTTCGCAATATTTTTTTCGAATACGGTGAAGGCCGCGACAAGTGACAACTCACTCGCCGACTTACAGAAGAAGGGCGTGCTTACAATCGCAAACACGCAGACTAGCCCTCCTTGGAGTTTTCTCGGGACCGACAACAAGCTGGCCGGCTATGACGTCGATGTCGCCAACGAGGTCGCGCGACGACTTGGTATAAAAAAGGTTGAATTTGTAGCTGACACGTTCTCGAACTTCGTCGACGGGCTGAAGACCGGAAAATATGATTTGATCGTAAGCGGCATGGCGGCGACATCGGAGCGCAAAAAGGTTGTTGATTTTTCCGTGCCATACACAGCCCAGGGATTTCTAATTTGGGTCAACGATAAAAACACCGATATCAAAGACTTAGCGTCGTTGGCGGGGAAGAAAGTGGGCGTTGACGCGGGCACCGCCAACGAAGTATGGGCGCGTGCGCATCTTACGAAGTCCGAAATTGTGAGTTATGACAATGGGGGCTTTCTCTATAACGATCTGGCGACAGGACGAACGGACGCCGTCATCGAGTCACATTTTGCAGGCTACAAGACTAAAGAGATCAATCATCTTCCTATTAAGGAGGTCGGAGAGCCCCTTACGTTCTCGCTCGGATGTATCGCTATTCCGAAGAACGAACCAACGTTGGCACAGGCTGTGAACCAGGCGCTGTCCGATATGTTGGCGGACGGCACCGTCCAGAAGATAGGCCAGAAGTACCTCGGGAAGGATTACGACATGGCCGGCAATATCAAAAAAGCGCTCTCCAAGTGAACGGGAAAGAAGGCTAGGATATGAAAAATCCAATCAGGAGTGAAGTGGATTTCGACGCAGAGGGAAAGCACGTTGGTTATCTTCGACTGCCACATTCCGTACATCGCTCAGCGTACGGCTACATCCCGATTCCAGTGGCGTCAATCAAGCGCGGTGAGGGGCCGACTATTTTGATTATGGCCGGGAATCACGGCGACGAATTCGAAGGGCAAATTCTTGCGTCGCGCCTTGTCAGAGAGATCGAGCCAGAAATGGTGTCTGGGCAGATCATTTTGCTCCCAATGGCTAACTTCCCGGCGGCGGAGGCAGGCCTCAGAACTTCACCGATCGACAATGGAAATCTGAACCGCCTTTTTCCGGGAGACCCGGCCGGCACACCGACTCAGATTATTGCCGACTATATCGAAAACGCACTGCTATCGCGAGCACAGTATCTGGTGGATCTGCACTCAGGGGGCAGCTCGCTGCTTTATGAGGGCTGCAATATGCTGGCTCTTGAGCCGCGCACGCCGGAAGAAGACACACATGTTAGGGGATTACTTGGCGCCTTTGGTCTTGCCAAAGCGTTTCTACATGCGCCGAATTCCGTAAATATCTCGGCAGCGGCACGTCGACAGGGGGCTATCTCAATTTTGACAGAGCTAGGCGGTGGCGCAACCGTGAGTTCCACACTGTTGCGTGAGGCGACGCACGGCCTGCTGCACCTGCTCGGCTACATCAAGGTTCTGCGTGGTCCCCTTGTGCCGGCATCTGCACCGACGCGGACCCGGTTTCTTCGAGTTGAAGGCGCTCAGCAGTACGTCTACGCATCCGAACATGGAGTGTACGAGCCGCTCGTGGAGCTAGGCGAGCGGGTCAGCGTTGGGCAACCCGCCGCGCTGATTCATTTTCCCGATACCCCGATGCGTGAGCCGGTGCCGGAAGTGTTTTCGTCCGAGGGTGAAGTCGTACTCAGGAGGGTCCAAGCAGCGGTTCGCCGTGGCGATTGTCTCTTCCAACTTGCCAGCGACGCGTGAGGGCTAGCTACCTATCTGTTTCAAAGCGTTTTCGGGCCCGTCGGCGCAGCTAAAAGCTTAGCTGTTCACATTGCGATGCTAATGCCGTATGGCAACGCAATGTGAACGCACGTCTATCCCCTATGCCTTTTCCGCTTGGTGCTCTGTACGTTTGATTTTCGATGGAAACGTGCGCTATAAGTAGTATATGTATATAAATTAGGGGTACATATTAATATAAAAGAACGTCTCGGTGTTTAATAGAAGATGCTTATTTTGATCCTAATTGACTAAATTAATAGAGGTTGCTTTATGAAGAAATCCTTATGCGCTGTGGCCGCAATCAGCGCGTTTTCCGGCGCGGTCCAAGCGCAGAGCAGCGTGACGTTATACGGCATCGTCGACGCGGCGGCGGAGTACACAAATAATGCTGGCGGGCACAGCCAGGTCGCCCTGATTGGGGGTGGTTTGCAGGGCGATCGTTGGGGCTTGCGTGGTACTGAGGACCTCGGCGGCGGACTAAAGGCCTTGTTTGTTCTCGAAAATGGATTCAATGTGATGAAGGGTACGCTGTCCCAAGGCGGGAGCGAATTCGGCCGTTCCGCCTACGTCGGCATGTCAAGTACGTACGGGACTGTGACCCTCGGTCGTCAATACGACTCAGTCGTCGATTACACGGGCGGGCTTGAAGTCGGCAGTCAGTGGGCCACCTACTTCGCTGCCCACCCTGGTGATCTCGATAACATGAACAACTCCAATCGCACTAATAATGCGGTCAAGTACACGAGTGCAAACTACGCGGGATTGAAGTTCGGTGGGCTGTATAGCGTGGGCGGAGTCGCCGGTCAATATTCGCGCAATCAAATATGGTCGTTGGGAGCGGGCTATACTCAGGGCCCGATCACTTTGGGCGTAGGCTATCTGGACATCAAAGACCCGAACTTTTCCGCTTTCGGAAATAACCCACAATCGAGTGCTACCGGTTCAAACTTTGGATCGAATGTGGTGATCAGTGGCTACGCCTCTGCGAAGAGCCAGACGGTCTTTGCGGCCGGCGGCGCCTACACGATCGGGCCGGCGACAGTCGGAGCAACTTACAGCAACACACAGTTCAAGAACCTGGGGGGCGAAGCAGGCACCGGACTGAATCCCTATGGATATCAGGGCGGGTCGGCAAAATTCCACAACGTTGAACTCAATTTCAAGTATCTGGTGTCGCCGGCTCTTCTCTTGGGTATTGCCTATAACTATACGAAAGGCTACGGCGTAAACAGCGTGGAATACCACCAGGCAGCGATTGGGGCAGACTACTTCCTGTCCAAGCGGACGGATCTCTACGTCGCGGCAGTGTACCAGCATGCATCTGGTACGGATTCGACGCGTATGACTGCACGCGCTAACATTCTCGGCTTGTCCCCTTCCTCTACGACAAACCAATCAGTGGTGGCTGCAGGGATCCGCCATAAGTTTTAAGCTACATAGTTATGCCGGTGTGGACGTGTTCGATGCACTATTGTGCGAACCGTTCACCGCGCATTTGCAACATCGGTACCGATCGTTTCAACGTGCGCAGGTCTGCACGTGCAGATTGTCTTCGCAGGACAAACGATGGCCCTGCTAAGGCAGCGTGACGAGCGCTCGTTACCGAGGGTGTCGTTCGCACTGTAGGGCGACGAGCTAACGCTCGCGCATTAAACCTTTGTACGCCCGATGAACGCCACGCGAGGCGGTCACACGCGATTCTGGGCTTTCCTCGCAGGTAGATGGAGGGCGCGATGACCGTCTCGCACCGGAATCTGGACGGCCGTATTCGGGCGTGGCACACGTTCAGTCAACTTGCCCGCGACGGGCAATGACGCACGCCGCAGCAGCACGCACAAGCCAGACGCGTCGCCTATGTCGTTAGCTGTTAGCCCTAGCCATGCATAGACACACGGGCGTAGCAGACCGTCTTGTTGATCAGGGTGAGCGTCATGCCAAGGCTGGTATGCCCCTTATCATGCAGGTAACGGTTATGTCCGCCAACAGTCTGTCGAACTGGCGCCCAGTCCGTGGGGCAGCTTTCGCACAGGCCACGAAAGCGGGTAAGCGTGCGTTTTCGTTACGCGCACGCCGCTTCGTGCAATAGTGAAATACAACCGGATCGGGTTCCAACATCCTAGTTTTAAATGTCGGCGACCAGCTTACACTTGTGGCTATCAGGAGGATTTTCAGCTATGGATTCTGTTATCGGCAGCCTCGACGCCTGGCGGATCATACTGGATGAGCTTCGGGCCGTAACCGGTGCGTTTGCCGGCGATTCCCCGAGTGCGGTAGACGCGGATAGTCGGGGTCGAGCTCACAGGGACGTCGCGCGGTGTGTCGGAACTTCCACGAAAGCGTGGGAATGTAATACGGTCACACAGGCCAACGTCGAAATCGTTGAGTGGTCAGAAAGGAGCTTAACGATTGTCTGGCATGATCCGACCGCTTGCAGCTACGTCGACCAACGCTGGAGCAGGTCAAAATCAACTAGCTCGGGTGTTTGTGCCCTGAGTGGTGCAATCATTTCCCGAGGCCAGGATATTTTCAAGCCTAGCCGGAGCAAGCCTCCGCCGGTCAACGCAGACGCGATGATTCTGCTGAGCGCACTGCCAGCTCTGGCCGCCGAATAAGTCTTCCGATCGGATCGGTGGAAAACAGCTTTCTGATAGTGCCGCTTCGCCAACATAAGGAGTCGCATCCTGTATATCGGTGCCGAACTCCATTCTAAACGCGCTGTTCATGTTTGCACAGATTCGGTGCTCGCAGGGGGACCGCTCTTGGCGTCGAAACCGTCCCCGCTACCGAGACTGTCTGGTACGTGTACGTTCTCTCGACCCAATCTTGACGTGGTCAATGTCGGCCAACGGCTTGAATTGGCACGCGCACGAGCTAGAATAACTGCTGTTCGATATCCGCAAATTTGATACTGTTGAGCAAGGACCGTCTGCGGCGGCTCAATCGCGCACTGCTTTCTCGAGTCCGCGAGTATGCACACGTCGAATAGTCTTCCTCGATACGGGACGTACCGTTTCTCGCGACAGCACGTTGCCTGAAGAAATGGCTGAAGAACTAGAGCCTACGAAAACATGAGGATGCTGTCCGTCTGCTACAGGCGATGACCCAAACCAGGTTGCGGCTCACTCCATATTGGTTACGGCACCGTCGGCGTCACCTTCGATTTGGATGACGCCTCGTATCGAGCGATCGCCGCATGTGCTAGACACCTGCGGATCGATGACGTCGTATCACGACACAGAGAAGAATGACCTGTTCAGTAAGGGAAAAACCGTTGCCTCGTCTCGAGTGCCGTCCGCCGGGACTAGCATGGAGGTCCAGCAGCGGTGTCGTGAAATATATTGCTGACAAGCTCCCACATGCAAATGTTCATTTTCTCGGCAGCTGGTGTGTGGTATCAATTCTGGCTTGATGCGATACGTTGTCGCGTTGAGGATCGAACGTGGCAGAGCCCGGCGCATATGGCGAATCAATAAGACAGGCTTTTCGTCTGATGAAATCGCCGTCGATATTGACAAGCCTCCGACCTGGAGCGGCGGTTGCGGTCACACGGGTAACTTGCGGACCAGAAGGAATCGGCAAGACGCTGCCGCTCCCTGTCGAGGCTGCCTTAATGGTGAATGTTCAGTTCCAACCACTGATTCACGAGCTTTGGATCGCTGGGAAACCCGTTCCGGTTCATCCGTGGCCGTCTGCTGCGTTATCCGTTGTCGACTTGGAACAAGAGTCATGTGCGTTTTTTGGCGGCGCATTGGACTGTATGCAATTTTATTTTCCCCGAAAGAGTCTCGCGGCGATGGCGGACGAAAACGAAGAGCGAGCAATCAATGATTTCGTGATTCCGAATGGAACAGTTGATATCATAACGTATCAGCTTGCTAAGTTGATGATTCCCGCGCTTGAGCATCCAGAGCAAGCTAACCAGTTGTTCTTGTCCGGCTTACTGCACGCTTTTTATTGGCACTTGGCGGCTACATACGGCAATATGGGAATCCGGAACCGTGGAAAGGGTGGGCTAACCGCATGGCAATTGGCGGCTGCTAAAGAACTTATCTCCGAAAATCTCTCTGGTGATGTTAGCTTGGCCTTCATCGCTCGAGAGTGTGGCCTCTCACCGACTCATTTCGCGCGGGCGTTCAGGGAGTCGGTGGGTATTCCTCCCCATCAATGGCTGCTACTGCGTCGAGTTGACGTGGCGAAGCACTTATTGCGGCTTGGAAATATGGGCGTAGCTGAGATAGCACTCGCAACCGGTTTTGCCGATCAAAGTCATCTCACTCGAGTGTTTTCGCGATTGGTGGGTATCACTCCAAACGCATGGCGAGTATTGCGCCCGCATTAGGCTTGGAAATGCGCAAAATCCTAGCTTGACCAGAGCGAACTTCAATTTTGGTGCTGCATGGGTAATTCATTTAATGGATTGGAAAATCTAACTTAAGAATTATAACCAGGTTTATTATCAAATCCGTGTCGTATCGACCGACGGAGTCGGCGGTAAAATATGAGCTGTCGTGAAGAGTATAATTTGCATGTGCTTATTATATGCATGCTGCGGCTAATGAAGTCCGTCTGGAGTGGCGTTTTTCCAGAGTGGAGATTAAAAAAGTCATACTCTCAAGTCCAACCATTTTTATTATTGTAACTCGTGCTGCGGCGCCAACAACTTGGGGTCGTCCCCGTTATTTTCCGGAAAACGCTCGTGAAGTAAGCTTGAGAATGAAACCCGACGTTTGCGGAGATCTCCACGATCTCGAGCCGTCCTTCGCTTAAAAGACTCTTGGCGCGTTCAACTCGCCGAAGCGTCAAAAATTGGTGAGGGGTAAACCCAGTTGCCCGCCGGAACTGTGCTGCAAAATGCATGCGGCTGAGGCCGGCATGCTTAGCAATGTCCGATAATGTTACATGCTCCTGAAGATTTGCCTCGATGAAGTCTATCGCACGGCGGAGTCTCCATTTCACGAGCCCGCTACTAGACGATCTGTCAGCAATCAGGTCGCTTCGAGCGCCGATCAGTCTCGCGAGAATGGCCACCATAAGGCTTTCCACGTAGCACGAAATGAAGGCGTCGTGAAGACTATAAGCCCCGGCTATGGCCTCAATAAGCCTTCCCATGGTCGGATCCGTAGCGAAGCAGGGATCAAAAATTGCGATTTCCTCCGCGCAATTTCGATGTTGCAACTCTTCGCAAGCCGTCAAGATAGTTGGGCGTGGGATGAACAGATGAATGGCTTCAGTTGATCTGTCGAAGCGACAACGAATTTGCTGGCCAGGCGCTGCGACTTGAGTCGACCCAAACCCGGCTAGTTTTCCAGTAACGTGTTTCTCATCGTTGAAGCAGTCAACGTAGGTCTCGCCAAGGAGTACTTCGATCGTGTAATGATTTTCGAAGGTCGGGGCGATAAGTTCATGCGTTCCTGCGTGCCATTTATTCCATCGACCAATCTCGATCGAAGGTTGATCGTTGCTCGATTTTGCCTTTGTATTCCATCGCCAGGATGCCTCTTCCTCTATCGATGCGCGATTGCGTGGCAGGGTAAGCGTTGTGTGATTTTGAAAGCTTTCCACAGTTGTCGACATTTTGAGCCTCGGCTATTTTCTGTACCAGGTGCATATTCGTACTATTGAGGAGGAGCTACCTAGAATCGTCTAAAGCTCTGGCTCAATTGACCAATGGAAGCTGAGGTTCGCGCGCCAAATCTAAGCATCTCATGAGGTTATTGTCAGTCTACAAAACCGCGTACTCTAGTACGTTCCTGCGACCTTTGAACATTCTTATCGTGCTGAGCACGATCTCTTCGAGATTGGCGCTCCCACTTCGAGGGGCATAGCGGGCAACCGTCTTTCGGCAGCAGTTCGTGATAAATGTGCATCCAATCGGCATACGCCATGTAAGCAAACTTGCACGGGCGCTGGTCCGCGTGCTTGAAGGTGCCTTCTACGTCTGCTATCAATAAGGATTGGATTGTCCAGAGATCTTCGTTGGGGGAGAGATGACAGTTGTCGGTGCATACGGTGACGAAATTGCGCGTCGTTTTCGCATGCCAAAGGCCCCTTCGGTATCGGCAGTTCTTAGGCCGGGGGCATTCTTTGCTGCGACGCACGTGGCTTGCGGTAAAGAGGGAGTTGGAGAGACGCTACCCATTCCAGTGCAGCCGGCGTTGATTATTTGCGTCCTTTTGCAGCCGCTGGTGCATGACCTGTGGCTAGATGGAAGACCCGTACCCGTTGGTCCATTGCCAGTCGGAACAATTTCGGTGGTCGACCTTGAGCAGAAGCCCACCGCATACTATGGAGGGGCACTGGAATCGTTGCAGATATATTTCCCTCGCACCAACCTCGCCGCAATGGCCGAAAACAGCGACGCGCCGCTGATACGTGAGCTCGTGGTCCCAAATGGCACGGTTGATCCTGTCACATATCAGTTGAGTCTCATGATGCGGGCTGCAGTCGCCCGTCCAGAGGACGCCGACCTGCTCTATTTGTCTGGACTTATGGAGGCTTTCTATGGCCACTTATCCGGAAAGTATGGAAACATTTTTTTAAAAGACCGTGGTGCCAAGGGGGATTGGCCCCGTGGCAGTTGGCGCGAGCGAAAGAGCTAATAGACAATAACCTCTCCGGGGCAGTGAGCCTGGCATTTCTAGCGATGGAATGCGGAATGTCGGCCAATCATTTCGCGCGCTCATTCAAGCAGTCAGTGGGAATTGCTCCACACCGATGGCTATTGTTGCGCCGGGTGGAAATGGCAAAGAGGCTATTGGAACGTGGTTCAATGAGTATCTCAGAGATCGCGTCGTTAGCGGGTTTCGCAGACCAAAGTCATTTAACTAGGGTTTTTTATAAGGGGGTTGGCATGACGCCTCGCGCCTGGAAGGTTTTTCGGTCTCGCTAGTTCGCTACTGTAGGGACGCGGCGGCGAGTCATGTAGACGGCCCGAGCAGTTGCAGTTCGCGGCTGCTACTTTGTGCGCCCGCAAACAGCTCTTGTCTGCCGCCCGATTTCGCGTCTCCCGCACGCGAGGAGAAAAAATGTAGACATATCAGCGGTGATCATTCGCAGGCCAGACGTTCGAAATGTCCCGTGCCGATCGACGCCGTCGAATATACAAAATGGGTGAGCGGTGAAGTGTGCGTGCTCAATCGGTTGCCGCATAACACCGTCCGTCGAGTGGCGACGCCAGACGCGAATACAGGTCTTGCCAGCTTCACAATCACCGTCTTATCTCATTTGCTCGACCAATCTGGTTACAGGTGGCGAGCTGCGGGTATCCGCTCAGAGTGTCCGAGATGTTGAAGCCACACACAACGATGCGTTTCTTAGCGGCCATCGTTGCTTAGTTCGCGGGCACATCGAGACAGCTTACTTATTTGCCGGCGGCGTCAGCCGCGTCCTCGATTATCTTTGCGACGGCGTCTGCATGAGAAATCATGACAACGTGTGAGGCCCCAAGGATTTCGACCGTCTTTTTGGCATGCGCTCTGTCCGCCATGAAGGGTTGAAGCGCCGGCGGAATGTTTTTGTCGCGACTACCGTAGATGAAATACGAGGGGATACTTTTCCAGGCGGGTGTTCCGGACGGCTCTTTAAGCGCCGCTTCGGTAATCGGCCGCTGTGCAACGGCCATTTGTGCTGCCTGTGCTGCAGGAACGTCGGCGGCGAACTGTGCGTGAAAATCTGCCTGTTTGATGTACAAATCTTTCCCCCCATCCGCTAGTGGGACTGGAGGCGCAAGCGTTGGGCCCAACGTGCTTCCTGGGTATTGCCCTGAGAGAGTTGCGGCGCTTTCGCCAGAGTCTGGCGCCAGGCCAGATACGTAGACGAGTGCCTTGACATTGTCTTTGCCTGTGGCCACGTTGGTAATGATGTTCCCTCCGTATGAGTGACCCACCAGGATAATTGGTCCCGCGATGGAAGCTAGGACTCCAGCAACGTATTGCGCATCGCTTTGAACACCGCGTAGCGGATTTGCGACTGCGACAACGGGATATCCCTTTGCTAGTAAGCGGCTCGCTACGCCATTCCAGCTTGAGGAGTCCGCGAACGCACCGTGCACGAGGACTATAGTCGGCTTGGTCGGCGGCGATGCGGCGCGCGCTTCCGTGGAGGGACCGAAGCCAAATAACACCAACAATGCAAGGAGACAGACTGTGATGGCGCTTGTCTTGAGAAGAGCAGGCGGGGAGCGTCGGTTCATTGTAAGCGCTAAATTGAGCGCACGGCCTACGTATGAGCGTCGCCCAGCGCCGTGAATTTGCTAGCGGGCAAGCGGTCTGGAGTGACTGGCGACGTTGCGCAAGGGGTTGCTGGCGTCAGCCGACGTGGCTGGAGACCTGCAGAAAGCTCCATGGCAGCAGATCGCTGATGTCGGTCTCGGGGGCTCGTTGAGGCAGTTGCGTAAGGACGTGACGCAGGTACGCGTACGGCTCGACGTTGCACGCGCGGCACGTAAGCACGAGGCTGTAGATGACGGCGCTGGCTTTCGCTCCCGCGACTGTGTCGCTGAAGAGCCAGACTTTCCTGCTGGTGGCAAACGGGCGGATGTCGCGTTCCGCAATGTTGTTGTCAACCGGGGCTAGCCCGTCGGCAACGTAACGGCTGAGATACTCCCACTGGTTAAGCGTGTATCTGATGGCATTGCCCAGCGAGCTTTCGGGCGGCACTTGTGGTGCCTGCTCGTCCAGCCAGGCTTTAAATGCGTCAAGCAGCGGAACGCTGTGCTGTCGTCGCAATCGTAATGTATACGCAGCACGGGTTTCGCCGCTCGGCGGCTTCTCTCGTGCGAGTGCTTCGACGCGATAGAGTCGCTGGAAGAATTCGAGAGCCTGCTGTGCCCGTTTGCCTGGTTTTTTCTGCGTCTTCAGGGCCTCCACGAATCCGCGTCTCGCATGAGCAAGGCAACCGAAGTGAGTCACGCCCTTGATCGTTCGCCACCCGCTGTAGCCGTCGGACATCACCATGCCTTTGTAATCCGCGAGAAACGTCTGGGGATATTGCTTGCCACGTCCGGGTTGATAGTCGAACAACACCACCGGCTCTGCGCTATCCTGCCCGCTTCGATACAGCCACATATAAGACTGGCTTTGCGCGGTTTTGCCCGGCTCCTTCAGCACCTGAACGGTGGTTTCGTCGCCATGAATCAGTGGCTGCGACAGCAAGGTCTTGCGTAACGACTGGTAGAGGCGCTCCAGATGCAATTGCGTTGGCTTGATGACCCAGTGTCCTAATGTACCTCGGCCCACCGGAATGTTCGCGCGCCCGAGCGCGTCCTCCATCCGGTATAGCGGCGTGCCGTCGACATACTTGCCCGTCATTACTGTGGCGATCATAGCGGGGCTGACCTGACTGCCTGGTAATGGTTGCGCCGGCATCGGCGCGACCAGGATCGGCGTACGCTCGGCGAAACGCTCGCAATGACGGCATGCATATTTGAAGCGAACATGCTGCAAGACTGAGGCCTTCATCTCGATATGCAGTTGCTCGCTGATTTCCTCGCCCATACGATGCATCGCGTTGCTGCAACAGGGACAGATCTTCTGTTCTTCGGGCAGGTCGTACTCGATGCGCTGGCGGGGAAGATCCGCTGGCAGAGGCTTGCGACCTCGCTTGCGGCGAGCAGCCTCTGGCGCTTCCGGCAAACCCGTGTCAGGCAAGTCGAGTTCGCCCACGTCATCCTCAGGATCCTCGGCTGCGGCCTGCTCGGCTTCGTTGAAGACACGATCCCGAAGCTTCTCGCTGCTCGGTGCGAAGCGCTTGTGTTGCGCAAGCCGGAACTGTTCCTCGAGATGGCGAACTCGCTCACCCAACTGGCGGTTGCGGGCCTCGAGCTCACGAATGTAAGCCTGCGCGGCTGGAGGCAATCGGGAGAATTCGCGTTCGTCCATGCTACCCACAGTAGCGAATCAGAACGCACAATGGGTTTACGGAAATTTGTAACGGCTGTCGACGACGTTGCCCAGCAATGCTCTCAGCATCAGCTTGTATGATGGTACTGTCGTGCGGGATGACGGCGCATCGCATCGACGTCAATGCCATCAAGCAACCAGTGCAGCTGTTCGGTCGTCAGCTCGATCACTGCCTGCTTGCGGCGCGGCCACATGAAATGGTCCTTCTCGAGACGTTTTAACATTAGCCAGAAGCCTGAGCGCTCATACAGCAACAGCTTGACGCGGTTGCGTTTGCGGTTATGAAACGCGAATACGGCGCGGGCGAAGGGATCGAGCTGCATCGACTGTTCAACCAACGCCGTGAGGCTATTGATGCCAGCCCTGAAGTCGACAGGCTCGCGGTGCAGGTAGACGCGGAGGTCGGAGTCAAGGCGGAACATCAATGCGCTCCCAGTGCGGCGATCAATGCCGTGACAAGTGTCGCATCGTGTCGTGAGCACTCAAGTTCGACTTTTACCCCGTTTGGCAGTTGCGCCGCCAGGCGCGCCATGGGTCGCGACACAGTCGCCGATTGCCTGTGACTCGAAGACACTGGCAGCGCTGACGACTTGGGATCGGAATCCGGATAGCTGTGTTCGGGAGAAAC
This sequence comes from Paraburkholderia sp. BL6669N2, assembly GCF_003387275.1. Taxonomy (NCBI): domain Bacteria; kingdom Pseudomonadati; phylum Pseudomonadota; class Betaproteobacteria; order Burkholderiales; family Burkholderiaceae; genus Paraburkholderia; species Paraburkholderia sp. BL6669N2. The sequence goes on along the minus strand of NZ_QUNA01000002.1, from coordinate 1,464,172 downwards.
CACCGGGATGAACGCCGTCGTTGCCGGGTCGACCGTGTCTTCGGCTGCACGAGCAGACTTTGCCCTCTCATGCAGGCGAATCCACTTGTGCAGCTGGTTTGCGTTTACCTGAGCCTTGAGTGCGAGGCCGGCGATTGACGCACCCGGCAGCAAGCACGCCTCGATCAGTCGGCGCTTACCCTCAGGGTCGTACCTTCGCTTGCCGTTGGAGCATTCTCGAATGACCCGCAGTGGCAGAAAATCAGACTCGTCGTCGTTCATGGTTTGCGTCCGCAATGTAGGTTGCGGACGCAATCGTCGCCCTTAAACACAGACGATGATAGGTGTGTTCTATTTAGCGCTTACGGTTCATTGGTCTCATGATCGTGTCCTGTGATCCCTGTGTCGGGCGAGTAAAACGGGTTATTACCAGCAGAATTTCCGCAAAGTCTCGCACGATGACGGAAGGAATATCCTGACTTAGACAGGTCAAGGCGCGGGCTTTCTCAAGAACTGTTTCGGAACCACGAAGGTGACTATTGTCTTGTCGAGGGTCTCGTGGTTCGCATTGACGAGTTGTATCAACACTTTGTGCGGTCCAACTGAAGACCGACGATGATTAACGGCTTCGCCGCTCGAGTCGGCCCAGTGCCACTGCGCATCGTTCACGGTCACGTGGATGTGTCCCGTTCCGGGTGAATCATCAATCGCTTTCGGTCCTAACACCGGTCGATGTGAAGATTGTCGGTGCGATTCTGGATGAAGATGTATCCATTGGCGAGTGAATGCGGAAGAGGCGGGTCGGCCACAATCTTCGCCGGCGGCTCTGTCGCGTGCGGTACAACTGGGTTCGCGCCGCGAATCTCCTTGGCAGTTTGCGCCGACGCGATGGTATCGGAGAGTATTGCTGCCACCGCTATGAGCATAATAAATGTCATGCATCATGACGGCGCTCCAATCTGGGTGCTTTCTGGCGGCGCACTGGCTCGCGTCGACACGGCCGCTCAATTGGAGGCGTGGAACCCCCTGTTGCAAGTACCAGAGAGCTGCTTTGCTAACGCGTAGCTGTGACGGTGGATTGCCCAAAGTCTGTCGATCAATTGATCTTCGGAAAATCCAGTGTCGTATCGCTGATTCGGTTGATCGCGTTGGTGAATGTGATTGCAGATATGGCCAGGCTGATATCAATCAGCTCGGCTTGCGTGTAGCCCGCATCGATAATGGCTGAGAATTCCGCCTCACTGACCGTTCCGTGCGTGAGAACGAGATTTCGGACGAAGTGCACCAGCGCATCTCGTTTTGCGTCACCGGTGGACTGCCCTGCACGGATTTGCCGGGTTGCCTCTTCGGAGAGGCCGACCATCTTGCCGATCGCGGTATGTGCTGCCACGCAGTAGTCACAACCGACGGCCTCGCTAACAGCAAGGTTGATGGCCTCATGGTCCTGCTTGGTTAGAGTGCCACGGCTGACGATATCATCGGCCGAAAGCAATGCGCCCAACGCTTCCGGGTTATGGGTGCCGACAGTCAAATACGCGTTGGGCACTTTGCCGACAGATTTTTTGATTTTGGCGAAGATGTCCGCTGCGGCACCGGTTGCTTGGTCGGCCCGAATCGTCGAAATACGTGACATTGGTCCCTCCTAGAGGGTGTTTTGAGCTCTCGGCCAGATTTGGCACTCTAGCGAGATGAGGAAGCGCAGACGCTAGCCAATAGATGTATCGGATGAAGAGTGGTACTTCACTTAGGGTAACGTTGCTGCAAGACGCATGATTAGAATTATGAACTGCCCTCGTGAATGCCGCTATCAGTTGAGAACGGCCACTGTCAGGAAAGCACGGCAACCATTGTTTAGGAGATCCGCTTAAGCGGCCCGCTGGCCCGTTACCCCGGATCACGGCTGCAATGTCGAACTCCTCAGCGAGAGCAACCGTTTCTCTTGCGTGGCCAACCTGCACGAGTAGACTCGCGCTCTTTAACACTGAAAGCGCCCGTACCCGCATTTCGTCAATGTGTTGCTTAATTGTATTGTCACCGTGCGAATTAGAAAGATACTTCCACGCGTTTGATGTAACGTCTGAAATGCATCGTATATCGCGCTGTACTGCTAATGTGTTGCGCACATCTGGAACCGAGTGACTCTGCTTCCATGAGAAGGGGGCAACGCGGCAACGACATGAGGACGGTCAATGATGATGACTTGCGAGAAAGGGTGCGGCTGCTTTGGATTTCACGTACATTACGTTCGCCATTTCTTTTCGACATACATGGTAGCGCCACTCGAGACTCCTATCCGTCCGGCTTTGGCTTTGGCTTTGGCTTTGGCTTTGGTTTTGGTTTTGGTTTTGGCTTCGGCAGTCTAATTTCGGCAAGTTGATGCGAGCTGGGTTCGAGGTTGAGCTCGCAGAGTATGGAATTGTCGACTGCGTTGCAGGTGCACTGTCAATTCGTCAGTTCCGTCTCGAAAAGCCTCTGGCTGTTGTCCCCAATAGTGCGTCGCCTTGAAGATCTTCTCACCCCCGTTCGGGGAAAAGTTCGCGGCGACAGATTGATTCTTGTGAAGTCTCGACGGCCAAAGGTCGTGAGACGGCTGGAGGAAGCAACATGTCTGGAGTTTCTCCTGAATCGCTGAAACAATGTTTTCCGGCATTTCTCGACATACCTGAAGAGTTCCGCTTCGCGTCGCAGGTTCATCAGCGCGTCTCCCTTGTCGACGGGAATTTGGTCGCCTGGGAGGGAGATTGCAAGACAGTACTGTCGCCCGTGTGCGTAATGCAGCCTGATGGCTCTGTACAACAGGTCGAAATCGGCAGCTACCCAGTGATGGGCGAGGCGGAAAGCGACGCGGCGTTAAATTCTGCCGTCAGAGCCTACGACGCGGGCCGGGGCGAATGGCCCACAATGACGGTGGAGCAGCGCATTACGTGCATGCAGGAATTCATCAAACGCATGATTGTGCTGCGGGCTGAAATCGTCAATCTGATCATGTGGGAAATTGGCAAGAGTTTGGGCGATTCGCGAAAGGAATTCGACCGGACGGTCGAGTACATGGGCGCAACGATCGAAGCCCTCAAGGTGCAAGACAACGCCAGCTCTCGCTTTGTCATTGCTGAGGGCACTATCGGTCAAATACGGCGCACACCGCTTGGCGTAGTCCTGTGTATGGGACCCTACAACTATCCGTTGAATGAAACTTTTGCAACACTGATTCCCGCGCTTTTGATGGGCAATACCATCGTGTTCAAGCCGCCGCAATACGGCACGCTTCTGTTTTACCCGCTGCTCGAAGCGTTTCGTGACGCGTTTCCCAAGGGCGTAATTAACACGATTTATGCGCCCGGAGCCGTAGTGGTGCCGCACATGCTGGCGACGGGAAAGATCGCCGTGCTGGCATTAATCGGTTCGAGTAAGGTGGCCGACCATTTGAAGAAACAACATCCGAAGTCGCACAGGCTTCGGGCGATCCTTGGGCTCGACGCCAAGAACGCGGCCATTGTCCTTCCGGATGCGGATCTCGATCTGGCCGTGAAAGAATGTCTGCTTGGGACACTTTCATTCAACGGTCAACGTTGTACCGCGCTCAAGATTCTCATTGTGCATGAGTCCATCGTCGAGCAATTCATGGAGCGATTTGCCGATGCGGTCGGTAAGCTGAAAGTGGGCATGCCTTGGGAGACTGGTGTGAATATTACGCCGCTGCCGGGATTACATAGGACCGCCTACATGATCGCTGCTATCGACGATGCGGAGGCCAAAGGGGCGCGTATTGTGAACGAAGGTGGTGGAACGTTCTGCCAGACGCTTTTCTATCCCGCCGTTATTTACCCCGTGACGGAAGAAATGACTCTTTATCGTGAAGAGCAGTTTGGTCCACTTATCCCGATCACACCATTCAAGGATATTGAAACGGCGCTTGAGTACGTGATCACGTCGGATCATGGGCAGCAAGTCAGTATCTTCGGCTCTGATCCTTCCCAGATAGGACAGCTGGTCGATCCGCTCGTCAATCAGGTTTGTCGCGTAAATCTTAACTGTCAGTGCCAGCGCGGGCCAGACGTTTTTCCGTTCGCTGGCCGCAAGGATTCTGCTGAAGGGACACTCTCTGTGACCGACGCGTTGCGCGCATTCTCGATTCGCTCGATGGTCGCAGCCAAGCAAACGGACGAGAGTAAGATTCTCCTCGACGCAATTGTCACTGATCATCGATCGAGGTTCATCAAAACGGGGTTTATTTTCTAGGTTGTTGTTTCCAGAGATACCCATGCATGTCCAGACAGGTGTGCGCTGCCAAGGCGCACACCTGTCGGGCTGCGCGGCTCCTGTCTGTCAGGAAAATGGCCGGCCTAGTCGCGGTTCAGCGATCCGTCGAGGGCCCATTGCCGTGCATTATCTGACCAATGGCCCGGGAGACTCCGACGCCATATGCAGGGTCCGCTTTCATACAGTGTTCGATGTGAAGCTTCCGAATCGGCTCTGATACGTTGCTCAACTCGCGGGCGGTATTCTCAAATAGTGCGTGTTGGTGGGGCGGGGTCATCAGCCTGAATAGCGCGCCTGGTTGCGAGTAGTAGTCTTCGTCGACACGGTGGTTCCAATGGTCCGCCGTACCTTCAAGGCTCAATGGCGGCTCCCTGAATTCCGGCTGCTCGAGCCATTCCTTACGCGTATTAGGTTCATACGACGTTGCGCCGCCGGCGTTGCCGTCGACTCGCATCGTGCCGTCTCGGTGATAGCTGTGAAGCGGGCATCTCGGCGCGTTTACCGGAATCTGGTTGATATTCACGCTAAGGCGATAGCGTTGTGCATCCCCATACGAAAATAGCCTTCCTTGCAGCATCTTGTCCGGAGAAAATCCAATACCCGGCACGACATGCGCGGGGTTGAACGCCGCCTGTTCCACGTCCGCGAGAAAGTTGTCTGGGTTTCGGTTAAGTTCGACCACGCCCACTTCGATCAGTGGATAGTCCCGATGGGGCCATACCTTGGTCAGGTCGAAGGGGTTGATTCGGTACGTGGTCGCTTCGCGTTCCGGCATGATCTGTACAAACATGGTCCAGCGCGGAAACTCCTTCCTTTGAATGCTCTCATAAAGATCGCGATGCGAACTCTCACGATCATGTCCAATCAGTTCCATGGCCTCTGCGTCAGTCAGATTCTTTATGCCTTGCTGCGAACGAAAATGGAACTTGACCCAATAGCGTTCATTCGCTGCGTTTATAAAACTGAAGGTATGGCTGCCGAAGCCATGCATGTGTCTAAATGTGCGTGGAAGTCCGCGATCGCTCATGACGATGGTGACTTGATGCAACGCTTCGGGTAATTGGGTGAAGAAATCCCAGCTGCTTTCTGCACTTCGCAGGCCGGTTGCAGGATCTCGCTTTATGGCGTGATTCAGATCCGGAAACTTCAGCGGGTCACGTAGAAAGAAAACCGGTGTGTTATTACCCGCCAGGTCCCAGTTTCCTTCTTCTGTATAGAACTTCAGTGCGAACCCCCGAATGTCTCGTTCGGCGTCTGCGGCACCCCGTTCGCCGGCGACAGTCGAAAAGCGCGCAAACATTTCGGTTCTTTTTTCAATCTCTGAAAATATCTTGGCCCGCGTGTACCTCGTAATATCATGCGTGACGGTGAAGGTCCCATAGGCGCCAGCCCCTTTGGCATGCATGCGGCGTTCCGGTATGACCTCGCGGTCGAAGTGGGCCAGTTTCTCCAACAACCAGACGTCCTGAAGGAGTGCGGGTCCCCTCGGACCGGCAGTCTGCGTGTTCTGGTTGTCAACGACTGGGGCACCAAAACCGGTAGTAAGCTTGTTCATTCTAAACCTCTCGGCAATCAACATCAGCGACATAGATAACGTAGCGTTAGTGGTCTAGACTTCGCTCAATGCGCTTAGTGATTGTCTGTGCTCGGAGTTGGGGCTTGCTGTTTGCGCCGCGCGACCTGCGCGGTGAAAGACGGATGGACGTCCGGATATGACGTGTCTGTGACGTAGTTGAGCCCGTTCTGTTGGGCGTCGATCAATTCCTGATAGACCTGAGCTCGCGTCTTACTTTCGGCGAAGAGACTTGCCGAAGCGAGGGCCGAGGCGAATATAGCGATAAAGACGATTGCTTTCATGATGACCTCCTGCGGTGAAGGGCGGCCCTAGACCACCACATCGATAGCGTTGACCAGCGGACTAACGAGACCACTATCCGCTCTGGATACGTCGCGCGTCTTATTGTTTCGCACTGCGGCTGTAGCAATGGCACGCGGGCCTCCGCCAAATTGGTGATTACAAGGCCTGTACCTGAACCGGTTCGGAGGGCTCGCCGTCTTTTGATGGTGCGATTATCAAGTAGCGTCGCTTGTTCCGTGGCGACGCATCGCCCGGGGAAACTACTTGCCGAATTTGTCCGATTGCATTGACAATCGCGGCGCCCGCTGGATTCGTCATGAAAATCGCCAATGCTTCAATTGGACCTTTGCCGTCTGGGGTCGCCGCAAGCCCTAAAAGATACTGCTGTCTCGGTCGAAGTCCACTGGCGGATACCTGCAATACCTGGAGTAGGCCTTGGTCGAAGAGAGCGACCGTCGTCGGTGCATTCGCGGTGCTCGATCCTTCCGCTACGGCGGGCACTAGTGCGAGATGGGTAGCCCGGCCTGCCACATTGAGCGCCTGGAGATTTTGCGTGCCGTCTCCTTCCGTCACGGCGTTTGGTACGTAGGCAACCGCTTGTGGCGCCTGTCCGATGGGGACGGTCGCGATCACTTTATTGGTCAGTGTATCGATCGCCACCATTTCGTCATTGTTTTCGAGTCCGACATAGACTCGATTGCCGTCACCTGATGGCCAGATTCCGTGCGGTAGATTACCGACAGGGATGGTCGCTACCGGCGCAAAATTGTCCGTACGAAACACTTGGACCTGATTGAGAGCACCCACCGTTATGTAGGCAAATTGTCCTTTAGCGTTGCGAATGAAGTTTACGTGATTGGTGATGGGGCCAGTGTCAATGTTCTTGAGTAGTGCGAACGGTGGCTTGGCGTCGAAAACTTGTACTTTTCCTATGTCCTTTAGCGTAAACCACACCTGTTTGCCATCGGGCGTAGCCGCAATATTTGGGCAGAACGGACTGGCCTGGGTTACCTTGCCAATGATGGTGTGGTCGGCTACAGAAATCACCTCCGTTTCTGGCGTGAACGACGAACACACGTAGCCGTACTTGCCGTCCGGCGAGAAGATTTGCATGCCGGGACCGTTCGGGACGACAATTCGATCCTTCTCTTCAAACGTCTTGCCGTCTAGAACCGAAACATAGTTTTCGCCGCGTATCGTTACCCAGACTTCTTTGCCGTCTGGCGTGAAAAAGACCTCGTGGGGCGCCCGGCCGACGTAGGTGATGTGTTTGACCGTATTGGTCTGCGTTTCGATGAATGAGACGGAATTCGTGCCAATGGACACTACGGCAATAAGGCGATGGTCTGGCGAGAAGCCCATGCCGTGAACAAGCACCTGCCCACGATATAGTGGACTCATATTCCCCGGAGAAGGGTCGCCAAGGCGAATTACGCCGAGCAGTGTGTTTTCTACAGGGTCGATTACGGAGATGGTGTTGGAAAACTGCTCGGCCGCATACACCCGGTCTTGGTGACTTATTGGCACATCAGGGGCTGACGACGAGTCGGGTGCTTGTCCAGCCCATACGAATTGGTAAGCAACGAACGCAGCGGCGCTTATTGCACTAGTCGAGAAACATCGCTGTTTCATGATGACTCCAGTATCGCATATGGAAGTTGACCCTTCCACCCGTAGTCGTACGACTAGGGTTGAGTCAACGCGGCTGTGCAATCCCGTGTGAGAATGCCGGCAGTATTGGGCTCATAGGGCGGTATCGGTTCGCCCAGGGCGACGCGCATCGCAACGATTTCCTGCCGCTGTTCGACGACGATTTCCTGTGCTATACGGCGTAAGTGCTTGTCATGGCCGTAGCGAAGTTCCGCCTGAGCCATGTCTATAGCTCCTTGATGGTGTGGCACCATCATTGACACAAAATCCTTGTCGACATTGCCCACCGGTTTGACGGACATGTCGTCCATCATCCTGGTCATTGCGTTTTCGCTTTCCGATAAGAAGCAGGGCTCTGAACTAGTTGCCATATTCTGATTGCCCGCGAGCGCCGGAAGCGGAGAGATGCCACACGCAAAAACAGTAATCGTGGTGACACGGAGGTGCTTAAACGAAAATTTCTGTGGTTCTAGCATGAAGCTCGCTCCTTTCGCTATGCATCGATTGCCAGTTTTTCCCGCAAGCGAGTCGTTTGTACAGTCAAACGGGGCTTAGAGTGGAGTGTCATACATCCAGTAATAGTCGCTTTCCGCCGCCAGCCACCTCGTCTGCGGGAACCGAACAGCAGAGCAGTGCTTCGTCATCTTCTACTTTGAATTCGGCTTCGAGGACGTAGGCCACAGCGCCATCCAATATTCTCGTGCGGCAAGTGCCACAACTACCGCCACGACAGCCGAAGTCGGGAGACAACCCGCGTGACTCTGCGAGATCAAGCAACGAGCCGCTTTCGGGGAACCAGCTAGCTTCCTTGCCAGACTTCACGAACACTACCGGCGTAGGCTTGGATGCAGCCGCCCGCGCCGGCTGTGTATCGATTGCCTTTTCCCGGCGTCGCTGGAGCGATGCTGGGCCAAAAGACTCCGCATGAATGCGGTTATCGGCGACGTTCAGGTTTCGTAGGCCGTCGTAGACGGACTGCATGAAGCCAGTTGGGCCGCACATGTAAAAATCGTAGTCGTTGAACGGAAGCGTACTGCAAAGCAATTTGGCATCGATTCGGCCGACCTTGTCGTAATCCTTGACCTCGAGCGCGCCCTGCGGGTCGCTCAGTAGACGGACAACCTGCACGGCGTCGCCGGAACTTGCTGCCAGTCCGCTGATCTCCTGGTCGAACGCACGCTCGCTCAAAGAACGCGCCGCATGAAAGAACCATGTCTTGCGAATGCGTCTCGTGCGCAGGCCTTCGTAGACAATATGACGCAACATAGCGAGCATGGGTGTCACGCCTACCCCTGCCGCCAAGAGAACAACAGGACGTCGTTCGAACGCATCGACCGCAAATTGGCCAGCCGGCGCTCGTGCTTCAATCACGCTTCCGATCTGGATGTTGTCATGCATGTGTTCCGACACGCGGCCCTGGCGCTTGATACTGACTCGGTAGAGGCCGTCAGCGGGGGACGAGGACAGTGTGTATGTTCGTATGACCGGCTTGTCGCATCCTGCAGGTGTCAGCCGAATAGGCAGATGCTGCCCGGCTGTGTGTGGGATCAGTCCGGCGTCGTCGAGCGGTTCAAGATGGAACGATCGGATGACGCTGCTCTCATCCACGATTTTCGTAACCTTGAATGGTCTCCACGCGGTGGCTAGCGCCGCCGCTTTCAACCGGCTGGCGGCCTCATCCCAGCTACCCGTCATCAGAGAGTTGGGTGACCAGCCGTTCGCCTGAAGCTGCCAGCGTAACGGCAGTGCACCGGCACGGTAGATAATCCGCTCAGGCGTGACGCGCCATAGCCGCTCAGCACCTTGGAATGCGGCGATTCCGGGCGACTCGAGATCGATCTCGGCGTAGCCGCATAGGTGCAGCATATCCCCGCTTTCGAAGTCCACGAAAACGAGGCCCGCACGCGGGTTGATGAGAAAGTTGCCGAGGGTTGCGAAAAAGAGATTCCCTGCGAAGTCCGGAATCGTCAGGACACCGCCTTCGCTAATACTGACGAAGCCTGCCTTACCGCCGCGATGTGATACATCTACCTGACGTCGGCCGTCATCGTCGTCGATGTACGATGAAACAAAGAACGTATCGGCGTTCCGAATGAGCGCTTGCGCTTCGACAGAAAGGTGCTCTAGTTCAACGCCGCCAGCCGGTGCCAATGTTGCAGGGTCGCGAGCGAAATTGAAATCACGGGCCTGGATGTATTGTGGGCAGTTGCCAAAACTCTGGGTCACCTGCACGCAGAAGCCAGCCGAAGTCCTTTCGCTCACGATTCCATTCAGGCGGTTGCGCCGACGCGTGTGCAATTCGATACCGAGCAAACCAACGGCCGACCCGTCGTTCAGTCCCGTGGTCGTCGGGTCGTCAGGGTCCAGCGCTGCTTTGACCGTCAATGCGCGGCTTGTCGGTGATGCGAGAAAACCCGGCATGCCAGCAATGAGTGTTGCCCAAGTGTTGCCCCCTGCATCGACCGCGCCTAAGACAACGAACGGCAGTCGGGAAAAGAACTCACGATGCTGGTCCGGCATCGCGTCGCGGATGACCCGTTTCCCAACTTCATGCATTCGAGCCTCAACCCCGAGCCGTCGCTGAAGAGTCACCTCACCCGCATGCCATGGTGAGGTGGTCGGGTTTGTAGACGGTATGGTCATTCTAATACTCCGCGCAGCGGTCAAGTATCGGACAACGTCGTTGCTGGAACGGTCAGCCGTCCACAGCTAATCCGACGGGCGTCTTCTTGAACTCAACAAAACCCGGCAGTGCTTCTATACGGCGTAGCCACGCGTTCACATTGGGGTAGCCAGATAAATCGACGTTTCCCTCTGGCGCACGAGCGATGTAACTGTACAGCGCGACATCCGCGATAGTCGGAGTGTTTTTCGCGATAAAGTTCTTACCGGCGAGTTCCGTGTCGATGAACTTGAGCACGCCGTGGGCACGCGCGATAACTTCCTCCGGATTGCGGTTCGCACCAAAAACTGTAATCAGACGTGCCGCAGCAGGGCCGTAGGCGATTTCTCCAGCAGCGACAGATAGCCAGCGTTGAATGGTTGCCGCCGCCTCGGCCTCTTCAGGAAGCCAATCCTCTTTGCCAAGCTTCTTGGCGAGGTAGACGAGGATCGCATTCGAGTCAGCTACTTTGATGTCACCGTCGACGAGAACCGGTACCTGCCCGAAGCGATTAAGCTTGAGGTATTCAGGCGATTTGTGTTGTGCAGTCATCAGGTCGACCTCAACGAGCTCGTGCTCGACACCCAGTAGTGACAGGAACAGGCGCGCGCGGTGAGAGTGTCCAGAAAGCGGGTGATAGTAGAGCTTCACAGTAATACTCCTTGGGGGTGAGCTTCTTGAGCGGCCGTAGTATCTAGTAGAGCGGGGCAGGTCAGTTTCAACCGGTAGGGTCAAAGGCCAAGATCGCTCAGACCAGGATGGTCGTCTGGACGTCGCCCAAGAGGCCAGTGAAACAGTCGATCCGATTCCTGAATGGGGAGGTCGTTGATGCAGGCGTAGCGATGAACCATCAAACCATCGTGGTTGAACTCCCAGTTTTCATTTCCGTACGATCGATACCAGTTGTTCGAATCGTCGTGAGACTCGTAGGCGAAGCGAACCGCAATCCGGTTACCGGTGAATGCCCATAACTCTTTAATCAACCGGTAGTCCAATTCTCGCCGCCACTTTCTCGTTAGAAGACCGACTATTTCCTCTCGCCCGTTCGCAAACTCCGCCCGATTGCGCCAGCGCGAATCGACTGAATAAGCCAGACAAACACGCTCGGGGCTACGGGTGTTCCACCCATCTTCGGCAAGACGGACCTTCTCAACAGCGGTTTCGGCGGTGAAGGGCGGAAAGGGGGGGCGTGATTCAGATGGCATGATTTGTCTCCGACTTGGGTTCAGGACTTGGCGAATTCGAGCAGGTCTGCATTCACCTTGCCAGCGAGTGTGGTGCACATGCCATGCGGCGCGCCGGGATACACCTTGAGCGTTGCGTTCTTGATTAATTTCGAAGAAAGTAGGGCGGAGTCGGCAATCGGCACGATTTGATCGTCATCGCCATGCAGAATCAATGTTGGAACGTTGACCTTGTTGAGATCTTGTGTGAAATCGGTCTCCGAGAACTGCTTGACGCAGTCATATTGCCCTTTTATGCCGCCTGACATTCCCTGCAGCCAGAACGCGTCAATAACCCCCTGTTTTGGGGTGCTGCCTTGGCGGTTGTACCCGTAGAACGGCATCGCAAGGTCTCTGTAAAAGTGAGCTCGATCGATTACACCGCTACGAATCTTGTCGAACACATCGATTGATAGTCCGCCAGGGTTTTCGGCTGTCTTTAGCATGATCGGAGGCACCGCTCCGATCAGTACAACCCTTGAAAGGCGTTTCGTTCCGTGCCGACCGATATATCGGACGACTTCGCCGCCACCGGTCGAATGGCCGACCAGCATGGCATCGTGTACGTCCAGTGTGTCAAGCAGCCCGGCGAGGTCATCGGCATACGTATCCATGTCGTTGCCGTTCCATGACTGACTTGAGCGGCCATGCGAGCGCCGATCATGGGCGATAACCCGGTAGCCTTGTAGTCCAAGGAAGAGCATCTGCGGGTCCCAGGCGTCCGCATCAAGCGGCCAGCCGTGCGAAAAGACGACAGGCTTTCCTTTGCCCCAATCTTTGAAGAAAATCTGAGTACCATCTTTTGCTGTGTAGACGTTCATAGCATCGGCTCCCCGGTGTGTGGCGTGGCCGGCAGTATTGTCGGCAGTTGAATTACCGGCGGCGAACGAGACAGCCGGGAGGCTTGCAATGGCGGCACTAGCGCTTATTACATGACGACGCAGGGACGAGAACTCTGCGGTTCGTTTCTTTCCGTTCACGGTACGCTCCCGGTGACCACGATGACGATTGATCCACAGTTCGTGGAATCGAGCTGTCCAATGGTCGGCTGCCCTACGACATCGCCTCGACGACGGCATCGGTTGATAGAACCGCGTGCGCGAGAAACTGGTAGTTGACCATCGCGGCGAGGTAGCCATCGCCCCATACCGGGTGTCGAGGTCCTGCCGTCGCGTCTTTGACTACGCAGACTTCGAAGCCTTGCTCAAGAAGTTCGCGCAAATGCGACTCGACACACATATTGGCAAGCATGCCGCCAAGCACAATCTTGTTGATCTGACGCTTGCGCAACTGGAGGGTTAGGTCATTTGTTTGATTGCCGAACACCTTATGTGGGCTAACCACAATCGTCTTTCCATCTTCGATATAGGGCTTGAAGGTGTTGAGCCAATCCGCGCCTGAGTTTTCGAATCCGTCGAGGCTGAGAGCGCCGCTGCGACTGAACGTTCCTGTGTCAAATTCCATGGTCTCAAGCGGTCCATTCATTTTCCAACCTTTATCCGTCGGGAAGAAATAGTGAGGGGAGATGAACACCTCAAAGCCACCGGCCTTGGCTGCCTTGAAAATGCGCTCCATGTTCTCGACCGTACGGTTCTCGGTAACGCTTGCGCCGACCACTCCCCAGTTGAGCCCTGTCTTACTCAGGACGTCGTTCTGCGGGTCAATGAAAACCACTGCGGTATCACTCTTACGGATGTCCATGACGTGCTCCTTGCGTGACAGTGAACCGAAAATGACAGGCGCCCGCGTCACCCTGATGCGGAGTTGGGCGTAGCCTGACTGCTCCGCTCAGCAACGGCAGACTTTCGGGGGTGCGGTTAAGCGTCGTGCTGTCTTGCTAATTTGCAAGACGCTGAGCGGTATGCCGCTTGTCAGGACCGACTGCATTCAGACTCTGTGACGCAACTATCTACTTTGCGTATCAGAACGTCTTACAATTTCGCACTAGGCACTGTTGAAATGGCACGGAGAAGACGGCGCTCGCCGATCGACGCAAGGCTGGTCGAAGAATTTTCTCAGCGCAAATTGATGCGGACGCGTCGTGACCTCGGGTGCCCACGCTACTTCTAATGTCGCGCACGTACTGTCTCCCGCTTACTGGCGCGAGCGCGGTTGGGGCAATAATGTAATTTGTATGTGAGCGACCGCAGGTGTTTTTTCCCGGATACGTTCGAGGTTAAATGACCTGTCTATGAGTAGGCGATTTAAGGTGAAATATATCGGCGATTCGCTGCAGGCAACGGTCGAGGTCGGCACGCGTGTCAGGTGCGCCCAAACAAAGGCGTACGCCTTGAGGCGCATTGGACACAGAAAATGCTTCACTGCCAGCGATGGAAACCCCGGCAATCCGCAGCTGGGTGGTAAATGCGCTGAGTGTCCAATGTGACGGCATCTTTACCTGCTCATTTTGAGCGTGCGCTCCGGACGCGGGCTTTGTAGGCCTAGATCGGATGGAAGTGCCTCTGGTGGCGCGACCAGCTCAGTCTCAAGTTAGATTTCTGATGAGACGCTCCGAATCAATATTCCTACGTAATGTATTCTGCTCCAGCCGTGCGCGGCTGAAACGAATCCGATTACCGGTTGAGAGGCCTTGCCAGCTGCGATCTGTTGCATTGGCGGCTTTTCGTCATACCTTTGTGACACTCCATGCGTCCGGCTCGCGGCGCGGTATTGCAATGCGACCTATATGCCGCGCGAACTTGGCTACACGTGTCGTGCACGAGTTTTTCATGTCGCTACGAGACGTGTATAGAACGTTCTTGCGATACTTTCCGCGCTGTGCATGCATGTCCGAAGCCGTGTATCCTGTTCGCTGAATTGTTGATTGACGCGTCGTACCCACTTGAACTCGCGTCCTGACTGTTCTGTTCTGCGTTCAATGCCTTGTGGCAACAGTTTGGTCATTCCGTGACGCTTTTGAGGGCGCTACTCATTTTGATATGGACATAGACAGGAAGCCGGAAGCCCTCTTCACGGAGTTTGCAAAATTCGGGTTTTTCGAGGATTCGCTACGGATTGAAGGCTTGCATGCGAAGTTCGATCGGCACGAGTTCGCTACCCATGCGCACGACACGTGGGCCATAGGGGCAGTTGTGTCGGGTGCGAAAGATATCTCGGCAAGGCGAGGGGCGAAACAAGTTGTAAGCATCGGCGAGTGTTACTCGCTGCCTCCGTATCGGCCGCACGCTGGAAAGTCCGTAGCGGACCACTGCGAGTATGTGATGTTGTATGTTCCCGATGCCGAATGGAGGGAACAATGCGAAGTCTATGGCGTTGACCCAGCGCTTTTTTTGAGCGCGGTACCGAAGCAGCCACTGTTAGCGAGGCAACTCGCTTCCTTCGTCAGTCTCGTGCTTCGACATCCCGATATGCTTTCCAAGTGGGCTGGAGAGTGGGCGGTGTTTTGCGAGACAATTTTGTCGCCATACAGCCATGTCCAATCTGTTCGATCTTCTGCTGCCCTCAGTCGCGTAAGTCGAGATCCCGCTATACTTCGCGCGCATGACTACTTGAGAGAATTCTGGGACAAAAACGTGTCCCTGACTGAGCTCGCGCGGGAAGCGTCCATGTCCACGTATGAATTATGTCGACGGTTTTCTGCGGTCTATGGCTTGACCCCGCACCGTTATCAACTTGTTCTTCGGGTGATGAACGCCAAATCCAAATTGCTGCAGGGTGCCGGCATTTCTGAGGTTGCGAGCGATACTGGGTTTTCTGATCAAAGTCATTTGGGGCGGCACTTCAAATCGGTCTTTGGCTTGACTCCTGGTAGCGTGGTCAGAGAGGTTGCTCGCGCCAGAGGGAAATAGCGCTATGGCGTGCGTTTGCGACAGGTTTGGCGCCCTTGTAGTGCAATTACGACCACAACCGTGACGCAGAACGCATACCCTCGATATCGAGCAAGTCAGATTGCTCTTCAAGAGAAATGTTGACGCTATTTTCCAGGTTTTGTACGTCAAGGATCATTAACAATCTCTGCTTGGTAGATTGATTGGAACTCAGTCACCGTAATTTCATCGGCCGTCTTTGCTGTAAACATTGTAGATCCTACGCGTATGCTCACCATTTTCACGCTTGTCTCGGTCTAGCCTGTTGCGCGGTTGCTTTAGTGAGGCGCTTGGCGGGGTACCTCGGGCGCAACGCGCTGACTACGCATCACCGTCCATCAAGTCTAGAACGTCATTTTTCAAGAAGCTCCTCGCTAACTCGATTCCCACCAGCGGGGCTTGCGGAAAAGGCAACGGTTTTCACGCTCCAGCCGGTGTCCCGGCTGGCCGGTCCAACCATCGTGCGTTAGTGTCCAGCCATAGTGCAAAACTGAAAGACCGACTTGTAGAGAGCGGCTCATTCTGGTCGCGAGTCCAGTTCCACAGGAGGGCGCTATGAAAGAGATCATTGAAGGGTTCCTAAAATTCCAACGGGATGTATTTCCGTCGCAGGCAGCGTTGTTCAAAAAGCTTGCGACTTCACAGGCTCCGACCGCTTTATTTGTGACGTGCTCGGATAGCCGCGTAGTTCCAGAGATCTTGACTCAGCGAGAGCCGGGAGACATCTTTGTTATCCGCAATGCCGGCAATATTGTTCCGTCCTACGGCGGTGAGCCAGGCGGAGTTTCGGCGACGGTCGAGTACGCGGTGGCCGTGCTCCGGGTCAGCGACATCGTGATCTGTGGACATTCCGACTGCGGCGCCATGACGGCGGTTGCGAAGGACAAGGATCTCTCAAATCTGCCTGCGGTGGCGGGTTGGCTTCGGCATGCGGACGCTGCCAAGGCGATAAGCTGCGCGCATGAGCATGCATCATCTTCCGAGGCCGTTGATTCGATGGTGCGTGAGAACGTCATCGCTCAGCTTGCAAACATCCGGACGCATCCGTCGGTCGCGCTCGGACTTGCGAACGGATCGCTTACGTTGCACGGTTGGGTGTATGACATTGAAACTGGGTCGATTCTTGCGCTCAATGGAGAGACCCGATGCTTTGTTCCGCTTGCCGAGTTCCCTCAAGCCTGTGCAACCCCTGTAATGGAAGCCTCGCGCTTTGCCTGATCCATTACCCTCTCTTAAGGAAAAAATCATGCTTCAGACTCTGGTATCCCCGGTCTCCCGTCAGGCGCTTACGGAAGAGGTGATCGAAGCTAAGGCTCGCAGGGGCCTTTCTTGGCAAGACCTAACTGAAGGCACCGGTCTTAGCCTCGTGTTTCTGACGGCGGCATTGCTGGGCCAACACCCGATTTCCAAAGAAGCCGCAGAGACCGTCTGTAAGAAGCTCGAGCTCGGTGACGACGCAGTGGCCTTGCTACAGCTTGTTCCACTGCGCGGCAGTATTCCGGGAGGACTGCCGACGGATCCGACAGTTTATCGATTCTACGAAATGATCCAGATTTACGGCACAACGCTGAAATCGTTAGTTCACGAAATGTTCGGAGATGGGATCATCAGCGCGATTAATTTCAAAATGGATTTGAAGAAAGTCGACGATCCCGAGGGCGGCCAACGCGCGGTCATAACACTTGACGGCAAGTTCTTGCCGACCAAGCCTTTCTAAGGACTTTGCGAGATTCTGCGGGCCGCGCTCAACAGAAAAGCGATCGGTCCCGCATCGCGGCCCTTGGGCCTGCATGCTGCATGCAGGTGCACCAGCCTCGGCGCTGCGCTGACGCCTGCCGCATTTGGGGTTTGTGCAGACTGTATTGCCCGGAGTTTATGTCACAGGGAGAGAGTCATGACGTCCAAGGCCGCAGAAATGGCGAGCGAGGAAGCCGAGGCAAAGACCATTACCCCGAATTTTCATTGCGCCGGGTCGGGCGGATTGTTCGCGGCTGTCCCGGTCGCCTCTCGGGGCAAGCCTCCGGGCCCCGAAGGCTTTGTACTCGAGGAAATTAAGCCAGACATCTTCTGGATAAGCGCCGGTGGCTATGACACGATCTTCATGCCGACGGGGGACGGGGTAATTGTAGTGGATGCGCCTCCGGCGTTGGGACCGCATATGCTGAACGCAATAAGAGCGAAGACTGAAGAGCCGATCAAGTACGTCGTCTACAGCCATTCTCACTTCGATCATATAGGCGCGGCAAACCTCTATCCGGATAGTGCCATTCGCATTGCCCACTCTAGCACAGCAGACCTGCTTGCCCGCTATGCCGACTCACACCGACCGGTTCCCAACATCGTCTTCAAAGATGAATATGTTCTGGAAGTTGGCGGCAGGAAACTTGAGCTACGTTATCACGGCAACATCCACCAGCCGGGAAATATCTTTATCTACGAAGCGGCCCAGCGTGTCCTGATGCTCGTCGACGTGATCTTTCCCGGCTGGGTGCCCTTCAGGAATCTGGCGGTCGCGAACGACGTCCACGAATTCATCAAAGCTCACGAGACCGTTCTCGCGTACGATTTCGACGTCATGGTTTGCGGCCACCTCACACGCCCCGGCACGCGCGCTGATGTCGAAGCACAACGCGAATATGTTCAAAACCTTCGTGCTGCATCGAAAAACGCGCTTGCGACTGTCAAGATCGAAGATGTTGGGAGCAGAACCGGATTCGACAACTTATGGGCGTTGATGGATGGTTACCTTAACGACATGATCGAGATGGCCACCAGGACTGTACTGACAGTTTCGACATCAGACGGGCGCCTCTGGAGCGAGCGCCTTGCCGGCGCAGACGTGTGGACGAAGCATCACGCGTTCTCTATGATCCAGGCGTTGCGTGTCGAGAACCCGGATTGACGCGTCGCCTGGCAATGGAGAATTTGTTTCGCATCGGGCGACGCAATCTATTGGAATACTATTCTGACGCCCTCAGGGCCGCCACGGAGTCACGCAGCGCGGTACGAAGCCCTTCCTCGACCACAGGGTGATAGAAGGGCATCTCCAGCATGGCATCCACCGTCAACTTCATTTGTAACCCCCAGGCGAGCAGATGCGCTATGTGTTCGGCGTCGGGCCCGATCCATTCAGCGCCCAAAAGCATCCGGGTCGTCTTGTCGACGTAGACGTGCATCAATCCCCGGTTGCGAAGCATTATGCGACTGCGTCCTTGATCTTCGAAGTTCACTTCACCCGTCACGAAGCTTTCCGCCGCGAGGTCGGCGTG
The DNA here is from genome assembly GCF_003387275.1 of Paraburkholderia sp. BL6669N2. Classification (NCBI taxonomy): domain Bacteria; kingdom Pseudomonadati; phylum Pseudomonadota; class Betaproteobacteria; order Burkholderiales; family Burkholderiaceae; genus Paraburkholderia; species Paraburkholderia sp. BL6669N2. Next base: position 1,445,444 of record NZ_QUNA01000002.1, on the reverse strand, counting down.
GCGCGCCCCGACCATCGCAATGCCGGGATCAGAGAACACGATGGCTATGGGCGCGCGCCGAACCAGCGGGACGACATTGGGAAAGTGGGCCGCGTTGGTGCCGGCCGCGCGGCCTTCGTCGCTGGCCTCATGCTGTATCGGCAAGACTCCGTTTGCGTCGCCGGCGATGAAGACCGGGTGCCTACCTGCTTGTAAGGTATGCGGATCAAAGACGGGATTGCCTTGAGAGTCAAGGGTAAGCGACGTGTTCTTGAGGCCCAACCGGTCAAAGTTTGGCTTGCGGCCTGCTGCGACTAGCACGTAGTCAAAAGATTCTTCGACGACAGTGCTCACGTTAGTCCGAAAGCGGATATGCACTTTCTCGCCGAGACGCTCGACAGTTTCGACTTCCGCGCGTGCTTGGAAGCGAAAGGAAGTGCTGAATGTCTGTTCAGCGTAAGCCTTGATCTCCGGATCGGTAAGCGGGCCGACTCGCCCGCGCGCGCCAATGACGGTTACATCGACGCCGAGGTACGCGAGCGCCTGACCAAGTTCCAATCCGATAACGCCGGCACCGATCACAGCAACTCTGCGCGGCAGATCATTCCATTCGAAGACATCGTCGTTGACTATCAGGCGGTCGCCCAGAGCCCGATATTTCTGCGGAATAACCGGCGTGGAACCGGTAGCGATCACAATGCTGCGTGCTCGCACGCGAGTATGGTCGCCGACCTGAAGAAGACCATCGTCGATAAAGTGAGCATAGCCGCTGAGCTTTTCGTGAGCAGGGATCGCTTCCACGCTGTCGAGCACGAAGCCAACAAGCCGGTCACGCTCGCTCTTCACACGCTGCATGACTTCGCGTCCGTCGATACGGATAGAGCCTTCCACATGCACACCAAATGGCGCGGTGTGAGCGGCAGAATGTGCTGCTTCGGCTGCGGCAATCAAGAGCTTTGACGGCATGCAACCGACGCGAGCGCACGTGGTGCCGTGCGGACCGCCCTCAATCAGGACTACGGACGCGCCGGCCGCCTTGGCCGCGCGGTAGGCCGGAAGCCCGGCACTGCCGGCACCAATTATCGCTACATCGATTTGAACTGTTTTCATGACTTCCTCTAAAAGGTAAGCGCAATGACTCACGATGGGCTGGGCAGTCAGCGTGATGGATAATCCGGCGCTCAGGTAGTATCGTGTTGACTACGATGTCGTTACTTTATGCATACGTGCTGGCCGTGCTAATTCCTGAGCGGCGCACAAACCTGCTCAATCGGATCAAATGGATCTGCTCAGTCGAGTTCTTTCGCTCATTCCTGTCAGCGGTCGCCTGGACGTGCGCTGCCACTTCGGCGCGCCATGGGCTATTTCACAAGGCCATGCGGCTGCTCGGGAGATTCCCTATCACGTGCTGCTGTCGGGCGATGCTGTGCTTGATCAGGGAGACGGGGTTTCCGAGAAGTTGGTCGCTGGCGATATCATCGTTTTTCCGGCAGGTCGTCCACATCGTATTCATGACGGGAGTGGGGAGGTGGCAAGACCGCCTGTTGAGCGCCGCAACATATCGCTGACGATCGCAGAAAACGAAGGATTGGGCGCGCGTGCCGACATCCTATGCGGACGTTTCCTCCTCGGTGCGGTGCCAGACCGGCTGTTGCGTGATCACTTGCCGGCCCGGCTTGTCGTTCGAAGCACGCGACACGCCGGGATCGAGCCGGCGTCTAGTATTGCGGATTCCCGGCTCTCGCGATTGATCGGGCTCATGAGAGAAGAGTCGGTCGAGGAGGGACCTGGCAGCGAGACGCTGGTGAATCATCTTTCGGCGGCCTTGTTTGCGTTGACGTTGCGCTTCGCAAGTGAGGGGCCGCAGGCGCCGCACGGGCTCCTTGCACTGGCGGGGCGACCTCGCTTACAGGCGGCCGTAACGGCAATGTTCGAGTCGCCCGACAAGCAATGGACGCTGGAACAGTTTGCGGGGCTTTGCAACATGTCGCGTGCAACGTTCGTTCGCCAGTTCCAGGAAGCAATCGGCCGCTCTGCAACCGACGTGTTGACCGAGGTCCGCATGACAATCGCCGGTCGTATGCTGGTGCAGTCGGCCCTGCCGGTCGCCGACATAGGCGAGAAGGTCGGTTATCAATCTGATGCGGCATTTCAACGGATGTTCAAGCGTTTGGTTGGGGCAACGCCATCGCGCTACCGAGCGTCACGCGGAAAATTGCTGTCGGACTAGATGCTCGAGGCGAGGAAGACGGACCAAACTTCCACCGTATCTTGGTGGTGAGATCCTAGGCACGGTTGCTACGGAACCGTTCAGGGGTGGAGTTGCCCAAATTCGGCGATTGATTCGAAAGAGCATTTTGGTGAGCCGTTCGGCCATTAACGAAACAGATGTGGGCTCCTATAGTTTGGTTACTCCGTCCTAAACGGTAACCTTCTGAAGGAGCTTAACCGTGAAACGCATTTACCTTGCTGCCATCGTCGCGTCTGCTTTGACTTTTCCTTTGTTGAGCCACGCCCAAACAACCACAACGAATACTAGCCGTGCTGATGTTCGTGCTGAACTCGTTGCTGCTGAGCAAGCCGGCCAGTATCCGCAGAGCTATTCACATTACCCTGACGCAGCACCGGATGCTGCACTGGAATATGTGGCCGATCGCTCCGCTGCTCGTACGGGAGCTGAAGGATCGTACGGGTCGTCTGGGATGACTCGGTCAGAAACGGGCGTTCGTCTTCCGCGCAGGCATGCACTGACGCGCGCGCAGCCGGACAGTAATGACATCTATCGCGGTCAATAACTCTGGGCGTCCAATTTTCCGATTGCAGTTCACTGAATGGTAAACAACATGAACACTGTAACGATCTACACCACTCCGACTTGCCCCTACTGCATTGCCGCCAAGGCCTTGTTACGCCAGAAAGGTGTGCAGTTCAACGAAATTGGCATCGAAGGGGATCGGGCTGCGGCCTTCTCCCTTGCTGGGCGAACTGGCCGTGCCACGGTGCCACAGATCTTCGTCGGTGCGAAACACATCGGCGGGTTTGACGACTTGAATGCACTTGAACAAGCCGGTCGCTTAGACGAGTTTCTTGATCCGACGAACCAGAAAGCTTAAGGGAACTTTCAGGAAATAGCATCCGATGCAGAGAAGCACACGCAATCGCAGAGGCAGGTTGTCCGCGTAGGCAATTCAAGGATCTAAGCTGACTTCCGCGCTTGCGTGCGCATCAGAATCTGAAGCGTTCAATGCCCAATCTTCCATATCGCGCCCGACAATGCTGCTGTAAGGCAGATCGCCACCGAGATCACCGATGCGGCTGCAGTAATGGCGAACAGTACATGCATATTTGTGCCGAAACGGGCTACGCACACCCATCCTATACCGCCCGCAATCAGCAACCGCGAGGTGCCAGCAAGCGTAGGCCACTTTGGCTTTCCCACACCTTGCGCTGCGAAACCTAGAATGAATGTGGCCCCGACGGCGCCGTAGAAGGGGCCTACGATGCGCAGGTATGCTGCGCCGGGTTCGATGACGGCCGAATCGCTGCTGAACAGTCCAATCCAGACGTGGGGGAATATCGCTGCAAGTGCCCCGACCACCTCCATGAAAAGGCTGCCAGTCAGGACTCCAGTCCACGCTATGCGTCTGGCCCGGGCCTGGTTTCCCGCGCCGCTGTTGATTCCCACCATCGTCAGCACAGACGTTCCGAGGCCGAACAAAATCGGAATCAACGCGTAATCGAGACGGGCGGCCATTCCGTACCCAGCCAATGCCGTCGTGCCAAAAAAGCCGACGGAGGCTGTGACGATAATGACCATAAGATTCAACTGGACTGTGCTGATCGAGGCCAGTGCGCCAACGCGAAGTATGTCCAGAAACAGGCGCCATTCGATCTTCGACCGTCGCAGGCGAAGCCCCGAAGTTCCTCGCAACAGGTGCCGAACTAATACAACGGCGGCAATCGTGTAGTAGAGGCTAACAGAAACGCCTGCGCCAGCTATGCCGAGTCGCGGAACAGGGCCGAACCCGAAGATCAAAGCAGGGGATAAAAAGACGAGTAGGAAGGAACCTACAAGTGTGGTGATTGCTGGCACTTTTACAGCGCCGGACCCACGAAGCGCTGCGGAACATAGATTGACGATCCAAACTGGTACTGCCGCCGCGAACACATACTTGGAATACTGCAGCGCGGCCTGATGAGCCTCGGCGCTTCCGCCGAACGCACTGTAAATGGTAGGCCCGGCCAGGATTGCGATGGCCGAAAACGCTAGTCCGAAAGCAATGGCGAGTATGAGAGCGTGCAGCACCAAAGCGTCAGAATCGTCATGGCGGCCGGCCCCCTTCGATCGGGCTATGGCAGACGCCACGCCGCCGCCAATTCCGCCGTTAGACATCATAGTCATCAGCATGGAAAAGGGGAACACCAGCGCCACGCCCACGAGTGACGCTGTTCCAAGAAACCCGACGTAGTATGTCTCTACGACACCTACGAGAGTCTGGGCAGCAAGTACGATGATGGTCGGGATCGCCAGTCGCAGCATGGTCGTGAGGACCGGGCCATCGAGGATTGCGTTTGTGCTGGACGATCCATGACCTGAGGCGCGGTGGGAACCTGAATGCCGATCGGATGCCCGTCTCTGAGGGCTACCGGTTAGTCCGACGGAATGGTGAGATGGGGCCGGGTAGTCCTCATCGTCAATTGGCTTCTGAAGTGGTCTCAACTAGCTGTCCCTGCAGTTGTGTGTCAGGCAATTTGCGGATTGACGCGTTCGCGCCGCGCCCCTTCGGGGCCGCGTTCCCGACGCCTGAAAGTTCAGGTGCGGCCATCCGGACCGCCGTTCGAGATGCAGCTCGGCAAGAGGTTAGCTAAGCTCGATCATTGGTCTGCCGTCTCTATGAACGCGGACGTCCGCTCTCTGAGATTACGCAGCGTAGATGAAGTCGTTTGCCGGATATAGAACGTTATTGCTGGCAGAGATGTGACGCGCGCCGATCGGTGTGCCGGAACCACTATCGGACCTTCATGTAAATTCGTCAACGTCTGAAGCTGCGCGGCGCACCTGCTGTGCTTGGCGAATTCGCGCGGCTTATCGAGGTTTGCTGATGATCAGCGAGCGTGCATGTCGAGCGCTCAATCCAACATTCAGGCCGTTATGGACCGACTTCAAACAATGACGACGTTGTGACCGTTGTCGAAACGGAGGGTTTCGCGTCAGCGGCGCGCAAGCTGAATGTGTCTCCGTCGGTAGTGAGCCGGATGGCGGCCGAGTTCGAAGGACGGCTCGGTGTCAGGTTGCTAACTCGCACTAAGCATATCGTCAGGCTGGCCGATGCCGGGTCGACGTATTTCGAAGACTGTCGCCGCATACTTGGAGAAATTGAAGCGGCGGAAGTAATCACGACCGGCGCGCACGCGGCGCCGTGAGGCCAGTTGACGGCGACTGCACCAGCGGTGTTTGGCAGCATGCATCTTATACCGATTGGGCTTGACCATTTGGAGCGCTATCCGTCGGGCAACGTTAACTGTTGGTTTCTCGACCGCGCTGTGAATCTGGTCGACGAAGGCGCGGATGTCGCGGATGTCGCGGTGCGTATTGGTGAACTACCGAGCTGTTCCCTGCAAGCGATCGCGGTGGGCAAGGCTCGCGGCGTCCTTTGCGCGGCTGCCGCTTACCTCGAACGATATGGTTCGTCCAGGGCGCCGGACTCTGGGCCGCCAGACCACCATTCAACCTAGCGGAGTCTCGCCTGCACCTGAATGGCGCTCCCGCCCCGACCAGCGGCCGCTTGCCGTCCCAATTCAACCACGCCCGACTATGGCGATGCACGATGCCGCTATTGCGGTAATCACCGGACGACAGGTAACCACGCGCTCACTGAGAGATCGGGTGGCCAGCGGACTCGAGCCAGGCGTGCTGAAGATTGTGCTGGCCGACTATGAACTAGGGCTCGTCCCTGTGCATGTCGTCCATCGCGAAGGCCAGCACGTGAATCAGAAGGTCCGCTCATTTCCGGATATTGCCATCGAGACATTCCGGACAAGGGCGTCGATTTGATAAGCCGGCCATGACGACGCTTCCTCACAGCTGGGCGAGCCCAGCCGCGTCCACTTATTTTGATGCGCGGGAGCGAGACGTCTCCCGGCCGGGTGTGGAAGGTTGTTGTGACGAGTGAATGAGACACCGTCGGAGTGCATGGTTTCAAGCACATCATGCAGAGACATGCTGAATCGTGCAGAAGTGTAAAGGTTTGATGCAACGATCTGAGAAACTATGATTGCTATTAATCGCTCCGCTATCCCTGTGTTTATCGGCGTGCGGAGTGTCACGCGGTGGTCTTCAAACCAGTTCTGATTGGAGACGTTCCTATGGCGAACGACGCGGAAATGGAATATGCGTATGCAGCTGCGAACTACCGTGCTGGCGCTAGTCGCCGGCGGTTTGATCAGTGGCTGCGCAACGGGGCCCACCAGAAAGCCGGGTGACCCATTCGAACCTGTGAACCGGGCGATCTTCACGTTCAACGACAGGGTCGACATCTATATCGCCGCTCCGGTTGCGAAGGGCTATCAAAAGGTGGCGCCGCAGCCGTTGCGCACGGCGGTGAGCAACTTCTTTTCAAACCTCGGTGACCTCGGTAACGCCGCCAACAACCTGTTGCAATTGAAGATAACCGACGCAACAGAGGATATTGTGCGTTTCGCGTTGAACTCGACCTTTGGCCTAGGCGGCCTGATCGATTGGGCAACGCCTGCCGGCCTACCGAAGCACCAGCAGGACTTCGGTCTGACGCTTGGCCACTGGGGCATCCCGTCGGGCCCATACCTGGTCTTGCCGCTATTCGGTCCGAGTTCAGTACGTGATAGCGTGGATCTAATAGTCGACGTGAGGGTCAATCCGCTGAACTACATCGAACCTGCGGTACGCAATCCGTTGTATGTCTTGCATTTCGTGAGTGTGCGCTCAGATCTGCTGGGCGCCACTGACCTGCTGCAGCAAGCCGCGCTTGACAAGTATTCGTTTGTACGTGATGCGTACATGCAGCAGCGCCGCGCGCATTTGCTCAGCACAAGCGATAAGGCCGCACCGTTGCCGAACTATGACGATCTGGGCGACTCCGGGTCGTCGACGACACCTGTCAACGACGCTCCCAATGGGCCATAGCAGCCCGTATTGTTCCCGAAAGACGCCCACTAAACACGATCTCGCGAAAAGATGCCGTGTTATTTGGGGGCGGCAAAGGCGTCGGATTTGCTCGAAGCGTGGTTGCACTACCTCGAGTGTCGAGCTTCTACTTTGGCCAGCAGTAGATTCAGTCCTTCCGTTATGGTGGGATGGGCGATGACCGCATCGCGCACAACCGTGTATGGAAGTTTGCCGAGCATGGCCATCTGAACCGTTGAAACTACTTCGCCAGCGTTAGTCCCAAGCATCGTAAAGCCGAGAATCTCGTCGGAGCTGCTGCTAACCAAAATCTTCATGAAACCGTCCGTTTCGCCGTTGGTACGGGCGCGAGGCACAGCAGCCATTGACAAGCTTGCGACCCTGAACGGGATACCGCGCGCATTTGCTTCTGTCTCGTTGATGCCGATTCTTCCTAGCTCCGGTTCGATAAATAGCGCGTATGGGATAACCCGGTCTGTCTTGGTTCGCGAGCCGCCGTCCAGCACCGATTTCAACACTCGGTAGTCATCAAAGGAGGCATGGGTGAACATGGGTGTGCCGGCGACTTCGCCGATTGCCCACGTCCTCTCTGCAGTCGTTGCTAGTCGCTCGTCTGTGACGATGAAGCCGCGCGAATCTACTTCAACTCCGGCAGCAGCAAGACCAATGTTACGGGTGTTAGGAGTGCGCCCGGCCGCGACGAGAATGTGCGTGCCATTCACGGCGCTGCCGTCTGCAAGGATAATCTTTACCTCCTGCCCTGAGTGACCTTCGATACGAACAGCCTTGACGTTGGTACGAATATCGATTCCCTCGTGAGTCAGCGATTTTTCGATTGCATCCGTGACGTCCGGATCTTCACGCGTTGCGATGCGCGGGCCGTCCTGCAACACAGTCACCCGACTTCCGAGGCGATGAAACGCCTGAGCCAGTTCTAGCCCGATGTAACCACCTCCAAGAACAACCAGTTTTTCGGGTAGCACTTCTAGCTGGAGCGCTTCGGTATGTGTCAGCGGAGCTGCTTCCCGCAGGCCTTCGATATCGGGCACTGCGGCAGTCGTGCCGGTGTTCACAAACGCGTGGTCCGCCTCAATGACCCGGCGCTGCCCGTCGGGCAGGTGCACCTCGAGCACACGTGGCGCAACGAACCGCCCATCGCCGATTATGAGTTCAAGACCAGATGCATGAAAAGCGCTGAGATTGACCTGCACCATCCCGTCGACAACAGATCGAACTCGTTCACGCACAATTTTCATGTCTGGGGCCGCTTGTGCCGCGTTGCCGCTGAGGCGCGCCAACTCGTTTGCAGCATGCGTGATGCGCGCGACTTGGATCAGCGCTTTCGTCGGGATGCAGGCGACGTTTATGCAAGACCCCCCAATCATTCCCCGCTCGATAACCGCAACGTGCTTGCCGGCCCTTGCAAGATCCATCGCAAGTGATTTGCCGCCCTTTCCTCCACCAAGAAACACATACTCGAAATGTTCGGTAGTTGCCATGTCGGCTCTCCAATCCAGGTTCAAGGTTCCGGTCGCCACGCGGGCGGCTCCGTGATTGCTCAATCGTATGCGACGGCGAACTAAACGGCGACGTTAGCCAAGCGCAAAATCATGCTCGTTCGGATCAATCTTTTGGTCGCCTACTTCATACTGGTCATGGAATATCTGTAACGCAGCGATGCTGTCGACAGTCGTTTCAAGGTAAAGCGTGCGGTGCGATAGAGCGTACACGGCTCAGGAACAAGACCGAGCAACCAGATGAGTCGAATGAGCATGAAATTGAGCCGAGCGGGCGTTACCCCGAAATCGTGAAGTTACTACACTCGGTGCGAAGTGTATTCGCGAATGGAGGTCTGCGGCCGTCGCCAGCGGCCTCAACGGCTTGCGCCGCGCTGACTTTCTTTCGGGCGTCTCATCTTTGATTAGGAGCAGACCATGAGATTCTTCGCCACAATTTTGGCCTTGGCCGGACTGATCTCTGCCTCAGAGCTAGCCCATGCGGACGACGCCCTTGTCCTGAATTTCGAAACCCATGCAGCTTTCTTTTCCGCAGAAATGGGTTTGCAGCACGCATTGGATCCACAGGTTTTCGTTCGAGCCGCCGACGCTACTGCAGCGATCGGACCGCAGGGCATCGCCCACGAAGCTAATCTCCGAAATGCGCGGAGCGACGATCTTGATGCGACACCAATTCTTAACGCGAAGGGTCGGTCGCTTCCAATGACGCTGGGCCAATGGCTCGGCGCGCGCGGCACTGTGACACTTACCCCGCGCAGCGACGGCAGTGAGCGGATTGTGGCATCGCTGGCGGGCCTAGAACCCAACGGTGAATACAGCCTCTTTGAAAATCACTTTGACCAGAATCCGATCGCGTTTACCCCTCTCGACGGAAGCGCGCGCAATAACTCATTTCGGGCGAACGCGAAAGGGGACGCGGTGGTTGACATGGTATCGCCGAGCACACTTACGCATGACAACGCGATCCTCTTGGTGTTCCATTCGGATGGTCAAGCTCACGGAGGGGCACGTGGGATTATCGGTGTCGATGCCCACCACCAACTGATCGCGCGCCCGCATTGAACCGCACGCCTAGGGACCGGTGCATCTGAAACATGCTCATCGGCGCAGTTCCGTCACACCTTCGTCTTCGTCGACAGGGATCAGTCAGTGGAACCGGTCGTGAGGGAATCGGGGAATGAGATGTCTACAGCCTTTCACAGCAGAGTGTGCAAGGCTCGCCAATGGCCTTCCGAATCGTGACGGCGATAGGCGTGCTTTTCGCGTTCAGCCGGACGATGATTCCGACTCTCTCGCTCAGATGTTTAGCGGTGACGGGAACGGTATCGCAGATGAAGAATTCCTCTCATAGTGTGCGTGGTGGCGGTGACGCGGGGCGAGCGAGTCGGTCGCTCGTAGTGGCAAGAACGATCAGCATTCGAAGATGCAAAGTGTTGACGTACTTCGAGAATACGGCCCGTGAAAAGAAACGATAAATGCCGCGTTTAGCTTGACAGCAAGCGGTATGCGCTTCTGCGCTTTCCTCGGTCGATAGTTTCTGGCGTCCGCAGTCGGAAGGTACTACCGGCGAGCCCTGCTTAGGACAGAAACGTCTAACATCCAGTCCGCTTGTGGTCCATGCCGCGACCGTCTCGCCCGAGAACGCTTCCTTGGCGCGGGGGCGTCGTGCGCCCCTCGGTTCGGGATCTCCTGGTGCATCGTCCATCGCATTGCTCCGTCGTTATGATGACGGCAACCTTCGTGACGCACGTATGCGCGTTCAAGACGGGATGCGCGCTGAGAATAGGTCAAAGGCAGTCTCAAGACCTACGGTCCGCCGCTGGGATGGCGGCTGGTGTCTGGATCCTGCGGTCGTACATACCCCCAGCCGTCAAGCACCCCTAAAAACGGGTGCGCAGTCCGACCGTAGCAACAACCTGATTTGACGTCGATGAAGCACCACCGGCTGTGTTGATGAACGCGACGTAGTTATGACCAATCGCGTGTTGATACATTCCCTCGATATAGACATCAGTGCGCTTCGAGAACAGATAGACGGCTTGCAGATTTATTTGATTCCATTTTGGATCATTCCCGTACGCAGTGTTCTTGCCATTGCCGACGTGGCCGTCGGTGTAGGTATCGGCAATACCCAGGTTGACCGCCGGCGTCAACGCATATTTGCCGTTCAACTCGAAGTTGTCAAAGCGCATCGTGCCGCTGTTCCCTGCGTTGGTCTGTCCAAAAGACGTGGTCCCTTGAAACTGGCTGTGCGTGTAGACAAAACCTACGGTCGCCGGCCCGAATTTATAACTGAGAGCAGCGCCCGCCGTCCGCTGGACATCAGCACCGAGATTGAATCCACCAGTGCCATTGGCCGTCGACTCAGCGAGGTCAACCGCGCCAGCGCTCCCCGACGTCGTATTCGTCGAGCCGTTGATCTGCAAATAGCCGGCCGCAAACGTGAAAGGACCGGTGGCATAACTTGCGCCTGCACTGTAGGCACGATTGACTGCAAAATTCGTACTGTTCGAGAAGGCGTAGAGGCCGCCGAAAGTAAATCCTGCATAGTTTGTACTAGTGTATTTGACTGCATTATTCATTCGAACCGAATGATTCAAGTTGTCGTTATCGAATGGATGCGCGAAGCCGGTGTCACCGAAAGTTCCCGCAGTGCCGGACAAAGGCGCAACAAAATCGACTAGCGAATCATATTGCCGCCCCAGCGTGACCGTACCAAATTGGGTCGAACCGAGGCCGACGTATGCCTGACGTCCGAACATCCGGCCGTCTTGCCCTAATCTTCCGTTCTGAACGTTGAAGCCGTTTTCGAGCACAAATATGGCTTTCAGACCACCACCAAGATCTTCCGCGCCGCGAAGACCGAAGCGACTTCCGTTGATGTTGCCGCTCGTCGCCTGTATCAGGGCACCCTGTGAACCACCTTTCGACACATTGTTGGTGTACATCAGACCAGCGTCGATCAAGCCATATAACGTCACCGAAGTTTGGGCCTGAGCGGTTGAGGCAGCGACTAGCCCGGATATAGCGCATACGGCTGAAATCTTCCTCATGAGAGCCTCCAGATATTGAGCGGCGGAACAAGTGGTTTTTCGCGGTCATTGGATTGTCGCTCACAAGAAAAATTGGCGTACTACAAAGCGTGGCGCGTTTGACACATTGAAGTTCAGCCACATCTGGTCAAATTCTCTGAGGGCTATGGTACGAGATCAGGCTTCGTGCTCAAGTCTGGTGCTAGCCCGCGAAGAAAGCTGCTGGTCGGGGACCGGTGCAGAAGGCGGCAACGGTTGGCTCAAGGCAAGGCGCCGCATTGGTCTCTAGCGGTTTTTCCACAACGATCTCTTGGGCGATACGACCCAGTTGAACGTTGCGGCCGTAACGCAATTCAGCCTGCGCCATTTCAATTACGCACTGGTGATAAGGCACCATCATTGCAACGAACTCTGGGTCTGTCTCGACGCTCGCGGTTATGGACACTGTGCAATGAAACATTCCCATTCCCAAGAATTTTTTGCGACTCAGTGAATTCCTTAGCCCTTTGAGCCGTTCGAGCATGGAATTGAGGCAGTCAGGCATGGGGTAAATGAAAGCGCATGTCTAGACTCTGCGTTCCGTTACATGCTCTCATTCTTGCCATGCTTTCAATCAAAAACTTCCTGGTAGCTCTTAGCCATGCTGATCGTCTCGGCGTAAATCTCGTCCGAATTTCGATCGCTGCCGTGTTTATCTGGATTGGTCTGCTCAAGTTTGTGCCATTCGAGGCCGACAGCATCACGCCGATGGTCGCGCATAGCCCGGTGATGTCCTTTTTTTACAAGCATCCCGATCAATACAAGGAGCACATGACGCAGGAGGGCCAGCTGCGCCCTGAACAACGTGCGTGGCAGACCGAGAACAACACCTACCGGTTCGCGGATGGACTCGGGGCAGTTGAACTGACCATCGCTCTGCTTGTTCTTCTGAATCCCCTGTCTCGCCGCGCCGGTTTGGCCGGTGGAATGTTGTCGTTCCTGACGCCTGTCGTCACTCTGTCGTTTCTCGTGACGACACCTGAAGCTTGGGTTCCGGCCCTTGGTGATGCGCAGCACGGGTTTCCCTATTTGTCGGGAATGGGGCGGCTGATTTGGAAGGACACCATGATGATGGCCGGCGCTGTTGTCGTGATGGCCGACTCCGCGCGTGTCCTGCTGCAAGAGCGACGCTGAACGGTGCAGCCTTTGCGATGTCCAGAAATCAGCCGCGAGCCTTCGAACGAGGCCGAGAACGGCAGATGGTGACCGGAGTAGCCCCTTGATTCTCAGGAGGACACCTGACCTAGCGGGCAGCTACGCATTGACAGAACCAGAGGTTATCAGGAAGGCGCGGTCGTCTCTGACCGCATAACTTGATGTCTGCCTGATCAGATACGAGTCTTGGACCAACTGGTCCCATCCCCGGTCGTGCGGCAGCTCCGGCTTATGGACGACTTCGTTTCGCCGCGTCGATCAATCGAATGGCTCCGCCCGCAATGAAATATTCAGGAGCCGCATGGAAGTTGGTGGCTTTAGTTATAGACACGTCCATCGATGGCGCCGCTGAAAAAGAAAGCGAATTAACGACACTGTGAAGATTTATTCAAAGCGTATCGAGACTATATCGTTTTGCATGACTGTCGATGCCATAAGAAAGGCGCAAGGCAAGTCCGATCCAAGAGCATTTCCGATTGACTCGCGAGAGCGTGCTCTCGCTGAAATCGACCTGCTTCGTGACACTTTGCGAATGCTGGGCGCAGATCTCAACGATGTTGGCGAGACCTAGCCAAGGAAACCGCTCCACTGCCGGGTCGGCAGTCGCTTAGGCGACGCGTCGGCCTTTGACTGACGTTACAGCTCTAAAGCTAGGCGGGGCACATCTACGCGCTGCCCTACGCTCGCGGGTCGCCGGAACGACAGTTTGCAGCACCGGCGCATGCGTCATGCTATATGTACATACGAGGTGTGAAGGGCGCGGTGTGCCGCTTCCGGGCTCACTCAACATTCTTTCTCAATCGGTCTTTCTCGCCGCCCGATTCGCTCCAGAAGAACCGATGCACGAGGCAGGTTCGCTCCGAATCAGCGCTTGCGTTTACAGTGGCATGGTGGCGGGGAGGCCATCCGTACAAGAACGTTCTAGACCGGGTTGGCGACTCCCAATAGGCTAGTGACTGATCGCAGTTACCTGTTTTCAAGGGGGCGAACGGTGGGCTCCGATGAGCGGCCAGTTCAGCTCCATTGTCGACGCGCGTCTACGAACTTCGTTCGATGCGTAGCTTTGCGATCGGTCAATCGTCACTTGAGAGCCTTCTATGAGCCAGATTCACATTCCGACCGATCATGAACACGTTCAGGTCAAGCCCGGTCGCCGTACCGGTTTGCCCGTCATGATCGCTGTACATTCAACCGTGCTTGGGCCGGCAATTGGCGGCTTGCGCATCAAACACTATGAACACGCATCGGATGGTCTAACGGACTGTCTGCGGCTTTCGCATGCCATGACGTATAAGGCGGCTGCAATTGACAATGGAACGGGTGGCGGCAAGGCGGTCGTGCCATTACCTACTGGCATGACCTTGAGCGCGCCACAACGCTCTGCTTTGCTGCTGGACATCGCCGAGCATATCCACTCGCTCGACGGAGCATACCTTGCCGGCCCGGACGTCGGCACCGGCCCGGAAGACATGGATTTCATGTATCGGCGCACCCGCTGGACCGGGGGTCGCTCTAAAGCTGCGGGCGGCGCAGGCGGCACGACGTATGGGACGTTCGTGGGTCTGTTGAGTGCGATTAACACCGCCGTCGAGGTCTCGCTTGACAGAAACTCGCTGTCCGGCTTGCGCTTTAGCATTGTGGGCCTGGGCGGGATCGGTGCTTCGCTTGCGAAAACCCTCAAAGAGCAGGGGGCGGAACTGATTGTGTCGGACATCGACCCGGCAAAAGAGTTACTTGCCAAAGAACTGGGTGCCCAATGGTTGCAGCCTGGGGAAGCGCTGCTCGCGAATTGTGATGTGCTCGTGCCTTGTGCGTTGGGTGGCGTGTTCACGACCGAAAACATTGGAAGTTTGCGATGCAAGGTAATCTGTGGTGCAGCCAACAATCAGCTTGCCGTCGATAGCGTAGCGACGACACTGCTCGAGCGCGAAATCGTCTATGTACCGGATTTTATCGCTAGCGCGGGCGGCCTGATGTACGCATCGGGCGTTGAAGTCCATAACCGTACAGCGGATGCGGCTGAAAAGCACGTGCGTGACGGCATCGCGCAAAACGTGCACACGGTCCTGCAGGAATCGAGGAAGCTCGATATCCCAACAGTCGAGGTTGCTCTGACGATAGGGCAGCGCAGGCTGGATGCAGCACAGGCGCGTCTCGCGTAGGCGGATAACGACACCATACCGGCGCCCGGCGCTGCGGGAAGCGACGGCGCTGAGTCTTCGGTGGTCCATAGCCCGGTCAGTAACGCCCCTGGCTCGGCTATTATCGCTACCGGCCCGCCACAGCGCCGTGCGCAGGTTCTGGGCGCTCAATGCGTCCGGGACTGCCGCAGTTCGCGGAACCCTCGTTTTCAACGCCGCTACTTGGAATATGTTGTAAAGATCAGATCCGATGCGGCGGGCAATTTGGTGTGACAAGCAAAGCAGCTATTTATGATTTTTACACTCGGATTAGCCTTGCCGTTTTCAAACTGCCCGTAGCCCCATCCGCCCGTACTAGCGTAGCGTTTGGAGTCTTTGACCTCAACCTGAACGTTAGTCGGAGTTCCTGCGACAAATGATTGCTCCCGGCCAAAGATTGCGTTGTTACGCTCAGACGGCACATATGCGTAAGCAAGCCGCACGATAATCGAGCCTTCCGGGAAAGGCAAAGTCCCTTCCCGCAACGCCTTCATTGCAACGTCGTTCCCGAGGATTGCACGAATGTCGTTATTGTTGCCCGCCTCATGGGCAACGCTAACGAATCCCCAGTCACGGTAACCTGGCGGAAGCGTCACGCCGAAGACCGGCGAAGCCTCCGCGTTTGATCCCTCAGAGGTGCTAGCTCCAGCCGCAACTGATAAAGCGCTCGTGGCACCGACGAAAAAAGACACAAAGACAAGGGAAAAAAGCTTTCGGTTTTTCACAAGATCCTCCAAATTGAACGCAACTGAACTCATTTGCTTTTTTCAAGCGGGTTCGACCACTTCCCCTTCTCAACTCGGGCTCCCGGTACGCCACGTCAACTCTCCCGATGGAAGTCACATGATCGACTCGCTGGCGGCCCGATTCACCAGTGGCAACAAATCCATTTTTTGATTATCGCCGGCATATAGCCGTAGTTTTCTGCGGACATTGCGCCGCAAGCCGAACGCTCAAATCCGATGGGGTCCTTCACCTCGCGACTGCGTCGGCGTGGTCTCCGCCAAGCGAATGGGCTTTGTCACACAAGCGGTACCGGGTCATCTTTGTTTGAGTGAAGTGAATTTTTTTTCGCTGACGCGCGAGTCACGACAGTGACCTTGCATTGGAAACTGGTCTTTCAAAACTGCACTATCTCCCCCCAAAAAACACGATGGCGGACGCCCATAGCGATCAAATGCGGGATTTATATACTGGTCTATCCGGTTGGCTTCGGTTTAATATCGGCTCGATCCGTGCGATCCCGGCAAAGCGATCGTCCGGGCGACGAGAACTGCGTGCGATTACGAAGTCTACGGCACTCGCGCTCTCGCCGCCCAAGCACCGGGCGTCAGGGATCGGCGTAGAGGCGCCGGGCATGAACGCAGTAAGCAGCACTTCCTCTTGACCCGGCCTGATGTTCCCGGTAGCGGGCGTGTGACCTCATCCCCTAGAGCACGCCTTGGTCCGTCGGGTCCTCCTTGACAGGATAATTTCTGAGAAGCTTTCGGTCATCTAGCTGTCGATAACGGGCGCGCTGACTTCCCGATGCGAATTCGGACAACACGCATATCCGCCGATGGCGAGTGCTGCGGCGCGCAACGCCTTTCCAATGATTGCTTCCGAATTTTCGTCCATCGTGCTGGCACTAGATGCGCTTGGCCTTACAGCCAGAAGATAGGAGCGCGAAACAAAGAAACCGAACGCAATCTACACCCTGGTCGGTGCAGCCAAACTGAATGCGCTTGAACCTGAGGCCTACCTGCGGCACGTCATTGCTCGCATCGACTAACTTTTGCCATGGATCGTTGCCGATCAGCCTTTACCGCAACGTCGCGTGAGCTCAACAGGCTGTCAAGAACGGGCGTGCTCGGATGGTTTCAAATTTAACAAGCCGGCGTGTCAGATGTCAGGCTTGGTTCGTCGCTTCCGACCGACGGGTCATAACCTGCGAAGCAGTGCTGGATAGTGCACAAGCAAGATGACGTCTGACTTTGAGGATGTGCCCGGCCTCGGTGACCCGGGGGGCCTATCTGGACTATTCATTGATGGCCGGGGGCTGCACTATCGGCCACCTGTTGCGCGCGGAACCTGCTTGACTTGCACCGCCGAATTGAACAGCGACGCTTGAGCGAACGCTTTACCTCAGCAAAGGCCGCCGTCGGCCCATCGCAGTCAATAGACCGGCCTAGCATTCGACTCGGCCGATCGTTGCTGTAACACATCTAACATTACATCGATCGGTTGATGTTTACTGAAGAGCCTCGATTGCGCGAATCGTAGAGCAGACGAACCTCGTAGACCGCACGCGTGAACCGCGATAAGCAGTTTTAGAGGCGCAAAGCACCTAGGTCTGCACACTACATCGCGCGAAATTTATTCCAATTGCCTAGCATTGGCAACGTTTCCCGTATACATTCTTCAAATCTTTCCTTTCGGGAAATCTTGCGGCACAAGTTTCCTTTCCAGACGTCACGCAACTTACGGTAACGAACGTTGGCCCGAACGGAGCAAACAACAACGCTATGGGGATGACCAGGTGCTCGGGTTTTAGCACAACAACTACCACGAATCGCTGAGGTTCGCGTGCATGGAGTCACGAATGGAGTTAGGCAAAGCGCTAGCTATCAAGCTCCGGGAAAAGCAGCAATGGCCGTTTGCCTGACTGTTCAAGGTTTCCCTGATCTGCGGACTCAATGTCCTACTTGAACTCATTCCGGGCGGCGCCTCTTTTTTCCGGAGAACACAGTGCTTGGGATCTACATTTAGCCGTCACTGGCTAAGCCCACCGACACCACTCAAAGGTCAAGATCGTGCCGCCTACCGAGTTGCTGCTGGTGGCCCGGCAGCGGCGCTTACCACTTGTATGGCAGGAAGCCTTCGTTTCGTGGTGACGGGTCGTGACCAGTAACGCTGTTTTTAACCAGAATCGTAAAGTAGCCCATAGAACCCAATGAAAATCCAATCCGTCCGCATACAAAACTTCCGCACGCTGAAAGACGTGACAATCCCTTTCGACACGGTTACGACATTCATCGGGCCAAACGGTGCCGGCAAGTCAACTGTGCTTAGGGCGCTCGATTGGTACTTTAACGGTAAATCGGGCACGTTGACTGGCAAGGATTGTTCCTTTGGTGCAACCGGAGAACCAATTGAAGTGCAAGTGACGTTTATGGATCTGACCGAGAAAGATCGCGAAGCACTTGGCAAGTATGCTCCCGCAGGAGTCGAGAGCTTTACCGCATGGAAGCGCTGGACGACTGACGGCTCTGAGGTCATGTCGGCGAATGCAAAGAGCTTTCCTGAATTCAATGAAATAAAGGCAGCCAGCGGTGCGACGGCGAAGAAGGAGTTGTACGCGAGTCTACGAAGCAGCCGCGCGGACCTCAACCTCCCGGCAGCCAGCTCAGGTGCGGCGATAGAGCAAGCGATGACTACTTGGGAGTCTTCCAATACTGAAATGCTCGTTGATGCTCCGGAAGCGCTGCAAACAAACTTCTTTGGCTTCAATAGTGGCGGCAAGATGAGCGGACTTTTCGATTTCGTCTTAGTCACTGCTGACCTCCGGGCGAGCGAGGAGTCCGTCGACGGAAAGTCAAGCATTCTAGGTCGAATCCTTGAGCGCTCAATCGATCGTGCTGCTGCAGATGAAGAAATTGCTAAAATCGTCGAAGAGTCGAGGGCAAGGCAGCAAAGTGTCTACGAGGAGAAGTTCAAAGCAAGGCTCGATGCAATAACGACACAGCTTAATGAGGTCGTCATGTCTTACTCCCCTGGTCGGGCTGTCACGGTCTCACCGGCCGAGGTCGAGCTCAAAGCGCCCCGAACCACATTCGAGGTGGCCGTCCGCGATGGCGCAACTGAAACGGCTGTAGAACGTCAGGGACACGGATTTCAGCGTACGCTGCTTATCTCAGCACTGCAACTTCTGGCACAATCCGGGGCAGCGTCGACAGAAGGTGTCATCTGCCTGGCAATTGAGGAACCAGAGCTTTTTCAGCATCCGATTCAAGCCCAGACTTTCGCAAAGGTGCTTCGATCACTCGCCGAGGACGCGGGTAAGCGCATACAGGTGACGTACGCGACACACAGCCCTTACTTTCTTGAGGCACGGCATTTTGACCAGGTAAGGCGCCTGACGAGATCATCTGGCGATACTCCTGTGGTCAGTGTCCATCTTGCGACGGTTACAGCGGTGAAGGCCAGGCTGAACGATGTACTTAGTGCTGACAAGATAGACCGTCAGCTGGACGGCATCGTAGAGAATCAGCTCACCGTGGCACTCTTCGCGCATCGCGCCTTCATCGTGGAAGGCACCACAGAGTCATCAGTTTTCTATGGCATCGCTGACAGAACGTCTATCGGCTCGCTGGAGGCCGCCGGCGTGTCCGTCGTCCCGGCTGGGGGCAAGGGGAACATCCCTCTCGTGCATGCAATTCTGACCACTATTGGTGTCCCAGTGTATGCGCTCTTTGACGCAGACAGTGGCTTCGAAGCTCGTGCGAAGGCCAAAGGACGTGATCAGACACAAATCTCCGGAGAACGAACTGGTCATGCCGCAGGGAATCGTGCTGTGCTCAGGTATTTCGGGCGCGCCGAAGAGGACTTTCCGCTTGCAACCGTTGCTGATGACGTCGCCATTTTTGGCGATCATCTGGAATCTTTCCTGCTGGAGAATTGGACTGAATGGGAAGTGGCCTGCAAAGACGTGGAAAAATCTGCAGGCATCAGTCTCGCGAAAAACCAACTTGCCTATCGGACGGCAACACTTAAATCCAAGGGTGTGGTGCCAGATATGCTTCAGCAGGTCCTGGTCAAGGCGGCGGGTAAATAGACGTACATGGAATCGCCTGCGCGAGTTGGAGGAAGACGTTTAAGGCCGACGAAGACGGTTTGGCGATATGGCTTGCTGCCCGTTGCTAGTAAGACACCCAGCTAACCAGGCGATACCGGCAAACAGCTTTCGAAAGATTCCCGCTTGACCACTGAGGTTTGCCGCCATTCTAGATCGACCGTCTCGTGCTTACCGAGCCCTAAGCCCTGCGATCTGCAAATTAACTTCTCTAGATAGTTCAACTTCTATGCGTCGCTAGGTACCTGGTGTGGAGCAGAGGTGTTAAATGGTCGGCTCGGGTAGTATCAGGACACCTGATTTCTTTATCGTTAGTCGGGAAGTGCTGAGATCTGGTCGATCCTGGCCTTGGCGCGTTGCTCGTAGCAGACAAAGCGTTCTTGTGAAATTGGGTCGTACCTTCGGCAGTCGTCCCTGGTCGCAGCAGAATAATCAATCTCGGCGC
Source organism: Paraburkholderia sp. BL6669N2 (assembly GCF_003387275.1). Taxonomy (NCBI): domain Bacteria; kingdom Pseudomonadati; phylum Pseudomonadota; class Betaproteobacteria; order Burkholderiales; family Burkholderiaceae; genus Paraburkholderia; species Paraburkholderia sp. BL6669N2. The sequence goes on along the minus strand of NZ_QUNA01000002.1, from coordinate 1,425,104 downwards.
TGACGAGCGCCGGATTCGACGCAGCGCCGCCGCTCTTCTTCAGGCGTCTCTGGTACGCCGTCCTTTCCATGCCTTGGATTGAGCCGCGCGGCAACTCTATCGACGGGTTCATTTTCTGGATCGACGCGACCATACGGCTAGCGTCATTTACAGCAGTGTCTCGCTCAGCCGAACAGTAAAAAAGCTGGGTCGGGCGATTGGCTGCCAGAATGTACGCCAAAACGCATGTCATGGGGGCGATTGGTGCGCCTTGGGTGGGGCGATATCCTGCTTGTCCGGCTATGGCAACTTCGCCTTTCAAGGGTGGCAGATCGATGAGGCCGGGATTCTCGAGCGAAATCGAGGACGTGAGCGTACCGTCTGCTTTGACGCGCGCTGCCAGTTGGTCAGCGGACATGCTTTGCCGGATGTCTTTTTTTGCCTCAATGAACCAGCGGGCGGGTACAAAGCGGTCTCTTTGCGTCACCGTACTGATCTTCCACACCACTGGCTTTTCTCCGGATACGATTCCCACGCACGTGCCCACTTCATTTTCATCGCCGGTAGGAGTGTGGCAGTCCGGCGAGCTCCCAGTGGCCAGTGGCGCGTTGATTCTTACCCGGACATTTTCCCAGGTTAATGTCGTGTCGTGCCACGCCAAAGTCTTCTCTGGTGCAGGTTCGGACGCGGGACTTGGGGTGTCTGGCGCCGACGTGGGGGCAACTGGAAGATGGGGCGTCGGCACTTGGTTTTTGTTGGGCGACAGTATTGCCCCGGCTGCCACAGCCACGGCAAGCGCAATATAGGCCGGTGTTTTACTTGCCTGCATGGTTTTCACGCTGCTATGATCGAAGCCAAAGTATTATTAATTAGAATGTCAAGCGGGACGAGTGTACACCGTAGCGCAGAGAGAAGACCATGATCGAGAACGAGAATCCGTTTGCAATGCAAACGGCGTTTGGCACGGATAGTTTTGCCGACAATCCGGAGCCGAGGTGCCCCTGTGTCCTGTTGCTTGACCGCTCAGGGTCAATGGCGGGCGAACCCATAGACGCGCTCAACGCAGGGCTCGCACAGTTCAGAAGCGAGCTGCTATCAGATCCTCTTGCTGCCAAGCGGGTTGAGACTATGGTGATCTCATTCGGACCCGTCACGATGGATACCTCCTTCCATACAGCGCACAATTTTGTGCCGCCTGTGCTGAGCGCCGGTGGCAATACCCCAATGGGCGCTGCGATTAACCTGGCGCTGGATGCCCTCGAGTCCAGAAAGAGCGAGTATCGGGCGGCCGGCATCGGTCACTATCGGCCATGGATATTTCTGATTACGGACGGCGCGCCGACGGATGCCTGGCAAGCGGCGGCACAACGGATTCGCGAAGGTGAGAACGGCAAGAAGTTCGCGTTCTTCACAGTTGGCGTAAATAACGCCGACATGAACGTCCTTCGTCAGATTTCTGTTCGTACACCGATTGCCCTTAGTGGTCTTAAATTCAACGAGCTGTTTATGTGGCTGTCCGGGTCGTTGAGTTCGGTCTCCCAGTCCACGCCTGGTACCGATGTCGCTCTCAAATCGCCGGAAGGTTGGGCATCGGTGTGACCTGGCGCTTCGTCAGTTCTTGCGTGGCAGGCACCTCTCACTCGCGACAGTCGTTGCCTTGCCAGGACAACTGTTTCGTCACCACCGCCGCAGGCGCGGACGGCAGAAACTGGTTGATTGTAATCGCGTCGGACGGGGCGGGGAGCGCTAGCCGTGCAGAGGCCGGTGCTGAAATCGCCTGCGAGGTTGGTGGGCACTTTCTTGTCGAGGCTATCGCCGCGCCAGACGTTGAAATGACTGCCGCATTGGCGCATGACGTTCTCGGTGCAATCAGGGCGGCAATCGACGCGGAAGCAGCGCGCGTAGAGGGTGGCATGCGTGATTTCGCGTGCACGCTGGTAGGTGCAGTCGTTGGGCCGGAGCGGGCCATGTTTTTCCAGGTCGGTGACGGTGCGATTGTGGTTCGCCGCGATGGGGAACTCCAATGCGTGTTCTGGCCAGAGTCAGGGGAGTACGCCAACATGACGTACTTCGTGACTGATGAACTCGCTGCGCAGCATTTGCATATTCGGGTGGAGGATTCCCCAGCTGAAGTCGCCCTAATGACGGACGGTCTGCAGCGCCTTGCACTTGTCTTCGCGGATCAATCGGTCCATGCACCGTTCTTTACGCCCATGTTTCGAACTTTGCTTGATGCCAGGTCCGAAGACTGTGACCGTCTTTCTGAATCACTCTCTGTGTTCCTTGCAAGTGACGGAGTCAACGCCCGCACGGACGATGACAAGACGCTCATTCTGGCAGTAGAGGCTCACGAGGGCGCGCCGTGAAGCAACTGTACGACGAGGCAGGTAGCCTCGTTACCTTGCAAAAGGAAATCGGTCGAGGAGGCGAGGGTAGCGTCTTCGAGTCAACCGAGTTTAGTCGCGATTCAGTGGCCAAGGTTTACCATAGCCCACTGCCGACCGACAAGCAGTCGAAACTGCGGGCAATGGTTCGCCTCGGCAATGGCCATCTCCGCCAGATAGCCGCATGGCCCACTCAGCTGTTGCTTCGCCAGAAGGGCGGTGCGATAGCGGGCTTTCTTATGGCTCGGATTGAAGGCTACCAGCCGATTCATAACCTCTCCAGCCCTGCCAGCCGCAAGCAGTTGTTTCCCGATGCTAACTACGCATTTCTTGTGCATGTAGCAAGGAATGTTGCCGCCTCCTTCGATGCAGTGCATGCCCATGGCCACGTGGTGGGCGACGTCAACGAAAACAACTTTCTCGTTGGAAGAAACGGCACAGTAAAGCTAATCGATTGCGATTCATTCCAGATATCGGATGGCGGCACCAAGTATACCTGCGACGTTGGAGTTCTACTTTTTACGCCACCGGAATTGCAAAAGGTTGGCACTTTCAGGGGAAGGGAGCGTGCCGCCAATCACGACAACTTCGGGTTAGCGGTATTGATTTTCCAGTTGTTGTTTCTAGGTCGCCATCCGTTTTCTGGCGTGCCATTAGGCAAGGGTGATGGATCAATCGAGGAGGCGATCGCTGGTTTCCGTTTCGCGTATGCGAATGACCGACGCCAACGTCAGGTTGATTCGCCACCGGATACGCTTGCGCTTTCGTTTTTTCCTCCGGAAGTCGGGAGGGCTTTCGAACGTGCTTTTACTGAGCATGGCGCGACGGGCGGTCGGCCGCTAGCCCGAGAGTGGGTTAGCTTGCTTGATAGTTTCAAATCTTCGCTGCGAGCTTGCGGGCAGGTCGCAGACCATAGGTATCCGCCGTCGCAAGCGAGTTGCCCGTGGTGTGACATGGACACTCGAGGCCGCCCCGCATTCCTGTCTCGAGGCGCTGGCCATAAGCCAACATCCGCTGCCGCTGGTGGCGACGTCGCTTCACTTTGGGCTCTGGCGCAATCGCTGGCTGTACTGCCGTCTCTCGCTCCATATCAACGGCCACAATCCGCTGTGATTGGGAAGGCCGTCTCGTACGGTCGAGCGGAAGTCCTCAAGTATCGCGCGGCGGTCTCTGCAATCGCACTTGTCGCTTTCTTCGCGACCCTTGCCTTGCCTGAAATCTGGATACTGACGCTCATCGGTGGGGCAATCGTGCTGGCGGCCGTCAAACACCCCAAGGGACACAGAATCGCCTTGCTTGAGAAACTTGCGGTGGCAGCGCGGTCAACTTTTGGAATAGCGCTGGAAGCGTACGAAAAATTGACGCATGACCCACGTATGTCCAGCGAGCTCGCGAAACTGCAGCGCATCAAGACGGACTTCGATGGCTTGCCGTCGAAATATCAGCGATTGATGCAGGAACTTCATGCATCTATTCGCGACAAGCAACTTGCCGCATTTCTCGATGGCGTTCTGATTGCCGAAGGTGAAATTGATGGCATCGGTCCTACGCGAATCAGCGCTCTGGCCTCTTTCGGCGTTGAGACTGCAAACGACATCGAATACAACCGGGTGGTCAGAGTGCAGGGAATCGGCGACGCCCTCGCGAAGCGGCTTCTCGCCTGGAAGGGGAAAATCGCCGCGAAGTTTCGATTTGATCCGACCCGAGGTGTGCCCCAGCAGGACATCACTGCGCTGAATGCGAAGATTGCCGGAGAGAAAATGCAGCTCGAGCGAGATATGCGTGACGGCGTTGCACAGATCCAGCAGTTGCACTCTTCGGCGCTGGCCGTACGGCAGGCCGCGCGCGCACACCTTGATGCGGCGGCCCTTGCTCTCGACCAGGCGGATGCAGATGTTGCGGTTAGTCGGAAATGACAAAGATGCGACGTAGGCTCTCCCGTGTCGTGTTCATGGCGGTTACGGTTTTTTGCGTGCTGGAAGCGACTTCAAATCGCGCCCAAACCCCTGAGCAGGCTTCTCCTGATGATTCACTATCTGCATTTTTCGCGGCTTTCCGGGGAAAGCCGGTGGCGACGGTCCCTGCGCCTTCATTGGCATCGCCTTCTAATGGATCGGTCGGAGCGGTAGGCGGAGCTATCGCAGAACCGGCGCGCCAAGCCGCGAATGTTCCTCCAGTTCTCCCGTCTTCTTCGTGTCCGCCCGGCGTTGATCGGCTCGGGTGTCCGCAGGCTTCTGGAAACCCCTATGCACGCGGCGCCTATAGCCAGACTTGTCCGCCTGGATATCAGCGTGATCCCACGGGATGCGTAATGGCTGCAATGCCGCCACACGCACACAGGCAGGGAGATGCAGGCGGTTGGGTTTGCGACTTCGGGTTCGCACGTACGGGGGACGTCTGTGCGGCACCGGTTACTCCGCCGAATGCCCATCTGGCTAATACCTCTGTCGGTTGGGAATGTGATCGGGGATTCCATCTGATCGCAGACAGGTGCGCACAAGTGTTCATTCCTTCAAACGCTCATCTCAGCGTTGACGGCGGCCGATATGAATGCAACTACGGATACCGCGATATCGGTATGAGCTGCGTTCCCTGAGCCGCTGGCCCGACCACTAAGAGAGATACAACTCGAACATTATGGCCACCACACGAACTACAAAGCGACCACTGAACAAATGCGCTGACTGCGGACACACCTGGTACCCGAAAGGCAGGTCTGTATCGTTGAAGTGCCCGTCCTGTCACGGGTCGAACACCAAGCGAGCTGGCATGGGCATCGGCGCTGCAATCCTGGTGGTCGCCGGATTGGCTATTTTCGGTTCGGGAAAGAAAAATGACTCTGGGACCACAGCGCCTCCTCAAGCCACCGATGCGTCGGCCGTGGTGGAATCGTCAGCGCCGGAAATATCGACGGTATCAAACGCGCACGTGTTAGCGTCAGATGCGGCTGTCACCACTGGAGGCGCCTCGGCGTTGTCACAAGCTCAGCCGATGGTGGCCGTCCAGCCGCCGCAAACCACCGGCGCTTCATCGCCGAGTGAGGTGGCAGCAGGGGAAATCGGTCGAGACGATGGTGCATTGAACTCAAGAAATAACCCCTCGTCTGCTGACGGTGCGTCAGCCGTCCCAAGTGCAGCAGACGCGCAACCGGCTATGCTGCAACGCGAGCATCATTGATTCGAGGGGGCCGCAGCCGGACGCGATCGCACGAGCGTCTGGATAGTTGCTTCCAGCGCTTGAGCAACGGAATGGGTTGCGCCTCATCGACGTATGGAAGATGCGACGGTGAGAATCCAATGCCGCCGGTAGAAAAAGCCGGCGACGGGAATGGAGGCGGTGGGCCCCATCCGGACCTTGGTACACAGAATTGCGTTCGACAGCGTAGCCGCGCATTCGTAAGCGAAGGGGACTTCGTGTCTACGTCAACCGATGGGTATCACAACTTTCTCGCGCGCAGGAAGCCGTGTGCGGTTTATGCAACATGCGACGTCCTGACTCTTTTTGACAGACATCCGTACCAGACTTTGATAGCCTTGGCAGTGGCAGAGCATCCGACGACAGGAGGGCTTCACCATGCTGCGATGGCTTGCAAACTGGGCTTTACGTCACGCACCTACTCCCGAGAAACAGGCTGAACGTGCCTTGAATGACCTGCGCATGGAGCTGTTTCAGGCTGAGCAGCATGTGCTGGATGCGCAGCTACGCGCAGATTACTACCGGGCCCGCCTGGCCTTTCTGGAGGAAGTGACAAGGAAAGGTATCGAGCAGGTATCAGACGAGCGAAAGGGTCAACAGGATCCATCGCCGACGCTGAGACCGGGACTGAAACTGACGGCGGCTCAATAGCGACTTGGTCCGGGGTCTTCGAGCCGCAGGCTGCGCGCAGGTCGTGAAAATGGCCACCAGTATCGGGCCGCGCTCGATGCGGCCAGATATATCCTAGCGGTCGCCAACTCCTTGCTTGTGGGAATCACGGAGTAATCAAGTCCGAAACTTCCTAAAATCCTGGTGTTGGAGGTGCCTGGAGTTTCGTCTGGACCGACTGACAAAAAATTAGATCTTTAGCACGCGGATTGCTGCGAGACAACGTAATGTTGTCGTCAGCGTCGAGTTCGTTCAGGATAAGACTCATACAAGGCACCTCCCACGCCACGGCCAATAGCGACGTCGTCCGGAAAGCTTCTTATTGGGTGGATACGGCGCAACCATTTCCAGCTGCGTTTTAAGTTCGCCGTAGCAACGTACGTTGAGGAATGCATTCACGTCGCGAAACTCGTACTCCACCCTGCCGCAGGGCCGCCAAGATAGGCGACTCCGTCGACCTTAAGACCACGGTTATCAAGCAAGGAGAGGATGCCTCCGGCGTCATCAAGGAAATTGTCAGGGAGATCGATTGTGAGTGGCTGGCCCGGGGCAATGGTTGTCGGCTGCAGTTCCTGGGACGTTTCAGGTTTCGTCACTGACCAGCCAGACACGTCCAGAGATCCGGTGGACATATTCGCAATCACAAGTCTTCCAGTGCCGTTGCAAGCCGGTTGAGGGAGGTGAACTCGGCGGGGGGTGGTGTTGAAGGCAAAAGGTTGCCAAGACCGCCACCGCTGAAATCGTAGCGCGGTGCCTCAAAGCCCGTGGTGCCATCCAGGGGCTGTCCTTCTGCGTCCGTCTGCCAGGCCTGTGTCTGGAAGGCGAGAAAGATGGCCGTGACACGGTCCGTGTTGGTGCTCAGCAGGAAGATCGCCCCGTCATGCCACGTGCCATTCTCGTGAAGCTTTTTATCTATGGCGGGCGGGTCTCCCTGAGCCATATGTGTGTTGTCGATGCCAAACTGAGGGGTCTCGCCGAAGACGGCGTCCGTTTGGCCACGAGACGTTCGAAACTGGCTACCGACGATGACGATGTCGTCGTTCTGCTCGCGGGCGAGACCGAGCAATGCACTCAGACGGTGTACGAGGTCGTCCCCGCCACTACTCTGGCTCGGCAGCACGCGCATCTTGCGAGGATCGAACAAGTTTCCCTTGATGTAGTCAACAGCGCCCGCCGCATAGCTACGCTCCTGGTCCGCAAGACCAGATTTGAGCTGACGTAGATGAGCGACAATCGGATGCCGGAAATCCTCATCGACCAAAAAGTTCAGGTAGCTCTCAGCTACTGGCAATCCCGGCATGCCTTTCGACGACTGCACATTGACCGTCGCGAAGAATGAGTCAGAGCCCGCGTCAATCAGCATCCACAGATGAGGGTTGCCAGCTGGTGCAGGCTTGAAGCGGTCGATTTTTCCTTTTAGACAACTGTAGTTGATCTGTCCCATATTGCGCTCCTCGGTACACAGAAAATTAGTTAAACCGGTCGTCCGGTCTGTCGCAAATCGGCTCAGTGTTTTCGGGAGGATCTGCGTGACGGCGCCTCGCTTCGCACCATCCGGATAAGGAGCATGCCACGCTAGATTGTGCGGGTTACCACCGAAAACCTCGAGGCGTCGTCGGATGCTATGTGCTCTACCGCGCACATCTCGGCAGAGCGTAGGTTATCTGAAATACGCCGCACCTATGCTGCGCTTTCAGGCGAGCATACAGGAGGCAGTATGTCATCGAAGCCCACGCTTATTCTTGTCATGCGCCACGCGGAGAAACCAGTCGATCCGATTGATCCCAACCTTTCGGAGGCTGGATGCGCGCGGGCAGAGGAGTTGGCGTCCTACATACCGGAAAAATTCGGCCCACCGGATTTTATATTCGCAGCGGCGATTTCGAAGAACAGTGCGCGGCCGTATGAAACGGTTGAGCCGTTGGCCAGAAAGATTGGAAAGCCGATTGATGCTACCGTCGCGGATCAGGATTACGGCGCTCTGGCACAAACCCTTTTATCTGCGCCGCAATATGCGAACAAGAAGGTGCTCGTCTGCTGGCACCACGGGAATATTCCGTCGCTGTTGCGGATGCTCGGCTGCAAGGCCGGGGACTATCCGGATCCTTGGGATCACACTGTGTTCAACCTCCTTTTGCAAGTTCGATTCGCTGATGCTTCGTCCACGGTCGAACAGGTTGAAGAGCCGTTCTAGGCAAGCGTGCGCCGCAATGTTGCTTCGCAACATATCGGTCCGAGGTGGGAGTGTGGCAGAAGAGAAAGCAAGTCAATATTGGCCTGGATACCGACAGGACGGCTTCGGCATGCTCGCTGACCAACAGTCGTCGGAGAAGCTTCGGTTGACGCTGAAGTGATCGAGCATTACTCAATGGATTTCGAACGGAGGCGATACGCATTGTCTGATTGCAAACGGGTTGCTATTCGACCGTCTTTGGTTTGCGCAGCGCTGAAACGCATCTTCGGCGCTACGAATTTGTCACTGAAGACAAGAGGTTATCGTGGAAATCTGCATACTATCGGCGAGATACGGCACTGTCACGAGGTCCAGATCGTCGAACTACTGATTCCCATCCATAAGCCGGGGTCTAGGGCCAATCAATTACCCGTGGCCTATTCGCGATGCGGTCATCCTTGCCGCCATTCGGTCTGCCACGGAGAAGATTGCGGAGAGCTGGCTCAATCAGGTGGAGCGCTGGTTCGGGTTGATCACGCAGCAGGCAATCCGGCGTGGCTCCTTCAGGAATGTGCGCGACCTGATTGCCAGCATCGAGCGTTGTGTTCAGCAGTACAACCAGCACATACGCGCGTTCATCTGGACAGCAACCGCCGATTCAATCCTTCAAAAAGTGGCCCGCCTATGCAAAGTTATTTCTGGGACGGAACACTAGATGCCGAAGCAGAGAACGTTCAGGACGAACCCTTTCCAAGGAACAGCTCTGATATTTCTCGGTTGGACGCATCAATGGAATCGGGAACCTCAAATTTGCCTTTCGCCACGCCAATGCGTTTCTCGGGCTGCGCTCTTTCCATCGGAACTAGTCGGGCCACTGGCCGCCCGTTTCGGCTAATGATGATTTCGCGCTCTAGTCCTCCCTCGATGGCATCCACAAGGCGCGACAGTATAGACTTCGCTCGCAAAATGCTGATGGCTTCCATGGCATCACTCCTCTTTGGATTTGTTCAGTCTAGACTAGCCGGCGCCGACTAAGAAGACGAAAGTCTTCCATCCTGGCCGGAACGCTCGCCCGAAAGGGGGCGCCAGGAAGCGTCTGGCAATCGCTGCAATGACACATGCCTGCTGTCTGGGGATCAACAATCGCCTCGTACCTGATTGCCCCGCAATGACAGATCCCTTCTACTTGCATGGCGTCTCCATTTTAGGTCATGAGTTAAGACGGGAATGCTAGCCTCGCGCGAGGGCGTGGCCATTTGCCCATTTTAAACAGAACCGGCATCAAACTTTCCGAATGCATTTGCTGCCTGCGACTGATCGAAACGCTCAGTGCCATGCGAAAGCGGATTGCGGACAGTACTGGTCCGCAATCCGCCCACACCTGCAAATAGTTTGAGGACGCCAAATGTGTCCTTCGAGTTGATATTGCTTTGCGCTAGCAGCGATCCAGCCATAGAAGCGCACTCGGCAGCTCTATCGTTTAGAGATTTAAACGGCACATCTCATGCACTGCGCATGCTGAGCGGCGTGTTATTGAGTCAGGTTGATGACCTTCCCGTATTGACGTGCCATTTCGGTAGCTCGGTGATGCGTTCTCCAATCCAGTTTACGACTACTGTCATATCGTCACGTCGCTCGACTGGGTATTGCGCGCCCTCAACTGGAAGTCGTCCAGATGCGATCGCGTGTGGCTGGTCTAACCTACGTTGACCGGAACCGAAACGATGCCACGGGTATTCCACGAACAATGCGCCGGTATCGAGCAGATACAGCACGGCGATGCGACTCCGAACCAACTCAAGGTATTCGCTACCGCCCAGTATCGAAAGGCGGAGCAAGCCATCGGAGAATGTTTCGATTAGTCGCTCCGTTGACGTGCCTTTCTCAATCACAGGCGTAGCGTTCGCGGACGTCAGTGCGTGTAAACTCTCTTGCCACTCTTTCAACCGGGGTATTATCAAAACCTTCCGTTCGTTGGTCGCGTTCCCGATGATGGGTTGGAGCAAGTCGCGGTCGACATAAAATCGGTGGCCCGCTAGCCAAGGCTCCGCAAGGAAACGGGCAAGCGGCTCGCTTTCGGAAGTCTTGATGAGCGTATGTTGCAGAAATTGCGTGACACCCGCCGCGTCGCCTGACGGCGACGGGAGATACCACCTTTTCATCAGCGTCAAGATTGCGTGCGGCAAGTCTTCGTGCCGATAACAGTCCCGAACGAGGGCAGGATAGTCATGGCAAAGGGACCAGAACGGAGGACAATAGTTGCCGTCAGGTTTGAGGTGAGAGTTGCCACTTACCTCAATGAGGCGATGAACCCATTCAGCGGCGCATCGCATCTTCGCGAGATGCCTGGACAACAGTTCTCTCAGGTCTGTAAGCGTGTCGCGCGAGCCTAGAAGTTTCGATTTGTCAGCGTGGTCCTCGCGGACCCAAACTTCGAGGGCGGTCTCATCGATATTTCTCCAGAATTCGACGCCCGTGTCCTGATGCAGGTCGAGCAATGATTTGGCGTACTCGAAAAGTCGCAGGACTTCGTCGTGCGGCGCGGCAGAGTTGGTGTGGTTGAACATGATGTTGAGTGGTGTGATATGTGAAATACCCGTGCAGATGACTCAGAAAGGGACGTCGTCCGCCCAGAGGTCCAGACGGCTCGTCGGCAGTCCTTCTACGCGGTTGACCATGAACCTGCATGGAAGAAGGTCATCCGTTACGGTAGAGGACACGAGAACCGGATTCTTGAAGGCCTGTATTTCTAAAGACTCTGCGGAGGCGATTCGCGCTTTCCCTGTCATGCCACGCCACGGATACTCGACGAGAAGTGCGTAGTCTGCGAACACGTATACAACCGTCAGGTGGCTTCGAATCTCTTTTAGCAGATTGCGGTTCGCGATAACTGGTATCCGCAACAGACCGCCTGCAAATACTTCGAAAGTGGCTGGCGTTCCACAAACGTCAATGCCGAAAATGAGCTTTGACGCCGCGTGGGTGAGTGCCGAGTGCTCGGACTCGTTCAGCGAGTCACATCGGATGAGGAGGACAGATTGCTCGTCAATCAAATCCTGGATTCGCTCGGGTAGCTCTTCGTAGAGGACGCGAGCGTACGTGACGGTATCATCTGTCGGCTCGACCGATTCAAACAGCTCCGGCCAGTCGACAGGACTCAGACGCGAATGTTGCGCCTGACGAGCGCTGTCGTGTTTGCACAGACGCGAACGAAATCGCCTGCGCTCGATAAGCGCTTCAGCAGCCCTACGCAATCCTGGGTGTCGGAGGCTGTTGATTGCAAACTGGCGTTCCGAGAAACTGAGGGTATCTAGCCAATTCTCATCGTTCAGCAAGCGCCAGGTTTCGTCGTATGTGTTGTCAGCGTACACGGAAGCACAACGCATCACGTCGCGATAGTGTTCGAGCACATCGCGCATCAGACCTACATTTTCGGCGTCGTACGAGGCATGGTTATTCCACGAGGTACCTAGAACCCATGTGCCTACAACGTCTGGGTCAAGGGATTCATAGTAGGCGGAAGTCCCGTCGTCGTGGATGTCAATCAGGCGCGCAGCCTCGCTGAGAAGGCGTTGCAAATCTCGAGACGGATAGTCTGAGCACGCATCACTAATGTCGCCCATAGCGTCGTCGGTGTAGTAGCGTTGCGATTGCTGGTGGTCTTCGCCGTGGATGTATTCACGGAGAGGTTGCGGGTCGATAATCATTTTGTCTTTCAGTTAGTTCCGCGTGTTTGGTATGGCTGCGCGTTTTGGCTCGCGCACGTATGCCGGGAGTGGGCTTTGTGTAATGCTTCGCCAACACGGGTCACGAGAGGCACAACTAGCGCGTTTCCCATGAGTAGTGCACGCGTGGCGTCGGACACTCCCGGATGAGCGGTGAAATCGCGCGGAAATCCGTTGAGCGCTTCGAGCTCGTCGGGAGTCAGGCGGCGAAGCAGGCCACTAGACTCACGGATGACGTGTTTCGTGCGCGTTGCTGTCGTCCCGCCTTCTGACGTGATGACCGTTCGCGACGGGCGGTCCAAAGGGTCGGGGAACGACATCGCACCTTCGGTATAGTTGTAGGCGAAGCCGTCTTTCACGCGTGGGGTGCTCTTCGCCGCTTTCGCTACACGCCACTTCTCTTCGTCCTCTGGCTTTACGTAGAAAGCGGTCGGAACTGGACCTGTCTGTTTGACGATGTCTCCGAGCGTGAGTGGTTTGGCGCGGCCGGTGAACTCGGTAAAGTCAGTGACAGTTGCCGGGTCGACGGCGAGGGTTCGAACTTCACCGTCGAACATGACTCCACAGTTTGCAAATCGCGATTTGCCGTTCGAGAGAGGGCGATATCTAAGCTGTTCGTCGAATGGTTCGGCGCAAATTTTTAGCGCGGAGGCTGCGCCGTCCAGAGGATTGCGCGGAATGCTCGGAAATGCCTCGTCCAGAATGGTCTGAGACAGCCACGTTGAATCAGGAGACTCGGGACCCTTCAAGCGTAAGGTCCGGTATACGTCCGTCGACTTGTGGTACGCGACAATAAAAACGCGTCGACGACGTTGCGCGTAACCGTAATCAGCTGCGTTGATGACTCGCCATTCAGCCGCATATCCGAGTGAATTTAGCGTAGCGAGAATGACGGAAAAATCACGCCCTTTGCACGATGCAGGACTGGAAATCAACCGGTCAACGTTCTCGAGTACGAGGTATTTGACTGGTTCGCTGTTAGCAATTCGCTGCTTCAGTAACGTTGCGATGGACCACCAGAGGACACCCTTTTTCCCTGCAAGACCGTTCGATTGAGACAACGGTTTAGCTACCGAGTAGTCTTGGCACGGGAAGCCGCCGCACACCACGTCGGGCGCAGCTTCTCGTATCGCCTGTTGGCCTGATTCGGAAGCGAGGACAGCGAAAATGTCTTCGTTGATATGCGTTTTTTCTGGCCAATGCGTCTTGTAAATAGTGCTGGCGTGCTGGATTTTTTTTGACGGTTCAAACTGGTTGCTGAATGTGACCTGAAACGGTGTTCCGTGAACGGCTTCCAGGCCAAGCCTGAATCCGCCGACACCCGCGAACAGTTCTGCGACCTTAAGTGTGGCGTTGTCCTTCGTGTACGACATCCTGTTTCCTTATTGCGATGGTGGAAACAGGTGAAGCGATCGGTTTTAGCCTTTCGTCGAAAATTCTCGAAAACTTTTCGAATCATGCCGACGACATGAGATGGCGGAAGTGGAGTGCGGTTAAGGCTGGACCCGGATGCCGGGCGGGGGTGTTATCCGGAAACCTATGAGGGCGCACGGAAAATGCGAAAAAGAGGGCATTCCACGCCCCGAGAGTCACTCGCCGTCTGAGTTCGCAACCGACGCGGCAACTTCGCAGTGTCGACTGGACCGAGAATATCGGATGGCATCTTGGACACGGGGAAAGCTACATCAAGAAGCGATATCCGGATTAATCGTGTTCCGCCGCGCCAGCGATATCGACGCAGTCGGTAATGACAATGATGTTGCGCGGCAGGTTGCAGCGTAGTCGACGTCGGATTTCGTCCTCGAACGAAAGTCCTGCGTCGTGCCAATCTGTGGTGAGCGATGCGTTCGCTTCCTTGAGCAGCATGTCCAGCTGATGTGGACGATAAGGATGAACTGCCAATGCACATGAGTCTTGTGCCTTGTGTACGATAGGCAGTTCGGCTTCAAATGCCTGAAACACACGCTCGCGAAGGCCGTCGAAATCGATGAGGAGAGTCTTGTTGTTGAGGGCTAAAACGACTTTGAGGTCATTTGTGTCGCCAGACTGCAGCGCAAGCTCAGCGTAGCCAATCGACGCGTCTTTAGAGTGCACAGCCGCCGCGATGTCCCATTGTGTTTTCGCCGGGACGACGACGCATTTTCTCTCCGTGAACTGCTGCGCAAGTTCATCTGGCAATTCCGTGCGCGGTATCAGGAAACATGTATCGCGATGTCGTCGCGACAGGTGCCATATCTGGTCAAGCACCGGCGTTGATCGTTCGCTGAAGAACCTTCGGACTGTCGCAGGACCGGTCGCGATGACTGTAGTGTTTGACTGCTCGGACGATTGAACTTCGTCACCGGAGGCGCACCTATCGTGGCTATGAATTGTCTCAGACAACGTCGGCATGGTTGCGAAAATTTGATGCACAGTGGGATGGGCCCGCTACGCCGGCGATAAAAATGGCAGCGAGAGGGGGTCTCGCTGCTCGGCAATTAAGATTGGGACGAGAGGGTGGAAAGCGTCGATTTGCCTATGTGGACAAGCACTTGTCCTGCTCCATATCGTTTCTGTAGATATGTCGGTTATCCAGAACATAGATTGGCCTATCCCAGGGGGTGTCAACCACATCGCCGCCCAATTCGGCGTATGTTGGCCGACTTCCAGACTGGGCGGTCACCCCACAAATGCATAGGTCGTGAATGAGCGACTCAGTCATCGGGACGTTCTCCAGAATTGTCGCGTCGGCGAACTGGTAAACAATGAGCAGACGCCGGGGAAACGGGGCGTTCCAGTGGGATTTAATCGCGTGGTCTGGCAGGGCGACGGTCTCATCGCGAAGGAACAGAGCCGCGAAGTGTTCGTCCTCGCGCGTGGTGATGACCTTGGCTTCGTACTTCGCAGCCGTCGCTGGAAATTCTGACGCCGTTTTATTGAGAAGCGCGACGAGGACGCAACACTCGTCGGGCGACACGTCCTCGTTTGTCAACAGCTCGCGAGCTCGGACAAAGAACGAACATGGGTGTTCGACCGTCGCGAGATAGTCGGTGATGAAACCCATCAATTCGACATCGAGGTCGGCTGCTGAGAGTTCCTTTTGGTTGACGGATTTCTGAACTGCTTGCATATTTTTTCCTGTTTTCGTGCTTCCTGTATCGACTGCCGTCCAATGGGCTTTCGTGCAGCTGGATTTTGTATAGCGATCGACTTCGTTTTGCAATGGATTGAATTGTTAGACGCAGGCTTGCGCGCAACCAGACACGCACAGACGCGCGCAACTTTCATTCGTTTTTGTCCGTATCTACTGTGGAATCGGTGGAATTCGGGACCATGCCGAAATCCTTCGCTACCGATTGAAGGATGTCGGTGACCACATCGGGGCGCTCCTGCATGAAATGCCTGACCGTAGCGTCAGCGAATTGTTCGGTTGCAAGCATTTTCACGTCGATGTCCAAGGACCCGTTGACGATGCGGTCCGGCCCATGGCTCGCCACCTCAACCGCATATCGCTCAAAGATTTCGGCTTCGCGCAGAAATGCAGAGCTTCGTACAAATGCGACCGGGTCGCGATGTCTCGCCTCTTGCCTGAATTTGTCAAAGAGGTGCAGGTCTTTTGCTGGCTCCAGAGCAGTAACCATCTTGCCACCAAGGGCCATCCTGGTTTGCAGGACGCCTTTGGCCTTCCATGAATCGAGCAGCTGACATACCTCGGGGTCGCCAAAATCGGCGACGACGAAGAAGAAGAGTTCTCGCATGCGATAGTGGAGGACGAGCACAGGCCCATCGGGCGTCTGAAAGACCAGCAACGAAGCCGCAATTTTTTTGCGTGCATGTCGTGCCCAGCGCGGGCAATCCGGCTTCACAAAAAGGTAGGGCTCGCCTGCAAGCGCCTTGAGCGCTTGGGGCGCGGAGTCTTCCGGTTGGTACGTGTTGATTCGGGCGCCGATAAATGATGTCGCGGTCATAAACTGAATAACTTTGGTGGAATCGCTCGAGAAGAGCTCTCGATTGCGGTTAATAGAGTGAGCGAATGGTATTTGCAGTCTTCGTATAAAACAAGGGGGTTTGAAAAATAATTAAATATTTATACGTGCCAGATGGAAAATGATTCGACAATGATTTACGAGATGCGAAATTAAGATAATGTGAGTAAAATCACATGATTATATAATTCTATATTGCTCGAATTGGGTGGATTATGATTTGCACATTCACGCGACTACGCGAGCCGAATCGGGACGCTGATTGGCGCAATGTCATATGTCCGGCAGGAAGCATGGCCGGGGTATCGGGCTGTGATGCACGGGTTGCCTTCAGCCCGCTAGTTTGCAGGGCTAAGCCGTCATGCGCTTCCCGTTTCAGGAGCGTTCGTAGCCGCATAGCTGATCGGCAGATGTGCAAGAAGGCGCGGCCTGCGAGACTCGCGATGTCTACACCTTTATACGCACGGAGTCAAAGCCGTTCGGAGGTCGGGATAAAACGGCGTCGCCATACGTTGGATGCAAAAACATCCAACATCACAGGCGGCGCCATCCAGTCGGCCGTTTCTTAAATGGGTCGGGGGCAAGTCCCGCGTTCTTCAACACGTCCTTCCGCGACTTCCGCACGGCCGCCGGCTGATTGAACCATTCGTCGGTGGCGGTGCTATTTTCTTGGGAACAGACTACGAGGAGTACCTGCTTGGCGACAGCAATTCGCACCTCGTCGAACTGTACCGGGAGGTCGCTGCACGACCTCATGAATTCATCGAAGTCGCGCTGCCGCTTTTCGACGAGTCTTATCGGTCACAGGAACGATATCTGGAGATACGAGCATCGTTTAACAACGGCAGCAGTGGACTGCTACGAGCGGCGCAGTTTCTCTACCTGAACAAACACGGGTTTAACGGCTTATGCAGGTATAACAAGAAGGGAACGTTTAACGTACCTTATGGGCACCCACCGCGCGTCCCGACTTTTCCTCATGGCCAAATCCTCGGCTTTGCGAACAAGGCGCGTCGTGCAACGTTCGTGGACGGAGACTTCGTAACGGTGATGCGTTCTGCGGTGCGAGGCGACGTCGTTTACGCCGATCCTCCCTATTGTGACCGGGACGGTGCGGCCAGTTTCACTGGCTACGGCGCTGTGGGCTTTGGTATGGATCGTCAACAGGAACTTGCCCAGCTCGCAAGGGAGCTCGCATCGCGCGGCGTGGCAGTGGCCATATCAAATCACGATTGCGAGTTTGCCCGAGAGCTATACGCCGGTGCTGAAATTCATTCATATAGCGCACGCCGTTCGGTTAGCGCGGATGTGGATAAGCGTGGAAATGTTGGTGAGCTGCTGGCAATCTTTCGTTAGTTGGGAGATCCCTATGCCTGCTGACGGGGTCGGCGCCGCCCCGCCAATGCGTTTAGGCGTCCCGCCCGCGCGATGTCACACCTTCGAGCGCTTTGGGCTGTCCACTCACGTCGATCACGACGACCGCGATGTTTGCCCGGCGCTCGTCCGGCAGCAGGTCTACAAGTTGGGCTGACATCCCGGAAGCTGAAGCAGGCAAAGCAACGCCTTCCGGATGCCGAGGCGTCTGTTTGTCCGCCAGGGTGCCAAACCAGAAAACGATATACACACCGTACCGCGATGCATCGGGGTCGCGTGTGTAGAGGCGATCCAGTTGCGACATCGGAGCGGCCCAGACATCAGCGTGGTAGTTCCGCTTAATCTCAACCGGTATCTTGAAATGACGCCCTGTCACGACAATGTCTGCGCGCTTGCCGTGAACCATCCGGCCCTCAGGTTCAATCGAGACGCCTTTCATGCGAAGACGGTCGCGAAGGAAGTCAATCAGAACATCTCGACCGCTCTCCTCGGATTTCGGGTCTTTAATTCGGCCAAAACTATCCTCATTCCAGAAACGCTTATAGACGTTGCTGTTCGAGTTTGCAATCCATCCGCTTACATCAAGAAAAGTGTCCACAACCAACGCATGGAAGTCAGCGATATTCGCAGGTGCGCCGCTTGACAGGGTCGCGATAGTCTGCGTCCAGTCAGGTTGCTGATATTCTGCATCACGCCGGCGTGCACGTTGTTCCGCAGCGGCATGAAGTAGATTGTCTCTGTAGGGTGACAGCGCATTAGTGCTCGCCAGACGGTCAAGGGCGGATGTCGCGGCTGCGCTGGTGTCGAGAGCAATCATGTTGATAAGCCTCTTCACGAATTCTGCGCCATCCCACGGGTTGCGGTCGCCCGACCATCCGCCTTCAGGGTGCGGAGCATCGGGGAAATGGCTCGCCGCGACGACAACAATGCGCTCAAGTGTAGAGGTCGGAATGACGCGACGCGAGCCTCTGCCGGCTATGCCAAAGTCTTTCAGAGTCCAGAGCAGGGCAACATGAATCCTGGCGCCCTCGACGAATCCTGACTCAAACTCGTCAGGCTGCAAAAGGAACGCCGATACCTGCCAATATGGGTAAGCGTGCGGTTCGAGTGCGCCTGTCGCCAGACGATTTTGCGCGAGCGCCAGAAAGTCGTCACGGATTGAAACGTCGGCTACCACGACTTCCATCAAGCGGCGTAGATAGTGCTCGGCCAGATTTGGATAACCGTTCAACACTTCCATCGCAACAGAAGCACGACACCACGCAAACTCATCCATTGAAAGCAGCTCGCTAATGCCTGTAACGCTTTGTGGTCGCGCACGGAGGTCCGTTCGTACTACCTTTAGATAGACATTGAGCGCAAGTGCGGGCCTCGCTAACAACGCCGTCGCTTTCCAGTCAAAGGTCTTGCGTCGCGACGTGTTCCCGTCGCGCTCGCTGGTTGGGCAGACAAGGTCAATCGCCAACGCCGCCCCAACCAGTGTGTCTGGAATCCCTTCGATGCCGGGGTGTTGCTCGTAACGCGCATCGAGTCCGGCAACAACTGCGAGCCACCAATGTGGTATTGATCCGCTCAAGGATCTGGCCGCAATGTTCTCGACCTCGGGAATGTCTGGCCGGCCAATTGTCGCGATCAAGCCGACAAGAGCTGATTCAGCAAAATTGTCGCCAAGGAATTCCGAAAGGCGACCACGAGGTGTCAGACCATGGTTGACGTCGGCCCTTTTGCCCAGATACACCTCGGCGGCCCAGCCAATCCAGCCAGACGCCGTACCTGCGCGAATTTCGGCCTCGTGTCGCGAAAACGACGACATACCATTCACTTTCGCTGCTTCGGCCTGGGCGCACTCGTCGCGCTTGCGCCTGACATCTGCCGCCCTCCATTCAGAGATTTCGGAGACCAGCATCGCATCCCTGCGCGTCCTGAGACTCTCCTGCGCACCCAACTTATAGAGTCGTTCGAAAAGAGCGGGGCGCTCGGCCGTCCGCCCATATAACAGCCAGATGGCTAGCTCATATACGACTGGCAGACCTGGTTCCTCTGGCGAAGTCGACTCAACGAGACTCGCGAACGTGTCTAGAAACTCTGTGACATCAATCGCGCCCGCCGTCATCGCCTGGAGGCGCTGGAAGAACAGATACGGGTTCGTGTCGGCGGGCAACTGAAGCAGGCCCACTCCAACTGCAGCCAGGACGTCAGCTTTCCTTCCAGACAACGATTTTTTCAGACCCGTGTAGGCCGTCATCGAAGCCTCGTCGCCGCAGAGCCTGTCCAGCCAGTTCCAGAGGCTCCGAGGCGCAATCTGCTGGTCGCTATTGAAAAGCTTGCCGAGCATCAGGCTCAAAGCGTGTGACACAACTGATTCGTTGCGCGCCGGCGAATCAGGGGAGGGCGTATCGGCCGCCACGCACATGCTGTCGAGTACCGCTGGTATGTCGGATACCGGAATCGCGTCGGACAGATGCCACAGATAGAGGCGTCTGCTCAACTTCTCATCGCAACGCTCAACTGCTGCAAACAGCTCAGTCACGTCGTCGGGGCCGAACAGGTTTCCGTAACCTTGTGCAATCGCTTCCGCCCGAAGCTGGAGGTCAGGCGCAGTCAATCCCAGGTCATGTCTGTAGGCATGCAGAACGGCGGCCTCGCCATCGCGACCTGACTTCAGGAGGGCCGCCAGCGCATTCTCCCGCTCTACCTGAAGCGCGTTGCCGTCTGTCATGACAGCCGCAATATCATCCCTCAGCGCGAAGTCCGGGGCACCAACAGCCAGCGCCTCAAGCACAAGCGGGCGTAGTGCGTTGGCCGGTTGTGAGCGCATGATCGAACGATATTCATCCGTCATTTCGGGGCCGGACATGCCGGCAAGCCGTTCGGTCCGTTGCCCGCGATCCCCAAACCGGAACCACGGGTCTTTTGTCGCCAGGTTCGAAAGTGCGCGCAGCAGACAAAGGCGCAGGGTAGGCGGGAGCGAAGCCGGGTCGCCGTAGGACAACACGCCATACGCGTCCGCATTGATGAGTTGCCCGGCAAACTTCGGAGCAAAGACCGCCAGCCAGGCATGGAGGCCACGCAGTTCGGACGCCGGATGGCCATCGTGGCCAAGCAGGGTGCTCAGCCGCCGGAAGGACAAGCCTTTTTCGAGCTGGGATGCAAGCCACCCTGCGGCGAGATATTCGGCCGTTGTACGATGCGTGTAGTCAACCGCTGCGATACCCGGAATCGAAGTAAAGACGCGTCTCTGAAGAGTCGCGCGGACAACCGGCGTGTCAAGAAAAGGGATGTCCGTTGCGTCAGGGTGCACAGCGTCTCGACTGCTTCGGTCGAGTGCAAACCCCTCAATATCGCTAATCAGGCGCAGAGCACAGAGCGCGCCCGCTACCTCGCGAATCACTTCGGCGGAATGCTCGTCGCGGCGGGAGTGCTCCCGATTCTGTTCGGCTAGCCACAGGGTGGTGGACTCCTCGAACAAATCCGCACGCGTTGCAGGCCACTTACCGCTTGTCACAGATGTGGCGAGCATCTTGAGATCCTGCGGATTGTTCCTGAAATCGCCGAGACCGTGTTCATCGACATCCGCGAGAAATCCTTCGATCTCCCACGGGCTCATTCCGTGCTCGACCAGCACCTCGTATTGCTCATGCGGTGACAGGGCCGACAGGCTGACCACACTCACTCCGCCATGGCTGTCGAAGTATTGCCGGAAGGCCTCGAGGTCTGAATCGCCAAGCCAGTCCTGTGCGCGGCACGAGATGCGCACCTTCGCTGGTGGGTTCGAGAACAGCTTCTGCACAATCGCGTCGACCACGTCATCGTCGCCCCGACTCGAGCGTTTTTCATCGAGCGCGTCAATGAAGATTGTGTCGCCGCTATAGTCCGGAGGTGCGTTCAGGAATGCACGTACAGTCTGGTAACGGCCACCAGCAGCGGCCGCCGCCGATTTGAAAAGATGGGTTTTCCCAGCACCAGGGTCGCCAAGCAGCACAATGTTGCGCGCCAAACCAAAGGACGCGAAGCCGAACAGCGATGCTGCAGAGGCTCGGTCCCTAGGCGGATACAGTTGCAACACTTGACGGTCATTCATGGCGAGCAGTTCACGAGGTGACGGATTTCTGGCGAAAAGATGGTGCTCGAGAACCTGCGCCTCGAAAAGGGCAGGTTAGCCGTTCGACCATCGCAGACGCCCACATAGCCTCTCCCAGCGCTTGAGATAGCTCAGCTCGCATATCTTCGAGATATTGGGATAGGACAACACCAGAAGACATCTAGTGCGGCAGTAACCAAAATGACGGTACATACTTAAAGTAAGTTCTCGGTCGGGGACCGTTTTAAGGCTGCTCACGTAGATGCACTACGCGTGGCGAACGTTGCGAGCAGACGAAATTGCGCTAATCTCTTCCATGTTCCGGCTACCCCATTCACACATGGGCTGGAGATTTATCCCGAAATCCCTACCGAACGCGGTCAGTTCGTATTCAACATGGGGCGGGACCGTGCGGAAGTCAATACGACGAACCAAGCCGTCGCTGGTCATTTCCTTGAGTTGCTGGCTCAGCATCTTCTCGCTCACGTTGCCAACCAGCCGCCTCAATTCACCAAAACGCAACTGCTTGCTGTGCATTAGGTGGTAAAGAATCAGAAGCTTCCACTTGCCGCCAAACAGGTCCAGCACCGCTTCCATTCCACAACTGAACGAAACTTCCCGCATCAGACCCTCGCATTTTTCACACTTACCAAATAGTGCGTACTAGAACATTAGCTATCGCAATGCTACCATCCTTCGGAAGGTGAGGTCCACTGCATTTCGGACCTGAGTTGCATATAGGTGTTATCGATGCTGCGCAGTTGGTCATGACCTAGACAGTCTCGAATCGCTCCGGGCGGGGTTGGACCATTGGCAAGCGCGGATTCCAGGATGATTCAGCTGTTCTGCTTGCTCTTCCCTGGCTTCGAGGTAAACGGTCCTTCGAGACTGCGTTGCCAGTCTTTCAGGGCAGAGATGCCGCGTCGATTGCAGCGGCGAGATCGCCAAGATCGAACTCCTAGCAGCCGTCAAAATTTGCGGGGGTTGCGGGTCATCCGGATCGCCGCCGACATGTCTTGGCTCCTCCCCTGCGGCGACGCATCTCCGTACGTCCTTCCCGAGTTTAAATTTGGAGCAGCAATGAAATCATCCAGCAGTATTTTGTTTCAGCCGATCAAGCTTGGCGAGATCGAGTTGCCGAACCGCATTGTCATGGCGTCGCTATCGCGAGCTCGGACGGAAAATCCGGAACTGGTTCCGGTTCCTTTGCAGGCTGAGTATTACCGCCAGCGTGCATCAGCGGGACTTATCATGAGCGAAGGCACCTGGCCCAGTGCTGAGGCAATCGGTGCCATTCACGTACCTGGCTTATTCAACGAAAAGCAGGCCGAAGGTTGGAAGCGCGTGACAGATGCCGTTCATGATGCTGGCGGCCGAATCTTCGTGCAACTCGGCCACCTTGGCGCGGCCTCGCATCCGGATCTTCTCGGTGGCGCGCTGCCTCTTGCTCCGTCGGCAGTCGGCCTCGAACAGCCAGTGTTCACGCCCACCGGTTTCCAGACATCACCAACGCCGAAGGCGATGACTCTCGGGGATATCGCGCGCACGATCAGCGACTACGCGCGTGGGACGCGGCTCGCGCGGGAAGCCGGCTTCGACGGGGTCGAGTTGCACGGAATTGCCTCCTATCTGCTTCCGGAATTTCTGCACAACGACTTCAACTTGCGTGAAGATCGCTACGGCGGCAGTATAGAGAACCGGGCTAGGTTTGCGCTCGACGTTCTCGAAGCAATGATCTCAGAGTGGCGACCGGGTCGGATCGGCGTCAAGCTGAGCCCGGCGTTTCGCTTAGGCAAGTTTCAGCCGACTGGGCAAACACTGCCCACATACGAATACCTGGTTTCACAGGTCTCTAAGCTCAAGATCGCATACGTGCAGTTCTACCATCCTCCCGGTGACTTGACCGGCACCCCGATTGAAGCACTCAAAGGCGGAACTGCGCAGTACTTCCGCAATTTCTACGATGGCCTGGTCATCGCGAACGGTGGTATGACGGAGGAATCTGCACAAGCTGTTATCAGTTCTGGCGCGGCCGATCTTGTTTCATTTGGTGCCCCTTACATCGCAAACCCTGACCTTGTCGAACGTTTCCGGCGAGGCGTCGCGCTATCGTCGGGAGAACCGGATAC
This sequence comes from Paraburkholderia sp. BL6669N2, assembly GCF_003387275.1. NCBI lineage: Bacteria > Pseudomonadati > Pseudomonadota > Betaproteobacteria > Burkholderiales > Burkholderiaceae > Paraburkholderia > Paraburkholderia sp. BL6669N2. The sequence goes on along the minus strand of NZ_QUNA01000002.1, from coordinate 1,401,430 downwards.
GTACTATCAGGGGGGGGCTGATGGATATGTGGATTATCCGAGAGCAATTTGACGAGAAGCTGCGTCGATAAGCCTTCTAAATAGTCGGACCTGAACTATGTTCGAAGCCTTGCAGGGTGAGGCTTTGAGCAAGAAATGGTGTTGTGAGATTTGCAGGAACTTGGCACATTAACGCGAGAATCCTGCATTTTTCGCGAGGTACGGATGGGTCCGAAGACGCCTGTAGCCGAGCGGGATTTCTTCCGGCAACCGCTGCGCGAGCAGATCAACCCGAAGCATCCCCTGGTGCGACTGGCCGACCTGATCAGTTGGGATCGGTTGGGCGCGTCAATGAGCGAGGGCTTCGCCTCGAACAAAGGGCGACCCGCAACGTCGCCGCGCCTGATTGCCGGGCTGCTGTATCTGCAGCACGCGTTCGACCTGTCCGACGAGGAGGTGGTCTGGCAATGGGTGGAGAATCCGTACTGGCAGGTTTTTACGGGCGAGACGTACTTGCAGACTGAGCCACCGATTGATCCGTCGAGCCTGACGCGCTGGCGCAAGCGGATCGGGGAAGCCGGCGTTGAAGAGCTGCTGGGCGAAACGATCGACGCAGCCAAACGTGCCGGCGTGATCAAGGCGTCGAGTGTGAAGCGCGTGATCGTCGACACCACGGTCATGGAGAAGGCGATTGCCCATCCAACCGATTCGCGATTGCTCGAGCGGTGTCGCGAACATCTGGTGAAGGCCGCCGCGCGGCACGGCCTGAAAACTGCGGCAGAACTACAACCGCGAAGCGCCGCGTCTGGGGCTGCAGATTGGCCGCTAGCTGGCACACTCATGATCTCGCTTCTAGCAAAGGAAAACAGATGAAAATGACGACGGCAGAAGAAGCCTCCATCCAGCGCAACGCATTGAACATCTCGCGCAGTTCATACCGCCGCTGTGGCGCATCTTCATTCATCAACGTTAGATAGGAATTCGGTACACCTGCACCCACGCAGCCCATGCATGCCTTTCCGGCGACCTGTTGACAAACCGGCCGGCTGTCGATTCGGTGCCTGCGCACATATCACAACCGGCGGCGCGCGACCTATCAGTCCTTCCTCTGCAATGGCATGACGTGAAACCTGATAGGCCGCGCGACTGGTCGAGCCGTCTTCGTTCGTCGCTTGGGCAGGTTAACTGCCGGAGGGAGCGCCTCCCGACCTGCCTCGAGCTTGACGGAGAGCGACTCAATCCGTCGACGGAGATCGACGGTCGTCTCGGCCGCGCGACCCAGTTCTTCGTCTTTTTGCTCCAGTCGCCGCTCAAGCTCGCCGCATCTGCTGCCCGAGGCGGCAAGCCGTGCTTTTGTTCCGGCAAGGACGCCGCTTCTGATTCCGGTTAACGGACAGAAGCAAGCATTGACGCGATCGGCACTGCATGACGCCGTCAAGCAGATTTTCAGGGGAACTGCTGAATGGCTCCGCGCTCGCGGGACCGAATACGCAGACCGCGCAGTCGAGCTTGAAAGGGCGTCGGCACATTGGCTTCGGCACACGGCTGGGTCCCGGATGGCGGACGGCGGAGTTGACCTGCGGGCGATTCGGGATAATCTGGGGCACGTGTCGTTGAACACCACAAGCATCTATCTCCACGCGGAAGACGACGAGCGTCACCGGCAGACGGTCGGCCGCCATCGGGTCGAGTGGGAAGCAGTGCAAGCGGGGCCAAGGCCGGCCGAAGGCGAGCAGACCGCTGACGAGCACTCGAACCTGGGGTAGACGAACGAATAACACCCCCCGAAAAACGCCCAAGCCTGGCTGCTTATCTGTGCAATTTCGCGCCTGACCATCTAGTCGAAGCCGGTTCCGCCTGCTCAGTATTTGCCTAACGATGAGCAGATATCGCGCAGATACACGGGCAAACTGGCCCCAGCGGCTATCCTTGACGGCATCAAACGTCTATTCGATACCGCTCGAGACTCTACGTCGCCTATTAGTTGTTTGTCATTCGGCGGCCTGCGCAGGGACGGCGATTTTGTCAGGATCGCCCGGCGCTGGCCCGGTATAAAGCAACCGGTGCAGGGGAGTGGGCTCACCCTGCCCATTGACCAGATACTTCTCGCCTGATTCAAGAGAATAGACAAATACTCCGTAGGCGGCGACGTAGACTTCCGACACAGCGGATACAAGCTCGTCGTCCGGTTTCGTATTGGGAACGTGGCCGCGCAGAACATGCATCTGAGCGCCGACAACGCCTGGGGTATTGAGAACGTCGATAACCGCACGTGCTCCGGAAGCCAAGACACGTTTCGAATTTCCGCACCTCCCGGGTTCCTTCAAATCAAAGAAAACGTCCACAAGGTACAAAGTTTTCAAAGGCAGATGCAAGTCCGCAGGTTCGTCGACTTCGTTCATCATTTTGATTCCCAGAAAAGATAGTCGCGGCCGCCCGGCGAACGTCTGTCGGAATTCACGCGGGCAGCTGGGCCAATGCTCCGTTCGCCACCGATGACGTTGGGCGATCAGAAACCGTAATTGTAAAGTATCCGGCGTATCTAATGAATAGCGTATCTTTTTATCGGGTCTAGGAAAAAGCCAGAGGGTCGGCGATCCTTCGGCCACAATGCAAAGACCCGCTTCCGATAATGCCTCCGAGACGCTTGCTCACATAGCGTCGACCCTGCGCCGTCGGCGAGCTGAGTTGAACCTTTCCCAGGAAGCGCTCGCCGCTGCCTCTTGCCTGTCGCGACCACGTCTTAACAGAATCGAGCAAAATCTTGCCGACAATATCCGCCTTTCGACGCTTGCCCGTCTGGCCGAAGGTCTGCGATATGACGTTCGCAATCTTGTAGATACCGACAGTGTCCGCCCGCATCGGAAATTGGCCCAAGAGCCCGCCCTTCGAGTGTTGGGCAACGTGGTGCATCTCCGCCAAAAGGCGGGCATGAGTCAGGAAGACCTGTCGATAGGCTCGGGCCACTTCCGTGCATATATCAGTCGGCTGGAGGGACTCCGGATTGACCCCACGGTCACGGCTCTCGTGGGAATCGCCAAGCAGCTAGGCGTGCCCGTCGTCGACCTGTTTCGGCCCCGGAAACTTGATCACCTCAAGCAGGCTACGCCGGCGCGACACCCGGCCCAAGAGCGCCCAGCGCGCGACACATCAGCGGAGATCGAGCACCTCTCTTCGGCTCTGCGCAGGCGCCGGGAAAAACTAGGTCTTAGCCAAGAAGCGGCCGCGAAAGCCTGCGGGCTGTCACGCAGCAATTTTGTGCATCTTGAACAGAAGACGGTCAACAATCCACGTCTGTCCACGCTGGTGCGCCTCGCTGACGGCCTGCAGCTTGAGATTCTCGACCTGATCGATTCTGATACTGACAGCCGACGTCAGGCGAATGCGCAAGATCCGGCCCTCCGCGTGGCGCTCAACGTATTCCGGCTTCGAAAGGCCAAGGGTCTAAGTCAGGTGGACCTCTCACTGCAATCCGGTCACTTCGTAAGATATATCAACGCTCTCGAACTGGTTCGAGCAGACCCGTCAATAGACAGCCTAAAGCGAATAGCGAAGCGACTCGGCGTTTCCAGTTCTGAACTTCTAAATCCCGTGCCGACACCTGATTACAAAAAGCTGCTCGCGGAATACGTCGGCCGCCAAATCGGGCGGCGCAGCAATAGCTAATCCAGCGCGTCCAGTAAGTTCCGAGCGCGTTGCACGAGTAAAGACGAAACCAGCCCAAACGACGCGGGTTCATTGACTTCGCAGTGCGGCGCGCGTGGCAGCCTTTTGCCGGGCGTCAGGCAGGCCGACGAGCGTTGCAGCAACTCGAACGGCTAGTCCCAGGTTCGCTCGTTGCAGGTCATGTACTGGGTGGAGACTTGTAGACGCCGCATACAGTTTCGGCAAACCGGCCCATTTGCTACCCGGAGTTATTCAAGTTCGTCCCGACGAACAGAAGCTCGGGCGTCTCGCTGATTTTGCGGAGCCTCCGGGTAGCTTTTTGGCCGACAGGCGGAATGGCTACCCGATGTCGTTATTCGCATGTTTTAATGACACCGGGTAATGGTCGCGTCGCCAATCGGGTAGTGTTTCCGTACACTCACTCTAGGTAACCCGCAAAGACTCTGTTCGAATCCTTGGAAATACGGCGATTAAATTTTACATAATTAAATGAAATGATTTTGAAATGAATGTTCGAGCGTAATTTTGCGAGTACAAACGCGGAGCCGGGCCGAAGGCTAGAGGTGGTGGTTTCGTAGCAGTCGGGCTGATCTTAGCGATTGCGCTCGTACGAAATATGACTGTGTTAGGGCGTCTCCGGAGCAAATGCAAAGCTGCATCGAATGCCGTATGCGGTCTTGCCGGCGCACCGAACGCGAAGCCGGCGCAACTTGTCGCCGCGCCAGCCAGAGACTCAGTGGCTTCAGAGCCCACAATGCTCCGTGGCGCCCAACCCCAGTTCTCTTTTTATGTTGTGGCGTATCGGAGCGGACTAATCCCCAAAGCGGCTGCGCTGATAAAGCCAGTCGCAACAGAATGCACCTTACTTTGCCAACTGGCGACGCTGGCAGGAACTACATAACGCCTGCTTGCGGAGTCGTAACGGGATCTCGGCGCATACAAACAGATCGACACAGTCGTCTACAACCCGGTTCACCAGAGCGCCTTGGGGTAATTGGCGAGGGACAAATTCAGGCGAGCGCATTGACCGAAAACTGGCCGGCCCGTTAATGGTGGCGTGAAAAAGACGCTGCGTGGCGATCCAGCGAGCAGTCGCCGACGGGCTCGCCCTTATGAACGATTTTTGTGCGCCTGAGATTTCGTCGAGCAGCCCCGACGCCCACAGGCATTTACCGCGACAAACCGGGTGGGAAGCCCGTAGCGAGTCAGATACGGGAGTTTGCCAACCGGCTCGGTCAATTGTTGGCTTTGGACGGTCGCGAGTAGCCGTTGGCGATACGGTTGGTCCGCCCGTGCCGAGCCACCCAGCAAACGGCTTGCATGTGGAGACGGCTGACGGACTAATTTGCGGCGCCGGGAAAAACCAACGGGTGGGACGACCTTGAATGCTAGTTAGCGTGCGCGCTCTCTGGCGCCGGCCGATGGGAGCGAGCCCAGTCCGGGACCGACAGCGACAGAACGTCGACACCAAGCGCGTTCATCACCTCGAACAAAAAACCAAGCTGGTACTTTCCGCGTCGAACTTTATGCGAAACCGAGATCTCGGTTTCGTCATATCCGCAGGCCTGGAGTTTCGCTGCGAGGTCGGCATAGGTCATCTGACGTTCGAGCAGCAGCCGTTTCAAGACGAGACTCGACTCTGAGGAGAAGTGTTCCTCGTCCTTAGCCCGTTCAGAAACCGCTTGCATTTCTCGCCGATCTGCCATACGCTTCACTCCGAATACGGTACAAAACTACCTAATGTGGTTGAATTGATAACTATATGGTGTTTTCAATTCAGCCGCAAGCCGCTAGTGGTGGCCCACGTAGTAGATATGTTAGCCCGATCCGTCGCGAAAGCGAAGTAGCGTCAATGCAAGGAGGTTGAAGTGCGAACTGATGCCAATGATGACGAGCTGGAGATTCCGATTGTCACAACAACGCGGGCGTTGATTCACGACATGCTTCGGGCCAAGATCTTGTCTGGGCGGAACATCTGGACCTATTACTCGCCAAAGCACAACCATGCGCAATACGTGGTCGTGAACAACCTCACGTATATCTGGGCGATGTTGGCTGAGGGCAATCCGGAAATTAGCTGGTACCGGCCGAGCGAACTCGTAGTTGCGTACGTGGATGAGCGAGGGCGTTCAAGAAAGACATCTGCAAGCTTTTCGGTGGGAAGGTCAGATGGGCGCAGTGAATGGATCAGTATGGCGGCAGATGGCGACGATCTTGCGTCCTCAACTCTGGCTCGACAGGTGCTTGAAGACGCTGCAAAGCGAGCAGGCGCGGAGTATAGCGTCTTCACGGAGAAAAGTATTGCAAGGAAAGATATTGAGATCGAGAACTGGGCCGTGCTCGTAGCTTGCATGAACCGTGGGCGCCGCAACCGGTTCATGCTGGATTTTGAAACGCGGATCATCGCCGATTCGCTCAATGACGCTGGGCGCGTCACGGTTTTCGACCTGCTCGGCACTCCTGGAGTTGATGAAGGCAAGATGCTCGCGGCGATAGGTTTCTCTATCGCAGGGGGGAGCACACAGACCAACCTCAAGACACAGCGGCTGTGCCTTGCTTCTGTTCTTAAATGGAAGGACAAATCCGAGGCAATTGAGCAGCAGGAGGGCGAGGTAAATCAGGGATCGTTCGTTGGCTGAACGAATATCAAGCTTTTTTGACATTATCAATTAGGCATCCGAATTGATAGCATATTTTTCCGCTTTAACAACTGACGAAGTAACGTCCAAAAAGTCGGGTGTTTTCCCCTCGAGTCTGGCGCAGAAGGGAGAGGGAGCAGCAGGAGAGCGACGCGAAACGAGCGAGACCGGTGCGGCGCCGCCGACAGCGCCCATCGATTCACCCGGACATAATCTGCGAAAAGAGAGTAAGGCTGCTCTCGGTTGCGCTGGAGCGCTTGAGCAGGTACTCAGACGGTTTCCGGTCGTACGCGCCTACATCTACCAGCAGCTCAAGAGGCCGGCTAGAACGACATTGCCCGAGCAGATCCGGTACGAGACGATTCGTGCTGGCGTGCTCAAACTATTGCGGCCCAGACTGGGCGATAGCGAGTGGCCGTTTTGCGCAACAGGGAGAGGGTATTACGCGATAGTCTTTTATGCAAACTGGGTACTTCGCTCGCACCCACGTGGGCGCAGGGCTTTAGCGCAGAGTTAAGACGATGCCAAAAGAGCGAGACCTGATTAAGCCCGAGGACGGGCACCCCGAGGACGGTAGTTGGGCTGAGCCGTTGCAGGAGGCTCTCGGTGACGACGAAGACCTATATATGTGTCGGAAGCAGGCTGTCATTTCTTATGCGAACGGCGTTGCGTTCACCACAATCCGGGAAAAAAGAGGACTGTCGGATGATGAGGTGCGGCGATTAGTGAAGCGGTGCGTGCGTCGGGATCCGTTGGGGAACATGGCCGGCTTCTTTGGCCTAATTCCTCGTTATCGCATGAAAGAATACACGCGGACTGCGCCTACCGATGGAACCGGGACGAATGGGCGAAAAGATACCGAGGTTCCCGGTTTCGCCGGAGCCCTGGAGCAAGTGCTCAGACGGTTTCCAGACGTGCGCGCCTATATCCATGAGCAGCTTGAGAGGCCAGCGAAAACGACGTCGCCCGCCAAAATCCGGTACGAGAGGATTCATGCTGGCGTACTCAAACTATTGCGGCCCAGACTGTGTGACAACGAGTGGCCGTTCTGCGTATCGGGGAGGGGGTATACCGCAATCGCCAGATATTGCGCCCGATATGTCAAGAACAATCCGCGTGCAACGGACATGGCGCGACACGGAAAGGCCACGGCCGAACACCGGCCGTTCGACCCATCGAAGGAGCGGCTGTTGCCGAGGTTCAGGTTTCTACAAGGGCTTCAGCTCGATTACAACCTTGTGGATGGCGCGGACGTATTCACTATCGTTCTGCCGAATAACACCGAAGTCAGGATTCCCGTCAAGCGTTGGCATTGGGGAGCGCTTATCTGCTCATCGTCGGGTGCGGCCGTCGGCCTGCACATCTCCCTTGAAAGGGCCCCGACGGCGAGCAGCGCCATGGGTGTTGCTAGTTCCGTTGTTCGTAGCATACGGCTTAAGGCCGACGATTGGCAACTCACATATACGGAGGACGGGAAGGTATTAGTTAATAGCCATTTCCCAGACCTCGTTGGTCACGGCATGGCCTATATCAAACTTGACAGAGCCTGGGCAAACACGGCGCGGGACACCATAACAAACTTGATGGATGCCTTTGGCTGTGCGCTGAATTTCGGCACGGTGTACTGCTGGTACGAGCGTGACCCGGTTGAAGGCTTCTTCCGCCGAGTGTCAGAAATCGGGGCAAAAGCTACGCCAATGTCTTACGGCACCGGGCCAGGAGATGAGAAGCGGTTTGATCCTATTAAGGCGGCCATTAAGGCGGGCTGCAATACGGAGCACCTCGTCGCTCTCGTCATCGGCTCAGTGGCGAAGATAAATACTTCCCCGACTCATGCACTGGACGGACTGACCCCTGTGGAGGCAATCGGGCAGGCGCTGACTAATCCAAATTCTGGCGTGTTTCCCATGCGCGCACCCGAATCCGACCGTCCGGAGTGGTTCGTCTGCGCAGAGCGAACAGCCGCACGTGTGCGTAACGGCAAAAAAGTGAAACGGACGTCGTACGTCGAAAAATACGGTTGCGTTTATCACCACCCTTTGCTTACGGCGAGCGATAAATACGTGGGGGAACGGCTCTTGCTGTACATCAACCGCGAGAACGCGAACGACGTTTATGCCGTTGTCGAGCGTACGCAGGAAGTGCTGGGGCTTCTGTTTCCTGAGGCCCACTGGGCCGAACGGCCACATTCAATCCGTTTTCGCCGGGCACTAATCTCATTTTATCGAGACCGAAAGGCGGATGCTCGACTTAGTTTCGATCCTGCACAGGCCATGATGCAGTCTGTCGCGGCTGAAGCACTGAGGGATGGAGAGAAAACGTCGCCCAAAACTAGCGAGGCAGCGCTTGCTCTCGCGCGCTGGAAAATCGAGACGGGCGTAACAGCACTGCCGTTCAAGAAGTTCCGGCTCATCGACACTGATCAGGTCATTGAGGTTTTCGCCCCTGTAGTTGCGCCGCGCATCAAGGAGCAGCCAATACGTCGAATGACCGACGACATTGACGATGTTGTGGTCATTGACGAACCGCCTGGCATGGACGTTGAAAACTTCGAGCTTCCGCCGCCAACGAGGCGTCGCAAGCGAGAAGACGATTGAACCGTTACCGGATATGACGTTCTTGCCTGAAGAGGTTCGCTGCTGCGCTCGACGCACGGTATTGCTCGTCTGTCGAAAGTTGCTTTGAGAAAAAGCCGGCGCAAATAGCAGGAAGCCCGTGACCGGGATAGTTGGTAACGAAAACACAATGCGAGCACGAAGCTCATTTTTCTTGAGGAAATACATGACAGCAGATCGCAACATGGAAGCGTCGAGCGACCGGTATCAAGAACACGATACCAATAACGCCTCTCAGAGAGGAACAACAAATCAGGAACACGCGAGTAAGGATTCAACTTCCGGCGCGACAGGTCCGGGCGTCGAAACGCAAGGGCGTGGGAAAGGGAGAGCCGCTGAGGACCAGAAGGAGCTGCGTAGACAGAGAAACCGCCGTATTGTGGAGCATCCTATCGGCACCAAACAAGGATTGATCTTCACCAACCCTGTAAATGAATTGTACAAGTCTGTCGCGTATCAACTGCGCATGCGCGAGTCCGGTTTATATATTGGTGCATCGTCGGGCGATGGTAAGACAGCGGCCATTCAACTTATCTGTCAAAAAATTGAGGATGACTTTGGTCCACGTGCAATCGGCGTGCACGATCTGCTCAATAATGATATTCCCGCTCCGGTGGCGTTCCATGCCGGTTTTCTCGAGTCACTTGCAGTCTGTCGCGGCTGAAGCACTGAGGGATGGAGAGAAAACGTCGCCCAAAACTAGCGAGGCAGCGCTTGCTCTCGCGCGCTGGAAAATCGAGACGGGCGTAACAGCACTGCCGTTCAAGAAGTTCCGGCTCATCGACACTGATCAGGTCATTGAGGTTTTCGCTCCTGTAGTTGCGCCGCGCATCAAGGAGCAGCCAATACGTCGAATGACCGACGACATTGACGATGTTGTGGTCATTGACGAACCGCCTGGCATGGACGTTGAAAACTTCGAGCTTCCGCCGCCAACGAGGCGTCGCAAGCGAGAAGACGATTGAACCGTTACCGGATATGACGTTCTTGCCTGAAGAGGTTCGCTGCTGCGCTCGACGCACGGTATTGCTCGTCTGTCGAAAGTTGCTTTGAGAAAAAGCCGGCGCAAATAGCAGGAAGCCCGTGACCGGGATAGTTGGTAACGAAAACACAATGCGAGCACGAAGCTCATTTTTCTTGAGGAAATACATGACAGCAGATCGCAACATGGAAGCGTCGAGCGACCGGTATCAAGAACACGATACCAATAACGCCTCTCAGAGAGGAACAACAAATCAGGAACACGCGAGTAAGGATTCAACTTCCGGCGCGACAGGTCCGGGCGTCGAAACGCAAGGGCGTGGGAAAGGGAGAGCCGCTGAGGACCAGAAGGAGCTGCGTAGACAGAGAAACCGCCGTATTGTGGAGCATCCTATCGGCACCAAACAAGGATTGATCTTCACCAACCCTGTAAATGAATTGTACAAGTCTGTCGCGTATCAACTGCGCATGCGCGAGTCCGGTTTATATATTGGTGCATCGTCGGGCGATGGTAAGACAGCGGCCATTCAACTTATCTGTCAAAAAATTGAGGATGACTTTGGTCCACGTGCAATCGGCGTGCACGATCTGCTCAATAATGATATTCCCGCTCCGGTGGCGTTCCATGCCGGTTTTCTCGAGTCACTTGGAAATTCCAATTCCACCGGGAGCACTTTTCATGTCAGCAGGCGGCTTGTGCACACAATTGTTTCAGCGGCCAAAAAGGCGAACGATTGCTCATACGTTCTCTTTCTGGACGAGGCGCAGGTGGTATCACCTAGAGAATTTCAACATTTAAAGGACCTGGAGAATGCAGTCGGACGGCTGGGCGTGACTCTTCTCCCCATCCTGTTTGGCGAAAACCCGGTGCTTCAACAGAGGATTATGGAGCTGAAAGCGAAGCCCGCTCAAGGGGAGGCTTCGCGGTTCGCAGCAAAGGAAGTGAAATTTCGCAGTTATAGTTCGGAGGATGACATCTGGAACATTCTCGACCAGATTGATAGGCAGCAAGACTCAGACGGAGTCTACTGGACTGAGTTTTTCTTTGACAATGCGTTCAACGGTCGTCAAAAGTTCAGACTCGCGCATGAAGCGGAAAGGTTCTTTGCAGCACTCGCGCGTGTTCACGAATCCGCGACAGTTCTGGGCTTTTCCGCGCGCCCAGTGTTTTCGTCGATCCGAGCGTTTGTGCTGAATCACATGACAACGAACGCCAAAGTAAGCTTTACGGACCAGGACTGGGATCGAGTCGTTAAGACCGAGGCGATGCTGGATCTGATGCGTCATAAAGCTAGGCATCCTCTTGCACAAACCGGAAAGCACCTCAGACCGAAGTCTGGAGGCGCCAACCGCAACGGCCAGACCTCTGGAACAGGCGGCCAGAGTCGAAATACAACCGATGATGTTACAGAGTAGTTGGATAGGGGCGGACAGACGTCCGCTTCCCAACGAATCCTCGCTGAATGCGATCATGCGTCTGAGCTGGTTCAACGCAATGCCGGTAGACGCAATGCGCAGGCAATTTAAGCTCCGGGCGCCTGGCCTCCGTCAGTCATTGGCGACAGTGTCGCGAGTCGACGCTGATTGCCTTATGCGAGGCGTTGGCTGGTCGGCGCCCGTGGAGGAGCAGGCCGCTTTCGGTGCGCTGCGCGACCTTGTGCCAATCTGGTTCACGAGGGATTTTCGCTTTTGCCCGATATGCCTCCATGAGGCATATCACTCGTTCTGGCATTGTTTCGTGCCGCTTGAAGTCTGCCCCGTTCATGACTGCGTCCTCAGGATTGAGTGTCAAAACTGTGGGCGCCGAGTCGGATCAGCCGGCTTTTCTAAAGCGCTCATGGCCAAGCCATTTTATTGCATTCATTGTGATGAACCGCTCAGCGGTGCGCCGCTCTCATTTGGGGACTATCTGGATTCGCCGTCGAACGAGATGCTGCTTCGCGAACGGTTTGCTTCACTGAATTTGTGGGCTGACAAGGCTACGGTGAGACTGAATCCGCTGCGGAATTTTCTCTCCAGTCATCAGTGCAGGGCGCTTTGGGATGACGCTGAGCAACTCGCGCGGGCGGCGGGGCACGTTCTGAACCCGCTGCCTCGAAATTGCACTCTCCCCGGTAGAGAGATTGATATTCTTGCCTGGGATTTGCAGATGCGCGCAACAAGGAGCGTCGAGCACCGTGGCAGCGCACTCCGCGAGCCAAATTCGATGAGAACTGCACAGAGCGTGTATCGCGTTGTTCTGCGTCGCATTGAGATGGGGCTGGCGGGGGCAGAAAAGCATGCCGACATCTCTAGCTTGGTGGTAGACATCCGGCGTACGGGAAAGATGGTTCTGCGCGGAATCACCCCTCAATTCGCGGCCTATGCATGGTTCCGCCACAGAAACGAATTGATGGGAGCCTACGACGACGTACTACCCGCCGCTCTTGCTGAACGTTCGCTCGACACGAGGTACTTTCTTCGCGTGCAGAGCGATGACAGGTCGCGCCTTGCGATTTATAGCGGACTGATGGCGGTGTACGGTGCGATGCACGCCGTCGTTCTCCGACACGTGATCCACGGTTACATGGACGTCAGTGTTCTTGCAGACGGCATTGAGGGGACTGTACCTGCGTTTCTCCCTGGCGCGCGCGTGCAACGCAATCGTTCGAGAGAAGTAGGTCTCGTTTTCTTCCCGATGATTTTAGGGCGCACTGCGGCGCCGTTTAAACCGTCGCCGCGTCGTATCGACCAGGTGCTCGCAGCATGAGAGAAGAGGCGGGAAAATATCGGGGGCAGCAACGCAATACTGGAAGATGGGTAGAGCAGGACGGGCCGTTCGATGTGTTCGAGGACATATGCAGATGCGTGCTTAGTGACGAGGCCTTCGTGTCCGCCATGCGGCTTCACCCCCTTGCCGACGCAAGCCCTCTGCGACGTCTCACGAGTGCGCCGATCAAGGAATTGTATCGGCAGATATTTGATGCTGTCGTTGCACACACACCGTGGATTTATGTGGAAACCATGCCAGAAGGAGGGCTGAGTAGCGCCGCCCACATTATCGGGAAACGGCTTAAAGCCGATATCCATGAAGTTGCCGTACACCATTGCGTGATCTTCTCCGGCGCGCAGAAATGCAGGTCGGGTGATGTCCTTGGTGAATTGCTGGCGAGTTTCTCCTTGACGGAGCTGAATGGATCAGTTGTAGACAAGCGGTTCAGGCTGACGAACGCCTTTCTTGATAAATATGGCGGCAACCATGTGCCGATATATCTGTTAGTGGACCAGAGTCAGTACCTGACCCCGATCATTGTTGACGAACTCTCGCTGCTTGGTGCCCGACTCCTGGAGGAGGGCCTGCAGCTTGGCCTGATGTTCTTCGGCGCCGCGACAGACGAATCAGACATGAGGAATTTGTTCGCCCAGCGGTTGGCATCAGAACTCCCGTCCACCATGCTCCGTTTGGGTGGATACGGGGAAGTTTACGAGATCATGTCATTACTTCAGTGTATTGATTCGCAAAGAGATGAAACTGGACGCACCTGGACTCAATTCTTCGTCCCCCGATTGTTCGCCGCTGGTTATCGCCTGGAGGGGGAGGCGTCAGGTCTTTTCGAAGCGATGGAGGAGCAAGCGAGAATTGACCGGTTGCCTGTATCGGTGCGACGCCTGTTCATTGCAATCAAACGCTTCCTCGTGTATGCCCACGGTTTCGATGGCACGTCGTTCAAGGGCACCGTGAATGCATGGCGGTGGGCGTTGGGTCCGGGGTAGCACTGGCGCGTTGTCAGGAATATCTGGAACGCAGCGCGCATCTTCCAACGAACCTTCCTAAACGTTTCCGCATAGCCGGAGAGTGGCCATCCGCCTACAAGCGTTGGCGGGTCCCCTCCGCGAGGTGGAGTCAGGTTGGTGAGTAGCCGAGCAGCGCGTGGCGCTGGGTCATGACAGCAAGCGGAGGAGGTGAAGAATGACGGTTCCTTATGAGCGTACGCGTTCCGTACTGGGGCGCGGCAGCCACTGAAAGAACTGGCGATTGCAGGTATCCTCTGTCGCTCCATCGAGGTTCGACCTGTACTCCGGGCTTTCCTGGACAATACCGAGCAGCATCGTCTGAGGCTCGGTGTCAGGCGGTTGCATTATCGCGTGAACGTCGTTCTACCCTGAACCTCGGGCTTTTTTTGCCGTAATCGAGATGCGCGAGAAGTACAAGCGCGACAGCACGAGCTATAGCAACTGGAAGCGCCCTATGCTGAGCGCGGGTGTGAAAGATCCTGACGTGTTCACGCTGTTTTTCCCGTCGTCTCTTCTTTCCGCACTTGATCCGTTGAAGGAGGGGCTGCCAGGTACACTTGAAGTCGCCCAGAGTCGAATGCGCGAGCAGCTCAAGTCAAACCTTCACGACAGCACAATCAAGGTGACAAAGAGGCTTGGACGGCGAATTCTGCCTCCGCATATCCTGCTGATTGCCCTGACTCCGGCAGGCGAATGGGCGCGCGCTCGAGCGACGTGGAAAGATGCCGTGCATCGGTTTTCCGGCTCTCATCGAGTAACCCCGGAAACGGTGGAACGAACGATTGCGTCGTGGGAGCGGCGAATCCCGAGGGAAGGAATCACTCGGGTGCATCCCAACGAGCTCGAGCGGCTCGTCGACCTGGCATTGAAGTCGCCGGCAGTCGTTCTCGGGCGTGCGCTCTCAAGACACTGGTCTCAGACGTTTTCCGATGAACTGATCAAGAGCAAGACGTGGTCTGGTATCCGTTCTGAACGTTACCGGGCTGGCAGAGGAAAAGCGGCGACGTTGGAACTTCTCTCGTTATCAGTTACCACTGCGATCGGGTGATGTCACGTCCTCAATCCAGGACGCGTACACGCTTGCGAAAGGTGTCGCCCGAAAGCTTGAGCTCGCGCCGCCGTTTGTGGGCGCCGGACAAGGAAGGAAGCGGAGCAGGGCGACGGGCTACAGGCCCTGTTCGCGCTGACGCCGCCCTTTCAGCCGCGACCGCGACTTGATGCCGCAGTGAATCCGCTTCACTTTTCAGTTCGGCAAGAGCGGCGTCCTTCGCAGACAACTGCGCATCGAGACCTACACGCTCTTGCTCCAGCCCATCCCGCCGCGCCTTCAGACCTGCCAGGCCGTCGCGCAATGCATCGCGTTCAACGCGGTGGGCAGACTCGAGCTGGCTGATCCTGTCAGTGGCCCGCTGCAACTCCTTTCTGGCCCGGTTCGCCGCCGCCCGCTCGTTCTCAATCTCCATCAGCGCCCGCTTTTCAGCGGCCACCAATCGTTGCTCATTCTGCGCAAGCGATATCCGAAGCTTTTCGAGTTCTCCCGCGAAGTCCCGCCGGGCATCGGCTAGCGCACATCCGGCGGCAACAGCTTCGTTTCGGGCACGTTCCAGTTCCTCTCGAAGCATCGTGTTTGCTGCGTGTTCCCGAACGAGGTGCGCTTCGGTGTCGGCCGTTTGTTGCTTTTCTGCTGCGGCAGCATCAGCCGCCTCACGGGCGGCGTCAAGCGCCATTTCCCGTTCACGATCTGCTTCTTCAATGGTTCGTCGAGCGTTGTCGACTTCCTCTTGAGCTTCCTGCTGGAAAGACTGCAGGCCGAGCTGCGCAGTTTCACTGGCGAGTTGCCACAGTCTGGACGCCAGTTCGCCGGCGGCCGTAGCCACCTCAGGGGGCAAATCGGGCTGGCCGACATCGACGCGCGTTTTCTCTCGAACGCCGACCCAGAACTCACGCAACGCTTTGGCCGGTGCGCTCATGCTGCCTTTGCGAACCAGCTGATACAGCTTGTTCGCTGTCGGCGTTTCACCATAACGGAAGAAAAGCAGCACGCAGACTTCGCGGTAAAGCTCCTGCGTGTCAGAGACGCGTTCCCGCAGCGCTTCAATGTCTGTTTCTAGCGTCATGGCCGTCGACCTCGATTAAAGTGTAATAAATGTGTTGATATTACAACGTATAACATTGTATATCCAATTTTTCTCGCCAAATACACGACATTAGGCGTATAATGTCGTTTATAGTCGATACTTGGCTTAGTCAGCGTTTTCCCGCAATCTGGAGTGCCCGAACCGTGTCCAATGCCCAGCTCGCCACCGTGCAGCCCGTCGAATCGCTCGCCGTGCCGGAAAGTCTCGACGGCCGCGACGGCACCAACCGTGGCGCAATCGAAAACTCGCAACTGTCGGCCCGCAACGATCTGGATGCCGTGCGCGCGTGGCTGTCGAACTACGCGGACACGAAAACGACGTTCGACAACTACCGCAAGGAAGCCGAGCGGCTGCTGTTATGGGCCGTCGTGCAGCTCGGCAAACCGCTGTCGTCGTTGACGCACGAAGATCTGCTGATGTTCAAGGCGTTTCTCGTTGATCCGCAGCCGGCCAACCGCTGGGTGTCGGCCACTGGTGGCAAATACCCGCGCGGCGACGAACGCTGGCGGCCGTTCAACGGGCCGCTGTCGCCGGCCAGCCAGCGCCAGGCGCTGATCATCCTCAATGCGATGTTCACGTGGCTGGTCAACGCTGGCTATCTGCGCGGCAATCCCATGGCGCTGCTGCGACAGCGGGCCAAGCGCTCTGCACCCCGGGTCACGCGCTATCTGTCGACGTCGCTCTGGGATGAAGTGAAGCTGTTCGTCGAACAACTTCCGCAGGAAACCGACGCGCAACGCGCTTACTACGCGCGTTGCCGCTGGCTCACCACGCTGTTCTATCTGCAGGGCATGCGGATTTCCGAAGTCGCCGGCGGCCAGATGGGCAGCTTTTTCAGAAGGCTCGGCGGAGATGGCCAGGACCAGTGGTGGCTCGAGACGCTGGGAAAGGGCGACAAGGAGCGAATCGTGCCGGCTTCCCCCGAACTCGTCCAGGAGTTACGCCGGTACCGATTGGCAAATGGCCTGCCTGCCCTGCCCACCCGTGCCGAAGAAACTCCACTCGTGATCCCGCTCAAAGGCAGGAGCCGGTGCCTGTCGCGCTCGGCCATTCACGACGCAATCAAGAGCATTTTTGGTGGGACCGCGTCGTGGCTGCGATCGAAAGGGACTGAGTTCGCCGACCGGGCTGATGAACTGGATCGGGCTTCAGCCCATTGGCTTCGACATACCGCCGGCTCACATCAGGCCGACGGCGGAGTCGATCTGCGCACCGTGCGCGACAACCTGGGCCACGTCTCACTGAACACGACCAGTCTGTACCTGCACACGGAAGATGACGAGCGCCACCGCGAGACCGTTAACAAGCATAGGATGGGATGGGATACGGAAGGTCAGAAAGACTGAGTTGCCGGCCGCCGGTTCGGCCGGGCGCCCTCACCTTGCGGCTACGCGTCGTCACTCGGGCGACGCGTCAGGACTGTTGAGCTCCTCCAATCGGAATAACTTGAAAAGGACCAGTGGCTCTCCGTCGCGGTCGATAAAGAACCGGTCCCCCTACTCCAACGAATAAACAAGTTTGTCGCCCTCCCGAAGAACGCAAATTTCCGTCGCAACCGAAACCAGGCCAGCGCTCCAGTCAGTATCGTGGCTGCTTAGCACGTGAATCTGCGCGCCAGTAATGCCTATGGTCTGCAGGATTTGAAGGAGCTGCCCGCCCGTCGTCGCAACCAGGCGCGCGGAGCGGACTGACTCCGACGTATCGTTGCGCTCCCACCGAACGTCGACCAAGAAAATCGTCCCAACCGGCAGTCTTGCCCCACTCATCGTTAGCCTTCGCGGCGCTATTTACGTACCGCACCTGATTTCAGGAGCCAGTAGTCAGGCAGCCCCAATCTCACTGAATTGAAAACGTTCGCCCCACTTCACGATGCCGCGTTGACATCTCACGTCGAGGCAGGACGGTGGACTCTAGAATTTGCGAAATTGCAAACTAAAACACGTGAAAATAAAAACAGTGAAACTTAACTCTATCTAGAAAAAAGTTGTTCCCTCGGCGATCCTCCCGCTCATGCCGAGAAAGAATGCCGATACGACACGCGAACTGCACCTGCTTCTGCGCGCCCGCCGCGCGCAGCTTGGCTTAACCCAAGAAATGCTCGCGAAGGCGACAGACCTGTCCCGAGGTGGGATTGCATTACTTGAGCGCGAGCATGCCAAGAAAAACCCACGGCTTTCCACGCTCGACAGTCTCGCTCATGCGCTCAGGCTGGACGTCAGGGATTTGTTCAGCGCCGCGAACGCGCAGCGGCATCGCATCTCGACGCAGCAAGCGCTTGTGCGCATTGCCTGCAATGTCTACCGAATAAGGACAGAAAAAGGCATCAGCCAGGAACGATTATCTGTGGGCGCACGGTTGTTCCGGACGTTTGCCACCGACTTGGAAACCCTGAAAAAGGAACCATCCGTTACAAGCCTAGAAAGAATTGCTGCACAGCTTGAGGTGTCGGTTGTTGACCTGCTCGAACCGGTTCCGAACCGGCAGTACGTGGGGCGCCTCGCTCGTCGGTCATGGTCGGCTGACCAAGCGGCGCACGGTTTTGAGACGGATGCACATGAACCGACGTGAAATCCGACCTCTACCCCACGTTTGAATATGCACTACGAGCACAACGACTGCACGCACTTGGCCTCTCGCCAGAACGGGTCGAACAGTGCAGTGGCATTCCCCATAATCTTATTGACACGCTCTTGCCCGGTGTACCCGGTACCAAGGTCAAATCAAACGACTTCGACGCGGCCACGCGGCAAGCGTTATTGACCCTCTCTGAACACGAGCTTTTGGTTTTGAAAGCGGCAATGGAACTGCGGTCCAAGGGATACGCGGTCGCGACGGGCAATTCGCGAGTAATCCCCGTGAGCATCGAGGAGGCCACCGACCTCGCGCGTGCAAGCTCCGTGAAGCCGACTGCGGACTCGGCTGGCATTTCAGGCTATCTCGGTCTTCACGAGCGCCCCCTCCAGATGGAATCTTCCACAGGAATCCTCTTTCGCTTTGCCGAATTTAACGCCATTAACGTGGGGGCAGCAGCCCGTGTCCTTGGCGTTGCGCCTTTAACCGTGCGTGTTCGACGGGCGAAGCCCACATATGTCGGTTTTGATTTCCTGAGACTTCCCGCCAACAGCGCTTGGCGTCTGCTGCCAGATCAGCGACTCCACGCCGAATTGCCAATGCTTGCTGAAGTCATTTTACGAAGGAGATTCGCGTTTTGCCCGGATTGCATGGCAGCCCGTTATCACAGCGTGGCTCACCAGTTAACATTCGTCACGGAGTGCCCGTTACATCACGTGAAAATTCTGCAGGAGTGCAAGGTCTGTGGGGAGCCAACATCTACCATAGGGGCGATGGCAACCCTCACTGGTTCAAGTCGCCCCTTTGTTTGCCGAAAGTGTGGCTCTTGTGTCGACGGCAATTCGGCCTCTTTCAGCCGATACAAACAATTCAGACACGAAGGCCAGGCACTTGAAAATTCCTTCACTACAATGCTCCGTTGGCTCGAGAGCGCCCAGGAGAAGCTTTGGCCGCTAGAGCAAATTCTGTCGCAAAGAGCCGGCCTTACGGAGTATCTGAGAGCTGTCCTTCTCGACACCGTGCAGCGCTTGCACCCTCCACCAACGCCTTGCTCCCTTGGCTCTGCGACCGATGTCACCATTCTTCGTTGGGAACAACGACTCGTCCTGCCCGGAACGTCTGATACTGAGATTCACGACGGCTGCCACCCAATCGAACCAGAGAGCATTTCACTGGTGTATCGCTCAACGCTAGAGTCGCTACATGGGTTTTTGCCGCCACAGGACAGCGTAAGTTCCGAGGAATGGGAAGTTGTCATCGGTGCACTGTATGACTTCAGGCGTGTCTTTGAAGGTGGAACGGGACAGAAACCGCGATGGTCGACCGGCAGCCCACAGTTCAGGAGGATAGATCAGAGACAGGTAGGGAGCAGGCTCCAACGCGCTGCAGCGAGAGCCTTCATGCTCGGCGTGTTCACCGAAGCGTACCGGACTCGAGCAGCGGCGATGAAACAGGGGATACCGCACGTCCGGGGTCAAACGGGGGTGCTCAACCCGAGGGATCAGGTGCCAATCGCTTACCTTCCCGATCACAGCGCAGTGGCGCGACAAGTGGCCTTTTCTGAAGGACTTGTCGTTTTCCGCTCTCCCGCAAACTTCGATATGGATAGGATCTGGCCTAGCGTCCGCGCACGCTAAAGCGAAGTTGCCCTCTTCTCCAGATCGTCCATCATGCCCCCCAGCGGACACGTCCATCTGTCTGCCGTAAAGGCAAAGATGGATAGCCTTAGTGTCTGCCCTCCAAATTCGCCGGGCACCGGTGAGCCCCGCGAAGCGAGGAATTGCATCATGTTCGCGACCGCCCAATTGTGCAGACTTTCGCAAGGAACGGTCGCCGAGCCCTGCTGGGCAAGGCTATGCGGGCGAAACGCCGCTCCTAGGACAAACCGATAGTATTTCATCATTCGACGGATAGACCGATGAAATTGCGTTCGCGAAAAAATACGAAAAACTGACGGCTATCGGCCGAGTCTCTTTAAATAATTGTTTTAAATCAATTGGATAGCGAATGACGATATAACGATACGTTTACGCAACCAGTCTACCGGATCTTCGGCGCATACTGAGCGATAACAGGACGGCTTTGTTCAAACGGCACAACCGTCGTATCAGCAAATCCGGCTCAAACCTTTAAACATTTATCTCGTGGTTGCACTTCACCCTTGAAACCGCGATTGGAGATGCGATGCAATTCGACAAGCATCAGGAAAGGCTCAAGCTGAATGGCGCAACTATGCGCTCTGGTCCGCCGAGCCTATTGGCGAAGCTACTAGCCGTGGTGACAGGCGCTGCCCTACTCGTCGTGGGGTTCGCCGTTTCGCTTGTGATGTTGGCAGTGGTGCTTGGAGCAGGCGTTTTGATCGGCGGTTTTGTCTGGTGGAAAACGCGCGATCTGCGCAAACAGCTTCGCGAGCAGGCAATGCGCGCACAGCAAACGCACGAGCAACAGGTGCACGTGCGCGCCGGACAACGCATGGATATCGACAACGTGGTCGAGGACGTCGAGTTCCACGACGAAACTCGACAGAAATAATCACGGCACCATGGCTGCGTATGCGCTCCGTTACCGGGCGCGGAGAGGGAATGTTCAGTATGGCTCGGTCGCACCGAGGGGCTTTGTCAAGTTGAAGGCATGCTATATAGAATGCTGGGACGAAGAAGATCGTCATTGCCATGTTGGCGGCACCGTAGCTGAAGAAACGCGCTTTTTGCAGATCCTGATAACCAGAGAAAAGGGAATGCCGTGACCAAGTGCGATCGCAATCACGAGGTTCTTTTCAGCGTAGGCCGACGGCAATTTCTCGGCTACACCGGCGCCGGGATGCTCGCGGCGGTGCTACCCGGCTGCGGCAACGGCGACATCCAGTCGACGGCGTATCAGCAGACCATTGCGCTCGGTCAGCAGATGATCCAGCAGGCCGTCAGCGATCCGTCGAATCCCGTCGCCGCGATCTCGATCGCGATGGTCAAGGGCAACACCGTGGTCTGGCAGCAGGCCTTCGGGTTGGCGTCGGTGCCGGGGCAGATCAAGGCAACGCCGCAAACGCGCTTTAACATCGGCTCGGTCAGTAAGTTGTTCGCGGCACTGGCGGCGACGATCCTCGTCGATCGCGGTCGGATCACGCTCGACACGCCGATCGTCAAATATCTACCGACCTTCACGATGCTGTCGCCGGAATACGCGCAGATCACCACGCGTCATCTGCTGTCGCATGCATCCGGTCTGCCCGGCACGAATGGGCGCAATCTCTTCACGTTTGAGCCGGTTGCCGGATACGCCGCCGACACGCAAGCCGAACTCGCCAACTCGCACCTGAAGCATCTGCCGGGTGAGTTGGCCGTCTATTGCAACGACGGCTTCACGATGGTCGAGCAGATCGTGCTCGCCATGACGGGCCAGAGCTTCGCGGACTTCGTCCAGTCGGCTATTCTCGCGCCGCTGAAGATGACCCAGTCCAGCTATCTGACGAGCGTGCCGTCCGGAGGATCGTTCTCACTGCCGTACGTGAACGGCACGCAGCATCAGGAATTCGTCAATGCGTACGCGACCGGCGGACTGAGTTCGACGCCCGCCGACATGATGAATCTCGCGCAGATGATCTACGGCGGTGGCGTGTTCCAGGGACAGCGCATTGTGTCTGCAGCGGGCATCGCGCAGATGGGCATGGATCAGACAAAAAACCTGACGATCAACCCGTCGCCGGAGTGGCGCTGGGGTCTCGGCTGGGACTCCGTGGTGCAGCCGGCGCTCGACGCCGCGGGCGTGCTCGGCTGGGAAAAAGACGGCGGCACTGCGTTCTACTCGACCGAATTTTTCGTGGTGCCCAACTCGCAGTTCGCGCTGCTGGTGACCGGCAATGCGGGCTACAACGCCCGGGCGATTGCCGAAACGCTGGTGCTGTCGGCGTTGAAGGAAGACGGCACGATTTCGTCGCTGCCGGCGAAGCTTGGCACCACGGCGCCGCCGGTCGCTTCGGGGCCGGGCATTGCGAGCGGCGCGGGCATCTACGGCAGTTCGGATTTGCCGTATCAAGTGCTCGCCAACGCGGATGGTAGCCTGCAGATCAACCAGTGGGACGCTGCTACGCGAGGCTGGGCGAAGATCGGCGGGTACCAGTACCGCAGCGACGGCTGGTGGTGGAGCGATAGCGATTCGGCGTCGTATCGCTTCGCAGTCGTGTCGGGCAACGACAGCGAAGGAAACGCGTTCAACTATCGCTATCTGATGAAGCGGGTCGTGCCGGGCGCGGGCTACGCGTATCTGACGCTGCCGGTCGGCCAGCAACTCGCCCCGCTGGCGGCGCTCGACAGCGCGTGGCAGCAACGCGTTGGCACACAATGGACGTTGACCAACGATGCGCCGAGCGCCGTGCCGATTGTCGTTCT
The DNA here is from genome assembly GCF_003387275.1 of Paraburkholderia sp. BL6669N2. NCBI lineage: Bacteria > Pseudomonadati > Pseudomonadota > Betaproteobacteria > Burkholderiales > Burkholderiaceae > Paraburkholderia > Paraburkholderia sp. BL6669N2. The sequence continues at coordinate 1,378,682 of NZ_QUNA01000002.1, read as the reverse complement.
TGGCAATCCGCCGGCGTTCTTCGCGACACTCGCCGAACTCCCGGGCTACGTGCTGTACGGCAACGATGATCTTCGCTATCAACTGATCGTGCCGCTGAGTGATACGCTCGGCGGCATGTCGATCAAGGTGCCGGGCAATTTTGGACGCGACCTCTATGAGATCCGTTTCGCGTCGACCACGGCAACTTCGCTGACGATCGGCAGTTCGATCTACGCGCGGATCTGACAGTGAGTCGTTCCATGACGCCGGGCCTCGCGGTCTGCGTCGACGGCATGGCGTTTCGCGCACGAGGCGCCTGGCGAGCATGCAGCGCTCTTAGGTTTGCCGCAGCGCGCGCACCATGTGTCGCTGCGATTGCTCGCGCAGAAACGACCCGGGATGGCGGTCTGAACGACGGCTCATCCGCAGCGACAGATTCTCCGCAGCAGCGAAGGCTGACCAGCAACTTCGGCCACCTGCTGCATTGCTTTCACACGACGACGTCGCCGAGCAGAATTCGGTAGAAGTCAGTACGGAATACGGGAGCCCTTCCCCATCGCCGGGGTCGGGCTTTGTGTTCGGGAAAGCTGTCGTCGATGCCGTTTGCCTGGACGGTCGGACTCACGATTACTCGCTACGGCCCGAAGTAAGGTTTGCCTTGATCCACGATGCCACGTCGGTGACCGGAATCGCGCGGTGTTGATTGAACGTCCCATTCTTGTCCCATGCAACACCCCGCCCTCCAGCAAAAGCCGCACGATACTTGCGCATCATATCGTGCGGCTCGTGCGCCAGCTCGTCCAGCAAATACTGCACGCTCCACGTCGCCTCGCGATTCCCACGCGCGCGACTGACCACTGGCTGTCGCCGTTTTTTTTATCGCCAGCCCCGCAGAACTAGCGAGCCGCGTGCGTGGACTTGCGCAACTTCGCCACGTCGTCCGCCGTCACCGCCGACGCGCCGTTGTTCCATCCGGCGCGCACGAAGGTCAGCACATCCGCGATCTGCTGGTCGTTGAGCACCGGCGCGTACTTCGGCATCGGATACGGCGCGGGAATGCCGCCGATCACCAGGTCCTCGGTGCCGTTCAACGTCGCGTTGATCAGCGACGACGGATCCTTCTCCAATACGTTCGGATTGCCGGACAACGGCGCGAGCATCGGCGCGAAGCCGCGTCCATCGACACCGTGGCAGTGCATGCAATACGCCGTATAGACGCGCGCGCCGGCATCGTTCGCGGGACGGTTCAACGACACCTTCGTCGCCTGCGGATCGTACTTATAAGGCGGCGCACCGTTGCCCCCCGACGGCGGCAGCGACTTCAGATACGTCGACATCGCAGCGATATCCGTATCGTTCATGCCCTGCGTGCTGTTGTTGATCACGCTGGTCATCGAACCGAATGCGGAGGCATGGCGATTCGCGCCGGTCTTCAGAAACGCCTGCAAGTCCTGATCGTTCCAGCGGCCCAGACCCACGTTCTGCTCGCCGGTGAGGTTCGCCGCGAACCAGCCGTCGAGCACGCCACCGGTCAGGAACGCGCTGCCGCTTTCATCCAGCGCCTTTTCCTGAAACGCGATGCCACGCGGCGTATGGCACGATCCGCAGTGCCCGAGCCCCTGAATCAGATACGCGCCCCGATTCCACGCGACGTCCTTGCCCGGCTTGTCCTGATAGACGCCTTTATCCAGGAACACCATGTTCCAGAACTTCAGCGGCCAGCGCATGTTCAACGGCCACTTGATGTCCGGCTCGCGATTCGCCTGCTGCACCGGCGCCACGCCGCTCATGAAATACGCGTACAGCGCTTTCATGTCGTCGTCGTTGACCTTGGCGTACGACGGATACGGCATCGCCGGATAGAGGTTGTGGCCGTCTTTCGCCACGCCTTCGCGCATCGCCCGCGCGAAGTCCTCTTCCGTATAGCCGCCAATGCCGGTCTGCGGGTCCGGCGTGATGTTGGTGGTGTAGATCTGGCCCATCGGCGTGGTCATCGGCAGGCCGCCCGCGAAGGGCTTGCCCTTCGGCGCCGTATGACAGGCGACGCAATCGCCGACCTTCGCCAGATAAGCGCCGCGTTGCACCAACGCCTGATCCGCCGCTCGCGCCGGAGTCTGCGCGAACAACGGCAGCGTCACGCACAACGCCGCTCCGAAACCCTTCAGTGTGTTTTTCATGTCGGGCTCCGTTCAGACGGTTTGCAGTTGGCTGCCGACCGGCAATTGCCGCAGCCGCTTGCCGGTGGCCGCATAAATCGCGTTGGTCAGCGCGGGCGCGAGCGCGGCCGTGCCGGGTTCGCCGATGCCGCCGGGCGCCTCGCTGCTCTTCACGATATGCACATCGATAGGCGGTGTCTGATCGATCCGCAGCATCCGGTAATCGGTGAAATTGTTCTGCTCGACGCGGCCGTCCTTGATTGTGATCTCGCTGTAGAGCGCCGCCGTGATGCCGAAGATGATGCCGCCCTGCACTTGCGCCTCGACCGTGTTCGGATTGACCACCATGCCGCAATCGACCGCACACGTTACGTGCTTGACCGCCACCTCGCCCTGCTCCACCGCGACGTCCACCACCATCGCAAAGAAACTGCCGAACGCGTGCATGACCGACACGCCGCGCCCTTGGCCCTTCGGCACGGCGCTGCCCCAGTTCGCGGCCTGGGTGGCGACGTTGAGCACGTTGAGCGCGCGCGGCGTCTTGCCGAGCAGGTCCTGACGGTATTTGACAGGATCGACTTTCGCCTGCGCCGCGAGTTCGTCGATGAAACTCTCCACCACGAAGGTCCCGCGCGTCGGTCCCACGCCGCGCCAGAATGCGGTGGGCACCGTGCGCGGTTCCTGGCGAACGTAGTCGATCAACTGGTTGGGCAAGTCGTACGGCAAGTCCGACGCGACCTCGACCGCGTCCGGATCGATGCCGTTCTTGAACGCGGGCGGCGCGAATCGCGCCAGTATCGAGGAGCCGACAATCCGGTGCTGCCATGCGACCGGTTTGCCATTCGCATCGAGGCCGGCCGAAATCTTGTCGTAGTAATACGGGCGGTACATGTCGTGCTGAATGTCTTCCTCCCGTGTCCAGACCACTTTCACCGGCGTCGACACTTGCTTGGCCACCTTCACGGCTTGCGTGACCATGTCGAATTCGAGCCGCCGGCCGAAGCCGCCGCCGATCAGATGGTTGTGGACGACGATCTTGTCGGCGGGCAAACCCGTGACCGCCGCGGCGGCATCCACCACGCGCGTCGGCACCTGCGAGCCGAGCCAGACATCGCAGCCGTCGGAACGCACATGCACCGTGCAGTTGATGGGCTCCATGGTGGCGTGCGCGAGAAACGGCTGCTGATACACGGCGTCGACGCGTGTCTTTGCATTGGAGAACGCATTGCCGACGTCGCCATCTTTACGCGCCACCGCGCCGTCGCGCTGCGAGGCATTGGCGAGATCGTCGACGATCTGCTTCATCGACAGGTTCGCGCCCGCCCCTTCGTTCCATTTGATGACGAGCGCCTGCACGCCGCGTTTGGCGGCCCACGTGTGGTCGCCGATCACCGCGACCGCGTTGTCGATCTTGATGACCTGGCGCACGCCGGGGATTTTCTTCGCGTTGGTGTCATCGACGCTGGCAAGCGTGCCGCCGAACACCGGGCAGTTTGCAATCGCCGCGTAGACCATGTCGGGCACGCGCACGTCGAGACCGAACATCGCGGTGCCGTCCACCTTCTCCGGCGAATCGAGGCGCTTAACCGCCGTACCAATCAGCTTGAAGTCCTTCGGGTCCTTGAGCTTGACGTTCTGCGGCGCGGGCAGACCGGCAGCTGCCGTCACCAGCTGACCGTAACCGATGCTGCGCTTGCTGGCCTCGTGAATCACCTGTCCGGCCTGCGCATGGCAGCTTGCCGGATCGACCTGCCATTGCTGCGCCGCCGCGCTGATCAGAATGGTGCGCGCAGCGGCGCCCGCTTTGCGCATCGGCTCCCACGCATAGCGGATCGAGGTCGAGCCGCCCGTGAGCTGGCCGCCGAGCAGCGGATCCATGAAGAGCTTTTCGTTCGGCGGCGCGTGATCGATGGTGATCGTGTCGAGCGGCACTTCGAGTTCTTCGGCGATGAGCATCGGAATCGACGTGTAGACGCCCTGGCCCATCTCCACCTTCGGAATCACGAGCGTGACCTTGCCCGCGGTATCGATCTGGATGAACGCGTTCGGCGCGAACACGCCGCTTTGCGGCGTTTCTACGCCGTCGCCGCCGATCACCGACTTGCCGGCCTTCTGATCCTGGCTCGCGGCCGGCATGCTAAAGCCGAGCAGCAGACCGCCGCCCGCCGCCGCGCCGACCGTCACGCCGAACTTCAGAAAGCTGCGGCGTGAAAAGCCGGCTGCGGCGCGCGCGCCGGCCTTCGACTCGTGCGTGCCGTTTTGTGAACCAAGCAATCCCTGGGACATATCAAGCCCCCTTGGCGGCTTGCTTGATCGCCGCGCGGATACGGTTGTAGGTTCCACAGCGGCAGATATTGCCGGCCATGGCGGCGTCGATATCCGCATCGGTAGGATTGGGATTGCCTGCCAGCAGCGACGCCGCCGACATGACCTGCCCCGACTGACAGTAGCCGCATTGCACCACGTCCAGTTGACGCCAGGCCTGCTGCACCTTCTGACCGGCCGGCGTGCTGCCCACCGCTTCGATCGTCGTGATCTTTTTATCGCCGACGGCTGCTGCCGGCAATACGCACGAGCGCACCGCCACGCCGTCGAGGTGCACGGTACACGCGCCGCATTGGGCAATGCCGCAACCGAACTTCGTGCCGGTCAGGCCGACGATATCGCGCAAGACCCACAAGAGAGGCATGTCGGGCGGCGCGTCGACGGTGTGCGTCTGGCCATTGATATTCAGCGTTGTCATGGAGCGGCTCCGAGTGGGGTTTATTGTTTATCAAGCTGTTTAGACAGAGACGTCGGACCAAAACATAAAGACTCACCGCGTTTATTCGACTGACTGGACTAATACGTGTGGTGTTTTTCCGGTCCTTGAAAACCGCGATAAATGCATGGGCGCGAACCTGCCGATACTGACCGGCGAATTGTAGACGCGCATTAAAAAATTCGCCTCGTGGCTGCACACTGCGGTCAGCCCAAGGCATTTCACGGGTGCTGAGTGCGCGGTTGAAAGGTGTTTTTAATCGATGGCAGACGATCGGCGCATCGGCCTTGATGATCGGCCTCTATACACGCCAGTGAATCTAATTGAATCAATGCCGGGCGATTTTGTTAGCATGGATCCGGTCTGACTATCCGAAGGAGCAGCACACATGGACGACTCGCAATGCACTCAATTCCTCTCGGACATTCGCCGGCCGCTGTTGGCGCTGCACAAAGCCATTCTCGATCACGAACGTGCCGTGTACGAAAAGGAATTTGGCCCGGTCACACCGGCAGCTTTCCTGCAGGTGCTCATCAACGGGTCGGGGTTCCGCTGGCTCGCGGCGCTCTCGACGGTCATTGCGAACGTCGACGAAATTCTCGACGATAAGGAAGCCGAAGCCGCCGACCGCATCGCCGCGGCCGAAGCGGTGACGGGACTTTTCTCGCCCGACCAGCCGAACAATACTTTTTTGCCACGCTATCTGCCGCTATTGCAGGCCGATCCGGCGATCCTGCATCACCATGGCCAGGTGTCGCAGTTGTTGCGCGGGTACGAATCGAAGTAGCCGGCTGCGCGCGGCCTGGTGCGCTCGTGTGGTGCGAGTTTCGGCCGCGCTTTGTTCGCGCGTTGCTCGCACTTTGCCCTCGGCATGATCGTGTGGCGCGTTGCGTTCAACCCGCCTCGGCTCCCGAATTTCCTCACCATTGAAAGCGCGCGTTTCGACCCATCGTGCCTTGTTTGCGCGATGCCGGTATGGGTGCGCAGCCGGCGCGATTACCAGGCTTTTCGAATACGTCCAACACAACGAGGCCTTGTTTCAGGCCAATTTATGCGCGATTCGTAAAAGTGCGTGTTGCCGGCCTCGCTTGTTTGCGATTGAAACGAGTGCGCGATCTAGTCATGGCTGAATTTGCCTGGTTTTGCTGAATAAAACAAAGGTGAGCTTCTGCGGGAGATCTTCAACGGGAGCTACGAAAAGCCGGTCAGCATGCTTCACGAAGCCCTGCTAAGGTAGGCAGACCTTCTTGCGACGCTCATCGCCATGCAAATCTGGCCGCTCCCCGAAAGCTATGCCTTCCGCGATCAAGCCGTGCGTTTCAACGTGACGGGCAATGGTCCGCCGCTGGTGCTTGTTCACGGCACGCCGTTTTCTTCGTATGTGTGGCATCGCATTGCACCGCATCTCGCCCAGACACGCACCGTGTATTACTACGATCTGCTTGGCTACGGGCAATCCGAACAGCGCGACGGCGCGGACGTCTCGCTCGGCGTGCAGAACGCCTTGCTGGCGGAATTGCTCGCGCATTGGCAACTGACAAGCCCGGACGTCATCGCGCACGATTTCGGCGGCGCGACTTCATTGCGTGCACATCTGATCGATGGCTGCGACTACCGCAGCCTCACGCTGATCGATCCGGTCGCGGTCGCGCCATGGGGTTCGCCATTCGTGCGGCATGTGCGCGATCAGGGCGACGCGTTTGCCGGACTGCCGCCGTACATTCACGAGGCGGTGGTGAAAGCGTATGTGCGCGGCGCGATCGCGCGCGAGATTCCGGACGACGAACTCGCGCCCTATGTAACGCCATGGCTCGGCGCAACCGGCCAGGCCGCGTTCTATCGGCAGATTGCGCAAATGGATCAGCGCTACACCGACGAGGTCGAAGCGCGCTATGCGCAGCTACGTTGCCCGGTGCAAATTCTGTGGGGCGAAGAAGACCAGTGGATTCCACTGGCGCGCGGCCGTCAACTGGCCGCGGCCATACCGGAAGCGCGCTTTCAGGCGGTGCCGAAAGCCGGCCATCTGATGCAGGAAGACGCGCCGGAAGCGATCGTCGCCGCGGCGCTGCTGTGGCTGGATTGAAGGCGCGCGCCTAGCCGCGTCCTTGCGGAAGGTACGGCATCGGATCGATCGGCTTGCCGTCGCGGCGCAACTCGAAACCCACGGAAACGCGCGAGTTCTTTTCGTCGCCCATCTCCGCGATCTGCTGCCCCTGCATGACGATATCGCCGGTTTTGACAAGCAGCTTGCGGTTGTGCGAGTAGGCGGTCAGAAAGTCCTTGTTGTGCTGGACGATGATCAGACTGCCGTAGCTGTTCAGGCCTGTGCCGGCGTACATCACCTTGCCGTCGGCCGCGGCCCGCACGGGGTCGCCCGGCCTGCCGCCGATTTCGATGCCGCGTGTTTCGCCCGGCTGGAATCCCTCGACCACCCGCCCGCCCGCGGGCCAGGCCAGCGCTACGCCGTTCGCGTGCCGTGCGGTTTGATGCGCCACTTCGCGTGCTTCAGCGGAGCTAGGCGCCGGCGACTGCGGGGCTTGCGCGGTCTGCGCGGTCTGCGCGGTCTGCGCGGCTTGCGACGGTAACTGCGTAGCGCCCGACGGCAACGCCGGCTGCCGCGCCGCGACCGAAGCACTCGATGCAGACGCCGCTGCGGCTTTCGCTGCTGCATTGGCGGCATTGGCCGCATTCACCGCCCGCACCGTTTCCGGCGATGCGACGTGCAAGACCTGTCCCAACTTCAACCGCGAGGACGCCTTCAATCCGTTCCAGGCCTGCAACTGCTTCACGCTGCAATGATGATGCTGCGCGATGCGCGCCAGGCTGTCGCCACGTTTGACGCGATACACGAGCGGCGGCGAATTCTTGAGCAGCGCGCTCCCGTCGGCGTTGATGCCTGGCGGTGCAACCGCTGTCGCATCGGAGGCCGGCGCGGTTGCCGCCAGCGCACCGGACGCGGGCGCTGCGCCCGCTGCCGCGCCTGTCTGCGCGCCCTGCTGGCCCACATTCGCACACCCGCTGACCGCCAGCGCGACCCATACGCCAGCCAGACTGGCCATCATTGTTCTGTCGAAGCGCTTTCCCATCTTGTTCGACTCCTGCCTCGTTCATTGGCGAGCTGGATGTTGCCTTGTCGCAAGCGACGCGCACGCCCGGACGGCGCGCTGCTTTCCCCGCGACACGACAAAGCCGCCTCGTGCGGCGCTCGCCCTCGCCTTGCCGACCAACCCAACCCCTCGCCTTCACAAGCTGTCGAACACTTGGGACGCGCCCATGGCGGCCGCCGAAACAGCCGATCTTCCGCGGAAAGGGCCAGATTGCCGATTAAAATTCAAGCGGAATTGTAAAGTGCGTTTTATACAAAACGCGTCGAGCCACATACTTTGATACAAACCTTACGCTGGGTATTGCGGATAACGTTGCGCATGCAACGTGAACGCGCGGCGCGTGCCCGTCAGGCATCCGCGTGGCCGTCGCAAATCCGGTTTTGCAGAACCGCGTTTCGTGTACTGCGGCGGATCGGGTGCGCGTTTGCAAGTCATGCAACAGGCACCTACGGCCCCACCTCGGCAAGCGCGCGATTACGTTTGCATTAACGGCAGAGTGGCATGGAAACTTGAATCGTCAGCGGGTGGCGACCGTGGGTGTGGAGTGAGAGTCGTGGCGGCGCTCGGACGGAACGGCGTCCGTCCGGCGCGACCGGACAGGGCTAGCTGTAGTACTGCCCCTGGTATTTCACGTAACCGACCGGGTGATGCGTGAAGTGCAGTACCGGCAGAACGGGATTGCGATTGTCTTCGGTGGGATAGGCTTTGGCGTCGGGGATGTACTCGCCCTGGGCTTCGATCGGCTGGCCTGCCTGCAGGTTGGGGATCTCATGCGCGAGGCCCTCGTTGTCGCCGAACCGCACGGCGACGAAGACCTCGGTGCCCACGAGATTTTCCATACCGCCTTCGAACTTCACCACAGTGTCGATCTTGATGACGAAGTGCTGGTGATTGGCGCCGTTGTGATTTTCCGGACTGGCGAACACCTTGCTGATCGTGCCTTGCACGCAGGCGAGCGGCGCGCCCAGCGAATAAACGTAACTATGATGCGGAAGGATCTCCGTCGCGCGATTGCTCATGAAGTCTCCGAGAAAGGAATCTGCCTTGCCTACGGCGTAACGTAACGCGCGCCGCTAACCGGCAGCGGCGCGATACCATTTGAGCAGACCGTGGCGCGCGAGTTCATTGCGCGACTCCAGGAGGAGGCACGATGACCGAAGCGGCGCAAGCAAAAACCGACGCCCTTAACCACCCGAAGCGTCGGTTTCTTTGAATGCCTGCGCCCAGCGCCCTGACGGTAGGTGCCGGAAGCACATCAACGGTTCAACGCAGTGCTTTCACCGCATCCGCCGTCACATCGGCAGGCTGGCCGCCCCACGTCGTACGCAGATAATTGGCGAGTTGCGCGAGTTCCATATCGCTGAGTTGCGTGGCGAAGCCGGGCATCTCCTGCATCCGTTCGAGGCCCGGAAAATCCTGCGCGCCGATGCCGTCGAGCATCGCCGCAATCAGATTGTGGGCATCGCTTTGACGCAGCGTCGAATTGCCGTGCATCGGCACGGCGACATGTGGCTTGCCCTCGCCGTTCAATCCGTGACAGCCCGCGCACACGCCCAGATACACGTTGCGCCCTGCTTCGAGCTGAGCGGCATCCGCGGAAACCGGCTGCAGCGGTTGCGGCGCGGGGGCCTGGTCGCCGAGCAGGTAGGTCGAGATCGCGCGCAAGTCGTCATGCGTCAGGTACTGGCTGCTCAGATGCACCACGGGATACATCTCGCCAAATGCCGAGCCCTGCGGCGCGATGCCGGTGGCGAAGAACGTCTGCAAATCGGCTGCGGTCCAGCCGCGAGCCGCGAGACCATGCGGCGTGATATCCGGCGCCGCGATCCGGCCGAGCGCCGCGCCGGTCAACGGCTTTGCGCCGTCGAGCTGGCCGAACGTGCCGCGCGGCGTATGACACTCGGTGCAATGACCGAGCGCGCTCGCCAGATAGCGTCCGCGATTCCACTGCGCCGTCTGTCCCGTCGACGCATCCGGCAACGCGTCTTCCAGGAACATCCAGTTCCAGAAACGCACGCCGAAACGCAGCGTGAACGGGAACGACAGTTCGGGCTCGTGGTTCGCCACCGCGGCCGGCTTCTGCGCCATCAGGTACGCGTAGATCGCATCGCTGTCCGCCCGCGACAGCCGGCGGTACGAGGTGTACGGCATGGCCGGATAGAGCTGCTTGCCCGGCGCGACGCCATCGTGCAGGGCCTTGTACAGGTCGTCCGCGCTCCAGTTGCCGATACCGTGGTCCTTGTCCGGCGTGATGTTCGTGCCGTAGAAGGTGCCGAACGGCGAAGCGAGCTTCACGCCGCCGGCGAACGGCGCGCCGTCTGCCGTGGTGTGGCAGGCGGCGCAATCGGCGGCTTTGACGAGGTAGCGGCCGCGCGCGAGTGGATCGGCGGCGGTGGCTTGCGGTCCCAATGCGGCGGCCGCGGCCAGTGCGGCGGAGTCGTCGTGCTTACCGCCGCACGCGCTCAGCGTGAGCACCGTACCGAGCAGCAAGAGCGTGCGGCGCAAGGTCATGGGTCGCCTCATTGTGTGGCGTCCTTTACGAGGCCCGGCGTCGTCAGCACGACTTCCTTCACGGCTTCGTAGTAGCGCACGTAGCCCGTGCAGCGGCAGATGTGATCGTTCAACGCTTCGGTAATGGTTTCCTCGACTTTGTCTTTGGCGACCGGCTGACGCTTCAGGCGTTCGATCAACACGGTTGCCGCATTGACGAAGCCCGGCGTGCAATAGCCGCACTGAAAACTGAAGTGCTCGAGGAACTTCTGCTGGATCGGCGCCAGTTCGACGACCTCGCCGGCTTCGTTGCGCTTCGCGTGGCCTTCGATCGTGCGAATGGACTTGCCGTGAAAAAAATTCGCGCCGGTGATGCAGGTGCGCACTTCTTCGCTGCTGCCGTCCGGTTTGTCGACGATTACCACGCACGCGTGGCAAACACCTTGGCCGCAGCCGAGGCGCGAGCCGGTCAAGTGAAGATACTCGTGCAGATAGTCGATCATCATCAGGCCGGCGGGCACATCGGTCGGGCCGACGATCTCGCCGTTCACCTTGATCGACAGCGGCATCGAGCGGAATTGCGTCAGCGGCCGCTCGACCGAGCTGGCTGCGGACGCACCCGCAGGCGCGCTGGCAGCGACGGCAGCCGAAGCCGCGGCGACGCCGCTCGCCTGAGTGGCAGAAGAGCCGCTTGCAGAGGCGGCGTAAGCGCTGCTTGCGGAAGCGCCGCTTGCTGCAGCAGCGCTCACCGCGCCACTAGCGACATTTGCGTTGGTTTGATTAGGGGCCGTCATGCGAGCACCTCCTGAATACGTTGCGGGGTGACCGGCAGGTCGGTAAAGCGATGTCCGATCGCGTGCGCGATCCCGTTCACGATGGCGCCGACCACGGGAATCATCACCACTTCGGCAATGCCCTTCGGCGGATCGGTCTCGGTCAGCGGCGGCAGCACTTCGCCGGTCTGCGTCCAGACGGCGACGTCCGTCGCGCGCGGCAGGTGGTAACGATTGAAGTTCCACGTACCGTTGCCGGGGCCGTCTTCGTAGAGCGGCAGATATTCATGCAGCGCGTGGCCGATGCCCATCGCCAGACCGCCTTGCAGCTGGCCGGACACGAGTTGTGGCGAGATCTGATTGCCGCATTCCATGATCGAGTGATGCGCGAGCAGATCGACCTTGCCGCTTGCTTCATGCACCGACAGTTCGACCAGCGTGCCGACCGCGCTGTAGTACGTCACGGCCGCGTTGTTGCGCTGGACCGGCGGAATAAACACACGCTGACGATCCAGCACGCGATAGCGATTCGGCGTGGTCTGCGTCTTCTGCTTATCGGCCGACGCGCTGTCGCCGTAGCGCACCGCGAGCCCGTCGAGCGACCAGCGCTCGATGCTGCCGTCGATCTCGAAGTCCGCTTCGGTCCACTGCCACCGGTTGAACACGTGCACGGTCGCGCCGGTCACGAGTCCGAGTTCGTGCGCCTTCTTCGCGAGCTGTTCGAACGGCAGCGCTTCGAGGCCTGCCGCGGAGAGCTTGCCGTCAACCCAGCGCGCGTCTTCGATACGCACCAGCAATGGCGCGGCCTGGCCGCCGCCAATGCCCTGGCTCCAGATCGACATGGCCGCCGGCCACAGACCGTGCGTGAACACGACGCGCGCCGCTTCGCGCGTGCTGTGCGTGAAGTAGTAAGCGGAATTCGTCGCGCTCGAGGGCGACGCGTAACCCGGCGACCAGCGCGGATTTGCCGCGAGTTTGTCCTGATCGGCTTGCGACATCATGTACGGATCGCCGCTCGTCACCACGGGCAGATCGGGCCAGTCGGTGATGGCGACGTGTACGTCGGTGGCCGGCTTGCCGAGCCATTTCGCCACCGCGACGGCCTGCGAGGTCGACATGCCGGTGCCGATTTCGGCGGCCGTGTGTTGCAGGCTGATCTTGCCGTCGGTACCGAATTCGACCTTCGCGAACGAAGTCTCCGCGCCGGTGCCGAAGTCCTTCTGCACGCACGCGAAGCCGACGCCGTAACGCTTGCCCGGATGCGCCGCTTCGAACTCGGCCTTGCGCTTCGCGCGGTTCGTCCACAGCGGATGCAGCTTCGCTTTGTTCAGCACATCGTCGACGCGAATCGCGCCGGCCGGCACTGCGCCTTGCGTGTTCTTCATGCCGGAACGTAGCGCATTTTTCAGGCGGAACTCGATCGGATCGAGTTCGAGCTGCGCGGCGATTTCATCGATCATCATCTCGGTCGCGGCCATGCTCTGCAGCGTGCCGTAGCCGCGTGCGGAACCCGCGTCGATCGCGCGCGAAGCAATCGCCACCGCCGACAGATCGTTCTTCGGGAAGTAATAGATCGACTGCGCGGCTGTTGCGCCGACCATTGCCACCGACGGCGAGAAGTTGCAGCGCCCGCCGCCGTTCGCTTCCATCTGCGCCTTGAACGATTGCAGCAGGCCGGTTTTTTTATCGACGGCGATGCGGTAGTTCATCCTGAACGCGTGGCGCTTCAACGAAGTCTGGAACTGCTCGTAGCGATCGTTGGCGAGGCGCACGGGACGGCCGTCGGCATACATCGCGCAAACGAGGCCGTAGAACGGCACGTTGAAGTGATCCTTGGAACCGTAGCCCACCGTGTAACACGGATGGAGGAACAGATGCTTTACCGGGAATGCGCACTTCGCGACCATCTCGGCCGCGCTGTCGGCCACTTCCGACGGCGCCTGGGTCGGCACGACCATATGCAGCGATTGCGTCGCCGCGTCGTACCAGCAGTTCGCGTTGTCGGGCTCGAGCGCGGCCGTGTCGATCGACTGCGTGTTGTACTCGCGCTCCATCACCAGCCAGTCCGCCAACGGCTGATCGAGTTCCTGCTGGATGCGCGCGGCGTGGAACATGCCCTGCTCGTCGAGCTTGCCGTGTTCGAGGCCGTCCGGCCACACCGGCTGGTGCTTGCGCATCATGCTCGGGAAAACAGGCGCATCTTTGAGACTGGAGAAGGTGTCGTCGTCGTACGGCGTCTTGCCGCCGACCCGCACGAAACGGAACGTGCCCCACGGATCGCGTTCGAGCGCGCCGGTCGACGCTCCGTAACGGATGATCTGATCCTGAAACTTCAGCTTGTCTTTTGCGAAGCGGAAGCGCGCGAAGTCGTGATAGATCAGGATCGCCACCGCCTGGCCGAGATACGCCGGCGTCTTGCCCGGCGGCAACAGCATGTCGTCGCCGTAGAAAGCCGGGAAGATCAGGCCGTCGCGCGCCAGATCGGCGGCGGTGATCACGCGGTCCGGCTTCAGTTCGTCGCCGAGCAGCGACAGGTCGAAGCCTTCGTAGCTGCGGTCGGCTTGCGTCGTGCGCAGAATGAAAGCGTGCGATTGCTGCTGCGGCCAGTGCGGCATGTCGGCGGCGCGAATGTCGCGCGCGAACACTTTCGAGCCGGTGACCTTGGCGATCCCGTCGATGCGGAATTTCGCCTGACCGTTGACCGCATCCCACTGCACGGGCGTCAGGATTTTCTCTTCGAACAACGCAGCGAATGCGCGGCTGCCCATCGGCGCGATATACACCGACACGCCCGCCAACACGCTGGCCTTCAGAAAACTGCGACGCGAAAGGTCGAGTTTCCCCATGGACTTCTCCTTTAGTGAATACGGCGGCAACCCGGCCTCGCGGGGCTTCCTGCAAGACGTCGTCCAAGGGGCTTCCATCGAGGCGGCCCGCGAGGTAACCGTTCCGGCGTCGTCAGAACGAAGCGGAGCACGGACCGTCGCAAGCGAGCGTCTGTGTGCGTGCTGGCACACACGACGAACTTGCGCTGGACGGCTATCACCACGAGGGAGGTATTCGAACAGCGGACGCTATCTAACGCCCGGGCGTACCGGCGACCTGCGACGACCGTCACTTCGGTCGCGCCGCAGTCGATCTGATTGACCTTGAACTACCGTGAGTTGCCTTTCCTTGCCCCACAGAGGGCAAGGGGCCGGATTATCGCGTTAATTCGCCGCAGCGTGCGTCAAATTTTGTGCACTATCTCGCAAATAACGGATCTGGTATGAAGCGCCATATTCACGGGATTACAGCGGTTTTTGGCGCTTTGTTCTTTGGCTTTTTAATCAGTATGTCGAACTATGCGCGCACGATGCTGATGCCCAAGGCCTCGAACGGCGAGGTCAACGCCTCTTCCGTGTTCCTCTCGACGACGATCGCACTGGCCGCCGTGACATCCGCGATCTTGTACGCCGAGGCCGCGTTGAGTTTTTCCGCCGAGGCCAGCACCACCGTCTCCGCGGCATGTTCCGCGAACGCGCGTTTCACATAGGCCTCTTCCCTATCGCCGGTGCTCAGGCCCGCTTGCGGATGCACGCCGGTCACGCCCATGAAATACAGGTCCGCGCGAATGTGGCTGAGCGCTTCGATGGCCGCAGCGCCGACGTTGACCATCGAATGCCGGAACAGGCGGCCGCCGATCATGACGACCTCGAGCTCGGCATGCTCCGCGAGTTCGACGGCAACGCTCGGGCTATGCGTGACGATCGTCGCCCGCAAGTCACGCGGCAGATGGCGTGCCAGTTGCACGGCCGTCGTGCCACCGTCGACGAACGCAATCTGGCCGTGCGCGATCATGCCCGCCGCCGCCCGGCCGATCGCCGCCTTCGACGCCGATTCGATCCGCTCGCGCCCGGCAAAATCCACCGCCGCCGGCGACGCCGGCAGTGCGCCGCCATGCACGCGCTGAAGCTGGCCTTCGGCGGCGAGTTCGCGCAGATCGCGGCGAATCGTGTCCTCGGAGACTTCGAATTCAGCGCTCAAGCTTTTAGCGATCACTTGCCCATTGCGCTTGAGCGCGTCGAGTATCAGCTGCTTTCTTTGCGATGTGAGCATGGCGGTGGCCCTCGGCCGATTTCGCGGGATTGCACGAAATTACTTGTTTTTGCACGATATCGCACGATACCATGATTCGCATGCGGAGAGAACCGCGTTTCCCACTGGACAGGATGCGAGCCATGAACGAAACCGCCGAACGGGTCAGGATTGTCGACGTCGAGGTGCTGTCGGACGACTGGTACGTGCTGAAAAAAACCACCTTCGACTACCGGCGCGCCGACGGCAGTTGGCAGCGCCAGAGCCGCGAAACCTACGACCGCGGCAACGGTGCGACGCTGCTGCTCTACGAACCGCACCGGCGCACGGTCGTGCTGACGCGGCAGTTCCGGCTGCCGGCGTTCGTCAACGGTCATCACGGCATGCTGATCGAGACGCCGGCCGGGCTGCTGGAGACCGCGTCGCCGGAAGAGCGGATTCGCGCGGAAGTCGAGGAAGAAACCGGCTACCGCGTGCACGACGTCCGCAAGGTCTTCGAGGCCTTCATGAGTCCGGGTTCGGTCACGGAGAAGCTGCACTTTTTCGTCGCTGAATACGATGCAGTGGCGAAAGTCGGCGCGGGCGGCGGCCTCGCCGACGAAGGCGAAGATATCGAGGTGCTGGAACTGCCGGTGGAGGATGCGCTGGCGATGATCGAGCGCGGCGAGATCGTCGACGGAAAAACCATCATGCTGTTGCAGTACGCCAAGCTGAATCTCTTCGGCAACTAACTCAAAACGTGGCGAGTTTCCGTACTTTTCGGACTGATCTTAAGCGCCATTAGGAAAAGGACGATAGGTTGGACAAGGCAATAAAAATATTCTTGCGTATCCCGTTGAGGTCGACCGGCGCCGCAGTCAAGGCGGCGCCGGTTTATCGAATGGAAACCCTTTCCGTCAGAATATTTTCGATGCGCCGCTTTTTGTCAAGGCGGCGCACACAGCCGAGGTTCAAATGGATTCTCTCAGTTCAGCAAGCCGATTCATGAGCGGTTTTTTCTTCGGCACCCTGATTGCCGCCGTCGTCATGGTGCTCCTGTGCAATGCCGGCGAATTTTCGCCGTTCATGGCCAAACTGCATGCGCTGGAACAGGTTATCCTGACCGCGCTGATTTCCATCGTCATCGTCGATGCAAAGCCATTGGCCTATAAAACCGTGTGGCGCGAGCGCCGCTGCAGCTTCGTCCTGGATGAAGACATCAACGCCACGCTTCGCGGCCGGACCTTCGGCATTCCGTTCGGCGTGATCGTCGGCATTCTGTTTCAGAATTACGTGATGAATTGAGCGTTAATCCGGTTTAAAAATACCGCTCGATATTCACCGCATTCAATTCGCGCGCCTTGATAATCCGTTATCCAAGGCGCGCGATTCGTTTTATCTCTTCCTTTTTCCCACCGCGGGCTGATCGATTAGCCGATCAATGCCCGCTGCGTTCGCTGTCCAGATGCGCCATCTGCACTGCGTTGTAGCGCGAGCCCGCCACGGCTTCAGGCGGAATCGCCGCTTCGATGCGCGCCAGTTCGTCGGCGCCCAGTTTCAAGCCGGTGGCGGCCAGCGCATCCGTCAACTGGCCGCGGCGGCGCGCGCCGACCAGCGGCACGATGTCGTCGCCGCGTGACAGCGCCCACGCGATTGCCAGTTGCGCCGGATTGGTGCCGCGCGCGTCGGCGATCCCGCGCAACGTTTCGACCAGCGCCAGATTGCGCTCGAGGTTCTCACCCTGAAAGCGCGGGCTCACGCTGCGAAAATCCTTCTGCGTGCCACGCTCTTTCGACCACGCGCCGCTCAGCAAACCACGCGACAACACGCCGTACGCCGTGATGCCGATGCCGAGTTCACGGCACACCGGCAAGATTTCGGCCTCGATGCCACGCGACATCAGCGAATATTCGATCTGCAGATCGGCAATCGGCGCGACGGCCCGCGCCCGGCGCAGCGTGTGCGCGCCGACTTCCGACAAGCCGATCTGGCGCACGTAGCCTTCCTTCACCAGATCGGCGATGGCGCCGACGGTCTCCTCGACCGGCACCGCCGGGTCGAGTCGCGCGGGACGGTAAATGTCGATATAGTCGGTGCCGAGCCGCCGCAGCGTGTACGCGAGAAAATTGCGCACCGCCACCGGCCGCGCGTCGAAGCCGATCCAGCCGCCGGCCGGATCACGCATTCCGCCGAATTTCACGCTGACCACCACGTTCTCGCGCTGACGTCCTTGCAGCGCGTCGCGGATCAGCATTTCGTTGTGGCCCATGCCGTAGAAGTCGCCCGTGTCGAGCAGCGTGATGCCGGCGTCGAGCGCCGCGTGAATCGTGGCGATGCCTTCGTCGCGGTCGGCCGGACCGTACAGATCGGACATGCCCATGCAGCCGAGGCCGATGGCGGAAACTCGCGGGCCTTGCCGGCCCAGTTGACGTGTATTCATTGCGTGCCTTCCCGAAGTCGTTTGATCGCGTTGAAGATGACGGCGAACCGGCGTGCCTGAAGGTGCGCTTGCAGCCGCGCCTCAAGCCGCGTTTACAGGCGGGTTCGCCAACTCTGAACGGCATTCTGCGCCTGGCCCGCCTAGCGATAAAGGCGCGCCGCTCGATCAGATTGGTCGAAAACGGTTAACAATCGGCACAATGGAAAGCCACCGAACCCGGCCCGAGCGGGCTCAGACGGAGAGCATCGTCGATGGATCACTTGCAGGCCATGAAAATCTTCGCGCGCGTCGCGCAACTCGGCAGCTTCACCAAGGCCGCCGAGCAGATGCAACTGCCGCGCCCCACCGTGAGCAACGCGATCCAATACCTGGAAAGTCATCTGCGCGTGCGGCTGCTTCAGCGCACCACGCGGCGCGTCGCGCTCACGCCCGAAGGCGCCGCCTATCACGAGCGCTGCGTCCAGGTGCTAGCCGATATCGACGACGCCGAGGCGCTCTTCGCCGATGTCGCCGCCGGCCCGCGCGGCGTGATCCGCGTCGACTTGCCGGAGCGGCTGGCGCTGCACGTGGTGATTCCCGCGCTGCCGGACTTCTTCGCGCGCTATCCGGACATTCGCGTCGTGCTGAGCGCGACCGACCGCATGATCGATCTGATCGAGGACGGCGTCGATTGCGCGGTGCGGGTCGGCAGCATGAGCGACACGACGCTGGTCGCACGGCGCATCGGCGAGTTCGAGCAGTTCAATTGCGCGTCACGCGGCTACATCGAGAGACATGGTCTGCCGCGTACGCCCGCCGATCTGGACGAGCATGTCGCGGTCGGTTTTTTCTCCAGCCGCAGCGGGCGCGATCTCGACTGGGAATATCTGGAACAAGGCGAACTGAAGACGGTGGCAATGCGCAGCGCCGTCTCGGTCAACAGCGCGCATGCCTATATCGGCTGTTGCCTCGCCGGACTCGGCATGATTCAGGGGCCGGTCGGCAGCGTGGATGCGCTGCTGTTCGAGAGCGGCGAGCTCGTCGAAGTGCTGAAGGACTGGAGAGCACCGCCGCTGCCGGTGTCGGTGGTGTTTCCCCATGGCCGGCATCTGGCGCCGCGCGTGCGGATTTTCGTCGACTGGGTGGCGGAGTTGATCGGCTCCAGGACGCCCGCGCGATACGGTCAGGTAAGGTGAGATCAGAACTTATGCCGGATCGCCGCGCGCACCACGACCTGCTTCGAGGTCGATGACGGCGATTGCGTGCCGACGTTGAAGGCATCGTCCAGAATCGAATAGGTCGTGTCGCCGGTCACCTGCTGATACTGGCCCTGGATGTAGACATCGGTGCGTTTGGACAGGTTGTAATCCGCCATCAAACCCAACGAGTGAATTTTCGGCTTCACGCCGCCGGTCGAGGCGTCGTAGGTTTCCATCGTGTACACGTACTGCGCGCCGACGAACAGCATCGGCGAAATCTGATACTTGCCGTTCACCTCGAAGTTCTGATACTTCAGCGAGTTCAGCAATACGCCCGGCGGCACGAGCGGCGTCACGCCGAGATAGCCGTTGCCGGTCGGGTCCAGATAGTTCGAGTTGGTGTAGACGAAGCCGGCCGTCGCCGGCCCGAACGTGTAGGTGATGCCGCCGCCGAACACGCGCATGCGGGCGGCGATGAAACTGGCGTCGTTCGTCGTGATCGCACCGTTCGCGCCATTGCCGGGATTGTCGGCCTGCAGATAGGCCGCGGCCACCAGCAGGCCGCCATACGTATACTGGCCGCCGAAACTGTACGCGCGATTGTTAGCGAAGTTCGTGTCGTTACTGAAGCTATACACGCCGCCGAACTGGAAGCCGGACAGCGACGGACTCGTGTACTTGACCGAGTTGTCGAGCCTGAACGAGTTGTCCGTATTGTCGTTGTCGTACGGGTGCGAGAAGAGCGAGCCGGCCCAGTTGCCATTCGCCGTGGTCTGGGCCAGATAGTCGACCACCGAATCGTACTGGCGGCCGAACGTCAACGTGCCGAACCGGTTCTCGCTCAAGCCGACGAAGGCCTGGCGGCCGAACATGCGGCCGCCCTGATTGAGCCGCCCGGAACTCACGTCGAAACCGTTTTCCAGCTGGAAGATCGCCTTCAGGCCGCCGCCCAGGTCCTCGGCGCCTTTCAGCCCCCAGCGGCTGCCTTGCGCAAAGCCGCTCGCCAGTTCATAGACATGGCCGCGGCCGACATTGTTGGTGTAGTTGATGCCTTCGTCGAGCACGCCATACAGCGTGACGCTCGTCTGCGCCAGGGCGGGCGCGGCGAAAGCGGCGGACATGGCGGTGGAGACAGCTAGCGCGAACACTTGCTTGTTCATGACGACGATCTCCCTGCACTCGAGCAATGGGACAACTCGATCCGGCCGCTTGTTCTTTGCGCCTCACAAGGTACTGCACCAACCTTGACGCGCTTTACAGAAATCCTCACACGCCGTTAGGCCGCCGTCCATTGGGTGTCGTGTCGATATCTAAAAACGTTGCAAAATCTCCACTTGGTGCGGCGGGCCCTGTTGTCGCGGCGCTCATTGAGGTAAACGGCGCAACGCCACACGGACTTGACACCGGCGGCGCGCCCGCACCGCGCGGGCCGCCTTGCCCTGTCTCAAGCCGATTTGTCACGAAAAGAAATATAATCGCGAACTTCTTGCGGCGGCGCAGCGGAACTCCGCGCCGCCACCCGGGTCACTTTTATCGCCTCCTGCAACCGTGCCGCGTCCGGCCGGTTGGAAAGCGGCGACGCGGGTCGCGTATCCGCCGCAGCATCCCAATCCAATTTCTAAAAGCCTTGTGAGACGCCTGCCGCGCTGAACCAGCGCGCCGTCGCACGGGGTTTGCTTTTGGCGAACACAATGCAAAAGTCGCAATCCCGCCTGATCGAACTCGATTTTTTTCGGGGGCTGGTCCTTCTGATCATCGTCGTCGACCACATCGGCGGCAGCATTCTGTCGCGCGTCACGCTGCACGCCTACGCACTATGCGATGCCGCTGAGGTGTTCGTGTTCCTCGGCGGCTTTGCGACCGCCACGGCCTACGCGGCGCTGGCCGAACGGCGCAACGAAACGATCGCGCGCAGCCGCTTCCTGCGGCGCTCGCTGGAAATCTACCGCGCATTCCTCGTCACCGCGGCGCTGATGCTGCTGGTCAGCGCCGCGCTCAGCGCGTTCAGCATCGACGGGCCGAATCTCGCCACCACGGATCTCGACGATCTGATGGACACGCCGCTCGCGGCGCTCGGCGACATCCTGCTGTTCCGTCGCCAGCCGTATCTGGCTTCGGTGCTGCCCATGTACGCGTTCTTCGCGCTGCTGGTGCCGATGATCCTGCCGCTCGCGCGCAGCAAGCCGTGGCTGCTGCTGGCCGGCAGCGTCGCGTTGTGGGCCGGCGCGCCGGCCATCGACGCCTACCTGCCCGCCGCGCCGGACATGCATTGGGATTTCAATCCGTTCGCGTGGCAATTGCTGTTCGTGCTCGGCGTGCTGGCGCGTTGCCAACCGGTTTATCAACGCGTGAGCGCACACCGTCTGAGCTGGCTCGTCAGCCTGCTGGCGTTCGCCGTGGTCGCGGCCGCCGCTTACTACAAGCTGTTTATCGAGCACGAGCCGCTCGATGCCAGCCTCAAGCAAAACCTCTCCTATCTGCGGGCTGTCAATTTTCTCGCCGTCGCTTGGCTCGTCGCCAATCTGATTCAGCTCGGCTGGGCAAGAAAGCTCGCGCAATGGGTCCCGTGGGTCGGCGTGATCGGCCGCAAAGGGTTACTGTGCTTTATCGCCGGCGCAGTGATCTCGCTGGTGGTCGATTCGGTGCTGTACGCGGCGACGGACGGCTATCTGAACTATCCGCTCGGACTGCTCGCGGATGCAATCGCGATCGGCGCGCTGTTCGCGGTGGCGCTGGGCGCGGAGCCGCTCAAGCGTCTGGCCGGCCGGTTGTATGGCGGGCGGCTGCGCACATCGCCCTGAGCGATATGCATGCGGAATGGCGCGGGCTCACCGCCTGCCGGTCTCGGGCCATTCTCCGCCACTCACTCATGTTCCATGCAACCGTCCGCTGAGTTCGCTCGCGGTCAAAATGTTCCGCCGATCCTGATAGCATGACGGCCGCGCCCGACCTGCGCGGCGGCCTCCTACTCTGACATGCGTCTATTCCTACGTTCCGCCCTCGTTGCGCTCTGCGCAGCCTCGATCAGCGCGCCGGTGCTCGCCAGCACCGTGATCAGCCGCAGCTTCCATTCCGACGCGCTCGGCCGCGACTGGGCCTACACGATCTACCTGCCGACCGGCTATCGCCATGACGCCGTCCGCCTGCCCGTGCTGTATCTCCTGCACGGCAATAACGGCGACGCCAACGACTGGATCACGCAAGGCCATCTGCAGAGCACGGCCGACGCGTTGATCGAGCATAAGGACATGCCGCCCGTCGTGATCGTGATGCCGCAAGGCGGCACGGACTGGTACGTCGATCGCAAGGAGAAGATGGAGACCGCGTTCTTCGACGATCTGCTGCCCGAGATCGAGGCGCGCTATGCGGTCTCGACGCAACGCGGGGCACGGATGATCGGCGGTGTCTCCATGGGCGGCTTCGGCGCGCTGCGTTATGCGATGACGCAACCCGAGCGCTTCTGCGGCGCGCTGCTGCTGAGCCCCGCGATCTATCCAAACGAGCCGCCGCGCGCGTCGGCCGCGCGCCGCGTCGGTGTGTTCGGCGAGCGCGAATTCGACGCGCGCATCTGGCACGAACTCAACTATCCGGCGCAGTGGGAGCGCTACATGAGCCGCCCGTACCGTCTGCCGATGTTCATCGCCGCCGGCGACGACGACCTCGCGATCCAGGCCGATGCGTCGTCGCTGTATACGCACCTGCGGCTGGCGGGCAATCCGGCGGCGCTGCGCATAATCGACGGCGGTCATACGTGGGACGTCTGGAGCGCGCTGCTGCCCGCCGCGCTCAAATACACGCTCGGTTGCGTGAAGTCGCAGCCGCAACAACCGCAACCGCAGCAGCAACCGCCGCTGGATCATCCCTCAAACCAGCGGCCGTAAAACGCGTGCAACTATCTCACGAGGTCGGTCCACAACACCATCAGCACGGTCATTAGCGCGGGACCGATGAAGATGCCGAGCAGGCCGAACGTTTCCGCTCCGCCGAGTATGCCGAACAGCACGAGCAGGAACGGCAAACGCGTCGAGTTGCCGATCAGTACCGGCCGCACGAAGTGCTCGGCGATGAACACCACGACCGAACCGAACACGGCGAGGCCGACACCCGCCGCGACCGAGCCTTGCGAGGCCAGCCACAAGGCCGCGAGACCGAAGGTGAGCGGCGCGCAGAACGGCAGCATCGCGGCGACTGCGGTGAGGAGCGCGAGCAGCGCGACATGCGGCAAGCCCGTCACGAAATAGGCGACGCCCAGCAACGCGCCCTCGCCGAGTCCGACCACGACCAGTCCCGACACCGTCCCGCGCACCGCCGTGGCCATGCGTAGCAGAAGCTGCGCGCCGTCTTCGCCAAAGCCACGCCGCATGCCTTTGAGCAGCGAGCCGGACAGGCGCGGTCCCGCCTGAAAAATCACGAACAGCGTGATCAGCATGAAACCGAACACTGCCACGGCATGCGCCGCGCGCGCGCCGAAGTGCCGGCCGAGCGTCATCACGGTGGTGCTATGTAGCCCTTTCATGGCCGCCGATCCGCGCAGCGGCTGAGCGAGATTGGCCTGCCACCACGCGGCAGCCTGCTGCGCGCCGAACGGCAGATGCTGGATGAAATCGGGCAATGGGATGCCATTTTCCTGCGCGTCTTTGAACCACTCGCTCATGTCATGCGCTTCGCGCAGTGCCTGGGCAATGCCGATGCCCACCGGCAGCACGACCAGCAACGCGATCGCCAGCGTCAACACGGCCGCGATCAGCGTCGTGCGGCCGGTGAACCAGCGGTTGCGCTCGACCCTGCGCAACAGCGGCCACAGCGCGATCGCAAGCACGGCGGCCCATGCCACCACCGCGATGAAGTCGCGCACGACCCACAACGCCAGCAAGACCAGGCCGATGTACAGCACGAGCGAGGCCGCGTTCTGCTTCTTCAGGCAGTCCGGCACCTCAGGCGGTTCAGGCGGTGCGACAGGCGGGCGTGAATTCATGTGAGCTCTTATGGTTTTTCGAAGGCGCCCCCCTCGGGGGACTTCCTTCGGCGTGTGCGCGCGAGCCGACCGGAAAAATGCAAAACCGCTACACTGCCATTGCCCGGTCGCTCATCAATAACCACATCTTAAAGGAAGCACTGGCGCCCCTTGCAGGCGGTACGCTTGTCTCACTACGTACAACACTGCGTTGCAAAAATCCGTCCTATCGTAAATTCAGCATAACAATGGCCCGCGAAGGCCCGTCTTTTCGGGATAGCGCGAATGTCAAATTTTATTGTTGCTGTTTGAAGAACAGTGTTTCAACCGCCGCACAATGGCTATCCGGCGCGCGCGGGACTACATTCGGCACACCACACATACGGAGCCGACGACGATGACCTTAGAGTCCATCCCCCTTGACGGTACCCATGGCGTCCGCATCGAAATTCTCGAGCGCTCGGACACGACGCTCGTGATTCGCTGGGTCGAGCCGGGAAAATGTCATTACGGCGAGCAGCGGTGGCGGCGCAGGTCGGCACATACGTCCGGAACGTGTGCAGTATCGCGCCGCAAGATTCGCCGCGGCGACGCCGTGTTCAAGCCGGCCGAACGGCCGGCGCCGCTGAATGCTTCCGCCATGATCTGCGCTGAACTGCTGGAGTGCGTCGAGGCGTAACGCATCAATCCCTGCCGGCATCGCGTGCGCGCTCTGCCAATGCGCCTGACGCGCCCGATTTGCCCGGCGGACCAACCCACATAGCGGCACGCGCATCGCGCGTAACCCGCTTCGCGCCGTGGGTAAAACACCCTCCGATTGCGGCCCCTCGCCACGTGCGTTAAGGTGGATGTCGTTGCGCCAGGTCACCTGCCCGCTCCACGCGCGGCGCTAGCGTGACCCGCACTCCACCTACCGCGCCGTGCCCCGTGCGGCGCCGATTGAGGGCATACCATGGCCGAAGACTCGCCGGAAACCCGCACGCGAATCGCGCCACCCGCGCCCCTCGCACCTCCCGCTCCGCTCGTCGCACCGCAACAATTCTCTCTGGACGTCCTGCTCGAAAAGTACGCGAAAGGCGACGAGCAATCCGCCGACGATGTATTCAAGCGCGTCGCGCGCGGCGTCGCCGAGGCCGAGCCCGAAGCGCTGCGCGAATCGGTCGAGGCGCTCTTCGTCGACAACCTGCGGCACGGCGCGCTCGGCGCCGGCCGCATCATGAGCGCGGCGGGCACCGGCATTGCGGCCACGCTGATCAATTGCTTCGTGCAACCTGTGGGCGACGCGATCCAGGGCGTCGACGAACAAGGCCTGCCCGGCATTTACGTCGCGTTGCTGCAAGCGGCCGAAACCATGCGCCGCGGCGGCGGAGTCGGCTACAACTTCTCGGCGATCCGTCCCAAAGGCGCGCGCGTTCACACCACCAGTTCGTCGGCGTCCGGTCCGTGCAGTTATATGGACGTGTTCGATGCGTCGTGCCGCACCGTCGAGAGCGCCGGTTCGCGGCGCGGCGCGCAAATGGCCGTGCTCGACTGCGACCACCCCGACCTGCTGGAATTCATCGAGGCCAAGCATTCGAAAGGGCGTTGGAACAACTTCAACGTCTCGGTCGGCGTGACCGATGAGTTCATGCGCGCCGTCGAGGAAGACCAGCCCTGGCAACTCGTGCATCGCGCCGAACCCTCGCCCGCCCAGCGCGCGGCCGACGACGTGCGGCAACGCGAAGACGGCCTGTGGGTCTACAGCGAACGCCCGGCGCGCGCGATCTGGGATCGCATCATGCGCTCCACTTACGACGTCGCGGAACCCGGCATCGTGTTCATCTCGCGCATGAACGATGACAACAATCTGCGCGCCGTCGAAACCATCCGCGCCACCAATCCGTGCGGAGAGCAACCACTGCCGGCGTACGGCTGCTGCAATCTCGGGCCGCTGAACCTCACGCGCTTCGTGATCGACCCGTTCGCGCAGATGAAAGGCCGCAAGCCTTCGTTCGACTGGGACGGCCTCGCCAGACGCACGCGCACGCAGGTGCGCTTTCTCGACAACGTGCTCGACGTCACGCTGTGGCCGCTGCAGCAGCAATACGACGAGTCGCGCGCCAAGCGGCGCATCGGCGTGGGATTTACCGGCCTCGGCGATACGCTTGTCATGCTCGGCTTGCGCTACAACTCGCAGGAAGGCCGCGACTTCGCCGTGCGCATCGCGCAAGTGATGCGTGACGAGGCGTATCGCGCGTCCGTGGACCTGGCGCGCGAGCGCGGCGCGTTTCCGCTTTTCGATGCGGCGCGTTATCTGGAGACCGGCACGTTCGCCTCGCGCTTGCCTGAGGACATCAAAGAGGCCATCCGTCGCGATGGCATTCGCAACAGCCATCTGCTCTCCATCGCGCCGACCGGCACGGTGAGCCTCGCCTTCGCGGACAACGCGTCGAACGGCATCGAGCCGGCCTTCTCGTGGACCTACACGCGCATGAAGGTGATGGCCGACGGCGGGCGCGAATCCTTCGATGTCGAAGACTACGCGTATCGGCTTTATCGCGAGCTAGGCGGCGACACGAACAAGCTGCCGGATTATTTCGTCAGCGCGCTGGAGATGTCCGCACGCGACCATCTCGACATGATGGCGGCTGTGCAGCCGTATGTGGACACGTCGATCTCGAAGACGGTAAACGTGCCCGCCGACTATCCGTTCGAAGCGTTCGAAAGCCTCTACTTCGATGCGTGGAAAAACGGCCTCAAGGGTCTCGCCACCTATCGTCCGAACGAAACGCTCGGCGCGGTTCTGAGCGTGAGCCCCCCGCAAGCCGACGACACGCTGACCGAGAGCGATCTCGATCCGCTGCGTATCGCGATCGATCATCGGCCCAAGGGCGAATTGCCTGCGATCATCGAGAAGGTCGAATATCTGACGCAGGCGGGTAAGAAGTCGCTTTACGTGGCAGTGTCGTTTATCGAAGTCACCGGGCGGCTGGGTGGTGAAGACGTCACCATCGAACGGCCTATCGAGTTCTTCATTCCGACGGGTCAGCGCGACGAATCACAGCAATGGATCACGGCGACGATGCGCTCGCTGTCGCTGGCGGCGCGCGGCGGTTTCGTCGCACGCAATCTGCAGGACATGCGCAAGGTTTCGTGGGATCGCGGGCAAGTGCGGCTCGGCGACGTGCAGCGCCTCGACGGACATCGCGCGCCACGCTGGCACGATTCGGAAGTGGCCGCCCTCGCCTTCGCGATCCAGCAGATTCTGCATCGGCGCGGCTTTCTCGATGCCGAAGGTAACCAGGTGCCCTCGCGCATGCTGGCGCGTTTGCCGCGCGGACAGATGCGGGCTGAGACGGCATTGCCGGCGGATTTCGGCATTCGTCCGCATCCTGTTGAGACTGATGCCGACGCTCTCGCGTTGACGCAGCCCGGCGGCGCGCAAGGCCTGCATACGATGCTCGGGCGCAAGTGCGGGTCGTGCGGGGCGAATGCGGTGATTCGCAAGGATGGGTGTGACTTTTGCACCGCGTGTGGCGAAGTGGGTGCGTGCGGGTAGAGACGGCGCGAGGTGCTGTCGGTTAAGAACTGTTCGTCGCGATTCGATCGCTTACGGCAACTCGTTTGCAAGCGGCTCTCCGACCGCTACCTCGTGTTTGCATCGCTTCCCTATAAAGAAGCAGCGTCTGCGTGGGCACCAAAAGCCGGAGCACGAAACCACGCGCGCTCGAGCGTCGTTGACAACGTGCACCGGAGCGGATGGCAACCGCTGTTCGTGCAGGTCAAGAAGCTGGTGATAGGCAAGCAGTCCTTCGCCTCAAGGTAGAGCGCTTGTTCGAGTGCGCCGTATCCGGCTTCCTGAAAAGTACCAGGCCTGCGACTTCTGCGCGGGCCGTTGATTTCCGGTGTCTGTCATGCAGAAAGCTGTCGACGACAGCTCGTCGATAAGTAAATAAACTTAGTCATCCAAAGCGAATAAACCCGGACATCCGGCCAAATCGGACTGACGCTGCAACGCATGAAAATCGACAGTTTTGTTTTCAAACTGTCACAGCGATACGCATAGGAGCCATCCATGCATCTTCCCCAAAAACCTGTGTGCCTCGCACTTCTTTCCGCCTTCTCCGCAGGATGTTCTGTCGTGGCGCCGGAAAGGGATTCGGCAAATAAGCTCATCGGGGAAAAATATCCCGGAGGCCTATAAGCGGTTTGGAAAGCCCTTCTTGCCATAGATCGAAACGACCCAACGCCTTGCCCGATATCCGACCGCGACCACGCACCCCACACGCTGGACGACGCACCACTTGATAGCCCGCGTTCAGTCGCACGGGCCGTCGCTCCTTGCTTCGCCCCGAAACATTACAAACAGATAACTCGAAAGGCCGACGGAAAAGAAAATTTACGCGTAAACGTGAATTTGTATGAAGAATAAATTCATGCTGCCGTTAACTCCCTACATGAACCACATGTCGCACACGCTGCCCACCCACCTCACCTTGGGAAGGACGGCCGGACGATCTTCACCTGTTCAGGTTTCTTTCACGTCGACGAAGCTAGCTATGAATATTGGCAATATGAAACTGGGCACCAAACTGATCAGCGCCTTCATCCTGGTATCGGTGATCAGCGCTATCGTCAGCGTGATCGGTGTTCGCAGCATGGGCCAGATTAACGCGAACGCGGATATGAGCTATCGATTGGATCTCGTGGGGCTTAACCGGATCCAGCAAGCGAATGCCGATGTGCTGCGAGCCGGCACATATCTACGCAACGCCATTCTGGCCGCCACTGCCGAGCAGCGGACTGCCTCTATTGCTCAGGCCGAAAAAGCTTTGACCTCGGCGCGCGAACACCTCAATCAAGCCGAACCCCTCGTCTATACCGAGAAAGGCAAAGCCACGTTTGCCGAGCTCGATCAAAGCTGGCACGACTACATAGAGGCTTTCAATGAAATGAAAGGCCGGATCAGCGCTGCGGGGCTGCAGGATCACGCTGCGCTGACTTCCTATCTGTTGGGCGAATACCACGAGAAGGGATTCAAGACGCTAGTCCTGATGGGCACGCTCGTCGATGTGAAACAGGCCGATGCACAAACGACGGCCGGATCGAACGATCAGGTGTACGAGGAAGGCCGCAATCTGATGTTGGTTCTGGTGGCGTTGTCGATGTTGATCGGTGCGGGAATCGGCGTCTGGATGGCGCGCAGTTTGACACGGCAGTTGGGAGGCGAGCCGGCGACAGCCGCCAATCTGGCAAAAAGCGTCGCAGCCGGCGATCTCAGCGTAAGCATCGATCTACGGCGCGGCGACATGAACAGCCTGATGGCATCGCTGAAGGCGATGCGTGACGCGCTATCGCGCGTCGTGGCAGAGGTCCGCGAAAGCGCCGAAGGGGTGGCCACGGCGAGCGCGCAGATTGCGCAGGGGAACCTGGATCTGTCGAGCCGCACCGAGGAGCAGGCAGCATCGCTCGAAGAAACCGCTTCGAGCATCGAAGAACTGACCGCCGCAGTCCGTCACAACACGGACAACGCGAAGCAGGCGGCAACGCTCGCCGGCACCGCCTCCGGCATCGCGCAGCAAGGCGGCGAGGTCGTCGGGCGGGTGGTCGATACGATGCGCGAGATCTCCGGCAGTTCGGCCAAAATGTCCGAGATCATCGGCGTGATCGAGGGTATTGCATTCCAGACCAATATCCTTGCGCTCAACGCAGCGGTCGAGGCGGCTCGCGCCGGCGAACAGGGACGTGGATTTGCAGTCGTGGCCGGAGAAGTCCGCGCGCTCGCGCAGCGCAGTGCTAGCGCGGCAAAGGAAATCAAGGACTTGATTGCCGATTCGGTCAGCCGGTTCGAGGTGGGCTCGACCCTTGTCGAACAGGCGGGCGGCACGATCAATGAGATCGTCGCATCCGTGAAACGCGTCACCGACATCGTCGGTGAAATCTCCTCGGCGTCGCAAGAACAGAGCACCGGCATCGAACAGGTCAACCAGGCGGTCAACCAGATGGATCAGGTTACCCAGCAGAATGCCGCGCTTGTGGAAGAAGCTTCGGCGGCAGCCCAGGCGATGGCACAGCAGGCGAAGGATCTGCGCGCAGCGGTCGCCTTCTTCAAGGTCGACGATAGGCAAGTCTCTCTGTCATCAGCGAATGCGCCCTCAAAGGAAACACAGCGCGCGCCGTCGAAGATTCATACGTCATCCCCCGCGAGATTGACGAAACCCGCAGCGATGCCACGCCTTGCAGCCGGCGGCAGCACCGAAGTCGCGACCAACACCGCCCAGGCTGCCGACTGGCAGACATTCTGAACAGGTCAGCGCATGGTTGCACGACAAGCGGTGGTTGAACACACCGCAGCTCGCGAATCACACGCGCGGTAGCGTGGATAACGTCTGGTCGCTCCGGCTTTGCCATTGAGGCAATGCACGCGAGCGACGTGGCAGCACAGGAAGAGTACTCACGGATGGAGACACGGGGCCGCTGCAAGCGGGCTCGATGAAACAGCACGAGACGCGACTGCAGCCGCCGTGCAGCGCGTTCAAGCCGTCTCGCTGTCTCCAGATGCCGGTACGCCCGGCTTGATCGCGTTGCTTTTTCGAGGCCACACGCGGTGACCGTATGAGGGATAGTGAGATCCGATTAAAGGTTTTTGCTCGGATCGTACTCAAGAATATGGAATCACGCGCCCCACTAAACGTATCGAAATCGGTCGTGAAGTCGTTGGAAGCCGCGAAAATCGACCACGTATTCCTGGTGCCGGGGAAGATGATTTATCCCCTGCTGGATGCAATCGACAAGTCGCCGTCGATCCGCGGAATTGTTTGCGCACATGAGACCAGCAGTGCTTTCATGGCTGACGGTTATGCGCGGGCCAGCCGGAAGTTCGGTGTCTGCGTTGGCATCTCCGGACCAGGCACCATGAATTTCGTGCCCGGCATGGCGGCCGCCCATGCAGACCGGATTCCTATGCTCTACATTGCCGGCGGTGTCTCGTCGCGAGCGGAAGGCAAAGGCGCGTTCCAGGACGCTACGCTGAGCGGCATTTTCGAAAGCGGCGTCGTAAAGAGTCTGGTGGAAAATGTGGTCGAGCTGAAGAACAAGGACAATCTTCAAGCCGAAATGCGGCGCGCGATGGATGGGCTCAACTGGATGCGTCGAGCGCAGTCTTTCGTCAGCATTCCTGTCGACGTTCAGCAGCAGGAAGCTCTGCCCGGTCAGGAAGTATCGCGACAAGCTTACGACCATGGCGAGTTCAATGCATCCGAGGTCCCCGCAAACCATGCAGCATTGCACGCCTTATGCGACCAGTATTTGCTCACATCGAAGCGAGTCGCGTTTCTGATCGGCAGCCGCGGCAATGATCCGGAAACTGCAAAGGCCTTACTCGACGTGGCCGAGAAATTTTGCATTCCTGTTGCGACCACGCTATCGGGGAAAGGCGCGTTTCCTGAGGATCATGTCCTTTCGCTCGGCGTGTACGGATTCGCGGGCCACTCGCGGGCCGTTCGCGTCATCAACTCGGACGAACTCGATGTCCTCGTCGTATTCGGCAGCGACCTGAACCAGCGCGACAGCATGAACTGGACAGAGAAGCTGCCTGCCGGGAAAGAGTTGATCATCTTCGACGACAGCTTTGATGCGCCCGCCATGGGGCATGTCGCGCGCGGTAGCGTGTTCTCCGGGATTCGTGCCACATTCCGCCTGCTTTCAAAGACGTTCGCTGACTGGGGCGCCGACTTTCACACCGTTCTGGAACGAAGAAAAGCATGGACCGTCGAGGTCAACCAGACCCCTCTGTACGACGATAAGTTCGAACAACCCGGCGCGTGGGACATGGATGGCGATGAATCGCTTTACACGGGAGACGTCGTCAAGCAACTGTGCCGACTAATGCCGGAGGACGCAAACGTTGTGGTTGATTCCGGCGCCCACCGGATATTCATGGCTCATTACTGGCTTTCGTCGGGCATTGGCAACTACTTTTCCTCCAGTTCGCTCGCGCCGATGGGTTGGGCAATCGCCGCCGGGATCGGCATCAAGCTTGCAGCCCCGGAACAACCATGCGTCGTAGTGACTGGAGACGGGTGCATGCTGATGCACGGCATGGAGATCCAGACCGCAGCCCGATACGACGTCAAGATGCTTTACATCGTGTTGAATAATTCGGCGCATGGCGCAGTCCATATCGATGCGATCAGTAAAGGCTCCATTCCGGAGCGGTTCACCAGGCTGCCGAGCCATAATTGGGCGGCGTTTGCGGCTTCGCTCGGCGTCGCCGCGCGCAGGGTCGAGCGCATTCAGGATCTGGCTGATGCGCTGAGCGAGGCGTCCCGGCTTAACGGTCCGTTCCTGATTGAAGTGATGACCGGGGTTTTTCCCGCACCGAACCGGTACTACGCGGAAAGCGCGCTCAGTGCCTCACCGGCTGAATCCGCACGTACGGCCTCACAACGCGGTCACGCCGCTGTCGTTCGGCACGTACAAGCTTGACTGCCGCTCAAACCCTGAAGACAGCGACCGCATCGCGCAGCGTGGATGCCTGCCCGGCCATTGCCTGAGCGGCGGCCGACGCCTCCTCGACAAGGGCCGCGTTCTGTTGCGTCACGGCGTCCATCTGTCCCACCGCAACATTGACCTGTTCGATGCCCGTGCCCTGCTCGTCGGAGGCGGAGGCAATTTCCCCCATGATGAATGTTCATCTGGAACGCGATCCCCTCGATGACGGCAATGATTTCAGCGACCTTGCCGGATCTCTCCGAAATCGCGCCCATCGATTCGATGACTTCGCCGACGACTTTCCCACCGAGCACCGCGACATCGCAAGCGTTAACCGCCCGCGAATTCGCCTGCTTCGCATTTTCCGTATTCTGACGTACGGTTGCGGTCAACTCCTCCATACTTGCCGCGGTCTCCTGAAGTGACGCAGCCTGTTCTTCCGTTCGCTGCGACAAGTCCAGATTGCCCTGAGCGATTTCTCCCGCCGAGGTTCCGATTGCTTCCGCCGAGGACTGGTTCTCGGAGACGAATACTCCTGAGTTGCTGCCGCATCACTGCCGGTCCATGCCGGCGTCTATCCAATCTCGACGCGATTGCGGCCGGATTGCTTTGCCCGATAGAGCGCCCGGTCCGCGCGCTTCATTAACGCGTCAACATCGACCTCGCCGGCTTCACGAGTGGCCACGCCGATGCTGACGGTAAATGGAATCGGCTCAGAATGCCACGCGTGCTCGAAATCCTGCCGTTCGTAGCGCCGCCGCAGTTCATTCGCGAGCGCATAGGCAAGATGTGTATCCGCACCAGGCAAGGCCGCGACAAACTCCTCACCTCCCCAGCGGGCGAATAGACCCGGCCCATCCGCCATTGACGTTCCGACCTTGGCGAGCACGCGTAAGACCTCATCACCGGCATCGTGTCCACGGCGATCGTTGATCTCCTTAAAAAAATCAACGTCAAGAATGAACACAGATAAACCATCGCTCGTAGCAAGTACTCTCTCCACGAACTCCAGAAATTCACGGCGATTCGGCAGACCCGTTAGCACGTCGGTCTTAGCCTGCGCTTTTAGCAGCGTCATTAGCCGGGCGCGGTCGCTGATGTCCCGGACGACCGCCATGAATTCGGTCGCGCCGTTCCTCTCAATCTTGGAGACTGCGATTTCGACGGGTATTATCGATCCGTCGCGATGCTGCCCGTACACACTGTTGCTTTGATCCATACGCGGCGGGGTCGCCTGCCGCTGCACGGGCTGGTACGAGTCCGCGAACTGCTGAACCTTCCGTGGGTGGTGCGTGCGAAACCTTTCGGGCAAGAGAGTTACGACTGGTCTGCCAAGCACCTCGGCAGACGAAAAGCCAAAAAGATTCTCGGCCGCGCGATTAAATAGTGTGATGTTGTGCTGTTCGTCCATCGTGACAATAGCGTCGTAAGCCAGATCGACCAAAGCACGATAACGCGAAGCATCAACTTCCGGCTCCTGCGGCCGATCGATCTTTGCAGTCATGTCGAAACCGGTAACGAGCACCTCGCGCGCGCTGGAGCCGTCGCCGTGCCTGATCGGTTTGAGCGAAAAGCGCCACCATTGGCTGCCCTCGCGAAAGTCATGAGTTTGCTCGGGCTCCGGCGGCCGCCCGGACGCAAAACACGCGAATAGTTTCTTGCGGAACCCGCGCGGCGCGGAACTTGCAAGCAGTGCATCGAATGCAACGGGGAAAATCTGCAGACCCGCGTCCGCTCTCCCCGTTAACTGAAAGAATCGGTCGTTGCATGCAGTGACGATGAGTTCCCGGCTTTCATCGAGCGCTATCATGGCAACGCATATGGCATTCTCATCGATCACCTGGCTTGGCTCCTTGGACCAATCTGAGGGCTCCATTTTGCAGCGGTCTTAATTACTGACAGTTTTGCGCCACGGGACATAATTGTCGCACAGCGGGAATACGGGGATTTGAGTTCCCTTTCCAAACATCTGGCGCTCACGGGAGAGCGTAAAACCCCGAATCATCAATGTCCTGAAATCGGCCCCAGCGACTCACGTCGTAGACAAGAATCAATGTGGAGCATTGCGCCGGGTCGGTCGCATCGGTAAGCAAGCGAGTTAGCGCGGGCGAGCACGCGGCGTGAGCCCGCTGATCCTCTGGCCGCTTTCCAGTGAAGAGTTTGAAGAGCGGACTGGCGCAGCCCGACCTTCAGGAGTCCCTCGCCAGGATCTGGCGAATGGCCGCTGTTTTATGTCCATTTCGGATTTTCCCCGTCTTGGATAACACCTGCTCCAAAGCTATATCGCTTTGAAGATCGCTGCGTCAGGGCTTCGCTTGAACGGAGAGAACACACAACGATTCCAGATAACCGCAACCGCAACCCATGCTCGTGCGCGTTCTGAAAACATCAAACCTTTCTGAATGTCATCGGGGCTTCACTTAGATCGCTCAAGATCCGTCCCCATTGACTCTTTTGCCACCGACTCAGGAAGCCTATGTTGTTTCGATTCCCCCGCCCCCGCTCGCTATCCAGTTTCATTGCCCTATGCACCCTGCTGACGCTGAGTGCCTGCGGGAGCGGTGATGACGTCCAAAGTAATGCGGCCGTCGTGCCCGCCCCGCCGGCAGATCCAGGCTTTGTGGACAGTGCGTCCATCCCTCCTGTACCTGCATTCGTCGACAATGCCGCCTCCAACCAGCGAAACGATGCCCACTTCGCGACACTCGATACAAATGCCGGCGTACGCGTTGTCGCTCGCTTCCTCGACCTGTGGCAGCCGTCGACCATGATTGTCGACGCGGGCGCGTCGGCACCGGCCGTCGATGGATTCCCGGCCGTGGTCGCTTCGACGTGTTCAGGCCTCGTTAGCTCGGGCACGCCTTGCGGCACGATCCTCAATGCCGCCGTGTTGGGCCAGAACACGCAGTTCGTCGTCAACGAAACAGTCTCCCGCACACAGGCGCAGGCCGATGCGGCTTATTTCGACGACCGCCGCAACAAGGGATACAGCGTGACCGACGGCTTGGGGCCATTGACCAGCGCATGGCTAGGCAGCACGCAGCAAACCACGACGATCACCTCCATCCCGGCCAACGCTACCACGACGCTGTACAGCGACGCAGGCAACAACACGGGCGTTGGCCGTCCGACCAACACGACTTTTGGCACCGTGGTGGACTTTGTCAATGCCATGAGCACCAACGGTTCGACGGAACCCGCCAAGCGCTTTTATAAATACGCCAGACCGTTCCGGTGGAGCAGTTCCGTGGTGGTCGATCCCACGCTGGTACCGGCCGAAAGCACCACGCCCGCGACAGACGGTGGCTTCATTAGCGGCCATACCGCCGAAGCAATGCGTGACTCGATGGCCATGGCTTACGTAGTTCCGCAGCGCTTCCAGGAAATGATGAGCCGCGCAATGGAATTAGGAGAAAACCGAATCATCGCGGGCATGCATTCGCCGCTCGACGTAATCGGTGGCCGCATGCAGGGCCTGGCCGTAGTGGCGGCCAACCTCTACAACCCGGCGAATGCGTCCTTGAAAACCTCGGCATATGCGCAGGCCCAAAGTGCATTGATGTCCCAGACGAACACGACGAGTGCCACGCTCTCTACCTTCGCGCATTCGGGCACAATCTCAACGGACCGCTTTGCCGACTACGCGACCAATCAGTCCAATTACTTGCGTCGCATGACTTTTGGCTTTTCGCAAATCGAGGCGACCGATGCCGCGCCGGTCGTTCCGAAGGGTGCAGAAACGCTGCTTGAAACTCGTTTCCCCTATCTCAGCGCAGATCAGCGCCGGGTCGTGCTGAAGACGACCGAACTCCCGTCCGGCTACCCGGTCATGGACGATGCGGAAGGCTGGGGGCGTTTGAACATGTTCGCAGCGGCGGATGGCTACGGCGCATTCAACGGCAACGTCATCGTGTCCATGGACGCCACCCAAGGCGGCTTCAACGCAGCCGATACGTGGCGCAATCCGATCTCAGGAGCCGGCAAGCTGACCGTGCAGGGCAGCGGAACGCTCAAGCTGGCTGGCGCCAACACCTTCTCCGGCGGCTCACAGGTCAGCGGCGGTACGCTCGAAGCGGATTCGACGACCGCGTTCGGCACCGGGGACGTCTACCTTGGCGCGGGCACCGTGGTCATCAATGCGCCTGGTGTCGTGTCCGTGGTCGGCAAATACACGCAACTTGCGAATACGACGCTGGAACTCGATATCGGCGCGAATGGGCAAGGCTCGATGAAGGTGGGCGCTCAGACTACGGTTGTTGGGGGAACGCTGCATGTGAAGTTCGTCAACGGCTTCACACCTAAGGTCGGCGATACGATCAACCTAATCAGCGGCAATGGTTCGAACGTGAAGTTTTCGACTATTGCTGTTGACGGCTTCACCGTCACGCCTATCTATACATCGACTGGCGTTCAGGTCCATCTCGATTCCTAACTGAAGTGCTGGTCCGTGAGCGGCCGCTCTGCATGTCGCTCACGTCCTTGCGGACGATCCTCTTGTTTCCCCGTTGTATGGTGCACAAAAGGCGGGGAAACAACGCCGCTATCGGCTTGAATTTTTTCGGCCTCGTCTTCTGGGGCGGGCACGGCGGAACGCTGGTTCCGTGCGACTGTTTCGGGCCACAGGATCTCCGACGTCACGCCGGGTCCGGCTGAACCTTCCCGCTACGTTGAACTCCAGCAGCTAATCCTGCGCCACCATTCGCGCCGTCACGGCGAGTGTCCGCGGAGCTATCGCGAGCGGCCGCTCATGCCTCGAACATGGCCGGCCGTTCTTGAGCGGAGGCACGTCCTTGCGGTTCTCTATCAGGAGCAGAACACATTTAGGTCTTGAGGATTGGCCTCCTCAATGAAAATTGCTTTTCGGATGAAAAACCGAGGCAAAAAGCTCTTGTGCTCGCGCTTTCGTGATTCCCCCATGAAAGTCGATCGATAACGGATGGTTAGTCTCCTCAAGCTCGACAAGTGGCCTGTCCGTCCCTGCCTGAGGAAAAGTGCGTGCTTTGAGCCCTTCGACCGATGGATAGCCGGGAAATTGATTTGCTAGCCAACTGAAATATGGTCCCCCAGGATCGCCCGACGCAAGCCTGGCCTCGTAATCTTTGAAGTTGTGCTCGCTAAGGGAAACCCATATTCCCCATAAAAACGGTTCGGCACCATCGATTATCGGAATTTCCAGGCATGCCCGCGCGAAGAAATATCGACTGTCGATAACACAAAGGTCTTCGCTCCACCATGCCCGCGCCTCTCTGTCGGCCTCCGCAATATCCAGTAAATAGCCCGGAACTTTGAAGCCAATGCTTGGCTCGCCCTCATGCCATTCCGAGCAGTACGAGCACTGGAAGCTCAATAGACCCATTTGACGTCTCGCCGTTTCCGTGGTGTGGTGCGATATTGTCGCCAATTCTGGTACACACGTCGAACGTTCCTTCCTGGCCGATCCCGGGCTGACAGCGAGCGCGCGAAATCGGCCGAGGCTGTGTGAAAACCCAAAAGTACTCGGTTTTCGGGTGTCGCTTTACCCTTCCCGAGTTGCTACCAAGCCAATACAGCGCGATCTGACGGGTCGTTTTTTTTAGAAGACTGCGTTCAATACGTGTTTTCACACAGCCTCGGCCGGTCTCCGCCGGTAAAGAATCCACGTCATGCTGGTCACCAGACATGTCATCGGCTATCGACAGTTGTGCTATGGGTGACAGGCAACATACTCACGGGAACATTGCGGAGCGCTTACCGCGCTGCCTGGCGCTGTCTTTGCCTCTGAATAAACACCGCTGCAATCCAGACAAGGAGCGCCGCAATGATGAAGCTGACGGTCAGCAGCACGGAGAGCACTATGCTTTCTTCGCCTTCGGTGCCAACGGCGCCGAATATACGAAATAACGGCGTCAGTGCAATCCACACGGCGTCGCTACCGACCCAGCGCGCAAGCGGGTCAATTCGCGAAAGGCCGATGAACACGAGGGGGGTAAGCAGGACCGCAAGGCCCGAGCGCAAGAGACCTTTCATCGCACGTCCACCGTTCCATAGTAGGGGATATCCGTGCCGGGGATCACCGCTGACGGCTGAGACAGCAGGTAGGCGCTCAGACGGTCAAACTGCGCCCGCGATGGGAGCGTTATACAGCCGTCGCTGATACCCCAGCGGCCGTTCGGATGCAACCGGAAATTGCCGCGCTTCACGCCGTTCACGAAAGTCCAGTCATCGATCTTGCCGTCGGCGCTGTACAGCGCGAACCAACTCGCCCGATCGCTGTTTGACCACATATCCAGGGCGAGGTCGCGCACGCGCCCAAGCCGCCCACCCGTCTCGCGCTTGATGATGTAATAGCGACCCCTGGGGATAGGACCGGCACCGACGACAGCAGTATCTGCGGGGTTATCGACGTGATCCTTATTGCCGGAGAACGCCGCTACTCCACCAAACCCGCTGCAGAGGAGCGTCGAGAGCTTCTGTCCATTAAGTGCAAATGTGCATTGCGCTGGCATACCAGTCCTTTGAACCTGTGACTAGCGTAAGGTATGACAAATTGCCACGTTTGCGCAATCGATGCGGCGTTACCGTTCTGAGAATATGCTGGGCGCATTGATATCTGGCGGATATGCGACCAAGCGATTCCAGCGACTCGTTTTGGCAACGTAAGTGGGCGTCGCAACGCACCGTCCACCAGGGTCAAGCGTCGGCCGTGATAGAAAATCTCAACTTATGCCTTCGAGGCTGGTGAAAATTTCCCCTTATAAACGCCTTTAATTTCAACTTGTGCTGAATTGCTCTTCTGTGAGCAATTGATTTTAATGCGCTCGTAGTTTCATCTTATGTGCGAACGCACAGAGAAACGACGCGGCCGCCATTCCTGGCGGCCGCGTTCGTTGTGCCCACTTGATATGTTGGAGCGCGCCTCTTCTTTTAGCCTACCCTCGCGTAGTAAAGATTCTGCGGATGCTTCGCCTCTGCAAAGAAAAACCACCGCTCCGCCACCAACCCCGCGTATTGCACAAGACACGCCGCGGCCAGCAAGCCGAGCGAAACGCCAATCGAATGCAGGCTCGCGCCTAGCGCCATCAACAAAACCGGCGCGACGAACGCCGTCGCGAGAAAGCCCCATTTGACATTGCGTAGCGTGCCCGCCGATTTGCCGTGAAAGAACTCGCGCAGATTGAACGCACCGGCGGTAAAGCCGCGCGACACCTGCACCAGCTTGGGATTGTGAATGCCGGTGGCGCTCTGCACGGTCGACTTCGGCCGCAAGCGCGCATTGCGCATGAGCGACGCCGAGCGGCTCGCGCAACCGGCGAGCGTCAGCACACATGCGCAGACAGCGAGTCCAACGGTCCATTCAGGCGCGAACCACGCGCTCAAGGCCGTCGCCAGCGTGAAGCCTGACGCGCAACCGAGCAGCGCGAAGTTCACCAACGTGAGCGGCGTGGCCCACTCCTGCAGAAAGCGCAGGCACGCATAGATCATCGCCGTGCAGACGAACAGCACGGCGCTCGCCAGCACGCCGAGCCAGCCGATCGCGAGCGACCACGGCGAGGCGAACCAATGCGCGACGCCATATAAAAACGCGCAGGCGAGAAACGCCGGCAGGCACAGACATTCACGCGACAACCACGACGTACGCCACATGGCGATCGCGCGCCATGCGCGTTCGGGATGACCGAGATGGAAGAACGACGCGATCAGTCCGAGTCCGCCCAACGCCACCGACACGCCCGCGCCGGTGATATAGAACGCACCGGAGGGCGAAGCGAGCAGGCCCAGATGCGCGGCAGTTTCCACACCGACGAGCGCGATCAGCAGACCCTGTGCCGCGCCGCTCAAAGTGGTGAGAAAAACCACGGAGAATGCGGGATTCATCGTGAGGTCCTATGGGTTGATTAGATGCGCGTCGCCATCGACGCAAGACGCAACTCGCCGCGCTCGAATTGCGCATCGAGCGATTCCGGTTCCTGTACCGAGCCCGTCGATTTGCACGAGCACGAGCCACTGCCGCAGCCCGCGGCCTCGGTGGGCACGCGCGGCAAATAGTGATTCGCC
Organism: Paraburkholderia sp. BL6669N2; assembly: GCF_003387275.1. Taxonomy (NCBI): domain Bacteria; kingdom Pseudomonadati; phylum Pseudomonadota; class Betaproteobacteria; order Burkholderiales; family Burkholderiaceae; genus Paraburkholderia; species Paraburkholderia sp. BL6669N2. The sequence goes on along the minus strand of NZ_QUNA01000002.1, from coordinate 1,338,281 downwards.
GGCCGCGTATTCCACTCGGGCATCAACTGGTAGCCGCCGCGCTCCTCGATCGCCTTCGACACCACCGACTCCGGATCGTGAATATCGCCGAACAGCCGCGCCGAAGTCGGACAAGCGAGCACACAGGCCGGCTGCCGATCGCGCTCGGACAGATTTTCATCGTGGATCCGATCGACGCACAGCGTGCACTTGGTCATCTCCTTGCGGCTTTCGTCGAGTTCGCGCGCGCCGTACGGACACGCCCACGCGCAATACTTGCAGCCGATACAGCGGTCGAAGTCCACCAGCACGAGCCCGTCTTCCTTGCGCTTATAGCTTGCGCCGGTCGGACACACCGGCACGCACGGCGGATCCTCGCAGTGCAGACACGACTTCGGAAAATGGATCGTCTCGGCGTTGGGAAAACTGCCGGCTTCGAAGCTCTGCACCCGGTTGAAGAACGTGCCGGACGGATCCGCGTCGTACGGATTCATATCGGCGAGACTGCCCGATTCGCCCGACGTGTTCCACTCCTTGCAACTCGTTACGCAGGCGTGGCATCCCACGCACACGTTCAGGTCGATCACCAATGCCATCTGTGTCATCACAGGCTCCTTGCGGCTGTCCTGATGTTATTTGCGCCCCGTCGCGCCGCGCAGCCGCGCCGCGAACTCCCGTCGTCCCGCGAAGTAGGTTTGCACGATCCGCGAGATCACACCGTTCTCGCCCGGCACGGCGGGCATCGCCGCGAACTGCGGCAGCGTATGCCGCGCGTCCGCCTCCGCCGGATAGATGCGCACGCGCACGTCGTACCATGCGGCCTGGCCCGTCACCGGATCGGAATTCGACATGCTTCGCGCTACGTCGTCGACGCGGTTGGGCAACTCGTCGGTGATGAGGTGATTGAGCAGGAAACCGCGTTGCGATTCGTTCGCGCCCGGCCCGAGATTCCATGCGCCCGACGCCTTGCCGATCGCGTTCCACGTCCATACCGTGCCCGGCTCGACGGTCTCGCTGAACCGCGCCATGCAGCGCACGCGGCCCCATTGCGATTCGGCGTAGATCCACGCGCCGTCGGCGATACCGTTCTCGGCCGCCATCAACGGATTCATGTACAGATAGTTCTCGCCGTGAATTTGCCGCAGCCATGCGTTCTGCGAGTCCCACGAGTGGTACATCGCCATTGGCCGCTGGGTCACCGCGGCGAGCGGAAACCTGTCGAGGTCGGTCGCCGCGCTTTCGAGCGGCGCATACCAGAACGGCAGCGGATCGAAGTACTTTTCCACCCGCGCGCGCAAGTGATCCGGCGGTTGCCTGCCGCTCGTGCGACCCTGCGCGGCGAGCCTGAATTTCTGCATCACGTCGGAGTAAAGCTGGATCAGAATCGGCTCGCTGAACTTGCGGAAACCGTGCTTGACCGCCCACTCGAGATACGGTCCGTTGCAGTTGCGCATATATTGCAGGGTCTCAGGCAACGGGTAATGGAACACGCAATTGTGCTTCGCGTACTGCTCCCACTGCTGCGGATTCGGTTCGCCTACCAGCGCCTTGTCGCCATCTTTGCCACGCCAGCCGATCAGAAAGCCCACGCCGGAATCCGGCGAAGTCGTGAAATTGACGACGAAGTCGGGATAGTCGCGAAAGCGGCGCGCGCCCTCCGCGGTCGTGAAGGCAGGAAACTTCAGACGCGACGCAAGCTCGATCAGCACCTCCTGGAACGGCTTGCATTCACCGGTGGGCGGCACAACCGGCACGCGCACCGAATCCACCGGGCCGTCGAATTCGGAGATCGGCCGGTCGAGCATGGACATCGCGTCGTGCCGTTCCAGATACGTCGTGTCGGGCAGGATCAGATCGGCGAACGCGGTCATCTCCGACTGGAACGCGTCGCACACCACCAGAAACGGAATCTTGTACTCGCCGCTAGCATGCTTGTCGACCAGCATCTCACGCACTTTCATCGTGTTCATCGACGAATTCCACGCCATGTTGGCCATGAAAATCATCAGCGTGTCGATGGGATACGGATCGCCGCGCCACGCGTTGGTAATCACGCTGTGCATCAGGCCATGCACGGCGAGCGGATATTCCCACGAGAACGCCTTGTCGATGCGCACCGGGCCGCCCTGTTCGTCGATGAACAGATCCTCGGGCGCGGCGGGCCAGCCCAACGGGCCGGTGGCGAGCGGCGTATTCGGCTTGACGGCGTCGGGGCTGTTCGGCGGTTTCGCCGACGGCGGCACGGCACGCGGAAACGGCGACTTGTGACGAAAGCCGCCGGGCGTGTCGATCGTGCCGAGCAGCGACATCAGCACGGCTAGCGCGCGAATCGACTGGAAGCCGTTGGAGTGCGCCGCCAGCCCGCGCATCGCGTGAAAGGCGACCGGGTTGCCGGTGACGGTTTCGTGCGTCTCGCCCCATGCGTCGGTCCAGCGGATCGGCAAGGTGATGCGATGAGCGCGGCTCGTCTGAATCATTTCACCGGCGAGGCGGCGAATCGTGTCGGCCGAAATACCGGTGATGCCGGCAGCCCACTCGGGCGTGCAATCGGCCACGCGTTCACGCAGCAAGGCGAACGACGGCGTGACGGGTGTGCCGTCCTCGAGCGTATAGCGGCCGTCGAGCGCGGGACTGACGCCGGCCGCATGATGCGGCACAGCGCGCGCGGCTTGAGTGTCCCACCAGAGGTGATTCTGCGGAAACAGCGGATTGCCGACCGGCCGCTCGGGATCGCGCACGAACAGGCCGAAGTTTTCGCTGGCTTCGTCGAGCGAGACGAGTTCCGCCGCGTTGGTGTAGCGGCGCACGAATTCGTGATCCCACGCGTCGGCGGCAATCAGTTCGTGGAGGAACGCCATGAACAGCGCGCCGTCGGTGCCGGGCTTGATCGGCACCCACTCGTCGGCGATCGCCGCGTAGCCCGTGCGAATCGGATTGATCGCGATGAAGCGGCCGCCCGCGCGCTTGAATTTCGAAATCGCGATCTTGAGCGGATTCGAATGATGATCTTCCGCCGTGCCGATCATGAAGAACAGCTTGGCGCTGTCAAGGTCCGGGCCGCCGAATTCCCAGAACGAGCCGCCGATCGTATAGATCATGCCCGCCGCCATATTGGACGAGCAGAAGCCGCCATGCGCCGCGTAATTAGGTGTACCGAACTGTTTGGCGAACAGCCCGGTCAACGCCTGCATCTGGTCGCGGCCGGTGAAGAGCGCGAATTTTTTCGGGTCGGTGGCGCGAATGTGGCCGAGACGCTTTTCGAGCACCTCGAACGCATGCTCCCACGACACCGGCTCGAACTGCGCGCTGCCGCGCTCCGCGTCCGGCTTGCGCATCAGCGGTTGCGTGAGGCGCGCGGGAGAGTACTGCTTCATGATGCCCGAGGCGCCCTTCGCGCAGATCACGCCCTGGTTGAGCGGATGCTCCGGATTGCCGTCGATGTAGCGCACCTCGCCTTCGCGAAGATGCACTCGAATGCCGCAGCGGCAGGCGCACATGTAGCAGGTGGTCGTCTTGATGTCGAGCCGTTCGTTCTGCGTGCGAGCGTGATGTTCCATGCGGGATCTCCGTCGCTGCTCCGGCTGCGCCGAAGCGGTGGTGATGCGATACCGCCCATCGTATGCGCGGTGGCCTCACAAGGGAAATCGCCATTTTCGAGAGAAACTATCCGCTGCGCCGATAGTTTGTGTTTGGCTTTCGACGACGGCGCTACGCGTCGGCCATGCCGCACGCGCTGTCCGACGAAGAGTACGAGTACATCGGCAACCGGCCGGGCAGCGACGAAGGCAGGTAGTACAGACCCCGCCGGTCGTGGACATCAGATCGGCGTCAGTACCGCATCTCCCGCAAAATGCCGGCGGGCGTTGTCCAGAAAGTTGTCGACCGAGGCCGTGATCGCTTCCGGCGAGCGGCCGCCCACGTGCGGCGTCAGCACCACGTTCTGCAGCATTAGCAAGGCTTCGGGCGGATTGGGCTCGCTCTCGTAGACGTCGAGCGCGGCGCCGGCAATCGTCCCTGCTGTGAGCGCCTGCGCAAGCGCCGCCGTGTCGAGCACACTGCCGCGCGACACGTTGACCACGAAGCCCTGTGGCCCGAGCGCCTCGAACACCGCCGCGCCGATCAGATGACGCGTGCCCGCACCACCCGGCGTCGCGACGATCAAAAAGTCGCTCCAGCGCGCAAGGCCTTCCACGCTATCGAAGTACCGATGCGGCGAGCCTTCGCGCGGCTTACGGTTGTGATAGCCGATTTCCATCTCGAACCCCGCGCCGCGCCGCGCGACTTTCTCGCCGATGTTGCCGAGCCCGACAATGCCGAGGCGCTTGCCGGAGACGTTCGGTTGCATCGGCAACGAGTCGCGCCAGACACCCTTGCGGGTGGCCTGATCGAGCTGCGGCACGTCGCGCACCACCGCGAGCAGCAGCGCGAACGCATGATCGGCCACGCAATGATCGTTGGTGCCCGCGCCGTTGACGACCACGATATCGCGCGAGCGGGCGTGGTCGACGGCGAGGTTTTCATAGCCCGCGCCCAGCGCGCTGATCAGTTCGAGTTGCGGCATGCGGTCGATATCCGCGGCGGCGAGCCCGGTCGTGCCGTTGGTCAGCACGGCGCGAATCGTCTCACCGTGCGCATCGAGCGCGGCGGCTCGCGCGGTGGCGTCGGGCGCATAGACCACGTCGAACGCGGCTTCGATCTTCGCGCGGCTTGCATCGTTAAGATGGATCAGAACCAGCAGGGATGGCTTCATGGCGGCGCTTTTTCCTGGCGACGTGAATGGACAGGACAATTTGCAGGCCAGTGTAACAAGCCTCCGGAAGGCTTGCCGGCAAGTCCGCTGAAGGGTTGGACACCCCGCCGGATGCGCCCTGGCGCGCCTCAAGTCCAACGGTACGGCGCCGTTATCCTGCTTGATAGCCTGGCGTAAAAATGATGCGTAACCGGTCTTTCTTTTCAGCCACAGCCGAACCCGTCTTAAAATAGCGGCACTTCCGATTTTGAGAACCTCATGCTGGATATCCTCCCGCGCGGCCCGGCGCCCGCCAACGACGATTCCGAGATGTTCGAACTCGCGCCCGTCTCGCTCTGGCTCGAAGACTTCAGCGGCGTGCGCACCTTGTTCGATGCATGGCGGGCAGACGGTATAACCGATCTGCGCGCGCATTTCGCCGCCAATCCGGGCTGCGTCGCGCAATGCGCGCACAGCATCCGCGTCATCAAGGTCAATCAGAAGACGCTAACGCAATTCGAGGCCACCGATTTCGAAGCGCTCACCAGCAATCTCGCCTCGGTGTTCCGCGACGACATGCTCAAGACGCATCTGGAAGAGTTATGCCAGTTGTGGGCCGGCCAATCGCAGTTCACCAGCCAGACGGTTAACTACACGCTCGGCGGACGGCGCCTCGACGTGCTGCTCAAGGGCGCCGTGCTGCCCGGCCACGAGGCGCGCTGGGATCGCGTGCTGGTCTCGGTGGAAGACATTACAGAACTGGAAGGCGCGCGGCATCGCGTGACGCTTGCCGAGCAGTATGTGCGCGGTCTGTTCGAATATTCGCCGGTGTCGCTCTGGGTGGAGGATTTCAGCGCGGTCAAGCGTCTGCTCGACGAAGCACGGGCGGCCGGCATCAACGATTTCCGCGTGTTTACGGACGTGCATCCCGAGTTCGTCGAACGCTGCATGCAGGAAATCCATGTGCTCGACGTGAACCAGCACACGCTCGACATGTTCGCGGCGAAGGACAAGAAAACGCTGCTGTCGCATCTCGCCGAGGTGTTCCGCGACGACATGCGTCCGCATTTCCGCGAGCAACTGGTCGATCTATGGGACGGCAAGCTGTTCCAGCAGCGCGAAGTGCTCAACTATTCGCTCGACGGCAGCGAGGTGCATGTGCACCTGCAGTTTTCCGTGCTGCCGGGGCATGAGCAAAGCTGGGATCTGGTGCTGGTGGCGCTCACGGACATCACGGCGCGCAAGAAGGCCGAAGCCTACCTCGAGTTCCTCGGCAAGCACGACGTGCTGACCAAACTGCGCAACCGCTCGTTCTACGTGGACGAATTGAACCGGCTCGAACGCAAGGGTCCGTGGCCCGTGACGATCATCATGGCCGATTTGAACGGCTTGAAACGCGTCAACGATCAGCTCGGCCACGCGGCCGGCGACGCGCTTTTGCGGCGCGCCGGCGAGGTGCTCGCCAAGGCGACCGAGACGCCGTTTCATGCGGCGCGGATTGGCGGCGACGAGTTCGCGATCCTGATGCCGGACACCGACGAGCGCGGAGGCGCCGCAATGATCGATGCGATCCGCCAACTGATCGAGCTGAACAATCAGTTTTATCCGGGCTCGCCGCTCAGTTTCTCGATGGGCGCGGCCACCTGCCTGCGCGGCGACCGGCTCGAAGCGGGCGTGCAGCGGGCCGATCTGTTGATGTACGAGGAAAAGCGCGCGACCTACGCGGGCCAGCCGGCGGGCGACCCGGCGGGCCGCTGAACACTGGCTTAACCGCGCCGGATCATGGCGTGGCGTCGTCGGGATGATCAGCGCGTTTTTTCCGTTACGGCGTCGGCGAAACGGACGACAGAGCGGCTGGTCACGCGCTGTCGCCGCTAGTTGGCCTAGCCCGGCAATTTCGCTGCAAGCACGTCCACTTTTTCGATCGTGGGCGGCGAGGCGAACAGATCGCCGGCCTTCGCCATCAGCGCGGCCGCCACCTTGCCGTTCAGGTGTGCTTCACGGCCGGCTTCATCCGGAAAGGCGTCGAAGATACCGAAGGTGGACGGCCCCAGTTTCAAACCGAACCACGCGACAGTGCCCGGCTCCTCCTCGACCAGCGGCAAGCCGCCGAGCAGAAACGCTTCGACGTCTTTTTCCTTGCCGGGTTTGGCTTCAAGACGAACGTACAGGGCGAGCTTGACCATGACAGAACTCCTGCTGTGAGATGCGAACAATGGTGTGCTTTGCGAGGGTTCGCAAAGCACGACGAGACATTGGGGACCGCCGGTCTGTCGGAAGAGTATAGTCCGCTGCCCGTCTAGCGCCGTCAGACATCTTTCGCGTCAGGATCTACACACGCCGGTTTGCGCTTGCACAGCATACCGTGTTGCGGATGCGGGCCGCCCGGCGCCCATCGGCTATACTCGCCGCCCCTGAAGTTTTCCGCGGCCCGGCGCCGCGGTCTGGAAAAAATCATGTCGACAATTCCCGCCTGCCCGCACTGCGCGATGGAAAACACCTACCCGGACGGCGACAACTACGTCTGCCCCGACTGCGCGCATGAATGGCCGATGAACGCCGCCGCGTCCCTCGACGAAGCCGACGCACGCGTGGTCAAGGACGCCAACGGCAACCCGCTGGCCGACGGCGATGCCGTCGTGCTGATCAAGGACCTGAAAGTGAAAGGCTCGTCGATCACGCTGAAAATGGGCACCAAGGTGAAGAGCATTCGTCTTGTCGGCGGCGATCACGAAGTGGACTGCAAGATGGACGCCGGCAACTTTATGCTGAAGGCCGCGTATCTGAAGAAGGTTTGAGTCTGAACGAACAGCGCCGGCTTGTGCAGTCAGTAGTCACCAGGAGCGACAGCGATGCTTTCCCACGTTTTCATCGGTATCGGCGATTTCGAGCGTGCTTGCAGCTTTTACGACTCACTGATGGGCACGCTCGATCTGCGCCTCAAATTCCGCGATCCGGAAGCATGCTGGTCCGGATGGATGGCGGCGGATGCGCCGCGCCCGCTGTTCGTGATCGGTAAGCCCTACGATAGCCAACCTGCGTCGGCCGGCAACGGCCAGATGATCGCCCTGCTCGCCGCCGACCGCGTCACGGTGGATCGCGCGCACGCCGCGGCGCTCGCTCATGGCGGTATGTGCGAGGGACCGCCGGGCTTGCGTCCGCAATATCACGCGAACTATTACGGCGCGTACTTTCGCGATCCGGACGGCAACAAGCTCTGCGTGTGCTGTCACGAACCGGAAAACCCGGCCGGCGCGACCCGCACTTAGGTGCCCGGAAAGCGCAACTCGAAGCGCACCACGCCCGGCGCCGGACACACCACGCTTGCCGTGCCGCCATGCAAATGCATGATCGCCTTGACGATCGCGAGACCCAGACCGCTCGATTCGGTGAACGCGCTGCGCGCCGCGTCCGCGCGATAGAAACGGTCAAACAGACGGCCTAGCTGCTCCTCGGGGATCGGCGCGCCGTCGTTTTCGACCGCGACGGTGGCGCCCGCCTCGTCCTGCGTGCCACGCAGACGCACCACGGTATCGCTCGCCCCGTAACGCACGGCATTGACCACCAGGTTGTTGATCGCGCGGCGGCACAGCATCGGATTGACCGACGCCACGCCTGCGGCCTCGACCACGAAGCGCATCCCGCGTTCGTCGGCGGGACCTTCGAAATAATCTGCGATCCTGACGAGTTCCTCACGCAGATCGACCGGTTCACGTTCCACTGAAAGCGCCGCGTGGTCCGCATGCGCGAGAAACAGAATGTTCTCCGCGATATGACTCAGGCGGCTCAGTTCTTCGAGATTCGATTCGAGCACCTGCTGATACTCGTCGGGCTCGCGGGTCCGCGCGAGCGTCACCTGCGTTTGCCCTATCAATGCGCCGACCGGCGTCCGGATCTCGTGGGCCAGATCGGCGGAAAACTGCGAGAGCCGCTGATAGCCGTCGGCGAGACGGTCGAGCATGGCGTTGAACGCATGCGTGATCTGGCGCAATTCGAGCGGCGCCGCCTCGCTGTCGAGCCGCACCGAGAGGCTCGTGGGGCTGATCTGCGCGGCCCGCGTGGCAATCTCGCGAACCGGGCGCAGGGCGCGGCGCAGCACGTACCAGGCGAGCAGCGTCGCGGCCAGCATGCCGATCAGCGTGGCCAGCACGATGCGGTCGCGGTACGCCGCCAGCATGCGCATTTCCTCCGTCATCGGGTGGCCAGCGATCACTTCGACTTCGGTGCCGTCCTCGCGCGCCTTTGCAGTTGCGATCGCCCAATGCACCGGCACGCCGTTGGCCAGGTGCGTCTGGCGGATATCGGCGAAGGTCGGCAAGCGGCCCTCCACGCCGGCTTGCAGCGCGGGCACGGCCACGCCCGCCGGGTTCACGTCGATGAACGGCGCCTCGCCCGGGCGGCGAAACAGCAGCACGTCCTGTTCCGCGCCGAGCATGGTCTCGAATAGCAATGGCCGGGTCTTCAGTTCGCCGACCGGATAGAGATCGCGCACGATGCGGCTGAAATGCTCGACACGGGCGGCCAGCACCACGTCGGCGCGGCGTTGCAGCGAGACTTCGGCGGAGTGATAGAAGTACGCGCCGAGCGTGCCGATCACCACGCATGCGATCGTCGCGAACAGTATCGTAGTGCGAGCCGTGAGCGAGCGCCTGGTCCAGAATTTCATGAGCCGTCGCCGAAAGCGTAGCCGATGCTGCGCACCGTATGGATCAGCTTCTTTTCAAATGGATGATCGATCTTGGCGCGCAGCCGTTTGATGGCCACGTCGACCACGTTGGTGTCGCTGTCGAAGTTCATATCCCACACTTCAGAGGCGATCTGCGTGCGCGACAGCGCTTCGCCCTGACGGCGCACCAGCAGATGCAGCAACATGAATTCCTTATTGGTGAGCGGAATCTCCACGCCTTCACGCGTCACCTTGCGGCGCAGCACGTCGAGCTTGAGGTCGGCGATCTCGAACACGTCGCTCTCGCGGATCACACCGCGGCGAAGCAGCGTGCGGATCCGCAGCATCAGTTCGGTAAATGAAAACGGCTTCACGAGGTAATCGTCCGCGCCGAGTTCAAGACCGCGAATGCGGTCGCTGACATGGTCGCGCGCGGTCAGGAAGATCACCGGCAGATCGCGCCGCGCCCGCAGCGCACGCATGATTTCCCAGCCGTCGATACCGGGCAGCATCACATCCAGCACCACGAGGTCGTACGCATTTTCGAGCGCCATGTGCAGCCCGTCCGTGCCGGTGCGCGCAAGATCGACCGCATAGCCGCTCTCGCGCAAGCCCTTCTTCAGGTAGTCGCCGGTTTTCGGATCGTCTTCGATGACGAGGATACTCATGGTGCTCGGTGCTCGGTGCTCCGATTCGGCGTTGGCGCAGAACCTCGCCCTGCCGCTCGCCGAATTCTGGACGTGGATATGCCGGTCATTCTACGTGTCCGCCGCGCGCCGTTCATGACGTTTTTGTCATCCGTCTGTCACTCGCCGGAGCCGGTCCCGAGTCTAATCTGCCCCCATCCTTCACCACCTGGAGCAGATTCATGAAGATTGTTTCCCCGCGTGCGTTGCGCGCTTTCGCCGCCCCCGCGCTCGTCGCCGCTGCCTTGCTCGCCGCTGGACCGGCTGCCCACGCTCAGAGCGCCGCGCCCACCGGCGTCCGCGGCACGGTGACATCGCTGTCGGGCGATCTGCTCAAGGTCCACACGCGCGACGGCAAGGACGTTGACGTGAAGCTCGCCAAGGACACGCCGATCCGCGGCGTGGTGCTCGCCAACATCAACGACATCAAGCCGGACAGCTATGTCGGCACCGCCGCGATTCCGCAGGCGGACGGCACGCTGAAGGCGCTCGAAGTGCATGTGTTTCCGGCGAGCATGCGCGGCTCCGGCGAAGGCCATCGTCCGTGGGATCTCGGCGGCAACAGTTCGATGACTAACGGCACGGTGGGTTCGCTCGTGGTCAGCAACGGCCGCACGATCACCGTGAAGTACAAGGACGGCGAAAAGAAAATCGTGATTCCGCAAGACGTGCCTATCGTCGCGCTGGAATCGGGTGACCGTTCGCTGCTGGTGCCCGGCGCGAAAGTCGTGCTGTTTGCACACAAGGAAGCCGACGGCTCGATGGCCGCCAACTTCATCTCCGCGGGCGAGCATGGCGTGACGCCGCCGATGTAAGACGGCGTTTCTGTTTTTTCTTTGAGTCGGGCCGCCGCGTTCTTGCAGGACGCGGCTTTTCGATTCCCCGTTTGTCTCGTGAGCTTCACACCATGCCCGAAACACCAACGCGCCTGCCCGTTCACCCGCTCGCCGTACGAGTCACGCACTGGATCAACGCATTCGCGATGGTCTGCATGGTGATGAGCGGCTGGGCCATTTATAACGCGTCGCCGTTTTTCCCGTTCCGGTTTCCGGTGTGGGCGACCGTCGGCGGATGGCTGGGCGGCTCGATTGCGTGGCATTTCGCGGCCATGTGGCTGCTTTGCGCGAACGGGCTGCTGTATTTCGCGTATGGCGTCGGACGCGGGCATTTCCGGCGCAAGCTGTTGCCGGTTCATCCACGCGACGTGGCGCATGACGCCAGCCTCGCGCTGCGCTTCAAGCTATCGCACGATACCGGCAAATACAACGCAGTGCAGCGCGCGCTGTATCTGCTGGTGCTATGTCTTGGCGTGTTGCTGGTCGCGTCTGGGCTGTCCATCTGGAAGCCCGTGCAATTCTCATGGCTCACCGCACTGTTCGGCGGCTTTGATTTTGCGCGACGCGTGCATTTCATTGCGATGGCAGGCGTGGTCGGTTTCGTGGTCGTGCATCTGGCGCTCGTGCTGCTGGTGCCGCGCACCTTGCTGCCGATGTTGACAGGACGCGCACGGCCACATTCGGCGCATGAAGGGAGCCAGGCATGAGCGCATCCAAACCCAACCGCGACGCACGCCGATCCCCCATCGTGCTTGCCGATCATCAGCCGCAAATCGAGCGACTGCAACGGCGGCTGTTTCTGCGCTCCTCGCTTTCCATCGGCGCACTGGGGATGCTCTCGGGCTGCAACATGCAGGACGGCGATTCGGTCGACAAAGTACTTTGGGCCATGTCGCGCTGGAATGATCGCGTGCAAGGCTGGCTATTCGATCGCAACAAGCTCGCGCCGACCTATTCGGCGCGCGAAATCACCGACCCGTTCCCCTTCAACGCGTTCTATCCTGAGTTCGACGCGCCGGACATCGACGGCTCGACGTATCAACTGGAAGTATCAGGGCTCGTCTCGGACAAGCGCACCTGGAACCTCGATCAGCTACGCGCGTTGCCGCAGGCTTCGCAGATCACTCGCCACATCTGTATTGAAGGATGGAGCGCGATCGGACAATGGCGCGGTGTGCCGTTTCGCACGTTTCTGGAGCGCATCGGTGCCGATCTGAATGCGCGCTATGTTGGGTTCAAATGCGCGGACCGCTATTACTCCAGTCTCGACATGGCGACGGCCCTGCATCCGCAGACGCAGCTCACGCTCGATTTTCGCAACGAGCCGCTGCCGGCCAAATACGGTTATCCCTTGAAACTGCGCGTGCCGACCAAACTCGGTTTCAAGAATCCCAAGCACATCGCCGCGATCTTCGTGACCAACACGAATCCCGGCGGCTATTGGGAAGACCAGGGGTACAACTGGTTCAGCGGTTTGTAGTGCGGTCCGTTTTGCCCGATCACACGGCAGTAACGTAACGCGCTACCGGTTTCACCACGCGCGGCGGCGGCGCGTCGTAGAGGGCGCGCATGCGCTTCACTTCGTCGACCGGGCTCAGCCCGAACAGACGCTTGAACTCGCGGCTGAACTGCGACGCGCTTTCATAACCGACGCGCGCCGCGGCCGCGCCCGCATTCAGCCCATCCTGCACCATCAGCAAACGCGCGTGATGCAAACGCGTGGTCTTTACGTATTGCATCGGCGAAGTCGCGGTGACCGCTTTGAACTGCGCGTGAAACACGGCGAGGCTCATGCCTGCTTCGGACGCGAGCGTATCGACGTCGAGCACGCCGTGGTAGTCGGCATGAATTCGCCGCAGCGCCTTGGCAATGCGGCCGAAATGATTCTGATGCGTGAGCGCCGCGCGAATCGCGTCGCCTTGCTCGCCGGTCAGCACGCGATAACAGATTTCGCGCACCACGCCGGGTGCAAGAATGCGCGCGTCGAGCGGCGAAGCCAGCGCATCCATCAGCCGTTGCACCGCATTGCACAGCGCCGGGTCGAGCGGTGTCGAATAAATGCCGACGGGTTCGTTCTGCGCGGCGCCCTGCGTTTCGTTCAACGCCATCAGCAATTCGGCCACCATGGTCAGATCGACGCGCACCGAGATGGCGAGAAACGGCTCTTCCGCACTCGCCTCGGTTTCGCATTCGAATGGCAACGGCACTGAGAGAACCAGGTACTGCTGCGCGTCGTACTGAAACACCTGATCGCCGAGAAAGCCGCGCTTGCGGCCCTGACAGACGATCACGATGCTCGGTTCGTACATGACCGGCATGCGCGGCATGGGACTATTCGCGCGCATCAGATTGACGCCTTCGAGACTCGTGCGCGTGAAGCCCGGGGTGGGCGCGAGCACATCGAATAATTCGATCAGGCGCTGCTGGGCGGGATCGACCGAGACGGGTTCAGCGGAACGGGGAGACATGACGGTATAGTGACGTGCGAGAGAATAATGCTTGAAATTTAGCACCAAACAACCTATCGCGCTCTTCGCCAGGAGTTTTAGGCAAATCTTCAAGACATTCAGGTATTCCCGGGCTGCCTGCCCGCTCCTATCATGGGAACCCTGCCGGATCATCCTTTTCCGCGCTGCGCCGGGCTCGGTTGCCAATTCCCAGTTTGACGAATTTGCCAGCCACCGCCCGCGCCGTGATCCCGGTTCATGACGAGGTTGGCCACATCGGCGACATGTGTCGCCCGTCGCCGGCGCCTTGCAACTTCACCCTCTTTGCTGGAGCTACCCATGAGCACGACTTACGCCTATGCAGCGACCGACGCTACTGCGCCGCTCGCCCCGTTCGAAATCCAGCGCCGCGAACTGCGCGCCCATGACGTGCAGATGGAAGTTCTGTTTTGCGGAGTGTGCCATTCCGATTTGCATCAGGCGCGCAACGAATGGAAGAACACGGTGTTTCCGGTTGTGCCGGGCCATGAGATTGTCGGCCGCGTGACCGCGGTGGGTCCGGATGTAACGAAGTACAAGGCCGGCGATCTGGTAGGCGTCGGCTGTCTGGTGGATTCGTGCCGCACCTGTGCGAGTTGCAAAGAAGATCTCGAGCAGTATTGCGAGAACGGTTTTGTCGGCACGTATAACGGTGTTGATCGAGTTGACGGCCAGATCACATATGGTGGTTATTCCACGCAGCTCGTCGTGGATGAAGCGTTCACGCTGCGTGTGCCGGAGAATCTCGACCCTGCTGGCGTGGCGCCGTTGCTGTGCGCGGGGATCACGACGTATTCGCCGCTGCGGACCTGGGGTGCTGGTCCTGGCAAGAAGGTCGGCATTGTCGGTCTTGGCGGCCTTGGGCATATGGGTGTGAAGCTTGCTCGCGCGATGGGCGCGCATGTTGTGTTGTTCACGACCTCGCCTTCCAAGATTGAAGATGCGAAGCGGTTGGGTGCGCATGAAGTCGTGATTTCGAAGAATGCCGAGGAAATGGAAGCGCATTTGAATAGCTTCGATCTGATTGTGAATACGGTTGCTGCTCAGCATGATTTGAATCCGTTTTTGAATCTGCTTAAGCGAGATGGGACTATGACGCTGGTCGGCGCGCCGGAGCATGATCATCCGTCGCCGCAGGTGTTTAATCTGATCTTCAAGCGTCGCCGGTTGGCTGGGTCGTTGATTGGTGGGATTGCTGAGACGCAGGAAATGTTGGACTTCTGCGGGGAACATGGGATTACTTCGGATATCGAAGTTATTCCTATGCAGGGGATTAATGAGGCTTTTGAACGGATGCTGAAGAGTGATGTTAAGTATCGGTTTGTGATTGATCTGGATTCCTTGCGGAAGTGATTGTTTTTTTGGCTCGCGCCGCGGTTTTTTTTGGGGCTGTGGCGTGGGTTTTTTGTAGGGTTGTTTTTTTGGGTGTGCTCTTTCGGTTTTGGCCTTTCCTTGTGTTCTTAGTGGTCTATTAGTGTTGCCCCTGTGCGGGGCGGCACCTACTTCTCTTTACACCGCGGCAAAGAGAAGTAGGCAAGAGAAAGCGGCTCAAACCGCTAATTCTTAAGCGGGTCCCCCGCACAGCCGCGGTAGCGGCACATCTGGAATCCGTGCTCTCGCACATTCGGCGTGAGTGACAAAGCAGTCATTCTTCCGGCGGCGCTACGCGCGCCCCCCGGTACAAATTAAACCAATCGTTTCTTTCGGCGCATCGCCGAGGCGAAGCCGACGGCCCCCACAACGCACAAAACGAAGCCACCGACTCCTAAGTGGACCGCTCCGGCGAGCGCGGAGCGCGAGGCGGGAAGAATGAGCGCCTTGTCACAAGCGCCGAATGCGCGAGAACCCAGATTCCAGATGCGCCACTGCCGCGACTGTGCGGGGGACCCGCTTATGAGCTAGCGGTTTGAGCCGCTTTCTCTTGCCTACTTCTCTTTGCGGCGGCAAAGAGAAGTAGGTGCCGCCCCGCACAGGGGCAACACTAATAGACCACTAAGAACACAAGGAAAGGCCAAAACCCTAAGCATCCCAAACAAAAAAAACCTACCAAAAAACAGGCAAGAAAAAAACCAAAAGCAACCCTCGACAGGAGCATGAACCCGTGATTGACAGAATAACTGCAATGCGCACCTTCATCCGAATCGTGGACACCAACAGCTTCACCCGCGCAGCGGAATCACTAAACATTCCGCGCGCCACGGCGACCACGATCGTCCAGAATCTGGAAGCCCTGCTAGGCACAGTCCTTCTAGCCCGCACAACGCGGCGCCTAAGCGTCACCCCCGAAGGCGCCGCCTACCACGAACGCTGTGCGCAAATCCTCGCCGACATCGACGAAATGGAAGCCAGCATCCGTCACGCGACGGATAACCTGACCGGCCGTCTGCGTATCGAAATGCCCGGCGCCGTAGCCAGCGCTATCGTGCTGCCAGCGCTCGAAGACTTCCACACGCGTTACCCCAACCTCGATCTCGCGATCGGCATCAGCAACCGCACAGTCGATCTGATCACCGAAGCCATCGACTGCAGCATCCAGCTCGGCGAATTGCCGGACTCGAATCTGGTCGCGCGCCAACTCGGCACGCTCGAACACGTGACCTGCGCGAGCCCGGCCTATCTGGCCCGCTACGGCACACCGACGGATCTCGACGATTTGCGCGGACATGCGGCCGTCAATTGCATGTCGCCGCATAACGGCCGCGAAGTGGACTTCGATTTCGAAGTGAACGGCGAAGCGCAAAACGTGAAGGTGAAAGGCTTCGTCAAGGTCAGCGACGAACAGGCCTATCTCACCTGCGGCCTGCAAGGCCTCGGTCTGATCCAGCCCGCGCGGATCGCCGCGCAACCGTACCTCGACTCGGGACTATTACGCGAAGTCATGCCGCAATGGAAGCCCGTGCCGATGCCGGTCTCGGTCGCCTATGTGAAGAATCGCCGCGTGTCGCCGCGCGTGCGCGCGTTCGTGGACTGGCTGGCGGAGTTGTTCGAGAAAGCGGAGCACGTCGATCAGGATCTCTCGCGTGTCCGTCAATTACTGCGCGGCCTGCATCACGCCTGAGGCGGCTTGAATGCAGGCGCGCAGCGCGGTAGAAAACCGCGTCCGTTCGGCAGCTTGACCGGCACCGGCCGCGTCAGCAGTTCAGCGTCTTGAACAATTGCGTGATGACGGTCGGCGGGGTCTGCGCATTGATTTCGCTACCGCCGCAGGCCGAGAGTGAATGAAGAAGCGCGACTAAGGCTGACGAGCCTGCTGCGCCGATCCCGGGCACGCGGGATCTTTGCCCCAATGGCCGTCACATACGCGCCAGCGGCACAACTGGTCTTCGAAGAAGCCGCGCTGTCCGCACTCTTTCACGCGCTCAGCGAGCTTGGCGTTGCCAGGTGTTGCGGATGCGCTAACCTTGGTTGCGGTCTTGCCGTCCGCAGCTTTCGCATCCGCCGGCTTGGTCCGTGCAACGAGCGCAGCCAATAGATCGGCATCCGAATCATCTTTCGATGCACTACCGCTCGTGCGCGTTTTCTTCGATTGAGCGACCGCAGTCGGCGCGCTCGCATGACGGTTGCCGGCAATCGCACTTTCCTTCTTGCCGTGCACGGCGCTCTCGTGCTTCTCCTTGCTGGCCACCGCCGTGGCGCTTTTGCCATGCTTCGCCGCCGGCGCCGTGACCGCGGAAGCGGCCGTTGCGGATGCCACCGGTGCGGGTGCGCTGCTCGGCTCCGCGCCGTCGGCGAGCGCGCGCGACAGACGGCTACCGTCGCTGGCGGGTGCTGTAGCGGACGCCGCAACGGCTTTGCTGTCGCTATCGTCGGCAACGATCGTGGCCGCTTGCGACGATGCCGGAGCCGGCGCCTCCGCTTTGGCGACAACTTGCGGCGCGGCGCTCGCGGCAGCCGCCGGCGCAGAACTCTTCTGCACGCTCTCAGGCGTGGCCGCCGCCAGCGACTCGCTCTGCACGCGCTGCTGCATATGCCATGCACCCCAGCCGCCGGCTGCGATCACCAGCAACGCGACCAATAGCAATGGCGCCCTGGACCGGCGTGGTTGTTCCGTAGGCGGCGCAACGCGGCCTTCAAGGTTCGCAAGAATTCGCGAACCATTGCCGTCAGCGCCTTTAGCCTTATCGGATAACAGGCTAGGCGGGGCTTTGGAATTCGAACTTTCCGGCGCACTCATTCACTGTCTCATTGAATCCTGGATTATTTCGCCGTGATAATACGTTCCGGCTCGCTCCGAGCAGGCCTGATTCTAAGAGCAAGCATTACAAAATACAATTGTTTCCAATTTCCGGGGTCGCCTTTGATTGCCGTAGTACTTCTCGCCTATTTCGCCATCGCCGTCGTGATCGCCGCAATCCTGCTATTGCCGGCGGCACGCGCCTCTTTATTAGGCGCGGCGCTCGCTATTCACGGCCGCGTTATGCGCGGAGCATCTCGCAGTGCGTCGCGCGCTCGCGGTCAATTAGCACGCTCGGCAAAAATTTCGCAATCGACCGCAGCCGATATGCAAAAGTTACTGGTGAAGCGGCGCTTGCTGATTTTTACCACGACAGGTATTCTTGCGACGCCTCCATTGGTGGCATTGGCTTTACGCGGCCGGCAATTATTCCAATTCGATGACACCGCACGGGTTCCGGACGAGAAAATTGCCGCGCTATTGAATGGCGAACAGCTCGTACCCCCGCCGCCGTTGCCGCCGGAGGTATTCGCAACGCGAGAAGTCGAGCAGATCCGGCCCGCGCTTAAAGACGCGAGCCGCGACTGGAATTTGCTCGACGCCGATTTCAGAACGCGTTTATTGCTCGTGTACAAAATCATGCGCGAACAATACGGGTATGAAATGGCTTTGCTGGAGGGATATCGCAGTCCGGAGCGGCAAAACCGGCTGGCGCAAATGGGGGGCAACGTCACCAATGCCGCGGCGTTTCAAAGCTATCACCAATACGGCCTTGCCTCGGACAATGCGTTTTTGCGCGACGGCAAGCTCGTCATTTCAGAAAAAGATCCCTGGGCCATGCGCGGTTATCAGTTATACGGGCAGACAGCCGAACAGGTCGGTCTGACCTGGGGCGGTCGCTGGAAAATGATGGATCTCGGGCACGTCGAATATCACAAACCCGGCTTCGTCCTCGGGCGCAGTCATTAAGGCGCAATGGGCAAAACCGGATAATAAAGAGGTTGACATGGGGCGTTCAATCAATTTTTCTGGCGAAAAGTGGCAATGCCGCACGCATAACGGCATTGTTCCGATCAGCGTAATCACGGGCAAAACCTGTCGATTTAACAATTCCGCCGTATTCGCTTTCGCCTGAATATGCTTTCGTTTTATTTCAAACGCCGTACGCGCGCCATGCTGTCTGCTACAGCACGCGCCACAACACTCATCATCAAGACCTGAACGGCTTATGCGACGCATTCTCAACGTGTTGACCCACACACGCACGCTCTCGATCATCGGCTTGCTCGCGCTCGCTGCTGTTTTATTCATCGGCGCCGATACCTTGCAGATCGACCTGATGTGGCCGGCCATCGTGCTCGGCGCCGTGATCGCGCTGTGGCTGCTGGTGTGGATCGTGCGCCGGCTGCGCGCGCGCCGCGCCAATCGCAAGCTCGGCGAAATGCTCGAGCAGCAGGCGGAGAAGCAGGCCGAGGCCGGTCCCGCGCCCACGCCCGCGCGCCAGGCCGAACTCGACGTGCTGCGCACGCGTCTCGTCGACGCGGTGAAGACCATCAAGACCTCGAAGATCGGTCAGGTTTCGGGCGGTTCGGCGCTCTATGAGTTGCCTTGGTACATCGTGATCGGCAACCCCGCCGCGGGCAAGAGTAGCGCGGTGTTGAATTCGGGCTTGCAATTCCCCTTCGCCGACAAGAACAACGCGGTGATCCACGGCATTGGTGGCACGCGCAACTGCGACTGGTTCTTTACCACCGAAGGCATTCTGCTCGACACCGCCGGCCGCTATTCCGTGCATGAGGAAGACCGCACCGAATGGCTCGGCTTTCTCGGACTGCTCAAACGTTTCCGGCCGAAGGCGCCGATCAACGGCATCATCGTCACCGCGAGCATTGCGGAACTGACCAGCAGCAAGCCCGAATTCGCGATCAATCTCGCGAAGAACTTGCGCCAGCGCGTGCAGGAGTTGACCGAGAAGCTCGAAGTATTCGCGCCGGTGTATGTGATGTTCACCAAGGCCGACCTGATTACCGGCTTCACCGAATTCTTCAGCGGCAGCGAGCGTCACGAATACGATCGCGTGTGGGGCGCCACCCTGCCCTACGAGCCGGACGAGAAGCGCGACGTGGTCGGCCTCTTCGACGAACACTTCGAAGAGCTGTACGACGGCCTGAAAGAGATCAGCGTCGCGCAGATGTCGATCAATCGCGGCAATAAGCTCTCGCCGGGCCAGCTGAGTTTCCCGCTTGAATTCTCGACGATCAAGCCCGCGCTGCGCGCGTTCCTCGCCACGTTGTTCGAGACCAATCCGTTCCAGTACAAGCCGATTTTCCGCGGCTTCTATTTCACCAGCGCATTGCAGGAAGGCGAAACCAATAGCGCCGCAGCCACACGCATTGCGAACCGTTTCGGCCTGAGTTCGGACAGCCTGCCCAAGCCGCATAGCGCGTTCTCGAAGAACGGTTTCTTCCTGCGCGATCTGTTCTCGAAGGTGATCTTCGCCGACCGGCAAACGGTCAGGCAATTCGCCAGCCCCGCCAAGACGCGCATGCGCTATGCGACCTTCTTCGGCTTCGTCGCGGTGCTCGCACTGGCGCTCGGCGGCTGGACCTGGTCGACGGTCAACAACCAGCAGCTCACGGCGAACGTGCAGGCCGACCTCGACAATGTCGTGCGCCTGCAGCAGAACCGCAACGATCTGCAATCGCGCCTGCAGGCCATGGACGTGCTCGAGGACCGCATCGACCAGCTCGAACAGTTCCGCCGCGACAGGCCGCTCGCGGTGTCGCTCGGTCTGTATCAGGGCGATCGCCTCGAACAGCGCCTGCTCACCGAATACTACAACGGCGTGCGGCAGATCCTGCTCGATCCGGTTTCGCAGAATCTCGCGTCGTTCCTGAAGGACGTCAACGCGCATCCCGACCAGCTCGCGCCGTTGAATCGCGCGCCGGATGCTGCCACGATTCCGGTCTCCACCCATTCGGCCATGAGCGCGAACAGCCAGGGCGGCCTGTATAGCGACGCCTCGCCGACCAACGTCGAAGATGCGTACAACGCGCTCAAGACCTACCTGATGCTGAGCGACAAGCGTCATGTGGAAACCGCTCACCTCACCGATCAGGTTGCGCGCTTCTGGCGCGGCTGGCTCGAAACCAATCGCGGCAACATGCCTCGCGACGAGATGATCCGCAGCGCCGAGCGCATGATTACGTTCTATCTCGCGCGCGTGTCCGACGACGACTGGCCGATGATCGACCAGAACCTCGGCCTCGTCGATCAAACGCGAGAGAACTTGCGCCGCGTGGTGCGCGGCATGCCGGCCCGTCAGCGCGTCTACGAGGAAATCAAGGCGCGCGCGTCGACCCGTTTCGCGCCCATGACGATCGCGCGCATCGTCGGCGAAAACAATACGGCGCTGGTGGCGGGCAGCTATGCGATCCCCGGCACCTTCACGCGCGAAGCGTGGTTCCAGTACGTGCAGCCCGCGATCCGCGACGCCGCCACGAAAGAGTTGCAGGCGAAGGACTGGGTACTCAACACGTCCGCGCACGACGATCTGACGCTGGAAGGCAGCCCCGAACAGATCCAGAAAGCGCTCGTCACGATGTACAAGACCGAGTACGCGATGCACTGGCAAAAGTTCATGCAAGGCATTGCGGCGCAGAGCTTCGGCAGCTTCGGCCAGGCGGTGGATGCGATGAACCGTCTCGGCGATCCGCAGGACTCGCCAATCCGCAAGGTGCTCGAAACCGCGTACGACCAGACTTCCTGGGACAACCCGTCGCTCTTCAACGCGAATCTGAAGCGCGCGCAAACCGGCGTGACGAGTTGGGTCAAGAACCTGTTCTCGCGAGCGCCGACTGGCCAGATCAACGCGAATATCGACATCAACGGCAATCCGGTCGAAGTGCCGATGGGTCCGATCGGCCAGGAGTTCTCGGCGTTGGGCCGTATCGTCGTGAGCGGCGACAACGGGTCGATGCTCAAGGGCTATATGGAGACGCTGTCGAAAGTCCGCACGCGCTTTAACGTGATCAAGAACCAGGGCGATCCGGGACCGGGCGCGCGTCAACTGATGCAGCAGACGCTCGACGGCAGCGGTTCCGAACTTGCCGATTCGCTGAAGTACGTCGACGAACAGATGCTCACGGGTCTCACCGACTCACAGCGCAAAGCCCTGCGTCCGCTGCTCGTGCGTCCGTTGATGGCGGCGTACGCGGTGGTGATCCAGCCGGCCAGCGTCGAAGTCAACAAGGTGTGGAACGCGCAGGTGTATCAAAGCTTCCAGGGTTCGCTCGCCAACAAGTATCCGTTCGCGAGCGATGCGAAGGTCGAAGCCGGCGCGGGCGAGATCGCTCAGGTGTTCGGCCCGGACGGCGCGATCGCCAAGTTCGTCGGCACCACGCTCGGACCGCTCGCGGTGCGTCGTGGCGACACGCTGACGGCCCGCACATGGGGCGACATGGGACTCGCCCTCACGCCCGACTTCACCAGCGGCTTTGCGCGCTGGGTGGCGCCGCTTGCCGGCGGCGCGGCGGGTGCGACGGCGGGCCAGGGTTCGGCCGAACCGCAGACCGTGTTCCAGATTCTGCCGCAGCCGAGCAGCGGCACGACGGAATACACGCTGGCAATCGACGGCCAGCAGATGCGCTACCGCAACACGCCGCCGCAGTGGACCAACTTCGTGTGGCCGAATCCGTCGGGCTCACCAGGCGCGACATTGAACGCCACGACGTTCGACGGCCGCACGCTGCAACTGGTCAACGAACCGGGCCGCTACGGACTGGAGAAGCTGATCAACTCGGCACAGCGCAAGCGTCGTCCGGACGGCACGTTCGATCTGTCGTGGACGCAAGGCAGCGTGACGGTAGCGGTCAGCATGCGCATCATCAGCACGTCGCAGGCTTCGAGCGGCAGCAGCGACGCGCCGCAGCAGCAGAGCTTGCGCGGCTTGCGGCTGCCGTCCTCGGTGGCGGATGTGAGCGCGGCGGCGAATTCGGTCAACGCGACGGCTGCGGGTGCGCCAGGTGCCGCGCCCGCGCCGGCTGCCCCGGCGGCACGCCCGGCCACCGCCGCCACCGCGGTTTCGAATACAGGGGGTGCGCAATGACGCAAACCGTGCAGGCGCAAATCGCCTACTTCGGCAAGATCCCGTCGCGCGGCGACTTCGTGAAAAGCGCGCATAACCCGCAATTGCTGGCTACGCTCGACCGCTGGATCGCCGAAGCCATGGAACTGCTCACCGACGATCCGCGCTGGAAGATCGTCTACGAAAACGCCAAGCCGATGCACTTCGCGTTCCTCGGTTCGCGCAGCAAGCTGGCGATTGCCGGGCATATGATGGCGAGCCACGACCAGTCGTCGCGGCGCTTTCCGTTTCTTGCCGCGACCGCGCTCGAAGTCGAAAAGCCGCTGACGTTTCTCGCGCACAGTCCGCTCGCGTTCGCGCGCTTGTGGTCGCGCGTCGCGGCGCAAATGAAGCCGCTGCTCGGCGCCAGCGAGCCGCCGGGCGCGCTGCAGGCGCTCGGCGAAACGCAAGTGCCGATCGAGATCGGCGGCGGTCCGGGCAATCCGCACGACGGCACCTTCAACGACTTCGTCGAACACCAGACACTCGCCGGGCTCGAACAAATGCTGCTGGCGAGCGGCCATCCGGTGCGCTTGCGCGGCGCGATGCTGGCGCTCGGCTCACTGCTGCGTCCAGTGATGCAAAGCGGTTCGTCGCATCTCGAACGCGGGCTGACCTTGCCGCTGCCGAACGACCCGTTCTATCGCAGTCTCGTTGCCGCGTTCTGGCTCGAACTGGTTGCGCCGTTCGTCGCGCAGGCGGATTTCGAACTGGCGATTTTTATCGGCACGATTGCCGAGCGCGAGCGGCTCATCATCGGCTTTAACGGCGCCTCGGCCAAAACGCTGCATAGCGTGGTCGATCCGCAGTCGTACGCGGCGCACAACATCGATATCGACGATCCCGAATGGATCGACGAACACGCACAAAACGATCATGGCATCAGCAAGCTCGTCAGTTATCTCGACCAACCGCAACTGTCGCTGCGCGTCAGCATCGACACGTTCCGCGAAGCATTCACGGGAGCGTGACACGATGCTGAACAACACATCCACCGCACGCATGACGGTGCTGCTCACGGGTCTTCTGCTCAGCGCGTTTGCGTATGCCGACAACGACGGCCCCGCTCGCGTCACGCCGGTCGACAATAGCGGCGTTTCGATTCACACTACGGTGCTGCCGCCGGCCGCTTCGGCCTCAGTCGGCAATGCGGGGCCTGCAGTGAGCACCGCCGGACTCGCGAGCGGTACGACCGGCGCCGGCACCGGCGCGATCACCGCGGCGCCGCCGCCCGCCAATGCGACGCCTGGCCAGGTCGTGGTCGGCGGCAAGGTGCCGGACGAAGCGACCAAGGCGGCCGTGCTCGCGCGCCTGCGCGACACATACGGCGCGGCCAACGTGGTCGATCAAATTGAAGTCGCCGATGTGGCGACGCCGCCGAACTGGTCCGCCAACGTGCAGAAGCTGATCGGCCCGCAGTTGAAGCAGATCAGCAAAGGTCAGCTGAAAATCGACGGCACGCAGATCGACGTGAAGGGCGAAGTACACAACGAATCGCAGCGCCAGCAACTCGCGAGCGACATGGCGAATGCGTTGAACCCGACTTACACGATCAAGAATGGACTACGTGTGAGTGCGTCCGAACAAGGCCTGCTCGATCAGACGCTCGCGAATCGTACGATCGAATTCGAAACCGGCAGCGCGACGCTCACGCCGCAAGGCCGCGCGATTCTCGATCAGATGGCCGCCGCGATGGGGAAGATGACGACGAGGACTGTCGCAATCATCGGCCACACGGACAACTCGGGTAACCGCACGTCGAATATCGCCTTGAGCCAGGCGCGCGCGGATGCGGTGAAGGGTTATCTGGTCGCGAAGGGCATTCCGCCGCAGCAGATGACAACGACCGGCGTCGGCCCCGATCAGCCTATCGCGTCGAACGACACGACCGATGGGCGGGCACGGAATCGGCGGATCGAATTTCGTGCGGGCTCTTGAACGGTTGCTGTTTGCGCAGCAGCGTGCATGAAAAAAGCCTGGCCTCGATGAGAAGCCAGGCTTTTTTTCGTTCGGACCGCCTTTTAGCTGTTTTCTTCCGGCTTCACGCCCAGCAACTCGCGAATATGCGCGAGCGATCCATCGTCTTTGACCACCGTCGAAAGCCATTGATGCAATGGCATATCCGCCGCCTCCGCGGCTTTTTCCGCGAAATACGCGGCAGGATTATGCGGCTCGGTCGCGCGAAAGAACCTGGCCACCGCACGCAATTGCGCGACGGCCTGCGCGCGGCTCTGGATTCCTGCAACTGGACTCGTCGGCATGGTCGTCAACACAGGTTCCTCGCGTTGCGGTGCGGTCTTGAAGGTGGGCTCGGCGCGGTCCTGCTCGTGCGCCGCGGGTGCTTTAGGGGGCGGCGCTTCACCGCTCACACCGACTTCGCGTGCAAAGCGCTCAGCCAGCCGGTAGACGTTTTCGTAAGCGTCCTTCGCCTGACGGAAACTCGGCGCGGAATCGGGCGCGCGCCGGTCCAGTTCCTGTTCGAGCGCGAGCATGGCCGCTTCGAACGCCTTCAGATCGACTAGCAGCGTCGAATAGAACGCCGGCGGTGTAGCGCGTTTGGACGCCTCGATCTGATCGATCGACGGCTTGCCGCGCGCGATATCGTCGGCGTGATCCGGATCGCGTTTGACGGCTTGTGCAACGTGCGTGGCGACATCCCAATCGATCGTGCTGTACGCATTGCCCTGCGACGACGTGAGCGGCATGGCGCGCAGCAGATCTCCCGTACGCCCGACCAGCCACGCGACATTGCCGAGGCGATACTCGGTGTCGTCGCCGTCCGGCAGCGGATGCACGTGGTCCCAGTAGCGCTCGCATAGTTTCGTCAGCAGCGCGTAACCCTGCGAAAGACCGTTGACGCCCTCATCGATCGCAAGTGCTTCGGTAAGCCACACCGCGAGGCGCAAGTCCTTGGTCTGCGTTTGCAGCAGACTGGCCGAACGCTCGACCACGAAAGCCCAATCGGCTTCCTTGACCTCCGTGACCCATTCGCCCTGATCCAGCGAGGGGTCTTCGAAACGGCGCGCGTGCTGGATCGCGTCGAAATCCGCCGAAAACAGCAGATCTTCGCCACAGGGCGAGGTTTCGCTGAGCGGAGCCAGCAAGGTGTCTAGATTAATCGGCATGAAAGGAAGCAATAAGTATCGGGTACGGCATTAAAACAATTTGGCGCGTCCGCTCACACCACCGTGTAATCGAACTCACCCGCCTCGCTCGCGCGCACCGCAATGCGTTCGATCGCCGCGCCGTTCGCCACACGTTCCAGCACCTGCTGCGCCACTTCGGGCAACAACGTGCCGTTCAGAATGTGATCCACATTGCGCGCGCCGGAATCCACTTCGGTGCAACGTGCAAGCACCGCATCGACCAGCGACTCGTCCCATTCGAACACCGCCTTGTGATTCGACTCGATGCGGCGGCGAATGCGCTCGAGTTTCAACTCGATGATTTCGGCGAGCACGTCGTCGGAAATCGGATAGTACGGCACCACTTTCATGCGTCCGAGAAATGCCGGTTTGAATGCTTTGTATAGCTGCGGACGCAAGGTTTCCGCAAGTTCATCGGCGTCGGGCAGTTCTTCCACGCTCTTGTTCAGGCAGGCCTGCATCACCGCCTGCGAGCCGACGTTCGACGTCAGAATGATCAACGTGTTGCGGAAATCGATCTCGCGGCCTTCGGCATCATCCATCGTGCCTTTGTCGAACACCTGGAAGAACATTTCGAGCACGTCGGGGTGCGCCTTTTCGACTTCGTCGAGCAGCACAACGGAATACGGATTGCGGCGTACCGCTTCGGTCAGCACACCGCCCTCGCCATAACCGACATAGCCCGGCGGCGAACCTTTCAGACCGGACACGCTGTGCGCTTCCTGATACTCGCTCATGTTGATCGTGACCATCTTGCGCTCGCCGCCGTACAGCACGTCGGCCAGCGCCAGCGCGGTTTCGGTCTTGCCGACGCCCGACGGTCCCACGAACATGAACACGCCGCGCGGCTTGTTCGGGTCTTCGAGATTCGCGCTTGCGGTGCGCACGCGCTGCGCAATCGCTTCGAGCGCGTGGTCCTGGCCGATCACACGCGCGGCCAGCAACGGCTGCAGGTTCAGCACGGTCTGGATTTCGTCCTTGACCATGCGGCCGAGCGGAATGCCGGTCCACGCGGCGACGATTTCGGCGACCACATGAGCGTCGACCTGCAACGGCACCATCGGTTGGCCGCCTTGCAACGCGTGCAGTTCGGCGACGCGCGTGGCCAGCGTTTCGCGCGCCTGCTGCGCTTTATCCGCTTGCTCCGGGTCCGCGCTGCTCACACGCGCCGCGTCGATGTCCGCGCGCAAGCCGACAATCTCCGTCACCAAAGCGCGTTCCTTGTCGTAGCGGGCTTCGTCATCGGCGAGATCCTTGAGGTCCTGTTCACGCAGGCCGCGCAATTCGGTGAGCCGTTCATCGTGCAACGCGCCGCTCGCTACCTCGCGTTCCAGCGCGGCGATTTCAGCGTCGATACGTTCGAGGCGCTTTTTCGTATCGTCGATGGCTGCCGGTGTCGAACTGTGCGCAAGCGCGACTTTCGCGCAAGCGGTGTCGAGCACGCTGATCGCTTTATCCGGCAGTTGCCGGCCGCTGATGTAGCGATGCGACAGCCGCACCGCTTCGGTAATCGCATCGTCGAGCACGCGCACGTTGAAGTGCTTTTCCATCAACGCGGCCATGCCGCGCAACATGGCCGCGGCAAGCGACTCGCTCGGCTCCTCGATCTTCACGACCTGAAAACGCCGCGCGAGCGCCGCGTCTTTCTCGAAGTACTTTTTGTATTCGCTCCACGTCGTGGCAGCGACGGTGCGCAATTCGCCGCGCGCCAACGCCGGTTTCAGCAGATTGGCCGCGTCGTTCTGCCCGGCCTGGCCACCGGCGCCGATGATGGTGTGCGCTTCGTCGATAAAGAGAATGATCGGATGCGGACTCTTCTTGACCTCAACGATCACGTTTTTCAGACGGTTTTCAAACTCGCCTTTCACGCTCGCGCCGGCTTGCAGCAGTCCCATGTCGAGCACGTGCAGCGCCACGCCTTTGAGCGGCGCGGGCACGTCGTCGGCGGCGATGCGCAGGGCGAGACCTTCGACCACCGCCGTTTTGCCGACGCCGGCCTCGCCCGTCATGATCGGGTTGTTCTG
The DNA here is from genome assembly GCF_003387275.1 of Paraburkholderia sp. BL6669N2. Classification (NCBI taxonomy): domain Bacteria; kingdom Pseudomonadati; phylum Pseudomonadota; class Betaproteobacteria; order Burkholderiales; family Burkholderiaceae; genus Paraburkholderia; species Paraburkholderia sp. BL6669N2. Next base: position 1,310,430 of record NZ_QUNA01000002.1, on the reverse strand, counting down.
GCGGCGGCGCATCAGAATGTCGATGGTCTGGCGAATCTCGCCTTCACGGCCGATCACCGGATCGATCTTGCCGTCACGCGCGCGCTGCGTGAGGTTGCTCGTGTAGGTATCGAGCGCCGGCGTTTTAGACGGCGTGCCCGGTGCGGTAGCGGTCGCGACTGGATCGCCCGCGTTGTCTCCCGCGCTCTGCGTCTCGTTGCTGCGCTCGACTTCGCGCGAGCCCGCGGTCAGCTCATCGAACTTGTGCTTCAGGTCGGTTACGCGCACATCGCGCAGCAACGGCGACATGCGCTCGGCGAATTGCGCGAGATCCGGCGCGCTCAGCAGCGCCAGCAACAGGTGTCCTGAACGGATCCGCCCGATCTGCGAATCGAGCGATGCAATCAGCCAAGCCTGTTCGAGCAGTTCGATCAGATGCTTCGAAAACACCGGCGTGCGCGTATTGCCGGTTTTCAAACGCTGCAACTCGCGCTCGAGATCCGCGCGCAACGCATGCGCGTCGATCCTGCTCGCGCGCAGCACCAGCGCGACGTCGCTGGCCGGCTCGTCCAGCAGCGCCAGCAGCAGATGCTCGAGGTCGACCTCGTAGTGACCGCGCGCGAGGCAATTGTTCGCCGCCAGCAAAGCCGCCTGCCGGCAGGTCGGATTCAGTTTGGCGATCAGGGTATTGAGGGACGTGCTCATGTCGTGCGATCCGGGTCCGGGTTCTGTCGTTATAGTCAGTGAATCGCGTGCAATTCGTAGCGGGCATCCGCGCGGTCACGGTCGGCGTCTTTCGTGCACAGGAACGCGTCCCAACCGAGGCGCGCGCCCTTGCTCAACAGGCTCGGCCCGACGGCTTCGCGGCGCAGCACCAGCGACACCTCGTATTCGAGCGTGACGCCGGCCAGCAGCGTGAGCATGCGTTCGAGCGCCACCGCCCGCTCGGCGCCGGGTAAGAACGCTTCGTAATCGGCCCTGTCGAGCGGTCCGATCACGAGCCGCGCGCGCATGTCGCGCTGCCAGACGCGCTCGCCCGCCAACGCGGTCGCGCCGAGCGTCGCGTTGACGCTGCCGAGCAAGGTCAACTGATCGCGCGGCACGTCGTACCATTTGCCGACGAACTGCTCGACGCGCACCCGCACCTTGAAGTACTCCGAGAGCGTGCGCTGCAAATACGCCGCCGATACCGGCCGATGCCGCGCGGCCAATGCGTAGCCGGCAATCGCTTCGTCGAATAGCGCGCCCTTGCCGCTTTGCAGGCTGTTGCGCGTGTCGTCGCCGGCGACACCGGCGAGCGCGAGCAAAAGCGGCAGGTAACGTTCGTCGCGATCCAGTTCATAGTGGAACGGCAGACGGTATTTCTTCCACGCCGCGTAGAACAGCGCCGTCGCGCGATTCGAGAACACATCGAAGAACTCGCGCGCGGCGCGATCGCGCTTGATCTGTTCACGCGCGATGATCTGCTCGGTGTAATGCAGCGGCAGAGCGCCCTGCCCGCCGAGCAAGCCGAAAAAGGCCGGCGTGATATCCACCTTATCGAGCGAGCCGTCCTCGAGCGCTGCCGTGCGCTGCGACTTTTCTTTCAGCGCTGCACCCGCATTGTCAAAAGACTGCGCGCCGTGAATCTCACTCGGCGGGAACGACATCGACAGAGAATTGCGAAAAGCAATCCGCTGCGCGACGACTTCGCCGGGACGTCCCGCGTGAGATGGCGATTGCTGCGCGAACCACTTCTCGAGAATCCGCACCGCCTGAAAAAATTCGAAGCGATGCGGCTCGTCGAGAAGTTGCTCGACTACGCCAGGATCGATTCGCCGCTGCGCGGTTTGCATCGCAGGATCTCCTCGCCGGTGCGCTTCGACACGACGACCAGTTGCACAAAGCTGTTCAGATGCACGTACAGCCCAAAAAACGTGTCGATTACCCGCACGAACGACGCGAGACTCGTGCCGACGAAATGTTCTTCGTCGATCGTCAAACGGATCTCTATACCGCGCACGAAAGTGGCGAACGGCTTGCCTGGCAGCCATTGCACGGCCGCGTGCTGCTCGATGCCGACCAGTCCGTCGATATGCCGCGCGGACACCGCCGTGCGCCGCAAGTCGTAGAGCACGAGCATTTCCTTGAGCGCGGACAGACCGCTACTGGCGAGCGAGACGTGGTTTAACGCCAGATGTGAAATCAATCGCCAATGCGCGGCGCGTCCGCGTTCGAAACGCACGCTTGGCGTAGGCCGGCGCAGCATCGAGATGCTGCCGGTCAGCGAGCCGCCTTCGAGAAACAGATCGCCGCCGTCCAGCCCCACTGCGAGACCAGCAGGCAAATCGCGATTGGTACACGTCAGATCGAGACTCAAGGTATCCGTTTGCGGCGCGGCCGGTTCGAAGTCGATATCGACGATCGAGATTTCAGTCTCGTAGCCGGGGCTTTTCTGCGCGACCCAGTCGTTGCGCCGCGCGAACCAGTAGTGTCCCGCGCGCGCCGCTTCGCCGTGATGCAATGAATAGAACGGCCGGAATTCGATCACCGATTCTTCGTGCGCCTGCTGCCTGACGAGTTTCACCGAATCGATCGAATAGACCTCATAGGCGAACGCGCGGCGTGCTTCGGCGATCACCGGATAAGAAATCGCCTGATGGCTGACACGGATCGGCTCGCCGTGCTGTTCGAACAGATTCACCACCGGTGTGCAGAACAGGCGGAAATGATGCGCGGCCAATGAATCCAGCAGACGCGCCATGTGCGAATCGCTGCGCACTTCCTTCAACACGACATGCAGCGTCAAACGCTGGCAGCGGCCGCTCGCGCGTGTCATCGCCGCCAGGTCGAAGTCGGCGAAATTGAATTTTTCGGGGAACGCGAAGTATTCGGTCAGCAACCGGTATGCCGGATGCGATTTGGCCGGATAGTCGATCAGCGCGTCGTCTTCGTCGAAACCGGCTTGCACGACCGGAGATTCGCGCAGTTGTTTCCACACGCCGCGACGGTCGGCCTCCACGTAGGTGGCCATGCCGTTGACGAACAGACAGTCCGCCAGTGCTGCAATAAACGACTGTTCGCCGTGCAAATGCGTGCGCAGCTTGCCGACTTTCAGCGCCGTGAGGTCGAGTTGCGCCGCTGTCGATTCGAAGGTGATCGATACGATCGCCGTGGCATTGCCGGGCAATACGGTCGCGCTCGGCGCCATCGCCACGGACGTGTACTTCGCTTCGGAAATACGAATCGGCGCCAGCGTCACATCGTAAGCCGTGCGAAAACGGCATTGCATGCCGCGAATGGGCCGTGACTTGAGTTCGGTGCCGCGCTCCATAACAACCGGTTCGGTCAGATGACTCAGCGCGGCGGACGTGCCCAGTTGCGCGATCGAGCACGACGGGAACGGCCGCAGGTAGTGCGGATAGAGCACCTCCAGCAGCGCTTCGGTGAATTCGGGGTAATCGTCGTCGAGTTTCTTGTTGATGCGCGCGCCGAGCAGCGCGAACGACTCGATCATCCGCTCGACGTGCGGGTCTTCGCAGTGTTCGCCGGACATGGCGAGACGCGCCGCGATCTTCGGATAGCGCTCGGCGAAGTCGCGCGAATAGCGCCGCAGAAATGACAACTCGCGCTCGTAATACGGCAGCAATTCTTCCATCGATTTATCCCCGGACCTGACACTTCTCCGCCTGGTTCATCGCAGCCGTTGCGCGTAACGGTTGCGGTAAAGCGGTACTCTCAACACAACTACTCAGAAAAACACCGACAGAAAATTACCCACTACAACTTCGCGCGTGCGCGCGTTACTGAATACTGCAACGTGGACGGCTGCAACATCGCATCGAAACTCACCGGTTCTTCCGCCGGATGAACCACCAGCAGCGCCTGAATCGCAAAGTTCAGCGCATTGGTGGATTGTTCGTTCAGTTCGAGCGTGACCGCCACCTGCTGCAAGCGCGGCTCGTGCCGCGCAATCGCCTGTTGAATCGATTTGCAGATGAACGTGCGGTCGTAATGGCTTGCAAGGCTCAAGCCCGCGAAGTCGTTCAGGCCGTATGTGAGCACCGAGCGCTGACACTCCGGCAGCGCCGCCAGTTCGTGTTCGGTCAGCGCGATGCGCGTATTCAGGATCGCCTCGACGTCGCGCGCGACGGTGCTCTTCAATTCATCCAACGACAATTGCCGCATCGCCGGGGAAGCCGGCAGATGCGGTTCGTCGTCGAACAGCTTGTCGAGAAAGCTGGGTTCGAAGCGTTTCATCAGCGTCCGAAGAAGCGGATCGATGCGCGGCGCACCCGGCGCGCGGCGACTCTTTCGAGCCGCGCGCGCCGCGTGCGCCCGTGCATCAGACCGCGTACGTCTTGTCGTTCTTCGTCAGGCTCCACGCGCCTTGCGCGTTGCCGCCTTGGTTGCCGCCGATCTTCTGCTGCGTGTACTTCCACTGCACGGCAGCGTACTTCAGCGAGAACTGTTCGGTCGGCAGGCCTTCACCCACCACACTCGGCGTCACGCTCGAAATGATCACGTACTTGAGCTTCACTTCCAGGTACTTGATGCGATTGCCTTCGCCGTCCGAACGCATGAAGTCGATCGTGACTTCGTCGAACGTCGTGCCGCCCGACGCGTGTTGATAGATCAGCGGACTGACCACGTCGATGTCTTTCGTGAACTGCATATCGGCGTGTTCGCAGCGCTCGGAGGTGTGACCACCTGCCGTGGAAGCCGTTGCCGAACGCGGTTGCGTGATCGAGTGGCTCCACGAATCAATTTCGATCCAGCCAGCGTGATCCTTATCGGCAGACTCGCCTTTGATCGCCGGATTGCCGAATTTTAAATAGATATCCTTCATAACTCATCGACTCCCCAAAGAGGTGGTTTTAAGCTAACCCGGGCGGCCAGCCCAGGCCAGCTGACTTGCTTTGCTTTATGAATTAGCCGGTTTCGGCAGGTCAGCGACAAGCCGCAAAGAGATCGACAGCTCATCCAGTTGAAAGTGCGGACGCAGGAATGCGACCGAACGATACGCACCAGGCTTGCCCGGAATCTCCGAGACTTGAATCGACGCCTCGCGCAGCGGGAACTGCGCCTTCTGCTCCTGAGTTGCGTTGTCGTCCAGCAGCACGTACTGCGAGATCCAACGGTTCAGGAATACTTCGACGTTCTGTGCCGACGCAAAGCTGCCGATCTTGTCGCGCATCATCGCCTTCAGGTAGTGCGCGACGCGCGATACCGAGAAGATGTACTGCAATTGCGCGGACAGGACCGCGTTGGCATTCGCGCTGTCGGTGCTGTATTTCTTGGGTTTCTGCACCGATTGCGCGGCGAAGAACGCGGCGTAATCAGAGTTCTTGCAATGCACGAGCGGAATGAAACCGAGGTCGCTCAGTTCCTTTTCGCGGCGGTCGGTAATCGCAATTTCGGTCGGGCATTTCAGCGCGACTTCGCCGTCGTCGGTCTTGAAGGTGTGGGTGGGCAGGTCTTCGACCAGGCCGCCGCCTTCCACGCCGCGAATCGCCGCGCACCAGCCGAAGTCGTCGAATGCGGCCGTCAGGCGCGCGGCGAATGCCCACGCCGCGTTACACCACAGGTATTTGCTGTGATCGGTGCCGTCCACGTCTTCGACGAAGTTGAAACCCTCCGCCGTGGCGCCGTCTTTCGGATTGAACGGCAGGCGGCCGAGAAAACGCGGCAGCGTGAGACCGACGTAGCGGGAATCTTCGGCGTCGCGGAACGACTTCCACTTCGCGTATTCGACCGTGTCGAACACCTTGCCGAGATCACGCGGCTTGCCGAGGTCGGCAAAGGTATCGAGGCCCATCAGTTCGGGCGACGCCGACGCGATGAACGGCGCATGCGCGGCCGCGGCAACGTGCGACATCTGTTCGATGAAGTACATGTCTTCCGGCTGACGCGTTACTTCGAAGTCGCCGACGATCGTGCCGAACGGCGAGCCGCCGAAGGTGCCGAATTCTTCTTCGTAGATCTTCTTGAACAACGCGCTCTGATCGAATTCGATCGCGGTCTTGAAGTCGCGCACCAGGTCGCGCTTGGGCGCATGCAACGCCTTGATCTTGACCGTTGCCCCCGTGTTGCTTTCCTTGCACAGATAGTCGAGGCCGCGCCACGTGCTTTCCATGCGCTGGAATTCCGGCGCGTGCATCACCGCGCTCAACTGCGCGGAGATCAGGCGGTCGAGTTCGGCGACGCGCGCGTCGATGGTGGCCGACAGGTTATCGGACACCACCACCGTGCCGTCGAGCACCTGATGCACGAGCTCACCGATCAGGTCTTTCGCGCGCGCGTGCTCGGAATCGGACTTCGCCACGCGGCTTTTCTCGACGATTTCGTCGAGCAGCGTGGATTCCGTACCGCTTTGCGCGGTCGCCAGTTGGGCTGCTGCCGTTTGCTGATTCATCTCACACCCCGTGCTTATTCGCCCTGCTTGTCGTGGTCCGGCGCGCCGCCGTGCTGGTTCGCCGCGTTGCTCTGGTCTTTCGCCAGGGTTTGCAACTGCTGCGTGTTGTTGAGCACTTCGCTCAGCAGGTCTTCGAGTTTGTCGTTGCCGGCCAGCTTGTTGCGCAGATCGGCGAGCTTCGAACGGGCTTCGAGCAGGCGCCGCAGCGGTTCGATTTGCGCGACCACTTCGTCCGGATTGAAGTCTGCCATCGACTTGAAACGCAGGTCGACCGCGAATTTGCCGCCGGCTTCGCTCAGGCGGTTTTCCACCTGAAACGCGGCGCGCGGTTCGATCGCTTTCATCACGTCGTCGAAATTATCGCGGTCGATATTGACGAACTTGCGATCGCGCAGCTTCGGCTGCTCGACTTCGGACTGCCCCGCCAGATCGGCGACCACGCCGACGACGAACGGCAGTTCCTTCACCTCGATCGCATCGCCACGCTCGACCTCATAGGTCAACTGAACGCGGGGCGGCCGCACTTTTTGCAAGCGTTTTTGAATGCTTTCTTTCTTCGCCATCGTCGGCTCCCGGTGCTGATGGATCAGGCGTGTGGATCAGCGCAGCGCGCTGAACGGATCGGACGCGCCACTGCTCTGCGCGGCTTTGGCGGGTGCCGCAGGCGCGGCCGGCGCAGCGGGCGCTGGCGGCGCGGCGACGGGAGTCGTGGCGCCGGGTGTGGCGTCAGGCGTATCCGCTGCAGGCTTGCCCTTGGCGACGTGACGAACCACGCGCTTCTTCTTCGCCACCGGCTTGTCGCTCGGGTCGGGCGGGAACAGCGTGGCTTCGCCGAGCGTGTCGCGCAGCTGCTTGGCAAGCGCTTGCGCGTCCGACTTAGCATCGCCCGCGAGCGACGCGTCCTGACGCAATTCGCCGAGCGATTGAGTGGCGACGCGCAAGCCGGCCACCGCGAGCACGCTCTTGGCCTGACGATCGGTCTGATCGCGTTGCAATGCTTCTTGCGCGGCCACGATTGCCTGGCCGTAATGACCTTGCGTGAACTGGATCTGCGCAATACGCGACCACGGTTCTTCACGCGTCGGATCGGATTTGGAAAGCTGCTGATAAAGCGCGATAGCGCGATCCTGATCGCCGCCCTTTGCGACGGTATCGGCATCCGCGAGTTGCTTATTAAAAGCCTCCGGTGTGGTCGCCGCGTTGTTGCCCTGTGTTGCGCATCCGGCCATCACGCCGCATGCCAACACAACCCCAGATAGTTTTACTAACAGACGCTCATTCATCGTTTTTCACCGACGTGCGAATTTTTTAATTCAAGGAGAAACCGGAGTTTTGCTTTGCTTGAAGTGCGCGGGTATAGTACAGGCCAATTTTCGATAATTCAACTTTCGTGTGAAGAAGGATTGCACAAAAAAATGCATGCGGATCATTTAAACGAAACATGCAGAAATTGTTTCCTGGCGCAATAGCAGCATTGGGGATACCGGAAAAATTTCCACTCGCCGGCTGCCGGCCCGGTAGCGCCGGCAGTTACAAGCGCTTTGCATATCGCGGCATTAAGTGGCATAGCGTGGCTACAAATTTGCCGGATTGAGTTCGTTATTGATGTTTTGACGGGGGACGGCGCCGAGCCGGTCGATGTATATGAATTCGCGTGTTATTCGCTATGCATCGCTTTTGATCGCCAATGCGGCGGTCTGCGCGCTTCTGGGCGGCTGCGCGGCCGGCGTGACGGTGCTCGGAGCCGCTGCCAACGCGGCTTTGCAGGCAAGCGGCCTCGGCAAGCCGGATCTGCCGGACGCCCAGAAACCGCCGCGCAATCTCGGCCTCACCTTATATGCAGCGTCGAATCTGAATGCCGCGAATGACAAACGGCCATTGGCGCTGGTGGTGCGGCTTTACGTACTGAAAGACCCGACTTCATTCCAGCAGGCGCCGTTCGACGCATTTACCGATCCAGCAAAGGAAAAGACCGTATTGGGCGGTGATTTGCTGGGCGTGCGTGAAGTAACGCTGATCCCGGGCCAGCGCTACGTTGTTACCGAAAAAGTCTCGCGTGAAGCGCAGGCATTCGGTATCGTCGCGCTATTCCGTGATCCGGCGATGCAGCGCTGGAAATTCGCCTTCGACCCGGCGAAGTCGGAGAAATCCGGCATAATGATCGGCCTGCATAACTGTGCAATGACGGTGACCAATGGCACGGTGATCCCGCCAGACCAGGGACTGCCCGCGCAAGCGCTAAATATGCTTTCGTCGGTAAGCTGCGGATAAAGATGCCGGTCAAATGCGATTTAACATTTTTAACCAATTAACAATGCGGCGCTCGAATCGGTTATCTCCGGGTGCGCCACACGCAGAACGCATATAACGGGTTTGAGATGAGTTATTCGGCAAAAGTGCTATGGGGGGAAGGCCTGTTTCTGAGGCCGCAGCATTTTCAGCGTCAGGACGCTTATCATGAGGCGCGCCTGTTCGAGTCGATCCAGGCGATCCAGCCGTATAACTGGGGCGTGCGCTCGGCGCGCTTCGATCGCGACGCGCTCGGCAGCAACGTGCTGCGCGTGAGCGAACTCTCGCTGGTGTTTCCCGACGGCGCGCTCTACTCCGCGCCGCAGGCCGACGACCTGCCACCGCCCATCGCGCTGGATACGCTTCCCGACGGCATCAACGAATTCACGTTTTATCTCGCGCTGCATCCGCTGCGCGAAACCGGTGCGAACTATGCGCAGGACAGCAACGCCGGTTTCGTGTCGCGTTACGTCAGCGAACAGACGCCGGTGGCCGATCATTTCACCGACGCCGCCGAAGCCGACATCACCTTCCTGAAGACCAGCGTCAAGCTGATCGCGCATAGCGAGCCACGCGATGAACTGCTCTCGGTGCCGCTCGTGCGGGTACGCCGCACCGCTACGAGCGGGTTCGAAATCGACGACACGTTCGTGCCGCCCTGCCTCGCTATCGACGCCTCGCCGATCCTGCATCAGCGCCTGCGTCAACTGATCGACGCCTTGCAGGCCAAGGTCAATGCGCTATACGGCTTTCACCGCGAGCCGACCAAGAACATCATCGAGTTCCGTTCCGGCGACATCGCGTCGTTCTGGCTGCTGCATACCGCTAGCGCGGCCTTCGCTTCGCTCGCGCATCTGTACCAGCATTCGGCGCTGCATCCCGAACGCCTGTTTCAGGAACTGCTGCGGCTCGCCGGCCAGTTGATGACGTTTTCGAAGGGCTATGCGCTCTCCGATTTGCCGGCGTATCGCCACGACGATCCGGGCCCCGGCTTCGCGCGTCTCGACACGATCCTGCGCGATCTGCTCGAAACCGTGATCTCCACGCGCTACTTCGCGATCGCGCTCGAAGAAGTGCGTCCGTCGTTCCATGCGGGCCGGCTCGACTCGGGCAAGATCGACGACAAGACCATGTTCTACATCGCGGTATCGGCGGATATGCCGACCGCCGAACTCGTGGAAGCCGTGCCCGCGCGCTTCAAGGTCGGCGCGCCGGACGACGTCGACAAGCTGGTGCTCTCGGCCATGCCGGGCGTGCGGCTCGTCTACACACCGCAGGTGCCGCCCGCCATTCCGGTTCGTCCGGGCGCGTGCTACTTCTCGTTCGAATCGCGCGGCGCGCTGTATGACCGTATGTTGCAGGCTCAATCGGCAATGATCTACGCGCCGTCGGGCATCAACGATCTTCAACTCGAACTGATCGCCGTCACATCATGAGCTACGCGCCATCCCTCTTTGGCGGCAGCACGCCTGCCGCCGCGCCCGCCCCGATCACCGAGCCGAGCTATCAGGTCCGCTCGCTGCTCGATCTGCTGTACGACGGTTTCTTCATGTTGTTCCTGTTGAAGAACGGCCGCGAGCCCGGCGACGCGCAGGAGTTCAGCCAGCGCATCCAGCAGTTTCTCGGCGACTTCGAGCGCGGGGCGAAGAAGCTCAATGCGTCGGCCGAAGATGTCTACGCGTCGAAGTTTGCGTTCTGCGCGGCCATCGACGAATCGGTGTTGTCGTCCACCTTCAGGATCCGCACGGAATGGGAGCGCCGGCCGCTGCAACTGGTGCTGTTCGGCGAGCAACTGGCGGGCGAGAAATTTTTCCAGTATCTCGAGGAGTGCCGCGCACAAGGCGCGGCACGCTTGCAGTCGCTGGAGGTGTTTCACATGTGCCTGCTGCTCGGTTATCAGGGCAAGTATCTGCTCGAAGGACCGGAGAAGCTCGCGTATCTGACCGCGCGCATCGGCGACGAAATCGCGCATCTGAAGGGCAAGCGCGCGCAGTTCGCGCCGCATTGGCCGCTGCCCGATCAGGTCGCGCACCGTCTGAAGCGCGAGGTGCCGTTGTGGTCGATCGGCGCGGTGTTCGCGCTGGTGGGATTGTTGGCTTATCTCGGCCTGAATACTTATCTGCGTGATCAGACCTTGCGTTCGCTCGCGCCGTATTCGCAGGTGGTCAAGCTTGGACCGCAATCGGCTACGTTGACGATTTCGTTGCCTTAAGCATCAACGCGTCGATCAATGGAATAAGAGAGCCCGCTCGCGCGGGTTTTTCTTCATCGGTTGAAAATGGACAATGTGGCCGGAATGGGCGTTTGCACCGCTCGCGGCACGCGGCCCTTGCCTCTTCATGCCGCCAGCCCCGTTGGGCCTGCCCCTTCCTCGGGCTAGAAATCCATGTACCGACAGCAACTCACTCCCTCGACGCGGACTATAGGAACTCTGTGACCCATCATCGCGCGGGCTCGCTTTCGTCCTCGACGGCCTTGATATGCGTATCGAATCGGCCTGTGTAAAACAACGTCAAGGATGCGCTCGTTCTGTGTACAGACGTGCAAGAGCAATGCTACAAGGAGGTTCTCCCGACTACGGAAAAAACAATGCCCGTGTTCTGTAGCTTCACTCTCAATCGAAAAGAAACTTCGCGGTTGGTTTGCTCGGGCTTCGGCGAGGTCGAGGCTTACTCAGGGCAGAAGATAGGTCGGGACAATCCTGACGATGTAGCCGATGTGGATGTGGGCCCCATTCCCCCCGGCACGTATTATCTAGTCGACCGGCAATCGGGCGGACGCCTGGGCGGGCTACGAGATTTTATCGCCGAACACGCGGGTAGTACTGACCGGCACACGTGGTTCATGCTCTGGAATCCACACGGCGGCGATATCACAATGACCCACGGCATTCGGCGAGGCCAGTTTCGCCTTCACCCCGAGGGTGAAAGGCGCCTCAGCGAAGGCTGCATCACCGTGAAGAGTCCGGCTGATTTTGAGCGACTCCAACGTTATATCCGCGCGTTCAAACCCACCATGCAGGTGCCCGGAGGTGACATGCAAGCATACGGGCGGGTCGAGGTCCGATGAAACCTGCGCGATTGCTTCAATGGTGCATTGGCTCGCTGGCCGTTTGGTTTGCACTGGGGACAGCTTTCGCCTGGGGATCGCAACAGCTTTCGTTTGAAATACCGCTATGGCTTGCGGACTTCGTGAGATGGCTGCTGCGTTCCCTGTATCCCGATTGGACGCCAGATGCCTACGATATCGAGGCGTGGACTAACTCCCTCCTTATCGTGTCGGGTTATCTCATCGCCGCCGTCGTTGTCGGATTCATAAGCGTATTCGCGTCGAAGCGTCTGTCCAGCAGGCGATAGGCTTCGGCTGCCAACTTTGTGGCTCGCCAGCACTTGCGTGCATTGCCATCCAGCGTTGAAAACCGCTTATTGCGACTCTTCCGCCCACACCGCGTTTTCGCGCGCCATCAGCGCCGTCGAAGCCGCCGGTCCAAACGTGCCCGCCGTATAACCGCGCGGCTTCTCACCCGATTTGCCCCAGCCTTCAAGAATCGGTTCGGCCCACGCCCATGCCGCTTCGAGTTCATCGCGCCGCATGAAATGCGTGAGGCGTCCGCGAATCACATCGATCAGCAAACGCTCATACGCTTCCGCGCGACGCTCGGTGAAGGCCTGCTGCAAATCCAGATTCAGATTCACCGGCAGCATGTGCATGCCGCTGCCTGGCTCCTTCGCCAGCACCTGCAACTGGATCGATTCTTCCGGCTGCAGCTGGATCACCAGACGATTGCCGTAATTGCGCCCGCCCTTCGGAAAAATCGAGAACGGCAGTTCGGCGAATTCGATGACGATCTCCGACACCTTCTTCTGCATCCGCTTGCCGGTGCGCAGGAAAAACGGCACGTGCGCCCAGCGCCAGTTGTTGATATGCGCGCGCAATGCGACGAAGGTTTCGGCGCGACTGCCCGCCGGCACGTTGTCTTCTTCCTGATAGCCCTTCACGGCCTCGCCGTCCACGGCGCCCGCGGTGTACTGGCCGCGCACGGTATCGCGCGCGATGTCCTCGGGGGTCATGGGGCGCAGCGAGCGCAGCACCTTGAGCTTTTCGTCGCGCACCGCGTCCGGGTCGAGCGACACCGGCGGCTCCATCGCAACGATGCACAGCAGTTGCAACAAGTGGTTCTGCACCATGTCGCGCAGCGCGCCGGTTTTATCGTAAAAGCCCGCGCGGCTGCCCACGCCGACCGTTTCCGCCACGGTGATCTGCACGCTCTTGATATACGGCGCCTGCCACAGCGGGCCGAAAATCGGATTGCCGAAGCGCAGTACCATCAGGTTCTGCACGGTTTCCTTGCCGAGGTAGTGGTCGATCCGGTAGATCTGCGCTTCGCTGAAATGCTTGCCGACCGCCGTGTTGATTTCCTGCGCGGAGGCCAGATCGTGACCCAGCGGCTTCTCGAGCACGACGCGCGAGTTGGCGTCGATCAAGCCCGCGGCGGCGAGGTTGTCACAGATGTTCGTGAACAGATCCGGCGACGTCGCGAGATAGAACACGCGGCGCACGCCTTCGCGCGACACTTCTTTCAGGCGCTGATAGTCTTCGACCGAGTCGACGTCCATGCGCACGTATTCGAACAGCGCGAGAAATTTGTCCCAGGCGCCGGCATCGAACGCTTTCTTTTCGATGAAGGGCTTCGCCTTCAGCTCCATGAATTCGTTGATGTACTCCTCACGCGACCAGGGCTTGCGGCCGATCGTGAGAATGCGGGTGTTCGGCGGCAGATTGCAGTGCAGATGCGCCATGTAGAGCGCAGGCAGCAGCTTGCGAAACGACAGATCGCCGGTACCGCCGAAGATGATCATGTCGAGCGGCAGGTCGGGAGTGGCAGAAGCGTGTTGGGTCGTCATAGCGCGGTCGCAGCGTCGTGAGGGATAAGGCGTCGGTGAACGGCAGAAAAAAGCGGGCAGAAAAAAGCAGCGGCGCGGTGCCGGCGCACCGGCACTTCTTCTGGCAAACGCCTATGGTGCAACGTTTTGAGATTGTTTGCACGGCAACATGTGCCTCAGGTTCGCGCAATATGCCAACTCGGCGCGCTAAAGGCCTGTTTTCAGGACCTTTTTCGGTGTTGGCAGGCACGCCCTGTCCTGTCGCAAAGCATGCCCCGCAGGCCATGCGCGGCCCTCTCACGTGGGTTTTTCCCCCAAGCCTTCAACCTCCTGACAACGCCTCGCGCGCCACGCGGCACGCCGCCAGATCCCACGCTGCACAGCCGACGCTTTTAAATACGATCGGTTTTTTTTGCGGCAACGACGCTGCATTGTCGAGCACCGAAGCGATGCCGCCGACCTGAGCCCAGTCGACGCCCGCCTGAATGAAGTCGCCGGCTTCGTGACGCGCGCCGGCTTCGTCATCGACGAAAAGCGCGCTTTCGCCGAGGGTGCGCGCGCCGATCTCGACCATCGCCGGCGTGAATGCGCCGACGCCGATCACGAGGCGCTCCGCGCGCGCCGCCTCGTCGTAGACCGGCTGTCTGCTCGTGGTCAGCGCGATCACTACATCGACCGAGTCGGGGATCGTGGCGCCGGGTTGGATCAGCGGCTGAAGATCACGCGCCTTGCCCTGATGCGCGGCGCAAAACGCCTCGGCGCGCGCAGGCGCGCTGCCCTTCACCCACACTCGCGCGTCGGGAAACAGTTCGCCGATCGCCTCCAGATGGTTGAGCGCCTGCGTGCCGGTGCCGATCAGCAGGAATTCGCGCGGCGTTGCCGCGGCGAAAGTGTCGACGCCGAGCATCGAGATTGCCGCCGTGCGGCGTCCCGTCACGGTCGGGCCATCGAGGATGAAGAGCGTCTCGCCGGTGTCGGCGTCGAACGCCATCACCTTGCCGTGGATGGTCGGCAGGCCGCGCGCGTGATTGCCCGGGCATACGTTCACCAGCTTGTGGATCGCGAGATCGGGCGCGGTGGCCGGCATCGACAGCATGATGCCGTCTTCGTTGAGCGGCACGACCAGCCGCTCGGGACTCGCAATGCGCCGCTGCGCATAGTCGATGGTCGCGCGCTTGAGTGCATCGACGAGCGCGGCATAGGGAATCAGCCGCGTGGTCGCGGCGGCGTCGAAAGTCTGCGTGGTCGGCTGGGTCATGGGCAGGTTGTTCCGGTGTTTGGCAAAAGTTTGAGTTCGAATGGGCTAGCAGGCGGCGGGCGTCTCATTCGGCTGCCGCGACGACTGGATCAGCATCAACAGATCGCCCGCCTCGATCGGACACGGCTCGTCTTCGTAAAACGACAGCACGCGCCCCGCGCGCACGAGCCCCACCACCACCGCGCCCGGCAGCGCATTGCTCCAGCGGCCGATCTCCTGCGCCGTCGCCCGACGTTCGACCAGGTTGACACGGCCGCGTGCCGACAACAGGTCGTTCACGAAGGGCACGATGTATTCGCTGTCCACCGCGTCGGCAAGCAGTAAGCCGCCGATCTTGGTCGACGAGACGATCACGTTCGCCCCGGCCTGGCGCAATTGCCGCTGGTAGGTCTGCTCCTGAATCCGCACCACGATCTTGGTCTGCGGCGCGACGCTGCGCACGGTCAGCGTAAGCAGGATCGCGGTGGCGTCGTCGGTGACGGCGATGATCACCGCGCGGGCGATCTGCGCCTGCGCCTGCTGCAACAGATCCTCGCGCGACGGATCGCCGAGCAGGCCGGCGACACCGAGGGCCGTGGCCGCTTCGAGCGCCGCCTGCTGCGGATCGATCACGACGATCGATTCCGCGGTGAAACCGCTTTCCAGCAACTCGCGCACCGCGACCGAACCGCTCAATCCATAGCCGCAAATCACGACGTGATCGCGCAACTGCTTTTGCAGGCGTTTCATGCGGAATTCCTCGATGACGCGTTGAATGACGAACTGGTAGGCGGTGCCGAGAAACACGAACCAGATGACGATGCGGATCGGCACGATGAAAAAGGCGTCGATGAGCCGCGCGCGGGCCGTCACTGGCACGATGTCGCCGTAACCGACGGTGGCTACCGTCACCATCGTGAAGTACATCAGATCGACGATGCCGAGGACTTTGCGGTTGGCATCGCGCAAGCCGTCCCGATCGAGATAGAGCACGGCGAAGGCGAGCACGCACAGGCCGACCACCAGATACACGCGCTGCAACAGCATGCGTTGCGGGGAAGCCGCCGGCCGCGTGAACAGCGTGCGTGGGCGCGGCGCCTGCCAGGGCGTGCGGGCGCGGCGCGGCAAACGGAAGCGCGGCAGACGTGGCTCCGGCTTGGGTGAATCAGGCACGCGGCGGCTCCCGCAGTCGATGACAAGCGATTCTACGACGCCGGACGCGCCGCGGGGCCGGATCGCGAAAGCGGGACGCTAACCGCCCCGCCGTCACTGCGATGTATTTTTATCGGCGCCCTTCTTGCCGCCCTTGAACATGGCGCGGCATGCCGGGCTCAGTTCATCGACGTGCTGCTTCATGCAGGCGGTGATCTTGTCTTCGTTGGGAATGTCGGCGGCGCAAAAATGCATGGCGTCGCCTCGGCAGGCCTTGGTCTGTTCGTCGCGGCTGGCCGCAGTCGCCGTGGCAGCGGAGCCAAGAGCAATCAAGCTGGCAGCAAGGAGGGCGTAGGTTCGTTTCATGGCGGTTCCGGTAGCACTAGGGTCGATACCGCCTATCAGCAGAAAACGGGCCCGATCAACGCCCTGACGTGCGACAAAAAAACGCCGCCCGCCGCGGCTAGCGTGCGATCCGGCTGAGCGTCATGCCGCGTCCCGCGTAGAAACGCGTCATGGTGTCGAATGGCAGATACACATCGGCCTGATGCGGCGCGATACCCGAGGGATTGTGGAACCACACGCCGTCGCGGCCGCGTCCGTGCAGCAGGATCAGATGACCGCCCTGGCGCTGATTGGGCCGCTGGGGATAACGGATCTCCGGGCTCACGGAGACAATTGCCAGCGTCTCGGCGTTCAGCCGCGCGGCCATGTCTTCGAGCGGCGCTTGCGGCAGCACGTCGACCCGAACGCTGAACGCGCCGGCCACCCATTCGGCAAACGGCCGGTAAATCAAACCATCGACGCCGCCATCCTCGCGCATGCGGTACACGCCATGCCGCAACGCTTCGTCGAGCAGCGCGGCGCGCGGCGCGTGATCGATGCGCCAATAGTCGAGGGCGGACTCGAGGCACGTCAGGCCGCACAGCCGCTTGGCCCAGAAGCGATAACGCTTCGGATCGGAGAAGCCGCTGCGCTGCCAGCCGGGATCGGCACACGGGTCGCCGTGCTGCTCGACGATCCGGCCGACCCATTCGGGGCTGCCCCATTGCGTGTAGTACGGCACGCCGACGTGGCGCAAAGTCGCTTCGTTCATGGGTGGTGCGAAAAAGGGATTGCGACAGAAGCTTTTTACAGCATGCTGCGAGGCCGTTGCATCGTGCCGTCGAAGAAACGCTGCAAACGGAACGCCGACAGATCGAGCGACGCCTGGCCGCCGTCGTTCAATTCCGCGAGCAGTTTGCCGACGATCGGCCCCATCGCGAAACCGTGGCCGCAAAAGCCGGTGGCGATGGTCAAGCCACTGACCTGCGGCGGCGCGTCGATCACCGGAATGCCGTCGGGCAACACGTCGATCAGGCCGGCCCACGATTCGACCACCTGCGCGTCTTTCAACGCGGGAAACAAAGCGCGCAGTTTTTTCAACGCCCGCGGCGCGTGGCCCACATCCGGCTGCGGATGCGGGTCACGCGGATGCAGCACACGCTCGTGTTTCGGCACGCCGCCCGGCAAACGCTCGCGCAGATCACGCAGGCTTGCGCCGTTCAGATGGAAGCTGAACTTCTCGCGCTGCGCCCACAGCTCCGGCAAGAACCACTTGAGCGCGCGGAAATGGCCAAGCGTCATGTCGACATCGACCTGCATGTCGTCGGCGAGATTGATCGCGCCGTTCGCGCGCTGCCGCACGCCGAGGCCGTGGCCCCAGAACGTCGACGCGGTGATGCGCGGCAGCGGATTGGTGCGCATGCAGGTGCCGCGCACCGCCTGCTGCGGCAGTTCGAGCCCGAGCGTTTTGAGCAGACGCCAGCTGCTCGCGCCCGCCGCGCAGATGAAGCGCGAAGTGCGCAGCGGGCCGCGCTCGGTGATCACGCCGGCAATCGCGCCGCCCGCGCGTTCGACGCCGATCACGCCGCAGCCCTCGAAAAACAGCGCACCGGCTTCCCTCGCGCGCGCCGCAAAGGCCGCCGCGGCGCGGCGCGGTTCCGCCTGGCCGTCGCTAGGCGTGTAGAGGCCGCCGAGCGCCGGCGCGTGCATGCCGGGGTCATCAAGGCGGGCAGGTTTTAAGTGTGGGCATAATCTTCGCAGGCGGCCTGCTTGTCCGCAATGCCGCGATGGCCGATGACCAGCGGCGCAGGCGGACAAAGGCGCGCGGCGGTGGCGTACGCGCTGGCTTCACGCCATTTATTCGCCAGACGCATATTTGCATTTTATTCGCGAAACAGATATTCGCAAAATATGCGTGACACGAATATTTGACAAATATGCCTGTCACGCATAAAGTGCATTTATTCGTTTCACAGATAATTTGCCATGCTGAATCTCATCGCCACACCGGACCAGGTCGCCCGGCTGCTTGCCGCCAGCCGGCGGCAAGCCGGCCTCACGCAGGCCGAGGCGGCGGCGCGGATCGGCGTCAGCCAGAGCCGCATCTCTGCCTTCGAAAGCGACGCTGCCGCTCTCACCCTCGCACAACTGCTGGCCTTGTGCGGCGCCTACGGTCTGCAGCTGCAACTGCGCGACAAGAGCCAGACGCTGCCCGACCCCACGCCATTGATCGAGTGGTGAGCATGGGACGGCAAACTCACTCGCGCGCACTCTCGGTCTGGGCGAATGGCGAGCGCGTCGGCGTCTGGCGCCTGCCCGCTCGCGGGCCCATGGAATTCGCCTACGAGCCCGCCTGGGTCGCATCGCCCGCGGGACGGCCGCTGTCGCTGTCGCTGCCGTTCACACCGGGCGATCTGGCGCACAAAGGTCCGCGCGTGCTCAATTATTTCGACAATCTGCTGCCCGACAGCGAGGCGATCAGAAAGCGCATCGCCCAGCGCTACCAGACCGAGACGCTCGACGCGTTCGATCTGCTGCAAGCCATCGGCCGCGACTGCGTGGGCGCCGTCCAGCTGCTTGCGGAAGACGATGTGCCGCAAGGCGTCGAACGGATCGAGGGCACGCCGCTCACGGAGGCCGAGATCGAGGCCTTGCTCGCGCGCACGGTCAGCAACCCGGCTTTCGGCGCGCCCGAAGAGGCGGACGAGTTCCGCATCTCGCTCGCCGGCGCGCAGGAAAAAACCGCGCTGCTGTGGCATGACGGCAAATGGCAGCGGCCGCACGGCGCCACGCCCACCACGCACATTTTCAAGCTGCCGCTCGGCCTGGTCGGCAACAAGCTCGCCGATCTCAGTACTTCGGTTGAAAACGAATGGCTCTGTCTGCGGATTCTGCAGGCTTACGGCCTGCCCGTCGCCAACACGGAGATCATGACGTTCGGCAAGCAGCGGGTGTTGAGTGTCGAGCGCTTCGACCGCCAAATGCATTCGAGCGGGCAGTGGCTGCTGCGCCTGCCGCAGGAAGACTTCTGCCAGGTGTACGGCGTGCCGTCGCATCGCAAATATGAAAACGAAGGCGGCCCGGGCGTGCTCGACCTCGCGCGAGTTCTGCAGCAGTCGGTCGAGGCGCGGCAGGACATCGAGACGCTGCTGGCAAGCCAGATTCTGTTCTGGATGCTGGCGGCGCCGGACGGCCACGCCAAGAACTTCAGCATTCGCCTGCTCGCGGGTGGCCACTATCGCCTCACGCCGCTCTACGACGTGATGTCGATCTGGCCGGTGGAAGGCAGCGGCCCGAATCAGTGGTCGTGGTTCAAGGCGCGACTCGCCATGGGCATGTGGTCGCGCAGCAAGCACGACGCGTTTCGCGACGTGCAGCGGCGCCACTTCAACACCATGGCGCTGAAGTGCTCGTACGGCGCGGACGCGGAACCGCTGATTCAACGGTTGATCGAACAGACGCCCGGCGTGATCGAGCGGGTCTCCGCAGAATTGCCCGAACGTTTTCCGGCCAGGGTCGCCGAACGGATTTTCAAAGGCCTGAAAAACTCGGCAGCGAAGCTCGGCACGATGTCTGCTGGCTAGACATTTCGTACGGCCGGCATCGCCTGACATATTTCTCTTTAGATGCAGCGAGGTTTCATCGGTAAAATACATTGATGCTCAATGCATAAAAAGATCGCCAAACGGTCCGTTTCGACTCTCGCATCGACGGGCCCGACGGCGGTCGTACAAAACGACAGACTGCGATACTTTTTACGGTACATTTGCTGTCCCCTGCGACGCCGCGTCTTTGCGCATTGCATGTGCATGGTCGCGCTATGCCTGTCGTATCGCACTCCCCCAGTACCCTTTAAGACGGCGGATTCTCACGCAGCATGGCCAACGAAACACACTCACCTGACTCCATCGCAGTCGCCGAGCGCGTGCGCGAGTTGATGAGCAGGCACGGAATCGGCAAACGCCAGCAGACCACGGAGCTGTGCCGCATCCTCGATCTGAGTTTTTCGCAGGGACACCGCAAGTTGCGCGGCAACAGCCCGTGGACGCTCTCGCAAATCAAGAAGGTCGCCGAGGTGTTCGGCGAACCGGCCGCCCAGCTATTCGGCGCGCAATCACTCGATCCCGGCATGGTCGGCGCGATCGCCCAGGAAGCCGTGTTCAGCATCGGCGCGATCGAACTGGCCTGCACGGCCTGGGTCGGCGCCGCGCTCGAGGCCGGCAGCCGCCCGGAATTTGTCGCGTACTCCCGGCTCGGTCAATGGCGCGTGGCACGCCACGACGGCACGCTTTACCAGAGCGCGTACGAGGTCCACAAGATCGAGATCTATCCGCGCCGCGCCGAAACCGACAAGCCCACCATCGCGGTAGTCGACGACGACCAGGCGAGCGCCGACAACCTGCGCGACTATCTGGAGCGCAGCGGCTTCGCCGCGGTGGCGATCTACGGACTCGCGGCGTTTGCCGACCAGTTGCAAACCCAGGTGTTCGACGGCATCGTGATCGACTGGCTGTTCGGCGCGCAGACCTCGGCGGCTGCGATTCGCGCGGTGCGCGCCTCGGAAAATCCGGACGCGCCGATCTTCGTGCTGACCGGTGAATTGCTGACCGGCAAGGCCAGCGAATCGGAGATCAGCCAGGTGATCCGCAATTACGACGTCGCGTGCTATGAAAAGCCCGCGCGCATGGCGATCCTGGTTGCCGATCTGTCGAAGCGGCTGAACCGGCCTTAGCGGATCCACCCGCGCCGACAAACGGCTGAAGGCGTGTGCTCAGGTTGATGCCCACCTTCGCCCGGCCGCCCGCGCTTCGCCTCACGCCGTATGCCGCGAAGTCAGCGCCCGCTGCAACGCGCTGCGGAGTTCCTCGTAATGTACCGGCTTTAATAACGCATCGAAGAACGGCTGCGAGCCGCCTTCCTCTTCCGCCTTCCCAGTCACTTCTGCCTCCGGCGCATACGCGCTGACCACGATCACCGGCACGCCCGCGGACGGTCCGCCCCGCTTGGCAAAGTCCGCGAGAAACGTATAGCCGTCGCGCTCGGGCATATGCAGATCCAGCAACACCACGTCGCAACGGCGAGTGTCGAGCCAGGCGAGCGCATCGTCGGCATTGGCGACGGCGTGCGCGTCGAAATTCATGTGCGCGACCATTTCGCTGAGCGACTCGCGGATCAGGCTGTTGTCGTCGACGATCAATACGCACGGACGCGCGCCGCCAGGCTCGGCGCGCGTCGCCACATCTTGCGGTTGCGCGGCGGCGACCGGCGTGACCGGAATCGTCACGGTGAAGGTGGTGCCCTCGCCGACCTTGCTCGCCACCTCGACGGTGCCGCCGAACAGCTTGACCAGCCCCTGCACGATGGTCAGTCCCATGCCCGCGCCCTCGAAACGGCGCGTGCGCGACGCGTCCAGCTGGGTGAACTCCTGAAAGATGAGTGGAATCTGCGCATGCGGCACGCCCGGCCCCGTATCGCTGACAACGAAGACCAGCAGCGCCGGCCGTTGCCGCAACTGCACGCGCACGGTGCCGGTTTCGGTGTAGCGGATCGCGTTGGTGACGAGGTTGTTGACGATCTGGCGAATGCGGTGCGGATCGGAATCGACCAGACCGCTCATGCCGCCCGCCTCGCTCTCCAGTTGCAAACCGCGCGCGGCCGCCGACATCGCGTGTTCGTCGACGATCGACGCCAGCAGTTCGCGCGGCTCGAAATGCTCGTGACGCAACTCGAGCTTGCCGGCACCGAGCCGCGCGTAGTCGGTCAGATCCTTCATCTGCGCCTCCAGATGCCGGCCCGCGGTTTCGAGCCGCTGGATCACCTTGCGGTCCGCCTCGGAGTGATAGTTGAAGCCCAGCAATTCGATCGACGACACGATCGCATGCAATGGCGTGCGCAGTTCGTGGCTGATCATGCCGAGAAACGCGTCCTTGGCGTGACTCGCCTCGCGCGCGGCGCGGCTCGCCTGGTGCTCGGCCTCGAGCGCCGCGTGCTGCTGATGCATCAGCCGTGTACGACGCCGTCCGTTCAGCACGAGCAACAGCGTCGCCGCCGCCGACAGCAACAGCAGCAACAGGCCGCCGGCGAACAGCATACGGCGCTTGTTGATGAAGTCGCGGTTCATCGCCTCGCGATCGGTGACATCGGCAAAGCGGCGGCTCAGCGCGAGATCGTTGACCTCGTTCCAATGCTGACGCAGTTGCGCGACGATCCGGTTGGCCTGGCTGCGGTCTTTCGGCAGCGCGTCGACTTCGGGTCCGATACCGCCCAGCAACTGATCGAGCGAATGGATTTCATCCAGTTGCCTTTGCAGCAGCGAGAGCTGGGTGGTGAGCCGGCGCGTGGAACCCGCCATCACGTGCAGCTTGGATTGCAGCAACTGATAACGCAGCATCAGCCGCTGATAGTCGTCGTCGACGCCCGACTGATACAGCAGTAGCTGATTCTCGAAGCGCGCGTAGGCGATTTGCAGTTGTGCGGCGTCCCAGTAGAAGCCGTCGTACGAACCGGTCAACTGCTCGGTGGCGCGCGGGTTGAGCAGATTCGCGTACAGCAGATAGCCGATCGCGCCGACCGGCGCCGCGAGCGCGGTCAGCCAGATCAGGACGTAGAACGCACGGCGCCACGGATGGCGCATTATTTGACGATGAGGGCCTTGATCTGCCATACGAATTTCGAATCGCCCGAGGCGCCCGTGAGTTCATCCGGGAACGCATCGCGCGGATAGATAAGGAACAGCGGCCCGAAGTCGCTGATCTTCAGGCGCCGGCCGTTCATGCTGTACGCAACGACCACGCCATAGCGATCGCAGTCCGACACCGGAATGGTGTAGGTATAGTCGTCGAGCGTATGGATCTCGACCTGGGTGCCATTGGCGCCGACTGTCTTCAGAATATCCGCCAGCAACGGTCCTGTGAAGGTGGCACGCGGCGTCCACGTGGTCGAGGTCGTGATCGAGTGGACCGGCAGCGCGAGCAGTTGCGCCTCGGTGAACTGGTAAGTTTTGTGCGCGGCGTCGGTAGTCTTGCCGATCTTGCCTTGCACGTCGAGCGATAAAGGCGTGGGCTCCGGCTGCGCCTGCGCGCTCCAGGCGGCCAGTGCGAGCACGAGGCCCGCGGCCCAGTGCACGCCCGTAACGGCGCGTTGTCGGTCATATACGCTGGCGGTCGACTTGGTCATGTGATTTTTTCCGTTATCTATTCTTCTAGCGGGCGGCTTGAAAGTCGCCGGCCCGCCGCCCCTTTGGCCTTGTTTCTTGTCCCTTGCGCCGGCCGCGGTTTCGCGTCGCGCGTCGGGTTACCGCGCGTCACCCCGACGCGCGATCTTTGAACCGCATGCATAATATCGCCAAAATTCTTTGTCTCAAAAACGAGGGCTCCCGGCCGCTTGAGCACCACCGGCCGCTCCCGTGCCAGAGACGCTCGCCCTACACGCGCCACGCCCTACGAGTCATGAACAAGCCGGTTTTGCCCCTGACGTACGAACAACTCGATCATTGGATCGAGTCGCTGCAGCCTGCCTTGCTGGCCGAGCGCTTCGCGATGGCGATCGGCATTCTGCGCGGCGGCGCGCCGCTCGCGCTGATGGTTTCGCACGCCGTCGGCACGCCGGTCGCCTTTCTGCGCTACGACCGCCTGACGCGCACAGTCGCCTGGGATTCGACGCTGCCGATCCCGCCCGCGGGCTCGACAGTGCTGCTATGCGAGGACATCGCCGGGCGCGGTTTTACGCTGACCGATTGCATTGCGTTTCTTCAGCAGCAGGGTCTCGTGGTCAGGACGTTGACCGGCGCCGTCGACGAGTTGAGCCGCACGCAACCCGACTATGCGATCGACGCGCGCGGCTACTTCGCGTTGTTTCCGTGGGAGCGCCAGGCGTACACCGAGCGATATCGCGACGACTGGGCGCGCGTCGAATCAGGCGCCGCGCCCGCGATGGCCGACGATCACGAATACGCCACCTACGCGATCGACCTCGACGGCATTCTGCTACCCGACGTGCCCCTCGCGCGTTACGACGAAGATCTCGCCGCCGCGCTCGCCGAGCGCGACGCGCTGCTGCCGTTCGAGGAGCTGCCGGAGATCGACTTGCAGCAGGTTCGCACGATCATCACCGGCCGGCCCGAGGCGGATCGCGCGCGCACCGAAGCATGGTTGACGCGGCACGGCTTCGGTCATCTGCAACTGGTGATGCGCACGCCCGACACGCACGATGAAAGCCCCGCCGGCAGCGCCGCGCACAAAGCCGCCGCCGCATTGCGCGGCGGCGTCACGCATTTCATCGAGAGCGATCCGGTGCAGGCGCTGCTGATCGCGCAGCAGGCGCCGCTCTTGCGGGTGATCTGGTGGGACGCCCACACGCAAACCGGCATGCTGGTCGGCGCGCGTGCGTGGACATGACCCGAGCGTCCGGGCGCTAGACCTCTTTCGCTTCCTTCACTTCGCGGCTGTCCTTGCCGTCACGCACATGCAGATGCCGCGCGGCGCGCTGCGACGCAACCACGATCAGCTTCATCGTGGCGCGCGTGGCGCCGACGAACAGCTTGCGCGCGATGCGTTCGTCGAAAGCCTCGAAGTCGACCTCCGTAAAAATCACGCATGGCGCCGCCTGCCCCTTGAAGCGGTAGATCGACTCGAACAGCACGTCGCCTTCACGGTACTCCGGGTTGCCGAACAGATCGTACGTGCCGGTGAAACTGCGCAGCCGATGCGGCCCGAGTTGATCGAGCGCGCTCATTGCCGAGCCCTCGCGTCCGCGAAACGACAGCACCACGATGTCCTGCTTGCGAAAGCCGAGGGAAAGCGCCTGCGTGATCGCGCGTTTGGTGGCCTCGATGCTGCCCTCGGCGGCATTCGCTTCGTCGTAGACGGAAAGCGAAATGTCCGAGCCGTCAAACGGACTGCCGGACGCGAGCGCCGCGGCGACCGGAACCGAAGCACCGACCACGTCGCGCACGTAATCGAGAATGTCGCGCGGACTGCGATAGTTGGTGGTTTCCTTCAGCGTGGTCCAGCCGGGCAGCGCGACGGGCTCGCGCATATACAGATTCTGCAGCGGGTCTTCGAGCCACCACCACGCCGCGTTGGGGCGCAATAGACGCTCGAGTGCCGCCACCCACGGCTGCTGGAAGTCCTGCCCCTCGTCGACGATCAGCACGTCGAATTGCCAGCGCGGATCGATCGGCGTTTCGGCGAACGTGGTTTCGAGCTGATCGAATACGTCGCCCGCCTGAAAATCCGGTGCGCGGCCCGCGTCGCGCGCGATCCAGTCGCAGAGCTGGTGATAGTTCGCCACCTTCGCTTCGGACGGCGCGACTCGCGCGATGTGATCCGCCAGCGGCCGGTTGAAGCACACGTATAGCGGCGTCTGGCCGCGCGCCACCGCGTCCTTCATGACCTGCACCGCAAGTTGCGTCTTGCCCGAGCCGGCCGTGCCGATTACGCGCAGCCGGAACGGCGAGAACTCGAGCCGCCGCGCCCAGGTCGCCAGACCGCCCGCGAGCCGCGTGACGAGCGTGCCCGCCTGGCCGACCAGCGCACTGGCGTCGGGGCTGAGCGCCAGTTCGTCGGCGAGGAAGTGATGGATTTTCGGCGCGCAGGCAAGACGCGGCTCATCCGCCGGCAAGGCTTCACGGATGATCGCCGCGAGCCGGTCTTTACGCGTTGCATCGACGATCCGCGCGGGGTTCACGCCGGCGATCGCCGCGTCCTTGACGATGTGGTCCGGACAGTACAGCAGTTCCTCGACGAAATACGTGCCCGCGCCAAACGCGGCGGTAAAGCGCCGATGCAGACTTTCGATGGTGTGCGCGAGCGCGATCGCCACGTTGCGCTCGGTTTGCAGATAGACCTTGACGAGCCCTTTCGGCGTTTCGCGCAGAAAGCCGGTTTTCTGTTCGACGATCATCACGCGTCCGGCCGGACTGACGATCACGAAGTCGGCTTCGCCGAACACCGAGAAGTTCTGGTTCAGGCGCGTCCAGTGCACGCCGTGATAGACGGTGTAGCCATCGGGCAGCGCCTCTTCCAGCAAGGCCAGCGTTTCGCGTTCGCGAGCCGCCGCGCCGGTCGCGGCGAGGCTCTTCCAGTCGTCGGGAACAATGCGGGCCATGCGTGCCTCGTCGGATTCGGGTGGGCTCATTGTACGCAACGCGCATGCATTCCCGAATGGCCGCCGGGGCGTCGTTTTCGGACGTGCCTGCCGCCGTGTTTATGCGCCCCTTTGCGGCGCCGCGGCGAGCAGGATCGCGCTCATCGTGTATCGTTACCGGTTGAACGCCGCGCGATGGGCGCGGCTTGCCAACGTAAAAATAAGGATTTACCGGATGATTACGATCTGGGGACGCGCCAATTCGGTCAACGTCCAGAAAGTGTTGTGGTGCTGCGATGAACTGGTGCTGCCGTACAACCGTATCGACGCCGGCCTGCAATTCGGCCGTAACAACGAAGCCGACTATCTCGCGATGAACCCGACCGGCAAGATCCCGACGCTGGTCGACGACGACTTCGTGCTGTGGGAATCGAAC
Organism: Paraburkholderia sp. BL6669N2; assembly: GCF_003387275.1. Lineage (NCBI taxonomy): Bacteria > Pseudomonadati > Pseudomonadota > Betaproteobacteria > Burkholderiales > Burkholderiaceae > Paraburkholderia > Paraburkholderia sp. BL6669N2. The sequence goes on along the minus strand of NZ_QUNA01000002.1, from coordinate 1,283,650 downwards.
TCGATCCTGCGCTATCTGGTGCTGCAATATGGCGAAGGCAGCCTGCTGTATCCGTCGGAGCCGAAAGCGCGCGCCAGCATCGACCGCTGGCTGGACTGGTCGTTGTCCACGCTGCAGCCCGCCGAACGCCCGGTGTTCTGGGCGCTCGTGCGCACGCCCGCCGCCGCGCGCGACGCCGCCAAACTTGCCACCGATTTCGACGCCGTCACCGTGCTATGGCGCATGCTGGACACGCATCTGCAAGGGCGCTTCTTTCTCGAAGGGGAGAAGTTCACGCTGGCCGACATTGTGATCGGCGCCTACGCCAAGCGCTGGTTCGGACTCGACGGCGTGGCGCGTCCGCCGCGGCCGAATCTGGAACGCTGGTATTCGCGTATTGCGACGCGTACGGGGTTCAAGAAGTACGTCGACTTCGCTTTGACCTGAACCATCAGGTCGCGCGTGGTCCGTGCTCTGGCCACGCGCCCGACTGTCCGATCATGCCGCGCATGGCCAGGACGGGCGGCCGGTCGAATAGCGCGCCGCTACAGCGAGACGCGATGGCCTTTATAATCGACGCATGAAGACCGCCAAGCCCGCCGCGACCGCCGACAAAACCGCCTCCGCTCACTCGGATGAGCCGGGGCACACACAGGGTGTTTCGCAGGAAGCCGCGCTGACACTCGCGGAAGAATATTGCCGCGAACGCGGCGAAAAACTCACGCCGATCCGCCGTAAAGTGCTCGAATTGCTGCTGAATTCCGGGCGCGCCACCAAGGCGTATTCGCTGCTCGACGAGATGCGCCAGATCCATCCGGGCTCGGCTCCGCCCACGGTGTACCGGGCGTTGGACTTTCTGCTCTCGGCAGGGCTCGTGCATCGAATCGAATCGATCAATGCCTTCACCGTCTGCCACGATCTGACGCAATGCCAGCACGGCATCCTGGTGGTGTGCCAGCAGTGCGGTAACGTCACCGAATTGCATCAGCCGAAACTGCGCCAGGCGCTAGTCGCGCAAATCGAAGACTCGGGCTACCGTCTCGCGAGCGATGAAATCGAATTGAAGGGGTTGTGTTCTGCGTGCCAGGCGTTGGAAGCCGCGGCGTCGAGCAAGGATTCGGCAACGCCTGTGGCCGTCAAGTAACGGCGTCAACGTCTGGCGACGTTCGCGAGCCGCACTTCGCCCCGCTTTGCCGTCAAGCCAGTCGTCTGAAGAATCTGAAGATACGACGTCTCGCGACACGGCTGTTGAGCCGCGCCGCGAATTCATTCGCTCGATCGAAGCCTGATTCAGCCCGCTGCGCGAGCGTCAATTGCATCGTGCAGCAGCGTCACGAGATCTTCGGGCAAAGCCGGCTTGGTCATGAAATGCTGGAAGCCTTCGCCAATGCTGCGCAAGCGGTAAGCGTCGTCGGTGTGGCCGGTAAGCGCCACCGCAACCGAAGGCGGATGGTCGCCGCGTATCTCGTGGTCGCGCAAGCGCTGGATCAGATAGAAACCGTCCATGGCGGGCAGTTCCAGATCGCATACCACGGCGTCGGGCAACAATCGCAGCGCCGCCTCCACGCCCTCTTCCGCATCCGCCACAGCGACGACATGCGCGCCTTCTGCTTCGAGTAATAAGGTCAACGATTCCCGGCTGTCCGGGTCGTCTTCTACGAGCACGATCGTGGCCTGATCGAGTCTCAATGCTCCGTTCATTTTCCGTTGTTGCTCAAAAAAACCGGTTAGGCCGTCCGACTTGGCCAACGTTTCGCCCTGCTGCTTGCCGCCGATGTGCGCGGCTGCGCTATTGCTATTCATGGTTCCGACTCGATTTCATGCGCGGAGTTGCAACCAGGCCGAAGATTGTAAAGCATGGCCGGGGCGCCAACGCGCGCGCACAGTAACGCGCCAAAATTGCACGCCGATGAAAAACCGGCCCTAGGTGCCACAGTCACGGCTCTCCGATGCCGACCCGATTTGCCGTGGCGGCCCGCGCAAACCCCATTCGCACGGCCTCTCCCGCCCGACGTTTCTTTTCCCTTTCCTTTTCTTGTGCGATGCCGGCAACCTGGTTGATGCCGCCTGCATGCACATCCACACCAGCTACAGCACGTTGCGTGCCTCGCCGGCCCCGGCGGCCGACGAAAGTCTCACGACGCGCAGATTGGCTTGCCGGCTGTCTGGGGCGCTATCATCGTGTCGACGAGACCGCGCCGAACTTTGCGCCGCCACGGCGCCGCGCGGCATCCGGTCGCCATACCCCGTTTGCGCTTCCAACCTTGAGGCCGCCCGACACCATGTCCGATCTCGACTCCGCCACGCTCGAAGCACTCCGCCAGGTCAGCACTGCCACGCTGACGACTCAATTATTCAAACGCGGCCTGCGCAATACATTCATGCGCGGCGTCGCGCCGCTCGCCGCGCATGGCGGCGCGAATCTGGTCGGGCCGGCGTTCACGCTGCGCAACATTCCGTCGCGTGAAGACATCGACGTGCTCGAGCTGTTTGCCGATCCCGAGTACGCGCAGCGCAAGTGTGTCGAAACGATTCCGGCCGGCCATGTGTTGGTGCAGGATTGTCGCGGCGAACGCGGCAGTGCGTCGTTCGGTTCAATCCTGACGCAACGCTTGCAGGTTCGCGGCGTGGCGGGCATGGTGTCCGACGGCCCGGTACGGGACAGCACGACGATCGCGGCGCTCGGCATACCGGTGTTCTGCGCGGGGGCGAGCGCGCCGCCCAACCTGATTCGCCATCACGCGGTGGATATCAATGTGCCGATCGGCTGCGGCGGTGTTGCGGTGTTTCCGGGCGACGTGATCGTCGGCGATGCGGATGGTGTGGTGGTGATCCCGCTGAAGATGGCGGCAGAGGTCGCGCAAGCCGCCGCCGAACAGGAGCAACTTGAAGCGTTTCTAACCGAGCGGATTCGTGACGGCGCCGCGTTGCCCGGCACTTACCCGCCGAACGAAGCGACCAAAGCCGCTTATGAAGCGTGGAAGCGGAAACGGCAAGCATGAGACGACGTGGCGCGGCGATGGGTGATGGGTGATGGTGGATGGTCTATCGCGCAGGCAGGGTTCAGAAAGCGTCGCCGGACGTCAACCGGCCTTCGCCGGACCGATACCTTGCACCAGCAAAGCCACCGCATGCCGCGCGATTTCCGCTCCACCGATATTGCGGCGCAGCGGGTCGTTGCACCATAGCTTCGACGTGGCAAGCGGCAAAATCGTCAGTCCCAATAACGTGACAAAGACGAGCGCGGGTTCCAGCCCCGCGTTCAGCCGCCCTTCCTTCTGCCACCGGGCAATAGCCGACAGCGACGCCTTCTGGTGCGCGTTGCCGAAGCGCTCGTGCATGCGCTGGCGCAACAGGCCGCCGTCGCTGATTACCTCGCGCACCCACAGCGATGGAAACCACGGATGCTCGTCCGCCACCTGTACCAGCCGCTGCGCGAGTTGCGTGATGGCCGCGACCGGATCGTCGGGGTTTTCCTGGAACGGCACGCCGAGCCCCGCGCGCAGCGGCGCGAAACGTTCGTCGATCAACACGTCGAGCAGCTGCTCGCGCGTCTTGAAGTAGTAATGCATCATGGCCGGCGTGAAACCGGCCTCGCGGGCAATTTCCCCAAGCGTGGTGTCGACGATGCCCTGCCGCGCGAACAGCACGAGCGCGGCGTCGAGCAGGCGGCTGCGCTGCTCCGGTCCGCGCGCCGCGCCGGGAGGCCTGCCCGGCCGCCGTGCCGGCGCGACCGCCGCCTCTGCTTGCACCGACGAACCGCTCGCCCGGGTTTCGACACCCCGACCGGGCGCGGAACGCCCCTTGCGAACCTTCACGGCGGCCGTATCAGGCGGCGCGCTTTTCACGCTTCGATCGTCGGACGGAATCCTTGCCATTGCTTTCAATTTGACTGGCGACGCGATGTCGCATATATTAATCTCTGAGTTAATTAATTTCAACCCGCGATGCCATGGACCAATCCACCACGACACAACCCGCTGAATTGACGCAGCCCTATGCGCAGGCAACCGCGCCCGCAGCTGATCATCCGCCGATTCGCCTGCTTTTTCCGGCGCTGCTGCTGGTCATGCTGCTCGCCGCGCTCGATCAGACAATCGTTTCGACGGCGCTGCCTACTATCGTCGGCGACCTGGGCGGCCTCAACAATCTCGCATGGGTGGTGACTGCCTACCTGCTCAGCTCGACCATCGTCGTGCCGCTGTATGGCAAATTCGGCGATCTGTTCGGCCGCAAGATCGTCTTGCAGACGGCGATCGTCGTGTTCCTGGTCGGCTCCGCGTTGTGCGGCGTCGCGCAGGACATGACGCAGCTCATCGTGCTCCGCGCGCTGCAAGGTCTCGGCGGCGGCGGCTTGCTAGTGGTAACGATGGCCGCCATCGCCGACGTGATTCCGCCGGCCGAACGCGGCCGCTATCAGGGCGTGTTCGGCGGCGTGTTCGGCCTTGCAACCGTGATCGGACCGCTGCTCGGCGGCTTTCTTGTCGAGCATCTCTCGTGGCGCTGGATCTTCTACATCAATTTGCCGCTCGGCATCATCTCGCTCGTCGTGATCGGCGCGGTCTTCAGGCCGCACGTCCGCCATGTGAAGCACACCATCGACTACATGGGCGCCGCGTTTCTCGCCGGCGCCCTCACCTGCATCATCCTGTTCACGAGCCAGGGCGGCACGATCCTGCCGTGGTCGTCGCCGCAACTCTGGTTCACGCTGGGCATGGGGCTGGTAGCGATCTGGGGTTTCATCCACGAAGAACGCAGCGCGGTCGAACCGATCATGCCGCTCGAACTCTTCAGGCAACGCACGTTTTTGCTGAGCAGCCTGATTGGTTTCATCATCGGCGTATCGCTGTTCGGCTCGGTGACGTTCCTGCCGTTGTATTTGCAGGTGGTCAAAGGCTCGACGCCAACGGAAGCCGGCATGCAGATGCTGCCGATGATGGGCGGCCTGTTCCTGATGTCGATGGTGACCGGCCGGGTGATCAGCAAGATCGGCAAGTACCGCATGTTCCCGATCACCGGCACGTTGCTCGTGGCGGTCGCGATGTTGCTGCTCGCCCGCCTGCAGATCAGCACGCCGATTCATGTGATGTATATCGACATGGGCATTCTCGGCTGCGGGCTCGGCATGGTGATGCAGGTGCTGATTCTCGCGGTGCAGAATACCGTCGAGTTCAAGCATATGGGCGTGGCGACTTCCGGCGCGACACTGTTCCGCTCGATCGGTGGATCGATCGGGGTCGCCGGCTTCGGCGCGGTGTTTTCCAACGGCCTCGCCGCGCGCCTCGAAAAGCTGATCCCACCCGACACCGAGCTGCCGCATGCGCTCGGCCCCGCCGCGATCCATTCATTGCCACAAGCGTTGCGCGACGATTATCTGCACGCATTCGCGGGCGCGTTGCACACGGTGTACCTTTCGGCTGCGTGCGTGGTGCTGCTGGCCTTTGCGCTCGCATGGCTGCTGAAGGATCATCCACTGCGCAAACATTGACTGTTTTCCCGCTTGCTTCGGGCGCTTGATGCGTGCGCTTAATGACGAGGCCGGACGCCATGCGCGCCGGCCTCGTTCTGTTTTCGCGCTCCGTCGATTCGTGTGAAAAAACCCCCGCGTCCGTTCGTCCTGCCGATATAGCGGCTATTTCGTCCTACCTACCAATGTTCGCTGGCGCACATAAGATAGGTAGCAACGGCGATTGACGTTCCGATTGAAACCCCACATATTGCAACCAGCGGCAGCGCAAGCGTGGGCTGGCCGCCCAAGACTCTCCGGCGCATGTGGATCGTGATTCCCGCGGACCTGGCTGCCGCTTCAACATGATCCGGAACATGCCGTAATGGCATCGTTTTCCAAAGGTGGGTCCACAGCATGTCCACCCAGACACTACTCGGCCACAGTTTTCCGACGCCTTGCAAGCGGTGTGGCGGCGCGCTGTACCGGCAAGTCGACTATTGCCCCTATTGCGGCGAGGTGCATCCACTCGATGCGGGTCCGCACAAGCGCACCGTAATTCCCGGCAGCCGCGCCAGCGCCATGAACAAAGCAGCGCAAAAAAACAGCCTCGACCCGGCGGCAGCCGATGAAACCGACCCCACGACCCGCGTCGCGTTCATGGACGACCCGGTCCGTGCCGAAGCCGTGATGCCTGCGTCAGCACTCGTTTCAACGGATAGGCCGATCGCGCCTCTTCCCGCCATGCCTTATGCGGAGGGTCGCGGTTCAATCTCGCTGCGTAAGATGCTTTACGCGATCGGGGCAGTTGGCGTAATTGGCCTGGCGTATGTCGGATATGCGCTATTCAGTGGGCGCGATGGGTCGAGCGGGAATAACGAGCAGCCTGCCGAGAGCGAAACTGCTCAGGATGCCAGAACGACGACCGGCACGATCGCACTGTATTCGCCGACCCAGTCGGCCAACCCGTCTGCCGCCGCGGGCAAACCCGCCACGTCCGTCAATCCCGCGAAGCCGGTGCAAGCGATACAGGCGATGCCGGCAACGCCCGTCGCACCGACGGTGGCCGCTGTGCCCGCGAAGCCCGCGCCGCAGTTCCGCGATGCAGCGCAAGCTGTGCAGGCGGCGCGTCTCGCCTCCCGCGCCAACGATCTCTCTTCGGCGCAAGCCGCACTCGGCGTCGCACAAACGATGCAACCGGGCAATTCCGACGCCGAAGACCTCGCGACAGAATTGAAGCCGCTGACCGCCCGCCGCGACGCCGCCTTGCAAGCCGCGCAAACTTGCGCCGCGCAGCAGTCGTGGCCCTGCGCACGCCAGTACGCCAACGAGGCGCTCACGATCGACACCGGCAGCGACACGGCGAAGTCCATACTTGAACGCGTGATTCGCGAGACCGGCTGGGCGCCGCTCAATCCGCGTGGCGCGGCCGGCGCGCCGTCGCAAGGCAAGCCGTCGGCGCAAGCCGCTCTGTTGTCACAGCAGGTAGTTCAATCGCAAACTCCGCTGTCCAAAGGTCTGCCGCCGAAAAGCGAAGTGATAGTGGCCGCCCCGCGCTCCACCACCGCGACGCCCGACGGCAATAGCGTCGAGGCGCGGGAACGCGCCATCAAGGACTCCGGCTGGAAACGTCCGGCGACGAATGCGGCGAAGCCCTCCGCGGGTGGCTCACCTGGCCAGTGATATATAGTTTGGATACCGAATCGTATAACTAGTCTGCCCGGGAATGGCACGTATCGGCGCCTTTGGTTTGAGAGGTAACAGACGGACGTGGCAGGCGCGGCACATAGAACATGACATGGCAATCCGGCTCACTGGTGCTTCGTGCGCGTCGACGCGCGAAGTCATACGAACCTGACCGATAGGTAGAGAGACCATGCTGAAGAGACTTCTCACGGGATGGCTGGGGCTGGCGTTGATGGTCGTGTCTTCGCTGGCCTGCGCGGAGCCGGCGCATTACAAGATCGTCACCGGACCGGAACGGGGCACGTATATCCAGATCGGCCAGGATCTGTCGAAATGGGTTGCGCAGCCGGCGGGCATCGACCTGGAAGTGATGGCGTCGAAGGGCTCAGCTGAAAACGTGCAACGCATGCGCTTTGAGCCGGGCGTGAAACTGGCGCTCGTGCAATCCGATGTGTACCAGGCTTACATCGACATGGCCAATGCCGGCAACGCCGACGCCGGCACGGCGATCCGGCCGCTGCGGCTCATCATGCCGCTTTACGACGAGGAAATTAACGTCGTGGTGCGCGCGGACTCGCCCCTGAAAACTCTCGCCGATATCAAGGACAAAAGCATTAGCGTCGGCCTGATTGGCAGCGGAACCGCGCAATCGGCCACGACGCTGTATCACCTGATGTTCGGTCAGGCGATACCCGAGCAGAACATCCAGCATCTCAGCAATGAAGATGCGCTGGCCGCGTTGATCGTGAAGAAAGTGGATGTCGCGATCATCGTGGTCGGACAGCCGGCCAAACTGTTCAACGATATGAATCCCGACCTGTTGCAGCAGATCCGTCTTCTGAAGGCCGATCCGGCCGCACCCGAAACCAGCCGCGCCAAACAAACCTATTTCCCCACGACGATCCGCGCGACCAGCTATCCGACCTGGCTCAAGGAAGATGTCCCCGCGCTGACCGTCAAGGCGTTTCTCGTCACCTACGATTATGGCCTGCGCGACACCGTCGGCAATCTCAACCACTTTGCCGACTCGCTCTGCGCCAACTTCGACAATCTCCAGGAGCACGGGCATCCGAAATGGAAGCAGGTGAAGCTGGAGTTGCCGCCGCTCGTGCGCGGGTGGAAATACTACTCGCCGGTTGAGAAACATCTGCGCGCGTGCCTCACGAACAAGAACGCCGCGATGAACGCCACGGCGGCCCAGCAGGGCACACCGAAACCGCGTCCGACGTGTACGGATCAGGAGCGCTTGCTTTTGCTGTGCAAGTGAGGTGGGCCCATTGGCGAGCGAATGTTCAGCCGCGCCCCCCAACGTCCGCGTTCGGCGTGACGCCGGCCCCACCGCTGTACCGCCCCATTCCTCGGTACAGTTTGGACGATTTGCACCGATCCGTACCTTACTGTCCATAGCCGGATAGCGGATGCTATCAATCCTCTTTCCCGCGCACGGACTCTCCCGATGGACAAAACGACGAATGGCTGGCTGAGCGGCTTCATAGGGGTGTTGATCTTCAGCGGCTCGCTGCCGGCCACGCGCGTCGCCGTGCAAGGCCTCGACCCGCTATTCCTGACGGTCGCCCGCGCGACGATCGCCGGCACCCTTGGTCTGCTGCTCCTGCTCGTATTCCGGCAGGCGCGGCCGTCCCGCCCTGACCTGATTCCGCTGGTGATCGTCGCGCTCGGCGTGGTAATCGGATTTCCGTTACTGACGGCGCTGGCGCTGCGCCACGTGAGCGCGGCGCATGCCGTCGTGTTCGTCGGCCTCCTGCCGCTCGCCACGGCGATCTTCGGCGTGCTGCGCGGTGGCGAGCGTCCACAGCCGGCGTTCTGGCTCTTCTCGGCGCTCGGCAGCGGCGCGGTGGTGGCGTTTGCCCTGCGTCACGGCCTTGACGCATCGCCACTCGGCGACGCGCTGATGCTGGCCGCCATCGTCGCATGCGGGCTCGGCTATGCCGAAGGCGCGCGCCTGTCGCGCCACCTCGGCGGCTGGCAGGTGATCTCGTGGGCGCTCGTGCTGTCGTTGCCCCTCATGCTGCCGCTCGCGGTGTGGACACGGCCCGCCTCGCTCGACGGCGTCAGTCAGGCGTCGCTCTGGGGTCTCGCCTATGTGTCGCTCTTCAGCATGCTGATCGGCTTCGTGTTCTGGTATCGCGGCCTCGCGCTCGGCGGCATCGCGGGCGTCGGGCAGTTGCAGTTGCTGCAGCCGTTCTTCGGCTTGCTGCTCGCGGGACTGCTGCTGCACGAGCAGGTGCCGCCCGCGATGATTCTGGTTACCGTCGTCGTGGTGGGCTGCGTGGCGGGCGCGCGGCACTTCTCGCGGGCGGCGCCGGCGCGGCCGGCTGTCTGATGCGTGCCCGGCATCGACTTTCGAGAACCCGCGCGGCGCGGGCGGGCGGGCGGGCGGGCGAGTATGTCATCATTCCACGTTCGACTAACCACCACCCAGCGCCGCGACCACGATGCCGACCGCTTTTGCTCAAACCGTCGAAGCCCGCTTTGCCGAACTCACGCCCACTTCCAAGCGCGTTGCCAGCTACATGCTGGCCAATCTCGACCGGCTCGGCCTCGAAACCGCCGACCAGATCGCCCAGCAAGCCGGCACGAGCGGCATATCGGTCGGCCGTTTCCTGCGCAGCGTCGGCTATCAGAATCTCGACGACCTGAAGCGCGAACTGCGCGGCGCTCAGGAGCGTCCGTGGCTGATCACGGACCGGCTCGATGCGTTCCGCCGCGCCGCCGGTCAGCACGACGGCACCACGCCGGCCGCTAGTTCGCCTGCCGAGCCCAACCCCGCGCTCGCCCATTCGCTCGAACTCGAAATCGGCGCGATCCAGCACGTTTACCAGCTCGCGCAATCGCCAGTGTTCGCGCAAGTGGTCGAGCGCATCTCGAACGCGGATGCCGTCTACATTCTCGGCATTCAGTCCACGCGCGGCATCAGCAACGCGTTCTACAGCTACCTCGAATACATCCGTCCGCGCGTGTTCTATTCAGACGGCATGTCGGGCTCGTACGTCGATTCGCTGAACGCCGGCTTCGAATCGCCGTATCTGATCGTCACCGACACACGCGCCTACTCGAAGGTCGCGCGACGCTATTGCGAAGCCGCCACGCGCCGCGGCTTGCCCTTCGCGCTCGTTACCGACATTTACTGTCCGTGGGCGCGCGAATTCAACGGCGACCTGCTGCAGGTGAAAACCGACGTCGGCCAGTTCTGGGATTCACTCGCGCCGCTCACCTGCCTTTTCAATCTGCTGATCTCGGCGGTCGTCGAAAGACTCGGGCCGCGTATCGACGAACGTGTCGCGCGCAACCGCGAACTGCAAAGCGAATTCGATCAATTCGACGACCTCTGATGCACGCCACGTCCTTCGCCTCATGACCGACCATCGACTCATCGAAATCACGCCCGCCACGCATGGCGTGGATCTCGACCTCGTCTACGCCACCGCGCGCAACCTCACCGGGAAACCGATCTACCGGGCGGCGCATTGTCTTCTGCTCGAACCAGCGGAAGCGGCACTGCGCCGTGCGGTCGAACTCGCCCGCCAGATCGGCACGACATTACGCATTTTCGATGCATACCGGCCGCCGCAAGCGCAGCAGGTGCTGTGGGATTTTCTGCCCGATCCGACCTACGTGGCGGACCTGACGCGCGGCTCGAACCATAGCCGCGGGACGGCGCTCGACCTGACATTGCTCGACGCGCACGGCGAAGAACTCGACATGGGCACCGGCTTCGACGCCATGACGATCGAATCGGAGCACTTTCATCCCGGCTTGCCGGAAGAGGTGCAGCGCAATCGCATGCTGTTGCTGGGTGTGATGCATGGCGCGGGCTTCACGCACATCAAGAGTGAATGGTGGCATTACGAGTTGCCCGGTTCTCGCGCATTGCCGCTGATCGACAACAGCGCGAGCGGGCCGCTTCGCCTGATGTGACGATCGATCGCCAGGAAAACAGGTATCCTCACCGGCTCGTTCAGAAGGAGGATCCATGAAGTTTTCAATTTGCCTGGCGGTTGCCGCCCTGACGGTTTCTGTCGGCGCGTATGCCCAGACCACGCAAACCTTCCGCTTCGGCGAGGGCCAAAGCTCGCTGCCGTCCGGTCATGCACAGGCCCAGCAGACGCCGGCTCCGCAGCAATCCGCCGAACAGCGTGCGCCGACAACCGAGGCCAAACCGAAACATAAGGTCAGGCATAAACGGCATCATCGTGGGTACGTGACGCAGCCCGATACGTACTCGCATAGCTAAGCGGTGCCAGGCGCGTGGGCGTGGGTGTGTGTCACCTTCGCCATATGTCGCGGCGATTTTTGACTCGCTTCAAATTCGCGCGCGCGGCGGGCATAGTCAAGCGTATCCGCCGATTGATCGCCACGACAGGACCACGTATGAGCATCACCCGCACCACGCCCGCCACTTCGGGATCAGCGTCCGCAACCGCCCCGCTGATCCGCGACGCCACCGAAGCCGATCTTCCGGCGATCCAGGCGATCTACGCCCACCACGTGCTGACCGGCGTCGCCTCGTTCGAAGAAACCCCGCCCTCCGTCGACGACCTGCGCACGCGGCTCGCGTCGGTACGCAGCCACGGGCTGCCGTACATGGTGGCGGAGATCGACGGCGAGGTCGCCGGCTATTGCTACGCGACGCCTTATCGACCGCGCGCCGCGTATCGCAACACCATCGAAGATTCCATCTATCTGAACGACGCCTATCGAGGCCGCGGTCTGGGGCGCATGCTGCTCCAGGCGCTGATCGAACGCTGCGAAACCGGACCATGGCGTCAGATGGTCGCCGTGATCGCGGACGGCGGCAGCGGCGGTTCGCTGTCGCTGCATACGCAGTTGGGTTTCGAATTGACAGGCACGCTGAAGGCGGTGGGCTTCAAACACGGCCGCTGGCTCGACACGACGCTGATGCAGCGCGCACTGGGCAAGGGTGATTCGAGCGTGCCGGACGACGTGTCGGCAGGACGCGACTGAAGCGCCGCGCTAAAATCCCTCTCATGCCCAACACCCCGCCTCCTGTCCCACCGTTGTCCGCCGACGCGCACGAAGCGGCCGGCGCCACGCCGCGCAACGAATACACCGTCGACGAACTCGCGCGCGTCACCGACACCACCGTGCGCAATGTGCGCGCCTATCAGGATCGGGGCCTGCTCGCGCCGCCGGAAAAACGCGGCCGCGTCGGCGTGTACGACGACACGCACGCTTCGCGTCTGAGGCTGATCAACCATCTGCTCGCGCGCGGCTATACGCTCGCGAACATCCAGGACCTGATCATGGCCGTCGACGAAGGCCACGATCTGCGCTCCATCCTCGGCCTGGAAACGGCGATCGGCGGGCGCTGGTCGCGCGAGCGGCCGAAAAAATACTCGCTGCTCGAACTGCTACACATGTTCGGCGACAAGGCTTCGCCGAGCGCGCTCGGCAAGGCGGTCGACCTCGGTCTGCTGGAGCGCGACGGCCTCTCGTTCGTGTCGGGCAGCCCGACGGCGCTGGCCGCCGGCGCGACCATGGCGAAGGAAGGCATTCCGCTTGCCGATCTGCTCGACGCGGTAGGCATCGCGCGGCCGCATTTCAACGCGGTCGCTAAAGCGCTCGTCGATCTGGTGGTCCGCCAACTGGACCGCTACGACGCCGACGCGCTGCCGCCGCCCGCCGACGTGCCGGCTCTCGTCGACGCGATCTGGCGCCTGCGGCCGCTCGCGATGGTGCTGGTGGAAAGCGAAATGAACCGGGCGCTGGAAGAAGCCTCGGGCGACTACCTCGGCGACCGTGTCGCGGCCATCATGGAAAAGAAACTGGGGCATCCTGCGGAAGGCGCTGCGAGCGCTGCGGGCACGACAAAGAAGCTCAAAACAAAGAAGTAGTCTGCACGCGCGGTCTCGCTCTCGCCTTCGCGTCCGCCTGCGCCCGCGTACTACCCTTCGCCTTCACTCGTGCTTATACGCACGCCCGCTTGCGCGGGCTCGCTGGACGCGCCGAGACCGCGCATGTTCCGGCCCGCGTCATATTCAAATCTGCATTGCTTCGTTTGAACCGCGCGAGCTCCATGCGACGATCCCCGAACGTCGCCGCAACGCGTTTTTTGCCGCATCCGCGAGTCCGCGCCATGCTTTTAGCGGACCGAACGATGCCCGCAGACAACCCGCGGCGGCCACACCAATCGAACGCTATGGAGATTCGCAGGATGGTCCGTCACGCCCGTTATTCGCTTCAACTCGCCGCCGCCTTGCTCGCGGCCTTCACCACCTTGAACGCCACCGCGCAGACCGGCGGCAACGGCAGCGAGCCGGCCAAGGTACTGCGCATCGGCTATCAGAAATCGGGGCTGCTCGCGATTCTCAAGGCGCAAGGCTCGCTCGACGAAAAACTCAAACCGCTCGGCTACAGCATCAAGTGGTTCGAATTCCCCGCCGGACCGCAACTGCTCGAAGCGTTGAACGCGAACAGCATCGACTTCGGCTACACGGGCGCGCCGCCGCCGGTGTTTGCTCAAGCCGGCGGCGTGCGCTTCGTGTACGTCGGCGCCGAGCCTTCGGGACGCCACGCCGAAGCGATCCTCGTCAAAGGCGACTCGCCGCTGCGTAGCGTGGCCGATCTGAAAGGCAAACGCGTCGCGCTGCAAAAAGGCTCCAGCTCCAACTATCTGATACTCGAAGCGCTCAAGAAAGCGGGCCTGCGCTACGAGGATATTCGCCCGGTGTACCTGCCGCCCGCCGACGCGCGCGCCGCCTTCGAGAGCGGCAGCGTCGATGCATGGGTGATCTGGGATCCGTACTACGCGTCCGCGCAGCAGGCGTTGAAAGCGCGCACGCTGGCCGACTACACCGAACTCAACGCCCCGTACAACTTCTATGAAGCGACGCGCGACTTCGCGCAGCAGCATCCCGACGTGATCGGCGCGATTCTCGGACAGTTGCGCACTGCCGGGCTGTGGGTCAACGCGCACCCGGTGGAAACCGCCGCGCTCATCGCGCCGAAGGTCGGCCTCGATCAGAAGCTGGTCGAAATATGGGTGCGCCGCTATCCGTATGGCACGACCGCCGTCACGGACGAGATCGTGCGTTCGCAGCAGAACGTCGCCGATGCGTTCTACGGCGCCAATCTGATCCCGGCGAAGATCATCGTCAAAGACAGCGTCTGGCAAAACCGCGAAATCACGTCGGCACTGGCCGCAAAGTAGCCCGGCGGCGGGCCTCCGCGCCTAGAGGCGGGCGTCTAACCGTCAACTTGCGTCATCCGTTACCAGCCTCTATTGTTACATCAACCAATGTAACAGTTTATAAGGTAAAAGGAGACGGATCGGATGAACGCACGCACGATGCTCCACGACGCCGCGGCGCCCGAAGCGTTAGCGCCTATCGAAACCGACATCGCCATCATCGGGACCGGATTCGCGGGCCTCGGCATGGCGATCCGCCTGCGCCAGTCCGGCGTCACGGACTTCATGGTTGCCGAAAAGGCCGATTCGGTCGGCGGCACGTGGCGCGACAACCATTACCCCGGTTGCGCATGCGACGTCCAATCCCACGTCTACTCGTTCTCCTTTGCCCCGAATCCGCGCTGGACCCGCATGTTCGCGCGCCAGCCGGAAATCCGCGCTTACCTCGAAGACTGCACGCAGCGCTTCGGCGTCGAGCGGCATCTGCGTTTCGGCCATGAGCTGGCCAGCGCGATCTACGACGAAGCGCGCCACCGCTGGCAACTGACCTTTGCGAACGGCCGGCAATGGTCGGCACGCGTGCTGATTTCGGCTATGGGCGGCCTGTCGCGTGCGGCCGTGCCGAATATTCTCGGCCTCGAAAAATTCAGGGGCAAGACCTTCCACTCGCAGCAGTGGGATCACAGCTATTCGCTCGAAGGCAAACGCGTCGCCGTGATCGGCACGGGGGCGAGCGCGATCCAGTTCGTTCCGCAGATCGCGCCGCGCGTCGCGCATCTCGACCTGTTCCAGCGCACGCCGCCGTGGATCATGCCGAAGGCCGACCGCGCCGTCAGACCGCTGGAGCGATGGCTGTTCAAACACCTGCCGTTCACGCAGAAGATCATGCGCTCGGCACTCTACTGCATGCTCGAATCCCGCGCCCTGGGTTTCGCGACTCATCCGTCGCTGATGAAGACCGCGCAGAAAGCCGCCGAGCGGCATCTGCGCCGCCAGGTGCGCGATCCGCAATTGCGCGCCGCGCTCACGCCGAATTACACAATGGGCTGCAAGCGCGTGCTGATTTCGAACGATTACTTCCCCGCGCTGTCACGCCAGAACGTTTCGGTGACGACCGCCGGCATCGCGCGCATCGAGGAAGACGCGGTCGTCACCAGCGACGGCGCGCGTCATCGCGCCGACTGCCTGATCTTCGGCACCGGCTTCCAGGTGGCCGACCCGTTTCCGCGCGGCGTGGTGCGCGGGCGCGGCGGCGTCGATATTGTCGATACGTGGCGCGACGGCGCGCATGCTTACCTTGGTACGACATTGCCTGGTTATCCAAACTTCTTCATGGTGGTTGGACCGAACACAGGTCTCGGCCACAACTCGATGGTGTTCATGATCGAGTCGCAGGTCGAGTACATCCTGCGCGCGCTGAAGACGATGCATGCTGAACGCGCCGACGCCATCGAAGTGCGTCCGCAAGTGGAGCGCGCGTACAACGAGCAGATCCAGCAGAAGCTCGGCCGCGCGATCTGGTCCACGGGTGGCTGCAAGAGCTGGTATCTCGATCCGTCGACCGGCAAGAACACGACGCTGTGGCCGGGATTTGCCTACAAATTCCGCCAGGCCACCAGCACCTTCAGCATGGCCGATTACCTCGCGTATTCGCCCGCGCCGCATGTGGCGAGCGTGCCACCGGGGTCAGCGCACGGCACGCATGCTCATGGCGGCGCTGCTTCCGCACCTGTGGAAGCAGCCTGACCGCACATAAAAGACAACGACAACGAAAAAGGCACCGTTCAGGGAGAACCGGAGATAAACCAATGAAAAACTTTACCGACAAAGTCGCCGCGATCACCGGCGCAGGCTCGGGCATGGGCCGCTCGCTCGCGATTCAACTGGCGCGCGAAGGCTGCCACCTCGCGCTCGCCGACCGCAATGCGGCGAGCCTCGCCGAAACCGCACAGCTTGCGCAAGCCGCGGCACCGCGGATCGTCGGTTCGCCGTTGCGCATCACCACCCACGTGCTCGATGTTGCCGAGCGCGCCGCGATGTTCGACTGGGCCGCCGAAACGGCCGCGCAGCATCAGGGCGTCAATCTCGTGTTCAACAACGCGGGCGTCGCGCTGTCGAGCACGATCGAAGGGATGGATTACGCGGATCTGGAGTGGATCGTCGGTATCAACTTCTGGGGCGTGGTGCACGGCACGAAAGCATTTCTGCCGTACATCAAGGCCTCCGGTGACGGCCATATTGTCAATACGTCGAGCGTGTTCGGGTTGTTTTCGCAGCCCGGCATGAGCGGGTACAACGCGACCAAATTCGCCGTGCGCGGCTTTACCGAAGCGCTGCGTCAGGAACTCGACCTGATGAAGTGCGGTGTCTCGGCGACCTGCGTGCATCCGGGCGGCATCCGCACGAGCATCGCGCAATCGAGCCGCATCGCAACGAACATGGTCGGCTTCATGCTGGAAACCGAACAGCAAGGCAAGGACGACTTCGAAAAGTTTTTCATCACCAGCGCCGACGAAGCCGCGCGCGTGATTCTCGACGGCGTGCGCAGAAACAGGCGGCGCGTGCTGATCGGACGCGACGCGCGAGCCGCCGACTGGCTGGCGCGCACGCTGCCGGCCGCCTATCAGGCACTCGTGGTGATGCAAACGCGCCGCATGAAACGCATCGCCGAAAAACGCGCGCGGCGCGCCGCGCAGATGGACGGCAAGCGCGCCTGATGCGCCGGACTTCTTTGCCGGGCCACGTACGTCATTCGATCACGATCAGCAATTCATCGAGAATCACAAGGAGAAACGCCATGATGCCGATTCGCCGCGACCTCCGTTTCAACTTGCCGCCGGAACGTGCCTGCGATTGGCACGTGCAGGGCTCGCATGTGACACACTTCTTCAACGCGCTTTCGCTGCTGTTTCCGGCCGGCGAGCGTTTTTTCATGGACAGCGTGCGCAACTACCGCGATCAGATCGACGACCCTGTGCTGAAGAAGCAGGTGCTCGGCTTCATCGGCCAGGAAGCCATGCATACGCGCGAGCACGTCGAATACAACGATCTGCTGCAGGCAGCCGGCCTGCCCGCGCACAAGCTCGACAAACGGCTGTGGGCGATTCTCAACTTCGGCCGCAAAGTCCTGCCGCATTCTTACCAGCTCGCCGTCACCGTCTGCCTCGAACACTACACGGCGATGCTGGCCGGCCTGCTGCTGGAAGACGCGTCGCGCATCGGCGGCTCGGTGGAAGGCTATACGCAGATGTGGACCTGGCATGCGCTCGAGGAAACCGAGCACAAGTCCGTTTCCTACGACGTATGGAACGCCGTGCTCAAACCCGGGCTCGGCCGCTATCTGCTGCGCACCGGCACCATGCTCGCCACAACGCTGACGTTCTGGCTGATCGTGTTCGACTATCACGTGCGGTTGCTCATCGCCGATCGCAAACGCGGCGGTCATCTACGCGGCATGTGGCGCGTCGTGAAATATCTGTATGGCCCACGTCATGGTGTGTTTCCGCGCATCGCAGGTGAATGGCTGAGCTTTTTCCGGCCCGGCTTCCATCCGTGGGATCACGACAACCGTGTGCAACTGGCCCGCATCGAGGGTCTCGTCGCCGCGGTCGATGCCGCCAATGCGCTCACGCCGAGCGCCCGCAAGGCCGCGCGGCGCGGTGTGCAGGCGGCCACGTGATACGCGACACGCTGTCGGTCGAGGCCGGCGACGTGCGGCTCACGGTGTACGTGAGCGGACCGCGCGACGCGCCGCCAATCGTGCTGGTGCACGGTTATCCCGACTCGGCGGCCGTGTGGGAACCGGTGCGCGCGCATCTGGACGCGCGCTACCGTGTGATTGCCTACGACGTGCGCGGCGCCGGCGCCTCCGAAGCGCCGGCCACGCGCCACGCTTACCGGCTCGAACGCCTCGCCGCCGACCTTGCGGCGGTCGCCGACGCGACCTGCGGCGCGCGGCCGTTCCACCTGGTCGGCCACGACTGGGGCTCGATTCAAAGCTGGGAAGCCGTGACGGACCCGGCGTTCAAAGGACGCATCGCTTCGTACACGTCGATCTCAGGGCCGTGTCTCGATCACGCGTCTTTCGCCTTGCGCGGCGAGAGCGAGAGTGAGCGCGACCGCGCCGCTCGAACCGCACAGCCGACAACGAAACGCCCGGTCGGCAGCGGCGTCCGGCAAACGCTCAAGTCCTGGTACATCTTCTTCTTTCATTTGCCGTGGTTGCCCGAACTCGTGTGGCGCGTGGGCGCCGCACGCCTGTGGCCGTTGTGGCTGCGCGTGACGGAACACGTGCGCCCCGCGCCCGATCCGGCGCAGCTGCGCAACGCGCTCAACGGCCTGAATCTGTACCGCGCCAATTTCATCGACAAGCTGCTGCGCCCGCGCGCGCGTCATGCTCACGCGCCGGTGCAATTCATCGTGCCGCTGCGTGACCGCTACGTCGGCCCGGCGCTCTCGCTTGGGCTGGAGGGCTGGCTCGGTGCGTATGAGCGCAATGAGATCGATGCCGGCCATTGGGTCGCGCTGCGCGAACCCGACCGGATCGCGGCGAGTATCGAACGCTTCGTGGAGCGGCATCGCGCGGACCATGGCGGCTGGGCTGCGCCGTCTACACTCAACGCCCGCGCGGCAGGCGTGTGAAGAGCGTCGGATAATCGATCACGAGGCCGTCGTCGTCGACCTTCATATCTGCCGTGAAGTTGCGGAAGATGCCCTCGTAGCGATACTCGCGATGCAACTCGATGCATGAGTACGCCTGTTCGACACGGGTGACCTGCAAATCGGGCGTTGATATATACGCCACCGAAATGGGTTGACGCTCGCCTTCGGCCAGTTGCAAGCGACGGATCGGCAGCGTGTTGGTGAACGGCGTAGCGGCGATATCGATGTCGATGCAGCCCTCGATCGCGCTCAGCGCGAGGCCGTGTCCGTCGTGCCAATGGCCCGCGCCATCGCCATGCAACTCTAGCTCGCCGCCGCCGACGATCTTCAGCCACGCGTAGTGTGTGCGCCAGTGCGAGTCGCAGCGCACCTTGTAATGTAGGCCATACGACTTTCCGTAACGCTGGCCGACCACGACGCTTTCCACCGCGAAGCCGTCCTCGTGCGCGTCGAACGCCAGATGTTCGATGCCGTCGCCCTCTTCCGATGCCCACCGTAATTCACGCATCTGCCTGTCTCCTCTCTGGACGGCGCGACCGGGTTCTGCCGGGCTGCGCCGGGTTCATATCGTAGCGCGAAAACTTTTGTTGCGGCGACGCATGGCATGGCGGGCAGGTGTCGCAAATAGCCACTATCAACGCACGCGATGCCTAGCGCGGCGCGGCTGGCCTATGCTCGCGGTTCGCAGTCCTCCGAGCCCGACGCGCGCCGACGCCCGGACGGCGGGATTGCGCAACATTGAAAACACACTGCCTTCCCATCATGCCCTCCGTCGCGACCGAAGCTCGATCCGCCGCCTTGCGCACGTTGTTGCGCAGCCTCGGCCAGATCGTGCTGCAACCGAACGCCTTCACTGGCGCGTGCCTGCTCGCCGCATGGCTGCTCTACGACCCGCGCCTCGCCTGCGCGGCACTGATGGGCGCAGTCGCGGCCAACGTGAGCGCGGTATTGGCCGGCTACCGCGAGGACGATACGCGCGCCGGGCTGCACGGTTTCAACGGCGCGCTGGCGGGGCTGGCCGCCTTCAACTTCATCGCCGACAATGCGACAGCGGGCGCGGTGGCGATTCTCGCCGCCACCTGCACGGCGTGGCTGTTAGCGCCGTGGTCGCGCTGGCTGCGTGAGCGCGGACTGGGCTTTTTTTCGAGCCCGTGCCTGATCGTCACGTGGCTTTGGCTGCCGATGATCACCGTCAACGCGCCGCCGGTCACCGCAAGCCCGGCGCACGTGACGAGCGCGACGAACGTGACCCAATGGGGCGGCGGCTTGCTCGCCGGTTTCGCCCAAACCGGTTTTGCGTCCGACGCGTTGCCCGGTTTGCTCGTGTTGCTCGGGATTGCGGCGGCGTCGCGCAGGCATGCGCTGCGGGCGCTGATCGGCGCGGCGCTCGCCAGCGCCGCGCACCTGCTGTCCGGCGCAACGATAGCGTCGTTCGACGCCGGCCTGTTAGGATTCAACGGCGTGCTGACCGCGCTCGCGCTAGCCGACTGCCACCTCGTCACGATGCTCGGCGGCGTGGCCTTGTCGAGCGTGCTGCAAGCGGCGGCGGCATACTTCGGCTGGCCGGTCATGACCGCGCCCTTCGTCCTCGCGACGTGGAGCGTGCAGTGGCTCACACGGCGCCTCGGGCATGGCGTGGCCACCGTCGAAGCCGTGCAACCTGTGGACACCACACGCCGCGCGACGACGCGGATTCCGGCCAGGCGCGCGAGCTAGTCAGGTCACGAAGTCTCGCCAAGCGCCACGCGCACGCACGCGTTGCGGCGATCGAGCAATTTCCGGATTCAGGAGACAGACATGTCATTCACCCACACCCCTGCCGGCCACGTCGCGGAGACGGGACCATTGTCCGACGCGGAGCGCCAGACCCGCGTCGACCTGGCCGCGGCCTACCGGCTCGTGGCGCTCAACGGTTGGGACGATCTGATCTACACGCATATCTCGGCAAGTGTTCCGGGCGAGCCCGGCCACTTTCTGATCAACCCGTTCGGCCTCGCCTTCGATGAAGTGCGCGCCTCGAATCTCGTGAAGATCGATATTGCAGGTAACGTTGTCGGCGCGAGCGAACATGCGGTGAATGCGACCGGCTTCGCGCTGCACGCGGCGGTCCACGCGGCACGCGCCGATGCCTTCTGCGTGATGCATCTGCACAATACGGCGGGCGTGGCGGTCTCGGCGCAACCGGCCGGCCTGCTGCCCGCCTCGCAACACGCTCTGCGCTTTTACGGCCAACTCGCGTACCACGATTACGAAGGCCTCGCGTTTTCGCCGGCGGAAGGCGAGCGCCTCGTCGCGCATCTCGCCGACAAGCCCGCCATGCTGTTGCGCAATCACGGCACGCTGACCACCGGCCGCACGGTCGCCGAAGCCTATGTGCTGATGGCAACGCTGCTCAAGGCATGCGAGATCCAGTTACAGGCCCAGGCGTGCGGCGCGCAACTCGTGGTGCCGGGCGATGCGGTCGCCGCACGCACGGCGGAACAACTGTACGATGGCGGCGCCATTGAGGGTTTGCTCGAATGGCCCGCCTTGCTGCGCAAACTCGACCGCCTCGATACCAGCTATCGCGATTGAAATTGCGCTGCGCTCATTCCAACCCCACTCTCATGCTTAACGGAGTAACCCCATGCCCACGTTTCATATCGAACTCTTCGAAGGCCGCTCGGTGGAACAGAAACGCCAGTTCGTCGAAGCCATCACCAAGGCGACGTGCGAATCGCTAGGCGTCGAACCGAACTCGGTGGATATCATTCTGACCGACGTGAAACGCGAAAACTGGGCAACGGCTGGGCGTTTGTGGTCCGACGCGTGAGCGTGTGAAACGCGCGGCTTGCCAGCCTACGGCCGCTGCTCGAAGCGGCCTTTCGTAGGCGATCGCGGCCGAACTGAATACAACGGAAATGGCGCGCGCGGCGTCGCGAAGCATGCGCGCTGCCACCGTGGCGATGCTGAAAACGGCTGCGGACGCGAAGATGGCCGATTTGCCGGTGCTAACGTTTTCCTGGCTGACCGCGCTGATCGGGCCGGCTCGCGCAATGCTCGAAGACCGGGTGCCAGAGATGCTGCGCGCCTTGCGCGCGCAGCTTGTGATGCTCGGCGAAGCGTAATTTAAACGCGTCGCCGTGGCGGTGTTACAACACACCGCCACGAACTTACACCATCAGAACTTGTGGATGATGCCCACGCCGGCAGCAAACTGGCTGCGTGACGAGGACGGCGCGCTGTTCTGGCCGTCGCCGACACTGGCCGTCGCGTTGATGATGCTCACGCCGTTCGTGCCCAGGGTCTGACCGCCTGCGCGTTGATACGCCTCGAGCGCATACAGGCCGGTGCGCTTGGAGAGGCTGTAGTACTGCGAGAGGTTGAACTGCTGGTAGCTGGCCGAGCTCGTGATGCCGTTCGCTTTGGTAGCACGCGTATAGCTGTAGCCCGCAGCCAGGTCGAGTGCCGTCAAAGGCTTGAAGTGCAGCACGGCGCCGCCCGTGTTGAAGATCGCCGTGGTGTGGAACGGTGAATTGATACCCGGAATGTATTGCACGTTCGAGTACGAGAACGACACGTCCCACTGCGGGGAAAAGGCATAGCCGCCCGTTACCGCCACGCGCTGCTGTGCCTGGGCGCGCTGATAGCCGTTGTTGATAGCCGACACACCCGCCTGGGCGCCGTTGTTCGACGTCGTGGAGTCAGGGCCCCATGCGCCGCCACCCGGCGTCGAGTTGTTGATGCGCTGGAAGCCCGCCGCGATGCCGAACGGACCGTTCAGGTACTGCAACGCCGCGCTCCACGTCGAACCGGCGTTGAAGCTGCCCGGCACGCCGCCCAGCGCATACGAGCCGCTCGCCGTCAGGCCATACAGGCTCGGCGACGTGTACACCAGCGAGTTGTTCACACGGTACAGCGTATCCAGCGAGTCGATATCGCCCGGGTGCGCGCCGTATGCGCCCGTCAGCCATGTGGTCGGGCTGTACGGCGAGAGCATCGTATAGTACGACGTATATTGGCGGCCGGCCGTGAAGGTACCGTAGCTGGCATTCGACACGCCGACATAAGCCTGGCGATTGAACCCGAGGCCGGAGACCGACTGCGCGCCGGTGGCGCTGTTAAAGCCCTCTTCCAACTGGAAGATCGCCTTCGTGCCGCCGCCCAGGTCCTCGGCGCCCTTCAGGCCGAAACGGCTGCCGGCCCAGATGCCGTTGACCATCTTCACGTTCGAACGGCCGCCGCTGGTCGAACCGAGCGTCGTCTGGCTGCTCTGATAGCCGATACCCGTATCGACGATCCCGTACAGCGTCACGCTGCTCTGAGCGTGCGCGCCGAGGGCGACCAAGCCAAGCGCCGAAGTTGCCAATGCCTTTTTCATTTCTGCTCCTCTTTAAAAAATTATTCTTTCGTTGCGGCACGCTTCAAGTGCCGCCGAGTGTGGATATTGTTCGAATGCCCCGGTGTTAACTAAGGGATTTCAAAATACCGGGTGACCGTTGATCAGGCTGGGCAACCATGTCGAGAACATCGGTACGTAAGTCACGATGTTGATCGCGCTGAAGATAGCCAGGTAATAAGGCCACGCCACCTTGGTAGTTTCACCAATCGACACATTGCCAATCGCGCACCCGATAAATTGCACCGAGCCGATCGGCGGATGCACCAGGCCCAATGCGCAATTCAGCAGGATCATGATCCCGAACTGCACGGGGCCGACGCCGGCGTGCATCGCCATCGGCAGGAACAGCGGCGTGGTGATCAGGATGTGCGCCGCCATGTCGACGAACGTGCCGAGGAAAATCTGGATCAGGTTGATGTACAGCAGCATCAACCACGGCAGGCTGGTCGCGCCGTCGAGCATGTGTTCGATCGCATCCGGAATCTCCAGATAAGCCATCTGATAACGCAGCATGTTCGACACGCCGATCAGCAGCAGCACCACGCCGGTGGTCTTGGCCGCCTTGGAGAGCGCGCGGAACAGCTTCTTCATCGTCATGGAGCGATACACGACGATTGTCAGCACCAGCGAATAAAACACGGCGATAGCGGCGGCTTCCGTCGCTGTAGCAATGCCCTTCGCCACGCAAACCAGAATGATCGCGATCACCATCAAGCCGGGCAACGCGCCGAGGAACGTGCGGGCCACGGCGTACCAGCCGGGGAATTTCTGCAACTCCGTCGAACCGTCGGCACGACGCGGATAACCGTATTTGACTGCTTGCCAGTATGCGGCGATCAGCACGAAACCCATCACCCACAACACCGGCAGCAGACCGGAAAACAACAGATCGCCGATCGACACGCCGCTCATGGGGTGTCCATTCAACGTGCCGGTGATGCCCTGGGCCGCGAATGCATAGATGATCATGTTGGTCGACGTCGGCATCAGCGCGCCCGCCAGCGACGAGTGAGTCGTCACGTTGACCGCGTAGGCCGCGCTATAGCCTTCACGCTTCATCAACGGAATCACCACGCCGCCCATGGCCGACGTATCCGCCGAGGGCGAGCCGGAGACGCCGCCGAACAGCGTGCATGCCACCACGTTGGCCATGCCGAGGCCGCCGCGGAAATGCCCGACCGTGGCTTGCGCGAAACGCAGGATGCGGTCCGCGATTCCACCGTGCAGCATCAGCTCACCGGACAGAATGAAGAACGGCACCGCGAGAAACGAGAAGCCGTTGATGCCCGAGATCATCGACTGCATGGCGGTGGCCGCCGGCAAGCCTTCGTATAGATAAGTCAGGACACACGCGAGCCCGAGCCCGAAAGAAACAGGAACGCCGAGGAGGAGGAAAACAAGAAAACTGACGGAGAGGATGGCAAGTTCCATGATTGCTCTATTTTTGTTTCGGTGCGAAAAGCGCGAGCAGGTTCTCAATCGAGAACATTGCAATGCAGACGCTGGCAATAACCGGAATGCAGTAACGCAACGATTCAGGCAAACCGATAATGGGAATCCGGTCTTCAGCGGTGGCCTCGACCATCTGCAGACAGCCGAAGAAAACCATCACCGCAAACACAATCAGGCAAATATGTTGAAACGACGTGGCGATGAGCTGCCCTTTCGGCGGCAATTTCTTCACGAGCGAATCGAGACCGATATGGCCGCCTTCGCGCACCTTGAGCGCGGCGCCGAACATGGCGATCACGATCACCAGCAAAAGCGCGATGGGCTCGACGAAATCCGGTGCATCGCTGAAGACGTAGCGCATCACGACGCTGTAGATCACCAGCAGGCTCAGCACGGCGAGACTCAGCGACGCCACGATAACCAGCGCACGGAATAGAAAATCATTTGGGCGCTTCATGAATCTCATTGGACCCGTCCTTGCATTCGACCGACCTGTCTTTTTCTTTAATATTCAGCAATCTGCTCGATTTTTCAGTTCAGAAAGCGCACAGCGGCAAGGCCTGCGAAATCTTCTCGAAGGCCCTTCACGACTTCACCGCTGGATAGCTTCCGTTCAGGCGAACCTTATTTGACTGCCTGGATCTCGTCGACGAGCTGCTTCATTTGCGGGGTCTTTTCGTACTTTGCCCACACAGGCTGCATCACCTTGACGAACGCGGCACGATCGATCTGCGTCGAAGCGACGATGGTCGCGCCGCCCTTCGTGACCGTCTTGCTCGCGTCGGCTTCGCGCGCGGTCCACAGCTTCTGGTAGTACGGCACCGAGTCCGCCGCGGCCTTCTTGATGATGTCCTGCTCTTGCGGCGTCAGCGTGTCCCACACTTTCTTCGAGAACACCAGCACTTCCGGCGTCATCGAATGCTGGGTTTCGGAGTAGACCGGCGCCACTTCGAAGTGCTTGGTTTCCTCGTACGACGGCAGGTTGTTTTCAGCGGCATCCACCAGACCCGTCTTCAGGCCCGTATAGACTTCGGCGAACGGCATCGGCGTGGGCGTGCCGCCCATTGCGCGGATTTCGTCGACCATCAGATCGGACGGCTGCACGCGGACCTTGAGGCCCTTCATGTCAGCCGGCGTGTGAATCGGCTTCTTCGTGTAGATGGAGCGCGCGCCGCTCTCGTAGAACGTCAGCGCGATCATGCCCTTCGCCTTGAAGGCGTCGAGAATCTTCTGGCCTTCCGGGCCGTACATCACTTTGCGGAAATGGTCGATATCGCGGAACAGGAACGGCAGCGACGGGATCATCGATTCGGGCACGATCTCGTTGAACGCGGCACCGTTGGCGCGCGCCATGTCCAGCGCGCCGATACGCACCTGATCGATCGTGTCGTTTTCGGAGCCCAGCGCGCTATTGCCGAAGACCTTCACGGAATCCTTGCCGCCGGTTGCCTTGTTGATCTGTTCCCCCATGTATTTCACGGCCATGTTGGTCGGGTACGTGTCGCCGTGCACATCGGACACGCGGAACACACGCGCTTGTGCCGACACCGTGCTGAAGGCCAGCACCGAAGCTGCGACGATCAGCGAAACACGGGAAGAGGCAAACTTCTTGTTCATCGTGAAATTCCTTGAAAAATTGACCATCCAATCGATTGCGGAAGGCCCGCTTGCGGGTGCTACCCGCGGATGCGACATGGTTTGCTGCGTCTCCCGGCTCGGCGCTCGCCACGGTATGCGGTCACTCACGCGTTGCCATGCTGGTCTGTGCAACGTCCCCGGCGCAGATGCTCAGCACTCCTGTCAGCCAACTCGACTCTTTTACTTTTGCTTCAACTGCATCGGCTTGCGTCTCGTGTGCGAGTAGTCGCGCACGTCGACGCCGCCTCCTTCACACCGAAAATTCGAAATTCAAAGAAAGGAATTTGTTTGGGCTTATATGTTGTACGACGACATATGAAGTCTATAAAACGAGGTTTGAGTTGTACAGACGGTATTTACCCGCACCAGGAAGGCGTCCGGCACGCATGACCGATCGACCACGCGGCGAGTCCATGCGCCGGTGGACACGGCGCTGGAGGGGTAAAACCGGGATGCCTTGGACGCGCTGTTTTTATCGCAAAAATGTGACAACAGCGTAGCCTTTACACCACAATGTTGTACGACGACCTATGAATGTTGAGCACATAAACAAAGGGCGCCGGACATGCGCAACATGTCCGGCGCCCTTTTCTCACACGCTCCGCTTACAGTTCGCCGGCAAACTCCGGCTCTGGCAGCCCGGTTACGCCAGGACGCACGGCGAACAGATGGCCGTCGTGCTCGCTCGCGTTCGCAGCGGGACGAATCGACGTGACGAACAGCGTATCCAGATCGCGCCCACCGAATGCGCACATGGACGGCTTGATGGCCGGCACCGCAATCTGCTGGTCCAGCTTGCCTGCGGGTGTGAAGCGCAGCAGCAGGCCCGCGTCGTTCGCACAGATCCAGTAGCAGCCGTCGGCGTCCACCGCGGCGCCATCGGGACGGCCCGCATGGTGATTCAGGTCGGCAAACACGCGGCGGTTGCGCGGCTCGCCAGTTTCGATGTCGTAATCGAATGCCCATATTTGCCTGCGCAACGGGTGCGAGTCCGACAGATACATCGTCGTGCCATCCGGCGACCACGCGAGGCCGTTCTGCGTGATGAGCCCTTCGACGACCGGCGCGGACAGCACGCCACGTTCATCGAATCGATACAGCGCACCGGCCGGCTTGGCCGCCGCCATATCCTGCACCATCGTGCCGGCCCAGAAGCGTCCTTGCCGGTCGCAACGGCCGTCGTTGAAACGCATGTCGTCGCAAGCGAAGGCCGGCGCGGCGAGCTTGCGTCCTGTCACCTGCACGGGTTCGCCGCTGGCCGAGGACTCAGTCAGCTTGACCGCGAACAGCCCGGTCTCGCAGCCGGCCAGCACCGTACCCCGATAATCGAACGCGATGCACGCGACTTTCTCCGGCAGCAGCCATTCAGAGCGCTCGCCCGAATCGATCCGCAAGCGCGCGATCTTCCGCGCCGGAATATCCACCCAGTACAGCGCTTGCTCGTTAGCACGCCACACCGGACTCTCGCCGACCGAAGCCGGCGCCTGCCCCCCCGCCTCGACCCGCTCCACGCGCGGGTTCGCCGCGGCGCTCACCGCTTCGGCTCCATCGGACCGGCGAGCACGAACGGGCCGCCCTGGAAACGCTGCGTCGGGTCGTCGAGATCGGCAGTGGGCGCCGTGACCGGAAATAGATGCTCGAATTCCACCGAACTGTCCTGCGGACGAAAACCGAGGAACGCGGCCTTGGTGTTGTCCACCCACTTGGTCCGGTTATCCGACACACCGTAGACGATCGCGTGACCCACGCGGTTGGTGAACAGCGAGCAGCGCACCAGTTCGATGAGGTCGCGAAAGCTCAGATAGGTCACGAGCATGCGCGGATTCTTCGGCTGCTCGAACGATGAACCGATCCGCAGACACACCGTTTCCAGACCGAAGCGATCGAAATAGTAACGCGACAGCGATTCGCCGAAGCACTTCGTCACGCCGTACAGGCTATCGGGACGCAGCGGCGCGTCGATATCCACCACTTCCGTCACCGGATGAAAACCCACCGCGTGATTCGAGCTTGCATACACGATGCGCTTCACGCCCTGCTTCTGCGCCGCCGAATAGAGGTTGTACAGGCCACGGATATTCGCTTCGAGCAGATCTTCGAACGGCGCTTCGACGGAAATGCCGCCGAGGTGAACCACCGCGTCCACGCCTTCGAGCAGCGCGTGAACCGCGGCTTCGTCGGCGATATCGACGATCGAGGCTTCTTCATGGGCCGCCACGTCGCCGAGCGGCGCGATATCCGTGACGCGCACGATATCGGCCCACGCGGCGAGCGCGCCGCGCAATTGCTTGCCGAGGTTGCCCGCCGCGCCAGTGAGCAGCAGACGACGGAAGGGTTTCTGTGCCGCGCCGCGGTCAAGGTTCGAGTCAGTCATGTTTCTATTGGTGTAAGTGTGATCGGATCGAGCAAGGCAGCCGGATCAATCAGGTCACCGGCGCCGGATTGAACAGCGTCAACGCATTGTGGAGCTTGAGCTTTTCAGCGCAGGTCTCCTTGCGACCGCTGGCGACGTCGAGCATCAGGCGGAACAGTTCCCAGCCCACCTCTTCGATCGTCGCCGCGCCGGTCGCGATCGTACCGGCGTTGATGTCCATCAGGTCATGCCAGCGGCGCGCCAGATCCGAGCGCGTCGCGACCTTGATAACGGGCACTTCGGCGAGGCTGTACGGCGTGCCGCGGCCGGTGGTGAACACGTGCAGGTTGATGCCCGCCGCGACCTGCAGCGTACCGCAGATAAAGTCGCTAGCCGGCGTAGCCGCGTAAATCAGGCCTTTCTGTTTGACCTTCTCGCCCGGCGACAACACGCCGGAAATCGCCGAGTTGCCCGACTTGATGATCGACCCCATCGCCTTTTCGACGATGTTCGACAAGCCGCCTTTCTTGTTGCCCGGCGTGGTGTTGGCGCTGCGGTCCGCGCCGCCGCGCTTCAGATAATCGTCGTACCACTGCATTTCGCGGATGATCGCCGCGGCGACCTCCGGGTTGGCCGCGCGCGCCGTCAGTTGATCGACGCCGTCGCGCACTTCGGTGACTTCGGAGAACATGACCGTGGCGCCGGCTCGCACGAGCAAATCGGTCGCGTAACCCACCGCGGGATTCGCGGTGAGACCGGAGAACGCATCGCTGCCGCCGCACTGCACGCCGATCACGAGATCAGACGCGGGACACGTCTCGCGGCGGCGATTGTTCAAACGCTTCAGATGACCGTCGGCCATTCGCATGATCGACTCGATCATCGACTGGAAGCCGACGTGCGATTCATCCTGCAGCACGACGACGTCGCCATTCAGATCCGCCTCGATATCGCCGATGTCCGCGACCTCGGCCACGTTCGCGGCCGCGGCGATCGGAATCGTGCCGGGCGGCATCAGGCGCTCGGGCTGCAGCTTCTCGCAACCAAGGCTGACCATCATCACCTCGCCGCCGAAATTCGGATTCAGGCTGATGTTGCGCACGGTGCGAATCGGCACCATCGCGTCGGGCGCGTCGATCGCGACGCCGCAGCCGTAGGTGTGGCCGAGGCTCACCACGTCGTCGACATTCGGATAGTTCGGCAGCAGCTCGGCCTTGATGCGCGCCACCGCGTGTTGAACCACGTCGGCCACGCATTGCACCGTAGTCGTGATGGCGAGAATGTTGCGCGAACCGACCGAGCCGTCCGCGTTGCGATAGCCCTCGAACGTGTAGCCCTCGAGCGGCGGCATCTCCGGCGCCTTGATCGTGGCTATCGGCAGGTCTTCCAGTCCGGGCGGGCTCGGCATGCGAATCACGTGTTCGTTGATCCAGCTGCCTTTCGGCAGCGCCTTCAGCGCATAGCCGATCACCACGTTATAGCGGATGACCTCGTCGCCCTCGGCCAGGTCGGCCAGCGCGACCTTGTGGCCCTGCGGCACACGCTCGCGCAGCGCCAGACCATCGGGGAAGACGGCGCCCTCACCCAGGCCGCCGTCGTTGACGACGATCGCGACGTTGTCGTTGGGGTGAACGCGAATGTAGAGCGGAGATTGTTCCATTGCCTCGATCCTTATGGCGGCGTACGCCTGCTGCGCCAAACTATTCATACGTCATCCTATAACATGAAAGATTGCGCGGACGTTCCGTATTTACCCTAGGGCAGGTATTATGCCGTGAAAACACCGTTGAGTTAGCCGATTTGTTGTTGTACGATGACGTATAAGAAATCTCAATTCCTACTTAATTGAGCTACCACGAACCTTTCCGACGCTCTGGACACTTATCATGACGACACCGCAGGAACTGAAGCAGATCGTTTCCGAAGGCCTCCTGTCCTTCCCGGTCACCGACTTCGACGAACAAGGCGATTTCCGCGCCGATACCTATGCTGAGCGCCTCGAATGGCTCGCGCCTTACGGCGCTTCGGCGCTGTTCGTCGCCGGCGGCACGGGTGAGTTCTTCTCGCTGACGCACACCGACTATTCGAACGTCGTGAAAACGGCCACCGAAGTCTGCAAAGGCAAGGTGCCGATTCTGGCCGGCGCGGGCGGCCCGACGCGCGTCGCGATCGCCTACGCACAGGAAGCCGAGCGTCATGGCGCGAACGGCATTCTGTTGATGCCGCATTATCTGACGGAAGCCTGCCAGGAAGGCATCGCCGCGCACGCCGAAGAAGTTTGCAAGTCCGTGCCGAACATGGGCGTGATCATCTACAACCGCGCGAATTCCAAGCTTAACGCCGATATGCTCGAAGGTCTGGCCGAGCGCTGCCCGAACCTGATCGGCTTCAAGGACGGCGTGGGCGAGATCGAGAACATGGTGTCGATCCGCCGCCGTCTCGGCGAGCGCTTCTCGTATCTCGGCGGCCTGCCGACCGCTGAAGTCTATGCCGCGGCGTACAAGGCGCTGGGCGTGCCGGTGTACTCGTCGGCGGTGTTCAACTTCATTCCGAAGACCGCGATGGACTTCTACCGCGCGATCGCCGCAGACGACCACGCGACCGTCGGCAAGCTGATCGACGAGTTCTTCCTGCCGTATCTGGCGATCCGCAACCGCCGCGCAGGCTACGCGGTCAGCATCGTCAAGGCCGGCGCGAAGCTGGTCGGCCACAGCGCCGGCCCGGTCCGCGCACCGCTGACCGATCTGACGGAAGAAGAAATGAGCAAGCTGGACGCGCTCATCAAGTCGCTCGGCCCGCAGTAATCGGATTGGCGTAACCGGATTGACGTAACCGCGGCAGTCGACACCCGGCCGCCGCGCGAACGATGACCGCATAAACGGCACCGCAAAGAGCGCCCGGGACGGCAACGTCGCCGGGCCTTTTTGTACCGCCACATGAGCACGTATCGACAGGCCTGCGGCTGCATAGTGCGGTCTCGCTGCCAGGGAGAAGCCGCTCCCGTGCATAAGAAATTCAGGAGATGACCATGGAAATGAGCCGCACCGCGAGTGCCGCCCACGTCGCAAAGCGCACCCGAGTCCGCTACGCAATCCTGTTGCTGATCTTTCTGATCACAACCTTCAACTATGCGGACCGCGCCACGCTGTCGGTGACCGGCTCGGCCATGCGCGCCGAGTTCGGCTTCGACGCGATCCGCATGGGCTACATTTTCTCGGCGTTCAGTTGGGCCTACGTGCTGTCGCAACTGCCGGCCGGCTGGTTGCTGGATCGCTTCGGCGCGCGGCGCGTTTACGCGGCGAGTATTTTCTTCTGGTCGCTCTTCACTTTGCTGCAAAGTTCGATCGGTCTGCTGGGCAGCGCGGCAGCCGCCGTCACCGCGCTGTTCGCGCTGCGCTTCGCGATGGGCGCGGCCGAATCGCCGGCGTTTCCCGCCAATGCGAAAGTGGTGGCGAGCTGGTTCCCGACCAACGAACGCGGCACGGCGTCGGCCATTTTCAATTCGGCGCAATACTTCGCCGCCGTGGTGTTCACACCGCTGATGGCGTGGCTCACGCACGCGTTCGGCTGGCACATGGTCTATGTCGTCATGGGCGTGATGGGACTTCTGCTCGCGCTCACGTGGCTGAAGGTGATGAAGAATCCCGCCGATCATCCGCGGGTTTCGCGTTCAGAACTGGAGTACATCGAGCAAGGCGGCGGCGTGATCAACGGCCAGAAGACAACCCGCCCGGCCGGCAGGATCGAGCACACCGGCGGCTGGTCTCTGGTTCGCCAACTGCTCAGCAACCGTATGCTGCTGGGCGTCTATCTCGCGCAGTACTGCATCAACGTGCTGACCTACTTCTTCCTAACCTGGTTTCCGATCTACCTCGTGCAGGCGCGCGGCATGACGATTCTGCAAGCGGGTCTGGTCGCCTCGCTGCCGGCGATCTGCGGATTCTCCGGCGGTGTGCTCGGCGGCATTCTCTCCGACGGGCTGATCCGCCGCGGTCATTCGCTGACCGTCGCGCGCAAGGTGCCGATTGTCGGGGGCATGCTGCTGTCGGTGAGCATCATCGGCTGCAATTATGTGTCGACCGACTGGGTCGTCGTCGCGCTCATGTCGCTTGCGTTCTTCGGTAAAGGCATCGGCGCGCTCGGCTGGGCGGTCGTCGCCGATACATCGCCGCGGGAAGCGCTCGGTCTCTCGGGCGCGATCTTCAATATGTTCGGCAACGTCGCCGGTATCGTGACGCCGATCGTGATCGGCTATCTCGTGGCGAAGACCGGCTCGTTCAACGGCGCGCTGGTGTTCGTGGGCATCAACGCCCTGCTCACGGTGTTCAGCTATCTCGTCATCGTGAAAGACATCAAGCGGGTCGAACTGCGGCCGAGCTGATCGCGTAGCGGTTATCGTACTTCCCTGCGGACGGCGAAATGAGCGTTGCGGCAGGGTAAAACGCAGACGGGAAAGGATTCCGGCGCGGTATCGGACGCCGGTCCGAAAAATGACATGGCGTGGTTATAATCAGTCGTCAGACGACGGTATAATGAAACGCATGAAGTGTCTGCAACTATCTGATTCAAGGGGCGTTTTCGATGGCTACACCACTGGCATCCGCGGCACCGCCACGACGCGCGCGTAATCTTGCCGAGTTCGTCGTCAGCTACGTCACCGAGCAAATTGCGTCCAACGCCTTGAAGCCCGGCGACAAACTGCCGACCGAATCGCAACTCATGGTCACGCTGAGCGTGAGCCGCACCGTGATTCGCGAGGCGATTTCGCGTTTGCAGGCGGGCAAGATCATCGAGACGCGGCACGGCATCGGCAGCTTCGTGCTCGAGCCGCAGCGCGAAAAGCTGGGCATCGATATGGTCCCCGCCACCACCTTGCGCGACGTGTTGTCCATCCTCGAACTGCGCATCAGTCTGGAAACGGAGTGCGCGGGTCTCGCGGCCCAGCGCGCCAAGCCGGACGACCTCGCCCGCATGCGCACCGCGCTCGACGCGATCGAAGCTACGCGCCACAACGGGCTGGACAGCGTGGACGCCGATCTGCAGTTTCATATCTCGGTGGCGCGCGCCACCGGCAACCGCTATTTCGTCGACATCCTCACGCAAATGGGCAGCGCGCTGATTCCGCGCAACCGGCTCGATTCGGCGGGCATTGCGCGCGCGGAGCCGGATGCGTATCTGTCACTCGTCAACCTCGAGCACGAAAGCATTCTCGAAGCGATCTCGCGACATGATGCAGAAGGCGCGCGCGCGGCGATGCGAATGCATCTGTCCAATAGCCGCGAGCGCTTGCGGCGGGCGAATGAAGCTGCTGAGGCGAATAGCTGATTAACCTTGCCGTTGAATCGGGTTCGCCAAAGCGGACGCAATAAAAATATGGCCGGGATATCCCGGCCATATTTTTTACTTCACTTAATCACCCGCCAATTAGCTGCGCGTGATCTCGCCATCGCGACGGCGCCACAGATCCAGCGGGTTGTTGTCAGCCAGCGCTTCCGGCAACAGATCGGCCGGGAAATCCTGATAGCACACCGGACGCAGGAAACGCTCGATCGACGTCGTGCCCACCGACGTCGCGCGGCTATCGGACGTAGCCGGGAACGGGCCGCCGTGCACCATCGCGTGCGACACCTCGACGCCCGTCGGGAAACCGTTCACCAGAATCCGCCCGGCCTTGCGTTCGAGAATCGGCACCAGCTTTTTCGCCGACGCCAGATCGGCGCTGTCCATCTGCACCGTCGCCGTCAACTGGCCGTCGAAGTACTCGGCGACCGCCAGCATTTCCTGTTCGTCCTTGCAACGCACGATAGTGGACGCCGGGCCGAACACTTCGTCTTCCAGCGCCGGCGTGGCGAGGAACGTCTGCGCATCGGTCACGAACAGCGCCGCGCGTGCCTGGGTCGGGCCGGTCGTATCGACACCGCGAGCCACGGCTTCAACGCCCTTGATCGCGGCCAGCTTGCCCTCGCCTTCCTCATAGGCCGCGCAGATGCCCGACGTCAGCATGGTCTGCGCGGGCTTGCCGCTCAGCGCGTCGGACGCCGTTGCGACGAACGTCTTGAGCGCGTCGCTGTCGACGGCAATCGCGAGGCCCGGATTGGTACAGAACTGACCGGCGCCAAGCACGAGCGAATCGACGAAGCCGCGCGCGATGCTCTCGCCGCGCGCCGACAGCGCATTCGACAGCAGAAACACGGGGTTGATGCTGCTCATTTCCGCATAGACCGGAATCGGCTCGGCACGCGCCGCCGCGACGCGCATCAGCGAGGTGCCGCCCGCGCGCGAACCGGTGAAGCCGACCGCCTTGATCGCCGGATGCGCGACCAGCGCCTCGCCGACGGAATTGCCCGCGCCGACGATCATCGAGAACACGCCCTCAGGCAAGTCCATTTCCTGCGCGACCCGCTGGATCACGCGGCCGACCATCTCCGAGGTGCCGAGGTGAGCGCGGTGCGCCTTCACCACCACCGGGCAGCCGGCCGCGAGCGCGGCCGCCGTGTCGCCGCCCGCCACCGAAAACGCGAGCGGGAAATTGCTGGCGCCGAACACCGCGACCGGGCCGAGCGGAATCTTCTGCATGCGCAGGTCCGAGCGCGGCAACGGCTTGCGTTCCGGCAGCGGCGAATCGAGCGTGGCGGCGAGCCACTGGCCGGCGCGCACGACTTGCGCAAACAGCTTGAGCTGGCCAGTGGTTCGGCCGCGTTCGCCTTCGAGACGCGCCTTCGGCAGACCCGATTCCTGGTGCGCCCGTTCGATCAGCGCATCGCCCAGCGCCGTGATGCCGTCGGCGACACGCTCGAGGAACTCCGCGCGCACCGTGAGCGGCAGTTGGCGGTACGGATCGAATGCTTGCTGCGCCAACTCACACGCCTGTCCGACGAGCGCCGCCGAGCCGCTGCCGAAAACCGGCTCCGCGATATCGGATCCCGTGGCAGGATTGAACGCATGCAATGGTTTTTCCTCGCCGCGCACCGCTTTGCGGCCGATCAGCATTTCGCCGGTAATTGTCATTTGCTTTCCTTGAGTGAAGGCCTAAGATATAGGTCATCCTACAACATTGTGAGGCGTGCGCGCAACCTGAAACGCTTGCCTGGCGAGGAATTCGGGTTAACGTGACCGTTACAATCGGCGAGGCCGGTGCTACCCTGCAACCAAGACATACGACGACCTATAACCCGTGTTGAGCCGTCTTCGGAGCTTGCCCGATCCATTGTCGCTTGAGGAAACCCGCCCATGCCCGCCGTCACACCTTACCAGCCCTTACCCAATAGTTTCCGCCGGGCAGTCTGCGGCGGCGAAACCCTGATCGGCTGCTGGGCGTCGCTCGCCAGCCCGATCGTCACCGAACTGCTCGGCATTGTCGGTTTCGACTGGATGCTGCTGGACGCCGAGCACGCGCCGAACGACGTGCTCACGCTGATTCCTCAACTGATGGCGCTCAAAGACAGCGCCAGCGCGCCAGTTGTGCGGCCGCCCGCCAACGACAGCGTGTTCATCAAGCGACTCCTCGACAGCGGCTTCTCGAATTTTCTGGTGCCGTTCGTGGAAAGCGCCGACGACGCGGCCCGCGCCGTTGCCGCCACGCGCTATCCGCCGCAGGGCATTCGCGGCGTGTCGGTGAGTCATCGCGGCAACCATTATGCGACCGTGGCCGATTACTTTAGCGTCGCCAACGACAACGTCTGCGTGATCGTGCAGATAGAAAGCCGCAAGGCTGTCGACTCGATCGACGAGATTCTCGCCGTGGACGGCGTGGACGCCGTGTTCGTCGGCCCATCCGACCTCGCGGCCGCTTACGGCCAACTCGGCAACGCGAATCACCCGGACGTGCAGGCGGCGATCGCGCACGTGTTCGAACGCGCGCAGGCCGCGGGCAAGCCGAGCGGCATCCTCGCCCCGGTGCAGGCCGACGCCGAGCGCTATATTTCCATGGGCTGCCGCGTCGTCGCGGTGTGCGCGGATATGGGGCTGCTGAAAGGCGCCGCGCAGACGGTTCAGAAACACTTCATGCAGAAACAGGCGGGCCAGCAGTAACGCGGCCGCCATGACATCTTCGGAGCATTCCATGCAAAAAGCAGGCTTTATCGGACTCGGCATCATGGGCAAGCCCATGGCCGCCAACCTTCTCAAGAACGGCGTCGCGCTGGCGGCGTTCACGCGCAGCGGCGTGCCCGACGATCTCGTCCAGGCGGGCGCCGTCGCATGCGATAGCCCCGCCGCGGTGGCCGCGCAGGCCGACGTGATTTTCATCATGGTGCCGGATACACCCGACGTCGAGCGCGTACTGTTCGGCGAGCAGGGTCTCGCGAGCGTGTTGCGCGCGGGGCAAACCGTGGTAGACATGAGCTCGATTTCGCCGATGGCCACGCGTGAGTTCGCGGCCCGCGTGCGCGAGAGCGGCGCGGACTATCTGGATGCGCCGGTTTCCGGCGGCGAAGTCGGCGCCAAGGCCGGCTCGCTGACCATCATGGTGGGCGGCGAAACCGCGACCTTCGATGCCGTCAAACCGCTCTTCGACATGATGGGCAAGAACGTCACGCTGATCGGCGGCGTCGGCGCCGGCCAGGTGTGCAAGGTGGCCAACCAGGTGATCGTCGCCGCGACGATCGAGGCTGTGGGCGAGGCGCTGCTGCTCGCCTCCAAGGCCGGCGTCGATCCGGCGCGCGTGCGTGAAGCGCTGATGGGCGGCTTCGCGTCGTCGCGCATTCTCGAAGTGCACGGCGAACGCATGACTAAACGCACTTTCGATCCGGGCTTCCGCATCGAACTGCATCAGAAGGATCTGAACCTCGCGCTCTCGACCGCGCAATCGCTCGGCGTGTCCCTGCCGAATACCGCCACCTGCCAGGCGCTGTTCAACGCTTGCGTCGCGCACGGCGGCAAGGCGTGGGACCACTCGGCAATGGTGCGCGCGCTCGAATTCCTCGCCGATCACGAGATTGGCCAGAAAACCGCTTAAGCCGCACGCCGCTGTTTGATGCGCCGCCCCGCTTGCCGTGAAAGATAGGCAAGCAGCGGCGCATTCGTGCATTCCCTCCTCTCTGCCGTGAGTTGACAAAAGTTGCGCCGTTTTTATCGGCAGAGCTTTTTTACAAATATTAAGGATGCCTTACGTAAACAAACGGCTTCGACGAACTGCCTCTGCATCCCAAAAGTAGCAACGATTACTGACAACGCCCGCAAAGGGCAAGGAGACATCCGTGGCAAACATAGATAAAACCAGCGGCAAGCGGGCAGCATCGAAAACACCCGACCAGGCCGAACCGAATTCGCCCGCCCGCCGCGCGTTTATCGTGCTGGCGGGAACATCAGCGGGGGCGACGCTGCTTGGCGGCCTGTCCGCTTGCGGCGGCTCCGTCAACGGCGGGACAACCACGCCGCCGGCCGTGCAGGATCCGATCTGGGGCACCTCGGGCGCCGCGACACAGATCATCGCGTCCTTGCAAGGCATCAACCAGTCGATGTTTCCCACACGCGACTTCCTCGTCACGCAGTACGGCGCCGCACCGTGCGCCGTCGTCGCCGCGACCAATCCGTACACAGGCTCGGCGTCGGCCGCGAGCCCTGGCTCGAACCAGACCAACGCCGCCGCTTCGTTCGACTCGCGCCCCGCGTTTCTCGCTGCAATCCAGGCCTGCAACGCTGCGGGCGGCGGCCGCGTGGTCGTGCCGGCCGGCACCTGGTACTGCGCCGGACCGATCGTGCTGCTGAGCAACGTGAACTTCCACCTCAGCGCGAATTGCACGATCTATTTCAGCCCGAACCCGGCCGACTACGCGAAGGACGGCCCGGTCGCGTGCGGCGCCAACGGCAATCTGTTCTATAGCCGCTGGCAGGCAAACGATTGCCTGAACTACGGTTCGCCGGTGTACGCGCGCAACCAGACCAACATCGCGCTGACCGGCGAAGACGCGACCTCGGTGCTCAACGGGCAAGCCATGACGCCGTTCGCCGGCAGCGGCAACACCGCCACGTGCTGGTGGACCTTCAAGGGATCGAATGGCGCGTACGGTTGCGTGAATTCGTCGACGCCGTCGCAGGTGTATCTCAATCCGAAGAACGTCGACCTGAAAACCGCCGCGCCGGGCATTTCCGATGCGCTGTATGCGCAGCTGACCAGTCCCACGACGCCGTGGCAGGAGGATCAGAACTACCTGCCCGCGCTCTCCGAAGCCGGCGTGCCTGTCGCGCAGCGAGTCTTCGGCGTCGGCCACTATCTGCGTCCGTGCATGGTCGAGTTCATCGGCTGCACGAATGTGTTGATGGAGAACTACTGCACCAACAACACGCCGTTCTGGCAGCATCATCCGACCGATTGCAAGAACGTCGTGATTCGCGGCGTGACGACCAACAGCATCGGCCCGAATAACGACGGCTTCGATCCGGACGCGTGCGACAACGTGCTGTGCGACAGCGTCACGTTCAACACCGGCGACGACTGCATCGCAATCAAGTCGGGCAAGGATCTGGATACCCAATACGGCCCCGCGCAGAATCACTTGATCCAGAACTGCATCATGAACAGCGGCCACGGCGGCATCACGCTCGGCAGCGAAATGGGCGGCGGCGTGCAGAACATCTACGCCCGCAATCTGCAGATGCTCAATCAGAACTGGGCGACCAATCCGCTGAACATCGCGATTCGCATCAAGACGAATATGAATCGCGGCGGCTTCGTGAAGAACTTCTATGTCGATACCGTCACGCTGCCGAACGGCGTCAGTCTCAAAGGCGCGGGTTACGGCAGCGCATTGCTCAGCGGCAGCCCGATCAACGCCACGGTGCCGCTCGGCGTCGTGACGGCGAGCGCGGCCAATCCGTCGGCGGCACAGGGCGGCCTGATCACGTTCGACTGCGACTATCAGCCGGCCAACGACGCCATTCGCATCCGGCCGGCGGTCGTGCAGAACGTGAACATTTCGAACGTGAAGGCGAGCAACGTGACGCTTAACGGCGTGACTGGCTCGTGCTTCCAGGCGATCGTCGCGCAAGGGCCCGTCGCGTTCGACTACAACGGCGCGGCCCCGACGCCGACTATCCCGCCGATTACCGGCGTGACGATCTCGAACTGCAATCTGGGCGCGGCGGTGTCGGCCGGACCCGCGAGCGCGACCACGCCTGGGCCGATCTACGCGTACAACGTGAACGGTATTACGTTGAACAATGTGGTGATCGGCGCGACGACCTATAACGCGACGGTGGTCGATAAGCGGTAAGCGGTTGAACGGCTGGGCGAAGCGCGAGCTTCGCCCAGCCGTGATGACTGAAACAACGCAGTGAACAAGAGCAAAAAAATGGCGACGCCCGAAAGCGCCGCCATTTTCATTTCCCGATTCGCTCGATCAGCGTCCGGAATTCATCGTCACTTAACGCGCCTCACTTGGCCACAGCACTCACCGGCGTCCAGCGCGGCTCGGGCATCTTGTCGGCGCTCTTCGCCAGCAGACACACAACCGCAGCCGCGATGATGTCGAACACCGCCAGCACCACGAACAGCGGGCTGTAGCCGACCTGCGTAACCAGCACGCCAAACAGCGCCGTGAACGCAGCCGCGCCCAGGTAGCCCGCCATGCCGCCCATGCCGGTCGCGGTCGCGACTTCGTTCTTGCCGAACATGTCCGACGTAATCGCGTACAACGCACCCGACAAGGTCTGATGCGCGAACCCGCCGACGCACAGCAGCGCCACCGCCACATACGGACTGGCCACGAGGCCGACACAGGCCGGTCCAATCATGAACAGCGCGCCGACCACGAACACCATTTTCCGCGACGTGAACAGCGACACCTTCGCGTACTTATGAAACAGCGGGCTGAGGTAGCCGCCCAGCACGCAGCCGATGTCTGCTGCGAGAAAAGGCATCCATGCATATAGCGCGACTTCTTTCAGATTCATGTGACGCTCGGTCATCATGTACAGCGGAATCCACGCGTTGAAGGTCTGCCAGGCCGGCTCGGACAGAATGCGCGGAATGCCGATCGCCCAGAAGTCGCGGCTGCCGAGCATGGCGAGCCAGTTGCGCCTGGTCGCGCCTGCGTCGCTGTGCTTCGTCTCCTGGCCGCTCAGAATGTAATCGCGTTCAGCATCGCCCAGCAGCTTCTGATTGCGCGGATGTTTGTAGAGCACCATCCACACCACGCTCCACACGATCCCGGCCACGCCGACGATCACAAAGGCCAACTGCCATTCGCCGTGCAGCAACGCCCACACCACCAGCGGCGGCGCCAGCAACGCGCCGATCGACGAGCCGATGTTGAACCAGCCGATCGCGACCGAGCGCTCCTTGGCCGGGAACCACTCGCTCGTCGCCTTGACGCCGGCCGGAATGCCGGCCGCCTCGGCAATGCCGAGCAGCCCGCGGAAGAACGCAAGGCTGCGCCAGCCCGTCGACCACGCCGCCGCGGCGCATGCCAGCGACCAGGCGAGCGCGAACGCCGCGAAGCCGATCTTGGTGCCGACCGTGTCAAGCAGGAAGCCCGCGACCGGCTGCATGAATGCATAGCAAAGCTGCCACGCCACGACCACGTGCGCATACTGCTCGGTAGTGATGTGGAGGTCTTTCATCAACGTCGGCGCCGCGACTGACAGCGTATTGCGCGCGAGGTAATTGATAATGAGCCCGGCCGCGACCAGACCGACCATCCACCAGCGGATGCCCTTGATTTTCATTGCTGCGTCTCCTCGTAATCCTGAACGGCTTAAACAGGCCGCGTGGCGGAAGCGGCCGAGCCGTCCGGTGCGGTGTCATCGCGCGAATAATCGATACCCACGAAGCTGCCGCCCTGGAAGCGCTGACCCAGCGCGTCGAGCGGATTCGGACGCGCAAGAATTTCTTCGGCGTAGACCTCGGCATCCTGCGTCGGCTGATAGCCCAGACGTTCGGCGCCGCTGTTGTCCCACCAGCTGCGTGTGTTGGCCGACACGCCCCAGATGGTCAGGAAGCCGACGTTCTCCGCTTCGACGCAACGATCGAGGAAATGCAGCAGATCGCGATGACCGAACCAGGTGCTCAGGTGCCGAGGCTCGGTCGGCCGCTCGAGACAACTGCCGATGCGCACGCAAACACTCTCGATGCCGTGCTTGTCCCAATACATTCTGGCGAGCGCTTCGCCCCACACTTTGCTCAGTCCGTAGAAACCGTCCGGGCGCAGTTCGCAGTCGAGGCTCAGATGCTCAGTGACCGGGTACATGCCGATCGCGTGATTGGAACTCGCGAACACGATGCGCTTCACACCTTGCCGGCGCGCGCCTTCGTACACTTCGACGAGTCCGCGCAGATTGTTTTCGATGATCTCGGGCAGCGGACGCTCCACGCTCGTCCCCGCGAAATGGATCAGGACGTCGACGCCTTGCAGCAGACGATCCACGACAGCCGGATCGCGCAGGTCGCCGTGCATCACGTCCTCGCCATCCACGAGCGGCACAAGGGCCTTCGAGCCCGCCGCCGAACGCAACGGCGTGCCGCGCGCGACCAACGCGGCGCGTACCACCGAGCCTAGCTGGCCGCCGGCTCCACTGAGAGCAATCTTCTTCATAAGCTTCCTTTCCTGCGCCGCGCGCGATCGAACTTGGGTACAGCACTCGCTTCTGTCATCACGGCAGTGTCTGCCGGTTGAGCGTTAGTTGTACGATAACGTACTATCGGCGATGCCAGGTCGGATTTCAATTAGGCACTTACCCTTATTCGGACCCGCTAGCACCTAACTTCCCCCTATCAAACAAACAAATGCACTCCGATTATTTATGTGACATCGCATAACTAAGACGACTTTTTTACGCAGATGCACGACGTGAACAACCGCGCCGGCCGCTCCGCGCAGACGCCCACAATCGCGTAGACTTGATGCGCTCCCGTTTCAGCCGACCTGCCGCCATGACCCGGCGCGCCGCCCCTCTTCGATTCATCATTTAGCGCCGCACGTCACCATGCTCACCGCCCACTGTCCAGTGCAACCCGTTGCCGTGCCGGCTGAATCAGGCGTCGCGCGTTTCTACGACGCGCCGGACCTGGCCGACGCATACGCCGTCCGCTTGCCCGAGAACGCCATCGGCGATCCGGAATTGCTCGCGCGCTTCGTGTTCACGCATCAGGCGGGATGGGTCGCTAAGCTGATGAGCGTGCGCGATGCGATCGTCGCGCGTGCCGGCTTGAAGACTGCGAGGCAGTTACGCAGCATCAAGGATCCGGCTGCCGCAAGGGAGCGCCTCGACATCTTCAGGATCTACACGCGAAGCGCGCACGAGATCATTCTCGGCGAAAACGACCGTCATCTCGACTTCCGGGTTTCAGTGCTGCACCAGACCCGCAGCACGCGCGAAGGCAGTTCGCGCTATCTGATCCTGTCGACCGTCGTGCATTGCCACAATCGACTCGGCCGTTTCTATATTCTCGCGATCGCGCCGTTCCACCGGCTGGTCGTGCGCTCGTCGTTGCAACGAGCCGCGCGGATCGGCTGGCCGACCGCCTGAAGCCGCTCGAACCGCAGGCGCGAAGGCCCGCGGTTCAGGCTTGAGTGCGACCGGGCGCGCGTGCCTGCCCGCGACCCGCCGCACCCGCGGCATCAATACAAATCACCGCAGCACCGCATCACGACCCGATGAACTCCAGCAGGTCGCCGTTCACCTTGGCGGCCTCGACGGTGCACATGCCGTGCTGGCCACCCGGATAGACCTTCAGCGTGGCGTTCTTCACGATCTTCGCAGTCAGACGGCCGGCCGCATCGATCGGCACGATCTGGTCGTCGTCGCCGTGCAGCACCAGGGTCGGCACGTCGATCTTCTTCAGGTCTTCGGTGTAGTCGACTTCGGAGAACTGCTTGATGCAGTCGTACAGCCCCTTGATCGAGCCGGCCATGCCCTGGACCCAGAATGAATCGA
The DNA here is from genome assembly GCF_003387275.1 of Paraburkholderia sp. BL6669N2. Taxonomy (NCBI): domain Bacteria; kingdom Pseudomonadati; phylum Pseudomonadota; class Betaproteobacteria; order Burkholderiales; family Burkholderiaceae; genus Paraburkholderia; species Paraburkholderia sp. BL6669N2. The sequence continues at coordinate 1,240,008 of NZ_QUNA01000002.1, read as the reverse complement.
TCACGCCTTGCGACACCTTCGCGCCCGGACGGTTGTAGCCGTAGAACGGCAGCGCGAGATCCTTGAAGAACTGCGAGCGGTCGTCTTCCACGCCTTTGCGGATGCCGTCGAACACGTCGATCGGCGTGCCGTTCGGATTGCTCCCGGTCTTCAGCATCAACGGCGGCACCGCGCCGATCAGCACGGCCTTCGCGATGCGTTGCGTGCCATGCCGGCCGATGTAATGCGCGACTTCGCCGCCGCCTGTCGAATGGCCGACGAGCGTGGCCTCCTGCAGATCGAGGTGTTCGATCAGCGCCGCGAGGTCGTCGGCGTAGGTGTCCATGTCGTTGCCTTCCCACGTCTGCTCCGAGCGGCCGTGCCCGCGCCGGTCATGCGCGATCACGCGAAAGCCCTTGCTGCCGAGAAACAGCATCTGCGCGTCCCAGGCGTCCGCGCTCAACGGCCAGCCGTGCGAAAAGACGACCGGGCGGCCCTTGCCCCAGTCCTTGTAGAAAATGCTCGTACCGTCTTTCGTCTTGATCGTGCTCATCTGCTGACTCCTTTAGTTGAAGTCTGCCGTTGCCGGCAGGTGGATGATGCGTGGCTTCTCGAAGCATTCTCGCGGCGCGCGACACGACGCCCATTGAGGCACGACATGCCCTGCACCACATCTGGATGACGGATTCGCGACGCGCCGGGCCATTCGGCTGGTAGGTACGTCGGCTATGACTATTCGAAGCGGATAACGGGAAAAAATACGGACTGGCTATACGGTGTGCACGCGCAACTAGCATGCGCTGTTTTGAAAAAAAGCTGCCGTCTGGCTGCCTTCATGGTATGGGCAATCGGGCTTGATGGCTAGCCGCCGCGCGCATGGAAAGTCGGTTCGGACGGAGCGATTGTCGGTTGATGACGAGCGAATCCCAATTGCCGAATATCGCCTTGCCGATCGGATCGCCGAGCAAAGTCGTGGCTGCCGCGGGAAACACGCAGCCGCGTCAGAGCGTAGAACGCGCCGCGCGACAATGCTGCAGCGCGGTCGATTGCCGCAGTTGCGCAGCCAAAGTGACCAACCGCCCGCATCGGGCTCAGCGATGCGATCACAAAAACTTGATATTCATCAACGGTTTGCCGTTCCAAAAAAGAAAATCACCATAAAACAAGGCGGTTTTTTGACGCACGTCGCGTCGCAGCACGAAACTCGACCATCCCCTACTCTTGCGCCATCTGCCCAGCGCAGTGCGCACCGACAACGGTCGACGCGCGTAGTCCGCCCTCACGGACCCCACGCACTTCAAGTACGTCACGCTCATGAACTCCGCTCTATCGGCATTCGATCTTGCCCGCATCCAGTTTGCGTTCACCGTCTCTTTCCACATCGTTTTTCCGGCGCTCAGCATCGGCCTCGCCAGCTTCATCGCCGTCCTCGAATGGCGCTGGCTGAAAACCCGCAAGGCGTACTACAAAGACCTTTGCCTGTTCTGGTCGAAGATCTTCGCCGTGGCCTTCGGCATGGGCGTGGTTTCCGGCGTCGTGATGAGCTATCAGTTCGGCACCAACTGGTCGGGCTTCTCCAGTTTCGCCGGCCCCGTCACCGGCCCTCTGTTGATGTACGAAGTGATGACCGCGTTCTTCCTCGAAGCGGGATTCCTCGGCATCATGCTGTTCGGCTGGCAGCGCGTGAGTCCGCGCGCGCACTTCGGCGCAACGCTGATGGTGGCGGTCGGCACGCTGATTTCGACCTTCTGGATTCTCGCCTCCAATAGCTGGATGCAAACGCCGCAAGGCTTCGAAGTCGTCAACGGCCGCGTCGTGCCGCTCGACTGGTTCAAGATCGTTTTCAATCCGTCGTTCCCGTACCGGCTCGCGCATATGGCGCTCGCGGCGTTCATCGTCGCGGCGCTGGTGGTGTCGGCGGTCGGCGCGTGGCATCTGCTGCGCGGACGGCGCGATCCGGCCGTCAAGAAAATGTTCTCGATGGCGCTCTGGCTGCTGCTGATTCTCACGCCGATCCAGGCGTTCGTCGGCGATCAGCATGGGTTGAACACGCGCAAATATCAGCCCGCCAAGATCGCGGCGATCGAAGGTCTGTGGGACACCGAAAAAGGCGGCACCGCGCTGAACCTGTTCGGCATTCCCGACATGCAGGCGGAAACCACGCGCTACGCCGTGTCGATTCCGCATCTCGGCAGCCTGATCCTCACGCATAGCTGGGACGGCGAAATTCGCGGTCTCAAGGAATTTCCACCGCAAGACCGGCCCAACTCGACGGTGGTGTTCTGGAGCTTTCGCATCATGGCCGGCCTCGGCGTGCTGATGATCGTGATGTCGGTAGCCGCGTGGGTGCTGCGCCGCCGCGGACGTCTGTTCGAATCGAAGTGGTTCCAGCGCGTTGCCGTGGCAATGGGACCGACGGGTTTCATCACGCTGCTGGCCGGCTGGGTCACCACCGAAGCGGGCCGCCAGCCGTGGGTCGTGTACGGCGTGATGCGCACCTCGCAGGCCGTCTCGCCGCTCACCACGCAGCAGGTCGGCATTTCGCTGATGACTTTCGTGATCGTGTATTTCCTCGTGTTCGGCACCGGCGTCTACTACATGCTCAAGCTGATGCGCGCGGGTCCGGCGCTGCCCGGTCACACGCCACACGACGCGCCGGAGCGCTCGCCAAACGAGACCGCGCGCCGCCCACTCTCCGCCGCCGATCACATGATCGACGCCGCCTGACCCACCCTGCTGCATCAGCTACTTGCGATAGAGAAAAAACATGGACGTAACCGTAGTGTGGGCCGCGATCATCGCGCTGGGCCTTTTCATGTATGTGGTGCTGGACGGCTTCGATCTGGGCATCGGCATCGTCTTCCCGTTCTTCCCCGATGAAAAGGAACGCGACCTGATGATGAACACCGTCGCGCCGGTGTGGGACGGCAACGAAACCTGGCTCGTGCTCGGCGGCGCGGGTCTGTTCGCCGTGTTTCCCGCGGTCTATTCGACCGTGCTGTCCGCGCTGTATCTGCCGCTGATCTTCATGCTCGTGTGTCTGATCTTTCGCGGCGTGTCGTTCGAGATTCGCGCCAAGGCGAATCGTACGAAGCATTTGTGGGATCTGGCGTTCATCGGCGGCTCGGCGGGTGCGACGTTCTTTCAGGGCATTGCGCTGGGCGCGTTCCTGCAAGGCATCCCCGTGATCGACGGCGCATATGCCGGCGACGCCTTCGGCTGGCTCACGCCGTTCAGCCTGCTCACGGGCCTCGGACTCGTGGTCACCTATGCGCTGCTCGGCTGCTGCTGGCTGGTGGCGAAGACCGAAGGCGATCTGCAACGCCGGCTGCATCGCGTGGTCTGGCCGCTGACCGTCGTGTTGCTCGGCTTCGTCGCGATGGTCAGCCTGTGGACGCCGCTGCAGGATCCGAATATCGCGCAACGCTGGTTCCACGACGGCCTGTTCTACCGTCTGCTGCCGGTGCCGTTCCTCGTGGCGGTCGCGGCATTCCTCATGCATCGCGCGGTGCGCGAGCGGCATCACAACACGCCGTTCGCGCTCGCACTGCTGCTAGTGCTGCTCGGCTACGCGGGGCTGCTGGTGAGCTTGTGGCCGTATGCGATTCCGTCGAGCATGACGCTGTGGGAAGCGGCCGCGCCGCGCTCGAGCCAGATGTTCACGCTGGCCGGGGCGGCGGTAATTCTACCGATCATCATTGCCTACACGACGATGGGTTATTGGGTATTTCGCGGCAAGGTGCGTCATGGCGACCAACATCACTATCACTAAGCAGGCGGACTCCGGCGCGACTCACGGCGCATCGACAGCAGCCGCGGCAACGGCGCGCAAACTGCCCGGCTGGCTCTGGTTTATCGCGCTGTGGTGCTTCGGCGTGGGCTCGGCGATGTCGCTCGGATTCGCATTCAAGATTCTGATGAATGCGACGTTATTTGCAGTCAAATAGAGACTGCTTCCGCACGCTTCGATCCGGCGCGCATAACCTTCGGAATCCTTGATGGATGCCTTCAAAAAAGGGCCGTTCCGCTCGTCTACCATGCAAGCCGGAACCTATGCGCGGGAGACCTGCCTTACAGATCATGTGGCGCATCGGACCAATCGGCGATTTAACGAATATACGGTTATATAAGCGGCCGCCGGAAGGTGCGCCGCGCCACCGATCAGGCATATGATCGCGGGGTGGGCGGCAATGATGCGATTCACGAGGCTAGAAGTAAAACGAGACCCTATAACGGCGGTAGCCCACATCGGGCAGGCCCGACTCGCGGAGACATCATGAAGTTTCTTGTAGCCGACGACCATGAACTGATCCGGCAAGGTGTCAAAGGCATGCTGCGCGGCCTCGATCCCGACGCCCAGTTCGACGAAGCCGACAACTGGGAGACGCTTGCCCTGCTCGCGCGTCCCGACGCCGATCACGATCTCGCCATTGTCGATCTGCATATGCCCGGCATGAGCGGCGCTTCATCGCTCGAAGTGCTGTTGAAGGCGAATCCGGCGCTCCCGCTCGTCGTTCTCTCCGCCGAAGAATCGCCCGACGAAATGCGCGCCGTGCTGGCCGCCGGCGCGCTCGGTTTCGTGCCGAAGCGCCAGCCCGCCAGCGTCATGCTCAAGGCGATCGAACTGGTGCTCTCAGGCGGCGCCTATGTGCCGATGGAAGCGCTCAGCCTGCTGGGCTCGCGCGACGCACAGGCCGCGCCCGCGCGTGCCGAAGCGCTCGCCGAACCGGCGCCGCAGCATGCGGCTCCCGTCGGCGCGCACGCACCCAGCCAGGGCGGCGCCACGCTCACCGAACCACTGACGCAAATCCAGGCGTTGCAGCCGCACCAGCAGCATCTGCTGGAGAATCTGTCGCCGCGTCAGCAGGACATCATGCGGCTCGTGCATCGTGGCTGGACCAACAAGATGATCGCGCGCGATCTGGGCGTTGCGGAAGGCACGGTGAAGGTGCATTTGTCGGTGATCTTCCGGGCACTCGGTGTGCATAACCGGTCGACGGCGATCGCCGTCATCAATGGCTGGCTGGAAGCTGGGAAAACCCTGTAGCACGAGATTGGCGGCGGGCGGCGGGCGCGCCGCCCTGTGCAGCAGGCGCGCCTTTACTTTTGCGGTTCGCCCGTCCTCTTGCCCCGGCCTCTCCTTCCCGATTCGCCTCTACTTCTGCGGTTCGCTTTGCGACTGGATGCTTTGGGTTAGAGTGCTTTGCGGCTCGCTCTTCGATCCCATTCTCGCGTCCGCTTGCGCCGCGCTCCCAGCAGCCGCCGTCGCGCCATGCATCACCTGGCCGCTCGCTTCATTTCCCGCTTCTGGTCCCGTTTGCCCCACGCGTAATGCCAGCGCCGCGGCTGCCCGCCCCTTGTCCAGTTCGGCCTGCTGCCACAGCATTTCCAGCGTGCGCCGCAAGCGCGCCGGCGTGACCGGTTTATGAAGTACCGGAATCCCCTGCAAGGCGAGCGCCGCCAGTTCGGCCGACGCCATGTCGCCCGTGATCAGCAGCGTCACCACATTGTCGTGCCCCGCGCGCGCGAGCACGTTGCGCACGGCCGTGAGCGCCTGCGCACCGGTCCGGTGATTCGCCAACTGGTAGTCGCACAGCACGGCATCCGGCACGAAGCCGCCTTCGAGCGCCGCGAGCGCATTGGCTTCGTCGCGCGCGCCGAGCACGCTGCAACCCCAGCGGCCCAGCAGACTGACGAGGCCTTCGAGAATCGACGGATCGTCGTCGATGCACAGCACGTGCCGCCCTTGGGCCGACGGACCGCCGGCCACGGCTTCGTTCAGGCTCGCCACGATGCCGCCGGGGTCGCCCGCCTGCACCGGAAAGCGGAACACCGACCCGCGGCCCGGCGCCGAGCGCAGTTGCAACTCGCCGCCGAGCATTTCGACCAGCCGCTTCACCGTCGGCAAGCCGAGGCCGTGCCCTTGGCGCGCGTCGCGTTGCGGATTGGCGACCTGATAGAACTCCTCGAAGATGCGCGCGTGCTCCTCCGCGGGAATACCGATGCCCGAGTCGCGCACTTCGATAAAGCCGCCCGTCTGCCGCCCCGCGCGGCGCAAGCCCAGCCAGATCGCGCCGTCTTCGGTGTAGCGCACCGCGTTCGACAGCAGATTGCTCAGCACGCGTTCGAGCAGCACCGGATCGTCGTGCACCACCATCGAGGTCGGTGCGATGCGCAACGCCAGCCCTTTGGCGGCCGCCTGCGGACGGTACTGGCTGCCGACCCGCTCGAACAGTTCGGACAGCCGGAAATGCAGCCGGATCACCTGGGTCACGCCGCTTTCGAGCCGCGCCAAGTCGAGCACCTGGTTGAACAACTGGTTCAATGCCTCGACGTTGTAGACGATGTGCTCGGCGGTTTTCGCGTGCTGCACGGGCGTCGCCGCCGCGTCGTTCAGCGAGGCCGCGAGCAGGCCGATCGCATGCAGCGGCTGGCGCAAGTCGTGGCTGGCGGCCGCAAAAAAGCGCGTCTTGGCAAGACTCGCTTCTTCGGCGACCCGTTTTTGCGCGGCCAGCGATTCCGCCAGATACTGCTGATCGACACGCGCCTGCACGACCTGCTGGAACAGCTTGCGATAACTCAGCGCGTAGACGTTGATCGCGCAGAAGAAAAACGCGAGGACGATGGCGAGCAGCGTGCGGTCGAACGTATGCGTGCCGAAATGCATGACGATCGACGGAAACAGCAGAAACGGAATCGAGGTCGAGAAATTCAGCAGGTCGAAGCCGTTCGACATGAACACGCCGGCGGCCAGCGTGACGAGCATGACCGTGTGCAGCAGCGGCAGGTCGGACTGCGGGCTCTGGAACGCGAACCACACCGCGATGCCCGGCCCGCTGTAGAGCAGCATGCCGCGCACCGCGTGAAGCACGATCCAGCCGCGCGGCGAGACGAGCTGCGGGTAACGGCGGTTGACGAGCCACAGCGCGAGGCTCGCGCAATTGGCCGCGGCATAGAAACCGAAGCACGCGATAAAGAGCGGCGGCGACGGTATGTTCGGCCAGTAAATCGACACCAGCACCGCGATCGAAAACCAGTGCGAAAAGAAAGCGATCGGATCTTGCGCGTATAGCACGCGCACCAGGTCTTCGTCGATGGCACGCTGGATCGGGTCGGCCCGCATCACGCGGTCTCCTCGGACTCGGCAAATTCGGTTATATGGATCGAAGCGCGGCGACGCAAGCGGCGCAAACCGCATCGGACACTTCGGATACGGCGTGGCTCTACGTCTGCGATGCAACTGCGTGGCCGCAGTGCGATGCAATATTCCGGTGCAAGCCCCGTTTTACTTCAGACGAATAAGATGCACTTTGCCGGATGGTTTACCCGGCAGTTTACCCATCAGCTACCACTTAATCCATATAGGCGAAGCCGCCGCTGGAAACCATACTGGCTTCACATTCCAGCGCGGCCTCAAAGCTTCAACATCCACACCCCGCCTGCAGTTCAGGCTCACCGCGCTCCTTGCCTTTCCCCTTATGGAGGTTTTCATGGGAGCAGTTCCGAGCCACGAATTCGTCCGCAATCTCGACGATGCAATCCTGCCGGATTTGTGGCGCCGGCGCACCCGGTTGTCCGGCGACGAAATGGTGTCGATGGTCGAACTGGTCAAGCGGGCTTTGCGGACCTATCACCCGCTCGAACTGCAGGCGCTCGGCGAGGACAAGGAAGAACTGGTCGCCCAGTTCATTTACGCGAAGGTGCTGCGTCTCGCGCCCGGCCACACCGAAACCCACGCCTGCGCCGACAGCGCGCCGTCCAACGGCTACGCATTGTGCGCGTATTTCCGCCGCTACCTGATCGACTGCCTGCGCAGCGCCGGCCATCAGCGCAACGTATCGATGGAAAACGACGGCATGGCGCAGGAAATCGATCTGCACGCGCAGGCGCTGGAAGATCCGGTGGAAAGCGTGCTGCTGCAATACGGCCTCGACGAACAGCGCGTGCGGTTCTCGGCGCGCGCCTTTATCGAAAGCCTCGACGAACCGGAGCGGATCGTGCTGGCCGGCAGCCTCGGCTGGTGCTCGGAAGGCAAAGGCGGTTTGTCGGCAGTCGCAGCGCAGCATCGTGTGCCCTCGTATCACTATCGCGCCGTCAAGCTCGGCGTCACCATGAAGAAGACGGCTGGCGCGGAGGATTTTTCGAACACGAAGATCGGCCGCTGGCTCACGGACGCGCTCGGCATCGAGATCGACGTCGACAATCGCCCGGCGATCCTGCTCGCGCTGAACCTGCTCGCCGCCGAATCGAGCGACAGCGAAATGAATGAAGCGGCCGCGTAATAGCACGCGGCCGTGCGCCCGCGGGGCTGCGGCACCCTCTCACGACGTCCCGGACGCGGCACAGCCGGCCCGCGCGCCACCTACGATGCGCCTTTTTTTGTGAGCGCGCACCGCCTACGATAAAAAAGCTGTCGCCGCACGCCGTCTTGCTTCCGAAGTCCTGGTTGTCTTTCCCCGCATTCCATTCCAGACGAGGTGGTCGTGATGAACCGCTTATCGAGCGTCGTGACTGCAATCCAATCGCATTACGACGTGGTTGTGGTGGGTTCCGGCTATGGCGGCGGGATCGCCGCGAGCCGTATGGCGCGCGCCGGGCGCCGCGTGTGCGTGCTTGAACGCGGACGCGAATTCATGGCCGGTGAATTTCCCCGCACGCCGTTTCAGGGCACCGAAGAAGTGCAATACAACACGGCGCTGGCGCATATCGGCTCACCGCTGGCGCTGCTCGAAGTGCATGTGAACGACGATGTAAACGCGGTAGTGGGCTGCGGTCTCGGCGGCACCTCGCTGATCAACGCGAACGTCGCGCTCGAAGCCGACCCGCGCCTGTGGGACGACCCGCGCTGGCCGGCCGCGTTGCGAGCCGACAAGACTGGACGCGACAAAGGGTACGCGGAAGCGCGAGCGATGCTGCAACCGTCCCCGGTGCCGCTGAGCTATCCGGCCTTGCCGAAACTGCAGGCACTCGAAAAGTCGGCGCAGGCGCTCGGCATGGAAGACCAGTTCTCGCGTCCCGAGATCACCGTCACCTTCGAGGACCGCACGAATGCCGCGGGCGTCGAGCAGAAGGCTTGCGTCGGCTGCGGCGACTGCAATTCCGGCTGCAATTACGACGCGAAGAATTCGACGCACATGAACTATCTGCCCGACGCCGTCGCGCACGGCGCGCAGATTTTCACGGGCACCGCCGTCCATTCGGTGCTGCGCGACGCGGCCACGGGGAAATGGATCGTGGGTTATCAGCTGGTGAGCCTCGGCCGCGAAAGCTTTGGCGCGCCCGATCTGTTCGTGAGTGCCGATATCGTCATCGTGTCGGCCGGCACGATCGGCTCGACCGCCTTGCTGCTGCGCTCGCGCAAGCAGGGCTTGAGCGTCTCCAACATGCTCGGCAAACATTTCACCGGCAATGGCGACGTGCTCGCCTTCGCCTACAACACCGAGCCGGTGATCAACGGCGTCGGCTGGGGTGCGCATGAAAAGGGCGAGATTCCTCCGGTCGGGCCGACGATCACCGGCCTCATCGATCATCGCGGCACGCCTAACGTCAGAGACGGCTATGTGGTCGAAGAAGGCTCGCTCGCCGGTCCGGTGGGCGCGGCGCTGGTCGGCCTGCTCGGCGCCGCCGCGCCGATAGAAGGCGTCGATGTCGCGCCGCGCTCTTTCGAGGAACAACTTGCTTACGACGCCCGCGTGGCCACCAGCTTTCTGCGCGGCCCGTATCACGGCGCGCTGCATCACACGCAAAGCTATCTCGTCATGGCGCACGACGACGAAAACGGCGAGATCGACGTGGACGACAAAGGCCAGCCGCGCATCGTGTGGGAGAACGCTGGCAAGCAGCCGATCTTCCAGGCAGTCGAAGAGGTGCTCAAGCAGGCGACCGTGCCGCTCGGCGGCAAGTACATGCGCAATCCGATTTCCACCGATATTCTCGGCAACCGCACCGTCACGGTGCACCCGCTCGGCGGCTGCGGCATGGGCGAAGATGCGGAGCACGGCGTGGTCGATCACATGGGCCGCGTGTTCAGCGGCGCCACGGGCAACGCGGTGCACGACGGCCTGTACGTGATGGACGGCGCCGTCATGCCGATGTCGCTCGGCGTCAATCCGCTCCTGACGATTTCCGCGCTGGCCGAACGCAATTGCGAGTTGCTGCTCGCCACGCATCCGCTGAACGCAGCGCCGGCTGAAGGTGCCGCCGCTACGCCGACCTTGCCGCCTCCGCCGACGCCCGAGGCCGCGTCCTCGTCATTGACGCCCTCCTCGCCGCAAAAGATCGGCCTGCACTTCACCGAGACGATGGTCGGCACCTATACGCCGGTCGTGGCAGGCGAAGCAGCCGCGAGCCCGATGGAGTTCACGCTGACCGTCGAATCGGAAGACCTCGCCGACATGATCAGCAATCCGCAGCATCTGGCGCAAACGGCCGGCACGCTGACCTGCCCCGCGCTCTCCGCGCAGCCGATGACGATCTCCAACGGCACCTTCAATCTGTTCGTGGTCAACGAATCGGATGTGGACGAGCGCAACATGAATTACCGCATGACGCTCAACGCCACCGAAGGCAAGACGTACTTCCTGAGCGGCAAGAAGATCATCACGCGCACTTCGCCGATCAATCTGTGGGAGCAGACCAACACGCTCTATGCGGAGGTCCGCGAGTCGGCGCAAGCCGATGCGCCGCTGCTCGGCAAGGCCACGCTGATCATCACGCCGGAAAATTTCCTCAAGCAGCAGCGCACGCTCGAAGTCACCCACGCGCCCGATCTGAAGACGCGCCTCGAATGGACCCTGAAGTTCGGCAAGTTTTTCGCGGGCGTGCTGTTCACCGAATACGGCGGCGTGGCCGCGCCCTTGCAGTATTTCGACCCGAAAGCGGAGCCGCGTCTGAAGCGCGCATTACGCGCACCGGCGCCGCAAATCGTTTTCTTCGATACGCCCGACGGCACGAAGCTCAGGCTCACCCGCTATCACGACCCCGCGCGCAAAGCGGCGCGTCCGGTGCTGCTGATTCACGGCTCGGGCGTATCGAGCCGCATCTACTCCACCGACCTGATTGCGACCAACATGGTCGAGTATCTGTTCGCCGCCGGCTACGACGTGTGGCTCGTGGATCTGCGCGTCAGCATCGAAATGCCGAGCGTGTTCGTGCCGACCAACGTCGACAAGGTGGCGCGCGAGGACATTCCGTCTGCGGTCGCCAAAATCCGCGAATTGACCGGCGTGCCGGAGATTCAGGCGCTCGGGCATTGCATGGGCGGCGTGGCGCTGACCATGTCGCTGCTGTATGGACTCGAGGGCGTGCGCTCGGTATTCATTTCGCAGGTGTCGGCGCATCCGGTGCCGGGCACGCTGGAGAAGATCAAGGCCGGCCTGCATATTCCCGACTTCATGGAACATCTCGGCCTGCTCGACGTCACCGCCTATACGGAGCACAAGTCGTGGCCGCAGAACCTGCTCGACGAAGCGCTCAAGTTCTACCCGCTCAATCACAAGGAAGGTTGCGGCAATCCGATCTGCCATCGCGCCACCTTCCTGTATGGCCTGCTCTACGAACATGAGCAGTTGAACCAGACGCTGCACTCGAACCTGCAGGAAATTCTCGGTGTGCACGACGTCGGCGTATTCAAGCATCTGGCCACGATGGTGAGAGCACACAAGGTGGTCGATGCCGAAGGCAAGGATGTCTATCTCACGGGCACCGACGGCATGAAAGGACTGGAGGGCATGCGCCGGCCGATCGGGTTTATCCACGGCGATAAAAACGAAACCTATCTGCCGATCAGTACGCAACTCACCTATGAAATGCTGGTCAAGCAATTTCCCGAGCAGCCCTACGAGCGGACCATCATTCCCGGCTATGGGCATATCGACTGCATCTTCGGGAAGAATGCCGCTGTGGACGTCTACCCCGTGATCGTGAAGTATCTGGACGCGCATTGACGCAGCACGTTGGCGGTACATGAAAGGCGCGTGCAGGTCTTGCGCGCCGTCCTTTCGTGTCGCTCAGAACAGCTTGCCCGGATTCAGAATGCCGTGCGGGTCGAGCGCATGTTTGATCGCCGCCATTGCCGCCAATTCCGCCGGCGAGCGCGAGATCGGCAGGAACTCGCGCTTGAGCAAACCAATACCGTGTTCCGCCGACACCGAACCGTGCAGCGGTCCGAGCATGTCATAGACAAACGCGTACACCGCATGATGATCGACGCCGGGAATCGAATGGCCGTCCACGGTCACATGCAGATTCGAATCGCCGATATGCCCGAAGAAATACGACTCGTTGCCCGGCCAGCGCTGATGGAGCGCCGCACGGCAGCGGTCCACGAAGACGCCGATCTCGCCGATCGGCAGGCTCACGTCGAAGTTGATCGCATCGAGCCGCACCGGAAACTCCGCGGTGCATTCGCGAATCGCCCATAGCGCGCGCACGTCGGCCACCGACTGCGCGATCACCGCGTCACGGATCGCACCCGCGTCGAGCGCTTCGGTCAGCGCGGCGGAGAAACGCTCGCCGTCGTCGGCCGAATCGAAGCTGGCGTGTTCGATCAGTGCATAGAGCGGATGCGCGTCGGCGAATGGCGAGCGCGTGGCGGTCAGCTTCACGCCGAAGTCGTAGAAGTCCGGCCACATGATTTCGAACGCGCCGATATCGTTGCCGAAGCGTGTCGTCAAACGGCGCAGCAGGCTCACGGCGGCATCGTAGCCGTCGAGCGCGACCAGCGCCGTATGGCGCGCCGCGCGTTGCGGCTGCAATCGCAATACCGCGCGCGTGATCACACCGAGCGTGCCCTCCGAGCCGATGAACCAGTGCTTCAGGTCATAGCCGGTGTTGTTCTTGACCATCTTGCCGAGCGACGTCAGCACGTCGCCATTGGCTAACACGACCTCAAGACCGAGCACCTGATCGCGTGCGGTGCCCGACTGGATCACCCGGTTGCCGCCCGCGTTGGTCGCGAGATTGCCGCCGATCTGGCAGGACCCGCGCGCGCCGAGATCGAGCGCGAGTTCGAAGCCGGCCTCAGCGGCGGCTTCCTGCGCGGTTTGCAACGTGGTGCCGGCGCGCACGGTCAGTGTGGCCGACGCACTATCGACCTCCTCCACACCGACGAGCCGTTCGAGCGACAACGCAATATCCGTCGCGCGCGCAATCGCGCCGCCCGCGAGGCCGGTCATGCCGCCTTGCGGCACCACCGGCTGATGAGCCGCGTGGCAGATGGCGAGCGCGCGCGAGACCTCTTCCGTGGTGCGCGGCAGCAGCAGGGCGGCGGGTCGCGTCGGTTGATGGCGCGTCCAGTCCGTCATGGCGTGTTCGCCGATCTGCTCGCCCACGCGTACGCTGTCTTCACCGAGCGCGGCGCGCAGCGCGTCGAGTGTCACCGAAAGCGGCGCGGCTTGATTCGCCGTGCTGTTGTCTGTCATGCGGTGGTTCCTTGCGCGCCTTGAACGGCGTGTTTCTTCCGATAACCCATCGAGTCGTTGATACGCCCGAGAATATAGTGGCCCGCGGCGACCGGCTGATACTTGAGATCGGCGTCGCTGGTGCCGAGATCACGCGGATCGACCAGCGCGCCGTAAGTCGGATCATAAAACGTCGCAATCGAATAGCGCTCGCGCCCCGATGCATTGATCACACGATGCAAGGTGGAGCGGAAGCGGTCGTTGGTCCAGCGCGCCAGCAGATCGCCAACGTTGACCACGAAGCTGCCATCGACCGGCGGCGCGTCCACCCAAGTATCGTTTGCAATTTCTCGCACCTGCAGGCCGCCCACCTGATCCTGCCACAACAGCGTGATGCAGCCGTAGTCGGTATGCGGCGCGACGCCGAACTGATCGTCGTCCGATTGGGGCGGCTGCGGCGGATAGTAGACCATCTGGGTGCGCTGCATCCGTTTGGTGTAACGCGGCGCGAAGAAGTGTTCGTCGACGCCGAGGCTCACCGCCACCGCGCGCAGCAGATCGGCGCCGCATGCCGCGACCGCCTCGTAGTAGCCATACAGCGCGGGACGCAGCTCCGGCATGAAGTCCGGCCAGTTGTTCGGCCCGCGCAGCGCCTGGCCGGCCAGCACGTCGGGGTCGTCTTCCGGCAATTCGAGGCCGATGCTGAAGAACTCCTTGTAGTCGGGACGTTTGGCCTGATACATGGTCGCGTCGCCGAGCGCATTGAAACCGCGATGCCGCTGATTGACCGCCGCGCGCCGCTTGGTCTCGACCGGAAACGCGAAGAAGCGCCGCGCCGCTTGCGCGGCGGCGTCGATCGAGGCTTGCGGCACGCCGTGATTGACTATGTAGAAGAAGCCGATCGTTGTGCACGCTTCACGGATTTCTTGCGCCACGCGCTGCAAAGCTTGCGGGTCACCCGCGCGAACGCTGGCGAGATCGATGATCGGAATGCGGGTCACGGGCATCGTGCTGCTCCTGGGTGGGCGGCTCAATCGGCCGAATCGGCTGAATCGGCTGATGAAAATGGCGGTTCAATCGTCGGCGGGAAGACGCCTTCCCGTCTCGTGCATTGCAGTTGTATATACCGCCAAAAGCACACCTGCAAGGTGCTTCGCAGCGCTTCGCGTAAGGGCTTCTCTCTACTCGCCTGTTTATTTATTTCGTGCGAAAACTGCGGTATATACTGCCTCGCATGACTCGCGCCGAGTTCGCACCGGACTCGTTTCATGCAGCACTTTCGCGCGACACCGCTTTGCCAACCGGAGAATCTCATGAGCATCCTTGCAGGCTGGAAGTGTCGTTTGGTCATGCTGGCGTTGTGCGCGGCAAGCGTCACCGCCCACGCGGAAGACCAGCTCGCCAAAGTGAAGAAAGCCGGCGAACTGGTGGTCGGCACCGAGATGCAGTTCGCGCCCTTCGACTTCCTCGAAAACGGTCAGCAGGCCGGTTTCAACAAGGACCTGTTCGCCGAAGTCGGCAAGGAAATGGGCGTAAAGGTGCGCTTTATCGACTTGCCGTGGCCGAGCGTGCTGCCGGGTCTCGAAGCCGGCAAGTTCGACATGGTGGGCGGCCCGCTCACCGTCACCAAGGCGCGCATGGAGCGCTATACGTACACGCTGCCCGTCGCGGACGCCACCGACGCGCTGCTCAAACGCGCGAACGATGCCTCCGTCAAACAATCGTCGGATATCGCCGGCAAGACGGTCGGCGCGGGCAAGGGCTCGGCGCAACTCGACCAGTTGAAAGCCTACGTCGCCACGCTGCCCAAGCCGCCTGAAATCCGCGAATACGTCGACAACAATCAGGCTTACGCCGATCTTGCCGCCGGCCGGATCGCGGCGGTCGCGAACTCCATGACCAACATCGCGTACGTGGCCAAGCAGCGCCCGGAAACCTTCGCCGTGGTGCAGCCGCCGTTCGGCGCGAAGGTGTACTTCGCCTACTGTCTGCGTAAAGACGCGGACAGCAAACCGCTCGCCGATGCGTTCAACGCCGCGCTCGTGAAAATGCATAACGACGGACGTCTCGCCACGTTGCAGAAGAAATGGTTCGGCGTCGCGATGGATGCGCCGACCACCATGCCCACACCGAACTATTGATCGACGCTCTGATGTCGATACACATGTCCTGATGCACGCGATGCGGACGTCTCAACGCCCCGCATCGCCCTCCCCGTTCCAACGAGTGCGACGCTTATGTTCAGCACGACCGTCTTTCTCCAGGGCATGCCGCTGCTGCTGCACGCGGCGCTCGCCACCATCGGCATTTCGCTGACGGGTCTCCTGATCGGCTTCTTCGTCGCGATCGGCGTGTGCGCGGCGCGCCTCTCGCCGAACCGCGCGGCGCGCATGTTCGGCGGCGCCTATGTATTTTTCTTTCGCGGCGTGCCGATGCTGGTGCAGCTGCTGCTCGTCTATTACCTGTTGCCGTTCGCGGGCATCAACGTGTCGCCGATCGTGGCGGCGCTCAGCGCTGTGTCGTTATGCTCCGCCTCGTATATCGCCGAGATCCTGCGCGGCGGTTTTCTCAGTGTTCCGCCAGGCCATCTCGAAGCCGCGCGCATGCTCGGGCTTTCGCCGTTCGACATGCTGCGCCGCATTCTCGTGCCGCAAGCGTTCCGGTTGACGCTGCCCTCGCTCGTCAATGAAATGGTGCTGCTCATCAAGGCTTCGTCGCTGATCTCGGTGGTGGGCGTGGCCGAGTTGACGCGCACCGCGCAGAACATTGCGGCCAGCACGTATCGTCCGCTGGAAGCGTACGTTGCGGCCGGGCTGATCTACTTCGTGATCTGCGGCGCGCTCGCCCTCGTCGCGCACGCCGCCGAATACCGCTTGCAGCACGCCTGAGCCCGACATCGACATCACGCCATGCAAACGCTCGATCCCGCCGTCATCACCCACAACCTGCAGCCGATCGCCGCGGGCCTCGCCACGACGCTCGGCACGTGGGCGGCGGGTGTCGCGATCGGCATCCTGATCGGCTTTCTGATCGCCGTGCTGCAACTCTTTTGCGGACGCTGGGTGCGCGGCGTGTTGCGCGTCTATATCGAGCTGTTTCGCGGCACGCCGTTTCTCGTGCAACTCTTTTTGCTGTATTACGGCGGCCCGTCTTTCGGCCTCACGCTCGAACCGATGACCGCCGGCGTGCTCGGTTTGGGCCTCTACGGAAGCGCGTATTTCGCCGAAGCCTTTCGCTCCGGCTTTCAATCGGTGCCACCGGGTCATCTCGAAGCGGCGTCGTGTCTCGGCCTCACACGCTGGCAAGCGGTCCTGCGCATTCAGGTGCCGCAAATGCTCGTGCTGATCGTGCCCGCGCTGACCAATCTGATTATCGTGTTGAGCAAGGAAACGGCCGTGCTGTCCATCGTCACCGTGCCCGAACTCACGTTCGTGCTGACCGGCATCGGCTCGGCCACGTTTGCTTTCGTCGAAACGCTGCTGGTGCTGTGCGTGTGCTATCTCGCGCTGGTCGAACTGACTTCGCGCGCGGGCATGTGGGCCGAAACACGCATCGCGCGCTTCATGGCATAAACGGAAAGAGGACTCTCTTATGAACGCTATCGCCGACATGCCCTCCTCCGCGTCGTCCGCCAGCGTCGGACTTTCGTCCGGCGCGCCGCTGATCGAAGTGCGCGACCTGCGCAAACGCTTCGGCGAAGTCGAAGTGCTGCGCGGCGTCGATCTCGAGATTGCGCGCTCGGAAGTGGTGTGCATCATCGGGCCATCGGGCTCAGGCAAGAGCACGCTGCTGCGCTGTCTCGCCGCGCTCGAAACCTACGATCAGGGCGACGTGCGCATCGAAGGCGAACTGCTCGGCTACAGCGAGCGCAACGGCAAACGCGTGCGCGCGTCGCAAAGCGAAATCAATCGCGTGCGGCGCAACGTCGGCATGGTGTTTCAGCAGTTCAACTTGTGGCCGCATATGACGGCGCTCGGCAACGTGATGGAATCGCTGCTGCGTGTGCGCCATCTGTCGCGCGACGAAGCACGCCGCCGCGCCAACGCGATGCTCGAAACAGTCGGCCTTGCGCACAAGGGCGACGCGTATCCGGCCAAGCTTTCCGGCGGCCAGCAGCAGCGCGTGGCGATCGCACGAGCCCTGGCAATGGAGCCGCACATCATGCTATTCGACGAGCCCACCTCGGCGCTCGATCCGGAACTGGTCGGCGAAGTGCTGCAAGTCATGAAACAGCTCGCGCGCGACGGCATGACGATGGCGGTGGTCACACACGAAATGGGCTTCGCCGCGCAGGTCGCGGACAAAGTCATGTTCATCGATCAAGGCCGGATCGCCGTGCAAGGCAAACCGCGCGATGTCTTTCACGACGCGGGACAACCGCGCTTGCGGCAGTTCCTGCAAAACTACTTCGACCGCAACGCATTCTGGACGCGTGGGCCCAACGACGCACAGCCGCTATGAACGCGCGCCGCCGGCTTCTTCCTGCCTCATGCGGACACTGACGCAAGAGCCGCCATGTCCTCCACAGTCCGCAGCCGCGCTCACGACAAGCCGCTTTCCGCGCCGGCGCTGAAAGCCGCGCGCGCCGCGGCCGACGCGCCGGCCGCGCGCTACGAACAGGTCAAGAGCCATATCCGGCAGATCATCGAATCGGGCGAGCGCCGCGCGGGCGACCGTCTGCCGTCGGAACTCGATCTGGTCGCGACGCTTGGCGTGTCGCGCATGACGGTCAATCGGGCGCTGCGCGAACTTGCCGAAGAAGGACTCGTGACGCGCGTCTCGGGCGTCGGCACCTTTGTCGCGCAAAGCAAGCCGCAATCCACGCTGCTGATGATCGCCCATATCGGCGACGAGATCCGCTCGCGAGGCCATGAATACCGCTGCGACACGGTCCTGTCGCAACGCGAGACGGCGTCCGTGATGGTGTCGAATGCGTTAGGCCTCGCGCCGGGCGCTTCGGTATTTCATGTGATTTGCGTGCATCGCGAGAACGGCTTGCCGGTGCAACTCGAGGATCGCTATGTGAATCCGGCCATCGCGCCGGATTTTCTGCTGCAGGATTTTTCGGCGATGCGGCCGTCGGAATATCTGTTCGAGATCGTACCGGCGCACGACGTCGAGCACGTGGTCGACGCCGGTCTGCCCACGCGCGCCGAAGCGGAACTGCTTGAAATTCGCGCGGAGGAACCCTGTCTCACGCTGATGCGCCGCACGTGGACGAGCGGCGTGGCGGTCACGTTCGCGCGTTTCGTGCACCCTGGGTCGCGCTACCGGCTCGGCTGTCGCTTCTCGCCAGAGTTGTCGCAACGCCAGGGGTGAAACGCGTTGCGTGTGAATCGCGTTAGACGTTCCCCGCCAAATGAAAACGCGACGCCGGATGCCACAACTGCACCGACGTCGCCACGTCGTCGCCCACCCACGTGCGGCGCCAGAGTTGCAGACACGGCTCGCCGATATCCATCAGCAGATGCCGGCGCACATAGGCGTCAGGCTTCTGCGCATAGATGCGAAACTCGGCGCGCTGAATCGGCGCGAGCCGCACCATGTAGTGATTCGGCGTCTCGATCGTGAAATCCTGGTTGAGATAATCGGGGAACACCTTCGGGTTGACGTAGCGGTCCTCGTACTGGATCGGCTCGCCCTCCTCGCTGTGCACGATGCATGAATGAAAGGCCGGCCCGCTGGCGAGACCGAGCGCTTCCAGCGCCTGCGGGTCGTCGCTCGGTTCGAGCGTCAGCACGCGTGCCGAATGGCGATGGCCGCGCGCGGCGATTTCGTCGGCGATATTGCGGATTTCCAGCACCGTCGATTCGTAGCGCTGCGGCGCGACGAACGTGCCGGAACCTTGCACGCGCGTGAGCACGCGTTCGGTAGTCAATTCGCGCAGCGCGCGCGACACGGTCATGCGCGCGACGCCGAACTCCTTCACCAGTTCGGTCTCCGACGGAATCAGTCCGCCGGGTTTCCAGTCCCCTTCGCTGATGCGCCTGATTACATAGCGCTTGATCTGCTCATAGGCCGGCATGGCTTTCGCCGGTGTCTCCTGGCTGCGATCAGGGCGGCCCTGCATCTCCGCGGTTCGCGTGCTTGTAGTTGTGTTCACTCCGACCTCGTGGGTGGTACGCCGGTTGTACCTGGTTGGTACACCATGGCCGGTTTGCCGGCGGATAGCCCGCTCACCGGCATCGTCTGCGTCATGCGATGTGAGCGGCAGCCTGGCCGTCGTTGACGGCGACGCCCGCCGCCGCACGCACGTGACCCGCGGCCGCCAGATTCACTAGCGTGCCAGGTGTCGCCAGATCCGCGCCGCCGGCGGACCTGAGCGGCCGGGGGCCAATCTTACCAGGGTTCGGCAACGGTGGCGGCGCCTCGTCGGCGATCATGCGAAAGGCAACGCTCATGTCGTCCGCGAGCGGACGGTCGTCGCGGTAAGTCGGCACGACGCGACGCACGCGCTGCCAGAGCGCGCCGGTGTGCGGCGCGCGTGGCGCGTCGATACTTTGCAGGTCGTAGGCTTGCGCGGCCGCCAGCAATTCGATCGCGACGATGCGCCCGGCGTTGTCGATGATTTCCAGCGCCTTCAACGCGGCGGGCGTCGCATGGCACAAATGATCTTCCTGCAAGGCCGAGGTGATCCCGCCGTCTAGACTCGCAGGCAGCGCGAGCCGCCGGTTCTGCGCGACCAGCGACGCCGCCGTGTACTGCGCGATCATGAAGCCGGAACAGGTGCCGCCCGGCTCGGCGAGAAACGCCGGCAGGCCGCTCACCAGCGGATTGACCAGACGGTCGAGGCGCCGCTCGGCCATTGCGGCGACTTGTGCGATCGCGGTGGCGAGGCTGTCCATGGCCAGCGCGATCGAGGCGCCCACTGCGTGCGCCTGCGAATACACGCGCGGCTCCTCCGGCGTGCCGGCGACGATCGGGTTGTCGGTGATCGACGCGAGTTCGCGATTGACCACGTCGGCGGTCGCGGTGAGCACGTCGCGCGCCGCGCCGTGCACGTGCGGAATGGTCCGCATGCTCAGCGGGTCTTGCGTGCGTTGGCCGACCACCGCCGCGAGAATCCCGCTATCGGCCAGTGCGGCGCGCATCCGTCCGCCGACCAGGTTCAGGCCCGGCGAGATACGCAAGGCCAGCGACTCTTCGTCGAAAGCGGCAAGCTGACCGCGCAGATTCTCGAAGCTCATCGAGGCGACCATATCGGTCCAGTCGAGCAGGCGTTCGGCGCGCGAAAGCGCCAACGCGGCGAGGCCCGTGACACACGGCGTGCCGTTGACGAGACTCAGTCCTTCCTTGGCTTCGAGCACGAGCGGTTCGAGCCCGAGGCGCTGCAGCGCGTCGCGTCCTTTGATCCGCTCGCCGCGATAGCGCGCGTAGCCCTCGCCGATGCAAACCAGCGCGATATGCGCCATATGGCTCAGATACCCGACCGAGCCGAACGCCGGCACTTCCGGCAGGCAATCCGCGTTGAGCAGCGCGACCAGTTGGTCCGCGACTTCGAGACGAATCCCCGAATGTCCGTGCGCGAAGTTGTTGACGGCCGCGGCCATGACCGCGCGCGTTTCGGCGGCGCCGAGCGGCGCGCCGACGCCGACCGCGTGGCTCATCAGAATGTTGCGCGACAGCGTGCGCTGCTCGCCCGGCGAGACGACGACATCGCACAGCGCGCCGACGCCGGTATTCACGCCATACGCGCGAATCCCGCGCTCGACGATCTGTTCGACCAGCACGCGCGCCGCCGCGATGCGCGCGCGGGCGTCGGCGGAAAGTTCGAGCGGCTCGCCGGCGGCAACCGCTGCCACCTGAGCCCAGTCGAGAGGACGATTGGAACGGATCACGGCCATGTCAGTGCTCTGCTTGGTAGATTACCTGGTGATGCTGATCAGTTGGTGGTGCGGTCCTGATGGCTCGAAACGAATTGCCGGAAGCGATCGGACTTGCATTCGACGAACACTTCGTCGGGCGTGCCGTCGGCTTCCACTTGCCCCTGATGCAGGAACATCACGCGATTCGAAACATGGCGCGCGAAACCCATCTCGTGCGTCACCACCAGCATGGTGCGGCCCTCTTCGGCCAGCGAGCGCATCACGCGCAGCACTTCACCCACCAGTTCGGGGTCGAGCGCCGAGGTCGGCTCGTCGAACAGCATCACTTTCGGATGCATGGCCAACGCGCGCGCAATCGCCACGCGTTGTTGCTGACCGCCCGACAGATGCGCCGGATAGTGGCCGCGTTTTTCCGCGAGGCCGACTTTCGCCAGCAGCGCTTCCGCCTCTTCCACCGATTCGGCACGGCTGCGCTTTTGCACGCGCATCGGCCCTTCGATCAGATTTTCCAGCACGGTCATGTGCGACCAGAGGTTGAAGTTCTGAAACACCATGCCGAGTTGCGAGCGCACCCGGTCCACCTGGCGGCGGTCGCTCGGTTGCAGTTTGCCGTCGCCGCGACGCTTCATTTTCAGCTCTTCGCCGGCGAGCGAGACGGAACCATCGTCCGGCGTTTCGAGCAGATTCAGACAGCGCAGGAACGTGCTCTTGCCCGAACCGCTCGCGCCGAGAATCGAGATCACGTCGCCCTGATGGGCGTCGAGCGAAATGCCTTTGAGCACGTGGTGATCGCCGAACGATTTGTGAATGTTCTTGACCGACAGTGCAACGGGTGCCGTAGCGTTCATGGGATTCTCCAGATTCATCCAGGATGGGCGGCCGTTCAGGGCGCGGCGCGGCGTGCTTCGGTGGTGGCGGAAACCGGGCGGTTCGCCGCGGCCTGCGGACGCGCCGCGCGAAGATGGCGCGACAGACGCGTTTCGAGCATGCCGAGCAGTCGCACGATGACGAAATTCAGGAACAGATAGATCAGCGCGGCGCAGATGAAGACTTCCGTCGTGCGATAGGTTTGCTGAATGATCTGCTGCGCGACGCCGGTGACTTCCCACACGGTGACGAGACTCGCGAGCGCCGTCGATTTGACGAGCAGCACCGCTTCAGTCGAATACGCCGGCAAACACTGGCGCAAGGCGATCGGGCCGATCACGCGGCGCAGCAGCGCGAAGCCCGACAGGCCGATCGAATAACCGGCTTCGATCTGGCCGACCGGCACCGCCATCAAACCGCCGCGAATAATCTCAGCGGTATAGCCGGCCGTGCATAGCGCGAGCGACAACACCGCGCACATGTAGGGCTCGCGCAGCACCGGCCAGAGGAAGCTCTCGCGGATCACGCCGAACTGGCCCATGCCGTAGTACACGAGGAACATCTGGATCAGCAGCGGCGAACCGCGAAACACGAGGATATAAGCGCGCGCGAAGCGATTCGGCAGCCAGTGCGGCGACACGCGCATCGTGACGATCACGAGCGAAAGCAGGCCACCGAGAATCAGCGAGCAGAAGAACAGGCCGAGCGTGGTCGGCACGGCCCCGAGCAATTGCTTGATCGTGTCGAACAGAAAGTCGAAGTCGAAATGCATGATGGCCGCCCTTGTCAGTTACGCGCGAAGTTGCGCTTGAAGGACCGGCCCACGTGCGCTTCGGCACGGTTGAAGACGCGGTTCGAGATGCTGGTCATGAGCAGATAGAGCGCGCCGCCCACGACGAAGAACGTGAAGTATTGATGCGTGGAACCCGCCGCCACCTGGCTCGTGCGCAGCAATTCGGCGAGCCCCGTCACCGAGATCAGCGCCGAGTCCTTCAGGCTCAGTTGCCACACGTTGCCGATACCGGGCAACGCGAAACGCAGCACTTGCGGAATCAGGATGCGGCGCGCCATGGTCAGCGTCGGCATGCCGATCGAGCGCGCGGCTTCGAGTTCGCCGCGCGACACCGCCAGCACCGCCGAGCGGTACACCTCGGCCTGATAGGCGCCCGAAATCATGCCCACGGCCAGCGCGCCGACCACGAACGGCGGCACGCCAACGAAGCCCTCCGCGCCAAGCCACTGGCCGACGGTCGTGACGAGCGTCGAGCCGCCGAAATAGAACAGATAGATGACGAGCAGTTCAGGCACGCCGCGAAACACCGTGGTGTAGATATCGCCGATCACGCGCAGCGTGCGAAAGCGCGACAGCTTGGCGGCCGCCACCAGCGCGCCGAACACCGCGCCGACCGCGAGCGCCGCGAGCGTGAGCGCCACCGTCATCAACGCCGCGAGCAGCAATACGCCGCCCCAGCCTTCCGGCCCGAAGCCGAGCATCTGTATCAGAGCCATTTCCTACCTCTTATCCGTTACGGCGGATCGAACCGGCCGGCGCGCGCAGGTTGTCGCCACGCGCGCCTGCCGTTACCTCTTAACGTGAAGGCGAATCAAGGCGTGACGTCGGTTTTGAACCACTTGTCGGAGAGCTTCTTGACGGTGCCGTCGGCGAGCGCGGCGCTGATCGCGGTGTCGAACTTCGCTTTCAGGTCGGCGTCCTGCTTGCGGAACGCGAGGCCTTCGCCCGGGCCCCAGATCGGGCCGCCGATCTTCGGGCCGGCCATCACGATGGACGCGGTTTCCTTCTTGTCGATGTTGGCGGCGTAGTACGTCACGTCGTCGAACGAGGCGTCGATGCGGCCGTTGGCCAGATCCAGATCGCGCTCGGGCGAGGTCTTGTAGACGCGGATCGTGGCGATGTCCTTGAAGCCGTCATTGATGAACTTGGTGTAGACCGTGCCCGACTGGATGCCGATGGTCTTGCCCTTCAACTGCTTGCGCAACGCGTCGACGGTCGGCTGGTCGGCCTTCGGGTCGCCCGACAGCTTGACGACGCCGGCGCCCGGCGCGGCCTTGGGCAGCACCTTCGCATCGGCGACAGCGAACGTGGCGGGCGTGGCGGCGTACGGCTTCGAGAAGGCGATGATCTTTTCACGCTCCGGCGTAATCGAGATCGCGTCCATCAGAACGTCGAACTTGCCCGCTTGCAAACCGGGAATCATGCCGTCCCAGTCTTGCGCCACCAGATTGCATTGCAGCTTGATGCGCTCGCACAGGTTGGCGACCAGTTCGGGTTCGAAGCCGCCCAGCTTGCCGCCCGGCAAGGTCAGATTCCACGGCGCGTAGCCGCCTTCGAGCGCGATCGTCACCGTCTTCCAGTCTTTGGCCTGCACCGGTGCCGCGAAAATCGCCGCGGCGCCGAGCACGGCGCCGATCAATGCTTTTGCTGCCGTTGAGCGCTTCACTTTCACGTCGAAACTCCTTTGATTGAGGAAACCGTCGAACCGGATGTTTAATCGCTGCTTAATTTGTATAGACAAGTCTGCATGAGTCAAAAAGCGGTCGCAAGAGAATTTGCGAGAAATTAGCGGAATCATCGGGTAAGCCCCTAGTCGACACTGCGCGGCGCGGCTTTGCGGGGAGTTCTTAATGCGGGAAATATGATTGGCGTGCGTCGCTGCGCGAGCGAGCGCAAGCCATTTTGTCTAGACAGGTTGATGCAAGCTGAGCCAATACGCGCTAGCGCGCCTCGGGCCCGTTGCGCCCTACCAGATGAACGGCACGAAGCGATAGCGCACGCGCGTCATGTAGTCCGCGTAACCGTCGAGCTGCGCGGCCAATACGCGCTCTTCGCGCACCGCGCGCCAGCCGACGCCGATCACCATGACGGGCACGAAGGCCAGGCCCCACCACGAGCCGAGCAGCAAGGGCGTGCCGAGGAACAGCAGCAGCGCGGCGGAATACATAGGGTGACGGACGTGCGCGTAAAGCCCGGTGTCGATCAACTTATGTCCGCGGCTCGCTTGGATCTTCACAACCGGCGCGGCGTAGCTATTGGCCTGGAATACGAAGCGGCACATGAAGAGGCAGAGCGCCACGCAAAGCGAGCCGAGGCTGACCAGCGCGACGGGCAATGGTGCGGTCCAGTGAAAGCGCATCGCGTCGAACGCCATCAGGACCAGCCAGCCGCACCATGCCACTGAGACGCTCACCATGAAAATGCGGTCCCAGCGGCTTTGCTGCGCCTGCACGAATGGCGACAGCCGCTCGGCGAGCAGCCCGGGATCATGACGCGCCAGCCACAAACCGATCCACAGGCTCAGCACACCCAGTTCGATCACATACCACCACGCGGCCGGCCACGCAAAGGTGCCCGCCGCGCCGAACAGCAGCGCGCCCATGCCCGCTAGCCAGACCACCGTTTGAAAGATGAGGCGCGCGACCATGGCGTTGTGATTGCTACGTGGTTTGCGCCGCCGTGCGCACGCGGTCGAATATCTCGGCGATGTCGAGCTCGCCGGTGTTGATGCCGAACTGATCGCGCAGACACGCCGCCAGTTCGCCGGCGCTCTTGAGTTGCCGTTCGCTGATGAGCCGCCCATCGGCCGCGCGCTCGCTCAGTTGGTCGTTGAGTAGCGCGAGCCGCGCTTCGGGCAACACGCGGCACACGATCAGCGTGCTCGCGAAAATCGCTTCCGGCGAAGTCGACGTGTACCAGTTCGAGGTTTCGTAATCGATCCACTCGACCGGATGCAAATCGAAGCGATACACCCGCGCCCAGCTTTCGTCGCGCGCTTGGACTTCAAGATAAAGCGCCTCGCGCGCTGCGTCGGCGAGACGGAACGTGCCGAGTTCCGTGGGCTGCGCGAGACCGGCGGTCAGGCGCAGCGGCGCGGTCAGCGTCACGCTGCCGAAGCCCACATCCGCAATCCAGGCTTCGTTGTCGATGTCGAGGCGCAACACCATATGCGTGCGCGGCGGCGGCGTGTCCGATTCCCGGCCCCACAGCACGCGCGCAAGCAACGGCGTGACCGTGAAGCCTAACTGCATCAGCACGTCGGCGAACAGGGCGTTCTGTTCGAAACAGTAGCCACCGCGGCGTTCGGTGACGAGTTTGCGTTCGACCGATTCGAGGTCCAGTTTCACCGCGCGCCGCGTGAGCGGATTCAGGTTCTCGAACGGGATCGCGCGCGGGTGCAAACGGTGAAGCGCCTGAAGCACTTCCAGCGTTGCAGCGCGCGGCCCTTCGTAGCCGATGCGGGCGAAGTAGTTGTCCAGATTCACTGTGTGCGACATCGGCAGGGTTCCGGTGTGGGTTTGCGCGCGGGACGCTTGCTGGCCACGCGTCTCTGTGCGGTTCGGGAGTCGATCATAGCTGCTTTTGCGGTCAACTCGCTGCGGCGGCCTTGACCGGTTTTCGTAGTCGCTGTTCGACGCCGCCGACACCCTGCGTTTTGTCATATCGCATCCCCTGCATACCCGTTGTGGTTAGCTCGGCCGCTCTGGATATGACCGCTTCCATTCGTTTTCATTACGTTGATATTCACCGCAAATTACGTGCAAATGCCGTCTGGTAGCAGTCCGTAAAGAACAAAGTTATATGTCAGTAATATTGATGCGAATCGTTCTCATTTGTGTTGACTCCCCAAGGTCGCATGCGTACGATCTCGCCATCTACCGTGCCGGGCGTCGCGAACCGATACGGCACATCGCGGGCAAGCGGCGACGCGCCGCGATGGTTTAGATCAGTCGATACAACACCAATAAGGATTTCGATGAAGTTCGCCCATTTCAACGGACCTGGCGCAGCAGCGCGTCCGTTTCGCGATTTCGCGACGCGCGCCGATCTCACGCGCCGTTCGCGTTTGCCCTCGATGCGGCGTGCCGCGCTCTGCACGGCGTTCGCGTGGGCGTCGCTGACGGCCGGCGTCGCCATGGCCGAAGCCAATCCCGACGCTGCGCCGGAAGCGCCCGAGGCCGACCTGAAGATTCAGGCGACCCAGACGAACCAGTGGACCGGTTTCTGGAATCGCCAGCAGATGCTCGGCGACATCGGCGGCCTGCGCCCCTGGCTCGGCAAATACGGCGTGACCTTCACGCTCACCGAGACCAGCGAAGTGCTCGCCAATTTGCGCGGCGGTCTCGCGAAAGGCGCCGACTACGACGGCCTGACAACCGGCACCGTGCAATTGGACACGCAAAAAGCGTTCGGCCTGCCGGGCGGCCTGTTTAACGTCAGCGCGTTGCAGATTCATGGCGCCAATCTCAGCGCCAACAAGCTCGGCACGCTGAACACGGCGAGCGGCATCGAAGCGGACGACGCGACCCGTCTGTGGGAATTGTGGTACCAGCAATCGTTCCTGAACAAACGCATCGACGTGAAGATCGGTCAGCAAAGTATCGACCAGGAATTCATCACGAGCCAGTACTCGGCGCTGTTCGTCAACACGATGTTCGGCTGGCCCGCCCTGCCTTCGTACGACATGCCGTCCGGCGGCCCGGCGTACCCGCTGTCCGACCTCGGCGTGCGCGTGCGCGGCCAGATCACGCCTTCGTTGACGGCGCTGGCCGGTGTGTACGACGGCGACCCGCTCGGCAACAACCCGAACAACAAGAGCGGCACCAACTTCAACCTGCACAACGGCACGCTGTTCATCGGCGAGTTGCAGTACGCGATCAACCAGCCGGCCGACGGCGAAATGGTCGGCGCGGGCGGCGGCGGTTTGCCCGGCACCTACAAACTCGGCGTCTGGTACAACAACGGCAGCTTCGCGGACCAACGCTACGACAACACCGGCTTGTCGCTCGCGAATCCGGCGACGAGCGGCGTCGCCCAGAATCATCACGGCGACTACAGCATTTACGCGGTGGCCGACCAGATGATCTGGCGCCCCGACCCTGATGAACCGCGCAGCATCGGCGTATTCGCCCGCGTGATGGGCGCGCCCGGCGACCGCAACCTGGTGAGCCTCGCCGCCAACCTCGGCGTGGTGATGAAGGCGCCGTTCGCCGGACGCGACAACGACAGCGCGGGCCTCGCGCTCACCTATATCAAGGTCGGCAACCACGTGAACGGGCTCGACGCCGACACCCGCGCATTCAGCAACGGCCCGTACGGCGTTCGCACCAGCGAAACCGCGCTTGAGGCGACCTATCAGTACCAGGTCAATCCGTGGTGGCAAGTGCAAGCCGACGCGCAATACACGTTCAACGCCGGCGCCGGCCAGAATCCGAACGATCCGACGCAGCCGCTGCGCAACACGTTCGTCATCGGCGTGCGGACCAACATCAACTTCTGATGACGTTCGCGCCCAATTCACACGTTATCGACAATATCGAATCCCATGCTTTCGATCATGACCGCAACCACCGCTTTGTGCGCAGGCACGGAGGCTCAATCGTGAACACTCCCAGGCGCAGGTTTTCGCCGCGCGCCGCGCGGGCCCTCGCATGGCCGCTGTTTGCCGCCGCCCTCGGTGCGGCCGCATTCGTGACGGCCGGCAGCGCGCAGGCCGAGCCGCAAGGTTTCCTTGAAACCGTCAAGCACCACACCACACTGATCAACACCGTGCCCAGCAACGGCGACCAGAATCCGTACGCGGTGGTGGTCGCGCCGGTCTCGGCCGGCACGGTCAAGCAAGGCGACGTGCTGGTCGGCAACTTCAATAACTCCACCAATCTGCAGGGCACCGGCAGCACGATCATCGACTATCACCCGGACACCAAAGAGATGACGGTGTTCGCGACGGTGCCGCGCGATCTGAAGGAATGCCCGGGCGGCATCGGCCTGTCGACCGCGATGACCATGCTCAAGTCCGGCTATGTGATTATCGGCAGCACGCCGAGCAACGACGGCACCACCGGCACCAAGGGCG
Organism: Paraburkholderia sp. BL6669N2; assembly: GCF_003387275.1. Taxonomy (NCBI): domain Bacteria; kingdom Pseudomonadati; phylum Pseudomonadota; class Betaproteobacteria; order Burkholderiales; family Burkholderiaceae; genus Paraburkholderia; species Paraburkholderia sp. BL6669N2. Next base: position 1,211,067 of record NZ_QUNA01000002.1, on the reverse strand, counting down.
CCGGCTGTCTGATCGTGATCGATCCGCAAGGCAAGGTCGCCTCGACCATCAGCAGCCCGAACATCAACGATCCGTGGGGCAACATGGCGGTCGTCGACAACGGCAGCAGCGCGACGCTGTTCGTCAGCATGGCCGGCTTCGGCGTGGGCGGTGCGGACGGCAATCCGCCGGTGTTCAAGCAGGCCACCGTGTTGCGTCTGGACCTCGACGTGCCGGCCGGCAAGCCGCCGGTCGTGAAGAAGGAAACGGTGGTGGGCAGCGGCTTCGGCGCGCAGGCGGACAAGGGCGTGTTCCTCGTCGGCCCGACCGGACTCGCGCTCTCGGCCGATCAGAAACTGCTGTACGTGTCCGACGCGATCGGTAACCGCATCACCGAAATCGACGAACCGATGACGCGCGACACGAGCGCGGGCGTCGGCCGTCAACTGACCGCCGACGGCCTGCTGCACCGGCCGCTCGCGATGGTGACCGCACCCAACGGCCACCTGCTCGTGACCAACGCGCTGAACGGCAAGATCGTCGAAATCGACCCGGCCAGCGGCAAGCAGATCTACGCGCGCTGGATCGACACGGACAAGGCGCAATCGCCTCCGGGCAACGGCGACCTGTTCGGCCTCGCATTGACGCCTGAAGGCGACGGTTTCTACTACGTGCAGGACGACGTGAACACGCTGGTGCTCGCGAAATAAGCTGACTGTTCCAAAGCCGAACGAAGGTGAAGTAATCATGGCAAACGATCACCCCCCGCGGCCGTCACGGCGCGGGTTTCTCAAGGCCGGCGGCGCCGCGGTCGCGGCGGGCGCGAGCCTCGGCGCGGGTCTGGGAGCATCCCAGAACGCGCTCGGCAAAACCCAGCCGCATGCTCTTGCCGATCCGCAGATGGCCGTCGAGCCGTTCTACGGCGTGCATCAGGGCGGCATCGTCACGCCGCAGCAGAGTCATACCTATGTCGCCGCGCTCGATCTAACCACCGAGAAGCGCGAGGACGTGATCGCACTCCTGCGCGCCTGGACCGACGCCGCCGCGCGCCTCACGCAAGGCGGCACGGCCGCGCCGCTGCCGACCGGCGATGCGGACCAGAATAAAGCCGCGCCCGATTCCGGCGACGTGCTCGGTCTCGGCCCCAACGGATTGACGATCACGTTCGGCTTCGGCCCCGGTCTCTTCACGCATGAAGGCAAGGATCGCTACGGCCTCGCGGCGCGCCGCCCCGCCGCGCTCGTCGATCTGCCGCGCTTTAACGGCGACCAGTTGATCAAGGAAAAGACCGGCGGCGATCTGTACATCCAGGCCTGTGCGAACGACGCGCAAGTGGCGTTTCACGCGGTGCGTCAATTGTCGCGCATGGCGTATGGCACGGCGGCGATGCGCTGGGGCCAGGCCGGTTTTCTGTCGGGTCCGCGCGGTCAGACGCCGCGCAATCTGATGGGCTTCAAGGACGGCACCAACAATCCGTCCACTGCCAAACCGCCGTTGATGAACCAGTTCGTGTGGGCCGGCGCCAGCGCCGACGCGCCGTGGATGGAAGGCGGCACCTACACCGTCGTGCGGCGCATCCGCATCACGCTGGAGCACTGGGACAACACCGAACTGGACTTCCAGGAACAGGTGTTCGGACGCCACAAATACAGCGGCGCGCCGATCGGCAAGAAGAACGAGTTCGACGCCGTCGACCTGAAGGAAGAAGACAAGGACGGCAATCCGGTGATTCCGGAGAACTCGCACGTGCGTCTGTCGAATCAGGCGAGCAACAACGGCGCGCAAATCTTGCGCCGTTCGTACTCGTATAACGACGGCACGAACTTCTACATCGAGCGCTGGCCGCCATGGCGCCAGGAAACCGAGTACGACGCGGGCTTGATTTTTATCGCGCATCAAAGCGACCCGCGTACCGGCTTCATCCCGATCAACGACAGGCTCGCGAAGTTCGACATGATGAACCAGTTCACCACGCACGTCGGCAGCGCGATCTTCGCCGTGCCGCCGGGCGCGAAGCCGGGTTCGTATATCGGAGCGGGCTTGTTCGAGACGTAAAGCAGACGCAGTCGACAAAACACAGATCAAAACAACATCACAACGGACTTCTGGATCATGGCTTACAACTCGTTTGGCACGCGTCTGCGTGTCCTGGCCAATACGCTAGGCAGCGCGGTCGCCCTCACGCTGGCCGCTGTCGCGACGGTGCCCTCGGCGGCCGCAGCCGCGTCGATCACGCTGTATAACGCGCAGCACGAGCAGGTCGTCAATCTGCTCGCCAAGGACTTCGAAAAGCAGTCGGGCATCTCCGTGAAGATCCGCAACGGCGAAGGCCCGGCCATGGCCGCGCAGATCGTCGCCGAAGGCGCCGCCACGCCCGCCGACGTGTACTTCACGGAGAACTCGCCGGAGCTGATGCTGCTCGAAGAGAAGGGTCTGCTGAACAAGGTGGACCCCTCGACGCTCGCCACCGTGCCGACGCGCTTCAACTCGCCGAGCGGCGCATGGGTCGCGGTGACCGCGCGTGAAAACGTGCTCGCCTACAACACCACCAAGGTGCAGGCATCGCAACTGCCGCAATCGCTGTTCGATCTCGCCAAGCCGGAATGGAAAGGCAAGATCGGCATTGCCCCGAGCGATGGCGACTTCCTGCCGCTCGTGAGCGCCGTGCTCGCACTGAAGGGCGAAGCGCAAACGGTGCAATGGCTCAAGGGCCTGAAAGCCAACGCACAAATTTTCGACGACGACGAAGGCGTGGTCGCCGCCGTGAACCGCGGCGGTGTCGCGACCGGTCTGATCAACAACTACTACTGGGCGCGCCTGCACGCCGAACTCGGCGACGGCAAGACTCGCAGCGCGATCTATCACTTCGGCAACGGCGACGCCGGCGCTGCGGTGAACGTGTCGGGCGCGGCGGTGCTGAAGTCCGCGCACAACACGGACGGCGCGCAGAAGTTTCTCGCGTATCTGGTGAGCGACCGCGCGCAGGAGCTGATGGCGAAGAGCCACGTGATGTTCGAGTATCCGCTGCACGCAGGCGTCGCACCGGACCCGATCCTCAAGCCGTTCGCCGAACTGAGCCCGCCGCCGCTGACGATCCAGCAACTCGGTGACGACAGCCAGGCCGGCAAGCTGCTGCGCCAGGCAGGCCTGCTGTAATGAGCGAAGCTTTGTCAGCCGGGCCACCGGCTGCCTCCACCGTCCCGGCGCGCGCGCGTTCGCGCGCGCCGCGCGGTCTGTTCGCGGCAGCGGCACTTAGCGCTTTGCTGGTGTTGCTGCCGATTGCGTTTACGTTCTGGCGCGCCGCGAGCTTCGGCGTCGGCGAGGCGGTCGACCTGATCTTCCGGCCGCTGGTCGGCGAACTGCTGATCAATACGTTGATGATCACCGTCTCGACCACGCTGGTGTCGGCCGTGATCGGCACGGCGGCTGCGTGGTTCGTCGAACGCACGCATTTGCCAGGGCGCCGCGCGTGGGCCGTGTTGAGCGCCGCGCCGCTCGCCATGCCGGCGTTTATCTCGAGCTATGCGTGGGTCTCGCTAAGCCAGGACTTGCAGGACTTCAACGGCGCATTGCTCGTGCTGACCTGCGCGTATTTTCCGCTCGTCTATCTGCCGGTCGCCGCCGCGTTGCGCGGCATGGATCCCGCGCTCGAAGAAAGCGCGCGCGCACTGGGCTGCAACCGTTGGACCACGTTTATTCGCGTGGTGCTGCCGCAACTGCGCCCCGCGTTGCTCGGCGGCATGCTGCTGGTCGCGCTCGGTGTATTGTCCGAGTTCGGCGCGTTTACGCTGCTGCGCTTTCGCACGTTCACCACGCAGATCTACGCGGAATTCCGCACCAGTTTCGATGGCGGCGGCGCCTCGTTGTTCGCATGTCTGCTGATCGTGATCTGCCTGATCGTGCTGGCCTTCGAGTTTCGCGTGCGCGGTGCGGCGCGTTATGAACGCGTCGATCGCGGGACACGTCGCGCGGTTTTGCGCTACGAGTTGGGCGTATGGCGCTGGGTCGTCGTCGCCGGTTTTGCGTTGCTCTCGATCACGACGCTCGGCGTGCCGCTCGCCATGATCGGCTACTGGCTCACGCAGCCTGGCGCCGCGGCCGTCACACCGGCTGACGTCTCACCTGAATTGCTGTTCAATGCCACGGTCTCGTCGCTTGGCTTCGGCCTCGCCGCGGCGTTGCTGACTACCTTGCTCGTGGTGCCGCTCGCGTTTCTGCTGGTGCGCTATCCGACGCGTTTCGCGACCTTGTTCGAACGCACCGTGTTTCTCGCGCAAGGCGTGCCGGGTCTGGTGATCGCGCTGGCGATCGTGTCGCTCGCCGTGCATGCGCTGCAACCGCTCTATCAGAGCGCGACGCTGCTGGTGATCGCCTACGCCATGCTGTTCATGCCGCTTGCGCTGGTCAGTGTGCGCGCCGCCTTCATACAAGCGCAGCCGCGTCTCGAAGAGACCGCGCGCGCGCTCGGCCTGAGCTGGTCGCAGACGCTGTTCCGCGTGGTCTTGCCGCTCGCCGGGCCTGGACTCGGCGCGGCCGCGGCGATGGTGTTCATCTCGGTCGTCACCGAACTGAACGCCACGCTGCTGCTCTCCCCGCTCGACACGCAGACGCTCGCCACCCAGGTCTGGGCCGACACCTCGACAATGGCGTTCGCCGCCGCAGCGCCCTACGCCGCGTTGCTCACCGGCATTTCGCTGTTCGCCTCGGGCCTTCTGTTCGCGTTGCTCGGTAAATCGGCACTACTCGGCGAACGCAGCTAATGCGCCGCGCTTATACCATCGGATTTTCATGAGCGAACTTCGTATCCGCGGGCTGCAAAAATCATTCGACGGCACGCCTGTGCTGCACGGCATCGACCTCTCCGTCGAACGCGGCACGCTGCTGGCGCTGCTGGGTCCGTCGGGCAGCGGCAAGACCACCTTATTGCGTTTGCTGTGCGGTTTCGAACGCGCCGATAGTGGCAGTGTGGAAATCGACGGCCGCCGCGTGGTCGGCGACGGTCTGCATGTGCCTTCCGAACAACGGCGCGTTGGCTATGTGCCGCAGGAAGGCGCGCTGTTTCCGCATCTGTCGGTGGCGGACAACATCGTGTTCGGCTTGCCTCGTGCCCAGCGGCGCGCGCGGCACCGCGTGGCCGAGTTGCTGGAACTGGTCGGCTTGCCGGCGAACTTCGGCGAACGCGCGCCGCAGCAGTTGTCGGGCGGCCAGCAGCAACGCGTCGCGCTGGCGCGCGCGCTCGCGCCCTCGCCGACACTCGTAATGCTGGACGAACCCTTCTCGTCGCTCGACGCCGCGTTGCGGCTCGAAACGCGGCAAGCCGTGGCAAGCGCGCTGGCCGCGACCGGCGCGACGGCTGTGCTGGTCACGCACGATCAGTCTGAGGCGTTGTCGCTCGGGCATGAAGTGGCGGTGTTGTGGAACGGCCGGCTGATCCAGACGGCGACGCCGGAGACGCTTTATCGCCGGCCCGTGACGCGCGAGCTTGCATCGTTCGTCGGCGAGGCGGTGTTGCTGCCGGGCATGGCCACGCGGGATCGCGTGAGTTGCGAACTGGGTGAATTGCCATTGTCCGGGCCGATTGGCCAGGGCGCTGTCGACGTGATGGTGCGGCCCGAGCAGATCCGTCTGCTGCGCGCTGATGAAACAATGCCCAACGGGGCGGCATCTTATGACGCTGTTGTCACGGAAGTGATCTTTCAGGGGCAGGACGCGGGCGTCGCGCTGCAATTGCGTTCGGACACACGGACGATGGTCCGCGCGCGGGTGCCGGGCTATCTTTGCCCGCGGCCGGGCGAGCAGGTGCGGCTCGCGGTGGATGGCGAAGTGACGGCCTACGCGCGTGCCTGAGCCTGAGGCCTCTGCGACAGATCCTGCATCATCTGCGCGGCCAGATAATCGCAGGTCGGACGATCCGACTTGGCGCTGCGCGCCACCACGATTTCGAGCGGTGCGATTTTCGGCAAGCCCTGCGCCTCGCCGAGAATCGCGAACCGCGGCGGCACGCTGCAACGCGTGAGCGCAATCACCGATAAACCCGCATCCACGGTCGCCACCAGTCCCATCAGGCTCGCGCTGCTGAACGCGGCGCGATAACGAATGCGCGCGCCGTCGAGCGCGGCGAGCGTGTGCTGGCGCGCCACGCAGCCGGGCTCATAGAGGCCCACCGGCAGCGGCGAGGCCGCCAGAACCGGCGTATCCACCGACGCCCCCACCCACACCATCGGCTCACTGCGCACGAATTCACCGCGCAGCTTGCGGTCGCGCGTGACGAAGGCGAGATCGATCTTGTTGTCGGCGAGCATCGGCGCGAGCGACGTGCTCTGCGCGCAGACGATCTCGATCTCCACGTGCGGATACAGATTCGAAAAGCGCCGCAACACCGGCGACAGCAACGACGACACGTAGTCGTCCGGCGCGCCGAGAACCACGCGTCCGGTCACCTCCGGCCGTACGATCGCCGACCACGCCTCCTCATGCAACGCCAGCACACGCCGCGCGTATTCGAGCAGCGTATTGCCCGGCCGCGTGAGCGATAGATTGCGTGTGTTGCGGGCGAACAGCGTCGTGCCGAGCATGGTTTCGAGCCGCTTGATCTGCATGCTGACCGCCGCCTGCGAACGATGCACGGTCGTCGACGCCTTCGTGAAGCTGCCCGTTTCCACCACCGCGACGAAGGTGCGCAGCAGATCGACGTCGAATTCGGGATGCATGATTTATCAATCCAGCTTATGGAATTGCTCAATTTAATTCGTTTGTCCGCGCCATGCAAGACGCGCAATACTCGGGACATCACCTCATCGCATCCATTCACGGAGCCGTTGCGCATGTCCCTCACCCAACGTCAACAAGGCGCTATCACGCTGGCCAGCGGCGGGCTTCTGATGGGCACGCTCGGGATCTTCGTCGAGGAAGCGCGGCTCGGCGCGCTGACGCTGGTCTTCTTTCGCTGCCTGTTCGGCTTTCTCTCGCTCGCCGCGTATTGCGCGTGGAAAGGCTTCTTCACGCGCGCGCATTTCACGCGGCGCACCGTCACGCTGGCGCTGATCACGGGCGTGCTGATGGTCACGCAGTGGGTCGGTTTCTTCGATGCGATTCATCGCACCAGCATCGCGGTGGCCACCGTGGTGTTTCATGTGCAGCCGTTCTGGGTCGTGCTGATCGGCGCGGCGTTGTTCAACGAGCGGCTCGGCGTGGACCGGCTCGGCTGGATCGCGACCGCTTTCGTCGGGCTCGTGCTCGCGTCGGGCGTCGCGGCGACGGAGAATCTGCAGGGTCATACGAGCTATCTGATCGGCATCGGCGAAGCGCTGGTGGGGTCGGTGCTGTATGCGAGCGTCACGTTGATCGCCAAAGGGCTCGGTAATCTGCGGCCGCATCTGCTGACGCTCGCGCAGTGCGCGGTCGGCGTGGTGTGCCTGCCGTTCATCGCGCCGCTGACCGCCGTGCATATCGGGCCGATGCAGTGGTTCTGGCTGGTCGGCATGGGCGTACTGCATACGGGGCTCTCGTATGTGTTGATTTACGGCGCGCTGCCCAAGCTGAGCACGCCGATCATCGCCGTGTTGCTGTTCGTGTATCCGCTGACGGCGATCGTGGTCGATGCGCTCGTGTATGGACGGGCGCTGTCGATGCCGCAACTGGCGGGCATGGTGCTGATCGTGGTGGCGAGTCTTGGAGTGAATCTGGGGTGGCCGCTGCTTTCGTTGTTGCGGCCCGGCGGACGGGTGCGGCGGCAGGTGGATTGAGAGTCCAGCGCATCCGGCCGTCAGTCGAAACATTGAACAAAACCGGGCACATGCGCCCGGTTTCTCTCAGCGGTCGTAGTGGAAGCGACAGGCGATCACGTAGATCTTTCCCTCTCGCGGCAAGTAGACGAGGCGGTCGGCAAGTGTGATACGGCGCGACCACAATCCGCTCAAACTCCCAAGCAGCGCCTCCGGTTTCCCCGTGCCACGATAAGGATCGCGCCGGCATTCCTCCAGCAGCGTATTGATCTTGCGCAAGACCTGTCGGTCGGTCTCCTGCCAATACAGGTAGTCGTCCCACGCGTCGTCGGTGAACATAAAAATGCTGTCAGCCTTTGCGGCCTCCTCGTTGCGGCTTTTCTGTTTGTTCATCGTTCAGCAGTTCGCGAGCAGTCGCACTGCCGGCATTCAACTGGGCGATAGACCTGGCGAGCCGCTGGGCATTCTTCGACGAACTCAACAGATACAGGGTCTCCTGCATCGCATTGAAATCCTCGAGTGAAACCATGACCACGTTTTCGCCGGTCTGCCTCGTGATCAGCATGGGTGTGTGATCGCGGCAGACGTCGTCCATCGCTTGCTTAAAGCCGGCACGCGCCTCGCTGTAAGTAAGGACGTTCATTCGTTTCTCGACCTGAGAGGTTGCCCTCCAGTCGCTCCTGTCAAAAGTTAGGGACGATTCCACCGCCGAACGGATGGCCGCACTGCGGGACCACGGGGTGAGCCGATGGCACGGAGCGGAAACGCCTCGAAGCCATCGGCAATCATTGTACGGAGTTCTGTACAAATCAGCAAACTCGGAACAGCGGAAAAATACGTCGTCTAACGGATGAAAAGGATGCCCGTTCGTCACCCCACCCGCCACTCAGCCAAACGGCCAACCTCATTGCGGCAACACCTCGCCCTTCGTCTCCGGCGCAAACGGAATCACGAACAGCCCGACGATAAAGGCGATCGCCGTCAACGCCACCGGCACCCCGAGCGTATGCATATGCAGCACCGCTGCGCCGAGCAGAAAGTTGACGCCCGCGCCGACGAACCGTCCGAACGACGTGCAGAACGCGAACGCCGTCGCCCGCACGCGGGTTTCGAACTGCTCCGGCAGCCACAAGCTGAACAGCGCGAAATTGCCGCCGAAGAAACCCAGCACGAACAGCCACGCAATAAACGGCGCAAGCCCATTGGGCAAGTAAAACGCCCAGCCGAAACTGCCGACGATCGCCACGGCCATCCCGACAAAGTAAATCGCCAGCGTCTTCTTGCGGCCGATGCGCTCGGCAAGCGGCGGTAACGCGAGACAACCGAGGATCGTCGCGATCGACAGCAACCCCGTGGCCAGCGAAGCGGTTTTGATCGCGTCGTTCTTCGCCATGCCGGCTTTGGTCGCCAGTTGGATCACGGCGGACGGCTCGTACACCGCGCCCGCCCACAACCCGATGATGGCGATGGTCAGCAGAATGCACGCGACCCAGGTGCGGCGTCGATAAGCCGGTCCCATGATCTCGCGCAGCGGCTTGGTGCGCACGGTGCGCGCCTCGGCCTTCTCCCATTTCTCCGACTCCTTCACCCGCAGCAGGATCAGAATCGCGACCACCACCGGCACCGCGCCGGTCAGGAACATCGCGCGCCAGCCGTAATGCACGCCAACCGTGTAATTCAGCGCCGCGGCGAGGAAGAACCCGGCGTAGTAGCCCGTTTGCAGATAACCGGCGCCCATCTTGCGCCGATCCTCCGGCCACGCTTCGGCCACATAGGTCCCGGCCAGCGCCCACTCGCCGCCAATGCCGACGCCCGCAATGAAGCGATAGATGCCGAGTTCCCACACGTTATGCGAGGTCGCCGCGAGTCCCGTGAAAATGGCGAACGTAAAAATTGTGCCGGCCAATACCTTGGTGCGGCCGTAGCGGTCGGCGAGCGGCCCCCAGATGAACGACAGGCCCCACCCGACCAGGAACAGCGCAAACAGGATCGAGCCGGCCAGACCGACGTTCGCCGGCGTCGCCGCATAACCCGAACGCGGCAGCAGTTCGGTCAGGGCCGGCGTCAACACGAGCGCGTAGATGAACGAGTCCATCCCGTCGAGCGTCCAGCCGGCCCACGCTCCCCAAAAACCTGCGATCTGCGAACGATTGAGCGGCGTGCGGCGCCGCGTGACCGACGTGCGGTCGGTGAGTGAATTCATCATGCTCCTCCGGTCCAACAGTTGGCGTACGTAACAGGAACGACGAGATAGCGCGTTAGTGATGAACCGGAGTGTCCTTGCACCACCGGTCAGCGGACTTCGCGGACAGAACGGGGAGTATTTTTTCCGGGTTTGTCCGCGTTTAATTCGCGTCTTTTCATATATAATATTTGATATCATGAACGACGCAATAGATGGTTTTCCCCTGGACGCCCCGGCGCGCACCCCGCTTTTACCCGCGGCGGCGCCGCGTGAAAGCACGTCCCGCGTGATCGCGGAGGCGCTTCGGGCGGCGATTGTCGACGGCACGCTGGCGCCCGGCGCGCCGCTGCGGCAGGACGCGATCGCGCGGCATTTTTCAGTCAGCGCAATTCCCGTGCGCGAAGCGCTGCGGCAGTTGGAGAGCGAAGGCTGGGCCAAAGCCGCCGTGCATAAGGGCGCAACCGTCGCGCCCTTGTCGGCGGAAGAAGCGCGCGAAATCTACGAGATCCGTTCCGCGCTGGAGAGTCTCGCCATCGGGCTCGCCATACCCAGGCACACGGCCGCCACGTTGCGCGAGTCAGCCAGCCTGTGCCGCGCCGCCGAACGCGAGTCGAACCCGTCGCTGTATGTCGAGCGCAATGTCGCGTTTCACATGAGCCTGTACGCGCCCGCTGGCCGTCCGCAACTCGAGGACATGATCGGCACGCTACACCGGCGCGGGGAAAGATATCTGCGTCTGAAATTCGGCTTGCCGTCGTACAAGGGCGAGTCCGACAATGAACACGCCGCGCTGCTCGACGCCGTAAAACGCCACGACATTCCCGCCGCACAACAACTGGTCGTCGCGCATCTGCTGGGCACGGGCGAACTGCTTTATCGTTTCCTCACCGAACGCGCGCAGGCCGAAGCCGCGCTTGCGAATCAACCCAAGCCGCGCGGCAGACGCCCGCGCGCCACCACCGGGACCTGACTAAGCCGATGAACCGACCCGCCGAAGCCGCTGCGTCCGCAGTATCGACACCCACCGCCGCCCGTTCGTGGACCACGCGCCGCGACGAAAAGAACCGCCGCCTCGCCGCCATTGCCCCGTGGCTCAAAGACGGCGTGCTGCGGCCGGAGCGCATTGTCGACGCGCTCGAAACGCTGATTCAGCCGGGCGATCGCGTCGCTCTCGAAGGCGACAACCAGAAGCAGGCCGATTTCCTCTCCCGCTCGTTCGCCAACGTCGATCCACAAAAGATTCACGACGTGCATCTGCTGATTTCGAGCATCGGCCGGCCCGAGCATCTGACGCTATTCGAGCGTGGCATCGCGCATAAGGTCGACTTTTCGTTTGCCGGCCCGCAGAGTCTGCGGGTCGCGCAACTGCTCGAAGACGGCCAGTTGGAAATCGGTGCGATCTATACCTACGTCGAGTTGTACGCGCGCATGTTCGTGGATCTGACGCCGCACGTCGCGCTGCTGTGCGCGGAAAAGGCGGACCGTCACGGCAACCTGTACACCGGCGCGAATACCGAAGACACGCCCACCATCGCCGAGGCCGCCGCGTTTCGTCATGGCATCGTGATCGTGCAGGTCAACGAGATCGTCGACGAACTGCCGCGCGTCGATATTCCGGGTTCATGGGTCGACGTGGTCGTGCAGGCGGACCGGCCGTTCGCCGTCGAGCCGCTGTTCACGCGCGATCCGCGCCACATCGGCGACCTGCAGGTGCTGACCGCGATGATGGTGATTCGCGGCATTTATGAGCCCTATGGCGTGACGTCGCTGAACCACGGCATTGGCTTCGATACGGCCGCGATCGAATTGCTGCTGCCCACGTACGGCGAGTCGCTCGGCCTGAAGGGCAAGATCTGCCGCAACTGGACACTCAATCCGCATCCCACCATGATTCCCGCGATCGAATCGGGCTGGGTCGACAGCATCCATTGTTTCGGCAGCGAAGTCGGCATGGAGGCGTATATCGAGGCGCGTCCGGACGTGTTCTTCACCGGCAACGACGGCAGCCTGCGCTCGAACCGCGTGCTGTGCCAGCTGGCCGGGCAATACGGCGTCGATCTGTTCATCGGCTCGACCTTGCAGATCGATGCCGACGCCAATTCGTCCACCGTCACCCGCGGGCGTCTCGCCGGGTTCGGCGGCGCGCCGAACATGGGCCACGATCCGCACGGCCGGCGTCATTCGAGCGAAGCGTGGCTCAAGCTGCTGCGCGACGAGGGTCCGGTGTCGCGTGGCCACAAGCTGGTCGTGCAGATGGCCGAGACCTACAAGAAAGGCGGCGAGCCGACCTTCGTCGATGAACTCGACGCCGTCGCGGTCGGCGCGAAAAGCGGCATGCCGGTTGCGCCCGTGATGATCTACGGCGACGACGTCAGCCATGTGGTCACCGAGGAAGGCATCGCGCATCTGCACAAGGCCGAGGGCATCGACGAACGGCGCGCGGCGATCGCCGCCGTGGCCGGCGTGACGCCGATCGGGCTGCGGGCGAAGCCGGAAAAAACGGCGGAGCTGCGCCGGCGCGGCATCGTCGCGTATCCCGAGGATCTCGGTATCCGGCGCGGCGAGGCCAAGCGCTCGCTGCTGGCGGCACGCAGCATCGACGATCTGGTGACGTGGTCGGGCGGCTTGTACGAACCGCCGGCACGCTTCAGGAGCTGGTGAGCATGGCGCCCGTTGCTTTGCTCGCGCGAGGAGAAGCGCAGGCGCCTTGCGCTAACGCTGTACCCACGCCTTCCGACGCGCAACTCGCCCATTACGCCATCACCGCGCTGATCGACGAAGCCCAACTCACGCCCAAGCCCGCGCTGGTCGACCGGCGCGGCAGCGGCGCGCATCGCGACCTCGATCTCGACACCATGCTGCGCTCGGCGCACGCGCTCGAGCCGACGTTCGCGGCGCTCGCGCGCGCGGCGCGCCGCCGCAGGGAGGCGTCCGCGTTGCTGCGCGCCGAACTCGCGCAGATCGGCCGCGCCGGCGAGCTCGACATGCTGCACGCCACGGGCGGCAGCAATGCGCATCGCGGCGCGATCTGGATCGTCGGCCTGCTGGTCGCGGGGGCGTCGCTGCCCGCCGGCACCAGGCGCGCGAATCCATCGCAGATCTGCACGCGAGCCGCGCAGATCGCCTGCTTCCCGGATCGCTTCGCCGCGCCTTCCGACAGCCACGGCGAACGCGCGCGTCAGCGCTACCAGGTCGGTGGCGCGCGCCGTGAAGCGCAAGACGGCTTCCCGCATGTGATCGACGTAGGCCTGCCCGCGTTGCTCGCGGCGCGTCAGCGAGGCATCGACGAAAACGCCGCGCGCGTCGACACCCTGCTCTCGATCATGGCCACACTAGACGACACCTGCCTGCTGCATCGCGCGGGCTTGCCCGGTTTGCATGCCGGACAACACGGCGCGCAACGCGTGCTGGACGCGGGAGGCAGTTCGACGCCCGCAGGCAGCGCCGCGCTCGCCGCGCTCGAACACGACTTGCTGACGCTCAACGCATCGCCCGGCGGCGCAGCCGATCTGCTCGCCGCCACCCTCTTTCTCGACATGCTGGCGCATCACGACGCCGACAGGAGCCCCGACTCATGGAACATCTGACCTTCGACTATCCGGCGCAACGCGCCGTCACGACCCGCGCGCACGTCGGCGTGGTGGGCTCGGGCGATCTGGAAGTGCTGCTCTCGCCCGCCGACCAGGCTAGCGCGCTGAGCGCACACGTGGTCGTGCGCACCAGCGTCGATGGTTACAGCCACATCTGGAAGAGCGTGTTCGATCGCTTCTTCACGCGCTATGACGGCGCCGCGCAAATCGAAATCAACGACTTCGGGGCGACGCCCGGCGTGGTCGCGTTGCGTCTCGCGGAAGCGGTCGAAGCCGCCGAAGCCGCCGAACGGGGAGACGACGCATGACTACGGTTGCGACCGCTCATCCCGCGCCGATGCTGCGCGAGAGTTTCATCGAACTGCCGGCGCGTGAGCGCGCCCGCTCGCTGCTGGACGCGGGCACCTTCCGCGAACTGCTCGGCCCGTTCGACAAGATCGAATCGCCGTGGCTGCCGCTGCAGGGCGTGGTCTGCCAGACGGATGACGGCTGCGTGATCGCGCGCGGCACCATCGGCGGCGAGCCCGCCGTGGTCGCCGCGATCGAATCCGCGTTCCAGGGCGGCAGCATCGGCGAAGTGTCGGGCAGCAAGATCGCCGCGGCGCTCGAGCTGGCCTTGCGCGACTGCGAACGCGGCAAGACCGTGCGGCCGGTCGTGCTGTTCGAAACCGGCGGCGTGCGGCTTCAGGAAGCCAACCTCGGCCTCGCGGTGATCGCGGAGATTCAGGCGGCGATCGTCGCACTGCGGCGGCATGTGCCTGTGGTCGGCGTGATCGCGGGCATGGTGGGCTGCTTCGGCGGCATGTCGCTGGCGGCTGCCTTGTGCTCGTACCTGGTTGTCACGAAGCAAGGGCGGCTCGGCATGAATGGGCCCGAAGTGATCGAACAGGAAGCCGGCATCGACGAACTCGATGCCAGCGATCGCCGCCGCGTATGGCAACTGATCGGCGGCGAACAGCGCACGGCGACGGCGCTCGCCGATCAACTGGTCGACGACGATTCCGACGCGGTGCGCACCGCCGTGCGTTCCGCCTTCGAGCAAGGCGTGCCCGCCGCGCATCGCAGCGAACAGGTCGACATGTTCCTCGACCGGCTCGCGCGGATCGATCCCGCCCGCGTCACGCCCGAAACCATGCGTGACGTGTTCAACCGTCAAACGCAAAGCGATTCGCGCAAGGAGCAAGCATGAGCGACGCAAAACTCAGCCGCGGCGCGCGCTGGTTCCAGGCACTGGCCGGCGAATCGGCCAGCCAGGCGCCTGTGTTGAGCGGCGACGCGCCGCTCGGCGAAGAGACCGCGCACTTCTTCTCAGTCGTGCCGGACCCCGCCAACCGCTTTCCGCGCGCCACCGACAACGTGGTCGGACTCGAACAGGGCTGGCGGCTCGCGCGCGCCGTGCGCGGCGCCATTGCGCGGGACGAAGCCAGCGGCACGCGCCGCCCGATCGTCGCGATCGTCGATGTGAAAAGCCAGGCGTACGGATATCGCGAGGAGATGCTCGGCATTCACCTGGCGTGCGCCGCGGCCGTGGACGCCTACGCCGCCGCGCGCGATGCCGGTCATCCGGTGATCGCGCTGATCGTCGGGCCGGCCATGTCGGGCGCTTTCCTCGCGCACGGCTATCAAGGCAACCGCATCGTCGCGCTCGACGCGCCCGGCACCATGGTTCATGCGATGGGCAAGGAAGCCGCCGCGCGCGTCACGCGCCGCACGGTCGAAGAACTCGACGCGCTCGGCGAAACCATCGTGCCGATGTCGTACTCGATGGCGTCGTTCGCCAAGCTCGGCTTGCTCGATCAGTTGATCGACGGCGTCGATGCCGATGCGCCGGACGCCGCGCAGATCGAGCGCGTGCGCCAGATGTTGGCCGAGCAGATCCGGAGCGTGCGCGACGATGGCCGCCGCAATCTCGCGCATCGGCTGGAATCCGAGGCGGCGCGGAAGAATCGCGCGGCGTCGATCGAAGTGCGCCGGCGTCTCGCCGAACAGTGGGACGCGGTGTGATGCAAGTCTGTGCCGCGCCGCCGTTTGCAATCGACCACGCGCTCTCGTGCGATGTGCGATGGCGGCCGCACGACTTGCTGCGTCTGCAACGCCTGGAAGCGTTTGACGATGAACCGTCGTGGGTGCGCGAGGCTTTCGGGCGCGCGCCGTATGCGGTCGTACGGCGCGCGCTGGCGGCGGATGGGTTCGTCGCGATCGGGATGCGCGGTATTGGACGTTCGGAGCGTTATGGCACGTGGGCATCGTCGGCGGATGTGGTGAGCGCCGTGTCGCCGGAAGCTCTTTCACGCCGACCGCTCGCC
This sequence comes from Paraburkholderia sp. BL6669N2, assembly GCF_003387275.1. Taxonomy (NCBI): domain Bacteria; kingdom Pseudomonadati; phylum Pseudomonadota; class Betaproteobacteria; order Burkholderiales; family Burkholderiaceae; genus Paraburkholderia; species Paraburkholderia sp. BL6669N2. The sequence goes on along the minus strand of NZ_QUNA01000002.1, from coordinate 1,195,283 downwards.
GGCCGTGACGCGTTGCCCGCCTTCGCCGCACTCGCCGCATTGCAAAACGACGCGACCGGCCCGTTGCATGCATTCGTCTGGGGACCGACCGGCAGCGCCGGTTTCGAACTGGCCACACACGTGCCGACGGTGACGGCATCAAGCGATCTCGATCTGCTCATCCGAACGCACGATAAACCGCTCACGTCAGACATTGCGGGCGAATTGCTGCACTATCTGCAAACGCTCGCACAACGCATCGGCGTTCGCGTGGACGCGCAACTCGATACACCCGCTGGCGGTGTGGCGCTGGCCGAATGGGCCGCGGGCAAACCACGTGTGCTGGCACGCCACGCGCGCGGCCCGCAACTGATCGCCGATCCGTGGGGCTCCGCGTCTCATGGCGACGACGCCTGATGCTCGCGCTGCTTTTCCCCGGGCAGGGCGCGCAGAGCGATGGCTTCCTGCATCGTTTGCCGGAGCATCATGCGGTGCGCGACACGCTCGACGAAGCGTCACACGTGCTCGGCGTCGATGTGCTCACACTGGACACGCCGGACGCCTTGCGCTCGACCGTCGCCGTGCAGATCGGCCTGACGGTCGCGGGCGTGGCGCTCACGCGTGCGCTGGCTGCTGAACGGTTCGTGCCGGAGATCAGTGCGGGCTTGTCGGTCGGCGCGTATCCGGCGGCAGTGAGCTGCGGCGCGATTCACTTCGAAGACGCGTTGAAAATGGTTCGCCGCCGGGCCGAGCTGATGGAGACAGCGTACCCATCCGGCTACGGGCTCGCCGCGATAGCGGGCTTGACCGAGTATCAAGTGGAAACGCTCGCTGCGCGACATGCGGATGAAGTTCAGCAACATGTCTACATCGGCAATGTCAACGCGCCGCGCCAGATCGTCATAGCGGGCGCAAATGATGCACTTGACGCCTTCATCACACGCGCACTGGCTGCGGGCGCGCGCAAGGCCACTCGCCTCGCGGTGAGCGTGCCGTCGCATTGCGAATTGCTCGCGCAAGCCACGGACGAACTGATCGCCTACGCGAAGGACGTCCCTTTTCACACGCCGCAAAGCATCTATGTCGGCAATCGCGGTGGCCGTCCGTTGTACACGGCGGACGCGATCCGCGACGACCTCGCCACCAATATGCGTTACACCGTGCGCTGGTTCGACGCGCTCACGGTGATGCAGGAAATGGGCGCGCATGTGCTGATCGAAGCGCCGCCGGGCCAGGTCTTGACCGATATCGCGCGCGAATACTTGCCGGAGACCGCCGCGCTCGCCGCCAGCACTTTCTCGTTCGATCGACTCGTGGCCACCGCACGACGGCGTCTCGACGCGCATTGAATGATGGACGGCGTGTTCCTCATGCTTGCCTCAGCGTTTCTCGATCAACTGCCGCCCCATCGCCTTCACATACTGATCGAGGGCGTTTCGCGCGACACGTGATGCCGCGAGCACGCCGACATCGGCGTCGTCGCGGTAATACATCGCGACGTCGATCGGCGGCGGCAGTGGACGCACCTGCAATTGCCCCAGTTCGCCGCTGCTCAGATAGGGCTCGACAAATAGCGCGGGCACCGCGGCAATCCCATAGCCGTCGCGCAGCAGTTTCACGATCACCGCGACCGATGGCATGCAGGTCACCTGAGTCTGCGCGAGCGGCACGCCGGCGCGTTTGGCGAGCGCCTGCACGATCGCCTCGACGGCGACTTGCGGCGCGGTGCCACGGCCAAACGTCAGCACGGGCTTGCTCAACACGGTCTGCACGTGTTTCGCGCGGTTGGCCGGAATCAGATCGCTGCGCGCGATCCAGCGCACGGGGTAGCTCGCCAATAAGGTCGACACGATCGACGCCTCAGGCTCCGCGGTTTCTTCCACTTGAATCACCAGATCCAGGTCGCCCGCGCGCAAGCGCGGCCCGAGTATCGCGCTCGAATCGACCGTGAGATCCACGACGATACGGTTGTACTCGAGGTTCAGCAGGCGGATGTAGTCCGGCAGCCAGCTATGCACCACCGTCTCGATCACGCCGAGGCGCAAACGCGTCGCCACTTGTGTCTCGTCCTGCGCGGCCAGTTGCAGCGAGCGCGTGGCCTGCACCACCGAGCGCACATGCGCGAGCAGCCGCTCGCCATTCGCCGTGAGCTGAAATTCGGCCGCATCGCGCTCGATCAACTCGACGCCCAACTCCGCTTCGAGCGTTTTGATGCGCAGCGAAATCGCCGCGGGCGTCGCGTGCATGGCGGCGGCCGTCGCGCGAAAACTACCCAGACGGGCGAGCGTCAGAAACGTTTCGACAAAGCGGGTATTCATGACGGAGCTCTCTTAACAGCGGCGGGTTGCACGCGATCATCGCCGTGAACGGGCCACGGCGCTGTTAAGTTTAATTTAACGAAACCCAATAAAAACTCGCTGGATGGATATTTTTGACGTTACTAATCTGGGTTGCATCCGCGACAGTTTTTCAGCCACGCGATCTACCTGGAGTCGAGCAGTCCATGTCCTACACGCCGTCCGAGTTTCGTCAGCAGATACGCAACCGTCGCCTGTCCGGCCCCACTGCGGGTTATTGCGGCGACTATGCGCAAGCCAATCTCGCCATCCTGCCCAAACAGCACGCCGACGATTTCCTGCGCTTCTGTACGCTGAATCCGAAAGCCTGTCCGCTGCTCGGCATCGGTGAACCGGGCGACTGGCGCGTGCCCGCGCTCGGCGCCGATCTCGACATCCGCAATGACGTGCCGGCGTTTTACGTGTACCGGCATGGCGAGCGCGCCGAAGAAGTGCGCAGCCTCGACGAATTGTGGCGCGACGATCTGGTGGTGTTCGCGATCGGCTGCTCGTTTTCCTTCGAAGAGATGTTGCGGCGTGAAGGCATCGCGCTGCGTCATATCGAACAGCAGGTCAACGTGCCGATGTATCGCACCCGCGAGCGTAACGTGGCGGCCGGCGTGTTCGGCGGCAATCGCGTCGTGTCGATGCGGCCGATGAAAGCCGCCGACGCCATCCGCGCGATCCAGATCACCAGCCGCTTTCCCGCGGTGCACGGCGCGCCGGTTCATATCGGCGATCCGTCGCTGATCGGCATTCGCGATCTGGCGCGTCCCGATTTCGGCGACGCCGTCGAAGTACGCGGCGACGAGCTGCCCGTGTTCTGGGCTTGCGGAGTCACACCGCAAGCCGCCATCGAAAGCGCGCGTCTGCCGTTCGCGATCGCTCATAAACCGGGGCACATGCTCGTTACCGATATTCCCAACACCACGCTGGCGGTGCTGTAGCCGCAGCCTTTGTACCCTCACCCGCCGTGCGACGAGACACGGCCAACGACGACCGGAGTACAAGCATGGAAACCGAAGCGCAGTTGACCGCCGATGCCGAGCATTATGGCGAGTCCGGTGCAGGACAAGGCCCGTTCGCGTGGTATCGGCAGATCTCCGCCAGCGAGAAGCGCGCCTTCTGGAGTTGCAAGATCGGCTACGTGCTCGACGCCATGGACACGCAGTTCCTGAGCTTCGTGATTCCGACACTCATAGCGACGTGGGGCATCACGCGCGGCGACGCCGGTCTGATCGGCACCGTCACGCTGCTGAGTTCAGCGCTTGGCGGCTGGGGTGCCGGCGTGCTGTCGGATCGCATCGGCCGGGTGAAGACCTTGCAGATCACGATTCTCTGGTTCGCGGTCTTCACGCTGGCTTGCGCGCTGGCGCAGAATTTCTCGCAGCTGTTGTGGGCGCGCGGGCTGATGGGCCTCGGCTTCGGCGGCGAGTGGACGGCCGGCGCGGTGCTGATCGGCGAAGTGATCCGCGCGCGCGATCGCGGCAAGGCGGTCGGACTCGTGCAGGCGGGCTGGGCGATCGGCTGGGGTATCTCAACGCTGCTCTTCATGGCCGTGTTCTCACTGGTCCCGGCCGATTACGCGTGGCGCGTGCTGTTCGCGATCGGCATTGCGCCGGCGCCGTTCGTGATCTGGATCCGCCGCTTCGTCGACGAGCCCGAGGTGCATCGGGCGCAGAAAGCGGCGCAGGCCGCCACGCAAACGCGCACTTCGCTGCTCGATATTTTCCGTGGCGAGATCGTCTGGACGACGCTGCGCGCGTCCGTGCTGGCAACCGGCGTGCAAGGCGGCTACTACGCGGTGACCACGTGGCTGCCGACGTATCTGAAGACCGAACGGCATCTGAGTGTGATCGGCACCGGCAGCTATCTGGGCGTGGTGATCGTCGGTTCGTATTGCGGCTACCTGACCGGCGCTTATGTCAGCGACAGAATCGGCCGCAAGCGCGCCTTCATCGCGTTCGCTCTGGCGTCGTGCGCGATTGCGCTGATCTATACGCAACTGCCGCTCGATAACCTTTCGATGCTCGCGCTCGGTTTCCCGCTCGGCTTCTGCGCGTCCGGCATTTTCTCGGGCATGGGCGCGTTCCTCACCGAGTTGTTTCCCACGCGGATTCGCGGCTCCGGTCAGGGCTTCTGCTACAACTTCGGGCGGGCGGTCGGCGCGACGTTTCCGTTCCTGATCGGCTATGTGTCGCAGACGACGACGCTCGGCCATGCGATCGGCGTGTTCGCTGCGGCGGCGTACGGCATAGTGATCCTCGCCGCGTTGACGCTGCCTGAAACCAGAGGACGGCAACTCAGCGCGTGAGCCGCCGCGGCGCGCGCGTTCAAGCCTGTTCCGGCGCGCGCCCGATCACATGCGAATCCGACGCCGCCGAGCCGTCCGCACGCCCGCGCTCGCGTCCCGCGGTCACGACCGCGCCGGTGCCGCCCGGACGGCCCACGGACTTCGCATGACGCTCGATCAGCCGTTGCAGTAAGCAGAACGCGCACAGCAAGGCGCCGATCACGATGCGGGTCCACCACGAACTGAGCGTGCCGTCGAACGTGATCAGCGTCTGGATCGTTCCCAGAATGCCAACGCCGAACAGCGAGCCGATCACATAGCCGACGCCGCCCGTCAGCAGCGTGCCGCCGATCACCGTCGCGGCGATCGCATCGAGCTCCATGCCCTGCCCTTGCAAGCCGTAACCCGACAGCACGTAAAACGTGAAGACCGCGCCGCCGAGCGCCGAACAGAAGCCGCTCAGCGCATACACGCCGATGCGCGTGTGCGCCACCGGCAAGCCCATCAGCAAAGCCGAACGCGCGTTGCCGCCGATCGCGTAGACGTTGCGGCCGAAGCGCGTGAAATGCGCCACGTAAATCGCGGCCAGCAGCGTGACGAACGCGATCAGCACATTAGCCGTCACCGAGCCGATGCCGATGTCGAGGCGAAACGCCGAGATCTTCTGGAACGTCGGATCGGTGATGGTGATCGACTGTGTCGTGATCAGAAAACACAAGCCGCGCGCGAAGAACATGCCTGCTAGAGTGACGATAAAGGCCTGCAAGCGGAAGAAGTGAATCAACGCGCCTTGCACCGCGCCGAACACCGTGCCCATCAACAGCACGATCGGCAGGATCACCCAGACCGGCCAATGCAGATGTTCAGACAGCACCGCCTCGACGATGGTCGTCAGCGCGACGACCGAACCCACCGACAGGTCGATGCCGCCGGACACGATCACAAACGTCATGCCGATCGCCACGATCAGCAGGAACGCGTTGTCGACCAGCAGATCGAGCAGCACTTGCCACGAGAAGAATCCCGTGTACATGACCGAGCCGAATCCGAACAGCGCGCAGAACAACAGGATCGTCACGGCGATCGGCAGCGTACGCGGGTCGACAATATGAGCCCAGGCTTCGAGGATGCGTCTCATCGCGCCACCCTCCGTTGCGTGACAAGCGCCATACCGAGCGCGCGCGCCGACGGCGACTGGATCACGCTCACCGCGAGCACGACGGCCGCCTTGACGACGAGTGTGGCTTCCGGCGGTACGCCGATCGAATAGGTGGTGTACGTGAGCGTCTGAATGATGAGCGCGCCCAGCACCGTGCCCGCGAGACTGAAGCGGCCGCCGAGCAGCGACGTGCCGCCGAGCGTCACCGCGAGGATCGCATCGAGTTCGAGCAGCAGGCCGGCGTTGTTGCCGTCGGCGCTGCGTACGTTCGAACTGATCAGAATGCCCGCCATCGCCGCGGTCAGTCCCGAGAAGCCGTACACCGCGAAAACGAGCGCCTTGGAGCGCAAGCCGACCAGACGCGTGGCGACCGGATTGACGCCGATCGCGCGAATGAACAGTCCGAGCGCGGTGCCTTCGACGAGCGCGGCGGTTGCCAGCACCGACACCGTGGCGATCCACACCGAACACGGCACGCCGAGCCAATAACCGCCGCCTACAAACAGATAGCCCGGCGCGCCGATCGGGATGATCTGCCCCGCCGTTAGCAATTGCGCGATGCCGCGCCCGGCGACCATCAGGATCAAGGTGGCGATGATCGGCTGCATCCCGACGAACGACACCAGCAAGCCATTCCACATGCCGCTCAGCACGCCGACGATCAAAGCCGCCAGCAGTGCCTGCGCGATCAGTCCGCCAGTCGGCACCGGCTGCGTGGCGAGTATCGTGGCCGCGGCGGCGCCCGCGATCGCCACCACCGCGCCGACCGAAATATCGATGCCGCGCGTCGCGATCACCAGCGTCATGCCGGTCGCGACGAGCACCAGCGGCGCGGCACGATTCAGCACATCGATCGGCGCGCCGAACAGATGGCCGTCGAGCATGCGTAGCGACAGGAAATGCGGATTGACCCACAGGTTCAGCCCGCACAACAACACCAGCGTGACGCACGGCCAGATCAAAGGACGCTCGGCGCCGTCACGTACGAACCAGTTAGATAGCTTCATTCGCCGCTCCCCGCGATGAGTCGATAGATATTGTCTTCGTTCGACGCCTTGCCGGCCACTTCGGCGATCTTGCGACGGTCGCGCAACACCACCACGCGATGGCTCACGCGCAGCACCTCGCTGATCTCCGACGAAATGAACAGGATGCTCAGACCGCTTGCGCATAGCGCCAGCAGACGATCCATGATGTCGAACTTGGCCGCAACGTCGATGCCGCGCGTGGGTTCGTCGAGGATCAGCAGTTTGGGATCGGTGGCGAGCCAGCGCGCCAGCAGCGCTTTCTGCTGATTGCCGCCGGACAGCAGGCCGATCGGCTGTTCCGCATCCGCGGCCTTGATGCCGAGCCGCTCGATCCATAGATCGGCCAGTTCGCGCGCGCGTTGCCGGCTGATCTTGCGCCACCAGCCGCGCCGCGCCTGCAACGCCAGCAGAATGTTTTCGCGGATCGACAGTTCCGCGACGATGCCCTCTTTCTTGCGGTCTTCCGCGCAATAGCCGATGCCGTGGCGCACCGCGTCGCGCGGCGAACGCAGCCGCACCGGGCGCCCTTTCACCAGGATCGTGCCGCTGTCGGCTCGGTCCGCACCGAACAGCAGCCGCGCGGTTTCCGTGCGGCCCGAGCCGAGCAAACCAGCGAGACCGAGGATCTGGCCGGGCTGCACGTCGAGATCGATCGGCTGCAGCGTGCCGCGCCGTCCCACGCCGCGCAACTCGACGAACGGCTGGCCGGTCTGCGCGGCCTGTCTTTCTTCCGTGCCGTGCCCTTCCTGCGCGGCTTCGCGCAAACGCGCGCTCATCCGCTCGTGGCCGACCATCTTCGATACCAGTTGATCGGCCGGCAGATCGCGCGCGAGATATTCGCCTTCGCGCTCGCCGTTGCGCATTACCGTGATGCGGTCGGAGATGGCGTACGTCTGTTCGATGAAATGCGTGACGAACAGAATTGCAATGCCCGATTGCTTAAGATGCCGAAGTATTTTGAAAAGCTGGCTGACTTCGCCGTCGTCGAGGCTCGAGGTCGGTTCGTCGAGGATCAGCACGCGCGCGTCGACCGAAAGCGCTCGCGCGATGGCCACCATCTGCTGCACGGCGATCGGATAGGCGTCGAGCGATCGCGTGACGTCGAGTATCACGTCGAGGCGCGCCAGCGCAGCTTGGGCGCGCCGCTTGATATCGGGCCAATCTATCGCGCCGAAGCGCCGTGGCTGCCGCCCCGCAAAAATGTTCTCCGCAACGGAGAGGTTCGGGCACAGATTCACTTCCTGGTACAGCGTGCGCACGCCGGCCGCTTCAGCTTCCTGTGGCGAGGCGAACGCCACCACCTGGCCACCGAGGCTGATCGTGCCGGCGTCCGGCGCTAACACACCGGTAAGCACATTGATCAAAGTGGATTTGCCCGCGCCGTTCTGCCCCATCAACGTGTGGATCTCGCCGGGGAACAGGCGGAAATCGACCCGCTGCAGCGCCTTCACGCCAGGAAATGTCTTGCTGATTCCGGCGGTCGCGAGAATCGGCTCGACGCGGTTCGTGGTGCCGTCGGCATGGGTTGCGGCGGCGCCGATGATGCCGGCCGGCGGGTTCGGTTCAGATGCGGGATGCGTCATAGGCCTCGCTCGATCGGCGGTGCGTGGTTCGGCGGCCTCCAGCGGCCTCAAGCCGGCAGTGCGCGGAAAAGAGGCCGCCGCTGCCCAAGCAGTCGGACGGCCAGGCACCACTGGAGAAACCTTTTTTCGTGTGTCGGTACCGCGCTTCCCGGTTGCGCTTTTGTCCGCGTTTCTATGCCCGCTTTTGACAGTCAGGAAGCCTTATCAATTGCCGTCAGTACTTGCGCGTCGGCAGTGTCTGCGCGGCGACACTCATCGGGAAGACCGTCTCTTCCGTCAGGATGCGCTTAGGCAGTTGCTTGCCGGCCACCACATCTTTCACCGCCGACATCAATTGCGGACCAAGCAGCGGACTGCACTCCACATCGACATTCATCTTGCCCGCGGCCATGGCCTGGAAGCCGCCCTTGGTCGCATCGAACGAAACGACGATGATGTCCTTGCCCGGATGCATGCCGGCCTCTTCCATCGCCTGGATGGCGCCGAGCGCCATATCGTCGTTATGCGCATAAACTACATTTATTTTATTTCCATATGTCTTTATAAACGCTTCCATGACCTGCTTGCCGCCGGCGAGCGTGAAGTCGCCGCTTTGCGACGCAATAATCTTGAACTTGGGATCGTTCTTGATCACTTCGAGGAGACCCGAGTGCCGGTCGTTGGCGGGCGCCGATCCGACCGTGCCCTGAAGTTCAGCGATGTTGACCGGGCCTTGGTCGTTCTTGTAGTGATCCGCGAGCCAATGACCACCGCGCCGGCCTTCTTCCAGGAAGTCCGATCCGATCATCGTCACATAGAGCGAGGGGTCTTTCGTATCGATGTTCCGGTCGGTGAGAATCACCGGAATTTTCGCGGCTTTAGCCTCGCGCAGTACCGGTTCCCAGCCCGACTCGACGACCGGCGAAAACGCAATCACGTCGACTTTTTGCGCGATGTAGGAGCGGATCGCCTTGATCTGGTTTTCCTGCTTCTGCTGGGCGTCGGAGAATTTGAGCTTGATCTTCGCGTCGGCCGCCGCGGACTTGACCGACTCCGTGTTGGCGGTGCGCCATGCGCTTTCCGCGCCGACCTGCGCAAAACCCAGTGTGATCTGTTTGTCCTGCGCGTAAGCGCCCGGCGTGGCCAGCGTCAGCGCACCGAAGCCCGCGCAAAGTGCGAGCGCGCCCAACGCACGACATGCGGCGCGTCGTGTATTCGCCATGACTGTCTCCTGATCGTTGTTGTGTAGGCGACCCATCGAATCCGCCCAGCCGTTGCGGCGCTCACGGTGCGTGGATCGTGATGTAGCGTAGTGTGTAGGGCGTTAACCGTCCAATCATATGATTCGCGTCGGCGATATCAATTTTGGTATAGCGCGCCTGGCGGTTGTGGGTGGTCGCGGGACGTGATGTTGATGTGGCTCGGGCGCGTTGCCTGGCGTTACTGCGTTTGCGCTTTTTTTATGCGCTTACATGTTCCGTGCCTTGGTGGCTTGGTGGCTTGGTGGCTTGGTGGCTTGGTGGCTTGGTGGCTTGGTGGCTTGGTGGCTTGGTGGCTTGGTGGCTTGGTGGCCTGGTGGCCTGGTGGCTTGGCGGCCTGGTAGCCTGGTGGCCTGGTGGCCTGGTGGCCTGGTGGCTTGGCGGCCTGGTAGCCTGGTCGGCTTGGTCAGATCTGCGGCGAAACGCCCTCGCGCAATGCACGCCGCATTAGCGCACACCTGCACTCGGCGTCACCCATCGAAACGTCAGGTTGATGCGCTCGCCCGCCACTCGCGGCTCTTTGGGCACCCGATGCCGCCAATCCGCCTGCGTGTCGCCCTTCATCACCAGCAAGCTGCCGCCTTTCAGCGAAAAAGACTGCACGACGCCGGTCTTGTTGTGCCGCAGATCGAACGTGCGAGCGACACCCAGGCTCACCGAGGCAATCACCGGATGCGTGCCGAGTTCGGGCTCGCGATCCGCATGCCAGCCCATGCTGTCCGTGCCGCTTCGGTAGCGGTTGATCAGCACGCTATTAAAATGCGCGTCGCAAATCGACTCCACCGCGGACTTCAGTTCGGCGACGGTCGGCGTCCAGGCTTGTGGCACGTTGCGAATACCCGAGTAAACATAGACGGCGTCAGGCTCCCCTTGCCACGCGGTCAGCCGTGGCAACGGCACACGCCCGGCAGGCGTGCCCATCATGTCCTGACGCCATTCGACTTCGTCGAAGAGATGCGTCAAGGCCCGTGCCGCCGCCTCAGGCGACAGCCAATCTGGATACCAGTCGACGTCGGGCGTCGGCAGAGCATCAGAAAAATCCGCAAAAAGATCCGTCATGAGAATGCCTGAGTACAATCGCGCGCACAAAGCGCGACTGGATGAGAACCTTGGCTATTATGGCGGCAACGATAACGACGCTACTCGCGTAGCTTGCGGTTTGATCCGGCGCCGTCCTCTTCATTTCGCCCACGTCACCTTCAAGGAACCATCCAATGATTCTTTCCGACCAGGCGCTCGATCAGCTTTTCCGCGAAGCGCGCACGCATAACGGCTGGCAGCAAAAACCAGTCGACGACGCCGTGCTCAAGCAACTCATCGAACTCGTGCTGCTCGGCCCGACATCGGCCAATTCGAGTCCGGGCCGCTTCGTCTTTGTCAGAACGCAGGAGGGCAAGGAAAAACTGCGCCCGGCTTTGTCACCAGGCAATCTCGAGAAGACGATGGCAGCGCCGGTCACGGCGATCGTCGGCATGGATATGGCGTTTTACGAGCACCTGCCGAAGCTGTTTCCGCATGCCGATGCACGCAGCTGGTTTGCCGGTAACGAGAAAGCGATCGCCGACACGGCATTTCGCAATTCGACGCTGCAAGGCGGCTATCTGATTCTCGCCGCGCGCGCACTTGGCCTGGACACGGGCCCAATGTCAGGATTTGATGCCGCCAAGGTCGACGAAGCGTTCTTTGCCGGCACCACCGTGAAGTCGAACTTTCTGATCAACCTGGGCTACGGCGACCCATCGAAACTGTTCCCGCGCAGCCCGCGCTTCGCTTTCGACGAGGCCGCGCGGATCGTCTGACGCACGGTGCCTGTCACGTCCCTGCGCGGTCAAGTCAAGATCGCCACGTAGAAGACCACGGCGCCGATCAAGGCGCCGATGAAGCAGAAGCCCTCTTCGGCTTCGTCGCCGTTGGACCGCACCCAGGCCCCCACGACGCCGAACAGTCCCGCGATGCCGAGAGCGACGCTAAGCATGACGACATAGAACAGCGCGCTTTTGCCCAACTCGGAAAAATCGATGTTGCGCACGCCGAAGTACAAGCCGATCGCCATTACCGAAATGACCACGAGTGGCAGCATGACGTGGCTGCCCTCGTATCCGACGTGATGCGCGTGGCGGAACGGGTTGCCTGATCTGATCAGCTTCATATGTGCCTCCTGCTTTGCCCTCTGCCGGCGACAGTACGAACCGCGAGCGGACTGCGCGGGCCCTCGCTGTGGCCTTTGCCCTGACTGCGATACAAGCCGGTTCTATTTGAGAATAGTCCACGCCCGACCACAATTCAAAGCCCATTTAATTCGAGCACATCGGCGGCCTGAGCGGCCCACCCTCAGCCGCTTGGGCTGCTGCAATGCAATACCGTGCGCGTGCCTGTTAGCCTTGGACGTTTTGCCATAGCGGCGTCAATTTGGCGCGGCCGGCAGGCGGTTGCACATCTCGGTAGAATGGATCGGCTCGTTCGCCGCGGCATTGCCGCGGTCGACGAGCCGCCGCCGCTCCGCCGTGTGCCGGCCCCTTCCCGCCCTGATCCTCTCTATGCGCCGCTCATCGTTTCTTGTTCGTTTCATCCTGATTGGCATTCTCCTGCATATCTACGTGGGCTTGCGTCTGATACCGGACATGCCGATCGACATGACCGGCCGCTGGCTGTGCGCGCTGTGGCTCGTGCTGTCGATCTTTCTGATTCCGCTCGGCATGCTGGCGCGCACGATCAAACAACAACCACTGGGCGACCGGCTCGCATGGGTCGGCCTGCTGGCGATGGGCTTCTTTTCGTCGCTCCTGGTCCTGACATTCGCGCGCGATCTCGTGCTCGCTTCGCTCCTTACCGTCGATGCAATCTGGCCGAACACCATTGCCATCCCGCACTGGCGAACCGGCTCCGCCGCGGCTGTGCCGCTGCTCGCGCTGCTTTCCACGCTGGTCGGCCTGTTCAACGCTCGCCGCCGCGCCAAGGTGGTGACGATCGAAGTGCCCATCGACGATCTGCCCGCCGCGCTCGACGGTTTCACGATCGTGCAGATCAGCGATATTCACGTCGGCCCGACTATCAAACGACGCTATGTCGATGCAATCGTCGACGCGGTGAATCGCCTCAAGCCGGATCTGATCGCTGTCACCGGCGATGTCGTGGACGGGAGCGTGCCGCAACTGACCAACCATACCCAACCGCTGTCACGGTTGAGCGCACGCCATGGCGCTTTTCTCGTTACCGGAAATCACGAGTATTACGCTGGCGCCAACGCCTGGATCGACGAATTCCGGCGCCTGGGATTGAACGTCCTGCTGAACGAGCACGTGATCGTGGATCACGACGGCGCACGTGCCGTGATCGCCGGCGTGACCGATTATTCGGCGGGCCATCACGATCCGGCGCACCGCAGCGATCCAGTCGCGGCGCTGGCCGGCGCACCCGGCGACGTACTGATCAAGGTGCTGCTCGCCCACCAGCCGCGCTCAGCCGAAGCCGCCGCCGCAGCCGGCTTCACGCTGCAGCTATCCGGCCACACGCATGGCGGCCAGTTCTTCCCGTGGAATTTCTTCGTGCGCCTTCAGCAGCCTTTCACCGCCGGCCTCGCGCGGCTGAATGGACTCTGGGTGTACACGAGCCGCGGCACAGGCTACTGGGGACCGCCGAAGCGCCTGGGTGCACCTTCCGAAATCACGCGCTTGCGCCTCGTACCCGGCGAGCCCGATTAAGGCCCGACAGGTCCGATCAAGGCGCCCGTTACTGCGCGGGCGCCACGGCCACGCTGACTTGCGGTGCGAACGCCACCACCACTTGCATACCCGGTGTCACGCCGGTGATCTTGGCGGGATCGCGGCCCTGGATATGAAACAGGGAGCCATTCGGGTCTTTGAGCGCCATGATGCCGGAAACGTGGTCGATGGACTCGACCCGGGCGTGCACGCTCTGCACCGTGTTCTGCTGGGCAATCTGAGCCGCTGCCGCTTGACCGCTGGCGCTCTGCGTGACGCTGATCACGGCATTGCGCATCATGCGGATGTGAACCTTGCCGCCTTGCCGGATCTGCCCGAGATTGCGCGTGTCGGTAATGGTGAATGACGCTTCACCGCCTTGCGCGTCGAGCACAGTGACTGAATGGTTAGCCTGATCGACCGACTTCACGACACCGTCTGCCTGCAGCGTGCTGCTGCCTTCAAACGGCGCCGGCAGAGCTGCGGCTGACGACACGAGCGGAGCGGCAGCGATCAACGCGCCGGCGATGACGCCAAGAGCTTTAACTTTCATAGATTCCTCGATTCGGATGAGCGGCGGAAATAACGACGTCGTGCGGATCACGGCGCAACGCTGCAAGAGCGAATACCCGACAAATAGGACCGCGCATTTGAGCGCCAAGGCCCCGCGACGTGTTACGGATGATGCAGACAGTGTGTTTTCCGGGACGGCGACCGTCAATATTCGGAGTCCGTATTTATGTAGGAATAGCTCTCCCATGCATGCGGAAACTTCCCCAAAGATGGCATGCAATTCATTCGCCGCCTCGCGCCGTCGCGACTTGACTTACCTTTGCAGAGATGCTTAAAATCCGCCCAGTTCATTTACCCGGAATCACGATCTTGGACAGTAGCAGTAGTACCCGTCGAGCTTCGATTCGCCCGATCGCCTGATCGGCAAGATTTCCGCGCCAGTCTTTGCTGTCGCCGTCTTGCCTTCGGGCCGACGGTGCACGTCGTTGATACCCACTTTTTACCAGCGAAATTGCCAGTAAGTTGCAGTGAAGTGCCGCACGGCTCCATGCCGTGCCGACCTTGCTCGACTGTCGGCGCCGTGAACCGTTGGTTCCCGCTGCGCCACGCCTGAACGCGCCCGCGTCCCATCGAGACGGACGTGCTGCTGTCACGTGTACGGTTCACACTGTGCAGTTTTGCGCCTCAACCTTGCTTACCGATGACCATTGAATTCGTCTGGCGGCTACTCGCCGCCTTCGCCTGCGGCGTCGCGATCGGCCTCGAACGGCAAATGCGTCAGCGCAATGCCGGCCTGCGCACCATCACGCTGGTCGCGAGCGGCGCGTGCCTGTTCGTCACGCTCGGCGTACTGACCGGCAACGGCACGGCCGGCATCACCCAGATCGCCGCCTATGTGGTCTCCGGCGTCGGCTTTCTCGGCGGAGGCGTGATCATGCGCGATAAGGGTTCCATCCAGGGAATCAACACTGCGGCAACCTTGTGGTGCTCGGCCGCGGTGGGCGTTTTGTGCGGCGCGGGTCATTACGGGCCGGCGCTCGCCGGCACCCTCGTCGTGCTGTTGACCAATACCGTGCTGCGCGAAGTCAGCCGTACGATCAACGCGACGCCGGTATCGAACGCCGACCTGGTCCGCGAATATGTATTGACGATCGTCTGCCGGGAAGCCGACGAGATCCACATTCGTACCGCCGTCTCCAACTCCATGTATTCGACGCCGCTGTCGTTTCAAAGCCTGACGAGCGAGGACGTTGAAAACAACCCAGGACGCATTCGCGTTACGGCAACGTTGAAGATGCACCCCAAGGATCAGTCGAAGCTCGAACAGATGGCCAGCCGCATCAGCATGGAGAAGAGCGTTTCCAGCGTCAGTTGGACGGCCAGAGAAGCGGAGCCGACGCCGGAGTAAGCGTGACGTGTAAGTTCCCTATCTGCGCGCGCATCGTCTACACTTGATCTGCAATAGATTTAGACAATGTTAATTCCGCGTCCTGAATATGGACTGTCCCATAACCATCGACTAAGCTCTGTCACCGTGAATTTTTCACACTCAACTAGGGAGTCTCGATTATGGAACACGGCATCATTGCATGGCTCATCATCGGCGCGATCGCTGGCTGGCTGGCAGGCGTGCTCGTCAAGGGCGGCGGCTTCGGCCTGATCGTCGACATCATCGTCGGGATTGTCGGCGCGTTTATCGGCGGCTGGCTCGCCGGCGTGCTGCACATTTCGCTGGGCGGCGGCTGGATCGGCTCGATCATCACGGCGGTGATCGGCGCGGTCATTCTATTGTTTCTTATCCGCCTCATTCGACGAGGCACCTGAGCGTAGCACCTGATGTCTTTCGGCGTCAGGGGCAAATGCCACCTGACGCCGGTTTGATCCGACAACCCGCGTTTAAAGCCTTGTCTCCACCGCCGGCAACATCGAGCCGGTGTCCCGCAGCCGCGTATGCCAGGCGAAAGCCTGATCCAACTGATGCGGCGTTTGCCCGCCTCCCTTCAATGCTTCCCTATAGTAGTCGCGCAACAGATCGCGATAGAGCGGATGCACGCAATTGTCGATGATCAACGTTGCGCGTTCCCGCGGCGCGAGACCGCGCAAGTCGGCAAGTCCCTGCTCGGTCACGACCACGTCCACGTCGTGTTCGTTGTGATCGCAATGCGGCACCATCGGCACGATGCTCGAAATGCGGCCGCCCTTCGCCATCGACTTGGTCGCGAAGATCGCGCACGACGCGTTGCGCGCAAAGTCGCCTGAACCGCCGATGCCGTTCATCATGTGCGTGCCGCCCACGTGTGTCGAATTCACGTTGCCATAGATGTCGAATTCGAGCGCGGTATTCAACGCGATTAATCCGAGCCGGCGGATCACTTCAGGATGATTGCTGACTTCTTGCGGACGCAGAACAAGTCGATCGCGATAGCGTTCGAGTTCGCTGAACACCTGCGCCTGGCGCGCGGCCGACAACGTGATCGACGCGCCGGAGGCGAACGTCACCTTGCCGGCATCCATCAGATCGAAGGTCGAATCCTGCAGTACCTCTGAGTAAATTTCGAAGGCGTCGAATGGCGAATCGACGAAACCGGCCAGCACGGCATTGGCAATCGTGCCGATGCCGGCCTGCAACGGCGGCAAGCGTTTGGGCATGCGCCCGCGCGATACTTCGTGCTGGAAAAACTCGATCAGATGACCCGCGATCGACTCGGTCTCGGCATCCGCCGGCAACACGGTGGACGAACTGTCGGCCATATTGGTGATGACGATCGCCGCGATTTTCTCGCGCGGAATCTCGATAGCCGGCGTGCCGACCCGGTCTTGCGGACGGACGATCGGCAGCGGCTCGCGGTTCGGCCTGCGGCCCGGAATCCAGATGTCGTGCAGTCCCTCGAGCGCAAGCGGTTGCGCAAGATTGATCTCGACGATCACCTTGTCGGCGAGAATCGCGAAGCTCGCCGAGTTGCCCACCGAGGTGGTCGGCACGATGCCGCCGGTCTCGGTGATCGCGGTGGCTTCGATAATGGCGATATCGAGTTTGCCGAGCTGGTTCGCGCGCAGCATCTCGACCGTTTCAGACAAATGTTGATCGACGAACATGACTTCGCCGCGATTGATCGCGTCGCGCAGCGTCTTGTCCACCTGAAACGGCAAGCGGCGCGCCAGCACGTGCGCCTCGGTGAGCGTACGGTCCACGTCGTGACCCAGCGACGCACCGGTCATCAACGTAATGCGCAGCGGCTTGCCTTCCTGACGGGCGCGCTCGGCAAGCGCAACGGGGACCGCTTTGGCATCGCCTGCGCGCGTGAAGCCGCTCGCGCCGACACACATACCGTCCTGAATCAGAAGCGCCGCCTCGGCGGCTGAAGTGATTTTTGCGCGCAACTCAGCGCAGCGAATCCGGTCTTGGTACATGAAACTGGGTCTCTCCATAGTCACCCGTCCAGACTACCGGTGCGCACGTCTGCGGTGTGCTTCGCTCGGTAGCCGGATTGTCGCACCCGCCGCGGCGTCACGATGGGACGCGGTCGCGGTCAGGTGATTCGTCGCGCGTCGAACATTCGCGACAGGTCTTGCACATACGTCAGATATAACGAGTGGCGCAGCCTAGCTGCCAAAGTAGATGTTGCAGAAGCTCACGGGTCCGACGCACTCGTCAGCTTTGATTGCCGGTGTGGCGCTGCGGCTTTGCGTTTCGGCATTCTTCGCGCGCTGCGCATTCGCTTGGGCAACCTGTTGTTCCGGTGCGGCCGGCGCCGTTTGCGCGTGAGCGATGACAGCGGACAAAGAGCAGGCAATCAGGGCAATCTTCAACACATTCATTTCGTTCTCCAGGACTTACGGTGCTGCCCCGCGGGAAACCCTTTGGGGAAACCGTGGGGTAGTGATGAAACTATATGGCTGCCTGTCCCGCGGATAAATGGGGCGGTCCGGAAGTGATCCTTCCATCTTGCAGAAGGATCGCTGCACAGAGTCCGTCGCCGCGTGCATCGGTCAATGCGGGTTGAACGGCGCGTCCTTGTCGAGCAACGCTGTGCGAATGAAATGCAGGCAACTCAGGATGCGCTGCAGATCGTGACGCTTGTCGCGATCGGCATGAACCATTTGCAGCACGTCCTGCGCAAGCCACGTGGCCGCGCGCACGGACAGCAGCGCTCGCTCGAGACCACGCGCGTCGGGCCGCTCGAAGAGCCGCGCGAGGTCGTCGCGCGCATGCTCTACGGTGCTGATCCAGCGCGGATGAAGAGTCTGCACGTAGTCGGCGCGCGCCATTTCGTTGCGCAGGTCGATCACGGCGTGGCCGACTTCGAGCGTCGCGAGTGTCCAGCGCAACGCATCGCGGCGGCGGCGGGAGCGTCGCGTCAACAGCATGCGCAACTGTGAAGTCAGGTCGTGCGTGCTCGACTGAAAGCGTTGATTGAGACCCGGCAGTGCGTCCTTGCACGCGAATACGACTTGCGCGCGTAAATCGCCCATGATTTTCCCGATGAGCCAGGGCATGTCGGCCGGGAAAACCACCGCGAAAACGAGCGCCGCCAACAGCATCGACGCGCTCAACGCGATGCCGTTGTTGATCAGCAGATCCGGCGCGTAAGTGACGACGTTGTCGGGTCCGGCGAGCAGGCAGAAGAACACAGAGAAACCGATCCCGTATCCCGCCGCCAGCTTGCGCGTGGCGATGAATGCGCCGAGCGCGAGCACCGGCGCCAGCGTCGCGCACAGCAGCGGAAAGCCGTCGATGTTCGGATACACGTAGCACGTGAACACGTAGCCGGTCACGGTGGCCAGCACCGCGCCGACGGCCATCTGCACGGCCATCTTCGACGGGTTCGGCGCAGTCGATGTCAGCGCGCACGCCAGCGCCGCGCCGATCACCGCAAGGCCGCCGCTCGGCCAGTCGGTCATGAACCAGAACCAGCCCGCGATCGCCATCACCACAGCCGAGCGGATAAACGTCAGCGCAACGACAAAGGTGTTGGTTTTGCTCACATAGCGGCTTTTCGTTCGCGGATGGCTGTCGTCACGCTTTCGCTGCGTCACGGATGCGTAGGTCCGCGAGTAGCGGATCCATTCGTCGACGAACCGGTACAGCAGTTCCGCCGCCGTATCGAAGTCCGCCAGCGATTCGGCGGACGCGGCTTCCAGCGGCCGTCTCGTTTCACGCACACGCCTCGGCAGGCTCGCCTGGAAATGTTGCAAACGGGCTGCCATGCGCGATGCATCCACCGGGGCCTCGAACTGCGGCGCCATGAGCGCGGCCAGTTCGTCGAAATACGGTTTGATCGCCGCGACGATCGGCGCCGAGCCGTTCGCATGTAGCCGCTTGAGCAGTTGATGCAGCGCATGCAGCCGCGCACAGGCATCCATGAACTCGCCGTTCAGACGACCGAGATGCTGACTGCGTGAACGCATGGCCGGGTCTTCGAAGGCGGCAAAAGTACGTGTCGCCTCGAACCCGACGATCTCGTCGACGAGATTCGCGAAGCGTCGCTCGAACTGGCCCCGCTTGATGCCGCGAGCCAACACGTCGGCAGCGAACGCAGTAAAATTTCCGTACCGAATTTGTAGCGCGCGCCGCAGCGCGAGGCTGGACCGCTGCGGCACGATCAGCGCGCTCACCGCGCTCGAAGACACGATACCGACAGCTACTTCCGCCGCGCGCGTGAGCGCCGCCAGGAACAGGTCGTGAGGCACTGTGACGTTCGGGATGCCGATCAGCGCAGCGGTATAACCCGCGAGCACAAAGCCGTACCATCTGAAATGCCGATACCGGACCGCTGCCGCAATGCAGGCGCTCACCCAGCCGATCATGCCGAGCATATACAACTCGGGCTGCTGGACGAACAGCGCGCCGAGCACCAGCGCGGCGACCGTGCCCGCCGCGGTCCCGAGAATCCGGTAGAAACTCTTCGCCAGCACCATGCCGCTGAACGGCTGCATCAGCACGAACACGGTGGTCATCGCAATGCGCGGCTGCGGCAGATCCAGCAGCATCGCAATGCCCAGCGCCAGCAAGCCCGCCGTGACGGTTTTCAGCAGATGCAGCCAGATCAGACTCTCGCCGGCCGCCCAGTCGCGGACGGCCGGGCTTAGCATTTGCAACATGCGGCCCCACTGCCGGCGGGAATCCGCCGTCGGCTCGATCGCATGTTCGCGTTTCATCTGGAATCTGGGCGCCCCGGTTGGCCGCTTAAGGAAGCACCGGCGGGAATACTGCGGACACCGGCACGCAAGCCGCCGATTGTAGGAGCATGCTATGTGCGCATTAAGAGGACGGCTGCGGAACGTCCGTTCCAGAATGAACAACAATGCGCATCCGGGACAGGCGGACAATACGGCATAAGCCGTGAAATGGAAGGATCGATGGATACGTTACAAAATATGCGAGTGTTCGTGCGCGTGGTCGAAGCCGGTAGTTTTACCGCCGCCGCTCAGTCGCTCAATTCAACGACCGGCGCGATGTCCCGCGCGGTCTCGGAACTCGAAGCTCATTTGCGCACGCGGCTGCTCAACCGCTCGACGCGACGACTTGCGCTCACCACGGCAGGCGAGCGTTATCTGAAACGATGTCAGCAGATACTGGCAGATGTCGACACGGCGGAAGAAGAAGCCAGTTGTGCGCATGAGCGGCCAAGCGGCGCTTTGCGGATGCACAGCTTTGCCAGCATCGGCCAGCACTACGTTTTGCCGGCCATTTCGCGTTATCGCGCACTGTATCCGGAAGTCACGGTCGAACTGACATTGTCGCAGCGCATGCCGGATCTTTTCGAAGGTAGCGCCGATGTCGCGGTGATCGGCGCTTCCACCTTGCCTGATTCGGAACTCGTGTCGCTTCCGTTGGGGACGACTTTTAGCATCATGTGCGCATCGCCCGCGTATGTGCGCGCACACGGCGCGCCGCAGCAGCCCGCCGATCTGGCGCACCACGAATGTCTGATCCTGCACACGCCGGCGTTTCCGCCGCACGAGTGGGTGCTCGATGGGCCGAATGGCAGCGAAATGATGGAGGTGAATGGGCCGGTGCACGTGAACATCGCTGAATCGCTGATTGTCGCGATTCGCGAAGGGATGGGCATTGGCATGGTGCCGCTGTACGCCGCCATTTCCGGATTGCGTGATGGCACGCTAGTGCGCGTGTTGCCGGACTATACCGCGCAGAAGATGCATGTTTATGCGCTGTATCCGTCGCGTAAGTTCATCGACGCGAAGACGCGGACCTGGGTTGAATTCCTGCGCACCCATCTGCCAAAAGTCATCGCACGCGATGAGGCGCTGCTCGCGGAAGTCGGAGAAGCGCAGGCCGACGGGCCGGCTCCGGTGAAAACCGGACATGAGGTAGCGCATAAACTTTGAGGTGGTCTTACGCCTATATTTAAGCCCCACTCTAACGTGGAACCCGTTGAAGTTCCGACCCAGCCCGAACTGGACTAGACCCGCTTTCGTGGACAGCTATCCTTTTGAGCAGGGTGCGCCGCCCATGGCGAAGCGTCGCACCGCGTACTCGGTCAATCGACGGGCGCGGTGTACTGGGAAGGCGCAGTGCGGGTGAGCCGCGAAGGTGTGGATGTGGGACGGGCGTATCTGGAACTGACGGGCTACGCGGATGCACGGCGGATGGGGCGGGAGTGAAGGCGGGTTGTACGGTGGGGTTGTAAACGCAGAAACCCCACCTTTGCGGGGTGGGGTTTCTGTCTGCTGCTGGGGAGCCTGACGATTACCTACTTTCACACGGGTAATCCGCACTATCATCGGCGTGGAGTCGTTTCACGGTCCTGTTCGGGATGGGAAGGGGTGGGACCGACTCGCTATGGTCATCAGGCATGACTTGTTGCTGCACTGCTCGTGGAGCAATGCAACCAATCGGGAAGAAGTAGTTTCTGGTGATGCTCACCAGGGGTAAAGCTGTTGGGGTTGTGTTGTTTCTGGCACAACACGATCACTTAACCTGAGTGTCCTTGCCCCCTTCGGGGGTGGGATGCCCGTCAGTGCTGAAGCACTGACGATCATCGCAAAACACACCTGTTATAGGATCAAGCCTTACGGGCAATTAGTATCAGTTAGCTTAACGCATTACTGCGCTTCCACACCTGACCTATCAACGTCCTGGTCTTGAACGACCCTTCAAGGGGCTCGAAGCCCCGGGGATATCTCATCTTAAGGCGAGTTTCCCGCTTAGATGCTTTCAGCGGTTATCTCTTCCGAACATAGCTACCCGGCGATGCCACTGGCGTGACAACCGGTACACCAGAGGTTCGTCCACTCCGGTCCTCTCGTACTAGGAGCAGCCCCCTTCAAATATCCAGCGCCCACGGCAGATAGGGACCAAACTGTCTCACGACGTTTTAAACCCAGCTCACGTACCTCTTTAAATGGCGAACAGCCATACCCTTGGGACCGGCTACAGCCCCAGGATGAGATGAGCCGACATCGAGGTGCCAAACACCGCCGTCGATATGAACTCTTGGGCGGTATCAGCCTGTTATCCCCAGAGTACCTTTTATCCGTTGAGCGATGGCCCTTCCATACAGAACCACCGGATCACTATGACCTGCTTTCGCACCTGCTCGACTTGTCGGTCTCGCAGTTAAGCACGCTTATGCCATTGCACTATCAGCACGATTTCCGACCGTACCTAGCGTACCTTCGTACTCCTCCGTTACACTTTGGGAGGAGACCGCCCCAGTCAAACTGCCTACCATGCACTGTCCCCGATCCGGATTACGGACCAAGGTTAGAACCTCAAACAAACCAGGGTGGTATTTCAAGGTCGGCTCCACGCAGACTGGCGTCCACGCTTCAAAGCCTCCCACCTATCCTACACAGACCGGTTCAAAGTCCAATGCAAAGCTACAGTAAAGGTTCATGGGGTCTTTCCGTCTAGCCGCGGGGAGATTGCATCATCACAAACACTTCAACTTCGCTGAGTCTCGGGAGGAGACAGTGTGGCCATCGTTACGCCATTCGTGCAGGTCGGAACTTACCCGACAAGGAATTTCGCTACCTTAGGACCGTTATAGTTACGGCCGCCGTTTACCGGGACTTCAATCAAGAGCTTGCACCCCATCATTTAATCTTCCGGCACCGGGCAGGCGTCACACCCTATACGTCCACTTTCGTGTTTGCAGAGTGCTGTGTTTTTATTAAACAGTCGCAGCCACCAGTTTATTGCAACCCCTTCACCCTTCTGGCGCAGGCCAGTCAGGCTACAGGGGCGTACCTTATCCCGAAGTTACGGTACCAATTTGCCGAGTTCCTTCTCCCGAGTTCTCTCAAGCGCCTTAGAATACTCATCTCGCCCACCTGTGTCGGTTTGCGGTACGGTCTTGTTAAACTGAAGCTTAGAGGCTTTTCTTGGAACCACTTCCGATTGCTTCTTCACCGAAGTGAATGGCCTCGCACCCTTGAATTCCGCGCCCGGATTTGCCAAAGCGCCTTCTCCAATGCAAGGACCGGGACTTCCAACACCCGGACAACCTTCCGCGATCCGTCCCCCCATCGCATTTAACAATGGTGCAGGAATATTAACCTGCTTCCCATCAGCTACGCATTTCTGCCTCGCCTTAGGGGCCGACTCACCCTACGCCGATGAACGTTGCGTAGGAAACCTTGGGCTTACGGCGAGGGGGCTTTTCACCCCCTTTATCGCTACTCATGTCAGCATTCGCACTTCCGATACCTCCAGCACACTTTCCAGTGCACCTTCGCAGGCTTACGGAACGCTCTCCTACCATGCACATAAATGTGCATCCGCAGCTTCGGTATATTGCTTAGCCCCGTTACATCTTCCGCGCAGGACGACTCGATCAGTGAGCTATTACGCTTTCTTTAAAGGATGGCTGCTTCTAAGCCAACCTCCTGACTGTTTTAGCCTTCCCACTTCGTTTCCCACTTAGCAATATTTGGGGACCTTAGCTGGCGGTCTGGGTTGTTTCCCTCTTGACACCGGACGTTAGCACCCGATGTCTGTCTCCCGTGATTGCACTCTTCGGTATTCGGAGTTTGCTATGGCGTAGTAATCCGCAATGGACCCCACAACCATGACAGTGCTCTACCCCCGAAGGTGATACACGAGGCACTACCTAAATAGTTTTCGGAGAGAACCAGCTATTTCCAGGTTTGTTTAGCCTTTCACCCCTATCCACAGCTCATCCCCTAACTTTTCAACGTTAGTGGGTTCGGACCTCCAGTACGTGTTACCGCACCTTCATCCTGGCCATGGATAGATCACCTGGTTTCGGGTCTACACCCAGCGACTGAATCGCCCTGTTCGGACTCGCTTTCGCTACGCCTGCCCTAATCGGTTAAGCTTGCCACTGAATGTAAGTCGCTGACCCATTATACAAAAGGTACGCCGTCACCCTCTTTCAAAGGCTCCGACTGTTTGTATGCATGCGGTTTCAGGATCTGTTTCACTCCCCTCCCGGGGTTCTTTTCGCCTTTCCCTCACGGTACTGGTTCACTATCGGTCGATCACGAGTATTTAGCCTTGGAGGATGGTCCCCCCATCTTCAGACAGGATTTCACGTGTCCCGCCCTACTTGTCGCATACCTAGTTCTTCCAATCTGTTTTCGCCTACGGGGCTATCACCCGCTATGGCCGCACTTTCCAGAGCGTTTGGCTAACAGTTCAGATAAAGAATGCAGGCTGGTCCCATTTCGCTCGCCACTACTCTGGGAATCTCGGTTGATTTCTTTTCCTGCGGTTACTTAGATGTTTCAGTTCACCGCGTTCGCTTCACGTAGCCTATGTATTCAGCTACGGATGACCCATACGGGCCGGGTTTCCCCATTCGGATATCGGTGGATCAAAGCTCGTTTGCCAGCTCCCCACCGCTTTTCGCAGGCTACCGCGTCCTTCATCGCCTGTGATCGCCAAGGCATCCACCACATGCACTTGTTCGCTTGACCCTATAACGGGTGTGTCTCCTGCATGATCCACTGGGAATCACACGCTCGCCACGCTCGCTACAGGTTGAGTATTCGTGTTGCGCCGTATTCCAAAAGCGATCTTTCGATCTCTCTTTTCATACATTGATACAATCACAACCCTGATTCACCTACTCGCACACCCATCTCTAAGTATGCTTTCGTGAATCTCTTTACTACTTCTTCCTGATTGTTAAAGAACGACAGCCGATATAAAGCTCTGCTTCATATCACTCTGACTGGCTCAATCGCCAATGCACAACGCTCTGCTTCTTGCACAGAACGCTACGCATTGAGGATTGGTGGAGGATGACGGGATCGAACCGACGACCCCCTGCTTGCAAAGCAGGTGCTCTCCCAGCTGAGCTAATCCCCCAGTCATACAGCTACCCCAGAGGTTTCAGACGATCAGCACACCAGACAAGACTTTGGTGGGTCTGGATGGATTCGAACCATCGACCCCCGCCTTATCAAGACGGTGCTCTAACCGACTGAGCTACAGACCCCTGAGTCTGTCCTGATTTCACAGCCGATAAGCGTGAGCGCTCAACGCATTGCTTTTACGCAACTGACACGTTCGCTCGAGAAAGGAGGTGATCCAGCCGCACCTTCCGATACGGCTACCTTGTTACGACTTCACCCCAGTCATGAATCCTACCGTGGTGACCGTCCTCCTTGCGGTTAGACTAGCCACTTCTGGTAAAACCCACTCCCATGGTGTGACGGGCGGTGTGTACAAGACCCGGGAACGTATTCACCGCGGCATGCTGATCCGCGATTACTAGCGATTCCAGCTTCACGCACTCGAGTTGCAGAGTGCGATCCGGACTACGATCGGTTTTCTGGGATTGGCTCCCCCTCGCGGGTTGGCGACCCTCTGTTCCGACCATTGTATGACGTGTGAAGCCCTACCCATAAGGGCCATGAGGACTTGACGTCATCCCCACCTTCCTCCGGTTTGTCACCGGCAGTCTCCCTAGAGTGCTCTTGCGTAGCAACTAGGGACAAGGGTTGCGCTCGTTGCGGGACTTAACCCAACATCTCACGACACGAGCTGACGACAGCCATGCAGCACCTGTGTTATGGCTCCCTTTCGGGCACTCCCACCTCTCAGCAGGATTCCATACATGTCAAGGGTAGGTAAGGTTTTTCGCGTTGCATCGAATTAATCCACATCATCCACCGCTTGTGCGGGTCCCCGTCAATTCCTTTGAGTTTTAATCTTGCGACCGTACTCCCCAGGCGGTCAACTTCACGCGTTAGCTACGTTACCAAGTCAATGAAGACCCGACAACTAGTTGACATCGTTTAGGGCGTGGACTACCAGGGTATCTAATCCTGTTTGCTCCCCACGCTTTCGTGCATGAGCGTCAGTATTGGCCCAGGGGGCTGCCTTCGCCATCGGTATTCCTCCACATCTCTACGCATTTCACTGCTACACGTGGAATTCTACCCCCCTCTGCCATACTCTAGCCCGCCAGTCACAAATGCAGTTCCCAGGTTAAGCCCGGGGATTTCACATCTGTCTTAGCGGACCGCCTGCGCACGCTTTACGCCCAGTAATTCCGATTAACGCTTGCACCCTACGTATTACCGCGGCTGCTGGCACGTAGTTAGCCGGTGCTTATTCTTCCGGTACCGTCATCCCCCCACCGTATTAGGGCAGAGGTTTTCTTTCCGGACAAAAGTGCTTTACAACCCGAAGGCCTTCTTCACACACGCGGCATTGCTGGATCAGGCTTGCGCCCATTGTCCAAAATTCCCCACTGCTGCCTCCCGTAGGAGTCTGGGCCGTGTCTCAGTCCCAGTGTGGCTGGTCGTCCTCTCAGACCAGCTACAGATCGTCGCCTTGGTAGGCCTTTACCCCACCAACTAGCTAATCTGCCATCGGCCGCCCCTGTAGCGCGAGGTCCTAAGATCCCCCGCTTTCATCCACAGATCGTATGCGGTATTAATCCGGCTTTCGCCGGGCTATCCCCCACTACAGGACACGTTCCGATGTATTACTCACCCGTTCGCCACTCGCCACCAGGATTGCTCCCGTGCTGCCGTTCGACTTGCATGTGTAAGGCATGCCGCCAGCGTTCAATCTGAGCCAGGATCAAACTCTTCAGTTCAAACCTGTTACTGTTTTTCGGTTCAGTTAAGAACCGGTCGCTCACTCAACGTACTGACGAATGATCTCTCCATCTTTCAATGGAAAAACCTTCCTTTCATTACTGTGTGAGACTTGATACTTTCGCTTCATCCGGCAGATCCCGAAGGGCCCGCCGGCGCGTCGCGCATCAAGCGCCCACACTTATCGGCTGTTAATTTTTAAAGATCGATTACGCATTCACCACCGAATCCGCACCGCAGGTCGCCAACATCACAACCACCCGGCACCGCTTCGTTCTGCGTCGCTGCATCAGCAGCAGAGAAACGAGATTATGAAGAACTTCCGCTACGCCGTCAACAGGTTTTTCTAACTTCCTGAACCTGCCCGCTTCGCTGAAAGCCTTGCCACTGCTGGCTCTCCCGCCTCCCGTGCTCCGTTGTCCGAAGCACGAAAGAGCGAGATTCTAGCGAGCCAGACTCCGCCTTGCAAGCGTTATTTTGATAGGCATGGATTGCGCCAGAAACGGCGCGAGGACGACGACAAAACCGGACGACCAGCAAGTGCAAAAAAACCGAAAACGGGACCGAAAACCCGCGCTATCCCCGACGGTCCCGAACGCATAATCAAACAGCCGCGTGCATCAGCATCACTCGTTCAACCACACCTAAATAGTGGTCAAGATCCGGCGTCGCGCGATTCTCTTCTTTGGCAAGATCGTCCCATCTGCGCAGACGCAACGCGTCTTCCGCGTAAGGCTTTTGCAGGAACGCCTCAGCCTCCTCCTTGCTGAAAATGCCACCCTGTAACTCCAGGCTCCGCACCGAATCGGCGGAAAGCTGGCCGAAATACGTGTCGTCGATGGCGCACAGGCAGCGCTTGGCGTCGACGTGCAAACGGATCGGCTCCAACACCGCGCTCGACAAAACCGGCCGCAAGAACGGCAGCGCAAAATACTGATGCAGATCGTCGATGCCCCGCTCCGTCGGCGTCTCGCCTTGCAGATTGAGCAGGTGGCCAAGGTCGTGCAGAAACGCCGCGGCAACCAGTTCCTCGTCAGCGCCAGCCTCTTCGGCCAATAAACCACTCTGCAACGCATGTTCGAGTTGCGTCACCGGCTCGCCGCTATAGGCCAGCTTGCCGTACTGCTCGAACAGGGAACGAATATCCTTCACACTCAATGCCACGCTCTCACTCCCACGGTAATGAAAAGGTCTTCAGATTGGTGAAGCTCTTCATGGCTTCCTGAACGCCTTCCTTATAGCCAAGCCCGGAGTCCTTGATGCCGCCGAACGGCGTCAACTCGATCCGGTAGCCGGGCACTTCCCACACGTTGACCGTTCCCACGCGCAATTCGTTGATGAAGCGCGTGATCGCATCCTGCCGGTTCGTGCACACGCCCGACGACAACCCGAACGCCGTGCCATTGCCAATGCGAATCGCGTCGTCGATTGTGTCGAAGGTGATGATTGGCGACACCGGTCCGAAGGTTTCCTCGCGCACCAGCGTCATGGACGGATCGACGCCGTCGAGCACCGTCGGCGCATACAACGCGCCCTTACGCTGATTGCCGATCCGCAGACGCGCCCCGCTCGCCACCGCCTCATTCACACGCGCCTCGAACAGCTGCGCAGCGGCGACGTCGATCACCGTGCCCATCTGGTTCGATGCATCGAACGGATCGCCAAAAGACCAGGCGCGCGTCTTCTCGACGACCAGATCGGCGAAATCCGCGGCCACGCTTTTCTGCACCAGCATCCGCTTGACCGCGGTACAACGCTGCCCGGAATTCTTATACGAGCCCTGCACGGCAAGCGTCGCCGCACGTTCGAGATCGGCGTCGTCGAGCACGATCAGCGGATCGTTGCCGCCCAGTTCCAGCACGACGCGCCGGTACGCCGCCTTGCCCGCAATATATTTGCCGATCGCCACGCCGCCCGTGAACGTGACGAGTTCCGCCAACGGATGCGTGATCAGTTCATCGGCGATTTCGCGCGCATCGCCGGTCAGCACCTGCAGCATCGGCGCGGGCAGACCGGCTTCGTACAGGACATCGGCGAGATACAGCGCCGACAGCGGCACCTTTTCCGATGGCTTCAGCACGACCCGATTGTTCGTCGCGATGGCCGGCGCGATCTTATGCGCGACCTGGTTCATCGGATGGTTGAACGGCGTAATCGCGACAATGACGCCCGCCAGCGGCTCGCGCTGCGAAAACACGCGGCGCTTCTTGCCGTGCGGCGTGAGATCGCAGGAGAAGCTCTGTCCGTCGTCGCGCAATGCCTCGATCGACGCGAACTTCAACACATCGGCGACGCGGCCGATCTCATACCGCGAGTCCTGCTTCGACAAACCCGACTCGAGCGAAATCAGATCCGACGCCTCTTCGGTCCGCTCTCGCATGAGCGAAGCCGCGCGCTCCAGAATCTGCGAGCGCTCGTAACGCGTGAGCTGGGTCTGATAGGCCGCCGCGTACTCGAACGCGGCACGCACGTCGTCGACGCTCGCCAGCGGGACCGTGCCCACGCGCGTTCCCGTATAAGGATCGAACACGTCGAGCGTGCGCGAGCGCGTCACGCGCTCGCCTTTGAGCCGCAGCGCTTCCGCCCGAAAAGCCGGATGGTCCCGCAGCACGGCGTTCATGATGACGACACGCGATTCAAGGCGATGTCGAAGATATCGAAGTTGCGCAGCCTCTTGCCGCCATCGCCGCCGCTGGGCGGCAACGCTTCGACACGCCGGTTGAACAGCAGCGGCACTTCCTGCTCGGAAATCCCGCCATGCGAGCGCAACGGAACGGTCAACCCGGACAGATCGTGTTCAGCGCGCCGCGTGCCGAGCACGACGTGCTTCGTGCTGACCACGACGATATCGCCAACGCGGTCGTTCGGCAGTTCAAAACGCTCGCAGGCCGCCGCGTTGTCTAGCACAGTATCGACCCCCTGCAAGCCGCCGATCCGCTCGATCACCTGCGCGACGCTGACATCGCGCGGTAGATAGACGGTCGCGAAAGAACCGAGCGCGCCGTGATGCACCACATACGGATCCGTGATCGGCAGAATCACACGCGCGCGGCCGGCGCCGAGCCAGTCGTCGAGTACGTCCTGCAGATAGATCACGTTCGGCTCGCCGGTCTGCGGATCGTGCTTCGCATTCATGCCGTGGTCGGCGGTCAGGCCGATCACCCAGCCGAGCGCGTCGAGCTTCGCGAGGTAGCCGTCCATCATCGCGTAGAACGCGTTCGCGCCCTCGGTGCCCGGCGCCCATTTGTGCTGGATATAGTCGGTGGTCGACAGATACATCAGGTCGAGCTTGCGCGTTTGCGCGAGCCGCACGCCGGCGGCAAACACGAATTCGGACAGCCCCGCGCTATACACGTCGGGCACCGGCATGCCGACCAGATCGAGTACTTCGCCGATGCCGTTTTCCTCGAGCGTCACCTTGTCGGCTTTCTCCGCCGAGAAACAGATGCCCTTCAACTGCCAGCCGAGCAGGCGGCGCAACTTGTCTTTCGCGGTGACCACGGCGACTGCGGCGCCGGCTTCGGCGGCAGCGGCGAGCAAGGTGCCCGCGCGCAGATACGCGGGGTCGTTCATCATCACTTCCGCGCCCTCGCCGCCGTTCGCGTCCGGGTCCCAGAAGTAATTGCCGCAGATGCCGTGCACCGAAGGCGGCACGCCGCACACGATCGACAGATTGTTCGGGTTGGTGAACGACGGGATCACGCAGTCGCCCTTGAAGGCGCCGCCGCCCTTGAGCATCTTGCCGATGAACGGCGCGACACCCGCCGCGACCGCGGCTTCGAGATAATCGAATTCGCAGCCGTCGACGCACACCACCACCGTCGGTTGCGAGGGCAGCCGGTAGCTGCGGCCGTTGACTTCGATCGTGCGTTCGCTTGTATTCGCCATCGTTCCCTTCCATGCGTGCCGGACACACGCGTCGTAGTCAGTTCGTTGCAGCCATCTCAATCGTTCGACGCCGCCGGCGGCCGCAACACGTTCAACGGCCCCGCCGTTTCGCACGCCGCGTGGGCGCGCCGCAAGCCGCCGTTCACGTGCGCATGCATCAACGCCGCGGCATGCTCGGCGTCGCGCGAAGCGAGCGCCGTCAAGATCGCGCGATGCTCGGCAAGCGAGCGCTCCATCGCGTCGGCATGCACCACCAACGCGGCACGTCGAAACAGACTCAATTCGCACACCAGGCGCCGGTACGTTTCATACAGCTTCGAATTACCCGATGCCGCCACCAACGCATCGTGAAACGCCACGTTCGCGCGCGCATAGGCATCGTGATCCTCGGCGTCGAGCGCCGCGCGCATCGCGTCGAGCCAGTCGCGCAACACGGCGAGCGTGCGGGCATCGATACTCGCCGCTAGCATCCGGCACGCCGCCTCTTCGAGCACCGCGCGCACCGCGTAAATCTCATCCGCTTCCGCCAGCGACACCGTCCGTACGAACACACCGCGGTTCTTCTCGGTACGCACGAGTCCGGCCTGCTCCAGCGCGCGAAACGCCTCGCGCACCGGACCGCGCGACACCTGCAGGCGCGCCGCCCAGTCGGCTTCGTTGAGCTTGTCGCCGGGCGCGAGCGCCCCCTCGATGATGTGCCGCTCGATCTCGTCGCGAACCAGCGTCGTGAGCGAATGCCTGCGCACAACCTCAATCGGATCGACAGAAGCAGTTTGCATATATTCGGTCATTTTGACAAATTTTGCCACATCGATATGTGTATGGGCTTGCGCGCCGTCATGGCGCGCAAACACAACGTTCAGGGTTCGGGCGTCAGTCGACCCGACGGCGTGGGACGCGCGCCGCGATCAGCAACAGCGCAGCAAGCGAGACCAGCAGAAGAATCAGCGACAGCGCGGAAGCCGGCAGGTAATAGCCGCGCTCCACCTGGCCGACGACCACGATCGGCACCGTCGCGAATCCCGGCGGATACACGGTGAGCGTGGCGCCGAGTTCGCCGAGCGAGAGCGCGAAGCCCAGCGCGAGACTAGCGCGGATCGCCGGCACCAGTTGCGGCAGCACGACGCGGCGCAACACCATGGAAGGCGGCGCACCGAGGCTTGCCGCGGCTTCGCGCAGAATCGTCAGTTCCGGGCGCAATGCGGCGGCGGCGCAGCGGTAGCAGAACGGCAGCACCAGCGCCAATTGCACGAACACGACGATCGCCGCGGAGCTCGACAGATCGAACGGCCGCTTGTGATACGCGATCAGCACCGCGAGCCCGAGCACCACGCTCGGCACGCCGTTGGGCATCATCGCGATGGTGTCGACGATCGCGCCGAGGCCGCGGCGGTCGCGCCCTTCGAGCGCCAGCGCGAGCCACAGGCCGAGAATCGTGCCGAGCACCGCGACGCCCATGCCGATTTCGAGGCTCGTGGTGAGCGCGTCGAAATCGCTCGAACCAAGACGCTCGAACCAGCGCATGCTGAAGCCGTCGGGCAGGATCGTGCCGGACCAGTGCGCGGCCACGCTCGACAGTGCGACGACCAGCACCGGCAACACGAACAGCCAGAAGCACAGCAACCCCGCCAGGCCGAGCAACACGCCGCCGAGCATGCGCACCGCCAGACTGCGGCGCACCGGCCGCGCTTTCTTGTGCATGACCGGCAAAACGGTCGGGTCGAGTTCAACGGCC
The DNA here is from genome assembly GCF_003387275.1 of Paraburkholderia sp. BL6669N2. NCBI lineage: Bacteria > Pseudomonadati > Pseudomonadota > Betaproteobacteria > Burkholderiales > Burkholderiaceae > Paraburkholderia > Paraburkholderia sp. BL6669N2. The sequence continues at coordinate 1,162,789 of NZ_QUNA01000002.1, read as the reverse complement.
ATGGCCCGCTCCCTTCACCTTGCGACGGTTGACCTGGCGGTACAACGCGTACAGCGACAAAGACATGATCAGCATCACGACCGCGCCGGCGGCGGCGGTCGGCAGATCGAGATCGACGGTGGCGGAACTGTAGATCGCCACCGGCAGCGTGATCAGGTGCGCGCTGCCGAGCACGAGCAGAATGCCGAACTCGTTGAGCGTGAGCAGGAAGCAAAGAATCGTCCCGGCCGCGATGCCCGGCCACGCGAGCGGCAGAATCACCTTGAACGCGACCATCCAGCCGCTCGCACCGAGACTTCGCGCGGCTTCGATCAGCCGCATGTCGAGCGTGGCGAACGAAGCCAGTGTGGGACGCACGACGAACGGCGCGTAGAACACCACTTCCGCGAGAATCACGCCGCCCACGCCGAACAGGAAGTCGAGCGGCGGCGCCTGCAGATGAAAGAGCCGCTGCAAGCCGATGCTGACTGAGCCTTGCGAGCCGTACAGAAAGATCAGCGTGAAGGCGACCAGAAACGACGGGAACGCGACGAACAGTTCGAGAAAGCGCGTGATCATCCGCGCGCCGGGAAACGGTTTGAAGAACAGGAGCGACGCCAGCGCAACGCCGAGCAGCGACGCGAGCCCGGCGCTGGCGAACAGAATCCACAGCGTCGTGCCGATCACGCCGCTCGTTTCCGGATTGCCGAAGAACGCCGAGTAAGCGTGCAGGCTCAGGCCGTGAGGGCCGGTCAGGCTCAGCAGCACCAGGCGCACGAGCGGATAGACGACCAGCGGCCCAAGCACCACCACCAGGATGAACAACAGATGCCATTGCGCCGCGCGTTCGCGACGCTTTACCGCGGCCGTGTGCGAAGCGGCGCTGGCGCTGCGGCGCGCGGCGGCGGCATCGGCTGTGGCCGAGCCGAGCGGATTGGGCGTATCAGGGGTTGATAAGGACGACATCGTCAGCCTCGTAACGCAGGGAAATGCGCGCGCCCTTCTCCGGCATCATGCCGTGGCCGCGCGGCATGGTGACGAGCACAGGCTCGTTGGGCATCGCGTCCAGTGCGACGGAGACCGACAACACAGCGCCATACCATTCGACCGACGTGATCGCGCCGTGCAACTGCCCTTCGCCGAGCGGCACGATCCGTAACGCCTCCGGACGCAGACAGGCCACGCGATCGCGCTCGTTATAGCGTGCGTCGCCCAAACCGAAGGCGACCTGCGGCGGCAGCAGATTGGCCGCGCCCAGATAACGCGCGACGAAACCGTCGGCGGGCGTGTCGTACAACTGCTGCGGCGTGCCGAGCTGGGCGATGCGGCCTTCGCGCATCAACAGCGTGCGGTCGGACAGCACCAGCGCGTCGTCCTGATCGTGCGTCACGCAGACGATCGTCAGATTCGGCAGGCGCTCGTGCAGCGCCTTGAGTTCGGAACGCACCGAGGCGCGCAGATTGGCGTCGAGTGCGGAAAGGGGTTCGTCGAGCAGCAGCACATCGGGTTCGATCACGAGTGCGCGCGCGAGCGCCACGCGCTGCTGCATGCCGCCCGACAATTGCGCGGGCATCACATGGCCGGCGTCGCCGAGCTGCACGAGCTTAAGCGCGTCGGCGACGCGGCGCGCGACATCTTTGGACGGCGTGCGGCGCGCGCGCAACCCGAAGGCCACGTTCTCGAACACCGACAAATGAGGAAACAGCGCATAGCTCTGGAACAGCAGACCGAGATTGCGCTTATGCGGCGGCACGTGCGTGAGATCGTGACCGGCCACGGTCAGCGTGCCAGCGAGGCCGTCCGCTTCGATAAACCCGGCGATGAAGCGCAACAACGTCGTCTTGCCGCAACCGCTGCGGCCGAGCACGGTAAGCAACTCGCCGCGCTGGATGGTCAACGACAGGTCGTCGAGCACCGTGCGCGAACCGAAGCGCACCGTCAGATGATCGATCTGCACGCCGCCCGGCGTAGTCGAACGCGCGGCATCGAGCGTGTCCGGTGCGGCGCCGAGCGCGCCTGGCTGAGCAAGACTGGCGGTATTCACCGGGTTCACCCTCCAACTGGATTAATGCTGACGCAGCGCCTCGGGATTCCGCAGGCGCCGCCTGATTCCGCGACGTCGCCCGGTTACGTGACCGGGTGACGTCGATAACGCGACGAACGACGGCTTACTTCGGTTTGACCACTTCGATCTGCTTGCCCGACGAACCGATCACATCGTTCTTCCAGCGCGCCGTCCAGTCGGCCTTCTTCGCCATCACATGATTCCAGTCCACCGGAATCAGCTTCACGCCCGCGATCGCCTGCTTGACCGCTTCGCCGTTCTTGCCGGTGAGCGGCACGTCGGTGCGCGCCGGAATGCCGAAGATGTCCGGTACCTTCGCCTGCACTTCCGTCGACATCAGGTAGTCGATCAGCTTCTTGCCTTCCGCCTGGTTCGGACCGTTCTTGATCAGGCCGATGGCGTACGGCAGTTGGAACGTGGTCGGCTGGCCGCCTTCGTGCGCGAGGAAAATCGGCTTGAGCGACAGGCCGCCGTTGGCTGCGTCGTCCAGATCCATTTGCAGGTCGCCGTTGGCAACCGCGATCTCGTTACGCGAGAGCAGCACGTCGAGGTAGCCCGTGCCCTTGGTGTGGAACTTGGCGCTGTTTTCGAGCTTCTTCAGATAGTCGAACGCCTTGTCTTCGCCCATCAGCGACGAGGTGAGGATGATCACCGCCATGCCGTCGCCCGCCGTGGCAGGGTTCGAGTAGGCAACCTTGCCGCTGAAGTCCGGGTGCAGCAGGTCGGCGAAGGTCTTCGGCTGGGTCTTGGTGACTTCCGGGTTGATCGCGAACGAGAAGTAGTTGTTCACGAAAGTCGCCCACGCGCCGTTCGGCGCCTTGGCGATCGCCGGCACGTTCTTGTAGTTGGCGCTCTGATAAGCCTGCAGCAGGCCGCTCTGGTCGGCTTGCTGAATGAACGGCGGCAGCGTGACGAGTACGTCCGCCTTCGGCTGATCTTTTTCGATGGTGGCGCGGTTCACCACTTCGCCGCTACCCGCCGTGACGATGTTGACCTTCACGCCTTCCTTCTTTTCGAAGGCCGGCAGCACATCCTTGTAGAGATTCTCGAGGCCGTCGGCGGTGTACAGCACCACGGCGTCGGCCGCGTGCGCCTGCATGGCCGTGGCGCCGAATGCTGCCGCGGCGACCAGCGCCGGCAGCAGTTTGCGAGCGAGGCCGGCCGTGGCGTGAAGGGAATTTGTCTTTGTCATGTCGTTTTCTCCGAAAGGCAAAAAACCAGACGGTCGGGAGATCCCGATACCTGTTGTGATTGAACGGCGGTAGCGCCGCGCCGCTTGCGTGTTGCCCGCACGAAGCTGTCGTGCGGATTCATGCGGATTGCAGATTGCCAACAACTTCGCTGTCCTCTTGTCGCCTCTTTCCAGCCTGACTCACAGCCCCGCTACGATACTCGCGCCGCCGGCCTTGCCTGAATGGGCACGGCAAGGATCACAGGTTTCCATGACAGCGCCATGACGATTTTGCCGATTTCCAAAAAATGACACAATTCGCCAATAATATCCAAATCAATTCTGCCGTCGCCGTGCGGGGCGGCGCTCGTTCAGACAACGACAAAGGCTTGCGCGATGGCTGGAACCGAGCCGGTCCGGCCACGCCTGACACCCTATGTGCCGACTCAACGCGATCCTACATGGCGAAAATGACGATGTATGCGTAACGCTTCGCGGCAGCGCAAGTTCGTGGCGAAGGTCGCTTTTGCCACGAATTTTGCGCAGCCGACACGCCGCGCCTGTCGGCTGGTTCCGATCGACGGCGCGTATTGTGCCCGGTCAATCGGAATATTGCAGCGGATGGGGATAGTGGAAACGCGGCGCGTGTGTTGCATCCGCGCGATTAAGGTGAACGACAGCACAGTGCGAGCCGGATCGGCTGCATCTTGAAGGCGGCCCGGCGGCATTCGACGCAGGGACGCCCGCCGCCAGCGGCAGTCAATGAGCGCCGCTCAGGCAATCAGGATTTCCGGCCCGTGCGCCGTGATGGCCTTGCCGAGCGTGCGCTCGGGAGCCAGTTCGGTCACCAGATAGCGCGCCGACTCGATACCGTTGATACGCACCGGCGTCACGCGGCCGAACTTCGAATGATCGGCGACGACCACCACCATGTCCGCCGCGGCGATCATGCGGCTGCGCACCTCGGCGGCCATGCGGCTGTAGTCGGTCAGATAGCCGTCCGGCGAAATCCCGCCCGCGCCGATGAAGGCAAAGTCCGCGTGATACTGCGTCAGTTGATGGACGGTATCGAGCCCGAAGGTGGCGTCTTCGATGTCGGACAATTCGCCGCCCAGCAGCGTGATGCGATTGTCGTTGCGGCGGCCGAGCAGCAGCGCGATCCGCCAGTCGTTCGTGTACACGGACAAGCGATGCCGGTCGAGCAACGCCCGCGCCACCGCCTGCGTGGTGCTGCCCGAATCGATGATCAGGGACGCGCCGTCCGGCACGAACTCCGCCGCGCGCTCGCCGATGGCGCGCTTCGCGCCGGCATTCGCGGCTTCGCGTGTATCGAGGTCGGGCTCGCGCCGGTCGCTCGACAGTGCGCCGCCATGAGTCGTGACCAGCAGGCCGCGCCCGGCCAGCGCGTTCAGGTCACGGCGAATGGTCTCGCGCGACACGTTCAGTTCGCGCACCAGCTCCGCGACCGAGAGCGCGCCGGTTTTGGCGACTTGCGCCAGGATGTATTGGTGACGTTGTTCTGCGAGCATCGACGGCGTTTCCTTCATCATCCCGCGAGGGGCTTGTCACGCGGGGCGTTTCTTGATCAAACGCCCTTCAGATAAGGGCTTTTTGCATCTGTAATCTGCACTGCATGCGGCATCTACGGTTATCTGCAAGTTGCTGGACTCCAGATGTTGGCGCAACTTCTTAGCTCACTCGCCGACAACCTACGCCGGCTGCGCGAGTTGACGCCAAGGCATCGAAACAGCTAAAGCCGGATACCCACATAGGCTTCAAGGCGTTCCCTTGCGTTCGTCTGGAAGCGACCGCATCGCGGCGCAGTTGGACCTGCCGATTCCAATCTCCGGTCGACGGCAGGATTAGTCGAGTGGCAACTCATTCGCGCGCGCCGCGACGCTGGAGAATACCCCGTTCTCATACGCAAGGAATTGAGCCCGCCAGTGATGGTTTCGACGCCGGAATCATACACGGTGCGAAAATTGTGTGAGGATTTCCTCGCGGGCCACATTGAGCTTCCGTAGCGCCCTCGCAAGCCGGTAATCGTGGCAAATGCCCGATCTCAAACCTATGCGTGTTACCGACGCGTCAGCGAGCCCCAAAGCCGCCGACTACCTGACGCCCGTGATGCCCCGCATTACCGCACAACGAAACGAGCGTTCTCACCTCATGGTTTGCACCGGCAAAAATTTCTGTTGCCAAACTTTTTGTTGTCGTATTATCCGTTTTGACAACACTTGTTGATTTCCGGGCCGGTTGTGCATTGCATGTTGCGACGCCACCCGCTGTCCGGCAGCCCTCCCTTGACCTTGTCAGGGGACATTGCCCACCACCGCGGAGAAATTATGGGACGTCGCTCCTTCCTCATGTCTATGGTTGCTGTCGCCATGCTCGGCACAACCTTCGCCCACGCTGACACCAAAGAACTCGTTGTCGGCACCGACACCTCCTTCATGCCCTTCGAATTCAAGCAGGGCGACAAGTATGTCGGCTTCGACCTCGATTTGTGGGCAGAAATCGCGAAAGATCAGGGTTGGAAATACAAGATTCAACCGATGGATTTCAGCGGACTCATCTCGGCCCTGCAGACGCAGAACATCGATGTCGCGCTTTCGGGCATGACGATCAAGGAAGAACGCAAGAAGGCGATCGATTTCTCCGATCCGTACTATGACAGCGGGCTCGCCGCGATGGTGCAAACCGGCAACACCAGCATCAAATCCATCGACGACCTGAATGGGAAAGTCATTGCGGCCAAAACAGGCACCGCCACCATCGACTGGATCAAGGCGCATCTGAAGCCCAAGGAAATCCAGCAGTTCCCGAACATCGACCAGGCCTATCTCGCGCTGGAAGCAGGCCGGGTGGATGCCGCCATGCACGACACGCCGAATGTGCTCTATTTCGTCAGCACCGCCGGCAAAGGCAAAGTGCAGGTCGCCGGCACGCCGGTCAGCGGCGACAAATACGGCATCGGTTTTCCGAAGGGAAGTCCGCTGGTCGCCAAGGTCAACGCAGAGTTGGCCAAGATGAAGACCGACGGCCGCTACGCGACGCTGTACAAGAAGTGGTTCGGTTCGGAGCCGCCCAAGTCGTAATCGTCATCAGCAGGACGCGCGGCGAGCCCCGCTGCGCGAGAGACGACTCAACCAGGAGCGGTGTGTGGAATTTGATTGGTCAGTTATCTGGACTGCGCTTCCAGACTTGATGGCCGGCGTGAAATTGACGGTGTTCATTGCGTTCGTGGGACTGATCGGCGGATTCATCGTCGGCGTCATAGCCGGCATGTTCCGCGCATACGGCCCACTCGCGCTGAACGTCGCCGCGCAGGTCTACATTGAACTCATTCGCGGCACGCCGATTGTGGTTCAGGTGATGTTCCTTTACTTCGCGCTGCCACTGCTCGCGCACATCAAGGTCGACGGGCTCACCGCCGCCGTCGTCGCGATCATCGTGAACTCGGGCGCCTATCTTGCCGAGGTCGTACGCGGTGCGTTGCTGTCCATTCCGAAGGGCTTGATGGAAGCCGGCCTCGCAATGGGATTGTCGATGCCGCGCGTGCTGCTGAAAATTATCGGACCGCTGGCATTCCGCCGGCTGATTCCGCCACTGGGCAATCAGTGCATCGTAAGTCTGAAAGATACGTCACTGTTCATCGTCATTGGGGTGGGAGAACTGACACGCCAAGGCCAGGAGATCATTGCCGGGAATTTTCGAGCGGTTGAAATCTGGTCTGTCGTCGCAGTGATCTATCTGGTTCTCACCGGCGTGATGACACTGTCGTTGCGTCTCGTTGAACGAAGGATGCGCATACTATGAGCACGGTCGAATTCCAAAGTGTCTCAAAGAGCTTCGGCCACGTGCCCGTGCTTAAGAACATCGATCTTCGTATCGAGAACGGCGAGGTGGTGGTGATCGTCGGGCCCTCGGGCTCGGGCAAATCCACCCTTCTCCGTTGCATCAACGCGCTCGAAAAAATTAGCGGCGGTGAGTTGCTTGTCGATGGTGTGAGCGTCAAAGGTAACGCATCCGACATACGCAGCATTCGCCTCGAAGCCGGCATGGTGTTTCAGCAGTTCAATCTGTTTCCGCAGATGACAGCTCTCGAAAATGTCATGTTCGGTCCCATCGAGGTACGCGGCGCAACACGCACCGAAGCACGTGATCAGGCGATGGCGTTGCTCGACAAAGTCGGTCTCGAATCGCGAGCCAATCACTATCCGTCGGAGTTGTCCGGCGGACAACAGCAGCGTGTGGCCATCGCCCGTGCATTGGCCATCAAACCCAAGCTGATGCTGTTCGATGAGCCGACGTCCGCCCTTGATCCCGAGCTGCGTCACGAAGTGCTGAAGGTCATGCAGGACCTGGCGACGGAAGGCATGACGATGATCGTCGTCACGCATGAGATCGGCTTCGCGAAACGGGTGGGGACACGTCTGCTGTTTATGGACAACGGAGGAATTGCGGAAGACGGCCAGCCGGCAGAGTTGATCGATAACCCGCCTACGCAACGATTGAAGGACTTTTTAAGGCATGTGTCGTAGTTGAGTTTTGCATCGGGTGCGGGTTTTGACTCGTCCTTTATTTCCGCCCCGGCATATCGTGGGAGACATGGCTTCCGCGCCGGGAGCGGGCGATTTTTTTGAAGGCACGTCCGCATACTTTTTCGCACTGTGGCCGGCCATTGCGGCTATGTGCGCCCGGTTATTTCCCGATCGCCGCGAATGTGAGACACGGTAGCGCGAAGACGCAAATATCTTCGTAGGGGTTGCCCAAGCGCTCCAACCGACTATTTCCGCGGTTGACCAGACGCTAGCTCGGCTCGCTTTTTCAATGCGTCATTCATCGCATGCATGCTAATAACAGTGTCCATTAGGACGCTCTGAGTCAGGGTGCCAGCAAGAATGCCGGTGAATGTTTCAGCCTGGATAAAGCGCGTTTTGCTGCCGACAGGTTCGAGAATGAAGCGGTGCTCGCCGTCAAAAAGACCAGGAAACCAAACATACCCTTTCCAACGTAGTTCTCGAACAGCCTGCACCGCCAATATCTTGGGATGAAACACCATTGCGTCTGGCCCCGTCCCCTCCACAAACTCGATGACGTTGCCTTCACGAAGCTGCCCTCGTAATTGTGAAATCTCCGGATTCCACAATGGGTAGTCATCGGTCGCCGTGAGGAGCGTCCACACCGTCTGAGGTGGACTGTCAATCAAAGTCTCTGTTTCAATCGAACCGTTATGATGCAGCGCCAATATTGCCAGGAACGCCAGGAAAACTGCCCCTGCAAAACCGCATATAACGCGCTTGGCTAAATTCAAGATGGATTCCTTGCGGTCGAAGAAGTCGCATATTAGCCGCTCTGGCATGCTCACCCACTGATCCTTGCGAAGGCGTTTGCCGATAGCGACCCGTATGCAAGCGGCATGAATGGCTCTGAACCGCCTTTCGAATTGCATATAGCGGCCTTTCAATCTTCGTCGAGAATCTCATGCAGGCCTTGATCGCGAAGCGGCAATCACCCTGAATCGTCATTCAGGCCACTTTGGGAGCCATTCCGTTGCTGCTTTATTTTTCTCGCTAGAATCACCGGCTGCAACCGGTCCGTCACGCTATTCCCGATACATCCAGCTTTTCTAACAAAACATTTTTGATTAGAAGGAAGACTCTATGTCAGGCGATTCGAGCAAACTGGATTTGGGCGATTTCGAGAGGTATATGGAAACTCTCGTGCGTGACTGGCACGTGCCGGGAGTCGGTGTGAGTATCGTCAGGAATAACGAGGTGGTGATGACGCAGGGGTACGGCTATCGCGACGTTGCGAACGCGCTGCCATTTACTTCCTCGACACTGTTTCCAATCGCGTCGAATACGAAGCTCTTTACTGCTGTCGCCGCAGGTTTGCTGGTTGAACGCGGCCTGCTAAGTTTCGATGAACCGATTCGCAATGCAGTGCCCAGTCTACGGTTTTATGATCAATCACTTGATGCGGCAGTCACATTACGCGACATGCTCGGGCACAGAACCGGTGTGCCGCGATATGACATGATCTGGTACGAATCGGATTACTCGGCGAAAGATCTGTTTGATCGCATCCGGTTCATGAAGCCGATTGCTCCGCTGCGCTCGCGGCTCATTTACAACAACATGATGTACGAAGCGGTCGGCCATATCATCGAGTTGATAAGCGGCAAGCCATGGCAACAATTCGTGAGCGACGAGATTCTGGTGCCCCTTGGTATGCACCGAACCTTGTTCACGTATGGCGACGCAAAAGCCGACGACCAGGGAGACTACGCGTTACCTTTCTCTGAACGACGCGACAGCAATGAATTTTGGCAACCACCTGCGCCGAAAGATGACGACTGCGGTGCGGCGGGCAGCATCGTGGCCAGCCTGGAGGACATCGCGCGCTGGTCGATCATGCTGATGAACAACGGACTGATCGACGGCAAGCAAGTCATACCTGAGAGCGTTCTAAAAGCGACGCTCGCTCCCGGCTTGCCGTGGCCAACCGAAATGAGCGACGTGTACGGCTTTAAAACCGAGCTTAACGGCATCTATGGCATGGGACGCATGACGGCCGCGTTTCGGGGTCATCTGTTGACGAGTCATGGCGGCACGCTGCGTGCGTTTCATTCGCAGGTGTCATATCTGCCGGAAGAGAAGATCGGTGTTTCTGTATTCGTCATAGGCGACCATTGCGCCCCGCTGAGCAACGCCATCGGCTTCGATATTTATAGTCGCGCGCTTGGCCTCAAAGAGACCGACTGGACGGCGCGGCTGCTCGACTTTCGCAGGAAGGCAAAGGCGACAATGCGCGAGGCGCGAGAACGGGCCGTGCCGCGTGCGGTTCCGAACACACAGCCGTCGCACGGCTTAGCCGATTACGCCGGTTCGTACGAGCATCCGGCGTATGGAACGTTGGATATCGCAACCGACGGCACGCAACTCCAGTTCGCATTCCGTCAGGTCAAGCTGCCCCTTAACCATTTCCATTACGACCGCTTCGACACGGCTAATGACGAGACAAATGGCGCGTGGTCGGTTTCGTTTCTCACGAGCATGCTCGGCGATATAGATCGCGCGGCGATACGGCTCGATGAGGCGGAAGCGGTGTTCGTTCGCCGGCCAACGCGACCCGATGCGGATGTCCTTGCGCGACTTGTCGGTACCTACGAAACGCCTCTTGGCAGGAAGGTCGGTGTCAAGCTGAGTCGGGACGGCGATATTTCGCTGTTCCATCCGGGCGAACCGGCCGATGTCCTAAAGCCATTCAAAGGCCTGCAATTTCGCAGCAGCGATTTCCCGGACATCACGTTTGAATTCGTTCTCGAAGAGGACGGTCGTGCGAAAGCGCTTCGCCACTGGAATGCGCATGTCGAGCTGGAGTGGCCGCGCATCGACGACTCCATCCCCGCTGATGCGCTCGAAGACGGTGGGCTGGTCAAGAGGTAGCCTAGCGTTCCCGGCAGACGGCTGCAGGTACGGCTAACTGCCCGGACACGTCGCCTGCTCACATGCTTCAATAGAACTATCCTTTCGCGATGCAACGCCTTCGTCATGACAACCTTTGAACCGGTCACATTGTCTACCCCTCGTCTCATTCTGCGGCCGCTGCGCCACGACGACGCGCAAGGGCTGTTTGCGATCTGGTCAGATCCTGAGGCAATGCGCTATTTTCCGTTTCGAGCGATGACATCGCTAGACCAGGCAACGGATCGCGTCTCACGCAAATTGAAGACGTCAGCCGACGGCCAGGATTTTATCTGCGTAGTTGAATTGCGAGCGACTCGCGAAGTGCTCGGCGACTGCACTCTCTTTAATGCAAACGAGCAATGTCGGCGCGCGGAGATAGGCTTTAGTCTTAAACGCAAGCATTGGGGAAACGGATTTATGCGAGAGGCGGCTTCCGCGCTAATCGAGCATGGTTTCGGCACGCTGAATTTACACCGGATTGAAGCGGATATCGACCCACGGAATTCAGCCTCGGCGCGTCTTCTCGAGCGGCTCGGGTTTATCCGTGAAGGACGGTTGCGTGATCGTTGGATAGTTGGCGACGAGGTGTCAGATAGCGCGTTGTATGGTCTGCTTGAACGTGAACGTGTGGCCTATACAGACACTAACTGGCGCTAGACCGATGACCTTGCCACTGTCCCTTGAGAGGCTGAACTCTCAACGACGGCGCAAATCCACTTCGGGGTGTCGACCTACCGGAATTGGCTTACCACTGCTGCATTCTCTGCCGCGATGGTGGTCACGCGACGAACGGAAGCGGCGCACTCCCCCGATTCGCCCCTTACCCATTTTGCGGCGCCTAGCCCAGACGAACGAAAGTGAGGTTTTGTCTTCCATTTGACGACTAGGTGCTCGCAAGTTGCCACCTACTTCAGCTGCGACGTGACTAATCCGACCTACGCCAGAGGAGCCTCATGCCACTTTCTCCCAGTTCAATTCCACCGGCTGGCAAACTCCACGCCTCACCTGACGACTTTTCCTGAAGGAGCAGTTTGCCTTCGTTATCGTGAATCACGGCTGCAACGGAGGGACTCAATAGCAAATCGCTACCAACCTTTTTCCTCAGCCAACTGAGGTAGCTTTCGTTATCAACGTGCAGCGACACCTTCACCCCCCGATGAGTTCTTAGTTATCGGATTGTCGGCGATTTAGGGTGTAGTCGACCGCCTCTTCCTGACCGAACAGAGCCCCAACTAAACCTCAGTGATCTAGCGCAATGCGGTAGCGAAGAGACTCAGCGAATCCATAGGCCGCCGTCTTTTTGAAGCGCTCGATCAAGACACCACTGCATGCTGCGATAACCCGCTGCGAGGCTAAATTCTCCGGGTCAACCGTTAGCTCGACGTAGGACAAACTTTGTCGCCTCGCTTCGCCCAGCATTAAATTGAGCGCTTGCCTGGCGTAGCCCTTGCCTCTCTTCCACGGTACGACTGAGAAGCCGATGTGTCCGAGTACATTCGGCGGCAATTCGGCGGTTCCAGACTGCCAACGAAATCCGATTGCGCCGCTAACTTCGCCATCCCAAATCCATCGGACAATGCTTGGCAGACGCGCGACGGTCGAGCCATCGGGCAAAGGAATCGGGCCGCCCGATGCGGTTGGGTCATCCAGGCCGTCGACAAATGCCTCCGCGTTCACTTCGATAGCGTGCAATTGTTCGCGCGCAGCGACGTCTTTACGAACATTGTCCGGTGACCATCCCGTCTCAAGGGCCGAAACGTAGCTCGGCAGCAATGCGGTCGTAGGTCTCAACAGTTCAATTGCGAGCATTTTGTTCGGTGCGTGTCAGGGAGCAAAGATTGTCAACAGTTTAAGCGGTGCCGTCGAATGGCTCAAAATAGCCGAACTTTGCCCGATGCCCTTGAGCGTCGAATCGCTCCGCATGGATCAGCGCCCGCTTGTATTACCCGGCTCTCGACACAAGCTGGCGACGCGGCCTTGCTGCCGGAAACCCATCGCCTCGTATATCGCTCCGGCATGGTAGGTTTCATCTGCAACCATGACAAGCCGGTCCGAGCGTCCGGCGGTCAGCTTGACAACCTCGCTTACCAAAGTCTTGCAGACATTTTTGTTTCTATGCCGTGTCTCGGTAATAACTGCCTGGAAACGTCCAATGCCGTCGAAGAAGAATAAACCAAGACTTCCTACCTGCTCATCATCGATAAAGGCTCCCCACCAGTTTCCTAGACCGCGTTCGATCAGGTTCCTGTAAGCCCTCTGTTGATGCGCCATGTAACGCTGCGAGCTAATGCCCGTCGGATTTGGCATGTCGGCGAGTTGCATTCGGGACCGATCGTCCCATTCCTGCTGCATGGCAAACGGGCGCACCTTGACCAATGAATTGGTCGCAACTTGATTTATCTCATCAGGATGGGCCACCAGCACCCGACAGACAGTCGCCTCGTAGCCTTGTTTCACGAATGCGTCGAGGGTCACCACGCTGTCGGCGCTTTCCGGCCACGTAAATGTCTGGTGTGCAATCAGCGGTGGTGTCCCGACGAGTTGGGCAAAATCATGCTCCAGCCGTTTCAGATCACTTTCCGCTGGTTCCTGCTGCAGGACCAGCATGTTGCCGAAAAAGTATTCGGGCGCGTCTGGTGTGCGAACGACGATATAGTCATCCCGTGACTCGACCATCCCGGTTTCCGTGTGCAGCAATAGATCAGTAGCGAGACCGAGGTTATCGGGAAATTGGTGCATTTTTTATATCGTTACCAACGAACGGAAATCGTTCTTCTGCTTTTATGCGTATTGATTCTTCGCTTAGGGCGGATCACAACGTGCTGGAGGCCTCGTTAAAATCCGGCTCCATGGTTGCGATTGTCAGCGATCTGCCGGGTCGTGTCGACCGGCCGAAATTGACCGTTGCGTACCGCACGCCGCTGATCACGGCTGCGTCCGTGACATGCTCTCGCGGGTGGAGAATCGCCGCCACCAATGGTTCAGTTTTTCGCATCCTTCCATTAAAGAAGCCGCTTCAGGAGCCTGCATGAAGCACGCGAAAATCGGAGCGGCGTACAGATCGGCAAGTGTCACCTCGCCGCCAATCAGGAACCCTTGGTCATCGGACAGACGGGTCAGCTCAGATAAACACACAGCGGCACGCGGCAACGCGGCGGCGATCTTCGGCTCGTTTGCTCGACGGCCTTCGCGGGTTGAAACTACGCGTTCAACGTATATATCCCAAACAAGCGTTCGATATGCATAAGCATCCAGTATCGCGATAATCTGGTTTGCCCTGGCACGAGCTTTCGGATCTCTCGGCTGCAGCTTGACGCCGGGGAAAGCTTCGTCGATATAACGCACGACCGCGCTTGTCTCGTAAAGATGGAAATCGCCATGCTCGAAGGCCGGAATGCGACCGAACGGATGGCGTTCCAAATGCTCCTGTGGAACGCCGGTCGCTGCGAATACGTCTACCTCGACCAGACTATATTTGATCTGCTTCTCCTCCAGAGCCAGCCGGGCGATTCGCACGTACACACTCCATGCTGCTCCGTACAGTTTCACCACTTCGGTCGTTGTCACAGGATCGCTCCATTCGCGTACGAGGGGGCGCAGTCGATAGGTTATGCGCGAGTCATCTCGTCAATTCACTGGAGTGGCATCCGGAAACGTCCATGCGCCGTTCAGAATCTCAGCACGTGGCCGATAGAGTCGCACCGTATAGTTCCATCCGGCAACGATTGGAAGGCAATTTTCGACGTGGCCATCGCAGCCGCCGAACTGTATGGCGATCGAACCGTCAGCGCCCTTTTTTGCAGTAAGGTCGTTGATCGAGTACGCGTTCGACGAGTTCTTTTGAAAATAGCCCCGTGCATTGTAGAGGCTCACCGACCAGAAGGCGTCCACGGGAACGTTTTTAACCACAAGTCGATAGACCGTCTTCCCGTCGTTTCGCGGCGGTGTGAAGTTGAGGTAAGTCGCGTCCCTGTCCGGATTGCCTCCCCATGCAGCGGCGGCTCCGAGCAGGTGTCGCACCGGGTCGACTTCCTCCTTGGTACCGAAGGCGTGCTTGAAATCTGGAATCGTCGACGCAAGAACCAGTAGCGCGGCGCGGACCTTTTGCTGACTTACCGGATCCCAGTTCGGCAGGTCGAGCTTGCCAGGCGTCTTCTGGCTTACTGTGATCGAGTCCTGTAGCTTGTGAACCTGCTCGATATCATCCGGGCTAGACGGTTCGACAAGGGTTCGAATCGCAACGGCAACGTAACGCGTGCCGACGCTCTCCCGCGTGAGGACATGCGTGCCTTCGCCATAAAACACATTCGGCACGTACTGATCCTCATTGATGATCTGTAACGCCATGAAGCGCTTGCCAGGATCAGGCATGCCGATCGTAACCGGTCCCGCATCGAGATCGAACACTCCCGACGTATAGAGCGTGTCGCGGTTCAGGCGTATGACCGTCTGATGATCGATCGATGCAGGCTCCCGGCGGTGTTGCAGTTTGCCAAGGCCCCCTTCCTTTACCAGTGAAGTGAAATACAGGTCCGACTCGGCGCGAACAAAATTGTCGACCGTCACCGGTACGGGCGATCCGCCAGACGACTGGGTCTGGGCGGCCACGACTCCCGCGGCAAACAGAAGCGCTGCCAACGTGATTGAGTATTTCATACCTGTCCTTTTGCTTATCTGATCTGGAATGGCGTCGTAGCGCAAGCGCGTCAACGCACTTCGGTAACGGCTGGCGGAGCCCATTTACCCTGCTTGACGATGTCCTTGGGCACGTACGTGCGAAACGTCAGCGAGAATTGTTTGCCAGGCGCGGATGGCAGCCAGTTCGTTTGCGGCACGCCCTTGACAGGTTGCGGGCCGATCGCGATTTTCAGTGATCCATCTGGCTCTTTCGTGAGACTGGAGTAACTGTTGAAATTGAAGCGGTTCAGCGGGTTGGGCACCACGCGATAGTCGGGCACGCCGACCAGAATCACGGACCAATAGCCGTTCACCACGCTCGACGGCAAACTGTTCGCGGGGAAATGGATCACGTAGCTCTTGCTACCGTCCAGCGGCTTGTTGCCGGCGTCGCTGCCGGCGAAAAAGTAAATGACCTCATCGGTCACATTCGCCCAGATGCCCGCGTAGTTCACGACGGTGCGCAACGAGTAGTCGCTGCCGTAGTTGCCGGTCTGAGCGCCACCAACCCAATGGTTATGAACGGGCCCGCTTTTCGCAATGGCGTTCTTCACAAAGTCCGGCACGATCTTGTCGCGCAGGAGTCTATCGATTTCGGCGCGTGCGGCCGGACCCGATGCCACGTAGGCGGCAACCGACCGCACCTGCTGCTGCATCCGCGCTGCGACAGGCGACACATCGAGAGCACTCGCGAATACGGCATCTACGTTATCGAACGCTTCCGCTCCCAACAGTGTTGCGTTGTCAAACTCACCAATGGTCGGCGACGGCGATGTCGCCACGTCGCCAAGTGGAGTGAGCTTGAACTGCTTCTGCAGGGCGAGCGCGCCGTCGCGGTCGCCCTTTATCTCGACGCGCGCGAGCAACTTTGCCTTGCTGGAATGAAGTTCGATGCGTGCTGCATCAGGCGGGATCGCAACTGTCGAGCCAGGCTTGACCAGCGCGAATTTCCCATAGGGTTTGGAAGGAAAGGTCCGCTCGTTGATATTGGCGATGACTTCGCCCCATTCATCGAGGACTTGCGCCGTATAGTAGCGCCCCTTGATTTCAGGTACTTCCAATAACACGCCGGCGTGATCATCGGTTGCAATCCACCCCTCCATATACGCCACGTCGAAGTTGGGGTTGGCGAAATCGGCTGATCCGAGCGGGTTGTACCTGATCGCATTCCACGCAAAGTCAGGCGCTGCACGGTCCACTTTCTCCTGCCGGATCACCAGGAGACGGCCCAGTAGGTATATGTAGGCGTCAGTCACGGTACGTTCATCGGGTTTCGCAACTGCCGCCGTTTGCGACTGCGAAAACGCCGCACCTGGGATTCCAATGCCGGCTGCGAGAGCCAACGCTACTACACCGCTTGCAAATACCCGCCTCGCCGCCGCGCAACCATGCATGTACTACCTCCGTTGGAAAGGGATGTCCCTGTGTTCTGGCCCTGCCGGAGCATTGTTGAAACTTTCTGGAGAAATTGCAAGCTTTGGAAGCTTGCCCTAATGCCAGTGGTCAACGACCGAGAGGACACAGCGTGTGTCAAAACGTTAGCGCCTGAACTGAGTCAACGCGCCGAGACCGGGTGACTCATAAAGCGATTCGTTGAAGGCGATGGCCGCAACCAGGTCGCACTACTTCCTAATGTGTTGACGAACAAATAGGACAGGACAGACGATCGCCGACTTTCGCCGTGACAGCGGCGCAGCCATTCGCAATGTATGCGGGCGTTTCATCGAACTATGTCGCGGGCTGACGCTACTATCCAGTGACATGGTGACCACCGACGGTAGCAAATTCAAGGCGTCATACAGTCGCGACAGGAATTGCACGGCTAGCAAGCTCGATAAGCGTCGGCAGCAGATCATGAAAACCGTGCAGCGATACCAATGCTGGATCTCGGACGAACTGGTCAGCACGCGCACGCTCTACGCCCCTGCGCTTCATTCAGATTCCACCGAAAACCCCAGATATTCGAACCTCGGAGCACTGTTCACATCGACGAGAGAACTGAGCGCTCCCACCGACACAAGAACATCGACCGTCGTTCGGCGCTTCGACACGAAATGCCACGTTGGAGGCATAGCAGGAATGGAGGGTTCGTTGCTCGCCTGACGCAGCGCTGCCAGCAGATCGGCGCGATCGGGCGAATACGCGACAAAACCTTCGTTCGACACCGCCGCCTGATCGATACCCATCGCCGCACACACCTGCTGCTTGACGGGAACGTCTTTCTCATCGGCATCGCGCGACTGCTGGATCAGTTGCGCGACGCCCGCATCGACCAGCTTGCCAGCGCGCAACAACGGTGGCAATCCCGGCGTCCAGGCCTCGGGCGGACACGCTTTATGCGCGGGTGTCAGCGCGATGAATGGATTGATTTCCGCCGGATAGATCCGGCATACCAACGGCCTCTCTTCATAGATACCGCAGCGCATGTCGTCCCTAAGATTCGGGCATGGGCCGGGATGCGTGCCCGCCAGAATGACCACGATTCTCGCCGGCAAGGACCCACTCATCGCGGCAAACGATCGACGACGTTTTTGCGCCGCCTGGAGATTGGCCTCAGCGGGCTCTTCTGGCCACGGCAGCGCCTCGCAAAGAATCTGCACTTCGTCGCCGTGCTCCAGCCAGGCAATCGCCTCGCTCACTGTCAACGGCAAACGCAGGTCGTGGCAACACTTGCCACACATCGTGCACGCAAAATCGATATCCATGTCTCATAGCCCTTGCGTCGCGCGACGCGGTCCGGTTATCCAGCTACAAGTCCGGCAGACACACACGAGTGCGGACGCCCCCGTATGATTACCGTTTAGCTGAAACAGTTGGGCTTAGTCGCGTGAAGGCGCCAGACATTACAGGCCACGACTTTTATTTTTAGTCCATTGCGTGAATCTGCCTTTGCAAATCCCGCCCTGACGGTGCAAGTACGCGCTCGACAAACTCCGCGCGGACGGCTTCCGGAAAAACCGTCAACTGGTTGTTGGCAAAGATTGCGATGGCAAATCCGCGCTCCGGAATCAGCGTGACGATGGCTCGACGGCCAGCCCGGAAATCCGAAGATCAATTCCGGCTTCGTCGACGTGCGGGACGTGTCCGATCTGCATGTGCGGGCCATGACTCACGAAGCCCCCAGCGGCGAGCGCTTTCTTGCCATCGCGGGCGAAAGCATGTGGCTGGCCGACGTGGCTCAGGTGCTCAAAGCGCGCATGGGGCGTTGTTTTGAACAGATGGCAGCACGCTCAAGTTTCGCCACGGTAGGGAACGCCGGAGTATTGTGTTACGCGTCGCGCGGCAATGCTCCCTTGCCGCGCTTACCTGCTAACCTAACCGCCTTGGCCGTGCGCGAGCGCCCCTCGAGAGATGGGGACGCCGCGTGGCCCATCAACCGAACTGCCGATGCCGCCACTGTTTCGCCGTCTACTGCTGCTGTTCCACGCGCTGCGTTACGGCGCGCGCCTGATCTGGCTTGCCGCGCCGCAAGACCACAAGCTGCACTGGATGATCGAGCTGATCGGCCGCTTGCATACGGCTGAACGCAGCGGCAAGAGCCTGAGCGGCGTGCTGCCGGCACTCGGGCCGCTGGCGGCCCGGTTCGCGCAAACGCTGGCCGAACGGCCCGAACTCGCGACCGGCACCTTGCACGACGCCATCGACGCAATCGATCACATGGAAGCCCCGCTGCCGCCGCGCGAGTCCGAACAGGCGCTCGCGTGCGCTTTCGGCAGGCCGCTCGCCACGCTGTTCAGCGCCGTGGATCTGGTGCCGGTGCGCAGCGGCTTCGCCGAACAGACGCATCTCGCGCGGCTCATCGTGCCGGTGAACGGCCATTACGAAGTCGCCATCAAGCTGGTGCGCGCCGACCAGTTGCAACAGATCGGCGATGAACTCGCGCTGCTGCGCTGGGTCGCGCGCTGGCTGGAGAAGTTTTCCGGCACCGCGCGCCGCCTGCAATTGCGCACGCTGGCGCAGACCTTCACGGACGACATCCTGCGCCGCTTCGATCTGCGTGCCGAAGCCGCCAATCTGAGCCAGACCGGCCATCATTTCGACGACGACAAGCGCATCGTCGTGCCGGACGTGATCTGGGATCTTTGCACCGCCTATACGCTGACCATGCAACGCGTCAGCACCTTGCCGGTGAGCGACCTGCCCGGCCTGCATGCGCATCACATCAAACTCGCGCCGCTCGCCGCGCATATCGTCGAAGTGGTGACCGAGCAAGCGTTCGAGCATGGTTTCTTTCACGCCACGCTCGACGCGCGCCGCGTGCGCGTGAGCATCGAGCCGGACACGCAGGGGCGCCTCGTGCTGGCGGAATTCTCGATCATGTCGAGTCTCTCGACCGGCGAGCGCGAGTTCTTCGTGCACGGCGCAACCGCGCTGTTCGAACAGGACTACGGGCGGCTCGCCGAAATGCATCGCGATGCCGGGCACGTGCCGCACGACACGCGCGCCGAATTGCTCGAAGCCGAGTTGCGCACGCGCGCGGAGGCGCATTTCGCGGCCGCGCCGGAAGACCGATCGGCGGGTTCGCTGTTTCATCATCTGCTGCATGCGGTGCATCCGTTCGAGGGCGCGGTGCCCGGGCGGCTCGCGACCGCCCAGCGCTCGTTTCATCAAGCGGAACTGCTGGCGCGCGCGCTCCATCCCGGCGTCGACACGTGGAATATCACCCGCGGCGTGCTGGCGGATATCGCGCGGCGCGACGTCGATCACCGCGGCTGGCTCAAACGGATCGGCCGCGAGTTGCCGCATCTCGCGCATATGCTGCCGCGTGTGCCGAAACTGGCGGTGCGCTATTTGCAACACGAGCACGATCTCGCGCGCACGCCGCAGCAGAATGCGCAACTGATGACGGAGATCGGCCGCGAATATCGCCGCACGCGTGTGCTGCTGTGGGCGTGCGCGGTGTGCGGCGGCGTGCTCGGCGCGGGGACGGTGCTGCTGATGTGGTGAAGTGCGCCGGTTCGCGGTTCAAACCACACTCCGCCAACACGTTCGGCCGATTGCAGTTTCAAGCAAGACGCGCGTTGCGTCTCCCGACAAGATGGCGGCTTTTCTCTTGACGCTTGCCGATGCTCGCTTCCTTTATCGCCGCTGTTTTCGTCGTGTTGTGGTCGACCGGTTTCGTGGTCGCCCGGGCGATTACACCGTATGCGGATCCCAACCTGTTCCTGCTCGCGCGCTTCGGCGGCACGGCGCTGATATTCGCGCTGGCCGCGCTGTTTGCACGCGCCGCGTGGCCCGGCGGGCGCGACTTCGGCAAACATCTGGTAGCGGGCGCACTGCTGCAAGGCGTCTATCTCGGCGCGGGCTACTGGGCCGTCGCCCAAGGCCTGAGCGCGGGCGTGATGGCTTTGCTCGGCGCGCTGCAACCGCTCGCGACGGCCGCGGTCGCGGCGCCACTCTTCGGCGAACGCCTGTCGCGGCGCGGCTGGGCCGGCATGGCGCTCGGCCTTGCGGGCGTCGTGCTCGTGCTCGAACCGAAGCTGACGGCGGCCACGGCACCGACGCCGCACGGCAGCGCGCCCACCTGGCTCGTCGTGCTGATTTCGATCGCCGCGATCGGCGCGATTACGGCGGGCACCTTGTTCCAGAAGACTTCTTTGGCCAAGGCCGATATTCGCAGCGCGAGCGCGGTGCAGAACTTCGGCGCGGCGCTTGTCGCGGCCGGGCTTGCGCTTGCGCTCGGGGAACATCGCTGGATTGCGTCCGCCACGCTGTGGGGATCGCTCGCGTGGGGGATCGTGATGCTTTCCGGGATCAGCGTGACCTTGCTGGTGTGGATGATCAGACGCGGCGACGCGGCGCGCGCGACTGCGCTGATGTTTCTCGCACCGCCGCTCGCCGCGCTCGAAGGCTATGTGGGCTTCGGCGAGACGCTGGTGCCGCTGCAGATTGCAGGGTTCGCGGTTGCGTTGGTGGGCGTCTTGCTCGCGCGGTCGTGATGGGCGGCTTGCTCAAAACGAGCGGCGCGGGCCCGACGAGTACCGCCTCGAATCAATCCGCCGTGTCCGCTCCGGCCGGCACTTTGGCGCGCGCCTTGCTGCCGGGCGCAGGCGCCCACACCGGGCGGCTCTTGCGCGCCGAATCCACCACGGCAATGTAACGCCCCGCCCACGGCGTCACCTGTCGATCGCTTTTCAACACCCACAGCGACTTACCCGACTCGACGAGCGCAACATATTCGGCGTCGAGAATGCCGTAGTGATCGATAAACGAATTGAGCGACGCGGGAATGCGCACGCAACCCTTCGAGTGACGCATGCCGAGTAGCGATTCGAGATGGTCGGGGTCGGTGGCGTGCATCTGGAAACGCATCTGCGACATGCCGCCCTTGCCCCAACCGCGCTCGCCCTGGGCCCAGCCGAGGTCGAAGATCCGCATGTCGCGCTTGCCATAGCCGCGAATATGGTTTTCGTTCTGCGTGCCTTCCGAACGGAAATCCATGTTGGCCGGCGTATGCTCGAATACGCCGAGCGGTGTGATGAAGTGGTCGTATTCGCCCGGCTGACCCGTCGAAACCGGCGACGCGCCGATCATCTGCCAACTGTCGGCCGGCGCGGCCCGAAAATAGATGAAGAGCGCCTGCACGTTGGCATTGCGATCGACCAGCACGACATACTCGCCCGACAGATCGCCGAGCATGTGCGCGCCGAGCGCGGCTTCCAGCCGATCGGCATAGGCTCGCTGATCCGCGGCCGGCACTTTCAGCGTGCGCGTGACGTTCTGCGCGAACACGTCCCGCAGCATGAACGCGCGACGCGGATCGACCACGCCGGCGGCATCCGGCGCCGCGACAGCCGACGCGCTGACGGCAACCACCGGACGATCCGCCTGCTTTGGTGCCGAGGCCGCGACGGGCGCCGAAGCTGCGGTCGCCGCGCCGCATGACGCCATGCAAAATGCGGCGCTCAACGCACGCGCCAAACGGCGTAAAGAAGGCAACGGGCGCGCGATGCTCCGCACGGAAAGTCGATACGGCATACACGACACGTCGCGCGGACGATCGACCGGCGCGAAAGACAGATGGTCTATTACAGGCTGGCCAGGCCGCTTGGTGTGGTTCATCGCGTGTTTGAGCAAACCTGATTATTATTGACTGCTCGCCGGCTCATGCGGCGCTCTCAGAACGAGGATGTTACTAAGCACATTGCGATCTGTCGATGAAGATTCGCTGACTCATTGATACCCCTGTAATAAGCGGACGTCTTTGCCGGTCAAAGCGGCGGATTTAAAGCGGTGCGAAGGTGAATTGAACCGGGCCGGTTACGGTTCGACATGTGCGCGAGCGCGCAAGGAGCAAAAAGGAATCATGACGCAACACGATCCAGTCGCACGCCAGGCAAGCATCGCTGAGGAAATGCACATCAGCGCCGGGTTCGATGCTGAAGATGAAATCGAGCGCCGGGTGGCTTTTCTCGCGAATTATCTGCGTAGCAGCGGCCTGAAAACGTATGTGCTCGGGATCAGCGGCGGCGTCGACTCGACAACCGCGGGGCGGCTCGCGCAACTCGCGGTTGAGCGATTGCGCGCCGAACATTACGACGCGCACTTCGTCGCAATACGTCTGCCTTACGGTGAACAGAAAGACGAAGCGGACGCGCAGCAGGCATTGCGCTTTATTCGCGCGGACGAAAATCTCACCATCGATATCAAAGCCGCGGCCGATGCCATGCTCGCCGCGCTCGATCAAAGTGGCCTGCTCTACAAGGACGAATCGCAACAGGACTTCGTGCACGGCAATATCAAGGCGCGGCAGCGCATGATCGCACAATACGCGGTGGCGGGCGCGCGGGCCGGCGTGGTCATCGGTACGGATCACGCGGCCGAATCGGTGATGGGCTTCTTCACGAAGTTCGGCGACGGCGGCGCCGATGTGTTGCCGCTCACGGGGCTCAACAAGCGTCGCGTGCGCGCGCTGTCCAAAGCGCTGGGTGCGCCCGAAGCATTAGCGCACAAAGTGCCGACCGCCGACCTCGAAATGTTGCGGCCGCAACGGCCCGATGAGGATGCCTACGGCATTCCATACGACGCTATCGACGACTTCCTGGAGCGCAAACCGGTGAGCGATGCGGCGCGCGAGACCATCTTGCGCTTTTACGACGTCACGCGTCACAAGCGCGCGTTGCCGTACACGCCGTTCGATTGGCCGACGCGGACAAGCGGAGATTGAGAAAGGGATGGGTATGCAGGTGACGCGCCGAATGCGCCGCGCCGGGCGCTGCGCGGCGTGTCAGCTTACGTGCGCTCTTGTCGCGCAACGCATTGAGGATGAATCGATCGCGCCGGGTTACTGCGCCGCCGGCGGTTCGTCGGTGAACAGATCGGCGCTGGCTTCCAGCGTCTGACCGCCCAACTGCTTGCCGTGAATCTGCCGCGCGATCACTTCGCCTACATAGGGCACTTCGGCGTCCAGTTCGACCGTGGCGTACGCACTGGGCTTGCCGGCGTCGACCACCTCGATGTTCTTCGCGTAATGCCCAAGTTCGTGCTTGAGGAACTCCCGCACTTCCTGCTCGCTGCACGATTCGGCGATGTTGCGCACGATCAGGTTCATGCGGTCTACCCTCTGCGCGCGTTGCGGCCAGCGCCACGGTCCGCGGACTGCACGCGCACAGGGCGCAATGCGGCACGCTGTTTCGCCTGCTCGGCAGCGAGTTGGCGGATCAAGGCAGCACCGGCGGCGGCCAAGGCGGCCAATGACAGATAGAAGGCGATCATTTAATTCTCCCCTGCGAGTTTCGTCCTGTACTCAGGATAGCCACAATCGACAGTAAAAGCGATGTAACACAGTGTCGTCAAAAAACGGACTTAAATATCGCCGTCAATGCACTGTACCTGAATAAGCGGCGTCAAAAATAGCAAAACAGCTGTTCATTTTGCGTGATAGGCCCGGCAATCGCATCGAACGCGGGCGCTGAATGCAAAAACCGGGCCGCGACACGCATCGCCACGGCATCCTGCGGGGGACCTGCGCAAAAGGCGGACTGGTTGTCGCGATCAGTCCGCCGCTTGCACGTTGGCCGAACTCACCCACCATGCGTTCTTGCCTTGCGGCAGCTGAACCAGCACCGCGGACGGATCGTCGACGCCGTCATCCGCAATTTCGCATACTGCCAGACCGTCGGGCAGGCGCTTCACCTCGCCGGCCGACTGGAACAGCGCAACACGTTGCGCGCTCAACGGCCGCAACTGGCGATACACGTCGAAGCTGATGGCCGCGGGCACATCGCCACGAATCTTCAGCGTGTCGGCCTGGCCGCAATGCACCGGCTCGGCGGCGAACACCGCAGCACTGCCGAATACGCAGCCGATAGAAAGAGCCATGGCGGCAAGACGTGAATGGATCATGATGATTCTCCGAAAACTAGATGGGGTCACGGCCTGCGAGTTGCAAGCCGCGCGGCTGAACAGATGCCAGATGCGCATGAACGAAGCAGGCGCCGCAAACGAGGCGGCCGGCTTCATGGCGGGTTGTCGCGGCCGGCGCCATGACCGTTGTCGCCGCCGGTGGCCACGTCGAGCCGGCTGACGTCGCAGGACGTTTGACTGAAGCCCGAATAAACCACCGACCAGTTGCCGATAATCGCGGCTTGCGCTTCGGCGAGGCTCAGTTTGCCTTCGCAGACGCAGCGCTTGAGCATGACTGCCGCGCGCGCCTTGCGGCGCTCGCCCTGATGGCCGGCCCACGGCAGAAGATCGAGATTAGCGCGAGCGTCCGGCGAGCCGCCGAGCACGATAGGCACGCGGCGATCGAGCGCGAAGGAGGCGCCGTTGTCCGCCTCGATGCCGCGCGCGGCGAGCATGCGGTCTTTGTGCGCCATCAGTTCGTCGAACGGCGGTGCGACCGTGTCAGCGTAACCGGGACGGCAAATCGTGTCCCCCACCGATTGCTGCGTGACGCGCTCGTCGAGCATGGCGGCGTCCTGCGCGCAAGCGTCGACCGTGCGTAGCATCGCCAGCGCCGTGAAGCCAAGCGCGAGCGCAAAACGCGCAGTGCCGCGGGGACGCGCAACGCCGCACCGGCGCGCGAGCGCCGGCAAAGCCGTGCCGTACGTACTGCTGGTCGCGTCGCTGGAATACTCTGTGCGACGCCTGTCTGCAATGCCTGCGTTCATTCGTCGGCGCGCCGGGAGCGGCACGCAATAGTTCAATTCGCAGACTAATTAAAACACATTCAATATGGATAAGTAAAAAAGCTTGACTACGCGCGCCGCGCGCATAGGCCGCATTTAGCCGGTTTGACAGGCTGAGGAAACCGGCGGCGCGACCGCTCGCGCGTCGCCGGTCCCAGCCGTCTGATAGCCAGACGCCCTCGCGATGCCAAGGCGTCCCGCACGCGCCGCGTCTGCGACGCGGCGCGTCGATTCGCCGCTACTGCGGCACACGCGCCTGCAATGCGCGGATACGAAACAGCGCCTGCGTGTTGGACACCGTCGTGTCGTACATCGTCGCGAGATCGGCCTTTAGCGCGGTGCGCGATCCGCCGTCGAGATAAATCATATGTCCCGAAGGATAAAAGCGCGCCGACAGGTTCTGCCGGACCTGCTGGCTGAGCAACGGCATTTGCTGCAGATCGAGTACGGTCTGATAAAACGGCGTGACGAAATCGAAGAAGCCGTTCGCCGACAGCACCTTCAGATCGGGATTGAGCGCCATCACGGCGGCCAGATCGCCGGCGGTGTACAGAATGATGTTGCCCTTCGAGTCGACGCCCTTCTGCGCGCCCGTCGGATCGATGTGGCTGAAGTCCCAGTACTTGAAGGCCTGGTCGTTCAGATCCGTGAACGACGAATTCGACGTGTACTTCAGTTGTTCGTTCAGATACACGTTCCACATCGTCGTGTAGACGCCGGTGACCGCCGTCATGGTCGGGTCGTTGCCGCCGGAATTCGGGTCGATCTTGCCGGCAATGCCCGTGCCGATCGCCGTCACGCGGCCGTCGTACTCGCCGAGCGCAAGCCCCTTGGATTTCAGCAGCGTGGTGAGGAACAGCGAATTGCCCCGGCTGTCGTACGAGGCGACATCCAGGCTCCACGCGAGCAAGGTCGTTTTGTCGATGCCCGTGTATTCGCTGAGCTTTTCGACCGTGGTCGCATCGGTGGTCGGAAACTTGCGCAGCGCGGCCAGATAGTCAGTGCGCGCGAACTGCGCGACTTCTTCGGCGAACGTGCCGAGATCGGTCGGTCGTGGCGCGATGCCGAGCTTCTTGTGATACCACGCGTCCGCGGCCGCCGTGGGCAGCGCGCCGACCGGGTTGCCGGCCTGCGTGTAATCGAGAATCGACGATTGCAGCGTAATGCCATTCAGATCCACGCCGTCTTCATGCAAGCGGTACGCCAGCACGCAACTGCGCGCCGTGCCATACGACTCGCCGAACAGGTACTTCGGCGAATTCCAGCGGTTGTTCTTCGTCAGAAAACGCTTGATGAACTGCTTGATCGAGTCCGCGTCCTGGTCGACGCCCCAGAAGTCGCGGTTCTTCTTCGGCGCGATCGCCGCCGAGTAGCCGGTGCCGACCGGGTTGATGAAAACGAGGTCGCTCTTGTCGAGCAGGCTATCCGGATTGTCTTCCATCGAATACGGCGCGGGCGGCGTGAAGCTCGGCATTGAGGTCTTGATGCGACGCGGCGCGAACGAACCCAGCAGCACGAATACCGACGACGATCCCGGGCCGCCGTTATAGAAGAACGTGACCGGCCGGGCTTCTTCCTTCTGGTTGTCCTGCGTGAACGCCACGTAGAACATGCGGGCTTCCGGCTGCGAACTACTCGGATCGACGATCACGAGGTGGCCCACGGTTGCCGTGTAGTTGATCCTGTGCCCGCCGATGGTGACCGAGTGGTGCGTGATCGCGGCGCTTTCATCGGTTGCGGTGACGGAATCGTCAGGCCCGTTGCCGTAGGCGACCGGATCGAAGAACGGCTGATCTTTGGCTTTGTGCGGCGCGCTGGCGGGCGCGGGCGCCGGAGCCGGCGTGCCCGAAGCATGCGAATTGTGCGACGGCTGCGGACTAACAGAAGCTGACTCGGTATTCGTCATGATCGCTCCATGGGTTCGTTCACGTCTTTTGTGCGCCCCGAAGGACTTTCTTCGGGGCGTGTGTTGCAGACTATAGTGCTGCCGCCACCTTCTGACCATTGGGACTGCCGAGCCCCGTGCAGGCGTCCCAACCCGCGGATGCCGCGAAACTGCCGTTGTTGCCTTGCGTGATGTCGTTGCACGCGCCCGCCGCCTTGTACAGCTTAGGGTTGATGAAGCCGGCCGGCTGCCCTTTCGCCGCATTGATGCGCGCGATCAGCGCGGCCCACAGCGGCGCGACCGCGCTGGTGCCGCCGACCACCGTCTGCGTACCGTCGATCAATACACTGTAGCCGGTCACCGGCGAAGCGTCGCCCGCCACGTCGGGCACGCCGCGCCCGCTGAGCGCTTTCTTGCCGCCCTTCGTCGACGTGGCGGACAAGCCCTTCTGCCAGACCGGCAGAGGGAAAGCCTGGCTCACGCCGCCGCCGGTCGCGCCGCCTTGCGCGCCGTCGTTCCAGACTGCCTCGTGTGAGATCGCGGTGCCCGACGCGGTCAGGCTCGTGCCGCCGCAGGCCAGCACATAGGGGCTCGACGCCGGGAAGTCGACCTGGTCGCTGCCCGTGCCGTCGCTCGAACCACTGTCGCCCGACGCCGCGCAGACCGTCACGCCAAGGGTTGCCGCTGACTGCAGCACGCTGTTGAAGGCCTGCAACGACTGGCTGGTCCAGTTCGACTCCGGACCGCCCCAACTGATCGAAATCACCGACGGTTTGTTGGTCGTGTCGTGCACCGCGCGGCTCACCGCGTCGATAAAGCCGGCGTCGCTGTTCTGCGTGAAATACACCGCGATTTCCGCCCCAGGCGCGATTGCGCCGACAATTTCGATGTCGAGCGTGACTTCGCCGTCCGGTCCGTTCGGATCGCCCGTGGGTTGGTTGCTGCCTTGATCGACGCCGACCGACTTCACCTTGGGCGACGCAACACCGAGACTCGCGAAATAGGACTTGAGATCGCTGGCGTTATACCCGCCGCCCAGTTCGATGATGCCGACGCACTGCCCGCCGCCGTCGCCTTGCGGAAAATGGTAGAGCGATGCGAGCTGCGGCGGCGTGAACGAAACCTGATGACCACGGGCCGGCTGGAACGGCGGCCGGATGCGAAAGTGCGGCCGCGCCTGCGGGCGGTTGTCGAGGCCGAGCACGGCCTGCACCACGCCGTGCAGATCGTCGGGCACGCTGATCGCGCCGGTGCGGCCGCGAAACTGGCCAGACGTGTGATGTTCGTAATGTTCGAGCTTCACGGCGAACGCGTCCTGGAACTGGGCAATCGTGCCGCTCAGCAGCACCGTGCGCGCCGCCGGATCTTCGCGCACCACCGTCAAACCGTGTGCGCTGGCGAAGGCCTTGACCTTGGCGATGTCGTCCGGCGCGGCGCCGTAGTCCTTCGCGAGCGTCTCGCGCGACAACGGCTTGACGCTGGGATCACCGGCTTCGATCTTGCTCATCAATGCGTCGAATTGCGCCTGCTGCTGACGGCGCAACATGACGAATACCTCGATCCGCTCCGTGGGATCGCATTGCCCGACGACTTTCGAACCCTGTTCCACTGTTCGCTCACTGCCTGGCAGCGGCTGCTTATTGACCATGGTGTCGACTCTCCAGTTAGCGTGACGGCGGGTTCCACGAGTTGGATCCACTCGCCACGCGCCTCTCACAACCTCATCGCCTGAAGGCGGCGGCAAGTTCGCTGTTTCGAGGACGTCAAACGGTCCGACCAATCCATTCAAACACAGTTCCGGCGCGCGCGGCAGTTGTCCGAATGGCTAACGCCGCGTCGCCGCGATGCGCGTCTTTCGCCGCTCGCGCTATGATGCTGCAGCGGCAATCCAGCCGTTACATTGCCTCGCGCGCCATCCGCGCGCACGATCAAAGAATCAGAGGAAGCCCCATGTCAATTTCGATGTATCAAGCATCACTGCCCGTATTGATTCGCGGCCTGACGAACCTGCAGGTCATTCTGGGCAAAGCCGAAGCGCATGCCGCCGCGAAACAGATCGAGCCCACGGTGTTCACCACCGGCCGGCTCGCACCGGACATGCTGCCGCTCACACGCCAGGTCTATATCGCGAGCGACACCGCGAAGGGCTGCGCCGCCCGGCTGGCCGACGTCGAAGCGCCGAAGTACGACGACGTCGAGCAGACTTTTGAAGAACTGATTGCCCGCCTTCAAAAGACGATCGATTATTTGAAGGAATTCAAGCCTGAGCAGATCGACGGTTCGGAAGAACGCCCGATCACGCTGAAGCTGCGTTCGGGTCCGGTCGAGTTCACAGGCCAGTCGTATCTGCTCGGTTTCGTGCTGCCGAACTTCTTTTTTCACGTCACGACGGCGTATGACATTCTGCGTCACAACGGCGTCGATCTCGGCAAGCTCGATTATCTCGGCGGCATCAAGTAAAGCGCGAGCCCGCGGACTCGAAGTTGGCGCGGAAGCGGCAACGAGCGCGCACAGAGAGAGGCCTTTCGGAGCGGCAAAGATCGGCTCGCCCGCCTGCTCAAACGCGCGGCTGGAATGCGATGATCGCCATGCCGGCGAGCGTGAAAGCCACGCCGGCAGCGTCCCACAGCGTGGGGCGCACCTTGTCGACGCACCATAGCCAGGCAATCGCCACCGCTACATATACACCGCCGTAAGCCGCATACACGCGGCCTGCGGCGGTACCGTGCAGGGTCAGCAGCCAGGCGAACAGCGCGAGGCTCAACGCGCCCGGCACCAGCAGCCAGATGGAACCGCCCTCTTTCAGCCAGCGCCACGGCAAATAGCAACCGACAATTTCGGCAATGGCGGTCACGGCATAGAGCAAAAAAGTTTTCATCGAGTGGGAAAGCGAGTGATTGTGCCGCCACGAATAAGGTCTGGCGCTCTATTGGCTTTATTAACACAATCACTTAGCGCGCGGGCATGGCGCATGCGAGAGTCTTGGCATTTCCTTTAATTGCCAATGGTCATGAGCATCGCGTCACCCTGCATCGACATCTGCAAGTTCGACAGCAAAACCGGCTTCTGCATCGGCTGCATGCGCACGCGCGACGAATGCAAAAGCTGGAAGAAGATGAAAGACAAGCATCGCCGGAAAATCATCGAGGACCGCTCGCGGCGCGAGCATAAGCTGAGCAGATAAGCGGCCTCTCCTGCATGGCGCACGGCCGGGCGGTCAGGAGAAGCGTCGCGCCGTATCCAGCCAGGATCAGTCCAGCGAGAGCCGCAACGCGAAACCGATCAGCGCGGCCGAGAAGGTCCAGCGCTGCAGCGTCTGCGCTAGCGGATGGGCGCGCATCCAGCCGGCGATCCGCGCGGCGCCGATCGCGTACAGCACGTCGAAACAGGCGCCGATAGCGAGCAGCACCAGACCGAGTTCGACCATCTGCAAAGCCACCGGCCCCGCCTCCGGACGCACGAACTGCGGCAGCAGCACAGAGCAGAACAGCAGCGCCTTCGGGTTCAGCAAGTTGGTGAGCAAGCCCTTGACAAAAGCAGCCCGCAGCGGACGAGACTCGACGCTTGCCGTAGCATCCGCGCGGCCGCCAGCGGCATGACCGCCAGGCAGCGCGAACACCGGCGAACGAAAAATCTGAATTCCAACCCACGCGAGATAAACCGCGCCGCCATAGCGCACCACTTCGTATAACCACGGCGCGCTGCGCAATAGCGCGGCCACGCCGCATGCCGAGAGCGTAACGTGCGTCGCGCGCGCGAGCCCGAGGCCGCCGGCAGCCGCAAAGCCGCTGCGCACGCCGCGTCCGATACTGGTTTGCAGCACCAGCGCCATGTCCGGTCCAGGCACGGCATAGACGACAAAAAGCGCCGCGATATACACGGCCAGCAGATGTGCGGAAATCATCGAATTCTCCTGTTTTCAAGGCTCTATCTTGCTATCGTCGGCGGAGGGTTTGCTGGCGACTTACCGGCCCGGAGTGCTCACCTGTGGAGGAATGCGCTAATATTGCGGCCCGAGCACCGGCTTTCCTCCAATCCGTCATCAGCACCACAAAGCCATGACAACCGACCTCGATAAAACCGACCGCGCGATCCTCGCCGCGCTTCAGAAAGATGGCCGTATGTCCAACGCGCGGCTGGCCGAAACGGTCGGCCTCAGCGAAACGCCCTGCGCACGCCGGCTGAAGCGCCTCGAAAACGATGGCTATATCGACCAGTACCGCGCGATGCTGTCGCGCTCCGCGCTCGGCTTCGGCGTGGTCGCGTTCGTCTACGTGCGTTTTGCCGTGCACGACCGCGCGGTGGCGACGCGCTTCGAGCGCGAGGTGCAGGCCATCCCGCGCATCCTCGCGTGTCACAACGTGTCGGGCAGCGCCGATTACATCCTGCAGGTGGTGGCGCGCGATCTCGACGACTACGGCACCTTCATGCGCGATGAAATGCGTAGCCTGCCGGGCGTGACATCGGTGGAATCGGCGCTGTCGTTGCGCGAAGTGAAGGCCAACGGCGGCTTGCCGCTGTCCTGAACGCTAACGTGGCATAGTCACCCCTTTGAAACGGCGCGAGCCGACCAGTCGAACACGGAGTTCTCATGGATCACGAACAGGCGCGAGCCGAAGAAACCGCGGCAATGCAGCGTGTATTGACCGCGACCCAACGCGTGCAGTCGGCGTTCGCGTCGCTGCAATCGCAATTCCCGCCGGCCGGCAGCGGCACGCCTTCGCAGTTCGCGCTGCAAACATTCGACGCCGCGCTGCAGGAGCTCGAAGACGCGCAAGCCGCATTCGATGAACTGCTTGGCGATCTGCTCGACGGCAATCGTTGAGACATTTGAAGGCGTGCTTCGCGGTGTGGCAACAGCGAAGCGCGCGCGTAGTCGCGCGTCGCAATGCACGGCAACCGCCTCGTGTTTTCGTCGGCGCGGGGCGGCGGATCGAGCCGAGTTATGCACGCGTCGCGGGCCGCTATATCGGCTCAAGCCGCTCTCACCAGCAGCAGCGGAAATAGCCTTCATTAGCCTTTCTTTTCTATCTAAATTGAAAGACAAGACGCCTGCCACCACCACAACGTGGCCTGGCCCACACCCCACCAAAGAATATTTGCTTCGTTTAACGAAGCATGTTGACTTCCGCTTGCTGCGGTGCCTAAAATTCGCCGTCTTCATAAACGAGGCCCATGCCTTGGACACCAGCAGTAGTCGACCTTCGAACAGTTTCACTGCCTGACCGGCCCGACGCCCGCGCTTTATTTCTCAGCCGCCGTCTTGCCGACAGGCAGACGGTGCGCGCCGCAGTAACTCACTCCGTGCACCTCGACTAGCGCCATCCGGCCGCGCCGTGCTTACGCACATGCGTCCTGCCGATTGGCATCCCGTCGCGAGCCTTCGCTCGCGGCAGCGTTCGCTCGCACCGTTTCGATTCGTTCGACATGCGGTGCGGCCGAACGCGTGGACCAACACGTGCGTACCGAACGCCGATAAGGAGCCGCCATGGACAGTGACAGTTATCCCATACGCCGCCTGGTTGCCGCTCAATGGCCGCTCAGTCACGACCGAGCGGACAGGCAAACAATCATTTGCCCAAGGAAAGCGAGTAGACTTGCTTCGCCGCGCGCCTGATGCGCCGCGCTCCGTGTCTGCTGGCTTTCCGCAATCCGCGTCAAGCCCTACGCCCGGAGAAAAACATGTACCTCGCCACTCTCGTACCGACACGGCAGCAAACCCACACCCATAGCGACGCCGCCCTCGCACTGCACGGCGTCAAGCCGCACTGGCTCGCCGTGGCCTGGCACCGCGTCAGGGCGCTCGCTTGCGTGCCGTCTCGCGGCCCGCTTCGTAAGCACACACGCTCAGCGCGTCTTCGCGTTTCCGCCCGCGCCGCCGCCCCGTTCGGCCGCGCATCCGGCGGATCCTGAAGACGCCCCGCTCAATCCAATCAAACCTACTCAGGCGGCCAGCATGTCCACTCCAATCAACGTCTCACCACCCCGCAGCGCCGTTCTCGACGACGCGCACCTCGGCGACATCAAGGGCGCACTCGGCACCATCGCCCATCACGACACGGGTGCGCGCAACTGCTGGTGGGCCCGCGTTCGCACGCTGCTCGCGATTCTTGGGCCCGGCCTCATCGTGATGGTCGGCGATAACGACGCCGGCGCCTTCGGCACCTACACGCAAGTGGGACAGAACTATGGCACCACCTTGCTGTGGACCATGCTGCTGCTCGTGCCCGTGCTGTTCGTCAATCAGGAGATGGTGCTGCGTCTCGGCGCGGTGACCGGCGTCGGTCATGCACGGCTGATCTTCGAGCGCTTCGGCAAATTCTGGGGAGCCTTCAGCGTCGTGGATCTGTTCATCCTCAACGCGTTGACGATCGTGACCGAGTTCATCGGCATTACGTTCGTGCTCCAGTTCTTTGGCATTTCGAAGGTGGCCGGCGTTTGCATCGCCGCGGCGGTAACCATGGCCGCGGTGAGCACGGGCGACTTCCGGCGCTTCGAACGTTTCGCCGTGGTGCTGTGCGTGATGAGCCTGTTGCTCGTGCCAGTGCTGGTATCGATCCACCCGCCGGTCAGCCAGATGGCGCACGATTTTCTGATCCCGGGCTGGCCCGCCCACTCGAAGCTGAGCGACGTGATGCTGCTCGTGATCGGCATTGTCGGCACCACCGTCGCGCCGTGGCAATTGTTCTTCCAGCAGAGCTACATCGTCGATAAACGCATTACGCCGCGCTTCATGAAGTACGAAAAGGCCGACCTGTGGATCGGTATCGTCTTCGTGATGATCGGCGCCGTGGCCATGATCTCGTTTTGCGCGGCGCTCTACGCGGGCAAGCCCGAGTTCGGCCATTTCACCGACGCGGGCGGCGTGATCGCCGACCTCGAAAGATATGCCGGCCGCACGCCCGCCGTGCTGTTCGCCGTGGCGCTGCTCGACGCGTGCATCATCGGCGCGGCGGCGGTGTCGTTGTCGAGCGCCTACGCGATCGGCGACGTCTTCAAGATTCGCCACTCGCTGCATCGCGGAGTGTCGGACGCGAAGGGCTTCTACCTCGTCTATTTCGCCATCGTGGCGGCCGCGGCGACGCTGGTGCTGATTCCGGGCAGCCCGCTCGGCCTTCTGACGGAAGCGGTGCAGACGCTCGCCGGCGTGCTGTTGCCGAGCGCGACCGTGTTTCTGCTGCTGTTGTGCAACGACCGCGCGGTGCTCGGACCGTGGGTGAACTCGAAGAAGCTCAACGTCTTCACAGGCGCAGTGGTCTGGGTGCTCGTCATGCTATCCATCATTCTCACGGCTTCCGTCATGTATCCGGACATCACCGGCGAAGTCATGCTTGAAGTGCTCGCAGCCGGCACGCTGATGGCCGTGGCAGGTTATGCGGCCACCGTCGTGGCCCGCAAGCTGCGGCGGAAATCCGGGAGCGCAGTGGCTCAGGAAACCGAATTCGGGTGGTCGAAGGAAACGCGCGCAGCGTGGCGCATGCCGCCTCTGGACGAGTTGCCGGCGCCGCAATTGACGCTGTCCAAGCGGGTCTGGATGGGCGTGCTGCGCGGCTATCTGATCGTGGCGGTCGCGCTGGTGATCGTAAAGGTCGTGCAAATGGCGCTGCTGCATTGAATCGATAGCGCACAGCCGGCGGCCGGGCCTGCCTCGGTCAATCAGTATCCGTTTCGATGACCGCTTCGCAGAGAATCGGAAAATTGACCGAGTTCGCGATATAGCACTTCTCGTGCGCCACGTGATGCAAACGCGCGGCAAGCTCGGCATCGCCCGCGCGAATCACGACGCGCGGGCGCAGCACGATCTGTGAAAAACGGCCTTGTTTCGGGTCGTCTAGCATGGTGCCTTCGGCGTCGTCGCGATACGCCGTCACCGTGATGCCGGCATCCGCGCACAGATGCAGATACCAGAGTTTGTGGCAGGCGCTGGCCGAGGCGACCAGCAGGTCTTCGGGGTTCCAGCGGTTGGCGTCGCCGAGAAAGGCCGCGTCCGATGAACCTGGAATCTCCGGCTTGTTGCCCGCTGCGATCACATGATCGCGCCCGTAATCGCGGTAGCCGGAAGTGCCGCTTCCGCGATTGCCGGTCCATTGCACCGACACCTTGTATTTGTGCTCGCCGTACGCCATGCCCATCTCCTTGCCGTCGAATCGGATCCGCTTGCCGAGGCGTGCATTTTATCCGCGGCGCTCACGCGATGGACACGCCCCGCTTGCTGACTAATTCCGCGGCGGCGGCGGCGCGCCCCTGCCGGCGAAATTCGGCACGCGCGGGTCCGGGTTCGCGTTCAGGCTCGTGCCGTTCGCCCGCATGGTGTTGAGTGCGGGACCGGCTCTTACGCCGCCCATCGTTCCCGCACCCGGCGACATCGGGCTCATGCCGGCGGCCGTCGACGGACCCGTTCCCGCTGTGGCCCCCGCATTGTTGGTCATGCCGGAAGGCGCGCCATTGACGGCAGCCGCTCCGGTCGCGCCTGGCTGCGTGACCGACTGCCCATACGCTGCGGCAACGGCACCGATCATCATTGCCGACGCCGCGATACTGCCCTTTACGATCTTCATAGCCCACTCCGTTACTTCGTCGAATTGCGCGAGCGCGAGGTCCGAGTTGCCCGGCCGCTCAAATAGTAAGACGGCGCCCGGCCCGCTTCGTTCGCCGCCGCACGACCCGGCAGATCCGCATACGACCCAGCGTCCATTGGATGACACGCGGTACACGCTCGACCACTTCCACACCAGGCTGCTGAAACTGTCCGAGGGTTTTCAGGCGACGACCGGCGCACGCCTAGCGAGCATCCGCCACGACCGCCTGCAACCTTTCCTCGACGAACTCAGCGACGAAATCCAAACGTGTAACCGCTCGCGCGAAAGCGTACAAATCCTTACAAAGCAGCACGCAAACCGTGTGCACCGAACGCACTTTCGCGGCGTTATTGCAGGCACCTACCCGCGGAGTCCGCCATGAATACGAACCTCACTTCCAGCCAACCGCAACGCAGCCGCATTCATCCGCTAGTTGCCGGCGCGGCTGTCGCAGTCATCCTGGCGAGCGCAACCGGCATCGCCGCGATGACCGGTTTGCTGCCGACTTCGCACGCCGTCACGGAACCCGCGCTGCCGGTCACGGCAGCGGCGGCGCCGCTCGCCAGCACGCCGGTCGTGGCACCGCAAGCGGCTCCGGTTCAGCAGACGGCGCAGCAAACCGCCCCTGCCCGGCCGCCGGTTCATCATCCGCACCGCGCGACACCGGTGGCCGCGCCGAATTCCGCAAACAATCAGGGCTACCAGGCACCTTACGACGCCGCAGCACCGCGCCCGGTCGCCGCCGACCCGTACGCGGGCGAAGTCGTCGCCATCAATACGGTGCAGGCGCCCGAGCCGACCACGGGCCTCGGCGCGCTGGGCGGCGCGGTGGCGGGTGGGCTGGTCGGCAACCAGATCGGCGGCGGCCGCGGCAAGATTCTCACGACGATTGCCGGCGCGGTCGGCGGCGGCCTCGCCGGGAACGGCATCGAACACGCGGTGCGCAAGCAGACCACCTACCAGGTCCAGGTCCGCATGCAGGACGGCAGCTACCGCAACTTCAGCTACCCGACGCAGCCGGCCGTGCAGATCGGCCAACGCGTTCACGTCTCCGGCGATTCGCTTAGCGCTTCGTGAACCTGCGGCCGGGGTCCAAAAAGGAATAAGACGGCTCCGTCGCGCGTTATGATCAATCGTTACGCCAGAACGGCTGATCGCGCACGATGGAGCACGCCTACATCCACCTCTTGCACCAGTTAGCCGGCCATCCCGGCTGGACGCTGACGGTCATCTTCCTGGCGGCGTTTCTGGAGTCGCTCGCCGTCATCGGCACCTTCGTTCCGGGCAGCACCGCCATGTTCCTCGCCGGCGCGCTGATCGGCACCGGCTCGCTGAGTCTCGGCTGGGCGCTCGTGTGGGCGATCGCGGGCGCCATCGCCGGCGACGGCATGAGCTTCTGGATCGGCAGCCGTTACAAGGACCGCATCGTCCAGTTCTGGCCGTTCCGCAAACATCCCGAGGTGCTCGAGGCAGGCCACCGCTTCTTCCGCAAACATGGCGCGAAGAGCGTCGTGCTGGCGCGCTTCATCGGCCCTTTGCGGGCAATCGTGCCGGTGGTGGCGGGCATGCTGGGCATGCCGCCGCTGCGCTTTTACGCAATGAACGTGCTGTCGGCGCTGATCTGGGCGCCGGCCCATATCCTGCCGGGCATGATCTTCGGCGCCTCGGTGCTGCTGGCCGGCGCGGTGTCGTTCAGGCTCGTCGTGATCATCGCGCTGCTGGTGGGGATTGTCTGGCTAAGCTTTCGCGCGGCGCGTTTTCTGCTTTCGCACGCCAATGCGTGGTCGAGCGCGGCGGGCCAACAGCTGGGCAGCTGGGCCTGTCGGCATCCGGGTCCGTTCGGCCGTTTCGCACGCAAGATGCTCGACCCCAGTACGCCTGACGCCAGCAGCATCCTGCTGACTTCGCTGGTCGTACTCGTGTCGGGCGCGCTTTTTTTCGGCGTGCTCGACGACGTCGCCAGCGGCGATCCGCTGACGCAAGTGGACGTCTCCGTCTATCACTTCCTGCAATCGGTACGCACGCCCTGGAGCGATACCGTTCTCGCCGGTCTCTCGACGCTCGGCAGCAGCATCACACTCGCGGCGCTGGTCGTGACGGTCACGGTGTGGATGCTGTTGGAGCGGCGCTGGCGAACCGTCGGCTACTGGCTCGCGGCGGTGGTGTTTTCCCAATTGCTGATCTACCTGCTGCAGTTCGCGATGCACCGCGCGCCGCCCAATACGTCGCTGATCGGCGCCTATGTGTTTCCGAGCAATCACGTCGCCGCAACCGTCATCGTGTACGGTTTCCTGGCATTTCTGCTGGCGCGCCGGGTCGACAGGCTGGAAGGGGTGCTGGTGGCGGCCGCGAGTGCGATCGTGGTGATCCTGGTCGCGCTCGCGGGACTGTACTTCGGCAGGTACTGGGTGTCCGACGCGCTCGGCGGCGCCGCGCTCGCCTACCTCTGGGTAGCGGTCGTTGCGTTGACAGCGATGTGGCGGCACCCGGAAACGCCGCCCGAACGCGCGTTCATGCCCGTCGTGGTGCTGGTGGTCATGCTGCTCAGCGTGGGCGTCCAGGTCGGCTTCAACATGCCCACGCCGCCGCCGGACAGCGCGCTGCGCCCGCCTCCCGTGCTGGTGTCGCAATCGCAGTGGACACTCTCCGTATGGAAGCGCCTGCCGTGTTACCGCTCGGACATGGGCGGCGATCGCAAGGAGCCGCTCACGCTGCAGTGGGTCTCGAACCTCGATTCGATCCGCGGACAGTTACGCGCCCAAGGCTGGGTGGAAGGCACGGACGTCTCGGCGCACAGTCTGCTCTCGCTAGCCTCGCCCAATGTGGCGGCGGTGTCGCTGCCGGTCTTGCCGAAGCTCAACAACGGCGTGCCGTCTTCGGTGGTGTTCATGCGTCCGGGCGACACGCGCGACGAACGCGACGTGCTGCGGTTCTGGCCCAGCGGTTACGCGGTGGGCAACGGCACCTCCGTCACGCCGCTATGGGTGGGCGCTTTCGCGCACGAACGGCTGTCGCGCGCGTCATGGCCGATCAACATTCTGCGGGTCGACAGGGAGATGACCTCGTTCGATGCGCACGAGAAATCGAGTGCGGGTCTCGGCGCGGAGCTCGTCGCCCGGGTCAGCTGCCGCGGCGTGCCGGTGTCGCTGCTCGCTTCGCCGACGGAGTGACCGCGTTCGCTGCTCCAGCGAAGAAATCCTTCTGCGCTCAATCAGTTATGTCGCTTGGCCAGGAGTTGTCCACAGGGATGTGAACAATTTCTGTGGATAAATTCGCCCGCGACGCGCAAGAGCTACAAACATCTGTTCCGTTCGAATTTAACAACCTGGTTGCTGGCACACGGCCTCCGGTTGTCCGCATCATCGGGACACGGCAGGTGTTTTGCGTGACCATTCAGGGCGACTCCGGTCGCCCTTTTTTATCAGGTCGCTTGCTGCGCGTTCCCGGATTTGTCCGATGTCACGGCTGCGTACACGACCCGCGCATTGATTCTGCATGTCGGCACAATTCCCCTCCTGATCTGCAGACGCTCTCTCGTTGCCCGCGCCCGTCGCAAGCTTTTTTATGCCTGCGCCGACGCCAGCCCGGTGGTCCGTGTCGATGCACGATACATAACATGCTCAGGACGGGGTGGATAACCGTCAATGCAACTGGACGCCGCTGACATTTCCCAGCGTTATTGCGAAATAGTCCTGCTGACTATCGAACGACTATCCCCGATGATTGAAAAAACTCGGGGAAGAGGTCAAACGATGAAAGCTGTACGCTGCGACAGGTATCCACGTCTTACGTATCCACGCCTCACGGCTCCTGTCTTTCCCGTGCGGGCCGCATCAGGCGCGTCGTGATTGATGGAGCGCGCCCGCTTCGATCTGCCCATGCCCGGCGTGGCGCTTTCACCGGAAAGCGTTGAACGTCTGATGGCCGAACCCTGGCGCTACGGGTTTATTTCCCTGCTGCGCCGTATCGGCGCCGATCCCCACATTGACCCGGTCGGCACCGCGCGGCGTCCGCAGGCGGAGCCGTTCCGTCTCGGCCAGGCACCGAGCCTCGCATTCGCGCCGCGCGAGATTGCCGACGTGCGTGAGGTCAACGGGCGTCTGAAGATACGGCTTCTCAGTCTGGGCATGTTCGGGCCGAACGGGCCACTGCCGATTCACGTCACCGAGATTGCACGCGAGCGTGAGCAGAACCGGCGGGATGCGACGCTCGTCAACTTCCTCGACATCTTTCACCACCGCTACCTGACTCTGCTGTACCGGGCGTGGGCCTCCGCCCAGGCCGCAGCGGGCCTCGACCGGAAGGATGACGAAACATTCTCCTTTTTTGTCGCGAGCCTCGCCGGCCACGATCCCGCCGAAATCGCCGGCCGGCCGTTTCCTGGCCATGCGCGCCTCGCCGCCTCTGCGCATCTGGTGCGCGAGGCGCGTAATCCCGACGGCCTGCGCGCGACGCTTGAGCAGTACTTCGACGTACCGGTCGCAATCGAGGAATACGTCTTTCACTGGCTGGAAATGGCGCCGGCCAGCCACAGTTATCTCGGCAAGCCCGTGGAGTCTTCGACGCTTGCGATGGGCGCGATGCTCGGTGAGCAGGTGCCGGACCGCCAGCACCGGTTCCGCATTGTCCTGGGGCCGCTCGACTTGCAGGCGTATCTGCGTTTCACGGCGCAGGGCGTGGACCTGCCGAAGCTGGTCGAATGCGTGAGGGAATTTGTCGGGCGCGGCTACCGGTGGGAACTGGAACTGCGCATCAAGCCACAGGGCGCACCGCCTGCGGTGCTGGGTGGAACGGAACAACTCGGCTGGTCCAGCTGGCTTGGACAGGCGCCCACGGATGCGCCGATTACCGGCATGCGCTTCGAACCGGAACAGTACGTGGAGCAGTTGGCGAGGCGATCCGTACCGTACCGTCAACGCCCGGAAACCGGCGCGGGTGATCTGCTGGCGTACTACAACGAGGAGTTGCTGTACCTGCGTGAACTTGCCGCCGAATTCGGGCAGGCGCATGTAAAAATCGCCAGGCGTCTGGGCATGCAGGCGGGTGAAATCGGCGATAGGTATGTCGAGCGGCTCGTCCAGGCATTCGCTTTCATGTCCGCCCGCATGCGCATGAAACTGGACGCCGCATTCCCCGACTTCACGCGCCCCCTGCTGCAATGCCTCTATCCGAATTACCTCGCGCCGACGCCATCGATGGCGGTGGCACGGCTATACCCGGATCACGCCAGGAGCAAACTTGCACAGGGGTTCCATGTGCCACGCGGCAGTCCGTTCGCCTCCCCCGTGCCGGAGGGCGGCGGCTGCGTCTGCCAGTTCCGCAGCACCCAGGACGTCACGCTCTATCCGCTGGAAATCGTCAGCGCCCGGCTCACCGGCATTCCGCCCGATATCTCCGCGCTTGACCGCTACGTGCGCCCGGACCGGAACGTACGCTCCGCGTTACGCCTGCGGCTGCGAGCCACCGGCAGCGCCAC
Organism: Paraburkholderia sp. BL6669N2; assembly: GCF_003387275.1. Classification (NCBI taxonomy): domain Bacteria; kingdom Pseudomonadati; phylum Pseudomonadota; class Betaproteobacteria; order Burkholderiales; family Burkholderiaceae; genus Paraburkholderia; species Paraburkholderia sp. BL6669N2. The sequence continues at coordinate 1,121,352 of NZ_QUNA01000002.1, read as the reverse complement.
CATCGGACAGCTGCGCGGTCTGGATCGCCTGCCGGTCTATCTGGCGGGCGACGTGCGGCTTGCCTCCCAACTGTTCGAACTCCTGCATACCGGGGCGGCCGCATCGGTACTCGCCGCGCCGGGGAGTTTTGCCACTGCCCAGGAGCCGCTGCACGTGGTGCGAAACCAGGCCGTGATGCATGAAGGCTTCGGCACGGATCAGGCAATGCTGCCGCTTGTCTGGCCGAAGTTTCACGGCCACAACCTGCTGCACGAATATGCCACCTGTCCCGAGCGCTTCCTGTTCTTCACGCTCACCGGACTCGAGGCGGGCCTGCGCCGGATCGAAGCTCAGGAGGTCGAGATCGTCGTGCTGCTCGACCGTCCGGCAGGCGAGCTGGTCAACCGGGTCGATGCCTCGCATTTTGCGCTGTTCTGCACCCCTGTCATCAACCTGTTTCCTGTCACGATAGACCGGCTCGAACTGCCTGAGAACAGTACGACAGCATCCCTGCATGTCGATCCACTCGCGCCCGCCGACTACGAAGTGTTTTCAGTCGGGACACTCTCGGGATTCGAAACCAGGGAATCCGCGAGTCTTGAGTTCCAGCCGCGGTATCCGACACTGGCGCGCGACGAGAACAGCACCGGCCGCTATTTCGTCACCCGTCGCGAGCCCGCCCGGGGCACCGACCTGGCGCGTCGCTACCAGACACGCGCCACCTACGCGCCGGGCGACACACTGGTGTCGCTGGTCGATGCAAACGGCACGCCCGCTCATGACAATATCCGGTTCATCACCGCGCAGGTATGGGTGACGAATCGCGATCTGCCGAACCTGCTGGCCGTCAACGGGGTGGACGATCTCAGCACGGTCGTCAATGCACCGCTTGCCAGCGTCGGACTGATACGCGCGCCGGGCACGCCAAAGCGGCCGCTTGCACAGGGCACCACCGCCTGGCGGCTGGTGCGCCAGCTCAATTTCAATCATCTGCCGCTGGAGGACACAGGCGGCGCGGGACTGCGCGAACTGCTCCTGCTCTACCGGACCGGCGACAACCCCGGCTTCGTGAAGCAGGTGCAGGCAATCACAGGCGTGCAGATGCAGACGGTGACGCGCCGCCTTCCCGGTGCCGGTGATCTCGTCTTCGGCTGCGGCACCGGCTGCACGCTCACCGTCGACGAAGGAGCGCTTGCAGGTGAAAGCCCGTATCTGCTCGGCGTGATCCTTGAACACTACCTGGCGCGCCACGTCCCGACGCATACCTTCGTGCAGACCTCGATGCGCTCGGTACAGCGCGGCCCCGTCGCGCTCTGGCCGCCCCGCATGGGCACCCGCAGCGCGGCCTGAGCGGCCTGAGTGGCCGTGAGCCGCATTCATTCATCCTGGAGGAAGGACACTCATGCTGGATTTTTCGACCCGCCGCACCATCACCGTGAGCGGCGCGGCGCTGCCGGAATCGCCGTCAGGCGAGCCCGCACTGGTGCTCAGATCAATCCGTGGCGAGGAAGCCCTGTCGGAAATCTACACGTACACGCTGGACATGGTGACGCCGCAAGACCTCGACATGTTCGGCGACGACGCGGCGAACCTCGACCTGCGCGCCATGATCGGCAGGCCACTGACCGTGGCTATCCAGCTTGAAGGGATGAGCGGGGTTTCCGGCCCTTCGTGGACGTCGAACATCGGCTGCGGCATGCGTGAGATCAGCGGCATCGTGACCAGCGCGCGCTTTGTCGAACAGCAGGACCGGCAGAGCCATTACCGGCTCACGCTGCAACCCGGCCTCTGGCTTGCCGGGCAGCGCTCGGACTACCGGATCTTCCAGCGTAAGAATGTTATCGACATCATTCGCGAAGTGCTGCGGATCTATCCGTTTTCCTGCGCCTGGCGCACCAGCCGGATATACCCGCGACTGGACTATCAGGTCCAGTATGGCGAAACGGATTTCAGTTTCGTGCAGCGGCTGATGGCTGAGAACGGCATCTACTGGTTTTTCGAACACTCGAAGGGCTTTCACCGGATGGTGTTCGTGGACCACGTGGGCGCGCACAAGCCGGTGCAGAGCGAGGCGTATCACACGCTCGCGTACTACCCGCCGGGCCACAGGATCGACGCGGAGTATATCGACGCGTTCGATATTGCCCAGACGTTGCAGTCGGGCGTCTGGACCACCGGCGACTATGACTTCAAGCAGCCCGAAGCCAATCTCGGGGTGCGCAAGGTCCAGCCGCAGAAGACGATCCACAATGATCTGGCGCGCTACGAGTGGCCCGGCGACTACACCGACCCGGCCGAAGGCGAGAAGTCCGCGCAGATCCGCATCGAGGAACTGTTCGCGCGCGGCGAACGCGCCGAAGGCCGCGGCGCGCTGCGCAATGTCGTATGCGGGACGACCTTCCATCTGGAGAACCACCCGTATCGCAAGGCGAACCAGGAATACATGGTGATCCGCGCGAAGCTCGATGCCGAAGAGACAATGGAATCGACCGGTCCGGGCGTCTACCGGTTCGACACCGACTTCACCGTGCAACCGGCGACCAATGTATTCCGTCCGGCGCGCACGGTCCCGAAGCCGCGCACCACCGGACCGCAGAGCGCCGTGGTGACGGGCTTCGATAGAAACGTCGTGTCCACCGAGCCGTATGGCCGCGTGACGCTCAAGTTCCGCTGGGACCGCTCGCCGAACCGGGACGAGAATTCGTCGTGCTGGGCGCGGGTCATGTCGCCGTGGGCGGGCAATGGTCACGGGGCCATCAGCCTGCCTCGCATCGGCACGGAAGTGATCGTGGATTTCATCGACGGCGACCCGGACCGGCCGTTCGTCATCGGGCAGGCCTACAACGCGGACAACATGCCGCCGTGGCCGTTGCAGGACAACCATGCCCTGTCAGGCCTGCTCAGTCGCAATCTGGAAGGGAGCGGGTCGAACCAGTTCGTTGCGGACGACACACCGGACCGGTTACAGGCGCAGGTGACGAGCGATCAGGCGAACTCGCGGCTGGTGGTGGGTTACAACACGCGCATCGTGCCCGGCGAGGGACGCAAACAGGCGCGCGGCATCGGCTGGGAACTCGCCACCGATTCATGGGGCGTGGTCCGCGCAAACCGGGGCATGCTGGTGACCACCGAGACGCGCAGCGGCGCGCAGTCGCCCGCCAAGGACATGGGCGAGACGGTGCAGCGCCTGACGCAGGCGCGCGCGCAACACGAGGACATGGCGCAGCTCGCGCAGCAGCACAACGCGCAGTCGTCCGACGCGAGCCAGCACGACGCCGCGAAAGCCATCAAGGCGCAGAACGACGCGATCCGGGGCGGCACCGCCCACTGGCGTGAAAATCCGTTCCCCGAAATGACGCGACCCGATCTTGTCGTTGCGAGCGCGGCGGGCATCGGCATGACCGCTGCGCAGGGAACGCACATCGTGAGTGGACAGGATCATGCGGTGACAGCAGGACGTGACGTAAGCGTGTCGTCGGGGCGCTCACTGTTCGCGTCGGTGCGCGGTGCGATCTCGATGTTCGCCTACCAGCTTGGGCTGAAACTGATCGCCGCGAAGGGCCGCGTCGATATTCAGGCGCAGAGCGACCAGATGGCGCTCGCGGCCCTGAAGGACATCACGGTCACCAGCACGGACGGCAAGGTCGTCATCACCGCGTCGAAGGAAGTCTGGATCGGCGCGGGTGGGTCGTATATCCAGATCAACGGCAGCGGGATTATCAACGGCTCGCCGGGGGTGATTCTGGAGAAGGGACTTTGGGATGTGCAGGACGCAGACGCTCGCATACCGAGCTTCCCTCCGTTCGGGTCGGGTACGCCCACTGATGACTACATCCATTCGCTGTAACTCTTCCTCTTGACAGACCTATGATTATCAGCCCGCCCTTTCTTTCAGCAGCCGACCCGCAGCAGAATGACGCAATGCCCACAGCGGATGCGGGCAACACGGTCGTACCCGACGGTGATGTGTGTGCCGCCAACATGCTCGAATGTGCGCCGGGCAACGGCGCCTATCCGGTCAGCTTCAATCTTGGCTGGCATGGCGGTGCGCATCTGAAAGCCCCGCTGGACGGCAATCAGGTCACTTCCGTGCGCGCCATCGCGGACGGCACAATCGTGTACGTGCGCCAGACGGATACGACCCATAAGCCGACGCTTCAGTACCGCAACGTGCGTACGGACGACGGCTGTGTCGTCATCCGGCACGATACGGAAATTGGCGAAGGCGACAACGCGAAGGTCACCTATTACTCGGTGTACATGCACCTCCAGGCCGCGCTGTCGTCGCTGTCCGTGGGCAAGAAGGTTTATCGCAAGGATATCCTGGGCACACCGGGCCAGATTTACGGGCAGTTTCCGCAGATCCACTTCGAGATCGTCTGCAACGAGGCAAACCTGAGGAAGTTCATCGGGCGCGCCCCCGGGCCGCTGGGCAGCACCCCGGCTCGTACCGATGCGGTCTATGGCGACAGCTGGTTCTTCATTCCTCGTGGTGCGAAGCTCTTTGCCAACGAACCACACCCTTTCCGTGATGACGACAGCGCGCCGCCTGTCGCGACGTTGCACCCCCAGCCGTCTCTCGTGCCGACGGGAACCGGTTGCGAGCTTGTCGTCCGCATGCATTACGAGAAGGATTGCACTCTGACGACCTACAGGCAGAATGCGGATTTGAGCTGGTCCGTGTGCGGTGCAATGCCCGCGGAAAGACAGGCAGAGTACAACCTGTATCAGCGTGCTAACGCCCTTCACGGACGCTTTACAGACGATTCTCTGTCGGCAATTGCTCCAGGCATGGCTGTGGCCTCTCCGAGTGCCATCTTCGAGATGATCCGTTTCGGACGCTGCATCAACGATCAACTGCCCGCCGGCGCGCGCTTCAATCACTGGCGGAAAGTGAAGACGCCAGACGGTGATGGATGGATCAACCTGTCCAAGGCAGGCGTGCGCGCCTATAGCGACGCCGATTTCCCGGAGTGGGCCGGCTGGAGCTTCATCAACGATGATCCGACACCCGACAGCCTGTGCGATTCACCGACTGTAAAGCGGTGGCTGGACGTCAATCATTCCGGACATATCAGCCACGCCGATGCTATCAGCGCTCTGGGCATGGAAGCGATCCTGCAGCGCACGGCGCGAGCGGTGTGTAAGTTTCCATCCGAGTGGAGTCGCGATGGACTAGAGGCGCTATACAACTGGCTCAGGAGTCCGCATGAGGCATTGACCAGTCCACTATCGGACGCAGCTTTTAACAATCTGGTGGATCACGCGCGTGCCCTGGCGTTCTGGGAGGACGTCAGCGATCCTGAATTTCCGCATGCCGATGAGGTGTGGCATTTTCCGCCAACGGCATTTCTGCGGCATTTCAGACCGTGCCGTTGGCTCTCGTGTGAAGAACTGGAACAAGTCTACCCAAATACCTACGTCGAAAAATCGGGTGGACATCTGCATCAGGCCGCGAATGCTTTATCGAATGAGGTGCGTGAGCGTTATAGAACCATACTGAACCGACTAATGGAAAAGCACTCTATTACCCGAAATCCGATGCGAATGTCCCACTTCTTGGGCCAAGGAGCAGAAGAGTCAAGAACGCTCGCGTGGATGGAAGAACATCGAAGCGAAGCTTCATGCAACTCCTTATATGGGCATCTCAACGGTAACGACCTTCCGGGAGATGGCTACAAATTTCGAGGAAGAGGTATGAAGCAGCTAACAGGTAAATTTAATTATGCGGAATATTGGGTATATAGAGGCTGGTTAAGCCGGCAAAGTTTTACAGCGTCCTGGTGGAGTCATCCGCATCCGACGAGGCCAAACATCGCGACGCCGGACATCCTGCTGACAGTGCACTACAACACTATAGACACCGGCACTTGGTACTGGGAAGCGGGACCGAACCACGGGCTCCCGCATCCCCAAAGCACCATGAATAGCTACGCTGATAGAGGGGTAACGGCAGAAATCGCACATGTGCTTACAACACAAATAAACGGCGGCATCTACGGCCTGGAGAATCGGACCTATCACACGATGCGGTTGTATAAACTCATTGGAGATCAATAATGCACCTAGCGAATCGGTTCATCGCTGTCGCTTTGTTTGCATGCGCCTTTGTTGAAAATGCCACTGGCACATCGCAAGCGGCGATAAAAATTTACACTGACGAACATGTCCGTTTTTCGTACCCAGCCAATCGGTATGCAAAAATTGAAAAGCTCGATACGTCTCAAACTGATTTTCATGCATATTCTCTGCGACTGAAGGGTGTCGAGGCTGAGGATGTTTTAACGGTGTGTGAAAAGAATATACACGACTGCGGAACCGATGCGGGATTGGTTCAACCGTACTGGTACGATGCAGAAGGAACTCTGATGCTATTCAGCGCGACTACTGCGGTGACGAAGAAATCAGTGATCCCAGGAGAAACAGTGTACGAAGCTTTCCCTGCGTGCCCTGCTACAGAGGCTGGTGGAGCGTCAGCATATGCCGGAGATTGCTATGAGCTAGTCGCCAGTACACAGAATAAAACGATCTCCCTGACATACTGGATTGGGCCTAAGTCACGTCATCGCTCAAGGCGACAAGCTGTTAAGGCTGCAACTGAAATAATCCGTTCTGTTGAAGATAAATAATTCGCTTTCGGCCTTAAACTGGGAAAAATCACGATTGATCTCATTCGTTCAGATTTTGGGCGAATACTACTCTTCCTGCGACTGTGCGACGTTATTCGAGTTTGCGAATCATTTCATGTCAGGTACGGACGGACAGGCGAAAATATTTACCGCATTTATGCTAAATCTGAAACCAGAGGGTGTGGAGGGGCTGCGAACTCGCCACTGGGAGCAAGTGGCACTTTCGTATAACGGAAAGAATTGGAAGAAAATTAATCCAAGCTATGCGGCTAACTTGGCCAAATACTATGCGCAATTTAAATAAAATCATCATTTTTGCGTTGCTAACATGCCTTTGCCGGTCTACGGTTGCCGGGGAAGCCATCATCTTCGACCAAGCAAATTTGCTCGCTTTTAGTGATAGCGGGAGGGTTGCAGGATTTTATGATTCTGAGGATAACAAGTTCTCATGCTACTTTTTATTCTCGCAAAATTCCCAGAAAGATGAAAAAGTCCAAAATGTTCAAGAATATTCAGTCACCAAGATGCTTACCTTCGTTCCAAGTGATAGTTCCCTTGAATTCGAGGAGAGGTATAAACAATTCGACATACAAGGGCTTTTGTATAGGAAGAACGGTGAATGGATTATTAGAACATCCCGTCCGCAAGCTGGATGCGGAAATGCCACGGGGGTTTTCGAATTTGATCCACCGGATATCCGAGCCGAAAATTATATTGAATCAAAAAGAATTCCAGCAACAGGTATTAGACTGGTAAATACGAAGACGTTTTTTTATGACTTGCGGGGTGGGAAATTCATTGCTAGAAAGGGCTATCTAACGAAGTCGAACGGAGTCATCGTGTTAAGGACATATGGTCAGTTTTCCTATGTCCGGTTCGCAGACCCACGAGCGAACGCGACAGATTCCGGTCGGGTTTCAACCGGTTGGGTTCGCTCGGCCAACTTGGTTAATCCCTTTCCGCCGACCAGCAGGCAATGAACGAGGAACAATTCCATGATAAACCTGATTCGACTCGGTGACACCACCGACCACGGCGGCGAAGTTATCACCGCCTCGGAAGTCATGCGCTATGGCGGCGTGCGCGTGGCCCGCAAGGGCGACGAAGTGACCTGTCCGCTTCACCCCGAGGTGGTGCCCAACGTCATCGTTGAGGGCGACGACAGGATCACGGACCACGGTGTGCCCGTCGCGCGTCAGGGCCACCATGCTACATGCGGTTGCAGCCTTATACATGGCCTCGTCCCGTTTGCCAAACGATCTTTTCTACAGCGAGCAGGTGCAGGATTGCATATATACATTCGGCCTTTCTGTGGCACGCATGTGCCTGGCCCCAATGGATTTCGCCCGGCGACTCCTACTTATATCCACGGCTTCGGGAGCCCTAAGACTGCGCAGGTTTTGTCACCGACGGTCCGACCTGTTTGCCATTGAATCAGATCACTTGTGCAACCAATGAAGAGGTAAAACAATTGCCGCCATCCGATCGTTGCTCCGTTCATACCGGCGGTGCGTACTCCAGGCCGCGTGCGAGCAATACCCAGATCGTCCTGGCGATCTTGTTGGCAAGTGCCACGACGGCGATGTTTGTTCCCCGTCTCGCCTGAACCTCGCGTATCCATCGGGAGAGCGTATCGGTATGTTTTATGGCTTGCTGGACGACCGATCTGGCGCCGTGTACCAGCAGCATTCGCAGATATCCGTTACCGCGCTTCGTGATACCGAACAGACGATCCTTGCCGCCTGATGAGTGCTGGCGTGGGGTCAAGCCCAGCCACGCCGCAAACTGTCTGCCGTTTGAGAATTCAGTGGCACTCCCCGCTGCGGCGATGACAGCAGTTGCGATCAGTGGCCCAACGCCTCGAATCTTCTCAAGTCGCTGACTGACAGGGGATGCCTTGTGCACTTGATGGATCAATTCATCATACCGGGCGATCTGCTTATCCAGCAGTACGAGTCGCTCGTACATATCCCGCATCATTGATCGACCCAACCCTGTGAGCTCGTTGCGTTCGTCGTCAATAATTGACGGAAGCTGCTGCCGTACTTTCAGTGCGGTTTGTGCAATGACCACACCGTATTCGGCTAACAGGCCTCGTATCTGGTTGATCTGCGCGATACGGTCTCGCATGAGCAGGCTGCGGATGCGGTGCATGGACTGGATATCCTGCTGCTGAACGCTGTTGACCGCAACGTAGCGCATGGTCGGACGGGACGCAGCTTCGACGATCGCTTCCGCATCGTTGCGATCGTTCTTCTGGGATTTGACGAACGGCTTGACGAATCGGGGCGCAATGATCTGCACATGATGTCCCATCGCCGAGAACCGGCGGGCCCAGTAATGCGCTCCACCACAGGCTTCCATCACGATACGGCAAGAGGGCAGATTGACAATGGATTCGAGGAGCTTGTTGCGGCTGACTCGCCGACTCAACACTGGATGACCGCGTTCGTCCACGCCGTACAGCTGCAAGATATTTTTTGCAAGATCGATGCTCAGCAACGCGACGCTCATGACGGCCTCCGGTCAACTGCAGATCAGGAGCTCTGATACTGCCACGCTCTCAGGCGGAGCACCTTCGTGCACTACCACCGAGGGTGGGACGAGGCCATTCCACTATATCCAGCATCGTCTGATTTCACCTGCTCAGGTCGCTTCCACAACATGGGCGTACTGCGCAAACCGGGGCATGCTGGTGACCACCGAGACGCGCAGCGGTGCGCAGTCGCCCGCGAAGGACATGGGCGAGACGGTGCAGCGCCTGACGCAGGCGCGCGCGCAACACGAGGACATGGCGCAGCTCGCGCAGCAGCACAACGCGCAGTCGTCCGACGCGAGCCAGCACGACGCCGCGAAAGCCATCAAGGCGCAGAACGACGCGATCCGGGGCGGCACCGCCCACTGGCGTGAAAATCCGTTCCCCGAAATGACGCGACCTGATCTTGTCGTTGCGAGCGCGGCGGGCATCGGCATGACCGCCGCGCAGGGAACGCACATCGTGAGTGGACAGGATCATGCGGTGACAGCGGGTCGCGACGTAAGCGTGTCGTCCGGGCGCTCACTGTTCGCGTCGGTGCGCGGTGCGATCTCGATGTTCGCCTACCAGCTTGGGCTGAAACGGGTCGCCGCGAAAGGCAAGGTCGATATCCAGGCGCAGAGCGACTAGATCGCGCTCGCGGCCCTGAAGGACATCACGATCACCAGCACGGACGGCAAGATCGCCATCACCGCGTCGAAGGAAATCTGGATCGGCGCGGGCGGCTCGTATATCCAGATCAACGCCAGCGGGATGTCGGCACGCCACGAGTCCCCTCCACCTCAGCGCTTCGCGCGCAGCGAAGTCCTCGAATCGTTCCGCATCCACGCTTGCGTCGGCACGCACAAGACTTCTCATCCGTTCGTCCAGAACGGCACGCCGGATCATGCCGCCGCGCGTGCATCGGTTATCATTCAATCGCCCGCTTACCGTGGTCCGGCCATGCGCGCGCGAGCTGCGAGTCAGGCACAACCTGACTGTTGCCGACAGGACGATCATGAGAGTTCTCCTTGTTGAAGACGACCTGCAGATTGGTCAAAGTCTGCTGCGTGCACTCAAGGACGCCGACTATAGCGTCGACTGGGTGAGAGACGGCGTCGCCGGGCGCGACGCGATGGCCAATGCCGAATACACCGTCGTGCTGCTCGATCTGGGCTTGCCCGGCATGAGCGGCATCGAGTTGCTGAAGTCGTCGCGCGCGGCCGGCAACGCGGTGCCGGTGCTGATCCTGACCGCCCGCGACGATCTCGATTCGCGCGTACAGGGTCTCGATGTCGGCGCCGACGACTACCTGCTCAAACCTTTCGACGTCCCCGAACTGCTCGCCCGCATCCGTGCCGTGCTGCGGCGCAAAGCGGGCTACGCTTCGTCGCGTCTCGGCGACGAATCGCTGAGCCTCGATCTCGACAAGCGCACGCTGACCTGCAACGGCGCAACGACCGTGCTGTCCGCACGCGAATTCGCGCTGATGCTCGCATTTCTCGAACGCCCCGGCACGATCCTGTCGCGCGAGCAGCTCGAGGACCGTTTGTACGGCTGGGGCAAAGAGGTCGAAAGCAACGCGGTGGACGTGCTGATTCATTCGGTGCGCAAGAAATTCGGCCTCTCGGTGATTCGCAATGTCCGCGGGCTCGGCTGGACCGTGATGCTCGGCGAAGCCGGCAAGGGCCCGGCGTCATGAGGCGCCTATGTGCGCTCGTCGCGGCAACGTCGCTGGTCGCGCTATTCGGCGCCACGCAGCCCGCGCTTGTCGAAGCGAAAACCGTCCACTTCGCGAACGAGAAGGCCTGCCCTGTCGTTGCCGATCGCCCGGACCACAAACCGTCGATTCGTGAACAGATCGCGCATACGGTGAACGGCGACATCGCGTACTACCGTTTCGGCCACGGCACGCCGATCGTGCTGCAAACCGGTTTTCGCGCGACGGTCGCGGAATGGGACGCGGCCTTTCTGACCGATCTCGCCAAACGGCACGAAGTCATCGTCTTCGACAACCGCGGCATCGGCCGCTCCGAACCGGCTGCATCGAGCTTTACGATGCGGGACATGACGCTCGACGCGGCTGCGCTGATCGACACGCTGCGACTCTCCGACGTCACCTTCGTCGGCTGGTCGATGGGCGGCGCCATTGCCCAGCAACTCGCGCTCGATGCGCCGCTCGCCGTGCGGCGCATCGTCCTCATGAGCGCGCCCGCGCCGGGATCGCTCGGCGTGCCGGTGACGCCGGAGGTCGAAGCCACCTTGTCAGGCAAAGCGGGCACCACCTTCATGGACGTCATGCGGGTCCTGTTTGCACCCAACGCCGTGGACGCAGCGCAGCGGTGCTTCCGTCGGAATATGTTCCAGCCGGCCGGCTATCAGTCGCCCGCCATGTCCGCGACCGTGACCGAAGGGCAGTCGGCGTTGCTGCACGATTGGGCCGGTGACGAGGCCGCCGCGGCGGCGCTGAAAAACGTCCGCCTCGCCACCCTGATCCTGACGGGCGCCGACGATCAGGTCTTGCCGAAGCAGAACTCGGAAGCGCTCGCCGAACAGATTCCGCATGCGCAACTGCTCGTGGTGCGTGCGGCGGGCCACGCGATGATGTATCAATACCCGCACGCGCTGGCCGCCGCGATCAACACGTTTATCGCAACGTCGCGCCCGCCCAGCAGCGCCGAATAAATCCCCCAGCCTCGGCCGGCGCCGCGCGCGTTTCAGTTCGAAATTCACCCGGGCCGAGCCGTGGTTCGCCGGTTTCACGCGCTCATTTCCGGCTCATTCTTCGCGCCTAAGCTCTATTCCATCGACGGGCAACGCCAACTCCCATAGCCGGATCGCAACGCTCGTCGCAACACGGACTGGAGAAAATCATGTTCACCGAGCTTGCGAAGAAACTGAGCGCCTTGCTGATCACCACCGACGACCACGAACGCGACGCCTATCTGGCGTCGTCGGCCGATCTGGTCGATCTGGAGCACCGCATCAACGTGGTCGAAACGCATGCGGATTCGGTACGCTGGTATGGGGCGAGCACGCCGCATGAAGGGAGAATGTGAAGCACGTCGTGCCGCCCACGCTTTCATGGGCGCGTCGCTCAAACGTGCCCACGAGGTGCAGACCGACTGGCTCGCGTGCTCCGGCGATGCGCCGAAGGCAGTGACGCCACTCGTTCATACGGCTGCCCAAAATTTTCCAACGGAAAGATTCCAGCTTCTCCGGCCCGTTTGGCCATCGCATCTTCTCGTTGGAAAAATCTACCGGGCCGAATCGCCGGGGATGCCAATTCTCGGCAATGCGAAGCAACAGACGCGCACACAGCATCAGTTTTCTCTAGAGTTGAAGGGTCGACCATCTAACACGCCAGTCGACTTTGTCGCGCTGATCGTCCAACGCGAGTTTCAATCAAAGGGAAAAACAAATGAAAACTTCTGTTCACCACGAAATACAGACCTATTCCGACGGGCAAATCGGGGGTCGTCAACTTCAAACGGGCGCCTTAAAACTTAAGCACACCATCCCCCCGGACGAGATCCGGGATAACCTGCCGGCCGGTCAAGGCGGCGTCGGATTTCTCTTTCACGCTACCGACTGGGAAACCCTTTCCTTTTCGTTTCACAATGTGAAGCATCGAAATGCGTCATTCGAAGAAGAGCTTTGGAACACCAGGCCTTTCATTGCCTCACCCATCTATTCGGGATCGCAGATCATCGGCGCCAATATCGCGTGTCCCGTTCCGCTCGAAATGTGGCTCGGCAGCCCGCGCGGCATCAAGCGATTTCGCGAGACGCAATTTTTCCCGGCCCTGGAGCTGGCAAGACAGGCCGGCCTGAACATGGTGGCGATGGGCGCCTCCACGCCTTATGCGTGCAACTACGGAGCCCTGCCGCGCGACATCAAACCGCCGCATATCACCACCGGCCACGCCGCCACCGCCGCGATGCTGAAAGACTGGGCCATGCACTGCTGCAATGAACTCGACCTCGAATTCGGCAACACCAAGCTTGCTCTATTCGGCGCGGCCGGCCGGCTCGGCACGACGGTGGCCAAATACGCGCTCTACAAAGATGCGCCGCGCGAGCTTGTTCTGATCGATCTGCCGGACAAGGTGAATCTGCTCACCGAGCAAGCCAGGGAGTTGATGGCATCGGACCTGCTCGGTAAAACGCGCGTCTCTGTGCACACCTTCAGTCCAAACACCCCACTGCCGGACTTCGACGGCGCGATTCTGGCGAGCAGCACCAGCGTGCCCTACCTTACCGCGGCCGATCTCAGGCGCGCGCAGTTCTGGATCGACGACTCCCACCCGCGGGCGGCGAGCGTCGAGGCCGAACTCGCGTCACGCGGACATACGCTATATATTGAGTGCTTCGCGCGTGGGCCGGCCGGACTCAACACCGCGTTCCCGTTCCGGCTGCCGACCACGCGCGACTGCTATACCTGTTTCGCCGAAGGCTACTCCGCCTGGCAGGAAGGCATTGCGTCCGACTTCATCATCGGCAGCCCGCCCGTGTGGTCCGTCTCGTACACGCACAGCCTGCTGAAGAAGCACGGTTTCGCGGTCGGCCCTTTCCACGGAAAGGACGGTTCGCCGATCGAGCCGGCGGCTGCGCAACTTCGCGGCAAGCAAGAATTGATGGGCTCGTAAATGTCACTGGAGGCCTGATGGTCATGCCGCGCGAGAGCATGCGGGACGTGCTGGAACGAAGCCGGTTTGCAATAGGATGGGGCGGCGCACTGGGCCTCCTGTGCCACCCGATCTACTACGTAGTCTGGACTTATGTCCTGCCGCAGCCTTACGACAATCTTTCCCTTCGACTGAGTGCGGCGCTAGTCTGCATTCCGTTGATTTTTCAGGCGCGCTGGCCGAAGCGGTTCAATCATTACCTGCTGATCTATTGGCATTGCTGCCTGATCTACGTCCTGCCATTCGTTTGCACATTCCTCGCGATCAGAAATTCATTCTCCACCATGTGGATGATGACCGAGGTCATGATGATTTTCATCATGGCGCTGTGCATCGACAATCCGCTTTTGCTGATGGGCTGCATCGGCATTGGCGTGTTCTCCGGGGCACTTGCCGCGGTGCTCAGTTCGCCGGTGCCGATTGTCGTGACCGCCGCCGATCAGTCGAATCTCGCCTTGCTGCCGGTCGTCGTCCTGTGCAGCATGGCGTTTAGTCATGCGATCAGTAAAGGACGCATCTTCGTTGAAAAGAACCGTGCGCTGCAGGCGCTCGCCGGTTCGATCGCGCATGAAATGCGCAATCCCCTGAGCCAGTTGCGCTACGTGCTGGATCGCGTGGAAGAAGCGCTACCCGCAACCATGGGACCCGATAGCCCGCTCGCGCTCGTGCACGACACGCACGATCGACGCGACAGGAATGGGAATACCGCCGGACTGTATCGTCATCTCGCGCAAGGGCAATTGTCGATCGAGCGCGGACTGCGCATCATTGCCATGACGCTGGACGAAGTCAGCGCCAAACCCATTCGCCCGGACTACCTCGCTTATCTGAGCGCCGCGAGCACCACGCGTAAGGCGCTGGAAGAATACGGCTTTGCCGACGAAAAGGAACGCGACAAGGTCAGGCTCGTGGTGCGGGAGGACTTCACCTTCAAGGTCGACGAAACCGTCTATCTGTTCACGCTGTTCAATCTGATCAAGAACGCGCTCCATCACATCGCCACGCATCCGGCGGCCACGCTTACCCTGACCATCGAGCAGCAGTCGGTCATGGTTCGCGACACCGGTCCCGGCATTGCGCCCGCGATGGTATCGCATCTGTTCGAGCCGTTCCGTACCGCGGAGACTTCGGGCGGCACGGGGCTCGGACTCGCCTATTGCCAGCGCGCCATGCGCGCCTTCGGCGGCAGTATCAGTTGCCGCTCGGAAGTCGGCAGGTTCACGGAATTCACGCTGCAATTTCCCGTCGTGCCAAAGAGCGAAATCGTGGACCACGAGCGGCACATATTTGAACGCGCCACGCCGGTCTTCAAAGACAGGCGTATTCTGGTCGTGGACGACGACGCCGGTCAGCGTGCGCGCGCCTGTCGTGCGTTGTCGAAAGTGGGCGCGTGCGTGAGCGAAGCGGAAAACGGCGCGGTTGCATTGACCGTGCTCCGCGAGTCGGCCCCTTACGACCTCGTATTGATGGACATCAACATGCCGGTTCTGGACGGCTATACGGCCGCCGAAAAAATTCGCGCCGCTCACGACTATCCGAGCTGGAATGTCCTGATTGCCGCCTATACGGCCGAGCCCGGAAGCGTGGTGCGCGTGCTCGCGCGGCGCGCCGGCATGGACGGAATCATCAGCAAGTCCTGCAGCGTGCTCGAATTGATCACGACGCTGCAGGCGCTTCTCGAAAACGGCAACCGCCACCCTCTGAGCCAGCAATCCGACGCGTTCTCCGGCAAATCGATCCTCGTCGCGGACGACGACACCTACAGCCGGCTGGTGGCCAAAGCCTATCTGGAGCGATGCGGCGCAAGCGTCGTCGAGGCCGAGCATGGGCAGGCCGTGCTCGCGCATCTGCAGGGGGACGGCGTAATCGACGCCATCGTCATGGATATGAATATGCCGGGCATGGGCGGCCTGGAGACGACCGCGTCGATTCGCGCCCGTGCCGACTCATATGCCACCGTGCCGATCATCGCGCTGACCAGCCAGTCCGATCTGAAGGCCGTGCAGACCTGTCTCGCCGTGGGCATGAACGAAGTCATGATCAAACCGGTGCAAGCCGGTTCGCTCTACGCGTGCCTCGCGCGACAGTTTGGCCGGCAACGTGACTCGAACGCGCCGGCGCAAACCGAACTCTCGTCGACGACGGCGGCCACGCCGGCCGGCAATCTGCCGATCGTGACGGACAGCGAACTGCTCGACGAGAAACACCTCGAAGAACTGGCCTCGCTCGATCTGCTCGACGAATCGTTCCTCAAAGGCATCGAGCAGATCCGCCAGCTGGTGGCGCGGCTTGCGACAGGTGTCGCGGCCGGCGACCTCGAATCGACGCACGGCGTGTTGCACATCCTGCTCGGCGTGAGCGGCAATCTCGGCGCGCGAGCGCTGCATCAGTTCGCGCGGCAAATCTATCCGCGCGTGGTGCAAGGCGAATGGCCGGTGGAACCCGATTGGCTCGCGCGAATCGATATCCTGAGCGAGCGTTCGACCGATGCATTGCAGACGTATTTCGCCACGGCCAAGGCTGGCCGTGAGCATCGGGATTATTTCAGCGATCAGGAGTGACGCAAGTTGCCATGCGGGCCATCCAGTTCACCGCAAAGCCGCCTGACTAGCGGACGGCTCCTCGTCATCAGCGGCATGCAGGCGGCTATTGAACCCCGGAAAACCCATCGTCACCGTCGTCCCCGCGCCGACCGTCGAATCGACTCGCAGGCATCCGCCGAACGACTGCATGATCCGGTTGCAAAAGATCATCCCCATGCCGTGGCCGCCGGCGCCGGCGTACGTGGTGACCGGATCCTGCAGCAGACGCGCCTTGACCTCCGGCGCGATCCCCGGGCCGTTGTCGCGAATGCGGATCTCGGGCTCAGGGAACGCCACCACTTCGAGCCGCAATGCAGGCGCGCTGCTGCCGTCGAGCGCGCGCAGCGCGTTGGACAACAGCGAAGACAGCACGAGCGCCACGCAATTGGGCATGGCATGCACGATAAAATCCCCTTCCACGTCGACCTTGACCCAATCGCGCTGCGACGCGACGAACGGATAGGTGTCGAGCAGCGTGGCGATCAGGCGCGTCGCCCTAACGGCGCGCGTACCGCCGCCCGAGGCGGACTTCTGGCCGCCGCTCTTGTGCACCGTCGCCCAGAACGACGAGATCAGCGTCAGGCAATACTGCGCATTGTTCAACATCGACTTCGCGGCGAGGCCGATCTCCCGCTGACGCTCAGGATCGTATTGCTCGGCCACGTCATTCTCGACGGAGCGCGCGAACAGCGAGATCGTCGCCAACGGCGTGTTCAGTTCGTGGGCGAGGAAGGCGAGCGTCTCGTCCATGGCCAGCAGCCGCTGCTGACGCGTTTCGCGTTCCGTGTAGCGCGCGGTTGCGAGTTGCAGCACCTCGCGCACCATGTCCGTTCGCAGCGGCTTTTCGATAATGCGGAACACGTCGCCGGTATTGACCGTTTGCAGCAGCATGTCCTTGTCGGCATAAGCGGTCACGAGAATGCGCACGATTTGCGGATACTCGCGCGCCACCTGGCGCAGCAGATCGTCGCCGTCGCGGCCCGGCATGCGGAAGTCCGTCACCAGCACGGCAATCTCCGAGGCGTGCTTGCCGAGCACCGTTATCGCCTCATCGGCGCCTTGGGCGACATACACTTTGTAATCGGCGCTCATCGCGCGCGCGAAGTGATTGCGCGACATCTCGTCGTCGTCGACGAAGAGAACGGAAAACGGCGGCTGCATAGGGTCACTCATCGCATTCCCAGCGGATGGCGGCGGGTCGACATTGAACGAAACCCACGTTACGGATGATAAAAATGGCTTGCCGCGCGGCAAGCACCGGATCGTTTTGGCGTTTGGAAGTATAGGGTATCGCGTCTCGCGAAAAATGGGGAATCACCGCACAGCCTTATCCGATATGCATCAGCGCAAACCAGACCGGCTCGCCGCGCATAACGGCACGTTGCTTGCGTACCGACAGAGCCGGACTGATCCACTGTCGCCTGCGCCGCGGGACCGCACAGCATGGACGCCGGAACCCTTCGAACCAGTGCGGTGCCATGGAACTGTCCAACGATGGTGATGCCGGCCGGGCCGGGCGCGTGCGCAGACGGCGGCAATCCCGCGTGCTGTCGCGCTACGCCGGGCGGCCCATCCGGCTGATCTGGCGCTACGTGGCGCGCCGCAAGCTGACGCACACCGTGGTGCTGGCGAGTGTCGTGGCGGCGGTCGGCTGCGCGCTGGCATCACAATATGGGATCCGCAATCTGATCGACGCGTTGCCGAACGGCCGCGCCCACCCGCAACACGTGATTCACGCGTTTGCCGTGCTGGTCGCGCTGATCCTCGCCGACAATCTGTTCTGGCGCATCGCGGGTTGGGTCTCGGCGCGCACGTTCGTGGCCGTGACGGGCGATATCCGGCGCGAGATGTTCGACTATCTCACGGTGCACGCCCCCACCTTCTTCGCCGACAAGCAACCCGGCGTTCTGTCGAGCCGGATTTCGGCGACGGCCAACGCGGTGTACGTGATTGAAAACACCGTGGCGTGGACGGCGTTGCCGCCGAGCCTGACCGTGGTCGGGGCGATCGTCATGGTCGGCGCGGTCAGCATTCCCATGAGCCTGACGCTGGTCGCCATGTCCGCCGTGCTGGCGTTCTGCCTGTTCCTGCTGGCGCGCAAAGGCACGGCCCGGCACGAGGCGTTCGCCGCGCGGGCCGCCTCGGTCGACGGCGAACTCGTCGACGTGATCGGCAATATGGGCCTCGTGCGCGCCTTCTGCGCCGTGGTGATGGAACGGCGTCGCTTCGACGAACTGCTCGCGGTCGAAAGCGACGCCCGCAAGAGCAGCGTGCTTTACCTCGAAAAGCTGCGCCTGCTGCACGCGCTCGCCACTTCCGTCCTGTCGGCGTGCGTGCTCGGGTGGACCGTGTGGCTGTGGAGCGTCGGCCGTGCGACCACCGGCGACGTGGTTCTGGTCGGCTCGCTCGGTTTCTCGATCCTGCATGGCTCGCGCGACATCGCCGTGGCGTTCGTCGACCTGACCCAGCATGTCGCCCGGCTCGGCGAAGCGTCCGAAACATTACTGATCCCGCACGCCATGCCCGAACCCACCAGAGCGGCGCCGCTGGAAGTCCGGCAGCCCACCGTGGACTTCGAAAACGTGACCTTCGCGTATCCGGGCCGCCGCCCGGTGGTGAGCGGTCTGAACCTGCATATCGGCGCGGGCGAGCGCGTCG
This sequence comes from Paraburkholderia sp. BL6669N2, assembly GCF_003387275.1. Taxonomy (NCBI): domain Bacteria; kingdom Pseudomonadati; phylum Pseudomonadota; class Betaproteobacteria; order Burkholderiales; family Burkholderiaceae; genus Paraburkholderia; species Paraburkholderia sp. BL6669N2. The sequence goes on along the minus strand of NZ_QUNA01000002.1, from coordinate 1,102,301 downwards.
GTCTGATCGGTCCTTCGGGGGCGGGCAAATCGACCATCCTCGCGCTCCTTCAGCACTTCTACGAGCCGGTCTCCGGCTGCGTGCGCATTTCCGGCCAGGACATCGCGCATGTCACGTTGCAAAGCTTGCAAGGCGCCATCTCGGTCGTGCCGCAGGACGCGTCGCTGTTTCACCGCTCGCTGCTGGACAACATCCGCTACGGTTGCCCCGACGCCACCGAGGCCGACGTGCGCCGCGCGTGCGAGGACGCCTACTGCCTCGATTTCATCAACGCGATGCCGGAAGGGCTCAACACCATTGCGGGCGATCGCGGCACCAAACTCTCCGGCGGACAGCGGCAGCGCATCGCGATTGCCCGCGCCATTCTGAAAGACTCGCCCATCCTGCTGCTCGACGAAGCGACCTCGGCGCTCGACACCGCATCGGAGATCGCCATTCAGGCCGCGCTCGAACGGCTCATGCAGCATCGCACCGTCATCGCGATCGCTCACCGGCTGTCGACCTTGCAGTCGTTCGACCGGATCGTGGTGCTCAACCGCGGCCGCGTCGTTCAGCAAGGCACGCCGGCCGAGCTGGCCGCCGTGCCCGGCATCTATCGCGACACGCTGGCCCGGCAGATCAGACGCACGCCGGCGCCGCGCCCCGATCTCATGTGATCGAAACGCCGGCGACGCCGCAAGGTCGTTCTTTCACACGCCGCCGCCGAACAGACGGCGCACGAGTTCACGGCCCCGGTTCGTCAGCCGCAGCGTCGACGCGCCGCCCACCATCACGCCCTCCTCGCGCCGGTCGATTTCGATCAGCTCGTACCGGCTCAGCGCGAGCACATCGGGATCGATGGCTTCCGGACGCCGCCCGGTGTCAGCGAGACGCAGCAGAGTCGCGAGTTCATGATGGCTCAGCATCGGGTACCTCGTCGGTTGAGACTGGACAAGGCCCTCATGCTAGCGAGCGACCCCGACAGTCGGGCTACGGTTCTGTTGCGTCGAGTTTCGCGGTTACACCTCGGCTGCGCGTATGCCTCGCTTGTTCTCCCGTCACGGTCCGCGTCGTTGCTACTTTTTTCCGTATGGCCGCGCTCGCGCCGGGGTAGACGGCATGGCGCCACGGTCCGGCCGACCGTAACAAATCGAAACGCCCGTCAAGGTGGTGTCGCGAGAATTAGCTCCACAGTCGGATAGACTCTGGGCGTGATTGTGTGGATTCCTGTCGCCGGCACCGGCGATGCCCATCCTGGGAGTTCGTATGACGCTCTTCGACAGCCATTGGCCGGACCGTCCATCGACGGCGTTCGCCGGGTGCCACGCATCCGGCGGGAGACCGTTATGAGCGAAGCGTCGACGATCCCGGTCAAGCGTCCGCGGCGTGGCCGCATCGTGTTCGCAATCGTGGTGCTGGCGCTGATCGCCCTCGTGGTGTTTCATGTGTTGCGCTCGAAGCCGGCCAAGCCGGGCGTGGCGCCCCAGGTCGTAACGGTCGCCGCAGCCACCACGGGACCGATGCCGGAGACGCTGAGCGAACTGGGCACCGTGACGCCCGTTGCCACCGTGACCGTGCTGCCGCAACTGAGCGGCTACCTGACCGCCGTCGGCTATCGCGAAGGCCAGGACGTGCAGAAAGGCCAATTCCTCGCGCAGATCGACCCGCGCCAGTATGAAATCAGCAAGCGGCAAGCCGAGGCGCAACTTGCCAAGGACAAGGCGGCGCTTGCCCAGGCGCGCGCCGATCTCGCGCGCTTTACCCAGCTCAACGAGCGTAAGTCGATCGCCGAGCAGACCTATGCGGACCAGAAGTTTCTCGTCCTGCAGGACGAGGCGGCCGTCAAGGCCGACGAAGCCAACATCGCCCAGTTCGATCTCGACCTGATCTACTGCCACATCACTGCGCCGGTGTCAGGCCGGGTCGGGCTGCGGCTCGTCGACCCGGGCAACTACGTGACCGCGTCGAGTCAGCCGGGCATTGCGGTCATCACCACGATGAAGCCGACCACCGTCCAGTTCACGGTTCCGCAAACCGCGCTCGATAAGGTGCTGCAACGCGTCAACGCCGGGGCGCAGTTACCCGTCGCCGTGTTCAGCAGCGACAATTCGCGGCAGATAGCGACCGGCACGCTTTACGCGATCAACAATCAGATGGCGACCGCGACCGGCACCGTCACGTTGCGCGCAACGGTCCCCAACGACGACGAGGCGCTCTTCCCCAACGAATTCGTCAACGTCAAACTGCTGGTCGACACGCTGCAAAACGCGGTGCTGGTGCCGACGCCCGCGGTGCAGAGCGGCGCGCCCGGCGACTACGTGTATCTGGTCAACGCCGACAACACCGTATCGGTGCGCAAGGTTACGCTGGGGCCCAGCGACGGTCAGCATACGGTGATCACAACAGGGCTCGCCGCCGGCAACGTGGTCGTCACCGACGGCATGGACCGCTTGAGCGACGGCTTGAAGATCAAGGCGTCGACAGCGCGGCCGGGCTCGGGTGCCGCGGGTTCGTCGGCGGCAGCGCCGGCCGCACCGCCGGCCTCTGCGTCCGCGGCCAACGCGGCATCCACGGCTTCATAGCACGCCGCCCCGTCGATGAACTTCTCCCGTCTGTTCATCCTGAGGCCCGTGGCGACGTCGCTGCTGATGGTCGCGCTCGTGCTCGTCGGCCTGGTCGCGGTGCGCTTCCTGCCGGTCTCGTCGCTGCCGGCTGTCGACTATCCGACCATCCAGGTCCAGACCTTCTACCCCGGCGCGAGTCCGAATGTGATGGCGACCACCGTCACCGCGCCGCTCGAAGTCCAGCTCGGCGAGATTCCGGGCTTGCAGCAGATGGTGTCTTACAGTTCGGAAGGCGCGTCGGTGATCACGCTGCAATTCGATCTCGCGCTGAATCTCGACATCGCCGAACAGAACGTGCAGCAGGCGATCAACGCCGCCAACAGCTTCCTGCCGGCCGGCCTGCCCGCGCCGCCGACCTACGCCAAGGTCAATCCGGCCGATCAGCCGATCCTCACGCTCGCGGTCACGTCAAAGTCCATGTCGTTGACGCAGTTGCAGGACACCGCCAACAATCGCCTCGCCACCAAGATCTCCGAAGTGCCCGGCGTCGGTCTCGTCACAACCGCCGGCGGCAATGTGCCGGCCGTGCGCGTCGAAGCGGACCCGCAGAAGCTCGCCGCCTACGGCCTGAATCTCGACGATCTGCGCACGCTGCTCGCGAACGTCAACGTCAGCCAGCCGAAAGGCAATTTCGACGGACCGGAGCTCGATTACACCATCAACGCGAACGACCAAATCGTCGATCCGCAAGACTATCTGGCCACGGTGATCGCGTATCAGAACGGCGCGCCGGTGTATTTGCGCGACGTCGCGCGCGTGAGCCAGGCCGCGCAGGATGTGGAACGCGGCGCGTGGTACAACCGCACGCCGGCCATCGTGTTGAACGTGCAGCGTCAGCCGGGCGCGAACGTGATCGCCACCGTCAACCAGATCATGAAGCAATTGCCGGCGCTCGAATCGACGCTGCCCGCCGGCCTGCAAGTCACGGTGGTCGCCAACACCACGGGCGTGATCCGCTCGTCGGTCTCGGACGCCGCGTTCGAACTGGTGCTCGCCGTCGTGCTGGTCGTGCTGGTGATTTTCGTGTTCCTGCGCAACGTGCCCGCCACCATCATTCCGAGCATCTCCGTGCCGGTCTCGCTGATCGGCACGCTCGCCGTGATGTACCAGCTCAACTATTCGATCGACAACCTCTCGCTGATGGCGCTGATCATCGCGACCGGTTTCGTCGTGGACGACTCGATCGTGATGATCGAGAACATCGTGCGCTATCTGGAGGAAGGCAAGACGCCGCTTGAAGCCGCGCTCGAAGGCGCCGGACAGATCGGCTTCACGATCCTCTCGCTGACGGTCTCGCTGATCGCCGTGCTGATTCCACTGCTGTTCATGGGCGGCGTGATCGGCCGGCTTTTCAGCGAATTCGCGATCACGCTCGCCGTGACGATCGTGATCTCCGCGGTGGTCTCGCTGACCGTCGTGCCGATGCTCTGCGCGCGTCTGTTGCGTGCGCAGGCGCAACGTCATCCGAGCCGCTTCGAGCGCATCAGCGAAGGCCTGTTCGACAAGACGCTCGCCGCGTACGAGCGCGGCCTCGTCTGGGTGCTCGATCACCAGTTGCTGACGCTGGTGGTCGCGCTGATCACCGTCGCGCTCACGGCGATTCTGTACATCGTGATTCCGAAGGGACTGTTTCCGGTGCAGGACGTCGGCGTGATTCAGGGCATCAGCGTGGCCGACAACTCGGTGTCGTACACTGCCATGGTCCGGCGTCAAAGCGCCCTCGCCGACGCGATTCTGAAGGATCCCGACGTGGTGTCGCTGACCTCGTATGTCGGCATCGACGGCACCAATCCGACGCTGAACAACGGCCGCTTCCTGATCAATCTGCGCCCGCGCGACGACCGCTCGATCACCGCCGAGGAGATCGGCCGCCGCATCCAGCAGGAAGTGGCCGACGTGCCCGGCATTCGCCTCTACCTGCAGCCCGAACAGGACCTGACGCTCGACACCTCGATCTCGCGCAACCAGTACAACTTCGTGCTGCGCGGGCCGAACCAGCAGGCTTTCAATCAATACGTGCCCGCGCTGATCGCGCGCATGAAGCAGATTGCCGCGATCACGGACGTCACCAGCAATCTGAACACCAACGGCTTGAGCGTGAACGTCGAAGTGAACCGCCAGCTTGCCGCGCGCTACGGCATCACGGCGGCCACGATCGACAACGCGCTGTACGATGCGCTCGGCCAACGCATCGTCTCGACCATCTTCCAGCAGTCCGATCAGTACCGCGTGATTCTGGTGGCGAAGCCCGAGACGATTCCCACGGTGCAGTCGATCGGCAATCTGTATTTGCCGAGTCAAACGAGCAGCACCGGGCAGGTGCCGCTGTCGGGCATCGCGAAGATCAGCATCACACAATCGCCGCTGTTGATCAGCCACCTTGCGCAGTTCCCTTCCGTCACGATCTCGTTCAACCTCGCGCAGGACGCGTCGCTCAGCGCCGCCGTCGCGCAGATCCGCGACGCCGAGAAAGCGGTGGATCTGCCGCCTTCCATCACGACCTCGTTCCAGGGCGCGGCTCAGGCGTTCGAGGATTCGCTTTCCAGCGAGGTGTATCTGCTGATCGCCGCGCTGGTCGCGGTGTATATCGTGCTCGGCGTGCTGTACGAAAGCTACATTCACCCGGTGACGATTCTCTCGACGCTGCCCTCGGCCGGCATCGGCGCTTTGCTTGCGTTGATGATCGCGGGCAGCGATCTCGACGTGATCGGCATCATCGGCATCGTGCTCCTGATCGGCATCGTCAAGAAGAACGCGATCATGATGGTCGACTTCGCGCTCGAAGCGGAACGCGTGCACGGCAAGCCGCCGCGCGAAGCGATCTTCGAAGCGTCGCTACTGCGCTTCCGGCCGATCCTGATGACCACGCTCGCCGCCATGCTCGGCGCGCTGCCGATGCTGCTGGGCACCGGCACCGGCTCGGAACTGCGCCGGCCGCTGGGTCTTGCGATCATCGGCGGGCTCACGCTCAGCCAGGTGCTGACGCTGTTCACGACGCCGGTGATCTATCTCTTCTTCGATCGCCTCGCGCAGCGTGTGAAGAACCGTCGCCGCGCCGCGAATGACGGCACCGCGGCGCCGCCGGAGAACGCGCCGTGAACATCTCGGCGCTCTTCATCCGGCGCCCGGTCGCGACCGCCCTGCTGGCGTTCGCGATTCTGATATCCGGCGCGCTTGCCTATTTCCGCCTGCCGGTCGCGCCGCTGCCGAACATCGCCTTTCCTGTGATCGCGTTGCAGGCGAACATGGCGGGCGCGAGTCCGGAAATTATGGCGGCCACGGTTGCCGCACCGCTGGAGCGGCGTCTCGCCACCATCGCCGACGTCAACCAGCTCACCTCGATCAGTTACGTGGGTTCGTCGCTGATCATCGTCGTATTCGGCCTGAACCGCGATATCAACGGTGCGGCGCGCGACGTGCAGGCCGCCATTCAGGCCGCCCGCGCCGATCTGCCGACCACGCTGCGCAGCAACCCGACGTACCGCCAGTACAACCCGGCCGGCGCGCCGATCATGGTGCTCGCGCTGACCTCCGACACGCTGACCAAAGCTCAGCTCTACGACTCCGCCGACTCCGTGATCCAGCAGCAGTTGTCGCAAGTCACCGGCGTCGGGCAGATCACGCTCGGTGGCGGCGCGTTGCCCTCGGTGCGCGTCGAGCTGGAGCCGGGCAAGCTGAACAGCTACGGCATCGGCCTCGAAGACGTGCGCGCGGCGATCGGCGCGGCGAACGCGAACAGCGCGAAAGGCCATGTCGATCAGGGCGAGCAGCGCTACGTGGTGACATCGAACGATCAGATCAGCAAGGCCGCGCCGTATCGCGACGTGGTGATCGCCTATCGCGACGGCGCACCCGTGCTGTTGCGCGACGTCGCCCAGGTGCGCGATTCGAATGAAAACATTCGCAATGCCGGACTCTACAACGGCAAGTCGGCGGTGCTCGTGATCGTTTATCCGACGCCGGGCAGCAACGTCGTGCAGACCGTCGGGCAAATCCGCGCACGTCTGCCGATCATCGAAGCCGCGTTGCCGAGCGCGATTCATGTGAACGTCGCCATCGACCGCTCGGAGTCGGTGAACTCTTCGGTGGCCGATACCGAGCGCACGTTGTTCATCGCAGTGCTGCTGGTGGTGGGCGTGGTCTTCGTGTTCCTGCTGTCGCCGCGCGCCACGCTGATTCCGGCGGTCGCGCTGCCGCTCTCGATCGTCGGCGCCTTCGGACCGATGTATCTGCTCGGGTATAGCATCGACAATCTCTCGCTGATGGCGCTGACCATCGGCACCGGCTTCGTGGTCGACGACGCGGTCGTGGTGCTGGAAAATATCGTGCGTCATCTCGAAGCCGGCCTCGAGCCGAAAGAAGCCGCGCTGCGCGGCAGCGCCGAGGTCGGCTTCACCGTGATCTCGATGAGCCTCTCGCTGATCGCGGTGTTCCTGCCGATCCTATTGATGCCCGGCATTGTCGGGCTGCTGTTTCACGAGTTCGCGGTCACGCTGTCGATCGCGATCATTTTGTCGCTGATCATTTCACTGACCGTCACGCCGGTCATGTGCGCCTACCTGCTCAGCCACGAACGCGCGATGCATTCAAAGGCACGCTGGGCACGCTGGATCGAGGCGCAGTTCGAGCGCTTCAAACAGGCCTATTCCCGCTCGCTCGCAACGGCGCTCGATCACGCGCTCGCGGTCGTCCTGCTGCTGATCGGCCTGCTGGTGGCCAACGTCTTTCTTGCACGGCTCCTATCCGGGACGTTCTTTCCGGAGCAGGACACCGGCATTCTGATCGGACAGATCATTGCCGACCAGAGCGTCTCGTTCGGCGCCATGGAAAAGAAGCTCGCGCAATTGCAGTCGATCGTGAAGCAGGACCCCGCGGTAGCCTCGGTCGCAGGTTTTACCGGCGGACGCGCGCTGAATACCGCGAACGTATTCATCGAACTCAAACCGCTCGCCGAACGCCATCTGTCGGCGACTGAAGTGGTCAACCGCTTGCGGCCGAAACTCAACGCCGTCTCGGGCGCGCGGCTTTTCCTGCAGGCGCAACAGGATCTGCAGATCGGCGGACGCCAGGCCGCGGCCGAATACCAGTACACGCTCACCAGCGACGATGCGAACGCACTCTTCACATGGGTGCCGAAACTCATGACCGAACTCGGCAAATACCGCAGCAAGATGGACGACGTGAACTCGGATCTGCAACAGAACGGCTTGCAAACCTATGTGAATTTCAGCCGCGCGACCGCCGCGCGTTATGGTTTTCAGCCGAACCAGATCGACAACGTGCTGTACGACGCGTTCGGACAACGCACCGTGTCGACCATTTACAACGCGCTGAATCAGTACTTTGTCGTGATGGAAGTCGCGCCGGCCTATTGGCAATATCCGCAAGCGCTCAATCAGATCTACCTGAGCACCGCCGCGGGCAACGCGAACGGCACGCAGCAGACGCAGATGTCGCGCGCCACCGTTAAAGCCGTGCAGCAGCCGGCGGCTGTCCGCAGCGCGTCGAGCACCAGCGCGAACACGAATTCGCTGAACGCCGATGCCGAAGCGAATCAGCAGACCAACAGCATTTCGAACAGCAAGGGCGGCAATTCCAGCGGCAGCGCCGACAGCACGGCGGCCGAAACCATGGTGCCGCTCGCCGCGCTGATGACCTTCTCGAACAGCCACACCGCGACGCAGGTGAACCACCAGAGCGGACTCGTGGCCGGCACCATCTCGTTCAATCTGCCGGCAGGCGGATCGCTGAGCGAAGCCGGTCAGATCATTGCGCAGGCCGAGCGTGACATCGGCATGCCGGCGTCGGTGCATGGCGCGTTCGCGGGCGCCGCGCAAGCTTATGGGCAGTCGATGGGCGCGGTGCCGCTGCTGATTCTCGCCGCGCTGGTAGTGGTGTATCTCGTGCTCGGCGTGCTGTACGAGAACACGGTGCACCCGCTCACGATCCTGTCGACGCTGCCGTCGGCGGGCATTGGCGCAACGCTGGCCTTGCTGATCTTCGGCACGCCCTTTTCTGTGATCGCGATGATCGGCATCATTCTGCTGATCGGCATCGTCAAGAAAAACGGCATCATGATGGTCGATGTCGCGATCCAGTTGCAGCGCCACGAAGGCAGGAACGCGCGCGATGCGATTCACGAGGCCGCGGTGGTCCGCCTGCGTCCGATCATGATGACGACCGCCGCCGCCGTGCTGGGCGCCGTGCCGCTCGCGATCGGCATCGGCCAGGGCGCGTCGTTGCGCCAGCCGCTCGGCGTGACGGTCATGGGCGGCCTGCTCGTCAGCCAGGTTTTTACGTTGTACACGACGCCGGTGATTTATCTGTACCTCGACCGGCTGCGCGCGCGACTCGCCAGATGGTCAGCGCGCCTGCCGTGGAATCGCCACGGCGAAGCACCGGATACGAGTTCATGATGAAGACGATCTCCCTCACCCGACTGGCCGGCGCGATGCTGGTGTTTTCGACTGCGTTGTCGACGGTGTTGACAGCCGGCTGCACGGTCGGCCCCGACTATCATCGCCCGCCCGTCGCGACGCCCGCCACGTGGAAAGAACTGCCTGGCTGGACCGAAGCGCAGCCCGCCGCCGAGTTTCCGAAGGGCGACTGGTGGACGGGCTTTAACGACCCGCTCATGGATGAATTCGAGCCGCTCGTGTCGGTGTCGAACCAGACCGTGCGCCAGGACTATGCGAATTACCAGCAGGCACTGGCAGAAGTGCGGCTTGCACGCAGCGCGCTGTTTCCGACGATCGGAGTGACGGGATCGGCGACCCGCGCACGTTCGTCGACCGGCAACTTCAGTAGCGGCTCACTTGGCGGCCTGGGCGGGGCGAGCAGTTTTCAGCGCATCAACAACGCCGGCTCGCTCGAAGCTAACGCCAGCTGGGCGCCCGACCTGTGGGGTCTCGTGCGACGCAATATCGAGCAGAGCGCCGTCACCGCGCAAGCGAGTCAGGCGACGCTCGCGAACGCCACGCTCTCCGAGCAGATCGCGCTGGCAAACGCGATCATCGATCTGCGCGTGACGGACGCGAATATCGATCTGCTCACTCACACCGTCGACGCGTTCCAGCAATCGTTGCGCGTCGTCGCCGAGCAGGACAAGGCCGGCACCGTGCCGCCGTCAGACCTGGTGAGCGCGCAGACACAACTGGAGTCGGCGCAATCGAGTCTGATCGCGCTGGGCGTCGCGCGCGCCCAGAACGTTCATGCGATCGCCGTGCTGGTCGGCAAGAACCCGGAAGAGTTGGACATCCCTCCGAACACCATGCTGCCGACTCTGCCGTCCATTCCGGTCAGCGTGCCGTCCACCCTACTGCAGCGCCGGCCCGACATTGCCGCCGCCGAGCGTCAGATGGCGGCGCAGAACGCCGCGATCGGCGTGGCCGTCGCCGCGTATTACCCGACGATCTCGCTGTCGGCGCTGGACGGCTTCACGCAGTCGCCGTTGGCCGGCCTGCTGCATATCAGCAACTACGTGTGGTCGTTGGGTGGCCAGGCGAGCGAGACGCTGTTCGACGGCGGGCAGCGCAGTGCGCAGGTCGATGCGGCAAAGGCGTCGTATGAAGCGGCCGTGGCCAATTATCGCGGCACCGTTTTGGCGGCGTTCCAGGGCGTGGAGAATGACCTTGCCGGCTTGCGCATCCTCGCGCAGCAATCCGAGGTGCTGGAGCGCGCCGTCCGCGACGCGACGCGCGGCACCGAGATTGCACGCAACGAATACCAGGCCGGCACGGTGGACTTTACGACGGTGGCGACTGCGCAAGCCGCTCAACTGAATCTCCAGCAAACCGCATTGAACGTGCAACAAACACGCTTGCTCGATGCGGCGTCGTTGATCGGCGACCTAGGAGGCGGCTGGTCCGATAGTGAACTGAGCGATCCGCGCAGGACGGGGCAACAGAGCGCGTCGCCCTAAGCCCTGACTTGCCGGTCCGTTCGCTAAGGACGCTGGTCGTTATCTTTCGCCGCCACCGCGCCGGCGATCCGATGCCGCGTCGGCGACGCCGCGACAAAGCCCGGTTAACCGCGCGACGACTATCTCAGGATAGCGAAGCAAGCATATTCGACAGCCGTCTGATGTGAGCCTTGAACGCGTCGCTGGCTTCGCGATCGGTGGTGGGATTCAGATGCGACGTCTCGGCGAGTTGAGCCTGCTCGTGGAAATCGTTGGCGACCGTGCGCCGCACGTCTGGTGGCAACGACCGCACGATGGAGACCAGTAGCGCCTCTTCGGCGTGGATCATGCCCAGAATCGAATGAGTGTCCATGGCAACAACTCCGTTGATGGCGCAGTAAGTTCAATCTAGCACGCTCCGCGCCGGGTATTCTGGTTACTTCCGCATACCTCTCGTTACAAACCGTCAGCCGCCGGTTGGTTATCATGTGCGCTCGCATCGCTCTGAGCACCGTTGGCTAATTATGAGGAAGATCGGAAAAGCGTTGGTAGTCGGTCTGGTGCTGGCAGAGGTCGGATTCGCCGTTTACCTACTGTCCCCAAAAAGTGATCCGGCGACCCGCGATCCCGCAGCCGTTTCGGACGGCTCCGCGGCGTCGGCTTCAGACAAAGTGCAGTCCGGCACGTTACATGTGACAGCCGACCCCGCAATCGGCACGCCGCCGCCCGGCGCGAGCGCGGATATCGCCACTCGCGCTCTCGCGCCGAGCCCCGCTCAATCCGTGCAGGGACACATCACGTCCGCGCCCGCGCCTGCCCCCGAACGGTCAACTGAACACGCCGCGCAATTGCCGCAGCAACCGGCACAACCGCATCCCCAAACGGTCCAAACGCCCGCCGTGGCCACTGTGCTTGCAGGCACCGATTCAAAAACAGCCACCGTTGTGCAACCCGGCCGCAGCCGTGACGGTCTGCACCGCCGCGACTCCACCTCGCTCTCGACCCCGGCAACGGACGAACTCGTCAAGGAATCCGCCAAGCTCGATCCGGCGCTCCCACCGCCCGAGCCGTTTGCACACGACGACCAACCTCGTCGCGGCTCGAACGCAGTCGGGGCCGCAATGACGGAACAACTCGTCAGAGAGTCCGCCAAGCTCGATCCGGCATTGCCGCCGCCGAACCCATCGGGCGTGCACTAATCGGGTGAAACGCCGCTCGTGCGGCCGCCGTAATCCACGTGATTGCCGTGATCACGCGCCGGCTGCTCAAGCCATGATGCGTTCGATTGCGCCGTAGTCTACGATGTAGTGCACATCCATGCGCGCCAGCAACAGCACGTTCGCCAATACAGCGCGGCGCAGGCCTGGACGCATTCCCATCGCAGCGAATCTTGATGGAGCACGAGCATGGCCAACGACTCCCCCGACATGGCAGAACGCGGCACCGGTTGGATCGACCAAGCCGACAATGCTCAGGCGATCGCGCTGCTGGTCGAGAAAATCAAGGCACAGCAGGCGACGATTGCCGCGAGCAGCGCCACTCATCTGGGCGGACGCGTCGACCGCGGCCAGCATCAGAAGCAAACGCTCGGCGCCTTCGGCACGCTGCGGATCTTCGAAACGATACCCATCGCACTCAAGCATGGTCCTTTCGCGAAGCAGGACGATCTGGAGCGCTCGCTTTGCTATCGGGTCGCCTGCCGTTTTTCGAACGGCCAGCCCTGCCCTTTCTCCGACCAGGCCGCGGATGTTCGCGGTGTCGCCATCAAGTTCTTCACCGCCGAAGGCATGGAAACCGACCTCCTCATGACCAACGAGGGCGGCCGTTCGCACGCGCGGAACGCGGTGCAATTCATGGACTTCGCCGATATCCTCGTGGCCCAGATTGCCAAGGGCGCGATTGGAGCACTGGAGCAGGCGTCGATCGAACTATTGAACGGCAAGCTGGGGCCCGCCGAAACGGCACGTATCGTCGCGATCCTGACCAGGGAAACGACGTTGCACTCCGTCGAAAGCCTGACGACCGAGCGGTTCTGGGGCTCGGTGGTGAAGCTTGGTCCCGCAGCCATCAAGTACTCGCTGCAACCCGAAGACGCAACGGCGCCAGGCACCGACGGCGACCGTCACGGCGACGACTATCTGCGCGAAGACCTGTTGAACCGCCTGCAAAAAGGTCCGCTCAAGTGGCAGCTCTGCGCGCAGTTCTTCGTGGATGAAGAAAGCACGCCGGTCAACGATGCATCGGTGGTATGGGCCGGGTCGCCGATTGCGATCGGCGTGCTGGAGATTGCGTCCCCGCCTTCCGCCGACGACGAAGCACGCATCAACCAGATGGCCTTCAACCCGGCCAACGGCTTCGAACCGCTCGGCATCACGCACGCCCGAAAAGACGTCTACGCGGCCAGCGCCGCGAATCGCAAGGACCGCGGCGTCTTGTCGAGCGAGGAGGCGCGCCGCTGCATTGGGCCAGTGTGAAACCTCTTGCGCCCTAATACTACAGCCGTAGATCTGGGTAAACTGGAGGCACACATCCTCGTCTTCGGTAGTGGCACTGCTGGGCGCGGTACTGGTGTCGGCGCCGCCATGCCGAACAGGACAACACGTACGCGATAGAGTGGGCGCCGCGCCACAGGATGCGACAGAGCAGCCGGCGGATCTCCTGCACGCTGAGCGGCACCAAACCTTCAGGTGTTTTTTTTGCCGTGCACCCGCAGGGTGACGAGTACTGCATGGGCCAGCAGAGCCAGCGTGATGTGGCGATACCAGCCTTGCCATCGGCGCACCTCATACTGATCGAGTCCGCATTCGCCTTTGGTCGCCTCGAAGCCGGTCTCGATTTCCCACCTGCGGCCCGCGACGTTCACCAGGGTTTGCCGTGTGGCCTTGCTGCGCGGTGCGTATACGACGTAATACGCATGTTCGCGTTGCTCGTCCAGGCTGCGTCGCACCAGCAGGTAATGCCCGAAGCGGCGCTCCTCTTCGGTGATCTGCAAGCGCCACAGCGGAGTCAGCGCCCAGTCATACAGGCGCTCGCCCTTGGCGCCGGCACCCGCTGACAGGCGGCGCCATGCCCTTGCCGGCAGGGCCTCGGCGATCCGGTCTGCCCGTACGTACTCTGGACCTTTCCACCATAGGGGTTCGTTCTTCGCAACGGCCAGCACGAAAGACTGGCCGCGCGACTCGAGCCACAGCCGCAGGTGACGGTCACCGCCGTAGACTTCATCCCCCGTGACCCAGCCGCACGGCACCCCTGCGTCCAGCGCCCGCTCAAGCATACGACGCGCAAGCTGTGGCTTCGTTGCGAATTCCACCGACCCGGGAATGCCCGCTGCCTCGCAGCGCACCCGGTCATCGGTCCACACCTTGGGTACATACAGTTCGCGGTCGATGAACGCACTGCCGCCACGACCGGCATAGCAGAGGAACACGCCGATCTGGCTGTTCTCGATACGACCTGCCGTGCCACTGTACTGGCGTTGAACACCGGCCGAGTGCTGTCCCTTCTTGAGGAAGCCGGTCTCGTCCACAATCAGCACCGCGTCACGCTCGCCCAGTTCTTCCACTACATAGCTACGCAGCACATCGCGAGCGGCATCCGCGTCCCATTGCGCCCGCTCCAGCAGGTGCTGTACGCCATCGGGTGTCGCTTCGCCGATCCATTCGGCGAGTTGCCAGCCGTTCTTGCGCTCGACTGTACCCAGCAGGCCCTTCAGGTATGCGAGCGACCGCTGTCGGGGCTCCGGACGCCTGAACAGTTCCCCGAGCCGCTGGTGCAGTACCTCCAGTTCACGCTCCCACGCTTTTGCAGTCGAATGCATAGCCTTAACGTATAGTAATCCTTAATTATTTGAGTATAGTAAAAAAATCTACGGCTGTAGTACTAAGCGGATCATCGTGAAGCCTCTCGACAAAACCGTGCGCCCTGTCTTGTCAAAAGCTCGTACGCAAACCAATGCGCGCAAGCGTCTGCGACCGGTTGCTCGCCGCGCCATCCGGTTGCAGCAGACCGTTGATCCATGCCCGCGTCACAGCCGCGTCGCCACTGGCGCGCTGGTAGATCGCTTCGACATAGGCGGTGGTGCGTTTCGAAAAGTTGTACTGCAACGCGGTGGTGACCTGTTGCGCCTTGTTGTTCAGCAGCACGTCGTTGCCCTTCATATACGCGTAGTCGAGACCGAGCGTCCACGGACCTGAAATCGTCCACGACGCACCGCCCTTGTAGACGTCGATCTTCGCGCCGCTCGCGGTATTTTTCGTATTGGTATAGAGCAGCATTCCCAGCACGCTGCCGAAGTTGTAGTGCGCGCCGAAGCCGAAATTGCGGATGCCGTCGTGACCGTCGCCCAGTTGCGGATACTTCACTTCGACGTACGCCGCGCCGATGCCCAACGGGCCGTTCGCATAGTTCGCGCCGAAGCTGATAGTCGAGTCCGACGAGAACGAGCCGGGCACGCCACCGAATCCATACAGCGCGCCGAACGTGAAGCCCGAAATGTCCGGGCTGCGATACTTGATCGAGTTGCCTACTCGCGTCGCGCCTGCCATGCGGTCGAAATCGAATGAACCGGTCGGATTATTCGGCACACCCAGCGCGGTGAACGGCCCCTGGCGAAAATCGTAGATGCCGCCGAAGAGGAACGCACCGTCATACAGTCCGAGCGTCAGCGTCTCGAACATGAAGTCGTACTGGTTGCCGAAGGTAAGCGAGCCGAAGCGGTCGTTGGTGAGACCGACGAGCGCCGTGCGGTTGAAGATCTGCCCTGCGCCCGGAATCGTCGCGCCGCTGCCCAGATCGAACTGCGACGTGAGTTCGAAAATCGCCTTGTTGCCGCCGCCCAGATCTTCACTGCCTTTGAACGTCAGCAAGTCCGGCGACAACACGCCGCTGTCGAACAGCGTCGCGGCGCCGCCATGCTGGTTATTCACATACGTGACGCCCGCATCGATCACGCCTTGCAGCGTCACGCTGCTTTGCGCGCTGGCTATATTCGGCACGATACCCGGCGCGATGCAGGCGAACGTGCAGCCTGCGATAGCCAGGCGCTTCGGCTTTTTACTCTTCATGCTTATCCCCTCCAGTCGTTGTTGAATATCTGTCGTCGTTCGATGCGGATATCGACCGGCGTGAGCGATGCCCCCTCGCACGGCCCATCGATGCACACGCCGTCTTCGAAGCGGAACATCGCGCTGTGATGCGCGCACATCAGCAATTCGGCGTCGTAGGCCCAGAACGTGTTCGGTTCGTAGTTCAGTGGAATCGAAAAATGCGGGCACATGTTGCGGTACGCCCATGCGTCGTCGCCGCGGCGCAGAACCACAACGCCTGGCGCGCCGGCCTGCCCGGCGGGGATTTCGAGCGCGCCGCCGTCGGGAATGTCATCGAGCGCGCAGAGAAAGCCTTGGCGAGGTTCGGGATTCGCCGCGTTCATCGCCTCGTCTCCTCATGCGTGCCGATCGGACAGCACGAAGTCGCGCTGTACTTCGAAGAACGGACTCGGCAGCGCCCACTCTTGTGCGGCGGCTGCGTCGTGGTTCGGCACGTAGTCGATCACGAGCGACGGCTTCGAGCCGAACACCGCGTCGGAGTGGACGTAGGGATCTCCCTCGGAGTACAGCGCAGTGATCAGCGTCTCGTAGCCGGGCGCAACGATCAGGAAATGGATGTGGGCCGGCCGCATGGGATGACGCCCGCTCGCCATCAGCATCTGTCCGACCGGGCCGTCGGTCGGAATGGGATAGCTGGTCGGCTTGATGGTCCTGAACGCGTATTCGCCGTTCGGCCCCGAGCGAAATTTGCCGCGCAGGTTGCTCTCGGGCTGGTCGGGGTCCTGGCCTTCATACATGCCGTTGTTCGCCGTTTCCCATACCTCGATCAACGCACCGGCCACCGGCGCGCCGCGCTCATCGACGAGGCGGCCATGAATCAGCGTCGGCTCGCCTTCCGTGCGGGCGATGTTGGCGCCGAATTCTTCTTCCTTCGCGCCTTCGCGATAGAACGGGCCGAGCAGGCTGCTTTCGGTGGTGACACCGCCGCGCCCGTGATTGATCGCATCGACCATGATCGACAGGCCGAGCGTGTCCGACAGCAGGATGAACTCCTGGCGGATGCCTTTGCACATTTTGCCCGTGGCTGTCAGAAACTCGATGCCTCGAAGCCATTCGTCGCCGGTCAGTTCAACTTCGCGGGCGAAAGCATGCAGGTGTCTCACCAGCGCGGTCATGATCTGCTTGAGGCGTGGATCGGTGCAATCGGCGAACGTGTCGAGCACGTTCTGCGTCAATGGATGAATGGTCTTATCGTTCATGGTTGGCCTCATGCGCGGTGTGCCGCCGAGCCCGCGTTGAGCGAATCCGACGCGCCGTCCGGCGAGCGTTGTTGAGACGGACCGGCGTCGCGAAACACGACGCGCCGGCCCACGGGGAATAGTTGCAGGCCATAGCGGTGTGAGACGAAGCCCCACAGCCCTTGCGGAAAGAACAGGGTCACGACGATCGCCAGCGCGCCGAGGCCGATCAGATACCAGGTGCCAAAATCGGACAGGAACCGGTTCAGCAGGAAGAAGATCAGCGCGCCGATGATCGGCCCTTCGAGCGTGCCCAGCCCGCCGATCATCACGATGAAAATGCCGAACGCGCTCCAGTTCACCGAGAACGCGGCGTCGGGCGAGATGCGCAGGTTGCCGATGAAGTACAGGCCGCCCGCCAACGCGGTGCCGCACGCCGATACCAGGTAGACAATCAGGCGCGCGCGCTTCACGTCCACACCCTGGCTGCTGGCGGCCACCGCGTTGTCGCGCATCGCAGTGAGCGCGAGACCGGCTTTCGAGCGTAGAAACAGATACAGCAGGCCGATCGCCGCCACGACGATAGCGAGCGCGAGCCACAGCGTCAGCGATTCGCGCAGCGCACGTGGTACCTCCTGCAATGCGGTGAGACTCGTGCCCGAGCCGCCGCCGAGCACCGTGACGTTCGCCACCGTGAGCCGGAACACTTCGGCGATCACCCACGTGCCGATCGCAAAGTAGCCGCCTTCGAGGCGGAATGCCACCATCGACACAGGAATCGCCACCACCGTCGCAATCACGGCCGCAACCGGCACCGCGATAAACGGCGAGATGCCGCAGTAGTTGGCGAGAATCAGCATGCCGTAGCCGCCAATGCCGAAGAATGCCTGCTGGCCGATCGACACCATCCCGCCATAACCCGCCAGCAGGTTCCACATCAACGCGAACACCAGGTAGGACGCCAACTGTACGAAGTCGCGCATCGCATCGCGTCCGGCCCACCAGGGCGCGCTCGCCACCGCCAGCGCGACGATCAGCAGCACGATCACCGCCAAGCGGCTCGCACGCGTCGCGCGCCGCACCTCGAAGCCCGCTGCGGGCCGGTTCAATTGCATGGTCATGTCGAAGCCTCTATGCGGTTTTGGGCAGCAAGCCCTGCGGCCGCGCCACCAGCACGCCGAGAAACACCACGTGGCCGAGCCAGATGCCCCAGCCGGGATCGAAGTAAAAGCCCACCTGCTGCGCGATACCGAGCGCCATGCCGCCCACGAAAGTGCCCCAGAACGACCCCATGCCGCCGATGATCACGGCCTCGAACGCATACAGCAGCAGCGCCGGGCCATCGGTCGGCGACACCGCCGTGCGCATCGAATACAGCGCCGCGGCCACCGCGATCAGCACGAAGGCAATGCCCATCGCCAGCGCGTAGGTGCGGCGATACGAGACACCCATCAGCTGCACGATCTCGCGATCGTCCGAGGTGGCGCGAAACGCGCGGCCAAGCGGCGTGCGGCCGAACAGCCACTGCATCGCGAAGGCAAGCGCCACCGTCGCCACCAGCGTGACGAGCGGAAGATAGCCGAGCGTGATGCCGCCCGCGAGCGTGATGCTGCGCGACTCGAAACTACCGGTGGCAATCGAGCGCGGGTCCGCCGAGAAAATCTGCTGCAACACGTTCTGGATCACGATCGACAGACCGAACGTGACGATCAGCGACGGCAGCGGATCGCGGCTGCTGACGCGGTTCAAAAGCGCGAACTGCACGCCATAGCCCGCGCCGAACGCGATCACGAGCAACAGCACGAGCGCAACGGCGAGCGGCAGATGGGCGAAGCTCGTCAACGCGAACAGCACGAACACCAGCAGCACGATGAAGTCGCCATGCGCGGTATTGGTGAGCCGCATCACGCCGAACACCAGCGACTGGCCCATCGCGAAGAGCCCATAAAGTGCGCCCAACAACACGCCCTGCACGACGATATTGATGAACGTGTTCATGCGGCCACTCCGAAATACGCCTGCGTGATCGCTTCGTCGGATACCTCGGCCGATACGCCGGTCAACGAAACGCGCCCTTCCTGCAAGCAATAAAAACGCGACGAGACGCGGCGCGCGAGTTGCACGTCCTGTTCGACGACGATCGCGCTCATGCCATGCGCGACGATCTCGGGCAACGCCGCATAGATTTCGCGGACGATCACCGGCGCGAGGCCGAGCGAAAGTTCATCGCACATCAGCAGATCGGGATTGCTCATCAAGGCGCGGCCGATCGCCACCATCTGTTGCTGACCGCCCGACAACGCGGTGGCAGCGTGATGGCGGCGCTCCCGCAACGCTGGGAACAGCGCATAGACGCTTTGCAGATTCCAGCGTCCCGGCCGCTGGCTGAACGCGCCGAGCAACAGGTTTTCTTCGACGGTCAAACTCGCGAACAGGCGCCGCCCTTCCGGCACCAACGCAATGCCCTTGCCGACGATGCTCGCTGCCGGCGCCCCGCCAATCGGCTCGCCGCGATACAGAATCTGCCCGGCACTGCGTGGGCGCAGCAGGCCCGCCACCGATTTCAGAAAGGTCGATTTACCCGCACCGTTCGATCCGATCAGCGCGACTACTTCGCCCGGCGCGACCGCCACGTCGATGCCGAACAGCGCCTGAAAGTCGCCGTAAAACGCGCTCAGCGCGCGTGTTTCCAATAGTGCCGACATGGTCAAGCCTCCAGTCCGAGATACACGCGCCGCACTTCGGGGTCGTCCATCACGGCGGCAGGCAGACCTTCCGCGAGCCGCTTGCCGAAGTTGATGACGAGCAGCCGGTCGGCCACCGCGAGCAGCGCATGCACGACATGTTCGATCCACACGATCGTCACGCCACGCTCCTTGACGCGCCGAATCTCGTCGACGAGGGCGTGCGTTTCAGGTTCGGTGAGACCGCCGGCGATCTCGTCGAGCAGCAGCAGTTGCGGTTGCGTCGCGAGCGCGCGAGCCAGTTCGAGGCGCTTGCGGTCGAGCAGCCCCAGCGTTCCGGCCAACTGGTTGGCGCGGGCCTTGAGGCCGGTGCGTTCGAGCACGTCGGCGCAGACGTCGTAGGCGGCGTGGCCGGTCAGTTCACCGCCGAAGGTGGCGCCGACCAGCAGGTTTTCGAACACAGTCATTCCGCCGAACGGCCTCGGCACCTGATACGAGCGGCCGATCCCCGCCGCGCAACGGCGATGCGGCGGCAAGTGATTCACATCGGCGCCGTCGAATTCGACGCTGCCCTGATCGGGCCGCACGTCGCCGCTGACGAGGTTGAACAGCGTGGTCTTGCCGGCGCCGTTCGGGCCGAGAATGCCGTAGGTTTCGCCGCGTTCGACCGCGAAGCTGATGTCGTCGGTCACCTGCAGCGCGCCGTAACGCTTCGACACGCCGGTGAGTCTGAGCACAGGGTTCATCACTGCTCTCCGCGTTGGGTTCAAGCGATCAGCTTCAGCGGGCCGGACAGCGGTACGCTCGGCGCGAGCTGGTTGTTGACGATGGCGAGATCGAAAGGATGCTTTTGACCTTTCACCCATTGGCCGCCGACAAGCGGCGTCTTCGCAACGTTCTTCACCGGACCGCTGCCCCACGCGACATGACCGACCAGCGTATCGAGCTTCGTCGAGGCCACCGCATCACGGATCGCTTCGTTCGAGTCGATGTCTTTCGCGCGCTTCAATGAGTCGACGGCGATTTCGAATAGCGCATGCGCGAAGCCGATTGGTTGAGTCCATTGCTTCGAGGTGACGCGCTCGTAGTCGTCGGCGACTTGCCGAGCGCTTTGCCCCGTCAGCGACGATTTGAACGGATGCGAGGGCGACCACCACACTTCGGTGGAGAGTCCGTCGCCGAGATTGCCGAGCGCTTCGATCGAGGTCGGGAACAACAGCGCTTTGCCGATCGAAATGACTTTGGGCTTGAGACCTTGCTGACGCGCCTGAACGAGAAAGTTCTTGGCGTCGGGCGGAATCACGACGCCCGTGACGATCTGCGCATTCGACTGTTTGAAAGAGGAAATCTGCGCGGAGAAGTCCTGCGTCATGCTCTGGAAGCGGCCCGGGTCCTTCAGCGTGAAGCCCTTCTGCGCGAGCACCGGCGGAAAGCCGAGCTTCGCGTCGCCCCAGGCGTTGCCGTCGCCGTCGTTGGGGAAAAGACCGCCTACGCTGTGATTGGTCTGCACCGACTGCCACATGCCGGTATAGACAGTGATCACATCTTCCAGTCCCCAGAAGAAGTGATAGGTGAAGCGGAAGCCCTTCTTCGGATCGCCCTTTCTGCCGAAGAACCACGGCTGCCACGGCACTACCGTCGAAACGCACGGCATCTCGTTCAGCTCACATGCGTCGCTCACGGGATTGGCGGTTTCCGGCGTGCCGGATACCAGCATGATGTCGACCTTGTCCTTGAGAATCAGATCATTGGCGACTTCGCCGGCGCGATTCGGATTCGACTGGCTGTCCTTGACGACAATCGACACCGGATATGTTTTACCGCCGATCACGATGCCGTTTTTCAGCGCCGTCTGCATCTGCTGGATCGTGAAGCGGTCCGCCTCGCCGAATGGCGCGAGCGGCCCCGTTTGCGGCGATACATAGCCGATTTTCAGCGTGCGCGGGCCGGCCGCGAAAACGAGTGGCGAGAACGCCGAGGTCGTGGCGGCGAGCGCGCCGCCTGCCGCGAGGCTGACAAAGCGGCGGCGCCTCGCATCGAAAGTATGTGAGTCCATGGTTGTCTCCTGAATTTTTTGTATGAGTGAGGTAAGCGCGCTAGTCCGGCCGTCGGCCGTCGAAGGCGGCCTCGAGTAAGGCGCGAAGCGGTATTCGCTCGACCGGCCGCGGATTCCAGTACGGGTTCTTCAAGGCGAGATCGAGTGCGGCATCGAGATCGGTTGCGCTCAGGCCGATGTCTTTCAGCGCCGTCGGCGCACCGTGGTCGCTTGCGAGATCGAACACGGCTTGCGCGGCATCGTCGGCGTGCAATGCGTGCGCGATACGCTTCATCGCCTCGGGCGCTGCCGCACGGTTGTAGGCGAGCACATGCGGCAGCACGATGGTGTGCGTCTCAGCGTGCGGCAGATTGAAGGCGCCGCCAAGCGTATGGCACAGCTTGTGATGCAAGGCCATGCCGACACTGCCGAGCACCGCGCCGCATAGCCAGGCGCCATACAGGCAATTGCCGCGCGCGGCGAGGTCTTCCGGTTGTTGCATCACGCGAGGCAGCCCTTGGCCGAGCGCGCGAATACCCTCTTCCGCCATCAGGCTGATGATCGGATTCGCGTCCTGTGCGTAGAGCCCTTCCGCCGCGTGGGCGATCGCGTTGATACCGCTCGTCAACGACAACGCGGCTGGCAGCGACGTCGTCAATGCCGGGTCGTAGATCACCGTTTTCGGCAACACACGCAGATCGCGGCCGGTCTTCTTGATGCCGTTCTCGGTGAGGCCGTAGATCGGAGTCATCTCCGAGCCTGCATACGTGGTTGGAATCGCGATGATCGGCAGCGAGGTTTCCAGCGCGATCGCTTTGCCGAGTCCTGTCGTGGAACCGCCGCCTATCGCGATCGCGCAATCGGCGCCAACGCTTGCGGCAAAGTCGCGTGCCGCGCGAGCGGTTTCGACCGGCACGTGCATGACGGCTTCGGCATAGACGCCCGCCGCACGCGAGCCGAGGCTTGCCGCGAGCGCTTCGGCCTGCGCGCGCTGTTGCGGCGTGGACAGCACGATCGCCCGCGTGGCGCCGAGCAAACCGATCTCGCGATCGAGCTGCTCAAGACGGCCCGCGCCGAAAATCACGCGTGACGGCAAGCCGTTATAGATGAACGGTTCCATGGTGGTTCAGCGCGGGTAGTAAGGCGGAATCTGCGCATCCACGTTGACCCAGACTGACTTGGGCTGTGTATATTCGCGCATCGCTTCGAAACCCATTTCGCGGCCGTAGCCGCTTGCGCCGACGCCGCCGAACGGCGACGCGGGACTCACGCGCTTGTAGCAGTTGATCCACACCATGCCGGCGCGAATCTCGCGAGCCACCAGATGCGCGCGTTGCAGATCGCGCGTCCACAGACCCGCGCCGAGACCGTATTCGGTGCCGTTCGCGATGGCGAGAGCTTCTTCGTCGGTGCGGAATCGGGTGACCGTCATGAACGGCCCGAACACTTCTTCCTGGGAGACCCGATCCTCCGGCTTCGCTTCGACGATTGTCGGCTCGACATAGCAGCCATTGGCCAACGCCGCGATGTCCGGCGCCTTGCCGCCGGCAAGTACGCGACCACCCTGTTCGCGGGCGACATCGACGAACGACAGCACGCGGTCGCGGTGCTGACGCGAAGTGAGCGGCCCCATCTCGGTCGACGGATCGAGCGGATCGCCGATCTTGATCGTGCGGCTCAATGCGGCGAACTTTTCGAGCACTTCGTCGGCGATCGATTCATGCACGATCATCCGCGAGCCGGCAATGCACGCCTGCCCCTGATTGTGGAAGATCGCGAACGCCGAGCCTTGCACCACGGCGTCGATATTGGCGTCGCCGAATACGATGTTCGCGCCCTTGCCGCCGAGTTCGAGCTGCACCTTCTTCAGATTGCCGCTCGACGCCTGCACGATCTTGCGGCCCACCGCGGTCGAACCGGTGAAGGCGACCTTGCTGATCTCCGGATGTTCGGCAATGTACTGACCCGCTACATGGCCGAGGCCCGGCAGAATATTGACGACGCCTTCCGGAAAACCCACTTCGGCCATCAGTTCGGCAATCGCGAGACTCGACAGCGGTGTGAGTTCGGCGGGCTTCATGATCACGCAGTTGCCCGCGGCAAGTGCCGGCGCCATCTTCCAGCTCGTGAACATCAACGGGAAATTCCACGGCACCACTTGCCCGACGATGCCGACCGGCTCGCGGGTCATATAGTTCAGAAAACCCTGCTCGACCGGAATCACCGAACCTTCGAACTTGTCGGCCATGCCGCCGAAATAGCGGAACGTGGCTGCCGTGCGTGGCACGTCGAGATTGCGCGTATCGCGGATCGGGTGGCCCGTATCGAGCGATTCGAGGCGCGCGAGTCGATCGGCATTCGCTTCGATCGCGTCGGCCAGTTTGAGAAGCAGGCGCCCGCGCTCCATCGCAGCGAGATTGCTCCACTTCGGAAACGCCGCCTTCGCCGCCGCGACGGCGCGATCGACATCGGCCGGGCCCGCCATCGCGACCTCGGCGATCACCGAGTTGTCGTGCGGATTGAGGGAGGCGAGCGTTTCGCCGTTTGCAGCCGGCACGAAGCGGCCGCCGATGAAGAGTTGCGTTTGCATGACAGTCCTGAGCAAGTAAAACCTGGACGCGACTTTCCCCGCGGCGCCAGCGGTCCGGCGCCGTTCGATCGACGATCAGGGGAATGCCGGAGAGTTACATCTGGATCGGATACGGCGGCAGTTCACCGCTTTCGTAACGCTTGGGCAGATCGGGCGTGGCGTTCTCCCACACCAGCAGCATCGAACGCTTCTGCGAGTAGCCTTTGTGGCGGATATCGGCCGGCATCGCGGCGATATCGCCCGCGTTCATGGTGATGCGTGCGCGCGGCTCGCCGCTGTCCTTGTCGGCGACGTCCCAGATGATCTGGTCGGACAGTTGCAGGAACCACTCGACGCGGTCGTTGCCGTGGAACACCGGCAGCACGAATTCCTCGGTGGTCGGGCAGAACAGGCTCTGCTGGCACACCGACGTGACCGATGGATTCCACGTCACGTCCGAGCGCGACAGGTATTTAAAAAGACTGAACGCATGTAGCGCGCCTTCAAAACCCGGCTCGGCGTGAATCTCGGGTTCGTCCTGACCGACGTCGGTAAACTGGCGATTGACGGGCAGGTCGTCGCGCAACGGCGAGTCGCCTTCCAGGCCCGGCATGCGTTTGGTGGCGATCCGCGTACGCTCGATCGCGGCAATGTTATCGCCGTGTTTCGTGCCGAATGCGGAGCCGGTTTCTTCCGGCGCGGCGAACGGGTCGAAGCCTTCGTTGACCCAGTCCTTCAGGATCGCCTTGAAGGTCGCCATGATGAGCGGCGTGTCGAACTGCTGCGTATGATCGACACCTGCTTCCTTGAAGCTCGCGTTAAATGCGCCGGCGTACATGTCGACCTTGCCGTAGTGATTGCGCGTGCCGATCACCTCGTCGAAGTTGACCCAGCCGTAGAAGAAACCCCACGCCACATCGCGCATCATCGCGCGCAGGAAGTCGTCGGCGTGCATCTGGTGCGAGCGGATCTGGCCTTTGGCCGGCCATCTGACGGTGGCGAAGTAAGCGTCGCGGCTGAACTCGAAATCGCCGAGGCAGAAGGTGCGATAACCGGTGACCGCGTCGGCCTCGCTCGCGGTGACGTTTTGCAGGGTGCTGAGTTTGTCCATGATGGGCTCCGGATGGATGGATCGTGTAGAGGGATTCAGTGGATGCAGATGTCGGCCCACTTCTCGACCGAATAGCGTCCGAGGATCGTCTGCACGAGCAGCACGCCTTTGGTCCTCGCTTCGAAGCGATACGCGGCGCCGGCGGGCAGCAATGCCTGATGGCCGCGACGCAGCCGCACATGGCCCATCGACTGGCCCGACGGCTGGCCTTCCAGACGCACGCTGCCTTCGGTCTGCGCGTCGACCAGCGGGCCATCTGAAGGCTTGATGAAATAGATGTCGATCTCGCCGTCGAGCACGACCGCGAACTCATCGTGCGACGCAGCAAACCACGCCGACGAACCTTCCGCGCGCAGCGTCTCGATCACGTACTTGAGATTCTTGCCGACAACGATTTTCTCGTAGGGTTCTGCACGGCTCGCTACGTCGAATACATTCGACATAGCGTAATGTTCCGGTTTGCCCTTGATGATTTCGATGGAGCCTTTCCGAAAGTTGTCCAGGCTGCCGAACCAGGTTTGTTGCATGTCTGCCTCCAGTTGATCCACGAATGCTTTGCTTGCATCGAAGATTAAGCGGCGGCAGGCGCTACAGCAATGTTCTGAGGGTCGGGAAACGCGAACCTTGGGTGCGCCGGAATCGCGCCAGGGAAACTACCTGGTGGCGAACCCTCATAGGCTTGAGGCGGGTCTCAGCTGTCGGACAGTTCCTCGCCGACGCTTTTCGTTTCGTCGTCGGGCGGCGAGATGCCGAGCGCCCTGTCCCACTGTGGTTCGCGCAGATAGCGGGCGCGCAGGAAGTCGACGAAGGCCTTGACCTTGGTGGTCGAGCGGTGCGAAGCAGGATACACCGCCGAGAGCCACAGCGGCGGCGCCGCGTACTCCGGCAGCACGCGCTCGAGCCGGCGTTCGAGCAGATCGGCGGCGGCGACCATGGTCGGCAGATAGACGACACCCGCGCCGGCCCTCGCGAATTCCAGCAGCAGGTGCACGCTATTCGTTTTTAGCACCGGATTCAGCGCGATTTCGAAGCACTCGTTGCCGCGCATCAGCGGCCACTTGTCGCCCCACGGGTAATACGAATAGCGCGCGAAATCGTGGCGCAGCAAATCGAGCGGTGTCTCGATCAGCGGCTCCTCCTTCAGATAGCCGGGCGCGGCGCAGAGCACGCCGCGCACCGGAAAGAGACGCCGCTCGACCAGCAGGTTCGACGCCGGCGGATAGATTTGCAATGCCAGATCGAAGCCTTCCTGAACCGGATCGATAACGCGGTCGTTGACGGTCACGACAAATTCCACGCGTGGGTAAGCGGCGCGAAATTCGATTAGTGTCTGCGAAAAATGGCCGAGCGCGAAGCCCGGCAGGACGTGGATATTGAGCGTGCCCGCCAGCGCCTGTGGATCGCCGCGCGAGCGCCCGGACAGATCGTGGACCTTGGTGACCAGTTCGGCGCAGTCTCGGTAGTAGGTCTCGCCGAGTTCGGACAGGCGCACCGCCCGGGTCGAACGATGAAAGAGCGGCACACCGAAATGGTCTTCCAGTTGCTTGACGCGCGAGGTCACCACGGATTTGGCGACACCCAGCTGGCGCGCCGCGCCGGCGAAGCTCTGTGCTTCCGCGGCGCGGACGAACGCTTCCATCGACGTGAATAGATCCAACGCTGTCTCCTGTCGACCACAGTTAGCGCTTTAGCGCTTACTCCGACCCGATGCGCCCGCATTAGCTGCGGCGAGCGCTTCGGCGCCGTCGCCCCTCTGTACCGAGATGCTAACGCGAATTCGGCGGCACACCGCTTTTCTTACGGACCGGGCTCGACAATCGCCGTCCGGAGCTGCCCACCTTGATCGTCAAGAATCAATTCCTCGCGGCGCCGCCCGGTAACGCTCCACTACTCGCACCCACACCCGCTAATTCTCCGCTCATTATGCAAACGCACAATCCGTCTCAGCACAGCCTGATTCACCTATCGAATCACGCATCACTGAAGCGGAGCAATCATGCAACACGAAGAGAAAGCAGCGTTTCGGCCGTATATCGACGCCTTGCTCGATCAACTGGAAACACATTCGGATCGGGCGGTACTGCGCTATTTCGACCATGACGTAACGGGCGGTACCCTGCGAACGGCAATCTTTCGCTATGCGCGGGCGCTTGCGGCGCTCGGCATCGGCCGGGGCTCGCTGGTCGCACTGCTCGCTCCCAATTGTCCGGACGCGCTTGCGATCCGCTACGCGGCAAACCTGCTTGGTTCGGCGACGATGTTCGTGCCTGCATCAACGAATGCTGGGCGGCACGCAACCTTGCTAGCCCGCGTCCAACCGACGCTTCTCGTGGCCTTCCCTGAAACTCTTCACGACATACCCATTGCGCTCGAGAGCCGCGTGCTGTTCGTCGGCGTCGGTCCCGCTTCTGCACGCCTAGACAAGCTCGCGCAAGTGCATGCGAATCAGCCGTTGCGCAGACCACTGAGCGCCGATGACCTCGCGGTCGTCGTTTCGTCAGGCGGCACGACGGGTGTACCCAAATGCAGCCGCCGGTCCTTCGCAGCGTATTCAGCGATGGTCTGCGCGGCGAACGACAAGGACCGGCGCCAGCTTATCAATAGCCCGCTCGCGTACCTCTCGCAAGTGCTGGTGGACACGACGCTCATCGGCGGCGGCACGGTCGTCTTGAAGCGTCGCTACGATCCCGCGGAGACGCTCGCGACGATCGAATCGGAACGTATCACCGACGTGCTGCTCGTCGAGCCTCAGCTGTTCGAAACAATGGACCACCCGGACGTCGGCCGGCGCGACCTGTCGTCGCTGCGCTCCATTGCGCACATCGGCGGGTCAGCGCCCGCGGTACTGCGGGAACGCGCGATCGCGCGTCTCGGTCCTGTGCTTACCCATCTCTACGGTGCAAGCGAAACCGGTGTCGTCAGTATTCTGCCGCCATCTAACTATGAGGCCAATCCGGAACTGCTGCTTTGCGCGGGCGCTATTCGACCCGGCGTCGAGGTACGTTTGCGGCGCGCCGACGGAACGCTGGCAGGTGCGGGACAGTGCGGAAACATCGAAGTGAAGTCGGCCGCCGTGGCGGATGGTTACTATCACCAGCCGCTCGAAGAGGCACAAAAGTTTCAGCATGGTTGGTGCCTGACCGGCGACGTCGGCTTCATCGACGAAGCAGCCGATCTGCACGTTCTCGGCCGCGCGCCCGACGTCGCGGAAATCGACGGAGTGCCGATCGGTCCGACACAGATAGAAGATGTCTTGTGCCGCTTACCTGACATTCGCTACGCCGTGGCGCTGGCCGCAAACAAGAGTGCCCGCGAGCACGGATGGAACGCGCTGATCGAACCATGGACCGCTGGGCAGGTGAACGTCGCGCGGTGCATGCGCAGGCTGGAAATTTCGCTCGGCTCTTTAGTCGCGAGGCGGATTCGTATCGTCGTGGCCGATCGCGTGCCGCTTACTGAACAGGGAAAAGCCGACCACGCCGCAATCGAAACGATCCTGCAAAGCGACTCGCAGCCGAGCCACGGTGCGCTGCAACCGGTCGGCAATGTCGACACTGGCCGCCAGCCGGGCGATCGCCGCTATGCCTCCGCCAGTGGACCCCAACCCGCCACATGACACACCCATCATTCGTTTTCCTCAGCTAGCGACCGCGTAAGGCTAGCTGAATTGTCACGGCGATTCGCCCGGACTATCTCAGGGTTCATTTCGCCGCCCCGTTCTTGTCGATATGGAAAGGAGTAGCAAATGCGTCACTATCAATGCAACAGTCCCGAGGCAGCGGGCCGCATCCTGGCGGCATGCCTGTTAATCGATGGACACCTCAGTCTCACTGAACTCGACACGCTCGACCGTTGTGGTATGGAAAGGCGCCTGCAGTTGGATCGGCACCGATTGCTTTCGATCGTGCAAACACTGTACGAAGACCTGACGCGGTCTGGCTATCTGAATTGGAACGACGTATGTCAGGTCGATCCCGCGACGCTCGCCTGGCTCGCGGCTGATGTGCAGGACCGGCGACTCCGTCGCGACATCATGGAACTGTGCAGCGAAGCGGTCATGGCCGACCAACGCCACTGCTACCGCGAAGCCGAGTTCCTGAGACTGCTACGCGACGCGTGGCACCTTGCGGCCCGTCCCGTTCGACAAGTTGCGTTAGCGGGCACGTCCGCTGCGTAACGCGTGGCCTCTCGCGCCACCAGCCATATAATCTGCCGCATGGCTGCGAGGACGGCTCGACATCATTGTCATAGCCGCGCGATAAATGGAGGCTCCTTTTACATGGATCAGGCTGTCTTTCCGCATTGTGCCTGGGCCTCTCGCTTTGAGTGCGTTAGATAGATGACGCTCGCCGGCACACTTGTTCAGCTCTGCCGTACGGCCGTCTTCGGGCTCGTACGTGAGCTGGCGGCCTGGAAGGCTTCCCGGGCGCGCGCCACATTCGCCGCAGAGGCAATGCTCTCGGTCGCGCTCTCTGTCGCGCTTGCAAACGCGTTGGGCCTATCGGACACGTGGTGGGCCGCAATCAGCGGCTTCGCGGTCATGCAAACGAGTTTTTCCGGTTCCGTGCAGCGTGCCGCACATCGCATCATCGGCACGGTGATAGGAGCCGCGCTCGGGGCTATCGCCGGGCCGTGGATCGGCGACCGTCCGTGGGTGTTCGTGCCCGCGCTGGGGGCGATCGGCGCCGTCGCGGTGTATCGGGCCAACGGGTCCAAGGCGACCTACGCCTGGGTTCTGGGCGGCGTGACGGCCCTGATGGTGATGTACGAAGCGCACAAGTTCGCGTCCTTCCGGGCGACCGCATTGTTTGCGGCGCTGCGCGCCGCCGAGGTCGTGGTTGGAACGCTCGCTTGCCTGCTGGTGGCGAGCGTGTTTCATTTCGGGCCGAAGTGGTATCGAAGGAACAGGACGGCACTGGAGGCTTTAACCGCTCGTGGGGCGGGTGAGTCCGACGGTGTACCTGCCGCTGAAAATTTGACGCCACCACTAGAATCGGCGCGCTCGACTCGTATGTTCTTGTGCTTGCAGGCCGCGCTATCCATCACAATCCTTGCATCGCTGACGTACGTTCTGCATCTGCCGGGTTTCGCGCAAGCAATGGTCACGGCGATCGCGGTGCTGATCGTGCCGCCGGGTCTGGCAGCAGACAGAACGCGGCAGCCGGTCATGGAAAAGATGGTGCAACGCGTGGCCGGCTGCCTGCTGGCCGGTGTAATCGGTGTGGCGCTCCTCCCTCTGATGCAAGGACAGGCAATCCTGTGCATGCTCGCGCTGTCCATCGGCGTGTGGGCAGGATGTCACGTGCAAACAGGACAGGAAGGAGCAAGCTACGTGGGGCGGCAATTCACCATCGCCTTCATCATGGTGTTCGTCCAGGATCACCACTGGTCGTCCGATCCATTGCCTGCGCTCATGCGGCTATCCGGCATTCTCACCGGAATTGCCGTGCTGGCGGTGGTGATGTTCGTGACCGGCCGGCTGTACATGCCACCCACGCCGCCCATGCCACGGGATGCGAGTCGTTGAGACACATGCGCATCTGGTGTTGTCACCGGAATTCCTTTCGACTGCGATCATTCACCTGGTAGTCGATCAGCGAGTCAGCGGCACCGTGATAGATGGTCGTATGGTCAATTCGCGGAATCGCTCGGAGCCTGTTGAACGCTCAGCGGCTATACATTGCATTCCAGTCCTCAGCCGACACGCCTCCGCCCACTCGGGACGTAATCGATGCGCCGGCGTAGTTGCTCGTCGATGCATCGCGCGCCGCCACCTTCGCTTCGGCGGCCTGGACTTCATCGGGATAGTGCGTCGGATCGCCGTCACCGACGTGCCATCCCACGCTCTCCAGTTGCACGAGCTCTGCACGGACCTGCGCACGTGTCGTGTGTTCGGTCGACTGAGCGAACGACGCAACGGGAATCACAAGCGCGCTGGCAAAAAGGACTCCACGGATAATCGATTTCATGGCAAACACCTCGAAAATGTTGAACCTGCCTGTAACAAACTCAATTGTCTGAAGTAGTGAATGAAGTCTGTGCTTCAACGGGGCGCGCATGAATGCACGCAACGATTGACTCGCAACGCATAAGTGAATATTTCGCCTCCATCAACCGGGATCCGGTCGCGCCACCGATCCACATTGCGCTTCTGCGGTAGCATCACCACCACAACCTGGAGGCTCGAACATGACTGCGAAACCGCTGACACTTGGTATCGATCACATCGGCTTGACCGTTCGCGATCTGAATCTCACTCGCGACTTTTTCATCGATTGTCTGGGATGGACGCAAGTTGGCGAGAAGCCGGACTATCCGGCTGCGTTCGTGTCCGACGGACAGGTGATGCTCACGCTGTGGGAAGTCCAGAATCAGGCGGGCCGCGTCGAATTCGACCGCAAAACGAACGTGGGCCTGCACCATCTGGCGCTGCGAGTGGGCAGTGAAGCAGCGCTCGAGGACGTGTTCTCGAAAGTGTCGAAATGGCCCGGCGTCGAAGTTCAATTTGCACCGGAAACCTTGGGTGCCGGCCCGAAGCAGCACACGATGATTTTCGAACCCGGCGGCATCCGGCTCGAGTTCGACTTCGATCCGCGAGTCGCGGCGGCCTGAGCGCGCGCTGCTACTGAAAGCAGCTTAGTGCGGCAGACGGTCCGCGACTTTCGCCACGCCCGCCGCCGCGCACACCTCGTCCTTGTCGCCGCCGGGTGCGCCACCGATCCCAAGCGCGCCCACTATCTCTCCATTCACCTTGAACGCTACCGCGCCCGGCAATGCCATGACGTTGTGCACGGTCGCGAGTTGCGGCGCGTATGGACTCGTTTTCATCAATTCGAAAAAGCCACTCGACCGGTCGAAGCCAAATTCCGGCCCTAGTGTTACGACGGTAAACGCTTTACGCATACTCGATTCGGCGGTGTGTACCGTGCTCCTGTCTCCGCGCAGTACTACCAGGGGCACGCCATCCATATCGAGCACCGTCGCGGTCACCCAGTAATGCTTCGTTTCGCACACGCGAATCGCTTCTTTCGCCGCGTCGAGCGCGACGTCGAGCGGCAAGGTGTAGTGATAGCCGGACGGCTGCGGGTCTTGTGCCTGACTTGCCGGCGACACGAGCGACGCAATACATAGCGATGCGGTCAGACTAAAACGTTTCATGGTTACACCGTGCGGGGACGCGATGGCGCGTGAACAGATCGATAAAGGGCAGTAGCGCGCACATAAAGTCTTGGCGCATGTTGACTGACAATATCTGCTTGTGGTCCAAGCGAACTATAGGAGTCGCGGCGGCTATTTGGCACGGCGTGTCGCTGAAGAACAGTTTTTCCTTGCTGGAATAAATGCTTCCAGAAATGGATCAGCTGGCGGCAACTATTCCCCATTAGCCATTTGCAACAGGTCTGGGGTTAGCCTATCTTGAATCACTGAGCGGGATTGGCCGCGTCGTTTGCGTCAAAGGCCGATCGAAGCAGCAGCCAGTCAATTCGAGCACGGATCGAGGGAGACGCGGCCATGACAACACCGCTGCATGGTCAGATGATGGACGTCCCGCTAACGGTTTCTTCGTTGCTGGCGCATGCGTCACGCTACTTCGGCACGACAGAGATCGTGTCGAAGCGCGTCGAGGGCGATATGCATCGGTACACGTATCGCGACTGCGAGCGGCGCGCGAAGCAACTCGCGCAGTCGCTGATCGCGCTCGGCGTCGAAGCGGGCGACCGGATCGGCACCCTCGCATGGAACGGCTACCGGCACCTGGAAACGTACTACGGCACGACGGGCTTCGGCGCCGTCTGCCACACGATCAATCCGCGGCTTTTTCCCGAGCAGATCGCCTATATCGTCAATCACGCCGACGACAGTTATGTGCTGTTCGACATCACGTTCGCGCCGCTCGTCGACATGCTTGCGCCGCAATGCCCGAACGTGCTCGGCTGGATTGCGATGACGGACGAGGCGCATATGCCGCGCATGTCGACGGCCGCGTCGTGCTACGAAGCGTTGCTCATGGCGAAGGACGGTGACTTCGACTGGCCACTCATCGACGAGCGAAGCGCATCGAATCTCTGCTACACCTCGGGCACGACAGGCAATCCGAAAGGCGCGCTGTATTCGCATCGCTCCACGGTGCTGCATGCGTTCGGCGCATCGCTTCCCGATGCGATGGGCTTGTCCGCGCGCGATTCTGTGTTGCCGGTCGTGCCGATGTTCCATGTGAACGCGTGGGGCATTGCGCATGCCGCGCCGTTGACTGGGGCGAAGCTGGTGTTCCCCGGCAAGGACCTCGACGGCAAGTCGCTCTACGATCTGATGGAAGCAGAACGCGTCACGTGTTCGGCGGGCGTGCCGACCGTGTGGCTCGGACTGCTCAACTACGTGCGTGAAACGGGCGTGCGGTTCTCGTCGCTGGAGCGCACGATAATCGGCGGCTCGGCATGCCCGCCCGCCATGCTCAGAATGTTCAAGGACGACTACGGCGTCGAAGCCATCCACGGGTGGGGCATGACGGAGATGTCGCCGCTCGGCACCCTTGCAAGACTCAACTGGGAGCAGACGCAGCGCCCGCCCGACGAGCAACGCAGGCTGCTCGAGAAGCAGGGACATGTGGTCTATGGCGTCGATATGAAGATCGTCGGCGACGACGGGCGCGAATTGCCGTGGGACGGCGCCACGTTCGGCGATCTGCATGTGCGCGGACCGTGGGTGATCGACCGCTACTTCCGCCACGATGCGTCGCCGCTCGTCGATGGCTGGTTTCCGACCGGCGACGTCGCCACGATCGACCGCGACGGCTTCATGCGCATTACCGATCGCAGCAAGGACCTGATCAAGTCCGGCTGCGAGTGGATCAGCTCAATCGACATAGAAAATATTGCGGTCGCCCATCCCGCGGTGGCGGAAGCCGCGTGCATTGCCTGCGCGCATCCCTTGTGGGCAGAGCGGCCACTGCTGGTGGTCGTCAAGCGCCCCGATATGGATGTGACACAGAACGAGTTGCGTACGTTCTACGAAGGCAAGGTCGCGAAGTGGTGGATTCCTGACGATGTCGTTTTCGTCGGCGAATTGCCGCACACTGCAACCGGAAAGCTACACAAGCTGAAACTGCGCGAGCAGTTCCGCGATTACATATTGCCGACGGCACGCGAAGTTCAGAACTGTCCACTGACCAATCGGATGGCGGGCGGTTAGTACCCGCCTGGAAGTCGCGGTAAAGCGGTGCACTGGCTGGCCCAATCGCAAATTAATCTCCGCGACGAAGCATGGAAAATCGACGCCTTCAACCTGGAACTCTATGGCCTGCCATGCTGCGCCAGGCGGAGCACGCACTACGCTGCGGCGCGCTGCAACGGATCGAGACTTCGCAGACGGTGCTCGAAAGCGACGGCATCCGCTTTGTCGTGCGGCAGGTCTCGAGCCTGATCCGCAAGGAGCAGCAGCGCCGGCAAACACCCAAGCTTCACGACGGGGAGCACCCATCGGCGGATCCATTCCTGCCCTACGAGCCGGACCTCTTTGTCGCGGATATCTCCGATACGCACCTTGCTTTGCTCAACAAGTTCAATGTCATCGACAATCATCTGCTGATTGTTACCCGTGACTTGGAATCGCAGAACGCACTCCTCAACCTGGCCGACTTCGAGTCGCTGATTGCCTGCATGGCCGAGTTCGACAGCCTCGGTTTTTACAATGCAGGCGCTGCTGCGGGGGCGAGCCAGGCGCACAAGCATCTGCAAATGGTGCCGTTGCCGCTCGGCGATTCTGAACCGCCGGTTCCCATCGAGTCTGTTCTGGCAACCGCGCTCCTTGATGGTGTGGCGCGAACCGTACTGCGCCTGCCATTCCGGCACGCTTTCGCGAGCCTCGAACCCGGTGCCGCGATTTCCGTGGATGCGGCGCCGTCGCTCCTGTCCCGCTATCGCGCGCTGCTCGAAGCCGCCGGCATCGCGCCAGTCGAAGTCGGCGGTGAACTTCATCAATCGGCGCCCTATAACCTGCTCGTTACACGCCGATGGATGTTGGTCGTACCGAGATCGGAAGAGTGTGTCGAGGGCGTATCGATTAACGCACTCGGATTCGCCGGATCGCTCTTCGTGCGCGACGCGGCGCAGATGAGAGCGATCGAGCGGCTCGGGCCGATGGCCGCGCTTGCGCGAGTCGCGCTGCCTGTTGGTGCTTTGCGATAACGCGTTTTCACGCTTGAGCAACAAAATATCCACGGTCTGTCGCGGACGCCGACTCAACCGCAAAATGTCGACCGTCCTGAGTCGGCGTCAACGACGCTACATGCTTGTCAACGCTTTTGAATCATTCAAGCTTTTTTGGCTTCGTAACTCCTGACGCTAGCGGTGACGATCTTTACTGGCCACCGTTCTGTTTCGAACGGCTAAGCCCGCTATTGACGTCGCTGTTCGCGCCGCTTTTTGTACCCATATTTAACCCGTTGGTCTTCCCGCTGTTGGAACGGGTGGTCGCGGAACTAGTCGAGCCGGAACCCGCACTGGTTCGCGCCCCCGCGTCAGTGCGCGCGTCCCCGGGCGAACCATAGTCCTGCTGATCCAACGCTTGCGCGGAACCAGTGCCCGCGCCGGATGTTGAGCCCCGCGCAGCGCTATCGCCAGCTCGCGCGCTTACCGCAGACGACAACGCGATGACAAGAGCCAAAGCAACGAACGACCTGTTTCCATGTTTCATGACGTACCCCCAAGGACGGTATTTCAGGCAGGCGGGCTGCCTTCCCATGCATGAGGCGGCGCAAGCGGCGTGCCGCCTGCCGGCGATTCCTCACTAGCGCAGCGGAAATGACGGACACAGAGCCACGGCGTTGCTTCGCCCTGATCGGCGCACTCCGTAAGCACTTCAAAGTGCGTTGTGCGGAAGACTCTTATGAATCGCCGTCGCGGCAACGGCCGCTTCGCCGGCCGCGACGCTGATCTGATTGAGGGTATTGACGATGTCGCCGGCCGCATAGAGCCGTTCGATGCTAGTACGCTGATGTTTGTCGGTTCTCACCATTCCGTCCTCATCGCGCACTACGTCGAGCCCCAATACGTCAGTCCGTGGATCGCAACCCATGACGGGATATACCGCGTCGAAACGGTGAACAGTTCCTCTCTGGCCGATGATCTGCACCGCCTGGTCAGCGCCCCGAATTGCGTCGAGTCTCGATAGCGCGATCAAACTGACGCCGCAAGCGGCAGCCGAAGCGACTTCCGCGTCGGATAGCGCGTCGAGGTCGGAAGCGAGCACGGACACGTCGCGTGAAAATGTCCGCATAAAGATGGCATGTGACAGCGCACACTTCGCCGGCCCTAACATCGCTATAACCTTGCCTTCAGTCTCGTAACCGTCGCATATCGGACAGAGACGAAACAGGCCGCAGCGTGTCAGTTCATCGGCGTTGGGCACTGAGGGCAATCCGTCACGTATGCCGGCGGCGAGCAACACACGTCTGGCGTGCACCGAGCGCGCGGTTTGTGCGTCGCCGCCTCCCATTGGACGATAGTCGATCCGGAAACCATCGCTGACAGCTTCGATGGCCTCCACGCGGGCAGGTTCGGGCGTTACGTCGTACGGCGCGAGTTGCTCGCGCAGGTTGGCCAGCCAGGCCTCACCGTTAATGCCCGATGGAAAGCCCGGCACGTTGCGCGCAACAGGGATAAGCCGCGCGCGACTTTCGCCGGCGTCAAAGACTCTCGTCGTGCGGCGATAGCGCGCAAGATAGAGGGCCGCAGTCAAGCCGGCCGGCCCTCCGCCTACGATCACACAGTCGATCGAACCGTTCATGGAAAGCTTCCATTTCGAGCACAACGAAAGGCTGCTCGGTGCGCAATCCGTGCGGGCGAGCAAAAGGCTCGCGGCGCAGCCTGCCTCCCTATCAGCCGGCTTCGCCCACCTCTTTCGGGTCGGGCAGTTTTCCGCCGCTATTCGGCTTCGGCGGCTCCGGTTCATTCTTCAGCGACTCTTACTGCTGCTCGCTCAACCGGCGGTCCGCGGCGGTCGGATCGGATTCGGTTTGACGTGGTGGCGTTGGGCGTGCGGACTCGGTAGTCATATAAACTCCATTTCAATAGGTAGACTGATACCAACAGACGCGTAATGCTGCGTACGCAAGCATGCGGCGTGCCGCGGCCGCTTTGAAGGGCTCAAGTGCGGACGCTTCCTCGGTGAGCTTCCTCAGTCGGTTCGCGGGTTCACGCTCAACAGAATGCTTTCGATAAAAGCTCTACAACTGCAAAAGGAGACAAAGCATGACCATCCTCTCTTCAGACGAACTGGACGAGCACGCGGCGACGTTCGAGCGCGATGGCATGGTTGTGTTGAAACACCATTTCCCTCAGGCGACGCTAAGGGCCTGGCGCGATGCATTCGAGCCGCTGCTACGCGAGCGCGTCGCCTCGGGGACAACTGCCGTGCGCGGTGACAATCGGCACTACATCACCCTGCCGTTCACGGGTGTGTTCGCCGACGAAAGTATTTTTTGCGATCCGGCCATTCTCGGTATCGTCGAGCGGGTCGCCGGCGACGACCCGGTGATGTGCCAGCTTGCCACCGACACGCCGCTGAATGGCTCGACGTACCAGGACATCCACCGCGACACGCCGCCGCTGTTCGATGACCAGCCGGAAATGCCCTCTTTTCAGTTGGCGGTCAATTTTCCGCTGTGCGACGTCTCCCTCGAGAACGGTCCCTTTGAAACCACGCTAGGCACTCATCGCATGCGTCCGGACGAAGCGATGAAGGCGTGGCGCGAGAACCGGGTCGGTCTGCAGGCCGTCCAGATGGAACTTGGCGATGTCATGGTGCGGGACGTTCGCGCTCTGCATCGAGGTACGCCGAATAGAACGGATCAGCCGCGCCCAATGGTGGTGATCGGCTACAGCAGGAGCTGGTATTTTCGACCCGAGGTTCATATCGACGTGCCGGCCGACGTGGACGAACGCCTGAGCCTGCGGGCGAAGCGGTTACTGCGCTATATGCCGCGCGTGGATCGACTGGACGTTGCCCGCGCGCCGGAGGCGTATCAGAAGTTCGCGTATTGAGGCAGTCCACTTCAGCGGTCAACTTGCCGTGAGAAGTGCGGACCTGTTAGTGCATCCAGACCTATTGTGGACAGGCAATAAGGTGCGCACTTAACACGCCCCTGAGGCCGCGGCTCCCCGCGTTTCAAGATTGGACGGTCGCGGTTCCGAAAGCGCGCAGTTCCGGCCTTGCCGCGTCGCTTTTTAAAGGTCCGCTTCGCGATGCGTTTGAGGCATTCGCGGCCGATGTTCGATATGAAGGCGAGGACCTCGGTCGATCAACGATAGCGGAGTCTTTCGCTCCCTCTCCCTGTGGAGCGCAGGTTGCGCCAAGCGGGGGATTGCCAACTCGTAATGCTATGTTATAACATTGCCACCGCTGCGTAACGTCGCTCCTGTCGTCGATGGCGCATCGTGGCCTGACATCAGGCACGTCCACCCCTCAACCACAACAAGACAATGAACCGATCGCCGCTATCGCAGGCCGGTATGCTGCTGCTCGCCTGTACGCTTTACTCCCGCGCAGTCGCTGCCGGTGGCGACGCCGCACTTGCCGGCACGGTGGCCGACGCCCAGGGCCACGTGCCCGCCCATGCCCAGATCTCACTTCAGGACGCCAGCGGCAAAAGCGTCCCACGGACGACGGCTGACGCCAGCGGACACTTCCGGCTCGACCACATCACGCCCGGAACCTACGCCGTCAAGGGGGAGGCCTCCGGCTACGGCACCGTCACCCGCGTCGCGACGGTGACGCCGGGACAGGTGCCCGAGCCGCTCGCCGTCGTGCTCCAGAAAGACACCACGCTCGACGTCACCGTCAACGTGCAGCGCCTTGACCGCGCCCGCAACGGTCTGCTGCCCGAGGTCGGTGCGAGCGTCTACCGCATCACGCAGGCCGACATCGACTCGTCGCCACAAGGCGCGAACACGCCGCTCAATCAGGTTCTGCTGCAGGCACCAGGCGTCGCCAACGATTCATACGGTCAGCTTCACGTGCGCGGTGACCACGCGAACCTGCAGTACCGACTCAACGGCATCATCATTCCCGAACCGATCAGCGGTTTCGGGCAGTCGCTCGACACGCGGATCATCGATCAGGTGAATCTCGTGACGGGCGCGCTGCCGGCCCAGTACGGCTATCGCACGGCGGGCATCGTCGACATCCGCACCAAGTCCGGCGACGGCGGCAACGGCGGCACGATCGACGTATACGGCGGCAGTCACCAGACGATCCAGACGAGCGCCGACGTGTTCGGCTCGAGCGGCCCGTTCAGCTATTACTTTGCCGGTTCGCTCGGCCAGAACAATCTCGGCATCGAGGCGCCCACTTCGGACGGCAGCCCCCTGCACGATCACACGCGCCAAGGTAACGGTTTCGGTTACATGTCGTACCTGCTCAACCCGCTCACGCGCGTGACCGTGATGTTCGGGACTGCAAGCAACCAGTTCCAGATTCCGAATACGCCGGGGCTCGCCCCCGTCTACACGTTGAACAGCCAGTCCACGTTCGACTCGGCGAACCTCAACGAGACCCAGTCGGAACTGAACAACTTCGCGGTAGTCGCCCTGCAGGGCACCAACGGTGGCGCGCTCGACTATCAGGTGGCGCTCTTCACGCGCTACACACGTACCAAGTTCAATCCGGACCCGGTGGGCGACCTCATTTTCAACGGCGTCGCTTCCGAGGACTTCCACAGCAACCAGGCGAATGGCGTCCAGACCGATTTCACCTGGCGGCTCAATGATCACCACACGCTGCGTGCCGGTCTCCTGTTCCAGCAGGAACATGCCGTGTTCGACAACACCGTGGCCGTGTTTCCCGTCGACGCGAACGGAAATCAGACCTCCGACCAGCCGCTCACGATTCAGGATGCGAACAGCAAGTCAGGCTACCTGTACAGCCTCTATGCGCAGGACGAGTGGAAAATCACGCCGAAGCTGACACTCAACTATGGTCTGCGTTACGACCGCATGGACGAGTATGTGCAGGCCGGACAGCTAAGCCCGCGCGTCGGACTCGTGTACCAGCCGACCAACGCGACGACGCTGCACGCCGGATACGCGCGCTACTTCACGCCGCCCGCCTTCGAACTCGTGTCCGATTCGACGATCAGCAAGTTCAACGGCACGACCAATCAGAGCCCGACCTCGCAGAACGACCCGGTGAAGCCCGAACGCGCCGATTACTTTGACATCGGCGTCACCCAGCGCCTCACGTCTGCACTGACCGTAGGACTCGACGCGTATTACAAGCGCGCCAGCGATCTGCTCGACGAGGGGCAATTCGGCACTGCGCTCATCTTCACGCCGTTCAACTACCAGCACGGGCGCGTCTACGGCGTGGAGTTCACGTCGAGCTACCACCAGGACAATGTGACTGCGTATCTGAATGTCGCATACAGCCGGGCGCAGGGAAAGAACATCGAATCGGCGCAATTCAACTTCGGCGCCGACGAACTGGCCTACATCGCAAACCACCTGGTCTACCTCGATCACGATCAACGCATTACCGCGTCGTTCGGTGGCAGCTACGCCCTGGGCCAGACGACTTTCACGACAGATGCGATCGTCGGTAGCGGCCTTCGCAGCGGCTTTGCGAACACCGGGCGCCTGCCATGGTATGCGCAGGTCAACCTCGGCGTGATCCAGCATTTCAGCGAGCCGCTGATCGGCAGGTTCGATGCGCGGCTCGTGCTGGTCAATGCCTTCGGCCGTGTCTACGAGCTGCGTGATGGATCCGGCATCGGCGTAGGCGCGCCACAGTATGGCCCGCAGCGAGCGATCTACGCCGGCCTTACCAAGCACTTCTGATTATTCCGGCACGAAGGAGCCAGTCATGAACGAATGGAAAGGTGTCGCCGAGGCGTTGAGGCTCGGCGGCTGGGTCATCTACCCGCTTAGCCTGCTGGCGATCGTCGCGCTCGCGATCGCGTTCGACCGGGCTTACGTCTGCTGGCGCTACGCGCGTATGCCGCACAATGGCGCCGCGCATTCACTGCCGGGCGAGCACGTTTTACGGCGTGTGGACGTCCTGTTCGACGACGACAGTACGCCTGTCTGGCGTATCGAAGGGCAGATCGAAAAAGCCGCTTCGCAGATCGAGCGCGACATGAGCCGCGGTCTGTGGCTGCTCGAAACGATCGTCACCGCTGCGCCGCTGCTCGGATTGCTCGGCACGATCGTCGGCATGATGCATTCGTTCCAGCTGATCGGCGGCGATGGCGTCGTCAGTCCCTCGGGCGTGTCGGGTGGCGTCGCGCAGGCATTGGTCGCTACTGCCATCGGTCTCGTGATCGCACTGGTTGCGCTTTTTGCGTTCAACTATTTTTCGCGACGCGTGGACCGGCTCATGGAGGAGATCGAGACGTTCGCGAACGAGCGCCTTGGCGACCTGCGCCTCGCGCGCGAACGTGCGGGAGCGGTCTCATGAAGCTGCGGCGGGCGCGCATATCGCGACGCGGCCGCATCGAGATCATCCCGATGATCGACGTGATGTTCTTTCTGCTGGCCACGTTCATGCTCACGACACTGGCTATGCAGCGGCTCGACGCGGTCCATGTCGACCTGCCGCGGGGACAGGCGCAGCCGGTGCAGGTTGAGCAGTCCCTCACCCTCTCTGTGAATCGCGCCAACCAGATATTTGTGAACCAGCGGCCCGTTCGGCTCGATGAAGTTCGCGCGGCGGTCACGAACCTGCTCCGAAAGGACGGCAATCTTGTCGTGGCGGCCGACGACGGCGCTTCACATGGCGTGGTTGTGCAAGCCATACTCGAAGCGCGCAAGGCCGGCGCCGAACACTTTCTCGTTGCTGTGCATCGTGAGTAGAGAATCGCTGCTGTACGGCAACCGCAATGGGCGTCGCGTGATCGTTGCCGCCACGCTGGCAGCGATGGTCTGGTGGTTCTTCCTTTCCCACGTGCGCTGGCTCATTGGCTCCGGGCAACCCGCAGCGCCCCCGCAGGCGATCGAACTGCAGGTCGTGGAGTTGCCGCCCGCGCCACGCACAAGCGAAACGCCCCAGGGCAACGTCCGGCGTGATGCCGTCACCGCGTCCCATGCCGTGCCCCTTGCACAACGGCAGCCGCAGGTGGCGCGTAGCAGCGCCGTGCACCAGGCCCCTCGCGTGCTGCCACTGCCACACCCCGCCCCCGACGCGCAGCAAGGCGCCACGGCCGCGCGGCAAGATGCGCCCATCACGCCAGAGTCGAAAGCGGCGCCGGCCCCAAGCGACGACATCGCGCAGCACGGCGCGCCATCTTCGGCCGCAGGCTCGCCCGCGACCGTCAGCCAGCAGGCCCGGCTGCTCTCGCAACCGCTTCCGGAAGTCCCCGACGATCTTCGGGATCAGGCCTTTCAGGCGGTTGCCGTTGCACGCTTCGCTGTCCATGCAGACGGTACGTTCGATGTCGAACTGGTCAAGCCCACACAGAACCCGCGGCTGAATCAGATCCTGCTTGCCACGCTTGGGCAATGGCGTTTCTTCCCGGCAATCGAGAATGGACGGCCCGTCGAAAGTCATCAGGACGTTCGCGTGCACTTTAACGTGAATTGATGTGCGAAACGCCGAGCCCGCTGACGGCAACGACGACGAGGCCACCGTTGCCATCAGAGAATCGCGGAAGCTGTCAGCTCAGCTGCGCCAGTACTACGTCCGTGATCTCGGCGTCTATGAGAATCCGGATGAGCGAATGGCCGACTATGGCAACAGATTTTTCTCCGAAACGCGCATCTACAAAGTCACGCTAATGTTCGATCGCTGCCTGCGAATGGCGCGCTGGACGTGGCATACGGAAGAATGTTCAGGAGCCCGGCACGCGGCTAACAGCCGCCCCGTCGAGTCGGCGTTCTCGTAGCCGGTGCCGCCGGATCGTGCGTCGAGAATTCCTCCAGCATCCAGTCGCGCAGCTTGCGCAGCGCCGCGCTTTTATCGAGGCGCTCCGGTGTGTAGCAGAGGAAGTGGCCCTGGTTGTCGACATCAACTGGTGCATTGACGGGCTGCACGAGCGTACCCGCATCGAGTGCTGCGCCAATCAGGAACGCCGGTACGAGCGCAAGGCCGAGTCCGGATTGCGCAGCCTGGATCAGCACTGCGTACTGCTCGAAGCGCGGTCCGGCGAACGCGTTCATGTGCGTGATCTCATGTCTTTCCGACCATACAAGCCAGACGCTTTCTGCCTGCTCGTGCACAAGCCTTGGCGCGGCCGCGAGGTCAGCCGGCGTGCGCAACGCATGCTTCGCTGCGAATTCGGGCGAGCAGACAGGCACAAAAGTGCGCCCCGCCAGATAGTCGCAGTTCACCCCATCCCAGCGGCCGTCGCCATAACGGATCGCTGCATCGAGTCCGAGTGGGAACGGATCGCCGTGCGCGAGATGACGCCGGAAGCTCAGTGTGATGTTCGGTGCTGCCGTGAGGAACGACGTTAACCTCGGCACTAGCCACTTGGTAGTGAAGGTCGGCACACTGGCGATGGTCAGCAGGTCGCTGTCCTCGCGCACACTCAGCAATTCAAGCGAGGCGTTGCCGATCTCGCGCAGCGGGCCTGTGACGCGCGCGTGATAGACCTGGCCGGCACGCGTCAGGGACAGGTTGCGCCCCTCTCTCACGAATAGCTTCATTCCGAACAGCACCTCCAGATTCGCGATCTGCCGGCTCACCGCGCTCGGCGTCAGGCCCAGCTCGCGCGCCGCATACGAAAAATTCAGATGCTTGGCCGAGCTGGTGAACGCATGCAGTTCAGCGATGTTCGGATACAGATGTTTCATTGCGTGATATTCCAGATTCGCAAAGCACGATGCGGACTTTGTACTTTTTTTTCATGACGATGCCATGTCGGCAACGCACAA
The DNA here is from genome assembly GCF_003387275.1 of Paraburkholderia sp. BL6669N2. Lineage (NCBI taxonomy): Bacteria > Pseudomonadati > Pseudomonadota > Betaproteobacteria > Burkholderiales > Burkholderiaceae > Paraburkholderia > Paraburkholderia sp. BL6669N2. Next base: position 1,058,253 of record NZ_QUNA01000002.1, on the reverse strand, counting down.
TGACGCTCGTTATCGCAATTCCAAGTCTTTGATTAGACGGGGTTTTGCGCTGTCTCCTCTGCTTACCACCGGATTCGCTGATGTCATCCCATGCTGCCGCGGCCAGCGCCGCTGGGGTTCCTGTTCGTCGTGGCAACCGTTCGCCATCGCCGGGCCGCATGCTGGTACGTGCCGTGGTGGTGCTGTTCGCGCTCTACCTGCTGCTTCCGATCGCGCTGCTGGTGATCGGCTCGATGGGTCAAAGCTGGACCAACACGCTGCTGCCAACCGGCCTGACCGGTCATTGGTACGCCGAACTGGCGGCCGACCGTAGCTTTCGCCGCGCGTTCGCGACAAGTCTCACGGTGGCACTCGCCTGCTGCGCGCTGAACACACTGCTTGGTGTGCCACTCGCCTATGCGCTGAACCACCGGGCAAGAGCCGGGCGCGGGCTCGTCGCCCGGCTCGTGATGCTGATGCCGATCGCCGTGCCGGCGCTCACACTCGGGTTCGGCTATATCGCCGTGTTCGGCGGCGACACGCTGCCCTGGCTCGGCACGCTGTGGCTGATGATCGCCGCGCATGCGGTGCTGACGCTGCCCTACCTGCTGCAGACGCTACTCGCCGACTTGCGCCATCTCGATCTAGCCACGCTCGAGGCCTGCGCTGCCACGCTCGGCGCCGCGCCCTCGCGCCAGTTCCTGACCGTGGTACTGCCGAACCTACGCCACAGCCTGTTCGCCGGCCTGGTGATGGTGGCGGCACTATCCATCGGCGAATTCCAGATTTCGAATCTGATCGCGGGCTTTCGCTACCGCAACTATCCGGTGCTGCTGCTACAGGCGTTCTATGGCGCATCGGGCTTTGCATGCGCGGCAACCGTCGTGCTGCTCGTGCTCGCCGTGGCGGCCACACTCGCCTCAATCACCACCGTGCAACGACTGAAGTAATGCCATGAGCCTCGAATTCGATACCGTCAGCTATACCTACCCGGGCGCTTCGCACGGCATCTCCGACATCTCGCTGAAGGCTGCGCCGGGCGAGCTGCTCGCCGTAATCGGCCAGAGCGGCTCGGGCAAGTCGACGCTGCTGCGGCTAACGGCGGGCCTGCTGAGGGGCTATGCTGGTCGTATCGTGATTGGCGACCAGGACGTGGCTGAGCAGCCGGTCTGGAAGCGCGGTGTCGGCATGGTGTTCCAGCAATACGCGCTATTTCCGCACCTAAGTGTGACCGACAACGTCGCGTACGGTTTGAGGATGCGCGGCATCGGCTTGGCCGAGAGGCGCCGCCAGGCGTTGGCAATGCTCGAACGCGTCGGCCTGACGAGTCACGCCGGGCGACTTCCCTCGCAACTGTCGGGTGGCCAGCAGCAGCGCGTCGCGCTGGCGCGCGCGCTCGTGATTGAGCCGCGCGTGCTGCTGCTCGACGAGCCGCTGGCGGCGCTCGACGCTGGTATTCGTCATCAACTGCGCGACGAAATCCGCACACTGCAACGCGCCTGTGGCGCGACCACTCTGCTTGTCACACACGACCAGGACGAAGCGCTCAGCATGGCCGACCGCGTCGCGATCGTTGACGGCGGCCGCGTGCTGCAGGTCGGTACACCGCGCGAACTCTACGAACAGCCGGTCTCGGCACGTGTCGCGCGCTTCATCGGCCATTCGACGATCCTGCCCGGGCGCGTGGTCGCGACTGATCGCATCGATGTCGGCTTCACGACGCTGTGCGCCCCGTCCGGCTCGCTGCGCGAGGGCGAGGCCGTCGAGCTGTTGGTGCGCCCCGAGCACGTGCAAGCTGATCCCGAGCAGGGGTGTGCAAACCGCATCCACGGTGCGTGTGGCGAGGTCCGTTATTTCGGCTCGACACATCGCTACGACTTCATCCCGCACGGCGCCACCACGCCCCTTCTTGGCGAGGGGCGCGAGGTGGCCGTGCACAGCATCGCGATTGATCCGTGCCATCTGCGCGTTTTGCCGGCCTCGGTGCGCGAATGAACGCTCATCGACACCGCACCATCGGCTGGATCGTAGCCGCATCTGTTCGCATGACTGATCAACACACACTCGCCCGCCTCGGCGGACACCCACACGCATTACGGAGAACTACGATGTTTGCAGGTCCCACCCTGATTCAACGCATACGCGCGACTGCGCTCGCGTTCGGCACGCTCGTCGCCTGCGCGGCCCATGCCGCGCTACCGGCGCCGCTTTATCCCGGCGAGGACGCGCTCTATGAGAAGGCTGCCGACGAAGGTATGGTGGCCTCGTTTGACACGGGTCCCGAGTGGGCCAACTGGAAAGCTCTGTTCGCCGAATTCCGCAAGCGCTATCCGAAGGTCGAGATCACCTACAACGACATCGGTTCGGCCGCCACCGTCGTCACGCTCGACAAGTCGCGCCGCCGCCCGCAGGCCGACACGGCCTATTACTTCGCCGCCTCGGCTCTCGACGCGACGGCCAGGGACGTGGTCGCGCCGTTCAAGCCGCTCAACTTCGACAAACTGCCGCCAGTGTTCCGCGATCCCGGCGCCCGCTGGTTCACGGTGCATTCGCTGAACGTTGCCTTCCTCGTCAACCGTAAGCTGGTCAAGGACGTGCCGAAGCGCTGGTCCGATCTGCTGAAGCCCGAATACAAGAACGCAGTAGTCTATCTTGACCCGCGCTCAACCGGCCAGGGGCAGGTGGACGTGTTCGCCGCCGCCTACGCGATGGGCGGCAGCGTCGACGATCCGAAGCCCGGCGCGGATTTCTTCGGCAAGCTGAAGACGGCCGGCAATGTCCTGCGCGTGGAGGGCACCACGCCCTATGCGAAGTTCGTGAAGGGGGAGATCCCCGTCCTGATCGGCTATGAGAACGACGGCCTGAAGGCCAAGTACACGGACGGCATGGGCGACGCGGCCGAGGTGGTGATTCCGCAGGATGGCAGCGTGTCGGCGCCGTATGCGATGAGCCTGGTCAAGAATGCGCCCAATCCGTCGGCAGCCCAACTCTGGCTCAACTTTGTGATGAGCGATGCGGGGCAAGCGCTGTTCGCGCAGGGTTATGTGCGGCCTGCCGTGCCGGGCTTGACGCTGGCGCCGGAGATCGCCGCCAAGATGCCGAACGCGCCGCAGGTGCACCCGCTCGACGTGGCCAAGGCGGCCGCGAAGAAGGCGCAGGTCGACCAGCTGTGGTCGCAGGCTACGCTCGGGCAGTGAATCCAGTGATCACCGGTAACGATCAGGGACGCCCGCGATGACACGGAGCTCGACTCTCGCCACCCGCGACGCGGGGCTGCTGCGCCGCTTTGGCGCGTTGCCGGCCGGCTTGCTGTTCGCAATCGCATTCGCGCTGCCGCTCGCGGCTCTGGTCGGCGCCGCTTTCGACGGCGGCGGCCGCGCGTTTGCCTCCGTGTTCGGTGACCCGCTGGTGGCCGATGCGATCGGCCGCTCGCTGGGCCTGGCGGCCGTCACCGGCACGCTGTCGACGGCGATCGGCATGGTTCTGGCAATCGCGCTGGCCGGGCAGTCGCCGGCGAGGCGGCGACTCTCGCTCGCCGCGCTTGGCGTGCCGCTCGCCTTCTCGGGCCTGGTGATCGCCTACGGCTTCATCCTGAGCTTCGGCCGCGCCGGCTTCGTGACGATGCTGCTCGCCAAGCTCGGCGCGAATCCGGCGCAGATCGGAGGCCTGATCTATACCAGCGCGGGCCTGGCGATCGCCTACGCGTACTACCTGATCCCGCGCGTCGCGCTGATGCTCTATCCGGCCTTTGCCAACTTCGACCGGCGGCCGCTCGATGCGGCGCTCACGCTCGGTGCGCGGCCTTGGCGCGCCTGGCTCGACGTGGCCTGGCGCGAGCTGTGGCCGTCGGTGGCTGCGGCTTGGTGCCTCGTCGCAGCGATCGCGCTCGGTACCTACGGTACCGCCATCGCTCTGGCCGGCACGCAGATCAACATTCTGCCGCTTTTGCTGTACCTGAAGCTGTCCGATGGGCAAACCGATTTCTCGCAGGCAGCCGTACTGTCGATCGTACTGACAGCGCTTTGCACCTGCGTTCTTGCAATGGGGGAATGGATTGTCAGACCAAGGCAACACTGAACATGAGCGGCTCGTCGCGGTTGCCCTCGCCGATCTCGCGGAGCGTCAGCGCTGCGCGAATCGGCACCTGATGCCCGTTGGCGTGATCGGCCCGAGAGCGGCCACTGAGGAACAACTGCGGATAGCTGAATCGATCGCGCACGCGCTCGCAAAAGCGGGCATCGCGATCGTCGGCGGCGGTAAGGGTGGCGTAATGGAAGCGGCCGCTCGCGGAGCTTTCCGCGCTGACGGCATCGCGATCGGCCTACTGCCCGAGGACGACGCTGAAGGCGCAAACCCGTACCTGAGCGTCGCACTGCCGACCGGGCTCGGCATAACACGCAATGCGTTGATCGCGCGTTCATCGCTGTGCCTCGTGGCGGTGGGCGGCGGGCTAGGCACACTGTCCGAGATCGCGCTCGGGTTGCAATGGGGCAAACCGGTATTCGCGGTATGCGACGCGCCGCAGGTGGCGGGCGTCGAGACGTTCGATTCGGCAGACGAGCTGCTCCTCCGCGCGGCACGCTGGCTGACCATGCTCGCCTGAACGGGGAAGGCGAAGCCGCGACATTTTTCGTTTTTCAACACAAAATAGGATTACTAATGATGAAAAAGACCATCGTCGCCTCGTGCATGCTGGGCGGTGTCTGCGTGGGCGCCCATGCACAAAGCAGCGTGACGTTGTACGGTGTTGCCGACAACGGCCTCGCATGGCAGAACAGCGCGACTTCGTTGGGCTCAACTTCGGGCGGCCATTCTCTCGTCAAGATGACCGCGGGTGTGTGGGCTGGTAGCCGGTTCGGCCTTAAAGGCAGCGAGGATCTCGGGAGTGGTACCAAGGCCATCTTTACGCTGGAATCGGGGTTCAACAGCACGAATGGCTCTTCGCAGTTCACGGGGGGAATGTTCACTCGGCAATCGTGGGTTGGTGTGACCAGCGACCGTTACGGCACACTGACTGCTGGACGCCAGTACACGGCCTACTACAACATGCTGGCGCCTTGGAGCCCGACCACTTGGCTGACCGGGTATTTCGGTGCGCACCCGGGCGATATCGATTCGCTTGACAACATATATCGCGGCAATAACTCGCTCGTCTACCAGTCGCCGACACTGGGCGGCTTCACATTCAGTGCGTCATACGCGTTCGGCGGCGTGCCGGGCAGCGTTAACGCGGGCTCGACCTGGAGCGCAGGGCTGCAATACCAAGACGGCCCATTCGGGATCGGTGCTGCGGCTCAGCGGGTGAACAACTCGACGCCGGGCGGTGGCGCTTGGGGCGCGTCGTCGACGACTTCAAACGGTGGCGCGCAAACGGCCGTGTCGGCGATCAACTACGGCTACCAGACCGCGCAGGCGCAGCAGCGCGTCGCGGTGACGGGTGGCTATCACTTCTCGGCCGCCTGGGACGTGTCGGCGTCGTACTCGAACGTCCAGTACATCCCCGGCATCGGCTCGACGTTTCGCGATACTGCGATTTTCAACACGGCGGGCGCGGTACTGCATTTCAAGCCCGCCAGCGCGTGGGATTTCGCTGCCGGCTACAGCTACACGCGCGCTACCAAAGCGAACGGGATCACGAGCGCCGCGCAGTATCAACAGTTCACGTTGTCGCAGTACTACGCTCTGTCGAAGCGTACCGGCGTCTATGCGGTCCAGTCCTATCAGCGTGCGAATGGTGACACCTTGTGGAGTAACGGCAAGGTGATAATCGCGAAACCATCGCTGGGCGATGGATTCAGTAGCACGCCGGCGTCGTCGCGCAGCCAGATTGCGGTCGGTGCGGGTGTTGTGCACCGCTTCTGATGCAGTGTGTTGTGTGTATCGTCAGATGCACGTGACGTAGCGGTTTCATGTTTTGTGGACGCAAACCCGGACGCGCAGTTGAGCGTCTGGGTCTGAAGACGCGACAGAATTCGCGGTCACGTGTCGGGTAGCGGCAAGAGAGCTCGTTCCTCAACAAAGCAGCCAAAGGCCGATGACCTGTCGCTGAGTTAAAGTCCGTGAACGAGTTTTCCATCGATCAACGCCACGGGCAGTTTGTGCTTCGGCATCTTTGCCAGGTTGCCGATGCGCGTCTCGTACGGCAGGTCCGACATGCGCAACCACGTTTCGAGCTTGACGACGAACGGACTGATATCGGGCGAGTCTGCGCTGCCTCCATAGCCGAATTTGTATACGATCATCTGTGGCTCCTCTCCACTCCGAACGACGCTAGACGGCCCCAGCCCGATTTTCAAGTCGCGATAGCCGTATCGAACTGAAGCTGAGTCCCGGAGGAGAACCTGAATGGCGGCTTCATGCCCTGAGTTAGTCCGTCAAGTGGTGTTGGCCGCAAAGAACCAGTCTTGCATGGTCGGAAGCGCGGGAAAGCCGCGCTTCCGACCATAACGTAGTTTGGCAAGCCGAGTTTGCGTCAAGGGTTTTTTTCAGCCATCCATGTCGTCACGGCGAATGTCAAGTAATCGGCGACGCCATCGGCAAACCCTGCTTACGATTTCCTCCCCACTGACGATTTCCGCGGTACGGGCGACGCGACAATTCCATCGTCACCCACGCAATGGATGACAGGAGAGGTCGAAGAAGTGCTGTTCCTTTAGTCCGATCAATCGCACCACTCGACAGCCAGCCCTAGTGGCACTAAGCTTGGGCAGGGCACGCCCCTTTGGATGTTTTTAGGGTTCGCCACGCGCGTAGCGCGATGGTCTGGTTGTGATTAACGCTTGGCGTAACGCGAAGAACCGAACATCTCATTCCGGTGGGTTTAGTCTCACCAACTTCACGCCTCATGGAGGCAGCACCATGGACATCTCACAGGCTTTTGCCGCGTTGAACGGTAGGTTCGTCGATACAGTCAATTCTCACGATACGATCGGTTGGGTGGCTCTGTTTGCCGAAGACGCCATTCTCGTCCCGGCGGGCCAGGAAGCCGTGACCGGCCGAAAGGGGATCGAAGAATGGGCCGAAGTGGCAACGACCGTCTGGAACCATTTGGAAATCCAGCAAGGGCTTTGCAGATCTGATGGAAATGTGGCTTGGGAATCCGGAACCTGGACTGGGAATATCAATGTGCCGGATGAGCGGACCATGGACATCGGCGGAAACTTCCTACTCATTGCCCAGCAGGAAGGCTCCACGCTGCGCATCAAAGCGCACTCGTGGAGCGTGAATCCCACGACGCCTCGGCCAACTGCAGCTTGAGCGGCGAGGCCTCGCTCGGCGAGTGCGCTACTGCTTCCTTGGCTTCCCGGCCCGGTGCGGAAGCTGGGCTTGGGCGCCGGCCGACAAGCAACATCGAAAACATACCAATGAAGTTTTCCATAATCGTGACTCGTAAGGTCCGCACGACGTTCACCGGAGAAGCCTCCCCGTTGTGGCAAGAGCTTCGAGCTTGCGTTTGAGTTCATCGTTCCCGGAGCGCAAGGCGGCGTTGTGGCGTTGTGCAAACCTATCCAGAAGGCCGACGATCCGACCGACATGATCGGCGTAAGAAGGTCCGTTGTCCAGGGCAGAGCCGACATTCGAGCATCCGCGCAAAAGCTTAGGCCAACGGCCGTTCTGGGCCGTCGAACGAAACCGCTCGCGCGGTAGGAGGCTTCGGTCCGACGCTGGAGGTCAGGGAGAGGCCGGTCACGCGGTTTTATGTTGGCGAATGAGGCAATCCGCCTCGTTCTCCAGCAGGAGCCGAATCATGACCTCCGCCCAACCAACCGTCAGCCCGCTGCGCCAGCGCATGATCGATGACATGCGTATGCGCCAGCTTTCCCCCAAGACACAAGCCAACTACCTGCGCATCGTGCGTGAGTTCACCCGATACCTCGGGCGCTCGCCTGATACCGCCACCGTCGAGGACCTGCGAACCTACCAGCTGCATCTGGTCGATCATGGCACGTCACCGGTGTCGCTGAACGCCGCGATCACCGGGTTGAAGTTCTTCTTCGAGATCACGCTCCACGAGCCCGAACTGATGGCCCGGATGCAGCCCGTGCGCGTGCCCCGTACGCTACCGGTCGTGCTCAGCCCTGATGAAGTGCGGCGGCTCATTGCCGCTACGGGCAACCTCAAGCACGCTGTCGGTGGCCTACGGCACCGGGTTGCGTGCCAGCGAAGTGGTGGCGCTTAAGGTCAGCGACGTTGACAGCCAACGCATGACGCTGCGCATCGAACAGGGCAAGGGTCGCAAGGACCGCTACGCGATGCTCTCACCGGTACTGCTCGAACGCCTGCGGGTCTGGTGGCGCGTGGCCCGTGCCCAGGGCAGGATGCCCGACGGCGGGTGGGTCTTCCCCGGGCTCGATCCCGTCGACCCGCTCAGCACGCGGCAACTGAACCGCGCCATCCATGCCGCAGCCGAGGCCGCACAGATCGACAAGCGCGTGTCGATGCATACGCTGCGCCACAGTTTCGCGACGCACCTGCTCGAACAGAAGGTCGACATCCGCGTGATCCAGGTGCTGCTCGGGCACAAGAAGCTGGAGACCACCGCGCTTTATGCGCAGGTAGCCACCGACCTGCTACGCGAAGTCACCAGTCCGCTGGAGCGCCTGCCCGCCAACTGACACGGCGTAGTGCCTCATGCTGGAGGTCGCGGACATCTTCCGCGCCCACGGGCCAACCTGGCGAGCCGCGACACGCCTGAGCCTGGGGCAGCTGAAGGTGATGTCGGCCATCGAACGGTGCCGCACGGCGGCACTGGGCGGACATGTGCTGCGCTGTTCCGGCTGCGCAAGGACAGAGGTGTCCTTCAACTCGTGCCGGGACCGCCATTGCCCGAAGTGCCAGGCCAGTGCCGCACACCGCTGGCTGGAGGCACGCGAGGCGGATCTGCTACCCGTTGAGTATTTCCACGTCGTCTTCACGCTGCCCGCGCTTATCAGCGCGATCGCCTGATACAACAAGCGGGTCATTTACGGGCTGCTGTTCGACGTCGCCGCCGACACGCTGCGCACGATCGCCGCCGATCCCAGGCATCTCGGCGCCCAGATCGGTGCCACGCTTGTACTGCACACCTGGGGCTCGGCGCTCACGCATCACCCGCACGTGCACGGCATTGTTCCCGGTGGCGGGCTGTCGCCCGATGATCAGCGCTGGATTGCCTGCCGACCGGGATTCTTCCTGCCGGTGCGCGTGCTCTCACGTCTGTTCCGGCGCCGCTTCCTCGATGCGCTCGGAGCGGCTCACCACCGTGGCGACCTGCAGTTCTTCGGCGAGTACACCGGACTTGCTGATCCCACCGCCTTTGCCCAGTGGCTTGCGCCATTACGTACCTGCGAATGGTTCGTGTACGCCAAGCGTCCCTTTGCGGGACCGGAAGCGGTGCTCGCGTACCTCTCGCGCTATACGCACCGCGTGGCGATCTCCAACCAGCGTCTGCTCGCCCTCGATGAGCACGGCGTGACCTTCCGCTGGAAGGACTACCGCGAGAAGGGGCGCACCCGCTACAAGACCATGACGCTGGAGGCCGGCGAGTTCATGCGTCGCTTCCTGCTTCATGTATTGCCTGGCGGGTTCCATCGCATCCGTCACTACGGCCTGCTCGCCAACCCGGTGCGCCGCGCCAGTCTCGCCAGGGTGCGTGCGCTGCTGCACGTCGCGCCCAGGCCCGATACGCCGTCCGGCGATCCTGTCGTTGAAACCCGGCCCGCCTTCATCTGCCGGCACTGTGGCGCCCCGATGATCGTCATCGATATCCTTGAGCGCACCGCACCGATTCGCGCACCACCCATGTCGCGGGACGCAACATGAACGCTACTGTTCCATGCTTACCAACGTCGGCTTTGCGGCAACGCGACCCACGAGCGGACGTTCGCGCCCGCCGCTTCAAGCACGCCCTCGCACGCCCACTTCGCCACCATCGTCGCGCGAATTCATCGCATCATCCACGCGCCTGGGCACTTCGAGCATCCCGTTTGGGCCACCTTGCTCTGCCAGGGCCGAGGATGCTGGACCATCAATCGCCATAGCCACCCGACATTCCGACCGCCTCGGACCACTCCGCGGTTTCCTCCCTCGAGGCTTATCCGACGCCTGCCCGCAGGCGCCGCGGCACACTCACAGCAATCTGAATGAGGGCAGGCATCGAATAACCCTAAACGCACTGAGCCGGACGGCGGACATCGCAGGGACGCCCCATCTCAATCTTTCGGTCGGCGCTGCGATCATTGTCGAAACGAGTTGGCTCGATGGCTCGATGGCTCGATGCAAAGAATCGCACTTGGACGTTTGATCGGACGGCTATTAGGCCGACGCATGCATGGATGCATGCGCGGAATGTTGCTACCTCGGGGACAACCAGCGAGGGCCGAATCTTGCTCGCGATGTCCCTGTCCTGCTGATGGAAGGGAGCGTGTCATGATCAAGCTACTTGGCATCCTGGCTTTAGCGTTCGGTATTGCGGGTTGCGTCGCCGCCCAGCCGCCCTACTACGGCTACGGCGACCCGCCCGGCTATTATGCGCCGCGCCCCAGTTTCGGCATCGGGATCGGGGCAGGCAGTTTCGGTGGGAGTGGTTTCGGAGGCGCCGGCGTCGGGCTCGGGTTTTAAATGGGGCGCTACTGCCGTCAATCATGCGTCGTCTCTGGCCAGCAGTCCGACATGAAGCACGCCACTGTCCCGGGCAGAGCCTCATGCGCGACGTAGCGGGAGCGTCAGTTCGTTGCGCCCATAGATATCGGCCCCGGAACCGATTCTCTCGCCGGCATCACTTCGCATTCGTCCCGTTTTTGCGCCGCGGTGGTCCCACCGGACCCGCAAGAGCCGTTCAGAGCAGTGAAAGATGAACGACTCAAATGCATCGTGAGACGCCATGACCTCGACATGAGTGCCGAAGTGGACAAGCGCGACTTCCGGGGCTCCCTGCGATCGGCAATCTCAGCAGACGAGTGAAGCGCAATGGCGTCCCCGACGACGTCGATTTTCGTCTCAGGATAGTCGTGGGCATGCAGAAACCTGCTCGCAGCGTCGGCGCCATCGACTTCGAAGCGCTTATCCGCAGCGTAATTCTCCGACAGACCCAGGTCGTCACCCGTTTCTCGATGATCTGACGGTTGACGCGGAGCTGGTCAGTTCAGTGTTGCGCAGTCCCGTAATCGGGCGCGACGACATCCGCGTCGCCGTCGATGCCGTCGGAACCTTCTACGTCTCACAGACGCCCACGTTTCCTCATACCGTCGGCTCACGGCTTTTGCTGTCGGTCGCAAGATTGAACAGCGCCAAATCACGATCAGCGTGACTATTCTGGAGGTGAGCTTGATTGTCGTCCGGCATCTTGATAGCCGCTTCGCACCGTCAGGGTCCTTGCTATTCGGCCATTGCCGACGTTCGTTGATCGCTGGCGGGACGGCTGTTCAACTTTCGACACCGGCCGTTGATACCATGGTCATCTCGAACGGCGGTTCATGCTGATCGTGATGAATCCACGTCCGTTCATGGTCTGGCTCCGGGCTGGCTGTGATGCTGCAGCATGCGCCACAAGAGTCAGCACGGAGCAGGAAACCGAACATTTCTAATGAGCGGGAACCGGACACTTCTAAAAAGCTACTACGACTACTGCGAACGACAACTAAAGCTTATGTCATATAGATAGGAATGCTGTGCATCGATCTCTACGCATGACAAACTCTGCTGATTCGAAACCATTTGTCGGTGGCAGTCCGCAAGTTGACGCATTGCCTTGATCGTCCTAACCGGAATCGCACTTTGCTCAAGGTCGCACCTATTTACGGTGTCAAAGCGTATGGATGGACGCGCGACCGCTCAGTCAGCAATGGCTTGCCTCTCGCCGAGCCAAAATTCACGCGGCGGTGATAGCGACCACTCAGGACGCCGGCTCTGAACTTGCACTTCGAACCTCGGCACCCAGCCACTTTCTGAGCAAGGGTTCAACCCACGTCAGCGCCATAAGAAAACAGATTGCGACGGTAAAATTGAATATCAGATGCGCCCATGCCACCGCCATCCCCGGGTTGGTTGTCAAATCCACCATTGCTCTTGAAAAGGATCTCAGGAACGGAAAGTAACACAGCAACCCGGTCGCATTGAACAGAAAGTTCGTAATCGCCGTGGCTCTTGCGATGGAACTCATCCCGAGACCTGCAACCAACGCGGTTGAGGTCGAGCCGACGTTCGAGCCAATGACAATCGGTATCGCGGCCTGCGGCGGTAGCACCCCTTGCTGGACGAGGAGAATTGCCAGACCAGTGGTGACACTGCTGGACTGGACCAACGCAGTGAATAGCAAGCCGGCAAGCACGCCTGCCCAGGGAGCCTCTGCTAGTTCAAGCCATTCCTTGAACTGCGGGCGATTTTGCAGAGGCCTCAGTTCCGCGGATATCAGATCCAACGCGAAGAAGATCAATCCAAAATAGAAAACAGCTTTTCCGATGTACCTGGCGCGGATCGGCAACATCGAAATCAAGGCCCCAAGTACGATGAATATCGGTCCGATACCCGTGAGCTTGAAGGAGACCAGCCAGGCAGTTGCAGTGGTCCCGACATTGCTGCCGAGCAGGATCCCGAGACTGGCGCGGAAGGAAATGACGGACGCGTCCACAAGAGTGACCGCAAGCGCTGTGATTGCGCTGCTTGACTGCACAATCGCTGTGGCGAACGCACCAACCAGAAACCCGAGCCGCCGGCTTGCAGTCACACGTTCGAGCCATGACTGCAGCGCCGTGCCCACGACCTCCTGCAGTTCGCGACTAAAGCCCTGAAGGCCGTAAAGGAAAAGAAGAACCGCGGAGGCCGCAGCGAACAGTCCCTGGATTGGTGTCATGGCGACCTCCTTGTCCCTTCTCCTCTGTGCGGGAAAGCCGTGCGAGTGTTGAGATCACGTCGACGGAAGACAATGCTGCGCCGCATGCCAAGTATGTACCCGCTTCGGGGTTCTGACCACCATGTCTCCCCCGCCGCTGCCAAAAGGCAGAACACCCTGCGAGTTGTGCCGGCCTGTCGCGTCGGCGTGGTTCACAACTACTGCACGCGTTTCATCGATCGCCGCGTTTGCGACGGGGCGGGTAGCAGAAAGTCATCTGCGAACCTCCGGGGATAAACCTGAACGGATAGTCGGGCTCTTTGTAATCTCCGGGCTTCTGTCGTTTAGGCAACGTGACTTTGTCGCGGGCCACTTCCTCATAGGGAATCTTGCTTAGTAAGTGGCTAATGAGATCGAGGCGTGCGCGCTTCTTGTCATCCGACTTCACGACGTACCAGGGCGCAAACTCCGTGTCGGGCGCCATGAACATTTCGTCGCGTGCGCGACCGTCAAGGTGTCGCTGCAGACAGATCCTCCTCGGTCACCGCATCGTCGCTCAGCCCGTCCGTTTCAATGCCGGGCGAATCTGCAGAAGTCGTCGCAGCCGAAGTTGACGTCGAACGATCGAACGACTGACGGGACGTGCCCGATCGCCGCACGGGCTCGCCGATGGTCGCGTCGAGTCGCGTCAAAACGTACGGAAAGAATGGATTAGATGCGATTCGAAAGAGTGTATCCAGACTGACAATCAGCCCTCCGCGCTCCCCGCGTGGAACGAGAGTGCCGAGTGCTGCGCCCTACTTCGTGCCTGATTCCTCGTCCTGGCGGGTTCCATACAACGGATCATCGGGTGGAAAAGGAATGGCGACATGTGACAGTGAGAACACCTGCGGCGGGTAGACGAGGTCAAGCTCACGCGTTTGCCACTGAGTGCTCCCCGGCTCGACCACGCGCTCCTTCATGTTCTCGGAGCCCGACGGAGCATTGGCGATGACCGTGAGCCGGTATGCCACAGGAAAACGCGGTATCAAGCGTGATAGCGCCAGTGGTGATGCCGGATTAAGGATCTGGCCCATCTTTGCCCGTCTGTTCACGTCGAACAGTACCAGTTCGCTTCCGTTTGATGGGAAATTCGCGTACATCGCGGTCAGGATCGCGCGTGTGCTTACCGTGGAATCGATAACGGATTGAAAGGTTAATACCGGTGGAAGTTTCGCGAGTTGTCCTATTCTCGCAAGACGAGCCAATTCCTCCTGCAATGCCATTGTCAGCCGGTGCGATTGCCTTGCACCATTGACCGGAAACGAGTTGTATTTGACTGGATTGAATTCAGGCACGATCCCGAGCCACGCAGCTTTTGCAAATGGTGGCAATAGCGCCGGAAGTGACGCGAGACCGGCAAAACGCGCGTAACGTGTAATGCCAATCATCGGTGAGAACAGCACGATCCGTTCTGGCCGGTCCAGCCGACTATCTTCGAGGCTGTCCAGTGCATACTTCATCGCGAGCGCACCACCATTCGAGAACCCGACCATCTGTAATGGGCAATTCGGCCCGACTCGACGTCTGGCTTCACGCATCGCAAGCCGCGTTGCCGCCATCCATGTCTCCCAGTCGACATCGGTCAGCCCGGCGGGCACCGTGCCGTGACCGGGCAGGCGAATTCCGATTGCAACAAATCCATGGGCGACGTAGATGCGTGCAATGTGCCGAAGACTATACGGAGAGTCGGTCAAACCGTGCAGCAGCACGACAGCGCCCAGGGGCTTTCCAGACGGGAGCATCTCATATGACCTGTTCCAGTCGTGGTCGAAACCTGGCGGATAGATGGGACTGTTTTTAAAGTACCGATTCGACATTACGTGCGCCGATGCTGGCAAACGGTCCGTGACCTCCCGGCGCACCTGCTCGAAAAGACTGTCTTCGTGCCTGAGATACGCGTTCCAGTCCGATCCATCGATTTGCCCAGCGCTCAATTCTTCGGGTACATAGGTGTGCCAGAGTTCGAGCGGAGGCCCCGTGCGCGAATCGTACGCACGGACGGCAAGCAGGAGTGAAGACAATGCGGCGATTAATAGCAACGCTCGCACCAGTATCCTGACAAAGCGAGTGCCTGTTCCCATTTTTAACTACCCCGTCCCAATGAACCCGAACTGGGCGATAAGGCGCATGAGGGTGTTCGCAGTCCAACTGACGCAATCACTTTCTTGTAGCGACTACGCCGGGCCTATCGCCACAAGCTTGAACGACGCGAGCGCGGCGGTGGCCGTTGTCCCCACCGGGCGACGCCGACATCGTCGCGCCCAAAACCATTGGCGCCCAACAGGACTTTTCCAGACTGACGCGAGGTGCAGCCGCACCCCGTGTCGCGAGTTCGGCATATGACGTGTCGGAGCGTCACAGAAGCCATTGGTTTGCATCGTCCGACATGCGTGGGACCGCATGCAGATCGCTTCGCGCGAAACGCACCAGACAGAAGGCACGCGATTCCTGCAACGCACCCGGCACCCGCGCGAGATGAACCTGGATCTCGGTACTTTCACGTTGATGGTCGTCGTCCACGATCACGTTCGTTCGGTCAAGACGCAGCGTCCTCTTTTCCACCTGAATGTAAGGACCCGGCGACGTCAGCATCTCGCATACCATGCTGATCTCCCGCTCCAGTGCGTCGGTCTTTAGCCCAAGGCCAGCCAGTTTCCGGTTGTTCTCCTCGAGCTGCGCCTGCAAGGCAGCCATCTCTCCGACACCCGACAACCGGTTACCGTCCAGAAGTGAATTCATTCCCTTGCCCTGTCGCCCTAGAAGCATGAGTCGCGTATTCAGCAGCGCACGCTCCTGTTCCAGCAGGCCACGGCGCGATACGTCGGCGGCGATCCGGTCGAGCGCTTCAAGCGCGAGTTGCTCCACGACCCGCAACACAATTTCGTCACGCAACTCCGATTCATTGCGTTCGCACACGCGCACCTGATGATCGCCAAAACTGACCGTCGTTCGCTCAACGTCGGTACGTACAGCATCGCCGTGCTGCGCGACGCCCAAGGTGCGGCGCTCGGTCATGGCCATACCAAGCAAAATAAACGCCTCGCGATCCAGTGCATTTCGGTCAAAGTACGCACGCAGTTCGGCCGAGCGACTCAGCGCGCGGGTGACATCCTCCGACACCGCAAAGAACGCGTGAATGTGTGGGTCCGATGACCACGCCGCGGCGCTCGCCTCGCGTGCGATTGGGACATCTTCGGTCAGAGCGCGCACATATTCCAACGCACATCTGATGGCCGGTGCCAGTCTCGCCGCATGGTTCGTCACGAGCCGCAGTTGCGGAGCCAGGTTGAGGATTCGATCAAGCGCTTCACGTGTCTCTCGCGCGGTAGCTTCACCGGGCGGTGGTTCGCGCCTAAACAACCAGTTGAACACGCTCATGCTGGCCTCCTTGTCCGAGACCGTTAAAACTTCACGCGGAGACTTACGTTGACCGTCTCACGCAGCGAGAGCCCACACTTCGGCATGGACCGGCGCTGATGACTTGTATTGAATGAGAATCGAACGTACCCGAGCCAGAGCGAACGTCCTCTCTTCTATTAACCCTACGGGAGCCATGTCCCTGCTCAGTTTTCGCACGGATGCCCGCTCTTTTCCCGAGCCATTCAACCATGATGCCACGGCCCTTTCCTACTAACGAACTTTCTTTCGCGATACCGGTTACCTGCAAACGCAAACTGCCCCGTCGCATTCGTCGCAGCAGGGCGTTGGCGAATGACGGCAATCCGCGTCGACATGACCGCGCGCCAACTGATCAAACTGCAACTCCTGGCGGCTGAATGCCGACTCCTTCGGCGACAAAAAATGGGTGTCAATGGGTACACGCGCCGCCTATTATCATTTTGTAGAAGGTCAATTCCTCCCGACCAGTGTGCTTGCGTCGCTGCACTGCGACGAGTCGTTTTTATCAAGAGGCAAGTTATCGGCGCTCTCACTTTCGAAGACGCGAACATGTCACACCGCTCCGTCTCGGCGTGATCGTTGGCACTGCATCGTTGGATATTTACCGGTTGCCTGGTGGGCTTTGCGTGAAATCGTTCACTCGCCGGCGCACCGTATGGGTCCGTGTGAGCATCCTCCCGACTGGGGGTGGGACATGTTCAGGCTCGACACGCAGGAAACGCTGATGGCTGCCGCCCTGGTGCTTCTGCTCGGTCGCCAGATTCTTGCCCGGATCCGTGTGCTTCGAACTTATACGATCCCCGAACCGGTGGTCGGCGGCCTGCTGGTCGCGTTACTCGTGTTTGCGTTACGCAGCAGCTTGCGAATAGAAGTGCGGTCCGACACGACGCTTCAGGCGCCTCTCATGCTCACCTTCTTTGCCACCATCGGCCTTAATGCCGATCTGGCGGGACTAAAGGCCGGCGGCCGTGCGTTGATCGTCTTTCTCGGTGCTGTGGTCGGACTGCTCGTGATGCAGGATGCGCTTGGCATCGGATTGGCCTGGGCGTTGGGGCAAGACCGCCTTCTCGGTCTGCTCGGCGCATCGGTGACCCTATCCGGCGGACACGGAACCGGAGCGGCGTGGGCGAAGGTTTTTGCAGCTCGTCACGGGCTTGCCTCGGCAACGGAGATTGCGATTGCCTGCGCGACATTCGGCCTGATCCTCGGCGGATTGATCGGTGGACCGGTCGCGCGTTTTCTCATCAGCCGGTACAGTCTTTCCCCCCGCCCGAAACCTGATGTCGCGGGCACAACAGGCTTCGAACAGCCAAAGGCAGTCCGGCCGATCACGGCAGAGGCCGTAATCGAAACAGTTGCGCTCATAGCCGTTTGCCTTGCCGTTGGTTCGGCACTCGCATCGTGGATTGCTGGCACAGCGTTCGAACTGCCGACGTTCGTGTGCGTCCTGTTTATCGGCGTCATCCTGCGCAACGCGCTTGCCGTGCGCGGTCTATATCAGCCATTCGAGCTCGCGGTGTCGCTGCTCGGCAATGTTAGTCTCGGGCTCTTTCTCGCCATTGCACTGATGAGCCTACGCCTATGGGATCTCGCCTCGCTTGCACTACCACTCCTCGCAATTCTGGTCATGCAGGCCATCGCAATGGCGATGTACGCAATTTTCATCACCTTTCGCGTGATGGGCCGCAACTATGACGCGGCCGCGCTGGCCGCCGGACACTGTGGTTTCGGCCTCGGGGCTACGCCGACTGCCATCGCCAACATGCAGGCCATTACAGAACGTTTCGGCCCATCGCATCTCGCCTTTCTGGTTGTACCGATGGTGGGCGCATTTTTTATCGACATTGCCAACGCGATCGTCATCAAGTTGTTTCTGCTGCTCCCTATCTATGGCTAAAGTCCGTCTCTCGGCCGCTCATCCGGACGCGATGCGAGACCGGAGCGTTCGTTGAAGAGGTCCGCTTGCCAACCGGGCGTGATAGCCGGATTCGTCTGTTCCGCGCGGCGCGTCCTGCTGCCGCACCTCTCTTTCGTGATGCGCTCTGCACCCTCGCGTTTCGTGCTGTACTTCGTCCGGGACGGCGTCGGAGCAAGCATCGATGTTTTGCACTCGTCGGGAATGCGCTACCTGTGCAACACCCCGGGCATCTGCCGACCACCTCCCATCGCGCGAAACATCGCGATCTGGGCCTGAATCACCGCGATCTGTTCCTTCACGTGTGCTGACTGACTTTCAAGGAGGGCAACGCGCGCCTGATCGATGTCGATGCGCCCAACGTCGCCCACCACATACTGACGCGTCACCTTCCGCAAAACTTCGGTGCGGGGTGAATTTCCTCTCATTACGTGCTGGCAGCAACGGCTGTTGCCGGTTCAGCCAGAAACCTTTCCTCGAACGCGTGTATACACCTAGGACCAAAGTCCACTTTCTCGGCATCCGGACCGTATGACATGATGCCATCAGGCGGAAGCTCGCAACCGGCCTGTCATGGCCGCCGACAAACGGGAGGCGACGCCTTGGCCCGTATTCGTAGCGGCCGAAAAAACAGCGCTCAAATTGCTTCAATGTTGTCCGACCAATGAACGCCGAGATCGAGACGTCATGCTGCGCGGCCTGTTCATGTGGCGCTGTTCAACAGCCGCCCGTAGTGCACTGTTTCACGACGTGCGTACGAAGACCGAGGATGCATGTAATGGACGTATGAAGTGCTCCGAGGTCAGGCCAGGTCATTCGTCCTTCTAGCGGGCACGCACTCGCCAGACGCTGACATCAGGACCGAGGGCTTAACGCTATTCACATGCGTACTGTTCGTAGGCCATAGAGCCTGCGGGCAGATTGAGCAGCAGAGAGGACCTACATGGCAGCACCGACCGATCGGTAGCGCGCTGCAATACGCCTCTGCCCGGGAGGCGCGGCGACTCGACCAGCGCCATCAAACCGATCAACGGGAAACGACGGCGGGAATTGCAATGGAGGATGACATGCAACGACGTAATTTTCTGCTGCACACCGCGACCGGCATCACCGGTCTACTCCTGGCGGGATGCACCACGACTCCGAGTGGGACCAGGAGTGAGGCGACTGACGCGTCAAAACGCCAGTCGATTGACGCAAGCGTTGATGGAACGATATCGCGACTCTACGCGTCGGTGCCGGGCGCGCGCGAGCTCGTGTCCAAAGCACAAGGCGTGCTGGTGTTTCCCTCAGTTCTTCAGGTCGGGTTCGTTGTAGGTGGACAGTATGGCGAAGGTGCGCTGCGGGTAGCCGAGCGCACGGTCGGCTACTACAGTACGGTATCAGGTTCGTTCGGTCTTACAGCCGGCGCACAATCCAAGGCGATCATCTTCCTTTTCATGACGGAAGATGCACTCCAGAAATTCCGCGGCGCCAAGGGGTGGTCGGTTGGCACTGACGCGTCAGTTGCACTCGTGAAAATAGGCGCAAACGGCACAATCGATACGTCGACGGCAACTGCCGCTGTCGACGCAATTGTGCTGACCAACTCGGGGCTGATGGCCGACGTTTCCCTTTCGGGAACCAAGGTGAGCCCACTCAGTATCTGAATGCAATCTCAGCGATCCGGGGCATGCATGCACGAACGACGGATATGTGGAATCACTTTTAGTTGCACTGCGACGCACAGACGTTACTCTACCTTCTGAACGGACGGGACCACGCGACCCCGCTTCTATCCCAGGCTTCACCCTCACGAGAACCTGCCGATGCGCGAGCCGACACGATGAATCACAATGCGTCTCGTAAGCTTTCCGATGGTCTTTCGGAATTCCTGAAAATGGAATCGGCCGGGGGCCTGCTGCTCGCGGCCGCCGCGCTTCTCGCCTTGATCTTCAGCAACTCGCCGCTTCGGCAGGTCTATGACGATTTGCTGAACATTCCGGTCGAGATCCGGTTCGGGTCGTTCCACATCGGAAAGCCACTACTGCTCTGGATTAACGACGGATTGATGGCCATCTTCTTTCTTCTGGTCGGCCTCGAAGTGAAACGTGAGGTGATCGAAGGTGAACTGTCAACGCTCGCGCAAGTAGTGCTGCCGGTCGTCGCCGGCGCTGGCGGCATGGTGGTGCCGGCATTCATTTTCTTCTTTATTTGCCGCGGTGATACGGCAAACCTTCGCGGCTGGGCCATTCCGACGGCAACTGATATCGCGTTTGCGCTCGGCATCCTTTCCCTCCTCGGCCGCCGGGTGCCGATGTCGCTGAAAGTATTTCTGACCGCAGTTGCGATAGCCGACGACCTGGGGGCCATCGTTATCATTGCGCTCTTCTATACCGCTGATCTTTCGCTTGCAATGCTCTTTCTGGCGGCCTGCGCCATCGCGGTCCTGATTGCACTGAACCGGCAAAGGGTTACGCGCCTTGCACCCTATATTCTCACCGGAATCGTCCTGTGGGTATTCGTTCTGAAGTCCGGTGTTCACGCAACGCTTGCGGGTGTCGCACTGGCGTTCGCCATACCCTTGAAGACGAAGGACGCCACAGGACAAGCTCCCCTGCATCAGCTTGAACACGGCCTGCACCCGTGGGTTGCCTTCGCGGTACTGCCTGTCTTTGCGTTTGCAAACGCCGGCGTATCGTTTGCCGGCGTTACCCTTGCTGCGCTGTCGGCGCCGCTGCCACTCGGTATTGCGGCGGGTCTCTTTGTCGGCAAGCTCGCCGGTGTATATGGTGCAGGTGCAGCACTCATCGCTGTCGGGCTGGGAAAACTTCCCGAGGGGGCAAGCTGGCGACAATTCGCTGGCGTCGCCTCATTGTGCGGCGTCGGCTTCACGATGAGTCTGTTCATCGGTTCCCTCGCGTTCGAAGGAGCCGAATTCTTCACTCCTGTCCGGCTGGGCGTCATCGTCGGCTCATTACTTTCCGGGATTGCCGGGTGCCTCCTTCTGAGCTTCGGATCGAAACCTTCCCTGGCGGAATCGCCGCAAAGTGCGGTATGAACGTTCCGCACATTGACGGTTACGTGTCAGCCGCGAAAGGGCGCGCGGCGCGAGTTCCACACATCTGCGACCTTCAGTCATCCGACGCGGGCAGGACCGTCTGCAAGTAGCGCGTTAATTTCTTCAACGTACACACGATACGTAGTTTGGTTGCGGATCGTGCCGGATGCTCACCCGGCCGTCGGCCAGATTCACTACCTTGTGCATGCGGTTCCCTGCAAGCGTATGCGTCCAATACGGGCTGGAACCGCCCCAAGCATAGATACCACCCTCATAACGCGAGTCGTCTTTTGACGCGACGATTGCATTATGGCTTCCTCCACCCGGACTGCCATGCGCGTTCGTATAGGCAAACAGTGCCTTCAGTTCATCAAGCGTAGGCAGCCGCATACGCCGCTTGGCACAGTGGTAAAGCGCGTCGTGGTAATCGTACATCACGATTCGTAATCCGTTGAAGGCGTCGGGCGCGCCTTTTTTTATCCGCGCGCTCTTCTTCTCCCAAGCGTAGGTGTCAATCGCGGGACGGCTAAAGCAGGTCTTTTCGTGCGAGAAAACCGTAGTGCCACCACCCGCCGTCGGATATGTTCCTTTAGGTATGCAGATTTCACGGGTAGTCGCGTTGGCGTCCGCCGGCTCCGCGCCGAACGAGAAACTCGAACCGGGTAGTGCCGCCGCTATCGTCAACGCCAGAAACAACACAGCGCGTCCATGCAGCTTTCCGATGGTTAGTGTCATGGCAATCCAGTCACCGGTAGCCAATCGGGCTGCAACTGCCCCGCTCTTCAAGACATCGAGCATAAGCATTCTCCCTGATACAACCATGGATACAGCAAGGGCCCATGTATCGGGCACACTCAGGTTGTAGCCGCGAAGGCCCGTCTGCACAAGGACCGGCGATCAGAAATTCTGCCATCCTCAATCCACGTCACGCAGTCGGGCCCAATCTATCTGCTCGGGTCGCGACTCTCCGTTGGCGCTACCTCTCATATTTTTGTAAGCCGGCTGCCACGGTATGGAATCGCTTAATGCACTTGCTGTACAAGCCCGTCACATCCTGACAAGGAGCGGCAGAGTTTTCCACGCGCCACGGGCCTGTCGATTTCGAATGCGAGGATCTTGCCAAAAAGATGTTCGCGACACTACGGCGGAAACTGTACGCGAAATGGCGTTAAGACAAATCGGTCCTCACGTCAGCAAGAAAGAGCAGCTGTTCCACAGTTGTACTGCTGATCCGCCCCGCGGAGCATGGCAAGCATTGTCAAACGGGCCTATAACGTAAAGGTGGGCCTCAGACCGCGTGAAAGAAAGCCTCAAGAAAGGAAGTGACGTCGTGCAAGCTGCCCCGTGACAAAAACAAGGCCCTGTCTGACACGGCATTTCCCTGTGCGGACCTGAAGTGAAAGGGAGTCTTCCGTGAAAAAGATGAATGAGCGAACACTTTCCCCGGCGTTCCAATCGCTCAGATTCCTCTTGCGGCTCAGGAAAAGATGAAGTCCCATTTGTTTGTCCGCAGAGCCCGGTTAAGCCATGCCATTGCCGAGACACTTTGCACCCGGCTTCTTCCAAAGGTCGCTTATTGTCGTTTCATTGAATGTCGTCTGCGCGGCCGCGCTATGCGGTTGCGCGTTGCCATCGCTTGAAAGCCGCACGCCATCGACGGCAATAAGCAACGCGGAGGCGCAGGCCACAACGCTTGGGCGTTCTGCCGCTCATGAGCTTGCTGCTCACCATGATCTGGCCGGCATTCATCCGCTGGCGGACCCGCGTGCAGCCTTCGCTGCGCGCATGGAGCTAATTCGCACGGCTGAGCGTACGCTGGACGTCCAATATTACATCTGGCGAAGTGACCTCACGGGCACGCTCCTGCTCGATGCATTGCGTGCTGCCGCCGATCGCGGCGTACGCGTACGCCTGCTGCTGGACGACTACGGTATATCGTCTTCACTCGATGGCACGCTGGCCGCGCTTCAGACGCATCCAAACATCGAGGTCCGGTTGTTCAATCCGTTCGTCATCCGCAAGCCGAAGTTCATCGGCTTCCTGACGGATTTTTCCCGTGCCAACCGTCGCATGCACAACAAGTCATTCACCGCTGACGGCGCCGTAACGATCGTCGGCGGACGCAATATCGGCGACGAATACTTCGGCGCCACCGATGGCATCGTTTTCGCCGACCTCGATGTACTGGCAGTAGGACCGATTTCAACCGATGTCGCAAATGAGTTCGACCGGTATTGGGCGAGCGGATCGTCATATCCGGTCGACCTTATCGTACATCGTGCCGCCAGCGACAAGCCCGATGAACTGGACCGGAAAGTTCGAGCAGTCGAAAGTGACTCGACGGCCGCCGCCTACCTGGACGCCCTGCGTGAAGCACCGATCGTGCAGCAACTGCTTGATGGCACGCTACCGCTGGAATGGGCGAGGACGCAGATGGTCAGCGACGACCCGGCGAAAGCTTTGAGCGAGGCGCCGCCTGAGGCAAGCGTCGTACATCAGTTTCGGGAGATTCTCGGCGACCCGATGCATGAACTGGATCTGGTGTCTCCGTATTTCGTTCCGGGCGCGGCCGGAACAAAATATTTCACCGAGCTCGCTCGTCGCGGCGTCGCCGTGCGCATACTAACCAATTCACTCGAAGCCACCGACGTGACAGCGGTTCATTCCGGTTATATGACCCGTCGTGTCGAACTGCTCGAATCGGGGGTGGAACTGTACGAATTGCGACGATTGCCTGGCGTGGAACACAAAAGTGAGGAGCATGCCGGCATATTCGGCAGCTCGGGGTCGAGCCTGCATGCAAAGACCTTCGTAGTGGACAGCAGCCGCGTCTTTGTTGGATCATTCAATTTTGATCAGCGGTCGGCCCATCTGAATACCGAGTTAGGCTTCGTTATAGACAGCGCGCCACTTGCGAGCCGGATCGCATCCATCTTCGTGTCACTCGTACCACAGGTCGCCTATTCGACGCGCCTCGATGCCGACGGCAGACTGTACTGGCTGAAGCGGGAGGACGGGGTGGAAGTGCGCTATGACACGGAGCCCAACACGACCTGGCTGCGCCGGCTCGGGGTCTGGTTTCTTTCAATCCTGCCAATCGAATCTCTCTTGTAGACGGAACGGCATCTATGCCCGGGCCCTGTTGCCGGAGTCGCAGCTCGTGCGACCTCTCCGCAGCCTCGCAATTTCAATGGCACCGTTGCACCGTGTCGTGCGCAATCAATGAAGATCAACTGAGAAACTCCACAGCGCCGGTTTTCAGGTTGTACATCGCGCCAGCGATCCTGATCGTGCCTTTGGTTTCAAGCTCCGCAAGCACCGGGCTATCCTTACGAATGTTCGCCAACGTCAATTCGACGTTCTTGCGCGCCACCGCGTCCACGAAATCATAGTTCGTCGCGGAACGATCACCGTTGTAGGTCGTTGCCTGCACCGCGGGCTTGATCTTGTCCAGCAACCCGGTCAGATTGCCCAGCTCGGCGTTGGCAATGGCTCCCTTGATCGCGCCACACGCTGTGTGACCCATCACGAGCACTACCTTTGCGCCAGCAAGCTTGCACGCGAACTCCATGCTACCCAGGATGTCGTTGTTTTCAACATTGCCGGCAACACGGCAGTTGAAGATATCACCGATGCCGAGATCCATGATCACTTCAGCCGGCGCGCGCGAATCGATACAACTGAGGAGCACGGCTGCCGGATACTGTCCGCCGGCACTCGCCCTCTGTTCATTCAGGTAATTGCGTGCTTTCCTCTCGCCCCGCCGGAAGCGTGCGTTACCTCGCTTCATCGCCTCGATAATCTGCTCTGGCGTCATGCTGTCGCGCTGCTCCCTGGTCAAAGCGTCGGCGTGCGCGGGACTCGCAACGAGGGCGCCGCCGGCAAGCCCGAGCGCGACCGCAGTGCCGGTGAACTTAAGCAAATTCCGACGGCCCGAACCGTTGCCGGGCAGAAGAGGCTCACATGTGTCACACATGATTCATGCTCCATTCTGGCAAACTGACGCGCTGTATAAGCCAGCGTCAGCATTGGGCTTCGAACGCGCCCATGCCTTCGGCTCGCTCATATGGCCAGGCCGCTCGCGCTGGTAGGCGATAAACATCTTTTCGTTTGGTGTTCTTCCCTGGGCGGCACAATGTCCTTTGTACAGGGTATTCGCCATGAGGCTCGAGCGCTATTGGACTTTGGTCCGATAGCGGAGGATTCACCGCCAATATGCAATATCTGGAACTACGCGAGGCGTCGGACGACCTGTGCGTTACGTGATCGGCTGACAGTCTCGGTGCCGATTGCAGCCGGCTGGTCGGCGAAACTGACATTGCCGAAAGGACTGGTGACGAGCGTGGGCAGCGGCTACAAAGCTGCATCGCTTGCGCTGCAGCATCGATGGTTCGATCGCTGAACCAACGCCTCTGCCGATCCATTGTCGCGGCCCAGCTATTCCTTCACCTTCTCACCGACTTGGGAAATCCGGTTCCGCACGACGCCGATCGCCTGTTTGAGGGCGTAAACATCCTGAAAATAACGATACGGAATACGTATCTGGCTGGCATGCGCATCAATGTTCTCGATTTCATCGCGCCATTTCGCAATATGGTCTGGGGTGGGTTGCCTGTTTCTCCATATTTCGTCTTCCAGCGATTTTATTTCGCGATACCAGACCACAAGCCGTCTTCTTATCCGCGCCTCCAGCATGCGCGGCAATGCCTGCAGCAGGCCTAGCACAAGGGCCATGAAGGGGAGCAGGATCAGCAGCCGCCTTTCGATGAGACTGGCGAGCCAGAATGGAAGGTAGCGCTGCAGGAAGGGGCGACCCGATCTGAAATAGCGCGCGCTTTCGTCGGAAATGGGAAATTCCTCGGTGGTCAGATTGGGGAACGCGCCCAGCGGCGTGAAGTAGTCTTCACCGCCGTGGACGGTTCTGGCTGCATCCAGCAGCAGGTAGACTAAGGCCGGGTGTAGGGTATCTTTGGACACGAGCAGAGCCGTGGCGGCCAGCAGAGTGACATCAGTCCGTGGCAGATCGTCGACGATGCTGGTTGAGGCGCGGGGGAAAATAACTTTCGACAGGGACGGGAATTTTTGCACCAGCGCGTCGGCTTGGGCAAAACTCATCAGCTTCAGATCGCTGTTCAGCAGCCTTATCTGCATCGCGGCGTCGGGCCTGCCAATAAAGAAAGCAGCATCCAGCTGGCCAGTTTCGAGGCCTTCATATGCCTGGGTGGCGTCCATTTCCAGCAGCGTGGTGTTGTCGCCAGTGACGCCGCTATAGCCGAGCAATGCCCGGGAGACGTGAAGCAGGCCGCTGCCGGGAACGCCTATGGCGATCCTCTTGCCGCGCAGTTGTGACAGCCTGTTGACGGTAATGTCGCCACGAAAGAACACCCAGATCGGTTCGTATGAGACGGCGGCGATGGTCTGCAGGTGGTCTGTTGCTTTCGGACTGGTGGTGCCCGATTGGATAAAACCCACTTCGTATTCGCTGTCCGGATTCGTCAGCCGCTGATAGTTTTCGACCGAACCGGAAGAACTGCGGATATCGAGGGTGATGCCTTCGCGCTTCAGGATGGGTGCATAGCGATCGGCAAAGTTACGGTAGATACCCTGGTCCGCCCCGGTGGTAATGACGATCGTGCGCTGGATGGCAGGTTTGAGCATTGTCACCAACGCCCAGCCTAGCGCGGCCAGCAGCACTATCGCGCAAATGACGAGAAACCGCCGGCGCCCCGGTGTCATGGGGGCTTTCTGGGTACGTTGAAGCGCTGGGTTCTGCTTGGGCATCGTTGCCCTCTCTCGTCGGGCCTCTCCTGCCGGGATGGACTCGGGGCAAGCGTTTAAATGACCGCGTTGCCGACAGTCGCCCGTAACGCTGCGAAGAGCTTGTTGAAATCTTCTGCAACAGCGGGACTGCGTGGTTTGGCATGCCTCCACTTGGCGTTGTCAGGAGCGGCCGGTTGACGCCGACCACCGGCAACAGCACGCTGAATCAGCCCGCCGCCGACGTCAGAGCGGCAGCGTATGCGTGATTGCCTGCAGGCAGACCGTCATCAGCGGACCAGGCACAATACCCAGCACCAGCACGGCCATACCGTTCAGCGCAAGCAGCGTGCGGTTACCGGCGCCGGCCGAGATCGGCGATGTGTCTTGCGGGTCGTCGAAGTACATCAACTTCACGATACGCAGGTAGTAGAACGCGCCGAACAGCGACGTCACCACGGCCAGCACCGCGAGCCACGTGAGGCCCGCGTTCATCGTCGCTTCGAGCACGGCGAGCTTCGCGTAGAAGCCGACGGTCGGTGGAATGCCGGCGAGCGAGAACATCATCACCATCATCACGAATGCGGACACCGGGCTGCGCTGGTTGAGACCCTTGAAGTCGTCGAGCGTGTCAGCTTCAAAATTGCGGCGCGCAAGCAGCATCAACACGCCGAACGAGCCGAGTGTCGTCACCAGATAGATGATGCTGTAGAACATCGCCGAACCGTAGGCGCTTGCCGCCGAACCCGCGTTGCCGTCCGCCACGCCGGACAGCAGGCCAAGTAGCACGAAGCCCATGTTCGAGATCGTCGAATAGGCGAGCATTCGCTTCACGTTGCGTTGAACGATACCCGTGATGTTGCCGACGATCATCGACAACGCCGCGAGAATCACCAGCATTTCCTGCCAGCCGACGGCGAGCGGCAGCAGGCCCATCACCAGGAAGCGCAGACCCCACGCGAACGCCGCGACCTTCGGACCGCCGCCGACGAACAGCGTCATCGCGGTCGGCGCGCCCTGATAGACGTCCGGCACCCACATGTGGAACGGCACCACGCCCATCTTGAATGCAACGCCCGCGACGATGAAGACGACACCGAACAGCAGCACGAAGTCGTCGATATGGCCCGAGGCAACCGCCTTCAGCACCTCGTTCAGTTCGAGCGAGCCGGTCGCACCATAGAGCATCGAGATGCCGTAAAGCAGAAAACCCGTAGCCAGTGCACCAAGCACGTAGTACTTCATCGCCGCTTCGCTCGATTGCGCGACGTCGCGGCGTACTGCAACCATTGCGTACAACGACAGCGACATCAGTTCAAGACCGAGGTACAGCATCAGGAAGTGGTTGCCCGAGATCATGACCAACTGGCCGAGCAGCGAGAACATGCCGAGCAGGAACACGTGGTCGCGAAACAGGTCGCGATCTTCAAGATATCTGCGCGAATAGACGAGTGAGACCGCGAAGCCAAGCGAAACGGTTGCCTTCATCACGCTGGCGAATGGATCAATCACGATCATCCGTGAGAAAAAATAGTAGTGGTGCGGATCGGACGATTGGATTGCGAACCAGACGCCTGCCGCGGTCGACGACACGAGCGCGATGAGGTAAGTAAGACGCCGGTTCGTTGCTTCGGAGCAGAAATCTCCTACCCGGGAGGCGATCACAAACCCGAGCACTACTAGCGCGTCAGGCAGCAGCATATGTGCGTTTTGCATGATCTATATGGCTCTTAGGAAGTTGGAGTCGGTTCAGCCGCATGCGAATTGCTCAACGAGGAGTTGGCCTGTTCGTCGGGACATTCTCCCCCATGCACCCCGGCTTTGGCCTGAAGGCTTTTCAATCCGTCCATGCGATGGGTGCCCCCGCGCATTGGTGCCGCAATTAGCGAAAGTTATTCGCAGGGTATGCGCGAGCATCTCCCATGACACGTCGCGTTAGTCCGAAGTTAACTTGCCCTGTCAATTCAAGTTAGCGAGGGTATCGAATCTGCCGATCACTCTTCTGCACATGTCGCGCACGCGCAGATCCGTGCCGTCGGCCGAATGGTCTGCAGACTGATAGGCCACCACTTGCCCATCCGTGATGAACACCCCAGTCAACCGGCTTTCTGTAAACCTGCCAAGACTGTCTTTGGCGTTTATCGCCAAGCACACCACATAACCGAAGTACGGCTGGAAGCTGTACCCGCCCCACGACTTTTGCGGCACGCTGAGGTACTGAACCAGTGCGTTTGTTGTTTCCTCAAACCGTGCTTCGCGATACCTCTCAATGATCGTTTTGTAGTCTGTTGGGTAGGGACCGTACTGCGCGTGCAGACTACCAATCTCAACCGGTGCAGCCCACTATTCGCAAAGTACGTAAGGCATTAAGTAAAACACGCAGACGGACGAAAACAAAACGCTCGATGGGTTTGAATCCTACCGGGTCAAAGTAAGCCGCGAGAAGGAGGATGTAAACCTTTTTCTGACCTCCGCCTCCCGCGCCCGGATATTCCTCGCAGCGACGTGGCGGAAGCCAGCGGGCGCGCGTCGAATGGCCGCTGCCGCATTCTGATCCGACGGCCGCTCGCTTTCGTCGAGCGCCTCTTGATGGCCGAGAGCACCAACTCAATGAGGGTGCTGTAGAGCTGCCGTTGAAATCTTCAGCGGCAGCTTTCGGGCGGCTTCGTGAATGCGTACAGTGGGTCATCAAGAGTCCGTCGCGCCTCGTGTCGTTGAGACGTTCGGACGGCTGCTCCACGACAGGGAGCGGCAGTTCGCCGTTCAATCATCCAATCAACGAACTACGAATTCGTTCAGATCCGCTGGCGGAGACAGTCGCTGTTCGTGCGCTCTCATCAAACGGGAAACGATATCTTGCTCGGGGTGGGGAATGCGTGGTGTCTTCGCGACGTAGTAAGTAATCCACAACCGGTCAGCATCGTTGCCGATCTCTTGCTCGGCCAAATAGTGCGATGGATCATTGCCGAAGAATATCGCATTGGCGGGGGAAGAATTAGCGTAGCCCTCTGCGTCGAGATCAAGCATGGTATTGCGTATTTCAGCCATCCATCTATTCCATATCGACTCGTCATCAGCGGGCGGCAGGTTTGTATCGATGAAGACGTAAAACGGTAGGTCGACGTCTTTTTTATAAGCTTCCAGCAGTGATTTTCTGATGTCAACTTGATCACCTGGCCCGATGTCGCCTCCGCCATTGAATCCTTGGACGCCTCTGCGGTGCCTACTCTTTACCTCTACCGCGATTTTTATGGGAGAGAATCGATCTATTGCGACGAACTCGGGGTGTCGTCGTGAATTATCCTGTTCATCTTCGAACTCGAGTGTGAAGCCGGCTACAACGCACATTGCGGCGACCTTTAATTCATGTCGCGCGGCTTGGAAAAATTGGGAGTCCAGCAGACGGGCTTTCAGCATTCGCTCAAGCGTCGAGTTATCACCTATCGTGAATAAGAAGCTGTTGCGAAATTAGTTAAACAGAGGCTTTAGGCGCGTCCAGCAAATTAAGGCGCAAGCCAAAGACAGGAATGCTTCGTGAACATGCGCATAGCGTTCGTAACGAATCTTGAGCCGTCGAAACGAGTGAAGCCACGCGATCGAACGCTCGACTGGCCAACGCGTTTTTCCAAGCCCACTGCCATGCGGCGAGCCGATTTTTGCGAGCACTGGCGTGATGCCTCGCTCGCGCAAGCGCCGCCGATGGGGTTCGGAACTGTAGCCCCGGTCGCCCTGAACGATTTGCGGCTTGTGCAGGGGACGGCCCCGCTTGCCCCGGATGTGTGGAATGGCATCGACCAGCGCATCAAGCTGGGTAATGTCGTGCCGGTTCGCCGCGCTCAGGATGACCGCGAGCGGGATGCCTTGCGCGTCGACGATGAGGTGGTGTTTGCTGCCGAGCTTGCGTCGGTCCGTGGATTCGGGCCGGTTTTTTTCCCGCCAGCACGGCGCGAATCGATGAGCTGTCGACGAGCGCACGCGAGAAATCGATTTCGCCACGGCGACGCAGTTCGGCCAGCAACGTTTCGTGGATGTGTTGCCAGACACCCGCTTCTTGCCACGCGACGAGCCGTCGCCAGCAAGCTGTGCCCGAACCACATCCCATTTCCTGTGGTAGAAGGTTCCACGCAATGCCCGAGCGCAACACGAAGACTATGCCCGTTAGCACGGCGCGGTCGGGTATCGGTTGGCGGCCCGCATACTGGCGATTGCGCGGTGCTCGCGCTGGCAGCAGGGGTTCGATGAGTGACCACAATTCGTCGTCTATAAGTTCTTCTGGCATCGCTTCCTGTCGGGCAAAACAAGACAGAAGTTAACACCAAGCCGAAAAAGTTAACAGACCCAAAATTTAATTTCGCAACAGCGTCTAATACTACAGCCGTAGATCTGGGTAAACTGGAGGCACACATCCTCGTCTTCGGTAGTGGCACTGCTGGGCGCGGTACTGGTGTCGGCGCCGCCATGCCGAACAGGACAACACGTACGCGATAGAGTGGGCGCCGCGCCACAGGATGCGACAGAGCAGCCGGCGGATCTCCTGCACGCTGAGCGGCACCAAACCTTCAGGTGTTTTTTTTGCCGTGCACCCGCAGGGTGACGAGTACTGCATGGGCCAGCAGAGCCAGCGTGATGTGGCGATACCAGCCTTGCCATCGGCGCACCTCATACTGATCGAGTCCGCATTCGCCTTTGGTCGCCTCGAAGCCGGTCTCGATTTCCCACCTGCGGCCCGCGACGTTCACCAGGGTTTGCCGTGTGGCCTTGCTGCGCGGTGCGTATACGACGTAATACGCATGTTCGCGTTGCTCGTCCAGGCTGCGTCGCACCAGCAGGTAATGCCCGAAGCGGCGCTCCTCTTCGGTGATCTGCAAGCGCCACAGCGGAGTCAGCGCCCAGTCATACAGGCGCTCGCCCTTGGCGCCGGCACCCGCTGACAGGCGGCGCCATGCCCTTGCCGGCAGGGCCTCGGCGATCCGGTCTGCCCGTACGTACTCTGGACCTTTCCACCATAGGGGTTCGTTCTTCGCAACGGCCAGCACGAAAGACTGGCCGCGCGACTCGAGCCACAGCCGCAGGTGACGGTCACCGCCGTAGACTTCATCCCCCGTGACCCAGCCGCACGGCACCCCTGCGTCCAGCGCCCGCTCAAGCATACGACGCGCAAGCTGTGGCTTCGTTGCGAATTCCACCGACCCGGGAATGCCCGCTGCCTCGCAGCGCACCCGGTCATCGGTCCACACCTTGGGTACATACAGTTCGCGGTCGATGAACGCACTGCCGCCACGACCGGCATAGCAGAGGAACACGCCGATCTGGCTGTTCTCGATACGACCTGCCGTGCCACTGTACTGGCGTTGAACACCGGCCGAGTGCTGTCCCTTCTTGAGGAAGCCGGTCTCGTCCACAATCAGCACCGCGTCACGCTCGCCCAGTTCTTCCACTACATAGCTACGCAGCACATCGCGAGCGGCATCCGCGTCCCATTGCGCCCGCTCCAGCAGGTGCTGTACGCCATCGGGTGTCGCTTCGCCGATCCATTCGGCGAGTTGCCAGCCGTTCTTGCGCTCGACTGTACCCAGCAGGCCCTTCAGGTATGCGAGCGACCGCTGTCGGGGCTCCGGACGCCTGAACAGTTCCCCGAGCCGCTGGTGCAGTACCTCCAGTTCACGCTCCCACGCTTTTGCAGTCGAATGCATAGCCTTAACGTATAGTAATCCTTAATTATTTGAGTATAGTAAAAAAATCTACGGCTGTAGTACTAAGTGGTTGTGGCCAGGACGCAGCTCCATCGTCGGCCGGCAACTTGCAAGTGGATAGACGCACCATGATCCATCGCTGTGTCCCTACGACGGGACGTGCCGACGCGCGGCACTCGGCCGCGCCGACCGAAGGGGCGCGGCCGCACGCGCGGGCAATCGGGCGCCACTTATTCGCGGCTGCTTATTTGCCGTAGTCGTACACCCCGCGCCCCGTCTTGCGCCCCAGCCGCCCCGCCGTCACCATCTCGCGCAGCAACGGGCACGCGCGATACTTCGGATCCCCGAAGTCCTTCTGGAACACGTCCATCACCGCGAGGCACACGTCGAGGCCGACGAGGTCCGCCAGCGCGAGCGGCCCGATCGGATGGTTCGCACCGAGCTTCATCCCAGCGTCGATCTCCTCGGCCGACGCGATGCCTTCGGCAAGCACGAAGAATGCCTCGTTGATCATCGGCACGAGGATCCGGTTCACGACGAAGCCCGGCGCGTTCCGCACGCCGATCGGCGACTTGTCGAAACGCTCGGTCAGCGCACGCACCGCGGACGCAGTCGCATCGCTCGTCTGCAGCCCGCGAATGATCTCGACAAGCGGCATCAGCGGCACTGGATTGAAGAAGTGCATGCCGACGAAGCGCGACGGATCGGCAAGCAGCGCGGCGAGCGCGGTGATCGAGATCGACGACGTGTTGGTCGCGATGATCGCATCGGGGCGCGCGACGGCCTCGATCTGCTTCAGGATGCGCCCCTTCAGCTCGACGTTTTCGGTCGCGGCTTCGATCACGATGTCGACCGCGGCAAGCTTCGCGTAATCAGTCGACGTATTGATGCGCGCGAGCGCGGCGTCGCGTGCGCCGGCGTCGAGCTTCTCTTTCGACACGAGCCGCTCGAGGCTGCCCTTCAGTGCGGCGACGCCCTTGTCGAGCGCCGCGTCGCTGACGTCGATCATCACGACGTTCAGTCCTGCAACGGCAGCGGTCTGCGCGATGCCGTTGCCCATGGTTCCGGCGCCCACGACGCCGACGGTTTGAATGGCCATGACGATTCCTTATGTTCGGTGCTGTTGTGTTCGGGTGCTGAGCGGTCGATTATCAGATGTTCTCGAAGATCGCCGCAATCCCTTGGCCGCCGCCGATACACATCGTTACGAGCGCATAACGCCCGCCGATGCGCTTCAGCTCGTACAGCGCCTTCACCGTGATCAGCGCGCCCGTCGCGCCGATCGGGTGGCCGAGCGAAATGCCCGAGCCGTTCGGGTTGACCTTGGCCGGATCGAGGCCGAGCTCCTGCGTGACCGCGCAGGCCTGCGCGGCGAACGCTTCGTTGGCTTCGATCACATCGAGATCCGTGATCTTCAGACCCGCTCGTTCGAGCGCCTTCCGCGTGGCCGGCACCGGGCCGATGCCCATGTAGGCCGGGTCGACGCCCGCGTGCGCATACGCGACGAGCCGCGCGAGCGGCTTCGCGCCCTGCGCGCGCGCGGCGTCCGCGCTCATCATCAACACGGCCGCGGCCGCATCGTTGATGCCCGATGCGTTGCCAGCCGTCACGGTACCGTCCTCCTTCGCGAACACCGGCTTGAGCTTCGTGAAATCGTCAGAGCCCGCGTCGTGACGCACGTGCTCGTCGGTGTCGAACGCGACCTCGCCTTTCTTCGTGCGAATCGAGATCGGCAGTATCTGATCCTTGAAGCGGCCTTCCGCGATCGCGCGCGCCGCACGACGATGCGATTCGAGCGCGAGCGCATCCTGCGCGTCGCGTGAAATGCCGTATTTCCTCGCGACGTTCTCGGCCGTCACGCCCATGTGGATCGCCTGAAACGGGTCGTGCAGCGCGCCGAGCATCATGTCGACGAGCCTGGCGTCGCCCATGCGCTGGCCGAAGCGTGCGGACGGCACGCTGAACGGCGCGCGGCTCATGTTCTCCGACCCGCCGCCGATTGCGACGTCGGCATCGCCGAGCATGATGGTCTGCGCGGCCGACACGATCGCCTGCAGGCCCGAGCCGCATAGGCGGTTCACCGTCAGCGCCGGCGTGTGCTGCGCGACGCCGCCGTTGATCGCCGCGACGCGCGCGAGGTACATGTCCTTCGGTTCCGTGTTCACGACGTGGCCGAATACGACGTGCCCGACCGCATCACCCGGCACGTTCGCCCGCGTCAGCACTTCGCTCACGACCTTCGCACCGAGATCGGTCGGCGAGAAGTCCTTCAGGCTCCCGCCGAAATCGCCGATCGGGGTACGGACACCGCTCACCACCACGACTTCCTTCGCTGCATTGCTCATCGTCTCACTCCGGTTCGTTCGCGCCCGCGGGCGCGGAGATGCGTTTGCGTTACATGTTCGGATAGTTCGGCCCGCCACCACCTTCCGGCGTGACCCAGACGATGTTCTGCGTCGGGTCCTTGATGTCGCAGGTCTTGCAGTGCACGCAGTTCTGCGCGTTGATCACGAGGCGTTCGCTGCCGTCGTCATTCTTGACGAACTCGTACACGGCCGCCGGGCAATAGCGTGATTCCGGACCGGCATAGGTCTGCCAGTTCACATTCACCGGCACGGACGGATCTTTCAGCGTCAGGTGAGCCGGCTGATTCTCTTCGTGATTGGTGTTCGAGATGAACACGGAAGAAAGGCGGTCGAACGTGAGCTTGCCATCGGGCTTCGGATACACGATCGGCTTGCATTGGGAAGCCGGCTTGAGCATCTCGTGATCCCAATGCTGGTGATGCAGCGTCCACGGTACATTGCCGCCCAGCAGCTTCTGCTCGATGCCCACCATCAGCGTGCCGAGGTGCAGGCCCTTGCTCATCCACTGCTTGAAGTTGCGCGCGCGATGCAGTTCGGTGTGCAGCCACGACGTCTTGAAACTCTCCGGATACGCGGTGAGTTCATCGCTGGTGCGACCTGCCTGCACGGCTTCAAAAGCAGCTTCGGCAGCCAGCATGCCGGTCTTGATCGCCGCATGCGAGCCCTTGATCCGCGACGCGTTCAGGAAACCTGCATCGTCGCCGACCAGTGCGCCGCCCGGAAACACCAGCTTCGGTAGCGACATCAGGCCTCCGGCCGTGATCGCGCGTGCGCCGTACGACACACGTTTGCCACCTTCGAGCACAGCGCGAATCGCCGGATGCGTCTTGTAGCGCTGGAATTCCTCGAACGGCGACAGATACGGGTTCGTGTAGCCGAGGCCGACTACGAAGCCCACCACCACCTGGTTGTTGTCCATGTGATACAGGAACGAGCCGCCGTAAGTATCGTTCTCCAGCGGCCAGCCGGCGGTGTGCATCACCAGACCCGGCTTGTGCTTCGAAGGATCGATTTCCCACAGTTCCTTGATGCCGATCCCGTAGACCTGCGGATCGGCGCCTTCGCGCAGCTTGAATTTATCGTTCAGCTGACGGCCGAGGTGCCCACGCGCGCCTTCGCAGAAGAGCGTGTATTTCGCGTGCAGCTCCATGCCGAGCTGGAAGTTCTCGGTCGGCTCGCCGTCCTTGCCGATGCCGAGGTTGCCGGTCGCGACGCCTTTGACCGAACCATCGTCGTTATACAGAATCTCCGCCGCCGGAAAGCCCGGGAAGATCTCCACGCCCAGCACCTCGGCCTGCTGACCCAGCCAGCGCGTGACATTCGCGAGGCTGATCACGTAATTGCCGTGATTCTTGAAATTGTCCGGCAACGCCCAGGTCGGCACGCTCTTCGAGCCGGTTTCGGTCAGGAACAGGAACTTGTCTTCGGTCACGTCCACCGTCAGCGGCGCGCCTTTTTCTTTCCAGTCCGGAATCAGTTCGGTGATCGCGCGCGGGTCCATCACCGCGCCCGACAGGATGTGCGCGCCGATCTCGGAACCCTTCTCGAGCACGCACACGCCGATCTCGATGCCATTCCCGGCGGCCAGCTGCTTGAGCCGGATCGCCGCAGACAGCCCGGCGGGGCCGCCGCCGACGATCACGACGTCGTATTCCATCGATTCGCGCGGGCCATATTGCGCCAGCAAGTCCTGTGTGGTCAAAATCCTGTCTCCTCCTGCGCCCCGACCGTGACGGTTAGAACTGGTCTTCCGACAACGCGAGCACGCTGTAGTTGCCCTTCGCGCTGACGATCGACGCTTCGAGCCCGCCTGCCTGCACGAGGACGTGTTCCGCATAGCATTGTGCGATCGCGATCTTCGCATCGAAGAATGCCGTGTCGCTCGCGCGGTTCGCGCGCGCTGCCAGCAGTGCACGCGCCATCTGCCATCCGCACAGCACGATGCCCGCCAGCTTCAGATATGGCACGCTGCCCGCGAACACCGCGTTCGGGTCCTGCTTCGCGTTCGCGAGCACGTAGTCGATCACCGTCGACAACGAGTGCGCGCCCTTCTCCAACTGCGCTTTCATCGACGCGGCCGCCGCGCAGTCGACCTTGCCGAGCGCCGCGACCGTGTCGCCGACCTCGGCGATCAGCGCCTTCGCGACCGTGCCGCCGTCGCGCAGCGTCTTGCGGCCGACCAGATCATTGGCCTGAATCGCCGTCGTGCCTTCGTAGATCGCCAGGATCCGCGCGTCGCGGTAATACTGCGCCGCCCCGGTTTCCTCGATGAAGCCCATCCCGCCGTGCACCTGCACGCCGAGGCTGGCCACGTCGTTCACCATCTCGGTGCTCCAGCCCTTCACGACCGGCACCAGATATTCGTAGATTGCCTGATGACGTGCTCGCGTCGCCTCGTCCGAATGGTGGTGGGCAATGTCGCTGTGTGCGGCCGCGACATACGCGAGCGAGCGTGCGCCTTCGGTCAGCGCGCGCATCGTGCCGAGCATCCGGCGCACGTCCGGGTGATGGATGATGGTGACTGACTGCCGGGCCGATCCGTCGACCGGGCGGCTCTGCACGCGCTCCCTCGCGAAGGCGGCGGCCTTCTGGTATGCACGGTCGGCGACGCCGATCCCCTGCATCCCGACGCCGAAGCGCGCGGCGTTCATCATGATGAACATGTATTCGAGGCCGCGATTCTCTTCGCCGATCAGGTAGCCAATCGCGCCGCCATGGTCGCCGTATTGCAGCACCGCGGTCGGGCTTGCCTTGATCCCGAGCTTGTGCTCGATCGACACGCAGTGCACGTCGTTGCGTGCGCCGAGCGAGCCGTCTTCGTTGACCAGAAACTTCGGCACGATGAACAGCGAAATGCCCTTCACGCCATCCGGCGCGTTCGGTGTGCGCGCAAGTACCAGGTGGACGATGTTGTCCGCCATGTCGTGTTCGCCCCACGTGATGAAGATCTTCGTGCCGAAAACGTTGTACGTGCCGTCGCCCTGCGGCTCGGCGCGCGAGCGCACCAGTGCGAGATCTGAACCGGCCTGCGGCTCGGTCAGGTTCATCGTGCCCGTCCATTCGCCCGAGATCAGCTTCGGCACGTAGCGCTGCTTCTGTTCGTCACTGCCGGCCGTCAGCAGCGCCTCGATCGCGCCGTCGGTGAGGAGCGGACACAGCGCGAACGACAGGTTCGATGCGTTCAGCATTTCGATGCACGGTGCCGCGATCAGCTTCGGCAACCCCTGACCGTCGTACTCCGCCGGATGCTGCAGCCCCTGCCAGCCGCCCTCGACGAACTTATGGAACGCTTCCTTGAAACCCGTGGTAGCGGTCACGACGCCGTCCTTCCAGCTGCTCGGATTGCGGTCGCCTTCGACGTTCAGCGGCGCCAGCACCTCGCCGCAAAATTTCGCCGACTCATCGAGCACGGCACGCGCGGTGTCGTAACCGGCATCCTCGAAGCCAGGAAGCTGCGCAACGGTGTCGATGCCTGCGAGTTCCCTGAGCACGAACAGCATGTCCTTGACGGGGGCGGTATAGCTCATGGTCAATGTTCCAATCAGGCGGTGAATGAAGTGCCTCACAAGGCCGATACGGCAAAACCGGCCAGATCCAGGAGACGTTGTGACCATCCTACCGCCGCCGTGACGAATTCCCATTGTCATATCCGGCCCTCATGGTGACAAAACCGGCCACGCGATGCACGGGCGATGCTGAAGGCAGCCGGCCGCGTCGGGTTTCCCCGAATCCGGTCTCTGCGAAAAGACATGCGCATCGTTGTGCCGATCGGCGGGGCGGAAGCGGTGGTGACAGTTGGCGGAGGGGCCGGCAACGGGAGCCGGCTGTGGGTCGCATACGGGAGCCGGCCATTGGAGCGGGCGCAGTGAGTCGGCCAGCTGATTCAGCGTCGGAAAAACGGCTGTACCCGCTCCGCGCGCTATGCACGCCGCCGATAAGTCCCCGGTGTGCTGCCTGTCCAGTGCCGGAACGCGCGATGGAACGCGCTTGGATCGTCAAAGCCAACGTCGGCGCCGATCGCCGCGATCGTGTCGGGCGTGTCGGTGAGCCGCTGGATTGCGATATCTCGCCGCAGTTCATCCTTGAGCACCTGGAACGTCGTGCCTTCGGCGGCCAGGTGGCGGCTCAAGGTGCGTACGGAGCAATGCAGATGCTCGGCCACCAGATCGATCACTGGCAGGTCGGGCAGCGCCGCCGACAGGTATTGCCGCACGCGATGGCACACGAGCTGTTCGCTGAATGATTCAAATATCCAGTCGCCTGGCGCGCGCGCGAGGAACTTTTGCAGGTTGCGCTTGCTCTGCCGGATTGGCGCGTCGAGGTAGTCCACGCTGAAGCGCAGAAGCGTGCGCTCGCAGTCGAACTTCACGGACCCGGAGAAGAAGTACAGGTGATCGACCGCATGGCGCGGTCGCGGGCACGCAAGCTCGATCTGCAGCAGCGGGATCTTCTGCCCGATCAGCCATGAACACACGCCGTGAACGAGCTTGAGCATCAGCTCCTGGCCGAGCGGGCTGATTGGACCCACAGCCGCATCCGGCCGCAGCATTACCTGCACAATGAGACCGTCGTTCCTCGATTCGACGAAGAAGTCATCGAGCAGGATATGGAAGAACTGGCCGAAACGATGGAGCGCCGTTCTAAGGTTGCGGGCATCGAGCAGGCTCAGGCACAGGTACTTCAGCGTGCCGCCGCGCAGCGGGCGCGAGAAGATGCCGGGCATCTCGTCGTCGAGGTCAATCGCGAGCGTGCGGTACAGCGTCGAGAATTGCTCTTCCGTCACGCGCGAATGCGGCTCGCCGAGCAACTCGATTGCAATGCCGGCTTCATACAGGTAGCCTTCGATCACATCGCGCCCCACGCCCGCGCTCGCCAGGAAACCGTTGACGAGCGAGATCGGCACCGTGGCGCCCGGCGACGGCAGTGCGCGCCCGCGCTGGGCGGAACGGGAATGTAAGCCGGTCATCGCGTGCCCGTAGACTAAACCGATCGGATTGTACTTGAGCGGCCCGGAACGCCCTCGACTTGCAAGCTTCCGGCCCGACCTCCAGAAAGCGTTGGTGCAATAGGAGTGATCAGTGGAGGTCGGATGGGTTGCGCGAACGCACTTCATCTGTCCTTTGACGATCATGTGCATAACTTCGATGCCTCCCGGCAGGATCAGGACGCACCGAATAGACTTGAATCCCAGCATGGACCGGATGCGCCGCTCGACCATCCGATGATCCTGCTCGACGAGGTTATTGAAATATTTGGATTGGCGGATCTTGATGGGTGTTTCACGATCGGCATGGATGCTTTCAAGCGCGGCGAGGTTCGGGGCTCAACAAGTTGCCCGGTTTGTCGGGTTTTCTTGCCGGCGAGATCGGCAATCCAAACGGGACCGCGACTACAAACCGAGTTCCGCTTTCATCATGCTCAAGTGATCGGCTACACGTCGCGCGTAGCCCTTGGCGCCTCCACTGTACCGATATAATGCGTCGTCGAGGTTTCCACCTGACGCTCTTATGTAGTCTTGCAAAATTGCGCACCCGATACGGATGTTTGTGCGCGCGTCTGTCAAATCAGACGTGCGAAGGACACGGTCTGCGTGTTGAGACGGAAGCACCTGCATGAGTCCCATGGCGCCAACCACACTTACCGCGAAACGGTCGAAACTGGATTCGACGGCGATCACTGCAAGCAATAACAGCGGTGAGATTGTGGAACGCTTCGCAGCATTCAGCACCCCGTGACCGATTTGCAACGCATCGTGCAATCCGATGTGAAAGCGGGTACTCACAACAGTTGCGATTTCCTCCGCAGTAGGCATTCCCCCTTGCGGCACGTCGACAGCTTGAGTGGATGTTGGCCAAACTGGAAAACCAGCGCCATAGCACAGTCCCGTTAGCGACCCGAACACCACAACTGCCGCAAAGACATTACCGCGGAGTCGATAAGCAATTGTTCGTGGCTTATCGATACGCTCTTTCTTCGCGTTCGTTAGCATGACTAATCCCCTTAAATCCACGTAGTCACGAACGGTTCAGGCGGAGTCTTCCCTGGAACGGTCTGACGAAGTTAGGTCACAACGACAAAGGAAAAAATAGAGTAGAAACAGGATATTCCGTCCTGACCA
The DNA here is from genome assembly GCF_003387275.1 of Paraburkholderia sp. BL6669N2. Classification (NCBI taxonomy): domain Bacteria; kingdom Pseudomonadati; phylum Pseudomonadota; class Betaproteobacteria; order Burkholderiales; family Burkholderiaceae; genus Paraburkholderia; species Paraburkholderia sp. BL6669N2. The sequence continues at coordinate 1,017,136 of NZ_QUNA01000002.1, read as the reverse complement.
CTCACTCGAAAAAAAACAGAGGCGTACTGTCCAGCAACAACAACAGCATTAACACCGTGGATCAAATTAAAGATTCCGGCGCCCGATTAATGCGGACACCGCACGTTTCGCTCGCGACCGACTCGCGGACGCTGTTGGCAAAGCGCTGAAGAGCTTGCAAGGATCCGTACACGCTCTTGTACTCTTCGCGGCCGATCCGCCCATCCAGCACGACCAGCATGCCCGAATCGCTTGCAATCTTTTCGATGTCCATCGCAATTCCCCTTCAATCCCGACGAATACGCCTGCCTTCCTCATTCGGCCTTCAGCCAGGCTCGCATCGCCGGCCGCTCCGAAGAAGGAGGAAATACACACCACGATCCGTCGTCGTGCTGGAAAAAGATGAGCGCCAGCGAGCCTGACGCCAGAAGAGATTCTGCACGGACACATCGCGTGGGTCTGGGTGCCGCATAACGGAACCGGGTCAAGCGGACCGGCGAGGCCGGTGTCGGGGCCAACCATTTGTCGATCAGACTCCGCAAAGAAACTACATTGCTGCTCATCTCGCACTCCTTCATCCTTAGCCCCGTAACCATCCTCTCATCAAGTCCATCTGTCCATGTGATCGACCTAGATTTATTTTATTCATGACCTAATAATAGCTGTGCACCGGCCTAAAATCAAGCTCGGAAAACGCAGGGGAAACACCGACTGGTGTGAACAATTCTCCAGTTACTTGCTGTTTCTCGGCCTCGTGAAAATCTGCCCCTAATTATTCAACACAGGGCGATTGTCACAAATGCGAGCAGGTGTCCGAAACTTGCTTCACCGAGATCGCATCGACGATGCTTTTGCATACCATCGAACCGACCTATAATCTAAAGTAGTTCTATTGAGGAGAGCCGACGTGCAAGAGAGATCGCCGGAGCGAGGAACCTTGGGGGAAGCAAGGCCCGACGGCGGGCCAGTTGCAGGGCGAAACCGGGAACTGCGCATCAGGCAGATCATCGTTGCCGCTCGGCAGACGTTTCAGGAAGATGGGCACGCTGGATTCGCGACACGTCGCGTAGCGCGTCGGGTCGGAATCGCACAAGGAAACCTCCAATACTACTTCCGCACGAAAGATGAATTGCTGCGTACGGCGCTGCGGGCGTATATGCGCCAGACGCTCAACGACTACGCGGAAATCGCAAGCCGGCCCGGCGCCAGCGCCGAGCGGCGTTGCTCTGCGCTCGTAGAGCGCATATTTCGCGATATCAACGAAACCGATCTACCGAAGTTCCTGTTTGAAGTTTGGGCTTTCGCTCAGCATGAACCCTATGCTGCGGAACTCGTCGACAATATGTACGCGGAATATCGGGGCATGTTTGTGAAGCTGCTCTCGGAAATCCACCCGGCTTTGACAAACGAAGAGTGCTTCGTGCGTGCATCCGTTCTTATCGCGCAGACCTCCGGAATGATGATTCTCTCCCATCAAAGCGGGGGCTCGGATAAGGACCATACAGAATTTATTCGCGTGACAAAGCGAGCTATAAAATTGATTGTCAGCTTGTCAGGGCAGGTGCTCGAATACGGTGGCCCCCTTCACAGCTCGCGCAAACCCCACGCACAGGGTAGCAGCAAGATTCACGTCGGCGTCTTTGGGTCCGAAGGGCATATCCAGCACGGATTGCTTGAGCTGAGCACGCGCCAAACAGGAAAGGACGTCCTCGACTACCGGCCAACGCTCCAAGGGAAGCGTCGAGAGATAAAGACCAACGAGATAATCTCTTCTGCCGCTAACCTCCTGGCGTCGGAAGGATATGCGAACTTCACACAGGCGCGAGTTGCGAGGGAACTCGGTATCCTGCCGGCCGCGCTCCAGCACTATTTTCCCACGCACGATGACCTGCTCCACTCGACCATTAGCGCGCTGCTGAAGGCCTATTTGGACCGCTATGTGGAAATGGGCAGGCCAAGCGGCAAACCTGCGCTCGAGCGCCTGCGTGAAATCGTCGAGGACGTTTTCGAGGAAGCCTGCGATCCGAGGGTATGTCGATTCGCGATCGAAATGTTCGCGCTAGCTCAGCACTCAGATGTCACCCGTGAGCTCGTAAGACGAATCTACGCTGCTTATCGAGCGATTTACGCCGACCTGGTGCGCGAGATAGATTCGTCTGCTACAGCGCGTGAATGCCTCGCTCGCGCGACACTCATCGCGGCACAGATGGAGGGCGTAGCGACCCTGATGTTCGGTCTGCCGAAGCAATGGGGGGACATTGACCGCGTTTTCGAACTGATGATGGCCATGGCGATTCGCATTGCGCACGGAAGAATTGACGCCAAGGATGCAGCGTAGGGTCCCGCGCTTGAATTCGTTGATGATCAGCAGACTTGCGGCGCAGACATCGGCCTGGCGCAATTGTCCCGTCAAGCCTGCTTTAGCCGGTTTCTCGCTGGGTAGAAAGGCGTCGTCAGGAATTGAACCCCGTGCGCCATCAGGGCGTACGCGCTCCGAGAAAACGTCACGAATCGTGCCGCAAGTCGGGGCGCAGTTCCGCCCCGATCTCGCGGCAAGTAAAATGGACAATCAGACCGCCAGCGCGCCGAAGATTTCATTGAGCATCGACTTCGCATCCCCGAACAACATGCGGTTGTTGTCCTTGTAGAACAGCGGATTGTCGACGCCTGCATAGCCGGAGGCCGTGCTGCGCTTCATCACGATCGACGTCTTCGCCTTCCACACTTCGAGCACCGGCATGCCGGCGATCGGGCTCGTCGGATCGTCCTGCGCGGCCGGGTTCACGATGTCGTTCGCGCCGATCACCATCGACACGTCGGCCTCCGGGAAGTCGCCGTTGATCTCGTCCATTTCCAGCACGATGTCGTACGGCACCTTCGCCTCGGCCAGCAACACGTTCATGTGCCCCGGCATGCGGCCCGCGACCGGGTGAATCGCGAAACGCACGTCGACACCCTTTTCACGCAGCAGCTTCGTGAGTTCGAACACCGTGTGCTGGGCCTGCGCCACGGCCATCCCGTAGCCCGGCACGATGATCACGCGCTTCGCCTCGCGCAGCAGCTCGGCCGTCTCCGCCGCGCTCACCGCCACCGCTTCGCCTGCCGGCTGTGCCGCGCCGCCGCCGGCTGCCGCCGGTGCGCCCGCGCCGCTGCCGAAACCGCCGGCGATCACGCTGATGAAGTTGCGGTTCATCGCGCGGCACATGATGTACGACAGGATCGCACCGGACGAGCCGACCAGCGCGCCGATCACGATCAGCAGGTCGTTGCCGAGCATGAAGCCGGTCGCCGCCGCCGCCCACCCGGAGTAGCTGTTGAGCATCGACACCACGACCGGCATGTCCGCGCCGCCGATCGCCATCACCATGTGCACGCCGAACAGCAGCGAGATCACCGTCATCACGACGAGCGGCAGCATGCCGTCCCGAATGCTTTCCGCATGCAGGAACGCGCGGCCGTAGTAGATCACGATCAGCAGCGCGGCCAGGTTCATCCAGTGCCGCGCCGGCAGCAGCAGCGGCTTGCCGCCGATCTTGCCCGACAACTTGCCGAACGCGATGATCGAGCCCGCGAAGGTCACGGCACCGATCAGGATACCGACGTAAATCTCGACCTCATGGATCGCCTTCTCGGCGCCGGTGAACTGCACCGACGTGTCGATATAGCTCGCGAAACCCACCAGGCAGGCCGCGAGACCGACCAGGCTGTGCATCAGCGCGACCAGTTCCGGCATCTGCGTCATCTGCACTTTCTTCGCGGCGTACAGGCCGCCGGCGCCGCCGACCACGAGCGCGGCGCTCACGTACGGAATGCCCGCGGCCGACACGCGCGGGCCGAGCACGGTGGCCAGCACGGCGGTCAGCATGCCGATCATGCCGAACAGGTTGCCGCGGCGCGCGGTCTCGGGATTGGCGAGGCCGCCGAGGCTGAGGATGAACAGGATCGCGGCGCCGATATAGGAGACGGTAGTCAGGTTTGAAGTCATCTTTTTCGTCCCCTTATTTGCGGAACATCGCCAGCATGCGTCGTGTCACCGCGAAGCCGCCGAACATGTTGACGGCCGTGAGCGTGAGTGCGCCCACCGCGAGGCCGAGGATCAGCCCGGACGGCCGGTCGCCGGCGTTGGCCAGCTCGCCAAGCGGCGGCGCGACCTGCACGAGCGCGCCGATCGCGATGATCGACGAGATCGCGTTGGTCACGCTCATCAGCGGCGTGTGCAGCGACGGCGTGACGTTCCAGATCACCATGTAGCCGACGAAGCACGCGAGCACGAACACCGTGAAATGCGACAGGAAGCTGGCCGGTGCGAACTGGCCGACGAACAGGAACGCCAGCGCGCCGATCGCGAATACGATCGCGAGCGACTTGGCCGACATCGGCTCGCCGCCGTGACCGTGGCCTTTCGATTTCGCCGGTGCGGCGGCTGCGGGTGCCGCTGCCGCCGGCTTCGGCGCGACGACCGCCTGCTTGATCGGCGGCGGCGGCCACGTGACCTTGCCTTCCTTGATGACGGTGAGGCCGCGGATCGCATCGTCGTCGAAGTCGACGTTGATCGTGCCGTCCTTGCCCTTGCACAGCTCCTCGACCACACGCAGCAGGTTGGTCCCATACAGCGTGGAAGATTGCCGCGACAGGCGCGATGCGAGATCGGTATAGCCGACGATCGTCACGCCGTGGCGCACGACGGCTTCGCCGGGCACCGTGAGTTCGCAGTTGCCGCCCTGTTCGGCGGCCATGTCCACGATCACGCTGCCGGGCTTCATCGACTGCACCATCTCGGCGATGATGAGCTTCGGCGCCGGCTTGCCGGGGATCAGCGCGGTGGTGATGATGATGTCGGCATCCTTCGCCTGCTGCGCGTACATCGCGCGCTGCGCCTGCTGGAAGCCTTCGCTCATCACCTTCGCGTAACCGCCGCCGCCCGAGCCTTCTTCTTCGTAGTCGACCTTGACGAACTCGCCGCCGAGCGACCTGACCTGGTCGGCCACTTCCGCCCGCGTGTCGTTCGCGCGCACGATCGCGCCGAGGCTGGCCGCCGTACCGATCGCGGCCAGACCGGCCACACCGGCGCCGGCGATGAACACCTTGGCCGGCGGGACCTTGCCGGCCGCGGTAACCTGCCCGTTCAGGAAGCGGCCGAACGCATGCGCGGCCTCGATCACTGCACGGTAGCCGCTGATGCCGGCCATTGACGTGAGCGCGTCCATCTTCTGTGCGCGCGACAGCGTGCGCGGCAGCGAATCGATCGCGAGCACGGTGGCACGCTTCGCGGCCAGTTGCTGCATCAGTTCGGGATTCTGTGCGGGCCACACGAAGCCGATCAGCGTGCCGCCTTCGCGCATCAGCGCGACTTCTTCCGTGCTCGGCGGGCGCACCTTGAAAACGATATCGCTGCCCGACCACAGCTCGGCCGCCGTAGCGGCGATGCTCGCACCGGCCGCACGATACGCGTCGTCGTCAAAATTCGCGCCGGCACCGGCGCCGCTTTGGACGGCGACCGAAAACCCCAGCTTGATCAGCTTCTCGACCACTTCGGGCACGGTCGCAACGCGCCGTTCGCCGGCGGCAGCTTCTAAAGGAATTCCAATCATTAGTGTCATCGGACAATTCTATTTTTCACATGGCGTCGTTCATCGCAGGGATTGCAGGCCCGACGGTAGTGACGAAGTCGGGCCAGCCGAGCGATCTGTCAATCGTCCGCGCAGAAAATCGTCGGAGTGATAGTGGTGAAGTTTTTCACGTCACCCATTACCTCGGCAGTTTTGGCGGAAGAAAGGACCCTATTGATCGCGGCCTGATCGTTGAAACGCAGTATCGCAACGCATGCGAAGGGTTGTGCTTTCGTTGATGGAAACAGGACTTCGGCCGATTGCAGACCGAACTCGCTCCACGCCGAGCCGACAAGGGGAGCATGCTTCGAAAGGTAATACTCACGGTCAAAGGTCGCACCTTCCGTGCTTGGGTAGTTCACGATCAGGGTAGTCATATTCAATCCTGTGTTGAGATACGTTTGAGAGTTGCCTTAGGTGGTCGCTCTAACACCTTGCAAGCGTGCCGGCTGCTTTCGTGCGCGGCCCAGCAACTGCCCACCGAACAACAACATCCACAGAGGCAGAACCAGCACGATGACCACCTCGCTGGCGTTCGAGAGCGCGTCGAGAAGCAAGTCAGCTGCGGTACGGTGTGGGCGATTTCAGCACGGCCCCGCCGCTTTTCGTTCCCTCGATAGCACAATAGCCGTGATAGATCGCCGCCATGAGGTAGGCCCACGAGCACAAAGCAAGGGTGTAGAAATTGAAAAACACGTTCGTTTCGTCGCCCGGGATCTTGTAAAAATCATAAATACCCGCAATGCCGAGTGAAGTCACCAGGCCTAACGCCAAGGCCAGCCCACGGAGCGTCTCACCTATTTCCAGGAGCCTTTTAATGAAGTACGCGAGATAGATCGACAGCAGGATCCACATCGTCAGATAGAAGTAGGGCAAAACCGGAGCGACGAAGTCCGATCCCACGAGGACGAATGTGAGTGCAGCCGGGACGACAAATGCCGCGACGTCCTGGCGAACTGTCGGCTTGTACCCGTGGGTAATCGCCATCAGACCCGCAACGGCGATGATAGGCATGCCGAATCCACGGGAGAACGCGTCAAAGAAATGCGCTACCTCATAGGAAACGGCGTTCCCGGTGGCAAAGTATCCGATAGCGTTCGTCGCGGAGATACCCACAATCCACATCTCCAGCCCGAGAAGAAAGTTGCGTCTTTTGACGAACTTCCAGCCGTGGAAAAATGAACTCCACGCCAGCAACGCACTAGAGAGAACGAGAACGACAGATCTGATGTCCATGACTAAACTCCAAACTCCGGTTGTATCTGATAGGTCAATTTTTCTTCGGGTCAAGGCTTGCCAGATAGATGGCAATGGCCTTGCGGTCTTCTGGCGAAAAACCAGTCGCTAGATTTTTCATGACGCCTGTGGGTTCACTGCGGATGCCGGAAGCGAACTCGTCGAACTGCGCAAGCAGATAGTCGTATCCCTGACCGGCCAACCGCGGAAACTGGTCGTGGCCCATCAGTTGAGCACCATGACATGCGACACAGTTGCCCGCGGCCACGAGGCGCTGTCCCTTCTCGCGCAGCCGTGCATCCGGCTTGAAGTAGTGATTCGCGACCGGAGTCACACTTGCGAAATACGCAGCCAGCGATTTGATCTGCGGATCGCTCATCGTCTTAGCGAGAGGTCCCATGTTCGGATTGCGCCGTGCCTCACTCGCGAAATTGTGGAGCTGTGTTTCCAGGTAAGGCGCGGGCTGCCCCGCCAGGCTCGGATATCCCTGATGGAGCGAGTTTCCTTTGACTCCATGGCAGACGGTGCAGGTGTCGACCACGTGCGGCCATGGCCCGCCATCGGCAACGTAAGCGGCCGCCGACGTCGTGACATAGCTCTGAAGTCGATAAAGTCCCAGCAGATCGGAACCAAAAATGGCGAGCAGCAGGACGGCAACCAGAGGAATGCCAAATAATAGAATTTTTTTCATTGATACCCTTTTACGCTCGACGCAGGGAATTCAGCGCCTGAAGTGCGCCATGATGGCCGGAACGCACTGCGCCATCCATGTAACCGGCCCAGATATCTGCCGTCTCCGTTCCCGACCAGATCAGCTTGCCGCACGACGGGCGCAGCGCCTCGCCGTGCGCGCTCCAGAAGCCCGGCGGAATTGCGGAAACGCAGGTAATCGTCCAGGGATCGGCCTTGCTCCAGTCCTGATCGTGATAGGCGATGGGAGAAAGCGCTTCGTCGCCCCATGCCTGCGCGTAGAACTGCTTGTGCATGGCCATTGCAGCGTCCCGCTCGGACGGGACCATCGCATTCCCGACGAACGCGTTGATGACCCCGATCTCCCCACCGGGCGGGGAGTTGTCGAAGGCCCAAAGAATGGGGCCATTGACCTGGAAGATGCTGCCGTTCATGCCCTTGTCGCGCCAGAACGGGCGGCGATAAACCATGGCCGTCTTCCGCGCGGGGGAATGCGCGGGCCAGGCGCCCTGCAGGGCCGCACGCTTTTCGGGCAAGGGCGGATCGAACTGCATCTGATGACACAAGGCCGGATGGATGGCCATGATGACGGTACGCGCCCGTACTTCTCCATGGTCCGTATGCAGGGTGACGACGTCGCTGTCCCATCCGGAAATCTGGCGAACCGGTGAAGACAAGCGGACCTTGTCGCCGAGTTGCAGGGCCAGCTTGATACTGAGGATTTGCGAGCCGCCGATGAAGCGGGTTTCCTGGGCGCTGTGCTTGATGGCGTCGAGTTGAGAATAATCGCAATCCGCCGAATTGATCATCGAAAGGAAATGCAGCAACCCCATCTTTGCCGGCGCCGCGCCACCCGAGAGAATGATGCTGGCATTCCAGCTCACCTGGTCTTCCGGCTTGATATCCTGCTTCGCCAGCCAATCCCCGACCGAAAGCCTGTCCAGTTCGCCGACCTTCGAAGACTTCCACGGCGCGCCACCGGGGACGTCGCGCGAGAGCTTGCTGAGCTTGGCCGCGACCGCCTCGTCGGTACCGAAGGTGCCCTTCAGATCGACTGTCACGCGCCCTTCACCGCCCAGAACGACTGTCTTCCCGTCGTAATAGGTTGGAAAAGTTCCGACGCCCAGTTCGCGCGCGAGATCGGCGACGGCAGTCTGGCCCGGACCGATCCATTGCCCGCCGACTTCCGAAACGTACCCACCGGGAATGTTGTAGTTGAGCGTTCGCCCTCCCACGCGATCCCGGGCTTCGAGCACCAGAAAGGACTCGCAGCCCGCCTTACGCAGGTCTCGCGCGGCAGTCAGGCCGGCCAGTCCAGCACCGATGATGGCGACATCGAGAATGCCGTCAGTGCTTCGCGCGCCCGTAGTGACGGCGGCATACGACTGTTGGGCGCTCACGGCGAGCGTGCCCGCGGCAGCCGAGGCCCCGGCATATTTGAGCCATTGCCTGCGCTGCAGGTTTGCCGTACTGGTTGGAGAAGATTTTTTTGCCATACAGCCTCTATCTACATGATGACGGTGCCCGCCCTGTGCGGGTCACCGCTTCGGCTTGCCCGCTCAAATTGACGACGTCAGCTCCGGCACGAGCGTGAACAGATCGCCGACGAGGCCATAATCGGCCACGCTGAAGATCGGCGCTTCGGGATCCTTGTTGATCGCGACGATCACCTTCGAATCCTTCATGCCGGCCAGATGCTGGATCGCACCCGAGATGCCGACCGCGATGTACAGCTGCGGTGCGACGATCTTGCCGGTCTGGCCGACCTGGTAGTCGTTCGGCACGTAGCCGGCGTCGACCGCCGCGCGCGACGCGCCGAGTGCGGCCGACAGCTTGTCCGCCAGCGGCTCCAGCACCTTCGTGTAGTTCTCGCCGCTGCCCAGACCGCGGCCACCCGACACGATGATGTTGGCCGACGTCAGTTCCGGGCGGTCCAGCTTCGTCACTTCACGGCTCACGAACTGAGACTTGCCTGCATCTGCCGCCGCTGCGATCTTGTCGACCGACGCGCTGCCGCCTTCCGCTGCAACCGGATCGAAACCCGTTGCACGCACCGTGATGACCTTGATCGGATCGCTCGACTGCACCGTCGCGATCGCGTTGCCGGCGTAGATCGGGCGCTCGAACGTATCGGCCGAATCGACCGCCGTGATGTCCGAGACCTGCGCGACGTCCAGCTTCGCGGCGATACGCGGCGCGATGTTCTTGCCATACGCGGTGGCCGGCGCGAGGATGTGCGAATAGTCCTTCGCGATGTTCAGCGCGGTCATCTCGACGTTTTCCGCCAAGCCTGCGGCCAGTTGCGGCGCATCGGCCAGCAGCACCTTCGACACGCCTGCGATCTTCGCTGCCGCGTCGGCCGCCGCTTGCGCGTTGTGGCCCGCGACCAGCACGTGGATGTCACCGCCAATCTTCGCTGCCGCCGCCACCGTGTTCAGCGTCGCGGCCTTGATCGACGCGTTGTCGTGTTCTGCAATCACCAGAATCGTCATTTCTTTCCGCTCCCTCTTACAGCACCTTGGCTTCGGTCTTCAGCTTCTCGACCAGCGTCTTCACGTCCGGCACCTTCACGCCGGCCGCGCGCTTCGGCGGCTCGACCACCTTCAGCGTCTTCAGACGCGGCGCGACATCGACGCCGAGGTCTTCCGGCTTCACCGTTTCCAGCGGCTTCTTCTTTGCCTTCATGATGTTCGGCAGCGTCACGTAACGCGGCTCGTTCAGGCGCAGGTCGGTCGTGACCACGGCCGGCAGCGTCAGGGACAGCGTTTCCGCGCCGCCGTCCACTTCACGCGCAACCGTGGCCTTGCCATCGGCGATCGTCACCTTCGACGCGAACGTCGCTTGCGGCAGCCCCGCCAGCGCAGCCAGCATCTGGCCCGTCTGGTTCGAGTCGTCGTCGATCGCCTGCTTGCCGAGGATCACCATCTGCGGCTGTTCCTTGTCGACCAGCGCTTTCAGAATCTTCGCGACGGCCAGCGGCTCGACGCTGTCGTTCGACTCGACGAGGATCGCGCGATCCGCGCCGATCGCCAGCGCCCCCCGCAATGTCTCTTGGCACGTGCTCGCGCCACACGAAACGACAATCACCTCAGTCGCAACGCCGGCTTCCTTCAGCCGCACCGCCTCCTCGACCGCGATTTCGTCGAACGGATTGATGCTCATCTTCACGTTCGCCAAATCGACTCCCGATCCGTCAGCCTTGACGCGAACTTTCACATTCGCATCAACGACACGCTTCACCGCTACCAGCACTTTCATTTCGTCTCCTGATTCAATCCTCGACGCTGCTTACTGGCTCGCGCCAGGAAGCACTCCGTCGTCTTTCCACGCCTGCTCGAGCCGCAGATATCGCGCGCGATTCCGTGAAATCGTGTCCGCGTTCGGCGGGTAGTCGAAGCCACGCGATGCAAGCATCCCCGCCTCTCCTGCCTGCAGGATTTCCGCCTGCACTTGGGCCCGGGTTTTTCCCGAAACCGGACTGGCGCTTGCCGCCTGAGCCATGTTCACGCTTGCTTTCGCCGTCGCTGCGTCCGATTCGGCCGGATTCTCACTCGACAAAGCCACCGAATGCGGAATCGATCGGTCAGGACGAGATACTCCGCCTCCACGGGCGTGGGCAACAACAGCCACGGAAACCAACAGGACCGCCATGGAAACTTGCTTCGAAATACTAATCATATTCATCATGACCTCCTTAATGGAAACGTCACGTTGTGCCATGTTTCATAACCGGGCTCGCCGGGCAAGGCGCTGCACGATTCAAATACAGCGTCGTATTGCACCGGCCTCTCAAACAAATGCGGTCCGAAACGCTCGGCCGCTGCCCGTCGCGGAATCTGGAGATGCGCCGCCCGCTCCAACCCGGGAGCGACGGCGCGTCCCGCTTATTCCTTCGTCCAGCCGTTCTGATAGAGCCGGCTTGCGAGCACGCCAAGGCGCATTGTGAGGTGGTAGTTTTCGCCGTCTTCGATCAACGCGGACCGGACGTCGCGGAAGAGCTTCTCGATCGGATACTCGCGCGTGGTCCCGTTGCCGCCGAAGAGCTGGAATGCCTCGTGCGTGATCTTCATGGCTTCCTCTGTCACGCTGACCTTGGCCTGCGCAGTCGCGTAGGGATGGGTTTGCGGCGACATCCTCGCGAACGCGAGACTGCGACGGGCAATGGCACGTGCCATCTCCAGCCGGCGCAGCATGTCGCCCAGGCGCAGTTGCGTCATTTGGTGCTCGATGAGGAAGCCGCCGCCCTGCTTGCGTTCGTGGCAATAGGCCAGCGCCATTTCAAACGCGGCGCGAGCCACGCCGGTAAAGACCTGGCACATATGCGTTCCACCGAATGACCACGTCGAGGTCAGATTGCCGAGGTATTCATCCTTCATCGCGATGGCGAAACGCTTCGGAACCCTGACGTTGTCGAAGAAGATCTCGCCCTGCGGCAGCGCGCGCTGGCCGATCTTGTCCAGCGGCTTGCCTCGCGAGATGCCTGGCAAATCGAGCGGAATGATCATGCCAATACCGTTCGTCTGGGCAGCGTTCTCACCGGTACCGTAGAAACCATCCCCATAGTCCGCTGCCATGTAGGCGAGCGCGACCTGTGCCACCGATCCGTTCGACACCCACGACGAGTACTGCCCGTTGATGATGATCTCGTCTGCACCGACCTTGGCGTAGACGTTCCCGACCGGCTGCTTGCCATGCGCGCTGATCTCTTCGCGGTAGAGAATCGCCCCGTCAGAACCGCGATCGGGCTGCGTATTCGCCCAGCAGCCGATCTTGCCGGTACACATGTCGATCAGTTCCTGATTGCCGACCGATTGAGCCATCATCAACGGCATGCCCGCAACACCGAGCGAAACCGCCAGACCGGAATCGCCCCAGCCGAGCTCTTCGCCGATAATCGACTCGATCCGAACACCCATCTCTGGCGGGAATTGCGCAATCAGTTGCGGGTCGAGCCCGAGCTTTGCGCTCTCGATCATGGCCGTCCAGTATGGCGACCCGGGGGCAATCACATCTTCCGGCGTCATGCGGTCGAGCTCCCGGCCAATCGGACGAAGCACGTCGCGCGCAAAGCGGTGGACGCTGCTCTGGATCGCACTTTCCTCTTCACTCAGCGGCGTCTCGAAACCGGTCAGCCCGGCCGCTGGCAACTCCACGTTTTTCTTCAGGCGAATCATGTTGTGCTCCTCCTTTCCTTTTGCAGTTAAAAAGCGCTTGCCTTTATGCCTTGGCGCCTCTCACCTTACTGTTTACCCAGTCGTCCATAATGGCCGCGCCAGCCAGCGCCCCTTTCATGGCACACCATCGAAATGGTTCGGGAAGCGTCGAGGGCGACTCGTGGCGCACCGCCGTGAGCAGCGGCGGCTCGGTACCGAGAATCCGTTGGGCAATCATGTGGCCGACCATGGATTGGGCCGCCACACCATGCCCCGAACACCCGGCGGAGTAGTAAATGTTCTGGTTCGCTCCGGTCGTGCCAACCACCGGGAGCGCGTCGTTGGCGAAGCTGATATAGCCGCTCCAACACGCCCGCATCGCAACGTCTCTCAAGGTCGGGAAACGGTCGCGCATGGCGATCCTCAGCTCACGGTACTGATCGTAGTCAGGTACATTCGGCGTCTTCGATCCGTACGGATAGTTCAGTCGCTTGGTGGTCACCAGCAGCGTGTTTTGCGCTGTCACCCGATGGCTTTCCATGACCCAATGTGCAGTCATGATGCCTTCGCGTCGCGCCCAGCCCAACGATTTCAGTTGTGCCGCGGAAAGCGGTTCGGTCTCCATGGCTGATACCCGCAAGGGCACCACCTTGTCCGCAAGCAGGCCGAGCTGCGGGGTATAAGCGTTCGTGGCGAGCATCAGCACTGGAGCACTTGCGCTACCGTGTGGCGTTTTCACCTGAATCAGGGGCCCTTCCGTATAGGACAGCAGCGGCGTGTTCTCGTAGAGCTTCACACCCGCCCGAAGTGCTGCGCGCCGCAAACCCATCACGTACTTGCCCGGGTGGAGCGTGCCGCCGCGCGGTGTGTACTCGCCAAACAGGAACGCCGGGGGAATGCCCCGTGCCCGCATCTGAGCCTCGTCCAGAAACGCTGACTGGACACCAAACTCCGCGCTCGCCTGTACGCCCTCGCGTACTTTTTTTTCCTGTGACCAATCAATGCCCGCGCGAATCAACCCGGACGGGTTGTAGTCGCAGTCGATGCCGTGCTCCTTGAGCTTGCCTTCAACGAAGGGGACGGCGTCTTCGTAGTAGCGGACAATCTCCTGCGCGCGTTCTTTGCCGACATCCTTGAGGAACAGATCGTATTCAAGCGCAATAGCACCGCCCAGGTAGCCGGCATTGCGCCCGCTTGCGCCAAAGCCTGCAAACTCACGCTCGAGGACAATCACTTTCGCACCCTGCCTGGCAAGTTCCAGTGCAGCGGAAAGGCCTGCGAAGCCAGCACCCACGACGATCACATCCGCGCTGACATCGCCCTCAAGCGCGGATTGCATGTCATCGGGCTTCTCGACCCATCCGCCCAGCGCCCGATATTTTTCAAGGTCGGCCACTTCTTTGGCGTCGTCCCGCGGCGCCGTGAGCGCACTCTGCATGGCTGCGGCGGCCGGCACGACAACGGCAGTCGCTACTGCACCTTTTACGAAAGTACGCCTCGTCAGTCCGGATTGACCGGCCTGCCCGGCCTGCCTGGTATCGAGCCCCTTGGTCATCTCAAACTCCGTCAATCTTTACTCAAAATATGAACGGCAAGCGCTGCTTCTTCGATTCCCTGGAAGCCTCCCCCGTTTTCCTGAATCGCATGCCGCGCGCCGAGCACCTGGCGTGCACCGGCCTCCCCACGCAATTGCGTGACCAGTTCATAGAGTTGACCGATGCCGGTCGCGCCGATCGGATGGCCCTTCGATTCGAGACCACCGGACGTATTGATGGGCATACGTCCGCCGATCGTGAAATCGCCTCGTTCGGCAGCGGGGCCACCTTGACCGAGCGCGACCAACCCGAGGTTTTCGGCCTGGATGATTTCGCCCATGGCCGAGGCATCGTGGACCTCGGCTACATCCATGTCCTCGGGACCCAGTCCGGCCTGCTCGTATGCCTGTAGCGCCGCCAAGCGACCGATGTGTTTTTCCGGCTCTTCGATGCGCCGATGCGTGAAGCTGCGGATCACACTTGCCGCGATCCGGATGCAACGCTTGCGATCGGCACCGATGCGGCGCAGGCCCTCTTCCGTGCAGAGGATGGCCGCGGCAGCCCCGTCCGTTACCGGCGCGCACATCGGCAGTGTGATCGGATAGGTGATCGGCGGCGCCGCGAGTACCTCGTCGATCGTGAACGGCTTGCGGAATTGCGAAAGCGGGTTGTGCACCGAGTGTCCGTGGTTCTTTGCCGAGACCGCAGCGATCTGACGCTGCGTCGTGCCGTAGGTCTTCATGTGATAGCGGCACATCGCCGCGTAGACCGACATGAAGCGGCTGTAGGGCCGGTCGGATTCCGAGCCGGGTGGCGGCTCAACGCCCTCGCCCATCCTCATCAGGTGAGCAAAGTTTTCCTCGACACGCGACACGTCCCACCCGCCCTCGAACAGCGCGAAGGATTTCGCCTTGTCCGGCACGTTCATCTTTTCCGCGCCGATGGCCAATGCCACATCGCATACGCCCGCTCTCAGGCTTTGCGCAGCCAGGTGCACGGCGGTGCTGCCGGACGCACACGCGTTCTCGACGTTGAAAACCGGAATGCCTTCCAGACCGATCTTGCTGAACACAACCTGTCCTGGAATCGACAGTTGACCTTGCAACGGACCATTGGTAATGCCGCCATAGTAGGCCACACCGATCGCATCGGCGTTGCAGCCTGCGTCCTGCAGCGCACCGCGCAGCGCGTCGCCAGCGAGGTCGTCGATTGTGCGTTCGAGGTGACGGCCAAACACCGTCATGGCGATGCCGGCAATGTAGATGTTGCTCATTCGTCTATCGCTCGTCTCAGATTTTGCGTTGCTGACCTTGCCAGTACTGCTCGCGCAAGTCTTTCTTCAACACCTTGCCGATCGTGCTGCGCGGCAGTGCGCCGACAAAGTCCACGCTCTTCGGCGCCTTGACCGAACCGAGCTTCTCCTTGCACAAGGCAACGAGTTCCTCGGCGCTTACTGTCTGGCCCACGTTGAGCTCCACGATCGCCTTCACCGCCTCGCCCCACTTGTCGTCAGGCACACCGATCACTGCGCAATCCTGCACCGCCGGATGCGCCCAGATCACCTGCTCGATCTCGCTCGGGTACACGTTGAAGCCGCCGCTGATGATCATGTCCTTCTTGCGGTCGGTGATGTGCAGGTAGCCTTCGGCGTCGAGGTGGCCAATGTCGCCAGTGTGCAGCCAGCCGCCGACGATGGTCTCGGCGGTCTTGTCCGGTGCCTTGTAATAGCCCTTCATGATGAGGTCACCACGCACGCAGATTTCGCCGGTCTCGCCTTGCGGCAGCGCTTCGTCCTGGTCGTTCATGATCTCGACGCGGATCAGCGGGTTCGGTCGGCCAACCGACGAGAGCCGTTCATCAGACGCGATCTCGCCGTCGACGAAATGCTCGGCGGGCGCCATGTTAGAGATCGATGCCGCGGCCTCGGTCTGCCCGTAACCACCGGCCATCACCGGACCGAATACTTCGATGGCGCGCTTGAGCTTCTCCACCGACATCGGTGCGGCGCCGTACAGGAAATACTTGAGCGACGAGAAATCCTGCTGCTCGATGCCGGGGATGTCGAGCAGGCGATAGATAACCGTGGGAGGCAAGAAGAACTCGGTGACGCGATGCTTTGCAATGGCGGCGAGCAGCAGCGCGGGATCCGGCTTCGGGAGTACGACCACCGTGCCTCCGCGTGCGGTACACGGCAGCGACATCATCCCCGCGGTATGCGTCATGGGCGCAGCGGCAAGATTCACCGGGCGCTGCGTTCCATATGGGAACGCGATCATGAATTGCGCGAAGTACGTCTGGAACGCGCGGTGCGTGTTCATGACGCCCTTCGGGGCACCCGTGGTACCGCCCGTTGCCGACAACGTGACGATATCGTCCATGTCGTACTCGACGCGCGGCATGGTGGTCAGGTGACCGTCGCTCCAGGTGGCGAGCGACGGTGCCCACGGAAGTTCAGCGTCAACGCACACCCATAGCTTGACTTTCGGCAGGCTGGACCGCAGTTCTTCCAGAATCGGTGCACATGCCTGAGTGAAGAACAGCGCTTCACAGTCGAAAGCGTCCAGCACGTATTGGTTTTCGGCCGCCGCGTTGCGCCCGTTGACGGGGATGTACACCATGCCGGCGCGCCACATGCCGAGCGCGCAGCCCCACCCCATTACGTCGTTGTCCGCCCACACCGCTGCCTTGGCTTCCTTTTCGAACCCGGCAGCCAGCAGCCCGTTGGCGATGCGACACGAAAGCTCGCCGATTTCCTGGAACGAAAAGCTGCGCTCGCCCTGGATATAAGCGACGCCGTGGGGGTTGATGCGCCACCCGCGGTCGAAAAAATCAATGATTGCCATTTTCGTATTCCTCTGGAGCCGTACCGGGTCGATGACGGAACGACTCCTGCCTGCCGCATACGGGTCGAAATTGATGTTCAGTGCCGCCCCGAGACAGCATCCGGGGCGTGCTTCGTGTGTCCTGCTACGGCCTGACGTTCAAGTCACAGCCGCATGACGACTTAACTACAGCTGCGAGATCGTGGCGCGCGCCAAGCCGCGCTGCTCAAGGAAGCCGAGCAGGTAGCGATGCCCGAACGCCTGCGAGCCGGACGCGAACCCGACCTTGGCGGTATCGCCGTCGATCAGCTTGATCGCGCCGGCGGCCTGGATAGCACCCGTCGAGATATACGGCGTGATCCCGTGCACCGTCGCGCGCACCGCAGCGAGCTGACCCCGGCCAATTGCAAAGTCAACGGTACGGTGAGACGACGTGCGCTCGCGCGGCGGCATGATCGGCGTAGTCGAATCGACGAGCTTAGCCAGCACCGCGTCCTGCTGCTCGCGCGGCAGGTGCGCGTACTCGGCATCCCACTTTTGGCCGAGCTCATGGACCATTCGCATCGCGTTGTTGTCGTAGAAGCCGACGCTCGAGATGCAACTGCGCACGCGCGAATCGTGCTGGAAGTACACCGGCAGCGAAGTGCCTCCCCACGGCAGAGCGAATACCGGTTGCAGGAAATCGGGGGAGGCGACGGAAAACGAAGCGTGCTTCTCGTGCGGCACCAGCTCCTTTTCCCACAGATAGCAGGATTCCTGGCGATAGCTTTCGAAGATGGTGGCGGCGGAGCCCACGCTCACGCCGGCACCAGCGCCACGCAGTCCGCGCGCCAGGGTCGCTGTCTCCAGCGCATCGACACCCGGCGTCTCGAGCGCGAGTTCGGCCGCAATTTCAGCGAACGTGTACATGTACGCGTTCGACGGCGACGCCAGCAAACCGGCCTGACGGAACTGCTCGCCAAACTGATCGCGCACCTGGCGGATGAAGTGCTGCTCGCCGGTGGTATCAAGGTAATGACACCCTGCCTTGAGTGCCGCCTCCACCGCAACCAGCCCAAAATTGAAGAACGGACCAACGGTGTTGCACACAACCTTTGCGCCGCTGAATGCCTTCGCGAGCGAATCCACGTTGTGTTCCACTTCGAGGATTTCGTATTTGGCCGACTCGAGGCGCACGACACGCTGCGCCATCATCTCCTTCGCCCGGCCTGCGTTGCGCGCGACCGCGGTGAACGGGATGTTCTGATCGATCAGCCAGTCCATGATCAACATGCCGGTGTAACCGCTTGCGCCATAGACGACGACGGGGTGCTTTGCCATGGTTGTCTCCTGATATCTCTGTTGTTGAAAATCGGGTTAATCAAAATCGATGCGGAAAGCTGCCTTGGCCGTCAGTCGGTCGAAGCCGGTGCGGCATGTCTGCTCGATCTCAAGATCGAGCGATGCGTCCCATTCTGCCTCCGCCACCACATCTCGACGTTTTGATGGCCTACAAACTGCATTTAATTGGCCCAATATTAACGTTGATGCGGCCTACAAGCAAGGTGATCGCGATAGGGAAAACACCGACCAAACCCGGCACAAACGATGTCGCATCGCGGCAATTTCGCGTGTTGCGGGAGACGGGTGGCGCGGCTGCCGAAGCGTCCGGTACGTGGCTGGTGTGGGCGGAGTGGCGCGCAGGAAGTCCGGCTGTGTTCGACGGCTGTACTCAGGTAGCCACTATGGACACGCCCAGGCATGGAAAATCGGCGCGGCGTTCCCCCCTTCCGTCGTATCGGCCTATAATTTGGACTGTCTTTTAACGTGATGGGAGAGCCAAAGTGCAAAATGGCGCGGTCAAGCAAAACAACCCTGACCATTCCGAAGAAACCAGGCAGCCGTCAACGCGACGAAATCGGGAACTGCGTATCCGGGAGATCCTTGGTACAGCGCGCCAGGTATTTCAGGAGGATGGCTATGCCGGATTCGCGACACGCCGCGTGGCGGATCGCATGGGCATCACACACGGAAATCTCCAGTACTACTTTCGAACGAAAGATGAATTGCTGAGCACGGCGCTCCGGGCATACATGAGCCAGGTCATGGCGGACTACACAGCGATCGCGAGTCGTCCGGGCACCGGTGCAGCGCAACGTTGCTCTGCGCTGATCAACCATATTTTCCAGACCATCAACGAGACCGACCTGCCGAAGTTCATGGTGGAACTCATGGCGTTCGCCTCACGTGAAGCCTATGCCACTGAACTGCTGCACGAGGTTCAGGTGCGGTTTCGAGGGATCCTTGCGAAGTTATTGTCAGAACTCCATCCGACGCTGACCGGCGAAGAGTGCCTGGTGCGTGCGGCTGTGATCGTCGCGCAGATCGACGGCATGACTATATTCGCCTCCCACGGCGATTACCTCGGAAAGGACTATATCGAGTTCGTTCGTGTGACGAAGCGCACCATCAAAATGGTCGTGAGCGCGCCTACAGAGATGCTGGAAAGCGAAGCGCTCGTTCGTGCCGCTCACGGCAGTGGCGATACCCAGGGCAGCATATTTGGAGAGGGTGGGCGGTTCCCGCCAGAGTTGCTGGATCTGCGGGCGCAGCACTCGGCTCAGGACGCCTTCCATTACCGACCGACGGCGCAGGGAAAGCGTAGAGAAACCAAGATCAACGAGATCATCTCTACCGCCGGCAACCTGCTAGCGGCAGAAGGCTATGCGAGCTTCTCGTTGGCGCGGGTGGCGAGAGAGCTTGGCATCCTGCCGTCCGCGCTCCAAAACTATTTCCCGACCCACGATGACCTGCTCCGCTCGACAATTGGCGCGCTGACGCAGGCTTATCTGGACCACTACGCGGATGTCGGCAAGCCGAGTGGCAAACCGGCTCTAGAACGTCTGTGCGATATCGCCGCGTCCGTCGCTGCGGAAGCTGCAGATCCTGCGGTGTTTCGACTCTGGGCAGAGATGTTTGCACTAGCCCAGCATTCGGACATCACGCGTGAAATCGTGGGAGGCGTCTATGCCGCCTACCGGGTAAGCTACGCTGATCTCATCCGTGAGATTGATTCGTCGGCGACCGCGCGCGAATGCCTCGCCCGCGCGACACTTATCGCAGCACTGATGGATGGTGCATCGCTGCTGAGGTTTGGCTCGCAAGCGCAAGGTGTGAACATGAACCGCGTAGTGGATCTGATGATAGCGATCACGCCTCGCATCGCACGCGGACACCTTGCCACAAGCGACACGGCATCCGATTGATGACGGAACGCCCCATCCAGGTGGCATGCCTGCGGCGCCCTCGCAGTGCGCAGGCGTGAACATCTCAGGGCCTCCCGGCAAATCAGCGAGCAGCGATGCCCTCCCGGACCGGCGACACTCCGGCCAGGTAGTGGGCAACTGCGGAAATGTCTTCGCTCGACAGTGTTGCAGCGATGCCGTTCATGGCGGCGGTCGGGTCCTTGCGTGCGCCCGCCTTGAACTCCGCTAGCTGCTTCGCGAGATAGTCTCGCCCCTGTCCTGCCAAACGTGCCGCCGAGTCCTTGCCCATCAGGTTCGCGCCGTGGCACGCCTGGCAACTTCGGGCTTGGACCAACGCCAGCCCGCGCTTTTCGAGCTTTGCATCGGCCGGGACATCTTCGTTTCGCGCTGGCGTCTGCTGCGCGAAATAGGTTGCGAATGCGTCGATCTGCGCATCGGTGAGGCCCTTCGCGAGCGGCCCCATGTACGGGTTGGGCCGCTGGTCATTGGCAAACGCGTGCAACTGGGCTGCGATATAGGCCTTGGGCTGGCCCGACAGCGCCGGGTACCAGGCGTTGAGCGACCGGCCCCGTGGGCCGTGACAGACGAAGCAAGTCTCCTGCGGCTGCGGCCACGGGCCGGCGTTGGCCTTGCTGGCCTCGCCGATCTGGGACATGGCCTTTTCATAGCGCATGCCATCCGTCAAATCGCGTCCGTAGAGCACGCCCGCGCCGACCGCTGCCGCAACTGCCACGATGGTGACCATGAATAAGGTCCGCTGCATTTACGCCACCTCGCCTTGATGGGCCAGAGCCGCCAGTGCTTGCAACGCGGCCCGGTGGCCGGAGCGCACCGCACCGTCCATCGCGCCGGCCCAGATGTCGGCCGTCTCGGTACCCGACCATATCAGCTTGCCGATCGACGGATGAAGGAACTTCCCCCACGTCGTCAGGAAGCGGGGCGGCAAAGGATGAATGCATTGCAGCGTCCACGGATCGACTTTGCCCCAGTCCAGGTCGTGGAACTGCTTCGGCTGCAGCGCCTTGCCTCCGAATGCCTTGGCGTAAATCGCCGACAGCATCTGCTCGGCCGCCTTGGCATGACTTGGCAGCGAAGCCGGCGACACGAATGCGCTGATGATGCCAACCGACAGGTCGGGAGGCGAGTTGTCATAGGCCATGGAAACGGGACCACCGACCTGGAAGATCTGGCCGTTCAGGCCGTCGTCCCGCCAGAACGGCCTCTCATAGACGTGCACCGTCTTGCGCATCGGCGCGTTCGCCGGCCAGCGCCGCTGCAATTGCGTGCGCCCTTCGGGCAACGGGGGATCGTAGACGACCTGGTTGCACAGCGCCGGATTCATCGCAACGATCACACGGCGCGCGCGCACCACACCCTGGTCGGTGTAGACCTCGACAACGTCACGATTCCAGCCGGCAATCTTGCGTACCGGGCTGGCCAGTCGGACCTTGTCGCCCAGGCCCTTCGCCATCTTGATGCTGAGGATCTGTGAGCCGCCGACGAAGCGCGTTTCCTGCGCGCCGCCCTTGGTCGATTCGAGCTGGTCCAGGCTGTTGCTCGCGCTGTTGATCATCGACAGATAGAACAGCAGCCCGAGCTGTGCGGGGGCACCGCCCGTCGTCAGCTTCGCGGCCAGGCCCATGAAGTATCCGTCCTCATACTTCAAGCCTTGTTTCAACAGCCAGTCACCGTATGTCAGCTTGTCGAGCTCGGCCGCATCCTTCGCTTCCCACGGTGCATCGGAAGGCACGCCGCGCGCGAGTTCTCCGAGCTTCGCGCCGATCGCATCGTCGGTGCCGATGCCGCCGTGAAAATCCTGCGCCACCCTGACATCACCAGCCAGCACCGTGGTCTTGCCCGCGTAGAAGGTCGGGAAGGTATCGACTTCAAGCTCGCGTGCCAGATCGGCAATGGCCGTCTGGCCGGGGCCGATCCACTGACCGCCGGCTTCCGACACCACACCGTTTCCAAGGTCATGGTTGTACGTGCGTCCGCCAACGCGGTTGCGCGCCTCCAACACGACGAACGACTCGCACCCGGCGCGCTTCAAGTCACGCGCGACCGTCAGCCCCGCCAGCCCGGCACCGATGATGGCGACGTCCAGGATGCTTTGATCCGCCGGTGCCGCGACAGCACCTTCAGCCATCGATACCTTACCAGCCACCAGCGATGCGGCGCCCACAGCCGCCATACGCAGGAGTTGGCGCCGGGTCGGTACATCCGGTTGGTTTTCCGGCATTGCACTCGATGCCATGTCGTCCTTCATTTTCTTTTTCACTCTTCAGGTATGGCTAAGGGTGCCTGATGCGTCTGGACCAGAATCAAAAGTCTGCTCAAAGCCCAGTCAGTACACCATCCTGCGAAAACAACATCGGTTTCCCGCGCGCGTCGATCAGCGCGGCGGTGAGCGTCGCGCGATCCGCGCGCTGCGCGACATCGACCGGGCCGCCCGCGACGCGCTGCGTGAACGTCAGCCCGTCGAGCCCGACGCCGACCAGCCCGCCGCCGGTCGCGACCAGATCGGTGATCGAGCTGTGCGCGCCGGTATTCAGCGCGGCCCACGTCGTGCCGCCGTCGCGACTCTCGAACAGGCTGCCGAGCAGGCCGCCGACCACGATCCGGCCATCCGGCATTGCAACGCCCGACCACAACGTGCCCTTGCCGCCGGTCGGCAGATAGGCCCAGTTCGCGCCGGCATCGGCCGACTTGAGCACCATCCCTTGCTCGGACACGATGTAGAGCGCGTGTGCGGAGTCCGCAAACACATGATAGAGATTGCGGTCGGCCTTGCCGCCGCCGGGCGGCTTCGGCAACGTCGTGCGTGCCCACGTCTTGCCGCCGTCGTGCGTCTGCAGCATCAGCGACCACAGGCCGACGGCAATGCCGTCCTGCGCGCTGGTGAACAGCACCGAGAACAGCGGCTGGTCGACCGACGTATCGAGCCGCTGCGCGGCCCACGTGTCGCCGCCGTCGTCGGTCGCGAGAATCGCCCCCCACTGGCCGACGGCCCAGCCGTGCTTCGCATCCGCGAACGACACGGCCGACAGCGTCGCCGACACCGGCACGCGTCGTGCCTGCCGCCAGGTCTTGCCGTCGTCGTCGGACAGCAGCACGATGCCGTGCTCGCCGACCGCGACGATCCGCGACCCGGCGCGTGTCGCGCCCATCAGCATCATGTGGGTCGGCGCCGCCCACACGTGCGCCGGCTTCGCCGACCAGGCTGCGATCGTTCCGTCGGCTTGGGCCAAAGCCGACGGGGCTGCGTATACCGTCGCCGCGGCAAGCACGATTCCGGCTACAAGAGTCTTGATCATGGCTATGTCTCTGAAATGGGGGCGCCGACGTCAGTGGATCAGCACGCTGGGCGCATGCGCCGGCTTGCTGCGCGGAAACCAGCGCTCGAGGACCGACGCCAGCGCCGGCAGCACCGTCATCGCCATCACCAGATTCACGAGGAACATGAACGCGAGCAGCTTGCCCATGTCGGCCTGAAACTTCAGCGCGGAAAAGCTCCACGTCGCGACGCCGACCGCCAGCGTGATCGCCGTGAAGATCGTCGCCACGCACTCGAACTCCAGCGCGCGTTCCATCGCCGTCAGCATCGGATCACCGTCGGCCAGGTGCATCTGCAACCGGTTATAGATGTAAAGCGCGTAGTCCACGCCGACCCCCACCGCCAGCACCATCACCGGCAGCGTGGCCACCGTCAGACCGATCCTGAGCTCCTTCATGAACCAGTAGCCGATGAAGGTCGCCACCGACAGCGGCACACAGCAGGCCACCATCGCGCGCCAGTCGCGGTACGCCACGAACACGAGAATGACGATCGCGGCGTACACGTACAGCATCATCGGCAGTTCGCTCTTCTCTACCTCGTCGTTGGTGGCGGCGAGCACGCCCGCGTTGCCCGCCGCGAGGCGGAGGTGGACGCCGGGGAACGGGTGCGACGCGGCGTATTGCTTCACGTCGGCGAGGATCCGGTTGATCGTCGTCGCCTTGTGATCGGTCAGGAACAGGTGGACGGCGGTCATGCTGCAGTCCGCTTTCATGAAGCCCTTGATGCGCTGGACATCGACCGACACCGCGCCGTAGTTCTCGGCGTCGATCGGCACGACGTTCATCTTCGGGAAGTCTTCGTTGTAGCCCGCGTTGTAGGTGCGCAGCAGTCCCGAGTACGACTGCACCGACACCACGCCCGGCTCGGTGCGCATCGCCGCCGAGAATTCGTCTTCATACTGACCGACCGCCGGGTTGTCGCACGCCTTGCCGTTCGACTCGACCGCCACTGTCAGCCAGTCCAGACCCATGTCGTAGTTGCGGGCGATCGACGTCGCGTCGCGGTTGAAGCGCGCATCTTCGCGCAGCTCCGGTGCGCCCGGCTGCAGCGTGCCGATCACGCGGTCGCGGCTCTGCCACACCGCTAGCGCGAACACCACCAGCGTCACGGCCAGCATCGCCTCCGCCACCTTCGGCTGGGCCACCCGCGCGAGCGGGCGCAGCAGCGCCGAGCGCCGCGCCTGACGCTTCTGGGCCTTTTCGGCATACGCCTGGGTAACGTTGAAATAGGACGCCGCGACCGGCAGCAGGATAAGGTTCGTGACGATCTTGTAGCCCACGCCCAGCGACGCGGTGATCGCCAGTTCGCGCACCATCGGAATCGGGATCAGCAGCAGCGTGATGAACGACACGAAGGCGGTGACGAGCGCCAGCACACCCGGGATCAGCAGCCCGATGAAACTATGGCGCGCCGCATCGAACGAGCTATGTCCGCGTGCGATCTGCCGCACGATGAAGTTGACCTGCTGCACGCCGTGCGAGACCCCGATGGAGAACACCAGGAACGGCACCAGCACCGCGAGCGGATCGAGCCCGAAGCCCAGCAGCTTCAGCGTGCCGAACTGCCAGACCAGCGACGACAGCGAGCAGACGATCAGCAGCACCGTCAGGCGCACCGAGCGGCAATACGTGTAGACCGCGAGCGCGGTCAGCAACAGCGCGATCGCGCAGAAGCCCAGCACGCCGGTCGCCCCGTCGGCGATGTCACCGATCTGCTTCGCGAAGCCGATGATCTGCACTTCGTAGCCGGCATCCTCGAACGCGCGGATCTTCGCTTCGAGTGTATGGTTGAACGCCACGTAGTCGAGCACCTTGCCGGTCGCGTCGCGCTCGTTCAGCTCGGCGGTGATCATCGCGCTGTCTTCGTTGTGCGACACGAGTGTGCCGATATAGCCACCCGCCGTCGTCGCGTGACGGATCTTCGCGACGATCTCCGGCGTCAGCTGATCCGGCGTGACGTTGCCCGAGATGACCGGTTCCGCACGGAAACCTTCGTCGGTGATTTCGTTGACGAACGCGTTCGGTGTCCATAGTGAGCGCACCCCGACGCGATCGACGTTCGGCAGATAGATGACGGCCTGGGTGACCTTGTACAGGCGGGTCAAGCCTTCCGGCGTCCAGATCGAGCCATGCCGCGCGCGCACGACGACCGTGATCCGGTTCGCACCAAGCAGATCGTTCCGGTATTTCTGGAACGTGCGGATGTATTCATGGCCGATCGGCATCTGCTTTTCGAAGCCGGCATCCATCCGCAGTTGCACGGCAAACACCGCCATCACAGCAGTAAACAGGCCGATCACGCCGATCACGAGCGCGCGATGGCCGAAGAAGGCCTTTTCCAGGCGGCTGACTAGACGTTTCAACACGACATTACCCCTTAAATCTCCCGACGGCGCACGCGGTGCGCCGTCGGTCGTCAATCGATCCGTCAGAAGTTCCGGGTCACGAACAACCCGACGAAGTTCCGGTCCGAATACGGATTCCCCACGGTGTTATGGCCGCCCCAGAACATCGTGTAGTTGATGCCGGCCTGCCAGGTGGTCGGGTTCTGGTTGAACAGCACGTAGAGGTTCAACGACTTCGCGCCCTGCATGTAGTTCGCGCTGAGCGTTGGCGTGTACCCGTAAAGGCTATCGGCGAAGGTCACGCCCGGCGTAACCTGCCAGCCGTGAATCAGCGTACCGTCGTAAGTCCAGTTGAAGTCGACTGTCGCGCCCACGGAACTCGAGGTGCCCTGCGCCATGCCGATCGGATAGCCGAAACCCGAGTTGTTGTTCAGCCACGGCAGGTAGCCCGCCTGCGGCACCTGCGTCACCCCCTGTCCGTTGATCGTGTGCGTGATACCGCTCGACCTCAGGCCCGGGTAGTAGATCCACGTCAGTTCCGCGCTCAGCGTCGCTGAATCCGCGCCGATCAGCTTCAGGAACGGATACTCGCTGCGCGTAAGGGCGAGGATGCCGTTGATGTCGTACTGAAACTTCTTCATGTCGGTCCACTGCTGGCAGTTAACACCGGGCACACCATTGGTGTTCAGATCAAGCGGGCCACCAGCGCCATAGCAACTCGACAGCGCCACGGCGTCATGAGGCCGGTACGACAGCTCCGTGCCGATCGCCCAGTCGCCCAGCCCGAAATTCGCGCTGACGCCGAACAGTTGCCGGTTCTGCAGATACGACCACTGCTCGGTCCCGTTGGCCAGTGACGAAAGCACAGGGGACTTGTCCGTGTAGTTGATGTAGTAGAACGCGAAGTTCGCTCCGAAGGAGCGCGGCGCATAGTTGAACTTGAAGCCGAACTGCGGCTTGTACTTCGACGGCGCCTGCCAGTTGACGGGAAGACCGATATCAAAGAAGGGCGGCCCGGCGAATGCGCCATTGACGAGACCGTTGTTGATTCCGTCGAGCACATTCTGGTTGCCGCTATTCGAACCGGCAATCGTCCCCGCACTGGGACCCGCCACGTTGAGGTTAGCCGTGCTGATCGTGAGTGGCTGCGTACCGCGGCCCAAGCTGTTCGTCGTCGACCAGTAAGACCCGACGGGCGGATAGCGGTTTCCGTTCCAATTGAACTGGTAGTAATCCTCAGTACTGAATCCATGCGAAAGATCAGCCGCGAAGCTGACCATCGGCGCGGGAAGCAGCGCCTGCTTGAGTTGCGAACCCGGTACCAGCAGCTTCTGGATGTCGAGCGAGTTCGTGGTATTGATGCCGCCCTGTGCGAACAAGCTCTCGCCCCAGTTGATCACCTGGTTGCCCAGCCGAACGTGAGCGGACCGCCCGCCGATCGTGAAATCTTTCTGGCCCCACAGGTCGAGCAATTGGGCATCGTAGACGACCTGCGCCGATGCGGTGCTCGACAGTGGCGTTCTCGCTGTGTCTTTCGCGAGGAAGTCGTACATCCCTGTGCCGCGGATCATGAACTTGAGACCGGCGCTCGGCATCTTCATCAGCAGCTCGCTGGTCGCGCTCACGTAGGTACTGAAGGCCTGTCCTTTACGGTAATTCAGGTCACCGTTGTCGCCGAATCCCCATTGATTGGTGTTGGCCGCCGCGCCGCACCCCCCGGAATTGGGATCGCCTGTCAGCGAGCAGCTCGGGCTCTTGGTCCGGATCGCCGCGCCTGCCGTCAGGTTGGTCACCCACGAGCCCGTGAGATCGTTGATCCCTGTCGTGAACTCGTAACCGTACGCGCTCGACGCTGCCGCTCCGAACATGGCCAGCGATACCGCAACATATCTGCCGATAATCTTCGTTTTCATGGTTCTGCCCTGCCGTCCTCCTCCAAGCCGGCACACGCCATTCGCGTGCGCCGGACCCTGACCTCCCAGCGAGCGTCAGCGCTCGCTTACCGACCGCAGCGACTCCGCCGAATAGAAGTCAACCTTGAAGCGCGGATCGTTGATCTGCTGGTACCAGTGGATGTCTTTGCCCTGACCGAAGGTGGATGAATCGACCAGGTAACGTCCGTTGGTCAGGTCGTACTGTGCCCAGACCTCGTTGTCGCAGGTGCCACCCAGCTCCCACACCGGGATCGGATAGCTCTCGCGCACCTTCCAGAGCTTGCCCTGCGCGTCATAGTCCTCGCCTACAAGCGCGAGCCAGCTATCCTCGTCCAGGTAGAAGACCTTCTTCGACGCGGCGTGACGCGCCGTCGGCTTGAGCGTCGCCTCGACCACCCAGACGCGGTGCACCTCGTAGCGACGGTGCCCGGATGTGAGGCCATTGGGCGTGGCGGCGTCATGCAGCTTGTCCTTGAAGTTGTACATGCCGAAATCGTCATACGGGACAATCATTTCCTTCTTGCCCACCAGCTTCCAGTTGAAGCGGTCGATGGAGCCGTTGAACATGTTGAATTCATCGACCAGGTACTGGTTCTCGAAGCCGATCAGCGGCGCGTCGTGCGTGTAGGCCGGCATGCGTCTTACCCGTCGCTGTCCGGGAAAGTAGTAATAGGTTTCCGAGTCCTTGTCGAAATACTGACGCTGCACGAAGGCCTGTCCGGCCAGCGCCGCGGGCGAATTCATCTGGAAGTAAATGGCGTTGCTGAGCTGGTCGACGTCCTGCGGGGTGGTCTTGCCAACCTTGCCCGACGGGAAGTAGTACACCTGCGGCCCGACAACATCGATCGCTTCGCCGCCACCCGGGCGAGACGAAACGGTAGTTTGATCCGTTGGCCATTCAATGCCTTCGCCCCGGTATCGCGTTTCGTAGTTCAGGATCGCTTCAGCTCCGTTCTTCGGCTGCGGGAATGCGACGCCCGGAAGCGCCGCGGTCTGCAGTTGCTCGCCCGTTGAATCGAGTTTTGCCGCCGTGAGATTCTCCCTGGAGTTCTGCGCAACGAAGTCTGGTACCTGGCATTCGCGATGCGATGGATAGACATCCATCCGGTAGCCCTTCTGCTGCCTGAGCAGTGCAATCTGGCCCGGCGTCAGCTGGTCAGCGTATTTATCGACGTTCGATGCGTCAATCGAGTACAACGGCTTCTCGTTCTTGTGCTTCCAGAAATCACCGCGGACCTTGCCCCACTCCCAGCCAGGCTCCGCAGACTGCTTGCCCGTATAGGCCGGCACCGCGCCATCCTTGCTCGCCGCCCGATCGCCGCCTTCGGGCGTAAGGTCGTCCGCAACGGCCGCGCCGGCCATCAGCAGAAAGGCGGCCGCAATGGCGGACAAGGCTCCGATGGTGTGCTTTTTCATCATGACTCTCCTTCCGATCTCACTCTTATATGTAAGACGTGGTATCTGATTCATTCCTGACGCGTCGCGGCCAAACCGCTCAGCCTTCGCCGGACCCCGCCACCGCCACCGCGCGAATCTCGACGCACAGACCGGGAAGGGCCAACTGCGTCACACCCACGGCGGTCCATGACGGATAGCGGCTCGGGAAGTACTGATCCTTGATCGTCGTGAACGCTTCCAATTCGCCGCGCAAATCAGTGTGGAAGGTCGTCAGTTCAACGACGTCAGCCAGGCTCGCACCGGCTTCTTCGAGCACGAGCTTCACGCACTCGAACGCGATCTGTGCCTGCGCCTGCATGCCTTCAGCGGGCTTTACGTCTGCGTCGACCCCGACCTGACCGGAGACCCAGATCGTGTCGCCCACGCGTGTCGCCGGCGAGAAGTGGTACGCGTCGTAGAACGCCTGAAACGGAGGCGGAACAATCGATTGACGCTTCGTGGTCACTGCCATGATGTGAACCTCTCTACCTGGATGAATTGACGAAAACAGGGGGTGCGAAACCGGCTGCTCCACCCTTCAAATTGAAATCTCGTTGAGAAACAGAGCGGCCGCCACCTTTCCAGCCATCGCCTTTCGCAAGCTCGCCTCAAACCACGTATTGTTGGCCTAAAAACAACGTCTGCATGGCCAAATATTAGCGGCGACTCGGCCCATAAGCAAGGTCGTCACGCTAGGGAGAAACACCGACTGAACGACGCGAGAACGATTTGATTCGGTTACCGAAGCAGTCGCGAGCACGCGAGTTCCTGGTTGTCAGGGCTGACAACTCATTGCCGGGTGTGTCAAGCATGTTCTTAGGCGCTTGGAGAAAGCACGAGGCTTGCCCACATCCATGAAGGTGGACAACGATCCGGAGATCGCCGGCAAGACGCATCGATGCATGGGTCTACGAAACTGGTGTGACGCTATCGTTCATCCGCTGGCCGACAAGCATTCCATTCGGATTGCTAAAGAGTGGTAAAGGAATTGATGCTTCGCGACCTCGAGGTACACAACGAGCCCGTCTGCAAACTCCTGACGAAGGCGCGCACCAGAAAAAACTCTCCTGTTCAACCTGAAACTGCGTGGCGCGGGTCCGGTTCAGCGATTCGTTGAGCGATCGCCAGGTTCGGTCAGCCGCGCATGGGCCCTGCAGCATGGCGCATCGCCAGCGAACGGACGGGATCGGCCAGGGCTGTCGCGACTACGGTTCTGGAAGTACGTATCGCGACAGTTCATGAACGTTTCCGACCGCGCCCTGGCAGAATAAAGTGAAGTGCCGTGCGAACACGGCATCGAAATTATGATCGTCGCGCCCGGTTCGATGTCCTGCGGGTCATCGCAGCTGCGTGCAAGAAGACGACCGGTACGGTTCGCCCGGTTCCAACGACGGATCGTTGAGTTCACTGATGTCGTAAGGGAAGTTGCACCCGCGGGTCGGCAGAGGCCGGTAATACACCTTGTCGCCGTAGAACCGGTAGACCAGCGTGTGGCGATCGGGGCAATCCGGGGTCACTGGAGCGCCGCCGTGCAGCATGCCGGAATGAAACACCAGCGCATCGCCAGGCTCCAGATCCCAGGTAAAGACATCCCACGCCGCCGGGTCCTTGGCGCGGTCGGCCTCGATATCGGGGAGCCGGGGCCACTCGCAATCGATCCACAGCGGCGCGGTGTGGTCATTCGCATCGTTGTAGGAAGTGCCGTTGTACTGAACGCCGGCGTGGGAACCGCGGACGAATTCGAGTGCGTTATGCCGGGGAATCTTTTCGAAGCTGGTCCAGATGTTGAGCATCTGCGGCCCGCTCACCGGCACGTACGAGTTGTCCTGGTGCCAAGGCGACCGGCCGGCATTGCCGCCCTTCTTGATGAACAGTTCTTCTCCGACAAACCACAGGTTCTCAGTGTCCCAGAGAGACGCCACGAATTCATCGAGTCCCAATTCCTTGACCGTCGCGACGTGCACATCGCGGTTCTCGACGTTGCCGTAGTCGTTAAAGGTCTCATAGGGCGTCCCCTCATAGGCCAGGCCGTGCAACGGGCTCGGGTGAGCGATCCCATAGTCGAAAGCCTCCCGCATCCGCTTGAGCCGCTCCGGCGAGAACAGACCTCGGACGACGATGGCACCGTCACGCGCCAAGTCTCGCTTCATTTGCTCTGTCACTTGCATGGAAATCTCCTCCTTCCTCTTTGACAACAACGTTTGCAATACATCGGGTGACGATGTCCGATCTGTTCGACCTCGCACATGCTCAACGCCCGATAAGTGCACCGGGTCGCGGCGCAGGCCGCCGCATGATTGCCATCCAGCTCGCGGCCAGCGGCCGCTGCCCTTTCAAATCACCCTCATCAATATTACGTATTAGCGGCCTATAAACAGCGTCTTAACGGCCAAATATTAGCGGCGCATAGGCCTACAATCAAGGTGAACGAGCTAGGGGGAAACACCAACTGAATTGCGCCCAACCGATTGGGTGCGGTCACCGAAGCGCCGCTGCTAGCGCGCGCGAGTTCCCGAGGCGCTGTGCGCGGAATACGCCGAGCGAGACGCAACACCGCGCGCGGAAGTCGACCGGGCGAGACTTCCCACGCATCGCCGAGCACAGCGCCGATGTATTTCCCGTGTGCTGTCCCCGGGATCGATCGGCTCATGCGATCATCCATCACCACTGTGAATGACCACGCATTCAAAAAATAAAGTTCATCAATACCGGCGACGCCCCTAAGCTGCTTCCACCGACTCGAATCGCGGAAGAAGCAATGGCAGAACTCTTTCTGGTGCGGCACGGACAGGCGTCACTGGGCAGCCAGGACTACGATCGTCTCTCGGATACCGGCAAGCAGCAGAGCATCTGGCTTGGTGAGCACTTCGCGCGCAACGGCATCCGATTCGATCGGGTGATGACCGGCTCGCTGCTGCGTCACGCCGAGACGCTCGACGCGATCCGCCTCGCCACATCGGGTGCAGACGTCGAATGCGAGATTCATCCCGGACTCGACGAATACGACTTTCACGCCCTCTTTCGCGCCCTGCGCGATGAAGATCTCCGTCTCGTCGAATCCGCGAAACGCAGCCCGCGTGAATTCTTCAAGGCATTGCGGGCGGTCCTGCATCTCTGGTGTGAATGCGCCCTCGACGATCGCGTGCCCGAAACATGGCGCGCGTTCCAGAAGCGCGTGGCCGCTGCGCGCGTGGCCATTCAGCAATGCGGCGCACGACGCGTCCTGGTGGTCACTTCCGGCGGCGTGATAGGCGCTTTCATGCAGCAGATCTTGCAAGCCCCTGCTGCGATGGCCATCGAACTCAACATGCAGGTCCGCAACAGCAGTGTCACGCATTGCTTCTTCAACCGCGAAGCGATTCAGCTATCGAGCTTCAACGGCATCGCGCATCTCGACGATCCACAGCGTCACGCGTTTCAAACCTACGGTTAGTCCATCTGTCATGCACGGAAGCATATGAACAGCGAACGATCCAGCTCGTCTCTCGACATCGACCGGCTCACGCCTTATCTCGAGCAACATCTCCCTGGCTTTCGTGGGCCGGTGCATGCGACGAAGTTCGCGGGCGGCCAGTCCAACCCTACGTGGCTACTCGACGCACAAGGCCGCCGCTATGTCCTGCGCCGCCAGCCGCCTGGGACTTTGCTCAAGTCCGCTCACGCAGTCGATCGCGAGTTTCGCGTGCTGAGCGCGCTCGCGCAAACGCCGGTTCCCGTGGCGCGCGTCTGGCATCTCTGTGAAGACCGCGACGTCATCGGCAGCCTGTTCTATGTGATGAGCTACGAGCCCGGCCGCATCTTCTGGAACCCTGCCCTGCCCGAAGTCGATCGCGACGCGCGGCGCGACTACTACACATCGATCGTTTCGACACTCGCGGCACTCCATGACGTCGATCCGGAAAGCGTCGGTCTCGGTGACTATGGCCGGCCCGGCAACTACTTTCAGCGACAGGTCGAACTCTGGACGAAGCAGTATCGCGCTTCCGAAACGGAGCGGATCCCGCCGATGGAAGCGCTCATCGACTGGCTGCCGAGCCATTGCCAGACCGATTCGCCACGCCCGGCGCTCGTGCACGGCGATTTCCGCATCGACAACCTCATCTTTGCCGACGACGCACCGCGCGTGCGCGCCGTGCTCGACTGGGAACTCTCGACCCTCGGCAATCCGCTCGCGGACCTCGCGTACTTCTGCATGTGCCTGCGCCTGCCGTCGAAGGGGCATATCACCGGGCTTCGCGGTCACGATCGCACTGCGCTGGGCATCCCCGAGGAGGAGGAGATCCTCGCACAGTACTGCGCATTGCGCGGTCTCAGCGACATCGGCAACTGGAACTTCTGTCTCGCATTCAGCTTCTTCCGCCTCGCCTCGATCGCTCAGGGCGTGAAGGCGCGCGCGTTGCAGGGCAATGCATCGAGCGCGGATGCGCACGAGGTCGGCCGCATGGTCGAACCGCTCGCCCGGCTCGCCGAGGACCTGCTCGCGTAGCGGACGATCTTTCTCAACCCGTCAAAAGGAACGACATTGACTACGAAACTCTTCGACCTCACGGGACGCATCGCCCTCGTGACGGGCGCGAGCCGCGGCATCGGCGAGGCCATCGCGGCGCTGCTGGCCGAACAAGGTGCACATGTCATCGTATCGAGCCGCAAAGTGGAAGATTGCGAATCGGTCGCCGCGCGCATCCGCGTATCGGGCGCCAGCGCTGAAGCGTTCGCATGCCACGTCGGCCGCATGGAAGATATCGCGCTCCTGTTCAGCCATATCCGCGAGAAGCACGGCCGGCTCGACATACTCGTCAACAACGCCGCGGCCAATCCGTACTTCGGCCATATCCTCGATACGGACCTCGCCGCCTACAACAAGACCGTCGATGTGAACCTGCGCGGCTACTTCTTCATGTCCGTCGAAGCCGGCAAGATGATGAAGGCGCAGGGCCGCGGCAGCATCGTCAACACGGCTTCCGTCAACGCGCTCCAACCGGGCGACATGCAGGGCATTTACTCGATCACCAAAGCGGCCGTCGTCAACATGACGAAGGCGTTCGCGAAAGAGTGCGGCCCGTTCGGCATCCGCGTGAATGCGATTCTGCCGGGCCTCACCAAAACGAAGTTCGCCGGCGCGCTGTTCGATGACAAGGCGGTCTACGAGCGCTGGATCAACGCGATCCCGCTGCGCCGCCACGGCGAACCCGACGAAATGGCCGGCACCGTGCTCTATCTCGTATCCGATGCGGCGAGCTATACGAACGGCGAATGCATCGTCGTCGATGGCGGCCTGACGATCTAGCCAACCGCGCGAAAGGAACCCATCATGTTTTTCGCACATTACCCGAAAGTTGAAGACCTGATGCGCCGCGTGCGCAGTTTCATGGACGAGCATATCGTGCCGCGGCAGCGTCAGTGGCACGACGAAGTGCACGCGGGGCGCTTCCCCGTCTCGTTCATGGAAGATCTCAAAGCCATGGCCAAGGCAGAGGGCCTGTGGAATCTCTTCCTGCCGCACCTGAAGGACGGCGAGCCCGGCACGCGTCTCACGAACCTCGAATACGCGCCGCTCGCGGAGATCATGGGCCGCGTTTCGTGGGCGTCCGAGGTCTTCAACTGCAATGCGCCCGATACCGGCAACATGGAACTGCTGCACATGTTCGCGACGCCCGCGCAGCGCGAAACATGGCTCGTGCCGCTGCTCGATGGCCGAATCCGCTCCGCGTTCGCGATGACCGAGCCGGATGTGCCCTCCTCCGACGCGACCAACATCACGACCTCCATTCGCCGCGATGGCGACGACTACGTGATCAATGGCCGCAAATGGTTTATCACGAACGCTGCGCATCCGAACTGCAAGCTGTTCATCGTGATGGGCAAGACCGATCCGGATGCCGAAAGCCATCGTCAGCAGAGCATGATCCTCGTGCCGGCAGGCACGTCCGGCGTGACGGTCGTACGCAATATCCCGGTCATGAATCACATCTCGCCGGAAGGACATTGCGAGATCACGTTCACGAATGTTCGCGTGCCCGCGTCGAATCTGCTCGGCGAAGAAGGCAGCGGATTTGCGCTCGCGCAAGCGCGGCTCGGGCCGGGGCGCATTCACCACTGCATGCGCTCGATCGGCGCGGCCGAGCTCGCGCTCGAACTGATGATCGAGCGTGCTCAGGAGCGCAAGACGTTCGGCAAGTATCTGCATCAGCACGGCACGATCGGCGAGTGGATCGCGAAATCGCGCATCGAGATCGATCAGGCGCGCTTGCTCGTGCTCAAGACAGCGTGGCTGCTCGACGAGGTCGGCGCGAAAGAGGCGCGCAAGGAAATCTCGATGATCAAGGCGCTGATTCCGCAGGTGCATACGGCGGTGTGCGATCGTGCGATGCAGGTATTCGGCGCGATGGGCGTGAGCCCGGACACGCCGCTCGCCGATCACTGGACCTGGGGACGGGCGTTGCGTTACGCCGACGGTCCCGACGAGGTCCATCTCCAGGCAATCGCGAAAATGGAACTGGCGCAAGGCAAGGAGCGACCCGGTGCAATGGCGGCCTATCTGAACGTGCCGCCGCGTGACTGTGCCTGACGAAATCGAAGCAAACGTACGCATCCTCACAGCGCCTCCCGTTTATGATGATGGGCAAACGGAGACTGTGAGATGCGTTCACCAAAGCTGGATCTGAACCTGTTCGTGGTACTGGAGTCGATCTACGAGAAGCGCAACCTGACCCGCGCGGCCGAGGCGCTCTTCATCACGCAGCCCGCGGTCAGCAATGCGCTCGCACGCATGCGCAAGGCGTTCGATGATCCGCTGTTCGTCAGCACGTCGTCCGGAATGGTGCCTACGCCGTTCACGGAGAACATCATCGGGCGCGTGCGTGAAGGGCTGCAATTGCTCGAGGCGAGCGCGACCGAAGGCGACGTGTTCGCCCCGGCCGCGTCCGAGCGCACCTTTCGCCTCAGCATGCCCGATTTGACCGAAGCAATCCTGCTGCCGACGCTCGGCGAGCTGTTGCAACAGCAGGCGCCCGGCATGCGCATCGAGTCTTATTTCACCCCGCGAAGCGAGGTCAGCACCGCGCTCGCCACTGGCAAGATCGACTTTGCCATCGACGCGCCGCTTATCGATGATCCGCAACTGCATCAGGCGCGCCTCGGCCGCGACCGGTACGCCTGCATGCTGCGCCACGATCATCCGTTCACCGGCGAGACACTCACGATGGACGACTACCTCGCGCTTGGCCATATTCAGGTGTCGAGCCGGCGTCAGGGGAGCGGGATCGTCGACGCCGAGCTTAAGCGGCTAGGCAAGCAGAGGCGCATACAAATGCGCGTGCAGCATTACATGGTCGCGCCGCTCGTCGCCTTGCGAACCGACCTTGCGCTGACCGCGCCGACACAGTTGCTGAAGCGTCACGACGCGCGCATGGTCGATCTGCCGTTTCCGCTCTCCGAACTGGAATGGCATTTGTACTGGCATCGCAGCAGCGAGCAGGACCAGGCGAGCTTGTGGCTTCGGGGAAAGATGATCGAGCTGATGTGCGACAAGCTCATGTGATGCGTCGCGCATCGGTGTTTTCGCACAAGGCCGCGTCTGCCAGGCGAGTGCCGACCCGGACAAAGCAAATGTATGGAACCTGGTCGGCACCGCTTCGAACACGCTGTGTGTAGTTAACCAAAACTTCCATCTGGAAGTTTTGGTTAACTACACAAAAATATGTAAGAGGAACTCGATTCGCTTCTGGAGATTCAACCAAATGACTTCCGTTTTTGCCTTATTTCAACCCGTAAATGCCCTCCTTTGCCGCATCTCTTACCCAAATCACTTCCGAAATTGACACGTTCTAACCATAAATCTTCCATGGTCATCCCGCGTTGCACCCGCCAACCGGATGGAGCCGCCCCACGTGCAACCCGACCATGAACGTAGAGGTCGAGCGACTTAAGATCGAGTGCAGCGGACGTTCGCCGCGCCGAGTTGGTCGGCAGGTCATCGGCCGTTGCCAATATTCATGAAATTGGCGTAAGGGATGGCAAGAAACCGTTTTTCCGACCGCTCGCCTGACCTGCCGCCGTGAACGCTTAGTACTACAGCCGTAGATTTTTTTACTATACTCAAATAATTAAGGATTACTATACGTTAAGGCTATGCATTCGACTGCAAAAGCGTGGGAGCGTGAACTGGAGGTACTGCACCAGCGGCTCGGGGAACTGTTCAGGCGTCCGGAGCCCCGACAGCGGTCGCTCGCATACCTGAAGGGCCTGCTGGGTACAGTCGAGCGCAAGAACGGCTGGCAACTCGCCGAATGGATCGGCGAA
This sequence comes from Paraburkholderia sp. BL6669N2, assembly GCF_003387275.1. NCBI lineage: Bacteria > Pseudomonadati > Pseudomonadota > Betaproteobacteria > Burkholderiales > Burkholderiaceae > Paraburkholderia > Paraburkholderia sp. BL6669N2. The sequence continues at coordinate 979,514 of NZ_QUNA01000002.1, read as the reverse complement.
GCGACACCCGATGGCGTACAGCACCTGCTGGAGCGGGCGCAATGGGACGCGGATGCCGCTCGCGATGTGCTGCGTAGCTATGTAGTGGAAGAACTGGGCGAGCGTGACGCGGTGCTGATTGTGGACGAGACCGGCTTCCTCAAGAAGGGACAGCACTCGGCCGGTGTTCAACGCCAGTACAGTGGCACGGCAGGTCGTATCGAGAACAGCCAGATCGGCGTGTTCCTCTGCTATGCCGGTCGTGGCGGCAGTGCGTTCATCGACCGCGAACTGTATGTACCCAAGGTGTGGACCGATGACCGGGTGCGCTGCGAGGCAGCGGGCATTCCCGGGTCGGTGGAATTCGCAACGAAGCCACAGCTTGCGCGTCGTATGCTTGAGCGGGCGCTGGACGCAGGGGTGCCGTGCGGCTGGGTCACGGGGGATGAAGTCTACGGCGGTGACCGTCACCTGCGGCTGTGGCTCGAGTCGCGCGGCCAGTCTTTCGTGCTGGCCGTTGCGAAGAACGAACCCCTATGGTGGAAAGGTCCAGAGTACGTACGGGCAGACCGGATCGCCGAGGCCCTGCCGGCAAGGGCATGGCGCCGCCTGTCAGCGGGTGCCGGCGCCAAGGGCGAGCGCCTGTATGACTGGGCGCTGACTCCGCTGTGGCGCTTGCAGATCACCGAAGAGGAGCGCCGCTTCGGGCATTACCTGCTGGTGCGACGCAGCCTGGACGAGCAACGCGAACATGCGTATTACGTCGTATACGCACCGCGCAGCAAGGCCACACGGCAAACCCTGGTGAACGTCGCGGGCCGCAGGTGGGAAATCGAGACCGGCTTCGAGGCGACCAAAGGCGAATGCGGACTCGATCAGTATGAGGTGCGCCGATGGCAAGGCTGGTATCGCCACATCACGCTGGCTCTGCTGGCCCATGCAGTACTCGTCACCCTGCGGGTGCACGGCAAAAAAAACACCTGAAGGTTTGGTGCCGCTCAGCGTGCAGGAGATCCGCCGGCTGCTCTGTCGCATCCTGTGGCGCGGCGCCCACTCTATCGCGTACGTGTTGTCCTGTTCGGCATGGCGGCGCCGACACCAGTACCGCGCCCAGCAGTGCCACTACCGAAGACGAGGATGTGTGCCTCCAGTTTACCCAGATCTACGGCTGTAGTATTAGATTCAGAAACGGTGGATCGTAGCGACAGAGTGGCGAGCACGCTTTGGGCGCCTTTCCCGGTCACCACCGTGATGTCCGGTCATGACGGTGCGCCTTTTTGCGGCGCTGCTTCGACTGCAGGCAAGGAAGCCGATAGTACTGGCCTCCGGTTACCCTGCCAGACCCGCCTCGCAATCGCAGGACTGAGCAGCGACGACGGCGGCATCATCAGGTTTATAACTTTCAAAAACTCGGTCGCCAGCGTGCTGTCGCGTGTCGCGGCAACATGAAGCTTGCCGATGTACCAGTTGATGAAACGCAGCATCGGCGAGCGCGCTCCCTTGACTCGTGGATGGCGAAGGTCGTTACCAACCGCTATGTGCCACGGAATATCGACGATCTTCGCGGCAGCCCTGAAGAATCGACGCGCAAGCTCGTTCGAGCCCGCGCGCAGGCACTGCTGCAGCGTCAGCGCTTCCTCCGCCGCGACCGTCATGCCCTGCCCGTACACGGGGTTGAAGCTGCAGACGGCGTCACCGAAAACCAGGTAGCTCTCGGGGAAGCGTGCAAGCTGCTCATACCGGCGGCGCAGGCTACAGACGTAGCGGTAGCGCCTGTAATCGGCTAGCGGCTCCGCACGTGCGACAATGTCGTGAATCTCCATGGTCGGCAGCGTCGCCAGATACGTGAGAAAGCCCTGGTCGTTGTCGGGTGCATCGTCACCGAGAAAACCGCCAGCGCTGACGATCCAGCTGTCGCTTTCCTGCGCGAGCATGACGCCGTTGCGCCAGGTCGGCGCACTACCGGCGACAACGATATCGTGCTTGCCGTCGAGATCAGTCGGCCAGCGCCGATAGGTACGGGTCATGTAGCAGATACCGATCTCGACTTTCTCACTGGCGGGAGGTTGGTAGCCGAGCTCTTCAAGCCACGCCGCACTTGACGAGCCACGGCCACTCGCATCAACGACAAGGTCCGCGTTGATGATCGCTCCCGGCTCGCCCTCGACACCTGTGCGCACACCCGTCACGCGCTTGCGAACGGAGTCGGTGGCGAGACCCCGAACAGCGCAATTTTCTATCAGGCGCACGTTCGACAACCCCAGCAGTCGTCGGCGTAGATGGCCTTCGAGCACCGGACGGCTCGCAAGCAGGCCGATCAGGTCGCTCTTCCCGTTAGCAAGCCTAACATTGTGACCGATCCAGATCACATCGTTGGCTACGTCACCGACCAAGCCGCCGCTTTGCGCGACGACCTCGGCGTTATATCCCGGGAAGAATTCCTCGAGTACCGCGCTGCCGCGCGCAAGCAGCCCATGGGTATGGCGACCCTGTGGCACACCCTTGCGCGCGATGTCTGCCGCCGGAAACGCGTCGCGCTCGAGCACGGTGACGACGGTATAGAAATCCGACAGCGCGCGGGCGGCCAGCAACCCACCCATGCTGGCGCCGATTACGATCGCATGCTCTCCCAGGTGCTTCATGGCAAACCTCCAGTCAAATCTATAAACGAGCCCGACGCCCGCCGTTTGCAGGAATGGTAGGATTGCCTCGTCCCCCGAGCGTCCCCCGGACGCCGTCATTGAGGGTCGCCTCGCCATGGCTCTGTTCAACGTGCGCACGCTTGGATTTCCGGAAATCCGCCGGGACGACGGACTATGCCGGTTAACCTTGCGCAAAGGCCTGGCCCTGCTGATCTACCTGGCCGAAGCGAAGGGTCCAGTCGGGCGCGACGTCATCGCCACGATGTTGTGGCCGGAAGGCTCCGAGGAGGTTGTACGGGCGCGGCTGCGGCGTCTGTTGCATCGCCTTCAGCTCACGCTCGGCGACGACGTTTTCACCACCGACAGGTCAACAGTTCGCTGGTCGGCAGCGATCGACCTGCGAGTGGATTCCCAACTGTTCGAGCAGGCTTGCGACTGCGGAGATTTCGAGCGGGCGAGCCGCTACTATCTCGGCGAATTTCTCGAGGGTTTTTCGCCTGGCGACTGCCCACAGTTCGACGACTGGGCTTTTTTCCGCCGGGAGGCCTTGCGCGGCCGGGCGATCCAGGCGCTCGAACGCGTGGTGCGCGACAGGAATGCGGGCGGTGACTACGCGGCCGCGGCCGAGCACGCCGGCCGTCTTGTCGAACTCGATCCGCTCAGCGAAGTGTACGGACGTCACCTGATCCGCAACCTTCTGCTCGCCGGAGATCGCGCCACGGCCCAGCGGCACCTCGAGGCCCTGACGCAGCGCCTTCACGACGAGCTCAACGTGGCCCCCGAATCCGCTACCCGCGCGCTGCTGAGCGCCGGCGCAACGTTGCCCGTCGCGGACCCGCCGTCGACGCGCTACGCCAGCGGTGGCGGTGTTCATCTTGCATTCCAGACCTACGGCGCCGGCCGTATTGATCTTCTGGTACTGCCCGGTTTCGTGTCCCACGTCGAACGGCTGTGGGAGGAGCCCCGGTGCCGGGCGTTCCTGTCCTCCCTCGCCGGAATGGGTCGCCTCATCCTGCTCGATCGTCGCGGCGTCGGACTCTCCGACCGGATCGGATTCAATCCCAGCGTCGACGCGACCGCGCAGGACATCGGCACCGTGCTGGATGCCGCCGGCAGCCGCCGGGTCGTGCTGTTCGGCGCGTCAGAGGGTGGACCACCATGTATCAGGTTTGCCGTGGATCAGCCGAGCCGCGTCGCTGGTCTCATTCTGTTCGCCTCGTTGGCGAAGGGAACTGCAACGCACGACTATTCCCACGCGCTGCAGGCCAGCCAGTATGAAATGTGGCTGCAGCAGCTCGTCGCAGTCTGGGGCGGGCCCGCAGGCATCGAGACATTCGCGCCGAGCCTGTCCGGCGATCCTCAAACGAGAGCATGGTGGGCCGGCTTGCTTCGGGCAGCGTCAAGCCCGGGAACCATCAAGGGCGTGCTCGAGGCGTTGCGCGACATGGACGTGCGGCATCTTCTGGGGCGAATTTCAATGCCCACGTTGGTACTCCACCGTCGCGACGACCGCGCCGTTCGCATCGGCGCGGGCCGGCATCTCGCCAGCCACATCGCGCAGGCGCGATTTGTCGAGCTCGACGGCGCTGATCACTGGGCCTTCGCGGGCGATCAGCAACCTGTCTTGGCCAACATCAGGCAGTTTATCGGCAGCCTCGCTGAGTAATTGCAAACGACAGAGGCAGCACGAGATTCAGTTCGGACAGAGTGTGATTCACACGAAACCCACCGCGTCGGCGCGCGGCAATTGTCGGCGCCCACAATTGCCGTTAGCAGTGTTCACAGAAGCGCCAGCAAGTTCAGTAACGCCGCTAGCGTAGCCGTCCGTTTCTGGGAAGTCGAGGAGTTCGATAACGCGATATCGCCCGGAGCGCCGCACCGAAGGGCTCAAATCCAGCCGTCACCAGATAGCGCTAAGTGAGTTCGCCGCTCCCGTGGTGCCCATTCAAATAGTCTATGCAGCAAACCGCCTCGTCCCGAAGAGGGCGATCGTGTTCATGGATTTTATCAGCGAAGCTTTTTCGAAAATTCCACAACTCAATATGGAAAGCTAAATGTATCGAACGTGGTGAGGCGAGTGCTGCTGTACCTTGATTGAGAGAACGCCTGCGGAAGCACCAGTATTGGACTCCGCAATTGTCCGCCCTGCCAAATCCGCAATCTGCGATCGCTTCAGAATGTGGCATGGAGGATGTCATTCCCGCACAGCGGATTGACTTTCTGAACCTGATGCAAAGTCAGTTCGTCCCGGCATCGGATGCCCTCTATGAACTTACTGCGGAAGTCAGTTGGGCGACCATTCGCAAAAAGAGATCGTATATTAGCAGGGAAAATTAGAATGATTTACTCACCGATCCCACGGTTTCGGCTTTATTTTCTCTGATCGGTTCAGAGAAATGGTCACGAAACATTAAATCGAGCAATGCGCGATCTAGCCGCCTCACATATGGTGTCTACCAAAAAACGGCCCGAAGATGTGCGGCTCTAGGCTCCGACGGCCTAGAGAATCTGTATACAAATCATCCCAGAGCGTACCACTACCTTCTCGAGCATGATCGTGACTTCCTCCACGAACTGGGATTTGGTAGTGGAACAAAAAGAAGGAAACGTGGAGACGCGTTGACCTCTGAGACATGCAAAATGCGGATGATCAGGGTCATTAACGATTCGCGCCAGCCAAGCCGCACTGAAATTTGACGGGCAGATAGGCGCGCGATGTTATATGCGACCAAACATTGCTACGCATGGCTACGGGAAGTGTTGCCTCCTTCACGACGCAGCGGGGTCGCCCAAAAGACGGCGAAACTACCATTACAAAGCCCTGAATCTGGCAAATAATACTGATTTGTTTCCGAGGCATGACAATTCGATTTCGTTTCCCGAAACGTTTGCTCCTTATCCGCCTAAAAACCATTACGAAACGCAACAACCCTCGTTTCTCAGGTTAATTTGATCACGGACAAGAGATCGACCACAATGAGGTCGGGATCGTAAGGAAGGAACGGTTTCACCGCGCGGCGCTCCCGTTCCGATCTTGCGCGCCTGCCGCGTTTCCTCCTTGCGTGCAAAGCCGGAAATCTGGCGGACGAGAAAGCGTGGGCCGCGTTCTTCGAGCAGCGTCCGGCTTGTCTCGATTGGCCGCAGTGCGCCACCACGGAGCGCATGCTCACTCTGACGCAGGATGGCTGGCCACAGGGTGCCGGGCCGCCGGCGTAAATGTTCCATGGTTCGATGGGCACTCAAGTCGCGCGAGGAGAGCCACCACACCTACGCTTTGTAACCGATAGCGCGTAACAGATCCTTACGCCATTGAACGTCCTCCTCGTTTTCCACGCCGAGCGGCGGGAACCCGTCAACCACCCCCACGATGCCGCGCCCTTGCTCCGTCTCGGCAACCAGAATCTGCGCGGGATTCGCTGTCGCACAGAATATCCGGCATACCTCCGGCACGGTTTTTATCGCATTCAGAATATTGACGGGGTAAAAGCCGTCGCCGAGAAAAATCACGAAACTGTGGCCCGCGCCGATGGCCGTCGCATTCTGGCACGCCAACTCGACCAGGCCGGCGTCGGTGCCAGACCGGCGCACAAGACGCTTACCTGACGCTTCACAAAAGGCCAAACCAAACTTGATACCCGGAACGGTACCGACCATTGCCTCGTGCAGATCCTCGACAGACTTGATGAAGTGGCTTTGCCCCAGGATGAAGTTCGTCGCTTCAGGTTTGACGATAGTTACCGTAAGCAGTTGCATATCTGACCTCGTTCTGTGCCGCCAGGAACACTGCGCAGAGGCGGTTTTGGCCAGCAGGCGGATGTTAGTTCATCACGTTTCGCCGGACAGCGACCGTCTTGGCCATAATCAAGCCTAGTACGAACCGGAGACGCATGCCTGTGCATTCCTGCACTAGAATGGATTTCTCACAGTACCGGGCAGTGCTGGTGAGTCGTATCAGGCCTGCCAGGTGGATTCGTGTTGGAGAAGTGCATATGCCAACGTACCAATATCGTTGCGAGAAGTGTGGCCATTTGTTCGAGCACGCTGAACATCTCGCCGAACACGAGAGCGCCCATCCGAGTTGCCCGAAGTGCGGAAGCGAGACGTGTCAGCACGTACCCACGCCATTTATCGCCAAGACGTCGAAAAAGAGCTGAAATCTTGGTTCGCGACAACTCGTCCATGGAGCGGATGATTCACTGTCGGCGCTCCCCCCTGGCGTCCGGACGGTGGGTGCCACGTGAGCGCAACAGCACAAGGACCTCATGAGTCGTCTAGTCGTCGTTTCAAATCGCACTGCCGATCCTCGCAAGCCTGCAGCCGGCGGACTCGCCGTAGCGGTAAAGGACAGCCTGCTACAGACCGGTGGGCTCTGGTTTGGCTGGAGCGGCAAGATCTGCGAAGCGGCGGATGGTGCAACAGTCGGCCGGGGCGAAGTTCATGTTCAAACGGCGGGCAACGTCACCCTCGCGACACTTGATTTAAGCCGGGAAGATCACGATACGTATTACCTGGGTTACGCCAACAATGTCTTATGGCCGGTATTCCACTACCGGCTGGACCTGGCCAATTTCGACACACGATTCGCTGCAGGCTATCGGAGGGTCAACCAGTTATTCGCGCACAAGTTGCTGTCGCTATTGAAGCCTGACGATCTCATCTGGGTTCATGACTATCATTTGATCCCGCTCGCGGCCGAGTTGCGAGCCATGGGATGTAACAACCGCATCGGCTTCTTCCTGCATATTCCGATGCCGCCGCCGCTAATCATGGCCGCGATTCCGGAACACGAATGGCTCATGCGCTCGCTCTTTGCCTACGATCTGGTGGGCTTTCAAAGCAAAGCCGACCTGACGCATTTCACTCACTACGTCGAATCGGAAGCGCAGGCACGACAGTTGAGCCCGGATCGTCTTCGGGCATTCAATCGAACGTTGCGGGTCGGCGCGTACCCCATCGGTATCGACGTCGACGACTTCATTCGTCTTGCCGACTCGAAGGAAGGGCGCGACATGTTTGTGCGGATGCGCGAGGAGTATTCGCGGCGGCGCTTGCTGGTGGGCGTCGACCGGTTGGACTACTCGAAGGGATTACCGCAACGTGTCCATGCTTTCCGCGAACTGCTGACCTTCTACCCGGAAAACCGCGATAGTGCGACGCTGATCCAGATCGCCTCCCCTAGCCGCGAGGACGTCGACGCCTACGACGATCTGCGGCGTCAGATGGATAGCCTGTGCGGCGCGATCAATGGCGACTTCGGTGAACTGGACTGGATGCCGGTGCGCTACATTCATCGCAACGTGGCCCGAAAGCGTCTGCCGGGTCTTTATCGCGCGAGTCGGGTTGCGCTCGTTACGCCGTTGCGGGACGGCATGAATCTGGTCGCGAAAGAATTCATCGCCGCACAGGACTCCGCCGATCCGGGCATGCTGGTGCTCTCGCGCTTTGCCGGAGCCGCGGAGCAATTGAAGGAAGCGCTGCTGGTCAATCCCTACGACACGCAAGGCACGGCGCAGGCCATCCAGCGGGCGCTAACGATGTCGCTCGATGAACGGATCAACCGGCATGAAGCGCTCCTTCAGCGAATCCGCAGGTTCGATGTGCACTGGTGGAGTTCGACATTTCTGCAAGCGTTGGAAGACTGCGGGCAGCAAGAAGAGGCGGCGAGCGGTATGCACCATCTATCTGGCTGAGCACGGTCGGCAGGCTCGCGCATCAGCGAACTCACACTCCCGACCGTTAAGGGACTTCCGGAAATCCCGATGCCGGCCATTCAAATGACCATTTGAGGCTGCGCTGGACGCTTTCATGCCGTCTGGCCGGTCAAGTCCTCCGGTTGGACGCGCCCCTTTTTTCTGCTGAACTAAAGAGCCACCGCCGCTTGGTCGAGTTTCATTCGACTCGTTGCTCGCTCGTTCTGCTGTCAGTGTCGTCAATCGGAAAGGTCCTTCCGACAATGGCGTCGGCGCACTATTCTTTTCATCAAGTGGGGTGCGAGGCCAGCCTCGCGAACGAAAGTTCGGTGCGAGGCTTCTTAAGACGGCAGCGCTTCATCGCGCCTGTGCGCGATGGACCAACTATTCAAGGAGGCGGCGTCATGGATGAGTTTGCGATTCAGGGATTTCGCGGAAGGCCGATCGGTCCGTCAGACAAGGACTACGACGAGGCGCGAGCGCTCTACAACGGCATGATCGATAAGCGGCCCAAGGTGATAGCCCGCTGCACCGATGCCGCCGATGTCATGGCAGCGGTCAACTACGCGCGCGAAAACAAACTGCTTCTCGCAATCCGCGGAGGCGGACACAACGGTCCCGGTTTGGGCAGTTGCGACGGTGGCCTGGTCATCGACCTGTCGCAGATGCGCAGCGTGCGCGTCGACCCAGCGAGCCGCACCGTGCGTGTCGAACCAGGCTGCACTGCAGCGGATGTCGATCACGCGACCCACGCTTTTGGCCTCGCCGTACCGCTCGGCATCGTCGGCAGCACGGGCGTCGCAGGTCTGACCCTGGGCGGAGGAACCGGCTACCTCACGCGCAAGCACGGCCTCACAGTCGACAATTTGCTCGAGGTGGATGTAGTGCTGGCCGACGGCTCTTTCGTCACCGCTAACAAGGACAAGCATGTTGACCTCTTCTGGGCTGTGCGCGGCGGCGGCGGCAACTTCGGCGTGGTCACAAGTTTTCTATTTCAGGCCCACCCAGCCAGAATGGTGTTCGCCGGTCCGATCTTCTGGGACGCCAAGGATGCCAGGCAAGTTATGGCGACGTACCGCGACTTCATCCCACACGCCCCCGAAGAGCTTGGCCTGTTTGTCGGCCTCAAAACCGTACCTCCAACCGATCCCTTCCCCAAGGAGCACTGGAACAAACGCGCCTGTGCCCTGATCGGTGCCTTCAACGGGCCGATCGCGGAAGGTCAGAAACTCATGGCCTCGCTGCTCGAGAAACTGCCCGTCCCGCTGTTCAACTGGATGGGCGAGATGCCGTGGACTGCCATCAACAGTCTGTTCGACCCGTTTTTCCCTAAAGGCTTGCAGTGGTACTGGAAGGGCGACTTTGTCAAAGCGCTGCCTGACGAGGCAATCGACGTGCACATCGCTAACGCGCTCAAGGCACCGACCCCGTTCTGCCTGATGCATCTTTACCCCATCGACGGCGCCGTTCGGCGGATCCCCAGGGATGCCACGCCGTGGAGCGCGCGGGACGCGTCTTTTTCGATGGTAATTGCCGCGGTCAGCCCGGATCCCAAGGATGCCGAGGCGCTTAAGACCTGGGGCCGTGCCTACTGGGGGGCTATCCACCCGTTCAATCTGGAAGGCGCCTACGTCAACTTCCTGGACGCCGACGAGGCCGAGAACCGAGTCGAACTAAGCTACGGCGAGAACTACACGCGCCTTGCGTCGATCAAGGCGAAGTACGATCCCAATAACCTGTTCCGAGTCAACCAGAACATTAAACCGAAAGCGTGAAAATTTATGCGCGCGGCCTCGCGCGCCCGCGCCGCGTGGTGGTGTTCAGCGCGATCACGCTGCAAACATTGCCGTCGTCGTTGCCGGGTGACTTGCTTGGGCCGCGCACGTTTGAAGAGCGTCCACGTCGCGCGAACTCCGTGGGGTTCACGTTCCCCGCACTCCATTGCCTGTGCAGAGGGTTGAGACACGCTGTGCGAATATGCCCGGTCTGCGAACGGTCGTGATCGTCCTTCACCCGGGGCGTTAGCGGCATGAGTTCACCGCGTCGGCATGCGAGGCGAGAATCGTGTACCGATTAGCCGCTCTCGCACTCCGGTTTTTATTTGAGGTCGACCGTGACGAAGCTTCGTGCGTGATTGCGCTGGATCAGCAACGCTGCCTTCTTGCCAGCCCTTGCCGCAAGCGATGCCAGTTCATCCTGCGACGCGACCAGCGTGCCGTTCAACGACAGCACGACATCGCCCGGCTTGATGCCGGCAGCCGCCGCTGTCCCCGACACGTCATCGACCATCAGGCCTTGAGGAAGATCCATGCTGCGCCGCTCCTGGTCGGTCAAAGAATGCATCGTGAGGCCAAGATGATCGAGCGCGTGAAACTGCCGCGAGCCTGCGTCAGAGCTTGGGCCTGCAACCCCGCCCGCACCTGCGTTCGCCTCTTGCGACGCTGGCCCGACATTCACCATCACCGTCATCGGCTTGTGATCGCGGATCAGCTTCAGCGGGACTTTCGTTCCGGTCTGCAACGCCGGGTTCTGTCCGGTTAGATCGGCCGCGTGGTCGATAGGCTTGTCGGCGAGTTGCACGATCACGTCGCCCGCTTTCAGATTGCTCGCCGCCGCCGGACTGCCCGGGTCGACCGACGTCACCAGCGCGCCCGCCGCGCGCGGCAGGCCGAACGCGTTCGCCAGATTCATATCGACGTCCTCTACCTGAATGCCCAGATTGCTGCGCGCATTGTCTTGAGCGCTTGGCTGGCCCTGCTGGGCTTGCTCACCCTGCAACTGTGAGCGCACCTTGTTCGCCATATTGATCGGGATTGCGAACGTCAGGCTCTGCAGACGATCGCTATCGGCATACACCTGCACGTCGATGCCGACCACTTCGCCCGCGTGGTTGAACACGGGGCCGCCCGAGTTGTCGGGGTTCAGCGACACGTCCGTCTGGAAGAACGGAAACGTGCTGCCATCGGCGAGCGTGCGCGACGTCGCGCTGACGATGCCCGCCGTGACCGTGTTCTGATAGCTGTCTGGCGAACCGATCGTCAGCACCTGCTCGCCGACGCGCACGCGCGCCGAATCGCCGAGCTTGACGGTAGGCAGCTTCGTCGCGTCGATCTGGATCACGGCGACGTCGCTTTGCGTATCGACAGCCACGATTTTTGCCTTGAACTCGCGCCGGTCGGTCAGGCGCACGGTCACGTCATCCGACTGATCGACGACATGCGCCGTCGTCAGAATGAGACCGTTCGGGCTCACGATGAAGCCAGATCCGACGCCGGACATCACCCGCGGCGTAGCGCCCAGGCCGTTTTGCGATTGTGGCAAGGCCTGCTTGAAGAACGAAAAGATCGGATCGTCACCGTCGACCGCTTCGGCGCTGGGACCAAAAGCGGGCGTCGCGCTCGCGGGCGCATTCACCGGCACTGTCACGCGGATATTCACAACCGCTGGCCCATAGCGCTCGACGATCGCAGGAAAGTCGATTGGCGCGGGCGTGCTGCCGGTTGCAGCGCGCATATCCTTCGATCGCGCGGTGGCGGGCGCCGGTGGTGGTGCTGATGCAGGAGCAACCGCGGAAGCGGCTGCCGGAGAAGTGGCGACTGCGGCTGCGTCCGCGCAGGAACAACCGGTCAGACATGCCGTTGTTACGGCGGTGTAAAACCAGATGCGAGACAGAGTTGAGTGGGTCGATTTGGTATGGTTAAACACAGCGCACCTCCCATGGTGCCTTGCACTGTGAAGAAATTATTTCGCGCGTCTGATAGCGCCGAGCGCGTTCCATTGCGCTCGCGCGCAGGGATACGATCGACCCGATACATGATCTTCGATGGATCAAAGTCGACTTGAGATTCGGCTGCAGCATGTTTGCCAGCGACGGCCATCAGGACGCGAACGGTTTGCTCGCTCGTCCTCTTTTATTTATAGGGAAGCAGCGAGCAAATTGCAGCGAGTACAAATCCTGGCGTGCGTCAAAGGGTTGTCGTCGGCGCGCGTTTCATGCGGCGATGCAAAATGCGCCGACGATCCGTTCCTGCGCATAGGTAAGCGCGTCGCCGGCCGCTTCTGACTGGTCGGCCCCGCGCTCGCCGCTGATGCCTAGTAGCCTCTTGTAGCCTCTTCTAGTAGCCTCTTGTCGATGAACTGATTGAGTGGATGGTTGGAGCAGGCTAGCAAAGCCTTCCCGAGGGCAATGACTCATCTGGAAACGCAGCTGATCACCGATCTACCGAAGGCGCACCTTGAGCCGCTCCATTCAGCATGCGGTGAGTAATCTGCGATCGAAGCGCCTGCAACTCCCCGCTTGCCCGCATATCCCGAATGACGGCCTCCACCCGGGGCACGAGTTCGCGGTTGCGCTCATTCAGGAAGTGGTACATATCAATATGCTGCAGGGGCGGCAGCGCCGCTCGCAACTGCGCATCCAGACCCAGCCTGCGTATGACGAGCATACCGCTGAAGAGATCGTTGACGGCAACATCGATGCGATCGTGGGCAAGCATCAACATCATTTGATCCATCGTCTCGGTGATTTCAACCTGCGGCATTCCGGCCGTCCCGCGCTCAGACGAACCTACACCGCGTATGATGCCGACGCGGTAAGGACGCAGCGATTCCCAACCGTTGACGTGGAAATTCAACTCCTTCACGAAGGCCGCTGGCTCGATATAGTTGAATGGTTCCCTGACAGCGACGAGCGTCGGATATTCTCTCTGCACATCGAGCACGCGCTGAACCTCACCGTCCAGGCGGCCCGAACTCGACTCGATCAACGACCGCTTGGCCGGCACGTCGACAAATTCAACGTGAATGCCGAGCTTGGCATAGACAACCGTGAGAATCTCCGCACCAACCTCCTGGTCCGGGACATTCGCTATACGCGCGATCTGCAACACGGGCTGAGCTGGGACATTTATGCAGGCGAAACCGATCAGGCTGCATGTCAGCAGCCTTAAAACTTTCCCCGGGAGCATTGCAGCTCGGCGAAGCGCCGGACACCTGGTCGTAAGCATGTCAGATTCCCGGAAAATGCTTAAAGTCTAGCGTTAATGCCGCTCGCTGTCGGCGGACGTCGGGCGAAAGATGGCCTCGTACGCGGAAGCTTCCGGCGCGGCGGACGAAGGCGTACAGGCGGCGGATTCCGGCCGTTGCCTTACCCAATGCGTCCGACGTTCGAACGACCGCTTTGCGCACCTGGTGTGCCCGTGATGGAGAATGAGGCCAGCGAAACGTAAATTAAAGAGATCGTATATCGGCGATTGCGTCAGACGATATCTCGTGCTGCGTTGAGCAGAATTTGGTACCTTATGGGCGCGCTCTTAAGCCAAAGCTTCGTAGCATCTCGACACGTCGCTACTCAAGTTCGCCCGCACGCCTATGATTTGGGGCACGGTGGTCCGGTCAAAAGAAGCTATCCCGCTGCGTCGAAATTGAGAAGATCGTCATTGCCATGTTGGCGGCACCGTAGCTGAAGAAACGCGCTTTTTGCAGATCCTGATAACCAGAGAAAAGGGAATGCCGTGACCAAGTGCGATCGCAATCACGAGGTTCTTTTCAGCGTAGGCCGACGGCAATTTCTCGGCTACACCGGCGCCGGGATGCTCGCGGCGGTGCTACCCGGCTGCGGCAACGGCGACATCCAGTCGACGGCGTATCAGCAGACCATTGCGCTCGGTCAGCAGATGATCCAGCAGGCCGTCAGCGATCCGTCGAATCCCGTCGCCGCGATCTCGATCGCGATGGTCAAGGGCAACACCGTGGTCTGGCAGCAGGCCTTCGGGTTGGCGTCGGTGCCGGGGCAGATCAAGGCAACGCCGCAAACGCGCTTTAACATCGGCTCGGTCAGTAAGTTGTTCGCGGCACTGGCGGCGACGATCCTCGTCGATCGCGGTCGGATCACGCTCGACACGCCGATCGTCAAATATCTACCGACCTTCACGATGCTGTCGCCGGAATACGCGCAGATCACCACGCGTCATCTGCTGTCGCATGCATCCGGTCTGCCCGGCACGAATGGGCGCAATCTCTTCACGTTTGAGCCGGTTGCCGGATACGCCGCCGACACGCAAGCCGAACTCGCCAACTCGCACCTGAAGCATCTGCCGGGTGAACTGGCCGTCTATTGCAACGACGGCTTCACGATGGTCGAGCAGATCGTGCTCGCCATGACGGGTCAGAGCTTCGCGGACTTCGTCCAGTCGGCGATTCTCGCGCCGCTGAAGATGACCCAGTCCAGCTATCTGACGAGCGTGCCGTCCGGAGGATCGTTCTCACTGCCGTACGTGAACGGCACGCAGCATCAGGAATTCGTCAATGCGTACGCGACCGGCGGACTGAGTTCGACGCCCGCCGACATGATGAATCTCGCGCAGATGATCTACGGCGGTGGCGTGTTCCAGGGACAGCGCATTGTGTCTGCAGCGGGCATCGCGCAGATGGGCATGGATCAGACAAAAAACCTGACGATCAACCCGTCGCCGGAGTGGCGCTGGGGTCTCGGCTGGGACTCCGTGGTGCAGCCGGCGCTCGACGCCGCGGGCGTGCTCGGCTGGGAAAAAGACGGCGGCACTGCGTTCTACTCGACCGAATTTTTCGTGGTGCCCAACTCGCAGTTCGCGCTGCTGGTGACCGGCAATGCGGGCTACAACGCCCGGGCGATTGCCGAAACGCTGGTGCTGTCGGCGTTGAAGGAAGACGGCACGATTTCGTCGCTGCCGGCGAAGCTTGGCACCACGGCGCCGCCGGTCGCTTCGGGGCCGGGCATTGCGAGCGGCGCGGGCATCTACGGCAGTTCGGATTTGCCGTATCAAGTGCTCGCCAACGCGGATGGTAGCCTGCAGATCAACCAGTGGGACGCTGCTACGCGAGGCTGGGCGAAGATCGGCGGGTACCAGTACCGCAGCGACGGCTGGTGGTGGAGCGATAGCGATTCGGCGTCGTATCGCTTCGCAGTCGTGTCGGGCAACGACAGCGAAGGAAACGCGTTCAACTATCGCTATCTGATGAAGCGGGTCGTGCCGGGCGCGGGCTACGCGTATCTGACGCTGCCGGTCGGCCAGCAACTCGCCCCGCTGGCGGCGCTCGACAGCGCGTGGCAGCAACGCGTTGGCACACAATGGACGTTGACCAACGATGCGCCGAGCGCCGTGCCGATTGTCGTTCTTGGCAATCCGCCGGCGTTCTTCGCGACACTCGCCGAACTCCCGGGCTACGTGCTGTACGGCAACGATGATCTTCGCTATCAACTGATCGTGCCGCTGAGTGATACGCTCGGCGGCATGTCGATCAAGGTGCCGGGCAATTTTGGACGCGACCTCTATGAGATCCGTTTCGCGTCGACCACGGCAACTTCGCTGACGATCGGCAGTTCGATCTACGCGCGGATCTGACAGTGAGTCGTTCCATGACGCCGGGCCTCGCGGTCTGCGTCGACGGCATCGCGTTCGCGCACGCGGCGCCTGGCGAGCATGCGGCGGTCTTCGGTTTGCCGCAGCGCGCGCACCATGCGTCGCTGCGATTTTCTCGCGCAGAAACGACCCGGGACGGCGGTCTGAACGACGGCTTATCCGCAGCGACAGATTCTCCGCAACAACGACCGCTGACAAGCAACTTCGGCCACCTGCTGCATTGCTTTCACACGCCGACTTTGCCGAGCAGAATTCGGTGGAAGTCAGTACGGAGTACGGGAGCCCTTCCCCATCGCCGGGGTCGGGCTTTGTGTTCGGGGAAGCTGTCGTGGATGCCGTTTGCCTGGATGGTCGGACTCCCGATTACTCGCTGCGGCCCGAAGTAAGGTTTGCCTTGATCCACGATGCCACGTCGGTGACCGGAATGGCGCGGCGTTGGTTGAACGTCCCACTCTTGTCCCATGCGACGCCCCTCGAGTCGAGTACGAGCTGTCCGATACGGCCATGGAGCTGCTCGTTAGCACGGTGCCGCTGTGGACTTGGGTCGTTGAGCGGTTGATCGAGCCGCGCACACGGTTGACTTCGTGCTCGTCGAATCGCGGGAGCCCACGCCCGTTGCATGAATCAACTCACCGTCCAGTCCATGATCAATCATGTACGCCCTCACTGTCTGGGCGCGCGCGAGGGACAACGGGTAGTTAACCGCTTCGGGCCCAAGACGGTCGGTGTGACCTACGACCGAAATGGACTGAACGCCGCGACTCTGCCTGATACGCGTAGTGACCTGGTCAAGAGCGGCCGCTCCGCCCGGTAAGATCGAAGCGCGGCTTGACTGCCCGAAAGCAAACAGGGCATCGCTTCGCAGCACGAACTCATCGACCGTTTGCGCCGCAGGTGCGACCGGCTGCGAGGCCGCTGAAGCCGGGGTATCCGGCGCGTCGCCACACGCGAATGTGAGTCGTCGCGTGACATCTGTCTGGTCATTGTCCGGCAGCAGGCGCCCGACTTTCTGCACCGGGCGAACCGGTTCGCCGTGACAGATCCGCTCGGCGGCCTTCATGCAGGTAGCCGGTCCTTCGAACAGCCCGTGACATTCCACCTGATGAAGCGTGGAACCGTCGGCGGCTGTAACCGAGTAAGCATTGAACGTAGGCCCCGAGGCACTCGAACATCCGGCAAGCAACGCGAGGCTCAGCGATAAACTCCATCCAGAAATCTGATTCATTATGTTCTCCGTACTGATTTTTTGTACGCCCGGTTCGGCGCACGGTCGGGTTGTCCGCACTTGAGCGAAGGCATCCACGCCCTACCATTGCATGGCCGCGCCCATCCCGAAGGTGGTGCCGCCGGGGCTCATGCCGACGCCTGCTTTCATCTTGACGTTCTCGGTGAGACGAGCGGTTCCGCCCAACGCCACGGCCTGATAGCCACGGAAGCCCGCCGTGCCGATGCCAAATGACAGGGTCTTGTCCTTGTCGACCTCCGGAATCATCGTCAATGCGGTCGCCGCGGCGATGCCGGAATAGGCATTGCGCGCGACCGAATTGATGCCGGATTGCAGTTGGTCCACGCGCTGGTCGGTATAGGCATTGGCTTGCGCCAGTCCGGCATTGAGCTGGTCCACGTTGACTGCGTCCGTCCCTTGCGTTCCCGCTGCCACGTTCGCCACCTGCCGGGTATCGTTAAGTGAGCCGACGGATACCACGTTGCTTCGCCCCCCGTCCGAGCTATTGGAACCCAGTGCCACCGAATTATTCCCACTCGCGGCCGCGCCGACTCCCACCGCTGTCGCGCCCGTCGCGCTGGCTTGCGAACTGTTGCCGACCGCCGTGCTATTGGAGCCTGATGCCGACGCGCCCTGCCCGCCCGCCGACGAATTCGAACCTGTGGACGCCGGTGGCGTCGGCGTGCCCGGCGAGGACGAGAAGCTGCCACCATTGTTGGTGGTCCTTTGGTTGATCAGCGTGGTCAACTGGGTCGACACCGAATCCAGTTGCGAGACGTTCACGGCGTCGGTACCGGCCTTGCCGGCCGCCACACCGGTGATCTGCCGATTACCGATGTTGAGCTCACCCGCGGACGACTGCGGACTGCTCAATCCATACGCGATGTAATTGCTCAACGGGCCAACCGTCGTCACCGATCCGGCACCCAGCGCAACGCTGTTTGCCATCGTCGCGCTCGCGCCGGCGCCCATTGCGATGGCATCGATGGCGCTGCTTTGCGCCCCCGAGCCGATCGCCACGCCGCCTGCGTTGGCGGCCTTTGCGTTCGCCCCTTGTGCGATCGACTGGGCGCCGCTTGCGATCGAGCCGCTGCCGAGCGCGATCGCGTCGGCCTGCGCCGCATTCGAGCTCTCGCCGATCGCAACGCCGCCCGGCGCCGTGGCATCGACGACGGCGCCGTTGCCGATGCCCACGCCGTTGTCACCGTTGACTACGGTCGTCGGTCCAACGGCAATCGATTGCGCGCCGACCGCCAGCGAATCCGCGGCCGTCGAGTTCGCATGAAAGTACATCTGTCCGGACACGGCGAACGACGACAGGGCGCCCGCAAGCTGTCTGATCGTGACGGCGTCCTGCGCCCGCGTGCCGTCCGCAACGTTAGTCAACTGGCGATAGGTGTTGCCGGTCGCGCTGCCGAAAGACACGGCGCCGAGCAAGGTTTGATCCGACGTGTTGAAGGGGATCGCATGGCTGCCGTTCGCAATCGAACCGATCCCGGACAGCACCGCGCGATCGGACACGGATCCCGAGCCGATCGCGACTCCGCCGGCCACCGAAGCGCTCGACAGCGCGCCTAATGCAAGCGCGTTGTTCGCCTGCGCGGCAGCGCCATTGCCGCCGGCAAAGCTGCTCACGCCAGCGGCCGTGGCCCCCACGCCCGCCGCCAATGCATTGACGCCGGTGGCGCCGTCGTTGTTGTAGTTGCCGCCTTGCGTGCCGCCGTCGTTGACGCTGTAGTAGTGCGTCTTGCTGGCCGTCACTACCCCGGCGAGGTTGTCGACCGCCTGATCCGTCGCATAAAGCTGCGAACCGTTCACGGCATCGGTACTCGCCGCGTTCAGCTGCCCGGCCGCCACGTTGGTCACCGTGCGCTCGTGACCCGCGCTACCCACGCTGACCGTGCTGGTCGGAGCAGTGCCGGCGTACGTGTAGGCCGTGCCGTTGATCGTGGCGCCGGTCGTTGCCACCGCCGCGGCCGTGATCGAGCCGCTGCCGAGCGCGACCGCATTGGCGTTATTCGCCACCGCGCCCTGCCCCAGCGCCGTGCTGTTGGCGCCGCCCGCCGTGGCAGCTACGCCGGCCGCCAGCGCATTGATACCGGTGGCGCCGTCGTCGGCGTAGTTGGCGCCCTGTGTACCGTTGTCGTTGACGCTGTAGTAATGCGTCTTGTTGGCGGTTACCGTCGCGGACAGACTGCTGACTGCCTGATCGGTTGCGTACAGTTGCGAACCGTTCACCGCGTCGGTGCTCGCCGCGTTCACCTGACCGGCCGCCACGTTGGTCACCGTGCGCTCGTGACCCGAGCTGCCCACGCTGACCGTGCTGGTCGGAGCCGCGCCTGCATAGGTGTAGGCCGTGCCGTTGATGGTGACACCCGGCGTGGCCACCGCCGCGGCTGTTGTTGAACCGCTGCCCAGCGCCACGCTATTGGCGAACGTCGAGCTGGCTCCGGCACCAAGCGCTACGGCGTCGGTTGCGCTGCTTTGCGCGCCGGAGCCGACTGCCACGCCGCCCTGGTTTGCGGCACTCGCGTTGGCGCCCTGCGCGATCGATTGCGCGCCGCTCGCTACCGCGCCGCTGCCGAGCGCCATTGCGTCGGCCGCGGCCGAATGCGATTGCTGGCCGATCGCGACCCCGCCGGGCGCGGTTGCATCGACCACCGCTCCGTTGCCGACACCTACGCCGTTGTCGCCGTTGACGACGGTCGTCGGTCCAACCGCGATCGACTGCGCGCCCACGGCCAGCGAATCGGCCGCTGTCGAATTCGCGTGGAAATAGTTCGTGCCGGTCACCGAAAACGACGACAACGCGCCCGCCAGTTGCCTGACGGTGACCGCGTCTTGCGCCTGCGTGCCGTCGGCCACGTTGGTCAACTGCCGGTAGGCGGTGCTGCTGCCGACGGACACTGCGCCGAGCAAAGTCTCATCGGAGGTATTGAACGGAATCGCGTGGGAACCGTTGGCAATCGATCCCGAACCGGGCAGAACCGTCCGATCCGAAACCGATCCGGAGCCGATCGCCACGCCGCCGACCACCGAAGCCGTCGCTTGCAGTCCGAATGCGGTTGCGTTGTTCGCCAGCGCCTGCGCACCGTTGCCCAGTGCCGTGCTGCTCGCGCCGGAAGCCAGAGCGCCGACACCCGCGGCCAGCGCGTTGACACCGGTGGCGCCGTCGTCGGCATAGTTGGCGCCCTGCGTGCCGCCGTCGTTGACACTGTAGTAGTGCGTCTTGTTGGCGGTCACCGTCGTGGCAAGTGCATCGACCGCCTGATCGGTCGCGTACAGTTGCGAGCCGTTCACCGCGTCGGTACTCGAAGCGTTCAACTGGCCTGCGGCAACATTCGTCACGGTGCGTTCGGCGCCCGCTTTGCCGACGCTGACTGTGCTCGCCGGCGTGGTGCCGGCAAACGTGTACGCGGTCCCATTGATCGTCGCGCCCGGCGTCCCCACCGCGGCGGCAGTCGTGCTTCCCGCCCCCAGAGCCACCGCGCCGGCGTTGGTCGCCGTGGCGCCGGAGCCGATCGCTACGCCTTGCGTCGCCGCGGCCGACACCGTTGCGGCGTCGCCGAACGCGACCGAACCGGCATTCTTCGCTTGCGATGCGTTGCCCAGTGCGAGCGCGCCCTGGCCGGTCGCGGTATTGGCATTGCCGAGCGCCACCGCGCCCTGGCCGTTGGACGTATTGTTCGCGCCCATGGTTATCGCGCCGGTCCCGATCGCCGAGTTCGGATCGCCGATAGCGACCGCGCCGTTACCGCTCGCGGTATTGCCCACGCCGATCGACACCGCCTTGCCGCCGGTGGCCGTTGCCGTCTGGCCGATCGCAATGGCGCCGGCCGTGTTCGCGATGGCACCGGTGCCCTGAGCGATCGAATCGCCACCCCTGGCTTGAGCACCGTTGCCCAACGCTATGTCGTTAGCGGTGGTCGGTGCGCCGTTTACGCCGGCCACCGCATTCAGGCCTTGGGCGATTGAATCGTTACCGTACGCATTGGCGACCGGTCCCACCGCGATCGCATCGGTGCCGGTAGGAACACTGTCAGCCAATACCGAATTGGTATGGAAATATTTGATCCCGCCGCCATTGTTGATGTTGGCAATCGCTGTGGTATTGGTCGACACCTGCTGGTTGGTGGCGAACAGCTGGGATCCATTCACCGCGTCCGTGCTTGTCGCGTTCAGTGCAGCCGGCGCCATGTTGGTGATGGTCACCGGAGATCCGGCTCCCGCCCCGCCGGTCGCACCGAGCGTGATCTTCGTTCCGCCCGCCGCGTCGTACTTCACCGCGATATTGGCGGTGTTGTCGATATTCGTATTCAGCGCGGTCAACGCACCGGCAACCGTCGTCTGCGGGTTGGGTCCGCTTACGGCTCCGGTAGCGCTGACGGAGTTGACTGGCTGGCTAAAGCCGGTGATATCGCCGGTTGTCGCGCTATAGCTGGCGCCGCCGCCCAATGTGCCGGCCGTCGAGGCACCGAGATTATTAACGCCGGTCACAACCGTGCTCAGTTGCGAGCCGTTGATCGCGTCGGTGCTGGTAGCCGAAATCACACCCGCTGCCACGTTCTGCAGTTGCCGCTCCTTGCCAGCCGAGCCGACCGACACCACGCCATTGGCCGCGTTAGCGATGCCCGCCGCCGTGCCGCCGTAAAGCGCAGTGGTGCCCGTATGTGGCGCTGCGGTCGTACTGCCCGCGCCCAACGCGACGTCGTTCGCGTTGCTGGTTGATGCGCCGGCACCGAGTGCAATCGCATGGGTCTGGTTGGCCACCGCCGAATCGCCGAACGCCAGCGCGCTCGCGCCGTTCGCGGTACTCGCGTTGCCCAGCGCGACCGCGCCTTGACCGTTGGCAGTATTGCCGTTGCCCTGCGCTACCGCGCCGTCGCCCGTGGCGGTATTGTTCGCGCCCACGGCGACCGCGCCATTGCCGCTCGCGCTATTCGGATCGCCAATCGCGACTGCGCCGTTGCCGCTCGCGGTCTGCGCCTGACCCAGCGCGACTGCGCCCGTCCCGCCGAGCACCTGGGAGTTATGGCCGCCGGCGAACGAACCCGCGCCGGCGGCCGCGGCGACGCTGCTGCCGTCGCCGATCGCAACCGTGGAGGCGGCAAGCGCTCTTGCCGCATTGCCGATGGCGGAAGCATTAGCCGCGTTTGCCGTTGCGGAGGTACCCACGGCGAGGGCATCTGTGTTGGCGCCCGTCAGCGCCGAATCGCCTATCGCGATGGACGAGGAACCCGCCGAGCTCGCGCCGGAGCCGATCGCAATGGCGCGAATGCCCGACGCCGCGGCGCCTGCCACCGTCGCCGGGGTAGACGCGCCGCCTTCTGCAACGGTATCGGATGACCCCAACGCTATCGAATTGGCACCGGTGGCTTGTGAGCCGTTCATCATGCCGAGCGCGTTGAGCCCTGAGGCGGCGGCGCCCGCTCCCAAAGCCACGGCATTCTGTGCCGTCGCTTTGGACACTGTGCCGGCGGCGAGTGAAGAGGGACCGGACGCAGTCACGTCCGTGCCGACACCAATCGCTCCGGCCGCCGTTGCGCCGGTGCCGGCGACAGAACGCGGTCCGAGATAGACGGCGTTGAGTCCGCTGGCGATGGACTGGAAGCCGACAGCAACAGCATGCGTGCCGGAAGCCGCAGCGGTATAGCCCACGCCGACGGCGGCGGGTCCGCTGGCCACGGCCTGGAAGCCAATCGCCGCGGCATAATCCGCATTCGAGGTGACGTCCGTGCCGATGGCGATGGAGGCCGTACCGGTCGAGCCGGTGCCCGCCGCAGTGCGCGCGCCCAGATAAAGGGCGTTTGCACCGGTGGCGCTGGCTCCCGAACCAACGGCTATACCGTTGGTCTGGGAGCCTGTGGCTCCGCTGCCCAATGCGACCACGCCCGAGGCGGCAGCGTTGGCACTCGAGCCCATGGCAACGCTGTTGTCGCCGGTTGCTTTCGCCAACGGGCCGACAGCGGTAGACACATTCCCGCTAGAAACGCTGTCCAAGCCAATGCCAATGGCCGACGTTCCGCTAGCGACGACATCCGTTCCGATGCCAATCGCCGACTGCGCCGTCGCGCCGGTGCCCGCAGCCGTACGCGCGCCCATATAGATTGCGTTGGTCGCACTCGCAATGGCCTGAAAGCCAAAAGACAAGGCATTCAGTCCCGTACTGTTGGCGCCATAACCTACCGCTGTGGCTCCGCCTCCAGAGGCAGTGGACTGAAAGCCCACGCACGTGGTGCTGCCGCTATAAAAGTTGTACGGTGCCGCCGAGCAGCTCGCCTGCGCTTGCGCCTGCGCGGCCCATCCCCCGAAACCCATTAGCAACAGCACGGTGACGACACGCGCTCCCGAACCTTGCGACGCCGCAGAACCCTGCTCGCCGCTGCGTGCGTCGCATATGGAAGCAGCCGCTCCCGACTTTCCCTTGCCGCGCGATACGTCCAGCTCCGACGCGGCTACGAAGGCGCCTAACGCGTTGTTCCAGATGGTCCGATATGCTTTGTTCATGCCGTTGCCTCACGAGGAATTGAAGTTCGAAGTTCACAAAACGCGAGCGTGTGCATGCACCCGATTTATTCAGGATGCCTATTCATGATTTACAAACCGTCTCGTAGCGGCACGAGGTGCTTCAGCGTTGGACCGGTTGCGAACCGCCCTCACTCCCGGCGAACCACGAATCTTGAGCGCGAGCGAATACCACGCCTGCGATGCGATTCGCATGACTAAGTAAAGAGTGAAGTTCGGTCAGATGGCCAGTTTTTGAGGTGCTGGCCGCTGAGACGTTTGACGAATGTCTGGGTTAGGAAGGTCCGAACGGTAGACGCAGAGGAAAGGCGATCACATGGTGGAACGCCAATTGCCGGCCAGGCCTTAGTCCTTTCTTTGCCGAGCCAGTGCCCGACTCTGTTCCGACTGGGTTACTCATCGTTACCGCCCCCTCAGTAGCCTGCTGCAAAACGCTTCCTCGGCCGTGGCATGGCAACCTGCCCTTGCGCCCGCTACACGGACCGTTTTTTCTTTCTCGCAACGCATTGAGCACTATGTGAGACGAAGCTCCCGCGCTATTCGCATTGGATGCGGTGGCTCCCTCTATTTGAATCGAGTAATAAAAGGAAAGATGAGTGCCCGCGCGAACTCTCTCATAGGTCTTTTCATTTGTCTACAAAAAGCCTATGGCGATATTCAGGTGCTGCGGAATCAACAATTAAATTCCATTAACCCTACTCGCGACCCCGGAAATTGGTCAGGGTTTCCTGACATCAATTTCAGGATATCCGTAATTTTTTCTTAATTTTTTTACGTCGGTTTTCAGCTAGCAATACGCAAAAAAATGCAAGACAACTGGTGAAGAAATAGGAGTCCGTTCGGTCCGTTTCGTCGAACACCTCGATTTCTTCCATATCTGCCCGCGACTGCCGATCTGCTTTCCGTATCACCGACAGCGGAACCAGTTTGGCCCGCATAATTGCCGACCGCCGCGCCAATGACTGATTTTCCGGGAGCCGGCGCTTGCGGAAGCATCGAGAGCGCATCCGCCGGGGCCGAACCAGCGTTCGCGTCACGGCGGTATTTCTGCACATCGTCACGGATGCTGTTAACCGCGCTATTCATCTGGCGCACGTCGACAGCGTCGGTCGGAGCCGTACCGTCTGCAACGTTGGTAATCTGACGCGCAGCACCCGGCGCACCGACCGAAACCGTATTGTCCCGGTCTGCGACTGAATTTGCACCCAAGACAACCGAATCCGTGCCTGTCGGGTCTGCAACCGTACCATTCGAGCCGGATGTCGAAATCCTGTCGGCCGTAGTGGTGATGGACGTCAGATTGCGATCCGCGCAAGCCAAGCCGCACTGAAATGTGGCCGGCAGATGGGCCAGCGATGTTATATGCGATCAAACATTGCTACGCATGGCTACAGGAAGTGTTGCCTCTTCACGACGCAGCGGGTCGCACAAAAGACGGCGAAACTATTACAAAACCCTAAATCTGGCAAATAATACTGATTTGTTCTGCGAGGCATTACGATTCGATTTCGTTTCCTGAAACGTTTGCTCCTTATCGGCTAAAAAGCCATACGAATGCAACAACCCTCGTTTTTCAGGTTAATTGATCACGGACAAAAGGCGCGCCCACCACGCGCCAAGGCCGGAAATTCGTGCGGTGCAGTACAACGGTTAAAACGGCGCCGGCACTTTCGTTTTCCCCTATGAGGTCAACGACTGCTGCGCGACCGCAGCACGGAGGTCAGCATGGCGACGGCAAAAGACATTCCCACGATCGGTCTCGCCCTCCAGGGCGGCGGCGCGCACGCGGCGTTCACGTGGGGCGTGCTCGACCGCCTGCTCGACGAAGTCGGGCGCGGAACGCTGTCGATTCTCGCGATCAGCGGCGCGAGCGGCGGAGCGCTCAACGCCGCGGCCTGCACGTACGGCCTGAGCAGAAGTCCCACCGACGCCAAACGGGCGCTCGAACAACTCTGGACGCTGGTCGGCGGTGCGTCGAAATGGCAGCCGTTCTACAACTTCCCCACGAATCTTCTGAACTCTCCCGAGCGCTGGAATGTGGATCTCAATCCGGTGGTGCTCGCGCAAAGCATGCTCGAGCCGCTCAGTTCGCCGTACGCCATGCCGTGGCTGACCAATTCGCTCGGCTCCATCATGGAAACGGTGATTCCGGATTTCGGGGTCGTCAATCACCCGAAAGACGCCGTGCCCCATCTCTACGTGGCGGCGACCAACGTCAACCTGACCGCGCTGCGCATCTTCGGTCCCGGCGAAATTTCGGCGAAAACGCTGATGGCCTCAGCCTGCTTCCCCACACTCTTCGAGGCGGTGAAAATCGACGACGAGTTCTATTGGGACGGCGGCTATCTGGCCAACCCGGCGCTCGCACCGCTCGTCAAATGGGCCGACGACATCCTGAGCGTTCTCATCGATCCGCTCCGCACGAAGCGTGGGCCGCCTGAACGCCCCAGCGAGATCAACAACCGGATCAACGAAATCAGCTTCGGCGCATCGTGGGTCGCGGAAGTTCGTCAGATCCAGCTGATCAACGAACTCGTCGCCGAAAATCCCGGCCTTCAGCACCACGGAAAGCCTTACTCGCCCAAGCGCTTTCACGTGATTCGCGCCGACCGCTTCATGGACGAGATCGGCGCGGCATCGAAGAGCACGCCCTCCATCGAATTTTTCCGCGCCTTGCGCGAGGCGGGCCATGCGACGGCCGACACCTGGGTGCGCGATTGTCTGCCGAGCGTCGGCAAGACTTCAACTTTCGATCTCGACAAGCTCGTGAAGAAACGCGTCAAAGGGACGCCCGATGCAATGCGCGCCGTTCAGCAGGCCGAGGGTGAAACGCCTTGATGCGCCTTATCTGATCGAGCCGGATGAAGACGGCTCGTTTTCGCGTCGGAACTTTGCTGCGTAGCGCTGTGAGCAGGCCAAGGTGCGACGGCATAGGCGGCCCTTTTCAACGCCAGCACACAAAAGCCGGCGCCGGGTTTGACCCGCGCGCCGGCTTTATCGCCTGTCGATCAGCAAGGAAAGTCGCGAACTCAGGTTTCGAGTTTCGCGTCCATCGTGATCGTGGCGTTCAATACTTTCGACACCGGGCAGCCGGCCTTGGCGTCGGCGGTCGCTTTATCGAAAGCGGCTTTGTCGCCGCCGGGAATTTTCGCGGCTACGTCGAGATGCACCGCGGTGATTGAGAAACCGCCGCCGTCCTTGTCGAGCGTGACGGTGGCCGTCGTCCCGATGCGTTCGGGCGTAATGCCGGCCTTGCCCAGTTCCGCCGATAGCGCCATGGAGAAACACCCCGCATGCGCAGCCGCAATCAGCTCTTCCGGATTGGTGCCGATGCCGTCCGCGAAGCGTGTCGAAAACGAGTATTGGGTCTCCTTGAGGACGCCGCTGTCGGTGGAAATCGAGCCCTTGCCGTCTTGCAGGCCGCCTTGCCAGACTGCTGATGCCTTGCGCTTCATCGCTCTCTCCTGTTTGTGCCTGCTTCGCGCGCTGCACGACCGGATCTGATGCCTGCCGCAACGATCCCGCCCGGGTGGTTTGCGGTTTCGGCATCGGTCGAGAGTGTCGCGCGGCGTCGCCGGCGCGGGCGTGGACCGAACTCCATCATAGGCGCTTCCGTGTGCCAGCGTCGTGACGCTGCGGCGATTGGTCAAACAGAAGCCTATCAGGAGCCGCCCGCTCCGAAGTTGCCCCTCGCAGCGCGCGCGCAACTGCACAACGGCGCCGCCATGCCGCCCGCCTATTCGGCGAACGGCAAGCTCTCCTGCCCGAGCGCGCGCATGCCGAAGACGTTCAGCGTCATGGCCACCAACGCGTAATAGCCGAGCAGGCCTACCAGGTTGATGACCACCTGATGTCCGAAGCGTTCGACCGCTTTCGCATAGATTGCGTCCGAAACGCGCTTGGTGTCGTACAGCTCGCTCGCGAAGTCGTGGATCAACGCGTCGTCGGCGTCCGCGAAATCCGGGCGCTCTCCTTCGCGAATCGTCTCTGCGTCCGCTTCGGAGACGCCCGCCTGCAGCGCGATCGGGTAGTGGATGTACCACTCCGCCTGCGCCTGCCAGCGCGCGGCGGTCACGAGAATCGCCAGCTCCGACAGGCGCAGCGGCAAACCCGTCCGATAGCGGCAGAACGCGCCCAGACGTTGCGCCTGCTGCGCCAGCTCCGGACTATGAATCCAGCCGAGAAACGGCCCGTTCAGATTGCCGCGCGGGCCGGACAGAATTTCGTCGAGCACCACTTTCTGTTCGGGCGTGGCGGCGGACGGGTCGAAGTGAGGCAAACGCTCGGTCATGATCGCTCTCTTGATTGGTGGTGTCGGAATGCTCAAACGGCGGCGAGCGCGCCGCCGACCGCATCCGTGAACCGGCTGACGATCTCGTCGATGTCGCGCTCGGTGCAGATGAACGGCGGCGCCAGCAGCACATGATCGCCGATCCGGCCGTCGACGGTGCCGCCCATCGGATATACCATCAGACCACGCGCGAACGCCTCGCGCCGGATTGCGGCGTGCAGCTTGAGGCGGGCGTCGAACGGCGTTTTGCCGGCACGGTCCTTGACCAGCTCGACACCGACGAACAACCCCCGGCCGCGGACGTCGCCGATATGCGGATGCTGTGCGTAATGCTCGCGCAGCCGTCCGCGCAGTTGTTCACCGCGGGCGAGCACATTCGCCAGCAGATTGTCATCCGCGATCACGCGCTGCACTTCGAGCGCCGCGGCGCAGGCGGTGGCGTGACCGATATAGGTATGGCCATGCTGAAAGAACCCCGAGCCGCCGACAATCGTCTGATAAATCCGGTCGCTCACGAGCGTCGCGCCGATGGGCTGATAGCCCGCGCCAAGCCCTTTGGCGATGGTCAGGATGTCCGGCGCCACGCCGTCTTCGTCGCAGGCGTACAGGTAGCCGGTGCGGCCCATGCCCGACATGATCTCGTCGAGAATCAGCAGCACGCCGTAGCGATCGCACACCGCGCGAATCTTGCGGAAATATTCGCGCACCGGCGGCACCGCGCCGGCGGTCGCGCCGACCACTGTTTCCGCGACGAAGGCGGCGACCGTATCCGCGCCGAGTTCGAGAATCTTCTGCTCGAGTTCGTCGGCGAGACGCTGCGCGAAGGCCTCTTCGGTTTCGCCGGCGCGCTGCTCGCGGTACGCGTAACACGGACTCACGTGATGCGCTTCGATCAGAATCGGCAGGAACGGCTCGCGTCGCCACGCATTGCCGCCTATCGCCAGCGCGCCGAGCGTGTTGCCGTGATAACTCTGCCGACGCGCGATGAAATGGCGGCGCTGCGGCTCGCCCTTCTCCACGAAGTACTGGCGTGCGAGTTTCAGCGCCGCCTCGATCGCCTCCGAACCGCCCGAGACGAAATACACGTGTTCGAGCCCCTGCGGTGCGCTCGCCACCAGCCGATCGGCGAGTTCTTCGGCAGGCGCGGTGGTGAAGAACGACGTGTGCGCATACGGCAACTGTTGCGACTGTCGTTTGATCGCGTCGATCACGCGCTGGTTGCTATGACCGAGACAGGAAACGGCGGCGCCGCCGGACGCGTCGATATAGCGCTTGCCGGTGGAATCGATGATCTCGATGCCGTCGCCCGCGACGGCAACCGGCAGCGACTGTTTAGGCGAACGATGAAAAACGGTGGACATGGTGTTCGGTTTCCTGTGATGACGGCAAGCGCTTATGCGCCGGCTCGTGCAGACGCCGCGCGGGCGATGAAGGTGTCGAATGCGCACTGCCCCTGCCGGAAAACTTTCATCGACACACCAGCATCGTCGATGTCGAAGAGCGCGGTGGCGAGTGTGTTTTCGTCGTCCGGATCGCGCGGGTCGTCGCGGTAGATCGGCAGGCCCGAAGGCGCGCGATCGTGCAAGACGTCGAGCAAGGCGGCGGGTTGCAACGGGCGCGCGACGGTGGGCAACAAGGCATCCACGCGCAATTGACGGTCACGCGACGAATCCGTGACGATTTGCGCTTCGGCCTCGCAGCCTGGATGAATCATGTGGTTCGCGTGGCCGCTGAGATTCGCCACCGGTTGCACGGAACACCGCCGCGCAGTGGCTTCCACGCTGAAGAGGCGCGCGTCGCCCGCGCAGCCGAGCGTGTGGTGAAAGCCGCTCGCGGCCGGCGTGTTGCGCAGAATGTGCAACGCTTCATCGAGCGAAGCGGCATCGAGTACGGCCCGCGCGAGGATCATGCGCGGCACGCCGGCGACCGGCGTGCGAATGCGCAAATTGTTGATCGCCTGCACGATACCGGCGCGGCTCGCGGCGAAGGTGTGGCCCGGCAGCGATCCGGGGTAATAGAAACTCACGAAGCCGGGTTGGCCGGTCGGCTGCACCTCGACAAGCGCACAACGCTCGCGCAGAAACGGATCGCCGTCTTCGTTATGCGCGATGAAGCGCGTGTCGCCAACGACCGCCGCCAGCGTGGTGCAACCGTCCGGCGCGTTGTGGATCAGTTCGCCGCGGCAGTTCCAGAGAAACACATCTTCCGCCGACCAGCCAAGGCCCGCCGCCATCCCATCGAGCTCGGCGAGCAACGCCGGGAAATGCGCTTGCGTTGCATCGCGCAGTGCCTGCACGAACGCAGTGCCGCGCCAGCGCCGAACCGCCTGCCATGCGCTGCTCTGATTCATGTAGTCGGCGAAAACCGGCCGCGCCAGTTCACCTAGCCGGTAGCCTATGTCATACGGCTTACCGCTCACCTGCACAAGATTCAAACCCTGCTTCGAGGTCACCATCGCACCCATTCAACAATCGGTACGTATTTATACTTTAAAACAACATTTGTTGTCAAACCAGGCCATATTTATCCAGATTGAGCGGTCCCGCATTCACGCGAGACCTCGGCCCGATCAGACGGGAATGTTCAAGGCACGTACGCGCCCTTCGCGTGCAGCGACTGTTCCGCGATGGCGAGCTGTTCGACCGCATCCGCGCCTTCCAGCGCGAGCAGATGCGCGACCAGCGACTCGGCCAACGCCGTGGCCGCCACCAGCGATGGAAAGAACGAGGGACTCTCGTGCGAAAAGATCAGCACCTTGTCGGCGTTCAAGGCGATCGGCGAGACGGCGCTGTCGGTAATGGCAATCAGCTTGCTGCCCTTTTCCAGCGCAGCTTCGGCTACGCGCGCGGCTTCCACCGAATACGGCGCGAAACTGATCACGATGGTTGCGCTGTCACGTTCGACGGAGCGCAGTTGCATTTCCAGCGTGCCGGCCTCGCCGTTGAGCAGAGACACCGAGGACCGAAAGAGCCGGTAACCGTACACGAGACCGAACGCGACCGAGTAACAGGAGCGGAAGCCGGCCACATGCACATGCGGCGCACGCCGCAGCAGACGCGCCGCTTCAACGATCACACGGCCGTTATGCGCGGCGGTGACCTCGAGGTTGTGCTGCTGCGCGACCAGCAGATCGTTCGCCAGAGCGTCTTTCGATTTGACGAGCGAACGCGCGCGGGTCGTGAGCGGTTCGGGCCGCGTGCGCACGCGCGCGACGAACAGGTTGCGCAATTCGTTCCAGCCGGGGAAACCGAGTTGCTGCGACAGGCGCACCAGCGAAGCCGGTTGCACCTGCGCTCTTTCCGCCACTTTGCGCATGGAGGAGACCGCGACCTCGTCGGGATGATCGAGCAGGAAACCCGCTCCCATCTGGAACTGCGGACTCAGTT
Source organism: Paraburkholderia sp. BL6669N2 (assembly GCF_003387275.1). Lineage (NCBI taxonomy): Bacteria > Pseudomonadati > Pseudomonadota > Betaproteobacteria > Burkholderiales > Burkholderiaceae > Paraburkholderia > Paraburkholderia sp. BL6669N2. Next base: position 948,376 of record NZ_QUNA01000002.1, on the reverse strand, counting down.
CGGAAAAGCGCGCCCGGATCAGGGCGGCGAGCTGGTCGAAACTGTCTGGCATGCGGAGGTACCGGGCGAACGGTCGATAAGGATGACAACAAATGTTACCACCCGGCACCTCGCATCCAACAGCGGTTCCGATACGCTTCGCGTGCTTTCAGTGCCTGTTTAAAGAAGCGCGACCACCCGCACGTCGCCCTGCTCCGCCGAGGCCACGACCTTATCGCCGATGCGGCGGAATGTGATCGACACCGAGGCGTCGCCCACCCGCAGGTCGCCCACTTCGAGCCAGTCGATGCCTTCGGGCAGCATGGGCTGCTCGATCACCACTTCGCGCCGCTCGGCGTCGATCGTGATGCCCAGACACGCTTCGAGCATCATGAACGGCGAGCCCGCTGCCCATGCCTGCGGCAGACAGGCGACCGGATACGCGGTGGGCGGCTCGCCGCGCCGCCGTGGGAAGCCGCAAAAGAGTTCAGGCAGGCGCATGTCGAAGTTGACCGCCGCCTGGAACAGCGCCTGCAACAGCCGCACGGCCGCCGCTTTGCCGCCGTAGCGCGACAGGCCGCGCGCGCAGAGCGCGTTGTCGTGCGGCCAGACCGAGCCGTTGTGATACGCCATGGGGTTGAAACGCGACTGGCTCGCGGCCAGCGTGCGCACGCCCCAGCCGGTGTGGAAGAGCGTGGAGTCGAGCGCGCGCACCACCGCTTCGCCGCGCTCGCGCGAAGGCAAACCGAAGGCCAGCAGGTGTCCCGCATTCGAGGCCATCACGCGGCACAGTTCGCCGTGGCCGTCGAGCGCGATGCCGTAGAAGCCGGCCTCTTCCATCCAGTACTTTTCTTCGACGCACTGACGAATTTTCTTCGCGCGCTCGCTGTATTGCGCCGCCGCGTCATGCAGGCCGCGCAGCTTCGCGAAGTGCGCCATGGTGTCGAAGGCGGCACTCGCATAGGCCTGCACTTCGACGAGCGCAATCGGGCCGTCGGGGAAGTGGCCGTCGGCGTGAAAGACGGAGTCGTGGCTGTCTTTCCAGCCTTGATTCGCGAGACCGCCGTCGGACTCGCGCTGATAGTCCAGCAGGCCGTAGCGGTTCTTGTCGCACACGCCCATGACCCACTGCGCCGCGCGCTCCAGCGCCGGCCACAATTCGTCGATCAACGCGAGGTCGCCCGTGCGGGCTGCATAAGCGCCGGCCAGCACGATGAACAACGGCGTGGTGTCGACCCCGCCGTAATACAACGCGAACGGCACTTCGCCGGTGGCCGCCATTTCGCCCTTGCGCATCTCATGCATGATCTTGCCGGGCGCGGCATCGCGAAACGGCGAGTTCTCGCGCGCCTGATGTTCGGCGAGAAAGCGCAACACGCCCGCGGCCAACTGCGGCTGCAGCCACAGCGTTTGAAGCGACGTGATCACGGCGTCGCGGCCGAACGGCGTGGAGAACCACGGAATGCCGGCGTACGGATACGGGCCGGTCACGAGGTCGGTGGTCAGCAGGCCGAGATCGGCGAGCGAGCGGTCGATCCACGCATTGAAAAGCGGATTGCTCGAACGCACGCGCGCGGTAACGCGGCGACGCTCGCGCATCACGAGGTGGGCGTCGACGAGCGCGGCGCGCACAGCCGCGCGGCCGACGCGCGGACGCTCGGCGTCGATCTGCGACAGATGCGCTTCGCTCATCGCGTGTGTGGGCTGCGAAACGCCGGCAATCGGCTTGTCCGTCTGCGCGACGACCTGCACCGCCACCGACAGATAGATCGACACGCACGCCTGGGCCGGCAGCTTGACGGTGTAGTCGGCGCGGTCGGCGAAAAGCTTGTCCGGTTCCGGCGAGAAAGCGATCCGCACATTGCGCGCCACGTCGTCGAGGCCGACGTAGCCGAGCAGCACCTCGCCGTGCTCGACGCGCGCCGGTTCGACACGGCCCTGCTTGTCGCGCTTCAGGCCGCGCACTTCGAACATGTCGCGGAAGTCGCTCGCGAACGAGATGGACAGCGGCACCACGGCGTCGCTCGTGCCGTAGTTGGTCAGTTCGATGGCTTCGTTGAGCACGGTGCCCGACAGCACCCGCACGCGCTCGACGTGGATCACGCCCTCAGGCGTGCTATCGCCGCCGAGCGGCGGCAACGGCCGGTTGGTCAGATGTGCCGTAAACGACGTGTTGTCGCTGCTCACGCTGCCCGACAACAGCGAAGGCGCGCGTCCGCCGAAAGTGAGGCGCAGTTGCGAGAGAACACGTGTGTCGTTGACGAACAGGCCGTCGTCATGGCCGGTGATATCGCCAAGCGGATCGTTGACGATGAAGGTGTCGCCCGACTTCAGCACATGCTGAGTGGCGCTCGCCACATTGAGGTTTTCTGTCGGGATGAATGCGCCGTCCGGCTCGGGTTCGCGGTGATCGATTCCGCCCGAAAGGCCGCCGAGGGCTTCTGGCTGCTGCATCAGGGTCACTCCTATGGGTTCGCTGCTGCGTTCACGCTGTTGCGTTCGGTCTACATCCGGTTGCTGTCTGAGTCGCTTCCGATTGTAGAGGGTCTGTCCGCGTCAGACGAACTTATCACAGGAGAGTTGCGGTTTTTTTTCAGTGGCACAGGACGTGCAGAGGAAGGGCGCGGCGCTCCTCGTGAGAGCGCCGCGCGGGCGTGAGGCGGGTGAGCGCCCCGACGCTTTAGCGCCCGGCCAGCGGCGCGGCTTCGCGTTGCGTTTCGCCGACGAAAAGCTGACGCGGACGGCCGATTTTCTGTTCCGGATCGGCGATCATTTCGTTCCACTGCGCAATCCAGCCGACCGTGCGCGCCATCGCGAAGATGCACGTGAACATGGCTGTCGGAATGCCCAGCGCGCGCTGCACGATACCCGAGTAGAAGTCGACGTTCGGGTACAGCTTGCGCGACACGAAGTATTCATCTTCCAGCGCGATCTTTTCGAGCGCCATGGCGAGCTTGAACAGCGGATCGTCGTGCAGACCCAGCTCTTCCAGCACTTCGTGGCAGGTCTCGCGCATCAGTTTCGCGCGCGGATCGTAGTTCTTGTAGACGCGGTGACCGAAGCCCATCAGCTTCACGCCGGAATCCTTGTCCTTCACCTTCGCGATGAATTCGGGGATGTTGTTGACCGAGCCGATTTCTTCCAGCATGTTCAGCGCAGCTTCGTTCGCGCCGCCATGCGCCGGGCCCCACAAACATGCGATACCGGCCGCGATACATGCGAACGGGTTCGCGCCCGACGAACCGGCGAGACGCACGGTCGAGGTCGATGCATTCTGCTCGTGATCCGCATGCAGGATCAGGATGCGGTCCAGCGCGCGCACCAGCACGTCGTTGACCTTGTACTCTTCCGCCGGGTTCGAGAACATCATGCGCATGAAGTTCGCGCTATACGACAGGTCGTTCTTCGGATAAACGAACGGCTGACCCACGGTGTACTTGTACGCCATCGCGACCAGCGTCGGCAGCTTCGCGATCATGCGGATAGCGGAGATATCGCGGTGCAGCGGATTGCTGATGTCGAGCGAGTCGTGATAGAACGCCGACAACGCGCCGACCGCGGCGACCAGAATCGCCATGGGGTGCGCGTCGCGACGGAAACCGCGGAAGAAGAAGTGCATCTGGTCGTGCACCATCGTGTGCTGCGTGACGGTCCGGGCGAACTCTTGCTTCTGCTGCGCGTTCGGCAATTCGCCCTTCAGCAGCAGGTAGCAGGTTTCGAGGAAGTCGGCGTTCTGCGCCAGATTGTCGATCGGATAACCGCGGTACAGCAGCTCGCCTTTGTCGCCGTCGATATAGGTGATTTCGGAGTTGCATGCCGCCGTCGACATGAAGCCCGGGTCGTACGTGAACTTGCCGGTCTGGCCGTATAGCTTGCGAATGTCGATAACATCCGGTCCGAGCGTGCCCTGATAAATCGGCAAATCAATAGTCTGGTCGCTGTCGGAAAAGCTCAGCGTTGCGTGTGTCTTCGAGTTCATCTACACGTTCCTTTTACTTTCACATCGCACACGTGCCGGCATGCTCGATCGTCAGAAACGCATTGGCATGCTCAGGCTCCGCTCGGCATTTTAAGGTCCGGCGCCCCCCCCGATTGCGACGAATGACCGCAACAATGCATCTCGGCTGGCGCAACATTCGTTGCTGGCATGTCCTCCTGCAAAGGCTGGATACCGCGGGGAACCGGTCGCGCCGCACCTGTACCCACACCCACTGCCAGCAAAATGAAAGCTGAGCACTTACTGCAACAATGTTTTGCGGCAGTCAGGCTGCGAAGGCAAGAGGGCATCTGCGATACTGCATTCGTGTTTTGCTTCCCCTGCGAACACATCGCTGTGTTTGGCCCGCCGTCCTGCGGCGGGCCTTTTTAATCAGCCAGAAGAACAGGAAGGACTTTATGAACGCCTCGCTCGAAACGCTGTTTCCGGATCACGTCCACACCGACGAGAACATCGTCACCGCGCTGAATCACCAGGACATCGTCGTCGCGCTCTCAGCAGCGCTGAAAACGCAGGACGTGGCCGTGTTGCATATGCTCTACCCGCGTACCGACGCGCGCACCCATCGCAGTCTCGATGCGCTCGTGGATGTGCTGCACGGACATGGCCTGCATGAGGTCGCGGATCTGATCGCGCAGGAAGCGCACTATCTGCTGTTCAAAGACCCCGTGAAAGCGTGGAAAGCGTTCCACGAAATTCGCAACGACTCGCTCGCGATCGGCGTGCATCTGTACTATCACGGACTGGTTGGCGAAGCGGCGGAACGCGCGCTCGATAAAGACGCGCATCGCAAGGCATGAGGTCGAGCGTTTGAGGTGTTGCCGGGATCGAGCCAGCCCGCGGATCATCGCCGCGAGCCACCCGGCGCGGCGTCGCCGTGCATTGATTGCACGTTTATTACGCGCTCATTGCGGTTATTGCGTCCATTGCGCGCTCACTGACCGAATGAATTCGTCGACGTAGCGATTGAACGCCGATGGGTGCGCGAGGTTCATTCCGTGCGACGCACCGCGCACTGTTGCGCGGCGCGCATCCGGCAGCCAGTTTTGCAGCGCGGCCGCCGTGCGGCGAAACATATCGGGACTTTTCTCGCCGTCGATCAACAGCACCGGACAGCGCACCTCGGCGGCCTGCTCGGGAACATAGGCGGGCAACGGATCACGGAATTGACGAGCCAGCGTGTGCGCATTGTCGGTCGCCATCCGGCGGAAACCCGGCGTGCTCATCGCCCAGAATCCGGGCCGGCTGACCGAATCGACGAACAGTTGCAGACCGGCCTCCACATCCCCGCTTTCGATCAGTTGCACCGCTTTCGCGCGCAACGCATTGACCGTTTCCGGCAGACTCGCGGGCGTCCGTCCGGCAATCTGCAACGGACCACCCGGGTCGGCGAGCGTCAACGTCCGCACGTGTTCAGGATGGCGCCGCGCGAAATGAAACACGACGCAACCGCCGCGCGAATGTCCCACCACATGGGCCGGCCCAACGCCGAAGCGCTCGATGAATTCCGCCACTTCGTTCGCGTGCTGGCTCCAGCTGAACGGCAGGCCGGGCTCGGTATCGGCCGCCGGCCAGTAGTGCGTGAGACTCACCGCGACACAACGGTAGTGCGTCGACAGGCCCGAGAGTTGCGGTTGCCAGTAGCGGTAGTCGCACAACGAACCGTGCACGAACAACAGCAACTCACCCTCGCCGGCTTCCACGTAAGGCATGCGCAAACCGCTTCGCAGTTCGATGAAAGATGCCGAAGAAGGCGAAGCGCACACAGATCGATTCACCAGTAGGTAGGGACAGCGCGGCAAGCGCCGCGTGCAAAATCATTCGTAAGCGAATTCGTCCAGCAGACCGGCGGTGGCCGCCGTGCCCGCGCCGCGCACCGCGCAGGTGAGCGGTTCATCGGCGACGCGCACGTCGAGGCCGATTTCGTCCGTCAGGCGGCGGCTCAGGTTGCCGAGCAGCGCACCGCCGCCCGTCAGCACGATACCGCTGTTGGCGATGTCGGTCACCAGTTCGGCCGGCGCTTCTTCGAGCCCGCGCTTGACCGCGCCGATCATCTGACGCAGAGGTCCCTCGATCGCATCGGCGATATCGTGGTTGCTCAGTTGAACCGTGCGCGGCAAGCCGTCGTCGACGCTACGGCCGGTCGCGTTCATATGCTCGCGCGGCACGTCGCGCATGGCCGAGCCGATGTTTTTCTTGACGTGCTCAGCGGTCTGCTCGCCGAGCAGCACGCCATACAGATTGCGCACGTAGCTCACGATCGCCATGTCGAAGCTGTCGCCGCCCACGCGGATCGAGCCGGAATACGCCATGCCGCCGAGGGCGATCACGCCGACTTCCGTCGTGCCGCCGCCGATATCGACCACCATCGAACCGGTCGCCTCCGACACCGGCAAACCCGCGCCGACCGCCGACGCCAGCGATTCGCCGATCAGACTCACCTTCCACGCGCCGGCCGCCACGGCCGCTTCCTTGATCGCGCGGCGCTCGACCTGGGTCGCGCCGGCCGGCACGCACAGCGTGAACGCGGCGCGCCGGCTGAACAGCGGCCGCGGGCGCGCCATTTCGACGAATTGCTTGATCATGTGTTCGGCGGCGGAGAAGTTGGCGATCACGCCGTGACGCATCGGCCGCACCGCTTCGAGATTGGTCGGCGCGCGGCCCAGCATCTGGCGCGCCTGGGTGCCGACCGCGGCGACGCGTTTTGGCCGGTCGGCGGTATCTTTCTGGAAGCATACGACGGACGGCTGATTCAGCACGATGCCGCCGTCGTCGGTATAGATCAGAGTGTTGGCCGTGCCGAGGTCCACCGTCACGGATTGACGGAACAGGCGATCGAAAAGCGGGTAATGCGGCGTCGGTCTGGCCATAGGAAGGCTCTGATGTGTCGTTATCCGCCCGTACCGGGCAGTCTGGAAAATGCGCCCCCGGTCACCCGAGCCGCTTGGGCCGCCCTGTCGGGCGTCCCGCGATCCGCGCGGCGGGGGTGATTTTCATACTTATGAGCAGTTAACGGCAAGCGGTTCAGAATCTTTAGCCGTGCGACAAAGCGCCCAACGCGTGTTCGAGCGCCTCCTGGCCGAGCGCGACGCCGTCGGCGTTGATCGTGTGGCCAATGCCGGGCAGCGCATAGGCGTCGACGGTATAGCCGGCGCCGTTGAAGGCGTCGGCGGCGGATTCGAGTTCCTGTACCGGGATCACTTCGTCGTCCTCGCCGTGGATCAGCGTGAGCGCCGTGCCGTTTTGCGCGACGATCACCGAGGCGAGCCGCCCGGAATACGCGACCACGCCGGCCGCGCCTTCCGCGGTGGTCGCCACATGGTGCATCGCCATGATCGAGCCTTGCGAGAATCCGACCAGCGCCAGGCGCCCGAACGACACCTGCCAGTGCGCGAGTTCGGTTTCGAGCATGCGTCGCAACGCCGGATAGGCCGCGGCGACGCGCGCCTCGCGATTGCCTTCGTTGACGTCGCGCAGACTGAACCACTGGCGTCCGCCGAAGCCGCCGTCGAAGGCGTCGGTGCCGTCGAGCGAAGTGAAGGCCACATCGGGCAGGCTCTCGCTCCAGATGTCCGCCAGCGGCATCAGATCGCGCGCATTGCTGCCGACGCCATGCATCAGCACCACCAGCCCTTTGGCAGGCGCGCTCGCCGGCGCGCGCCGCCAGCCGTGTTCGAATTGCTCCCAGGCCATATTCGCTCCCTTTCTCTCTTGATTCGTGGATGGTCGTCCCGCATGCGTGAACGCGCGGCGTCGTCATGTCATGTATAGCGCCGTGCGCTGCGTGCAGCCTCAGTCGCGAGCATACGCTGCCGGATTTGTTTTCGCCCTCGCCTTTGCACGCGCCGATGACGTCCAAACGTGAATGCAGGTATGCTTTTGCGAGCATTCAGCGGACCTGCGGCCTGGCGCTTCGCGCGGGCATGCAATACGACGTCGCCGCGGTTGTCCGCGGCACACCGACCCGGAGAACCGTTTGAGCCAGCCCACTCCAGCGCCCGCCGCGGCGCCGCCCGCACCACCGCCGCCGCTGAAGGGCGGCCAGCTGGTGCTGGCCACGATTGCCGTCGCGCTCGCCACCTTCATGAACGTGCTGGACACGTCGATCGCGAACGTTGCGATTCCAACCATTTCCGGCAACCTCGGCGTTTCGGTCGATGAAGGCACGTGGGTCATCACGGTGTTCGCCGCAGCCAATGCCGTGTCGATTCCCCTTACCGGCTGGCTCACGCAGCGCATCGGCCAGGTGAAGCTGTTCGTCGGCGCGATCCTGATGTTCGTGCTGGCATCGTGGTTGTGCGGCATTGCGCCGACGCTGCCGATCCTGCTGCTCGCGCGGATCTTCCAGGGCGCCGTGGCCGGCCCGCTGATTCCGCTGTCGCAAGCCATTCTGCTTGGCTCGTATCCGAAGGAAAAATCCTCGACCGCGCTCGCCTTGTGGGCGATGACCGCGACCGTCGGCCCGATTGCGGGCCCGGCGCTCGGCGGCTGGATCACGGATAGTTACAGCTGGTCGTGGATCTTCTACATCAACATTCCGGTCGGCATTTTCGCGGCCGGCGTCACGTGGATGATCTACCGCACCCGCGAATCGCCGACCCGCAAGCCGCCCATCGATGTGGTCGGGCTCGGCCTGCTGATCACGTGGGTCGCCTCGCTGCAGATCATGCTGGATAAGGGCAAGGATCTCGACTGGTTCTCGTCGCCGGTGATCGTGATTCTCGGCGTTACCGCGCTTATCAGCTTCGCATTCTTCCTCGTGTGGGAATTGACCGAGGAACATCCGATCGTCGATTTGCGGCTGTTTCAGCAGCGCAATTTTCTCGGCGGCACGATTGCGATTTCCGTCGCGTATGGCGTGTTCTTCGGCAACCTCGTGCTGCTCCCGCAATGGATGCAGGAGTATCTGAATTACCGTTCCATCGACGCCGGTCTCGTGACCGCGCCGCTCGGCATATTCGCGGTGATCCTCGCGCCGGTGATGGGCCGCGTGTTGCCGCGCTCGGACGCGCGCGTGATCGCCACGCTGGCGTTTGTCGGCTTCGCGATCGTGTTTTACATGCGCTCGAAGTATGTGATCGAGATCGACACGTGGCATCTCGTGCTGCCGACTCTGCTGCAAGGCATTCCGATGGCGCTGTTCTTCGTGCCGCTGACCGCGATCATCCTGTCCGGCCAGCCGCCAAACAAGATTCCCGCGGCGGCGGGTCTGTCTAATTTCGCCCGCGTATTTTGCGGTGCGGTGGGCACTTCGATCGCCGGCAACGAATGGAACAACCGCACGGTGCTGCATCACGCGCGGCTTACCGAGCAGGCCTCCATCAATAATCCGACGTTCAATCAGCAGATCGATTCGACCCAGTCGCTGCTGCATCTGAATTCGCAATCGGCCCATGCGTTATTCGATTTCAGCGTGAACACGCAGGCGGCCATGATGGGCCTGAACGATATCTTCTTCGTCTCGGCGGTCATCTTCATTCTGATCATTCCGCTGATCTGGATTACGCGGCCGGCCAAGGGCGGCGGTGGCCCGGACGCGGCCGGCGCGCATTGAGCGCGACGGTATTTTTAACGCCGACTCGCGCACCCTGTTACCGCGGGCGGCGGCGACGCGTTAGCGGAAATAACGCGCGGGCGTGTCGCCAAACGCGTCCCGAAACACCGCAATGAACGACGACACGTCGCTGTAGCCCACCTCGAGCGCCACCTGCGTGACGCTCGCGCCGGCACCCAGGCGTTCCAATGCGACCAGCAGGCGAAGTTGCTGACGCCACTGTCCGAAGGTTTGTCCCGTTTCCTTGACGAACAGGCGCGCCGCCGTGCGGGCCGTTACGCCGGCGGCTGCGGCCAGGTCTTCGAGTACCGCGGCGTCGGCCGGATTGGCGCTCAATGCGTCCGCGATCCGCTGGGCGCGTTGATCGCGCGGCCAGTTCAACCCTAACGGCGCAGTGCGCAGACCCGGCAGCCGGTCCAGCAACACCTGCACGAGACGCTCGGCCGGTTCATCGAGCGGTTGATCGCGCGGCAGACGGGCCGCGGCGATCAGCAACGCCGTGACCAGCGGGTCGGGCACGACGGCGCCGCTGTGCGGCGGAAGCGGCGCGGCGTCCGCCATGACAAAGAGCGAATGAAATTCGACGGGATGGACGGCGGACAAGCGGTGCAGCAAACCTGCGGGCATCCAGACCGCGTGACCCGGCGGTACGACCCAGCGCTCGGTTTCGGTGCGCACGATCAGCACCCCGGCGCTCGCGTGGATCAGCCGCGCGCGACGATAGGCGCCCAAGGGTTCGTCCAGCGTCTCGTACCGCTCGCCGGTCACGAAGACCGGTTGCTCGACGCCGTCTGGATCAAAAGTCTCCCTCATGGAGTCCGTTTTGCCCGGTTGTTGCGAGAAAGGCAGCAAGATTAGCATAGCCGGTTGAGGCGCTCGCCTAACGTCGCTCGCGCCGGATTGCGGCGCACGGCGACGTGCCGCACGAGCATTTCGCTCCGGCTTGCCAGTAGAATTGCGGCTCCAACGGTCCGAGCCCAATGAACTACGCATCCATCCTCGAACAGATCCGCGGCGATCTGCAGCCTTATCTGGGCGCCGGCAAGGTGGCCGATTACATTCCCGAACTCGCCACGGTGCCCGCCGACAGTTTCGGCATGGCGATCGTCACGGTATCCGGTGAAGTCTTTCGCACCGGCGACGCCGACACGCGCTTTTCCATTCAGAGTATTTCCAAGCTGTTCGCCTGCACGCTCGCGTTCCAGTTGCTCGGCGACGCGCTGTGGGAACGCGTCGGCCGGGAGCCGTCGGGCACCGCGTTCAATTCGCTCGTCCAGCTTGAAAGCGAGCGCGGCAAGCCGCGCAATCCGTTCATCAACGCGGGCGCGCTGGTCGTGACCGATGTGCTGTGCCGCCGCTTTGTGCAGGCCGAGACGGCGCTAGTCGAATTCATGCGACGGCTGACAGGCGAAACGAGCATCGACTACGATTCGCGCGTCGCTCAGTCGGAGTTGCAGCACGCCCACCGCAACCGCGCGATGGCGCACTTCATGGCGAGCTTCGGCAACATGGAGATGCCGCCGGAAGTGGTGGTCGATGCTTATTGCCGTCAATGCGCGATCTCGATGAGTTGCGTCGAGCTGGCGAAGGCCGCGCTGTTCCTGACCAATCACGGCGTGGCGCCGGCCACCGGTGAACGGATTCTCGACACGAGTTCGGCCAAGCGCCTTTCCGCGTTGATGCTGACCTGCGGCACCTACGACGCGGCGGGCGATTTCGTCTACCGGGTCGGCTTGCCGGCGAAAAGCGGCGTGGGCGGAGGGATCGTCGCCGTGCTGCCGGGCGAGATGGCGGCGTGCGTGTGGTCGCCGGCGCTGGATAGCAACGGCAACTCGGCGGCGGGGGTGCTGGCGTTGGAATGGTTGACGACTTATACGGGGCAGTCGATTTTTTGAGTGTTGCCGCCGTGGCGGGGCGCGCGGCGCTCGCCACGCCGCCTATGGCGACCTACCCCACCCGCGCCACCAATTCCGCCAGCACGGTCTCGTAAGCGGTCGCTCCAACCACCCGCTCATTCATCCCGTCCTCGAAATCGATCCACCCCGAGTTGAACCCATCGATCATCTCGATACGCGGCGCCGGCCACGCCGTGCCTTGCGTCTCGAACAACGCTTCCCACTGATCGCGCGGCACCGCCTGCGCCTTCACCGACCGCCCCAGCACGCCGCCGAGCAGCGCGGCGATCTCATGCTGCGTGTAGCGCTGCGGGCCCTCAATCTCGATCACGCGACGGCCCTGCCACGACTGCGTCAGCGTGCCGGCGATCACGCGGCCGATATCCGCGGTGGCGACCATCGGATACGCGCGCTCGAGTGGTTGCAGAAAGCTCGGCATCGCACCCGTGTCGCGGGCCGGGGCGATATCCCATAGCGAATTTTCCATGAACCACGCGGGCCGCAGGATCGCCGTCGGAACCGGCAGGCCGGCAAGCGCCGCCTCGAGAATATGCACCTGCGTAATCAGGCCGAGGCCGGACTCGCGCTGCCCGCCAATCGACGACAACGCCGCGACGCGTTCCGGCCGCGCCGCCGTCAGCGCCTGCTTCAGCACCGCCGCGGCCTCGTGGGCGTTCGGATACCCCGGCTGCGGCGCAAAGTTCGGCGCCACCATCACGAAGACACCCGCCGTGCCGCGGAACGCGGCGGTGAGCGCGTCGGCGTCTTCGAACGAGGCAATCGCCACGTCGGCGCCGCGCTTCGCCCACTGTTGCGCCTTGCTCTCGTCGCGCAGTACGGCGCGCACGGCATGCCCCGCGTCCAATAGCGCGCGTGCCGCCGCGCCGCCAACCTGCCCTGTCACACCGGTAATTGCAAACATGTTTGTCGCTCCTCGATTACGGCCCGTGCCGCGCTGAGAGGCATTCTCGGTGTTTCCGATCAATTTCACGAGAGCATGAATGTCATTTATTTAATGATTGTTTGGCATGTGATATGGGTTCTTTGAGGAGTGGCGAAAATCACGTCGCGCGATCGCCGCATTCCACCAGATGCGAAGCAGCCTCGCCGCGTGTCGGCGGAACCGTCGGCCACACGATTTACGTTGCCCCCGGTCAGCCGCTCTGCTGCCGAACCACGCGGCTTCGCTGCGCTTGCGCTTCCTTGAGAAGGCGGTAGGACGCGTAGTACTTATAGATGTTTCGCACATACGTGGTCGTCTCGATGCCGATCTTCTCGGCCACCACGATCTCCACGTTGTTGAACCAGACATCGGGGTTGAGTCCGCGGGCAGCGGCCTCCTTGCGCATCTTCGCGATGTTCCCCGGCCCGGCGTTATAGCTGGCAAAAGCGAATAACGGCCGGTCCACCTCGGAAAAATGGGCGTCCTGGAAGTAGCGGGTCATCAATTGATCAAGATACTTCGCGCCAGCCTGAATGTTCCACTGCGTAACCTTGATGTCCCCGACGTTGAGTTCTTTCCCTGTGGCCGGCATTAGCTGCATGATGCCGACCGCGCCCACCCGACTCTTCGCATCCTGATTGAGCTGCGATTCCTGAAACCCTTGGGCAGCGAGCATCAATGGATCGAAATCGTACTGCTGGCCATACTTTTCAAAATATGCCACCGTCTGTCTGAAACGTTTGAGTTCGGCACTTTCCGTGTTGTTGTGAATTTGCTTCGCACCCTGCGCGTATTGTTTGAGGCGGATCTCCGTCACGCTTTGCTTCCTGATGACCTTCTCATAGAAGCCGCCGATCACCGCCTTCAGCTGGGGGCTATTCTTGCGAATGGCCCAGCCGATGACGCCCCCCTCCCGCACCGCCATGTTCTCGTGCACCTTGACGTTCGGCAGCATCTGCGCCCACATGTGTGCCTTCCAGTCATCCACGACCAGGATCTGAAGCAGGCCGACGTTCAGCATCTCCATCGCATCTTCGTCTTCGAGCGCATCCGGTAGCAGCACGATCCGCATCGGTGGCTTGCCGGCCTGCCGGAAGCGGTTGTTCAGTGCAATCAGGCTTTCGTAATAGCTGCTATGGCGGCGAACGTCGACAGTCTTGCCCTTCAGGTCATCGAGCGTGGAAAGCGCCGGTGACTTCGGACCGGTCAGAACGAGTTCACGCGTCGGCTTAAGCGCGTGTGCGGTAACAAAGTCGGCCTGCTTCAGGCGGTCCTCAGTTACCGTCAGATTGCCGGCTGCGATATCGCCGATGCCTTCCTTGAGCCCGGGCAACAGCCGGTCGCGTGTTGTCGGAATCATGATGACCGTAACCGGGCGTTTGCCGAGGCGATCGGCGTACGTCTTGTTGACGAATTGCTCAAAGTCGCGCACGGTGTCCGCGGTCATCCCACGCTCGTGTCCGCGATCATTGAAGTACAGCGTGCGGCTAAAGGGGGCGAGAACTCGAATCATGCGACGCTCGAGCATCGCGTCGAAATCGCCGCGCCAAGGCTTGTTGGTCAGATCGATGCTGCGTGCCGCACTCTCAGGAATCGGCGCGGACGCTGTCGGTGGTGCAGACGCAGATGGTGGCGCGGATGCCGGTTGCAGCGCGGCGCAATGTGCGCTCAGTAAGTAAATCCAAGCTCCAAACAAGCATGATAGCGGCCATGCACGAGGGAAACGCATCATAAACACCGAATTTTTTCGTATTGAGCCTTGCGCCCGGTCCGTTTGGACCGGCATTACACGGACGAAATCATCTGAGCTTTCGGGGTTTTTTGCGTACAGGCCCTAGACTCTTACAGCATAGTTGCGCCTGAAAACGGTTCAAGCCTTCAGCGTGACAGCACGCCTCTGTCGGACGTCTCACCGATCGATAAAGTCGCAGAAATCGCCAGAGGCGTTCCTGGGGTGATGTCCGTGACCAACAAACTGCCGCGCGTGGCGTCGCTCCAGGAAACGAGCACGGCGGTATCGGTTTGCCATTCGATGCGCCTGATCGTTGCAACGCCGTATACCGCACGCGCGGCCACTGCGCGACTGCGTCGCTTGCGGCGTCCCGAAGCCTGGCGAACCGTCGAAGTGGCCTCATGCCAACGCGAGCTTAGGCGTCCGATAATCTGCGACCACGGGTCGAGTCCACACATCTCCGGTTCTCATGCGATTTTCGGGAGCAGTCGCGTGCATCGCGAATCACGTCTAGCTTGCGAGTCTCATGGCTGCAGCACAGGCGCCCCCATGATTGCTTCAACCTGCTGTCGCAACGGTCCGCACGTTCGCACGAAATGCGCGTGAAATTACGGCTTTGCTGCGCCGTTCGGCCGCGCAAGCGCGACGACGCTCACGATCCCCTCGCGCGCCATTTTCGCGTACGGACAGAAGCGCTCCGTGTTACGCACGAGTTCCTCGGCAATACAAGGTTCAACGCCCGGCAAATGAATGCGGACCCGCGCAACCAGATTGAACAGACCATCGACGGGATCGCGGCCGAAATCAACAGTAACTTCCACTTTCGCGTCGGCAATCGCTATCTCCGCCTTTGCGGCGAGCAGGTTCAGAGCGCCGTGAAAACATGCGGCAAAAGCGGCAGCGAACAACTGCTCGGGATTCGTCCCGCCACCCGGCCCGCCGAGCGGCTCGGGTAAGCGCAGTTCGAGGTCGAGTTCGCCGTCGTCCGAGCGGACGATACCCGATGCTCGACCGTGACGCGCCTCGCCGCCCGAGACGGTTACGGTCGTCGAATACAGCGTCTGAAAGTCCTGCCCGAAGTACTTGTCGAGCAGGGCGAGCGGTGGTGGAAACAAAGGACTCGTCATGTGTGTGTCTGACAGCTGACAGCCGTTGGCCTACGCTGCGGCTCGTAACCGGCTGAACTGTGCGCGCAAGCTCGCAGTCTCCGAACACGGGATGGTCTGTGCCGCCGGCGTGTTGTCTTCAGGTTGTGCGTTCTGGTTCGGCGCAGACCACTCGTCGACAAGCCCGCTGGCGCTGAGGCCACCGCCGATTGAAACGATCATCATGGTTTTTCTCTGTGAATAGTGCCGGACCGACCTTGATACGCCGTCAGCGTATAGGTGGATCGTAGGCGCGCGACGGTCCGTCGGGAAGGCTTGCGCCGCGATGCACCGTGTTGCCTCCAAAGCACCAATCAGCGTGTCGGCACCGCCATCACATTGGTCAGGCATTGCAGATCGAGCGCGCTCGTTTGCTCCGCCATGTAGTCGATGAACACGCGGATTCTGGCTGGCAGATGCTTGCGGCTGAGATAACACAGGTAATGACCGCGATCGTCCGGCGCATATTGGGGCAGACAGAAAATCAGTGTTTCTGAACGGCCCTTTCCGCTTCCCGCGAACCTTGTTGTCTCCCGATAGCCGCTATCTGCGAACACTAAAGTCTGCGGGAAAAATAGCTCAGAGGGCCATCGTTTCGTTAAGGTTACATCTGGGCAGAAACGCTAAAGTTTACGTGAGGACCCCATCAGCCTCTGACTGCGTGGTTTTCGGAAACATAAAGTGTGCGGGAAGCCGGCCCTAGAGGGGTTATGGAGCCACGAACTAAAAGGGCCGGTATAGTTCTGTGCTGCATCACAGCAACCCGCTATTAGCGCGGGGAACCAAATCTCGTACCTTTTGGGTGCAAAAAGCGGGAAATCCTGCGCCGCAACTGCTATCCGCCCCCCCCGTGAGCTCAAATACCAACTCGTGATCGGTCTTCGCGGGAGGTTTGTGGTTTGCGCAGTCTAGTAACAGCAGGTCGCGGCCCCGTCTGGCCATGAGGGCGATATCGCGAATCACCCGCATTTTTAGTGTTTGAGAATTATCATGCCAAGGTTACCAAAGTTGCGATGGAGCCGATCACACCTGCCGCAACGGCTGACAACGCGACCAAGGATTCCTTGCCTTGCTTGCGGGGAAAAAGGCAATGTGCGATGGCGACGATCATATTGCAGCCCCTTCATCAGTTCGTATTGGGATAACCGATCGCGGGGATCGGATTGCTTCGACATGCCGACCGGCACCGCACCGCTACTGCTCCTCGACCCGAGGCGTCCAGACGTCTGCAGAGCGCGGCAGGTGCAACAGACTTAGAACGACACCGTATTGCTCGGCATGGATCTTCATCTCCCGGAGCGGCTGTCGGCGCTGGCATGCCGAAACCAGATAGAGGCGGGGAATTCCGTGCCTGCTCGATCATGCTTGATGTCGGGATTGGAAGCGAGTGCTCCATGGGGCACATGGAATAACGCTCTTGCGCGTCCTGAAGAAAGCGCCTGCCTTCGCCGCCGGCTCGCTGGACCACGCCCAATTGATGAAGCCATCATTGGACATCACAAGCACGGCCTTCTCATCCGTGTACTGCAACCATTTCAGAATTGCGCCGTCAGCGACACGCCATAGCGATTGGCGCAGTGCCCGAGCAGGTCCAGATCGACTGTGGACGTGACCTGCTTACGGTAATCGTCGAGCGGCATCAGCAGGTAGGACGCAAACAGGTCAGCTGGCGCCTCGATGTCCTTGTCATCCTTGGACCACTTCAATATGTCGGCATCGCTGCACTGGAACGACTCCGTGAGTTGTCGGTGCAGGATGCAATGCCCAAGCTCATGGGCTTGCGTGAAGCTTACCCCACATGCCGCCGAAATGCGCCCTCACTGCCTGCTGACTCTCCGCAGGAAAGTTCACCCCAAACGAGACGCCGGCTTTTTCTGATTCGTTAAAGCGTGATTGCTTTCGCACCGAAACGAGAACCAGCGGTGGATCCATCGAGAAGGTTTGCGGATATCTATGTCTATCAGACCGCTGGTGCCGCTTCTCACTTTGGGCTATACGTGCTCACATCTTATGGAGCACGAAGAGGAAGGGAGGAAAGAGAAGGAGAAGAAAGGGAAAACGAGAGAGGAGAAAAGACGGGAAGAGGAGGAGAAGGAAGGGAGACGCTCTCCTCCCTCCTGTCCATTTATTCTCCTCCTCTCCTCTTCTTCGTCACTTGCTATCTGCATTACAACTTTACAACGTCGATCAATTGTTGAATGCCACCCTTGTAACGATACAAAGAAATAACACTGTTCCTCAAATCACCACGCGAATCAAACTGAATTTTCCCAAGAACCCCGCTATAGTCTGTCGCGGGCATTGCCGCCAATATTCTTGCCGGGTCTATTGAATTTGCACGCTTCATTGCTTCGACAATAATATACACAGCGTCGTAGGAGAACGGTGCGTTCAACTGTACCGCCTGGCCGAACCGGCCATCAAATCGCTTTTCAAAGGCCGCGCCACCCGCCATTTTTTGTAGTGGCTCGCCAGCGATCGAACACACGACATTGTCAGCGGCATCGCCAGCGAGCTGTGATAGCGTTGTCGCACACAATCCGTCGCCACCCAATATTTTAGAGGAGATGGCGAGTTGTTCCTCCTGTTTAGCAAAAGGGCCGCCGGTAGCATCCATGCCGCCGTACATGATTACGTCAGGTTTTTCGCCTTTGATCTTGGTCAAAATCGCGCGAAAATCGACCGCTTTATCGTTTGTTGCGTCGTGCGATAACACGCTCATTCCATTCGCCTTCGCACGCTTCTCGAACTCGTTGGCTAACCCTTGCCCATAAGCTGTAGCATCATCGACGATCGCAACCGATCTCGCATGCAATATTTTCGATGCGTAATCCGCCAGAGCGGGCCCTTGCTGTGCGTCGGTCGCAACTACACGGTAAGCGGTCTTGAAACCTTGCTGAGTGTAGACCGGATTAGTCGCCGCTGGGGAAATTTGAACTATTCCAGCATCGCTGTATATTTTTGATGCTGGAATTGAAGTACCAGAAGTCATGTGCCCAACCACAGCGACTACTTTGTCGTCCACGAGTCTTTGCGCGATCTGAGTCGCCTGTCGCGGATCGCCTGCGTCGTCTTGAGGATCAAACTTCAGGAGGACTTTCTGACCACCGATGACCAGTCCTTTTGAGTTGATTTCTTCAATTGCGAGGCGAGCACCGTTTTCCGTATCTTTTCCGAGATGCGCGCTGCCCCCTGTAACGGGTCCTACATGTCCTATCTTTGCGATCTCATCGGCATTTACATGGCTAACACCAAATACCAGAAACATCGATAGCGAACTGACACAGATATTGCGATATATGCGGATCAACATAATAAAATTCCCCAGACATAAGAAGTACGTGCGATTGATAAGTTCACGATCTACCAGTTTTCGAGGCCACAGTTTCCGCAATATCAGCGGTGATGCGGAGGAAGGCGTCGACGTCTTCTGGCGAATTGCAGTGCAAGGGGGAAATACGGACGGCGCCTCTCAACCCAAATGACTCGAGCATCCGTTTGGAATAGAGACTTGTCGAAACCCTTTCGTAGACAATGACGCCACGCCGTTCGTATTCCCTAACGGCGTCCACCTCTGCGATATCCTCGAATGCCAGCGCGAGAATCAGGTCGCGGCGAGTAAGGTCGCTGTGGTCCATAAGTACCTGCACGCGCGGCAGCATACGAAGCCCGCGTAGCTCCTCAGTTCCGTTAAGTAGCCTCGTAAGAAGAGCTCGCTCATGGAGCCCGATGGCTTTCATGCCTGCGACAAAGCGCTTTCGGCGGTCGGACGACGGTTCGAACTGCTCGCCCAGCCAGCATACATAGTCCACAATCTCACTTACGACCGCAAATTGCGCCGGGGCTGCGCTACCTAAATCCCAGAAATCCGTTGGTTTCGCTGCAAGTTTGTGATGAGGCAGCTTAGCCGCTCGAGGCGAAAGCCATGAAATGCCGGAGCCCCTACACCCGAAAAATTTGTAGGGAGCGAAGTTGATAGCGTCAACGGGCGTCTTTTTTAAATCAATCACTCCATGTGGAGCGTGCTGCACCGCGTCGACAACGATGTACAGATCTGGCTTGATAGCTCGCGCGGCTCGGACGATTCGCTCAAGGTCAAGCTTTGCACCGGTGATGTTCGAAGCGTAGATGACGCTGAGCAGGCAGGTCTCGGAATCTATCAAGCTAGTGATTTCCTCCACGTCGACTCCGCCCGTAGCCTGGTTGCTTCTTGCGACGCGAAGCTCTTTACCCAGTTTCTCGGAATACATGGTCATCGCGTCGAACGAACACGGATGCTCCAGCACCGTCGTGACCAAGTTAGTCCCGGGGACGGCTCCTGCTATCGCCTCGACCAATTGGAACATCGCTCCCGAAGCCGTCAAAGAGGCATAAACCGTCCCATCTGATGCATTAAGGATTAGCCGAGCATCTTCCACGCCGCACTTCTGGATAACCTGCAATTTGCGGGAAATCTCGTGTATTCGCTCCGGGTTATCGGGCGTGGAATCAACCTCTGCGAACCGTTCAACGGCCTTCTTTAAGCGGAATGACCCACCTGCGTTGTCAAAGTAGAGCCGCTTGCGCCCCGTGAAGTCGGAATCAACATAATGAAACTTTTCTTTAATCACGCGCATCAGCGCATCGCTGAACAGCTGCCCATCAGCATTCTCCATTGCGTCCTCCCCTGTACTTTTTGTTCGCGAACCACTCTCACGAATGAGCGGACTCACGATAAACTTCCACAAATCGGACGGAAAGCGATTTTTTTCGATGAATTTAAATCTCTTTAATTCATCTTCTAAAGTTGATGCATCGATGCAGGTCGAGTTGACACTACGGAGCATGGCGCGCGCAGGCGAGCGCGACTAAAAATTAGCGAGTACGCTCACGGACCTATCACAACCAGAATGAATGCAGCTGGCGTTCCGGCCAGCGTATGGTGCAACGTGAGCTCTTTTGCCTGCAAGTGTTGGAAGTGAGCAATATCCACGGCAGGTCATCCAAATATCGAGCAGCAGCTTCGGCCAAAGAGCCGTGGCGTCGGCCGTGCGATGGGGGGCTGCAATACCTGATAAAAAGCGATTGAAACACATATAAAAATATCGCTTTTTAACAATTTTTTCGCGTGGAAGAATGGTTAAGGGTAGCTAGGCTTCTATCAGAAAACACCCTAAGAAGCTCTGCACTGACCCGATTCATACTCTTTTGGAGATATCCAGATGAACTGTCCTCATTACATGAATGGGCATGGATACAAAACAGCGAAGATAAGGAGCGGAAAATGCACGTGAAACTCGATCATTGCGTTCTGCACGTTTCAGACTGGGAACGTTCAAATGTCTTCTATCGGGATGTCTTGTTCGCTGAGGTTGTCCCGCATAAGGGCCATTGGGCCTATCGGTTCGAACGTGGGCAACTCAACCTACATGGGCCTGGTGCGACTCCGAGACCTGTGGCACACATACCTGTTGCGCCGGGCGGCAGCGATTTGTGCTTCGAATGGGACGGTCCAATCTCGACCGCGATCAGCCATCTTGGACGCCATGATGTGGAGATCGAATTAGGACCTCTCCCGAGATTTGGATCACGCGGGAACGGAACGAGCATCTATTTTCGAGATCCCGACGGTTCGCTATTGGAGTTCATTTCCTATGCCGAAAACGCATAAGAAGCCTGGTCAGTGCCACATCTGTTGTCGATTTTCGTCAGGCTTTCAATGCACGCGAATGGGACCTGCATTGAAAAGAATCCGTTGCAATTGACCGGCCCTATGGTTTAACGATCGGATTGGATTGCCCCAGCTAGGTACTGGGTGTCTTGGCACCCACTGCCGCCCAGCGGCGCTCTCTCCGGGTCGCGTCTGGCCTCGATGGGCACCAACCTCGTGCACTATCCAGGGGCATTCAAGGAGGCCGACATTGTCTCCGTCTACCACTCCAATGACGCCCCCTTCCGAAAACCACGCCTTGTTCAGATAA
Organism: Paraburkholderia sp. BL6669N2; assembly: GCF_003387275.1. NCBI lineage: Bacteria > Pseudomonadati > Pseudomonadota > Betaproteobacteria > Burkholderiales > Burkholderiaceae > Paraburkholderia > Paraburkholderia sp. BL6669N2. Next base: position 927,171 of record NZ_QUNA01000002.1, on the reverse strand, counting down.
TCGATTGCGTCCTGCGCCGTCGCAACGAGGGGTTTCGTCGAAAAGATCGTTGTGCGTTCTGGATCCATCACGTTGAAGAACGCAATGCTCCCTTCCTTGACGAAGTATTTATGACGTTGCGTGGAGATCATTTCTGCCATGACGCGCCGCTGATCAACACGAGGCTGAACTCGATATCCTGCTGCAGATACACCGCGGCAAGGCAGCAGCGAAGCGGTTCTCAAGCGCGTGCTTGCCTCATGTGCTGCAGCACCGCGCAAGATCTTGACCGACCCGCTGCGCAGCTATCCGGCGGCGAAAGCCGAGATTCGCGCGCTGGCTCAAATCAGACACGTTTTCGTCAAAGCCAGCGCGCGGATCAATAACCAGGTTGAAAACAGTCATCAGCCGACACCCGAACGCGAGCGGCGGCATGCCTGGGTTCGCGAATGTGAGCTGAGACACGGATCATGCGCCTCGACCGCTCTGCCTTTCCGAAGTCGAGCCAGGAGGCCTACTTTAGAGCTGCACACGCCTGGACAATGCGGCGGCAGCCTTCTCGAATCGCATCTTCGGAGGTCGCAAAAGACAACCTCAGGTATGGTGCGACTCCGTATGCGGTACCGTCGAGCGTCGCGACTCCGGCTTCCTCGGAGAAGTAGCGAACGACGTCAAGGTCAGTCTGAAGTATTGAACCCGCCCGTGTTTTCTTTCCCAATAGACCCGCGACCGAGGGAAACAGATAGAACGCTCCCCGCGGAGGCTCAACAGCCATCCCTCTCGCTCCGCCTAGCAGTTCCGCCATCAGCCGTCCGCGTGCTTCAAAGATTTTCCCGGCCTGGCGGGGTGCATCTTGGCTCTCGGAGAACGCCGCAACCGCAGCAGCCTGACTGACAGAGCTAGGACACGTAGTGGTCTGAGTAATCAGCTTGGTAATCGCTTTGATAAGGGGGACGGGAGCAGCGCCAAAACCGATGCGAAATCCTGTCATGCAATATCCCTTCGACGCTCCGTTGACCACCAGACAGCGCTCCTTGATGCCAGGGATCGCTTGCACCGGCGATACGTGTCGGGCGTCACCGTACACGAAATGCTCGTAGATTTCGTCGGACATCAACCATACGTGCGGGTGCCGCTCGAGTACTTCGCCGATTGCCACGAATTCTTCGGCTGTGTACACCGCACCTGTAGGGTTATTGGGGGAATTCAGGATGAGCCACTTTGTGCGCGGTGTGATTGCCGCCTCCAGCGCCTGAGGGGAAAGCTTGAATCCGTCGCTTGCCTCTCCTGTGACGATGACCGGAATCCCCTCATTCACCATTACGATGTCGGGGTACGAAACCCAAAAAGGCGCGGGGATGATGACTTCATCTCCATGGTTCAGCGTAACGGCCAAAGCGTGGAAGATAATGTGCTTTCCACCGGTGCCCACCACGACATTCTCGGCCGAGTAGTCCAATCCGTTATCGCGGGCAAGCTTCTCGGCAATCGCCTTACGCAGCTGCGGGGTGCCGCTCGAACCTGTGTATTTCGTATCGCCATCGCGCAATGCCGTTACAGCTGCTTCGATGACGTGGGACGGTGTGGCAAGGTCAGGCTCGCCGATGGTGAAGTCGACGATGTCTCGACCTTCCGCCCGCAACTTGTCAACAAGTGCTTTGGCTGCAATGCTAGGCGACGGCTTGATTCGATTGATGCGGTCGGAAAAAAAGTTCATTTTGAAGCCTGTTTGGTTGCGATGAGAGTCAGCCACCGGGATTTACGGCTGCGTACAGTGCCTAGCCATTCCTGTTCGAGTTGCGCCGCCGCTAGTGCCGCTGCGCGCTCTCCTGATTCACAGATGCGGTTGCAGCAAGCCTGAAGCGCCGAACGCAATTGCACTGCGGGTGCGTGCATTGGCTCGCCTGATTGCCGACAACATCGCTCCGTCTGCAATTCTTCGGCCATACCGGCCACCTAATAGAGCAACGATAGATGTAAAATTAACTGAGCAAAAGCGATTTTTTTTAAAGTAATTTAATCTCTTTTATTCATGTTGTGAAAAGATGATGCTTACATTCAAGCAAGTAGAGGCGCTCTTCTGGATAGTCGAGCTCGGTTTCTTCGAAGCAGCGCGAGCAAGCTGCATGCAAGCCGGTCAGCTACTTCGAAACGCATCCAGGAGTTCGAAAGCACCTTCAATCTTGAGGTGTTCGACCGAAGCCGGCGTAGCGCTCGCTCCGAGAAGGGCGAGGAGCTATATGTGTCCGCAAACGAATTGCTGGAACGGCGAGACGAGATTGTCGAACGAGTCAGCGCAAAGGAAGTGTTGGTACGCCGGCTGCGACGGGCGTTACCGAACTGACCGCGCTGACGTGGCTTCCCAAGCTGATAGCGGCAATCAAGCGAGAGTATCCAAAAGCCATCGTTGAAGCTGAAGTGAAGCTGAGTTCGGTTCTTCCTGAGAGACTCGCAGAAGACAGCATCGATTTCATAGTCGTGCCCGGAGCAGCTCTGAGCGAGGCGTATGTATCGAGACATCTGGCGTCGGTTCCAAACTCCTGAATGTGCGCGCCAAAGCTAGTACCCCCGGGTATTCCCATTCCGCTCGCAGAAATCTCTCAGTTTCCGTTGCTCACTCAAGGTAACGCCTCCGGAACTGGGATGGTGTGCGGACGCTTTCTGCAAGACCAAGGCGATCACATTCGGAAAGTGTTTTCCAGCAACAAACTGATTGCGCAGATGGGCTGACCGTCTCTGGCCTCGGTATAAGCTACCTCCCTTCCGCGTGCATGCAACAACTCGTTGCAAAGGAAATACTGGGAGTAATACAGACGAATCCGCCCTTGCCGCCCGTGGATTACAACGCCGGCTATCGTTCCGACCACCCTTACTCGCCGACTCGGGAAGTCGCACGCCTCGCAGCAGAATGCTGCGACTTCGGCACCCTGCTCTTTTCTGTCGAACAACCGCGTCGGCGAATGCGATATCTTGAGCGGACATTTCCATGCGAGCGCTGAACGAGTGAACGCCACAGACGGACCGGTACTTATCCTGCAGGACACGACCACATTCTCGTACCAACGGGAGCGTCCCGAACTCATCGGCTACACGGGCAAGGCGAACCTGCGAACGGGAAAGAATGGCGTGGGTCCGCGGCAGCCGCTCACACAGTGCGGCATCCTCAAAGATTCGAGTCTTGCGGTCGCTGCGGATGGACGCCACTTGGGTTGACTGCGGTGAAATTTCTGGACGAGAAAGCAGTTCAACGGGGCTTCTGAGCTTAAGCGCCATATCGATCGCATGCGCGCGCCGATTGAGGAAAAGGAAAGCGGGCGCTGGCTGGAGAATATGCGCCAGTCGACTCAACTTCTCGACGACACTGTGCGCTGCACCGCACGGCGCCCGCTACACGAGCGTTACGCGGGTTCCTCATGTCGAGCAGTGGCAAGGGCCTGCGACAGAAGTTTGTCCACAAGCCCTTACCGGAAGATTCAGCGGGAATGCTACGCGACCACGTTTCGAGGCCGTCCGCTTACGAATGCTTCGATGTTGTCGACGAGTTGGTCCGTCAACGACCGCACGGCTTCATCGCTCGCCCATGCAACGTGAGGTGTAAGGATAAAGTTCGGAGTATCACGGAGCTCCATGAAAGGATGGTCCTCTGGGGGAGGCTCTTGAACTGTTACGTCGAAACCCGCCCCGGAGATCTTCCCCTCTCGCAGCGCCTGCACGAGTGCATGCTCATCGACCAGCCCCCCACGCGCAGTGTTAATGATTAGCGGCTTTCTTTGCATGAGGTCGAATTCTGGTGCTGCAATCATATTGCGAGTCGCCGGGATAAGCGGACAATGCAACGTGATGATATCGCTGTCTCGCAAGACGTCTTCGAATTGAGTGTAGAGCGGCCCCATGTCGCTTCGGCCTTTGTAGGCAGCGAAAAGTACGTTAAGCCCCAACGCGCGCGCCAAGGCTCCGACCGCGCGCCCCAGCAGTCCATCCCCAATGATGCCGATGGTGGAACCCTTCAAATCCTGGATGGGATAGTCAAAGAAGCAGAACTGACGAGAATCCTGCCACCGCCCCCTCCTGACTGCGTTGGAGTACGCGACGAGGCTTCTCCGTAATGCGAATATCAAGGCAAACGTATGCTCAGGTACAGTATTCGTTGCGTAGTTCCTAATGTTAGTTACCACAACATTTCGTGTGGAACAGGCTGCCAGGTCAACTACATCCGTGCCCGTTGCCGCCACTGCTACCATTCGCAACCTCTTGGCCCCAGCGATGGCCTCGGCACCGAGCTTTGTCTTATTTGTGATTACGATATCTGCTTGAGCAATTCGGCTCGCAAGCTCTTGGGGAGATGTTCGTTCGAACACGTCGATTGAATGTTCGAACTGAAATGGCCTCAGCACCGTTTGAGGCGAAATAGTCTCTCTATCGAGAAAAACAACGTGAAGTTTCTCTTGACTCATGGATGCCTACGAAGAGTGTTTCTTTTACAAGAAGTTAGTGTTTCCGAAACGGTTAAAGCGATTCTCAGTGGGCGGCAATGGCTAGCGGCCATCGTTGACAAAGCGAACTCGTCGATTTCGTGCACCTCATCGTCAGCTCAACCTTGAAAAGCAACGAGCATCACGCCACCAGTGGTGGCGAACGACTCAGGCGAAACCTGCACAGTGATACTGAAGACGGCGAAAATTGGCACCAGCGCGCCAGCTAACGCCCTGACCCGATTGGCGTTTTTAAATACGCGCCGTGCGGACTCCACCTCTGATAGGCAAGGCGCAGCGGAGCTTCCCAGTGTCGGGTTGAACTCTCGCGCAAAGGGGCTGGAGCTGCTTCGTATGCAGGTGGCGATATCGCGAGGTCCCTAATCCTTCGGCATCGCCAACGCGTCCACGGTCGGCCGCCGATTCAATCGTCGCAAACAGTTGCGGCCCGGATTGCACAAGGTCGAGCGCGCGAACGTTTCCCGCCGCAGTACTACACGCCTGCACAGCCCAGCAAACGTAAGCGCTGGTCAATCCAACCAGTATCGAGCCTTCCTTCCCAGATTTCAGTAATTGTAGCTTCCTCGGCGCAATGCTTTGCGCTCGCCGCTTCGTAGATTTCGTCCGCAAGTTGGAATGGCACACAAAGAAGGCCATCGGCATCGCCGATGACCAAGTCGCCGGGCTCGATGCACATGCCGCCAATGGCGACCGTAACGTTGATTTCGCCCGGACCATCCTTATAGGGTCCCCGGTGCGTGACCCCTGCCGCGAAGACCGGAAGACTCCCCTTGCGCAGAGTGTCACTGTCTCGGACGGCGCCGTTGATGACGATGCCAGCGATGCCCTTCCTTGCTGCGTATGCCGTCATCAGTTCGCCGATAATCGCGTTGGTTAGGTCGCCGCCGGCATCAACGACAATCACGTCTCCCGTCACCGCACACTCCAGTGCTTTGTGCACCATCAGATTATCACCGGGACGGCACTTAACTGTGAGAGCCGGCCCTGCCATCGCGGTTCCGTCGTGCATTGGCCGCAGCGAGGCACCGGCCGCAGTAAGTCGCGACATCACGTCGCTTACGTTAGCGACGGGTAGCGACCTGAACTGCTCTGTCAGCTCCGGACTCACGCAGCGTTCCCGGTTTTTGATTTGAAAACCAATCATTTTCCATCCCCAAACTTCAGTTTTAACCCGCCCCAAAAGGTCTCTTGACTGTTGACAACCAGCGCGAATTCGCCCGGTTCAAATGCGTCCCCAGGTAAGAGATGCTATTCCCGTCAATTCCTTACTTACCGCGACCTAAACCGATAGATGAGAAATTCCTATTTGGCATGACAGCGCGCAGCGAAAAGTACGGTTGGCTATCAACCTATCAACCGCGCAATCGTGAACCGCCCCGGATTTTTTGGAAGCGCCAACACTATCGAGTAGGACAACTTTCATGGTGGTCCTTCTCAGGCAATTCGCCGGGGAAGCAGCCCCTCGACGGCTTCTGCGATTCCGAGCAGCGCATCATCCTGTCCGCGCAGTCCCATCAACATCATTCCAACAGGTAGGCCATCACGATCGTTGACAGGGAGGGTCACCGCACAACGATCGAGTACGTTTGCGACGCGTGTGTTTCGCATCAGAAGCATGCTGTAACGGTTATAGCCGTCGTCATCGGCAACAGCTCGAATGAACGGTGGCAGTATTGGGCACGTCGGCATCAACAGTGCGTCCCAGCGGCTTGTCTGCTGAGCAGCGCTCTCGACAAGCGAAGCACGCAGCGAGAGCCTGTCGAGCATATCAGCGGCTAAGAGCACACCGCCCTGCTCAATTCGCGAGTACGCGCGCGATGAAATCAGCGAACGCGTTAGCGACCCGCGAGACCTTAGCCACGCGTATAGCTCGGCCATCGAGAAGCCACCTCCTTGATAGACGTCCGGAACGCGGTCGAACGCAGGTAAGTCGATATCCTGCAGCACGGCACCGTGTTTCGACAAAACACTAAGTGTTCGCTCAAAGGCGGCCGCCACTGCGGGTTCGAGGTCATTCAGCACATAATTTTGAGGCACCGCGAACCGAAGCCCTTTAATCGAGCGCGGCACCTGGTCTGGAAAACTCGTTGCAGGATTTTGTGCAAGCGCTTCGTAGACCATGCGACAACATCGAACGGAATGGGCGATTACGCCTACCGAGTCAAGATGCTGCGAAAGCGGAACGACGCCCTCACGCGAAATCTGCGACGCCGTCGGCTTGAAACCGACAAGCCCGCAGAGCGCGGCCGGAATTTGCACCGATCCGCCGGTATCGGTGCCCAGTGCGGCGGAGGCTGCACCGACAGCGACCGACACTGCCGCACCGCATGAGGAACCGCCGGGCACGCGCTCAGGATCGAGCGGATTAGGAAGCTGTCCCGTTGCTTCGATGAGGCCGACGGACGACAACGCGAGTTCCGCCATCGCCGTTTTGCCCAGGATGATCGCCCCTGCCGTGCGCAGGCGCTTGACCACATCGGCATCGGTAGCTGCAGGAGACGCTGTCTCCGCGAGGACGCGCGAGCCCGCCGCTGTGGGCTCGCCCGCCACATCCATGTTGTCCTTGATCGTGATGGGCATTCCCGCGAGCGCAGTCAGCCTTTCGACGCCCTGCGCGCGGCGTGTATCGACGGTAGCCGCGTGGGCTATTGCAGCTTCCGCATAGATGCGGGTGAACGCTGCGTCGTGCATGCCGACGGCATCCAGCGCGGCTTCGATGTGCGCGCTGCAGGCGTTCCTGTTTTTTGCAAGGCGCACCGCATCATCCTGGCTCTGCGAACGGGCGGTCATGCTACCCCCTCGCTACGCAACCACGGAGTTGAAGGGACGTCGATCATCGACTGCTCCTATTGGGGAAGATCACGTTGAGACTGCCCATACGCGGGCCAGGCGTCGCGGTGAACAGTTCCGCGACGGCGGGTAAAGGGCATGCACGGATGCTGCATATGCCACGCGGTCACGCCTTGATATGCTGCGGCGATGGCCAGCAGTTTCTCTTCTTCAAAGCGTCGCCCGATCAATTGCGCACCGATAGGCAAGCCGCTTGAGGACGAAAAGCCGATACAAAACGACAGCGCCGGGTGACCAGTAACATTGAAAGGCACGCGCATCTGGTTGGCCGACCGGTTGATGGCCTCTTCGTCAGCAAGCAACGCGGCCGTGTGCGCGGAGATTCCCGCAATCAGAACGTCCGATGTTTCGAGCACGCGATCGATCTGGTCCGTGAGAATACGTTGTTGCCTTTTTGCGTCCAGGTATTCCTGCCCAGACACCGAAGCACCGTTTAGAAGCGTGTCGCGGCAACGGGCACCATAGCGCTCAGGAGCCTGCGCAAGAAAGTTACGGTGGACCGCGTACGCCTCGAAGCGCAGAAGTGTCGAGCCGCACTGCCGAAACGACTCGAGATCGCCAGCGTCGACAGTCTCCACCACAGCACCGAGTTGCGCGAACTCATACGCTGCTAAAGTGATCGCGGAACGTGTCTCTTCGCTAGCTACGATATCGCGACTATGGAAATGTGCGAGCAGACCGACCCGGAGACCGCGTAGCGGCATGTTTTCCGCCGCGTGTCCGAGCACTGACCAGTTTGCGCCACGCTTTAGAGCGCGGAGCACAAGTGCGCAGTCTTCAGCGCTGCGCGTCATCAAGCCGACATGGTCCAGTGATGGGGCAAGCGGAAATACGCCTTCGCGACTGAGCAGATCGTAAGTCGGTTTAAGACCGGTCACGCCACACATCGCGGCGGGATTCCGGACAGAGCCCGCTGTGTCGGTGCCGATAGTAAGCGGCACTTGACACGCGGCCAGTGCGACGCCGCAGCCGCTCGACGAGCCGCCGGGCGTGCGTTCCATGTCCCACGGATTACGTGCAGGTGGCCACGGCAACCTATCCGACGGTGAACCGATGCCGAATTCCTCCAGGGTCAACTTCCCGATCAGGATGGCACCCGCACTGCGCAGTTGACGCGTCACGTCAGCGTCCCGCTTTGCAACCTGACCGCGCAAGACGGCGGATTGCGCAGTGGTCGGCTTGCCCTCGACGTCGATCAGATCTTTGACCGCAAACGGCAAACCATGAAGCGGGCCACTAACTTCGCCGCGCGCCATGCTCTTGTCCGCTTCACGAGCGGCGGCGAGCGCGTCGTCACGGTAGACCTCTAGAAAGGCGTGCAGCGTGTCATTTTCCGCGCCGATCGCATCCAATGAGTCCACCACGTACTCGAGCGCGGACACTTCCTTTCTGGCGATCAATTGTCGGGCTTCCTTGGCGCTCAGGAAGCGGAGCTTGGCATCTGTCATTGGATATGAGTTTTCGATCGAGCGGGATAATCGCGAAATCAGTTGGGACGCCTTCCGAGGGTCGCTTTTACTTTCGCAATGGCCTGAAGAAAGTACGAATGTCCTCGGCAAGTTGCTCAGGCGCCTCCATCGCCGCGAAATGACCGCCGCGCGGGAGGGTTGTCCAGTGCGTCAGATTGAACGCGCGTTCTACCCAGCTACGCGGCGGCATCGGCAATTCGCGTGGCAGACGCACGATGCCGCACGGAGGCAATATGCGCTGGCCAGGCTGAAGATGAAGCGGCGCGGAACGTGATTCGTTGTAGAAACGAAGCGACGAATGAACCGTATTGGTGAGCCAGTAAATCATGACATTCGTAAGCAACTCGTCTTTGCTCAGCACCTCATCGGGCCTCGCGTCACAATCACTCCAGCTCTGGAATTTTTCTATCAACCACGCTGCAAGACCCATGGGCGAGTCGGTCAGCCCATACGCAAGCGTTTGTGGTTTTGTGCTCTGGATCGCGATGTAGGCACCTTCGGCGTCGCGCCACTTCGCAACTCGATCCAGATACGCAGTCTCTTCTTCGGTCAGCGACGGCGTGCCCGAACCGAGATCGGGACGAAAGCCGGTGGAAACGTAGTTCAGGTGAATGCCGATCAGACGCTCCGGATGCCGCAAACCCAGCGCGGAACTGATCCACGAGCCCCAGTCGCCGCCCTGAGCGCCGAATCGTTCGTAACCGAGAGCCGCCATTAGCTCTGCCCAGAGGTCGGCGACCGCGAACACACTGGTTCCGCGCTGCAACGGCCGTTCAGAAAAGCCATAGCCGGGGATCGATGGTACGACGACCGAAAAGGCGTCTGCCGGGTCACCGCCATGCGCTCCGGGATCGGTAAGCAGCGGAAGTATCTTCAGCATCTCCACGAAGCTGCCTGGCCATCCGTGCGTCATGATCAACGGCAGTGGCGCCGGTCCCTGCCCCGGTTGATGGATGAAATGGATGGCTGGCCCATCACCGCGGTACTGGTAGTGAGGCAGTGCGTTCAGCCGCTTCTCCTGCGCACGCCAGTCGTACGTCTCACGCCAGTAACCATGGAGTTCCTGCATGAACTGAAGATCGGCACCGAAGCTCCAGCCCGCGTCCTCCAACTCATCGGGCCAGCGAACCTGATCGAGTTTCGTCCTCAAGGAGGCCAGTTCCACGTCATCTACGTGTATTTGGAATCGATTAATCATGGCTAGTATGACGTTAGATCCGACAGGAAAGCTTTCGCTCTGGCGTGCCGAGGGGCACTAAAAAACTCAGCGGGAGAGCTTTCTTCGAGGATGACGCCCTTATCCATAAACCATACACGGTCGCTCACCTCGCGTGCGAAACCCATTTCGTGCGTCACGCAGACCATGGTCATCCCGTCACGGGCCAGTGATCGCATGACAGTCAAAACTTCACCCACCATTTCAGGGTCGAGCGCGCTCGTCGGTTCATCAAAGAGCATGACGGGCGGGTTCATCGCAAGCGCCCGGGCAATCGCAACGCGTTGCTGCTGACCGCCTGACAATTGATGCGGATAGGCAGACGCCTTGTTTGCAAGACCTACGCGATGAAGCAGCGACATCGCCTGCTCTTTCGCGTCGACGGTTCGTTTCTTCGAGACCCTGACTGGCGCGAGGCACACGTTTTCAAGCACAGACAGATGCGGAAACAGATTGAACGACTGAAACACAAAGCCGATGCCGCCACGGAAATCATTGAGTCGCATCCCGTGAGCATGAATGTCCTGACCGTTCACGTGGATGGTGCCTGACTGGATTTCCTCCAACCGGTTGATCGTGCGAATCAACGTCGATTTTCCCGAGCCTGAAGGGCCACAAACGACGACCACCTCGCCATTGCTAACTTCCGCGGTCACGTCAGCGAGCGCCTGGTACTCCCCGTACCACTTGTTAACCTTCGAGAATCGAATCACTTTCAATGCTCCTTTGCGGCACCGCCTTCGGCGAGCGCTTGCGTGTAACATTGCGCTCCAGATAATTTGCACACTTCGTGAGCACGAAGCAGACCACGAAATAGACGGTGACCAGAATCACAAACACCTGGAACGGGCTTGTCAGCAGGCTGTTGTTGACCTGATTCGCTTCGTATGTCAGTTCCTGTACGCTGATCACGTAGCCAATGGACGTTTCCTTGATGAGCGACACGAACTGGCTGATGATGCTGGGAACCATGTTGTACAAAGCTTGCGGCAGGATGACCCAGAAGTGCGTCTTCCAGTACCCCATCCCCAACGCGCGCGACGCTTCGAATTGCCCTTTCGGGAGCGCTTCGACGCCCGCGCGAATCACTTCCGACAGATAAGCCGACTCATAAACAACCAACGTACAGATCAACGCCGTAAAGGCCGTTACACTGTGCCCAACCAGAATGGGAACAAGAAAGTATCCCCAGAAGACGAACATCACCAGGGGAATGCCCCGCACCACATAGACCAGTACGGTCGAAGTCGCGTAGAAGAGCCTGATCGGCGACATTCTGCACAGCGCGAGTGCAACGCTCAACGGGAAAGACAACGCAAGTCCGAGGACGGAGAGAATCAGCGTGAGCGCGAGTCCTCCAATCGGTCCATTGGGAAATTGCCCGACGAGAAGAAGCAATCCATACTTTTGAACGATTCCGAACATGTGTTTATCTCGCCCTCATCTGGATGCGTTTTCCGATCACGGCGCCCAGTCCCATCAAGCCGAGCGACACAGCCAGATAGAAAGCAGTTGCGACCGCGTAGGCCTCGAAGGTCCTGAACGTCTCGTTCTCGATCTGGCGAATCACATATGTCATCTCCGCCGCGCCAATCGTCATCGCGAGACTGGTGTCCTTGAACATCATCACCGTGTGATTGACGAAAGACGGAAGCGCGCTCCTGACAGCCTGCGGAAATGTCACAAACCGCAGCGTCGCGAAGAAGCCAAGGCCTAGCGATCTCGACGCCTCATACTGACCGTGATGAACCGAACGTAGGCCGCTGCGAATATCTTCCGAAAAGAACGCCGACATACACAGGCCGATCGCAATCGACGCGTAGATCAACTCCCCATCGTGCGCGTTAGCCCAGGATTGCGCTGCATCGGGCAGAAGTGTGGGCATCGCGAAGTACCAGAAAAAAATCTGCGCAAGCAATGGAACGTTCTGGTGGTAAGAAACAAACGCCGCAACTCCTTTCGTCACGATGGATATTCCAGATGCCCGCAAGACGGCCAGGACCGTTCCCAGCCCGATGGCAAGAACCCAGCTTGCCGCTGTCAGCTTTAGTGTGCTGATCGCCGCGGACAGCAACAGATGCGTGAACGTTCCAGCGAACACTGTGCCAAATTCGAGGTGATTGAACACTCTTTACTCCGTCCATCGGCAAGCGCCGCTTAATGGATCAGCGCGGAATAGGCGCGTTAGCGAAGTCCCGTTTCATCTTGTAGGAAGACGCGGCTCCAAGCCACCTGTCGAAGATTTGCTGTGATTGTCCCGACGACTCCATTTTGTCGAGCGCATGGTTGACAGCTTCAAACATTTTTGGCTCGTCCTTTTTCATTCCCAGACCCCAGTATTCGCGTGAAACCGGCGGTGACAGAATGGCAATCGCGTTTGCGTTGGACCCCAACCGTTCGATGAATCGATGCATGATGCTTTCCGACATCACATAGCCGTCGACCTTCTTCTGGGCCAGCGCCATGAATGCTGAAGATGGATCGTCGTAACTCACCAACTGCGCCGTCGGGAGCACATGCTGCACCGTCGGAATATCGCTCGAACCCTTGACAGTGCTGATCCGCTTTCCAGCCAGATCATTGACCGTGTGGTATGGGCTTCCTGCAGACGTCGCGATCACTTCGTTGCTGACGAAGTACATGTTCGAGAAGTCGATTTGCTGCGCACGCTCCGGATTGTAGGTAAGCGTGGCCGTGAGAATGTCTACCCGGCCTTGCGTCAACTCTGGAATGCGCGCTTCGAGCGATAGCACTTTCATCACCGGTTTGACACCCAGCTGTTTTGCCACGCCTTTGCAGAAATCGACGTCATATCCCACAATTTCACGCGTGTCAGGATCTTGAAATCCAAACGGGGGGTTGTTGCTAACGATGCCACACACCAGCGTGCCGCGCGCCTTGATGTCGGCAAGCCGGTCGGCCTGCGCTGCAGCCGCTCCGGTCATAGATATGACGAATACAGCAGCGCCCATGCAAGCATTGAGACGATTCATCTGCCTATCTCCAAGGTCCTTTAATATAAATACGGTCGGCGCAGCGCTTCGGGTTTGGTGAAACACTGGCTACCGGAAACCCATTGTTCCATGCAAAAAAAATGTCGGAAAACGATATTTTTATATGTGTTGAGATCACTTTTTTACATGTGTTTCGACCGTTGCATCCGTCCGAGTGCAGGCGGCACGAACCGTGCAGTTCGCATACTTGCCGCATCCCCGGGTGCCTCTATACACCCGAATTAAAGTGATGGAAATTCACTAAAAAAATTGGCATTTCTTCCAACTCTCGAGCGCTTATCGTCCGCTGGATATTCGCGAGAGCGGCACGCGAATAAGCGCCCCAAGGAACAAGCAATGGAGAATGCCGACGGCCAACTCTTCGACGATGCATTGATGCGCGTCGTCAGGGAAAAGTTTCACCTTGTCGATTCAGGTTTCACCGGCCGCAAACGACTCTACTTCGACAACGCGGGTGGTTCGTTCCGGTTGAAGAAAGCGCTCTACCGATTCGCGGAGGTCGACTCAGCGCCTGATAACGCCGAGCGAGTGCATGAAATTGCGCGCGAGTTGCAGGCGATCGAACAGCGTGGAGTCGAGGATGCGTACTGCTCGATCATGACGACCTTACCCGACGTGATCTGATCCTCGCAGTGGCATTCGAAGACATCGGCGAAATAGACCCGGTAAGAGAGTACGAACGGCGTGGCGTCATCGGCTACGAGCGCGTTTCGACCAACCGGTATCCAAGACGGATGCTCGAATCATTCGGGCTGAAGGGTGCCGTCCGGATCTCGCCGTTGCATTGCAACTCGCCGGAAGACATCGACGCTTTCCTTCGCATCACGGCGGATGTCGACAAAGACGCCGTTTTGAAGGCCGGTACGACGAAAGTTTGACAGCGCGAATTTGAGCGAAAAATTATGTTACCGTGACGGATAGCATCTCCTGAAGGCATACATCGGACCGTCATGTTCACTTTCAAGCAAATGGAAGCGCTGTACTGGATCGTCCAGCTAGGCTCGTTCGAAGCCGCCGCCGGCAAATTGAATTCGAGCCAGTCGGCGATATCGAAGCGCATCCACGAACTCGAGTCGACGTTTGACTTCGCGGTGTTCGACAGAACGTCCCGTACCGCGCGGATTACCGAGAAGGGAAACGAACTGTTCGAGTATGCGAAGGAGCTGCTCGGGAGACGCGACGAGATCGTCGAGCGTGTGAGTGCGAATGAGGTGCTGGTGCGGCGCATCCGTATCGGTGTCACCGAACTGACCGCGCTAACCTGGCTGCCACGCCTGATATCGGCTGTCCGGGACGCGTATCCGAAGGTGATTGTCGAGGCAGAGGTGGATCTGAGCATCGCGCTAAGAGAACGCCTCGCGGCCGATACCGTTGATCTGATCATCGTGCCTGAGCTGCCTACCAGCGAGCGGTTTGTCAGCGTACCAGTCGGAAAAGCCGAGCACACGTGGATGTACTCGCCGTCACGGTATGCGGCGAAGAGCACTATTCCCCTTGGAGAGATTGCTCAATTTCCGCTGCTTCTACAAGGCAATCTGTCGGGATCGGGACTTATCTACACGCGATTTCTCTCCGAGAATGGTGTGAGTCTCGCCAAAGTGCTGACAGTCAATAACCTCGTCGCCCAGGTCGGGTTAACGGTCTCAGGAATGGGAGTAAGTCACTTGCCAAAATCTTGCCTGAACTACATGATTTCGGCGGGCGCACTGAAAGCTATTAGAACCCGGCCCGCTCTTCCACCTATCCACTACGTCGCGCTTCATCGAGGGGAACACAGCTATTCACTGTGCGATCAAATCGCACAACTAGCTGCGAAATACTGCGACTTCAGTGTCAATATTCTAGACCCGCGAGCGATTTCATCTGCCAGCTGATTCTCGACGTCGCTGCGCGATCGACGATCGACCGTCGTCGTGTTGGATTGCGGTAAAGAGATTCGCATCGGTCGCATGGGCCCAACAATACCGGTGCTTGGCTTCCGAAATTGTCCCTTGGCGCGCGCGTGCGATGCCATCCGCGAATTCTGCGTCACTCTCGAGCGCTGACGCCGCTCGTAGCCGACATGACGGGCACACACGTTCAACAAGACAGGTCTTTCGAGGACTGTCGTTCATTCGCAAAACCATGACACAAGAATTCCTGCGGTCGTCGATTCCCTTATCGATATCCGGAACGTCAGTGACCATTTCGGCTTTGTGCCGCCAAGGTCCGAAAGCGCCAGTCCTGTTGCTGCACGGATTCGGCTCTACCAAAGAGGACTATGCCGACATCGTCCGACACGGCGTATTCGAGGGGCGCGCGTTTGCCGCATACGACGCACCGGGTTGCGGCGAGACCGACTGTGCCGATCTCACGACGGTCGACATTCCATTTCTCCTCGATACCGCCGCGGCGGTCGCCGGCCATTTCTGGTTTGAACGCTTTCACCTGGTCGGGCATTCGATGGGTGGTCTTACAGCATTGATGCTCTCGTCGCAATTGCCCCAACGCGTCTTGTCTTTTATCAACATCGAGGGAAATATCGCCCCCGAGGACTGCTTCCTCAGCAGGCAGATCGACCAATACCCGTCCGACAGCGCAGAGCAGTTCTTTGCGGAATTCATCGAACGCGCGCTTCACGCGCCTGCATATGCAAGCGCTCTCTATTCGTCCAGTCTGCGCCACAAAGTGCGCGCCGATGCAGTTCCCAGCATTTTCAGATCAATGGTGAGCCTGTCGGACAACGGAGATTTGATGCGGAAGTTTCTTGGGTTCCCATTTCCGCGAATGTTCATGTACGGCGAGCAGAACTCGAACTTGACCTATCTAAGCCATATCGAGAGCAAGGGAGTCGAACTGGCGGAGATTCCCAACTGCGGACACTTCCCGATGTACTCCAATCCGGTGGCGATGTGGAAGGCCATTGGTGATTTCATTGAAAGAGCGGAATCAACTTCCCGCAAAGTCCTCCGTGTAACAACGACACCACGTTGAGGTGCCGTTCTTTTCGCGAACCAGTGCTCGCAAACCCGCAGCTCTTCGATAGATCGGTGTAAGGAGCGTCTGCAGCGTCGAGTCCAAATTGGTTTTGATTTAGACCTGCGGCTACGCTCGCGCACTCGAGTCGATCTGTCGCCAAGTACTTTTCGCCACCTGCCCTCTTTTTTTGGCGTCATGGTGCCGTAAGTTGACGACAAGCCCTGCCACATTTCCGACGAAGAGGGGTAAAATCATATGATCGTAAACACCCTTGCTTGCCTGTTTGGATACGCTGAAACTGATCATATTATCAATCGGTTCAAATCCAGAACCGGTTCGTTCCCAAACATTCCATAAATACAATGAAAAGCGAAGACGAGAATTCTCTCCATCCCGAATTTCGGGTGAAAAATTGGCGCAACGCGAGATTCGTTTTTCTGGGGAATAAGCTGACCCTGGCGCTTGCGGAAATGTACGAGGCAGAATTTGATCTCTCACAAACGGAGTGGAGAATTATTGCTGCCGTGGCTGAGCATGCCCCTATGTCCGCCAAAGACCTCGCTGAATTTATCGCCATTGATATTTTTTCGATTACTCGGGCCACATCCGTTCTTGTAAAAAGAGGTCTTCTGACCCGGCGCGTAAACCAAAAAGATAGAAGAAAGATCGAGTTAAGGCTTTCTGTGCGCGGGCGCAAAGTTTATGAGCAGATAGTTCCGGTAGCACTCGGAGTTGAGCGGGCTGTGTTCAGTGTCCTGTCGAAGAAGGAGTCAGATCAACTGGACGTGATTCTTTTGAAACTGGAGGAGCATATCGGCAAACTACTCACTCCAGATCGCTCCTGGAAGTCGTTTTTGGATGATCCAGGGGCTTAATGAACGTAGCGCGCCGCTATTTCCAGTAAGGGTGAGCTGCATTTGGCGTTCCATTGAGAACCCTCTCCACCCAACGCTCCGGAACCATCCGCATGATGCGTTCTGGCAACTCCGGCGAATACTTCAGTGCCGGGTTGCTTTGTACTTCATTTTGGTCTTCAAAGTTTCCACGACTCCGTTCCCCCAGAATTGGAGTCTCAGCGAAATCCCTTGACGACCTGGTGAACGGTGGCAGTTCAAGCGCAGGCAGAGCTGGCTTTTCCGGCTTGCGACTACAGGTCTAAGGTGATTTCTTTCGACTCACTCCATGAGACGCATGTACACATGTATTTCTCGGACTTCTTTTCCTCTTCCGACAAAAACGTGTCGCGATGAAGCGGAGTGCCACTCGTCACCGAGACAGCACATATGCCACATTCGCCGCGCTTGCACCCATAAAGCGGATCTAGCCCATTGCGCACCATTGCATCAACTATAGTTTCTGGCTGCTCTACCACAATGGTCTTGTTTCTCTTTGCAAGATGCACCGTCAACTTCGGGTTGGGAACGCCCCGGATACCACCAAAGTTTTCGGATCGTACTGTGCCGCGATTCCATTGCTGCCGGTCGCAAATTCGCGAAATTGCCCGGATGAACGGCTCAGGACCGCATACGTAGATACGTTGTCCGTCCACCGGGTCGCGTAGCAAATTCTCGAAATCGTAATAGCGCTGTGCCTGTCCCTCATCCGCGTGACATTCAACATCGGCAAAGGCGCTCTGTTTCAAACGTTCGAGAAGCGGGGCATCGTCCAAATCACGTACACAATAAATAACACGATGCTTGATCTTCAATCTGGAAAGTTGACACGATAGCGAGTAAATCGGAGTAATACCGATCCCGCCTGCCACGAGCAGATGACCGGTAGCGCTTGCGTCCAGCGAGAAACCGTTGATTGGCCTGCGTGCCTCCAATATTTCTCCCGCGGATAATACGTCATGCAAGTACCGCGACCCGCCCCGCCCGCTCTCTTCCCGCTTGATCGCAATCTCAAAGGCCGATCGATCGGCTGGATTTCCGATCAGTGAATAGGCATTCCATGCCTGCTGGCCGTCGGGGAGTGTGACTTTGACCTCGATGTGCGCACCCGCTTCATACCGCGGAAGAATTCGGCCGTTCATATCGCGCAGCCGCAATAGCTTCGTGCCGCCAGTCAACGAGACAACTTCGCTGACTGTAAGGCACATCGTATCCACGTCGACCTTGCAGTCGAATCCATTCATCGTTGATATTGACATGTGCTTTCCCCTTTCAACTTGCCTGTTTTTCTGTTCTCGTTTGAATCCCCATGATATCGAGCACCTCCGGAACATGGTCGAAATCCGTCGGATCTTCATGCAACCCGGAATAGCTTTGCACCTTGTATATATCGCCACCTGCACTGGTGCGCGGTAACACGCCTTTCGCAACTTCCCTGGCTGCGCGAAGCATTACAGTACGCATTGCCACAATCGAGGTGTCACTCGAGGCCAGGTGCTCACGCGACCGATCCACAATAGGGCCGCAACTTTCAGTTACCACCGCATCTTGCCCGCGGACACCATGAATGCCCGTGAACGAAATCTTCTGCTGAACGTTGCGGTCCAGCAGATAATCATTGCTCCTGTTCTCCACCGGCGTAGTCGTTCCTGGGATTACGCTGCGATGAGCAACAACACCTTCTTGCCATGAGCCAAGTTCAGCTGCATCAGGAGGTCCATCTTTGCGGTAGGTCACACATATCGACCAAAGGCTTTCATTGTCACGTGGAATCCAAACGCGCCACACCCGTGAATTCTGATCGTCACTTGGTGCGATCATGGTGTAAAAGGGCATCAGGAATAAATCTACGCGCCAGAAAAATGGCTTGTCATTCTTTACGCGACGGCGTGCCCCACAGGCAAGACCAAAATCAGTTTCCAGGATTTTCCAGCGCGGCGCCTGGTCCTCCTGAAAATATGAGCCGAACAAAGATTCTTTGTGTACTTGAGGGTTGTCGAGGCGCCGATGCAAAAAGGCGACGTGTGCTTCGTCTACCTCTCCCTCTAGCGCTTGCAGGAAGTTGCAGTCTTGCTGCCAACGCGACATGTGTCGATGCGATACCGGATATTCCATCCACTCGAATCGCGGCAATTCGGGTGCGGGTGTTGCGCTGCCCATATATACCCAAGCCAGGCCTACAAATTCGCGAACAGGATAAGACTTGATCTTCATGCACTCCCGGAAGGTGCTTGACGCTGGCTCCGATGGCATGTCGACACAGCTTCCATTGATGTCAAATTTCCAGCCGTGGTAGATACAGCGTATGCCGCTTTCCTCATTGCGGCCATAAAATAAACTCGCGACCCGATGCGGACAGAACTCGTCAATGACGCCCAGCCTGCCCTCACTGTCCCTGAACACAATCAAGTCTTCTCCTAGCAACTTGATGCGCTGCGGTGGAGCGTCAGCCGCTGGCAATTCGCTTTCGCAGAGAAATGGAATCCAATGGCTCCTGATCACTTCTCCCATTGGACTGTCCGCGTCCGTATTCGTAAGCAATACGTTCTCTTGTTTTGTAATCACGGGAGTTACTCCTTACTTTGATTGATGAGTCCACCATCGTGGGACATGCGCTTCGATATTCCGGTATTGGCAGGCTGCGGCGATTCGCTCGTTTGAATGAGCCTAAAAAACCTCATCCGCGATTTCTCCGGGTTGACCAGATAAAGGCCGATCAATCCGGATAACACGAGCAGCGCTCCCAATAGCTCAAATCCTTGCTCGAAGCCCGCGGCGGGACTCAGCGCATCATTGATAACGAAACCCATGACTGCCGGGGCTACCAGGCCGGCCACGGTACCGACCGAGTTGTGTATCCCGAGTAGCGCCCCTCGTTGTCGCGTCGGTACGATTTCACCCAGCATCAGCGGACCGAGCCATCCAATGAGCTGAATCATCGCGCTGCCAGCAGCAAGGCACGCGACCTTCGCTCCCGGACTCCCGATTGAGCCGATACTCCAGAAAATTGCGCCAGCCATGACGATCGGGCCGCCAGCCAGCACTCCTCTTGCCACTCTGGACGACACACCGCTAGCGAGCAGTTTTTTTGAAACCCATGACAGCGCAATCGCAACCGGAATCTGCGCAGTCACGATCATCGAAAACAGCCACCCCGTAGTTGTCGCCGAATAGCCCAAGCCCAAGCGCAGATAGGCCGGAATCCACGTGAAGCAGAGCGCCACCACGGCGAATGCAGCGAACCACAAGATGAAATTACCGACGACTGTGGGATCGGTCAACAGCGTTCCGTAAGGCACGGTTTCTTGATGGTCTTCCTTCTGCGTTGCTCCATCGGCGTCGACGGTTCCTTCTTTCCCCAACAACAACCACAGCACGATCCACACGATGCCTATCACACCAAGCGCGAGAAATGCCGAGTGCCAACCGTAACGTACGATAAAGAACGTCAAGATCGGTCCGGCCAACATCATGCCGACAAAGGGTCCTTGAGCAATGATCGCATTAGGAACACTTCGCTCGCGATCATCGAACCATTTGTAGCAGGCATGCAACGCAACCGGATAGGCCGGACCTTCACCCACCCCAAGCAATATCCGACACGTAATTAACATGGGCAGGCTCACGCTGCCCACCATGGGAAATTGCACGATGGCCCATGTCGCGGCCAGAAAGACCAGGATCCATTGTGTCTTCACACGATTGGCGACGAATCCGAATACGACTCCTGAAACGGAGTACAACAAGAAGAAACTGCTGCCGACTAACCCAAACTGCCTGGGCGTCAGCGACAAATCGTGCATGACGGACACGGCTACTAATCCGATGACCGCTTTGTCGGCATAGTTAATGACCATAAATAGGAACAGCAGGGCCACCACGACCCAAGCCCGCCACTTATCGTTGAATGAAAACATGTCTCCGCCCATTATTTATGTGATTACGATGATTCAATCACTCAAAATTGCGTCGTTTTTCTATTATTTAGACCAATAACCAAAGCGGTGCGCTTTCTTCTTCAGCCCGCGCTGCTACCCAGCGAAATACACATTCCGCAGGACAACTTACACGTCATGTCGTGGTCCACGTACGGACCCACTCCTGGTCCAGCGAGCAGAATTTCGTTTCCCTGAAGAATTCATCCACTCTCGTTCTCCACGCGAGCACCGACCCGATTGATCAGTACACGCCATCAAGGCACGTGATCAGCATAGTATAAGCAAATTTTAATTATTGCAAATTGCAATTAATTGATGCCGACGGACTGGTGGACCACAGCGCTTCTCGGCCGTGAAGGGATGCGGCCAGATCGGCCTTAGTGATAGCGCCTGGCGCCTATTCGGAGGGGGACGATGCAAGTCAAGGTGGCGGAACACCATGCACTTGATGCAGATGCGAAACCTCAGCAGGAATGCCAAAACCTGTTCCTGCGCGTAGTTCGCTGAGACATTCGCGGTTACTGACGCCACCCGTGGTCGGGTCGGCAAGGCCCATTCAGACGTCGCCGGGCCGCTGTGCCACAAGAAGTGGTGAACCTATGAGCTCAATACCCAGTTCGTCGGAGCAATCGAATCAGGTTCAGGAAGCCCGGCAGACTCGAATTCTGCTCACTCTTCCGGTACACACAATACACGCTGCTAGTGGGCTTCGGCTTGATTGCTTTCAGAAAAGAGACCTCCGGCAGATGAATGCTCATGGCCGAGATCGGTACGAGTGCCAGACCAATCCCGGCAGAGACAAGGGCCAGACAAGCCATCAAATCTTCGGTTTCCTTGACAATATTGGGGGTGAACCCGGTCTCTTCGCAAAACCGTAGCACCTCGTCAGCGAAGCTCGGCCTCGACATGGCGGGGAAAACCACCATGGGTTCATCGCGCAACGCAGTCATTGGCAATCCCGTCCGCCTGGCAATTGGATTCGACGACGCAACGGCGAGAACAACCGGTTCGCACACCACCTCTTCACACTCGACATCCGGTTCCTTGGGGTATTGCCTGCTGAAACCGATGTCTAGCCACCCCTCACGGAGCGCACGAATCTGGCGGTCCTTCGGCAGATTGTGAAGATCCACGGTGACCTGCGGCTGCAACTTTCCGAATTCCGTGATCAATTTCGGTAACACGCGAAAGATCGTCGAGCCATAGTACGCGATCTGCAGGTGGCCCAGCTCGCCCCGGGCTGCCCTACGAGAACGCTCGACCGCGTCGTTGACGGCACGCAGTGCTCTTCGCGCGTCGTCCAGGAACGCTGCTCCCGCATCAGTCAACTCCACGCCCCTAGCCGTTCGCGCGAATAACTGTGCGCCTACCTGCTCCTCCAGCTGTCCGATCATCCGGGAAAGCGGGGGTTGCGAAATGTGGAGGCGCGCCGCGGCACGTCGGAAACTATGTTCCTCCGCGACTGCCACGAAGTAGCGAAGATGTCGAAGTTCCAATCTGAGTCCTTGACAGCACGTAGGGGCGATACCTTTTAGGTCTTGGCGATTTCAAAAACAGTATTGGAAGATAGCACCGGTTCTCCCTATAGTCGAGGCGAATTATGAAGCGAACGATTATCAATATCCCCGCCCCTCAGCTATAAGGAAACCGGCATGTCGACCCGCTCCGCAGTAGTGATCCACGATATTCTGAAATCTGTCCGTGAGGCGCTGTGGCATCACGACGTGACTTTTGAAGAGTACCGTGCCGCAGTAGGCTTTCTGAGGAAATACGCTCAGAGCGCGGAGTTTGAAATTCCGCTTACATGCGACATGCTGTTCAACGCAACCATCTCGGACATCGAGATGAAGCATCGAAAGGGTTCGGTCAGCAATCTTGAAGGGCCGTATTTCCTCGAAGCCGCACCAACGATCACGGACCGCATCAGTACGCGTGACGAGGAGGGTGACGAACTGATCATCGAGGGCCAGGTAAGAGATCTGTCGGGGAACCCCATTGAAGGTGCTGAGTTGTACATCTGGCACTCCGATTCGCAGGGGCTTTACAGCGGCTTCAGCGGTGATTTTCCGATCGACCTCTACCGTGGCAAGAAAATAATCGGTCCAACAGGTGAGTACAGTGTGCGCACGACGATGCCTGCTCCTTACATGATCCCGCACGACGGACCTAGCGGCGAACTTCTTGGTTTCATGGGACGCCACCCCTGGAGACCCGCCCACGTGCATTTCAAAGTGCGTGCACAGGGCTTTCTTGAATTCACCACTCAAGCTTACTTCGCCGGTGGCGACTGGGTCGACAGCGACTGCGTTGAAGGCGTCCGTGCCCCTCTCGTGCACGATCCGGAAATTCGCGGGAACGCCAAGGTGCTCAAAATGGACTTCGTGCTCGATCCAGCGTAACCAGCCTCAGACGCGGTACGACTACGAACGGCGGACATTACTGTTCTCCGTAAGCCGGGAGCCCCACATTGGCTCCCGCACCGCCCGTTCGCGTCACGCGTTGTGCGCCAACTGGAGGCTGAATTTCAGCAGCGCCCACGGGAACGCTGATCAATGAGTCCTTTGCGCGCGCCGCTAGCGAACCGGTATTTGGCTTCCAGCATCATCAGATATGCGGGTAGCTGTAGCCTCCCTACCAAAGCGGTCCATGCGGGAGGAAAGTGAATAAAAAAATTGAGAGTTTTGCTGGCGCGATTGTGACGGCGGTGCAAGAAATTGCGCGTGTCGAGAATATCTGCGTCTTTATTGAGCTTGCGCTTGCGCGGAGGGGAGCATACACATGAAGATCGATTCGATCGAGGCAGTGATCGTAGATGTGCCGACCAGGCGGCCGATCCAGATGTCGATCACTACGGTGCAACGACAAAGCTACGTCATTGTTCGGGTTTTTTCTGAAGGACTCGTTGGTACCGGCGAAGGAGGAAGCGTTGGTGGTCCTGTCTGGAGTTCGGAGTGTGCCGAGACGATCAAAATTATCGTCGATCAGTATCTCGCACCTCATCTGCTTGGAACCGACGCGTTCAACATTTCCAGTGCGCTGCAAACCATGTCGCGCGCCGTCACCGGAAATGCCTCCGCAAAAGCCGCGGTCGAAATGGCACTCCTCGACCTGAAAGCGCGAGCATTGAACGTATCCATCTCCGAGATACTTGGCGGCCGGCTGCGCAGTTCGATTCCGATTACATGGACTTTGGCAAGCGGCGATACCCAGCGCGATATCGATTCTGCTGTCGAGATGATTGAAAGCAGACGACACAATCGTTTCAAGGTCAAGCTTGGCTTCAGATCACCAACGGAAGATCTCATCCATATGGAGGCGTTGTCAAATAGCCTCGGATCAAAGGCTTATCTTCGCGTCGACGTGAATCAGGCGTGGGACGAACAGGTAGCGTCGGTATACATCCCGGAACTGGAATCGCTCGGGGTGGAACTCGTCGAACAGCCGGTCGCTCGCGACAATCCGCATGCTTTGAGACGGCTCTCCCACAATAACCGGGTAGCTATCATGGCCGATGAGAGTCTAAGTACATTGGCCTCGGCATTCGACCTCGCACGCGACCGCAGTGTCGACGTCTTTTCGTTAAAGCTTTGCAATATGGGCGGAATTTCGGCGACGCAAAAGGTCGCTGCGATCGCAGAAGCCAGTGGAATTGCTTCGTATGGCGGAACGATGCTTGACTCGACGATCGGCACTTCGGTTGCACTTCAACTCTATTCGACGGTTCAATCGCTTCCGTTCGGTTGCGAACTGATCGGACCGTTCGTTTTGGCGGACACGCTAAGCCATGAATCGCTCGAGATCCGGGACTATGAACTGCAAGTTCCCTCGGGCATTGGTCACGGTATGACGCTTGACGATGACAAGATGCGCCAGTACGCACGTGTTAGCTAGGCCGTTCACGCACCACAAGCTGCGGGCCAAAATATGGAATATCGCAAGGGAGACTCAATATGTTAACTGACGGCGTCAAGATCACCTCGAGTTCGGGTGAGGCGATTGGTGCTTACCTCGCAAAACCGGCGATCGCTTCTGCACCAATCGTCGTGATCGCACAAGAGATCTTCGGGATCACGCCTTTCATCAAAGGGGTCGTGGACTGGCTCGTTGACGCAGGTTTTGGATGTGTGTGTCCTGACCTGTACTGGAGACAGGCGCCGAATATCGAACTTGATGCGAACATACCATCGGAGCGGGAACAGGCGCTTACCTTGTTTCGCAACTTCGACATGGAAGCAGGGGTTGATGACCTTAAATGCACCATCGAATACGCGCGTGCGCTACCTTTCTCGAATGGTCGTGTCGCTGTAGTCGGATACTGCCTGGGGGGTGCACTGGCGTTTGATGTAGCCGCGCTATCGTTGGCCGATTGCGCAGTTGGCTATTACGGCGTGGGGCTTGAAAAAAAGATCTCACGTGTGCCGGCCATTTCACGACCAGCGATGTTTCATATGGGCACTCAGGATCACTATGTTACGGCGGAATCCTCCAGCACCCTCGACGAACACTTTGGAAAGAATAAGAATGTAAGCCTGCACTGGTATTCAGCGGGACATTCATTTGTACGATCGTCCAGTCCGAATTTCGACCAAGCGGCAACAACTTTGGCGAATGCCCGGACGCTCGAACTACTTGCTACGCTGAAAGACGCGACGTGACGAGGTTCAGGTTTGAGTACATGAGCCCATGAATTATTTCCGGCGAAGGTACTGTGTCTGCAGTGCCTGACGAAACGGAGCGCTTTGACCGCGCGTAAAATCGTCAGGTACTGCTTCTGCATTTCGAAAGCGGTCCGGGGCGCAACGTCAACGAGGCGCAACGCCCTCATACGCGTCCCGGAGAAGAGCGAAGATGGCCTCGCGTTCTACTGGTCGCGGATTCCAGTAGGAGTTGGCAATTGCGATGTCAGCGGCCTTTTCCACGTCTTCCGCCCGCATCCCGATGTCTTTGAGCGCCGTGGGTGCGCCGTTTTTCTTTGCCAACTGATACAGCCCCACCGCGGCATCTTCGGAACCCAGCGCGCGAGCAATCCGCTTCATTGCCTCGGGAGCCGCGTCGCGGTTGTACGCGAGAGCATGTGACAACACAATGGTGTGTGTCTGCGCGTGCGGCAAGTTGAAGCTCCCACCCAGTGTGTGGCAAAGCTTGTGATGCAAAGCCATGCCAACGCTGCCGAGCACGGTTCCGCATAACCATGCGCCATAGAGTGCATGCGAGCGGGCTTCGATGTCCGCCGGCTCTGCGACAATCCCAGGAATTGCGCGAACGAGCGCCGCGATGCCCTCCTCTGCCATCAAACTCGTGACTGGATTCGCATCCTTCGAGTAGAGCCCTTCCGCGGCGTGCGCGATTGCGTTGATACCGCTGGTGACCGACATCTCGACCGGAAGGCTCGTCGTCAAGGTCGGGTCGTATATGACGGTCTTCGGAAGCACCCGCAGGTCGACTCCCGTGCGCTTCAGCCCTGCTTCAGTGATTCCAAAAATCGGCGTCATCTCGCTGCCGGCATATGTGGTCGGGATCGCGAGAATGGGAAGGTCTGATTCGAGCGCAATGGCCTTACCGAGGCCGACAGTCGAGCCGCCACCGACAGCGATAGCGCAATCGGCATGCAACTCGCGAGCAAGCGCTCGTGCTTCCTTGGCCAATTCCACCGGAACATGCATGACCGCCCGGTCAAACACTGCCGCAGCACGGCTGCCCAACCGGGCCGCCACGGCTTCGCCAGTTTGCTTCTGTTCCGCGCTACAGAGAATGAGCGCGCGTTCCGACTTCAGATTCAGAACTTCCCGCTCGAGATGCCCCAGGCTGCCGGGGCCGAAAATTACCCGGCCAGCCCGAGCCTGGTAGACGAAGTCAAGCTTTTGCATGAGCGCACTCCCTGATTTGTTCTGTATTGCCTGAAGCTTCGATGGCGTAGTCCACCTGGAAGCGAGCCGTACGCAAGTCACCGAGTTCCTTGCGCACCCGCAGATGCTCGGGGTGCAAGGTATAAGCCTCCAGTGCTTCGGTGGACTCGAACTCGGAGACGAGCACCACGTCGCAGGCGTAGTCGACTTTGCTAGAGTCCAAGCCCACTTCGATGTACTTCATGCCCGGAATCAGACCGCGCAACCCCTCGAAGCCGGCCTTTACCCGATGAGATGCCGTGGCGCGCTCGGCCGGCGTGTCACCACGCATGCGCCACATCACGATATGTCGAATCACGTTTGTGTCTCCTGTTAATTCAGAGCAAAGTCATGGGAGTGACGAACGCACACCAGCGACAACATCAGGAGTCTTGCCTTTTTCCATCGACGCAATGACGCTTGCGTGATGGTGTCTTGGCTGATGTTGCGCATTGCTTGTCCCCGTCCCTCTCCCCAGCGCATTGCAGACTCCCGAAGTTACTGGTTCACTCCATGCAGAAAAATGCCCCTCGAGGAAAGCACATTTCCACCTGGTGGAAAACTCCGTGGCTACAAGATGTGACTTCTTCATTCGCGCATGATGTGCGCGCGGCATGGGCTTGCTACCGTCATCCAGCGCTTTTCCAGATGCAGACGCTTCACACGCTCGATGAGAAATTCGGTGAAAACCCTGATCTTCGCCGGCTGATAACGTCTGCTCTGATAAGCCAGGTTGATGGTCAGTGTCGGCAATTGCCAATCCTCCAGAACGGGAATCAGCCGTCCGGAGATAACGTCATCGTGAATGATATAGAGCGGTTGAATCACAATACCCAGGCCGGCACGGCCGGCGGCCACGATGACTTGACCTTCGTTCGAGTCGAGCGCGCTCGTTATTGCGATATGGCGCTGCTCGTCGCCCTGCCGCAAATGTAGGAGATACGGGTCCGCCGCGAGGTTGTAGACAAGCATGCGGTGCTTCGCGACGTCTTCCGGCGCCGTCGGCCGGCCGTATTCCGCAAGATACGAGGGCGACGCAGCCAGGACTCGTCGAGTTTCAGCGAGACGCCGCACGGTAATCCCCGAATCTTCTTCGTGCTCTTTCGTACGGATCGCGATGTCGATACCGGCCTCAATGAAGTTCCGGTATTCATTCGCGGTTGTAATCTGAACCGAGAGGTTTGGGTATCGCTGGAGAAACTCGGGAAGCGCGGGAGCGATGTGCATGGCGGCAAACGATGCTGAGCTTGTGATTCTCAGAACGCCACGCGGACTGACCGCTTCCTCCGACACGATTAATTCGGCTTCCGCCAATTCCGACAGAATAGAACTGCACCGGCGGTGATACTCCTCTCCTACTGCCGTCAGCCACAATCGTCGCGTCGTTCGCTCAATTAGCCGTGCACCGAGCTGGTCCTCAAGCGCGTTGAGCGAGCGGCTGGCCGCGGCGTTCGACATCTCCAGTTTCGCGGCTGCCTTCGAAAGGCTCCCAAGGTCCGCGGTCAAAACAAACAGCTTGATTTGCGCCCAACGGTCCATCGTTCGCTCCTGCCTTCCCGGGCGCTGCAGCGTCAGCTGAGCTTAGCTAATAACGCCGGATCTTTCGACGGACCTTAACAATCCTTAGGAATCCGGTTTGCAGACCTCGTTTAACTACGCTTATCGACACAATCGACCCCGCTCATTTTACGACGCAAACCACGGCCTCGACACTTATCAGGTCGGCACGCATATGGCGAAAGTTTCCTGGCAGTAACGTTACCGCACAGCCACTTAACCGGCGAGGACCTGAACACCTGCTCTCGCGATCAGCGCATCCTGATCTGGCTTCACGCCCGACACCCCGACCGCACCGACCACCTGGCCGTCGACGATTAGCGGCACGCCGCCTTCCAGCGTGCCTTGCAGCGGCGCGCTGAGGAAGGCGGTGCGGCCGTTGTTGATCATGTCTTCATAGAGCTTGGTCTCGCGACGGCCGATCGCCGCGGTGCGGGCCTTTTCCGTCGCGATGTATGAGCTGGCCGGCGCGCTGCCATCCAGCCGCAGCAGTCCGAGCGGGTGGCCGCCGTCGTCGACCACTACAATCGCGACCGCCCACTGATGCTTCTCGGCTTCCGCGCGCGCGGCTTCGAGGATGCGGGTTGTTTCAGCAACGGTCAACACGGCTTTGCTCAGCATAATGAATCTCCAGTCTCTGTTATGGAAACGATGCGTCTAAAAGTTCGATCCAATGACGCACTGGCGTGCGCCCGGCACTGTCCAGATACGTCTGGCAGCCAATGTTGGCCGTAACGATCAGTGCCGGCTTGCCGCTTTCCAGTGCATCAAGCCGATTGTTGCGCAATCTTTCCGCCAGCTCGGGCTGAGTGATCGAATACGTGCCCGCCGACCCACAGCACAGGTGAGCATCGGGCACAGCGGTCAGATCGAAGCCGAGCCGTTGCAGGATCGACTCGACCGCGCCGCCCAGTTTCTGCGCGTGCTGCAACGTACATGGGCAGTGAAACGCGATTCGCCGTTGCGCCTGTCCAGGCAAACTCTCGGGCAACGTCGCCGGAAGGCTCGTTGGCAGAGTCACCGGCGAATTCGCCTGCAACCGATCGAGCGGCTCGCCAGCCAATACTTCGACGAGATCCCGCGCCAGTTCGCTGACACGCTGCGCTTTCGACGCATAGCGCGGGTCGCCGCGCAACAGATGCCCATACTCCTTGACGAACGCACCGCAACCGCTCGCCGTTTGCACGATCGCTTCAGCGCCGGCCTCGATGGCGGGCCACCACGCGTCGATATTGCGCCGTGCGCGCACCAAGCCTGCTTCCTGCGCATTCAGGTGATAGTCCGTCGCGCCGCAGCAGCCGGCCCGCTCTGCATCGACGATGCTGATGCCGAGCCGGTCGAGGACGCGCGCGGCGGCCGCGTTGGTGTTCGGTGACAGCGCGGGTTGCACGCAGCCCTCGAGCATCAGCATCGTGCGCGGATGCCTCGGCGCCGGCCGGGCTTTCGGTGAAGCGCCACGCCTGGGGATCTTCCGGCCAAGCGCAGCGGGAAGAATCGGCCGCAGTGCACGCCCGGCTTTCAGCAGCGCATCGAACACCGCCGGATGCGGGATCGCGCGGCGCAAACCCTCGCGCAGCATCCGTTCGGCC
This sequence comes from Paraburkholderia sp. BL6669N2, assembly GCF_003387275.1. Lineage (NCBI taxonomy): Bacteria > Pseudomonadati > Pseudomonadota > Betaproteobacteria > Burkholderiales > Burkholderiaceae > Paraburkholderia > Paraburkholderia sp. BL6669N2. Next base: position 897,330 of record NZ_QUNA01000002.1, on the reverse strand, counting down.
GCAGGCCGCGGAACCCGCCGCTCCAGTTCCGCGCGGCCGATGTCGAGCAGCGCGTGATAGTTGACACCGGACGGACAGGTGGTTTCACAGTTGCGGCAGGTGAGACAGCGGTCGAGGTGCAATTGGGTCTTCTGCGTGACCGCCTCGCCTTCGAGCATCTGCTTGATCAGATAGATGCGCCCACGCGGGCCGTCGAGTTCGTTGCCAAGCAGTTGATAAGTCGGGCAGGTCGCGTTGCAGAAGCCGCAGTGCACGCATGAGCGCAGTATCTGTTCGGCTTCGTCCGCGCGCGACAAGGTCCTGGCGGCGTCGCTGAGATTGGTTTGCATGCTGATGTTCCCTTCAATGGATCGCCTTCAAAATTCAGAGCCCGGCGTACAGGCGGCCGGGATTGAAGAGACCGCGCGGATCAAGTTGCTGCTTCAGTTGCCGATGAAAGCGCAGCAACGCGGGCGGCAGCGGCGTGAACGGCTCGGTGTCCGCATGCGGCGTGAAGCAGGTCGCATGTCCCCCCGCGGCATGCGCGATCTGGCGGATCGTCGCGGCCGGCGCATCGCTTTTCAGCCAGCGTTGCGCGCCGGCCCAGTCGAGCAGCGTGTCGCCCGGCAAGTCGAACAACGGCGAAGCGTTCGGCAACGACAGACGCCACAGCGGGCGCGTGTCGTCGAAAAATGCCAGCCGGTGCTCGCGCAGGTCGTCCCAGAAGCGCGGGTCGAGTTCGGTGCCGCCGATGCGATCCAGCGCCGACGCGACCGATCCCATGCCGCCTTCGAGCCGCACATGCAGGCGGCCGTCGACGTGACACGCGGCGCTCACCGGCAGCACCGCGCGGCGCCACGCCGAAAGTTCGCGCATTGCTTCAGCCGCGTCGAGTTCAAGCGCGACGCTTGCAAGTGCACGCGGTTTGGGCAGCACCTTCAGCGACACTTCCGTGATCAAGCCGAGGCAGCCGAAGCTGCCCGCCAGCAAACGCGACACGTCATAGCCGGCCACGTTCTTCATCACCTCGCCGCCGAAGCGCAGATGCTTCGCCTGGCCCGTGATCACGCGGCAGCCGAGCACGAAGTCGCGCACCGAGCCGGCCCACGGCCGGCGTGGTCCGGCGAGACCCGTGGCCACCATGCCGCCGATCGTGGCGGCCGCGCCGAAGGCCGGCGGCTCGCACGGCAGCATCTGTTCGGCGGCGTCGAGAGTCGCGTTCAGCTCGGTGAGCGGCGTGCCGGCGCGCACGGTAATCACCAGTTCGGTCGGGTCGTAACTGACCACGCCCCGATGAGAGCGCGTGTCGAGCGACGCGCCTTGTGCGGGACGGCCGAGGAACGCCTTGCTATTGCCGCCGCGAATCGCGAGTGGCGTTCCGCTCGCGAGCGCTTGCGAGACTTCGGCGACGAGCCGTTCGCTATCGTCCATCGAGACAGGTTCGACGCGCATCAGAAACGCTCCAGTTCGGGAAAAGGCAACGCGCCGTGGTGAACATGCATCGAACCGAATTCGGCGCAGCGGTGCAGGGTCGGCACGTTCTTGCCGGGATTGAGCAGTCCGGCCGGATCGAACGCAGCTTTCAGTGCGTGAAAGAAGCTCAATTCGTCGCTGTTGAATTGCGCGCACATCTGGTTGATCTTTTCGCGGCCCACGCCGTGTTCGCCGGTGATGCTGCCGCCCACCGCCACGCACAGTTCGAGAATGCGGGCACCAAGCGCTTCGGCGCGTTCGGTCTCGCCGGTTGCATTCGCATCGAACAGGATCAGCGGGTGCATGTTGCCGTCGCCAGCGTGAAACACGTTGGCGACTTTCAGTCCGTATTCGTTCGACAACGCTTCGATACCCTTGAGCACGCGCGGCAATTCGCGGCGCGGAATGGTACCGTCCATGCAGTAGTAGTCGGGCGAGATGCGGCCCACTGCCGGGAAGGCGTTCTTGCGGCCGGCCCAGAAACGCTGGCGTTCGGCTTCGTCTCGGGCGACCCGGATCTCGGTCGCGCCCGCGTCGCGCAGCAGCGCTTCGACACATTTAACGTCTTCCTGTACGTCGCTTTCGACGCCGTCGATTTCACACAGCAGGATCGCCGCGGCATCGACCGGATAGCCTGCGTGGATGAAATCTTCCGCCGCGCGAATCGCGAGGTTGTCCATCATCTCCAGGCCGCCCGGAATCACGCCCGCACCGATGATTCTCGCGACCGCCGCGCCGGCCCTCTCGACGTCGTCGAAACTGGCGAGCAGTACCTTCGCGCTCGGCGGTTTGCTAAGCAGCTTAACGGTGACTTCGGTAACGATGCCGAGCATGCCTTCCGAGCCGGTGAACAGCGCGAGATAGTCGAAGCCGGGGGCGTCGAGTGCATCCGAGCCGAGCGTGATGCGCTCGCCGTCGATGGTGAGGATTTCCAGCTTGAGGATATTGTTGACCGTCAGTCCGTACTTCAGGCAGTGCACGCCGCCCGCGTTCTCCGCAACGTTGCCGCCAATCGAGCAAGCGATCTGCGACGACGGGTCCGGCGCGTAGTACAGGCCGTGAGGCGCTGCAGCCTGCGAGATGGCGACGTTGCGCACGCCGGGTTGCACGCGGGCGGTACAGGCTTCGGGATCGACGTCGAGAATCCGGTTGAAGCGCGCCATCACCAGCAGGATGCCTTTGTCGAGCGGCAGCGCGCCGCCTGACAAACCGGTGCCGGCGCCCCGCGCGACTACCGGAATCTTTGACGCGTTCGCGTATTCCAGCAGTGCCTCGACTTGTTCGACCTTGTCGGGCAAAGCGACCAGCATCGGCGTCGCACGATAAGCAGCAAGGCCATCGCATTCGAATGGCCGCAAATCTTCCTGCTCGTGCAGCAGTTGCAACTCGGGGATCAATGCCCGCAACTGCGCGACGACAGTGGCTTTGTCGTGCGTCGCGAGCGGGCCGTCGACGCTCTCGTCGTAGTGATAGCTCATGGGAAGTCTCCTGGCGTCGCGCCTGACCCGTAAGCCGGTGGAAATACACCGTGCGAACAGGTCAGGATCGTGTCTCCGGGGGAATTGTTGTCGTTAGGCCTATGAATGTCGATGGCCATCTCAAGTGGTCATACCAGTTTTTGACGAGATGTCGTCCAGCCTATTTCGGCAATAATGGTTACCTGTATCGCTTGTGTTAAAAATCCCAATGCGACGCGTGATAGTATTTTCAACTGGTCACACCAGTTGGAATAAGCGATGCAGATAACGGATCCGGACAACCCCAGGCAGGTTGCCGACGTGGTCGCCGAGCGAATCGAGCGGCTGATCGTCGACGGCGTGCTGAAAACCGGGCAAGCGTTGCCGTCCGAGCGGCGCCTCACCGACAAGCTCGGCGTATCGCGCACGGCGCTGCGCGAAGGGCTTAAGCTGTTGCGCGCGCGCGGCATCATCGAGACCTCGCATGGCAGGGGCTCGTTCGTCGCAAGCCTGACCGCGCAACCCACGCTCACGCCGCTGATGCATCTGCTCGGCTCGCAGCCGCGCACGCTCTACGATCTGCTTGAAGTGCGCGGGATGCTGGAAGCGGAATCCGCGCGGCTCGCGGCGCTGCGCGGCACACCCGCTGACTTCGTGCTGATCACGCGCCGCTACGAGGAGATGGTCTCGGCGCACGGCGAGGAAACAAGCGCATCGACTCACGCGCGGCTCGATCACGCATTTCACCTCGCAATTTGCGAGGCTTCACATAACCCGGTGCTAGCGCATACGCTGAGTTCGCTGACCGATCTCCTGTTGAGTTCGGTGTTTGCGTCGGTCAACAATCTGTATCACCGTGAGCCGCAAAAGCGCGTAATTGATCGTCAGCATGCGCGGCTCTATAACGCCGTCACCGGCAAACTGCCCGAGCAGGCACGCAAGGCGGCGGCCGAGCATATTGAAAGCGTCTGCGCAAATTTGCGCGAAATTGAACAGGAAGGACAACGGCTCGTACGCGCTACGTTGCGGCTGGAAGGCTGGTAGTGAATCGTGTATTAGCGCTGATTTTAGGTCCAATGCGGGAGATAAACGCAGGCCGAGCCGCCATCTCTCTCGACGACCGACCGTCGTTGGCAATCTGCTTAAGATAGGACAGACAATACCCGCTTCTTTTGCAGACATCCGCTAGTGTCCCGAGTTAGAAATTCGTAGACAAAATCGTTCGGCACGGGCAGGACCTGGTCGGACGACTTGGTCCAGATGCAAGGCCTCGATTTGCGTCGTATATGCAGAAGCAGATTAAAGAAAGCCGAGCCATGCGACTGCGAGCGAAGCTACTTGGGAAGTCGTTTTAACTACGTTCAATCCCGATTGCGAGCGAGAGTTACGCAGCGCTCTTCGACGGCGTTCGACGTCGAGCGTTTTCGGGAAACCATTGCATCGGAAGCCGTTGGGCAAGTGACGTCTATGAAGATAAGTTTGATTATCTTGCCGTGAGGAAACTTCTCAATCACCTGACAGCGGGCGCCCCGCCTCCTTCAACGGCGGAATTGAGCTGCCCGTGCACGAGGAACAATCCGCATTGCCGAACGCAGTCGTTCAGCGCGTCATTGCGCCAGTCAACCGAAGCACCGTCCAAGGCGCAGCGAACTTCTGCGGCGAGCCGGGGGCCGGATCAAGGTCAACCACCATCGAGACGGTGCTAAGCGCCTCGCGGTATTCCTCGTCGTTTTCGATGCGATGCGCGGTCATGGCTCGCCCTTGGTGGAAACTGGTCGAACAAAAATTTGGCCGCACTGCGCGTGAAGTCCGGCAGGAGATCCGCGCGATGGGGATTCCGGCCCGGCTTGCGAAGCCGCTGGGCGCGGAAGTGGATGGGGATGCGCTCGAGATCACACGGCGCTATGTGGATGACCGCGGCGTGGTTTTTGAAGCGGCGGCGAGTGTTTACCCGGCTAATCGGTTTACTTACGCGTTGCAGTTGCGGCGGTGAGACGACCTCTGTTGCGCGCGCGTCGCACTCGCAGCAGACCGCAATCGATCCACTACGAGCCTCACGCTGCGCATTGTGGTGGAAACGCGCCTCAGAAAATCTGCTTGATCCCGGCGGTCACACCTAACTGGTTGCCGCCCGCAACGGGATTGCCGCCAGGGGCGCCGGCGCTGACCGAAATATTGAGTTGCCCGCTGTTCTCGACGTAGCCCGCAGTCAGATACACCGATGTGCGCTTCGAGAGCAGGTAGGTTGCGCGCACTGCGCCGAGCCACGCCTTGTCGTCACTGTGGCGATAGTCCAGGTAATAGCCTTCGGCGGTGAGGTTGATATCCGGGCGAACATCGTACGAGACACCCAGATAATACTGGTTGCTACGCGGCGTGGCACTCGCACGGTTGCGGCGTGCAAGGACACCGGCGCCAAGCTTGGTGCTATCCGCGATAACGTAGCCGCTCAGCAATGCGCGGTCGTCCCTCAGATTGCTACGGGACAGGCCTGCGAAAGCGCCGGGGCCGCCGCTTAACGAGTCGTACGCGGCGTTCACGCCCCACCAGCTTGTCTCGTACATCACCATTGCGGACCATTCGCGGCATTGGCGCGAGTCCGCTGGATTCTGGCCGGGACAGTTCGTCGCCGAGGGGTTCGGCACGGCGACCGCTGTCGCGTCGCGACCGAAGCTATAGGTGGAGCCGACCGTCAGACCGCCGAACTTGCCCTTGTAGGAAATCGAATTGTCCGCGCGAGCATTGGCGGGATAACTGTCCATCAAACCGTACACATTGGGACCGAGAAGGTCCGTGTTCAGCATGGCCCACAGCAGCATTGTGTACTGTCTACCCAAGCCGATTTGCCCCCACGCAGTGGACTGAAGGCCGACCCAGGCCTGGCGACCAAACAGACGCCCGCCCTGATTCAACACGCCCGTTCCCGGCGCAAAACCGGATTCCAGCACAACGACTGTACTGAGCCCTCCACCCAGATCTTCCGTGCCGCGAACACCCCAGCGCGACGGCACGGTGCCCGATATGCTCAGCATGCGCGTGACCGTACTGCTTTGTGGGCCGACCTTGTTCAGAAACTCCACGCCCGCATCGACGATGCCATATAACGTGACGGACGATTGCGCCCATGCAATCGGCGCAGACAATGCCGCGATGGCGGCAACTGCCACCTTCAAATGCAGTTTGCTCATTTTGCTTTGTCTCATAGTTGTTAAAATAAAACGATGTGAGCTCGCAAGGTGCGCGATTCGTGAAGGCGAGCGCGGACCCCAGGCGGAATTAATCGCCCGGAAAATTTTTAAATCGTGACAAGCGCAAAGCGGCCGTCCGACGATCCATCCGTCAGATTGCCTGCTATAAAGAAGGCCGCCGGCGCATCCGGCGAGGTCGTCGCCATCGCGACAAGTTGAAAAACCGCGCGCGCATCTTGCGTGGCGTTACCGCCAGCAGGCCAAGCATCGCGGCAACGAGAACGGCTGGTCCGACGTACCAGCGTTCGCGCGCGCGTGCTTGCCCGGACAGCGACGTGGCGACAAAATCCTCACCGCGCGCCATTTCATTGAAAGCTTGCTGGAACGCGCCCATGCGCCGCACCTCATCATCCGAAAGTGGCTGGCTTTGCGGACGCGTTTGTCGTTCCAGCAGCGTGAATTGCATTGCCTGAGCCTGGCGCGTACTGACGGCCTTCATGGCATCCGCATAAACTGCCCGCTCACCGGGCGTCATGATCGTCTCGGGACCCATGCCGCTTGCCCACTCCAGCACGTCGAGCAGAGGCTGATCCGCAGTCGGCATCGACATGAACCAGATCATGCCTGCGCAGACAATGGTTAGAACGATTGCGGATACACCTTGAAAAAAGGCACAAAACCGCGCTTTGCGCGCCGCCCCTGACACCGACACGAACGCTCGCAGAACCATCGCGCTCGCGAGCGTCAATGAAAATGCGAGGACCATCGCGGCACCGGCAGGCAGATCGAATCCAAACGACGCGGCAAGACCGACCGCACTCGCCACCGCCCCGCCAAACCAGCCGATCAGAAGTGCGCCAACGAAGCGGCGCGTGAACAGGGACCCGATAATCGCGGGAACGATCAGAAAGCAGAAGACGAGAAGCACGCCCGCCGTTGCCACCGAACTCGTGACCACCGCGCCGAAGGACAGATAGAACAGGAAATCCCAGATCCATGCGCTGTGTTTATGAGCGGCTTGCGGTGATCCCGCGGCCGCTTCGGTCGCCATTCGAAAAGGGCCGCGCGCGAGCCAGTGAAAAACTCCGATCGCACCATACAGCATGATGAACTTGGGCAGGTCATCCACCGAAACGGTCAGAATGCTGCCGACCAATATCTGTTTTACGTGCTCCGCGCCCTGCGGGGAACGATCGACGACGAGGATGGTTGCCGCCGTAGCAACGACATACAGAATGCCGATATATGCCTCAGTGTGAACGACCTTCGGCAGACCCCTGCCGACGGTGAGCAATCCCGCGCCGATGGCGGAAAAGAGAAACGTGTAGATGAGACCGGACATGCTTGTCGGCACATGTCCGACGGCGAAAGCGATCGTAGCGCCGAGCGCGGACATCTGGGCCAACGCGAGGTCGACGAAAATGACACCACGTCTTAACACATGCAGTCCGAAATTGGCATGAATGGCGACGAACAGCATGCTCGCCGCGAACGGAGGGGCAAGTAGCACGAAGATGTCGTACAGGGAAATCGTCACGTTCAGTTCACCGTGCGGACGATGCGAGCGCGTGCGTGAGCACGTCGACGTTGTAATCCATCATGCCCAGATAATCCGCGGCCTGGGGCAGGCTCCCAACCGAAGCCGCCAACGTGACGACAGGTACACCTGTGCGCGCGGACAGCATGTCCGAAAAGCGCGTGGGTTCGTATGGCGTTTGCAGGATCGCACGCGCACCGCGGCGCTGGGCCTGCGCGAGCAACGCAGTTAAATGCGCAGCGCTCGGCGGCACCCCTTCTTTCGTTTCGATGAAGCCGACCATGTCCAGCTGAAAGCGGCGCGCGAAATACGGCCAACCGTTGTGATAAGCCAGCAGGGCAGTTCCGCGATAGGGCGACAACTGCCTCGACCACACCGCAAGACGCTCGTGCAGCTTCGCGAGAAAGCGGTTGCGGTTCGCCTCAATGGTATCGCGCGCATTGGGATCGAGTCGGATGATGCCTGCCGCTATGTTCGCCGTGATCGTTTCCGCATTCACCGGGTCGAGCCAGTAATGCGGGTTGGCGATGCCATGCCCGTGACCGTCGTCCGGAACGAGCGGGTTGAGGCCGCCCACTTCCAGCAGCGGTATGCCCGCCGAAGCATCGATCGAACGCGGACCGCCCTGCTGCAGTTCAGGCCGTTGCAGCCGGTCCGTGAGCCTGTCGATCCAGAAGTCGTAACCTAGCCCGACACGAACGATCAGGTCCGCGTGAGCCAGTTTCGCGAAATCGCTAACGCGAGGCTCGAATGCCTCGGGATCGCCTGCCGGTGGAATGATGCTCTGCACGCGCACGAGATCGCCCCCCACCGCGCTGACGAGGCTCGCCACATCGCTCGTCGTCGCGACCACGGCAAGCTGCGCTGCCGCCGTCTGCGCATGCAGCAGCAAAGCGAGCAAGCCGAGCGTGAAAAAAGCCACTGCCGGACGCATCAGAACGGCGAACCTGCTCATGCTCACGCTCCCGTCCAATAGCTCTTCTTCATCAGGCAGTGCACTTCGCGTTCGGGCCTCGCGGGAGAGCCAAGCCGGCAGTCCATGGCGATGCTCGCGAGCGAATAAACATCGAGCCGTGTGAGGTGCCTTTCCGTGGTCAGCTTGTCGATCATCGCCAGCGACGCCGCATCCATCGCTTTGTTGAGATCCTTGTCGGCAGCGTAGGTGACGAAATAGTCCGTATTGTCTGTGGTGGGCAGTACAGGGGCGACCACATCCCCTGCTTTGGGAACCATGCAGTAGGTTCCCTTCAGAATATTGACCACTTCTGAAATGCGGCAATCCCACGTCGCCAGCATCCGCGCTCGCGCTGCCTCGGGTGATAGACGGTCTTGCTGGGCGATCATTTCGATCGTCTGCTGTTGCAGCAATTCGTATCCGACGTTGAGGTCGCGGTCGTAGCCAATGGCAATCCAATACGTCGGCGTTTCGATTCTGGGCCACTCCAGCTTGACGCCCTTCAGCACCGAAACCTTGAGAGGCAATTCCTTGAAAGCGGTTTCGAGCGCGGTCAGGTTGACTTCGCCATTGCCTTGCGCGGCGTGCGAATCCCCGGACCATAGCAGTCCGCCATCGACGAACACCGGCAGATACAGCGTGGTGCCCGACACCATTTCGTTGATGTCGAGATTGCCGCCGAACGGACCTGGAGGCACGGTGCCGAATCGGCCCGATTCGGCGCGCGCAACACTGACAATCCCCGGAAACGGCCGTAGCGGGACGAAGATACCTGGCGCAAACTCGAAGCGCTGTCTGGCCAGGTCCAGATAGAAGTACTTGAGCTGGCCTTGCGGGAACTGTTTTGGAAACGTACCTGCAAAACCGGGATAGTTGAAATTGAGGCCGTAAGCAGTCGGCACGATGTGGCCGATTTCAATCTTCAAGGTATCGCCGGGTTTCGCTCCTTCCACATACACCGGCCCCGTGAGCGAATGCACGCCACGGCCGGGCGCATCGATCTGTTCCTGCTTTGCGCGCGCCGTCATCTGTTCGATCGTCATATCCGGTACGATCTGCGCGTGACCGTGAATCAGCGTTTCCATGACAACCGTGTCCCCCGAATGAATCCGGAGAACGGGAGCCTGTGCATTGTCGTACCAGCCGAACTGAGTGGTAGCCGGTGTTGCCTCCAACCGTATCACTTTGCCGCTGCCGGATTTCGATGCGAGCGGTTTGCCGGCTTCCAGTACAGCGCGAGAAGTCGTGATCTGAGCGCCGGCGTACGGCGCGGCAATGCAGGCAACAGCCAGCAGCGCGGCCGACGAGATCGCCCGTCGGAGCGCACATGTCCGGTAATCCATCAACTGTCTCCGTTATTTGTCTGGCTTCAGCCAGTTTTCTTGCGGCGCATCTTTGGCGCTCGCTATAGAGGTCATCTACGTCAATCGCGCTGCGCACACCCGGTCGGACGTGATGCGAGGACCGGGAACGTGCTTCTTGCGGATCAGTGATCGAAGGTGGTGAGGCTGGCGTTCTGGTTGGCGATGAACACCACGAGCATGCTCGCCGGTTCGGTCGCGCTGGCGTTCTTACTGATGACATGATGTTGGTCGCGACGCTCGAAATGCCCTTCGCCAACGTTGTAAACCTTCGCCTCCTCCCCCTCCTCGCCCGACAGAATCTTGCCGGACAGAACAAAAGCGAAGACGTCCGCGTCGTGGTGATGCGACTGGGAAGAGCCGCCCGGCCCATAGTGCACAACCTGTGCGGTTAGAACCTTGCCCGGAGCCACAGAAAGCTTTTCGGCAAGGACGGTTTCAATCGCGCGGCCGCTGACCGGCGCAGCCGTGGTTTGCGACCACGCTGGTGCTGCCGCGAAAATCAACGAGGTGACGACACCGGGCAAACCGAACTGACGCATCTTTAGGGAACGAAAAGAGAACATGGTGATTAGCTTTCTGACCTGATGAATGGCTTCGAAGGGATTCTTCGATTGGCTTGTTGGAAAAAGCCCTGCGGACGGCGCTACCGAACGCGGTTTGAACGCAGGCATGATCTCGTCCGCGAGAACTCGACCAGTGAGAAGAGTAATTCACGCCTAGCCAACTGGCATCGACCAAAAATCTTCAAGATGACCAGACCATTGAACTCGACTTTCTCTCTGCAATGGCGTGGTGAGCAGGCTTTTCAAGCGCAATGCAGCATCGTTTGCCGTGTCCGGCGTGATGTTCGCGAATCCCAATAGCAAACCGGGCCCGGTGCTGACTCGCGATCCCATTGGCGATATTGCGGTTATCGCCATTGCATGCGTGCGCGCCTGATTGGCTATGGCAACATCATCGAGATTCGGCGGCAGGCGCAATAGCACGTGCATGCCTCTCGATTCTTCTACCTGAAACGAATCGCCGAGAACATGTCTCAATGCGTCGACAAGTGCATGCTTGCGTTCGGCGTACACGCCCCGCATTCGCGCGAGGTGGCGGCCGAAATGACCTTGAAAGATGAAGTCGGCCACGACCATCTGATCGAGTAGCGAAGGTTGTGAGGGCAACAGCGCGGATGTCCGTTCGAAATCATCAGCCAGTGATGCAGGGACGACCAGATAACCGAGACGCAGACCAGGAAACAGAACATGGCTAAACGAACCGACATGCAACACCCGGTTCACATGATCGAGGCAATTGAATGCGGACGCGACTGCTGGTGCAGCGCGATCCGCGCGATTGAATTCGCTGCCGTAATCGTCCTCGATAACCCATGCGCCCGCGTCCGCAGCCCACGACATCAGCTGTGAGCGCCGCTGCGGCGAGAGCGCTACGCCAAGTGGAAACTGCGTGGCAGGCGTAACGAGCGCAAGCCGCGCGGCTGATGCAAGCGCGACGCCCGCCTGCACGTTTAATCCTTCTTCATCTACCGGAACGGGAATCAGATGTGCGCCGGCGAGTTCGAGCGTATGACGCGCCGGCGAAAAGTTCGGATCCTCGACCCACACCTCGTCTCCTTTGTTCAGCAGCGTACGCGCGATCAGTGCCAATGCGCCTAGAAAACCAGCGGTGATAAAGATCTGCTCACTGCGGCACGGAATGCCACGGCCAATCGCCAGATGATTCGCAATAGCCTGCCGCAAGGGACCAAAGCCACCTGTTGCCTGGTACACCATGTTGGAGAACGAAAGCGAACGGGCATGGCGCCCGGCGAGCCTCGACCAGAGCTTGCGCGGAAAGGCATCGAGTGCCGGCAGCCCTAGTTGAAACAGGCGCGGGAGCTGACCAGCTTCAGAGGCCAGGCCGGGCATCAACGGTTGTGGCAAACGTTCGGACGGTTGAGGCAGTGGTCCTGCCGGACACGACGCTACACGCGTGCCCGCCGCATTTTGCCGGTTCAGATAACCCTCGCCGGAGAGGATGCTATACGCGAGTTCAACGGTCGCGCGAGACACCGACAGTTGAGAAGCCAGACTCCGCGACGATGGCAGACGCGCGCCCGGCGCTAACGAGCCTGCCGAGATCGCGCCTTTGATGCGCTCCGAAATCTGCTGATGGAGCGGCGCACCGTTGCGCCGGCCCAGCCGGAGATTGGCGAATTCCACATCGGGTATGCCTTTGATCATCGAATGCTCATGCAGCCATGTGACGGCTAGTTGGACTCCGGCCGGGGTTCTTGAGCGATTGAATCGAAATCAATCCGTCTCTTTCCGAGTTGATTTTTTACCAACAGCGCGGCGGCGGCGACGAACACCGGGACAGCCATAGCCTGAAGAATGGTATCGATTGCAAAACCCGCTTGCAGCATGACGGCTCCCGCAAAAGCGCCAACGATTCCGCCAATGCGCCCAATGCCGAGCATCCACGCAACACCGGAAGCACGTCCATTTGTCGGATAGAAGGCGACCGCGAGAACCGGCATGGATATTTGAGCGCCTGCCATGCAGCTACCCGCCAGAAACGTCAATAAGCCGACTAGCAGCGTATTTCCAACGGAGTGCCCGACACAACAGATGAAGACGCCCGCGAGAACATAGGTCAATGCGACCACCCGGTGAGCGTTGACGCGATCCATGAGAATGCCGCAGACAATCGCGCCCAAACCGCCACCGAGTGGAAACAGCGCGGTGATGAGCGACGCCTGTTGCAAGCTCATTCCACCGTCTTTCATCAAGGTAGGGAGCCAGTTTGTCAGCAGGTAGTAGACCAGCAGGCCCATGAAATACGTGACCCACAGCAGCAGGCTTCCGCTTCTGAACTGTTTGGACAGGATCAATGCGACCGGCGAACGTTCATCCTGGTTCACGGGTTCGTCGATCGTAAAGTGCTGTTCGACCAGCACCTTCCCTGATATACGGCCCAGCACCAGGTTTATCTTTTCTGCGGACCACGAGTTCGCCACCATGAATCGAACCGACTCGGGCAGCCACGCAAACAGGACGAAGGACAGCAGGACGGGAACCACACCGCCGACAACGAAGACACTTTCCCATCCGAATGCCGGAATCAGGGCAGCCGCCGCAAAACCGCCCGCGGATGCGCCAAACGTAAAGCCGCAAAACATCACGTTCACCAGCAGCGCCCGATGTTTCTTCGGCATGTACTCCGACACCATGGTCGTCGCATTAGGCATGGCAGCGCCTAAGCCAATGCCGCTCACCAGTCTCAGGAACGTCAGTACGTGAAGAGAATCGGCCTTTGCACACGCAAGCGTGAACACACCGAACACCAGAACAGAAACAGCAAGCACACGCTTTCTGCCGATCCTGTCCGCAAGCGGTCCGGAGATCAATGCGCCCAGTACGGATCCAATGAGAGCCGAGCTGAGCAGCGGCCCAAGTGCAAGCCGCGTGAGCCCCCAATCTTTTGCCACCGCAGGCGCGACGAATCCAGCCGCTGCCGTGTCGAATCCATCGGCAGCGACGATCAGAAAACACAATCCGAGTATTACCCATTGGAACGCCGAAACTTTCTGGCGGTCTATAAATTCTTCTATATCGACCTTTTCCGCTTGCGAACTGGCTAATGACATCGTTTGTCTCCTGATCGTGCACGTCTATCCGTGTGTATTGTTTGTAATTAACGAACCACGAATTCATTCTTCATCTGCGCAAGATGAGGAACTAGCTCGCCGTGTAGTTCAACGCGGATCCCGCTTCAGCTTCCCGTTCAATGACGGACGCGGTGCAAAGCAGGCGAAGCTCCCGAAAGCTTTCCGCCACCAACTGGACTCCAACCGGTAAGCCGTTCGACATGCCGGTCGGGACATGTATGCCTGGAAGTCCCAACGCCGCCACGGCGATGAGCGGGCTCTGTATAGCAACCAGTTCGCGCATTTCATCCACAGTTCCGAGATCCGCTCCCCACGGTTGCGGCATATGGCATGACGTAGGCATCAGCAGAATTGGGTAGGCGCGCAGGAACTCATTCCATTTGCGGCGCAACTCATCGCGAAGTGCAATTGCCTTGATGTAGCCACCCAGGTCGACAGACGGCGCGCATGCCGCCATGTTGTGAACCGACCGCATGATTGAAGCATCACCGGTTTCCTCCACTGCCGCGATCATTCCGAATCTGGATTCCGTCATGGCGATCGACTGCCAAATTTCGACACACTGGTCGATTGCTGGAGGCTGCGCGCGTTCTACCACATAGCCTGCCTCAACAAGCGATGCGGCGGCTTGCTGAAGGGCTTTTTTGATTTCATCGCTCACAACGACATTCGGAATTTCATCGACCAGTGCGACCCTTACCGGCTCGGCATCGTCTTCGTGTTCAAGAATCGCATTCACCCAGGTTGAATCGCGTGTGTCGGCACCAAGCATGGCCAGCAATCCGAGGCGCGCGTCTTCGACCGATCTGGCGAGCGGCCCTTGTGCCGACATCGATTGCAAGCCGTAAAAGCGTTGCGCCGTTGTCGGGTGATAGGCGGGGATACGTCCTGACGTGGTACGCAGACCAACCACGCCGTTCACATACGCCGGGTAGCGGATTGATCCAGCAATATCGGTTCCGTGCGCGATCGCGCACATGCCCGTGGCCACCGATACCGAGGCACCACCGCTCGACCCGCCCGATGTGATATCGGCGCTCCATGGATTAAGCGTTCGCCCATATAGCGGCCCTTCGGTGAACCACCGGAACGAGAACGGCGGCACATTAGTGCGGCCGTTGATGACCGCCTCCGCGCAACGAAGATTGGTCACCACGGCGCTATCGGCGGGCGCGACTCGCCGCGAATAGGCGGGCACGCCATTCGTCGTGGCTTCACCCGCCATGTCTACATTAAGTTTGATGGTGACAGGGACGCCGCGCAAAATACCTCTCGCATGCGAATCTTGCCGATGCAATCCATCCAGTTGCCGCGCGGCGCCGATCGATTGCTCGCGGTCCTCATGAACAATTGCATTCAGGCGTGGGTTCACGACGTCAATGCGCCGATGAAACGCTTGCAGCACTTCCACGCATGAAATGGAGCCGAGTCGAATCTGTTGCGCAATGCTTGCGGCACTCCAACGCCAAACTTCTGAGGGAAGTACGTTGAGCGAAAGCTTTTCTTGCGGTGGAACCGTGGTTCGCATGAAATCGTCGTCCTGGATGGAGTGCTTGCTTACTCTCGTTTCTACCGCGTCGTGAATAAGTGCGGATGAGGTCGCATAGCAAGAAGAAGTGTCCGGATTCTCGCACCACGCAAATTGCTGGGACAACAGCGTGACGCAATACGCTGTATCGAAAATTTCGATATCACGGGGACATGTGCGCGGTATCGGGCAGGAATGGACTCGCGACTATGGGCATATCGCGGGCGCGTCGAACCCTCGCATCGACAATGCGCTTCAATCAAGCATCGAGTTATGGCGACAAGTATGTCTCCACGTGTGCAGTGAAACCGCACACATGAACATGGCTTCAGGACGGCAGCACTGCCACAGCCTTGATTTCGACGATATAGCCTGGTGCTCCGCCAAGCATATGCGCACCGACGGCTGTCCACGCCGGCAAAGGATCGGCTGTGAGATATTGATCACGGATTCGCATGAACAATGGCAAATCGCGCGTGTCGGTATGAAACGTGGTCAGGTCAACTACATCGTTCAAAGAAGCGCCTGCGGCGTCCAGCACGAGCTTGAGGTTTTCGAAGGCCTGCACGATCTGCTCCTCGCGATCTTCCACCAGTTGCATGGCTGCATTTCGACCTATCTGACCGGAAACATAAACTGTGTTGCCGACCTTGACTGCAGGGGCATAACGGATTTTTTCATATACGGCTTCCATACCTGCCGGAACGATGGCTTTTCGATCACTCATTGGGTGTCTCCTCGCTATTACGAGCGTTTGGATGCGGGCAACGTCGTGCGTTGCCTCGCGGCTTTGAAAAGGGCTGAAGATGTGAATTCGTATCGCAGCGATACGAGTGGGCAGCATATGGGAAGCGCGAAGCATGCGTCCAACACCAATTGGGTATGGAACTATATCCGGCGAGTATCGAGTAACACAGGTTCAGAATCCCCACGTCCTACCGGGAAAACACGACTCTCTTCTGGCAGGAAACGACGTCACTCTGGCAGCAATACATGTCACAACGTGACACTAACGTCGTCTCGTTGACCCATAATAAATCGATCATTATTGAACATGAAGAGGCAATAAAAATGACTGTGCTTACCTGGATACGCACGTTGATCGAGCGGCGTGCGACACCGGCACTCCTGTGTTCGCTCATTGTTTCATCTGCTGTGCTGTACGTTTCCCCGGCAGCCCGCGCAGAATCGGCTTCGCAACCTCCGCCAGGCAGAGAGGTTTCAAAAGACGATTACTTTCACACTGGCGCCGGTGCGCGATATTTGCGCCGAGCCGATTCAGATCTCGTGGTGCAACCGCTGCGGGGCAACATCGCTGTCATCATGGGATCCGGTGGAAACATCACCGTTCTCTCCGGAAATAAGGGGAAATTCCTGGTCGACGCCGGTATCAGCAAGTCAAAGGAAAAACTGCAGACTGCAGTCAATCGGCTCAGTCCCGGGCCACTGAAGTATGTCGTCAACACTCACTGGCATTGGGACCATACCGACGGGAACGAATGGATGCATCTGGCGGGTGCAACAATCGTCGCGCACAAAAATACGCTCAAGCATCTGACCGAAACGACGCATGTCGACGCGTGGAACTGGACTTTCGACCCGGTGACGCCCGCAGCGCGTCCGACACTGCTGGTCGACACGGAAAAGACGTTCTCCTTTTCAGGCGAAACGATTGAAGTTCGAAATTTCGGCGGCGGTCATACCGATGGAGATCTTTGGGTCTATTTCAAGGATGCTGACGTGCTGGCACTGGGCGACACCTTCTGGAACGGCATCTATCCGTATATCGACAACGAGGACGGCGGCAGCATCAATGGCGCGATCAAATGGGCCAACAAAGCCGTCGCCTACTCCACCGATCATACGATTTTGATTCCCGGCCATGGCCCAGTGGGTAATCGGGCGCAGCTAATCGAATTTCGCGACATGCTGGTTACGGTGCGCGACAACGTTGCCGCGTTGAAGCAGCAGGGAAAATCGCTGGATGAGATTGTCGCTGCCAAGCCAACCGCTGCGTTCGACGCCAAATGGGGCAATTTCGTTTTCAACGGCGACCAATTCACGCGAATGGTCTATGCCGGATTGCAATAACGAAAAAACACTAACGCCATCTGTTCAATTCGAAATCTACCCGTGCACGTCGCCGCGGTGGACTTTCTCGACCCGCTTTCTTCAACACTCGTATAACGTGCAGGAAATTATCATGACTCGCCTTCCTACCATCGCCTTGACCGAAGCAACAGGTCACGCGGCTGAACTTTTCACTATCGTCAAGAACGCCATGGGCAAGGTTCCTAATTCATATGTCGGCATTGGTGGCAATAGCCCGGTTGCTCTCGAAGCCGTACTGAACCTCGAAACGTCGCTCAAAAAGAGCAGTCTCAGCCCAATGAATATCGAGGTCGTCAAGCTCGTTGTCAGCCAGACCACCGGTTGCGACTATTGTCTTGCCGCCCACACGCTAATGGGCAAGAAAGTCGGCATGAGCCGCGAAGCAATTCTGGCGATACGCAACGTGCAACCGTCAGGCGACGCCCGCAATGACGCACTAGCCAGCTTCACGCATTACCTGCTCACCACCAGCGGCACGGTTCCGGTTGATGTGGTTGACGCGGTTAAACAGGCCGGTGTGACGGATACGCAGATCGTCGATGTTACGCTCGCCATCGCGAGTATCGCCTTTACGAACCTGTTCAACCGCATCAACGACACTGTGCTCGACTTCCCTGCTGCGGATTAATCGAGACTCGCAGTAGCGACTATCTCTCTCCCAGCGCGAGTGTGGCAAGCGCTTGCTCGGACTCGTCTCGATAGGCAATTTTCCGTACGAGCAGAGCAGCGCTTCGCTGCGTTCGCGCTGGGATTTTCAATTGCGTCTCAAGATTGCCGCAAGTATCGACTTCGCCAATAGATCGAATTACAAACCGGTCTTGGACGTGGTTAATCGATTCGAGCATGCTTCCTATATCCGGCTACTCCAGGTTCTGAAAGAGGAAGTAAACATGCAAACCGCGGACAAAGTCGCCACCAGAACGCGGGCGCACGCGTATGGATCGTCCGATGTTGCCGATCAATCCACCGGCACCGCACACTTCGCCATACTGATGGTCGTGGTTGCCATGGCGCTTCGGCCCGGCATCGCATCGATTGGTCCGGTATTGCCATTGATTAGCCGGGAATTCTCCCTTTCTCACGCGATGGCGTCCCTGCTGGCCACTGTGCCGATCATGATGCTGGGACTACTCGCGATGCCTGCAACATGGCTCGCCGCACGTTATGGAACGAACGAGGTGTTGCTGGTCTCCCTGGTGACACTCTTCATTTCGATGGCAGTGCGCCCTTTCACGTCGAACATCGCGGCGCTTCTATTGACCACCATTGGCGTCGGCGCGGGAATCGCGGTCGCGGGAACACTGTTCGGCGGCATGATCAAGTCCCGATTCCCGAACCGGCTTGCGGTAATGATGAGTCTCTTCGTCATGTCGCTCGCTCTCAGCAGCGCGCTTTCCGCGGCTGCGACAGGGCCGGTAGCCGAGTGGGCCGGCACGAACGGCTGGCGTGTAGGAACCGGTGTCTGGGCAATCGTTGCGCTGATCGCGGTGCTTGCGGGGCTGGCGATCTTCCGTCGGGAAACACGGACAAACAGACGTCCCGTGGCAAACGCAGCAAACGTGGCAAAACCGGCCCGGGCCGCACCACTGCCGGTTATCAACCGCAAGGCATGGCTGATCGCGTTGTTCCTCGCATGCGACAACTTTCTGTTCTTATCTGACCGGCTCTTTTAACGTATCAGTCTGGCTGGCGCTTGTCGTCGCACTCGTCATGCTTGTCCTGACTCCGTTTCTCGCGCCGCACCCGCTCGAAGAGAACACTGATGGACAAGCGCGCGACACCCTACAATCTGCCGAAAACTTCGATTTCACACGGAGCCGCGCATGGCATCGATCGATCTGGAATGGATAGCAGTCTTCGACGAGATCTATTCGACCCTCAGCGTCACTCGTGCAGCCGACAAACTCGGCATGACGCAAGGTGCCGCAAGCACTGCACTCAGTCGTCTGCGTACCTATTACAGCGACCCGCTTTTTGTTCGAACTTCACGCGGCATGCTGCCAACGCCGCGCGCGGACGAATTGCAGCCGGTGCTCCATCAGGTGCGGGAGAATCTCGAAATGGCAAGAACCGGCTCGGCCTGCTTCGATCCGGCCAGTGCGCAGCGGGTTTTCAGATTGTGCATGACCGACCTGGGTGAAATATCGCTGCTTCCGCGCCTGCTCAATTACTTGCAATCACGCGCCCCAGGCATTCGAATCGAAACCGAAAAAATCAACTCGGACTCACCGCGGCGGCTGGAAGACGCCGCGTTGGACCTGGCGGTGGGCCACATGCCTCAACTGGAGGCCGGTTTCTATCAACAGGCTTTATTCCAACAGGACTTCCAATGTATCGTGAGTGTCTCCCATCCTCGCATCGGCAAACGCCTTAGCAAAGCGGCCTATTGTGAAGAGAGACATGTCGAGGTCTCTACTCACGGCACCGGGCATATGGCAATGCTCGAAGCCGCACTCACCTGCGCCGGTATTGGTCGTCATGTTGCATTGCGCGTGCCGAGCTTTCTCGCGGTCGCGCAGATCGTAGCCGAAACCGAGCTCGTTGCGACCGTGCCGCGCTACTACGCGCTCGCCATGCAATCGCGCGAGTCGATCCGGCATATGGACGTTCCATACGTCTTACCGGCCTATACGGTGCACCAATACTGGCACGGTCGCGTTCATCGTGACGCCGGCAATGTGTGGCTGCGAAAAACGATTGCGGACCTGATGCCGACAGCGGTGATCCACCCGCTGGCAAGTCGGCGATAAAGCCGGGTTATCAGTTCGCACAATGCACGAGTTGCATTTCGCTGGTGCAAACGTTGCGCTTCTTCGAAGATTCCAGATATGGCATCTTGATGTTTCCTACCAGCCCATCGAAGGGCAAGCACGTCGTCACGACGGTATGCAACATCACTACATTATCCGGGAACGCGATATGTCAAAATCCCTCACGTCAAGTACTAAAGGCCAGCTTGTCGCGCGTTGTCTGCCCTTTCTCGAAGAAGTCAAAGACCTGACCACCAGTGCGGAAGTCGAGCAGTGGCTCAACACGAAATACGGTGTCGACAGCGTGCTCTATTCGGATCTTGCCCGACTCATCACGCATGGCGTGGAGGAAGGCTGGGCAGCGAACGTCGAAATTGCTGGCCCGAAGTATCGGCGCGCGCGGCTCGTTGAACCCAATGCGGAAACCTTCTATTTCAGCATCACTGCGGTGCTGATGGACAGCAGCGATAACGCGCAAAGCAATCCCGAAGGCTCGTTTCGCGGTGACTACCATTCGCATCCGTACGGCGAATTCAATCTCGTCGTGCCAATTGATACAGGCGCCACACTCGCGGGTCCGAATGGATGGTGTTATGGAGGCTGGACGGCGCCCGCGCCGGGAAGTCACCATTATCCGGAAGTCAAAGGCGGAGCGGTGATCGCACTGTTCTTCCTGCCCTCGGGCCGTATTGCCTACGACATCGAACCACCTCTCCACTAACGTACGGTACAAAAACCGCGAGCCTCCTGAGAGGCTCGCTAATGCGTTCATCGTTCGAACGGGACATCGACGATTAAAGTCTCGACGTCCCCTTAAAGCATTAAAGTCCGTGGAACGAGGCAAATTCTTCGAGCCCAGCTTTCGGCATTTGCGGGCGGCGCTTGGCCCACTCCGGATCGCCGAAGCCTATCGCCATTGTGCAGACAACCAGTTCCTCGCTATCGAGAGGAAGGTTCTCGCGAATAACAGCGTGGTAACGGGATAGAAACTCTTGCGTGCAGGTGTCGAGTCCACGCGCTTTTGCGGCGAGCATGATGTTCTGGATAAACATTCCCAGATCCAGCCAGCTTCCTTTCTCAAGACGCCGGTCGATCGTAAAGATCAGCGCTACAGGCGCATCGAAGAAGCGGCAGTTTCGTGCCGTATTCGCCGCGCGTGCAGCAACGTCTTCAACTCCAATGCCCAGCGAACCAAAAAACACCGAGCCGAACTCGCGTCGGCGCGACGCGAACGGTTCCGGCAAAGGATCAGGCAGGTAACGATATTCCGAAGAGTGCTCGCCCGGTGCGTCTGCATGTGCGGTACTGATCGCGTCGATCAACTGCTTTTTCGCGTCACCTGCGGTGACATAGACGCGCCACGGCTGTACGTTCGCGCCGGTGGCCGCGTAACGGGCGGAAGCGAGAATGCCAGCGATAGTTTCGCGATCGACCTCACGGTTCAAATAGAACCGGTTGGCGAATCGGCTCATCATGATCTTTTCCAGCTCGGTGACGGTCTGCGGCGCTTCAATTTCCTCGGTAATCATCTGGATAGCCTTGCGGTCAATGGATTGACTAACAGGCTACACGGCACGTCGCCACCCAAGAAGTGCAATTTCCGTAAAGTGAAAATGCATGTGGTGCAGTTGAATGCAGACGCTTCCTGCCGGGCGGCTATCCACTGACTGGGGCCACGTTCCGCGCAGCCTCGGCAAGCGTTGTGCGCAACCATACGCTTCCCGGATCCTGGTCGTCCCGTTCGTGCCAGATCATTTGTACTGCGCGCGCGGGAGCGTGCCATGGCAACTCCCCGGCATGCGCAGTGCCCGCTTCGCTGAACACCCTTGCGAGAGACGCAGGCACGATCGCGGCCGTTTGCGTGCCCGCAATCAGGCTCGGAATGGCGAGAGAATGAGGCTGGACTAACCTGAAGTTTGGCCGTTTGCCGAGCGTATCAAAAGCACCCATCAAGGCTGCGCGGTCGAACATTTCGGTTCGCCGGGTCAGTCCGCGCTCGGACAGGAGGCCATCTTCCGAACCCCCGGTCGACACCACCAACAGAGGCAAGCCGGCGAGCTGTTCCATACCGATCCTGCTCCCAGCCAACGGATGGTTGGTGGCAATGGCCAGCATGTCCCGCTCTTCGAACAGCGTCTGTTCGCGAAGCCTTGGCGGAACGTTGGAAAAAGAACCCAGCGCAATCTCTATGCGGCCGACGTCGATCTGCGTGGTCAGGTCGATTCTGCTCGCGGGCAGCACCGTGAAGCTTGCAAGCGGCGCCGCAATTGTCGTGGCCCGAAAGAAATGCGGTAGCACGACAGCGGTCATGTAGTCGGTCGCGGCGATGCAGAAATGCCGGTCAGTGCTGCTAGGATTGAACTGCTTCGGCCCAACCGCACGCTCGATGGTGACGAGAGCGTCCCGCACGAGCGGCGCCATCTCCAGCGCGCGGGCCGTCGGTTCCATGCCCGTTGCGGTTCGCACGAACAGTTCGTCGTTGAAAAATGCTCGCAGCCGCGACAATGCGTGACTTACCGCCGACGGACTCAGGTGAATCGCCTCACTCGCGCGAAGTACGTTCCGTTCGCGAAGAATGGCGTCGAAGACCCGCAGCAGATTCAAATCCAGATTGCTCATCGCGACCACTCGGCGCGGGCGTCTTCCAGTTTATGGTGACCTGCGTGGCGGGGCATGTGGTTTCTCTTCCAAAGCACATTCTTCAGAGGATACACCGGCCTTTTAACATCTCTTGTCGGGCCGTCGCGGGTATTCGCCACCGGCGCGCCTGAGCATGAAGCGGAAAGCTCAGCGTTCCCAATTCGAATTCAGAATGACACTACATAAGTTCACCCGCTTGAAGTCCGGGTCTTTATAGGCGAGAAAGTCGTCGTTGAAGGTGCCAAACGTGGTCGCCGGACGATGCTTCATCCCGTCATTGAATGTGTCGATCATCCTGTTGGCGAAATCGGATTCGCGTGGATAGGCGGCAACCACTGCCTCACGTTGCGAGTCGCTAAACTGTTCGAAACCTCGTCCTGCCACATCCATACCCGCGCCCGCCTGAACCAGCGCGATCTCGGCATGCATATGCTCGGGAATGCCGGGAGTCGTGTGGAGAGCGACAGCGGCCCAAACCTTATCGACATCGCTTTCGGCAATATGATGGCTGCGCAAAAAGTCACGCGCGGCGTTTGCTCCATCCACCTCGAAGCGAAGCTGGCTCTCACTATAGGTCGACGTCAGGCCAATGTCGTGGAACATGGCCGCGACATACAGCAGTTCCGGATCGAACACCAGACGACGTTGTTGCCCGAGAAACGCGCCCCAAAAATAGACGCGCGCGGAGTGGTGGAAAAGGAGTTCGCTTTCCGTATCGCGGATCAGTTCGGTCACTTCGCGCGCCAATTTACTGTCCGGGATCTGTATGCTGGAAATTCCGTTCATTGACATGGTTCTGTCTTCCTTGATCTGGTCGATGCAGCGTGAGTCAGGGATACCAGGCGATTGCGCTGGCCTGCCGCATTCATACATGCGGGGTCTTGAAAGACTACGCTCATTTCATGTCGGCAGACAGTACCAGGATTGGAGAATCGGGCCGTACCATGGGGACGTGGCCGGCTTACCTGGGATGACAGCGACACTCCCCCCGGCGTCAGACTACTTGTCGCTTCTGAACTTTGTTATCAGGAAGAGTCAGAGGTGCAGGTTGAAGGCGAAACAAACGTATTCTGTTGAGTTCAAGGAGCAGGCGCTGTCGAAGGTCGTGCAGCGCGGCAGCCGCACAGTTGGAGCGGTGGCTGACGAATTGAACGTGAACGTATTGACATTGAGGAAATGGATGACAGGCGCCGCCGCCGCGAACCGGAGCTCGAGCTCCGCAGACGCAAGACGTCCGGAAGACTGGTCGATGGAAGAGCGTCTGATGACCTTGCAGGAGAGTCACGGGCTGGTGGGCGAAGCATTGAACGGCTGGTGTCGGGAGCGCGGCCTGTTTGCGCATCATCTCGTGCAATGGCGAGCAGACTTCTGTGCCAGTGGGACCGGCAGCCGGCGCGAGAACGCGCAGGAGGCACGGGATCTGAAACAGGCCAATGTCCAGCTGCAGCGCGAGTTGAAACGCAAGGAGAAGGCGCTGGCTGAAGCGGCAGCGCTGCTGGTGCTGGTGCTGGTGCTGGTGCTGGTGCTGGTGCTGGTGCTGGTGCTGGTGCTGCAAAAAAGTACCGTGCGCTGTTCGAGGGCGAGGCCGAATGACAGCCCCTGAAGAGCGCAAGACATTGATCGGGTCTGATCAGGGAGGCGACCCTGGCCGGGGCTCGCCAGGCACCCGCGGGCAACATTCTGGGGCTCAGTGCCCGGACCGTTCAACGCCGGCAACGCGGCGAACCTGACGCGGTGTACGGGCGCTCGTTACGGCACCATGAGCCGCGCCACAAGCTTTCTGCCGACGAACGCGCCGAGTTGCTGGCGCTCGCGAACTCGCCCGAATTCGGTCATCTGCCGCCAAGCCAGATCGTGCCGCGACTGGCAGACCAGCAACGCTATATCGCCTCCGAATCGACGTTCTACCGGGTACTGAAGGCCGAGAAGCAACTCGCCCACCGGCGCAGCGAACGGCCGGCCCATGCTCGCAGCAAACCCCGTTCGGTTTGCGCCGACGCGCCGAACAAGTTGTATTCCTGGGACATCACGTATTTGCCGACGACGATCCGTGGACAGTATTTTTATCTCTACCTGTTTCTGGATGTGTTCGGCCGCAAGATCGTCGGCTGGCAGGCCTATGCGGAGCAAAGCAGCGCGCTGGCCAGCGAAGTCCTCCGGGACCTTTGCGCACGCGAAGCGATACAGTCCGATCAGGTGATTCTGCATTCGGATAACGGCGGCCCGATGAAAGGCGCGACGATGCTCGCCACCTTCCAGGTGCTGGGTGTCATGCCGTCGTTGAGTCGTCCGGACGTAAGCAACAACAACCCTTATTCCGAGTCGCTGTTCAAGACCCTGAAGTACCGGCCTGCTTATCCACTCAAGCCGTTCGACACCCTGATTGCCGCACGCGCCTGGGTGGGCGTACTGGTGAGCTGGTACAACCCCGAACATCGTCACAGTGCGATCCGGTTCGTGACGCCGGCGCAGCGCCATGCAAATCTCGACCAAGGACATCCTGGACCGACGCGCGACGCTTTACGAGAGCGCCCGGCAGCGCAATCCGCTTCGATGGAAACGCCGCACGCGCAACTGGCAGCGTGTAGATGCCGTGCATCTGAACCCGGGCCGCATGGACAACCAGCGTGTCGCCCCACACCGCCCTAGCCAGGAGAGAAAGGCCACCTGAAATTTATTCGTTGAGGCGACAACTAGCTTGAAAATCTCCGCTCCCCTACCGCGCTATACGCTCCACCCTCGACTGGTCGAAACGCATCACCACGATAACTCAGCGCCTCAAATAAAACCGGCGCACCGTCGCGGCCATATACGAGCCGCTCGATCCCGAGCGACGCGCTACTCGATTCCACGCCCAGCGCCATCGCAACAACGTCGCTAGCCAGCATGGACCGGATCGACAGATCGGCATGGCCGATCCGTACACTAGCTGGGACTGCTATCGCGTGCGCGATAACGGCTAAGGAGCAGCAAACCAGCCGGCAAAGCGCGGCTCAATGCAATTCCGCTAATACAGTCAGCGCGCGCGTAGATCGATAGACAAAAGCGGATGAAGACCACCGCGAGCAGCCAGGTAGTTGGCGCTTGCGAGTGGAGTTCGCGGCGCTCAAAATGCCACTTGGTCCAACTGCTCACAAGCGATCAATCGTCAACGCCGGAATGCACAGCATGCAACTCACGATGAATAGCAAAACTGTCTCATGCAGCGTGACCGCGTGCTGCGTCCTCAATGAGCCGAGCGGTGCTGGACTTCGTCCTGCTTGCAAGCTGGCCAGGCCTGTGCTCACCAGCCTTGGCAGAAAACACCGTTCTGTTGGCCGTCTTCCGAGCATCAATCCAATTGAAAGTCGGCTGTCGCCGTCCGATACTTGGCTTGTGGTTTTCCTTTGACGAAGTACGCGGCGATAGACACACCAGCTGGACCAACACCGTGAAAGACTGGCAATCCAGACTCCGGGACAGGAATGTCCTGATTCTCAACATAGCTTGCTGAGCCGCTCCTAAGACGCGCGGTTCGACCAGGCAGATATTGGAGCAACGAACATGACGACGATCGCAGGAATCAAAGTCCCCGACAGCAAATTGGCGCGTGCTGCCACCGAACTCGTTCGCGACACGGAGTCGGACCTGCTTTTCCATCACTCCACTCGCGTGTTTCTTTTCGGCGCTCTCACCGGTGAGCGCAAGCGGTTGAAGTATGACCCGGAGCTTCTGTACATTGGCGCAATGTTCCACGACATGGGGCTCACCGAGAAATTCCGTGCGTCCCAGAACCGCTTCGAGGTGGACAGCGCGAATGCAGCGCGCAGCTTCCTTGAGGGCCACGGTATTCCCGAAGGAGATGTCGACCTCGTGTGGGACGCGATTGCGTTACATACCACGCCGGGTATTCCGCCGTTCAAGAAACCGGTTGTCCAACTGGTCACGGCAGGCGTTGAGATGGACGTGCTCGGCTTTGCATATGACGAGTTCACCGAGGAACAACGCAAGGTGGTGGTTGCAGCTCACCCTCGAGGGGAGAACTTCAAGGAGCAGATTATCACCGCTTTCAACGATGGAATGCAGCACCGGCCGGACTCGACATTTGGCACTGTCAACGACGACGTTCTTGCGCTGAAGGATGTGGGTTTCCGTCGCAAGAACTTCTGCAGCATCATTCTTGGAAATGCGTGGAACGACTCGAATTACGCGTGCACTTGCAACGATCCGGCACATAAGCATGGTTGAATACACAGGCTGCGATCTGTTTGCCTGCGCAAGCGTCGATGAGTAAACTCGCGGTTGCAGCGGCTGTCCGCGAAGCGGATCCGCTGCAAGCAAGGGCGCAATGTCTGAATCAAATCCAGGACGAACGTGACGTCCGGTTTCAAACGGTTCGGGAGTGCTGCGAACACGATTTCCGTGTATCGAGCTGATGCATCGCATTCGCAAGGGGCAATTCGACCTCTGTGATCTCGGGCTCAGGGATACTGCTGTGCCCTCCGTCTGGAATGCGGTCCTGTCCAATCGGTAAGGTATCCATATCTATGCTCAACATTTCAACCACACCACCTATTTGCAGCACAGCCTCTGTGGTCACCTACCAGAAGATCTCGAGCTACTCCTCCATCAAGTTTGTCCCTGAAATCAGGCCGCAGCTCACCGTGTGACCGGCAGCTGGCAGTCTTCACGACTCAACCTACGCGTCGGTTCCAGCTTCTTTGCATCCCGGCCGGAAAACGCAGTGTGGTTAGCAACAGCTCGCACTGCTCTATCCATTGCACGCCTGCAAGCGGAGGGATCGCAATCTGATCAACTGGGGCGAGCTCTAATTTTGCCTCAGACTGGTTGGTGTTCAAAATCGCTGTGCCGAACAGCAGCACGGTAAGGCTGCGGCATCATTATAGATATGGTTCAACGTACACGAAAGCAACCTCGAACTCGCGTTCGTTGCTGCCCCGTGAGTGCGTGCCATGATAGATGCGTAAGCGTCGCAAACTCCGCAATGTTACGAGGCCGGTCCGACGGCGCAACGCGACCAAGCCATTCGAGTACGCGTTCGAAGTACGCTGATCGAGATTCAGCGAGCTCTTGTAATAAGCTCGACCACTTTTTGTTACTTCTCACCGCTTCCCGAAGATCTGCTGCTCGAAGAATACCGCTACCACTGATCCGAACCGGTGGCTCGACGCGGAGTTGTTCGTCACGAATTTCGTGCAAGCGAACAATGTCGTTTTCGCACGGATTATTCTTTGGCGGAACCCTACTACGATTCGGAGATCTATGAGCATGGTTAAATCCCATCAACCATGCATGATCATGGAATGCCAACGCATTCCAAATGGTTGTTCCAGCGAGATATGCTGAACTTATTCGGCGATCTGGTGGCGCGTCGCGGACCAATTTCTGCCATTTCCGCCTTAGCGCTTCAATCTCGGAGCGAGAAATCTTCTTCGCCCTTGCCTTTTCGGGCATTCTCGCGAACACCTTGGCTCGAATCCAGTTGGCCGCAGTGCTTTCCCCGATCCCGATTTCTCGAGCTGCACCTAGCCTGGTGCAGCCCGCAGCTAATAACCCGTGGAGATGCTCTCGATAGCGATCTCCATATGCGTATGGCACCATCCGCTCACCGCAGACGCTGGCGTCAGGAGACGTCTTGTAACTAATCCCACACGTGCACTTCACTATCCATCTCCCCGAGCGCCGAACACGAGTTGCGGCACCGAATGAATCCGAATCTCTGTGCAGTAATCCGCTACACTCCGGCATCGTTGGTTGGTTGGCAGCTGGCATACTTTGCGATCTGGTGGGCAAGTGCGGCCCAGCGAACTTACCGTGAGCCTCGAATAACACGTCGGCAGCTAAGAAAATAAACGGGTGAGGGAAAGTAAGCTTAATCGAATCCGTTGAGACAAACTTCCACCACCACAGTATCTTACTTTCATGTATTGCAGTGAGCCGGCAGTATGCGGGACCAAAGAATGCTAGCCAGTCGCGTATCAGTTCAGTGGACCGCAAGCGACCGTCAGGCGTGATATACCCTGCGTCGTGCACTAACCTGACGTAGTGAGCCCTCTCCCTATTGCTTCCACTTGCGAGTTGCTGCGCATTATCGATTGAGATTTTTTTTATTGCCTTCTCTTCGGCTGCTGTTATCTCCATCAAAGCCGTCGATACGGGTGAAAAGCTTCCCGCTTTCAACAAACGAAGATGAATCTCGCAATAATAGGACCCAGGCAACTGATGACTAATTTTCAAATACGGTGCTACCCCCGCACGACGCCAATCGCTCAAGCATGCATCGCAATACCGAACGCCAACGTCGCATCTACTCTTGAACGGGAAAGCTAATCGCAACGCGCCGGCCTCTCGAGGATTTCGCATGGTCTCCCGCATTCTCGCCCGTATCTCGGGTGACACCATCATCGCAATGTAGTTGAATTCGGTAGCCATCTCAATTATCTGATCTGCCTTAAGGCCCCAATAATCCCGAGTCTGTAGTACGAGATTGGAGATGCCGCACGGCAGTCTCGTTCCCGAACGGCATTGATGACCAAAAAGGCGTCGCCATAGGCTGGACGTGGATTTGAGATTCATATAACACGCATAACGCGAAAAATTGCTTTCGAGTGTCTCGCCTTCGTTAAGCGGAAATAGTGAAATAGCCATCGTAGAACTCCCGCAAAA
This sequence comes from Paraburkholderia sp. BL6669N2, assembly GCF_003387275.1. Taxonomy (NCBI): domain Bacteria; kingdom Pseudomonadati; phylum Pseudomonadota; class Betaproteobacteria; order Burkholderiales; family Burkholderiaceae; genus Paraburkholderia; species Paraburkholderia sp. BL6669N2. The sequence goes on along the minus strand of NZ_QUNA01000002.1, from coordinate 868,026 downwards.
GAATCCTTCTGGACATGGTCTGCAAAGAACACGTGGTTGATATTCCGCGGCAAATCGGCCAAAACTTGTGACCCTGCCCTAGCGTTTCTGCAATCACATATTGAAACCAAGATTCAATCCGATGCATCAATCGCCTCCCGGATTCGATGCACTGTTTTTTATGCCTTGAGGTACGTACAACGAACGCCCGGGTGGCGTTCGATTGTCACGGTTGTATGCCATAAACCATAAGTGATCGTATCGCGACAAAGTCCTATATAGCTTTGAATCGATCCGATAAGCTGCGGTGATGCGTTTGTCCGGGCGGGCACTCCGAACAATAGAGTGCCAGCGGGTTCTAAGGCACTCGATCTCTGCTTGGGAAAACTGCGCCCCCTCCTTGTCTCGAATACCTTTCCGTATCGAAGGTACAAACGATCCCGGTGACGCAGACCGCCGATACAGTACTGACTCGGCCGCGATGAACATAAATGCATGAGATGGCTCGCACGTGCTCCTAACATCCGCGATGTTCCGCGACCAAGCATTCATTTTTTGCCCGGTTAATCCGGCAAGCCAGCAGTACTCGGCACCGAAATGCGTCAGCATGCTTTCGATCAAACCTCGATGGTCTGTCTCACCGCTAGACCGCACTAGGCCGGCCTCTCGCAGCAAATCCCGAAAAGACGTCAACGATGGAAGCCTATCCACCCCTCTCAGGTACCGAGCACTTCGTTTCGCAACGTCCTCAATCGCATCTTTGTGTTCAATTGAAGTGGTTATCAAGATCTGTTCATCATCCTTCGATCTCAACGCCGTCAACGTTTGGTCAGTAATATCTTCCGAAAATTGCTTCTTCACCCCTTTAAGAATGTTCGAATGTAGATAGCAAAGATACACTCCAGGTAGCTGATGACACAAAATCCGATAGGGGCATACTCGTTTCCTCCTCCACTCTGATAGGCAATGCTCGCAATATCGAAACCTTGAAGCACGCTCTCCGACCCAACCGCATGCGCTCCTACGGAAGCATCTTCCTGCCGGTTGGGAAAGCATATTTGAGAATAGCGTGAGTTTTTGAGCCTCCGGCAAAGTTAAGGTTGCGTAGTTGAATTCGGTATGCTCCAAAATAATCTTTTCTGCCTGCAACCCCCAATAGTCGCAAGTTTCCTCTGCGAGATGTAGAATCCCACTTGGGAGCTTTGTATAGGGCCTACAGGCATGACCAAATAGTCTTCGTCTAAGCCTTAAGGTAGTATGAAGACCAACGAAATCTGCGTATCGCCCTAAGTTGCTACCGATCGTTTCTCCTTCGCACATGGGGAGAAGAGCTATTGCCATGAGATTTCTTCCTTCTATCCAAACTTGAATAACGGAAGCGGGCACGCTCTTCTTTTCCCGCTTCCAGCGAACGAATTCTCATTGTTTGCAAGCGCCCGTATTACCGCTCCATCAATAGGATCGAGTACGGAGATCGATTACACTGTTTCCTATCTACCGCGATCCAATGACTTCTTCTTTCGACCTGATGGCATTCTGCAGAGAGATCGCCGGTGCTTTCTTCTGATAGAACCGTCGTGCTGCTTCATTACTCAATTCCTGAGATGATGCTCTCGGGTATTCCTTTTGCACCGCGTTCACGAGCGAAGACGCCAACTCCTGCGGCACACCCAAGAGCAACAACCTAGACACCGCGCTGATCGCCGACTCATTCTTGTCGTGCTCCATCGCAAGTTCCTGATTGCCATGCCGCTTCGCCTCGGCCTCGACCGATTCAACGATATCGTCGAGCGTATCGCCCAACAAATCGTCATATGCGAGCATCCTCGCCTTATCTCTGGAACGGATAGCGTTCATCATCGGCCTCAGAGAACCCATCTTCTCATCGAAAACATCTCTAACTAGCTTTTTGGAAAGTCTCTCCGCGCCAGAGGAGATTGCCGCGTACTGCGCCAGCTGGTAAAGAGGCACCGTTACGCCGGGAAGCCCTTGAGTCAAGAATAACAAGTACCGTCGCAAGGCGTCTGACAGAGGAACAGGATCAGCGAGCCATTGATACTTCTGCAGTTGATTACAGAATCGGCGCCAGTCATCTTCGTTCCGCATTCCGTCCCATGTGATTACGCCTTGACTACTGATACGTCGCGCCGATCGCAGCGTCTTCCGAAATAGCTGGGCTCCCTTTGGTGTTCCACTGACAATGACCGGAATTCGCACAACGTTGGTGAGATTGACAAAAAAGTCAAATAGCGGGTCGTTCTTCGCAACCGCGTGCAGCGCGTTCTGCATTTCGTCGATCACAATGAGACCTGTCTGATGCCGCTTCGAAATACGGTGTAGCTTATTTGCATAGTCGGCCAGAGTCGCTCGCGACCCCACTTCCGCCGAGTAATCAGTTCCGAGCAAGCTATCAAACTCGAGTATCAGAAGTTTAAGCGTGTCTTTTAAGCTCGCACTCTTAGGGCAATCTACCTTTATCCAGACGACCTGATTCAACCCGTGATCCTTGTGGTGGATTACCTTTGGCAGTAGCCGCAGCGCCGACTCTAATGCTGTTGTCTTCCCACCACCCGAAAGTCCGAATACGCCTGCGCAATAGGCATGCGAACGCTCGTGATGGTAAATAGGCATGAGCTCCCCATCTTGATTCTCACGATAGCGATCCTTGATACCTTGTACGTAGTCGTCCCCAATATTCACTCCAACATAGTGCTGTCGCACCATCAGCTGCAACGTGCTCACCACGTCGAGATGCGCAGGGAGAGCCAATACAAATCGTGATAGTCTTCCTATGGCGTGCAAGCGATACTCTTCGGACCTAGACCGTTCATCCTCCGAAAAGGCGATAGGCACGTCGAGAGCCTTCAAGATCGCACGTTTGTCCCAAATGCGCCCCAATGCAGCGATCAACGGATTTTTTCGATACTCTGGCAGCAAATCATCTCCGCTGTAATAGCATGCCTCAACTGACTCAACGCATTGCATAATGGGCCCAGGCTGGTTGGACTTCTTACCTGAGATCACTTTCGCAACCGTTTCCTTGATGTTCATCATATGCTCCTATCTGTCCATTTCCTCGAGCAACTCTCTCGCACGTTTCTCGCGTAGCTCTTTGGAAGTCATTTGAACGGTTTCATCCGAAGGGACGTTTGCATCATTTTCGGATCTCTCATAGGCATCTCCTTCCTCGTCATACGCTTCCTCCTGCTCTACAGAGGCTCCCACGCGGGCGCCTTGCACGATCTTCTTGATGATGTTCTTGAAAGATCCACCGGTCTTGCTGTTCCGCCGAGCTTTCCTGGCATCCTTTGATGCATCTTCTGCCAGCAAACCTTTGCTCGCCGACCGCTCTACGTTACGCATCTCATCTATATCCTTGATATCAGGCCGAGTCATGCCCGCCTCACGCAAGGCCTTTGCCGTCTTCGAGGTCGCTTCCTTCGCGATTTTTGAGATGTTGTAATCAGTCTTAGCACGATCAGGTTCACCCGCTTCTTTAGCCATTCCGCGATTGGTTGCATCAAGGTCTTTCCCAAGGCTCTGTTCCTGGTATGTAACCCCCTGCAAGTTTCCGACGTTGTGCTCTGAAATCGGGCACGTGATCGGCTCACCCAAACCAAGTATCTGAATACTGCTGTTGTCGGTAGAGTCGAATGTAATTTGAACTTTTGTCTCGGTTCCCTCTGCGCGGAACATCGCTTGGCGTTCGACGAGATCAAACGTCGGACATTCATAGTGCAGATCGTTGTGCAGTATTCCTCGAGCATCGATTGAAGCTGTCGTTTTTGGCATAACCTTGGCCCGAAACTCGTCTACAGCGACGTGCCTTCCGCACCCGTTCACCTCGGTTCCATACGTCCAAAGATTGAGCGGCGTCGGTGCGAGTTCCCGTTCGATCATTCCTTCAGGAGTGGGATAGCCGCGGATTACGCGAGTGTTGTAGCTGAGCAATGCGTGGCAAATGACTCGCCGAAGTTGTTTCAGGTCGAGCGCCGCGTGGTACGCCGGATGTGCGACTCCACGGTCGAATGAGCTTTTCTCTACTATCCCTGGAACAAGCGGCGTCCAAATTGCCGGAATAATCCCAAAGCGCCGCTCCATCACGCTTCGAAGATCTGGACGATAAGCCGGCGCATTCGACACGTTCACACGGTAGTGAGAAATCAATGGGTGCGCTTTGTGAACGCTACTCACCTCGCCTTGGTCTGCGTATATGCCCTCGCAGAGACGGCAAGCGGGCCACTGTTCCTCACGAATATAAATATCCAATGACCTACAGAATTCGACCTTCGGACTGATCGCGTTGACAAGCGCCATCATTGCCCCATCCCAACACGGTGGATCGAATGTGAGATGAAAGCCGACGGCCATTCCAGAGTAGTCGTCAATCACCAGATACAAAACCGGTCGACCAATAACTTTCGTTCGCAAAATCTCGCCAACCAGATAGATATCAAGAACTGTTGCGTCGATATGAAACCGTTCTCCCGGTCCCCTCGTTGTCCGAAGTTGACCTTTCAGTGGTCGCTCGTGGAGCAGGTATTGTCGGAGACCTACCCTATGAATACGTCGTTCCTCGTATGTATAATTTTTCAGTATGTAATATTGCAACTGCCTGACTGTGATCACAATTCGACCACTCAAGCTAAGCTCGACTATTTCCCCTTTTTCGTTGTACACGGCCCTATCCCGTAGGAAAGTTGCGCGTAGCCAGTTCAAGGCCTGTTCGAGGGTCTTTTGGGATCTCTTTCCCTTTGTGTACTGGAATGAGAAATAGTAGTCTGCAGCCAATGCAATGAGTCGTCGAACCTCTTGATCGCACGCCGATGCTCCGAAATTTCTATGCTGAGGAGCCTTGCCCGGTCGGGATTTCCATTCTCTCTGCTGATCTCTTCCTCCACTAAGATCATAGTCATCGGCGGCGGCTGCGCTAGTTAATCCTCGCTGACAATAGCGGCGGAACGTTCGATATACTGTATCTTCAGAGATGTTTGAAACTTTGCAGTAACGCAAAACGCGCTTTCGACGGGTCTCAGAATGAAGCAGTGCCTCGAATTCGTCTCCATAATATGAAGGTTCGGGTACCTCGCCCTTTTCGTTCAAAGGCAGGTCGAAGGTCAACAGGCCCGAGATGAGCTTCCATCCTGTTGACTTTGTTGGGTCAAGCAATATTTCCTTATATTTAATTGATCTGTTCGACAATTCCAACGGATTTATGCTTCGCCTATCTGATACGTCGGTTGGCAACTTATCCAATCGATCGAGCGCATCTACGTCTTTGTATTGCTCAGAAAGACGGTCCATCAACTCATCCGTTTTTTGCTTTATTGGTAAAGCCTTACGATTGCTACTTGACTTCTTATCGTGTTCAATATCGATGATATGGGTCCAACGCGAACCCTTCCCTGTCTTAAGGACGATGTAAACGGCCTTCCCAAACCGTTCTTTTAAAACGTCGCACACGGCGAGCGGCTGCGACGGATATGTGGATTTCATTGGCATGGCACCCTCCGGATCGCTTCATCGAAGCGTTAACCATTCCTTTTCGGCCTCCAAACCTCACCAAAGAGCAACTGAATAGGATCGGGAACGTTTAGATTGAACGCCAAATGTTTGCCGCCGGCGAGTTGACGAAAGGCTTGAACAGCTGTACCCGAGGCCAGTTCGAAGGTGCGATCGACGTACCGACACGCATCAATCACGCGCATATATTTTCGCTTTCGAAAAATACGGAGAATTTCCCGCCGAGCTACTAACTCGAAATTCGATAGCTGTCTTCCGACGGTATCGTTGTGAGCACGAAAAATCCAGGACAGATTTTTCGACCGGTTTGCATGCATGCCGTTAGCCGTCACGAATCGGTAAATTGCTCCCTCGTCCTCCCACATCCGGCGCTCAATCAACTGCGTGCGTGTAAGCGTCTTCCCAACATTCCTGCGTGCCGACTTAACGGAGTTGGCTTCCCTTGTATACGTTCTACCGCGTCGAACGTTGAGCACTAGATCAGTGCTTAGTACCGCTGGTTCGGTTCGACCATCGTATCTGGGATGGTCGATGTTGACGGAGAGTGCTGCACGTTGCGTTTTGTTCCTCTCAAGAGCGTACTGGTCAAAAATTGCCACGACATCGTCGCGGTACCATGCCTCCAAAAAAGCGGCGTGTTCCGCATCGGACATAAGGTGTAGTTCTTCAGCAGGGGCTTTTTCGCATGCCAAGCGGGTTTTTATCCCTGATCCGGGCATATCCCGTGTGTGGAGCCAGCGCAAATATGTGCCAGCTCTTTTCGCACAATCTTGCTCGTTTAGCTTTCGGCTAAGAGTGTGCTCCTTCATTCTCAGCGTTCGTGACGTCATAGCAAATCTCCATTTCAGGATTTAGGCACGTGTACAAAACAGTCTCATATATTAGTATTCCTATTTTTACGCATAACTTTTTTTCTCTAAGTAATCACGTTAATCGATGATTAAACGACGCTATGCTGATGCACGAAATGACGGTTGAGTTGTTACATTCGTGAGCGAGGTCGACCTCGGCAACGAACCCTGTCTGCCTCATGGCAGCCTCTGCGAGCGCTGCGCGAGATCCCCACCTCCCCGGCGGCGCTAAGGCGACGATTGAGCACTCAGTGAGTCGACGGCTCGCAACAATTGTCCGATGGCGAAGGAGTTCCGATATGCCTCGCGTTTATCGGTCATACAATCTCCTGGGCTGCATCACGGAAGATCTTTTCAAGGGCGAGCACTTTTTCCACCTTGGGCTTGTCGGCGCGAAGCTCAAAGTTGATTTTGTTCGTCAATCCATTCTTCGCGGTAAGCAGTATGATTTCACCCAATCCGCGCGATAGGCCGAGACTTGCGACGCTCTTGCACAATGGCAGGATGTTCAGACCGAGATTCTTTTGAATCAGAAGGTCAATGCCAAACTCCCCGACCAATGCGGCAAGCTCGTCATATTGGGCACGCTCTTTCTTAAACAGATATCCTCCCCCACGGCCAACTTCCAGCCAGCCCTTTCCACCAAGCTTTTCGGGTGTTGTGTTAATGGCCGTGAAAGCTTTATCCCTATCCATATCAAGGATGATGCATTCGAGATGGGTGTAGCCAAGCGCACTGCAAGCGGTCAAACGACGATTACCATCCACCAGTTCGCGCTCAGCTGTAATCAGTACAGGATAGAGTTGCCCATACTCCTTGATACCGTCGATCAAATTTTTCAGCTTTGCCCCCTCCTTGGTTCGGGCTGCGGGGTTGTACGGGGTGCGCGAGATTGTCGCGATAGGAACAACCAAAATCTTGCGCTCCGATACCTTGCAATCGAAGACGACCTTGGTCATTTTGTGATCGCTCATTTCGCTGCCCTCTCATATATGTAACAACCTTCCAAGATCTCCGCATGCGATCCCTCGTACATTGGCGGCAGTGCACCGATCGCTATCCCAATGCAAGTGAGCTGCTTGTTGATTCCGATAACAGTTATGTCCAAGATGAGCCTCCATCTAACGCGTGTTCCTCTACTTGTCGCCGGAGCCTGCTCTCTATAGCGCGCCAGCGTTCCTTTCCGAATTGGCAGTGCTGGTACTGTCATGTCAGCCTCCACAAAAAGCTAAGTTCGGAGGAAGGTGCCAGACAACGATCCGTGCCAACGAACAAAGCAACGATGCTGTCGGTTGGCGGAGTAATCGGCTGTGACGGGTCCGCACCTCCGCCTAAGCCCGTTATCCTGCTGCTAGATAGAACGACTTCGCGCGCTATCGCCAGCGACGCTCCCGCGGGAGGCGGTTGACGGCAAAATTGTTGCAATAAGCTTTGGTGCAAGCGGGGCGATTATTTACGTTGTAGATAGCTGCACTCCTGACAAGCCGAGAGATCATGGTATTTCCGTATCCGCATTCCACGGCTTTGCGTTGCAACGACTTGTCCACTTGCGTCCCGTAATGAACTACGGCGGTCGCACCAACTTGAACGCGGAGGACGTTATCGGTGTGGACACGGCGAGAGCTATCAGTTTGATTGCGCGCGGCGAGGTAACGTATCAGAGCCCGAACCACTGACTTCGGAGAGGAAAATGCAGCATCCGGAGCAACCGCCGCCTTGGGCATCCAGGTCATGTATTCGCAACAACGTTCCGCTACAGCCGCGCCGACATCCCGACTCTTTGCACGGGACTTCAGATGAATTTCGCCCAAGCTGATGCCAAGTGTTTCCATCGCGGATTTCAACGTCTTGGCCGTCTGATGCGAAAGATCAACAGCACAGATCACAATGACTCTCCGCGCAACCAGCCTTGCAATTTGAACGGCGGTTGAGAACAGACACCGAGAATGGTCGTCGGGTGAATCGAGGGCGATAAACCGGGTTTCCGAAAAGCGCACACCCGCCACGACCATACGCAAACGCGAATCGAAGCTCTGCAGCCGCGTCACCCTGAGGATGTAACAGCATCGTGGTGTCTCTTCGTTGCTCCCCACGGCAGACGAGCTACGCTTCGCCAGAAATTGCAAAACGCCGGACATTGCACGCGTTCGGTAGGGCGAATCGGGACCGTCCAGCAGCACTACCTCGACCGGGCGGTCGAAAGCACATTCCTGACGATGAGCGGCCTGCCGGCGACCGTTGCCGTCTGCGATGGGTTCCTGTGAGTCAGACGTTGGGCGGCAAACGGCGCGTGAAGCGCTCTGAACTGAGGACCCCACCTCTGTTGCCATCTGTGCAAAGCCCACAGAGCACAGTCGAGACGCGCGGTCATAGACGTTAGACGAAAGCATACCCCTTCTCCTTCGGAGAACGGTTGACAAACGGCTCGGTCAGGGCCACCATCTGTCTTGTCGAAGGACAGGATCGGTTTGCTGGTTGAGCCGACAATAGCGGATGCTCCGTTTCGTGACGGATCATCCGCTTTCTCTTTACGCGGGTATCGGTGGCCGCGCCAAGCCGGTCAGCGATCTCTGCGACAGCCCTGCGGAAATGCGGGGCTAGCTCGAGCTCGCTAGACAAATTCTTTTGCTAACTGCCTCCTTCTATACGCCCGATCTGAACTTGGGAACCAGCATCCTGATCGAAGTTTTTTGAGCCGTTTGTGTCCCGACGTGCGAATCAACGGTACGTTTGCTTTTCCCTACTGGCGTGCGATAGCAGGAAGCTTAGTCACACATCAATCGGCAACACAAGCCCAATTTTCCCGCCTTGAACGCTTCTCGTACTTATATTGCACCAGGCGCGTTGCGTCATCGAGATTGTTCTAGCGATTGCTAGATTTGCTTGAGCAGTCTTGCCTGCGCATTTCGTGGTAAAGCAATTTCGAATCGCAGAAGTTAACTGTTATCTTTCCCACTCGTCGGGCTTCCAGCGGATCAATTGTGCAAGTTCAAACTTGCATGTCAGCATCGCTGAGCCATAGCGAATTTCTCAAATTTTGAGATACCATCGTCTCATACCCATCTAGCACGACATCCATTAATTTGTCGTCCTTAATTAATTTTTCAAGAATGTCTTTCTGTGATATATATTCGATATTGTGAGGTCTGCACTTTGCAACCACTCCCGCTCGCGGTTCCGTTCGGCAAATCGCGTTCGAGGCCTGACTACTCCGAACTCGATGATCTGTCGCAGCTTGCTATTTCCGTGAAACATACGTCAGGTTATGAAGGTTGCGATCAGCGTGTTCCAAAGAGCCGAGCATTTCACCAGCCCAAGCGGAAAAATCTATGTGAATTTTTCTCCACCTAGATTTTGAGGTACGTCAACATGGTTTGTAACATGCAAATTTTTGGTGTGTCGGCTTTGTAGTATGAATGATGTCGTAAGTGCCGTCGCGATAAAGAGAATCAGAGGGGCTAAGCTACCTGTTAGGAAATGCACAAGCGACGAGATCGCCGCTGGAACCAGGTCGTAGCTTGCATAAAGGCCCTGCACCGACAATTCGGTGACAGTTGATCGGAGATATTCCGTTTCCAATGGATTTCCATCTCGCTCAGGCTTGCCAGAGAGCGCATGTCTCAGCCAAATAAGCGCCGATTTTCAAGCAGTCGATGGATCGACCTGCTGAGGTAGGAAACTTTCTGGCAAGTATCGCGCATACTTGCTGTGTAGGAGTGCCACACCCTGATCTGTCGTTGCCGTGTAGTCCAGCCTGCTTCGAAACGCTTCCAACCTCGCCCGAGACGCCGCAATCACTTCGGCCCATGTCGCCAGGCCAATCCGTAGATTGTCTTCCTGATGAAAGAAACCGTAAGGCTTCCCTTGCTGCCGAACAGTTCTTGCCGCTTCCGGCGACATCTCGTTGGAGATGGCGATAAAGGTCCAGTGCGTGTTTCTGACGTCAAACCTCTCGTCGCTCGCCACAGTCAGCGCATAGCTTTGTATCTGCGACGCTACTTCGAGATCAATCTTTTGGGAGGGTCGTTTCAGCTCCACTACTAGGAATTCCCGCCTGGTTTGCGCGTAGGCGGGTACTTCTCGCGCAAGCAAAAGATCAATCACGGCCTGAGTGCCGTCGTCTCGCACCACTGGAGCTGCCCTACGTCTCGTACCTTTTTCCGGCGGACGAAGCTTCGCGAGATGCTTTCGCAACACCGTATTCAGATTCTCGTCGCTGCTGGTCAACAGGTACTCTTCCCCAAATAGCCAGGTCTCGTTTTCTAGCATGCGATGTAGCTGGGTTCGCTCGCGGAGGCTCTTTTTCGTATCCGGCCGGAACAGCAGTTCCTGAAAGCCTGTGAGAAACTGCAACCGGTCGGCTACCATCTTGCTCGCCTCGATGATTGACGACAGGGTCGTGTACTGAAGCAGATCTGCGAGTTCCGTCTGTTTTTCTTTCGGCAACTCCAAAACATCTGACAGGATCCGCTTGAGCGACTCTGGGTTTTCGTCAAGCGCCGCCTTCAACATCCTGAGAGTGAACTGCCGGTCCTTGGGCCGGCCCTCGCGAAATGAGTCGAGGTATTGGTGAACATTCAGGGCGCATATGTCGAACACCTCTCGCCGCGCGGTTTCTAGTGAACCTGCTGCATCGCCGGTAAACGGATAGACCCCCTCGTCTTTCCATTGCTGCACCAACTCAGAGGCAGCCTCGGCCTTGCGCCGCCGGAAATGCGAACGGAGCGCTCCTCGCGCGCTTTCGGCAAGACGGCGCAAGTCCGGGTCGAGTTCGTCAAGCGCCAAGCCGTTGTCATGATTCAGCTTGGCGATGTAGTCCGACCGGATATAGGCTGTGAAGTTGAATTCCGTACCGGGTCGGACGCCCGCCTCTACTTCATGTAGCGCGAAACCCTCAGAATCGCAAAGGCAGATCCGTCTCTCCTTTTTTGAGAAGGACCATTCAACGATATCTAGTACCGCTGTGATTTCACTGCCGTCGGCAGCAATGAACGCTGGGAGTCGCACGGTTTCGTGCGATTTCTGAACGGAAGCCGGGTCAATCCGCTCGCCGCGGTAGATGATCTCCGTGGCGGGATAGTTGCGAAGGTACAGAGCAAACGTTTCGGCAAGTTGCCGGTTGGCAGAACCATCGCTAGACAAGACACCGAATGGTTCGGGCAAACTGTCGATGCGCACGCGGGTGCCGCGCGATCGAGACATCGGCGCGCTGCGCACCTTGCCAATCTCGAAATCCTGCAACCGGTCGCTCCGCCCGCTTATGACAAAGTGCAGTGGCGTGTCGTTATTGCCCAGATAGACCGAATCCCACACCACTTCGTGTCCAAGCGCAAATGCCTTGAAACGCCCCTTGCCGTTCCGGCCGTGCATTTTCTTGTTTGAGCGAGCGGTGACGCGGTGCTCCCGTTTCCACGAACCGCCAAGACTACCAAAAGTCCTTTCGGCATCTTCAAACGTGATGCCTAGACCGTTGTCCACCACCTCAATGGAAACAGGATTGCCAAGATCGTTGTCCGTCACGCCAATCCGCACGCGGTCTGCGTCGGCGTCAAGCGCATTCCAGACGAGCTCAGCCAGTGCGCTGACTGGTTTTCCGCGGGCGAGAGATGCAAGATGATCAGGTTTCGCGTCGACGTGAATAAATCGCGGCCCGCCGGCGTCTGTCTCGATCAATTCGCTCATTCGCATCCCCGTTGTCACTGTTATTTACAGGTGCCGTGCGGCACCGACCCGCGATGTCCGGGCGACATTTTATCCCGATCCTGCCCGTCTTGACAGCCGCCGCCATACCGTGCCCGACCGTCAGCCAACGCATGAGACGGTCCATGCGGGCCTGCAAAGATTCTGCCCGCGTGGCGTGCCACCGGCTCAATTTCTCGGAAGGTATCCGGCAGCTTCGCCGAAAGGCGTGTTGCACGGCGGGACATAGTAGGTGACCAAACAATACACTTGCGATAAATTATCTTATCGCAAGAGCGCTCGCAGCGACCTAAACTGTTCTAATGAAAACCGTTCCTGTCCAGTCTTCCGGACCGGGGAACGGACCTTCCGGTGGAACGCCCGCTGCCCTGTCCGCTGCATTGCCCGACCTCGCGTCGCTTGCCGCGCTGCGCGCATGGCACGAAGGCCTCACCGCGCGCGCCGCCGTCACCCGCTACCTCGGTCACGTGCGCGCTGACGGTCAGTCCTCCCGTAGCCTGCTTGCCCGCATCCGCCGGCAGCTCGTGGCGTGCGCCGCCGCCCGCCAGCGCAACGATCTCATCCCGCTCTTCCAGTGCCCGGCGGAAGGACGAACCCGGTCCGCTGCCGCCGTCATGCACGCGGTCGACGTCCTGCGTCGGACGGCCATCCCGCAGCCACGCCTGACCGACGCGGTCGGCGCATGGCTGCCGCCTCGCCTCGCGGCGACGCTATGCGCTGCCCGCCTGCGCACGCTCGCCGAGCTGACGGTGCGGGTGCCCCGCCGGCGGCTGTGGTGGCGCGGCATTCCGGGCGTCGGCCGCGTCGGCGCCCACCAGGTCGAAGCACTGTTCGCCACGCATCCGGCGCTGACTAGCCAAGCGTGGGCACTCGTCGAGCGCATGAAGTCGTTGAACGACGAAGGCATCGTGCCGTGGGAACGACTCAAACCCGCACCTGAGCTGGACGGCTCACACGGACGCTTCCGGGCCCCACGCCGCGGCTGTCTCTTGAACGCGCGCAACGATTACGAGGCGGCGCACGCGTGGCTGGCGTTGCACGAAGCCCCGCACACGGCGCGCGCGTACCGGCGGGAAGCCGAACGGCTGATGCTGTGGGCCATCGTCGAGCGGCGCCAGGCGCTCTCATCGCTCACGACCGACGACGCGATCGCCTACCGCGCGTTCCTCCGCCATCCCACGCCGCGGGCGCGCTGGGCCGGACCGCCACGTCCGCGCAACTCCGTCGAGTGGCGTCCCTTCGCGGACGGCCTTTCGGCCCACTCGACGGCCTACGCGCTGGCGGTGCTGAACGCGCTGTTCCGCTGGCTGGTCGAGCAGCGCTATCTGCTTGGCAATCCGTTCGCCGGACTGACCGTACGCGGTGGCCAGCGCGCCACGCCGTTCGATACGGCGCGCGCGCTCACGGACAGTGAATGGCAGGCAGCACGCAATCTCGCGGACGGGCTTGAATGGTCGTACGGCTGGCAGCCTCCCGCCGCCCAGCGCCTGCGCTTCGTGCTCGATTTCACCTATGGCACCGGACTGCGCGCACATGAACTGGTCAGCGCTACACTCGGCGACATTCGCCCCGACGCCCGGGGCGTACTATGGCTGCATGTCACCGGCAAGGGCGCGCAGCCAGACGCGGTTGCACTACCGCCCCTTGCACTCGACGCGCTTGACGGCTATCTGTTGCAGCGTGGCCTGCCCGTCACGCGGCGACGCTGGCATCCGTCGACGCCACTCCTCGCATCGCTCGAACCCGCCGGTCACGGCCGCCGGGCCATCACGCCGGCGCGACTACGCCAGGTCACAGATGCGTTCTTCGCACTCGTCGCGTCACGGCTGGCCGGTGATGACGTTGAACAGTCTGCGCGGATCGACAGGGCCAGCCCCCACTGGCTGCGGCATACGCATGCGTCGCACGCACTGGCGAATGGCGTCGAACTCGTCGCGGTCCGGGACAATCTGCGGCACGCGTCCATCGCGACGACGTCGACCTATCTCCACGGAGACAATGCGCGGCGCGCAGATCAGGTTGGCGCGGCATTCGGGCGACGCGTGACGCGTGGATAGTACGTGTCCGCGACCCAGCTGAGACTGAACTACCACTACCATCGGCACCCTGCCCTTAACCACCCGCCTGCACCGCCATCAGAACGCTCGCTTTTCCACTGCGTATTGATGGACGGTCCGCTCTGGCCAATCGTTTTCCGGCAAAACAGATTGCGCTCTATGCATCCGTTGCAGCCGTGACGCAGCCAGCCAAAAATATTTCCTGCCGAAAACTCGAAGCACGTGAGCCAGTTTCCCGAATTCGACGTGCGTCCATCTTCCAGATTCGTGATTTCGCGATTTTCATGCGCCCTTCACGCGCTTATACGAAGAGGTCTGCCATTGCGGACATCGGGACGTCCGTCAGACGCACATCTTCCGGACAACAACGAGTTCCATATTCGAAGAGGCTATTTTAATGACGTGCAGCTCTGAAATTTCGATTGGCGGCTATGAACTGGATGTAATGCGACGCTCCTACACCGTGTGGGAGCGATTCGAAAAAAAGGACAGGGTCATTCGCTCGCGCAAGTATCCCCTCCACTGGGACACGCCCGACGGTGAACAGCGAATGGTGCTCGAGTACGCATATTCGGTGACTGCTGACGTGCTGCGCAGGCGTCTTGGGCGCGCGGGCTTTACGCGAACAACGCTGGAACAGGAGTTCATGCGGTACCACGAGGCCGTTTGCCGGCAATCGGGGACCCTGTTCTTCAACCCCTACCCCGACGCTGAAAAAGCACAGGCTCGCGCCGATGCATTCCGGGCTGCCACGCTGGACGACTGGCTGGAAGCGCTCGCGAAGGCGGTCAGGGCGAACGTCACCCGGGTTCGACGGAATGCACGTGAGGCTGCTCATCCCGAGGACATCCTGGTGGACATCATCACGGGTTCGGACAAACCCGGTGACCTCAACCTGATGCCCAACCACTGCCTTCTCGGCTTCCCATGCAGTTCGCTCGACAACATGTCGGTCGCCCTGCTGGAGGTTGTAGATGGCCACGTACGGTGCGAGCAGGAGGTGTCCATGTTCGTCGAGTATCTGGACGATACGACGTTCGATGACATGAGGCTGCGGCAGAAGCAGCTCGTTCAGAATGTCTTTCACGACGAGAGCGACATCTAGCAACACGCCGCCCCGCGAATCGGGACGAACACAGGACCTGGTTTGAGGCATCGAACGGGACTGCCAATTACTGGACGTCTCAAACGAGTAGATCGCTTCTTCCCCGGACTGTCCTCCATCAAGTAAGCGAACACAGGAATTTATATGGAATGCGTCGTACACACCACCATCGGTGGCTATCCAATGTCGAGCACAGTCAACCGGTACAACCGGTGGTACTTCAGACCGGAAGACCGGGTCATCCGTTGCCGGGAACGGGGTCCCGAGACGCTCGAATTCGAGTTTGTGTACTCGATAACGGCCGACACGCTTCGTCGGCGACTTGGCCGAGCGGGATACAACCGTGCTACGTTGGAAAGGGAGTTCTGGAAATATTATGAAAAGGTTTGCATGATGTCTGAAGGAGGAAGCCTGCATTTCACCGGCGAGTCCGCTGAAGCCTATGGCGAAGCGTTCCGAATGTCCGGCTCTCTCGGTGGTTGGCTCAATGCCCTTGAAACTGCCGTGGAAACTGGCGTAACTCCCGCTCGACGCGCTGCAGAAGCATTCAAAGTGACAGGCAATCCATACGTGGACATCATCACCGGTCCGGACAAGCCTCCCTTTGAAGACCTTGAACCTGAACATGGTCTCCTGGGATTTCCGTGCAGTACCTTCAACAACATGGCGGTGGCGTTGCTTGAAATTACGGATGGAAACGCAGTGTGCGAGCTGGATGTGACGTCGTTTGTGCTGCATCGGGGCGATATCACCTTCGATGACATGCTCGGGCGAAGGGACGAATATTAAACTCAATGTGCGCGACTGACGGTTGCGCACGTTTTTCTGCTTTAGCTGCTACGAGACGAAACGGGGTTCGCTCGATCCAGAGTCACTTTCGTGCTGTCGTACAGGAGTCTAGCCAAAACAGATGTGAAACTGGAAGCTCGAAGCCGATTCACACGGCCGCGAGTCAAGCGGAAGGTGGTGGAGATGTCGGACCTATCCGTAATTTCGTGGGCGGGGCATATCATGAGGGATCAAGATCATGGATATGCCGATGAAAAAGAAACGCACCGTCGCGTCTCAGGCAGCGGCCCGCGGGCCGCTGCCTGAACTGCCTGAAGCGCTGCTGGATGAACTGGTGAAGGGTCCGATGACGCCCGCCGAGGTTCAGGACCTGATGCTGGCGTTCAACAAGGCGCTCATCGAACGCGCGATGGGCGCCGAAATGAACATGCATCTGGGCTACCGGCCCGGCCAGCCCAAGCCTGCGGAGCAGACCAATGAACGCAACGGCGCCAGCGGCAAGACAGTCATCACCGAGCGTGGCCCGGTGCGGGTCGATCTGCCGCGCGACCGTGAAGGCAGCTTCGAGCCGATCCTGATTCCCAAGCACGAGCGCCGTTTCACGGGCTTCGACGAACGCATCATTGCCATGTACGCACGCGGCATGAGCGTGCGCGAGATCCAGTCGTTTCTGGCCGAAAGCTATGGCACCGAGGTCTCGCCCGACTTCATCAGCTCGGTCACCGATGAGGTGATGGCCGAAACGCTTGCCTGGCAAAGCCGTCCACTTGAGCCGATGTACCCGGTGGTGTTCTTCGACGCGCTGCGCGTGAAGATCCGTGGCGACGGTGTGGTGAGCAATAAGGCGGTGTATCTGGCGCTGGGCATTCAGGCCGACGGCCAGCGCGACGTGCTCGGCCTGTGGATCGAGCAGACCGAAGGTGCGAAGTTCTGGCTGAAGGTGTTCAATGAACTGAAGACCCGGGGCTGCCAGGACATCCTGATCGCGGTGGTCGACGGCCTGAAGGGGCTGGCCGAGGCGATCGGCACGGCGTACCCGCGCACGGCCGTGCAGACCTGCATCGTGCACCTGATCCGCAACAGCCTGGAATACGCCAGCTACAAGGATCGCAAAAGCGTCGCCGCAGCGCTGCGTCCGGTCTATGCCGCCGCGAACGAACAGGCCGCGCAGCAGGCCCTGGAGGCCTTTGCCGAAGGGCCATGGGGCGCGAAGTATCCGACCATCGTGCAGTCGTGGCGACGGGCGTGGGAGAACGTCACACCCTTCTTCGTGTTTCCGCCCGACATACGCCGTGTCGTCTACACCACGAATGCCATTGAGAGTCTGAACATGCAACTACGCAAGATCATCAAGACCCGCGGCCACTTCCCCAACGACGAGGCCGCCATCAAGCTACTGTGGCTGGCATTGCGCAACGTGCTGGCGAAGTCTGTACGGGCGGCATTCGACTGGTCCTCCGCCATGAACCAGTTCGCTATTCTGTTTGGAGAGCGTTTTACCAACGCACGCGGGTAACTCCGCTAACCGCCTCGCACACAAAAATGCGGACAGGTTCGAGATGTCCGGAGCATTCTTCGGCTGCCACGTCGGCAACGAATGCCGCACTCGCCCTTTCGAAAAGGCCCGGTCAGCAACAAAAGAAAAAGCGAGCGCAACCTGTGGTGCGCTCGCCGGAGATGCAATACTGTCCCAACTCCACGGATTGGGCCAAACCAAAGCTGCCTTTTCCTGGGTTATGGGACATGGGACTGCCACTGTTGCCACGGCTTGTCATCCCCACAGCGACGAGCTTCCTAGCCATATATATTCACAGCACCATCCACCGATGCATATTCAAACATATTCCGCATCAACAGATAGTGCTTGTAAAACTTCCCTCTCCTATGTAATCGGACACGGTCATCCCACTTATCGAATTCGCACACCAGCTTTGCCGAGGCGACTGGTCCTATCATTCCACCATTTCCAGAGCGAAAGATGTCGCGAAAAGCAACCTTACTGTCAGCCGCAGGAATTTTCCCTTCGCACCCTACGAGATAAGATAGCTCCATCACCCAATCAACGAACTCGTCATGGTCGTCGAATAGAAAAAACCTCTTTCTTTCTGCACATACGTACCGCGCGTTGACATCGAGTCCCTCAGTGAAAAACGGGCTCCACGGATGGCCATATACAGTAACGAATTCGTTCCCGTTTTCAACAGCGTCGACCTCGTCATCGAAGCTGATAATTTTCTTTAAGCCTTTATAGGCCAAAAAGCTAACTGGCATTGTTTTTCCCGTATCAATTGTATGGTTGCCGGGCGACGAACGCATAGTTTCGCCGCACCGCGCGTCGCAAGATGTCTCGGAGAATGACAACGCTCGGATTGTTCTCTGTCGTCCCCGACGCGACTGATGTCCTGCAAATCAGTATAAGAAGACCAACCGGGGATAATTTGAATAACCTGGATGAAAATGCGATTTCCCTGCTCTTCCGCATGATTGACAGCGGAGGCGGGAGACTCCTATTGTGATACCGGCTTCAGGTATCCTGGCGGCACATGTGATGTAAGCCAAACACCGTTATCCGACTGGGAAAAGGAAAGCCCGTCCGCGTGCATTCTGCCTGCGTCAACCTCCAGCACGATGGGCCGTCCATGGCGCTCCCCTACCCGAGTTGCCGTAACGATGTCCCTGCTCAGGTGAACTGCGTGACGACTACCGGGTTTTAGTCCTTCTTTAGCTATGGACGGCCAACTGCTCCACGCGGTACCGTGATAGAGGACCGGCGGCGGTTCGGTGTCCGCATACCCCAAGTCGACGTCGATCGAATGCCCTTGCGCGGCACGCAGTCGCTTTCCATCGGGGGAAACCGAAAAGCGCTGCTTGTCGCTGGAAGCCACCACATCCAGTACGAGTTCTTGTGTGACAGTGGGCAGCGACCTTAAGCGCTTTGGAGCCTGTGCAGCACGGGCACTGCGATTGATTGAGCGCACGAGTTCCTCGATTGCCACCCAGCCTTGGGCATCCAGACGGATGCCAACCATTTCCGGCTCATGCCGCAGTATCCTGGACAGCACTCTGCTCACGGCGACGTGCTCTTCTGTTGCCATCCGCCCCTTCTGTTCATTGCTCATCTGGCGCCCCTCCGATCTTCTCTTAGCTATTCGATTTGCGACGTGGTGCTTGTCCAACGCGCCCTCAAACGCCACACACATCCAGAGAACGATACTGCTATCCACGGCTCAGCTAACTATGTTGACGCGAGCCTGCCTGCTCGACGCGATGCTCTGTCAGTCACCTGCGAGCCGACAGTTTCGAATGGACCGAGCGACCTGAGTCCCAAGTCTCTCATACACAATTCCCAGCGCAGCCCGCTCGACGCAGTGCAAAGTCTCAAGAGCACCCTCGCCACATCGATTGCCATCGCGCTGCGCATATCGTAGCTCTCGCTGGAGATTTCGTTTCCGAAGCTCCGAGAAAATCCACTCAGATGCCGCCTCTCTATCCCGCGGACGAGCCGCCAACGGCAGAGCCATCATCATTTCCGCGTTCGCTTCATCGAAGGCGTAAGTGGCCAGAACGCCCTCGACTTCACTCAGTACGTCGCTGACAGACTGTTGGCGGACCACAGCGGTCGCACGCCAATCGGGAAATTGACGCGTTATGGCTTCAAGCACCGCTTTAAGGTCGAAGTCTCGCCAGAATCGCGGTAGCGGTCTATAGGCGTACTCAAACGCGAAACAAAGGTTGCCTACGTTGACCTGGTCGCCATTCATTCCGCAGTCGACCATGAATTCAACTACGGCATTGGCAACCTCCGTGCAGATGATTTCGGTGGCCCGCTGCTTCGCTTCTGCAGTTTGCATGCTGGTTTTGGTCATTTGCGAGGGCACGCAACAAAATAAACTGGACTACCCACAAAACACCCCGAAAATAGTATAGATTTTTTACGCCATGGCGGCGCTTGATAATCCCAGAAAAAAGGAGAATGCCGTCCTACCGGCATTTCCAAACCCGCCCCAAGGCACCGTTGGGCGAATTTATATCATCCAAATTCGAGACAAACAAGTGGAGTTCCATGTTGATTTCCCTACTATCGAGCGCATTATCAAAATTCACCCCTTAATAACGGAGAGATTTTGGAGTAAATATTTTTCGCTCATCATGGCTCTGCCGACTCGGCGTACAGGGAGTTGACCTACGCCGACGGCCAGCTAGCCAACGGTGGCTGCGACCCGCCGGGTGCGAGCAGCGGCCTAACGATCAGGAATTTGGGCCCAAGGTGGAGACATAAAAATAGAGGGCCAATTCAAACTTCGTTTATACGAACAACCGCTTTATACTTATTATTTTCATGCACGCCGAAAGGTCGGCCAATACGTGATTTTAACATTTTTTTGGGCGCCCATCAGCACATGCATCGATCCCAAAAACAGACATTTATTTACACACGATTTTTAAAATTGACAAGCTGGTTGCGCCAACCAAAATTGTACACGACACCTTTCCACAAAACATGTGACGGCCGCGCACCTGTACTTTACTCAACCAGACAACAGACAACGCTGGATATAAGCGCCGGAGAATTTCAGTTCGCCATGAACCACACATACAAGCCACTTCCGCGATTTTGGCGCGACTTCGAACTGCAACCAGTAATTGAAGCCGTCGCACGGCAATATCCCACTTGGCGCACCGCGGTCGCGCGCCGCGACCGAAGTGCGCAAAACGTATTGCGTAAACTAAGGAAGCTCTTGAATCGCAAAGCATTGGATGAGGCAAACGCGGAAATGCTGATGGCGTTGCCAAAACTGGCACGCCCGACGACTGCCGATGTCGCCTTGGAATGGATTTGCACAGAGCTGTGGGACCGGGGGCTCAACGCGAAGCTTAGGTTCGCGCAATGGATAGGGCCCGACTGCGGTGATGAGGCTCTCGAAGTTGTGCGTTGTCTTGAGCAGGCTGCGTCGGGAGTTGAATACGTGAGCCCTGCCGCTCAGTTCGCTCGGCAATGGCGGGACCAGTGCGTCGCCAAACGCCATGCCGTCACAGCTAAGCAGTGACGTTCGCCAGGCATCTTTCCCCGCCAAACGCCGATTCTGACCGGGTGGTTCGCCATCCGGCATCGAAGCCGGGCATCAAACGGGTTTCGCCGTCACAGTCGCGCTCGTTCCTATGCATCCCTGATCAGCAGCCAGGGACGACACTTCTGTGCGCTTGCCGGCGTCTTCGTCGCAGCGGCTTCCTGGCTGCTGCCTTGTTGGCGATTGTCGTCTTCGCAGCCGCCCTCTTGGCTGCCGACTTTACTCGGAGACGCCGACGTGAACGCGGGAAATCTGTATCTCGCGTGCGAACACGCGTACAGGCACCTGAGACCGAAATGCGTGAGACATGAGCAATTGATCCAGCCACGTTGCCTCCAAGCATCTTGATTGTAGGTGGGCGAAATGCGGTAATCTCCGCGAAACCGACCGTACCGACTTCCTCGAATATGCCCATTGAACGCACAGAGCCTGACCCGCTGCCACTCGCCCGAGCGAATCCTACAAATCTTCGTCCCATCAGCAACGAACAGTTGTCGGCCCTTGTCCTTCCGTTTTCGGGCAAGAGCGTGGCGCAAACATACCGAGGCCCCGCGTGGGTCACCGACGACGGCATCGGCTGCTTGGTGTTTATCGCGACCGATGAGCGGAAAGTCCGTCTCCTACGTGAAGAGCGTGGGTGCGGAGTGCTGGCTTGGCGCTGGGACAATACCCCCTCGATGTATCTCTCGCTGACGCTGTTGCAACGAAGACAGACGACAGGGTCGCACGTTCGATGGATGGGTCCCAGCGAAGATCCCGTCATTCAGGCAATCCGACGGAATGGGCGCTTCTTGATGACTGTCGTGGGCCCAAGGGGTGAGCACGGTGGATGGCATGAGGCGGTCTTCAACGACGCGGCTGCGCCTGGTGCTTCTTCGTCGTTCGCCGCGTTCGAACGCCTATGGGAATTCACTCGTGCTGGAATTCCATATTCATGCATTCGCGAACGCTATGTCCCATTTCCCGAGGAACCCCTCGATGAGACCGAGGATGAAGAGATCCCTCTCTGGGCTGACGCCACAGCGGATTTCTGGCGCACGCTGAATTACGAAGGACCATGGGCGCCAGACCTTACGCCGCTCGACAAAGCCATGGCGGAATGGGGGTATCACGCGTGGCACCGACGTCATCGGGCCGCCGGCTTCATTCAGATCCTCCGGGATCGCGTTCGCTTGGACGGCGAATCCACGCTTTTCAACAGTAGTAGCCAGCTTGTAGAGGCTGGCGAACTGGCTGACCGTGTGCATCAGTTGGTCAGTCGATATCCACTTCTTGGTGACTGGCTTGTCGCATTGGCCGGACCCGATGCGAATGCGAAGGAAGCGCACAGCGCTGCATTCGCCGCGCTCTCCGATTCTCGAACCGTCTTTGCTATGCTTGACAAGCTGTTCGGCATTCTTGCAGACATTGATAGTGAAGCACTCAGCATGGCGTGGCAGTTTTCGTTCGAGGGCGCTTTGCTTGACCCGCGCATCACCAAGGAGGGCACCCGCCGACCATGGCTCGCCAACACAAAGGAATATGCGATTGATGTGAAGTCAATGCTCATCGACGTCACTGCCCCGCTCGCAGATATCACCCGGCTTTGGCGATCGGGGATCGAAATCATTGACCTTGTCGATGCCGGGCTTTACTTGAATCCGTCGGACTTCCCCGCGCCCCTTGATACCATTTGCGACGCTTTCGAGTCGGTCGCGATTGAAGGTTCAATAGAGGATGCTGAGGATCGCCTCGAGATGCTTCTTTTAGAAGCTCAGGAAGCCAGGCAGTGGTCGATTCCATGGGGCGCCCGCGTCGACATCCGATTTGGGCCGTTCGTCGCGCTAAAAATCTTCGAAAGTGACGGCGAATTTACCTGCTATTTTCTCGACGATTGCGACCGGTATTTCCACGTCGCGATCGGCTTACGCCAGCATCCCCCCGCGAGCAGAACGCATCAACTCATCCGACATCGCGCCGACGACGGCGAAGCCGTTTGGAACGAAGATGCGGTCATTTCTCTGAAGCTGATTGCAGGCGCTATTATTCGGGACTTTCTGGTCGTTGAAGAGCGGGAATCGCTGTTCAACGCCCGCCCAATGCGTCGACGTATCCGCGGACGGGATATTCGCACTGTAATTTACCTGCCGAGAGTCCGGTATACAACGCCAAAGCTGGAGAGAGCGGCCCCAGAAACAGATGTGGGACTTCGCCCCAAACACAACGTTGGAGCTCACCTGCGGCGGGCGAAGGTAGCCTCCCCTGCACAGAGATTTCTCGCCCAACGTTACGGCTGGCAGGTTCCGGAGGGCTTCACCTTCGTACGTCCGCATGCTCGAGGGTCGGAATTGGACGCAGCCAGAGTAAAGGTTTATCGCAGCCGGTCCGCATCGCGAATGCTCTTTGAGCAAATTGATCAGGCACCGGCTGGTACTCGACCAGCATGGTTCGACTTCGAGAAGGACTGCGCGCGGATCCTCAGAGCGAGAGGGATGCGGGTGATCCACCAAGGTGCGCAACGCGACGGTGATGGAGGCGTAGATCTGTTCGCCGTTGACGGCGAAGATCAATCTTGGGTTGTGCAGTGCAAATGCTGGGCAACCCACCGGCCAGTAGGACCTGAGGTCCTTCGAGAGCTTCAGGGTGCAATTAGTCTTACGGACAAAGGTGCAAAACAGCCTAGCAAGGGAATGGTCATCACAACCAGCATCTTCACTAGCGGCGCAGTTTCTACAGGCGCGGAACTTGGTTTTGAACTTGTCGATGGCGCACAGTTGGCTCAGATGCTAGCTGCACTTTGATTGCCAACCGAGAGTGCGAAGAGGCAACGCACTTTAACTTTATGGAGCGGGTCGTGATGCCATTGTGCCTGGAGCATCGAACGGGCTGATGTGCTTGCGATGGGCATCGGTACGCCGGCCGCCGGCGACTACCGCGAAGCCGAGATCCAATATCAGACGCACGCCCGGAACCAGCAGCGCTTCTTGGCCGGACCGGGTCCGACATGAATTTCCATGGTCGATGCGAACTGGAAATTGGCGTTCCTGAAAAAGCCGTCATTCAAATTATGGCTGAGCCGTGCACCGAGCTCCACGCGGCTGATCATCGCCTACTTCTTCACATCCCTTCGACTAGGACGGCCCGATAGCGCGCGCCCTTGAACCGGTGCTGTACGACATCCTGATACGCCGGACTGTCATACCACGCGCGCGCGTCAGCGGTCGATGGAAACTCCACGATCACGACGCCCTCTGGCGCGTCACCCTCAAGGGTCTGCTGCGGTCCGTAGGCAGCGAGGATCTTAAAAGGATGCCCTTTGAAGGTCTCGCCCACCTTGCTTTGGTAGATGTCGAGCTCACCCTGATCTTGCGTGCTTTCCTTCGGAAGACAATGTAAGTTGCCATGGGACCCTCCTGCATTGGTATGAAGTTGCAAAGATGATGCCGCGGAACCGCATCGGACGCCGATACCCGGCATTGGCGCACGTGTCGACCCGTCGCTTGCGGTGAGAGCCCCCTGATCCTCGCAAACAGAAATCGGTGAGGCGATCGTAGGGGCAGTTCCCTCGCATGTCTCGCCCCCGCGTCGGACACGTAACGACCTGCAACAGACGGTGGGACGCGCCCACGGCGGCCGCTCATAGTGACGACGCCGGCCGCTTTGTTGGCAAATTGCCCGCCAATTTCGTTCAGCGATGTTCCACCGCTACATGCGACCGTCAGTTCAGACGTTCATGCGAACGCACGCAACACCGCGGCGGGGCCCTCAATGGATGCACAAGCTTCCACTTGCCGCCGGCGGCTTTCCGATATTGTCTTGGCCACCGCCAAAGCCGCGCTTGAACTACTCCAACCACTCAAGCGCTTGAGACTGCCGCACCTGTTGCGCCGGCACGATACTTTCATTTCACATCGCCGCAGCGCGATTCGATTCGACTTCGGTCAGGCTGATTGCGAAACGCGAGGCGATCTGTTTGTTCAACGCACCGACATACGCCGCAAGCGTCGAAACGGGGCCGATCTCGCAGTAAGCCCGTAACGGGGTCGACCGTTCGTCCAGTTCGAGTTTGCCGGGCGCAACACGGACCGCAGCGTGGTAAGCGGGAAGATTCGTGGCTCGTCCGTCATTTGAAGCGGATGTTGGACAGATCCACACCCACGATCAAAGGCTCGGGCAGCGCCAGGTTGTCGGCGTTGCGCGGATAAATGCGGAAGCGGGTTGGCATACGAATGCCTTGCACTTCGGTATAGTCACTGAGGTAACGGGCAGCAGCGTTGCGCCCCTGAATGTCCACTTCATAATCGTGCCGCCGCAACAGTCCGTCCGCGTCGAAGTAGAACGTCTGAACTGCGCTGTGCGTCGCGATCGATGGCGCGAATTCGACGAGAAGACGCCGCCATGGGAGTCCATCGACGAGCCACGGTTCGATCTCACGAGCCGTCACGCCGCTATCGCAGAGCAGGAACGGCGAGTTGAGATACGTCCACATCGTGTAACCGACGAAGTAAGCGAGTTGCGGATTCGACCAGGGCGTCTGCATTTCGTAGCCGTCAAACGAAGCGCGTGGATCGTCCAACGCTTCGACGAGGCTCTCGTCCTGCCGCCGCACTTCGACCCGCGACGGTGTGTAGATCGAGTGGTCCGTGGTCGGCGCAAATGGCGAATGCGACACGCGCTGCTCGTGTAACTGCACCGTCACATGAGAGTTGGTCAACACCCCACCGCGTTGTTTCAGGTCCCATATCGCGCCCGTGTGATGCAGCGTCGCCGAAACGCTTCGATAGCTTCTGAAACGTTCTAGGCCACCGGCAGCCCGCACAGCCAACTCAACAAGATCATTCATTTTCTTATCCTAGTTAATGGGTAATTCCCTCGGCCTCGACTCGATGCCGGGATTCCTCGAAGAGAGGGGTTGCTTCGCCTGGCTTCTTAAGCGCCAGCCCAATCTCGCCCGCCGAAAAAGGCGGCGATTTAGATCACCGAATTCGGCGGCATTGGAGCTGCCGACTGTGTCCGGCGCACCAGATCGCGATGGATGAAGCTCGGAAGCGGGCCGAATGCGTGCCGGTTTTCGACGACAAAGACGATGGAGGACCGCATTCGACATCGATTTCTATTTGGCAAAACCCGAGTCCGCCTGAAACCAGGGTCGTTTGAAACCGTCACCACCTTGCATGCTGGCCATCCTCACGGCACGACCGGGCGCACGGCATCCTCGCTTGAGTGAACGGTCAGATTCACTCAACTGGAGGGAAATCCAACGTGGTGTCGTTGACACGATTGACGACGTTCGTGAAAGTGATCGACGCCACCACCAGCATGGTCTCGATGACCTGCCGCTCCGTATAGCCCGCCGACAATAACGCATCCAGCGTCTGAAGAGGCACGGTGCCCCGTGTCGTAGCGAGCGTGCGCACGAACGTGACGAGCGCGTCGCGCTTCGCGTCACCCGTTGCGACCCCCGCTCTGATCTGCTTCATTGCCTCTTGCGAAAGCCCGACTTTCTTGCCGAGCATCGTGTGCGCCGCGATGCAGTAGTCGCATCCGGCCGTTTCGCTCACTATGAGGCGAATGGCTTCCCGGTCTGCCTTGTCGAGCGTACTGGACGCGATCACCGCATCCACGTCCAGCATCGCGGCCAGTGCTTCAGGGTTATTCGTGCCGATCGTTGCGTACGCGTTTGGAACCTTTCCCATTGCCTTGCTGATCTGACCAAATAGTTCCGCTGCTTTGCCGGACGCGTCGGCCGGATTGATCGTGTTCAAGCGTGTCGCCATTTTTCACTCCATGAGAGGGATTGTGTACGACCGGTCACGTCAGTTGACCGGTCTTTCTTACGGTTCACGATAGCTGCGGTTATTTACTTAGCGCGTGCCGCAGCGCGTCGTCGGCTTGGGCGATAGCGGCACGCGCCGCGGGTGTATCCGCCAGCGCGTTGAGCATGACGAAGTCGTGAATGGTTCCGAGATAGCGGGTCGCAGTGACCTTCACACCCGCCTGCATTAAGTTGCGGGCATATGCTTCGCCTTCGTCGCGTAGCACGTCGTTTTCATCGGTTATAACGAGCGCCGGGGGCAGTTCTTTCAGGTCTTCCTGGGTCGCGCGCAACGGCGACGCAGTGATCTTCTCGCGATCGCTTGCGTTAGGTGCATAGGCATTCCAGAACCATTGCATGGCTGCGCGCGTTAGCCACGGGCCTTCCGCGAATTCCTTGTACGAAGCGTCGTCGAAGTTCGCATCGGTCACCGGATAGAACAATACTTGATAGCGCAGTTGCGGACCACGGCGTTCCTTCGCGAGCAGCGTAACCGCCGCGGTCATGTTGCCGCCCACGCTGTCACCCGCCACCGCCATCCTGGATGAATCGACGCCTAATTCGCGTCCATGTCTGGCGACATATTCTGTCGCTGCGTAAGCCTGCTCGATGGGCACAGGGTATTGCGCTTCTGGTGAACGATCGTAATCGACGAACACAACCGCCGCGTTGGCCCCATTGGCAATCTCTCGAATCAGACGGTCGTGCGTGCTGGTATCGCCCAATACCCAGCCGCCTCCATGAAAATACATGACTACAGGCAACGGTCCTGTGGCATGTTCGGGTTTGACGATTCGAACCTTCACTGACCCTGTTGGCCCCACAGGTAAGGTACGGTATCTCGATACTGGCCGGAAGCTTGGCGACCGGCCTAGACTGTGCTCCCGCCAGTACGTTACGTGCATCTTCCGGCTTCAGGTCATAGATCGGCGGCCCAGATTGTTTGGCAAGCGCGTCGATAAAACCTTGGGTGACCGGCTCCAGAACTGGAGCGGCTTCGACCGGCGTAACGAGTGCTGCACTCGCCATCGCCATTGCCATTAATGCCTTATTGTGTAGCGTGATCATTCTTGGGTTTTCCTGGTTCTGATAAAACGCGATGGCGGTACGAGTGCAATGCCCGCATCGCGTGTTAAGCGGTCGTACGAATCGAACCGGCTGAACTGATCGCTAGCCTGATACTGACTAGTGGCCTGCGTAACCCGGAGTCAAATTGTTCTTCACGGAGGCGACGCCTTCCACACCCTGCGCAGCGTTCTCTGCGAGCGCGATCTGCTGGTCGTCCGGCACGGTACCGGCAAGCGTGACGGCGCCCTTGCGCGCGAGCACCGTTACGTTCGATACGTCGAGTCCGCGGGTGCTGGTCAACGCTGCACGAACCTTTTTCGAGAGCGCACGGTTTGCGGCGCGTTCAGCTTTACGCTCCGGACTGGTAAAGCCCGCTTTCGTTGCATGATCTTCGACCTGCGGCGAATAGGTAGAAACAGCGGCGTGGGCCGCGACGCCGAACGCGGCATAGGTGATGCACAAAACAGTTGCAATGATCTTCTTCATTCCAGACTCCATGGTGGTTGTCGTTGCGTGAAAAGTCGTGCACTTCTTTTACGAAGCATCACTTTTCGCGGCCAATCATAGAGTCCCGCGTCGGCAACTTACATAGGCTTTCTGCTGAAACAGTTTTCAGGACACGTGGGAACGCACAAGCGACTCGCATAGGGCTCCCCAACTCATACTCAGGTATAGGGATCACGATCCACATGGTCGTGGCCATACGGACTGCGGCACAGTTTCCCGGGACATAGCGTTTGTGTACATTCCCCGAGGCGAGATTCGACAGTCTGCATCGACGGTTAAGAGCAATCAACAGAGCAACGAGGAGTAGCGAAGAATGTCCGAACAACATTTAACCAGTGCCAGCGGCGCGCCAGTGGCAGACAACCAGAACTCAATGACAGCCGGCAGCCGCGGCCCCGTCGTGTTGCAAGACGTATGGCTGCTTGAGAAGCTGGCGCATTTCGATCGCGAGGTTATCCCTGAGCGGCGCGTCCATGCAAAAGGATCAGGTGCGTTTGGTACCCTCACGGTGACGCACGACATTTCTCCCTTCACGAAAGCGAAGCTATTCGCCGAAACTGGCAAGGCGACGCCAGTGTTCATGCGCTTTTCGACAGTCGCAGGTGAGCGCGGTGCAGCCGATGCCGAGCGCGACGTGCGAGGCTTCGCGATCAGGTTTTACACTGAAGAGGGCAACTGGGACATCGTCGGCAACAATACGCCCGTGTTCTTCATTCGCGATCCGTTGAAGTTCCCGGACTTCATCCACACTCAGAAACGTGACCCCTACACAAATCTGCGCAACAACGTCGCAGCCTGGGATTTCTGGTCGCGCCATCCCGAGTCGCTGCATCAGGTAACGATCCTGATGAGTGATCGCGGTATTCCTCAGAATTACCGGCAGATGCACGGCTTCGGCTCCCACACTTTCTCATTCATCAACGCGGCAAGCGAACGCTTCTACGTGAAGTTCCACTTCAGGTCGATGCAGGGAATCGCGAACTACACGGACGAGGAAGCCGCGCAAGTAGTTGCCCGAGACCGCGAGAGCGCGCAGCGCGATCTCGTGACCAGTATCGAAGCGGAGAACTTCCCGCGGTGGAAATTGCAGATCCAGGTCATGCCTGAAGGCGAAGCAGCCGCGTACCGGTATAACCCGTTTGACATCACGAAGGTCTGGCCGCACGCCGACTACCCGTTGATCGACGTCGGCATGATCGAATTGAATCGCAATGCGCAAAACTACTTTGCCGATGTCGAGCAAGCGGCATTCACACCGGCCAATGTCGTGCCTGGCATTGGCTTCTCACCAGACCGCCTCCTTCAAGGCAGACTTTTCTCGTATGGCGACACACAGCGCTATCGGCTTGGCGTCAATCACCATCAGATTCCGGTGAACGCCTCGCGGTCCGCGGTGCAGCACTCGTTCCATCGCGACGGACTCATGCGTGTGGATGGCAATCTTGGCGGCAACGTGAACTACGAGCCGAACCGCTTCGGCGACTTCGCGCAAGACCGGAGCGTCGCAGAGCCGCCCCTTGAAGCAGGCGCCGTTGATCGCTACGACCATCGGAAAGACACGGATTACTACAGCCAGCCGGCTCAGCTTTTCCGCCTTTTCGATGACGAAGAACGCTCGCGCCTGTTCGGCAATATTGCTCGCGCGATTCAAGGCGTTCCGCAGGAGATTGTCGAGCGGATTCTCGCGCATTTCGAACAAATCGACCCCGCCTACGCCGGCGGGGTTCGCGCCTCCATTGCAGGGCACCAATAGCAGACAAAGCCATCTATGCGGTGATCATCGCGCGCAAATCGCGCCGAGCATCGTATCGCGATCTCCTTCATCAGGAATCTGGAGTCACTTATGAACGAAGCCTTGCATTACGACTATCTGTTTCTCGGCGGTGGCAAGGGCGGCAAGTCGCTCGCCATGGATCTGGCGCGAGCGGGAAAACGCGTTGCTGTGATCGAGCGCGGCATGATCGGCGGTTCATGCATAAACGTGGCGTGCATCCCCAGCAAAACGCTCATCCAGGTCGCGCGTCACCTCCACGCACGGAGTCTCATCGACGAAGAGTCCGGATCCAGAACTGACATGGCTCAAGTCAGCGCTACAGTCAAAACCGTCGTAGACGGAATGGTCGAACTGAATCGCCGCGCGTTCCAGGATTCCGGACTACATCTCGTGACTGGCACCGGGCGATTCGTCGGTCCGCGCAAGATTCTCGTTCAGACTGCCGACGGCAGCGAACAGATGTT
This sequence comes from Paraburkholderia sp. BL6669N2, assembly GCF_003387275.1. NCBI lineage: Bacteria > Pseudomonadati > Pseudomonadota > Betaproteobacteria > Burkholderiales > Burkholderiaceae > Paraburkholderia > Paraburkholderia sp. BL6669N2. Next base: position 837,346 of record NZ_QUNA01000002.1, on the reverse strand, counting down.
CGAAGGCGATCATGTCTATATCAACACGGGGACGTTCGCCACGATTCCCGACGTTCCGGGCCTTCCTGAGCTTCAGCCTCTCACCCATGTCGAAGCACTGCGACTGACGGAACTGCCTTCGCATCTGGTCGTGCTCGGCGGTGGCTATATCGGCCTGGAGATGGCCCAGGCGTTCAGACGACTCGGCAGCGACGTCACGGTAGTCAACGACGGGCCGCGGCTACTAATGCGCGAAGACGAAGATGTCAGTGCGGAAATTCTGCAGTCGTTCCAGCACGACGGAATCGACGTAAAGCTCAATGTACGGCCTGTCGAAGCTCAGGGTCGCAACGGCGACGGCGCACGAATCAGGCTCAGTGACGAAAGCGTGGTGCAGGGCACTCATGTGCTCGTCGCCACCGGCAGGACGCCGGCTACCAGCACGTTGGACCTGCACCTCGCGGGGGTGGAATGCGATGCTCGTGGTTTCATCAAGGTTGACGACACGCTCGCCACGACGGCGGAACGAACGTGGGCCATTGGCGAAGTCGCCGGCACGCCGATGTTCACCCACGCGTCTTTTGACGACTATCGCGTCCTCAAAGCCGGCATTGAAGGACGGGCGCGAAGCGTCAGGTCACGCACCATACCTTACGCATTGTTCATCGACCCGGAGCTAGGTCGCATTGGCATGAACGAGTCTCAAGCCAAGGCAAGCAACGTGCCTTATCGAGTCGCCAAACTGCCACTAGCGGCCGTGCCGCGTGCCCGTACCAACCGCGCGACGCGCGGCTTCATGAAGGCACTGGTGAGCCCCGAATCCAGCGCGATCATCGGCTTCACCATGCTCGGCTCAGGCGCGGGAGAAGTCACCACAGCCGTCCAGATGGCCATGCTCAGCGGCTTGCCCTATACGGCCGTGCGCGATGCGATCATTGCGCACCCGCTGATGTCCGAGGGACTCAATCTTCTGTTTGCGACCTTGAAGTAATCTCATGAACCACTCCCCAGACACGGATGATACGAACGGCGCGTCATCGTTGCAACCGAATCCCGAATCGGACCCACACGCATCGCGCCGACAACAGAAATATCCGATGTTGAGCGATGCGGAAATCGCACGGATCGCTCGATTCGGCGACGTTTGCCATTGGCGCGATGGCACGCGTATCTTCAAGGTCGCCGATCCGGGCTTTGGGATGTACGTGGTGTTGTCCGGCAGGATCAAGGTGACCCGTCGCGATGCGTTCGACCGACAACTCGTGATCAATGAACAAGGCCCGGGCCACTTCGTGTCGGAGGTCGGGCAGATTTCGAGTGGCCGCTGTCTGGTCGACGGCGACGCAGTGGGCGACGTGCGTGCGCTTCACGTCCCGCCGGAACGCCTGCGGGCGCTTCTGATTGCGGAAGCTGAGCTAGGCGAGCGCATCTTGCGCGCGCTCATCCTGCGTCGCGTGGGACTGATCGAAGGCGGCAGCGGCCTCATTCTGGTGACCAAGGCCAACAACGCGAAACTCAACTCCTTGCAGAGTTTCCTCGCGCGCAACAATGTTCCTCACACGGTCGTGAACACGGCCTCCGACGGCGACATGGCGCAGTACGTCGGAAAATGGGCCGCTGACGATTCGGACTACCCGCTCGTCCTCAGCCCCAACGGCACGATCTTGCGCGCGCCGAACGAGTCGGAGCTCGCCACCGCACTCGGCTGGCTACCCGAGTTCGTCGCGGGCGAGGTGTTCGACGTGGCTGTGGTAGGTGCCGGTCCCGCAGGACTCGCGACTGCGGTCTACGCTGCGTCCGAAGGACTGCGCGTTGCCGTCTTCGATCATCGCGCGCCGGGCGGTCAGGCTGGTGCGAGTGCCCGCATCGAAAACTTCTTCGGCTTCCCGACCGGCATTTCCGGACATGCATTGACCGCTCGTGCTTTCGTGCAGGCCCAGAAGTTCGGCGCACGGGTGGCCATTCCCGCGGAAGTAGAATCGCTCGACTGCGCGGTATCACCGCTACGGCTGCGGCTTCGAAGCGGCGTTGAGATCAGCACGCGCACCGTCGTCATCGCATCTGGCGCGGCGTACAGGAAGCCAAATATTCAGGGCCTCGAGCGATTCGAAGGCAAGGGCGCCTACTACTGGGTGTCGCCGGTCGAAGCCAAGGCTTGCGCAAGCAAAGACGTCCTTCTGATCGGAGCCGGCAATTCAGCGGGCCAGGCGGCCGTCTACCTCGCCTCGCACGCGCGGCGCGTCAGCATGCTCGTTCGCGGACGGGACCTGAAGTCCAGCATGTCTCAATACCTTGTCGAGCGCATCGCGTCTCTGCAAAACATCGACGTTCAGTACAACACGCAGATCACGGCGCTGCATGGCGCGGGGAATCTGGAGTCGGTGGAAATCGTGCGTGGTGGGCAATGCACGGTGTCTCCAACCGAACACGTGTTCCTGTTTATCGGCGCATCGCCCAACACCGCGTGGCTGTCCGGATGCGGTGTTCTGGTGGAACGCAGCGGGTTCGTCCTTACCGGGCGGGCGGCCGCGGCGCAAGCGAGCGAACACGAGACGAGCATACCGGGCGTTTTCTGCGCCGGCGACGTTCGCTTCGGCTCGACCAAGCGGGTCGCCGCGGCCGTCGGCGATGGCGCCGCCGTTGTTTCGCAGATCCATACGCATCTGGATCAGACAAGCACGCAGGCTTAGCCCACACGGGACGCGCCGCATCCTTTCTCTGCTCCAACGCCAATGCGAAAGCGTGCGCTGCCTTCGAGCAGCGCACGCTTCTTTCTGGGGCGTTCATCCACCCATGCACAGCTGACCGTTCTTCAGAAGCCTTCGAGAACGATCTTGCCCAAGGCTCGGTTGCTTTCGATCAACGCGTGCGCCTTCCGCAAGTTATCCGCGCCGATTGACCCGATATGCTGCCCCAGCGTGGTCTTTATGACGCGCTGGTCGATCAACGACGCGACGCGACTCAGCAACGCGTTCTGTCTGATCATGTCGCCCGTTTGGAACATCGAACGGGTGAACATGAACTCCCAGTGCAACGAAATGGATTTGCGCTTGAGCGGCATGGCGTCCAGCGTCGCCGGATCGTCGATCAGTGCCAGTTGTCCCTCGGGCTTGAGCAGTTCGACGATTTGCGAGTAGTAACTGTCGGTATGGGTCAGACTGACAAGATGATCGACCTGCTGGATGCCGGCCTCGGCCAATTGCGGTTGGAGCGGCTTGCCGTGATCAATAACGTGATGGGCACCCAGTTCGCGCACCCACGCCTGGCTCGCGGGCCGCGAGGCTGTGCCGATCACCGTCAGCTTCGTCAACTTGCGAGCCAATTGCACGAGGATCGAGCCGACGCCGCCCCCTGCACCGATCACTAGAAGACTCTGGCCATTGCCGCTACCCTCCGTCACCTTCAGGCGGTCGAATAGCAGTTCCCACGCCGTGATACTGGTGAGCGGTAGCGCCGCGGCTTCGGCCGCGGAAACGGACATAGGCCGGTGCCCAGCGATACGTTCGTCGACGAGGCCATACTCTGCATAGCTGCCTGCTCGTGTGATGTCGCCCGCGTACCAGACTTCGTCGCCTTGAACAGTTCAACGTCCGCGCCAACGGCTTCCACTGTGCCGACCGCATCCCATCCGAGCACTCGCGGAGCGGCAGGTTTCATGCTCATGCGGACTTTGCTGTCCACCGGATTGACGGAGATTGCCTGGATTTTTACGAGCAGATCGCGCGGACCGGGTTGCGGCTTTGGCAAGTCTGCCTCGTAGAGGGCCTGCGGATCCTCGATGGGTAGACCCGCCTGAGCGTACACAATTGCTTTCATAAGTGTTTTCTCGAGTTCGTTAAGGGCTGCGGACAGTCAGGCTCCGCGTAGGAATTCCCGGACGTGAGCAACATAGCTCTGCGCGTACTGAAACAGCGCGCCATGCCCCGAATTCGGATAGACGATCAACGTCGCGTTCGGGAGGCCTTCCGCCAGCGCGAAACTATTTGCGGTCGGGATCATGATGTCGTTATCACCGTTCGTGACGAGAACCGGATGCGCGATCCCGCCCAGCTTTTCTCTTACGTCGCCGTTCCAGTTTGCCCACGCGATCATGGCCTGCAACTGCGCCGTGGCGACCTCCGCGCCTGCCGGAACGTCGCGCTCCGCGCTGCGGGTTTCCAGACGACCGACGAATGCCTCGGCTGCGGCCTGCCCGTCCGTCGTTGCGGGGAAAAAGAGCCGCTTGAGCTTCTCGTTCGGCGGCATGTAGCCGTCGGTATAGATCGCGAGGAGTTCGGGGCGGTCCATTCCAGCGCCCTCACCGCCTTCCGGGGCGCTGCCGGAGATGATCAGGCGCTCGACGAGTGCGGGTCTCGCGATTGCAATGTCCTGCGCGAGGAAGCCGCCCAGCGAGAAACCCAGGATGTGGATTCGTGCGAGCGACAACGCATCGACAAAGCGCATCGCATGTTCCGCCATTTGCGCAATCGTGGTTGGCACATGGCCACTCGACCGACCGACGCCCGCATTCTCAAAGAGAATGACTTCGCGGTCTTCCGCGAGGGCGTCGACGATGGCGGGATCCCAATTGTCCAGGGTACCCGTGAAGTGCTGCAGGCAGATAACCGGCAGGCCGCCGTTACGATTGCCAAAGCGGCGATAAGCGTAACGCAGACCAGACACGTCGGCATAACGCGTCTCGGCGTTCGATGAAGTCATTGCAGTCATGGTTCTCTTCTCCGAAGGCGCAAGCAACGCCTCGTGTTGTTCGATGTCAGCTGAGGGCGATGTCATGCAAGTCGATGGAGACGAGCAGCGGCTCGGGCAATGACTTTCCGTCGGGCGTTCTCGGATAGATGCGACGCTTCGTCGGAAGTTGGATTCCGGAGACAGTCGTATAGTCGCTGACGTAGTGCGCGCCCGGCGTATTGCCCGCAATCTCGACGTCGTAGTCGAGACGGCGGACCAGCTTGTCCGAGCCCACGTAGATTGCCTGCGCCTTGCTGAACACTTCGAGGCCAGCCGGGTAGTGAATGGCAATCTTGCGCCACTCCTCGCCCTGCTCGTTCCATACGCCCTGCTCCTCGCATTCCACGCCGTCCCAGGCGAGCACAAACGGCGTGTTAAGGTAGGTCCACATCGCGCAGCCCCCGAAGAACGCGAGTTGCAGAGCGTCCCACGGTGTTTCGAGCGTATGGCCCTCGAATGAGGCGCGCGGATCGTCGTGAGCGGCCAGGACTTCGCCGCCCTGGTCCAGAAGAGCGACACGGCTGCCGGTGAAGTCGCTGCGTGCCGCGAGCGCCCCAAAGGGAGCGTGCGACGCCCATTGGCGGTCGGTTGCGACCGTCACCGTCGTGCGATCCAGGGTGCCTGCGTGGCCCTTCAGAGCCCACAATGCCCCGCCCTGCACGAGATCGGCGCGGACCGTACTGAACTTGCGCCACTGCGAGAGGCCGCCATGGGCCTCGATGATGGATTGAGCAACCGCGTTCATGCTTTAACTCCTGTGTTATCGACATTCATGAGTAACACCGCACGAAAGCGCACGTCGGCGCGCATCATGCGGTCGTAGGCTTCCTGCGCCTGCTCGAGCGGGAAAGTTTCGATCAGCGGACGAATGTTTTGCAGTTGGGCAAATGCCAGCGTTTGCTCGTTATCAGTCACCGTGCCGGTCAATGCGCCCACCACGGTGCGTCCGCCGAATACGAGGTCGACGGCATTTACAGCGATCGGCTCGCCCGGCACAGCGACTACCACCAGCTTGCCTCGCGGCGCCAGACCGCGAACGGTGTCCGCCATGCCGGTACCGCTGGGCGCCGTACCGAGCACCACCTTCGCGCCGCCTAGCCCCTGCAGCGCCGCCGCGACGTCCTCGACCTTGGCGTCGATGTAGCGATGCGCGCCGAGTTGCAATGCCAGTTCCGCCTTGTCCGCGCCACGCGCAATAGCGACCGTGTAAAAGCCCATCTTGCGGGCAAATTGCACGGCGAGATGTCCGAGGCCGCCGAGGCCCTGGATCGCCACTACGTCACCGGCCCTCGCACCGGCATTGCGAAGCGCATTGAAGGTAGTCAGCCCGGCGCACAGCAGCGGCGCAGCTTCGGCCGCGATCAGATCGTCGGGCACGCGGACCAGGCCGCGCGCCTCGGCCAGCATGATTTCCGCGTATCCGCCGTCGGTCGTGATGCCGGTAATGACCGGGTTCTGACAGTTGACGATGTCGCCCTGCCGGCACGACGGGCAACTGCGATCTTCGCCGGCGAGAAATCCCACGCCGACCCGTTGACCTATGCTCCAGCCCTCGACGCCTTCGCCCAGTGCCTCGATGCGGCCCACCACTTCATGACCTGGCACGCGAGATTGAGCACCTTCAGGGACTTCACGCTCGACGGTTGCACTGTCGGAGTGGCACACGCCGCAGGCTTCGACGCGGATTCGCACTTGTCCGCGAACCGGTTGCGGAATTGGCCGCTCGACGAGTTGCAACTGGCCGGACGCCTTGACTACTGCGGCTCGATAAGTCGTTTGGAGGCTCATCTCTTGTTCTTCACTTGAAAATTAAAAACTCACGGAGATAGAAACACGCGATCAGGCATTGGCCTGCGCGTGGGCTCGAACAAATGAGGCGATATGACTGGCCGATGCCTCGGGATACTCGAGCTGAGGCCCGTGCCCGGTGCGCGGCAACGTCACGAGATGCAAGGTCGGAAGCTGGCCGTTCAGTGCGTACCAGTTCTCAACCGGAAATACGATGTCATGATCCGCGCCGAGATGAAGCACGGGAATCGAAGTGGATTTCAGGGCCTGCAGAACTGCATCTGCGGGGAACACGGGGTTCTTCGGGGCGTCGCCGAGTTGTTGTGCTGCCCACTCGAACGGCACTGCGGGGCTGACATCGCTCGTGCGTTCGGCAAGCCGTTGCGCCGATCGTGCGGCCGCTGCACGGCTAGTGGGGGATGCCGGTTCGAAGAACAGTGCGACGAAATCCTCGAAGTCGTTCTCGCGCCTGGCCATCGCGTAGAAGATCGCCTCACCCGGCTTGACGAGCGGCCCCGGCGGCGTGGTGGCGATGAGCACCGCGTGGCTGACCAGTTCAGGCGCCTTGGCCATGACGATCTGGGCGGCCATGCCACCGACCGACCATCCACCGATTACTACTTTGCCGAGCCTCAGCGCGACAATAAGATCGATTGCGTCCTTCGCGAGCGATGCCGGGCTGTAGGTACGCTCGCCAGTGGACTGTCCGAGGCCGCTGTAATCGAAAATCGTAACTTCAAAACCCCGAGCGACGAGACTGTCGAGAAACAGCGGATCCCATGAGTCCATCGTTCCGCGAAAGCGCACGCAAAGCACGAGCGGCATTCCGCTACCGAACCTGCGATAGGCAAGACGCCGGCCCTCCACTTCGATGAACTGAGTCTGCGCTCTACTGCCCGGCGATACATTAGCCATAGATTTTGTGTCCCTTCTGAACGAACTGTGAAATCGATATTTGCTGATGTTGGTCAATCGAAGAACATCATCTGCTCTGCACGCCGCAGTGTCTAAACCACTCGGTATCCTGCCTGTTTCGAACCACCGCTACGCCAGGCAGGTCACCTGGTGGTCAGTGCTTTGTCGATCCATTGCGCGAGCTCTTCGGGATCCAGCGGCTTCTCAAGCACGCACAACGCGCCGTGGTTAAAGGCTTCCTGCCGGCTGCGCGCAGTGACATATCCCGTCACGAAGATAAAAGGCGCTTCGCAAGCGTCGGCGCGTAACCGTGCAAGCAGTTCAATGCCGGTCATGGCGCTCATCTGGATATCGCACACGACGCAATCGAACGGCGCTTCGCGGCCATTTGCCAGAAACGCCTCGGCGGATTTGTACACGCGCGCCTCGCCTCCCATCGAACGGACGAGCGATTCCAGCGACCGCCTGACCGACAGCTCGTCGTCAATAATGCAAACAGTCTTATAGGCCACGAATTCTCTCTAGTGACGCCAAGCTCGCGGGTCCGAGTCTTAAAGCGCACTTGTGCCCAGCAGACTATCTGTAGAGCCCTTTTAACCACAACCATCCTCGGGTATGGTTGCGTCGCCCCGTCGAGGCAGTCGCTCTCCGGGGGCCTTGATTGCGTCATCCCACAGCGCCCGGATGCGGGTTACTCGCCAGCGGACGAGGCGCCAGGTAACGCGCGAATAGCCACTGCGTGGATCATCTGATCCGAGTTACAGGGCACGTTCCTTCCGCGCACTCGCGGCTGGTAGACGCGATCGCCCCGTTTGACCGGTGCGCCTGTCAATGCGCAAAAGGATCGCCTGCGCGCGGTCACGCAGTGCCACAGCTGCTCCCCCATATGCCCGGAAAGCGGGTCGCTCCAACGCAAGCTGACCGTCGAGCTGGATAAGACCTCGACGACCTGGACCCGCACGGCGAAACGGCCCGTGTCGTCCCGCGCCGCGCCCGCCAGCGTCATGCCTGTGCGTGCGTCGCTGGCGCGAAGCCGTTCCATCGTGGTCTGGCCTATCCCCGTCGTCCGCGATGGATCGAGCAGGCGCATTAGGGTGCTTTCGATCACGTCTTCCTCACCATGTGTTGCTTGCGTCATTCGCACCTCGTATAGCGTCGAGAGAAGCACCGAGTCGCGCCGACCCGGATTGCTCCGCGCGAGTCAGGCAGCCGCCGCATGCCCGATCTCGCGCGAAGGATTCCATTCGTTCGCGTCAATGGAAGCCTGCTGCGAACGCGTGGGCAAATCTGTTTCGAACCGGCTCGTGGCCCATTCAATGAATGCGCGCAAAGACATCGACACATGCCGCCGCTGCGGATAGATAGCTACGATCGGCAGCACCGCCGGCCGGGCATATGCCAGCAGTTCGACCAGCTCGCCCGCAGCGATCAGCCGGCTGACCAGCGGCAAGCCGACCTGCGCAAGCCCAAGTCCGCGCGTCGCGTAGTTGACGACCGTCTGCACGTCGCCGACAACCGTACGCGCAGCGAGTCTGAGCGTTTGAGTTCCTGCTTCGCCATTGAAGCGTGGATGTCGAGCGCAGCCGGAGCGTCTTGGCGCGTAGTGCACGAATTCGTGGTCATGCAGGTTCGCGACCTGACGTGGCACACCGTTCTTCCTGAGGTAAGCGGGACTCGCCACGGTGACCGCCTGGTAAGATCCCACTCGTTTGCACTGCAGCGACGAATCACGAAGGTGGCCGATTACCATCGCGCAATCGATTCCCTGGTCGATTAGCCGCTCGCCTTCGCCCCCCACTTCAATGCGCAGGTCGAGCTGCATGTGCAGGGATCTGAATTCCGCGAGTGTCGGCAGCAGCACTGAGCCTGCTTCCTGATCGACTTCAACGGACAAGCGGCCGCGCACAAGGCGGCTGGCGCCGCTCAAATGCTCTTCCATCTCACGCATCTCGCTCAGAATGGCCACGCAGTGCTTGTAGTACTGCGATCCTTCGGCGGTCAGCGACATGGACCTCGTCGAGCGCTGCAATAACATCACATCGAGCCGTTCTTCGAGTTGCCGGACGAGCGTGCTGGCAGACGCCGCCGTAATACCGAGCGAGTCCGCCGCGGCGGTGAAGCTGCCCCGACGGACGACATACGTAAATACTGACATCGCGTGTAGAACTCGGTCCATGCTGATCTCCACGGTTGCTCGACTGATTCACTGTTGGATTAAAGTCTAGTGCAACCATGCCTCTCGCTCTATCAGCCCGTAGTCGACCGCTTGCTATACCAAGGTTTAGCTTGGAACAGCGCCCGCGGCTTACTTCACCGTACGTTGCGTCAGCGGAACAACACGCAACCGGCCTTTGTGCCGCCCAAATTCGCAGTAGTTAGTGACCAGGCAGGACACCCGCCCTAGGGTATAGTTGTCGCTATATCGAATGACGGATAGATACTCCGGCCCGTCAGTTGGACCTTCATGTTTTCACCACCAGCACTGCGCCAGGCACCAGGTTTCTTATGAACACAACGCGCCCACTACCGGCACACGATGTCACCCGTTGCGGTCACCCCGAACCTGTTCGGCCCGCAGAAGACAATCTGTTTCTGTCAGCGCCTATTCCCATCCTGATAGAGGACTGGTCGCGCATCTATCGGGCCATCAAGAATCTGCAGGCATCGGGCATCACGAGTATCGACAGCTATTTCGACGAACATCCCGAAGCCGTGTCGCAACTGCGTGCGCTGCACTCGTTCGTCGACGCCAACGATGCGGTGGTCAGTCTCTTCGAAGCGCAATCGAGGGACCAGTTCTTCGAACGTGTCAAGGTTCTGTTGCCGGCCGACCGGATCAGCAACAGCGCGGTGTTTCGTGCCATGTTCGAAAATAAGACTGCATGTCAGGGCGAACGCACGCTGGTCACATTCGCTGGGCGCACCGTGCCGATTGTCTGGCGCTGCTCACTTCCAAAAGACGAGGAAGGCTATCGGCGGCTTCACTTCTATGCGTTCGACGTCACCGAGCAAAAGGAAAATAGCGATAGGCTCGAGGCTATGCGCGCAGAAATGGCGCGAGCCTCCCGCGTATCGCTGTTCGGTGAAGTATCGGCGTCGATCCTTCATGAGATCAGTCAGCCATTGTCGGCCACCCGTGCTTCCGCCGATGCTTCGTTGCGCTGGCTTACGCGCGATACGCCAGATGTCGGGGAAGCTGTCGCTGCAATCCGAGATGCCGCGCGCTGGGCGCGTGACGCAAGCGAGATCTGCCGTAAGATTCGCGGCTTTGTCGGAAAGGTGCCCGTGCAATCGGTACTATTCCCGGCGGTGGAATCGGTGAATGCCGCGCTGTTCCTGATATCACCCGAGGCAAACGCAAAAGAGATACGTGTCGTCAGTGATGCCGATCCCCAGGTCCACGTGTTCGCCGACCCGCTCCAAATCCAGCAGGTGCTTGCGAACCTGCTATTGAACGGAATTCACGCAATCGATTCGGGCCCATCCAGCGGACGTACACTCGCGGTAACCGTCAAGGCGGGCGCGAATGAAATCGTTTTTGAGGTGCGCGATAGCGGCCCGGGCATCGACCCGGCCCGGATCGATGCACTTTTCCAGCCCTTCTTCACGACCAAGGCCGACGGCATGGGCATGGGCCTGCCTGTCGCGCGCTCCATAGTCGAGGCGCATGGCGGGCACATCTGGGCACATAGTGAGCCTGGCTCGGGCACCTGCTTCGGCTTTACATTGCCGACCTGTTCCGGCTCTTCACAGCTAACCGGTTGACACGCGCTCCGGCTCCTGCGACGGCTGCAACGGATAGCTCCGCCACTTCGCCAGCAGAAGTTGTGCAATCACGGCGCAAGTCGCTGCAGCCATCACATACCATGCGCTTGCGAGCGGGTTGCCGGTCCAGCGGGTCAAAGTGGATGCGACGAGCGGCGCCGTGCCGCCAAAAAGTCCGACCCCTGTCGCATAGGCGAGAGACAGGCCGGTTGCACGGTGATCAGGCCTGAACTTCTGTAGGATCAACGCGATCGTTGGACCTCCACCGAGCGCGGACAGGCCCGCAATCAACGTAATCATAAGCATCGATACGGTCTCCGAATGATGCGAGACGGCCATGGCGAAAGCGGGATAAACGACGAGCGCGGTTGCAGCGCGAGATGCAATGATCACGGTATTCAAGCCAACGACGTCCGCAAGCGCGCCGCCCGCTATCGACGCCGCCACCGTGACAGCACCCGTGACGCCGGTCGTGACAAACGACGCTGTTGCGGAAGGTGCCGGTCCACTCAGGCCGAAGCTCGTGACGTAGATCACGATGTAAGTCGGTACCGTGCCCCCCAGGATCAACAGCGAGGAAAGGACCAGCGGCATACCGCAATCGCGTGCAGCTATCTTGTTGATAGCTGTAGGTTTGACGATTGTGGCGGACTCGCGGATCGATTTGCGCAAGAACAGTTGAACCGGGACGAGGACTGCGCCCAATGCGAATGGCAGGCGCCAGCCCCAGTCGAGAAGCAGCGATGCCGGTAGCGCGATGAAAAGTGCTAGCCCGCAGGCACCAGCGGCCATCATCGCGATGCCTTGTCCCGCCATCTGATAGCCACCGTAAAGCCCAGTTTTCCCCGCCTGACTGCGCTCGATCAATAGTGCGCTCGACGACCCCATTTCTCCGCCGATTGCCAGGCCCTGAAGCATGCGGAACGCAAGGATCAGAAATGCGGCCGATACGCCGATCGTTTCGTACGCCGGCGTGAGGGCGATTCCGATCGCGCCGAGCGTGATGAGCGTTCCAGTCAGCAACATTGCAGGCTTGCGCCCGCGCGTATCGGCATAGCGCCCGATGACAATGCCGCCCACCGGCCGCGACAGATAGCCGACTGCAAAAATGACGAAGGGCAGTAAGGCGCTATTTATTGATGCTCCAGGAGGGAAATACGCGCGCCCGATATAAGCGGCGAGCGTCGTGTACATGAAGAAGTCAAAGAACTCGAAAGTGTTCGCGGCCACGAGAGCCCATATCTGCATTCTGTCGAGACTGGAGCCAGCGACTGCAGACGACGCCTCTCCTAATTTGCCGAATTGCACATGCACGCTTTGCGGGTGAATATCCATACTCGGGTTCTTCTATGTAACGGTGTCTATTGCGTAACCGGCATTTGCACGCCGATCGCCTCGGATTTCCGAACCAGATCGGCAAGCGAAGAAGCCTTCATCTTGCGCATCACAGAAGCGCGATGCAGTTTGATGGTAATCACGCTAAGCCCGAGGTAGGAAGCAATCTGCTTGTTCAGCGCTCCGCTTATTACATACGAGAGCACCTCGCGCTCGCGGCGCGTCAGAAGGGCGAAGGATTGTTGAAGCTGGTCGCGCACGTTGTTTCGGGTTCGACGCTTGTCGTCGGAGGATAAAGCCGAGTTGACGGCGTCGATCAGTTCCTGGTCCGCGAAAGGTTTGACCAGAAAATCGACCGCGCCGCCCTTCATAGCCGCACGACATACTTGCACGTCGGCAAATCCTGTCATGAAGACGATTGGGATGGGTGGACGGCTCTCAGTCTGCTGCTGGAATACCAGGCCGCTCTCGCCGCGCAGGCGAACGTCAAGCAGCAGGCAGCTTGCGACATCTTCCCGGTCAGCTGTCCGGAACTCGGCGGTGCTGGGAAATGCCACCACGCGCAGCCCAACGGAACGCAAAAGTGTGTCGAGCGACGCGCGCATCGCCGGATCGTCGTCGACTACGTACACGACGGGAATAGCATCGATGTTTTCTTCCGCGTCTAACATTTTCGCCCGCCAGTATCATCGTCAACTAGGAATTGTATTGACTAAAAAAGTTGGTGGCAGGACGCAGTTCCCTCCTTTTGTGCCATGTTGTGTGGAGACTGAAAGGAAACGCTGCAACGCGCTTCAGTCGGTGCCCGTGACCTCCGACTCGGGCCGGACTTGGCGCCGCAACGCCTGCGGTGGCTCCCCGTACATGCGGACAAACGATCGTCGCATGCGTTCGGGATCTGCGAAGCCGGTCTCCCGGGCGATCGTGTCGATAGTCCAGGACGAACTCGTCACCAGGTCCCTGGCCGCTTCGACCCGGATCCGCTCGACCGCTTTAGCAGGGGACAACCCAGTCTCGTCCTTGAAGCGGCGCGTGAACTGACGCTTGCTCATCTTGGCCAGGTCCGCCAGTTTCTCGACGGCCAGGTCCGCGCTGAGGTTCGCGCGTACGTGTGTGATCACCTCATGGATCCGGTTCGTGCGCGCCGGATGCTCGAGCAGCACGGACGATTGCGGCTGCGATCCAGAACGTCGCCATCGTTCGAGGACCATGTCTTTCGCTACCTGCAGTGCGGCATCGGCTCCGAAATCTTGCTCCAGCATCGCAAGCGCCATATCGACGGCCGTAGTCATGCCAGCCGAACTCCAGCGCGCGCCATCACGTACGAAAACAGAATCTTTCACGACCGAGACCGTCGGGTAACGGTCTCTCAGTCGGTCGACAAAAGCCCAGTGCGTGGTCGCGCGCCGGCCGTCGAGCAGGCCCGCCTCCGCTAGCAGGAACGCGCCGAGGCAGATAGACGCCATTCGCTCCGTCCGGTTCGAAAAATGCAGCAGTAGCTCGCGCATGCGGTCGCTAAGCGGCGGCGTCGCAAGAGAGGCGCCTACAAATACAGTGTGAAAGTCAAGTGCCTGAGCTGGTTTAGTCGACGCCTGCATGCCGAACGACGCTTCGACTGGCCCTCCGTCTTCGGAGATCACGTTTACTTCATATAAAGTTCGCCCCGCTCTAAGGTTAGCGATTTCAAACACAGACAATGCAAGCAGACTCACCACTTGAAATTGTGGGACGACGACTAGTCCGATGCGACGCATACAAGCCCCATGCGAAAAGGATCGATGAGTGAGTCGACGACGCTGAGAAACAAAATAATGGAAACACGCTGCCTTGGCTGCAGCATGGTTGCCGGGTAGGCTGTGATGCTACAGGAAAACCGTCATCGATCCACCTCGCCATTTTGAAAGGCCTTTGGGTGCGCTCAGCCGATTGTTGACGATTCTACTTGTATGTGTGAGGGTCGCATTTTGGCCGACTACTGCCTGATGCGTTAGGCTGGACCCGACCCGTTTCTGTCCTTCAGTTAGTTTCTTCGAATGTCACCACGGCGCTCAAAAGCAGCCACAGCAGGGGCCCGCTGTGGAGATCCAGGTGTTATGTCAAGAAGTGATCGCTGATGGGCCCCAGGCTAAGTGGGACCCGCTTAGCGCCTGCGGCGCAGTTCACGGCGACATCTCGCTGGCGCCAAAGATGCTGGCCAGCCCGACCGATTGTGGTTCGCGAAAGCGCGCCGCATCACGCGCGGGCGGCACACCAAACTGGCGTGCATATTCGCGGCTGAATTGACTCGGACTTTCATACCCCACGCTGAAGCCGACGCCTGCGACATCTCCTTGCTGGGCCAGAAGGCGAGCACGGGCCGTCTGGAGACGGATCTGCTTCTGGTATTGAAGCGGACTCATGGCAGTCGCTGCCTTGAAATGGCGGTGGAATGACGCTGGGCTCATCCCCGCCAACGCAGCCAGACGCTCCACCCGCATCGTCTCGGCAAAATTGGTGCGCAGCCATGTGATGGCACGGCTCACCTGCGAGAGGCGGCTATCTCCCAGGGCAATCTGACGGACCATGGGGCCGCATGGGCTTTGCAGGATTCGCCAGAACACCTCGCGCCGGATCATGGGCGCAAGGACGGCTATGTCCTGCGGCGAGTCAAGCAATCTGACCAACCTCCACATCGCATCCAGAAGATCCGGCTCCGCGCGGTTGACCTCCACGCCGGCAGCGGCGCCCCACCGGGATGTCGCGGACTCCTCCTCGATCAGGCTCGCGACGAGCCCCAGGTCCAGGTCCAGCGTGACGGCGGAGTATGGCGGCTGGGTGACCTGCCCTGTCGCCGGCAGGTCCACGGAGACGGCCACATAGTCGCCCGGCTCGATGTCGAAAACCCGGCCGCCAAGCACCGTCCGCTTCGCCCCACCCAGGATCAACGCGAGGACTGGCCTATGGACCACGTAGGTCGTCACCGAAAGATCCGTTTCGACATAGAGCGTCAGTCCATCGACATCCGTCTCGGTCGGGCCTTCCTGGCCATGACTCTCCACCAACGCGCGAAGTTCATTCAGGTGGTCCACGCCTGCCTCCAAACGCCTCAGGGCATTGCGCCCCTCCGGAAACACTGATTGAGAGGATTGTGCAAGAGGTTGGCGGCATCGCGCTACCGCGGCAAACCCCCCCCGCGATTCAATGAGGCATCCCCAAACGCGAAGTTGAACAAGGAATCCGTCATGACGCACACACCGCAAAAACCCATCGCTTCCGGCTTCGGCGCCGCATCGACCGCTGCCGGGGTCATCCAGGGCATCGATCTGACCGGCAAGACCGTCATCGTGACTGGCGGCGCCTCAGGGATCGGCATCGAGACCGTCCGCGCGTTCCGCTCCGCGGGCGCCCGGGTCATCGTACCAGCCCGCGACACGGGCAAGGCGAAGGAGGCCCTGGCCGCCATGCCGGACATCGTCGTCGAAGCGATGGATCTGCTCGACCCGGCATCGATCGACCGCTTCGCCAGCCGCGCGCTGGCGCTGACGGACAAGGTCGACATCCTCGTCAACAACGCCGGCGTCATGGCCGCGCCGCTGACGCGCGATGTCCGCGGCTACGAGATGCAGTTTGCGGCCAACCACCTCGGCCATTTTCAGCTCACCTGCAGGCTCTGGCCGGTCCTTGTCCGGGGCGGCGGCGCGCGCGTCGTGGCGCTCAGTTCCTATGGGCATCGCCGCGCCGGTGTCGATTTCCACGACCCGCATTTCGAGCGGCGCGAGTACGACCGCTGGGTGGCCTACGGCCAGTCCAAGACCGCCAACGCGCTGTTTGCCGTCGCACTGGATTCGATCGGCCGCGGCCAGAACGTGCGCGCGTTCGCCGTCCACCCCGGTGGCATTGCCACGCCGCTCGCGCGCCACATGCTGCCGTCCGAGATCGAGGCCAGCCAGATCTTCGACGCAGAGGGCCAGCCGGTCATTGATCCGGAGAACAACAAGAAGTCGCCCGAACAAGGCGCCGCCACCTCAGTGTGGTGCGCGACGAGCCCGCAACTGGCCGGCATGGGTGGCGTGTACTGCGCCGACTGCGATATCGCGGTCGCACTGCCCAGCGACGATAGCCCCGAGATGCATGGCGTCCGGCCCCGCGCCATCGACTCCGTCGCCGCCGGCCGCCTGTGGCAGCTCAGCGAACAGCTGACTGGCGCGACGCCGGGCTGAGATCACCACGAAAACAGAGTTAGGAGCATCAAGATGAGAACGCTGTCACTTGGAAACCAGGGCCTGACGGTCAGCGCACAAGGCCTGGGATGCATGGGCATGAGCACCACCTACGGGCCGGGCGACGAGCAGGAAAGCCTCGCCACGCTCGGGCGGGCGCTCGACCTCGGCGTGACCTTCTTCGACACGGCCGAGGCCTATGGCCCGTTCATGAACGAAGCGTTGCTTGGCAAGGCCTTCGCGGGCCGGCGCAATCAGATCGTGCTGTCCACCAAGGTGGGCTTTCGGTACACCGACGACGGCAGGCTTGCCATGCACGGCGACGTGCCCATAGTCACTGGCGACCCGACCCATATCCGCCAGGCAGTCGAAGGCTCGCTGCGGCGCCTGAAGACCGATGTCATCGACCTCGTCTACCTGCATCGCATCGACCCCGCGACGCCGATCGAGGTCACCATCGGCGCGCTCGCCGGCCTCGTCCACGATGGCAAGATCCGCTACATCGGCCTCTCCGAGGCATCGGCAGCAACGATCGGCAGGGCCCACGCCGTGCACCCGCTCACTGCGGTCCAGATGGAGTACTCACTGTTCGAGCGCGGCGCCGAGCGCAACGGCGTGTTGGCAGCCGTCAGGGAACTGGGCATCGGCTTCATCTCCTGCTCGCCGCTCGGCCGGGGCTTCCTGACCGGCACGCTGAAGGACCTGGACACACTGCATCCGACCGACTTCCGCCGCTTCGACCCGCGCTTCCAAGGCGAGAACCTGCAAGCCAACCTGCGGCTGATCGACTGCATTGCGGGCATTGCCGCAGCCAAGGGCATTGAGCCCTCCCAGCTCGCCATCGCCTGGGCGATGCATGCCGGCACGGTGCCGATTCCCGGGACGCGGCGCATCAGGTATCTCGAAGAGAACGTCGCCGCTGCCGCTGTCACGCTGACCCTGGACGAACTGCGCGCGCTCGACGAGGCCGCCCCGTTCGGCGCCGCAGCGGGCGAACGCTATTCGTCCGGAATGGTGACCACGCTGGGCCACTAGGACATTCCTTTTTTCAACCAGGAGCAAGCCATGTCGAAACAGATCGATTCCTCGCGTCGCACTGTCCTCAGTTCCTTGGCGCTCGGCGCCGCCCTGGCGCAGTTCGGCGCGATGGGCCTTGCCAACGCCCAGACCCGGGCGACCAACCCCAATGGTGGCCACACCTCGTTCGCTGCCCTCAAGCAGATCAAGGCGGGCGTGCTCGATGTGGGCTATGCCGAGGATGGCCCGGCAGACGGGCCGCCCGTGCTGCTGCTGCACGGCTGGCCCTATGACATCCACAGCTATGTCGATGTCGCGCCGATCCTGGCTAGGGCCGGGTACCGGGTGATCGTGCCCTATCTGCGCGGCTACGGCAGCACCCGCTTCCTCTCCGCCGAGACGCCACGCAACGGCCAACAGGCGGCGGTGGCCGTCGACATCATCGCGTTCATGGATGCGCTGAAGATCGACAAGGTCGTCTTCGCCGCCTATGACTGGGGCGCGCGCACCGCCGACATCATCGCGGCGCTGCGGCCGGAGCGCTGCAAGGCGCTGGTATCGGTCAGCGGCTATCTCATCGGCAGCCAGGAACTGAACCGGGCGCCGCTGCCGCCGAAGGCCGAATTGCAGTGGTGGTACCAGTACTACTTCGCCACCGAGCGGGGCGCGGCCGGCTATGCCAGGTACACCCATGATTTCGCACGCCTGATCTGGGAGCTGGCCTCGCCGCAGTGGCAGTTCGACGACGCCACCTTCGCGCGCTCAGCGGCGGCCTTCGACAACCCCGACCACGTCGCGGTCTCGATCCACAACTACCGCTGGCGGCTCGGCCTGGTGCAGGGCGAGTCGCGGTTCGACGCGCTGGAGAAGAAACTCGCGGCCCTGCCGGGCATCGGCGTGCCGACGATCACTATCGAGGGAGACGCCAACGGCGCCCCGCATCCCGACCCGGCGGCCTATGCCAAGCGCTTCACCGGCAAGTACGAGCACCGGCTGTTCAAGGGCGGCGTCGGCCATAACCCGCCGCAGGAAGCACCCGAGCAATTCGCCAAGGCCGTCATCGACGCCGACAGGCTTTGAGAACAATCCCGGCAACCCCAACCCGAAGGAGCATTCCCATGATTACCGAGACCGACAAGGTTCTCTACACCGGCAAGACCCACCCCACGGGCGGTCGCGACGGCGCAGCGCGCAGTGCCGACGGTCAGCTCGACATCAAGCTGTCGCCTCCGGGCAGCCCGGGTGCCAGCACCAACCCGGACTTGCTTCGCTGTCTGGAGTAATCCTCCATGAATGTGACGCACAACTCCTTGACCGTGGGGGCAGCGCGGACGGTTGCCTTGGCGGCGCTGGGGTCGCCGCCCCGGCGCACCTCGGTCAGCCATTCTTGCGCCAGCGCACGGGCCTGCTCAACGGTCAGTTCACCTCACGCGCCCTGAGCCTGTGATCCGGAAGGCACGGATGAAGACGATCGGGCCTGGACTTGAGTATCAAGGGGCGATGTCCGTGCACGGGAACTACATCGACATCCATATGGACCTTTTGCGCCGGCTGTGGCCTGAATCTGGTGGTGGCAGCGATTACGCTGTGGAACACGGTGTACCTGGAGCGGTCGATTGCCGCCTTATGGCAGCAGCGCGAAATCGGCGACAGCCTGATCTCGCACGTCGCGCCGCTCGGCTGGAACCAGGCAGCATCCCTCTTGGGCGTGATGACACATTGCTGAAGCTCTGTCTCGGCGAGAAGCACGGGGTGACATCGCTCGAACCGAAGTCATCGTCAGCCGGGATGGCCATCGAATCATCGAATCTGAGCCGCTGCACACAGCACTTGAAAATGGAGCTAGCTCGTCCGACGAATCGTCGGTCGCCGCCTTACCGTGTTGACGCGAATATTGTCTTTTACAACCTCGTTCGCGAGATTCTTTGAAAACATCATCAGCGCGGCTTTGGTCACGTTATAAATTGGCTCGTAACCTAGTGGCTGCGCCGCACAGATCGAGGCGTTGTGCAGGATCGCTCCGCCGCCTCGCTGCTTCATCGCCGGCACGATTCCACGCGCGAGTCGCACCGCGGCCATCACATGCAACTCCCAGTAGGCCTGCCATTTCTCGTCTGGCGCTTCCATAAGTGTCTCGTTGCTGCCGGTGCCTGCGTTGTTGAACAGGATGTCTGCGCCGTTAAACTCTTGGATCGCCGCGCCGACCAGGGCGTCGACGCCTTCCGTCGTCCCCACATCGCACGCAACCGGTACGACGCGCACGCCGTGACGCGCAGCAATGTCAACGGCAACCTTTTCGAGCCGTTCGCGTTGTCGGGCAGCCAGGACGAGATTCACGCCTTCGGCTGCAAACCCTTCCGCGACCGCCAGTCCAATGCCGACACTTGCGCCCGTAAGCACCGCAACTTTCCCGCGCAGTCTCAAATCCATGATTCGTCTCCGTTTCATTTTCGTGTAGCGTGCGGTATCGATTTACGACTAAGAATCGAGTAGCCGGAGCCCACACTCGCCATTCCGGTCAACCGCTCAAACGCTGAGGTGAACGGCGGAACCTACTCGACTCGAGTGTACTGCTATCCTGGTTGCCCAAAATTTTCTAAACCGTCGCTGCCGGCCTCGCGCTTGCGAAGAGCAGCCTCTGCATCGATCAGGTCTGCCTTCAGCATTTCGTGCCAACGCCAAAGCACCCCCTCCATAATTGCTCGTTCGCCATGGCGAGCAAGCCACTCACCGCCGCGATGGTGCCGCAGATAGCTAGCCAAACCGACGCCAGATCCCAGAACCCAAATGACCTTCCCCAAAGTGAGCGGCCATATTCAGCCTGACTCCCCTTAGTGTTTGCGAGAGGCGCGCCTTTTCCGAATCCCGAGCTTCGCCTCCTCCGGCCCGGGAGCAATAGTTGGCCGCGCAGCCGCGCGTTGCGCATCGCGGTCAGGATTATCCTTGTGTCTCCCTGGCGCGACAGCTTACGCGCTACGGGAATCGAACTTCCGTGAGTGTTTCGCATACTTCCCACAAGCGTCGCGCAGATGCCCGGTCTTGTGCTTGCGACGCAATCGCAGCATTTCCCACACGGTCGCCGCGCATCTCCATCCAACCGGTCGGACCGTAGTAGCCGCCGCCAGTCACGTCCGGCGATGTCGCCGCATACAGAGTCGGCAAGGCGCCGGCGTCGTCACTATTCAGGAGCGCGCCGATCAGATGGCTTGCCACGGCGCGCATGGCGCTATCGACCGCAGAGCGCTCTCCGGCACGAAACAAGTTGGTATTTGCGACGCCCGGATGGACGGCGACCGACATCACACGCGAGCCGCTCGCTCGCAACCGACGGTCAAGGTCGAGCGCGAACATCAGATCGGCGAGCTTTGATTGCTGATACGACTTCATCGGCGAATAGTGTCGTGTGGACTGGAGGTCGTCGAAATTGAGGCGTCCACGTTTGTGAGCAATAGACGCAACCGTCACAACACGCGGGCGTTCAGCCGCGTCGGAGCTTTCCAGCAGCGGCATCAACAAGCCTGTCAAAGCAAAATGTCCGAGCACGTTGGTACCAAATTGAAGTTCGAACCCGTCAGCGGTTTCGAGCCTCTTTGGCGGTGCCATTACTCCTGCGTTGTTGATAAGCGTATGAAGCGGACGCTGCTCGTCAAGCTGGCGACGCGCAAAATCCCGAATCGATTCAAGAGATGCGAGGTCCAACGCTGCCAGCTCGGCACTAGCGCCGGCCGCATTGGTCTTTAGACGGCCTAATGCCGCTTCTCCGCGACGCAGGTCCCGGCATGCCAGGATCACATGCGCCCCCCTTTGCGCGAGCACCAACGCGGCGTGGTAGCCGATGCCGCTGTTTGCTCCAGTGACCAGAATTCGTTTGCCGTCCAGCTGAGGGATGTCGGTCGGCGTCCAGGTTCCTTTCATGTAGGCCTTTTCTTTTTGCATCGTGATTGAGAATCCAGCCTACCACTGGCACTACCCGCCCGTTCAGCAGACGACGCCAGCATCGTCAATATCCCGTTTGACATCGAATTCAGTTCGAAAAATTTTTGACAAAATTTGTCGCTCAGGAGCATTAAGATTTTCGAGTGGATACACAAAGTGCAGAAATCATCCATCTTTGCCATCGTATACTGGGTGCAGTCCTCGAGAAGGACTGCCGCGTGGCTGGTCGGTTAAAAACAGCAGCGGCCACGGGATACCCCGGGACTGTGGGATAGTCTTGAGAACCCGGGCGAGGTGGCGAAGTTAGCGCCTTGAGACGAACGGCTGACGGGTGACGCTGGCTCCGGGGTGCATTGAATAGATGCTCGCGAGTTGGGTCTGAAGGCTCTCTGCGGGATGAGGGCTGGGCTCAACTCCACCAGGATGCATCTCGAAAAACAGAGCATGCATCTTGAGAAATGCTTTCAAACCTCTACAGGTGAGACAAGAACGGATTATCCATTTGGAGAGACGTTCCGCAATTCGATGGCGAATCACTTGCCACAAAAAGCTGTCCTGCCCGCTTGCCCTCTCGCCGCGCAGAATGAGGGACGCCGTATCGCTTTGTACTTCAACCTCGTTCGCCGGCTCGGGATCGATCTTGAGGTAGGTTGGCTTACACGAGCGCGAGGGGAATTTCATTCACTGCTCGCCCAACGGCCGGCCATCAATACCCGAGCTTCGTCGCGATCCATATAGAGCTTCCTCTTTCCGTCGGCCGCGTCACCCTACCGCGAGCATTCATTCGCGAGATGTGCCGCCATCAGCCTCTTCGCGTGAGCGATAGACGGTTCGAATCCGATTGCGCGACGGCTTGCTCGTTTGCCGCGATACCTCTACGCATCGCCCCGCTATATCGAACGCTTCGGCTTGCCAGGCGAGCCAACGACGGTCGTGCAACACGAGTGCTTGCGCCTCAACCCCGCCGAGGTCAATGGGTGGAAGCTCCAGAAGGAAAAGAAACGGTAGAGGTTGCAGTAGGTGGCCGGTTTCTGCTCAACAGCGTCGGTATGATCCGGCGACTGGCGACACTTGATCTCGGTATCGCTGTACTACCAGAGGAAATCGCGGCCGATGACGTCTCTGCAGGCCTGTTGCGCCGGGTGATGCCAATGTGGCAAGCGCCATCGGTTCCCTTCTATGCGATTACCGAGACGCGGTTGCTGCCTGCGAAAACACAGCGGTTCATCGAGTTTTTGCGGGTGCAGCTAGGGGGAGGCCCGCCCGCAGCCCCACATGAAGGATAAAAGTCGCCGCCATGTCGTGCGCAACTACGCTTCACTTGCCGCGCCTGCGACGTGCGCGGTTTCGATTCGGTCGCTTATGGCTAGTGAGCTGGCGAAGAGAGAATTGCAAGCCACCCATTCGCATAACTGAAGGTCAGCTATCGCTGGAGCGCGAACTTACGCAAGCCGAACAAGACGTCATAGTTGCTGGCTCTCGAATGGACATTCGAGGGACTCTATCCAACTATTCCGCCGATGGAGCAATGAGGGCACACGCCGAGGGCTTGCCGGCCGCCGCAGCGGCGCGGATGTCCGGTGACCGCAAAGGCGCCGCGCACCTGAACGGCACGCAACTCTGCAGTGCGTCCGACTCCGGCTTGTCGATGATCGCCTCCAGCGCGGCGGTCACCGGCAAGCCGGCGCGTGCTCGCATAGACTTTCCGAAAGCAACAACGCGGACAATGAACCCGTCACATGGTCGGCACCGTATTTTCGAATTATCAGCCTATTTGGCAACGTCAGAACGTATGACGGATGCCAACCGTCACGCCTGTCTGATCGGCACCGGGCGCGACGTCGTTGCCTGCTCCGCGTACGCCGACCGTTGAGAACGAGCGGTTATTCACGTAGGCGCCCTCAGCGTACAACTCCGTGCGCTTAGACAACGCATAATCCGCAAGCAGGACGCCCATGGTCGGTCCGCCGTGCGGATTGCGATACTGGCTGTGATACACGCTCGCAGAAATCACAAATGGCGCGGTCACGCGATAATTAACGCCGCCCCAATACAGCATCGAACTAACCGGCGTTGACGTATTGCTGACGTTGAGCCAGCGCACGCCCACGAGCGCTTTCACCGGACCGAAGTCGTACGAGCCACCAAAAAGTGCGCGACTTTGCGTATTGTTTTGCGTTGCGATCGACGTGCCTTGAATCTGATCGTACGTAACGCCTGCACTTAGCGGACCGTGGTCGTACAGCAGAGCCGCACTCATTTCGCGGCCCACTTTCGTCGCGCCCGGAACGTTCGCGCCGTTCGGGATCGTCGAGTCGAAGCCAGTGCTATAGAGGGCCGCGAATGTGAAGCAGGCTACATTGACGCCGTAGCGAATCGAATTGTCCGCACGATTCACCAGTTGACTGTCAAGTGACTGCGCCGAATAACTGGGATTCAGTGTCAGTGGGTCATATTTGTACATCAACTCATACAAGAGATTCTGATGCCGACCCAACGTCACCGTGCCGTACGGCGTCGAGATCCCGACGAACGCCTTGCGACCAAAAAGTCGCCCGCCCTGTCCGAGCGTTCCATTGTTCAGGTTGAATCCGCTCTCGAGGGTAAAGACCGCCTTGTAGCCACCTCCAAGGTCTTCGCTACCCTTCAAGCCCCAACGGGATCCTGCGAGATTGCCCGACTGCATGCGCACCGCCGACGAGGATAGTCCGCCCTGCGCAACGACATGATTCGCGTACTCGATGCCGACATCGAGAATGCCGTATAACGTTACCGAACTCTGCGCATGCACGCTCGTCGATGCAACCAGACCCATGCCAGCAATGAGCGGGCCAACCAAGAAGCTTTTCATGATTTTTATTTTAAGGATACCGTATTATTCCGGATGCGCTAAACCAACGTCGCGCGTGTTTCCTGGCCGGAACTTCGACGCCATCCACGCCCTCGCGCGGAAAGCGTCGAAGCCTTCGTCAGATCTTGAAGCTCTCCAGCGTCGCCGGATGGAACAATTCCTGGGGCTCGAGCCTGCGGCACGACAAGCCTTCCGCGTGATGGCGCGCAAGGAAGCGGTCCAGCACGTGGCGGTTTGTATCGAAACCGTAGGACCAGAAATCGTCCCCAAGCAGTTGACGCGCCGCGCGCAACTGTTCTTCCACGAACGGCAGCGTCACCTTCGTCGCCGATGTGTCGCTCAGTTTTGCAAGCGCCACGTGTTTCGAACGTTCGAAAGCTTTGGCAATTGCGCCTGGCAGCCACGGATGCTGCTCTGCGAGCGTCCGTCGCACGCCGAGCAGATGCATGATCGGAAACAGCTTCGTGCGTCGATACCAATCCGCAGCGGCTTTCTGCGGATCGTCATATAAGTATTTGATGCGCGGATTGCCGTTACTGAAACACGACGGCGCGCGCGGCCCAATCACCGCGTCGATTTCGCCGGACGCGAGGAGCCCGGAGATCGTCGCGTGGTCGGGCGCATTTTCCAAGCGCACGTCCGCGGGCAGATTCAGCGAGATCTTCTCCTTGCGGCCCGCCTCGTCGTAACCACCGCGCACCCACGTCACATCCGACGCCTTCACGCCATGATCTTCTTCGAGAAATAGTCGCGCCCAGACGTTGGCCGTCAACTGATACTCGGGCACCCCGATCCGCTTTCCCTTCAGATCGGCCGGCGAATCGATGCCGCGATCGTCGCGTACATAGATGGATGTATGGCGAAACGCACGCGACGGAAACACCGGCACGGCAATGTACGGGCTTGTGCCGGCCGCTGTCTTCACGCTATAGCTGCTCAGCGACAACTCACAGATGTCATAATCTGCGTGACGAAACGCACGGAAAAAAATCTCCTCCGGATCCTGCAACATGAAGACCGGATCGACGCCATCGATCTGGACCTCGCCATCCACGAGCGGACGCATGCGGTCGTAGTTTCCCACCGCCACAGACAGATTCAGCTTGCTCATCACTTCTCCTCGTTAACCTGATGGTTCGATTGCGACATCGCAGGCATCGCTGAGTCTTCGATAAGGACGTCGCGTTGTTCTTCACCCGATCGCAGCATTGCGATGCAGATTTCCAGCGTGCCGCGTGCCCATCGTCCATCATGCAGCGGCGCTACGCCGTCCTGCACGGCTGCGACCAGCTCGTCGATCACTTCGCTGCGCGGCACCGTCGGCGTATCGAGCGCGATCCGTTCGCGCAACTCGTCGCCATACACGATGATGCTGTCTGGCAGCGGCCGCAGATCGCCTCGTTCGCACGACACGATCACCGGCCCGAAGTGCTGATGCTGGCGAACATCGTCCTCGTCGCGTAGCGGCGGCCTGTACGCACTACCCCCATACGTACCCGCCGCTTTCAGGCGCGCTTCTTCGTCGGAAGAACGGACGGCCGACAGTCTGCGCCGCGCGCTGCCGTAATCGTCAGGCCGCTTAGCCTGTCCCATTTCACCGGTCCAGCCTGTCCACTCGTCCGAATCGAAGTGCGCGTAACCGTTGTACGAAAGCGTCGCGAAAGCGCCGCTCTCGAACCACAGCGTTGCGCTATACGCTCCTTCGGTGGGGCGGGTCGTATCCCAGTTGCCAACCGCCGCACGAACGCGCGTCGCCCGACTACCCGCCAGCAGCCGCACGACGTCCACCTGATGTGCGGCCTGACTGAAGATCGCGCCGCCGCCTTCTGCCGTCGACAATTCTTCAGGGCGTCGCGGCCGAAACAGGTAGTCGGTATAGTTCAACGCGTGAATCATCCGCACCGGACCGTATGCGCCGGATCCAATCATGTCTCGCGTGCGCAGATACGGTGTGTCGAAGCTATGGCAATGTCCGACGATCAAATGCACGTTGGCATCGCGACACACTTCGATCATCGCGTCACACTCGGCAAGCGACAGTGCCATCGGTTTTTCAACCAGAACGTGCTTCCCGCGCCGCGCTGAGATCTGCGTATGCGCCGCGTGAAACTGATGCGGACTCGCGATATAGATCGCATCAAGGTCCGCCATCGCAGCGAGTTCGTCGATGCTGCTGAACGTCGGCGCATCGAAGTCCGCCGCAAACTGCGCGCACGCCGAGGCGCGCGGATCACACGCGCCCGCGAGTTTGACACGCACGTCCGCGAGGAAGGTCGGTAACATCAACGAGAATGCGCGGCCCAGTCCCGCGACGCCTATCCGTACGGGCTCCATCACGCCTTAACCTGGTAGTTCGATTCGAGTTCCAACTCACGCCCGCGGACAGCGCGAACAGGCTGCGCCGCGAACTGACGCCAGTCGGTTTCTTTTGGTACGACCGACTGAAAGGAACATATGTCACGCGGAATCGCCTTGTCCTCAGTACCGATCGCCGTGTCGCCCGCCTGGAACGCTTTTACTGCATCGAGCATCACCCGACGGAATTCGACGACCGCGACGTCGCTCGCACCGAGCCGCTCGTCCGAGCGATTCGCGATTGGACCCATCGTCACCCACATTGCGATGTCCTGATTTGGAAAGCCCATGATGCCGGTAAAGTTTCCCGCTTTCATCGCTTCGCGGTCCTGCCAGAAGTGGTTTTCCATATTTCGCAGCGGCCGGTACTGCTCGTCGAGATCGACACCCACGCGTTGGCCGAGGAACTTGCGCCATGTTTCCGTCTCCGGCGTCATCGCAGGATCGCCCCATGCGATGAAGTAGAACGCGGTATGCGTGTCGTCGCATGGCACGTTGATGTTCGCGACGTTGTACAGGTTGTTCGGCGGAATCAACGCGGTCGCCGGTGCGACGAACACTGTCGAGCGCACGTAATCGTGCGTCGCCGCGTTCTGGATCGGCCGGCGCAGCGCAGCGTAGCGAAAGCCGTAGCTGGTGCGATGCACCTGCATGCGCGGCGCCTTGTCCGTCGACGGACGGAGCCAGTTCTTCGACGTGGCTTCTGCACCGCCAACCCGCGCCGGCACGAAGTCCGAGGAGTGCAGGCTCGAACTGTGTGCAGAATCGATTGCGCCTTCCAGCACTTGCGCCCAGTTGCAAGGCAATATTGCTTTTGCAATACTCACGCGCGTGTCGGCTGTCGGCGCCCAAGCGGGCGGCACGAACGCTGGAATCGCGTCCTGCGGTCCCATGTACGCCCACACGAACCCACCCCATTCCTTCGTTTCGTATGCCTTGTGCCTGACCTTCTTCGCCATGTCACTTGCCGCCGGCTCGGACACCATTTCGACGATGTTGCCCTTCACGTCCATCTTCCAGCCGTGATACAGACAGCGTAGGCCACAGTCCTCATTACGCCCATAGACGAGCGACACGCGGCGGTGCGGGCAATACTCGTCCATCACGCCGACATTGCCGTCGGTGTCGCGGAACACCACGAGGTCTTCGCCAAACACACGCGCCTTGACGGGTGCGCCGTCCGGCTCGCTGACTTCTTCGATCAGGCAAACCGGCGTCCAGTGACGACGCATCATCTGACCCATCGCCGCATCACCTTCCACGCGGCAAAGCAATTCATTTTCTTCGATCGTAAGCATCTCTCGACTCTCCTGACTTGTCTACGGCAACAGCGCGCTCAGAGATCGAGCACCAGTTCACCGCCTTTCGCCCTTGACACGCAGATCATGATCTGCGACGCCTTTTCGTCTTCACCTAGCACCATGTCGCGATGGTCGGCTTCGCCAGCACACAGCGTCGTGCGGCACGAACCGCAGGTGCCGCTCTCGCACGAACTAGGTGCGCGAATGCCGTTGTCGCGCAGCACTTCGAGAATTGACCGGTCCACCGGAATATCGAAGCATTGACCCGAGCGTGCGAGCTTCACCGCGAAGGCTTCGTTTTGCGCGCTCAACGCTGCATCGACACCGAAGCTCTCGAAGTGCACGCTGCCTTGCGGCCAGTGGCCCGTCATGTCCCGCACGCAATCCATCAGCGCGCGCGGTCCGCAGCAGTAAACGTGCGTACCGCTGCCCGGTTTCTCGAACACGGGCCAGAAATCGAATGCGTTCGCGGTGTCGCCGAGGTCGTGATGCACGACCACGTGCGACTTCCATTCGGGACCGGCCAGTTCGTCGATGAACGCGGTCATCTCGGGGCTGCGCGAAAGGTAATAGAGCTTGAAACGCGGACCGTCGGTGGCTTTCAGATGACGCATCATCGACAGGATCGGCGTGATGCCGATGCCTCCCGCAACGAACACATAGCTGCGTGCGCGGTCGTTCAACTCGAACTCGTTGCGCGGTTCGGAAACCTCAATCAGATCGCCCTCGGCGACATCGTCGGTCATGCTGATCGAACCGCCGCGTCCAGCCGCGTCGCGCTTTACCGCGATTACATAGCGGTCGCGTTCGGCCGGGTCGTTGCTCAATGAGTAATTACGATTCGCGCCGCTCGGCACACGCACCGTAACGTGTGCGCCCGCCGTGAACGTCGGCAATTCGCACCCTTCCGGATCGCGCAGTTCGAAACTGACAATACCGTCCGCGACGTTCCGCTTGCCTGCGACAACAAGCTTCGCGAACTTCGGCTGATGGTCTTCGGTGTTGCTCATCTGCTGCTCCTTGCCTGCTGATCTGTGTTGTCTCTCTATGTCTCTGGACGAAAAGCAAATCTCGTTATCGATAAATTTTATATTAGATCTCTAAGTAAATTGGCGCAAGCGGGTTTTCCCTGAGACGCAATGTCGACTCAACGCACACGCGTAAAAAAATGGCGCCGGAAGGCACCGTTCTACGACGCGAGAAAGCTGCACGTCAGTTGCGCTGCGCCTTTTCGCGCAGAGAATTGGCGGGCACACCTAGCAGGACGGCGAGTCCGCCGAGCACCACGAGTGCAGCAATCGCGGACAGTCCGATAGACAGACTGCCGGTCACGGTCTTGACCCAGCCGAGCGCAATCGGACCGCAGAACGCGCCAACCTGCCCAAGACTACTGATCGCGCCGATACCGGCGGCCGCTGCGTTGTCGTCGAGATACGCCGGTGGTATCGACCAGATAATGGCGGCCGCAGCGAAGTACGAAATGGAGATCATGCTGAGACAGACGATCGCCGCCGTCGTACTGTTCGAGACCAGCGGCAACATGAAGCCACCAAGACCGCCGATTGCTGTGGATGCAAAGAAGTGCCAGCGTCGTTCGAGCGTCACGTCCGAGCTTTTCGCAACTACGAACATTCCGAGCGCACCCACGATATAAGGCAGTGCTGAGAGCAAACCAACATGCAGCACATCCGAGACGCCGGCCTGGCGGATGATCGTAGGCGTCCAATAGTTAAGGATCGTCCCGCACAGCGGGACCGTGCCCCAACCGGCCGCAAGAATGTACACGCGCGGGTCTTTTAGCGCCGCGAGCAACTGGCTGCGGTTGTGCACAGCGGGCTTCTTCCCGGCGCGATCGGCGGCGAGCGCGTCCAGGATAATCTTCTTCTGTTCAGCATCTAGCCATCGTGCCGCTTCTGGTTTGTCAACCAGATAGAAGAACGCGACCACCCCCATAAACAGCGCGGGCAGGCCTTCGAGGAAGAACAGCCATTGCCAATTGCGAAAACCGAGCACGTCGACGAAGTTGTGCAGAATCCAGCCCGACAGCGGCCCCCCGATGATCCCCGCCGCTGCGATCGCGAGCAAAAACCGCGACGTGATCCGCGCGCGCCGTGCCCCCGGATACCAGTACGTCAGATACAGAATGATGCCAGGCCAGAAGCCCGCTTCGGCTGCGCCGAGCAGAATGCGCGCGACGTAGAACTGCGTCGGCGTCGTCATGAAGGCCATCGAGGTAGAGATCGCGCCCCAGAGGATCATAATCCGCGAAATCGTCAGACGTGCGCCGATTCGCTTCAGCAGAAGCGTGCTCGGCACTTCGAGCGTGATGTAGCCGATGAAAAACAGACTGACGCCAAGACCATATGCGGCGTCGCTGAGTCCTAGGTCCTGTTTCAGATGCAACTGCGCGAAGCTGACGTTGACTCGGTCCAAATAGTTGAGCACCCAACATACGAAGATGAACGACATCAGACGCCACGTCACCTTCTGATATGTCGCTTCAACGCGCGCATGCCTGGCGGCGTCCGCCTCGGATGAAAAAGGGGTCATTGCGGATTTAGCCACCAGTTTGTCTCCACTGCGCGAAAGGGTAAGACGTACGCACGAGCGGTTATGCCGCACGTTGCCGCGTCTCGTTGCTTAGATATCTAACTATAATCATATGGAGCAGCCAGCTTTCCCACAAGCTCGGGTTTGCCCCGACAGCGGAACATATATAGGTCGGCGGATTGAGGCGGAATATCTTGAGGAGCTACACGCAGCATGGCCCTCGGCTCGCTCTACGACGGATCCCGTGCGGCAAACGGCTATCATGTGGGTTCATCGACACATGAAGCTCGCCATCGTGACAAACCGAAAAAAATCCGCGGTCGTCGCGCCGCGTGAAACCGCCGAGATGCTGCGTCACTGGCACGACGCTGTCCCGAACGACCGCCTCGCGCACCTTGTCAAAGACGCCACACGTTCACTCGTGCGCGCATTGCAGATGCGTCTCGCCGAGCATGAAGTGTCGTTCGGACACTGGACCTTTCTGCGGATTCTGTGGGAAACGGACGGATTGACGCAGCGCGAACTCAGCGCACAGGCTGGCGTGATGGAGCCGACTACTTTCACTGCGGTGAAGGCCATGGAAACGCTCGGCTACGTCGAGCGGCAACAGATGCCGGACAACAAGAAGAATGTACACGTCTTTCTGACGCCGGCTGGTCGAGCTCTAAGGAAGAAACTCGTTCCGCTCGCTGAGGAAGTCAACGAAATCAGCGTTGCGGGCCTGAGCGAACGTGACATTCTGACAGCTCGCAAGGTGCTGCTCGCGGTGATTGAGAATCTCGCCGAAGACGAATCCGGCTCGACAAATCCGCTCCGTCGCGTGCCCTCCACGCGGGAAATCGGGCGGCTTATTGCCGAACGCGGAGAGGCGACTGACGACGCTTGAGTGTCGCGTGACCCGGGTCGCTGCGACTTAGGAATTTCATTCCACCCACGTCAACTACGTGACAGTTCGCGTCACGCTGTCCGGTCATCCTTGGTCGCCAGCACGTGATCCGCGGCGACGTATTGCTTCCCTGCGGTCTTCGATCATGTCTCACTCGGTCAGGTGACTATCGTGTCCGTCATTTAGGTAAACGATATGCAATCTCAAGATGAATATTGTGAGCTGCGTTCGAAATCTGACACTGTACGGTGAACAATACGAGATGGCTGATACGCGTGGCGGCGGCTCCAACCAGGCCGTGGTGGTATTTTTATTACATATCTAATAATATGCGCTGTGCAATGCGCGACGCCAAGTGCCCGCGTGCTTTTTTCGATAAATTGACCGGCTCGAATATGGATGCAACCACCCACTCAGCAATGGCGCGCAACGTCCGCGACGCGCGGCTCGCACAAAAGTACGCGGTACGTATCGGCGGAGGCGAGAACCATCGGCGTGGTCTTTATGACGGCATCGTCATCAAGGAAAACCATATCGCAGCAGGCGGCGGCCTCGCGCCGACGATTCGAGCCGCCCACGGGCTTGGGGCACGCGTGCCACTTCAGGTCGAGGTAGAGACGTTGGACGAGTTGGCCGAGGCGCTAGCGGCCGGTGCGAATGCGATCCTGCTCGATAACTTTTCCTTGGAGCAGATGCGCGAGGCTGTGCGGATTAGCGAGGGGCGTGCCGAACTAGAAGTATCCGGCGGCGTCACGTTCCCCGCCGCAACAACGAAGCAAGGCATGAGTTCACCGCCGACGTTTCTGCATTTGCCAATGCGTCGGGTGGCGATTTGGTGTACGGCATTGAGGAAGACGGCGAGGGCCGAGCACGGCGGTTGGCAACGCGGACGAGGAAGCTCGACGTCTGCAGGACCTATTGCTTAATAGCGTACAGCCGAGGATACCCGGCGTACAGGTTCGTACAGTGCCTGTCGGCGGGGGCTTTGTTATAGTTGTTCGGCCACACATCAAATCGCGCAACGGTTTGTATTTCTCGTACATTCAACGGCCTTAGGTGAGCGAGCTTTCAAAGCGCCCAGCCAATCTCACGAAGCACAAATCCCGTTGCATGGACGGCGAGGCTTGCATCCTCTTCCGTAACATCTCGCAGATTACGGCGATGGCGCTCGTTTTCTTTCCCACGGGGATGCAACGTATTAACCACCTCAAGGCTGGAGCGAAGAAGTATGTGACTACCTTGGCCGAAGTGCTTCTGAATTGCGCTCATACACCTGGCAAGATCCTCTCCGAGCAAAGAGCTGTCGCTCGAGAGCTGGTAAAGCCACCTTGAGATCAGCACAACACAGAGATTTCGGCACTGGTCGACGACCGATGTCGGCAATTCACGGTAGGCTGCGTCGAGCACGCGCTGATACGCCTGCTTCACCGGGGCGAGGTTGTCCGGGCTGACCCTCGATTCGTTCAAGGATGGCAGAACGGCGAGCGCCGACTCAGCACGAAGGATAACCAGGACATCCTGACCGACCGTCGATTCAGTTTGCAATATCCGCCAGGTCGAGAATGATCCATCCGTTCCGATCGCCAGCTGCATTCCCATGCCCTGTGCTGGCTTGAGAAGCAGCTCTGAACAATGCATGTAAACGCACAGTTGCTTCAACACTCTGCCGTCGCTTCTTCCACTCGCCAGATCTGCCGCTGAAAACGGGCTAGCGTCTACGAGCGCACTCTCCCATCCCGCGTTACCAAGCGTTTGATAAACCCTGCCACGTCGAACGCGTGATACCGGATCGAACGATTCCTCACGGAAAATCCATGCAAATGGATTGCGGTCAATTCCTTGGGGCAGATCCGAAAAGTCCGACGGCGCTTGTATCAACTTGCACTGCGACACGACGGGTGTCGGTACTGCGAGGTACCGCGGATCTTCCTTGCCTTCGTATATCTGACCGGTCGCACGGTCTATCCCAAGTCGAGACATTTTTTCTTTATTGTGAGGGACAGCTTCGATGTTGTTCCGCTTGCCGAGATGCAATAGCAGCGGCAAAAAGTAAAGCTCGCGGGTTGCGTATCTACCCCTGTTCGTAACCGGCGTGACAACTACCAATCGTAGCCGGTCATGGCCGAAGTCGTATTTGCGCGACCATCGAATGCCTAGATTAACTCATCACGAGTCTAAAGTTTGATTGCAAGCCGCGCCACAGGCGCTCCCGCCATATTGTAAGCCTGTGCCATATGTGGGCAACGAATTCTTTGATTTTTCTTTCAAATCAATCCAAAGAGCTCGCAAACCGACGGAAAGCATGGGGTGACCAGGTCCTAGTGGTGAAGACCGCGCCAAGCGCTTCTTCCTAGCTACCGACATGCACATTACCCACAACACTCGGCCGACACGGCCTTTGCGCGTGATGCAATGCTCCCTAGCACGGCGCACGGATTCTCTTGACGAAGCAGAACTCATATCTTTGAGCCCATTAACAACCAACACCCTCGACGGAGCAGCACGATGACTACCCACCTCTTTAGTCCGATCAAAGTTGGCCGCCTCTCACTCAACCACCGCGTCGCCATGGCGCCGCTGACACGCTCGCGTGCCGAGAAGCAGGGAAATGTGCCGACCTCGATGAACGTCGAGTATTACCGGCAGCGCGCTGGCGCCGCCCTGATCATCAGCGAAGCCACGCAGATTTCGCAGCAGGGTCAAGGCTACGCCTGGACCCCCGGGATCTACACGCGCGAACAGGTCGAAGCATGGCGCGCAGTCAGCGACGCCGTACATGCCGAAGGCGGCAAGATGTTCTTGCAACTGTGGCACGTCGGACGCGTGTCCCATCCGGTATTCCAACCCAACGGTGGACTGCCAGTTGCCCCGAGCGCGTTGCCCGTTCCTGGCAAGACGTTCATCGTTGACGAACAGGGTAACGGTGTGTGGGGTGATATTCCTGTCTCGCAGGAGCTGACCTTGGACGGAATCCGCGAGATCGTCGAAGACTATCGCCGCGCCGCACGCAACGCGATGTCAGCGGGTATGGACGGCGTTGAGATCCATGCGGGCAATGGCTACCTGCTTGACCAGTTCATCAACAGTGCAAGTAACCGTCGCGAAGATGCGTACGGTGGCAGCATCGAAAACCGGTCGCGTCTGCTGCTCGAAGTCGTTGATGCAGTCTGTGACGAAGTCGGCGCGCAAAACGTGTCCGTGCGCCTCACGCCGATGGGCCGGTTCATGGGGATGGGCGACGACACACCGGAAGCTACTTTCGGCTTTATTGTGCGCAGCCTCGACAAGAAGAACCTTGCGTATCTGCACCTGGTGGAACCGGCGATGGTAGGTACTGTCAAGGACGAGAACTTCGATCCGCGCTGGGATGCGATCGTCAAGCAGCTCCGCGGTGAATACCACGGTGTGCTGATGCTTGCAGGCGGCTACAACGGTGCGACCGCCGAGGCCGCACTCGCAAGCGGACGCGCCGACATCATCGCGTTCGGCCGACCGTTCATCGCCAATCCCGATCTGCCCTCAAGACTGCTCCAGGACTTACCGCTCAACACCCCCGACAGCAGCTCGTTTTTCGGCGGTGGTGCGGCGGGCTACACGGACTATCCGACGTTCGCTTGACTCCAAAAAGATGCGATTGAAGGAACTGCGGTGGTCGATAACAATTGGAGAACAGACATGCATGCCGGGAATCGCCGCCGCGCGCTAATCATCGGTGGCTCGTTGGGGGGCCTGTTCGCGGGCTCAGCCCTGCGGGCCATTGGCTGGGACGTGGATGTCTTCGAACGCTCTCCCGCCACGCTCGAAAGCCGCGGCGGAGGCATCGTCCTGCAGGGAGACGTGGTGCGGGCAATGCAGTTCGCTCAGACTGAGTTCGGCCACCCGCTCGGCGTTCGCTCAAAAGACCGGCTGTTCCTCGATCCGCAAGGCAACGAGCTAAGCCGACAGTACATGCCCCAAACTCAGACCTCGTGGAACACTCTCTATAGCACTCTGAAGCAGGCTATCCCCGAAGAAAATTATCATCGCGGGGCGAAATTCGTTGGTTTCGACGAACACGTCGATGGGGTGACTGCAAACTTCGAAGATGGTCGCCGTGCGAACGGTGACCTTCTCATTGGCGCGGACGGAGGCAACTCAACCTTGCGAAGCCTGCTGCTGCCTGATCTCAACCCGTCGTACTCAGGGTATGTCGTGTGGTGCGGACTTGTCGACGAACCGAAGTTACCCGATAGCGCCCGGGACCAGATCTACGAACACTTCGTTTTTCAACACGATTTCGAATCGATGATGCTCGAATACATGGTGCCTGGTGTTGATGGATCTATCCAACGAGGGCGCCGGCGCTTCAACTGGCTGTGGTATCTGAAAGCGCATTCCGGCGCCGAGCTTGACACGGTGTTGACTGACCGCTACGGCGTCCGCCGCAGTCATTCGGTCCCGCCGGGTGCGGTCGCGCCATCGCCGGAAGATTGGATTCGCCGAATGAGCAAAGAGCGCCTGAACCCAGCGTTTCGTGCGCTGGTGGATAGCACTGACGACATCTTCGTCCAGGCGATCATGGATTTTCAGGTGCCTCAGATGCTCTTCGGCCGTGTGTTGTTGCTCGGAGACGCCGCTTTCATCCCACGGCCACATACCGCTGGCAGCACGGCTAAGGCAGCCGCCAACGCTGTTTCTCTGGCCCAGAGGATTGCGAGCATGCCGAATCTTGAGCATGCCCTTCGGCAATGGGAACAGCAGCAACTGGCGGAAGGCATGCGCATGACCGACTGGGGCATCGGAATGGGCAACCAGATCATGAACATTGCCCAGCATTAGACCGCCGGTGGCACTGCCACTTCATGTCCATGTCACGGGGGCTCAACGTAGCCCCGTTCCTCGTTGGGCACCCGGCCCGCACGTCGAAAAGCTCTGGACGCAAAGGTGCCTTGCGTCGCGACATGATTCCGCCCTGCCAGCATGCGCCCTACTCTATGGGCTGGACAAAACAAACGAGCGACATCATGAAACCCCTCTCGGAATCTCCGTCAGCCGTAAAAGCAGCAGTGAACCGCTTCATCGCAATTGCTGTCACTCTCGGCATCGTCATGGCCAGCGCAACACTTGCAAGCCCGCTGTATCCGCTTTACGAGCACACGCTCGGCATCACTCCTGCGGGAATCACCATTGCCTACTCGGCCTACATGGCCGGTGCCCTCCTCGCACTGCTTTCGCTCGCGCATCTAAGCGAGCACGTCGGATTCGTGCACGCGCTGAGGGTTGCCATCCTGCTTCTTCTGGTCGGTCTGCTTATCTCATCCGACGCACACGCCCTGCCGGTTCTGGCAGCCGGGCGGTTCGCGATAGGTCTGGCGGCCGGTATGGCATCAAGCGCCGCGACGGCCGGTCTTGCCGCCTTGGAACCGCGCGGACAAGTTTGGCGAGCGCCACTTGTCGGCTCGGTGATGACGGTAGCAGGCTTCGGTCTTGGACCGTTTGTGGCCGGAGCGGCTGCTCAGTTTCTTCCCCACCCGCTTATCACACCATATCTGATGTTTGCAGTCGCCGCGGTACTGGCATGGATCGCCCTCACCGCTCTGCCCGCCGACGGCTCAATCGGGCTGATTCGCCAATTCCGTCCGAAACTGCGATTCCATCTGCCTGCGGTGCACGCTATGCGCCCATTCGCGCTAGCAGCTCTCACGACGTTCGTGGGCTACACATTGCTGAGTCTTTATGCTTCCCTCGCACCGTCATTTTTGGTTGAGCTGCTTCCATGGCGCGGTCCGGCCGTCACCGGTGCCGGCGTAGCATTGCTCTTCGCGGGATCAGCGCTCGCGCAGCTCGCGCTCCGCAGGGTCTCGTCGACCCATGGTTTGACAGTTGGCGCAGCTCTAATCGCCGCCAGCGTCGGCTTCCTGGTTCTCTCGCTCGCAGTGCATTCAGGCATCTTGTTCATTGCAAGCGATCTGCTGGGCGGCTTCGGTCAGGGTCTGGCATTCATGTCGGCGGTCGCGATGGTAAACAACATCCCTTCCGGCGACCATGGGGGTCGCATCGTTTCTTCGTTCTTTTCCGTCGCGTACGTTGGCGGTATCGTCCCGATTGTCGCCTTTGGCCTGATGTCTGCATGGATTGGCGTATTCGCGGCGATAGCCTGGCTATCGGCAGCGCTTGCCCTGACGGCACTCTTGCTCGCGACAATTGCTCACCGCACGGCAAAACCGGCCTAGTACTACAGCCGTAGATTTTTTTACTATACTCAAATAATTAAGGATTACTATACGTTAAGGCTATGCATTCGACTGCAAAAGCGTGGGAGCGTGAACTGGAGGTACTGCACCAGCGGCTCGGGGAACTGTTCAGGCGTCCGGAGCCCCGACAGCGGTCGCTCGCATACCTGAAGGGCCTGCTGGGTACAGTCGAGCGCAAGAACGGCTGGCAACTCGCCGAATGGATCGGCGAAGCGACACCCGATGGCGTACAGCACCTGCTGGAGCGGGCGCAATGGGACGCGGATGCCGCTCGCGATGTGCTGCGTAGCTATGTAGTGGAAGAACTGGGCGAGCGTGACGCGGTGCTGATTGTGGACGAGACCGGCTTCCTCAAGAAGGGACAGCACTCGGCCGGTGTTCAACGCCAGTACAGTGGCACGGCAGGTCGTATCGAGAACAGCCAGATCGGCGTGTTCCTCTGCTATGCCGGTCGTGGCGGCAGTGCGTTCATCGACCGCGAACTGTATGTACCCAAGGTGTGGACCGATGACCGGGTGCGCTGCGAGGCAGCGGGCATTCCCGGGTCGGTGGAATTCGCAACGAAGCCACAGCTTGCGCGTCGTATGCTTGAGCGGGCGCTGGACGCAGGGGTGCCGTGCGGCTGGGTCACGGGGGATGAAGTCTACGGCGGTGACCGTCACCTGCGGCTGTGGCTCGAGTCGCGCGGCCAGTCTTTCGTGCTGGCCGTTGCGAAGAACGAACCCCTATGGTGGAAAGGTCCAGAGTACGTACGGGCAGACCGGATCGCCGAGGCCCTGCCGGCAAGGGCATGGCGCCGCCTGTCAGCGGGTGCCGGCGCCAAGGGCGAGCGCCTGTATGACTGGGCGCTGACTCCGCTGTGGCGCTTGCAGATCACCGAAGAGGAGCGCCGCTTCGGGCATTACCTGCTGGTGCGACGCAGCCTGGACGAGCAACGCGAACATGCGTATTACGTCGTATACGCACCGCGCAGCAAGGCCACACGGCAAACCCTGGTGAACGTCGCGGGCCGCAGGTGGGAAATCGAGACCGGCTTCGAGGCGACCAAAGGCGAATGCGGACTCGATCAGTATGAGGTGCGCCGATGGCAAGGCTGGTATCGCCACATCACGCTGGCTCTGCTGGCCCATGCAGTACTCGTCACCCTGCGGGTGCACGGCAAAAAAAACACCTGAAGGTTTGGTGCCGCTCAGCGTGCAGGAGATCCGCCGGCTGCTCTGTCGCATCCTGTGGCGCGGCGCCCACTCTATCGCGTACGTGTTGTCCTGTTCGGCATGGCGGCGCCGACACCAGTACCGCGCCCAGCAGTGCCACTACCGAAGACGAGGATGTGTGCCTCCAGTTTACCCAGATCTACGGCTGTAGTACTAGGGAGGTTAACGCGTTATTACGCCTGACCGCGCCGACTGTTCAGCTTGCTAATTGTCGTTCGATAGATAAGAATATGGGTTCCGACAGGAGCCGGCCATGCCACGACCAAAAAAAGATGCAATATCGCCGTCCGACGAGGCGGATACAGACCAGTTGCAGGTCCCTGCAGGCCGCAGGCTGTCACCCGAAGCGCGCGAACAGCAGATTGTTGCGAAGGCCATCGAACACTTCGCCACACATGGATTCTCAGGCAGCACGCGTGAACTGGCCCGACAGCTCGGAGTCACCCAGCCGCTTCTGTATCGCTATTTCCCTAGCAAAGAAGCCCTCATCGAGCGCGTCTATCAAGAAGTGTATAGCTGGGATAGCTCATGGGAAAAGCTCATCGCGGATCGCTCCGTACCTCTGCATCAGCGCTTATCGACTTTCTACAAGGCCTATGCGCGAACGATCCTCCGGCGTGAGTGGATCCGGACGTTCATCTTCGCCGGGCTGAGCCGTGATGGTCTCAACACAAAATATCTGACCAAGCTCCGGGACCGCGTCTTCATTCCAGTGTTGCGCGAATTGCACGCAACATACGACATCCCGGCGCCTTCGCCCGGCGCACAACTCGATGCCGAAATCGAACTGGTTTGGAGTCTTCACGCTAGTATCTTCTATCTCGGCGTCCGCAAATGGGTCTATGGGCTTTCCGTACCAGAAGACATAGACGAGGCAATCGACTTTCAGCTTGACGTGTTCCTCAACGGAACACCGGCAACCTTGAAAAAAATGAACGCAAGCGTTCCACGAGCAAGCCGCCGCAAGACTGCCTAACCAGCAGTTGCGCTCTCCTGCGGTCGCCCACACGCGGTGCTTGCTTCAAATTCTTTTTCTGCTCGCCGGGGTGGGTCATCAAATTCTGAAGGGAGTGTGAGCATGGACAAGCTGGCCGCGCTTCGCGCATTCGTAGAAGTTGCCGAGACCGGTGGCTTTTCCAGCGCATCGCGGCGTCTTGATCTTGCCGCCTCGTCGGTCGTGCGGTCAGTGGATGCTCTCGAGGAATCACTCGGAACAGTGCTCTTCAATCGCACGACGAGGCAAGTTACCCTTTCGGACGCCGGCACAACTTACTACACACGCGCCAAGAAGTTGCTCGACGACCTAGCGGACGCCGACGCATCCGTTTCAGATCGCGGAGGCGAACCATCCGGACCGTTGCGTGTATCTATTCCAGTGGCGTTCGGCTCACGAATTATCGCGCCGCACATTGCCTCGTTTCTGTCTCAATACCCGAAGATCGAACTTGATGTAAGGCTCAGCGATTCCATCGTCGATCTCGTGACGGAGCGCATCGATGTAGCGATCCGCCTCGGCGAAGCGGCCTCGACAGCCGATGTTGTGAGCAAACGTCTGACCGAGTTTAAACGCTGCGTTGTGGCGAGTCCCGACTACGTGCTTGCGCACGGCCAACCAACGGCTCCTGAAGAGCTAGCGGCGCATGAATGCCTGCGCTTCACATATGGCTCGGATTTGCAGGTGTGGAGCTTCTTGCGCGATGGAACATCGACACGTGTGGCCGTTCGGGGACGACTGAAAGCAAACACATCTGAGCTACTTCGAGAAGCGGTCCTCGGCGGCGCCGGCATCGCGCTACTGCCGGACTGGCTGGTCCACGAAGACATCAGGGCCGGAAAGATGACTGAGCTGTTTGTCGATTTCGACTGCCGGCCAAATGAAGCGCAAGCCGTTGTCAACGCGCTGTTCCTGCCAAACCAACGCGGCTCGCGTCGTGTCGGCGCTTTCATCGGTTTCGTTTCTTCAATAATCGACTCCTGCGAATAGCGGTATCCGACCTTTCGTGTGTACACAAACGGGCACCTACGATTCAACAGATCACCGTGGTGCTCGCCAAGACACCAGAGTCACTCGAGATGCAAAGAGAGCTGACTCCGCACAGTGCGAATCATCTCGGACTTGTTGGCTGCAGCCGTAGGGTCGGCCTGCCGCTTGGCACCTCACAAACTGACCCTCTCTTGGCAAGCCTGCCGTAAACGCGGCGATATGTTCGGTGACCTTTGCAGCTCGTGCAAAGCTATTAGCGAGTTACAGCCAATTATCAGGTCGTTCGACGTGGACTAAAGTGCTTCGTGAGAAAGGAGCCAATTATGTCTGATATCGTCGAAGCGTCGTCTTCCGGGCGCGCTGCCCCTTCAATGCGTGCGCTCGTCATTGGTGGATCGCTCGCCGGACTCTTTACCGGCACTTTGCTGCTTCGAGCGGGATGGAACGTCGACATCTTCGAACGCTCGCCGGACGATCTTGACAGCCGGGGTGGCGGCATTGTCCTACAGCCCGAAGTGGTCGAGGTTTTCCGCCGGGCTGGCGTTGACCTCAGCACGCTTGCGCTTGGCGTTACTTCACAATCTCGCGTCGTGTTCCATCCGGACGGGTCGATCCAGAGTCGCCGACTCGCGCCGCAGACGCAGACCTCCTGGTCGCTAATTTATTCCACCATGCGTCGCGCATTCGGTCCTGACAACTATCATCAAGGACGCCGGCTGGTCAACATTCGTCAGAAGCCAGGCGGAAGTGTGACCGCCGTTTTCGATGATGGTCGCGAAGAAACAGGCGACCTGCTTGTCGGCGCGGACGGCAGCAACTCGACCGTTCGGCAACTGTTGTGGACAAACGCCGAACCGAGTTATGCGGGTTATCTGGCATGGCGCGGGCTGGTGCCAGAGGATGCGATGCCCGAAATCGCCCGCGAGACGCTGCATGGCGACTTTGCTTTTGCGAACAACCGCGAATCGCACATCCTCGGCTATCTCGTACCAGGAGAGCGAAACGATACACGGGAGGGACGGCGGTTCTACAACTGGGTCTGGTATCGCGCGGTCGACGACGCCCAGCTGCGCGACGTGATGACCGACGTGACGGGAAGGTATCGCGGATATTCCATTCCGGAAGGACAGCTTGCGCCAGCGTGGCGGGAGCACGTCTGGCGCGACGCCGATGCGTTACTGCCACCAGCATTCCGGGCGATAGTCAGAGCCACCTCACAGCCCTTTGCGCAAGCTATCCGCGACCTGTCAGTTGATCGGATGGTTAAGGGGCGGGTGATATTGGTCGGCGACGCGGGGTCCATACCGCGACCGCACACTGCCGCAAGCACTTCAAAAGCAGCGACCAATGCACTCGCGCTCCAAGCAGCTCTGCTACGCCTCCCCGATGATGTCGATAAGGCGCTTGCTAGCTGGGAGCCACAGCAGACTGCCCTTGGACGGTATCTGCTTGAACACGGTCGTCAGGTGGGCAACCACCTGCTGTTCGGGTCGGCTTCACCGAAACAAGTTGGATAAATGACGCGCGCGCTCATGTCTTTTCCGGTATGGCAGCGTCACCCAATCGTCTCATTGGCATGTTTTGGCAAACGGGAAGCACGCTAGCAGTGCGGCCCTCTGTTCCCATGA
This sequence comes from Paraburkholderia sp. BL6669N2, assembly GCF_003387275.1. NCBI lineage: Bacteria > Pseudomonadati > Pseudomonadota > Betaproteobacteria > Burkholderiales > Burkholderiaceae > Paraburkholderia > Paraburkholderia sp. BL6669N2. The sequence continues at coordinate 794,682 of NZ_QUNA01000002.1, read as the reverse complement.
TCCCGCACGGTTGCATCGTCACGTCGTGACCGTCTGCAGCAGGAAACTAGGGTAAGTCCTCATTCAATTCGCCTTGGCTGTGCGGTGAGGTGCACCCTATAATTTATCAAACGATCAATGATCGATCGATAAATTAAAGGAGGCAGCCATGCCTATTTCGAAACTCGCGCACTACTCGATCCGCACGACCGATCTTCAGAAGTCTTGCGAATTCTACGAACGGGTACTCGGCTTCAGGCAGGGTTACCGGCCGCCGTTCGATTTTCCCGGCGCCTGGCTCTATAAGGGCGGCGACGAGAACGACTTCGGGACGGTGCATATCATCGGCATCGACCCCGACAATCCCGAAGGTCTGCTCGCCTACCTCGGTGATAAGGACCTCCCGTCCTCCGGCACAGGAACCGTCGACCACATCGCTTTTCTCGCGACGGGCGTTACGGACATGTGGAAGACGCTTGAAGTCGAAGGGATCGCCTGGCGAGATCGAACGGTTCCAAGTCTCGGCCTGCATCAGATATTCATCGAGGATCCGTCGGGCGTAACGATTGAGCTGAACTACCCCGCCTCGGAAGTGGCGAACCTGAAAGTCCCGCATGCAGCGACAGCGGGCGCAGCAAACAACGTTGGAGACTGATGATGACTACGCTTTCAACTCGTCCCAAAGCCATTGTGGTGGGCGGCTCCCTGGGAGGCCTGTTCGCCGCCAATCTGCTTAGCCGCAATGGTTGGCAGGTGGACGTATTCGAGCGCGTGCCCGAAGAACTGGCAGGCCGAGGTGCCGGTATCGTCACGCACCCCGAGTTGTTCGAGGCACTTACTGCCGCGGGCGTAGATCTCGACGATTCGATCGGTGTTCAGGTTCAATCGCGCGTTACCTTTGGTCAGGATGGCAGTGTCCTTTCAGAGCGTGATCTGCCGCAGACCTTGACGGCGTGGGGCAAGATGTACCACGTCTTGCGTTCTGCCTTTCCCGATGCCCATTATCATTCGGGCGGCTCAGTTGTCTCGGTTCAGAATGAAACCGATTGTGCGTCAGTGACTCTAGGCGACGGAAGTGTGCATCGCGCCGATCTCGTCATCGCAGCGGATGGATTCAAATCCGGGCTACGCGACAAGTTCCTTCCGAACGTCGAGTTGCAATACGCAGGATATGTCGCATGGCGGGGCCTCGTCGATGAGGCCGCACTTTCGAAGGAAACTCACGAAGCGCTGTTCGACAAGTTCGCTTTCTGTCTGCCTCCGCGTGAGCAGATCATCGGATATCCCGTAGCGGGCGCAGGCAACAGCACGAAACCTGGTGAGCGTCGCTACAACTTCGTCTGGTACCGGGCAACCAGTGAGGACGTTGACCTGCCCAATCTGCTGACGGACGCAACAGGCAAACGATGGGTCGGTGGCATCCCTCCTACTCTCATTCGTCCCGACGTTCTCGCCGAAATGGAAGAAGCAGCGCACGCTCTTCTCGCACCCCAGTTCGCCGAGGTAGTCACGAAAGCTACTCAGCCGCTGTTTCAGCCCATCTTTGACGTAGAAGTGCCGCAAATGGCGTTTGGACGCATCGCATTACTCGGTGATGCCGCGTTCGTCGCACGACCGCATTGTGGCATGGGTGTCACCAAGGCAGCAGGCGATGCGATGGCTCTCGTGGCCTCGCTGAACGCTGGCACGTCAATCCCCGAGGCGCTACTGGCGTACAGCGATGTCCGGACTCAATTTGGAAGCTCGATCGTTGAGCACGCACGGCATCTCGGCGCCTACATGCAGGCTCAACTGAAAACCGACACTGATAGGGAGATGGCAGAACGCTACCGGACACCGGAAGCGGTAATGCGGGAGACCGCCGTCTCTCCTCGCTTCTGACAAATCCGAGGCGTGGCGACCAAATCGACTGGCCGCTCCGTTCTCCCCATCACAACGTACCCAAGGAGACACCGTGGATCAGACCTCCCCGGCCTACAGCAGCGACGCACTGAACGCCAGCACGCCTCGCGCCGTCGTCGCTAATCCGATTCTTGACGATGTCCGCTTTCAAACCCTAGTCCGCAGACGCCGGGGGTTCTCGTGGTCACTTACAGTGCTCATGCTGATCCTGTACTTCACTTTCATCCTGACGCTCGCTTTTGCACCGGATTTGCTCGGACGGCGCATCTCAGCCGACCAGCCTTGCACATGGGGTATTCCCGTCGGGTTCGGCATGTTTGCCATCACGTTCGCTCTTGTTGCAGTCTATGTCGTCCGTGCTAATACGGTCTTTGACATCGCTGCGAGCAAAATCAAGGAAGGGGTATGGAAATGAAACGCCTTGGACTATTTACATTCCTGCTTTTCGGCGCGCTACCTGCTTTTGCTGCTGTGCCTGCTGGTCTCAAGCAGAGTCACAACCCGATTGCCATCGGGATGTTTCTTGTCTTCGTCGCCTCGACGCTGTTCATCACCCGTTGGGCGGCACGGAAGAACAACAGCGTCTCTGACCACTACGCCGCGGGGGGCAAGATTACCGGCTTCCAGAACGGATGGGCAATCGCTGGTGACTACATGTCTGCGGCGTCATTGCTAGGTATCTCCGCGCTCGTTTTCTCGAGCGGTTACGATGGTCTGATCTATTCGATTGGCTTCCTTGCCAGTTGGCCCATCATTCTGTTCCTGATTGCCGAGCCGTTGCGCAACCTCGGCCGGTACACCTTGGCGGATGTGGTGTCCTATCGCTTGCAACAGCGCCCAGTTCGCGCATTTGCGGCGTCCAGTTCCATTGTTATTGTTCTCCTGTACCTCGTCTCACAGATGGTCGGCGCGGGCAAACTCGTAGAGCTCCTTTTCGGCTTCAACTATGTCGCAGCAGTTGTGATAGTCGGCGTGCTAATGGTCGTCTATGTCTTCTTTGGCGGCATGCTGGCTACGACCTGGATTCAGATCATCAAGGCGGTGCTGCTGCTTGCCGGCGCCGCGTTCATGGCATTCATGGTCCTCAGCCGCTTTGGCTTCAGCTTGAACGCGTTGTTTTCTCAAGCGATTCTCGCGCACCCGAAACATGTCGCGATCATGAGTCCTGGCGGCTTGGTCTCAGATCCTGTCTCAGCTGTCTCTCTCGGCCTGGCACTCATCTTTGGCACCGCCGGCTTGCCCCACATTCTCATGCGTTTCTTTACAGTCGGTGACGTCAAGGCGGCTCGCAAGAGCATTCTGTACGCGACGGGAATCGTCGGCATCGGCTACGCGCTCATCATCATCATCGGCTTCGGAACGATCGCTCTCGTTGCGACGGACCCTCAGTACCATACGGCGTCCGGCAGTATCATCGGGGGCGTCAACATGGTGGCCATCCATCTTGCCCACGCGGTCGGCGGGAACGTCTTTCTCGGCTTCATCTGCGCCGTTGCCTTCTCGACCATTCTCGCCGTAGTGGCCGGGCTGACTTTGGCCGGTTCGTCGGCCGTATCGCACGACCTCTATGCAAACGTGATTCGCAAAGGTACGGCAACAGACAGGGAAGAGATGCGGGTATCTCGCATGACGACGCTCGCGCTAGGCGTCCTCGCGATCCTTCTGGGTATCGCATTCGAGAAACAAAACATCGCGTTCATCGTCAGCCTGACATTCTCGATAGCCGCGAGCTCGAATTTTCCCGTGCTCCTGCTTTCGATTTACTGGCGGGGACTGACTACGCGCGGCGCTGTCTGGGGAGGCTCCCTCGGTTTGGCGACCGCCGTAATCCTCACGATCCTCAGCCCGACGGTGTGGGTACAGGTTCTCGGGCATGCACATGCAATCTATCCGTACGAGTACCCCGCCCTCTTCTCGATGCTGGTCGCGTTTGCAGGAGTCTATCTTTTCTCGGTCACAGACAGATCGGCTGCTGGTGCGCGTGAGCGCAGTCTCTTCCAGAACCAACTCGTCGACTGTGAGTTGGGAATGGTGAAACAAGGGTAATTGGACTGGGCAACGCCCGGTCGGCGCGACTTCATGGATTGCGCCCGATTTTCGACGAGCATTATCTTTGGTACGCGTGCGACGCGCTCCCGGTGAGCAAACGCGCAATAACGATTGTCGAACTGCGGACTCCGTTCCCTCCGGAGATCCGCAGGCTGCAGCGTGGACAGTGAGCGGTATCCCTTGAGAGTCCGACATTTCTGCAGAGGTCGTTCGCCGCTCAGTGACTCGTACCCCCCATCACCCGCGGCGCATTAGCCCGCTGAAGCAAGGCAGAAAACGACCAGGCATCTGTGCGCGCGTGCAGAAAGTTGTTCCTGACGCAATGAACCTGTGCATGCCTTCATAGCGCTCTTTATCGAACGATCATATAAGCTGTCTACCAGCTGAGTCTTATATGCGCCGCCCGTCCATAGGGTCGCCATAGGTGGCAGAGGCAAAGGCGCAGAGCACTGCATAGGTCGACATCTAAATTTGTTCCATGCGGATGTCGCGGACGGTTCGAGCTAACGGGCGATGAGGAGTATTCATATTATGGACATGCGTAATGGGCCGCCAGACGCCCAGAGCCCTGAATCGTTGTTCGCGACGATCTCGTCCGGTGTTTCAATTCCCTATGTCGATGCTGGGTCCGGCGACGCGCTCCTGTTCGTGCACGGATCCCTGTGTGACTACCGGTACTGGGACGAACAGATCAATCCGCTGTCGGCTGAGTTTCACTGCATCGCCCCAAGCCTGAGTCACTACTGGCCCGCGACGGAAGCATCGATACGGGGCGACTTTAGTCTCGAAACGCACGTCGCGGAACTGGCCGAGTTCATTAGCGCGCTGGGCCTTGAGTCAGTACATCTCGTCGGACACTCCAGAGGAGGATCAGTTGCGTTCAATCTCGCGCGCTGTTATCCCCGTCTCGTAAGAACGCTAACGCTTGCCGACCCCGCCGGACCGTTGCAAATCGACGAAACCGTCGATTCAGCTTTGCCTGCAGCAACCAATGCGCTACGGGCCAAGGTCTCAGATCTGATAGAAGCCAGCGAAACCGAAGCGGGGCTGGAACTGTTCGTAGATTCGGTGAGCAGGCCCGGATCCTGGAAAAAAAGCAGCAGCAGCTTTCGCACGATGGCTATTGACAACGCTCGAACGCTTCCCCTCCAGTTTCGAGATCCCTTGCCTGCGTATTCTCGCGACACCGCCGCCGACGTCAAATGCAGAACGCTGCTCATCGATGGCCAAAATAGCCCACGGATGTTCCGCAATAATGTAGACAGACTCGCGGAATGGCTTTATCTCACCGACCGACAAACAATCGCGGGTGCGTCACATGGCATGAACGTTGCAAATCCACGTGCATTCAACAAACTGCTTCGGTCGTTCATCCTGTTTGAATGACGTCGATCTACAAGCTGAGAGGCTTCACATTGTGCGATGCGTGGTGGTGCCGCAGGCGGTGATAATGCGAATGCACCTTGCGTTCTGGTTATGTCCTCACTATATTGATGACATGCTTGCTTGAACAACAAAAATTTGAAAGTGCAGATCTGACAGCCTTCATAGCAGCAGGAGCTTCGGTACTCGATTTGATCGCTCCGATCCGTATCCGCTCTGGAGTTTGAGAATCCGGCACTGGTTCGAATTGACCGTCCGGTCGCACATTGCTTCTGAGACCTGGACTAGGTAGTGATTTCCGTCGATTGTCCCGTGACTATGCGGCAGCGTGACTGGCCACAGCGCACCGCGATCACACCGCCTGGTCGAGCTTTGGAAGCGTTGCTAGAACAACTCCTCCGGTACGCACTTCTTGTTGAGCTTCATGGTCAGAAACATCGACGGGACGTGACCAGACGCACCGAAGAGAAAGGATTTCCAGTCTTTTTCGAGCAGATCCCAACCGCCTACATGACGATGGCTAGCGCGACTACCTTCACAGCGCGCCCCGAATCGCGCCATGTCTTATCAGGAGATGAACATGAAGTTCCTGTTTGACGACGAGTCGTTTTCGTTCGAGACCCTTCGAACCGCTGGCTTTTCCAACTACGGGGGCGCGGATCTTGGAGAGGTCATAGTAACCGCGCGTGCGATTCCCGGAAGGTGACGAAACGGCATGGCTTGCTCAATGGGAAACAACTGCTGACCGAGTGGCGAAGATTGCGGACACGTCAATTTCGGCCGGCCATCGAGTCAGCGCGAGAGAGGCTTATCTTCGTGCTTCGAACTACTATCGCACGGCAGAATTTTTCAAACGAGCAAATCCAGTGGGAGATGCTGACGTAGCACGACTGTCCGGCCGTTCAACGGAGGTGTTTCTTCAAGGCGCCCGTCTGCTTGAAACCCCGTTCGAAGTTGTCGAGATTCCGTACGAAGACACCACCCTCCCAGGCTATCTGTTTCTAGCCGATCGGTCAGGTGAACCCCGTCCCACAGTCATCTATAACAATGGATTCGATTCGACGCAGGAAGAGTCGTATTTTGCCATCGGCGCAGCAGCTCTAAGTCGCGGTTATAACGTCCTTGCCTTCGACGGGCCTGGTCAAGGAGCTGCGATCCGTAAGCAGCAGCTAACTTTCCGGCATGATTGGGAGGCAGTCATCACACCGGTGGTGGACTTCGCACTCACCCGCAAGGAAGTAGCCGCAGACAAGATCGCACTTTTTGGCTACAGCTTGGGCGGCTACCTCGTTGCACGCGCCGCCGCTTTCGAGCATCGACTGGCTGCAATCATTCTGGACGATGGGATTCTCGACTTCCACGCTGTGTTCGACAACTCGCTACCGTCGTTCCTCCTGTCCTGGATTCATGACAAGAACGACGTCGATGCGAATGAGGTCTTGCGAATGATAATGGCGGGTAGCACCGGTGCACGTTGGCTGTTAAGCAACGGCATGTGGACGTTCGGCACGGATTCGCCGGCGGAGTTCGTCCGAAAGTGCAAACAATACACAATGGAGGGCATTGCTGGCCACATCAAAGCCGCGACGCTCGTGCTCGACGCCGAGAACGACCAGTTCCTGAAGGGCCAGCCCGCAGCAATCCATGCTGCGCTCGTCGCTCCCAAGAAGCTTGTCACGTTGACTATGGCCGAAGGAGCGGGTGAGCATTGCCATATGGGCGCAATGTATCGCGCGCATCAGACGATGTTTGACTGGCTCGGCGAGACATTGAAACACTCGTGATTTACCAGTGCTCTGATAAAGGCGCGGAACATGCCCGCGCCTGAACAATCTGCCAGAACTTCGTCAATTCGCGCGGTCCCCGGCGAAAGCCGCATTCATCGCTGCGATGCGTTAGCGATGCACCACGAACAGGCTTCGCTATGCCGAACCAATCGCCATCCACAGGTCTTTTCCCCGGCTAGAAGCTTGATTGGGGCAACCGCAGCGTCAGCATCAGGCTTCTCACACGTTCGACCGTGATTGTTTCGCTGCTGTGTTCTTCCGCTGGAGCAAAGCCAGAATACTCTTCCGAAATTTGGGATAGCGCGGTGACTGCGATGGAGTGCGCCACGATGACTAGGCGAATTGATCCATGGCGTCAGACTGTACTCATGCTGAGCCGCGGACCTGAACATTCAGAAAGCAGCGGTGCCTTCCCGGAGAAAAACTCCAGGTCATCTATTCGCGCGCCGACTTCAGGCACGAGCCGCTCGCTCTATGTATTCGTTAGTTTTCTTGAGAGATCCACACCGTCTTCGGTGACACTTGCTTGGCGAGATCCAACGAGTTGCTTTTACGGCGAGCAGATATGGCGAGTCGCAGATGCCCGCGTAGCGGGAATCTGCGCACTGAGCGGCCAGCTGATAGTGCGCGGAGATAGGATCTATCACCCGCGACAATCTAAACCCCAACCCGCAAACGCCGGCGCGATGATTCTGGAATCAGTGTTGAACTTACTGATGCCATCGCAAGATATTGAGATGTGAGACGTTCACTCAGCTGCGAGCGCACCTTCTCCCCAACCGTCGAGACACCCTTCTTGAGGGTCGAATGAACCGAGGTTGGGTTCGCAGCGATTCCCCCGGTTCTGCCTGTTGCCGGGAATCAGCTGCTTACTTCGCGCTATCAGCGACGGGTCGTGCGAGCTTTGCACCCGCCCACAAACCACGCTTGCTGCGTTCATATTGCGGCGGATATGTCATCTGGTCTTCAGCACCAAGTCGCTCGGCCGCGTGCCATACCCACCGCGGATTATCCAGGAATGCTCGGCCCACGGCCACGGTGTCAGCCTGGCCCGATGCAATGATTTCTTCAGCCTGGTTGGCTTCGGCAATCATGCCTACGGCACGCGTATGAATTCCAACGTTCGCCTTCACTTCGGCAGCGAACGGAACTTGATAGTTCGGTCCCACGGGAATGCGGACCGTCGCAATTCCGCCTGAGCTCACGCACACATAGTCAGCCCCCACTTCTTTCAGCGCCGATGCGAAAGCGACGGCGTCTGCGACTCCCAGCCCTTCCGGCGTCCAATCAGATCCCGTAATTCTCAATCCGAAGCCGACGTTGTCCGGAAGAGCCTTACGAACCGCAACGGCGATCTCGAGCGGAAAGGCCATCCGGTTCTCCAACGAACCGCCGTAGGCGTCAGTGCGCAGATTGGCGATCGGCGAGAGGAACTGATGGATGAGATATCCATGCGCGGCGTGGATTTCGACCACGTCGAAACCAAGGCGTGCTGCACGCACAGCCGCCGCCACAAAGCCATCACGCACCCGGTCCATATCGGAGCGCGTCATCTCCTTAGGCGTGTGCCAGTCCGCCCCAGCGGCCAGAGCGGACGGACTTTCGGTCTGCCACGGATCCTCGAGGGGGCCGAGCGCTGCACGACCTTCCCACGGGCGTTGCGCGGATGACTTGCGGCCGGCATGGCTGAGCTGGATGCCCCACTTAGTTCCCTTCGCAGCCACTCGCCGTGCAGCATCCATTACACGCGCAATCGATGCCTCGTTCGCGTCACTATAGAGGCCTAGGCATCCGTGGGTAATACGCGCATGCCGTTCAGTAGCGGTAGCCTCAAGAACGATAAGCCCAGCGCCGGACATGGCGAGCTGCATCAGGTGCATCTGGTGCCAGTCGTTTGCGCATCCGTCATCCGCACTGTATTGGCACATCGGTGACACAACAATGCGGTTCGGGAGCGTAACCGGCCCGATGGTAACCGGCGAAAACAGCGCTGACGTCATGACTTTCTCCTGCCGAATATTTGGTGAGATCGGTGGTCGCGCGGCTATCGCGACGCTTCCGAATGCCGAGGCGTCAATCGCCACAGGCAATGTGAATCGGTCAACACCGCGACCCGCGGCAAGACCAGTTGAAACGTTGACCGGAGTATAGTTTATCCATTGATAAACTGCGGAATAGGCGACCACTTTCCACTTCGCTCGGAACATAAGGACGCCCTCGAAAGGCCCAGTGGAAAAGGGAGAGACGGGATTATCACAACCATTTGCACAGGCGCATTGCGCGTCGTGCACAAGTGCCCTTCGTCCGGTCTCGAGCCCGCTCCCAGCCTTCGAATCCGGCTCGATGCGGCTAAAGACCGACATGGATTGGACCCTCAATCTGACGGACGCCACGGCCACGCACCCGCCGCGGATCAAACTGCCTTTCCCGCAATATGCGCCGCCGTGGACTGCTCGGCCCGGCATACGCCGTGGTGGGAAGGGAATCGACGGCAGCATGGCAGCGAAGCCGTACAACTCCACAATCACATCAGTCCGCAAACCGCTACGGTGGAATGGACGGCGGTCAATAGCTGACAGATGTTGCGTCGGTCACTCCAACCATGAACTGTCGCCGCCCAGGAAAACCAGGCAAAGCGACTTCGTCGGACGATCTGTTACTTCGAATGACAGCTTCTCGCGCTGCCAGAGGACGGCACCCGACCCTTCTGAGACGTTCGCCGAGCGACCCGTCGAACGGGTGGTGACGAGTGCACAACGGCCATTGGCTGTAACGAATACATACTCCAAGAAGCAAGACTTCGCCTCCCGTACGGAACCGTGCATGCAAAGCACCTCGATGCGTGCTATCTAAGCGTAGATTGCTCGGCCGCTTAACGCGTGAAAGGTGGAGGTAGAAGCCCGGCGATGTTAGGCCAGGTACCGCTTGAGAAGCGTTACATGCGCCGACCGCCCCGCTCCGCCAAGATGCGCCTAAAAAGGGCATGAGACCAGTCGCTCCACTTATTCCACTGTCTGAATTCGCGGCGCCACCACGCGCCCGCCCCCTTTGACATGGCTGCCCCATGAATGACCGCTAACCTCACCGCTGTTCGAAATCAAATTCGACTACGTCGTCATCCGAAAATGCCACAAGTCCGACCTTGTCGGTCTCATACCGCAGGCGACGCGTACCGTAGCCGCCGGACGCCGTTATGCGAAAGCGGCGAGCAAACTCCTCAATACTTTCCAGCCTTTCCGGGCAGGCATCGGAGCTCCGGGAAAACCTGACCACAATCCTGAACAGGGTATTGTCGGCAAACATAAAGACCGCATACCCATTGTTTAACATGCAGGCCGGCCCATTCGGAAACAGCAACAGTGTCAGGTCTTCCGCAGGGATCCCGGCCCCACAGCCTACTCCGTCAGGAGGGCGACCTCCGAACCACCGGCAAAGATACCGGACATCGCTTGTTCTGTACTCCCAAGCCCGGTCCAGATTGGATAGCGTCGTTTGGTCAAACGGTGGCTTCAACAAGAGGTTAACTGCCGCAGTCGTCATGCCATATCGGAACTTTCCTATGCCATCTCCGAAGTTGGCTTCGAAATCGGACTTCGCCCGATCAAATGACGCTACTCTTGCTGCATCATTCCTACTGGTCATTGACATCAAGCGAAGCCCGCGACGCGCTAACTCAGTGGATCGGAGGGCGTCAAGGAGTGCCGGATCATCGGCAAGCACTGGCTCTAAAGACTGTATCGCCCCGTCATAGGAATCGTAAGCATGCGCCAATCCCTTTCGGCGTTCCGCATCCCCCATCATTTGGAGAGTTTGACCTAATCTCAGCCCGGCGAGCAAATCTCTATGGGTGGCGCCGAGTACGTCAGCAAAACGATCTGCTGCTTGTTGAAAGTATCCTATCGCAACCAAGTCATTTTGCCGAGCCAGTTCAATTTGCCCCAACACGGAGAGTAGGAAGGCTCGCTCGGAAGAGGGTACCTTGTCCTTAATAATAGAATTGGCCTGGTCGACTTTTTTTACTGCCTCGTCAAGCTTTCCCTGATTAATCAGCGCAAGAGCCATTTTTCGCATGACTCTGGCACGCTCGGTGGCAAAATCCCCAGAGCCCTGAAGAAGGGTTAGGGCTGCTCCATATTGACTCAGCGCGGAGGCGGGGTCGCCCCACTGGAGATCTCCGGATACTTCGTGATGGCGAGCAACCGCGACACGATCAGAGCTCCCTCGCAACAAGCCTTCCGCTTCCCGGCGCGCGAGGCGGCCAAGCTGCCAATCTCCGGCATCGTTGTAGTAGAGCGCAAATTGATCAAAAGCTTCTGCTCTATCGGATGCCGAATTCGACGCAACGGCTTTTTGCATGATGGACGCCAACTCCGCAGCCTTGGCGAACGTGGCACCAGACACCCTCTTCGTCGTATCCGCAGTAAAACTCGCAAGATCGCGCTCCTGCAAAGCCTGGATGGCCGCCAGATCGGCTCGTTTTTTAGCCATAAAAGCTTCGTAGCCGGTAAATACCGCGACGGCGGCGAGCACAAAAGCGGCCAATCCGCCTACCTTCCAGGCCCTCGCGCGCCGACGCTGTTCGTTTGCGACTTTGTCTGCTGCCTCTGTCAATTCCCGCTGTCGCCCGATCTCCGCCTGACGTGCGGTCTCCCGCTCCCCTTCCACCTGCTCCTGGAGCGCGAGGCTCGCTTCGATATAGCACTTCTCTGCCGTGCTGAGATCGTCACGGCGCCGAGCTAGCCAGTCCCTGGCCTGAGCCAGCATGCCGCCGCGCAACAGCGGCCCGTCGTCGGACGGGTCGGTAGACCAAAGCTCGACGTTCGACTTGATCTGCCGTAGCCAAGAATGGAAAGCGCGGTCTCGATTGATCCAGTCGACGAGCTTGGGCCAGTGGCGGATTAAGGCCTCATGGACCACCTCGGCGGTCTCGCGCGCAAATGCCGGCGCGTTGGTCACGACCAACCGGTTGTCTTCGCCGGCGAGGTGTTGCGCCAGCGCCCAGACGTCATCGCCGAGCTCGCGCCGGTCGGCGATGCGCCGGGTGTCTTCCTGGCCTTCGCCGGGCGCCACTAGTCGGGTAAAGAGGCGCTGAAAGGCCTGCGCCATTTGCGGGTTCGCGCCATTCTCGGTCATCGCCCCATAGATCGTCTCGGCCCGCTGCGCCACCGCCCTTTCGACACCGCCAATATCGTCGTAGCTCTTTCGGGTGATCTTACGTTGCGTCTGACGCCCCCACATCTCCCGCAACGCGAACTGCAGCAACGGCAGGCTGCCCGGTTTGCTCTCGACATCGTCGAGCAGCGTCTCAATGAGGCCGGGCTCGAACGACACTGTGGCGTTCTCAGCCGGCTTTTCGATCGCGAGCCGCAGTTCCTCTCGGCTCATCGGGCCGAGATTCTCCACGCGGTCCTGCAGAGCATCGGCAAGCGGCCGATTCAGCAGCGCGCGGCCGTAGAAGTCGGCGCGCAAGGTCAAGACCAGACTGATATCGGGGGCGCCGGATCCCCGATCGAGGAAGCCAGCCAGCAGCACGTCGATGAACTGGTTGCGAATCGCGTCGTCCGGAACCAGCGTGAAGGCTTCCTCGAACTGGTCGGCAATCAGCAGGATGCGGCTGCCTTTGTTCCGAGTGCGGCAGGCCGCGAACACGTCGCGCAGTGTCAGCTCGCCTGACCGCAGCTTCTGCGCGAGCTTCCTGGTGTCGACGAGGCGCTCGGTCTCATCGCTGCTCGCGACGTAGAAGGGCACCAAGGCTCGGGCCAGCGCGAGGAACGGGTCGCCATCGAGTTCATTTCCGATCCTGAAGTAGCTGAACAACCATCCGCCTGCGAGATGCAGGCGCGGGGCCAGACCCGCCAGGACGACCGACGACTTGCCGCTGCCGGAAGCACCGACCAGGGCCGTCAAGCTCTGCCGACCCACCGCCGTCACCAGCTTGCCGATTGCCTCGTTGCGACCGAAGAACCTGTCCGCGTCATCCGGCCCGAAATACGCCAGCCCCGGATACGGGCATGGGTCGATTGCCTCAGCAACAGCCGCCGGCTCCGCGACGGGCGGCGGATAGTTGTACATGATGATCTGCCCGGCCGTGACTGTGGCCGCGCCGATGATCCCGGTCTGGGTGCCCCCTGAGATCGTCGCTCTGACCGTCGGTTCAGTCATCGCAGCGCCTCCCGCGGCTAGGTCTTGCCAAAGGTCATCGATCCCGCGCTCACGTTCTGCGCTCCGATGATGCCGGTCTGGGTGCCGCCGCTGATGTTGAGCTGGATGCGCGCGACGGCCTCACCCCCGATGCCGTGAATCTTCATCTGCTCGACCAACACGTGAAGCGCCTGCAGCACCTCGGCGTCCTCACTGGCATTGACGGCGCCAACCTTCTCTTCGAGAGCGGCATCCTGCGCGCTCGAGTGAGGGTCTTCCTCGACCGCTGTTATCGCCTTGCTGATCGGGTTGGCGTCGCCCCACTTACGGCGGATCACTTCTTTCAGGCCCTCGTAGGCATCCTCAACGCCAGACTTGACCGTGTTAGCAGCGAGCGCAGGTAGGACCGCAACGATTGCCGCCGTGATTGAGTCCATGTCAGCCTCTATCGAAGAATTCATTTTGGCGCTCCGTTCCTCAAGTGGACGTGTCGAAACGCCACTCTCGCATTGATGCCGATCGGGTCTGGAGGGCCTCAGCGTATTTGCGGGACCCAGCGTCCCTTAAGGGAGGGCGGTGTCCATTCCATCTCGGCAAAAACCGCCGTTCGGGAAGGCGCACCAGCGCGCAGCGCTGGGCAATCTCACTTGGCTGCAATACAGAACGCCAGCAGGCCCGAAGTGACCTCATCGATAATCTGCTTCATCTCCGTATACACGGGATGAAACGGCGTCGAATTATGTTTGCTACCCCACTCAATCGTATAAGAGAACACCTTCGCCTTTTTTGAATCGATGATGTGGCGGCTGTACGCGTAGTCGTCGGAGGTGCCTGCCGTCGGATAGAGGCTCATCGACTGCTCGGTCTTGTAAACGCGTCCGCGCGACGCCTTGATCGCGTCGCGCATCTCGTTGGCTAGTTCGACCGCGATCTTCTTGTCCCCCATTTCGATGTACTCGCGATACGCCTGGTCGTTTGCGATACCGCGTTTGCCGTCGTAGGCCGGGTTCTGGAAATTCATGTCGGGATGAGTGCTCTGGTCCTCGTCATCACCCCAGTTGTACAGAATGTCTTCCGAAAAACTGTGCAGATCGACGAAATACTGGATGTGCGGATACGTATCGAACATCCACACGGCGTTTTTCGTCTCCGGCTCCGACTCAGCCGACGGTCCAATATAAACCTGGTAGTCGCAAGGATCGGTGGAATTCTGAATAGGACACTGCGGATCGAAGTACTGCGGAAAATTCCACAGGAAATTGTAATTGCGGTTGATATCGACGCCGCAACATTGTTGCTCTGTATGCCCCGCAGGCGCGGGCCGCCGGTTCTTGCGCCACATCGACTCCGCAGTCATACTGTAATGGCGCCCATCAGGATTGGCTTGTGGAAACACAAAAACGTCTTTCGTTTCGATAATGTTCCTGATATCCGCCGCGTCGAATGTGCGCGTGCCGATTGTGATCGGCGTGTTCGTTCGATACGCATTCGAAAGCAGTTGCACGAAATGAATCAGGATGTCTGGGCTTCCCCATTCGCGTGCATGCACGCCGCCCAAAAAATAGATGCCGGGACGCTTCGCGCCGCTGCCTTTTGCGATCTTCAGCGCGTGACATGTGCGCTTTTCCCAAGTCGGATGAGGCAGCTTGATCAGTTGAGTGAAGCTGTCGTTGGGCGCGGCGCTCTCGGCGGCAAGCGCGGCTTCCACCTGTATGACATCGAGATACGCTGTGGCCGCAGCCACCGATAATGCATTGGCCATGTGCGGCGCCGCGTTCCGTGCGCGTACCTCCGACTGCCGTACCTTACCCTGTGCGTCCGCGTCCTCTAACTGCTCGACCTTATAGCCAGCCGCCGTGAGCGCGGTGATTTGCTCATCGGTTAAGTGCGCGTCGACACAATAGCCGTCGGAAACCTTTTCGATCGTGTGGCGCGCGACCGTGATCTTGTACTTCGTTACGAGATCTACCAAGGCTGCGAAATCTTTTCCTGTGATGCGAGCGTGATAGCGGGACACGTCAATTCTCCTTTGACACACGGGCGGCCCTTCTTACCCAGAACGACGAGCGAGTCCATTATTTCAATTGAAATACGGCACACTGTTTTATTCTTTGCCTTTGTCACCCCGTGTGCATAAGTATTCGCTCGATCCCAGCAAGATCTGCCGGTAACAGCTTAAGTAGTTGCCTGTAGCGAGGCTGCGCGGCATGCAATGTTTCTCACCTCATTTTTATTTTGTAATGAAGTACTCGGTTTTTCTTCAAATAAACTAAACGCTTGCCAACAGGCAGTTCACGTCACAGGCTTGTCGTCTGGATTGGCCGGCCCTTCGAATCCGACAGCTTGTTCCGAAGGGCCTAACGACGCCAGCGCCGCCAGGATACGTTGGGTGCCGAACCGTGGCGCTTGCAGCCTTAGCTCACCTGGATGAGCGTGGCGAGCAGCTTCTGGCCGTCGGGGATGCCCCAACCCGTAACGGCACTGAAGCTTCCGGCGATCACCGGATATCCGATGCCGGGATCGGGGTCCGAGTCGTTGTTGTGGCCTGAATTGACCGCCGTACAGGCAGTGGCACCCACCGTGCCGCCGCTGGGGAGCGCCTTGTATAGCAGAGGAGCGATGAAGCGCTGCTGTTTGCCCGCCGGTAACTTGGCATTCGTGCGCGCGATCAGTGCGGCCCACAGCGGCGTCGCTGCGCTGGTGCCCTCGCCGGGCACCCATCCCACGGCTATGCTGCCATCTTGCTTCTGGAACCGCATCAAGCAGCTCGACCCCGGATCTCCCGCGAGCGCCGCGACGTCGGGTACGATGCGGCCATTCGTGCTGACGGGATTGAGCGAAGTTACCTGGATCCCGTTCTGCCAGTCGGGCCGCGCAAAGCGATCGCTAACACCGCCGCCAGTCGACCCACCGCCTGTCTGCTGTTCGCTATTTGGCTCGAAGCGCGTGCCCGGAGCGTCCCACCAGGTCGATTCCACGCCGTCCTTGATCATTGTTCCCCCAACGGCGAGTACATGCGGACTCGTGCTGGGAAACTCGACGTGGACGCCGCCGTCGAACATGTCGCAACCGGTCCCGTCGTCGCCCGTGGAAACGCATACTGTGATGCCGATCAGGCGAGCAGCATTCAGGCGCCGGTCGATGGCGCCGAGGGCCGTGGTCGACCAAGTGTGACGGTCATCCTCGGAAACCCCGTAGCTAACCGATAGCACCACGGGTCGATCGGCGATCACCGCGTCCATCATCCGGATGAATCCCTGCTGCGTGAACTTGGCAAAATAGACGGTAATCTCCGCTGCGGGGCACAGGCCCGCGACGATTTGGACGTCCATGTTGACTTCCGAACTGGTGTCCAGGTCAGTTGGGTCCTGCTTCGTAAGCAGGGCCTTGATCTCGATCTTTGGGGTAGCAATACCAAATCGCTGAGCGAACGTGGCCAGGTCCTGCTGGAAGACGGCCCCGCCGAATTCCGCGATGCCGATGCGTTGGCCATTGCAATCCCCATCGGGAAACTTGTAATGTTGCTGCAACTGCACCGGCGACAGGCCCGGGATCGTTGCGGCTGCTACGGCTGCCGCTGCAGAAGGGCGCGGCCTTGTAGCACGCCGGAACACCCGGCGGCCGTCCAAGCCGTGTACGCCCAGCACGAGATCTTTCAATTCGGCTGGGATCGAATATGTCCCCTCGCGTCGACCGACGTAGGCGCCCTGGCCGGCTTCGCGGTAGATGGACAGCCCCGGCCGAAACGCGCTCTCCACATCAGCAGCACGCCCCGAGACATATAGCGAGGGCGTGTGCGTCGGGCTTTGCTCCACCTGCAGGTGATATTGACTGAGTACCTCCTTGACCTTCGCGATTGTATCGGGAGCTGCCGCATAGGCCGCCGCTAGTTTTTCCGGCGACCATGTTGACGTGACGGCCCCATCAGGCAGAGCCTCCCGCGACTTCAGGTCGAGAATCAATTCGATACGGCGATCGGGATCGACGTCGCCGACACGAGTCGCACCCTTAGCAGCCGCCCGGTAGCTACCCGGAAGGATGACGTGAGTATTGTTGGCCATGATCCATTGCTCCTTTGTTGGGTTGTTCCCCGGTCGTACCTCGAAAATCCACGGCACTGCACTGTTCGCCGCCTTCGATACTGGCGCCTCCGTTGCATAAATGTTTTTTGACTATCCGGGTTCCTCTGAGATGGCCAGTTACGCCGCAGTACTGTCTTTAGTCCCGTCGGACGACAGAGTCTTGAAGGGCCGTGTGGCTACCGCTAGTGGCGTTTTAGAAAGCAGCGTTTGATTACCACCATTCCTTGGTGTTCTCCTCTAGACGGGGTAGTAGATTTTCAGACCATCCTTGATGTCCTGAGGGATGTTGAACTGACCGTTGAGATTGGCAGCGTACTGGTGATCGTCCGGGACACTTGCCTTGTCGAGGGGAACCGGCCCGATGGGGGCGGTCACGATACCGGCCTGAGCCACCCTGGTGACATCAGGACCCGTCGGCTGCCCCATGAACGGTAACATGGGGCGAAGCGAGTAACCTGTGTCATGTTGCTCATCCAGTGCCAGCGTCCACCGGCGTTGTGGTCTCGCAGAAACAGCTTGTATTAGTCCAGGTGGAGCCGTAGGAATGTTTGGCAGGTTAGCTAACGCATCGGTAAGCACCTGGACCGCCTCGGTGTAAGGGATCGGCGCGATCTCCGGATCCGGCTGCCCATAATTGACGATCCGCAAAGCGCCACCAACCGTTATGCTTTCGCCCGAGGCGCGAATTGCTTTCATCAGGGTTGGCGTGCCGACTGTAGCGTTTCCGTCGATCAGGACGAGTTGAATATCCGATTCGCTCGCACCAATAATGGCCGAGTAGTGATCGGTTGCTGCCGGGGCTGTGATCACAACGATATCGGCACGCTTGCCTACCTCCAGTGATCCGACCTGGTTATTCCATTTGACGATTGCGGCAGCACTGCTGGTCGCCAGACTGACGATATCGGCGTCGCTAAACCCGTAGCGCCGGACATCGTTCGCGACCTTGGCAACTTTCAACTCGTGGAGCAGGTTCTTGCTGCCTGACGGCGACCAATCCGACCCAAGGGCGATCGGAATACCTCGCGTTCTCGCCAGGTCCACCTTTGCAGTTTGACCATAAAGCATGAAATTGCTGAGCGGCGACCACACCATCGCCCCCCCGTGGGTTTTCATCACGCCAAACTCTTCTTGGCCCAGCGCGGCACAATGGATGCCCGCAAGCGCCTCGTTAATGGCCCATGCGCCGGTGGCTGGGTTCTGCAGCGCTTTAAAAGCGTCCAATGCGGTTCGGTCGAATCCCTCGCTGAGATGCAGCAGCAAACAGTGGGCTTTATGTAGCTCCGTATTGAAAGCGTCCCAGTCCTTTGCATGCAAATCAGGAATATGGGTGGCCGCTTTGAAGAAATCGGCATCGCGTGGGGCCTCGACCACTCTGAGCGCCCCTTGGTAATACTTCTGGAGATGATCCGACTTGAGGGAAATCCCCTGGCTGCTCGTTACTCCACCCAAAATGCACTTCGTCTCAGCGAAACGGGCAATGGCGGCAAGAACCCTCGGATCGGACGATTGCGAAAGTTTGAGCATCGGGCCATTGACCTGCCGAACGTATTGCGGATGGCGCTGCCATTGCCCACGATCTTTAAAAGATGCAGGAACCGACCAAAGTCGTAAAACGTTGTAACTCAGATGGTTGAGGAGTTCGATGAGCCCCGGGAAGACAATGCCGTGGGTATCGATCCTGCGCGCAGCGTCGAACCCTGCCGGTACCGGCTCCTGGGCGTCCTGTACGGCAACGATGGCGTTCCCATCGACGAATACGGCGCCCGTCGCAAGCACAGTTCTGGCAGCGTCCATGGTAACGATGCGCCCGGTAAGAATCAGCTTCATATTAGGGAATTACTCCCGGTGGGACCTCAATCGTGATGGTCTTGCGCTTGTCACCGGCAGAGACTCCCGTACGCGTCGCCCAGCCGTCGTCTCCGCACATCCAGGCAGGCATGCCTGCGGGCAGATCGAACCGGGGAATAGTGATCAGGTCAGCGGGTGCGAAATTAATGCCGTAAGGAACAAAAGGCTGACTGGCATCGGGATGCTTGATGGCCGGCCGCAAAGCCTGGATCGCCGAATTCCATTTCTCCAACAACACCTTGGTGGCTGCCGCGACTTGCTCCGGTGTCCCTCCGTGTCCTTCCGCAGACGTGGGGTGAGGTACGTGCTGATATGCCACTTGAGCGAAGCTCGTGCCGGATGGGTCGGCGATGAACTTCTGCCAAGCGGCATCGGCGAGCGTGCCGAACGCGACGACCGCTTCGATCATCCCCGTTCCCATGATGGCGGCAAGCCATTGATTTCGATAGACGGTGATCGCCGGATCGTTGATGTGCTGGTTCCCACCTGTCTGGCCATACACGCTGTAAAGGAACGTATTCAGCAGCACATAGCTGCGAGTCAGGCCGAGCTTGGAGAGGAATCCCTGGACTCGGTGTCCGGCGGTGCCAATCAGAATACGCCGCGCGATTGCCTCGTGCTGCGCCGGATCCTGCCCGATGCACAGCATCCTTGCCGTGCCGTCCAGGCGACCGCGGTGAAAGATCGGTCCCCATTCTGTACGAAATGAGTCGAAGGGATAGACGGTGCTGTCCGGTGCCCGATCGACCAACTCTTGGAATGGCATCAGGTCGTAGCCGGGATCGAAAGACAATGACATGGTTTCTCCGAATCAGCGTACTAGGTTACCCAGTCGCGTTGCACGAGATCGGAAGTATGGCGAGGGCTATTACCAGCCAGGCATGGCGTAGATGTCGCATGACATCCCCTCATCGAGATCGACGGCGTTACAAGTTTGTATTTGACGGTATCGATGCCCTAGCGAAGCACCGTCCGGCGGTCATAGCCGGGTCAAAGTAATCTCAGGACTTCGTTGGACTAGGGAAGATTTTGTTGCCTTGATAAATCGTATAACAATCTCACATGGCGTTTCTGACCAAATACGTGGTCTACCGCACATTCGAAATACGGACAGCGAAGTGTTCGTTGTTTTCTGAAGATATTTTGTCTGTGACAACGTGACCTATCAGATCTAGGGCTACCATTAAAGATGACAATGGAATGATAGGCCGTGGTCAGCAAGCCTTGTCTTGACAAGAATCACATGCTGAGATTTCTCGAACAGAAATCATGGGTCGGCCGGAATGGGCCATCGAACTGCGCGGCTGGACGCAGCACTGGAAAACGGAGCTGGCTCGTTTGTCGAGTTTGCCGTCGTCGTCGCCTTGCAAAATGGCGGCTGGTCGCTCGTCAGCAGACGCTCGCCTCCGAAGTGCGAAGGACCGCAACTGGCCGTCCGCCGCCCGACGGCCGCTAACGTTTGTCGACCCGTCTCCGCCGTTCACCTGCTTCAAGGGTGGATCGAACTTCCACTGCAAGCGTTCCCTAGCCCGAGTGGCTACCTTGGTACTTCCTGGCAGTCGGCACTGCTCTTAAAACGGAAGCGCAAAGTTCGTTTTAAGTGCAGAGAAAAGTTTTCAATTGCCTGCTCGCGTCAAATCCATCAACCGCTTCGGGAGAATCGAGATGCCTTCTCACGCAAACCGCCCGCGCCCAATGACAAGGGAAGAGCTCGAGTCCCTCACTCCGCTCTCCGCCACCAAAGAAAACCCTCATCTACGCTCAAAATCTATCGGACCGGCGATCTACGTAACTGTTCCATCCGGCGTGGAGCTTTCGCCGAAAGTGAGATGTCAGCGAATCGACGTACGCCCCGACGATCAAAGCCTGTGGAAAATCACCATTGAGAAGAGTGTCGGATCGATCCAGGCGCTGCCGATGGGCGGCACGGTCCAGAGACACGAGCAGACTGATACGATGGGCAAGATCTCCGGCCATCCGTCGTTCAGGCCTGAATGGATGGGCGTCCGATTCACCCCGAAGACCGGCATTCAGCGACCGCGGCCGCAGATGCGAGACGGGAAGGGGCGCAAGGTGAAGCCGCTTACGGTATTTCCCGGAGATGCCCGCCAGGTCCTGTTCGACACAAGTTGGCCATGGCTACTCACCGGAAAGATTGTTACCAGCGACGGCACGTCCGGATCGGGCGTGCTGATAGGCGACCGCCTCGTTTTGACCGCTCGTCACGTCATGCCCTGGAATAGCATCGCAACCGGTAACTGGTGGATGAAGTTCACTCCCTACTACTTTGACGGCACCGAACCGTTCGGCTCTTCCTATGTGAGTGACGCCCGCCACTACGGGACTGACGACTCAGACTTCAATCTGTCTCATGACTATGCGGTCTTGCGGTTGTTTGATCCGATGGGCAACCGGCTGGGCTACATCGGCACGACGAGCTTTGACGACGGATGGAGGGGGCTCAATGTATGGGAGAACGTCGGTTATCCATTCGATGTCGCAAGCGGGGAGCGACCGGCGGTGCAGAGCTGGCAGTCCTTCGAAGACGATTATGAAGACGACGACGGTCAAACCTTGGAAACGGAGGCGAGCCTCAATCATGGAAACTCTGGCGGACCATTTTTCGCCTGGTTTGAAAATGGAAGTCAAGTTCGTGCGTGTGGCGTTGTATCGAGCGAGGTGAGTTTCAACGGCGACGCCGACAATTCGGTAAGCGGCGGAGACAATCTGGTAAATCTGGTGGACTGGGCACGGGCGAACTGGCCTTTGTAGGTACTTGCCGCGGCAAGCCAGCGGGTTCATTCAGCGCAGCGACCACTGCTTGCGTGCTGACGCTGTCCCTGTTGCACGCACTGTGCGAGATCCGCGTCCAGTCTTAACCTCTTACCCAGCCGTTCTTGAACCATCATTGTCGAGGAAAACTGCATATGTCGTCTTCTGAGTCGAGCACGATCCGATGCCGAATAGATAAATAACCCGCCGTCGATCGGTGTGTGCCGACTCAACTCGGACCCTGAGCCGCCGCTCGCCCAAACGCTGCCGCAACGGCCGGTCTTGCGACGACGCCGACATTCGAGCGTCGCTTTAGGGACGTGGGCGAGTGACGCCTTGTGGCAGCTCACCGAACCACTCGCCAACCGGCCCGGCAGCCTAGACCTCTGTCTGTTCGGCGATTTCCAGTGCGTCTTCTATCTCGATGGCGAGATACCCGACTCGCAATCGCTGGCATTGACGCCATTGGCGCAACACTCGCGAGTGCAGCAGGAGGCGCCGCGGCCATCGCAGTGCCAAGCCTCGCGCCGCGCAACCTCGACGTGAACGGCTTGCCGATCCACGAGCGCACGCCGCGCATCAACCGCGGCGGCCACAGCCCCGCGCACGGCAAGCGCCTAGCCCGCAAGGCTCGCAACCGGAGGGCGCACAAGTGAACAACTACGACGACTGGCTCACGCAAGGCATGGACGAATGGCTCGGCGAAGTTCGCCCGCTGACTGCCGAGGAGCGGGAGGAGCGGTAGCGCGAGGAGCATGAACGCCGTCATATCGACGACTGATGAGAATGAAAGGCCCGCCGCGCGCGGGTCTTTGCGTATTCACGCTGCCGTTGCCATCCTCGTCTATATTAAGTTACATCGAGATGCGGGTCGCAACAAGTATCGAAGTTTGTATTGGGCGTGTTTTGTCGTGAAAGATCACAGAGCGAGATAATGCCATGCTTGAAAATACTATCATCGAAAGTGTGAGTTTGCTTGTCACGTTATTTGCGGTGGTCACATCATTTCTATGGTTGCAAATCAAGCATCCCGGCGCGATTCGAGTCATCAGCTATGTATTCTCACTAGCCTTCTGGGCAACAACTATAATTTTTCTGGCACTAATCGCAACAAAGCAAATAGGGAAAGACGGCGTGCCATTAGGGCCCTTGGGGAAGTTCCTCAGGACCAACGCGCTGCCGTTCTTTTTTGATGTGAGCTCTGATTTTTTCTTTGTGACGGCAATTGCATCTTTAGTGATTTTGCCTCAGATCTTCAGTTATATGTTTTGCGGAATATTTGGTTGCGCCCGAGCGCCGATATGGATCAGTGGCAGTATTGATCTGATGTTTTGGGGTATCGCCAAAAGTTTTAGCGTTGCGGCGGGCGTATTAGCTTCTTTTACGCTGTTTTGCATTTTGGGGAAATGGACGTTTTCTCTCGACTTCGTCGGGAAAATCCCGGGGCCACCGTTTCTACGTGGTGTGTCAGTTGTTGTCAACGCATTTTTTCTAACTCTTTATTATGTCCTGCTCTCGGTCCTTCCTCTATGTGCGAGATTTGCCGAACTTCCATTCCACTTGCCACGTCGAATAATTATTATCGCCGAGCAGGTGCACCAATGGGCAATACGACACAACCCAGAACCAACTTTTCAAGATGTGTCTGTATCTTTTCTATTGAAAAATCTTGACGATATCCGTCTGCTGTGCGAGGCCGCTGCCCGTGAATATAACGGCGATAGCGCGGAGGCGGGCGGCGCGAGAGCCGCGCAGCGCGACTGACGCAGAGCCCGCCGCGCGCGGGCTTTAGCGCATTATCTACCCACGCCTTCCGGGCGGAAAGAGAGGATTCACTCAAATTCGCCGCCGATGACTTCACCGCGCAGATGAATCAGGTAATGGAAAATGTAAGTGGTGGCTGAAGGCTGCGGGCGTGGGTTGGGATCGCGTCGTCAAAGTGACCGTATTGCTCGTCCGACGTGAGGACTTTAAAGAAATGAATCGCATCTATGCAGTAACCGTCCGACCCTGACCGTATAGACGCCTGATGAAGGTGAAGCCATGCTTTCCCCGGGGCACAAATGTGACTGTGTCCACAAAGGAATCATGGACACAGCGACTGAGTTCTCCGAAGTCAAAGTCGCCCGGAAGTATCGCCGGCGTACCGTGGACGAGAAACGCCAGATTGTCGAAGAGACGTTATCCAGTGGACGTTCGGTGGCGGAGATTGCACGCAATCACGAATTGAACGCGAATCAGCTGTTCGACTGGCGCAAGCAGTATCTGGATGGACGACTTGGCATGAACGGTCGCGAATGCGCGTTGCTGCCGGTCACCGTGAATGAGGCCGGTGACAGCGGCGTGGCCGAACCGGCAGCATCTACGCCTTTGGCACCGGCGCCCGGCAAGATACGTATCCAGTTGCCACGAGGCGAGATACTCGTTGAAGGCAGCGTCGATCCCGACACGCTGCGCGTGGTGATCCAGTGCCTGAGCCGATGATTGGTCCGCTCGCAAACACGCGCATCTGGGTTGCCGCCGGATTTACGGATATGCGCTGCGGCTTCGACGGCCTGGCCGCGAAGGTGCAGACCGTGCTGGCGAAGGATCCGTTCTCTGGCCACATCTTCGTATTCAGGGGCAAACGTGGGAGTCTCGTGACATAGTGCATCCTTTGGTTAGAAGCCTAGCAGCTTGAGTGACTTATCTGCTTCCTGTCGGGCTTTGAAGTGAGGCGGTCGCCTGTCCTTTATAGCCTGTACACCTGCCCTGACGGCGTCGGAATCGAGCGCAGCAACAGGAACCTGCCAAGGCGCGGAGGGCATGAGTTGAGTCGCAGGCAGTATTCCCTCCCGTATCAGGCGGTGAATCGAGCTCCCGTAGATTCCCAGTCGTCGTGAGGCCTCTTCCACGCTGATCGTCTCCGCATGCGACGCGGTTGGATCGAAAGGCGCAATGCCCAGCCGTTCACGCATTTCGGTAACACGAACCGTGGTCCAGGTCCTGCTGTCTGGCGATTTGCATCGCATCCGGTTCATGGTCACCGCAAGCTCCCTGTCCGGCCACTGTCCACCGAGCTTGCGCATGACCTCAACAGCACTGAAGTGTTGGCTGGATGGATATCGACCAACATTTACCCGCGCAACTCGCAGTTCTGTGTGCCGACCACCCGTCCAATGAACCGTGGCGACCGCTTCATTCGTGATGTCATCCAGATCAATCACGACTTCCTGAATGAGAATGCGGGTCAGCCGCTGCTTTGTTCGCATATCGGTGCCCGGCGCATTCCACGCCGCCGGGAGATCGCGCGCGAGCGTCATCAACTGCGTCTGGTCGATCGCGGGCCGGCTTGCAACCTCGCGGTCCAGAAGCGCTGCGCGCTCTTCGAGATGAGCGACACGTTCAAGGGCCGTATTCCAACGCCCTTCAAGCTCGCGTGCAACCAATCGTTTCGTCGGATCGACAACCTCATACCGCCGTGCGGCAAGAGAGGCATCGTAGCGCGCTTCCTCGAGTTCGCAGGCTAACGCGCGACGCACATCATCGCCTGCGCGCGATGTTTGCTGTGCAGCGCGAACGGCCGCTTCCACTGCATGCTCCGAAACCGCTTCGAGAATTGCGGCCGCCACCGCTTTGTCGATACGTATTCCACCGATTCCGATACAGCGAAATGCTCCGACGTGTGCTTCGTCGCCGCGGCAATAATAGCGATGCGCGTGACCGGCTCTCATGCCGTAGTTGACTCGCATCATTCGACCGCATCGGCCACATCGAGCCAGGCCAGTCAGCAAGGCCCGCCCGCCACGAGCAGATCGGCGGGAGGCTCGCTTCTTCATGTGTGTGTTCTCGGCAATCATCCTTTGATGCTCCTCGAACTGATCCCACGTGATATACCCAGGGTGATGGTCCCGCAGCAGGACGCTCCAGTCTCTCATCGGTTTGGAGTGGCCTTCAGTCTTGCGAGCCCGTCCGTCGATGACAGCAGTGCGGTGGGTCGTCCTTCCAAACACATACGCCCCAGCATAAACCGGATGCTCCAGGATCTGGACAACCGTGTGATATGCAGGCCGGCTCCATTCGATCCGGATGCCGGCGGGGCCGTGCCGCGTTACGGGCAGCTTGACATCCGATTGTATGGCCCATAGCAGCACCTGACGGGCACTGCCGAGTTCGCGAAACTTACGGAATAGCACCCGGATCGCCTCGGCAACCCGCTCGTCCGCATCCATCTCGATCTGTCCAGGCTCGTTCCAGCAGTAGCCGGGAGGTAGCGCGAAGCGCAACTCCCCACGCCGGGCCTTCGAATCACGGGCGGCAATGCCGCGCTGTCGCAGCAGACTGAGTTCGTACTCCGACATCGTTCCTTTGAGTCCAAGCAGGAGTCGATCGTTGACCAGCCTGGGGTCATAAATACCGTCGTGATCAACCACGACCGTGCCGACCAGTGCGCAAAGATCAATGAGATGGTGCCAATCGCGGCCGTTGCGCGCAAGTCGTGAAGCCTCGAGACAGAACACGGCGCCGACGGATCCTGCGCACACTGACGCGACCAGCTTCTGGAATCCAGGCCGCTCGACACTGCCGGACCCCGAACGTCCAAGATCATCGTCGATGGTTGTTACTGAAGCAAAGCCCATGGCTCGCGCAGATTCGGCGAGCGCGTACTGACGATTCTGGCTCTCCGTGTGCTCCACCACCTGGCTCATGGTTGACTGCCGGACATAAACGACTGCACCGCGGCAGAGATGCTCAGCGGAAATCTTCTGGCTCATCACGATCTCCTGGGCCGTTTGTGTTCACCGGTCTGCCCAGCGCTTCCAGCAGAAGTGCTGCGAGCGCTTCGATCACTTCCTCCCGTCGATTCCCCACGATGGCTGCGTTGAAGGTTGGATCTCGATACAGTTCCAGCGGAAGCTGTACGCCGGGTTCTCTTTGCAGTCGTCTCATCGGAATGGCCCTCCGTTGACAGAGGTTTCGATGATCCTCCTTCGACGGAGTGGCGCTTTCGCTCAGACAGGATGCGACACAGGAAGGCCAGCGCTTCGGCGCTCACTCGCGGTTCGCCGAGCGACATTGCCGAGCATATCGACGCATCGAGCATCCAGGCCGGCAACTCGCGGGAGATCTGTTGCGGCACGTCGAGGTGAACCATCTGATTTCCGCGGCGCCCAGTACGACGGACCAGCCTGTATTCCTGGCCGTAGGCGGGATGCCAGCGGTATGCGATCGTAACGATTTGCGATCGGTATGTTGAATGTCGTGCGGCTTGGCGACCTCATCAAGTGCCTGTACTGGCGCGACGGCGGCCTATGCCTGTTCGCCAAACGCCGGAGCGCGGGCGCTTTGCGTGGCCTCGTGCTGACGGCGGTGTTGTCTCGCTGACCAGCGCTCAACTTGGCCTCCTACTCGAAGGTTTCGACTGGCGACAGCCCGTCGATGCAGCGCGCCCCTGTAGCGCTTTGTAAACGTATGTGACAACCCGGGCGTAGCGCAATGCACGCGCGTAAACTGCCTGCATGGCATCCTGCGACGCTACGTTTCCGGACGATATCGAGGCCTTGAAGGCTCTCCTGCTCGCGCGTGAGGCTGCGTTACGCGAGCACGAAGACGAGCTCACGGATCTGCGCGACACTGTAACGACGCTCCGGAAGACACTCTCGGACCGGGCGCTCGAGATCGAGCACCTGAAGCTGTGGATCGTGAAGCTCCAGCGCATGCAGTTCGGGCGCAAGTCGGAGAAGATTGATCGCCAGATCGAGCAACTGGAATTGCGTCTCGAAGATCTGCAGGCCGACGATGGCGCGGCGACGGTCGACGCACCAGCAAAGCCTCACTCTGAGGCCGGCAAGTCGACGGGACGCAAGCCACTTCCGGAACATCTGCATCGCGAAGACGTGGTACATCAGCCTGAGGACGCGTGCTGTCCGCAATGCGGTGGCGCGCTTGGCGACCTCGGCGAGGACGTTTCCGAGCAACTTGACTATGTACCGGGGCGCTGGCGAGTGATTCGTCACCGCCGACTCAAGAAGGCTTGTACCTGTTGCGACTGCATCGTGCAGGCGGCTGCGCCCAATCGGCCAATCGACCGCGGCATGCCCGGTCCCGGGCTGCTCGCGCATGTACTGGTCGCCAAATTCTGTGACCACCTTCCCCTATACCGACAGTCAGTGATCTATGCGCGCGACCGCGTGGAACTCAGCCGTTCGACACTCGCGGACTGGGTCGGCCAGTGCAGTGCGTTGCTCCGGCCACTCGTAGAGGTCGTTCGCCGGTATGTGATGGGCGCCTCGAAGATTCACGCGGATGACACGCCGGTACCTGTGCTGGAGCCCGGCAATGGCAAGCCCCGTACCGCACGGCTCTGGACGTACTTTCGGGATGACCGGCCGGCTGGCTCGAAGGACGCGCCAGCGGTCTGGTTCGCATACAGCCCCACCAGGGCTGGTGAATATCCACAGGCCCATCTGAAGGACTTCAGGGGAACGTTGCAGGCCGATGCGTTCGCGGGGTACAACGCGATCTACGAGGGTGGTGATGTGCGTGAGGCGGCATGCATGGCACACGCGCGCCGCAAATTCCACGATCTGTTCGTCGCGCGCAGAAACGAGGTCAACACTGAAGCGTTACACCGGATCGGCGAACTGTATGCAATTGAGGCCGCGATTCGCGGCAAGCCACCGGACGAACGAAGACGTGTCAGGCAGGAGCAGGCTCGTCCGCTACTCGATGCCTTCGAGATCTGGCTGCGCTCGACATTGGCTGCGGTGTCGCAGAAAGGCGATACCGCCAAAGCCATCAACTACGCGCTGAATCAGTGGACGGCGCTCACGCTGTACGTCGATGACGGCGCCGTGGAAATCGACAACAACGCCGCCGAACGCGCTTTACGTGCCGTCGCTCTCGGCCGAAAAAACTTCCTGCACTTCGGTTCTGACAGCGGCGGCGAACGCGGGGCCGCTATCTACACTCTGGTTGGTACCGCCAAACTGAATGGCCTTGATCCCGAGGCCTACCTGCGCCACGTGATCGCTCGCATTGCCGAGCATCCCGTCAACCGCGTCGACGAGCTGTTGCCATGGGTCGTCGCCGATCAGCTTCACCACGACGCCGCCTGAACTCAACGCTGCGTTCAACTGTTCGATATCAACATGCTGTCAAGAACGGTCGCCGTCGGACGGTTACTCTATGCAGCGCATTTGTCGCCTCGAAAATATCCAGCGCGCCACCGCAATCGTGGCCTCGTTACCAAATCCAGACTTCTTGTTAGAGATTGATTGCGAAGCAGTAATTGAGCAGCCAACAGGTGAAGGTTGCCAAGAAAAGGGACCGAACCGAACAACTTCAATCGCCCAGTTGCGTCACCAGTCCGGCATTGACAGCGTTTTCGTACCTTGCGACTACTCATTCGGAAGATCGCTTATGGCCGGTAGGAAGTAGGCCGCCCTTGAACAGAGCGTTTCGACCATCCGGCCAGTTGGACTCGACACTCCGCTCGGAGGCCGGTCGTGGAAGCCACCAGCCGGCGGCTTCTGAACGTGGTGCGGCCATCCGAGTGACTCATTTTAGGCTCCATTGAAGGTCGCTTCATGGCCGAATCCGGAATTACGAAGAAGGTCACCGAAATACAGATCCGGCCTGAAGATACGAAAGTGATCGTGCCTTCTATAGGGCGACATGTATTTGTCTCAGCGGACGAGAACGCAACCAGCAGATCGAAGGCTTTTTCTGCACACGTCGGGTTGTGCTTAGGCTGACGGCAATCCTGATCGGTGCAGGTTTCGGATGGTCATTGCGGCCCTCGCCCAAGCAGGCAAACACGACGGTAGCTGACATGCAGCCGTCGACGCCCTCTCACCGACCCGAGCAAGGAAAACGTCGCGGCGACCGCATCGCAAATTTGAGCAAAAGTCCGCCCTCACCTTCATCCGCGCCGTACATCGAGCCAGCTGCCGCAGCAATTGCGCCGGCTCCCTTGATGTCGAAGGCGCCGCTGCTACCGCTGTGTCCCGGAGGCATCGACCGCCACGCCTCCAGCTGAGACGGTGGCCCGAGTGCGATGCCAATGCACCTTCGACCCCAGCCCGCACTGCCCACCCTGGTCAGCGGCCGCGCAGCGATGCACATACACGAGGAGTGCAGAACAAATCCACACGCACTAAACCCCTCCAAACTTAAACATATCCTTAAGGGAGGATATGTTTCTTTAGAGTTAAAACAGATGCTTACGTAAGCATAGAAGGAATTGCCGAAGGCCCCTTGGCAACAATCGCCAAGGCCCCTTCCACCGATTAATCCTTAATCGGTTCCGATAGACGTGCGGATCACGGCTCTGTCTTCGCCACCGTGTTGGACTGTTTCAACCCTGCCCCGTGGTAGTCCAATTTCCCCAGCGCGCCACCGGTTTCCCCGTCCACGCTAGCGGTCACTCACCGAAGCCCTTCAGTGGAAGGGGTGGTCCAAACCGTCGGTCGGCTCGTGCTCGGCGACGGGTGACAATATAGGTATAACACGTCCTTCGATCGCGGACAGGTCATTCGATGACGGGAATACCGTATCCGTTGCTGGCGTTTCAAAATGCGGCGGCAACGAAAAGCGTATTTGTTTAAGAACTTTTTGAAATATAGTGGAGTTCAAATATCGATTCTTGGCAATAAAGCATTTCGTTATCACGGTCTACCGCGCGGTAGCAGCCTGCCGCCTGCAAGTTTTCCAGAGTTTCCATTGTTCCCCCTGTGTTCGCGACGGCCGCACTAAGCCACATCGGACCAAGCAGCGGCAGCTGCCAGACAAGACGAGCGAAACGGCGAACGGATACCCGCCGGCGCCGTCCACGCTCAGCAATGTCACATTGTTCGTATACTGCGGCAACTTATTCCATCGCATTGGGTACCGGCGGCACTCCGGTTGTATCTGGGAAACGCCTCCGCGGCAGGAAACTTGCGACCACCAGGCCAAGCGTGATGATGCCTAGGGGCCACACGAATGTGTGACCGAAGGCCCGCCCAAGGGCGGGGAGCATCGCAGCATACTCGTTGGTTGACATACTCCGCATTGCACGTACGCCGGTCTCGCTCATCTCGGTTACGGGTGCGACCTTCTCTATCTGCTGGGACAAGACTACGGCGAGCAAAGCTGTACCTATGGAACCACCCACGCGCTGGGCCACGTTCATGCCACTGGTCACGCGCGCGATCTCATGACGCCGCAAAGGAGCAAGCGCTGCGCTCATGGTCGGCATCATCGTCGCCCCCATACCGAGACCAAGTACGAATAGCGTGCCTTCAACGATCCACAACGAAGTATCGCTCTGAATTTGGGTCAGGCTCAACATAGCCAACCCCACCAAAATCAGGCCTATCAGCACAACGCGACCAGGGCCGATCCTGTCAGTTACACGGGCCGCTGTGGGCATCGAAATCACTGCACCAACCCCCTGAGCGGCGATTAACAGTCCTGCATGGAAGGCCGACTCTCCGCGTACCAGTTGAAAGTACAAAGGCAGCAGCAACGCTGTCCCAAAAAACGCTGAGCCCAGCAGCAGCATCGTAAGCGCTGCCGAACCTACGGTACGGCGCATAAAAAGGCGCACATCGATCAGGGCACCCTCTCGACGCTTGGCGTGCCAGACAAATGCAGCCGTTAGCGCCAGACCAACGACCACGCCACCTGATGCATCGACTGACTTCAAACTACCGGCGGACGCCGTTTGCGCCAACCCGTAGACGAAGATCGCAAGTCCGGGCGACAACATCACAAGGCCTCGCCAATCGAGGGCGTGATGTGGCCTCGGCTCATCGCGCTCCAGGACGCGAGTGCCAGCGAACAGGGCGATGACGCCGATTGGTACGTTGACGAAAAAAATGCAACGCCAAGAGACATCGTCAACGAACCAGCCGCCAAGAATCGGTCCGACTATCGGCGCCAGCAGCATAGGTACGCCGACGATGCCCAACACACGTCCCATGCGGTCACCACCGGCAGCGTGCGAAAGAATTGTCAGGCCAGCCGGCATGATCATGCCGCCGCCCAAGCCTTGGAGCACACGAAATGCTATTAACGACGTGGCCGACCACGCCACGCCGCATAGCGCTGACCCGATTACGAAAAGCAGGATTGAGCCGATATACAGACGCTTGGTGCCAAAGCGATCTGCTGCCCAACCAGTCAAGGGAATCACAGTTGCAAGTGCCAACATGTACCCCGTGGACACCCACTGTGTCACCGACAATGACACGCCGAACGTTCGAGATAGTTCCTGGATGCCCACGTTGACGATGGTAGTGTCGAGAATCGACATGAAACTGCCAAGAATGACCACAGCAGCAATACGTAACACGCGTGGATCGAGACCCCTCGCCGCGGCCGTCTTAACGGTGGAACTCATATGACATTATCCAAAGAGATGGTCAACAAGCGGACGAACATGGCATTGATACAGATGACGGTGCACTCGCGGTAGCAAAGGTAGCGAATGGCTCCACTTGCTCGACCTTTTTCTGCAGTCTTTTTGCAAAACATTTGGCAGAGCGTCGGCGTGCCGCAAGGATCTGCTTGACAGGCCTGTTGCAGACGACGGCCATGACAGTCGCCACCAGCAAGGTTCCAACATGCCTGTTCAGTGCACTTCGTGGAGCGGTCGCACCCTCGTTCAAGCGCCCGACGTTCGGAATTCTAGGGTTAACCTAATGCTAATGCAACTTGCGTTCACATTTTACCGCCGATATATTGACCACAAGATCACTTCGACACGAGTCAAGATGCGACCGCGCTACTCTCACCGCAACCGTCCACCTACAGGCGTCGAAGCGCATCATCGCTCTACCGCAAGCATCGATATGCCAACAACCAATGCGCGAAGTGCGTGCGTCGGATAGGAAAACCTGGGGCGAGCCGAGGAATACCCAACCTTCCCATGATGAAGCGAGGGCGCCCCACTCACGACAGACGACGTCGCTCGCATGCGAATGGGTGTTGAGGAAATGGTCGGCGACGAAAGACATATTCTGAACGAGTAAGGTCCATTCGTTCAGTGATTACACAAGATTTTGCCTTACATATTAGTTAGCAATACTACATGATGAGGAGATATTGATGAATCACCGAAGGAACGGAGGTGGAAGTCTGTTCACGCGAGCGCGGTCAAAATATCCATCACGCGCACGCATACTATCTCGACTTCTGACGGGAATCCTTGCTACCGCGCCCGTCGCAGCAGTGGCGCAATCGAGCGTGACACTCTATGGCCTGATCGATACGGGCATCAACTACCGGACTTCGGCGGGGATAACGTCCTCTGGAAAACCTGGCAGCGCCTTGGTACTCGCCTCTGGCAATGACTTCACCAGTCGCTGGGGCCTGCTTGGCTACGAAGACCTTGGCGGCGGAATGAAAGCTATTTTTCAGCTCGAAAATGGCTTCAGCGCGGTCACTGGCGCAGGAAACTTCTCCGTCCCCTTCCCGAACGATACAAATTCTCTCTTTGACCGCATGGCGATCGTCGGCATCAAGAGCCCGTTCGGTACGGTTCGACTCGGACGCAACTATTCCCCCTTCTATGAAGGCGTGGTCGCCGGGGACACTGCCATCAGCAACTTTGGATCAATGTCGCTTGTCGTGATGTCGAATTCGTCAAACGTCAATCCAAAATTAGGGCCCGCAGGAGAGATCAGCGGTATCAACAGCAGAGTCAACGGCGGATTGATGTATGCGTGGGTGAACAACTCGGTCAAGTACACAATTCCCGATAACACCTACGGATTCAGCGGCAGCGCACTCTACTCCTTCGGCGGGACAGCCGGGAGCATACAAAACAAATCGACGTGGTCTGCCAATCTGGACTGGACCAACGGCACTTTGGGCATAATTTCCGGGTTTTTTGACGCCAAAGATCCGAGCGGCCTGACTAACAATCCATGGCTGCGAGCATACGCTCTCGGCATCACGTATGTATTCGGATCAGTAAAGACCGGATCTGAGTTCTCGAAATTCCGGAATCCCACGACGGGAGCCAATCAGAATTTCTATTACGTGTCGACGAGCTGGCAGACCACGCCTTTCCTCTCCTTTGTCGCCGATTACACACACCTTCAGGATTTGCAGAATAGCGGCGCCGGCTCCAATGTTTATAGAGTTGGCACGACGTACTTCCTCTCAAAATCTTCGAGCATTTACGCCGATATAGGGTATGCGGACAACAAGTCGCAAGACGTGCTACCAGGTGGGGAAGGCGCGACTCCGCTTCTCACCCCAGGCCTGATTGGCCGCAACCAATTGGCAATTGCGGCCGGTATCAGAAAGCTGTTCTGACTTCCCTGCCCTGACCGGGCCACAACCACGAGCAACGCGGTCCGCGACATGACCGCGGGCTCGGGCGCAGGAAGCCTGGCCCGTGGCTGCCCCGCAGGACTGAAATGCAGGCCCCCAAAACTGTCCCGGCCAATTTCCTGCGCCTCCCGGCTCCCAGGTCTCGGAGCGTATCGCTTCGGTGGCTTGAGCCATGTCAGTCAGGCGGACCGGATGCGACGCCTACCAGCATCCCTCCCTCTTCCGAAGTCTCGCCAGTGGGGCTAATGTTTGCTAATATGCGAATGCGAATCCGATTTGCGTTATATTGAAGCACGTCGAGCGCTCCCGAGGTCCACCGAGGGCACTGGATTGACAGAGGACTGCGCTCAATTGGAGCAAGTTGGAAGGGCTGTCGACGCCCTCAGCGACGCGCAGATGGTTCAAGAGCGTCGAACAGTACCCGCGGACGTCTTCGCCGTTCGCACTTTCTAGAGAGAAATCATGAAGACTGATTCGTACATTGAAGAAAGCGACGTTTCCGCGCCCACGCACGCGTTTCGCGGTGCGACGGTCGGCATCCTGCCGGATTTGGTGATCGGGACAGCGGACGGTCGTGATCTGCACGCTGATCTGTATTTTCCTGAACCAACGAACCAGCAGCGGACCGCGGTCATTCAGGTGCATGGTGGCGCGTGGCGGCTCGGCGACCGTAAGATGGTCGCCGCACGCAATGAGAAATTGAGCTCACTCGGCTTCACTTGCATCTCGATCGAATACCGTCTGGTGCCACAGGATCCGTGGCCAGCGCAGATACACGACGTTCATCGTGCCATCCGATGGGTGCGCGCGAACGCTGAGGCACTGGGCGTCGAGCCTAATCGAATTGCGATTCAAGGGTTCAGTGCCGGTGCACACCTGGCGCTCATGGCGGCTGGTACAGCCGACAATCCTGAGTGGCTGGAACCCGGGCTCAACGACCCGACTTCTGCTCGCGCGGATGCCGTCATTTCCCTCTATCCGCCAGTGCTGTTCTACCACGAGCCGGAATTGGATGTCTCCCCTACGGGGATGGTGCACAACAACGCGGCCGGGGAGTTGCAGGCAGGCGTGTTGCTCGACGACGCATCCACTCCGGAGGCTGCGACCGCCATTTCTCCGCTCGCGTACATCGGAGCCGATTTCCCCCCAACGTCACTGTGGCATGGGGGCGCCGACGGGTTCGTCCCGCCGCACCACACCCTTTGCGTCTATGAAGCGCTGATTCAGCACGGGGTTACGACTGACCTACAGATCATTTCTAGGGCTTGGCACGGGTTCGATTCGTCCGCGAGCCTCGGCGAAATGGTCGCCCAGTCGGTTGCGCTATTTCTCCGCCGGACGCTAAGCGAGCGGGACAAGCTTGCGAATGAACACGCGCAACTCATCCCCGATACGTTCCCTGCGGCCATGCGCGATCGAATTCTCGCTGCCATCGCTTGAGTCCGGCGGCGGCTGCGAAAGCAGTTCTTCCCTTCACTCATCAACCGATTCTTCCTTCCGTGAGACCGACCATGATTGAAACAATTTCCAAACCTATCACCCTGCCTTGCGGAGCCACGCTCCAAAACCGATTGGTAAAAGCCTCGATGAGCGAGGGCGTGGCGGACGACCAAAACCATGCGACCACGCGCCTCGTGAATCTCTACCACCGCTGGGCAAATTCCGGCGCCGGCCTGCTGCTTTCTGGCAATTTCCAGGTAGACCCGACGCACTTGGAGCGCCCGGGCAACGTGGTAGTCGTCGACGAGACCGGATTGGACAACTTGGCGCTGGTAGCTGCGGCCGGTCGGTCGAAGGGTGCCGCGTTCTGGGCGCAACTCGGCCATACTGGCCGGCAGGTTGCCTCCGCCATCAACCCGGCGCCGCTTGCGCCGTCGTCCGTAGAGATGGAAGTCCCCGCGACGCTCGGCCGCAGCTATGCCAAGCCACGGGAGATGAGTGCGGAGGAAATCCGCAATGCAATCGCGCAGTTCGCGACTGCCGCACAACTCGTCAAACGGGCCGGGTTTACAGGCATCCATATCCATGGCGCACACGGCTATCTCGTCTCGCAGTTCCTGAGCGGCCGTTCCAACACCCGAACCGATGCCTGGGGTGGATCTCTGCGAAATCGCGCCGAGTTTTTGCTGCAACTGATTGCCGCCGTCCGCTCCGCTGTGGGACCCGACTTCCCTATCGGGCTGAAGCTAAACTCGTCGGACTTCATGAAGGGCGGCTTCACCAAAGCAGATGCCCTGGAGGTCGTAGGCTGGCTGAACGAATCGAGCCTGGACCTTCTGGAGCTCTCCGGGGGCTCGGTGGAGCAGCCGAAGATCGTCGGCCTTACGTTCCAGGATGAAGGCGAAGACGGCCGTTCGGCCAGTACCATCAAACGCGAGGCCTATTTCGTCGAATTCGCTGCCGAGATCCGCCAGATTGCCAAGATGCCGGTGATGGTCACCGGTGGCTTTCGTACCGTCAAGGCCATGGCTCACGCAATTGAAGGGGGCGAGGTGGATCTGGTGGGCCTCGGCCGGCCTTTCTGCGTCGACCCTGACATCGCAGGGAAGCTTCTACGCGGCGAAGCGGACCACGCCCCGAGCCCCGAGGCCAATTTGCAGGTCTTCTTCATCCTGCCTTGGTGCAACGTGCAAATCGACCGGATGGCCGACGGCCTCGAGCCGGATCTGGAGATGTCGGGCGAGGCCGCTGTGGAACAGTTCAAGGCGCTGGAGACGGGCTATCTGAAGGCGTGGCTGGCCCGCAACGCGGTCGAGACTCAGCAAGTCTAACTACACATCCTCTCTCCCGCGTTGGGGCGTGCGTGCGCCATCGGCGTTGCCGATGCCCAGCAGCGTTGGCCTGCGGTCTAACTGCCCCGTTTCTTTTTAGAAGCGGGTGCAAGGCCCGCGGGCTGTGCAGATCTTCCCGACTGAGGAGTTTTACCTTTCGAACATGCCGACCTTCGAATTTTCCCGCCACGTTCTGCCCCCGCAACAAGACCGCAGCCGGCAGGCGCTGGCGAGAATCGTCGAAGCTGCCGGTCTCGTCTTGCGTCGAGACGGGATCGATGGCTTTTCGATTCAGGCGGTCGCAACAGCCGCGGGCCTTCCGGTCGGTAACCTATATAGGAGATTCCGCGGCAAGGGCGACATCCTGCAAGCGTTAAAGGAAGACGTGACCGCGCGCATTGAGCACACGATCGTCCAGCAACTCGCCCGACGCCGCTTTCATAGTATCGACACCTTCATCCCAGCCTACATGGCTCTGAATGTGAAGGTATTCGCTCAAGACGAAGCCGTGCACCTCGCGCTATATGATGAGCGCGTGCGCGACGCTGCCCAGGATGAAATCGGGACGAGCGGCCGACAAAGGATTTTCAGCGTCTATCGCGAGACTCTTTTGCTTCTGCTCCCTCACGTCAGCGGCGCTTGCGCCGAAAATCGAGTGCGCGTGTCCTTCCAGATCATGACATCAGCGGTAGTAGAAAAGGCACGTGGTCGAGACTCGATTCTCAATGCCCTTTCTTGGCCGGCGCTGAAAGCGGAGTATGGCGCAGCGGCACTAGCCTATCTAAAGTCCTGAACGAGCTTCTGGGCAACCAGGCCTACGGGGCTCGTAGGCATCCATCTTACGACTCGCTCATACCCACGCACTTCAACACCCGGCGCTTCAACGCGGATCAGATAGCGAGTCGTCCCCATCACCGTGAGAAGCAAGATACCGGAATGCCGCCTCTCCATACTCGCGCGCAGCGGCAGTCCACGAGGTGCCAGACATTAGCTGGTCGTTTCCTGCCGCTTTGGCGAGAAATGCCAGAGTAATAATCTGGAAAGAAACGCGCACTAACACCTCCTTGCGGCGATTCGGCACGTCGCCAAGCAAAGGTAGGAGCGATTTCTTGTACTGGTCGTAGATCCTTAGTCGGCCCTCGGTTCCGATTTTCGAGAGAGTTGGATTGATCGTCGGCTGGTTGAAAAGAACCTTGTGAAGCGCCTCGTCCTTCTCGAACGCGGCGGCCATCGATTGCGCATAGGCGAATACGAGGTCACGCGCTTC
Source organism: Paraburkholderia sp. BL6669N2 (assembly GCF_003387275.1). NCBI lineage: Bacteria > Pseudomonadati > Pseudomonadota > Betaproteobacteria > Burkholderiales > Burkholderiaceae > Paraburkholderia > Paraburkholderia sp. BL6669N2. The sequence goes on along the minus strand of NZ_QUNA01000002.1, from coordinate 756,392 downwards.
GGAAAAATCTTGCCCGTCAAGTTTCTGCATCACTGCCGCCTCAAGTCGTGCAGTGGCGTCTAACTTGATGGCCTGGATGATGTCGTCCTTGCCCTTGAAGCGTCGATAGATGTTCCCGACCGGCATGCCCGCGGCGGCGGCAATTTCAGCCATCGAGAACCCCTCGAGCCCACGCGCGACCATCACTTCCGCCGCGGCTTGAATAATACGCGCCAGAGCGGCGCGGCTGCGCTCCTGTTGTGGTGGCACGACGAACGGAGAGGTGTCAAAAGATCTCATGCCCCCATTCTAGCGCAGCCGCCCCTGGGCCTATTTCTTCGCTGGCACGAAAGGCATTACCAGGTACGAGTCATGGTCGCCGCCGGTTGCGATTGTCGTCTCGCCGCCAAACTCCGCAGCCGGCCGATCCACGGGGTCCATGTGAAGGAAAAATCCGGACCCGCGATTGATCATTTGAGTCGGATCAGCGCCCAGCCGGACAAAATCCGAGCCTTCGACACGCACTCTCAGCTTGTAGCCGGGGTGAACCACGATTGATGTCGGCCAGATTTCCACGTCGACCGGATAGAGCTGACCCGGCGTCAGTTTCTGTATTTCGTCGTGTGTATGCCACGGTTGCGCCGGCGTGCTGCGCTTCTCATCGAGCTTGCGCTGTGAGACCCGCAGCCATCCCTGCGAAAGCGGCGCAGCTTCGTCGGACGCGCCGAGGAAGGTGACTTCCTTGCCGGTCTCGTCGAACAACTGCAGCGTCACGAAAAGATCGGCATCCGTAGTGCTCGAAGACACCCAAAGATGGGCAGCGAGCGGACCAGAGAACTCCTCAGTGGTATCGAAGGTCGTGTCGAATGTCGCGACGCCTTGTCCCGCCTTGAACGTTGCAGTGGACGGCGCGCCGGGCATCTGCTCGCCGACCTGCTTCGTCGCCGCGTCGAGGTGGTACTTCTTCCACTCAATCCGGGAAATCGGCCACGTCGATTCCGCTCGGTCGACAGCGGGCTTCGCTGCCGGGTCCCGAACCGTCATCGTGACCGGTGGCAGAGATTCCCAGCCGTTATTCACGCCCTTGAGGTAACGGTCAAAGAACCTGTGCTGCAATGCTATCCCCTCCTTACCGTAAAAGCTGTCGTCGTGCGTTCCACCGTGCACGAAGAGCTTCTTGCTCGGTGACGACGCCAGCACAAATCCCTCGTAGTTGCCACGCCCGTGCAACCCCGCGCCGGAAAGGTTACCGGCCGACAGCAGCGGCGTCCTGATGCGCGCCAGATCCGGAGTACGCTCCTCATTGAACGCGTCGAGCAGCGGGTGCTCGTGGTCCTCGTCTAACGGGTCGATGCGATTCGCCTTCAGTTGATCGTCGCGCAGCGGTGCACCCGTCGGCGGCTCATGGGTTCCCGGGTCTCGATAGCGGGTCTTTGCGTTGCCATTCTGGTTCGGCAGGATCTGCCCGTTAAACCAGATCTGGAAGAACTTGTCGCTTTCGATACCCCCGTGGAAGAAGACCTCCCGGTACAGGTCCGATGCTCCCTCCCACGGGGCGATTGCGGCCAAGTGCGGCGGCTGGAGCGCTGCAACCTGCCACTGGTTGATCGCCATGTACGAAATGCCGAGCAGGCCGACCTTTCCGTTGGACCATGGCCGGGTGCCAGCCCATTCAATGGCGTCATAGTAGTCGCGGGACTCACGAACGGACAGGACGTTCAAGTAGCCGGGCGAATAGCCGGAACCTCGCACGTCGACGGCGATCACGACGTAGCCGTCTACCACCCATCGCTCCGGATCCGTCTCCTCCCAGCGCACAAAGCGGCACGATGACCCGGCGCAAACCGCGGGGTTGGATTTGATCGTTTTCGCCCACGTCGATGCGTAGGCTTCCTGGAAAGGCACATCCTTGCCATACGGGCCTTGCGCCATGATTACCGGGTACTTGCCCGGCACTTTGGGTCGATACACGTTGGCATAGACGTAACTTCCGTCCCGCAACGGTACCTTGACGTTTTGCTCATACAGCATTATTCGACCATTCTGCAGCACGACCTCCTCTCGCGCAGTCGGAATGTTGGCGGATTCGGCGTTGGCATGGGTGGCCGCAAACACGGAAGCAACTGCAAGTGCCACGGAGGCGAATTTCAAAAATTTCATATTCAGTCCATCGCTCGGTTGGTTGGGTTTTTCACCTACACTAATGTAAATGCGATTCTCGTTCCGCTTTAATCGTAAGAGCGACCTGACGAGAGCAACAAGCTAGGGCCAACCCTAGCGCACTACTCAACGATGCTGGTGAGGTATCGGAATTTGGCTACGCAAATAACAAGCCGCAAGGTATGCGGGCTGATGGCGTGGGCACCTCACCCCGCGTGCCCCGATGTCATCGGCCACGACCAGCCAGCAATAGCAGCGAGTCTGAGGTCTTTCCCGGCGCGACACCCGTCTTGATTCGCTAAGGTTCTGAGTAGTTTTCATTTTTCTTATTGCTTGCCGGCAACGTTCTGGACTGGGCCATGGGCCAAGTCGACGGCAAACGAGCAGCGGATAACGTGCGGCGTAGCCGATACGCTGATTTTCGACATCACGAAATTTCGCGATTTGCGATACAGCATATTGACCGTGCAGCTTTGATAGGAATCTTCCGGCGAAAAAAAGCCCGCCACAAAGGCGGGCAAAGGTCGCTTCTCCCATGGTTCCTTTCTAGACAGCACGAGATGCACGTGGTTGCCAAACGCGGGTTGTTAGAACGCCCTGGAGCACTACCTCCCCGAACGGATGGAAGCAGAGATCACGTGGCACTGTTCTTCACGAGTCCCAGCGCGCCGCATTGTCAGTTCGGCAACGATCCACCACATGTTGCCAGTTAATATCGGCGCATAAGACCCAAAGCGCTTCCATAACGAGGACGGCGATCGAAAACGTGACGCATAGATGAATCGCGTTAATCGACAGGTAGGGGCGAGTGACTTGTATCTTGCCCGGCTGAGCTATTGCATTTCGAAAGTAGGGCCGCCGTTCCCAGCAAGCTCCCGACGCGTCTACACCTGCGCGAAGCAGGTCGGACGGCGAAACGCATCCTCGCGTGGCGGTGAGGTCTGCACCGTTTTGCTCACCTTGAGCGTTTAACAAGAAGCAACGCTCAGCACCTTCCAGCTGCAAAAATTCCTCGCACGTCTGTGCCAGATCAACGCCGGCCTCAAAACGCTCGGCTGCTTTCTGCATGGCAGCAGTGTAAGTCGCCAGCAGGACCGACTCCCTTCGCACGTTTTCCTCGACGCGAGCACGAAACATCTGCCATAGCGAATCCATAGTTGCCCGGTTCGAAGCTTCGTCAGCGCCGCTTTGAGCTGGACGTGCGAAATAAAATCCCTGTACAAAGTCCGAATCGGCCTCTATCGCTAGCAAAGCTTCATGCTGCGTCTCCACGCCTTCGACCAAAACCAACGCGCCGGTTTCGTGTAATAACGACACTAACCTCGGAAGCTGACGAGCCCAGCGTGGGTTCTGAGCGGCTCGCTCAATTACCCTTCGGTCAAGTTTGACGATGTCGGGCTGAAGTTGCCAGACACGGTCAATATTGGAGTGCCCGGCACCGAAGTCATCGAGTGCTATCAGGAAGCCGAGCTGGCGAAATGAGGCAACGCCGTCCACCAATTGCTGAAGATCACCGTTTGGCATCTCCAACACTTCCAAGACAACCTGGTCAGGTGCCAGCTGCAAGCGCCTCATGCTGTTCTCGACCAGTTGGCGATAGGCCTCAGAGACTATAAATCCATCCGGCCGGACGTTGAGAAACAACTGATCACCGGCGTTCGCCATCTGCACGAAGTTTGAAGCATGGAGCCACTGGACTCCCCTTTCGAGATTGCTCCAACGTCCCGGTTCAATGGGACCGTCCAAAATCGAAAGTGGTTGAACCTCGTTTCCGAGAGGATCGCGCGCCCGAAGCAATGCCTCATATCCAATCGCACGACGATGCGAAATACTAAAAATCGGCTGAAATGCGCTCGAAAGCGTTAGATCACCCAAGCAGGCTGACAAAGACACGAATTGCGCGTTACTTTCGTGGAAATGAAGTATGTCTGGAAGTTTCAATTGATTGGCCAGCGTATTCGCGCTTCCGCGACTGAGACGGTTATGCACAGAGCCGATCGAAGCATTCGACAGGTGTCAAGGTGACTTCAACGAGTCGAGCAGCATGTCGCCAAACGGCAGCGAGCCGAGGTTACACCGACGTTCGGCAATGCGCTTGTTTATGCCACGACCGGCGCCCTTAATGATGGCATGCTGTCCTGCGAGCAGGTAGAGGTGGCGCCGCTTGTTCGGACAGGGTCCCGAGATTTTTAAGTGGAATTGTTGGGGCAATCAAGCTGCCGATTTTATCGCTGGCAGCGTGGCGAAGTATGCTTCATCCGGCGTCTGATCGGCCAGCCTCGAATGAGGCCGATTCTGGTTATACCAGTTCAGGTAATTGCCGATTGAGCGACGCGCGTGGCCTACCGAGTCGTACGCTTTCAAATAAACCTCTTCATATTTGACGCTGCGCCACACCCGTTCGACGAACACGTTGTCACGCCAGGCGCCTTTTCCGTCCATCGACAGGAGAACCTTCCGGCCGAGAACCGCGTCGGTGAATTCGGTTGCGGTGAACTGGCTTCCTTGATCCGTGTTGACGATCTCAGGCGGCCCGTATTTCGCAAACGCTTCCTCCAGCGCCTCGACAGCATGGCAGCTCTCTAGTGTGATCGCCACCCGGTGCGCCAACACCCGGCGGCTCGCCCAGTCCACGACGGCCGTCAGATAGACGAAGCCCCGCGCCATCGGGATATAGCTCGTATCGAGCGCCCAGACCTGATTGGCCCGATCGATTTTCCGGTTGCGCAGCAGGTACGGCCAGATCCTGTGGGCTGCATGCTTGCGGCTCGTGTTTGGCTTGCGATACAACGCCTCGACGCCCATGCGCTTCATCAAGGTGCCAACGTGCCTGCGTCCGACTGTGATACTTTCGCGACGCAGTAGACGTGCCAACATTCGCGCCCCGGCAAATGGATGGTCGAGGTGAAGCTCGTCAATCCGGCGCATCAATTTCAGATCCGCTTCGCTGACCTCACGCGGCTGATAATAGGCACTCGAGCGGCTTATGCCTAACAGCCGGGCCTGCTGCGTCACCGGCAGGGCGTGATCACGATCGATCATCGCTTTACGCCCAGCAGTCCCGCCTTGCTGAGCGCGCTTTCTAAAAAATCATTCTCCAACGTCAACTGTCCGATCTTCGCGTGCAACACCCTCACGTCGATTGGCGGTGCAGCTGGGGGCGCGTTGCCCGCGTCGAACACATCGGCAACCCGCTCCTGCAACTGCTTCTTCCAGTCCGTGATCTGGTTCGGATGGACATCAAATTGCTGGGCCAACTCTGCCAGCGTCTTGTCGCCCTTGAGCGCCGCTAGTGCCACCTTTGCCTTGAATGCCGGTGAGTGTGTCCGTCGGTTTCGTTTCGTCATCTTCTGGTTCCTTGTCGCCGGCCATTATGACCGACTCACGCCCCAGCTTTTCCACTCAATGAACTGTCCGAATTTCCGGAGCCACCTCTGGTTGTCTTTGAAAACGGCACTCACAAGCGATTCTCCAAGAAGTGATATGGGGCCGCGGACTCAGCACGTGAAAGACCATGCACATGGTGGCGTCCGGAAATTGGACGTCTATGGTCGGGTAGCTGTACTGCGCTAGCGTGCCGACTGACACCGATCCACGGGAAATAGTCGGCTCCTATCCGCTTTGGCGGTGTGCGAAGCTGATCATCTATTGCATTTACGTGTGTCGACGCATCTCGACTCAAGCTGTGGCCTCCGCTGGGCTTCGTCACGCCTATACGGCGATTCGGGAGCTGAGGACAAGTGCTGCAGGTCGTCGAAGAAGGAACGACAGCCTTCCTTCCTCAACCATCAGTAGCTTTCTCTCCGCCGTGCACTTGTCCGAGTGGATCGGATATGCACGGCTCCCGGCCGATACCACCATTGCCACCGTCTACGATTGCAGTTTCGACGCGTGGGCACCCCGAAGTGTGCACATTCCCACTGAACGGTTGTTCTGCATAGCACAATGGTGTATGACCAGTGGGTCATGTTCGCCCAAGCGAATCGACGAAGTGGTTGCCGTACTTTTGCCTCAAAGCGACCTTCTGCAACTTTCCTGTCGCGGTAAGCGGCAAAGACGGAACGAATACGACGTCATCTGGAATACACCATTTGGCAACCTTGTCACTGTAGAAACTGAGCAATTGCCACGCATCCAATGATGAACCTTCCCGCCTTACGACGACCAGTAGGGGGCGTTCATCCCACTTCGGATGCGCACAACCGATGCAAGCGGCGCTTTCAACGTCCGGATGTGAAAGCGCGATATTTTCCAGTTCAATCGAAGAAATCCACTCGCCACCCGACTTGATAACATCCTTACTTCGATCGGTGATATGCATGTAACCGTCGGGGTCGATGGTTGCAATATCTCCGGTGGGGAACCACCCATCTCGCAAGGTCGACTTATCGCTGCCGAAATAACTGTCCGCCACCCAGTGACCGCGCGCCATCAACTCTCCCGCCGACGTACCGTCCCACGGAAGTTCCGTCTCATCTGGTCCAACGATTTTCAACTCGACGCCCGGAAGCGCTCGGCCCTGTTTTGTACTCACTCTCGCCCATTCATCCTCTCCCGCATGCGCAAGTTCATGCGATCTGGAGCAGACGGTGCCAAGTGGCGACATCTCCGTCATTCCCCATGCATGGACAGCTTTCACACCAACTTCCCGCATCGAGGCAGCAAGCTGAGGGGGACACGCAGCACCGCCAACAATGGCCCGTTTGAACGTTTGGGTCGCCTTGCCGCTACGGCGCATGTAGTCAACAAATCCCAGCCACACCGTCGGAACCGCTGCTGACAAGGTCACGCCCTCTTGCTCAAAAAGCGAGTGAAGAGACTCCCCGTCAAGCTTTGCGCCAGGGAAGACGAGCTTCGCACCGACCAACGGAGCGGAGAACGGCAATCCCCAGGCGTTCACATGGAACATGGGGACAACCGGGGCGACCGTTTCCACAGCGGACAGTCCCAACGAGTCAGGCAGTGCTGAACTGAAAGCCATCAACGTGAGCGACCGGTGTGAATACAAAACCCCTTTCGGATCACCGGTAGTTCCAGACGTGTAGCAAAGCACCGCAGCTAACCTCTCATCAAAGTGAGGCCATTCGAAATTTTCGTCGAGGCCGCCGATCAGATCCTCATAACTTTCAACACTGATACTGAAGCTTGGCGGAAGTGGCGCTTTTTCACAAAGCATGACCCAGCGCTCGACACGGGGACATTGCCCCGCAATTTGCTCAACCAAGGCCGCGAAAGATGCGTCAAAGAAGACCATCCTGTCCTGCGCATGGTTGATGATGTAAGCGATCTGGTCGGGAAACAAACGCGGGTTGATCGTGTGACATACCCCACCTATACCGCTCACCCCGTAGTAAGTCTCCATATGGCGATAGCCGTTCCATGCAAGGGTACCGATTCGGTCGCCGACTTTTATTCCATAGGCTTGCAGAGCCTGAGCGAGCTGACCCGAGCGAGTATGGCAATCGCGGTAGGTGTAGCGATGAATGTCTCCCTCAGCGTCGCGCGAAACGATCTCCACTCCGGAGTATTGGCGCGCAGCTCGCTCAAGCAGTGACGACAGGAGCATTGGCTGATACATCATCTGACCGAACAGTTGCATAATTTCCTCTGACTGGGACTACAATTCTGTCGTTAGTCGTTGCGTCTTCGCGCATTTACAGACTCATTTGTCTCCGATTGAGCCGGATTTTCATCGGTGAGCCGATGCTCTCGACGTCAAAACTTTTTCCATCACCAGCATCCAGGACGGGGCGCCAACTGCAACCTCGATTGAACCAGGTTGCCAACGTGCATCTCGATTCCACATTGAGTGCGGTCGTACAGAAAGCCGCTCGCCGCTCCGTCGCGCGTCTGCGCCGTTCGACGCGACCTCAAATGAGCGTTCGATAAATATACTGACGTCGAAATGCGAACGCAAGTTGCATTCGTATTAGGTGTAACCCTAGTGAGATGGGCGAAATGCCGTCCCTAGTGATCGGAACCGCCCCAGCGCTCCCGACCTCCGGGTCGATATGCCTGATGTCCGATAGAACGCAGATTATCGTGCTTTGAACCCATACCCGCTGACAGTTATGTGTCTGCCTGAGAAGTAGCTGCTTTCGCCTCGATGACGCGGCGACTGCAGGTCTCGACGCGACCTTCCCCTTAATTTAAACACCTGCTTAAGGTTGGAGAGTTCCCGCGAGGGGGACAACGCCTGCGTTATACTAAGCTTCGTACCTTCCCCACGCGCCGCGGCAATTCCCGATCCCGACAAAAAACCGCCAGCCTTCGACAATGCAAGCCACACCCCCCGATATCCTCAGCCTCGAAGACTCTCCGCACGTCCTGCGGCCGCTTCAGCGACGAAGCCGCGAGGCGCTCGCGAAGATTATTTCCGCCGCCGAGCTGCTTCTGCGGACCGAAGGTATCGACGGATTCTCGATCGCTGCCGTCGCGGAGAAGGCAGGTCTGCCAGTGGGCAACATCTATCGTCGATTTCGCGCCAAGGAAGACATTCTGGCCGTCATCAAGCAGGAAGTGACCGACCGGATTGAGCAGGCCGTCATCCAACGTTTGCAAGAGGAGCAGTTCACTGACATTCGGCGCCTCGTTGCCGCCCTGGTAGATGTATTGGTGAAGAGCTTTTGTCGTGATGAAGCACTGCACAAGGTGTTGTTCGATCGCCGGGTCAAGGACCCTGCGCTGAGTCAAATAGGTTCTCTCGGCCGTCGGCATATTTACCTGCAGTATCGCGCGGTCCTAACCTCGGTTCTGCCGCCACTGAAGACTGCTCGTACCGAATTGATAGCTACCTTTTCTTTTCAGATCATCGCTTCGGCGATCGTTGGGAAAGCAAGCGGTAACGACGGCGCACTCGTTTCAATGCCTTGGAAAACCCTTGCCACCGAGGCTTCGGCCGCCGCCGTTGCATATTTAGAAGCCGCGATTTAAACATCAGCCCCACCCGTCCGGCGCGCGGCTGATCCGTGCGTATAACTGGTCCGACCGCACGACAGCGATGTAGCACGATATGCTGCTCGATGCCTGTTACACGGGTGACGCTGTCAAGGCTTTGTGCGCTCATCCATCACCCGGATAGACCCTCTTTCTCACGCGCATAGCGAGTGGCATCCGGACCCTTGCGATCTTGGGGGCAGTAGTCTTTGCCTTCATTCGAACGAACTCCGTAAAGAATTCCCACGTCTAGGTAGGGTTAGACCTAAGAAAACGCAACTTGCGTTCACGTTCTCGCACATTTATATTGATCGAACGATCACTAAAGAACGGTCAACTATGACAGCCGGCTAGCTCGTTGGCTTTTGTCGGCCCCTTCCGGCGAGACTATTGCCGTCTCTAAGCCAGAGCTAGAAAGAGGGTTCGTGACTCGAACGGCTTCAGTTGCCGATACTTTGTAGCAAAAAGTCGTAGCCAATGCGTCGAGGTGGCGTCGCATTTTTCGGATTTGGGGTCCCAACCGGCCCACTTCCGTCGAGCAAATATCGAGCTGCTGTCGGTGAGCGCATCCCGACATTGACCTCATCAACTGCTACACGATTTTCAAAACAAATAAGTAGTACACCTTATTTAATAGGAGACAGGAATGTACCGTTGCACTACCATCGACCGAAACCGTAACGCAAGGATGCGGCTGCGACGTCCATCAAGACGCCTTTTGGCCGTCCAGCTTCTAACTGGCCTAGCTGCAATGGTGCCGCTAACGGGGCATACACAGTCAAGCATCACGCTATACGGACAGGTTGATACCGGGATCAACTATCGAACCTCTGCGGGTGCGGACCCGGCGACTGGTAAGGCAGCTAGTGCGGTTTCGTTGGTATCGGGCAATGAATTCACGAGCCGATGGGGCATGTACGGCGTCGAGGATATCGGGGCCGGGACGAAAATCACTTTCAGACTTGAGAGTGGCTTCAATGCAGCGACCGGTTCAGGCAACTTCGCACTCCCCTTTCCCAACGATACAAACTCATTGTTTGATCGAAGCGCAAACGTCGGGGTGGTAAGCCCAGTCGGAACCGTTCTGTTTGGTCGAGTTTGGTCCCCACTCTACGATGCAATGATGACTGCCGATGCAACCGGATTCTCTAACTTTGCATCGTTGTCGTCGGCGATGCTACAGAACTCCTCGAATTTGAACCCGAAGCTGGGGCTTGCTGGAGCAGCCGCGGGCGTCAACAGTGCCGTGAACGGCGGCCTGATGTACTTATGGGTGAACAATGCAGTCAAAGTGAGCCTCCCAGCGAATACCTATGGGTTCAGTGGGAGCGCCCTGTATTCGTTCGGCGGGACAGCAGGTGATGTACAGAATAAATCGACGTGGTCGGCAAACCTCAACTGGACCAACGGAACACTCGGACTGGTCTCGGGCTATTTCAGCGCAAAGGACCCGACGGGCTTGACCGACAACACGTGGCTACAGGCCTTTACAGTTGGCGCGACCTACGTAATTGGCTCAACGAGGACGGGCCTCAACTACACCAAATTCCGCAACCCCACGACCGGCGCCAACCAGAACTGGTACTACGTCTCCGAGAGCTGGTACGTCACGCCCGCGTTCGCGTTATCGGGCGACTGGATGCACGTGCAGGATCTGCGTAATAGCAGTGCAGGCGGGGATATCTACAAGGTGGGGATGAACTACTTCCTGTCGAAGAGTTCGACCCTCTATGCAGACGTTGGATATGCAAACAACAAATCGCAAGGCATTCTTGGAGGCGGCATAAACAGCAGTCCGCTTACCAATCCCGCAACGATTGGCCACAACCAGCTGGCCATCGGTGCGGGCCTGCGAAAGTGGTTCTGAAGCGGTCGGCGAGAATTCATTCTTCGCCCCGCATAACGCCCCGACGAGCCAGACGACGATCGCAGGTCGTCACTTAAGGAACGACAAAGCATGAGGCGTTACCGAGTTAATACGACCTGGCGTTTCCACTGGTAGATTATCGACTGATAAGTTAAATAGAATCGCAGGTCGGCATGTTGTTGTCCACCTGCGAGCCGAACACGACTCTTCGTCACGACGAAGTGCTGACAATGGAGGAGACGATGGAAATTTCGCCAACGGCCCGCGCAGGCGGGCTTCACCAGCTGATTGATTCACAGAAATTCGGATGGTTTCACGCAAAAGTTGCCATTCTCTGCTTCTTGATTGTCGTACTTGACGGTTTCGATACGACGTTGATTGGCTTCGTAGCTCCTTCCATTGCCAATCACTGGCATGTGTCCCGCCGTGACCTCGCCCCCCTGGTCAGCGCTGCGCTGATGGGTGTCGCGATCGGTGCTCTGTTAAGCGGTCCACTGGCGGACCGGTATGGCCGGAAGGTGGTCCTTATCGTCGGCGTGGCATGGTTTGGTGTTCTCACGCTCGTCTCTCCGCTGGCACCGGACGTGACTTGGCTCGCTGCCTTTCGGCTAGTCACTGGGCTGGGATTGGGGGCGACAATCTCGAACGCCTCCACCCTGGCGGCCGAATATGCGCCGGCTCGAAACCGCTCCGCGACTGTCACGTCCGTTTTGTGCGGCTTCACCCTAGGTTCGGCGGCAGGCGGCTTTGCGGCCGCCATGCTGATGAAGCACTGGGGATGGCCGAGCGTCTTCTATGTATGCGGCGCTCTATCCCTCCTGCTCGTACCGGTACTGATACTCGCCCTGCCCGAGTCCATTCACTTCATGGTTAGCCGGAGACGGTCGCCCGCCAAGATTGAACGACTCCTGCAACGCGTCGCAGATAATGAATTGCCGTATGCGGAAACCATCGCCCGAGAAACGGCGGCACGCGTCAGTGCACCGATTCCACGTACCACGGCATCGTCGAAGCTGTTCGGCTTATCAAGCGTTATGTTGTGGCTTGCATTCTTCTGCGTATCTCTTTCCGGTTACATCCTGTTAGGGTGGTTGCCGATGCTCTTGTCCGATGCGGGCTTCTCTCCCCAGCACGGCGCCGTGATTCTGGGCATCTTCCAGACTGCCGGCGTGATAGGAGTGCTTTCACTCGGTTGGCTCATGGATCGCTGGAACCCGCATCTAGCTCTCGCTGGTGCCTTCCTTTTTGGCGCAATCGCGTTTTTCTCTCTTGGTTCCGCAGTTCATGATGCAGTGTTTCTAGGCATTTTGATCGCTGCCACCGGCTTTTTTATCGGCGGGTCTGGATCCGGAATTTTCGCACTGGCGGCTTTGACTTATCCCACTGACGTCAGAGCGACTGGAACCAGCTGGATGAGCGCATGCGGTCGTCTGGGCGGAATTCTGAGCGGCTTTGTGGGCGCCTATTTGCTCAGTCGCGGATGGACTTTGACACAGGTTGCGATGCTGATGAGCTTACCTGTTCTGGTTTCGTGTGCAGCAATCGTCATTAAATGGGTTCGCTTGAAGTATCCGCGAAACACCGTCCCCACGCGTGTCGATGGAATAGACAAACAGATGTCGTGAACACTCGGTCTGCGCAGATCCATCGGGCACCGATCCTGAATCACCAGGCACTTTCACTTTCATTGTCCATCTTTCTGACGGGATGGACATCCTCCATGGAGCACCAAATGACAGAATCAAACAAACTTCAACCAGATCAGATGGTCATCGAGTGGGATGTGCCCATTACGATGGACGACGGCGTAGTGCTTAGAGCTGACATTTTCCGCCCTGCCGGTCCTGGACGGTACCCTGCAATTCTCAGCTACGGCCCGTACGGAAAAGGCCTGTCGTTCCAGGACGGTTACTCTACTGCGTGGAAGATCCTCGAAGATCGGTTTCCGGACGCGGTCCAGGGGTCCTCGAACCAGTACCAGAACTGGGAGGTGGTCGATCCGGAAAAGTGGGTGCCGGACGGCTACGTATGTGTGCGCGTTGACTCCCGCGGCGCGGGCCGATCCGAAGGTGTCATTGACTGCGCTTCGCCGCGCGAGACGCAGGATCTCTACGACTGCATCGAGTGGGCGGCCAAACAGGAATGGTGTACCGGCAAGATCGGTCTGAACGGCGTATCGTATTTCGCCGCGAACCAGTGGCGCGTCGCTGCACTGCAGCCTCCGAGTCTCGCTGCAATCTGCATCTGGGAAGGGTATTCCGATCGTTATCGTGACCTGACTTATCACGGAGGAATCCGGTCAACCTTCCCGCGGGACTGGGCTGAAATGCAAGTTCAGACGGTCCAGCATGGACGCGGTGAAAAGGGGCCACGCAGTCGGCTCACGGGAGCTCTCGTTTGCGGCGATGAGACGCTCAGCGATGAAGAGCTTGCCAAGCGCCGTGTCAGCGACTGGAAGAGTATCGTCGGAAATCCGCTGGACGGCGTCAGCTATCGTGAGAGATCGCCGGATTTTTCGAAGATCAAGGTTCCGTTGCTGTCCGCAGGCAACTGGGGGGGACATGGCCTGCATCTGAGAGGGAACATCGAGGGCTTTGTGCGTAGCGCTTCGGAAGACAAGTGGCTTGAACTTCATGACGGCGAGCACTGGGCCGAGTTTTACACTGACTATGGTGTACAACTCCAGAAGGACTTCCTCAACTACTACCTGAAGGGCGAATCCAACGGATGGACCTCGCGTCCGCGCGTGCAGTATCGGCTTCGAGACGTTCACGGCAAGTTTGAAGATCGCACGGATTCGGCCTGGCCGCTTTCGAATACCGTTTGGACTCGCCTCTACCTCGACCTTGTCAACAATCAGCTATCGGGTACTGCAGGCGATGCCGACGTCACGAGTTCGTTCGACGCAATGGGCGATGGTATTGACTTCCTGACCGCCCCACTCTCTGAGCCGCTAGAGATCGCGGGTCCGCTGGCCGCCAAGCTCTTTGTCTCATCGTCTACGGATGACGCCGATCTCTTCCTCGTCACGCGCGTTTTCGCACCGGATGGGAAGGAGGTTCTGTTTCGTGGTGCACTGGATCCGAACGCGCCGCTTGCACAGGGCTGGCTGCGCGTGTCGCACCGCAAGACGGACCCCGCGCTCAGTGAGCCGTACCGGCCGTATCACACGCACGATACCCATGAGCCGCTGGTTCCTGGCTTGCCAGTCGAGGTTGATGTGGAGATTTGGCCGACGTCGATTGCAATCCCGGCAGGCTACCGGCTGGGCCTCTCGGTTCGCGGGCGTGACTATGAACATAACCTGGATGTCGCACGACTGTCGAACATGAAGTTCCCGATGCGCGGATGCGGACCTTTCATTCATAACGATGAACAGGATCGACCATCGGGTACATTTGCAGGAACAACCACTCTTCACGCCAGCAAGACTCAAAAGCCGTTTTTGCTGATTCCGACATTGCCAAAGTCGCGATGATCTGAAGATCCGAGAGGATGCGCGGAACCTGTGGGAAACAAGTATCCTCTCGGCTGGAGTTCGCCTAGGATTCACCAATGGCATGACGGCGGCGCAACCGCTCATGCCCTACGCCGGAACAGCGATCGCCCTCTACTTGGACTCAAAGGCACTACTCGGGAGTACCATCTCAGGCTGCTGCGGCGGCGCAACCTTGCCGTCCGTGATCCAAACGACCGGAATCGAGTTTGACGACATACTCAATCGCAACCATTGTGCTGTGCAAGCTCGGTCAAGCTGCCAGGCTGCCGACTGCGACCCGGCCAAGTAAGCTATCGATGGAGAACGCGATCCTGTCTATTCTTCATTGGGAGAGCGGGCAGCGCTCACGCTAGGTGTCGAAGAGTTCGGCTTGCTCGCCGGTATTACGGTCCCGCGAGCATTAAGAGTAGCGATGCCCGCCCTCACTAACGAGATCACCGGTCGGTCCAAGACCAGTGCGCTTGCGGGCACCATAACCGTGCTTGACCTCACCGGCGTGGCAAGGCGTCTCTCAGCGCGGACATGTGGGAGGCTAGTGCAAGGCACACGCCAAATTCACATGACTGCGGCTTGCCTCGACGTTGTCAGCCAAAGAACGGCCCGCCCGCACGGTAGAATTCAACCTTTTGGCATACCGCGACAGGATACACAACGACAGAACCGGCCGGCCGCGTGCATGAGTATTTACCACGTATTACAGCGTTGCTGGGTTGCCATTGATCGCTCTGAACCGGGCAACGACTTAAGAAATTCTCGGCTGGTTCCGTTATCCTTCGTAGATTAACCCCGAGAATCCAAGCTTTGAATAAGGCGGCAATGATGTCCAACGCAACCGCGGTTGATCATATGCATCCCGCGTCGCCCGAGCGCGGTACCCGACACAGGGACACTCTGCGTTTGTTATTCATCTTGGCTGGGGGGAGCCACGCTTTAGAAAAGCCAACTGAGGATGAGGCTACGCATCTTTTCCAAAGTGAGAAACGGTTAATGGCAATCGACTTCCTGGTCCGCTATCCCGATTATCTTGCCGATGCGCTGCTGGATCTCTACGAGGCCGACCACGATACGAGCTTGCTTGACGTGGTGGACTGTATCTTCGCCAATGAGGAACCTTCAGTACGGGTCATCAGCATGGTGCGCTGGCACTTCGGTGCTTACCAGAAGATTGAAACCGCGCTCTCCACCCTCCATGCCTTTGGGCTGGTACGCCCCATGAAACTGGTGAAGGACGGAGAAAACCGGCGGTACGACTACCACCTTTATCCGAAGGCTTTTTCATTTCTCGATACGGCGATGGATGAAGTCCCCGACCTCCAGTGGTACAGGGACCGGGTTCGCTTGGCGATGAAAGTGGCTACCGCCAAGAGCGGCTCCAAGCTGAAGGGCTGGCAGTACGAACACGAGGAATACAGCAACACGCCGCAGGGCTTCGTCATACCGAGCATTGCCGATAAGGTAAAAGCAAGACTGGATGGGCTGAAGAGGAAACTAGCATGAGCACACATGGACCAACCGCGAAGTTGGCCAGCGAGAACGAGTGGCTGGACGACATCGCCAGTGCTTCGCAAACGGACAGATCGGCCGTGGAGGACACCCTGCGACGGCACGGTATCAGGGCACAGGCGACGGCGCCACGCGCCCGGAAGGTTGCGTTTACCTCCATTTCATTTTCGGGCGTGAAGGAGGAAGTCACCGGGCGCAGTCCATTCCACTTCGACTGGCAGGACTTGGGGACTGGCCTCTGGGCGGTAATGTCGGACGTCAATAGTCGCGGCAAATCCTCCGTCCTGAACATCTTGAAGGCTGCACTGCAAGGTGAATTTCCCAACGATATCAAGCCGGACGTATGGCGTTGGCTGTCCACGATAGTTGTCGATTTGCGCGTCGATCAAATCGAATACCAGATCTCCGTTGAAAAGGAAAGCGCGAACCAGAGCTCGAGCGGGACGGCAAGGCTGTCCAGGCGGTCGGACAATGAATGGACGGTCCTTTACGATGGCCTCCTCGCTGGGCTAAAAGGTCACGTGGAAGCGCTTTTCATGGAAGAGCTCGGCTTCGCGAAGTTACATGCAGTTAATGAAGCCGGCACGCCTTACGAGCATAGCTGGCCAGCCGTTGCCGGCGCACTCTCCGTCGGCGGCAACGCCGAAAGCAAGGCGCTTTTCGGGGAATTGCTTATAGACGGGCTTCCGCTCCGGCTTCTGCAGCTTTTTATCGGAATGCCTTGGGTCTCCACCCTTACAGCGATTACCGCCGCAAAGAAGATCTTGGCGCCAGCAGCACGACCTGCGAATGACCCACTTGCTGGCGTCCGTGCCAGTCTGCAGAGGATCGAAGAGGATCTAGCCTCCATCACTGGCAAATCGTCGTCGGCAGCGGAGCGAGCAGATCTCCGTCGACGCACGTCCTCGCTCGATGCACAGCTTGCCGAAAATCTTGCCGAGGTGAGCGTCGCTCGTCAAACATTACAGCGGTTGCTCGAGCATCACGATCGAATCCGCACCGAAAAACTGGCCCAGGCGCGACTCGTGCAGGAACTCAAGGACGAGCGGGATGCCTGTTACGTTTTCCGAAACCTTCGCCCGGAGCGCTGCCCAGCGTGCGAAGCAGATTTTCACGTGCATCTTGCGCCCTCGAACGATGAGCATTGCCTCCTTTGCAAATCTGCACTCCCCTTTACGGAGGGTGAACACCAGGATGCTCGCTTGCAGGAAGCGGAACAGGATTTAAAGGACATCGGGAGCGCCCTCACGCTCGTCGCCACCGACGTCGCTGCGGCACGCGACCATCTGAAGGAACTCGATACGACGCGCGACGCGCTCGTTTCAGAACTGGATGCTGCCCAAATCACGCTGAGCGAAAAGAGCGATGACGTCGAACTTCGCTTTGCCGAGCTCGACGCCACTGCCCGAGAACTGAAATCGCTGCTTGGTGACTCCTCGGACACTCCAAGTCCTCTGGATTTGCAGGACAAAGTCGTTCTCGACGCAGCAGAGAAAAAGACCCGGGCCGTAATAGATGGGCTGCAAACGGAAATTCTCCGCGACGTGGGCGACGCCGTTAAGCGCCTATCGACCATATTCGGTGTCAGAAATTTGACCCAAGCCACTTTGAACAGCCAAGGGCACCTCAAGCTGATCCAGGGAGGAGCAGACACCAGCTTCTCAAAGCTGACAAAGGGAGAGCGGTTGCGAGTCAAGATCGCTGCTGCCCTTGCCGCCGTGGAGGTCGCTCGGGCGCGGGGCTTGGGAAGGCATCCAGGGCTTCTGCTCCTTGACTCGCCAGGAGCGGAGGAAGTCATCGACGCCGACTTCCATGAGATGCTGGCTAACGTGTCGCGAGTGGCGCACGAGATGGGGGGTGTCCAAGTGTTTATCGGCACCATCTATCGACTAGAATTGGACGACGTTGTGCCCCTATCCCATCGGCGACATGCTCGAGGCGAAGCGTCGCTGTTCTAGGGCAGATCATGACCGACGCAGACTCGTTGCACGCCGCCAGTCGGCAAATGAACCGTATCCACTCGCTGGGTATGGACCGCGACACCCTCCTTAAATTGGTGCGACAGGAGTCGCATGGCCCTCATGCCGCCACGCTCTTTTCCTGGTTCTATTCGCAAGCTGGGGAGGCACTTGCAGACGATTCAGCGGTGGAACTCGTCTCGGCAACGCGGGACCCCGCCGCTTTGGCGGAGATTGTCGAAATTGTCTCGAAACGGGATCCCAGCGAAACACTGCGGCGACGCATGTGGAAGGCGTTCGTGGAACTGATTGACGATAGAGGGTTGAGATACGGCGTACGAGCGCAAGCTCTTCATGGCGCTCTACTTCTTGCGCAGCGTCAGAGAGGGCTGCTGCATCAACTGAAGGGGCTTCTTACAGACGTGGACGTCAGCGACGACCCTCATTTCCTTCGGCACGTCGCTAAAATACTTGGCGTGGTTTTGGCACACTCTCCGGAACAGGAATTCCGAGACAAGCTTATCGAACTTCTGGAAATGTCTGAGTCCAAGGACGAGGCCGCAATGGAGTTAGGCTTCGACGCATTGACAAAGGGCTTCGACGCCATCACGCAAGAGTCGGCTGCGGAATCGTTCGAAGCGGCATCGCGTTGGTTCAGCATCGCCTCCGAGTCCAGTGAAAATCGTGTCGACGCGGAACTCTATGTTCGCTGTGTTGGCATCCTTGTAAAGGTACAGCGGGAGGGTTTCACTGCAACTTCCACCACGGACATCGCTGGCTTGGTCGATGCTGCCTGGACGTATTGCGCTTACCTCGGAGCCGAAGACGATCCTCAACCATCCTGGCTGGGCGCGCAGTCGCGTGAGCGATTGCACTGGACGTTGCTGGCGTCAAAACTCGGCACCCTTGAGATTCAGCTCAACAAGAAAGTGTGGCTGAATGCCGCTTTGGCCATCGAAGACGAACTGCTCGCCGTCTATCAAGCGAGTCGCTCCATCCTGCTCAAAGGTGGCGATACAGGGCTTGATCTGGTCATTCGTCCGCGATTGACTGCCTCGTTGCTTGCACACAGAAGGCATCTGGATGAGCTCGACCAGTGGATCGAGGAAAACGAGCACTCCTCCCTTCTGCCAGATGCAGAGGCTATGCGGCATGCGGTGGAGCAAGCGCGAGAGAGCAGTGTTTTGCACCGCCCTTTCCTGGGCAGGAGTGAAGGCCGGACACTCCAAGCCATTTTTGATGCCGGCCAGGTTCCCTTAGAAGCCAGGAAAAGTCTCGGAGCGTTGCTTCATTCAACCTTGCTCGATCTGTCGCTTGACGAGAATCCAGTGGTCGAGCAAATGGTCATGGGCATTCTCTCCCAAATGGAGCGAAACGCTGAATTCTCTACACTGCGTCCTGCACGGGCTCTCTTCACGGCAGTCCTTATCCTTTCTGCTTACTTCCTGTGCCACCGACATGAGACCGGTACAGCCAGCGATCCGGAAGGAGCGTATCTTTTTATCCGGCGACCGGATGACCTGCCGCTTGAGAACATTATTCAGCGGGATTATTTCCGGTTTTTAAGAATGTCTGGCCTCCGGGACCACGTGAATATGGAAGTTCGCGATCAAGGAGCTGGGCGCGCCGACGTATACTTTTCTGCATTGGGTGTGAGCACCGTCACCGAAGTGAAACGCACGATGTCCGAGATGGATCACGATGCCCTACTGCGATCCTACGGTCTTCAAACCGCGGCTTACCAGACGACAAACGTCACGTTCGGTTTCCTTCTCGTGCTTGATTTGTGGGATCGCGGCGGAAGCCAGCCCCATCTGAAGGAACAGATCTCATTGCAAAGCCGAACGCCACCGGGTCAGGTGACGTCTTACGATGTAGTGGTCATGCGCGTTCAAGGACAAAGAAAACATCCGCATAGCCTTCGTTGATCTGGCTGCTGCGGTTGGGCAGTTTCAGCAGGTCACACTAAGTCGGCCAAGCAACCGCATCAAGCTCCTTACGAATACTTAAACCATATTGCGGCTCGATTTGTGTGGCAAACGCAGCCAGACCGTACAAGACATTTCGAAGGCTTGCGACTGCCGTGAACCCTCGATTAGCAGCATGGCGAGCGGGGCCGACGCCGTCTTTCTTGATGTAGTAAAGATGCATTCGCATCTTCTCCCTAAACTCACGAGGCAGTCGGGGATTTGGTTCATCGACCAACAGGCCTAACACAATCTTTCGCGCCCGAGGCGGAATTATTTGAGTCTTGGCTACATTGGGAGAGAATCCGTATTCGCCCAAGATACGGTAAACACTGCGCACGACGATAGACGCAAGTTCACGATTGAAATCCAGAGCCGTTGTCGAGAACGTTAGATCATCAGCATATCGCGTGTATGTCAGCCCAGACGACCTGGCGAGGGCATGCAGAGCTTCGTCCGCTCCATGCATTGCGATGTTTGCGAGCATCGGACTCGTAGGGGCGCCTTGCGGTAAATGTCCAATCCTGTATTGATCGTGATTGTATGCAGCAATTTTGTACCGCCGCCAAGGAGCACGCCTCCATTGCGCATGTGAACGTCGTGACGTCTTGCGCCCTAGGCGCGTACACAACCGCGCGAACTCGAACGCCACGAGCGGTTGATATCCTAGCCCTCTGAAAGCTCGGTAAGCAGCAATCTCAGAGATCGACTCAAAGAAGTTTTGGACGTCAACCTTGATAAGCCATCTAGCTCCGCAGTGAGGTTCGGCTGCGTTTAAAAGCGTACATCCTGGTGCGAATGCCGTGCTTGCAGCGTGAATCGATGATGATGCATGGTTCAAAACGTTAGTCGATAACCATCGTTGAACCGTCAGCAGTTGTGGATCAGGCGCGCAAATCGTCCGATACCTCTTCTGACCATCAGGACCAGGTCGCTTGTGAACTCGAAAGACGCGGTAGGGATTCTGGATAGATCGACCAACGATCGCACGCAGCAAGCCGTAGTCGCAGTCGGTAAGATAAGCTAGGTGTCGCAAGGTGAAAACCGGCTCAAGCTGCGCATCCGTGCGCACGATTGCCTTGCCAGTCTGGACAGCGGCATCAAGGACGTCGCGAGGTACGCCTTTCTCTGATCCGATTGTCCGGTAGTGTTGAGGACGCCAATTTCCCATCTACTTTGACCCCTGAGGGGGTGAGATCGCCCGTCGCTGGCCGAAGCCCTCGCCACGAGCTAGTGACGGGTGACCTTAGCCGCAAGCGGATGCTATTCCATAGAACTGCAGTAGTCTGAGTCCGGTACCGAAGTATGGTCCCGTGGCACGAAGCCGCGGCGTCAACTAGATAGCTAAACCGGCGCCCTCAACGAGGTAGGATAATAAGGGCGTTTTCCAACTTCTGCACTGGCGCCGACGCGCTGTCGCCTTTGCACAACTGTGCGGCGCAAATGTCGCAACTCACCCAGACCTGTGTCCGTGAGTACGCGACGCCTGCCAACCCAACCGAAGGCCTCCAGCTCTTGGCATACCTGGTCAACTTCAACCGTTGACAGGCCTGTTTTGATGGCAAGTACGGCATTCCCCCTCTGCCCGCGAGACAGCGCGGCAAGTACAAGGTAGCGCTTCTTGACTTCGACAGGAGCGTTCCGTGCCGCTGGAGACCTTGCGAGAGCGTTGTTCCCCAAAGCATCCAAGCGAGCCGAGATGGTTTCAGAACGGAGGCTTCGGCCAAATCCGGTGGATGGCAACCCAGCAGTCACTCTCGAGGGGAACAGAGGAATCCATCCGTTGACCCGCCGCGACGTCTTGTGGAAGATACGAGGGCAGTTGTTTGGCGCCCCGTGCGCAAAGGCAATCAGCGCCCCTACGCCGCCATACCCAAGAAAACCCTCATCTTTGAAAGTGCCAGCTTTGGGGCGGACTGGATCATACCGGTCACAGAGACTCACATACGCGTCGACAGCGGAGCGGCTAAAGGCGTCGAAGATCGTAGGGCAAGGCAGCACGCATGAAGTGAACGGCTTGCATCGATGGCGATCGATACGCGATTGGCCCGACTGTGTCATCGCATAGGCGATCACTCCGAAGCTGAGGAACCTGCCAGACTTCCAGCTTCGAACCGAGCGAACCTTCCAGGCTGCGGAAAGATAGTCGTAGCTACGCTTTCCCGACCCCACGAAGTCGGTAAGCACCCAAAATGCACGCGCGCGAGTCTTCCGAATCAAATCGGGCCCGGGGTGGTTGAGAAACTTTTTTGGAAATCGTCGGGAGAGGTCTGTTATGAGCTGCGCCACGATGCCTTCGCTGCCAACTTCTGGCTGGTATGCCTTGGTGGACTTGACCGGCTGCGGGCCTACGCCGTACGCGCGTTTGACCTTCCCAGTCGATTCCTTAAATAGGCGATGCGGAACTCCGAGGCGATGACCTAGCTCACGCTCTGCATAAAGTGCGATCGGACCGTCAATAAATTGCGCCTGATGCATCACTTGATCAGTCAGCCCTGAGGCGAATTCGTCACGGGACACGAAGCGAAAGACTCCGAGCAAATCGGCGGCAAGTTTCTGGTCACGTAAGGCGAACTGCCGCAGCCATATCTTCGCGGCCTGCGAATCTAGCACCGACATTTCAGTTGGCATCCGTTCCTCGACTGTTCGTCCGAGCAGAGATCGGCTTGGATAGTACATTAGAAACTTGCGCTGCAGGCAGCCGCAAATTGTTGATCGACGACGAACGTTTCAGCTTTAAGAGTTCGATTCGGAATCCGGGCGCTCTGCACCTATTGAAACGTCGCGGCGGTAGCTAGTCGCGTTTGATAACCCTGCTGTAAACAAACGCTCCAGAACTCCGCGCCGAGCCTGCACCTCGGCCCCTGGTCAGCGGCCGCGCAGCGATACGCATACCCGGGGGCAACGGAAAAATCCACACGAGCGCCTTCTCTCCAACCTAAGCATATCCTCAAGGGAGGATATATTTTTTGAGGGTAGAAGCATATGCTCACAGAAACATAGAAAGGAAATGCCGGAGGCCCCACGACAGCAATCGCGTAGGCCCCTTCCGCCGATTAAAGACTAATCGGCTCCGATAGACGTGCGGATCACGGCTCTGTCTTCGCCACCGTGTTGGACTGTCTCAACCCTGCCCCGTGGTAGTCCAATTTCCCTAGCGCGCCACCGGTCTTCCCGTCCACGCTAGCGGTCACTCACCGAAGCTCTTCAGTTGGAAGAGGCGGCCTTATCCGTCGGTCGGCTCGTGCTCGGCGACGGGTGACAACATACGTATAACATGGATTTCGATGGTGGACTGGTGCTTGGACGCAAGGAACACAACATCCGTCGGCGGCGCTTGAAACTGTGGCGGCAAACAAAGAGGGTTTTTTCTTAAGAATTTTTGGAAATATAGTACAGTGAAAATGTGGTCTATCAACCATAAGTCAGACCCGCATCGACGCCGTGGCCGGGCAAAGTACGGCATGAGAAGCGGATTTCGCTTCGACATCGGAATCAAGAATAATCTCTGTCGCGAAGTACACTGCTCTTGCATCGGACATAGATGATTGTTCGCGGACACTGCGGCATTCGGTGACTGACACCTATGGCCGGAACGAATTCGAGCTACAACAAGAGATGCCTCTCGACTGATTGCAGCAAGTCAATAATGTCGGCTGGCCCGATGAAATCAAAGAGAACAGGCTGCCCATTTAATGCGGCGGTAATTTTGAAAAGTGTCCCTTCTGGGCTCCGCACTGCTGCGCTCCCATTGTGTGCCGGATACTTACTCAGACGTTTCTTTCCACTCTCTGTGAGATTAAATCTGTTGCCATGCGCGACACTATTACGCAGGTGATAGACCAACTCCAGTACGGGCGCGTGATCGAAATAGTCGTGCTGTACAAGCTCGTCGCCTAGCATCAATAACGCGCCCATGGCCCACGTTCGGAGGAAATAGCGCTGTAGGTCATGGTCTTCGCGGAAAAGATCGAGGTAATGCCGAAGGTCCAGCGTATGAAAGGTGCCATCCTTCCGTTGAATCTTACCGATTGGATTCTGGCCGGTGGCCGTTGCCGGCGGCAGCGAATTGATGGACGTTGGGTTGACGGCGACCAGATGCGCCACCAAGAACGAGTAGTAGCCTGCAGCAAGCCCCTGAGCTACTCGTGCAACCGCAGCCCGCTCTGGGTTTCCCGGCATGTTTTCTTTGTAAAGTTGATGTTTGTAGAGCGTCTAAGAACAATTGGACGGATGCAGAAGCACACTAGCACAACGGAAAGAACCAGGAGACTGCGCAACGGTTTCCGCAGAGATGGTCGGAGTGGCATTCGCCGACCGGTTAGATACCGACCGAATAATGCCCGATTCATGAATGAGCGAAACATCGCAGTCGTCGCCCGAGCGGAGAGCAACTACTTTCTTCTGGTGCGGGCTCGTCGCGTCATGGTTCAATTGCGTCCTACCCGGGCGACCTACCCGGTCACGATACCAAGACGAGGGACCCACGCCATGAGCACCATTAGCCGACCGCCAATCTGGCAACTTATTCGAGATGCTGTCGCGCCCCTAGGTCGTGAGACCAGCAATGGGGAGATCAAACAGCTCTTGTTGAACGCGTATCCAGACCTTAACGAAGCGACCATCGCCTGCCAAATCGCCATCTGTACTGTCAATCGAGTGGGCCGGGTGGGCTACCCGGAGAACAAGAAGCCCCGTCTCGCAAACAGCCGTTACGATTTTTTGTTCGCTACCGGCCGCGGGAAGGTCACATGGTACGACCCAGTGAAGCACGGCCTATGGTCAATCGTCGAGACCTCAGACGGTCTCGCGGTGCGACGCGACGGAGACGCCACCGATGACATCAGCACCCAGGTGGACATTGATGCCGTCGAGCCGGTCGACGACGGCTTTGGGGGCGGTGCGTTCGCGCTCGAAAGCCACCTGCGCGATTACCTGGCGCGCAACCCGCCCAGCACCACGACGCACGGCCCCCTCACCCTGTTCGTCGACGCCAACGGACGGGACGGCGTGGAGTACCAGACGGATTGCGGCCCCGCAGACCTCGTCTTCCTGGACATGGCCAAGAACTTCGTAGTGTTCGAGCTGAAGCTGGGCCGGGGCCCGGATGCCGCACTCGGCCAGGTGCAGCGTTACATGGGATGGTTCGAGCATCACGTGGCCATGGGCAAATCCGTGTCCGGGGTGATCGTGGCTAACTCGATCTCCGACAAGCTCAGATACGCGGGCAAGGTCGCACCTAGGGTCCAGCTTATGGAGTACCGCCTGTCCGTCGAGCTTGTACCGGTCACGTTGAAGGGGCTGGCACCAGGAGGTTCGGCGTGATCGCATGGTTGTCGCACGCTTGGACGGCGGTAGTGTCGTTCGTCGGCTGCCTGAACGAGGGAGAGCTACGGCTGCTGACCGGTGCCGTGTCGGTGGTGACCGTGCTCATCTCGGTCTTTGCGATAACCCGCCCCTTGCGCTACCAGAAAAGCGCGGCGCTGCTCGACCAGGCCGTGTGGGCGCTTGAGCGCGCGTACAATGCCCTGACCATTGACGGCGCCCAGACGGAAACTGTTCCGGCGGACCGATTGAACTGGCTGACCGCGGCGCGCAACCTGGAAACCTACAAGGCGCTGAAACGCCAAGTCGGCGTGAAGGTCCACCGTCGAATCGCGGACGATCACGAGGAGCATTGGCGCCACCTGTTCTATCTTGCGCTCAAAGGCGGCGCGTACCACCAGCCGACCTACTATCAGGAAGTCCAGACCCCACGGGCGGAACGCCGCAGAGGGATCGAGCCGCATTCCGCCGTCATCGTCCACGCGTTCGCGAAATGGCCCAAACATCGCCGTGACCCAGTGGAGCACGCGGACTTTGATCGGATCTTCGAAGAGACGGATCCTCGCCCCGGCAACATCGGATTGAGCTATTTCCTGAACCATCCGGCGTCGCGCGGGACCGCCCGCTTCCGCGATCTGCCCGAGCCCTATCCCGACGCAACCTGGTGGAGCCGATGCCTTCGAACACTCCGCCTGCGCAAACGCCTATGACGACGATCGATACTCATCGGTGGGATTCGCGCCTGCAGTATCAGGACGTCCAGGCTGTCCTGCACCGGCCGCGGGTCCGTGCCTTCCTGAACGATGTTGTGAAGCCCGCCTTGGCAGCGATCGACGCTGACATCGAACGATGGGCGACCACCCAAGAGGGCGGCTGGATGTTCGCCGTGGCAGACGGTGAGGCTCTGTTGCAGGCGACGATCCAGGCGTTTTGCCTTTCGATCCAGTCGCTGTGGGAACGCCAGCTCCGCAACTGGTTGAGCGCCTGCATTCCGCCCGGATCGGAAAATCAACCTAAGCTCCTGACTACGCGCAAAGGTACGCTGCCCGAACTGAGCGCGCTGTTGCACGAGCTGCGGGGCATTCCCCTGACCGCGTTCCCTTGTTACCCAGACCTCGATCTACTGCAACGCGTCGGCAACGCCTGCCGTCACGGGGACGGACGGTCCGCCGTGGCGCTGTACCGCACCAACCCAGAGCTATGGCCTGCCTGGTCGTCGGCGCTCTTCCCTTGGCTCGACAACCATCCGAAGGTCAGACCTCCGCCCCTACCATCATTCGAACATGCGGTCCTGCCCCGCGAGTTGCTGGAACGGTTCGCCACGGCCATCGTCGGGTTTTGGGAGGACGTCGAGTACATCCGCCTCAACAGTATCGAACGGAAAGACGAGCAGATTCACGCAGAAATGGAACGGTTGATACAGAATCGCAAGTCACGAGTCTGATATGTCTGTCAGCGCTCCCACATTGGCTTGAACAGCTTGTTCGTGATCAACGACTGTCACGCGCGAATCGCGTCGTGGATCATCGCAGTCGCCAAGAGCAAGCGCTGCTGTTGAAACGGCCTACCAGGGTCGCACGGGTGCTCTCTTGGTTAGCCGATGAGGTGCTTGGAGACATCGCAGGAAAATGGACGACAAAGGAATCGCCCCTCGGCCTAGTGCCGAAATTGAAAAAGGTCGCGAAACTGGCGACTGCGCCTCGACGGCTTGATAGGCCGGCCGCTGGAAAGTTGCCCGTCGAGAAACCCTTTGAACAGTTTCCGACCCCGACCCCTACGCGACGTGCACGCAGACTTACTCAAAAACTTCAGTAGCCGCAAGTGATGCTTACAAACGTCGCACCCACCGATTCATCTCACATAGTTACGGAGTTTTTATGAATGAGGAAGGTGAAATGATCAAGGCCCGACTTGAAGTGCTGGAAACGGTCGTGTCTCTACTGGCGAAGCGCGACCCGGGAGTCCTTCAGGCTGTCCGGTTGGCACTACGACGAGAATATGACGCGGCACTGAAGCAAGCCAGCACGCCAAACGAAACTGGATTTTCTGCGACGGTCAGAACCGATTTTCGCCCCCCGAGAAACGTGTCGGCCGAGCAACCTCGCGTGAAGGCGTATGAGGAGATGCGTCTGAAAGTCGGTGATGCACCCTAACCCAAATTTGCCCTACAGCGTTGACGCACTCGTGAGGCTAGGTTTCCGGACGACGCATACCAGTCCGACAACGGTACGACCCAAATCGATCTCTGCCGCGAGTTCCTTTTTCAACAATCGATAGAGCGTGTGCGGCCGCTCGGTTTTGTGCGAGAGTTCCGGGGTGAGTCGCAGACATATGTATTATCGAGATCTGCCATCAACCGATGAACGAGATTGGGTCGCCGAAGCACCGACCGAACTGAGACTATTTTCGAGGGGCCATGACGGATTTTTTTATCAGTTACACGCACGCGGATACAGCATGGGCTGAATGGATTAGCTACGTGCTGGAAGAGGAAGGATTCAGCGTCATCATTCAGGCGTGGGATTTTCGGCCCGGGAAAAATTTCGTCCTCGAAATGCAGCATGCAGCGACCAAGGCTGAACGCACCTTGATGGTCTTGTCGCCCGACTATCTGCAATCGCAATTCGCGTCACCGGAATGGGCCAGCGCCTTTGGGCAGGACCCTCAAGGACAAAGCGCGAAGCTCGTCCCTGTCATGGTCCGCAGCTGCAAGCCGACGGGCCTCCTTGCGTCAATCGTCCAGATCCGAATTGTTGATCTCGACGAAAACTCAGCGCGAAAAACAGTGCTTACGGGAATCGATCAAAAACGGGCTAAGCCTTCGGTGCGGCCGCCCTTTCCTGGCGCGGCGGCTCACGTTGAACACAAAGACTTTCCCGGCTCTGGCACGGCCATTCAGAATGTAAATCCGGCTTCCGTATTGCCGACAAGCCTTATGCCGGCGTTGAAGCTGAATCCTACAGATGCAGATAAACGCCGTTTTGCGAAAGCAGGTTTTGAAACCATCAAAGCGGCTTTTGAAGCGAATCTCCAGTCCGTCGCGCAGCAGGAACCACGTTTAGAAGCGACATTCGAGCCAGCGACTGCTCTCGATTTTCGAGCCGAGCTGTTCCTCGACGGGAAGAGCAAGTGTTTCTGCCGTATCTGGATGGGCGGCATGCATTCGGCAGACAACATCTGTTATTCGGAAGGCCGGTACATGTCAGGCGACAGCTGCAATGAAATCCTTTCTTTGTCCTCAACGGGCGGTCTTCATTTTCAAAGCCTCGTGGCGAGCTTCAACTCCGACCGGAAGTTCGACTTGAAGCAGCTTTCTGCAGATCAAGCGGCCGAATATCTGTGGCAAAGGTTCGTGTCCCCTCTGGGATCCTGACCAACACAGCTCGACAAAACAGTTGTGGAACGCGAGCGCGGCGGTTCCCGATCAGGCGCGCTCGGGAATCTGGCCTGTTCGGCTCCCTTCGTCGTGACACTGGTAGGCTGATTCGTCGGCTAGGTGTTTTTCGGAATGCGCGCCGTTGTCGAGCCAATGAGGACCGCAAGGCAAGGGTCGATCGTAAACATATCGTCAATCTCAGAGGCGCGTCCTCTCAAGGTCAGTTCGCCTACGCCGGGACGAAATCGGGTGTGCGCGGCATGTCAGGCTGCGCAGCCGTGGAACTCGCGCCAATCGGAATTTGCGTGAACTCCGTGTATCCAGGCTTGATTCAGACACCGATGTTGGCGAGCAACTCACCCGAGACAAACGCGCACTACGCGACCTTGGCGCCAATGGGCCCCATGGCCGAACCGAAGGAAGTCGCGGAGGCCGTTGCTTTTGTAGCGTCCGATTCGGCCAGCTATCTGATAGGTTCGGAAATCGCCCAGACGCCGGCGTAAGACTTTGAGTGGCGCAAGAAGCAAAGCGTGTTCCGTTTTGGTGGCCCCAAACACTTGTGAGTCTCGAGCCGCGCGCGGCGGAATCGGTTGCAAACATGCGCCATATTCCTGTGAAAGCAGAAACCCGAGCGTTCGCGCTAACCGGTGTACACCGCTTTCTCGTCGCAAGTACACCGCCGGCCTGTTTCACATGCTAAAAACGGTGTGCGATGCCAATGGTATCGACCACCTGCTGACTGCGTGCTGAAGGCGTCAAACCTGCGACAGAGGCAACAGCTGCCTGTCCCAATGAATTCGTGCCCGACGCATGCTGATAGGCCCCAACCATGTAGACATCCGTTCGTTTTGACAGCAGATAGTGAATGCCTGCAGTGACCTGCTGGTAGCGAGCTCCCTGGTTGTTCGGCCCGTCGTCCTTTGTGAAAGTGTATGCTGCGCCCAACGTCACAGACGGCGTAACCTGGTAACTGGCGTTCGCTTCTATGTTGGTAATCGTCGAGCTGCCGGTGTACCCGAACGGATTCGGTCCTGAACTGCCTCCCAATCCGACGAAGCGGGTATTCGTGTAAACGACTCCAAGCGTTGCGCGGCTAAATGCGTACGATCCACCCGCACCAAAAATCTGCTGCCGATGAGCAGACGCATAGCCAGCGATAATCGGGTTTCGTTGCGCGGTGGTGGCCGACCCTAGCGAGCCGAGGTTGTTTGTCGTTACACCGCCGGCAGTTGCTGTCGATCCGAACATCGAGATGTTCGGATCGAACGCATTCACAAAAGCGACACCAAGTCGGACCGGGCCACCGGTATAGCCTACGCCGACAGACCAGACTTGGTTCTGCGCGAAATTACCCGAGACTCCGCCCATCGAGTACATCGCGTTGGCAGATACGCCATTCCAGACCGGCGTCGCATACTTGACCGAGCTATTTTGCCGATTCGTACCGCCGATGTTGTCCAGATCGTCAGGGTGGGATCCAATGTAGCCGGCCCATTGGGTGATGATTGCGAGCGGCGAGACAAAGTCCCACAGCGAGGAATATTGACGCCCGAACGTGGCGCGGCCAAGCGAGGCCGATGAGAGACCGACGAAAGCTTGTCGCCCGAAGAGCAACCCGCCCTGCCCCAATGTACCGTTAGCTGCGTTAAATCCGTTCTCCAACGCGAATATCGCAGACATTCCGCCGCCCAAGTCTTCCGCGCCGCGCAGCCCAAAGCGACTGCCGAAGTATGCAGACGTCGTTGCGTCCATCATGGAATATTGCTGCTTGCCAGTCAGTTGGCCTCCGGAACGCCCAGTCTGTGCGTTATTTACAAACACGATGTCTGGGTCGATGACTCCATACAGCGTTACGCTGCTTTGCGCGTTCGCCGCGCCGATGGTCAACGTAGCCAGTGCTACAGACATTCCAAACTTCTTCATTACGAGATCTCCTCTTTGACTGACAGGCCATTGCTACAGGTGACCGCTGCCTTGATTGCCACAAGACAGCGCCATGCATAACTTTATTTAATGATCATTCGATAACTTGCGGTGCCATAAACGAAATTACCGTGGTAGTCGAATACGCGTTAGGCAACGAAAGGCGCAACGTTACCGACTAGCGGAAGCTGAAATGATTCGACGGATAGCAACAGATTCTGCGTCTGGTCTTCGAGTGACTGAGCTGCGGCAGCAACTTGCTCGACGAGCGCAGCATTCTGCTGCGTTACAGAATCCATTTCAGACATCGCATCCGTTATTTCCTGGATGCCGCCGGATTGCGCCGTAGTCGCATCGGAAATCTCTGCGACAATGCTGGTGACACGCTGAACGTCGGATGAAATCGTCGTCATGTTACGACCAGCTTCTGACACGAGCGACGCGCCCGTTTCGACAAGCTCGACCGAAGCCTGAATGAGCTCCTTTACATCTTTTGCCGCGCTCGCCGAACGCTGAGCCAGCGATCGGACCTCCCCTGCAACGACGGCGAAGCCTCGACCTTGCTCACCTGCTCGAGCGGCTTCAACCGCCGCGTTTAAGGCCAAGATGTTCGTCTGAAAGGCAATCCCATCGATCATTGCGATGATGTCGGCCATTTGCACCGACCGCGCACTGATTTCTTTCATCGTCTCAGTGACCCTCAGCACAGTGAGGTGACCACGCTCCGCTGAATGCATCGCCTCGGTCGCGAGCTGATTGGCCTTTTGAACATTCTCAGCGTTTGAGTGAACGGTACCCGTAAGCTCACCCATGCCAGCGGTTGTCTCCTCCAGCGATGCCGCCTGCTCCTCCGTTCGTGCCGAAAGACTTACGTTTCCTGACGCGATCTGTTGCGCGGCGGTGGCAATGGCTCCGCTACCGTTTCTCACGAGCGTTACGGTCTCGACCAAACCGCGACGCATATCAGCCAAGGCGTTCACGAGCGATCCTATTTCGTCCCCCGCGCCGGGCATACTTTCTCGGCGCAGATCTCCATGGGCAATTGCTTTGCATTGCTCAAGTGCTGCCTGGAGAGGCGCACCCACCGAAGCACGAATGCTCAGATAGGTAATGGCCGCCGTAGCAAGACCGAAGAGAAGCGCCACTACACTGAGCGTACGGAATAGACCAAACGTCGACTCAGCGTCCGCGAATTTCGCTTGCCCGATTCGCTTCCTAGTTTCGTTCAGGTCATCACAGCTTTTCTGAAACGCGACATACGCCGAAAAGCCATCATTCGACAGTTCTATGAGCCGCCCTTGATCCGAAGTCAGAAGGACGACCGCCAGATCTCGATACACCTGCTGGACCCTTGCCAGACGTTGCGCAACGTCTGCACTAGCACGCCCTTCGTCGCCCGACTTTGGCAACGCATAGTAAAGATTCCAAGCCTGGTCCGCTCGCCTGCTCATATCGCCCGCAAGGTCGAGTAGCTTCCGCTCGGACTCCCCGTCCTTCGCCAAGGCAGCTCGATCAAGTGCCACTCGCTGTCGAAGCATGAATATCTGCGTAGAACCAATTGCAACTGCCCCAGGCAGCTGGACTTCAAAGTCATCCCGACCCACCTCGTCACTCGCCGTCATTCCAAGGATTCCCAAGGCACCGACCGCGAGAAGAAGGACCGACAACAGGAGCATAGAGACGCTAGTCCGCGTCTTTATTGAAAGATTCGAAAACACTTTATATTTTAGTAATACTTAATTGAAGTGCTAAAAAAGCCGAATTTTTCGCTTGCGACATGCAGAGCGAATCTGCGGACCAAAGATGCTCGACGTCTAGCTAATTTTTTGTAACTGATCAGATTTGCACCTGCGCCGCCCCCCGACAGGCGACACGGATTCTGACTTGGCAACTGTGACCGGCGCCATCCGTGCAAACTTTACTATCTCTACGCTTTATTTAGCTATCGATAATTTAGATGCGGGACGACCTGCTGTCAAGATGGGTGAATGACATGCCGACGAATTTTGATTTCGCCGGCGAGATGTCGGATTGCCGGCGACGGCTTTCGAGACGAACACATCTACCTGTAGCCGTGCTCCGAGCAGCCCTCCTGCCATTGGCAGCATCGCTTTGGGAGCGGCAGGCCTCAGCTACCGAGCGCAAAAAGTGTTGCACTAGCGGTCTTGGACCGACGTGTCGTTTATGCCACAGTTGATGGACGTAGCCTGATCTACACCACTGACTGAATCCTTTTGTGATACAACGTTTTGTCGACGTGCTGTGCCACCAATCCATCCCAGCTCCCTTTGTATCATCCAAAGCAAAGGCATTGGCAAGTCCGGGACTTGTTTTCGATCTAAGCAGTCGGGCCAACCTTCGTTGAGCTTACGTCCAACGCGGCACGCAAGGCGGCCGCGAAAATCGCCGAAGGCTGCGCTCCACCGATCCGACTGTCGCCGACGCGCACCGACGGTACGGCGCTCACGCCCAGTGACTGGGCCTCAAGCTCCTTGGCAACGACTTCTGCTTCGCCTTGAGCGCTGCCCAAGAAGTCGCGTACGTCCTGGACCTCAAATCCGGCCGCTACAGCTAACTGGACAAGCACTTCAAGCGTTCCGATGTTTTCGCCGCGCGAGAAGTAAGCGGAAAAGATGGCCTCAAACAACGCCTCAGTCTTCTTCTCATCGCCTACCCGTTGAGCGTATGCCAGCAGTCTGTGAGCCAGACGGGTGTTTGGAGTCACGTCGATTCGGTCGTAGTTAAAATCCAGCCCCAGTTTCCTTCCGGCTGACGTCACGTCCGCGTCCATCGCTTGTGACCGCGCCCAGCTACCGAATTTCGCGGTTCGGTACTCCTTCCGCGACGCTCCGGCCCTAGGCATGCTCGGGTTGAGCTCGTAAGGCGCATATGACAGCTTCGCGGTCAAACCTGGCGCGGCGTCCTTCAGCGCATTCTTCAGGTTGCTGTGTCCGATCCAGCACCACGGGCAAATAAAGTCGTAGGTGATTTCGATATCGAGGGATTTCATGTCCGCTCCTTCGTTTTTGACGAAATCAGATTAGTCCCAATTCCGAAGCGAATGAACGGCCACCCGCTGCAATACTGCGTTGCCTCGGGCGCAAAGCGTCACGACTGCCTTGCGGCTCCCGCAAAGGCACATTGCGTGATGGACAGCTTATCTAGCGCGAGGCCGCGCCCTATTCTCCGGACATGGGCCTACACAAGGCCAACCAGGAGAAACAAAATGGAATCCCCCGTTCTTCATTACATTTACGATCCGTTCTGCGGCTGGTGTTACGGTGCGGCGCCAATGGTCAGCCTTGCCCAGGAAATACCCGATCTGAAGATCCAGCCACATGGAGTTGGATTGCTTTCGGGCGACAAGGTCCAGATGATGTCGCCCGAATGGGTCGAATTCGTCCGCCCGCATGAGTCGCGGATTCGCGCGTTGAGCAAGCAAGAATTTGGTGACGCGTATGTGCATGGTGTGCAGGAGCATCAGGACGTGCTACTGGACTCGTCGCCGCCTATCGCGGCCATGCTCGCCGCCGATGAGATTGATGGACGGGGCATCGCGATGCTAAAGAAACTGCAGTTTGCCTACTACCAGGATGGTCGTGCCATCGCCGACCGAGCAGTTATCGGAGACATCGCGGTGGAACTTGGCTATGAACGCGGCGCATTCTTGAGCCGGCTCGAAACCATCCTCACCAACGATGTAGCCGAGCACATTGCGCGCGGCAACGACATGCTGAAGGCCCTCAACATGCGTGGCTTTCCGGCGTTTGCCCTCGAACTCAACGGCGAGCTGCATAACATGCCTCTCGGCCGCTACTTCGCAAGGCCGGCGTTGTTTAAGAAGGAGATTCAGGAAATGCTCGACTCACAACGCGCATGACTCGCTGAGCGTTCGACCAAAAAATTGTATGACCGGGCGCCTGTGCGTAACCTAGCGGCTTCACCAAAGAATCGGGAATATCAAGCCGTTACCATCGGGTACTTGATCTGGATGAACGACTATTGCCTGCTGTCGCTGAGAAGCGGCACCACAGGAAGGCCGCTGCTAACGTTCGCCAATGTTTCTGCGACCATTAAGGAACAGGCCGGTGCTGCCCCAGAGGCGCGCCAGACGGACACCCGATGCCCCAGAGCCCCGGAACGGAGTATGAATAGCGCACCTCAGAACAGACTTCGCGTTTCGAACTGGCAAGCCTCACGCCAAAGTTTGTCCGCAAGCGGATGCCTCGCTATAAGGCATAGCCAATACATGGTCGATTCCTTACTGTTCCGGACCGGGTACATGACGTCGCAAACATGCATACCGGTGCGGCTCACCAGATTCTTCCAATATCCAATGAAGGCATCGCGCATTGCATGCTTTGAACTCTGTCTCTGTACGATATTCCGCCAGCCGGGAGCAAAGTTGTCGAGCGGTGAGTGCGCAGTTTCGAGACCCGAGGCGATATTTCGCTGGATGTCGCCGGTGCTCAGATGAACCACAATGTCCATCGTGGGCATCGTAGCAAGCTTCTCGATTATCTATCGAAAAATGAAGATGTCCGGCGTTGAACGGATCGAGCAGCGCGAGATGGAAGCCCCTTTTGTTCAGTTGCGGCAAGACCCAATCTACTGTCTTGTCACCTCGGCCAACCTTGGACTTTAACGGAGCGCCACGTCCGCGCAGACGAGTGTCACAAGCTATCAAAAAATCGGAGTTAGCGTCCGCAATGAAGAAATCCGAAAACACGCCGCGTCTCTGCTGGGCGATGCTCCAGGCGGCGAGCGGTCCTCCGTCTTGAAACGTTTGCGTATGCTTGATCTTGACCCGGCCGGTGCCGGCGAAAAGATCGATGTAGGTGCGCTGGCTAGTGAACTTCTGTCTCGCCGCCCACGATGCATCAATATATCGCTTGATAATCCGATGTTTTTCTCCTGTTACCCAACGTCCCACGACCATGGCCGGCAGCCCATCGATTGGGTCCGGCACAACCTTCTCCTCAGCTTCCAAGGTGCCCTCTCACGATCTGTTTATTGTGCGCAGCGAGAAACCCCACGGCGTCTTTGCTGCTCTGGGTGACGGAGCTTTCAGCGGAGCAAGACGACTGATGCACAGTGTAAGCGCGATTTGTGCTTTCGGGAGTTGATCGTCGGTCTTCCCCTCTCCAGCCATTCTCGCGTATCGAGTCCGCCGGAGTACAATACGGCATCAGTTCACTGACCCGCAGGCAATGGGAAAAGACTCGCGCATCGAATGGACGCATCACACCTTCAACCCTTGGTGGGGTTGCGTCAAGGTTTCGGCGGCCTGCGACCATTGCTACGCCGAGACTTGGGCCAAACGCCTCGGCGAGGGATTGTGGGGTCCCCACACCCCTAGGCGTTTTTTCAGTGACACCCATTGGAAAGAGCCCCTCAAATGGGATAAAGCCGCGGCCAAAGACAAGGTTCGTAGGCGCGTATTTTGTGCTTCGATGGCTGACGTCTTCGAAAACCGGCCTGATGTCATCGAGGCGCGGCGACGGTTGCTCGACCTGATTGCCGAGACGCCTAACCTTGACTGGCTACTTCTCACGAAGCGAATCCACCTCGTCCGCAAACAGTTGCCCAAAGGTTACGACTTCCCGAAGAATGTCTGGCTTGGTACAACGGTCGAGGACCAAGCGACGGCAAACAAGAGGATCAAGCATTTGCTTGAATTCTCCTCGCCCTCGGTGCGGTTCCTTTCGTGCGAGCCTCTCCTGTCGGCCGTGGACCTCTTACCATATCTTGCCCGAAACGAGAAAGGTAATCGCGTGGACTGGGTAATCGCCGGCGGCGAGTCAGGGCCACATTCGAGACCGATGGACCCAGCGTGGCCGGCTTCGCTGCAGCGGCAGTGCGTCCGCGCCAGAGTACCTTTCCACTTTAAGCAATGGGGACACTGGGCTCCCGTTGATCAAGTGGGCGACTCGCTTAAGAAAAACACGCCGATTCAAGTGTTTCGGCAGGACGGCACCGAAGTCTCCGTCGCAGCGATCGGAAAAAGCAAGGCCGGAAGAGTTTTGGCCGGCAAGCACTGGGATCAATTTCCTCGCACTGCCGTTTAACTCGTCAACCCTTCCCGAAAAAGCTCACCTTGGCGAAACGTCACTACGATTGGAGCAACGGCCCCGCCGAGCTCGAGCCGCACAGCCTGACGAAGCACCAGGTACTGGTTGACTACCTGATCCGCTATTTTCAGCAACGCCTGCTCAATGCACGCGGACGCGAGGGCATCCGCATCACGTTGGTTGACGGTTTTTGCGGCGGCGGACAATATCAGCTCAAAGAAACGGGCGAGCTCGTCTTGGGTTCGCCGTTACGTATGCTGAAGGCAGTCGAGGAAGCATCGTTCAAGATTAATCAGGAGCGGCCGAAACCCGTTTTCTTCGATGTCCAATTCGTGTTCGTCGACAAAGACAAGAAAGCGCTCAAGCATCTGCGCGACGTTCTGCGTCAAGAGGGCTACGACGATGCCGTCGGTAGCACTATCCACATCGTAAATGCCGAGTTTGGTGCTGCGACCGAAGAGGTTCTCGCTCGCATTGCCAAGCACACCCCTCGCTCCGGGACTGCGCTCTTCTTTCTCGACCAATACGGGTATGCGGAAGTCCCTGCCTCGCTCATCCGGAAGATTTTCGCCCACGCACGCGATGCAGAGGTCGTCCTGACCTTTCATGTGTCATCGTTCGCAACCTACACAAACGACGAGCTTGCCCAGAAAATCTCGGCTACTCTGCAGATCGACATCCTCAAGCGCCTAGGGGGCCGGTCGATCGAGGAAATAAAAAACAACGAGGCGGACTGGCGAAGGTTCATCCAGGCTGCGCTTTACGAAGCGCTGGTCGTCGGCTGCGGAGCTGGCTTCTTCACCCCCTTCTTCATTCGCGGTACAGGAGCTGGTCATGGCGAATACTGGCTCGTACATCTTTCGCCGCATCACCGTGCGCAGGACGTCATGAAGCAGGTTCACTGGGAACACAGCAACCACTTCGTGCACTACGGCGGTGCCGGCCTCGATATGCTCGCTCCGCAAACCATGGGTTTCCTCCAGGACTTCGACGGAGGGTTTCGGTTTGACGACGTGGCACGTGACAAGTCCGATAAGGAACTGGTCGTTCAACTTGCAAAGCGCATCTTTACACAGGCCTCGCCCAAGCCGTTCTCACAGGTTTTCGCCGAAACCTGCAACGGTTCTCCAGCGACCGCCGCGATGTATAAGACCGCTCTTGCTACTCTCGTTGCGGAAGGCGAAGCAACGATGCACTCGGTAGATGGGAAACCAAGATACCGGGCGCGATATATGGCTGACACCGACATCGTGGACGGCCCAAAGCAGATCAAGCTCTTCCTCTCGACCAGCCGCTAAGAGTTCCGTTTTTCGGTTCCTCGTCGCCTCCAATCGGGTCGGCGACGCCGAGTTTTGTTATTTCATTTCGACTTTCGCATCCTCAAGGTCTAAAAACATGTCGGCAGACAGCGCACTCTTGGAACTCCGCCTAGTAGGCGACATTGCGGGATCATTCCGCGTCGCAAGGTATCAGCGTGGGTATCGTTGGGGCACCCTTGAGGTCGAGCGTCTTCTCAACGACATATGGGAAAGCAAGGGCGAGCCTTATAGCCTACAGCCGGTGGTCGTCAAGCGTGATAGCGAGTCCACATGGGAACTGATTGACGGCCAGCAGCGACTTACTACCCTATTTCTCATCTTCGCGTTCATGCAGCGCGAAGGGCTGCAGAACGCGGGCACGCCCTACTCCATCAAATACGATACAAGGTCAGGAAGCGAGGATTACCTTCAAAAACTGGACGCTGATCGCGCTAATAGCAACATCGATTACTTCCATCTTCATCGCGCCTACGGGTGCATCCGCGCCTGGTTCGACGCTCAAGGCCCACGTCGACAGTATGTCGCCAACAAGTTCTACGGCTACTTGTTCGAGAGTGTTCGCGTAATCTGGTATGAGGCTCCGAAGGACCAGGACTCAACCACGCTGTTCACACGTCTGAACGTCGGGAAGATTCCGCTTACGGACGCGGAGCTGCTCAAAGCGCTTCTGCTTTCCAGCAGTCGGAGCGAAGTCGGCAGGACCGACAGAAGCCACGAAATCGCCGCGCAGTGGGACAGTATCGAGCGCGATCTCCAGCACCCCGACATCTGGGCGTTTGTCGCGGACGAAGCTTCTGCGGAGAACCCCACGAGGATTAATCTATTACTAGATACGATCGCTGGAGGACCGAGTGGTCGGGCACGGCCCCGCTTTCACACCTTTGACGTATTGCGACAAGTGATGGAGCACGGCGGACCGGGTGACGTCTGGAACCGGGTCGTCGAGTTACATGCAACAGTGGTCGGCTGGTACGAAAACCGTGACAACTATCATAAGATCGGCTACCTCGTGGCCGTTGGAGAACGTTTTAGCGATATCGTCGCGCTTGCCGACAGTAAGACGAAGAGCGACTTCGGAGCCATCCTCGACAGCCGAATTTCCAACACCCTAGACCTTACACCGTCGGAAGTGGCCTCCCTTGGCTATGAAAGCGACATTCACAAGGACAAGTGCGCGCGCGTCCTACTATTGATGAACGTCGAGACGGTCCGCCGTCAAATTGACTCATCCGAGCGGTATCCATTCCGTATTCATCGCAGCGGCGCGTGGTCACTTGAGCACATTCACGCCCAGAACGCCGAATTACTTACCAAGGCTGAACAGTGGAAGGAGTGGTTGCGACTACATCGCGAAGCACTTCTGGATCTTCCGTCAATCGAAAAGGACAGCCGCGACAACCTCCTTCGTAGAATCGAAGATGCCGGTGACCAGATCGACAGGCAGAGGTGGCTCCGGAAATTCGGACAGTTCATTGAGTGGAAAAGCTGGGGCGTGAGTCGGTCATAATGGCCGGCGACAAGGAACCAGAAGATGACGAAACGAAACCGACGGACACACTCACCGGCATTCAAGGCAAAGGTGGCACTAGCGGCGCTCAAGGGCGACAAGACGCTGGCAGAGTTGGCCCAGCAATTTGATGTCCATCCGAACCAGATCACGGACTGGAAGAAGCAGTTGCAGGAGCGGGTTGCCGATGTGTTCGACGCGGGCAACGCGCCCCCAGCTGCACCGCCAATCGACGTGAGGGTGTTGCACGCGAAGATCGGACAGTTGACGTTGGAGAATGATTTTTTAGAAAGCGCGCTCAGCAAGGCGGGACTGCTGGGCGTAAAGCGATGATCGATCGTGATCACGCCCTGCCGGTGACGCAGCAGGCCCGGCTGTTAGGCATAAGCCGCTCGAGTGCCTATTATCAGCCGCGTGAGGTCAGCGAAGCGGATCTGAAATTGATGCGCCGGATTGACGAGCTTCACCTCGACCATCCATTTGCCGGGGCGCGAATGTTGGCACGTCTACTGCGTCGCGAAAGTATCACAGTCGGACGCAGGCACGTTGGCACCTTGATGAAGCGCATGGGCGTCGAGGCGTTGTATCGCAAGCCAAACACGAGCCGCAAGCATGCAGCCCACAGGATCTGGCCGTACCTGCTGCGCAACCGGAAAATCGATCGGGCCAATCAGGTCTGGGCGCTCGATACGAGCTATATCCCGATGGCGCGGGGCTTCGTCTATCTGACGGCCGTCGTGGACTGGGCGAGCCGCCGGGTGTTGGCGCACCGGGTGGCGATCACACTAGAGAGCTGCCATGCTGTCGAGGCGCTGGAGGAAGCGTTTGCGAAATACGGGCCGCCTGAGATCGTCAACACGGATCAAGGAAGCCAGTTCACCGCAACCGAATTCACCGACGCGGTTCTCGGCCGGAAGGTTCTCCTGTCGATGGACGGAAAAGGCGCCTGGCGTGACAACGTGTTCGTCGAACGGGTGTGGCGCAGCGTCAAATATGAAGAGGTTTATTTGAAAGCGTACGACTCGGTAGGCCACGCGCGTCGCTCAATCGGCAATTACCTGAACTGGTATAACCAGAATCGGCCTCATTCGAGGCTGGCCGATCAGACGCCGGATGAAGCATACTTCGCCACGCTGCCAGCGATAAAATCGGCAGCTTGATTGCCCCAACAATTCCACTTAAAAATCTCGGGACCCTGTCCGAACAAGCGGCGCCACCTCTGGCAAGTGTTTCAAGACCTCGCAAGAGACGTGACAGCAGCCTTCACACTAGCGAACGGCTCAGCCGCACCGTCCTCTCATTCTGTACATTCGCTATCGAACCTTGCGCTCCTCGCGAGCGGACACAACAGCGCACTTAACAACGCGGTGTTTGAGGTCAAGCGTAGGCGCATCCTGGAGCTAGACCGGAAAGGGGCATATATCCCTATCTGTACACGCCAGGTGTTCCTCAAATACTACACAGACGCTGATGCTCAGCAGGTCCACTTCTGGGGTACGCGGGACCGAGAAGCCTACCTGAGCGCCCTTCTTTCTTCCGCCGGCGGCGTCGGCGCTTACCTGAAGCCCGAAATCCCTCTGTCATGAAAAGCTATATTACGTCCTACAACGGTCTTTTCGCACGACGAGCGGTAGACACACCGGTAGTGCAACGCATTGAAATCCCCATCATCCAGCGCGACTACGCGCAGGGGCGGGACGGCGACGGAGTTGCGCGGATCTGTGCGAATTTTCTGGATGTCTTGCAGGATGCCTTGAAGACCGGGAACGCCGTCAATCTCGATTTCGTGTACGGCGACGTAGTAGACGGAACGCTCCGTCCTCTCGACGGTCAACAACGCCTGACGACACTTTTCTTGCTGCACTGGTACCTCGCATGGCGCGCGGATCGGCTTGAGCAGGAGCAAGGTTGGAAGCAGTTCGCGTATGCCACGCGTCCAAGCGCCCGGCGCTTCTGCGAATGTCTGGTTAAGTCGAAACCACCCACCGATGTGAAGGTGCGTACATGGCTCGAGGACCAGTGCTGGTTCCTGCACACGTGGCAGTACGATCCGACGATTCAGTCAATGTTGGTGATGCTCGAAGCGATCCACCAGCGCTTCGTCTCTGTCGACTGCGTCAGCGCGTGGAACCGGCTCGTGAATGTGGACACGCCAGCGATATCGTTTCATCTGCTGCCGATCGAGCAAATGGGTTTGAGTGAAGACCTTTACATCAAAATGAACTCGCGCGGGAAGCCGCTGACGACGTTTGAGAATTTCAAGGCGACGTTCGAGCAGATTCTTGAGGGTTCATGCCCGGATCGCGTCGATGAATTTGCACGAAAGGTCGATGGCTCATGGGCAGATTTGCTATGGCCATACCGCGACGAAAGCGGTGACATTGTCGATGACCTGTTCATGCGCTACTTCCAGTTTGTCACCGACGTATGTGCATGGCATGACGGACGACTTGCATCCGGCAACCTCATAACACTCGCGGAGAGCATCTACGGCATAGGTAACGCAAAAGCCAAGATACATGCGGACTTCCTGATCCGATGCTTTGACACTTGGGTCGATGCGGACATCAACAAAGTGTTCTCTGAGGCGTTTTCGACAACCCCATCGACCGTCGATTTCGACGATACCCGAAAGGTCGTTCTTTTCGGCTTGCCGAGCTCTGCGACGTCGAACCTCTTCTCAGCTTGCTGCCTCGGGCAGATGCGGTTTAGCTGGCCGCGTATACTATTTCTCTACGCAGTAGTGCTCCATCGCCTGGAAGGCACGACCGATTTCGCGCGACGGCTACGTGTGCTGCGCAATCTCATCGAAGCATCGAGCAACGAGCTTCGAGCTGACAACATGCCGATCCTTCTTGCCGACGTTCGGACCCTTATCGTCGATGGCAAGCTCGACGACGTCTCGGCCTTCAACCAGGCACAGGTGGGTGATGAGCGAATTAAAGCGGCGCTGCTCGAGAGCGCTCCCTCGCTCACACAACACCTCTTTCACCTTGAGGACCACCCGCTCTTGCGAGGGTGTCTGGCCGCTTTCGAGCTGGACGAAGCCGTCTTCGAACGACGGGCCAAGGCGTTTCACAAGATTTTCGCCACCGAGAATTTCCCCCTTCTCACTGCCGCGTTGCTGGCCGCAGGTGACTACTCGCGGTCGCGCAGCAAACGGTTCTTCCAGTTCGGCTCGAGCACCAATTCTTCCCAATGGAGGGAGCTGCTCACCGGCGCGACTCGCGCACATCTGTCCGAGACGCGCAAGGTCCTAGGTCGCCTTCTGGACGCCGTTGCCGAATACGAGGGTGATGGCCGATCTGCGCTCGAGTCCCATACGTTGGCGTGGCTTACCAAGACGGACGACGCCAAAGGGCTTGATTGGCGCTGGTACTTTGTAAAGTACCAGGTGATGCGGATGGGGAACTCTGGGATCTACGTCGGCCTTAATGGCGCTCTTGGATACAGCGTCTGCATGCTGGACAAGAATCAGATGAATAGCTGGTACCGGGACCCCTACCTCTCGGCGATCCAGCACGCGAGCGGCACCCCAAGGGCAGTCGAAGAACCGTGGTTCACGGGGTACGAAACGGAGCCTCGACGGATGCGTCTGAAGGCGAGCGGAACAGAAATTCAGTGCGTTCCGGACGGGCTGCAGCTTCGAGCTCCAGCTGATCCGGTAAAGGCAGAGGCGTTCGCCCGCGTGTGCACCGACCTTGCGATTGGCTCGGACCTCCTGTTGAGAGTCCCCAAGGTCGTCAACGTAGGCGGCGACCAACTCGATACGCAGGATCGAATCGGACTTGGCGCGGATCTGATGCGAGCGCTGATCGATGCTGGGCTCTAAGGTGCGGTCGTTTGCGATTGTTGGTCACCACTTCGGACGACGCGCTTCGCGAAAGGCAGGTCGATCTGCCAATGTGCGATATGCTCTATGTCATTGACTGACGACCTGGTTGCCGTACTCGATGACATATCGGCTCTTCATTGACGACATAAGAGACCCAGCGTCACCCGACTGGGTTGTCGCTCGGGATTCAGCCACGGCGATCGCGCTTATCGAGGCGAACGGTTGCCCGGCCGAGATTTCGTTCGATCATGATTTGGGAGGTGATGATACGGCTATGCCCGTCGTCAAACGACTCATCGAACTGGATCTGGATGCGGCAGGTGCGTACATTCCTCAACACTTTCATTTCAACGTTCACAGCGCGGACCCGGTAGGTAGAGAGAATATTCGCGCCCTGCTCACGCAATATCTTGTTGTCCGACTTGACGCTAGCGATTAGGACAATCGGCGCAGACTTCGGACAAGATAAGACGACACAAATTACCCGCCCCCCCCGAGACCGCCGTCAAAAAAGTATCTTCAAAATAACGAGAAACGCGAGTAAGCCAATAGTTCCATATCCGACTTGCTTCCGCGTAACCGGACGCTGCCAGTACGACTGGGCCGCGTGGGTCGTTAGCATTTCGATGAGTGGAGCACCCTTCTCCTCTGCGCTTCTAATCCGGTCGTACCCGCTCTCGATAAGCGCAGTTCGCCATTCGGGAGTCTCTTCCTTGTGGTGCCTGGCTAGCATGGACATTACAACTCGAAATGCCCGGATTTGCTCATAGACGTAGGCGACACTGTTTGCCAGTTCAGGACCGAGCTTTCCGATGCTTTCTGCATTCGCTTCGAAAATTGGACTTCCCGGCTCGGGCATTTCACGTAACGACAGTTCGGCGCCCGTTTTTGCCCGTCCATGAAGAGCGCTGAGCAT
This sequence comes from Paraburkholderia sp. BL6669N2, assembly GCF_003387275.1. Classification (NCBI taxonomy): domain Bacteria; kingdom Pseudomonadati; phylum Pseudomonadota; class Betaproteobacteria; order Burkholderiales; family Burkholderiaceae; genus Paraburkholderia; species Paraburkholderia sp. BL6669N2. Next base: position 712,251 of record NZ_QUNA01000002.1, on the reverse strand, counting down.
GTTCTTTAAAAGCGGAATCGCCTCGCCGTGCGATTTCAGTTCCCCGGCAAGGGCGCCCGCGAGCGCTTGGCTATCCCGAAAGCGTTTGTAGTCTTCAGCAAAGAAATTATTGAAGTATCCGCCGGCAAGCACACCGGCAAATCCGATGACCGCCGCGCTAACGTCTGCCATAGGTGTCCTCTCCATCGAGTTGGTCCACGGCGGAGTGTAGCTGAAGCAGTTGCGTACAAGGAAACGCATGTCGAGAAGCAATCAGCCCGCGAACCATTGCTTGGTCATCTGGTATCAAAGTAGGAGACGCAGTTGCGTCATCCACACCGATTCCACCTTAGCTTAGCGGACGAACCTCTACCCGAATGCAATCGCGCGGCCGAATGAGGAATGGCCGCGCCTCAAGCGTCATTTGCCCGGAAGCCGGATAGGATGCCGACCAGTGCCTAGGTCGTGCAGTAAGCACTACATCGATTCAATGGTCCTTGCGAAGTCTCGCACGACAGAGCTCCAGTTCCTTGCTCAGCAAATCTATCTGCGCTTGCATTCCGTCTGTGCGCTTAAGAAGCTGACCGACCTGGTGCCGTTTTCCATGCCGAGTTCGTGAAATTTTTCTGAGAGCAATAGAGAGATCGATTTCGTTTTCCGAAGGCATTGCCTCTTCTCCTATCGACTTTGTGACACGGCTGTCGCTCGACCGAGCGGCGGAGCATCCGAAGAAAACCCCTTCCTCAACGTATCGCCTCTTAATGCGTATCACGATCAAGCTGAGTATGACGCCAACCGCTGGCACACAGCAGATGCGGATTATTCAGAGCGAAGGTCCAAATCCCTCTCATGTCTCACGAATTTCGTGTATCTATTATCTTGCCCTTCGCAAGCCCCCTCGCGCGCTCCACAAAAGCATCGGCTGCCTGCAAAACCTCCTTCGCTTCGCCATGCAAAAGTGCTTGAAGCGGCGTTAGCTTGGCAAGCGACGCCTTCGGCTTCGTGAAAAATTTCCACTTGGCCCAGCCAGTCAGACCGTCCAGCCGTCGCGTGACCTTCGCTAATTGCCTGCGATCAAGCTCTTTTGCAAGGAAGAACGCCGGATAGAATTGATTACCTCCAACGTCGACGCTGAAAATTTGACCCCCGGTCACGTTTTTGGCGAGCCTTTGCTCCGAGATACCGAAGGCTTCACAGACGATTGCTGATGGGAGCAACCTGCCTGCGGAGACGAGCGACTTACGCGGTGACACCCGGCGATGCGGGACCCGGTGGAGATCCTCGCGTGGACGTTCGTTGTGCTCGTGGTTCGAATTTGTGTCCAAGTTCAGCGCGGTCGATAAACCGATGACTTGTGCGAGCTTCCGTTTGAACAACCGTCCTAACTCTTCATCGGGGAGCTCGAGAACCGCCTGTGCCGATGACAAATCGAACAGGATTGCCGCCACAGCGGCGGTACGGAGTAAGCGCGACACCGGGGTGTCGTCGAACGGGGGGTCGTCATCTGACCCGGGTACAGAGCGTGACACATTCATTTTCTTCATTCTTCATGCACACTTTCTGCGTGAAAATTTTCACGAATTGATACAACTATAGGACATCCTTTGTGTAGATCAAGCTCGATCTGACTTCGGGCGAGGGATTTCTACCAAGCTAGCGGCACCTTTACGGGCGGCCTCACAGAGATCGGATTGGTCCACGAACAACTCGATTCCTTGAAACGAGCAGACAACGGAGCACTGCAGAAAAAGGGTGGCAGCGAAATCACCGGCGGAAACGGCCGCGGAAAGCGCGTCGGGATCCCAGTTCTCGCTGATCGAAGCTAGGCGTCGCCCGATTTCTACCCAGTTCAACCAAGGGCGCGCCGCGAGTTCGGCCTGAAACAGATGCGATGCGCGTGCATCCCAATTCCCTGCGGATGTCATAGCCTGACGCCAGTGCGGAGGATAATCCGCGTGTATAGTCGCCACGACCTGAAGGAAAAACCCGAAACGGAACGTTCCTCGGTGCATTCTGCCTTCCAGCGCACGAGCGGATTCGGACGCGCCGTGCCGGGCAAATTCCGACGCCAAGCGTGGCACGCTCACCCCCTTACGGACCAGTAGGCCCCGAATTGCTCGCGAGGCCAACGCCGCCCATTCCTTATCGTTGCCCTCCACTTCGCATTCCTTGCTCTAATGATTGGAACAACCTATGATTGACGTGAATATCTTCACGCTCCGTAATGGCACTGCTGAGTTGTCGCCTGCCTGTCTAAGTGGTGAAGGCGAACCGACTCCGATTGGCCTGTTGTCGTCTTTCTGTCCTTTTGGGTACTAACGCGACGGCGAATGCTTCATGTAACGGAGTGAGCTGAATGTTGGCTTCGCCCCTATTGATCGATCTGCCTATGCAGCGGACACGTGCACCGGCAACGGACAGATACGAATTTCGCCGATGACTGAGCAAAGTTCAGCTTTGATCCGACGAGACGCCTACAGCAAAGAATTGACAGGTGTTGCTCAACGTTGCATCGTACGCAAGTTCTTTCGTAGTCCAAATTATATGAATTTGTTGCGGATCTTGGCATTTAATGTGAAACGTCGTTTTCCCTACTTGTACGGCGTCGCGATTGTTGATAACGCCAGGATTTCTTGCTGGGAGTACGTAATGGCAAACGTCGAAGAGGGTCGCTGGGATTCAGTCTCGCTAAGCGACGCGACACGTGCATGGTTCGTGACGCAGTGGAAAGGGAAATACTTTGGCAATGCCGATTTCGAAACGCTAGTGATAATCGAAGTGCCGCGATCGAAGTGCATTTCCATCGCGCTTTATGCACCCGGCGAAAAAGGCTGGCAGGCGGAGCAGATTCTCAGACTAGCATTTGGAGCAGCCCCTCCAGACTTCTTGGTCACGGACGATCAGCGACTGGTTGCCGCCTGCACACTTGCCGGCTGCCGGTTTCATAAGCCCGCGTCAGTCTTCTTGGAAAAGCCCATCACGGCGATGCCTGCAATATCCAACTGCATACATTCGCTGGCGGAGCTTTTGAACGATGCCGACTATCAGTCGGCGAAGTCCGCCGACGAGATTAACGCACGGCTCGAATCGTGGCGAACTGACTACAACCGACGTTCCAGCTCGTCATAGACGATCAGTGGGACTGAGAGCAATGCGACCGTTGCGCGAAGAGCGAGTCCGCCCAAATGTCCGGGCAATACCACGCAAGTTACGTGATCAAAGCATCTTCTTTGACGTCAAAGTGCGTGGCTGGTCGCCGTACTATGCCGGCCTGCAGTCTAGTCATCTTCTTCTCCGTTACGCTGAGTCGCGCCGTTGTCACCGCACTAGGGGTGTACGCGAGGCTCTCCTGCGACTTGACTGAGCGGCTACCCAGTTATCGGTCGCCGCTCAGACTTCTGGGAGTGCTGCGGCAGACACGTCAAGGTCCGGATCTAGCGGATGGTGTCTGAGCAGTCCCTGTTCTACCGCCTGAATCAGCCCGCGCACTGTCCTGATGTCGGCCCGCACGGGTATCTGCAAAAGCTCTCGCGTGTCCCGTATCGATTTCGCGCGCTCACGTGGCGTCGTCTTCACCACCTCCGTCCAGAAAGCGTTCGGTGACATCGGTGTATGACGAGACCTCGTACATCTCACACCACCGCGACCATACATAGTCGACGGAAAGCGACGAGCCATTAGGGCCTATCAACTCGTAAATCCGACCGGTATGGGTCGTGCCCTCCCGAGCGACTGGGTCGAACGCAACTATCGGAGAACTGACGCGCCCCGACGAGTCAAACATATCGACACCGACAAAGTGCCGGCTACCCTCCCCGGTCTCAAAAATCCGCCAGCGAGACAGCGGTATCCTCGGCAACTCGGATGCGGGACGTGGTTTCCAGATAGGCATCGCGGTCTCCTGCACGTGAAAGAATTACAAAGGAGAGGATGCGTGAGGACCAACGCGCGCAGTTCGCTCGCACGGACGCATCACCAGTTGGTCATTGTGGTTCCGGCGGATTGGAGCAAGCTCAATCGCCGGCGTATCTGGTCGACGTTCTGACGACGTTCAGGAATGTTGGAGATGGCTTCTGTATGGCGCTTCGGCCACTTGAACAGCTGCGGCACGAAGGGCCCACTCCGGGTGATAACCCTTATCGCCAACTTCCGCTTCCGCCAGTTCTGATTCATCGCCCGCCCCTAACGTACCCTCTCATAAAATAGGGGCCCGACCTAGCGGGGCGGTCAACGCGGCGTGTAAAGGCTTGTTTCTGGTGCTACACACCGGCATTGCACCGGCTTCAGTTTTCTAACTTAGGCAATGCCCGGAAATTTTTCAAGGCCCCGAATTCCGCATCAGATCTAGCCCAGCGACGAGTTCTTGCCAACGCAGTTGTTCCTGCTAGTCTCATTGCACGAACGGCTCTCTCGGAGGAACCATGGACCAGTTCGACAAAGATGAGTACGAGTGCTTCACCTGCAAACAGGGATTCCGCTCAGCTTTGTTCTCGCTGGCGCAGACCCGCACGCGCGACTCACATCGAATGAGCGGCCACAGCGATTGTTGCGGCGTCGTCTTTGGTATCGAGCACCCCAATGCTTCCACCATTGCGAATGCTCTCCGAAAGACTTTCAGTATCTCTTCGGAGAACACGAAAGCATTTGACAGAGGTGGTTACTGATGCGAAATGGACAGCCTGACATCAATATGCCGAAGTGGAGTTGCGACACAACCACTTGAGGAACAAAAGCCATTGTCGGCTGCGTCTACGGTCGGATCAACGGCGTGGAGAACAAGGGATAAAGCCTCGGCGCTTGCGAAGCGGCCCGGATTTCGCGTTGCGATGTGTTGGCCAACCGGCCTTCGGCCTAATACGTGCCTACATGGAGTTCAATGGCGCGGACAGTTCTTTGTAGATTTCAAAATTGACGATGTCGTAGTCCGCGTATTTGGCAACCAGGTCTAGTAACTCGCATGCACTCTCTGGTCCTTCGTTCCGCGCGAGCGTGTCGACAAACGCTTTGACATCGTCGGCACCACCTCGGCGGCTGAACCGTCTCTCGCGCTCTGCAATGAAGGCATTGAGGCGCTCTGCAACTATAGCCGCTCGAAGAAAGTTTGCGGTATCCCGCGCAAACGTGGTGCGACTTGTTTGGCTCATCGAAGATGTTGTTAAAAGAGGGACGGCTGTGTTCATTGGAACTCCAACTGGGCTAAAAAGCAACGGCGGTTGCCACAACTCTCGATATAGCGCGCCTGGGTCGCCCAGAAGAGCGCTGCTAGCTGACTCACCCTGAGCGCCTTCCCCGCGTCGAGAAGTGAGCAAGCATAGGGTGGCTGCCCATCGGGAGCGAACCGCCGTCGCTACAATAGACATGGAATATCCGCACCGCTAGATTGAAAACTGAACGTAGACGTCAAAAAGCTAAGCTCGCCGCGGAAACGAATCGCAATAAGAAAATGCGCGACCACCGGTCGCGCATTGAGAAAGTTACGAAATGTCCTCAGTAGACGATTCCATGTCGGAAAAGAGGCTGGACATGCGCCGGCTTCTCGACCATCTGTCTAAAGTCGACGCAAGGCTCGAAGCGCTTCGTAACTAATATATTCACGAAGACCCGCCGCAAGGTGATTCCTTCAATATCGGATTCTGCTTGTTGCTCAAGAATGCCGCTCTGAGCCAACGCTGACATACCGGCCCACATATTCCTTACTGAGGGAGCTGGCGCATTTCGGAATTGTTCGTTACGGTAAGCGCCTTGCGGCACTCCCGGCTTGAGAAAAACCGAGTGCCCCAACTCGCCCGGCTCGCCTCGAACATTGAACTGAACAAGAGCTTGCTTCGCCTTTCGCCACTTATCCAACGCAGCCCACACTTCTGGGTCCGTCATATCAGTGAGCCAATAGACCTGCACATCGTTCACTTGTACACGGATGCTCTGCACCAAGCCTTGTCGCAGCTGGATAGCTCCGAATCCAAAGTTTACGCGCCCCTCTTTCGTTGCGAAGCAATCCGCATCGGAAGCTGCAACCGGGCACATCATCACTGGCATATTGCCGGGCAGACCGATAGCCTGGTTAGGCCTGGACTCGAAAGATTGGAGAGGCTCCAACCGTCCAATCGCGATGAAAGTGGGATTCATGTCGAATACTTCGATGCCATTCATTGTGTTACCTATCGTGTTTGATTGACTCTGGCACGTGCTCCGCGCCTCCATTGCAAATCGCTGCCGAGGGGTCCGTCTCGAGGACACGCCGCTTCGACGACTGACTGCTAATTCGTATAGCTCCAAAGAGCCTTGATGAAAGGTTTGAAAACCATCCTTCTCGTAGAAGCTTTCATATCGCCCTGAAATCTCCGCCTAACTCGCGCGCTTCAGTGCGCGATCCATTGCAAAGCGCCGCAATCCCCGTTCGGATACTTCCGACTGAGTTGTCTCCCGATCGGCAAAAAGCCGCGATGCGAGAGCAAGTTCTCACTTTGCGGTCACAACACGCTTTGTCTATTGGCTGCGTGCATCGCCGCAGGCCGCACCGAAGGCTGATCAACCCCAAAAAATTGTGCATCGCACAACGAAAATTGGCGTTCCCGCACACTTTGTTGTCTCTGAACGGCCCTTTCCCGCTTCCCGCAGACTTTGTTGTCTCCCGATAGCCGCAAAAAGAAGTTTGACAAACTATCTTAAGATATATATCTTACGACACATCTTAAGACACAAACGGGAGCACCACCATGCGTCATCATCACCGTTTTTCCCGTCCGCCCATGGCCGACGACCGTTCCCCCACCGGCCACGAACGCGGCGCGCTCCATGCGGTCTGGCAGGTCTTCGGGCACCGCCACGACTACCGCGGCGAACGCAGCGGCGAAGCACGCGGTGACGGCTTCGACCGCTTATCGCTGCACACCCTGTGGCACGCCATCGGCCGACATCACGAGCATCGCGGCGGCGGCCGTGGCGGGCGCTTCGGCGGCGGCCCGGGCGGCTTCGGGGGCGACGGCGACGGCTTTCCGCGCGGCCGCAAATTCAGTTCCGACGACCTGCAACTGCTGCTTCTGTCGATGATCGGCTCGCAGCCGAGCCACGGCTACGAGCTGATCAAGGCGCTCGAAACGCGTTCGAACGGTTTTTACAGCCCGAGCCCCGGCATGGTCTACCCGGCGCTCACGTATCTGGAAGAACTTGGCTACGTGACCGTGCAGCTCGAAGGCAACCGCAAACGCTACGAGCTGTCGGAAACCGGTCGCGAATATCTGGCCGCCAACCGCGACCGCGTCGAACTGATGCTGGCCAAGCTGAACCACATTGCCCGCAAGATGGATTCGGTGCGCCGCGCGTTTGCCGGCGAAGAGCCGGCCGACATCAGCGAAGGCGGCTGGCTGCCCGAGCTGAACGAAGCGCGCCGCGCGCTAAAGCATGCGTTGCTTCGCCGTGACAACGCGCCGGCGGCGGAACAGCGCCGCATCGCTGAAATTCTGCTTCGCGCGGTCAAAGAAATCGAAAGCGAAATCAAACCGGACCGCAGCGAAAACGGCGACAACGCCGAGCCGGCCGCCTGACCCCTACCGCCCGTTGCCGGCCGCGCTCATGCACGCCAGCAACTCCGCTTGCGCGCGTGAACGCTCGCCCATCGAACGAACAGGAGAAGCACTCTTATGCTGACTAAAAACCATCAAGCCGCGAACCAGACCGACAGCCGAGCCGACCTCGCCGTGCATCGCGTGCGCCATCCGCTGAAATTCCGTCTGCTGCAAGTCAAGCAGGTGCGCGCGCTGACCCCGCATCTGATCCGCGTCACATTCACGGGCAACGATCTGCACGACTTCGTCTCCGCGTCGTTCGATGACCACATCAAGGTGTTCTTCCCCGAACCCGGCGCGGACAAACCGGTGCTGCCGGAAGCGGGCCCCGACGGTCCGGTGTTTCCCGCCGGCCAGCCGCGTCCGGTCGCGCGCGATTTCACGCCGCGCCGCTTCGATCGCGAGGCGCGCGAACTCGATATCGAGTTCGCGATGCACGAGGCGGGCCCTGCGGCGACGTGGGCGGCGCAAGCCAAGGTGGGCCAGTATCTGGGTATCGGCGGTCCGCGCGGTTCGCTCGTGATACCTAAGGGTTTCGACTGGCATCTGCTGATCGGCGACGATACCGCGTTGCCCGCCATCGCCCGGCGCCTCGAAGAGCTGCGGCCCGGCACGCGCGTCGCGGCGGTGATCGAAGTGGCCGATCCGTCGGCGCGGATCGAATTCACGACGCAAGCCGAGTTGCATCTCATCTGGCGCTACCGCAGCGAAGCGGGCATGCGCGGCGAGGCCCTGCTGCAGGCGGTGCGCGACACCTATCTGCCCGAGGACGGCGAAGGCTACGTGTGGGCAGCCGGCGAATCCGCGACCATGCGCGCGGTGCGCTATCACCTGTGCACGGAACGCGGCGTCGACAAATCACGCATTCGCGCGGCGAGCTACTGGAAACAGGGCGCCGAAGCGGTGCACGAAACGCTCGACGATTGAGCGTCGGCCGTTCGCGTGATCGCATGCGCCTCGAGGCGCGTGCGATCACGCGGCGGCGCGAATCGCGCGAGCACTTTGCTTTTCAAAAAACAACAACAAGGAATCGATCGATGTACTCAATAAGCGCAAAGCACGAGCGCCGCCTGCTGTGGCTGCTCGCGCTGACGCAGTTCACCATCATCATGGACTTCATGGTGATGATGCCGCTCGGCCCGCAGATCATGCACGCATTCGCCATCACGCCGGCCGCATTCGCGACGGCCGTGTCGGCGTATTCATGGTGCTCGGGACTGTCGGGACTGTTCGCGGCGACCTATATCGACCGCTTCGACCGGCGCCGTTTGCTGCTGACCATGTATGCGCTGTTCGCGCTATCGAATCTGGCGTGCGCGCTGGCGAGCAGTTTTCCGCTGCTGCTCGCCGCACGCGCATTCGCCGGCATCACGGGCGGCGTGTTGGGCTCGGTGATCATGGCGATCGTCGGCGACGTGATTCCGGTTCAGCGCCGCGGCGCCGCCACCGGCACGATCATGACCGCGTTTTCGCTCGCGGCGATCGCGGGCGTGCCGGCCGGTGTGCTGCTGGGCGCGCACTTCGGCTGGGCCACGCCGTTCTTTCTGCTGGTGGCGCTGTCGCTGCTCGTGTGGACGGCGGGACAGCAACTCGTTCCGTCACTGGCGGAGCACTTGAGCCGCCGTCAGCCGCCGCTCGCGGAGGTGCTGCCGGATTTGTGGCGGCTCCTGAGCAACCCGAGGCATCTGAATGCGTTTGCGCTGACCTTCATGATGATGGTCGCGCACATGCTGGTGATTCCGTTCATCTCACCGGTGCTGGTCGCCAACCACGGCGTGGCGCCCGAGCAATTGTCATGGCTTTATATGGCAGGCGGCGCGGCGACGTTCTTCACCTCGCGTCGCGTGGGCAAGCTCGCTGACAAGTACGGCACGCGGCGCGTGTTCCGGATCGCGGCGGTGCTCGCGTTTGTGCCGGTGCTGTTCGTCACGCATCTGCCGAATCTGCCGTTCTACGCCCTCGTGATGTTCTTCCCGGTTTTCATGGTGCTGATGTCCGGCCGCATGGTGCCGATGCAAGCGCTGTTGACCACGGTGCCCGAGCCGGCTCGGCGCGGCGCTTTTCTCAGCGCGAACAGCGCGCTTCAGGCATTGGGTACGGGATGCGGCGCGTGGATCGGCGGCCTGATGCTCAGCAGCTCGCCGAGCGGGCAGATCGTGGGGTACGGCACTGTCGGCTGGGCCTCGGTGGCGGTCGCGCTGGCCGGTGTGCTGTGGGTTTCCCGCGTGCGTGGCGCGCAAGCCGATGCGCCCGCGCCGGGCGTGATGCGCGGTGAAGCAATCGGCGAAAGTTGACCGCATGTCTCGCGCGGCGCTGTCTTGCACGGCGTCGCGCGGACTCATGCGTCAGTCGGTTTTGCCGGTCAATGCGCGGCGCGCGGCTTCGCCTTCATCGTGTGAAGCTGCATAGAACACGCGCGCCCGCCCAATGATGATTTTCAGCATGGCAATCACCGGCACGGCCAGGAAAATCCCCGCCACGCCGCCCAACTGATCGCCGGCAAGCAAGCCGACGATGACGAGAAACGGACTGACCTCCACGCCTTCGCTCATCAGATACGGATTGAGCACGTAGTCCTGAAACAGCCGGTACAGCGCGATAAAAATCACCAGCCAGAGCAGATGCGGATAGCCGCTGAACACGGCCACGATCAACGTGATGGCCACCGCGGCGAGCGGCCCGGCAAACGGCACGAACTCCAGCAAACCGGCGCTCACCGCCAGCAGAAACGCATAAGGCACGCCGAGCAGCGAGAACGCCACGCCATAGCAGATCAGCGTCGCCAGCGACAGAAACAGCAACGCGCGCACGTACTTCGATAACAGCACGTTCAGATCCCTCACGATCTCGGCCCACAGCGTGCGATGCCGGTCGTTCAGCAGATTGAGAAAGTCCTCGCGCATCTGCGGACCTTCCTTGATCAACAGGAAGCTCAGAATCGGTATCAGCACGAGATAGATCAGATTGCTGGCCGCGTGCATCACGCCGAGGCCGACGCTGCGCGCCATCGGCACGGCTTTGTCGGAACCCGTCTCGATCTGGCCGCGCACGAAATCGACGATCCGCTCGCGCAGCGGTTCCAGAAAATGCGGCAACGGAATGCGGTTGGGCACATCGGACTTCATCAGCTGAGGCAGTTGCGCGAGCAGATGCGTCGCTTCGTCCTGCAACTGCACGCCGAAGATCGATCCGACCACCGCGATCAACGCGACCACCACCACGAACACCAGCGCGATCGACGCCACCCGCGGCATACGACGCGGCCGGATGCGCTCGACGAGATCCACCATCGGATAGATCAGATAGCTGAAGAAGACCGCGAACACCACCACCAGCACGGTGGACGACGCCATATAAATGCAGAAAAACAGCAACGCGATTAGCAGCGCGGTCCAGACCTGTCTAGCCGTGCGAACATCGAATCCCAGCATGAACCTTCCTCGAATAGACGATGTGATCCGGCGCCTCGAACGCGCCGGGAACATCGGACAGGCATCGCGGACACAGGGCGCCTTGGTCAGCCATGGCGCCCGTGCAATGAAAGCAGCGTAAAACGCAGGCAGAAATATCGCGCCGACGCCCGGGGCGCTCAACAAACGCACCGGGCGCCGACGCGCGACATAATCAGATCAGCTTACCGAGCAGGAAGCCGACGCCGACCGCGATCAGCAGCGCACCGATGGGATTGTTGCGCGTCGTTTCGGCGACCTGGTCGACACTCTCGCCGTATTTCGCCTGTGCCTTGCCGGCGAACTGCCGGACCTTGCCTTCGGCCTGCAGTTCCGCATCTCCGGTCAGGCCGCCGACAGCGTCCTGCACCTTGCCCGCAGCATCCTTCACCGTACCTTCGAACTGATTTGAATTCATCGATATTCTCCTTTTGAACGGGTCAACGAGCCATTGCCGACGGGAGCCGGCGCTCGATCCTGCTCTCCGTCAATGCTGTTACCGCTTCACGCGATCCCGTTCACCAGCATGGTTCGTTCCCGGCCGCCGTTCGCTCGCTATAAAAGCCGCGCGAATACAGCAAACAGGCCGACTCGAGGCTTCGAGGCTGCAAGGTTTTTACGGCGCGGCGCGCCGCCGGGTATGGGATAGAAATGATCTACGGCAATGCATGCCGTTCCGTCTGCGAGCGCAGGACGTTGTCGTCGGCGGGCGGCATGGCGCCCGGTTGCGGCTTGCGTACGGGGAGCGGACGCAGCGCTCGTCCCGTTTTAGCGCAATGCCACTTCAGCCCTGCTCCGCGCCCAAAGCGGCCAGCGGATGCGCGTCGCTCTTCCACGGCGAAGCAAGAAAATGCCTGACGCGCTCCGGCCGCACCTCGGCCAGCGTGGCGGGCGCCCAGCGGGTTTTGCGATCCTTGTCGATCAACTGGGCTCGCACGCCTTCGCAGAAGTCACCCTCCTCGATCACGCGTTTGACAATGCCCAGTTCCATACGGAAGCACTCCGCCAAGGTCATCTGCCGGCCGCGCAAAAGCGCCTCACGCGTGACGTAGAGCATGGTGGGGGAATGACCGGTCAGCGCGTCGTAGGTGGACTGCAACCACTGCTTCACCTCGCGCGGCGGCTCACGCAGCAAATCGTGCCGCACCGTCGCGACCATCCGGTCGATGCTCGAACGCCGATCGAAATGCCGCAAGATCAGTTGTGTAAACGCCGCCAGCGGCGCGTGCGGAATGATATTGCACGGCGGCTCGAAGACGCCGCGCAAGGCGGCCATCAGATCGCCTTCGAGCGGCATGCGTTGCAGGCGCTCCTCGAAACTGGCGAGCCATTCAGCCGGCACGCACAGGTCCGCCAGTTGCAGGCGCAACGCGTCAGCGCCGGACAAGGTCGCGCCGGTCAGCCCGACATACAACTCGAGTTCCGCCGGCATCACGCTCAGAAAACGCGTCGCGCCGACGTCCGGCAGAAAGCCGATGCGCGTCTCCGGCATCGCGATCTTGCTGCGCTCGGTCACGATGCGCAACCGCGCCCCCTGGCCGAGCCCCATGCCGCCGCCCATCGCAATGCCGTCGAGCAACGCGACCAGCGGCTTTGGAAACGTGTGCAGCGCATAGTCGAGCCGGTATTCGTCGACGAAAAATGCGAGCCAGCGGCTGTCACCGTTCTTCGCGAGCCGCTGCACTTCGCGGACATCGCCGCCGGCGCAGAAGCCCTTGGCGCCGGCGCCTTTCAGCACGAGCGCGACGATGCCCTCATCGGTGCGGCAATGTTCGACCAGGACGGCGAGTTCGCGCACCATCGCGTGCGAGAGCGCATTGAGCGCGGCCGGCCGGTTGAGCGTGATGATCGCCACGCGGTTCACCACGCGAAACAGAATCTCGCGCTCCGCTTCGAAGCTCGTATCGTGCGCGACGCTTTGCAAGGCGCTCATTGACGCGTCTCCGGTTTCGAAGCGTCGGCCTGCGCAGCCTGCGTTACCTGCCAGCGCGGCGTGCGCTTTTCGAGGAATGCATTGACGCCTTCGCGCTGATCGGCGCCATCGAACAGATCGACGAAACGCTCGCGCTCCAGCGCCAGCGCGGCCGCGCGCGGCACGCCGTTGCGGCCCTGATGAATCAGCGTCTTGCTGAAGCCGACCGCCTGCGGGCTCAAGTTGGCGACACGCGCCGCCATGGCCAGCGCCGCCTCGCGCGCCGCGCCCTTCTCCACCACTTCTTCGACCAGACCGATGCGCAACGCCGTCGCCGCATCGACGCGCTCGCCGGTCAGAATCATCCGCTTGGCCCAGCCTTCGCCGACCAGCCACGGCAGCGTCTGCGTGCCACAACCGCAGGGCAGCAAACCGACCGCGGTCTCGGGCAACGCCAGCAACGCATGCTGTTCCGCAATGCGGATATCACAGGCCAGCGCGCATTCGAGCCCGCCGCCCATTGCATAACCGTTGATCGCCGCGATCACCACGGGCCGCGCGTTCTGCAAGGTTTCGAATGCCGCGCCGAAGCGCGCCGCCGCCGTGCGCGCGACTTCGCGGTTGCCATCGGCGAAGGTGTTCAGGTCGGCGCCCGCGCTGAAGAACTTCGCGCCGTCGCCGGTGATCACGATGGCGCGCACGCGCGCCTCGCCGTTCAGGCGCTCGATGGTCTGCTGCAATTGCAGCAAGCCTTCGGGCGTAAACGCGTTGGCCGGCGGCCGCTTGAGCGTGAGTTGCGCAACGGCGCCGTCATGCGCGTAGTCGAGTTCGATCATGCCGCGCCTCCGTCCTTGCCGCCCTGGCCGTCCTGACGATACAGCTTGATGACCGCGGAAAAGTCGAGACGTCCCGCGCCTTTCGTGCTCATCGTCTGGTAAAGCTGCTGCGCCAGCGCGCCGAGATAGACCGGTTGACGCGCGGTTTTCGCGGCGTCGGTGGCGAGGCCGAGGTCTTTGAGCATGAGATCCGTGCCGAAGCCGCCCGTGTAACCGCGCGTGGACGGCGCCGTCTCGATCACGCCGGGCATCGGGTTGTAGGTGTCCGAACTCCAGCACCGTCCCGTCGACGTATTGATGATGCCGCCCAGCACTTTCGCGTCGATACCGAGCGCTTCGCCGAGCGACATGGCTTCGGCGACGCCCGCCATCGTGATGCCGAGCACGAGGTTGTTGCAGATCTTCGCGACCTGGCCCGTGCCGGTGTCGCCGCAATGCACGATGTTCTTGCCCATCGCCGAAAGCACCGGCTTGACCTGCTCATACGCGCTCGCGCTGCCGCCGACCATGAAGGTCAGCGTGCCCGCCGCCGCGCCGCCGGTGCCGCCTGAAACCGGCGCATCGACGAAGGTGTTGCCGTTCTGCTGCGCGAGTTCGGCGAACGCCTTGACGCTCGCGGGATCGATCGTGCTCGAATCGATGATCGTCACGCCCTTCGCGATACCGGCGAAGATGCCGTCGTCCGCGCTCAGCACGCTGCGCACATGCGCGGCGGCGGGTAGCATGGTGATCACGCATTCCACGTCCCTTACCGCGGCTTTCGGCGAACCGGCCGCTTTCGCGCCCGCGTCGACGAGCGCCTGCACGGCTTGCGCGTTGAGGTCGAATACGTTGACCGCGTGGCCCGCCTTGAGCAGGTTGTGCGCCATCGGCGCACCCATGTTGCCGAGTCCGATAAAGCCTATTTTCATGATGTCTCCCGTGGACCCTTGAACTTAGCGCAGGCTGATGGTCGTGTTGACGCCGTCGTTGACGGTGTCGTCGTCGAACCAGCGGGCGGTGACGGTCTTGGTCTGCGTGTAGAACTGCACGACCTGTTTGCCATAGGGGCCGAGGTCGCCGAGCTTCGAGCCGCGCGAGCCGGTGAAGCTGAAGGACGGCACCGGCACGGGAATCGGAATGTTGATGCCGACCTGGCCGATATCGATCTCGCTCTGGAATTTGCGCGCCGCCGCGCCGCTCTGCGTGAAGAGCCCGACGCCGTTGCCGAACGGATTACGGTTGACCAGCGCGATTGCGTCATCGAGCGTCGCAGCGTTCAGCACCACCAGCACCGGACCGAAAATCTCCTGGCGATAGATTTCCATCTCGGTGGTGACGTCGGTAAAGACCGTCGGGCCGATGAAGTTGCCTTGCTCGTAGCCGGGCACTTTAACGTCGCGGCCGTCGAGCGCGAGTGTCGCGCCTTCTTTCACGCCCGTCTCGATCAGTCCGAGAATGCGCTGCTTCGCCGCGCGCGAAACCACCGGGCCAATGTCCGTGTTCGGTTCGTTGCCCGCATTGACCTTCAGCGTCCTGGCCTTGGCGACCAGGTCCGGCAACCATTGCTGCGCGGCGCCCACCAGCACGACCACCGAGGTCGCCATGCAGCGCTGCCCCGCTGCGCCGAAACCCGCACCAGCCAGCGCATTCAACGTCTGCTCGCGGTTCGCATCGGGCAGCACGACGGCGTGGTTTTTCGCGCCCATCATCGATTGCACGCGCTTGCCGTGCTCGCTGCCGAGGCGGTACACATGCGTACCGACCGCCGTCGAGCCGACGAACGAAATGGCCTTCACGAGTTCGTGCGTGCAGAGCGCGTCGACCACCTCCTTGCCGCCGTGCACGACATTCAGCACACCCTTCGGCACGCCCGCTTCGAGCGCGAGTTCGACCAGTTGCATGGTCGAAAGCGGGTCTTGCTCGGAAGGCTTCAGCACGAACGTATTGCCGCACACGATCGCCATCGGGAACATCCACAGCGGGATCATCGCCGGGAAGTTGAACGGCGTGATGCCGGCGCATACGCCGATCGGCTGGCGCAGCGTGTACGTATCGACGCCGCCGGCGACGTTCTCCGCGAACTCGCCCTGCTGCAAGGTGCCGATCGAGCATGCATGTTCGACCACTTCGAGGCCGCGGAAGATATCGCCTTCGGCATCGGGAATGGTCTTGCCCTGTTCCGCGCTCAAGGTCTTCGCGATACGCGGCGAATGCTCGCGAATCAGCGCCTGGTACTTCAGCATGATGCGCATGCGCGCGCCGATCGGCGTGTCCTTCCAGGTCTTGAACGCGGCGTGGGCGCAACGGATGGCTTCGTTCACTTCATCGGCGGTGGCGAACGGTACGCGCGCCAGCACTTCTTGCGTGGCGGGATTGACGATGTCGCGCCATTCGGCGGTCTTCGATTCGACGAACTCGCCGTTGATCAGCAACTTGACGGTGGCAACGGCTGCATTTGCGCTCATGCTGGAACTCCTCTGCAATGGCCGCGAGGCGGCCGGACAGTGATTGGATAAATATCAACGCAGATCGGGGAAATCTTCCTCCCAATACTCATCGGGCAAACGCGCGGGTTCGGCCTCGCGCTCCATTTCGCGGCGTCGCAATTCGACGCGGCGAATCTTGCCGGAGATGGTCTTGGGCAGTTCGCTGAACTGCAGGCGGCGAATCCGCTTGTACGGTGCGAGCTTTTCGCGCGAGAACGCGAACACGGCGCGCGCGAGTTCGGGGCCGGCTTCATAGCCCTGACGCACGGTGACGAATGCTTTGGGCACCGACAGACGCAGCGCGTCGGCGCTCGGCACCACGGCGGCCTCGCCGATCGCCTCGTGCTCGATCAGCACGCTTTCGAGTTCGAACGGACTGAGGCGGTAATCGGACGATTTGAAAACGTCGTCGGCGCGGCCGACGTAGACGTAGTAGCCGTCGTCACGGCGCAGCGCGACGTCGGACGTGCGATAGAAGCCGTTGCGCATGGCTTGCGCGGTGGCGTTGGCGTTGTTCGCGTAGCCGGTCATCAGACCGAGCGGCCGTTGCGCAAGCGGCAGCGCAATTTCGCCTTCGGTGACGGGCTGGTCGTCGGCATCGATGAGCTCGATGGTGTAGCCCGGCAGCGGACGTCCCATCGAACCCGCGACGACCGGCTGGCCCGGCGAATTGCCAATCTGGCAGGTCGTCTCGGTCTGGCCGTAGCCGTCGCGGATCGTAATGTCCCACGCGTGCTTCACGCGCTCGATGACCTCGGGATTCAACGGCTCGCCGGCGCCGACAATCTCGCGCAGCTTGACCGGATAGTCGCTCAGATGCTCCTGCACCAGCATGCGCCAGACAGTGGGCGGCGCGCACAGCGTGGTGATGTTGAAACGCACCAGCGCGTTCAACGTGTCTTTCGGCACGAAGCGTGGGAAGTTGAAAACGAACACGCAGGCCTGCGCATTCCACGGCGCGAAGAAGCAGCTCCACGCGTGCTTGGCCCAGCCCGGCGAGCTGATATTCCAATGGATGTCGTTCGGTTGCAGGCCGATCCAGTACATCGTCGACAGATGGCCGACCGGATAGCTCTGATGCGTATGTTCGACCAGCTTGGGCTTCGAGGTCGTGCCCGAAGTGAAATACAGCAGCATTGGGTCGGTGGCCAGCGTGACGCCTTCGGGCGTGAATTGCGGCGATGCGTCATAGGTCGCGGCCAGGTCGATCCAGCCGTCGCGCGGCGTGCCCACCGAGAGGCGCGTGAGCGGCGCTTCGAGCGCATCGAATTTGCCCAGCTCCGCGCTATCGACCACCGCGAAATTCGCGCCGCCGATCTGCACGCGATCGCGCACGTCGTCGGCGGAAAGCTGGGTGGTGGCCGGCAGTACGATCGCGCCGAGCTTCATGGCCGCGAGCATCACGTCCCACAGTTCGACGCGGTTCGGCAGCATCAGCAGCAGGCGGTCGCCGCGGCCCACGCCCAAGCCGCGCAGGAAATTCGCCATGCGCGCCGAGCGCTCGGACATCTGCGCGTAGGACAGGCGCAGGCCGTCGGTGGCGGGATCGTCGACGATCCATAGCGCTGGGTTGTCGTTATCGCGCGCGATCACGTCGAAGTAGTCGAGCGCCCAGTTGAACTCGCCTAATGCCGGCCACGCGAATTCGCGGTATGCACGGTCGTAGTTGGTTCGATGGCGCAATAACAGATCACGCGCGTCGAAAAAGGCCTTCGCTGCAGTCATTGTCGTCTCCAGTTGGCGGTCTATCCGCTTTGCTTTTTTGTCCCGCTGCTGCACTGCTTTCTATCCGGCGGCCAGGCTATTTTGCGCTCAAATGCCGCTTCGTTTGCATTTACACATGCCGCGCGATCAGCATGCGTTGCACCTCGCTGGTCCCTTCGTAAATCTGCGTAATGCGCGCATCGCGATAATGGCGCTCCACGGCGTAGTCCGCCAGATAACCATAGCCGCCGTGAATCTGGATCGCGTTCGAGCAGATTTCCTCGGCCAGTTCCGACGCGAACAGCTTGGCCTGCGAAGCCTCCGACAAACACGGCTTGCCCGCCGTGCGCAGCCGCGCCGCGTGATGCACCAGCAGGCGCGCTGCATTCAAACGCGTGGCCATGTCGGCGAGCATGTTGGCGATGGTCTGATGCTCCTTCAACGCCTTGCCGAACTGGATGCGCTCGTTCGCATAGAGACGCGCGGCGTCGAACGCGGCGCGCGCGATCCCGATCGCCTGCGCGGCAATGCCGATGCGCCCGCCTTCGAGATTCGACAGCGCGATGCGCAGGCCCTCGCCTGGTTCGCCGAGCAGATTGGCTTGCGGCACGGCGCAGTCGTCGAGCGAAATCGGACAGGTGTCCGAAGCGCGAATGCCGAGCTTGTGCTCCGGCTTGCCGACGTTGAAGCCCGGCGTATCGGTCGGCACGATGAAGGCCGACAGACCGCGCTTGCCACGGTCGGGATCGGTCACAGCGAACACGATCGCGAGGTCGGCGCGCGAGCCGTTGGTCACGAACTGCTTGCTGCCGTTGAGAATCCACTTGCCGTCGCGCAGCACGGCGCGGCTGCGCAGATTGTTCGCCTCGGAACCGGCCTGCGGTTCGGTCAGGCAGAACGCGCCGATCCGGCGACCGGTCGCGAGATCCTGCAAGTAGCGGTCTTTTTGCGCGTCGGTGCCGAAGTTGAGGATCGGCCCGCAGCCGACCGAGTTATGCACGCTCATCACCGTGGCGCAGGCGGCGCAGCCCGCGGCGATCTCTTCGAGCGCAAGCGCATAGGCCACGTAGTCCGTGTAGGAGCCGCCCCATTCGGCCGGCACGATCATGCCGAGAAAGCCGAGTTCGCCCATCTGCCTGACGACCTCGGCGGGCAGTTGCGCGTCGCGATCCCATTGGCCGGCGTGCGGTGCGAGCTGTTCGGTGGCGAAGTCGCGAGCCGCGTCGCGGATCATCCGTTGTTCGTCGGTGTAGAAGCTGTCCATGGCGCTCGGTCCTGTGCTGTGCGTTTGATCGCGGCGGGTTCGCCGCCTCACGTTCGTGTCTGTGAGGCCAAGCGGAGCGCGATCGCCTGAGGCCCAGTGTAGGCAAGCCGACGGGCAGGTTCGATGCTCAGCCCGATCAATCTGACTGAGCGCATTTGCCATGCTGGTACGATATCAATCCACATACGCCCATGATTTCAGGCACTTGGCGAATCGCCATAAGGAAAATGTTGAGCGCTTTTGCCAGCTTCGCCGTCAAACCGGATATGCATGAAAAACGATAAAGGCACGATTTCCGTCAGCATGGTCGAGGAAGCGCTCGCGCTGGCGCGCTCTCGCGGCCTCGACGCGCTGCCGCTTGCCGAAGCCGCCGGCATCGCCGCGCCAATGCTGGCGTCGCCGAAAAGCCGCGTGTCGTCGGCGCAATACGGCGCACTGTGGGCCGCGATTGCCCGCGCGCTGGACGACGAGTTCTTCGGTCAGGACTCGCATCGCATGAAAAGCGGCAGCTTCATCGCCATGACGCAGACGGCGCTCACCGCGCGCAACGGCGGGCAGGCGCTGGTGCGCGCGGTCGGCTTCATGCGGCTGGTACTGGACGACCTGGACGTGCAGATCGAAACCGACGCGCAGCGCGTGCGCCTGTGCTTCGTTGAAAACGCCGGCGCGCCGCCGCCGGCCATGTTCGCTTATGCGACCTACTTCATCGTCGTGTACGGGCTGTTGTGCTGGCTGGTCGGGCGCCGCATTCCGCTGCTCGAGGCGCGCTTTCGCTGCGCCGAACCGTCCGCCGCGCACGAGTACCGGCTGATGTTCTGCGATCACATGAGCTTCGAACAGGCCGAGTCGTACGTCGATCTCGCGCCGGCCTTTCTCGAGTTGCCGGTGATCCAGACGACCAAATCGGTCAAGCCCTTTCTGCGCGACGCGCCCGGCAGCTTCATCGTCAAGTACCGCAATCCCGGCTCGCTCGCGGCGCGCGTGCGCAAGATGCTGCGCGCCTTGCCGATGGCCGGCTGGCCCGCCGCCGATCAGATGGCCGAACGTCTGCACGTCGCCGAGGCCACCATGCGCCGCCGTTTGAAGCAGGAAGGCTATACGTATCAGTCGATCAAGGACGACCTGCGGCGCGACATAGCAATCGGTGAACTGCAGGACACCGATCGCACCATCGCCGACATCGCGACCTCCGTCGGGTTTGCCGAACCGAGCGCGTTTCATCGCGCGTTTCGCAAGTGGACCGGCATGCGGCCGACCGACTACCGGCCGGCGCGCGCGGATTTCACGCGCAAGGCGGAATCGGACTAAGCTGTAAGGAGCAGGCCAGCCTTCTTTTGGGGTATCGGCCCGCGCCGGCCGATACATGTCGGCAGGGCGCGGCAGCCGTCAGCGATGAGCACGTATCCACGTCTCCCGTTCCGGCAGTCCGGCTCGCGCACGTCGCTTATCCGTGGCGATATGGTGGGCCGGTTGATGCGCGGCATGACCGTGCTCGGCGTGCTTTTGGCGTTTGGGTTCGCGTCGTGCGAATCGAATGTGACGCCGCGCGCCGCCGTCGCCCCTAACAGCGTCATCGTGATTCCGGTGAACGGCGCGATCAGTCCGGCGAGCGCCGACTTCATCGTGCGCAGCCTGCAGCGCGCGATCGACGATCGCGCGCAACTCGCCGTGCTGCAACTGGATACGCCGGGCGGGCTCGATACGTCGATGCGGCAGATCATCAAGGCGATTCTCGGCTCGCCGGTGCCGGTCGCCACCTTCATCGCGCCGAGCGGCGCGCGCGCCGCGAGCGCCGGCACGTATATCGTCTACGCAAGCCACATCGCGGCGATGGCGCCGGGCACGAATCTCGGCGCGGCGACGCCGATCCAGATGGGCATCGGCGGCGCGGAGCCGCCCGGCGGTGGCGGAACGCCGGGCTTACCGGGTGTCGGCGGTAATCCGGGCAGTGGTAACGCTGGCGATAGCGGCGTCGGCAACCCGGCGAAACCCGCGGCATCCGCGCCTACCGGCTCTGCCAGTGCCCTGCCGCTCGACACCCAATCGACCGAAATGCGCAAGCAGGTCCACGACGCCGCCGCCTATATCCGCGGCCTCGCGCAGATGCGCGGGCGCAACGCCGACTGGGCCGAGCGCGCGGTTCGCGAAGCCGTCAGCCTGTCGGCGGCGGACGCGCTCGCGCAACACGTCGTCGATCTGAATGCGCGCGACGTGCCCGACCTGCTGCGCCAGCTCGACGGCCGCATGCTCGTCACCAGCGCGGGCAACGTCAAACTCAACACGGCCAGCGCGCCGATCGTGACGCTCGAAGTCGACTGGCGCAGCCACTTCCTCGCCGTGATCACCGATCCCAACGTCGCGTTGATCCTGCTGATGATCGGCATGTACGGCCTGTTCTTCGAATTCGCCAATCCGGGCTTCGTACTGCCCGGCGTGGTCGGCGCGATCAGCCTGCTGCTCGGCCTCTTCGCCATGCAAATGATGCCCATCAACTACGTCGGCCTCGGCCTGATCTTTCTCGGCATCGCTTTCCTGATCGGCGAGGCGTTCCTGCCGACCTTCGGTTCGCTCGGCTTCGGCGGCGTGGTCGCGTTCGTGATCGGTGCGCTGATGCTGATCGACACCGACGTGCCCGGCTACGGCATCCCGCTGCCGATGATCGCCGCCGTCACCGTGTTCAGCGTGGTGTTCGTGCTGGGCGTGTCGCAACTCGCGCTGCGCGCGCGGCGCCGCCCGGTGGTGACGGGTTCGGAAGCCATGATCGGCAGCCTCGGCGTGGTGCTCGACGGCGGCCTGTCGCCGGCGGACCTCACGGCGGACGGCGCGCTCGGCGGTTGGGCACAAGTGCATGGGGAACGCTGGCGGGTGTCCGGCACGGCCCCGGTCGCGGCGGGCCATGCGGTGCGCGTCACCGCGCGGCGCGGCCTGACGCTGACCGTGGTGCCCGCGGAAGCACGACAACCAGGAGAAAGCTCATGATCGGTTTCACATTCGGCTTTAGCAGCATTCTGATTCTGCTGGCGGCCGCGCTGGTTGCCTCATCGATACGGATTTTTCGGGAGTACGAACGCGGCGTCGTGTTCATGCTCGGGCGTTTCTGGAAGGTCAAGGGGCCGGGCCTCGTGCTGATCATTCCCATCGTGCAGCAGGCCGTGCGCATGGATCTGCGCACCGTCGTGTTCGACGTGCCGCCGCAAGACGTGATCACGCGCGACAACGTCTCGGTGAAGGTCAACGCCGTGGTGTATTTCCGCGTGGTGGATCCGGAGAAAGCGGTGATCCAGGTGGCGCGTTACTTCGAGGCGACCAGCCAGTTATCGCAGACGACCTTGCGTGCGGTGCTCGGCAAACACGAACTCGACGAATTGCTGGCGGACCGCGAGCAGCTCAATGCCGATATCCAGAAAGTGCTCGACGCCCAGACCGACGCGTGGGGCATCAAGGTGTCGATCGTGGAAATCAAGCACGTGGATATCAACGAAACGATGATCCGCGCGATTGCCCGCCAGGCCGAAGCCGAACGCGAGCGGCGCGCCAAGGTGATTCACGCGGAAGGCGAATTGCAGGCCTCGCAGCATTTGCTGGAAGCAGCGCAGACGCTGTCGCGCCAACCCCAGGCGATGCAGTTGCGCTACCTGCAAACCCTCACGACGATCGCCGCGGACAAGAACTCGACGATCGTCTTCCCGCTGCCGATCGACCTGCTGAGCGCTGTCCTGGACCGTTTCAGCAAGCCGTCGGCGCCGTGAACCACAGAATCATTGAGCCCGGTTTGATTCACTGGGCGAAATGGTGCATTGCCTTCAATCGCCTTACTTGAAATGCATACCAAAACTAAAATGCCGGGGTCGTTTTTAACCGCTCCAGAGGAGCTCGTCATGAAAATTGTTTCTCTAGCTGGATTCGGCGCGCTGTTGGCCGCCGTGAGTATGAGTACCGCGTTTGCGCAGTCGGCGCGGCCTTACGATCCGTCGGCGCCGAAAACGCGCGCCCAGGTGAAGGCCGATCTGACCGAATGGCGTGCCGCCGGCTACGATCCGCTCGACTGGATCGACTATCCGTGCAATGCGCAGCGCGCGGGCCGCATCGTCGCGGCACGCCGGGCGCAGGAATCGGGCGGGACGATGACGCAGTAACGCGAGCCACCGCGCGGCGTGCGGCGCTGCCTGCGACTGCAACGGTCGCGGGCGTGGTTCGGGCCGCATGCCTTTCCGGCTTTCACCGCCTTACCCTTTTCCGCAACATCGTCAATTAGCTTGCCGCGCCACCCCGTGCGCTGGCAAGGTATCATCTCGCCCCTTCGACAACCCGCTGCCGGAATCCGAACCATGTCAATCTGGGTTGATGCCGACGCCTGCCCCGTCGTGATCAAGGACATGCTGTACCGTGCCGCGCGCCGCACCAACACGTCGCTGACGCTGGTCGCCAATTCGTTTCTGCGCGTGCCGCCTTCGCCGCTGATCCGCGCGATCCAGGTGCCAGCCGGCTTCGACGCCGCCGACGACCTCATCGCCGAACGCGTCGCCGCGGGCGATCTCGTGATTACCGCCGACATTCCGCTCGCCGCCGCCGTGCTGGCCAAAAACGCGCAGGCGCTCGATCCGCGCGGCAACTGGTACACGCCCGGCACGATCGAAGAACGGCTGCGCATGCGCTCGATGCTCGACCAGTTGCGCAGCAGCGGTGTCGATACCGGCGGGCCTTCGGCCTTCAGTCAGCGCGACAGCAAAAGCTTCGCGGGCGAACTGGACCGCTGGCTCTCACGCCAACGGCCGCAGCCTGATGCATCGGCGCCACAATCTGCCGACGAACCACCCGTCGAATGAGCCTTTACAGGGCCGCCAGGTCACACAATGCGGCACGCCGCCGCCGATCCTGACTACAATCCGGCCGTAGCCATAGCGCCCGTCACTCCGGCGACACGGCGCCTTCGCCGCCCCAATCACAACAAACGCTTTCTGAACGACGAGAGACCCGCCTCATGGACTCCATACAACGCTACTTCGGCTTCGAAGCCGCCGGCACCAACCTGCGCACCGAAGTGCTCGCCGGACTGACCACCTTCCTGACGATGGCCTACATCATCTTCGTCAACCCGGCGATTCTCGGCGACGCCGGCATGCCGAAGGACGCGGTGTTCGTCGCGACCTGCATCGTGGCCGCGCTCGCTTCGCTGATCATGGGTCTCTATGCGAACTATCCGATCGCGCTCGCGCCGGGCATGGGCCTGAACGCGTACTTCGCGTACACCGTCGTGAAAGGCATGGGGTTCACCTGGCAGGCCGCGCTCGGCGCGGTGTTCATTTCCGGCTGCCTGTTCCTGATCGTCACGCTATTCCGCGTGCGTGAAGTGATCGTCAACGGCATTCCGCATTCGATACGCATTGCCATCACCGGCGGTATCGGCCTCTTTCTCGCGATCATTTCGCTGAAGTCGGCCGGCGTGGTGGTGGGTAATCCCGCCACGCTCGTGACGCTCGGCGACCTGCACAATCCGCACGTGATTCTCGCGGTGATCGGCTTCTTCGCGATCGTCACGCTGGACCATTTGCGAGTACGCGGCTCGATCCTGATCGGCATCGTCGGCGTGACGGTGCTGAGCTTCTTCTTCGGCGGCAATCAGTTTCACGGCATCGTCTCCGCGCCGCCGTCCATCTCGCCGACGCTGTTCCAGCTCGACATTCGCGGCGCGCTGTCGGGCGGCGTGCTGAACGTGATCCTCGTGTTCTTCCTCGTCGAACTGTTCGATGCGACCGGCACGCTGATGGGCGTGGCCAATCGCGCCGGGCTGCTGGTGGAAGGCAAGATGCATCGGCTGAACCGCGCGCTGCTCGCCGACAGCACCGCCATTCTGGCCGGCTCGATGCTGGGCACTTCGTCGACCACGGCGTACATCGAAAGCGCGTCGGGTGTGCAAGCCGGCGGGCGCACGGGCGTGACGGCCATCACCGTGGCCGTACTGTTCCTCGCGGCGCTGTTTTTTGCGCCGCTGGCGGGCGTGGTGCCCGGTTATGCGACCGCGCCGGCGCTGCTGTACGTGTCGTGCCTGATGCTGCGCGAAATGCTCGACCTGCCGTGGGACGACGCCACCGAAGTCGTGCCGGCCGCGCTCACCGCCCTGCTGATGCCCTTCACCTATTCGATCGCCAATGGCGTCGCGTTCGGCTTCATTTCGTATGCGGGCCTGAAACTGTTGACCGGCCAGGCGCGCAAAGTGAAGCTGGTGGTATGGATCATCGCGGCGATTTTCCTGTTCCGGTATTTCTATCTCGGCAGCGAGTAGGCACGGCGCGGACGCTCGTCGGCCAAACCCGGGTCTGGATCAACGACGGTTTTATTGACGGTGCCCATTCCGGCCGGGCACCGTTTATCATCCGGTGATTCATAAAAACGATCGACCTGGACACGGGAGTTCCCTACATGTCTTACAGCCGCACCTCGGACCGCTATACGGCGCCCGCTATTTTCTTCCACTGGGCGATGTTTCTGCTGATCGCGCTGGCTTACCTCGCGATCGAGATTCGCGGGCCCAAGGGTAGCGACAGCCGCGCGCTCTGGAGCAGCGTGCATTTCTGGTGCGGCACGCTGGTGCTCGGGCTGGCCTGTTTGCGTCTCGTATGGCGACTGTGGGCCGGCGCGCCCGCCGAAGTGGACAGCAACCGGCTGCTGGCGTTTCTGGCGCGGGCCGCGCATCTCGCTCTGTACATTTTCATCTTCGCGCAGCCGCTGCTCGGTATTCTGATGATCAACACCGGCGGACATCCGGTCACGCTGGCGTGGGTCAACATCGACTACACGCTGGTCGGCGCGGATCCTGTCGCGCGTCCGTTGCTCAAGACGGCGCACGAGTGGCTCGGCAATGCGTTTTATTGGGTGATCGGCTTGCACGCGCTGGCGGCAATCGCGCATCACGTGGTGCTCAAGGATCGGACGCTGCGGCGGATGATTTGAGCGCGAGCGCGCTCACATTCGCACACGAGCGGCATGGCTAGCCGCGGACGGTTTGAAAGTTCGATGCCGCGCGTGAGTTTCCTGGACTTCTGCTTCTTGCGCGGCTGTTCTGCTCGCGGCGTCGGCCGACCGGAGGTCGGAAACGCCCTCAGTCAATTGCGCCAGTTGGCTTCATAGAAGCGCACGTAGCCGCTTCTCAGCACGAGACATTGCGCTCGCGTTTCCGAGATCAGACGCCGCGTGGCCGCTTCGATCCGGGCGCGATGCGTGTCGAAAGCGCCGACCATGTCCTCCAGACGCGGCGATGCGGCGCCGTAGTGGTCTTCCAGTGCCTCCGCCGTGATCATGCATTCCACCCTCTGCCCATCGACCATCGCCGGGAACGCCAAGGTGAGTTCGCGACCTGAATATTCAGGAGTTTCATTGGGGAATAGGATCTGCATGGGTGTTCACCTGGAAGGTAGGTGCTGCGCGTGGTGTAGCCTGGTAGTGCGCACGCCGGTTGCGTCTGATCGCGTCGCTAGCGCCAACCTCCTTGTCCAATGCTGACGACGCGGGCTCGTCACCTGATTGCGGCGCGGAATAGTTCGCGACCTGCGGAGGTGATTTGATTCACTTTAGACGAGTTCGGCCACGGCGCAAGTTTTCCTTTCCGTTTGCCTGATTTTGGTGCCGTGCGCGTTTTTTTGAGGCATGGCGCCCCTAGCGTTTCCGTTTTTTCGCTGCCGCGCGCGGCGCGTTTCGTCCTGTAATATCGGTGTTCGGCCGCGAGCGCGCATGTTGCGCTGCGGCATAGAGCGAGGGCAACGTACCCGCCGCATCCGTTTCACCGGAGACATGCCTTGACCCAACGTTCCGCCACGCCGCCCGCTATCGGCCGGCCCGATGTCCTCGCGCAAGCTCACGCCCGCTCGCTCGAAATCGGCCTGCGCGCGTCGGAGATACCGGACTTTCATCCGCTGCCGCGGCCGGCGCTGCGTGAGCTCGTCGAGCGCAATCAATCGCTGTTTACGCATGCGCTTCCCGTCATGGAAACGCTGCACGCGCAGATCGTCGATACGCAAAGCATGGTGCTGCTCACCGATAATCACGGCGTGATCCTGCACAGTCTCGGCGACAGCGACTTCGTCGAGAAAGCCAATCGCGTCGCGCTGTGTCCGGGCGTGTCGTGGGCCGAAGCGGATCGCGGCACCAATGCGATCGGCACCGCGCTCGTCGACGGACAGCCAACCGTCGTGCATGCGGGCGAACATTTTCTGCACGCCAACCGGATTCTCACCTGTTCGTGCGCGCCGATCGCCGATCCGTTCGGGCGCACGATCGGCGCGCTCGACGTGAGCGGCGACACGCGCGGTTTTCACAAGCACACGCTCGCGCTCGTGAGGATGTCGGCGCAGATGATCGAAAATCATCTGTTCTCCAATCAATTCGTCGACGCGATCCGCGTGCACTTTCACGCGCGCGCGGAATTCATCGGCACGCTGTTCGAAGGGCTCGCGGCGTTCGCGCCGGACGGCACGTTTCTGTCGGCCAATCGCAGTGCGCTGTTTCAGTTTGGGCAGCCGCTCGCCGAACTGCAACGGCAACCGTTCGATGCGCTATTCGGCGTGGCCCTCTCGAGGCTGTTGCAGCAGATCGCGCGTGCGCCTGGTGAGAACATACTGTTGACGCTGCCAAGCGGCGTGCGCGTGGTCGCGCGCGGCGAATATACGCTGACGCGCTATGTCGCGCCCTCGGAGAGTTTCGCCGGCACATCACGTGCGCCGTTGTCCAGCGACGCGCGTCATGCGCCCCGCTGCATCGATCCCGCGCCGCTGGCCACGCTCGAAACGCTCGACACCGGCGACGCGCAAGTCGCCGCGATTCTGCGGCGCGTCGCCAAACTGCGCGGACGCGATATTCCGATTCTCGTGCTCGGCAAGACCGGCACCGGCAAGGAATGGCTCGCGCGCGCCATCCATCACGATTCACCGCGCCGGGCCGCGCCCTTTGTCGCACTGAATTGCGCGTCGTTGCCGGACACGCTGATCGAGGCGGAGTTGTTCGGCTACGAAGACGGCGCGTTCACCGGCGCGAAGAAACGCGGCAGCGTCGGCAAGATCGTGCAGGCCGACGGCGGCACGCTGTTCCTCGACGAGATCGGCGACATGCCGCTCGCCCAGCAAGTGCGCCTCATGCGCGTGCTGCAGGAGCGCAACGTCGTGCCGCTCGGCGGGACGCGGGCGATTCCGGTGGATTTGCGCATTGTCTGCGCAACGCACCGCAACCTGCGGGAGATGATCGAAGCGGGCACGTTCCGCGAAGACCTGTATTACCGGATCAATGGGCTCGTGCTGACCTTGCCGGCGCTGCGCGAACGCACCGATCTTCGCGCGCTCGTCGCGCGCATGCTGGAGTTGCAGCCCGACGGCGAACGCTTGCCACGGCGCGTGTCCGCCGAAGTACTCGAACGATTCGCGCAATGCCGCTGGCCGGGCAATCTGCGGCAACTGGCCAACGTGTTGCGCACGGCGAGCATCATGGCCGAAGGCGCGGAACAGATCGAACTCGATGATTTGCCCGAGGACTTCTTGCAGGATTGCATCGACACCGTGGCTGAGCCACGCGCGGACTCGCCGACGGCGCGTGCGGATTCCGAGTTCCGCGATGAGGTCCGCGCGGCCGCGCAAACGCAAGGGCAGCCGGCGACCAGCAAGATGGAGGCATGGCAGGCCACGCTGATTGCGCAAACGCTCGAACGGCTCGACGGCAACGTGTCGGCGGCGGCGCGCGAGTTGGGCCTCGCGCGCAATACGGTGTACCGGTATTTGCGGCGCAACGGTTCGACTCATTGAAGACGCGGCTGGAAAGGCGATTGCAGCGGCAACGTGTAAAGTGTGGCGCACTCCGTCACAGACTCACACGATGTCCGACTCCACCCGCCCGCCCCTTGTCCGCGTCGAGCCGCTCGGCTGCAGCTTCGAAGCACCCGATTCGCTGACGATTCTCGAAGCCGCCGGTTTTGCGAATCTGCGTTTGCCGCGCTCGTGCCGGAATGGGACGTGCCGGACGTGTTTGTGCAAAATGACGGCCGGACGCGTGCGCTACACGATCGAATGGCCAGGGCTCAGTCGGGAAGAAAAACAGGAAGGCTATATTCTGCCGTGCGTAGCGATCGCGGAATCCGATGTGGTGATCGAAGTACCAGACGCGGCCGAACTACCGCCGCTCAAGTAAAACGCGGCGCATATCCGCACCGCGCACCCAGGTCTTACCGCCCATTCCCCATCGCCCGCTCAATTTTCCTGTCGGTGTTGTACTGGCTCAACGCATACACCGACCAGATCGCGGCCGGAATCCAGCCGATCAACGTGATTTGGAGGATCAGGCAGATGACGCCCGCAAACGGGCGGCCGATCGTAAAGAACTGGAACCACGGCAGAATGATGGCAAGCAATAGGCGCATGCGAATTTCCCGTTGTTGATACTGACTAGTCGATCGGCGCGAAGCGCGGCGCCATGGCGCCGTCCACTTCGATCATTTCGAAAAATACCGAAGCCGGACGCGTCCAGATCGTACCATTGCTCGCTTTGTAGACGATCATCGTGACCTTCGGGTCCGACTCGAGCGTAGCCTCGCAAACCAGTTCGTAAATCCCGCCTTTGTAATGCCGGTACCGCACCATTCTGTTCTCCCTGAATCGACCCATCTCGACCGTTAAGCACGGCAACGGCCGAACCGTCAGCCGCTCTCTTTCATCTGCTTGAGAATCTTGTAGACTGTGGCGCGCCCCATCGTCAGCACGGCGGCCACATAGTTCGCAGAACTGCGGCCGCGAAACGCGCCTTGTGCATGCAGCGCCTCGACGATTTCCCGCTTGTGCTCGCGCGTGAGCGCATTGATGCCGATCTGCCGCTCGCGCAGCCACGTGTGCAGATACGTGTTGATGCGGTCCTGCCAGTCGTCGCGGAACAGTTCCTCCGCGGGCGCGTCCGTCAGATTGCCGCCTTTGATGAACAGATCGAGCGTGGAGCGCACATCTTCGAACACCGCGATATTGAAGTTGATGCACAGCATACCGGCCGGCTTGCCGTCGTCGTCGAACAGGATGTTGCTCACGCAGCGCATGCGCCGGCCGTCCCAGTTGAGCTTTTCGTACGGGCCGATGGTCTGGCCGCGCGCTGCGTAATGGACTTCGTCCAGCACCGACGGTCCGCCGACTTCGAGCTTCGACAGGTTGTTCACGAGATAGGCGATAGTCTGGTCGCGCAGGTCGTGAATCACCACTTCGGCACACGGGTAGAAAAGCGCCGCGATGCCGTCGGCGATGGGAGCGTAGCGCTCGAGCAGCAGGTCTTTCACGGGAGACACGTTTGGGTTGCGCATGGGCAGTCGCAATGTTCGAAGGATGCGGCAACTCGCCATTGTAGCCACCCGGCCCGAGCCCGGCGACCATGGCGCCGGCACGCCCGCAAAAAAACGAACGCCGATGCGCTTCGTCACGCGGCGAATTTTGTCCGCTTGGCGAGCGATTTTTTTTCGTGCGATAAAAGACCCATCTATTTCACGGAGCAACTGATGGCCACGCTTGAAGCGTTTCGCGCCGTGCTGGATGACGAAGGCACGCCGGAAATCATCCGCAATCACATTATCGATTCGCTGCAGTACACGCTGCGCAATCATGGACAGATCTTCACGTCGAAGGAAGTCGAATGGCTGGCCGGCTGGGACGACGCCCGCATTCCGCTGGCGGCGTCGCGCGAGCTGCAGAAACGTGTCGCCGAAACTTCCCGTTGACGCACGAGTCTGTTGATCGTCCCGTGCCCGCGCCATGACGGCGCAACCTTCACCCGGCGTGCCGCTCATGCCCCGGCATGCCGGCCGCGACCACTGGGCCGCCCTCGAAGCCCCGCCCGCCGGGCGGTTTGCCCCTGCCTGGAACTTTTTGCTATCCAATTAGCCCCATTTAGTGCATCATATTGGAATAGCTGTGCCCCGCATTCGCATTAGCAGGCAACATCAGGCAACTCCGGATAGTCCCGAACCGGCGTCTGCGCACCACCCCCGACTGTTCGACCGCCGCCCGCCGGCGATCCCGTCACTCCGGCAATGCGTCGCAAGCATTCGCCGTCGCGAGTCGTGCAGCTGAGTGTTCAGCTTTACGCGCCCGGTGTCTGCGCGACATCAGCGTGTTTCTTCTCCATCGAACCCGCGATTTTTGCGCGGTCGCGCTCAAGCCCTTGCCATCGGGCCTGTGCCAACCTTTTTCCATGGCGGCGCGCCCCAAGGTGCAGCGCTGCCCGGCCTGTCGTGCCGCGCGTAACACGCGTGACACGCCAGCCACGTATTACAGGACACGTGCTTCATGAATTCAGTTGTCAAGACGTACAAGGGTTATGAAATTCACCCGCTCGTCTATCCGCGCCGCCCGGCGGACGGTCAGGCGAGCCGCAATCCGGACGCCGGCTACGACGCGTCGGTGCGCATCTGCCGCGTGGGCGCCAATGCGGCGGCCGACGGGCGTGTGTTCCGTCTGCAGTACCTGTTTCCGTTCGACGGCACGGGCAAGGCGCGCATTGCGTGCATGGCCCACGCCGAACAATTGATCGACGGCCGTGTAGACGGCCAGTCCGTCGCCGATCTTTGAGCGGTACTATCGGCACATAGGCCGATACCGCAGTACGGCGGGCTCGAAAAGCCCGCTTTTGCCCCCATCTGATGTTGTGCTGCCCGGCGTGGGCGACCAACACCCCTTATCCCATCGACCAGGAGTTATGCATGGCGAAAGAAGAACTGCTTGAACTTGACGGTATCGTCGACGAAGTACTTCCGGACAGCCGTTACCGCGTGACGCTCGACAACGGCGTCGTGGTAGGCGCTTACGCGTCCGGACGCATGCGCAAGAACCACATCCGTATTCTCGCGGGCGACCGCGTGACGCTGGAACTGTCGGTCTACGATCTGACCAAAGGCCGGATCAATTTCCGTCACAAAGACGAGCGCGCCACCGGTGGCGGCGGTGCTCGCAACACGCAATTCCGTCGCCGTTAAGGCTGGCGGCACGCTGACCGCGCCCCGCACGGTCCTGGCGTGATCCATTGCGATTGAGTTGTACGCGAAGCCATTCGCGCGCCTTCTCCGGCTTGACTCGCTGATCCATTCACTCGAGCCTGAGCGGCGCGCTGCGGCATCGCTTTGTCGCAGCCGGGTTTTGCCCGGATTTCTCAAGCACTGGCGCTTTCCACTGCCAGTAGGCGCTTCGCAGCCGTCTCGCCTCCTCCATACGCACGCTTAAAGCCCGAACACCGCCCCGAGATCTTCTCCGGCGGCGCTTTTGCGCACCTGCTCGATCACCCGCTCTTCCAGTTCCGCCAGATGCTCGCGCATCGACGACAGGGCAACGTCGAGGTCGCCCGCGTCGAGTGCGTCGATGATTTGCGTGTGTTCATCCGCGGAGCAGGTCGAGCCCTTTGACGGGTCGAAGAGCGCTTTGTACAGCTCGGTCTTGGCGACCAGTTGCCCGACCAGCCCGAGCAATTCCGTGCCGCCGGCGAGCTCCGTCAGCAGCACATGAAACTGGCCGGCAAGGCGCACGGATTCTTCGACCGCGCCCGCTCTCATTGCCTTCTCCTCGCTGCGCACGTGCGCGCGCAGGCGCCGCTTGTGCGGCGCGCTCAACGCCCCGCACAAAGCGGCGACGATGCCCGCCTCGACGATCTGCCGCGCGCGATACACCTGGCGAATGTCGTCTTCCGACGGCGACGGCACGAACGCCCCGCGATTCGCCTCCAGCACGAGCTTGCCCTCGAAGCCGAGCCGCGCCAGCACCTTGCGCAGCGCGCCGCGCGTGCAGCCGAACGCGGCGGCGAGATCGCGTTCGACGAGTTGCGCGCCCGGCCGCAGGCGCCCTTGCAACAACGCCGCGGTGATGGACGCATAAATGCGCTCTTCGACGCTGATCGCATCGTCGTCGCGTGCGGCTTGAATGGGCGTTTCGGTGTCGGCAGGCGACGCAGGACGGGGACGGGGAGCCATGAATTCAGTAGTCGGAAACGGAGCGATATCGGCAGGCATTCTAGCGGCAGCGGCTCCGGCCGTCAGTCGCGCTTTTATTGACCCGTGTTGAGCACAACCCTGAACCGTGCCGCACCGCTCATCATCCGGTCGTAGGCGTCGGCGGCTTTGGTTAGCGGGAATTCTTCGATCATCGGCTTGATACCCGATAGCGCGCTGAAGGCGAGCGTGTCCTGAGAATCCGCTGAGGTGCCCGACGGCCAGCCTTGCACCGAATTGCGCCCCATGACGAACTGCGCGATCGGCACCTCCACCGGCTCCTCCGAGAGCCCGACCATGATCAGCTTGCCGTTCAATCCCAACCCGCCCACCACGGCGCTCATTGCCTTGCCGCTTGTGACGGTCGCAAGAATGACGCGAGCGCCGCCCAACGCCTGCAGCGCTTGTGCGACGTCCGCCTTCGTGCTGTCGATGTAGTGGTGAGCGCCCAGCTCTTTCGCGAGGCTTGCCTTGTCCTGCCCGCGCGCGACGGCCACCGTGACAAATCCCATTTTTCGCGCGAACTGCACGCCGAGGTGACCGAGTCCGCCAATGCCCAGCACGGCGACTACATCCCCGGCGCGCGCGCCGCTGTTGCGCAGCGCGTTGAATGTCGTGATGCCGGCACACAGAAGCGGTGCGGCATCCACATCGGAAAGATCATCCGGAATGCGCGCCAGCGCTTCGACCGGGGCCACCATGAACTCGGCATAGCCGCCGTCGTAGCTGATGCCAGGCACGAGTGCGCGCTGACACAGAACGAAATCGCCTCGACGGCAATGCTCGCACCGTCCGCAATGTCCGCCGTGCCAGCCGACGCCGACTCGCTGTCCCGCCGTCCATCCTTCAACGCCCGCGCCGACCGTATCGATGACGCCCGCAATCTCGTGCCCAGGCACCCGCGGATATTCAAGGCCCGGCCACTGCCCTTCTTTAGTCAATACGTCACTGTGGCAGATACCGCAGGCCTGGATCTTGATGAGTACCTGGCCGGCACCCGGTTCCGGCACGTCCCGTTCGACGAGTTCCAGGGGTCCGCCAGCCTTTGCCACCTGCACTGCCTTCATCGTCCGCATCGCTTTCCTCCTCACGCAAGAGACGAACGCGAGTTGACCGAGCCCGGTTCGCAGATTTGTCTTCGACGTCACCCTCCGGTCAAGCGCTCAGCTTACGCCGAATTTTCAGCGACGCGACCTGGCCTCGCCGATCTCGCGCGCGGCGTCGAGTCTGTTTCGCACGGGTCTCGCAATCGGGATAGGGGTGGGCGAACAAGACGTGATTGGCGCTGGAGAAAGCCGCTTTGCAGGGGGACGTTCAAGCGTTGAGCTCAACCCCCAGCCCGCTTCGCCTGATGGCCGGCCTTCTTTAGCGCCTCGATCACCCGTTCGCAATGATCGCCCTGCACTTCGATCACGCCATCCTTGACCGTACCGCCAGAACCGCAGGCCGTGCGTAACTGCTTGCCTAGCGAGGCCAAGGCGAGAGGATCGAGCGCGAGCCCCTTCACGAGCGTCACGCTTTTCCCGCCTCGGCCCTTGGTCTCGCGAGACACTCGCACCATGCCGTCACCCGCCGCTCGTGTCCTGGCGATCGTCTTGCAGACACATTGCGCGAGCGCCCGGCTGCATTCGGGACACATGCGGCCGTTTTCGGTGGAATAGACAAGGCCGCCTTTCGAACTGGTTTTCATCGTGCATCGTGATTTTGCTGACAACCGACAGCATATCCTGCCCATGGAAAGTCGCCAGCCAAGACAACACGAATGCTTTAGTCGGCCTCGTGCTTGCGGCCTTCGTGTGCGTAACGTCCATCGAGGCGCTGACGCACTCAGCGTGTCGTGCACCATGCCGAACGTCTGCCGGACGAGGCGTTTGCAGCGCTCGTGGGCGAGGCCGCCCCGTTCATCGCGGGGTATTTGCAGTTGCTATCCGGGTAGAAGGCAGAGCGGCGAGCGTCCGCAAAAGCGTCTCGCGTTATACCGGGCATCACGAAAATGGTTAACCATTTTTTGATATTATGGTTGACCAAAACAGCGCCTCGCACGGTTTTTTCACGCCGCCCATCCCTCTCCACCAGGACCATAGTGACTCCGCCCTCCAGCGCCGCCCCAACCCACGCTCCCGCTCACCACGCCACCGCGGCACTAAGGTGGCAGGACGTCGTTTGGCTCGCGGCGATCGTCGTGATCGGCATCAATCTGCGTCCGCTGCTCACCTCCATCAGCCCTTTAATGACGACGATCCGCGCCGCAACCGGCCTCAGCTTCTACGGCGCGTCGTTGCTGACCAGCCTGCCGGTCGTCGCGATGGGCATCGGCGCGTTCGGTGCGGGCGCGTTGTCCCGCACGATCGGCGAAACGCGCGGTGTCGCGCTCGGCTTGCTGGCCATCGCGCTGGCTTGCGCGGCGCGGTGGACCGCGTCGACCGGCGCGGCGCTGCTCGCCACGGCGTTGCTCGCGGGCGTGGGCGTCGCGGCGATTCAGGCGCTACTGCCCGCCGTGATGAAGCAGCGCTTTCATGCGCGCGTGCCGCTCGCGATGGGCGTGTTCTCCGCGTCCATCATGGGCGGCGGCGGCTTGGGCGCAAGTTTGAGTCCGTGGGTGAGTCGCGCGGCGCAGTCATGGCATGCGGGGCTCGCGGTGTGGGCGCTTCCGGCTTGCGCCGCGCTGCTGTGCTGGTGGGCATTGAACCGGCAGTCCCCGTCGAACGGCGCCGCCGCCCACGCTGCGCCCACGCATGCCGTCCCGCTTTCGCTATGGCGCACGCGGCGCGCGTGGACGCTCGGCCTCTACTTCGGCATCGTCAACGGCGGCTATACGAGTCTGGTCGCGTGGCTGCCGGCGTTTTACCAGCAACGCGGCGTGAGCGTCGCGGCAAGCGGTTCGCTGCTGGCAGGCATGACGGTGTTCCAGGCCGCCGCGGCCCTGTTGCTGCCGCTCGCCGCGGCGTCGTTCCGCGATCGCCGACCGTGGCTCACGCTGGGCCTAACCGCGCAACTGGCCGGTTTGCTTGGCTTGATCGTCTGGCCCGACGCCGCACCCTTGCTATGGGTCGGCGTGGCAGGCGCGGGACTCGGCGGGACTTTTTCGCTGACGCTCGTGACCGCCATGGATCATTCGGCCGACCATCGTGTGGCCGGCAAGCTGGTCGCGTTCACGCAGGGCGTCGGCTTCATCGTGGCGGCTACCGCGCCGGTCGTGGCCGGCCTCGTGCGAGGTTGGAGCGGGAGCTTCGGCGGCGCGTGGATCATGCTGGCCGGCTGCGTCGTCGCAATGATCGCCGTCGGTTTTCTGTTCTCGCCCCGCAGTTACAGCGCGTGGCGCCAATGAAATGAGCGGCGCCGCCATGCGCCGCTTCGGTGCGTCGGCCGGACGCGCCCCACGCAGGTGCAGCCGCGGCGGTCTAGGCGGCCGCTAAGTCCGTGCCTGCTTTCGTTTCACCTTCGCGCGTATTGGTTGGCATAGCCGTTGCTTTATACAAGGCTAGCCGTCGATAAAACCCCACTCCATGCTGCGCGTTCTCCTCGTAACCGACACCGATAAGCCCATCGGCGACCTTCGCGACGCCCTTGCCCGCCTCGGCTACGAGATGCTGGCGGGCACCGCGACGCCGCAAGCGCTGCATCGCGTGGTGCAGAGCGACCGGCCGGACGTCATCATCATCGATACCGAATCGCCGTCGCGCGACACGCTCGAACAGCTTGCCGTGATGAACGCCACCGCGCCGCGTCCGGTGCTGATGTTCAGCCACGACGCCAACCAGCAATTGATTCGCGACGCCGTCGGCGCGGGCGTCACGGCCTATCTCGTCGAAGGTCTCGCGACCGAGCGTCTCGCGCCGATCCTTGAAGTCGCGCTCGCGCGTTTTGCCCAGGAATCGCAGTTGCGCGAGCGTCTCGCGCAAGTCGAGAACGAACTGGCCGAGCGCAAGCTGATCGATCGCGCCAAACGCATCCTGATGGATCAGCAGAAAATCACCGAACACGCCGCCTACGCCAACCTGCGCAAACGCGCGATGAACCAGGGCGTCAAACTCGCCGAGATCGCGCGCGCCATTGTCGCGGCGGCTGACTCGCTCAAATGAAGCGCCGTCCATGAACTCTCCTACTTCACTCGCCACCACGTCCGCATCGGGACAGCTCGAGAAGACTCATTTGCGGCTCGGTTTCGTGGCGCTTTCGGACGCCGCCCCGCTCGTCGCCGCCAAGCTGCTCGAATTCGGCCATGCACACGGCCTGACGCTGGAGTTGTCGCGCCAACCGTCGTGGGCCGCCGTGCGCGACAAACTGTTGTCGGGCGATCTGGATGCGGCCCATGCGCTCTACGGACTCGTCTACGGCGTGCAGCTGGGCCTCGGCGGACCGCAAACCGAGATGGCGGTGCTGATGGTGCTCAACCGCAATGGCCAGGCCATCACACTGTCGAACCGTCTCGCCGATGCGCTCGCCGAACACGGCACGCTACCTAGGGCGCTCGCCACGCTCGGCCGCAAACCCGTCTTCGCGCAAACCTTCCCGACCGGCACGCACGCGATGTGGCTGTACTACTGGCTCGCGTCGCAAGGCGTGGATCCGTTGCGCGAGATCGAGAGCGTGGCGATTCCGCCGCCGCAAATGGTCGCGGCGCTCGCCGAAGACAAACTCGACGGCCTCTGTGTCGGCGAGCCGTGGAACGCGCAGGCAGAAGCGCAAGGTGTCGGCAGAACGATGGTTTATACGAGCGACGTGTGGCCGGATCATCCAGACAAAGTGCTGGCGTGCCGCCGCGATTTTGTCAGCGCGAATCCGAATGCCGCGCGCGCTCTCGTGCAGACCATGCTCGAAGCGTGCCGCTGGCTCGACGGCCCGGGACACCGCGAGGAAATCGCACGCTGGCTTGCGCGGCCCGAGTATGTCGGCATTGATGAAGCGTTGATCGCGGCACGTTTGGGCGACCAGATTGCCGCTTCATCGCCGGGCGGTTTGCCCATACGCTTCTTCGACAATGGCGCGGTCAACTACCCGCATGCATTCGAAGGTGCGTGGTTTCTCACGCAATTCGAACGATGGGGCATGATCGACGCGCGTGCGGATTATGCGGACATTGCCGCGCGGATCAACCAGACGCAGTTGTATCGCGAGGCGGCCGTCGCCGTGAATGTGGCCGTGCCGGAAAAAGGCGCCTCTCAGTTCTTGATCGACGGCGAAACGTGGCGCGAAGGTACGTCACCCACTGCTTATGCACAGCGCTTTCCGATTCGCCGCTGAGTGGTTGACCGAGTGATCGAGTAGTCAAGCGGCTGAATGACGCCGCATGGCGTAATCGCTCAGCTAACCGCCCCCTTTCGCCAGCAGATCGATCCGGCCTGTCACGTCGCCCCGCACGTCCTGCTCGAAACCGGGATTGATACCAGGCGAGCGCATCACCCGCAAGCGGTGGAGCGTCACGCCGCGTGCGACCTTATGCAGCAGCAGCGCCACACGCTTGAGTCAATAGCCGTTGTCCGCATCGAGCCGCGACCGCAAGAGCAACGGCCGCGATGCGCCCCGCCTGCTGCACAGCGCGATTCAGCTGCCTTCAATGCCCCTTCGCCTGCGATCGTTAGGCACCCTATCCTTCTCGACATCGATATCGCCACGGCTGCGACGTAGTAGCACACGTGCGCGCGCATCCATTTCCGTGAGAGAGAATGGTGTGGCGAAAACAGTCGTCGGCGCTCAGATCGAGACCATGCGCGCGCTCTCCCACCGAGCCGTGCGCGCTCAGTATCAGCACGGGTAGTCGACTGTCAATGTCGCTGGTCAGCGCGTCGGTGACCAGGCGGGACAGGATCGGACTGTATTCATTCGCCTACACAAAACCAACATCGAGATATCTGGAGGACGACGTGCAAATCAACTTCAAGGCCTTGGCTGTCGCTGTCGCATTCGCAACGAATTCAGCGTGGGCGGCCATTCCACCCGGTTATCCCACTGACTACCAGGCCACGGTCGACGGCGCGAAAAAGGAAGGCAAGCTGATCGTCTATTCGGTCACGGACACCGCGCTGGTACGTCCACTCATCAAGGATTTTGAAAGCCTCTACGGCGTCAAAGTCGAATATAACGACATGAACACCACCGAGCTGTACAACCGCTACATCAGCGAAAACGCGGCCAGCAGCGTGAGCGCCGATGTGCTGTGGAGCTCGGCCATGGACCTGCAGATCAAGCTCGTTAACGACGGCCTGATGACCACCTACGAATCCCCCGAAGCGAAGCAGTTGCCGCAGTGGGCGCAGTACCAGAAGCAGGCGTACGGCACCACGTACGAGCCGCTCGCGATCGTCTACAACAAACGCCTCATGCCGGCTGGCGAGGTGCCGCAAACGCGCGCCGATCTGATCAAACTGCTGCAAGCCAAACCCGACAGGTTCAAAGGCCGCGTCACCACTTACGACATCGAAAAGTCCGGCGTCGGCTTCAACTATCTGACCCAGGACGTACGCGTCAACCCGCAGGTCACGTGGGATCTGGTCAAGGCCATGGGCGCCACCGGCCCGAAGCTGCAATCGAGCACGGGCGCGATGATGGAGCGCATCTCCTCGGGCGAGAACCTGATCGGCTACAACATTCTCGGCTCGTACGCGGTCATCAAGGCGAAGAAAGATCCATCTATCGGTTATGTCTACCCGAAAGACTACACGCTGGTGGCGAGCCGGCTCGTGACGATTTCGAAGAAAGCGCAAAGCCCGAACGCAGCGAAGCTGTGGGTCGACTATCTGCTCTCGCGACGCGGCCAGACGCTGTTGGCGAATCAGGCGGGTCTGTTCTCGATTCGCGCCGACGTGGAAGGCGAAACGTCGATGGCGGCCCTCACGAAGCAACTCGGCAACTCGCTTAAACCAGTCCCTATCGGCGCGGAACTGCTGGTCTATCTCGATCAGTCGAAGCGCCTCGAATTCCTCAAGCAGTGGCAACAGTCCATCAGGCGCTAGCCGTTCGCGTTTGACGCCCAGGCGGCCGCGCTGACACGCGCGGCGGCCCTTCTTTCCAGACCTGTCGATATGCGGCCAGCGTGCCGCAGGGGGACCCTCATGCCTTCCACCAGCGCAACCGGACACCGCGCCGCGCTACCGCACGCGGCAAACGGCCGCTCCAACGGCGCGATACCGCCCGGCGCACTTCAGCCGTTCATGGGGCTGCTGCGCTGGCTCGTCATCGCGGTTCTAACCGTGGCGGTGGCGCTGCCGCTCGGCTTCATCCTGTTGCAGAGCGTGCTGAACGCACCGTTCTTCGACGCGAAGCGCGCCTTCGGCCTCAGCGGTTTCGAATTCATTTTCAGCGACCCGGACTTCTGGTCCGCACTGAAAAACTCGTTTGTCATCGCAGCCGGAATGCTGTTCATCTCGATTCCGCTCGGCGGCATTCTCGCGTTCCTGATGGTGCGCACCGACCTGCCCGGCCGTCGCTGGCTCGAACCGCTGCTGCTCACTCCGGTGTTCGTCTCGCCGATGGTGCTCGCGTTCGGCTATGTGGTCGCGGCCGGCCCGGTCGGCTTTTACTCGGTCTGGTGGATGGAGCTGTTCGGCACAGCCGAAGCGCCGTGGACCGTCTACTCGGTGTTCGCGATCACGGTGATCGTCGGCCTCACGCATGTGCCGCACGTGTACCTGTATTCGTCGGCGGCGCTGCGTAATCTCGGCTCGGACGTCGAGGAAGCGGCGCGTGTCGCCGGCGCGCGGCCGTTTCGCGTCGCGCTCGACGTCAGCCTGCCGATGACGCTGCCCGCGCTGCTGTTCGCCGGCGTGCTGGTGTTCTTCCTCGGCTTCGAAGTGTTCGGCCTGCCGCTCGTGCTCGGCGATCCCGAAGGGCACCTCGTGCTGGCCACGTATCTCTACAAGCTCACCAACAAACTCGGCATTCCCTCGTATCACCTGATGGCCGCGGTGGCGATGTGCATCGTCGCGATCACGTTCCCGCTCGTGCTGCTGCAACGCCGGCTGCTGAAGAGCGCGAATCGATTCGTCACGGTCAAGGGCAAAGCGGGACGTCAGACTGTACTGCCGCTCGGCGCATGGCGCTGGATCGCACTCGCGATCGTCGCGCTGTGGCTGCTGCTGACGGTGTTCGTGCCGATCTCCGGCATCACGTTGCGCGCGTTCGTCACCAACTGGGGACAAGGCGTGCATCTCGGCGACGTTCTCACGCTCGCCAACTTCGCCGAACTGTTCGAGCAGGACACCCTGGTGCGCGCGATTCTGAACACGCTCGGCATCGGCGTGATCGGCGGTGCGCTGGCGGTGGGCTTCTACTCGCTGGTGGCATTTGCCGGCCATCGCCGCAACGACTGGGCCACGCGTCTGCTCGATTACCTCGTGCTGTTGCCGCGCGCGGTGCCGGGGCTGCTCGCCGGTCTCGCCTTCCTGTGGATCTTTCTCTTCGTGCCCGGCCTGAAGGAACTGAAGAACTCCATGTGGAGCATCTGGATCGCGTACACGGTCGTGTGGCTCGCGTACGGCATGCGTCTGATTCAGAGCGCGCTGTTGCAGGTCGGCCCCGAACTCGAAGAAGCGGGACGCAGCGCCGGCGGCACGCGTGCACGCGTGAGTCTCGATGTGACGCTGCCGCTCGTGCGCTTCGGTTTGCTCGCGGCGTGGCTACTGATTTTCATGATCTTCGAGCGTGAGTATTCGACCGCGGTCTATCTGCTTTCGCCCGGTACCGAAGTGATCGGCGCGCTGCTGGTGTCGCTGTGGGCGACCGGTGCGGTCGATCAGGTTGCGGCGCTTTCTGTCATCAACATCGCGATGGTCGGCGCCGGGCTCGGCGTCGCGCTGCGCTTCGGAGTGAAATTGCATGGATAAGCTCAAGGTCGACAATCTCTTTCTCAGCTACGGCGACAACCCGATTCTCAACGGCGTGTCGTTCGAGCTGAATCCCGGCGAAGTGGTCTGCCTGCTGGGCGCGTCGGGCAGCGGCAAGACCACGCTGCTGCGCGCGGTGGCCGGACTCGAACAACCGTCGGCGGGTCGCATCGAACTGGACGGCAAGGCGTTTTTCGACGACGCCACGCGTGTCGATCTGCCGGTCGAGCAGCGCTCGCTCGGACTCGTGTTCCAGTCGTACGCGCTGTGGCCGCATCGCACGGTGGCCGAGAACGTCGGCTATGGATTGAAGCTGCGGCGCGTCGTCGGCGCCGAACAGAAAAGGCGCGTGCAAGCGGCGCTCGACCAGCTCGGCCTTGGCCACCTTGCCGCGCGTTATCCCTATCAGCTCTCCGGCGGTCAGCAACAGCGCGTGGCGGTTGCGCGGGCGCTCGTCTACAACCCGCCGGTGATTCTGCTCGACGAACCGCTCTCCAATCTCGACGCCAAGCTGCGCGAAGAAGCGCGCGCGTGGTTGCGTGAACTGATCGTGTCATTGGGCCTTTCGGCGTTGTGCGTGACGCACGACCAGACCGAAGCGATGGCCATGTCCGATCGCATCCTCCTGCTGCGCAACGGCCGCATCGAACAGGAAGGCACGCCCGCCGAACTGTACGGCGCGCCCCGCTCGCTTTACACCGCCGAATTCATGGGCAGCAACAACCGCATCGAGGCATGCGTGGCCGCGGTTGACGGCGACCGCGTGACGCTTACCGGCGACGGCTGGGAACTGCAGGCGCAAGCGCGCGAAGCGCTGACCGCCGGAC
Source organism: Paraburkholderia sp. BL6669N2 (assembly GCF_003387275.1). Lineage (NCBI taxonomy): Bacteria > Pseudomonadati > Pseudomonadota > Betaproteobacteria > Burkholderiales > Burkholderiaceae > Paraburkholderia > Paraburkholderia sp. BL6669N2. Next base: position 669,441 of record NZ_QUNA01000002.1, on the reverse strand, counting down.
AGCATGCGCATGCCGTGATTCGCCTCGAACGCGTGCAGGTCGCCGACGGTCCCGGTGCGAACCGGCTCGAAGCCGAACTCGTCACGTCGATGTATCTCGGCGACCGCTGGGAATACCTGTTCCATTGCGGCGGCTTGCGGCTGCGCGCCTTCGGCCACGTGCCGCGCGCGGCGGGCCGGCACTGGATCGAATTCCCCGCCAACGACTGCTGGGCGTTCGCACAGGCGAGTTGAGCGCGCGCCGCAACCGGACCGAAGCAAAAAAGAACCAACCGAAGGAGACGGGTGATGAACTTGAACATGAAGAAAGCGACTTTCAGCGTGACCTGCGCCGGATTCGCCGGCTTTGCCGCCGGGGGCGCACAGGCGCAGTCGAGCGTGACCCTTTACGGTATCGTCGACGCGGGCATCGAATACGTGAACCATGCCAGCCCCGGCGGCAACGCCGTGCGTCTCGTGCCGGGCGCGAGGAACACTTCGCGCTGGGGTTTGCGCGGCGTCGAGGAACTCGGCGGCGGACTGAAGGCGCTGTTTCAGCTGGAGAGCGGCATCAACACCATGAACGGTCAGTTCGATGATGGCCCCGGTGCGATTTTCGCCCGCCGCGCGTTCATCGGTCTGAAAAACCGTTTCGGGCAAGTCACGCTCGGCCGCAATTTCACCACCACGTTCGACTACGTCCTGCCGTTCGACCCGATGGGCTACGCGCCAAACTATTCGTGGGTTATCTCGTCGACCGCGACGGGCGGCCGCCGAGACCTCATATTCGTGCGTTCGTCCAACGCAGTGCGTTACGACGGCACGTTTTCCGGCTTCAAGTTCGGTGCAATGTATGGGTTCGGCAACGTGCCCGGCAGCATGAAGACGAGTGCCAAATATGATCTCGGTCTCGGCTACGAAAACGGGCCGTTCGCCGCGGTCGTCACTTTCGACCGGCAGAACGGCGCAAGCGGCAGCGTCACGCCGGCGGACACCACTGACTACATTCAGGGCATGCACGCAGGTGTCAGCTATGACTTCGGCCAGGTCAAGGCGATGGCCGGCTATCGAAGCTACCGGCGTGCGTTCCATACCGCCGCGCCGGCGCTACGGAGCGACATGTACTGGATCGGCGGCCAGTACGAGGCAACGCCGATGCTCACGCTGACCGCCGCGATCTATCACCAGAACATCAAGGACGCGAGCGATGCCGATCCGACGCTGTTCTCGTTGCGCGCACAGTACGCCCTGTCGAAACGCACGTCGCTGTATCTGGCGGGCGGCTATGCGATGGCGAAGCACGGCAACCTAGTGAGTGTGTCGCGCGATCTGACCGGCACGGCGGATACGCAGGCAGGTGTCACCGCGGGTATTCAGCAGCGTTTCTGATGCTTTAGCTTGCCAAAATTTGAACTGCGTTAATGTCCCGCGCGCTCCGTGCATGGTCGGCAAGCTGTCAGTTCCGTTAATGACGCAACGCGCCTGACGCTAGGTTTCCGACTTCTGCCACCTGCAAAGCGGAATTTTCCCCAATCAGTTACGGCTAACGCAATGCTACGTTTGATCCGTTCACCGCACCCGCCGTGAACGTGGGTCCACACAGGGAGGTGTGGACTCATATCCAAACCACATGATTGATAAAGGTTAAGGGATGTCTTACCTGGCAAACATGACCGAAGCAAATTCTCTAAAAGGACACCTTGTCGGCAACGGGCAATGTGTGGCATTCGTGCACGCTGTCGTTTCCGTTCCACCTTCCTCGTCGTGGCATCAGGGAGAGAAAGCAAGAACCGCGAATCTGATTAGTCCAGGAACGGTTATCGCGACATTCGACCCTAACGGCAGGTACGGAAACCACACTGACGGGCGCAGCCATGCAGCCATTTATCTCGGCCGCAACGCAGCCGGCATCCAGGTTCTGGATCAATGGAATGGGCATACGGCGCAGCCCGTCCACGAGCGAACCATCCGCTTTAGGAACGGACACGGAGTTAAAGCAAACGACGGGGATCAATTCTATGTGGTCGAGTAAAGCGCTTTGTGTGCTCCTCTATGCATGGGCAAGCGGCACCGCGTTGGCAGCGCCGGTCGCTTGTCCGGTTAGCGTGCTCGATTCTGGCGTGCGGCATGCCCTGAACAACGCGGCTTTGTACGATGGTCCGCCGGACCAGATGGCGACTCTTGCACCCGTACGCGCTGGCCGTGTGGATCGATGGGACATCGACCAGATCGACCCCTATCTCGTCTGCAAATACAAAGGCACCGCAAAAACCATTACCCTTCACGCGAAAAACGTGAGTGTGTGTGCAGCAGGCATGACGCCATTCAGGGCGCGTTGCAAATAAGAAGCACGAGACGCGTGAGCCATGCATCGGCCGCGCGCCTCGTGCGTCGTGCCTTCGATCACGTCAGCCGTGCGACCTCCGCGCGGCAAAGCATCGCCGCTCAGAAATTGAAGTTATCGATATTGCTCGAATCGAACGTGGTCGGCGGTCCGAGAATGATTTCGCCTTGCGGCCCGATGGTGCGTTTGCCGAGCTTGCCGGCCTCGAACGACTCGCCTTCCTTGCCGCTGATCGTGCCCGACGCCAGCGCTGCCGCGGCATACGCAGCCAGATAGCCGAGTTGACCCGGATCCCACAACTGGAACGCCTTCACGGTGCCGTTTTTCACGAATGCACGCATCTGGTTCGGCGTGCCGAGGCCGGTCACCGCCACCTTGCCTTTGCTCGACGAAGTCGAAATATAACGCGCGGCAGCCGCAATCCCCACCGTGGTCGGCGCGACGATCGCCTTCAGATTCGGATACGCCTGCAACAGGCCCTGCGTCTCCGTGAACGACTTCTGATCGTCGTCGTTACCGTAGGCGATCTTTACCAGTTTGATCTTCGAATACTCGGGCTTTTTCAGTTCCTCCTGCATCCACTTGATCCAGGTGTTCTGATTGGTTGCGTTGGGCGTGGCCGACAGCACCGCGAACTCGCCCTCGCCGCCCATCAGCTTCGCGACCAGTTGAACCTGGCCACGGCCGATGCCTTCCGCGTTCGCCTGATTGACGAACAGTTGACGGCCCTCCGGTGCCGTGTCCGAGTCGAAGGTCACCACCTTGATGCCTTGCGACATCGCCTTCTTCAGATAGGGCACCACCGCGTTGGCGTCGTTGGCGGCAATCACGATCGCGTCCTGCCGCTGCGTAATCAGCGTGTTGATGTATTGAACCTGCGACGAAGCGCCCGCGTCCGACGGCCCCACCGCCTTGCCCACGCCCTTGAATTCCTTGATCGCGGCCATGCCGCCATCGTCGGCGATCACCTCGTAGGGGTTGTTGATCTGCTTGGGCACGAATGCGATTTTCAGCCCGCTTTTCAGGTCCGCGGCGGACGCGGCGCAACTGATCGCGAGCAACGCGACGCACAGCGCCGCGCTGCCGGTGTGACGTAGAGGTTTGAACATGAAGTGTCTCCTGCCTTGTTGGACGTGGTGTTGTCCGGGTTATCGGTTGTTGGACTTTCTCTTTTCAGACACAGGCATTGCTAAGGGCGTTACAGGGAAGAAGCGGATCTGGCGATAAAACGCCGGTCGCGCGCCGCTCGCCAGCGGGCCACCAGATTCGGTATCAGTACCGATGCCAGCAGCAGCACGCCGGTGACGATGGTGAGCGTTTCGCTGGATACGTCGTCGAGCGTGAGCGCATTTTTCAGCACGCCGATGATCAGCAGCGACAACAGCACGCCGATCATCGAACCGCGTCCGCCGAAAATACTCACGCCGCCGAACAGCACCGCCGCGATCACCGACAACTCGAACCCTTCGCCGTTGTCGCCGCGCGCACTGGTAAAGCGCAGCGTATAGACGATGCCCGCTAGCGCGCTCATCGCGCCGGACAGCACGAACAGACGCAAGCGGATCCTGGCCACTTCGATGCCGGAGAACGCCGCCGCGGTTGGGTTCGCGCCGATCGCGTAAAGACTGCGGCCGAATGCGGTGGATTGCAGCAGCACCGTGAACACAATCGCGCCGACGATCACGATGACAAACGGCAACGGAATAAAACTTCCGCCCATCGTGTCCATGCCGAACGCCGTATAAGCGGGCGGAAAATCCGCCACCGCCTGGTCGCCGAGCAACACGTAGGCGAGGCCGCGAAACAGCGCCAGCGTGCCGATCGTGACCGCGAGCGAAGGCAGATTGAGCTTGACGATCACGAGGCCGTTCAGCAAGCCCGCCAACGCGCCGGCAACCAGCACCAGCACGATCACGAGCGGCATCGGCAAGCCCATATGCCACAGCACGCCCATCAACGCGCTCGATGCGCCGAGCACCGACGCCACCGACAGATCGATTTCGGCGGCGACGATGATCAGCGTCATCGGTAGCGCCATCAAGGCGATCTCGGTCAGATCGGCCAGCACGTTGCTCAGATTCGCGCCGGTCAGGAACACCGGCGACAGCAAGCGCCCTAGCACGAGCGAGAGAATCAGCACGATCACCAGCAGCACGTCCCATTGCAGCGGCGTTTCGCGTTTGCGCGTGAGCAGCGCGGAATCGGGTTTAGCCATGATCGCGTTTCCTCATCATGCGTTTGGCGACGGAGCGGGCCAGCAAGGTATCGGCGGTAATCGCGGCGACGATCAGCGCGCCTTCGATGGCCTGCTCCCAGAACGGCGACACGTGCAGCACCACCAACGCGATGCTGATCACCCCGAGCACGAGCGCGCCGAGCGTCGCGCCGAGTATCGTGCCGACGCCGCCGGTGATCGCCACGCTGCCCACCACGGCGGCGGCCACCACCTGCAACTCGATGCCCTTCGCGGTGCTCGCATCCACGGTGCCGAAGCGGGCCAGCCACAACGCGCCAGCGAAACCGGCAATCGCACCGGACAGCAGGAAGCCCGCCATCACGCGCCGTTCGACGTTCACGCCGGCGAGACGTGCCGCCTCCGGATTCGAGCCGATCGCGTAGTGTTCGCGGCCGCCGCGAAACTGCTTCAGATAGATGGCGAGACCGATCAGCACGACGACCGCGATCAGCGCAAGCGTCGGGATGCCGAGCAAGGTGCCGGTGGCAAGACGGGAAAACGCGTCGGGCAAACTGGTTGCGTTGATCTGTCCGCCGTGCACCCACGCGTAGTCCGCGCCGCGAAAAATGTATAGCGTGGACAGCGTTGCGACGAGCGATGGCACGCGCCCGACCGCGACGAGCAGCGCGTTGATGGTGCCCGCCACGAGACCGATTGCGAGCCCCGCCGCCAACGCGACAATCACCGGCATATGCGGAAACGCGACATACAGACTGCCGACCGCATACGCGCTGACGCCCACTGTCGAGCCGACCGACAGATCGATGTGGCGCATCAGGATCACGACAGTCATGCCGGCCGTCAGCAAGCTGATAATCGACACATTCAGCAGCACGTCGCGCAGATTCTGCAGATTCAGGAACTGCGGCTTCGCGAGCCCCGTGCCGACGATCAGCAGAACCAGCACGACGAAGAGCGTCGTCTCGCGGCTCTTCGCGATGCTCGCCGCAAAGCCGCCCGGCGAACTCGCGGCGCGCTTCGGCACCGGCGCCTGGACCGGCGCGGGATGAGTGGAAGAATGGCGCATCATGCGGCGTGCCCCAGCGGTGGAATGGGTTGACCGAGTGCCGCGCCCATGATCCGTTCCTCGTCGGCGTCGGCGCGCGCTATATCCGCGCTGATACGCCCCTCGTGCATCACCAGCACGCGGTCGGCCATGCCGAGCACTTCCGGCAATTCGCTCGAGATCATCAGCACCGCCATGCCGTCGCGCACCAGTTCAGCGAGCGCGCTGTACACCTCGGCCTTGGCGCCGACGTCGATGCCGCGCGTGGGTTCGTCGATGATCAGCACTTTGGGTCCGGTGGCCAGCCATTTGCCGAGCACGACCTTCTGCTGATTGCCGCCCGACAGCGTGCCGACCGGCGCATTGGGATCGCCCGCCTTCAGACGCAGGCGCGTGCCCCATTGATTGGCGAGCTGCGTCTCGCTGCGCGTGGAGATGAGCCCGTGTTTGACGAGCCGGCCGAGCACTGTCATCGACGCATTGCGCGCGATGCTCAATTCCAGCGCGAGTCCTTGCTGCCGGCGATCCTCCGGCACGAGTGCGAGTCCGGCGTGCACGGCGGCCGCGGGCCGTCCGGCGGTGAGACGCTCGCCGGCAATCCGGATTTCGCCCGAGTCGAGCGGATCGATGCCGAAGATCGCCCGCGCGACTTCGCTGCGCCCCGCGCCGACCAGTCCGGCGAGCGCGACGATTTCGCCTGCGCGGACGTCGAAGGAAATGTCTTTGAACACACCGATGCGCGTGAGGCCGCGCACCGACAGCCTTATCTCGCCGGGTGGCCGGTCGGCCTTGGGATAGAACGTCTCCAGATCGCGCCCGACCATTTTGGCCACGATCGCTTCCGTGTCGAGCTCGGCAGTCAAACCGTCGAAAACTTTGGCGCCGTCGCGCATGATCGTGACGCGTTGTGTCAGCGCGAATACTTCGTCGAGACGGTGAGTAATGAAAAGGATCGCCACGTCACGCTCGCGCAGCTTGCGCACGATGGCGAAGAGCCGCTCTACTTCCGGCAGCGATAGCGCGGCGGTCGGTTCGTCCATGATCAGCACGTTGGCGTTCAGCGACAACGCCTTGGCGATTTCGATCACCTGCTGATCGGCAATCGACAAACCGCGCACTGGTTGATCGGCGCGCAGATCGACACCGAGCGACGCCAGCAATCCGTCCACTTCGCGGCGCATCGCGTCGTAACGAATCCGGCCAATGCGATCGACCGGCTGCCGTCCCATGAAAATGTTCTCCGCGATCGACAGGTCGAAGAACAGCGTCGGTTCCTGATAGATGACCGCGAGCCCGGCGTCGCGTGCCTCGGCGGGCGTCGCGAAGCGGCGCGCTTCGCCGTCCACCAGCAGTTCGCCGGTGTCCGGCTGATGCACGCCCGCCAGAATCTTCACGACCGTCGACTTGCCCGCGCCGTTCTCGCCGAGCAAGGCATGCACCTCGCCCGGCCAGAGCGCGAGATCGCCGTCGGATAGCGCGCGAACCCGCCCGAACGATTTACTCGCATGCCGCAATTCGAGCCTCGGCACAGCGGATGTGGGTTGCTGCACTGCGTGTCTCCTTCTTTAAATGCGGTAGCAACGCTCCGCGTTGCGGCAAAACAATGCTTCTTTTTCGGCGACGCTCGCGCCCTCCACGATCGATGCATACGCATGCCACAGATCCGCGTAAGAGCCGAACAGCCGGTCGACTGGAAAGTTCGAGGCGAACATTGCGCGCCCGACACCGAACGTGTCGATCGTTTCGAGTACGTATGGCCGCAGGCTTTCAACCGTCCACTGGTGATCGAACATGGCGAGTCCGCTAATCTTCACGGCGACATTCGGGCAGTCCGCCAGCAAGTGCATGCCTTCGCGCCAGGCGCGATAACCGGCCACGCTGCTGCGGTCGACGAACATGCCCGCGTGATTGATGACGAACTGCGTGTCGCCATGCGCGCGCGCCAGCGCTGCCGCCTCTTCCATCTGCGACGGATACAGTTGCAGATCGAACGACATGCCGTAGCGGCGCAGCAGCGCGAAGTGCTCGCGCCATTGCGGCTCGCGCATGAAATGACGGCCGACGTAATCGAACAGCTTGTTTTCATGCACGTTCAGAATCTGGCGGATGCCACGCGTGTTGGCGAACGACGCATGCGCTTCCAGCACCGCCGACGCATTCGGCGCGGACAGATCCACCGCGGCGACGATCGCGTTCGGCATGCCGCGCGATGCCTTGCGATCGGCAATGGACTGCAACCAGCGGGTCTCTTCGACCGGATCGGCGGGATCGTGATTCGCTTCGACGTGCACGAGCTTCAGCACGTCGATGTCGCCCGCATCGCCTAATAGGTCGTCGAGCAGGTAGTCGTGCTTCAGATCGCGCGCGTCGCCCACGAACGACACGCCCGGGTTTTCCAGCCACGGATAGCGATGCGTTTTCAGATCCCACAAATGAATATGCGAATCGACCACCTGCATGCGACATCCTCCGTCCGGTCAAAATCGTTTTCGAGGCTTGAGATCCGGTCGGCTCGGATCAGCTCAGCGAGTTCAAATGGAAGACCGGTTCGAGCGGCTGCTGCAGCGGCGTGTGATCCGGGGCCGTGTGCATGATGTCGGCCATGTAATCCCACCATTTGCGCATCACGTCGAGTTGCGGCAGTTCGTCCATGGTGTGATGACTGTTTCGCGTCAGAATGGCGAACAGGTGATTCGAGTCCGGATCGAAGAAAATCCTGTAGTCGCGCACGCCGGCGTCGTGCAATGCGTCAACCAGTTCAGGCCAGATTTGCGCATGACGTCGTTCGTATTCCTCGCGCATGCCGGGGTTGAGCACCATCCGGAAAGCGATTGTCTCCATTGCGGCCTGTCTCCCGTCGTATCCGGGCGCTTTTCCAGCGAAACGTGGAAGCGTCTGATACGACTATAATTCCTGCGTCGATAGCATCTCAATCCGAAGTTGGGATTGGGCGATCCACAAACCGAATCGCACCGCCCCATGAGCCAACCCTCAGCAACCGTCGCACTCGTCAATCGGCTCAAGTTCAAGCACCTCGCGCTGCTCGTCGCGCTCGACGACGCGCGCAATCTCCATCAGGCCGCCGAGGCCGTCAACGTGGCCCAGCCGAGCGCGAGCCGCATGCTCGGCGATATCGAAGAAGCGTTCGGCTTTCTGCTGTTCGAACGCAACGCGCGCGGCATGACGCCCACGCCGCTCGGCGTCGTCACGCTCGCTTACGCGCGGCGCGCGCTGGCCGAGCTGACCCGTTTCGCCGAAGACCTCGACGTGAAGCGCCGCGGCGGTCATGGGCAACTGACGGTCGGCGCGATCATGGGCGCCGCGCCCGATCTGCTGGCCATGGCGGTCGCCGCGCTGAAAACGGAAAGTCCGCTGCTGAACGTGCGCATTCTCGGCGAAACCAGCGACCAGGTGGTGCAATTGCTGCATCGCCGCGAAGTCGATCTGGCGCTTGGGCGGCTGACAAGTCCCCTGCAACACAACGATTTCAGTTTCGAACCGCTCGCGCGCGAGACCTTGTTGCTGGTCGTGCGCGCGGTGCATCCGCTCGCGCAGCGCGCGCGCCTCAGCTTGCGTGAACTGATCGACTGGCCGTGGGTGGCGCAGCCCGTCACCAGTCCGGCGCGCGTGCTGTTCGAAGAGGAACTTGCGCGTGCGGGACTCGCCACGCCGGTGAACCTGACCGAATGCGCGTCGATCTTCGCCACGCTGCAATTGCTCGAGAATTACGATGCGGTGGCGATGCTGCCCGAGTCGGTGGTGCGCGATCATTTGCGCGGCAAATTGCTCGTCGCATTGCCGCTCGAAATCGGCAAATCGCTCTCCGGTTTCGGCATTCTCACACGCAAGGAAGAACCGCTCGCCGAACCGGCGTTGCGCTTCATCGACCTGTTGCGCGGTTTCTCGCGCAAGCTCAAGCCCGATGACATCACGGCGGCCGCTGCCGGCTCCGTGATCGTGTCTTCGGCTCCCGTGAACTGAGATCGGCATCGGCGCGTTACTGCAGGTTGACGAAGAGACCGCCGTCCACCAGCAACGCCGCGCCCGTCACATAGCGTGCGCGGTCGGAAGCGAGGAACGTCACGCAATCGGCGACATCTTCCGGGCGGCCCAGTCTGCCGAGCGGAATGCGCTTTTCGAAGTAGGCTCTTTTGGCTTCGTCGGCGAGGTCTTGCGCATTCAGGTCGGTTGCGATGGTGCCCGGCATCACCGAGTTGCAGCGAATGCCGAACGGTCCCAAAGCCACCGCGCAGGATTGCATCAGCGAATGCACGCCTGCCTTGGTCGGCGTGTAATGCGTTTGCATGCCGCCACCCACCAGCGCGCTGATCGAACTCGTCGCCACGATCGCGCCGCCGGCGCCCTGCAGCTTCATCTGTTGCGCGGCGGCTTGCGTGACGTAGAACGCGCCGTTGAGATTGACTGCCACCGTGGACTCCAGCACCTCCGGCGGCATGTCGAGAAACGCGTGGAACGGACAGATGCCGGCGTTGCTGGCCAGTACGTCGACCTTGCCGAACGCTTCGACCGTATGACGCACCAGTTGCTGGCCGGTTTCGCGCGCGGCGACGTTGCCCTCGATCGCAATCACGCGCCGCCCCAGCGCCTCGATTTCGCCGACCACTTCCGCGACGGCGGAACGGCGTCCATACGATGCGTCGTTATCGCCCCAGTAGTTGATCGCCACGTCCGCGCCTTCGCGTGCGCACGCAACCGCAATTGCGCGGCCAATGCCACGCGAGCCGCCGGTGACGATCACGGCCTTGTCCTTGAGCAGCACGTCATTCTCCTTTTATGCTTCCACCTTGCGACGGGTTACGCGCAATCACCGCGGATAAGGCCGCACCAACGCGCATTCCGGATTCAGCCGCACGCCGAATCCCGGTGTGTCCGGTACCTTCATGCGCCCATTCACCGGCACCGGTTCGTCGAGCAGCAGCGGTGTGAACATCGGCACGACCTCGTCGGCCTTCGGCGCCATCATCAGAAATTCGGCGAACGGGGAGTTATGCCGCGTGACCACGAAGTGATAGCTATACACCGATGAACCGTGCGGCACCACCATCACACTGTGCGCGTCGGCGAGCGCGGAGATCTTGATCAATTCGGTAATGCCGCCGCACCAGCCGACATCCGGCTGAATCAGATCGCAGCATTGCATTTCCAGCAGCATGCGAAAGCCCCAGCGCGTCGCTTCGTGTTCGCCGGTCGACACCATCATGCCGCGTGGCACGTTGCGGCGCAGTTCGGCGTAACCCCAGTAGTCGTCGGGCGGCAGACATTCTTCGATCCATTTCAGACCGTATTCGTGCGCCGCCTGCGCGAGCCGTGTGGCATACGGCACATCGAGGCTCATCCAGCAGTCGTACATCAGCCAGAAGTCGTCGCCGACGCGGCTGCGCATGTCCGCGAGTTTCTCCAGATTCTGCTTGAGGCCCGCTTCGCCTTCGGCCGGACCATGCTGCAACGGCAGCTTGCCGCCGATGAAGCCCATCTCCTTCGCGAGATCGGGCCGCGCGCCGGTTGCATAGAACACCAACTCGTCACGCACCGGACCTCCCAATAGCTGATACACCGGCTCCTTGCGCACCTTCGCGAGCAGATCCCACAACGCGAGATCGACGCCCGAGATCGTATTCAGCACCACGCCTTTGCGGCCGTAGTACAACGTGGAGAAGTACATCTGATCCCACATCTTCTCGATGTCGGTCACGAGTTGGCCTTCGAGAAAACGCGCGAGATGTTTCTCGACGATAAACGCGCCGATCTCGCCGCCCGTGGTCACCGCGAAACCGACGGTGCCGTCGCTCGCTTCGATCTCTACCACCAGCGTGCCCAGCACGTTGATACCGAACGACTGGCGGCTCTGGCGATACTCCGGATAACGCGCCATCGGCGTGGAAATGTGATCGTCGATCCAGTGTCCGCCGGGTTGGTCGTGATAATCCGCGCCGCCGCCGCGGACAATGAAGGCACGCACGTGCCGGATGGTAGGCATGGCCATGAATGGGGCTCCGTTATGAGTGCGTCGAGCGCGCGCCTAGCGGGCGCGATGCAGTAAGGTTTCGAAAGTGGTGTGCGGCTGCGCCGGATCGCGGCGCAACAGCGTGCCGATCAGCAGCGCGGCCAGCAGACTCGACACGCCCAGCACGACCAGTCCCGCCGACGTCGACGAAAACGCGCGTTCCGCCGCGGTGCGCAAGCTCGGCGCGATGAAGCCGCCGAGTCCGCCGAGCGAATTGATCAAGGCGATGCCGCCCGCCGCGGCCGCGCCTGTGAGGTAACGCGTGGGAAAGGTCCAGAAGAGCGGCTGCGCCGCGATGAAACCGCTCGCCGCGCAACACAGCGCGAGCAGGCCGAACAGCGGGCTATGCACCAGTCCCGACACGCCGATGCCGAGCCCGGCGACGATCAGCAACACCACCGCCCAACGCCGGTGCTCACCCGTGCGATCCGCGCGCCGCGGCACATACCAGGTCACGGCCAGCGCGCACAGCCACGGCAACGCGGCGACAAGCCCCACCCGCAAACCGACCGTCGTGCCGAGGAACGCCGCCACCTGTTGCGGCAGATAGAAAATCACGCCGTACACGCTCATCTGGATCAGCAGATAGATCGCCGACAGCAGCAACACGCGACGATCCACCAGCGCGGCGAGAATGCGATGCGGACCGTGCGCGGACGCGAGCAGCGCATCGTCGTCGAGCGCCGCGCGCAAGCTTGCGCGCTCTTGCGGATCGAGCCAGCGCGCGTCTTCGGGACGATTGTCGAGATACCAGAAGGCCCACACGCCCACCACCGAAGCCAGCACGCCTTCCACCAGAAAGAGCCATTGCCAGCCGGTCAGGCCAAGTGCGCCGTGCAATTCGAGCAGCGAGCCCGACAACGGGCTGCCGAAAATAAACGCCAGCGGCGCACCGAAATAAAACACGCCCACCGCGCGCCCCCGGGCCGATTGCGGAAACCAGTGCGTGAGGTAATAGATCACGCCCGGAAAGAAACCGGCCTCGGCGACGCCGAGCAGAAACCGCAGCGTATAGAACGCCGTGGGCGTATGCGCGAGGCACATGGCCGCCGATACGAGCCCCCATGTCACCATGATCCGGCACATCCACGCACGCGCGCCGACCCGATGCAGCAGCAGATTGCTCGGGACTTCGAACAATGCATAGCCGACGAAGAACACGCCCGCGCCGAACGCAAACGCCGCATTCGACAGACCCGTATCGTGCTGCAAGGCCTTTTGCGCGAAACCGATATTGGCGCGATCGAGAAACGCCAGCACGTACATCAGCAGCAGAAAAGGCAGCAGCCGTCGCATGACCTTGCTGTTGATCGCCTCGAGTGAAACGGGCGCATGTGTTTTCATGTCGTCTCCTTCGCAGAGCGCGCGCGATCCGCGGCGCTGCGTTTTCTTATCGTGTGTACCGTTGCCGAGTTCAGGCGCGCATCACGCCTCGGCGCCTCAGTACGTTGCGCGCCCGCCGGACAGATCGAATACCGAACCGGTGCTGAACGCACAGTCCTCGGACGAGAGCCACAGAATCAGCGACGCCGCTTCTTCGGGCATCAGAAAGCGGTTCATCGGAATCTTCGAGAGCATGTAGTCGATGTGCTGCTGCGACATCGAGTCGAAGATTTCGGTTTTGGCCGCGGCGGGCGTGACGGCATTGACGAGAATGTTCTTCGTTGCCAGTTCTTTGCCGAGCGATTTGGTCAGGCCGATAAGGCCTGCCTTGGAGGCGCTGTAATGCGAGGCGTTCGGGTTGCCTTCCTTGCCGGCCACCGACGCGATATTGACGATCCGGCCATAGCCCTGCTTGAGCATTTGCGGCACGACCGCACGGCAGGTGAGGTACGGGCCGATCAGGTTGACGTCGATCACGCGGCGCCAGACGTCGGGTTCCAGCTCCCACGTGGTGCCGTTGCCGCCGGTGATGCCGGCGCAATTGATCAGCACATCGATCGCGCCATGATCGGCGACGGTTTGCGCCACGGCCTGCGCGACGGCGGCTTCCTGCGTGAGTTCGACGGAGACCGCCGTGACTTTGCCCAGTTCGCTAAGCTCACGCTGGCTGCGTGCGAGGCGTTCGGCGTCCACGTCCCATAGCGCGACGGACGCGCCCGAGTTCAGCGCCCGCTGCGCCACCGCGTAGCCGATGCCGCGCGCGCCGCCGGTAATGGCGACTACGCGCCCCTCCAGATCGATTCGATTCATCGCTGTGCTCCTGTGGCTCGCCTGAGCGGCTCGCCATTGTGTTGTTGTGTGCTGGCTGGTTGTGGTGTCAATGCCGCTGGTGCGCTTGCGCTGACGGTTCAGCCAATATACGAGCGGTGCGATGCGCTAACAATTCGAGTATTGGAGGAGGTGATAACAAAACTGGATCGAAAGAGACCGCGAATGTGTCGTCTGCAATGCCATGCTGGTGCAGCGCATTTGCGCTCAAACGCTACAAAGACGCCCCATTCAACCCCTTTTACTTTATTTTTTTTGCGCTTGCACAACCGCTCGATCGCGTTCGATACTGGTTTAACCCGGCTTCTCTGCTGCGGGTGCATCAGTCATCGCCCGCCCCATGCGGGCTCCTCATCTGAACGATGGATGCGAACGTCAGGAGGCGCCATGGAAGTCTGCGATGGATGCTCCGATATCGACGGCTTGCCAGTCGATGTGCAACGGCAGGAAAACCTCACGCTAATCGGTGTCGCGGAGTGCAATGGCACGCTCGTGCTGGAGCACTATCGCTGCGACAAATGCCGGGCCGTGATCGCCAGACAATTCACGGGCGACTCCCACGAACGGATCTGGAGCGTCATCGAAACGGCTCATTGAGCCATCGGCACGGCCATCCTCAACGTCAGTGCAATTCACGGCGAGCGCCTACAATCAGCAAGGCATGACGCGGCACACCCACGCCGCGACGCTTCCCTGTTGATTCCGGAGGAACCATGAGTCGAACTGAGACTGCATTGATTGTCGGCGCGGGCAAGGGCTTGAGCGCCTCGCTCGCGCGCCTGTTCGCGGCGGAGGGCATGCAGGTCGCGCTCGCCGCCCGCGACACCGGCAAGCTGACGGAGCTGGTCGACGAGACGGGCGCCCTGCCCGTGGCTTGCGACGCCAGTCAGCCCGATCAGGTCACTGCCCTCTTCGAGCGCGTGGAGAAAGCATTCGGCGCTCCCGATCTCGTGGTCTATAACGCGAGCGGCCGCTATCGCGCGCCACTCGAAGCCATCGAGCCACAGAAGCTCGAAGACGCCTTCAAGATCACCGCCCTCGGCGGCTTTCTCGTCGCCCAGGCCGCGGCGGTGCGCATGTTGGCGCGCGGCCACGGCACCGTCCTGCTGACTGGCGCAACGGCCAGCGTGAAAGGACTGCCCGGCTCGACACCGTTCGCCATGGGCAAATTCGCGCTACGAGGCATGGCCCAATGCATGGCGCGCGAGCTTGCGCCGAAGAATATTCACGTCGCGCATTTCGTGATCGACGGCGGCATTGCCAGCGGTGCAAAAGGTTCGGAAGACGGCGACGCCGACGACAAATGGCTGGACCCCGACGCGATTGCCAGGGAGTACCTTCACATTCATCGTCAGCATCGCAGCGCGTGGACGTGGGAAGTCGAACTCCGCCCGTGGGTCGAGCGGTTCTAGGCGCCGCGCTCGTCCGGCTTACCGAACGAGAAAACCGTAGGTGAGCGGATCCCGCTCGTCGATTATCCAGGTCGCAAAGCCGCAGACAAAAGCATTGCCTTCGACTTCCGGAATGACGGCCTTGAAATCACCCACCGTTGTTTCGCTCAAGACGCGCCCTTTGAACACGGTGCCGATAATGGACTCGTTCACCAGGGTGTCGTCCTTGCCCAGTTTCCCACGCAAATAAAGCTGCGCGACGCGGCCTCCCGTTCCGGAGCCGGTCGGCGAACGGTCCACCTCACGATCGGCGAAGACGCAGCAGTTGGCTTGCGTCGACCCCTCATGCCGCGGCGCATTCGCGATGATGGTGCCGTAGATGTGGTTGATCTCGGGAATGTAGGGATGCTCGACAGGAAACGCCTTATTGGCCGCCTGCTTGACCTCAGCGCCGAAGCGGATGAGTTCTTCCACCGACGACTCCCGCACCGCGAGACCATGCGGCTCGCCGTCGGTGTAAAAGTAGAACGCGCCGCCGAACGCGATATCGCCCGTCACCGAGCCGAACGACGGCGTCTCGACGGTCACGTCCTGCTTCCAGATAAACGACGGCACGTTGACGAATCGAACGTTGCCGGCGTGCTCGCCATCCCACTTCACGAATGCTTCGATGAACCCGCACGGCGCGTCGATGCCGATGCGCGTTTCGGGTATCTCACGCTGAACCCAACCCAGTTCGACCGCCGCCGTCGAGAGCGCGATGACACCGTGGCCGCAATGGTCGCTATACCCTTCGTTGTGAAGGAAGATGATGCCGAAGTCGGCATTGGGGCTGACCGGTTCCGTCAGATACCCGCCGTACATATCGGCATGCCCGCGCGGTTCGAACATCAAGGCCCGGCGGATATCGTCGGCGTTTTCCTTCAGCCATGCGCGCCGCTTGACGATCGTGTCGCCAGGCAAACGCGGCAGACCGCTGGTGACAATGCGAAATGCCTCGCCGCCCGTGTGAACTTCAACGGTCTGGATGGTGCGTGAAATTTTCATGTCTGCGTCGTGAAGTGGATGGGTCAAGCCGTCGGCCGTTACTGACCGTAAGGCGTCGGCAAGCCGTTCTTGATGACGTACACGGTGGTCGGCGCGCCCTTCAGGTCGCCGTACTCGTCGAACGAATAGGTGCCTGCTACGCCCTTATAGTTTTCCTTCGCGAGCTGGGCAGTCAGCTTGGCCTTGTCCGTGGTCGTGCCCGCCTTCACCATCGCGTCGGCCAGCAACTTGACGCCGTCGTAATAGCTCACGGCGTAGACCTGCGTATCGATGTTGTAGGCCGCCTTGTACTTCTGCAGGAACTCGCGGCCGGCCGCGGTTTTCTCCAGCGCAATGCCGCCCTGTGCGCAATAGACAATCGAGGCCGCATCGCCCGCCACCTTGCCCATGTCGGCCGAGCAGATGCCGTCGCCGCCGAGCAGCTTTGCCCGGAGTCCGCGCTGGCGCATCTGTTTAGCCATCGGCGCGCCCTGCGCCGCGTAGCCGCCGAAGAAAATCACGTCGGGATTTTTGGCCTTGATGGTCGTCAGAATGCCGAGGAAATCCGTTGCCGACGAGTTGGTGAACTCCTGCTGGATAATCTGGATGCCGTTCGCTTTGGCAACCTTCACGAACTGCTCGGCGACGCCCTGACCGTACGCCGTGCGGTCGTCGATGACAGCGGCCGTTTTGGCCTTCAACGTCTTGGCGGCGAACTGCCCCATCGTGCCGCCCAGTTGTTCATCGCTCGCGCCGATCCGGAAAATGTTCTTGAAGCCCTGCTTCGTCAGCGCCGGGTTCGACGCGACCGGCAGCATCGGTACATTGCCGGTGTTGTAGACGCGCGATGCCGGAATCGCCACGCCCGAGTTATACGGTCCGACCACGGCGAGCACGCCGCTGTCGACCAGTTTCTGCGCGACTTGCACGCCGATTTTCGGGTCCGCCTGGTCGTCTTGCGAGTCCAGTTTAAAGGTGACCTTCTGACCCGCGACGGTGACGCCCGACTTGTTCAGTTCGTCGATGGCGAGCCGTGCGCCGTTCTCGTTGTCCTTGCCGTTCGGCGCCTGCGGACCGGTGAGCGGCGCCGAATGACCGATGGTGACGACCACCTGGGCACTCGCGGACAGGGTGAAACCAGCGGCCATCAATGCGGCCGCAGTCATTGCAAGACATCGCATACAGGACTCCGATTGGACTAGGGAGCAATCACCATATGCTCAAATGGGTTCCAGTTCAATCGAGCGGTACGCCAGGCTAGGGCACCGCAAACGATCCGCCGTGCCGCATGCGGGCTCGACCATCGTCAAAGCCGCAGCAGTTCGTTTTTCATCCACTCGTGGACCGCGTGACTCAGTTCCTGCTGTGTCATGTCCTGCGGAGACAGCGGCGGCCCGACCACCACGCGGATATGCCCGCGGCCCTCCGGCCAGCCTTTTGTCGGCCAGACCTTGCCCGCGTTCAGGACCACGGGAACGGCCGGCACGCCGGTCGCGCACGCCAGCCGAACGCCGCCGGACGTCATCCGCAACGGCGCATCGTGCGCGACCCGGGTGCCTTCCGGGAAAATGACGACGACATCGCCCTTGGCCAGCCGCTCCGCGCTCTCCTTCGTCACGGCTTGGTGAGCCTGTCGAGCGGAGCCGCGGTTCAGGCTGACCATGTCGAGGCCACGCAACACCCAGCCGAAGAAGGGGATGCGCAGAAGCTCTTCCTTGAACACGAAACTGACGCGGCGCGGAAAAATCGCGAGAAACGCGAGCGTTTCCCACGTCGATTCATGACGCGAGAGGATGATCGCCGGACCGTCGGGCAGGTTGTCGAGCCCGTCTATCGAACATGAAACGCCGGGTAGCCAACGCATGACGAAGACCAGTGCGCGACACCATTGCCTGGCCAGCCAGTACCGGCCGGCCCGTCCGACGAAGGGAAACAGCAGCAGGATGATGATCGAATACAGCGTGCCGCTACCGAGGAGGTAGACGATAAAAAGCCATTTGGTGAAAGTTGAGCGCATCGGGACCTGAATCGGGGGATAAGCAGCGGAAGATTTTCATGGTAACGCGTTGAGACGGCGACGTGAGCGATACGTTCGGTCGCGGGCGGAAGAGGCGCGCCTGGCGTTTCCGCTGCTCACTGAAGGATCGAATTCGGCTTGCCTTCGCGGCTCTTTGTTCCGTATCCGTTTCTGGAACACACGCAGCGCACTCAGAACGGTCCGCGACTCGCGAGGTTGGCGTACTCGTCCTTGAGCGTTCCGATGCGCCGGCGGTACGCGTTGAGCAAGCACGATTGATTAGCGCCGCAGGCTTTTCTGGACTCCAGCCACGCCTGCTGCTCGTCCTGCATGTTGCCCCGCGCGCCCATCGCAACCAGGCCCGTCAGCATCTGGTAACGCACGGCCATTTCGACGTCCATCTCACTCAGTTGCCGTGACGCGCAGATGGTCTTTTCATCCGGCAATCGCGCCCGGCCGCAGTCGAAGCTGGCCGCGAATGCGGAAGCGGAAGCGAGTGCGGCCATTGCGAACAGCGCCCACCGCAAGTGACGTTTGATAACTTGATTGCGTTGTCGATTCATCACGCTTCTGCGTTGTGGTTGAACTGCCGTGAGCACGGTCTGAACAACTAAACCGATACCCGGCAGTTATTCCGTACACGCCGGGCAAGCCACCGCTTTATCGGCGACCTTCTGTTCGCCGCGGCCGAAGCTCGCCAGCGCGGCAAGCCCCAGCAACGCGAGGCCGCTACCGAGCAGAAAGTCGGCGGAAATTCCCACATGGTCGACCACCACGCCGCCCACCAGCGACCCCAACGCAATCGCCACCTGAATGATGCTCACGAACAACGCGGAGCCGGCTTCGGGCGAATCCGGTGTGGCGCGTTGAATCCAGATGCTGAAACACAGCGGCAACGCGCCGAAGGAAACGCCCCACGCAAGCACCAGTGCGACGACGCCGATCGTCGAATGCTGGAGTAGCGGCAGCAACACCAGGGCGAACATCAACAGCGAAACCATCGCGCCGACCGACACTTTCAGATTGCGCGTCACCGTCGACGAAACCGCGAAGTTCGAGAAGAACCCGATAATGCCGAAGCCGAGCAGCAGCCACGTGATGGTCGACATGTCCAGATTCGCGTTATGCAGCAGGAAAGGCGTGATGTACGTGTACGACGAAAAATGCGCGCCGAAAGCGAGCGCCACCATCAGCATGCTGCGGCGTGGATGCGGCCGGCGCAGCAGCGCCACCAGATCGCGCAGACGCAGCGCGGCGGTCGACGGCAGGGACGGCACAAAGAAAAACTGCGCGACCAGCGCCACCGCGACCAGCACGCCGGTCGCCATGAACGACACGCGCCATGATGCGAAGCTCGCGATGAACGTGCCGAGCGGCACGCCGATCACCGTTGCGCACGTCACGCCGGTGAGAATCGTGGCCATGGCGCGCGCCGAATCCTTGGGCTTCACGAGCCGCCCCGAGGCCGCCGTGGCCAGCGTCCAGAATCCGCCCAGCGCGGCGCCGAGCAGCGCGCGCCCGAACAGCATGCAGAGAAAATTCGGCGCAAAAGCAGAGATCAGATTCGACGCCAGCAGCAGAGCCGTCAGCAAAAGAAACACTCGCCGGCGATCCATGCGCCCCGCCACCAGCATCAGACCCGGCGCTGAAATGGCCGCGATGACGCCGGGGACCGTGACCATCAGGCCGGCGGTGCCGGGCAACACGCCCAGATCCGCGGCGACGCGCGGCAGCAGTCCGACCGGCAGGAACTCCGTCGTCACGAAAGCGAAAGCGCCGATGGCGACAGCCATGACAGCCAGCCATGAACGCAGGGACGACGATGCGCCATCGTCCAGCGAGGCCGTGCTCGCCGGCAGATTGTCTTCGATCAACATAGTATTGTTTGCGAGTCTATTAACAACGGGTGAGATTGGAGCGGCCGCACCGCGCTAATCCATTCGCAAAGCGCCCGGCACGATTGAAAAAGCAGGCCATATGGGCCTGCTTGCCGGAAGTGACGCGATTGCAGTCTGGAGAATCAGCGGGTGAAAACCCGAATAGACCACACCATAACATCGTATTAACTCGCTCGCTGACCGCTCCGAAAAATCGCGGTTGGGCGTGGGGTTATTCGCGCGGATTTCACGCTCGGCTCCCTGCGCGACCATCACGCGGCAGGCGCTGCGAAGCGCGAGCGTCACCTGGGCACAGCGTTTGCTGAAGCGCATGTCAGCGTTTTTAACACTCGCTCATCTCACATAAAGAGGACGACGCCATGCTTACCACCCGCCCTTGCACCGCCACTTGCGTGATCGACGGCATGCCGCTCACCGTCACCTTCTATCCGGACAACGGCGTGCTGCGTATCGCGGACTCGTTGGGGGCGTGCATCAAGGAAACGCGCTGGCATGCGTCGTGGCGCGCACTGCTGGACGAATTGCGCGGATTCACCGAGGACGCCGCGGTGCAAGGAGAAACCTTCAACGCGATGATGGGCCGCTTCAGCGAGCGCGCCGGTCATCCGCTAAACACGATGGCGCTCGCATAACGGCAGCTGACGGGAATACGGTGCTCGTCAATACGCACCGCATTCCCAAAGACCGACCGGTCATTGACCAAAATAGATTCTGCATTGCGGCGCGGAAGACATGCAGGGCTGATTTTGCGGACCTCCCGCCTGCGATTGCCCCCCGGCTACGCCGCCGTACGAGACATTCTGCACCGGCTGGGCGCCGGGCATGCCCTGCCCCGAGTCGCTGAACGACATGTCGGTTGTCGCTTGCGCCGATTCGTTCGCGTTCTGCATCAGCGCGCGGCCCGACACGCCGGCGCCCTGCTGGCCTTCGATGCCCAGCGCGCCCGCTGTTTTCGGCACCAGCAGGAATACGGCGCTGGCGAGCGCCATCCATAGTCGTAGTTTCATGTCCAGACTCCTTGAATCCGGCGCAGCAGTTCTCGTCCTCCAAAGAATTGATCCGCGAAAAAAGTCAGGCTGCCCAATGGGCCGACGGACGAGTCGATGCCGATGCCTACTGCTGCGGCGAGTCATCGAACTAAACGAGTAATGAGTTGCCAGACCTGCAACCGATGTCGGACGCGTTTTGGCGGCTAGCCGGAATCGGTGGCCGCAGGCTGGAAGCACGGATTTTGGCTCCGCTCATTTCTTTATAGCTCGGCCACTCAGGAATTCAATCGCGGAACACCCGGCCCGTTTGCCGCAGCCGAAGTAGTTGGAAAGAAGAGATTTGCACAAAATCACCCAAACCGGTACGTGCTTTGGTCGCGCAGTGCGTTATGATGCTGACATAACGACAATAATCGGCCCCGCGTGAAGTACCGGCGAGAGACGGAGCGTGGAGATGAAACCGGCCTGCCGCAATCAGTGCATCGTCAATACCGTTTTTTCCCTTGTGAGCATGAGGCCTGGCGTGAGTCATACGCTGCCTTCCTTGCCGCACGGCGGAGCGCTTGAATATTCACTGATCGATACCCTTGAATTTGATTGGCGGCCAGGTCAGCCATATGCTGCACCGCGCTATTTTTGAGCGGCGTTTTCTAAACGCTGCCTTTAGGATTTCCTTCAATCTTAACCACACCGCGGGCCGTCCCCATTTATATGGATCGATGCATTCGCGGATTTGCCTTGCAATCTGTAATTGACAGAACGCCGGACGTTTTAGAAGGACGAATATCTTATGGACGAAAGGAAGCGAGATAGCATGATTGCGTATCTCCGCCATCGCATGGAAGAGTTTGGCATCAAACCAGAAGACCTGGCTGCAGTGCTGGCATCCGAGCCGGCCGCGCAAAAGCCGGGACGCTACCGTAGCGCAACTGGAGATAGCTGGGACGGCCAGGGCGAAATGCCTCAATGGCTCAAACAGGCAATCAGCGCAGGTCAATCCATCGACCACTTTGAATTGTCGGCCGCGCCGGCGCCTGCTCCGCAGCCGAAAAAACGCGTGGACTGGCAGAACGACCCGTTCGCCGGAAGCCCGCTCGCGCGTTCGAACAATCGATAGACCACCGTATCATTCAGCCGCTAGCGTAAAGAAATCACCCCGCAATTCCTCCGTGGGAGACCGCCGGTTCGGCGCGTTCGCAAGCACGCATGTACCTGTGCCATGCACACATGTGACGCGTTGTCGCGTAAGTCCCACGAAAACCGCGCAATGACTTTTGCCGGCTTTTTGCCGCGTGCTGAGTCAGACTGAGGCAGCGCCTGCGCCTCGGTTCACGCGTCGCATGTCGTGACGCGCTGCGTCGACGCGCTCAACGCGGGAATGGTGGCCGTTGCAACAGCGCCGGCCGGCGCCGCGTATTGCGGCAGTTCGATAAACGCGCTCATCTGCCGCACGATTTGCCAGAACACCTTCTCGAACAGGCGCGCACGCTCGGATTCGGCAATGCCGTCGGCGAGCGGATCGGCCAAGGTCCAGGTGCACGTGGCAGGCTCGCCAGGAAACGCGGGCGCGTGGTGTGCGTCGACGGATTCGTCCAGCGCGACGACGAGATCCATGCGCGGCGCCCATTCACCGGTGAATTCCAGCCAGCTTTTCGGACTGAGAATACCGAGGTCCGAGATGCCCGGCCGCAATTGCGCGACCGCGCACGGATGTACCCGCGCGGCCGGTTCCGGACCCGCGCTGAACGCGTCGAACCGGTGTCCCGCCAGTTCCCGCAACAAAGCTTCGGCAATGATGCTGCGTGCTGAATTCTCGCGACAGAGAAACAGCACCCTATATTTTCTGATCACGCTTACCCCGTACCCGTGTCTTTTTGTTTGATTCTGCGTGCAATTCTGCCGGCTCAGTCTTGCGCCCTCGTGACACTACGATGTTCAAATTTGTTGCGCCACGAGAATTTGTACCAGGATTTGCCGACTTACGGGCACCGCGCATCGCGCGTGCGCCGAAGTGTACCAGCGCAAGCGTCAAGCTTTCATTCAGCCTTCGACAGGAGCAAACCGGGATCGGGCAGTCACACCGAAGCGTCGCTCTCGTGTCGGCCGGACACGATGCGGTTGGCCGCGTCGCTTCCGTCAGTTGCCGCGGCGGGCGAAGTATCGAACCTCATGGCCGCGGGCGGTGTGCTGATCGCCTTGACGCCATTGGCGATGCTGGGTGCCACGACGTAGGGAATAAACGCCGCCACCGCAACGACTACGATGAAAGTGAACATGGCTGTCGTGCCTCCCGGAATTGACTGCGTGGAAGTCAAACGAAGCAGGACCGCGTGGCAATGAGCAGGCGTCGCTCTCGAGGCGGCGTTCGGGCGACGCCGGCGACCCAGGCTGCGGACGTTGTCTTTGATTTTAGAAGTGCGGATTCGAACGCTAAAGCCTGCTCTCTATATCAATTCGGTCTACCTCTATGGTCTTCCGGCCAGGGCGCCATTCGTCACACGGCTGCGGTTGTGCGCCGAAGTATCCGCGGACTGAACGATGCCTATATCGACGAACTCGTCGCCGCACTCGCCGCCGAACTCGCACGGATCGCCGGACAACCGGCGTGATGCGTCAGAGCCGCAAGCCGTTGAGAAACTGGAACCAGAGCCCGCTCAGGGCACCGGCTGGATGCGTATCGCCGACGGGTTCCTCGCGCTTGTCCTGATGCGCGCGGTGACCTGGCGAAGCCTGTGCGGCCGCGTCATCTTTCGCTGCAGCGGCCTCGGTCGCGACCGAACTATCGGCACTCTCGGACGCATCCGCCGCGACCGGCTCGGCTTCGGCCTTCGCCGGTTCGCGCCGCGCGGCCTGCAACGCCGACACGCTGTCCGCGATCTGCGCGGCTCGCCGTGCCTCGCATCGACGCCCGAGCAGCACACCGAACAGCACATCGCGGTTGTGGCCTTCGTCGGCGAAACGCATGGCGAGCGAGACCATCTCCGCGTACGCGGCTTCATCAGCGGCCCGCGACGCCGCTTCGCGCTCGGCTTGCGACTTCCGCTGGCGCGCGTGCTGCGCTTCCCAGCTACGCATCTGCTCGGCGTAGACCGCGTCGTACACCTTGCGCTGCGCGGCGTCGGAGAGGATCGCGTACGCGTCCTTGATTTCCTGGAAGGTGGCGCGCGCAACGTCTTCGGCGCCGCTGTTGCGGTCGGGATGCCACTTCATCGCGGCCTTGCGGTAAGCCCGCTTGATTTCTTCGTCGGTGGCGTGCGTGGGCACGCCGAGGGTGTCATAAAGAGTTGCCATTGCTTGCTCGACCTCGCCGTGTTTTTGGCTTTGCGGACGATCGTAACATGCAGAAAACGGCTTTATCGTGAAGTGGCCAGGCCGCAAAACGCCCGGAGTGCGGATAAAAAAAGGCCCCGCCATTTGCGTGGCGGGGCCGAGTCCCATGTCAAGGAGGTGTCATGGAGGAGACGATTCGATCATAGCCGTGAGTCATCGCGCCCCCTAACAATGCTTCGGCATATGCTTATCCGGCGCGGCTTCAAGTGCATTGCAGCGCATGCGGCATAGGCTCCGCTACGCCGAAGGCGGGCGCGCCGCCGCTGCGGCAAACGCCGCGCGGTTATATCGTTAGAACATAAAGTCACTTCGTGCGGCACCCGGCGCTGATTAAGATAACGCTTCAAAGTCCGGTTCGCCCCGGTCCGCCGCGCGCAGCCCGTGCCGGCGCGCCGTGAGCCGCTACCGAAGGAGCATTTCGTTGACCAGTTTCGATCATCATCGCCGGCCGCTCGTTATCGGCATTGGCGGCACGACACGCGCCGCTTCGTCGACCGAGCGCGCGCTCGGCTTCGCGTTGCGCGGCGCGCAGGAAGCCGGCGCGAACACCCGCCTGTTCGGCGGCACCTTCCTGCATAGCCTGCCCCACTACGCGCCGGAACAGGCTCACCGCACGGACGAACAACTCGAACTGATCGAGGCCGTGCGCCATGCAGACGCGCTCGTCATCGCCACGCCCGGCTATCACGGCGGCGTGTCCGGTCTGGTCAAGAACGCGCTCGACACGCTGGAGGAGCTGCGCGCCGACGAGCGCCCGTATCTGGATGGCCGCGCGGTGGGCTGTATCGTCACGGCATATGGCTGGCAGGCCGCGGGCTCGGTGCTGACGTCGTTGCGCTCGATCGTCCACGCGTTGCGCGGCTGGCCCACGCCGTTCGGCGCCGGCATCAATACGCTGGAGACGCGCTTCGATACCGTCGACACCTGCTCGGACGCGAAGGTGGTCGATCAGCTCGCCACCGTCGGCCAGCAGGCTGCGCAATTCGCGCTGGCGTTCAACGCGCACCGCACGGCGGCCGCGGCGCCGCCGGCCGGCAACGCCCTCAAGGAAGCACAACCCGCGCGCCTGCTGCACGCGGTTTAAATCCCCTTCCACTACCGACTCGCAACGCCGTGGACCCGCCTGGGCGGCCCACGGCGCGGTCGTTCGCGCGAACGTGCGGCACATAACAGACCCGTTTCCCGCTACGCCGGATAGTGTGTTCGAACACAGCGAATATGATCCGATCGGGGCTTCTGCACACTTCCCTTCAGATTTGCTTACGACAAAAGATTGGTTCACCCGCTGCGCAGCGCGGCCTAGGCTTGATCCTGCCCGCTGATTTACCGGCCGCGTGACCTTAGGGGTTGCGTCCGAAGTGCCGGCCTTTTCGACGCAAGCGGGGCATAACGACTGCAAAAAATCATGAACGCACATATTCGCTACAAGGGTTATGAAGTTGCACCGGCCGCACAACAATTACCGAACGGCCTGTTCGCCGCCAATCTGACCATCGAGAAAACTTCCGCCAATCACGAGCAGCATTATTCATTCGACGCGCTCGATTATTTCTTCGACGAAGAGCACGCATTGGCTTACGCATTTCGCTGGGGACGCATGTGGATCGATAACCATCAGTAACGTCACCGATCGCGTCTCCGACCTCATGTACGTTGGGGGCGGCGCCAGCCAGCCTGCGCCGCCAGGCATCGGATTTTGAACGGTTGTGCCAGAATGGGCGACACATCGAGTTCGCCCTCTGTACGCCTGCCATGTCCGACACACTGACAGATGTTGCCGAAGACCGTACCCTGCGCCACTGGACATTCCGCGACCCCGCCCGCGTGAAGATCGGTTCCGAGGCGCACAAGCAGATGTTTTGCCGCATGCTGCTTGAAACCCACAACCCTTATAAACCGGCCGTGCTCGATTGGCCGCCCTTGTCGCCCGATGCACTCGAGCGGCTCTGTTCGCTGCCTATCTGGGACATCGCGGTGCAGACCGAAGGCCGCGCGTCGATCGCCGTCCATACCTACGCCGCGCAATTGCGCGATCCCCTGGTGCGCGAAGCCATCACCATGGACGGCGACGAAGAAGCGCGTCACAAGCACGTGCTGTCCAGACTGATCGCCGCCTATGGCATCGAGATCGCGCCCGAGCCCGACTATCCGCCGCCACGCGACGCCGAATGGGAATGGATGCGCACGGGCTATAGCGAGTGCATCGACAGTTTCTTTGCGTTCGGGCTATTCCGCTCGGCGCATGAGTCGGGCTTTTTTCCCGCCGCGCTGGTCGAGACTTTCGAACCGGTCATTCAGGAGGAAGCGCGCCACATTCTGTTTTTCATCAACTGGGTCGCGTGGTATCGACGCACCATGCCGCTGTGGCGCAGACCGTGGCATTCGCTGCGCGTGGCCGCGATCTGGGTGGTGCTCATCTGGCAGCGCCTCGCGATCGCGCGAGGCATCGACGCGAAAGGCATGGCGCACGATTCGAATTTTCTGCCCGCGAGCAGCGGTGTGATCGGCGAGGCCATGAATGCGCCCGACCTGTTCGCGCTCTGCCTCGCGGAAAACGACCGGCGCATGAGCGGTTACGATGCGAGATTGCTGCGGCCCAGGCTGGTGCCCACGCTGGCCCGCTTGGTCCTGCGCTTCATGAAACCCGCGCGCCGGGACACCTCATCAAAACAAGGAGACGCCGGCCATGACATGGACCGTCGATGAACAACTCGCGTTGACCGCCACCGAAGCGGTCGCCGCGATCCAGTCCGGCCGTCTGAAGGCCGCCGACTACGTGGCCACCTTGCTCGCGCGCGCGGCGGCGCTTTCGAGCCTCAATGCGCTCACCACGCTCGACCTCGACGGCGCGCTCGCCGCCGCGCGGCGCATCGACGCCTTGCCCGCCGCCGAGAAGGCCCGCTTGCCGCTCGCGGGTTTGCCCGTGGTCGTGAAGGACAACATCAACACGGCGGGCATGCAGACCTCGGCGGGCACGCCGGCGCTCGAGGGCTTCATACCGAAGACCAACGCGCCCTCGGTGCAGCGCCTCGTCGACGCCGGCGCGATCGTGCTCGGCAAGGCGAATATGCATGAACTGGCGTTCGGCATCACGAGCACGAACCTCGCCACGCATGCGGGCCCGGTGCGCAATCCCTACGATCCCTCGTTGATTCCGGGCGGCTCGTCGGGCGGCACCGCGGCGGCGATCGCCGCGCGCATCGTACCCGCGGGTCTCGGCACCGACACCGGCGGCTCAACGCGCATTCCCGCCGCGTTGACGGGCACGGCGGGGTTTCGTCCATCGGTCGGCAACGGCGGCGCCGAACGGCGCTATCACGACCCGGACGCCGTCGTGCCGGTCAGCCATACGCGCGACACGGTCGGTCCGATGGCGCGCAGCGTCGCCGATATTGCGCTGCTCGACGGCGTGATCACCGGCGCCCGCGCGTTGCCGGATGTCGCGTTGAACGGCTTGCGCATCGGCCTGCCCGCGCCGCTCTGGCAAGGACTCGAACGGCAGGTGGAGGACGTCGCACGGGCCGCGTTGCAGCAGCTCGAAGCGGCGGGCGTGGTGTTCGTGCCGGTGGCCATGAGCGAACTGGATGATCTGAACGCCATGGTGGGCGGCCCGATTGCGATCCATGAGCCGCGTGACGACGTGCTCGCCTGGCTCGTCGCCAACGACGCGCCCGTCAAAACCGTCGTCGAACTGGCGGCCCGTATTGCCAGCCCGGACGTGCGCGCGATCTACGACGCCGTGCTCGGCGATGTGCTCGGCGACCGCTACAAGGACGCGCTGAATCATTGGCGGCCGCGCTTGCAGCAGTACATGGCCGCGACCTTCGCCGACGAGCGCCTCGACGCGCTGCTGTTCCCGACCACGCGTCTCGCCGCCGTGCCGATCGACGAAGTGAACGGTTCGTCGGTCGTATCGATCGACGGCTCGGCGGCCATCGACACCATGGACGCTTTCCTGCGCAACACCGATCCGGCCAGCACCTCGGGCATACCGGGACTTTCACTGCCCGCGGGCATGACCGCGAGCGGCCTGCCGGTCGGACTCGAACTGGACGGCCCGCTCGGCGAGGACCGGCGTCTTCTTGCGATCGGCATTGCGTTCGAACAGTTGCTTGGCGCATTGCCGGCGCCGGTGCTTTGATACCGAAATCACCTTCACAACACCTCCAAAAAACTCAACTAGTACACCGATGAAAACTCAAATGCCCGCTCTCCCGCGGCGGGCCCTCTTGCGCCACGGCGCGCGAATCGCCGCGGCGTTGACCCTCGCCTTGGCCGCCAGCGCATGCGCGCGCCTCGCCGCGGTCGACTCGAATGCGCTGTGGAAAATCGTCGATCTGCGCTGCGTGCCGTCCCAGCAGGCCAACGGCACGCCCGGTCAATGCACGTTTGTCGATCTGAACAAACGCTACGCTATCCTGAAGGATATCGTCGGACGCTCGCAGCACCTGTTGATTCCGACCGACCGCATTACCGGTATCGAAAGCCCGCTCGTGCTTGCGCCGCATGCGCAGGATTACTGGGCCGACGCGTGGGACGCGCGGACCTACGTCGAGAAATCGGTCAAGCGCTCGCTGCCCGACAATCAGCTCGGCCTTGAAATCAATTCACAATATCGCCGCACGCAGAACCAGTTGCATATTCATATCGATTGCATGCGCGCCGATATCAGCGAAGCGCTCGCGCGTCACGCCAAAGATTCACCGGATCAATGGCGCTGGGAAACGCTCGACGGCGATCGCTACCGCATCATGCGCGTGACCTCGCTTGAAGGGGCCGACAACCCGTTTCGCATCGTCGCGAGAGACAACCAGGGCGCGGCGGCGATGGCCGGGCAAACAATTCTAGTGACCGGCGCGGGACCGTCCGCTGACAAGGACGGCTGGCTGATCCTCAACAGCGGGATCGACGTGGACAACGGCAGCGGCTCGGCCGAAGGCCTCCAGGATCACGCCTGCCGCGTGGCGGACGCGCGCTGAGCGTCTGACCAGCAAGCCCGGAAGGCGCCCCGCGCTTAGGGCCGGCCGCCTTTTCACGTTTTCACAGATGCATTGCTGAACAAATTGGTTCTGGCAATGCGCGAGGGTCCGTAGGATCGGTCTGAACCTGCATTCCGGCCGATCCTGTTCATGGCGATTTATCTCGACGACACGCAACGCAACACCGTCGCCCGTCTGGCGACAAGTTGGACATGGCGCACGCAATGGCCGACCTGGGCACTGATCATCACGATCTATGGGGGATGGTTCGGCGTGGCGACACATGCGCGCGTGCTCGGACTGCCGCTCACGACGCTTCTGCTCGCCGTGCTCGGCACGTGGTACATGTCGTTGCAACACGAACTGCTGCATGGGCACCCTACGCGTTCGCCGTTCGTCAATGCCCTGCTCGGTTTTGCGCCGCTTGCCGTGTGGTTTCCGTATGGCATCTATCGCGATTCACATCTTCGGCATCACGACGATCCACATCTGACGCATTCCGAGCGCGACCCTGAAAGCTATTTCGTCAGCGCGCTCGTTTGGCGGCACACCGGTTGGTCCATTCGCGCGTTGCTGACTTTCCGCAATACGTTTGTCGGCCGTCTGCTGGTCGGGCCGGCGTTCTCCATTGCGGCGACCGGCGTGGACGCGCTGCGCAAGATCAAAAGCGGCGATTGGCACGATATTCCACTGTGGCTCGCGCACTTCGCCGCCGTTGCTGCGCTCGCAGCGTGGCTGCAACATGCGTGCGGGATCCCGGCGTGGGTCTTTTTTGTGGGCGCGGGCTATGGAGCGCTGTCGTTGAGTTCGATCCGTTCGTTTCAGGAACATCGCGAGGCGCAAGCGCATGATCATCGCAGTGTTATTAACGAAGCGGCGTGGTTCTGGCGCCTGCTGTTTCTGAACAATAACTATCATCTGGTGCATCACGACTTGCCGCATGTGCCGTGGTTTGTGCTTCGGGAGGTCTATGAGACATCCCGCCAGCAATATATAGAGCGCTCGGGAGGCTTTCTGGTAAAGGGTTACAGCGAATGGTTGAAGCGTTATTCGTTCACTCGGGTCGCCCAACCAGTTTACGGGGTCATATCCGGCATGGTCTTAGATAATCCGTCCACTTCCGACAGTTTTGCGGGTAAATTGCGGGTAAAATTCATGGTAGTTGTCCTTCGAGGAGAATTCCATGAGGCTGACCTACCCGCTGTTGTTGAACGCCAAACCGCAAGACAAGCCCTATAAAATTCGCGACCGCGATTCCATGTATCTACGGGTGTCGGTCTCAGGTTCGAAGGTGTGGAAATTTGACTACCGGCTGGATGGCAAGGATTGCAGTTACACCCTCGGCCGGTTTCCCGATCTCTCTATAGCGGACGCTCGTCAACTTCGCAACGCTGCAGCCAACCTCGTCGCGTCCGGCGTCCATCCGAAGGCACACGAAAAGCATCTTCAACAGCAGAACGTTGCTCATTACAAAAACACGCTCTGGCCGGTGTGTGAGGAATGGCTGAACGACAACCGAGCAAACTGGACCGCCTACTATCACGGTCAAGCCACGCGCTTCCTTGCACGCTACGTGAAGGACTCGCAGCTGGGTGCGATGCCAATTCGCGACGTCACGGTGGCGCACCTGTATGACCTGATCCAATCGATTGCAAAGCGCAAAACTATTTCAGGCGATGAACGCAAGGCCGAGGGCGCTCCTCACATCGCAATACGTTTGCGCCAGCACCTTGACGCTGTATTCAGACGAGCGATTATCAGCGGACGCGTAGACTCGAATCCTGTCGCAGCACTCAAGCCATCGGATGTTGTAACGCTCCCGCCTACCCGACACAATCGAGCGCTGGAGGCTGATGAGCTCAAGCACGTGCTGGCGGCGTTTTGGGTCACGGGAACTCCTCTTACGCGTTTAGCAATGCGCCTGCTATTGCTCACCTCCGTGCGCACCGTCGAGTTGCGAGGTGCGACGTGGCGGGAGTTCGACCTCGAAACAGCTATATGGGCCCTCCCCGGCGAACGCATGAAGATGGCGCGTCCGCATGTCGTGCCACTCAGCACACAGGCAATTGAAGTTTTAGGAAAAGTAAAAGAAATTACCCGGCCCAAGACCTCGGGCGATTACCTTTTCCCAAACGCCAGAGACAAATCACGACCCATGGCAGCTACTACGATCAATGCAGCGTTGGTTCGCGCTGGATTCAATAACGAACGTCTTTTCAGAGCACACGGCGCACGAGGTACATTCAGCACATGGGCACACGAACGGGGATTTGTTCCTCTCGCGATTGAACGTCAGTTGGCGCACGTCGAGAAAAATCGTGTTAGTCGTGCGTATAACAAGGCCGAGTTCCTGTCAGAGCGACAAAAAATGATGCAAGATTGGGGGGACTATCTGGAAAGTCTGAGGGACTGATCTTTTGGCACGACGGCGCTTCCCCACTCAGATCCAAAATCTTGAGGAACCAGGAAACGCCCGTGATTGCAAACGAAGAGCCAACATGCGGTGTGGCAGACCCATCCACAATACCCACTCGATCGTCAATCGCTCGCGGGGACCCTTGCGTATACGGCTTCTCCGTCTGGTCGGGAGTGACGATAGCCGACATTCGCGACCCGGTACCGGTGAATGTCAGCATTCGTTATTGGCGAATGAGTCTTGTCGACCCACTGCGGTCGGTCGTCCCAGTGCAACATATTGGACAGCTTTCA
Source organism: Paraburkholderia sp. BL6669N2 (assembly GCF_003387275.1). Lineage (NCBI taxonomy): Bacteria > Pseudomonadati > Pseudomonadota > Betaproteobacteria > Burkholderiales > Burkholderiaceae > Paraburkholderia > Paraburkholderia sp. BL6669N2. Next base: position 637,302 of record NZ_QUNA01000002.1, on the reverse strand, counting down.
AGTTACAACGGTCGGTCGTTTAGTCGCACTAGAAGATCAGAGTTCGGCCATACGTGCCGTTCAGGGTTTTCCAATAGCGGCCTTTGGCGTGTCCATTTAACCGAAGTCATGTTGTCTCCACGGCCGGTTCTGTCGAGGGCGCTCAAGACTGGGAGGATGCCGGGTTTCCTCGGAGGCGTGGGTCCCCATGGTCTTGGGGCTTTTCTTGCGTACCAAGTCCTGGTAGCGCCCGGGATCATGGGCGACGGCGAGTTCCAATACCCTGTAAAACAACAGTCCTCGGCTACATGAATGTCGGCGGTTGAAGCGGAACACGAATTCATTGAGGTAACTGGGCGAGTGAGCGGCGTCCACCGCCCCTGGTGTGTTCCGAGCAGCCAGCGCTTTGCCAAGGACGCGATTCGATGCACGCCCGGCAGCAGCGCCCCCGGGTCTTCTCCACGCGCGCTGGCGGTCCGCTAACTGCGACGCTCATGGATGTAGCCTTTCTCCTTCAATCCTCGGTAGCTCTGCCGGGCGTCGGTGATCACCGTTGCTCCTGGCTAGACGTTTGCCGACACGAAAGCCTGCAGTGACTCTGCCGAGGCGTCCGCGACGGGCGCTATACGGCAGCGGCCAAACCCCTTGGGCTGAAGAACTTCGACTGCAATACACGTCAGTATCTTCTTGCCGTGGGCGCGCCCTCCGGTCAATCCCGGCTCGACACCGCCGATGTATGTTTCATCCACCTCTACCCGACCGCGCAGCAGTTCCCGATCGGGACGTATCAATGCGGATCGCAGCCGATGCAGCAGCCGTCTGGTACGAGCCGATCTGCAGGGCCCGCTTCAAACTCAGGGCCAAGATTCCGTCTCTGCCGCAGGCGAAGTTCCAGCAAGCTGCAAAACCAAACTGTAAATGGCGTTCGGGTTCGGTCGAAAATGTTGCCTGCCGTCACCGATGTTCGGTTGCCGCAGTCTGCACACATGAACCTCCCGTCTTTCAACCGCCATCCGCCAGCGTGGCCGCATTCCGGACAGATAAACCCGAACGGCCAGCGCAGCCACTCCAGTTAGTCCAGGCAGGCAGCGTCGGACTGAAACCACGCCTGGAACTCGCCGAAGGAACGAGGGTAGTCAATGCCTGCGATTGGGATCTCCATGTCGGTAGTATGTGACGGCTCCGGTTAAATGGACGCCGCCAAAGCGGCCTTATCCCAATGTCCACTTCGATGCTATTCAGCGTTCCGAGAACATGTTCGATGGGGCGTCCTCGCAGCTTCACTGCGTCGGGGCGGCGATCAAGACGGCGCGTCGGCGGCAACCATTCGCTTCTGTGCACGATCAGGTGGCCAACCTGTTCATGCATTGCCGCTACAACACAAGCGCGCAACAACAACGAGATGCGGATAGCAGGCTTTCGAGGCGTGGGAGGAGGCAACTTGCATGCCGACGCAGGGGCGGATCGTCCCGTCAGTTCGTGCATCCTCGCACGCCGAGTCTGCCGTTCGGCCGCAGGTCACCAGGTTGACAGTACGTTCGCCCGCCAGCGCTGCGTTTTAGAACTGATGCCGCACGCCGAGCAGCACCATGGTCTCCGAATTCTTGGCTGAATCGATGCCATAGGAGCCGATCGATGCCGTAGCCGCGATACTGCCCCCTGCGCCATCGGCCGTTCGACCTGATGCCTTCTGGTATGCGGCGAGCGCATACAGGTCAGTACGTTTGGTGAAGGCGTAGTCGGCACCCAAGCTCAACTGATTGTAGGTCGCGTCGGTTTGCGCACCACCGTCGCCCTTGGTGAAGTTGTAACCGACGCCCAGTGTCGTTGCGGGAACTGGTTTGTAGTTTACATAGAGCGTAGCGTTATTAAAGTGGGTATTGGCCGACAGCGATCCTTCGCCGTATGCGACATTGCTGTACGCCGCGCCGAACTGGAACAAACCGAGTTGATAACTCGCGGCCGCGCGAATCATGCTCAAGGACTTCGCCGAAAACAGTCCGCGATTGATACTCGAAAAATAGGGGTTGTCGGTCGTCGGTGCGGTGACGCCCGGAGCAAGCGACACGCCGCTGCTGGTCAACACGAAATCGTTTGCGAAGTTCGCGTGAAAGTACCCGGCGGCAAAATTCACCGGACCGTTCCCATACGCAGCAGCAAGCGCATAAGTCTGACCGCTCGACACACTGCCCGCGACCCCGCCGAGCGCGTACATCCCTTCCCACTGGAATCCCGCATAACTCGGGCTCACATACTTCGCTGCACTATTGACGCCGAGACTTTCGTCGTAGTTGTCGAGATCGCCCGGGGTCGCGAACGCCGAACCGAAGATCGCGTCCTCGGTCAGCGGTTCGACAAGGTCAGCGAGTGGATCGAATTGCCGGCCGAGCGTGACGGTGCCGAGTGGAACGCTCGCCAGGCCGACGGTCGCGATACGGCCGAATTCCCGCCCATTGTTGTTCAGCGCACCGTTGCTGAGAACGAATCCGTTTTCGAGCCTAAAGACCGCCGAGAGTCCGCCGCCCAGATCTTCTGTGCCCTTCAAGCCCCAAGAGTTGGCACTCAGCGTTCCGTTTATCATCTGGAACGCGCTGCCCGAGTCGCCATTCGTTTTCGGCTGATTGCTCACGTAGCCGATGGCGGTATCAAGCGCGCCGTATAGCGTCACGCTGCTTTGCGCCTGTGCGGCACTGGCCAGCGCACCGCACGCTAGCGCTGCCAGGACTTTTGTCTTCATCTAATCCTTTCCCCGTTGAATTGAAACTGCAATTGCTAAATGCGACTGCGTCTTCACCATCCCCGGAATCTCGACCATTGATCGAGAATCTCGCGCGATCCAGTCTGTATGACCGTGTAGTGATCGTGCTGGGCGGCGGTCGGGCACGCGTGATTGGGCAGAATGCGCACCAGTGAGCCAATCGGCAGCATCGGCAACTGCGCGGCGCTCCCGCTGCGCAACGCGAGAATGCCCTGCTCCTGATTCGCCTGGGCCATGATCAGGTCCGGGTACGGCACGCCATCGACATCGCAGACGACGCCGTAGCCCTGATCGAGCTTCTGCGACGCCGTGCCGCGATCGCGCGACATCGCCATCCAGCCAGCATCGACCAGAATCCAGCCTTTGTCGGGCTGATGACCGATCACCGTCGCGAGGACGCTGAGCGCGATGTCATCGACAGTGCACACGTTCAGCCCCGCCATCACGAGATCGAAGAACACGAACACTCCGGCACGCACTTCCGTCACACCGCTCAGATCGCGCGCGAAGTGAGCCGTCGGCGTCGACCCCACGCTCACCACCGGTGCGGGGAGACCCGCATCCCGCAACACGGCCGCACACGCAACCGCTTCCGCACGTTCGCGCTCGGCCATCGCGCTGATCGCTTCGACGGTGTCACATGCGTATGATTCGCCCGCGTGGGTCATCACGCCGCGCAATAGTGCGCCGCCCTCATGCAACACACGACCGATAGCCACCAGTTGCCCAGCCGCCTCGCGGCTTACGCCAGCTCGATGACCGTCCGAGTCGATCTCGATCAGCGTGGGAATGGGATCGCGACTGATGCGTGACTGCTTCGCGACCGCGTGGGCGGCATCCAGGCTGTCGACCACCACAGACAAATCGACCCCGCGTCGACGCAATGTGGTCACGCGCTGGAGCTTGCCCGGCGCGATACCGACGGCATATAGGATGTCCCGTACGCCGCCCTCCGCGAATTGCTCGGCCTCACGCAACGTCGATACCGTCGCGGGGCCGGTTGGGCCATCCATGACGCGGTGCGCAACTTCGAGCGACTTCGCCGTTTTCAGGTGCGGACGCAGATTGACACCTAGCTCCACGAGCCCTCCCCGCAGACGGGCGATATTGCGGGCCATCCGGCTTTCGTCGAGCAGCAGCGCGGGCGTGGCCAAATGTTCGATTGATCGGGTAGAAGCAGGAAGGTCTTGCGAATCGCCGACGATGTTCGGCTCACCGCGCAAGCGCGGTGCTGGCATGATGCTGGTCATGAATTGGAATTTAGAAAGAAGTGAACGCTCTCACAGCGCGACAACGCCGGTCTTGACCTGTGCGAAGCTGCGCAGCCCCTCCGCGCCTTTTTCGCGGCCGTAGCCCGAGCGCTTGAAGCCGCCGAACGGCAACTCGACGCCGCCGGACGCACCGTACGTATTGACGAATACCTGGCCAGCCAGCACTTCCCGGATCATCCGATGCGCAGTGCCAATGTCGCGCGTCCATACGCCGGCGACAAGACCGTAGTCGGTACCATTCGCGAGGCGCACCGCTTCATCAATATCGCGGAACGGCGTGACGGCCAGCACCGGCCCGAATACTTCTTCCTGACCGATCGCGCTGAACGGATCGACGTCGTCGATCAGCGTCGGCTGGAAGAAAAAGCCGTCACCGAGTGCACCGCCATTGAGCGCATCGCCGCCGACAACGATTTTTGCGCCGTGACTGCGAGCCCGTTCGACGAACGACATGACGCGTCCGCGCTGGATCTTCGAAATCAGCGGACCCAGTGCCGGGTCGCTCAGTGCGGGCCCGATCTCCACGTTGGCGAAGGCCTGCGCAATGCGCGCCACCAACGCGTCGTGCAGGCTCTCATGGACCAGCAGCCGCGAACCGGCCGAGCACGTCTGACCTGCATTTTGAAGGATCGCGTTGATCACACCCGGCACCGTGCGTTCCAGGTCCGCATCGGCGAACACGATATTCGGCGACTTGCCACCCAGCTCCATCGTCGCCGGGATCACGCGGTTGGCCGCCGCGTGAGCGATGATGCGACCCACTTCGACCGAGCCAGTGAATGAGATGTGGTCGATATCGCCATGCCCCGTCAGTGCCGCGCCCGCGGTCTCACCATACCCGGTCACGACGTTGAGAGCGCCGGCGGGCAGACCTGCTTCGAATGCGAGCGCCGCGAGACGCACGGCGGTCAACGGCGCCTCTTCGGCGGGCTTCAACACGCAGCAATTGCCCATCGCGAGCGCCGGCGCAATCGTGCGTGCGAAGATCTGCATCGGGTAATTCCACGGGATCACGTGCGCCGTGACGCCGTGCGGCACCCATTCCGTGAAGATCATCACGTCCGCATTCAGCGGGATTGATGAGCCGTAGTGTGTTTCCACCGCACTGGCGTAGAAGTCGAAATACCGGGCCGTGAGTTCCGCGTCGCGTCGCGCCTGCTTCAATGGCTTGCCGGTTTGCAACGCTTCGAGATGCGCGAGATCCGCCTCGTCGCGTTTGATCAGTTCGGCGATGCGCCGCAGGATGCGCGCACGCTCGGCAACCGCAACCTTGCGCCATTGCAGCGACGCGCGCCGCGCCGCGCGCACAGCGCGATCGATCTCATCGGGACCGCAATCCGCTGTCCGGGCGATCTCCCTGCCGCTGGAGGGGTCCAGCACCGCAACCGTATTGTGTGTCTCGATCGACTCTGCGTCGATGAAGGCGGCTGTCTGATTCATTGCGTAGCTCCTGTAGGGGCGCAAGCCGGCCGCCGCATCAGCGACCAAACGTTGCAGGAATGCATTGGATGCTTAGCGCGCGGTAAAACCGCCGTCGAGCACGAGGTCGGTACCGACCGCGAACGAGCTTTCGTCGCTAGCCAGAAAAAGTGCGCCGTAGGCGATTTCGCGCGCGTCGGCCACGCGCATGATCGGCGCCCACGACGCCTGAGCCGCGGCGGTCTTCGCCGGGTCGAGGCTGTTGTCGACTTCCGCCTGCAGCAGCGGTGTGCGCGTAATGCCAGGACACAGCGCGTTGACGCGAATGTTGTGGTGGATCAGGTCGAGCGCGATCGATTTTGTGAACATCATTACCGCGCCCTTGCTGGCGTTGTATGCCGGTGACTCAGGGACTGCGACGATGCCCATCTCCGAGCCGAGTGTCACGATTTTGCCGCCGCCGCGCTCGATCATCTTCGGCACCGCATGCTTGACCATCGTGAACATGCCCTTGACGTTGGTGGTCAGGACCGCGTCCCACTCGTCCTCGGATAGTTGCTCGATCGGCATCACACTGGTAATGCCCGCGTTACACACGAGAATGTCGAGGCCGCCATGTTCTTCGACAGCGTGCTCTACCATGCGGCCGGCATCCGTCATCGAACGCACGTCGCCTGCGCAACCGGACACCTTGCCGTATTGCGTCAGTTCGTCTACCGCTGCGGCGAGCGCCGCTGTGTTGATGTCGGTGATCACGACATGTGCGCCTTCCTGCGCGAACAATTGTGCAATCGCCTTGCCTATGCCCGACGCGCCGCCGGTAATCAGCGCACTCTTGCCATTCAGTCTGCCCATCATAATTCTCACGTTGGTTGGTACAAGCCACGAAGAGACGTCTGCGTGGCGAAGAAGATTTCAGGCCGCTTCGTTGCCGTAGCCAAGTGCCTTGTCAGTGCCACCTGTTGTTGCCGATCTGCCCGGCAATCCGTCGAGCGATTCGATTTCGACATCGACCATTTCCGGAATCGCATCGCCTTCAATGAAGAGCACTGCGCCCAGGCGATAGAACGCCGGTGATTGGCGACGCTTGAGTTGCCGGCCCCACAGCGCAGCGAGGACGATCACTGCCACGACAACCCACGGGAAGACAGTCAGCGGCGCGGAAGGCCACGGATGAATGTTCAGCCAGATCGCCGCCAGGAAAATGACGTTAGAGATGACGGGGAACGCGACATGCAGCACCAGCGAAAATTCCTCGCGATAGCGCTTCCACATGAAGACAGGCAATGCGACGTTGGTGAGGATCAGGATGGGCAGCATGCCGAGCGACGACAGATAGCCGAGATTGCCGAACGCAGACATAGGGTCCCACCAGAACCCTGCGCCAATACCCACCACGAGGGTTAGGATCGAGTACACGATAATCGCAACGTGAGGCGTCTTGTGCTTCGGATGAGTACGGCCGAGCGCCTTGTGAAGCAGCCCATCGCGGCCCAGCGAATACAACACGCGGAAATTGGCGGTGTGGATGGCAAGCACGACAGCGACGATTGCAGAGACGGCCGCGAGATCGACAAGATTGCCGTACATATGCCCAAGGTAGCGCACGGCGAGATCGTGGATCGGCTCCTGAGAATTGGCAAGCTTGTCCATGTGCGCAGAGCCGTAGCCGACCACGATCGAATACATCGCGAACGTGAACCACAAGCCAGCGAGCACCACGGATCCAATCAGCGCGATTGGCAGATTGCGACGCGGATTACGACATTCCTCCGCCACAGTCAGGCACGATTCGAAGCCGAAAAATGCCATGACGATAAAGACGAATGCCTGCCCGATACCGCCGAACCCCTGATCAGCGTGCATCGGCGAGAAGCTTTCCGGCACTTGACCCGCATCGCCGCCCTTGACCACGATGACAATCAACAGGCCGCCCACTATCACGACTTCGGCAATCAACAGTGCGACGTCGAATTGCATCGACGCATGGACCGAATACCACGCGAGAATACCGACCAGGACCACGACGCCGATCATCAACGCCCACCACGGCACCGTGATGCCGAAGTCATTCCGCAGTGCGTTGCTGAGAAAGCCGCCGAAAAGGTTGGTGTTGATCGGGCTTTGCAGCGCGTACGCGAATAGCATCAGCATCCCGGCTGCAAAACCAGCTTCGGGCCCCAGCCCAAGCGTAATGAACTTGTAGAAGCCGCCCGCCGACGTGACACGCTTGGCGAATTCCGCGATCGTCAACGCCATTAACGCAATGCCCGCGGTCCCCAGCACGAACACGAATGGCGAAGACACGCCGGCCTTGCCTCCGATCAACGCCGATATGAACATCACGCCGATGGTCGGCGAGATAAACGCGAGGGACATGCCCATCGCACTAATCAATCCCAAGGCGTTGCGCTTGAGGCCATCGCCCTCTGCACTCGCGTTCACGTCTTTCGTATTCATCGAATCGCTCCAGTCAGGTCAACTTGAGCGCATCGTAGGTGGTCACAAAACTGCAATCCAATGCCGAAATTCGATCACGCGATGCTGAGTTAGCATGGCGCGATGGCGCATGCGTGTGACTTATTCGGAAGGGGACGAACGGAGACCGCCCGACCGGACATGCCGGTTGCGGTGATTTAAATAGCGGCCCGCGCTTCCAGCGACTCAGGCAGCACTGCCGGCTGAACCTCATACATGGCGGAAGTGGCCGTCAGAGCTTCCCAGAATGCTTCGGCGCTGCTGGGCAAGCGAGCGCGCGGACGGAACAGCGTGATATCGACGTCGAGGTCCCATTCGGAAGAGCCCGCGCGCACCAGTTCGCCGGATTCGAGTTCGCGACCGACCTGACTCTGCGGCAGCCACGCAAGCCCGCGCCCATCGCGCACCATCGAGTTCAACACGCCGGCGAGCGGCGAGACGAAGACGCGCTCGAGCCGATCGGCTGCGGGCGAAGTACGCAACAGGTTTTCGACAGCGCGACCGATGGCGGACGTTTCGGCGTACGCCAGGTACCGGCAGCGATGCGGCGACGCGCCGTCCAGCGAATCGAGCGGCCCACTGTCGGCGCCGCGCCGCGACAACGGCAGCAAGCGGTCGAAGCCAACGCGATTGACCAGAAACTGTTTCGGGTCGAGGCCAATATCGACTGAAGGATGCGTGTGGCACAGCATGAAGTGGCTCGTGCCCTGCAGCATCATCTGCACACACGCGTTCGCATGACCGGTATCGAGCCGGAACTTCAGCACTTCCCCCGCCTTTTCAGAAGCGCTGATCCAGTGTGGGAAAAATGTCAGCGAAAGGCTGTGTGTCGCGACAAACTTGACCGTACTGGCGAGCCCCTCCGCTGCCGCCCGCAACTCGTCGCGCCCTTGGTAGAGCTGCCGGGCCACCTCCTCGGCTATATCACGGAACCGCTCACCGGCAGGGGTCAGCGCAATCGGCTGCGCGTTGCGATCGAGCAACGTGACGCCGACCCACTCTTCCAGCATCTTGACGCGCCGGCTGAACGCCGGCTGCGTCATGAAACGCAGCTCGGCGGTGCGCGAGAAATTACGCGTGGCCGCCAGCGTCAGGAAATCTTCAAGCCACTTCAGTTCCATGGACAGAAATCAACCGCTCCGTTCGAAGAAATGCCTGCGCCGATGAAGCCGTGATCGCCGAAGGCAGGTACAAGAGCGAGCAATTACTGTGCCGGGTGAAATGCGTCAGATCTCAAACGCTGGCGGTCCATCGCGGTGCATACGCGCGCCTTCGTCGGCATCGAACGAAGCCGACGCACCGCAAACGGGCACAAACGCGGGCCTCAGCGCCGCGACGGGGCGCTCAAAAGTCGCATGCAAACCCTAGCCCTGCCTCGAGCGCACGCCGATAGGCGAGCGCGGCGACGGCCAGATCCTGTAGCGCAATGCCGGTTCCGTCAAAAATCGTGATGTCGTCGGTTGCGCTACGCTGCTGGGTGCCGCTCACCACCCCGCCGAGCGTGAGGTTCAGTTTTTCCGCTTTGAGCAAGCCGCAGGCGTACGCATGCTGGCACTCGCCGATCGAGACCGCCTGCTGGATGTCGTCGACGATGACGCTGGCTGCCACCACGAGTTCCACCTCCAGTTCCTGTTTGCCCGTCGTATCCGCTCCCATTGCGTTGATGTGGACACCCGGGCGAATCCACTCACGACGGATAAGCGGCACGCTCGACGGCGTCACTGTGATCAGCACGTCGGCGTCACGCGCGACGCGTTCGAGCGACAAGGCATCGAATCGCAGGCCGTCCGCTTCGACCAGGTTGCGCAACCTGCGCAGGTTGTCCGGGTTCGGGTCCCACGCCAACACGTGCGCGATCGGACGCACAGCGCGCGTCGCCCGATATTGATGGATCGACTGGACGCCGGCGCCAACGATGCCGAGAATCGACGAGTCCGCGGACGCGAGGCTACGCGTCGCGAGTGCGCTGGCCGCTCCGGTGCGAATGCCAGTGAGATAGTTCGCCCCTACCAGGGCGATCGCACGGCCGGTGTCCGCGTCAAAAAGAAGTACCGAAGATTGGTGATTGCCCAGCCCCCTTTTTACATTACCCGGCCAGTAGCCACCAGCCTTGAGGCCAAGTACCGGTAGCGACGCATCGAAGCCGGCCTTCACGCCGAACACGGCGTTGGCATGGCCCGTCTGTTCGCGCACGACAGGATACGATTGCGCATTGCCAGCGTAGCTCGCGGCAAACACCTCGCCGACGGCTGCGATCGCGTCTTCCACGGACACGAGTTGGGACGCTAGTTGCTCCGGAATGATCAGCATGAAAGCCCCGCACGATTAAACCCCCTAACATAGCGACAAAAAATCCGGTGGACCAATGCCAATCCGGTCTGGACCCATGCAAAGACGGTTGCGGATGAACTCGAGTACCCGTGTTTCGCGATACGCCGAGCCGTTTGGCGATCTCGCGTAACTGCTTGGCTTTCGTACGGAGCGCACAACAGTATGTGGGCGCAAACATGGTGTGCCCGAGGACGGGACGCCAACCGATTCCGATGTTATCGCGGGGTTACGCGAATCGGTCCGCGTCGGTTCAACGTGAGCTCGCAAGTTTCTGATGGCCGAGAGGATAAATCGAATGTCCTCGTACGAAAATCTGGTGACTGGCATCGTCGAGAGAGCTCGTTCACGAAACGCGGAAGCGGACGCTCGCGGCGGGCGCAACCGGTTAAACGGGGGATGACAGCTTTGGCCGATCAAGCAACGTACGCCATCGCGAATTGAATGGCCGCTTCCAGGGTGGAAACGACGTCTGAATGTCCGAGCGACGCCGCGGGCGAATGACGCCTCCTGGCCGAGAATACGCATTCACGGCAACCGCCGGTATGCGGTCGTTGAAGTTTTCAGCGGCCGCTCTATAGAACGTTGATCGAACTGGCGCTATCGGCCACGACGAGTCATTCGCTCGCAATGCCGTTCAGACATTCAGGCGTCTGCTCCGCGCCAGGAACCCGCCATTCAATTCGCAATTTTGCAGCATTGCTTTTCGGCCATTGCCAATGTTCGGGCGTCGCCCTCGGTGAGGCAGCTTGAAGCGCGATGGAAGCAACGGTCCTCGCCGCAGGCCCAGCATCATAGCAATCGCCACCGCTGAAACAACAGCCGTGACCAACCCTGCCTCGAGGCCAGCGAGAAGCGGCACGAGGGCGCCGCGAGGCTTCGGCGTCTGTCGGGGGGAGCGGGACGGCAAGCGCACCAATGGCCGGACCCAACAGGAGGTGAACGAATCTCGCTCCGTCGAAATTTGTACTGTATGGCGCGCCTGTCTATCTGAGCAGGGCAGTGGGCGTTGTCACGTTACCGTGGCGGTCGCGTAAGATGACGCGATGAAAAAGACGAACTCGCTCTATCAAGGTCACCGCTTTCCCGCCGCAGTCATCAGTTCCGCGGTGCGTCAGTATTTCCGCTTTCAACTGAGCCTGCGCGATATTGAGGAATTGCTGTTCGAACGCGGCGTGGTGGTGAGCTACGAGACGATCCGCACGATGGTGCGACAAGTTCGGCGTGGGCTTCGCGCATCGCGTCAAGGTTGCGCGCCGCAAACCAGGCAGCACCTGGCATCTCGATGAGATGTTCGTGACGCTGCGCGGTGAGCCATACCTGCTGTGGCGGGCCGTCGATGAGCATGGTGCCGAACTCGAGATCCTGTTGCAGAAGCGGCGCGACAAGGCTGCAGCCAAACGTTTCTTCAACCGCGTACTTCGCTCATGCCCTGTGCCGCGCAAGATCGTGACCGACCAGTTGCGCAGCTACCCGGCCGCAAAGGCCGACATTCCCGAATTGGCGAACGTCAAACACGTGTTCGTTAAAGCCGCGGCGCGCGTGAACAACCGAGCGGAGAACAGCCACCAACCTACCCGCGAACGCGAGCGTCGCATGCGGGGATTTCGCGACGGCAAACGCACGCAGGCATTCCTCTCGTGTTTCGGTCCGATACGGCAGCATTTCGCGCTCAAGCGGCATCTGCTGCGTGCTTCGCTCTATCGCAAACACCTCGCGGCTCGATTCGCTGCGTGGCACGAATTCACCGACCTCACCCAGAATCCGTCGAATGCTTGCTGAGCAATGATGACCTCTGCCACCATTTCGTCTCGCTACCGGCAAGTTGACAAAGCCACCATGACCACACCGTTGTTCGAGTGCCGTCTACTCGACTGAGCTTTATATCGGCCTCCGTCAGGTCAAAGAGTTAGCGTCCCCTGACTCTGCCCCTGTGGCCCTCGCCGCGAGTGTCAGGCCCGCTACATCACGATCAACACCGTTGGAGCTTCTGGCTTCAAAGTAAGCTCGGAGTGCCTACCCAGACAACAACCGCTTCGCTCGCGCCGGCATTCCTCCATTTATGCGGCACGGTCGATGCGTAATGCGTGCTGTCTCCCGCCTGCAGGACAAATATCTTGTCCTCCAGCGTCAGCGACACTTCGCCTGCCATCACGTAAAGAAATTCCTCACCGGCATGCGTCCGGACTTCAGACTCTTCATGCCCCACCGGCATACGCACGAGAATCGCTTCTAGCTTCCGCCCGGCTGAGAGGTTCGTCATGCGGGCAAACAGCGTGGCTGAATCTCCGAAGGAAAAGAACCAAAGGTCCTTTTTGCGACGCACCGAGCGCTCTTCGCTCGGCGTGTCGACGAAGTACTGCACCTTGACGCCTAGCGCGCCAGCGATGCGAGCAAGCGACCCGAGCGAAGGACTCGCCCTACTTCGCTCCACCTGCGACAGGAACGGCTTTGAAATGCCGGCCGCCTTCGCTGTTTGTTCGAGAGTACGTCCCAACCTGTGCCGTAACGCGCGGATTTTGCCGCCCATTTCAACGTCGGCGTTGCTGTTTTCAGAAGTGGAAGGCATAGCGGGAAAAACGCTTATCAGAGGTTGATGGGTTCCGTTCGATGGCTACGCGGGCGCAAGCCATACCGCACGCGACACATCAAGTTTTAATGTCGCAAAGTGATAACCTGATTGCGTTCTACGGCCGTCGCGTCGAACTCTTTCTCCAGCTGCTCGGGCCTGCGACCCGCGTAGGCCAGTTCAACCATTTGGGCCCCAGCTTCCGCTGGCTACACGTGCGATGCTTCGCCATAGTGGGCACCTCCTATGCGAAACGATAGATGTCCACAAAACCGGGTGAACTCCCCCCACACACCCGGGTCCCCTGGAACAAGGGAAAGCTGACTGGCAGGCGCCTCGGGGAAGCCACGTCGCATCCGGGGCTGTGCATTTTCACGAAGCGCGTCTTTGGCGCCTCGCCCTATGTCACCAGGCTCACTCGCGCACTGAGATTACGGAAGTTGCAGCACGACAGACCGGTGAACGCTGTGTCTGAGGCCTTGCTCGCGGTGTACACGGAAAGCAGAGGAAGCGGCTTGAATGTCACACTTGAGCGTCCAACAGTTAAGGAAGATCTGCACAACTCATTTTCGAAGTGCCTCCCGTTCGGTTTCAGCGTGGTGTCAACATTGAGAGCATGTTAGGGCTTTGATTGCCCAACTCGTGCACCACGCCAAGCCAGGCTTGCTGAGATTTTCGGCCTCAACGTTCTGGTATTCAGGCTTTCCGCAAAGCGCAGCGCGCCATCCACAAATTGCCCAGAGCAAATAACGTTGTGATCTGGGCGGTGTTTTTCATTCATCCCCTATACCGGGTCTTCGTGTAACCAAACTGACGCTTGAGGACGCGGAACGGGTGTTCGACCTTGGCACGGATGCCTGCCTTCAGGCGTTCGATCTCGTCGTCTATCCTGTCCAGTCGGTCACCCAGATCCAGTTGTCTGTGCTTGCCGGCTCTCATCGCGATATGCCTGCGAACTGCGTCAGTCTCGCAGCGCTTCTCGATACCCTGATATCCGGCGTCAGCGTACACATCCGTTTCTTTCCCGTGCAACAAGGCTTCGGCTTCGGTGATGTCATGCACGTTGGCCGCCGTACCGATCACCGTGTGAACCAGGCCGGACTTCGCATCCACGCCGATGTGCGCTTTCATTCCAAGGTACCAGTTACCGCCTTTCTGCGTCGGACGCATCTCCGGGTCCCGCTTGCCCGAGTCGTTCTTCGTCGAACTGGGCGCCGGTATCAACGTGGCATCGACCACCGACCGGGTCTTGAGCATCAGGCCTTTCTCCACCAGGATCTCATTAACCAGCGCCAGCATTTGCGCAGCCAGTCCGCGCGTCTCGAGCAAGTGACGGAAACGCAAAATCGTGCTCTCGTCCGGCAAGCGCGCCATGCCGCCGTCCAGCCCCGCGAAGTCCCGATACAGCGGAACGTCATATAGCGCTTCTTCCATCGCAGGGTCCGAAAGACCGAACTACTGTTGCATGAAATGAATCTGCAGCATCGTCGCAATCGGGAACGGCGGCCGTCCGGTTTTACCCGTCGGATAGTGCGGCTCGATCAGCGCAATCAGCCTCGACCACGGCACCACACGCCGCATTTCATCGAGAAATTCCCGCTTGCGCGTACGTTTCGTTAAGAGATCCAGACCAAGACCAAGCTGGGACATCAAGGCTTCTCCTCAACTAACTTCCCTCATCCCAGGATAGTTCACCCGAACCTCAATGCCAGGACTTTTGCAGACCTTCCTTAACGCTTTAGTTTGGGGTTGCAACGAGCATGTAGCCAAGGCCCCACACTGTGCGGATATGTCGCGGCGAGGCTGCCTCTGTCTCAATCACCTGTCGTAAGCGAAGAACTTGCACGTCAACGCTGCGGGCGCTGGCCTCATATTGCGACCCGCGCGCGCTCTATCAGATTTGCGCGGCTGACAGGACGGTTGGGCGTCTCCGCAAGCGCACACAGGAGACGCATTTCAGCTGCGCCGAACTCGACGATGCCCGCTTCGTCCGACATCAATTCTCTACGCCGAACGTCCAGCCTGAAGGCGCCGAACCGCAAGCATTGCGACTCGCCTGCAAGCAGCATCTCGCCCCGCACGTTTTGCAGGCGCACCTGAAACTGCTGCCGACGTAACATCGCCCGAACCCGCGCTATCAGCTCGCTCGGCAGAAACGGTTTGGCGAGATAGTCGTCGGCGCCGATCTCCAAACCTACGACCTTGTCCGCGGGATCGCCACGCGCTGTTAGCATGAGGATGGGGATTGTCTCTCTCCGAGCGCGCAAGCGACGGCAGATGGACAGTCCGTCTTCGTCTGGCATCATGATATCGAGAATCAACAGGTCGAACGGGTAGCGCTCGATCAATACGTCCAACTCAATGCCTGTCTTCAGCGCGCGCACCGAGAAACCTTGTGCCGTCAGAAAGCGTTGCAGCATATTGCGGATTTCAACATCTTCGTCAAGCACGATGATGCGACCGGTTGGCAAATCATCTGACATATGATTAAGCAGACACCTCTAATAAAGCCTGTCTTTTAGTTCCTGGTTCCGATGCTACGCGGCGAACCGCTTAGCTTTGCTAAGCGTCGCGTACCACGGTGGGCGGCGACAATCTCGCCGAAGTGGGCTGCGCCGGGCGGTCTGCCCGCCTGCGGTTGCGCCTGCGCTACTTACCAATCCGCTTGATGTCTGCGGAGACACGTTGCACGCCAGAGAGTTCCAGTGCGTCATACAGTTCCGTACCGGCATCATTTAGCAAGAAAACGGACTTGCAACTCGCTCACGCCTAACGCCTTCGTGCATCTGCATGCCGCAAGAAGGTCCGTATGGTTCGACGAACGGAATATACAAGAATCTCCGCAGTGGATGTGTTGGAAATATATGTCAAAAGATGTCACCGTTTGTGCTGGCCACAACACTGACTGGCGGAAGCCCACTACCGCCCAGCGCGGAACTGTCATGTTGGCGACGCGCTCGAGTAAGATGCCGTGATGAACAAGACGAAATCGCTATATCACGGTCATAGCTTTCCGGCGGTCGTCATCAGTTGCGCCGTGCGCTGGTACTTGCGGTTCCAACTGAGCCTGCGCGACACCGAGGAACTGCTGTTCGAGCGTGATGTTGTCGTCAGCTACGAAACTATTCGCGGCTGGTGCGACAAATTTGGCGCGGACTTCGCGCATCGCGTCAAGGTTGCGCGCCGCAAACCAGGCAGCACCTGGCATCTCGATGAGATGTTCGTGACGCTGCGCGGTGAGCCATACCTGCTGTGGCGGGCCGTCGATGAGCATGGTGCCGAACTCGAGATCCTGTTGCAGAAGCGGCGTGACAAGGCTGCAGCCAAACGTTTCTTCAACCGCGTACTTCGCTCATGCCCTGCGCCGCGCAAGATTGTGACCGACCAGTTGCGCAGCTACCCGGCCGCAAAGGCCGACATTCCCGAATTGGCGAACGTCAAACACGTGTTCGTTAAAGCCGCGGCGCGCGTGAACAACCGAGCGGAGAACAGCCACCAACCTACCCGCGAACGCGAGCATCGCATGCGGGGATTTCGCGACGGCAAACGCACGCAGGCATTCCTCTCGTGTTTCGGTCCGATACGGCAGCATTTCGCGCTCAAGCGGCATCTGCTGCGTGCTTCGCTCTATCGCGAACACCTCGCGGCTCGATTCGCTGCGTGGCACGAATTCACCGACCTCACCCAGAATCCGTCGAATGCTTGCTGAGCAATGATGACCTCTGTCACCATTTCGTCTCGCTACCGGCAAGTTGACAAAGCGGTCTTCAGGCATCTACCTGTCCGCTATGTTTCTGATTTGTATGTAAACAAATCGGCAAGGCTAGGAGCGGTTCAGTTAACCCGTGTTGCGTCACAACAAGGTCAACGTTTCCCCGCGCTAAATCTCGACGGCTCGCTCCGCCACCGCCGCCGTCCACCCCGCGCGCGCCTCGATCCACTCCGCGAGCGCTAGCAACTGCGCATCGCCGTGCGCGGCGCCCACAAGTTGCGCACCAAGCGGCAGGCCAGCGGGCCCGAACCCCACCGGAACAGTCACGGCTGGTACACCTAGATACGTCCACGGCGCGCAGAACGAGGCATCGCCGGTGAATTCAAGTCCACGCGGCGGCTCGCCCGTTGCGGGCGCAACGAGCAGCGCATCGAGCCCCATCGTCAGCGCCAGCCATGCGTTAAAGCGCAGCGCCATCGGAACCTGCAATGCCTTGATCCCCGCATAAATCGTAGCGTGCAGCGCGCGCCCTTCTTCGATAAGACCCCGCATCGAAGGACTGACGAGTTCCGGCGTGCGATCGACCAGATCGCCGTGCGTGACCGCCGCTTCCACCGACATCAGTTGCAGCGCGTAGGCCGGCGTCTCGAACAACTCAGCCGGAAGATCGACCGTGACGATCTCAGCCCCGTCACGTGCCAGGCGGGCCGCAAGCCGGTCGAGCGCCGCCTGCTGCGCGGGCTCAACAGCGCCGCCCACCTGCCGTCTCAACACACCGATCCGCCGCCCCCCAGGCCGATCCGCTTTTAACGCGATATGCGAAACATGCGGGTCGCGCGCGTCCGTACCGGACACGAACTTCAGCGTGTACGCGATGTCCGCCACCCGCCTCGCAAACAGCCCAACGTGGTCGAGCGACCACGCGAGCGGCAATACGCCTGTGCGCGCAATCGCACCGTACGTGGGCATGAAGCCGACGATCCCGCAATACGCCGCGGGCCGGATGACGGAGCCCTGGGTCTGCGTGCCGAACGCAAGCGGTACGATGCCGGCGGCAACGGCCGCCGCCGATCCGCTCGACGATCCGCCCGGCGTGTACGCGCTGTTCCACGGATTGACGGTCGGCCCAGGATTGTGCCATGCGAATTCCGTAGTCACAGTCTTGCCGAGAATCGACGCGCCGGCCGCGCGCAGACGCGCCACGACCCACGCATCGTGCTCGGGGCGTCGCCCCTTGTACGCGGCCGAGTTGAACTCGGTGGGCATGTCGGCGGTGTCGATGACGTCCTTCACCGCGACAGGCACACCCGCGAGCGGCGCAGCTCGATCCGCACGGTTGAAGGACGGTGTATCCGGCAAATAACAGAAGGCACGCAATCCGGATTGCGAATCTCTCGCCACGTCGAACGCGCGGGAAACGTAATGCTCGACGCCGACCTCGCCTGACGCGACGGCAGCGCGGATTTCCTGCACGGTCGAAGATTCGTAGAACGTGGTCATGGAAGTGTTGGATTCCCGGTTCATTTGGCGGCGAGCGCCGGCTGAATGTAGGTGTGGACGATGAAGGCATCGTACTTCGGCTGCGCTTTCAGGTTACCGAGGGCAATCTGTGTATCCATCGCAACCTTAAGCGCCTGGGGCGTAATGTCGACACTCTTCGGATACACGCCCTCGGTTAGCATGCGCTTGACGGCCGCATCGACCACGACGGGGTCGAGCGTCGGAAACTCCTTGCGCGCGATAGCAGCCGTTTCAGCAGGATTGCTTTGCATATACGACAGCGCCCCCTGCAGGCCCTTTACGAAACGCGCGGCGGCATCGGGGTCGACGCTCCGTTTGGCCGTGATCGACGAAAATGCGTACTCGCCATAGTGCTGCGGAAAGCCGAGCACGACTTTCATACCCTTCGCGACCGCCTGGTCGAGGCCCGGCTCATACATTACCGCGATCTTCGCCTGTGCGGCCACCAGCGGCCCGATTTCAGAGCCAAGCGGGACCTGCATCAACTTGACGTCGCTTTGCGACATGCCGTTCTCCTTCAACAGCTTGAAGAACAGTGACGTGCTGGTGGTCGGCATCTGCCCCGACACCACAACCTGATCCTTGACGTCCTTGATGCTGTTAAATTTCACACCGGGCGCAACGGCAATCCACACGGCCGCACCATTGACCACGTTCGCAATCACGTCGACGTCCGCGCCCTTCTCGGCTGCGACAGCCGTCCACTCTGGGCCATGCAGCGAGAATTCGGCGCTTCCCGAGAGCACCGCCGATAGCGCCGCGCTCGGACTGCCCGCCGTCTGCTTGTTGACGTCGAGTCCTTCTCTGGCGAAGAAGCCACCGTCGATCGCAACATAGAGCGGCAGATAGAGCATCGACTGGAAGGCCTGCGAGATGGTGACTTTCTTGTCGGCGGCGAGCGCCGGCATCGAAACCGATGCGGCAGCGAGTGCGAAGGCAGTCGTCAGTGCCGCGAGTGCTTTTCTTGCGTTCATGCCATCGTCCTGTATTAAATGAAGAGATTTGACAATACGAAATACCTTCAGACCTTCAGACCTTCAGACCTTCAGACCTTCAGACCTTCAGACCTTCAGACCTTCAGCGAGCTGGCATTCGACGCCTGCCGCCACGGCAGCAGCTTGCGTTCGATCGTGTCGATCAGGAAGTAGAGAACGAAGCCGATCGCCATCAGCACGAAAAGTCCCGCCCACACCGTGTTGAGGTCGTACAGGCTCGACGCGGTGAAAATCATGTGCCCGAGCCCCTTCTCCGACGAGATAAACTCGCCCACGACCGCGCCGACGAGACCGAATCCGACGTTGATGCGGAACGTCGAGATCACATACGGAAGCGTGAACGGCACCACCACCTTCATGAACACGTCGTTCTTCTGGGCGCCGAGCGTGACGAGCAGCGCCTGCAGATCCGGATCGGCGTCTTTCGCCGCTTCATAGGCCGCAATCAGCGCGACGATGGCCGTCAGCGAAATCGCGAGCGCGACCTTCGATACGAGGCCGGTGCCGAACCACAGGATCACGATCGGTGCGAACGCGATCTTCGGCACGCTGTTGATCGCGACGATGAACGGTTCGGTCAGCCGCGCGACGAACGGCGAGTACCAGAGCGCGAGTCCGCATACCGAGCCCACCGCGGTGCCGAACACGAAGCCGAGAATTGCTTCGAAAAGCGTGTAGCCGGTATCGATGAAGAGTTGACCGGACTGCATGTCGCGCACCAGCGCTGCGAAGATTTTCGACGGCGAGCCGACCAGAAAATTCGACACCCAGCCTGCGCGCGCCGCACCCTCCCATACCGCAAAGAACGCAATGACGGCCACGAGTTGCAAAAGCGCCCGGCCCCAGCCGCTATCCAGCGCGAGCCGTGATCGCGCTTTCGCTGCACGCTGTTGCGGCACCGATTTATCGATCGAAACGGATTGCGTCATGCTGCCCTCACCTCGGTCTGGATATCGAGTTCGCCGCACAACGCGTGGAAGTAACCCGCGAAGTTCGGATCGCTGCGCGCGCCGATCGGCGTGCGGGCGGCGATGTCGATGTCGTAGATCTTCTTCACCTGCGAAGGCCGGCCGCCGAGCACGACCACGCGTTTCGACAACGCTACGGCTTCGTCGATGTCGTGCGTCACGAGCACCACTGTCTTGTTGAAGGTTTCCACGGCTTCCATCAGCACACCTTCAAGATAGAGCCGTGTCTGATAGTCGAGTGCCGAGAACGGCTCGTCGAGCAGGATGATGTCGGGGTCGTTGATGAGCGTGCGAATCAACGCCACGCGCTGACGCATGCCGCCCGACAGCATGCGCGGGTACGCATTTTCGAAACCCGCGAGACCGTATGTGTTGAGGTACTCCATCGCCATCTCGCGTGCTTGCGCCGCCGGCATCTTCTTCAGTTCCGGCCCGATCAGCACATTCTGCAGGACGGTGCGCCACGGCAGCAGCAGGTCCCGCTGCATCATGTAGCCAACCCTGCCGCGCAGGCTTTCAATGGGCTGCCCGCGATACACGATCTCGCCGCTATCGGACTCGAGCAGCCCCGCAACGATATTGAAGACAGTTGTCTTGCCGCAGCCCGAAGGCCCGATGATGCTGACGAAATCTCGCTCGTGAATATCGAAGGTGAGTCCACCTAGCACATCGACCGAGCGCATCTTGTTCGAAAACGATTTGCGGATATTGCGTAAAGCCAGTTGAACGGACATAGGTGTTCCTCAATGGCAAACAGTCAAGCAAGGAGGGGCCAGCGAATGGCTCCCTCAAAAACGTTGCGCAACCGCAAGGAAACGGCGGCGCATCGGCTTGAGTACCGCAATCGCGAGCAGCGCGGTGACAATGTCGAGCGTGATCGCTGCGCCGAACACCGGCAACCAGCTACCCGCGCGCTGATGCATCAGCGCCGCGAGCGGGCCGCCCAAAATCGAGCCGATGCCTTGCGAAATGTAGAGCCAGCCATAGTTTTCCGTGGCATGCCGCGTGCCGAACGTGTCGGTCAGCGTCGCCGGGAACAGCGAGAAGATTTCGCCCCAGCCAAAGAACACCACGCCCGAGAGCAACACGAACAGCACCGCGTTATCGCGCGTGAACAGCCACAGCGCCATCGCGATGCCTTCCAGGGCGAACGCGAAGAACATCGTGTTTTCGCGGCCGAGTTTGTCGGACACCCAGCCGAACAGCGGACGCGTGAGCCCGTTTGTGAAGCGGTCGATCGTCAGCGCAAGCGGAAGCGCGGCCATGCCGAACACGAGCACTTTGGTCACGCCGAAATCGGCGGCGAAGGTGGCCATTTGCGACGTGACCATCAGACCGGATGTCGACATCATCGTCATCATGGCGAACATCAGCCAGAAAATCGGCGTCCTGAGCGTTTGTGACGGGCGCAGATTGGCCACCGCCGAACCGACGTCATTCACATTGCCGCCGGCGGCATCATGCGCGGGCGGCACACGCAGGCCCTGCGATGCCAACAGCCCCACCACCGCGAACGCGATGCCGAACATCCACAGCGTGGCCTCTACACCGCGTGCCTGCAACGACGCTGCGATCGGAAACGTCGTGACGATCGCGCCCATGCCATAGCCGGCGGCGACAGCACCCGCCGCGAAGCCTCGCTGCGCCGGGAACCAGCGCACCATTAGCCCGACAACACCGACATATACGATGCCCGTGCCAAGGCCGCCGATCGCGCCATAGGTCAGATAGAGCATCGGCGCACTCTGGACCTGCGATGCGAACACCCAGCTCAGGCCGGACATCACCGTGCCGAACGAAATCAGCGTGCGCGGACCGAAGCGATCGATCAGCTTGCCCTGAAACGGCGAGAAGAACGTCTGCAGAATGATCAGCAACGAGAACGTCACCTGCAGTTCAGGCAACGCGATGCCCAGTTTCGCGGCGAGCGGTTTGGTCATCAACGTCCAGACGTATTGCGGACTCGAGATCGCCATCATGCAGACGAGACCCAGCCCAAGTTGAATCCAGCGGTTATGCGTGGCGGACGTCGAGGCATTCTCGATACGCGGCGCCGTCGGTTGCAAGCGTGTGTTCATGGTGTTCTCCGTTTCCTGAGCGCATGCCAGCCGGCATGCGCGAGACGTGCGCCGTCCGCCGGGCCTGAGCGCCCGGAACTGCAAGTCGTTTGAGAAAAAGCGCGCGGTGTCTACCAGCCCGCAGCGGCCCCGTCACTGCGCGGATCGTAGCCCGCTTCGATTAATCCATCAGGATGCCGGACGATTGCGCCGGCGTGCCCCATCGCTTCGTCGTAAGGTGCCATCATCTCGACCTCGTGCCCGAACGCACTGAGCGTTGCTGCCGTGTGCGCGGCGAAGCGTGGTTCGAGCTTGAGCGTGTCGGTCGATTGGCCCCATGTGCGGCCGAGCAGCCAGCGAGGCGCATCGATCGCCGCCTGCGGGTTCCAGCCGAAATTCGCGATGCGGGAAAACACGGCGCTTTGCGATTGGGGCTGTCCGTCTCCGCCCATGTTGCCGTACACCATCGTGCGGCCATCGGTAAAGCGCGCCAGCGCCGGATTGAGTGTGTGAAATGGCCTGCGCCGCGGCATCAGCGGATTGAGCGCGTGCCCGTCGAGCGAGAAACTGCAGCCGCGGTTCTGCCAGTTGATGCCGGAGCCCGGCAGGACGATGCCGCTGCCGAACTCGTGATAAATGCTCTGGATGAAGCTGACCGCCACGCCCTCGCTATCCGTCACGCCTAGCCATACGGTGTCGCCCGGTCCGCGACCGGCCGGCCAAGGCGCGGCTCGCGTCGGCGAGACGCGCGCGGCCATCGCGTCGAGTGCGGCCGGTTCGAGCAGCGTGGCGGGATCAACCTTCATGTGATCGGGATCGGTGACGTGCGCGTCGCGAATCGCGAAAGCAAGCTTGGTTGCCTCGACGCAGGCGTGGACGAACTCAGGCCCGAGCGGATCCATGTCTTTCGTCAGCACGCGGTCGAGAATGCCGAGAATCAGCAGCGACACGAGACCCTGTGTCGGCGGCGGCATGTTGTAGATCGTGCCGAGCGAATGTCGCAGTGCGAGCGGCTTGCGCAAGCGCGCCTCGTGCCGTTCGAGATCGGCAAGCGCAAGTAGCGAGCCGACGGACTGAAGATCGCTCGCGATGCTGCTTGAGATCCCCGCGATAGAAGTCGTCGAGACCTGCTTCGGCGAGGCGCTCCAGAGTCGCGCCGAGACGCGGTGCGACAAAGCGCTCGCCCGCTGCAGGCGCACGGCCGTCATGCAGAAACGTAGCCGCGAAACCGGCGATCGGGCTCAGTTCGGCGCGCCGGCTGTCGACGCATTGCGCCTGGCTGCGCGTGACGGGCACGCCGGACTTCGCGTAGTGAATGGCGTCTTCGAGAAGACGCTTGACGGGCAGCTTGCCGCCGAGCACGTCCCTCGACCAGCGGTGCGCGAGTTGCCAGCCGGACACGGTGCCCGCGACGGTGTTCGCGGCCAGCGGGCCGCGCGTCGGAATCGTCGCGTGTCCGCGCGAGCGGTACGCGTCGATTGTGGCGGCCAATGCGGCCGCGCCGCACGCCTCAATGCCCACCGGCTCCGCGCCGGGGCGAGAGATTAGCCAGAAGCCGTCGCCGCCAATGCTGTTCATGTGCGGATAGACGGCTGCGATAGTCGCGGCAGCGGCAATCATGGCTTCGACGGCGTTGCCGCCGTCCCGCATGATGGCCAACGCGCTCTGCGCCGCGAGCGCATTCGGCGCGACGGCCATGCCACGCGCGCCGCGCGTCGGATTCAGAAAACTAGATGACATATGGACGGGGATTTTGCTTGTATACATACCCGCCATTAATGCGAGAAGCATGCCAGCACGCGAGTCGCCCGCCCATGCGCGCCAGATAAGGTTTCGCACGGCTCGGTACGCGCGGCGATGTCGCTACTTGGTGCCCCGCAGCCTGGGTGGTGCATAGGGGACCGCGTTCGGCCCCATTGCAGTGCGTGCACGTTGCAGGCGCTCGCCCGTCAAGGTGCGCACCGCAACGCGGCTACCCTCGATATGGCGCGCGATCAACGCAACACTACGATCCGTTTCGCGACAACGGATTGCATCGAGGATCGCCACATGTTCGTCGTAGGTTTCGTCGATGCAGTCGCCGTACACGAGATCGAGCCGCCGCACGACCCGGATGCGATCGGTCACGCGCTGCATCGCATTGGTCAGCTCGGCGTTATCGGCGGCCTGCACGAGGGCGTGATGAAATGCCTCGTCGAGCGCGACCATCTCGCGGCCGTCACGCCGACGATGAGCACGCCGGATCTTCCAGATTTGTTCGAGCTGACCGAGCATCTGTGCGACGCCTTCGGAGAGTTCTCCTTCGGCACTCGCAAGCTTCGAGACCGCGAAGGTTTCAATCAGCTTGCGCATTTCGTACAGGTCTTCGAAGCGCTTGAAATCGACCGGCACGACTTCCCAGCCGCCGCGCACATAGCCGCGCATCAGGCCGTCACTTTGCAGGCGCTGCAAGGCCTCGCGCGCAGGTGTGCGGGACACGCCGAAGCGCTCGGCGATGCTGCCTTCCGTCACTCGGTCGCCGGGCAGCAGGCGCATATCGAAGATATCTTCGCGAACGCTGATATACACATGATCAGCCCGCGAGGGGGGAATGCCGGTGATGTCGTTCACGCTTGGAACCTGAGTTGGCGAGGGTCGGGGCTGAGATTATTGTCCGACCCGAACGCACCATGTCAACAGGCAATGAAAAAACCGACATCGCGCGGACATCAGCCGCGAGCGAAATACGCCTTTACAGCCGACAGAAACGTATCGACGTCCGCGCGCGAGACGTCCTTATGTGTCGCAAAGCGCGACGCATACAGCATCTGAGTGAGAATGCCGCGTTCCTTGAGCCACGCTTCGAGCGGGGCGCACTGTTCTTGCGGAAACTGCGCGAACACCATGTTCGTCGCGTGTGACTGCACCGTCACCTGATCGATCTGCGCGAGGCCGTCGGCAAGAAGTTGGGCGTTGGCGTGGTCGTCCGCAAGCCGCTCGACGTTGTGCTCCAGCGCGTACAGACATGCCGCCGCCAGCACGCCCGATTGCCGCATGCCGCCGCCCAGCACTTTGCGCCAGCGATGCGCGGTGTCGATCAGCGCCTGACTGCCGACCAGCACCGAGCCGACCGGCGCCCCCAGTCCTTTGGAGAAGCAGATCGACACCGAATCGAAGGGCGCGCACAGCGACGCCAGCGATTGGCCCGAAGCCACCGCGGCGTTAAAGACGCGTGCCCCGTCCAAGTGCGTCGCCAGCCCGCGCTGACGAACGAATTCGACCGCACGCGCAACATAGTCTGCGGGCAGCACTTTGCCTCCAATCGTGTTCTCTAGCGCGAACAGACGCGTGCGCGCGAAATGATCGTCGATCGGCTTGATGGCGGCCGCAACCTTATCGAGCGGCAACGTGCCGTCAGCGGCATTTTCCAGCGGCTGCGGCTGAATGCTGCCGAGCACCGCCGCGCCGCCGCCTTCGAATTTATAGGTGTGCGCCAGTTGGCCGACAATGTATTCGTCGCCACGCGCGCAATGCGCCATCAAGGCCGCAAGATTGCATTGCGTTCCAGTCGGAAAGAACAGGCCGGCTTCCTTGCCGGCGCGTTCGGCGACCACGGCCTGCAGACGCAGGACAGTCGGATCGTCGCCCCAGACATCGTCGCCCAGTTCGGCGGTTGTCATCGCGGCGAGCATCGGCTTGTCCGGACGGGTCACGGTATCGCTGCGCAAATCGATCATGTGCTGCTCCTCAGAGTGCCGGCCGCGTCGCGCCTGCAGCGCGGACGACCTGGATTGAATGGAAAATCGGGCTATGCCACCATGCACTCACAAGGAGCTGCTGGTGAGCGAAAGCGCCGGGTTGCGCGCAGTTGCATCGCGCTGCTGCGGGTTCGGCGATTTCAGTTCCGAACCGCGTTCGGATCGAACGGAGAAAAGATTGACCGCTCTCAGGAGGTTTCGTGCTTGCCGGTTCAAGGCGTCCACGGCGGCGCCCGATTGCTGGACGAGCGTGACGTTCTGTTGCGTGCCGTGCTCCAGGCTTGCGATCATCTCGCGGACCTCGCCGATCTGAAGCGTTTGCTGCTGACACGCGTCATGGATTTCGCTCATGATGCCCGTGACGCGCGCCGACGAACCCACGACCGCGGTGATGGTCGAGCCCGCGTCATCGACCTGGGTAACGCCGTCTTTCACGCGAGCGTCGCTCGCCACGATCAGTTGCCTGACCTCCTTCGCCGCTTCTGCGCTACGTTGCGCGAGGACTCTGACCTCGCCGGCCACCACTGCAAAACCGCGTCCCTGGCTACCGGCACGCGCGGCCTCGACCGCCGCATTCAGCGCGAGGATGTTGGTCTGGAACGCGATCCCGTCGATGACCGAGATGATCTCCGCGATGCGCGCCGACGACGCCCGTATCCCATGCATCGTCTCGACCACCCGGCCGACCGCCATGCCGCCTTCCCCAGCCGTATCCGAGGCGTGCCTGGCAAGCTCGTCCGCGTGTCCCGCATTCGCAGCGTTGGTGGCCACGCTCGCATCGAATTCCTTGAGCGCGCCGGTGGCCTGCTCGAGCGCGCTGGCCTGGAGCTCGGTGCGCGCGCCAAGATCGGCATTGCCGGCGGCAATCGCGTGACTCATCTCGGCGACCGCATCGGCGCCATCGCGCACCTGTCCCACGATGTCCGCGAGCGCTTCTCTCATCCGCACGACAGTCGCCATTACGCTACCCGTATCGCCGGTGCGCAACTCGGCGCGCTGGGAAAGATCGCCGCGCCGGATCGCGTCGGCGAACGCGATCAGCTCACGCGGCTCGGCGCCGAGCGACCGGTCTACGTTGCGCACGACAAGCACCGCAACGCCAAGTCCGATCACGCACGCAAGCCCGGTCAGCGCGAGCATCATCAAGCGGAAATCGACGCTTATCTTGCGTGCCTCGGCGCCGCCCTGCCGGTTCAGCGCTTCCTGAAAGTCGATCAACTGGTTGATTGCCGCGAGCCACTCGACCAGCGCGGGACGCGTTTTCTGGAGCAGCACGGTGCGTGCCCCTTCAGTGTCGCCGGCGGTTTGCCGTGCAATCACCTCGTCGATAAACGGCGTGGCCTTATTGCCCGCCTCGATCACGCGCGAATAGATGGCGCGCTCGGCTGCGGTGATGTCGGTGCGCTGCGCGTAGACGGCGGCAAGCGGCTTTGCCGCCTCGTCATAATCCGCCGCGAGTTGCTGGATATGCGCGACGACGGCCGGCAGCTCATCATGCGATACGAGAGTGACATCGCGCACGGCGATTGACCGGTCATGGACGCTACCGCGAAAGTTGATGGCGTACCGTTCTTTGACGCCGTTCACGTCGATGATCTGATCGAGTCGTTGCCGCACGGACTCGACGCGTGTGATGGCGGTGACCGTCAGCGCAACGAGGGCGAAGAGGACGATGCCGAAGCCGGCGACCAACTGGGTGTGGACACGCAAACCCGCCGTAGTCCTCATGAGTTCACCTGTTTCGTGAGAGATGCATTATTTGCTGCGCGTGTCTTCGGCTGTTTCGAAGACGGCCCCCGCAGACAGCGTGCAATGACTCGCGGCCAGACATATCGCCTGAAACGCCACCACGATGCGCCGCGGTATTGTGCCGAGGCGCAGGCCGCTCGTGAAATTGTTTTGCCTCATGGCGACGATTGCGAACAGTTATGGCGCAGCCACCATGCGTAAGCCAGGCACTGCTTATGTGCGGACGGCGGCGCAGCCCGAACGGGAGACAGCGCGGGCACAATGAGCAGCCGCCAAGGCGCCTGCGTGACAACGCAGCCCAATTTATCAGGATTATATCGTCAGCTGACGAGTTGTGCTGAAGACGACTTGGACGATCGCAGCGATAACACCGGCGAGCCACCCGGCGCCGACTCGCAATGCGTTTATAGCGCAGGCAGCAGGCTCGGCAGGCTCGTCAGGAAGGCGCGCACGTGCATCGCAATCACCGCTTCGGCGGGCGTGCTGTTTTCGTTTGAATAGATGCGGCGGCGAATCGCCAGATGAGACACGGCGCCATGTAACAGCCAGCCCACTTCCCCCAGTTGAGCCGGGTCGACGGGCATGCCTAGACCCAGTTCATGCGCGGTCTCGGTAACGATGATCTCGAGCGCATGACTGACGATCGCGTTCGTATAGGCCGGCGCCGTGTGCAGGCCCTCGAGCGACGAGTAAAGAAAGAGCCTCAGCCAGCGGCGCGTCAGGAGCGTGTCATAGTACTCGCAATAAAAGCGGTTGAGTCGGCTTTCAATCGGCACACTTCGGTCTTGCAATTGAACAAACCAGATTGCGTCGAAGATTCCGACGACTTCCCGCTTGTAGACTTCATCAATCAAAGCAGCCTTGCTCGGGAACAGGCTATAAAGCAAGCGTTGCGATACGCCGCAGGCTTCCGCGATGGCGCGAGTCTGCGCGCCGAGACCATGCTCCGCGAAATACTCCGCGGCCTTCTCCAGCACACGCGCCTGACGCTCGGCGCGCGGCAAACGCTGCGGCGCTTTTTTCATCGGCCGCTTGAGCCCCTCGCGGTCGGCGCCGGTTCCACGGCTCGGCTTCTCGATAGTCCCTTTGGTCTTCATAGCTCCCTACGCTCTCGAATTATAGCTGTTATCGTCACATGACGATTTACGTTTTGATAAAGTATACACCCCGGGCGTGGGCGGCAGTCCGGCGCTGTCCGGCGTGACGCCCGCATTATCTCAGCCATGGCGAAGTCAGCCTCGTCCTTGCTGCTGCCAATTAAGCTGGAACCGTTCGTTCGTCCATGTCCGCGTCGCCACGCATCGTGATGGAAGTCGGCGTGGCGACGCCCGCACTGGCCTGCCCAGCCAATGGCGGGCCGCCAGGAACGCTCCCTTTAGCAAGCCTGAAGCACGTTGATGACGCGGCTCACGAGCAACGGGCGCGTATTGTGTCCATATTCGGCCATATGCGCGGAGGTCCCATGCGCCCTCAACGCTTCCGCGCTTTCCCAGCGCTCGATGACAGCGAACGTGTCCTTGCCGAGCGGTGTCTGAATCGTCCCGAACTCAGGGACGTCGATGACTGCCTCGTAGCTGATGCACCCTTCTTCGGCCAACACCGCCGGACGGTTCTTGTTGAAAAGTGCAAGCACGGCATCCCGTTGACCGGGCTGGGCAGTGATTGTGGCAACGACATGGATCATATGGGTACTTCTCCTTTCCTAATTCGGCGCCGATCGCCGCGTGAAATCATAGCCGCGTTTGCGTACGTCTGCCGATAAGGCTCACCAGGTTCAGACCGCATTTCCGACGTGGCTCGTCAGCGATTCAATCCGTCGCACGGGGTTCCCGCACCATCGACGCTGACTGTTTTCGTTGAAGTTCGATACATCGCGAAGCGCACCACGCTTTTGCCTATTTGAACATGACTGCGGCGTAGTGCAGAGGTCAGCCTCGCGTCACCCCATCTGCGGACAATACAGGTTACTCACCCTCGCGGCGATGGCGCCGTGAGACCCGAGACTTCATTCATCGTGCCTGAAGCTGACCACAATTAACTTGAAAGGTAATTCATCGTGAAGACTCTGATCTATGCAGCGTTGGTTGCCAACGCACTCGTCGTCCCCGCAGTCTCTTTTGCACAGGACTCCACAGCCGCGCTGACGCGCGCCGAAGTGCGCGCGGACCTGGTGCAGGTGGAACAGGCCGGGTATCGCCCGGGCCTCAAGGATTTGCACTATCCCACCGACGTTCAGGCTGCGGAGGCACGTATTCACGCGCAGGTTGCCACGAGGCCGAGCAGCGCAGCAGTCGGCGGAGTGTCAATGAACGGCTCCTCGCAGTCGGGCGGGCCGTCGACGACCGCAGGTGCTCACTCAATCTACTTTGGTCACTGATGGTGTCGATTGACACTGAACCCTGACCCGGATCCCGGGCCGCATCGCGTGGCTTGTGCAACAGCTGCCAGCGGTCGTTACACGCACCGCGCTCGTCAGTTTTGGCACGGGCTTAGCGAAGCCCGATTTGAACCCCGCGTTGCCGCGGCTTAACGCTTTGAAGGCACGCTGTCAGCATTCCTCTTCACACCTTCATGCGCATGTCATTCGCGCATTGTCGCTTGACTCTCCCCTTAAGGCGATCTTCACGGGCGGTAAGTGACAATCATCCTGAACGATACGGTAATAACGCGAAGACCTCGTCTTAGAATGGAGTCAACCCTTTGAATGCCGTCTGAAAGGAGGCACGAGAACCCTCGATGGCCTCTCAAACAATTGGTAATAAAAATCTCTGACGCTTTAGTCTTCGCTTGAAATTACGCTGGTTCGCCTCCGCCTGAATTTTGCCGAGCATCATTCCATCCAGCATGGACAAGGTTTTCCCGATATGCGCAGACAGGAAGAAATTGACTCGCCTGGCGTTCAAACGTCTCCGGAATGTTGTTTCTCCGTCTGCAGGAATCCAGACCGTTGTGTACATTCGCACTTTGGTTTCGTTTGGGAACACCTGACATAGGTCACAAAGCAATCATCCGCGTTGCGAATATCTTCCTGCGCCAGATGTCTCCACGATGCTCTTACGTTTGCCCAAAGCCCTGGAATTCTCATGCTCGGTCTAGTTCGTATCGCGCTCCGACGACCCTACACTTTCGTCGTCCTTGCGATCTTCATCCTTGTCATCGGGCCACTGTCAGCGATGAAGACGCCCACCGACATTTTCCCCGATATCCGAATCCCCGTGATCAGCGTGGTGTGGCAATACACGGGGCTGCCGCCGGACCAGATGGTCGGCCGAATCACGTCGCCGTTCGAACGCACGTTGACGACCACCGTGAACGATGTCGAACACATCGAGGCGGAATCGGTCGCCGGCTTTGGGATCATCAAGATCTTCTTTCAGCCGGGCGTGGATATCAGCACGGCGAACGCGCAAGTGACCGCGGTCGCGCAAACTCAGTTGCGGCAGTTGCCCGCGGGCACTACGCCGCCGCTGATCCTCAATTACAACGCGTCGACCGTACCGATCATCCAGTTGGCGCTATCCGGCAAGGGGCTGTCCGAACAGAAGCTGGGCGACCTCGGTCTGAATGCGGTGCGTCCCGTTCTCACGACTGTCGCCGGTGCGTCGGTTCCCTACCCTTTCGGCGGCAAGACGCGCCAGGTGCAGATTGACATTGATCCTGCGGCACTGCAGGCGCGCGGCTTATCCGCGCAGGACGTCGCCAATGCCCTGGCGGGTCAGAACCTGATCACGCCGGTCGGCACGGAAAAGATCGGCGACTACGAATACACGCTGCAACTCAACAATGCGCCCTCGGAAATCAAGGCCTTGGGTGATCTACCGGTCAAGGCGGCCAATGGCACGACGGTCGCTATTCGTGACATTGCGAATGTTCGCGATGGCAGCCCACCGCAAACCAATATCGTCCATGTGAACGGCCGGCGCTCGGTGCTGATGTCGGTACTCAAGAACGGCTCGGTTTCGACGCTCGGGATCATCGCCGGCATCAAGCAGCAAATCGCCAACGGGAAAGCGTCGTGGCCCGATAACCTGAATGTCGAACCGATCGGCGACCAGTCGATCTTCGTGCGCGCAGCCATCACCGGTGTGGCACGTGAAGGCGTGATCGCGGCCGTGCTCACCAGCCTGATGATCCTGCTGTTCCTCGGCAGTTGGCGTTCGACGATCATCATCGCAACCTCGATCCCACTGGCCATCCTTGGCTCGATAGCCACGCTCTCCGCACTCGGCGAAACCTTGAACATCATGACGCTCGGTGGTCTCGCATTAGCGGTGGGGATTCTTGTCGACGATGCGACTGTGACGATCGAGAACATCAACTGGCACCTCGAGCACGGCAAGGAAGTGGAGACCGCCATCCTCGATGGCGCCGCGCAGATCGTCACACCCGCGTTTGTTTCTCTTCTGTGCATCTGCATCGTGTTCGTGCCGATGTTCTTCCTGAACGGCGTGGCGCGCTTCCTGTTCGTGCCGATGGCGGAGGCCGTCATCTTCGCGATGATCTCGTCGTTCATCCTCTCAAGAACCCTCGTGCCGACAATGGCCAAATACCTGCTGAAACCGCATGCGCAGGGTGAGCATGCCGATGAGGCGCAGCGTCCGGGTCCGCTCGGACGCTTCCAGCGCGGCTTCGAAGCACGCTTCGAAAAGGTGCGTGGCGTGTATCGCGGGTTACTCGAACTCGCCCTGAACCATCGGCGTCCATTCGTCAGTTGCTTCCTCGGCTTCGTCGCGCTCTCGTTCGCCCTCGCGCCCTTGCTCGGCCGCGACTTCTTTCCGGCGGTCGATGCCGGGCAGATCCTGATGCATGTGCGCGCACCAGTCGGGGTTCGCGTCGAAAAGACCGCGCAGATATTCGCGAATGTCGAAGGCGCCATCCGGCAGATCATCTCGCCGTCCGATCTCGGCACGGTGGTCGACAATATGGGTCTGCCGGTCAGCGGCATCAATACCGCGTACAACAACACCGGGACGGTCGGTTCGCAGGACGGCGACATCCAGATTGCGCTGAACGAAGGACATCGTCCGACCGACGAGTATGTCCGCGTCATGCGTGAAAGATTGCCGCGGGAATTCCCAGGAGTCACGTTCTCTTTTCCACCGGCGGACATCATCGGTCAAATCCTTAACTTCGGCTCGCCGGCGCCGATCGACCTGCAGATCCGCGGCAACAACCTGAACGCCGACTATGCGTACGCAGATCGTCTGCTGCGCGCGGTCCGTGACGTGCCCGGCGTGGTCGATGCACGGATCGCGCAGTCGCACGGCAACCCCACCTTCAACGTCGATGTCGACCGCACACGCGCACAGTTGCTCGGCATCACCGAGCGCGACGTGACGAACAGCATGGTGGTGAACCTCGCGGGTTCGAGCCAGGTTGCGCCCACGTACTGGCTGAACAACGCGAACGGCGTGTCGTATCCGATCGTGATGCAAACGCCGCAATACAGTCTCGATTCGCTGGCAGCATTGCAAAATCTGCCGATCACCGCCAGTGGCGGAGGAACCGCCCAGATCCTCGGCGGTCTGGCAACGGTCGACCGCACCACCAGCAACGAAGTCGTCAGCCAATACAACATCCAGCCCATGGTCGAGATCTTCGCGACCACCCAGGACCGCGACCTCGGTGCGGTGTCGGCCGATATCCAGCGCATCGTACACCAGAACGCCGGCACCTTGCCCAAGGGCTCGAGCATCGCGCTGCTGGGGCAAGTGCAGACGATGAACAGCGCCTTTGCCGGCATGTTGTTCGGCCTGCTTGGCGCGGTCGTGCTGATCTATCTGCTGATCGTCGTCAATTTCCAGTCATGGGCCGATCCGTTCGTGATCGTGACCGCATTGCCGGCAGCGTTGGCAGGTATCGTCTGGATGCTGTTCGCGACTCACACGACGCTCTCCGTACCCGCACTCACTGGCGCGATCATGTGCATGGGGGTGGCGACTGCCAATTCGATTCTGGTCGTCAGCTTCTGCCGCGAACGTCTTGCCGTCCATGGCGATCCGTTCAAGGCGGCGCTCGAAGCGGGCTTTACGCGCTTTCGCCCGGTGCTCATGACCGCGCTATCCATGATCATCGGCATGGCGCCGATGGCGCTCGCCCTCGGCGAAGGCGGTGAGCAAAATGCGCCGCTCGGCCGCGCCGTGATCGGCGGTCTGATATTTGCCACCACGGCTTCGCTGTTCCTGGTCCCCGTCATCTTCTGTATTGTTCACGCGCGCCCCGAGCGCGCGGCGACCCCAGCATCCGTCCCGGGAGGTCCTGCCCATGTCGTCTGAATCCACTTTTCCCACTAATACGCCATCGCGCCGTCCGCTTCGGGTTGCGGGCGTGATCGGCCTGCTGGTCGCCTTAGGCGTCGTCGTTGGCGGTGTCGCGCTACGAGCCGTCGACGCCCGCAAGCTGAAAACCTGGACGGAGGCTCAGGCCGTACCGACAGTCAATCTGATCCAGCCGATGCGCGATCCCATCGGACCTTCACTGCAACTGCCCGGCCGGCTCGAAGCGTTTACGCGGGCGCCGATTTTCGCGCAGGTCAGCGGCTACCTGAAATCAGGGAACGTCGATATCGGCGCGCCGGTCAAGGCGGGTCAGGTGCTCGCCGAAATCGAAACACCCGAGCTTGACCAGCAGCTCCTTCAGGCACGCGCCGATCTGCAGAGCGCGCAGGCGAATGCCGTCGTAGCGGGTACGACGGCGAAGCGCTGGGAGGCGCTTCGAGGCACCGATTCCGTCGCCCAGCAGGACGTCGACCAACGCGCTGCTGATTACACCGCGAAGGAGGCGATCGTCGCGGCCGCGAAGGCCAACGTCGATCGCCTCGTCGCTACGAAGGCCTTCGCGCGGATCGTCGCGCCGTTTGACGGCGTGGTGACCGCGCGCGACACCGATGTCGGTGCGCTGGTGAACGCCGGTAGCGGTGGCGTCGGCCAGGAGCTGTTCGCGGTCTCCGAGGTCAAGCAGTTGCGTGTGTATGTTCAGGTACCGCAGAACTACGCTCCGGCGATCCACGATGGCACGACCGCGACCCTGACCGTTCCCGAGTACGCCGACCAGCAGTTCACCGCGCGCGTGATAGCAGCGGCAGACTCCGTCAATTCGAGTTCGGGTACGACGCTGGTACAGTTGCTGGTCGACAATGCCAATGGCAAGCTGCTGCCGGGCGGTTTCGCCAGCCTGAAATTCACGTTGCCCGCGTCCGCCGATTCACTTCGGGTCCCAGCTAGCGCGCTCGTGTTCGATAGCCGCGGCGTCGTGGTCGCCACGCTCGGTGCGAACGGTCACGTACTGTTCAAGCAGGTGAAGATCGACCGCGATCTGGGCGACTCGGTGGAGATCGGCTCGGGACTCGCCGCCAGCGATCGCGTGATCGATACGCCGCCCGATGGACTCGCCGACGGCGACGGCGTGCAGATTGCGCCGGCCACTGACAGGAAGGCGGCCGCACATGGTTAAGTCTGGACGTGTCGCGCTTTTAACGGGCGCTCTGGCGCTCTCCGCCTGCTCGCTCGCGCCGCAATATCAGGTGCCTTCCGCGCCAATAGCGGCGCAATACAAAGCCGTTGTTCCCTGGACCGCCGCTCAGCCTGCCGACCGGATAGACCGTAACGGCTGGTGGAAAATATATGGCGACGCGCAACTCGACGTTCTCGAAGCGCATCTGCTGGCAAACAACACCGATCTGCGCGCCGCGTACGCGCACTATGCGCAAGCGCAGGCTTTCGTCGCGCAGGTCACGTCGGGACTGTATCCGACCATCAGCGCAAGCGCCGCGCCGCAGCGCGTTCGCCAGTCCGACAACCGGCCGTTGCGCGTGGGCGGCCCGAACGACTACAACTCCGTCACGCTCGGTGCCGAAGTCAATTACGACCTCGACCTGTGGGGCCGCGTGCGCGACTCCGTGGTGGCGGGCAAGGACGAGGCTCAGGCGACCAAAGCCGATCTGGCTTCGGTGAAGCTAGCCCTGCAAGTGGCACTCGCAGACAATTACATCAGTTTGCGCGGCCTCGACCAGCAGACCGAGCTGCTGAACGAGACGGTCATGGCCTATGCGAAAGCGCTGCAACTCACGCAGACGCTGCACGGCAGCGGCATCGTTGCGGGCCTCGACGTTTCGCGTGCTCAAACGCAATTGTCGTCAGCGAAGTCCCAGTTGTCGCAGAATCTCGCGCAACGAGCGCTCATCGAACACGCGATTGCCGTGTTGGTCGGCACTTCCGCGTCCGAATTTAGCCTGCCGCAGCAGACTGCCGCCATCGCGTTGCCGGCGATTCCAACCGGCCTGCCCTCGACGCTGCTGCAACGTCGCCCCGACGTCGCCGCAGCGGAACGCAGGGTGGCCGAGGCTAACGCAAAGATTGGCGTCGCGCGCGCGGCCTATTTCCCGGACATCACGCTGAGCTTGCAGGGTGGTGTGCAAAGCGCCGCCTATGCTGGACTGGTTAGCGCGCCCAATCTTTTCTGGGCGATTGGCCCGCAGCTTGTGCAATACGTCTTCGACGGCGGTTATCGTCGCGCACAACTCGACGCCGCGAAGGCGGCAACCGAGGAAGCTGGGGACCGCTACCGCAGCGTGGTTCTGTCGGCATTCCAGCAGGTCGAAGACAACCTTGCGCTGCTGTCGTATCTTGGCACTGCGCTTGGCGAGCAAAAGGATGCCGCGAATGCCGCGCAGTACTCGGTCGATCTGGCGTTGCGCCAATATCGCCAAGGCACTGTAAGTTACCTCGATGTCGTGCAGGCGCAGACCGTCGCACTCGAAGCACAACGCAGCGTGCTCGATATCCAGACACGCCAGCTAAGTGCCAACGTGCAACTGCTGCATGCGCTGGGCGGCGGATGGTCGAGCGATGAACTCGCCCAAGTGGCTGCCACGCCGGCACTCGTTGCGACAACGATGGCACACGGCGCAAATTGAAGGCCTGTACACGGCGCAACGGGGAGGTTGCCAGTCCGCTTCTTCTAGAAATTCTCTTTTGCGTGTCCGGTCCTTTATCTATTGCGCCGGCGTCCTTAATATAGCTCTGCATCTATCGCTTGATAGTGCACTCCACGCATCGCTTAACCCCGTCCGCTTCGGGCGGGGTCTTTTCCCCGCCGCCCCAACGGTTCAAACACCACGCTAACGTGTTGCCGCGATGCGCTACCCCGCAATTGCATGCAGAAACAATCTGCAACCGCGTTGGCCCACATCATAACGATCAACCGGCAATGGGCAAGCACCTTACGTGTCGAACCGCGTTGCGCCGGTCCGGCGATCGAACGCAACGAGCACCGCAGGCGCATTCGTAGACGTTCCGCTTACGAACCGTGCCGGGGAATCCGCCCAAAGAAAAGATGCTTGGGATCATTGAACCCGGGCGTCGAAGGGTGGCCCGTAGTGACGAGCGAGTCGACGAAGTTTTCGTCTTCGGCGCTCAGGCGATAGCTCAAGGCTGGCAGATAATCGTCCCATTGCGCCATGGTGCGCGGTCCGGCGATGGTTGAACTGATATAGCTGCTGTTGAGCACCCACGCGAGTGCGAATTGTCCCGCACTCAGTCCGCGCGCCTCTGCATGCTCGCGAACGCGCCGTGCCAGCTCCAGCGATTCGGGCCGCCATTCGGCCTGCTGCAAGCGGCGGTCGCCGCGCCCTGCACGCGTATCGGCCGCGGGCGTCACACCCAATTCGTATTTGCCGGTCAGCACGCCGCGCGCGAGTGGGCTGTACGAAATCACGCCGAGGCCGTAACGGTGCGCGGCTGTCAGCTGTTCGGCCTCGGCCTGCCGATTCGCGAGGTTGTAGAGCGGCTGACTGGCTACCGGGGCAGCGAGACCCAGTCCCTGGGCGGTATGACTGAATTCGGCGATCTTCCACGCTCGATGATTCGATAGGCCGTAGTAACGCAATTTGCCGGCCTGAATCAGATCATTTAGCGCGCGCACCGTTTCATCGACCGGCGTATTGTGATCTTCAGCGTGGAGGTAAAGCAGATCGATATAGTCCGTGTTCAGGCGTTTGAGGCTAGCCTCAACGGCTCGCACCATGTGTTTGCGCGACGCGCCGCGCGCATTGACGTCGCCGTCGCCGAATGGACTGGCAAATTTGGTCGCCAGCACCCAACGATCGCGCCGGGCGGCGATGCAACGCCCGACGACACGCTCTGATTCACCGCCTGCGTAGATGTCGGCGGTATCGATCGAGTTGACGCCTTGTTCATGCGCCTGGTCTACGATGCGTGCCGCGGTTGCTTCGTCGGTCGGATCGCCGAACAGCATCGTCCCAAGCGTCAGCGTCGAAACCTTGAGGCCGCAGCGGCCAAGTTGGCGAAATTCCATATGAGACTGTTCCGTTAATTTGAAGGATCTAACCTGGGAATTCCACGTGACACGTCCATAGAGACGAGCACGTCGAGACCAGGTGATTGAAGCGAGGATAGTTGGCACCTTCGTCTGGGCAACGCGTGCAACGCTCCGCCGTCGCGGAGAAACGGCCGCTTGGCCATTCATTCACCTTTACCGTCGTACTTCTCCACGAACTCGACCGCCGTGAGCCCACGAAAATCGGCCAATGCCGCGTCAATGCGCTCGGCGCTCCAGTCCCACCAGGCGATCTGCTGCATGCGCTCCGAGGTGCGCGCGTCGACGCGAAAACGCAGCACCCGCGCCGGCACCCCGACGGCGATGGCGAACGGCGGAACGTCCTTGGTCACAACGGCTCCCGAGCCGACCGCGGCGCCAGTGCCGATCGTCACGCCGGGCATGATGATGGCATCGTGGCCGAGCCACACGTCGTGACCCACCTCGACCGACTCCTGCGCCCGCCACTGCAAGATTTCAGCGTCGTCGTCGAGAGACAATCCGTAGGATCGCGATCGATAGGTAAAGTGATGGTGGGTCGCACGCCACGAAGGATGATTGGGCGGGTTGATGCGTACGCCGGTGGCGATATTGGCGAACTTGCCAATGAGTGCGTGGGCGATCTGATTGTCACCCATCGCATAGCCGTAGTCGCCGATGACGGATTCGGCGACCTGGCTGCGCGGACCGAGATAGGTGTAACGGCCAAAGTCGCTAGCGCGAACTACCGCCGTTGGATGGATTTCCGGATGCTCCGACAGAACGCAACCGAGCGCCCACGGATCGACCCCGACGCCATGATTGATCAACATATCAATTCTCGTGCTTCAATGATAAGGAGAGCCCTGGGCCGCCGGCTGCGCACTTCCCGTGACGATCGCGCCAGGGCATGAAGAGCGACGGCGACGCAGGTGATCGGCCCGGGTTCAGGTGACACGGCTGCGCAGGTAAGCGGAAGCGCGTTCGGCACAGGCGACCAGGACGAAGGTGGCGATCAACAGGAACGACACCGTCTGGTACTGGAACAGGTTCATCGCAGTCAGCAACTGGAAGCCGATTCCGCCTGCTCCGACGAAGCCGAGCACGAGCGACGAGCGCAGGTTTTCGTCGAAGCGGAAAAGCCCAATGCCGAGCAGCGAGGGCAACACGCCCGGCACGACAGCATGGCTTAACACCTGCAGGCGCCCTGCACCGGTCAGCGTCAACGCTTCGACGGGGCCCATATCCATGTCTTCGATTACTTCCGCGAACAGCCGCCCAAGCATACCGACCGAATGGACCGCAAGCGCAAGTGCGCCCGGAAACGGCCCCAGCCCGACCGCCGTGACGAACAACAGTGCCCAAACGAGATCGGGCACTGCCCGGGTGACGCCGATCAGCGCGCGCGCGGCGTAGTACAGGGGCAGCGCCGGTGTGACATTCGCGGCCGCCAGAATCGACAGCGGAAAGGCGAGCAGCACCCCGAACACCGTGCCGAAAATCGCCAGGTCAATCGTTTCGAGAACCGGCCACAAATTCGGAACGAACTGATCGAACGCCGGCGGCACGGCGCGCGAAATAATGTCGGCCATACCGTGGGCACCGGTCACCAGATCCTGCGGACGGGCCTGGACGACGATCCACGCCTGCACAAACAGCGCAAGTAGCACGACGACGGCACACACCGACCAGATGGTCCGGCCGCCCGACGAGCCCGTCGATGCGCGCATTTCAAGTACCTTGCTCATGACACCTCGGCCAAATAAAGGCTCGCGATCTGTTGACGGGAGACGGCCGACGCCGTCCGATCGAATTCAAGCAGGCCGCCGCGCAGTCCGACCAGTCTGTCGGCATATCGCGTCGCCAACTCAGGCTGGTGCAGTACGCACACCACCGCGAGACCGTCGTTGTCGGCGAGGCGGCGCAGCAGCCGCATGACTTCGTCAGCCGCTTCGGGGTCCAGACTGGCGACCGGCTCGTCGGCGAGCAAGACGTGAGGACGTTGGGCCAGCGCACGGGCCACCGCCACGCGCTGCGCCTGTCCGCCCGAAAGCGTGCCGGCGCGCTGGCGCGCCAGATGCAGCAGGCCGACCTCGTTCAGATAGGACAGTGCCGGTTCAACCTCCTCGCGAGGCACCCGACCAAGCGCGGTTGCCAGCGTCCGGTGTCGGCCGAGCGCGCCGCAGCAGACGTTCGCCAGCACGCTGCGCCGCTTCACGAGATTGGCGTTCTGCGAGATCAACGCAAGCGGCAGACGCGCCTCACGCAAAGCTTTGCCGGACAGTGCGGCGAGATCGCGCCCAGCCACCTCGACCGACCCGGCGGTCGGTCGATTCAGCCCGACCACGCACTTCATGAAGGTCGACTTGCCACTGCCATTGCTGCCCAGCACCACGACCAATTCACCGGCGTGGACCGACACATTCATGTCGCGCAGCGCAGTATGGCCATCGGCGTAACGCATCGTCAGATCACGGACAGCCAGCTTTACGCCGGGCTCACGCGTCGTATGGAGTGCTGTTCCGGGTAGGCTCGACACGCCGGCTGAAAGCCGGCTCACCGAATCTATCGGGACGCCACCCGAGGTGCTGGACAGAGTGCTCACAGTTTTGCCAGGTCGATGTGAAGAGTCGAAACCAGATCGCGGATCTGGTTATAAGCAGCATCCGTTTGCGGCACCGTCTTCAGTTCCGGGTTTTGGTTCGACGCCAGGAACTTCTGATCGGCTTCCGGTAATTGGCTTAGATCGAGCGAACTCAGCACACTTGCCAGACGGGCCTTGAAATCCGCCGGCAAGTCTCCGCGCACGGCCAGCGGGTCGAGCGGAATCGGTTCCGATTTCCACAGCGTCACGTAAGCCGCAGGATCGAATTCCTTGTGTAGCTTGGCGCTGGCGATTTCTTCGCTGTTCAGCTCCCCCGCTTCGACCTTGTGGTTGCGCAGCGCCTCGAACGACGCCGTATGGCTGCCCGCGTAGACCGCTTTTACGCCCTTGTCCGGATCGATGCCGTTCTTGCTCAGACCGAAGGCGGGAAACAGATGGCCGGACGTCGAAGCCGGATCAGCGTAAGCGAACGAGCGACCCTTGGTATCGCCCAGCGTCTTGATGCCCGAGCCGGGCCACGTGACGATGGAGGCGTAGTAAGTGGCCGGCTTGCCCTGCTCGCCGGCGAACGTGGCGACGGCTTCAGCGTGCGCGACCTGGTGCGCGAGCACGTAGCCGAGGGGACCGAATTCGCCGAATTCGAGCTTGTTATTGCGCATTGCCTCGATCTCGGCGTTATAGCTGGTTGCGACGTAAAGTTGCACCGTGCAGCCGAGCTTGTCGCCGATCATCTTGGCGAGATCCGTATAAACCGGCAGCATGCGCTGGGCCGATTCGTATGGTTCGACACCAAAGCGAACCACGCCATCGTTCGGACACGTACCAGCTGCGTGTGCCGTAACAGAGACAAAACTCACGGCCAGAGCCGCGGCAGATAAAATTTTGGATACCTTCATATATTCCTCAATTTATGTTTTGTACATGCCAGGCGATTCAACAACGGATTGGTTTGTTCCGTCCATCAGACGACGCGCTCGCCTGCCCGATACGTCGCGCGGGGGACAGGCAGCGCATCGTGCATTCGCACGCGCACAAAATCGGCACGCAAACCGGGGGCGATGGCGCCGCGGTCGTCCAACCCCACTGCGCGCGCGGGTTCCGCGGATACCGTTGCCATCGCGCGCGGCACCGTCCAGCCGGCCTTGCCGACCAGTTCGAAGGCGGCGGTCAACAGGCTCGAGGGCACGTAGTCCGAGGACAGGATGTCGAGCAGTCCGGCTTCCGCAAGTTCGATTGCCGAGACGTTGCCCGAGTGCGATCCGCCTCTTACGACGTTGGGCGCGCCCATAATCGTTGCGATGCCGTGGGCGCGCGCGGCTTGCGCGGCGATGCGGGTGGTTGGGAATTCCGCCAGGACGATGCCTTCGGCCGCTGCCTGTTCAACGTGCTCGATTACGGTGTCGTCGTGGCTCGCCACCGGCACGCCGAGCTCCATGCAGCGCGCAACGATCTCGCGACGGTGCCGGTCGGCGAAACGTTCCTGTCCGTCCGAAAGCTTGGCAATCACTGCGGCGAAGTGTTCGTCGGTCAATTTGCCGTGACGTTCCTGCCAGCGACGCCATTGATCCCTATCGTGCCATTGGCGCTGGCCCGGCGTGTGATCCATCACCGAAGCGAGCCGCAGCAATGGATGCGTGCACATTGAATCGAATACATTCACGACGTCGGGCGCGGCGATTTCGCAGCGCAGGTGGAGGAAATGCTCGGCACGCAGCAACTTGCACGCGGACAGACGCGCGAGTGCCTGCACGCACTGCGTCTGAAGATCCCGGCTGTGCATGTCGACGTCCGAGCGCGCGCCGATCCTGAGCGAATCGAATACGGTTGTGATGCCCGCCGCGGCCACCTGTGCGTCATGAATCACAAACGCCGCGTCGATATTCCATCTCACGCCCGGCCGCGGCGCCAGATGCTTCTCGAGATTGTCTGT
Source organism: Paraburkholderia sp. BL6669N2 (assembly GCF_003387275.1). Lineage (NCBI taxonomy): Bacteria > Pseudomonadati > Pseudomonadota > Betaproteobacteria > Burkholderiales > Burkholderiaceae > Paraburkholderia > Paraburkholderia sp. BL6669N2. Next base: position 594,912 of record NZ_QUNA01000002.1, on the reverse strand, counting down.
GTGTAGTTCGACCAAGCCTGGCAACAGATAGTCACCGTCCCAGTCTTCGGCTTCGGCCGCCGACGTCGTGCCCCGTTCAAGGTCAACAATGACGCCATTTTCAATCCGCAAGGTTCCCGTAAATTCCTCGTCTCGCGTGACGACGCGAGCGTTCCTGATCAGCATCGACATGCTCCGTATGTGTGTCGGCTTTAGCGTGCTGCTGTACCACGCAGCTTTGGTCGTGATTCGAAGCGATGAGTCGTGCTGTTGCGTTCGCGAACTCGGCGCTCGTGCTTCATGGGCGTTTCCTGCCGGCCCAGAAAGCGCTTGCCAGCGGTGTTTTCGTCTAAACGTCTAGATGTTTAGGGAAAGATCCAATCGGCCGATTCCGCGAGCACGACCGTAATGGGTTCATCACGGCCCGCGCTCTACCATGCACGACTGCGAATTCATTTCACCTGACCGGAATGACAAGACCATGACAGCGACCGACAACAAGCACCGCGCGTTTCAATCGAGCGCGGAGTAGACGTTGTAATAGGGCGGAAGATCGAACAGATTCTTGATTGACGAGGTGGTCACGGGCATCGCAAGCGGATGCCATTCGTCGTCGATTAGCATCGAAGGCAGTCGCCGCGCTGAAGCTGGCTGCCTCAACACTGACTCATGTTGGGACGGCCGCCTTGGCATCCACGTAAAGCGCGTAGAGCGACTGGCCGGCGGCCATGAACAGGCGGTTGTGCGCAGCGCCGCCAAAGCACAGGTTCGCACAGCGTTCAGGCAGCGCGATGCGGCCGATGGCCTCGCCGTCCGGTGCGAACACCATCACGCCGTTCAACGTCGGTCCTGTACCCCAGCCGGCCCACAGGTTGCCGTCGGTGTCGCAGCGGAAGCCATCCGGCGCGCCGTGCTCGCCGCCGTCGACAAAGATGCGGCCGTTGACGAGGCGTCGGCCATCCTCGACGTCGTACGCCCGGATGCGTCTTGGCGTGGATCCGGACTCGACAATGTAGAGGCGGCTTTCATCCGGCGAAAAACAAAGGCCGTTCGGATTGGCGATGTCGCCAGCGACGATCTCTGCTTCGCCGGAGCGCGGCTCCAGGCGGTAGACCTGGGTTGGCAGTTCGGCCTCCCCCCTGACACCCCCGTAGTCACTCAGAATTCCAAAGGTCGGGTCAGTGAACCAGATGCTGTCGTCGCTCTTGACGACGACGTCATTGGGAGAGTTGAGCCGCTTGCCGTCGAAACGGTCCATGAGAATGGTCAGGGTGCCGTTGTACTCGGTGCGCGTCACCCGGCGGTTGCCATGCTCGCAGGTGATCAACCGCCCCTGGCGGTCACGCGTGTTGCCGTTGGCGAAACCGGACGGCCTGCGAAACACCGCAACCGCACCGGTTTCTTCATCCCATCGCATGATGCGGTTGTTCGGAATATCGCTCCATAGAAGGCAGCGGCCGTCGCCGAACCACACCGGCCCTTCACCAAAGCGCATTCCAGTCGCAAGGCGCTCCACGGCGGCATTGGTAATGCGGTATTTCAGAAAGCGCGGATCGAGGACCTCCACCGACGGATCGGGATAGGTTTCGCTCGGTCGCCACCTTGGAATCTCTGCCATCTCCTATCTTCCAGTTACGATTTGCGGGGCGGGCAAGTCAGTCGTTCTTCTGGATATACGCTGTGAACGCCTGCTCGTAGTCCGGATGCCAACGCGATAGCGCCGGGCGATTCTCTACAATGTCTCCCGCAGCCCAAAGGATGCGTCGCTCGTCGAGGGAGCGACGCACATCGTTGTCGGGGCACAGAATGTAGAAATCGCCGGCATCCAGTCGCTCGATCATGAAATCGACAGCCTGCTCGGGCGTCCAGGCAGCGGCCGGTTTCTCGGTACGACCTTGAGCGGCAAGCTCCGTAAACACAAAGCCAGGGATCAGCAAATGCGCGCTGATCCGGCAGCCCGGCGTATTGCGCAACTCATGCTGCAGTGCTTCGGTAAACGCCTTCAGGCCGGCCTTGGAGACGTTATAAGCCGGGTCGCCGGGCGGCGTCGTGATGCCCTGCTTCGAACCGGTGTTAATGACGAGGCCCGGGCGTCCGCGCGCGATCATCGCGGGCACGAAGGTCTGAGTGCCACGAATGACACCCCATAGGTTGACGTCGAGCACCCGCTCCCAGTTAGCGGCCGCTCCGAACATGACGCTACCCGGTTGAATCCCCGCATTGTTCATGAGGATATCCGTGCCGCCGAAGCGATCCCGAACCGCTGCTTCGAGGCGGACCAAGTCTTCGAGGCGGCTGACGTCCGTCTCGACGGCCAGTACATCCTTCGCGCCTTCAGCAGCCACGCTGGCAATCGCCTGCGTCGCATGCGCAAGGCGGTCCTCACCCAGATCCGCAATGCACACGCGAAGCCCGAGCTGCGCGAACCGCTTCGCCGCAGCGAGTCCAATGCCGGCAGCGCCGCCTGTCACGACGGCGACGGCTCCGGGAGTGAAAGTAAAGTGTGTCATCAATAGTCCTTTCTGATACGTTATGAAGTCAGCCCGACTGCCTTACGTCTGCACGCGCACCACCCACGCCGCGCAACGCCGAAGGCCTTCACGAAATTCATCCAGTACGCGGCACCCGTGGCCAAACGCGGCCGGAAAATTCATCACTCACTTCAGTCCATCGGGCAAAACGGCACCGGCGACAGGAACACCGATTCCTGATGGACGAGATACGGCAGAATGCGCGGCGTGAAAGCTTGCCAGCGTGGATCTGCTGCGAGTTTCGCGCGCTGCGCTGCCCGATGCGCATAGTCCTCGTAGCCCCAGCAGAATACGATCGAGTTCAACGTGCCTGAGTCCTTCGTCCAGCACCCCTCGAGCCGGGCGTACTGACTGATGATGCCGAGCCCTTCGCGCTCGTAGATGCCCAGGAACTCGCCTGTCTTTCCCGCCGCAATCTGATATGTACGCATTTCTACCAACATGATGCCCTCTGTTTCGATCGGTACTCTCTCGCAGCACACCGCCGTCAGACCGCGTGGTTTTCGACGTGCGCCTTTAGCGCGCTGAAGAACTCGTCGAGATTCTTGCTCGCGGCGGACTGAATCAGGCGCGACCCCACGCTCATCAGCTTCCCGCCTATCTCGACGTCAGCGTCGTACACCAGCACGGTCGTATTGCCTTGCGCTTCAAGTTTCAGGCGCGCAGTGACTTTGGCAAAGCCCAGCGCACCTGCACTGCCCATACCGGCAATCGTATAGGCCGTGGGCGGATCGAGATCCGACAATTCGACGTTGCTTTTGAAGGTCGCCGCGATCGGGCCGACGCGAATCTGCACGGTCGATTCGAAATGCAGGTCGTCGAGCCTGTTCAGCGCTTTGCAGCCAGGCAGGCATGCTTCGAGTACGACGGGATCGTTCAATGCACGCCATGCGGCTTCAGGGGGCACGGGCAGGATGGTTTGATCTGTCAGCTTCATCGCCGCCGCTCAGCGCTCGTAGAGTTTGAACAGCGCCTGCGTGCCGTTGCGCGCGCAGCCCCGCTCGGCCAACTCCTGGTACATGACGCGCACCAGTTCCAGACCCGGCAATTCACGTCCCATGCTCCGCGCTTCCTCGTGCGCAATCCGCATGTCCTTGATGAAATGCTCGATGAAGAAACCGGGTGCAAAATCGCCCTTAGCAATGCGCGGCCCCAGGTTGTTCAGCTGGAATCCACCCGCCGCGCCTCCGCCAATCGCGCTCAATACGGTGTCGGCGTCCAGCCCGGCGCTGTGCGCATAGGCGAGCCCTTCGCACACGCCCACCATTGTCGATGCAATGACGATCTGATTGCACAGCTTCGTGTGCTGACCCGCACCGGGGCCGCCTTGCAGGACGATGTTGGTACCGAGGCACCGCAACATCGGTTCCACGCGTGCGAGCACAGCGCTTGCGCCGCCGACCATGATCGACAGGCGCCCTTCGCGGGCACCCATGTCGCCACCCGATACCGGCGCATCCAGCATGTGCACCCCGCGCTCAGCGGCGTGCACGGCCAACTCTTCGGCCAGTTTTGGACTCGACGTCGTCATGTCGACCAGCACCGCATCGCGCCGCGCATGCGCGATCAGACCGTCGTCGTCCAGATATAGTGTGCGGACGTCCGCGGGTGTGCCGACAATCGTGAACACGACGTCCGATACTTCGGCGAGCGCCCGCGGGGTCGCTTGCCAGGTCGCGCCGGCCTCGATGAGCGGCTCAGCCTTCGCACGCGTACGGTTATAGACATGCAGCGGATAGCCGGCGGCGGCGAGCCGCGAGGCCATCGAGAAACCCATGATGCCAAGGCCGATAAAGCCAATCGCGGGTTTGCCTGTAGATTGATTCATGATTGTTGGTCCGTTCAGAGTTTGTCGCGCAGCAAGTCGCGCAATAGCATGGGAGTGAGTGGATGACGGTCGGCAACGACGCCAAATGGCGCAAGCGCATCATTGACCGCGTTGGTCAATGCGCCGATCGCTCCCATCACCCCGCCTTCGGCCATCCCCTTAATGCCGGCCGCCGTCGACTTGCCAGGCGTATGCAGCGGGATGATCTCGAAGTTGGGCAATTCAGTTGAAGTAGCAATCAGGTAGTCGGCGAGTGAGCCGGTCACGTTCTGTCCTGAGTCGTCGTAACGCATCTGCTCGAACAGCGCCCCCGACAGTCCCATCGCCACGGCGCCATGCTGCTGCCCTTCCACCACGGTCGGATTGAGCAGCGTGCCGCAGTCTTCGGCGACGACGTAACGCGCGATACGGATTGAGCCGGTCAAGACGTCCACCTCGATCTCGCATCCATGAGCCGCATTCGAATAGGTCATGGCCGGAGGGTCGTAAGTCAGGTGAAATTCAAGGCCCGGCGTCAAACTTTGCGGCAACGCAGTTGGATCCAGATATGCACGCCGCGCCACGTCGGCGAGCGTCAAACCTGTGTCGATCCACTTGTGCGCGCGACGACGCTCGATTCTCGCGTCGATCAGGCGTAGCGACTGCTCGTCCGGCAAACCAAGGCAACCGGCGGCGATCGCGAGCACCTTGCGGCGTGCGTCGAGTGCGCACAGGTAAAGCGCGCCTCCCCCCGCCGTGCCGCTGCGGGCGCCACGACTGCCCATACCGTATGGTGCGATATCAGTGTGGCCCATATGAATGCGCACGCTCGACGGCGGCACGCCCAGGCCCTCCGCCACCGCGTTGGCCATCGCGCTTTCGTAGCCCTGGCCGCTGGGCCCGAGACCGACCGACGCGTTCACCACCCCGCCTGGTTCGATACGGATCCAGCTTGCCTCGTGCCCCGAACCGGGAATCCCCGCGGCCTTATAGAAGCGCGAGCCGTACGTGGTCGGTTCCACCACGTTGCATAGGCCAAGCCCCAGGTAACGGCCAACTGCGCGCGCTGCCTGCTGGCGCTCGCGAAACCCCGCGTAGTCGAGCACCGACAGCAAGGCCTCGAACGTCTGGGTCGGCGTGATGTCGTCCAGACGTTCGCCGGTAGCAGTGAGGTACGGCAGCTCTGCCGGACTCAACAGGTTGCGCCGGCGTACCTCGACCGGGTCAAGTGCCAGTTCCCGCGCGATTGCATCCAGCGTTCCGTCCATCACCCAGCTGGTGATGGACATCGGCGCGCGCATCGGTGCATTGCCGCACTTGTGACTGAGCACGACCTTCACATCGAACGCGTAGTCCTGCAGCCGGTACGGTCCGCTCAGGATCATGGCAACGACGCGCGCCAGATAGTTGGCAGGAAAGAAGCAGTAGGCGCCAAAGTCTTCGCGGAGTTCGAGTTCGAGAGCGAGCAGCGTGCCGCGCTCATCGACCGCCGAGCGGGTGCGGCAGAAGTCCTCACGTGAATTGGCGGCGGCCGTCAGGTTCTCGAGGCGATCCTCACGCCAGCGCACGGGCCGTTTCAAATGGCGAGCCAGCGCAGCAACCGTCAACTCTTCGCGGTACAAGGCGATTTTCTGTCCGAACGCTCCACCGACATCGGGCGAAATCACGGTCACCTGAGACTCGTCGAGCTTGAGGCGCTGCGCCAGTTGAGTGCGCAAAGGATGTGGCACCTGCGTTCCAATATGGAACGTCAGGTGGTGCCGTCCAACGTCCCAGACCGCTGCACAGCCGCGGGTTTCGATCGGCACATGGGTCTGGCGCTGCTGCTGGAAGGTCGCTTCGACTATCCGGAAAGCCCGGCGGTTGGCGCGTTCAGGGTCGCCATGCACGTAGGTCTGGTGCGAGACCAGGTTGCCTGGCACGGCCGGGTCGACTTGCGCCGCGTTGGTCTCTAGCGCCTGCCACATGTCTGTCACCGCGGGCAGCGGTTCGAACTCGACGAGCACCTGCTCGGCAGCGTCTTCAGCGAGGTACCGGTCCGTCGCGACGACGCAAGCCACCAGATCGCCCTGAAAACGCACTGTGTCCACGGGCATCGTCGCAAATTCGACGGGCTTCAGTCCTTCGACGGGTGGTGCGACACGGAACGGCGTAGTCCACTGCGCGAGCTCCAGGCCCGTGATGACGGTTACAACGCCGGGCATTGCGGCGGCGCCATGAATATCGATGGAGACGATCCGCGCATGCGCGTGCGGCGAGCGAACGAAGCACACGAGAAGGGCACCGGGTATCTCGATGTCATCGAGATACCGGCCACAGCCGGTCAGCAGCCGATAGTCTTCGGTGCGAGGCGTCGCTCTGTTGAGGTAACGAAACGTCTGCTCAGACATCGACCGTCTCCGCGCGCATCCGCTCGGCCGCGAGCAGGATCGCCCGCACGATGTTCTGATATCCGGTACAGCGGCACAGATTGCCCGACAGCACCTCGCGCACCTCAGCCTCGGATGGCCACGGGTTCTCGCGCAGGTATGCCTCAAATGTCATGACGATGCCGGGCGTGCAGAAACCGCACTGCAGACCATGGCACTCATGCAGCGCGCGCTGGAGCGGCGACAGACGACCGTCTTGCGCTACCGCCTCGATGGTCGTGATCTGCGCTTCATCCATCTGCACGGCGTAAGCCAGACATGAGCGTGCCGGACGGCCATCGATCAACACGGTGCATGCGCCGCACACACCGTGCTCGCATCCGACATGCGTGCCCGTCAGCCGGCAATCTTCGCGCAGCACATCGGACAATAGCTTGCGAGGCTCGCAATGCACATCATGGCGCGCACCGTTCACACTCAGATAAATTGCTGTCTTTTCCATGAACGGCCTAATCGGGTTGCGTAACGCCAGCGGTTATCCGCTGCAATGCTCGAGCGATGAGCACCTTGACGAGATCGCGCCGATACGCGGCGTTAATGCCTGGCTGATCGTGCACCTCGACGGCGTTTGCGACTGTCTCGGCAATCCTGCCGACGCTCGGCGCATCGGCCGTTTCGCCGACGAATCCCGCAGCGAGGTCGTCAAACACCAGTGGCACATCTGCGACACCGCCTACGCCGATCCGCAACGAGGCGAACCTGCCGCCCGCAAGCACAGCGGTGACAGCGCAAGCCGCGATCGCGAAATCGCCGTGCCGTCGGCTAAATGCTTCGAAGGCATGCCGCTCGCCGGACAACGTCGTCGGAAAGCGCACCGTGCGAATGATTTCGTCAACCGCCAGATCGGTGGTCATCACCGCGATCAGAAACTGTGCCGCCGACACCTGCCGGCTGCCGGCCGGCCCGACAATCTCGACGCGTGCGCCTAGCGTGCTCGCAATGAGCGGTAATTGCGCCGCGGGGTCCGCATGCGCGAGACTGCCGCCGAGTGTCCCGCGCTGTCGGATGGCGTAATGTCCGATCGTCGCCGCCGCTTCAGCCAGTAGCGGGCAAGCAGCGCGTACTGTGTTGCTGGTGGCCAGCTCGTGATGGCGCGTCATTGCGCCGACCGCTAGCGTATCGGGTTCAAGCGTGACGCCCTTGAGTTGAGGCAGCGCATTCAGATCGACCAGGTGCGCCGGTTGGGCGAAGCGCATATTCATCATCGGCGCGAGGCTTTGTCCTCCGGCGATCAGCTTGGCGTCAAAACCGTGAAGAGCAAGAAGCGACAGCGCGTCGTCGAGCGTGCGCGGCCGGAAATACGAAAACGCAGTGGGTTTCATATGCCTCGCGCCCGCGGACTCAGGCCGCAATTCCGGGCGAAGACCGGCAACTCGCGACAGCCCCCGCCCGCCGATAACCGAGGCAATCGATGTCGGCCATTCCCAATTCGGTAGACGCTGCTCATGATTCGCTCCAGCCGCATGCGCGGCGCTGTTCACCCCGTGGGACAGCTACTGCTTCAGCCATCGCATTGGCAACGAGGATATCGCCGATAAATTAAATCGTCAATTGACGACTAATTTTCAATGAACAGGCTCGACGTCGATCCAGCATACAAGCTGGCGTATCTGTCTGTTTGTAAGGTAAATCACGATATGGCGTTTCTTACGGGCCGTTTGATCCGCGCCATGCCTGCCTTCATGCCCCTCCCTCGTTTAACGGGGTTTTCAATTACATCTTCACATGACGACTTATGATTTGATAGAGTACATCGTCCGCAAGCATGAACCGGTGTCGCCATGCTCCCGGTCTAGCCATGCACTATCTCAGTGCCATCGCGAAGCTAGCTTCATCTGTGACTGCCGGCGTCGGCAAATACCCGCGCCAGAGCGTTTGCGAGTCTGCCACTCAACCCGTATCGGTTCTCCGCTCATGTCTTTGTCAAGCCGTCAATCGGTCATCATCGCGTTGATCGTCGCCAGTGCCTATTTCATGGAGAACCTGGACGCTACGGTGATTGCGACAGCGCTGCCCCACATGGCCGCTACGTTCGGCGTCACGCCCGTGAGGTTGAGTATCGGCATGACCGCCTATCTGCTCGCGCTCGCGGTTTTCATCCCCATCAGCGGCTGGGTGGCGGATCGCTTTGGGCAACGCTCTGTGTTCGGTAGCGCCATCGTCGTGTTCACGGGCGCCTCGATACTTTGCGGACTCAGCAACGGTCTCGTCGAATTCACAGTCGCGCGGATCCTGCAGGGACTCGGCGGTGCAATGATGGTGCCGGTAGGCCGGCTCGCGGTGCTGCGCGGCACTGAGAAGCGTCACCTGATGCGCTCGATCGCCTACATTACCTGGCCCGGGTTGGCCGCACCGGTGCTGGGTCCAGCGTTGGGCGGCTTTATATCGACCTATTTCAGTTGGCGGTGGATCTTTTTGCTGAACGTACCGATCGGTCTGCTGGGTCTGGTGCTGACCGCGACCTTCATTCCGAACTACCGTGAATCCAGTCGCCGGCCGTTCGATGTGCCCGGATTCGTGCTCAGCGGAGTCGCGCTAACCTGCCTCATGTATGGCATGGAGCTCGTTGGGCAACCGTATGGCGACTGGCACATCACGGTCGCCGCCCTGACGGGTGGCGTGGTCGCCGCGGCCTTCGCGGTACGGCATTTCCGGCGTGCCGAACATCCGCTGATCGATCTTGCGCCGTGGCGAATCCCGACCTTTCGCGTGACCCTCGAAGGAGGTTCGTTGTATGTCGTCTCGGTCAGCGTTTTGCCCTTCCTGTTGCCGCTGTTCTTCCAACTCGGTTTCGGGCTGAACGCGTTCGCCGCCGGTTTGCTCGTGCTCGCTTACGCGGCCGGCAATCTGGCCATGAAGACCGTCACCACGCCCGTTCTCAAGTGCTTTGGTTTTCGCAAGGTAATGATCGTGAATGGGCTGCTCACTGCCGCAAGCATCGCCCTGTGCGCCCTACTCTCACCGGACACGCCACGCACGCTGATCATGCTGGTGCTGCTGATCGGTGGGCTATGCCGATCGATGCAGTTCACCAGCATCAACACGCTCGCATTCGCGGACGTGCCGCCGGCGCGGATGAGTTCGGCGAGCACGTTTTTCAGCATGGTCCAGCAGATGACCATCGGTCTAGGCATCGCATTCGGTGCGATCGCGCTGCATGCTGCAGTCCTGATACATGGCGGCCACGCGCAGCTTTCGCTCGCTGACTTCCGGGTCGCGTTTTTGCTTGTCGCCGTGTTGGTGCTGATCTCCGTGCTCTACTTTATCGGTATCGAACCCGATGCCGGTTGCGAGGTTAGCGGCCATACGCGGGCCGCATCGCAGTAGTGCGGAAATTGTATCGAGCGCATTGGTGGCTACCGGTCCAAATTAAACAGAGAGAGTACGTGCAGAATAATCCGGGTACGCCGTTGACGACTTCACAAGCCGCGTCGCCCCATGCGGCGCCAGGAGGGGGCAGCGAAGACCCTCGCAGCGCTTCGCAACAGGCGCTGATCCTCTCGGGCGTTTGTATCGCGGTGCTTGTGCTGCCACTGAATTTCGGCGGTGCAGCGGTGTCCGCGCCGACTATCGGCACCGCGCTGGGCGGTAGTCCGGTGGCAATCAACTGGATCCTGAACGCATTCATGCTGAGCTTCGGCAGCAGTCTGATGGTCGCGGGTGCGCTCGCGGATCTGCTCGGACGAAAGCGTGTGTTCGCCGTCGGGGTAGTGCTCTTTGCAGCCACATCACTCGGAATTTCCGCCGCGCCGAGCCTTGCGTGGGTCGACTTCCTGCGCGCGCTGCAGGGCATTTCGGCCGCGTTGGTGCTGGCCGGATCATCAGCAGCGCTCGCACAAGAGTTCGACGGGCATGGACGCGCTCGCGCGTTCAGCTTGCTCGGCACGACCTTTGGCGTGGGCCTGGCGTTGGGTCCGCTTCTCGCCGGGTTCCTTACGCAAACATTCGGCTGGCGATCGTTCTTCCTGGCAGATGCAGCAATCGGCTTGACGGGCTTCGCGCTCGGCGTCCCAAAGCTGAGGGAATCCTATGATCCGCACGCCAATGGTCTTGATTGGCCTGGCGCCATCAGCTTTACTGCGGCGCTTACATTGTTCACCTTCGGCCTGCTGCAGGGGCCGGAGAGCGGCTGGAGTAGTCCTCTCATCGTTGCACTGTTCGTGGGTGCCGCGGTCATGGCGATCGCCTTCGTCTGGATCGAAGGTCGTGTTACCCGGCCTATGCTCGATCTGTCGTTGTTTCGCTATCCGCGCTTCGTCGGTGTGCAGGTACTCCCGCTTGCGACCGCATTCTGCTATGTCACGTTGCTGCTAGTCTTGCCGACGCGATTCATCGGCATCGAAGGACATACTGCGACCGGCGCGGGCTTGATGATGGTTTCGCTTTCGGCGCCGATGCTGATCGTACCGCTCAGCGCTGCGCATCTCACACGCTGGATGTCGGCCGGTGTCATTTCAGCGATCGGTCTCGTCATCGCGGCCATCGGCATGCTCTGGTTCAGTGGTATCGGGCCTGATGCGTCAGCCGCTGTCATTGCGATTCCGCTGTTTGTGATCGGTGTGGGTGCGGGGCTGCCCTGGGGACTGATGGACGGCTTGTCGGTCAGCGTTGTTCCAAAGGAACGCGCCGGTATGGCGACGGGCATATTCAGTACGACGCGCGTGGCGGGCGAAGGCATGACCCTCGCGGTGGCTAGCGCGATATTGGCAGTGCTCACACGCTTGCGACTATCCGACGCACTCGCGGGATCTCCTGGCGCACCAGCTCATGCCGTCACCGAAGCCGCCCAGCGCGTGGCCACCGGTGATCTGACACATGCCGCGGCGCTTCTGCCCGCACTCGGGCAGCCTCTACTCGTGCATGCGTACGACGGCGCGTTCCGGGTACTGCTCCATATGCTGGCGGCCATCACGCTCGCCTCCGCGATCATGGTGCTTGGATTCCTTGGCCGCACACCATCTGCCGCGAGCCCGGACCGTGCCAACCCAGCGCTTTCAGGAGGCGAAGGAATCACCGACCGGTGAGACGCGCGCGGCGGCATCGAGCCGACGTTCCGGAACCACATCGGCGTCGCACTTTGATGATAGGGATGAGAGAGGTGACCGAATACGGACCGGCGCATTACCGAACCGATATCCAGACTCTTTGACAGCGCATTCACTTTGAATACGACAACGATGAATTGCCATTCATATCAATTCAGTCAATAGATTTTCCAATCTCAATAACAATTGGTAAAAACCGGCAAGGGGAATTTCGACCAATCAGATATAAATAACTTAAGATGCCTTACTAATTATGGCATTCGACTCGACCATGAATTTCAACAAGACAGTTTTTCTATTTTTGACGTTACGACGCATGCTTTGCGGGCGAGCGCGATGAGCCGGTCTCGCCTTGCGCAACCTTGCGCCGCACTCTAGCACGCTATTTATGGACTGTTTTCGAAGCAGCAGCAGCGTTCAGAATTTACTCAGCCCTCCTTCCTGGAGAGCCCGCAACGCGCTCTTTGTCATGCCGCTTACAGTAGTCCTTGCGAAACACATTGAGCTATACCACAGAATTTTATTTCGCGATTTCTTTCATTTTTATCAACTTCATTTAGTCCCTGAAAGAAATGCACCTCCTATTGCCGACATAGGGAAAATAGATTGGTTATATCAAAAGTTCGATCATAGGATGTGCTCGGTTTCCTCCTGAATTGGGATCGCAACGTGAAATTACTCAAGACACAAATCGCTACAAGCATTCTCTCCATCGCCTCGGCAATCGCCGCTGCACAACCGGTGTACGCAGAAGACATGACGCAGGATAGTGGCTCGCCGATCGGCGACAATCAGAACTCCCAGACCGCCGGTCCTGAAGGTCCGGTACTGCTGCAAGACTCGCATCTGATCGAGAAACTGCAGCGCTTCGACCGGGAGCGCATCCCGGAGCGCGTCGTCCATGCACGCGGCACGGGTATCTTTGGCGAGTTCGTGCCTACCGCTGATATCAGCGCGTTGACCACCGCCAGAGTGTTCACGCCCGGCACGAAGACTCCCGTCTTCGTGCGCTTCTCGACCGTCATGGGCTATCGCGGATCGCCTGAGCAGGCGCGCGACCCGCGCGGCTTCGCGGTGAAGTTCTATACGCAGCAAGGCAACTGGGACGTCGTCGGCATCAACTGGCCGCTCTTCTTCATCCGGGACGCGATCAAGTTCCCAGACTTCGTGCATGCGAACAAGCCGTCCGCCGTGACGGGCGTGCAGGATCCGAATCTGGCCTTCGACTTCTTCGCCCATACGCCGGAAGCGACCAACATGCTGACGCACCTCTACACCGACGAGGGAATGCCTGACTCATACCGTCACATGGATGGCTTCGGCGTGCACGCGTTCAAGTTCGTCAATGCCAAAGGCGAAGTTCACTACGTGAAGTTCCATTGGAAGAGCCGTCAGGGCATTGAGGGAATCCGCCCGCAGGATATTGCTCATTCGATCGGCGCCGACTGGAATCTGATGACCGACGACCTGTACAACTCGGTCAAAGCGCATTCGTATCCGCAATGGGATCTGTACATCCAGATCCTATCGCCGAAGGATCTGAACAAGTTCGACTTCGATCCGCTTGACGACACGAAGGTGTGGCCGTCGTCGATCCCTGAGCAGAAGGTCGGGACGATGACGCTCAACCGGGTTCCGGATAACTACTTCCAGTCCACCGAAGAATCGGCATTCGCGCCGTCCCGCCTCGTGCCGGGAATCGAGCCTTCCGAGGACCGGATGCTGCAGGGTCGTCTGTTCGCGTACGCCGACACGCAGATGTATCGCCTGGGACCCAACTACAACGACCTGCCGATCAACCGTCCTGCCGTGCCTGTGTATAACAATAATCAGGATGGCTTGATGAATTCCGGCGACCGCAAGGCTGAGGTGAACTACGAGCCATCCAGCATCGCGGAGATCTCGCAGCAGGCCAGGTACAAGTCCGTGCAGACGCCGCTCAGCGGAACGACGCAGCAAATGGCGATCCACAAGACGCTCGACTTCCGTCAGGCTGGCGAGTATTACCGGGCGCTGTCTGAAGCCAACAAGACGGATCTGGTCACGGCATTGTCGGGCGATCTGGGCCGTGTAACAAACGACGCGAACAAGTACACGATGCTGTCGTACTTCTACAAGGCTGACTCCGATTACGGTACCCGCCTCGCGCGCGCCACACACGCGGATCTCTCACGCGTGCAGGATATGGCGTCGCACCTTAGCGATAACTGAAGCCGGTAAGCAAGGCGCACGGGCCTGCGCAAGCAGGCCCGTGCGTTGCCTGAATACGATTTCCGACGGAGAACGTCATGCGAGGTTTTTCTACTGCGCGGCGAGTAGTTCGAAACGCAGCCGTGGCAGCGATAGCCGCACTGTTGACTGCGAGTTGTGCGGAGCACGTTTATCGGCCAGGAACGTATTCCAGCACGGTTGACACGCGCGGATACACCGATGACTGGTTCGCCGCAGCGCGCGAAGGGCGCACCGATATCGTTCAATTGCTGATCGACGCGCACTATCCGGTCGAAACCGCAACGCCTGAAGGATATACGGCGCTCATTCTTAGCGCCTACGACAATCACCCGGACACGCTAAAGGCGCTTCTTGCCGCACACGCCAACGCATGCGCCGCCGACAAGCACGGCAATACGGCGTTGATGGGCACACTGTTCAAGGGCGAAACGAACATTGCGCAGATATTGCTCGGGACGCGCTGCCCTATCGATCAAACCAACAACGCAGGGGAAACGGCGCTATCGTTTGCTGCGCTGTTCGGCCGGCTCGATATGCTTGCGGTGCTGGTGGCGCACGGAGCGAACGTCAATCATGTCGACGCACGCGGAGGTACCGCGCTGCAAATGGCCATCTCGCAACACAATACCGCCGCAGCCGATGCGCTGCGCCAGGTCGGCGCTACACAGTAACGTGGAGGGATGCGATCAGGTTTCCGGAAGGTCACGAGCGAGTTTGGCAGAACCATTTTTCGAACAGCGTAAGAAGGAATACAACGGGGTTGCCTTCAATGACGGAAATCACCGCCGTAGTCAGCGTCAGGATCGCGGATATCACGCGTCTGACCCACATATTCGGCGCGGAATCGACCCAACAGGCCCTCACTCAGTTCGGCGAGGAAGCAACGGCTTTGCTAAAGCGGTTGCTGGCTCAACATGAGGTAATTGACCGATATCGTTCTGATGTCGACGGACATTGCTCTGCGTGTTTCCGTGTGCTGTCGGGAGACTTGCCGCGCGATGCCAGCGAAGCGGCGCAGGCCATAGAAAAGGCCGGGCGTCATCTGATTCGCGAGCGGCTACTTGCTATTTTTGGCGGCGGAACAGGCGGCCGGATCAACTACGATCTGTCGGTGTTCGTTGTGCCTTCCGAAGCAGTCTCAGGAAATGAAAAAACAGGTTGGGTTCAATGGACGAAGGATCGATCGAGGTCCCAACCAAAACATCAACATAAGGACCGGGACAACTCATCGACCAGAGTGAAAGCAATTCTGCGCGAACGCTCCATACAGACCGTGTTGCAGCCGATAGTGCGCATTAAAGACGGTGCAGTGATGGGTTTTGAAACCCTTTCCAGAGGTCCGCAACGCACGCCATTTGAGCGCCCGGACTTGCTCTTCGACGCAGCCCATGCCGCCGGCTGTGCCGTGCAGATGGAACTATTGTGTGCCGAATTGGCTCTTGAGCGCACCAAAGGCAAGCTGCCGCCCGGGAAGTTTTTGACCATCAATCTGGGCCCGGATGCCTTGACCCTTGCTGCGGAAAAGCTGCTGTTAGCAGGCCGGCAGGAAGTCATGTTCGAACTCACCGAGCACTTGCCGCTCAACGAAGCCGAGGGTTTGCGAGACGCGGTCGAACGCCTGCGTACCATCGGCATTGGCTTGGCCCTGGACGACACGGGCTGCGGGTTCGCAGACCTCGATACCGTCCGCCTGTTGAAGCCAGAAATCGTCAAACTGTGCATTACAGTGATCCGCAATGCCGATAAGGGTGCGCCCTTTGCAGCCGCTATTCGCGCGTCGGCTGAACAGCTCTGTAAGCTCGGCTGCAAGGTGCTTGCTGAAGGTGTCGAAACGGCAGCCCAGCACGACGCATTGCAGAACTGCGGCATCGAACTTGCGCAAGGGTGGCTTTACGGCAAGCCGGTGGCCGTTGGGTCAGTGCCCGGCGGCAGGTGACCTAACGGCGGGTTCGCAGAACGATTTCGAAAGAGCTTGCGCGCACCGAAGTGCACTGAGCACCGCCGCCCGCGCACAGCGTTCAGTTGACGCGACAGCTCTGTCGTTTAGCGCTGATTTCATTCTCACGGTAGGCAGCCGCTCGAACTCCGTTGCGTTTCGCCGCTACGTCCGTTTCAGCAGCGACGTATCCACCGGCAGCGCACGAATCCGCTGGCCGGTCGCATTGAAGATCGCGTTGCAGATAGCCGCTGAAGTCGGTGGCACGCCCGGCTCGCCGACACCGCCCGGCGGCGCATCGCTCGGTACGATATACACGTGTGTCTCGGGAACGGAATCGATACGGGCAACCTGGTAGTCCGTGAAGTTCGATTGCTCCGACGCACCGTTGCGGAAAGAGAGTTCGCTGTATAACGTGTTGCCGAGCGCCATCACCACCGCACCCTCGAACTGCGCAATAACCCGATCGGGATTGACGATGCGCCCGCAGTCGACGGCCAGGTCGACGCGTGTCACACGCACTGAACCGTCGTCGGCCACCTGCACATGCGCGACCGCCGCCACGTAACTCAGGAAGCTGCGATGTACCGCAATCCCGCGGCCATGCCGCGCCGGCAATGCGGTCGACCACCCGGAGCGCACGGCGACCGCGCGAACCACTGCCGCATAGCGGGCGGTGTCGATCGGATACTCGTCGATCGAAGCGCCATGGTTCGGATAATCGACCCCTAGTGCATGCAGATCGACATGCCGCGGAGTGCCGAGCAGCGTGAGCAGGTGCTGCACCGGGTCCTGCCGCGCCGCCGCGGCAAGTTCATCGACGAACGACCCTAATGCGAAGCCGTGGGGAATGTTGTACACCGATCGATACCAGCCGATGCGCGTGTGTGCAGAGGCGGCGCCGTTCTCGCACCGCACGTTGGCAATGTCGTAGGGCATGTCGGTCACGCCCTGCCCCAGTTCACCCGCCGCCCCGTAGTGGACATCAGCCTTGAATGTCGAACTGATCGACGGGAACACCGTGCGGTGCAACCACGCGACCGTCTTGCCTTGCGCATCGAGCCCGCCTTCCATGTGCTGCGCGCACACCGCATGGAAATAGTCGTTGCGCACATCGTCCTCGCGAGTCCATGTGAGCTTCACGGGCGCGCCAACCTCGCGTGACAGGAACGCCGCCTCGGCCACATAGTCAGGCTTGGACTTGCGGCCGAAGCCGCCGCCCAGTAACGTGACATTGATCGTCACGGCCGGCTCCTGCACGCCGAGCACCTGTGCCACGGTCGTGCGAGCCTGCTGTGGATTCTGCGTCGCGGTCCATACTTCAACCACGCCGTTCGCGTAGGACGCGGTGGCGGCGAGCGGCTCCATCGCCGCGTGCGCCAGGTGCGGCACGTAGTAGTCCGCCGAGACATGGTGTGCGGCGCTCTGAAGCGCAGCCGCTGTGTCGCCGTTGTTGCGAACGATTTTGCCGGGCTGGCGCGCTGTGTCCTCGAGCGCCTTGCGATAAGCCTGACTGTCATAGGATGCATTCGGCCCAAGGTCCCAGTCGAGCCTCAATTTCCGCCGCCCTTGCATCGCTGCCCAGGTGCTCGTCGCCACCACCGCGATGCCGCCCAGCGGCTGGAAACCGGCAGGCAGCGGGGCGGCGGGAATACGCACCACATGCAGCACGCCGGGCACTTTCATCGTTTCGGTCGAATCGACGCTCTTGAGCGTCGCGCCATAGACCGCCGAACGTTCGATCGACGCATAGGTCATTCTGGGCAACACGACATCGATGCCGTACGTCGCCCGGCCGTGGACGATGTCGTCGAGGTCGACGATCGGCAGCGACTTGCCGATATAGCGCCACGTACCCTCGTCTTTCAGATGCAGCGTGTCACGGCCCGGCACCGGCTGACGCGCCGCCGCCGCTGCTAGCGCGCCGTAGGCCACGCGCCGCCCGCTCGCCGCATGCACGACATGACCCGGCTCGGTGCGGCAGGTCGCCGGCGCCACGTGCCATTGCACGGCGGCCGCCGCCACGAGCATCTGCCGCGCCGTGCCGCCTGCTTCACGCAACGGCTGGAAGAACTGGCGGATGCTGCGCGAGCCATCGGTATTCTGGTCGCCATACTTCGCATCGCCTTGCGCCTGCACGATCTTGACGGCGTTCCAGTCGGCGTCGAGCTCATCGGCAAGAATCATCGCGAGACTGGTACGGATACCGGTCCCCATCTCCGAACGATGCACGACCAGAATGATCTCGCCGGACGGTGCGACCGAGACATACACGTTCGGTGCGAAAGCCCCTTTAGCGCCGTTCGCGGATGACAGCACGCTCGCCGCGAACGCGGTACCCGCGCCGCCGATCTGCAAGCCCAGCACAACCCCGCCCGCCAAGGTTCCTTTCAATACCCCGCGCCGGCTTAGATTGACGATTTCTCCCATCACGCCTCCGACGCTGCGGCCTTAATAGCGGCCTTGATGCGTTGATAGGTGCCACAGCGGCAAACATTGCCGGACATCGCTTCGACGATCTGCTCGTCACTCGGCTTCGGCGTCTGTTTGAGCAGCGACGCGGCCTGCATGATCTGCCCCGGCTGGCAGTAACCGCACTGCGGCACATTGGCGGCTTTCCACGCGCGCTGCACCGGGTGATCGCCGCCTTGGCCGAGTCCCTCGATGGTCGTTACGGGCTTGCCCTGAACATCCGCCAGTGCGGTCACACACGAACGCACAGCGACACCGTCCAGATGAACCGTGCATGCGCCGCACGCACCGACCCCGCAACCGAACTTGGTACCGTGCAGCCCGAGCAGATCACGGACTGCCCACAGTAACGGCATATTCGCATCCGCATCGACGTTGTGATGAACGCCGTTCACAATGAGTTCCATCAACTGATTCCTCGTAGTCGACGCGAACGGCACGAAGTCGTCATGCGCCGTATTGCTTTACCCGCCCAACGCCTATCAGGCTCTCGCCTGATAGGCGTTGCACCATCCCGCGCCGCTCACCTGCTTCGCACCGAACAGCGCGCAAAGCGCGCTCGTGTCGGCTGGCTTGCCCTGATAGAACTGGCAATTCGAGCAGCGCTGGGTGGCGCTGAAGCGCGGATATTTCGCGTGATCGACGCGCGATGCGTCGGTCCGGTAGCCGAGCGCCTGCGCGGCCGGATCGCTTTCCTGAAGCTGCGTGGGCGCGGCCCACGCCGTGCCGCCGGTTATTGCCAGCGCCGCGGCGCCAACGATATGCACAATGAAAGTTCGTCGATTGGTTCGCATGTTCAATACACTCCTTTCACGACACCAGAACACGTTGCGGCGGCGCCATAAACTCCGGGCCCACCGGGTCCTTGACGAATTGCGAGACGATGGCGTCGATTTGCGCGAAGGCCTTGTCGTCGAGGTGCCAGCCGAAGGCGGCTTCGAGTCCATCCAGTTGCGACGGACGGCGTGCGCCCCACAGCGCGATCGTCGGGCCGCGGTCCAGCACCCAGCGCACGGCAAGCGCAAGCACCGACTTGTCGAAGTTATCGCGCGCGAAGACGTCCAGTGCTTTCACCGCGTCGACATATTGCTGACGACGCGGCGCACGGAACTTCGGGTCATGTTGACGCAGATCGTCGCCCTCGAAACGCGTCTCGGCGCCGATGCGGCCTGCCAGCAATCCCCGGCACAGTGCGCCATAGGCAAGTGCAACCAGCCCATGCTGTTTCACATAAGGCAGCACATCGCGGTCGATGTCGCGTTCAAACAGGTTGTAAGGCGGCTGCGTGGTGGACAGCGGCGCCACGCGGCGGAACGCGTCCATTTGCACCCCGGAGAAATTGCTGACGCCGAGCGCGCGAACCTTGCCTTCCTTGCGTAGGTCGTTCAGCACCGCGGCCGTCTCTTCGATCGGCACGAGCGGATCGGGCCAGTGAACCTGGTATAGATCGATGTAATCTGTCCGCAAGCGGCGAAGTGTATCCTCTACTTCGTGACGAATGCGCTCCGGCGAAGCATTGCGAAATACCTTGCCGTCCTGCCATTCGAGAGCGACTTTAGTCGCGATGACTGCCTTGTGGCGATATCCATCGGCCAGCGCTTTGCCGAGGATTTCCTCCGATGCGCCGAAGCCATACGCCGGCGCCGTGTCGATAAGATTCACGCCGCTGTCGAGCGCCCGGCGGATCACCGCAATCGAGTCCTTCTCATCAGTGCCGCCCCACATCCATCCGCCGATCGCCCACGTGCCCAGGCCGATACGCGATACAGGCGTCGATAAACCCTCAACTTCAATTGTTTCAATAGTCATGCGATGCTCTCTGGTTAAAGCGCCGCATCCATGTCGAATGCGGTCCGAGAAAATGCGACGCGCCCAAAGGACGGGCAGGCGAGTAGATTATTTCAGCCGCATCCGGCGATCACAAGAAGGCACCTGAAGGTTCCATACTTTCCCCATGGAAACAAATTGCTACGACGGCCCTCACGCCGCCGAGAACGCACAGAAGAAAACCGATGACCTCGCGCGCAACGTCATCGAGCAGATCGCCGACAAGTGGACGATTCTTGTGATCGACGCATTGGGCACACATGGCGAGATGCGTTTCTCGCGGCTACGCGATGAGGTGGGAAGCGTCAGTCAGAAGATGCTCACGAAGACCTTGCGACAACTCGAGCGCGACGGCCTCGTCACGCGCTATGTGCATCCCGTGATACCGCCTCGTGTCGACTATCAATTGACACCGCTAGGACGCAGTCTGCTCGACAAGATCTGTGGGATCTGGGACTGGGTGGAAGCGCATATGACGGAAATGGAATCGGCGCGACAGCAGTTCGATCTCGGCGAAAAGCGTACCGATCGCGCGCCTTCGGACCGGGACGCGGAGTCCGGCTCAGAAACGCGCCTGGAATAGCCGAACGCGCACTGTCAGGTTGGCCGCGAGCTTGGTAAGACGTGCCACATCAGGGACGCCCGGAACGCGGCAAACGACGAACGCATTCGCCTGGAAGCGCGGCGCGTTGGCAGCGCGCTTGCCATGGGTGGTCGGGTCGCCGGTGTCTTCCTGCACCGTCCCGATGGACGCGAGGCCGGGCACGATCGATAGATCGCGCGTGAGTCCTCACGTCACCGCAAGCTCGAATCGACGCCCAGATAACGGAACGGTAAACTAGCCGACCGCGGCCCGTAAGGGCTCCACCATCACACTCCTGAGTCGAGAAGCTCGCGTCACGCGCTCTGACAGCGCAGGAACGCCGTGCCTTCATGGCCTCATTTCAGGAACCCGTCATGTGGATCGTCCGGCTCGCGCTGCGCCGCCCCTATACCTTCGTGGTCCTCGCCGTGCTGATCCTTATCGTCGGCCCGCTTGCGATACTGCGCACGCCGACCGATATCTTCCCGAACATCAATATCCCGGGGGTCAGCATCGTCTGGACCTACAACGGCTTTTCCGCCCAGAACATGGCCAATCGCATCACGTCGAATTACGAACGCGCGCTGAGCTCGGACGTCGACGACATCGAGCGTATCGAGTCGCAATCGCTGAACGGCGTCTCGGTGGTAAAGATCTTTTCCCATCCGGGCGTGGACATCAATCGTGCGATCGCCGAGGCAGCGTCGAACTCCGCATCGATCTTGCACGTGCTGCCGCCCGGCACGCTGCCGCCCAACATCATTACCTATAACGCCTCGACGGTGCCGATCCTGCAACTCGGCCCCTCCAGCGACACGCTCTCCGAACAGCAACTCTACGACCTCCGCAACAGCGCGATCCGCATGCAGCTGGCGACGGTGCAAGGCGCGTCGGTGCCGCTGCCGTTCGGCGGCCGTTGCCGTCATGCACTGCACAGTTCGATGTCTTGCAAAGGCTTGCCGAGTCGGACATTGCGCAGAAATGGGATGGTCCACCGGCATGGCGGGGTCGAGCGATTGGTGGCCGTGCCTATCAGCGCGAGATATCAGAGGGCTGTCTCAAATCTGAAGTGCAACACCGTTTCGTATAAGGTGTTGCGATGCACGAAAGAACTCAGTACCAGCAACTTCAACCGGAAGAGCGCCTCATCATTGCAAGCCTGCATATGCAGGGTTCGAGTATCCGGGCCATGGCCCGGATACTCGGGCGCTCGCCGGCCACCGTTAGCCGTGAACTGACGCGAAACACCTCTCCCGCAGGTTACGCATCGGTGCCGGCTGAAGCGCTCAGCGCCGCACGCCGCAGCGCGGGTCGTCGCCCTACGAAGCTTTGCCTGCAAAGCGTCTGCTGGCGTATCGTTCTCACTTTGCTCGAGTGGAAATGGTCACCCCAGCAGATATCGGGCACACTCAAGCGTATGTATCCGACTGACCCGACCCAGCAGGTTTCGCACGAAACCATCTACACGGCCATTTACGCCCAGCCGCGCGGCGAACTGCGCCGCCAGCTCATTGCCTGCCTGCGCCATGGCCACAGCACGCGCATGCCGCGTACACGGGGCACAGACCGGCGCGGACAGATTCCAGACATGGTCAGTATTCATGTGCGGCCGCCCGAAATCGAGGACCGGCTGCTGCCTGGACACTGGGAAGGTGACTTCATCAAGGGCGCCGGCAACCGGTCCTCGGTAGGCGTTCTGGTTAAACGGACCAGCCGCCTGGTGCTGCTCGCAAAGATGGAAGACGCCACCGCAGCTTCGGCGCTGGGGGGTTCTCCGCCAAACTCAATTGGATTGCCGAGCCATTGCGGCAGAGCTTCACCTACGACCAGGGCAAAGAAATGTCGCGCCATAAAGAGCTCACCACCGCGACCGGCGTGAAGGTGTACTTCTGCGACCCGCACAGTCCATGGCAAAGGGGCACTTGCGAAAACACCAACGGGCTGCTGCGACAGTATCTTCCCAAAGGCACCGACCTTTCGGTCTACAGTGAGGACGAACTCGACGCCATTGCCGACAGCCTGAATAGCCGGCCCCGCGCGACTCACGCCTTCAATTCGCCATTCGAGGTCTTCGCCGCGACCCTTGCTTCAGCAACTCAACCTCAAGGCTCTAAACATTAATCCCGCTGTTGCGCTTCACCCTTGAAACCGCCCAGAGCGGTCCGATAGGGTGCGCCGGCGGCGCTCGTAAGAGTACGCCCTCACACGCTTAGGTCCTCAAAGGTTAGTTTCGCGTGGGGCGTGAGAATGGCTCCCGACCATCATTAGATAGGATGACAAAGCAAAAGAAATCTGACAGTACCCATGCGCGCAGTGCCCGCTGCTATCAACGCTCCGTCCGACGTTCGCTTCCGTTCCGACGCCCTCGAGGACAACACAATCAACGCAGCCAAGCGTGACAAGCTTCCCCCGAACCCACCGAGGTTCAAATGCGCGAGCGCGATCGAATGATGTTCACGTGACGGCCATCATGCGGACCGCTTGGCTCTCGCAACGGTATGCGACGGCGTGATGGCTCCGGCCCCCCGACTTTCAATCAACGCACGCGTACGCTGCGAGATTCGCGCCGCTGCCTCCTGGATCGATTCGACAAGACGGTCCAGATTGGCAAATTCGAGTCGCTGGGTCGGCACGATCACCGCAAGCGAACCGACTGCTTCACCGGAGTCGTCCGTAAATAGCGGGGACGCCAGTGCGGAAACGCTGCTTTCCAGTTCGCCCCTCGACAGATAAAAACCGGCACGCCGGATTTTGAGCAGCGACGCGCGAAACTCGTCGAGTGTCGCCCCAAGGCCGCTTTGCGCGATCTCGTCGGCATACTCATCGAACAGGACTGCGAGCTTGGCCTTCGGAAAGGTGGACAAGATCGCTTTTGGAGCGGCACCGAGAAACAGGGGACGAGGACGACCCCGGCCGTAACGGAGGTCAAGCGCCGCGCCGTGAGTCTCCCGATGCGTGTCCACGAGTTCGTTACCGTACCAGCGCGACATCACCACATCGAAGCCGGAGCGTTCGCTCAACTCACGCATGATCGGCTGCCCGACCGCAAGCAGCGGATCCGACATGCGCAGGTGGTAGTCAAGCTTGATGATGCGAGGGCCGAGACCATAGTCTCCTCCTGCAAACCGGATGAGCAAGCCAGCGTCCAGGAGCTCGCGCACATAGCGGTAAGCCGTTGGAATCGAGCAATCGAGTTCGGCGGCAACGTCTTCGACGGACAGGAACGGCTTCGCCTCCGAAAACAGCTCGAGTATGGATAAGAGTCTCGTAATGCTCGACATCTCTGCGCTGCGCCTCCTCATGTGTGAACCGATTATATCCACTGGCAAGATCGCCATTGACGCGTTCGACGACCGCCGCGCGCAAACAGTCGCACGCGAGCCAGGCAGCGCCACGCTTACGCAAGCCCCATGCGCTCGGCCATTTCGGCTTGCCAGACACTTCGCGGCCTGAATCCCGATAGCGTTCTTGCGTGGTGTTCGACAGCAGTCATCAGTTCAGCATCGGGCAAGCCGAAATCCACCGGCACACGCATCGGCTGGTCGACGTACCAGGGCGTGTCGATGTAGAGCTCGAGGCGGTTGCCCTCGGGATCGCGCGCATAGATCGAAACCGAATTGCCGTGGGTGACGGGGTTGATTTCCTGCAGGCCTTCCGCAACGAACTGCTGATGAAACCGCCTCAGGGTGGCAAGGCTGTCGGCTGTGAACGAAATCTGGTTGATCGGGTTGAACGCCAGGTGCTCGGGGCGGCCGCTCGCGAGCACGATCTGGTGATGCACCGCGGGATCGCGGCTCAAGAATACCAACTGCACAGCGCCGTGCGGCGTCTTCAGTGAACCCCGATCCGTCACGGTGAATTCCATCACCCGCGTATAAAAGTCCTCCACCCGCGCCATGTCGCTCACATAGAAGCCCATGTGACTGAGGGACAGCCCCGCCCTCTCTTTCTTCATACCGTTCATGCTTGTCTCCAAGTAGTGATAAACCCTAACAAAAAACACGTTGTGGCCTTTGTTAAATTTAGTCTATTCTCACTATAAGATAAATGCACGGTTTTTTTACGAATCGAGGCGTTGATCCTATCGACTTTTTATCTATCTGGAGTATCAATGAAACTCGCCAGCTTCTCCACCCACCTCGGCCCATCGTTCGGCATCGTTCTCGATGAAACCGTGTTCGACCTTGGCAAGCGTCTTGGCGGCCGCTATCCCGATCTGAAGGCACTGATTGCCGCGGACGCCTTCGGCGAGGCTGCCCAAGCCGCCGATAGCACGCAGGGCGACTACCCGCTGTCGGAAGTCACGCTACTGCCTGTGATTCCGAACCCCGAACAAATCTTTTGCGTGGGACTCAACTACGCGGACCATGTCAAGGAAACCAACCGCGAAACCACCGAACATCCGGTCATCTTCATGCGGGTGCCGGCTTCGCAGGTTGGCCACGGTCAGCCGATGCTGCGTCCGCCTGAGTCGCAGAAGTTCGACTATGAGGGTGAGATTGCCGTCATCATCGGGCGCGGTGGACGACGCATCGCCGAGGCCGACGCGTGGAATCACATCGCTGGCTACGCCTGCTACAACGACGGTTCCGTGCGCGACTGGCAGCTTCATACGGGCCAGTGGGGCCCGGGCAAAAATTTCTATCGCACCGGCGCGTTCGGACCGTGGATGGTGACGAGCGACGAGATCGAACCCAATGCGGTGATGACGCTCATCACCCGCCTGAATGGGCAGGAAGTGCAACGCGCGACGACGCAGATGCTGATCCACGGCATTGCCAAACAGATTGCCTACCTGTCGACGTTCACCCCGCTCTCTCCGGGAGATGTGATCGTGACCGGCACGCCTGGCGGCGTCGGCGCGAAGCGCAGTCCGCCGCTGTTCATGAGGGCCGGCGACGTGGCGGAAGTGGAGGTTGACCGGATCGGCGTTCTGTCCAATCCGATCGCGGACGAAGCGTAAGAGTCGTAGCCGGGCGCGTTCGTGTGCGCCCGGCGTCTTATCAGGCGGAACAAGACATGTTAGAGAAAACTATTTCGACGCACGCGTGCGACTACGACGTGGCCGTTATCGGCCTCGGGCCCACCGGAGCGACGTTAGCGAACCTACTGGCAATCAAAGGCTTGCGGGTGCTGGTGCTGGAGAGAGACAAGGACATTTTCGCGCTTCCTCGCGCGGTGCATTTCGACGGTGAATGCATGCGTGTGTTCCAGACCCTCGGTTTAACCGAGAAGCTGCTACCCAGGCTGTTCGTGGGTCCCGGCATGAAATTCGTGAACGGGGAAGGCAAGTTGCTGATCGACTGGCAACGACCGACCTGTATCGGACCGCAGGGATGGAGCGCGAGTTACAAGTTCCATCAGCCAGATCTCGAGAACGCGTTACGCGAGCGCCTCGCGCGGCAATCGAGCGTTGACGTTCGGGTGCGCCACGAGGTGTTCGCGCTTGACCAGGCGGACGATGGCATCCAGTTGCGCTTCGAGGATACGAGCTGCGGCAAACTTGGACATACCACCGCGCGATATGTAGTCGGCTGCGACGGCGCGCGCTCGATTGCGCGACGCTTCATGGGCACCGAACTGACCGACCTGAAATCGCATGAACGCTGGGTCGTGGTCGACGTATTGCTCGACACGCCGCGGCCCGATCTTGGCGACTACTCGGTCCAATATTGCGACCCGGCGCGTCCGACCACTTACACGCGTGGTCCCGGAAATCGTCGCCGCTGGGAAATCATGGTGATGCCCGGTGATGATGTGACGCAACTCACGTCCCCCGAATGGCTGTGGGACAAACTCGCTCGCTGGATTTCGCCCGCCGACGCGCACCTCGAACGTTCTGCCATCTATACATTTCACTCGGTGGTGGCGAACGGTTGGCGCCGTGGCCGACTGTTTCTTGCAGGCGATGCCGCACATCAAACGCCACCCTTTATGGGCCAAGGCATGGGAGCCGGCATTCGCGACGCCTCGAATCTTGCATGGAAGCTTGGTGCCGTCATTCATGGAGAGGCGCTCGATACCCTGCTCGACAGCTACGAATCCGAACGCTCGCCGCATGTGCGCTTATTTATCGAAACGGCGGTACAACTCGGCTCCGTCATTCAAACGACGAGGCCAGAACTGGCCGATGTCCGTGATGAAGAGATGAGTGCAGCGATTCGCAATTTTGTGACCCCACAACCCCGGCTCGGTCCGGGCGCGTGGATCGATGAGCCATCGGGCGTGGCCGGGCATATTGCACCGCAACCCCGCCTGCCGGACGGACGACTGGTGGACGACGTGGTCGGCTATCGGTTTGCGCTGGTTGCGCGACCGGAGCTGCTCCGTGAACGCCGCGACGTCGTTTATAGCGCTGCGCAAGCGGGCGTCGAAATTGTGGCCAGCGACGGGGCGGCCGTTGGCGAGTGGCTGGAGTCGATCAACGCGGCAGCGGTGCTTGTCCGCCCCGACCGGTATGTGTACGGCGTCGCGCAGGACGGTGAATCGTTGCAACACCTTCTGCAGCACGCCGTACCCGGCTTGCAAACCGAAGGTGCTGTGGCCGTGTGAGCCTGCAAAATCCGTTGCCACGCGAGACGTCTCGCGCTCAACGCCAGTAAATCATCGGACAAAGAAGCCGACAATCAGTTGGAGGAGTCATGGGAATATCCCGCAATCCGGTCGGCGGCGCCGACCGTCGGCAATCATCCGGCTTGTCCCGGTCGCAGTGGAAAATGATTCTCATCGCAAGCCTTGGCGGCTCGCTGGAGTTTTACGATTTCATCGTCTACGGTTTTTTTGCCCATAACATCGCGGCCCAGTTTTTCCCGAGCGCGTCGTCGTTGATCAGCATGCTGGCTACTTTCTCCGTGCTCGCAATCGGGTACGTGATCCGACCGCTCGGCGGAATTGTGCTCAGTAGCTGGGGCGACCGGTATGGACGGCGTCCGGTGTTCCTCGGCTCGATCATTGTGGTCACGACCGCTACGATCTGTCTCGGTCTGCTGCCCAATTATCAGAGCTGGGGCATGACCGCATCGCTCCTCCTGATCCTGCTGCGCATGCTTCAGGGATTTTGCGTCGGCGGAGAAATGCCCGGTGCGATTACCTATGCAGTGGAAGCCGCGCCGCATCGGGCGGGGCTCGCTGCCGGCATTATCATCTGCGCGGTGAACGTGGGCGTGTTGCTCGCCACGTTCGTCAACCTGGGCATCCAGACCTACCTGTCCGCCACGGACGCGGCTGCGTATGGCTGGCGGATCGCGTTTCTTTTCGGCGGCGTTTGCGGGATCGCTTCCTACCTGATGCGTCGCAATCTTGACGAATCGCCCGAGTTCAAGGAAATGCATGGCGCTGTCGTCAAACAGCCGTTTCGCGAGACCTTGCGACGTCATGGCAAGGCGGTCGCGACGGGCGCATTGTCGATCGCCGTGATGGCTGGCATCAATGGCGTACTTTATGGCCATATGCCCGCTTACCTCGTCCAGCAACTCCACTATGCGCCGCGGACCGCGGCAATTGCCCAAAACGCTTATCTGATTGTCAGTTCCTTCGGTCTCCTGGCCGCGGGCTGGCTTGGCGACAAGATCCCGCGCCGGTACCTGCTTCGAGCGTCGGCGGCACTGTTGATCGCGTTGAGTTACCCGTTCTATGAAGCGCTGGCGAGTCATACCGTCAATCCGGTGTTGCTGTTTGTGCTTGCCGGCCTGGTTTTTTCACTGGCAAGCGGGACATGGGCGTCGGTGCTCGCCGACCAATTCCCTGTCCAGGTCAGATTCAGCGGAATCGCGCTGGCTTATAACATATCGGTCGTCGCATTCAGCGGCTTTGCGCCGTTGCTGGCGACCATGCTGATTCGCGTAACCGGCTCCCTGGCAGCGCCAGCCTGGTATGTCATCGGCGCGTGCACGGTTGCGCTGCTTGCCAGTTATGGGTTGCCGACGGGAAGGTCTGGGGCCGGGTCGCCGTCGAAGACAGATGGACTGAGCGGTGAACTATTGCGTTGAGCCGAATCGACTCACGACGCGGCCCGGCACCGTCCCTGACAAGAAGTATCCATGCCGTTTGCCCGGGAGATTGACGATGAAAGATGCGCCCATTCAGGCCGCCGTCGAGGCGTTGGAACAACAGCGCTGCGACGCCACGGTGGCGGAGGACCTGCCCAAACTGGCGTCACTACTCGACGACGACCTGACGTTCGTCCATTCAACTGGCTACGTTCATGGCAAGTCGGAGTATCTGTCTTTCCTTACCGAGAAGATCAAGGTGCGTCAAATCGTGCGTCCGCAACCGCTCGCGTACAGGCTCCTGCCAGACATGGTGATCACGACAGGTCATCTCGAGCAAACCCTGGCGCGCAGGACCGATGGATCGGAGCTCAACATTCGCGCGGTTGTAACGGAAATATGGGTCAAACGCGAGGTCGGCTGGAAACTGCTGCATCTCCATTCCGGGCGCTTGCCCGATTGACATTGCGTTGCTAACCCGCGGCTTTGGCACGACGCCGACTGATCTCTTGACCACCGTTCTCGACATATTCGGTGGCGCGCGACCGAAATACAACTGGCTGACCGCTCGACGGTCATCGTCCCCAACTCTCATCTGATCTCGCAGAACCTGCGTAACGTGACGATGGGAGACCGTACCCAAGGTGTGACGACGCTCACGCTCAGTTGTCCACTGGACACCGACCCCGAACAGGTTCGCGATCTTCTGCTGGGTGCCTATCAGGCGCACCCGTCGATTCTCGACCATCCGGCGCCATCCGTCATGTTCAGTCAACTGACGCCCGACGGCATTACGCTGAGCGTCACCGGCTATGTCCGCAGCCCCCGGATCGCGGGGGATATCAAGAGCGATCTGCTGTTCGAAATCCTCAAGCGATTATGTGCGGCGAATATCCCGCTATCGAGATCGCAAACCGTTATGGTAGGGAATCTGCGTGATCAGATTCGCACCGTCTCTACCACAACCACCTCATTGGTCTAGCGTTCACCGGAGCAGGATTGAGCCGGAGGTTAAGAAACCAGGCGCGACCAGGGTACGTTCGGCGAATGTCTCTTCACGCTTGCCCGGCGGACTGCGCGTTTTCGCCCGCCTATTGGCGGATGTAGATCGGCGGCGAGTAATGGCGATATTCGAATGTCGCGCGGTTGCCCCGACTGCGACAACCCGCTCATCACCGCCGCCTTCACTTCAGCAGCCTGACTATCTTCCGGGCAGTGCGATTTCTCACAGCGCGACTGCCCATCACCAGGGTTCTCGATTTGGACCAGTTCCGCACGGATTTCGGCGGGGGCGATCGCAGAACTCGTCTGCGCAAACGAAGCAACGGGAAGCAAAAGAGCGGCAGTAACTGCAAATACTCGAACCAAGGGCTTCCTGATGATCAACCTTCACAGCTAAGCTTCCGTGGATTTTTGCTTTATCGGAATACCGACGTAACAAACGAGCCAAGTTACGCCGGTAAAAAATAACGTTTTCGAGCCGTGACTAAATTTTTTTCAATCAGATCCATGAGGCTGCCGACTCCTTCAAGCATGAATTCAATCGTTTTTTTGTCATTGAAGACTCCGTTGCTCATTTTGGTGTGCGATAAAGCCACAGCGATTTGAGGAAAGGCAACACGAATAGCCTCGACCGCGCTAATGGTTTCATTCAGCTGAGCTTGCGCGGACCCCGCCCGTGAATGCGGAAGAAGCCGTGAATGTCAGGACTGCCCTGCCCTTGATCGGACTATTCCGATAAGGCCGCGAAAGCCAGTCCAGCGCGTTCTTCATAACATCCGACATGCCATGGTTATACTCTGGAGTACCTATGATCATCCCGTCACAGCTTCTTACCGCATCCCACAGCCGGGTAATTTCTTGCGGGCGAGAACCTACTGCCGCGGAATAGGCGCAGGTTTCCGGCAGATGAATGAAGCCATACAACAACGGATTGACACGTTATTGCGCCTCAAAACTAATCTGGATTCCTGTATCGGATGCGGTTGCCTATCGCTTTACGAATGTCCGTTGAGTAGTCCCGGAGATAATCTGGGGAAAGGGGAAATCAGGGGCTGTCTTGCTTGAGGATGGAGAGTCGAATTCGGATGGCAGCCGTTGAACGGCTTACTGCTGCCGCGGCTGGCCGCGGCAGCGCTCGCCATAGCGTGGCTCAGCGTGAAGACCGTCGACCCAGCCGCGGGGCGGCTAGATTGAGAAGTGAACCGGCTTGCTCATGCCCGCATCGGACAACGCACACAACGCTACGGCCGACCAGTCGTGCGCGGCGCCAATCCCTTGCGAACGCAAGGTCAGGAAGCGGTCGCGCACGAGGCTCGCCAGCGGCATCGGCACACCCAGCGCCTCGGCGGCCGCCAGCATCAGACGGTTGTCCTTCTGGCCGAGCGGCAACAAAAAGCCCGGTGGCTGGAATTGCTGAGACGCGATCAACGGGCCGTAAATCTTGTACGGCGGCGCGTTGAAGTTCGCGCTCGTCAGCAATTCGACGAGGCGCATCGGGTCGATGCCCGCCTTGCCGGCCACCGCACAGGCCTCGCCCAACGTCTCG
The DNA here is from genome assembly GCF_003387275.1 of Paraburkholderia sp. BL6669N2. NCBI lineage: Bacteria > Pseudomonadati > Pseudomonadota > Betaproteobacteria > Burkholderiales > Burkholderiaceae > Paraburkholderia > Paraburkholderia sp. BL6669N2. The sequence goes on along the minus strand of NZ_QUNA01000002.1, from coordinate 563,535 downwards.
ATGATCGCGGACAGCATGAAATTGCCGATCAGCTTCACGAGGTTCGCCTGCGAAGGATCCGTGCCGACGATGCCGACCGACTGTCCGAGTTGCTCGAGAAGCGGGACCGCGACGGCGAGATGCGCGTCCTCGCCCGCCGCCATGATGAAGAGCTTGCGCGCCGCCGCGGCGTCGGGCCGGCCAAACACCGGCGCGGACACGAACGCGAGCCCCGCTTCGCGGTAGCGCTTCGCGTGATCCTGCGCGGCCGCGACGCTAATCGTGCTCATCGAGATATGCATTGCACCCGGCCGCAGCGCGCCAGCAATGCCGGCTTCGCCGAACGTGACGGCTGCATGCGCGGCATCGTCGGCGACCATCGTGAACACGACGTCGGCCGAGTCCGCGGCGTGCGCCGGGCTTGTGGCGACACGTGCGCCGGCGGCGCACAAGGGCTCCGCCCGCGCGGCCGTGCGGTTAAAAACATGCACCTCATGCCCCGACTCGACCAGGTTCATCGCAATTGCGGCGCCCATCGAGCCAAGACCTACGAATCCAATCTTCATAGTGATAATCCAGGAGAACAGTCAAGCGGACACGGGATCGCTCAGACTGCAAGTTGATAGACCTGGCGGCTGACTTCGAGCGTCACGTCGCCGTGCTCGCCCAACGCCGTCATCCCGTGCTCTTCGAGCTTGTTGATCAGCGCGCCGATGGAACTGCCGCCAATCTGACAGTCACGCAACCGGGCCCCGAGCGACATGCGCTCGAAGAACACTCGGGTTGCCGTGATCGCCGCGCTGATGCGCTCGTCCTCGCTGCCCTCGGTAATATTCCAGACGCGCTCCGCGTATTGCAGCAGCTTGGCGTGCTTCTGTTGCCGCCGCACGCTCAGCATGGCCGGCAGCACGATCGCGAGCGTCTGCGCATGATCGAGCCCGTGCAGCGCGGTGATTTCGTGGCCGAGCATGTGAGTCGCCCAGTCCTGCGGCACGCCTGCGCCGATCAGGCCGTTGAGCGCGAGCGTCGCGGTCCACATGAGGTTGGCGCGCACCGCATAGTTGTGCGGCTCGGCAAGCGCCTGCGGGCCCACTTCGGTCAGCGCGATCAACAGCCCTTCGGCGAAGCGGTCCTGCACTTTCGCATCGACCGGATAGGTCAGGTACTGCTCGACGACATGAACGAATGCGTCGACGACGCCGTTGGCGATCTGCCGCGGCGGCAGCGAGTAGGTCGTGACGGGATCGAGCACGGAAAACCGCGGATAGGTGGCTTCGCTGCGAAACGGCAGCTTGTCCCCTTTCGCGCGATGGCTGATCACGCCGCCGTTGTTCATTTCGGAACCCGTGGCCGGCAACGTCAACACAGTGCCGAACGGCATCGCGTCGCGCGCTTCGACCTGTTTCGCGAGGATGTCCCACGGCTCGCCGTCGAACTTCAGTGCGGCCGCGATGAACTTGGTGCCGTCGATCACCGAGCCGCCGCCGACTGCGAGCAGAAAGTCGAGGTCGCGCTCACGTGCGAACTCGACCGCCTGCATCAAGGTTTCGTAGGTGGGATTCGGCTCGATGCCGCCGAACACGAAATAGGCACGCTCGCCCAGCGCTGCCTGCACCTGCGTGAGCACGCCATTGCTCTTGATGCTGCCGCCGCCACACGTAATCAGCACGCGCGCGTCGGCCGGGACCTCGGTGTCGAGTGCGGCGATCTGGCCTTCGCCGAACAGAATGCGAGTGGGGTTGTGAAAGATGAAGTTTTGCATGGGGACCTTGCTTTCCTGCATTGATATGACCGGTCGTCTCAACTGCGGACAAACCCCGCACCGCAGAGCGACTGCGCGCCGCCCGGCGTGCCGACGTCCCTTACTGTTGCTACCGGGACTTGAAAAACAGATCGAACATCGAATGTATACAGGCGTTCAATGGTTCGATCGAGTCCTCCAGCTTCATCCGCAACAGGCTGCCTTCCCACATGTTCCAGAAGAGGTCTGCCATTGCTTCAGCCGGAAGATCGCGGCGCACCGAACCGAACTCCTGTCCTCGGCGCAGGTACCCGGCACAACGCATGCGCCATTCGTCAACCGTCTGGCGCGCCGCACGACGGCACAGATCGCTCGACTGCGCGATCTCGCCGGCAAAATTGCCTAACAGGCATCCGCAACGATCGTCGCAAGCCTCGTAGTCGGCCGCGATGCGCTCGTAGATGCCGCGTAGCGCGAGCAGCGGATCAGGCGCATCCGCTTCGATCGAATACTGCTGCCACTCTGCCGCCTGCTCGTCCGCGTAGTGACGCAGGATCGCCGCGCCAAACGCTTCCTTGCTGTCGAAGTAGTTGTAGAAAGAACCCTTCGGCACGCCCGCGCGCGCAACGATGTCCTTCACGCCGGTGCCGTGATAACCGGTTTCGGCAAACAGCGCGACGCCGGCCTCCAGCAGCTTCTGGTGAAAGTCCGCGGTTCTGGGCACAGGCGCTCCCATCGTCGCGCCTCAGGCTCGTCGCGTGGCGAGCTCGGCGGCCTGACGCAAGGCTTCGAGGAGACTGCGCTCATCGGCAATGCCCTTGCCGGCGATGTCGAACGCCGTGCCGTGATCGACCGAGGTGCGGATCACGTCCAGACCGACCGTCACATTGACGCCCGCCTCCAGCCCGAGAACCTTGACCGGACCGTGGCCCTGATCGTGGTACATCGCGACCACCAGGTCGAAATCGCCGCGTCCGGCGCGGAAGAAAAGCGTATCGGCAGGCAACGGACCTTCAATGTCCCAGCCTCGCTCGCGAAGACGCTGCACCGCGGGAACAATCTTTTCTTCTTCCTCGCCATAACCGAACAGGCCGTTTTCGCCCGCATGCGGATTGATGCCGCACACGGCGATACGCGGATTGGCGATGCCGGCTTTCATGAGCGTCGCATGACCGCGTTCGATCGTGCGCTGCACGAGGCCCGGCTCGATCTTGCGAATCGCGTCGATGATGCCAATGTGCGTGGTCACGTGAATCACGCGCAATTTAGGCGCGACGAGCATCATCGAAACTTCGTCGATGCCGGTGAGATGCGCGAGCATCTCGGTGTGTCCGGGATACTTGTGACCGCCCGCGTGCAGCGCTTCCTTGTTCAAGGGCGCCGTACAGATCGCGTCGATCTCGCCGGCTTTTGCCAGTTCGACCGCGCGCGCAATGTAGCGGTACGCGGCGTCGCCCGCGAGTGCCGACAGCTTGCCAAACGGCAGGTCGGCGGGAATCAGTGCGAGGTCGATACACTCGATGCTCCCCCGCTCATAGCGGGCATCCGACGCCTTCTCGATACGACGCACCGTGGCGCTGCCGCCGAGAATCTCATTCGCGCGCTCGAGGCGTGCCGCGTCGCCGATGACGAGCGGGCGGCACTGCTGATAGACCGACTCGTGCGTCAGGCTCTTGACCACGATCTCCGGACCCACGCCGGCTGCGTCCCCCATCGTGATGCCGATGACAGGAAGGTAGTTGCTCATAATGTTTTGGCTGAATTTCGTGGGCTCGTTTTGCAAGCCGTTGAGGGTGTGGAGGTGCCGGCCGGGTTACTGAGTTCCGGCCCGCTGCGCGCGGAGTAGGTCACGCTCCTCAGATGAAGGTATGCGCCGTACAGCGCATGCTCGCTGCCGAATGCGCCGGCCTTGGTGACAATCGCGAGGTGCTCGCGGCCATGCGCACGCGCTACCGCGACGCCCGGCTCGATCTCCGACAGCAATTGCAAACTGGCGATGTCGACCGTGCTCAGCATCGCTCGCGCGGTTTCGCCACCGGTGGCGATCAGTCCGCTGAGATGCGCAAACGATGGCGCAACGAGCGCCGCCAGCATCTTCGACAGATGCGCACCCTCGGCGGGATCGAACGCCTCGTCGCGCCCGATTCGCAGCAGCAGATCGGTACGTTCGCCAAGGTGCGCGGCCACCCGGGCCTGCCAGGCCGGCCATTGCGGATGCCGCTCGGCGTCTCGCAGCACGGCGGGCGGCACCACGAACTCGGCGATGCCCGCGCGCTCGCGTAGCATCGCGCATTGCCGCTCCGAGACCGCCGAGAGGCTGCCGACCAGAATCAGCACCGCGCCGTCCTGCCTGTCTATCTGCAACGGCGCCGCGTTTTCGTCCGGCGCGGGCGTGGACTGGTCGCTCACCAAAGCCAACTCGCGAGCCAGTCCGCCAGAGCCGACCCAGAAGAACGCGCCGTCCAGCGACGCCGTGGCCTCGGCGAGCGCCCTGAGGTCCGCATCGGCTTGCGCATCGACGACTAGCGCCTGCGTGCCGCGGCGCATCACCGCGCCAAGCGTCTCGCGCAATGCCTGCCGATCGCCGCGCAGCGCCGCGACCGTCAGCAGTGCCGTGGCGAGGCCCGCGCACTCCAGCATCGTCGTGAGATCGGCAGAACGCCCAGCGTGTTCGAGCTGCCAGGTTTCAGTCTCTTCGAGCGGAACGCCGCGCACGAAGACCCGCCCGTCACACACGGTACGCCCGGTTGCCGGGTACGCCGGCGCGACAATGGCGAGCCCCGCGAGCGGCTGCAAGCCGGCGACTTCGGCGGCCCAGTTGCCGCGCAAGGTGGAATCGATTTTTTTGTACAACCGGCAAGCCGACGCGCCGTACACCTGCCACGCCGCACTCGTGCGACGTGCCGCGTCAGCGGGCGACATGCGGCGCGTGTCGGTATCCACCGCGATCACTTCGGCGTGAGGCATCGCCTGCGCCGCCGTGAGGCTCACCGCCGTGCGCAGACCCGCAGCGGCGAAGGCAATCGCGCAATCCGCGGCGCCCGACAGGTCGTCGGCGACGATCAGAAGTTTAGTCACGCTCAACGTGTCGCTCCGATGGTCGAGCCGCTCGCTTGATCGATTCAATCAATTTAGTCAATTTGACGCAGCAGGCCGCCGGCGCGGACGGGCACATCTGCGCGGCGCGCGCCTGCCTGCCCCGCCCCATTGCCCCGCCGGCCGGTTTGATTACACTTACGCGATTCGACGCCTTTGCACGGCGCACCATCCAGGCAAACCATCACCATGAAAGTTACGAACCGCCGCGAGGCAATGCTGCAGGCCGTCCTCTCCGGCATGACCGATGTCAGCGCGTTGTGCGAGCACTTCGGCATGTCCGAGGCGACGGTCCGTCGCGACCTGCGCGCGCTCGCCGACGAACGGCGCATTGTGCGCACCTACGGGGGCGCGGCCGCTTCGCTCGGTATTCACGAACCCGAGGAATCGCTCGATAGTCGCCGCGAGAGTTTTCGCGAGCAAAAGGAGGCAATCGCGCGCGTGGCCGTGAGCCATGTGCAGGATGGCGACACCATCTTTCTCGACGGCGGCACCACCGCCGCGGCAATGGCACGTTTGCTCGCCGGCCGCCGCGAGGTTCGCGTTGTGACCAACAATTTGTTGGCCGTCAACACGCTCGCTGCGAGCGAAGTGCCCGTCATCCTGATCGGCGGCGATCTGCGTCCCTCCAGCATGAGCACACTCGGGCCGCTTGCGCAGCTTGCCTTGAGCCGCCTGTCCGTCGACAAGGCATTTCTCGGCGCGGACGGCGTGGTGGCTGACCGAGGCCTCTGCGAGGCGTCGGCGGAGCAGGCCTACCTGAAGGAATGCGTCATCAGGCAGGCTGCTCAACTCTTTGTACTTGTCACCTCGCACAAGCTGGACCGCGCAAGCCAGCAACACTGGACACCGCTCGAACGCGAGTGGACGCTCGTGACCGATGCCCGTCGCGACGCACCCGAGATGGCGTCATTCCTGTTGCACGGCGAGGTGATCGTCGAGACGGCGCGGTAGCACGAGTACGTTGACTGCCTGGCATAACGGCTGCACCGGGTCGCTGATCAACTCGGCCTGCGAGCAATGAAGTCAATTTCGACGAGCGCGTCACGCGCCAATCCGGTTACGCCGATGCAAGTCCGCGCCGGCAATCTGCCAGTCGGAAAATAAGCTGCATAGATAGATTGTCCATCACTCGCGTCGTCTGCGCGGCCACGCCTTCGAGAAGCGGTGCGTTGTCATCCTCCGGCAACGTTGGCATCTGGCCTGTGAGAAACGCCCAGCCGTCGTGCTTGGTTGCATGGGAGAAGGGGCCTACCGGAGTCGGGCCGCCCTGGACCATCCAGAATTTTGTAGATACATCCATCTGCGACAACTCCGTGGAAGTAAGGAAAACATCGTGCGCGCACCGCTTCGGCAGACCGATCGCACATGCACGGCAAGATGATCATTCCGCGAACAAGGGCTTGCGGATAATCGCGTGCACACCCCGGTTGCCGTCGACGACCTGTGTCACATCAAAGTCGACTGCAACCGAAATCAACGAGATTGCTTCGTCTTCGGTAAGACCCTTGGTCGTGGTCAGAAAGCGGCTTGTCTTGATGAACGCGTCACGCATCGCGAGATCCAGCGTCGACTTTTCATAGACTTTGCTCTGCGCGTGCGTGCCGAATGAGTATTCGCATCGTGTTGCAACCTGCCGTTCAATTAGCCCGATTCGCAAAAAATCCGGCGGCATAGTGGTTCCAACTCACGCGGTCCGCCCGGACTACAGACGAAAGCGAATCTGCGTGAGAGATTCGCATACCTGCCACAAACGCTGGGCGGTCAATTCATCCGTGGCCTGCCTCGCGACACTCGCTTCGCCGATCCTGCGCCCGCGTGCCTCGAGGAAACCTTGTGGCCCGTAATAGCCGCCGCCATCGACGTGGGGCGACGTCGTCGCGTAAAGCGTCGGCAGCGCGCCGGCGGATTCACTGTTCAGCGCGATGCCGATAACGCGGCCAGCGAGGCTGCGAGCAGCACGTGACAGCGCGGATCGCTCGCCGGAACGAAACAGATTGGTATTCGCGACCCCCGGATGGGCGGCCACAGACATGACACGGGAATTCGTCGCGCGCAGTCGACGGTCGAGCTCGAAAGCAAACATCAAATTCGCAAGCTTCGACTGGCGATACGACTGCATCGGCGAATAATGCTTCTCGGACTGCAGATCGTCGAAATCTATTCTCCCCTGCTTGTGCGCGATGGAAGCTATCGTCACAATGCGTGGCCGCTCAGGCGATTCAGCCGCGGCAAGTTCGAGAGCGGGCATGAGCAGCGCCGTGAGTGTGTAGTGGCCAAGCATATTGGTGCCGAACTGCAGCTCGAAGCCATCGGCGGTCTCGAGACGTTTCGGCGGCGCCATGACGCCGGCATTGCTCACCAGAATATCAATGCGACGTCGTTCCGCGATTTCCTTGTGCGCGAACGAGCGGATGGACGCGACGGAAGCGAGATCGAGAATCGCCAGTTCTGCGCGTGCTCCGGGAACATCGGCTTTCAGACGGGCGAGAGCTTTTTCTGCGCGGCGCTTATCGCGGCACGCCAGGATGACCTGTGCCCCTTTGCGCACCAGCGCCGATGCGGCGTGATAGCCGATTCCGCTATTCGCTCCCGTGATGAGCACTCGCTTGCCGGTCTGCGGTGCAATGTCGTCGGTGGTCCACCGTGTGTGCATGTTGGTCCGGGGCGGCGTGAAGATTGAATACGCGAGGTCGAGACTACCACGGTGGTGATCCGAAAACATATCCGGTGACAATCATGCCGCGAGCCGGCCCAATATGAGACTCGCACCGACATAAATTGCTCTTTCGAGTATTGCATCGATTGCTGTTTGCTCACCCAGTAAGTCTCGGCAATATGGATGATGCCTGTTGTCGTTATCGGAATTCGATCGTGAACACGACATGGATCCTGGATGACATTTCAGTCATTTCGGAGCATCACTTGAAGTCGCGTCCCAACCTGTGCCGTAACGCGCGGATTTGCCTCCCATTTCGACGGCAGAGTAGCTGTTTTCAAAAGTCGAAGGCATGGAGGGTAAAAACGCTTATGAGAGGTTGACGGGTTCAGTCCGAGGAAGCGGCTTCAAATGTCACTTTCAAGCGTCCAACAGGTGACGCTTTAGGTTGGAGTTGCAACGAGCATGTAGCCGAGGCCCCACACAGTGCGGATATGTCGTGGCGAGGTTGCCTCTGTCTCAATCACCTGTCGTAAGCGAAGAATTTGCACGTCAACGCTGCGAGCGCTCGCCTCATATTGCGACCCGCGCGCGCGTTCTATCAGATTTGCGCGGCTTACGGGACGGTTGGGCGTCTCCGCAAGCGCACACAGGAGACGCATTTCAGCTGCGCCGAACTCGACAATGCCCGCTTCGTCCGACATCAATTCTCTACGCCGAACGTCCAGCCTGAAGGCGCCGAACCGCAAGCATTGCGACTCGCCTGCAAGCAGCATCTCGCCCCGCACGTTTTGCAGGCGCACCTGAAACTGCTGCCGACGTAACATCGCCCGAACCCGCGCTATCAGCTCGCTCGGCAGAAACGGTTTGGCGAGATAGTCGTCGGCGCCGATCTCCAAACCTACGACCTTGTCCGCGGGATCGCCACGCGCTGTTAGCATGAGGATGGGGATTGTCTCTCTCCGAGCGCGCAAGCGACGGCAGATGGACAGTCCGTCTTCGTCTGGCATCATGATATCGAGAATCAACAGGTCGAACGGGTAGCGCTCGATCAATACGTCCAACTCAATGCCTGTCTTCACCGCGCGCACCGAGAAACCTTGTGCCGTCAGAAAGCGTTGCAGCATATTGCGGATTTCAACATCATCGTCAAGCACGATGATGCGACCGGTTGGCAAATCATCTGACATATGATTAAGCAGACACCTCTAATAAAGCCTGTCTTTTAGTTCCTGGTTCCGATGCTACGCGGCGAACCGCTTAGCTCTGCTACAGCGTCGCGTACCACGGTGGGCGGCGACAATCTCGCCGAAGTGGGCTGCGCCGGCCTGCCCGCCTGCGGTTGTAACGAAATATACAAGAATCTCCGCACTGGATGTGTTGGAAAGGTATGTCAAAAGATGTCATCGTTTGTGCTGGCCACAACGCTGACTGGCGAAAGCCCACGACCCCCCGGCGCCATTCGTACGTACCGGGCATGCCATCCTGGCTGCACATATTACATCTGTCGCTCCTCGTCAGCCATGAGACGCTTGCACCCTTGCGCGCGGCCAGAAAAATAGGCGCGGCACCGCTCTGGGTAGCGGAACGAGCCCGTCGATGACATTTCCTGACACGATTTGCTAACACCTGGCGTTATGAAATTCGCCTACATTTCTTCGATCGATCGTCTGCTGCAGCTTCTGCGGTGCGCTCGCATTGCGGTTAGTCGCGGCCCGGTCATCACTCGTTTGTGAGCGTTATTCTCTTCCTATGTCAGCTCAGATTCTTCTAATCGACGACGACGCCGAATTGTGTGATGCGACTCGCCGCTACCTGCTGGGGTGGGGTTTCGACGTGTCAGTGCTGCATGGCGCGCGTTCGCTCGAATACCGGCTCAAACACGTCCGCCCGGACCTGATAGTGCTCGATCTTATGATGCCGGGCGTCGACGGTTTGACGGCACTGCGCAGGTTACGCGCATCAGGCGACGACATTCCCGTCCTGATGCTCACCGCCCGCGCCAGCGAAGAGGACCGCGTCGCTGGCCTTGAATTGGGCGCCGATGACTATCTCGGCAAACCGTTTAACCCGCGTGAGCTGGTAGCACGGATTCAGTCGGTGCTGCGGCGCCTGGCCGCCGTTCCCGATGCGGCCGTTCCCCCACGAAGGCAGCCTTACGCATTCGGCGCGCTCACGCTGGACTTTCAGTCGCGCACGCTGAACAGGGGAGAGACGTCTCTTACGCTATCTTCCAGTGAGTTCGCGCTGCTGCAGATTTTCGTTAATTTTCCTATGTGCACACTCAGCCGCGAGCGTCTTCTCAAGTCACTTCATGGCCCGGAGTCCGAGACCCCCGATCGCAACATCGACGTTCAGGTCTGGCGTCTGCGCCGCCTCGTGGAAACTGACCCGTCGACACCACGATTCATCCAGACCGTCCGCGGCTGCGGATACGTCTTCGTGCCGGACCTCGAAGAGCATGCTGCCGGCACAGCGGCGCACCATTCGCATAACTGAGGTCTCTGGTTGCCCTCCTGCTGCTGATGCGCCTTTCGCGGAATATGCGCCGATTGCTTTTCGAGCGCGACCAGTCGCAAAAGTGCTATGTGGTAACAGTGGGCACGTGGCGAGCTGCGCGAACGCCACGGCAAGGATAATTGAAATACGTCGAGCGCCGGCTAACTGACCCGTGCAGATATACGCGATTTTTGAGCGGCCGTTATATCCTGGTCGCTATCCGCGAACTGGACGCAGTCGCGCATCGTCCCTGCGTCGAGCTTCGGACAGGATGCAAAACGGCCGCTATGCGTCCCGCCCGCCCATGGGGCGGACACGAATAGACTCAGGTCAATAGTACCCGGGAGCGACGACCAGTGGCGGTCGAGGGACTACAACCAGTGGCCGGGCCATTACTGGACGACCCACCGGAACGACTACACAGCCGCTAAGCACCGCGGCACTCATGCAAAAACCGGCAGGAAGCACAAAACGACGAAGAATACGCGCATTAAGCATTATTTAAACTCCTTTCAATTGAGACTCAGCGACTGGCAGTAGGGATGCGTTCAGGCGTTACAGCTGGGTGCGACGACCAGGCGGGGATTGATTTCAGTGCGCCAGGCGCGCAGAAGTTCCAGCTATCGGCTTGCGCATGGCGGGTTGCTAGCGTCGGGGTTGCCGGAGCGCGCAGCAGCCCATCTTTCGACCTGACGAGGCGACGCGCTGCGACATATACACAGTTAGACCAGCCGCGGGTATTGAAGCTTGCCTTACAAGCGCTTACCGCTGATGCTGTGCAACAAACTGCTCGATCTGCTCAAGCGTCACATACCCTTGATGCGTAGTATCGATTTCATCGAAATGGGCTGCGACGCGCGGCATACCTGCCTGCGCCTGTTCTTTCGTGAGCTTGCCGTCATGAGTTGCGTTCGCGGCAGTAAAGCGCGCTTCCAGCATCTGCTGCATGCTGTTCTGCGCGAACGCAGACGACACAGCGAACATCGCAGCCAGAAGAATGAATAAACGTTTCATCAAAGATTCCTTTAAGAAAATGAATGACGTGCACGGAATAGCTAGGGGACGAAGCTCGACCCGGATTTTCAGCCGGCAGAATTCCAGACCAAGCCATGCCACGACCACATGAGCGAAATCAGTACGGTGCGTAGTAGTAAGGTGGCGGGGCGCCATAGATTAGGGCGCGGGGCGGCATGGGGCGTACAGGCACGACAACCGCTGCCGGACGAGATGTTTCGATCGTGTCTCCCTTCGCCGTGATGCATTGCGCGTACGCGTTGTCGTATTGCTGCTGCAACGACGCTTCGGTCTGATTGTGCTGCGCGGAGCCCGTCATGCTGCCGAGCAGCAGTCCGGCACCCGCACCGATTGCGGCGCCGGCACCGGCGTTGCCCGCCCCGGCGCCGATCAGAGCCCCGGCCGCAGCGCCTCCAGCCGTGCCCACGGCGGTAGCAGCAAGTCCGGAGGTTGCCGCCTGATGCGAGGCCGCCGCCGGATTCACGACCTGCGTCGCGTACGTGCGGCAACCATAGTCGTCCTGCTGGAACTGGTTGAGGGTCTTGCCGTTCGCTGGGACCGCCATGACGGTAGGAGCACCCGGCGGCGTAACCGCACACCCCGCCATGCCCAACCCAACAGCGAGGCAGACAAGCAGCGGCGCGGTACGAGTCGATGTCAGATTCTGGTTCATTGATAATCCTCTCACGATGATGCAGCGCGAAGTAAGCGCTTAGAAGTGGTAAGCAGCGCCCACCGATCCAAATACAGCCGCGCGTCGTTCAACGATCGGACTGTTCGCCGCATCGCCGAGCAAGGAACCGACGCCGAAAGCGCTTTGCAGTGACCACTGCTGGTTCAGCCGATGATCCCAGTCGATCCTGAGGTCGACTCGCGAAAAGCCAGCTGAGGGGTGATACGCCGAGAGGCCGGCCGTGCTGGACGCAGCCTGCTCGCTGTCGATACCGAACCACGTCTGCTGCGAAGGTCCGTTCGACCACACGGCGTCGGCGGACACGGACACCCGGTCAACGGGCTTCTGGACCAGCGCATAGGACGCGCTCAGCGTGACACGATTGCCATAGCCGGCATGCGCGGACTGAAGGAAGCGGAGACCGGCGCTCGCTGGACCATAGTGCCAGCGAGCGAACGCACCGAAGTCGAAGGACGTTGGGATATCTCCGGTACCGTTGAGCACCGCCGCATCGTCCTGGTTGCGGCCCGGCTGAACACCGATCAGCAGGCCCACCGCAACACTGGGCCACAACGGGTAGGCAATGCCGCCGATAAACCCCTGCACGAAGATTGCCCCCTTCGACAGCGACAGCGTGGGCAACGGCAGCACACGATAGGACTTACTGCCTTCATAGTCGGGCAATGCGGTCACGTTGATGCCCACGCTGTTGCCCGGCGACGACTGCGCCAACGCCGGTGAGTTTGGCAGGTACGCGCTGGCGGTGACAGCGAGCGCGCCCAGCCACCGTCGTGCGCGGCCTCGCTTAAAAACGGCGGCGACAGAGCGATGGTCATGCATGTTCAAGCCCATCCATCGATGGTTGTCGGGCGAACCGCAACGCCCACGCTTGTATCAATCGCCAGGGACCCCGCAGGCGCCGTGCCGACAGCCATAGAAATTGCCGCACTGGCAGCAGACACGGGAACGATTTGAAATTTCACTGCACACTCTCCATGTGATGGATCCGCTCCACCGGCGAACCCCGCATGACACAGCCGCCAATGTAGAGAACCTGTGCGCTACATGTTGTTAGAAATGTGTTGCATGTCATGTCAAGTCACGTCGCGGGGAAGCGATACCGCACAAGTGGACGTGACAGGGCCTTTGCACGCAGGTCGAGACGTGGACTTTGAAAAACGATCGTGGGCGCGACTGGACTCTGGAGCGCGCAGATCAGCAGACGACGTTACAACGGCGCGCCCGTCATCATGGGATCGGGGCCTGGCTCTTCGACGACGTCCAGCCGCCGCCGAGGTTCTTCACCAGCCCAACGTCGCTTTTCGCCAGTGCCCCCTGCGTGTCGTTCAGGTTCTGTCTGGCCGTCAGTAGCGTCACTTGCTGATTCAAATCGGACTGCTCGCTCGCGGTTCCGGCCGTCAGTTGCGCGGCGACACTCTCCAGCAACTGCCGGTTGCGCTGGTAAATGTCGGCAAACGCGTGCTCCTGCTGGCGCAGATGGTTCAATGACGATAGGCTGTCTTCCACGTTCTGGAACGCCGTGAGCACGGCTTCGCGATAAGATGCGACGTCTTCGTCATAGGTCGCCTGCGCCTTGTGCACGGCCGCCACGCGGGCACCACCGTCAAACAGCGTGGCGGCAAGTGAGGGACCGAGCGACCACATCCGGGTCGGCAATGAGAACAGCGTCGCGAAGGTGTTGTGTTGCACGAGACCCTGTGCCGATAGATCGAGGTCCGGAAAGAATGCGGCCTTCTCTACCCCGATGAGCGCGTTCGCAGCAGCAGCGGTGCGTTCCGCGCTGACCACGTCAGGCCGTCTTTCCAGCAACGCAGACGGCAGCACGGATGGCACCTCGGGCTCGCGAAACACATAGTCGAGCCGCGGTGCAATCGACAACGAAGCCGGCGGCACACCCGTGAGCGCCGCGATTGCGTGCTCGTCCTGCTCGCGCGAGGTCTGTGAAATTTGCAGGTTCGCGACAACCGCCTCCTGCGTGTCCTGCGCATACAGCAGATCGACTTGCGACGCAGTCCCCTGTGCCAGCGCTGCGCGCGTGATCGCGAGAATGCGCCCGTTGACCGCCTCCTGCTGCCGCAACAGGTCGATGTCGATATCAAGCTGGCGGATGTCGAAATAGTCGGTCGCCAGCGTCGCGGCAATCGACAATCGCTCGCCGGCAAGCGTCGCATCCGCGCCCTGCGCGTTTGCCTTGCCCGACTCGATCTGCCGGCGCACACCGCCCCACAGATCGACTTCCCAACTCGCCTCGGCCTTCGCGTATTGGTTCGTTGTGCTTGAACTGTGCGAGGCCGACGCGTCGACACCGAGCGTCGGAAACAGGCTCGCCCGGTCTGCAGCGACGGTGGCCTGCGCGAGCCGATAGGCGGCCGCCGCGCCTGCAATCGACTGATTCGACTGCAGCGCTGCGTCGACGAGCCGGGACAGCTCGGGATCGTCGTAGGCGTCCCACCACCGGCTTGAGAGCGATGCCTGCGGGCTGGGCGCCGCAAGTCGCCACTGTGTGCCCGCTTCCTTGAACTGCGTTGGAATCGCTACGGCCGGCTGGTGATAGTCCGGGCCGACCGCGCAGCCCGAAAGCCAAAGCGTCGCGCCGAGCGCACAGGCGCAGCAGCGCATGCCGACCGACACGGCCGACAGGTATCCGATGGGCGATTTCATGCGTGTTTCCTTCGGCGCCGCAACCGCTGCGACGCCCGATCGAGCCAGAGATAGATGACAGGGGTGGTATAGAGCGTGATGACCTGGCTGAGCACCAGACCGCCGATAATCGAGATGCCAAGCGGCTTGCGGAATTCGGACCCATAGCCCGAGCCCAGCACGAGCGGCAGCGCGCCGAAAATTGCGGCGACCGTCGTCATCATGATCGGACGGAAACGGATCAGGCCCGCGCGCACGATCGCCTCCTCCGGCGGCAGTGCATGCCGACGCCCTTCGGCAATCGCGAAGTCGATCATCATGATCGCATTCTTCTTCACGATGCCGATCAGCATCAGCACGCCGATCAACGCGATGATCGACAGCTCCGTGTGAGTGAGCAGCAGCGCGATCAAAGCGCCGACGCCCGCGGAAGGCAGCGTCGAGAGAATCGTCAAAGGATGAACCAGGTTCTCGTACAGCATGCCGAGCACGACGTACACCGACAACAGCGCGGCGAGGATCAGCAGCGGCTCGCTCGCCATCGACTCACGAAACGCCGCTGCCGTGCCGGCGAACGCGCCGGAGATACTCGCCGGCATTCTGAGCGCAGCGACGGCCTGACTGATCTGCTGCGTCACGGGTCCGATCGATGCGCCGGGGCGCAGGTTGAACGATACGGTAATGGCGGGGAACGTAGCCTGGTGATTGATCGAAATGGCGCTGGGGCCGGTCGAGAACCGGGCCATCGCGGCGAGCGGCACCAGCGCAGAACCGTTCGCCTGGGCCGCGGCCGACGGCGTAGCGGCGCTTGCCCCGGTTGCCCCCGCGGCGGCGGTCGTTGACGCGCCGCTCGTGGCGAGCGCCGGGCTCGCCGGAACATGGATGTCCTTCAGTACCGATGGACTTGTCCAGTACTCGGGTGCCACCTCCATCACGACGTGATATTGATTCGCGCTCTCGTAGATGGCCGAGACCTGCCGTTCGCCGAACGCGTCATAAAGCGCCTCGTCGATATCTTTGAATTTCACGCCCATTCGCGCGGCGGAGTCGCGGTCGACGTCGATGCCGACCTGCATGCTCTTGTCCTGCTGGTCGGTGTTGATGTCGGCCAGCGCCGGCATCTTGTGCATCTGCGCGACTAACTTCGGCACCCATTGATCGAGTGTCGCCTGGTCGTCCGCGGTAAGAGTGTACTGGTACTGCGCGGCACTCTGTCGGCCACCGGCCGCGAGGTCCTGCAACGACTGCAGATAGAGCTGTGTCCCCGGCATATCGGCAAGCCGTCGGCGCACCTGAGCGATCACCTGATCAGCCGTCGCGCGACGCTCACCCAGGGGCTTGAGCGTGACGAACAGCAGTGCGTTGTTGAGCGCGTTCGCTCCCCCCACGAAGCCACCCACGAACGCGACGTTCGGATTCTCCTGCACCGCCTTGTTGACCATCTGGAACTGATGCTGCATCTCGTGCCAGGAGATGCTTTGCGACGCCTGCAGCGTGCCAAGCAGCAGCCCCGTGTCTTCCTCCGGGAAGAAGCCTTTCGGAACCACGGCGAACAGCCAGAGGTTCAGCACGAACACCAGCACCGTCACGCCACCCATCAATAGCGGATGCCGCATGACCCAGCGCAACGACGTGCCGTACAGGCGAGAAAATCCGCTCTCGTGATGGTCGTCGCCGTTCCCGGCTTGCTGTCCTCCGCGCAGGAAAATGCTCGCCAGCATCGGCGTGACGGTGAGCGAAATCAGCATCGACATCACGATCGCGACGGAAAGCGACACCGAGAATTCACGCAGCAGCCGGCCCATCAGGCCACCCATGAACAGCAGCGGGACGAATACCGCGATCAGCGAAACGCTGATCGAAAACACCGTGAAGCCCACTTCCTGCGCCCCTGCGAGTGCCGCCTCGATGGGCTTCTTGCCGCGCGCCAGATGCCGCATGATGTTTTCGACGACAACGATTGCGTCGTCGACCACGAAACCGGTCGAAATGGTCAAGGCCATCAGCGAGAGGTTGTTCAAGCTGTAGCCAAGGAAATACATGACCCCGAACGTACCCAGCAGCGACAGCGGTACGACGATCGCCGGAATGAGCGTCGCGCGCCAGCTGCGGAAGAACGCGAACGTCACGGCCGTTACGAGCACGATGGATACAAGCAGGGTGATTTCGACGTCGAGCAGCGAGCCACGGATCGTCTTCGTACGGTCAACCGAAATCGCCAGCTTGATGGTCGACGGGATCGCCGCTTCGAGCGCCGGCAGTTCGGCCTTCACGTTGTCGACGGCGTCGATCACGTTCGCGCCCGGTTCCTTATAGAGGACCAGCAACACGGCCGGCTTGCCGTTCGACAGGCCGTAGTTCTCCAACTGCTCGACATCCTGACGTACATAGCCGAGGTCCGACACACGCACGATGTTGCCGTTGTTCTGCCTGACGATCAGCCGTCCGTAGTCGGCCGGCGAATACAGCATGTCGTTCGCGCCGATCGAATAGTTCTGTCCGCTCGCGGACATCGATCCCTTGGGCAAATCGACATTCGCATTCCCGATCGTGCTGCGGATCTGCTCCAGACTGATGCCGTAGTGGCTCACCCGCTCTGGATTCAGTTCAACCCGCACCGCCGGCAGCGAAGCGCCGCCCACCACCACGTTGCCCACGCCGGTTGTCTGCATCAGCTTCTGTTGCAGCACCGTCGACGCCGCGTCGTAAAGCTGCGCTGGCGTGGCCGTGTCGGAGGTCAGACTGATCACGAGGATGGGCGAATCCGCGGGATTGACCTTGCGATACGTCGGGCTGCCGTCCATGTTCGGCGACAGGTTGGTTTTCGCCGCGTTGATCGCGGCCTGCACGTCGCGTGCCGCGCCGTCGATATTCCGGCTCAGGTCGAACTGCAACGTGATCTGCGTTTGTCCGCGCGAGCTGACCGACGTCATCTGGGCCAGGCCCGCAATATGGCCGAACTGCCGCTCGAGCGGCGTCGTGACCGAGGTGGCCACGGTCGTCGGATCGGCGCCGGGCAGTTGCCCCTGCACCAGGATCGTAGGAAAGTCGATTTCAGGCAGTGGCGCGACCGGCAGCAGCCTGAATGCCAGGATACCGAACAGCGCAAGGGCGACCGCCAGCAACGTCGTCGCGATGGGCCGCCTGACGAATGGGCCAGACAGGTTCATTGCACATACTCCGTTGCGATCGGCTCGTCCGCAACAAAGCGTCTTTCCAGACGATGCATTGCCAGATAGATCACCGGCGTCGAGAACAAGGTCAGCAACTGGCTGACGCACAGGCCGCCGATAATCGCGATGCCGAGTGGATGCCTCAACTCGGAGCCCATGCCGGAGCCGAACGCGAGCGGCAGTGCGCCGAACAGCGACGCCATCGTCGTCATCAGAATGGGACGGAAGCGCTGTTCAGCCGCACGCCGGATCGCATCGTGTGCGGACAGGCCGTGGTTGCGTTGCCCTTCCAGCGCGAAGTCGATCATCATGATCGCGTTCTTCATCACGATGCCGATCAGCAGCACGATACCGATCAGGCCCATGATGTCGAACTGCGTCCCGGCCATCAGCAGCGCCAGCAGCGCGCCAAGCGCCGCCGAGGGGAGCGTGGACAGGATCGTGACGGGATGAATGAAGCTCTCGTACAGGATGCCGAGCATCAAATAGACCACGATCACGGCAGCGGCGACCAGATACCCTTCGCTCGCCAGCGACGACTGAAAGGTCGCGGCCGATCCTTCCAGCGACACCTGGACGGACTGCGGCAACCCTATCTGCTCCTTGACCCTCTCAAGACGGGCAATCGCAGTGCCGAGGCTGTATCCGGGAGCGAGATTGAATGACACGTCCGCATACGGGAACTGGCCCTTGCGATCAATCCTCAGCGGCGCGGGCATGACCTTCATCGTCGCCATCGACGCGAGCGGCGCGAGGCTGCCCGACGACGTATCGACATAGAGTCCTGAAAGCAGATGCGCAAGGTCGTCGGCGTTGTTTCTCGCGACCAGTACCACGTGATACTGGTTCAGCTGCGTGTAGATCGTCGACACCTGGCGCTGACCAAACGCGTCGTACAGCACGTCGTCGATCGCCTGCGGCGTGATGCCAAGGCGCGACGCGGTATCGCGGTCGAACGTGAGTTGCACCTGATTGCCTGACTGCATCGCCTCGCTCTGCACGTCGGCAAACGCCGGATCGCGGCGCAACGCGCCAACCAACTCGCCAGTCCAGCGAGTAAGCAGCGCCGGATCAGTCGACTGTACGCCGAGACGGTAGCTCGTCGTCGAGACGGTGTCGTCGAGCGTCAGATCCTGCACCGGATGCAGAAACAGGCGCACGCCCGCGAGGTCCGCGGTGTCACCGGTCAGGCGGCGGATCACCTCGTCGATGCGCGCTCGCTCGCCCTTGTCCTTCAGATTGATCAAGAGCGTGCCCTGATTGATCGTCGGTCTCGTCTGGTCGATGCCGACAAACGACGAGAGACTTGCGACTGCCGGATCGCGTGCGATCCGGTCGACGACCTGCTGCTGTTGGCCGATCATGCGCTGGAACGAAATGGTCGGTGCGGCCTGCACGACACCTTCGATCAGACCTGTGTCCTGCTCGGGAAAGAAGCCCTTCGGCATCAGCATCAGTGCCACGAACGTCAGCGTGGCCGTCAACACCACCGATGCGATCGTCAGGCGCCGATGCGACAACACCCAGTCGAGACCGCGTATGTACCCGCTGTTGAGCCGATCGAAGAAATCGACCCGATGCGAGTGTGGCCGTGCTTTTAACATGCGCGAGCACATCATCGGCGTAAGCGTCAGCGACACCGACGCCGACAGGACGATCGCCGCCGACAGCGTCAGCGCGAACTCACGGAACAGGCGCCCGACCACGTCGCCCATGAACAGCAACGGGATCATGACCGCAATCAGCGACACGGACAACGAGATGATCGTAAAGCCGATCTCCTTCGCACCCTTGATCGCGGCCCTCAGGGGCGTTTCCCCGGCCTCGATGTAGCGCGTAATGTTCTCGATCATTACGATCGCGTCGTCGACGACAAAGCCTGTCGCGACGGTCAGCGACATCAACGTGAGGTTATTCAGCGAAAACCCGAGCCCGTACGCGAGCGCGAGTGTGCCCGCCAGCGAAAGCGGCACGGTGACTGCGGGAATCACGGTAGCGGGCACATTGCGCAGGAATACGAATATCACCATCACGACGAGCGCCACGGCGATTGCCAACTCCGTTTCGACGTCGGCAACCGACGCGCGGATCGTCTTTGTGCGATCCGTCAGCACGGCGACCTTCACCGATGCGGGCAAGCTCGCCCGCAGTTGCGGCAACAGCTTCTGCACGCTATCGACCACATCGATCACGTTGGCGCCCGGCTGCCGCTGGATGTTCAGCACGATAGACGGCGTGCTGTTGGTCCACGCCGCCTGTTGCAAATTCTCGGCGCTGTCGATGGATTTGGCGATCTGCGCCAGCCGAACCGGTGCGCCTTGCCGGTACGCGATGATCAGGTCGCGATAGTCTGCCGCCGATTGCAGCTGGTCGTTCGCGCCGATCGAGTACGACTGGTACTTTCCGTCGAGACTGCCCTTCGCCAGGTCGACGTTGGCACTGCCAAGCGCGGTACGCACGTCGTCGATCGACATGCCGAGTGCGTTGAGCGCGCCGGTATCGGTCTGCACCCGCACGGCCGGCCGCTGACCGCCGCTGATCGTGACCAGGCCCACGCCTGAAATTTGCGAGATCTTCTGCGCAAGCCGGGTATCGGCCAGGTCCTCGATCTTTGTCAGCGGCAGCACGCCGGATGTCAGCGACAGCGTGAGCACCGGGGCGTCGGCAGGGTTGACCTTGCTGTAGACAGGCGGATACGGCAGATTAGCCGGCAGAAAGCTCGATGACGCATTGATCGCGGCCTGCACTTCCTGCTCGGCGACGTCGAGCGAAAACGACAGATCGAACTGCAACGTGATCACCGACGTGCCGTTCGAGCTCGTCGAGTTCATCGCCTTCAGCCCCGACATCTGGCCGAGCTGTCTTTCGAGCGGCGAGGTGATCGACGAACTGACCACATCCGGGCTTGCGCCGGGATACTGCGTGTAGACCTGGATCGTCGGATAGTCGATTTCCGGTAGCGCCGAAACAGGCAGCAGGATGTATCCCAGCACCCCGGCCAGAAACAACGCGATCGTCAACAGCGCGGTCGCAATGGGCCGCTCGATAAAGATTCGTGAAGCGTTCATCGTCAGCTCCGCTCAGTGCGCCACGACTTTCACGAGCGAGCCGGTATCAAGCCTGTCTGCACCGTCGGTCGCGACCCGCTCTCCTGCCTTCACACCGCCATCGAGAATCGCCGTGTCGTCGCCTTTTACCGGCCCGGTCTTCACGTTGCGCAATACCACTGCGCCTGCGCCGCCGATCACGAAAACGAAATTGCCGTTCGCGCCATGCTGGATTGCCGTAGTCGGCACGACCGGAATCCGGCGCAGCGTGTCGACCTGCATCCGGACATTCACGAATTCGTTTGGGAACAGCGCGCTGCCGGAATCGGGGAATACGGCCTTGACGTTGATCGTGCCGGCGCTCGTATTGACGAGGTTGTCGACCGCAAGCAGCGAGCCCTTCGCCAGCAACGATTTGCCGTCACGGTCGTAGGCCAGCACCTGAACCTCCCCGTGCGACATCGCCCGCCGGATCTGTCCCACGTCGTCTTCCGGCACCGAGTAGATCACGGTCGCCGGCTGCATCTGCGTGATGACCGCGATACCGGTCGTGCTGGTGCTGCTCACGTAGTTGCCGGGGTCGACCAGGCGCAGACCCACCACGCCGTCCACCGGAGACGTGATGGTGCAATAGCCGACCTGAACCTGCAGATTGTTCACGTTGCCCGTGTCTGCCAGCACGGTACCTTCGTCCTCCTGGACGCTAGCAACTTGCGTATCGAGCGTCTGCTGTGTAATCGAACCCGCTTTGATCAGCTGCTGATAACGTTGCAGGTCCAGTTTCGCGTTTGCGAGTACAGCCTGGTCATGGCGCAGCGTACCCTGTGCCTGCAGCAACTGCGCGTCGAGCGCCCGCGAATCGATGCGTGCAATCACCTGTCCTTTCCTGACCGTCTGCCCCTCGCTGAAATCGACGGAACGCAGTATCCCGTTGACCTGCGTGATGACCGTGACGGTACGCGTCGGTGTCACGGTGCCGAGCGAATCGATGTAGACAGGAACATCGGTAACCGAAGCCGCAACCGCGCTCACAGGGATCGGATCTGGCGCGACAGCCGTCTGACGGTGACCGTGAGCCTGGTGGAACCACCTAGTAGCCACGACGCCGGCCATGAATATACTTAGTATTGCAAAGTATCTTGTAAGGTTCTTCATCATACGACCTGAAAAAATGGCCATCTCATCAAATGCTCACGCTGCCCTGCCGGACCTTTGGGCGGGGCTCGAGGATCACATTGAATCGTAGTCTTTACGACACGACGACGGTGCAGTCATCGCGCTGACAAGCGCCCGTTAAGGAATGGGAATTTGCACCACGACCTTGAGTCCGGACGGTGCATTCTGGAAGAGATCGAGCGTGCCGCCATGCTGCTGTGCGATGTGCTCCGCTATCGCGAGACCGAGGCCGCTTCCGCCCTTTCGATCCGCCTCAGAGCCGCGCCTGAATGGTTGCTTTATCAACGACAGAAGCGCTTGAGGCACACCCGGTCCCCGATCCTCAACCGCAATCGAGAGAGTTCGCGCGTCGATGGCAGTCCTGACTGCGAGTCCGACCTGACCGTGCACGACCGCGTTCTGCATCAGGTTCATCAGAAGGCGCTGCATGCCAACCGGTCGGAACGCAACAGGTGGCAATTCCGCGAGCGACAGTTCGAAGGTGCGACCGAGACCTGCATAGTCGGCAGCGAGCTGTTCGATCAGCGCGTTCAGATCGCCGTGCGTCGCCGGTTCGCTATCCCACCCACGGGCGAAATCGATAAACTGCTGGACGATCGCGTCGATCTCCTCGACAAAGCGTTCCGCGCTGGCGGCCGGTGCCTCGAATGACTCGGGTGCGAAGATGGCCATGCGCAGCTTGGTCAGCGGCGTGCGGATATCATGCGATATGCCCGCAAGCATTTCGGCGCGCGTCGCTTCGAGATCTTCGAGCGTCGACGCCATCCGGTTGAACGCCTCCTCCACTGTTGCCAGCTCGCGCGGGCCGCTCACGGGAACCGCCTCGGGCCAGACGCCACGCTCGATGGTGCCGGCAGCGCGCGCCAGCCGGCGCAGCGCCTGTTCGACCGGCCGGTGGATCAGATAGGCCCCAAGAGCAGGAAGGATAGCCGCACTTAACAACAGGCCGATCAGCGCCCAAGGCAGCGTACTGCTCATGGCCGACGTTCCACGCAGCGCCACCCAGTACCGCACGTCCTGCACATGTAGACGCACCCAGATCCGGTGCCCGTCGCGCTCCCAGCGAAGCTGTTCGTCCGGGGCAAGTTCCGATGCCAGTCGACCGAAGAAGCGGTGCGCCATGTAGTCGGGAGGCAACCCGTCGTGAGCCTGTGGCGGCGGCAGTTCACCCTGGGGCGCTCGATTCATTTCGAGCAGTTGCCGGTTTCGCTCCTCCTCCGGCAGGACTGACAACAGCCGGTCCAAGATCCGGATCTGCGATGCCACGAGCGCTGCCCCGTCGTCAACTCTCGGCTTCTGGATAAAGTTCAGATAGACGCCAAAGACCAGGATCTGGCTTGTCAGCATCAGTACAATCAGCAGCAATACGTTGCGCGCGAAAAGGGAACCCCGCCATACCGACTTGCCGCTTCCTTTCATCTCGCTCTCTCGATGACCTGCTACGCAGGTTATACATAAAACAGTCAGGTGCCTTTGGCATTCGATTGACCGGTCCCGGGACCGCGGCCGGTCCTCTGCATCGTTGCCTGGGAAAGACACTTATCCACTTGCGCGGTCATGCCCTACAGCGCGCCCAAAAAGTTGGCGGACGAATTGCCATAGCGTCGCGCGCGCCGCGCCAGGTCCATCAGTGCCGCATACGGCCCTGTTCACTGTGATGCCAAGCTATTGAACGATCGTGAAGGTATCACGGCGGGGGATAATCGTTTCGGTGCACGTCCATTCAGGCTGATGTACCCTCCGAGCGCAAGTGCACTCAAGACGACCAGCAGCACAAAGTCGGCAACCCGCAGACCCGGACGAGCAGCCCTGGCGCCGAAGTGATGTGCAACATTGCTTTGCTGCTTTGACGGACGGGGGTGATGTGTCGCACGAGACAGGTACGGTGCAGACATTTCACAACCAGTGACCGGCCACCCAGACCCCACCTACCCAGTGACCAGGCATCCAGACGCGACGCGGCCCCCTAACTACAATCACAGGACGACGTGGCATGACGAAGACCGCCGTGGAAGGTGGAGGCGCTGGCGCAACCGTCACAACCGGGGCGACTGCTGCGGGCACGGCTGCTGCGTAACCGTTTTGCACGACCACGGTCGGCGGCGCATAGACAGGTACCGCAGGAACGACCGCGACGGGAGCCGGCACGCCGACACCGACGACCACGCCGGCGAATGCCGAAGCGGTCATGGATGTGAGCAGAGCCCCGCCCGCCAGCATGGCAAACGTTCGAGTTTTCATGAGCATCTTCCTTTACAGAGAGGACACGAGGTGTATCGCGCGCCGAGAAGAGAATGTACAGAGATCGCGACCTCAAATCTGTTGGAAAGGTGTGTCAAAAAATGTCATTTTGGCACCGGCGCGGGAATGATCGCCTTATTGCACCAAATCCCTTGCCAGCAACTTACGCCAAAGACACTGCGACGCTCAAGAAACCGCTCGAACAACAGGCCATCGCCGAGCTGATAGAAACCAGACGGCGACCTCCTGATCTGGCCACGCATCAGCCAGACTGAGCAGGACTCCCTGGATGCAACCTGTCGCAGGTTATACAGATTTCTTCGAGCAGGTGTTCCCTCCGTCAGGGGGCATCCCGAACCCCGAAACCCATCGCAACGCATAGGCGACGAAGCCATCGTGGGAGTGCGTACAGCTGTCGCGTTCTAACCGGCTCGCACATCGTGCTAAGCCAAATACGGATGACATCGTTTGACATGCTTTGCTAACACCTGGTGTCGTCCAATTCGTTTAGATTTCCCCATCGAATCGCCACATCCCGACGCTTACTCGCACCGCCCTTATCCAAACTTGGCCTCCTTCCCCGGGATTGCCTATGCCGCCCCGGTCGATTCGGGCGACGAATGTACAGGAAGCGTGTCGAGAAAAAGCGAAGTCGACTTGCGCTTGAGCCGCAGGGCTTCCCGTCGCCAACCAGCTTCCCGTATATAAGGGGATCATTATGTACGAGCCTCTATTGATTGAACCACTGCAGGAAGGCGGACTGGACGCGCTCCGAGTCGTCATCGGAAACAGCGCGGCTCTGCTTGGCGCCAACGAGATAGAAGAGCTGATCAGGTATCTCAGTCACCTCCGCGCTCAAATGCTACCAGCGCCACCGCCAGCACCAGTGGAATCCGTGACTTACACGCTCGAAGTCGACCCGTCCTGGCATGTCGATAAGAGCCCTTTATTGGAGGGTTCCACCGTTCTGATGCTTCGGCACGCTGGCTTTGGCTGGATCGCATTTTCACTGCCTCCGCAGAGCATCGCGAAACTGCAAGCCGCGCTGACTGTGCGGCCGCCTTTTGCGATGAGCCCGGTGGCAAATTAAACTGAGTTAAGGTCGAAAGTGGTGTTCGAGGTGAGGCACGGATTTGAAGGCGGACGCGGTTTAGCTGAGAATGGGGTTCTGGTAACCATCTAGCCGGCCTCCCTCCGTTCGACGCGAACGGCTGGCGCAAAGTCGGGGTGCGAACACCAACGTGACGCACAGGAGCTCGCCGCGCGCTTTAAGGCATGACATCGCTACACTGACCTCACCCAAGATCCGTCCGCATTTTGGGTACAAGCGATTCCTCCGGCACGACGATCTCTGAACCACGTGCAGCTGGTGAGATCAGGCAGCCCGGCGGAGACCGATAAGCGGTTACTGGATGCAGACTCGACAGAGGTCAACCGTTCTCCGGTAAACATTCCGGTTAAGCCAAGGGACAAACGTATATTCGTCGTATGCGTTTGCGCCGATGTAGATCCAGTGGTGCAAGAAGTTGTCAATGTCAGTCACCTTGGCTTGAAGTCTGGCGAAAAGTGTTGTCTGCGCTTGTAATGCGCGGCGACATCACGGGTAATGGGGACGCGTCCTTCCCGGTGTGGCGGCCGCGGCGATGGCTTCTCTCTGCGGAGACAAAGGTGCAGGTGAGAAAGAGCGCTTTGGTTGCGCAGTCGATGAAAGACACCGCCGGTTGGAGCAGCGAGTCGTTGAACTGGAGGGCAATGGTCGGTGCAACCGCCAGTATGCTCATCGCGCAGAGAAAGCAGACAAAGGGACGTGCGATTCGTGCTTCGAGCACGACCGCGAGCCCAGACACAATCACGATCAACCGTGTGCCTATGATCACGGCGAGCGCGGTGCCGCTGTCTGTCATTGCGAAGTCCAAAGCTGTCTCGATCAGTGTCCACCAGCAGACGACGAGCGCTGAAATAATGACCGCGGGCCCTGGCGGCGCGCGGCAGCCGCTCGCGTTCGGGTCCGTATGCGGAACAAAGCGATGACCTGTATGTTTGCTGATCATGGTTCAACCTTCGCACGGGCAGGTTGAGACGAAAATGCGTCTTTGCAACCAATTTACGAATTACTTGCTGTAGACGCGTGAACAGGTTGCAACGCATTGGTTCCGATAGTCGCGACAGGGGACCTGTCATAACTTCGAAGTAGTCACGCTTCAAGCCGCACCACCTATGGTTGCCAAGATAGGACGAAGATCGGTATCGAATCCATTCTGCGAGCGTTTGGACTTCTGCCAACCGTTGTTTGCCGCAGATATACGCCGGTATCGCCCTGGATACCGTCGGGCTGGAGGAGAGGTGCCGCAGGTGCAGGTTTCTTTCCCGGTCGCTACCGAAGCAAGGTAGTCGACCCTGAACAATTCGTTTTGTCGGCAGCTCAAGTTACACTGTTGAGATAGTGGCAACGGTACGGTTGAGCAAAGCGATGAGAACGAGGGCGTAAAAAAGCCTCAGTTTCCTGACGATCATTCGCAGGTTGTGACCTGCGCCGCACAGCACCGCGTGCATCGCATCGCCCAAGGCGCCTTTTAGCCAGTTCTGATCGAGTTTTCCATCGGCCTTCATGTGGCCGATGGCTGGTTCGATGGCGCTTCGCCGCCTGATCATCGCACGTAGTCCGCGTGTGATGCCGCGCCGCAAACCCGGGTGGTAGATCTTCACGCCGTCGATGGCAACGCCCTTGTAACCACGATCCACGACTGCCACCTCGGGCTTCGCGTCGCTCAGGATCGCGGTCTGTTCCAGCGCTTCAGCCAGCGTATGCCCGTCGTACGGATTGACCGGCATCGAGCGCATGCCGACCACCAGCCCTTCCTTGTGTGTCGTCGTGATCGACACTTTTACGCCGAACTCGTAAGGGGTGCGTGCCTTGTCCTTGGCCAGACATTCGACTTCGGGCGCGTGCAGCGCATACAGCTTGTTCTTGTCCTTTGGTTTTTGCGACAAGATGCGCTTCGTGCGCGCAATTAGTTCCAGCAGCGCCTCATGGCCGCTGTCGCCCACCTGAGCGGCTTGCCGTTCCACGTCGCGCATGACGCGGCCGACCCGGGAGCGCAGCGTACGCAGTGCCTTTCTCATCCGTTTGAACCGCTTCGCGTGCGCGTAGCGGCCAATCTGCAACGCCAGCCGTGGTGCCTCGCGGTTGTAGTTCTGCCTGAGCTTCAGTCCGTGCCGCGCCGCTGCCTTCGCCAGAATGCTCACGGCATCGCTCCAGCAACCGGGAATCGGTCGGATGCGCGATCGCTTTCTGCATGACCGTGGTGTCAACGATCACGCGCTTCACGCTCGAAGCCTTGATCACGCCGGCACGTTTGGCTGCCTCAATCGTTTCCGCCAGCAGTTCCTCAATCGCCCAGTCGTGCGCGCCAGCGCGTCAGGCTCGACGGATCAATCGGGGGCTCGGTCTGCAAATAGGTCTCGCCAGTGAACACCCGCCAGTACCGGTTCTCTACCCATTGCCAGACCACCTCTTCGTCGGACAGGTCGAACGCGTGCTGCAAATACAGCAGCCCGGCAATCAGGTGCGGCGACGTTGCCGGTCGCCCCTTGTGCGACACGAAGCTCTCGCTCATCGACACAGCCAACCGATCCCAGTTGATCAGATCGGCCAGTCGCACTAGCGGTGCTTCAGGTTGATCTGCTCGCGCAGCGGTTGCCGGAAAAAATCTCGCTCAGTTACAGGCGTCTTCGGACCCATCCGCACCTCGCCAGAATTGCGGGATTCACGCATCAATATGCCAGGTCCCTGCAATTCCGACAACACCATTTGGACTCAAATCCTCACCGAACAAGGCTCTCCGGGTTATTCAAGACGAACAAGGTAGCGTCATGCGGCCCGATGGCATTTCCACGATACGACTGCTTGTTGATCAGCAACGGTGGCGTTTTGGGATTGAGAACAATGCGGGCCGCCCGGCATAGTGCGGCGACAACCTCGAACGGACAGAAGCGGCGTTTTGAGGATTGCGCACGCCAAGCCGCAATGTCGTGCCGAGCTTCGGGCTATTCATTCCGGAAGGGATAGCGCAACATACGCCGGTATAATGGACAGTCGATGCTCGATGGTCTAGTTTGGACAGGCTAAGCTTAGACAGCCAACTCATGCCCCCAAGAAATCCATCCAGCCAACCACTGCCGACTCCCGTCAGTGGGACGGTCTGGATCATCGACGACGATGAATCGTCGCGCCTCGCAATCGAAAGCCTTGTGCAGTCGATTGGCTATTCGACGCAGGTTTTTTCGCTGGCGGCCGACTACCTGGCGGCTCGCACCTCTCATCTGCGCACCGAAAATGGAGTTCTGATTTCCGACATCCGCATGCCCGGGATGTCAGGCCTGGAGTTGCTCGACCGTCTTGTCGTGCTGGGCGCGGCGCCGCCGACAATCTTCGTGAGCGCGTTCCCCAGCGACGGGTTGCGTTTGCAGGTGCAGGCGAGCCCGGCTGTCGCGCTCCTCGACAAACCGGTGGACGCGGTAGCCTTGAAGAGGGAACTCGCAAATATCCGGATCTGAATAGCGAGCGCAAGGCCGGAGCCGTGTCGAACTCCTCTGTCACGGTCTCGAGATAGCGCTCAGGGGCGCGGACGTCCCTGCCGGGGTCCAATGTCGAGTGCGGCCGCCTTGAACACAAGGTCCGCGAGGGAGTGCGCGCCCATCTTCCTCATCACCTGACCGCGATGGATCTTGACGGTGATTTCGCTTACGTTGAGCTGGACGGCAATGTGCTTGTTCAGCATTCCGCTGACGACTAGCGCCAGGATGTCACACTCGCGCGGCGTGAGCGACTTATAGGCCGCGCGAAGGACATTCAGGCTGAGTTCCTTCTCGAGGCGTTGTGCGTCTTTGGATATTGCCTCGGAGATCGCGTCGAGCATATCCTGGTCGCGGAAAGGCTTCGGGAAAAAATGGAACGCGCCAGCTTTCATTGCACGCACCGACATTTCCATGTCCCCGTGACCGGTCATAAAAAGCACCGGCATATGTAATCCCTCGCGCGCCATTGCCTGCTGGAAGGCCAGCCCGCTTTCACCTTTCAGCCGGACATCGAGGATGAGACAGCTAGGACTCCCGGGTTTGCGAAAATCCAGGAATTCGCGGACGGAACCGAACGTCTCGACGCAATAGCCCACTGATTCCAGCAAGTCTCGCAACGCCAGACGCATGGACTCTTCGTCGTCCACAACGAAAACTGTGGAGCCGGGGATTCCGCTCGTGGACGACGGCGCATGCCTATCGGTAGCCATAACAAGCTCCTCGAAGAGCGCCCGAAGGCTCAGACATTTCGCTTGCCGGATGGGGACGCGTCGCGGCCGATCTAAGCAATGAGACGCTGAGAAGTATGACACGGCGTAGCCCAAGGTATGAG
This sequence comes from Paraburkholderia sp. BL6669N2, assembly GCF_003387275.1. NCBI lineage: Bacteria > Pseudomonadati > Pseudomonadota > Betaproteobacteria > Burkholderiales > Burkholderiaceae > Paraburkholderia > Paraburkholderia sp. BL6669N2. Next base: position 534,166 of record NZ_QUNA01000002.1, on the reverse strand, counting down.
GTCAATGTCCAAACGCAGCTTTGCAGCCGCTCGCGGGGATCCGTATGCTGGAATCGACGTCTGGAAGGGTCGCACGAATGGTTGAGCATAAGAACCGGACTGGCTTGCAACATATGGAGAGGAATATGTCGTTGCATCCCAAGAGTGCTTCAGCACCATATCTCTATGCCGCGGACAGGCGCGGCCCGGCGCGGTCAGCACGGCCCAGCCGGCGTGCGCAACGGCGCGCAGCAGACGATGCAGAACATTCTTCGCGCCTGGCCGATGCATGCTTGGCATCACGAACGCCGCGGCCACCCGCAGTTACGGCCTGACGAGACGCAGACTGTGAATGGTGGATAACTCGCCAGCATGCCCGTCGCGGGAAGAGATCGGCGCGCGCTGCCCTTCGCCGCCTTCAGAGTCCAGAAGCAATGCTAACCCGATCGCTTTCGCAAGGAGTTTCGACGTGCTGGCAAACGCAAACGTGATGGATCCGGGGCGCAGACCAACTGTCTGCTGGACACGCCTTCGCGCCTGTTGGCCGCTGTGGAAGGGGCCGAGCGGCGCCGTCAGAAGGCACACTGTGCCGATGGATGCTTGACCGCCGCAGTGACGCTGATCGACCGGCCGACGTTGTCGACGGCCACGATTGCCTGGCGCGATGCGACGTGCGGCCGTTTCGGCGACCAGGCCTGGCGCGTGGCGCGCGCATGCCGGGCTTCCGCGCGATGAGCGGGCAAGCGATCAATCCCGGCGACGCCGTCTACAAGCCGACCTCACGCCCAACGCCCATCAATGCGGAAGCGATGATCCCGGCCTGCGTGGTGCTCGACGCGGCGACTCTCTGAACGGCGCACATCGTTTTCAGCCGCAGCGAACGATGCCTGCTGCAATTTGGGCGGCGCGGCGTGGAGAGCGCGTCCGCAGCTTTGCGTGCGATAATTCGGCCGTCGAAGTGTTTGGGGGAAACCCTTATCCGCGTCAGGGTCAAGCTAGATGCGCCGGAGCAGCACCAGAAGATTCACATCGTTCGACTGGCACGGTCAACCGGAATACCGCTCCGCGAGGCTGGTTTTGCTCAGCGTCGATGCGTCCGCCGTGGGCCTCCGCAATCGACCTGCAGATTGCAAGCCCCATGCCCATTCCCTCCGCTTTCGTCGTATAAAACGACTCGAACACGTGTGGGAGGTCTGCTTCGTTCATTCCGACGCCCGTGTCGCGGACCTCTATGAAGGCATAGCCGTGCGCGTCAACTCCGGTCGTAACCGTCAGTATGCGGTGGTTGTCGACGACGCCATGCATTGCCTCGATGGCATTCACGACCATGTTGATCAGCACCTGCTGCACCTGAACGCGGTCGCCGCTGATTGAGAGCGAGCCTTGCTTGAGTTCGCGCACTAACTGAATGCCGTTGCGTGTGACGTCGGAGCGGGTCAGTGCAATCACTTCGTCCACCGCCTCGTTCATGTCCCAGCGTTCAGCACGCGTCGGCGCCTTCTTAACAAGCGAACGCACGCGAGCGATAACCTCGACCGCGTGGTTGCCATCATGGACGATGCGGGCGATCGCCTGAGCAGCTTTCCGCGTCGCCGGCGGCTCGTGATCGAGCCAATTCAGCGCAGCCGTCGCGCTCGTCATCATCGCCGCGATCGGCTGCTTCATCTCGTGCGCGATCGACGCCGTCATCTCGCCCAGGACCAGCACCCGATTCATTCGAACCAGGTCGGACCGCGCCTGCTCCAGCGCGTCCTCGAGCCGTACGCGCTCGGTGATGTCGTTGTTGGTCTCGAGGACCATGGAAGCGCGCCCGGCCGCATCCCGCTGCAAAGTGAGACGGCAACTCACGATGCACGGGGCGCCGTCGGCGCGAAGCCTGGCGAACTGACCTTCCCAGCTATCGTGCTGATGAAGCCGGTCAACGATCTGCTCGAGCGGTACGACGAATTGCGTGTTTAGCAATGTGTGCACGACCTTGCCTATGGCCGCTGCCCGGTCGAAGCCGTACAGTGCTTCGGCGCCACGGTTCCAGTACAGGACCTTCCCGCTCATGTCCCACGTAAAGAAAGCATCGCGCGTCAGTTCGAGCAGGCTGGCCTGATATCGGTGCCGCTGTTCTGTGCGAAGCCGACGCATGGTGAGAACAGTCACCAGTGCAATCGTGAGATTGCTAATCACCTCATTTACAATGCCCTCCAGGATGGAGCCGGCAGGGCGGGTGAGCCCCCAACTGATCACCGCGAGCGCGATGCAGCCTATGCCCACCAGCATGACTGTGCGCGTCGATCCGAATCTCGCCGACAGCAGCACAACAAGCACATACAACGTGGCAACTGCGATGTCGAGGACCGTGATGGTATCGGCGAAGAAGATCAGGAACGCCAGTATCAACATTGCGATCATCGGCCATCCATTAGGAAAACGACGGACATTCATTTTCGTCTGGTCTCAGATGGACGCGAAACACCGACGGACGTAAAAGCCGCGTTGGTTCAGCGCTCAATCGACGGTTCAGGAAGGCGCACGAACGAATCTGTCTTGTCGCGACAGTATAGATCGCGCGACATGTGACCGGATAGGTCACGGTCGCCCGCTCCCCGGGGTCTGCGCTGATCGCTGTGCGCCGCAAAACTACGGTCGCCGACAGCGCGGAGAACGTTGCGTATGCCAGTAATGGCAGCTTGTAACGAGGCGCCTAATTAATCAGTCAGCAGTCTCGACAAGGGCTTCGACTGTATGGAGTGCGCACCATCGCTCATCCCGCGCAAGCCCGACGAGCCTGTCAAGACAGACCGGCGCGCCGCCATCAGGCTGGTGCGTTCCCGCGAGCCGGCGATCTGTCCGCCCGTGCATGTGCAAACGGTGGAAGACGAAGCGTTTCGCGATCTGGCCCGCGGTTGATCATCGTCATGGGAAGGCCTTAAACAGGCACGATGCCGACTGCAGTCGTTTCTGCTCCAGCATGGCGCGAACTACATTGGACGTGCGGACTTTAATGGGCTTGCTTGGCTCACGGTCGCTCATACAGCGGTAGCTAGCCACCGCCTGCCACGGTGACTTGACCCATCACCGTACCACGCCGTTCTCATTCTCGACTCCACAGTCAAGGTTGCGCAAGGTAACGTTGCACTGGCAAACAGGTAAGACCTGGACTCAAACAACTGTGTGCACAAGTTCAAACGCTCGAAGAATGGATTTGGCGAGCGTCACATCAGGCGCAAAACCGAGCGCATTTACCTGCTCGTCGCTCAGATGCTTGATCACTTCTCCGGTCATCCGCTGACCTGTCTGTCGAGAAAGCAGGTTTTCGATTGAGAGTATCTGTGCGGTCCGGCAGCGCACCAATTGCATTCGTTTGCGCGAGAGGTCCCGTACTGGCCGCTCTTCTGCTGGATAAATGTAGCCTTCTGGCAATAGCCCCAGACGCAGCAGTTGCGCCAGATGGGCTGCATCGGTGAAGTCACCGCCGTATTTCAGGCCCTCGTACTGCCTGATTGCCGCTGGGTTCGCGAGATGGACCTGATAGCCATCCTCCATTAACTCATCCACCAGCCAGTACCGGTTGAACGTGGCTTCGATGACCACCCCGACCAGTTCGGGCCGGTACGGTGCCAGAGCGGCCCGAATCTGGAGCGCATCGTTCGGTAACCGCCTCTGGTAGACAACCCGGTCCGTTTCATCGCTGACCACGACCACACTGTTGTTCGAGTGCAGGTCGATTCCACTAAACTTGTTCATGCCGGCCTCCTGTGCGTCACGTCGGTGTTCGCACCTCCGACTCTACGCCAGCCGTTCGAGTCGAACGGAGGGGGCCGGCTATATGATTATCAGCGCCCTTCGCAGGGCCCAAGCCGCGACGGCGACGGTCCGTCGAGGCACGTCAACCCGCTGTGCCACAGGTGTAACGCGGTACTGAGCCGAGCGGTCAACGACCGATTCTTCACCGGCCCTCAAACGGTATGCAGGCGCGAGCGGCAGGACTGGAGCTGGTCCACACACAACCGACGTGCCGTATCCACAAAGACGTCCACCTGGCAGGGCTTTCGGAGAAAAACAGACCAGCTGATTTCGCCTGCCGCAGGTTGTTCGATAGAACTATGAATAATAATCGGCAGACCTGCCAGCCGGCGTTGACCCCTTATCTCGCGGCACAGCTCACCCCCGTTCATCCGTGGCATCGTCCAGTCCGTGATAACGAGGGTGGGTAAATGATGTTCGAGGCGTTCAAGCGCCCGCTTACCGTTCTCCGCGCAAAGCACGTGGAAGCCTTCGAGTTCAAGTATCAGTTGCCAGGCGGACCTGATATCCGGCTCATCATCGACCAACAATATTGAAAACATGCGTCGGCTCTCCGTTGGCCATTGAGGTGTGGAACGACTGCGCGAGCTCCAGTGGGGAACAGCGCAGCGCGGTTGAGTCGCCTGCTTCGTTGCTCGCCGGAATTGCCCAGGGACGTCAAGCCACTTCGCCTTCGACTTCCGAACGTACCAATTTCGAAGTCCGACACACGAATTGACCGCCGCGACACTGTAAAGCGGCGCTAATCGGCCGGGCGCTCCATTCGGACCCTGTGCTCGTCGTAACAGACGCGAAGCGTCTCAGGGTCCGGCATCCGCATCGTCAGCAATGCGCAATCGGGGTCATCACTGCCGTAACCAGAATCGTCCGTGACAGTCACCACCATATCGCGGAAAGAGTCATAGCAAATATATGGATACGTGTCCACGACCCACCTGAAGGCATCGACGAAGTCGTCAAACGCTCGAAGCCCGCGGTAGTCGTCATATACGCCCTCGAATCCATGAATCCCCAGCCCGTTCCACGCGCCTCCCAAGATGCAAATGCAGGTAAGCGTGCTAGATGCGTATTCTCCGGCTTTCATTGACATCCCCCAGCTTCGAGAATCACAAGGCGGGCGGCGGTGGCCAATACACAGTCGCGGGAACCCCGATATCTGGTCCGACATCGACGCGGGCCATAGCTGCCCCAGGAAGGGTAGGTGCGAATGGCGCCAAGCCCTATTGCAAATGTTAGGTGTTGGGACATCATTGCGTCGCCTCATACTCGAATCGATGCGCACACTTGCCGACTCCTCGCATAGCCCACACTGTTCAATCCAATCCAGGGCAACGGACGGTTTAAGCGCGCGGTCGACAATCTGAGGGGTTTGAGCGGCAAACGCGAGCGCATTGAGGTCGGGTGCGAGGAGGTGAACTTTACGAGAACCAAAACGAACTGAAGCAATAACCAGGTATGCGATTGCAGCCGCTGCACTCATATATTGGCAATGCGGTCGTGCGAGTACCGAGCACAGGTTACCCACCCTATTCTCGGAAAAATGGATGCCATCGGTGCGCTCGACATGGAGCGATGAGAGGCCGTGACGTGGGCGAGGTTGACTATGAAGGCGGCTAGCAAGTACATGGACTGCTCCGTAGGTTGCGATGAGATAAATGTCGATGAATCAACGTCGATTGCGCGCTAGCGCTGCGGCAATGACTAGCGGACGGACTCTGCGACGGGAAGACAACGCTTATGCATCCGATTGCGGCGCGAACGTCGGAGTGACGAAACGGTGGTTCTTTGCCAACGCCGCAATAGTTTGCCGGTCATCATCGTCGAGTTTCACCGCCAGCGTGTAAAGATTGGATTTCTGGCTTTCGAGGCGTTGAGCCTTGGAAATAACGGCCAGCCCGTTCTGTTCCAGAAGCCACGCGAGTGCAACCTGGGCAGCGGTCACGCCATGCTTGAGCTCGATTCCTTGTAATACAGGGTCGCTCGCGGCCCTGCGTTGTCCAAATGGGGCATAGGCGACGATTGGAATGCCTTTCTCGCGCAGGTAGCCCAGCATTTTCGATTGGTCGAGGAACGGTGGTATTCAATCTGGTGGCGGGCGATGGGTGCGCCGATTTCCTCGACAGCTTTTCGCAGCATCGTCACGTTGAAATTGCACACACCGATTGAGCGAACTGTGCCCTTCTGCAGAAAGCCTTGCATTGTCTCCATGACGGCGCCGAGGTCCATGTCACGCGACGGCCAATGCACCATATACAGGTCAACGAAGTCGACACCGAGCTTGCCGAGGCTGGCGTCCAGTGCGCGGTGGAGCGACTCCGGCTCGAGGTTCTCGTGCCATACCTTGGTCGTCAGATGTAGCTGCTTGCGTGCGAGATCCGAGGCGGCAATCGCGGCGCCTACGGCTTCCTCGTTCTGATACATCTTGGCAGTGTCGATGTGTCTATATCCAAGCTCGAGCGCACTCTCGACTACCGGCGGGGCAGCCATCACGTGGCATGCGGAATGTGCCAAATCCGACGCGTGGAAGTTCAATTCTCTCTGTCTTCAAAGCTTCCATTGATGCTCCCCCAAGCTGATTCAAGTCCAGCATCTGCGCTGCCTTAGTCATGCTTGCTGTGAGCCGGCTCGGCTGGCGGAATGGAAAGCGCCATAACGGCGGGTTGCAATCGCCTCAGCGTCGGACTGTGAAGCGGCCTGTACGAAGGCAACTGACCAGCGGCCGCAAACATCGCGATAGCGTATCGAATAGATGAACATGGCGATTTCCTGTGCCCCCGTGCCGGTACATAGTCGAATTGAAGATGTTGTTCTCCTGCGGCTGAGCAGATGTGCTAACCCTGCGTCGGGAGCGCGCAGCGGGAACGGGTTCGACATGAAGTAACGGTACGCGCGGTGGGTTGGAAAATCCATTCTTCCAACGTATCGCGTTGATAGTGCTTGGCATCGAGAACTTATACCCGCGTATATCTCGTAAAATCGCCGGTAGGATACGGTTCGCCGAGTAACGATCCGTGTCTTGTCGCCTATTTCCAGAACGGAGAACGCCAGCACCGTGGTCCCAAGGACGCCAATTGAATGCGTCGTGGAGACCGCATCAGCGTCGCTGAGCTTGTTCGTGATGAGAATCCATACGGCCGTCACCACGAATGACGCGACCACCGCCCAATTTATGATCTTCGGTCTAATCTCGCTTGCGAGCCACGCACCGAGCAGACCTGAACAAGCATGCATCCGCCTGGCCGATGCCGAGCGGTCCCTGCAAAGCAGGGCCACAAGCGGCGCTATTGGGAGCAAACGCATCGCGACCGACAGAATCGAACGGACTTGGCAAGCTTGATGAGTGTTCTCGCAGGCTTGCGAACCACAATCGCTCCACGACGCGAGCGAACGTCAAGTCTCCGCGTCGGGTTGTGCGTCCGGCTCGGCCTGCCGGAACGCTTCAGTGTCATCGCATTTGTAGCAAGGCGGTTGATGGTCGGATACTCTCACGGCGTTCTTATGGTCAACGAGTTTTATGAGAACGTTAGTCGAGCCAGGATGGAAGACCGCGAGCTTGCGCCGGGTGAGAAGGACGAGAATGTTGTACTGGAATTTAAGCCGAACCCTTCACACGATATGCTGGTAGCTCGCTTGTGGTCGCGCTGGTCCGCGCCTGGCGAACCGCATTTGCTTGTCTCAATCCGGATGCATCGGATTTGGCGGCGCTGCGATACTTGATGACAGGGACAGAGGCCGTACTATGAGCATCGTTTGGCGGCGTAGCAATGCAATGAACCAGGTTCAGTACGCAGGCACCGCATGGATATTTTCTACTATTGGCAGAACGCTACGCTCATATCCACGAGGCTTTCCTCTCGCTAGCTCGCGCGAAGGCTGAGTTGAACGCGGAAATATCACCAAACCGCGTGGCTGATGACTGACGCCGGTAATCGATGGCCATGGTAGTGCGATTTCGTCTTCTTCATCACGTCATCTTAGCTGACCAGCGCGCGAACGTGACAACGCCCTGCGAAGCACCTGTCGCCGGGGCCACGGAAGAGCCCCCGTCGTTGACTTCGCGGGCTCCATCCCGTACTGTTCTATGTGCCGCTGCAGCGAGAGACAGGCGTACTGGAACCGTTAAATCTGTGCGCGCAGCCCAGCCTCGTGCCAGTCTCCCGTCTCCCTCATTCCTGGATAACAGATGCCCGGTCACACTGGCGAGCTTGCCCGACGACGTGCTCGGGCGCCAGATTACGCAGCCGAAAACCAGGCGCCTCTCGCGTGGGCCCAAGCCGGCTCGCGGGCAACACTTCTCCAGTCGATTGCCGATACCGCCATGTCGCTGTGCTGTGCAGGCAGCGCGGGCATCAGCCTCATTGAGCACCAGCAGGGGAAGCGGGTCTTCCGCTGGCTTGCCGTATCAGGACGCTGTGCCGGCCTGCAGGGTAAGACAACCTCCGGGAACGAGCGTCCCTGCGGAATCACACTGGAGGCGGGCGCCGCGCAGCTGTTTGCGGAGCCACAGGCGCAATTTCCCTCTCTGTCATTCCCCGGTATATGCGTCTTGGAGGGTGTTGTTGTCCCAATCAATGTAGCCGGGAGAGACCTCGGTGCGATATGGGTCATGTCCCACCGGGACGATTGCAGATTTGACTTTGAAGACGCCCGGCTGCTATCGAATCTTGCCGTCTTCGCGGGCTCTTCGCTGAAGATAGTTGACGCGCGCGACTTCAGCGAGGAGAGCGAGCGCAGGCAAAACGAGTTCATCGCCATGCTTGGCCACGAACTGCGAAACCCGATGGCGCCGATAGACAGTGCAATTGGCGCAGCAAGACGCCTCTGCGCCGATAATCAGCGAGCGGCCGGTGTGCTAGATATTGCACAGAGGCAGATGCGATATCTGCGCACGCTCGTGGACGACCTTCTGGATGCCGCCCGCCTACAGCACGGAAAGCTTGCTATCAAGCTCAGCGACACATCGCTCAACGACATTACGTTCGATGCGCTGTCGGCAATCAGGCATCGCATTGAGGCGCGCAAGCACAAGTTAATGATTATCGGCCTCGACGACCAAGTCCCCGTTCGCGCTGACCATGTCCGGCTAAGTCAGGTCCTCGGCAATCTGCTTTCGAACGTCGCAAAGTACACAGCCGTAGGCGGCGACAATCCGGCTGAACGTAAGCGTCGAGGCTGGCGGCTCACATGACGGCCTGTCCGGCTCAGTGCTTGTGGAGCTTCAGGACAATGGCATTGGCCTTGAATCCGTTGCTCAGGAACGAATATTCGATTTATTTGCGCAAGCTGCTAGCGAGTCAGCGCGGGCGGAGGGTGGCCTCGGAATTGGACTAGCCGTCGCGAAACGCATGGTGGAGCTTCACGGCGGAGAAATCTCGCTGCACAGCAACGGTCCCGGCTGTGGAACGACGGTACGCCTCAGGTTGCCGATACTGAGGTCCATCGCCGACACGCATATCACTCACCAGGCGAAGGCAAGTTTCAAGACAAAACGGGCGCGACTGCTGGTCGTCGACGACAATCGCGACGCCCTGGAGGCATTAGGGGTTCTGTTAGAAGTGGAAGGTTATGAAGTCGCTACGTCGGATAACGGAGCCGACGCAATCAGGCTGATGTCAGAGCACCACCTCACCGTCGCGCTCATTGATGTCGGGATGCCGGTGATGGACGGCTTTGAGGTCGCCCGCCGTCCGGCTGGACCCTGGCTTCAACGACGTCATGCTGGTGGCGCTGACCGGCTACGCAGCCGAATCGGACAAGTCCCGGGCCCTTGCCGCCGGTTCCGACTACCACCCGTCGAAGCCACTTTCTCTGGACAAACTCGAGCACATACTGTCAGGCAAGTCAGATGGCGGACTGGGCGATATCGGGTAGCACTCCACGGGCGCGTTGCGCCACCACCTGCAGCGGTCATCGCAGGAATCCCCAACGGCAAAGCAAAGCGCTCTCTAACTCGCGTCCTCGGAATACCCGTTCGCGGACTCGCTATCGGACAATCGGCGCGGTGATTCACGCTGCAGCTTAGCCATCCCGCGAGACCTGTCGTTGATGACCTGATGACGCCGGTGCTCAGTCATCGTCTTTCTATCGAACGCGTGTACCGATGTGGACCAATCCACATCAGTTCGGGGCGGCTGTCGAGCAGGGTGTGCACCTCGCCTAGAGCCCGGATGCGCGAACGCTTCACCAGCAGGACCGGCAGCCGTGCCTTAAGCCGCGTTCTGCAAGCAACCAACCAGGCGCGTCTCCCTGTCGATTCCGGTAGCCTTCAATTTGCGTTGTACGTTCCATCTCGATGACCCTGACCGCATCAATCACAGCGGCGCAGCGCGCCAGGGGTTCATGAGATGGACACGCCAAGCGCGTGGCCGATGCCGAAGGTGAATCCCGCCGCCAGAAGACCAATGATGACCTGCCGGAATGACGAAAACAGTGCGCTACGCCCGTTAAAAAGCGATGTGAAGATGCCGATGGAGGCCAAAGCTAAAGCGCTCAGGACGATGCACTGAACGATTGCACTGAAGCCGTGGGACCACAGGAACGGCATTGTCGGAAAGATGGCGCCGACGGAGAAAAGGCAGAAAGACACACCCGCCGCCGACCACGGGTTGCCGCCCAGCTCCGCCGGGTCCAGTCCGAGTTCCTCACGCGTCAGGGTATCGAGCGCCTTGTCCTTGTCCCGCATCATTTGCGATGCCACGCGCTTCGCTTCGGCCGCATCGAGGCCTTTGGCGCGGTAAATGAGCGCGAGCTCGTGCTCTTCAGCTTCGGGTGACGTCTCCAGTTCGTCAGCCTCCTTCGCAATCTGCGTGCTAGCCAGTTCGCGTGCGTTGGTCACCGACAGCCATTCACCAAGCGCCATCGAACATGCCCCGGCTACCAATCCCGCCAGCCCTGTCAGCAGGATGGCCTTGTTTCCGGTTCCCGCACCCGCCACGCCCATAATCAGGCAGAAATTGGAAACCAGTCCGTCATTCGCCCCCAACACTGCGGCGCGCAGGTCATTGCCTGACGATACTCCCTTGTGCCACGACTCTGCCGCAGCGATGCGCGCGCCTTGCGAGATTTCGGGGTCGCCAGCGCCTCCGGCGAGTGCCTGGACGACCGCCGCATGGTGGTGCTCGTCGGCCGACATGCGCCCCGCATCCGGTTGACCCCGGTACTTGTTACGGTCGGCGTGCTCGGCGGCGGCCAGTGTCGGCAAGACAAAACCCGGACCGAAAATCCGCACTAGCGTCTTCATCAGGCGTGTTTTCACAGCGGGGGCTGCTCCGCGATGCCGGATGCCATTGGCGTTCAGTTTGTCGGCCCAAACCTGCGCATGCTCGCGTTCTGATTTGGCCAGGTCACTATAGATTTCCTTACGCGTGTCATCACGCTCAACCTTTGCGAGCGTTTCATACAACGCAGCGCTATGGAGTTCGTCGGACAGATTCGCCCGATATCGTTGCACTTCGTGTTTCGATGCCATCGTGATGTCCTTGCCCTTCGTCTGTCCCGTCGCGCAGCGTAACCCTTTTTTGCACGGCAGTCCGGGAAGTCCCTAATCCTCACGTTAAGCGAGAACGCCAACGGTTCTCATGCCGATTCGGCTCCCCACGGCGTTGCGCCGATTGAAGGGAATCGGCACGCGCGACGGCGATTAGGAAGCCGCGTCATCGAAACTTAACGCATGGCAGGGACAATCGCGTCGCTGAGAGACAGCGCGAACTTTCCTTCCACAAACGACAATGCAAATCCAGCCGAATTTTGCAGCTACGAGACTCACCTCGCATCGAGGGTGTCGTCTGCGTGCAAGTACCAGGCCGACCCGCAATGGCTTGCATTCGGCAGACCTCGTTATTGAACAACCGGGGCGTCCGCCCCGGACCTTCGACTCACTGGATTTCTTTTACGACGACGAGCAGGCGATAAGCTACGCAACGGTCTGGGGACTAATCTGGGTCGATTCGAGGCCGTAGGCATTGTGGGGTCGACAGCGCCGAGCGACGGCGGACCTCGGACGGCGCATTACCTGCGCTACAGCCGAAGAGGCACAAACGACCCCAGGAGACTGGCGGCGCCTCACAGGGGCATTCTCGCCCGACGCCTCAGATGCAAGAGCCGGCCGATGGCTCTGACGGCTTCCGGCGTTCCAGGAACCGGCATGTGCATGTGACTGACCAGTTCGTCAGAAAACGATATTGGTACGCAAGCCCACCACTGCTACGTTTCAGACACGTTGCGACGGGTCATCCGGACTCGGAATGGCGCAAATGCGTACTGGAAGTCCGCCTGCTTCTGCCACCACGGCGTGGTTTGGTACTTATAGGTTGCCTCGATGACGGTCTCCGCACTGCGCGACGGATACCCCGGCGTCGTAAGCGAAGCCGTGTCGCCCGCGAGGTTCTGCGCATGTGAGCCAATCTTCGCGTAGTCGAGCGCCAGCCCAGCGACGTCATTGTCACGCCCCTTGAATGGCGTCTTAAGTGTCACACCGACGTTCACCCCGAGGTCGACCAGATTACGGTCACGCGGCGCGCACATGATTCTGGCGAACACACCCACGGATCGCGGGCTGTCAGCGCCCGTACGCCAGACCATCTGGTCGGCCACCGCGTAGAAGCTGTAGTCGCCCCGGTGACTGCGTGGATCGCCGGTAGTGGCCGGACTCGCGAGCGACAGGCCGGTGTTACCGAACTGCTGGTCGGCAAATTTCCCGGTGTTGTACCAGCAGCCCAGCTTGTAGCTGCCTGGCAGACCTCTGGGTCTCGGGTCCGACGGGTTAGCCGGCGGCTGGTTGACAGCGTACTGCACCTGCCGATGAACAGCGCACTCTCGCGTAGGTTGAAATTCGTGCCGTCGGCATTCAGTTGCTGCGGGTCGCCCGCGCCGAAGGCCGCCGGATTGTCATCAAATACGCCGGCCAGCACAGTCCACGAATCCGCGGGGGTGGCACGCACGCGTACGCCGAGTGACGACAGCGGATAGGCGGGGCCGCCCGCCGGCATGTCGGTGGACGGCAGCACCGGCCAGCCGAACGTCGCGTTCATGAACTTGGCCCCATACTGGCTTGTCATGAATTCCTGGTCGAGGCTCTGCTGCCCAACTTTCACATCCTCTTTCCCCGCGAGGAGGGACTGCTGGTACCACAGTTCCCAAAGTGTCGTCGTGGCATTGGCCTCGATGCCGCTCGCGGTTTGCAGGGTCTGCAGATTCCGCTGGGTCAGATTGGTGCCGTGAATCTGCAGGCCCGGCACGTTGAAGATGCCGCCCGGCAGGCCGAAGGCTTTATCCGTATCGACGACCAGGCCAAACTAGGTCAGGCCGTCGTAAGCGCCGCCGCGCTTCGTTCCGCCTGACAGGTTGTTCGGGTATTCACTCGTTTCCGACAGGTTGAAGGTGACCCGGTGGTTTCCGAGCCACGGCCGCAGACCGCCCATGTCGCTGAGCAGGCTCGAACGGTCCCAGAAGCCGGTCGGCGCTGGCGGTGTCGGCTCTGAATTCGCCGCGTTATCCCTTCCGTCAGGGGGGCAGGCTGCGCCGCAGGGGCTTCAGCCTGCGCAGGAGCTTCGGCCGGCGCGGCCTCCGCGCTCGCCTGGGCGAAAGCGGACGGCGCGACGCCGAGCGACAGCAGAAAGGTCAGGCTGACCGGCGCACCGGAGAGCAACAGGTTGGTCTGGAGGTTTTTCTTCATGACGAATCAAGGCAGGGTTATCTGGCAGAAAAATCTGCCCGTTGATGGACATGACATGCGCAATGTAGCGGGACCTCGCTCGCGGTCCGCCTCAGGAAAACCACCAGCTAAGCCACATCGCGCGGCCCAGTTCGTTGCCGACCGACGACGTGGAGAGCATGGCAACCAGCGCGACGGCGGCGACCGTCAGCGCCAGAATGGCGTAGCCGGTCGGCGTCAGTGGGCTGCCCGCATAAGCCATCCGAAGCGCCGCGTGAGCGGCCATCCCGCCCGCCCGGCGCGGCGCACACGCGAGCGCCGGCGAGGCTGCGGCGTGCATGGACCTGTACGGCAGTCGCGCGCTCCGCGGATGGCACGACGACAAAATGTGGCGGGACCCACACACGCGGCAAACGGGCCGACCCAGTTCAGGCGGCTGCGCGCCGACAGCAGCCGGGAAGCGAGTGGCACGAGGCGCAGCACATGCAGTGCCCTGTCGAAAGGCGTGACAAATGATTTGACGAACATAAGCCCACTCCGGTCCAGCCTGACAAAGCCGGGCGACGTGTGAAGACGTGACTGCATCTCGCAAGCGCACTTGCGACAGGCGGCCAGACAAAGGGAGCGTCCCGCTGACAGACCTGCAGAAAGCCAGTCAGCGATGAAGCGCGCTAACCCGACCAGAGCGAGTTAGCGGTGAAGGACCATTCCTGCGGGGAGGTGTCAGGAATTTTGTGTGCTGAGGTCGGTTAAAAAATCTCAGCTCATGGCGGCGGTGAATCGCTCGCCGAACAGAATGGCGAACTGATTGACAGCTTGCCGCCAGGTGATAGGCGGCATCTTCCAATCCTTTTCGATGTTGCGCAAGGCCAGATACAGCAGTTTGCTGGCGGCTTCGTCGCTGGGGAAGTGGCCGCGATTCTTGACGATTTTGCGCAACTGCATGTGCATGCTCTCGATGGCGTTGGTCGTATAAACGATTCGACGCACCTCGGGGGGATAGGCGAAGAAGGGAATCACCTGTTCCCATTGGCGTTGCCACATGGCCGCGACGGTAGGGAATTTGCGGCCCCATTCGCTTTGCGCAAAGGCGTCGAGCGCCACTGCCGCCGCCTCGGCCGAGGCGGCCTGATAGACCGGCTTGAGCGCAGCCGCCAACGGCTTGCGGTCCTTCCAGCTCGCCAGATTCAGCGAATTGCGGATCAGATGCACGATGCAGGTCTGAATCTGGGCGGCCGGATAGACCGCTTCGATCGCCTCCGGGAAGCCGCGCAAACCGTCAACCACCGCGATCAGGATGTCGTGCAGGCCACGGTTCTTCAGTTCGTTGAAGACCTTCAGCCAGAACTTGGCTCCCTCGGTTTGCTCGATCCACAAACCCAGCACTTCCTTGCGGCCGTCGGCGCGAATGCCCAGCGCGAGATACACCGCCTTGTTCCTGACCGTGCCTTCGTCGCGGATCTTCAGCCGAAGTGCGTCGAAATACACGATCGGATACATCGCCTCAAGCGGGCGTTGCTGCCACTGTTCGACCTCGGCCAGCACTTCATCGGTGACAGTCGAAATCAGATCGGGAGACACCTGCAGGCCATACAGTTCCAGCAAATGGCCCTGGATCTCGCGCACGCTCATGCCGCGCGCGTACATGCTGATGACGTGATCGTCGAAGCCCGGCAGCCGGCGTTGATACTTGCCGACCAGTTGCGGCTCGAACGTTGCCTGCCGGTCACGCGGGATATCCAGATTCAGTTCGCCGTTGGGCGTGATGACCGTCTTGTGGCTCGTGCCGTTGCGGTGGTTGCCGGCCTTGCCTTGCTCAACCTCGTTCTCCAGGTGATGCGTGAGCTCCGCCGCCAGCATGCGCTCAGCCAGTTGCTTCTTCAGTTGCCCGGCCAGGCCCGATTCGCCGAGAACCGACTCCGCATCCTTGTTTTGAATCTGCGCCAGCAGTTGATCGATCAGTTCATCGGGAAACAGCTTCGGCGCCTTCGGGTTCTTGATCTTCTTAGTCACAGTTGCTTCGGTCATAGGACGTTGTTTCCGTTATCGTCTCATGACCTCGGCACACTAAAATTCTGACAGGCTCTCCTGCGGCGGCTATCTCGCGGTTGCTTCGCCGACACAAGCCGGCATCGGACTTCCTCTACTGGAGCATGCGTCCACGAGGGACTCCTAGTATTAAGACGGGCGGATTGTATTGGGGCTGCACACAGAACCGCAAGTAAAAATTCTCTAAATATGTTGCACTCCGAATCTTCACGCAGCATCAGTGACCGACGATTCTGCTTCACATTCGCATTGCGATAGTGTCCTTTCAAACTTCTTCAATCCCTGTCATTTTGAAAGACTTCACACGGTACGGACCAACCATCGGTCGCCGTCTGTCGAACTCACGACGAATATTGGCTCTGCTTAGCGAATCATGTTGACTTCGGATTACGGGAGTGCCTAAAATTCGCCCGTCTTCACAAATGGGGCGAATGCCTTGGACACCTGCAGTAGTCGACCTTCGAAAAGTTTCGCTGCCTGACCGGCAGGACGTCCGCGCTCTCTTCTCCCAGCCGCCGTCCTGCCAGCAGGCAGACGGTGCGCGCCGCAGTCCTTTTCTCAGTGCACCTTGATTGGCGCAATGTAGACGCCGCGCTTGTGTGCGTTCGCGTGGCAGCGATGCGAGCATCAACTCGCGGTCGCGTCCGTTCGCGCCTTTCCGGTTCATCGGCGCGAACAGACGCGTGGATAGACACGCCCGTAACCGACGTGCATTGCATATGCCATATGCGCCGTATACGCCAATAAAGGAGCCCGCCATGCCGGACAGTGACAGTTACCCCATACCCCACTCACCCTTACCTTTACCTGGGGAAAGCGAGTAGACGCCTGTCGCCGCACGTATGGCACGCCCGGCCTCCCTGTCTGCTGGCTTTCCGCAAAACGCGTTAAGCCAAACGCTCGGAGAAATACCATGAACTTCGGCCTCCTCGTCTCACAACTGCCGCACGTTAACGAAGCACGGGTTCACTACGACGCCATGCTCGCGCTGCACGAGCGCAAACGACACACGTTCGCCGCCTTCTGGCAGCGCCTCAAGAATCTCGTTTCGTAATTTACCGCCCGACTTTCCGCCATACGCCAGCGACGTCGTGACGTCTCGACGCACGTCCTCGCGTATGCCGGAGATGCGCATTTTCCTTTTGACCCTGCCTCGATTTCACGTACAGCAGAAATTTTGTTAATTTCCTGTTTGTACGGAGGGTTGAATGTCAGAGAAGCTAGTGCCAAAACGGCAATACACGGACGAGTTCAAGGTCGAGGCCATTAGGCTGGCGGAATCAGTGGGACAGCATGAAGCCGCCCCTAGGCTTGGCGTGCCTGGTCCACCTTGGGCAACTGGAGCCGACGTAGCCGCAGTTCCAAGGACATTGGCGAAGACGACGGCCGCGAAGTGAAGAACACACGATCGACCCGCCCGGTCAACGAATTGGAGGCGGAGAACAGCCGACTCCGAAAAGAGCTCGCTAGTGCAAAACTTGATATCGAGATACTTCGAAAAGCGACGGCGTACTTCGTGAAGGGGTCGCGGGAAGTACACATGGATCGACGAGCACCGCGACCAGCACAGTGTTACTCGGCTATGTCACATCCTGAGGGTGTCGCGCAGCGGATATTGTCAGTGGCGTAACCGTGAGCCGAGTCAGCGGGCGCAAGCCAACGCCGCGCTCGATCGGGAGGTGGCGGCGCTTCATCGTGCCAGTCACGGCAGCTACGGCCGTCCTCGTATCGTGCGGCAATTGAAAACTCAAGGCCAGCCGGCGAGCGCCGAACGCGAACGCCGTAGCCTGCCACGCCTAGGACTGCGTCCGGTCTATAAACGCCCGTATCGGGTGACGACGGATTCGACGCATTGCTTACCGGTGGCACCCAATCTGCTTGATCGTCGCTTCGACGGCTGGCAGCCCGATCAGGCTTGGGTCGGCGACATCACGTTCATTAGAACCGGCGAAGGCTGGTTATGCTTGGCTGCCATCCTGGACCTTTCAAGCCGGCGCATCGTAGGCTGGTCGATGTCCGAGCGCATCAACCCGGGACTTGTCTGCCAAGCATTGCGCAGCGCGTGCTGGCAGCGCAAGCCGGCGCCGGGCCTGCTGCTACATTCCGATCGCGGAAGTCAAGGCGGATTCAACCGGTCGTCCCATAAACACCTCCTCGATTAAAGGTGTTGCGACGACCGGTTGAATCCGCCCAATATGGAAGCCGGGCGTACCGGAAACTGGTCGGCGATTTCAAGTTGAACGTTTCGATGAGCCGCCGCGCTAACGCGTGGAATAACGCGCCGATGGAAAGCTTCTTCAACACCCCTAAGGTTGAAAGAATCTATCAGGTTCGCTACGAAACGCGCGCTCAGGCCCGTCTGGATATCGTCGACTGGATCGAGGGCTATTACAATCGACAACGCCTGCACACCTCTATCGACTTATCCACTCCAGTCGACTATGAGGCCAAGTTGATCGCTGCAAGACTTGCTGTCCGTGGAAACGAGGCATGATCACCCGAGACCTTCACGAAAGAGGTATTCGATCCGTTGCTGAACTCGTTCGTGATGAAGGCGATGACGGCAGCAGTTATGTCAAAGTGGTCAGAAACAAGACGGGAACCTCATTCGAGGAATTGCGGAATCTCGCGAACCATTGGTTGTCCCTCGACTTCCTCGACAATCGGTCGGGAAAAGCACTATCGCCCCATCAAGCCGCGTATCTTCTTCGAGCAACTGCTGCTCGATGAGAGCGGCAACGTTCCCCCGACTATAAGCTGCAGTGCTTTGGTGCCAAATCAGGCCGGCTGGTCATCTACATTCTCGTCATCTCGGACAGATTCGGTGCTGATAGATACCAGCGAACGTAGAGGATGATCACGTCACCGTCAAAGCGACGGCCCAAACCACTCCTTCAGGTTCTGGCGCTTGCTCATTGGTGGCCCTCTTATCGGTCAGCCCGTAACGATGACCGAAATGATCGCCTTATTTGCACCGGATCTGTCTCAACTGGGTGCATACGTGTCGTAGTGCTACACGAGCAATCAAGCATCGTCATTTCCGCGCCGGTGCCAAAGTGACATTTTTTGACACACCTTTCCAACAGATTTGAGGTCGCGATCTCTGTACATTCTCTTCTCGTCGCGCGATACACCTCGTGCCCTCTCTGTGGTCGTGCAAAATGGTTATGCAGCAGCCGTGCCACCGGCAGTCGTACCGGTTGTGACGGTTGCGCCAGCGCCCCGACCTCCCATGGCGGTCGTCGTCATGCCACGTCGTCCGGTGATTGTAGTTAGGGGGCCGCGTCGCGTCTGGATGCCTGGTCACTGAGTAGGGGGCTGGGTGGCCAGTCAATGGTCGTGAAATGTCTGCGCTGAACCCGTCTCGTGCGACACATCACCCCTGTCCATCAAAGCAGCAAAGCAATGTTGCACATCACTTCGGCGCCAGGGCTGCTCGCCGCGAATGAAGCTGGAAGACTCCGTTGAGCCTCTGAAGGCCTGCGTGCGCTTGATGTTCGATATAACTTTTAAACCCGTACCCTAACGGGTGGTCCGCGTTACTGGTCTATGCTGTGCCCGGTCCGGTTCTTTGACTTTCGATTAAGACGACCGGTCACTTCGTTGCAGCCAAAAAGGAAGCTCGTGCAGAACTTCACCTTCAACAATCCGACCAGGATCATTTTCGGCCAAGGCCAGATTGACGCGCTTGACGCTGAAGTGCCGCGTGACGGCGATCGCCGCCACGCGCGGGTTCTTCGAGCGGATGACGGTCCCAACGCGACTGCGGGACTACGACATAGGCGGCGACTCAATCGAGACGCTGATCGCGAAACTGCAGGAGCACGGCATGACCGCATTGGGGGAACACGGTGACGTCACGCCCGAACTCAGCCGCCAAGTGTATGAACTTGCGGTTTAGGCGAGCAAACAGGAGTCATCCAATGAAGTTCACCGGCTTGCTTGTGCTCGCGTGCGCTGCGTTCGTCAGTGTTTCCGGCATTGCGCTTGCCGACGACGGCCCGCTTGCACCCCGGCAGGTCCCCGCGAAGACCCTGCCAGTGCCGACCGATGTCAGCCCTGAATTGCAAAAGCTCATCGCGGCGCCAATGAACCCCTCCTGGAATGTCCTATGGACTACGGGCGAGCAATGGAGGGCCGCTGCCAACGCGCAGGCTGCCAAGGCCATGCAAACGCTTCCGGCCATGCGTGAACGCCTCGGCGTTACAGTGCAGCCCTCGACGATGAACGGCGTGAGAGTGTACGTCGTGACGCCCGCCGTCATTCCGCCCGAACACCGCGACAAGGTGCTCATTCACATTCATGGCGGCTGCTACGAACTGTACCCTGGCGAGTCGGGTACGAGCGAGGCCGTCATCATGGCGGGCCTTGGGCATTACAAAGTGATTTCGGTTGACTACCGGATGCCGCCCGAAGGTTACTTTCCCGCAGCGCTCGACGACGTCGAGACGGTGTACAAGGCGGTACTACGGACGAACGATCCGAACGACGTGGGCGTTCTCGGGACCTCGGCCGGCGGTGCTCTGGTACTCGAACTGATGCTGCGCGCGAAGCAGGAAGGGCTGCGAATGCCTGGTGCGATAGCGCCCGGTACGCCCATGTCGGACCTCACGAAGACTGGGGATTCGTTCTACACGAACGAAAAGGTGGACAACGTCCTGGTTTCGCGCGATGGATTCTGCGATGCCGCGGCGGTTGTCTATGCGCACGGTCATGATCTGAAGGACCCGCTGCTGTCACCTGTCTACGGAGATATGCATGGCTTTCCGATGGCGATCCTGACCACCGGGACACGGGACCTGCTGCTGAGCAACACGGTCCGTGTACACCGGAAGCTTCGGGAAGCGGGTGTCGATGCGCAACTCGAGGTGTTCGACGGCATGTCGCACGCTCAATACCAATTCGATGACCGTGTGCCGGAGACCAAGGAGGCGTTCGGAGAAATCACCGCGTTTTTCGACAGGCATCTCGGCCATTGATGCGGCTTCTTTACAATTGTGTTTCCAACCCCCGTCTCGGAGTAGAGAAAAAATGCAGCAATACACCATTGGAACGTCGAACCTTCGAATCGCACCCCTCGTCTTTGGCGGCAACGTCTTCGGCTGGACGGCCGATGAGCCAACGTCGTTTTCCATCCTCGACGCCTTCGTCGACCTTGGCTTGAACTTCGTTGATACCGCCGACAGCTACTCGCACTGGGCCGAGGGCAATCAGGGCGGCGAGTCCGAAACCATCATCGGCAAGTGGTTCAGGCAAAGCGGCAAGCGGGACAAGATCGTGCTCGCGAGCAAGGTCGGCATGTGGAAGAAGCGGCCGGGGCTGTCAGCGGCCAACATCGAGGCAGCCGCCAACGAGTCGCTGCGCCGGTTGCAGACCGACTACATCGACGTCTATTTCTCCCACATCGACGACGACAAGACGCCGTTCGAAGAGACGCTCGGCGCATATCAGAGGCTGATCGAGGCGGGCAAAGTGCGCGTGATCGGAGCGTCGAACTTCAG
This sequence comes from Paraburkholderia sp. BL6669N2, assembly GCF_003387275.1. NCBI lineage: Bacteria > Pseudomonadati > Pseudomonadota > Betaproteobacteria > Burkholderiales > Burkholderiaceae > Paraburkholderia > Paraburkholderia sp. BL6669N2. Next base: position 513,187 of record NZ_QUNA01000002.1, on the reverse strand, counting down.
CGGCGAGCGGCTCGAGGCAGCACTGAAGGTATCAAAGGAATCGGGGTTGCCGGCGTATCAGGTTCTTCAGCCGGAGTACAACCTTTACGATCGTAACGGCTACGAAACCGATCTCGAGCCGGTCGTGCAGACCCACGAATTGGCGGTGGTTACTTTCTTCAGCCTGGCGAGCGGTTTCCTGAGCGGAAAATACCGTTCGAAGGCCGACGCGGCGAAGGGTGCGCGCAGCGCGCTCGTGGACAAGTATTTCAACGACCGCGGGTTGCGGATCGTCGATGCTCTTGTTGAAGTCGCGAAGCGCAACGACACGACACCTGCAACGGTGGCGCTCGCCTGGATCATCGCGCGGCCGAGCGTGACGGCGCCGATTGCCAGTGCGACGTCGGTGGAGCAACTGGAAGGGTTGGCTGCAGCAACTCACTTGCAGCTTTCTTCCGAAGACATGAAGCTGCTCGACGAAGCCAGCGCACCGGCGCAATAACCGGGTAGTGTCCGATGGCTGGGGGCTCGCGCGAACTGACTGGATAACAGGCACTTTATGCGAGATCCCAGGCCAGCTATCCCGGCATTCGCAGTTGAGTTCCGGCGAGTTTGTGGAAAGACAGAAAGCTGGCCGTCAACAGCGTGCTACCGATATACCGACGGCGAGTGGAAAGTGCCAGTCCGCATAAGGCATAGCCTGCGGCGGAATCCAGACCGAAAGCGCGGGCGGGACATGCACGCGACTCAGACGCGAGGTCGCAACTCCGACTAGCAGAAGCACGCCCTCGGCGCTCGCGGGACAGGTGCATATGTTTCTGCCCGCTGTCAGCCAGATGGCCGAACGACTGTTGCACCCCGAAAGCTGCCGTAGAGGGGATGCCGGCTTCTATGTCCGGAATGGGTCCAGCCTGTGTGAAAACGCATTGATCGCCTAAACTGAATCAACGCGCTGAGACCGGGTGACTCATGAAGCGATTCGTTGAAGGCGATGACCGCAGGCAGGTCGCACTACTTCCCGAATGTGTCGATGACTACGTCGGGCAGGACAATCCGGTGAGAGTAATCGATGCCTTCGTCGACGAACTTGATCTCGCAGAGCTCGGTTTCAACGGTACTACACCGGCGCTCACCGGCCGGCCGTCTTACCATCCTGGCGTGATGCTGAAGATATACATCTACGGCTATCTGAACCGGATACCGTCGAGCCGGAGACTCGAGCGCGAATGCCGACGCAATGTTGAACTGATGTGGCTGACAGGACGGCTCGCTCCGGACTTCAAGACGATCGCGGACTTCCGCCGTGACAGCGGCGTGGCGATCCGCAACGTATGCCGGCGTTTCGTCGAACTGTGTCGCGGGCTCAAGCTGCTATCCAGTGACATGGTGGCTATCGACGGCAGCAAGTTCAAGGCATCAAACACCCGCGACAGGAACTACACGGCAAGCAAGATCGACAAGCGTCAGAGGCAGATCGAGGAAAGCGTGCAGCGATATCTCGATCTGATTGAAAGTGCAGACCGCACCAGTCCTACCGGGTTCGATGTAAAGACGGTCAGGCTCTACGAGAAGATTGCCGTGCTGCGCCAGCAGATGCGTGAGCTCAAGCAGATCGGCAAGCGACTGGAAGAGCAGCCGGACAAGCAGTTGTCGCTGACGGATCCGGACGCACGCTCGATGGCAACGAGTGGAAGAGGCTCTGGCATAGTGGGCTACAACGTCCAGGCAGCAGTTGATACGAAACATCATCTGATCGTTGAACACGAAGTAACGAATGTCGGCAACGATCATGGACAACTCAGCAAAATGGCGGTATCCGCGAAGCGCGCGATGGGCAGATGGAAGCTGAAGGTTGTTGCGGACCGCGGTTACTTCAGCGGGCCGGAGATAAGGGCATGCGATCTGAATGGCATCAGCGCGTATGTTCCCAAACCGCTCACATCGGCATCCCGGAAAAAAGGTCTGTTTACGAAGGCCGACTTTATCTACGTAGCGAAAAGCGACACGTATCGATGCCCTGCTGGCGAGCGGGCGATCCATCGATTCACGACTGTCGAGCATGACCTGAATCTGCGAGTCTACTGGCCCAGCGCGTGCCCACGTTGCCACCTCAAGGAACGATGTTCACCGTCTGACTATCGTCGAATTCGGCGATGGGAGCACGAGAATGCGCTTGAAGTGATGCAGCGTCGGCTCGACCGCAAACCTGACGCCATGACCATCCGCAGAAGTACCGTTGAGCACGTCTTCGGCACGCTCAAGCACTGGATGGGCCCCGCACACTTCCTGACCAGGACGCTCAGGCGGGTGAGTACGGAGATGAGCCTTCAGGTGTTGGCTTACAACCTCAAACGGGTCATGAACATACTCGGCGTTCAGGGAACATTGAAGGCTATGAAGATGGTCGAAAGCTAAAGCCCTGAGGGGCTTTGTTGCGCACGCGACTGTCGATCGGTGCAAGCTGTCCGGGCCGAACGAGATTGACCTGATCGGCAATCGCTCGCATAGCCGCGAAAAACCAGTTTCCACACAAGCTGGGTCGAGAGTACGCATTCGGCACTCGCCAGACCTGTCATTCGCGTCCGCCCACCCGCGAATGTCGGGAAAGCGGCAGGTACCAGCCTGACAGATGCCGATGCTCGAATGACGGCTTCGGCCGAAGGGACTAAACCGCTCGCGCGGTATGGGGCACTGTCCGGCCTCTGGCGGCGAATGAAAGGTCTGTGGCGCCAGTGCTTATGTTGGTGACTGAGGCAATCCGCCTCGTCCTCCAGCAGGAGCCCCATCATGACCTCTTCCGATCCGGGCGTCAGCCCGCTACGCCGGCGCATGGTTGATGACATGCGCATGCGCAAGTTCGCGCCCAAGACCCAGTCCGGGTATCTGCGCGCCGTACGCCAGTTTGCCAGGTTTCTCGAGCGTTCACCCGATACTGCGACTGTCGAGGACCTCCGGAATTACCAGCTATATCTGGTTGATCACGGTACCTCGCCGGTCTCGCTCAACGCCGCAATCAGCGCGCTGAAGTTCTTCTTCGACGTGACGCTCGGCCAGCCTGAACTGATGGCCCGGATGCATCCGGTTCGTGTGCCGCGCAAGCTCCCGGTCGTACTCAGCCCCGACGAGGTGCGGCGGCTGATCGCAGCCGCCGGCAACCTGAAGCACCAGACCGCGCTGTCGGTCGCCTATGGCGCCGGATTGCGCGCGAGCGAGGTGGTGGCGCTGAAGGTCAGCGACGTTGACAGCCAGCGCATGACCCTGCGCATCGAGCAGGGCAAGGGCCGTAAGGACCGCTACGCGATGCTCTCGCCGGTCCTGCTCGAACGCCTGCGGCTCTGGTGGCGCGTCGCCCGTGCCCAGGGCAGCATGCTCGACGGCGGGTGGCTGTTTCCCGGGATGGATCCCGTCGACCCGCTCAGCACGCGACAGCTGAATCGCGCCGTTCACGCCGCCGCCGAAGCCGCGCAGATCGACAGGCGGGTCACCCCGCACACCCTGCGCCACAGTTTCGCGACGCATCTGCTCGAACAGAAGGTCGACATCCGCGTGATCCAGGTACTGCTGGGCCACAAGCAGATTGAGACCACTGCGCTTTACGTGCAGGTGGCCACCGACCTGCTGCGCGAAGTCATCAGTCCACTGGAGCGTCTGCCCTCCGAGTAACGCGACGCAGTACCAATGCTGGAGGTCGCGGACATCTTCCGCGCCCACGGACCGGTATGGCGACGCACGGTGTCGCTGAGCCTGGGGCAGCTGAAGGTGATGTCGGCCATCGAACAGTGCCGCACTGCGGCGCTGGGGGGACACGTGTTGCGCTGTTCCGGCTGCGCGCGCACCGAGATCGCGTACAACTCCTGCCTTATGGGAAGTTCTGTCTAACGGGGAGTTGCAGATCAGGTTCGGCGCGAAACCTACCGGGCGTATCTGGTTTTGTATCTGGCCGGTCGCCATTTAACACCCCATAAAATCGCGGTCCTCCTTTGCTATGGTGGTTGGGCCTTCCCAGGCAACCCTCATAGGAGGATGTGATGCTGGACACCTACCTGGTAGCACCCAAAACCTTGAAACGCCTGCGCTCGGGACCCAGCGGAGTCTTCATTGACGACTTTGCTGACGCGCTTGAACGAGACGGATATTCCGCGGCCAGTGCCATACGTTACCTGCGAGCTGCCGACCATCTTGGTCGCTTCATGCTGGCACACGGCGGTACCCTGGCCGATACTGGTCCACAAACCCCGGAAACCTTCTTTCGTCATCTGCCAACTTGCACTTGCCCGGAAGTAAAAGGTGGCAGGACCGGCCACCACGTCTATTTCGGCGCCAAACGCTTTCGCGAATACCTGATCGAGATCGGCGTCTGCCCGGACGACAAGCCTTCGATTGCAGAGATTCGGGAACCGGCAATCGTAGGTGGTTTCCGGCGATGGTTGCAAAAGCACCGGGGTGCGAAGGATCCAACCATTCGGCTCTACTGTCGTGATGCCGCAGTGATGCTGAAAGTGCTTGGCGATGACGCCAGCCAGTGGGATCCGAAGCAGATACGTACGTTCCTGCTGAACAGTGCCTGCAGTTGTGGTGCTGGTACCGCTGAAAAGCGGGTCACTAGCGCGCGAGCCTTCTTACGCTACCTCGGGGTTCACGATCTGTGTCGGCCGGGTCTCGATCAGGCGGTTCCGTCGCTGGCGCATTGGCGCCTGGCGTCACTGCCAAGGTGTCTGAGCGCTGACGAAGTTGACCGCCTGATCGCCGCATGCGATGACGATTCACGCAGGCGTCTTCGCGATCGTGCGATCGTCCTCCTGCTTGTGCGACTTGGGGTTCGCGCAGGTGACCTGGCGAACCTTCGCTTGAGCGGTATGGAGTGGGACTCCGGGACGCTACGTGTCTTGGGAAAGGGGCGCTATGAAGTTCGCCTTCCGCTGCCGCAGGATGCTGGCGAGGCACTTCTGCGGTATCTCGAATCGCGACCTCGGGTTGCCGGCAGCGACCATGTCTTTGTTAGAAACATCGCACCCGTCAAGCCGCATATCTCAAGCGACGGCATATCTTCGATAGTGAAGCGCGCACTAAAACGGGCCGGGGTGAGTTCGCCCGCCAAAGGTGCACATCTGCTGCGCCACACGGCGGCGACTGAGATGTTGCGCCACGGGCTTCCCCTCGACCAGGTTGGCCTGATCCTGAGGCATCGCGGCATTGATACCACGGCGTATTACGCCAAGGTCGACGTAGCGCTGCTCAGCCAAATCGCTCGGCCATGGCCGGAGGTGGCGAAATGATGCCGGCCGTGGAGTCCTATCTTGCCGCGCGGCGTGCCGCCGGATTCAAACTGCTGAACGCAGACTACCTGTTGCGCAGTTTCGCGTGCTTTGCTGTCAAACGCGGTGAAATGCACGTTTGCACGCAGACAGCAATCGACTGGGCCGGCGAGGCTGCGTCGGTGGCCCAGCGTGACGCAAGGCTAAAGACCGTGTGTCGGTTCGCCCGGTACATGCGTATGGAGGATCAAAACCATGAACTACCACCCGCCCGCCACTTTGGTTACCGAAAGACGCGTCGCGTTCCGTTCATCTACACCTGCGCTGACATTGAGCGCTTGATAAACACAGCCTTGCAATCGGGCCCTCGGGGCACGTTGCAACCACAAACGTATGCGACATTAATTGCCCTGCTGCTAGCCACGGGCATGCGGATCTCGGAGGCCCTGAACCTGCGCCTTGCCGACATGACTTCCGAAGGACTGCTGATTCGAAAGAGCAAATTCCAGAAGACCCGTCTAGTTCCACTGCACGAGACAGCGGTGGCGGGTTTGCAGAGGTATTTAGCACTGCGGCGACGAGCCTGCCCGGGTGACGACCATGTGTTCGTTGATGACGACGGTCACGCGCTCAGATACACGGTTACTTACTGGATGTTCCAGAAGCTGCTGAAGTTTGCCGGCATCGGCACCACCCACAACGGCCACCGTCCCCGCTTGCATGAGCTCAGACACACGTTCGCCGTCAGGGCACTGGAGGCAAGCCCGGAAGGCCGAGACCGGGTCGGGCGGCACATGTTGGCCCTTGCGACCTACATGGGACACGTCAACATCAACGCCACCTATTGGTATCTCGAGGCCACGCCCGCGCTCCTGCGCGACATTGCTGTCGCCGCAGAGGGGTTTCTCACCGGAGAACAGAAATGATGCCGATCGCGCCGCACATTGTTGCATTCCTTCGTCAAAACCTTGCCCATGAGAGAGGCGCCAGCCAACACACCTGCGACTCCTATGCTTGCACCTTCCAGCTTCTGTTCGAGTTCGCCGCCAGGCGACTCAAGGTGACGCCCTCGTCGCTAGCACTGGAGCAGCTCGATGCGAGGCTGATCAGCGACTTCCTGGAATATCTCGAAGATGCGCGCCACAATTCGCCTGAGACGCGTAATGTCCGGCTGGCTGCAATCAGGTCATTCTTCCACTTCCTTGAGTATCGCGAGCCCGCGATTCTTGAGCAAGCGCGACGAATCCTGGGCATTCCCTATAAGAAAACCGATTCCCGTCTGGTGCCATATCTGCTCGAGGATGAGGTTCGGGCTCTGCTCGATGCGCCAGATCCGTCAACGCGCGAGGGTATTCGGGACCGGGCGATGCTGCATCTGGCCATCTGCGGCGGCCTGCGTGTATCGGAGCTGACGGGATTGCATACCGCCGATGTTGTCCTCCCGTCGTTGAGCATCCGTGTTCACGGCAAGGGCCGGCGGGAGCGCGCCTTGCCCCTGTGGAAAACGACCGCTAACGCGTTGCGTGCCTGGATGGTGATACGGGGAAGTGTCGCAGTACCGGAATTGTTCGTTAATGCACGGGGCGAAGCGATGAGCCGTTGGGGTTTCGCGTATGTCCTTAAATGCCACACTGCGACGGCTAGTCATAAGTGCCCCTCGCTGTCGAAGAAGCAGGTATCACCGCACGTCTTGAGGCACACCTGTGCAATGATAGTACTGCGAAGCACTCAGGACATCCGAAAGGTTTCCCTGTGGCTCGGGCACAGCGATCTGGCGACCACTGAAATCTACACTCGCGCTGATCCAACTGAGAAGCTCGAAGCCCTCAACGCGATCGTCCCACCGCATTTGCGCAGGGGTTCGTTCCGGCCGTCCGATAAGGTAATCGCCATGCTCAGGGCCAAGCTTTAATGGAGAGCTGAACGGGCGCGGAGTTCACTCCGTGCTCGCTCAGGGGGTGCCTTCTCCCCATAGCAAAACACTTCCCATAAGGCACGTAATGGAGTGAACTCCATTACCTGCCGCAACCGCCATTGCCCCAGGTGTCAGGGGAGTGCCGCACGCCGCTGGCTCGAGGCACGTCAGGCCGACCTGCTGCCGGTCGGGTATTACCACGTCGTCTTCACGCTACCCGCGCCGATTGGCGCAATCGCCTGGTACAACAAGGCGGTTATCTACGGACTGCTGTTCGACATTGCTGCCGATACGCTGCGTACCATCGCCGCGGATCCCAGACATCTTGGCGCGCAGATTGGCGCCACATTGGTGCTGCACACCTGGGGCTCGGCGCTCACGCATCATCCGCACGTACACGGTATCGTCCCCGGTGGTGGCCTGTCGCCCGATGGTGAGCGGTGGATTGCCTGCCGGCCTGGCTTCTTCCTGCCGGTGCGCGTGCTCTCACGCCTGTTCCGCAGGCGCTTCCTCGAGGCACTTGAGCAGGCACACCGGTGTGACCGGTTGCAGTTCTTTGGGGAGTATGCCGGACTCGCCGACCCGGCGGTCTTTGCCCGGTGGCTTGCGCCGCTGCGCACCTGCGAATGGGTCGTGTATGCCAAGCGTCCCTTTGCGGGACCCGAAGCGGTACTCGCGTATCTCTCACGCTATACACACCGTGTGGCCATCTCCAGCCAGCGCCTGCTCGCGTTCGATGAACGCGGCGTGACCTTCCGCTGGAAGGACTATCGTGAGAAGGGGCGCACCCGCTACAAGAGCATGACGCTGGAGGCTGGCGAGTTCATGCGCCGCTTCCTGCTGCATGTGCTTCCCGTGGGCTTCCATCGCCTCCGCCACTATGGACTGCTGGCGAATCCGGTACGCCGCGCCAATCTCGCGAAGGTGCGTGAACTGCTGCACGTCACGGCACAGGCCAACGCATCACCCGAAGACCCCGTCATCGAAACGCGACCAGCCTTCGTCTGCCGGCACTGCGGCGCGCCGATGATCGTCATCGATATCCTTGCGCGCACCGCACCGATTCGCGCACCACCCACGCTCGGGGGCGAGACGTGAGCGCAACTGTTCCAGGACGAACAACCACACTGTCGGCTCTGCGGCAACGCGGCCCACGAGCGGACGCTTGCGCCGGTCTCCGTGCGCAGGGCCTCGCACGACCGCTTCACCATCACAATGGCGCGATTGCATCGCTTCGCCGTGGCCTCACCGCCCAGCCGGCATCACGCCCGGCCGCATGTCCTGCAATACCGCAGTCCCTCCTGACCCATCAATCGCCATAGTCATCGACGCTTCCACTGCATCGGTGCACTCCGCGGTTTCCTCCCTTCAGGTTTATTCAACGCCTGCCCGCACATGCCGGCGCAAGCCCCACCAGCCCACGGAAATGGGCAGACGTCGAACAAACCTCAAGATTTGCCGACCGCCGCCCTTCCCTCTTCCGCATGCAGCGAGCACCCCAAGACTTTGCCGTGATAACGCGAGTTATCACCGCTACACCCCGGGCAACTCCGCGGCGTCTCCCCACGTGCTGACTCGTATGGTTCGGATGGGACGCAGGTTTAGAAAACATCCGCATCAATGCTAAGTATTCCTACATAAAACCGGTGGCAATTTCTTTTATGTCAAGTGCAAACGAATCGGGGGATGAACGAGGTGGAACAACCCTCTGAATCTCCGGACACCTATCACCTCTTAAAGTCGAGGATAGTCTTGTGACTGGTTTCAAGCCTAGCTAGGGTTTGATTCCACCGGTGCAGCTCATCATTCAAACAACGAGCTCACTCGACCTTCGATAGTGCGATAGTACTCCATCGTTGCGGCGATATCGGCATCGCCCAGATCACGCGACACCAACCACCGATTCAGGTACTAACCGGATGTGCGCACTGGCCGCACTCAAGCCCATCCTCGGTGCATCCAGCGCTGTCTGGACGGCCTCGCCGGTGTGCTGGAAATGATCCACCGGACTCGACGCCGGATCCAGCCTCGCGCTCCTATCCAAGGCCACCCAGAAAAGCTAAGCCCCACTTCCAGCTCGCGTACAAACTCGCTTCATGCTGTGAGGCTTAAGTCGAGAGCGTTGCCCCGCACAGGGGCAACGCTAATAAACCAATAAGAAATCAAGGAAAGACCAAAGCAGCAGGCGAACAACAAGGAAGAGTCAACTCCGCAGGCGAGCAAACCCAGCCTCAATTGGAAGCCGCAGCAGCACCCACACCACCCGCTCCGGCCGTCTTCACAGCCGCTGCTTCCCCCGGATGCTGAATAGCATAAATTTCCCGATTCCGGGCAATCGTCGCCTCACCAGGCGGATAGTCATCCTTAGGCGCCGGCACGAGTCCTTCAGCCTGGGCCTGCTGCAACTGGGCCAGCACTTCAGCCCGCGTCAACCCCGGCGAATTAGACTGAGCAAAAGCAGTCGACCCAATCGACAAACCAAGCGCGGCAACAGCAACAGCCAAAGCGGTAAAACGTTTCATGATGTCTCTCCGAATATGTGCAAGAAATGAGTGGCCTGAACCACGCTTCCCATTCTTGTCATTTCAGCTGTCGGAGCACTGACCTTCGGATTACCGTTTTGTTATCTACGCACCGCGCCTGAATCAGAGCAGAAAACCAAACTCCAGATAACAGAACGGTAATCTATCCGACCACCGCCGGTAAGCTCCACCCCCACACACTCCTGACTCACGAAGAAGCCGCGTCCCGCGCCGCCAGGCGTTGAAACAAACCGTGCGCTTCCCTCTGCCTCTTTTCAGGAAACCGTCATGTGGATCGTCAAGCTCGCGCTGCGCCGCCCATATACATTCGTGGTTCTTGCGGTGTTGATTTTTATCGTCGGCCCGCTCGCGATACTGCGTACACCCACCGATATCTTTCCGAACATCGACATCCCGGTGGTCAGCATCGTCTGGACGTATAACGGCTTTTCCGCACAGGACATGGCCAACCGCATCACGTCGAACTACGAGCGCGCGCTGACCTCCGACGTCGACGATATCGAGCATATCGAGTCGCAATCGCTGAACGGCGTCTCGGTAGTGAAAATCTTTTTTCACCCGGGCGCTGACATCAATCGCGCGATTGCCGAGGCGGCCTCCAATTCGGCTTCGATCCTGCGTGTACTGCCGCCCGGCACGTTGCCGCCGAACATCATCACGTACAACGCGTCGACGGTGCCAATCCTGCAACTCGGGCTCTCCAGCGACACGCTGTCCGAACAGCAGCTCTATGATATCGGCAACAGCCAGATCCGCACGCAACTGGCGACGGTGCAAGGCGCGTCGGTGCCGCTGCCGTTCGGCGGCAAGGTGCGGCAGATCATGGTCGATATCGATCCGCACGCGCTGCAGGCAAAAGGCCTGTCACCACTCGACGTGGTCAACGCCGTCAACGCAGAGAACCTGATTCTTCCGGGCGGCACCGCCAAAATCGGCACGAAGGAATACAACGTGCAGATGAATGGCAGCACTGACACGGTGGCCGCGCTGAACGACCTGCCGATCAAGACGGTAGCCGGCGGCGTGGTATATGTGCGCGACGTTGCCCATGTGCGCGACGGCTATGCGCCGCAAACCAACATCGTGCGCAGCGACGGCAAACGCGCGGCGCTCCTCACCATCGAAAAATCCGGCAGCACGTCCACCTTGACCATCATCCAGGAGGTCAAGGCGATGCTGCCGCATATCGCGGCGGGTTTGCCGAGCGCGCTGCATATCACCGCGCTGTCCGATCAATCGGTGTTCGTGAAGTCTGCCGTAGTGGGTGTAGCGCGCGAGGCCGTGATCGCCGCGGCCTTGACCGCGGTGATGATCCTGCTGTTTCTCGGTAGCTGGCGCGCCACATTGATCATCGCAGTGTCGATTCCGCTCGCGGTGCTCACCTCACTGATCGCACTTTCCGCGCTCGGCCAGACCATCAACATCATGACGCTTGGCGGGCTCGCTCTAGCGGTGGGTATTCTGGTCGACGACGCCACCGTCGCGATCGAGAACATTACGCACCATCTGGAGAACGGCGAGCCGCTGCACGACGCGATTCTGAACGGCTCGGGCGAAATCGCGGTGCCGACGTTCGTCTCGACACTATCCATCTGCATCGTGTTCGTGCCGATGTTTCTACTCTCCGGCGTGGCGCGCTATCTGTTCGTGCCGCTCGCCGAGGCGGTGGTGTTCGCGATGATCGCATCGTATTTCTTCTCGCGTACGCTGGTGCCGACCCTCGCGATGTATCTGATGCGTGCGCGCAGTAACGCGCCTGTCACGGGCAACGGACCGATTGCGCGCCTGATCCGCTTCCAGGCAGCCTTCGAACATCGCTTCGAGATGTTGCGCGAACGCTATCGCGGCGTGCTTGCGTCGGCTATCGCTAGCCCGCGCCGTTTCATTGCGATCTTTCTGCTGCTGTGTATCGGCTCGCTCGTCCTGGTGCCATTCTCCGGCCGCGATTTCTTCCCCGCTGTCGATACAGGGGAAATCCGCCTGCACCTGCGTGCGCCAACTGGCACGCGTATCGAAGACACCGCGCGCATCACCGATGAAGTCGAGGCCCGTATGCGCAGCGTGATCCCGAAGCCGGAACTCGCGGCCATGCTCGACAACATCGGCGTGCCGGTGAGCGGTATCAACCTGACCTACGATTCCTCCGACCCGATCGGCCCCGAAGACGCCGACGTGATGATCACACTCGCAGCCGGACACAAGCCCACCGCTGCCTATGTGGCGACGCTGCGCACCATGCTCTTCAAGGATTTCCCCGGCGTTACGTTCGCCTTCCTGCCCGCCGATATCGTCAGTCAGATTCTCAACTTTGGCTTGCCTGCGCCAATCGATATCCAGATCGTCGGCAACAAGCTCGACGCCAATCGCGTCGTGGCGAACCGTTTGCTTGCTCAACTGCGCGGTGTACGCGGCCTCGTCGATGCACGCATCCAGCAACCGGGCGACGAACCCGCGATCAACGTGAATGTCGACCGTACGCGAGCAATTCAGGCCGGCCTGTTGCAACGTGACGTGTCGCAGAACCTGCTGATCGCCCTCTCAGGCAGCTCGCAGACCACGCCGAATTTCTGGCTCGATCCGCACAACGGTGTCAGCTATCCGCTGATGGCGATGATGCCGCAGTACGACATCAACTCACTGCAGGCGCTGGCCAATATTCCAGTCGCGCAGAAGGGTGGCACGGTGGCGGCATCCGCTGCGGTAAGCGGCAACGGGCCCGCTCCGCAGAACCTGCTCGGCGCAATGAGCACGCTGACACGCGCCACCCAGCAAGCCGTCGTCTCGCACTACAACGTGCAGCCGGTGCTCGATATTTTTGCATCCGCGCAAGGTCGTGATCTCGGCGGTGTGGCGACAGATGTGAACCGCCTCGTCGATCAGATCCGGCCGCAATTACCGCCGGGCGCCTCGATTGTGGTGCGCGGCCAGGTGCAGGCGATGCACGACTCGTTCAGTGGCCTCGCAAGCGGTCTCGTGTTCGCGATCGCCCTCGTCTATCTGCTGATGGTCGTCAATTTTCAGTCGTGGCTCGATCCGTTCATCATCATCAGCGGCTTGCCGGGTTCGCTCGCGGGCATCGCGTGGATGCTGTTCAGCACAGGCACGACCGTGAGCGTGCCGGCACTGACCGGCACCATTCTGTGTATCGGCATTGCCACGGCTAACAGCATCCTCGTGATCAACACCGCGCGCGAATTCCATCACGGTGGCAAGCCGCCGCTGCAGGCCGCGCTCGAGGCAGGCTTCAGCCGTTTCCGTCCGGTGCTGATGACCGCGCTCGCCATGCTTATCGGCATGCTGCCGATGGCGCTCGGCCTCGGCGACGGTGGCGAACAGAACGCGCCGCTTGGCCGCGCGGTGATCGGCGGCCTTGCGCTTGGCACGATGTCCACCTTGCTGTTTGTTCCGGTCGTCTACGGGATGGTGCATGCGTGGCTCGATAAACGACGCGCCGCTCGCACCGCCGCGGAAGAATCCCGCGTTTCCGCCCGCACACTTTGACTCCGACGAGAACTAGCTCATGAACAATCCATCACTTCCGCCGGACCTCGGCGACAGGTCTGAACCGGCTGTTGAGGTTGATCGAGCCGCAGAAGCTGCTCGAGCCACCGATACCGCGCATGCCACTGAGACCGTTCAAGCGGCTCCGTCCGCTCAGCGCGCGAGCGGCAACGAATACTCGCACCCCACCGCCGCCGGAACCGAACGCTCAGCCGACATGACCACAAGCCCGAAGGCGCGTCGCCGCGTGTGGCCGTTCGCATTGGCTGGCCTCGCCGCAGCGTTACTGATCGTGGGCATCGTGCCGCGTCTATACGCAAGCGCCGCGCTGACACAACAGACGCAAGTGCAAAGCGTGCTCAGCGTGTCCGTGGTCACGCCGCGCCCCGCACCGGCCGTCAACGAATTACTGCTGCCTGGCGCGGTGACACCGTTCGCCGAAGCATCGATCTATGCGCGCACGAGCGGGTATCTGGCGCACTGGAACACCGACATCGGCGCCCAGGTGAAAAGCGGTCAGACGCTCGCTACGATCGACGCGCCCGATCTGGACGCCCAACTGCGCCAGGCCCGCGCCGACGAAGCCACCGCCCAGGCCAACTTCGACTTCGCGAAAACGACAGCGCAACGCTGGCAGGAGATGCTGAAAACCCAATCGGTCGCGCAACAGGATGCGGATACGAAAGTCAGCGACATGGAAGCGCGTCGCGCGATGCTGGCATCGGCGCAGGCCAATGTCGCGCATCTCGCCGAGCTGGTGTCGTACGAGAAGATCACCGCACCGTTCGACGGCACGATCACCGCGCGCCATGTCGATGTCGGCGCACTGGTGACGGCGGGCGGCACGCCCGGCACGGCGGGTATGTCGGGCGAGCTGTTTCATATCCAGCAGACCGGCGTGCTGCGCGTATTCGTCGACGTGCCGCAGAACGACGCGCCCTACGTGACGCCCGACACCGGCGTGTATCTGAGCGCACAGCAATATCCCGGGCGGCGCATTGCCGCAAAAGTCGCGCGCACAACCGGTTCGATCGATCCGTCGAGCCGCACGTTGCGCGTGGAGGTCGACGTCGACAACAAGGATGGTGCGTTGATGCCAGGCGCTTACGTGCAGGTGCATCTGCAGTTGCAGTCGACCACACCGGCGCTCAACCTGCCAGTCAGTGCCCTGCTCTTTCGCCCCGACGGCGTGACCGTCGCCGTGGTCGACGGCAATGGTCGTGCGGCGCTCAAGACGGTGCACATCGGCCGCGATTTCGGCACGCATGTGGAAATCACCACGGGCCTCGCGGCGACCGACCGCGTGATCGATAACCCCGGCGATTCGCTGAGTACCGGGCAGGCCGTGCAGGTCGCGCCGGCCGCGCACGGCTGAGCGCGAATGATCGAAAGGATGAGTCGAATGTATTCAATCTCTCTTTCACGCCCGTTGCTGCGCCGTTCGATTGTGGCCACGCTGATCGGCGCGCTGCTGAGCGCCTGCTCGACACTGCCGCCTTACCAGCGCCCGACCGCCGAGATCCCAACGCAATATGCGGGCGCGGCGCCCGGCTGGGCACAGGCCGCGCCTGCTGACACAGCGCCCCGTGGCCCGTGGTGGACGATCTTCAACGATCCGGTGCTGAATCAACTCGAAGCGCGCGTCGACGTCTCGAATCAGACCGTGCGCAAGGCGGTTGCGCAGGTGCAGCAAGCCCGTTCGATGGTGGACTATCAACGTGCGGGTTTTTTCCCGACCATCACCGCCGGTGCCGCACAGGATCGCTTCCGGACCTCGCAGAACGTCGAAGGCAAATCGCTCGCGGGCAAGACCGTGCCTGACTATTCGGCCGGCGTCTCGGCGAGCTGGGAGCCGGATCTGTTCGGCCGGGTGCGCGATAGCGTGACTGGCGCGAAGGCCGATGCCCAGGCTAGCGAAGCGGACCTCGAAGCCGTGCGCCTGTCGATGAGCGCCGATCTTGCTGTTGACTATTTCGCCTTGCGCTCGCTCGACACGCAAAAGAAGCTGCTCGACGACAGCGTGACCGCCTACGCCGCCGCCTTGAAGCTCCTGCAGCAGCAACTGAAGGACGGCGCGATCGATGCCTCCGCGGTCGCTCAGGCCACCACCCAACTCGAAGCGACGTGCACCCAGGACACCGATATCGACGTGACGCGCGCGCAGATGCAGCATGCGATTGCCACGTTGATCGGCGAACCGGCTTCGACATTCACGCTGCCGCCGAACGGCTCGGCTGCGACGCCGCCGGCGATTCCCGTAGGCGTGCCGTCGCAACTGCTCGAGCGGCGCCCCGACATTGCCGCCGCCGAACGGCGCGTGGCGTCGGCGAATGCACAGATCGGCGTGGCGCACGCAGCTTTCTTCCCCGATCTGGTGCTGTCGGCGAGCGCGGGGCTGGAGAGCACCTTCTTCGCGCCGTGGCTCAGTGCGCCGAGTTTGTTCTGGTCGCTCGGCCCGCAACTGGTCGGCACGCTGTTCGACGGCGGCAAGCGCACGGCCAGCCTGCATGGCGCGACGGCGCAGTACGACGGCGCGGTCGCGGATTACCGGCAGTCGGTGTTGGTGGCCTTCCAGCAGGTCGAAGACAATCTGTCCGCCTTGCATTCGCTCTCCGACGAAGCGACCAGCCAGCAGCGCGCGACTACGGCCGCCGATCTTTCATTGCGACTCACGACAAACCGCTTCAATGCGGGAGCCGTCAGTTATCTCGACGTGGTGACGGCACAGACGATCGCACTAACGAACGAGCGCACCGCGGATCAGATTGCGGCACGGCAGTTGGAGTCAAGTGTGCTGCTGTTGAAGGCGCTGGGTGGGACGTGGCACGGGCAGAGTGACACCGCAGCGATGTCGGATGTAGCAGCCGCCACAGCTCCGACTGCGCCAACCCCTAAACCCGCCGGAACGTAAGAACGAATCGCGTGCTCTGCGCATCGCTCTCCGCATGCACCGTGCCGCCGTGCAACTCCATGATCGTGCGGACAATGGCAAGCCCGAGCCCCGTCGACCCTTGCGACATACCGGACGAAGGCAAGGAACTGCGTGACGGATCGACGCGATAGAAACGGTCGAAAATCCGCTCGAGATGCTGGGCGCCGATCGGCTGCCCCTCGTTCGACACGGTTACGCGCACCGCATCGGCCGATGCGCGAACGTCGAGCGCGATCTCGCCGCCGGTCGGCGTATAGCGGATCGCATTGGCCAACAGATTGCTGACGGCGCGGCGAAACAGTTCAAGATCCGCCGTCAACGTTGCCGCGCCGGTGACCTGCACCCTGACATTCGCATCGTCGGCGATGCCCTCGAAGTATTCGGCAATCCGCGTCAGTTCGTGACCGGCATCGAATTTGCGCATGTGTTTGACGAACTGCGGATGCTCAGCGCGTGCAAGGAAGAGCACGTTTTCGATCATTCGCGAGAGCCGGTCGCACTCTTCCAGATTCGAGGCGAGCAAGGATTCATATTCGTCAGAAGAGCGAGGGCGAGCGAGCGCAACTTCCGCAGCGCCGCGCATGTTGCTAATCGGTGTACGCATATCGTGCGCAAGGTCGGCGGTGAAACGCGACAGACGTTGAAAGCCGTGTTCGACCCGTCCGAGCATGGCATTGAGCGCGTTCACCAGTGCTTCAAGTTCGCTCGGCACGCGCGCCACCGTGATCCGCGTATTCAGGCGATTGACCGTGACGAGGCCCGCACTCGCCGCGATATCGCGTAGCGGCCGCAACGCGGCACGAATCAGCAGATAGCTCAGCAGCATCGCCAGAATCACGCCGGCGGCGCCTGCCAGGTTGAGCTTGTCGCGATAGCGGTCGAGCAGCCGCCAGCGGTCGCTCATGTTGCGCGCGATCAGCACGGTCGCCGTGTCGCCGTTGTGCAGCCGCGCGTCCGTGAGGATGCCGCGAATCGGTGCGCCGTTGCGGCCAGTCCAGTTGCCGATATCCACGTCGGTGATGCGCGCCGTAGCGGGAATGCGCGTGAGCGGCGGCAGCGCGGCGATCGTCTTGACGCCGCCGGCTTCGGCGGTCTCGCCTGGATCATGGAGATCGCTTGCCGTGCCTGCTTCGCTCGTTCCATTGGGTGCAGCGGAAGCATCAGGCGCATTTGGGGCCGCCGAGGCAGCGCTGCTCGCCGCGCCGCCCTGCGCCGCAAACGTCTCTCCGGCGTTGTGCTCGATCGCCATGTGCCCATCGGGACCGAATACCTCCATCGACATCGCTTCATTGCCCAGCACGATGCTGCTCAACCGGTCGCCGTGCTCGCGAATCCCTTCCGACGTATCGAGTTCTTCAACGAGCCGCCGTGCATGGCGCGCGGCAAGCACAATGTCCAGATCGTCCTGCGCCTTGATCTGCTTCTCCAGCGCGAGGTACAGAAAACTCCCGACGAGCACGAACACCGCGAGCGTAGTGACACCGAAGGCAAGCGCGAGCGTCGCGGCGAGCGATCGGCCGCGCATCAGGCGGCGTCCTTCAGTTCGAGCACGTAGCCAACGCCGCGCACCGTATGAATCAGCTTGACGGGAAAGTTATCGTCGATCTTGGTGCGCAAGCGGCGGATCGCGACTTCGACGACATTGGTGTCGCTGTCGAAGTTCATGTCCCACACATACGACGCAATCTGCGTGCGGCTCAGCACTTCGCCCTGGCGGCGCGCGAGCAGTTGCAGCAGCGAGAACTCGCGCGGCGTGAGATCGATACGCGTGCCACCGCGTTTCACGCGACGGCGGTTCACGTCCATTTCCAGATCGCCCACCCTGATCAGTTCGCTTTCGCGCGGCGGCCCCCGGCGCGCCAGCGTGCGCACACGGGCCAGCAGCTCGACGAAGGCGAAGGGCTTGACGAGGTAATCGTCTGCGCCGAGCTCGAGGCCGCGCACCCGGTCGTCGACGTCGTCGCGCGCGGTGAGGAACAGCACCGGTGTGGTTCGCGTGCTGCGCAAGGTCTTGACGATGGTCCAGCCGTCCATGCCGGGCAGCATCACGTCGAGCACGATCACGTCGTACTCTTCTTCCTGCGCGAGGATCAGCCCTTGCGGGCCGTCGTTGGCTACATCGACCGCGTAGCCGGATTCCTCCAGACCTTTCTTCAGATACGCCGCTGTTTTCAGTTCGTCCTCGATTACCAGGATTCGCATCTGTTGCTCCGCTTTGCGTTGACAATGAAATCATACCGGCAAGCGCTCCGGCCGGTGATTACGTCCCGGTAATGTGCGTCCGCATGGCCACCGGCCACCAAGGGGCGAAGACCGGGCGCCGCTGGCCGCTGTCCCGTTGAACATGGTGAGCCGCAGTGTGCTGGCCGGCAGATGTGCACAGGGTCACCTTACCGGCGGCCGGATATCAACTTATCAAACGGCTTGGCGACTATTTGCCTGATCGTCAGCGGACGTCGGCAAAACGCCGGCTTTTTTGGTGCCGGCGTCGCTGTGATTGGGGCATCAGTCCTGCGCCGGTCGAATTCAGGCGGCCCTGGTATTGTCTGCGGCAGTCGAAGACCTGATTGGCGTTCACTTCTTGGGCTCGCGCGATCTGCGCCACCGAGCGACCGCTGGACAACGCCCATCGGATGAGAAGCGCCAAATTGTTGAGGAGACGCCACAACTATCTCAAGTTGTAGAACGCCGACTTGCCTGGGTAGCTGGCGATATCACCGAGGTCTTCCTCGATGCGCAGCAACTGGTTGTACTTCGAGATGCGGTCCGAACGCGACAGCGAACCCGTCTTGATCTGCCCGGCATTCAGGCCGACCGCGATGTCCGCGATCGTCGAATCTTCGGTTTCGCCCGAACGGTGCGAGATCACGGCCGTGTAGCCGGCGCGCTTGGCCATTTCGATGGCCGCGAAAGTTTCCGTCAGCGTGCCGATCTGGTTGATCTTGATCAGGATCGAGTTGGCGATGCCCTTGTCGATGCCTTCCTTGAGGATGCGCGTGTTGGTGACGAACAGGTCGTCGCCCACCAGCTGCACCTTCTCGCCGAGCTTGTCGGTCAGCGTCTTCCAGCCTGCCCAGTCGCTTTCGTGCATGCCGTCTTCGATCGACACGATCGGGAACTTGTCGGCGAGGTTCGCCAGATAGTCCGCGAATTCTGTCGACGACAGTTGCAGGCCTTCGCCGGCCAGCTGGTATTTGCCGTCGTGGTAGAACTCGCTGGCTGCGCAGTCGAGCGCGAGCAGCACGTCTTCACCAGCGCGGTAGCCTGCTTTCTCGATGGCTTGCAGGATGGTCGACAGGCATTCGTCGTTGCTGCCGAAGTTCGGCGCGAAGCCGCCTTCGTCGCCCACCGCCGTGCTCATGTCGCGATCCGACAGGATCTTCTTCAGCGGGTGGAACACTTCGGCGCCGCAGCGCAGTGCTTCGCGGAAGGTCGGCTGGCTGACCGGCACGATCATGAATTCCTGGATGTCCAGGCTATTGTTGGCGTGCGCGCCGCCGTTGACGATGTTCATCATCGGCACCGGCAGTTGCATGGCGCCCGAGCCGCCGAAGTAGCGGTACAGCGGCAGGCCGGCTTCTTCAGCGGCAGCCTTCGCAACGGCCATCGACCCGGCCAGCATCGCGTTCGCGCCGAGGCGCGACTTGTTGTCGGTGCCGTCGAGTTCCAGCAGGGTCTTGTCGAGGAAAGCCTGCTCGGAAGCGTCGAGGCCCATGATCGCTTCGGAGATTTCATTGTTGATGTGCTCGACGGCCTTCAGCACGCCCTTGCCGCCGTAACGGACGGCCTCGCCGTCGCGCAGTTCGATCGCTTCGCGCGAACCCGTGGACGCGCCCGACGGCACCGCGGCGCGGCCCATCGTGCCCGACTCGAGCAGCACGTCGCATTCGACGGTGGGGTTGCCTCGCGAATCGAGAATCTCTCGACCGATGATATCTACGATGGTGCCCATGGTTCCTTCAAAAAAGTGACCGCTGCGGATGCTTAGCTGAAACTGCCGAGGGTAACGGCTGATTACATTACTTTTAACAGTGCGACCCAAAATAGTCCCGTTACCCAAGAGTGCCGTTACCCAACTTGATGCTCACACCATTGCACCGAGTTTGGCTATTTGCAGGAGATTGGTAGTCCCTGATTCCCCAAATGGCAATCCCGCGGCAATCACCACCGAATCACCTTGAAGCGCAAAGCCTTCGCTCGCGGCCGCTTCGCAAGCGAGTTCGATCATCTCGCCGACGTCGTGTGCGTTTCTAAACGGCACCGCGTGGACACCCCAGACAAGGGCGAGTCTGCGAGCGATAACCACCGAAGGTGTCATCGCTATAATCGCTGTGGATACCCGTTCTCTAGCCGCGCGAAGGCTCGTGGATCCCGACGATGTGTACGTCACGGTGACTGCGGGCTCGAGTATCCGAACGACTTGCCGCAAGGCGCAACAAATTGCGTCTGCCGTTGTTGACTGCGCCTTGGTATGTGACGCATCGATTCCGGTTCGATACTCGGGATCGCGCTCGACCCGTTCAATGATCCGATTCATGACAGATACCGCGTCCAACGGAAATCTTCCACTAGCCGATTCCGCGGAAAGCATGACAGCGTCCGCACCTATGTAAATAGCGCCCGCCACGTCCGAGGTTTCCGCTCGCGTTGGAATCGGCGAATTTGTCATCGATTCGAGCATCTGCGTTGCGACGATGACGGGTTTTCCAGCTTCCCGACAGCGCCGGACGATTCGCCGTTGCAATTCTGGGATCTGTTCCGCAGGCAGTTCGACCCCAAGATCTCCCCGTGCCACCATAATCCCATCGCAACGCTCAATGATTTCGTCGAGATGCTCAATCGCAAGCGGCTTCTCAAGCTTCGCCATGATCCACGCCCGATCGCCGATGATGGCACGGGCTTCATCAATATCTTCCGGGCGCTGCACGAATGAGAGTGCAACCCAGTCGACCCCGTTCTCGAGCCCGAACGAAAGGTCCTCACGATCCTTGCGGGTAAGCGGCGATATAGGCAGCATCACGCCTGGAACGTTGACACCCTTCCTGTCCGTTATCCGACCTGCGACGATGACGGAGGTTTCGGCAAAGTCACTACCTTTCGCTTCTACACGCAGCTTCACCTTGCCGTCATCGAGCAACAACTCTGAGCCTGCTTCGATTGCTGCAAAAATTTCAGGGTGCGGCAAAGGCGCGCGTTCACTATCGCCCGCTGTCGGATCCAGGTCGAGCCGAAATTTTTGACCAACCGAAAGCTCGACCGCTCCGGCCTGAAACGTTCCGAGCCGGAGCTTCGGTCCCTGCAGATCCAGGAGGACACCGATCGGCCGACCGGATTCCTTTTCGAGGTTTCTGATGGCGGAAAGCCGTTGCAAGTGGTCTTCGTGGCTCCCGTGGCTGAAATTCAGCCTGAATACGTCAACGCCAGCATCGAATAGCCGTTGGATCATTCCACTTTCTGAGCTAGCCGGACCAAGAGTCGCGACGATTTTTGCATTGCGAGACCGCTTCATTTCAATTCTCCTGCTGATGGTCAGCGCTTTTCGGAAGTACTAGAACAGCGCGAAAGTCATTCACATTCGTCAGCGTCGGCCCACAAATGACGGAGTCCCCAAGCCCTCCGAAAAAGGTGTGGCCGTCGTTGTTATCAAGACTCGCCTGTGGGTTCATCCGACTCTTCCAGGCACGGTCTAACGTATTGGGTGAGATAAAGGCCCCTGCTATCTCGTCCCGACCGTCAACACCATCGGTATCACAGGCGATTGCATGCACCCCATCTTCGCCCTCCAGGGCAATGGCTAGCGACAAGAGGAATTCGACATTTCGTCCTCCACGCCCGTCGCCCTTCACCGAGACGGTGGTCTCGCCGCCGGAGAGCAAAATACAGGGCGCCTTAAAGGGCTGATTACGTCGGGCGACCTGGAGAGCAATTCCCGCCATGACCTTCCCGACGTCTCGTGCCTCACCTTCTATCCGGTCGCTCAATATGTGGCAAGGAATTCCTGCTGCCTTCGCAACCTCCGCCGCAGCCTCAAGCGCAATCTGTGGAGCGGTGATTATCCGATAGTCAGAACTCGCCAAAGAGGGGTTACCTGGCTTTATCGATTCTCCCGCCCCGCTCTCCAGGATTTGCATGGCGGCCAGTGGCATCGCAATGCCGTACCGTCGGATAATGTTCAACGCGTCCGCGCAGGTCGACGGGTCAGCAACAGTTGGGCCAGATGCGATATCGACCGCCGAGTCACCGGGCACATCCGAGATCAACAGCGTCAATAGTTGCGCCGGATGACATGCGGCAGCAAGACGCCCTCCCTTCACAGCCGAGAGGTGGCGACGAACGCAGTTGATTTCGCTAATCGCTGCGCCCGAAGTAAGCAACGCACGGTTGATATTCTTCTTTTCTTCCAAGGTTAATGGATCAAGCGGCAAAGACAGCAGCGATGACGCACCTCCAGACATAAGGCAAATTACGAGATCGTCTTGGGTCAGCCCGCTTACCAGGTCGAGCATGGTCTGGGTTCCGCGCAAGCCATTAATATCGGGAACTGGATGCGCTGCTTCGACTATCTCGATCCGGTCGCATTGGACAGCATACCCATATCGCGTCACCACCATGCCCGTCAGTTCACCAGGCCAGATCTTCTCGAGCGCACTGGCCATCGAAGCCGATGCCTTTCCCGCGCCGATCACAATCGTCCTGCCCCTTGGCGGAGGGGGCAGAAACGGCGCTATGCATCGCGACGGCTGAGCAGCATCCACAGCAGCCGAAAACATGTTGTTAAGCAACTCGCGTGGCTCGTTCTTCATTACAGTATGTGGCTCATTTGGCGTAGGACGATCGGTCGATGCTCATGCGTGAACATCGAATCGTCGCAAACAATACAGAACATGATGGGCATTGGCAGCGTTTGCGAGACGTGGAAATTCGCCATGATTTCAAGCGCGCACCATCGCCGAGCGATCCCATGCTTTGCCGCAGTGCGCTGCGAACACGCTAAACAGTTGCTGCGCGCTTGCCGTGTTCGGCAGCGCGATGCCCAGCTTGCGTGCATCGATCCCTTCTTTCCCTAACACCACAACAGCTGCGTCAACCGCTCTCATCCTTGCATGTCATATCCTTCAATTATCTCTTGGACGAACTACACGTCATTGATACTTTATTAGTACGTCTTAGTTTGCATAAGGTCAAAAAAAATCACATAAGTCGGTATCAAATGTATTGAATCGATCGACGGTTAGTGAAAAATTCAGTCCGGTCTCAAGCAGCTGATGTCCTCGTCAACATTGCTCAGCTATGCTCAAAACACGGCGATTGCGACCTCAAAATCCCATTCGAGGAGGACGCCGCCCCAACGAACCGATGGTGCTTAAACGTTTCGGAGCGGCTGTCAACGATTGCTGACGACTCGGTGGCCTGGGCCGGGCTAGATCGAATAGGTGGCGACGAGCGGTCGGACGTCCGGCCTGGCAATCGCCCAACCTTCGGCTTTGATATGCGGATGCAAAGGAAGAGAACGGCATACCCGAAGTATGCAATGCCGTTCAGTACCGATCGCAGGCCAGTCACATCGCACACCAGCCACTCCTCCGGCGGGCGGAAAGCCAACTATCCGGGGCGATACCAGGTTAATGATGCAAAGTCGGGATCATCCACGACAGCACGTGCTGTTGCAGAATCACGAGCAGTCCAAGAAGGAACGTCAGAAATACGCTATGCCAGAAGGTCCGTGCGAAAACGATGCCTTCCTTCCCCTTCAATTCCGTCGTTGAAACGCCAGTCGCGATGTTTTGCGGCGAAATCATCTTCCCCATCACCCCGCCGGACGAATTGGTTGCCGCCATCAAGACTGGGTCAAGCCCCAATTGTCGGGCCGCCACGACCTGCAAGTTGCCAAACAGCGCGTTGCCCGACGTATCGCTTCCGGAGAGAAACACCGCTATCCAGCCGAGCGACGCTGATACCAAGGGAAAAAATGCTCCCGTCGACGCCACGCCCAAGCCTAACGTGTAGCTCATCCCCGAATAGTTGAGCAGATACGCCAGCCCTACAATCATCATTACGGTTGCTATGGCAATCCGCGTCTGTCGCCACGTTTTGACTACGCAACCGAAGAAGTCACCCACACCAGTTCGAGTCCAAAGGGTCGTGATAATTGCCGCCAGAAGAATTGCTGTCCCGGTCCCCATCGGCTGGAAATCCCAGACCGCCGCGTAAGGCTTGTTATAAAGCGTGACAAAGACGGCGTTGTGCAAGCCCGGCCACTGAACTTTGAGGTCGCCAATTGTAGCGATCTGCGCATGAACCCAAACGATGACCACTACAGAGACCACGATCCAAGGCATCCAACCACCGTAGCCTATGCGCTTGCTACCGGTCGCGATGTCCGCAGACCGGACCACTGCAAACGCTGGGTCTGGCTCTGGCTTCCAAACTTTGAGAAACGCTATCGTCACGATTAACGAGGTTAGCGAGGCGAGCACGTCGGTGAGTTGATAGCCCAAATAATTGGAGGTTATGAACTGCGTGAAAGCAAAACTTCCACCCGATACGACAAGGGCCGGCCACAACTTTCCGATTGACCGGATTCCCCCATACATTGCAACGACATAGAACGGCAGGAGGAATGCGAAGAACGGCAGTTGTCGACCGACCATGGCAGCGAGCGTGTCCGACGGGAGCGACGTCACCGCGCCAAGCACTGTGATTGGTACCCCAAGCGCACCAAAAGCCACCGGAGCCGTATTGAAAATCAGGGCGTAAGTAAGTGCCTCAAGCGTTGGGAAGCCGAGTCCGACGAGCAGCGCGCTGGTAATTGCAACTGGAGTACCGAATCCTGAAATACCCTCAAGCAAACAGCCGAACGAAAAGGCGACAACAAGCAGGACAAGGCGTCTGTCGTCAGGTAAGTGATCTAGCATCCACTGACGAAACTGGTCAAAACGCCCGGACTTAACCGCAATGTTGTAAAGCAGTAGAGCGGTGAACACGATCCACATAACCGGGAGCAGCGCGAGAGCCATTCCGGCAGCAACCGAGTTGAAAGCAAGACCGGCAGGCATGCCCCAAATTGCTATGGCGATAGCTAGTCCAGTGATCAGGCCTGCGAGGGAAGCCTGCCACGCAGGGCGACGCAGAATGCCAAGCATTACAAGTGCAACGACAATCGGTATCGCAGCTACCACGAACGAAAGTAGCAGTGAGTTGCTCACAGGGGTAAGCGGCTGCGTATAAACCGCCCCTGCTGATAACGGAATTGCTGGATTCATTCTGCCTCCTGTACCCGATTATTTCGGATAGCTTTTGATTTATGTGAACCGGTTCGACGGCAGAAAAATGCCGTCGCCTAAGGTACATGGGACGCCGCACAAGGGCTCCGCCCCGATCGACACCAACTTCCAAGCCGCGGATCGAGGTAGCTCGAAGGTCGGAATTCAAATCGGCTGGACAATTTGCGCCGGAACACACTTGGCCACAGGCTCACCGGTGTGCTCCTAAACGAGATTTTAATTTCTTGAAGAGCGTCACCGCCCACCTTTGAGACTGCGACGCAAATTGCGATTGCGGCTCAAACGTAGCATCCGATGCGTCCTCACGCGCGTTCCGAAAGCGACTCCTCCACGAGTTCGATCCAGTGACGAACCGGAGTCCGGCTTGCACCGTTCAGATGCGTCTGGCAACCGATGTTGGCGGTGACGATCGTATCCGGCTTACCGCTCTCGAGTGCGTTAAGCTTGTTCTCGCGAAGCTTTGCTGCCAATACGGGCTGGGTAATCGAATATGTACCAGCCGAGCCACAGCACAGGTGAGCGTCTGGGACTGCTGTGAGATCGAAGCCCAGCTGCTGAAGAATACGTTCAACGGCTCCCCCCAGCTTCTGCGCGTGCTGCAAGGTACACGGGCAGTGAAACGCGACGCGCTGGGTAGCCCCACCTCTTAACTCGTTCAACGGCTCTGCCGCAAGAATTTCAGCAAGATCACGGGCCAGCGCGCTGACGCGTTCCGCCTTGTGAGCGTACGCTGGATCGCGCTGCAGCAATTCGCCATACTCTTTGACGAAGGCACCGCATCCACTCGCCGATATTACAATTGCTTCTGCGCCCGCTTCGATTGCGGGCCACCATGCATCGATATTCCGTTTTGCACGCTCAAGCCCAGTTGCGTGAGCCCCGAAGTGATAATCGGTTGCGCCACAGCAACCAGCCTCCTTAGCAGGGGAAACGCTAATACCAAGTCTGTCCAGCACGCGTGCAGCCGCTGAGTTCGTGTTCGGCGACAGCGAGGGTTGGACGCAGCCTTCGAGCATCAACATACGACGCTGATGCTGAGTTGGTGGCCGACGTTTCGCTGCGACATGGCGAGCCGGAATTTTCTGCTTCACTGAAGCTGGCAACAGCGGATGCAGTGCCCGACCCGCCTTGAGCGCAGTAGCAAACACTCTTGAGCGAGGTACTACATGGCGCAAAGCAGCGCGAAGCAACCTATCGGTTGTTGGCCGCGCAACGCGACGCTCGACCTCCGCACGGCCGATATCAAGAAGCTTGTGGTACTGCACTCCCGACGGACACGTGGTTTCGCAGTTGCGGCAACTAAGGCATCGGTCGAGATGAAGCTGCGTTTCCGCAGTGACAGGTTCCCCCTCGAGTACCTGTTTGATCAAATATATGCGCCCGCGCGGACCGTCGAGTTCATTACCAAGCAACTGATAGGTCGGACATGTTGCGTTGCAGAACCCGCAATGTACGCAAGAGCGGAGAATGCCCGCCGCTTCATCTGCGCGCTCGAGCTTCTTTGCTTCTTCGCTGAGATTCGTTTGCATCGGATTACTCGCCTGAAAGTCGTTCAGATTTCCGCGTACATGCGGCCCGGATTAATGATGCCGTGGGGATCTAGCTGCTGCTTCAACTGACGGTGGTACCGCAGCAAGGGCGCAGTTAGCGGGTGAAACGGCTCGTTTGTCTCATGCGAACGGAATGCAGTCGCATATCCACCATGGCGTTGGGCGATGCGACGCAGTTCATCTGCTGGCGCTGAAGTGTTGAGCCAGCGTTGAGCGCCCCCCCAATCCAGCAAGGCGTCGCCCGGCAAATCGATAACGGGAGCGGTCGGAGGCAGCGAGATCCTCCACAACGAATCCCGCCCGTCAAAGAACGGAAGACGAAATTCGCGCAACGCCGTCCAGAAGGTGCCGTCAGCCTCCTCACCACCAATGAGCTCGCGTGCTGCACGAACGGAGCCATTGCCCCCTTCGAGACGAAGGTGAAGCATGTTGGAGGAGTAGCACGCGCCGGCGACGGGTAGCCCCGAACGTCGCCACTCGGCAAGCCTCAAAAGTGCATCCGCGACGTCAGTCTCAAGTTCCAGGTGAGCTGTCGCGCGGGGCTTCGGCAGGACTTTCAGAGACACTTCCGTGATCAACCCGAGGCAGCCGTAGCTTCCTGTGAGCAAGCGCGAAACGTCATAGCCCGCGACGTTCTTCATCACTTCACCACCAAAACGCATATGCTTACCGTTGCCAGTGATCGCGCGGCAGCCCAAGACGAAATCACGCACCGACCCGGCCCATGGACGGCGCGGACCAGACAAACCAGTCGCCACCATCCCACCAACCGTCGCAGCCCCCCCGAACGCTGGCGGCTCGCACGGAAGCATTTGACCGGCAGCATCCAGCACGGCATTTAGTTCAGCGAGAGGAGTGCCAGCCCGGGCGGTAATCACCAGTTCGGTCGGATCGTAGCTGACGATGCCTCTGTGCTTGCGTGTGTCCAGAGGTGCTGCATCGACTACACGTCCCAACGCCAATTTGCTGTCACCGCCGCGAATCCGAAGTGGCGTCCGCGTGCGGATGGCCTGCATCACTTGCTCAATGAGTTGCGCGCTGTTATCGGGGTCCATATCGCGGCGCATCAGAAGCGCTCCAGTTCAGGGAAAGGAAGTTGCCCGTGATGCACGTGCATTGATCCAAACTCGGCACAGCGGTGCAGCGTGGGTATGTTTTTGCCAGGGTTCAGCAAACCGTTCGGGTCAAACGCCGCTTTCACCGCGTGGAATACGAGCAATTCGTCGCTGTTGAATTGCGCGCACATCTGATTGATCTTCTCGCGACCTACGCCGTGCTCACCCGTAATGCTGCCGCCCACTTCTACGCACAGTTCAAGGATTCGCGCACCGATCGCTTCAGCTCTATCCATCTCGCCCGGGACGTTTGCGTCAAAAAGAATGAGCGGATGCATATTGCCGTCGCCCGCGTGAAATACGTTGGCAACGCGCAACCCATATTCGATGGACAAGTCAGCAATTCCTTTTAGAACCCGAGGCAACTGCCGGCGTGGAATCGTGCCATCCATGCAGTAATAATCCGGAGAAATTCGACCGACAGCGGGGAACGCATTCTTTCGTCCCGCCCAGAATTTTTGGCGCTCCGCTTCGTCCTTCGCGACACGTACATCCGTCGCACCCGCCATACGCAATATCGCGTCGACGCGCTCCACGTCTTCCCGCACGTCCGAGTCAGATCCGTCAAGTTCGCATAGAAGGATTGCCTCAGCCTCGACCGGGTAGCCAGCACGGATAAAGTCCTCGGCAGCCCGGATGGCGAGGTTGTCCATCATTTCAAGCCCCCCGGGAATGATTCCATCGCCGATAATCTTTGCCACTGCGGCACCGGCGCGTTCGACATCGTCAAAACTGGCGAGCAACACCTTCGCGCTTTGCGGCTTCGGAAGCAGCTTGACCGTAACCTCAGTCACGATTCCGAGCATCCCTTCCGAGCCAGTAAAGAGCGCCAGCAGATCAAATCCAGCGCTATCCAGGGCCTCAGAACCCAACGTCAGCCGCTCACCCTCGATGGTCAAAATCTCCACTTTCAGTATGTTGTGAACGGTCAGACCGTATTTGAGACAGTGCACGCCGCCAGCGTTCTCGGCCACATTGCCGCCAATCGAACATGCGATCTGGGATGACGGGTCAGGGGCGTAGTAAAGGCCGTACGGCGCCGCTGCTTGTGAAATTGCGAGATTGCGGACGCCCGGCTGCACCCGCGCCGTACAAGCATCTACGTCCAATTCGATGATCTTGTTGAAGCGCGCCATCACGAGCAATATCCCCTTCTCAAGAGGCATCGCACCTCCCGAAAGTCCCGTGCCTGCTCCCCGGGCAACTATCGGTATCCGGCGCCGGGCAGCGTACTTCAACAAGTGCTCAACCTGATCAATCTTGTCGGGCAGAGCAACAAGCATTGGCGCGCATCGATACGCTGAAAGCCCGTCGCATTCAAAGGGCCGCATGCCTTCCTTGGAATTCAGCAATTCCATGTCCGGCAGGAGGGTCCTGATCTCCCTTACAAGCGTGTCCTTGTCGTGCGACGGAAGAACACCGTCGATCACTTCGTCGTAGAGGTAGCTCATTGGCCATACCCCGCCGTCATTGCTTGACACCAGGTGGCGCAAGTACTCGGAGCGTGGACGGGAGGCTCAATGGGCCTGACGAGCGGATGGTGGAATTTCTGTGACATTTCGTCTCCTTCACATCGCAGCCCTCGCATAGCGCACGCAGAGCTCCGACCCTATCGTTCTGTTTTGGTCGCTTGGCCGACTGGTCGACCACTCGACCAGACGAATCGTAGTCGTGTGCACCGACCGTGGAAACGGGTGGAAACCCTAAAACGGGACGTCTCGCCAGAAATGGAACCGGCGCCCTAGACGGCGAATTTGCGAGTCAGGTGGCCGCCGCAACGGATGACTACGTGGAAACCACCAGGAACTTGACCACCAAATTCGAGATGACTCGAAGGCCGACGTTAAGACCTAATGCTTGATGTCCCACCGCCCCACCCAAGTCCCCCGCCCGTCGATCGCCCGTAGCGGCCCCCGACGGATCGATTGGGTCCCGCGCCCGGAGCATTGACGAACGACCACACTGCCTTTACAGTTCCCGGAATGATCGAATCTCCTTAACGGACCATACTACCCTTATGGTTACTGAACCGAACCGGCATCCGAAGACCTCGTATACCGGCACTACTTTGGAGCGGGACACGTTTGCGCGCGATGTCCTTGAACGCGTTACCGCGAAATGGCCACTGAAAGTACTTCAGGTAGTCGCCGAAACCGACCAACCACTACGATTCTCGAGGGTTCTCGAGCAAGTCGACGGTATAAGCCAGAAGATGTTGTCCCAAACCTTACGAATGTTAGAGAAGGAAGGACTGGTCACGCGCACTGTATTCGCGCAGATTCCTCCACGCGTCGAATATGAAGCAACCAAGCTCGGCCGCGATTTGCTCGGTGAAATCGTCCCGGTTTGTCGCTGGATTGCGGCCCGGGAGTCGGCATTTGTAGCAGCGAGAGCAACGTTCAGTTGTCCGACGAAACCAAGCGAAAGTTGAAGCGTTGATCGCATTCACGACCAGAACTTCCTGCATGTATCAGGCGGGAAGTTGAACCTAAAAATTTAGAGACGCGAAGGAGCCGGCGCAGATGTCTTTTTCCCCAATCACCCCACCACCCCGATTCCGGTTGTCCGACGCCGTCTGCGATCAGCTCGAACAACTGATTGTCGACGGCACACTGCGAGCTGGAGAATCGCTGCCATCGGAGCGCGACCTGGCGCAACGTTTGAACGTGTCGCGCCCGTCGTTACGAGAAGCATTGCTCCGACTGGAAGGTAGCAAACTGATTCAATCCAGGACGGGAGGCGGATATGTCGTCGCAAACTCCAGTTCGCCCCTCATCGCGGACCCGCTGGCGCACTTGATAGCGCGCCACCGCAAGGCGGCAGGAGATATTCTGGAAATGCGTGAAGGACTGGAAGCCGTGACAGTCGAGTTGGCAGCCACACGCGCGACGAAATCCGATATCCGGCAGGTCAAAGATGCCTTGAACGCCCTCGAATCGGCGTTTACCAAGCCGGACCCATACGCCGTGCACGCTGGGCAAACATCGCTGCCGCTGCTTGATGCCGCTTTCCATTTGCGAATTGCCGAGGCTACTCATAACATCGTCCTCGTTCATGTGATGCACGGTCTGTACAACCTCGTACAGAAATCGATTGAAGAAACCTACTCAACATTCGAGAAAAGAGACGCAGACTTGTCGCATCTGATGGAACAGCATCGGCATATCTACGACGCTATTGAGCGTCACGACCCAATTGCCGCACGCAACGCGCTAGTCACCCATCTTGGCTTTATCCGGGAAAATGCTTCCCGCTAGGAAGAGCGTTTTCCGACTCACTGGCCCGAGGACCGCCGAAAAGCATCCGCTGAAGTATGCGCAAGGATGCTAAAGCTTAAGTACCGGCGCCAAATTCGGCGAGTGTACCAATGCTGTCCAGTCGAGATCCTCCCAACCACATGCGACTGCAGCAGTTCCCCTATCACACACGACGCTGGCGACGGGCATGGAAGCCGCAACGTGTTCTGCCTCCCCAAGCGCCATGTCACAAAACCCACGCCGCCATGTTTGATGGCCTAATGACCTGCATGCACTTCTACAGTCGGGCCGTCGAGGTGGGCCCTTTCCCGCAAATCTGATTTCCCGGCAGAGAGCTTCTTGTGACGTGAGTCACATCGGTATCCTTTGCGTGTCCGCTGTCATGCTTGATGCGCATGAACACAAACCAAGGCGGAAAACACCTGGTCTCGTTCGAGCATCGCGGTTCGATGCGTCACCACGCCAGAAACAGGGATCTCCAGCAAATGCCTCTAGACCAGACCGTCCTGTCGTCACGTCACGAACTGCGTTTGGCCTGGTCGCTCGCGGCGGTCGCCGGCTTTCTCAATGCGACGGGCTTTTGCGTCGCGGGTATTTTCTCAGGCAACATGACTGGCAATGTGACGTCATTGGCAGACAGGATCGCCACAGGGGACCCGCGTTCGGGGCTCTCACTCCTCGTGATCATCGTGCTCTTCATTGTGGGAGCGATGCTTTCTGCGCTTCTTCTCGAGTTTCGCGGTGCAGGTAACCGGGCGCACGCGTGCGCGATCATCTTCATGGCGGAAGCCGTCTCGCTTGTGGTTCTCGCAGTTATAGACGTGAAGGTTCACACCGCAAGCGGCCTGGTGCTCGTTTTCGGATTGAGTTTTCTCATGGGTTGCCAGAACGCGACCGCCGCCGTGGTTTCCAATTTCCGGGTGCGCACCACTCATTTTTCGGGCACATCGACCGATATCGGAGTGAAACTCGGCCTTATCTTCGCTCATGCACTTCAGAGGAATAAGCTGCCTGATCGGGCTGAGCACTTCCACGAACTGAAAGCCAAAGTGCTGACGATGGCAGCGTTTTGCGTGGGTGGCGTCGCAGGTGTGACCTCCTATAGCGTGGCCGGGAAAATGAACCTACTTATATCCGCGCTCGGGATCGTTTTTCTCTCGATCCCGCCGCTCATCGTTTCGCGCAGCCCGCAGGTATCAGCGTAGTTTCGCACTGCCTGTGGCAGCGCTAACCACATGCCCAATTCGAGCAACGTATTGTCGCGTCCAACCCCGTAGGTTCCGGACTTTCTATTCTTCTGACTCCTCACACCCGCTCGCTTCTTTGCCGAACCCGTCTTTCGACAGCACAAGCAAAGAAATTCCCGATGTGTCGGCGGATCGTCGATCGTTTCGGAAATCACACTCACTAGTTATTAGATGCCGCGAAACGTCACTTTCAATCAAACACCACTCGTAAAGGCAAACGTTTCCCGCGGACGGTCGACGCTAGTGATGATATTCATGTCGATTGCGTTTGCGTCCTGCGCGGCCCGTGCCTTCTGGATTCAGGTCATCGACCGCAAGTTCTATGAAAAGGAAGGCGCCTCGCGAGTTGAACACATCATCGACGTTCCTGCTGAGCGCGGAAAGATAATAGACACGAACGGGATGGTGCTGGCTACAAATGTTCTCGTGAAGTCCATCTGGGTCGACCCTAAGGAAATTCCCGAAGACCTTGAACCCGGCAAACTTGCGATGCTGTCGCGGCTACTCGACATGCCGGCGCAGCAGATCACCGAACAATTCGACAGGGACAAAACATTCGTCTACCTGAAGCATCAGGTGCCGCTTGGCGAGGCTGACAAAATCAAGTCTCTGGGGATCCCGGGAATCTACCAGACTACGGAGTACAAGCGTCTATACCCTGAAGAGGAAGTCACCGCACAACTGGTCGGCTTTACCGGCATCACGGGTGCAGGCGAAGACGGCGTAGAGCTTGCCCAGGACGCGAAGCTTGGGGCCGTGGACGGCACCAAGCTGGTCATTCGCGATCGAGTGGGACACGTCGTCGAAGATCTGGGGAACGTGAATGCTGCACGTCCCGGCGTCGACGTCCAGCTTGCCCTGAACGGCAGTATCCAGTACAGCGCCTTCAACGCGCTGCGCTCAGCCGTCATCAATAGCAACGCGCAGGCCGGCTCCGCAGTTGTCGTCGATGGCCATACCGGCGAGATTCTGGCTCTCGCAAATTATCCGAGCTACGACCCGAACGATCGTTCCTTGCTACGAGGGCCTGCGTTGCGTAACCGTGTGGTGACCGATGTATTCGAACCTGGTTCGATAATGAAACCGTTTACGGTCTCACTCGCTCTCGACCTGCGCCGGGTTTCGCCTGATTCGCTCGTGGAGACGAACCGAACGTTTTCCTTGGACGGAGCCACCATCACGGACGATGCAAATTTCGGCACTTTAACTGTTGCTGGGGTTATACAGAAGTCAAGCAATATCGGCGCAACAAAGATAGCCCTAACGATGAAGCCCGAGGAAATGTGGAAGATGTACACTGCCCTCGGATTCGGGCACGCCCCAGACCTCAGTTTCCCCGGCGCTGGTGTCGGCATCGTGAGACCGTGGCGAAAGTGGCATCGCATCGAGCAGGCGACGATGTCCTACGGATACGGCGTGTCCGTATCGCTAATCCAGCTCGCACACGCCTACACGGTCTTCGCAAACAACGGCAGGCTCGTGCCGCTCTCGCTGTACAAAACGGACGAAGCGTCCGTCAAAGGTACGCGGATTTTCACCGAGCACACAACGGATGAAGTCAGGGTAATACTGGAGAGTGTGGTGGCGAAAGGCGGTACTGCTCCTCAGGCCGAAGTCCCTGGATACAGTGTCGGGGGAAAGACAGGAACGGCCTATACCGCCACCCGCCACGGATATCAGAGGAACGCCTACCGCGCATCGTTCGTGGGGGTTATTCCGATCAGAAACCCGAGGCTCGTGATTGCTGTTTCGGTCGACAAGCCAAAAGGCGCGAAGCACTACGGCGGTGACGTCTCAGGACCTGTATTCGCCGAGATTGCGCAGGCAGCGATGCGCGTGCTCAACGTACAACCGGACGAGCCCGTAACCGAAGCGGCGCATCCAGAGCCGTTGTCGAATTAGCACGGCGTGAGAAACAGCTCGGGCGCGACAATGGTGTCTAGCTGGCGGTTGCCGGAGAGTCTTACGGTCAGACCATATGGCGCAGTTCATCTCTGGAATCTTGAATTACGAGGGGTTGGCTTCACAGCATAGGCACGGCCTTGCGATTGTTCGACGACACGCGGGTACCGCAAAAAGGCGGAGACTTTTGGTCTCCGCCAAACTTTGGGCTGGTTAGCCCCCTCTTGCCGTCGGTTGTTGCGGATGCCTTGCGGTGACCAAGTGCTGCGAACGGCACATTGCGTGCCGTGACACCTCGAATCCAGAGACCGCGTGCGCTGCGTCAGTTGCAACGAAACTCTGACCGCCATGTTCCGTCAAGACGCAGACACGCAACGCGGAGCAAAGCACCCGGCGCGCAATCAGTGTGCGAACTGGATATCCAGCGAACGCAGATACGTCTGAAGACCCGCGTCCTGGATTGGGATCACGTAGCCGTTTGCCCCCGACTCATTGAAGTGTGCGTGCCAGTAGCCCGGCGGCGTGACGAAAGCCATGCCTGGTTCCCATTCGACGCGCTCCGGGTTGACGATGTTGCCCTGCTCATCCAGTTCGGTTCCGACAAGCGTATAGCAACCGGGCTTGCACTCCGAAATGAAGTCGAGCGCGATCGACTGGTGGCGGTGTGGCTTTTGCGTCGTGTTCGGCGCAATAACGCCAAACATTGCCCACATGGTGTGGGTCACCGTGCGAGTCTGCGGAAATTTCGCGTTGCCAAGCAGAATGCTGACGCGACTGCGCTGACCAGCGCCCGGTGCTCCAGCGACCTTCAGCAGTTCCTCTTCCGCGCGGAGTGCGGGGTAAAGCGTCGGCGAAAAGCGCGCTTGCCCGACGTCCACGCCCAGATAGGCGAGCAACGGCGCATCGTTGACGTAGTAGAGCCGCGCGGTCGAGTCGGCCGTCAGCACCGCTTCCGCGCCACCGGGAAGCGCAAAAAAATCACCCTTGGCGAACTGGAATGAAGTCTGTGGATGCGCTACGGCGCCCGAGCCTTCCAGAACGTAAAAAACCTGCGAAGTCGCGTTCGGGTTCAATGAAACCTTCTCGCCAGCGAGGATACGCACGAAGCTGGCGATCAGCCCAGGACCGGTAGCGGGGCCGTCGCAACGCAGTTCAGCAGACAGGTCAAGCGGCACTACACGCGTCGGACCACTGTCGTAAAGCGAAGTCAGGAAAGAACGATACGGAACTCGCGAAATCAGCTTCGCGCCGATCGGATTGGCCGACGAAGTGTATTCGAAGTATTGAGCGTCTTGCGTCACTTCGTCATTGAGGTCAAGAAATGAAGCCAGGGTTTTGTCCAGCATGGAATACCTCCAGAAAGTGGACTAGTGAAGAACGGCACACTTATGCGCGTGAGATAGGGCGTTGCGCAACAAGTTGATGTCACTATAGGAGCAAATTTTCGTGGCTAGAATCGCGCGCACCAAGAATCACCTTTGCAAAAAGGGGATAACTTCGGCCCTGCTATTCCCGCAAAATTGAAACCTCGCGATAAACGCGCATCGGTTGGCCGAGAACACATAGCCGTTGTCATCCGTTAGGCCTGACACCCGCGGCATCTGGAACGCTCGCCTTGTATTTGCCACGACGTATGCGCGTCGCCATCAGTTGAAGAGGAGCGTCGCGTGATCTTTTCCATCTTTCGTCGCCTGCCGCATCGAAAGCAGGCCTTCTTTCGCAACCTCGCGCGTCAGCGCCCCGCGTGGATGGTTTCTTTCGCCATCGAGGAAGCGAGCCTGTCCGAGGGCCTCCGGGCAGCTAGCGCGTCGACCGCGATGCTGCTCGTCGGACAGATTTTGCATAACCCTCTGTTCTCCTGGGCCGCGATCGGCGCGTTCTGGACGTGCCTCGCCGATGCGGCTGGTTCGTCGCGCCGCCGCTTCGCGTCGATGATGGGATTCGCCGTGCTCTCCACCGTGTGTGGCGGCCTGACAGCGCTTGCCTCAGGCGCGGGCGCATTCGCGGCCTGCGCCGCGGTGCTAGCCGTCTCGTTCTGCGCCGGGCTTGCCTCCATCTGGTCGCCCGCCGCCTACCAGCTCGCGCTCGTGACGGCGACCACCTGCATCGTCATGGTGGATAGTCCGATGCACAGCATCGGCGGCGGTGCACCGCTACTCGGCATCTACCTGAGCGGTTGCCTCGTGGCGACCGTCCTCAGCTTTAGCATCTGGCGCATTCACCCGTTCGGACCAAGCCGTTATGCCGTCCGGCTCGTGTATCAGCGTCTGTCCGATTCGGCACGCGATATTGCCTCGCTGGCCACTGATCCCGCCGCCACGCGCGCCGATTGGACGCGGCACGCGACCGAATTTCGTGCAATGGTCCGGCAGTCGCTGGAAGCCGCACGCAAAGCGCTGATCAGTTTGCCCCAGTCGCGCGTAGAAGGACGCCAGCTGTTCGGCGATCTGCAACTCGCCCTCGACGACGCCGACCAGATCCTCGTCACCCTGATCGTCGTCTCAACGGCGGCCGACAATGCGTTGATTCCCGGAAACGCTCCGTGCCGCCTTGGGCGAGACCGCGCGGTACGGCTCGCACGCTGTCTCGGCATGCTCGCAGAAGTGCTTGCCCGCATCGCGTTGATCCTTGAAAAGCCGCTTTCGCCGTTCCCATATGAACTGCGCGCGCGCCTGCCAACAATCGCCCGGCGACTCGAACAGGCCATGGATCATTCGCTCTCCATCCGCCTTTTGTCAGTCAACGCGCAACGCTATCCGCCCGCAGCAACGGAACAGGACTGGTGGCGCGCGACGCTCGGCACCACTCGCAACGCGCTCAAAACGCTGCGGGCGAACCTGCGGCCTGGTTCGCCCGGCCTGCGCCACGCAGCGCGGCTTTGCCTGGCGACGACGTCCGCGTTCGTCGTCGTGCGAAGCTTTCACATTCCGTTTGGTTATTGGGCAACCATGGCGACACTGTTCGTGCTGCAACCCGCTAGCGGCACGACGCTGTCCAGAAGCCTGGAACGCGCGGCCGGAAGTGCGGCTGGCGCCGCGCTCGCCGCGGTAATCGGGCTAATTATTCACAGCCCACTCGCGATCTCGTTGGTCGTCTTCCCGCTGGTGTGCCTTACGATGGGACTACGGCGCGTCAGCTATAGCTTGTATGTCGTGTTCCTTACCCCGTCGTTCGTGCTGGTCGCCGATTTCGCCAAGCCGGCGAACGAGTTCATGTACGCACTCGACCGACTCGGAAACAACCTGCTCGGCTGTCTGGCCGCAGTGCTAGCTACCTGGATCGTCTGGTCAGCGAAAGGTGGCGAAAGTCTCGGCGACGCCGTTGAGCGCGCGGTCGAAACCAACCTCGCGTATCTGGCCGCTGCGGCAGGAATTTCGCATCGATGCGACGGTGAGATCGAGTCGCTACGGCGCGCCGCGGGCCTCGCAAGCACGCACGCCGAGGAGATTTATCGGCGCAGTTGGCCAAGCCGCACGCCTCAGCGACGCAAGACCGTTGCGACGCTCTCGCTGCTGCGGCGGATTTTGGGAACGGCAGCCGTTGTCCGGGACTCGCCAATTCCGGCGG
This sequence comes from Paraburkholderia sp. BL6669N2, assembly GCF_003387275.1. Lineage (NCBI taxonomy): Bacteria > Pseudomonadati > Pseudomonadota > Betaproteobacteria > Burkholderiales > Burkholderiaceae > Paraburkholderia > Paraburkholderia sp. BL6669N2. The sequence goes on along the minus strand of NZ_QUNA01000002.1, from coordinate 475,140 downwards.
GAGGAAGTGCGCCGTTCCGCGATGTTGTCTGCACCGCTATCGACAAGATCCACGCACAGGCACACACGAGCACCGACGCGCCACCAGGTATTCCACGTGACATTCGGCTGCGTCCCATCGAGTATGAATTGCTGCGCCAGTTAATGGAACTGTGGACGCTGCGGCGCACCATCGTCGTGAAAGAGCGCGAAGGCGAGCCGGCAACCTAGCGGATACATCAGTCCTTCGGTTGCTTCTCCGACAAGGGTGCCAGGCCCTGTCATTCCCGTTGCAGCTCGCGACTTAAACCTTGCGTGGAGCTCAAAACAGGCAACCCGCGTCCATGTGTTCAGAGCGCGTTGCCATTCGTACCATCAGCTCACGCCCGGTACAGTAGAATATTCAGCCCCCCAGGCGATTGCCCGAGCTGCATGCATGGCTCGAGAGTGCGGCAGGCATTGGGCAACAACCTCGACTAGCTATCCCGGAAGCGGACCATGGACTACTTCTCTGCAATACGCGCTTTTCTTCATGCGGCGGAGCTCGGAAGTTTCAGCAAGGCGGCAGATAAAGTTGGGATTAAGACGTCTACCGTTTCGCGCTATATCAACGAACTGGAACGGGATCTGGGAATCGCGCTTTTCAATCGATCGACGCGAGGCCTGGTGACCACCGAAGGGGGACGGGTCTTCAGGGAACACGCGCTCATCGTCATCAAGAGCCTGGACGAAGCACGCGAAATCACAGCATCACTCAATACGTCCCCGCGCGGGCTCCTGCGCGTTACGATGCCGACATCATTTGGGCGCAGACATGTGATACGCCATCTGCCGGATTTCATGGATCGCTACCCCAAAATCGATATCGATGCGGTCGTCACCGACGACGTCCTGAACATCATTGATTCGGGCATCGATCTCGCCATCAGAATTGGTGTTCTGCCGGATTCGCAGTTGATGGCGCGGCAACTGGCAGTACATCGAAGGATTGTATGTTCGAGCCCGGCCTATCTGGCACAGCACGGCACCCCAGCGTCTCCGGAGGAACTTGCAAGCCACACGACGCTACGCATGCCCCTGTCGACAGACGACACATGGTATTTCGTCAACCGCACGCATCGCACGGTTCCTCAAGAAGTATCTGTACGACTCCAGAGCCGCTTGCGTGTCAACGATACCGAAGCGGTACTGGATCTCGCCATTGCCGGCCGCGGCATAGCCCTGCTACCCACCTGGGCCATCGGCCCCGCTTTCCGGAAAGGCAAGCTGGTGCAGATCCTTCCTGAGTGGGAAGCGCAACCTACGCGCGCGGCGCCTGCGGTATGGGGCGTTTATCCCCCCAAAAAGACTGTGTCATCAAAGGTACGGGCGTTTCTCGACTTCTACGCAGCGATATTCGGTCAGGAAGGCTACTGGGAAAGCTGAACGGCCCGGCGGTGACCCATGCGGGTTGACAGGCTCCGCCCCCAGGTCAATCTCCGCGAGCAGCATGACCGCCGCGACACTCCAACGATCCAGGGCAAGCACAGTGAGGCCCGGACAAACGCGACTCCCGATGCCCGGCGCACGCATCGCCAGATGCGCATGCGCCACTACTGCCGCATGCCCCTCTGCGCAAAGCAGAATTCCCGATTAGGTCCTTCCGCACCATGCTTGCGGCAGCTAGTCTGCAAGTGAGTACGCAGCACCGCTGTTTCGCCCGCTCCCCGAGACCGGGCGAGTTACGTGCGTGCAATGGTGTCCGGTGGTACGAAATGACCGAGTATTCCATGGCGCGAGCTGCTCGATGGCGAATTCGACTGAGCCCGGCAGGATTGCCGGAAACAAGTTTGAGGGGGAGGCTGATGGATACGACCGAGTATTCGTTGCGTTCGTTGATCGAAAAATGGTTCGGACCGACTCCGGCGAGTCCGGTTCGTTTAACCCGATTCAGCAATCGCACGCCCCCGAGCCGCGGACGTTATGCGTGTGTCGAGGCCTCGCGACCGGCCGCTTCGCTTGCAATATTTTTCTTCCGCCACGAGGACGGTACGTGGCACGTGTTCCCACCTGAGGCCACGCGTCCGGCGATGAGCGTTTCCCCGCAGTGCACTGCGGTCCAGGAATCTGCGGGCCATCCAACGCCGAGCAAGTCTGGAGTGAGAGGAGTTAAGAATGCTCGATGAATCTGAACATCTAACTGTCGAACACCTTCGAGAGTTACAGGTATGGACCTGCGCTTGGTACGACAAGGCCATCGCGGCGAATTTTGTACGGCCGGCGTATCAGCCCGATGAGAAGGTCATAAAGCGTCTCCAGGGTTACTACCACGCCGGCCTGTCGCCGACTGAAGCCGCGGAGGCTTGCTTCGGAAGAAAGAACTGAAGCGGCTCCGTTGTCGCCTCTTTATGCATCGTCTGCGTTTGGATATACGACGAAGCGGCGGGTTCGCCCGAACACGGAATAGCGCCTTGCAGGCGGCTCGCAGACATTCCCGGAGATTGGCGTTGTCCCCTGTGAGTCGGAAAGGAAGACTTTGTACTCGTTGAGCTTTGAGCATCATTGCGCAATCTAATTCCGAAATGGCCGATTCCATGAAGCTTTCACGTCGCGCGCTGCTTGGCGGTGGCCTCGCCGTTCCGCTGGGCCTCGGCCTGTCGCCATTTCTGGCCCTTCGTTCGAGCCTCGCCAATGCGGCCTCCCCCTCTATCGCGATTGTGATGAACTCCGGCGAAGCAAGCGTCTCGGTCATCGACATGGCGTCGCACAGAGTCGTCCGAACCTTGCCGACAATGCGTGAGCCCAGCCACTGGGCCCTTTCACCGGACAGAAGCAAGCTCTATATCGCCGACGCCAGCGGCAATGCGCTGTTCATAGTCGACCCGCGCAACGGCACGTCGCTTGGCCACAAGGTCATTGCCGACCCCTATCAGCTCGGCTTTACACCCGATCAACGTTACCTCGTCATCAACGCACTGCGGATCAACTACGTCGACGTGTACCGGTCCGATGACCTGACGCTGGTCAAGCGCTTCTCGCCCGGCGAGATGCCAAGCCATCTGGGCTTCTCGCCGGACTCGCGGTGGAGCTTCAATTCGATGCAGGAGTCTGGCACGCTCGTGTCGTTCGACCTGACGAACATGACGATCCGCTGGAAGTCGGAACTCGGCTCAACGCCCGCTGGCGTGCTTTGGCACAACGGCAAGGTGCTGGTCTGCGTGATGGGCAGCGACCATGTGGCGGAAGTCGACCCAGTAACGGGTGACGTGTTGCGGCGGGTCAAAACCGGTGTCGGTCCACACAATGTCTTCCTCACGCCGGACCGCAGGACGCTTTACGTCACGAACCGTGTCGGAGGCTCGCTGGCGGCGCTCGACGCCGCCACGCTTGAGCTGCTTCGCACGTATCCGCTTCACGCTGGGGGGCCAGACGACATCAGCGTTGCACCCGACGGCAAACTATGGGTCACGCTGCGTTTCCGTGAACAGGTCGCCGTGCTCGATCCGGCCAGTGGCAACTACGAAACCATCGACGTGGGGCGCTCGCCGCACGGCATCTTTCTCAGCACTCAAATGAGCCGGCCTGGTTTCGTTACAGCTGAAAACTTGTAGGGCGCATCATGCTTGTATTTCTCGACAGGTGGTTCAGTATGCTGGCTGGTGAAATCGACACGCATCTCATTCTGCCGGTGCTGTATCACTTCGGCTGGATGGAGTGGGAGGAGTTGTCGTTCGACTGGGCGCTTGTCGGCGTCTACGGCCTGTTCGCGGTGATCGTCACGTACGCTGTGTGCTGGCCGCTCGAAGTGTTCTTTCCGATCGAGCGCTGGGAAAACCGGAAAGCCGTGCTGATCGACGCGTTCTATACGATTTTCAACCGGGTCGGCGTATTGCCTGTCTTTAGTTTCCTGCTGTTTTACCAGGTACAGGTATGGGTGTACGGTTTTGTGATCGCGCACGGCTACATACCGCCGACGCTCGAGACGCTTATACCGCCGCTTCTCGGGCATCCGGTCATCACCTTCATTGCGTATGCGTTGATACTCGACTGTACCGACTATTGGCGTCACCGCCTGTCCCATTCATCGCGCAGCGCTTACGCACTTCATGCATTGCACCATGCGCAGCGGCAGATGAGTTTCTGGTCGGATGACCGCAACCATGTGCTCGATGAACTGGTCGCCGGCGTGTGGTTCGGCGCCGTTGGTTTAGCGATCGGCATTCCCCCGCTGCAATTTCCGCTGCTGTTCCTGATCATGCGCTTCATCGAAAGCCTGAGCCATGCGAATATCAAGCTTTCGTTCGGCTGGCTCGGCGACCGGTTGATCGTCTCGCCGCGCTTTCACAGGCTGCATCACGGCCTGCGGGCGGCGGGGCGAAACTCCTGCAATTACGGCGCTGTGTTTCCGATCTGGGACATCGTGTTTCGTACAGCCAATTTTTCTGACGAGTACCCACCTACCGGAGATCGTCGCGCACCGGAATCGATGGCCACGGGCGGCTACCTCGCGCAGCAACTGGGCGGCTTCCAGTTTTTCCTTGAAGAATGGCGACAAGCGGCAAAGGCTGCGCGTTCTCAAAGTTGAAATGCAACACCTTCACTCGTATAAGGTGTTGCCATGGAAAAAACGATACCAATAGCGCCAGGCTGAAGAACCGCTGACGATTGCCAGGATGCCTCTGGAGGCACATACAACTATCGGAACTGTACCCCTGACGAAGCCGCCAAAATGTATCTCAAGCCTGCAGCCGATCGCATTTAATCTCCTGCTATGCACCCGCGAGCAGCAGGCAAACGCGTCCTGCACCGTGACTCACGCTCTCACAGAGAGTGAACGCCCCTTTTGACTGCCCACACGTTATCTCCGTCATGATCGTCCGCCCGGCGCCCAACTGGTTTCGCATGCTCTTTGTGTGGCACGGATCTGTCCTTAAGGCAATCCTTCCCCAACTGGCGCTGATGACACTCGTGAGCGTGCTGGCCATGTGCACGCACGGCCGGATCTTCGGCGAAAAGGTTCCGTTGAATACGACGCCCTTCACGCTGTGCGGCGTCGCGTTGACGATCTTTCTAGCGTTTCGCAACAGCGCCAGCTATGAGCGCTATTGGGAAGCACGCCGCCTTTGGGGCAACGTGCTCATCGCCGCGCGTACGCTCACCTCGCAGGTCCGCCGCTACCTGCCCGGCGACAGCGCCCTGTTCGACAACGCCGCTTTCGTTCGCCTCTTGATCGCATTCGCCTATGCGCTCAAGCATCAACTCCGTCACTCGGACCCGTCGGCCGACCTTGCGAAGCTGCTCGGCACCGCACAGGCCGCGGAGCTTCGCGGCCGCCTCTTCACGCCGATGCTGCTGCTCGACGAAGCGCGTAAGCGTCTCGCCGCGCTCAATCGCGCGGGCGTGCTGGCCGACATGCACCTCTGGATGCTCGACAGGCCGCTCGACGAACTCGGCGCGGCCGTCGGCGGATGCGAGCGGATCCACGCAACCCCGATTCCCTTCGCCTACGGCGTTCTGCTCCATCGAACCGTCTACGCCTACTGTGCCCTGCTCCCCTTCGGTCTCATCGACTCAATTGGCTTTGCGACGCCGCTCATCTGCGTATTCGTGTCCTACACCTTGCTCGCGCTGGAAGCCATCGCGAGCGAAATCGCGGACCCCTTCGGCCTCGCGCCGAACAGCCTGGCACTCGATGCCATGACGCGCAACATCGAACGCGCCGTGCTCGAACTGACCGACGAGGAAGTGCCGCCCGCGATCCAGCCCGGCCCGTGCTACGAGCTTAGCTAACGTCCAGATCCGGAGAACATCTCATGTCTAGCCCTTTGATGGCGAAACCAGCGTGCCACGCGCCGTGGTGTGCTTCGAACGATTGGGCATGTCCGCCCGGTCGGTGTGGCGAACCCGCTCCCCTTTTCTCCGGTGCGATGATAAAGCCGACGAGACTCGCCGCTTTCAGAGACCTTAGCGTGCCTGGCAGCCTGCTTCAGCGCGCGCACGCCGTCGCCAGCTTGCCGACCGTAATGACAGCCTGCTCGATTTCGGTCGACCACGGGCTGCTGTAGTTGAGGCGGATGAAATTCCGGTAGCTGTCCGATACCGAGAACATGTAGCCGGGGCCGATCGTGATGCGCTTTTCGAGCAAAAGCTTGTAGAGCATCATCGAGTCGACCTTCGAAGGTAGCTCGACCCACAGCACGTAGCCTCCCGCCGGGCTCGATATGCGCGTGCCGGCAGGAAAGAAGCGCGTGACCATCGCTCTCATCAGACTGGCCTGCTGCGCGTAGTTCCTGCGCACGCGCCGCAAGTGATGCTCATAGCCGTCGCGCTCGAGATATTCCGCAATCGCCAGTTGTGGAATGACCGGGGTAGTCAGCGTGTTCAGGAATTTCAGCTTCTCTACCTGATCGCGATAGCGGCCGGGCAGCGCCCAGCCGATGCGGTAAGCCGCCGTGAGACTCTTCGAAAATGACGCGCAGTGCAGCACCGTTCCTTTTTTGTCAAACGACTTCAGCGTGCTCGGATGCGATTTGCCGAAGTACAGCTCGTTGCAGACGCCGTTTTCAATGATCGGAACGTCCGCGCCGGCAAGCAGTTCCACGAGCGCGCGCTTGCGCTCGTCCGGCATCTGAAAACCGAGGGGATTCTGGAAGTTCGGCATCACCATGCAGGCGGCAATCGGCTGCGAGTCGATGATCCGCGCGAGCTCGTCGATGTCGATGCCGTACTCCGGGTGCGTCGCCACCTCGATCGCCTTCATGCCCGAACGCTCGATGGCGTGGAGCATCGCGTAGAAGGTCGGTGATTCGACCGCAATGACGTCGCCCGCCTTGGCGACGGCCTGCAGGCACAGATTGATGGCCTCCGTTGCGCCTACCGTCACGATGATCTCGTTCGGATCGACGGTCATGCCGTTCTCGAGGTAGCGCCGGGCAATTTGCCGCAGGAGGTCAGGGCTGCCGGGCGGCAAGCCATTCGTCACTCCCCACAGCGCCTTGTTGCGGCCGACCGCCCACGCATAGCGATTGAGCTTCTCGAACGGAAAGAGCTCGGGATCGGGATAGGGCGAGCCGAGCGGCACGGCGCGGTCGACACTGATCGAGCGCAGCGTCGAGAGCACGAGCCGGCTCACGTCGACGGAAGCAGACACTGCAATCGGTCGTGTCGGACACAACCCGTGCGCGGAGCGGTCGCCTTCTTGCGCGCGCAGGCTCACAAAGTAGCCTGACTGGGGGCGGCTTTCCAGCATTCCCCGGCTTTCCAGCAGCAGATACGCGCGAATCACCGTCGTGATGCTGATGCGGTGCTGCTGGCTCGCCTGTCGAACGGATGGCACCCGGTCGCCGGGCCGATACACGCCTTTACGAATCAGATTTTCGATGTCGTCGGCGAGCCTTTCATAAAGGTTCACAGTCCTTCCCCCTGAACGCCGCACGCAGCACAGCGCTTCGACTGTGCTGCCACTCGACGAACTGTACTCGAGCAAGTCGGGGGATTCTGTGCACTCGTGAACGCGGCCTTTGCTTTTACGCTTACGCCAATCAATCGCAGTATGCGGCTCTGTCGAAAAAAGACCGGGGCCCGCGCGAAGTCAACGGAGCCAAGGGCATGGACAAGGCAAAGCAAAAAGGCAAAATCGAGGCGTATCACCACCCCGCCGCCGGCTGGGGCGCACTGAAGTATGTCGCCATCAATCTGATCAAGGAGCGCGTTGCCGGCAGCAACTATCGTACCCTGTTCAAGCAGAACCAGCCGGACGGCTTCGATTGCCCCGGCTGCGCATGGCCCGATCGCCAGCACGCGTCGACATTCGAATTCTGCGAGAACGGCGTGAAGGCCGTCGCGGCCGAAGCCACGACCAAGCGCGTCACACCGGCGACTTTCGAGGCGAACACGGTCGAATCGCTCATGAAGCAGACCGATTACGAACTCGAGCAGCATGGCCGGCTCACCGACCCGATGGTGTACGACGCCCGCACGGACCGCTACCGGCCCATAGCCTGGGACGACGCCTTCGCGCTCATTGCAAGGCATCTCAACCAGCTGGATTCGCCGGACGAAGCCGCGTTCTACACGTCGGGACGCGCGAGCAACGAGGCCGCGTTCCTCTATCAGCTGTTCGTGCGCATGTACGGCACGAACAACTTCCCCGACTGCTCGAATATGTGCCACGAAGCAACCAGCCGCGGCCTGCCGACGACGGTGGGCGTAGGCAAGGGCACGGTCACGCTCGACGACTTCGAACTGGCGGACACCATTATCGTCTTCGGGCAAAACCCGGCCACGAACCATCCGCGCATGCTGGGCGAACTGCGTGAAGCGTCGCGCCGCGGCGCCACAATTGTATCGGTGAATCCGTTGCGCGAACGCGGTCTCGAACGCTTCGCGAGCCCGCAGCACCCGGTCGAAATGCTGACCTTCAGCAGTACGAAGATCGCCTCGACGTTCATCCAGCCGAAACTGGGCGGAGACTTCGCGCTCATCAAGGGCGTGGCCAAGCATCTCATCGAGCTCGACGACAAGGCGATTGAAAACAGCACGGAACGCGTGCTCGATCTCGACTTCATCAACCAGCACACTCTCGGCTTCAGCGCGTTCGCCGACGACCTGCGCAGCGAGAGCTGGCCGCTTCTCGAAGCGCAGTCCGGCGTCGCCCGCGAAGACGTCGAAGGTCTCGCGCGCATCTATGCCAACGGCAAGCGCGTGATCGCCACCTGGGGCATGGGCATTACGCAGCACAAGCATTCGGTGCAGACCGTGCACATGCTCTCAAACCTGCTGATGATGCGCGGCAATATCGGCCGCGAGGGCGCCGGCCTGTGTCCCGTGCGCGGCCACTCGAACGTGCAGGGCAACCGGACCGTGGGCATCGAGGACAAGCCCACGCAGGCCTTCCTTGACCGGCTGGGCAAGGTGTTCGACTTCGATCCACCGCGCGAGCATGGTCTCGACGTCGTCGAGACGGTCGAGCACATGATCGAAGGCAAAGTGAAGGTGTTCATGGGGCTGGGCGGCAACTTCGCCATGGCGACCCCGGACACCCGTCGCACCTTCGACGGCCTGCGTTCCTGCGACCTCACGGTCCACATCACGACCAAGCTCAACCGCAGCCATCTTGTGCACGGTGCCAATGCGCTGATCCTGCCCACGCTCGGCCGCACCGAGATAGATGTGCAGAACGGCATCGCTCAGGGGGTCACGGTCGAAGACTCGATGAGCATGGTGCACATATCGTATGGCATGAACAAGCCCGCCTCGCCGAACCTGATGTCCGAAACGGCAATCGTCGCGAACATCGCGCACGCCACGCTCGGCGACGAGAAGGTGGACTGGCTCGCGTACGTCCGCGACTACGCGAAGATCCGCGACGCCATCGAGCAGGCCATCGAGGGCTTTGACCGGTGCAACGAGCGCATCCAGCACCCGGGCGGCTTCCATCTGCGCGTGGCCGCGCGCGAGCGCGACTGGAAGACCTCGACCGGCAAGGCGAACTTCGTCGTGCACGCCGTGCAGCAGGACACGCCGATCGCCCGTGCAAAGGCGATTCACGGCGAACGCCTGATGACGCTGATGACCACGCGCTCCCACGACCAGTACAACACGACGGTCTACGCGCTCGACGATCGCTATCGCGGCGTCTTCGGCCAGCGACGCGTCGTTTTCATCAATCCGACCGACATAGGCATGCTCGGTTTGAAGAACGGCGACTGGGTCGACATGACCACGGTCTGGGACGACGGCATCGAACGCCGTGCGGACCACTTCCGCCTCGTCGAATACGACATTCCGCGCGGCTGCATCGGGGCGTACTACCCGGAGACGAATCCGCTCGTCCCGCTGTCGAGCGTGGGCGACGTCTGCAACACCCCGACCTCGAAGTCGATTCCGGTGTTGCTGCACCGTTCGTCCGAGCCGCCCCTGCTGCCTGCGTTCTGATTCCCACTGTCGGGTCGAGTCGCGCGCGTTTCTGTTCTCTAATCACCTGGTGATCACCATGTCTATCGAAGCCCTGAATCTGGCCCGCGGTCAGTTCGCCTTGACCGCGATCTTCCACATACTCTGGCCGATCCTCACGATCAGCCTGTCCGCCTTTCTGCTCGTCGTCGAAATCCTTTGGGTCAAGACGAGCGACGTCGTCTGGTACCGCCACGCGCGGTTCTGGAGCAAGCTGCTGCTGCTGAACTTCGCCGTCGGCGTCGTGAGCGGCATTCCCCTGGAATTCGAGTTCGGCACGAACTGGGGACCGTTTTCCCAATACACAGGCCAGTTCTTCGGCAATATCCTCGGCTTCGAGGGGGCCCTGGCGTTCATGCTGGAGGCGGGCTTCATCGGCATCATGATGCTCGGATGGGGTCGCGTGCCCAAGGGCGTGCACCTGTTCGCCACCGCGATGGTCGCGTTCGGCTCGTCCCTTTCCGCTTTCTGGATCATGGTCGCGAACTCGTGGCTGCAAACGCCGAGCGGCGTAACCGTGGTGGACGGCAAGCTCGTCGTCACCGACTACCTCAAGGCGATCTTCAGCCCGGACATGCCTTGGGGCGCGTCGCACATGTGGGTCGCCGCACTCGAAACGGGCCTCGTCGTGATCGCCGGCATCTCGGCGTACTACCTGTTCAAGCGTCGCAATCCGGCGTTCTTTGCCCGCTCGTTCAAGCTCGCGCTCCTGCTGCTGGTATTCGTCGCGCCCGTGCAGATCTGGCTCGGCGATTCGAGCGGCGTCGACGTCTTCAAAACGCAGCCAGCCAAGGGCGCCGCGATCGAGGGCCACTGGGAAACGAACGCACCCGGTACCGGTGCGAGCTGGTCGCTCCTTGCATGGCCGGATACCGCCAAACAACGCAACGACTGGTCGCTTGAAGTGCCCGGCCTGCTGAGCGTTCTCGGCACGCACAGCCTGCACGGTCAGGTCACGGGCCTGAAAGACATTCCCGTCCAGAATCAGCCGCCGATGATCCCGCTGCTTTACTACGCGTTTCGCGTCATGGTCGGGATCGGTTTCCTGTTGATGGTGCTCGCATTCTGGACCCTCTACGCATTGCGCAAGTCGGGCCGCCACCTCGACAAGCTGCTTGCACAGCGCAAGCTGCTGCTCGCCTGGGTGCTGGCGATCCCACTGCCGTACATTGCCGTCGAAAGCGGGTGGATCGTGCGCGAGGTGGGCCGCCAGCCGTGGCTCGTCTACGGTCTGCTGCGCACCGAGCACGCCGCCTCCGCCATTCCCGCCGGCACCGTTTTGGGCAGCATGATCATGTTCTGCGCGTTGTTCGTCATCCTGATCGTGTCGTTCTTCGTGTTCGCCCGGCGCTGGCTGCGTCAAGGTCCCGATCTCGACCTGATGCCGCCGGCCGAGCCCGCACGCCAGGCCGTCGCGCACGCCGTTGAGTATTGATCTGCGCCGACTCCCCAGTTCGCTTTGACCTTACAGGAAATCATCATGACCCCCGCATCAACCCAGGACCTGTTGAATCACGCATGGTTCGGGCTCATCGGCCTGATGCTCGTGCTCTACGTCGTCACGGACGGCTTTGACCTCGGCGTGGGCGTGCTCACGCTGCTGCAGCGCCGCGAGAGCGACCGCGACCTCATGGTCCAGTCCATCGGCCACGTCTGGGACGCCAACGAAACCTGGCTCGTCGTGCTCGGCGGCGCCCTCTTTGGCGCCTTTCCAGCAGCCTATGCGATGATCCTCTCTGATCTCTACGTCCCCGTGATGGTGCTGATCGCGAGCTTCATCATGCGTGGCGCGGCCATCGAGTTCCGTCACTCGGCCCACTCGAGCAAGATCGTGTGGGACCGCGTTTTCGGCATCGGCAGCCTGTTCGCCGCGGTCTCGCAAGGCATCGTGCTCGGCAAGATTCTTACCGGCTTCGTGCCGGGCGCCTCGAGCCTCGGCTTCGTCGCAGTCACGGCGATCGGCGTCGTATCCGGTTATTGCCTGCTCGGCGCGACCTGGCTCGTGAAGAAGACCACGGGCGGACTCGAGAGCTCGGCGCGCCGCTACGCCATCGTTTCCGTCTTCACGACCGTGGCCGCCGCCCTCGTGGTTTCGTTCGCGACGCTGAAGCTGAGCCCGGTCGGCGTGACGCGCTGGCAGGAACAGGGCGTCTTCCATCTACTGATCGCGCTTGCGGTGCTCGCTGCGCTGGCGTTCCTGTATGTGCTTTACGCGATCCACATGCGTGGCGAACACGGCCCGTTCGTGGGGGCGACGCTGCTCTTCGTGATCTCGTTCGCGGGGCTCGCCATCAGCCTGTTCCCGTACATCGTGCCGGGCCAGATGACCGTTGCCGCCGCCGCCTCGGATAGCGCGACGCTCACTTTCATGCTCTTCGGCATCGGCACCGTCTTCCCGATCATGGTCGGCTACAATCTTTACCAATACCATCTGTTCCGCGGCAAGTTGGTGCCGGTCAAGCACTAGGCGGCCACCGCGCTACGTCAACAACGCCTTGCGCGCGGGACACCGTGCGCACGGCATTTTTCTTAGTGTCGCCGCGTGCGAAGCGTCACCGGCAAGCGACCCTTCGGCGCGCCAGTGCCCGCAGAAGCGCTCGACGAAGCCACCAGCGCACCTCGGACCACGGCCGCGAGGAGACTCGCGCTCCCTCCATCGACCACTCAAGCGATGCCTGACACTCACAGCTTCGACGACGTCCAGCGCTGCCACACGCGTCTTCACGGGTCACCTGGTGCCGCTCGCGGCCGACAAGTTGCGATGCAGGAGCATGCCCGCGAGGCCGATGAAACCGCAACATGAGACGCGCCGGTGCTAGCTGGCGCGCCCATTCGCCGGCGCGGCGAAGAAGTGCGCGCGGGACAACCGCTGCTATCGGCCGGATTACGCATCGAGCCGGCGCATATCGGCGTCGCGGCCGAACAGGGGCATCGACATGCTCGATGTCTTCGCGACGTTGCGCGGGGGCATCCTGATTGCGGGCGACGACGGACGTCCGATCCACGCGACCCTGCGCGCATTGCTTGCGCAGTCCGACCTGATCGTGACGACGGGCGGCGCGTTGACGTCGCTCGGAGCTCCCTTCGTTCTGCGCGGCGTGCGCATGAAGCCCGGCAAGCCGGCCGCCTCGCGCGCTCATTCGCGGGCATCGTCCGGCTTTGGAGGCCAGTGCAGTGAAGCACGATGCCCTACCCTTGTCACCAGCTACGGACTCTCGAAGAGATCGTGAACGCAATCGCCGCCCCACATCGCCGACGCGGCCGTACACCAGCGTAGATTGGCCATGACGCCCGTTCTCGACACGCTCCCGCGCCCTTCGCGATGCAGGTCTCAGCCACGTCGAGGTGCGATGCGGTGAAGGTCGTCCACCGGATCAGCCGCGTCGCGCTCCGCCATGCCGTCGCGATCGTGGCCGTGCCGCATCGTGCGGTCGCGTTCAAGGTGTGCCAGTTCGCGATGGACTTTCGGAATGCATACGCCGCTCTGGAGGAAAGAGGTCCGCCGCGACGGCTCTGCCGAGTGGGTCGAAACCAAAACGCGCGACGAGCAGGCCATGATGCGAAGGGGCTGACTTCGCCTTGCCCCACCGCCCACGCAACAGGAATGCAAGGATGAAACTCATCATCAAGTATTTCGCGAGCATTCGCGAACAAATTGGCATCGAGCACGAAACCGTCGATATCGACGCGCCGCATCTGACGGTGGACGCCCTACGGGCGAGACTCGCCTCGCGCAACGCGCGGATGGCCGACGCTCTGAGCGAGGGCCTCCCGGTGCGCACAGCGGTCAACCAGGAGTTGGTGGCTGGCACGTTCGTCATGCGCCAGGACAGCGAAGTCGCGTTTTTCCCACCTGTCACCGGCGGCTGACCGGGACGGCCAACGCAGGGCGCACCCCGGCGCGCATCCGCGCACGGACGCCGTCGCCCGGCATGCTGGCGGAGGACGCCTCGAGCCGGGCCCCCGATCCCGTCAGCCGGGCCGATCGAGGTGCAGCAGCATAAAGTCCCACGCTCGCGCAAGGAGTCCGGCCTGCGGTACTGCGTCGAGCGCGACAAGAGGCGCCTGTGCGAGAACCCGGCCGTCTGTTGAGACGAGCTCGACCTTCCCCACCTTCTGGTCTGCGGCGAGCGGCGCGACGAGCGGTGACATGATTGAGACCTTCGGCTTGACGCCGCGATCCTGTCCGGCGGGCACGGTCAGCATCAGGTCATTCGCCACGCCCACCCTGACGCTCAATGCCGTGCCCTCGTAGAGGCGGGACGTCTCGACCGCCTGACCGGCCTTGTAGAACGCGACTTCCTCGAACGCACCGTAGCCGAAGTCGAGCATTCTCAGGCTGTCGCGCACACGGTCGGATCCCGTCGGGTCGCCCATCACGACACTGATAACACGCCGCGTTATGCCGGGGGCGCCGCGTACGGGCCGCAGAGCGCTGGCGATCAGGCAATACCCGGCGGCGTCGGTATGTCCGGTCTTGAGGCCGTCAACAGTCGGATCGAGCCAGAGCAGGCGATTACGGTTTAGCTGCCGGATGTTGTCGTAGCTGAACGTCCTGACCGAAAAGATTGGATAGTCCTGTGGGAAATCGTGAATCAGACGCATCGCGAGAATCGCCAGATCGCCTGCCGTCGTGTAGTGATTCGGTTCAGGCATGCCGTTGACGTCCGCAAAGTGCGTGTGGCTCATCCCTATCGCCTGGGCCTCGGCATTCATCATGTCGACGAAATGCGATTGCGTGCCGCCCACGACTTCCGCCAGTGCAATCGCGGCATCGTTGCCGGACTCTACAATCAACCCGTAGAGCAGGTCGTGCACGGACACCGGCTTGTTCGCCTCGATGAACATCCTCGATTCGTCCTTGCCGACCGAGCGGACGGCATCGCTGGGCAACACCGTTTCGTCCATGCGGATTTTATTGTCCTGCAGCGCCTGAAAGACCAGATACGCCGTCATGATTTTCGTGAGCGACGCTGGCTCCATGCGCGCCTCGGCGTTCTGCGAGGCGAGGATCTGATTGCTCGACGAGTCCATTAAGACCCAGGCGCGCGCGTTGACCGCGGGCGGTGCGGTCTGGGCCGATACGCGACTCGAAAGCAGCGCGATCGAGAAAAGCGACGCGAGGAAGACATATCTCTTACGAAGGGGCTTGCACAGAGTCATACGCTCCTTGTGACGTTCAGTGTTGCTGGAAAGTGGTAAGGCAGTAGCAACGCGCGCACGCAACCGAGCGGTGCGCATCCGTCTTCATCCGGCCGTTTGCGCGATAAGTACGGTAAAGGGCAGCCCGTGCGCCCCGGAAGTCCCGTTTCCAGAATACTGTTTTGCGCGCTGGGCACCGCCCTGACGCACAGACGCCACCTCGCGGCAACTCACCATCTTCGAAAATCTGCTTTGCGCAACCGGTATAGCGGTCCCCAATCCACGCGCCCTAGACTACACGGGCCGGCTTCTGCTCCTTTGGTCTCCGTTGATCGGATGGACAGCGGATCGGGGCGCCGAATGTCCAGACTTCTCGCGCCGCGTGAACAGGACGCGCCCGGCTCGCATGCGGCACCCGCGGCTCGCCTATTCGCGCTCGGTGCCCGATCGACGGCCAGGTTGAAATCGCTACAACGGAAAAAGGAGAACCTCGATGCTTTTTGAAAAAAAACTGGCCCGCTGGTCGGAGGAAGTACGGTCGACGTCAAACCTTCCAGCGCGCCTTGTGTTGTGGAATGGTGAGCACTTCGATTTTGGCACGTTCGCCGAGCCTCATGTCACACTGAACGTCAGAAGCGCATCCGCGTTGCCGTTGCTCCTCGATCCGAGTCTCGACAATCTCGGCGAGGCATATGTGAACGGCAAGATCGATATCGAAGGCAAACTCACGGACATCATCGACATCGGCTACGCCCTCGCCCGTAGCACCGTGACGAACACCCTCTCTGCTGTGCGCGCGGTGCGCGCCATGACTCACACGAGGCGGTCCGACAAGCGGGCAATCCAATATCACTACGATGTCTCGAACGAGTTCTACCAACTGTGGCTCGACGAAAACATGGTCTACTCGTGCGCGTACTTCGAGAACGGCGACGAAGACCTCGCCGCCGCCCAACTCAAGAAGATCGACCACATCCTCGCCAAGATCCAGTTGCAGCCCGGACAGCGCCTGCTCGACATCGGCTGCGGCTGGGGCGCGCTCGTGCTGCGTGCGACCCAGAAGTTCGGCGCGCGGTGTGTAGGTATCACGCTTTCGCAGAGCCAGTTCGATCTCGCCGCTGCGCGCGTGAAAGCAGCCGGACTCGAGGACCGCATCGACATCCGCCTGCAGGACTATCGCGACGTCGAGGGCCAGTTCGACCGCATCACGAGTGTCGGCATGTTCGAGCATGTCGGCTGCCGGAATCTGCCTGACTATTTCTCTCGGATCCGCGCGTTGCTTACCGACGACGGCATCGCGATGAACCATGGGATCACGTCCACCGGCGCGGGCAGTCGCGAGACCGGCCTCGGCGGCAGCGAGTTCATCGACCGCTACGTGTTCCCGGACGGCGAACTACCGAACATCAGTGTCGCACTCGACGCGCTGCAGAGCGGCGGACTGGAGGCGGTCGACATCGAGAACCTGAGGCGACACTATGCCCGCACGCTCAACACCTGGAGCGGGAACTTCGAGGCGCAAGCCGAGCAGGCCAGAAAGCTCGTCGATGAAGTGAAGTTCCGCATCTGGCGCGTCTATCTGGCGGGTTGCGCCTACGCGTTTGAGCACGACGACGTGTCGATCTACCAGATCGTCTGCCGCAAGGCGGGGCGCAGCGCGACGACGCTGCCGTGGTCGCGCCGATACATGTACGAGCAGACGCTGCCGCGCTAGCGCATTGCCCCGCGTCGATACACGCGGCCGTGCGATGTCACTGTGCACGAGAACGACGGCGCGGGCACGCGGCCTTTCCGACCCATCGAGCTCTGAAAACGACACAGTTGGAAAATCCCCCTTGACTAACTACCTATCAGTAGATAAAGTTAAGTCTATGGACACGACATCGACAGTACGCGAGCAGATCCTCGACCACGCAATCACACTGATTATGCTCCGCGGTTACAACGGCTTTAGCTACCGCGATCTGTCGGAACTGGTCGGCGTGAAGACGTCGAGTATCCACTACTACTTCCCGTCGAAGGACGATTTGGTACTTGAAGCGGTCAATGAGTACAGCAGCGAAGTAATCAATACCGTCAAGGCAATCGACGCCGCATTGCCGGCCGATGAGAAGCTCAGCAAGTACACGAAGTTGTTTGGTAGGACCTTGGGGGACGGCAATCAGATTTGTCTGTGCGGCATGCTCGCGGCCGACATCGAATCGCTGCCGGACAACATCCGGAATGCGATACAGGCTTTTTTCAAGGCCAACGAAAGCTGGCTGGCGAAAGTGCTCGTGCAAGGTGCGCAGGAGCGTACGCTGACGGTCAACGGCAAACCGGAAAATGCCGCGCGCGCCCTCTTCGCAGCTTATCAGGGCAGTGTACTGGCAAGCCGGTTGTTTAAGACGAAGGCCCGGCTCGAAGATATCGAGGCTACCTTGAAAGTAAGTGCGGTAAAGCGGTAGTGCAGTAAAGCTGTAAGGTGAGGTAGTGATTCACTTCTTTAATTGGCCGTCTATCTATCTTTGGGTAGATAGACTTGGTCAGACGGAAAGCGAGGACATCATATCTCTCTTCGCCACTTCGTCTATCTATCGGTAGATTTACGTGGGTGAATCAATGACCATGAACACGAAACTGATTGGCGGTCTTTGTACTGCCGGGCGTGGTCACGCCTGCGCATTGACCGACGGCGGACATGCGTAACAGCACAGTCGACTATTTCCTCAACCACACCTTTGTATTGGAACATCACCATGTCACTCGAAAAAGTCCTCTATCGCGCTCACGCCCACGCGACAGGCGGTCGCGACGGCCGTGCCGTCGTCCCCGAAGGCAAGCTCGACTTCAGGCTCACTACCCCCAGGGAACTGGGCGGGGCAGGCGGTGAAGGCGCCAATCCCGAACAGCTGTTCGCCGCCGGCTACAGCGCGTGCTTTCTCGGCGCGATGAAGTTCGTCGCGGCCCGCGACAAGATCGCCATCCCCGCAGATGTCTCGATTGACGGCAGCGTCGGCATCGGCGTCCTCCCGGACGGCTTCGGCATCGAGGTCGAACTGAAGATCGCGCTGCCCGGCATGGAGCGCGAAGCGGCGCGGGCCCTGGTCGACAAGGCTCATATCGTCTGCCCGTACTCCAACGCTACGCGCGGCAACATGGACGTCACGCTCACCCTCGTTTGATCCAATTCGTCACGGCCATCCTCCAACCCGATCTGAAGAAAACATCCGCCATGAAATCATTCAAGCCCTTGCTGGTTGCAGTCACCCTTGCTGCCAGCACTACTTTTGCAGTCGCGGCGAACTCCGCGGCGCCCGCTACGCCCGACCACGTGACGAGCCAGTTCCTCCAGGCGCTGAACAGCGGCACGGGGCCAGCCCTCAACACACTGTCGCCAGCGAAGGCGCGTGAGGTGCTGGTCAACGCACAAAACGGCGTGAAGGTCGATCTGTCCGGAATCGACGTATCCAGCAAGACCATCGAACAGGACGGCATCACCGTGCCGTTGACGATCGTCCGCCCTAAAGGAGCGACGGGCACCCTGCCGGTGTTCATGTTCTTCCACGGCGGCGGCTGGATTCTCGGCGACTTCCAGACGCACGAGCGTCTGGTGCGCGACCTCGTCGTGCAATCCGGCGCGGTGGCAGTGTTTGTGAATTACACGCCGTCGCCGGAGGCGCATTACCCGGTCGCGATCAATCAGGCCTATGCCGCCACGAAGTGGGTTGCTGCCCATGGCAGCGAAATCGGCGTGGATGGTAGCCGCCTTGCGGTGGTTGGCAACAGCGTCGGCGGCAACATGGCCGCGGTCGTCAGCCTGATGGCGAAGAACAGGCAAGGTCCCGCGATCCGCTTCCAGGGCTTGATGTGGCCGGTGACGGATAACAATTTCGACGATGGATCCTACAACGCCTATGCGGAGGGCCACTTCCTGACGCGCCCCATGATGAAATGGTTCTGGGATGCCTACACGACGGATCAGGCCCAGCGTAACGAGATCTACGCGTCGCCGTTGCGTGCCTCGGTGGATCAGTTGAAGGGCCTGCCGCCAGCGCTGATTCAGGTCGCGCAGTTCGACGTGCTGCGCGACGAGGGTGAAGCCTACGGCCGCAAGCTCGACGCAGCGGGTAACGAAGCCGCGACGATCCGTTATGACGGCACCATCCACGACTTCGGTTTGCTGAACGCGCTCGCCGAAGATGCGGAGACAAAAGCCGCGATTCGCCAGCTCGCGAATGAGTTGAAGACGCGATTGCAGTAATTGCACATAACCCCGATCGCGGTGCGGTAGCGAAGTGCCACTGCGCAGCGGTTGGCACGACAACCCACAGGCTACGGCCCACGGCCTGCGAACAACGAAGCCGCGTTACGCATGCGTCAGATCATTCGACGCCTTGGGAGACAATCCGGCGCCGCGCCTGGAAATCGTGTAAATGCAGGTCGAGCAGCGCGGGAAAGGGACTCCCCCCCCTGCGCAGACCGATCGCAAACTGCCGCATACTGAGCGCGACGCGACGCGCGTAGCCCTTGCTGCCGCCGCTGTAGCGCATTAATGCCAGATTCAGATCGCCTTACGGCGCGTCGAGATAACCACGAAGGATCGAAGAGCCGATGCGCACGTTCTCGGCGGGGTCGGACAAGTCCTTGTTCAGCGCGACCACCTGCGGATGGGCGGTCGGCAGAACCTGCATGAGGCCTTTCGCACCAGCCGCGCTGATCGTCTGACGGTCGAATCCCGATACATGCCAAACCTGTGGCGACTCTGTGACGCAGCTGTGCGCCACGCCAATATGCTACGTTACATAGCGGCGCCTCGGGTGTCGTTTCCCAAAGAGCGGGAGACAGCTGCAAATGGGCGCTGCCCGTTTGATCCGCGTGAAGCCCGCAATCTGTGCTGCGTCCATCGGCACTGGTCACTATCCCTCTTTCTCAACGGCACGCCCTGCGCGGTCACACTGCGTCCGCTGCAGGCGTGGCAAGCACTCGGTGCACTGGTGCCGACGAGCCGCTACGTGCCAATACCATTCCAACCCCACGAGGAGCAATGTGCATGAAGTATGAAGGCGCTCTGCACCACAGCATCAAGAGGCGGCTCGAGCAAGTGATAGAGATGGCCGAACTGGTCGGCTTGCTGGTCATCGGCATCGGGACCGCCCTGGCGATGGGGCACCTAATCTGGAACATGGCGGACTCCGGCGACGTTACACTGACCGATCTGCTGCTCATGTTTCTATACCTCGAAGTGTTCGCCATGGTCGGGCAATACCTGAAGGCGGGGCAATTGCCGGTGCGTTTTCCGCTCTACATAGCGATGGTCTCGATCGCGCGCGACGTGATCCTGCGCGCTGGCGCGAATACGGAGCTGCATCTTGTCGCCTCGGCCGGCGCCATCTTGCTGATAGCTCTAGGTGTGCTGTTGATTCGTTATGGAGAGTGCAAGTATCCAAGCGATACCAACGAACGGCCTGACGAGGAGGCGGGTTAAGCGGGCACTGGAGATGTCGGTAGTCGCGGGACAACTCCGCGTCGTTTTCACCGAGGTATGCATGTCCGCGCCCGCGGGTGCGTCGCGGTGTGAAGGGTGCCGGAGAGACGGCCACTTTGCGCTTACTCTGCGCGAGGGACTGACGCGGGAGTGGCGTCGCGGTTATATGGATCGAGCGGGCGAAGTACGCCCGATACTTGAGCGCGAAGAAAGCCAGTCCGTCGTTGTGCGACTGGCATTTTATTTTGGACGCGCAGTTTTCAAAGAACGCTTATGAATTTCGACTTTGGGATGGTTACGCGATCGGCTGAAGTCGGGACTGAGCGCGACGATGTTCGCGACGATAGTGGCTTACCATGGAAATCGCCGCAATTACTAGCACCAACGAACCGATCAAAGTTCCCATCAACGATTCACTCATTGCCCCCCTTCGTTACCTCCCATCTGTGGTGTCAACCGGCTGAGTTCCTTGCAGGTGTAACTGTCTATCATCGCGTTGAACGATTTGATCGAACAAATCCCGAGGGTACGTTCCGGGCGCGTCGACCCTGGATCATGATGACGTGTTGCGTGCCAAGGCGTTGCATGCGTAACCCGTGACTTCTTGACGTTGCCAAATGAGAGCTGATGTGGCGTATGACGTTCACTTCGGGCCAAAGGCTCCGGCATGCCGCGACGCGGAACCATCCCACGTAGGGAAGGGTTAGCGGGGCACGTGGTAATCGGCTGGCCATCAGAACCCCTTTGGCAAACGGGCTAAAAATTACTTCCCGCCAAACCAATTGGCCTTTATGTATTATTTATGCGTCCTGCGAGGAAAGGTAACATTTTTCCATTGACCAAGATGGGCATTAAACTGCCATCGCCGATTCCGCGAACATCAATGAGAGGAGTTGCCATGGTTCTATATCACCACGGCGCAGTAATTCAGCCCTGCGTCACGAAGCATGGCAAAGCCGTTGTAGCGTGTGCATCAATCTTAGCGGAAGGCGGTGAAGCTACTTCACTCGGGAATCTCGGAGAGTTCGCGAGTCAATGCGCTTTCGCGCTTGCCGCGCGCAGTGCCACTGCATTCGTGGATGGCGAATCCCTGCCGCGCTCACCTTTTGAACTAGCTCAGGCCGCGTAGCAGTCGCGTAACGTGGCGGCAAGATCACGTCCCTCGCCGATGGAGCAGTGAATGCGGAAGTCGAACTCACCCACCCTCGGCGGCGACAAGATCGTCGCCATCGTCATCGGGGGCAGTTGCTCTCGATAGCATGTCGATGCCCGCCGGCTGGGCTTGACTTCACTGTCGGGAATCTCTCCTTCATCGGAAAATGGGAGCTGTCAATGAATGAAGAAGTCTTCAACCTCAGCATACGCAAGTTCTTAAAAATGGTTGGCGTCAATTCGCAGCGCGAGATCGAGCACGCGGTAGCCAAGGCCCTTGCTGACGGCACCATCGCAGGTACGGAATCGTTTCCCGCAAAAGTAACGCTGGAAGTTGCAGGGCTCAAGCTGAAAGTGGAGTTTGATGGCGAAATCACGCTCCAGTAAGTGCGGGATGACGTTTTCTGCACGGCAGCCGCGACGACTATCGGCAACGGTTCGCGACGGTTTTTCAACCAATGTGCCTTCGGCGACGTCAACCGCGACGGAGCGCTGTCGCTAAAGGCAGGCACCGGGCCATCTACTGCCCCTTCGACCATGCTCTCGTTCGGGCATTCGAACGTCGGCTTTACCCGGCGGATTCAACCGGTCGATGCAACACTAGATTGTTGAACAGATTTTAGGTACTCGTCCAGAGCCTCAGCAGGCGTCTGCCAGTTGAGCGTTTTCCGAGGCCTGGCGTTCAACGTATTGGCAACGGCCTGAATCTCTCCAGCGCTCCACCGGGATAGGTCTGTGCCCTTTGGAAAGTATTGCCGCAAAAGGCCGTTCGTGTTCTCGTTTGTTCCGCGCTGCCAAGGACTGTGCGGGTCAGCGAAGAAGACCTTCACCCCGGACTCGACCGTGAAGCGGGCGTGATCGGATAGTTCTTTGCCACGATCCCAGGTCAATGACCGCCACAGTTGGGCAGGCATGTCAGTAACGGTCTTCTTGAGTGCGTTGGCCATCGTGATAGCTCCGTAGCCAGCCAGTGCAGGGCCATTCTTTGTCCTGGGAATCAGCCCATAGCCTTCCTCGCGAGGCAGGTGGACAAGCATGGTGAATCGGCTTGATCGCTCGACCAGCGTTCCGATCGCAGACCGGTTCAGGCCGATGATCAGGTCACCTTCCCAATGCCCCGGCACAGCACGATCTTCTGCCTCCGCCGGGCGGCCGGAGATCATTACATCCTCGCTAACGTGCGCCCATGCCTTGGCTTGTGCCCTGGCCCTCGGCACACGCAACGCCCGCCCCGTGCGCAGACAGCTGACCAGCTCGCGCTTGAGAGCACCTCGGCTCTGGATATAGAGAGCCTGGTAAATGGCTTCGTGAGAGATGCGCATGGACTCGTCACCCGGGAAGTCGATCTGCAACCGGTTGGAAATCTGTTCGGGCGACCAGCCATTGACCCATTTACGGTCACCGCGATGCGGTTTGTTTCTCCCTTTAAACGGCGCCTGCCGGGGCCCAGAAATCGCGCGGCCATCAGCGGCGCGAACCTTACCCTCCAGACGGTCTTGCACGTAGTGGCGCAGCAGTGGGTTAGTCACCAGTTTCGAAGGTTTGGGTCGTTTGGCAACCAACTCCGACTTCCACTGCGCAACCGAAGCTCGATACTCAAGCCGGCCGCTACGAGTTGCAGCATTGCGTGTCAGTTCCCGGGAGACCGTTGATGGGCTGCGTCCGATACGGCGAGCAATCTCGCGGACCCCGATACCCTGGAAAGAAAGTAGTCCAATCTCTTCTCGCTCCGCGAGCGACAAGTACCGTCCTGATATTGGGCTCGACATGGAAAGTGGCATGCCACCATTATGGCGGAACCAGCGGGAGCCTACTGCCTGCGACACGCCAACCGCCTCTGCAGCCTTCTCACTTGTAATGCCTGTTGCGATTTGCTTCCAGAATCGCCGCTCGATCTCACGCCGATGCGACGGCGCACCTGGCGAGCGCATCGCTCCTCGCCCTGTCAACTTCTGCATCCACCCGGCTGGTCGTCCCATAAACACCTCCTCGATTAAAGGTGTTGCGACGACCGGTTGAATCCGCCCAATACACGTCCATTGCCTTCGGACGGCGCTGCCGCGAAGCAGGCGTACAGCCATCGATGGGCACGGCCGGCGATGCTTATGACAACGCGATGTGCGAGTCGTTCTTCGGCACACTCGAAGCCGAACTGCTCTGTCGCGAACACTTCGCGACCCACGAACAGGCACGGCGGCGCCTCTTCTCGTTTCTGGAGAGCTGGTACAACATACGCCGCCTGCATAGCAGCATCGGCTACTGTTCGCCGCTCGAGTTCGAAAACCTGCATGCGCAAGGTCAAAGCTTATCGCCGCGCGGGTTGCCCACCGCCGGGCAGCGTCGTGGTCGTGACAGGCGACCCGCCGCCCGGCCGTGGACAACCCGCGATTCGACCTTATCGGGAGGTGCCACACCGCATTGAACTCAACTGCAAATCTATCCGTCGAACCGGGTCAACCTCAGAGAGCAACAACTTCCCCCTCAAAAACCTTGACGGACTGCCTCAGGGCGTGATCCGGCAGCACTTCGCGTTGCCCATACATCAGATGAACGCGGTATCTCATCGCGCCATACTCAAAGATCGCCTTGCCACATGGCAGGCCTGGACCGTCTCTTCAGCAGTCGGGAAAGTTATCTGATAAGGATAACTATGTTTGAGCCACTCAGATGGTCTACGGCCTTCAACTTGACAGAGCCCGCGTGAGCCTTGCGTCGGAAACGTCAGATAGCTGCTGGCGGTTGCCCACGGCTTCAGTCGGTTGGAGCCCCTCCGTATGCGTCATCACCTGCTGCATTCCAGCGGCCATTTTTGGTTCGGTGGAAGAAAAGGCAGTGGTCCGCGTGACGGTTCCTCCCGCCGTGGATTCATCGTTTACCAATGATCCCGGCGCTGCCGGTACCTGCGACGCGTCGCGCTGTACGGCAGGACTTTTCGTGATGTCCGACGAACGCGTCGTGCTCGCAACCGGCCCCTCGTGAGTCATCGTGTCGACTTGCTGCGAGCCGCGCGAACAATTGCTCGAGTTGATCGAATACCGGGTCGTGACGGCGCAAATCGCCATTGGCCGGTGCATAGACACGTGGCCCTTTTCGGCGGGTGCGTCAACTGACATCGAGTAGGTAGAAATATCGGCTTGCGCCACGCCAGCTCCGCCCAAGGTCCGCTGCGCCGAGCGTGCGTCGGAGTAGCTATCGAACACGCCTAAAACGGTTTGTCTCATGATTGTGTCCTCCCAATCGCAGTGCGGCTACTTCGCCGCCGTAGTGGTGACGGTCGCAACACGCGTGCCTGGGTCGGGACGAAAATCGCCAGCTTTGGACCGCTTTGGCTGACCGGCAACAGCTTGGTCGGCGCCCATCACTTCAGTCGGCGGATTTTTTCATGAGGCAACAACTGGTCAAAGGTGTGTGGAAAAACATTGATCGCCTAAACTGAATCAACGCACGATTTCGACGCGACTAAAACCGAAGACCGGACCCGTTGTTCGATCCAGGCTTTCACGCGCCCTGCTTCAAAAGGGAGAATAGCGATGGCAAACGCGACAAAGTGGACCACAGTTCCAAGCCATTGCATGGCCAGGTCAGATCAAAAAAAAGCATGTCGCGTTTCTTGCCGGCGCTTTCTTCACGCCTGGCTCGGGGCACTCTGCGTCATTCTGCTAGCGGGCAACCTTGCCCAGGCAGCCACGATCCGTGGAGGCGATATCCTGGTGGTTGACGCCCGCGCAGGCAAGCTGTTTGTTGTCGATCCCAAGACGGGCGTACGCACCGTCATCAGTGACTTTCTAGATCCGTCAGAAGGGCCTGTGGACAGATCGTTTCTCGCGGGCGTTGCAATAGGACGGAGACAGATATTCGTCACCGCTGCCACTACCGGCGTTTACGCGGTTGATCCGCGCACCGGTAACCGGACTTGGTGAGCGATTTCACTGCCGGGGTATTTCGTGGAGACGTCTTTGGCTCGGCGGTCGATGCGTCCGGGCGTCTCATGACAAATTGGGCGCAACCACAATTCGGCGGCGCTCCGAGGTCGATCGCTCGCATAGATACACGGACGGGCACCCGCATTGTGGTCAGCGATCTCACGAACCCCGCTCAGGGCGACGTGTTCAATTGCTGTGTCGCGTACTTTACCGATCTCGCGCTGGAGAAAACCGGGACGATCGTCGCAAGCGTCACGTGGTTCGTCCCCGTCGGCGCTGGCCGGGACGTTGGGGACGTGTACCGGATCGATTCAAATACGGGCCAACGATCGCTGCTCAGCGATTTCACCAACCCGGCACAGGGTGCCACCGGCTCGGTACCTTCAACCGGCATTGCCGTCGAGACCTCTGGCCAGATCCTGGTCGATTCGCACGGGTCGGCAATCTCGCCCGTCCCCAAAAATCGACTTCTGCGAATTGATCCCAACACCGGGAACCGTGCTGTCCTCAGTGATTTCGACAATGCCGCGCAAGCACCGCTGGGGTCGCGCCTCTCCGGTATTGCCCTGGAAGCGCGGGCGGGAAGAATCATTGTCGGCGCAGGCAATCCCGCGAGCACAGCCGCCGACCCCACCCTGCTCTTCCGAATCGACCCGCAAACCGGGCAACGAACTTTGCTTAGCAATTCAAGCGATCCCAAACAAGGACCGCCGTTCGTATGGATCTCGGAGATTGCAGTCGTGCCGGAAAAAGCCAACGACGCGGGCTTTGTCGCCGCTCCAACAACCAATTCGCTAGCGAGTCCGTTTGGACCCGTCAAATGAGACGCAACGGAGACACTTCTGCAAGCCCTTCCGTTCCAGTGGCGCGTTCACGCAATCGGATGCGGGATCGTCTGGATCGGGCCTTTCAACAGAGCCTCTAGCCTCGGGTTATTCCGCCGCTCGTAGCCAAATCCGAAGTGAATCGGCTGCATGTAGGTTCCAAATGCACGCACGACGCAGATCCCCGCTAAGGCCAGATCCGGTGTCGTGACGTCAACTGCCGCGGTTCGAATTCCGCAGGCCGACAATCGAGCAACGCAGGCCGTCAGGTTCGACTCTTCACGATACCTCTTGCGTAAGTTCGCCAGGGTTACCCTGACTTGAGCGTGGCGCAGAGAGTCCAAACCCGTGGCGTTATCGACGTGACAGTAGTACAGCCCGTGGTCCAGACTGCCCACCACGTCTTCGGGCGTACGGACGTGTTGGTGCCGTCCTTCGCGTGTCAACCTGCGCATGTACGCGCCGTAGTGCCCGTGTTCAAGTACGGCCTTGCGCAACGCGATATCGATGTCGGCATGCGTTCCCAGTCCGATCGTGGCGCCCGGCCAAGAAACGCCGTGCCCCAAGCCAAGGCAGACCACTGTGGGATAGCCGGTATCGCAATCGAGGAGGTACAACTCCATGTGCGCGCCGAGCCTCCGAACGTCGTCAAGCGCATTACGACTGACGTCATCGCAGTCAGCAGGATCAACACGTTGCCCCTTCATCCCGGCCAACCAGTGCAGGATGAAGGCGTCCCGCTCGATCAACTCATAAACCGCACGCAAGGCCGCGTCGTTAAATGAAATCCCGGCTGCGAGTCCGTTACTTGTGGTCTGGCCGATGGGCGGTTCGTCTCCAGCGAAGTTGATGTAAGTCGCTTGCGCCGGAACCAGCACTTTAGCGCCCGTATCCAGCCAATGACCCGTCGCCCATAGCATCGGCGAGTTGGAATCGGCCGGCTGGAAGGCAAAGTTGGACCGGGCGTACTGCTCACGGTCGTACAGCACTAGCCATGCGGGATCAAATGCTCGATCGCCAAGTTCGTTAAAAGAGCCCTTCGTCAAATTAGCGTGATTCCAGAGCGATGCCGCATAGCGCTCGACGCCCTCGCCGATCGCGCCCAGCAACGCCTCCTCTTGCGTTGATCCCTTTCCCTCTCCCTGAAGGATGGATTCTTTTTCAACTCGACGGCGCGCAGGCTGAGCCATCAAAGCGCTAGCGCAAATAGGCAAGGCGGGCGTGTCGCTGCCGTCCCCCGAAAAAACGAACAGTTGCCGGACCACGCCGGCGCGCCGGTCGGCAAGCGCCCGGAACGCTTCGGGGACCAGCATGGAGTGGTTAATCGGTGCCCATCGCTGCAACGCCATCTTGCCGCCGCACGTCGCGCACCAAGGCATCGGCAAAATGGCATGCAGGGTGGTCGACTCGTGTTTTGCGACCAGACACCCATAACCCGCGACATCCGGGTAGCGAATGGCGAGGATGACATTGTCGGCGACGGCCCTTGCGATCGCCGGATCGTCGGCAACCCCGCCAATGTCATCGATCAACGAGTCGGCCAGTCTTTCGCGCGCGCAATGCCAACAAGCGGACCATCCCGGTGCCGTGACTGGCCCCAGGAATGTCTCCGCGCCTCTTCTCCAGATGGAGATCGAAGGGCAGCCGCGTCGATGCAAATCTTTGGCAATGCAATGCGACTCGTCGTCATCGAGATCGGACAGGTCCGAAACGACGAAATCGCCATTCCGGACCTGTGTGCCAATTTCAATGCCTGCGGTCGCGAGCAGCGCTGTGACTTGCCGGGCAAGGTTCGTTTGTCTGCTGATGGACACGCGCGCAATTCCGGCAAATTCTTTGAACGTTGTCCTTGCCCTCCCTGAACTCTCGATAATGCCCGCGTCAAGCAGTTGTGTCTCCAGCCCGCAAACACTGTCCGGCAAACGTCTTTGGTCTCCTGAGTAGAGCGCGGGCAAGATCACTGAAACCAGCGAGGTTGCCGACGCCCCCTTGAGTCGAAAACAACCTCTCGATGTGGAAACGAATACGCCGCCGCACGTAGCCACCACGCGAAGCGCCGGTGCCAGGTTCAAGTTACTCGCCTTTGGCACTGGTTCCGGCATCTCGACCCACGTCCGGCGCAGCCGCACCCATCGTGTGCTGAACGTTGCCCGCTTCGCGCAGGGTGTTCAGCGCCTTCATGAAGGCTGGGCCGCAAGGCTCGCATTGGTTACATTCCATGCAGTGCAGCCGATGGAAAATGATGCTGCTGATCGTCGCCAACGAGTCAACGAGCTTTTCGATTTCGAAGTCTTTAGGCATTGCAGGCTCTCCTTGTAAATAGAACCAGCCGCGAATACGGTCATGAACAATTTCTATGACCCGGCCAGTGAGCCTCGCAGCACTCAGTCCTAATTCATCAAGACCCGATGGGGCGCAGCAAGCGGCCGGAGAAACTGAGTGCAAATGCCGGGTTGTCGCGTCGATCGTAGCTGTGCAATTTCTAACGAGAGCAGCGGCGCTCTATAAACGTAAACGTCGCGAGTGGTTCGTTTTTAAATAAGGCCTCGGCCTACGCAGTGGGTCGAGTCATCGCTTCTACAATATCGCCCGCTATTCGGCCTTCTCCCACGCAAGCCGTATGCGACTACGCTGCTCGATATGGGGGACCGCCGTTCCCGCGCGGCCCAGCCCCAGCTTCCCGTCCTCTTTTATCCTCGTATCCGGGGGCGCAAAGAAGCGATAGCGTCCCCCAGCCAGGCGCTCGCTCTCGATTAGCGGCGTCTTGCCGACCCATAGCACAGGCCCGACGCCTGCAATTGGGAAATCCTCATTCAGCTCGGCATCGATTTCGATCCATTCGTGGACCCACTCTTCCTTGCCGTCCAGAACAAATCGGCGAGTCTTGTCGCTGCGCACACGACGAGCCACCGCCGCCTCAAGAGATGGCATTTTGAAGGGAGATTCATGCTGGAGCTTTTCACGGGAAGCGCCGTCGTTACCGGTTGCCATTCTTATCTCCACGTTCATACTATCTGCAGGTCGTCAAATGCCAGCGCGCGGGGTACCGCACGATTGAAGCGCAACACGATCGCTCGCACCTCACTACCGCGTTTTGCCAATCCGAAGCAGCGCAAAGGAAATCGCAGCGTAGACAGTATACTCTTCGTCTGTGTGCCACGATCGAATGGCAGCGGCATGCCACCGACATCGTCCGAATCGACCCATGTGACTGTGCCCCCGACCTGTTCTATGCCGAGCTGAAAACCGGTTGCCGCGCCCGGAAACTGCCCACCGAACACATCCGCAACGCGAATCCAGATTTCATTGTTCCCGCCCGGGCCTTTGCCCTTGAGCTGCGAGCGGAAAGTCGCGCCTTTCTTGCGTGGCACGGCCACCATGCCAATCGTGTCGCCGTAGAAAGATCCGTTGAACTGATGTGATCCTGTCTGGCTGAAGTCGTACTCGTCGGCGACCAGTCCCGATTGCGACGTGGGTTGCCCCATCGAGTTCAGCCCGATGCCGTTGCCATCCTGATGGTCGTCGACAGTCGTAGCCTTAGCCCATTTGAATGCCAGATGAACATTTGATGTGGGCCCCGCCGGCGGGACTTCAGTACCGACGAGAAAACCGACCGTCGCCTGCCCCGCCAGCACATCGCGAAAGAAAGCGCAGCCGTAGGACAGCAGTGTGCGTTCGTGGTCGGCCCGCGACATGGTCGGCAGCGTGCCTCCGTTGTCGTTTTGCAGCCATTGCCGGTTAAAGTAATTGTGACAGGCCTTGTCGACGTACAACTGCGACTTGTACTTCGGCGGCCGACAGCGGTCGTAGTATTTCGCTCCGTCGTTGCTGGTGACATCGCCGTCGGCCGCGGGCAGCAACGTCAGAAACTCAAACCCGGTTGGCGGCCCGCTCGTCGCACCCCAGTCAGTCGGAGCGAGCGACAGCACGCAGACTATCGTCGTACCCGCCGGTTTCGTGGCGCGTCCTGGCGCGACGATCACCGCTTCTCCGCCACGTGAATGCCCCATCAAGCCCGTCCTCGAAAAGTCGAGTGTGTGCTTAAAAGCTGGATCGCTTCCATTCAGATGAGTGAAGTACTGGATCGACGCATTGATCAGATCAGCGCGATCGAGAATGTTGTTGGGGCCGGACGTGTTTCCGTTAAGCTCATTGCAGTCGACGGACACGGCCACGATGCCCATTTGCGCGAGCGTCTGCTGGAAATAGTCATAGCCGCGATAGCTCGGGTCCGCGGGCGAGTGATTGCCGTGAGCCAGAAATACGATGGGCGACGCACCGCCCTTGCGGCGGCGCACGTTGAACGGCTGCTGCATGCCGTCATCCTCGGCGGGAAAATACACGCTGCCCCGCACATGCAGGGTGTTGCCACTGACTGACACCGTACCGCCGTCATATTCCTGCCATCCAACCGGAAAGAGGTCGAGCCCGGCCGGATCAGCACCTGCGGGAGGTGCCACACATTGCGCGAACAGTTCCTGCGCAAACTGGCTGACGCACTGGCCAAGCGTTTGCACTACATCGACGACATCGCCGTGCTGCAACGGCTTTTTCAACACGACGATGGGTCCGCCGCTCTCCCCCGCCTTCACATGGTTGACATAGACCTTGATGGTGGCCCCGCTGGCCATCTGCGTCACAACGACAAACGTGTCGCCTCCCTGCACGGGCCAGACCTGTGGCGCTGACAGTGCCGAACACGGCCGCACCGTCACGCCACCGGGCGGGCTCGCGGGCTTGCCCGCGCACATGCGCTGAATCACGGTCAACGTGTCGCCGGTACTCAACGGAGCGCCGAGATTGACGAGGCTGGCGTATCCCCACGTGCGCCACACGCCAAGCGACGTGCCATTGCGCGAGATCTCAAAGCGCGCGCCGTTGACGAGGTTCGTCACGCGAATCTGTCGCGTACCCTCATAGGCGGGATCGATTGCAGGTGCAGGCAGCGGGTCAGGCGGCTCCTGGATATTGAATGCCGCCGAAGGCGGGCTGGGGTCGTTGCACAATGACGCCCACGCGCGCACGCTTGACGGCAACCCGTAGTCGGGCGTCACGTCGATTCCCTGGTGGGGCGCGGCTCCGCTGACTTTGCCGACTTGCGCGCCATCTGCCGTGACCCACACATCGCAGCCAGCCAATAGATTGCTCACGCCTGTACGCGCGCCGCATCGGTAGACAGGCGCGGGATTGATCTCCGGACGTGGCAGCCCATCGGGAAAGTCCACGGTATGATCGCGCGCGGTCAATGCCGATGACCAGCCACTCGTGACGCCACCCGAAGTTTGCCGCGCCCGCACGACATTGCCTGCCACAAGAGGCTGTGGCAATTTGATCACTGCACCCTGCGGCTGCGGGAATCCGCCCGGCGCGCCACTCACCACGACGGTACCGTTGACCTCCACATCGAGGCTTGCATCGACGTCGTACCCAATGACGCACACCGCCACCGCGCATTGGTACAGTGTCTGCTGGACAACTGGCGGAGAGAGAAAACGATTGTCTTCGAGTTCCAGTCTTTTTGTCGGGACTTCGGCCATTGCAGATCTCCAATGCACGGAAGCTCTCCCCGCGCTGTTCGTGTCGTGATTCGCGTGAATCTGCACGCCGCCTGAGAAGGCGCAAAAGCGTGCACCGTCGAAACCGCAATAACAAAACGTGAAAAGCTGCGCTTTTTTTAAGCGGGTCCTCTATCTGCGGCGTCCCAAGATAGTTCGGCCGATGAAGCGGCGGTGACCGGTCTCATTGGGCAAACCCGCTCGCCGGCCTCATCGAGTCAGCTTCTGCGAAAGACGATCACCCCGCACGCCGGGATCGTCACGCGCAGCGCGCCGTTGTCTGCCTGTAACGCGGCCCCGGCGTTGCCGACGTTCCATCCTCCAAAGTCTAGCGAGTCGCTGTTGAACACCTCGCGCCACACGAAGTTGACCAGGCGATCGTCATGCAGCACATACCCCGGCACGAACGGCCGGTTGTTCAGCGAGCCGACCACGAGATACGCTTCATCATCGTTCCAGCGATAAAACGCGAGCACGCGACTGGCATCATCGACCACGGAAACGAAGATGTTGCGCGAGCGGATCGCATCGCGGCTAACGCTAAAGTTGACGATCTGCCGATAGAAGGCGAATAACTTCGCTCCGTCGCCGGCGGCGAGTCCCCGGATGTCTTCGCGGTTGTCGAGGAAGTCGTTGTAGCGATACGGCTTCGCCGCGCCGACCTCTTCCCCC
Source organism: Paraburkholderia sp. BL6669N2 (assembly GCF_003387275.1). NCBI lineage: Bacteria > Pseudomonadati > Pseudomonadota > Betaproteobacteria > Burkholderiales > Burkholderiaceae > Paraburkholderia > Paraburkholderia sp. BL6669N2. Next base: position 442,494 of record NZ_QUNA01000002.1, on the reverse strand, counting down.
ATGAAAAACATCGGCGTGGCGGCGGACAGCAGCGACATCGCCGTTGCGTAGCGCACCCGCGCCTCCGCCCACTTGCGCGTCTCTCCGATCAGCGGCGCGTGGTTGACTGCGGTAACGATCGTGCGTGCCGACCCCTCGCGGTTGCCGACATCATCATGCGATTCGTGATACACGATCTTGAGCGTTCCGCTGGCGCGCAGCGTGTCGGCGAAGCGGTCCATCTGCAGAAGCCGGTCGTCCCCATAGCCAGCTTCCTTTAGCAGCTCGGCATAACCGCCTCCGTTGAACTCCACCAGATTGTGATGGAAGTCGGCATACCAGGTCGCATCGAAACCCATGCCGGTGCCAGTAAGGCTGGGTTCGGTCATCGCACTCCAGCCGGAGTAGTCCTCGGCGCACAGGAAGAGGCGCGGCGCGACCAGTCGCATCGTGCGCGTCCACTGCCGGAGAAACTTCACGCCGAAGGCCGCAGCGCGATCGGCGCGCCGCTGAGTAGCATGCACCACGGGATATTGATGAATGCTGCTGGTCTGATCGAGCCGAAAGCCGTCTACATGACACACGCTGACCAGGAAGGCTGCGCTGGAAATGAAGAGCTGGCGCACCGCTTCCTGATCGAAACGCGGCGCCCAGCCGCTCGATAGATTGTCGATGTAGCCACCGTCTGGCTTCGCATAATCGCCGGGCTGCCCTTCGTACCAGTAGTAGATGTTCCTCGTGGGATCGTTCGAGTCGTAGGCCCATTGCGCGCGTTCCGCGTCCGGTGTGAAGTGGTTGTAGCACACGTCGAGAATCACGGCGATGCCACGACGGTGACACGCCTTCACGAAGGCCTTCAGACGGTCCGTTCCGCCGGCCGCCTGATCGATCGCGAAGAAGTGCGATGTTCCATAGCCCCAATTCGCAGCGGTCTCGAACTCGGCGATCGGCAGCAATTCGACCGCGTTGACGCCTAGGGTATCGAGGTGATTCAGAAAGTCCGTAGCATCGTCCAGCGTACCCGGACCGGCGCGACCGAATCCAAGTGCGCCGACATGCAGTTCGTAGATCACGAGATCGTCGATGCTGGCGGGCATCGGCCGGCCCGGGACGAATTCGCCGGACCAGAACCCGGAGGCGGGAACCTCAGGCACGCCCGCGAGCACCACGACGGATGGATCGCATACCACCGAGCAGCTCTGCGGCCCGTCGAGTTGCTCGGGTGGCCCGGCATAACGACTGCCTTTCGGATCGAAGTCCCCCGCCCCGATTTGCATGAGCGACCAAAGGTCCGTTCGGTACGCGCTTGAGCCGTCATCTTTGACGACCTTGAACATGTACGTCTGCCCGAGCATCGCGCGGAGCGAATTGCGCCGCTGCGTCGCTGGCGCATGGGTGCTCCAGATGCCATCGCTGCCCTTCGTCATCGCGATGGTCTGCACGATACCGGTTCCGTCGTCCGCCACGTAGCCCGTCGAAGGGTCGGCCAGAATCAGCGACACGCTCTGCGCATTCGGCGCCCAGACGCTGAAGCGAGCCGCATCGGTCAACCCCGTGTCGGACGAGACACGGTTCGTGCCAAGCAGCCCGCACCAGGTCAGGAAATACCGCTGCGGACCTGTGTTGTCTTGAAGCGTGAATGACAATGTGCGGTCGGTCGACGCCACGTCGTCGACCTCGGCGGCGATGCCCCAGACGCCGGCTCCGGCGGGGCCATCGGTTTGCACACCCCAGTCCAGAGTCGCGCCGGTGGCGTCGGGAATGAACGTGGCCTCCGCTTTCCAGTATGGTGGGCCACCGGGTTCGCTTACCTGAACCATCGGTTGCAACGACCAGGCGGCGGAAGGCAAGCCCCCGCCGTCCCACTTTCCGCATAGCCGAACAGCGTCAAAGTGGATGGTGGACAGGCCCGGATGATATTCAAATTTTACGGTCCGGCTCGGCATCTGTTCCTCGCGCTAATAGAAAGAACCGCGATTGGCTGAGCGACCGATTTATCTGCACCGCCGAGCGTGCCCTGATGCTGCGCGTTGCGCGTCCGCCATGTGATACGTCATCACACAGGGGCGAATTCAGACGACGTTTTAGTGGACGTTACGCGTCTGGCAAAGCGGTGTACAACAACTGATCGCTTCATCTTTTCGACAATCACATATTCCTCAGCGATTGCCTTCATGTCCCTCTCCGTCTTTCATACGCGAATCAAAGCTCTCTGAATGGTGCTTCGGCAGCGACCTTGTCGACGAAGCCACTGAAGGCCTTGTTTTCAAACATGACTGTCAAGGGTTCAGCGACGATGCCTTTTTCCTTTAACTTTGAAGCGATTTCGTTCGAAAGTTCTTCCGCCTTCCTGAGATTGGCTTCCCTCAGCCAGCGACCCAGAATCTACCAGTTGAACAGAACGTTTTTCCCTTCGACATCAATCTTCAAGCTCTCAGTGGCCAAACGTACAGCCTTGTCCACCTCAGTTGACAGGTTGGTCATGGAAACCAGTTTTGACTTCTTTCCGCTCGTAGATAGGCTCCATCGTTGGCCAAAGTACCTTCCTCCACATTTCGATTTGAAGTTTAGGTGTCTGGATTCGGATCGAATGAAAATATGCCGTCCAAATCCGACATCTGTTAGTCGGTCTTATCCAGATAAGGCCGCAATCGATAAGCCGTTTATTACTGATTCACAGCCAACACTACATACGCGCCAAGCCGCGATGAATTAGGCAAGCAATGTGTCTGCTTACCACTGCGTTGTTGATCGTTAATTCAGAAATGTGCCGGGAAAAGCGCACCAAACAGGTTCATTGGTGACGCAAGATGCATCATCGAGGAGCGCTTACTGACGAGTGCACAAAATAGGGCTCTGTCGCAGTAAGGTCAACGGGTCAAGCAGCGGTGATATGAGGAGGATTGCTTGTGAAAGGAGCGAGCAGAACTGCTGTGCGGGAGACAGCGGAGTCTCGCCCCGACATTTCATCTGCCCTTTCTTGATCATATGCATTAATTCGACGCCACTCAGAATGACGCGCGCAGTGGAAATCCTTGAAGCCCAGCATCGGTCGGGTGATGCGTTTGATGGTCCGATGGTCCTGCTCGACCACGTTATTCAGGTACTTGACTTGACGAATCGTGATGGGCGTCTCTCGCTCGGCGTTCACCGCGTGCAGCGCAGCCAGATTAGAGCCGCTTTTATCGATGGTTACTGTCTCGCGTTCTTCTGCTGGATAAATGTAGCCTTCAGGCAATAGTCCAAGACGCAGCAGTTGTGCGAGATGGGCGGCATCGGTGAAGTCACCACTGTATTTGGCGTTGTCACGTTCGCGGACTGGTCGGCTAAGATGACGTGATGAACAAGAGCCGTAGCGCCGGACGATGCGCGCGCCGCGCTCGGGCTCGCACGCGTCGCACTGCGCCAGCGACGGCTCGACGAGTGTATCGCGCCAACGCTCGCATCTCGAGAGGGACGTCCAGTCATCCGCACCGCTGATCAGGATCAGCGTGACCGTCAGCAGGTCGGATCGGATGACAGTAGGATAGCCGCCAAACCGTCATAACGGCGGTCGTCGAATCAGCTTACCTGCGCGCTTCGGCTTTCCATCCAATTGTGAGCACTGGTCGGCCCGCGTGTGTACGTTCGCTGCCGATGCGCTTGTATCCAGAGCACAAAATCCTCCGGCGGCAACGGCGGCGAGAAAAGGTATCCTTGATACAAATGGCAGCCATGGTCGCTTAGAAAGTCGCGCTGCGATTGCGTTTCCACACCTTCAGCGACCACAGTCAGCTTTAGCACGTTGCCAATGTTCAGTACAGCCTGTGCCAGAGACTGTGCCATTGCGTCGACCCCGATCTCCCGCACGAAGCTTTTGTCAATCTTCAGTTCTTTGATGGGGAACCGGTGGAGGTAGCTCAGGGACGAGTAGCCCGTACCGAAGTCGTCTATCGACAGCGCTATTCCCAGGGCATGTATCGCATCGAGCGACGGGCGAATGTCATCGGCCGACTCGTCAAACAGGACTCGCTCGGTCATTTCGAGGATCAGGTCTTCAGGATCCAGGCCATGAGCCTGCAGAGTGCGCGCGATAAAGGCGGGGTAATCTGGACGCTTGAAGTCGGCGGCGCAGACATTCACGGATATGTTCGGCACATCGATGCCACCTGCCCGCCACTCGGCAAGTTGGCGGCAGGCCTCGCCGAGCACCCATGCATCCACCTCTGCGATCAGACCGCTTTCTTCGGCGATGGCGATGAAGCGATCCGGCGGAATGAACCCTTGCTTATCGTTGGACCACCGCACCAGGGCTTCGGCACCGTGCAGCGCTCCAGTCACATCGACCTTGGGCTGGTAGACGACACTCAGTGCACCTGCTTTCAAGGCACGTTGCAGCGCGATTTCCAGCTCGAGATGTTCTCTGGCCTGGCGCTCATACTCGGGAGCGTAGAAACGCACCTGGTTACGTCCCGCGCTCTTCGCCTGGTACATCGCCATGTCCGCGTTTCGCAGCAGGGTATCGCTGTCCTCTCCGTCGTGCGGATAGAGTGAGATGCCGATGCTCGCGCTGATCGTGAGGCTAGTGTCATGCTTCGAGTTGATGACGATAGGCTGATCTACCGCTTGCAAAATGCGTCCGGCTATGTGGGTGGCCCCGAGTGCGTCGCAGTTTTGCAATATGGCGAGAAACTCGTCTCCGCCGAGGCGGCCGATCACGTCCTCACCCCGGACATGATCCCGGAGACGACTTGCGATCGCGCTCAACACCTCGTCGCCGGCGGCATGCCCCTGTGTGTCGTTGATGCGCTTGAAACGGTCCAGATCGATAAACAGCGTCGCAAAACTCGACGAATCCCGGCCGGCGTCCGTCAGAACGCGGAGTGCGTCTCTCTGGAGTTGCGCCCGGTTAGGCAAGCCCGTTAACGAATCGAACCACGCCAGCCTCTGCAGCCGGCGATCCATTGCCAGTCTCTTGCGCAATTGTCCGCTGAACATCAGTGACAACATGATGAAGAGCACATCGAGAATTAAAGTGACGATGCTAATGGCAGTCGCTCGTTTGCGCCATCCTGCATAGATATCCTCAGTCGCGAACCCGACGACGACGACCAGTGGGTAGCTGCCGGTCCGCCTGAAGCTGTACAGCCGCTCAACGTGGTCGAGTACCGCAATGTCGACGTAGGTTCCGTGATCCGATTGCACGAGTGGCGGAAACGAATGGCCGCCAGCGAGCGAACTGCCGATATCGTCCTTGCGATACGGTTGCCGCATCAGGACCGTCCCGTCTGTGCGCAGCAGCGTAATGGTGCCATGCTGACCGAGTATTGAGTCTTCGAACAACCGGCGGAAATAGTCTAGCCGGAGGGTACCGGCGACAATGCCGGCGAACCGGCCTTCTTTATCCTCAAGTCGCCGGCTCAACGCGATCTGCGGTTGTTCCCGATCGCCCGCGCGCGGCAGGAAAGGCTTGCTGAGATACAAGCCAGCATCTGTTTTCTGTTGCTGAACCTGAAAGTAATCCCGCTCGCTCACATTGATCTTCCGCGGCGGAACGGAACGGGAGTCGAGAATCAGATTGCCTGCTGCATCTGTGGCGAACAAAGCGCCCAGTTCCTTTGCATTGCTAGCCGTGCTGAAAGCGACTAGCTGCCGGACATCTTGGGGAAGACGGTAAATGCTGGGCGTCTCGATACTTGTCTCGACCTCGCGCATGGCGAGTTGATAGATGTCGAGATTACGCTCCGTCTCCTTCTGCAGGGAGATCACGAGGTTTTGTGCGGCATCGCGCGCCTGCGTCATCGCGTCCGATCTCATTTCGTACAGCGAGACTACCGTCACGCCGGTCGTAGCTAGCGCGATTGCAATCCCAGCGAAAACGAACAGGGCCGGTTTTGTAAGAAAGGACGTTGCGACTCGAATCATGGTCTTCGGAAATGCTCGGGAAAGCCTGGCCTAAGTGCGAAGACAAACAAGCGCTTCGTTAGCACGCGCTGCCCAGTTCGACGGAATGATACCTTGGACTGGCGAGCCCGATACTGCAGGTATAGGCGGAGTACGACGTCCCTGCAGATGAATGGAGCGGCTGTTTCGTGATTCGGCGACACCTTCCGCGTTATATCGGCACATTTGGCAAAATCCTTACCCCTTGCCTGTTCGATGGTTTCGTGGTGAGCGACCGGGCTGGCACGACTGGAACAGGACGAAGGCTGGCGGTCCGGGAGGCCGCCTGAGCGATTCCGAGCGCGCAAGCGCGGACGACATTCGCTTTAAGGGTATTCGCCAGCATTTCGCCCCGCACAACAAGCAGCAGCGGCCGACTCGTGGGGTCCTCGCGCAGAGGAATGAAATTCCAGTGGCCCTTGAACGTCCTGAAAGGGCCAAGTAAACTCATATCGATTGTTCTTGTATATGAGGTGCACAATATTGACCGCACTGCCATCAGCAACTTCCTTTGCCTCCCGGAAGGCGCCAATTCACGCGCGCCGAACCTTCGCACACGCCTGCTGAACGGGGCCGGACACACCCATTACCGCGGAGCTTGCGCGTCAGGGTGCAAACGCAGTTAGCTTCCTCCACATCCGTGTGCGCACTGGCAGTGACGCCGGACAGGTCTTTGCATCGAGGCTCCGGAAGCAATAGCGCGGCCATCACAAGCAGGTAGGACACATACGCGCACAGCGGTGCAACTCGTCGTAGACGCGCTGAAAGCTGGATTCGGGCATCGGGCGCGGTAAGTGCAGTTTGACTACCGAAAGAGCGCGCGTCAGGCTGGGGAACACCAACACGGGCTGCAGAAAACCAGGCATGGACTATGTGGGTCATCGTAGCCTAATGGTCGTAACAACCCTCCGGGAACCGCGACACGCGGACGATCGTCGAGCCGGCTGATGTGCACATCGGCCAGGGAGCACCAAATGAAGCCCATACGTAATACCGACTCTGTTTCAGGCGAGTGGTACATCGATACTGCGTGCATCAATTGCGGTGCATCACGTCACGTCGCGCCAGAGCTGATTGTTGAACGAAACGACAAGAGTGTCTTCGTTCGGCAGCCGGCGACGCCAGAAGAGCAACTTGATGCCTGGCGTGCGATGCTTGTGTGTCCTACGGCATCGGTACGCAGTGAAACAAAACAGCCTCGTCCGAACGCAGCGATTTTTCCACAGCAGATCACCTCGCACGTGTGGCGCTGTGGATTCAACGCGCGGTCGTCGTTCGGAGCACATTCTTATTTTGCATCGCGTCCGGAAGGCAATCTGCTGATCGACTCCCCTCGCTATGCGGCGGAGCTGGTGAAATGGTTTGACGGCGCCGGTGGTATTGCGCACATTCTGCTGTCGCATAGTGACGACGTCGCAGACGCTGACAAATACGCGCGTCGATTCGGTGCTCGCGTCTGGATTCATCGGGAGGACGCGTCGGCTGCCCCATATGCTACGGATCTGCTCGACGACGGGTCAGCAATGAACATTGCGATGAACGTTCGCGCGATCCCTGTACCCGGACACACTCGGGGTAGCGTCGTGTATCTGCTTGATGATCGCGTGATGTTCTCGGGTGATTCACTTGCCTGGAGCCCACTCAAGAAGGAACTCGTCGCGTTCAGGGCCGCGTGCTGGTACTGATGGACGGAGCTCACCGATTCGCTGAGCAGGCTGGCCACGTATCGCTTCGAATGGTTGCTTCCCGGTCACGGTTGGTTCGCGCAATTGCCGGCCGAGGAAATGAATTCGCGCTTGCTCGCATTGGTTGCTCGCATGCGACAAGACTGAAGTGGCCGCTCACGCAACTAATTTTGTAATCATCCTTGTGCGACCGCAGCATCGCCTGCATACCCCTGCATGAGGCCCAGAACGCAGATCCGCCTTCAACTAAATTTGTAAGCATCGCAGTCGCGCCGGTAATTAAATTTGTTATTCGCTGAGTGATTTCAACTAATGTTGTAAAGGGATGGGCGGCCGGACGCCCAGACGCGATCATGGGGCACAAGCCGAAAGCCCTCTGGCGCATACGCATGGAAGGCATGCACGCGATGGCAAGAGGCGCGAGCGCTAACAAAAATAGTTGAACCCTATTAACAGATTTACTTGTGTGAGCGACGGATGCATTTGCAAGAAACGTATCGCGAAACAAAGCTATAAAGATAAGTTTTCTTATCTAAAGGCATCTGTTTTTACGATAAACTCAGGACTATGAAAACGCGCCTCACCCTGCGCTCCGCGACCGCTGCTGACGCTGAATCTTCCGGATCCGGTTTTCCCGGTGCCGACGAGCTTGCCGTGCTCCGCGCGTGGTACGCCGGGGTGTCCGTGCGGCAGGCCGTGGCGCGTTATCTGCCCTCCGCCCTCGGTGACGGGAAATCGGCGCGCGGCGTGCTCGGGCGCATCCGCAGCAAACTGCTGGACATTGCCCGCGCGGCCCATCGCGACGATCTCGTCGCACTCCTCACTCATCCGGTAGCGGGACGTGAGCAGCACGCGAAGGGCGTGGCGCAGGCGATCGATGCGCTGCGCACCGCGCGCCCGCCGGAACCGCAGATCGCCGACGACGTCGCGCAGTGGTTTTCCCCGCGCGCGGTGCGCGTACTGCACGCGTACGGCATCACGACGCTCGCCGATCTCACCGTGCGCATTCCGCGCCGGCGCCAGTGGTGGAAGGCCGTGCCGGGGCTCGGCACCGCGAGCGCCCGTTCGATCGAGGCGTTCTTCGCCGCCTGGCCCGCGCTCACGGACAGGGCGCGTGGGCTGGTGGTCGCGAGCCAGCGCGGCGACATCGTGCCGTGGGAAACCCTCAAATTGCCGCACGAGGTCGACGGCTCCGCCGGCACGTTCCGCGCACCGCCCGCCACCTGCACGCTCGACGCGTCCAACGACTACGAGGCCGTGCAGACGTGGCTGTCCCTGCACGAGTCGCCCGCCACGCAGCGGACCTACCGCAAGGAAGCCGAGCGGCTGATCCTCTGGGCCATCGTCGAACGAGGCCGCGCGCTGTCGTCGCTCACGACCGAAGACGCGATCGCGTACCGGACGTTCCTGCGCCATCCGGCGCCGCGGGGACGCTGGATCGGCCCGGTGCGCCCGCGCACGTCACCGGACTGGCGGCCGTTTAACGGCACCCTGTCGGCGCGCTCGGTCGCGCACGCTCTGTCGATTCTCGGCGCCCTGTTCCGCTGGCTGGTCGAACAGCGCTACGTGATGGCCAATCCGTTTGCCGGCATCAAGGTGCGCGGCGGCAGGACGGCATCGACGCTCGATGCGTCGCGCGCCTTTACCGACGGGGAATGGGCGCTGGTGCGTACGATGGCCGAGGGGCTGGAATGGTCTCACGGCTGGACGGTTCCGGCCGCGCAGCGCTTGCGGTTCCTGCTCGATTTCGGCTTTGCGACGGGTTTGCGCGCGAGTGAGCTGGTCGGCGCGACGCTCGGCCACGTCGAGACCGACGCACGCGGCGAGCACTGGCTGCGCGTCACCGGCAAAGGCGGCAAGGTCGCCCGGGTGGCGCTGCCGCCGCTCGCGTGGGACGCACTAACCCGCTATCTGGCCGGGCGCCAGTTGCCGACTACTATGGCGCGCTGGCGGCCGGACACACCGGTCATCGGCAGCCTGGACGCGGACAGTAGCGCGGCCATCAGCAGCGTGCGCCTGTGGAGCGTGCTTGAGCGCTTTCTCGTCCTTGCCGCCAGTGCCATCGAAACCGATCACCCACCGCTCGCGGAGAAGCTGCGCCGCGCGAGCCCTCACTGGTTGCGCCACACCCACGCCACCCACGCGCTGGGACACGGCGCCGAACTCACCACGGTGCGCGACAACCTGCGGCACGCGTCCGTCTCCACGACGTCGATTTACCTGCACAGCGACGAAGTGAAGCGCGCGCGGCAGATCGGCGAGGCTTTTACAAACCGGAGGTGAAAGTGCCCGCTCGCGTCACGGACGCGCCTGTCAGGAGCCGCCCGTTATGCCCGCCTACGCGCGTCACGATGCCCCGCAGCCTGTACCTTGATGCCGGCGACGATCGCCAACGTCACCAGACCGATACACATCCGCTTTACCCGCGCGAACGACACGCCCTGAAACCGTCATGGAAAAAACCTGAACTCGAGCCGCAGATTCTGGCAAACCGGCAACGCGTGTCATTCCGCCTCGCCAGAGGGCACGCCCTCGTCGAATGCGTCATCACGACCGCAGCGCCGGAGGCCCACTTCTGGCTCGAAGACCGGGCCGACGACCTCCAGATCCTCGGGACCTTCCGCAACGGATACAGCCGCATCCGCGCGATCGCCGAACGGAAGCTACCTACGTATCCGTGCGTACGCCTGGAACTGACACCCGATGACTTCGAGCGCCCCTGAACAGCGCGGGTGAATCGGGCACGCTTCTCGAAGCATGAATGATCTGGCCGGCGGCCCTTTTTTGGGCAACGCTGTGGTGGCGGAGCCAAGCCGGCCGCTGCGAGGGCCTGACCGTTAGTTGCGTACACCAACGAATCGGTTTTGATTCTCGGGAACGCGGCGCTATCTTTAGCACTTCTTAGCTGGAAAGGAGAATCGGCAGCCGCTGCGTCCTGTAGCTATGCGCGAGAGCGCCAGCGCTGCTCCTGCCTGCTCAGCAGGGTGGCGTCCGTCGATGACACGGGGAAAGCCCGAACCATTACGTGCTCGAAGAGCCCGTCTCGGAATGGGCACATCGCCCCGCCAACCCACTCTCCGCCGGCGACGAAGCGGCATTTCAGGGGACGGCTAGCTGAGCGGTCGGGCACCCGGCGGTAATCCGGGAGAACGGCATGTCGGCCGGAGCCGACGTTCGTCCATTCACTTCGCTATGGCCGTTCACCGTGCTCGTTCGGCCGTTCGCATAGCAGAGTCGCCTGCTGCGCACGCACACCGACCCCTGGTCGGCCTCGAAGCCGGTCGCCTCGCGCTACTGCCGGAGAGCCGCTGTGCATCAACTCACGTTAAAGTGCACGCGAATGTCTTGCCGGGTTTCAACCGGGTGTCCGTCTTGCATTGCGGGAAAAAAACGCCAGCTTCGCAAGGTCTCGAGAACAATCTGATTGAGACGCGGGTACTGCGTAGGCTTGATAAGTTCGACCGCGACGGATCCGTCCGTATGGATGACGAGGCGGGCTGTGGCGACCGTCTGGTAGGCCTGCTCCCGCAATTCGTCGGGCACCGGGGGCAGCGGCTGCGCGATTGCCCGCGCGGGCGAGTTGCCGGTAGGCGAACCCGCAGATGTCTCCTGAGTGCCTGGCGCACCGATGGCAGGCAACGGCGATGATAGCGCCGCGGTCGCCGTCTGTGTCGGCGAACCGGTCTCGGGCTTCGCAACCGGCGCGGATTCCGGGGCGTGCGTCGTCAGCGGTGCCTTCGCAGCAGGCATCGGCGTGCGAACTGGCAGCGTGGGGGTATGTGCTGGTTTGAGTAACGGTTGTTTTGGCGGGGCGACGGTGTGCGGCTCAGTGCTCGCCTGTAATGAGCGTGTTCTGACCATGGGCGGCGTTGGACCGGGTTCTGGTACGTCAACGACGCTCACCTCCAACGGCTGCTGCAGCACCCGCTCGCGTGCCGGTCCCGGATCCAGGCTGCGTCCGAGCACTACAAGAAAAATTCCCCATGCAAATGCACCCAGCGCCGCGGCAATCGTGAGCCTGACTTTCCGGTTGTCACACGCCTCGATGCGGAGTCGCGAAAGTCTACTCACGATGAACTGCAACGAGAAAATGTTCCGCGCCGGCGCGTCGGGCCGCCAGCATTGCCCGCACGACAACGCCGTGCCCCGCTGCATCATCGGCGGCGACAATGACGTCATGGTCTGGGCGCAGTGCGCGCCTTATGGCAGGCTCCACCTGATCGAGCCGAACCGGTTCGCGGTTGACAAAAATCCCGTTGCCGCGGTCGACCGTCAAAGTGGGTGGACCCTCCACCGCCATCTGTTGCGCATGACCCGATGGCAGGTTGACCTTCACGGCGTCCAGCCGTTGCATGGCGAGCGATGTCAGCATAAACGTAGCGAGCAGGAAAAACATCACATCGATCATCGGAATGATTTCGATGCGGCCGCGCTTCGCGGCACGGGAGCGACGAAACTTCACGGCGTATTACCGCCCGTTTCGGAAGCGAGGCGGATCCCGCTAAGGCGTTCATTTGCGAACGCTTCGAGTTCGTCCATCAGCCGCTCGAGGCGCCGGGAAAAGTAGTTGAAGGCGAACAGCGAGAACAATGCGACGACCAGGCCAACCGCTGTCGCCACCAGTGACTGGGCGACGCCGCCGGTGACGCCGCCCGGATTGACCAGACCGCTTGCGCCGAAGAGCTGGAACGAATGCATCATGCCCACGATCGTACCCAGCAACCCTAGCAGTGGCGCAGCGGTCACGATCGTTTCGAGTACCCAGAAGCCCCTGCTCATATCCCGCTCGATCGCTGAGGCGATCACTTCGGTCTTCGCCTCGCGATACCAGACAGGCACAGACGGCTGGCGCGCAAGCGGCTCGCTCAGGCGTCGGAAAACATGCTCCGCCGGCAGCGAATCAAATGCCTCAACGATTGCGCCGGGCGACGCGTCGGCGGTAACCGGGGCGCACAGACTTGCGCCGGGCCGGCGGGCGAAACGCGTAAAGACATATGATCGGTCAACCACAATCGCGATCGCCACGATCGCAAGCAGGCTGAGCGGGTAGATGACCCACCCGCCAAGCTGCACGGCGTCCATAAGATTCATCCAGTCTTTCATTCCGGCATCCTTTGGTCAGGCGTCAAAACTTTTTGGAAATACCCGCGTACAGCGCGATGTGAGGTCCGTATTGCGGAGCGCCCACTCCAATGCCAGAGCCGTCGCGCAGCTCGTACACGCGGTTGAACGCATTCACGAGAAGCAGTCGCGCGTCGAATTTGCCAATCAGGGGATTGTTGACGTTGAAGTGCTGGATCACGCCAAGGTTGACCTGTGCGTAAACCGGCAGACGATCGGTATTGGCAAAGCCGCTGCGCAGGCCACTTCCAACCAGTCCGTCAAACGTGAATGTGGTACGGCCGAGTTCGTACGTGCCGCCAAATGACGCGGTCACGCGTTGATCGTGATCGAGAAATACGTAGTGGTCACTGATGAACGCGAGTTCGTCGGCGCCGAAATTGAACTGCGCGGAATTGATATTCTTGCCCTGTGCGCGGCTGAACGCGAGATTCAGATAGGCGGAAACGTTATCCTGCTTGTAATTGGCCGTGAACTCGACACCATAGGTCCGGCCGTACTGATAGTTGAAGGGGGTAAAGATTAGCGCGGTGCCAAACTGGCCTTCGTCGAGCAGATTGGTCGACTTCTTGTAGTAGGCGTCAAGCCCGACGGTCAGCGACGGCGTCAGCCGCTGGATGACGCCCAGGTCGAAGTAGTGGCTGCGCTCGGGTTGAACCGGATCGTTCTGTCCGGACACCTGGGCTGTGGTCCCCGCAAACCGCGCGATGTCGGAGTCGGCTACGAGTTCGAACGCGGGCGGCGTGAAGTAGCGCGCGTAACCCGCGTGAACGGTGGTGGACGGCGTTAGCGCGTACACCAACCCGACGCGCGGGCTCACCTGGCTCGCGCTGACGTACTGGTCCATCTTGTCGTAGCGCAAGCCATAGTTAATGGTGAGCCTGTCGGTGAGCTTCCACTCATCCTGCACATAGGCGCTATACAGGTAGCCGGTTTTGCTGCTGGAGTCAGGAATGGTAACCGGCTGATCGGACGACTGGTTGCCCTCGGCGTCAACCGGAAAGACAGCGAGACTGTTGTCAAAGATTGCGTGTTCCTGCTGGAAAAAGATGCCCGCGCGGATCGTGTGCTTTTCGTTTAGCCGGTAGGTTGTGTCCAGTTGAACCCCATTCGCCCGATCGCTGTGAAAATCGCTTGCCGCGACACCGTTAAACAGCAGGTCGCCGACCGGGTCGGGGTTGAACTGGGTGCGTGAATAGCGGGTGAAAACGGCAAGTTGATAGTCCAGTGCCGCCCCGTTGGTTCCCTGCAGCGCTACTACGGCAAACTGGTTGAGTTCTGACTGGGTTTCATTGAGCTGGCTCGAATCGAAGCTCGTGTTGCCGTTCAGCGTAAATGCAGTGGGCAGGCCTGGCGTATTGGGAATTTCAAACTGATTGCTGGTCGTACCGAACATCACACTCACGCGCGTGAGCGGATTGATGATGTACGACATGTAACCGAAAGCGTCGCCCTGACGCGTGTGATCGTGTATCGCACTGGCGCTCGACGTCGGGTTTTCGATACCCAGATTGTTCTCGCCGAGCGAGCCGCTGAAATAGTAGCTGAAAGGCCCCTGACTGCCGAATACGTCACCGCTCGTCTTGATGGTCTGATGGCTGCCGCCAAACACATCAATGGAACCGCCATTACCGGTATCGCCCGATTTGGTCCTGATATCGACGATGCCCGCTGTGCGATAGCCATACTGGGCAGGAAGCGCGCCCGTCAGAAAATTCAGCTGGTCGATGATGCGGCTGTCGAGTGACTGCCCAAACCCGCTGATCGGCTCGGGAATGATGACACCGTTAATCCGGTACTGCAGGTTTGCGTGATCGCCGCGCACGTGCAATTGGCCGTAGGAGTCGCTGGCAACCCCGGGCGCCTGCAAAAGGACCTGGTTAAGCGGCGTGTCCTGCCCTGCCGGGAGGTTGTTGATGTCGCTCTGGCTGAAGCGGTAGACGCTGCTGCCCGTTTCAGGCAGCAGGTCGTTGCGAGCCCGGTTCAGCCGCTGCGCATTAACCTGCACATCGAGCGTATCGCTTTTTGAAAGTGCAATCGACACAGAGCTTTCCTGCCCCGGACTGGTGGTGGCAACGCTGCTTCCGCTGGCAAATCCGGGGGCGGAAACAACAACAGCATAAGTTCCAGGCGCGACGTTCCCGACTGTGAAATGCCCGATCGCGTTAGTGTGTCCCTCCCCGACAGACGCGCCCGCTGAATCCTGAAGAGTGACCGTGGCGTTACCGACGGGTTGGCCTTCGCTGTCGGCGATGGTGCCGCCGACCGAAGCGTCGGCCGGGACGGCGTGAGCGCGGGCGGCAAGCGCGAATGACAATAGCGCGGCGTGGGCGAGGCGGTGACGATGTCTCATCTTGTCAGGTATTTGTTAGGTATACGAATCAGAAACCTCACCGCAGCAGGTAGTTGCTGCTCGGGCGACGAACTCCAGGCGTGGGCAAAGGCGAGCGAGCCGTACTGCCGTGATGGCAACTCATGCGTGTCGCGGCGATAAATTTGCACATCGAATGCAATGTTATATTATTACGCAACAGATTGAAACATACCGTTACTTTTTGCCGACGATACGATCCGTCGCGAGCGCCGCGCAGTCCTCGCAGACGCCCTTGATCTCGGTTTGCTGTCCGTCCACGCGGAAGTGAGCAGTCTGTGCGGCACCGAGCAGGACCTGCTCGAGCGTTGCGTCATGCAGTGCGCGCACGGAATGGCAGCGGGTGCAGACGGCGAGGATCTCGTGGCGGCCGCCGTTCTGTTCAGTCAGCCGGAAGGTGCTTGTCGTCGAGACATGACTGACCAGGCCTTCCCTGATCAGAAACTGCAATGCGCGATAAACGGTAGGTGGCGCGGCATGCGGACGCTGCCGGTGTAAATCTTCGAGTAGCTCATAGGCTGTTGCAGATCCTCCGCGCGCATTCAGAAGCCCCAGCACCAACTGTCGCAGAGGCGTGAACCGCGAGGGCTTCGCGGGAGTGGGCCTGCCGGCTGTCGATGGTCGCGAATGTCGCATTAGCGGTATATCTGGAAGTAAAAAAATCAACATCACACATGTGGAATGTTATAACATAACTATAAAACCACTAGCGCGATCCGTTATGAACAAACTTCCTGTCACGGTCCTTTCGGGATTTCTCGGCGCCGGCAAGACAACCCTGCTCAATCACGTGCTCAATAACCGGGAGGGCAGACGCGTTGCCGTCATCGTCAACGACATGTCCGAGGTGAACATCGATGCTCGCCTGATACGCGAAGGTGGCGCGCAGCTCTCGCGCTCCGAGGAGCGGCTGGTCGAAATGAGCAACGGCTGCATCTGCTGCACCCTGCGGGAAGACCTGCTGGTCGAGATAAGGAGGCTGGCAGCGGAAGGACGGTTCGACTATCTGTTGATTGAGTCGACGGGTATATCGGAACCGCTACCGGTTGCCGAGACGTTCACGTTCCGTGATGAGAGCGGCCTTAGCCTCTCCGACGTGGCGCAACTGGACACCATGGTCACCGTCGTCGACGCGTACAACTTTGTGCGCGACTACAGCTCACACGACCACCTGCGTGACCGGGGCGAAACGATGGGTGATGAGGACGGGCGCACCGTCGTGGATCTCATTACCGAGCAGATCGAATTTGCCGACGTGATCCTTCTCAACAAGGCGGATCTCGTCCAGCCGGAGAAGCTGACGCAACTGAAGGGCGTACTGCGCGGCCTCAATACTCGCGCCGAAATCGTCATCTCGTCGTTTGGTCAGGTACCGCTTGAAACCGTGATGGGGACCGGCTGCTTTGACTTCGACGCTGCGTCGCAGGCACCCGGATGGCTCAGGGAGATGCGCGGCGAACGAATCCCCGAAAGTGATGAATACGGTATCACGAGCTTTGCATATCGGGCGCGCAGGCCTTTTCATCCGGCGCGGTTCTGGAACTGGATAAAGATGGAGTGGCCGGGTGTAGTACGTTCGAAAGGTTATTTCTGGCTCGCATCGCGCAACGACCTCGTCGGGACCTGGTCTCAGGCCGGAGCGATTTCCCGACACGGTCTGGCCGGCAGATGGTGGGCCGCGGTACGTCAAAGCCGTTGGCCTGAGGATGCTGAAAGCCGCGCGATGATCTCGGAGCGCTGGTCGGCGCCATTTGGCGACCGCCAGCAGGAACTGGTCGTCATCGGCACCGGCATCGACGAAGCTGCGCTGCGTGCAGCGTTCGATGCGTGTCTTCTGACGGATGCCGAGATGAGCGCGGGTTCGCATGAGTGGGAAAAATATGACGATCCGTTTCCTGTCTGGCCGACGCAAGGCGCGACGGAAAGTGACCGCACGGACAGCGATGCAATCGAGGCATAGGCTCGGTTCGTCTAACGCAGCCTTAACGTGATTGCTGCATCGGTCGAGAATCTTTTCCTGCTGCGCGCACTGCGCGGCTGACGTGACGGCAACGATCCGAGTCGGCCGCCGAAAAGTGATTCTGCCAAAAAGTCGGCATCCGTTTACATCTATGAGTAAGGAAATTCATGAACAGGCTTGTTAAGGTGCTGTACCCAGTCGCGCTTGCACTTGCACTCGGCGTCTGCGGCCAAACGATGGCAGCGGCACCGTCGGTACCTGTCCCGGTCGTGGCGGCAGAGAATTTTTACGGTGACGTGGTGAGGCAGCTCGGCGGCGACCACGTGCAGGTCACCAGCATCCTGAGCAATCCAGACCAGGATCCGCATCTGTTTGAAGCCAGTCCGAAGACGGCGCGGGCGCTGCAGAATGCGGCGCTCGTTGTGTACAACGGCGCCGACTACGACCCGTGGATGGAAAAGCTGCTGGCGGCCTCGAAAAGGTCGGACCGCGCGACAATTGTCGCGGCACAACTCACGGGACGAAAGTCCGGTGATAACCCGCATCTCTGGTACGACCCGAAGACGATGCCCGCCGTCGCGAAGGCGGTGAATGCATATCTGGCAGCCACCGATCCGGCGCATAAAGGTGACTACGATGCTCGCCTGGACCGCTTTCTCAGCTCGCTCAAACCGGTCGACGACAAGGTCGCTGCCCTTAAAGCGCACTATGAGCACGTGCCGGTGACAGCGACGGAGCCGGTTTTCGGTTACATGGCCAGTGCAATCGGTCTGGACATGCGCAACGAGCGCTTCCAGCTTGCAACGATGAACGATACAGAGCCGAGTGCGGCGGATATTGCGTCATTTGAGACGGATTTGACCGCTCGCCGTGTATACGTCCTGATCTACAACAGCCAGGCGAGCAGTGCAATGACCCGGCACATGCTGAAGCTCGCGAGCAACTCGCACGTACCAGCCATCAGCGTGACCGAGACTTTACCCCCTGGGAAAGATTTCCAGCACTGGATGGGTTCGCAACTCGACGCATTATCGGCCGCGCTGAAGCGCTAGCCTGTTGAAGGCTACAGGTCCGCTCACCTGATGCCCGGCCGCGCTCTTTCCCGTCCATCGTCGACGACGGTGGCGGCTGGCATGGCGTGCAGCGTCATCACGTTTGCTGCCCGGCAGTCGAGGGCGCGCACTTCTCCGCGCTGGACGTCACGACGCGCGAAGGCGGTCTGATCGTTATACCCCGCAGGACCGAGCAACCTTATTTGACAGGGAATCAATCATGACCAGGCTTGCTTCAAATGATGGCCGTATCCCGACGACAATCCTTACCGGGTTCCTCGGCAGCGGCAAGACCACGCTGCTGAACCGCGTTCTGACGGAGCATCATGGCGGACGCGTCGCTGTGATCGAAAACGAATTCGGTGAAGCGGGTATCGACAATGAACTGCTCGTGCAGGACGGCCACGAGCAGATCGTTGAGATGAACAATGGCTGCATCTGCTGCACGGTGCGGGGCGACCTTGTGCGGATCCTGGGATCGCTTGCCGAACGTCGTCGCACAGGCGAGCTTGATTTCGACCGTGTGATCATCGAGACGACCGGACTCGCCGACCCTGCTCCCGTTGCCCAGACATTCTTCGTCGACGAGACAGTGCAGGAGAACTACCTGCTCGACGCGATCGTTACGGTCGTCGACGCCAGGCATGGTAATGCACAGCTCGACGAACATCACGAAGCGCAGGAACAGGTTGGTTTCGCTGACCGTATCCTTTTGTCGAAGGCCGATCTCGTCACGCCCGACGATGCAGAGGCCATTACCGCACGTCTTCGCCAGATGAACGCGCGTGCACCCATCAAGCATTCAGATTTCGGAAGGACTGATATCAGCAGGCTGCTTGATATCCGCAGTTTCGATCTCGATGCAATCCTCGAGATTGAGCCGGATTTCCTTGAAGACGTGTCCCACGAACATGATGATGACGTGTCGTCCTTTGTTTACCGCTCGACAGTCCCGCTCGATGCGGACCGGCTCGAGGAGTTCTTTGGCTCGATCGTGCAGATCTATGGCGCCGCCATGCTGCGCTACAAGGGCGTGTTGAATCTCGCTGGAGTGGAGTGCCGGATGATCTTTCAGGGCGTCCATATGATCTTTGGCGCCGACGTCGGCAAGCCGTGGCGATCCGACGAAACCCGGGAGACAAAGATTGTCTTTATCGGCCGGCAGTTGCCCCAGGACCTTCTCAGGCAGGGACTCGACGCGTGCATTAACACCGAACAGAAAAACAGATAGCCGGAAGGCGGCAGGAATCAATTCGCACTTGTGACCAGCGATGTTTGGTGATGCCGCCGCTCCTACGACAGGGACGGCGTCAGTACACCGCCGATCTGCAAAGCGATCTGAAGTGCGGCAAACGCGACGATAGCGATGCTGCCGAGCAGAGCCGCCCTTCGCTGCATGTGCGCGACGCGCGGGCCATAACGTAGTGCTAGGCGCCCAACGCCCCGGTTCAGCCCGGATGCGCCAAGACCGACAAGCGTGACGGTCACCGTGACGCCCAGCGCCATGGCCATTGTGGCTGAGATGCCTGCCTCCGGCACGTGCGCGCCCACCGAGACGACCAGCACAAAGATCGCTCCCGCACACGGCCGCATGCCCGCGCCCAGCCCGGTCAGGCAGATCTGCGATAGCATCCCGTTCGTCTTCGGGATGCGAGTTGCCTTCGCCTGCACGGGCAGACGAAGTGCGGGGCGCAAGTGCACCGGCAGCCGGTGGCCGAGATAACCGCGGTCGTGATCGCCCTGGTCATTCATGGTGCTCGAGCGTCGCGGAACCAGCACGACCTTGCGGCCGCCGGAGCAGCAGTCGCGCCGCGTGGCGATCGACCAGACGGTCCAGCTTCCGGCGACGCAAAGCATCACGTAGCTGACCAGTTCAAGCGAAACAGCGCGCGCGAGTATGCCCTGAGCGCCTTCCCGCGTTACCAGAATGCTTCCCATGACCACGACGATCGCGCTGGCAGCCTGCACAGCGGCGGTCCAGCCGCTCAGGAGTATTGCCTCGCGAAGACGTGCGCCGCGCGATCCCAGGAAGGTGCCGACCACAAGCTTGCCATGACCTGGCCCGAGTGCATGTAGCACGCCGTACGCGAAAGACAGTCCGAGCAGTACCATCCACAAAGCCGGATCACGCTCTGTGCCGAGGCGCACCGTCATATCCTGGATACGGGCGTTCCAGCGTCCCTGAAGACGGACGGCGGCGAGGACTGCATGCCGCACAGGACCCGGAATCCAGTCCCGTTCCGGGTTGACATCGGTGTCTTGCGCTACGGATCCCTGTGGTGATACGGGTGACGCAGCAGCGGCCGTTGACGCTGCAATCGGCTGGCCGAAGACATCGATGCCTTGGGCCTGGGACGCAACCGGCACAGCGACGCAGAGGAAAATCACGGAGGCGATTGCGCCCCGGATTGGCAGCGCGACGCAAGTGGCCGCATAAATCCGACAGATAGCCTTCAACATGTGAGTGCCGTGGCCTGGGGAACGACAGTTCCATAAAAGACAGGGTGATGCTGGTCGGCGAAGTTCCGGGTCCTGCACGTCAAGGCAGCGCCGCTGTCGAGCGAAACGGCAGGATCCGACCCCGGGTCGTAGTCGACGTAAAACGATTCGTCCCAGACTCCGAATTGCACCCGCTTTCCTGCGACCGTAACCGGTTTTACAAGTGGCAGTGTAAAGGTGTATTCGATCCGTCCGTTTTCCACCGATACCCTGAAATCCGAAGGCTCCGCGAAATGCTGCGGTTCGCCGTCAACGAGCAGATGGCTGAAGTAGTCGGCTGGTCCCAGGGACGAGAACGCCTGCTTTTTGAAAATCGCCGTTTGCGCCGGCCCCAGCGGGCCGCTTGACGGCAGATGATCGATCCCGACCAGCATGACCGGAAAGCCCTCCGTAAAACGCCACGTCTCCGTTATCGCGGTAATCGTCACGCCCCGCATGCGGATCTTTGCGTTATACATGATCCAGACGTGGGGGTGCGCCACGGCAGCCGATGCGCTCAGAATGGCAAGCATCGCCAGCCAGTGCCTGATCGTCGATACAGGAAATCGTAAGGGTCGGGTCATGTGTCGCGCCAGGGAGCGTTGCAGACTTTGAAGAGCCTTTCGTGTGCCGATGCCACCCGGAGCGAAGCGGTGCACGGGAGCAGCCGCATTATCGCCTCGCCAGAACCGCGAATGAACACGCGGTGCCAATTGACAACATGTCTGTATCGATGGCGCGCACGAGGGTTGTCTGTGACGCGTCATTGACTGAGCCGCTCGAGCCACAGCGTTTCCGAGTAGATGGCGGGTAGCTGCAACTGTGCTTCCGGACGGTCATTGCCCTCACGTCGATCGATGTCGTATTGCAAAAGCGTCGCCTGGCCACCGGAAAAATGCGTATTGTCGAGTATCGCGTCTGTGCGCCGGTAGAAGGCCAGCGTCGTATGACTGCCGCTGTGAAGCAGGGCGGGACTCGAGTCCTGCCACGGCTCGTCGGGCAGGGAAACAAGCAGAACTGGCGCTGCTTCGATGTCGGACGATTCCCATACGTCGACACCGCCCGGTTCAGAAAAGCGGGGCACCGTCATGACAATTGCGTTGTTCGCGTCCCCCGGATGGTGGTCAGTAGAGAACTTCGTTGTGGCAGGCTGGAATACCGGCGGCAAAAGCGACGTGTTGCCGGCATGCCAGTGTCCATTGGAAAAGCCGAACGGGATGACGGCGATGCGCGCCCCCTCGCTGGCGGGCTGGACGGCGAGAAAGGATGCCGAATCCGTCCCTTGGGCGCGCACCGCGAGCAGACGCAGATCGAACCGGAACCGATCATCTTCCAGCACCCTTGCCTGTTGAATGTGGCCGGTCCCGTCGTCGCCTACCGCCCACAATTCGGCGCCTTTGTCGGACTTTTGCATCGCGAGCAGTATCCTCCGCCGCATTTGCGCATTGTTCGAGAACGCGATGTACTGCTGCGTGCGTCCAGTGGGTATCCGCTGGTCACTCTGAAACCACAGTGCCGGCGCTTCGAAATCGCGGCCCGTGCTTCGCAGCAACCAGAACGCAGTGCCGCCCAGGCGCGGCGTGATAACCATCAGGTCCGCGCGGCCGTCGCCGTCGAAATCTCCGAGCACGAACCGGGCGCTATCGAAGCACAGGGTGTCTTCGCCACAGGTTGCAGTGATCGCCCGGCTGTCGAACGGGACAGCATTGGCATACCAGCGTACAGGCCGCTCTCCGGCCTGCAATTTCTGCACGTAGACGTCGAAGCCCGGGCCGTCGGCTCGCCGCTGTACATACACGGCGGAGGGTGCGCCCTGCCCGGTCACGTCCTCATACATTGCGCCGGTGAGTCGCAGATCAGTGGGCCACGCTGGTCGCAACGCCGACCACCGGTATCGCGTCGTCAGCGATGCGCAGCCACGAAGGTTCAGCCGCCCGTCTTCTTCTCCGAGGCAGCGCCGCGAAGGCGTGAAGATCAGACCGAAGTCCCATGGCGTCCACCGTTGTGACGGTTCCCATTGCTCGCACCTCGCTTCGGCGAGCGTGCCGTCGTGCTCGGCAACACATTGTCCTGTCGCCGCCGAAACAAGGGCGGCGTCGTGCTCGTTGCCCGGATAGGTCGTTCTGGGTTCCCATGTCCATTGCTGCTGCATCGAACCATTACATGGTGCGAGAACCGGCTCGCGCCCGTTGCCTGCTGAGGCCAGACACCGGCTCGATGCGGCGTTGAAGAGTACTGACGGCGTGCCGACGAAATCCGGCCTGACATGCGCCGTCGAGTCGTCGTGCGCGTACTGGCGCTGCACCCAATCGCCATTCCACTCGTATTCGCCGAACACCTGCGCCACATCCCCACCGTCGACGGAGAAATAGGTCGCGGCCACATCACGTTTGCGTTGCGCATCTTCTCCCGACAGGTTGACCGGCCAGTTTCCCGTCGGATAGGTGACGAAATACGAGATAGGGACGGCGTGAGCAAGGGATTGGGCGACGTGCCGGGTAATGCGCGCGGCGTATATGTGATCCGGGTGTTCGATGAAGGGGTCCGTATCAGGATTAAGCGTGTAGATGCGCGTGGCACCTTCGAGGATCGATCTGAGCGTCGCGGAAAGCGAGTCGCGCGTGTAGCGACCAGGCGCAATCTCGCCGTGTCCCATCGGATAGGTGGTAAGCGTTGCGCCCTGGTCCCACAGCAGCCCGAGCGGGACGCGGCCGCCCCGGACAGCACCGCCTGGCAGGCGTAGTTCAAGCAGCCGCACGCGCGGCTGCTGTTTCAGCCGGAGCTCGAATACCGGCTCGCCGGCAATCCGGATGGTCGACTCGTCCCAGTCGTTGACGACGCCCGCCAAACGGGCATAGGCAAGCCGCGTTCCCTCCTCGCGTTTCTGCACGTAGTCAAAGCTTGCGCCGTTCGCCCCACCGATCAGATGGACGACCGTAACGCACCATCCCGCGTGCAACCGCTCACTGATTGCTGGTTCGACAAAGAGCAGGTCGTCGTCGAGGTGTGCGACGACAGTAACGGCGGTTCCGGCGCTGCAATCGGGGGCTGCAGCCTGAGCGTTCGCCGGGAAGATGAAGAACGCAACGATGGAAAGAAGGAGAAAGCCAAGCTGGAGTAATCGCCGACGGTCAAAACGGTCATTGGAGCGCATGCATTGGTTCCCGCTGTCCTGATCCGTTGATGGATCCGATTGAGTGGCCACCCGGCCGCCGTGCCACGATACCCGTCGTATTCGCATCGTACCGATAAATAGCTGGCAACCCCGCTGGCACTAAAATCTGCGATACTGATCGATACCCCTACCCCCTATGATAGACTTCCCGAAATTGTATACCCCAAGGGGTATATGGAGAACACTATGAGTCACACGGTTCAGGAAAAACAGAAACTGCTTAATAGGGTCCGCCGTATCAAGGGACAGGTCGAAGCCGTTGAGCGGGCGCTCGAGGAAGAGCACGGCTGCGCGGACGTGCTGCAACGGATCACGAGTTGTCGCGGGGCTATGAACGGTCTTCTCGCGGTTGTGCTGGAAGACCACATCAGGAACCACCTCATCGACGCGGAAAACGGCGAGGAGGATGGTGCCAGCGCGACGGAACAACTCATCGAAGTTGTTCACAGCTATTTCAAATAGTCAGAAATGGTTGATTTCAAAGACGCCGCATTCGGCGCAGGACATGACCACATCTTTCTGGGTGTTGGTCACGAAAAGAACGAGCGCAAGACGTGGGCCGTGATCGCATTGTGCAGCGCTATGATGCTTGTTGAGATCGTCGGCGGCAGTATGTTCGGTTCGCTGGCGCTTGTCGCCGACGGTCTGCACATGTCGACGCATGCCGGCGCAATGCTCATTGCAGCCCTTGCGTACAGCTATGCGCGCAAACACGCCACCGACTCCCGCTTCGTGTTCGGTACAGGTAAGCTCGGCGATCTTGCGGGCTTTACGAGTGCCATCGTGCTCGCGATGATTGCGCTTCTGATTGGCTACGAAGCGGCATCGCGTTTCCTGTCGCCGGTACCCATCCATTTTGGTGAGGCAATTCCCATCGCGGCGGTCGGCCTGTTTGTCAACCTGGCGAGCGTGTGGCTATTGAACGGCGGCGATCACGATCATGGTCATGATGACCACGCTCATGAGGAGGAAGTCCAGAAGATTTTCGCCCCATCCGGCGTGTTTGCCGTTTCCATCTTCGAGGACGGCGTGCCACCCGTTTTCCGCATTACGCCAGCGACGCAGACTTCACGACTGGACGCTACTGCGGTGTCCGTTACCACGGTGCAGCCCGATGGGACACAACAAGTGTTCGCGCTGGCGGACCGCGGAGACTATCTGGAATCGAAGGAAGACATTCCGGAGCCACACTCCTTCACAGCCATCGTTCGGATGCCGGACGGCGAGTTCGGAGTCGAATTCGAAGAACATGAACACCACGACGACGCGGATGAAGCAGCGACTCGCGACCATAACATCGGGGCCGCGTACATCCATGTGATGGCGGATGCGGCGGTCTCCGTGCTGGCCATCATCGGCCTCGTATTGGCACGCGCATTTGGCTGGCTCTGGATGGACCCGCTCGCCGGCATCATCGGTGCGCTGGTGATTGCAAACTGGTCGTACGGCTTGATGCGGGACACCGGTGCAATCCTGCTAGACATGAACTGCGACCGGCGGATGGCAGAGAATGTTCGTCACGCGATCGAGGACCTCGGCGACAAGGTGGTTGACCTGCATGTATGGCGGGTGGGCCCCGGTCACATGAGCGCGGTGGTGTCAGTGGCAACAGATGAAACCCAGCGAGACTCTCGCTTCTATCATGCGCTGCTTGGGCGCTTCATGGGTTTGTCTCATGTCACCGTCGAGGTCCAACCGTTACAGACGGCCGCCTGACACAGGTGTTGACCAAGACCGTCAAAGGAAGCCACGCGGCCGCTTGCGGTGATGAATTGACGTCCGGATGTCTGAACCAGGGCGGTAGCGAACGACCCTTTGGCCGGAAAGCGACCGAACTCGAGAAACTCCTCCTCGGGCAGATCACATTCAGCCCCCGTCCCCACCACCGCGCGCGGGACGATCTTCGTCCCGCGGCCATCTCAGGGCGTTGCTTGCCATTCGACTTTGGTATGTATTGCCGCTGTCGAACAGACAACGCTTGGCACGCTCCATTGTGTAGGCGGCAATGATGCGGTCCTGCTGGTCACTGCCCACGCGCGCATACACCGCTTCGCCCAGCGTTTCAATGAAGTCGTCGCGGCTGCCGCCCATCGGGCAGTCCGCGCTGTTTTCGAGGTCGTCCCTGAACTGTTCTACATCGTCCATGCTGGCGCTCCCCGAAGTTGGTCCGGCGTGGCCGGATGGTACGGGCGATCGCCGGCCTGCGGGCAGTCGTGAAAGTACCTGTTCCAGGGCGACCCGTACATAGAGCGCCGTCCGGTGCGTCAAGTGTAAGCGCGATTTCTCGCACACGTAGTTTCTCGTAAGCCGAAAGCGCAGCATGTGTGTCCGCAACCAAATCAGTGGGCACACCCTCATGCAGGACAACCTGGACGATTTCCTGCCGCTGCGAGTAATAGGCGTCTACGCAGACGGCAAACGCAGATTCGATGAACGCGAGATGTTGATTTGCACGGAATCCTGACCCACCCTACGCAGTAATCGTGGGTCAGGATTCCGTGCAAATCAACACCGACCGCTTCAGACGTGGGTCGGGCCAAGATAAGCCTTTCGCATTATCAGCGCCAAAGTCCGATTCCGCGTCCATTCCAAATGTTCGAACAAACTTGCGCATCGTTTGCGTGGGCCGTGCGGAAACATCACGGTCGCTGATGAGTGCTGTCGTCAAGCGAGCAGCTCTGGCACGTGGCGACGCGCTTTCCCTCGTTTCCACCGCGCCTCCCGCGCCTCCCGCGCGGGCCGGGCAGGCTGACGCAGGCCACCAGGGCGATGTGCGCCGCCCGCCCGATGCGCGCCATTTTTTCCGCATACCGTCGACGCACGGTTAACGATTTCTTCATGTTCTGTCGATGGCACTGGCTCGCGCTTCTGACCACCATGAAACAGGTCAACGTGAGCGGCGCGGTGCGCCGCCGCTGGCCAGCCTCTGCCCGACGCTCTGTGCCCGTGCATGCGCCCCGACATCACGCGCACGCCAGCGAAGCGGCCACGGTCGATGACAAGGAGATGAACATGAAAAGCAAGCGTTTGACCTGTGCGGCGGCCGTTGCGGCCACCCTTCTGTCGTTGAGCGGTGCGGCGCATGCCAACGGCCCCACCTGTTCCAATGAAACGCTGAGAGGCCTGTATGGATTTAGCGCCCAAGGCGAAATACTCGGCATCATCGGCACGGATGGTGCGGTTCACTACGCGAAGTCGAGGCTGCTGCTCAACGACGTCGCTGTCGTCGTCTTCGACGGTAACGGCAATTTCACGCGCAACGATGCGGGCAATGTCGGCGGCTTGCCGAAAATGGGCGGCGCCTTCAATTCCGTGCAGTTCGGCACCTACAAGGTAAATAGCGATTGCACGGGAACGATGACGATCAACTACGGCACGAAAGCGAGTCCCGCTGGCGTGGTGCTCGTCGTGAATATCGTTATCTCGTCGGATGCGACACTGGTGATCGGCGAAATGACCAGTGAGACGGTCCCCTTCGCTGCTGCGCCTCCCACCGTCGATGGCACGTGTGGGAACCCGTGCTCCGAAGCGGTGCAAATCAGTTTCGAGGGCAAAAAGGTGCTCGCCTACGGATTCCGTTAGGCGGACGGACTGGACAAGTCGACGCTTGCCGCTGTGGTTTGCGCAGGCCGCCCGGCGCGCGGCTTGCGCTGGCGCAGCGGCGCGCTCGCCCGCTCGAGGTTGCGGCAGACGCGCCCCTCGAAACTGCCGATTTGATCGCATCTGCCCCCACGGTCCGTTGAGGGTCGGGCGCCGCTGGCCATCGACCGGCAAGGACCGGCCACAACCCGCCGCTCACATGCGTTTCGATCGGACGTCAGGTGTCACGTGCACCCTGTAACCGGCCATCCGGCTATCAAAGACGAACGCGCTTTCTCTTAAGGTTTGTTCGATGCCTGCCCGTGTCCACAGGCCTGGAGGTGCACGACGGGACGTGTGGGCAGGCGTTGAATAAACCTGAAGGGAGGAAACCGCGGGATGCCGCGATGCGGTGGGAAGCTTTGAGGCTATGGCGATTGATGAGCTGGGATGCCAGGCAGTGTTGCGGGATGCGCAGTCAGGCGGGGTGGCGGATCGGGACTGACGCGTTGACGAAGCGGCGCAGTGGCGCAGTCGGAAGGGCGAAGTGGACGTGGGAGCGACTGCGTGAAGCGACAGGCGCAAACGTCCGCTCGTGGGCCGCGTTGCCGCGAAGCCGACGGTCGGGTAGCACGTCCGGAAACCGTTGTATTCATGTCGGGCCCCGGCGCGTGGGGGGCGCGCGGATCGGTGCGGTGCGCGCGAGGATATCGATGACCATCATCGGCGCGCCGCAGTGGCGGCAGATGAAGGCGGGCCGTGTTTCCCTGACGGCTTCGCGCGGAGACGTGGCGACGCCGGTGGCAACGTGCAGCAGTTCGCGCACCTTCGCGAGTCTGGCGCGGCGCACCGGGTTGGCAAGCAGTCCGTAGTGACGGATGCGATGGAAGCCGCCAGGCAGGACATGCAGCATGAAGCGGCGCATGAACTCGCCGGCCTCGAGGGTCATGGTCTTGTAGCGGGTGCGCCCCTTCGCGCGATAGTCTTTCCAGCGGAACGTGACGCCGCGCTCGTCGAAGGCGAGCAGACGCTGGTTGGAAATCGCCACCCGGTGCGTATAGCGTGAGAGATACGCGAGTACCGCTTCGGGTCCCGCAAAGGGACGCTTGGCATAGACGACCCATTCGCAGGCACGCAGCGGCGCGAGCCATGCGGTGAAGACGGCCGGATCGGTGAGGCTGGCATATTCGCCGAAGAACTGCAGTTGGCCCTGCCGGTGCGCCGCTTCGAGTGCCTCCAGGAAGCGGCGCCGGAACAGGCGTGACAGGACGCGCACCGGCAGGAAGAAGCCGGGCTGGCAGGCGATCCACCGCTGCCCGTCGGGCGACAGGCCGCCGCCGGGGACGATGCCATGCACGTGCGGGTGATGCGTAAGCGCCGAGCCCCACGTGTGCAGCACGAGCGTGGTGCCGATCTGCGCGCCGAGGTGCCTGGGGTCTGCCGCGATGGTACGCAGCGTCTCGGCGGCGATATCGAACAGCAGCCCATAGAGCACCGCCTTGTTGTACCAGGCGATCGCACTGATCGCGGCAGGTAGCGTGAAGACGACGTGGTAATACTCCACAGGCAGCAGGTCGGCCTGACGTGCCTCGAGCCACCGGTGTGCGGCGCTCGCCTGGCACTTTGTGCAATGTCTATTACGACACGAGTTATAGGCGATCTCAACCTTTGCGCAGCCGGAACAGCGCAGCACATGTCCCCCCAGCGCCGCGCTGCGGCACTGTTCGATGGCCGACATGACCTTCAGCTGCCCCAGGCTCAGCGCTACTGTACGGCGCCACGCTGGCCCGCAGGCGCGGAAGATATCCGCGACCTCCAGCACGGAGGGCTCCGCGTGCGGCCGGGCTAGCCGGCGGGCAGGCGGTCCAGTGGACTGATCACCTTGCGCAGGAGATCAGTGGCGACCTGGGTATAGAGCGTGGTGGTCTCGATCTGCCTGTGTCCAAGGAGCACCTGGATCACGCGGATATCTTCCTTCTGTTCCAGCAGGTGCGTGGCAAACGAATGCCTCAGCGTATGCATGGAGACGCGCTTGTTGATGTTTGCGGCCTCGGCGGCCGCATGGATGGCGCGGGTCAGTTGCCGCGTGCTGAGCGGGTCGATCGGATCAAGGCCCGGAAAGAGCCACCCGCCATCGAGCATGCAGCCCTGGGCACGGGCCACGCGCCACCAGACGCGCAGACGTTCGAGCAGGACCGGCGAAAGCATCGCGTAGCGGTCGCGGCGGCCCTTGCCCTGCTCGATGCGCAGGGTCATGCGCTGGCTGTCGATGTCGCCGACCTTCAGCGCCACCACTTCGCTCGCACGCAGCCCGGCACCATAGGCGACCGACAGCGCGGTCTGATGCTTGAGGTTTCCAGCTGCCGCGATGAGCCGCCGCACCTCCTCGGGGCTGAGCACAACCGGGAGCGTGCGGGGCACGCGTACCGGCTGCATGCGCGCCATGAGCTCAGGCTTGCCGAGCGTGACTTCGAAGAAGAACTTCAGCCCGCTGATCGCGGCGTTCAGCGATATCGGAGACACGCCGTGATCGACCAGATGCAGCTGGTAGTCCCGGAGGTTCTCGACGGTGGCGGTATCGGGTGAACGCCCGAGGTATCGGGCGAACTGACGTACGGCACGCAGATAGGCGGCCTGGGTCCTGGGTGCGAACTTGCGCATGCGCAAGTCCTCAAGCATATGGCGGCGCATCGGGCTGACGCGCGGATCGGAGGAGGTCATGATGGGGCTCCTGCTGGAGGGCGAGGCGGATTGCCTCAACCACCAACATAACCACCGGCGCCACTGGCCTCCCATTCGCCGCCAGAGTCGGGCCGCAGCCCCCTACCGCGCGAGCGGTTTAGTCCGATCGGCCATTGCCGACGTTGGAGAGGACCGGGTTCTACGTCGGCAGTGGGACGGATTGCCGACGGTGGCGGCATCGAACGGCCGGGCGGCAGCTTCCTGCATCAGTGAACTCACACTCCCGACCCGTTGCAGCCGGTCGAGCAGTCTCTGTTCTAAGGGTAGGTATCGGAGTGGAACGGTCATTCCGTGCCGTCGCCTGTGGGGGGCAAGTCATCGGCCTCTGCGGACGCTTAGACCCATGAGTTGGTGAGGCGGCTTACGCCGTGCAAGGATGACGTCTTGCTCGACCCTCGAATTGCTCTCGAACTTAAGTTTGATTTCTCTATAAGCAATCAGCTTGTCGTTCACCAGATCGAAAGGAAGCGCCCGCAAGGTTAGGGATGGTGTTCAGAACTCGTTTTGCCGCACTGAGCCATCCACATAGGGCCGATGCGGTGGAAGCGGTGCGGCACCTGGCTCGAATGCAGCGCTACGTTCGGCATAAGGAAGGCGCCGATTGCCTGCCCGCGCGGGCGGCTTTTGCGCTCATGCAGCGGCCTCGCGCATCAGTCGTTCGCGCGGCATCCACAGATTGCTTAGAGCGAACAGCGTGTGCAACTCTGCGGGTTCTTCATCAAGCCGCGATAGCGCACCTTTAGATGCCACCGTGCGCGGCGATGAACATGGCGACGGCCGACCGGCAATAGGATTCGATTTCGTTGTCATCCTCTGCTCTCGCCTCATCGAAGCGTGCGACAAGCAGAAGATCGGATCCTTTGAAAAGCGCGGCAAACAAGCGGGCGGATCGGAGAGCATCGGGTACGTTCAGAATCGCTTTCGCGTGCAACTGACGCAACACGGCCTCGATTTGGGCGATGACATGGGCGGGCCCGGCTTCGTAATGGAGCTTGCTTAACGACTTTTGATTCGTCTTGTCGGCCAAAACCATGGCTTCGACACTGCGGACGTCCGGGCTCAACAGCGTGCGAAGCAGGGCTGATCCTACCGCCATGAGCTGATCTTCGGCTGAACCGTCGACGCTTTCAGAAAGGGCCTGGGGTGCAAATTGATGGCAGTGGGCCACCATGGCCGCGCTGAACAGCGCCTCCTTGTCCTCGAAGTGCCGATAGATGCTGAGCTTGGATATCTTCGCCCGCTGCGCGACCTTGTCCATGGTCGTCGCTTGAAAACCCAATTCCACAAAGAGTTCGCAGGCGGCGTCGACGATCGTCTGGCGAAGCGCCTCGTTGGCGGGCCGGCCGCGCCGGCTCTGGCTGTTTTCGGTCACAACAATTCCAGTACTTGACAGTATTCAAATTCCTGCACTACGATACCACGCAGTATCTTAAATGTGCAAGCCAAGGATAGGTTTCAACCAGTTGCCCAAACCGGGTTTCCCCGGGGCGCCTGGCGATATCGAATGCGGGATTGTGGGGCCGATCAATACAGCCATCAGCAACTTTCTCGCCAATGCCGAAGCCCTACTCGCCGACCGTCTCAAGCGCGTATCGCTGGACGATATTGCACACCACGCCCAGCCCACCCCTCCAATCACAACACGGAGCGCATCACCATGGATGACGTCATCATCATCGGCGGCAGCTTTGCCGGCCTCGCCGCCGCCCTGCAGCTCGGCCGTGCCCGCCGCAAGGTCACGGTTCTCGATACCGGCCGGCCGCGCAACCGCTTTGCAGGCCACTCGCATGGCTTGCTCGGCCACGATCACAAGCCACCGCTGGACATCCTGGTCGAGGCGCGGCAGCAGTTGACGCGCTATCCAACGATCAGCCTCGTCAATGCCCGGGCCGAGAGCGTGTCTGGCGCCATCGACGATTTCTGCGTCGTCACTGACGATCACGAAAGCCTGAGGGCGCGCCGCGTGATCCTGAGCTATGGTGTCGCCGACCAGATGCCTGATGTTCCGGGCTTTGCCGAAAGCTGGGGCACGTCCATCGTGCCCTGCCCCTATTGCGACGGCTTTGAAGTCGCCGGCCAGCATTGGGGCCTCGTCTGGTCCAGCCCGCACTCGCACCAGTCTGCCAGGCTGTTCCGCGATTGGACTGACAAGTTGACTGTCTTCGCCGATGGTCATGACATTGCGCCCGATATCCAGGTCGATCTGGCGCGCCGCAACATACCTGTCGTCGATGGCCGGATCATCGAGATCGCCAACGGCCATATCGCCACCGTCAATCTCGATACCGGCCGCAATGTCGCGGTCGACGTCCTGTTCGCCCATCCGCGCAACAAGCCGTCCGCACGCCTGCATGAATCACTGGGCCTCGCCACGGTCGATACGCCCACCGGCATCGTCCTCAAAGTCGACGAGCGCCGCCAAACCAGCATGCCCGGCGTCTACGCCGCTGGCGACCTCGCCACGCCCTTCTTGCCCTCGGTCACCCAGGCTTCATCGCAGGGCGCGATGGCGGGTATCTTCGCCCAGCAGTCGATGGTGGTTTGAGAGCACAGATCCCTGCTCTCGTTGCGTCGTCGCCTTCGAAAAGGTTGGCGTAGATCGACGCGGCGAAAGGCGGATCGTCGAGTCAAGGAGATGACATGGCACGGCAAAGTGCTGATCAGGTGGGTGATTGGAATGGTCAAAGCGGGGAGCGCTGGGTCGCCAACCAGGCCCGGCTCGACGCTCTGGTGGCGGTGTTCGGGCGCGCCGCGATCGAAGCCGCCGCGCCCGCGACGGGTGAGCGCGTGCTGGACATCGGCTGCGGCGCGGGTGCGTCGAGTCTGGCTCTGGCCGCTCGCGTCGGCGCGGGGGGCCAAGTGCTGGGCGTGGACATATCCGAACCGCTGATCGATCGAGCGCGCGCGCTTGCGCGCCACGATACGCCGGCCCTGTTTCAGGTGGCCGACGCCAGCAGCGCAGAGCTGCCCGAAGGCGCGTTCGACATTCTGTTCTCGCGTTTCGGCGTGATGTTTTTCCCCGATCCGACAGCGGCGTTCGCCCATATGCGACGCGCGCTCCGGCCGGGCGGCCGGCTCGCTTTCGTCTGCTGGCGCGGTGCGGCCGAGAACGATTGGATGCGACTGCCGGTGGGCGCGCTCAAGGACATCGTCCCGCCGAGCGCGCTCCCCGATCCCGAAGCGCCCGGCCCGTTTTCGTTCGGCGACCGGGAGCACGTGGCGCGCATCCTGACGGCGGCCGGTTTCACCGAAATCGTTATCTCGCCCTTCGACGCGGCCGTCCCATTCGGCGAGGGCGAAACGCGGGACGCGGCGATCGACGACGCAGTAAGGATGACGCTTGAGGTCGGCCCGCTGTCGCGTGCGCTCGCTGGTCAGCCCGACGACATCTGCGCCCGTGCCTCCGCCGCAGTTCGTGCCGCCTTCGCGGGCCTCCCCGGCGAGGGGTCGGTGATGATCAACGGCGCGGCATGGGTCGTCATGGCACGAAGTCCGGCAAGCTGACAGGGATTAACAGGGGAGATGCCTCCGCTCGGTGGAACAGGGCGTCTTTGGCCGGCCAGATTGATGTCCCTTCTGCCGCTGAACGAGCGCTCGCCTTGCGACAATCAGATGGCCGGTTGCGAAGCAGAGCCGACGCCTGAGCGGCCTTCCGGCGGCGCATGTGACCGGCAGTTTGTGGCCGACTGTACTCATTCGCCGAAGCCGCCCCTGAGCTGCCCTTGAAAATTTCAATGACAGCTCTTCGGTACCTTCATTGAATTGGTGCTCTCGGCCAATTTCCGCCGCTCGCCATCGTGGTCACGCGGTCATTCGAACGGCGGCTACGCCCAAACATCGGTCATCTGCGCGGGATTCGCGTCGGCGCGTCGGCCACATTGTCGGCCAATGGCCTCCCGAGCATATGAGGCTGTCGATGCAGCGTGTCGACAGTCGCAGCACCCATCCGAGCGAACGACCGCGATTTAATTTTTCGCCTCCCGCTTTACGCTCGGGACGCACGGTAAGTGAACAGATTTCAACTGCCGGCGACCGGCTCCCGCCGAGCATTCCTGCGTAGAACATCGGCGGGTACACCGAACGTCCGGACGAACGCGCGGCGCATGCGCTCCCTATCCATAAAGCCTGTTTCCTGTGCCACCACGTTAATCGTGTGCCGGCCTTGCTCGATCATGAACCTGGCTGCTTCCAAACGAAGCTGTTCCACGGCCTTGCCCGGCGACTGACCTGTTTCGGCCTGAAATGCGCGGCTGAACTGGCGAGGGCTGAGGTTAGCCACGTCCGCAAGCTCCTCGACAGTCAGCGGATTGCGCAGATTCCTGCGGATGTGCGCGATAACCAATTCGATCCTATCGGACTTCGGCGTCATGTCGAGCAGTGCGGAATGCTGCTTTTGCCCACCGAGCCGACGCTGATTCATGACAAGAAGTCTCGCGACCATTTTCGCGGCATCGGGGCCGAGGTCGCTATCGAGCAACGCCAACGCAAGGTCTATGCCGGCCGTCATTCCAGCCGAAGTCCAGATTGGACCGTCGTTGATGAAGATCCGGTCTTCTTCCGCAACGACTTTCGGGAACCGTGCTCTGAATTCAGACGCATGCGCCCAATGCATGGTCGCGCGCCGGCCGTCCAGAAGCCCGGCCTCGGCAAGAACGAATGCACCACTGCAAATAGAGGCTATCCGTCTTGATGCATTGGCCGAGTCTTTCACAAACGAAATCGTGGTTGCATCGGAAGACGGCATCTTCATTTCAGTTATCGAACCCACGATAACGGTGTCGAATGTCGGATCGCCAAATGCCTCCGTTTCCAATTTCATGCCACCCGAAGATTCAACGGGACCGCCGTGTTCAGACAATACATGGACGTCGTAGCACTGGCCAGCGGGAGGCATGTTTGCAATCTCGAACACCGTCAGGGCCGCAAGGCTCATCATCTGAAACCTGCGCGGCACAATGAAGCCGATCCGATGCATATCGATCCCTGCCGTCCGCAACATAAGCGTGACTGTGAATGAGCGGCCGTCCGGTCGTATTCCCGAATAGCAGGCCAATGAGCCTGGCAATGAGCGAATCGCGCTTGAGCGACGGACGTCATGAATGGTGGCAACAACGACATACATCGTAATGGCCCGAGGCGTTAAGTTACAAGCACTTCTCTCATCTGCCTCACAGCCAGCTAAAGGAACGCCATCATGTCCAAAATCATCCGGGCCGCCGCGGTTCAGATCGCGCCCATTCTCTACAGCCGGGAAGGCACGGTCGATAAGGTCATCAGGAAGATTCTGGAGCTCGGCAAGGAGGGGGTCCAGTTCGCGACTTTCCCCGAGACTGTCGTTCCGTACTACCCGTACTTCTCGTTCATCGAATCGCCATTTGCGATGGGCGCCGAGCATTACAAGCTGCTCGAGCAGGCAGTGACTGTTCCGTCACAGACGACTCAGGCCATCGGCGAAGCGGCGCGACAGGCCGCAATGGTGGTGTCGATCGGCGTAAATGAGCGCGATGGTGGCACGATCTACAACACCCAACTTCTGTTCGATGCCGACGGCACGCTGGTGCAGCGCCGCCGCAAGCTCTCACCGACTTATCACGAGCGGATGGTCTGGGGAATGGGCGACGGGTCAGGCTTGCGCGCAATCGATACCGCTGTGGGCCGCGTAGGCCAGCTTGCCTGTTGGGAGCACTATAACCCGCTGGCCCGCTATGCGCTGATGGCCGATGGCGAGGAAATCCATTCAGCCATGTATCCGGGTTCGTTCGCGGGAGATCTGTTTTCCGAGCAGATCTCCGTCAACATCCGTCAGCACGCACTGGAGGCCGGTGCCTTCGTGGTCAACGCGACCGCGTGGCTGACTCCCGAACAACAACAGCAGATTCTGCACGATACCAACACAAACCAGATTGGCCCGATCTCGAGCGGCTGTTTCACTGCAATCGTTTCGCCGGAGGGAGAGTACATGGGCGGCGAACCGCTGCGCGAAGGGGAAGGCGAGATCATTGCGGATCTGGATTTCTGGCAGATTGACAAGCGCAAACGCATGATGGACTCGCGCGGTCATTACAGCCGTCCCGACGTGCTCGGGCTAGTGATCGACCGCACGCCGAAGACACACGTGATCGAGCGGGCGTTACGCGCGCCGGGTGAAGAGCCAGCCACGCCTTTGGAAGCACTCGCGTGAGCCACACGTGGAGTCGCGCGATTTCGATGCGACCGACAAATGGAATTCAACCGGGCAATTCTGCCCCAACCGCGCAGGAGTAAAGAAAATGGACTTCAACGACGTCATGCTGGAGCGCAACGCCGACTTCGCTAACACCGCGTTCGTACCCGAACTCAAGATGATGCCATCGACGGGAACGGTCGTCGTGGGCTGCGTCGATCCTCGCGTCGATCCCGCCAACGTGCTGGGCCTGAAGCAGGGCGAAGCGGCCGTGATCCGTAACGTCGGTGGCCGGGTCAACAATGCGTTGCTTGAAACACTGGCAGTGCTGAGTGTCGTCGCTAAAGCAGCGGGACGCCCCGACGGCGCGCGCAATCTCGTCCTGCTCCAGCATACCGATTGCGGGATCATCGGCTGCCACAAGCATGCGCCTGCGTTGCTCGCGAAGCATCTTGGTGTAGATGCCGCCGGGCTCGATGATCTCGCTATCACGCAGCCGTACGAGGCAGTGGCTCTCGACGTCGCAGCACTCAGGGCGCACAAGGAGCTCCCAGATAACCTGATCGTGTCGGGTCTGGTCTACGACGTCAAAACCGGCCACATCAAGACTGTCGTTCCTGCCGCACCTTTGCGCGAGTCTGCAGGTTGACGAATCTACTGGATGCAAGAGCCGGCAAATCCCGGAGCCTCTCCTGCATACCCACCACTGTCCCATATGTCGACGAGGGAAGAGCTCAGCATGCCTCTTCCCTCCAACCTGGAGTATGAGATGAAGCATGATCTGTATCTGGTTACGGGCGCCACAGGCGCCACGGGCGGTGCCGCGATTGACGAACTGCTATCGAAGGGCGCGCGCGTGCGAGCCCTGGTCCATCGCGACGACGAGCGCGCCTCCGCATTGCGGGCAAAAGACGTTGAAGTCGTTGTTGGCGATCTGCTGGACAGTCATGCTGTTCAAGCGGCGCTGCGAGACGTGACCGGTGCGTACTTCGTCTACCCGATCATGCAAGCGCAACTCGTCGATGCGACCGCCTATTTTGCGTACGCCGCAAAGCTCGCAGGCGTTCGCTCGATTGTCAACATGTCGCAGATTTCCGCGAGCGCGGATGCGCGCAGCCAGGCCTCGCTCGCGCACTGGTATGGCGAGCGTGTGTTCGATTGGGCCGGCATTCCGGTCACGCACTTGCGGCCGACTTTGTTTATGGAATGGCTGACCTACGGGTTTCAGCTCTCGCAAATCGCGAATCATGACTTGCTGCGCGTGCCTGCCGCTGACGGTCGCCACGCGCCGATCGCCGCCGCCGACCAAGGGCGGGTGATTGCATGCATCCTGTTAAATCCGGAGTCTCATGCGGGCAAGACATACCCATTATTCGGTGCCGAAGAACTGAATCACGAGCAGGTGGCCAAAATAGTTGGCGACGCGCTCGGCCGCCCCGTGCGCTACGAGCCGGAAAGCCTGGATTCATTCGAGGCGCGCCTCGAGCAAATCGGCTTATCGGCACATTTCATCCAGCACATTACGTCAGTGTATCGCGGTTACCAGGCGGGCGAATTCGCCGGCGCGAACGACATCGTCGAACAGCTCACCGGTCGAAAGCCGATTTCCGTGCGCGATTATGTCATCGAGAACCGCCGAATTTTTCAGCCGACAACGCAACGCTAGACCTCGACGGATGTGGCGATTGGCGACACCTCTTGCGCTGACTGCTCACTCAGATCTAAACGTCAAGTGCAAATCAGGTCGAGCGATGAGACGGCCATCGGCAGATACAAAACTGGGAGCAGTCGTTCAGAACTTGTGAGGGTAGGCGGCAGCAAAGGGGGCGACCTGAGCCGATCGCGTCGGGCAGAGGTCGGCCATCTACAGCCGTCGGCTGGGTCGCAGACGCTGCCGTTCAAACGCCGCTTCCTCACTTGATTACGGACATTCTGGCCACAATCGTGGTCGTCGCGGTATCGGCCCGTAGGACGGCTGTTCCATCGATAGTTCAATAGTCGAAATGGCCGTCCAACTGACCGTGTCCACGCGATCCGGCGAACGCGAGCGTCGGCAGCCCCGCAATCGTAATCAACTCGACGGCGCCCCAGGCTACTTTCCGGAAGCGGCGCCCAGCAACAGGACCGCTTCGCGGGCGTTGTCCGGTGGCAATTGGGAGGGTTGGCCCCGGAATGGGCCACGCTGATTACACAACAGCCTTGTTTCTTTTCCCGGTTCAGTCCATCAGCTTAAAGCTATAAATCCGAGCTGAGCAGCACCGCCCCGTGGCGATTTTTACGCTCTAGGTGTTCGATTGCATTGGCGAACTGGGCCAGATCGTAGTCGGCCTCCACCTCGAACTTTTCGGGCGCGCCGCGGCCGATCTCGATCGCCTCCGCTACGTCCTCTCGACGCTGTTCGGCCGACGTGTTATGCATCCAGCGCGAAGACGACACGCCTGCGAACATGATCTCGCGAGGCACCGCGCTCATCGGGAAGATGATGGGGTCCGGTGCCATTGCGCCGTAAAGCAACAGGGCTCCGCCGTCGCCGAGCAACGGAACAAATTCGCTAACCGTCGCCCCGCCCACCGGATCCATAACGACCTGGAGCGGCTGCTCTCCTGCTGCATAGCGGACGTGGTCAAACCACTCCGGATCGGCTGTCGAAATTACGGACATATCCGGGAACCGATCTGCTATGGCCTTCGCGCCCTTTGCGCTCCGAACCGCGCCCACGACTTTCAAGCCACGTCTTTGAGCCGCAATCGTTACGAAGCGCGCTACCGAAGACCCGGCAGCATTCAATAGAATCGGTATCTCACGGCCGGCGTCCGGCGCTGCGCGCTGAGCTGCCCGCAGCAACATGAGCGCGATCACAGCGTTTGGGCCCATTTGGGCTGCGATAGCATCGGGCAAATCATCCGGGATGGGTGTCACTAGCTCGGCAGGCGCCTTGAGACGCTCCGCCCATGCGCCCGGGCTCGGATTGAAGATCACTCGCATACCCGGCTTCACGCGGGCAGCATCCACTCCTTCGCCCACGGCCTCGACGATGCCCACGCCATCAGCTCCAGGGATCAGGAATCCATCTGCTGGCAGCGGGATATTGAACATGCCTCGAACCATCATGAGATTGCCGGGATGAAGCTGCCGCTTCGTCACGCGAATCAGTACTTCGCCAAGCCCCGGTGGCGTTGGGTCAGGTAGCGTCTTCATTTCAAGAACTTTTTCCGGCTCGCCGAAGCGAGCAAAAACGATGGCTTTCATTGATTTCACTCCCGGTTGAAGGTATGGAGCGAGATTAAGCACTTTATTGCATCTTGATTAGGGGGTATTGTCTTGTTCTTGTTTCAAGCAAACGTTAGTAATTGCGTGATATATGGAGACTCTGGCAAACCTCGAATCATTCGTGAGAGCCGCGGAAGGCGGCAGTTTTGCGGAAGCTGGACGCAGGCTGGGATTGACTGCGGCCGCGGTCAGCCGAAACGTGGCGATGCTCGAACGCAACCTCGGAATACGGCTCTTTCAACGATCGACCCGCAAACTCACGCTAACAGAAGCAGGCGAACGGTTCCTCATGTCGATCGATGGAAATCTCGACGCACTCCAGGCCGCCATTGCCGAAGCGGCAGCGCAAAGCAGCGAGCCGGCGGGTGTCCTGAAAGTCAGCACGAGCCCGACATTTGGCATCATGCACATCCTGCCGTTGTTACCCCCGTTTCTGGCGAAGTACCCGCAAATCCGTCCGGAGTGGCACTTTGAAAACCGGCCAGTGGATCTGATCGCCGAGAACTACGACGCCGCAATCGGCGCCGGCTTGAATCTCGCGCCCGGGCTGGTATCACGGCCGCTAGCCCCGGTGCATGGCATCGTCGTGGCCTCGCCGGCCTTTATGTCCGGCCGGTCGCTGCCGACCGATCCGTCAGGACTCGCTGCCTACAACGGCATCGTCATGCGCTCGCCGCGCACGGGGCGAATCCGCCACTGGATGCTACGAACTGCGAACGGTATCGAGGTGCCCGCAGCGCTCAATGAAACCATCGTCGTAAATGATCCCGCCGCGATGCGCGAGGCCGCGCGTCTCGGCTTGGGAGTGACGTTGATTTCGCTATTCGATGTACTGCCCGATTTGAAGCGCGGGGATCTGATTCGGCTGCTTCCGGACTGGCACGTCGATGCCGGCGAAATTTCGCTTTACTACGCGTCCCGGAAGCTCATTTCGGCCAAGACCCGTGTCTTCGTCGATTTTGTCGTCAATGCTTTTAATAGCGAGCCGGTGAGCCACTTCAATCCGTAGCAGAAACTTGTCGAGAGTTCGAGCAAAGAGAAATCGAAGACACGAGCAGATTCAGGAGGGTCGCGGGCTTTGGCCGACCCTGCCTTGACCTCGATCGCGACATCGACGGCCGATGCACGTTGGAAGCCGCCGTTGGCGTAACTCGCGACGAACGATGGTAGAGGGTCGTTTACGGCTCTGAGCGGCGCTAAGAGCATTCCTTTTGGGGTAACTGCATTCACCGAACTCGTGTGATAGTTGAAATCTCTTGATTCCCGTAGTTGCGCCAGATTTCGATGATATGCCGGAAGGATGTGCAAATGCCCCTTGCGGATGCCTCGGCGTGTCCAATACTTAAGCTACTTTGCATGTGCCCGCTGGAAGTTAGTGGCGAGGCCATCGGCAAGGTGAACGGACTCACAATGGAGGCTGACCATGAACCAGACAAGTTCCGCTCAAGAGCGGGAAAAAATATTCTACGAGGTGCCGGACGAAAATTCAAAATACACGCTCCTTCATCTCCTGGACGTTGAAGATATACCGGGGCATTCGCTCGCGCTGTATGAACTGCATCGCACCTTTTCCAAGGGCGCGCTGATGTTTGCTGGCGTGAGCGCCACGGAGCAATGGCTGCGTGGCACCGTGGACACTGTCGATGGCAACGGCACCGTCATCGGCTATGGGTTCTACAACCTGGAAAATGGCGACAAGATTCTCGGCAGGTTTGACGGCATCTCACAGTCGGCAATGGGCCAGTCTCCCGAGGTCCGCACGGTCATAGGAAGCACGATGCTCACTGGCGGCACAGGAAAGATGCGTGGCATTCGCGGCATCCTTCACTTTGTGACGAACACCGACGTCTCAAAGAGACTAAATGAGAGTAAATGCGAGGGCGAGTACTGGATGGAAAAAGAGTAAATCGGACCCTTACGGAGATAGGCGGCCTCGCGACCGCCGCTGTCAGTTCGGAGAAGGTCACGCCCGCTCCGACCCATCGGTCGAGGGGCGGTCGCCTGTTTAGTGGCTTGGCAGTCGCTCTAATGCAGCAAGGTGTTGACGCTGGTCATCCCTGCCAGTCAAGCGCTGGTGTGCGACCGCCTCAACGCGGACCACGCTGACTCGATCGGCGAGAGTGAGCCTTTTTGACGAATAG
Organism: Paraburkholderia sp. BL6669N2; assembly: GCF_003387275.1. Classification (NCBI taxonomy): domain Bacteria; kingdom Pseudomonadati; phylum Pseudomonadota; class Betaproteobacteria; order Burkholderiales; family Burkholderiaceae; genus Paraburkholderia; species Paraburkholderia sp. BL6669N2. The sequence continues at coordinate 400,856 of NZ_QUNA01000002.1, read as the reverse complement.
CGACGCCTCCATCTGGCATCCAAGGCGGAGATCCGATCAATACGTTGCGATTGCGCTGCGCAGGAAAGCGCGAAAGCGACGGCCAAAATAATTTGCTTGTTGGGGCCGCTACTCTTGGGAAATCGGGGCAAGCGCGAAAGAGGGACGCGTCGAGGGAACGCTTCGGGCTTGCCGTCGCTCACGTCGCAAGCAGCCGGCGATGACGGCTTTCTGGCACCGCTGCGATCGCACAGCAGTCGGCCGCAGGTTATTCAATTGACGACCGCCCGCAATGGCCGAGAATTCGCTCCGTGAATGGCCGCTGCACTCCCAAATGCGCCGCACGGGTAGCGACGTGGCGACCGGCAGCAACGGGTCGGCAGCGTGAGTTCGCTGGTGCGGAAAGCTGCCGTAGGGTCGCGCGATGCCACCACCGCCAGCAGTCCGCCACATTCCCGACGTAGAACCCAAGCCGTGCCAACGTCTGCAATGGCCGAGTTGCGCGCGTAGCGCGTCCGTCAGGTTCAGGAGCATTGCGGCCGCATTAGCGGTAGACCGGTGGAAATGTGTCACTGCTTCGCCAGGAAAGGGAGAACTTTCGTTCGACGCCGCCGGCCAACCGTTTGGTCCTGTCGAGGAATCCCGCAGTGGATAACGAGAAAGACGGCAACACCGGCTTCCGGTTCGCAATGAGGCGCGCCAGCACGCCACGCCGGTTGTCGAGCTTCGTGGCTGAGCGAACAGTCGACGCATTCCCCGTGGCCATATCGAAGCCAGGGGCCGCGCTCTTCTCCTCAGTACCCCGATCGCGCCTGTTCGTCGCGACGTGTCACACCATATCGCTTTGTTCCAGGTCGCCTTCAGGCAAACAAACGGCCGAAACAGGCTCAATTCCCGAATGCCATTAACTCGCAACGATATCGAACGAGGCAATCGACAGTACTGAAGGAAAACCATTCCACGTCACCCGCGGGTTCATGAGGCGGCATACGCACTGGTTCGCACCCCGATAGCTGGCAACATGGCCTAGGAATAAGCAATGCGCAGATCCTTCCGGATCTTCGCGAAAGCCGCGCTACTCGCCAATGCCCTGGAAGGCGTGCGCTGCGTGAGCCCGATACTTCGACCCCGATCAAAAAGCACGACAGCCAGGTTGGGCGCCATCATTCGCGATACGTAGAGTATTCCGTCCACGTCAGCTGGATGCGCATAGATCGCCCGGGACCAGCGCATGGGAATGCTGTAGTTCGCGGTACCAAACAGCCCGGCGTGCGCACCAAGAATGTTCATGCTTTGGCCTGTCAGATCAGCGAGCGCGAGATCCCTGCCCTCGAATCGATGAATAGAACGACGCTTCACTTCATCGGCCGCCACCAGATATCGGGTCCCAACTGGCTCGAGGTCGTGAAGCAGGGACTCTGCGACGGCCGTTGCCAGACTCAGACCAAAGTAACCGGTCCCGTATTCCCTTCTGGAATCGTCGAACCGGTGACTTGCAGTTTTCCCAAAATGCGGCTCGCCAGACTCGTAACTCGAGATACGGAACAGCCGCTCTGCTTTTACCGTGACGACGGGCAATTCAAGTGTGCCGAAATTCCTTGCCGGACTTTTAAGAGGGCGAGCAGGCAAAGGCTATTCCTCCGCGTAGCCCGCTGCGGCGCGCAGCACCATCGGCAAATTGACCTGCTCGACCTGATCAATGCTGGCGCGACCGCCTTGCCTTCGCCCGGGCTGTCTGCCGCCGATCACCTCCAGCGGGGTAAGGCCGCCGAGCGAATGCCGCGGATTCGAGAAGAACGCCCATTTGCTAGCGCCGGGCAGCCCTTTCAGAGCCCGGGATACGCGAGCAACCGTGCGCCGGTCGAGGCTCTCGTCCACAAAAAAGGTCGGGTAATAGCTGATCCCGTTGGGACCGTCCACGGTGAACAGAGAACCCGTTTTCAGCCGCTGGTTGATTGCCTGCCGGGTGACACCCGCACGTCGCATGAATTCCGCCGGCTCAAGCAACCGCCCTTCCTTAGCGAGCTTGGCTCGGGCTGCCATCGCCTCCGCAAACATTTCTGCTTCGACCGGGGACGTCCCTGCACGACGCCCCGCCCTGGAGTCCGCCGCGGAACGGGCGCGCTGCGCGGGCGCACGACGGCGCTGGCCGGTTCCTGGCTTCGCAGCCGGCGCGATCCCGGGCGCCGCGTCAGTGACGGCCGCCAGCGCATCATCGAAGCCCTGCGCGAACAGCGCGATCGACTGCGCGAACTTCTGCTGCTTTTTGGCGGGAAGCTGACCGATATCGGCCTGCATTGATCTGGCCACGACCTTGCGGATCGCTTCCGGCGTACGCGCGCCGGTACGATCGAGTACCTTCGCAGCACGCACGAGTAGCCGCGAAAACTCTGACGCGTGTATGGTTGCCGTAGACATGACGTCTCTCCATGGGAACGATCAAGGATAATCCGGAGATGGCAACACCGTCAAGGTTGTCAAGGGAGTAAAGGAAGTGAACCTTTTCCGTTGTTGCCTGCGTCCGCTCGCGCGGCCGACGGGAACCGCTTCAGCACTTACTGGAGTCGTCGTTCTGCTCCCCGACTATTGCCGCCGGCAGGCGGTGGCTGTTGGTGAGCCGACTTGACCGTTAGTTGCGTATTGAGCGATTGCCCGCGCCGTTTTTCTGGACCATTGCTGTCAGCTGCTTTGCGGCCCGCAGCGGGCGCGGGGGACCACCTGCCGTGCCTCTCACTTTCGTGAGAAAAGTCGCCGCCAGCCGGACCAGTTGAGATCGCCTGCCCTCAGGGAACACCTGGATAAGTGACGTTAAATCGGCCTGTGACTCTTGATCGCCGGAAAACCATCCCAAAATATGTTTTTGAACTGAATTGCCCGATCCCGGACATGCGGAACAAGAAAACATCGTTCATTCCTTCAGCCATCGGCGGCAGCCCATTCAAAAGCGCTGTCACTCCCCATACCGCGAAAAGAGGCCTCTGATCTGGTGCTGCGCGCGCGCATCGCGCTGGAGCGTTTGCGCAATGGCGAGGCTGACCGCTCCCTGATCAATCTGGTCTCGCAGGTCACGCTCATCGCGAGGTTTGTCGTCCAGGCAGGACACGGAAAGCTTGATACCGAGGTTCTTGAAGCCGTTAAGCGCGGTCTGGACCATGTCCTCGTCGAGGCCGATAACACCGGGACGTGGAATGTTCCTGTGATGGATGTCTATCGGAAGGAATTCGGCGATTCGGAGCATACAGGAAATCCCGTACGTCATGTTGTTCACCATGTGCTGGCAATGGCCACCGAGCAGATATTCGGCGATGGACACGCGGACACGCTGGTTCCGTACACCGTGTCGCTCGGTCATCCGGAGGCGATGAAGCTATTGCTCGACAGCGCTTCCGACATCAATGCGCATTTCAGTTCGGCGCCTTTCGTCTACGAGGAACTCGCGCGGCCTCGCATTCGCAAAGTGCTTGACAGCTACGAGGTGCTCGGTGGCCCGCATACCTACAATGCGGTCTGGGCCTGCGGTGATTTCCACGACGCGAACCCGACGCTGTCGGCGGCTTTCGTCCAGGCGCTGCAGGAGTCGCTCGAGCGGATCGTCACCGATCCGGCCGCGGCCGCGACGCGCTGGATCCAAGCCGAAAACACTGCGAGCGTGGCGGCTGCCCAGATCGAGGAAATCGTTCGCAAACCGCAAAACCAATGGTCGATGACGCCGAACAAAGTCATGGCGTTCGCGAACTTCATGAAAAAAACCGGCCTGCTGTCAGCTGCTCCCGTTCACGCGCATGAGCTTTTCTTCGACAACGTCGGTCCACTCGACACCGCATAGGAATGGCTACGGAAACGGATCCTGAGGCCAGGTGCGCAGCGAAAGCGTCTCGCGCTGCAGATCATCCCACAGCGCGCATTTTTCAATACAAGAGGACATCATCACGATGACGAATCCAGCATTTCCGAGCGTCGCGATCGTCGGTCCGGGCGCGATCGGTACGACTATCGCGGCAGCACTTCACGAAGCCGGACGCACGCCCGCGCTGTACGGCCGCACCGCGCGCGAACAGCTGAAACTGCGCTACGACGGCGGTTCGATCATCGTGCCTGGGCCGGTGCAGACCGATCCTGCCAGCGTCGGGAGCCCGGTCGATCTGGTGTTTCTCGCGATGAAGTCGACGCAGGTCGAGGCGGCGGCCCCGTGGCTGTCCGCGTTGTGCAGCGAGAAGACCGTGGTCTGCGTGCTGCAAAACGGCGTGGAACAGAAAGCGCTCGTCGCGCCTTACGTGCCGGGCAGTCCCCTGTTGCCTTCCGTTGTGTGGTTCCCCGCTCAGCGCGAGGCCGATGCGTCGGTGTGGCTGCGCGGGAAAGCGCGTCTGACTTTGCCCGACACTCCGGCGACCGACGTCGTGCTCGCGGCGTTGCACCACACGCGCTGCTCGGTCGATGTGGCAGCGGACTTCGCGTCCGTAGCATGGCGCAAGCTCCTGCAGAACGCGCTTGCCGGGTTGATGGTGCTGGCAGGCCGTCGTGCCGGCATGTTTTCCCGCGCCGACGTCACCACGCTATCGCTGGCTTATCTGAAAGAATGCGTTGAGGTCGCACGCGCCGAGGGTGCAACGCTGGGCGACGAGGTTGCGCAGGAGATCGTCGATGGATTCCATCGCGCTCCGGCTGACCTGGGCACGTCCATCCTTGCAGACCGGCAGGCAGGCCGTCCGCTGGAATGGGATAGCCGGAACGGAGTCGTTCAGCGACGCGGGCGACTTCGCGGTATTCCCACGCCGATCAGCGATGTGGTTGTGCCACTGCTGGCAGCGGCGAGCGAAGGACCCGGATAGCGACTCATCGACATGATCACGGACTCGCCTGGCCGCATTCCCCGACATGCAGCGAGTTCAGCGATCGTTTGCGCAGTCGCGCCTGATGCAGCGCCCCGGTGGCACCGAGCACCGGATAGGCCGACCAGGAGAGCAGCGAATTCAGACGCTTCATATTGCCGGTCAGATCAAGTTGGGGCGCTCTAGTCTCGATACTGCGCATGGTCGCTGCTAGCGTATAGAGCCGCCTAACCGAAGACTGAGACAATTCCTAGAATGTACCGAGGATTATCACCCCATGGTGAGCCTCCTGTTCAACCTTGTTTTCTATGGCATAACACGTTGCTGTACCCAAAGCGCGGCATCGACTTTCAAATGGTTTCATCCGCGATAGCCATCAAACTGCCTGGTTCGACACGGAGGAAGAGGCGGTCTATGTTGCCCAGCAATGGGAATTCGCGTGGATCGGCAAGCGCCGATAGCAATGTCACTCCCGAGCCGGAAGCGCTGGGTCCCGTGGCGTGATCTTTTGCTCGTGACAGTTCGCGACTTTATTCCGACCCGATGCTTTGGCGTTATAAAGCGCCTCATCGGCGGCCTTGATGACTGTCGTTACATCGGTATCCTGATTCGGCGTCCAGCTCGCGGACCCGATGCTCGCGGTTACGCGTCCGTACTCACTGCCTGCGTGTTCGATGGCGAGCTCGCTGATCGCCGCGCGGATCTTCTCGGCAATCAGGGATGCTCCGCTCTCGGATGTGTCAGGCAGGACAACAATGAACTCTTCACCGCCATAGCGGGCCGCCGTGTCCGCCGGTCGCCGGATGTTCTCGCCGATACAGCGTGCGACGGCGGCCAGCGCATCGTCGCCCGCCTGGTGGCCATAAGTGTCGTTGTAGGCCTTGAAACGGTCGATATCCACAAACAGGAGCGAGAACACGCTGCGCATGCGCTGCGCACGGCGCCACTCTTGATCCAGGATCTCGCCAAGCGTGCGCCGGTTGTGGAGACCGGTGAGACTGTCGGTTCTGGCTAGCAGCTGCAATTCGGACTCCGCGCGCAGGCGTCGCTGTAGCTGGGTACCGAGTACAAATGAGAGCGCAACAAAACCCAGCGCGAACGCGCCCATCAGGGAGCCCATCGTGAGTGCCCGCCGATGCCAGGCGGCGTATATATCTGGCTCGGCCTCCGCCACCATGATAATCAGCGGCAGATGCGGGAAGTTCTTGAAATAATAAAGGCGGCGCACCCCATCGATCGACGCGGTGTCAGAAAAGCTGCCTTCCGACGCGGCTTTGAACTGCCGGAAGGTACTGGCCCTGCTGATGTCGCGCCCGACGACCTTCGGATCGTAAGGCTGACGCATGATCATGAGGCCGTTGGCAGCAATCAGTGAAATGGCTCCGTGAGGCCCCAGCGACAGTCCGCCAAACAGGTCATGAAAATACTCAAGGTCGATCGCCATCAGCACGATGCCGGCAAATGTGCCGTCCGGGTGCGACACCCGCCGGCTTAGCGCAATACTGGGCGAACCGTTGCGAAGGCGCGAGAAAAACGGTGCGCTAATGTAGAGGCCGGTGTTGGGCCTGTCGCGCTGGGCCTTGAAGTAGTCCCGGTCGGCGAAGTTGCCGGTGCGCGGCGTGTCGTTGCCCGCGTCTATGATGACGTTGCCCGAAGCGTCGAGCACGAGCATCGACCCCAGATTTTTTGCGGTCGCGGCCCGGTCAAACAGGAGCTGTCCTCGCAGATCAGGTGGCAGGGCCATCACCTTCGGAGTTACGAGTCCCTCAACCACCGCCTGAAGTGACAGCGCGTACAGTTCGAAATTGCGCTCGATATCGCGCTCCGCGATGAGCGCGACGTTTCGCGACGTCTCGCGTGCCCGCGCCAGCGCGTCCTGCCGGCTCTGGTACAGGGAGATTGCGCACAGCGAAACCATGACGAGTGCGATGAGGACACCGCCATAAAATACAGCGCGCGGTCCCATGAACCATCCGGACAGGGTTTTATTGGTGGGCATTGACGGCATGTGTACGTTGACTTTTTAGAACCGGAGCGCTACGAGTTCACACGGGACAGGGCAGCCGGTGAATGCCGAACGGCGATGCGATCCCCTTTACCCGTGTTGCCCTCGTCGGAGAGGTGATAGAGACGGTCAGGCTGCGCCGCCGAGAGCGTGGGCTTGCGGCCGAACTTCGTGCCGCGGCCGCAGTCCAGCACGCTCCGTGTATGCTCAACGATCAGGCTGCCGGATAAGAACTGGTTGCCACGCGACGTATCCTGATCCGGAAGAGTAGCGCTGACTGGCGAGCGGGAACGGTCTCCGGCGAATCCGCGATTCTCACTTACGACGCAGCTTTTCAACCGGAGGCCACCCGCGTGCCTATGACGACGGCTTCGCCGTTATCAGGCGCCGTTCACTGCATCCTTGAATGCCTTGCCCGCAGTGAACTTCACGGTCTTCGCAGCGGGGATCTGGATCTCAGCGCCGGTCGCCGGGTTACGTCCCACACGTGCGGCGCGCGCGCCCGTCGAAAACGAACCGAAGCCGATCAGCTGCACCGTCTTTCCTTTCGTCAGCTCGCCCGTAATGGCCGCGATCACCGCGTCGATCATGTCGCCCGTCGCCGTTCTGCTATCTCCGGTCTTCGTGGCGACCGCCTCCACCAGTTCCTGCTTGTTCATCGTGTCTTCCTCGTTGTTGTCGAAATTCCCTCACCCTACCCGATCGGTGCGCCTTCGCGCAATCACCACCCGGCCTTGGTTGGCGCCAGCGCGGATGCATTCTCCAAAGGCGGCCGCACGTTAACGTCACTTGCACGTTCTCCCGACTGTGAACACCGGACGGCGGCCGCTACCAGAACCTGTGACATCTCACGTGGCGCTTCATCAATCGACAGGACCGCCGCATCCGGGCAGGCAACCACCGGCCCCACAGCCACCAACTATCGACACCGTGAGTTACCCGCCTTTGTCCACCTCCAGCAGCAGGTGATCGATACGCTCGCGCAACTGGCCATTCTGCGCACGGAGCCACGCGACAATTACCCCGTCGACCGGACAAGATAGTTCTCGTTCCGGCGGACTTTTTAGTTGACGATCTACACCCGTTAGTCAGCGACCCGAATTCCGTGGATTCAACCGTAGTTCGCGAGCTACCTGGAAAGGGACATGGCTCAACCTGAAGCGCTGCCCCGCTTCAAACCACCGCTGAAGTTTCGATGGTATCGGCATCAGTGTTCACCCCTGTGCCAGCTTGCTGCGGTCAACCGCTCCACCGCCGCGTCATAACGCGCCTGCGAAGTCGCAGCGTCGTCGTTCTGATCCGTCTTCAAAATATCAAACAGATGCTCTGCGACGACCGAGCCGATCGCGTGAACCGCGTCATGTCGCGTAAGCCCTTCTTTCTCGAGGCGATCCATCGCCCGGACCACGGGCTCGAGGTTAAGGGCAATCTGGTTTTCGACGATCGCGTGTAGCGCAGCGTGTGCGGTGACGTTGGGAAGCTTGATCCGGGCGCCGCGGTGGTACGTTTCGACAAGCGCGATCCGCTCCTGTTCGTCGAGTTCGAGCCATGATTCAGGTTCCGGTGCGCAACCGGGGTTGTACTCTTCCATGATCCAAGTCCTGTACAGACTTCTGTCTGTCGTGAAACTGCCGGCAACGGTCGCATTACGCTTCAGTCGGTCATTTGCGGCATAACGGGCGCTCGTCCCACAGTCTGGGCCTCCGGCCGTTAACGACGGCACGCCCGGCCACACGACTTGCGTGAGCCGCCCTCTCGGTGACCGGATGCACCGCGCCGTCATGTGACCCAATGATGCGCCAGCACCGTGGCGACAACCGAATGCCCTGGCCTGGCCGCGAACTGATTGCGCAACTGCCGGTTAAGCTCGTCGCGCGTCATGCCACTCGCGAGCGCCGCCAGTGAGAGCGAGGAATAGGCATCGAGTACATCGCCGCTGGTGATTTCATAGCCAAACCCGGCGTCTATCCACTGCAGCGCCGCCGTACCACAGGTCATCGCGAACGCTGGTGCCTGTCCGGCGAAATCGCGTGCGGCCCGCGTCAGGGTTCTCGGATCGGCGGGGCCGCGCATCGCGAGCGACGCCGCCAGATCGAGCAGGCCGGCGTCCTTCGCGGCGGCGAACCATTTCCCCTCGGCGCCGGGACTGCTCGCGACCAGGTCGTGGAGAATGCCGTCGGAACTCCTGTCCGGATATTTTTTCGCGATGGCACGGAACGTCGCGAGATGCGTGGTGGCCTGATTGGCCTCGATCGCATAGCGCCGATATGCCTCGTCCATCATGCCCTTCGACAGAAGGATCGCTTCACATTTGCGGGCGATGGCGGCAGTGGGCGCATTCAGCCCCCTCGACGCTTCCGCATAACGCAGTGCTTCAGCCGGACGATTTAATGCGATCAGTGCATCTACCCCGTACTGGCGATACCCCCACCAGTTCAGGCGCGCGTCATTCACAAGAGCGAGTAGTTCCTCATCGCGGCGGGCGGCTTTCAGCGCGCTGAGACAGGCGGCGGTACCCGCGAAATGCTCGCCCAGACCTTCAGCGCCCATCACGCGCGCGGTCACCGGCAACAACCGGTCTGCCCATGAGGACGCGATGGTGGATGAGGTGCACAGGTCGCCCCAGCGATCGCCCAGTTGTTCGAGATACGGCATCCGGTCCTCCTGGAGCGCGTCAAACAGGCGGTCCAGCCAGCGCATGCGGACCGGAGCAGGCACATCCGCCCCGCCAATGACGGGCACCAGCGCATCGATGGCGCGATTCACGGCGGTACCGATCGCCCCGGAAGAACTGTCTACCTGCTCGAGCGCCGGCGAAAGCATTTCGAGCAGGGCGACCGCGCCGTCGGCCGCGAGAACAGGATCGGCACGGGCGATCTGCCGGATTTCGGTCAGGGCCTCCTTCAGACGCTGGATCGGCAACGCGGATTTCCAGCCGAAGGCGCCGCGCCGGAACCGCGCGGCGAACACCCATTTGTGAGAAGCGGTTCGTGACATGCTCTGTGGACCTTCTCAGCGCGTCTTCATGTAGGCAGCGTACAGGGCCGCGTTGAGCGCCTGCAGTTCGCGCCGAGTTTCCAGCAGTTCGTGATGCCGGCCCTGACGCTCCAGGCTGAGTAACCCGAGCATCACCTTCGCCGCCCGCTCGGGCGCATTCTGTCGCGAAGGCTCCGCCCGTTTGAACAGCGGCGCGAGGCCGGTCTTGTCCGTGAGTACCCACGCCGGAAACCATGCGAGATCGCCGAGGTCGCCAGCGCCTTGAAACGACATATCGAAGGCGCGCCGCAACCTGTTGACGCACGCGTCGTCAAGCCGGCTCAAAAGCTGGTCAAACCGGGATGGCGAAAGCCACGCAAGTTCCACCAGAAACGGCCAGGCGGCGTCCAGGCCATCGAGCCGGTAACGTGCTTCCGTCATCCAGCACAGCGGCGCCGGAATCCGTCGCCAGGACGCGATGCGAGATATCGCATCCGAGGCCTCGGCCCACCTCGCAGCAAGCAGGAAGAGCGGCGCCGCGTGCGCATCTGCGTGCTCCGCACGGAAAGGCAGCGCAGCGGCGCGACCGGCCAGTTCTGCCCAGAGCGGTGCGAGCCAGGTCGCCCCGCTCTGCCCCGGGAACGCGCGCGCGACTGCGGGCTGGACTTCGTGAGACAGCGCCTGGCAAGCTTGCAGGGCGGCTTCGTGACGGCCACACGGTGCCGTCGATCGACCCTCAAGGGCATTGACGATCGGTCCAAAATACACCAAGACGTCGTCGTCTGGATACTCGTTCGCAAGGGCCTGCAGCGCGCGCCGCGCGCCCGCGGCATCGTACTGCTTCAACGCGGACAGGACATCGTTGCGCAGCATCACGTCGCGGCTGTCGTTGAAAATGTCGAGTTGCATCCGTCGGATTCAGAACAGTTTGCTGGTCAGGCTGACGAGATTAATCCATTTGACCGTGCTTCTCAATTTTCTGCGGTGCTCATCGACTGAGTCGATGATTGCGCGCCGACCGACCGCGTCAGCGACTACACGCGCCGTGTCATGCTCTGGTTCCCATCCTGTGCGGCCCGCCGACCCCCTACGGAGATGTATTTCCGCACACAGATTGCCATGGAAACAAGCAGTCCGTCGCCGAATGGTTGTTGATGACTGACCGGGTGTGAGGCAATCGTGATGCTGCCTTTGTCACGACAGTTGGCCATCTGAACCGTCAGCGCCCTCTTCCGACCGATGTTGGGCCTCCCATGCACGTCGGGTTCTGGCCAGTTCTTCGGCAAGGAGTTTTTCATCCGGCAGGACCATATGGTATTCAGCCGCGAGCACCTTGTTTGGCAACCCTTCCAATGCATAACGCGCCACCGCGGCATTCGTTCGCGCACACAGGATCAGCCCGACGGGCGGGTTCTCGCCTGGCAGCGTCCAGTGCTCGCGCGCGTAATTACAGTACATGTGCATCTGACCCACGTCGGCGTGATTGAGCTCGGTGAGCTTGAGATCGACGATCACAAGGCATCGCAGGCGTCGGTGAAAGAACAGAAGATCTACCCGGAACCAGCTTTCACCAATCCGAAGACGACGCTGGCGGCCCACGAACGTAAAATCGCCACCCAGCTCAAGAAGGAAGTCTTCGAGCCGATGGACCAGTGCCTCCTCCAGTTGACTTTCTGAATATTCGTCCTTGAGATCCAGGAACTCAAGGACATAAGGATCCTTGATTGCCTCCTCTGCGGTCACAAGATCGCCCGGTTGCGCCTTACCCGCCTTCTGCAGCATCGCCGGCCGGTTCTTCGACAGCATCGCACGGGTGTGAAACTGGCTGCTGATCTGCCGATCCAGTTGTCGCACGCTGCAGCCGCCGCGAAGCGCTTCAGCTTCGTAAAACGCTCTTTCTTCAATTGACCGGGTTCGCCGCATGAGATGGATGTAATGCGTCCAGGACAGCTGGAATGTCGTCGCGAGTTGGGCGAGATCGAAATTCCGAATCGGCGATTCGGAATTTCCTGGATCGCCTGTTGGCTTAGATTTCCGAATCGGCGATCCGGAAATCGCGGCTGGCGGGTAGGTCTGGTAGAACATCCTCATCAATTCCAGGTTGTCTACCCCAAACCCCCGCCCGAAGCGGGCCGTCAGCGGCTCGCCGAGGCCAGCATCGAACCCGTACACCGCTTTGTCCCGCAGTGGCAGGCATAGTCGGCGACCAGTTCGGGAGTCATCGCTTCATCAATCGTGAGTCCGTAGGCGATAAACAGCTCGTCGCCCGGCATGACATCTCTGACCGTTTCGATAAAAACCCGCCCCCGCTCGTCCTCGATCGCCTCGCAGTTCGGGCGACAGGAGTGGTTCAGCCAACGGGCGCTGTTGCCGTCAACGCTGCCGTCAATCACGCGTCCGTCAGCCAGGCCGAAGATAAACGTGTGACCGGGCGCTCCGGACCGCCTGTGTCGGGCAGCCGCCCGCCGCCAGGAGGTGACTTCACCGCGATATTCGAGGATCCGCTCGCCAGCAGCGATAGCCTGCAGCGCGAAAACGCCCCGCCCATGAATGGAAGATTTCCTGACTGTCACACGCCGCACTTCCTGACCCCCGCTTCCTTGATGGCAGCGAGCATATCGGGCGCTGCGTGGCACTGCAACAGCGCCGTTACCTTCAGAACAGACTGGTCTGACGGGGGTCCCGCGCCGGCGGCCGGGAAACGGCAGTACGGCCACGCCGACGACTGCGGCCACGACTATTCCGCACCCGCTGCAGGTGGGCCAGCATCAGGCAGCCGGCTGTCCCATCACTGAAACGCAGCTCGAACAGCCCGGTTTCGCCATGCGCGCACCGCCCTGTCGCGCGAAACGACAGCCGCAGACCCCGCGACTTCGCGCGTGCAATCATCTGCGTGCGGCTCATGCGCTGCCAGCAGTCGGCGATGAACGCCTTCACCGCTCCGGGCAGCGACTCATGCGCGATGCCCACGGGGAGCGTCAGCCCGGTGAGCAGATAGATATCAGCCATGCAGCGACTTTCCCGAATGCAGTGATCTGCTGTTTATACCGCTTTTTTGCGACGTGTTCCCGGTTTGGCCGCGACCGCAGGGCGGGACGGGCGGGTCGCACGCGGGGCGCTCCGGACCGTGGAAGGAACAGGAGCTCGATGCGCGTCCCGAGCCGCGATGAGCTCCGTCTGCAGGCGCGTGTTCTCCGCCTGAACCGCATCGAGCCGCCCCTGCAGTACGCCCGTCTGATGACGCGCGTCGCCCAGTTGCGACTGCATGGTGTCGACTGACAGGCGGTGATCTGCATCCTTGCGGTCCGCGCGACGCGCGGCTTCGTCCAGTTCCTTCTGCAGCTTCGCCGCGTGACCCCGCTCGCGGTCGATCTCCAGCAGGGCGCGCTTCTCGGACGCCCTGAGCCGCTCCTCGGCCCGGTCGGCCGCTTCACGCAGTTTTTCCAGATCGCGCGAAAACCCTTCCCTCACTTCCACGAGTTCGTGATCGCGCGCAGCCAGCGCCGCGCTGATACGCCCAAGTTCCGCCTCCAACGCCTGTCGCTGCGCGTGACTTTCAGCCTGCGCCTTGTCGAGCTCCCGAACCTCGACCTGCGCGGCCAGCAACGCTGCAGTGCGCTGCTCGAGCGCGGTCCCGGTGCGTTCCAGCTCAACATGGGCCGCGGTGATGCGTTGCTCCGCCTCGGTACGCTGGCCCTCCACTTCCGCCCGCAGCGCGTCGAGCTCCGCCTGTGCCGAGGCCGTGGCGCGCGTCCAGAGCGTCGCGACCAGTTCGCCGGCGGCCGCACCGAGGTCGGCGGGCAGGTCAGGATGATCGATGCGCACGCGGCTCTTTTCCCGAAGCTCCGCCCAGAACTCGCCAAGCACCTGCGTCGGCGTACTCATGCTGCCGCGCCTTACGAGCTGATACAGCCGGTTCGCGGTCGGCGTGATGCCGTGACGGAAGAACAGCAGCGCGCAGACCTCGCGGTACAGCTCGCGCGTCTTCGGGAATTCGGCCTTCAGGCAGTCAATCTCGGCGGCCAGGCGGGTTTCATCGGGCAAGGCGTCGGACCTAGGAACGGTTTGCGTGGAATTGCATAAATAATATAACGTAAACCGCTCCATATCTAACGGACACAGGAGGTAATTTTGACATTAGTACTATAATGTTGAAAGATTCGTGATTTGCGCGATAGTCGTCGCGTGACACCCTGAGCCAGATCCGCCGGCGTCCTCGACCATGAAAACTTCCGTGACCGCCGTGCATCCGATCGATGCACTGGAACTATCCGCCGACCTCGATGGGCGGCACGGCACGAACCGCGCGAATGGCCAGATGCAGGTCGCCGCTGATACGGATCTCGACGCGGTCCGCGCGTGGCTCGCCCGCTTCGTCGATACGAAGACGACGTTCGACAACTACCGCAAGGAAGCCGAGCGGCTGCTGCTGTGGTCCACCCTGCAGCTGGCGAAACCGCTCTCCTCGCTCACGCACGAGGACCTCCTTGTCTACCAGCACTTCCTCGCCGATCCGCAGCCTGCCGCGCGATGGACCGCGGATGGCGGACGCAAGCACCCACGCAGCGACCCGCGCTGGCGGCCGTTCCATGGCCCCCTGTCGGAATCGAGCCAGCGGCAGGCGATGGTGATCCTCAACGTCATGTTTGCGTGGCTGGTGCAGGCGGGGTATCTGGCCGGCAATCCCCTGTCGCTGTCGCGCCGGCGCGCACGCCGGGCCAGGCCACGCATCGTCCGGTATCTGTCGCCCGAACTGTGGCTCGAAGTCAAAACGTTCATCCAGGGCATGCCCAGCGAGACCGGTCGCGAGCGTGAGCATCACGCACGCGTGCGCTGGCTTTTTACGCTGCTTTATCTGGGTGGCCTGCGGATCGCGGAGGTGGGCACGAATACGATGGGTCGCCTCTTTCGTCGTCCTGACGAGAACGGCAAGGATCGTTGGTGGCTCGAAGTGATGGGCAAAGGTGGCAAGGAACGGCTGGTGCCCGCCACCACGGAAATGATGACGGAGCTGGGCGCGTACCGGCGAACCCGCGGGTTGCCAGCACTCCCCTCGACGGGCGAGGACACGCCGCTCGTGCTGCCGATCGGCCAGTCACGCAAACCGCTCACGCGCGCCGCGTTGCACCGGATTGTGAAGGACGTCTTCAGCGGTGCAGCCGAAGCCTTGCGCGCGCGTGGCGACGACCATGCGCAGCGCGCTGACCGCCTCGAGCAGGCATCGGCACACTGGCTGCGTCATAGTGCAGGGTCACATATGGCAGACCAGCAGCTGGATCTGCGACTCGTACGCGATAACCTCGGCCATGCCTCACTGACGACAACCAGTCAGTATCTACACGTCGACGACGATCTCCGGCATCGCGAGACCGATGAGAAACACCGGATTGACTGGTAACGCTCGACGCGCCCCGGACGATGACGGCCAGAGGTCGACTCCGGCGCCACTATCCCCTGCTGCCCCAGCCGGCGGCAACTCAAGGTTTGATCAGGAAATCGTCGGCCGTGAGTCTGACCACTTCGTCCGGATGCAGACGGATTTTTCTTTCGGCGACCGCGACAATGCGACGTTGTCCGTCAGCGAAAGCCTTGAGCATGCGGACCTGGTCAGCACCGGCGGGTAACCAGAATTGCGCTTCGAGTGCTTCCCGCGTGATCGCACAGGCAACCTCGCTGCGCTGACCTGCCAGGCGAAATGAGATTTCGCGTCGGTCCGCCGTCACGGCTGGCATCAACTCAATAACGTCCATGATTAGCTCCCAAATCCAGCTGCGACCTTTTGACCTGCTGTCGCTTTTCCCGGAATGTAGCAGAACAGGCGGCGAACATGTGCCGCGCAGGCGCCCTGCCGTGTAGCCCGCTGCGGGCCTGACGGAAAACCGGGTCTGCGGTGTGACGGGTACGCGCCGGCGAACGACGGTAATCAGTTGATCAGGTTCGTCGTTTCACAGGAACCGCGCTCGCTCGATTCCGCGGACAAGGAGCGAGGCCGCCCTTGACCCGTTCGTCCACCGGACTGCAATGGTGCGAAGGATGTCTTCCGCACGTATCGCTAGTCTTAGGTGTTGTTCAATAACGAAGAAGTTGGTCGACCGCGTCCTGCTCCGGGCGGCCCGACGCCGCCGTCATCGGTGGCAGCGCGTACAAAAAACTTGTAGAAGCGCTCAAAGCTCGCAGTAAAGGACGAAACCGGCTCCCGACAATATCCGTCCTCGGTGGCATAAGCGCCGATCTGGAATGGCGCCTCAATTTGCTGCTGTTGAAGATCTACTAACGTCTGATGGCCGAGCGGGCACTCGGAAACGTGCAGCCCATCGTCGATGAACTCCCAAGCCAGTGTCGAACTGGCCGGCTGATTTCGTGCGGCAATCCGTCTTCGTCGTTGCATTCGAGGCAGGACATAGGAATGGGGGTTTCTCAAAAAGTAACCCCTGGAACGGTGGTGTCAGCGTGGCTGACCGGAGAAGGGTTTGAAAAAAAGAAGAAAGACTTCTCCGTCAAAAAAGAGGCCCGCCGTACGAGGTCGGCGGGCCGAAAATTCGAGGGACGGAGTTCGCCCTGAGAGATGCGGTCCCTCGAATGGCCGTTAGAGAGTGTAACCAGCCGAATCCCAGTTTTGCTGCACCCGGCCGAATAGTTCCACCACTTGACGGAACCGCACAAGAAAAAGCCCACCGACGCGAGCTGGTGGGCTGAAAAGACTTTTGGGAGGAGGCGCTAACCTGAGAAATCTCCAAAACGGTCCGAAAGCGAGCGCATTCTAGCGTGATGGAGTGCCTGGAAGGCCTGGCATTGCTGCCTGAGACAAGCTCTTGTCGGAATAGACCAAAAAAAGCCAAATTAAGACCAATGGACCAAGACATCAGGGGATCAGCCCTGCGATCGGCTGTGAGTCTGGATGGGGACCAGCGTCAGCAAATCGAGCAATTTCACAGTCACGGGGTCACTCACTACACCTCCAATTGTGTGCCGCAGGAAAGTGCGACGCTCGCTCAATATGTAGAGGCATGGGCGATGAAGTTGGACACAAAAATATGCTGGAAGGCAAGGAGCCGGTATCTGTGCGTCTACGCAAGGCAATCGACGCTTTATGATAATGCATACTTTCGCGACAACCCTCTCCCTGGGCACCTTCAATTCGGCCTCCTATACGAACCGGAACCACTCCCACCACCCGATACCGGTCATCGTCAGAATTGCGCCCCATAAAATGCGCGAGCGCCGACGCTCTGCAATGCCAAGGTGTATAGGGTTCGTTCATGGCCGTTTCCACTATTGGTGAAATCGTTGTCCCCCAAAGCGGCGGTTCCGACTTATCGATAATTAAACCGGTTCGCTCGCCTCAAGACATAAGAACCAGCACTGGGCGACCTCATTTCTCCTAGTCGCTGATAATCGCTGACCCGCAAAAAGGCGGCGGACCTCTGGCGCCATGCGCTAGATTCTGGCCGCATGACTCGATAGGGATCGTGACACGCTGTGCGGCGAAGTTGGACAGGCGCCCATAAGCGAGTCTTCGACAGCCCAGTCCGCGCCGGCCTTACGGCATCGACGTGACAATCGAGTCACCACCAACCCTGCAAATTATATTTCGGCTTTGATTGCGTCCGGTGACAATGAAAGAACAGGCGTGCAGCCCTCGGACCGCAGAATCTTCGTTTTCTGCCTCTGGCGTTGCTTTTCTCCCTGCTTCGCCGCCAGTCGTGCTTTCAATATGTCGGGCCACACGCGCCATACGGAACCGATCTGAAAAAAGCCCAACTCTTCCCGGTGGGCGTAGACCGCGCCTAGCTCACACCCAGCAGCTCTGCGGCGAACCTTAAGGTCAAAGCCATTTCCATTGCTGGCCCTACCACGCCTTCCCTCTTTAGACACGAAAACGGGAGCGTAGCCGATTGGTGTCCCGCGGATTTCGATTCGACCATCGGCACCGCGTCATCGTGTCGCGTCAGCCTCGACGCTGCTCCAACGCGATCTGGGCCGTCGGCCGCCTTAGTATCAATATTAGTTCGCCAGATCCTGGATGCGAACTCCCTTGGCGCTCTTCCTCGAACGCTCGATGCGTATGAGCGGTAACTCAATTTCGCCTGCCAAAATCTTCCGCACGAGTGTCGGTACCGTCAGCGGCGCGAAGTGGTCACGACATACAACGTCTATCGGAACGACGGCCTTTTTGCCGTATTGCCCCATCAATAGGTCAACTGTACTCATTTGACTCTTCACGAAGTTGGGCGACTCAGTGCGGCCGCGCATCGGCTCGCCGCAAGCGAGAACAACCCCAATTTTTCTGCCTTGGGATTGCACCGATTACGTCATCACTGTCGTTCTAGCGGCGATTCTTGGAGCCCCAACAGGTCTTCGCGAAAGATACCGAGCGACAGTATGCAGATCACCAACGACGGCCACGCTTTCTTGAATTGGTGCCCGGAACCGGAGTCGAACCGGTATGCGCCGATAGAGGCGCGGCGGATTTTAAGTCCGCAGTGTCGCCTACCAATTTCACCATCCGGGCATCGTGGTGGGCCTCCCGTGAGTCGAACACGGCACCAACGGATTATGAGTCCGCTGCTCTAACCAAGCATGAGCTAGAGGCCCTTGGCGGAAGCGGTGAGATTCGAAATCACGGAACGATCACTCCTTCGCCTGTTTTCAAGACCGTTGCCTTAAACCGCTCGACCACACTTCCACTGGAGCGGGTGAAGGGAATCGAACCCTCGTCGTAAGCTTGGAAGGCTTCTGCTCTACCATTGAGCTACACCCGCTCGGTCTTCCGCACATTGTGCGAAGTGGCACGATCATAGCGTATACGTGGCTGCAATATGAGCGAGCACGTCTCGTGGCAGCCCGCAGGAAAGCTGAATAACGGGGTGCCGCACCCCTGATCGAGCAGTGTCCGATCAGGAGGATTTAGATAGCGCCTCATTCATCGTCAGCCGGAATTCGCCCGGGTGCCATTCCGCGAGGTTCGTGCGACGCATGACGACCCTGTCGGTGAGCATCAGCTATGCTTCAGGGAACTTGGGATGACTCACTATCGTATAGCTTGGTGAGGTACTCGATCGGAGCGGTTTGCGCGAGATGTCTAAGCCGCACGAGCTGCCCCCATCTCTCGTGGTCGCTTCGATCTGTCTATCGAGGGTGTGCCGTGTCCGCACTTCGCGGTCGGCAATAAGGACATCAACACCCGCGCATACAGCGATTCCTTATTCTGGATCGCCTCGTACTCATTTATGAGGTCAACGATTTCGTTCACGATTTCCCACGTCAAGCGGCAGCACGACCCAACCGAATAGATTAAAGATCTGCCCGTGCTCGATGGGCAGGTTAAAATTCAGGGGTGTAAGTGGAGCGCCACCAAGATGGCCGGCAACGATCATAAATCGATAAATATTTGTTGCGAGGAAAGTGGCGGATAAGGCCGACGAATTGGCTCAGTGAAACATCAAAAAAGCTGGCTCCGCGACACACGGAAAAGCGAATATCGCAGGGAAAAGATTAGTGCGCGATATTCTCGATGGAAATACCTGCTGCCATCAATTGGCGCATTCGGTCAATAGCTTGGTCTGTTCCGCCGTTCGGGTCGCGTTAAATCATTTGCGATCTATCATGGTCTTCACGCTTCGCGGTCGACCTTTGGGCTACAGTTTCCCGCTTGGAGCCGCGTGAGATAACCGTCTACCACTCCTGATTGCTCATGCCTTCGTCACTGTATCCCAATACCGGCGCCCAGGCCGAACTCCTGACTTTTCTCGTGGTGTCGCAGTTACTTATGCGTCACGTCGGACGCAGATGGCTGACAGTCGAGCAGGTGGTGGAATCTACGCATCTCTGGCTTCGCTCCCACGGCGACCGTGTTGACTGGCTAGAGCGCATAGAACTAGCTAGTCGCTCCCAAGGATTGGCGGAAAGCGTGACGCGAGTCGAAGACGTAACCTTCAAAGCTGGAACCTTGAGACGGGCTTTCTTGGGTTGTGGACGCCAAGACTATCGCTCTCCCGCGGCAGCGCGGATTTACGGTGTTTGCATAGACTATGTAATTGATCGGAATTCCGCTAGAAGCCGGGGGCGCCCTGGCCAGCAATAGGCACCCACAGGCCGCTATCAACGCTTCCGGCGCGATCTCCCCAAGACCAGAATATGTTTGATCAACATCGAGCGCGCGAACGCAATCTACGGCTGGTAAAATCCGACGCCCACGATGTGGCGAGACACTCCCCTTTCCAGACACACGGAAGCTGTGACATTGCATCGTTTAGACTTGGAAACAGCGAAATCCACGGTCGAGTTCTGGTTTCACGTCGTCGCTTGCCGCTGTGGTACTGGATTGTGGCGCTGGTCATGGTGGTAATTTGCTTTTTCGATCGCGCCGAAAGCTGACGCGCCCCTCCCCGTCCAGCATCCGCATTCGACTATCTCGATGTCCCTCGCGGGGTTTGTGTTCCCGACGCAAGCCTTCGATTGCTGGTATCACCCGGCGGCGCTACCGAGCGCCGCTGGCACCGCCGCTGATGCGAACGCGATATGGGCGCGCCGTCGCAAACGCTCGCTCAATTTTGAGAGGCTCCCGCCGTTTGCTGGCGACGACGCGCACCGTTGAACTGGGATTTAAGTCGTTTGAGACTGGGCATCGTTGATGTCGTTAGCTCTTCTTTGAACGTCAGGTTGGACTGAACCGCGAAAGTGACACAGAATTGTGGCGAACTGTTGCTCTACGCCGTAGAAGTGCGGCGTCTAGCAACGCACGCGCGACGCTGCCCGCACCTCGTCACGATCGCCATACCAAAAACTATCATCACCCCGCTTGTCACGTCCGATTACTTGGCTAGCGAGGAAACGATTGAAGCATATCTTGAGCTTTGCCGTAGAGAAGGCTATCCCGAGCTACTCCGTGTCGGGCTCGCCAATGCAGAGTCGGCACGGGTGCGCCTCTCGAAAAGCACTCCCCAGACACCGGGCGCGCCGTAGTCACGTCTCCATGGAAGCGCCAAGTGGGCATTCAATTCGATTGGGATCGGAAAGTATCTGTGATGATGCGTGGCCGCGCATCGAGCGCCGACACGACGGCAACGTGGCTGTTCCGAAGAGCAACCAGCGATAGTGTTCTGACGGCTTCAATTTTCGCTGCGACGATGGTCAACCGCTGCGCGTGACCTTCGCGCTTGACTGCTGTGACCGCGAGACCACGAGTTGGGCAGCACGGCCGTTGGTCATAGCGGCCGCGGTGTGTGACGTCATGCTCGCAGCTGTGGAGCAGCGCTTCAGCGACGTTTTGAAGGCTCCTGCGGAAATTGAATGGCTCAGCAACGAAGTCTCGGGCCACATCGCAGAGAAGACGCGCGCGTTCGCTTCCGACCTCGGCCTGAGGCCGCTCACGACGCCTGTGTGCAGCCCACAGAGCAGTGGGGACGGCTGAAAGCTTCTTGAATACAACGAAGCGCAATTACATTGACCTGATGCCGAAGCCTGATGCAGCAATGGCCGCTCGCAATCTGGCTGTCGCTTTCGAGCATTACAACGAAAGGCATCCGCATAGCGCGCTGCGATACCGCTCGCCATGCGAGTTCCGGCGCAGGACCGATTCATCGACCTTGGTCTGAGGTGGTGTGCGGTATTACAGGGGCGACTCCAATCAGCTTCGGAGACCTGGTATGTTTAGACCGGTCTCGTCTGGCTACGCCCTTTTTCGGGTCCCCTTCGGTCAAGAGCATGACCCCAGCCGCCGCATGCGTCCGCCGCCAGCTCCGAACGACTAAGCTTAGCTTCGGTCGTTGGCGGCTCGCCTATCTCAAGCCAAGCCCACCCTCAATCTTTCAGCCTACCGATCCCTCGGGCGGCAGATTCTTTCTCGTGGACACCTTCAATATCGCGCGGTATGGATCACGTCAGGGACTACTCGTGCGAGGATCGGGAAACGCCGCAGATACCGTCGCTCCCGAAGCTAAATGACAGCCCCGCGCATGCTCCGGTCCATCCACGATTGTAGCCGCGGTCCACCGCCGTGGACGAAATAAAATTCCGCTACCGCCGGACAATCACTTGCCGTTTGCGAGGAAATCATGCCGCTACCAAAGGTAGACAATTTCATCAAAAACCAGCGAAACGGCGTCACATACAACATCTGCGCCTATCGCAAACTTTCAGCTGAAGAGATGACGCGCGCAATGCAAGTCTTCATTCAGCAACAAGGTGAGCGTCAATCAAAGCAAGGATCAGTCGTCAAGATCTTCTCGCTGGTCGGTCTTTTCGACCATTAGTCGTGGTGAAGCCCCAGACGCAAGTTAGCGGAAGTCGGGCAGAACGAGCGGCCGGTTGTGCCGCGAACTGTTAAAGCACCTGAGCGTCGCATCATGATGCATCGTTTTTGCCCGTCCAATCAGGCTCCGACTGCATCTGAACGTACGGCGCCCGCTAGTCGAGCATTGACAGAAGATCTGCAATGCTCGTGTCAGGCAATCGCTTGGCAAGCATGTCCCAAAAGATCACAGCGTGCATCGCGCTGGCATCTTCGGCCGTTTTCCACTCGCGCGCTCCGACGATAGAATCGGCCGTTTCGCGAGCGGCGGAAACAATTGTCTGAATGTCTTGTTTGTACATGAACTTGTTAACGTTCGTGCGCAAAGCTCTGTTAGCCTCAAGCACATTCGTTCGCTAAGATTTTTTCTACCTCAACCCTGCCTGAGACAACCCCTGTGGGCGAACAACAAGCTGAACGAGGCGCTTTACATCATACAAGCGCGCCGCGTGCGCAAAAAGGCAGGAAACTTCTTACTCGCAAACCCGGGCAAATCACGCACGAACACCTAATGAACGATCGCAGAAGGCACGCGCCCAAAAGGGCACAATGCGTTGGTTCGCGTGGCTCCCTATCGTCGGTTAGTCCGGAAGGCGATCGACAGGTTGAAAGCGTGAGCCCATAACGACGCTCTGTGCTCCTACCCGTAATCGCCAGGTTCCGCGCCAACGGGAGAGTCAAGTCGGCTCGCAAGTTGTCACATTGAATCAATGCGCAGGCGACCGTATCCCGGGACGCATCTAGCTGCAGAGTCTTTGCAATACAGACAAGGCACCAGACTAAGGTGTGGGTAGGCGAAGATGTACGTGTACACGCTTCTGCAAGCGCATCTCCTGAACGACCGGACATCATTCTAACTCTTCCAGTGTGCCGGGTCGCTTTACGGCGGTTATCGGGAAGCTTTTGTCGGAGAAGACCAAGTCGTTGACTTGTCGCGTGCTCCAAATGGCCTCGTATTACAGCCGTGTGCGACACGTGTCGCACACGGCTGTAATACGAGGAGGCCCGTTCAAAAATAACCCTGAGGGTTGTTTGCTTTTCAGTAAATCGGCTAACCTTGGGCGCCTGAACAACGGACCAAGGAATGCCAGCACCGATCATTGATGACGAACTGCGTGCACTGATCGAAGCGCTACATTCGCCGGCCAAACTGCGACGCAAGCGATATCCGGGGCGCCTCCCAGCCTCGGACCGCACAGCGCTCAATGGCATCCTGTTTGTGCAGAAGACAGGGATGCACTAAAACCATCTACCGACCCAGCTGGAATCCGCTCGGAAGTGACCTACTGGCGTCGGCTGCACGACTGGCGGCAGGCTGGGGTGTGGGACAAGTTGCGCGAATCTGGCCAGCTCGATCTCTTATGCGTGCTCGTCGGCTCATCGTCCGAGCGATCCCGACCGGCGCGAACCACAAAGATGTTACGCAATTGCCGCCGCTGATCGATCCCATCGCGCCAGTTCTCGGCACACGCGGCTGCCGCGTCGCAATCCCTAAGTCATCTACGCCAACCGACGCTTCGATTCCGTTGCGCATCGCGCCGCCTTCGCGATTGCGGCATCAGGCCGATAATCGTAAGGCGCCGCACCGAGCACGGAAGCGGCTTCGGCAGATGCCGTTGGGTCGTCGAATGAACTCACTCGCGGCTTCATGGTTTCCGTCGTCTTCGCATTCGTTTCAAACGTCGCGTTGACATTCATGACGTATTCCTCAAGCTAGGCTGCGCGCTGATCTGCTGGAAGATCTTCAGCCGCGCTGAGCTGCCTTTTTTAACTCACCTCTAAGTGAAAAATATATGCGCTATACATTCCGTCTCGGTTTTGTCGAGACGTGCGCCAGTGCATTGGAAATTTACCTGTTCACAAAGGCCGAATCAAACGGCCTGCAGGCTGTGCGATATCTGGCCGCCCTGTGTCGTCAACAGCCAATGTGTTGGCCAATTCGGCCATGAAATATTGCGGCGAGAATCAACCGTATAGCATGCGGCAATAAGAAAAATACAGGGTCTTGGGAGAAGACTTTGCAGACCACACATTTCCGGGGAAAAGCAAAATGGACTTGGTACATACTCCGCCGCACAGCTCGCGGCAAAGTGCCGCGCCGCCGCGAACGAGCTCTCTGACTCGCGTCGACATCGCGCTGTTTAACGGATTCGGCTTGCCTACAGTCGCGGCAATTATCGAAATTTTCCAGAAGGCGAACTCCCTCGCCGCGGCGCGATCGGGCCGCGCACGTTACGACGTCTCGCTGCTGTCCGCCGCAGGCGGCCGCATCGCAAGTTCGTCATCGGTATTTGTCTGGACCGACGATGTCCAGTCGCACCGAGGCACGAACGACACGCACCTGTTGTACATCGCCGGCGGCGTCGGGGTAGAGCAGGCATCCCGCGACGAACGGTTGAGCAACTGGCTGCGCCGCAGGCATCCGTTCAGCGAGATCGTACATCCAATCGCGGACGGTCAACTGCTGCTCCAGGCAGCCGGGCTGCCCGGGCGCTACTGCCCCCTACTTTACGACGGCAACGAAGCACACGGGCGCCATCCGGCGCGGTCGCTGACACAAGCACCGGACGCCGTATCGACGGCGCTACGGATCGTCGAAGAGGATCTCGGCGCCGATTTGGCACAGCAGGTGACCGAGTCGGTCGCCCCTCAGGCCAAGGCGCCGGTTAGCTCGTCAATCAAGCTTGGCGTGACGCCGCAGATCAGCCAGAAAATCCTGGCATCGGCGCGCTGGCTGGAAGCGAACGTCGATCGCCCCATTTTAATCGACGATGCGGCACAAGTTGCGGCGATGAGCGAACGCAACTTCCTGCGCCGCTTCAAGAGCGAGATCGGTATGACGCCTTCCGACTATCTGCTTCGCGCACGTCTGAATATGAGTTGCCGGATGCTCCTTGAGTCGCGTCTGCCAGTCGACAAGATTGCGCGCCGCTGCGGCATCGGCAGCGGCGCGCAGTTGTCGAAGCTGTTCAGAAAATATCTGGCGACGACTCCGACGGACTATCGGATGCGTAACCACGTGGCCCTGTAGCAGTCTCAAGCATACGCATCGGATCAGCGGCACGAGCCCGATCCAAGAGCATGACTGCCATACCTTACTCGACACTACGCTGCGCGGAGCACCGAAATTCGAAATAGGTTTGCTCGCCGAGCAGGCTCAAGCCCTGTAGCTATCACCGGCACTGGGCTCGCTGACCGACTTGTCGACCGACGAATTTGCTTATGACTTGGCGCTCATCCGACGAAGACGATATCAGCTAGCCACATACTGAAATCAGCGCGCCACTCGTCTATGCGCAGATCTGGTTGACCGAGAACGTCGCCCTTCACGTACACCGTACTCCGTTGGCGAAGTACCTCGCCAAACAGTTGATGCGCATCGCTGTTGCTTGACGTTATTTTCAACGAAACCGGCATGCACTGCGGCAGCCCCTAACATAGATGGCCGCCACAGATTCCCTGCTCAATTATTGCCGCATTAATTACTGCCCGCGACAGTCTGCCGAGATTAACCGAGCCCCTTCATATTCGCCTTCGCAGCTAAGCGGACACCGCTAACACGTTCGCGAGCCCTACAAGAAGGGCGGATATCGATTACGGGCGGTAGATATTGGCTATATCGGCCATTATCGTGGTCCATTCAGCCGCGTTGTCATTGCAAGGATACGGTTTCGGTAATATCAGAATCAATCAACTCGCTCCTCAATTCCAAAGAAGGATTGTCCCGGGCGCTCCGCCATCCAATAGCAACGTTCGAATCGGCGGCTTTGAATTTCACGCTGATTAACCTATCGATGTACAGAAAATTATGGGCGAATTTATCCCAGAGTATCTAATCCGCGAACAGGCAGCTGTCGGCGCGCTGGTGTTGTTCAGCATTCTGCGCATCGTCGCCGCTGCCGTCGCCTTCGAGAAGGGCTGGCGTTTGTCGATCATACAAGGTTATTGCATTGCGATCGCCGCGCTCTACTGCCTACCTCAGCTATTTGATCTCTTGACGCACTCGTATGGAATGCAGGCCGCAGCTGCGGCCGCGGAGCTCGAGGGAAAGGCTGTGGGCTCGGCGTTAGCACTCTTTTTCGCACCCATTCTAAGTCACAAGCTCGGCTACGAATAGTTTGCCTTCATGTCTCAAGCCAATGTTGTCCGTGTGTGGATCCTCGTGACGAAACGCAAAGGCCGTAGGCATCTAATTCAGTCCATCGTGACGCGAGCCCTTAAATACCTTTACGCTTATTTGAGCGATTTCGCTCAGGCAAGGATTTTTTGGTGAGCCACCGGCAACCCATATCCACTCGCCAGGGCCATTGTTAGGATCGTTGGGGGGCGCTTTGGGATGGCGAGATATGCGTCAAAAACGCACCGCAGACGACGAAAAAAGCCTTGTTTTAGCCCATCGGCTTATACAGAAGTGTCGGCGTTACCTCGGCCACGTAATGTTCGTAAACTCTTGGCTGCGACATGAACCTCTCTGAGTCCAAGCCAGAGGGCTTTCGCGCCGGGTTCGCCATCGCCTCTGCGGCCGAGGAAACCACCCAATTGCTTGATCAAGCGAAGCACCTCATTGAGCTGGGGCGTGGCCGGCGAGCCTGTCAGATTTTCTGTGTGCCGAGGTCATGAGACGATAACGGAAATAACGTCCTATGACCGAAGCAACCGTGACAAAGAAGAACAGGACCCCGAAGGCACCGAAGCTGTTTCCCGATGAGTTGATCGACCAATTGCTTGCCCAGGTGCAGGGCAAGGATGCTGAGTCGGTCCTGGGCGAATCAGGTCTGGCCGGCCAGCTCAAGAAACGGCTGGCCGAGCGCATGCTCGCGGCCGAGTTGAGCCACCATCTGGAAGCCGAGACCGGGCAAGGCAAGTCCGGCAACCACCGCAACGGCACCAGCCCAAAGACGGTCATCACGCCCAATGGCGAACTGAATCTGGACATTCCGCGTGACCGGCAGGCGACATTCGAGCCGCAGTTGGTGGGCAGGTATCAGCGCCGGCTGCCGGGCTTTGACGATCACGTCATCAGCATGTACGCGCGCGGCATGAGCGTGCGTGAGATTCAGGGCCATTTGCTGGAGCTATATGGCCTACAGGTGTCGCCCGATCTGATTTCGACCGTCACCGACGAGGTGCTGGCCGAAGTCGAACAGTGGCAGCAACGCCCGCTCGAGGCGATGTATCCGATCGTGTATTTCGACGCACTTCGACTGAAGATCCGCGACGAAGGCACGGTCAGGAACAAGGCGGTGTACCTCGCGCTGGGCATTCGGGCCGACGGGCGCAAGGAAGTGCTGGGTTTGTGGATCGAGCAAACCGAAGGTGCCAAGTTCTGGCTGAAGGTCTTCAACGAACTGAAGAACCGCGGCTTGCATGACATTCTGATCGCCGTCGTCGACGGCCTGCGCGGCTTCCCCGAGGCGATCGAAGCGGTGTACCCGGTCGCCCAGATCCAGACCTGCATCGTGCATCTGATCCGCAATTCGCTGAATCTGGCGAGCTGGAAGGACCGTAAGCCGTTGGCTGCGGCGCTCAAGCCGATCTATCAGGCCGCCACCGCCGAAGCCGCTGAGGAGGCGCTGCAAGCCTTCTCGCAAAGCGAATGGGGCAAGAAATTCCCAACGGTCGCCGCGATGTGGCAGCGCCAATGGGAACAGGTCATTCCGTTCTTCGCCTATCCGCCGGAGGTACGCAGAATCATATACACGACAAACGCGATCGAAAGCATGCACATGCAGCTTCGCAAGATCGTCAAGAACCGCGGTCACTTCCCCAGCGACGAAGCCGCCAGCAAATTGCTATACCTGGCCTTGCGCAACATCGAAAAGGACTGGAAGATGCCACCTATCACCTGGCGGCAAGCAGTCAATCAGTTCGCCATTCTGTTCGGCGAGCGGTTCACCAGCGCCATCAACTGAGATTTCTAACCGGCCTCAGCCCACAAGATTTCTGACACGTCCTGGCCGGCTGCTTGACCTCAGTGAGCAAGTACACGCCGCGAATCTCGTCGACATCGAAGCACAATTCGGCGTCCAGATCCGGGCAGGTGCGGCCCATTCGCACCAGATACGCGATACGCCAAAGCACTACCAAGAACAACGCCAGAGCGCGTTCGAGCCGCTCAATCGTGCCCAACTGCACAGCCTCGACACGGCAACTGTTCTTCAACCATTGAACAGAATCTCGATTTCCCAGCGCGCCCGATACCAGTCGATGAGTTCGAGGCTGCTGCAACGTCGTCGCTTCGCGGCTGGTCAGCAAGCGCCATTCGATCGGCTTGACGCCGGCGGGCGCATCGAACTCGCGTGCCACCAGACATGTGGCCGCGACGCTTTTGGCCTTTGTCCGCTGGCAACTCGGTACGCCGCAGCCAAACATGCTGGCGCACTTCACGAGCTTTCACCCCGTGACGCGAGCCCATCGTAAAGGCTATCTCGCCGGTCGGTTCGCCTTCGCTCGCGGCGTTCCACAGGTTCGCTCCCTCAGGCAGTGCGCGATCATGGGTCGAACGAATCAGCCAGTCCGCCGGCGCGCCCAACAACTGCGCGCGCACCATCAGTGCAATCATGTCCGCCTCGCGATCGGCCAAGTACACCAGTCGCGTGTTCGGCAGACTCGGGGCAGCTTCCGCGATCCGCTCGTACCCCTTGATCCAGCGCAAGCCTTCCTTCAGGGCGCCACGCTTGCCTTGCTTGTCCTTCGGTTCGCGCGCCCACATCCATGCATCGAGTACGCCCAAGGGCAGCCGGTCGGGTGTCACCGCATAGGTCAGTGGCAGATACATGCCGCGTTTGGCCTCGTAGGACAGAGGTCCAAGGCCTGCTGTGTTCTTGCCGTTGAGATCCAGTTCAGTGGCGTCTTGCAGGCACAGCACCACCGAGTATGCTGCCATGCGCTGTTGGGTCTGCCGCCAGTGCGGCTTAAGAATCGTGGCCCATTCGACGTCTTCGTTATCGAAGACGTGGTACGCCGCTATCGTCTCGCCCCAGCCCCGACAGGCTTGCGGCACGCCGGCCGTCGGCCTAGCCGCCAATCGTTCCGTCACTATCCCCGCTCGCTTGTTCAGGCGCGCGTCGCCAAGATCGAGGAGGGCGAATTCCGTTTCCGTCCAGCAAGTCGTGCCCAGGGCCAAGGCGTTCACGCAAGAAGCGAGAGTAAATCTATGGTCACACCCGTTTTTGCAACCCCTGACGTTGATCGGTGATTGGTTTGCCTAAATCTATCCGGCGTCATAGTGAGGATCGCTCCTCGCGCCACGATGAGAATCGCGCCTGACGACCCTGAAACGCGAGCAGCTTTAAGAGTTCGCTTACGCTCCAGGATGTCTGTCAGGCCGGTGTGCCGTTCACGTCATCACATATCAGCAGTCGCAAAACCAGATGAGTTGACCTGGGTGAAACTCCGTAATAGTTGGGAGGCGATCAGGCTTACAAAACAGCCGATCTGACGTTGAAGGTCGTATGTGGGCGGCAAGCGCCCATGCGACTCGCACCAGCTTGTTGCCAAGCGCGCACGCCACGACATTTGGGCGCCGTCGGGTCAGCATGGAGCGCGCCCAGTCGGCCCTTGGGCCGCACTGTCTATCCAGACGACGCATGACGGCCCGCGCACATTGCACAAGCAGCCACCGAAGATATTTGTCGCCTCGCTTGCTGACACCGGACAGGTTGGACCTGCCGCCAGTGCTGTATTGACCTGGCACCAGCCCGAGCGAGACGGCGAAGTCCTGGCTGCATCCGTACTGCTTGCCGTCGCCCATCTCCGCTGTGAGCACGCTCGCGGTGACCGGACCGACGCCGGGAATGGTAAGTAGGCGCTGGCCGAGATCGTCGCTGGCAAGTTGTCGCGCCACCTCCTCTCTAATCTCGTCAAGTTCCTCGTTGAGGTAT
This sequence comes from Paraburkholderia sp. BL6669N2, assembly GCF_003387275.1. Taxonomy (NCBI): domain Bacteria; kingdom Pseudomonadati; phylum Pseudomonadota; class Betaproteobacteria; order Burkholderiales; family Burkholderiaceae; genus Paraburkholderia; species Paraburkholderia sp. BL6669N2. Next base: position 370,892 of record NZ_QUNA01000002.1, on the reverse strand, counting down.
TTGATGTGCGCGTGCAGTCGCTCCAGGACCGCGATCAGGCGCGGCGGGAGCGGATGCTCGGCCAGCACGCTAGCCAGGCGCTTGACGGCAGCCTCACCCTTTGGCAGGCTGCCGCCGAACTCGAGCTGAAACCCGTGAATCGGATTGGTCGCGCGGTATCCCTCAGCGCATCCCGTCTTGAATGCACGTAAGCGCGGTGCGAAGGTGATGCCGTCGTAACGACGGAGCAACGCGATGGACGACGCAACGAGAGAGGCCGTACCGACGAGCGCACGACGCCCCCGGCAAGGCGAAGCATTCTGGCGCGAGATGGTCATGGCGCGGACCACGAGCGGACTGGGCCTTCGACGTTTCTGTCGTGAGCAGGGGCTCGCCGTCAGTACCTTCGGCCTGTGGCGCAAGAACCTCTCGAGCGAGCCATGTGCAGAGGCGCACCCGCTTGCGGTCACACCAGAAGCGGCATTTATCGTTTCCCATCCGGACGCCGCACCAGCCACTCCTGCTCCACCGTCGACGGCGGACGCTTTGTCGTGTTCGCGTGATCGGGTGACGTTGTCGCTCGCCGGTGTTCGCATCGAGCTGACCGGTGCTCATGCCGAGCGCATCGTGCGTTTTGTGCTCGGACAGCTCGGCGGTAGCCGGTGCTGATCGCAGCCGACGTCCGTGCGTATATCTGCCGTGAGCCGGTCGACATGCGCAAATCCATCGACGGCCTGTCGTATCCGGTTGAACCACTGCTTGCCCAGAACCCTGTCTCGGGCAATCTGTTCGTGTTCGTCGGGCGCGACCGCTCGAAAGTCAAATGCCTATACCGGGGTCGCACCGGCTTCACGCTCGCCGAACTCAACGCCTGGCTCGAAGGCATTGAGATCCCGGTACGCGAGCCGCATCACGCCGTCGCGATGACGCGCGTGAGCTGAACTCGCTGTCGCCTGCGCAGGTACAACGCTCCCCGATCTTGTAAACGTAACGCGAGTTGGGCATCATGATAGCCATGCCGCCCACCGCTATCACTGTCGCGGAATTGCCGGTCGAGCCCGACGCGCTGCAAGCGTTCGCGCTCGAACAGAACCGGTTGGCATGCGTGCTGTGGGAGCAGCTGGAAGCGCTGCAGCACCAGATTGCCCAGGCTAACCGTGCCCGCTTCGGGGGCAGCGCCGAGCGGCTGGCGGGCCAGGCGGAACTGTTCGATGCCACCACGGTGTTACCCGTTCCGCCCGAGCCCGCCGAGGTTCCGGTCGCAGGCCACACCCGCAAGGGACGTCCGGCCCTGCCGAAGGACCTGCCGCGCAAGCGCGTTGAATATGATCTGAGCGACGAGCAGAAGGCGGCATTCGATACGCTCAAGCGCATCGGCGAAGAGCGCAGCGAGACGCTGCACTATGAGCCGTCCACGCTCACCGTTATTGAGCATATCCGTTTCAAGTACGCGGCGAAGAAGGATGGTGAGTCGACCATCGTGACCGCAAGTGCCCAGCCCTCGCCGCTGCCGAAGAGCAATGCGAGCGCGAGCCTGCTGGCTAACATCCTGGTCAACACCTACGTCGATCACCTGCCTTTGAACCGGCAGGAGATGCGCTATGCACGACGCGGTGCGCACCTGCCCCGGGGCAACGCTGTGCGAATGGAAGCTGGCGGCAGCCGAACTGCTCGAGTGCTGCTGCCACCGCTACGGGGTCACCAGTTGCAGCCCCCCCGCATGCACGTGGATGACACGACGCTGCCGTTACTCGAGAAGGGTCGCACGGCGACGCGCACCACGCGATTATGGGGCTATCTTGGCGCCGGCCAACGCGAAGAGAATGGTGCCTGGGTCGACCACCCGCCGGCGGTCGTGTTCGAGTTCGCCGAATCGCGCTCCGGTTCGCATCCGCTGCGGTACCTGCAGAAGTACAAAGGTTGCCTGCAGGCGGACGCATACAGCGGGCATGGCGCACTTTACGAAACCGGAAACATCGTCGAGGTCGGATGCTGGGCCCATTGCCGCCGACGTGCCGGCTCAGGCGCCGCTCGCGAAAGCCTTCGGCTATGCGTTACGCCACTGGCAGGCTCTGATTCGCTATACCGATAGCGGTATCCTGCTGCCGGACAACAATGCGTAGAGCGGCAAATCAGACCAATTGCTCTCGGGAGGGACTATCGCTACTTTGTAGTTATCGAAGGTTAGCGCCGAAGTGACAGCGAGGCATCTGTTTTCAGGACCTGATGCGTGCATGGCAAGCGCAACAACCTTCCATAATTTGCATTACTTTCCTCGTGCAGTTTCAATTTTCGAGGAGAGTCGCCATGCCCAAATGCTCACGCCTTAGATCTGGCCATATTCTTGCCCGGCGATGGTTCGCCAAGGCCGGCCTGGAAGCGCATGCTGATGCGTACATTCGCTATTTGACGGAACATGGATATGCCGTACCGACCGTGGAATGCTACTTCCGCTGTGTCGCGCATTTTCTGCACTGGGCCGTACAACAACATGCTGCCTTTCACGATGTCGGCGATGCTTTGATCGACCGCTTCATCCACGGACATCTGCCTCATTGTCAGTGCGCGCCGAAGTGCCGGAGAACGAGCGCGGACGTCCACGCGGCACTGATGCATTTTCTTGACATGTACGGCATCGCTCGCGCAACGCGAGCTCCGATATTGTGCGCTTCGATAGATGCCGAACTGGCAATCTTCACCCAGTACATGATGGAAGTTCGTGGACTTTCCGAGAGCACGCGTCACGTCCGGCGGCGCCACATTGGTGAGTTCCTCGCGGATTGCTTCCACGAACAGCCAATCGAGATATCGAAGATCGCTCCGGCGGACGTAGTCCGCTTTGTCATGCGTCGCACACGCGGGCTCACCCCTGGCTCGGTAAAGAGCGTCGGCGGTTCGCTTCATAGCTATTTGCGTTTCAAGGCGATCAGCGGGACGCCAGTCACAGCTCTTATCGCAGCATTGCCACGAGTCGCCCTATGGCGCCTCGGTGGACTACCCGATGTTTTGTCACCAGAAGAGGTTCGGCGACTGCTCAGCGCGTTCGATCGCAGTAACGCTACCGGCATGCGTGACTACGCAATCACGCGCTGTCTTCTGGACCTGGGCCTGCGTCGTACGGAAGTCGCGCATCTGTGTCTGGACGATATCGATTGGCGCGCAGGAATTCTGACCCTTCATGGCAAAGGCAAGCGAATCGACATTGTGCCGCTACCCCGCCTGACCGGCCAGGCGATCGCAGCTTATCTGCAATACGGGCGTCCGCAGACCGCACGGCGCGAGATCTTCGTACGCCATAGACCACCGCTGAACGCCGGTGCTGACCTCGACATCGTACGAAACGCGGTACGTTACGCTGCCAAACGCTGCGGGCTGGAGCAGCGAGTGCGCGGCACGCATGTTTTTCGGCACACGATAGCCTGCCGGATGGCACAGAGCGGTGCTCCATTCAAGCAAATCGCTGACCTGTTGCGACACCGTGACCTCGACACAACTACCATTTATGCGAAGGTTGATCTTCCTTCGCTTCGGCGCGTGGCGCTTCCTTGGCCAGGTAGACGCTCATGAGGACACATACGCCGTTCTCGCGCTGGATCGATGAGTATCTCGCCGTTCGCCGGCAAGCCGGTTTTGCGCTCAACGTGGAGGAGCAGCAACTGCGACGCTTCGCGCACTTCGCTGAAGCACTTGGTCATCGCGGTCCTATAACCATAAAACTTGCCGCCCGGTGGGCGAGCAGTTCCACTAGCGGACTCCGGTTAACGGCGGCACGCAGAATCGAAGTAGTCCGACCTTTTTTCGCCTACTGCCGCCAGTTCGACCCCGCAACCGAGGTTCCGCCCCCCCGACTTTTTGGAAGTGCCCACCGACGGTTGGTCCCACACATATTTACGGATGACGAGATCCTTGGCCTGCTCGCTGCTTGCGACCAGCTGTATCCACCGGGCGGCTTACGCGGGGCTACCTGCGCAACGATCTTCGGATTGATGGCGGCAACAGGTCTCAGGATCTCCGAAGCTACGGGACTTGCCCGCACGGACGTTAATCTCGAACAACGGCTGCTGCAGATTCGGCATGCCAAGTATGGCAAATCGCGTTGGGTACCTATCCATCGCACCACGGCTGCAGCTTTGCTCCGCTATATCGGGAAGCGAGACCTCGATCCTCTCGCTGCCGACACCGAATCATTCTTCGTGTTCGACTACGGTCGCCCCGCCACGACACGGCGTGTCGAGTATGCCTTCAGGGTACTGCGTTCTGCCTTGCAATGGCACGCTCGCGGTGATCACCCTAGCCCGAGGCTGCATGATCTGCGGCACTCATTCGTCTGTCATCGGCTGCGGGATTGGTATGCCTGCGGACTGGATGTTGATCGTAGCATTCTTGCCTTGTCGACGTACCTCGGGCACGCCAAGGTCACGGACACCTACTGGTACGAAACAGCTACACCCGAGCTTCTGGAGATCGCGGCCCAGCGGTTTGTGCGCTCTGAGGGAGGTACATCGTGAAGCAACCAACCGTACAACCATTTCCCGTTCTGGTACAGAAGTTCTTTATGCAGCGGCTGCAGGAGCAGCGACACGTAAGTCCTCGCACCGTCATGGCCTACCGCGACAGCTTCCGCTTGCTGCTGGCCTTTGCGTATAAGCACTTGCACAAGCGACCTGCCGAGATCACGATCCAGGACCTCAGTGCACCATTCGTCCTCGAGTTTCTTCGACATCTCGAACAGGACCGGCACAACGCGATTCGAAGCCGCAATGCGAGGTTCGCAGCCATCCGCTCGTTCATGGAATACGTTTCATTCGAAGAGCCGTCGGCATTGGCCATCACGCAGTCTGTGCTGGCAATTCCCATGAAGCGCTTTGAGCAGCCCATCGTCGGATTTGTCTCCAGGCAGCATATCGAAGCCATCCTCGCTGCGCCGAATACCTCCACGTGGACGGGCCAGCGTGACCACATCATGCTGGCAACCCTGTATAACACCGGCGCACGCGTTTCCGAACTTCTGGAAATGCGCGGGTCCGATCTGGTATTCGGGCCCACCTCATGGGTACGCATCCACGGCAAGGGTCGCAAGGAACGCTCGGTTCCACTGTGGCCCGAGACTGCCAAGGAACTCAGGCATTGGATGCGGCAGTATCCGCGTGATCTTCACGAAGCGCTGTTTCCCGGTCGATCTGGCGACTCGCTCACGCGCGTCGGTTTCACTGAGCGACTGAAGCTTGCTGTACAGACTGCGTCACGGCAGTTTCCCGAACTTGCTAAGCATCGCATTTCTCCGCACGTTATTCGACATTCGGTCGCGATGCATATGCTGCAATCCGGCGTCGACATTACCGTTATCGCATTGTGGCTCGGTCACGAAAGCCCCGTCACTACGCATCGTTACGTTGAAGCCGATCTGCAGATGAAGGACCGGGCATTACAGGCCCTTCAGGCACCATCGCGCAAGGCTTTCCGTTACAAGCCGAAGGATGACCTGCTTCGGTTCCTGCAAGGCCTGTAGTTATGTATGGTCGATAGCCGGTGCCGGAAGCTCATCAATGTTTGCCTCGATGCCACGACCTCGTTAATCCGGGGGCGCGGCATCGTTTCACAAGTGTCTGCTCCCGCTATCCCGACAGAACTTTCCATAACTATGAAGTGAGGACAGGACCTGTTATGAAATCGTTTCTATAAGACGTCGAACTGGATGTTCGCAGGCTCACCGAGAGGCGCAAGAGCCGCAGCCACGATGTATTCACTGCTCGGTACGGCTCGCCTGAACGGCTTCGAGCCTTATGCATGGCTCAAGGACACACTTGAGAAGTTGCCGTCGTATCCTGTCAACCGCGTGCACGAACTGTTGCCGCTCGCCCGTTAAACGCCTACACATTCATGGACATTCTCGACTCGCTTCGGCAGGCGCCCAGCGCCGAGTTGTATCGCCTCTATCTCGCCATCGGCAAAATGCTGGACGACCCGCGACGCATTCTCGAGGTACGTCAACGCTTGCATCTGGGAATGGAGGTCAGCTATATCGGGGGCGATCCGCTCGCACCACCTTCGCACGGAACGGTGGTGGAGTTGAGGCAAACCCAAGCGGTGATCCAGGACAACCAGAGCCGTCAGCGTTGGTCGGTGCGATACGCGGCGGCTATTCCTGACACTGCGAGCGGCCCAACTCACGCGCCTCCGTCGCCGCCACCGCGAGCTCAGCGAGAGAAATTCTTCATTGGCGACACCGTCGGCTTCACCGACAAACATCTGAGCGAGCGGGTCGGCATCATCGTCCGGCTCAACGCAAAAACCGCGTCCGTCGCTGTTAATGATTCGGAAGGCCATTGGCGGGTCTCTTACGCTCTGCTGCGGAAGATCGTCGACATCTTACCGCGCGACACCGTCAACGCGGGTTCCGCTGACGGATACGTCGCGCGCACTCGATCGTGCTGGCGGATTCGCGCACGCGGTGCAAAGCCGACAAGGTTTGCTGGGATTCGGTCTTCGGCGTGACGAAGCGCATGGACGGGCGCGCTGCCGCCTCCGAGATCGGCTCGGCTTCGACGAAATCGTTGTTGTTACCCTTGACGAAGGGCCGTACGAATTCCGGCGAGATGAGCTTGACCTGGCGCCCGAAGGTGGTGAGTTTGCTCGCCATGTGATGGGCGACCGCGCAGGCTTCCATCACCACCGTGCAGGCGTGCAACGTCGCGAAGAACTCGACCAGTTGATTGCGGCTTACCTTCTTGGGAAACACCGCCTTTCCGGCCGTGTTCTGGCCGTGAAGGTGAAATACGTGCTTACCCAGATCGATTCCGACCAGCGTACGTCTTCCATGGCACACCTCCGCGAAGAAACTTCCTGCTGCGTACTCCGCTGCGAGGAGGGGGTGACCATCTCATTACGCTATCCGCTGAAAGTTTACTAGCGCAACGCTATGTCATTGAAAGCAAACGTGTCTTTCCGTCCTCGACGATAAACGCATGGAGATCTGTATAAGCCGAGCGTTTTAACCTCGTCGTACGCATTTCCCTCTCTGTGGCTTGTGTACCACATACATGCACTCCATGTCCGAACGACGGCAAAGGAATCACGCTGACTAGGCTGGAGCCGTCCGTGGGATATAGGAATTGATCATGTAAGTCCGCTTGTCCAACACCGCAAATATCTGGTCAATTTCTGCCACTTTTTACCACGACCCTCGATATTCGGCAATCATTCACCGTACCGGTCGAGCAGGCACGCGCTCTCTACATTCGTTACTTGCTCTCGTCCTACCTGCAGGACCCAAATTCCAAAGCAAGATTATGAAAGTCGGAATTCTCAAAATCAGTCACATTGGGCTCGCGACAAAGTCATGCGGGGCGACTCTCACTAGCCCACCGTACAAATTTTCCGACTAGAGCTTCCTTTATATGCCGTAGCAGTCGTTCAACATACGCTCGCCAATAGCGATGGATACGTCGGGTTCAGTCTGCACGTAGCATTGGTAGTGGGAGTCGCTCCGTACGCACATTGTCCGGTGGCTACGGATCAGATCAAAAATAGCATTACCGACCTCGTTGAGGCATTTAAAATGGCCAAAAATTTCATGCAAAGACATTTCAGAAAAGTAATTGAATTCAGCCCCGTACGTCCGAAGGACAATTCATGATTCTGGTAACGGGCGGCGCCGGTTTTATCGGCGCCAATTTCGTGCTCGACTGGCTCAACGCGTCGGACGACGCGGTACTGAACGTGGACAAGCTGACGTACGCCGGCAATCTGGGTACGCTCAAGTCGCAACAAAACAATCCGAAGCACATTTTCGTGCGCGCGGATATCTGCGATCGCGCCGCGCTCGACGCGCTCTTCGCGGAGCACAAGCCGCGTGCCGTATTGCATTTCGCCGCCGAGAGCCACGTGGACCGTTCGATTCATGGCCCGGCTGATTTCGTGCAAACGAACGTGGTGGGTACCTTCACGTTACTGGAAGCGGCCCGTCAGTACTGGACCGCGCTCGGCGAGGCCGACAAGGCCGCGTTCCGCTTCCTGCACGTGTCGACCGACGAAGTGTTCGGCTCGCTGTCCGCGACCGATGCGCAATTCTCCGAGACCACGCCGTACGCGCCGAATAGCCCTTACTCGGCCACCAAGGCGGGTTCCGACCATCTGGTGCGCGCCTACCATCATACGTATGGCCTGCCGGTGCTCACCACGAACTGCTCGAATAACTACGGTCCGTACCAGTTCCCCGAGAAACTGATTCCGCTGATGATCGCCAACGCGCTCGGCGGCAAGCCGCTGCCGGTGTATGGCGATGGTCAGAACGTGCGCGACTGGCTGTATGTCGGCGACCATTGCAGCGCGATCCGCGAAGTGCTCGCGCGCGGCGCGCCGGGCGAGACGTACAACGTCGGTGGCTGGAACGAGAAGAAGAACCTCGAGGTCGTCCATACGCTGTGCGACCTGCTCGATCAGTTGCGTCCGAAGCCGGGCGCGTCGTACCGCAACCAGATCAGCTATGTGAAGGATCGTCCGGGCCACGACCGCCGTTATGCAATCGACGCCCGCAAGCTCGAACGCGAACTCGGCTGGAAGCCTGCGGAGACGTTCGAGACGGGCCTCGCGAAGACGGTCCAGTGGTATCTGGACAATCAGGAGTGGTCGGACGAAGTCGCCTCCGGCGACTATCGCAAGTGGGTTGAGACCAACTACGCGCAGCGCGCGTAAAGGCACGGCAATGGCGCGCAAAGGCATTATTCTCGCGGGCGGTTCGGGCACCCGCCTGTATCCGATCACGCATGTGGTTTCCAAGCAGCTGCTGCCCGTCTACGACAAGCCGATGATCTACTATCCGCTGTCCACGCTGATGGTGGCGGGCATTCGCGACGTGCTGATCATCTCCACGCCGCAGGACACGCCGCGCTTCGAGGCGATGCTCGGTGACGGCAGCCAGTGGGGCATGAACATCCAGTACGCGATCCAGCCGTCGCCGGACGGGCTCGCGCAGGCGTTCATCATTGGCCGCGATTTCGTGGGTAACGATTCCTCAGCGCTGATTCTTGGCGACAACATTTTCTACGGCCACGATCTCGCGAAGCAGCTCGAGCGCGCCAACGAGAAAGCGGAAGGCGCCACGGTCTTTGCGTACCACGTGCACGATCCTGAACGTTATGGCGTGGTCGAATTCGACAGGCAGTTCCGCGCGCTGTCGATCGAAGAGAAGCCGGTCAAGCCGCGTTCGAACTACGCGGTCACGGGTCTGTACTTCTACGACAGGCAGGTCTGCGACATTGCGGCGGACATCAAGCCGTCGTCGCGTGGCGAACTCGAAATCACCGACGTCAACTCGCGTTATCTCGCCAACGCCGCGCTCGAAGTGGAAATCATGGGTCGTGGTTACGCGTGGCTCGATACCGGCACGCATGACTCGCTGATCGAAGCGGCGACCTTCATCGCCACGCTGCAGAAGCGACAGGGTTTGGTCGTCGCGTGTCCGGAGGAAATCGCTTACCGGCAGCAGTGGATCGACGGAGAGCAGCTGCAGGCGCTCGCCAGACCGCTCGCGAAGAACGCTTACGGCAAGTATCTACAAAACCTTCTTACGGACCAAGTGGCATGGCCATCCAAGTAACCGCAACCGCGCTGCCTGAAGTCAAGATCATCGAGCCCAAAGTGTTCGGCGACGCGAGAGGTTTTTTCTTCGAGAGCTTCAATGCGAAGGAGTTCCCCGGGCTCCGACGCAATAACGCGGTCCGCTATGATGTGCGGAACAAGATGAACGACAGAAACCTTGATGAACGCGTTAAATCCGGCCGTGGCACGGGTGCTCAAACGGCTACACTATCCGCTCGACGTGATGTTGACTTGTGTCCGGTGGTATGTAGCTTATCCCTTGAGTCTGCGCCGTCTTGAACAGAGCGATCAATGCCGATCGTTCAGGGCCCATCAAGATCCGCTGGTCCAAATATCTCAACAACCTGGTCGAGCAGGACCATAGGGCAATCAATTGACGGACGCGACCGATGCTCGGTCTCAAGTCTTTTCGCTGTGCCCGGATCCTGCTCGCCGGAATTGAGCTGATGCATATGATCGCAAAAGGTCAGATCCAGTGTGGTCGCGGACCCCATCGGTCGGATGCTGATCAATTCTACGAACTCGCAATATAAGCAGTACTTCGTATATCGATCTCGCTCGCTCGTTCAGCATTACCGCGACAAAGCCCACGCTCACGCTGAGCGACGCAATCGAGCGACTCGAACGGTATGCGCGTCGCTGGACGATTGAATCCTCGCATCGTGTACTTAAAAACGGATGCTGTATCGACGCGCGCCATTTCGGCAATCTCGAGCTTCATACGCGCTACCGCGTTATTTGCTGATAAGCTGGCGCATTATGTACGCCACACTGCTCTGCTCCGCCGCGCCGATCCGGATGTGTCGTGCGAAGTGCCGCTTCAGCCCGACGAATGGCGAGCGCTTTACTGCTGCGCCAACCCGACCTCAAGACCGCCGGCGACAACGCCATCCCAGGTGAAATAGTGCCGTGGATCGCTAAACTCGACGGCTATCTGAGCCACCAGCACGATCCCCCGCCTGGACCCACAGCCATGTGGCGGGCCTTCCTTGTGCCCCGCGAAACCACCGAGGCGTGCCGGATATCTATTTAGCCAGCACGGGTGACCTCCCACAAGATGTGGGCAATCCCGAGATCCGTAAGCGTGTCCTGACGGCCACCTTGCTTTAGCATTCGGTCTTCTGCTATGAGGACCGACCGCATGCCGTTTGAACCGCTTTTCGTTTCCAATCGGGTTGTCGCCATCATTGTCCCAAAGACGCCGTTCGTCGCGTGGATCAACGCAGCGGACCCTGTTCCGGCGAACCCCACCGTCACACTCGCGGATGCACAGGAGGAGCCATCGGCCTTTCTGATCCCGACGAACGAGGCCGACGACCCGGACCAGCCTGGCAAGCGCTGGATTCAGCGTAGCTGGAAGGCGCTCTTCGAGCAGATGCTTGAGGACTGGTACACCGATCCGGCACTGTGGCCGCGCAACCGGACCATCGGGATGTTCCGGGAGTGGTGCGACATCCGCATTCACTCCATCGTGCTGGACTGTGGCGATACGCCGATTGAGTCCCCGGCGGTCGGTCAAATTCCTCCGGGTATGGTCACTTCAAACTCCCCCACCTGACGACCGTCGGCTGAGCCACTAAAGCCGCCGGGAGAGGTGTTGCAGGACGTCTATCTTCGTCTCCTTCGAACAAGAAGGAGTTCAGGGAGTGAACGTCTTGAAGCCGCACCTGCAAAGCACCGTATTCACATTACTCGTGCGCAACAAGAGCCAGCGCCAGATCCAGCGGCTCACGGGCATCGACCGCAAGACGATTCGTCGCTATCAGGCGATGTTCGAGTCGGAGAAGTCCGCTTCGGCAAACTCCCCCATGGTGACCACCGGCTCTGAAACGGCCGTCACGCAAACTCCCCCACCGCCGCGACCACCGGCTACCGACGGTTCCAGCAAGACCACAACGTTCAATTTCGCCCGCTCCGCAAGCGAACCGCATCGCGAGTGGATCGAACAGCAGGTCCGCCTGAGGCGCAACGCGCAGGCGATCTATCAGGATCTGGTCGATCAGTTCGCATTCACCGCGAGCTACGAGAGCGTCAAGCGTTTCGTGCGCGCCTTGCGCCACACTGATCCCGAGCAGTTCGACCGTCTCGCGTTCGCCCCCGGCGAAGAAGCTCAAGTTGATTATGGCGAAGGTGCACTGACCCGCGATCCGAAGACCGGCCGCTACCGACGCCCGCGGTTGTTCGTGATGACCCTGCGGTACTCGCGGCGCAGTTTCCGGCGCGTGGTCTGGAAGTCCAGCAAGCAGGTCTGGGCCCAGCTTCACGAAGAAGCCTTTCGTTACTTTGGGGGAGCGGTCAGCTACGTTGTGCTCGATTTTGTTGCCGGCAACAAAATCGATGTTCTGTGCCCGTGGCCGTTATGTGGCCTTTCCCCTCGAACCGACCCCCTGAAGCTGCTTGGTTGCCTTTCGACAGGAACATAACGAGGTAGCTGTGGCATCTTGATCTTCCCACTTTACTTGGGAGATTGTCATGCTCGAGAATTACTACTTTCGTCCGGCGACCGTTGATCGCATTCGGACGTCTTGGATCGCACATCGAGCAATACGTGAACTGGCTGACAGAGCACCACTACACGGCGCGTAGCGTACTGCATCGCGTTCCAGTGCTGTTTAGCTTCGGCGACTACGCAAAGGCGCACGGCGCGAATGAGCTCATGCAACTCAGCGATCATGTCGAACCGTTTGTGCAAGATTGGATTCGGCGGCATGGGCGTGGACGAAGTGCTTCTCGAAGAAGCCGATTTGCCCATGAGGTGCGCAATCCCATTTGCCAGATGCTGCATCTGGCGATTGACGGATATGACGGCCCTGGTCGTCCGCACAAGCCAGATAACCCGTTCGAACGGCAGGCTCCGCAATTCCTGATGTACCTTGTCGAGGAGAAGGGACTTCGCCCGCGTACTATTCTCCAATACCGCTTCCATCTTCACCAGTTCGCTGCCTACCTGGAGCGCACCGGCATCGGTCTACGAGCCGTATCGCCGACCGTGATCAGCGGTTTCATCACCGAGTACGGCCCGCGTGTTGCCTGGACGACTCTTCGCAATGCCTGCGGAACATTGCGAGTCTTTTTGCGCTACCTGTATCGTGAAGGAGTGCTTTCCAAGGATCTCAGCTCGCTCGTCGAGTTTCCACAATCGTACCGACACGCAGGAATTCCGCGGTCAATCAGTTGGGATCAAGTCGAGAAGGTCTTGGCGAGCGTTGATCGACGTTCGCCCTGCGGTAAGCGCGACTACGCGATGCTGTTGCTGCTTTCGACATATGGGTTGCGGGCCTGCGAAGTTGCCGCACTTACCCTCGACGATATCGATTGGCGCAACGAGCGATTTAGAATCCGCGAGCGCAAGGCCGGCAACACCACCACTTATCCGCTCTCTGCGGTGGTCGGCGCCGCAATCATCGACTACCTCGAGAACGGCCGCCCGGTGACAACGGATCGTGAGGTGTTCATGCGCATGGCGGCGCCGCTCGCCCCGATTGGCCATGCGGCAGTGGTATCTCGAGCTGCCCACTTCATCCGCAAAGCCAGTATCAACGTTCCACGCGCCGGCTCACACGTACTCCGTCATAGCTGCGTTCAGCGCCTGCTCAACGCTCATTTCTCGCTCAAGCACATCGGCGACTATGTCGGCCACCGCAACATCTCGTCGACCCAGATCTACGGCAAGCTTGCGATCGAGCAATTGCGGTATGTCGCGCAAGGCGACGGGGAGGATGTGCTATGACACCCCGTACGCGCTTTAAGAGCTTCCTTCGGCTGGATCTCGAACAGTTCCTCGCCCACAAGCGTTCGTTGGGGCGGCGATACGATGTCGAAGAGAAGACGCTCGCGCTGCTCGACGCCTACCTGCTGCAGAAGCGCATTAGTCGCATCTCTGAAGTGACGCCGACCCTGGTGGACGAGTTCCTGCTTTCGCGTCATCGGCCGCGCGCGAGAAGCTATAACCACCTGCGCTGTACAGTCGGCAGGTTCTTCTCGTATCTCATCGACCGCGGGAAGCTTGTCGCGACGCCGTTGCAATCACCACCGCGTCGATCAAGATATGAGCGGACGCCGTTTATTTTTGACATGGCAGCGGCCCAGCGGTTGCTCGCACTCGCCAAGACCCTTCCCGACAAGGGCGGCACCATGGACCGGGGCAGCACCTACTTCGCCCTTTTCGCCGTCTTGTATGGGCTCGGATTGCGCGTCGGGGAAGCCTGTCGGTTGCGTATCAAGGACGTCGACCGTGAACGGCAACTGCTGGTCGTCCGAGAAACGAAGTTCTACAAGAGCCGTCTCCTTCCCTTCGGCCCGAAGCTCGAAGCGTTGCTTGTCGAGCATGTGCGTCGGCGCCAGAAAGAGGACACACGCGCAGCCCAGGATGAGGCCCCGTTGTTCAGCCTGCGTGGGGGGCGGCCAATCAATCCGTGCACTGTCAGCCAGACCTTTCACGCCCTCGTTCCCAAGCTTCATCTGGATATTGCGCCAAGTGTTTCGTATCCGCATCTTCACGATCTACGTCATGCCTTCGCTGTCGGCGTACTCACCCGCTGGTACCGCCTCGGCCTTGATCCGCAGGCAAATCTCCTGGCGCTTTCAACGTTCATGGGCCACGTCGATGTGAGTTCCACCGCGGTGTATCTGTCGACGACACCAGAACTCCTTGAGCAGGCCAATCGTCGTTACGAGGCGTTTGCCGTAGCAACTCTCAGGGAGGTTCTCTCATCATGACACTATCTCTCGGCTCGTTGGTACAGTCATTTTTTACGGACTATCTCCCGGTGCAGAAGGGTCTGCGCCAAGGTTCGATCCGAAGTTATCGTGACACGATCCGCCTGTTCCTGTGCTTTGTGTCCGAACAACGTGGTGGTTCGATTGCATCCTTGGCCATCGAGGACCTGAGCTTCGACCGGGTTCTTGCATTCCTAAAATACCTGGAACAGCAGCGCGGCAACTCCATACGTACCCGCAACCAGCGGCGCGCGGCGCTGAATACCTTTTATTCATACCTCGCCTTGCGAGTTCCGGAGATGCTTGCAGCCTGCCAGCGAATCGCGGCAATCCCTGTCAAGCGAACATCACTGCCTGACACCCATTACCTCGAGCGCGAGGAAGTGACGGCACTGTTTCGCTCTCTTTCAAAGCAGGGACGTCTCGCACTTCGCGATCGCACGCTATTTCTCTTTCTGTACAACACCGGTGCCCGGGTGCAAGAGGTCGCCGATCTTCGGATGGAGCATCTCGATTTCGTCGCACCAGCCAAGGTCCACCTGCACGGCAAAGGCGACAAGTGGCGCGTCTGCCCACTCTGGGAAGAGACAGTGAAGCAACTTCAACAACTGCTTGCGGAGCAGCACACATTGCCAAACGGCTATGTCTTCTGCGCGGTACGAAACCGTCCCCTGACGCGCTTCGGCATCTACAAGATTGTCCGACGACACGGCGCAACGTGGGACACAGGAAGCCCGCAGCCTCGACGCGTAAGTCCGCACCTGTTTAGGCATACCGCGGCGGTCCACCTGCTCGAATCCGGTGTTGAGGTCAATGTCATTCGTGGCTGGCTTGGACACGTCAGTCTCGATACCACAAACCGCTATGCCGAGCTGACGTTACGGGCCAAGGCCGAAGCATTGCGTGCCTGCGAGGTGAATTCTGGAGTTTCGGCGGCATCCCGCGCTCGCACCGCCTGGAAGGATGATAAAACTCTCCTCGAATGGCTCAATTCGCTGTAGCCCGTTATGTGTTCACACATTCGCAGTCCACCGCCTCGAGACTGGAGAGTCCCCGCATTTCGCCACATAACGGCCACGGGCACAGAAGCTCGACAACCTCCGGGAGGGCGTCATCACGCCCGACCTGTACGAACCCGGGATCAACCGGCTCTACGAGGCGATGCTTGAGCACTACGGTGTCGTCGCCGATCCGGCACGTGTGCGGGACCCGAATCGAAAGGAGTTCTCGGCATAATGCACCTCATATGTCATTTCAGGGAGAAGTTACGTCTGCAGCCGGCTTGCAGCGAGCTTTGGTCTTGTGCGCAAACTTCTTGGGAACGTCGACGCCAGGTCGCTCGTAGAGGTACTGGCCGTTATCGTTATATTGGTACGCCTTGAGCAGCCCCGCCCGTCGCCAGTCGGCAATGGTGGCCGTGCATACCTTGAGATACTTCGCTATCTCCGTGGTGCTCAACAGTCCGCGCGCCCGCAGGCGCTCATATTGCGTCTTCAACCCGTAATCGATCCGGATGCGCCGTACCATCAGCCTGCTGAACGACAAGCCTTCGCCGGAGCACATACCACTCGCATTGAGCAGTTCTGCTGTTTCGCGGTCTGTGTGTCCTTCCAGCAAACGATCGATTTCGGCAACGACCGCTGCCGGAGTCTGTCTCAACTGCCATGACGGTTTGGGCAAAGGCAGACGCAGTTCACGGGTTGCGCCACCCTTGAAACGCACGTGTACGATGATCTCGGTGTCCTTAAGCAGCGTCACGTCGGCGATCAGCAGACGGGCCATACGTTTTTTCTCACGCGCGGGTGTGTGGGGATCGTTCCACAGGCGCGGGAAGTCCTGTGCGAGCGCCATGATGCTCTCGCGCTGCTTTTTATCGAGCTGTACGGTTCCGCTCTCGAGTTGCTTCTCATAGCGTTCCTGGGCAGCAGCAAGCGCTCGTAGTGCTTGGTTCCACTCGGCTTCCAGCGAATCGGCTACGAGACGGTTGTCGGGGTCGACACGCATGTAACGACGACGGGCCAGCTCGACTTCATAACCTGCCCGTTCGATCTCCTGCCGTCGCAACCGGTCGAACTCTCCTGATCGATCCTCGAGTTCCTTCTGCACCGCGAGCGCGACTTGAAGCGTCACGGGTGTAACGGTTTCCACCAGAAGCCTGCCGATTATCTGATCAAGTTCACCACCGTTGATTTGCTGGCATGGCCGTCCTGCTGCTTCGTTGATGCTGCGCCTTTGGCACATGTAGTCAGGCACGCGCTGCGTGTCGTGGATATGGTAACGGATCGTCATCCGGTCACCACAACGCCCGCATATCGCCAGTCCCTGCAGCAGCGCCGGCCCTTCGCGAGGGGCGCCGAGGTCCCGCTCACAGCCATGGGCTTGGGCATTGTGGCGCAGGATCTGAACATGCTGCTCGAACTGTTCCCACGTAATGTAACCTTGGTGCGCGTCACGAATGAGGGCGGTCCATTCGTCCAGGGGTAATGTCTGCGATATCTGATGGCCGTCGGGAAGCTTGCGCGTCCGTGTGCGTCCAAAGCAGAACGCTCCCGTGTAGCGGGGATGGTGAAGGACCCACAGCGCACGCGAGTGATCGAGCTCGTCCCACTGGACGTCGCCCTTGTGTGGACCCCGATAGATCCGCCTCGGAAACTTCAGCCCCGCTCCACGAAAGGCCTTGACGGTAGCCGTGGCCGAAGCGGTGCGACGAAACGTGAGAAAGAACTCGCGGATGCTTTCCTGAATGCGCTGATCGGGATCCAGAATTACTCGTCCTTCGCCATCGTAGACAAAGCCGATGGGCAAACGTATTTCAAGCTCACCACGTCGAGCCTTGTTAAGGATTCCTCCACGTAACCTTGCCCGCAGAACATGTAACTCCGCTTCGCTCATCGTTCCTTTCAATCCCAGAACGAGCCGGTCGTTAAAGTGGGCCGGGTCATAAACGCCATCTCCGTCGAGCAGGAGGGTATCGGTCAACGCACAGATTTCCAGCAGCCGATGCCAGTCCGACGAGTTGCGTGCTAGGCGAGAAACCTCCAGGCCCATCACGATTCCAGCCTTGCCCAGGCTTACCTCGGTGACCAGCCGCTGGAAGCCCTCGCGATCGACTGCGCACGCGCCGGATTGTCCGAGATCGGAGTCGATCACGAATACCTGGTCAATTCTCCACCCGAGGGAGACAGCACGCTCGCGCAGCGCATACTGCTGCTTGGTACTCTCCGTGTTTTCGAACACCTGCCGCAAGGTCGACTGGCGGACATACAGGTAGGCGTTTCTCGAGAGATGCCTGGCTTGTATCTTGTCGGGTGTATTGGCAGTCATGCCGTCTCCTCCAGTGCATTTGCGAGCACCATCGATGTCAGGATGTCGATCAGGTCCTGCGGGATGCCCGCGCTCGGGCCTGTATCGTGAGCAGTGGTGCGCGCAGCCGGTATGCACAAGGCGATCTCACGCATGCCGGACATCCAGGCCGCCATGCCCTTCAGCATCAGGAGCGCGCGCCCACGCCCCGACAGGCAGCACCCCCGTCTCTCGACCATATCCATGCGCAAGGCTTCGTAGCCCTCGACCAGTGCATCCGGGTCTGACGTTACGAGTGCAGGCAAATCACTGGTGTTTTTTTTTCGGCTCTCGGCGCAGCGCGCGCTCCACGGTGCGCCGGTGCACATTCAAACCGAACTTCGCTGCTATGCGTTGGAGCAACTCCTTCGTGCTCAGGCTGCCCTCTGCGGCGCGCGCCTCTTCGACAAAGTGCAGCACCTCCGCAGTGAGCTTATGGGCACCGCGAGGCCCACGCTTGTCCGGCAGAAGCCCCGCCAACCCCTCACGATCAAAGTCGGCCTGCGCCTTGTAGAAAGTCGGGCGCGATACGCCAAATCGTGCTGCTACCTCGGCTATGGTTTGACCTTCCGTACGTACGCGGCGAAGCATCTCATAACGTACCTGCACCAGATCCCGGGAATCGAAGAAGTCGCTGGCAATGAACGCCGGATCGCGGACATCCTGCGCATGCGGGTTCAGAGTGCCGCTCTCCAGGAGAGCAGCCAGTTTCACGTCGGGTTTTTTAGCTCGCTTCATGTAATTTAAATTATGCCCCACACATAGAGATGTCAAGTTTTTATTTGATCTCTTACTGTTGGACATTCAACCGTAATAGCGTCTTACCTGCGGCCTTCTGCAAGTTGCAAAGTATCAATGCGGGCGTCAATCTTTGTCTTTCCCCGAACGATATGGGCTTATTTAAGTTTACACGTACGGCGTTATTTTCTTGACGCCTTGGGTTTGCCAGATTTGCTGCCGGTAGTCTCATTGGCTTCCCAATGTCGACCGATGAGCCCAACCAGATGCAGTAGGTCTTCAACCCGGAATGCGGATCGTCCCGCGGAGAGGACTTCGAATGCATTGGGCGCCGCGGCGCTCGTCCACGAAGCCGGGAGGCGTCTCAGCCTGCCTGTTTCATCGTGGAAGTACACGCGCTCTTCACCCCAGGTGCTGCGACGCTCCAGCAGCACGAACTTCTGTCCGTGCAGGGGATGGAAAGGGTGGGTGACGCGGACAATCTGTGTGTCGTTGATCGGATCGCGTGCAGTTGACGGTCTATGGGAAGGGGACCGTCGAGAACGCGATTCAACATACGCAGGGCACCGCGCTTGCCGGCCGCCGTTTCGAGTCGCTCGAAGCCCAGAACGAATTCCTGATGCACTGGGAGGCAAACTGGGCGGCCAAACGCATCCATGGCAGCACCCGGCGACAGGTCGAGGCCATGTTCCAGGAGGAGAGGCCGCATCTGCGGCCGTTGCCGACCACCGGCTTTCGCTACTTCACGGAGGTCGTGCGTACCGTCTGGGACGACACCACTGTCAACATCGATCGCAGCAACTATGCGGCACGACCTGCACCGATCGGCAGTCTCGTTTCAGTGCGCATATACGATTCCACCATCGAGATTCGCGATCGCCGTACGCAGGCGTTGTTGCGCACCCATCCTCGCGCCCTGCAGGCCGGTTCGCTTGAATTGCCCGAAGACGAACGCCCGTTCAATCCGTCCCGCCAGAGCGCCTTCCTGCTCGCGAGCGCCGGCGACATCGGGCCACAAACAAAGGCGCTGTGCCAGCACATGTTCGATAGCGAAGGTCGCGTCGGCCATCGCGCCATGTGGGGCATCGTGGGTCTGGCGAAGAAGTATCCCGCCCGGCTCGTCGAGCAGGCCTGCGATCACGCGTTGCGTCATCACGTCTACCGCTACAAACAGGTGCGCGCGATCGTCGAACGGCTGTTCGAACAGGCACTCGAGCGTCTCGATCAGGCACCGCAGCTAGAGCTACCTCTTACGCAGGATCACCCGCTGATCCGTCCTGCCGCCGAGTACGGCGAACTCTTTACCCTCGGTGCGCAGCACGGCGCCGAACCTCAACCTCCAACTGGAGAAACACAGGCATGACCATGACGTTACCGGAAATCGAACGGGCTCTCGGACAGCTCCGCCTGTCTGGCGTGCGCGACACACTCGAAACGCGCGTGTTGCAGGCCCAGGGCTCCCAGCAGCCGTTCCTTGAAACCTTCGCACTGATCCTGCAGGACGAACTGGATCGCCGCCAGTCCCGGCTCATCGAACGCCGCTACAAGCTCTCCGGCCTCGAAGAGAAACTCACGCTCGCCGAATTCGACTGGGCCTTCAATCCCAAAGTGCCTCGCCAGGCCTGCTTCCAGCTGCACACGCTGAAGTTCATCGCCGCCGGCGACAACGCGCTGATCATCGGTAAACCAGGCACCGGCAAATCGCATGTTGCGAAGGCCGTCGCCTACCAGGCCGTCCTGCAAGGCCACAAGGTGCAGTATCTTGAGACCGACGACTTCTTTAACCGTTACGCGCTGAGCCCGACTGCCCAGCGCGAAGCCCGGCTGCGAGCCATCCTCGAGAGCGATCTGCTCGTGCTGGATGACCTGTTCCTGTCGCGTACGATCCCCGACGCCGCTGGCGCACTGCTGCAAACGCTGATCCATCAACGCTACAAACTGCATCGAAGCGTTGTCGTCACGTCCAACCGCGTTGTGCAGGATTGGGGCGCATACCTGGGCGACAACACGATGAGCACCACGATCCTCGACCGGCTCATGCATCACTGCCACCTGCTTGAATTCGATGGCCGCAGCTACCGCCTCAAGGAAGCCGCTGAAACGCTTGCACGGAAATCGAAAACCAGCTAAATAACCCTTAGTCCTGCTTCACAGGGTGGGGGAATTTGCGCGACCATAAGTGGGGGAGTTTCAACTGACCGTCCGGGATTGAGTACGAGGACTGATCCAGATTCCACGGCAGAAGCGCGTCGATCTGGTTGATCGGGTGATCCGCGATGCACCCGAGCACGTGGCGCAGATATGCTTCAGGATCGACGCCATTGAGTTTGGCCGTTCCTATCAGGCCGTAAATTGCAGCAGCGCGCTCACCACCCGAGTCCGCACCTGCGAACAGGTAATTCCGGCGTCCGATGGCCACTCCGCGTAGCGCACGCTCGACTGGCAGGTTGTCGATCTCCAGTTGCCCGTCATCGCAATAGCGTGTGAGCGCCTCCCACCGGTTCAGCGCATAGAGGATCGCCCGACTCGTGTCCGATTTGCGCGAGAGCGTTTCGAGTGTAGTGGTGAGCCGCGCGCGGAATTGATCGAGTAGTGGCCGCGCATGTGCCTGGCGATGCGCACGGCGCTGGTCGGGCGGCTTGCCCCTGATTGTTTCCTCAATCCTGTAGAGCGCGCCGATACGCTCGAGCGCTTCGGTGTTCAACGCATTGGGGCGCGCTGCGTGTAATTCATAGAACTGTCGTCGAGCGTGCGCCCAGCAAGCCGCTTCCGTGACGCGCCCGGTTTCGTAAATGGCCCGATAGCCGCCGTACGCGTCGGCTTGCAGCGTACCGTTGAACGACTCGAGGTGCTGCTGTGGATGGATGCCCTTGCGATCCGGCGTATAGGCGAACCACACCACCGGCGGCGTCATGTCAGCCGATGCACGATCATCGCGCAAGTACACCCACAAGCGACCTGTCTTCGTCTTGCCGTTGCCCGGTGCAAGCACTGGAACCGGCGTGTCGTCGGCGTGCAGTTTCGTCGCCGACATGACGTGGCGACGCAGTGTTTCAACAAGCGGCTGCAGCAGCGTCGCCGCATGACCGACCCACTTGGCAAGCAGCGAGCGATCAAGCTCGACGCCTTCTCGCGCGTACATGACCGACTGCCGGTAAAGCGGTATGTGGCCTGCGAATTTCGAGATCAGCACGTGTGCCAGCAGTCCTGGGCCGGCGAGACCGCGTTCGATGGGGCGGCTCGGTGCAGGCGCCTGACAGATGTGGTCGCAACACACGCAGGCAAACTTCGGGCGCACATGACGGATGACCCGGAAGCTTGCCGGTACGTACTCAAGTTGTTCGGCGACATCTTCGCCCAGCGACTTCATCAGGCCACCACACTGCGTGCACTTCCCCGCGGATTCGGGCAAGTGTGTTTGGATCTCACGCGGCAGATGTTCGGGCAGTGGCTTGCGCGGGGCCTGTTCCACGGCTGTGCGCGGCGTCTTCGGGATTTCGACCGGCGCCGTGCCTTCGTCGGTCTCAAGCTCTTCGAGCCGCAGTTCGAGTTGCTCGATCTGACGGTCCAGCTTCTCCGACTTGCGACCGAACTGCATACGGCGCAGCTTGGCAATGAGCAGCTTGAGGTGTTCGACTTCCGCTGCGCGCGAAGCCAACGCGGCTTGTTGCGAGTCGACCGTTTCTTGCAGTTTGAGCACTTGTGCGTCGCGCTCGCGCAGTGCCGCTTCCTGGCTGAGCAGCATGGCCTTCAGCGTTTCGACATCGTCGGGAAGTAGGTTCGCGCGCGTCATGCACGCAGTTTACGCGCAGGCAACGACGTTTACAACGCCGAGGTCGGTCGTGCTGTTCTCGTCGGGTGCCGCCAGTCGATGCCTTCGAGCAGCATCGATAGTTGTGCCGGGCTCAGGCAAATAACGCCACTGTCGGCTTGAGGCCATACGAAGCGACCCTTCTCGAGTCGCTTCATCAGCAGGCACATGCCATCGCCGCTCCACCACAGCACCTTGAGCAGGTCGCCAAGCCGCACGACATTCAACATACCGATCGCAAATCGTTACGATCGCATACCGCTGGCATCCCGCCT
This sequence comes from Paraburkholderia sp. BL6669N2, assembly GCF_003387275.1. Lineage (NCBI taxonomy): Bacteria > Pseudomonadati > Pseudomonadota > Betaproteobacteria > Burkholderiales > Burkholderiaceae > Paraburkholderia > Paraburkholderia sp. BL6669N2. Next base: position 348,428 of record NZ_QUNA01000002.1, on the reverse strand, counting down.
ACGGCCAGGAATACAGGCTGGTCCGTCGTACTGGGCGCCGCGGAAATCAGATGGTTCACCTCGACGTGCCGCAACAGATCTCCCGCGAGTTGCCGGCCTGGATGCTCGATGCGTCGATATGCTCGGCAATGTCGCTCGGCGAACCGCGAGTGAGCGCCGAAGCGCTGGCCTTCCTGTGTCGCATCCTGTCTGAGCGAAAGCGCCACTCCGTCGAAGGAGGATCATCGAAACCTCTGTCAACGGAGGGCCATTCCGATGAGACGACTGCAAAGAGAACCCGGCGTACAGCTTCCGCTGGAACTGTATCGAGATCCAACCTTCAACGCAGCCATCGTGGGGAATCGACGGGAGGAAGTGATCGAAGCGCTCGCAGCACTTCTGCTGGAAGCGCTGGGCAGACCGGTGAACACAAACGACCCAGGAGATCGTGATGAGCCAGAAGATTTCCGCTGAGCATCTCTGCCGCGGTGCAGTCGTTTATGTCCGGCAGTCAACCATGAGCCAGGTGGTGGAGCACACGGAGAGCCAGAATCGTCAGTACGCGCTCGCCGAATCTGCGCGAGCCATGGGCTTTGCTTCAGTAACAACCATCGACGATGATCTTGGACGTTCGGGGTCCGGCAGTGTCGAGCGGCCTGGATTCCAGAAGCTGGTCGCGTCAGTGTGCGCAGGATCCGTCGGCGCCGTGTTCTGTCTCGAGGCTTCACGACTTGCGCGCAACGGCCGCGATTGGCACCATCTCATTGATCTTTGCGCACTGGTCGGCACGGTCGTGGTTGATCACGACGGTATTTATGACCCCAGGCTGGTCAACGATCGACTCCTGCTTGGACTCAAAGGAACGATGTCGGAGTACGAACTCAGTCTGCTGCGACAGCGCGGCATTGCCGCCCGTGATTCGAAGGCCCGGCGTGGGGAGTTGCGCTTCGCGCTACCTCCCGGCTACTGCTGGAACGAGCTTGGACAGATCGAGATGGATGCGGACGAGCGGGTTGCCGAGGCGATCCGGGTGCTATTCCGTAAGTTTCGCGAACTCGGCAGTGCCCGTCAGGTGCTGCTATGGGCCATACAATCGGATGTCAAGCTGCCCGTAACGCGGCACGGCCCCGCCGGCATCCGGATCGAATGGAGCCGGCCTGCATATCACACGGTTGTCCAGATACTGGAGCATCCGGTTTATGCTGGGGCGTATGTGTTTGGAAGGACGACCCACCGCACTGCTGTCATCGACGGACGGGCTCGCAAGACTGAAGGCCACTCCAAACCGATGAGAGACTGGAGCGTCCTGCTGCGGGACCATCACCCTGGGTATATCACGTGGGATCAGTTCGAGGAGCATCAAAGGATGATTGCCGAGAACACACACATGAAGAAGCGAGCCTCCCGCCGATCTGCTCGTGGCGGGCGGGCCTTGCTGACTGGCCTGGCTCGATGTGGCCGATGCGGTCGAATGATGCGAGTCAACTACGGCACGAGAGCCGGTCACGCGCATCGCTATTATTGCCGCGGCGACGAAGCACACGTCGGAGCATTTCGCTGTATCGGAATCGGTGGAATACGTATCGACAAAGCGGTGGCGGCCGCAATTCTCGAAGCGGTTTCGGAGCATGCAGTGGAAGCGGCCGTTCGCGCTGCACAGCAAACATCGCGCGCAGGCGATGATGTGCGTCGCGCGTTTGGGCGGCGACAATTATCGTGGCCGGTCGTTGACGATTGTTTTGGCCGGTGGTGAGGAGTCGCAGGCGGCGTAGCCGCCGGAGACGACGAACCACCGGCGGCGCCGCGTCGGCGGGGCAATAGGATGGCTGATCGATTCCTAAAGAAGAAGCGATCAGCTCATGTCTGGAACCCGCATTACCGACCAACAGGTTCGCCTTTACATGAACAAGCGCAAACACCATCCGCAGGAAGTCGCGGCCGCCAAGGCTGGAATAAGCGTGCGTAGCGCACGCCGCATTGAGCGTGACGCGACTCTGCCATCCCAGAAGCCGCGGCGGTCCTGGCGCACCCGTCCCGACCCGTTCGCCGATGTTTGGGACAGCGAGATCATGCCGCTACTGCGTAACGCCCCCCATCTGATGGGCATCACGATCCTGCGCAAGCTGCAGGAGGATCACCCGGAGCGCTATCCCGACGGCATGCGCCGCACGCTGGAGCGGCGCATTCATCAATGGCGGGCACTTGAAGGCCCCAGTCAGGAGATCTTCTTCCCCCAGGAGCATCAGCCCGGCGTGCGCGGGCTGTCGGACTTCACCGATATGAGCAAGCTGTGCGTGACGATTGGCGGCGCACCGTTCGAGCACCGGCTGTATCACTTCGTGCTGGCGTTCTCACGCTGGGAGTACGCCTGCGTGGTCGAGGGCGGTGAGAGTTTCGAGGCCCTCGCAACCGGATTGCAGAACGCCCTGTGGCAGGCGGGAGGTTGCCCGCGCGAGCATCGCACGGACAGCCTGTCGGCCGCCTTCAAGAACCTGAGCGAGAAGGAGGACTTCACGACCCGTTACAAGGCGCTGCTCGATCACTACGACATGCAGGGCACGCGCAACAATCGCGGTCTGGGTCATGAGAACGGGAGTGTCGAATCCTCGCACCGGTATCTGAAGGATGCGGTCGATCAGGCCTTGATGCTTCGTGGCCATCGCGACTTCGCTGATCGTGCCGCCTACGATGAATTCATCCGCGAGCAGGTGATGCGTCGAAACCGGCGCAACGCGGCCGCGTTCCGTATCGAGCGCCAGCAGCTTCAGGATCTGCCGGAGTACCGTACCACCGACTTCGTCGAGGAGGAGGCTCCTGTGACCCGCTGCAGCACGTTCACGGTGCGCGGCATCCTGTACAGTGCGCCGTCGCGCCTGATTGGTCACCGGCTAAAGGTGCGCGTCTACGGCGACCGGCTCGACTGCTACCTGTCTGGCGTGCTGGTGCACAGCACCGCACGGGGCTCCCGTGCCCACGACAACCGTCACGCGCTTGATTACCGCCACTTCATTGGCTCCCTGAAGCGCAAACCGCAGGCATTCAAGGGGCTCGCGTTTCGTGACGCGCTGTTCCCGCGCGAGGCCTACCGCCGGACCTGGGAACAACTCGACGCCCGCCTGTCGCAACGCGAAGCATGCAAGACGATGGTTGGCCTGCTTGAACTCGCCGGCCTGCATGGCGTGGAGGCCGTACTGGCCGGACAGCTTGACGTATTGCTGGAAGCCGGCAAGCTGCCCGATCTCAAGGCGCTGCGTGAGCAGTACGCACCCCGTGAGGCCTCGTGTCCTGAGGTGGAGGTTCAGATGCCGCCCGTTGCCGTCTATGACGAACTGCTCGAGGAGATGGCAGCATGAACGCGCCCGCACATGATGGTGGCCGCCTGGCCCTGATGCTCAACGAGCTGCGCTTGCCAACGATCGGCAGGTTGTGGCCCGAGTTCGCCGAGCGCTCGGATAAGGAAGGCTGGCAGGCCACGCGACTGCTTGGCGCACTGCTTGAGCACGAGCTGGCTGAGCGCGCCAAACGACGCATCGAGCGGCACCGCACCGAGTCGCAGATGGACCCGACCAAGACGCTCGCCACCTTCGACTTCAGCGCCGTGCCAATGGTGTCGAAGGCCCATGTCACGGCGCTGGCCACTGGCGAGTCATGGCTGGAGAAAGGCGCCACGGTCCTTCTGTTCGGGCCACCCGGACACGAGACATAATGCTCACCTCCCTATGTTATTGAAGATCAATGGATAGTTGATTCGGGTCAGCTGATTGCGGACCCTCGATGGCACTTCTTGCTGTGATAAACGTTTCGACATCGACGCGCCGTAAAATCCACGGTGCGCCAAGACACGCCTGCGTGGCAGGCAATCGCTTGATGCGGATCAGCCGGAAGACGGTCGGTGTACTGATGCCTAATAGCGCCGCGACTTCCGTCACATTCAGCTCATTGCGCTCTTGCCGCTCTCCCTCGCGATAAGCGGCTATCGCATGGTCTTTGCGCAAGATACAAATTCGCGCCGCTGTCCATGAAAGCCCTTTCGCCGTGCGTTTGCCTAAACGATTAACGACAGCAGCGATGCCTTGGTCTGCAAGCGTTCTCGCCAAGGCTCGAACGATGTCGATCGTTTCGACGTCAGTGGCCCAGCGATGTTGACCGGTCCGGTTCGTTTCAAATTCGAGCTCGGTGTGATCGCCCCCTTGCCAGTGTAGGAGCGCCCGGATGGTGTGGTCCTGCTTGGTGACGACAATCTCTTTGAGCACGGTGCGCAAGATACGTTTCTTGATCTCGATGGCACTGGCAGGGTGATTCCACAACCTGGGCAGGTCAGTTCCTAATCTCATGAGCTCGTCGCGCGCGGTGGCGCTGAGTGAGTCTGCAGGCTGCTCGCGCAGCGCATCCAGTTCGCACTGCCGCTGCGCTTGTGTTGCCAACGCGTCGTTCCACCGACGCTCAAGCTCGGAGGCTACCAGCCGGTTATCGGGATCGATCGCATCGTACTGCCGACGCGCCCGAGCAGCTTCATAACGTGCCTGTTCGAGCGCCAGTTCCTTGTGCCGGACTCGCTCATCCTCACTCAGGCGCTTGCGCTCAATGGCGTCCAGCGATGCGCGAATGCCCAATGGTTCAAGTCGGTGTAGAACTTCCTCAGCGACGCGTTGGTCTACGCGCACCGCACCGAACGAGATGCAGCGTGGGCCGCCATGATTGATCATGCTGCCCTGACAGCTATAGCGGCCGATGTCGCCCTTGGTGCCTGAATACGCGACGTGCAGTTTGCGACCGCAATGGCCGCAGCGGATGAGACCGGCCAACAGCAAACCGCCGCGTTTGACCGCACCCCGAACCATGTTGCCCTTCATGTTGGCGTTGTCGGTGATCAATTTGCGATTGCTCTCGTACTCGTCCCAGCTAATGTATCCCGCGTGGTGTTCGACGATCAAGACCTGCCATTCTTCGCGATTGACGTGGGTGCCGCTGTACAGCCGCTTGCGACCGCTCTCAATGCGCACAATCGTCTTGGTCTTGCCGAATGCGTATGCCCCGCCGTAGGTGGGATTCGTCAGGACATGCCACAGGGTGTTATAGACCGGTAGTTTCCAGACAATATAACGGCCCTCCGGGCCATAGCTTGCCGCCGGTAGCTCAATGCGCTCCTGTCGAAACCAGATTAAAACCTGCCTCACACTACCAAACTCGCGAAACTTCCGAAACACCAGATCGAGCGCTTCACGAATACGTAGATCCGGATCCTTCTCGATGCGGTTGTTCGGAACACGCATGTAGCCAATCGGTGCGGTCATGAACAACTCCCCGCGCTTGGCCTTCTGATCCAGCGCGGCTTGGGAGCGTTGACGAAACGTCGAGAGTTCCATCTCGGATAACGTGCCCTTCATGCCCAGCAGCAGGCGGTCGTTAGGCTCGCGCGGATCATATACACCATCTTCATCCACCAGGATCGTTCCGACGAGCCGACAGAATTCGAGCAACGTGTGCCAGTCACGCCCGTTGCGCGCGAGCCGGGACGCTTCGATACAGAATACTGCGCCCACCGCGCCGCTACAAAGGGCGGCCAGCAAGCGCTCGAAGCCGGGCCGATGGATACCCGAGCCCGAGCGGCCCAGGTCGTCATCGATGACCGTCACCTCAGGCCAGCCGAGCACGCGGGCACGATCGGCGAGTCCATACTGACGTAACTGGCTCTCACGATTATGCTGCACCTGGTCCAGCGTCGACTGACGAACGTAGACATAGGCGAGGCGCGAGAGATGCTCAGCGCGGATCTTGTTCATCGCGCACCTCCATCTCGATTGCATCGATCACCGACTGCATCAACAGTGTCAACTGCGCCACTACGTCCGCTAACACCTCTGCGGGCAGAGGTCCTTCCTCGCTGCTCCCCTCGAACAGATCGTGCTGCACCATCACCTGTTTGCGCATCACCGTATCCCCTGTGCGTTGACAACACTGAAGAAGATAAAGCGGCGCTGACCAGGCGTTGAAGTTCGATCAACGCCCCGTGCGGTAATTCCGGCTGCACAACGATAGACATGCGAGTTGCTGCTTCGCCGGTCATCCACGGCGGAAGATGAGCGCGAGTGCCATCGGGTTGCATGATGATCAGGTACGACTCGCCTCGATAGCGATTCATTCCAATGACATTAACGCGCTCGCCGAAGCGCGGGTGAAACGGATAGCGGACAACGACATCGTCGCAATGATGATGGGCAGTGTGTTGCAGGTTCGCCTGGGGTCGGGAAAAGCCATCTAGGTTCGGCCATCGGGCACGCCCTGATCGACGTCGGATACCGCGTGCTGTTCACGCGCACCAGCGAACTCGTCCAGAAGCTGCAGGCGGCACGCCAGAGCCTGCAGTTGCCTTCTGCGCTGGCCAAGCTCGACCGCTTCGATCTCATCGTCCTTGATGACCTGTCATACGCGCGCAAGGACCAGGCCGAGACCAGCGTGCTGTTCGAACTGATTGCCGAGAGGTACGAGCGTAAAAGTCTTCTGATAACGGCCAATCAACCGTTCTCGGGCTGGAATGACGTGTTCCCTGACCCCGGCATGACGGTCGCCGCCATCGACCGGCTCGTGCATCACTCGACGATCTTCGAACTGAATGTGGAAAGCTATCGCCGTCGAAAGGCCAGCGACAAACAGAGCGCGCGCCGGCGACAACTACCCGACGACAATTACGATGGAGGCGCGACAACTATGAATTAGCCATCGACAACTACACCCGTTGACCGGCCAAAATAGTTGTCGCTGACCGGCCGCGCTGCTTGACGCTGTCTACGCGCGCCCATATCGAAGATGATTCCCTCTGGGTCCTCTTCGGAATATCCACCTGGCGCTGTCGAGAGCGCTATCTGTTTTTTACTGCGGAATAAACGCATGACGGTCGATCCATTTGTGCCGACTCAATTGAATCAGCGTCGGCAGGAAGGAAATCATGCAAAAGAGACGCGAATTTCGAGCGCTTTATAGACGTATCACTTGGCTACGATTTGGGGGGGAGCCGGCTAACGGCCTTAATGTCGAAAGCTTCACAAAAAAGCCTGCCTTTCACCTCTTGAATCGACGGCCGCCGACATCCAATGACGCGACGGAGCCACAACAGGTCGAAGGGTTTTCGTTCAGGAGGTCCGCTCTGGCGCCTAGGACCGTGAGCCGGCTCACGGTCTTATTGCCAAACGGTAAATATTCCCCGGCATGAACTTTCGATTTACATCGATATTGTCAATTATTGCAAAAAGGAACTCTAGCGACGTCTCGATGCTCTGCGAATGCGGCAACGCGCGCAAAGGGTCTGCAAAGCTCGGACGTAACAAAGCTTCGCAGTTCGACGAGGGCATTTTCCGCCGGGAATCTGTTAATCGACGATGACTGAAGTCCGGACGACCTTGCGTTCGGCTCACGTGAATCAGCCGTGGGCTGAATGGCACACCCGCTCTTTTCTGCGTTGGGGTCGACTATCGAAGGAATTCGGCGGACAACCAAAACTTCCCTGCGCACTCGACATTCTTTTGTGCCACGTCGATTTACGTGGTGTGTTCTATTGAAGGTGGCGGTCGACCCAAGCTCGACGCACACGCGGTCGGCCGGTCCATGAAGGCACTTATCTTCATAGCCGGTTCGTCGACGAGATCAGGACCTATCCGTAATTTCGTGGGCGGGGCATATCATGAGGGAGCAAGGTCATGGATATGCCGATGAAAAAGAAACGCACCGTCGCGTCTCAGGCAGCGGCCCGCGGGCCGCTGCCTGAACTGCCTGAAGCGCTGCTGGATGAACTGGTGAAGGGTCCGATGACGCCCGCCGAGGTTCAGGACCTGATGCTGGCGTTCAACAAGGCGCTCATCGAACGCGCGATGGGCGCCGAAATGAACATGCATCTGGGCTACCGGCCCGGCCAGCCCAAGCCTGCTGAGCAGACCAATGAACGCAACGGCGCCAGCGGCAAGACACTCATCACCGAGCGTGGCCCGGTGCGGGTCGATCTGCCGCGCGACCGTGAAGGCAGCTTCGAGCCGATCCTGATTCCCTGGCACGAGCGCCGTTTCACGGGCTTCGACGAACGCATCATTGCCATGTACGCACGCGGCATGAGCGTGCGCGAGATCCAGGCGTTTCTCTGGCCGAAAGCTATGGCACCGAGGTCTCGCCCGACTTCATCAGTTCGGTCACCGATGAGGTGATGGCCGAAACGCTTGCCTGGCAAAGCCGTCCACTTGAGCCGATGTATCCGGTGGTGTTCTTCGACGCGCTGCGCGTGAAGATCCGTGGCGACGGTGTGGTGAGCAATAAGGCGGTGTATCTGGCGCTGGGCATTCAGGCCGACGGTCAGCGCGACGTGCCCGGCCTGTGGATCGAGCAGACCGAAGGTGCGAAGTTCTGGCTGAAGGTGTTCAATGAACTGAAGACCCGGGCTGCCAGGACATCCTGATCGCGGTGGTCGACGGCCTGAAGGGGCTGACCGCGGCGATCGGCACGGCGTACCCGCGCACGGCCGTGCAGACCTGCATCGTGCACCTGATCCGCAACAGCCTGGAATACGCCAGCTACAAGGACCGCAAAGGCGTCGCCGCAGCGCTGCGTCCGTCTATGCCGCCGCGAACGAACAGGCCGCGCAGCAGGCCCTGGAGGCCTTTGCCGAAGGGCCATGGGGCGCGAAGTATCCGACCATCGTGCAGTCGTGGCGACGGGCCTGGGAGAACGTCACACCGTTCTTCGTGTTTCCGCCCGACATACGCCGTGTCGTCTACACCACGGATGAAATCGACAAGACCCGCGGCCACTTCCCCAACGACGAGGCCGCCATCAAGCTACTGTGGCTGGCATTGCGCAACGTGCTGGCGAAGTCTGTACGGGCGGCATTCGACTGGTCCTCCGCCATGAACCAGTTCGCTATTCTGTTTGGTGAGCGTTTTACCAACGCACGCGGGTAACTCCGCTAACCGCCTCGCACACAAAAATGCGGACAGGTTCGTGTAGCCAGAGGCGGCTTCCACTCCTCAATACAACCTCATACGAAGGAGGACAACCACTCCGCAAACCCATACACTTATCCACAACCGGTCCTTCTTTAGGCCGTCTCCACCCCGGCTCAAAGCTCGATAGGCGCGGTGGCTCAAAGTTCATCCGACGCGGACATTCCCAAGGCCGCCGGTGATTCAAAAAGCTCGCGACAGTGAACCGCTTAGAAACACGCAGGTGCTCATGCTGAGACTCACGCCGATGCGCGAGACGAATTCATGCGCCCGAATACGAATTGCCCCAAGTACCAAACCAGTTCCGTATTCGCGACGACATCCTCTTCCGCTACAGTCGCGGCCTCGAGCTTCATACGACGCAGCATCAGCTTGCCCTCCCGCGACGCAACCCATGCGCGGACCAGTTCCTTGCGGGTTTTGGCGTCCGCCGCGTTGAAGTGTTCGCGGCCCTTACGCGACTCCTCGTTCATACGTGCTCGGACTTCTTCTTCGCGCGAAGCGATGCTGCGTGCAACCGAACTCTGGATTTCGGTTTTTATGACATCCGCGGCAGTTTCTTCGGTAAGTAGCTTCGCCTGAACCTCGACCATCTTCCGCTCGGCTTCAGACATCTTCCAGTTATCGCGTAGGGCTCGCATCAGGTAGCCGGCGGGACTTCTTTTTATCTGTCCACGATTGAGTTTGAATCGCGTGTATTCGACGGCCTGCTGGATGTGTGCATCGGTCCAGACTTCGCGGTTCTCGGAAATCTCGCTGAACTGATTGGTAGACAGGTTGAATTCTTCTTTGAGAATTTTGTACAAGTGGCTGGCGTCAGCCAAGCTGGCCAGCGCAGCGTCGGCGGTATCCTTGCGCTTCAGCAGGAACCTTATGCGGTCGATTTTCTTCGACGTGCTGGACTCGGTCCTAGTCTCATAGGACAGTTCGATGTCCGACACCTCATTTATTTCACGCACGGCGGGTTCTAGCCAGTCGCGCTTGAAGTATTTGAAGATGGCGGCGTTCGCTCCCATTTTGCCGGGCCAGTTGCGCATGTCTTCCAGCGGTACCCATTCCGTTCGGCCATTTGGGACACTAGGAAGGACTTGGTCATAGATCGCGCGCGCTAGGCTGCGTGTGAAAGCCGTCGATATACGCAAGCTCAACCAGTGGGATTTTTTTGGGTCACGGATTTGTGGGACTAGGCGAGGGTGCACGTCGAATCGAATGCGCCCCCTGTGGAAGCCGACCATGCCCATCAACTGGACTGATACCCACAGATCGTTTTCGTTCGGGTCCCGATCGATCGGTGTATCGGTAATCTGGATTTTCGCGTCCTGAGCTTCTTCCGCGATAGTGCGCAAGTGCTTGAGATTGCGGCTGTCATAGCGCATCAACCACTTGAAGTAGTTCAGCTCAACGTCGTACTGGTCTCTTGATTCCTGTTCCTGCGCGACAATGAAATACGCGGCGTCAAGGAATCGCCGCGCGGGCAGCCCCATGTTAACTACTTGAGTGAAGAAGTTGTTGCGCTGGTATCCGATTTCACGACTGGCTTCGCTGATCGGCAAACCCAAGTCGAACATGTCCTCGAACAGCGCGAGCGCCATTTGTCGCGGTGTCACTTTCGACTTACCTACTTCCGGATTGTCCTCCGCCGCCATATTCTCACTCGCTCTTCATTTTCGCTTTCGGGAATGTAGCACTCGTGGGTGAGCTGTCAACACATACAACCTCACCATCAGCCCGTCGCACTGGCTGTCTTCGGCCTCCGCTCGTTTGCCATGCACAATGAACCTCACCGCAGCACAATGAACCTCACCTCGATGGACCCATTTTTCTCGTCGGGGCTTTATCTGGTGCGGTTGGAACTAGCTTCGAGGCCCCTCTGCACAGCCAACCTCACCTTGGTACGGCCCAGCAAAACCCGCACATCGGACCTCACCTTCACGTGGAACCGGTCTCACCTTGCCCACACAACGAAACTCACCTTTGTACACATCTGACCTCACCTTTGACACAACGGACCTCACCTTTCGAAGGTTAAGACGTTGAAAATAAACAAAGTCACGCGCCTCTGTTGGTTCGTTGGATTGTTTTGTTCTTTAAAAAAACAAACCAACGGTTACCAGGAAACAACTTGGCGAGCGTTCCTGAGGGTGAGGTTGATTGTGCAGAGCTGCAGTTTCGGTCCCACCCCTGTTCTGTTCAACAGAAACGGGTTTTTGATCCGCAAAGCGCCGATTGAAGGTGAGGTTGATTGTGCAGGCGTGTGCGCAGACGCCTGTATAGAAAGCCGCTCCTACACTACCTCTGCACAAAGTACGGCACATGGTGAGGTTCATTGTGCTGTGAACACATCGGCAGCCTTCGAGCCGTCTAGCGAAGCACAATTGACCTCACCTTTATCTCCGACTTACGCCACCTCGCTTTGCGTGGTGATACCGCTTTCAGAATTAGCACAAGCGACCTCACCTTGAACGACCCTACGCCGACCGGTGCGCGGCGCGCCGACCACGGCGCGCTTCCGGTCGCAATACAGACGAATGGCAGGGCCTGGAAGAGCAGGAAGTGCCTCTTCTACGCTTGTCGGTCCCACTCCAGTCAACCGGAACGCGCAATGACGCGTGGTCTCTCAGAAAGTCTTCATAAAAACAGCCGTTTATAGAGCAATTTTCATGTGTTTCCTGTATTCTGAGGTTCATCGAAATTTATGGATAAACCTCAGAATGGTGAAAACGAGCCAACTTCCTGCTGTAGACCGAACGGTTCCTCTTGAGCAGATTAGCCAGTTCGCTGAAAAGGTCTCAATTTTCACGGATGAGCTGCGTAACACTATTCTTGCACCCCGACCGCGAAAAGCCGCTCCGGTTTTCAAAACAGGGGAAATTGCTGAGATGTGCAACATCTCTCATTCCCAAGTCCAATATCTCGCAACCAAGAGCGACGGAGAGTTGCCCCCCGGTACCGCTGCCGGTACCGGGCGGACCCGCACATTCACTCTGGAAGAAGCACGCCTTTGGGTCCAGAAAGTCTCCGACATCTATCAGACTCCACTCGTTACGGGAACACGTGAACCGGAAGGGAAAATCGTCATAACAGCCCAATTGAAGGGCGGCTCGGCAAAGACAACCACAACTATGTGTCTCGCACAAGGACTGACGTTGCGCGGGCGCAAGGTGCTTGTCATTGACTTGGACCCTCAAGCCTCGCTTTCCGAGCTCTGCGGCTTGTACGCGGAGAAGGATGTGACGCCGGACGACACGGTGTTACCGTATATCTATGACCAGGACGTCGAGGGTGGCTTGGGAACAAGGGTTCAGTCGACATACTGGGATGGGCTTGACGTGATTCCGGCTCACACTGAATTGATTGGTGCGGAGTTCCATCTGCCGGCGATGCAGAAGATGAGGCCAGGCTTCCGGTTCTGGACTGTGCTTCGGCAAGGTCTCGAGCCACTACGCAGGCACTACGACTACATCCTCATGGACACGTCGCCTTCGCTGTCGTACCTCAACCTGAATGCACTGCTGGCGGCGGATGCCATGGTCATGCCGATGGTTCCCGAAAATTTGGACTTCATCAGCTCGCTGTCGTTCTGGCGACTGTTTTCAGACGTATCCAAGAGTTTTATTAAGTATGAACAGGACAAGAAATACGACTTTATCTCGCTGATGCTTTCGAGGGTCGATTATGGGCGCACCTCGTCCGCACCTATCGTGCGCGCATGGGCACAGAGCGCATACGAGAGCTGGCTGCATTCGATCGAAGTGCCGGCCAGTTCAGTGATGAGCACGGGGGCGTTGGCATTTTCAACGGTATTCGACGTAAGCAGCACCCATAGCGCGGCTAAGTCGTTGCAGCGTGTGCGACAGCCCCTTGTCGATTACTGCCGATGGGTGGACGAAATCTATGCAGAAAAATGGAGGAACGTACAATGAGCAACATGCGAGAGCAATTGCTGGCCAAGACTTCCGGCATCCGGACGACCTCATCTATCAAGGAGGATGAGGTTAAGCGTAGCAGCCGGACGCAGACGGCCCCCGGCCTCGCGGGTGCCCTTGCTGTAGCGCAACTACGTGTCCAAGAGTTGGAGTCCACCGGCGCCGCGTCGCAACTATCGGTCTCCGACATCGTACCGAACCCTTGGCAGCCGCGGAGAGTGTTCAACGAGGCAAAGCTGTCGGAACTGGCCGAGTCCATTCGTGAAGTCGGGCTTATGCAGCCTATCGTGGTCCGCCGCGCAGAGGATATCTATCAGATTGTCGCGGGTGAACGTCGGTGGCGCGCACATAAGATGGTGGGACTCGAGACTATCAACGCTGTCGTCGTGGAGTGCTCCGACGAAGACATGGCTGTGCTAGCCCTCGTGGAAAATGTTAGTCGTGACGACTTGTCCGACTATGAAGTCGCCATGTCCATGAGGCAGACGGAGAAGGAGTTCCCTGGCCGTAAGCGGATGGCCGAGGCACTGGGTATGTCCCGCAGCGGGCTCTACCAGTTCCTCTCGTTTGAAAATCTGCCGGACTTTATCAGGAAGGACCTCGACATTCAGCCGCGGCTGCTCGGCGGGACTGCTGCCCAAGCGATTGTTGCGGCCATTAAGAAACACGGCGAAGACGGTGTGAAAGCAGCAATGGAACTCTGGCCGCTCGTTGTGAAGGGCGACATGGACCAAGGGAAGGTGGCAGCGGCTATTAAGGCGTTGGCAACTCGTCGAACCACGACGCCGAATTCTGCAAGCGAGAGGAGCATCGACAAGTTTTTCTCTGGCAAGGAACACGCTGGCTCCATTACTAAGGATATCAGCGGTATGACGGTGAAGATTAAGGCCGGCGTGCTCACCGACGCGCAGGAGATTCAGATTCGGGAACTTATCAGCCAGATGTTCCACGCTCAGCCGAAAGCAAACTGAGGAAGGCTTCACCGTTGACCAAGCCCGCCTTGCGCGGGCTTTTTTATCCAGCCATTTCTGATGTGTCTAGAGTCTAGACGCACCGCCGGCTGCGTCGCCGTCCGGCCCAAAGCATGCGCATCCAGACTCTGGACACGATATTGGGCAGCAGTTAGCGCGCACCGTGCAGTCATGCCTGAACCAATGACTGGCTGCGGCCTCCTTGATGCGCATTTAGAGTCTAGATCCGCGGGACAATGGTTGCCGGCATCTTAACCGCTCATGGCTCCTGAAGCCTATATGATCGCGATCGATAGGTGAGCATGTCTAGACTCTAGACATGTATCCAAAGGAATCGGCTAGGCAGGCGCGAATCTGCTAGAGAAACGTGGCACGGGAGTCAGCAAGTCAGCGCTGGCACATGATCGAATTGAACGCAAGAAGCGTTGGGCCTCGGAAGCTCTTCGTGTTACACCCAAAGCCCGCGACAGGCACTCATCGCTGCGGCAAGTAGGCGTTTCCTCTTCACGTTCGCACGGACAAATAGTTAAGCAAAACCAGCTCTCACTACCGGCCTCAGAATCGAGAAGAGGCACACCGGGAACTCCCACTGCGGCATCGACGTGTAGTGCTCTTGTACCTTCGGCGGACGGTGCCACGCCTCACAGCGACCCCAACATCGGGGCGAGCTAGACCGCAGGGGTCAGCAATGTGACGAGGATCTCCGCGGTAAGTGCGAGCAGCTCCTTGATGTTGCTCCAGGTCGTGGTATTTCCTCTTGCAATATAGTCATGACCGTATGGCGACGTGTCTATATCTCCACGTGTTCAAGTAGCGTCTCGATAGAGCTCCCTACTTCCTCTCGCCGTCGCCGCCGCCTGAAAGCACACCTCGCCCAGATCCATACGTCGATCAGTTTCCACTCGATGCCGCCGATTTCAGTCAACTGGCACGGACTGGATAGATGGGTGCCCAACAGGCGGAGTGCTAGCAGCGGGAGGCCTCCGCGGTTTACGACGCACTGGCTAGTTGCGCCGGTGATGGACTTCAACGGAAGCGGTGAGCGCCGGCTCGTGATCGGCGAGGACGCCGCGTCAATGACAGTTCAGGACTGCCGCGAAGCTCCGCCGTGTGTTGCGACGGAGCACTCGCAATCGGCTTTCGTGACCGCCCTTTGTGCCGGCAATGTTCGCCGCGCCGACTGTCGCGACGAAAAGACCTCGATGGTGCGACGGCACGCCGCAGCCGTGGACGCTGACTGTTACCGCATTCCGCCTGCGTGGGTCAGTTGCGTCGCCTGTGCGCGTCTCGGTAGCTCGTCGTCGAAGCATTTGGGGATGTCCGCAGACCACCGTGGCCCAGGTCTTCGAGCGCCGCAAAAAGCGTCCAGATCGTTGCGGACCGCCTGCGCGCCCTGTTGCGTAGATGTGACACAGGCAGTGAGTGGACGCGCGTTCAAATCGGTCGGCATCCAGGCCCCGGCCGTGGGCGTAGTCGAGCGCTTCGCTGCACGGCCCAATGACCGGTTTCCAGATTGCCGTTCGACTACGGATGCCCTTGAGTTCACCCCAACGGGAGTGTCGCACTGACAACAGCAGCGGCTGGTCTTCGGCCGGCAGCGGCACCGCCGACAGGCCAACCGCGATTCGGCAGATCTGCAGTGACAGCGCAATCTCGTCACACGGAACCTACTGGCTCTTCCGCCCTTGCCACGCTTGATGCGCAGCAGCCACTTGAACGGCGGAGTGTCCGGAAAATCGCGGCGGTGGGCCCGCTGCACCTATTCCATGCACATGGCCCATCTGGCACTGCATCACGGCGAGGGTGCGCGGGCCGGTCCGTTCAAACACGTCCACCGCGAACACGTCGCGCGCATTCGCCAAGTGCCTCGCGCCAGCCTCGACCGTTGGGCGAGCGGCAATGGCGTCGCGCGGCAGTGCCGTGTCGTGCCGTCCCAGGGGACGCGCCTACTTTTCAGGCGCGCGCCGACCGACCGTCGGCAGCCCGGTGGCTGGACTCCGTTAGAGGCAGCCGACGTCGAGCAGCCAGTCGAACAGCGGCGTGGCAATTTTCTGGGTCTGGCCGACCGTGCGGTCGGTGAGTGGCCTGAGAAAAGGTCGCCAGTCGGATGGCCCGGCCGCACGCCAGGCTTGCGGATCGCCCACGGCCCACGCCTGCAGGAACCCGATGTATGCAGAAAACTCATCCAGAGCCCCAACTCGAGATTGGCATGCCAGTCTGCCGCGCATACCAAAACAGGCCCTCCGCTTCGGTGCGGTACGGACAACGGTTGTCGCGGCGAGGCGGCCGCGGCCCATCGCCTTGGCCGCGAGCTAGCCGCACACGACTTCCTCGTCAGACAGGCCAAGTGGGAGGATCGGACTCTCGCCCGGTTCACGACCGGTCGGGTCGCGACCGGCGTGACCGCTGCTGCCGGTGCTAACTGGTCGACCCCGGTCGTCGCGAGGCTACGGCCACTTGCTGCGTGTAGCTTGCACCGCAACAACGGTCTGCATGCAATCTGTCGGCGTGAGCCAGTCTGCGCGGGTCAGCAATCCACTGCACATCCCGTGGTTTTGCTGCAGGCGTGGCGCAGCGGCGCTGCACGAGCGATACACACGGAGGGCGGGCAAGATGTGCGGCCATGGTGGGAATTGGGCGCTGTTATGGCTGCGGACGGTCAAAATCCGTCTGTGTATGCTCGATCCCGACCGCGTTCCACGGCACCTCCACTAACGGCGCGAGCGGGCTCACCGGATCCGCGCCGAAACCCTCGACATAGACCGGTGCGGCGTCGATTTCCTGAAGATGGCCGGGCAATCCCGGGTAAGAGGTCCCCCCGTTCTCCGCGCGTCTGACAACCACGCGCAGATTCCGGATCCGGCAGGGTCGCGAACATATACGCCGGAGCTGGCATCTCCATCGCGGCAAAAGTCCGAGCGACCGCCGGCAGGACGCTCTCGACCAGCGAGCGTTCATGCTGGGTGGGATCGAGCGCGCGGGCGCCGGGCTACCCCTCCTTCGGCGACGCTGGGCGTGCCCACCAGTTCAATGCGGCCGTCACGAAACAGCAACACGTAGGCGAAATGCTGGAGTTGCCGGTCGGCCGCACAGAGGCGGATGCCCCCAGTCATAGTTGACTTGCGGCCGGCCTAGGTCGTGTCCGACGGGCTGAGCCCGCCCCAGCTGCTCGGCGGCCGCCTACAGCTGTTCCACTGGACAGGCCTCCGGGCGGCTCAGCGACAGCACGGGCACGGCATGGCAGACCAGCAACGGCCCCGGATGAATCGCGAGGAGCGTGCGACGGTGCCTGATGTGGTCGAGGCGTCGCTCGTTCCTATCGGCTGCGCGGTCAGCGAGCGCGCAGCCGAGCGCGAAGGCGGTGTGGATCGCGTGAATATCCATG
Organism: Paraburkholderia sp. BL6669N2; assembly: GCF_003387275.1. Lineage (NCBI taxonomy): Bacteria > Pseudomonadati > Pseudomonadota > Betaproteobacteria > Burkholderiales > Burkholderiaceae > Paraburkholderia > Paraburkholderia sp. BL6669N2. The sequence continues at coordinate 331,183 of NZ_QUNA01000002.1, read as the reverse complement.
GGTACGTTTCCTACCGAGTTGCGCAGATAAACTGGCCGGTGCGGTCCGCGGGTGCATTTAGCCTCGACGAAATCCGCAGCACGACCAGGTGGCCGCCGCGGGCGAGCGGCCGCGTGACTGAGCAGAGCGGTGGTGACCCGAGGCTCGACCGCGTCGCGCAGGAAATTGGTGAGCGCGAGAAGCTGGTCGCCACACTCCTTCTAAGCACTTGAGAGAAAAGCTCAATAGCTTAGTTATCCGAAGTGAATCTTTAAGCCTCAGCGATGACGAACGCGCACAGCCGGCAACGCATGGCTTGTGAAATCTGGCGGCAGATATGCGATATCAGCAAAGACAGTAGAGCGGCTCCGTGAAACAATGAGGTCTTGATACGGCGCGGCATTAAATCCTTGCCTGGAAAGACTTTTATGACGTTTTGAGGAAATTGTTTCACGAGAAATCCAACGTACCGCAGATCGGACGCGTTTGATGTGCGGCTTTTTATCCCGAGAAAGCGCTAACGGAGCCCGAGTACACAATTTGTATCGTTTGGCACGTAAAACGTATTAAAAGGTACACAAGGCTAACCTTCGGTTCATCCGAGGGCCGCGATGCGATCGCCGCCGGCTGTCTGGCCAGGCTTGTTTCGGCGCAGACGTAGAACGTATTAAATCTGTCTCTACTGCGTAATTAAAAGTGTCACTTCGCGTCGGTGCTGTTGAAGCGCAACTAACCGTCAGGCGACGCAGCCACTTCGACTGCTTCGCCACAAACCGTTTCAGCAAAAGGAAGGGCGATCTGCTACCTCGCGGACGGCACGGAAGTGCGGCGATCACCCATTCGGCACGTCCGCGGCATCACTGCCAGTCGTAGAGGCATTCGATCCTGGATCGCGAAGCGGTCTTGCCGTCGCATCCGCGCCGAAGGTTGCGGGCCGACGCATCGAAGGATGCCGGACAACTTCGCGCACACCACTGCCATCGAAACCATTGTCGGCAGCTTTAATGACATGGGCGTGGCTGTCCACGAGCAGGCGCCCAACGCGGAGATGCTGCTGCTCGGCGACGCGGCGCCGGCAGCGGTATAGGACCACCAGGCCGAAGAGGAAGCGGAAGTCGCCCTTTCCACGGTCGATTTTGAATTCGGGCGCACGACCGATTCTGTGCGGATGTACATGCGCGAAATGGACGCGACCGGATTGCTGACTCGCGCGGGCGAGGTTGAGATCGCGAAGCGCATCGAGGGCGGTCTTCGCCAGATGATCCAGGGGATTGCGGCCTGCCCGGCGACTGTCTCCGCGATGCTTGCGAGCGTGGCGCAGATCTAGGCCGTTGAACCGTGCATTGACGAACTGGTTGATGGTCTCAACGACGACTCCGCTGAGGCACTGGATATTGGCCCCGACACCGTCGATGACGACGAAGGCGATGAAGACAGCGAGCCCGGAGAGGACGATCCGGCGAAGGCGAACGCAGCGCGTCTGAGCCAGCTCTCGAGCGACAGCCTCGCGATATTTGCGCGAGTGCGCGAACCGTCCGATCAGATTGAAGCGATTCAGCGAAAACTGGCGCCTATTCGCTTCACGGCGCGAACCATCGATCGGCTGTGTGCCGACGTGCAGCAACAGGTCGCGCAGGTGCGTGCGGTGGAAGCTCAACCGGATTTCACGCGAGATTTTTGCAGCAGACGGGACACGAGGCTCGTCCTGCGGCGCTGGCGAAGCGCATGGAACTGCCGGAAGAGAAGGTTCGCAGTATGTTGAAGGTCGCGAGGCAACCCGTGTCGCTCGAGACGCCGGTGGGCGAGGACGGCGACGCGACACTTGGCGATAGGATCGAAGATCCGATGGCGGCATCGCCTGCGGACGCGGCAGTGCAGATGAAGCTGCGCGCCGCAATCGATGAGGCGCTCGATGCATTGTCGCCGCGTGAGGCGAAGTGCTACGGATGCGTTTCGAGATCGATACCGCGTCCGACTATACGCTCGAGGAACTGGGCAAACAGTTCAATCTGACGCGCGAACGAATCCGGCAGATCGAAAGCAAGGCGATACGAAAACTGATACCCCCGGGTCGTGCCGACAGGCTACGGCAATTTCTCGACCATTGAGTCACAGACCCGGGCGTCGGCGTGTTGCGTTGTCTTGGAGGACGGGATCCGCAGTCCACCGCCGATCAGGGCAGTGCGATTCTTCGCGCGCACCGGGCCGGGGCTGCCGCGGTGCGCTTCATACGTCATTGCAGAATGGGTCGTGGCACGCTGCCACCGACTCACAACAGGACTGCCTGCTGCAAAAGCTCCAGCGCCTTCAGTTCGTCCAGTCGACCCGTGCGTGCCTTACCTGCCAGCGTCTTGATCAACGCTTCCGCGATCGGTGCGATACCGTGAAGATTGTCCAGGCTCGTCGCGGAAGCGAAGGAGAGCGGCACCGGATTGCGCTGCGGGATTGCGGCGGCGGGGAGCAACTCAGGGGTCGCCGGCGCGGCTGCCGGAGGATATCCATCACCTTCGTCAGATGTGCGACCGGCAAGCTCGTCAGGAACATTATTGACATGATCCTCTTGGCTGACGACGGCCGTTGGTTTTTCTTCGGCGACATCCGTCGAAACGGGTAGGGCACTTTCCGGCTCTGTCCGCACGCCGGCCCGCGCGCGTCGCGTGTACGCCTTCGCGTCGGCGGCTTTCTCCGCCACGCCGCCGTTCGTTCCGGCCGCGAGCGTCTCGTGTTGCTCAACGGATGCGCGACCGCGCAAAGCGGGCGTGAGCAAACGCGACACCGACCCCGGGATCTCGGCTTCGGAGCGCGGCGTGTCCAGCCAGCCAGCGGGCAAACCAAGTCGCTCCGTGAAACGGTTTGCTTCGACACTGTCCAGCCGTTTCTTGCCATATAGCCGATGGGCCATGTTGGATCCGCTCATCGCCATGACTACACCCAGTCTTGCTTTCGATCCAATGCGACCCGTAAGAACATGGAGGTTGGTGCGTCGAATGTTTTCCAGCTCTTCGCTGTCGTCTAGTGCCAAGGGTCGCTGTTGGGTTGTTACAGCCGATATCCGCTGTTTCGAGGGCAAGCTTTTTCTTGGTGCATGAGGGGCAGACGGTTCGGCCATCCGGCTTCGACTATTCCTGACGGCCTTGGGCGACCCGCCCGTTGCTTTCTTCGGCATTTGCGCTTCCTCGGACAAACTATTTTCAGGATAGGGTTGTTGGCCGCCGCTCAGGGCGAAATCCGGTTCAGGTGTTTCCGACAATGCGTCTGGTTCGTCGTCCGTTTGAATGAAGTCGAGCGGTGATTTCAGGCGCGCGATGGTTTCGGCCGCAAGCGCAGGATTGGGCTGGTCAAAAAATCCGTGAGGCAGCCCAAGCGTGGTTTCCATGTGGAAGGCGGTCTCGGGGGTGAACCGCTCGCCCTTCATCAGTTCGGTCACTCGTGCCATGTTCGATCCAAGTGCCAGAGCGATATTCTCTGCTCCCGCCGTATCGACCAGAAACTGGAACGACCGTGTCTTGAAAATGGAGGCCGTCTGGGCAGGGTCCCGGGCAGGTGCATTGACGTACGGTTGTCTCGGCCGGGTGGACGGAGATTTTTTGGGGTGACGAGGCTGGCGCTGGCCGCTGTCCCGAGATCCCGCATATCGTCCGCGGGGTTGACTCATAAAGTAGGGCTCCTGCGATGATTGGCGTGCTGACTTTTGAATTATAAATGAGGCGATACTGGCATTCGGCGCGTCAACGACTGTCTGTCGCGAAAATATACGCGGGAGCGGGGCCACAACACGACACTGCGCCCACGTCCCGATTTTCCAGTCTCAGTCTGATTGCGCCCGACCTGTGAGGCATCGCATAGTCTGCCTTCCGCCGGTCACAAGAAGCCGTCGCATATCAAAGAGCTGATGGAAGGTTGATTCGTAGGCTCTCTCACATTCAGCGCAAAGGCTTCCACCGAAGGTTGATCCGTCCGCGGTCAGGGGATGGGTCATTTGCACAGTAAGCCGCGCAAAAGCCGAGCTGGTTTTTCAGGCTTGAATGGTTCGAATCGCCAGGCATTATTTGCGCTCATACCATCGGTGACGCATTTACCCCCCGGCATCCGAAGCGCCAGGGAAGCTCACACGCGCCTCGTTGAATCGTATCGCTAGTATCGATCAGGAAGCCTGCCTGCTTGCCGATTGACGCCGAGATCCCGTCACCTTTCATTTCGCCGCAAAATAGCGGCTGCCACGACCATCGAGAACCAGAATTGCTTGCAAAGAGTTCAAGCAAAATTGTTCCTTCGGCCCACAGTACAAGCAAGTTTGTATCGTTTTCAACACGCTCGTCGCTGCTTCGACGTGAGTTGCTTATTGCGGCCCAGTGCTCCGAATTGCTGGCCTTTCCTGGCGATGAGCCTGCGGCTACACCGCGGCGATCATGAGCCGCTCGGCTAGCCGTGCTCGTGGAGTGTAAGGCTGCTCGCTGAACCTCTGAAGACGAGCATGACGCGCCGGAAAGCTCACTGTTGATCACTCGCCTTGGGGGTTGGGAACAGAATTACTTGCGACACAGAACAAAGTTACGGGAACCAACGGAAGTGACATACGCCGCTGTTCGCGGAACTTCGCATTTGAATGAAATGAATGCCCCCACCCAGTCGGTCCGTGTGTGCGATCCACTGCTATGCGGCATTCCTGTCAATACGAGAGGTGGTTGATCAGCCCTACGGTGCAGCAGGCGAGTTCGATAGCGATTAGGCTTCAGCTTGAGGCGGTGATAAGGACGGCTGGTCGTCGGTTGCCCCTTCAGCAGACGACCAGCGCCGTGCATTGCAGGATGTCCCGGGACCCGCACAAATCTCCTCTGAACCTCGTTCCGGCGCGTACGTGACCTTGGCAAACCACTTGTCATCGATTCCTGGATATCAGGCGGCCTTGGACTGTTATGAGATTCGTTCGAGCCGCTATCCAGGTGACGGTTGTACGGCCGTGAAGCTGTCTGGGGACACTCACGACCATCGGCTGACGCCGTTGGGCTATCCTGTTGCTCGATTACAACCTGGATATTCCGCCGAACGCTATGAACACCCGCGCTGGCGGGCGGGACACTCAATCCGAACGTTGTGTGGCCGACGTCTTGCAAGGCGCTGTGTAACTCAAGCGTCTGAGATTGCAATCTGACGGGTTACGTCGAACGCCGGTTGGAACATAGGCCGCGAAAAGGAGAGCCCCATGGCGCTTGCGCTGACATTTTCACGACTGTTTTCAGACTCGATTGGCGAAAGTCATTTTGGGTCGGTAAACCTCCAGCTGGTCACCCGCAACTTCGCGCCCCTCGCTGAATCCTTTGACGTGTCGGATTTCGCGGCAGCGACCCGCCACGGATTTTTGCACGCGCCCAGCGGATGGGTCGGCGACCTTCATCCTTCGCCCATGCGCATGTGGGGATTTATCCTCAGCGGGGAAGTTGAGTTTGAGGCCAGTGACGGTGAGCGACGACGTGTCGCGGCGGGAAGCGCCATCCTGCTTGAGGACACGACGGGCAAAGGGCACCAGAGTCGTTTCATCGGCGACGTGCCAGCGCTTCTCGCCGTGGTTGAAGTTTGACGTCGTGGTTCCCTTGGCCGGGGCGCGAGCCCGAGCCCGAGCCGTCGCGGTTAAGTTGTGTTCCAACAAGTGTAGGTCCGCGCTGTGGATGCGCGCTGTATCCCACGGTCGGGCCGCTCTGAACCGGGCGAGGGCCACCTCGGACACATTCGGAACGCCCCGCATGAAGTTGAAGCGCCGTTTGCTCGTCAGCAGAGCGGATAGCGAATAGATAGAGCCAGGGTAGTCAGGGAATCTGCTGTGGCGAATTCAAGTGCAATGCACTCCTCGTCTCGCGCGGCGATGCGAACGCCGAAATTATCCATCTAATGTCGACCTTCAATGGATACAATCCCGCCCCCGAAAGCAAGGTAAAGGTCAGGAGGCATTTGCGCGAGCAATTGGCAGCGACTATTTCTGTGCTGTTCCCACACGGTTGTGGCGGCTGGCCACTACACGGAGGTGTGGGGCCGGTCAGAAGCTCGGCCGGCGAGCAAAAAGCGTGAGCCCGCGGATAGTCTCTTTGAAGGAGACCGGGCGAGGCGCGCAGGGTAGGCACGCCACCCGGAAGATAGTGGCGAACTCAAACCGACCAAAGCTGCGGATGTCGTCCGCCGCCTCGACCAGGTCGACGACCACGGCATGCAGCCATACCGGCGATGCGCGCCGCCTTACAACCTTTCCCGGCCATGGTTTCGACCCTTGATTCTCGCCGCCACCCCACCTATTGTGGAAAGTGCCGTAACGGCACAAGACATAAGGAGTACATCATGCCATCGCCCAGAAAGGCCCCGCCAGCTCACGGGGCTGAAGCTGAGATGTCGAGCAAGAAGAAGGTAGCCTCGCCGGCGAAGGCCGCCGGAAAGGCGCCGGGTGAGAAAAACCCGCAAATGACCAAGCAGCGCCCCAAGAACAAGTCGAAAGCCTGAAACGGAAACACCCCTCAGGGGGCGTCTCCATTTGGTGGCGAAGCGCATCGGTCCAGCAAAGGCGCCGACGAAGAACGTGGCGGCGACGAGGCCCCTTTGACCCAACGGCCGCCGCCTGGTTACCGCAATGCAGGCCACGCGATTTGTCGCATCACCGGCGCGATGTGTCCATCAGGTCAGGCAGCGTGAACACACCTGACCTGCGGAAACCCTTCTCTTTTCTTTGTCGGTAAGTTGCTGATTGCGGCTGCAACATCAATCACCACCGTGTTGGCCACGCCGTCATGCAGAGCCTGCTTCCGCGGATTGGACAGGACCCACAAAAACTCAGCGTCGAATGGGGCAGCGGGCGTGTGTGGACTGGAAGTTCGACGCGACCCACCTGGTGCACACTAAGCTGCAAGCTGCTGGCCCCCGCCAACGCGCTGCGGCACTCCGACAGCGCCGGTGAGCCTGACTTCGTCGCTGACCTCGAGGATGCGACGTGCTGGATGCTGGTGCAGGCTTGCGAGAGCATGCACCGGCTCGGCGCTGACCGTGAGGGCTTCGATGCGTTCGACGACTGGTTCTATGAGCACATCATCGGCATTCGAGAGTGGCTCAAAGCCCGGCCGTTGACGGGCGGCGCGCTCGACACAGCCCGTCAACGCGAGCTGCCCATTCGCTGCCGGCCCGCTTCGCTAAAGACGCGCAAATTCAACCTTACTTTGGGAGACCGGTTCAATGGTCGCGGTCGCGGTCGCGGTCATGTGTCCTTTGCCCATCGAGGCTGACCTGGACTCCGATTGAGCAGCCTCCGGTAGACGCGTCACACGTTTTACCTGACGAAGTAGGGAACGAGGGAACCGTTTCCGCGCTGATAATGGCTTTTATGGTTCGGGCATCGTTTGCGAGCACCATCTGAAGGTCGAGTATCGCGCCACTGTCGTACACGATATGCATCGTACCCGTGCAGTCCGGGTTAACAGCGTATGTTCCGTGCTGGTTCGGGTTGAACGCAGTCTGCCCACCTCTGGGGGAGCCATTAGTGTTAAGGAAATCGGTTCGGGTAAAGCTTCCGGCGCCATCAAACTTTTGAAGAGCGACACCGTCAATAACAATCGGCGTGGTGAGCGGAGAAAGCGCCGGTGGTGATACAGATGTGTCCAGAATGCCGAGCAGTTCTCCGTGCGCGCTGAATGAGTAGGTGCCGTTCAGCGTCGACGCTGAACATTCACCGGACGAATACGCCGGCTGTGCGCTCATAAACAGGCCAGTGGCGGCAACGCTAAGGAATACTATTTGTTTGCGAAACATGGCCATCTCCTTTTCCCGGGTCATCCGGGCGACAAGAAAACGAGACACTGCAGATATCCTATTCCTCGACGTTCCCTGTGGGTCTCGACCATGGCTTCTTCACTTCGCTCTTGTCGCAGGTCGCCGGCTAAAGTGCGGGCTACGGCCGACGGGACTTCGGGACTGAGAGGTGCGGGTGCACGAAACCTTTATAGATTGACTCCCAGACGAATACAAGCGCAAACGGCACGACGCCGGCGTCTGCTCCCGACTGGGTCTAGTAAAGGCTCACACAACACGTCATTCCCTGTTGAACCGGAATTAAGCGCATCCTCGGAATCGTACGTTTTGCTAAGCGACGAGCCTGTAGCCATGTCGATGGCGGGAAGACGCGGGGCTTTGGCGAACGAGGCAGGGTTAGCGTTTGTTTGGTCGGCGTATTCCACTTGATTTAGGTGGTTTCAAACTCAAGTGCAACACGGAGTCTAGTGTTTAGAACCGTGAGGTTGGCTCGCCCATCTGTTCGGCATGAGTCTCGAACGAGCAACTAAGTTACTCCGGCAAGCGGGCGCGACCGGCGACATTGAGCCTGCAAAAGACGTCAGGTCGTCCGACCGCTGCAAACGCCTGCTGAGTCACCGTGCAGTCCTCGCGGTCGGATACCAGGTCAACTATGGTCGGGCAACAAACTTCCGTCAGTGGTGCGCCTCGGGTCTCACTGTCCTGTTCCGTTAAATCTCCTTCTTACTGATATTTTGACAAATCCTGTTGAACAGGTGGTCAGTCGCACGGCTGAGATGTGTGGGCTATGACCGACAGCAATAGGCAACGCTTCTATTCGCAACCGTTGTCTGTGGCCGACGTCGCATAGTGTCGAGAGACAGTGCGAGCGCGTCCCGGCGAGACGGATGGGTGGTAGGCCGCAGAGTGCCCTGCTCAGCGGCAATCAGGCTTGTGAGAGGCATCCGCCAAGCTCAAGCGTTGGGGTATAAGGGATTTTCTCTACAATGGCGCTGACAACACCGCGCAAAGGGACCCTAGAAAATGGAAGAAAAAAGCGCACGAGAGCGTTCGTGCGGTTGAGCGAGCTTTGGACATACTGTTGGCGTTCAGACCGGGAGATGAATCTCTACACTCACGCCCAGCAGTTTTACTCACTGGCAGCATAAGTAATCCTACTTGTACTGCCATTCGTTCGCCATCTTGCCCTTACCGCGACATGTATGGACCCGACGCCTTTTGCAAGCTTCTTTTTCACGATGTCAAAACGGTCTGCACACATGTATCCGGCTTGCCCGGTGGGCGATTGCCTAAGCACGCCCGCAGCCCCGATGAGATCCGCGCACCCCGTCCTTAACAAAACCTCGGCTCGTCTCGACGACAGCCGTCGCAGTAAACAGGTTTCAGGGTGCTGGTTCAACCAGTTTCGTCATCGCTTTGCAGAAGCCTCGCAAACCAGTGTCAGGGATAACGCGTGTCAATCCGGAGTTAGTCAGCTATGCAGTGATACCTCGTGCAACGTAGCTTGCGTCACTGCTAACCAATGCTTGGATCACACGCGCGTTATGATTGGCCAGCGCAACCGCGGTGCAGTTATATCCTCTTCGCGCTATGAGTTGCTGGAGCCAAACGCTGTGCACATCGGTCTTGGTCTTCACGAACCGCAGCACCGCTCGCGCGCGGTGAATGAGCAAGGTGCGCAGGTAGGTGTCACCGCGCCGGCTGATGTGATATAGGCGCGACTTGCCGCCGGAAGAATACTGGCGCGGCACCAGGCCCAACCAGGCAGCCAGATGCCGGCCGTTGCGGAACTGTCGGGCATCGCCGACTGCTGCGACGATGGCCGTCGCTGTAATCGGGCCGATGCCGGGGATCTGGGCAATCTTCCCGCAGAGCGCCGATTGCTTCATGAACGAGTGGATGGAAATCTCGATGAAGTGGATGCGTTCTTCAATCGCGCGCAGGTGCACAAGGAGTTCGGTCAGCAGCGTCCGGCAAAATGAGGTGAGCTCGTCGGCGCTTGTGCGCAGCAGTTCCGGGACCGCACGCTTGAACTCTTCCGGTGACCGGGAGATCGTGAGACCGCGTTCGCCAAGGAGGCCGCGCATCTGGTGATCAGCACGGTACGGTGACGCAGCAGGATGGCACGCATGCGATGCGCCGCCTGGATGTCCTGCTGCTCGACCGATTTGACCGGCACGAAGCGCATGGTCGGCCGACTCGCCGCCTCGACGATCGCCTCTGCATCGTTGCGATCGTTCTTGTTCGTCTTGACGAACGGCGCGACGTATTGGGGGCTGATTAGCCGGACTTCTGTTCCCAGTGACTGGAAACGACGCGCCCAGTGGTGAGCCGAGCTGCAGGCTTCCATGACGACCAACCTCGGCTTGAGCGTACGCACGGATTCGAACAGCGAGCCGCGCGAAACCTTCGCTCGATGTAGCACACGCCCGCGACGATCGGCTCCGTGGAGCTGGAAGACCTGTTTGGCGAGATCGATGCCGAGAATATCGATTTCCAGGATGAACCTCCACACGTCAAGTTGACGTCCGTCAGTGCCCCCCGAAGGGAGGCGTCGGGTCCATCTCATTAAAACCAACCGGTCAATGGAGAGCGGTGTGCATCACATCCTAGGCCGTCCGCGACTCTCTGGCTTGGCGCGTTGCCGCCAATTCGTCAGGCCAGCGCAATTCGAAAAGCGTGCCACCGCTTTCGGCCGGACGGCATATCGCCTCACCGCCGTGAGCCTGCGCGATCGCCGCCACCACGGCCAGCCCCAGACCGTTGCCGCCGCCGGAGCGCGTATTGTCCGCGCGGCGAAAGGCTTCGAACACGTGAGGCGCAATGTCGGCGGGAATGCCGGGACCCTCGTCCTCCACTCGCAAACAGCACATGCCCCGTTCCATGCAAATCTGAATCCGGATCGTGCCGGGCACCGCATGCCGGCGCGCATTTTCCAGCAGCGCCAGCAGTGCTTGCCGGATGCGGACCGGATCGCAATGCATACGCCGGTGGTTCAGCTGGAGGTGGGGATGCTGACCCGCAGTCTGTAGCGAGGGCCCGAATACCTCGACGACGGTTGTGACGTCCGCGGCAAGGTCGACCTCCTGAACCTGAAGATCGAGATGACCGCTCTCCGCGAGGCTGATTACGCGCAAATCTTCGATCAATCGCGTCAGGCCTTCGACCTGGGTGAGCAAACTACGGAACTGCGATTCATTGGGTGCGAATACGCCGTCAGCCAAACCTTGCAGGCGTCCGCGCAGAATAGTGACCGGTGTGCGCAGTTCGTGGGCGATCGCGGCGTTCCAGAAAACCTGTTCTTCGGTGACGCGCTGCAATTGATCCGCGAGCGCGTTGAAGTCGTCGGCGAGCAGGGCGGCTTCCCGCAGCGAGCGATCGCCCGCAATCGCGCGCACGCCCAGATCGCCCTGGGCCACGCGGCGGATGCTGTCCGCCACGGAATTCAGTGGCACCAGTAGACGGCGCGCCAGATTGACGCCCACCACGAGCGACAACGCCAGGCTGGCAATTGTGGTCGAGATCAGCCATATCCACTCGGGACCCGTCGGTATCCAGCCGGGCTGGTTGTAGTCGTCAGGCCAGTACCTGAACATCAGGTAGTAGAAAGCATAGGCGGTCACGACCACCAGCAGCGTCACGCCGAAGGCCATCGCCGCCATGGTCAGCGCGATCTGGCGGCTCAATCCCTCGAGCTTCATTCGACGTTGCAAAGCTTGTAGCCGACGCCGCGAACGCCGACTGGAATGCCCTTGACGCCGAGGTCCTCCAGCTTCTTGCGCAGCTTGCTGATGTGGCTGTCCACCGTGCGCTCCAGGGTATCGCCTTCAGGCAGGCAGGTGGCCATCAGCTCCGCGCGGCTGAACACGCGCTTGGGGTTGCGCGACAGTTGCGCCAGCAGCTTGAACTCGGTCAAGGTCAGCGCCAGCAGATGGCGGTGGCCGCCCACTTGCAGCGTGGCTTCGTGCTGGTCCAGATCGATCTCGAAGGGCGCCGCGCGCAACACGCGCTGATCCGTGTCGCGTGAGGCCGGCATCGAGCGGCGCAAGACCGCCTGAATGCGCGCGACGACTTCCGCCGGGTTGAACGGCTTCACCACGTAGTCGTCCGCACCGATACGCAGACCCATCAGCTTGTCGATGTCCTGGTCGAGCGCGGTCAACATAATGACCGGCGTATTGCCCCGATGACGGAGTTCGGCCAGGACTTTCCAGCCGTCGACCTCTGGCATCTGTACATCCAGCAGCACGAGATCGGGCTTCAGAGACAGATGCAGTTCGAGCGCCTTGCGGCCATTGTCCGCATGCACGCCGCGAAAGCCGCCGCGCGTCAGATAGGCGTTGAGAATTTCGGCAATCTCGGGTTCGTCTTCGGCGATAAGGACCAAGGGGTGAGTGTGCTGACTGGTGTCGCAGGGCTGGGTCGAATCGGGCATGGGGTTACTTCACGTTCACGGTGCGTCTCCATCGAACCTCCATGTTACCGCAGCGTAAACCCCATCGGCCAATTTCAAACTGGCGTGCGTTGTTGCTGGCGGTGAGCTGCCGGCATCTCATGGAAAACTCAAATGAAAATGAACAAACCAGGCCGCCTTGTCAGCGCATGTGCGCTGTTGGCCACCTTATCGGTCGCGCTATTGGCGGGTTGCGGCCAATCCGAACCACACGGCGCCCCGGCTGCGCCCGAGGTGGCCGCCACCACCGTGACGGCCGCCGCGCTGAAACTGACAGAAGACCTGCCCGGTCGCGTCGCGGCGGTGCGGGTCGCCGAGATTCGTCCGCAGGTGAGCGGGATCGTGCAGCGCCGCTTGTTCGAGCAGGGCACCGAGGTGCACGTGGGGCAGCCGTTGTTCCAGATCAATCCCGCACCGTTCGAGACCGATCAGGAGACGGCCGCAGCGGCATTGCAACGGGCCGAGGCGGCGTTCGCGCGCGCCAAGGTGCAAACGGAGCGCCTGCAGCCGCTGGTCGAAGCGGATGCGATCAGCCGCCAGGTTTATGACGACGCGGTATCGCAACGCGACCAGGCCTCGGCCGATGTGGCGCAGGCTCGGGCCACGCTCGCGCGGCGGCAACTCGATCTGAAATTCGCCACGGTGGAGGCGCCCATCTCGGGGCGCATCGACCAGGCGCTCGTCACCGAGGGTGCGCTGGTCGCCAGCGGCGATAGAACGCCGATGGCGCGCATCCAGCAGATCGATCAGGTCTACGTCGACGTGCGTCAACCGGCGGCGTCGCTCGAAGCGCTGCGGGACGCAGTGCTCACGCACCAGTCCGTTTTCGGTTCGAGCGACGGCCTGCCGGCCGCCGTGCTGCGTGACAACGGCGAGCCTTATGGCGTGACGGGGCGGATCCTGTTTTCAGGCGTGAACGTCGACCCCGGCACCGGCGACGTACTGCTGCGCGTGCTGGTGGACAACCCGAAGCGGCAGTTGCTGCCGGGCATGTTCGTGCGGGCGCGCATACCGCGCGCGAACTATCCCGACGCGTTGACGGTGCCGCAGCAAGCCGTGGTGCGCGCGGAAGGCAAGCCGCGAATCTGGACGCTCGATGCGAACGGCCACGCCCACCTCGCGCCGGTCGAACTCGGCGAACTGGTGGAGCGGCGCTACCGCATCCAGAGTGGCCTCAGGGTGGGACAGAAGATCGTGGTCGAAGGCATGGAACGGCTGGCCGAAGGCGTGCCCGTCACCGCGCACGACTGGACCTCGCCCGATTCCGTTGCGGCTGTTGCGACCGCGGCCTCGGCTGCAGCTTCCGCTTCGGCGCACTGAGTCACGGAGCGTAAAACCATGTCCCAATTCTTCATTCGACGTCCGGTCTTCGCATGGGTGGTGGCGCTTTTTTTCATCCTGTTCGGCGTGATCGCGATTCCGCAGCTGCCGATCGAACGATATCCGTCGGTCGCGCCGCCGACCGTCACGATTACCGCAACCTACCCCGGAGCCACGCCGCAAGCCATGAGCGACGGCGTGCTCAGCATGATCGAGCGTGAACTGTCCGGCGCCAAGAACCTGCTTTACTTCGAGTCCTCGGCGGATACCTCCGGTTCCGCGCAGGTCACGGCCACCTTCAAACCCGGCACCAATCCGGCGATGGCGCAAGTCGACGTGCAGAACCGGCTCAAGGCCGTCGAGCCGCGTCTGCCCGCCGTGGTCCGTCAAAACGGTCTGATCGTGGAGTCGGCGGCCTCCGGCTTCCTGATGATTCTCGGCCTGCGCTCCGACAGCGGTCGCTTCGACGAACTGGCCCTGAGCGACTATCTTGCGCGCAACGTGATCGAGGAACTGCGCCGCATCGACGGCGTGGGCCGCGTGCAACTGTTCGGTTCCGAGGAGGCGATGCGCATCTGGGTCGATCCGGCCAAGCTGATCAACTACGGTCTGTCGATGAGCGACCTGACCACGGCGATCGGCCAGCAGAATGTCCAGATCGCGCCCGGTAGTGTGGGCGCATCGCCGGCATTGGACGGCCAGAAGGTGATGGTTCCGCTGACCGCGCAAGGTCAGTTGACGACCCCGGAGCAATTCGCCGCGGTCGTGCTGCGCGCCAACGCCAACGGCTCCAAAGTCGTGCTGAGCGATGTCGCGCGGGTCGAACTCGGCGCGCAGTCCTACGGCTTCGCCAATCGCGAGAACGGCAAACCCGCTACCTTCGCCGCCGTCCAGCTCGCGCCGGGCGCCAATGCGGTCAAGACCGCGGACGCCGTCAAAACGCGGCTCGATGAGTTGAGCAAGACCATGCCGCAGGGCATGAGCTATTCGATTCCGTTCGACACGGCGCCGTTCGTCAAGATTTCGATCGAGAAGGTGATCCATACGCTGATCGAAGCGATGGTGCTGGTGTTCCTCGTGATGTACCTGTTCCTGCAGAACGCGCGCTACACGCTGATCCCGGCCATCGTCGCGCCGGTGGCGTTGCTCGGCACGTTCACGATCATGGCGGCGCTCGGTTTCTCGATCAATGTGCTGACCATGTTCGGCATGGTGCTCGCGATCGGCATCATCGTGGACGACGCCATCGTGGTGGTGGAAAACGTCGAACGTCTGATGGCCGAAGAGGGCCTGTCGCCGAAAGACGCGACGATCAAGGCGATGAAGGAAATCACCGGCGCGATCATCGGCATTACGCTGGTGCTGACCGCGGTGTTCATTCCGATGGCGCTCGCGAGCGGTTCGGTCGGCGTGATCTACCAGCAGTTCACGTTGTCGATGGCGGTGTCCATTCTGTTCTCGGCGTTTCTGGCGCTGACGCTGACCCCGGCGCTGTGCGCGACCATGCTCAAGCCGGTCGATCCCGCACACCATGAAAAGCGCGGCTTCTTCGGCTGGTTCAACCGCCATTTCGAACACGCGACGCAGTGGTACGAGACACGCGTGGGCCGGCTGATCGGCCGCGCGGGACGGGTGATGCTGGTGTTCGTCGCGATTGCCGGGGTGTTGGTATTCGCGTTCCGGAGTCTGCCGTCGTCGTTTCTGCCCGAGGAGGATCAGGGCTATTTCATGACCTCGATCCAGCTCCCCGCAGATGCCACGACAGAGCGCACGCTCAACGTGGTCAAAGCGCTCGAGCAGCACGTCGCGTCGCGTCCGTCGATCCGCTCCAACATCTCGATTCTCGGCTACGGTTTTTCAGGCTCGGGACCGAACGCCGCGCTGAGTTTCAGCGTGCTCAAGGACTGGGACGAGCGACACGGCGCGACCAGCCGCGACGAAGTGGCGCTTGCCCAGCGGGCCATGGCCGGGGTGACCGAAGGCGCGGTGATGAATCTGTTGCCGCCGGCGATCGATGAACTCGGCACCAGTTCGGGTTTCACGATGCGTTTGCAGGACCGCGCCAATCAGGGCGAGGCGAAGCTCAAGGCCGCCGAGGTGAAGCTGCTCGAACTCGCGGCACAGAGCAAGGTGGTGAGCGGCGTCTATCCCGACGGGCTGCCGGCCGGCACCAGCATTCGCCTCGACATCGACCGGCAGAAGGCCGAAGCGTTGGGCGTGTCGTTCACCAGCATCAGCGACACGCTGTCGGCCGCGATGGGATCGACCTACGTCAACGACTTTCCGAACGCCGGACGTATGCAGCAGGTGATCATTCAGGCCGATGCGCCCGCGCGTATGCAGATCGACCACCTGCTCAAGCTTTACGTGCGCAACGTGACCGGCGGCATGGTGCCGCTGTCCGAGGTGATTCGCCCCGTATGGAGCGGAGCGCCGCTGCAACTGGTGCGCTATCAGGGATTTCCGTCCGTGCGGATTGCCGGCGGCGCCGCGCCCGGTTCGTCGAGCGGCGCGGCAATGGCCGAGATGGAGCGGCTGGCCGCGCAATTGCCGCCCGGCTTCGCGGTTGCCTGGACCGGGCAGTCGCTGCAGGAGCGACAGTCGGCCGCCCAGGCGCCGATGCTGATGGCGCTCTCGATGGTGGTCGTGTTCCTCGTGCTGGCCGCGCTCTACGAGAGCTGGGCGATTCCGCTGTCGGTGATGCTGGTGGTGCCGCTGGGATTGCTTGGCGCGGTCGCCGCCGTATTGCTGAGAGGCTTGCCCAACGACGTGTTTTTCAAGGTCGGCATGATCACCGTGATCGGCTTGTCCGCCAAGAACGCGATTCTGATCGTCGAGTTCGCCAAGCAGTTGCGCGAGCAGGGCAAGGGGCTCGTGGAGTCGGCCGTGCAAGCCGCCGGGTTGCGGCTGCGCCCGATTTTGATGACGTCACTCGCGTTCGGCCTCGGCGTGGTGCCGTTGATGATCGCGGCGGGCGCCAGCGCCGAGACACAGCACGCGATCGGCACGGGCGTGTTCGGCGGCATGGTCGCCGCGACGGTGCTGGCGATTTTCTTCGTGCCGGTCTTCTTTGTGTTCGTGATGGGCTTGCAGGAGCGCTTCACGCGGTGGAGCGCAGGGCGCCGGAAAAGTGCGCCGTTGAACCAGGAACAAAAGGGCTGAAGCCATGACCTTGCTCATTCTCACAATCGATAAAAAAGTGGATGCCATGCGGTTGCTCATTCTTCCCGTCGTGCTGGCGTTGTCGGCCTGTTCGCTGGCGCCCGCGCTGGTCAAGCCGGCGCTGCCGGTGCCGACGGCTTATACGGATCAGGCGGCGATTAAACCTGCGAATAACGCTGCGGGCAACCCCGCCAACAACTCTGCGAATAACGCGAGTCCCGACGCCCACCCGCTGGCCGCCGACCTCGGTTGGCGCGCCATGTTCGGCGACCCGCGACTGCAGCGTCTGATCGAACTGGCGCTGAACAACAATCGCGACCTGCGGCTCGCAGCACTGAACGTGGAAGCGGCCCAGGCGCAGTTCGGCATCCAGCGGGCCGCGCGCTTGCCGTCGGTCGAGGCAGGCGGCAGCTTCACGCGGCAACGTACGGCCGCCAATGCCAATGCCGATCCCGCGATCCCCGCGTCCGAGCAGAATCAGGTCAGTCTCAATGTCGGACTGAGTGCATTCGAGATCGACCTCTTCGGTCGCGTGAAGTCATTATCCGATGCAGCCTTTGCCCGCTATCTGGCAACCGAAGAGGGGCGCCGGGCAACGCAAATTTCGCTGGTCGGCGCAGTGGCCGACGCGTACTTCGCGCAGCGTCTCGCGCAGGAGCAACAGCAATTGGCGCAACGCACGTTCGAAGACTGGCGACAGTCGCTCGACCTCGCGCGCCGGCTTAGAGAGTCGCATCAAAGCAGCGGCGTGGATGTGGCGCAGGCCGAAGGCCAGGTCGCGAGCGCCGAAGCGGACCTGGAGGCGCGTACGCGCACCGTGGCGCAGGCCCGCAACGCATTACGCCTGCTGGTGGGCATGGAATTGCCGGCGGATCTTCCCGAGCCTTTGCCGCTGGAACGGCAACCTGTGGTAACGCAACTGCCACCGGGTTTGCCGTCCGAATTGTTGTTTCGCCGCCCGGACATTCTTCAGGCCGAGCAGAACCTGGTGGCCGCCAACGCAGATATGGGCGCGGCGCGAGCGGCGTTCTTTCCGCGCCTCTCGCTCACCGCTTCCCTGGGTTTCATCAGCCCGGCCATGCGCAGCCTGTTCGACGGAGGTCAACGCGCGTGGAGCTTCGCGCCGCAGGTCACGGTGCCGCTCTTTCAGGGCGGCAGGCTGCGCGCGGAATTGCGTCTCGCGGAGCTGCGCAAGTCGAGAGCCGTCGCCGACTACGAACGCACAATCCAAGTGGCATTCCGAGAGGTCGCGGATGGCCTCGCGGGCAGCAAAACCTACGGCCGGCAAATCGACGCCCAGACGCGCGTAGCGGCTAGCGCCGAACGTCGCGCGGATCTTTCCGATCTCCGCTATCGCGCGGGTGTCGACGGACGGCTCGAATTGCTGGACTCGCAGCGACAACTGTATGCCGCGCGTCAGACGTTGCTGGAGTTGCGACGCGCCGAGTTCGGCAACGCCGTGGCGCTCTACAAGGCGCTGGGCGGCGGACTGACGGATACCGACCTCCGTCCCGCCGACGGCACGGCCCGGAGCGGAGCATGAACGATCAACCTGAGAACACCGGTGGCGCGGAAGTCGTGCTGCTGATCCACGGACTGGGCGGCACGCGACACGATCTGGGCCGGCTTGAGAGCCGCATCGCCGCCATGGGCATACCGACAGCCGACCTGATGCTGCCGGGTCATGGTAGTCATCCGCATCACCTGCGCGACATATCGCTCGACGCATGGCTCGACGCCGTGCGTCAAAAGCTGGCGGCGCTGCGTCAGCGGTACCAGACCGTCCATGTGATGGGTATGTGCATGGGCGCGCTGCTCGCGCTGGAGGCGGCCAAACTGGGAGGCCTGGGACGCAACGGCCGCGACCGGCTGATCCTGCTCGCGCCGCCTCTATTCCTCGATGGATGGTCATTGCCGTGGTATCGATCCGTTCGTTATCTGCTCTATCGCATTCCGCTCTTGGCCCGGTACTTGAGGATCAACGAGCGGAGTCCCTATGGCGTCAAGAATAAACGGCTGCGGACCGTGCTGGAGCAGAAATTCTCGAGAGGAAACAGCCGCCATTACGCATGGGTGCCGTTGAGCACCATCCGGGAACTCGACCGGTTGCGAGTGAGCGCGATGCAAGATCTGGAGTGCGTGCAGTGCTCGACATTGATCATTCACGCCGTGGACGATGAGCTGACCAGTCTGAAGTCGGCGCAGTACATTCGCCACCGTGTCAATCGCGAACAGACCAAGCCGAAAGTTCGCCTCGCCGTACTCGCCGACAGCTATCACATGATCTGTATCGACAACGAACACGAAGAAGTCGCCCGCCAGGTGACGGCATTTCTTGCGACCGCGTAGCGGCAGGAGCTTCGATATGAACGACGCAGACGATTTAAGAATCTGGGCGCACACGCTCGACCGGATTGCTAGTGGCAAAGATCCGGTGATAGCGCTAGCCGGTTCCCCGGTAAGAACGTCACGCGCGGAGCCATGTAGTCTGACGAACGACGTCACGCCTGTCAGCACGCGAAAAATCAGGCTGCTGGAGCGCCCGACCTGCACCACGGCGATCCTTTCATGGAGCGATTCGACGTCGTGCCGCTACGGGTATCAGCGTTGGTGCGTATGCCGCGCGGAGAGAGCCGGTGTCTGCGTGCTGAGTAGATTGCTGGTAGCGAAAGGGGACGAGGTGTACCGGCCGCGTCTGGCGGGACCCCGGCCGCGAAATGCCGATGCGATGATCCTGCGATGGGTCCTGGAGTGTGGTTGCGCGAGGCCCTGACGACGATAGCGGACAACGCTGGCGGCAATGAGCTCATAGTGGCGGGCTTACGGACGCTGCGATACGTGACGACCCGGGGTCATCTCATCGGGTGGCATTGGCTTGCATGATTTTGTTCTTCCTGCAGCACCGACAAATAGCGGCTCGGACCGTAGCGAAAACAAATTTGCTTGAAGAAATTTTGCATGACGTTGTTCCTTTAACGGACTATTGAAGCAATTTTGTAGCTTTGCCGACGCCCGGGCCGGACTTTGGATGAGACCCAGCGCTGTCTAACGTTACATGTCGCTCAAGCCTCGAGTGCTTCAATCGTATTGGCAACCGCCAGTCGGACTGCCGGACGCTGCAAAAGCAGATGCAGATGGAGACCGGCGCAGGCTAGGCGGCCGTTCTTTACTCGGACAAGTGGGAACAAATGCACGCAAAAATTCGGGAACAAAAGTTTGCAAACGAACGACCGCCAGCAAGTGTTCTTCGCAAAATACTTAACTTGACACAAAAGAACTGACCAACATTTGATATGTAGTGCGAGTCGTATCTATGGCCTCGTAAATGAACGTGGAGCTAGCGACCGTTCACCAACAGAGCTGTTGAAGGGCGCCGCATCTTTATGAAGCAGCTTGAGGATACCGGGCCCGGTGACGATGCGTGGTTAAAAAAGCGTCTCATATGGAAACTAGCGCCCTCCGGCAGGAATCTACAAGCTCGACAGGAGGGCGGAATCTGGCTTCCGTCGCATGCTACCGTTCACACGTGCTTAGTTCGTGCTGTGTCATCCTTGAGCCGCAGGTCAGCAACCGGCCGCCAAAAGCAGGCGGTCGAAATTTTCTAGACTGGCTGCTTCAGTGTAAGCCTATTCATTGGGGACGCCGACCGCTAATCGCTCTCCAACCGACGCAGCGGATTCAAATATCCGGGGTCACAGAGCTACCGACGCGTGTGGACTTAGAACCGCTTGTAGGCTTTTAGCAAGGACTCAGGGATGGATGTCAGGTTGCCCCTCGCCCGGGAACATGCGACGTATAGCTTATTGCGTGTCTGCCCGTTGATGTTCCGGAAGCCGCCTCCGTGCCAAGCTTTTACGTTGCCGGGGTTCAGGACCACACATACATCTTGGTATCGGTCGATGCCCTTCGAGGCACCCCAGTTTTGAGAAAAAGAGCCGTACTTGTGATGCTCCTTGTAGAACAGTTTGACCGTACTGGGATCCTCGTAAATGGCCGCGACCGCCGCCGGGTCATCCTCGAAGCGAACTACGCTGGATCGATCGTCGTGCGCCTCAATGTCAATGCCGATCCGTTGCGTGATGAAATCGCAGACGCTCTTGCTGCAGCGACGACTCTTCTTGACGCTGTCGGTGTCGATCGTCCGCTTGGCCTGCTTGAACTTGTCCCTATAGGCGCGGTAGTCGTCATGAAGGGTAGCATTGACGTTGCCATCATGGCTCGTGTCGAACGTGTGCTGGTAGAAGTCGCCGACGAAGGTCATCGAACGCGTATACTCGCGCGTAGGGTATTCGTTGTTGATGAGAGAGCTGTCGATCAAAAGGTGCCGCAGCGGCTTCTTGTAGGGAAAGACGGCCTCGTCCGTGAAGGTTAGGAAGTGCACGCCGTAATATTCGAAAGGGAAGTTCGGTTTTGTCGCGATAACGATTACAGCTTGAACAAAGCGTAATATCAGTAGGAATACTTACACTGCCAACGAATAGAATTGCTCGGCTGCAGTTTTGATGTCGCGCTCGTCCTGCATCTGCCCTTTGCGAATCATGTGCATCAGCTCGATGCCGGAACGAATAATGCGCGCGCACCGGAAACTCTTGAAACCCATCATCGGCGTGACAATGCGTTTGACGGCTCGATGGTCCCGCTCGATGACGTTGCTCAGGTACTTGTTCTGCCGGATCTTGATTGGCGTTGGCCGTTCTGCGTTGAGCGCTTCGAGCGCGGCCAGATTGGCACCACTCTTGTCCGCGGTGACAGTCTCGGGTTCACCATTCTGGGCAACCGCCTTCTCGAAATGCCGGCGCGCAGCGGCCTTGTCACCATGGGCGCACAACAGGAAATCGACCGTGTTGCCCTCCGTGTCGACGGCCCGATACAAGTACTTCCAGTGGCCTTTGACCTTGAGTGGAGTAAGAAACAGGGCGTAGTCGAACTATTTCCCTGTTTCTCCTCCCCGAACCGGACTTGCACCTCTCAGCGCATCCGGCTCTCCATTGAGGTGTCGCTCATAGCAAAGGCAACATCAGCGTAGCGCGACTCGATGGTGCGGCGTGTCTCATCGCGCAATATGTACGGATTTTCAATGGGGGTTCGCCAAGTGAATCGCCCCTTGCGGCTGGTGACGAGGCGCCGAAGCGCCACTTCACCGTACCGACCCCGACTATCCAGGCCTTGCAGCACCCATGTCGTGGCCCTCCCCGGTTCAGGGGCCCGGATATGATCGCGCATTAGCGACCGGAAGCCACGCCGGTACTTGTGCGCAAGCCAATATCCTCGCTTCCAGAAGACGGTTCGGTCCAACCTGCTAAACAGGGTCGCCGTGTAGTCGGTGTACTGGTAGAAGGTTGCCCATCCCATCAGTTGCCGATTCAGGCTTTCCACCATATCCATCCGGTTCATGCTGTAATTGCTTGACAGCTGTTTGATCAGCCGCTCGGCAAAGCCCCGATACTTCTCCCACGGAATTGTCGTCACCGGTCGCATGCTGCCGCGTGGTCCGCGCTTGCGAATGATTCGATGGCCGAGGAAGACGAAACCGTCATTCACATGCGTGATATGGGTCTTCTCCATATTCAGCGTGAGCTTCAGCTTGCCTTCCAGGAACTCCCGACACGCTTCGCGTATTGCTTCGGCGTGCGCGCGGGTTCCTTTTACGACCACCACAAAGTCATCCGCATAACGACAGTAGGATACTGCTGGTTTCCACTGTCGATTTTCCCGCACAGCAATGGGCCGCTGTTTGAGAACAGCGAAGTTCCACGCCCACCGGTCCTTGCGTACCTTCTTGTTCAGGAAGTTCGTTTCCATCCACGCATCAAACTCATGCAACATGATGTTGGACAGCAGAGGCGAGATAACTCCGCCTTGAGGAACACCTTCACTAGCAGCACGGAATAGACCATGATCAACGCAGCCCGCCTTGATGAACTTCCAGAGCAGGGCAAGAAAGCGCTGATCGGCGATGCGCTTGCGGATCCCCTTCAGTAGCAGGCGGTGATGAACGGTGTCGAAGTAGCTGGCGAGGTCGCCCTCGATGACCCAACGTCCCGCAGCACTCTGCTCATCTCCAGCCGTTAACTGAAGTCTCACCATGCGCACAGCGTGGTGTACGCTGCGGGCCGGTCTGAAGCCATGTGAAGCCGGGTGGAAATCACTCTCCCAGATCGGCTCCATCGCCATCAGCATGGCCCGTTGAACAATTCGATCCCGCAGACTCGGGATGCCGAGTGGCCTGAGCTTGCCGTTCGCTTTCGGGATGTACACGCGGCGCGCCGGTAGCGGACTATACGAGCCCGCCAACAGTTCGTCGCGTATCGTCGCCAGTTCATGCTGGAGATTCTCCTCCATCATGCGCTTGCTGACACCGTCCACACCCGGCGTGCGAGCTCCGCTGGAGGCCAGCGTAATGCGAGCCGCTTCGCTCAGCCAAATCCTGTCGGCAATCAGTCTCAGAAGTCGATCGAACTTGCGTTCTTTGTCCTCCGTCGACCATGTCGCCAGTTTGCTTTGCATTTCACTGATTATCAAAGGTCTTCACCTCACTATGGTCAGTTAATCAACCCAGCAAACCACTTCAACTGCCTCCCTTCGCCATGTAACCGGCTTTCCCGGCCTCGGACTACTACAGAGGCTCCGCCAGCCTGCATATCATCGGGGGCACACTCCCTTGTCATTTATGCAAGCCTTCCCCAGTTCACATGCTGGACTCAACGCATGGGCGAGGTTGCCTATCGCAGTCTTTATCCTTGCTTGCCGCAAGTCGTCGCAGACACCACGGTCTAGCTGCGCGCTCTCCGTGGTTCCAGTTGGCCGGCATACATCTCCAGCCAGCGTTCGCGGCATCAGTCCATACGTGTGACCGGCGCCGATCCGCGTCCTGCCTCTTAAGCGGTGTAGGCAGGGGTGACGATTCAACCCTCAGATGCGTTTCAATAGGTTCGTGTCCCTCAACCGTCCCATGCTCAGCCTAGAAGCTCATCTTGGCGTAACCGCTTCGCCGCAAGCTCCGTTTCCCACGGACTTCGTCACCTTGCTAGTGTCAGCAAGTCACCGCCGCTTCGGCTCACTTTCTCTCGCAGCAGAGAAAGGGCATGTCCCGGTACTGCGACTTCAACTCCACCGGGTCCTGCATTCCAAACATGCTCAAGCAACTTCACCCCCATGTGGGCGGGCTACGTTGGCTGGGCGTACTATAAGTCTCGTCCATGCGCCAGCTCTTGCCGACCGGGTGCTTGATTCGCCGAAATGCCTTTTCGAACAGAGGGACGAGCTTGATGCCCCACCGGTGCACACTCGAGTGATCGACCTCAATTCCCCGCTCGGCCATCATTTCTTCGAGATTGCACAGGCTCAGCGAGTACGCCACGTACCAGCGAACACACAGCAGGATCACGTCCAGCGGGTAGTGCAGCCGCTTCAGTACGTTGCCAATGCCGGCGGGCAGCGTCTTGCGCGGCGTCTGCGTCTTTGCCATCATGCTTCTCGTGCGTTGCGCTCGACGGATTTTACTTGACTGCGTTAATGCGACAAAACCGGCCGGTGTGGGTCCAGCTTGTGTGGAAACTGGTTTTTCGCGGCTATGCGAGCGATTGCCGATCAGGTCAATCTCGTTCGGCCCAGACAGCTTGCACCGATCGACCATCGCGTGCGCAACAAAGCCCCTCAGGGCCTTAGCTTTCGACCATCTTCATAGCCTTCAATGTTCCCCGAACGCCGAGTATGTTCATGACGCGCTTGAGGTTGTAAGCCAACACCTGAAGGCTCATCTCAGTACTCACCCGCCTGAGCGTCCTGGTCAGGAAGTGTGCGGGGCCCATCCAGTGCTTGAGCGTGCCGAAGACATGCTCAATGGTACTTCTGCGGATGGTCATGGCGTCAGACTTCCGGTCGAGCCGACGCTGCATCACTTCAAGCACATTCTCGTGCTCCCATCGCCGAATTCGACGATAGTCAGACGGTGAACATCGTTCCTTGAGGTGGCAACGTGGGCACGCGCTGGGCCAGTAGACTCGCAGATTCAGGTCATGCTCGACAGTCGTGAATCGATGGATCGCCCGCTCCCCAGCGGGGCATCGATATGTGTCGCTTTTCGCTACGTAGATAAAGTCGGCCTTCGTAAACAGACCTTTTTTCCGGGATGCCGACGTGAGCGGTTTGGGAACATACGCGCTGATGCCATTCAGATCGCATGCCCTTATCTCCGGCCCGCTGAAGTAACCGCGGTCCGCAACAACCTTCAGCTTCGATCTGCCCATCGCGCGCTTCGCGGATACCGCCATTTTGCTGAGTTGTCCATGATCGTTGCCGACATTCGTTACTTCAGGCATCGAAGTGATGAACATGATCAGAAAAGGGCAGATGAAGGACGACGGAGTCGCGCAAACCGCCGCCGCCCAGTTCTATTCGCTGATGGCGTAAGGAATCCTCACCATGGTGGGATTTTTCGTCTCGTCGGCCTTATCGCGACACAACCGAAGGAGGCGAACATCACTGCCGCTGTACGGAGGCACTCGTCGCGGACGAAGTTGGCGACCGACGGATCATTCTGCTTATGCAGCTCGCTATCAACTTTCTGAATTGTCAAAGACGCGTCATGCGTGCCGTGACGACTGAAGTCCGCACTTAAGAGCATCGTGCGCGCAGCATTCAGGACATAGCACTGCGCGCGCAGCGCGGATAGTGTGTCTACCCCCATGCGTACAGTCGTCAAACGGCCCCGGCTGCGGTCGCCAGTACGCGCTTCCGCACGAGTTTGCGCGGAAGATTGCGGCGGCAATGGCGAAAGTTAGTGTTGGGAAGTATGCTGACAACGCATGGTCACCGTTCATGGGGCGCTCCACAGGCGCAACGGCATCTACCGCGGCGCAGCGTTACTGAATTCGGCGATCGAAAAACGACAGAAGAGCGGTGCACGGTGGAACCGGATTGACGCTGTTGGCGGTTCGTTTGCAAAGTGCGGTGCCGTCGGGTCAGCAAGGCAAATGCTCCGGACCTGCCGGCTCACAAGACAGACAAACGCAAGGAGACAGTAATCATGAACCCTTCAACCGGCATGGCGGCCGACGCACCCAGCCCGCCCCGCTCAAAGGTCGGCGCCGTTTTGCGCGTCACCAGCGGTAACTTCCTCGAACAGTTCGACTTCTTTCTGTTTGGCTTTTACGCCACCTACATTTCGAAGGTGTTTTTTCCGACAAGCAGCGAGTTCGCCTCGCTGATGTTGACGTTCGCCGTGTTTGGCGCGGGCTTCCTGATGCGGCCGTTAGGCGCCATCGTGCTTGGCGCCTACATCGATGAAGTCGGCCGTCGCAAGGGCCTGATCGTGACGCTAACGCTCATGGCGAGTGGCACGATACTCATCGCCGCTGTCCCCGGCTACGCAACGATCGGCATGTTGGCGCCGGCGCTGGTGCTGATCGGCCGGCTGCTACAGGGCTTCTCGGCTGGCGCCGAACTGGGCGGCGTGTCGGTCTATCTGGCTGAAATGGCGACGCCGGGCCACAAGGGCTTTTATACGAGCTGGCAGTCGGCAAGCCAGCAGGTCGCGATTGTGGTTGCAGCGGGGCTCGGCTATGCACTCAACAGCTGGATGTCCGCGGCGAGTATCGGTCTGTGGGGCTGGCGCATCCCGTTCTTTATCGGCTGTGCGATCGTACCGTTCCTGTTCGTGTTGCGCCGTTCGCTACAGGAAACCGAGGAGTTCAAGGCGAGGCAGCACCATCCGAAGACAAAGGAAATCCTCGCGACGATGATGGCGAACTGGCAAATCGTGTTCGCCGGCATGCTGCTGGTTGCGATGACGACCACCACGTTCTATCTGATTACCGTCTACACGCCGACGTTCGGCCGGGCCGTCCTGAAACTTAGCACCGCCGACAGTCTCGTCGCTACGCTGTGCGTTGGCGTTTCCAATTTTATCTGGCTGCCGATTGGCGGTGCGCTGTCGGATCGTATTGGACGCCGGCCGCTTCTGATCGGAATCACGGTACTTGCCATTTTCACCACCTATCCGGCGCTTTCATGGCTGGCGGCAGCGCCGAGCTTCCTCCGGATGCTGCTCGTCCTGCAGTGGCTCTCATTCTTCTTCGGCATCTACAATGGGGCAATGGTCGTCGCGCTGACTGAAGTGATGCCGGTCAGTGTCCGCGTGGCAGGGTTTTCGCTGGCATACAGTCTTGCGACAGCGCTCTTCGGCGGATTTACACCTGCAGTGTCGACATTTCTGATTGAGGTCACGCATGACAAGGCTGCACCGGGATACTGGATGAGCTTCGCCGCGTTGTGCGGGCTGGTTGCGACGCTTGTCCTGTATCGTCGCGGTGGCGCGGTGGAACGTTCGGCGAAAGTGGTTTGACGGTAGCCGGTAGCTCAGTCGATAGACGTCATTCCCGGCGCCCGGCGTCGGAGTGGTGAGGCCTTGCCAGACGGCGCTTTTTTTTGATGGCCACGATTGCGCTGGCAAAAATACCGTTGCTGAACAGTTTCTTCGACGCCACGCCATTGTTATAACGCGTACCGGTCGCGCTGCCCGCATAGTAAATCATCTGCTTGAAGTTGTTCGCCTTCGTCCAGCCGCCTTCTTCCGTCGTCAGCCGTGCACTGCGGTACGGGTCACCATAATGGCTCGAATGTCGCGTGACGGTCACGCGGAGTGTCCGGATTCAGTTCGCCATTGGGCGTGATGATCGTCTTGCGGCTCGTGCCGTTGCGGTGGCCGATCGACACACCCCGAGATGATATCCAAGATCTGACGCCAACTCGTTGCGTCGGTGGCGCTGCATGGGTAGCGGCGATCGCGCAGCTGGAAATGACTGTTTTGGGAAGAAACGGCTGTCCGCAACGGGACCGCTGAGAGACGTTGATCCGCGATCAAGTCACGCGCTCGCCCCCCGCGGGGGATTCACCGCTGGCAGGTCGAAGCGCGGTGAACGTCGATTCGAAGTTGCAGGGGCTGGGCGTCGGGCATAAATCGGGGCAGTCATCCCTCCCAGTTGACCGGCAAGCCTTCGAAGGAACGCCATCGGCGCGGTCGGTCTGATTTGCCATCAGGGGAGTGGTCCGCCTGCGGTTCGGCCTTCTACATCCACGACGTTTGATTTCGGGGAAGCGCGTGCTGCGGGTCGTACACCTCGAGCCGGTCTGTCGACCCAAGCTCGTCCACGTAGAGCACCAGGTTCGCTCCGTGCGGCGACAGATGTGAGCTGAGCAGAATCTCTTTCGCGCCCGCAGCCACGACTTCGTCACCGAGTACCCAGCTCGGTGGCTCGATGCGCTGATTGAACCAGCAACCTCGCCAGTCGCAATAGAAGTCTTCCCAGAGTACAGCCCATTTGTCGCCTTGATAGCCACCGGTGAAATCGACAACAGGGTCGATGCTCAGCTGGTAACTGACGAGCGTGCCGGGTGGCATCAATGGCGAGACCTGCTGATTTTCCCGTACGGCAGTATCGAGATCCAGCGCAAGGTAGAGGGCGGCGAGTCCGACGCGATTTGCCCGTCCTCCATGCTTGCCCGCGTCGGCGCCGCTCGTAGGTGCGACTGCCCACTTTGGCGCGTGCATGCGGTAGGCCGTGATGCCGGAAATGGCGGTGAGGATCATCCTGCCGCGCCTGCTTCGAGAGACGAAACGTAGCGAAGAAGGTCGTCAGTCCGGCCATCGGAAACCAGTTGCTCCGCCGTCCTGTAGTCGGAGACAGGTAAAGGTTCGTTCCTGTACCAGAAGAGGGCCTGAGTCACGTCCCCGCAAATGTCCGTCGCCGCGCGGATAACACGGAGAGCTTCGCGCAGAAACCGCTGGACGCTTTCAGACGCGGGTTGACGACTGAGCGTATTGCGATGCACGTGCGCCTGCTGGGCCAGCGTCTGCAGGTCGATATGCAGCGCCTCGCCGAAGCGACGGGCCGAGACGACCGGCGCAGGACTGTCCGGGTCGCGCAGCGATGCCATAAACTGTTCGAAACTGGCGCCTGCTTTCGGGCTGACGACGGGGAATTCTGGGTTCATTTCAATCTCGGTGCACAATATGTGCACAATATTAGCGCGAGTCGTGAATTCTGGACCAGATGTGACGCGCGATTCGCGCAAAAGTGTCGATTTCCGCCGCGCAAAGGCTCGCTCGCAGGTACAGCTCTTTTCTCCACCAGAAACGTCAAGGCATCAGGACGCTGATGAGCATGAGCCGCGCGTAGGTTAAGATGCGCGTACGATGGAAAGCGTCGACGATTGATGCGTCACCAAATCCCCCGCCCTCGCCCGTAGCGTTATCGATCTGACGAACGGTCGTCGCTCCACTTTCGCCAGGCGGTAGCGCATGACCGATGCAATGCGGCCATCGGAGGTACTATCTTGTCCGCAGGGCCACCCTGTGCGCAGGATTTGGGTGCATCGCCAATGGCGGTCAATCAACCCCGATGAGACCTTGGGGGAACGGCATGAGGGGCTTGCTTCTGGCGTGGGAATGCGTGTGTGTGCTGTCAGTTGCCGCGGCGCAGGGTCTGCCGGCTGCCCCCGTGCCCATGACTACGGTCGCCGCGAAGGACTATTTGGCCGAAGCGACTCGCGTCGTCAATGCCGCAGCGCAACCCGCGGCGCCATGGAACGGGCCGCGCACCGGGCCCCGCGCCGAGCTTCGAAAACGTGTCGCCATCGTCGCCGAGGATTTGCGCAACGGCGGCATCGTCGGCGTGACCGACGGTGTGCTGGAGGCGGCCAAGGTCATCGGCTGGAGCGTCAAGATTTTCGACGCGGGCGGCACACCGGACCTGCGCATGAAGACGCTTGCGAAAGCACTAGCAAGTCGTCCTGACGGTCTGATCATTGTCGGAGGGGACGCACGCGCGCTGCTGCCAGGACTGCGGCCGTTTGCCGAGCGGAGCATTCCGATCGTCGGCTGGCACGTCGCGGTCCAGGCCGGACCGGTGCCTGGCACGCCCGTGGCGATGAACGTGGCGACGGACCCACGCGAGGCCGCGCGCGTGACCGCGCTAGCGGCCATCGTGCAGTCAGGCGGGCATGCGGGAGTCGTCATCTTCACCGACTCCAATTTCCGGATTGCGCAAGGCAAGTCGGATGAAATGGCTGCCGTCGTGCGCACATGCCACGACTGCACGCTGCTCGAAGTGCGCGACGCGGCGATCTCGCGCAGCAAGGAACTGATGCCGGGCACGACACGCGACTTGCTCGCGCGGTATGGCAAGCGCTGGACGTATGCGCTGGCCATCAACGACATCTACTTCGACTACGCGGCCCCGGTGCTGACCCAGGCCGGTATGCCGAACGCCGCCGTCGCCATGCTGTCGGCTGGGGACGGCAGCGAGTCCGCATTTCTGCGCATCCGCACGGGCACCTTCCAGACGGGCACCGTGGCCGAGCCCCTGAATCTGCACGGCTGGCAGTTGGTCGACGAGATGAACCGGCTGTTAGCCGGGGCGCGGGTCACGGGCTACGTGGTCCCGGTGCATCTCGTGACGGCGGAGAACATCGCCGCTGACGGCGGCGATCGTCTGCTCTACGACCCGGACAACGGCTACCGGGACATCTATCGCCGCATCTGGCAACGCCCGTGAAACTTCCACGCCCCCTTTCGCTCACAGCCCAACTCACGCTGGTGGTTTCGTGCCTGGCGACTTTAGTGGTCGCGGTCGGTGCGACGACCATTTACTCGCTGGCCGGTTCGGCCCACGCGCTCCGCCAGTTGGCCGACGAGCGGTTGGCGCGCCAGGAGGATGCGCAGGACCTGGCGCAGCGTACTCTGCTGATTGAGCGCCTGGCATTGCAGTTGTCCAGTGACGAAACGGCTGACGCTGTGCGAGAGACGCATCGGCATGTCATCGAACAGTTGGGAGCGTTCGACCGTCTGGTGGACCGGCTCGCCTCCGCGACCACGAGCGATGACGTCGGTCTCGACGCGCTGGCGCTGCATCGATCGAGCCAGCGCTTTCGCAACACGGTCAACGTCGAGGCGCAAGTGCGGGAGACCGCGCTGGGTGCGGGAGCGGCGTCGGCGTCCGCAGCGCGGCCGGGCGCGTCGCTGGCCGGTCTGGACGACGATCTGCGCCGCCAGGCCGACGCCCTCGCCGCCGCGGCGCGCGACCAGGCGGATTATTTCACGCGCGATTACCGGAAGGCGGTCCAGTATCTGGCCGACAATCTGGAGCGCACGCGCAGGTGGGTGGGCGGCGAAGTGGCGGTGAGCCTGCTGCTGGCCTGGCTGATCGCCCGGGCATTCCTCGGTCGCCACGTCGTGGCGCGCCTGCGCCGGGTCAGTCACTTTCTGCGGCACGGTGATGTCGGCGGCGTCCAAGCTGGCATCCCAGTTCACGGCAGCGATGAGATTGCCGATATGGCGCGCGCCGTCGAGCGGTTCCTCGAAGATCGGCGGCAGCGCAGGCAGGCCGAGGATGCGCTGAAGAAACTCAACGCCGAACTCGAGGTGCGCGTCACGCAGCGCACCGCCGAACTGAGGACCGCGCTCGCGGGCCAGAAGGCCGAAATCGTCGAACGGCAGCGTGCCGAAGAGGCTGCACGAGCAAGCGAGCACTTTCTGGACAGCATCATCGAGAACATCCCCGACGTGATCTTCGTCAAGGATGCGGCGACGCTGCGCTTCGTGCGTTTTAACAAGGCGGGAGAGCAATTGCTCGGTGCCCGGCGTGAGGAACTCATCGGCAAGTCTGTCTACGACCTGTTTCCGGCGCAGGAGGCGGATTTCTTTGCGCTCAAGGATCGTGACGTGCTCGAGTCTCGACGCCTGGTCGACGTGCCGGAGGAGCCCGTTCACACCCGTTACGGGCCACGTACGGTGCACACGATGAAGATTCCGATCCTCGACGTGCACGGAGAGCCGCAGTTCCTGCTCGGTATCTCGCGCGATATCACGGAGCAGAAGCGTGCCGACCAGGAACTGCGGCGCTACCGCGAGCATCTCGAAGATATGATCCGCGAGCGAACCGTTGAACTGGCCGTCGCCAAGGAACAGGCCGATGCGGCCAACCGGACCAAGAGCGACTTTCTTGCGCACATGAGCCACGAGGTGCGCACACCCTTGAACGGGATTCTGGGCTACGCGCAGATTCTTAAGCGCGATAAGAGCCTCGATCAACGCCAGATCGACGGGATCACGGTGATCCAGCGCAGCGGCGAACACCTGCTTGCGATCATCAACGACATCCTGGATATGGCCAAAATCGAGGCCGGCAAGATGGAGCTCAACCTCTCCGACATTCTGCTCGAGCGGTTCATCTACTTCATCGCCGAGACGATTCGGGTGAAGGCAACGGAGAAGGGCTTGGCCTTTACTTGCGAGATGGCGCCGGATCTGCCGGCGGGCGTGCGGCTCGACGAAAAACGGCTGCGCCAGGTGCTGCTCAACCTGCTCTCCAACGCCATCAAATTTACCGAAGAGGGGAGCGTGCGCCTGCGCGTCGGTTGCCTGCCGCCCATGCGGCTGCGGTTTGAAGTGCAGGACACCGGCATCGGCATAGACGAAGCGCGTCTGGAGACGATCTTCCGGCCTTTCGAGCAGGTGAGCGATGCCCAGCACCGGGTTGGAGGCACGGGGCTGGGCCTGGCCATCTGTCGCCAGCTCGTGCGCCTGATGGGTGGCGAGATCCACGTGGAGAGCCGTCGCGGCGCGGGGAGCGTCTTCTCGTTTGAACTGTTGGCTCCGGTGGTGGCGCCTCAGGCAGTTGTCGTCCCGCCCGAGTGGACGGCAAGCGGCTATAAGGGGCCGCGCAAGACCATCCTTGTCGTGGATGACATTGCGGCAAACCGCGCGGTGGCGGTCGATATGCTTGGCCAGCTCGGATTCGACATGGTGCAGGCCGGCAACGGACAGGAAGCTCTGGAGAAGGCCAAAGCATTGCGGCCGGCGCTAATCCTGATGGATATCGTCATGCCCGGGATTGACGGGCTCGAATCCACCCGGCGCCTGCGCGAAATACCGGAGTTCCGGGATCTTCCTATCGTTGCGCTCTCCGCCGGCGCCTCGGGGAGTGATGCGGCGAGAAGTCTGGCGGCCGGTGCAAACGCCTTTCTTTCAAAACCGGTTGAGTTCAGTGCGCTGTTGTCAAAGATTGCGACCCTTCTGAGTATCGAGTGGACTAGCGAAGTTCCGCAGGCTCAAGCCACCGTAGCGGACTCAACGGCCATACACGCCGCAGATCTTTCCACGGCGACCTTGATCGGGCCGCCGCCGGGCGAGATCGAAACGCTGCACCAACTGGCGCGACTGGGCGACATGCGTGCCATCGTGGAACATGCCACACACGTAATCGGTCTTGACGAGCGCTATCGTCCTTTCGCCGACCACCTTTGCCAGCTAGCAAAGAATTACCAGTCCAAGGCAATCCTCCGCTTCGTCGAGCAATACCTGGAAAGGAGGCAAGTCCCATGACTGGGGCCGCAGACGGCGTGTCCGGAGGGCGTGACGGAAGTTGTGGTGAACGGTGGTCAGTTTGCCGCTCCGGGCAAACGTGTAGATCGGATCCAGTACAGCCGAGCCCTTCGGAGTTACGAGAGCCACATTGCGGGCGTCGATAGTCTGTATCGCGTCAGCGAAAGGCCATGAGGGAACGTTCGATGAGGCGGCAAGTTTTTTGAGGCGAGCCGAAACGGATCGACGGCACACATTTTACTGGCAGGGAGATGCGGCTCTGATTGGGCGGGCTGCACCCCCGAGCGGCGTAAGGCGTGTTCCGGGGGAGGCAGATTGCGCGTTGCGTAAATCCACCACCAAACGATCCGGAGACAAGCCGTGCGTCGTTGTCGGCCGGAGATCATGGCGCGTGTGCGTCACGCCTGGCACCGAACGCCGTTACGGTCGCGTTAAAAGCCGAAGAATGCGTGGATCCTGGCGCACTTCTACGGCCATGCTGATTTAAATGCGCACCGCGTCTTCATGAGCAGGATTCAGAATATAGTTGAAGGCAAACGGCATCAATGCACTCGGCACCTTGAGAAGGGCCGAAGTGGCGTGCGTTGGGCACTCGGTTCCGGCATCCAGCGTCCACGGCGTTGTCACGTTACCGTGGCGGTCGCGTAAGATGTCGCGATGAAAAGACGAACTCGCTCTACCACGGTCACCGCTTTCCCGCCGCAGTCATCAGTTGCGCGGTGCGTTGGTATTTCCGCTTCCAACTGAGCCTGCGCGATATTGAGGAATTGCTGTTCGAACGCGGCGTGGTGGTGAGCTACGAGACGATCCGCCGATGGTGCGACAAGTTCGGCGTGGGCTTCGCGCATCGCGTCAAGGTTGCGCGCCGCAAACCAGGCAGCACCTGGCATCTCGATGAGATGTTCGTGACGCTGCGCGGTGAGCCATACCTGCTGTGGCGGGCCGTCGATGAGCATGGTGCCGAACTCGAGATCCTGTTGCAGAAGCGGCGCGACAAGGCTGCAGCCAAACGTTTCTTCAACCGCGTACTTCGCTCATGCCCTGTGCCGCGCAAGATCGTGACCGACCAGTTGCGCAGCTACCCGGCCGCAAAGGCCGACATTCCCGAATTGGCGAACGTCAAACACGTGTTCGTTAAAGCCGCGGCGCGCGTGAACAACCGAGCGGAGAACAGCCACCAACCGACCCGCGAACGCGAGCGTCGCATGCGGGGATTTCGCGATTGCAAACGCACGCAGGCATTCCTCTCGTGTTTCGGTCCGATACGGCAGCATTTCGCGCTCAAGCGGCATCTGCTGCGGGCTTCGCTCTATCGAAAACACCTCGCGGCTCGATTCGCTGCGTGGCACGAATTCACCGACCTCACCCAGAATCCGTCGAATGCTTGCTGAGCAATGATGACCTCTGCCACCATTTCGTCTTGCTACCGGCAAGTTGACAAAGCCGTGGCGACAAGTCCACGCAGTCCGAGGACATCAAACGGGCGACTGCTATCGCGAAAGAGCTGGAGGATTGAGATGAAACTAAGCGAGTTGATGGAGTTCGACGCTTCGAAGTACCTGAAGGACGAAGCCGATTACCGCCTGTACCTTGCGCAAGCATTTGAGGGTGGCGATCCGGCCGAGATTCAGGCGGCACTCGGCGACGTAGCAAAGGCGCGGGGCATGACAGCACTCGCGCGCGAGTCGGGAATTGCGCGTGAGGCGCTGTACCGGGCGCTTTCCACCAAGGGCAATGCCGAGTTCGCGACGATTATGAAGGTGATTGCGGCGATGGGCCTGCACCTGACGCTGACGAAGCCCGATGAAGATTTAGACGCGAAGGTTAAGGCAAAGGCAGCACCGAAACCTGTCGCGGCGAAGAAGGTCGCGCCGGTCGCAAAGCATGGCGTCCGCGCGGCGACGAAGGCTCGTGCCAATGCTGCGGCCGGGAAGACCAAGGGCCGAACCCGAGCCAGCGGCGCGCACGCCCACGCCTGAAGCACAATCGTCCACGCAGGCCACGATCAGCCGACATCGGCATCGCAAGTTCTTTCATTCGGAACATTCAACAACGCATGGAACGCGAATACCCGTTCGGCTTGAGCTGAAGCGGAACGACTTCGCCAACGGAATTAGATCGCTGTTCACAAAGGACGAGCGAGACAGATGACTATTTGGGCTTTCGGTCAACGACGAATGGCTTACGCTGACGCGGATTTTCACAGCGTCACCGGGCAGGTGAATGTGTCTGCGATCACCCCGCGGCTGTCGACCGGCACGTCTGCGAGGCGCATTAGTTGCTTTCTCTCACGCTGCAGATCTTCTGTCAGCCTTTCAATTTGACATAATTAAAGTTGTCGTTCGCGGACATTGTAGTAGCTTTTTAGAAGTGTCCGGTTCGGGGGTGCGGCTAAGTCGTAATGCCTGCTGTTGCCACGGTCAGGATCCAGTGCCCGGCAGCTCGGCGGGCAGGCGCGATAACGGGGCAGTTATCACCATTTCATATCGCGAAATGCCTGTCCGTGATCGCTGACACGGGCTGAGCACGGGATGCCACGCCCAGCCCCGCGAGGCGGCTTGACGGTGTCGTGCAGGAGTGAAGGGGTACATAATTGTGGCAATGTATTCCTTCATTTCGCGTCAGTTTTCCGCGTATCGCGGTCAATGATGCTCCGCCGAGGCCCGGTTCGCCGCGACGCGGCTTACTGGCTTGCTACGCTTTTGTTGGATGCGGGTGTAAGGACTGTGACGATTGCGTCAGAGCCATTACGCCAGGGCTCCGGCATGTGGCCTTGCCGTGACGATAGGTGAGTGTCTTCAGGAGGTCGCTTGTTGGATCGGGACACAGGCGGCGAAAGGGCGGGGCGGCATGAACTATTGGTGCAATACGGCTTATCACCATTGAGCGCCGTCAGAGGGCTTGGCCGGTATCGCTGACACCTGGGTTAAGCGACGGGACGCAACGCTCAGCGTCGCGCGGCTACTTTACAGCGCCATGGGGAAAGGTAGAAGGGAGGGAGTCCGCTCGATTAAGCACAGCTCAGGCGTGTCACCCGGCGACAGGTGCGCTAACGGCGGTGACCCGTCGAAAGAGTTCCGAGACTCGATGCATTAAATGCAGTTTTGGTAATAGCAGTTATCAAAACTGGAGGCGACGCGAAACGCCCCGGCGTTTCGCCTTTCATTGCCGGGGCATCCGTGGGGGAGCCGCCTTAAAGGGGTGCGCTAGGCAAGCTGCGGAGCCTGAAGGCGCGACGAGCGCGAAGGGGAGGCGCAAGCGGACAAGGATGGTGATTGTTTTCTCGCCTCATCAGCCGGAAAACGGGACAGCGATCGAGGCGGACGGACTGGCATCGCTGGCGCCGTCTGGAAAGCGGGCCGCCCCACAAAAGGTGACCTTTGACGACAGTGCCACCGGTGCGCAACCTTGGCCGCATCAAGGCCAGCCCGGGGGCGCCGCTTTGAAGCCGGTTGCGCACCGGTCAGCGGATCGGGTAGGGTGACGGCATTCAACCCAACCTGAAGGACATCACCATGAACAAGCAGGACCTCGTCGACGCCGTCGCCGCCAAAACCGGCACCAGCAAGGCGCTGGCCGCTGAAACGCTCGACGCGCTGCTTGGCACCATCACAGCGACCGTCACGAAGGGCGACACCGTGCAGCTGATCGGCTTCGGGTCGTTTTCGACAGGCGCGCGTGCCGCGCGTGTTGGCCGCAACCCGGCGACCGGCGCTGAGATCCAGATCCCGGCCGCGAAGACCGTCAAGTTCACCGCCGGTAAGGCGTTTAAGGACGCGGTGAACCGCGCCTGAGATCCTATAACCCGGTCACGCCGGCCGTGCCGGCTATGCATGTTCAAGCAATATTGCGGCTGCGGCGTCTGGGCTGGTCGGCGTCGCCTTGTCTCGTCGGTGATGCCATACCGCGACGGCAACGACGGCCGCGTCTATCCGGTTGATCTGACATGGCATTCCTTCCAAGGAAAACAGACGATCACGACACCGGCGGAACGTCTATGTCCATCCATCGGCGGCACTACTGCCGCTACCGCTCGCGCCTCATGCGCGT
Organism: Paraburkholderia sp. BL6669N2; assembly: GCF_003387275.1. Classification (NCBI taxonomy): domain Bacteria; kingdom Pseudomonadati; phylum Pseudomonadota; class Betaproteobacteria; order Burkholderiales; family Burkholderiaceae; genus Paraburkholderia; species Paraburkholderia sp. BL6669N2. The sequence continues at coordinate 294,053 of NZ_QUNA01000002.1, read as the reverse complement.
GCGCCATGACGGGCGGGGCCACCGCGCAAGGATCGACTCTTGTAGTGCCCATGGCTGGACTTTCTTCGGCACGGTCAGGTCGGGCAGCCTGCACGAACGCCGGCGGAGCATTTCTGAATCCTTTCCGTCTTCTGTCGAGGGCCGGTCCCAAAAAGGTATGAACGCGGTGGCTTCGCGGCCCCGGCTCGGGAGGGTGGCTACTTTACAGCCGAGCGAGGTGCTGACGCCCTAAGGATGAAGGGCTGTCGAGGGCGCTAATCTGGCTTGTTCACGCGTAGGTATGGGTTCGTGGAACTTTCCGCTACACTGCGAACGCTTGCCGTCCGGTAAGAGGATGGAAAAAAACGAGGCAAACACAGGCATTCTGATGCAGGTAGCGCACATCTGCTGCCGCAGTTCTCGTCGGAGGCCCCGGCGGTCGGGAGCCTGTCAGAATTTTAGTGTGCCGAGGTCATGAGACGATAACGGAAACAACGTCCTATGACCGAAGCAACTGTGACTAAGAAGATCAAGAACCCGAAGGCGCCGAAGCTGTTTCCCGATGAACTGATCGATCAACTGCTGGCGCAGATTCAAAACAAGGATGCGGAGTCGGTTCTCGGCGAATCGGGCCTGGCCGGGCAACTGAAGAAGCAACTGGCTGAGCGCATGCTGGCGGCGGAGCTCACGCATCACCTGGAGAACGAGGTTGAGCAAGGCAAGGCCGGCAACCACCGCAACGGCACGAGCCACAAGACGGTCATCACGCCCAACGGCGAACTGAATCTGGATGTCCCGCGTGACCGGCAGGCAACGTTCGAGCCGCAACTGGTCGGCAAGTATCAACGCCGGCTGCCGGGCTTCGACGATCACGTCATCAGCATGTACGCGCGCGGCATGAGCGTGCGCGAGATCCAGGGCCATTTGCTGGAACTGTATGGCCTGCAGGTGTCTCCCGATCTGATTTCGACTGTCACCGATGAAGTGCTGGCCGAGGTCGAACAGTGGCAGCAACGCCCGCTTGAGGCGATGTATCCGATCGTGTATTTCGACGCACTTCGGCTGAAGATCCGCGACGAAGGCACGGTCAGGAACAAGGCGGTGTATCTCGCGCTGGGCATTCGCGCCGACGGCCGCAAGGAAGTGCTGGGTTTGTGGATCGAGCAAACCGAGGGAGCCAAGTTCTGGCTGAAGGTCTTCAACGAACTGAAGAACCGTGGCCTGCACGACATCCTGATCGCGGTGGTTGACGGTTTGCGCGGCTTCCCGGAGGCGATCGAAGCGGTCTATCCGGCCGCCCAGATTCAGACCTGCATCGTGCATCTGATCCGCAATTCGCTGAATCTGGCGAGCTGGAAGGACCGCAAGCCGTTGGCGGCTGCGCTCAAGCCGGTCTATCAGGCCGCCTCGGCCGAGGCGGCGGCAGTGGCGCTCGACGCCTTTGCGCAAAGCGAATGGGGCCGCAAATTCCCTACCGTCGCGGCCATGTGGCAACGCCAATGGGAACAGGTGATTCCCTTCTTCGCCTATCCCCCCGAGGTGCGTCGAATCGTTTATACGACCAACGCCATCGAGAGCATGCACATGCAGTTGCGCAAAATCGTCAAGAATCGCGGCCACTTCCCCAGCGACGAAGCCGCCAGCAAACTGCTGTATCTGGCCTTGCGCAACATCGAAAAGGATTGGAAGATGCCGCCTATCACCTGGCGGCAAGCTGTCAATCAGTTCGCCATTCTGTTCGGCGAGCGATTCACCGCCGCCATGAGCTGAGATTTTTTAACCGACCTCAGCACACAAAATTCCTGACACCTCCGCGGTCGGTCAAATTCCTCCGGGTATGGTCACTTCAAACTCCCCCACCTGACGACCGTCGGCTGAGCCACTAAAGCCGCCGGGAGAGGTGTTGCAGGACGTCTATCTTCGTCTCCTTCGAACAAGAAGGAGTTCAGGGAGTGAACGTCTTGAAGCCGCACCTGCAAAGCACCGTATTCACATTACTCGAGCGCAACAAGAGCCAGCGCCAGATCCAGCGGCTCACGGGCATCGACCGCAAGACGATTCGTCGCTATCAGGCGATGTTCGAGTCGGAGAAGTCCGCTTCGGCAAACTCCCCCATGGTGACCACCGGCTCTGAAACGGCCGTCACGCAAACTCCCCCACCGCCGCGACCACCGGCTACCGACGGTTCCAGCAAGACCACAACGTTCAATTTCGCCCGCTCCGCAAGCGAACCGCATCGCGAGTGGATCGAACAGCAGGTCCGCCTGAGGCGCAACGCGCAGGCGATCTATCAGGATCTGGTCGATCAGTTCGCATTCACCGCGAGCTACGAGAGCGTCAAGCGTTTCGTGCGCGCCTTGCGCCACACTGATCCCGAGCAGTTCGACCGTCTCGCGTTCGCCCCCGGCGAAGAAGCTCAAGTTGATTATGGCGAAGGTGCACTGACCCGCGATCCGAAGACCGGCCGCTACCGACGCCCGCGGTTGTTCGTGATGACCCTGCGGTACTCGCGGCGCAGTTTCCGGCGCGTGGTCTGGAAGTCCAGCAAGCAGGTCTGGGCCCAGCTTCACGAAGAAGCCTTTCGTTACTTTGGGGGAGCGGTCAGCTACGTTGTGCTCGACAACCTCCGGGAGGGCGTCATCACGCCCGACCTGTACGAACCCGGGATCAACCGGCTCTACGAGGCGATGCTTGAGCACTACGGTGTCGTCGCCGATCCGGCACGTGTGCGGGACCCGAATCGAAAGGAGTTCTCGGCATAATGCACCTCATATGTCATTTCAGGGAGAAGTTACGTCTGCAGCCGGCTTGCAGCGAGCTTTGGTCTTGTGCGCAAACTTCTTGGGAACGTCGACGCCAGGTCGCTCGTAGAGGTACTGGCCGTTATCGTTATATTGGTACGCCTTGAGCAGCCCCGCCCGTCGCCAGTCGGCAATGGTGGCCGTGCATACCTTGAGATACTTCGCTATCTCCGTGGTGCTCAACAGTCCGCGCGCCCGCAGGCGCTCATATTGCGTCTTCAACCCGTAATCGATCCGGATGCGCCGTACCATCAGCCTGCTGAACGACAAGCCTTCGCCGGAGCACATACCACTCGCATTGAGCAGTTCTGCTGTTTCGCGGTCTGTGTGTCCTTCCAGCAAACGATCGATTTCGGCAACGACCGCTGCCGGAGTCTGTCTCAACTGCCATGACGGTTTGGGCAAAGGCAGACGCAGTTCACGGGTTGCGCCACCCTTGAAACGCACGTGTACGATGATCTCGGTGTCCTTAAGCAGCGTCACGTCGGCGATCAGCAGACGGGCCATACGTTTTTTCTCACGCGCGGGTGTGTGGGGATCGTTCCACAGGCGCGGGAAGTCCTGTGCGAGCGCCATGATGCTCTCGCGCTGCTTTTTATCGAGCTGTACGGTTCCGCTCTCGAGTTGCTTCTCATAGCGTTCCTGGGCAGCAGCAAGCGCTCGTAGTGCTTGGTTCCACTCGGCTTCCAGCGAATCGGCTACGAGACGGTTGTCGGGGTCGACACGCATGTAACGACGACGGGCCAGCTCGACTTCATAACCTGCCCGTTCGATCTCCTGCCGTCGCAACCGGTCGAACTCTCCTGATCGATCCTCGAGTTCCTTCTGCACCGCGAGCGCGACTTGAAGCGTCACGGGTGTAACGGTTTCCACCAGAAGCCTGCCGATTATCTGATCAAGTTCACCACCGTTGATTTGCTGGCATGGCCGTCCTGCTGCTTCGTTGATGCTGCGCCTTTGGCACATGTAGTCAGGCACGCGCTGCGTGTCGTGGATATGGTAACGGATCGTCATCCGGTCACCACAACGCCCGCATATCGCCAGTCCCTGCAGCAGCGCCGGCCCTTCGCGAGGGGCGCCGAGGTCCCGCTCACAGCCATGGGCTTGGGCATTGTGGCGCAGGATCTGAACATGCTGCTCGAACTGTTCCCACGTAATGTAACCTTGGTGCGCGTCACGAATGAGGGCGGTCCATTCGTCCAGGGGTAATGTCTGCGATATCTGATGGCCGTCGGGAAGCTTGCGCGTCCGTGTGCGTCCAAAGCAGAACGCTCCCGTGTAGCGGGGATGGTGAAGGACCCACAGCGCACGCGAGTGATCGAGCTCGTCCCACTGGACGTCGCCCTTGTGTGGACCCCGATAGATCCGCCTCGGAAACTTCAGCCCCGCTCCACGAAAGGCCTTGACGGTAGCCGTGGCCGAAGCGGTGCGACGAAACGTGAGAAAGAACTCGCGGATGCTTTCCTGAATGCGCTGATCGGGATCCAGAATTACTCGTCCTTCGCCATCGTAGACAAAGCCGATGGGCAAACGTATTTCAAGCTCACCACGTCGAGCCTTGTTAAGGATTCCTCCACGTAACCTTGCCCGCAGAACATGTAACTCCGCTTCGCTCATCGTTCCTTTCAATCCCAGAACGAGCCGGTCGTTAAAGTGGGCCGGGTCATAAACGCCATCTCCGTCGAGCAGGAGGGTATCGGTCAACGCACAGATTTCCAGCAGCCGATGCCAGTCCGACGAGTTGCGTGCTAGGCGAGAAACCTCCAGGCCCATCACGATTCCAGCCTTGCCCAGGCTTACCTCGGTGACCAGCCGCTGGAAGCCCTCGCGATCGACTGCGCACGCGCCGGATTGTCCGAGATCGGAGTCGATCACGAATACCTGGTCAATTCTCCACCCGAGGGAGACAGCACGCTCGCGCAGCGCATACTGCTGCTTGGTACTCTCCGTGTTTTCGAACACCTGCCGCAAGGTCGACTGGCGGACATACAGGTAGGCGTTTCTCGAGAGATGCCTGGCTTGTATCTTGTCGGGTGTATTGGCAGTCATGCCGTCTCCTCCAGTGCATTTGCGAGCACCATCGATGTCAGGATGTCGATCAGGTCCTGCGGGATGCCCGCGCTCGGGCCTGTATCGTGAGCAGTGGTGCGCGCAGCCGGTATGCACAAGGCGATCTCACGCATGCCGGACATCCAGGCCGCCATGCCCTTCAGCATCAGGAGCGCGCGCCCACGCCCCGACAGGCAGCACCCCCGTCTCTCGACCATATCCATGCGCAAGGCTTCGTAGCCCTCGACCAGTGCATCCGGGTCTGACGTTACGAGTGCAGGCAAATCACTGGTGTTTTTTTTTCGGCTCTCGGCGCAGCGCGCGCTCCACGGTGCGCCGGTGCACATTCAAACCGAACTTCGCTGCTATGCGTTGGAGCAACTCCTTCGTGCTCAGGCTGCCCTCTGCGGCGCGCGCCTCTTCGACAAAGTGCAGCACCTCCGCAGTGAGCTTATGGGCACCGCGAGGCCCACGCTTGTCCGGCAGAAGCCCCGCCAACCCCTCACGATCAAAGTCGGCCTGCGCCTTGTAGAAAGTCGGGCGCGATACGCCAAATCGTGCTGCTACCTCGGCTATGGTTTGACCTTCCGTACGTACGCGGCGAAGCATCTCATAACGTACCTGCACCAGATCCCGGGAATCGAAGAAGTCGCTGGCAATGAACGCCGGATCGCGGACATCCTGCGCATGCGGGTTCAGAGTGCCGCTCTCCAGGAGAGCAGCCAGTTTCACGTCGGGTTTTTTAGCTCGCTTCATGTAATTTAAATTATGCCCCACACATAGAGATGTCAAGTTTTTATTTGATCTCTTACTGTTGGACATTCAACCGTAATAGCGTCTTACCTGCGGCCTTCTGCAAGTTGCAAAGTATCAATGCGGGCGTCAATCTTTGTCTTTCCCCGAACGATATGGGCTTATTTAAGTTTACACGTACGGCGTTATTTTCTTGACGCCTTGGGTTTGCCAGATTTGCTGCCGGTAGTCTCATTGGCTTCCCAATGTCGACCGATGAGCCCAACCAGATGCAGTAGGTCTTCAACCCGGAATGCGGATCGTCCCGCGGAGAGGACTTCGAATGCATTGGGCGCCGCGGCGCTCGTCCACGAAGCCGGGAGGCGTCTCAGCCTGCCTGTTTCATCGTGGAAGTACACGCGCTCTTCACCCCAGGTGCTGCGACGCTCCAGCAGCACGAACTTCTGTCCGTGCAGGGGATGGAAAGGGTGGGTGACGCGGACAATCTGTGTGTCGTTGATCGGATCGCGTGCAGTTGACGGTCTATGGGAAGGGGACCGTCGAGAACGCGATTCAACATACGCAGGGCACCGCGCTTGCCGGCCGCCGTTTCGAGTCGCTCGAAGCCCAGAACGAATTCCTGATGCACTGGGAGGCAAACTGGGCGGCCAAACGCATCCATGGCAGCACCCGGCGACAGGTCGAGGCCATGTTCCAGGAGGAGAGGCCGCATCTGCGGCCGTTGCCGACCACCGGCTTTCGCTACTTCACGGAGGTCGTGCGTACCGTCTGGGACGACACCACTGTCAACATCGATCGCAGCAACTATGCGGCACGACCTGCACCGATCGGCAGTCTCGTTTCAGTGCGCATATACGATTCCACCATCGAGATTCGCGATCGCCGTACGCAGGCGTTGTTGCGCACCCATCCTCGCGCCCTGCAGGCCGGTTCGCTTGAATTGCCCGAAGACGAACGCCCGTTCAATCCGTCCCGCCAGAGCGCCTTCCTGCTCGCGAGCGCCGGCGACATCGGGCCACAAACAAAGGCGCTGTGCCAGCACATGTTCGATAGCGAAGGTCGCGTCGGCCATCGCGCCATGTGGGGCATCGTGGGTCTGGCGAAGAAGTATCCCGCCCGGCTCGTCGAGCAGGCCTGCGATCACGCGTTGCGTCATCACGTCTACCGCTACAAACAGGTGCGCGCGATCGTCGAACGGCTGTTCGAACAGGCACTCGAGCGTCTCGATCAGGCACCGCAGCTAGAGCTACCTCTTACGCAGGATCACCCGCTGATCCGTCCTGCCGCCGAGTACGGCGAACTCTTTACCCTCGGTGCGCAGCACGGCGCCGAACCTCAACCTCCAACTGGAGAAACACAGGCATGACCATGACGTTACCGGAAATCGAACGGGCTCTCGGACAGCTCCGCCTGTCTGGCGTGCGCGACACACTCGAAACGCGCGTGTTGCAGGCCCAGGGCTCCCAGCAGCCGTTCCTTGAAACCTTCGCACTGATCCTGCAGGACGAACTGGATCGCCGCCAGTCCCGGCTCATCGAACGCCGCTACAAGCTCTCCGGCCTCGAAGAGAAACTCACGCTCGCCGAATTCGACTGGGCCTTCAATCCCAAAGTGCCTCGCCAGGCCTGCTTCCAGCTGCACACGCTGAAGTTCATCGCCGCCGGCGACAACGCGCTGATCATCGGTAAACCAGGCACCGGCAAATCGCATGTTGCGAAGGCCGTCGCCTACCAGGCCGTCCTGCAAGGCCACAAGGTGCAGTATCTTGAGACCGACGACTTCTTTAACCGTTACGCGCTGAGCCCGACTGCCCAGCGCGAAGCCCGGCTGCGAGCCATCCTCGAGAGCGATCTGCTCGTGCTGGATGACCTGTTCCTGTCGCGTACGATCCCCGACGCCGCTGGCGCACTGCTGCAAACGCTGATCCATCAACGCTACAAACTGCATCGAAGCGTTGTCGTCACGTCCAACCGCGTTGTGCAGGATTGGGGCGCATACCTGGGCGACAACACGATGAGCACCACGATCCTCGACCGGCTCATGCATCACTGCCACCTGCTTGAATTCGATGGCCGCAGCTACCGCCTCAAGGAAGCCGCTGAAACGCTTGCACGGAAATCGAAAACCAGCTAAATAACCCTTAGTCCTGCTTCACAGGGTGGGGGAATTTGCGCGACCATAAGTGGGGGAGTTTCAACTGACCGTCCGGGGGAGGAAGCAAGGACGTGCCTTAGGTCACCGCACTGGTATCCAGCCCGGTAGGGTCTAGCAAACCACCGCTCACAGAATTCGTTAATAGTCGCGTCGGTTGGGGGACGACGCCGAGAAGTTGATCGACGAAGTAGTGAATGTCTGGCTCCCTAACCAGCGACAGCTGGCCGATCCTGCAACGGTACAGAACGGCACGGGCGCCACGGAAGTGCGACATAACAGCGCCCGTGTCCGACAGTAGCGCGATCAGGCAGGATTGTGTGAGACTGCAGGGAAGCGGCTGACCGCCGCTTCCAGGCGAGGCCTGAGAGAAATCGCCATCGACTTGGTTGTGCCTCTCGAATAATTCCGAAGGCATCCAGGTCGCTACTCAGGACTTTTAACGCTCAGCCATCCGCGAACGTCGTCGTGAACCCGGATACGGCGTCATGTAATCGGCCTGTCTGCACAGTTCATGCGAAAAGTCCCGCGCTTCGATATGCGCGGACCGTATCGTCGAAGACCGATACATCGCCGCGTCCACGAGCGACCAGCTGAGCGCCTTCAATAGACGCGAAAATTGCAAGTGCCTGGCGCTTGATCGACTGGGCATCCCTCGCGTCGTCCCTAAAGGACAGAACCTTACAAAGCCAGCCCACGTTCACCTCTGTGAAGCGATCGACTTCTAGCCGAACTTCGTCGGGAAGATCGTGGTGCTCGGCCGCCATGATGCCGCAAAGACACATTCGATTGTCTTGCACGAGAGCTGAACGGAAGACGCTTGCGTAGCGCTCCAACGTCTGCTGCTCGTTCTCAAACGTCTCGAGTAAGTCATCCAGTAATGCGACCGCTTCTTCCGTGTACTGGCGGGCTAAGGCCGCGCCGAGATCGCCCTTGGTAGGAAAGTGGTGATGCACGCCAGCGCTTTTGATGCCCACCTCTTTGGCGATCTCCCGGAAACTGAGCGCGTTGTAGCCACGCGCCTGAACCATACGTCGAGCCGTGGAGAGGATGCGCTGTTTGGTGTCCGTTGTCATGGATAAGACTATACCACGCTACCTATCGATAAGTAAGTGTTGACACGTGCAGCGCTTGCCGATAAAGTTCGCCAACTTACCTATCGATAGGTAACGACCCCGCCACTTTTTTTAGGCTAGCCATGAAAATTTTCGACATTCCCGGGTTCCCTAACCCGCTTCGCATCCGAATCGTATTAGCGGAGAAGAGTCTTGCGCCGCAGGTCGAGTTCATCAAAGTCGACCTTCCCGCGGCAGAACACAAGCAAGACGCCTTCCTCAGCATCAACCCTACCGGGACTGTGCCTGTCCTGCAGCTGGATGATGGAACGTACATCTCGGAGTGCACCGCCATCACCGAATATCTCGACAATCTCGACGGCAATCCCGTGCTGACGGGCAAATCGCCAAAAGAGAAGGCATTGGTTCACATGATGCAAAAGCGGGCTGAGTCAGAGCTCATTGACGCGGTAGGGATCTACTTTCACCATGCGACACCCGGTCTTGGACCGGCGCTTCAGGCGTACAAGAGCCCCGATTGGGAGGGCCGAAGAGAATGGGGCGAACGGTCACGCGTCAAGGCCGTCGCCGGTATGCGCTACTTTGACAAAGTACTCGCGACGCAACCGTACGTTGCGGGCGAATTCTTTTCAATGGCGGATATCACAGTTTGGGCGGGACTTCTTTTCGCTGGTTTTGCAAACATTCCGGTCCCGGAGGATTGCACCGCGCTACTCAATTGGCGGCGGACCGTTGACGAGCGTTCTTCCGTCAAGAGTCCGGCATAGAAGCGTTCGATCCCGAAGCAATTCCAGCTTTGGGAGACGGAGAGGAACATTTATATATTTGTCGAATTCAGGAATACTAAAGTGTTAAAAACAATGCCAATCTCGATGGTCAGAGCTGGAATGCTTGCGCTTGCTACTGCTGCCGCTTTCACAACTACGCCATCGCATGCCGCAGAGGCCGGACAAAACCTGCGCGCCGTCTACACACATCAGACGGTGCCGACGAGGTTTATTGATGCCAATGGTACGAGGCTCGCCTATCGCCGTTTCGGAAAATCCGGCGGCGTGCCGCTGGTCTTCTTCCAGCATTTTGTTGGCAACATGGACAATTGGGACCCGGCGGTCATTGACGGTTTCGCCAGGAACCGGGAGGTGATCCTCTTCGACAACGCTGGCGTCGCCAGTTCGGAGGGGGACGTCCCCAACACCGTGGAAGGGATGGCAGGGCATGCGATCGACTTGCTCAACGCACTCGACATCAAAAAGGCTGACCTTCTTGGATTCTCTCTGGGAAGTCTTGTTGCGCAGGAAGTTACCGCTGAGCGCCCAGAGCTGGTCCGACATCTCGTATTGGTTGGAAGTGGACCCCGTGGCGGCGCTGGAATGGCCACGCTGACCCCAGAGTTCCAGGAAATGATCAAGAAGGACAGCGGTAACAGCGATCAGCTCCTGCTCGACGTGTTCTTCACGCAATCGGCCGCGAGTCGCGCTGCTGGACATGAATTCCTCGATCGCCTTCATGCTCGATCGAGAGACCGTGACCCAAACGTCAATGATAAGGTCGCACCGGCCCAGGTAGCGGCGTTCGCGGCATGGGGCGCTCCTCATGCTAATGCGAATGCGTACCTGAAAAACATCAAGCAGCCTGTGCTCATCGTTGGCGGCAATCACGACATCGTCCATTATCCGGTGAATTCGTTTACTTTGGAGGAGAACCTGCCGAACGCTCAGTTGATTCTGTACCCTGACTCGAGCCACGGGGCGCAGTATCAATATCCCAAGCGCTTTGTGGCCGACGTGACGGCCTTTCTCAATCGCGAAGACTGAAACCTTCGTGAAACAGCCGATGGGAGCTGCTGTTCACCGGCTCATAGCTGTTTGCAACTGACAGGTCTCGCAGCGCTGAGAGACGAGTTTGACATCTCTCAGCGCGCGGGCTTCCTGGTCGCAGGCGGTGCGTGCATGCCGTCTCTGACGCGACGCCGAGAGCCGGTCGCCTACGCAACGGGTTGGTGCAGTCGGGCTTAACTTCAACTGTCGATAAGTGTAGGAGGAAACTAGATGCGCAACGCGGGCACTATGGTCAGCTTTCACCGTCCGGACGGTCAAGCCGTTGAGGGCTATCCTGCTAAACCGGCGAAGCTGGAAGGCGCGCGGGCAATCCTTGTGATCCAGGAATGGTGGGGGCTAAACGCGCAGATCCGGGGCGTGGCGGACCGTTTGTCTCAGGCAGGCTACATCGCGCTGATCCCCGACCTGTATCGAGGAAAGTCTACGGTCGAGGAAGAAGAGGCCCACCACTACATGGATAGTCTGGACTTTGCTGACGCGATCTCTCAGGACGTTCGTGGCGCGGTTCAATACCTGAATATGTACACGGAAATTATCGGGGTAACCGGGTTCTGCATGGGCGGCGCCTTGGCGCTCGTCGCCCTCAGTGCTGTCCCTGAATTTGCGGCTGGCGTCGTATGGTATGGATTCCCGCCTCTGGACCATTTCGATGCGTCAGCCATCAAAGCGCCGGTTTAGGCGCACTGGGCCACTCAGGATGCGTTCTTTCCTGCTGCAAGCGTGGACGTGCTTGATACGAAGTTTGCCGGCAGTGGGGGCTCTGCGGAATTCCATCGCTATCTGGCACATCATGCCTTTGCCAATGAAACAGCAGTAGGCGATGGGCGCATACCGGGTACGCAATACGATCCGGTCTGGGCGCAGCTGGCGTGGGACCGCACACTGACTTTTTTTGGCCGCACGCTGTGGAAGTGAGCTGGTCGCGGTGAGACGTTCGTGAAGAGAAATTTGGTTTTCTTCGTGGCGCTAGGCGACGCGACAATCTTGCTTTGTGCTCGTGTGCTGTTCGGAAAGTGCCGCGGCGGCGCCGTGACCACCGACGCCTTCCGGTGTCTACGATATAACGCAGGCTGCGGAAGTGCCACGACCGCAAAGCCCCGACGGGCCCCGTTGTTTGCTCTTACTTGGAATGGACCGGGTTCAGCGAACCTGCTCCCGGGCTATCGCTGTCGCCAGTTCCCGGCAGTGGTCGTCAGCCAGGCAGTCCGGTGGCACTAATGGTTCCAGCTCGACCTGAGCGGGATCGAAGAACAGAGTGGCGCCGATTCACTGAGGCCACACAAGTTCCGTCTTCTTCTCAAGGTCGGCATGCCCTCTGGCTGGTCGCGTCGCCACCTCGCCAACGTGATAGCGCCTTGAAGAGCGCCCATTGGCCATTCGGTTTAGCGAGCGTTCTTCCAGTATGCGGAAGCTACTTCCTCACCCTCCTTCAGAAACTGATCAATCGCTGATTTCTGCACGCCTCCATTTGCGTCCTGGATGTAGGAATGCATCAGTCTATCGAACGACTCGTTCCCCGCGCGGATGCTGTCGTTGACGCCATCAACGTATTCCGAAACGGTGAGCTGACCATCGTCTGATGAGTCAAACGTTTTGAAGAGCTTGTCGGCAGCGCCTGTCGCAAGACCAGCGCGTTTCATCTGCGTTTCAAACTCGTCTTTCGAAAGTTGTCTATCACCGCTTGAGTCGCCTTGCACGAACATCTGAGGGGCCCAGGCGACGGCGAGAGGTGTCGCAGTCAAAGAATCCGATTTTTTCGCCCCATCGCTAAGAGTGACGACAACGGATTGATGTGTGCTCTTGTTGGCAAGTTCATCGGCGCTGGGCGACCCGAGTGGAGCGCGTGGGCTTCGCTTAGCCTCCGGGTTCGTTTGCAAGAGGATTGTGAGTGAGCTTCCGACGGAACCGATTGACATACCTAAACTCCTTCTAGCGTTTATCCGAAATGACCGGGACGTTTATTGGCCGCGCGCATTGCGCCATTGCTTCAAGGGCACGTCGTAGAGCCGGAACAGCCGCCTCCTGAGCGCGGACGACACCTACCATTTGGATTACGTTCAAACGCCAAAAAACTTTAGCCATTTGGTCTCCCGTCCGGTGTTTTTCTCGGCCATACCTTTAACTTCAAGGTTTGGAAGGAACGAGAGGGACACCTCTCGAAGAGGACATCGCTAATCCGATACTCGATGACGAACTAGGGGAACTGAGGCTCTGGCGGCCAAAGGTTACCCGATTGTCTTTACGGCGTTCCCCGCATACGCTTATGCATTCTTGGCTTCCTAAAATCCCCGCACAAAGCGAAGAATCTCCAGGTTATGCTTTTCTGTGTCGTCGGCATGTTGGTCCTGCTGGGTATCTACGTCGGTCCTGCTCATGCTAATGCCTTCACGCGAAGCGCTGATCGATGAGGTTTGTGGCGTAGCAGGGCGGCTGGATGTAGTTGTTATGCAGGCGGCAAGTAACAATGAGGACAGAAGCAGCGTACCTACCGCGGTAATTTTGCGTATGATCATTTTTTCAGGTTGTCCGGGAATTGATATCTCTGATCGCACTGGACGAGGCTCTGGCGCAAGAAGACGGGTGCGGTGAACCTCAGTTCGCTGCACCCGTCTTCTTGCGACCAGTCAGAGCACGCCCGTGGCTCGTGCCGCGTCGAGAATCACCGCGGCCACTGCGTCAGGTTGAGACATCAGGGCTACATGGCTCGCGCCAGCAATCGAGGTAATCTTGGCGCCGACCGCTTTTGCCTCGGCCTGCTGGAGCGCCGCTGGAATGATCTGGTCCTGGTCGCCGTAAACCCACCACGATGGTTTGGACTTCCAGGCGGCCTGAGACACCTTATCGGTAAGACAGCGCGCATTGAGCGGCGCCTGGGCGGTGGCGAGCACACTCGACGTGTCTTTCGGAAGATCCGGCGCAAAACTGCTCAGGTAAGTGTCGGTGTTCAGTGTGAGGAATCCAGCTTCGTCTGCTTTCAGACCTGCCTGCCAGGCCGGTCTCGGGAACGGGCTCGTCAGGTCGGAGATCGACTGGTTGTCTCCGGGAGCGAACGCAGATACATAAACGAGACCCGCAACCTTGTTATTGATACCGGCTTGCGTAATGACGGCTCCGCCGTAAGAGTGTCCGACCAGAAGGACGGGCCCCTGTTGGGCATCGATGGTGCGGGTGACGGTTGCGGCGTCGTCTGCTAACGACGTGCGGGGAAGCTGCACGGCGACTACTTTCAGACCACGTGCCTGCAGTACGCGGGTGACCGACGACCAGCTAGAGCCGTCCGCCCAGGCCCCGTGTACTAGCACGACTGTGCCCGTGGTGCTCGCTGAAGAGCTCCCGCATGCTGCGACGGATGCAAGAGTGACGAGACAGAGCGATGCGACAAAAGCGGCAAAGAGCCGCAGAATGTAGGACTTCATGATAGGAACGTGAGAAACGCGAAGGAGGTTGGAATATCGCACCCGCCTATCGACGGGATGTATCGAGGGCGAGCGCGACGCCAACGCAAACCGTAACCTGTCTCGGGGACGCCGCCTATTGCGCATCGTCCGGTTTCAATGACATTGCGTCCGAAAGCTTGGGGGATCTGCACGGACGATATGCTGTATGGACGAAGCATGTTGCAGCGCCGGCCGGCGCAGTGTGGCGACGGAAAAGTCGGCTGATTTTTGGAGATCCTTCACAAAGGAGTCCTCCGACGGCGTGGAGCGACTACATCGTTGACAAATGTGCAACTGCACATGAAAATACGATACATGAATCCGCTCACTGGTCCCGATCTGTGTCACTGTCTGGCTGCGCGTCGCGCTGCGCGGTATGTGTCGCGTATCTTCGATAGCCATCTTTCGGGCGTCGGTATCTCCATCTCGCAGTTTTCGATACTTGCGCTTGTTGAAGAACATCCTGGCATCGCGGTTGCCGATCTCGCCGATCTGATGGTCATGGAGCGGACAACGTTAGTACGTGCACTCAGGCCTCTCAGGGAGGCAAAGTGGTTGACGAGCGCCGCCGAGGGACCGAAAGCGGCGCTGGCGTTCACGCTGTCCGCCGCGGGCAAAGCAAAGCTGTTGGAAGCCGAGCCGTGCTGGCGAGCAGCGCAGGCGGAGTTCGAAGCCGGCGTCGGTCGCAAACAGGCGGTTGCACTCCGAGCAGGTCTGTTGGGTGTCGTTTTTGAAGGTTAAAAATTTTTTGTGAGTACGTGTGTAATTGCACATATTGAACGCCCTCGTTCCGATAGGCACTTTCTTTGAAGGATCTTGCATGACAGCCTTTCCCTCCGTTCCACATACGAGCGCAGTCAGCGCCGACGACCGCGCCAGCGCCGTCGATTTCGTCAATCGCGTCAACTGGTTCTTCGAGACGTGGGATGTCGAAGCCATGATCGAGGCGTTCCTGCCCGACGCCGTCGCGTACCACTTTCACGGAACGATCAGTGGACACGCAGAAATCCGACGCTTCTTCGAGCACGACTATCCGTACCTGATACCCGGCGTGGGGCGTCACGCCACAAACCATATCGTCGACGCTGACGAAGACGGCGTGGTCGTGCGTTACCAGAATCTGCTGGTCCGCCATGCAGCGCCCGAGGATGCGACCAAACTGGGTGCCGGTCAGGTGATGCACAGCGATAGCGGACTGCCCGCGATCTGGCTGTATTCTCCGATGCGTGATCGTCTCCGCAAGACGGCAACGGGATGGAGAATTTACGAACGCTATATCGGTGGCTCGACCACCAACCGTGCGCTGACGCCTACTGACACGTCGGCAGCTGCGGCGGCTCCGTACCTCCCGAAACCTCAAGGAGTGTAATCGTGCGATATCGTCTCTTTGGTCAACATACTGGCCTGCGGGTATCTGAGCTGGTTCTCGGCACAGCCAATTTCGGCGGCCGGTGGGGGTACGGAGCAGATCTCGACGCCGCGCGTGAGATTGTCGACCGCTACGCGGACGCGGGCGGTAACTTTCTGGATTGCGCCGACGTGTATCAGTTTGGTGAATCGGAGGAGTTTCTCGGTAAGCTGCTCACAGACCGTCGGGATAACTTCGTGATCGCGACCAAGTACACTCAGGCAGCTGCGCCCAACGCGGGCACTCTGGCGACGGGCAACAGCCGGCTCGCGATGCGCCTGTCTGTTGAGGCGAGCCTCAGGCGTCTCAAGACGGATCGCATCGATCTCTACTGGGTGCACTTTTCCGATGGCATCACGCCGGTGGACGAGATCATGCGAGGCCCCGACGACCTCGTGCGCAGCGGCAAGGTGCTGTATATCGGACTGTCGGACTTCCCTGCGTGGCGCGTCGCGCGGGCCGCAACGATCGCCGAATTGCGCGGCTGGGCGCGAGTCGCCGGGTTGCAGTTTGAGCACAGCCTGGTCGAGCGGACGAGCGAGCACGAACTGATGCCGGCGGGGAAGGCCCTCGGACTGGGGATGGTGGCATGGTCGCCGCTCGGTGGTGGATTGCTTTCGGGCAAGTACCGTCGGGGCGAGAAAGGCCGGCTCGAAGCGCTGGGCGGTGCGGTATTCCAGCAGGAAAATTCCAGTCAGCGTACTGCCATCGTCGATGCCACCCTTGGGGTTGCGACCGAGCTTGGAGTCTCGCCGTCCGAGGTAGCAGTGGCGTGGGTCTTGCAGAAGGGTTCGCTGCCGATTATCGGACCTCGGACGAGCGAACAGTTAACAGCATACCTTGGCGCCTCAAAGCTCAGGCTCGCTCCGCATCACGTCGAGCTGCTGGATCGCGCCAGCGCATTGTCGCCGATCTTTCCGCAGTCCATGATCGATGCGCCAGCGTACCGGCAAGCTGCGGCTGGAGGCCAGTACGAGCGCGTAGTCATGCCGGAAACGCCGGCTCCCTGACGATGCCCGACGATGTTATCCTGTATGGCGCGAGGACCGGTAACTGCCTGCGTGTGGCGATTGCATTGGAGGAACTCGGCATTGCGTATCGTACGGCTGCGCTCGATCTTCGGGCGGGCGAACAAGGCACCCCTGCTTTTCTCTCGCTGAATCCGCTTGGGAAAGTATCGGTCTTGCAGGTTCGCTCGCCGGGGAGCACATCACTCGTCATTGCGCAGTCCAACGCGATTCTTCTATAGCTTGCAAAGCGGGCAGGTGGAACGCTGTTGTCGCTCGAGGAGGATGTGTATTCCCCGCTTGCGTTGGAACGCTTCCTGTTTTTCGTGACTGACGTGATTGCGCCTAACCACGCTTCCTTCTTTCTGCGAAGCGAAGGATGCGACGAGGGGCGTCGATTGATGGAACAACGCAGCCTCGACGCGCTTCTTGCGAGCGAGGGGTTTCTGGAAAACGCACGATTCATGGCGGGGGAGTCGTTCACACTGGCGGACATTGCTGCCGCCACTATCGTAGCCGCGTTATCGTCGTCGATCGACTGGACGGAGCATCCGCGACTTCGTCGGTGGTTCGCGTGTGTCATGGCGCGCCCGGGCGTGAAACGTGGCATGACCGCTTTCGACTGACGCTCAGCTCCAAGGCATGCGTTATTTCGAATCGCCGCCATGGCGCGCGGCGCGGGGCGAATATCCGAAACATGCCTTGAACGCACGTGAGAACGAGGCGTCCGACCCGTAGCCGGCGACGGACGCTGCCTCGCTGATCCGCACACGGCCGTTGCGCAGCAGGTCCGCAGCGAGAGTCAGTCGCCACCGAGCGAGATACCGGAGCGGTGGCTCGCCGACAACCTTGGTGAACCGCTCTGCAAAGTGTGACCGTGACATGGCCGCGATTTTCGCGAGTTCGCCCAGCTTCCATTCCCGCGCAGGTTCGCCGTGCATTGCCGCCAGCGCACGCCCAAGTCGGACATCGCCGAGACCCCGGAGCCATCCACTGTGGGCCGGACGAGTGGTTGCCCACTCGCGCAAGCTCCGTATCACGAGCAGATCAATCAGGCGTGAAATCATCAAGGCAGCGCCAGGCGCCGGCTCGCTCGCCTCCAGCCGCACGAACCGTAGGATCGCGTGTTGCCATTCGGGCGCGCCTGATGCCTCGGCGCGAAGATGCATGACATTCGGAAGACCAGCAACCAGGGGGGCGACTGAAACCGATTCGAACTGAAATGAGCCGGTCAAGACCCGAAAGGCCCCGCTGGCGAAACGGTGTAAATTAACTGGCGCCGGGAGTGAACCGAACCCAGACTCCGGTGTGTCGACCGTCGTCAGGACATGCGCGCATCCTCTCGGTAGAAGGACGAGATCACCGGCGGCTAGGGATACAGCGTCATTAGTCGCGGTATCAAGTCTTAACGCGCCGTGTTCGACAAAGTGAAAGCGGGCGCGTCCGGCGTCGAACGCTTTAGATTGAGCCTCGCCCATCTCGTACACCTCGATCGATTCACCCCTTAGCCGTATCAGATCCAGAACGTCGGAAAGCACATCCTGCCGGGGCAGCCTATAGCCGCGCAATGCCCGCTGACGCGCGAGTACGCTCGTTGCCTCGTCGACAATCATGCTTTAAGCCCAATAAAAAAACGCACGTCCGAGAACGTGCGCTGCGACAAAGGAAGGATCGGTATGGAGGAGCGCTCCTTCGCGCCGCAAAGTACAAACGCAACCGACCGGTGTTGCCTCTTCTTCCCGTCGATGCCATGCATCGCACGGGCGATCAGCTTGTGCAGCGTACCGCATGAGGCTCTCCATATATATCTGTTGACGACGAACACACTTACCGGCAGGCGCGAATAATCCGCCGAAGCACCGCTGGGCCTGTAATGCATCGATGCTTGTTCAATGAGGCGTGTAAACCTCTTTTGAAAACGCTTGACCAAATGGATTGCGCTGATAATCTAACGCGACTTAGAGTACGTACGAAATCTAAATAACCGTGTTGTTGTCCGCATGGCGCGATCAGGTCCTGCGCCGGCCAATGAAGGCGCCATTTCATGAAAGGGCGAACGGCAACACTTTTCAAGGTGATTGAAGGTGGATACGAAAACAAGAGTGGAGGACGGTGAAACGGTTCGCCGCCCTCGGCATGCGCCAAAGGGGCTTCGCACGAGAACGTGGGTGGCAGCGGCAGTTGTGATCATTGCGGGTGGGGGCGCGTGGTTTTTCTACCCGCATGGTGGGGGCGGCAGCGTCGCCAATGCGCGGCCGGTGCCTCCTCACGAGGTGTCAGTCAGCAAGCCGCTCTTGCGAGATCTCGACACGCGACTTGGGTTTCTGGGGCAGTTTTCGGCAGTCGATCAGGTGGAACTCCGCGCGCAGGTGGGCGGGACGCTCACGGGCGTTCACTTCCGGGACGGCGACATCGTTCACAAAGGCGATCTTCTGTTCACCATTGATCCGGTGCCGTATGAAATCCGGCTTGCGCAGGCGACTGCCCAGCGCGAAACCGCCGAGGCGCGCCTGACCCTCGCGAAGCAGGAGCTGGCGCGTGCACAGGACCTGGAGCGCAATGACGCCGGCACGAAGCAGAACGTCGAGCAGCGTACATCTGAACTGAATGCGGCACAGGCCGCGCTGGGCGACGCCTCGGCGCAGATCCGGGACGCCCGTTTCGATCTCGATCATTGTCGCGTCACCGCACCGTTCAGCGGGCGCATTGGCAGGCATCTCGTTTCCGTTGGCAATCTGATCGCAGGCAGTCGCGCCGCGACGAGTCCGACGACATTGCTCGCGACGCTCGTCTCGCTCGATCCGGTCTACCTTGACTTCGATATGAGCGAGGCGGATTTCCAGTCGTTTTCGCGCTATCGCGGCGACACGAAAGGACTGCCCGCGAATCGCGTCGAACTGGCATCGGGCGATTCGTCCACATACACCCGGCAGGGCACGCTCGATTTCGTGGACAACGTGCTGGACCGCTCGAGTGGAACAATCCACGCTCGAGCAACGGTTCCCAATGCCGACCTGCGCTTTACGCCCGGCGAGTTCTCGCGCGTGCGGCTTGCGGTGGCACATCCCACGCCGACATTGCTCGTCCCCGATGCGTCTGTGTTGCCAGACCAGTCGGAACATGTCGTGATGACGGTTGCCGATGACGGAACGGTGGCGCCGAAGCATGTCGAGATCGGCGATATACGCGGCGGATTGCGCGTGATCCGCTCGGGCCTGTCCCGCGACGATCGCGTAATTGTCGACGGCCTGCCTTATGCAGCTCCCGGTACCAAAGTGGCGACGCGCGCTGGTGCGATCCGCTATGAGCCTCAACAGAACTAGCGGACACGGAAGCCATGCGTATTGCCCATTTCTTTATCGACAGGCCGCGCTTCGCGACGGTGGTCAGCGCATTTCTCACGCTGATCGGCCTGGGCGCGATGTTCGTGCTGCCTGTCGCCCAGTACCCGGAGATCGTTCCGCCCACCGTGCAGGTGACCACGTCATATCCAGGCGCGTCCGCGGAAACGATCGCACGCACCGTGGCCACTCCGCTGGAACAACAGATCAACGGCGTCGAAAACATGCTCTATATGAGCAGTCAGTCGACGGGCGACGGGAGGCTGACGGTCACCGTGACGTTTCGTATCGGCACAGACCTGAATGTTGCACAGATGCTCACGCAGAACCGCGTTCAGGATGCATTGCCCCGTCTTCCGGAAGATGTCCAGCGCCTTGGTGTTCAGGTCCGGAAGTCGACGCCTAGCATTCTTCTGGCCGTTCACCTTTACTCGCCGGATAAATCGCGTGACACGCTTTATCTCTCGAACTACGCAACGCTTCACGTGAAGGATACGTTGGCGCGGTTGCAGGGGGTCGGCGATGTGCAGTTCCAGGGCGCGCGGGAGTATGCAATGCGTGTCTGGATCGATCCGGACAAGGTTGCCGCAAACAACATGAACGCCAGCGAAGTGCTCACGGCACTGCGCGCGCAGAACCTGCAGGTTTCCGCCGGTATCCTGAACCAGCCGCCGACGGCGGGGAACGATGCCTATCAGATCAACGTCGAGGCGCTGGGCCGGCTGTCAACACCGCAGGAATTCTCGGATGTGGTTGTCAAGTCCGACACCCAGGGACGAGTGACTCGCATACGCGATATCGGTCGTGTCGAAGTTGGGGCCGCGGACTATGGCTCGACAGCGTTCATGGATCGCGACAATGCGTCGACATTGCTCATCTATGCGGAGCCGGGCGCTAACTCGCTTGCGGTTGAACAGCAGGTTCTGTCCGCCATGCGCGGGTTGAAGAACGACTTCCCGCCGGGAATGGATTACAAGATCATCTACGATCCGACCATCTTCATCGGCAAGTCTGTCGACGAGGTGATTGTCACGATCTTCGTCGCCATCCTGCTGGTTGTTGGTGTCGTCTTCCTGTTTTTGCAGAACTGGCGGGCCACGATTATCCCGGTCGTTGCAATTCCCGTCTCACTGCTCGGGTCTTTCATCGTGCTCGCGACGTTCGGGATATCGCTCAATAACCTGTCTCTATTTGGCCTCGTGTTAGCGGTCGGAATTGTAGTCGATGATGCGATCGTTGTGGTCGAGAATGTGGAACGCAATATGCGCTCGGGGATGTCGCCAGCCGAGGCCGCGCACCGGACGATGGACGAAGTGGGCGGCGCACTCCTATCCATTGCGCTGACACTATGTGCAGTCTTTGTGCCGTCTGCCTTCCTGAGCGGTATCTCGGGGCTGTTCTTTCGCCAGTTTGCGGTGACAATCGCCGCGTCAACGGTGATCTCCTGTTTTGTGTCGCTTACTCTCAGTCCAGCCCTTTGCGCGGTGCTCTTCAAGTCACATGAGCCACACGACGCGTCGCATGCGGGATTTGGACAGCGTCTGCTGCACGCAGGCTTTGATCGCTTCAACCGGGGTTTCGACAAGCTGTCGTTTGGGTATGGAAACGTCACACGTCGTCTCGTTCGTGGCCTGACCGTTGTTCTTGCGATCTACGTCGTACTGATCGGGGTTACGGGTTTCGAGTTCTCGCGCACGCCAACCGGCTTTATTCCAGAGCAGGATCAAGGCTATCTGATTACCGTGGTTCAGCTTCCTCCCGGAGCGTCACTGGACCGTACCGAGAAAGTCGTCCGGAATGCAATTGACATTATCCTGACCACGCGCGGTATTGAACACGTTGCTCCGTTCGTGGGGCTGGACGCGACAACGTTGACCGTTGCATCGAACTCGGGAACGATCTTTTCAGGGCTGCCGTCGCTCTATAACCACGAGCTTCCGGGGGTGACAGCGACCACGGTATTGGCCGACCTGCGCAAACGCCTGTCTGTCATCAAGGACGCGTACGTACTGACGATTCCGCCGCCACCTGTACAGGGGCTCGGCAATTCAGGCGGATTCAAGATGATGCTGGAAGACCGCGCAGGGCTCGGCTCGGAGGCGCTCGTGCATGCGGCGAATGCCCTTGTTGCCGCGGCGAACAGGGATCCGAGTTTTGCTGGGGTCTTCACCCTGTTCAACGCGGGGTCGCCATCGGTTTTCGCGAATATTGACCGTGTGAAAGCAGAAAAGGTTGGGCTGACACCCACGGATGTGTTTTCCACCCTGCAGGTCTATCTGGGTTCGCAGTATGTGAACGACTTCAACTATCTGGGCAGAACCTATCAGGTCATCGTTCAGGCTGACGGACAGTTCCGGCATGCACCGCAGGACATTACCCGACTGAAGGCGCGAAACCAGTCGGGTGAAATGGTCCCGATCGGCACGGTGGCGCAAATGGAAAACCGTACGATTCCCTATCGCGTACCGCGCTACAACCTGTACCCGGCGGCCGAAGTCCAGGGCGTCGCGGCGCCGGGTGTTGCCACCGGCACGGCACTGCATCGCATGGAAGAGCTCGCCCGCGAGGTTCTGCCACAAGGCATCGGTTTCGAATGGACGGACCTGGCGTACCAGCAGCAGCAACATGGCACCCCGACGCTTCTGGTCTTCGGTGCGGCGGCTCTCTTCGTGTTTCTCATTCTCGTCGCGCAGTATGAGAGCTGGAAGCTGCCCCTTGCGATCGTCCTCATCGTACCGATGTGCATTCTCGCCTCGGTTACCGGCCTGATCGCCCGCGGCATGCCCATCGATATCCTCGCGCAGATAGGCTTTGTCGTTCTGGTCGGTCTCGCTGCGAAAAACGCAATTCTGATCGTCGAGTTCGCACGTCAGAAGGAGGACGAAGGCTCCGGCCCGATCGATGGCGCCGTGCACGCTGCACGTACGCGGCTACGTCCCATCCTGATGACATCTTTCGCTTTCATCCTGGGCGTCGCGCCGCTTGCTGTGGCGACGGGCGCTGGCGCGGAAATGAGGCAGTCGCTGGGTACGGCAGTGCTGTTCGGCATGCTGGGCGTGACCTGTTTCGGGCTGCTGTTTACTCCTGTCTTCTATGTCTTTATTCGCAGGGTCGGCCGCAAGGAGCGCACATGACTTCTTCTATTGCCGCTGAACGCAGCGTGTTTGCCGTACGCAAAAGGCCGGGAAAGATCCTCCGTGTCACTGCCGCCGGTCTTGCCTTGGCGACAGCCGTATCCGGTTGCGCGGTTGGGCCCAACTACGTGGCGCCAACAGCACATCTGAGCTCGTTCCACAACCGCATTGCGACCAGTAGCCAGCACGCGACAACAGCCGCAGCGCAGATGGACACATGGTGGACGGGCTTTAACGACCCGATGCTCGTCACGGTGGTTCAGCGTGCGCTCGCGCAGAACCTCGACCTTGCGGCCGCATTTGCCCGCGTCCAGCAGGCGAGAGCGATCGCAGCAAGCGCTGGTGCTCAGCTTCTGCCAACGTTCGATTTCGACGCAAGCGTCACCGCTGAGCACCAGAGCCTGCAAAGTCCGGTCGGTTCGATCGCGAAAACGTTCCCGGGCTATAGCCGCGACCAGCGCGAGTACAACGTCGGTGCCGCCGCCAGCTGGGAGATTGATCTCGCTGGCGGCTTGCGGCGCAGTGCGACAGCGGCCCGAGACGAGGCGGAAGCGGCCCAGGCTGAGCAACTTGGCACGCGCATTACCGTGGCCGCCGACGCAGCCGACGCCTACCTGCAGATCAGGGGATTTCAGGCCCGGCTCGCGGTGGCGCAAGACCAGATCGAGACGGACGCGCGTCTGCTTGAACTGGTCCAGGTCCGGCGTCGCGCGGGTGCGGCGGACGAGCGCGAGATTGCACAGGCGGACGCACTGCTCAAGCAGGCAAGGTCTACCGTGCCCACGCTGCGCACGGCACTGGAGGGCCAACTGAACCGGCTGGACGTGCTCATGGGCGCACAACCGGGAACATACGCGCAGGAGCTGGCCGTCCCCTTTAGCATACCCACGATCCCCAGGATCGACGATAACGTCGGTCCACTGGACGTGCTGAGACGTCGACCCGACGTCATCGCGGCAGAGCGACGAGTGGCCGCTTCGAGTGAGCGAATTGGCGCGGCGATCTCGGACTATTACCCGAAGATCTCGCTGTCCGGTGCTCTGGGCTTTGACAGCGTGAGCACCAACCACCTCTTTACCGCGGGGGCGTTTCAGCCCATCGGTACAGGGGCGCTACGGTGGCGTCTGTTCGACTTCGGGAAGGTGGATGCAGAAGTCAAGCAGGCGAGGGGCGGTAACGCGGAGGCGCTTGCTATATATCGCCAGGCGGTCCTCAAGGCAGCTGAGGACGTTGAGAATGCGTTCACAGTGCTTACGCAGACAGAGGCCCGGCGACAGGAATTACAAGCTGAAGTGACATCGCTGACGCGCGCCCGGGATCTCTCCGAACGCGCCTACAGGGCGGGCGCCATAACCCTCACGGACGTATTGGACGCGGACCGTCAACTCCTCGTCGCGCGCGACGATCTGGACGGCTCCCGTGCGGATACAGCGCGCGCTGCCGTGGGTGCATTCCGTGCGCTGGGTGGTGGCTGGGATGTCCGCTCCGACGCTAATGTGACACAGAATGAGTCGCCAGCGGCCGGTCCGGCGAGCTAAGACTCCTGGCTCTTTGATTTTGGCGGGATCGGCTCTCCGCTTCAATTGATCCGAGATCTTCAGAACGTTTGTCTCAGCACCGCTGAGAACGATTTGTTGTTGAGGTCTGCCTTGTGCCGGTTCCAGGACGGCGCAATGCAGCAAGTGAGACGATATGGACCGGTTTCAGTCAATGCAGGTCTTTGCCAAGGTGGTTGAGCTGAACAGCTTCGCCAAAGCGGCGGACGCCCTTCGACTTCCGCGCTCGACGGTGTCGATCATCGTCGGAAAGCTTGAAGCATATCTTCGGATTCGCCTGATGCAGCGGACGACCCGGCGCCTCAGCCTGACTCCGGAAGGCGCGGACTACTATCGGGACTGCATCCGGATTCTGGCCGAGATGAACGAGGCGGAAGATCTGTTTTCGAGCGCACCAAACAGACCACGAGGGAGGCTCCACCTGCAGATGCCGACGACGCTCGGGAGACTTGTCGTTGTGCCTCGCCTGGATGATTTCCGCGAACAGTTCCCCGATATCGAACTGGTGATCGCGCTGGATGATGGACAGCATCACCCGACTCACGAGTCCGTGGAGTGCGCGATCCGTTTCGAGGAACCTGACGACGGGAATGGTGTGAGGCGCAAACTTGGCGACGTGCCGCTGCTTACGGCATGCAGTCCCGACTATCTTCGCCGGTACGGCGAACCTCAACGGGTCGAGGATCTCCAGCAGCATCGTTCGGTGCAATGCTTCTCGAGACGTTCCAAAAAGGTCATGAACTTCATGTTCGACATCAACGGCGATGCAGTTGATGTCGGGATGTCTGCAACGCTTGCTATCAGCGATGAAGAGGCCTGTGCGATGTGCAGTGCTCGTGGCGCGGGGTTGGTGCAGGCTCCCCGGTTCGTACTCACAAAGTACATGGAGTCAGGCGAACTCGTCGAAGTGCTCTCAAAATGGCGACCGCGGCCGATTCCGGTTATAGCCGTTTATCCGCGCAATCGACACGTTTCGCTTAGAGCCCGCGTCTTTGTCGAGTGGGTTGCCGAGCTGTTCGAAAAATGTCCGCTGTTGTCGAGTGCGAGTGACCCCGAGTCGAAGGATCAGCCCTCCACCGGCAATCGCGTCAACTCGGAGGTTACCGCTGAGCGGCTTATAGCATGCGGGTAACGGCAGCAGATCTGTAAGGGCGGGACAGAGTAGTTCCTGTCATCGACGGCGAACTCGATTGCACGCCTGCGGCTGCCTACCGATGACGTTTCGCACGATGGTCTGGCAACGGAGAAGAACACCTGAGGTGAAGCAGGAGTCATTGCAGCACTGCTTTCTTGGCTTCACGCAGAATCGCCGCTGAGAGCTGCTCGTCGTTGACCATACGCGACATGGTCAGTGCGCCCATCATGGTCGACAGTATGACGAGCGCCTTCTTTTTTGCAGCGGCACGTGGAAGTTCGGGAAGACGGTTCGCGATCAAGTCGACCAGCTTCAGGATGCCCTCTGTCGTCGCGTCGCGAACCTCGTCGCTGGCGCGAGCCAGTTCGCTCGCGAGCGCAACGAACGGGCAGCCGCCGCCCGGATCGTCCCGGTGTTCCGCAGAAAGATAGTTGCTGATTGCCGCATTCAGACCGGGCGTGCCGGCCGAGCGCGACAGGGAAGACTCCACGGTTTCGCGCAGCGAGTCGGCGGCCAGTTGCAACGACTCAAGCACCACCTGTTCCTTCGAAGCAAAATGCTTGTAGAAACCGCCGTGCGTGAGACCAGCCTGCGCCATCAGATCGGCGAGTGCGGTGCCCTCAATGCCGCTTTCCCTGAAGCGGCTGGACGCAGCTTCGAGAATGCGTTGCCGGGTTTCGGCCGTCTCCTGTCTGGACTTTCTCATGGGGTCGATGATGTACCGAAATTTTAGATTTTATACAACATCTGGATTTCGGTCGCAAGTCGGAAAGACACTGATGGCATCGGGGACGAAGCGGCAGGGTAGCGGAAGGGGCGTTGCGAGTCCAATGGGAGACCGCCGCGTTGAATGCGGCTGTTCTCGACGAGCATGCACAACGGTTTCGGGATCGACGGTTCCGCCTTGCCGGCACACACCGGATCGCTAGCGTGACGAGATCGTTCGCGTCTGGCACAGCTTTCTCTGCGCGCGTTGTCGCGTCGGTCGCTCTCGTTCTCAGCCGTTGAGGTCTTTCCTTATCACCGATCTTTTGTGTTCTAACCGTCGTAACACCGCACGTCTGCGCACAGGTATAGGGAGAGCCGGTTAGGGGGAGGGCACTGGCAGGATGATCTCCGACGCGATTCTCCACTGACTGTCTACATTCAGCCATTCGATGATCATGATGAACGGACGTGGAGATGGATCCTGACCACCGTAGCTAACGGCAATTTTCATCGGAGCATAGCTCTGGGCAACTGTTGAAGAGATGCCGACGACCCTTACTTTCGCCCAGTCAGGATACAGGGTGAGTGTGCCGGCAGCGTATATGCCTTGAAGCTTCCGGGCAACCGCGACCGGGCCCCAGAACCCTGCCCAGTTTCCCTCGGCCGCGTCGACGCTTTTAGCGACTAGCAGCGCTGACGGCGAGTCCCAGAACATCTGTTCAATTGCTTGAGCGTCGTGTCGGTTCGCCGCCGTCGTCAACTGGCGGAAGCGGTCCTTTACATCTTCAAGAGATCTTTCGGACAGGGGAAGCGCAGAAGCAATGCTTGCAGCCGATGTGTCCTTCTCTGCACCTTGGGACGGGCCGGTGCAGATCAACAAGCCAGCAAGCGCAGCTGCAACGATATAAGTACGTTTCATGGGGAATTCCGAGATCAAGAATTTTTCACCCGTCACGTTTAACGACGGATGACGATGAAGCGATTTTTTGAAACCGGCGCCGCGGTGGAACTTTCAATATCTTGGATCGAGGACGATGACGCCTTGGGCTTCCCGACGTTCGAGCATGCCGTGCGCGTCTGCGGTGCGACTGAGCGGAAGCGTTGCCCCGACGCTGGGTCGAATCAGGCCGTTATCAACGCCGTCTTTGAGGAAGCGCAAACCACGCTGGACAAGATCGGGACGCTGAAAAAACGAAGGCAGGTAGACTCCGGTCAGCGTCTGTGCCCTTGCCATTAACCGGCGGGGCGCCAGCGGTTCGCCGGGGCCGCGCGTGGAGCCAATTACCACGCATCGACCTAGCATGCCGAGGCATGCGAAGTTTTGATCGAACACGTCGCCTCCAATTGTTTCGAGGATGACATCGACGCCCTTTCCGCCGGTAAGGCTCAGAACGGATTCCGGCCAGTGCGGCGAGTCGTAGGCAATAGCATGGTCGGCACCAAGACCGCGCACGAAGGAGCGGCGGGCATCCGTACTGGCTGTGCCGATTACCGTGCGGGCACCCAGCACTCTTGCGATCTGAACCGCGAGGCTGCCGACGCCACCGCTCGCACCGTGGACCAGCAGACTTTCACCCGGCCGCAGCACGGTGCACACCTGCAAAGCGAGAAACGCTGTTACCCCCTGACAAGGCAGGCTCGCCATAGCGATGTCGTCGGCATCTTCGTCAAGTTCGACTATCAGGTCCGCGCGGGCCACTGTTGTTTGCGCGTATGCCCCTTTTGGCATCAACGCCATCACCTTGCGTCCGGTCAAGTGACCGTCCGTTTCTGTGCCGGTGCGCAGTACCCGGCCGACCACCTGCAGGCCACCAACCTGAGGTAGCGTCACACCGCCGACGCGCGTCTCTGCCCGGTTATAAACGCCTTGGCGCTCCCGGATATCCGGAAAGTTGACGCCAATGGCACTGGTCTCGATCAACACTTCGCCGGGGCGCGGCTCGGGTTCCGGCAAATCGACGTATTCAAGAACTTCGGGGCCTCCGAACGTCCGGTATTGAATGGCTTTCATGACAGATCTCTTCCAATGAGGGAAACATTTCGCGCGGCCCGAGCAAGGTCCGATCTCGCCCATGCGGCGACACAGAGTTGTCCTGACAGGGCCAGTACGATGAGGCCCGTGGATAACAAAGGTAGTTGAGTAAGGCGCATGCCAGCGGCGAGAGCGATTCCACCAAGTGCGGCGCCAGCAGCGCTACCGAGGTAGTGAGCGGAACTCTGTAAAGCGACCACGATGCCTCCCTTATCCGGATGCAGTGAGAGCAATCGATGTTGCTGAGGAGCCTGCGAAGACCATGCAGCGGCGCCCCACGCGCCGAACAGGATGAGAGCCAGCGGTTGACGTACCACCACCGCTCCCAGTAGTGTGAAGACGGCGAGCATGAGAACAAGCACGAGCGACATCATCGATTCTGGGCGGCCGGTAGCGTCGATCAGCGTGCCGCACAGGTAGATGCCGCCCATTCCGCCGAGGCTCCACACCCACAGGTAGGGCAGCGGGTCAGTGACGCCGCTGGTTGACCGCAACAACGGGGCTGCAAAGGTGTAGAGCCCTATCGACGCGGCAGACGTGACCAGGGAAACAGCAATAGTTGCGGCAACGCGCGGATCGGCCAGCACGGAAACGCGTTGGCGAAGCGACGGCGGTGTGGAGGCGGTGGTTTCGGGCATGCGGGAAATGACGCCCGCAAGTGCGACCCCGCCCAGCACCACGATCAGCCATAGTGCGCTTCTCCAGCCAAAGTGGACGGCGACAACCAGACCGCTCGGTACGCCCACGGCCGTGCCCAGCGCTAGTCCGCCCACAACCAGGCCAAGCGCTCGGCCGCGCCGGTCCTGAGACACCATACTAGCAGCCGTCGCAAAGGCGGTAGGGCTATAGAGACCCGCGCCAACCCCAGCCAGCGCGCGCGACAGCAGCAGAAGTGGGAAGCTGGTGGCGATTGCGCTTAGCGTGTTGGCCAACGTAAAAAGAATCAGCGCTGCGCCCAGCACGCGGCGTACGGGCTTGCCTGCTGTCAGCGTGCCGAATACCGGCGCTGCAATTGCGTAACACGCGGTGAAAACTGTCACCGTTTGCCCAGCCACGGCGGCAGGTACATCGAAGCTGGATGCGATGCCGGGGAGCAGGCCCGCCATGATGTAGGCGTCGATGCCGAGCGCAAATGTACCGAGACAAAGGGGAAGAATCCTGATCAACGCGGTTCCTTGAAAAATAAGACTCTCTTACCGTTGTCAGTGGGAGAACGGCAACGCGCCGATGCACCCGACGCCTCGGGCACGATAAGATGTCAATCGACATGCAAAAATAGCATTGATATCCCACGCCGGGAACCCGGAAGGAATTCACATTACTTGTGAGAATTCGCACAATGTTCGACTGGAATGACATGAGGCATTTCGTCGCCCTGGCAGAGGCTGGCACCTTGTCAGGAGCGGCGCGCAAGCTGCGTGTGGACCACGTGACGGTCGCGCGCCATATAGCAGCGCTCGAGCATTCGCTGGGAGAAATATTGGTGGATCGTCTGGGCAGACGTTGGCAACTGACAGATGCCGGCCGGCACGTTGCACGCGTCGCTGACGGGATGCAGGCGCAAGCCCATGCATTGGAGAGGGCGGTGCGAAGCCGTAAGGCGGGAGCGTTGGCGAAAGTTACTGTGAGCGCACCGCCTGCTTTCGCGAGCGCTTTCCTCGCACCGCGTGTTGCCGAACTGACCTTGCAACATCGTGAGATTGAACTGACCCTGCTCGGCGCCCAGCCGATGATTTCGCTCAGTCGACAGGAAGCTGATATTGCGATTCGCCTGACGCGTCCTACCGAACCAAGCTACGTTTCACGCAGAATTGGAAGCATTTCGTACGGGCTGTATGCGCGCCCAGGCTATGTCAGCCGGCCGCCTGAAGAATGGCGATTCATTGCGTATCACTCCGCACTGGATCACGTACCTGAGCAGCTCTGGCTGCTCGATTTTGCTAACGGCCGTCGCATCGGATTCAGGAGCAATGATCTGCTAAGTCAGCTTGCTGCAGTGCGTGAGGGACTTGGGATTGCCGCGCTGCCCCGGTTTTTAGCGGCGGCAGACAAAGGGGTGACCGCGCTGCCTATGGAGCAAGCAGAGCTATCGCGTGATGTCTACCTTGTCGTGCATATGGACATCCGACGGCATGTGGCTGTGCGCATCGTGATGGAGTACATCGCGAAAAAGTTAGCCAGTGATTTCCCTCGTGTCGAGCAAGAGACCGCCGTGCACGCACTGGGGGAGGTTGCCAGCAAGTAACTATACGGCTGGGGTAATGCAACTCGCCGCACAGGTCGTTAGGCTTAGCCTGGGCAGGCGACTGCATTCCTGCTCCAGATCGTCTGGGACGCAATCACCGAGGGACCCTGATGGGAAGACAATTATTGCACCGCATCACAAGGTTCACGGCCCGGAAACCAATGACCTTACCCTGCAACTTCGAAAGAGAGGTGTATCTCAGGTGGTTCTTGCAGGAATGGCGGCGAACCTTTGCGTCGAATCACATCCGCGCGAACTCGTTGAACAGGGATTTGAGGTAGTCGTCGTTAGAGACGACACGGCGGGTCCGCGTTTGCCCGAGGGAGACGGCTACCTCGCAGCAGTGATTAATTTCCGGTATCTCGCGCACGCTTTATGGAGCACGGACGAAACCCTAAGGGAGCTTACGCCACTCGAATAGCACATCTTGCTGAACGGATTAAGGCCGCACCTATCGCCTGAATGCGAAAGGCGCGGCTAATCGCGATGAGTATCAAACGATGAAGTCGACGACGCCTCCATCGACCCTAAGTGCAGCGCCTGTCGTCGCTGACGCCTGTTTTGATGCCGCGTAGACCACCATATTGGCGACTTCCTCGACAGTTGCGGGCCGTTGAATGATAGAGGTCGGACGATGTGTCTTCACGAAATCAATGCCGACTTCTTCAAAGGTCTTCCCTCCGGTAATCTGGTCCTTGAGCATTGCAGACGCTCCTTCGGTAAAGGTCGGGCCGGGCAGGACCGAGTTCACCGTCACGCCTGTGCCCGCCATGCGCTTCGCGAGACCGCGGGCGAGAGCCACGTCCGCCGTCTTGCTCACGCCGTAGTGGATCATTTCAGCCGGAATGTTGAACGCGGACTCTGAGCCCAGGAACACGAAACGGCCCCATGCCTTAGCTGCCATCGTTGGCAAATATGCGCGGGCGAGGCGCATACCGGCCATGACGTTTATCTGCCAGTGCCGGTCCCAGATGGCATCGTCGGTTTCAAAGAAATCCAGCGGCTGGAAAATTCCGAGATTACTCACGACGATGTCGGGTTCTGGCTCGGCTTCGATCAGAACATGACAACCTTCAGCCGTGGAAAGGTCGCAGGCATGCCCCCTCACGGAACCGTCAAGCCGCGCAATAGCAGCGTCCACCTTGGATCTGGTGCGCCCATTTATCACAACTTCGGCGCCGGCGTTTCGAAGCGCCTGCGCGATTGCAAGGCCAATGCCTTCCGTGGAGCCTGTGACGAGGGCAACCTTGCCGGAGAGATCTATATTCATTTTGTTTCACCTTAAAACGGAAAATTGCGACGATCAAAATCATGGATGTATCTCAAGGCATCCTTTGCCCATCACGACTGAGTCGACTTTGGTTGGGTCCAGTCCAGAGCGACTAACCACTTCCGAACGACCGTCGCGCCGACTTCTGCTGCTGGAATGCTGTGGAGAGCCCCTAAAGCTCCCCGATGGGGGTTCGGACCGGTGTAGAAATAACAATCTCTTTATCCTTGAATATGGGCAACAAGACCTCGATATGAAGGGTGGTCAAACGTCCGCCGTCTGGCCCGGTTTGCTCGACAGAGGATTAACATCGTCATCTGTCCTGTTCGGGCGGAGCTGGAGATCATGTGCAATTGCACGCGTTGCCATGGAAAATAACGTGCCGCCATGCCACTCGTCAAGCATTAGGATCAGATTTCGGGCGGTAGAGGGTGCCGTCGCGCAACGTGGCGAACAGCTCGTCGCGGCGTCGTCGGACGAGAGCGTGTCACTATTCCTTCGCATGCGCTAACTACCTGAAACTTCGAGACATCTTCTCATTCGACGGAGGGAGCGCCTCCGATTGACACATTTCATAGCGAAGCTGTGACACATTTCCTGCGGTCTACGATGGGGGGATTTCTGCGAGGGTACACAGCCAGTACGCGGAAGCGCGAGCAGTCGTCGATGGCCGTGTACTGATAGACGCCTCGCGCGATCTTCATTGTGTCCATCTGGACCCGATCTCCCGGAACCGGGCGACTATAGCGTGTGGGATGTGCCGGCCGCCTCGAGCGCACTAGCGGCTTCACAGACGCCTCGGTCAGAACCTTGTGAATGGTCGCGAGGGACAGCTCTCTTTGTTCGTGAAGCCGCAACTCGTTCTGGATCCGCCGTGCGCCCTTATGCTCGGCGCGCAGCCGCAGAATCGTCGCCCGATCAGCTTCGGAGACCTTCCGGTTTGGACTGTTGAGAGGGCGGCGACTTTGAGAGCGAAGACCTTCTTCTCTAGCATCCTGGTAACGTTGTAACCATTTTCGAAGTGTCGGCCTTGAGATGCCACAACGTGCGCAGACGAGGCCGGCGTTGTCGGTCCCGTGATACATCAATACCCAACGCAATCGAGTCGCAATTTCGCGGTCCATCGCCTCATTTTAGTTGAAACGATCTGTGTGAATCACACACCTTACCGCGGAAGGCCAGCGTTCTCACCACGCGCTCTTTCAAAATCCGTCTAACAGTGTCGTCCTGTAATCATCGGTACAACGACCGCTACGGGCACACGGGCAATTCCGCGTCGCCGTGCCCGTTCTCAACCGGGAGACAGCGATGGGTATCAATGTAAATGGCCAGCTGGTCGGCAGTGGGATCGATCTGAACGCGGGCGACTCCGCGTTTTGGTGGGTCAGTCCGATGAACTACGGAGAAATCCTGTGGGCCGCAGCGATCCCCCTGTCGGGACCGCCGTGGGACAAGAACGTCGAAGTCCGCAACGTTTCCAACGATTGCGACGCTGAAGGCAATCGCGTTGTGCTGCTGGAAGTGCATAACAAAAGCTCCACCGATTTCGCTTCGTACGGACTCTTCATTGCTTGGACCGACGCGATCCCGAGTTAGACGCTGAGCATCCGCCCACTATCCATGGAACGTGACGAGGAGTCCACCATGAAGGTTCATATCGAGCATGATCAGCACGGCAATATCAAATCGATTGCTGTCCCGGCCGCCGGCGGCCAGAAACGTGGAATGCTTAAGGCGAGCGCCGGCCATAGCATCGCCGAAGTCGAATTCCCCGACGGCAAGCACCCGGGAGATCTCGATCATCTGAGGGAAATTCGGCAGCGCTATCGCGTCGAGGCGCATGCGAGCGGCCATCATCTCGCGGAGAAATAATCGACCGCGACCTCCGGCGTTTCCTAAACGAAGGGGACCACTCATGGATATAAGACGAATCGCTGGAGCCGCCGGTCTTGTGTGGCTCGGAGGATGCTGCACGCCGCCCGTCAGTTCGTCGCTGACCGTCGCGCTCAATCCGCAGCAAACGAGCATGTGGTGCTGGGCCGCAAGTGGCCAGATGACGATGGGCTATCTCGGCACTGTGGTGAGCCAATGCGACGAAGCCAACAAGGAATTTGGTTCGACCGATTGCTGCAATAACCCGAAGCCAGGCGCGTGCGTGCAGGGAGGCTGGCCCGAGTACGGCAAATACGGCTTCAACGCGGCCACGACGTCGGACGCAGCGCTTAGTTGGGACGACGTGAAGCGTCAGATCTACTGCCGTCGTACGCCGTTCGCGTTCACCTGGCATTGGACCGGAGGCGGCGGCCACATGATGGTGGCGACCGGCTACACAACCGTGCGCGGCACTAACTATGTCGCGATCAACAATCCGTGGCCGCCCAATGTCGGCGATGCGAGCATCATCACCTACGACGTATACGTGAGCGGTGCCGATCACACGCACTGGAACGACTACTACAACATCCAAAAGCAGTGAGGTCGACGTGAAAACATTACTCGGAGCGATGCTCCTTGGCGTCACGCTACTGGCGCACGCGCAGTCCAGTTCGACCGACAACGACGCCCCAGCGAGCGCGCGCCAGTCGCTGTCCGTGCTCGGCGAATTGGTCACGGAGCAGAACGCGCAGCAACTCGGCTTCGACTCGCCCCGGCAGGCCGCGACGGCGACGCTCGGGCAGCCGTTTCCCGCTTATCTGGTGCGGCTGGACGAACTGCGCGCGTGGCGCTCGGGCGCCAGCCCAGATACGCTGCTCAAGCCGCTAGACAGGCTGATCTATCCGGTGCTCGTGGACGGTAAGGTGCGCTCGTCGGTGACGATGGAAAAGGGACCCAAAGGCTGGAATGCAGTGGGCTTCGGAGCCCCTTTACTGATCCGGCGTCTGGCGGAAGGTCGAGACGTCGGCGTGCGTAGCGCCGGCGTCTCGGAAAACGCCGTGTTCGCGGTTCAGGTGCCGGCGCTCGCGCGCCAGTATGTCGGGTGGCACGTAGCCGGCAAGTTGATGCTTCTGTCGATCACCGATGAGAACGACGGACAAGGCGACCGGCAGCACGTGTTGCCGGCTGAACAGGTGTTCGACGCACTAGCGCCGATCGCGCGTGCGTATAACGGTTTGCCGCTCTGAGCGATGATGAATAGTATCGCGCGGCAACGGGGCAGCCGCGCAAACCGCATTCTCGCTGCCGTCGTGTGAAGCAACTTGAACCACAGTGGGTCGCCAATCGATTCGACACCACCTGGGCAGCATGGGAAGGGCGAATGTTTGCAGTGCGCCGGCGGAAAGCGCGTCAGTCCGTCTCCTGTGACGGGGCGCGACCGTTATCGACATTTTCTGCCGCCGAATGCGAGCCCGCATTCGCCTTTGGTCGCCTCGAAGCCAGTTTCGATCTAGCACCTGCGGCCAGCTAGGCTTCGTCGGCCAGGGCGCCCCCTCGCTGTGCTTGCTGTATAGACGAAAGATCAGGCGCACTTTTTATGGAGAATCGAGGCACGCCTGCTATGGCCCGCGTCGGTCAGACCGTTCGTCATCGCCGACAGTCGGCGAACCTGCACGCTCGACTCGTTGCCGCCTTCCGGCGCGGGCCGAGAAGGGTTTCAGCGTCTGGTCAAAGCCAATCTTCGTGCTGCACCTGATACGAGCTTTCTCGATTGTCCGGTTCTGCGCGTCGCGGATTGGTGCTATCAACCCGAAAGCGTCATTCAGCACGCGCCAAAGCGGCCATTCGTGAGTGCGCTTCGTGGGCAACGATACCGTTTGTCGTCATGCAGTGTTCGCATGTGGTAACCCCGCAGCTTGCCGCAGTCTGCAGGAGGCGCCGGAGCGGCGCGGTGTATCGCTACGACTCGTTGCGCGGCCAGGGCTCGGGCGGCTCGACGTTATCTGCGGTGGCTCGCGGTGAGATGGAATGGGGCTCGGCGGTAAAGCCGGGTCCTCAGGGCGACGCCGGCAGGACCCCACGTGGGCGCGTATGTCAAGTCTCCGGGACGAAGAACGAATTAGCCGGCATCTCCGCGAGCACCGCGTTGGTGCAGTTTTGCAGCAGCTTGCGGTTCGGTACCTTGTCCGGACTGGCTAGCTCAACGTTTCGATGCCGTTCGACCGCCTTCATAAACTCGGCCTTGAGCTTATCGTCATAAGTTCCGCGTTGCTCAATTTTCTGCCGGATTATTTCGAGATCGTATTCGAGCGTCTGATAGCCCGAAATCGCTGCCTCGTAGTCCTTGATCTTCTTCGTGAGCTGGAATGCTGGCCGTACCGTGGCGATGATTGCCGAGACAATGCCAAGGCTCTGCCACACCGCTTTCCCGATATCGGTTTTCCAGAACCACAAGCCCGCAATTGCGGACGTCGGCGCCGCGATCAGCAAGATGATTTCGCACGCGCGGTTCAATAGTTCAACCTGGCGCAGGCGTTCGCAATAGTATTTGACATTGAGGCGCGCCGTGCGAAGCCTGTCGTATACTGCCCAGACGGGATGTTGTTCGCGATTCATGAAGCACCTCATCACGCGTTGCGGAGCTTAACAATGATAGTCACGTCCTGGAGAAAGCGGTTCAGCTTTGTCATTGCGCTTTTGATGTTGCCGGAAGCGCTCGCTTTTGCTCAATCGACGCCCAATCGCACAGAGGCCACGGCGCGGCCGAACGCACCGACGGCGGCGAGTGCACCGCCGGTGACGTCCGAGCCACCGGCCCGCAGCGCGCCAACCCCTCCGGCTCCGCCGGATTCATCGGACACCCGTGGCGGGACGATGGTCCAACCGCCGGGCCCCTGGCCTCATGGAGACTGATCGCATGCGGCACGCGCGCCTGTTGAATAGACGTGCCAGATGGCTGCTTTTTGCGTGATGACGATACGTGAGCGCCAAAAAGGCGGCGCGGTAGACATGCACCATTCTGATGGCGTGTGCGGTGCGCCGCCTCTCCCGCGGATCGTGCCTTGCACAAGTTGCTTCTGTGATCTATCACTTCCAGAACAGCCGGAAGAAAGAATCACGACACTCCCTTCCAGTGCGCTGCGCATTCTGCTTTGACCGCCTGGAAACGCGTGCGAAGCCGCTGGGTGAAGAAGCTCATTCGCCAGAAAATGAAGTGGCCGCTTGCATGTCGGGGACCGGTTCCCAAGCGCGGCCTGAATCGAACACTGACGTTTCGAGGGAAGCGGCCGCAAAGCCGCTTTCAAAATCTGCTGTGTTGCTCGTCCTGGTTTTAACGGTCTCTCGCGGTTTGACGCTTGCAAGTTGCCGCGTCGGGCAGGAAGTTTTTGGGCGTGGGTGACCGGATCGCCGCATAACCGGAAACAAGGAAGGCTGCGATGCGCTCGATGAGCTTTGCCGCTTGCCTGCTACACTGCCGACCCTGCGGAGTGGGCGTCTCGTCGGGTTGCGCGGTGGCGCTCGCGCTTGTGGCGATGACGGCGTTGCCGGCGGATGCAGTCGAGGCGGCACCCGATTCAGCGACGATCGTACCTGGAGCGCAGGACAGCGACGCGACCCGGCGCTATCACGATGCGTTGCAATCAATGATCGACGACCCCACCAATGCGGGGCGCTTGTTCGAATTCGCGCAGCTTGCTGCCGATCAGGGCGACTTACGCGGCGCGATAGCGGCGCTGGAACGCATTCTGAAGCTCAATCCCGGGCTCTCGAATATTCGTCTGTTGCTGGGCGAACTGTATTTGCGGGTCGGCGCATCGGATCTTGCGGCGACCTATTTGCGACAGGCGCTGATCGCGCCGGATATGCCGCCGCCTTTGATGCAGCGCGCGCAGTCGCTACTTGGGCAAGCCGATCGCGGGCGTCGCAAGAACTTCTTCACGGGTTCGCTCTTCGCCGGTGGACGCTACGACACCAATGCGAACGCAGGTCCGTCGTCGCGAGAGGTCAGGCTGCTTGGCCAGCAGGCGCTGCTCGATAACGCAGCGCTTGGGCATAGCGACTGGTCCGGCGAAGTGGGCGGCACGCTGAACTACACCTATGCGTTCGACAGTCAGGCGGGCAACGATCTGGAAGCCAACTTCACGACGTACAACCGGAAGTATCGCGATACGCATCTACTCGATCTCAACAGCTTTCAGGCGGACGTGGGGCCGCGCTTCTATCTGGGCGGTGTGCTCGATCCGAGTTGGTCGATCAGGCCGTACGTGTCGGCGACCTATCTGCTGCTGAACAACCATGGCTATCTCGGCCAATATGGCGGCGGCGTGAATGTGCAGAAGCTCATTGCGGCAGCGTCGTATGTCGATATGACGCTGGAAACCAGCGACCAGCACTTCCAGGACCAGAGCGCGTTTCCGACGAATTCGGATCGGTCGGGACGCTATACGGAATTGCGCGGCAGCGTCAGCTATCAGGTGCTGCCGGCGACGCGGCTCTTTGGCGGCATGAGTCTGGCGCAGCGCAATTCGGATGCCGACTTTGAGTCGTTCAAGGAGATTGGAGGTTGGGTGGGCCTCACGCAGGTCTATCCGGCGCCGTTTCATTTGACCGACTATGGCTGGACAACGTCGCTTTATGCCGCCTTTCATCGAAGCATCTATGACGCTGCGGACCCCGTAGTCGATCCGTTGGTGAAGAGACAGGACAATCGCTTCGATATCGTGCTTTCGCAATATGTTCGCCTAACGCAGTCGTTGACGTTGACGGCGACGGTCCAGTACACGAACAACAATTCGACACTACCCAACTTCAAGTATCACGACACCAGCGTGGGCCTTGGGCTCGCGTGGAGCTTTTAGTGTTGCTCGATCGTTTGTGCAGCGTCTTTGAAGCCTGGCTTCGGCAACGCGATCGACGTGAGGGCGGCAGTCGGCGCGAGATGAGCGATGCGCTGGCAATCACAGTCTTGCGAGGGCGCAATCATGAGCAGAGTGAGCGCACAAATGGGTCTGGTGCTGGCACTGGCTGCCGGCGTTTTTGGAAATGTGCCGCAGGCGGGGGCGAAGGCCGATACGGTGATATTCACATACTCTCCGGGGAAAGGTATCAAGCCGACGGTGCAAACGGTGCGCGACGAGATCGAGTCTGGGCGACGCATTGCGACCGGCGCGGCTGAACTGCGTGAGGTCCTGTTTCCGGACGGTACGTCGGTGACTGTCGCGCCAAATAGCGAAGTGTCGATCGATGCGTTCGATTATCAAGGCGGTAGCGACGATCGCCTGACAATGCGAATGGACAAGGGCCTCATTCGCATCGCGGGCGGAGCGCTTAATGAAAAGACGCCGATTGTGGTCAAGACAGCTTCGGGCGATGTTCATCTAGAGGCGGCTTCGGCGGTGATTGCGGTTAGCGGCGCGAATTGCACGCGCGCCAGTCTGCTCGTTGGGCGCGAAGTGGACATGGTGGTCGGCGGGCAGACGCAGGACGTGCGGCGGCCCGGATATGAGGTGGTGTCCGCGTGCCAGCAGGGTACGGCGAGTGAGACAGTGCGTCAGGAACAGGGCGAGGCGGCCAGGGATGCGTTCGAGTTGGGGACTGCGCAGCTGGCCGGTTTAACGCAGCCTGCGGAGGATGAACTTGGGCGGTCGGGGCTCTCCGGAATTACGGCGGCAGGGGCGAGTACGCTTGCGCTTGCGACTGAGGACAAGCCCACGGGGTATTACAGTTATAGCGGGTTTCAGGAGATTGGGCCGGTTGCCGGTGGGGACGGGACCGGTGGGTTTGGTAGTGGGTTGACGGCGGGGGCGCCGCTGTTGGCGCAGGGGCAGCCTTCGGAATCGAATGGGGCGCATCGGTCGATTTTGCAGTACACGGGCAATGTATACAGTGCAACGTTCGTTGAGCCTACGCGCCGGACCGATGCGCCTACAACCAATCGCTTCTTCAATTCCGTGGATGCGTTCTCAACCGCAACAGAAACCGGTGCGCCGAAAGCAATCGTGGACACGTATCCGGGTCCGGCCGATGCGAGACTTCAGTACGTATTCTGGACAGAACCAGGTCCGGCCCCGCGTTACCCGGGCATCGAGTTGCTGAGCGTCAGCAACCAGGGACTATGTACCTCGTGCGTCCCGTACCGATTGACCCCTAACGTTCTCTCTTCAGGCGGCTCGTTCGACACCAAAGCACCGTTTATGATCCAAGGGGTCGACCATTGGCCAGGAGACGGGAATGTTGCGAGTACTTTTTCGCCACCAGCGAACAATTCAAGATTCATTCCAGGACTCCTTGACGGCTCTATTTACAATAACCCGACGCACTGGGAAATACTACAAGCTGGATTCACCCCAGGCTTGCGACCAGATAGTCGCGGAAGTTTGCACGACATTGTCAGTCGCCGCGCTGATAACTTTATCCTGTTTGAAATAACACCAGCAAAGTGGGTCAATGGCATCGCAGAAGAGGACCCCACTAGTACTGCACGTTTTATCTTTGCCACCGGCAACGTCGATGGCGGAAGACTTCTTCCCGGGATGGACGGAAATCCCGGCGCTCCCAACCCCAACTTCACCAACACCTTCGCCGTCGACCGCTTCTTCATCTCTGCCGGCCTTGAGAACTTTAGCCAGAAAGACCAGGGCGCCACCGTCGCTTCGGGCATCCGTGCCTTTCTCAGAACCCCAACCGCGCTAGGCCTGCCGCTCACCGATTCAGGCCTCTACGTCATCAACACCGGCTCCAACACTCCGCCTGCACAAACCGCCTTCCTGCATACAGACTTCGGCATGCAGGGAACCGGTGAAGCCCAGCAATCGACGATCTCCGTCACGATCGGCGACGTGCAATACGTACCCAAGCAATGCCTTGTATGCGGCATCCAGCACTCATACGACGCCATCGCGCAGGGCAATACGATCGCATCGTCGCACGGCAACGCCGCGTCGGGCCAGCCGGGTACCGTGGCGATATCCAGTCCATTGATGAGCACTTCGTTCGGTGGCGGCAATCCGCAAATCAATCGTCCCGGCTACGCAGGCTATTTCGTCCTCGAGAACTACACACCTGCCGTCAACAACGTAGACAACGCGCCGTCGATGCCAGGCGGCACCGAACACGCGCTCGGCGGCGCGAACACGTCCGACGTGAACTACGCGATACTGCGACTCGCGACGGGGACCGGCCAGGCATCTGTCGGCAGCCGCAGCAACGCGACATTGACGGGATGGGCGGGAGGCATAGCCGAAAAAGAGAATGGCCTGGGCAATCCACTCACGCTTATTCCCGTCGGCACCGGCATCGATCCCAGCAACTTCGCCATCACCACCGACACCGCCAACAACAGACTACACGTGAATCTGCAACTCAGCGGTCACCCAGCGATGACGCTTGGCGCTTCCACCGGCCAGTCCGCTTTTATCGACGACAGCCGTTTCGCCGCGGCAAACGGATCGGTCGCAATGGTCAACGCAAACCTGCTGCGCGACAGCAGCGGAAGTCTTCCTGCATCGCTGAACATGCCGAACGGCCAGCCGATTCCGAACTACAGCTATCTGCAATGGGGTTTCTTTTTCGGCGATACAGGCGGCACGGCGGGCACCGATCTCGAACATCTTCATTTGGGCGTCTGGGTCGCCGGACGCGAAGCGGATCCAGGCCAATTGCCCAATTCTGGCTCCGCAACATATAGCGGGTTCGCGATGGGCCAGGTGACGGTCGGAAAAAGCGTCAGTATTGCGGTCGGTTCGTTT
Source organism: Paraburkholderia sp. BL6669N2 (assembly GCF_003387275.1). Classification (NCBI taxonomy): domain Bacteria; kingdom Pseudomonadati; phylum Pseudomonadota; class Betaproteobacteria; order Burkholderiales; family Burkholderiaceae; genus Paraburkholderia; species Paraburkholderia sp. BL6669N2. The sequence continues at coordinate 252,510 of NZ_QUNA01000002.1, read as the reverse complement.
GACAACACATGGAATTTCGCTCAACGCGCGGGCGTCACGAACATGAACTTCGACGGCGTCCGATACAGTGGACTGTCCCGCATGCGCGGCGGCGTTGTCTTCGATGGCCCGCTGTCGAACGTTGGCGCCAATCGCGCGGGCAGCATGGTCGGCAACTTCGTTCAGGCTGCTGACGGCAGCACGCCAGCCGGCGGTCCGCCGCCCGCGATGGCGGGGCGCTTCGTGTTGCAGGAAACGTCCGGTGCGTCTTATCGCGCAGCAGGCGTGTTTGGCGCCCAGCGGCACTAAGTCGATCAGAGCCGGGCAACAGACCTCGGCACGAGTGACAATCATGATCGGTTCGCGCCGCGCCTTTCTCTGTTATACGCGCGCATTGGCGTGCGTCCTTTGCGTGTGCGCCGCTCAGGTTCACGCGCAAGCCGATCGCAACGGCACGACGGAGCTATCGACAGTCGCAGCTGAAAAGGAAAGGGCGCTCGACCTCAAAAAGCGCTCGGGCGAGCTAGCCGCGAGAGGCCAATATGAGCAGGCCATTGAACTCGACGAGCGTGCGCTTATACTGGCACGCGCGCAATACGGTCCGAGTCATGCGTATGTCGGGTTTATCCTCGACGACCTCGCAGCATTGAACGATCGTCTGCAGCGGTTCGAGGCAGCGACGGGCCTTTCACGTGAGGCAGTTGACATCATGGCGGACGCCAGAGGCCGCGATTCGATCGACTACGCGACGATGTTGAGAAGGATGGCGTCCATCGACGCTCACAAAGGCGACTATCGGCAAGCGACACCGCTCTTCGAGACCGCTTATGCGATCGTCGCCAAACGCAATGGACGCGACGCTGAATTCAGTGCGCAACTCGCGCGGGACGTCGGCTTGTCGTACCTCGAGTTGTCACAATTCGACAAGGCTGCGACCTGGTTCGCGGAAGCGTTGCGTGCAAATCGCGTGATGCACGGCGAGAACAGTGTCGAGACGGCGCTCGCTTATCTGGACCTCGCGCAGGCGCACGTCAGCGCGGAATTGCTGCCGCAGGCGACGAACGAGGCGCTGACCGCACAGCGGATACTGGCGAGTCAACAAGCCGTCGATGCCTCGAAGCTCGCGCAGGCGGATTACACGCTTGCGCAAATCGATATCTCAAACTCGCGGCTCGATGCTGCAAAAAAACGGCTCGACAAGGCATTGCTCCTCGCCGACTCGACGGGATCCACGGATTCGCCGATACGTGCGTTGATTCTCTACAAGCTCGGCTGGGTTGCTCTGTTGCGCCGGCAAGCCGTCGAGGCCGAGCGTATTTACACGGAGACGTTGGCCATTTACCGGCGCACGCTGGGTGACGATAGTCCGATGGTGGGGCGCGTCGCGCATTGTCTTGCGATCGTGTATCAGGATCTTGGCCAATTCGAACAGTCCGAGCGCTACTACGGACGCGCGATCGATATCTTCACGACCCGTCTCGGAGCGAATGATCCCCAGGTTGCGGCCACGCGCCTTGAGTACTCGTCGCTGCTCAGCGAAGGACGCCGCACCGATGAAGCGATCGAACAGGCACACGCGGCGCTTGCGATCTACGACAGCTTGCACGGTCAGTGGGATCTGACGCGTGGTTATGCCAGTGCGGACCTCGCGCTCGCGCAGCATCGTGCCGGCGATCTGACCGGCGCAGAAAGGACATACGGCGAGGCGTTGGCCTTGATGACGCGCGTTCGAGGCGCGCAGTCTTCCGACTTGCCGCCCGGCTTGACGGACCTCGCCAGTATCTTTCGACAGCAAAGTCGTCTCGACGATGCAGACCGCGCCCTGAATCAAGCCATTGGGATTCGCCGCAAGGACAACGCTTCGACGCCGGCCGGCCTCGCGGAAAGCCTCTCGGAGCTGGCGAGGCTGCGCCTCGCGCAGGGCCGGCCGCAGGAAGCGCTTGCGGCTTCGCGCGAAGCGGTCGGCATCGCCAGGCGTCGACTCGATGTCGCCCGGCAATCGCTATCGGCTGCGGCGATCGGCGAAGAGCGGCGCGGACGGGGGCTGTTTGAAGCGTTTCTCGAAGTCGGCGTGGCAAACGGGCCGCTTGCCAACGATGCGTTGTTGAGAGAGATGTTCGAAGTCGCGCAATTGCCGCACGTGAGTGGCACGTCGGGCGCGGTGAGCCAGATGGCGGTGCGCGTCAGCGCCGGCGATAGCGAACTCAAGAGCGTCGTCCGCGAACGGCAGGACGCAGTCGAGCAATGGCGCGCGCTGGATCGCACCGTCGTCGATAGCCTCAGTCAGGCGCGCATCGTAGAATCGAGTCCTGCGAAAGAACAGCAGGATCGCGCGGCGCTCGCGCGATTGAATATGAAGATCGAGCAACTGGACGATCAGCTTCGCAATCAGTATCCAGGCTACGCGGAGTTGACCAATCCAGGCGCCGTGCCGGCAAGCGCGGTGCAGTCCTTGCTGGCCGAGGATGAGGCGCTGTTCTTGCAGGTGACATCCAGCAAGGCGACCTATGTGTTTCTGGTCACACGCGATGCGCTCGACTTCGCGCGCACCGACATGACGGCGCATCAATTGGGCGAGGCGGTTGACTCGATCAGGGCAGGGCTCGATTTCTCCCGTATTCGGGCGGGCGCAGCGCCGCCTGTATTCGACGTTGCTAACGCATACCTGCTTTACAGGAGTCTTTTTCTACCATTCGAAAGCGAGCTAAAAACCGTCCGGCACATCGTCGCCGTTGTCGACAAGCGCATGCAAAGCCTGCCGCTTTCCTTGCTTCTCACAGAACCCGCGACCAATCCGCCTAACGTGAGCGCCGACTATCGCTCACTAAACTTTTTTGTGCGCCGTTTCGCATTTTCGATCGAACCATCGGTCAGTTCGTTCGTCTCGCTGCGTTCGGTGGCGCGCCGTTCGCAAGCGCACAAACCCTTCGTCGGCTTCGGCGATCCGGTTCTGACGGGCACGGGTACGACAGCGCGTGGCGTGCTGAACGATGCACTCGTCACGAACGTCGATCCGTCGATGTTGCGCACGACGCTCAAGCCACTTCCGGATACCCGTACCGAGCTCACGGCGATTGCGAAAGCACTGCACGCGAGCACGGCGGATCTCTATTTCGGCGCTCGTGCGACGAAACCGGTCGTCATGCAGACCGATCTTGCGCAGTTTCGTATCGTCTCGTTCGCGACACACGCGCTCGTCGCCGGCAATTTCGAAGGACAGGCCGAACCGGCACTGGTCCTCACGCCGCCGCGAGTGGCAGCGCCAAAGGACAATGGCTTGTTGAGCGCGAGCGATGTCGCCACACTCAAACTCGACGCCGACTGGGTTCTGCTATCGGCCTGCAACACGGCCGCGCCGGAAGGCCCTGTAGGGGCCGAGGGCTTGTCGGGGCTCGCTAAGGCATTTCTCTATGCTGGCAGCCGTGCATTGCTGGTCAGCCACTGGTCCGTCAATTCGGCAGCGACGGTCGAATTGATGACGCGTGCAATGCAGACACTTGTCGCGAGACCCGAGATCGGACGCGCCGAAGCGCTGCGCCGCGCGATGCTTTCCCTGCTCGATGACGAGCGCAACCCAAAATTCGCGCATCCGATATTCTGGGCGCCATTTTTTAATGTTGGCGAAGGCGGGCGAATGCAATAGGTCGTCGCGTCCAAAAGCCCGGGAAAGGCATGTTTCCAAGGTCGTATATGCCACCTTTTATGCCATTCATTGAAGACGCCATGTCTGATACTCTTGAGGTTTGTTCGACGTCTGCCCATGTCCGCGGGCTCGGGGACGCGCGACGGCGCGTGCGGGCAGGCGTTGATAAACCTCAAGAACGAACAAACCTCAAGAACCGCCGTCCGCGAGAAGCCGGCTTGGATGACCGGACCGCACAGTTACCTGCTGTTGAGCCCCAGACAGCGCGACCGGCGCGAGTGGGTCGAGAGCACGCGTTCGCTGACGATGCGACGCTGACGCGCGTCCCAAAGTTGGCGCATTACGTTTCCAGCCACCCGTCATGGGCTGTCAGTCGGGACCCGCCAGCCTATCCGGTGCTTTTCTTCTGTTTCCCGATGACGCTCGTCCTCGGGTGTATGCAGGTAGGGGTTCGTGCTCGTCAGTGATGCATGGCGGAGATTGTCGCGCACGGTTCGTAGATCAGCGCCGCCGTCGGCCATGTGTGAGCCTGCGGTATGGCGCAACCAGTGTGCCGAGGCCTGTTCGAGGAGATCCGCCTGGCCCGTGAAGCTGTCGCCGCGCAGCCGGAGCCGCCCGGCTGCACCGGCAAAAATGCCCTTGACGATGGTATGCAGCGCGGCGCGCGTCAGCGGCTTCATCGATCTGCCCAGCGGCAGCACGAGCGGCGTGTCCTCATGCCGGGAGGGCAGGGCGGACAGGCCGCGTTCGCGCCGGTAGCGCCCGAGCTCGACCATCATTTCCGCGGAGGCGGGCACCAGCCCCTCCTTGTCGCCCTTGCCCAGCACGTCGAGCCACCAGCGCTCGTGGCCGACGGCATCGCGCCGGCAGAAGAAACCGCCCATCGTATTGCCGCCGACCTCCGAGATACGCAGGCCGCCGAGATAGAACAGCGTGAACAGCCACCGTGCGCGCAGGTAGCACTCGCGCTCGCGCGGGGTGTCCTTCGGCAGGCTGTCGATATGGAGCTTCACTTCGTTCCACAGTTCGCGGTCGAGGTAGCGCGTGATGCGTGGCTTTGAGCGGCGGGTGCGCTGCCGGGACAGCGACAGCGGGTTGCCCGCCAGATAGCCGGCTTCGACGAGCCACGCGAAGAGCGCGTTGATGATCACCATCGCCTGGTACTGGCTGCTCGGCCGCAGCGTCCGGTAGAACGGCCGCCACCGCGGATCATGGCGCGGGTACTTGCGCCCGCCGTCGGCGACCCAGCGCGCGCGCGGCTGCGGATCCCTGAGGAATTCGCGGAACAGCAGCAGGTCTTCGTGCGTGAGCGACGACAGCGGTTTGCCCAGTTGCACGATCGCCCATAGCAGCAGCCGTTCGGCTTCCTTGCGGTAATTCTCGAAGGTGGTCTTTTTGTCGGCGACGCGGGCGAGCCACGCGCGCACTGCGGCGAGGTCGTCACGGGCCGCGATCTGCGCGTGACCGCGGGCCCGGTTGGTGCCGTCACGGCCGTCCAGATCCGGCGGCAGGTCCAGCGCGTCCAGACGGCGTGGGGCGAGGAGCGCAGTCTTCATGGGCGATAGGTGGACTCGGGACGGAATGCGGGGTGTCGTGGGGTGATTGTCGTATTGCCGCCATCGAATTTCAACATTACAGGCATAATGTCCAAATTCAGACGTATCGCTTCGCTGGGACGGCTTTTTCGCCTCGCGATCGGGACGAGCAGCGCCACCGGCACCAAGGGTTCACGGCGCCGTTCGACTTTCGCAGTTTGGCGCCAGACGTTCCTGTGCGCAGGTAGTGGACCGCGAAATTCCAGAAGCGTGTGTCAGTTCTTTGCGCTCGGCCTGTGATGACGGGGCGCGGATTCGAGTCGTCATGAGTTCCTGCCCCGACTTCGACGTAGTGCTGGCAAATGGTTGGCTGTCCAAGGCAATTAAAATCCTCCGGATAATCGCTCGCGTAGATACTCCACCAGTGCGCGCACCGCGCTCGGCACGATCGGGCTGTATGGCCGGATCGCGAAGATACGATCGCCGAATGCGCCCGACGGATGCCACGCGCCGAGCAGCGGCACGAGATTGCCGGCGTCGATGTCGCGCTGCGCGCTGAAATCAGGCAGCAGCGCGATCCCGAGCCCGCCGAGCGCAGCTTCCCGCATCGCCTCGCTGTTGTTCGCCGCGAAGCAGCCGTGCACCGGCACGCTGACCCGGCTTTTCCGCCGGTCGCGCGGCTCGAAGCTCCATGCTGTCGGCTCGTTGCCGCGTAGATAGCACAGGCAGTCGTGATTGACGAGGGCGTTCGGATGTTCGGGCGTACCGCGCCGCGCCAGATACTCCTGGCTCGCGACGAGCAGCGAGCGCGTCTCGCACAACGTCCAGGCCACGTGCGTCTGCGGCGCGGTCGTTGTATGACGAATCGCGACGTCGAAGCCCTCCTGGGACAGCGAAAACAGCCGGTCCGACAGCTCCAGCTCGATCCGCACCCCGGGATATCGCTCGATGAACGCCGGCAGCAACGGCACGATCTGCTGCCGGCCGAGCGCAACGGGCGCTGTGACGCGCACGAGGCCGCGCGGCTCGCCGGCCAGATCCTTCACGCGCGCGAAGTTTACCTCGATCGTCTCGTAGGCCTCGCGTGTACTGTCGACGAGCGTCTGCCCTGCTTCTGTGAGCCGCACGCTGCGCGTCGTCCGACGCACGAGCGGCACGCCGGCGGCCTCCTCGAGATCGGCGATGCGCTGGCTCATCGCAGCCTTACTGATGCCTAGCCGCTGCGCGGCGGCCGTGAAACTCCCGGTCATGGCGAGCACCGTCAGCGAATGGATGTGCGGCCAAAGCGCCTGGATATTTTGTGGATTCATCCGGCCATTATTCAGTATTCTGAACAGTGAATCAATCATACCGGTCTTCTCCTGCCTGCGTCGTTTGCCTAGACTGGGGCCTTCCCTATCAGGAGACGACACGATGAATCCAGTACCCGCCTTCACTTCGACCGACGACGTCGGCCACTACATCAATGGCGAACGACTGCCTGGCCGCAGCGGCCGCTTCCAGGACGTGTTCAATCCCGCGGCCGGCCAGGCGGCACGTCGCGTCGCGCTCGCCGACGAGGAAGAAGTGCAGCATGCGGTTGCCGCAGCGCAAGCCGCCTTTCCTGCATGGTCAAACACGCCGCCGATCCGACGCGCCCGCGTGATGCACCGTTTCCTGCAACTGATGAACGAGCATCACGATACGCTTGCGGCGATCATCACCGCCGAGCATGGCAAGGTGTTCTCCGACGCGCACGGCGAAGTCGCGCGCGGCATCGACATCATCGAGTTTGCATGCGGGATTCCGCAACTGCTCAAGGGCGACTACAGCGATCAGGTCAGCACCGGCATGGACAACTGGACGATGCGTCAGCCGCTCGGCGTCGTGGCCGGCATCACGCCGTTCAACTTCCCGTGCATGGTGCCGTGCTGGATGTTCCCCGTCGCGATCGCGGCGGGCAATACGTTCGTGCTGAAGCCGAGCGAGCGCGATCCGTCGGCGGCGTTGTTCATCGCAGATCTGCTGACCCGGGCTGGCTTGCCGCGCGGCGTGTTCAACGTCGTTCAGGGCGGCAAGCTGGCGGTCGACGCGCTGCTCGACCATCCGGACGTGCAGGCCGTCAGCTTCGTTGGTTCGACGCCCATCGCCGCTTACGTGCAGCAGCGCGGCGTGCAGCACGGCAAGCGCGTTCAGGCGCTCGGTGGCGCGAAGAATCACCTCGTCGTGATGCCCGATGCCAATCTCGATCAGGCGGTCGACGCACTGATCGGCGCTGCCTATGGATCAGCCGGTGAGCGCTGCATGGCGATCAGCGTCGCGATGCTGGTCGGCGACGTCGCCGATCGCATCGTGCCAGCACTGGCTGAGCGTGCGCGGAACCTCGTAATCGGCGACGGTATGTCGCCTGAAGTCGAAATGGGGCCGATCGTCACCGGCGTGGCGCTGCAGCGCATCGAGGGGTACATCGAGCAGGGCGTGCAGGAGGGCGCCCAACTGGTCGTCGACGGACGCGGCATTCGCGTGCCGGGCCGCGAGAAGGGTTTTTTTACCGGCGGTACACTATTCGACCACGTGACGCCGGACATGCGTATCTACAGGGAAGAAATTTTTGGACCGGTATTGGCGTGCGTTCGTGTGAAGGATTTTGGTGAGGCGGTGAGCCTTATAAACGCGCATGAGTTCGGGAACGGCGTGTCCTGCTACACCAGCGACGGCGGCATCGCCCGCGAATTCGCGCGACGCATTCAGGTCGGCATGGTTGGCATTAACGTGCCGATTCCCGTGCCTATGGCATGGCACGGCTTCGGCGGCTGGAAGAAAAGTCTGTTTGGCGATATGCATGCTTACGGCGAGGAAGGTGTGCGCTTCTATACGCGGCAGAAGTCGGTCATGCAGCGCTGGTCATCGAGCATTGACAAGGGCGCTGAATTCGCGATGCCGACCGCCAAATAAGCAAGGTGCATGTCCCGGCGCACGGAACGTCGTTGCAAGTACTCGCCCTGCAGCGACTACCGGGCTCTGCGGCCTCGAACAGAGCGAGTTGGGAGTGGCAGCGCTACGGTCTGCCACTCCCCGAATCAAATTGGCCTGGGGCTCGGAGCAGGCTGCTCTTTTCAGCCGATGAGACAGCCTGCTTTTGCAAGTTTGCTGAAGGAGATGGTTTGGGTCTCTGCCGGCCATACACGACCGCGGTTGGAGTCTGGCTTCCATTTGGAGGTCCGGTTCTGCCGTTCACACTCGAACTCTGCATCGGATTTGTATCGGTCGCGTTTCGTTCGCGCAAACAGATCTTGATCGCCATCGACCCGACCATTCGTTATATCAAACTCCGTGTCATGCCATGGACGTGCCATAATCGGGGCCGCAGGTACAGCAGGTATGTGACCTATCGATACTCATGTTGTCACATGCAAGTTCGTCCACCGCGCGACCCGGAGAGCACCGGCGCAATAGAATACCGACATTTCCGGTCGCCTCTCGCTCCGCTATCGCGATTCGCAAGATGAAACGACTTCCACCGCTCAATTGGCTGCGTGCGTTTGAGTCGTCGGCCCGACACCTAAGCTTCACTCACGCTGCGACCGAGTTGAATCTCACCCAGGCGGCCGTGAGCCAGCAGGTGAAGGGACTCGAATCCCAGCTTGGCACGGCATTGTTCAAGCGCCTGCCGCGCGGCATCGAATTGACCGAGGCGGGACTCGCATATCTGCCGGTCGTCCACGAAGCGATCGAGCGCCTCGCTGCCGCCACAGACGAAATTTTCGGGCAAGGCCACCTGAAAATATTGACCGTGCGTGTCAGCCTCGTGTTTTTCACGCACTGGCTCTCATGGCGACTGCCGGATTTCCGCGAGCGGTATCCGAATGTCAATCTGCGCATCACGAGCAATATCTGGGGAGGCGATAGCAGTGTCACCGATGTCGAGGCCGATCTGGAGATCCGCTACGGCCATGGGAAATGGACCGGCCTGCGTGCCGAGCGACTGACCTGGGACGCGCTGCTGCCCGTGTGTGCTCCCGGGTTACCTTCTCCCAAAGCGCCTCTCTCCTCGCCGAAGGATCTCGCGCATCACGAACTTCTCCACGTGCTGGGCTACGAGGAGGGGTGGGGATACTGGCTCAAGAGAGCCGGTGCATCGAAAATCGACTCGTCGAAGGGGATGCAGTTCGATACGCTGATTTCTGCGCTCAAGTTCGCTGAACTCGGCCAGGGCGTTGCACTCGCCCGGTCATCTCTCGTTGAGCACATGCTGGTTTCCGGACAACTGATCGCGCCGCTAAAACCCCGCCTTCCTACCAGTGAGGCGTTCTACCTGGTCTACTCCCAGCACAGCATCGTTAACCCTCACGCGGCTGCGTTCGTCGCATGGTTAAGCGCACAGGCGCAGGAAGCGCACGCGCGACACTGACTTCGGGGCGGCCTCGCGTGTCCGGGGCAGAGCGCGATGCCGCGGCCCGCAGTCGTCCTCCACGATTGCATCAGCCATAAAAAAAATAGACCCACCATCATTATTTTTATTGCTTTACCCACTATTGCTTCTGGCAGAAAGTTGCCTCCATCCAGTCTGATCGCCGTCCAACACGCATCTCAACGCGTACGGTTGGCAGTCACGGGGTTTACCCACAACACGATGATGGAAGGTCGCGCGATGCGACCAGTTTGGAGGCGACTCGCTAGATTATGGGAAAGAACAAGCAATTGCCGTTTAGCGGCGTGAAAGTTATCGATTTCGGCCAGTACATTGCAGGTCCCGCTGTCGCGATGATCCTCGCGGACCTTGGCGCCACCGTTATTCATGTCGACCCGCCTGCTGGGCCGCTCTGGGATAGCCCGGCGAATGCGGTACTGAACCGCAACAAGTATTGCATGCGGCTCGACCTGAAGGCCGGGAAGGGGCTGGAAGAAGCCAAGGGTCTCGTCCGACGTGCGGACATCGTTATTGAAAATTTCCGGCCTGGCGTGCTGACGCGGCTGGGCCTCGATTTCGCGAAGCTGCGTGAAGAACGCCCGCAGTTGATCACACTTTCAATGCCGGGTTTCGCCAGTAACGACCAGTTGCGTCGCGAATGGCGGGCCTTCGAGCCGATTATCGCTTCCGCTTCGGGCGTGTTCTCGGACATGGGGCAGAACCGCGTACTGATGGGAATCAATCCAAGTTTCTCGCCCTTGCCGCTTGCGTCCGCCTACGGCACCATGCTGGCAGTCTCGGCAGTCGCGCTGGCATTGCAGGCGCGGCAGCACACCGGAGTGGGGGACGAAATTGAAGTTCCTCTGGCTTCGGCGGTGATGGAGGGGCTCTCCTACAATTCGATTCATATTGAGAACTATCCCGAGCGCTACAAGACTCTGCGTGAAAAGGAAATTGAGCGACGTCGTTCGAATGATCTTCCGATGGATCTGTCGTACGAAGCTCTTCAGGAGTATCTCGATCCGTTCTACCGGACATACGAGTGTGCTGACGGTCGGAGGTTTTACGCAGTGTGCCCATCGCATCGGTCGCACGCGCGGCGTTGCCTGCAGGCGATGGGACTCTATGACGAAATGCTGGCGGCTGGTTTGCCGAGGATTGATGACCCGTACTTGCCGATTTCCGAATGGGAAGGGGACGCGTCGTTAGGGGTATATCCGTTGCCCGAGCATTGGGCAAAGCGCATTTCGGCGCGCATGACGGAAGTCTTCCGTACGAAAACCGCAGCCGAGTGGGAAAAGATCTTTGGCGAAGGCGGCTTTCCCGGAGCAGCACACCGTACCATGCAGGAGTGGCTGCACGATGCTCATGCCAATGCTGCCGGTCTGGTCGTGAATGTCGACGACCTTGAGTACGGCACGATGAAGCAACCCGGACCGGTTTCGTGGCTCGAAGACTGTGCCGAATCGATGCTTTCGCCGAAGTCCCGCTGTCCGGTGACTTTTCAGGACGCGGTGGCCATTCTCGATGAGCAGCAGGGCGCCGAACTGCCGCCTCCGTCGGAGACAGGCGCGCAGGGCTGGCTCGACGGGGTGCGCGTCCTCGATCTGACCAACGTGATTGCAGGGCCGCATTCGACATCGTTTCTCGGCCGGTTCGGCGCCGATGTCATCAAACTCGACCCTGTCGCGCCGAATTACGACCCGTGGAATACGGTTGTCTTCGGGATGTCTTCGGCCCGTGGAAAACGCAGCGTGCTCGTCGATCTGAATCACCCGGATGGACGCGAGGTGTTCAATCGCGTTGCGCGGTCTGTTGACGTGATCGTGATGAACGCTCCTGATCGTCAACTGGCACCGCTTGGGCTGGACGAAGCAAGCCTTCGTTCCGTCAATCCCGGCGTGATCTTCTGTCAACTCGACTGCTTTGGCGGTCCGCAACGCGGGCCGCGGACCGACTATCTCGGCTACGACGATCTGATCCAGGCATGTACCGGGATCATGGTGCGATTTGGCGGTGGCATGCAGACACCGGAGGAACATGCTCACGTCGGAACAATCGACGTCATGTGCGGATTCGCGGCTGCACTGGGTGTCGCGGCCGCGCTGTATCGCAAGGCCAGAACGGGTGAAGTCGGGCGAGCCAGAACCTCTCTCGCTGCGCTTGGCAATCTGGTGCAGATTCCGTTCGCGTACGACTATGCGGACCGCGGCCCGTTCGACGAACCATCCGGTCGTGACGTGCGCGGCTCTGGCGCGATGTCCCGCTTCTTCCGCGCCGCGGACAACTGGGTTTATGTGGATACCAGCGAAAGTGAGCTGGATAAGCTGGATCGGGTGGACGGTCTGAACGGGATCGCCGTCGCCGAGGATCCGGCTGCGTTTCTCGCGTGTGCGCTCGACACCGCCTCCGCAGAGATATGGCAGACCCGATTGCAGGCCGCCAACATTGCCGCGGCGGTCCCGGACAACATCGTCAATCTGCGCCGGCACCACAGCAGGCCTTGCGACGATCGTTCCGGTATCGACAACGGCAGCTACTCGTTCAGCGTCTATGCGGACCATCCGAGTGGCCGATGTGTCACGCAGCTCGATCCCTTTGCGATTCGTCCACGTCACGCGCGGATTCGTGCATTGCCACCGGCCGAGAAATTCGGTGCGTCGACGCACGCCGTTCTGCGCGAGTTCGGGTATAGCGATGCGGAGATCGAGATGCTCTTGGCTCAACATGCGGTCGGCGATAGCTGGTCTGAAGAGTACCTGCCCAGCTAGACGGGCTTCTATGTCGGGCAGTGCGGCGAACCGAGCATGCCGGCGTGAAGCGTGGTGCCAGAGGAGCGTGTGCAACACGTGATGAGAAGGTTGTGCCGACGTTTCGTCGGGTTGTTCGATGCGAGCACACCCAGCGTACGAGGCTTTGGCGGGATACAAATATTTTATATTGGAGACAGCCATGCAGGATCAGACCAAAGCTCTCGTGAGCTTCCGTCACGTTAAAAAAACCTACGATGGTGAAACGCTAGTTGTCAAAGATCTGAATCTCGACATCCAGAAAGGCGAGTTTCTGACCTTGCTCGGCCCATCCGGATCGGGGAAAACGACTTGCCTGATGATGCTCGCAGGATTCGAGTACCCGACCGGCGGCGAAATCTGGCTCGATGGTCAGCTGCTGAACCGGGTCCCGCCACATAAACGCAATATCGGGATGGTGTTCCAGAACTATGCACTCTTTCCCCATCTCACGGTCGCACAGAATCTGGAATATCCCCTCAAGGTTCGGAAAATACCGGCCGACGAAAGAGGCGCAAAGGTAAAGCGGGCGCTGGAAATGGTGGGCATGGAGAAGCTGGGCAAACGGATGCCCAGCCAGCTCTCAGGTGGCCAGCAGCAGCGCGTCGCCCTTGCGCGCGCGCTGGTTTTCAATCCTCAGCTCGTGCTGATGGATGAACCTCTCGGTGCGCTCGACAAACAGTTGCGCGAACACATGCAACTGGAGTTGAAGGCGCTGCATGAGACGCTCGGACTGACGTTCGTCTACGTCACGCATGACCAGAGCGAAGCACTCACGATGTCCGACCGTGTCGCCGTGTTCGACCAGGGGGTGATTCAGCAGCTCGATACCGTGGATCGTCTGTACGAATCGCCCAGAAATCTCTTTGTCGCGAATTTCATCGGCGACAACAATCGGATGAAGGGCACTGTCGTCACGAGGGACGGTGGCTACTGCCACCTGCGCCTCGCCGATGGGACGACGGTGCGCGCTCTGAATGTGGCGAGTGCTGACGTCGGACACCTGGCGACGGCAGTTATCCGCCCGGAACGGCTATCCGTTGAATCTCCTCTGACACCTGGGGCGAATACCATACATATTGAAACACTCGACGCAATCTATTTTGGTGACCACGTCCGCCTGCGTTGCCGCGGTCCCGGAGAAGCAGAGTGTTTTGTGAAAGTCCCGCTTGAGAACGATTGGCAATCCTATGTTCATTCGGGGAACCGGATTTCCCTTTCGTTCCGGGAAGACCACCTGAAGATCTTGAACTGAAGTTTTCAATTTCCATTACACAGTTGGAGGAGACAATGAAATCGAACTCGAAAATGATCTGCACCGCGGTGCTGGCGTGCTTGTCAACTGCGGCTTTTGCCGGAGCGCTCACGACCGTCAACTACGGCGGGGCGGACGGTAATGCTCAAAAGGCGGCATGGGTGGACCCGTTCTCGAAGGAGAGCGGCATTGCGACTAACGCCATTCAGTACACGGGCGAGATGGCGAAGGTAAAAGCAATGGTCGAGGCCAGGAATGTCACGTGGGATGTCGTAGAGGTCGAGTCGGCAGACGTCGGTCGTGGTTGCCAGGATGGTCTCTTCGAGAAGCTCGACTGGTCGAAGATCGCCAGCAAGGGTGACCTGATGGCCGGGGCTGCGACACCGTGCGCAGCAGGAACGTTTGTCTGGTCGACCGTACTCGCGTACAACCCCGCGCTGAGCAGGAGCACGCCGCACGGCTGGAAGGACTTCTGGGATGTGAAGAAATTCCCGGGAAAGCGGGGAATGAAGAAGGAGGCCCGCTATAACCTGGAGTTCGCGTTAATGGCGGATGGGGTGGCACCGAAGAATGTCTACACCGTACTCAGCACACCCACAGGCGTCGAGCGGGCGTTCAGGAAAATGGACGAACTCAAACCCCATATTCAGTGGTGGGAAGCTGGCGCTCAGCCTCCGCAGTTCCTGATTGCGGGAGATGTTGCCATGTCGACTGCTTATAACGGGCGCATCGACGCAGCAGAACGTGAAGGGAATAAAAATCTCGCCATTGCCTGGGATCAAAGTATCTACGAACTGGATTTTTTTGTTATTCCGAAAGGTTCGAAGAACAAGGATACGGCCCAAAAATACATTTCGTATGTACTGAAGCCTCAGCCGCAAGCCGCGTTCGCGCAGCAAATCCCGTATGGCCCAACCAACAAAGCGGCGCTTAAACTGATTGACGCCGCGACTCTGGCAGCGCTCCCTAATTCAGCTCAGAACGGTAACACAGCTATTCCTAATAGCGTCGAATTTTGGACCGACCATGGCGATGCGCTTGAGCAACGCTTTACTGCGTGGGCCGCCAGGTAACGGAAAGGGAGGATGTATGAGTACCATCACTTCTCAGCAACAGAGCTGGGACACGCGTAAGCTCAAGAGGTCGCTGCGAGTCGTGCAATTCCGCAAGGAAATTGTAGCGTTTGCGCTGGTAGCCCCGCTTGCTATCTTTATTCTGCTGGTGTTTGTGATGCCGGTTGCGTCGATGATCTCGCGATCGGTTCAAAATCCCGAGGTGGTCGATGCATTGCCGAAAACGACCTCGGCATTGAGACATTGGGATGGCAAGTCGGCCGTTCCCGATGACGCTTACCGTGCGTTGGTGCTCGACGTGGAAAGCAACGGAGGAAATAACGATGCGGGCACCGCGGCCGGTCGCCTCAACGGCCAGAAGGATGGTTTCCGCTCGTTGTTTTACAGGACGACCAGCGCGCTGCCCTTCGGCGATAACGATGCAGCGATTTCCGAGCAGGAGATGAAGAAGCGCCTGATCGAAATCGATCCACGCTGGGGTGACGCGAGTTACTGGCGGGCGATAGCCAGCGAGTCGTCCCGTTACACAAGCCAGTATCTCCTTGCCACGATCGACTATCGGGAAAGTTCCGATGGTCGGATCGTGCCGGTCGATAACGGCGCATCGGCATATCGCTCCGTGTTCATGCGGACCTTTGAGATCAGCGGATTCGTGACGCTCGCGGCGCTTTTGCTGGGTTATCCGCTCGCCTACTGGATCTCAATTCTGCCAGCTCGCAGGGCAAATCTCGTGATGATCCTGGTGCTTCTGCCGTTCTGGACATCGATCCTCGTTCGCATTTCTGCATGGATCGTGATTCTGCAGGGCGAGGGCCTCGTCAACAAGGCGTTGATGGCGTTGCACGTAATTTCGAAACCGTTGCCGCTCCTGTTCAACAGGACGGGGGTGCTGATCGCAATGACCCACATCCTCTTGCCATTCATGATTTTGCCGCTCTACAGCGTGATGAAATCTGTCCCGGCAAGCTATACAAAGGCCGCGATTTCGCTGGGGAGTCACCCCTTCGGAGCATTCTGGAAAATCTACGTGCCGCAGACGCTTCCTGGCGTGGGGGCGGGTGGTCTGCTGGTGTTCATTACCGCACTGGGCTACTACATCACCCCCGCGCTGCTCGGCGGGGCAGGTGATCAGATGGTCAGCTACTACATCGCATATTTCACCAACGTGGCGCTGAATTGGGGGATGGCGTGCGCGCTCGGTGCAGTTCTCCTTCTCGTGACGCTGATTCTCTTTGCGCTCTATCGAAAGATCGTCGGAACAGAAATAAAGGTGGCCTAGCATCATGAAAACCAGCATGCCGCGTTTCGCGCCCTACGTGTCGACGCCGGAAATCGTTTGGCATTACGCCTTGCGATCGGCGAACGTCCTGATTCTTGTGTTTCTGATTCTGCCTATTCTGGCGATCATCCCGCTTTCGCTTAACGAGAACTCGTTTCTCGTCTATCCGATCCATGGGTTTTCGTTCAGGTGGTATCACGACCTGTTCACGTCGACGGACTGGGCACGCGCCGGAGCCAACAGCCTCATTGTGACGCCGATCGCTACGATAGCCGCGACCATACTCGGAACGCTGGCCGCGCTAGGATTGAACAGGGCGTCTTTCAAGGGCAAAGGGTTGCTGGTCGCCGTCCTGATTTCGCCGATGATCGTCCCGGTGATCGTCACAGGAGTGGGGATGTATCTGTTGTTCGCTCGCTGGGGATTGGCCGGGACCTATGCCGGCCTGATTTTCGGGCATGTCGTGATCGCCGCGCCGTTTGTCGTGATCACGGTAAACGCAACGCTTGCCGGCTTCAACCAGAACTACGTACGGGCCAGCCTGAGTCTGGGCGCGTCGCCGGTCCGAACGTTCTTCCGGGTTACTTTGCCGATCATCGCGCCCGGTGTGATTTCCGGAGCGCTGTTTGCGTTTGCTACCTCGCTGGACGACGTCGTGATCACCATGTTCATCGCCGGCCCGACGCAGGGAACGCTCCCGCTTCAGATGTTCATCGGGATTCGTGAAAACATCACGCCCACGGTCGCTGCGCTTGCATCGATTTTTATCGTCTTTTCAAGTCTGCTGCTTATCACCATGGAATGGTTGCGGTCCAGATCCGTAGCAAAGCAGGCGTCGTCCTGACGTTGTCGGCACCCGCGCATCGGAGTTGTCAGAGCGACAGGGTGTCAAAACGGCCAATGGTCGATATGCACAGATACAAGGAGGCAAGATGTCGGGAGCAAAAATTAAAGGAACCAGTTCGAAGCAGTCAGTGGGTGAATTCGACTATATCGTGATTGGCGCAGGTACGGCGGGGTGCGTGGTCGCAAGCCGTTTGAGCGAAGATGGAGACGTCTCGGTACTGCTGATCGAGGCAGGTGGAAAGGATGACTACCATTGGATTCATATCCCGGTCGGCTATCTCTACTGCATTGGAAATTCGCGGACCGATTGGCGCTACAAGACGTGCGTTGAGGCAGGGCTGAACGGCAGGGCGTTAGCCTATCCGCGGGGCCGGGTCCTTGGCGGCTGCTCGTCGATTAACGGCATGATCTACATGCGCGGTCAGAGTGCGGATTACGACGAATGGGCGCGCATAGCCGGCGATTCGTCATGGCGGTGGGAGTCTGTCCTCGAGACGTTCAGGAAGAGCGAGGACTTCCATGGTGGTGCAAGTGGTGCTCACGGTGCTGGCGGCCCGTGGCGTGTGGAGAAGCAGCGATTGAAATGGGACATTCTCGAAACATTTTCCCAAGCCGCGCAACAGACAGGTATACCAGCGACGGACGATTTCAATAGAGGCGACAACACAGGAGTCGGGTATTTCGACGTTAATCAAAAACACGGCATCCGGTGGAATGCGTCGAAAGCTTATCTTCGACCTGCAGCAAAGCGCGGGAACCTGACGGTTCTCACGAATGCGCAGACACGGCGACTGACGTTCGAGAACAGTCACTGCACAGGAATCGAGTTCTGTCTCGGAGACGAGCAGCGCGTGGCCAAGGCCCGACGTGAAGTGATTCTCTGTGCGGGGGCCGTCAATTCTCCCCAATTGCTGGAACTATCTGGAATCGGAAATTCCGATCGGCTGGCAAAGCACGGCATCGAGGTGATCAAGGATCTCCGGGGTGTCGGCGAGAATCTGCAGGACCATTTGCAATTGCGCATGGCATTCAAGGTGGAGGGCGTCCGAACATTGAACACCCTCAGCGCTCACTGGTGGGGCAAACTCAAGATCGGCCTCGAATATGGAGTGTTCAGAAGTGGGCCGATGGCGATGGCGCCGTCGCAGCTCGGCGTGTTTGCAAAGTCGGATCCGAATGATGGAACGCTCCAGCGACCTGACGTTCAGTACCATGTACAGCCGCTGTCACTCGAACGGTTTGGAGAACCGTTGCATCCGTTCGACGCGTTCACCGCGTCCGTTTGTCAGTTGCGGCCGTCCTCACGGGGCAGCGTGCACATCACGTCGAGTGATCCGGCGATGGCACCGAGAATTGCGCCCAACTACCTGTCGACCGAGGAGGACCGTCATGTCGCGGCAAACGCCCTGCGGCTGACCCGGCGCATTGTGTCGGCGCCCGCGCTTGAGCGGTTTCGGCCACAGGAAATTCTCCCTGGAATCCAATTCCAGACCGAAGATGAGTTGCGGCATGCGGCCGGCGACGTGGGAACAACCATCTTTCACCCGGTCGGAACCTGCCGAATGGGTATGGCGGACGATCCGGACTCCGTGGTCGATTCCCGTCTTCGCGTGCATGGTGTGAACGGCTTACGGGTGGTCGACGCTTCGATCATGCCGACGATCACATCGGGCAACACCAACTCGCCAACATTGATGATCGCAGAGCGAGCGAGTGAAATGATTCGCATGGATAGAAAGCGGGAAGCTAAGGCGGGATGCGTCCCGGGACTGACCTCGACCTGTCAATGAGGTCCACGGGCTGGTTGCAGGGCCGCAATTGATGAGCGCTGGTCAGAGAAGGGACGTGTCAGAAATCTTGTGTGCTGAGGCCGGTTAGAAATCTCAGTTGATGGCGCTGGTGAACCGCTCGCCGAACAGAATGGCGAACTGATTGACTGCTTGCCGCCAGGTGATAGGTGGCATCTTCCAGTCCTTTTCGATGTTGCGCAAGGCCAGGTATAGCAATTTGCTGGCGGCTTCGTCGCTGGGGAAGTGACCGCGGTTCTTGACGATCTTGCGAAGCTGCATGTGCATGCTTTCGATCGCGTTTGTCGTGTATATGATTCTGCGTACCTCCGGCGGATAGGCGAAGAACGGAATGACCTGTTCCCATTGGCGCTGCCACATCGCGGCGACCGTTGGGAATTTCTTGCCCCATTCGCTTTGCGAGAAGGCTTGCAGGGCCGCCTCAGCGGCTTCGGCGGTGGCGGCCTGATAGATCGGCTTGAGCGCCGCAGCCAACGGCTTACGGTCCTTCCAGTTCGCCAGATTCAGCGAGTTGCGGATCAGATGCACGATGCAGGTCTGGATCTGGGCGACCGGGTACACCGCTTCGATCGCCTCGGGGAAGCCTCGCAGGCCGTCGACGACGGCGATCAGAATGTCATGCAAGCCGCGGTTCTTCAGTTCGTTGAAGACCTTCAGCCAGAACTTGGCACCTTCGGTTTGCTCGATCCACAAACCCAGCACTTCCTTGCGCCCGTCGGCCCGAATGCCCAGCGCGAGGTACACCGCCTTGTTCCTGACCGTGCCTTCGTCGCGGATCTTCAGTCGAAGTGCGTCGAAATACACGATCGGATACATCGCCTCGAGCGGGCGTTGCTGCCACTGTTCGACTTCGGCCAGCACCTCGTCGGTGACGGTCGAAATCAGATCGGGCGACACCTGTAGGCCATATAGCTCCAGCAAATGGCCCTGAATCTCGCGCACGCTCATGCCGCGCGCGTACATGCTGATGACGTGATCGTCAAAGCCCGGCAGCCGGCGCTGATACTTGCCCACCAACTGCGGCTCGAATGTCGCCTGCCGGTCACGCGGAATGTCCAGATTCAGTTCACCATTGGGCGTGATGACCGTCTTGGGGCTGGTGCCGTTGCGGTGGTTGCCGGACTTGCCTTGCCCGGTCTCGGCTTCCAGATGGTGGCTCAACTCGGCCGCGAGCATGCGCTCAGCCAGCCGTTTCTTGAGCTGGCCGGCCAGACCTGATTCGCCCAGGACCGACTCAGCATCCTTGCCCTGCACCTGGGCAAGCAATTGGTCGATCAACTCATCGGGAAACAGCTTCGGTGCCTTCGGGGTCCTGTTCTTCTTTGTCACGGTTGCTTCGGTCATAGGACGTTATTTCCGTTATCGTCTCATGACCTCGGCACACAGAAAATCTGACAGGCTCCATTATCATCGCGCGCGGCAGTATCTGATTGCCGTGGGTTACGTCGCGGACATGCAGGTTGACGAGGTCGCACCCGCGCAGCTTGCTTTCGATCGCAAGGTTGAATAGCGCTAGATCACGAACCGCGTGCGCGTGCTGGAGGTGAATCCGGATTGCCCAGACGTCTTTCGGCTTCAGCGGCGGCTTCTGACCAACCAACTTGCCTTTGTTCCAGAGCTCCCGGCTTTGATTGCTTCCCATGAGAGACTCCCATTGAGTTGATGGGAGTTACATTGTCTTCCACCATTCTTTTTCGCCATCACCGGTCGGAGCAGTCTCTTTGCCCAAGTCGGCCTTTGCCGTCATTCAGGTACCGGCTCTGGTCAGGCGGCAATACGCCCCTTTCCGGACGTTTGCACCTCGACGGTCGCGTGAACGGTCCACATCGGCCCCTCGCTAGTGCAGCGCTCAGACTAGGTCGATGGCGTGGAACGACACCGTCGCAACGGCAGGATGGAAGGTGCTCGCTCAGAAACTCGGCAAGCACTGATTCGTCGATGCGACAAACGTCCACACGACGGCGATGAATCCATTGCGCAAAATGATCGATGCTGCGTATGTAGGGGGCAAAGCTGTTATTGGCGTAACCGCAGTCCGCCAGGTACTGCACGAACGCATCGACATGAGGCGCCAAGGGCCGCTCGTTGAGCCAGTTGGTGACGCAGCGTTGAGGAAGTCGGACGTTTTTCATGGCGGTCTCCTGAAGTAGGACCACCACTGGACTCCGATGCCGAAACTATGTCTAGAAGATCGCTAACCAGCCCGCCGCCGTCCGCGCTGCACCTACATTACGCGAATCCGCAGCCAACAAACTATACTGAATTCTATACATAGGCGCCGAATACGGACGTTCCCAATTCGGTCCAGCAGCAATTGTCGGCGCTCTCCAACGTCGGTCCGATGGGCGCTTTGGCCTGCACCATGCACAATAGCCGCTGTACTACGCAGAGGATGGCCTGTGGGCGTCAACTTCGACCGGATGATTTGCAGGCGTTTCGAGCCGTCGTATAGTTGGGTGGCTTCCGGAAGGCCGCCGATGCGGTCAACATCTTGTGGTCGGCTCTGAGCCGCCCCATCGACAAGCTCGAGCAGGCAATCCGCGTGCGGCATTTCGAGCGAACGTCGTTTTCGGAACGATCGATGTCCGCTGGTTATTAATGGACGCGGGAGAAAGCCCGCAACTGCCCTAAAGCACAGCAGCCACGTGTTTGCCTTGCCCCGCGCCGGTAAGACTCGCGCTCAGGCCACGAAGCGGCACTGGGACGCGGGCGTGCGCGTGTCCATGTTGCGTCCGCGGTTGAGGTGATCGTCGATTTCCGCCGCGCAGCCGAGCATGCGCGGATAAAGGAAGATCGTGAACGCGGCAGTCTCCAGATCGGACTCGCCGAATTCACCGCGTCGCAGCGGCTGCCACAGCATCTTCAGCAGCAATGCGGCGATCACCGCATCGACATTGACGCAATAGACGTTGCGCGAGACGCCTGCCTCGAACAACGCCTGCACCAGCTCGCGGTAGTACGCATGGAACACGTTGTATTCACCGCGCTTCTCGCTCAGGTCGGCGATGAACACTTCGCGCGGGTCGTGGTTGACCGGTCTGTCCTTGAACACCGGATGATTCACGCCCGGAAGCTTCGCGCTGTCGAGGCTGCCCGCATGCTTCTGCCGCGCCTTGTACTGCGCGTATCGCTCGACGGAGCGCTCGGCGAGCGAGCGCAGGTCCACGCCGTGGCCGGGCTTCGACGGATTGTCCAGCGCTGTTTCCTTGAAAGCATCAATCAGGAACGCGATGCCCTCGTACCCGTTCCCGCCGTGCGTGTAGCCGGTATGCGAGAGAAAGCCGACAAGCGCCTTGTTGAGCTGCACGCGCTCGGGGCCTTCCGGACCGTCGGCGGATACCGCGCCCTTCGCCCCCTGCGCCGAGATCGCACCCGGACCGTTGGTGAGCAGCAGGCCGACGAGCGTTTTGAAGGCGAACAGGTCGTCGGGGCCGGGCTTCAGGCTGAGCAGCGCGGCGAAGCTGATTTCGGTGAGACTGCGCTCGTTCAGCAATTCGTTGGTGGAGAAGCCGCAGAAACCGTCCGGGCCATGCCGGGACGCATCGGCCGATGCACCGATGAGCGTCCCAAATAGCATGCTCCACCAGGGCAGGCTTTCGGCGGTCACGCGCGAGATACGCTTGCGCATGAGCGGGCCCCACGCCAGCGTCGTCGTGATCGCGGCGAGCACCGCGTCGCCGGTCGGGTGAGCGGGCTGCGACGTCAGCCAGCGGACGAACGCCGATTTCGCGCCGCGCGCGGCGAGTCCCGCGAGCATTGCTTCGGCGAGCGGATCGTGAGAGTCGGCGAAGAACTGTTCACAGCCGCTTGCGTCGATGCGTGCGACGTCGAAGGTTTCATTCAGCGCGTCGGCAAGACCAGCGGCCGCAAAACGATCGATCAGCCACCTGGTGACGTCCCGCGCCGCGCGCTGACGTTTCGGCCCGACGATCGACGCCGCAGCCGCGAGAATTGCATTCGGGGCGTTCTCCGCTTCGCGTGCTGCCTGCGCCGCCGCGAGTTCCGGCCTGCCGTGCAGATTGACGAATGCGGCGATCGCCACATCGATGAGTTTTTCGTCATTCTCGCCGCCGAATTCGTGCAGCAGGGCAAGGCCGACGTTCGCTTCGAGCGAACGCGTCGCCGCCTCCAGCATCGACGCGCCGTGCAGGCTGCTCACCTGCGTCTTCGCGTCCATCTGCGACGCGCCCGATGCGTCCTTGAGCGCCTGGCGCGGAGCGATCACGCCGATCTGTCGATTGACCTGATGGACCTGCTCGTTATACGGCGCAACAGCTTCCACGACCGGAATCGCGAGGCCGTCCGGCAGCGTGATGCCCTGATCGGAGCCGAACCACGGCTTGAGTGCGAGACTGCCCTCCGACTCGAAATCGGGCATCGTCGCGTTGGCACGCATCACGGCGCTCAGCGCGGCCGGGATGTGCGCGATGTTCGTCACCACGGCACCCTTCGTCGAGCAGCATGGATCATCCGGCGTGAAGAGGCGCTCGACGCCGAACTTCTGCATGAACCAGCGTTCCTTGGCTTGCGCATCGTCGTTGCCGCCGGCCATCGCGCCGGCGTGGCCGACTGCCCGCGTGAGGCGGCTCTTCCACCGTCCCACGACGCACGCGACGACCGGCTTCGTGAAGACCGCATCGGCCTCGTAGTAGCCACCCGGTTCGCAGTAAAGCACAGCAGCCTTGCTGCGCGCATCGTTGCCGAGCGCGAACGCGAATTCCGGCGCGGCATAGTGGATATAGACGTCCTTGCCGCTCGAGATGACCGTTGACGTGCCCCAGCCACCCATGCGCAGGTACTGCGCAATCGTCGTGCTGAAGCCACCGGAGTTGGAGAAGATCGCGATCGAGCCCTTGCGCAACGAATCGTCAGGATTGTCACCGCCGAGCGCTCCGCCGATCCTCACGCGATTCCACGAATCGGCGACGCCGAGGCCGTTCGCGCCGAAGATGTCGATGCCCGCCTGCTGGCCCATCGCGCGGATTTCGCGGGCGTCGTGGACTGCGATCTTCTCGGTGATGATGAAAATCTTCCGCAACTCGGGATTCACACGAATCAGTTCAGCGACGCCGTCGCGGGCCGCGGACGGCGGCAGATAGACGACGCCGCAGTTGAACCGGTGTCCCGCCTCCAGCCCCTCACGAACGTTGTTGTACACGGGTATATCGCCGGCCGGCGTCGCGAGCACTTGCCCGCCCTTGCCTGGCGCCGTGCCGAATACGACGTTACCGCCCGAGAATGCGTGACTCACGGGCGTCACGTCCGACGACTCACCGCCCAGGATGTTGAGCACGCACACGCGATCCTCGCGCGTGGCGATCTGTGCGAGTGAGTTGACGCCAACGAAATACTTGAACGTATTGCTGCCTTGCTTGTACATGTCGATCTCCTCAGGCATGAGCCGTTCCGGTTTGCCTCGGTGACGCGCCAATCCTTGCTTCGATCTGGGTGCGGCCGCCGGCGCGCATCCAGGCATCCGCCTGGCGTGCGTACTGAATCACTTCGCTGATGTCAGAGTCGAAGCCGAACAGCCGATAAGGCAGGCCCAGCGAATCACAGGTGTCCCTCAGCGCCGACATGCCGCGCACGAGGTTCGGACCTCCACGGCCCAGCACGACATAGAGCGGCGTCGGGCTGTGCTCGCTGAAGTGCTCGCGCAGGGCGTCGGCCATGGCGCGCAGCGTCTCGTAGATGTCCGTGTTATTGGACTTGCCGCCAATGATGAAGAGTACGTTCGCCTGTTCGAGCCAGTGTCTGAAACAGATGCGCGCCACTTCCTTCATCTTCGCGTAAGGCGGATTGCCGCCGAAGTCCGACGAGATGATCGCGGCGTCGCCCAGCATTTCGGTGACGAGCGAGTTGGCGCCGCCGCCGAAGGTCGGGGCGAGGATCGTCCCCTTCTCGTTGATGACATATACGTCGCTCTGGCCCTGATGGGTGCGAAGCTGGTTGATCTCCTGCTCAAAATCCGAGTAATCGGCGGCAAACAGATGAGGCGGCAGGCCAAGACGCGCCCAGCGCGGATCGTCGCGATCGAAGCCGCACTTGAAGTCGCAGGCGACGGGTGTGAGTCGTCCGTTCTTGTCCTCGCGCATGCGGATCGGGTTCAACTCGAGCGTCGTCATGCCGAAGTCGTGAAAGAGTTCCCAGAGTTTCGGCAACTGCTGCACGAGCGGCGAAATGATCTCCTTCGGCGCGCCGATCTCGCTCAGTGCATTCGCTACGACGAACGCCTTCAACCCGGTCAGCGCGTCGAACGGCACCATCGCCACCTGCTTCGGGTCGACTTCCTCGATGTCCATGCCGCCCACGTGCGAAAGCGTCATGGTCGGCGCACGAAAGCGGGTGGAATCCGTGATCGAGAAGTAGACTTCGTGCGTGGCCGGCACACCGGCTTCAAACGTCACGCCATTCGCCTTCGCCTTGATGTGACCGACGGTATGCTCGGCGAAGTAGAGCCGCTCCTTTTCCGCGAGCGCGGTCTTCAGGTCGGTCGCGCGGCCAAGCAAACCTGCCTTGCCCTTCTTGCCGACTCCGCCCTTGAAGACGGGCTTGATGAAGATCTGGCGATGACGGTCGATCAGCGCCTTGACTTCCTCTTCGCTAGCGCTCGGACCGAGGATTTCGCTGGCCGGAAATCCGACGAATTGCAGCAGGCGCGCGCCGTGCAACATACCGGTGATCTGCATGGAAATGTCTCCTGAAGTTTAAGCAATGCACTTCGCCTGCTTACAAGACAGCACGTTGCGGGCGGACAGCGGTGAATTCAGTCGCGATATGCCGGTTCGCCGGGACGCGGCGATCCGCGAGCAAAGGTTGTTGGAACCGAATCATTCGGAGCGGGGCGCATAGGCACTTTTATCCGGCGCTCTGCGGGCCAGACGACGAGATGCGTGCCTTGCGCGACTCGTCAGGCGACGGTCGCCGATCGCTCCGCTGCACCGCCTCGTCGATAGGGCACAAGCGTCGCGACGAGGCCACATACGGCTGCGAAACTCAACCAATATCCGGGCGCCGCCTTGTCGCCGGTCACCTGAATGAGATAGGTCGACACGGCGGGAGTAAATCCACCAAAGACGGCGGTTGCAAGGCTGAAAGCGAGCGAGAAACCAGCGACGCGCACGTTGACCGGCATGACTTCAGTCAGGGCCGCGACCATCGCGCCGTTATACATCCCGAAAAAGAACGACAACCACAGCAGCACCGAGAGCATCCGCACAGTGTCCAAGTGCGTTTCTCAGGTCCGTGCAGCGCCAAGAAACGGTCAGCTACGCGATAATGGTTTCACCCGCGTATGTGGAGCTCTGGGATTTAGACGAGCTGTGGCAAGCACTTACTTTCCGGCAGGCGTATTAACGCCAGTGCCCGGCAACACATCGAAGCGAAGCAGCGTTCCGCCAGCGCCTGATTCGCCAGGCGAGACCGCGACATACAGGCGGTGGCGCGCAGGCACCAGAAGCGCCGTCTTGGCGCCCTTGGCCGTCGGCACGCGTGCGATTTCCTCGTAATGGCCGGGATCCTTCTGCTGGATCACGCCAAGATAGTCGTCGCCGGCCATGTAGATGCGTTGGTTGACTTCGTCGAAGATCACTTCGTTCGTGCGCTGAGGCGCGTCGAACGTCGCGATCGTGTTGCCGTTCGCGGCATTGAGCACAAGCAGCTTGAACGGCTTGCGCGTGCCGACAAACAGGCGTCGATGCGTCTCGTCGAATGCCATCGGCGCATTCAGCTCCGCGCCATGGATAGGCCAGTTCGCAATCACCTGGCGCGTCGCCTTGTCGACGACGGCGAGCGTGCTCTTGCCCGTCACGTTGACGAAGAGATGGTGGCCGCGCTGCTCGGCCGCCATCGCTTCGGTAAAGTCGGTGTCGAAATTCATGTCGCCGACGTGGCTGCCCGTGCGCGGATCGACCTCCGAGACGATCGTCTGCGTCATCTTCGGCTCGGCGTTTTTACCGCCCGTGACAATGTACATGTGACGGCGCGACGGGTCGTAGCGCATCGAGTCCGCACCGACGGTGAGCTGGATCGAACCGATGACGCGATAGCTCGTTCCGTCGACGATGCGCGTCATGCCGGCGCCGCTGTCGGTGACGATTAGACGGTTCAGGTCCGGCAGGTACAAGATGGCGTGGGGCTGGTCGAAACCCTTGACCGTGCGCAGATGCTTGCCGCTGCCGAGATCGAATACTTCGAGCGTGGCGCCGTCTTCGCCGGCGAGGAACAGCCTCCCGCCGTCAACGTCGGCGGCGAAGTGGTCGAAATCGCCTTTGTAGTCCGGCAACGCCGTGCTGCCGATCAGCCGCAGAGGTGCGCCCGCCGGGCTGGCTGCATCGACCGAGGGCGCCGCCGCGTAGGCAGTGTGCGGCAGCGTCGCGCACAGGGCCGCGAGCGCCGTCAGAGATACGATCGCGGAAATTCGCAAACGCATGGTCAGACTCCTGAATGGGGATGGCTCGTTGAATACAGCCTCGTCCCCGGCGCGCCGGGGACGATGCATTGCAAGCGCACGGCGGGCCGTGCGCGCGACTACTTCGCGGGCTCGAACAATGCTGCGTAGCTCGGGATCTGCTTCTGCAGCGCGTCACGCAGGCCCGTCGATGCGAGGAAGAAGGCGGTCTCGCCTTTTGCATTGGCGCCGTCGTTCTTGTACGCGAGCACGATCTCGCCGACGTTCTGGCCGCTGGCGTCGCGCAGCGGCAGCATCATCACGAACTTCTTGACCGTGTCATTGGGACGATGCCAGCGCGGGTCGACGATCGTGATGCCCTTCTTCGAGATGTCGATGTCGTCCGGATCGTCGGCATTGCCGATGCGCTCGAGGTACGAACCGGCGAACATCGTGTAGGCATCCTGCATACCCGGAGGAACGCCGTGCAAAGTCACGCTGAGTAACTCGGGATGCTGTTGCATGATTTGCTCGGACAGTTTCTGAGCAAAGATCTTCGCGCTCGGCGGCGTCCAGTTCCTGGCGTGCGGTTCGGGCGCGGCGACGGCGGTGTCAACCGCATACAGCGCGGAAGCCGACAGGAGGCCGAGCGTCGCGGTGAGCAGGGTCTTGGTCAGGATCTTCATGTCTCTCCTCTCTTTGCCCGATGGGCGTCATGGAAGCAGCTGCGAGTCGAGTGTAGGCTCGCCACCTTGAACGAGCGTTAACGCGATCTGAACGCAAATTCAGCCTGAAATGGGGAGGCCGTCGCAACGACCGTCGCCGTCACGGCGACTGGTGCCGGTTGCGCGTTCGCGCGGCGCATGGTCACTCCGCCTGATCGAGCTTCGCCAGCTCTTCCTTGGCGACGGCCGGTGTCAACGGGATATAGACGCCTTCTTTCGCGACCACGTCCTGTCCGTCGCGGCTCAACACCAGTTTCAGGAATTCCTTGATCTTCGGCTGCAGCGGCTCGCCGGGCTTCTTGTTGACGAAGATGTACACATAGCGCGAGAGCGGATACTTGTGCGTGTACACGTTCTGCAGTGTCGGCGCGAGGAAGGGTCCGCCTTCGCTGGCTGCCAGCGGCACGACCTTCACGTTCGGCGTGACGTTGGCCAGCAGTGCGTACGTGAGCCCGCCCGGGTGCGTCGCCATGTCCTCGGCGGCCACCGTGAACGCATGCGTGAAGCCCTTGCCCTTGACGAACTGGATGTTGTCCTTGTATTCGCCGCCTTCCAGCACGTTCAGCTTCAGGAAGTATTCGATCCCGTTGACCGGCTTCAGGCCGTAAAGGTGAATCGGCCGGTCGGCCCACTCGCCGCCGAGCCCCACGTCGCCCCACGTGGTGATCCCGGCGTGGCCGCGATTGCGCGTCTTCGAATAGATCGCGTCGAGCTGGGCCAGCGTCAATCCCTTGATCGGATTGTCCTTGTCGACCAGCACGACCGACGTCGCCGTCTTGCCGAGCGACCCGACACTGCCTGTCGCGACGCGAATGGCGAGCGGCTTGTAGCCGAACTTGTCGACGAAGGCTTGCTCCTCGGCCGGCAGCAATTCGCGCCCGACCGGCGCCAGGTCCGCCGTGCCGTTGGTCAGAGCCGGGCCGCCGGCACCGGACGCCTTGGCTTCCATGGTGACGCTCAGGCGCGGATAGGCCTTGCGATACATCTTGATCCACCCCAGCGTGATTTCATCCATTACGTCAGCGCCGACGAGACGCAGGTCTTCCTCGGGCACGGACTGGACTTCGCCCGGATGCCAGATCGGTATCGACGGGTCGACCTTGAGATGATGCTCGACGGCCGCGTACTTCAGAGCGAATGCCGGCGGCGACGTCAGCGCGCCCAGCGCCGCGATGCCGATCACTGCCGCGGCCGATGCCGCCGCAGACCTGCGCAACCCGCCAACCCTCTGCGTCTGTTTCATGTGCGTCTCCTGATTGAAGATGTACTCGTGAGTTCGCCCTCGGCGGGACGATTCGTTGCGTGCTGCGTATCGGGATGGGTCGGCCCGGCCGACGCGCATCGTGCATCGGCGATGCTTTCGCCTTGCCACGATGGTGGGCCATGAAGCTGAACCCGGCCTGAAGGTATCCTTAACAGATTTTCAGAAAGACGACGCCAGTCAGTGCGTGGGTTGAAACAGCGCCGCGAGCGATGGCGTGCTTCCGGCCAGCTCGTCGCGCACCTGCTCGGCCCGGCGCACGATCATGTTGCGATCGACGCCCGGCGCGTAGCGGAATGTCGAGCCGATAACGCCGATCGTCTTGCCGTTGGCGTCGCGCATCGGCAGCTCGACCGACAGATCGCCGGTTTTCGTCACCTCGACGCGGGGCTGGCCGCTGTCGAGCACGGCCAGGTCGTCGGCATCGGCGGACTTGCCGATACGGCCGATGTTTGACGCGATGATGACGTTGTCGATTCCCGTCGGCGGGGTGACGTGCAGCGCGAGGATCGTCAGCTCGGGATGCGCGGCCAGCGTGGTATCGACGAGTTGCTGCGCGTAGGGCGCGGTGGTTGTGGCGGCGTATGCCGACACGGCCGAGGCGAGCAAAAGCGCCGCCGTGGCGACGCGGATGGGTCGGTGCATGTGGACACTCCTGGAATCGGCGCCGCCCGGCGGGAATGCGCGGGACCGGCACGCGGCGCCGGGTTGGCGAGCGGGAGACGAGCGGCGCGCGGTCAGTTGGCGAGCATCGCGCGCGAGCTATCCGCTTGCTGCGCGCGCAGCGGCACGTACATCGCGTGATCGATCACGGCTTGCTGGCCCTGCTTGCTCAGCACGTAGCGGAGGAACTCGGCGATGGCCGGATCGAGCGGCTTGCCGGGCGCCTTGTTGGTGTTGAAATAGATCAGCCGGCTCAGCGGATAGGTCGCCAGCGCGACGTTCTCGTACGTCGGCGCGACGTACGGACCGTTGTCCGATGCGGCAAGCGGCAGCATTTTCACGGGCGCGTCGATATAGGCGATGCCCGAGAATCCGATGCCGTAGCGATCGTCGGCCACGTTTTTCGCGAGCGGGAACACGAGCTTGTCGTAATGGATGTCGTCGCGCCACTCGCCGCGTTGGCCGTTGGCGCTCAGCACGCGTTGCCGGATGAACTCCTCGAACCCGTTCCACGGCTTGATCGCGTAGACGTGCACCGGCTTGTCCGCCCATTCCCCGGTGAGACCGAGGTCGCCCCAGGTCTTGATCGGCTTGCCGCCGCGCAGGTGCGTGCGCGAGTAGAGCGCGTCGATCTGGTCGTAGCTGAGCTTTTCCAGCGGGTTGTCCTTGTTGACGAAGAAGCCGATCGTGTCCAGGAAGCCGAAATGCCGGTACGAGCCCCCGGAAATCGGCACGCTGAGCGGGCCGTAGCCGAACTTCGCCTTGAAGTCGGTGACGTCGTCCGGCTTGAGCTCGCGCGAGACGAACACGAAGTCGAGCTTCTCCTTGACCAGCTCCTTCGCGCCGAGGCTGCCCGCGTACGGTGGGGAAATGCGGATGTCGACGTTCGGGTAATACTGCCTGAAGCCTTCGATCCAGCGGTTGACGAGCGACGGCAGCACGTCGGAAGCCGCGCCCCTGAACGTGCCGGCGAGCTTGAGGTCGGTGCGGGGCTGGTAGTCGGGCAGGGCCGAGTCGAGGCGCGGCTGCAGGACTTCCGGCTCGGCCAGCGCGCGTCCGACCTTCATCCCATCATCGGCTTGTTCCTTGGTTTGCGGTGCCACCGTCTTGAGCGCGGGCACAACCCACTCGACCATCGGCGTGGATGGGGTGTCGGCGCCCGCGGCGCCCACCGCCCAGACCGACGCCGCGGCAGTGGCAATGATCAGGCGAGCCGAACGGCGGCGCGGTATGCGCCGGTTCGTCCCGCAACGGGGTTGGATTCGATTCACGAGATGTCTCCTCCTTTGTTCAAAGCGTGCGTGATTCCACTGCCGCTCCATTTTGAGGCAGGCGGCGCGAAAGTTGAAACGCGGTGATCGTGCCGGCCTGCGCGAGATGCGGCGAACGGTGCAGCGCCCGTGCCATGCGTCCAACGATAGTGTCGCCGGATGAACGCAATCTGAAGACATTGTGAAAATCCGTTCATGGAACGCCTTTGCCGAGCATGAACGAATTTTCAGCATCGATTCAGGTTGGCTTCAGCGTGCCGCCGTACCGTCGGGGCAGCTTCTGCGGGCGCGATGGCGGGCCGGCGTTCCTGACCGGAAGCCGGGCCGCTGCGCGCCATTCTCCACATCCGGCAGGAGGCCCCCGTGCCTGTTTTCGATTCTCCATTGCGGCGCGCATCGTCATCGATGCCGCCCCTGTCATGCTCGTCCCGGCCATTGCGCTCGCAGGGTGCACGCGCGCCCGCGGCGCGCCCTCGTCGTACCGGAGCCGGCCTCCTGCTTGCGGCCTGTCTGGCACTCATGCCGCCGTGCATTGCGCAGGCGGCCGATACCGTTGCAGGCTTGCCGGCCTATCGATCGTTCCCCAACCTGAGCGGAACGCTCAGCAGCGTCGGGGACGACGCGATGGGGCCGCTGCTCGACGCGTGGCTGGCCGCCTTCGAGCAACGCCAGCCGGGGATCCATCGCGGGCCGCATTGGCGGCACGCCGGCAGTGTGACCGCATTCGGCGCGCTTATGTTCGGCGATGCCGATATCGCACCGCTCGCGCGCGAGCCGTTACAGACGGAGCTGCAGCCGTACGCGCACCAGTTCGCAGGCGACATGATGAAGTCGCCGCTGTTCGTTCGCGTCGCGAGCCTCGACGGGCAGGCGGCCTATCTCGCCGTGAACCGGCGTCCCGGCGCGCCGCTGCCGCCCAAGGTCAAGGCGTTCGTGGCGTTTGCGCTGAGCGACGAGGGTCAGGCGATTGTCGCCGCGCAGAAACGCTTTGCACCACTCACCGCCGCGCAGGCCGCGCGTGAACGCGCGAAGCTCGACGGCTTCCTGCCGCCGCTTGACGCGCAACTGGCCGTCTATCGTCCCGTGGCCGGCCTGCACGGCGAGGTCGACAGCGTCGGCAGCGACGGGATGAAGTCGCTGATGGACACGTGGATCGACGGCTTCACGCACGTACAGCCCGCCGTGCGCAAGGGCGATCGATGGGAACACCTCGGCACGTTGAACGGGTTTCACGCGCTGCTCGCGGGCGACACCGCGATGGCGCCGATGGGCCGCGAACTCTGGCCGGACGAGCGGGCTGCCTGTACGCAGATCCGTCACGCGGCGCCGCTCGAAATCCGCGTCGCGCGCGGCGGTTTCAACACGCCGCAACGGACCACGGCCCAGGCGATCTTCGTGCATCCGGACAATCCGCTCAACGGCGTCACGCTGGCGCAGTTAGCGTCGATCCTGCGGCAGAACCCGGGTATCACGCGGTGGGGCCAGCTTGGCCTGACCGGCGAGTGGGCCGACCGTCCGATCACGATCTACATCCCGCCGCACGTCGCGCCGAACGCGATGTCGATGCAGGTCATGGTGCTGGCAGGCGGAGCATGGAACAGCGCCGTCCACGAGGGATCGATCGACGACACTGCGCGCGCGATCGCTGGGAATCCGGGCGCGATCGGCTTTGGCGGACTCGAGGAAGGCGGCCCCGGACTCAAGACGCTGGCGGTGGCGCGCCGGGACGGCGAGCCGTTCTATGCGCTCGATGCCGAGAACGCGGCGAGCGGCAAGTATCCACTCACACGCTACATGTACATCCGCCTGAACCGTCCGCTGACGCCGCCGGTGAAAGCGTTCCTGCGCTACATCCTGAGCCGCGACGGCCAGGAACCGGTGCGTTACTCAGCATACTTCCCGCTGAGCGCGCGGGAGGCGCGCGAAGAGTCGGCGAAGCTCAGGTAGGGGTCGCGCGGATCCGTCCCGGCGCATGCCGCGTGCGGCGCCGGCGGTCCCTGAATAGGCGTTCATTTTCCGTTCAGCCTGACTTTAAGGTTGCCCCGTATAACTCAAACCGTTCCGTGAGCCCACCCGTCCCTGATCCGGGACGTGACGCGAACGCCATGTGGAAAACGGCACGCCATACCTATCGAAACCGGAGGAGACATCCCATGAAACACACTGTCCTGCGCATCGCCGCTGGCGCGCTGATGCTCGGCACCCTGGTTCCTGCCGCGCATACCGCCGAGAAACTCACCCTGATGGTCGGCGGCATGGAAAAGCAGATCTATCTGCCGGCCAAGCTCGCCGAGCGGCTCGGCTATTTCAAGGAGCAGGGCCTCGACGTCGAACTCATCAACGAGGCAGCGGGCGTCGATGCCGAGAACGAGCTGGTCGCCGGCACGGTGCAAGGGGTCGTCGGCTTCTACGACCACACGATCGACCTGCAGTCGAAAGGCAAGTACATCGAATCCGTCGTGCAGTTCAGCCACACGCCTGGCGAAGTCGAATTGATCTCGTCGAAGCTCGCCGGCAAGGTCAAGTCGCCCGCCGACTTCCGCGGCTTGACGCTTGGCGTGACCGGGCTTGGCTCGTCGACCAACTTCCTAACCCAATACCTCGGCGTGTCGCACGGCGTGAAGACGTCGGAGATGACGGCGCTGCCGGTTGGCGCGGGCAGCACGTTCATCGCCGCGCTCAAGCAGGGCAAGATCGACGGCGGCATGACCACCGAACCGACGGTCTCGCGCCTCGTCAACACCGGTGACGCGCAGGTCCTGGTCGATCTGCGCTCGCCCGAGAGCACGCAGAAGTGGCTCGGCGGCCTGTACCCGGCGGCCAGTCTGTACATGCAGAACGACTGGGTACAGTCGCACAAGGCGACGGTGCAGAAACTCGCGAACGCGTTCGTCAAGACGCTGCGGTACATCAATACGCACAGCGCGGAGGAGATTACCGCCCAGATGCCCGCCGACTACTACGCTGGGGACCGCGCGTCATACATGAAGGCGCTGGCCAACGGCAAGGTGTCGTTCATCGCCGACGGCCGCATGCCGGAATCGGGGCCGCCCACCGTGCTCAAGGTGCTCGGGTCGTTTGATAGAGCTGTGATGGGGCACAAGATCGACCTGTCGAAGACTTTCACGACCGAGTTCGTCAACGCCGCGCAGGTCAAGTAGCCGCGCCTGCGTGACGGCCCGGCAGCGAGCCGTCGCGGGCGTTTCGTCGAATCCAATCTCCTAAAGGTGGCAATCCAATGACAGCCTCCCAGGCAACCATGCCGTATCCCGCCGCTGCGTCGAACGACGTTCCTGCGATTGAACTCGATCGTGTCAGCCGCCGCTTCGTCAGCCCGGAGGGTAAAGCGATCATGGCGCTGCAGAACTTCAGCATGTGCGTTGCGAAGGGCGAGTTCTGCGCCGTCGTCGGCCCGACCGGCTGCGGCAAGTCCACTACGCTCAGTCTGATCACTGGCCTTGCCGCGCCGAGCGCCGGCGCGGTCAGGATCTGGGGCAAGCCGGTCACCGGCATCGATCCTCGCATCGGCTTCGTGTTCCAGTCCGACGCGGTGTTCCCATGGAAGAGCGTGCTGGATAACATCGCGGCCGGTCCGCTGTACCGCGGCGAGAACAAGGGGCAGGCCTACGAGCGCGCGATGGAATGGATTCGCCGCGTCGGTCTGGTTCGTTTCGAACGCCACTATCCGCACCAGCTCTCCGGCGGCATGCGCAAGCGCGTGGCGCTGGCTCAGACCTTCATCAATGAACCTGAGATTCTGCTGATGGACGAGCCGTTCTCGGCGCTCGACGTCCAGACACGCATGCTGATGCAGGACGAGTTGCTGCATCTGTGGAGCGTGAATGGCGCATCGGTGGTGTTCGTCACGCACGACATCGAGGAGGCCATCGCGCTCGCGGACAAGGTGTTCGTGCTGACGTCCGGACCGGCGACCGTCAAGACGTCGTACGAAATCGACCTGCCGCGCCCGCGTGATGTCGCGGAAGCGCGCTATTCCCCCCGCTTTATCGAACTGTCGCGGCAGATCTGGAACGATCTTCGCGACGAGGTCCACATCTGAGCGCCTGACGGCGCGCTAAGGAAAAACATGAATATCCCGATGACAGGAGCCGCATCGAACGAGATCGAACTGCGGCAGGTGGAAGTGCGGGCCCAGGCAAGCATACGTCGGCGCCAGACGCTGGTGTATGTGCTGCGGCTCGCGGTGCTGGTCGTCACGCTGGGCGGATGGGAACTCGCCGGGCGCGTGGGCTGGATCGATCCTTTCTTCTTCTCGACGCCTTCGCTGATCGCCGTGCAGATCTGGCAGTGGCTCACCGAGGGAACCTCGCAAGGCCCGCTCTGGGTGCAAGTGCTGGTGACGCTGGAGGAAACCGGGCTCGGCTTCCTGATCGGCA
The DNA here is from genome assembly GCF_003387275.1 of Paraburkholderia sp. BL6669N2. Lineage (NCBI taxonomy): Bacteria > Pseudomonadati > Pseudomonadota > Betaproteobacteria > Burkholderiales > Burkholderiaceae > Paraburkholderia > Paraburkholderia sp. BL6669N2. The sequence goes on along the minus strand of NZ_QUNA01000002.1, from coordinate 217,207 downwards.
GCGTGGCAGGCGTGTTCGCCGGGATCGTACTGGGCCGCAACAAACTGCTCGCCGACGTTTTCAGCCTCTACATCAAGATCGCGAACTCGATCCCGCGCGTGGTGCTCGGCTCGGTGTTCATCATCGCGCTGGGGCTCGGCATGGCGTCCAAGGTCGCGCTGGCCTTCGTCATGGTGTTCTTCGTGGTGTTCTCGAACGCATTCCAGGGCGTGCGCGAAGCGGACCGGAATCTCATCGCCAATGCCCATATCCTCGGCGCGACAAAGCAGCAGGTGACCTACACGGTCGTCCTGCCAGCCGCGATGAGCTGGATTCTCGCGAGCCTGCACGTGAGCTTCGGCTTCGCGCTGGTGGGCGCCGTGGTCGGTGAATTTCTCGGCTCGAAGCAAGGGATCGGGCTGCTGATCTCGACCGCGCAGGGCGCGTTCAACGCGGCCGGCGTGTTCGCCGCGATGATCGTGCTCGCCGTCGTCGCGCTGGGTGCGGAGTTCGTGCTCACGCAGCTCGAGAACAAGCTCCTGAAATGGCGCCCGCCGCAGTTCTCCGACGCGGGCCACTGATCCCCGCGCGCCGCGCCGGTCCGCGTGTCTGACGGACCGGCGCGGCATCCGCAGTTCGCGCCGGCCGGCCACGCGTCGCCGCGCATCTGCCCGCCCCAACCGTCCTGACCCATCCCGCTCGTGCCTCACGCCGGGCGCTCACACGCAGCGCCGGCCACCCTTCGATCAGGAGAATCGGCCTCATGTCGTCCACCCGTCATCCGGAGTCGGCCGCGTACCGCGCCCCGCCTCATGCGCGATTCGTCAAGGCGGCGCTCGCCTTCGGCGCATGCCTGGTTTGCCATGGCGCGCTTGCCGGCCCGCCGTTCGTGACCGACGATCCGGAACCCGTCGAACGGGGGCATTTCGAAATCGATGCCGCCGCGTCGGGCACCGTGCGCGCCGGCAGTCACAGCGGCACGTTGCCGGGCCTCGAGATCAACTACGGATTGGTGGAGAACCTGCAGCTTAACGCGACGGTCGGCATGGCGTTCATGCACGAAACCGGAGATCGCACCCATTACGGATTCGGTGATACCGAGCTGGGCGCGAAGTACCGCTTCATCACCGAGGACGAGGCGGGCTGGCGTCCGCAGGTCGCGTTCGCGCCCAGCGTCACACTGGCGTCCGGCAACGACCACCTGGGCCTCGGTGACGGCCACGCGCACGTGCTGCTACCGCTGTGGACGCAGAAGACGATCGGTAACTGGACGACGTTCGGCGGTGGTGGATACGTCGTCAACCGCCATGCGGGACAGAAGGGTTACTGGACCGGCGGTTGGGCCGTCCTGCGCAAGTTCGGCGAACGACTTCAGCTTGGCGGTGAGGTCTTCTACACCGGGGCGGCGACCAAGGACGATCCGTCGGCGATTGGCTTCAACCTCGGCGGCACCTACGGGCTGACGGAGCACGACCGCATCCTGTTCTCCGTCGGGCGCGGCCTCACTCACGTGAGCGACACTAATCGCTTCTCCTATTACGTCGGTTATCAGCTCGACTTGTGACGCGCGCCCGCTGTATGCTCAGGCGGCGTCGGTGGAATGGAGCGGCGCTTTGAAGGGGGTATTGCCGGCGGTGTCGGACGGCGTGACGGCGGCAATCTCGAAGACCATCGACAACCCGCGGCCGTCCGGCCCGGCCTCCGCGAAGATGTGGCCGCCGTGCAGCTCGACGATACTGCGGCAGATGGCGAGGCCCAGGCCGCTGCCCTTGTCTTCGTCGCCCGGACGATGGATGCGCACGAAGCGTTCGAAGATGCGCTCGCGCTGTTCGGCGGCTACGCCGGGACCCTCGTCCTCCACGCGGACTTGCCAGCATTGGTTCACCAGCGTGGAACGCAAGGTGACGCGGCTCCCCGGAGACGAGGCCGCCAGTGCGTTGCTGAGCAGGTTCAGGAGCACCTGGCGGATCCATTTCGACTCGATTGCGGCCTGTCCGCTGCCGTGATGGGTCAGGAAGAAGCGCTGCTGCCGGTGTTCGGCGAGTACGTGGGCGTCCTGCGCGAAGTTCTGCAGGAACGGTTCCGGGTCCTGCGGCCTCAGGTGGAGCGAAATCGCGCGTGCATCGGCGCGCGACAGGAACAGCAGGTCCTCGATGATGCGGTTGAGGTGCGCGAGTTCCTTGATCTGAATTTGCACCGCCTGTTCCTGCGCTGGCGTCAACTGACCGTCGACGACCAGTTTCTCGGCTTGCAGGCGCACCAGCGTCAGGGGCGTCTTGAGTTCGTGGGAGGCCTCAGCTGTAAACCGCCGGATCTGGTCGAACGACGCTTCGAGACGGTCGAACATCTGGTTGAGCAGGCGCGCCAGATCCGAAATCTCGTCGCGCGCGCCTGACAACGGAATGCGCTCGCTCAGATTGTCCGAGCGGATGTGGTCGGCCGTGTCCTGGATCAGCCGCAGGGGCCGCAGCGCCATTCGGCTGAAGCCGTAGCCGATCACGCTGCTGATCGCGATCATGACGATCAGCAATCCGTAGAAAGCATGTTCATAGGCGGTCATTACCACGCGTACGTGTTCTTTCGTCGTTGCCACCACGACCGTGTACGGTCCGAGCGCGAACTTGCCCGCGCGCAGTTCACCCAGTCCTTCAACATTCGCATTGAACGCCTGGTCGCGAGGCGACGGAGCGATATCGCGACCGTGAAGGCCAGGGGAGCGAAACACCACCGTCCCAGCCGTCCCGTAAATCTCGGTGAAGAACAGTTCGAGCTTGTCGGACATCATCGCCTGAACACGCTGGCGCAACTCCGCCTCCGACAGCTTCGTACCGAGTGCGGTCTGGCTGGCGCGAATCTGTTCGAACTCAGATTGGTTGAGCAGATCCAGCGCGTGGATCGCGTGATGTTCGATGAAGTATCGTCCGGCAAGAAACAGCGACGCGAACGTGACAGTCGAAGCGAGTACGTAGCAGATGGCGAGCCGCGCGCCGATGGATTTCATAGCAGCTGGTAACCGACGCCGCGCACCGTCTTGAACAGCGGCTTGCCGAGCGGCGCCTCGAACTTGCCGCGCAGCCGGCTCATGTAAACATCGAGCAGGTTGGTGTCGACGTCGTAATGGGATTCCCAGATCTTCTCCGCGATCAGCGTCCGGGTCAGGATGCGGCCGGGATTCTGCAGGAAGACTTCCAGTAACGCGAACTCGCGGCTGGTGAGATCGATCGGCTTGCCGTTCAGATGGACGGTGTGGCTCAGCAGGTCAAGCTTGATGCCCTCATGCTGAAGCACGGTTTCCTTGACGGACGATTGGCGGCGAAGCAGCGAGCGCATGCGCGCGAGCAGTTCTTCCAGGCTGAACGGCTTGGGCAGGTAGTCATCGGCGCCGACGTCGAGCCCCTTGACGCGATCCTCGACGGCGTCGCGCGCGCTGAGGATCAACACCGGCTCATTGAATCCGGCCGCGCGCCATTCGCGAAGCAGCTCCAGTCCATCACCGTCGGGCAAGCCGAGATCGAGCACGATGACGTCATAGCTCGACTCGCACAGCGCTTCGCGCGCCTCGGCGCAACTTTCAACCCACGTCACCGTATACGCGCGTTCGCTCAGCGCCTGCTTGAGGTACAGGCCGAGCTTGCGCTGGTCTTCGAGGATAAGGATCTTCATGATGGAACCGCCTGCTGGGGTGGTCTCAGGCTAGCGCAGGCGGATGTCCGTGACAAGCGAAGCATGGCCCTGCGGGGGTTTTCCCGAATTTTCTGAACGCAAATTCAGGAAGTGTTCGCGTCTGTTTCAGGCTGGAAGCGCGCATGTGGGTCGTGGGGCGATAAGTCACGCGCAATGAGTTGGGACTTACCCCGACTTTGCGCTGAATTCAGACTTCATTCAGGTTCGCCAACAAAGATGATGGACATCAACAGTCGTCGCCTGGGCAACCCATGAAACCCGCATTCCGTCCGCTCGTCTTGCAGATCCATCGCTGGTGCGGCCTGACCGTCGGGGTCGTGATTCTCCTGATGGCGATCACGGGTGCATCCATCGCATTCCGGCCCAGCCTCGAGCCGGTACTCAATCGCGATCTGCTGACGGTGCCAACCTGCGCGGCGCGCGTACCCCTTGACACATTGACTGCGAATGCGGCCGCATCCCGGCCGTCGGCGACGCTCGACTACATTCGGCTGGTCGCCGGCAAGCACCATGCGCCGCGCATGCCGTCCGCGATGGTGCGCTTCACCGATCAGGTGTTCGTCTACCTCAATCCTTGCACTGGAGACGTGTTGGGCGAACGCTCGCGCTACGGTGGCCTGCTCGGCACGCTCGAGCAGATTCATCAGTTCCGCTTCATGAAGCACGGCAACGTGATTACCGGCACGAGCGCGCTCCTGTTCGGCATGCTGATGATCGGTGGCGGCATCGCGCTCTGGTGGCCACGCTCACGTCACGGCTGGCGAGTCGCGTTCACGACCGGACCCGGCGCGCGCGGACAGGCATTCACGTATCGGCTGCATCGGACGATCGGTCTCTATGCCAGCGCGATCCTGCTGCTGACGGTGCTGACCGGGCTGCCGTGGGCGTTCGACTGGTACGCGCACGGCATCTATGCGATCACCGGTTCACCGCAGCCCGCCAGTCCGCCGAAATCGGCCGTGCCCGCGAACGGCGCAAGGCGGCAAACGCTCGAAAGCTCCTGGCGCACCGCACAGGCACTGTCGCCCGACCCGCAGGATGCGCTGCTGCACATCCCCCAGAAATCGCGTGACCCGGTAGAGATGTACGTGATCGATCGCGCGGCGCCGCATCCGAATGCACGCACGATGTTGTTCATCGACGCATACACGGGCAAGGTGCTGCGGTTCGTTCCGTATTCGCGGAGCAGCGTCGGACACAAGCTGTATTTCTGGGCGTTGTCGTGGCATACCGGTGCGGTTGGCGGCGTGTTCGGGCAACTGTTGCTGCTGTTCGGCGCGCTGTGCGTTCCGGTACTCGCTTACACCGGCGTCCGGAACGTCCTGCGGCGTACGTGGCGTCCGGTGGCGAGCGACGCACGCCTGACCGTGCGCATCGCGAAGAAAACGGTCGAGGCCGACGGTGTGTGCGCGTTCGAATTGACGGATCCGTCGAGACGCAAACTGCCGCGGTTCGCGGCCGGCGCGCATATCGACGTGCATCTTGGCGACGGTCTCGTGCGGCAGTACTCGCTGTGCGGCGATCCGCGCGAGCGGCGGCGCTACCTGATCGCCGTGCTGCGCGTTGCGGATTCGCGCGGCGGATCGGCGGCCATGCACGAGCGGGTTGACGAAGGCGATCTGCTCGACATTGGTGTGCCGGTCAATCACTTCGCGCTGGACGAGACTGCGCCGCGTTCGCTGCTGCTTGCGGGAGGGATCGGCATCACGCCGATCCTCGGCATGGCGGAACGGCTCGCGCGGCGCCACGCCGATTTCGAGCTGCACTATTGCGCACGCTCGCAGTCGCGCGCGGCGTTCGTGCGGCGGCTCGTGCGGGCACCGTTCGCCGGCCGGGCGAGGTTCCACTTCAGCGACGAAAGCGCGGAGCAACGCTTCGACATCGAGCGCGTGCTCGACAGTCAGTCGCCTCGCACGCATCTGTACATATGCGGACCCGCGGGGTTCATCGATGCGGTGCTGTGCGCCGCACGGAATCGCGGCTGGCCCGAGCGGCAGCTGCACTGCGAGCGCTTCGCGTCGATTGCGCAGAAGCCCACGGCGACGCATGCGTTCGACGTGCAGCTCGTCAGCACGGGCAAGGTGTACCGGATTCCCGAGCACAAGTCCGTCGTCGCGTCGCTGGCCGAACACGGCGTCAGGATCCCGACGTCGTGCGAGCAGGGTGTCTGCGGCACCTGCATCACGCGGGTGATCGTCGGCGAAGTCGATCATCTCGACTGCGTGCTGACCGCCGCGCAACGGGAGCGGCACGGACATTTCACACCCTGCTGTTCGCGCGCGAAAGGGGATCTGCTGGTGCTGGACATCTGACCGGCGGGGCAAACGCGGGCATCTTGCCATCGGGCGCGATGCCCGCCGCGGCGGACCGGATCGAAGACTAATAATCCCAACAAGCTGGAGGAGACCGTGGTGATTGGAAGAACGATGGTGGCAATGGCCGTCATGGCGTTGTTTTCGCCGGCGCTCTACGCGCAGGCCGACAGCGGCACGCGCGAGAATGCACTCGCGCCGCAGCCCGGACATGCGAAGCTCTATGCGCAGCAACTGGTGGACCGCACGGTCGCGCTGCACCCGGAGCTCGTCGAGCTGGATCTTCATATGCGCCCGCCTGGACGAGCGGAAAGCGTGATCGTCGCAGCGAAATCCGCGAACCGGATCGGCAGGAAGTCGGACCCCGACGATCTCGAAGTGGTCAAGACCGGTACGCCGTTCGTGGAAGTGAACAAGCGAGGCGACCAGAACGTCGAGGTGCATCTGCCGCTGCTCGACGTCACGCGCAAAGTGATCGGCGAAGTCGAAGTGACGTTCCCGTATCCGCCGGGGTCGGGGCTCGACAAGGAGGCGTTGATCCGGGCGGGCGCACTCATCCGCGACGAGCTGAGCCGGCAGATCCGCTATGGGAACGAACTGTTCGATCCGGTGCTCCCGAGCACGGGCATTCCGGAGAATCCGTACGCGCAGACGCTCGTCGACGAGGTGATCCGCAAGCGCCGCGACGTGATGGCGCTCGTGATGCACGTGGCGAGCCCGGGCGGGGGCCGCGACTATCCGATCATCGCGTCGAACATCGGGCGCATCGGCAAGCCTGCCGATGCGGACGACCGGCGTGTCATCGAGACCGGCAAGCCGCATGTCGAGGTCGGCCGCGAAGGAGATCGCCTCGAAGTGGAACTGCCGCTGCAGGACGCCGGCGGCGCTACGATCGGTGCGCTCGGCGTGGTGATGCCGTACCGCGTCGGCGACGACCAGGAGGCGCTCGTGAAGAAGGCCGAGAAGATCCGGGATGAATTGCGAGGGCGGATCCGCGATGCCGCGGCGTTGTACGAACCGAGGCAGCTCGTGCCGGCGACGTCGGTGATTGAGGCGCGACTCGACGCGCAGGCGCTCGGCAACAAGCAATCGCTGCCGATGACCAAGGAGGTGATGGGCGCCGGCGCGCTGCAGACCGCGACGGAGGGCGTGACCGACGCGGTCAAGAACCAGGCCGGCGTGGCGCCGACCAACTCGTCGGGCAGCCCTGCCGACGCGGCCAGCATTCGCGGCATCAAGGTCAACCTGTTCGCGAACTACCGGCTCAACGGCGGCCTGCCGACCGCGAACGTGATGTCGGTGCCGGCGGAGGACAAGGAGCGCGTGGAGACGCTGAAGGGCGCGAACGCGCTGATGTTCGGCGTTGCAAGCCCCGCGGGCATCCTCAACATGGTGACCAAGCGCGCGCCGATGGACAGGGACGTCGCCTCGGTGGCGCTGCTCGGCAACTCGTTCGGGCAGTTCGGCGTCGCGGCCGACGTCAGCCATCGATTCGGCAGCGAAAAGCAGTTCGGCCTCCGCGTGAACGGATCCGATACGCACCTCGAAAATGGTGTGCACGGTGCGAATGGGCGCGGCTGGTTCGGCAGCGTTGGCGCCGACTGGCAGGTCACCAACGGCCTGCATTTCCAGTTCGATGTCGAGACCTATCGGAAGGACGTCGTCGAGCAGGGCAGCATCAGCCTGCCGACTGCGGTCAACGGACACATCACGTTGCCGCGCGTGCCCGATCCGAGGAATCTGCTGTCGGGCCCGTGGGCGGTTTTCTCCGCGAAGACGACGAACTTCCAGGGGCGGGTCGACTACGACATTGCGCCCGGCTGGAAGGCGCTCGTCGAAATCGGTCAGTCGGATTCGGATCGCTCGCGCTCGACGACCCGGATCGGCGGATACAACGTGTTCACCGGGGCAGGCGGCATCCCGACCGTCAGTGAGGTGACGCAGGTCTACTTCAACAAGTACAAGCGGGCAGAACTGCTCGGTCAATTCGCCACGGGTCCGCTCTCGCACGACATCACGTTCGGGGTGTCGCGCAGCGAGCGCATCGCCGAGACACCCAGACAAAACACGATCGTGTTGCCGGTGCGGGTCAACATCTTCGATCCCATCCCGTTGCCCACTCCGGTGCCGACCCATCCCGACACGTCGCTGCCAAAGCAGGTCAACGCGGATACCGGCCTCTACACCTACGACATGATTGGCGTCGGGTCGAAGTGGAAGTTGCTGCTCGGCTTCCGCGAGAGCCGGTCGTCGTCGAACGACGGCGTGGTGTCGTCAGCGACCTGGGTCGGGTCTCCGGCATTCGGGATTCTCTACGACCTGCTGCCGACCACCACGCTGTTCGCCAGCTACATGAAAGGCATCGAGGATGGCGGCGTCGCCCCCGCAAACGCGAAGAACGCCTACCAGGTCCTTGCGCCCGCGGTGTCGACGCAGTACGAGTTCGGCGTACGCGATCACTACTTCAGGTGGTTGCAGTTCAGTGCGTCCGTGTTCGACATCACGCGCGCGAACGCGGTGACCAATCCGGCTACGCAGATTTTCGCCAACGACGGCACGATCGAATACCGGGGCGCGGAAGCCGTGCTCACGCAGGACATCTCGCGCCAGTGGTCGCTGTCCGAAGCCGTCCAGTACCTGCACGCGGTCCAGAACCCGGAATTCGACATGACGATCAAGGGCCGCACGCCGGAGAATACGCCGAAATGGATCGGCAACATCGCACTGACGCACCGTCCGCTCTGGCTCCCCGGCCTGTCGCTCACGGTGCGTGCATCGTTCATCACAAAGCGCCCGGTGAACCCGCAGAACCAGGGCTACATCCCCGGTTACACCATCTATTCGCTCGGCGCCAGCTACGCGACCCGGATCGCCGGCAAGCATGTCGACATCAGAGTGGCCGTCGACAACCTGTTCAACAAGCGTTATTGGAACTCGGTGCAGACCGGCACGCTTGGCACAGGAATGGACCGCAGCGTGCGGATGGTGGCCAAGATCGATTTCTGAAAAAACGTGGAGCCCTTTCCATGCCCAACCTTCACCGGATCATCATGAATCTTCTCTCCATTCGGGCCATCGGCCGTGTCTTCGCCATCGCGGTCGTACTGGCTGGCATGCTGCCCCCCAGCGCGGCGCGGGCGACAGAGCCGTCGGATAACGACGCGCTGTCGCTGATCATCACGTACCAGACCTTGCCCGCGAACCGGCCCGCGTTGCGCCACGAGCTGGCGCAGTCGACCGCGCGCGAGCTCGCGCGCTGGAAGCACGACGGGCGAATCAGGCAATACAGCCTGCTGTTCAATCGCTATGCCGATTCGGACAACTGGGACGCAATGGCCTTGCTGACGTTCGCGACGCCCGACGACCTGTACCGCTGGCGCACGCTCGAGCAGGCGCAGCCCGCGGCGCTGTCCGGGAAGGCGCTCGCGGTGACGACTTCAATCCATACGACGCCGGTTGATACCAAACGCGCGGAGGCGCTCGACGCGAAGGCGGCGAATCCGGTCTACGTGGTCATCCCGTACAAGACACTGGTCTCGGCCGGCGACTACGAGAAGTACGCGGACGCCTATGTGATTCCGCAATTCAAGGGATGGATGGACGAGGGCGCCCTGTCGAGCTATTCGCTTTATACGAGCCAGTTTCCGGCCGGCCGCCAGTGGACCGCGATGGTACTCCTGCAGTACAGGGACGAGGCGGCCCTCAGCGCGCGCGAGGCGGTGGTGGACAAAGTCCGCGAGCGCCTGACGCACAACCCTGAATGGAAAGCGATCAGCGACAGCAAGAAGAACGTGCGCACCGAAGAACAGGTGGTGATCGCCGATCCCATCGCCGTAAGTCAATGAGCTCTCTGCTCGCAAGGAAGATCCGATGAAAAAAATCGCACTTACGCTGGTTGCCGCTTGCCTGGTCGGTGGGCAGGCAAGCGCCGCCGAACCGGCCACGCTCGCTGCCGATGCGGCGCCGCAACGCATCGTCCTGCTCGTCGACGAGATTAAGGCCATCCGCAATTTCCCTGTGGTGCTGGCGGAGCGTCTCGGCTATCTGAACGACGGCAAGATGGCCGTGACTGTCATGAACATCCGCGACGACGTGTCGACGGCCGACATGCTGAATGACGGACGGGTCGATGCGGTGGTCGCCTACTACCATCACAACGTGGTTAACCAGGCGCACGGCATCGATACGCAGGCCGTTGTCACGCTCGGCGTGACGCCGGGCGCGAAGGTGCTCGTCGCGAACCGGGCGAGGGAGAAATACCAGAGCGTGACTGACCTCAAGGGCGCGCGTTTCATTGCGGGCGGCGCCGGGTCGTCAAAGAGCACGGTTGCGAACGCGCTCGTGCTGGCTGGCGGTCACGGCATCGGCGATTACACGCGGCTCGGAACCGACGGCAAGGAGAAGAATGTCGACGCGCTGCGTGACGGAAGCGCCGATTTCGTTATAGCGCCGACGCCCGACGGGGATCTCTACGAGTCGAAGGGCGTGGCCACGGTGTTCGCGGACCTGACGTCGGTCGGCGGCACGCGCCGGAGTCTGGGCACGCTGTTTCCGTCGAGCACTGTCTACATGTCGGGCGCACGCGTTCGGGCGCATCCGGAGATTGCGCGGCACCTGGCCGGCGCGTTCGTGCACACGCTGCAGTACATCAATTCCCATTCCCCCGAGCAGCTCCTGGCTGTCATTCCGCCGGAGATCAGCGGCAAGGACCGCGTGGCTTATCTGAAGGTGTTGAAGGAGGAGATCCCCATGTTCGCGAACGACGGACGCATGCCGGACGACGGCGCGACGAAGGAGTGCCAGGTGCTCGCCGCGGCGAATCCGGCTTACGGGTCGGTGAAGGTCGATCGGACCTACACCAATGCGTTCGTCGACGAAGCGCTGCGTACGCTGCACTGAACAGAAGCGTTTTATTCGCGCGGGGGCGGCCGGCGTGCGGCTGCGTTCCGTCCGCGCGGCGCATACAGCGCGATGCTGCAGCCGGTCGCGACGTCGTTCAAGCGTAGCGCCATCCCGTGCATCGTCGCGACGGCGGCGAGGCTGAGCCCGAGGCCGCTGCCGGCTGTATGCGTGCTCGTCTCCGCGCGATAGAACCGCCGCAGCACCGCCTGCCGCTCCTCGGGCGGGGGCCAGGGCCGTCGTCGGCGATCGTGATGCCGATGCCCCGTCGCGTCGGGAAGCGGCTGGATCGATACATGGCCGCCTTCCGGCGCGAACTTGATCGCATTGTCGATGAGATCGGCCTGCGCTTCGAACAGGAGGTCACGGTCTCCATGCAGTTCGAGCGGACGGTCCGGCGCCCGGTGGTAGTCGAGCGTGACGCGCTTGTCTTCGGCGGCCGATTCGTAGTACTCGACGACGTCGATGGTGACCGTGGCGAAATCCACGAGGGCGAAACTTGCTGGCGCGCGTGGGACTCGATCTCGGAAATGCGCAGCAGCGCATTGAATGTGTGCAGGATGCTGCCCGTCTCGACGATCGTGTCGTCGATGGCCGCACGATAGTCCGCCTCGGCCCGTGCGCGCCTCTGGGCTCGCCCGAGCCCCGCAAGCGGGCGAGTGCGCGGCGTGCCCGAGTCGTGCGCGATCGCGTCGCATACGCCCTTGACCTCGCGCATCAGCCGCTCGATCTCGTCGAGCGTGCCGTTGATGACGTGCACGAGCCGTCCGACGTCGTCGTGTTGCGTATGCACCGGCAGGCGCCGGCTCAGGTTGCCGGACACGATCTCCTCGATCGAGTGCGCGACGGGAATTGAAGGCGGGGCACTGCCGTCTCGCTGCAAAAAGCAATGCGATGCGCGACGGTCTCGCGAGCACCTGGAACGGGTCGATCGGATAGGTTGGAGGCACAGTACGGCTGCGCAGCAAAGGCAACCCTAAGAATTCCTTAAATTTTTTAATGCAGATTTCAGATTGTGTTTATCCGGCGTCGCTATTGTTGGATCGTGGTCAGCACTTCGAATCTTTGCCGTGCAAGCGCTCCCGCACCATCAGGAGCGTTCGCTGCCACCGGGTTAAGGCACGGTATATCCATTGCAGCCGAAGGAGAGCAGTCATGCGCGCCGCCGATAACTCCCTGCATTCGCTGGTCGACAAGTGGCTTGGCCTGGGGTTGGCGAACCCCGTCCGCGTCATGCGCTTCGGGCACACGCCGGCGAACCGGCGGCGCTATGCATTGGTGCAGACGCGGCGCCCGACCGGCATGCTGTCGGTGTTTTTCTTCCGCCATGACAATGGTGGGTGGTGCGTATTCCCGCCCACCGAAGCGAGTCCCGCGATGCGCTTCGCCGCGCTGTGCATGCCGCAGGGCTGCGATTGCAGTGAATGATGGCGAGTCTCACTGCAACGTCTGATCTCGAAAAATGTGGCGATCCAGGTGAGGTTCGCGGTGACTGCAAGTACGCTGGAACGACGCTAGTTCATGATTTGCGCCGCCGGTCTCACAATCGAGCTGTACGGTGCTTCGGTTGGCAGTAAAAAACAGCAAGGAGACCGCTTGTGAACGAGATTGGATCGAGTGTCACGATTAGCAGGTCCCGGGGTGGACTGCTACCGCGCCACATCTCGATATAGGTAGCCTGTCCTGCCTTCCGTGATACGGGTCACAGCTGGCACGTAGTTGCGGGACACGCACCCGTGGGTTACGAATAGCATCTCGCAACGTTTCGGACTCTACCGCAAGTACGCATCCGCTTGCAGTGAGAACCGACATTCGCAACTGCCGAGGGGCGAATGTCGGGAAAGCAACATGGAGCCGACTCACACAGATTTTGGTCCGGGAACCATAAATCTTTAACTTGAGCAGGAGATAAGTGCGGATTCTTCCTTTTTGTGCCGTGCTTTCCAAGGGATTGAGATACGCACGCTCCAGAAAAACACGTATTCTTTTTGAAAGGTAGATTACGCAGTCCGAGTTGTGCGAAAACCGTATCTACAAGGGGACTTGACGCAGCGGCGCCCTTGCCCGGTTGTCCGTTACAGTGCGCATGGGCAATCGACGCCACGGAAAGAAGGGCGGATCAAGGGAGTCTCTGTTTGCGATCAGTCTTTGGTGCGACGAGGGACCATCATCCGGCCGTTGGTCTTAAGGTTTGTTCGATGCCTGCCCGTGTCCACAGGCCTGGAGGTGCACGACGGGACGTGTGGGCAGGCGTTGAATAAACCTGAAGGGAGGAAACCGCGGGATGCCGCGATGCGGTGGGAAGCTTTGAGGCTATGGCGATTGATGAGCTGGGATGCCAGGCAGTGTTGCGGGATGCGCAGTCAGGCGGGGTGGCGGATCGGGACTGACGCGTTGACGAAGCGGCGCAGTGGCGCAGTCGGAAGGGCGAAGTGGACGTGGGAGCGACTGCGTGAAGCGACAGGCGCAAACGTCCGCTCGTGGGCCGCGTTGCCGCGAAGCCGACGGTCGGGTAGCACGTCCGGAAACCGTTGTATTCATGTCGGGCCCCGGCGCGTGGGGGGCGCGCGGATCGGTGCGGTGCGCGCGAGGATATCGATGACCATCATCGGCGCGCCGCAGTGGCGGCAGATGAAGGCGGGCCGTGTTTCCCTGACGGCTTCGCGCGGAGACGTGGCGACGCCGGTGGCAACGTGCAGCAGTTCGCGCACCTTCGCGAGTCTGGCGCGGCGCACCGGGTTGGCAAGCAGTCCGTAGTGACGGATGCGATGGAAGCCGCCAGGCAGGACATGCAGCATGAAGCGGCGCATGAACTCGCCGGCCTCGAGGGTCATGGTCTTGTAGCGGGTGCGCCCCTTCGCGCGATAGTCTTTCCAGCGGAACGTGACGCCGCGCTCGTCGAAGGCGAGCAGACGCTGGTTGGAAATCGCCACCCGGTGCGTATAGCGTGAGAGATACGCGAGTACCGCTTCGGGTCCCGCAAAGGGACGCTTGGCATAGACGACCCATTCGCAGGCACGCAGCGGCGCGAGCCATGCGGTGAAGACGGCCGGATCGGTGAGGCTGGCATATTCGCCGAAGAACTGCAGTTGGCCCTGCCGGTGCGCCGCTTCGAGTGCCTCCAGGAAGCGGCGCCGGAACAGGCGTGACAGGACGCGCACCGGCAGGAAGAAGCCGGGCTGGCAGGCGATCCACCGCTGCCCGTCGGGCGACAGGCCGCCGCCGGGGACGATGCCATGCACGTGCGGGTGATGCGTAAGCGCCGAGCCCCACGTGTGCAGCACGAGCGTGGTGCCGATCTGCGCGCCGAGGTGCCTGGGGTCTGCCGCGATGGTACGCAGCGTCTCGGCGGCGATATCGAACAGCAGCCCATAGAGCACCGCCTTGTTGTACCAGGCGATCGCACTGATCGCGGCAGGTAGCGTGAAGACGACGTGGTAATACTCCACAGGCAGCAGGTCGGCCTGACGTGCCTCGAGCCACCGGTGTGCGGCGCTCGCCTGGCACTTTGTGCAATGTCTATTACGACACGAGTTATAGGCGATCTCAACCTTTGCGCAGCCGGAACAGCGCAGCACATGTCCCCCCAGCGCCGCGCTGCGGCACTGTTCGATGGCCGACATGACCTTCAGCTGCCCCAGGCTCAGCGCTACTGTACGGCGCCACGCTGGCCCGCAGGCGCGGAAGATATCCGCGACCTCCAGCACGGAGGGCTCCGCGTGCGGCCGGGCTAGCCGGCGGGCAGGCGGTCCAGTGGACTGATCACCTTGCGCAGGAGATCAGTGGCGACCTGGGTATAGAGCGTGGTGGTCTCGATCTGCCTGTGTCCAAGGAGCACCTGGATCACGCGGATATCTTCCTTCTGTTCCAGCAGGTGCGTGGCAAACGAATGCCTCAGCGTATGCATGGAGACGCGCTTGTTGATGTTTGCGGCCTCGGCGGCCGCATGGATGGCGCGGGTCAGTTGCCGCGTGCTGAGCGGGTCGATCGGATCAAGGCCCGGAAAGAGCCACCCGCCATCGAGCATGCAGCCCTGGGCACGGGCCACGCGCCACCAGACGCGCAGACGTTCGAGCAGGACCGGCGAAAGCATCGCGTAGCGGTCGCGGCGGCCCTTGCCCTGCTCGATGCGCAGGGTCATGCGCTGGCTGTCGATGTCGCCGACCTTCAGCGCCACCACTTCGCTCGCACGCAGCCCGGCACCATAGGCGACCGACAGCGCGGTCTGATGCTTGAGGTTTCCAGCTGCCGCGATGAGCCGCCGCACCTCCTCGGGGCTGAGCACAACCGGGAGCGTGCGGGGCACGCGTACCGGCTGCATGCGCGCCATGAGCTCAGGCTTGCCGAGCGTGACTTCGAAGAAGAACTTCAGCCCGCTGATCGCGGCGTTCAGCGATATCGGAGACACGCCGTGATCGACCAGATGCAGCTGGTAGTCCCGGAGGTTCTCGACGGTGGCGGTATCGGGTGAACGCCCGAGGTATCGGGCGAACTGACGTACGGCACGCAGATAGGCGGCCTGGGTCCTGGGTGCGAACTTGCGCATGCGCAAGTCCTCAAGCATATGGCGGCGCATCGGGCTGACGCGCGGATCGGAGGAGGTCATGATGGGGCTCCTGCTGGAGGGCGAGGCGGATTGCCTCAACCACCAACATAACCACCGGCGCCACTGGCCTCCCATTCGCCGCCAGAGTCGGGCCGCAGCCCCCTACCGCGCGAGCGGTTTAGTCCGATCGGCCATTGCCGACATTCACGCGAGCTGGAGCCCACGTCAGCAATACGGCGGACTGCCGACGTTGTCGGCTTGAAGCAGAGGAGCGGCACCTTTCCACATCAGCGAACTCACACTTTCGACCCGGAGCGGACACCGAATGTCCTGCCACCTTAACGGCGGCTTCTGCGGTACAAAGGTCATTCGCGCACGACGTCGGACGGCGAGTAAGCGGCCTAGTGTCCCTTCGCATATTACCTGTGTAACAACCGCGCATATCAAGGCCAAGCCATCTTGCTCCATGTACTTCTTCAACGGCAGCGACCATTAATGCCGTAGTCTTTCTACTAGGATGCCTCGTGTCACGTCCGATCAACCCGCCGGAGTGATTAAACCTAGCCGCCGCAGCTCTTCAAAAGCCTCTGTTTTGAACAAATCCGTGGCTTTTCTCAAGCTATATTCATGGGCTGCTTCGTCGTTGGCCGAAAACATCCCGGTTTCGTGCGAAAAATAGTACGGTTCCACGACGATGGCTCTATCGTCGGCGCACCGATAAACGTAGAAACCATTCGATTTCTCTCGCGCCTTCGTAGCGCTCGGTGCCGTGCAGTGAAGCATCGTCCGGCTGCGGAGTGTGCTTCCGATTTTATCCTCAAGGAGAGTAGCAAGCGTTTTGACCGCTTTTTTCTTTTCAGGATCACTCAGATCATATGAAATAAAATCCTTAACACCACGCCTGGTGTTTTGCTGCTGCAAATCCAACCCATTATATTGAAAACCGTGTTCTGTAATAAAATCTTGGATATGATTCAATCTTCCTCCAAAATACATGAGCGCCAATCTTAAGCTGCGCTTTAGCAGCTTGTTGCTTTCGTCGACAAAATATGTCGGACGGATAGTGACGCCCAGCTGGCGCATGCAGTAATTCCTTGCAAATCGACGGACAGCTCTTTCATCAAGTAAGTTATCGTACTTAGGGTCATCAACGATGTCTCTATGATCATGCCCGGACAGGACGACGTCAAAATCGTCCGAGGCGATTTGCGCTAGGATTCTATCCGTCCGCTTCAGTTGCATGCGACGCTCTTTCCCACGAGCTCGCGGGAAATACAAATAATGGTGAAGTACTAATATTTTAATCGAATTATTATATAGAGAAATTGCCTCATCGCGCGTGAAGTTCCGACCAAGTAGTGCTCCATCAGGAGACTGTAGAAGTCCATGCCGGGCTTGCTCTGTCCATTCTTTTACGGTCAACAGATCGTCAACTTCGATCTCCCCGTTCGCTATCGTGTTAGGTTTAGACGAGTCTAGCGCAACCAGAAATATACTCGGTCCATCATTATTTTCTATGTAGCGCCAATGTGGAAATTTCGCATCCACGAAAACATCAAAGTATGCCGACTTGTCGCCTTGAACGTTTACCGATCTAAAGTAATCGTGATTCCCAGGTACGCAAACTACTTTCTCAAAATAACCCTCCCCGAGTCGCAAGCCGTGTGCTGGAGAATTGTTTTTCAAGCTAATTGAATTTTTAAGCCAATTCAAAAAATATGTGAAATCATGTTCGGTATTTCTTTCTGTGATATCCCCGCTAACAACTATAAAATTAGGTTGAAGTTGCGTGAGAGCGTCACTTAATGCGCTCCATATAGCATCGGAGTGATCTCCGACATGAAGATCGGTTATATGAGCCACAATTAAAGGATTCGGCATGGGATGCTCCGATCTGAAAAACAATCTGTATCAATCGGCGGATTTCTGAAATAAAACTCGGATATAATTAATTGGTGCATGATCGGCAAAATCACGCAAAAGAACGTTGTTTCGTTTGGGCGAGAAACATCTCAAATATTCACGACGCGCGGTGACCCGATCTGCTTTTATAAGTGTCCGACCTGGATTCCGCCATATTTTTGCGTTAGAACTTAAGTACGTCACACCGATTCCATGTCTGAATCCAAGGCTCTTAAATGGCAATCCCGGAACCAGGTCGCAGCAGTTGACGAGGCGAACAGCTGCATCTGGATTTAAACAGTTTACGAAGTCCGAGTCTCCGACGCGAGGCGCGCCGATAGTAACTAGATGTGCGCCGGTGATCAACGTAGAAATCAAGGTTGCCAGAGCGCCGCCGAGACTATGGCCGACTAGCAGAACTTTGGAAGCTGAGCCGCCCAATTTGGAGAGCCAGTTCTCTATAGATTTGATCAATCGGAGTGCGGCTGTGGCAAATCCGCGGTGCACCTTGGCCGAACCGACCGGCCACCGTACAAAGGTAGACCGGAGGTTGGTAAGCAAGTCTTTTATCTTGTCGGGCTGTGTACCCCGAAAGGCGACGATTGCGAGCTTATCGAATGTGCGGTAGGCGCCGTACGCCTCCGTACCAGTGGATGTGTCCGTGAATATCGTTAAATGGGAGAAATCGATTTGATTGAGCGCCAATCTCAGCCGCGCGTATTCAGTCTTTGACGTTTCAAACCGAAGATACGCCAACCGAGACATCTCGGATGCAAGTTGCAGGACCGAATAGTTTTCGCCACGTGAGAAAAGCGCCTCACGTCGCTCGGGTAAATACAGTGCGGGTCTTCCCGGATCGTACGCGATCGTTAACATCGGTTTACCCACAGATTGAGATCACGGAAATCCTCATTTCGGTGCCCCTTTCATGGACACGGCGCCGAAAAACACTCCCGTTGGATAACAGTATATGTTTGAGCGCGTTGTTCAAGCTGTTTCTGTGGATGCATGTAGCCGAAAAATTTCGCGGATTCATATGAACTTAACTTGCCTAAATCACTAACGACATCATCACTTGGCTCCGTTGCTGCGTGAAAGAGGAGCGGCACCGTTGCGTCTTTTGCCAATGCGCAAATCGCTTCCTTTGCTGCCTAGGACGGGCAGCCGAATATGGGACGATCGACGCCAGCATTTGTTGCGGCCGACAGTAAAGCCTAATGAGAGCGTCAACGTTACGCGAGCGGCCGGTAACCGAAGGAAGCCGACACTCGAATGTCGGAACTACGACCCAAGCGAGCGTCGCCTCATGGCCGATTGGGTGAGGTCGCCAACGGCCGCTTAGCGGCACTCCAGTTCGCAGAAGCTGAAACTGGCTGAGTGACCGGTTCGGAGAGAGTTATCTGACCGGAGTGGGTCGCGAGGAGTCTGACGCACTCGCTTTCCTTTTATTTCGACGTCTTCAGGCGTTTAGGGCCTGTTTGAACGCTTGTCCGTCAGCTCGCCGAGCAACCGTAGATTCCGTTCGATGCTGAAGCGACGTCGTGCGATTTTCTTCAGCGCTCGCGATAAAGTTGGACAGTTCGCGCTCCATGGCGGAATCTTTAGCGCCCGGCTTCCACGACGCGGCTCCGTGCCGTCGGCGTGTGACCCGGGCAAGGGCTAACGCGGCCATTGCAGCCTTCGCACATTCGTATTCAACGAGACCGCAAAGTTCGATCGGCTCGCCGAATTCCCGGAACGCTTCCACGTACTCCCGGGCTGCGTGCACTGTGGCCGGGTACTCGCGTAGTTCGGAAACGACCTTGCGGCTCAAGACGTTCCATTGGAGTTTGTCTGGGTAGCCAAAAGCAGCAACGGACACCGTCTTGACCGCTTCAGGGCCCTTCGAGTCGGCCGGCTCCGTCGCCGCCCACGCGGCCTTATGCATAATCGTCCGGCATGTTCGGGCGTAGCTCTCCAACGATAAGGCCAATTCCAGCGCTGTATCGCGTCGCTGAGACTTGCGCTCCCTGGCATTTCTCGCGGAGATCCATGCGAGCGTCACGACGGAGCCGACCGCGCTTGACGCCAACGCCAAAGCTATCGGGTTGTTCCAGCTAACAAGCTGAAGATATTCGAGCCATTCCTGTCGCATGCGACGCGCTTCGGAGAACGAGGTCCGGAAAGTATAAGTAGTCGTTTGCGGACTATTCATGGCAAAAAAATGCGGTTTGTGTTTTTGCCACAATCACTTCGATCGAGCGAGGCGCGCCTTGACAAACCTGCCCGAAACGCTCCCTAACCGAAGTTTCCCTCATGTACGTTCGGACGCAAGCCACACCACACTCTGGTCTTTGTCCGTTGGGTCTGGTGTCGTGCCGGACCTTCAATAAGAATGCCGGTTGTGCACCACGCGTTACGCAGAGACGCCAATACCGATACGGGAGTAGCGCTTACGGCCTGCTCCAGACCTGTTTCCAACACATGAGAAAGGTACCGCGAGCGTCCCTTGAGACGGCTCCTTCCAGCGGACACGCGGTGCTTAGTAACGCGGGGCCAGAGTGGGCGACCTCTCTGTCCGCGTCAGCGAGTACATCGGCGGGCACCCGGCCCCAAATCGACAGGCTGGCGAGTACGCCTGCACAGCCAACCAGAATGACGACCGTCCGTTTTAATCGGATCGGGCGGCTGGCGATAAAATCAAGTGGCATTGGGTAGCCTCGTCTGGCAGGGGACTAGATGTAAGTGGTCTATCGGCACCGGCCACCGAAATCATAGAGCCATGCTCGATTATTTTTTCGGACCGGATGGAGGGGGAGTGCCCCTATGTGATTCGTCAAGCATTAGGGGCGGATGTCGGTTGATAGAAGGTGCCATCGCGCAGCATGGCGAATAGCACGTCGCAGCGACGTCTGGCGAGAGCGATGAGGCCTGATTGTGGCGCTTGCCCTGCTGAACCTTGCGAGCGTAATAGTCCCTGGAGACCGGGTCCCGTAAGGCGGCAAAGGCAGAGAGGAAGAGCGCTCTTTTGAGAACCTTGTTGCCTCGTCTGGACGGGTGTTCGCCACGGATGGAGGAACCCGAGCGTCGTGTCACCGGCGCAAGACCTGCATAGGCGGCAAGATGGGCAGCTGAGGCGAAGGCTTTGTGAGCGACTTCGGTGAGGAGTCTGGCGGCGGTCCTGACGCCGACTCCTGGCAGGCTGGTCAGGACCGGCCAAAGAGGATGTACATGCACGAGGCACTCCACTTCGCTTGCAACCTCGTCGCGTTGCTTGCGCAAGTCGGCGAGCTGCCGCGCCAGACGCGGCATGACGATGGTGGCTGCCTGGGTACCGGGCACGACTACCGCTTGTTCGCTCAGCGCCTGAACGATTTCTGCAGCCAGGCTTTTGCCCATGCGTGGCGCGAGCTTGGTCAGCCGGTTGGTGAGTGTCTTCTCGCTGGTGGCGGCGAGCATAGCGGGTGACGGATAGCGTTCAAGCAGATCGAGTACTGCCGGATGGTCGAGGCGCGGTCCAAGAACGCGCTCGAGCGCAGGATGGATCTGGGTAAGCAGGCCGCGAATGCGATTGCTGGTTTGGGTAATCTGGGCGGCGAGATCATCGTCGAAGCCGCATAGCATAGTGAGTTCGGCAAGCTGTTCGTCGGCCAGGCGAAGCGAGCGCAGCGTATGCGGCATCGAGCGGGCAGCTTCGGCGATGATGGCGGCGTCACGGGCGTCGGTCTTGGCTTCGCCAGCATGCAAATCGGCGATACGGCGCATGGCCAAGCCTGGCAGATAGGCGACGAGCACGCCTTCAGCACGGGCGACGGCCACTGGCAATGCACCGATGGTGGAGGGCTGATCGACGACGAACAGGAGTTGGCCGTGTGTCTTGAGTTCGGCGATGAGAGCGCGCAGTTTGGCCTCATCGTTGGGCAGCGCTTTGTTGTACAGGCGCTTTCCATTCCGATCGAGAGCGACGGCATGATGGTGGCCTTTGCCGACATCGACGCCGACGAAGACATCAACCGAGCTATGTTGTAGGTTTTCTTGCATCGAAGGTTTTTGAAGATTGAGCGGTTCGGCCCGCAACAACGGTGGCAAGTCTCGGCATCCACGTTACGGACGGCCTCAAGATGTTCCAGCCGAGCCCCTATTAGCGATCACCAGCCACCCACCAGACCCGGTGACAACAGTCCCCGGATCATGAATGCGACTAGGGGCGGGAATCATGCCGGGTCTGGCTGGCCAAAGCCCCGATTATCGGGGCATGAAGATAGTAACGAGGGGCAAACGATGGGTCGAAGCTGGGCGCGCATGGAATGCCAGATCCGAGCCCAGATCGCATCCCCGGATAGGTCACTTTCTCGAATATGGCATTTGTCCGAAACCGGATGCGAGTGGTCACAAGGCCAGACGTTGATGAGAATGCGACGACGAATCCGATTCGGTCGACTTGAGTGGGTCACTGTCGGACCGGATGCGGCCAGTGGACTAAACCGCTCGCGCGGTATGCACTCCGTTTGAACGCGGTGGTTCTTCATAGGAAACCCACCCGGTTTCCTATGTTGAGCAATGAGGCACTCCGCCTCGTTGCTCAACAGGAGCCCAGCCATGACTACCCCCAGCCAGGGCATCAGTCCGCTACGCCAGCGCATGATGGACGACATGCGCATGCGCCGCCTCGCGCCAGCCACGCAAGCCAACTATCTTCGTGTGGTTCGAGAGTTCACCGTCTTTCTCGGTCGCTCGCCTGACACCGCCACCGTCGAGGACCTGCGGCGCTATCAGCTACATCTGGTTGACCGCGGTGTGTCGCCGATTTCCCTGAACGCGGCGATCACCGGATTGAAGTTCTTCTTTGCCACCACGCTCGGTCAAGGGGAGTTGATGGCGAAGATGCGTCCGATTTATCTTCCGCGTACCTTGCCCGTCATGCTCAGCCGCGACGAAGTGGGTCGGCTGATCGCGGCGGCCAGTAACCTCAAGCACCAGACCGCGCTCGCAGTAGCCTATGGCACAGGACTACGTGCCAGCGAGGTGGTGGCCCTGAAGGTCGGAGACATCGACAGCCAGCGCATGACGCTGCGCGTTGAACAGGGTAAAGGTCAGAAGGACCGCTACGCGATGCTGTCCCCGGTGCTGCTTGAGCGCCTGCGGGTCTGGTGGCGAGTGGCCCGGGCCCAGGGCAAGATGCTCGACGGCGGCTGGCTGTTTCCCGGGCTCAACCCGATTGAATCGCTCAGCACCCGTCAACTCAATCGGGTGGTCCATGCGGCCGCCGAGGCCGCCGGAATCGACAAGCGTGTGTCCATGCACACCTTGCGCCATAGCTTTGCCACCCATCTACTGGAACAGAAGGTCGATATCCGCGTGATTCAGGTCATGCTGGGGCACAAGAAGCTCGAGACCACAGCGCTTTATGCCCAGGTCGCCACCGATATCCTGCGTGAGGTGGTCAGCCCTCTCGATGGTCTGGATCCTGCGTAGATAGCCGTCGTGGCGCATTGCGCGCTCGAGGTAGCCGACGTCTTTCGCTCTCTTGGTCCAGCGTGGCGCCAATCCGCTCACCTGAACCTCGGGCAACTGAAGGTGATGTCAGCGATCGAACAGTGCCGCAGCGCGGCGCTGGGAGGGCACGTGCTGCGTTGCCAGGGATGCGCCAGGATCAAGATCGCCTACAACTCGTGCCTTATGGGAAGTGTTTTGCTATGGGGAGAAGGCACCCCCTGAGCGAGCACGGAGTGAACTCCGCGCCCGTTCAGCTCTCCATTAAAGCTTGGCCCTGAGCATGGCGATTACCTTATCGGACGGCCGGAACGAACCCCTGCGCAAATGCGGTGGGACGATCGCGTTGAGGGCTTCGAGCTTCTCAGTTGGATCAGCGCGAGTGTAGATTTCAGTGGTCGCCAGATCGCTGTGCCCGAGCCACAGGGAAACCTTTCGGATGTCCTGAGTGCTTCGCAGTACTATCATTGCACAGGTGTGCCTCAAGACGTGCGGTGATACCTGCTTCTTCGACAGCGAGGGGCACTTATGACTAGCCGTCGCAGTGTGGCATTTAAGGACATACGCGAAACCCCAACGGCTCATCGCTTCGCCCCGTGCATTAACGAACAATTCCGGTACTGCGACACTTCCCCGTATCACCATCCAGGCACGCAACGCGTTAGCGGTCGTTTTCCACAGGGGCAAGGCGCGCTCCCGCCGGCCCTTGCCGTGAACACGGATGCTCAACGACGGGAGGACAACATCGGCGGTATGCAATCCCGTCAGCTCCGATACACGCAGGCCGCCGCAGATGGCCAGATGCAGCATCGCCCGGTCCCGAATACCCTCGCGCGTTGACGGATCTGGCGCATCGAGCAGAGCCCGAACCTCATCCTCGAGCAGATATGGCACCAGACGGGAATCGGTTTTCTTATAGGGAATGCCCAGGATTCGTCGCGCTTGCTCAAGAATCGCGGGCTCGCGATACTCAAGGAAGTGGAAGAATGACCTGATTGCAGCCAGCCGGACATTACGCGTCTCAGGCGAATTGTGGCGCGCATCTTCGAGATATTCCAGGAAGTCGCTGATCAGCCTCGCATCGAGCTGCTCCAGTGCTAGCGACGAGGGCGTCACCTTGAGTCGCCTGGCGGCGAACTCGAACAGAAGCTGGAAGGTGCAAGCATAGGAGTCGCAGGTGTGTTGGCTGGCGCCTCTCTCATGGGCAAGGTTTTGACGAAGGAATGCAACAATGTGCGGCGCGATCGGCATCATTTCTGTTCTCCGGTGAGAAACCCCTCTGCGGCGACAGCAATGTCGCGCAGGAGCGCGGGCGTGGCCTCGAGATACCAATAGGTGGCGTTGATGTTGACGTGTCCCATGTAGGTCGCAAGGGCCAACATGTGCCGCCCGACCCGGTCTCGGCCTTCCGGGCTTGCCTCCAGTGCCCTGACGGCGAACGTGTGTCTGAGCTCATGCAAGCGGGGACGGTGGCCGTTGTGGGTGGTGCCGATGCCGGCAAACTTCAGCAGCTTCTGGAACATCCAGTAAGTAACCGTGTATCTGAGCGCGTGACCGTCGTCATCAACGAACACATGGTCGTCACCCGGGCAGGCTCGTCGCCGCAGTGCTAAATACCTCTGCAAACCCGCCACCGCTGTCTCGTGCAGTGGAACTAGACGGGTCTTCTGGAATTTGCTCTTTCGAATCAGCAGTCCTTCGGAAGTCATGTCGGCAAGGCGCAGGTTCAGGGCCTCCGAGATCCGCATGCCCGTGGCTAGCAGCAGGGCAATTAATGTCGCATACGTTTGTGGTTGCAACGTGCCCCGAGGGCCCGATTGCAAGGCTGTGTTTATCAAGCGCTCAATGTCAGCGCAGGTGTAGATGAACGGAACGCGACGCGTCTTTCGGTAACCAAAGTGGCGGGCGGGTGGTAGTTCATGGTTTTGATCCTCCATACGCATGTACCGGGCGAACCGACACACGGTCTTTAGCCTTGCGTCACGCTGGGCCACCGACGCAGCCTCGCCGGCCCAGTCGATTGCTGTCTGCGTGCAAACGTGCATTTCACCGCGTTTGACAGCAAAGCACGCGAAACTGCGCAACAGGTAGTCTGCGTTCAGCAGTTTGAATCCGGCGGCACGCCGCGCGGCAAGATAGGACTCCACGGCCGGCATCATTTCGCCACCTCCGGCCATGGCCGAGCGATTTGGCTGAGCAGCGCTACGTCGACCTTGGCGTAATACGCCGTGGTATCAATGCCGCGATGCCTCAGGATCAGGCCAACCTGGTCGAGGGGAAGCCCGTGGCGCAACATCTCAGTCGCCGCCGTGTGGCGCAGCAGATGTGCACCTTTGGCGGGCGAACTCACCCCGGCCCGTTTTAGTGCGCGCTTCACTATCGAAGATATGCCGTCGCTTGAGATATGCGGCTTGACGGGTGCGATGTTTCTAACAAAGACATGGTCGCTGCCGGCAACCCGAGGTCGCGATTCGAGATACCGCAGAAGTGCCTCGCCAGCATCCTGCGGCAGCGGAAGGCGAACTTCATAGCGCCCCTTTCCCAAGACACGTAGCGTCCCGGAGTCCCACTCCATACCGCTCAAGCGAAGGTTCGCCAGGTCACCTGCGCGAACCCCAAGTCGCACAAGCAGGAGGACGATCGCACGATCGCGAAGACGCCTGCGTGAATCGTCATCGCATGCGGCGATCAGGCGGTCAACTTCGTCAGCGCTCAGACACCTTGGCAGTGACGCCAGGCGCCAATGCGCCAGCGACGGAACCGCCTGATCGAGACCCGGCCGACACAGATCGTGAACCCCGAGGTAGCGTAAGAAGGCTCGCGCGCTAGTGACCCGCTTTTCAGCGGTACCAGCACCACAACTGCAGGCACTGTTCAGCAGGAACGTACGTATCTGCTTCGGATCCCACTGGCTGGCGTCATCGCCAAGCACTTTCAGCATCACTGCGGCATCACGACAGTAGAGCCGAATGGTTGGATCCTTCGCACCCCGGTGCTTTTGCAACCATCGCCGGAAACCACCTACGATTGCCGGTTCCCGAATCTCTGCAATCGAAGGCTTGTCGTCCGGGCAGACGCCGATCTCGATCAGGTATTCGCGAAAGCGTTTGGCGCCGAAATAGACGTGGTGGCCGGTCCTGCCACCTTTTACTTCCGGGCAAGTGCAAGTTGGCAGATGACGAAAGAAGGTTTCCGGGGTTTGTGGACCAGTATCGGCCAGGGTACCGCCGTGTGCCAGCATGAAGCGACCAAGATGGTCGGCAGCTCGCAGGTAACGTATGGCACTGGCCGCGGAATATCCGTCTCGTTCAAGCGCGTCAGCAAAGTCGTCAATGAAGACTCCGCTGGGTCCCGAGCGCAGGCGTTTCAAGGTTTTGGGTGCTACCAGGTAGGTGTCCAGCATCACATCCTCCTATGAGGGTTGCCTGGGAAGGCCCAACCACCATAGCAAAGGAGGACCGCGATTTTATGGGGTGTTAAATGGCGACCGGCCAGATACAAAACCAGATACGCCCGGTAGGTTTCGCGCCGAACCTGATCTGCAACTCCCCGTTAGACAGAACTTCCCATAAGGCAGGTAATGGAGTTCACTCCATTACGTGCCGCAACAGACATTGTCCGAGGTGTCAGGCTCCCTTCGGTTAAAGCAGTTGGCAAACTCACTTTAACCCCGCCGCCTCCATGACGACGGCGGGAGGCCCGCCAGATGATTTTCAAATCGGGCGGGACCCGGGATTCACGAAACCTCCTTTTATGTCTGAGCTTCACAAGCTCGCGATTTGAATGAGGCGTGAGTCAGCGGATTTCATAGGGGCCGGCAGCGAAGCGGAAGCTGCAAAGAGGCCGGATGTAGAGCTGCAGCCCATCCTATTCGTCAAGACCTCGAACATCTGGCGCAAACGGGGGCGTTCATGGTGTGCTACGAATGCAAGCGCAGCGGTTGCGCGAGCAATGCTTTATTGAAGATGAGGGCGGGCCCCTCGAAGTCGGCTTGCAGGAGCTGGCTTCAAATCACCTCAAGCTGCGCGGGTAAAGAGTCCGCGTGGTGAGCGTTGAGGAAAAAGGCGGAGAGAAATTCTGTCAGATGAGTGCTGGTGAGACGAACGCGAGTGAACCACTGATGACGTGTCGAAACCCCATGATGACGCCAAAACCGGGGGGTATGGATGCCCCGGGACAAGGACAGACGGAGCCTGTTGACGGGCTGTCTGGCGTCCGGCATGAAGGTGGCGTGACGCCAGCGCAGGCTTCAATGAGGAACGTAGGAACCTGTCGTCGCGATGCGAAGGGAGAAGCTTAAGCAGGCAGCGCCTGCAAGAGCCTGAGTACCGATGCGCGGCACAGGGGCGGAGTCGTCCGTAGTAGGGAGGAAGGCCCTGTAACGGGGCTGGACCGAAGGGGCGACGTTGCCCGGCAAGACGAGGTAGACAACCGGCAACGGGAGAATCTGTCTCGGCATGCCAAACCGTTTGATATTTCCAAGCGCGAAGTGTGGGAGGCCTACAAGAAGGTCAAGGCCAACCGGGGCGCTGCTGGAGTTGATCGGCAGACGATCGAGGAGTTCGATTCGAGGTTGGCTGACAACCTTTATAAACTCTGGAATCGACTGGCCTCGGGAAGTTACCAACCTCCGCCTGTTAGACGTGTGGAGATCCCGAAGGCAGGTGGCGGTGTGCGACCGTTGGGGATACCGACGGTCGCCGACCGGGTGGCTCAGATGGTGGTCAAACAGCGTCTTGAACCCCAACTGGAACCGCGCTTCCATCCTGACTCTTACGGCTACCGGCCGGGTCGGTCGGCACATCAGGCAGTGGCCATGGCGCGCGTGCGTTGCTGGCAATATGCCTGGGTGCTTGATCTCGACATCAAGGGCTTCTTCGATTCCATCGATCACGCCTTGCTGATGAAGGCGATACGGCATCACACGAAGTGCAGGGTGACGCTTCTGTACATTGAGCGTGGCTTCGGGCTCCGGTCAGTCTGGCAGACGGCACGACGCAGCAGCCGGACGCTGGCACACCGCAAGGCGGAGTCATCAGTCCGTTGTTGGCCAATCTGTTTCTGCACTATGTGTTCGACGAATGGATGCGCCGCAACTACCCGGGCGTGCCGTTCGAACGTTATGCCGATGATGTAGTTTGCCACTGCCGCACCCTGACGGAGGCGCAGGCGCTTAAGGCAGCCCTGGAGCAGCGGATGGCGCAGTGCTCACTGGCCTTGCATCCGCAGAAGACGAAAGTCGTCTACTGCCGCGATGACAATCGGCGGGAGCGCTTTAGCGTTCATCAGTTTGACTTCCTGGGCTTCTGCTTCCGGCCGCGATTCGCAAGATCGCGCGCCGGTACGGTGTTCGTGAGCTTCCTGCCTGCGATCAGCCCAACAGCGGCCAAAGCCATTCGCCAGATAGTGCGTCGGTGGCGACTGCATTGCCGACACACCGTGGACTTGACGGACCTGGCGCAGGAGATCAACCCTGTGCTCAAAGGGTGGCTGAAATATTATGGCCGCTTCTATCGTTCGGCGTTGTACGCGGTGTTCGATTCGTTGGATCAGTACTTGGTGCGGTGGGTGCGCAGGAAATACAAGCGCCTGAAGGATAAAGTGAGTCGGGCACGGGAGCTGGTGGTCAAGATAAGACACCAGCAACCGGGTCTGTTTGCTCACTGGATTCTGGCGCAAAACGGTGGGCAATAGGAGCCGGATGAATCGAGAGATTCACGTCCGGTTCTGGGAGGGCCTGTGGGTGCGATTCCCATGGGCTACTCACCTAGACATAAAAGAAATGATCAATTTTTTAGTAGTCCTAATATCGGCAACACCGATGCTCGAGTGTTCAACGACGTTAGCGCTCCGCCTTGCGGTGTCTGAACGTGGTGAGTGTGGCTTCGCGCTGCTAGAGATCACCGCTCACAGCCAAGAATGTCGCAGGGTGGCCTCATACGCCCACAAGCCAGTGCATCGGCGCGAGAGTTACTCCTCCACGACGATAGGCGAGCTTTCCGTTCCCGCGAGAAATCCCTGAGTTGCTCTTCGGCGTGACGTACCGCATGCAGTGGTGCGCGGGCAAGTTGCGCGTCATACAGAGCTATCAGTTCTTCAAAGTCACCGATGACGTCCGGCGTGAGACGCCATTTCGTCCGTCTCATGCGCGTGCGCCAGCGCCATCTCCACGGCGCACTCGGCGACCTTGAAATATTCGGCTGGATGCCTTCCGTATCCCGCACGTTGCAAAAAATAAGCAAGATAGACGGCCCGCATCAGTTCGTTGATCAGGTGACTGTTGGCCTGGCACTCACGACATGCGACCAGCGCCAGATGCAGCCTCAGGGACTGTTCGCTGGCGGATGCACGATCCATCGGTAATAACAGCGCCTTTGTCAGCGGCCGGCGTGGCTGGCCGGCCCGGGACCGGATTCGTTTGACGGACATCTACTGGAAGCAGGGCGGTGTGGAAAGATAGCCCGATTATAGAGAAGCTGTTTGCCGGATCAGTTTCGGTGATCACACACCGGCTTAGGCGTCCAGGTACTGGAAAGGGAGTCTATCCACAAAAAGTTGTGAAAAAACCGTGCTGCTGAACGTCGACAGGTCGGCAGCAGCTCAATTTTCGGCCGACTGCATCAGCCAGTAGCCGGCCATGGAGCGCCGCTCGCACTTTATCGGCAGGTGTCGCGTTATCCGCCGCGAAGGCGTTGTCACGTTCGCGGACTGTTCAGCTAAGATGACGTGATGAAAAGACGAAATCGCTCTACCACGGCCATCGATTCCCGACGTCAGTCATCAGTCAGGCAGTTCGGTGGTATTTCCGTTTTCAACTCAGCCTGCGCGACATCGAGGAATTACTGTTCGAGCGCGGCGTGGTTGTCAGCCATGAATCGATCCGGCGGTGGACGGACAAGTTCGGTGCCGGTTTTGCGCGTCAGATCAAGACTGCCCGGCGCAAGCCGGGCAGCACGTGGCATCTCGACCGATGTTCGTGACACTACGCGGCGAGCCTTGACTGCTGTGGCGTGCAGTCGATGAGCACGGCATTGAACTCGACATCCTGCTTCAGAAGCGCCGCGACAAGGCGGCGGCCAAACGCTTCTTTAAACAGGTGTTGGCGGCCTGTTCTGTCGCGCCGAAGAAAATCGTCACTGACCAATTGCGAAGCTATCCGGCCGCGAAAGCAGAGATCCCTGGGCTAGCGAATGTGAAGCACGTTTTCGTCAAAGCCTGCGCGCGCGTGAACAACCGAGCTGAAAACAGCCATCAACCCACGCGTGAACGCGAGCGCCGAATGCGAGGTTTTCGCTTGCCAGAACGCACGCAGTCATTCCTATCATGCTTCGGTCCGATCCGCCAGCACTTCGCGCTCAAGCGTCATCTGCTACGCGCCTCGCTCTATCGCAAACAGCTCGCCGCGCGATTTGAAGCATGGCGTCTCTTCACTGGCATTGCCCAAGCTCCGTCCACCGTGTTCTGAGACGACTGTCCGTGCCGATATCTCGTCACGGGGACAGTAACGTGACAACGCCATTGCAGTTTGTGAGGCCGCTTTAGCTTGCTTTCCTGTCGTTCGGACCTGCGTGAGCGCAAATGTCTCGGTGAATGCGTACTCTCGACCCCTATGCGGCCTTACGCGCCAGTGCAATGACCACGGCCGCTTCCAAGGTTGAGGACGTCGGTCATTCAACGCCGCCCGGTAGCGGGCAGATGTCACGCCCTACCAAGGGAAGATGCGGCGTTCTGCGAGAACTGCGGACATACGTCAACGCACTTCGCGCATGGAGGGCACCGAACTGTCGGTACGCCGCAGACATCCAACGGCGAGACTGTCGACGCGCCACCACCATTTCGCGGATCGCAGTCATGCCTGCGGCTGTCGCGGGGCCCGATCCGATCGTACAACGCCGCGTGCCACCTCGGGCGCCGCACACGGCGCGAACATGGCACGGCCTGTGCAGTAGGGACCATTGGTCCGCAACCCACTGCAAGAGAATCAACCGCCGCAGGTCATCTTTTTTTGCACCGCTTTAGCGCACAGAAGTCAAACGGATCTCCTTCGATTCGACGGCTAACATGCCTCCGCTGGGCGATAACCAAGGCGGAGGAGGAGTTCAGGCCCCCGCAAAAGGAAAAAGCTCGCTATCCGTCTTTCAAGGTTCTGTGGCCTCGCCCGATATGCTAAGCTGCTAAGCAGTGCTGCGCGCAAATATAGCGTGTGATCGATTGCTTTTCTCGAATGTATGAAGAGGAGAAGCGCCCATGAAAATCCTATGGGTCGATGACCACGAGATTCTTTGCGTTGCTCTCTCCGAATATGTCCAAGCACACGCGTCAGAGCTAAGCGCAACCCCAATCGACATCACGCCCGTCTTTACGCTTGCCAGCGCGCTTGAAGAAGTCAGCAAGACACCTCCCCCCAACCTGGTATTCCTGGATCTCAATCTGGACGGCGAGAACTGTGGCGCGGCGACCCTTGAGCATTTCCAGGCTGGAAATCCATCCAACGTTCCCGTGGTCATCTGTACAGGACTTGCTCCTGGCAACGATCACGAGGTTGAAATTTTGCGAATGTGCATGCGTGATTACTCCGCTCGAGGAATCCTGCTGAAAGGAGGCGCGCACAAAAAAATGTTCATTGGACTAAGCAGGATCTTAGGAGGTGAACTCTGGATTCCGGAAGAAGTCTTGCTCCGCTTTGCCTGCTCGACACAAGCGCCCACAGCTAGCCGGAATACGCAACATCTTGGGCTTTCTCCGCGAGAGTGGGACTTGGCGCGTTGCATTGCACGCGGCCTCTCAGGGAAACAGATCGCAAGAGAGCTTGGCGTCTCCGAGGGACATGTCAGACAGGTTTCTTGTGTTATTTACGACAAACTTCAAGTCAGAAACCGCGTTGAAGCCGCACTTCGAGTCAACGCCGAGCTGGCCCTTGGAAAAGGGGCAGCCGATACGCGACCGTTGTGAAGTTCTTTGCTACACCGCTCTTCCTGTTCCCCTGCTATCACTTTTAACCGCCTTCGGTCGACGCTTTTGGCTTATGCTTTGCAAGTGTGGTCAATAAGGTTCGTTCCGAAACCGGTTTCGACAGAAGCTTCATGCCACTGGCGGCTACTTTTTTTAGCACTGCTGACGAGGTGTCTCCCGACCACAGAATTGCCGGGATCGAGGCGTCGGTAGCTGCGCGGACCGCCGCAATCGCAGCAATACCGTCTTCGTTTTCCAGCCGGTAGTCAGAGAGGATGCAGTGCGGACCGCTTGCCAAAGTCTCCATGCGCAACTGCGCGATGATGTCCGATGACGAATCCCCCGCCACGACGTAGCAGCCATGCTCGATCAGACGCATCGATATTTCAATTCTTAAGTCGCTGTTGTCTTCGATGATCGCCACGACCATATCGTTCAGGTCCGGGTCGCCTTCTTCAACCGTTTGAACCTCGAGCAACTCCGGCGGTATGAGTCCCATGAACGGGACCGTCACCGAAAAACGCGAGCCCCGCCCTGGTGCCGAGTCCACGTCCAGTTTGTGACCAAGAAGGTTCGCGAGCCCCTGGACAATGGACAGACCCAGGCCGAACCCTTTTTCACGATTCCTCTCGGGGTTATTGACCTGTACATAGCTTTTGAAGATATCCGCCTGTCTACCTTCAGGGATACCGATCCCGTTGTCCCAGACGCTTATCTTTATGCCGCTGCCACGCCTGTGGCAACTCACCAGCACATGCCCCTTCCTGCCACCCTGTTCCGAAGGCGTGTAACGGATCGCATTGAGCACCATATTCCGGACGATTCTGTCCAACGCATGGCGATCCGTACGGACCAGATAGGGGCGGCTACGGAGTCTTAACTTCAGCCCCTTCGCCTCAGCCAGCGGCTGCACATCCACGACTATGCCGCGTAAAAACGAGGGCAGCGCTGTCTGCTGAATCTCGACATTCCAGGTGCCGGACTCGAGGCGGCAGATATCCAGTGCCCCGTTAATCATCCCTTCCATCGCATCCACTTGTTTTTGCGCAGCCGAGACGTCTTCAACCAGATCGGTCGATTTAATGCTCCGTTCGAGAAAATTTAATTTCAGTCCAAGCGTGGTGAGCGGTTGGCGCAAGTCATGGCTTATCGCAGCGATAAGCAGGTTTTTCTCTGCCTTTGCCGCTTCAGCCCGCTCTCGTGCCTCATCGATAATCACTTCTTTAACATATGCGCGCTTCTGACTGTAGAAGAAAAACCACGCGAGGAAACAGTAGCCAACTAATTGAGACGTATAAAAGGCCAGCACTGCTGGCCGGTAAGTCAATAGAACGGGGCCCAGGCTAAATCCGAATGGAATAGCGCCGAGCGTGAATGTACCTAAATTCGCCCGAAGACTGGGTGCGAGCAGCAGCAGGGTAAATGTATGGCTGATCAGCGTGTACTCAAGGAAGCCAGAACTGGCCAATTTGACGTAGGGAGCATGAGACGAGAAATCGGGTGGGGTTAGCCCAAAGGTACCCGCCGCCCACCAGAACGATGTCAGTGTGACGGCCGCGGCCCAGGCCCAGTGCATCTGCTCGACCGCGTCGACGCCGGCGTGCTTCGGGAGCGCCTTGGTTTTTTTCAGCAAGTAGGCTGCCAAGGGAACGGCCAGCACCCACATCCCCAAAGCCCAGATGACACGGAACAAGCGATAGCTATCCGACGTTTTGATCCACGATCCATATACGCACAGCAGCGAGGCTCCGACCGACACCAGCACGGTCCAACATACCGCGCGGCGGGACAGCGAATGCAATAACTCGCGTTTGACGCGGAGATTCTGCTCGGTACTGAGTGCTGCAACCGGTCCCACAAAAAGATTCATCAATTTAGCGAATCTGCGGCGCTCGGTTGTGCGAGCCGTTTCACCCGCGCACAGTGATGCTCTGGCCTCAGGCCATTCGCCCGCGCCAGAATCACGTGGTGTGTGAATACGGGACGCCATAGCAGGCCTCCGGGAATCAGGTGCAACTACGCGCCGCTGTACTAGCTTTGTGTTCCTCTGCCATCTCTTTCATCCGCCTTCGGCCAATGTTTTTGGCTTGTGTTCTGCAAGTATGGTCAGTACGGTCTGTTCGGAATCAGGTCCTGACAAAAGATTCGTATCACTAATGGCTACTTCTTTGAGCGCGGCTGACGAGGTGTCACCCAACCACAGGATGGCAGGGATCGAAAAGCCGGTTGCAGCGCGAACCGCTGCAATCGCAGCAATACCGTCTTCGTTTTCCAGCCGGTAGTCAGAGAGGATGCAGTGTGGACCGCTCGCCAAAGCCTCCATGCGCAACTGCTCGATGACGTCGGATGATGACGCCCCCGCCACGACGTAGCAACCATGCTCGATCAGGCGCATCGACATTTCGATTCTTGAGTCGCTGTTGTCTTTGATGATCGCCACGACCATACCGGTCAGGTCCAGGTCGCCGTCTTCAACTGTGTGAACCTCGAGCAACTCCGGCGGTATGAGTCCCATGAACGGGACCGTCACCGAAAAACGCGAGCCCCGCCCTGGTGCCGAGTCCACGTCCAGTTTGTGACCAAGAAGGTTCGCGAGCCCCTGGACAATGGACAGACCCAGGCCGAACCCTTTTTCACGATTCCTCTCGGGGTTATTGACCTGTACATAGCTTTTGAAGATATCCGCCTGTCTACCTTCAGGGATACCGATCCCGTTGTCCCAGACGCTTATCTTTATGCCGCTGCCACGCCTGTGGCAACTCACCAGCACATGCCCCTTCCTGCCACCCTGTTCCGAAGGCGTGTAACGGATCGCATTGAGCACCATATTCCGGACGATTCTGTCCAACGCATGGCGATCCGTACGGACCAGATAGGGGCGGCTACGGAGTCTTAACTTCAGCCCCTTCGCCTCAGCCAGCGGCTGCACATCCACGACTATGCCGCGTAAAAGCGAGGGCAGCGCTGCCTGCTGAATCTCGACATTCCAGGTGCCGGACTCGAGGCGGCAGATATCCAGCGCCCCGTTAATCATCCCTTCCATCGCATCCACTTGCCTTTGCGCAGCCGAGACGCCTTCAACCAGATCGGTCAATTTAATGCTCCGCTCAATATGATCTAGCTTCAGGCCGAGCGTGGTGAGCGGCTGGCGCAAGTCATGGCTGATTGCAGCGATAAACTGGTTCTTCTCCGCCGTTGCCGCTACAGCCTGAGATCGCGCCTCCTCGAGGACAACCTCGTTGACACAGGTGCGTTGCTGATCGTTGCACATGAACCATGCGACGACACAATAGCCAACTAGTTGAGCCGTATACCAGTCAAACATTCCTGGCCGGTTAACAAAGAACAGTGGTGCGATGTTAAATGCGAAAGGGATAGCGCCGATCACGATTGAGCCTAAAGCCGCACGAAAACTGGGTGCGAGCAGCAGCAAGGTAAATGCCTGGCCGATCATTGTCAGTTCCACGAAGCCATACCTGGCAAACGCAAAGTAATAACCATGAAGGCGCGTGAAGCTGGGTGGGATGAGCCCAAAGCTGGCCGCCGCCCACCAGAACGATGTCAGCATGACCAATGCAGCCCATGCCCAGTGCATCTGCTCGACCGCGCTGACATCGGCGTGCTTCGGAAGCGCCATGGTCTTTTTCAGCAGGTAGGCTGCCAAGGGCACGGCCAGCCCCCACAGTCCCAGGACCCAGACGATACGGAACAAGGGATATATATCCGACGATTTGATCCACCCTCCAAACACGTACCAGAACGGGGTTGCAGTCAACAAAAGCGCGATCCAACATATCGACCGGCGGGACAGGGCTTGCAGTAACTCGCGTTTGACGAGGAGATTCTGCTCAGTACTGAGTGCTGCGACCGGCCCCGCAAAAAGGCTCATCAATTCAGCGAATCTGCGGCGCTCGATTGTATGAACCGTTTCACCCACCCACAGCGATGTTCTGGCCCCAGGCCTGTCGCCCGCGTCGGAATCACGTGGTGTTCGAGTACTGGACGCCATAACAGGCCTCCGGGAATCAGGTGCAACTACACGCCATTGTGCTAGCGGTCCGCCAGCAAGTCGATGGACAAGTGTTCTGTTTCGTGCCGAACATTTATTCGCTCGCAACCGAACATTTAATGCCGAACATCAAACTATCGACGCAATCACAACTGACACGGTTACACGGCGTAATAATGCAACATAATTCGACACAAGGAGGGCGTCAATCACCGAACAACGGCTCGCGTTCTTCTCTTGTCGAATGCCTGTTACGAGTACGGCTCCATAACCGGCCGATGTGGAAAATGCAGTGCGTACATGCGCGACGTTTTCCACCTCGCTTCCAGGGAGATTGACATGATCCGCACTACGCCACCGAATTAAGCCAGCTGAGTCGCGGACGACTCCACACCCCATATCAACCACAACTTCCAGTTCGCCCGCAGAACTGGCCGTAGTATGCGATTAGGCATCCTGATTGTTAAGTTAACAATAAATCTAGGAGATCCATCATGAAAGCCCTTGCATGTCTTGTCATCGCGAGCTGTGCGCTTGCCAGCCCAGTCGTCAGCTTCGCTCAAAGCAGCGCGCCCGTCACCCGTGCGCAGGTACATGAGGAGCTGATCCGTCTCGGCCAGGTCGGCTATCACATGGGCGACCGCGACCATACGAAGTATCCCGAGCAAATTCAGGCTGCTGAAGCGAAGATCGAAGCACAGGACAGCCAGCAGGCGGGCAGCAGCGACGTTGGCGGCACGCCGGCCAACGGCACCTCAGATTCCGGCAGTATCCAGCATGCGTCGAAGCCCTCGCCATCGTCGTGCGTCGGCCCCGCAAGTTACTGCAACCTTTTCTTCGGTGGCAATTGACCGCAGACGGCGGGCGCAAATCGGCGACACCTCGGTAGGAGGCGTGCCGATGAGGGGAACGCAAACAGGTACGCGCAGCCAGTACGACACCCTGTGTACGATGGGCTGTCCTGCGATATCTACCTGCGTAACTGATTGGTCCCGTACGTACGGGCCGTCGCTTAGGCCGGGTCGGGATAATCCGACCCCTCCTGCGTGGTTCGAGCGACCGAACCACATTACATGGAGTACATGGATATGAAACCGCTCAAACTTGCAGCATGTAGTGTCGCCGCTTTCGCGTTCGGGTACGTTCAGGCCCAGGAGACGTCGCCTGCAACGCAGGCCACCAGTCCTGCCGTGTCTTCGACAGACTCGGTTGGAGGTGTCTCTGCCACGACCAGCGAGTCAGGCATGTCAATGGGCAAAACGCGGGCTCAGGTTTATCAGGAATATGAGCGTGCGCGCCAGTCAGGTGAACTCGACCGGATAAACGCGCAGTATGGCGGGCAATAACGACAGCGGTGTGCGATTCCGGGGCAGCGGTCAGCCGCCAGCCGCTGCTTCGTCACCGTCGACAAGTTTGCAATCATCTGCTGCGGATAGCCTCTGCGTTGTCCGGATGTTCGGCGGCTGGCGTCACAACCCATCGCATCTTTTTGTTAAATCTAGACCGAAAGCGGCAGCTGGTTACGGGAGTGTTGGGTCCAGGTTTCGCTGCACGAAATCGGCAACAACTGGCTCGGTGAGTCGAACCAGTATGTGCAATGGCGTTGTCACGTTACTGTCCCCGTGACGAGATATCGGCACGGACAGTCGTCTCAGAACACGGTGGACGGAGCTTGGGCAATGCCAGTGAAGAGACGCCATGCTTCAAATCGCGCGGCGAGCTGTTTGCGATAGAGCGAGGCGCGTAGCAGATGACGCTTGAGCGCGAAGTGCTGGCGGATCGGACCGAAGCATGATAGGAATGACTGCGTGCGTTCTGGCAAGCGAAAACCTCGCATTCGGCGCTCGCGTTCACGCGTGGGTTGATGGCTGTTTTCAGCTCGGTTGTTCACGCGCGCGCAGGCTTTGACGAAAACGTGCTTCACATTCGCTAGCCCAGGGATCTCTGCTTTCGCGGCCGGATAGCTTCGCAATTGGTCAGTGACGATTTTCTTCGGCGCGACAGAACAGGCCGCCAACACCTGTTTAAAGAAGCGTTTGGCCGCCGCCTTGTCGCGGCGCTTCTGAAGCAGGATGTCGAGTTCAATGCCGTGCTCATCGACTGCACGCCACAGCAGTCAAGGCTCGCCGCGTAGTGTCACGAACATCGGTCGAGATGCCACGTGCTGCCCGGCTTGCGCCGGGCAGTCTTGATCTGACGCGCAAAACCGGCACCGAACTTGTCCGTCCACCGCCGGATCGATTCATGGCTGACAACCACGCCGCGCTCGAACAGTAATTCCTCGATGTCGCGCAGGCTGAGTTGAAAACGGAAATACCACCGAACTGCCTGACTGATGACTGACGTCGGGAATCGATGGCCGTGGTAGAGCGATTTCGTCTTTTCATCACGTCATCTTAGCTGAACAGTCCGCGAACGTGACAACGCCGTGCCATCGTAGCGTTGCGCATGGAACCCGCCTTTTATCGGTGACTGGCCGCACAACCTGTTTTGACCCTTGAGCGTTTAGTGCGTCCGGCAGCGCATCGCGTCATGATCAGTTTCCGATGTGTGTCCAGCTGGGGGCGGTCCCGGCGACGGCCGGCGAGACCGGTATCCCTGCGACAGCCCGCTGTCGCGACAATCCTCCGGTTTCAGTGCAACAGCCCGAATACCGCGACGCCATTCGTTGCGCCGACGTACACGTGGCCATGCGCGATCATCGGCGTGATGAACTTGTTGCCCGCGCCGAACGCGTCACGCGCACCGGACCGGGTACTGTCGTACAGCTCCCGGCCGAGATCGCCGGCGTCGAAGGCATGCAGGCCGCCCGTGGCCCCGTTCTCGGCTGCCCAGACGATGCCGTTCGTCGTTCCGCTGGCCGAGATGCTCGGCGTCGCGCCCGGATAAGGGAACGTGCCGGAACTGTGCGACGACGGCGTCGTCGCGAGTCGTGCAGCGCTCAGGGGAAAGGCCTTGAGATTGTCGCCAACCGCGCCAAAGTACACGACGCCGTTGTAATAGGCCGGCATGCCGAACTCGCCCCCCGGCAACTGGCCATCGATTTCCTGCCAGATCAGGTTCGCACTGGCGTTGAATCCGCCCATCGCATCGCGGTTGACCACATAGATTTTTGAGTCCTTGCCGGCGCCCAGCGCCAGATGGCGGATCGCGCCGCTTGCATCGGTCAGCTCGGGCAGCACTAGTGCGCCGCCAGAACCGAGGTCCGCATCCTGCGCGGACTGGACAATCGTGTCGAAGGTCTCGAAGTAGTCGGCCACCGCGAGCCGCGGCAACGTCGACAGCCTGAGGAACGCGTTGCCGTAGTCGCCGTTCGCCGGGAAACCCTGCGCGTTCAGCGTCGGGTCGAAGGTGCCGTTTGCGTCGAGCAGGTAGAGTGAGGTGCCATCCGACGCCATTCCGGCGCCGCTCATCCAGATAGAACCTTCGCTACCGTTGGGCGTCAGGTTCAGTGCGCCCGTCTGCGCGAGCGTCGCGGCGTCGTAGGCCATCACCCAGCCGCCATAGGTCCCCTGATCACAGTGTGAAGTCCAGCCGAGATAGACGTTGCCGTTGACGAGAGTGAGTGCCTGCCGTTCTGCGTACTGCTGCGGGTCGAAGACGGTGACGCCGTTGCTGCTGTTGGCGCCGGTACCGGGATAGGTCGCGGCGATCCCGGTCGGGCCGCCCAGCATCTCGGCACCTGTCGCGAGGTCAACCGCGTGTAGCCGCTGGTGGATGCCGCCGCCCGCATCCTTACTCATTGCGACCGCGTAGAGCACACCGTTCGCGCCGCGGGCTCGATCGATGACGGGTGTGGCGGTAATGCCGATCTCTGGTGTGATCTGCCCGCAGTGCCGATCGTCGCTCGTGGTCTCGCCGGCGCCGAGCAGCGAGCGTTGCCATAGCTGCGCGCTGGTGTCGGCGTCGAACGCATAGACGCTGCCATGTTCGGTGACGACATAGACGACATTGTGGGCCACGCCGCCGATGCTGAGGTTGCTGACGTAAAGCGGCTGCGCATCGACCTTGCCGTCCGCTGGCAGAAACGCGATTTTGCCGAAGCCTGACGCGTTGACGTTGGCCGGTGTGAGCGACGTTTCGACAAGGTATTGGCCGGTGCGCGCCAGGTCATTGTGGTAGGTCAGAACGTCGGTCGATGCGGCGGGGGTCCCGGAACTGCTGCCGGTACCGGCGCCTCCGCCTCCAGAACTTCCGGTTCCACCGCCCGAACTCCCCGCACCTCCGGCCCCACCGCCCCCGGTTGTTCCCGCATCGACTGTCGTGCCGCCACCACCGCCGCACGATGCACACACCATTACAAGCACGGTGAGCAACGCACGCAGCCTGCAGGAATGGATGCAGGGATGACCCCTGCCGGAATGTTCGGTGCGATCCATGTGAGCCTCCCGGGGATCGATTGATTGGGCCGGCCGCCGCCACAACGTTGAACGCGCAGTCCGGATGCAACGCGCGGGATCAGGCGTCAGTTGAACGCGCGTAACCACCACGTCATAGCAGCAAATCGCACGCCCGGAAATCAGAAAGTCACCGCACACGGAAGGCGATGCAGGACGGGATGACGGGCTTCCGTCTGTCGCCGGGAGGCACGGTTCGCGACTGCGACAGAGGGACGGGCCCGGCATCAGTTCGCTGCACCGCAGAGCGCCTCATCGCGACGCGTTGAGGGTCCGTGTGCCGGATAGGTCTGCAGCGCGCACGACCCGGGAAACCGTTCCCGCTTCAGTCAATGATTGTCGCCCGCGGTGAGGCCAACTCGCGCAGCTGGAACTTGCCGTTGTCGTTGAAGAGGCAGTCTTCCATCAATTCCAGATGGCCGCGCCCGTCGAGCAGGTCTGGCGGTGGTTGCGGTAACGGCGATGCCCGGCGCAGCGTCGCGAGGGCCGTGCGTTCGGCGCCACTGTCACCGTTCGTCCAGTGCACCGAAGACGACACGAGCTGTCCATTCCCATCCACGATGAACACAACCACCACGACGGATCGCGCCCTTCCACCAGCCGCATGCCCGACAATGAGGATGCTTTTCTTCTCCTGCATAGCTGACGTCTGCCCGGCTTGTGCCGAGACGGCCCACGCGCTGTGCAGTGGCGCCGCACGTGTTCGTGGACTTCGCCCATCCTGCGAAAATGCGGCTCAACAGCCGTGCACAGGCCCGAAAGCCGGATTGAATTCCGAGCGCCGCGGTTGAGCGGCGAACTCGTGACCGTCATCAAGGGATGGCGGCGGCCACCTGCACGAGAAGGTGCGCTGCAGTTGATTTCCGCCTGTTGGCAGTCGGCGGGAACACGCTCCACCTGCCGTCATCCTGCCTGAAGAAAAACAACGCGCGCGCTCCGGCTGGCGACGACATTTCGACGCGCACGTAGCGTCTCCCATTCCCCGCGGCGCGACTGAATCTGGTTACACGAACGTGCATCGTGGGAGCCGGTGCGAGCCACTTTTCGACCTGACCGCGCAGGGACCGCTCGTTCGTGCTTTTCATGTTCCGCTCCAGCAAGTTTTCCGTTCGGGTGACGGGATGGTCGTTCACCGTTCATTTCCTTAACGCCACAGGCGCACGCAATGTTGACCAGGGATTTGTGATTTTTGAAACCGGATATTTCGAGGTGAGTGGGCCTTGGAGAGTCGCCGGATGGCCTGCGGCACAGTCCGGCTCGTCCCTGCGCATCGAAATCCGCGCGCCTGCGTTGCCTGAGGGCGACTCACTGCCGCCTCGCCATGCATCGGCAGTATTGGGTTGCTGATAAATCGACCGGATGGACGCTCTGTCAGGCAGTTCCGCGGAGAAGTCTGAATCTTTTCCACTCGAGGCAACGCGAACGTCGTTCGTCTCACGGCGCTACGCGACCGGCGAGCTAGAATCGTGCTTCGACTCACGTAGGGGAGAAATGAGCAGATGAATGATGCATTCGAGCGCCGTGCCTTGTTGCTTCACCTTGGAGACGTACTGGAGGTCGCAAACCGTCTCCTGAAATGCGGTGATGGCCACAAGACCGTACGCGAACTGGCCGAAGCGCACGACCCGCTTGGAGGCCTCCCGCTCCTGGAACAGGTATCGCCGCGGATGACAGCAGAGCAGTTTGTTCAGCGAGTGTCAGACGCCTTCTTCGCATGGCCGCGGGAACTGCTTGAGCCTGAGCTGAATCGCAGGCGTCTTGCTTCCACTGTTCGACGGAGCCTGTTTGCCGGCAACGCGGAGGGATGGCGGGCGTATGTCGCTGCGTTACGGGGCGAAGTTCCGTGGTTCGGCGCGGGCCTGCCGCCGCTGAAAGCCGGCGAGGACGTGTGCACTGATTCGACCGATGGCAGTTCCGGGAGCTTGCAGGCGGACGAGGCTCCGAGCGCTAGCGATGTCGAGCGCAATGGCGGACAAGCCGAGGACCAACGGGAGAGCGTCGAGAGCAGCGGGCGAGTCTACCCCTCATGGCCATGGAAATCCGACGCGTAAGTCGTGGAGACGGCGTGAGGGTGGATGAACGGTTCTCTTGACCTGACTCCACGTCGCCGGTGATTCCGCTCGTTCGTCGACGTCCACAGGGTCCGGATTGTGCGTGCCGACGCTCTACGGGAGCGTTACGCCTGGGGCGCTGACAGACCGTGCTGGTAGTGCTCGTCGACTGCTTGTATCTGTCGTATCGCTCAAGGAAAGACGTCGTACCAACGGGCGCGCCTGGTCCCTCCCGGAATCGGACTCCTCCTGCAGAGCCAGGCAATTTCTCATGCGACAGCCGCCTTTGGGGTGGCCGTTGGTTTGCGGATTCGTGACACAGTCTATTGGCTCGTGCATCCTTCTCGCATATCTCAAACGTACGCCATGTCCAGCCAGTCACCACTTCACGACGTCATTACCCTCGCCGAAATCCAGTCGCTCGCAGACACGAAAACGTTCGGGCGCGGCAAGGCGTATTTCCACGAGGGCGCCGTTTCGCGCCTCGAAGAGCGCGATGGTGTTCTTCGCGCGAACGTACGTGGCACGCACAGGTACAGCGTCGAGCTTGGCGTGGGCGACGACGGCGAGCTGACCTACGAATGCGACTGTCCGGTCGGTGAGGACGGTATCTTCTGCAAGCACGCGGTCGCGGTCGCCCTGTCGTGGCTCGAGAATACCGGCGCGGACGTGTTTCATGCCGATGAGTCAGAGCCGGCAAAGCCTCGTAAAAAGCGCAAGACGTACGAGGAGCAGATTCGTGAATATGTTGCGACGCTGAATGCGGAAGCCGTGCGCGACTTGCTGCTGGAAGCGGTCGAGCGCGACATGGCGCTGCGCGACAGGCTGCTGTTCGCAGCGCGTGCGGCGAACGCCAGTGACCTTCCAGGCATGAAGACCGCGGTACGACAGGCGACGCGCATTTCGCGGCCGCTCGACTGGCGCGAAGCCGGCGCGTACGGCGACGGCCTGATGGCGCTCGCGGACATGCTGCGACAGCGGCTCGACGGTCCTCAGGCCACCCAGGTGGTCGAGCTTGCGGAACTGGCGATTGCCGGCGCCGAAGCAAGTCTCGAGCAGATTGATGACTCCGGGGGCGATGTGATGCCGGCCATCATGGAGCTTGTCGCCGTGCATCTCGAAGCCTGTCGACAGACCCACCCGGACCCAACCAGGCTCGCCGAGCGACTGTTCCGGTTACAGACCGAAGGCGTGTGGGATACCTTCTACGATGTGTTGCCGGCTTACGCCGAGCCGCTGGGCGACCTTGGGATTCATCGGTACCGCATGCTTGTAGAAAACGGATGGGACGGCCTGCCGGCGCTTGCGCCGAGCAATGAATTTCGCCGGTCGTTCGACCCGCTACGCATGCGACTGGAACGCGCGATGGAGGCGCTGGCCGACCTCGACGGCGATGTGGACGCACTGGTTCGCATCCGGTCAAAGGACCTGTCGAGTCCCTACCGTTTTTTGCTGGTCGCAGAGTTTTGCGTGAAGCATGAGCGTTACGACGAAGGTCTTGCGTGGGCCGAACGCGGCCTCACGGAATCGGGAAAGAACGTGGACCAACGTCTGCTCGACTTCTGCATCCAGGGGAACCTGCGGCGCAGCGAATTCGAGAAGGCTGACGTGCTCGCGTGGCAGCGTTTCGGGATGCGCCCGGGTGCCGAAGCGTTCGCCGCATTGATGGACGTCGCCAGCGCGACGGGCCAGCACGACATGACGCGCGAGCGCGCGCTCAATCATCTGTGGAGTCTTGTTCGTGCTGAAGAGGCGCCGACCAAAGCGAAGCGCAGCTCATGGCAGATGCCGACGCGAACCGAGCTGGTCAAAATCTTTCTCACCGGGCGCGAGAATGACACGGCATGGAAGACGTTCTGTGGCGGTCCGGTCGCGACAACGATGTGGGCAACGATGGCATCCATTCGCGCAAAGACCTGTCCGCACGACGCCATCGCGCTGTATCACCGCCTGCTGCCCATCGCCGCCGAAAGTGGAACGCGTAATGCCCGTTATGAGGAGGCGTTCGGCATTGTGCGGACCATCGGGAGACTGCGGGCGCAACTGAACGAGCATGCGCAGTTTGGCGATGAACTCGAGTCAATCCGACAGATCTATCGCGCCAAACGCAATTTTATCAAGCTACTGGCAGTGCTCGGTTAGGTTCGCCTGGGCGAATCGGTTTCCTTCGGCGCGACTGTGGCCGCTTTCGGCGCGGCCTTGAGCGCAGCAACAATCAACATACGCCAAAGTCACACACTGAGCCGCCATGTCGACATGATTGTTGTGCGACCAGCGTAGTGTTCATATTCGCTATGTGGCCGAGGTTTTGCTGGAAAATGCTTCGATGCGTCGAGTACAGTTCTCGCGCGACGAGGAGACGCCCGACGTTGCTGCGAATTCCAGGACGGGTAAGCACCTTGGGCGCGAGCATGGATGCGACGGTACTCCGCGTACGTGTTAATCGCGGCACAGAATTGCATGACATCGCAAGGTGAGGCGACGGCCCTCACGTGTTCTGCATGT
Organism: Paraburkholderia sp. BL6669N2; assembly: GCF_003387275.1. Taxonomy (NCBI): domain Bacteria; kingdom Pseudomonadati; phylum Pseudomonadota; class Betaproteobacteria; order Burkholderiales; family Burkholderiaceae; genus Paraburkholderia; species Paraburkholderia sp. BL6669N2. The sequence goes on along the minus strand of NZ_QUNA01000002.1, from coordinate 172,499 downwards.
TGGAGTGATGTCCGATGAATGTTCTTCTTGTTGACGACTACAGCGCTACAACTGACCTGCTGGCTGACGTCGCATGCTCGATGGGGCATGCTGTGACGAAAGCGTATTCCGGTGCTGACGCATTGGTTGCGGCCTGCGGTGACGGCGCTTTCGATTTCATTCTCGTGGACATTGGACTGCCCGACATTAGCGGCCACGAGTTGTGCCTGCGGCTCCGTGCATCCGAGAAATATGCGTCCCGGCGCATCTTCTCAATGACCGCGTATGATGACGTCCCCGAGCGCTTCGACATGTCGTGCTTCGATGGCCAGCTTCTGAAGCCGCTATCACTTGAACAATTCGAGTCTCTGCTCTCAGGCTGAAGCGGACCACACCGGTGCTCCTGGTAGACGGCGCGGCATTGTTCACTTTTGCGCCTTCACTCGTCTCGATAGAGACAATTGTCGTATTTGAAACGGTACGCTAGCCGCGTTCTGACAACGGCCGTGAGTCAACCAACGGCTTCGGGCACGGGGTGCCACGTCTTTGCGCGAATATTCTGAGTGATGCGCCACAGAAATTGAAAGAGCTTCGCTCGGGTACTGCGGATAACTCGTGTGCCTGTGACACGAGGGGCTAGAAAATCCGACGCCGCTTTTACCCATCTAACAGCCCCAGCGCGCGGGCTACGACGTGGCTGGGACGCACGACGAAGTATCCGGCCATCATCGTTCTGCAAGCGCGTCATCAATGAGCCGTTGGGCGGCACCAAACCCTGCCATCAGGGCTTCAGCTTCGGTGGCGAACGTCGGTTCGCCTTCGTCCAGGAGCTGGGCTGGGGGAAACTCACGTCCGGACGGCGGGTGTCGCACAGTAACCTTCACCACAAGACCTCCCGACGCGACCACCGAGCCCGCGACAATAACAGCCGGCACCGACTCGACTTCAATGGTCGCCTCGAAGCCCCGATAATGATATGCACGTCGCATTGCAACCTCTCGTGACGATTAGTGCGTTCATGGCCAGTCACGCAATATGGGTCCGCTCGCTGGTCTCCGGCGTCACTCTTTCCGCGTGAGCGGCGGTTTCGTCACCGCCTGCCCGTCAATTTAAGCCTTGGCGCACGCGGTGGCGAATGGGAGTGTGTGCAAACTCCGAGGATTATTCGGACGGGTTCATGCGTGAAACCGCTTATCGGGTGAGGGCACACCTCTGCGCGCCTGTTTCGCCATGCTGGCACGATGCCCTCGCTGCTACGTCGCCTCGTCTTGACGCCGGTGCCGGCGGGCGGGACACTCAATCCGAACGTTGTGTGGCCGACGTCTTGCAAAGCGCTGCGTAACTCAAGCGTCTGAGATTCCAAACTGACGGGTTACGTCGACCGCCGACTGGAACATAGGCCGCGAAAAGGAGAGCCCCATGGCGCTTGCGCTGACATTTTCACGACTGTTTTCAGACTCGATTGGCGAAAGTCATTTTGGGTCGGTAAACCTCCTACTGGTCACCCGCAACTTCGCGCCCCCCGCTGAATCCTTTGACGTGTCGGATTTCGCGGCAGCGACCCGCCACGGATTTTTGCACGCGCCCAGCGGATGGGTCGGCGACCTTCATCCTTCACCCATGCGCATGTGGGGATTTATCCTCAGCGGGGAAGTTGAGTTTGAGGCCAGTGACGGTGAGCGACGACGTGTCGCGGCGGGAAGCGCCATCCTGCTTGAGGACACGACGGGCAAAGGGCACCAGAGTCGTGTCATCGGCGACGCGCCAGCGCTTCTCGCCGTGGTTGAAATTTGACGTCGTGGTTCCCTGGCCGGGGCGCGAGTTCAAGCCGTCGCGGTTAAATTGTGCTCGAGAAAGTGAAGGTCCGAGCCGTGGATGCGCGGCTCTATCCAACGGAGCGGCTCTTAACCGGGCGAGGGCCAGTTCGGACAATTGAACGACGCCCCGCATGAAGCTGAAGTACCGTTTGTTTGTCGTCAGGGCGGACAGCGAATAGATACGAGCAGGTCGGTCAGGGACGTTGCTGCGGCGAATTCGAGTAATGCGCACGCTCGCTTCGCGGGGGGCGATACGAACGCGCAAATTATCCAGCTCGTGCGGAGCTTGAACGGATTCAACGCCGCCCCCGAAAGCAGGGTGAAGGTCTGCGGATATAAGGGTCACATTTACCAGGAACTTCGTGGATTGCCTGAAGAGGAGATGACATGGAACGCATCGGGAACATCAAAATTCTGTTCGTCGCGGGCTTTGGCCCCATCGTCCGTGATGCGGACGCAAGTCGCGAACTCTACTGCGAGAGCCGTGGTATCCCCTTCAAGGAGGAGAGCGGCGGTTACCTTCATACGGAAGGTCTCGATGGCGCAAAGAGCTTTGCCCTGTGGCCTCTTTCTCAGGCGGCCCAGTCCTGCTTTGGCAAGGAGGCCTGGCCCGACGTCATCCCTGTTCCGCAAGCCTGGCTCGAGTTCGATGTGGAGAGCGTCGAGAAAGCAACAGCGGAGCTTGAGTCGCGAGGATATCGGATGCTCGTCAAGTCCAAGACAGAACCTTGGGGGCAGACGGTCACTCGTTTCATCTCACCGGAAGGGTTGCTGCTCGGTATCACTTTCACTGCGGCGATGCGAGAAGAAAACTAGCATTAACCTGATACAGAAAGTTGCGCTGCTGATAGCGGGTAGTGTCCGGGCGGTGGTCCTGCCGGGCGAGAATTTACTGGCCGCAGAACCCGATGGCCGGACTTCCGCCTACGTGCTGCAACGGGTCCGTACGCCGAGGTATGCCCCTTGCGAAGCACAGGGCCGCCGCTTGCGCCCCTGTCTCGCCACGAGTTCCGCAGCGTCGCTTCTATTTCGGCGCATCTTCATCGAGCAGTTCATCGTCCTCTGACCGCAGGACAGGGGCAGCGCTGTCTGGCGCCGGCGAGCCGGAGGCGTTCGGCGCGTCTTCTGGTCGCCGTCGCTCATTGTTATCCTCGGGGCGGCCTACGTCGCGCGTCTGTTTCTTTCGATGATTCGTCATGGTTTCCTCCGTGCACGAAGCAACGCCCGATGCACTGGGTCTGCCTGTACGGCCGTTCGGCAGGCGGCGGCAGCTTCGCATGGTGGCAGTCTGCGATAAAACATCTTAAATGTCGGTCAGGTTTTCTTCGCTCACAGCGCGGGGCGCCCACCAGTACGGGTCCCGGTTGTAGTACCGATGAACCGTGGCGCCCCATTGCACGTCCGCCATGGATGGCCAGTGGTCCTTGTCGAAACCAGGCTCATTTCTGACCTCTTCGGCCGTTATGTCGACAAAGAAGCACTTCTCATCTGTGTCCAGTGTCAGCGCGCTCCACGGGATCGCGTGCAAGGTGCTGCCGACGCCAAGGAAGCCACCTTCCGAGAGCACCGCATAGGCGACACGACCGCTGCGCACGTCAAGCATGATGTCGGATATTTTGCCAATCTCTGCTCCATCCGATGAGACCACCTTGTTGCCATCCAGGGTCGACGCAGTCATCACGTCCGGCCCGGGCCCTGTACCCACTCGATCGCCGACAATGTTCGCACCGGCACCGCCCGTCTGAGGCCGTATTTTAGGGTCATGGATTGTCATGGTCCTCTCCTGTCCTGAAGAGTGATACTCCGAGGCGCGCAACGCGCGTGCCACGGCCATGCCAATTTTTGGCATTGTCAAATTGAAGGAGTCGCTGGGTAGAATGGCGAAATGAAGAAGACTCCCTCGCCATATCACGGCTTCCGTTTTCCGGCCGCGGTCATCAGTTGGGCGGTACGCTGGTACCATCGATTCAACCTGAGCCTGCGCGACATCGAGGAACTGCTGCTCGAGCGTGGCGTCGAGGTTAGCTACGAGTCGGTGCGCAACTGGTGCGACCGGTTTGGTGCAACGTTCGCCTGCCGGGCGAAAGCAGTCCGGCCACGACCGGGCTCGACGTGGCATCTCGATGAGCTGTTCGTGAAACTGCGCGGCGGGCCCTGTGTCCTGTGGCGTGCGGTGCATGAACACGGCATCGAACTGGACGTGCTGCTGCAAAGGCACCGCGACAAGACAGCGGCGAGGCGCTTCTTCAGAAAGGTGCTGCGCTCTTACCCGGTACCCCGGAAGATTGTCACCGACCAGTTGCGCAGCTACCCGGCGGCAAAGGCCGAGGTGCCACAGCTAGCCGGCGTGAAGCACGTCTTCGTGCGAGCGGCCGCGAGAATCAACAACCGGGCGGAGAACAGCCACCAGCCGACGCGCCGGCGTGAGCGCCAGATGCAAGGATTCCGCGACCCGCGTCGGGCACAACGCTTTCTGTCCTGCTTCGGCCCGATCCGCCAGCACTTCGCGTTGCCACGTCACCGGATGAGCGCAGGCGATCATCGACGCAACTGCAGGCCCGGCTGGCCAACTGGTCCCAATGGACCGTCACCGAGTCGACCGGTATCGATCAATAATCAACAGGCATCCTACTCATGCTGTACTGGTACGTACCCACGCCGTCAATTTGACAAAGCCATTCGAGCCGCTGGAACATGCCTTCGATGCGCCAGCGCTTGCGGTAGAGCCGGGCGATCTCGGGCGCATCCACTTCGTCAGGCAGGTTGCTCCACAGCCGGATCACCGTGTCGCCTGCGTCGGTGGGGTGTCCAGCGTCAGTTCGCCTGCGTGGCCCTCAGTTCAACACGCTGTTCACGCACCTGTCCCGTTTCGATGCGGACACATTCCACCCACGGCCCGCACCCAGCCAGCTGGGGACCGTTGCTGACATGCTCGCGCACGACGAAGCACGCCCGGTCTGATGCCAACCCGACAGGATGGTGCCGGTGCAGGGCGTTGTCACGTTACTGTCCCCGTGACGAGATATCGGCACGGACAGTCGTCTCAGAACACGGTGGACGGAGCTTGGGCATGCCCCTCCAATCGAATAAGTTCATCATCGGCACATTATCTGCGCGAGCAGTGCGCGCCATCACGATGTCACCGCGATAGACAAAGAGCGTGCTCAGTCCCTTGGCGTGAGGTCGAATGGCGCTGCGTATGTGTGACCAAGCAAGGTTGCCGCGGTCGAACGTTGCGAGACATTAACCAGCGCTCGCGGTATGAGGGCATAGAACCCGCAGCTCTCACGGGTCATGACGAGCGAGACATTGGCGAGACGTTGTCTTCCACTGCGCCATAAATATATCCCACGCGACCAGCTGCAAATCTGCTACGGCCAGCACTTCGAGCAGATTGGCTGCCATCGGGACATCGCGCGGTCCGAAGGGAATGAGCGTCTCGATAAATCCCTTAGCCGTTTGGCCAGGAACGAACTCACAGTTGCGTCAAAACTATCCAGGTCGATGGGTTTGCGCAGAAAGGCGTTCCAGATTTTCACCTCTCCTTCCGGGGGAGCACGGGCGGAAACCATCACCACCGGAATCTGGGCAAGCGCCGGATAGAGCTTCAGACGTTCGCACAGTTCGACCCCGCTCATGCCGGGCATCTCCCAGTCGGTAACAATCAGTTCCGGAACGTGGCGGGCAGCTTTTCGCAGCGCCACGTCCCCATCTTCTGCGGAGAGTACGTGGTGTCCACGCTCTTCCAAAAGAAGCTGAAGTACCCACAGGTTATCCGACTCATCGTCGACAAGCAGAACTGTTGACATGGCGAGACGCGACGCAGAACGTTTACGAAGGAATCGCAATGACCGTGCCCAAGTCTTTCAGCCGCCGGCCCGGCAACGGCTATGAAAGTGGTGTTAACGGTGCAGTGTGCACATACTAATTGATAAATCGCCACGGGAGGGTATCCGCCCAAGTCGCTTCCCGGAGAGGAGCTCTTATGGACGCGCCCACTTTCCGAACGCGACGGATTGGTCGCCGCGTGGCGTCGTCTGACCACCAGGGCGGAATCTGGCTGGCAAGAATGGTACGAGTTGGACGAGCGTTGCGAGAGGGTGTTGAATTCACGCCCCTCGGCGAGACGCCAGATAGCGCGTACGGACGTCATTTGCCAACTGACCGGGCAGACAGGTCATCATCTGGCCGCCATGTCAGTGGCGGTGACGACCCGGCCCTTTGGCATTAGAGTTCCCGACGTCGTCTGGGTATCAATGATGGCGCTACCCGACAGCCTGCAGGTGGAAAACCCGACATCTTCCGCTGTGGCGAATTGCTCGCCTTTACAGCGTGGGCAATCGCTCAAACTGGTCAAAGCGGGTAAACGGCAGCGGCACCTCGGTCACTTGAAGCTCGTCGACCAACGCTGCGGACATGCCCTCGCTTAGCCACGTGCACATGTTGGCAAGCTGCTGCGGCGAACCCTGCAGCATCACCTCCGCCGAACCGTCCATGCGGTTACGTACCCAGCCGGTGACGCCTAACGCCTGGGCATGGCATACGCAGGCTTCCCGATAGCCGATGCCTTGCACCTGGCCACGCACCAGCACCAGCCGGGTCTCAAGCATCCCATCCTGGTGGTCAGCTTCCATGCGTGTAGTCCTTGCAAAATGTGGGCTAGACAGCGTCAAGCAGCGCGGCCGGTCAGCGACAACTATTTTGGCCGGTCAACGGGTGTAGTTGTCGATGGCTAATTCATAGTTGTCGCGCCTCCATCGTAATTGTCGTCGGGTAGTTGTCGCCGGCGCGCGCTCTGTTTGTCGCTGGCCTTTCGACGGCGATAGCTTTCCACATTCAGTTCGAAGATCGTCGAGTGATGCACGAGCCGGTCGATGGCGGCGACCGTCATGCCGGGGTCAGGGAACACGTCATTCCAGCCCGAGAACGGTTGATTGGCCGTTATCAGAAGACTTTTACGCTCGTACCTCTCGGCAATCAGTTCGAACAGCACGCTGGTCTCGGCCTGGTCCTTGCGCGCGTATGACAGGTCATCAAGGACGATGAGATCGAAGCGGTCGAGCTTGGCCAGCGCAGAAGGCAACTGCAGGCTCTGGCGTGCCGCCTGCAGCTTCTGGACGAGTTCGCTGGTGCGCGTGAACAGCACGCGGTATCCGACGTCGATCAGGGCGTGCCCGATGGCCGAACCTAGATGGCTTTTCCCGACCCCAGGCGAACCTGCAACACACTGCCCATCATCATTGCGACGATGTCGTTGTCCGCTATCCGTTTCACCCGCGCTTCGGCGAGCGCGTTAATGTCATTGGAATGAATCGCTATCGAGGCGAGTCGTACCTGATCATCATGCAACCCGATGGCACTCGCGCTCATCTTCCGCCGTGGATGACCGGCGAAGCAGCAACTCGCATGTCTATCGTTGTGCAGCCGGAATTACCGCACGGGGCGTTGATCGAACTTCAACGCCTGGTCAGCGCCGCTTTATCTTCTTCAGTGTTGTCAACGCACAGGGGATACGGTGATGCGCAAACAGGTGATGGTGCAGCACGATCTGTTCGAGGGGAGCAGCGAGGAAGGACCTCTGCCCGCAGAGGTGTTAGCGGACGTAGTGGCGCAGTTGACACTGTTGATGCAGTCGGTGATCGATGCAATCGAGATGGAGGTGCGCGATGAACAAGATCCGCGCTGAGCATCTCTCGCGCCTCGCCTATGTCTACGTTCGTCAGTCGACGCTGGACCAGGTGCAGCATAATCGTGAGAGCCAGTTACGTCAGTATGGACTCGCCGATCGTGCCCGCGTGCTCGGCTGGCCTGAGGTGACGGTCATCGATGACGACCTGGGCCGCTCGGGCTCGGGTATCCATCGGCCCGGCTTCGAGCGCTTGCTGGCCGCCCTTTGTAGCGGCGCGGTGGGCGCAGTATTCTGTATCGAAGCGTCCCGGCTCGCGCGCAACGGGCGTGACTGGCACACGTTGCTCGAATTCTGTCGGCTCGTCGGAACGATCCTGGTGGATGAAGATGGTGTATATGATCCGCGCGAGCCTAACGACCGCCTGCTGCTGGGCATGAAGGGCACGTTATCCGAGATGGAACTCTCGACGTTTCGTCAACGCTCCCAAGCCGCGCTGGATCAGAAGGCCAAGCGCGGGGAGTTGTTCATGACCGCACCGATTGGCTACATGCGTGTTCCGAACAACCGCATCGAGAAGGATCCGGATCTACGTATTCGTGAAGCGCTCGATCTGGTGTTTCGGAAGTTTCGCGAGTTTGGTAGTGTGAGGCAGGTTTTAATCTGGTTTCGACAGGAGCGCATTGAGCTACCGGCGGCAAGCTATGGCCCGGAGGGCCGTTATATTGTCTGGAAACTACCGGTCTATAACACCCTGTGGCATGTCCTGACGAATCCCACCTACGGCGGGGCATACGCATTCGGCAAGACCAAGACGATTGTGCGCATTGAGAGCGGTCGCAAGCGGCTGTACAGCGGCACCCACGTCAATCGCGAAGAATGGCAGGTCTTGATCGTCGAACACCACGCGGGATACATTAGCTGGGACGAGTACGAGAGCAATCGCAAATTGATCACCGACAACGCCAACATGAAGGGCAACATGGTTCGGGGTGCGGTCAAACGCGGCGGTTTGCTGTTGGCCGGTCTCATCCGCTGCGGCCATTGCGGTCGCAAACTGCACGTCGCGTATTCAGGCACCAAGGGCGACATCGGCCGCTATAGCTGTCAGGGCAGCATGATCAATCATGGCGGCCCACGCTGCATCTCGTTCGGTGCGGTGCGCGTAGACCAACGCGTCGCTGAGGAAGTTCTACACCGACTTGAACCATTGGGCATTCGCGCATCGCTGGACGCCATTGAGCGCAAGCGCCTGAGTGAGGATGAGCGAGTCCGGCACAAGGAACTGGCGCTCGAACAGGCACGTTATGAAGCTGCTCGGGCGCGTCGGCAGTACGATGCGATCGATCCCGATAACCGGCTGGTAGCCTCCGAGCTTGAGCGTCGGTGGAACGACGCGTTGGCAACACAAGCGCAGCGGCAGTGCGAACTGGATGCGCTGCGCGAGCAGCCTGCAGACTCACTCAGCGCCACCGCGCGCGACGAGCTCATGAGATTAGGAACTGACCTGCCCAGGTTGTGGAATCACCCTGCCAGTGCCATCGAGATCAAGAAACGTATCTTGCGCACCGTGCTCAAAGAGATTGTCGTCACCAAGCAGGACCACACCATCCGGGCGCTCCTACACTGGCAAGGGGGCGATCACACCGAGCTCGAATTTGAAACGAACCGGACCGGTCAACATCGCTGGGCCACTGACGTCGAAACGATCGACATCGTTCGAGCCTTGGCGAGAACGCTTGCAGACCAAGGCATCGCTGCTGTCGTTAATCGTTTAGGCAAACGCACGGCGAAAGGGCTTTCATGGACAGCGGCGCGAATTTGTATCTTGCGCAAAGACCATGCGATAGCCGCTTATCGCGAGGGAGAGCGGCAAGAGCGCAATGAGCTGAATGTGACGGAAGTCGCGGCGCTATTAGGCATCAGTACACCGACCGTCTTCCGGCTGATCCGCATCAAGCGATTGCCTGCCACGCAGGCGTGTCTTGGCGCACCGTGGATTTTACGGCGCGTCGATGTCGAAACGTTTATCACAGCAAGAAGTGCCATCGAGGGTCCGCAATCAGCTGACCCGAATCAACTATCCATTGATCTTCAATAACATAGGGAGGTGAGCATTATGTCTCGTGTCCGGGTGGCCCGAACAGAAGGACCGTGGCGCCTTTCTCCAGCCATGACTCGCCAGTGGCCAGCGCCGTGACATGGGCCTTCGACACCATTGGCACGGCGCTGAAGTCGAAGGTGGCGAGCGTCTTGGTCGGGTCCATCTGCGACTCGGTGCGGTGCCGCTCGATGCGTCGTTTGGCGCGCTCAGCCAGCTCGTGCTCAAGCAGTGCGCCAAGCAGTCGCGTGGCCTGCCAGCCTTCCTTATCCGAGCGCTCGGCGAACTCGGGCCACAACCTGCCGATCGTTGGCAAGCGCAGCTCGTTGAGCATCAGGGCCAGGCGGCCACCATCATGTGCGGGCGCGTTCATGCTGCCATCTCCTCGAGCAGTTCGTCATAGACGGCAACGGGCGGCATCTGAACCTCCACCTCAGGACACGAGGCCTCACGGGGTGCGTACTGCTCACGCAGCGCCTTGAGATCGGGCAGCTTGCCGGCTTCCAGCAATACGTCAAGCTGTCCGGCCAGTACGGCCTCCACGCCGTGCAGGCCGGCGAGTTCAAGCAGGCCAACCATCGTCTTGCATGCTTCGCGTTGCGACAGGCGGGCGTCGAGTTGTTCCCAGGTCCGGCGGTAGGCCTCGCGCGGGAACAGTGCGTCACGAAACGCGAGCCCCTTGAATGCCTGCGGTTTGCGCTTCAGGGAGCCAATGAAGTGGCGGTAATCAAGCGCGTGACGGTTGTCGTGGGCACGGGAGCCCCGTGCGGTGCTGTGCACCAGCACGCCAGACAGGTAGCAGTCGAGCCGGTCGCCGTAGACGCGCACCTTTAGCCGGTGACCAATCAGGCGCGACGGCGCACTGTAGAGGATGCCGCGCACCGTGAACGTGCTGCAGCGGGTCACAGGAGCCTCCTCCTCGACGAAGTCGGTGGTACGGTACTCCGGCAGATCCTGAAGCTGCTGGCGCTCGATACGGAACGCGGCTGCGTTGCGCCGGTTTCGACGCATCACCTGCTCGCGGATGAATTCATCGTAGGCGGCACGATCAGCGAAGTCGCGATGGCCACGAAGCATCAAGGCCTGATCGACCGCATCCTTCAGATACCGGTGCGAGGATTCGACACTCCCGTTCTCATGACCCAGACCGCGATTGTTGCGCGTGCCCTGCATGTCGTAGTGATCGAGCAGCGCCTTGTAACGGGTCGTGAAGTCCTCCTTCTCGCTCAGGTTCTTGAAGGCGGCCGACAGGCTGTCGGTGCGATGCTCGCGCGGGCAACCTCCCGCCTGCCACAGGGCGTTCTGCAATCCGGTTGCGAGGGCCTCGAAACTCTCACCGCCCTCCACCACGCAGGCGTACTCCCAGCGTGAGAACGCCAGCACGAAGTGATACAGCCGGTGCTCGAACGGTGCGCCGCCAATCGTCACGCACAGCTTGCTCATATCGGTGAAGTCCGACAGCCCGCGCACGCCGGGCTGATGCTCCTGGGGGAAGAAGATCTCCTGACTGGGGCCTTCAAGTGCCCGCCATTGATGAATGCGCCGCTCCAGCGTGCGGCGCATGCCGTCGGGATAGCGCTCCGGGTGATCCTCCTGCAGCTTGCGCAGGATTGTGATGCCCATCAGATGGGGGGCGTTACGCAGTAGCGGCATGATCTCGCTGTCCCAAACATCGGCGAACGGGTCGGGACGGGTGCGCCAGGACCGCCGGGGCTTCTGGGATGGCAGAGTCGCGTCACGCTCGATGCGGCGTGCGCTACGCACGCTTATTCCAGCCTTGGCGGCCGCGACTTCCTGCGGATGGTGTTTGCGCTTGTTCATGTAAAGGCGAACCTGTTGGTCGGTAATGCGGGTTCCAGACATGAGCTGATCGCTTCTTCTTTAGGAATCGATCAGCCATCCTATTGCCCCGCCGACGCGGCGCCGCCGGTGGTTCGTCGTCTCCGGCGGCTACGCCGCCTGCGACCCCTCACCACCGGCCAAACCAATCGTCAACGACCGGCCGAGATAATTGTCGCCGCCCAGTGGGCGCAGCTTCGCCCCCACTGAAGTGGCCCGGCTGCAATCGCATGCCTGCCTATCGGCTCCCGCAGGCTTTTCCTGGAAATAGCTGAGGCTCTGTCCGGAAATGCGGCTCCGGTACCGCAGCCGCGCTGCGTGAATGGATGCGTGTTCGCATGGAGCCACGTAACCGTCCAGCGGGATAGCGGCGTCCAGTCGCGCGGCGCCGTGAGACTCGCCTTCCACGTTTGCCATCGGTCTATCAGGTTCTACGAACGCCGCACGACATCCACCAGGTCATCGAGCGATAGTGGCTTGGTGAGATGGCAGTCAAATACCTGTTCGTCGGTCTGGAATCTGCTGGCGGCATCGGTGTAGCCCGTTAATGCAACCAGCTTCGTCTGGGAGCACTGGGCCCGAAGGCGAAGCAGTTGCGCAAGCTCAATGCCATCCATGCCGGGCATCGTGATATCAATCAGGGCAACGTCCGGAGTAAATGATTCCACTATCGAGAGCGCGTCGGGTCCGCTCTGTGCCCACTTAACCTCATGCCCCTCGAGCTCCAGCAACGTGCCGAGCGCCGCCGTGGCGTCTGCGTTGTCGTCCACCAGAAGGATGCGCATCGCCGGCATCGTGTGCGTCACGGTCATGGTCGGCGCGGCTGTGTTTTCGCAGACAATGGGGAGTCGTATGGTTACCTCCGTCCCCAAGCCTTCGCCGGCGCTCGCAATCGTAACTGTGCCGTTGTGTGCGGCAACCAGATGCTTCACGACAGCCAGTCCGATTCCGAGCCCGCCTTCTGCCTTTCCGCGTGCTGACGCCGACTGGGCAAACATGTCAAAGACGTGCGGCAGCATTGAAGATGAAATGCCCGCACCGTTATCCGTCACCGTGATGACCGCAGTTCGGGGCGATGAGCCGCGTATCGATGCGATGCTCAGGTCCGGTGCCTTCACCGATAACGTGATGTCGCCGCCGGGAGGCGTGTATTTCGCCGCGTTCGTCAGCAGATTCGATATGACCTGGGTGAGTCGGGCCGCGTCCGCATGAACGGTCACCGGATACGGGGGAACAGTGACATGCAGCTGGTGTAGACCATTATTGGCGTCGGTCTTCATCGCCGTCACCGCGTCGGCCACGATATCCTGGAGCAGCCCGTACGACGGGCGCACGGACAGTTTGCCATGCCTTATCCGGGACGCGTCGAGCAGGTCGCCAACGAGCCGTTTCAGTATCCGCATCTGTCTGTCAGCGATGCCCAATGCAGCCAACACGGCGGGATTGTCTGTCGCGAGCTTTCGCGCCGCCGTCAGGGCAGCGTCGATTGGCGCGAGAGGATTGCGTAATTCATGACTCAGGGTCGCAATGAAGTCGTCCTTGCGTGCTTCAGCCAGGGCCAGCGCATTCCTTGCGGCCTCAGCTTCTGCCGCCCGGGCTTCCGCGTCAGCCTTCGCCCGGGTCATGGTGAGCGCCGCGCAGGTGAAGTTTGCAAGGCTGGTCAGGATTCTGCGGTCCTCCGCATCGAAAAGGTGTGTCCCGTCGTGGGACATGACCCACAGGGTGCCCCACGGCTCAGTTTCGCCCGGAATGGGTACAACCAGCTCTTCGATAATCTCCGGAGAGACGTGTTCCAGGCAGGCGAAGTGGCGCCGGGGAAACGAGAATAGTTGTCCCGAAGCCAGTTCGAGCGTCACGGCGCTCGGGCTGTCTGCAGTCGAGATGGTGGTGCCCACAGCGGCCACGCATGCACCCGAAACCGCGACCCAGCGGAACACGAGGGCGCCGGCAGCGCCGGTTTCCAGCAGGCCGATGCCCGCGCTGCCCGCTTCGCACAGACTCAGTGCCATATCCGAGAGCGTCTGCAGCATGGCTCCGTCCGACGACGTCAGTGCCTGCGCCAGACGGTGCATCGCGCTGCTTTCTGCCGCATAGTCGGGCGGGCGATGCGCACGCGTGTCGAGCGTTGGTGTGACGAGACTACCCTCATGCCGTGCGCGGTCCGCTGCCGATGACGTAGACAGTCCAGCCATAGGGTCTCCAGGTTGTAATAGGTATGTGGCTACACGGAAGAAATTACCATGCTGGATGAATTGTAGGCGCTGCATCACCAAATCCGGCCGGTCACGGAAATTATCGGCACCAGCCCAACCTTCTGGGAGGATACGGCAAAAAATGCTGTAGAAATTGCAGCGAACTCGCTGCGTGATTTGCGAGTCGCCGAAGTCTGCAAGCTCGACATGAGGGTCGATAGCGGCAAGGTCGTTAAATACCGAGCGCGCGAGTATCTTTGTCTTTCAAGTACGAAGCATGAAACGGCGACCCCGCGCCACGGCAGAGAAGAGGCTTCCGATACTGCAAGTTTGAGGCATCGAGCTTGTACGCCAGTTGCGGACGGCACAACTCCCCGAATGCTTACGTTAGCATTTATGCTCCGGTGGTCGAGATGCACGACACGCCTTCGGCATGTAGCGCTAGCGCGCCTGCGGGGCGGTGGCTTCAGTCCGTCCTGCCCCTCTTGTCGCTGCGAATTGGCGGGACGCGCTCGCCTTCAACGCACGTAAATTCGACCGCGTTCGTCGCATCGCAGATAGCGCCGTCCATCCGGGCCCGCCTACTGTCGCGCCACGGTCAAACCGCCCGCTGGTGGATGCGGCAGGAGTATTTACATTGGCGCCTACAGCGTGACAGCCACTCGAACATGGCGCTGCAGGGCTCGTGTCCAGCTCACCGAGGTCCACCGATTGCCGTGTCGGGACGAACCGCGAGACGAGCGCCCGCGACTGCTTATGCGGCGGCAATCGCGCAACTCAGGGACCTGATTGTTACGCCTTCGCGCTGACGGTCTTGCCCGCTTTGTCGATGACTTCGACAGCCTGTTTGGCTGCCGACTTTGCATTCTCGTAGGTCGCATTTCCAGCGTCACGCGCAGCGCCGAAGCCAGTCCTCCAGAGCGATACAAATGCTTCACTGCCCGCCGGCGCGTTCCTGAAGAGGTTCTCGAAGAGCGCCTGGGACTGTCGAACATACTCATCAACCTGCTTCTCGCCCGTCGCGAGGATTTCGCTGCTCGTCTCGGACATGATTTCGTTCACATGCCGCCAGTAGGCCTGAAGCTTCTCGTTCCATGCCTGTGCCTGACGCGATTGCAAGGTGAAGAACGCCTCGGGTGACTTAACCGAAACGGCCTCCGTCGCAACGGCCTGGTTCTCGGCCAAACTGGCCCTGGTGGCTTCGACATTCAGCTGGACCAGCTTTTCAAAGCCTTTAAAACCGCTCTCGAAAAGACTGTAAAGTGCTGCTGCGCGTGCTTTCTGTGCTGCAATAAACTGTTCCGGGGCCACGGTACTCATGCTAATCGCTCCATTCAGGAAAAGGGCAAAAGGGTGTCGACCAATTATTAGCAATCCGAACAAGAACTTCGCGGGTCCATCTGCGCTGACCTTGCAGCGCCCCCGACACTCCACCGTGCCAAGTGGAAGCGGCTACCCGGGCTCTCCGCTGCCTTGTACTGCAACGCAATATTCATTCATGCAGTG
The DNA here is from genome assembly GCF_003387275.1 of Paraburkholderia sp. BL6669N2. Lineage (NCBI taxonomy): Bacteria > Pseudomonadati > Pseudomonadota > Betaproteobacteria > Burkholderiales > Burkholderiaceae > Paraburkholderia > Paraburkholderia sp. BL6669N2. The sequence goes on along the minus strand of NZ_QUNA01000002.1, from coordinate 157,439 downwards.
CCACAAATTAGCCCTGGCGGCGGACGTCTGTCAACCCGGAAGCCCTTGCGCTGGCAGCCCAGGGTGGTTCTAACCGCCTGTCGTCAGTTCAGGCCACGCTTTTCGCTCAGCAGGTACTTTCCCGCAAAGACAGCCGCCGATGGGCCGGTGTGGGTTGACGAAAATGAAACCGCCCATCCGGCAACCGCGGGCTACAACTTCGGAAAAGCCCGGTGTTCCACCGCAATGCGCAAAAAAGCGGCAGACATTGCCGCGGCCGAAACACACACGCAACGCATTGGGGGCGCTGACGTGGTGATAATCGTATAGGACCGGAGAAAAGAAGCAATCCGGTATATCGTCTGAATATTGACCGCCGGCGTTCTGAGCCCTTGTCGTCACGACTTCGCGTCTGCTACTCGTAAACCACTGTTGCAAAGGCGCCGGGGAGTCATGGCGGTGACATCTTGCGGTGTCTGTTATCAATGCCGGAAGCGGCAGATGCTGGTGAAAAGCAGATGGCCCGCACGAGCGGGCCATCCGGTTCAAACATTCGACGGCCCGCCGCTACAGCGGCTGAATGTTCGATGCGCCGACGACCAGCGACATCAAGCAGGCGCTTTGCTACCATCGACCAGCCGAAATTAGCCTGCCCGCCCGGGCCACTTTCTTGAAGGAGGTTGAGATGGACGTGCCAGTCACTGAAGAACAAATCCGAACACTTGCTTTCTATCTGTGGGAGAAGGACGGCTCTCCCGAAGGGCGCTCGGACGAGTACTGGGAGAAGGCTCGACAGCAGTTGGGTGCGGACCAGCCGCTGGCAGCATCTGAGGGCGACACAGCAGCCTGAGCGGCGCGCGCCAATGGAAAGGCGGGTGCCGGAGCAGGGGCCCTCACGCGCCTGTCTTGGCGACTGGCCGGACCGGTCGCAGGTACCCCGACAGTCCGGGTGTCGCTTTGCTCCTTACCAGTTCGAGTGCTTTATCCGCCAGTGAGCCAAGGTCGGTGGCGCTCCGCTGCCGCGCAACGGTGTCATATCTGCTGGCGGGCACCCGGCTGTTCAATTCAGGCTGCTTCCAGGCGGTACCTGACCTCATCGTATGCAGAACCGGCTCGCTGATAGTCTAAAGCCAACCCTTCACTATCGTGACCCGCATAGCACGAACGTGAGCAGGGCCGCTGATACGGTGGTCAATAGAGGCACGTCAACGGGCGCATAAGCCAGCCTCGTCAAATCATAGTTTATGTCGATAGCCTCACCCGGGAAATGTGGCGTCGTCAGCCTTCGCGCCTATTCAAACGACACGGCGCACACGCTGGTCTCAGACTGTCCGCGAATTGCGGGGCAGGTCGCGCCGCCGCTGACCCTCGCCTGCGCCGTGCACGCCATGGCCGCGATGTTCTCCTCCGAAAGGAGAGGTCGATAACAGCCAGGCGTAGGAATAGGTAACCCACGCCATGGCCAATGGCGGAACAGAAATTGCGGCGTTTAATGCAGCGGGCGGACCCACTCGGGTTACAGCTTCGCTTTGCATACGAGGGAGACCGTCATGCGAGTCGCTGCGAGAGGATTCTTGTTCTCTGCGTTAGTTCTGAGCTTGTCTGGTGCCGCCTACGCGCAAGGTGCGGGAGCGGGTGGTGGTGGGGGCGGCGCGGGTGCAGGCCAGGGCGGCACCGGAATGGGAACGCCGAATGCAAACGGGACGACGGAGTCACCATCCGGTGCGTCGGGCGCAAACACGATGGGAAAGTCGGACGACATGTCGCAAAAGCAGATGAAGCCGAAGACGCAGAAGAAGGGAGGAATTGATGCGCCTGCGTCGGGCAGCGGTGTGAAGAAGGCCTACTGACAGTAGACAGGAAGCGGACATGAGTGAATACAGAACGCGCGCCTCCCGTTTCGGCATCGTCGCTGCGGTTATCGTGGTTGGCCCGGTTCTACTTCCGCCGGCCTTTTCCCAGGACGCCAGCTTCCGGACGACAGGCCAGGCAGCCGGTGTGAGCGCGCTACAACATATTCAGGCACGCATTACGGGAATAAACACGCTACACAACACCGTGACCTTGCGCGACACGCGCGGCGAAATGGCCGTGATTGAAATCAGCCCAGTCGTCGCAGAGCTCAAAGAATTTCACCTGGGGGACACGGTGAAAATCGCATATAGAAACGCAATTCTGACGCATCTGGCCAAGGCCCCATCGAGTGGCATCCGCGAGCGAATCGAAACCGAAGTTGTGCAGCCAACACAGGATGGAGAAGCCAGTTCGACCCGAAGCGTGGAGTTGCTGGCGACGGTGCTAAAAATCGACCGTAAAAAACGGGAGGTCACATTGCGCGGCCCGACTCTAACTGAGGAATTCGACGTTGCCCCAGATTGTTCTCTTGGCGGTCTGAAAATCGGTGATTCGGTCCGCGCGAAATTCGTCGCTGCCCGCGCAACTTCGGTTGAGCGGGTTGGGACCGCTCCACAGTAAGGTGCTGACCGGTGAGACTCATATCTGTCGAAATGGTGCTCAGCGCGCCGGTTTTGCGGCCGTCGATGCGCGCGTGAGGCTCGCACGAAGGAAATGAGTCGAGACACAAGCTGTCAAGGCTTCCTGGCGACGCTATAGCTGCCCTATCGCTGACCATAATGGAGTGAGCGCAATCGCGTCGTCAGCCTGTTCTGGGACGGGTACGCTCCCCCGCAAGTGCGCAATTCGCGAATGTCGTCGAGTCGGTTCTCCAGTGCCATGGCGCAGTTCATCCTCCAGGATAATGACTACGCTTGCGCCGATGCCGAGGCGCGCAGTAGCTGTTCGACGGGACATTCGAACCGCGGCAAGGCCAGTGGTCTGAATATGGGTAACGGAGTGGCGCGAACAGCGACGTCGACGGACCGCGGAACGGCCCCGGGACAAAACGGCCAGTACCAGTGAGCGGGTTGCACGCGGTCAACCGCTACAGGCTCACGTCGACGCAACGCCTCCACCTTTCGGCTACTCAACTGGCGATTCGCTGCCGCAATAAGTGAGCGACGGACGCGCGAAGGGCCAAGCGTCGCCAGAACAGCGCAGCCGTTCTGATGGTCCAGCAGGAGCTGCGCGACACCACGTGGTCCGACGGGCCTCGCGGGCTGCGCGCCACGCGTCAGCTCAGGAACTGGCGACTCCCGCGCGGTCCGGGCGCACCGTAACTTCACTGCGCTTCTGCCGTACCGCGTCCGCGCGGTGCGTGTCCTTCCAGCGTGCTACTTCGCTAACCGGAGCGCTTTTCCTATACTGATAGTGTCGCAATGTGATTAGCGCGACGCGGGCCGTATATTTGGAGGACTGCATCATGAACAAGGACCAGGTCAAAGGCGTTGCTCAAAAGATGAAGGGCAAGGTCAACGAGGCAATGGGCAAGGTCACGGGCAGGCCGTCCCGGGAACTGAAAGGCGACGCCGAGCAAACCGCGGGACAAGCCAAGAAAGATGTCGGTGACGCCAGGGAAGCGGCGAAGGACCGCACAACGCGTCATCATTAGTTGCGTGCCTCCGGGGCCAGGTTGAACGCGTTGACCGAGCATCGATGGCTCGTCAGGCGGCCGACTGGTGAAGTCAGTCGCCGCTCCATTTTCACGAGACAGTCTTCGACGTTGACGATGCCAACGCACAAGCTGGCCCCCGAGTTGGTGGAAAGGCCTTGACTCCGGCCAGGAACGCCGCGACGGCAGGGTCAGCGCGTCGTCGGCTCGGGCCAAGGCCAACCCTCTCGCGCCCCCGGCGCATTCCGCCCGGCGGACGGCGCTGCCTCCACCGGAGCTACTTCCTTCGCGGCATCGCGCAATGGTTCGTCCACCGCGTCCTTCCTGCTCCCGAGAAGCCCGTCGCCGAACCACTTGACCTTCTTCCGAATGTGACCGGCATACGAGTTCCAGCCGTCAGGGTTACCGTCAAAAAGCTCGTGCTGAACGGTTAACGCCAGAGCTTTGCGGTTGAGTTCTGTGTCGAGCAATTCCCTTGCCCACAGGAAGAACGCGCTGGCGACTCTTGCGCTGAAATCGGCCACCGTCATCTTCGGGGCGAGCGCCCGGAAGAACTCGAAGTCCCGAAACAAATCCTGTTCGTTTGCAAGCTGCACCACTGGCGTGTCGGACGCACCGGTCCGGGCTAAATGGCTCAGAGCCTGGAGGATGTCCCCGAGGTGAAGTAGAAGTTCTCGTCTGTCAAATCGGTCGTCCATCACATATCTCCAGTCTCTGCGTCGTCCCCCGAATAGGTCGGCTTTTCCCGCACAACGCTTCGTCCGGTCGCATCTCATCTCGGCGCGTCTTCCTCGAGCAATCAGTCGTCATTCTCCGACTGCAGGAGTGGCGCTCCGGTGTCGCGCGCCGGCGAGCCGGGGGCGCCCGGGCCGTCGGTGCCGGGCTTATCCATATCAGTGTCGCGCGCGGCGGGGTACGTTGCCTCGAGGTCCGAAAGAAACTTCATGTGGCAAGCATTTGAGGGGACTATCTTAAATAGACGCGACAATGCACAGCAGGCGACCCGATGATTCGTAGTGTTCGCCATGACGGGTCCAAGCGTGGTTATGCCTCAGCTTCGCAGGCGACGCCGCGCACATTACGCCTCCATCCGTCAGCCGAGGGTTGGCCACGGGACTGCGAGACGCCGCCAACCTGTGCTGGAAGCTTGCATGGGTGGTACAGGGGCGAGCGGATTCACGCATTCTCGACACTTACGACGAGGAAAGGCGGCCCCACGAGAAGGCGATAACAAAACTCGCAAGGTTCATGAGAAAGCTCGTCGCGCCGCGCAATGGCGGCATTGCCCTGTGGACTCATGGGCAAATGCAATTGTCGCCACCGGTGCTCCCGCTGCGTGCGCAGCCCGAGGAATCGCAGATCAAGCCGAAAAAACCAACTGGAAGGGGTGTGTTTGTCAAAGGCCGCTCGCCGACGAAGCTTGTGCGCGGCGTAGTGATTGCGCAGGGGCGGGTACGTGGTTCGGATGGCAAAACGCGTCCGAGCGACGAGGTGCTCGGGCAGGGCCTGGCGCTGATTGGATTTGGCACGGATGCCCGAGCCTCGCTTGATTCTTCTGAGGCAGCAGCCTTCGCGCGTGTCGGCGGAAGCATTGTGCAGATCGCACACCGTGGAGAGCGGCCGCATGCCGCTCGGCATGACAGTTGGGAGGACCTCGACGGTGTGTTCCTTCCGCGTCTCGTTCCGGTTGGTTGGGCCGCCGTGGTGCGGCCCGACAAGACCGTCGTTCACGATGGCCCGGCGACCGATGCGTCGCGGCTCGTGCGCGAGAGTCTTTCCTTGCTGGGTCAGCACTGCTGGGTCATGCAGTGATCGCGAACCCGCATGCCGTCTCGAAACCCCATTCACACCGTATGATCTCTTATCGCCATGATCGCGCAACGAAGCTGCTTTGCCTGAGAGAGACGGGCCCCGCTCACCGGCGGACTAGCTGCATAGGCAGTCGCTGGGGTGACTCGAACGGAGCGCGCTATCGCTAGAACACATTCCAACGCGACGAAGGCGCTCTCGACATGCTGCACCGATTCCTCACGAAGGGCGTTCTGGCGCCTCGTCTGACCGTTCCGTACCTTTTTTCCGGGATTCCAGTGTTCGCTACGACGTTCCGATTTCCCACGCGCCTTGGTGCAGATCTTACTAAGATGCTCGTTGAAAAGGGATAGGCCGCAACAAGCGTGGAGGAAATCGCTAGGGCGGCTGGCTATACGCGCGGCGCGTTCTATTCAAATTTCGGCGTTGTCGGGGCGATACAATTCATCCCGACATCGTAAGTGAGATTTTCCTCAGCCTCGGCGGAGCAGTACACTGTTCACCATTGTCCCGCAGGTACGGCGAAGCATCGTCAACATTGAAGGGGGCCCCTGCTTCACTCAGGGCCTTCGCCTGTTGAGTCAACGACTGGGCTGCCGCCGACGCTTCTTCAACTAGGAATTCAGAAGGTAACGGGTTAAGGCAGCGTGGCCGCTACGGCCCCCTGCATCGGCCGATAATCGGCCATCAAGGTTAGTTCGATGCAGTCGCGATGCACGCCGCTGGTGCTACACACCATCAGGCAAATCGTGCAGACAACCAAACTGGCATTTTATAAATTTCCTGTCGAGGGGGCTCATGCAAATGGACAACATTGCTCTCGCATGCGTGCTGGTTCTTGGAGTACTCCTGTTCGGTCTCGGGTTGTCAATATCGGTGATGCGTTTTCGCAAAGGCACCAACTCAGGCTGCGAGTCGGACCCGGCAGACCAGCTACATAAGCTGGTCCGGGCGCACGCCAATACGGCCGAATAGGCGCCGTTCCTCGCGTTGCTGTTTCTATATCTTGGCGCGCGATCGCCTTCCGCGGCCGCTCTGTCATTGATCATAGCGGCAACCGTGTGCCGCTGTTTGGTCGTCGTCGGACTAGTCACGGGACCGACGATGGCAAAACCCAATCCTTTTCGCTTCGTCGACGCACTAGGGACCTACCTCACCGGCTTGGCGCTGTGTGCGATGCTGCTGCACTGAGATGCGACGATAGGCAAGGGCGGAACTGAAGCAAATCGATCGACGATTAATGCAACCGGCATGCCGCTGACACCGTCTTTCGATGGACCCGCCGATATGTTGGTGGGCGTCCCCGCGATTTCCATTCGGATTACGACGGATTGATCGCACTACTGCGACGCAAACACTCATGTAACAACGCCATCCCACTGCATGCATGACAGCACCGCTGAGCGCGTCACGGTCCGCTGCAGAAAATGGCCGTTAGCAAGAGGGGGACAACCTGATGAATGACAGCGCCGCTGCCGGTCTGGCGCGCATGCGCTTCTACTGACTCGCTGGGGCCGATTACTACCACGCCATAGGCTGAGTCTGTGACGGGCCGGCCATCTCCGCGTTTGAACAGTGCATCGTCGTGTTCATACCCGAGGACGGCGTAGACGGGAAAGCCAAATGCCGTCAATTTGCTGCCGTGCGCCGGTCGAAATGCGTTGACCGAGTTTGCTTCGACGCGCATCGGATTTGGATCGATATACTGGCTCTTAAGGAGCGGGGCGATGAATGCGTGTGCGTTCGACCTACAGTCGAGTTGCGGATCGAGTGCGTGGCCGTAGGACGAGCCCGAATGGAGCCCCGCGACGATTGCAGTAAGCGCCGTTATCCAGGCATAGATTGCGGAAACCTTCATCAGTCGCTCCACTTAATCGAGCTAGCTCACGATCCGGAACCAGCATGTCCTGCGCCCGCTCCGGTTTCATGGCCAGCGATCAGAAGCGTATTCCAGGCAAACATGGGGGCCTCCGTGGTGGCGCTCCGGCACCATGTCCTCATGATGACGAAGACTCCGCGCACAGGCCTCCCCGACACGGAGACCAATCGGATTCCTCACCATTCACCAACGCCGATTCCAACGCATGAACAAAACGCTGAAACGCATCCAGGGTTCCGTGGACGCTGCGGTACTCGGTGCAACCGATCCTGCCATCGAGTACGACCAGCATTCCGGCATTCCCCGCCAATTCCAGGATATTCATTCCGTTCTCCTCGGATCGCCCGACTATCGACCCGTCGCTCACACCGCAAGGCGGTAAGCGCGCGGCTTGTACTAAAAATGCGAGCCGGAGCGGCCAGGCTTTCCGTGCTGATGTGCCAGGTCTGTCTATCCAGTTCATGGGTAGGCATGCATCACTGGCCGTCTGGACGCGGGCGGGAACACGCGCCACGATCCATCATCGTGCCGGAAGAAAAAAATGGCCAGGGAGCCGGTCGTTCGCAACGACTCCACACGCACGCAGCGTCTGTGGCTCGAGTTTGCACGACCGTATCGGGTCAGGCGGACCGGCATGGCAGGCGTGGGCGCCAGCCATTTGTCAATCAACCATCGCAAGGACTTCTGATCGGTGTTCATATGCTGCTCCTTCAACCCCATGGCCGTTGATCGGGGGCGCCCCTTGCCGTACGCCGTCAGGCCGCCACGTCCTCGATGACACCGGTGTGCAAGTCGGCGGCCGATTCATTGCTGACGTGCGATTCGACGGTGATCAGTGCAGTGGCCTTGATGGCGTCCGGGCGGACGTGTTCGCCGCGCACCTGCCAGGTTCCGCGCGCCAGGCAGAACTCCTGAAAGACCACGCGAACCGTTTCCAGATAGTATTCGGCCGCCATGTCGAGCACGGCGTTGTACTCGTCGTAGAGGCGGCGATGCGCGTCGACCAGTTCGCTGTTGCCGGCTGCCACGTCGCAGTAGTAGCGCAGGTGCGAATCCAGGTGGCGCTCGGGATTCATCGCCACAAAGGCCGCGTGCTGCAGGAAGCCGGGATATACCCGGCGGCCGGCACCGGGATAGTTACCCGGCAGCGTCTTGGTCAGTTCGCGTGTGAACCAGTCGAGCGGTTTGCTGACGGCGAATGCGTTGACGGTCGTCGGGCCGCGACCCGCGTCGATCGGGCGGCCGATCAGCGTCATGCTTCTCGGCGTCGTCTCGTCATGAGTCGCCATCAGCGAAACAGCGGCGAGCACCGGCACGGTCGACTGGCAGGCCGATACAACATGAGCGTCCGGTCCCAGGAAACGCAGAAATTCGCGCAGATACGCGACGTAGTCGTCCAGGTGAAAGGCGCCTTCGGCGAGCGGAACTGTGCGGGCATCGCGCCAGTCGGTGATGTAGACGTCGAAATCCTGCAGCATCGCCGCCACGGTGTCACGCAGCAGCGTCGCGTGATGGCCCGACAGCGGCGCGACGACCAGTGCGACGGGATGCCTGTGGGGCGTGGCGCGCTCGAAATGCAGCAGCCGGCAGAACGGCCGGTCCCGCACGACGGTTTCAGTCACCACGACCTGCTGACCGTCGACGACGGCGTCGGTCAGGCCGAATTCCGGTTTCGGGTAGCGCTTGCAGAGCCGCGCCAACAGCTCGCAGCCGGGCGCGAGCTGACTGGTGGGCCGCGCGGAAGCGGCGTTGCCAGAACCTGCAAGGAAGCTGGCGGTGGCCTGCAGCCAGGGAAGGAACGGCGCCCATATCGCAGTTTGCAACTCGCGCAGGGGGTAGGACATCGACACGTCAGCTTCTCCTTGACTACGGCAGCCGCCTCGACGCATTCAGCAATCAGACCTGCTGAATAGGTCTTGTGACCAAATACTAGCGGTCGTGCAACCAACAATCAAGACCAGTAAGGAGGGGAGAAATACCAATAAGTATGGGGATTTAGCCACTAGTCAGTGGGTCAAATCCAAGCAGTTGGTCGTGAAGCCGGTGTCGGGCAGTATGTTAACTGTGCTTAATCGGTTTCTTGACCTACCATAGATGGGTCGAGTGACAAAAAGGGACGGCTGCCTCTGCTTTCCGGCGGCCGAGAGACACTGACTGAGGAATCACCCCTTGAGCCAGGCCGAGCTGGGCCGTGCGCACCATTTCGGCGGCCGGAACGAACTGTCCTGCGGAGAGAACCCGCCACTGAGGAGTTGGGCGCAGATGAAAGAAATGACGATCACATCGGCGGAAATGCTGGGCTCGAGCGCGCCACGCGAGCCCAGGCGGCGAGGCAACAGAACAACCCGTGTACCGGAGATCCTCGAGGTCTCGATCAGCGTTTTCGCTACCGAAGGTAACGCGGGGTTCACCCAACGCCGTGTGGCGAGCGATGCGGGTATTCGCCTGAGCACCTTGCAGCACTATTTCGGTACCCGGGAAGGCCTGTTGCGAGCCACGATGAGAGCGATGGCCGACCGCTACCTTGAGCTTTATCGAACGCTCGCCAAGGATAAGCTTCGATCGCCGGAAGCGCGCCTCGACGCGATCATCGACGAGGCCTTCGCTGCTCTGACGCGGCCTGGCACCAGCACGAGCGCCTTCGCCCTCGAATCGTGGAGTTTGGCCGAGCATGAGGATTTTGCGCGCGATTTAACGGCGGAAATCACGGGAGAATTCCAGGAAATCTTTGCCGGTCTTGTTGCGAAAATAAACCCGGCGCTGACGTCTGGGGAATGCGCGCTCCGAGGTGCTTTGCTCGTCTCGCACTTGCAAGGCCTGGTCGTTTTTATCCGTCGAGCTGGAGATAACGCCCCTGATCTGGACGCATTTCGGGCCGCCGCAAAAGTCGTTTGGAAAGCGTTAAGCAAGGCGTCACAATAAGGCCGCACTCTTAAGTGTTCCTTCTATGGGGCAAATGAAAGTCAAGCCCTTTAGCGATTCCGTTCCCGTCAGCATTCCCCCATTTTGAGCCGATTCAAAGGAGGATCCTTGGGGGAGGGAAGGTTGTCCACGGCCGGGCCAGTGTGTCGCCTGTCTCGACCACGACGCTGACCGGCAGTGGACAATCTTCCCTTCAACATATACCCAGGCCATCCGCTCACGATGTTTTAGTATCCTTCGTATAAGACCTTTGACGGTACTGAGGTCCGGGGTGTCTGACGTCCGAGGTGGTTTCCCCCTGCCACCGTTCTATCCGTGCCGGCATAAGGCCGGTCATCACATACCAAATGCGCGCGAAGCGCTGGAACCACCCCCAGTTACCCGCGCGCCCTATCCGGTAGACGGCTACCCGCAGGGTTATCCCGGAACACTTACGGCCGTGCTGCTCGCGGAACGGCAGGTTAGTCGAATCATCGGGATTCGGATTCACTGGTCATCGCCAACAGATCGCCCATCCGGCATGTGGCATAAGAAATGATCGATTTTTTAAGTAATCCTAATATATGCAACACCGATGCTCGAGTGTTCAACGACGTTAGCGCTTCGCCTTGCGGTGTCTGAACGTGGTGAGTGTGGCTTCGCGCTGCTAGAGATCATCGCTCACAGCCAAGGATGTCGCAGGGTGGCCTCATACGCCCACAAGCCGGTGCATCGGCGCGAGAGTTACTCCTCCACGACGATAGGCGAGCTTTCCGTTCCCGCGAGAAAATCCCTGAGTTGCTCTTCGGCGTGACGTACCGCATGCAGTGGTGCGCGGGCAAGTTGCGCGTCATACAGAGCTATCAGTTCTTCAAAGTCACCGATGACGTCCGGCGTGAGACGCCATTCGCCCGTCTCATGCGCGTGCGCCAGCGCCATCTCCACGGCGCACTCGGCTACCTTGAAATATTCGGCTGGATGCCTTCCGTATCCCGCACGTTGCAAAAAATAAGCAAGATAGACGGCCCGCATCAGTTCGTTGATCAGGTGACTGTTGGCCTGGCACTCACGACATGCGACCAGCGCCAGATGCAGCCTCAGGGACTGTTCGCTGGCGGATGCACGATCCATCGGTAATAACAGCGCCTTTGTCAGCGGCCGGCGTGGCTGGCCGGCCCGGGACCGGATTCGTTTGACGGACATCTACTGGAAGCAGGGCGGTGTGGAAAGATAGCCCGATTATAGCGAAGCTGTTTGCCGGATCAGTTTCGGTGATCACACATCGGCTTAGGCGTCCAGGTACTGGAAAGGGAGTCTATCCACAAAAAGTTGTGAAAAAACCGTGCTGCTGAACGTCGACAGGTCGGCAGCAGCTCAATTTTCGGCCGACTGCATCAGCCAGTAGCCGGCCATGGAGCGCCGCTCGCACTTTATCGGCAGGTGTCGGGTTATGCGCCGCGAACGGTCATTTGACCGACGCGCATGGCACGCCGCGCATTCAATCAATTTGCATGGCTGGCGGAGCGAGCGCGTTATGAGCGCTAATAGAGACGCGTCGAGTCGTGGGACGGGCCGTCGCGAGGCCCGATGTCCCCGCCGGGACGCGGCGTGCCGGACTTGCGGGCAACGGCACTCGCAACAAGTCGTTAAGCTATTTGCCATAAATATGAACGTCGTTTATCATGGCGAATGCGCGGTCACAGTCTGGCGGCGATGTAACGCATGGTCATTTGCGGGTGCTCTGTCATCTCACAGGTATCCGGCTCGGTTATAACCTTTGCGCCAAAGGCTTTGGTTGTGACGAGGTGTGGGGCCACAGTACAGGAGGAGCTCGCCGTGCCACGGGAAGCCGTCACCGCCTGCCGCATCTGCGCCGGCAACTGTTCACTGCGCTTGACCATCGACGACGTCGGACGCGTCATTGCTGCGCGCGGCGACCGCGACAATCCGCTCACGCGCGGCTACGCCTGCATCAAGGGCGCGTATCTGCATGAGGCGCATAACAGCGCGGAGCGGCTCCTGCACCCGCTGAAACGGCAGCGCGATGGCAGCTTTGTGCAGATGCCGCTTGACGCGATGCTGGCCGAGATCGCGGCGCAACTTGAGGCGCTGATCGAGCGCCACGGCGCCGATGCGGTCGCAGCCTTTCGCGGCACCATGAACTACTCTAACCTCGCCGCCAATCATATGTTGCCCGCCTTCCTCGCGGCGCTGGGTTCGAATTCTTTTTTCTCTACAATGACCATCGACCAGTCGGCCAAATGGGTGGCATTTGAGCGACTGGGCGGCTGGGCTGCCGGCAAAGATTCGTACGCGCTCGCCGACGCGCTATTGTTCGTCGGCACCAATCCGCTGGTGTCGCTATCCACGTTCAACTTTGCATTGCAGAATCCGGTCAAGCAACTCCACGAAGCGAAGGAGCGCGGCCTGAAGCTGGTGGTGATCGATCCACGAGAGACAGAGACCGCCCGCCATGCCGATGTCTTCCTGCAGGTGTTGCCGGGCGAGGACCCGACCGTGCTGGCTGGCCTGCTTCGCATCATTCTGTCTCGAGGCTGGCACGATGCTGAATTCTGCGCGCGCTACGTCAAGGACCTGGCACGACTGGCGCGCGCGGTCGAGCCGTTTACGCCCGAATACGTTGCCCAGCGCGCCGGCGTAAGCGTCGAAGGGCTGGAAGCCGCCGCTGCAGCCTTCGCGGAACCCGTCCGGGCGGCCGGCGGCCTGCGCCGCAAGCGTGGCTCGGCCGCGTCGGGAACCGGGCCCAATATGGCGCCGCACTCCAATCTGGCCGAGCATCTGGTCGAATGCCTCAACGTCGTGTGTGGCCGCTTCGCTCGCCCCGGCGACCCTGTTCCGAACCCCGGCGTGGTCGCCCCGCGCCGCCAGCGCCGCGCCGAAGTAATTCCACCACGCCGTTCCTGGGAATCCGGCTGGAAGAGCCGTGTCGGCGGCTATGGCATGCTGTTCGGCCAGAAGATGAGCGGCACGCTGGCCCAGGAAATCACTACGCCTGGCGCCGGCCAGATCCGCGCGTTGTTCGTCGACGGCGGCAATCCAGTCGATGCCGTGCCCGACCAGCGCCGCATCGCCGATGCGCTGCGTCAATTGCAACTGCTGGTATGCATCGAGCCATTCATGACAAACACTGCGCGGCTCGCGCATTATGTGATTCCACCGAAGCTGATGTTCGAGCGCACAGACCTGCATTCGCGCGACTACGAGTCCTACATCATGTTTCAGCCTTACGCACAATACTCGGCCGCCGTGGCGACGCCGCCGGAGGGATCCGAAGTCGTGGACGACTGGTTCGTGTTCTGGGACCTCGCGCGGCGCCTGGGCAAGAGCGTCATATTCGACGACGTTCCGCTCGATATGCGCGCAGCTCCGACCACCGACGAGCTGCTTGCGACCCTGGTTCGCCACGGCTCGATTTCATTTGACGAACTGAAGCTGAACCCACAAGGGAAAATCTACGAGGTCGAACCGATGATCGTGCAGCCCGGCGAGCCAGCTAATACCGCGTGCTTTGACGTGATGCCGGAGGACGTCGAACGCGAACTGGCGGGCGTACTGAACGAAGCGGGGGCACCGCCGGGGTTCCCGCTTCGCCTGGCGGTGCGGCGCGTGCGCGACGTGCAGAACACCATGTACCACCACCTGCCCGCGGTCCGCCGACGCATGCCGTTCAATCCGGCCTTTGTGCATCCCGATGAGCTGGCTGCTCAAGGACTGACCGAAGGCCAGTGCGTGGCCATTGTTTCGCCGCACGGCCGCATTCGAGCTATCGTCAAAGCGGACCCCGCGCTGCGCCGAGGCGTCGTGTCCATTTCGCACGGCTGGGGACCGATGCCCGACGAGGAGCCTGAAACCTACGCCGGCTCCAATCCAAGCCAGTTGCTCAGCACTACAGTTGGCCTTGATCCGATCAACGCCATGCCGGTAATGAGCGCGATGCCTGTACGCTTCGAAGCTGTAGACTGAATCGCAAGAGAGAACCCCCGTTCGAATCGAACGGTTTGTTTCGAGCACGACGATGCAGCTACCCGGCCCTCCCGCCTTGCCCGAAATCTGGCGAGCGAACGAAAGACACCACGCCACCACAACGTCCAGCAGCCCTCGCACCTTCGCGACATTGGCCCCCGCGTCGGCGGCAGGCAGACCGTAGTTGCGGATGCGATAGAAGCCAGCCGCAGCCTCTGTGGACGCGCTGCGTCATTTCATTGGCAATGAGTCAACGTGGCGGGAACCTCGCGGCGTGGTTCAACACGCACGCGATCGGCTGACTAAGCCTGCGGATTCAACCGGTCGATGCAACAGTTTGATGAAATCGCTCAGCTGGTGTGTCGAAGTTTAGTGTTTTCCGGGGGCGTTCATTGAGCCGCCTTGCTACTGCATTAAGCTGGGCCTGTGAATAGACGGAGAGATCGGTACCTTTCGGGAAGTACTGCCTCAGCAATCCATTCGTATTTTCATTCGAACCGCGCTGCCATGGATGCTGGGGATCGCAGAAGTACACCTGGAGATCAGTGGCCACGGTAAAGCGTTTGTGCGCGGCCATCTCCGTTCCCCGATCCCATGTCAGCGACTTATGGAACTCCTGCGGCAGTCTGGAGGCGTGTTTGATGAGTGCATTGGTGACCGTCTCGCGATCCTTGCTGGCTATCTTCACGTAACGCGTCTGGCGTTCGACGAGCGTCGCAATCTGGCTGCTGCCGCTGCCGCTGCCGCTGCCGCTGCCGCTGCCGCACAGCAGATCACGTTCCCAGTGGCCCGGTATCGCACGGTCTTCAACGCTCGCGGGGCGTTCGCTGATCGATACTGTGTCCCGAATCCTTCCGTGATCGTCCGTCTTCTGCGTATGATGGCGCGAACGGCGAACGGCGAACGGCGAACGGCGCATGGCCCGGGTGTGCGGCGATGATGGTCTCATGAGACACGTGGTAGTCCTCATCGTCTGGATACACCCGCCTGAGCCATCCGGCAATCTGCTGCGGTGACCACTGCAACTGAAGCTTGCCTGCCACGACGTGCGCCAGCATCCGGTGCTCAGCCAGTTTACAGGCTTTGGGGCGCTGCGCGCGATCCCATGCGATCTGATCGGCGTGGCTTGCCCGATAGCCGTTTGGTCCGCTGTTCCGTTTGATCTCACGACAGATGGTAGAAGGCGCTCGGGAAAGTCGTATCGCAATTGACTGGATTGATTCATCAGCCACAAGCCCTCGTGATATCTCTTCACGCTCCTCCAGCGTCAATGCCAATCTTGATCGATGCCTTTGTGGTGGCTGGATCCCACCTGTCTCGCCGTCATTGACAGGGGACCTTGGCGGGCCAATCCTGCCGGCTGAATAGTGGCGCGGACGGCTCCACGAGCTTCTGGATGGGACTCATCCGACGCGCGCCCAACTCTGCGCGCTGGACAGTCTGCTGCTTCAACTGGACGATTTCGAGGCCAAGAGCTGGTCGACGCCAGCGGGAAGCGCCTGTCCTGTTGCTCGAAATCCCGACAAAATTGAATTGAGCGCCGCGTCAGAACATTTCTTGATCCAGGCTCTGCGGATTCTTTCCGGTGTTCGCATAAAAAGAAGCCGCAGGCCCTGCCTACGGCTTACCTGACACACAAAACGCGGGGATACATCCGCGTTAACGCAAGCTTACAGTCCAGATGTGACGGCAACAAGCCAGTTGTCCATAATTTTCGCCTCCTTGCCCCATTTGCAACTCAGCTCTCCCGCTGTTTTCCGTGATCGCCACTCATAACGTAATATTGAGATGCCCTATGCGGAGCAGCGCCGCCTTCGACGGCGTGTGAATGGCTCGCCGGATGCGGGACGCCCGGCCGTATCGAAGGCCAACTGGACCGCGAGGTAAATCATCCCCGATGCATTGATCCGGCGCGTCGGAAGGACGCCAGAACGAATCTGGTCACGGACACCACCCACTGTGCGCGCGGCACCTCTGCGCGCCAAGACATCGATTGCGCCATCCCGCTGGTTCGTTTGATCGAGGCGAAATCTTCCGTACGACCTCCGGATCAATATGTGAAGCAATGCGAGAAGCGAATCCAGCGATCGCACTGCGGAAGAAGGATTCGAAGCCTGCGAAGACACTTAAAAGGGAACGGGAAAAATTCTTTTAAGCGTAGCGAACGTACGTGCTGCCGCTTCAGGAGGCCTTGACCTGAACACTGACATGCAATGATTGGGGTAACCCGGAGGAACCGCCATTCAATAGCCGGGGATCTGATGGCAGGGATGGGGTCGGCTGCGGCCTCCCGTCGCTCGTGTACGCGAGGTATATATCCCGGCGACCACGATCACGGATCAAGGTGATCGCGTCGCCAATGCGACTGAAAGAATGCAGAAACCCGCGGGCACGCCTCCACCCGTCTGAATTGCACAGCCTACAGGCACGGATTGGTATCCCAGCCGATTGCTGTGCGCAGTGCCGCACTGTAGGATTTCCTCACTGATTGGGAGGCGACGATGCAGTTCGACTACAAGGACTTCCATATCGACGCGTCGCCTCTTGATGAAGGCGGCCATTACTACGCCCGTGCAAAGATCTATCGGCGCGCCTCGGCGGGCGTCGACACCGTCGAGGTCAAATGGTCGGGAGATCTCGGCGACTATGCCTCCGACGCAGCCGCTATCGAGGCGGCGCAGCGCTGGGCGATCCAGTGGTGCGACGAGAACTCGGCATAGGACGAGCGGTTTGACTTCCTCGAATCAGATGATTGGAGATAGTTAAGCAGCCTTGCGACGCCTGTCGCGAGTTAGTCGCAACTCATCTCGCGCTCCCCCGCATGGCGATCCTGCCGCCGTCTAGCCGCCGGCGTCAGTGCAATCGGGCCGCCGAGCAACATGTCGAAAATTAGCAGGAACTGGAGTTGCACGGTCTGCGGAAGCTGGCTGTACCAAAAAACAGCTGACGGCACTCCTCCTGGCGAATGGGTGATGGGCGAGCATCGGCTAGCCCGGACCGGGAAGGCGTGACGAGCGGCGCTTCGACAATCACGATGGAGACTGGCATGCTGCAACGCAACGAGCTATATAGGGAATATAAGCTGGACGTCGCAGTCGATGGTGACGCACTTACGGGATTCTATCGCCGCGCAGACGATACAACTCGCGGCGATCGGCGGAGCACGTAACGTTTCGATGCCAATTGCTCGATTTCGTGACGCGTCAGCTGCATTCGCAGACGGGTTCAATCGGCTTCGCGCTGCGGTTGATGAACACGAAGTCAAGCCGGGCTAGTCTTGCAGATTGGTTCACGGAACCCTGCGGGACGAGACGCGCCACACGGGGAAAGGTTGGCTACAACGTGCAGGCTGCAGTGGACGTGAAACGACATGGCTCACGTCGGGCCGGACGCTGCTGCTCACAAGTGACAGATCAAACGCGTCGAGCGGTGCCTTACGAAGCTTGCGGCGTGTATGCCGATTGCGTAAGACGGTGACCGGCCAGGAGCGGCTAGATCAGTTCTTTCCGCGCCCCACAGATGGAGGTGTATCAACGGCTGGCATTCGGCGGTGGGTCGCCCGCGTCGCAGCGGGGTGCTATCGTCGCGCTTGGCCTGCGGCTGATCCTGGCGGCGGCAAAGCCGGGTATCTGACAACCCCTTTTATCGTTTGCGGTCTTTCATCGACGCCTCTATGAGTCGGTTCCGAGAGCGCATGATGTGTGCTAGCGCTAGAGTTAGAGAAGCTCGGTGGAGCATCTTCCAAGGGAGCGGCGCGTCGTAGTCATCGACGGTTTTGCGTGGCGAGGCGTTCTTTGAGCGCGGCATGACGACATGCCGCAGTCATTTGATGTCGGGGTAGCGCGAAGTGCTGCCAGATTGGGCCGAAGCATGAGAGAAACGCCTGCGTGCGACGCGCATCACGAAAGCCGCACATCTGGCGCTCGCGCCTGCGGGTCGGCTGATGGCTGTTCTCGGCACGGTTATTCACGCGCGCGGCCGCTTTGACGAAAACGTGCTCCACAAGAGCGAGTCCGGGAATCTCAGCCTTTGCCCGCCTGATAGCTGCGCAGTTGGTCGGTAACGATTCTGCGCGGCACCAGGTTTGAACGCAGCAGTCTCCGGAAGAAGCGCTTTGCCGCGGCCTTGTCGCGCCGCTTTTGCACCGGCACGTCGAGTTCGACACCATGCTCGTCGACCGCTCGCCACAACAGATACGGCTCGCCGTGCAGCGTCACAAACATTTCGTCCATATGCCATGTGCTGCCCAGCTTGCGCCGCGCCGCTTTGGCGCAATCGGCGAATCCAGCACCGAACTTGTCGCACCAGCAACGGATCGTTTCGTACGTGACCACGACACCACGCTCGAGCAACAACTCCTCGATGTCGCACCGGCTCAGGCTGAACCTGAAGCACCAGCGGACCGCGCAGATGATGACGACGGCAGTGAAACGGTGACCGTGATAAAGCGATTTCGATTTCTTCATCACTTCATTCTATCGCCTCCTCGCAATCAACCTGACAGAGCCGTATCGACGAAACATACATTCGGGTCAGGGGCGAATGGGAATATCTGTATCGCGCTGTCGGCAAGGCGGGCAAAACGATCGACTTCCTGCTGCGAGCCCATCGTGACAAAGTTGCGGCCCTGGCGTTGCTTCGAAAAGGCGATCGCCCAGAACGGCGAACCGGAGACCGTGACGATCGATAAAAGCGGATTAAGTCTGGCGGCGCTACAGGCGCTCACCGCTGAAAGTGAGACGCCGATCAGGATCCGCCAGAAGAAGTACCTGAACAATGTCGTCGAGCAGGACCACCGTGCCACCAAGCGTCGCACCCGACCGATGCTTGGCTTCAAGAATTTTCGTTGTGCACGCATCATTCTCGGGGGCATCGAGTTCATGCACATGATCGTCAAGGCGAGATGAATGACGGTGGCATCGCGCAAACTCCCGCCCGGCAGTACTCGTTGGTCGCATGAGTAGTCCTCATCATATTGTCATTTGTTTGACGCGACTTCTCTATCGCGACAAAGCCGCCACGCGTCATGTCATCCATCCGACAGCCATCACATCGGCTTGTTGTCGCCACCCTGTTCGTGCAGCGGGTCCGGACTCTTCTGGGTCGCGCGCAGCACGCCGGCGTCGTCGAAATAGAAATGGAACAGCTGGTACCACACGCCGTCTTCGAGATAGCGATAGCTCCATACTTCGCGCTTCATCAATGGAAAGTAAGCCGTTTCCTCCGGCCGGCCGAAGTTGACCAGAACCTCGTTCTTCGTCCACTTGCCAGGCTCCGCGCGGTAAAACTCGTTCGGCTGCAGCACTTGCCGGATGCTGATCACCTTGCCGGTCGCGTCGATGTCTGCAGCGGTCGTGACTTCCCCCATAGGCTGCGTCGGCCACATCAGCCGCTTAGAACCGTCAGGCAGGTTGTAAACCTCGCGCGGCTGCCCCAGTCTGGCGACGACGGCGGATTCCTGTTCGCCTGCATGGAACCCCTCCCACGGCTGCGCGCAGGCGCCGAGCGCGAATACCACCGCGCAGACCAGCGCGGTGCGTGTGCCACATGGAAGACCCAATGCCCGTCGGTATCGATTCGATCGCCGGGTTGCCATGTTGGACTCCTCGCACAAGATCAACTTAAGGTTTTGAAACAGGGCGCGGAAAAAGATTTGCGCCGATTCCGGACGCATTGGCGGCCAACCTATCGACAAAATTTTCCCCGAACTTCCAATGCACATCCGGGAAGACGTTCACAACGGGGGATACCTCGGCGGCAGCGTCGGCAGCGGCGGCCTTGCGACGAGGCTGCTGGCCCGTACGTCGCCGCAAATGCACGCTAGACGGGGGCGGCCGGAAAGACAGATGGACCGGGCCTGAGATCAGGGCGACGAATTTCACCGGGACAATGCTGCGTCTCGCAGTCGTGTGCCTGATCGTGTTCGCGGGAGGCGCCATACGCCAGGATCGTTTTATCTACTTCCTTGAGCAGGCCGCCGCCGGGGCCATCGGCGCCGGCGGGCTTCGCCCCTGGCCGGCGCCGCAGGACTTCTAAGGCCTTGTTGCCGAGCCGGCCGAAGCCGCGCGCGGTACTGCCGTCCGTCTTTCATGGCAGTGCGGGGCGTGCCGGGCGCCGCAAGTCTTACGCCGAACCGCTAACCCCTGGGGCTACGCGTGATCGCCGTCGAGTATCCGAGCTACAGGCCACGCGACAGCGGGAGTCAGTGCTTGTGGTGTATCCAACTCATGTGATGCGCGTCGAGCCACTGAGTCACAGTCTCCTCCGGATGCGCGTGCATGTAACGCCGCGCAAACACGAACGCGATGACCAGCAGGATCGCGAGCCCCACTACAAAGCCAATCATTGACTGAGTCATGGCAGCCTCCCTTTTAGGTCGCGACCATGGTTATATGGTAGGCGAAGCGCCCACCGAAAGCGGCGCTAGGGCCTGCGCCTCATTTCTGGAATAGCCGCTTCACTTGTGGTGCAGCCAGTCCCGAATGGGATGTGTGTCCAACCAGTGGAGTTGCTGATTCCTATGATGTTCGTGCCTATAGTGTTCCGCCACCAATATTGCAGCCACGATCATCGCGACAACCCCAACCCACAGTCCAATCATTGACACAGCCATGGCAGCCTCCTTACCAGTTCACGACACCATATTCATATTCTAGGCGATGCGCTCCCGGGCTCGATGCTGCGTTGTGTAGGTCGAATCGACCGCACATCGAGGCTGCCCGCCACGCGAATCCTTATGTCCTGCTCAGCACGGCGGCCCATAGCAGAAGGTTCCATGACCTCGAGACTCGCCCAGCTCGGCGTCGACTACTGCGAAACGCACGACCGCGCCCGCGAGGTCATTCACAGGTACAAGCTCGATCATAAAATGCACGTCTATGACCTTGATTCGCGGCACGCATTTCTCGAAGCGTCGCCGGTGAGGCCGGTCCCGGATCCAAATGTCAAACCGTCAATGCCCGTGCGTCAACGCGTTCGTAATTGGAGACCAGAGCAGAAAACATATAGCCTGCTCGATCTCCTTCCTCCACGAGACACCTCGAAAAAGAAACGATAGGTTTCCAGGCTGCCGCGTGTAGGAAATGCCGGAGGCAAGTTGCATTCTGACAAAGGAAGAACTTGTGTCGTTGACGGGCGGCCTGAAGCAAGCTGCTGCGCAGATTGGCTCTGAGAGCGCGGTCTAGTTTACTCAATGAGGAAGTCGAGCCGGACTGCGGCGCCCCTGAGCGGGGGCCTTTTCCCTTGAATGCATCGAGAACTGGGCCTGACGCAGCCTTGTTGTCGATCGTCGACTGTGAGTCATCGGATATGCCGAGCTTGCGATCACGATAAAGGCGCAAAACTTTAGGCATGGCATTCTTATCCGGTACGACCGGCCGGGTGCTATTCTCAAGCCATGTCTTCATGGTGGCACGTCGGTTCGGCTTGCAACCGGCCAGATCGGCCAGTTCTTGGGCAGTCAGGTGGTCGATCATGCCCGGATTGCCTTTCCGCTAGGCATCGATTGGCACATCGAACTGCGTTCTGCAGATCGGGCATTTAACTGGTTCGAATTTGTCTTGAGCCGGCAACGCCGCGAGCGGCTGCTTCTTGCCGGCCAAGTAGCAGACTGGGCACGGAAAGGCCTCGTGCGACTTCAGTCTATGGATGTCAACGCGAATATGTCTGGCCGCGGGGAGAAGCGTATGTTCAAGCATCTGCTGGTGCCGACCGATGGTTCGGCTCTCTCCGAAGCCGCCATTCAAATGACGGTGACACTCGCCATGGAAAGTGGCGCCAAAGTTACGGGCCTCCATGTCATCCCGGAATGTCATGTCCTCGCGTATGGCACCGAAATGATCGCGGACACCGAGGAGCGAGTCGTCCAGGCCACCCGACAGCATGTGGATGACTACCTCGCGGTCATCGCAAAAGCGGCTGCGCAAGCAGGTGTCGAGTGCGATACGGTTGCTACGAACCGCGCCTACCCGTGCGAGGCGATTATCAGCGTTGCAACACAACGAAATTGTGATCTCATCGTCATCGCGTCTCACGGACGAAGCGGTATGCGGGCGTTGTTACTCGGCAGCGAGACCCAGAAGGTCCTGACGCACAGTCAGATCCCGGGCCTCGTCGTCCGGCAGTCGACGCAAACCGGCCCATCCGGCACCCCAGCAACCGCACCAAGGCCTTCTCCTCCCTAGACGTCAATCATCGCGTGAACTTCACTGGCTGCCGGTCCGATGCGCGGCTCACATCGTCGTCGCCACCGCAACGATGCTGGCAACGGTGACCGTGGATTCTGGGCTTTCACGTATGCGCTGAACACGCAGGCCGAGGGCAATGGGCGCGTTCGACATTCAGTCCGCGCAGGCTGCTCAACACTCCACACAACCACAATTACCAGAAAGAACGAGCAGTAGCTCCACTGGGTCCGGATGCCTCAACAGCCCAAAGTACTATGCGGCGGCCTTCTCACCAGATAAGCGATGCACATCGCCTATCCTTCACGCAGATTCCGGCTTTTAAATCAGTTTTCGATATTCTGGATATCAAACCGCTGATGTCTCGTCGGGCGAGTGGGTATTCGCGGTCGAAGGAGCGGGTCTCGCCAGAGCGGGCCGTCACGAAGACCAATACACTGACAAGGTTATATATACAGGTCTAGAATGGAATTGCCGTTGGGCCGTTCGCGAAATACTTCTCCCGAAACGGAAAGCGATTCGCGACGTGGCCAGGAATCGGCACACAGGACAGTGTCGCTCACTGCTGACTTGCGGATTTCGTTTCGATGTAATCTGGACCAAATGGGTCCTGATTAAAAACGGGAGATGGTCGATGTTGCGCATGAGCAAACTTGCCGATTACGGCACGGTTATCATGGCCGCGATGGCACGCGATCCCGATGCCGTCCACAGCACAAGCAGCATTGCGGCGGCGACCGGCGTCGCGAGGCCTACAGTGTCAAAGGTGCTGAAAGTCCTGACGCGCGGTGGTGTCGTGGAGTCGCTGCGGGGCACAAACGGCGGTTACCTGCTGCCGCGGCCGCCCGCGCGGATCACGCTGGCGGAGGTGATCGCCGTCGTCGACGGCCCGATCGGGTTGACCGAATGCAGCACTACGCCAGGCCTGTGTATCCAAGAGGCGGCGTGCGCGGTGCGCGCCAACTGGCAGAAGGTCAATCGCCTGATATACGAAGCGTTGCAGCAGGTCACGCTGGCGGACATGGCGGGCCCCACCTTGCGCGCGATCGATATCAGCGCGATCCGCGCGCGTAGTATCCCCAACCATCGCGCGGGCGCGACGCCTGCGCGCAAGTCGATTGACGGAGGCCACGCATGAGCGCATCCGCAACCGGTTTCAATGAACTGATCAGCCGCGAATACCAGCACGGTTTCGTGACTGATCTGCAGGCCGATGCGCTTCCGCGCGGGCTGAGCCAGGACGTGGTCCGGCTCATTTCGGTGAAGAAAGACGAGCCGGCGTTCATGCTTGAATGGCGACTCGCGGCCTATCGCCATTGGCTCACGATGACCGAGCCGCATTGGGCGACGGTCGAACACCCGCCGATCGATTATCAGAACATCATCTATTATTCCGCGCCGATGACGCAGAAGAATCGTCCGAAGAGTCTCGATGAAGTCGATCCGGAACTGCTGCGTACCTACGAAAAGCTGGGTGTGCCGCTGAGGGAGCGCGAACTGTTGGCGGGCGTAGCGGTGGATGCGGTATTCGACAGCGTGTCGGTAGCGACTACGTTCCGCGAAAAGCTGGCGGAACTCGGCGTTGTGTTCTGTTCATTCTCGGATGCCATACGGCATCATCCTGAACTGGTGCGAAAGTATCTCGGCTCGGTCGTGCCGCACACCGATAATTTCTTCGCCGCGCTCAATTCCTCCGTGTTCAGCGATGGCTCGTTCTGCTATATCCCGCCGGGCGTGCGCTGCCCGATGGAACTGTCGACCTACTTTCGTATCAACGCCCAGAACACCGGGCAGTTCGAGCGCACGCTGATCGTCGCAGACAAGGGCGCGTACGTGAGCTATCTGGAAGGCTGCACCGCGCCGATGCGCGACGAAAACCAGCTGCATGCCGCTGTGGTCGAGCTGGTCGCGCTGGAAGGGGCGCAGATCCGCTATGCGACCGTGCAGAACTGGTATCCGGGCGATGCGTCGGGCAAGGGCGGCATCTACAATTTCGTGACCAAACGTGGCGACTGCCGCGAGACGAATTCGAAGATTTCATGGACTCAGGTAGAAACCGGTTCGGCGATTACGTGGAAGTATCCGAGCGTGATCCTGCAGGGCGATAACTCGGTCGGTGAATTTTATTCGGTGGCGCTGACCAACCACCATCAACAGGCCGATACCGGGACGAAGATGGTTCACCTCGGCCGCAATACGCGCAGCACGATTCTGTCGAAAGGCATTTCGGCGGGCCGCGGAAAGAACGCGTATCGCGGCCTGGTGAAGGTCGGCCGTGCTGCGGAAGGCGCGCGCAACTACACGCAATGCGATTCGCTTTTGCTCGGAAACCGCTGCAGCGCTCACACGTTCCCCTACATCGAGGTCAAGAACCCGACCGCGAAGGTCGAACACGAAGCATCGACGTCACGCATCGGCGAAGACCAGTTGTTCTATTGCCGGCAGCGTGGGTTGTCGCCGGAAGATGCGGTGTCGATGATCGTGAACGGCTTCTGCAAGGAGGTCTTCAAGGAGCTGCCGATGGAGTTTGCTGTCGAGGCGCAAAAGCTGCTCGGCGTGAGCCTGGAAGGCGCCGTCGGATAACCCACAGCGATTCGCGAGGGATTCGGACCATGCTTGAAATCAGCAATCTGCAGGTCGAAGTCGACGGCAAGAAAATTCTGCGTGGCATCGATCTGGGTGTAAGGGCCGGCGAGGTGCACGCGATCATGGGTCCGAACGGCTCGGGCAAAAGCACGCTTGCCCAGGTGCTGGCCGGGCGCGAAGACTTTGCTGTCACGGGCGGCGCGGTCTCGTATCTCGGCCGCGACCTGCTGGCTCTCGCACCCGAGGAGCGCGCGCACCAAGGACTGTTTCTCGCGTTCCAGTATCCCGTCGAGATACCGGGCGTGAGCAACGTTTATCTGCTGAAGGCGGCGCTCAACGCGCAGCGACGGTATCGTGGCGAGCCGGAGCTCGATGCGATGGAGTTTCTGCAACGGGTCAAGGAGAGGATGACGCTGATGCAGATGGACGAGAGTCTGTTGTATCGCGCCGTGAACGAAGGTTTTTCCGGCGGAGAGAAGAAGCGCAACGAGATTCTGCAGATGGTCGTGCTGGAGCCGCGGCTCGCCATTCTCGACGAAACGGATTCCGGACTTGACATCGACGCATTGCAGATTGTCGCGCAGGGTGTCAACAGCATGCGCAGTCCAGAACGTGCGATCGTGCTTGTGACGCACTATCAGCGGCTATTGGACTACGTCGTGCCGGATCGCGTGCATGTGCTGGCGAACGGCCGGATCGTGAAGTCGGGGTCCCGTGAACTGGCGCTGGAGCTGGAGCGGAAAGGCTATGGTTGGATCGACGATGAGGCGGTGCAACCAGAAAACAGAGCAAGCCAGGAAAGTGCGGGGCATCCATGAAAAGCGAATCTCTCAACTACTTCCATCAGGCTTTTGGGCAACTCGCGAAGACGTTGCCCGGCGCTGAGTTTCCATGGCTGCGTGCCGTGCGCCGAAGCGCGTTCGACCAGTTCGACGCGCTGGGGTTGCCGACCACGCGGCACGAGGACTGGAAATACACGAACGTGTCGGCGATTGGCAAGCGTCCCTGGCATTTCAGGGCACAACACACGGACGATAGCGACGTGCGGCACGTCATCGAAGAATTCAAGCTGGACCCTGCCGGGCATCGACTGGTCTTTGTCAACGGTCGGCATGTGCCGCGGCCGTCGAAACTGAACGGTTTGCCTCACGGGGTATTTGCGGGCTCGCTCACCCGGGCGTTGAGAGAAATGCCACAACAGCTGGAATCGGCAATCGCCTCGCAGGTGTATTCAGATGGCTTTGGCGCGCTAAACACGGCGTTTATGACGGATGGGTTTGCCATCGTGCTGCCGCCTGGCGAGGTCATCGATCAACCGCTGCAGATCCTGTTCCTGACCGACGAAGCGGGTCTTGCGGTGCAGCCGTTCAATGTCGTGCTTGCAGGAGCACGCTCGGGCTGCACGATCGTCGAGCATTTTGTAGGGCTGAGCGACGACGCGTACTGGACCAATGCGGTTACGCGCATCGTCGCAGACGAGCAGGCGGACGTGCAGCACTACCGGTTGCAGCAAGAGGGCCCGAAGGCTTTTCATATCGCGTCGGTCGCCGCTGCGCAGCAACGCGGCAGCTGTTTTAGCTCACATGCGTTCGCGTTCGGCGCCGCGTTGTCGCGCACTGGTATCGGCACAAGCCTGAACGCCGCGAACGCGCAAGCGACGTTGAACGGTCTCTATTTCGTCGGGGGCCGGCAGCACGTCGATCACCACACGCGCATCGATCACACAGAGCCGCATGGCACGAGTCGCGAACATTACCGCGGGGTGCTCGACGGCGCAGCGCGCGGCGTGTTCAACGGGCGCGTCATCGTGCATCGCGATGCACAGCAAACGGACACGCATCAGGCGAATCATAACCTGCTGCTGTCACGCGATGCGGAAATCGACACGAAGCCGCAACTCGAGATCTACGCCGACGACGTGAAATGCACACACGGCGCGACGGTCGGTCAACTGGACGACAACCAGCTGTTCTATTTACGTGCACGAGGTGTCGAAGAGCGCATGGCGCGGGCGCTACTGACATACGCATTTGCGCGCGACATCGTCGAACGTGTGCGCATCGATTCGCTGCGTGGCCGGCTCGAAAGCCTGCTGTTCGCGCGCACCCCGGAAGGCGAGCGCATCAGGGAGTTGGTATGAAGCCGATCGAACAGATACAGACGCCCGATCCGCGAAATGTTGAGCACTGGCGAGCCGATTTTCCGATTCTGGGCGAGCGCGTGTATGGGCGGCCATTGGTCTATCTCGACAATGGCGCCACGACGCAAAAGCCCGCCTCCGTCATCTACGCAGAAAACGCTTACTACCGGCATAACAACGCCAATGTGCACCGCGGCGTGCATCTGCTGTCGCAGCGCGCGACCGATTCATTCGAGGCCGCACGCGCGAAGATTGCACGCTTCATCAATGCGCAACGTCCGGAGGAGATCGTGTTCGTGCGTGGCACGACCGAAGCGATCAATCTCGTCGCCCAGAGCTATGCTCGCCCGCAAATCAAGCCCGGCGACGAAATCCTGATTAGCGCGATGGAGCACCATTCGAACATTGTGCCGTGGCAGCTCGTCTGCGGGCAGACGGGTGCGGCGCTGAAAGTCGTGCCGATCGACGATACGGGCGCACTCGATGCCGACGCATACGAGCGCTTGTTAAGTGAACGTACGCGGCTGGTCGCGATGACGCACTTGGCCAACGCGCTCGGCAGCATCAATGCGGTGGAGCGCATCGTTGCAGCGGCGCACGCGCGGGGCGTGCCGGTGCTGCTGGATGGCGCACAGGCAATCGCGCATCTGCCGGTCGACGTCCGCGCGATAGATTGCGATTTCTACGCGTTTTCCGGGCATAAGGTGTACGGACCGACCGGCATTGGCGTGCTATACGCCAAGGCCGCACTGCTTGAAGCGATGCCGCCGTGGCAGGGCGGCGGCGACATGATCCGCTCGGTAACGTTCGAGAAAACGGAATACAACGCGATTCCGTGGAAGTTCGAGGCGGGTACGCCGAACATTGCCGGCGCGATTGCGCTGGGCGCGGCGCTCGGCTATGTCGACAGCCTCGGCATGGAAGTCATCGCCGCGCACGAGAACGAACTACTCGCCTATGCAACGGATGCACTGCGGGTGATACCGGGCTTGCGTTTTATCGGTAGCGCGCGCAACAAGGCAAGCATTCTGTCGTTCGTGCTCGACGGCGTGCATGCCCACGATGTCGGCACGATTCTCGATCATCACGGCGTCGCCGTGCGTGCGGGCCATCATTGCGCGATGCCGGTGATGCAGCGCTTCGGCGTACCGGCGACCGTGCGCGCGTCGCTCGCCCTCTACAACACGCATCAGGATATCGATGCGCTGATGGAAGGTCTCGGCAAGGTCAAGGAGATATTCGGAACATGAGCGATCTGCGCGATCTGTATCAGGAAGTCATCTTCGACCACTACCGGCGGCCGCGTAACTGTCATGGACTCCCCGGTGCCAATCACACGGCTGAGGGCTATAACCCGCTGTGCGGCGACCGGATTACGCTTTATCTGCGAATCGAGGACGGGATCGTCAAAGAGGCGAGTTTCGAAGGCGCAGGCTGTGCAATTGCGACAGCATCAGCGTCGCTGATGACCGAGGCGCTGAAAGGCAAAACGGAAACAGAGGCCGAAGCGCTGTTCGGGCGCTTTCACGACATGGTGACAACACCCGCTGCAGGGCAGGCGACAGCCGCGCCGGAGATGGGCAAGCTGGCGGTGCTGTCCGGCGTACGTGAATTTCCCGAGCGTGTGAAGTGCGCGACGCTGGCCTGGCATACGCTCCACGCCGCGCTGCACGACGAGCATCGCCCCGTTTCGACAGAGCGAGAGTGAGGCAGACGATGAGCACATTCGACTGGCTGAAGCGCGCTGAGGCCGTACAACCCGGCAATGGCACGACAACAGAACGTCTTGAAGAACGCGTGATCGATGCACTGCGCACCGTGTTCGATCCGGAGATTCCGGTCAACATCTACGATTTGGGGCTTGTTTATGGTCTTGACGTGGACGAAGCCGAAGGCCGCGTTGGGATCCGCATGACGCTGACCGCGCCCGGCTGCCCGGTCGCGCAGACCTTCCCGGCGACGGTGGAGGATGCGGTGTTTTCGGTGAGCGGAGTGAACGACGTGCATGTTGAACTGGCGTGGGATCCACCGTGGTCGAGACACCGGATGTCGGATGCGGCGCGCCTGCAATTGGGGATACTTTGACATGTCTGACTGGGTCGATGTCGCCGCGCTCGGGGATTTTCCGGCCGGGTCTGTTCGCAGCGTCGAGGTCGATGGCGCGCAGGTGGCTGTGTTCAACGTCGACGGCACCTGTTACGGAATCGAGGATGTCTGCCCGCACGACGGCGGCATCCTGACGGGCGGTGTGGTGGAAGGCGACGTGGTCGTCTGTCCGCGCCACGGTGCACGATTTTGCATCAGGACCGGAAAGGTGCTGGCGCCGCCGGCATATGAGGATGTGGTGGCGTTTCCGGTGCGGATCGAGGCGGGCGTCGTTCAGGTGCGTGACGAGCGGTGGGATTGAGGTGCGCTGTCGACCGGCTCTCGTTCTCACAACAGCGCCGTCACGATGCCCCAGCCCCCTGATGCAGCTCGCCGCCTTGCATCAAGCGCCGGGCGATGTCGGCCGTTTGCAGTGTCCCGCGTTCAGTCGGTGAATGGGCGGCGAGATAGCGGGCGACCGCAATGAGAATGTGCCGGCCTTCGCCAGTATCGCTCCACACAGCAAACTGCCGGACCCCGGCCTCGAGCATCTGATAGACGTGGAAGCCTGCATCTTCGCGCAGCACAGCAAGCGCAAGCGTGGCGATGAGCGCCTGTGGCGGATGGCCGAGCGTGAGATGCCGCGCTACCAGCCGTGCTGCAAGATCAACCTGTCGCTGCCGGTCGAAGGCGTCGAGCAAGGCGGTGCGGATCGTCTCCGCATCGGCAGGGAGGTCGTCGAGCTGGTCGTTGCCATCGCCCGGGATGCGGGCCGCTGGCACATTCAGATAGCGGGCAAGGTAGAGCGCCATGGCTGCGTGCAATATGCCGCGAACCGGCGCGACGTCACTGCCGAAACCCGCGGTCCCAATGCGCCTGAGCATCTGATGGAGCGCGTTAGCATGGGTAAAGACGTGATGCGCCGTCTCCCAGTCGGCGTGCTCGTTGGCATTGCCGAAGCGGGCGACGCGCAGCGCCGCTCCATACGCGAGGGATTGTCCCAGGTCAGCAGGAGCGGCGCCGGCGACGATAGCCGCCTTCAGCGCGCCAATGATCTTCGCTGGATCGTCTCCAAGCAGCTCCCCGGCGAGCGCGGCGTGCTGCGACCAGCCTTGCAAGCTGCGCCCGGCGGCGAAAAGGTTCGCCATCTGGCTGGCTGCTTCATCACACAGCGCAACAAGATCAACGGGCTGGCGCCAGGCGGTCGACTCCTCGGCGCCCCGGGCGGCCACCATCTGAGCGACGATAGTAGGCAGCAAAGCTGGCGCGTGCTCCCAGCCGATCAGGTCGAGGCATTCGAAGGCCTTGTTGATGAAGTCGAGCGAATGACCGGCATCGGCGAACGCCCGTTCGGTCCCGGCCGAAAGCAGGGCATCGGCGAGCACAGCCGGTGAGGCACCCGCGGCGATTGCCGTCAGCAGCGTGCGCTCGGCCGCCTCGCGATGGCGCACGTTTGTCCAAAGGCGCAGCCAACGCTTGAGCGCGGCTGACTCCGGCTGGCTTCCAAGCGGCGCACGTTCCCGCCGTGGC
The DNA here is from genome assembly GCF_003387275.1 of Paraburkholderia sp. BL6669N2. NCBI lineage: Bacteria > Pseudomonadati > Pseudomonadota > Betaproteobacteria > Burkholderiales > Burkholderiaceae > Paraburkholderia > Paraburkholderia sp. BL6669N2. Next base: position 126,855 of record NZ_QUNA01000002.1, on the reverse strand, counting down.
GCCTCGCCTTCGCAGTCCGCCGCCACACGGCGCGCACCCTGGAACAGGGCGAGATAGGTTTCGTCCTGTGGCAGCACGGGCAACAGATTGGTGAGCGCCGTCAGTATCGTGAGACCGACGCCCCAGCCGTCCCGGTTCTGCGCGCCGAACAGCGCCACCTGGCGCACGATATCGGCCACCGGTACCTCGGCCGCGAATTGACCATGCACAGCCTTGGCGATGACGAGTCCGAGGTCGTGCGCGAGGCCGTCCGCAAGCCGCTGATGCCAGTGCGCCGCGGGATCGGGATGACCGAACGTAGTCGTCACCCAGACGTCGCCATTGCGCACCTCGACCGCGTAGATCGGTACATCGTCCGCCCACAGGTCGAAGGTGCAGCCGCTTTCGAGATCGAAGCGGGCGTGGTGCCAATGACAGGTCAGGATGCCGTCCTCGACGGTGCCGCGCTCGAGCGGGAAGCCCATGTGTGGGCAACGATTGTCGAGGGCGAAGACGCGCCCGCGGTCGTAGACGACGAGGATCGGACGATGGTCACCTTGCACAACGAGCCGCCCCTTCGCCTGCAACTCTTCAAGGCTCCCCGCGAGCACGAATTCCCTGTTCGACGCGTCCATGTATATACCCTCCGGCACTCGTCCCTTCAGGGACGTTGTCGACATAAGCATACTCTTGTGCAAAACGTGAAAAGCCGCCGTGGATTTCGTGCAAGTCCGCAGATGAGACTCGCTCGTTCGTGATAACGAGGCGCGAACTGAATGGCTGTGCTATCTGGTCGTCGCCGGGCTCCTCGCGACGGTGCGACGTGGCGAATGGCTGCGAACGGACCATCTTGTAGAGTCATCTCGCATCGGGTTGAAGGCAAATGGCGCGACGTGCGATTAGCAGGACCGCGTTGCACTCGCAGGCGCTGCGGCTAGTCGCGATCCACCACCTGTTTCGCCGATGTTTTGGGATTCGAGCTTTCGCGCATTTCGAACTCGACAGCCAGGCTATTATCGACTCATGCCAACTGTCTTGATGGCGTGGGCGTTGGGATGCTGCCCTCAGAGCCAGTTGATGGCGCGTGTTTCTGAAAGGAGATTGCGATGGCTGAGTTCGTAACATGCCTGTGGTTCGATCAAGGTAGAGCGCGCGAGGCGGCGGAGTTTTACGCCGCCACTTTTCCCGACAGCCGTGTCGGTGCAGGTCATGTATCTCCGATACCGGGGATTGGGCAGGGTCCGGAGTTGACGGTCGAGTTTACCGTGCTCGGCCGGCGCTTCGTAGGGCTGAACGGCGGCCCCAATTTCAAGGCAAACGAGGCGGTAAGTTTCATGGTAGAGACGGATAGCCAGGAAGAGACCGACCGATATTGGAACGCCATTATCGGCAACGGCGGAGCGGAAGCGCCTTGCGGCTGGTGCAAGGACCGCTGGGGCTTTTCGTGGCAGATCACCCCCAAGCGTCTGCTCGAACTCGTCAACGGGCCCGGTCGTGATGCCGCAAGGCGTGCGATGGACGCGATGATGAAAATGAAGAAGATCGATATAACCGCGATAGAGCGTGCAGCGGCAGCAGCTGATTGACACGCAGACGCGGCGGTTTGGCCAGTCGATCAGTCAATCGATGTCGCTCGCCAGGAAGCCTTGACGATGTTGGCTATCGCGTCAGCGATCGAATGATCGCCAGCTGTGTGTTTTCCTGATCCCACGTCACGTGGCGTGTCAAATCCTTCAAAGGCGATCAGATGGAACGTTCCGATTACGCACGTGACGACACAGGCAATCTGGTGCTGGTCGAGCATGTGAACCTCACGATACCGGACCAGCGTCTCGCGATAGCGTTTTATGTCAGCGGACTCGGACTCACGCGCGATCCCTATCTAATGACCGGCGTGACCAATATGCGGATCAACATCGGTCGTTCACAGATTCACTTGCCGCACGGCGACGCGCAGCACCTGCGCGGCCACGTCGCGCTGGTCGTGGGCAGGGCGTCAACCGCTGATCGCACGGCTGCGCGCGGTTGAGCCCCTGCTCGATGGAACCGCGTTCGGATGGACCGAGCGGGCCGACCGCGTAGCGCTCACCTGTCCATGGGGAAACCGTTACGACTGCCTCGATCCGGATGGGTACCAGGTGGATGCTCCGTGGTCGGGCATCGATCTCGGCATCGCTTATGTGCAACTTGATGTGCCAGTCAGTTGCGCCCGGTCGATTGCCGCTTTTTACCACGACGTGTTCAATGCGTCCGTCGAGATCCGCGATTGCAACGGTTCGCAGCAGGCGCTACTTGCCGGTGTGGGAGATTGTGAGCCTCATCTTGGGCAACTGTTTGCGCTGTGAGTTTGTACTTTAAACGCGACGCCGCGAGGCGGGGCGACAGCGTGCCGGGTTGAATAGATGCCCCTTTGGATTTCACTCAGGTCACTTCTGGTCCTCGGAATGGCCAGCACCGAGCGCTTCGAGCAACGGCCGCAGAGCATCCAGTTCCGTGCCGAAGCCGGTCCAGTCTCCCGCCTTCAGTCGCTCGATGGCTCGGTCATAGTGGGCAAGTGCCTCGCTGGCGCGCGCGTCCACCGTGCCTCGGGCCGGCGATGCCGCTCCCACTCGCGCGGTCTCCTTGAACAGCGCCGCCAGGGCTTCACCCAACGTTTCCTCCATCACCACACGGTCACCGTAGGCGGCAATCACCCGCTTCAATTCAGGTAACTGCCCGGACGCCGCGCGCAAATAGAGTGGAGAAACGTAGAGGATCGAGTTCTCGATTGGCACGACCACAAGATGACCGCGAATCACGCGTGAGCCCATCTGGTTCCACAGCGAGATCTGCTGCGAGATCTCGGTGTTTTGCTGAATACGCGCTTCGATCTGAAACGGCCCATAGACCAGCTTGTCCTTGGGAAACGTATAGACGAGGAGTCTGCCATATCCGGACGGATCGCAGCGCGCCGCCAGCCACGCAATCATGTTCTCCCGCTGGCTCGGCACCATCGGCAGCATGAGGATGAACTCGGCGCGTGCGTCGCCGGGGAGTCGCATGATCGTGTAGTACGGCGGCATAATGCTGGCGGCGCTTCCGCCATCCATTCCGACCAGCTCCCGGGGAAACTGCCACAGATCCTCGCGATTGTAGAAGACCTCCGGCGCATCCATATGATAAGCGCGGTAGACCTGTGCCTGGATCAGGAACAGGTCTTCGGGGTAGCGAATATGCTGCCGAAGCTCCAGTGGCATCGCGTCCAAGGGCTTGAACAAACCGGGGAAGGCGCGCTCGTATGTGCGCAGGAGCGGATCGGCGGGATCGCTGACGTAGAAATCGACCGTGCCGTTGTACGCGTCGATCACGACCTTGACCGCGTTGCGGATGTAATTGGCGCCGTCGCCGAAACCCGGCCGGGAGTAAGGAAACCACTGGCTGACGGTGTAGGTGTCCTGTATCCAGAAGAGGCGCCCATTGCTTGCGACAACATAGGGGTCGTGATCAAGAGTCAGGAACGGCGCGATCGTACGCACGCGGTCCTGAATGTTGCGGTGAAGCAGGATCCGGCTCTGGTCTGTGATATAGCCGCTCAACAGGATGTTGGGGTCGTCGAGCTGCCAGGCGAAGAGACTACGTCGCGCCACGCTGCCGATGGTGACGCCGTCGCGCCCGTTATACGTCGTGTAGGCATTGTCCGCCCCTTTTGGATAGTCGAATTCAGCTACATTGCCCGTCACGATGACGTAATCCTGCCGGCCTTCACTGAAATAGAGACGTGGTTCGCGAATGGCCGGGCCGCCTTGGGAGGCGGGCGGAATGTCCCGCAGATAAAAGGAGGGCAAGCCCTCGGTGGATTTCTCGGTGACCGGTGACATCACGACGCCGATGCCGTGAGTGAAGATAAGATGCTGGTTCACCCAGGTTTGGGCGTTCGGCGGGAGCATCGCCGGTTCCAGTTCGCGCGCCGACAGCATCACCTGCCTGTAACCGCTGTCAAGCTGGTAGCGGTCGATGTCCACCGAGAGAAATTTGTAGTAAGTCCTGATCTCCTGCAATTGTGCGAAGGTGTCCATCAGCGGCTGCACATCCCATAGCCGGATGTTGTCGATGGTCGCGCGATTGGTCTGCAGCGATTCGAGAGTCAGTTCCTGCCCGGCCTCGAACGGTTGGACCGCAATCTGCGCGAGGCCGTAAGCCTGTCGCGTTAGCGCGATATTGTGGTCGATATAGGGAGTTTCCAGTCGCAGCTCGCTCGGTTTGACATAGAAGCGCTGAAACAGCGCCGGATAGATCACGGCGGACGCAAACGAACTGCCGAACACGAGCAGCACAACAATGGCCGGCAGCCGGTAGCTCCGCTGGCGCATGTTGATCCAAAGGGCGACGGATGAGGTCGCGGCAAGGCCGGCAAGCATCCACAGGACCGGCAACTCGACATGGACATCGGTATAACTGGCGCCGACTACGACACCGTTGTCGTCATAGAGCAGGAGAAAGCGGCCGAGCCACCATGACCAGGCCTTCACCGCAAAGAACAAGCCGAGCAGTGCCGAACCATGAGTGATGGCGGCGGACGAGAGCGTCCGTGGTGGCCGCTCCAGTGCGATGTCACCGCGCAATCCGTAGACAGCACCTGCCACGATCGCGCTGCAGAAGACCACTCGCAGCAGCCAGTTCTTGAGCGTGACATACGCGGGTAGCGAAAAGAGATAGAAACTGATGTCCTTGCCGAAGATCGGATCGCGCTCGCCATAAGGTACCTGATAAACGAAGCGAAGCGCGATGTCCCAGCTCGAGATTTCGGTGGCAGCGATAACCAGCCCGAAGATGACACCAGCGCAGGCAATACTAAGGCGCCAGCGAACGCGAGGCCCGACCAGTTCGGACAGATCGCGGGTGGTTTCCGTGGTACCCGACTGACTGGCCGTCGCGTAACGATGCGCGAGGATCCCCGACAGCCATATCGCGCCCGTCGAGACTGCGAACACGACGGTAAACAGCAGCGCCCTGGCCGAAAGGATTGTCCGGAAAACGCTGCCATAGCCGATCGAATTGAACCACAGCCAGTCGGCCAGGATGCCGGTGATGCGTCCGACGACAATCAGACTGGCGATGATGGCCATCGCCGTGATCGCATAACGTCTCAGGCGCACGCCGGACTTCATCTCCGAGCGCATAGTCCCTCCTTGATTGGCTCTTCGCACATGCCCTGCTACGATCGGATCAATTGCGCACCGCGGGCCTGCCGCGAGCGAGGCTGAACGATTTGTCAACGCAGCCTTGATGACCCGCGGATAGCCGCTCAGTGACCTGCGCGACGCGAGCCCGGATGAGGCGGGTCCACACCAGTTGAATTATTGTAGTCCGGTGTGAGATGCGGCATTGGCGAAGGTAGGCGAGACGCGGTTGTCACCACGCATCGCAGTGAGGACGCTCACGTGTTTCGCCGGTTTGCTTTCTTGCGTTAGGCCGCCATGGCTTTTTATACACGGCGTGCGGAGCGCCGTGTCCCATCATCACAGACCTGGACACTTTGCCGGCTTGCGATTCGCACTCAACTCGTCGCCGGCAACGATTTCCCGCGCGACATCCTCGACCGTCTTGCGGCGGTTTCCGGCCCGACTGCGATCACGAGCAGGCATGACGGCAGCTGGGCGCTCGCCAGCATCACGAATACGGCAAACGACCGAGCCCGTGTGAAAACGCAAAAGCACTCGGTTTGCAGGTGTCGCTTTACCCTTCTCGAGTTGCTACCAAGCCGATACAGCGCGATCTGAACGGCCGTTTTTTTAAAGCGCCACATTCAACGGGAGTTTTCGCACAGCCTCGGCCCGAAGCCGTCCAGCACGTCGTTTCGATGATCGTTGCTGCTATCGCGTCGTGAAATTCAAATGATTTCGGCCCTGTGCTGGCCACGATGTAAAGCGGATGTATTGCATACTAGAATTCCTCTAGGACACCGACGGAGGCCGCTATGTGGACCTGTCGAAACTGCAATGCGTCGTTCGACTTTGGACAGGTCGAACCGGAACTGGATGAACAAGGATTCTTTTTCCTCTGTCCGGCCTGTGACTACCGGAACAATCTGGTAGACACAGGTCGAGACGCGACGGGGCGTCCGAAACTTGTCCAGAGCGACGACGAGTAGAGCAATCTTTTGGAGACAGCCATGCAGTTGGACTACAAGGGGTTCGACATCAACGCGTCGCCGCTCGAACGAAGAGTGGAGCTTCGCGGCACTGTATCTAACGCTGTCGACTGGTATGTCATGGATGGTGGTGTCCTGAGATCTGACTCTGCTTTCAGAAACGCGGTGTCATCCGCCTGTGCAGCCTTCATCGACGCCTGTGCCTCCTTGACCAGCTTTGTCGCCTGCGCTGGACGGCCGCTGAATATCGCAAGTCGCGCCTGCTGGATGTCTTCGAATGCCTGACTACCTTTGGGCCGAGAGCCGTCCCATGTCAGACACGGGTGTTCCGGAGCGTTGCGCGGCATTCGCGCTTGTGAAGCTGCAGGCGCAAGTTGAAAATGCGGCGACGAGTATTGCCGTGCGTTTCATGCCTGGATTGAACATTTTGCCTCTCGTTGAAGAGTGACGGCGACGAGCGCTTGCGCATGCAAATGCTGAAGGCCCGGGTGAGCACTTCGGTGGACACCGACCGTTGTGCGCTGGTGATGCCGACGGGCGTGATCGACAGTTCAAAGGTAGAGGCAGACTCTTAAGTATCCCTTAAATGCAAATCGAAAATGTCAATCAAAAACCCCGATGGCAGTTCCTGCAGAAGGACGATTTGCACATGGCCGAAGCTCGAATATCTGATTTCAGGGTTCCGCGCCGGTAGTCGGGCGGGAGGTCGCCGTCGTATCACAATGACGGGTGGTTTCCCTCATGGTCGTCCATGCTGCTGGAATGTATCATGGAGTGACATATAGTGAGAATGCGGCACGACACGTCAGATGACAATGTCCTGACGACACTGTCGTGGCGCCTTCGGGCGCTATGCCGCAATCTGGAGAAAGTCATGGTGATCAACAATGATTTCGAACTTGTCTATCTCGTGATCGCGTTTGCGTTTCTCGGCGTTATCCTTTTAGGCAGTCTCCTGGTCACGCTTCATCTCGACCGATGGCATCCGAAGCTGATCGGCGCCCTGGTTGGCGCGCTGCTGGGCGTCGTACTGATCGAAACAGTTCCGATGTTCACCTGACCGTAGCGATGCAAGGTGCAACACCCTTGAACACCAGAACCGCCCGCGAGGGAGGCGACAATGGCGCCGTTCGACCGGATTCTTCTTTGTTATGACGCGACGCCCGAAGGGCAGCGGGCATTACGTTGCGGCGCTGCATTGGCCAGGCAACTCGATGCGGAGACGCACCTTCTGGCCGTTCTCGATCTGGCATGGTGGCCAGCAGGCTACGACGCGTTTTCGTCCATGAAATTCGACATTGATGAGAATGCCGCGAAGGAAATACTGCAGGAAGGTATCGCAAAGCTGCAGTCATGGGGGGTGAGCGCAACGGCGCATTCTGCGGTGGGCGACGCAGCCGAACAGATTTCAAATCTTGCCAATTCCCTTAACGCGGATCTGATCGTGATTGGCCACCGACACGGAGGATTTGTGACGCGCTGGCTGGCTGGCGGAAGTCATCTGGCGCTGCTGGACCGTGTATCGTGTGGCGTGCTGTTTGAAGTGATCGACTAGGTGGTGCCATGGCCCTTTCCTGGGACGATGGGTTACCCCGCAAAGCCGGAGGTTCACCTGAATGCGGGCTTGCAATCAGGTCTCAGGCCAGACGAACAGGACATGCTGGCCGCGGGCAGGGTAAAGTTCGTCCTGCTTGACGGGGTGCCATCGGCTGGGGTTCGACTCGGCGTGGAAAGGGCGAATATGCCACCGCGGCAGGACAAAGGGCCCTTCCGCCATTATGCCTAGCGCACCCAGTCCATAAGCGTCCACTATTCTGGCTGCAATGCCTGTCGAATAGCGGGGACATCCGGGCATACTGTCATCCGGAAGGGCCGTCCGTTTGATCCATCGGGTAGCGGGCATCGGGCCTGGCGTGGCTGAAGTAACCTCGTTCTGGGACGTGGCGTGTGACTGGTCTGTACAGAGGCAGAATAGCGCGAGTACAGCCGGGGCAACCGCTGCATGAGGAAGGGAAATCCGGGACATATGTTGGGTGAGGTCCGTTTTGAAGTCAGATCTGAAGCGCAGAAGACGACCGCATCGATGCCCCACGCATCGCGTTACAGAAACCGTCAGGTTGCTCTGAACCCGTCTGGCAACACCTGCGACCGCTAGAGACCCCAGATAATATCTGCATTGTGTCGGCTCGCTTCACGCATCATATCGAGCAGCGGCCATGCCCGCTGAGCAAGGCCACGATGATCTTCGCCTGCCGTGTGGCCATGCGCGTCCGGCACGTGATAGAGCGATTCAAGTGCGACGTCCGCCTGTGCCTCTTCAGAGATCGCGGTCTCCAGCCGATCAATTGCATGGGACAGTTCATCGTGCTGAATGACGCCTATAGTCCCCAGATGCTTGCCGATAAGTCCCAGCAGATACTGGGCGAGATTCTTGAGCATGATGACGTCGGGCGAGGCCGGTGAACGGAAAGTAACCAGCATGATGAGATCTCCCTGTACGTGCGGAAAGCTATGTAGCAGCCTGCCAGTCGGCGCACTCGCCATTCCCACCTGACGCGCTCGCGCAGGAGACCTCCAGCGTGGCTGGAACCGGTTGGCCAGGTAGTGAACGCCACCCCGTGGACGCTCCGCATGCCGCCGATCGTGAGTGCCGGCCTCGATGACTTCGCCTGAGTTCCAGCCGGAGGAGGCCTCATTTACAGTTTATGTCACATTGTGACTAATGCCAATAGCATTCGGCCCGGGCCGGTGCACAGGGGCGGAGCAGCGTTTCAGCAGGTGCGGGGGTGATCGTCTCCGTTGTGCCGGTTTTCGCGCAAGGTGGCCGTTCAGGCTACCAGGGGCGGGTCGCTTCTGGCGACCTGGGTGCCGGCGGTGAGCGCCGGCAGACCGGGCGCCGTGGCAGAGCCCGGACGTTTCACGGACGTTGTGGTGCGCGCCGGCATCGCGCCACGCGGACTACTGCCATCCATCGCAAGGAGCCCATCCAGCAGGCCGCTGTGGCGCAGGTGGCCGCCGGTTCAGTATCATCCGGGATGAGGTGACACGGGAGAACAGGATCATGGTTTCAAGAAAACGCCCCGGGCCTGACGAGCTGACCAAAGGGGAACTGCAGGAGTTATCCGATTTCCGCTATCAGCTGCGGCGGTTCCTGCATTTCTCGGAAGAAATAGTGCACGCAGAGGGCATCACACCATTGCAGTATATGTTGCTGTTACATATTGGCGGCTTCGCGGGCCGGGACTGGGCGACCGTCGGGGAACTGGCGGAGCGTCTGCAGGCGTCTCCGCACGGAACAGTCGCGCTCGTTTCCCGTTGTGAGGCGGCCGGCCTGGTTGCGCGCAGGCCAAGCGCAGAAGACCGGCGGCAGGTGGAGGTGCACCTGTTAAAGAAGGGCCGGCAGTGTCTGGGAAGGCTCGCGCTGCTGCACAAGACCGAAATCCAGTCCTTTGGATGGGCTTTCAAGTCTGACGCCGACACGCCTTGATGCCGCATTCGGGCGGCCATCATTTCTCTGGTAGCGACGAGTTTCGTGCCCTACGCTGTGTATAGATCAATTCTCGCTTCGACGGGGTCCGGACATGAGCCGTGGACAGGATCAGGCTGAAAGTACAGCGACTATCAATCCACGTCACGTCAGGGTGTCGGCGGTGCAGCCTGAGCAGTCAGCCCAGCTGGAAGACGATTCGGTTGCTCCGGTTGGTCTGCGCTGGCTGTGCGTGCTTGCTTTCGTTGTGGGTATCGTAACCGGCCTGGGCGCCGTTGTATTTCGCGCCCTGATAGGACTCGTCCACAATGCTTTCTTTCTCGGACGATTCTCGTTTGCGTACGACGCGAGTCATTTCACCGCAGCATCCCCCTGGGGCGTGTTCGTCATTCTCGTACCTGTCGTGGGTGGCCTCGCCGTCACGTGGATAGTGAGCACATTTGCACCAGAAGCAAAAGGGCATGGTGTGCCAGAAGTAATGGACGCGATTTACTACAAGCGTGGTGTGATCAGACCCGTGGTCGCCGTAGTGAAATCGATTGCGTCGGCTCTCGCGATCGGATCGGGCGCGGCGGTTGGGCGTGAAGGCCCGATCATCCAGATCGGCTCGGCGCTCGGTTCAACACTCGGGCAACTGGTCCGGATGACCGCAGGACAGCGCATTACGCTTGTTGCGGCGGGGGCGGGTGCAGGTATCGCCGCGACCTTCAATACACCAATCGGTGGCGTGCTGTTCGCCACCGAACTCATGATGCCGGAGATCAGTGTCAACACGTTTCTGCCAGTGGCGCTCGCCACAGGCACGGCGACTTTTCTCGGTCGCCTGTTTTTCGGCGCGGCGCCTGCGTTTTTTGTGCCCGCACAGTTGGGCGCGATCCCGAACGAACCGGGTGGCGTCCTGACGCTCGTGCTTTATGCGCTGCTGGGTGCAATCACCGGAGCGGCGGCCGCATTGCTGATCCGTTCGCTGCATTGGGCAGAAGACGCGTTCGACCAGATACCCGGACGTTACCGGCGCCACGCGCTAGGCATGTCGATTGTCGGACTGACGATGTACCTGCTGTGGCGCTACGCGGGACACTACTACGTTGAGGGTGTGGGATATGCGACCATTCAGGCAACCCTTTACGGTCAGCTTCAGGGAGGTGGTTTTCTCCTGTTACTCGCCCTGTGCAAGACATTGGCGACGTCTGTCAGTCTTGGATCTGGCTCCTCAGGTGGCGTCTTCTCGCCGTCGCTTTTTATCGGCGCCGCGCTCGGCGCCGCATTTGCGTCCTTCATTACAATGGCCGTGCCGGCCGCTCCCGTCAGCGTGCCGGCCTTCGCAATGGTGGGCATGGGTGCCATGGTGGGCGGCGGAACGGGGGCGGCAATGACGGCCGTGGCCATGATCTTCGAGATGACGCGAGACTACGATATCGTGCTGCCAATGATCATCGCGGTGGCATTCAGCCTTGGCGCGCGTCGGCTGCTTTCCCCTGAAAGTATCTATACGCTCAAGCTGGTGCGGCGCGGGCATCCGATTCCCAACGCCTTGCACGCCAACATGTTTCTCGTTCAGAACGCCGCCCAGGTCATGGAAACTGATGTACTCGTGCTCGATGGGCGGGTACCTTTTCGTGACCTGATGGCCCATCTTGAAGGGCCCGCATTCCGGCATATTGTCGTGACGAGGCAGCAGGAGATCTACGGCGTATTGCGCATCAATACGGGGCTGCGGCGCGCGGTGAGTCAGAGCGACTCGGATATCGAGTTGGGGACGCTGGCCCAGCGCAATTTCATCGTGGTGCAGGAAAAGGATGTCGCCTTCAGCGTTATCTCCAGGCTCTGGAAACAACACGCGGTGATGGCGGTCGTGCTAGCGCAACGCGACGCGAATGCTCCAGCGCGCGTGCTTGGCGTCATAGCGAAAGAGCACATAGCGGATGCTGTGGCAGGGAGCATCAGGATCTTCCCGGGGTAAGCCTAGGAAGACCCGATATTCGCGTCCGTTTTGCTTTGGTGACAGCAGCCCGCATTGTGCTGCTGTCGAAGGAGGAAAATCGATGAAACTCGTACACGATACAGAGGCAGTGTGCAAACGTCTTGGCAAGGCACTGCATCTCGACATGGTCCGCCGGGCATTGGCCGCCCAGTCAGAGACCGGGACAATCGTGGATTCCGAGTGGGTGATTGTCTACCGGACGGCGCAGGGGTTCTGCTGCATGCATCACGGTGTTGCGGTGGAATTTGGAGAGATGCTTGACGTTCAGGTATGGTCGGAAGAAATGGAAGTGGAAACGTATTTCATCGGGCTATGACCGCCGGCGGGTGAGGTCATTGGAATTCAGGGAGACACGACAGCAAGCGACAGTCATTGGAATGCTGGAGCCAGGTTTCGTTGCGCTTAAGCTGCATTTAATAAGGCATCACTAGTCTCGGTGATTCGATGCCGAATCTGCGTACAAGGGCGGGGTCGTGATTCACGTCAGGGCAGTCCCACACAATGTGGGGCAACCTTTCTACGGTCCGGCAGCAATGCCGGGCTTTTTTAACAGCCAGCAGGAACGCACTCCGACGTGGCGTGACGGGCACGGCTGCGCAACCCAGCTCCCGTCCGCTTGCGGCAACACCGGGGGCGTAGGCATCAGTTCTGGAACGCCGGGCGCCGTTTCGGAGATTGCCCCACTGCGCGAAGTGACGCTCCCGGAGCAGTGGCAACGTGAAGCGTGTGGGTTGGGAACGCAAATTCGACGCTTGCATCGGAAAACTCGCTCATCAGGGACGTGTCAGAAATCTTGTGGGCTGAGGCCGGTTAAGACGGAGTCATTCCCGAAGGCGCTCACCTTAAGCGTGCTTAATTCCTCGAAGGTTTCGCAGAAAGGAGGTTAAGGATTGGCTAGGCAGTTACGTAGCAAACACGGTTGGAGTGAACATGCCCGTGATCACGCTGGGTTGCTGAAGCAACCGAATATTTTCAGATGGGGCATGCTCTCGGAAAAGGGTTCCGGCGTAACGCGCATGCAGGATAAGGCTGGCGACACGCCAGCGGATAGAAGGTGGTGAGATGCTGGTTCTTCTCACGAGCGCCACGGCGACTTCCGGCCAGATCGATCGGAGACACTTTATGAAAGTTTGGGAAAAAGCGATCTTGACAGAACCCTCGCTCATAGAAGCATGATCCACCGTCGAGATTTACTGCTACGTCGCCCTCAGGAAATTCAGATGGCAGATCAAAACCCAAAACCGATCCCCTCTTGACAAGCGGAGTCATATCAACCGTCTGTCGCCGTCGCGTGTCCGCCACACCGCAAATCCGGTCTTCCATCAGGGCGGCAGCGGGCTACACGGCAGGTCGCCTGTGCGATCACGTGGGAAGCGCTCGAAGCGCAATTCTGGTTCCCCGCCGGTGCTGACCAGGTCCGCATGCTTAAGGCTTTTGCCGCCGGCCGGGGCAGGGGATAGTGGCGCCGGAGTCGACCTCTCGCCGTCATCGTCCGGGTCGCGTCGAGTGTCACCAGTCGATCCGGTGCTTCTCGTCGGTTTCGCGATGCCGGCAAGTGACTGGCCGACCGGCAGCACCCGCGGCGTGTCCTCACCCGGCGAGGACAGTGCTAGTAGTCCGTGGACCTGCCCGCCGGTACGTGCCAAGTTCCATCACCATTTCCGCAGTAGCCGGTACCAGTCGCTCCTTGCCACCTTTGCCCATCACTTCGAACCACCAGCGATCCTGGCCGTTTTCGTCGCTCCGACAGAAAAACCGGCCCATCGTGTTTGTGCTGACCTCAGTGATACGAAGGCCACCCAGATAGAGCAGGGTAAAAAGCCAGCGCGCGCGGGCGTGATGATCACGCTCGCGACCGGTCTGCGTGGGCATGCCGTGAATGTACGTTTTGACCTCAAGCCACAGGTCAGGCGACAGATACCAGACGATGCGTGGCCTGGCCCGGCGTGCGCGCTGGCCCGACAGCGACAGGGGATTGCCGGCCAGATACCCCGCCTGCACCAGCCACGCAAACATGACGTTGAGGATCACCATGACCTGCCGCTGGCTCGACGCCGAGAGGAGGCCGTAGAACGGCCGCCAGCGCGAATCGTTGCGCGGGTGCTTGCGTCCGCCATCGGCGGGGCAGCGCGCTGCCGGTTGCGGATCGGCGAGAAAGTGCTGCTAGACAAGCAGGTTCTCGTGCGTGAGCGAGGAGAGCGGTTTGGCCACCTGCAGGGTGGACCACCGTAGCAGCCGTTCGGCTTCCTTGCGGTAGTTGTCGAACGTCGTCTTCGTCTCGACGAAGCGGGCGAGCCATGCGCGGATTGCGTCGAGGTCGGTATCAGCGGCGGCCTGCATGTGGCCGGTTGCGCGGTTCGTGCCGTGGCGGCCATCGGGCGCGGCGGGCAGTTCTTCGAGCGTCTCGATCGGGCGCGGGGGCGGGCAGGGTGGTTTTCATGGTCGGGGACGCGGCGCATCTGGCTCAGGGTGTCACGCGATGGTCCATGACGAGACTCGCCTCGCCGTCGAAATCGACCGCCTGAAGGCCGCGTGCGCGAGCTGTACCGCGAGGTCTGCGCGCTGCTATTCTTCCGCCTCGGCATCACGCCGACCGCGAACCGGCTTTACCAACTGGTGAAGCGGGGCAGCATGAGCACGCCCACGCAGGTGCTCGGTGAGTTCTGGACCGAACTGCGCGAAAAAAGCCGTGTGTGCATCGCGCATCCGGACCTGCCCGCCGATCTCGGCGCGGCCGCCGGCGAACTGGTCGTCACGCTCTGGCAGCGCGCGAGCGCGTCAGCGGAAGCCGCGCTCGGTGCGTTGCGCGAAGGACTCGAGGCACAACGCGTCGAGGCGCAACAGTCGGTCGTCGCCGCCCGCGACGAACTGGGTCGTACCGAGACCGCACTCGAGCAGCGCACCGCGGCGCTGCTGGCCGCGCAGGTCGAGGTTCGGGAGCTGGAAAAGGAGCAGGCTGAAGCTCACGGGCAGCGACAGTCACTCGAAGCGGAGCTCGCGCGACTCAGAGACGCGCTGGCGGCCCGCGATCGCGAACTCGTGGAAGTGAGGGAAGGCTTTTCACGGGATCTGGAAAAGCAGCGCGAAGCGGCCGACCGGGCCGAGGATCGGCTCAGGGCGTCCGAGAAACGTGCCCTGCTGGAGATCGACCGCGAGCGGGGCCATGCGGCGAAGCTGCAGAAAGAGATCGACGAAGCCGCGCGCCGCGCGGACCGCAAGGATGCGGACCACCGCCGGGCAGTTGACACCCTGCAGGCGCAACTGGGCGACATGCGTCATCAAACGGGCGTCCTGCAGGGGCGGCTCGATGCGGCTGAGGCGGAGAACACGCGGTTGCAGACGGAGCTCAACGCGGCCCGGGATGCTCAGGCGCGAGCGAGAGACCCGCATCGTTCCGCTGTTCCTTCCAAGAGCAAGAACTCCCCGCGTGCGACGCGCCCGTCGCGCGCTGCGGATGCGGCCAAACCGGGACTACGTCGCAAAAAAGCGGTATAAACAGAGATCACTGCATTCCGGAAAGTCGCTGCATGGCGGATATCTATCTACTCACCGGGCTGGCGCTCCCCGTGGGCATCGCGCATGAGTCGTTGCCTGGACCGTGAAGGCTTTCATCGCTGACTGCTGGCAGGGTATGAGCCGCACGCAGATGATTGCGCGTGCGAAGTCGCGCGGTCTGCGCCTGTCGTTTCGCGCGACAGGGCGGTGCGCGCATGGCGAAACCGGGCTGTTCGAGCTGCGTTTCAGTGATGGGGCAGCGGGCTGCCTGATGCTGGCCCACCTGCAGCGGGTGCGAAATATCCGTGGCCGCAACCGACGGCCTAGCCGTACCGCCGCTTCCCGGCCGCCAGAGCGGGACCCCCGTCAGACCAGTCTGTTCTGAACGTAACGGGGCTGTTGCAGTGCCACGCAGCGCCCGATATGCTCGCTGCCATCAAGGAAGCGGGGGTCAGGAAGTGCGGCGTGTGACAGTCAGGAAATCTTCCATTCATGGGCGGGGCGTTTTCGCGCTGCAGGCTATCGCTGCTGGCGCGCGGATCCTCGAATATCGCGGTGAAGTCACCTCCTGGCGGCAAGCCGCTGCCAGGCACAGGCGTTCTGGAACGCCCGGCCACACGTTTCTCTTCGGCCTGGCTGACGGACGCGTGATTGACGGCAGCGCGGGCGGCAATAGTGCTCGCTGGCTGAACCATTCGTGCAGGCCGAACTGTGAGGCGATCGAGGACGAGCGCGGGCGCGTTTTCATCGAGGCAATCAGGAGTGTGAAACCGGGCGGCGAGCTGTTTATCGCCTATGGACTCACGATCGATGAGGCGAAGTCCCCAGAAATTGTCGCTGACTACGTGTGTCGCTGTGGGGCGAAGAAGTACACGGACTCGATGCTAGCCTGACCGGGTCGTTGTTGTGAGGCTGAAAGCGCCTTTCCTGGCCGACGCAACGATTATCTCCGCGCTGCGGAGGGAATTTGACGTGCAGCCCGGAAAACACCCCCAGTTTGCCCTTCAGCCCCGGCTCCGGTAACGTATCTTTCTCTCACATTGGGCAACGCGATCGCAGTGCCCGTTTCAAGGGAAACGAAAACCATGAACAAGCAGGAACTCGTTGATACCGTCGCCGCCGCGACCGGAAACAGCAAGGTGGCCGTCGCAGGCACAGTCGATGCGCTCCTCGCGGCAATGACGGGGGCGGTTGCCAAAGGCGAAGGCGTGCAACTGGTCGGATTCGGTACATTTACGACAGGTGCGCGCGCCGCACGGATTGGTCGTAACCCCGCCACCGGCGCGGAGATGCAGATTCCTGCGGCAACGACCGTGAAGTTCACCGCAGGCAAGGCGTTCAAAAGCGCTGTGAACGCAGTGTGAGTGGCGCGACGATGCATTTTCTCCTGCCAGCGGGCAGTGTACGGCCCGCATGAGTGCGCTCACGCCCGCACCACTGCTGAACGAAGTCCGGCTCCTGATCGATTCGGCACGTGAGCGCACGGCCGCAGCGGTGAACGCCGAGCTTACCCTGCTGTACTGGCGGGCTGGGCGCTGTATCCATGCAGAGGTGCTAGGCGGCGTCCGTGCAGAATACGGGCAGCAGGTAATTGCATCGCTCGCACATGCCCTGACCGCCGAATATGGCCGTGGCTGGAGTGAACAGCAGCTGCGGCATTGTCTGCGCGCCGCGGAGATTTTTACGGACGAGGCAATTCTCTCCGCAGCGCGGAGAGAATTGAGCTGGACGCACATCAAGACGCTGATCTATATCGACGACCCATTGAAGCGCGACTTCTACCTTGAGCTCTGCCGGCTCGAGCGCTGGTCGTCCCGGCAACTGCAGGAACGGATGAATTCGATGCTGTTCGAACGCAGCGCGATTTCGCGCAAGCCAGCAGAAGCCATCCAGCATGACCTGGCGCAGTTGCGAAAGGAACAGCGTGTGCAGCCAGATGTTTTGCTGAAAGATCCGTATGTGCTCGATTTCCTCGGCCTGAATGATCACTACCTCGAAAAGGATCTCGAAGACGCCATCCTCCGTGAAATGGAGCAATTCCTGCTTGAACTCGGCGCCGGCTTTACGTTTGTGGCTCGCCAGAAGCGGCTACAGATCGATAACGACGATTTCTACATCGACCTGTTGTTTTACAACCGGAAGCTGAAGCGGCTGGTGGCCGTCGAACTGAAGCTCGGTGCTTTCAAGGCCGAACACAAAAGCCAGATGGAACTCTATCTTCGCTGGCTCGCAAAGCATGAGCAGGAGCCGGGTGAATTGCCGCCTCTTGGCATTATCCTCTGCGCCGGAAAGAAACAGGAGCAGATAGAACTGCTCGAACTGGGCAAGAGCGGCATTCACGTCGCCGAATATCTGACCGCGCTGCCGTCGCGCGAGACGTTGCAGGCCAAACTTCACCAGTCAATTGAGACGGCACGGCTCAGACTTCCGAACAAGTCGTAGAAGCGATGGCGGCACGCGCTGTGTTTCAGCATGGGGACTAACGGGTTGCCCCGCCAACCGTTGGTGTAGCGGCTCAGCGTGGTTGCGATTTTCGCCGTAGCCGCTGCAATTTTTAGTTCGAAAATGCTCTCAATTTTCCTTCATTGGACGCCAGTGGACGGAACCACATGCCAACCGGATGCGCAGCGTCGGGCCGCTCCGCGGCGAGCGCGGCCGCCTGCTCGACCATCTTGAGGCTGACGGACATGAGCCGTGCGCTGCCGTGTGCGCGCGCCGACGCTTTCAGGTGGTCAGCGAGAACGGGTGAGCCGTGCTTGATGGCGAGGTCCATGAGATCGGCCTGCATCTGTCGCAGGTAAGTCGCGACTCAGCCCGCGCCTGGCGCGTTGCCGTCGCTGTCATCGGTGAAGTACAGACGCGCGGTCGTCGCCGGCGGCACGCGCTGACGTAGGCGCGCAGCGCGGTGAAGTCGGTGCGGCTATAGGCGCGCGTCATGGCGAGGGGCAGCGACCGGTTGGCCATGATCAGGGACGAAAAGCGGTAGAGAGGGAAGTGGAGAGGCCCGCCGGGCCGGAGGTTGAATGCAACGACCCCGGATTCCGGCCATTAAATGCAGTTTTGATAATGCAGAGGATTTTTAGCGAAGCGGAAGCGGCACGCCGGGATGGTCGCAGGCACGGCACAAAATCCGCGTCCGCTTCGCTAAAAATTCTTTGAGCGAAACCGATGTGCCGGCGCCAGCAGCGATGGGCATTGAATGAGGGTGATGACCGCGATGGTGCAGATGGCGGTGCGGGATGGGTCGTGGAAGACGGCCCGCTGCTGCGCGTGAATTATGCGAGGACGCTGGTGTGATTGTGACGGGCGGTGGGCTGTTGGCGGTGGCGCCGCGATGGCCGCGGTGCGGCCAAAGCGCTGCCGCAACCGGGCGACCGGTTGTCCGGGCTGGTGCGCGGAGAGTGAAGGCGCGGGCGTCACGGCACACCAGCGGGAGGTGCCCGCGGTCGGGCGTGATGCGGGATGAGTTCGATGCATACCATGTGTCCGCGCGCACGCGCTGGACAGTCACACAGGGACCGACCGGTGAGTCTGGCGTAAAGGCCGAACGTCAACGCGTGCTCGGTGGTGGATTGATCGCATCACGGCGGGTGCAATCGCCGCGCTCGGCCCGCGGCTCATCCTGGCGGCGGCAAAGCGGGGCATCCGACATCCCCTTTCCTCGATACGCGACATTCGCATGCGCACGAATGAAGCCTTCCGGTCTTGTATGAACCGCTCCTGATTCGGGCCGAAGCATAAAGTTTTCCGTCAATCTGTCGATAGAACAGCGAAGCAATGCGAGCCGCGCGCCGATGCGCGTGGCTCGCCAGAGCCGGTTCGAAGCGCGGGAGGAAGCAGTCACACAAGACCGATAAGGAACAGGAGAGAGGGCCGATGACTGGTGTCTACAACCCGCTGCTGGTCTGCCTGTCGCTCGTGGTCGCATTCCTCGCGTCCTATACGGCGGTGGAATTGTCCGGCGGCCTGAATGCGCTCGCGAGCGAGAAACGGCGGCCGCTATGGCTCGTCGGTGGTGCCGTGTCGATGGGCGTCGGCATCTGGTCGATGCACTTTATCGGCATGCTCGCGTTTTCGCTGCCAATCGAGATTGGCTACGATTTCTCTACTACCGCGGTATCCCTGTTCCTTGCGATCAGCGTGTCTCTGATTGCGCTTGCCACTGCCAGCCGCGGCGCGCTGTCGCACAGGCGTCTGTGCGTCGCCGGGACAATCATGGGCCTCGGCGTCGCCGCGATGCACTTCACCGGCATGCACGCGATGCAGATGTCACCGGGAATCGGATACACGATCTGGAAAGTCGCGCTTTCGGTGGCCGTGGCGATCGCCGCTTCGGTGGCGGCGCTCTGGCTCGCCTTCACGCTGCGCACATCGGACGCCGAGAACCTCGTCGTTAAGCGGCTGGGCGCGGCCTTCGTCATGGCGATCGCGATTACAGGCATGCACTATCTCGGCATGAGCGCGGCCAACTTCGCCGCCGGCAGCCTTTGCCTGTCCGGCGATAAGCTCGACGCGAACTGGCTTGCGCTCGCGGTGACGGTGACGTCGTTCATCGTGCTGGTCGGCACGCTCGGATTGCTCGGCTTCCATACGAACAGCCTGTCCATCTCCCTCGGGCGCGCGAACCGGCAACTGCATTACCTTGGCACGCACGATGCGCTGACGGATCTGCCGAACCGCCAGAAATTGTCGTTGCATATCGCGCAGGCGGTCGCCGAATGCGCGCGCAGAGCATCGCCGTTCGCCGTGCTCTTCATCGACCTCGATGGTTTCAAGTCGGTCAACGACTCGCTCGGCCACGGCGTGGGCGACGACTTGCTGCAAGTGTGCGCGGAGCGTCTGCGCAAGGACCTGCGCCATACCGATATGGTCGCCCGGCTTGGCGGAGATGAGTTCGTGATCGTGGTCGACAACGTGGCCGAAGCGTCGTCCGCCGCGGCGGTGGCAAATGGCGTCCTGCGGCGGCTAAGCCAGGAGATCGTCGTCAACGGATTGCCGCTTCGCGTGAGCGCGAGCATCGGCATCGCGTTCTATCCCCGCGACGGCGGCAACGCCGACGAACTGCTGCATAGCGCGGATGCCGCGATGTACGCCGCCAAGCAAAGCGGGCGTAACACGTTTCGCGTGTTCGAACCGCAGATGAACCACACCGCGCTCAGGTCGCTGATCCTGCAACGCGATCTGCATCGCGCCTTGAGCGGCGGCGAACTCAGCATGTCATTCCAGCCGAAGTTTCGCGTCGAATCGCAGTTGGTGACGGGCGTCGAGGCACTGCTCCGCTGGCGTCATCCCGAACTCGGCGACATTCCTCCGCTCGAATTCATCCCCATCGCCGAACGCTCGGGCCTCATCGTCGAGATTGGCGACTGGGTGCTGCACGAGGTCTGTCGCAATATTGCGGTATGGGACGCGCAAGGGCTGCCCCCAATTTCCGTGGCCGTGAATCTTTCGCCGATCCAGTTCAACGTGCCAGATCTGGTGGTCCGCATCGATGCGCTGATCGGCGCAGCGGGGGTCGATCCGTGTCGCCTGATGTTCGAGATCACAGAAACGACCGCGATGCAGAACATCGAGAAGACGAGCCGCACGATCGAAGCGCTGCAGTCGCGCGGCTACACCGTCGCCATCGACGATTTCGGCACCGGATATTCGAGCCTTGGCTATCTGCAGCGATTCAGGTTCGACCAGATCAAGATCGACGGCTCGTTCATGCACGATCTCGACGCTGGCGGCGAGCGCGGCAGCGCCTTGCTGTCCGCCGTCGTGACACTCGCGCGCGCGTTGCAGATCGAGGTCGTGGCGGAGGGTGTCGAGACGGAGTCGCAATTCCGGACGCTCGGGAAACTTGCCTGCGATCAGGTGCAAGGCTTCCTGTTGAGCCGGCCGTTGCCCGCCGCCGAATTCCTTGCGTTCCTACGATGCGCCTCGGACCGGATCATCTGCACCGAGCGCACCCGCGCCACGCCGACAGGGTGAGGGCGGGTGCCGGTGCCGGCCCTGGTCCCGAGCCGGTACCGATAGCCTCAGTCTATGAGCCGCGACCGAGACGATGAGCAGGGCAAGGGACGTGCGCGATTCAGGCAGCGCGGGAAGCGACGCGGAGAGTTTTCGCAGCGCAACAAAGGGCCCGCCAACTGACCTGCCCGAGTGAATGCGCGGCGACCGTACGCCAAAAGCTGCGGTCGAGGAGGCCGGGGCCAGAGAGTTCGAAACGGGTCCGGTGCCGCCGGTCGCCGTCAGGCAGAGCGCGGCCAGGAGTTGCCGTTCACTTTCCTCGTCGCTTAGTCATTCGAGTGGCCGCTCGGACTCTGTCAGCGGACCCTCGTAAAAGTCCAATGCTGGGCCGGTCATCGGCCACAGGAAACACTCGGTAAGGCCGGCCGAAATGACCGCATTCAACATCTGACCGGACCATCCGTGGTGGCTGATGGATTCGGAACTGGTCCGGCACCGAAACTTTTTGCGTCGGAGATAGCTACACCTTCGACAGAGATTTGCCCCTTTCCGTGCATGCCACGTGAAGTACGAGTGGCAACAGCGCGGCGACAAGTCCGAAGACGCATACTGCCGACCATCCTCCATGTACCCACGCTACGCTTGCAACCGCCGAGCCACATGCGCCACCCATGAAAATTGCCGTCACATACACCGCATTGATCCGGCTTCTCGCGCTTTCGTCTAGCCCGAGAATCTTCGACTGGTTTGACACGTTTGCAATCGAAAGGCCGAAGTCGAGCAAGATGATGCCGACAATTAGTCCCGGTACCGAAACGACCAGCGGGAAGACGATGAAAGCCGCCAAGCAGGAGGCCTGCCCGATTAGCAAACTTGTATACGCGCCGATCCGTTTGATTAATCGTCCGCTGCGATTTGCTGCGGCGATTCCGACCAGCCCGATTAGTCCGAATGCGCCAGCGACGGCAGGTCCGAATTCGAATGGAGGTTTCGACAGCAGCAGAGACAAGACCGACCAGAACGCACTGAAGACTGCGAACGAACAAGCCTGCATCAGGCAGGCAATCTGCAGCGCACGGTATTTCTTCAACAAGCCGAACATGGACGCGAGTAGTTGGCCATATGACTGTGTGGTTCGTGGCGACACCTTGGGCAAGGAACTGCCGAGGACGCTGCCGAGGATCAGTGCAATGAGACTTGCTAGTGCAAACATCCAACGCCATCCCAGCCACTCGCCGATAAACCCGCTGACCGTTCGCGCCAGTAGTAGTCCCGTCAGCAGCCCGCTGAAGACCACACCCACTGCATGCGCGCGCCGTTCGGGCGCAGCTAAATCGGCCGCTAGTGGAATCACAATTTGTGTGATCGTCGCACCGAAGCCGATGAACAGTGACGCTGCAACCAGAATGGGAAATGTGGGTGCCAGCGCGCAAGCCAGCATCGTTACCATCTGCAAAGCTGCGAGGCAAACCGTCAGCTTGCGACGGTCGACGAGGTCGCCCAGCGGAAGAATGAAGAGTATGCCAAATGTGTATCCGATCTGCGGTGCGGCGGCAAGTGTTCCCACAAATGACGTCGCGCCGAACGACTGCGCGATAACCGCCAGCAGCGGTTGCGCGTAGTACAGATTTGCGACAGAGGCTCCTGCCGACAGTGCGAGGATAAAGAGCTGTCTGTTCGTCAGCGAGGCCATGGCATCCATTTCAGTCGTGTTCGCGGTCGGCCCAGCGGCCACCAAGTCGATGAGGGTTGCGCAGGCTATGCTTTCAAAACGGGTCGTAGCCAGGCTCCTTGTAAGGCTTGTCCATGTTAAGGACAATGTCAGGCCGGTAGACCTTCTCCATCCAGTCCCGCGCCGTCACCTCTTCGATGGCGACCGAGATAGCGTCGGCGCTTGCGTCCACGGTTAGCGCTGGGCTCTTGACGATGGCCTCGGCGAGTCTGGCCTTCTGTTGTTCAGTCGGGCCGGGCCAGAGTTTGACGACGACATGCGGCATGCAGATCCCTTCCAATATCGGGGTGGCGATTTGTCGCTGGAGGCCGCACCCGCCGGCGCGGCTCCTTAGCTCAGTCTTTCGAAACAGGTCCGACGAGGTACTGCTCGTCGCTCACGCGTTCCATCCATTCCACGTTCTTGCCGTCGAGCGCTTCCTGAATCGCGATGTGCGTTATCGAAGTCGTGGGCGTTGCACCGTGCCAGTGCTTATGGCCGGGTGGACACCAGATCACGTCGCCTGCGCGAATCTCGACGATGGGCTCACCTTCGCATTGCGTCCAGCCGCATCCCGCGGTGATGAGCAAGGTTTGACCAAGTGGATGCGTATGCCAGTTCGAACGCGCGCCGGGCTCGAATGTCACGCTTGCGCAGGACACCCGTGCGGGCGGTGGCGGCGCATTCAAGGGGTCGATCCGGACAGTGCCGGTGAACCAGTCTGCAAGGCCTTTTACCGAGGCCTGTGATCCGGGTTTCTTGAGTTCCATGATGATCCATTCACTTCGTGGAGGCGGGGAACAGTTCCCTGAGTTTCGAGACCGCCGACATGGCTTGGGGCCAGCCCACGTAAAAGGCGAGGTGAGTGGTCAGCTCGACGAGCTCGTCATGCGTCACGCCGTTCTCAATGGCGCGTGGAAAATGGAAGTTCATCTGTTCAGTCTTGCCGAGCGTGATAAGCACCGCACACGTGACCAGACTACGGTCGCGTTTGGAAAGCTCTGGGCGTTCCCAGATATCGCCGAACAAGACCTCATCGCTCAACTCAGCCAGTTTGGGCGCTACATTGCCGAAAGACTGGCGAGCGGCCGTAGGTAGGGAGGGCATGAATTTGATCCTTTCTTAAATTGGAGCGCCAGCACGCTGGCAGGAGGAAGTGATCCGTCATGAGCGCGAGTCGGCCGTCCGGATTGAGAAATGTCTCGAAACTTAGCTGTGCCAGCACTTATCTCGGACTGTACGGCAGCAGCGTTTTGGTGAGAAGATCGTCAAATACGTATGCACTTGTGCAAATAAATCACCAATGGCCAAAGAGAATTTGAACGATTTGCAGGCGTTCGTCGTGGTGGCGCGGGAACGCAGCTTCACCAAGGCAGCCGCGCAGCTAGGCTTGTCGCGTTCCGGGTTGAGTCACGCCATGCTGGCGCTCGAAGCGCGATTAGGCGTGCGCCTGCTCACACGGACCACGCGAAGCGTTTCGCCGACGGATGCCGGTACGCGGCTTCTGGCTACCATCGCACCGCATTTGCAGGAAATCGAGGCGGGACTCGGGGCTCTAAGCGCAATGCGCGACAAGCCTGCCGGTGCGGTACGTATCTCGGCGCATGACCATGCCATCGTCACCGCGCTGTGGCCCCGGCTCTTACCCCTCCTCAAGGAGTACCCGGATGTCGAGATAGAATTCAGCGTCGACTACGCACTGACAGATATCGCGGCTCAACGTTTCGATGCGGGCGTCCGCATAGGGGACCGCGTTGACAAGGATATGGTGGCCGTTCGCATCGCGCCCGACTTGCGAATGGCAGTTGCCGCATCCCCAGAATATCTCGCAGGAAAGCCGCTGCCGACAGCTCCGCATGACCTCACGGGTCATCGCTGCGTAAACCTACGCCTCCCGACTCACGGAGGATTGTACGTATGGGATTTCGAAAAGGATGGTCAGTCCGTCAACGTTCGCGTGCAAGGCCAAACTGTATTCAACAATACTTTCTTGATGCTGCAGGCGGCCTTGGATGGAATGGGCTTCGCATACGTACCGCTTGACCTTGTTCGGCCACACATAGCTGCGGGCAAACTGGTGCCGGTACTTGAGGATTGGTGGCCGAGCTTTCCCGGATACCACCTTTACTATGCAAACCGGCGTCAGCTTGCGCCAGCCTTGGCATTAGTCATCAACGCACTCAGGTATTGCGAGCCACGGGGGAACGCCTGATTGGCCGCGTTGAGCGGTGCCGGACCCTGAGTTTGTCTGATCTCAGCTTCCGCTTTGGCCGCTTTGGCCGACTTGCCGTCCTGCCGGATTACGGCCGGCTGCCCGACCGCTCAGCTAGCCGTCCGCTGAAATGCCGCTTCGTCGCCGGCGGAGAGTGGGTTGGCGGGGCGATGTGCCCATTCCGAGACGGGCTCTGGGAGCACGTAATGGTTCGGGCTTTCCCCATGTCATCGACGGACGCCACCCTGCGGAGAGGCAGGAGCAGCGCTGGCGCTCTCGCGCATAGGTACAGGCTGCAGCGGCCGCCGATTCTCCTTTCCAGCTAAGAAGTGCTAAACATAGTGCCGCGTTCCCGAGAATCAAAACCGATTCATTGGTGTACGCAACTAACGGTCAGGCCCTCGCAGCGGCCGGCTTGGCTCCGCCACCACAGCGTTGCCCAAAAAAGGGCCGCCGGCCAGATCATTCATGCTTCGAGAAGCGTGCCCGATTCACCCGCGCTGTTCAGGGGCGCTCGAAGTCATCCGGTGTCAGTGTCAGGCGTGCGCACGGATGCGCGAGCAGCTTTCGTTCGGCGATCGCACGGATGCGGCTGTACCCGTCCCGGAAAATCCTCAGGATCCGGGCGTCCCCGGCCCGCGGCTCAAGCCAGAAATGGGCCTTCAGCGCTGCAATCGTGACGATGCATTCGACGCGTACTGGACTCGCTCCAGCGACTCCGGTGCGCCTGGCTCCCGTTGCTGATGCCGAAGGCTGCGGATAATCCGGCGAGCTTCCCTGATTCCCATTAGCACTCTCTTAAAGGCGTAGTGGATTGGCGCTGACTGCCTTGGCGCGGCGTGATCGTAGGGGCACGGTTTCGCTCGATGCGTCCTCTAGTGTCCGTGGCGGGCTCGCCAAAGTACTGTGTAAACGTACAGTATCGCAGGTTGCGCGTAAAGACCTAGACTTACCATTCCGACACTAACGCGGAGCGCGCCATGGTCACCAGGACCGTCCGCCGGACATTTTCCGGTCTGACTTCGGCGTTTTCGCCAGCTCCGAAGGGCAAGCAAGGGGTCGCATACACCGTGAAATCAGCCCAGCAACGTGCTGACGAAGCTTGGAGACGTACGACGCACGGGGTCCATAATTCCCAACTCACTAAAGTTCCGAAAGCGTGATTTTCGGAAACCAGAGGCAAGACCGAGCCTGCAGCCCGAATTAGCTGTGATCGAAGCCGGAGACGAACTATGACTGCGCCGCAAAAACTTTACGGTGCGACACTGAAGCCTCAAGCCAAGGCTCCGCGCAAGCTGATCGAAGTCCCCGACCCCGAGGCGCGCCCCGACCTTTTGGAAGCCGTTCGCCGAGCCGTGACGGAGAATCGGGAAGCAGGGGAGCGACGACCCCGGGAATAATTCGATCTAGGATGGTCGCCATGGCACATGCGATTTGAACATTTGAACTACGAGACACAGCCGCTCGGGTTGAAAAAACTATCGACTTGGGTTGCCAACGGGTACGGCGTTGGGAGTCGCTCCACGGCCAAAAGCAAAGGTCGGATGGGCGACCAAAGGTAACGCCGGGCAATAGGGCGGGTCGACTTCTGCCGATCGCACAAGGCAGTCACTAACTAGAGAAATGGCGCGGCAGGTGTCGTTTGAGTGCGGCCATTGGATCGCCGAAGCCGGGCAGGGCAGCGCGATACCCCAAACGGTGCTTCATGCCGACTTGACGAGGCGTTTGGCCGAGGCTTTGAGGCTAACTGGAACTGACGCGGCTCTTCTATGAGAGCGATCCGGCTAGCATGATTTCCGAATCACCGATTCGGAAGTTCTGATCGCGCAACGGCTAAGCACTTTTTGCCCGGTCGCGGTACGCTGCGCGGCTTTCTACGTCCAGGACGACTGGTCCCGGGGAAGCGAACCCTGTGGATCGTGCACCTTAAGTCGATCCGCCGGCTCCAATTCATCCACGTAAAGGACCAGGCTCACTCCTTCCGGCGACAGACGTGACCTGAACAGGATCCCTTTCGCACCAGTCGCAATAACCTCGTCACCAATAATCCAGCTTGGCGGCTCGATGCGCTGATTAAACCAATAGCCACGCCAGTCGCAGTAGAAATCTTCCCACAGGGCCGACCAGATTCCGCCTTGATAACCGCCGGTGAAATCGACGACAGGGTCAACGGTCAACTGGTAACTGACGAGCGTCCCGGGCGGCATCAAGGGAGAGATCTGCTGATATTCCCGTACCGCGGTGTTGACGTCCAGCGCGAGATAGAGGGCATTGAGTCCGATCCGGTTGGCGCGGCCACCGTGCCTGCCAGCGCCTGCGCCGCTCGTCGGGGCAACGGCCCACTTCGGTACGTGCATCCGGTACGCCGTGACCCCGGATAGGGCTTTGAGGATCATCCTGCCGCGCCTGCCTCGAAGGACGAAACGTAACGAAGTAGATCGTCAGTCCGGCCGTCCGATACCAACTGCTCGGCCGTCTTGTAGTCGAACACAGGTAACGGTTCATTCCGGTACCAGAACAATGCCTGACCGACGTCACCCGAAATGTCCGTTGCCGCACGGATCACCCGGAGCGCGTCCCGCAGGAATCGCTGAACGCTCTCCGAGGCGGGTTGGCGACTGAGCGTATTGCGATGCACATGCGCCTGCAGGGCGAGCGTTTGCAAATCAATATGCAGGGCCTCGCCAAAACGACGCGCGGACACGATTGGCGCGGGACTATCCGGATCGCGAAGCGATGCCATAAACTGGTCGAAGCTGCCGCCCGCGTTCGGACGGGCGAGAACGGAATCGGGACTCATTTGAAATGCTCCGCGCACAATATGTGCACAATAATAGCACAAATCCTGGCTGCACTCATCAGCGACAGTCCTGATTTCATAGCGTCAATCTGATATAAAGAAATGATCGAAGATTAATTCGCAATCCTATGCTTACCAAGCCGAAGAGGTTTCAATTTGTGCAGGAGGCTGCTGCACAAATTCTGGATTCGGCCATGCCTTCAGGTTGCGCGGTGACAATTTGCGCAAGGCGGGGAGGGCTGGCTTGCGCTGGATCAGTGTGGCGACACGCTCCTTAAGTTTCTGATGATCGAAACGTCGAAGGGGACGATTGCCTGTCTCCCGGGGCCACCATGAAGCGTCTCGAATTGACGATTGGTGACCTGCCAAGGTGTTGGATGCCGTGGACATGGAGGCTGACTGATCGCTGGAGGAGACTGAGCAAGCGTCAACTCCGTTACCATCGCCTGGCGTGTGAATCCGAAATCAGTAGCTCAAACCCGGCAGTTCTCTTCGGAGCCTGGCGGGTTTTCTTTGCCTGCCTTTGCCTGTGGGGCGCGGGCTACATACAGCGGTGGAGTCGCTCAGCCGTTCAGTTGCGACTCGACGTTCAGGACGATCCGTGCAACCGGGTTGTTGTCTGCGGATTGCGGCGCGAACTTGATCTGGGCGAAGGTGACGATACCGAGAGCGACGACCAGGAGTGCTCCAGACGCGGCGATGCGGGGAAGGTATTTCACAGCGACCTCATGTTGATGATGTAGACAGAAACTGGGCGTAGCTGACAGGCGTGGCGATTCGCCTTCAGCGGCATGTCTGTCCGCAACCCGGCAACGCCGGACGCGGTCGTCAGATCGCACTTGCCGATCGGACGGAGATTGTGCAGTGCACTATAACACGACCGTCCGATCGCACCTGCCAATCACACGGGCTTGTGCAGTGCACTATAAATGGTTTATCCGTGTGCCCGGTGCGACATCCTGTCGCGAGCGGATGCTCAGTTGCTTGAGCGTTTCGTGTATGAAAGATTTCTGTAGGCCGTAACGTGCCGTCATGCTATGTGGGCGATTCTCGCAGGCACGGACGATGTCGAGGTGACCGCCTCGGCAGTCTCCCCGCTGGAGCCCGCTGGATCGAAGATGGGTTTGCGGACGGTATCAATTGCGCTATCATCAGGCATCAACTGATACTTTAGTCGGGAGTCGCATGTCACTGATCACGCCTGAAGCAGTGGCCGCGGTCATGGAACTGCGGCAGGTCCCGCACACGCTCGCGGAACTCGAGGCACTTGTCCGCGACGGCCTGCCCAAGTCCGCGCTGCGCGCGGGCGTCGAACATGCGACGCAGGGTGCCGACGCCCGGCGTGCGCTACTTGCCCGCATCATCCCCGAAGCGACCTATAAGCGGCGTCGCGATCGGCTGACGCCAGACGAATCGGAAAAGACTGAGCGGCTGGCCAGGATCGTCGCGACGACGGCCTACGTCTGGAACGACGAAGAGGATGCGCGGGAATTCCTTTCGACGCCGCACCCGGAGCTCGAAGGGCGGGCGCCGCTCGATGTTGCGCTGACCGAGCTCGGCGCGCGCCGGGTCGAAGAGCTGCTCTGGAAACTGTTTTACGGGTTGCCGGCGTGAAGTTGTTTCGAATCGCCGACACTCGACACACGGTCTGGAATGGCACCGGCGGGATGCTGGTGGGCGGCCGCTTCAATAGCCCGGGGCGACCGGTCATCTACGCCGCGTCGACCTTCGCCGGTGCGATGCTCGAGGTTCTTGTTCATGCGCGCATCGGCAAGGTACCGAAGACACACGGATGGGTTGAAGCAGCGGTTCCCGACGATATTCGCGTCGAACGCCATTCGGCCGAATCGTTGCCGGGGGGATGGGATGCGTCAGCACTGCAGGTGGCAAGGGTGTTCGGCGACGCCTGGCTGACCGAGTCGCGTACCGCGCTCCTGATCGTACCTTCCGTCGTTGTCCGTGCAGAGTTCAACGTGCTGGTCAATCCCGCACACCCCGACGCGACGCGGATTGCCGTGACCGAGCCGCACCCCGTGGTGTGGGACGAACGCCTCTTTGTGATGCCGTCGGTCGGACACTGCTAGATCATGATGGTGGTCGGCTAGCCTCGCCTCGACGCTTTGCTCCTCGAGGGAGATGACCAGGGCGTCGCTTCTGGTTTAGTTCGCACTCGCTGCTCGCAATGGCCAGTGCAGCGCCGTCTTATATTCTCCTTGTCTGGTTGCAGAGCCGACACGGCTGTCAGTTTTTGTCAATCGCTCTGACAATTTGACATAACATAATGATCACTTTTCGTGAACTTTTTAGTTATTTCCCATTATTCGTTGCTACCCGATTGTCTGCAGTCCGCCACTTGAACAGGTATGGTTGGCCCGCGCTGCATCGCCCATGACCCACGAGGCGGGCGAAGCAGGGTAGGCTGCAGCGTATTTTCGTGGGCCGGCAATCGACCGATGACAGAGCATCGCTAATTCAGGACTTTGCATAAAACTGAATTTAGTCTATATTCGGTCTAAAGGAGGCTGCAACCGGAGGATCAAACATGCGCCTGGCAGACCACGTAAAGCCAATTAGCTACCTGAAAAGCGACGCAGCGCAGATCGTCAAGGATTTGACGGTTTCTGGCGAGCCGCTGCTGATCACGCAGAATGGCGAAGCGAAGCTCGTCGTTCAGGACGTGCAAAGCTATGAGGACACCCAGCAGACGCTGGCGCTGCTCAAAATTCTGGCCTTGGGCCAGAAGCACATCGAGCAGGGAAAATTCAAGGATGCCGACGAGTTTCTCGCCGAACTCGACGACCTTGATCGGAAGGAGCAAATCCGCTGATGGGGCAGACGAAGTTCAAGCTCCTGGTTCTCGACGAGGCGCAGGAGGATACGAAGGATCTGCGCCGCTACATCCTCAAAAGCTTCGGGGCTCAGACGTGGAAGCAAACGTCCGCGGAATTGGCCGTCACGTTTGACAATATCAGGCAGTTCCCGCAGAGCGGTTATGTCCCGGCGGAGCTTTCAGATTTCGGCGGTCTGAATTTCCGGGAAACGTTGAGCGGCCACAATCGGGTTATATATGAGGTGCGCGACAACACGATTTACATTCATGTCGTCGCCGACACGCGCCGTGATCTACGAACGCTTCTTCAGAAACGACTATTGCGTTCCCGGTGGTAGATCCAGCCTTATTGGTGTCGTCACGCTGTAGCGCCGGACCATTCGCCAGATGGTGGCGCTCGCGTGGTCCCGGGAAAGCTCACCGTAACGAGGAATGCTGATTTTCAGTACGCAACTAACCGTCTATCCCGACTGCGTACACCACAAACACAAACCCGTCTACAACACAACGGGCACGTGAAAAATAACGGGCACGTATATCGCTTGGCGGACATCGATCACGGATACCTGGTGAGGCTGGACCGTTGCGTCATTGACGATTGCGCTGCTTTCAACTTCTGCTCATCGAACGCCGCTACAAGCTCTCCGGCCTCGAGGAGAAACTCACACTCGCCGAATTCGACTGGGGCTTCAATCCCAAAGGCCTCGCCAGGCCTGCTTCCAGCTGCACACACTGAAGTTCATCGCCGCCGGCGACAACGCGCTGATCATCGGCAAACCAGGCACCGGCAAATCGCACGTTGCGAAGGCCGTCGCCTACCCGGCCGTCCTGCAGGGCCACAAGGTGCAGTATCTTGAGACCGACGACTTCTTTAACCGTTACGCACTAAGCCCGACTACCCAGCGCGAAGCCCGCCTGCGGGCCATCCTTGAGAGCGACCTGCTGGTGCTGGACGACCTGTTCCTGTCGCGTACGATTCCCGACGCCGCTGGCGCGCTGCTGCAAACCCTGATCCACCAACGCTACAAACTGCATCGCAGCATTCTCGTCACGTCCAACCGCGTTGTGCAGGATTGGGGCGCATACCTGGGCGACAACACGATGAGCACCACGATCCTCGACCGGCTCATGCATCACTGCCATCTGCTCGAGTTCGATGGCCGCAGCTATCGCCTTAAAGAGGCCGCCGAAACGCTTGCACGAAAACCAAAAACCAGCTAAACAAAAACCTTAGTCCTGCTTCACACAGGGTGGAGGAATTTACGCGACCATAAGTGGGGGAGTTTCAACTGACCGTCCGGGTAAAAATGCCTCTTTTCGTTTTCTATACGCTTATACCTTATAATCCAAAGATAGGGTATAAATGTCAGGTTCATGTTGATCTTTCATAACGAAGCACTTCAGACGCTTTATTCATCGGTCACCGAGCGCGCAAGCACGCAGGGGGCCGTCCCACTTCATTCTCCTGGTTCGGCGTCGCGAAAGACCGTCGACGGGAAGGCATACGTCTACTGGCGGGTTTATCTGGCGTCCGGCAAGCACAAGGAAACGTCGTTGGGTCGGGATGGCGAGCCGGCGACTGATGCGGCACTCGAGACCAGGATACTTGATAGCACGGAGATGCGAGCCGTTGCAGCTGACGTCCAGCTGTTGCGTAAAGCAGGCTTTGCTGCAGCCGATAACTCTTCGGCACTGACCATCGCAACGCTCTACAACGCAGGGATATTCAGTCACGGCGGCGTGCTTGTCGGTTCGCATGCATTCGGCGCGCTTCTGAATAGTCTGGGTGTTCGTTTGCCAGCCAACTACAAGACCGAGGACATAGACATCGGAAGTGCTGGCTCGATTTCGCTAGCGATTCCGGAAAACCGTAGCTTCCTCGACATCCTCCGCGACAGTAGCATTTCATTTCTCGAGGTACCCGAGCTGGACTCACGTCGACCGTCGACATCGTTCAAGGCGCGGGGACAGCCTCTGAAGGTAGACCTGCTCGTTCCGGGCACTGACGCGTATGAGGTCAGGCCGCTGCCGCATATACGCGCACATGCGACTGGACTTCCGTACTTCAGATACCTCGTGTCGGACTCAACTCGCGGCTTTGTTCTGGGTAAGGAGCATGTCGTTCCGGTGCAGTTGCCTGACCCTGCGCGGTTCGCCCTGCACAAGCTCATCGTCAGTACGCTACGGGATCCCTCACGCGCGGTAAAGGCGGACAAGGATCGACGTCAGGCCTCTGTGCTCATTGATGCTCTGATGGAAAAATTTCCAGACTGGTTGGCAGTTGCGGTCGACCAACTGGACGAGGCCGCACGAGCGAAGGTAGCCGACGCTTCAGCACTTACGTTGAGACTCGGTCTGGATCTGTCGGAACGTACACGTGACTTCCTCGCAAATCTGGGTCGTTAGACATGTCGGGTATCAGGTAACGAGCGGAGGCGGTGACAATGTCGTGCTCGTCGGCATCGCACTTGATGCATACGGGTCGACTCAGGTACCGTTCTACATCTTCTACGGATGGCCGTCTGACAGACTCGGCAAAACCGGTCTGGGGTGTCCATTTAACCGGAGTTAGCGATTTGCCTCCACGTGCGGCTCGGCGAAGGTCGCTCCAGGCTGGGCGGATGTCCGCGTTGCCGCGGCGGCTTTGGAGGAACGGCCTTTGGGCGCTGGGTCATAACAAGGTCTTGGTAACGAACCGGTCCATGGGCGACAGCAAGCTCCATGGCCCGATAGAACAGCATCCCTCGGCTACGTGAGCGGCGGCGGTTGAAACGGAACACGAACTCGTCCAGATAGCTGGGCAAGTGTGCAGAATCCGCCGCTCCCTGGTGGGTGCCCAGTAGCCATCGTTTTGCGAGGGACGCTATTCGATGCACACCTGGCAGAACTTCTCCGGGGTCTCCGCCCCGCGTTGACGCGGCCCGCTGGCTACGGCGGTCATGAATGTACCCATTCTTCTCCAAACCACCGGTAACCCTGCCAGGCATCGGTGATGACCGTCGCCCCCGGCTCATCGCTATCCAACACGAAGGAGCGAAGCGATTCTGAGGAGGCATCCGCCACGGGCGCCATTCGACAGCGTCCGAATCCCTTCGGCTCCAGGATCTCGATCGCGATACACGTCAGGATCTTCTTCCCTTTGGCACGGCCTCCCGAAAGTCCGGATTCTTTGTTTCCGATGTAGGTTTCGTCCACCTCGACTGTCCCGCAAAGACGCTCCCGATCGGGGCGAACCAGAACAGACCGCAGGCGATGAAGAATGGCCACACCGTCTGGTAGGAGCCGATCTCCAAGGTCCGCTTCAAACTCAGCGCGGAGATCCCATCTTCAGCGGTAGCAAAATTTCCGGTTAAATGGACACCCCATAGACCGGTAATCGCCGGCCGCCTCCTGGTGTTCGCGATCGGCAGTTTCATCGCGGCAATCGGACATTCAATGACCTGGATAGTCATCGGCCGGGTTGTTCAGGGCGTTGGTGAAGTTTCATCCGCAGTACTGGCGCTGCCAGCTGATCTGGCCAGGGAGGAAAATCGTACCAAGGCGATGGCGGTGGTGGGCCGCAGTATCGGCTTGTCGTTTTCGATTGGGATCATTGGCGCGCCAGTTGCGTTCCGGTGGGTTGGTATGAGTGGACTTTTCACGATCATTGTCCGGGGAATGGGTGCTGAAACAGCGGGAAAGGCAGAGAAGGCGTGCGCCCCCGAAAGGGCACGGAAGAAGCGCGTTTCTGTTTTGGTCGCCGACCGGCCCGCGACTTAAGGAACCGGCTGGAAGTGCCGCTTGCCGGTGTTGACCCCAAGCGCGGAAGCGTTCTTTCTTGTGCTCTTCGTTGAAGTGGGCGAGAGACGGCTTGACCAGATCGCTGCGCGAGACAGTGCCGAGCTGCAAGGTCTCGGAGTCCATGACTACGGGCAAGCGTTCGAGAGGTCGACGACGAGCTAGCCCGCGAACTCGCTGACAACGAGCTCGGTCAGCGGCTTCTCTCGATTCCCGGTGTCGGCCCCATCACCGCGAGTGTACTTGCCGCCGAAATGGGAGACGGCAGGCAGTATTCAAGCAGCCGAGACTTCGCGGCATCGGTCGGGCTCGTACCCCGGCAATACAGCACGGGCGGCCGCACGCACCTGCTGGGGATCAGCATGAGGGGCGACAGGAACATCCGCAGACTTCTCGTCCAGTGCGCGCGCACCTATATGCACAGGGTTATCAAGCAGACTGGTCCTCTGGCCGATTGGGTCCGTTCGATGCTAGCCAGGAGGCATTCCAATATAGTCGCGTGCGCATTAGCGAACAAATTCGCGCGTATCGCGTGGGCGCTATCGACGCGGAACGCCTTGTTCAACCCGACTGGAAGAGCGCTAGAAACGTGATGCCTTTAGTTCAAATCGTGCCTCACCTGGATCCACCTACCTGGCTTTGCGACTGTTGAACTCTGATGACGTGAACGGCACACCGGCCTGACGGACAACCTGTGGAAAATATCGGCTTACCGAAGCCGACGTGCGTTTTTAGGACCGTCAGGCGCGAATCTCATCGTGGCGCGGGGAGCGATCCCCACAACGACGCCGAATAGATTTACGCAAGCCAACCACCTCACCACTTCAAATTGCAAAAACGGGGGCGATCATAGATTATTTTCCGTTTTCTCAAGCGATCTCAAAAAACTTCAACGCTGCGTGTAAAAGCCGGCCGGCATTTCGCCGTTACGTCCTTTACGACCGTGGCGTGATGCGCACTCGGAGTTGCACATCTGGCCGGCCTCGAGGCGGCAATGCCGTGATGGTCAAGGTGAACCGTTGCGGCGCGAAGTGCGCGTGCCACGGCGGCTGTACTGGTTTTTCCAGTGGGAATGCCGGTTGCTGCGCCAACAGCGTGGATCAGGTCCGCAACGTAAGGCACGATTCTGGCCGTGCGTTCGGTAGCGACTCCAAAACAGCGGGAGAAAGAAAGTGAACAAGAGAACAAAGACATTGTTAGCTGCAGCGTTTTTGATCACAGTGTCCGCGCTATGCAGCGGGTGTAACCGTTCCAACGATTCGACAAGCGATCACTCCCCGAGCAGTATGCAAGCAGCCAGCGGTCCGCAAGTCGCGGCGCCCGCTACCGCCGCGAGCGATCACGCCGCAGGCGCAAGCCAGTAGGTCCCGGTTCGTTGCACCGAGAGGCGCGCATATGGGCGTCTAACCCCACGGGTAACTGATCGAATGAAGGGATCTTCGAACCGTCGCGCCGGCGTCAACACCAGGCTCGGTGCGGGGCGCTCAGGGCGCGTTTGCTATGCAACCGCGAAGCGCGCGCGTCTGCATTTCCTTGCGGCCGTTGGCATCTCGGCCACAATGCCGAACGTGGCCGGAGCCAGTGTCCCTCTGCAGCAAGGTGCCACGCAACCCGCCGGCGTGCAGGCGCAGCACATCGCTCAACTGTGGAATCTGTCGCTGGTCGTCTGCGGGGTCGTATTTGCTCTGGTGCTTCTCGCGACACTTGTTGCGTTGATCCGCAATCATGACCGGGACGGGCAAGGACCGGCCATGCGGGGCCCTGACCTGGCTTCGCTCACGCAACCGGAAGTCTGCGCGCGACGCCTCGTCATTGGTGCGAGCATGTTGTCCGTCATCGTACTGGTTGGACTCATCGTTGCAGACGTGCTCACGGATCGCGCGCTGTCAATGCTGCCCGTGGACAAGCCCGTACGCATTGAGATGGTGGGAGCGCAATGGTGGTGGCAGGTCTCGTACCCAGACGGAGCCGGACAGCCGGGTTTTGTCACTGCAAACGAACTGCACGTGCCGGTTGGGCGTCCCGTCATCGTCTCATTACAGGCAAGCGACGTGATCCATAGTTTCTGGGTGCCGAGCTTGCATGGCAAGAAGGATATGCTTCCGGGCCTCGACACCACCATCGAATTTCGCGCTGACCGGGAAGGTGTGTACCGCGGTCAGTGTGCGGAGTTCTGCGGCGCCGAGCATGCGCTCATGGCCATGCTCGTCGTTGCCGACCCGCCCGAGCGCTACGCGGCTTGGGTCGCACAGCAGTCCCAGCCTGCCGCCCGGACAACGGACACCGTAGCACTGCATGGCCGCGACACCTTCGAACGGGCGAGTTGTGGAAATTGCCATACCGTTCGCGGCACTGGCGCATCCGGCACGAACGGTCCAGACCTGACTCACCTGATGAGTAGAAGGACGATTGCCGCGGGCGTTCTGACCAATACGCCGCAAAATCTTGCCGCGTGGATACGCAATCCGGATGCACAGAAACCAGGTACGACAATGCCGGCGGTTCCGCTTTCTGAAGCTGACCGCCTCGCGGTCGTCCGATGGCTTGCGACCCTCCAATGAGCACCACAGAAACATACCATGACCCCGAAGCCCGCTGGCAGGTGAAAGACGGCCCGGACGCGGGCGAAGGCGCGCCCGCCGCGCTTGCGCGGACCTGGCGCGATCCGCGCGGCGTGGCCGGATGGTTTAGCGCGATCGACCATAAGAGCATCGCACGGCGTTTCATGGTCACCACATTTGTCTTCTTCCTGCTGGCGGGCTTGATGGCGCTCGTCATGCGCGCACAACTGGCGCGCCCAGCGAGCCGCCTCGTCGGCCCGGATATGTACGACCAGCTCTTTACGGTTCACGGCACCGCAATGATGTTCCTGTTCGCCGTGCCGGTAATGCAGGCGGTGGCGATGTACCTGATTCCACTGCTAATCGGTGCGCGCAGCGTTGCGTTCCCACGCATGAACGCCTACGCCTACTGGATGTTTCTCTTTGGTGGCCTCACCTTGTTCATCGCATTCGGGCTCGGTGCCGGACCGCGCTCGGGATGGTTCAGTTACGTGCCGCTCGCAGGCCCGGACTACGCAACCGGCAAGGGCAGCGATATCTGGGCGCAGATGATCACGTTTACCGAACTGTCCTCGCTGCTCGTTGCAATCGTGCTGATCACGACGATCCTGAAGATGCGTGCACCGGGCATGTCGCTCAATCGCTTGCCGCTTTTCGCGTGGGCCACGCTCGTTACGCAGTTCATGGTGCTTTTCGCGATGCCGGCGGTGATGCTGGCAAGCACCGCGCTGATTCTCGACCGCCTCGTCGGCACGCAGTTCTACAATCCGGCGCTCGGCGGCGACGTCCTGTTGTGGCAGCACCTGTTCTGGTTCTTCGGCCATCCCGAGGTCTACCTGATTTTCGTACCGGCACTTGGTTTCATGTCGTCGATCATCGAGACGTTCGCGCGCCGTCCGATCTTCGGCTATTCTGCGATGGTCCTATCCCTGATTGCGACGGCGTTCCTCGCGTTTGGACTGTGGGTTCACCACATGTTCGCGACAGCCGTTCCCGACCTTGGCAAGACCTTCTTCACGGCGGCAAGCGTGCTGATCGCGGTGCCGTCGGGCGTTCAGATCTACTGCTGGCTGGCTACGCTGCTCACGGGGCGGCTGCACTTGAAACCGCCACTCCTGTTCGTTCTCGCATTCTTTTTTATTCTCGTGCTCGGCGGGCTGACAGGCATCATGCTCGGCGCGGTGCCACTCGATCTGCAGGTGCACGATACGTATTTTGTCGTGGCCCACCTGCATTACGTCCTGCTCGGCGGCGCCGTATTCCCGCTATTCGGTGCTTTCCACTACTGGTTTCCGAAATTCACTGGCCGCATGCTCGGGGAACGGCTGGCGCGCTGGCAATTCTGGCTGTTCTTCAGCGGCTTCAATGTCGCATTTTTCCCGATGCATCTGCTCGGTTTGCACGGCATGCCTCGTCGCGTGTGGACCTATCCGGAAGGTATGGGTTGGGACGGCATGAACCTGATCGCGACCGTCGGGGCATACACGATTGCGCTAAGCGTCCTGCTTTTCATTGTGAACGTGGCCACGAGCCTGCGTCGGGGCGCGCGCGCCGGGAATAATCCGTGGGGAGCGGGCACGCTCGAGTGGAGTGTGCCGAGTGCACCGCCGCCGCATAACTTCGACGTGCTGCCCGTGGTGCGCGGTCGCGCGCCGCTGTGGGAGGGGTACAGTGGGCGGGGCGGCGTGGCCGGGCTCGCAGTCCATGCGCGTGAAGTGCTGACCACTACCGCGTTGGACGCGGTGCCGGACACGCGGCCTCTTTTCCCGGGCCCGTCGATCTGGCCTTTCCTGAGTGCGGTCGCTACGACGGTGTTTTTTATCGGCTCGATATTCACGCCGTCCGCCGTGTGGTGGGGAACGGTGCCGGTCGCGGTGACGATGATCGTCTGGTTCTGGCCCAGCCTGCGGGAGAATCGCGTTGCGCGTGCGCTCGAACGCTGGCCCGAACCTGGTCCCGAGCACAAAGCGACACGACAAACGCGCCCTGCGAACGCGCGCAACAGTACGTCGGAACGCGGCAGCAGGGGGGAGCGCAAAGCGGTCGAAGTGGTCGACGTGCGAGCACTCCCCAGCTTCGGCTTCAGTCATCGCAGCCTGATGTGGTGGGCCACTGCGGGGCTAATGCTGATTGAAGGCACCGTCTTTGCCATGGCAATCGGCATGTACTTCTATCTGCGTATGGTGAACGCGGCATGGCCTCTGCACGCGCCGCCCCCTTCGCTTACGTGGGGGACGATCAACACCGCACTGCTTGTCGCGAGCCTTTGGCCGAACCAGTTTGCGAAAAATGCGGCGCAACAGGGGCAGCGTGAGAAAGCGCGCTCGTGGCTGCTTGTCTGTCTAGCGTTCGCGCTCGCGTTTCTCGTGGTGCGGGGATTCGAGTTTTCCGCGCTGAACGTCATCTGGTACGCCAATGCGTACGGGTCGATTGTCTGGGTGCTGCTCGGGTTGCACACCACACACCTGATTACCGACACCGTTGACACAGCCGTGCTCACCGCGCTGCTCTACACGGGCCCGTTCGAAAAACGCAGGCTGCTCGACACGAGCGAGAACGCGGTCTACTGGTATTTCGTCGTGCTGACTTGGCTACCCATTTACGCAGTCATTTATCTCGTGCCACGGGTGCATCTATGAAACGCGCCGACATGTCCGTCTGGCTAGGTCTCCTGGCCGCGCCGGTGGCGGTGCTCGGCGCGCAGAGCATCAACTACGCTCTCGTGCAGGTGGCGTGCAGGACCGGCAGCCACGTGGCGCTTGATGCGGTAAGCGCGGCCGGCTTCCTGTTCTGCGTTGCAGCGGCGTGGCTCGCCTATCGCCGCTGGCGCGCTGCTGCAAGCGTGCCCGCCGCGAACTATGTCTCGCATGGCGCCCGTCGGCCGTTTTTTGCGCTCATGGCGATGGCCGTGGCCGCGCTGTGCGCGCTGATCCAGTTGATGATGTGGTTTCCACAATGGCTCCTGTCACCCTGCCGATGAGGGCGGCGTACCGCGCGGCATGCCGCATCGCCGCGCCTGCCGCCATGCTGCTGCTACACCCTTCGCCGACGTGGGCGCATGTGCTTACCGACGCGGAGAAAGCAGCGCCGTCGTTCGGCTGGTCGTTCGACGCATGGGTTGCTGTGCTCCTGTTTGTCAGTACGGCCGCCTACGCGAGCGGCTATCTTCGGTTGTTGCGGCGCGGTTCGCGGCGCAGCCGCTCGCGGCGGACCTGGCACGCCGGCGCATTCGCGACCGGGACGCTCGCCCTGATATTCGCGTTGTGCTCCCCGCTCGACAGGCTTTCCGCAGCGCTTTTTTCCGCGCACATGGTCCAGCATGAAACGATGATGCTGATTGCCGCACCGCTTCTCGTGCTCGGGCGCCCGCTCGGTGTATGGATCTGGTCTCTGCCGCGAGCGGGACGCCGCTGGGTTGGGCGGTCGGTGCTGGCACCCACGTTCGCGCGCGTCTGGCGCCGCATGACATCACCGCTCGCGGGATGGATGCTGCATGCCGCAGCGCTATGGGGCTGGCATGCGCCGGCGCTGTTCGAGGCCGCCCTCGCGCATCCGTGGATACATACGCTGCAGCATACGAGCTTCATGCTGAGCGCGCTGGTTTTCTGGTGGACCGTATTCGGCGAAGGCGTGTCCCGTCGATCGGGCGGCCATGCAATGCTGTCCGTCTTCACGACCATGCTCCATACCAGCGCGCTCGGCGCGTTGATCGCGCTCGCGCCGGGCCTGTGGTATCCGTCTTACGTCGAGCCCACCAGTGCGCTCGGCTTCGATCCGTTACACGACCAGCAGGCGGGTGG
This sequence comes from Paraburkholderia sp. BL6669N2, assembly GCF_003387275.1. Classification (NCBI taxonomy): domain Bacteria; kingdom Pseudomonadati; phylum Pseudomonadota; class Betaproteobacteria; order Burkholderiales; family Burkholderiaceae; genus Paraburkholderia; species Paraburkholderia sp. BL6669N2. The sequence goes on along the minus strand of NZ_QUNA01000002.1, from coordinate 86,134 downwards.
GCTCATCATGTGGGTGCCGGGCGCGGCGGCTTATCTGATTGGCGGCCTGACGATTGGGATGCGATGGCTGCGAGGCTATGAGCCGCCACGAGCCCGCGCGGAATCCGCCGCGGCCTTGTCGGGGGAGAGCGCGCAATGAGCGCACTACCTACATTGCGCAGATGTGCGGCAAGCCGGTCATCGCAGATACTGGCCGTCATACCGTTCATGCTGGCAGTCGTTTGGCCAGCTTCGGCATTGCACGACGTGTACGGTGAGGAAGCGTCAGCCGCGCGCATGACCGGTGCGGCAGGTAAGAGTGCGGCCTCCGGCCCCGCAGCCGCTTTGCCGACGCTCGCAATGACCCAGTCCGACGCTGCGATGCTCGCCCGCGGAGCGTATGTCGCCAAAGCCGGCGATTGCGCGGGTTGCCACACAGCGACACAAGGCGGCGCGCCATACGCGGGCGGCCTCGGCATCAATTCGCCATTCGGCACCATCGAGTCGACCAACATCACGTCCGACCCCCGTTTTGGAATTGGCGCATACAGTTACGACGACTTTGCGCGCGTCTTGCGCAAGGGCATTGCGCGCGGCGGCAAGCGGCTCTATCCGGCCATGCCGTACACGGCCTACGCGAAGATGGACGAAGCCGATCTGCGGGCACTCTACGCGTTCATGATGCACGGCGTTGCGCCGGTGCCGAAGCCCAACATCAAGTCAGATGTCTCCTTTCCATTCAACCAGCGTTGGGGCCTGTGGATCTGGCAGATGGCCTTCGTGCCCGACAAGCCTTATGAGCCGCGTGCCGCCGATGACGCACAGTGGAATCGCGGAGCCTATCTGGTGCAATCCCTCGGACATTGCGGCAGTTGTCACACGCCGCGCGGTCCGGCGTACCAGGAAAACGGGACCGACGAATCGTCGGCAAATTTTCTGACCGGCAGCGTCAATGACCATTGGTTCGCGCCGAATCTTACCGGTGACCGCGGCTCAGGCTTGGGTCGCTGGCAGGCGAACGAAATTGCCGCGTTTCTGAAGACGGGACATGCTGACGGTAACGTCGCCTACGGCAGCATGGTCCAGCAAATCGAGGACAGTTCGCAATATCTCACGGACGACGATCTGCTTGCCATCGGCCGCTATCTCAAGTCATTGCCGCCGCGCGGGGCCTCGGGTACTTACGCGCCGCGCGAGGACGCTGCGCGCAAACCAATCAACGGCAGCCGGGTGCCGGACACGCTATCGGTGGGCTTCAATGTGTATCGATCGTTTTGCGCGCAGTGTCATGGCGCGGCGGGCGAGGGGGTGCGCAACGCTTTTCCCGCTCTTGCGGGCAATTCGTCAGTGCTCGCGGAGGACACGACGTCGCTGATTCGCCTCATGGTGGAAGGTGGCAATAGCCCTTCGACGCTGACCGGGCCGCGGCGCCAGCAGATGCCGCGTTTCGCCGGGACGCTGGCCGACGTCCAGATCGCCCAGGTGCTGACTTACATTCGCGGCGCGTGGGGCAACAACGCACAGCAGATCACTGCGAACGACGTCAGTTCGCTGCGGGACAAACTGCACAAATAGCGTTCTGCAAAGGGGGATGGGCATTGAATCGCCGCCCTCTTTTGCGCCCAGCGGGCACTGCCGTTGCGCCGTGACAGGCTCCGCTCACCGTATGAGGAGTGCACCGTCGCACAGCGCAAGACCATCGATGATCTGTTTGTCCACATACTTTCCGATATCTATAGTGCGGAAAAGCAGTTGACCAATGCCCTGGCTAAGCTGTCAAGCGCCGCTTCCGATCCGCAACTGGCGAAGCGCTCAAGCTTCACCTTGAAGAAACGCGAGGGCAGGTGGAACGGATCGATCAGGTTGTCGAGACGTGCAACATCCGTTTGAAGCGAATGAAGTGCGTGGCAATGGAAGGATTGATCGAGGAACGTCAGGAACTGATCGACGAGATCGAGAAAGGGCCGGTCCTGGACGCGGGGCTCGTGGCCGCGGCGCAGAAGGTCGAGCATTACGAAATCGCTGCATACGGCAGTCTTTGCGCTATCGGTAAGCAACTTGGTTTCGGCGAGGGGGTCGAACTGCCCAAGGCAACGCTCGAGGAAGAAAAGGCGACTGACCTGAAGTTGAGTGAGTTTGCCGAAAGGACGGGTAACGCAAAGGCCTCGCAGCAGGACGGCGAAGATGAAACCACACGAAAGAGCAGCAGTAAGTCGAAGGCTGGCCACGCGAAAGCTGAGGCCTGAACGAGCGTAGAGCGACCTCGGACTGCGGAGCGCGCGAGTACTCCGCGGCCACTGATACCCTTTGCAAAATTCCAGCGATTCACGCGCAGCGGTTCAGGGTATGTGGCTTGCTGCGACGATGCCGAGTCGTCCGTCATCCTGAAAACATCAAGAGGGTTCCATGAAAAAAGCATTTGTTGTCACATTCACTTCCAGTATTCTCTGCCTCGCGGGTCCTGCCGCTTTGGCCCAGACGCAAGCCGCATCGACCACCGCCGCTAATCAGCTGCCGCAGGTGGACAAGGATTTCGTGCAGGCCGCGACAATGTCTTCGTCAACCGAGATTGACGCTTCAAAGCTCGCGACCAGCACGTCGACCGATAAAGACGTGAAGTCGTTTGCTCATCATATGATGATGGACCACACCAAGCTGACGCTTCAGTTAAAGATGGCGGCGCCGCATGGTGTAGAAGTTCCCAAGGACAATTCCGATACGGCGGTGCTGGACTCCCTGAAGCCGCTGAAAGGCAAAGCTTTCGACCAGGCGTACATCCAGAAGGTGGGCCTCGAGGGGCACAAGGCGGCGGTAGCGGCGTTCGAGAAGGAAGCCGAGCAAGGGCAGAACGCGGACCTCAAGGCAGCTGCGCAGAAGGCCTTGCCGACCATCAAGGAGCATTACAAAATGGCGCAGGATCTGGCCGCGAAGAAAGGTGTAACCGAGTAACCGGACGCTTCTGTGCGAGCCTTCTGAGTGGGGCGCGGGCGGAGGTGCACGCGCCCCACCATGGTGTCTACCGGACCGATCGCGCGCTACTGCGCAAACAGCGCGAGCCCATCAAAATCAGCAAGGCGCCCATGCCGAGCGTTGCCAATGGAAAGGTCCCGGCAGTGTTGATGGCAATTTCGCCAGGGCGCTGCGCAAGCAACTGCATCCGCCGCCGCGTCATGCTAGCCCCCAGAGTACGCAGTTCGCTCTTAAGCGCCCGCTCGGCAGCGGGTAGCAACACGGCTTCTTCATCAGCGACGTGATGAATAACTTCACGCATCAATTGAAAAAACGAGCTGTCGTAGGCTGAGTCATCGGGCTTCATCTCTCGAAGTTTGCGGATCATTTTCCGCATTTTGTCGTGCTCAGGCTGGCTCTTGCGCAGCGTATCGTCGTCTGGCAAAACGCGGGCAATGGCGGGATAAAAGATTTCTTCTTCGAGTTGTGCATGAATCTCCAACGCGGCGCAGGTCGAAGAGACGATAGCGCGCTTGCGCCAGCCCAGACTATCCGGATGATACCGATGAAATGCCGCAAGGGCATGCATATGGTCCAGGCGAATCATGGAAGTGATGGTGGGCGACATTGAGAGGTTACCTGATGGCATGTTTTTTCCAGATCAAGGTCAGAGTGCATTGCCGGACGGCCCGCTTGTCGACGGCGAAGGCCGCGAATGCCCTCCCGAAAAAGGGCTTGCTGATCAACACGATCCCTCCGGATGCCGACCTCGGCTTACGAGCGGAAGCTGGTTGAAATAATGTTCAATACGTGACAGCGCATAGAGTGCGGCGGCTGAGCGAACGTCATTGCGCTCGCCGCGAAACCGGCGGGTTTCTGAAAAGGTCACGATAGCTTCTTCGCGCGTGCGGAATGACCAGGCAAAACATTGCGTGCCCGCAGGCGGATCGCCTTCAGGAACCTCGTCGGCCACGCCCGTGTTCGACACCGCTACATCTGCGCAGCAACCTTCCTGGCAAAGCGCACCTTCTGCCATTTCTTTTGCAACTTCCTCGCTGGTCAGCCCGTAGTCACGGATCGTGGTTGCTTTTACACCGAGGAATCCGACCTTGCCCGAAGGGGAGTAGCTGATGAACCCCACATCCAGACAGGAGCCGCTGCCGGGCACCGTTGCGAGATACGACGCAATTTGACCTGCCGTGCAGGATTCAGCAGTGGCGAGTCTGAGGCCACGCGACGACAGGAACGATACGGCTGATTCCGGAATTTTCATCGTGCCCCCGACCATTGTCTCCACACGCGTCTTAGCGCAATTTGCGGACCACCTACCAAAGCAAAGGCAGCAGGCTTTCTTTGATTCTGTGGCTGCCAGGCATAGCGCATGCGCGTCAACGATAGACAGGGCTCGGCGAGGGGAAGCAGGATCAGGCGGCGGATCACTTGGCGCCCCATGCATGCGCTTCACGAGATTCGCCTCTCTCGCACATTATTGCCGGTTCTACGGAAGCTGCTTATGCGTAGCTTGCGGGCATGGCGAAGAAGGAGAAAGCCGATAAGGTCTTCGGTCATACCACCGCCGGACTTTTTGGCTACTCGCATCTGACCGGAGGCTATCCCGGCGGCCAGGCGGAATATGTTCGCGTTCCGATGGCAGACACTACACACGTCAAGATTCCGGAGGGACTCACCGACGAGCAGGTCCTGTTTCTCGGTGACATTTTCCCAACTGGGTGGCAGGCCGCGCTGAACCGCGATATTCAGCCTGACGACACCGTTGCCATCGGGGGCGCGGGACCGGTCGGGCAGATGGCGATTCGTAGCGCGATCCTGCTGGGCGCAAAGCAGGTGGTCGTGATCGACCGTGTGCCTGAGCGACTCGCCATGGCGCAAGCGAGCGGGGCAGTCACGATCAACTTCGATCAGGAAAGCGTCCTTGATCGCCTCAAGGACCTCACGCAGGGAAAAGGTCCGGAAAAGTGCATCGACGCGGTCGGCATGGAATCGCACGCTACGCGCTCGTTCGACGCCGTGTACGACAGGGTCAAGCAAGCGGTGATGCTGGAGACAGATCGCCCGCATGTGCTGCGTGAAATGATCTACGTGTGCCGCCCTGCAGGTACGCTCTCGGTGCCGGGTGTGTATGGCGGACTGATCGACAAAATCCCGTTCGGCGCTTCGATGAACAAGGGGCTGACCTGGAAGATGGGGCAGACCCACGTCAACCGGTGGACCGACGATCTGCTCAAACGCATACAGGAAGGTCAGATCGATCCTTCTTTTGTTGTTACTTACACAGTGTCGCTGGAAGATGGTCCTGGCATGTACCAAACATTCCGCGACAAGGAGGACGGTTGCATCAAGGTGGTACTCAAACCGTAGTGCGAGTGGACAGCAGGCGCGATCGAGGGACGATGCAATGCGACCGGAACCCGCGCGCTGAACGAGACGATTGAATTGAATCGACGAAATAGCGATTCAAGTTCAAAGCAAAAGTCCACGCATTGCAGGAATACCGCTTGCAGCGCCATCCGTTATGCAACGGACGCGACGTTTACGCAGCGTGCCGGGTACGAAGGTGTCGGCGTGGCCGAAAAGATCGGTGAGCACGTGCGCGATTCGAAAACCGGCGACCGCGTCGTCATTCCGTCGACAGTGGCATGCGGCTATCGCTGTGGCGATTTGCAACGCGTTCAAGATCGCGTCCGAGGTCGAACATCCGCGCCAGATTTACGGGCTGTCTAACGGTGACATCCTTGTGGTGGTCGGGCGCGCATGCGCCTGTCGTGACCGGCTTCGTGCAATGGCGCAACGCCCGTACCTGTGCGAGGCATGCCCAATGCTCACTTAACGGGCGACGCCGTGCGCACGTTCTACTTACCAAGGCAGGCCTGCGGCTATAACGAACAGGAGCTAATGCCATGAACCGCAGACTGAATTACGCCGCCGCCGTCCTTTGTATTGCCGCCATGGCGGCAGCCGGAGCAGGCTGCAAACGTGCAGGTAACGAGAGCGGTAAGCTTTCTTCAATGGATGCCGCCAGCAGCGGTGTGATAAGCAACTCCGCGGCGCCGAACGGCACGGATAGTAGCGACGCCGCGAAACGTGCGAACGCTTCCGCCGGTTCGGCGGCAAGCAGCGTTGGCCCTGCCGGCAGCGAGGCGACGGTGAATCAGTCGCCGAACGCGCAGCCCTCCAGTTCGCAATAGCGCTGCGCCGGCTCTGTGCTTCAGGTCCAGGTGGCGCGCGGCGTCCAGGTGCCGCTCACTTGAGCGCCGGGTGGGCGCAGCGCCGAATGAAGAGGGCCACGATTTCGCGAGTCGGAACGCTCGCCGGCAAAGTGGCAATCTTTCGAGGGGTGAACCATCCACACGCCGCAATTTCATTGCTGGCGCGGGCTGGCACATCCGGCGCCAATTCGGCGAGAAAAACATAATGCCGTTTGGCGAGCCCGCCGAACTGAAAGAGATAGTCGAGACTCAGCGGGCTAATCGACGTCTCTTCCACCAATTCCCGACGGCACGCTTCGGCCGGGGTCTCGGACACGGTTCGCTTGCCGCCGGGCAATGACCACCTGGTCACTCGCGAGGAGTGCTCGCGAGCGACGAGTAGTATGCGCCCGTCACGAATGCATATGGCGGTCGATCTGTCTTCCATGGCTTCTCGTATTTGGGTCCGCTGTACATGAATGGCCGGGTAGTTCCATAGCGAGCCAGGACTTCTCTGTCCGCCGGTCGCGCAACGCAGTCGACAGGCGGCTGGATGCGAAAAAAATGCCCACCTCGCTGGGTGGGCGGCGCGCATGCGAACCACGCAAATCCGGTGCGGTAGAACCTGCGCACCGTCCCCAACTTTTAAGCTCGTTTCGAAAGTCCCGCCTGCCAGTCCGAGTTGCCGCGCCAGGCAATCAGTGATTCAAAGCAGACCAAACGACTTGCGATTAACTGCCTGTCCGCGACCGCTGTTCCCGGCACCCGCGAAATGTCTGATTGGATTCGGAACGCTACGATTGAAGACCGGAAATACCGGTTGCAAGAGCGGATACGTACTGTCCCATCTGCAAAGCAGGCCGAATCATGTGGAAACCGATCCCACTATCGTGAACTGGTTGTCGGTGTCGGACATGTATCAACTCCCCGTATCGGTGGGCGGCTGCTGTGGGCATCGCGAAGCGACGCACGCATCACACCGGCAATCGAGCAACCGGTATTCCTGGCGCAAACCAGCGCGCCGTCGGCCACTTCCTACAGTTCGCCGCGCGCAGCGAGTTCGACGATACGGTCGGCGGTCCGGCAGGCTATGGCCTGGATTGTCAGCGAAGGATTCACGCCGCCCACGGTCGGAAACACTGAACCGTCGCAGACCCACAAGTTCGGGATATCCCAACTGCGGCAGTCGGCGTTGACCACGCTCGTCGACGGATGCGCGCCCATGCGCGCCGTGCCGTTGAGGTGGCACGTGTCGTCGGTTTCGCGCCAGATGTCGATGCCGCCAGCTGCCGCGAGCGCCTGTTCCATGAAGTTCAGCGAGTGCGTGATCAGCCGCTTGTCGTTGTCGCACATCGAATAGGTCACACGCGCGATGGGCAGACCGTACTGGTCTTTTTCATCGGAGAGCGTGACGCGGTTGCGCTCCTGCGGCAACATCTCGCCGACTATCTTCAAACCGGCCTGATGGTTGTACTTGTGCATCTCGCGGGTCAGTGCATCGCCCCACAAACCGCGCCCGTTCTGCACGCTCACCCAGACAATGGGCAGCGGCCCCTGGCTCATATACGAGTAACCGCCGAAGAAGTCTTTACCCGTGTCCTTGTAGTTCCAGTGTTCGGTAATGGCGAGTGAAGGCGGCCCCTTGTACCAGCGGATTTCTTCGTCGAAGGTGCCGTAGACGGCCTGATTCGACTGCGCCATCAGATTCTTGCCGACGAGCCCCGAGCTGTTCGCGAGACCGTCCGGATAGCGTCCATTCGCCGACATCAGCAACAGGCGTGGCGTTTCAATCGCATAGCCCGCTACCACCACGTTCTTTGCGCGCTGGAATTGCCAGCGTCCTTCGCGCAGATATTCGACGCCGGTAACGAGGCCCGCGTCGTTGGTCGCGATGCGGCCCACCATCGCCAGATCGCGTATCTCGGCGCCGGCGTTCACCGCGCGTGGAATCCAGGTGACGAGCGCGCTTTGCTTGGCATTGGTCGCGCAACCCGACGTGCAGAATCCGCGATACACGCAGGGATGCGCTTTGCCGCGCGGCGCGGATAGTGTTGCGAGCGGCGTGGCCGTCCAGTCGATACCCAGCGCCTCCGCGCCGCGCGCGAGCACGAGCGCCGCGGCGTTCAGTTCGTGCGCGCGATATGGGTAGCGTGGGCGCTTTGGGCCCCACGGATAGTTGACCGGCCCGGAAATCTTCAATGCGTCTTCCACCTGTGCGTAATAGCGCCACATCTCCTGCCAGTCGAGCGGCCAGTCGGCGCCATAACCGAGCACGCTGCGCGACTTGAACCACTCCGGCCGAAAGCGCAGCGACACCATTGCAAAGTGCACCGTGCTGCCGCCAACCGCTTTGCCGCTATTGTTGTTGCCGAGCTTGAGCGGGTTTTCGCCGTCGCAGATGCGCTCGTCGGTCCAGTAGAGCTTGGACTGGTGGTGTTCGTCAGAGGCGAATTCTTCGAGTGGGCGCCACCACGCGCCGGCATCGAATGCGACGACGCTAAAGCCCTGTTCCGCCAGCCGGCAGGCGAGCGCGCCGCCGCCCGCGCCGGTGCCGACAATCGCGAAATCGACTTCCTCGCCGTTCGGATATTCGCGCATGGGTATCCAGCCGCCGCGCTCGAACACATCGGGAGCGCGCCCGTTCGTGCCACGTGGATGATGTTGCGCTTCATCGAGCACGCTGGTTCTCCTTACGGGCTTTGTCCGTGTCGCCGCGTTTGGCCTCGGCGGCCTCCCACGGGTCGCGGCGGTCGTAGTAAAGGCGCACGTAGCCCCGCGGATTCGCCGGCCCGCCAAAGCCCATTTCGCTCCACGCGTGGGGGTGTGCGTAGTACATGCCGCAGATATCGTGCAGCAGACGTTCGGCGAAGAACACGGCGGCGGGCATGCCGTTCCACGCGTCGCCGGTCAGCTCGCCGCGTTGCATCGAGTCGAGCAGTGCGTGCTGACCCGGCTTGTCGAGGCTGCCGAACGGCAGACCGTGACGCGCGCGGCTTTCCACATCGAGCGCGGCAAGGCCCGTGCGCCAAGCCTGCTGCAGCGGCGGCAGACGTGCGTCGCGATACCCGTCGCCGGTATTTTTCACGAGCTTTGCATCGAGCAGCTGCGCAAGCGGCACCACCGGCTGCGCATTCGCCTGCGGCACGATGCACGCGCACACGGCGCACACCGTCAGCCATTCGACGGCGTTAAAGAAATGCGGCTCGGCGGGCGTGGCGAGCCGCTGCGCGATCACAGCGCGAGTGGCCTCGTCCCACGACGGCGTATCGCGTTTGTCGAGCACGTCGTAGCCCGGATAGCGAGTGGCTCTCATTGCGTGGGTGGTATCGTTCATGTTTCGCTCTCCCTCAAACGCAAAGCGGCGAGACCGGCCAGTGCCAAGGCCGAGAAGCTGGGTGGCGCGGGCAACGGCGGTCCGCTGAAGATGTTCTGACTCCAGTTGCGCCAGCCGCCTTGCCGGCGCGCGATGCCGCGCGCGTGAAAGCCCGCGCCGACGAAACCGAGCGCCGCGGTAGCGCGCAACCAGAAGCGTGTGAACCAGCGCTCGCGCGGCACGGCGAGCGCGGCCTGGGCAAGCAGCACGGCGGCGAGTGGCGGCACCGAGACGGGTGCATACATTGCGCGATGCTGGAACGCGCCGCGAAAATGCAGCAGCGCGGCTTCACCCGCTGTGCCGATCAGCCCTGCGCTGACCAGCAGGCCGAGCGCGCGCCCGGCCGGCATGCCGAACAATTGCGGATCGTGCGTCGGCTCGTCGCGCAGTAGTTCCGCCACCGCGCCCAGCGCGCCGGAGAGCAACAGCGCCATTGGCGCGCCTACCGGCGCGGCGTGAAAGAGGTTGTTCCAGCTCCAGCCGCCGGGACGCTTCGTGACGTTGTACAGATGGAAACCGGTTCCCGCGATGCCCGCGGCGGCGGCGGCGAGATAGATGGCATGACGCACCTGATGCGTCTGCTGCCGGTGATCGCGTCCGCCATGCAGACCGGCGAGCAAGGACAGCGTGCCGGAGACGAGCGGCGTGAACATCGCCGGATTGTCGAACGATCCGCGATAGTGCTCCATGGCGCTGTCGGCGAGCACCGAGAGCGCGAGCAGCGCGGAGCTGTGATTGAAACGTTGAGCAGCGGCGATATGCGTTCGAACACGCGGTATTCGCAGCGCGGGCGAACGAACCGGTCTCGCGAGCGCGTCCCTGATTGCATTGATCTTCTGCGTGCCAGCCTTTTCGTGCTTCGCCGGACGCAACGCCAGCGCCGTCACGACGGTCACGCCGGCGACCGCGTACAGCAGGCCCGGAAGTCGTTGAGAGCTCATGCGTCGTTTCCCCCGCTATTTGATCTGGTACGCGGCCGCATCGCGGAATTTGAACTCGAGGCCGCAACCGGGACGCGTCAGGTCCGGCGCGACCGCACCGTTCGCCGCGCGCGGTGCGCCGTCGAACAGCAGCGATTCGATCCGCACGTGGTCGTGAAACCACTCCTGATGACGCAAACGCGGCACCGCGCACGCAACGTGCAGATGCAGCGCTGGCGCGCAGTGCGCCGACAGCGGCACATGAAACGCGTCGCAAAGCGCAGCAGCCTGCATGAAGCCGGTGATCCCGCCGCAACGGCTCACGTCGGCCTGCAGGACATCCACGGCTTGCGAGGCGAGCAGATGCCGGAAATCGTCTGGCGTGTAGCCGTATTCGCCGGCCGCGATCTCCATGCCGGGCGGCGCGTGTTCGCGCGTGAAGCGCAAACCGGCGCGGTCGTCCGAGGAAACTGGTTCTTCGAACCATTGCACCCGTTGGTCGCTAAAACGCTGCGCCCAGTACAAAGCGGTTTGCGGTGTGAACGCGCCGTTCGCGTCGACGAACAGTCCAGCATCGCCGATCGCGGCGCGCGCCGTTTGCACGCGCGCCGGATCTTTATCCGGCTCGCTGCCGATCTTGATCTTCACCCAGCGGCAGCCGTCGCGTTCCACCCAGCCGCCTAGCTGATCGCGTATCTGCTTGTCGCTGTAGGTCGTGAAGCCGCCGCTGCCGTATATCGGCACCGACTCGCGCGCGGCGCCGAGCAGGCGCACGAGCGGCACGTCGAGCAGTTTCGCCTTGAGATCCCACAGCGCGCAGTCCACCGCCGAGATAGCCGTAGCGGCGAGACCCGAGCGGCCGAGGTTGCGCACCTGGCGCTGCATGCGGTCCCAGATCGCGCGGATGTCCCACGCGTCGCGCTGCAAGATGCATTCGCCGAGCGTGTCGCAAATCAGGCCGGTCGCACTTTTATCGCTATACGTATAGCCGATTCCGCTCACCCCGGCCGCGTCCACTTCCACCACGACGAGCGTGGTCGCGTTCCATTCGAACGTGCCGTCGGCCTCAGGCGCGTCAGTCGGAATACGGTAAGCATGCGCGCGCACGGCGGTAATGGGCGTGAGCGGCGCGCCCGCATGCGGCGAGGCGCGCCTCGTCATTTGTCGTGATGGCCGGGCAGCACGGCCCCGAGCACCTGCTTCGCTGTTTCCACGATCACGTTGCCTTCGTTCGGATCGCCCTTCATCAGCGTCGAGGCGAATGCCTTGGCCTGCGCGAGCGTGATATGCGGTGGCAACGGTGCGATGTTTGGATCGGCCTTGACTTCGATCACGACGGGGCGGTCCGAGGCCAGCGCCTGGCCCCATGCGGCGCCCATCTGTTCTTCGGTGTCGACATAGATGCCTTTCAGGCCGATCAACTCCGCAAACTTGTGATACGGCACCGACGGAATATCCTGCGACGCCTCGTATTTCGGGTCGCCTTCCATGACACGCTGCTCCCACGTGACCTGATTCAGATCGCAGTTATTCAGCACCATGCAGATCCAGCGTGGATCGGCCCAGTCTTTCCAGTACTTCGATACGGTGATCAGCTCCGCCATGTTGTTCATCTGCATCGCGCCGTCGCCGACCAGCGCGATCACCGGACGTTCGGAAAACGCAAATTTGGCGGCAATAGCATATGGAACGGCCGCACCCATCGATGCGAGTCCACCCGACAGCGAGCACATCATGCCGCGCTGCACCTTGAGGTCGCGCGCGTACCAGTTGGCGCAAGAACCCGAATCGCTCGTGACAATGGCGTTCGCGGGAATGCGTTTGGACAGTTCCCAAACGGTGCGCTGCGGATTGACTGCGTCTTTGCCCGCCACGTGTGCGCGCTTATCGAGCGTTTTCCACCAGTCGGTGGACCAGCCTTCAATCTTCTTACGCCACGTGCGATCCTTCTTTTCTTCGAGGAGCGGCAGCAGCATGCGGAGCGTTTCCGCACTGTCGCCGACGAGATTCACTTCCATCGGATAGCGCAGGCTCAGCATGTCGGCTTTCACGTCGATCTGCACGCCGCGCGCTTCGCCTTCTTTCGGCAAGAACTCCGAGTAGGGGAAACCCGAGCCGATCATCAGCAGTGTGTCGCATTCCATCATGAGGTCGTAACTCGGCTTGGTGCCGAGCAGACCGATCGAGCCGGTCACCCACGGCAGATCGTCGGGCAGCACGGCCTTGCCGAGCAACGCTTTGGCGACACCTGCTCCCAGTTTTTCGGCGATGGCGATGACTTCGTCCGTGGCATGAAGCGCGCCCGCTCCGACGAGTATCGCCACCTTCTTGCCAGCGTTGAGCACGTCAGCGGCTCGCTGTAGATCGTCCGGGAAAGGCACGATGCGCGGCGCGCGATAGCCAACGCCCGAATGAAGCGTGCCGTGTTTGCGCGCGGGTGCTTCATAAGGGGCGTCCTGCAAGTCGTTAGGCAGGATCATCGCTGTTACTTTGCGTTCCGAAAGCGCGGTGCGCACGGCGCGGTCCACGATATGACGCACCTGCGCGGGCACCGAAGCCTGTTCGACGAATGCGCCGGCGACGTCCTTGAACAACGAAAGCAGGTCGAGTTCCTGCTGATAGTGACCGCCCAGCGCGGCCCGTGCTTGCTGGCCCGCAATGGCGAGCACCGGCATATGATCCATTCGTGCGTCATAAAGTCCGGTAATCAGATGCGACGCACCTGGACCTGAGGTGGCAATGCACACGCCCAGCTCGCCAGTGAATTTTGCATGCGCGGATGCCATGAAGGCTGCCATTTCTTCATGCCGGACCTGAATGAATTCGATGGGCTGCGTCGGATTGCCCGACTTCGATTTTTTCGCCTCTGATTGTGCGCGGTTGAGTGCGCCGAATACACCGTTGATGCCGTCGCCGGGATAGCCATAAATGCGGCGGACGCCCCACGCATGCAATCGTTCAATGATGAAATCGCCGACAGTTTGTGCCATGGACTGCTCCTGAAAATGTCCTGATTGCAGTGAGTAGCCGCAAACGCCATACCGCTGTCTTTCAGACGGTAATGCTCGGCTGCTCCTGGCTGTGCTCGTATAAGCCGGCGTTATCAACGTAAGGGAGACGCAAACGGATAGCCGAATAAGGTCCGTTTATTGCTCGCGCCTTCGGAAGTGGAATGAGGCTTCAACGCGTGTGGAGGTGCTCGCACGCTCAACCGATGGAGATAACGGCATGAGTAAGGTCGCGGTCATTACCGGCGCTAGCGCGGGCGTCGGGCGAGCCGCCGTCGAGGAATTTGCCCGGCATGGATACGATGTCGCACTGCTCGCGCGCGACGGCGCCCGTCTCGAACGCGCCGCCACCGAACTGCAAACGGGCTACGGCGTGCGCGCGTTCGGCATTTCCACGGACGTGGCCGATTCGGCTGCCGTGGAGTCGGCTGCCACTCGCGTCGAACAGGAACTGGGACCTATCGACGTGTGGGTCAACGTCGCGATGGCGACGGTTTTCGCGCCGGTGTCCGCGCTCACTGCGCGAGAGTTCGAACGCGGCACACAGGTCACGTATCTGGGGCAGGTGCATGGCACGATGGCAGCACTCGCGCGCATGCGCACACGAAATCGCGGCACCATTGTGAATGTCGGCTCCGCGCTCGGTTATCGTTCCGTGCCGCTGCAGTCCGTCTACTGTGGCGCGAAATTCGCCGTGCGTGGATTCACGGATGCGTTGCGCTCCGAAATCATCCACGACCGGCTGAACGTTCATCTGACCATGGTGGATTTACCCGCCATCAATACGCCGCAATTTGACTGGGCGCTCAACAAGATGGGACGAAAAGCCAAGCCCGTTGCGCCCATCTTCGAGCCGGAAGTGGCGGCGCGCGCGATTTTTTTCGCGGCCACGCATCGCCGAAGGCAAGTCTGGGTAGGGTTCTCCACGGTCAAGGCAATTCTTGCGAACCGGATTGCGCCGGGATGGATCGACAAATATCTGGCGAAGGCAGGCTACGACGGGCAGCTTACCGATGAGCTGTTGGAACCGGATACGCCGGGCAATCTGTTCGATCCGATACCCGGCGATTACGGCGCACATGGCCGCTTCGACAGTCAGTCGAGACCAACCAGCTGGGAAATGCTGACGAGTCGGCATCGCAACGCCTTCTGGGCGCTGGCGGGCATCGGTGTCGTGAGTGGCCTGAGTTTCCTGGCGAGCAGAAAGAGAAGAACATGAAACCTTTGCAAGGCGGGAAATGTGAGCCGGCCGATTGAAGATTATGCACTGCTGGGCGATGGCGACACAGCCGCATTGCTGAGCAGGGACGGCACTATCGACTGGCTCTGCTGGCCGCGTTTTGACGGCGACGCCTGCTTTGCCTCCCTGCTCGGTAAGGAAGAACACGGGCAATGGTCTCTCGCGCCGGCTCAGGCGCCCGGCGCGGTGCTGGCGCGCAGTCGTCGGTATCAGGACGACACGCTTGTCATGGAAACCGACTTGTGCACGGCGAGCGGCGAAGTGCGAATCATCGATTTCATGCCTGCAAACAAGGCATTTTCTTCGATCATACGCATCGTCGTTGGGCTGCATGGGAGCGTGGCCATGCGAAGTTGCGTGGGCTTGCGCTTCGACTACGGCGCGCTTGCGCCGTGGCTCGAAATGTCCGGCGACGATATAATCGCGAAGGTCGGGCCCGATCTGGTGGTTTTGCGCGCGCCAGTAAAGCTTCGCATAGAAGGAGAGTCGGTCGAGGCGCGATTCAACGTAACGGCGGAGCAGCGGATAGCGTTCGTCATGAGCTACGGGCAATCGCACGAGCCGCTTCCAGCATCGATCGACGCGGAAGCGGCGCTCACTTCGACACAACATTTCTGGCGCGACTGGATCGGCCGCTTCGACGACGGCAAGACGCACTGGCCGCGTCAGGTTCGCCGCTCGCTGATCACGTTGAAGGCGCTGATTCATCGGCACAGCGGTGCGCTCGTTGCTGCGCCGACCACCTCGTTGCCCGAAGCGCCCGGCGGCGAGATGAACTGGGACTACCGTTACTGCTGGCTGCGCGATGCGAGTTTCACGATGACCGCGTTGCTCAACGCCGGCTATCACGAAGAGGCGCAGGGCTGGCGGGACTGGCTGCTACGCGCGATTGCGGGCTCGCCGGACAAAATGCGGATCATGTACCGGGTGGATGGCGGACGCGATTTGCCGGAACGGACTGTGAAGTCGCTGCCCGGCTACCGCTTCGCCGCGCCCGTGCGTATCGGCAATGCCGCTTCCAGCCAGCATCAGCTAGACGTGTACGGCGAGGTAATCGAGTGTCTCGATCTGGCTAGTCGCGGCGGGCTTGCACCGTGCGAGCAGGAATTCGTCGTGGAGTACAAGCTGATCGAGCACGTCGAATCGATCTGGCAGAACGCGGGCTCGGGCATGTGGGAGTCGCGCACAAAACCACGCCACTACACCTATTCGAAGGTGTTGGCATGGGTCGCCCTCGACCGCTTTGTCAAACGCCACGAAACGCGCGGCCTGGTTAGCCGCGCGATGCTTGAACGGATCAGCGCATTGCGCCAGACCGTGCACGAGGAAATCTGCCGCGAGGCATGGAACGCGGGCCTGGGCACCTTCACTCAGCACTATGGAACCCATGCAATCGATGCAAGCATACTGCTGCTGCCGCTGGTCGGCTTTCTTCCCGTCGACGACCCGCGCATGGCGTCCACCATCGCCACCATCGAGCGCGAGTTGGGCGAGGGTGGCCTGATTCGCCGTAAGAAGCCCGTGGCGCACGGACCGAACGAAGGCGCGTTCCTCGCATGCTCGTGCTGGATGGCGGAGTGCATGCAATTGCAAGGCCGCGAACAGGAGGCTAAGGCTCAGTTCGAACGCGTGCTCGCCGTTGCCAACGACATCGGCCTGCTCGCGGAAGAGTACGACGTACCGGGCCGCCACCTCGCAGGCAACTTCCCGCAGGCGCTCAGCCACCTTGCTCTCGTCATCGCGGCTCTTGCACTCAGTGGTCCGACGCTAAGGCGTGGCGATTACTAGCGTGTCCGAGTAAGGGCGCGGCGCCGGCTTCGATACGTGCGCGGAAATAGCGTGCGGTCAGCGCGAGGCCGTCGTCCAGCGACGTGCGTGGCTGCCAGCCGAGCAACTCGCGGGCACGTGTGATATCAGGCTGTCGATGGGACGGGTCGTCGGCGGGAAGAGGCCGCATTTCGAGCGGCGAATATGAAGCAGTGATCGCCACGATGCGCTGCGCGATCTCGCGCATGCTGACTTCATGAGGATTGCCGAGGTTCACGGGTGCGTCGAGATCCTCTTCCGTGTTCATCAAGCGGATAAAGGCGTCGATCATGTCGTCCACGTAACAGAAAGAGCGCGTCTGCGAGCCGTCGCCGTAAAGCGTGATCGGTTCGCCCCGCAAGGCTTGCATCATGAAATTGGAGATAACGCGGCCATCGGCCGGATGCATGCGTGGTCCGTACGTGTTGAAAATGCGCGCGATGCGGACCGACAGACCATGCTGGCGCCTGTAGTCCATGAACAGCGTCTCCGCACAACGTTTGCCTTCGTCGTAGCAGGAGCGCGGGCCGATCGGGTTAACATGACCCCAGTAGCCTTCGGGCTGTGGGTGTACGCGTGCATCGCCGTAGACTTCGCTCGTCGATGCCTGGAAGATTTTCGCCTTCACGCGTTTGGCGAGGCCGAGCAGATTGATCGCGCCGTGTACGCTGGTCTTCGTGGTCTGCACCGGATCGTGCTGGTAGTGAATCGGCGAAGCAGGGCACGCGAGGTTATAAATCTCATCGACTTCCACATAGAGCGGGAACGTCACGTCGTGGCGCATCAATTCGAAATTGGCGCAGTCGAGCAGATGCGCGATATTGTCCTTCGTTCCAGTGTAGAAGTTGTCGACGCACAGCACATCGTGGCCTTGCGTCACGAGCCGTTCACACAAATGCGAGCCGAGAAATCCGGCGCCACCGGTAACCAGAATCCGCTTGCGGGTCAATTCTTTCATAATGCCTGGTCCTTGCTTGAAGTGCGGTGGACGGCGAATCAAGCGGTTACCTGTAAGAGCGTGTCGTGCCAGTCCTGCGCGAAACGGTCGATATGAAAGCGCTCCAGCGCGGTGCGCCGCGCGCCTTCGCCAAGCCGCCGTGCTTCGGCGGGATTGCGCAGCAGCGAGGTCATGATATCCACCAGCGCGTCGACGTCGGTGTGAATAAAGCCGTTTTCGCCATTGCGTATCACCGTAGCGAGTTCGGTGGTGGCGAGACCGATAATGGGCATGCCGATCGTCATCGCCTCCACGATGGCAAGGCCAAGACTGGTCCAGCGAATCGGATTGAAGAAAAAACGGTAGCGCGCGCTGAATGCCGCCAGATCGAGATTGCCGATCTCGCCGATACCGCCCAGCCGCTCTGCGTCCATGCCCACGAGATCGAGCGGAACACGCGTGCGCGCCTCGGTGAAAACGTCAGCGCCGAGCCGTCGCCCGCGCTGGGCGAGATGATTGACCACCACAATGCCGCGTTCCAGTTCGCCGCTGTAACGCACGCTGTCGGGCACCACGACACCGTGCTCGATAACGCGCGTGGGCGTAACGCCCGAGTCCCACATGAGCCGGTTGAAGTGCGTGACATGAACCAGCAAAGTGTTGGGCTCGTCGACCCAGTGCATTTGCTGGAAAGGGTTGTCCTGGGGCGGATCGTGCTCGATATAGACGCGCGGCAGGCGCTGCTGCGCCGGACTCAACAACTGCACCCTGTCGGTTTCCCAATGGCTTTTGTGCTGATACAGCACCACGTCGAACTGCGCGTTGGCCACTTCGTCGGCACTGATCTCATGCACGTTGTCGTCCCACGGCAGTACGCCGACTTTGCCCGCATAACCGGGCGGATTACCTGGCTTCGTTACGACATAAAAGTCGTGCGGCGTCTGGGTCAGGTAGTAAAGGTAGTTGCCGTGGACGTGCCACGTCAGAACGCGTAGCCGACGGCAGTTACGCGGCATGATGAATTTCCTCTGTGAGTCCGCCGTCTCCGTGCAACGCGTTGGGCGCACCCGGTTCGGCGCCCGGCGCGAGCGCGAGTTGGACGCGCGCGGTTTGCACGACCTGTTCGACGCTGATGTTCAAAGCGCACGGATGACCGTACGGGCATTCGCGAAACATGCAGGGGCGGCATGGCGGATAGTCGGCGAGTACGCGGTGCAGCGCGTGATCCGACGGCGCCCAGCGGCGCGTGTCGCTGCCCGACGCAATCACTACCGAAGCCGTCTTGAGCGCCGCGGCGATGTGGGAAATGCCGGTGTCGTTGCATACCACGAGGCGCGCCTGCGCGACCAGCGCCGCCAGTCCGCCGAGCGAGGTGGCGCCCGCCAGATGCAACGCCGACGAAGTCATCGCGCCCAGCACCGCACTGGTCAGCGGCGCCTCGGCGGCCGTTCCGGTGATGGCGATCTGCCAGCCGTCGGCGGCTAGGTTGTCGGCGACGGCGGCGAAGCGTTCCGCCGGCCAGCGGCGCGAGGGCAACTGCGCGCCGGGGTGAACCAGCACGAGGCGCGTTGGTTCCACGCCGTGTGTCGCGGCGAGCGTGGCATATTCGTCGCGGTCCCGGTGGTTCAACGGAAACGCGAGCCGGCGCTCGCTTCCTGGCGCGCCCAGGGCTTCCATTAGCGCGAGATAGCGTTCGACTTCGGGCAGGTCGTCGGGCCAGCCGATGAAACATCCGGACCGTTCCACTTCATCGGGTTGCACGAAGCCTGCTTGAGCCGTCGCGCCAAATTCGCGCAGCAGGTCGTTGGCGACACCGCCGCTGCCATGCAACTGAACCGCGAGGTCGAATCGCCGGGCGCGCATCTGTGCGAAAAAGTCCGGCAGACCGGCGTCTGTCTCCGGCTGTTCCGGAAAGCCCATTGCGCCAGGAAACACGATCAGTTCATCGACGAGCTCCACATAGCGCTCGACGAACGTTTGTGCCCATGGCAAGCCGATCAGCGCAATATGTGCGTGCGGCACCGCGCGGCGTAAGGCGCGCAACGCGGGGACGGCGCAAAGCATGTCACCGAGTTGCAGTGCGCGAAACACGACGATGCGGCGCGGCGCGAACGCGCCCAGAAACGTGGGTGGATTCATGGAAAGAACACCTTGAAGCGGCAGGCGCCATAGAGCCGCCAGTAGATCGACAGAAATGGAATCGGAATCGACGTCCACGCCATTTCGAGAATGTGCCGCCAACTTCGATCGCGTCCGCGCAAACGCATCGCGCAGAAGTAACCGGTCAACCCAAGCCATACGATCAGCGCGACGAGCGCGACAGCATCGCGGCCCGTTGGCACGGCAACGCATGCAGTTAACACCACGCAGAGGATTGCGTAGTACAACAGCGGCGGCGTCGCGCGAATGCGCGTTCTGAATAGCTGCGGATGCTTCTTGTAAAGCAATGCGTCGAACTGACTTTTCTTTTGCTGCGAAATGCTCAGGCCCCAACGTGCAGGGCGTACCGGATGCACGACCAGCGCGTTGGCCGCCTTCACGATCTCGCCGCCCGCCTGCAACAGCATGAATTGCAGGTCGGAGTCTTCACGCCACGCGGACGTGAAGCGTTCGTCAAATCCGCCGGTCAGCACGAGATACTCGCGTGCCACGAAAGCGTTCGCTGTGGCGAACTCCGCGCGTTCGAGGCCGCTGGCGTCGGCTTCGTAGTCGGTCGGCAGGTCGGGCAACGGCACGACGATTTTTCCCGATGCGGCTGCAGCGCCGTTTCCGAGCGCCGCGATGCCTGCGGTGAGCCAGTTCGGGTCCGGCAGGGTGTCGTCGTCGGTGAAGGCAATCAACGGCGAGCGTGCCCGCCGCCATCCGGCGTTACGTGCGCCGGCCGGGCCTTGAGTGCGTGTGACCGGCACGTAGTGCACCGCGAGTCCTCGCTCGGCCTGTGTCGCGGCGAAGCGCGCGACGCAAGCGTGCGTGGCGTCGTCGGGACCGTCGTCGCAGACAAGGATTTCGTACTGGTCCGCCGGGAGATTCTGCTTGCAGAGTGCGTCGAGGCACGTTGCGAGCATGTCGGGACGACGGTACGTCGGCACGACCACAGAGACGCGCCTTGCGGCAAACTGCGCAACTTGCTCCGCGACACTAGCCGAAGCCGCTCCGCTCCCACCTGGCGAGGCGGCGCGCCCGGCGCCGTATTCCACCGAACCGGCAGTGGGCGAACTCATGCGGTGGCTCCCGCTTTTTCGACGAGAAACGGCCCGATCACGAGCGCGTCCAGCGGCGAAGTCCAGAACGACTCGACGGCATCGCGTGGAGAATTCACCATTGGCTCGCCGCGTGTATTGAACGAAGTATTGACGAGAATCGGCACGCCCGTGCGCTGTCTGAACGCATCGAGCAGGTCGTAATACAGCGGATGCTGCGAGCGGTTCACGGTTTGCACGCGCGCGGTGCCGTCCACGTGACGAACTGCCGGAATGCGTTCCGCCTTATCCGCGCGCACGTCGAACACGAACAGCATGAACGGCGCGACGCGCCCGTCCACGAACCATTCGTTTGCATGCTCTTCCATGACGACTGGCGCGACTGGGCGAAAGTCTTCGCGGTCCTTGATCTCGTTAAGCCTGGCCTGCATGCGCGAATCGACCGGCGAGGCGAGAATCGAGCGCGCGCCGAGCGCGCGAGGGCCGAATTCCGTTCGGCCCTGATACCAGCCGATCACCTTGCCATCCGCGAGCAGGCTGGCGGTGTCGCCTGCAATGTCGTTCAAGCGCCGGTATGGGATTTTCGACCATGTCAGAAACTGTTCGATTTCCACTTCGCTATATTCGGGTCCGAGGTACGCATGATCCATTTTCCAGTGACGCGTGCGGTCGCCGCGCGCGGCGCGCTCGCGATAATCGGTCCATAGCGTGGCGCCCAATGCGGTGCCCGCGTCACCGGCTGCGGGCTGGACCCAGACTTCGTCGAACGGACCGGCGTCACGCAGCTTCGAGTTCATGACGCAGTTCAGCGCCACGCCGCCGGCCATGCTAAGTTTGCTCAAACCGGTTTGCCGGTGCAGCCACCCGGCGAGTTGCAGCACGGTTTCTTCCAGCACTCGCTGCAACGAATGCGCAATGTCGAAGTGACGCTGCTCCAGCGTTGCTCCGCGTTCGCGTGCCGGACCGAAGCGTTCAACGAGACGCGGCGCCTCGACGGTATACGTTCCGTCGCTGCGGAAGCGGACTATCTCGCGGAATACGTCGAGGTACTCCGGCTTGCCGTACGAGGCGAGCGCCATCACCTTGTACTCATCCGAAGAATGCAGAAAGCCGAGCCAGTCCGTTACGGCTTCGTAGAGCAAACCCAGCGAGTGCGGCAATTCCACCTGCTTGAGCCGTCTATATTCGCCGCCGACAAATTGCCCCATGCTGGTGGTCACGCCTTCGCCGCGACCGTCCATGGTGAGCACGGCCGTGTCGTCAAACGGAGCGGCAAGAAAAGCGCTGGCTTCATGCGCGAGATGGTGATCGACGAAATGCCACTTGAAGCCCTTGTCGCGGTCCACGCCCTGAAAGCGCTTCTTCAGATGATGCGGCGCGCCGTCGAGCAACTGCGCCCGGGCGTTGGCAATATAGCTGAGAAACAGGGGGTCCCATGGCGACGCCGAAGGATCGCTAAGGCGCGTGCCGGCCGGATCGAAGGGCAGTTCGATAACGGCGCCTGGCCGGCTCGGCATCCCCCCGAACAGATTCGGGTCGTACGAGTAGGCCACGTGATCGACATCCGCCAGCGTGATTCCGGCAGTCTTCAGACAATAGTCTATGGCGTCGAAGGGTAATTGCCACGTCGAGAACGGCACGGGGCGTTTGGCATGTTTGACGTGCGTGAAGCGCTCGTCTTCGGCGGCGGCCAGCACCACGCCGTCGCGCAATAAAGCGGCTGCACTATCGTGGTAGACCGCGTTGATTCCGAGTGTGTACATGATGGCTCGCAAAAAAGAAGGATGTTCAAGGGGCGAGAGATTGTTCGGCGAGAGGCGTCGCGCCGACACCGGCCGATGCGGGCTCGGATCGGCGAGCCTCACCGCGCGCATCCGGCAAAGCGCGCAATTCGAGCGCGGCCTGCACGACATCGCCGGGCGCGACGCCGAGCAGACAGGCGTGATGCTGCTGTGGACAGACACTGCGATAACACCAGCGGCATTCGACGTCGCGAAACAGCACGCGGTGTGGCGTTTGCCACGGCGTGTGCTGCGGATTGGTGAGTGCGTACAGGTCGACCACGGGCGTCTTCAATGCGGAAGCCAGATGCACCGGCCCGCTGTTGTTCGAGACGAGTACGCTCGCGCGCTCGATCAGTGCCGCGAGTTCGCCGAGCGTGAGCGCGCCGCTCAGGTCATGGAGATGCGCGCGGGCGCCTGGCGCGGCGGTATGTATCACGGCGGCGACCAGTTCCCGCTCGCTCGAACTGCCGGTAATCAGCACCGGCACGCCGGCTTCACGCGAAAGCCGGGTTGCCACTTCGCCAAAGCGTTCCGGCGGATAGCGCCTCGACGCGGCGGTTGCGCCCGGATGCAGCACGATCCAGCCGTCATCGGACGCCACGCCACGCGCGGTGAGTTGCGCTTCGAGCGACCGGCGATCAGCGGTGTCGACGTGGAACCGCATATGCGTGTCCTGCGTTTGCGCGCCCACGTGGCGCACGAGATCGAGTTGCCGCTGCACTTCATGGCGGGTGCGTTGCTGCGGTTCCGGTTCGCGCAGCCAATCCGTCATTAGGGTGTAGGGATTTTCGCGGCAATGTGCGAGGCGCCGCGGAATACCGGCCATATAGCAGAGCATTGCGGCGGGCAATGGGCTCTGACTGTAGACGGTGAAAATCACCGCGGCGTCGAAGCCGCCGCCGCGCAGTCGCTCCTGCATGCGCTGATCGTCCATCCAGGTGTGGCTGGCGTTCATCGGACGATCCGCCCACGGCGCGTCGTAGACGATCGCGTCGTCCACGTCGTCGAGAAACGGCGCGAGCGCAATACCGCTACGTGATGCGAGCAACGTGATATGACGGCCGGGAGCGGACTGGCGCAGTGCGTGCAGTGCGGGCGTAGTCATCAGCACATCGCCGAGATTGTCGAGACGCACGCACAGAATGCGCTTGACGTCCTCGCCCCAGCTCGTAGCCGACGGCGTGTCGACCACGCGTGCGTGCGAAAGCGTTGGCGGCGTGAGCAGCATGGGGGCGTACATCAGGCAACCTCGGTGCGTGGTAGCGCTCGCGCATGCTGGCTGCCGTTGCATTCACGATCGTTTTCATTTGCGCTGTTCAGGCCGCTCACGACGATCCGCACGGCTTCATATAGGTCGGTTGCGCGCGCGGTCGGCACGCGGAACTCGCCGGCGAGCCATTCCGTTTCGTTGCCGTTGTCGAGCAACACCGTGCGGCAGCCCGCGCGGCTGCCCGCTTCGACGTCGTTAAGAATATCGCCGATGAACCAGCTTCGCGCGAGGTCGAGCCGATGTTCGCGCGCCGCTCGCAGCAACATGTCGGGCGCGGGCTTGCGGCAATCGCATTCGATTGCATACGGTGCCACGTGGCCGTGCGGATGGTGCGGACACCAGTACACGCCGCGCAGCACTGCGCCGCTTTCGGCGAACAGGGCATGCAATCGCGCTTCTACACGATACAGTGCGGCAATGCCGAATTTGCCCAGCGCGACGCCCGATTGATTGCTGACGACGAACAACGCAATAGAGTGCGCCGCCAGCAGGCGGAGCGCTTCACACGCGCCCGGCGCGAAACGCATCAGCGAAGGGTCGACGTTGTACGGCACGTCGTCGAGCAGTGTGCCGTCTTTATCGAGGAATACCGCGGGTTGCATGAAGGAGGTCTCAATAAGAAACAAAGCCATTCCAGACGCCGTTACGCGGGCGTCGTGACTCAAGGTCAAACAGTGCGCCTGGTTCGTATGAGCACGCACGCATGCGCATAAGCGCACACATGCCCGCTAGCGCTGCGCCGCGCCCGCTGCCGCCCGCTGCGGTTCCGCGAACTGGTCTGCCTCGGTTCGCTCCGGTACGAGGCACGCGGCCCGCGCGTAGATCGCAGCCAGCGAATTACCGACCCCTCTCCATGTGAATTCGGCGTGCGCGCGTGCCAGTCCCGCTTCGCCCATGCGGCGCGCGAGGCCCGGATCACGGCGCAACTTGTCCAGACGTGCCGCAAGCGCGCCCGGATCGCGGGGCGGCACGAGAAAGCCGGTCACGCCGTCCGCGACCGAATAGCGAATGCCGCCCACATTCGCACCGATCACCGGCGTGCCGCACGCCATCGCCTCGACCGGGGTAATGCCGAAGGGCTCATACCAAGGCGTGGTGACGAATACGTCGGCGGCGCTGTAGAAGTAACGCAACTGCGCGCGGCCGCGCCGTCCAACGAAGGTGGTCTGCTGCTCCACGCCGCACTCCCGCGCAATGCCGTGCAGCCGCGCGATTTCCGGCGTGGCCAGTTCGTTCGGGGCGTCCGAGTTGCCACCGACCACGTAAAGCCTCGCGGACGCGCGGAACGCCTGCTTCAGTACGCCGACGCCGCGCACCACGTTGTCGATGCCTTTGCGCTGTACGAGCCGGCCGAGTTGCAACACGACGAATTCGTCCTTGCGCCAGCCCAGCGCGTCACGTGCGGTGGCGCGGTCCACGGGCCAGAATTCGTCGGCGTCGAAGCCGCATGGCACGATCTGAATACGCGAGCGGTCGGCGCGATAGTGTTCGACCAGATCGGCTTCGTCCTGGGGACATTCGGCCACGACGATATCGGAGCGTGCCACCAGTTCGTCTTCGATGGCGAAACGCTCGTCGGGGAAGCCGTCGGCGGCGCCCTGGTGAATACGGCGCACACGGCCAAGCGCATGGAAGGTAGTCACGAGCGGAATACCGAGCGCATCTTTGACCCGCAGCGCTGCTAGGCCGGACATAAAGAAGTTGGCGTGAATGACCTGATAAGGATCGCGTTCATGCCGGAAGAAGTCGATCAGAAACGCAGCGAACTCGTCCATGACCGGCAATAATTGCTCCTTGGGCAACTGCATCGGTGGCCCGGCCGGAACATGGATCACACGCACACCGTCCATGTCGGAGACGACCGGCAACAGTGCGCGGTCGCGTCGCGTGAAGACATCCACCTGGTGTCCCATAGCGACGAGTTCTCGCGCGACGTTGGCGACGTAGATGTTCTGCCCGCCGCTATCCACACCGCCGGCGACAGCGAGAGGGGAGGCGTGTTCACTGATAAGGGCGATTTTCATGACGTTCCTTGGCGAAGAAGCGATGACGATGGGAAGAGGCAGGCGGTTGAAGCGGACGCCGCATGCGGTGTGCCACTCCCTATTTTCTTTTTCGCATTCGCATCGGCAAGGCGTTTGCTGAAGGAGTGAGCGCTGTGGCGCGCCCCAATTCGCAGGCGAGAGAGGCGCTGTAGCGTTCCCTGATTTACAAGGCTGCGTGTAACGTTGGCTGCGGAAATAAGGTCACACTGTGAGGTGTTCGTCGGCACGGTGTGGAAAATTCTTCGAATGTGCTGCACATGTGCCGTTTTTCTTGCGGCGCGGGATCGCAGCTTGCTGCGCACCGCTCTATGCGAAGCACGCTCACTTTTTTATCTTCGTGCGAGATCCTCCGGGGTCCGCATTCCTCACACGCCGCTACGCTCTCGCTTTCGCTTCGGTAGCGCGGCACTCCCTGCCCATGTCCGACTCGCCGACATCTTCCCGTTCAGAACTGACTGGCCGCATTGCTGCCGATCTATCGCGCGCGATCTGGCGCTATCGCAAGCAAACCATACTCGCGCTCGTGCTGATGATTGCGGCGAAACTGTCCGTTGTTTTGATTCCGCTCGTCCTCAAGCACATCGTCGACGAACTCGGTCATCCGTCGGCGCGGGCGCTATTTCCCGTTTTCCTGGTGCTGGCCTATGCATTACTGCGCTTTCTCGGCGATGCACTTAACGAAGCACGCGACGTAGCGTTCAGCATCGTTACGCAGCGAACGGTGGCCGCGTTTACCGAACGGACATTCGCGCATCTGCACCGGATGAGCGCGAGATTTCATGCACGGCGCGAGACCGGCGCGATTGTTCGGGACGTGCAGAAAGGGGCTGACGGTATCGGTTTTCTGCTAGGCGTCGCGTTGTTCACCATCGTGCCGACCGCCTTCGAGATCGCCGCTATCGTCTCGATCATGGTGCGCGGTTACGCGCGCGAATTCACGATGGCGATTGCAGTCACCTTCGTAAGTTATGCCGTCTATACGTTATCTTCACGCGCAAAC
Organism: Paraburkholderia sp. BL6669N2; assembly: GCF_003387275.1. NCBI lineage: Bacteria > Pseudomonadati > Pseudomonadota > Betaproteobacteria > Burkholderiales > Burkholderiaceae > Paraburkholderia > Paraburkholderia sp. BL6669N2. Next base: position 59,417 of record NZ_QUNA01000002.1, on the reverse strand, counting down.
GCGTCGCGTTCCAGCGCGCGGTGAACCGCCTGGAGGCGCAGTCGGACGGACGTCTTGTCGATAGTTTGCTCAACTACGATACCGTCAAATATTTCGCGACTGAGGAAGTCGAAACACGCCGTTTGAGCGAGGTACTGGAAAAATGGGTGCATGCGAGAACGGCGAACCAGCGCGCGTTGACCGCACTGCATGTGGGGCAAAGCGCGGTTATAGCGCTCGGCGTAGCGGTCATCATGCTGCTCGCCACGCAGTACGTCGTGGCCGGCGCCATGAGTGTTGGCGATCTGATTCTGGTCAATGCATACCTGATCCAGATCTGCATGCCTTTAAATACGCTCGGGTTCGTGTTTCGCGAGACCAACGACGCGATGGTGAACGTAGAGCGCATGTTCGCGATTCTCGACACACGCGGCCAGGCTGGCGAAGATATCGACGAACCGTCGGCAAGGCCGCTGATCGTCAGCGCCGGGAAGATCGAATTCGAGCACGTGGATTTCGCCTACGAACCGGCGCGGCCTATATTACGCGACGTCGATTTTCGTGCGTATGCCGGCAAAACGCTTGCGGTGGTGGGTGGCAGCGGATCGGGCAAGTCGACCATCGTGAAGCTGCTGTTCAGGCTGTATCGACCGGAACACGGTGCGATTCGCATCGATGGTCAGGACATTGCGAAAGTGACGCAGCAAAGCCTGCGCGAAGCGATTGGTATCGTGCCGCAAGATACGGTTCTGTTCAATGAGACGATTGCCTACAACATTGCGTACGGGCGGCCGACCGCCACGCGCGCCGATGTAGTGCGCGCGGCGCGCGCCGCGCAACTGGACGAATTTATCGAGCGGCTGCCGGACCATTACGACACGCGCGTCGGCGAACGGGGCGTACGCCTGTCAGGCGGCGAGCGCCAGCGCATCGCGATTGCTCGCGCCATTCTGAAGGACCCGCGCATCATCGTGTTCGACGAGGCGACCTCGGCGCTCGACACGCGTTCGGAGCGCGCGATCCAGACGGAGTTGACGCGTCTCGCGCGAGGCCGCACGTCGATCGTGATTGCGCATCGGCTTTCCACCGTGGTCGACGCCGACTGGATTCTGGTCATGGAACATGGCCGTTTGGTCGAGCAGGGCACGCATCGCGAATTGCTTGCGCGCGACGGCGTGTACGCGAAGATGTGGTCGTTGCAATGGCAGCAGGGTGAACTGGAACACGCGCAGCGAAAGATGAGCGCGCAGTCGGTGAGCCTTCCCACGTTGGCGGCCGGCATGATCGACGGATTGCATGATGAGATCGCCGCGCGGCGCGTCAATGTAATGACCGAACTGGGCGGCAACGATCTGCGTGTGACCGGCGACCTCGGTGTCCTGCAGCCGGTGATCGTGGAACTGTGCCGCGCCGAGATCGCACGGGCGTTGCCCGCCGCGCGCATTGCGCTACGGGCCGAACGTCACAACAACGAAGTCTGGCTCAGCGTGGAAGGGGCCGTCGACAAGCCTGCAGAACTCACTGAGGCGGCGGCGCAGCGCATGGAGGCCACGCTTGCGAGCGCGGGCGGCGGCTTTACGTTGATGCCGCTGCACGGGCGGCTCACGTATGTGGCGATGTTGCCGCTTCAACCCGTCGCCGGTACTCTGCCGCGTGCTGTGCAGTCGTTGGCAGAAAATGGCGCGGCACCGCTGCACGACCTGCTCGTCATGGCTATCGACGACCAGGAAGAAGCGCGCGACGCATTGGAGGCGGTGCTGAGCGCGAACGGTGCGCGCGTGCGGACTGCTTCGTCGGGCGCACAGGCAGTCGCGTGGTTAAGCGACACGCCAACGCAGGAATGGCCGCAACTGCTGCTGTGCGACATCGTGCTTGCCGGCGAAGACGGCTACGAAGTGCTGCGGCAAATACGAACGGTCCAGAGTCAACGTTCGGGAGCGGCCACCACGGTGATGCCGGCAATCGCGCTGACCGGCTATGCGCAGGCCGACGACCGCGTGCGTGCACTGCAAGCGGGCTTTCAATCGCATTTGACAAAGCCGGTTACGCCCGAAAGATTGATTGCGGAAATTGCGCGTCTTACTGGAAACAAGCCGCTCGATGGCTCGGCCGACTCGCGCTCGTGAGCGTCGCGACACTGCTATTGCTCACGCGTAACGGACAGGCGGGCAAGGTCGCCCGCGCAACAAAGGCCATCTGCTCATGCGGCCCCTTGCGAGACGTGAGTTCCTGGGCTTCGTCGGTGCCGCGCTGGCTACAGGCAAATTTCGTCCCGATCTCGCGTTTGAGGCTGCGACAGTGGCAGCAGGCTTCCGATCATTTTCCGTGCAGACTTTGATGGTTCTCCATACGTCGGTGGTCTTCAAGGACACTGTTCCATGCCAATTAATCAATAAATAAATGACATTAATGCTCTCGTGAAATTGATGGGAGACACCGAGAATGCTTGTCAGCGCGGCATAGGCCGTAACCGAGGAGCGACAAACATGTTTGCAATTACCGGAGTGACAGGGCATGTTGGCGGCGCGGCGGCACGCGCACTATTAGACGCGGGGCGTGCAGTGCGCGCCGTACTGCGCGACGAGAGCAAGGCGCAACAGTGGGCGAAGCGCGGCGCCGACGTGGCGATTGCCTCGTTCGAAGACGCCGACGCGCTCACCGCCGCGTTCCGCGGCACGGCGGGTGTCTTCGTGATGGTGGCGCCGAACTTTGCGCCGCAGTCGGGATATCCGAACGCCCACGAGGCCGCGACGGTGCTGAAGCAGGCGCTGACGGCTGCGCGGCCGGAACGCGTTGCGGCGTTGTCGTCGATTGGCGGGCAGCGCGAGTCCGGCCTCGGCCTGATTACGCAGGTGCATATTCTCGAGGCGGCGCTCGCCGGTCTGCCGATTCCGACGGCGATCCTGCGGCCCGCGTGGTTCATGGAAAATTCGCTTTGGGATATCGCCCCGGCCCGCGACACGGGTGCGATGCCGAGCTTTCTGCAACCGCTCGAGCGCGCGTATCCGATGGTCGCCACCGCGGATATCGGGCGCGCGATCGCCGGCACACTGACGCAGTCGTGGCAGGGCCGTCGCGTGATCGAGATTGAGGGTCCGCAGCGCTACACGCAGCATGAGATCGCCGCGCTGCTCGGCGGCGTGCTGGGGCGGTCGGTGAAGGCGCAGGCGGTGCCGCGCGATCAGTGGGAAGGGCTGTTCCAGGCGCAAGGCACGGCGTGGCCGGCGCCGCGTATCGAGATGATCGATGGGTTCAACTCGGGGTGGATCGATTTCGAGGATGGGGTGAACGAGCGGGTGGTTGGGGCGACTGCTTATGAGACCGTGCTGGCGGAGTTGGTGGCGCGGGTGGGGTAGGTCGCGATAGGCGGGGTAGCGAGCGCCGCGCGCCCCGCCACGGCGGCAACACTCAAAAAATCGACTGCCCCGTATAAGTCGTCAACCACTCCAGCGCTAGCACCCCTGCGCTAGCTAAAAATAAGCTGCACTGAGCCGGATGGTGGGCTTTCGTTCGGGGCACGTGTGTTTGGTAGCGCAGCGGGGCAGGCGCATCGGCCGGGTCCGGCCCAAGGGGACGGTCGCCCGGTTCCGACGAAAGGCGGCTCTTGTGATGAAACCAGCCTTCTGCGCGCACGTGCACACTGCGAATGGCGCTTCAAGGTCTCTGTCATCCCATCAAGTCGACTATCCGTTCAACGGCACTCTGGCGGAGCCCGGTCACCCGGTTCGACAAAAGTTTGCCGCTCGACGTGGGCGTCTTGCTGCTGTTGTGGCCAGCCCGGACGGTCCTACCCGTCGTCGCGAGCCGAACGGGCCTGGTCGATCGCGACAAGCAGGGCAGCCAGCGATACCGGCTTGCCGACATGTGCATCAAAGCCCGCCTCCAGTGCTTCTGTCACGTCTTGTTTGCGGCCAAATCCGGTCAATGCGATTGCCGGAGTGGTCGCTGTCGGGGGTAACTTTCGAAGTTCCGCAATCAGTTCATAGCCACTCATTTCTGGCATTCCGACATCCGAGAGAATGAGATCGAATGGAGCCTCAGCTGCTGCCGCGAGTGCCGCCTTCCCGCTGAGTTCGGAACGCACTTTGGCGCCCTCCATTTCAAGCAGTGTGCGGAAAGCGTCTAGCGTCTCGGCCGAATCGTCAACCAGCAGCACGCGCAAACCCTTCAGGATGCTCCCATCCACGTTCACACGGCGACCCTCCGAGGACAGCGGAGTCGCAACTTCTGGCAGTCTTACGGAGAATGTTGCACCCTTCCCGAGGCCATCGGATCTCGCCTCCATCTTTCCGCCATGCATTTCTACGAGTTGCTTTACCAGCGAAAGCCCGATGCCCAGGCCTCCGTGCTCGCGGGTGGCTCCGGTTTTGGCCTGGCTAAACATGTCGAAGACGCGGGGAAGGAAATCAGGGGCGATCCCCTGGCCGGTATCTTCGACTTGCACACACACAAATCCATTGTCGGAAAAGAGGGTTACGTCGACTCGAGCGCCCGCCGGGGAGAACTTCAGAGCGTTACGGATGATGTTCCAGAAGATCTGCTCCAGACGGACCGGGTCGGCCTGTATCCGAACCGGGCCGTCAACGCCCGACACGGATAAAGCAATGCCACCAGCGGCCGCGTCCGCTGCACTGGCGTCGATCACCGTACGCAGGATCGCCGAAATGTCAACGGGCACCAGATGCAGCGCAAGTTTTCCGGTTCGCGCCCGCGACAGGTCCAGCAGATCGTCAATGATCTTTGCCTGCCCAACTACCGAGCGGAGAATCACATCGGTTGCTTCCTGAACGAGTGGACTTTCACGCAGTTGCGGCGCGCGCATCAGCATTTCCGCCTGTACGTGTATCAGGTTCAGAGGGTTCTTCAGTTCATGCGATAGCACCGCAAAGAATTCATCCTTTTGCCGGTTCGCCGAAACCGCGCGGGTCCGGACCCGCCGTTCGAGCTCGAGCTGATTAGCCTGGCGGCTTTCAGCACTTTTCCGGCCCGTAAGATCTCGCGCGATTTTGGCGTAGCCCCTGAAGGCTTCCGTATCGATCGCGGTCACGACGCCGCTGCAATAGATCCGCCTGCCGTCCTTGCGCACATGCCACCTTTCATCGTCGGCGCGACCTGCACTTCTGGCCTTTTCCCTCTCGGCCAGTGGCACGCCCTGTTCCCGATCTTCCGGCGAGAAGATCAGATCAATCGGCTTTCCGATAGCTTCTGCCTCGTCATAACCGAACACGTTCTGCGCGCCCCTGTTCCAGCTGACGATCACGCCGTCCAGGTCCTGAACGATGATCGCGTAGTCGTTAGTAGTGAGTGCGGCAAACTTCAATCGCTCTTCGCTGGTTCGCGCCACCTCTTCCGCGCGTCGCCGCGCCGTGATATCGATCAGGGTCAGGACCGCACCCTCAATGCGATCGTCAAGTGTCCGGTACGGCAGCAGTCGCACAATAAACCACTGTCCATCGTTCGTGCTGATTTCGCGCTCTGTCAGCTTGAGCGTATCGAATGCAGCGGCCGCATCTTCGGCAAGTTGCGGATAATTCAGGCGGTGCCGGAGGTCCAGCAACGGCCGGCCGATATCGGTCTCGATCAGGTTGAAAATACTGACCGCGGGCGCGGTAAAGCGCTTGATGCGCATGTCCCGGTCGACAAAGACCGTTGCAATGCCGCTGGACGCAATCAGATTCTGAAGATCGTCATGTGCCCTGGCCTCGTCTTCGACCTTCGTCTGAAGCTCGGCATTGACGGTGACCAGTTCTTCATTGACCGATTGGAGCTCTTCCTTGCCGGTTTCGAGTTCTTCAGTGGCCGAGCGCATCTCCTCGTTGATGGCCTGCAATTCCTCGTTCGAGGCCTTCAGTTCCTGGGTCGACAGATTGGATTGTTCGATGCTGGACTGCAGGAGTTCTTTCGTACGAATCAGTTCTGTTTCGAGCTGTGCGACAACCCGGTCCTGCCCGCGGCGGTGCGGGTCGTTCGCGCCGCTCTCTGTATCCGCGTCGTCAGATTCGCTGAAGAAGATGGCGAGAACGTCGCCGCCTGCCATGTCGTCGTGGAAAGGATGGACAGAAAGATTGACATAGGAAAAGGCCTCGCCCCGTGAGAACCGCACCCGTTTGACTTCAATGCTTTTGCCATGCTGTAGCGCCTGATAGAGTGCGGTTCGAAGTTCGAGCCGCAGATCAGGATTCACGACCGTGAGGAGGTTATGCGATGGCTCGCCGCCGACGTACCGCAAAAAGCGCCCGACATGTTCGGACATGTGCAGGATTTCAGCGTCGCGGTCGACCAGGATGCTCGGCGGCGAATAGTGCTGGATCACGCGCTGATGCAACGGTGCAAACGAAAAACTCGCAGGCCTGGGCAAAGGGCGCGCAGCCTCAATCGGCGAGGCGTGAAGGATTTTGCCGGCAGTTGCCAACGGGGGCGGGACTGAAGCTCGGTGCGCGGCGGGTTTGGCGCGGTAAATGCGATTTTTCTTGTCGACCGGTGCAAACAGGTCTCCCGCAATCTCAGCGGACTCGGAGCTGCCAAGGAAAAGGTATCCACCTGTCCGCAAAGCGAAATGGAAAGTCTGCAGCACCTGTCGCTGAACATCGCGATCAAGATAGATGAGCAGGTTGCGGCACGTTATGAGATCGAGCTGCGAAAAGGGCGGGTCGCGCAGGATGTTGTGCGCCGCAAAGAGGACCTTCTCCCTGAGCGCCTTGCTGACAAGGTAGAAGCCGCGGGTATGGGTGAAAAACTGCCGAAGCCGGGAGGGCGGTACATCGGTCAGGATAGACTCAAGGTATCGGCCGGATCGCGCCGACTCGATGGCACGTTCGTCGATATCCGTGGCGAATATCTGAATGCCTGGCTGGGTATGCTCTTCGCCCAACCGTTCGCATAACAGCATGGCAAGCGAATACGCCTCTTCACCGGTCGAGCAACCGGCGACCCAGGCGCGAACCTGGTCTCCATCATCTTTGCCCTCAAATACGCCGGGTATCACCTCCCGTTCCAGTGCTTCGAATGCTTCCCGATCGCGAAAGAAATTCGTTACCCCGATCAACAGGTCTCGAAGCAACGCCTGGTTTTCATCAGGATGTCGTTCCAGAAACAGGAGGTACGACGGCAGATCGGGAAGCGTGTTGACCTGCAGGCGTCGTTCGATGCGTCGCAATACCGTTGCGCGCTTGTAGTGCCGGAAGTCGTGGCCGGTGTGGATCCGCAGTCCCTTCAGGATATCCTGCAACGCGCTGTCGGCCGTTGCTGCAGCGTTTTCGCTTGTAGGCACTGCTGCTATCGGAGGCTCTCCCTCGACCGCCGGCAGTCGGATCACCCGTGCATTGCTCCACAGTTCAATCAGTTTTTGCGGAAGATCCACGACTGGCAGCGACAGATCGATGAGCCCCGTCGCGATCGCGTTTTGCGGCATCTCGCCGTACTCGGCATCGTCCGGATTTTGAGCGAGGGTGACGCCGCCACATTCCTTGATCCGGCCGATTCCGGCCGTACCGTCACTCCCTGTGCCGGAGAGGATTACGCTGACGGCCCGGCTGCCATGGGCGTCTGCAAGACTCCGGAAAAACCGGTCGATGGCCACCGGCCTGCCTGAAGAGCGCTCCGCTGGCGTCACGCGAAGGTAGCCGTCAAACATGGACAGGTCATTGGATGGCGAGATCAGATAGACGCTGTTCTTCTCGATGTGCGTGGGCTCGCGAACCTGCATGACAGGCATCGAGGTTACCCGCTGTAGTACCTGGTCAGCGCGGCTTTCGTATTTCGGGGAAAGGTGCAATACGATCACGAATGCCATACCGCTGTCTGCGGGCATCTGCTCGAAGAGCCGGAGAAGCGCCTGAATGCCGCCCGCCGACGCGCCGATGCCTACCACGGGGAAAACCGGCGAAGCGGACGGTGTAGGCGCGGTGCCGGATTGCTGCGGAGCAGACTCCGAGGACGGGGTAGTAGGCATTGGAGAAAAGACCAGGAAATGAGGAAGAATCGGGTGGCGTCAGCGCGTGGAGGGTGCAAGGTAACTTCAGCGTACACCGGCCGGCACAGGGAGGGAAGCAGAAGCCGCGCCCACACCCGACCGGCAGATACAAGCCCGCAAGTGTTACCGAAATTGTCGCGGTGTAGTGTAGACCGGTAACAATTCGGCTACATGAGGAGCCGTACCGCAATTTTCTTCCAGAGCCGACGCGCACCACACGTTCCGACGTCCTGCGCTGACGCATCGCCTGGAGCGATATCCGTCGACTATTTGCCTGAAAACCAACGTTCAGCGATAAGGCGCAAATGACTCTGTCGGGTCGCTGAGACCCGTTGCCGTTCCCGGAAGTCGACGTTCGGCAGCATTTCATTGCGAACGACGGCAACGTGGCGTACTGCAGCCGCACGGCGGCTGAATAGTGCGCGTCGGCTATGGCCGATCAAGCAACGTTCACCATCTTGAATTGAATGGCCGCTTCCCGGATTCTTCCGACGACGCTCGGCGGGAGTCGGTCCCTTCCCGTCCCCATTAGTTTCTGTGAATGCCGCCACTGCGCTCCAGAGCGACCGTTCTGCCCCGCCGCTCGAACGCAACTAGACGTCACCGATTTGTGTCCCCGCCTGTCCATGCTCACAAAGGACTGTTCTGCGCATATTGAGCGAGCCGCTTGTCAATCCAACCCCGGTTCCTGGTGGCTTGTCACCCTCACCAGGTGCTATGTTAAGCACTGCGGGAATGATGGCGAAAATCAGTGATGGAACAGGAATAATGGCGAAAATTATCAATCTCTATCGCTATCCAATCAAGGGTCTCTCTCCCGAGCCCTTGACGGAAATGGCCGTCAGCCACGGGCAAGGACTGTCCTTCGACCGCGCATTCGCGCTGGCGCTCGGCACGACGCGTTTTGATCCGGAAGCCCCCGAGCCGCTCGACAAGGGCTATTTCCTGATGCTGCGCAAGAATGAAAAGCTTGCCGCGCTGGCGACACGGCTGGATCCAGAGACCGGCACGCTGACCATTCGCTATCGCGGTGAGCTTGTGCTTGAGGCGGCGACGACGAATGCTGCGGGCCGCGAGGCGATCGAGGATTTCATGGCGGCTTATCTGGGCGAAGCGACTGAAGGCCGCCCCCGCCTGGTCTCGGCCGCAGACCACAAATTCACGGATGTCGGCGTGGTCTCGCCGGTCATGATGAAAGCGATCTCGGTGATCAACCTGGCCTCCGTGCGGGCGCTTGAGGAGGCGACCGGGACTTCCGTGCACCCCCTGCGCTTCCGCGCCAACATCTATCTCGACGGCGTGCCTGCCTGGGCGGAGCTCAACTGGCTCGGTCGCGAAGTCGAGATTGGCGGGGTACGTTTTCGCGGGGCCCTACCGACGCGGCGCTGTGCCGCCATCAACGTCAACCCGGAGACCGCCACACGCGACGCCAATCTGCCGAAAGCGATCATGCAGCATTTCGGCCATGCCGATCTCGGCATTTATCTTGAGGTGCTGAGCGACGGCGTCTGTTCGGTCGGCGATGCGGTGACGGTCGCGGCCGCCGCCTGACGAGGCCGGAGGGGTAATCAGGGTTTCGAGATTCTGTTCGTCGGACCAGCGCTTTACTTCCGGCTTCCTTCGGTTTCCAGGTTGCCCGCAGCACCGTTGCCTTTCGCTAACTTCCCCTGTCGGGCCCGACGCGGTTTGGCCGAACCCGGAAGTTCGTCGCAAGCCGCACCGCCAACGGCGGCGAACTTCGGCTTCGACCCCAAGGCGTCATTGGGCTTCGACATGTGAACGACTGCTTTTCACGATGGATCTGTCTGGGACGACCGACGCTGAAGCCGTCACTCTGCTCCCTTGCGACGGGGTGTCAAGAGGGATTCGTCCGCGCGCGGGAGCGATACTGAAAACAAGGTCTCCGTCTCATCGGACCGCGTTTCAATCGTACCGTGATGGGCTTTGGCGATTTCGCTCGCGATATACAGACCCAATCCCAGGCTACCCGCCTCCTCGGTTGCAGCTTGTCGGCTGGTCTCGCGCGTCAGGGGGTCGAACATGCATGCCAGCATTGCTCCGTTGATGGCAGGCCCGCAATTGCTGACTTCGATACGGACATGTGTTATGCCGCCGAGCACCGTCACGCTTACGGGAGTGCTCTGCGCCCCATACTTGATGGCATTGGTTACCAGATTTCCAAGCTATTGCTGCAGACGCTGCCCGTCCCAGCGCCCCTGCGAATCACCATTCACGTGCAAGTCAATTTGCCGGTCAGGGTGAATTGCACGCAACCCGTCCAATTCGTCGGCAAGCACCTCCGCCAGATCGATATTTGTGGGCTTCACATTGATGCCCAAGCCCAGTTTGGTACGGTTGAAATCAGTCAGGTCATCAAGCAACGCCTGCATCCGGGCTCCGCTTCGAATCAGACGAGCGGCGGCCCCGGATATCCGTTCCCCAGCATTGAGTGCGGCAAGATACGACGCAGTTGCCTGGATCGCCTGTAGGGGGGTGCGCAGGTCGTGGCCCAGCATGCCAAGCAGGAGGTTGCGGTTCTGATCCATCTATGTACTGAAGAAGGTGACCGATTCAGCGAATGCCTGATCGATCGCTTCATTGAAGCGAATGACGTCGTCCAGATCAGGCGCTTCGGACTCACAATCGTCCAGCCACAAGCGACGGAATGTCCGCGCCGCTGCGCGCGTTTGAGTGCTCGACGCAACCGGCGGCCGCGTCACCCTGCGCGCGTAGCAGGTCGCAGTCGCGAACCTGGCGGGGCGATGGATGTAGGTAGCGTGGAGTCCGAAGTGCGCGGCGTCGCCGCCTATGGCGGGACGATCTAGATGAGAGGCGCGCGACAGTTACTCTGCAGCTGAACCAGCCTCGCCTGTGATCGCGGTATATTCCAAGTTTTGGTGGCAACACTTTCCGTCTTATCCGGGCGCCTCGAACAAATCTACACGCAGGAAACGCTGTTTGCAGCGCGTCGAGGAGCTTGCTCTGTTGCTTTCCAGTACCGACGTCAACTGAGTTTACTTCTTCGCGGGTTGTTCGGGCTCGGGGTGAACGGCGATTGGATCGCTGGCAGGAAAAGTCTCTCCGAGCGCTTCGTCGAGTTGTTCGTCCAGAGTCATCGGCGCTTCCTGCGCCTCGACTTTCGACTTCCGGATGTCGACGCGACTTTCCTTTTTCATGTTGCGCTCCATAAGGGAAACAGCGGAATCTCGCTATCGCACCGGCGTTGCCCGCATGCAATCACTGTCATTGGATGCGGAGGTCGTCACCTTCATCACGCAGATCGAAAATGGCGGCATCGACGACATCCAGATCGACGTCACTGATCTGCGGGTTGGCGAGAGATCGGCTCGTGCGTGAAGCAGGAGATGCTCGACACCACGGGTCTCGCGTGCTCGACCGCATCGTGCCTAACAATCTGCTCGCGAAGGTCGGGCCTGCGTTGGAACCCTGTTTTACCAGCGACCTAGATCCTAGCCGCAGCGCAGACGGTTAAGTCGAGCGCCACGCCCTCGGCGCGCATAGCGATTTTTTATCTGCGGGCAATTCACGTAGACGAGGCCTGACAGGACGACCACTGCAAGCGCCGCAGTAGTGGTGCTTGCTGCTTGCATACCGTCCTCCACCGGACGCGCGGTACCGGATTCGAAGCGGTGACCAACGGATGAAAAGTCCCTTGCGCTACCTTCGTCGCTCACGTGCCGAAAGAGACCTTGCCCGGCCGTTTGTCCCGCGTGCACCTTCAGATGCGGTCGCATCAGTCTTCGGATGTTTAGGCGTGAGCAGTCTCAAATGTCGAACTGCGCGTCGATGTGATCGACGTCCACACGGAATAATCCGCCTAGATTGTCGGGGTGTCGATCCGGCCAAAACGCAAACTTCAACAGAATTCAAGACCACAACACTGACGCAGCGCAGGGATGCTCATGCTGTCGTGCCACTGCTGTTCAGGCTCTCTAGGGCCTTCCTCAGGCGTTCCTCCTGATCGTTCGTGAGAGACGTCTTTAATACCTTTCCGCCGAAAGGCTTCAGCTCTGGCAGGACCTTGTCGAAATTCACGCGACGCACGAGGATGAAGAGCGCCGACGAGCCCGGCTCAATGTTCCGGCCCGTCGAACGCATGAAGTCGTCATCGATTCCATAGTCCGAGAGCGCGCCCGACAACGCGCCCGTGCCAGCGCCGACGGCCATGCCTGTTGCCAGCCCGACGAGCGGATTGAGCAACATCAGCCCAACCAGCGCACCAAACAGACCACCCCAGGCCGCGCCGCTGAGCGCGCCGATCTTGACTAGATCGACGGCTTGCTTGAGATGTACGTTGCCCTTCGCGCTACGGACCACGATGCAGGCATCCTCAAGGTCGATCAGGTGTTCCCTTTGCATCTGCTGGAGTTTGGTCAGCACCTGGTCGGCCGTCTCTTCGCCTTTGAAGCTTACAACAACTAGATCGCTCATCGATTTGCTCCTTTTCCTTGGGAAATAAGCCCAGGCCCATCCGCGGCAAGACGGTTCAATTCATGCTCAGCGCCACGCGCGAGCCGGTCGACCTCACCGCAAAGCAGCTGTGGCGCCTCCCACCGCCGCGCAGCTTGGGACGTTGACGGGGCCATTGACGCAATGACGACGACATCAAGACTAGGTTCTTGCCGGTTGGACATCTTCCTCATTCCTGCAAGACGTGTCGAATCTCTGCACGGCTGCGCGCGGTTTTCAGAACAAACGTACGGCAGCATGCCGCAAAAGCTGCGCAGGCGTACGGAAGAAAATCGGCCCGGCACGCCCTAGGGTTGCCCTATCGTGGACGGATGCGTGTAGCGCTGGGCGTGGCCCTGCGGGCGCACGTTAGTCCATCAACAAACCGACGAGGAGCGGCGATGAGAACCGACGAAGACATCAAGCGAGACGTGGAGTTCGAACTGCAGTGGGACCCGGACATCGATCCATCAGATATCGGGGTTGCGGTCAAGGACGGTGCGGTCACATTGTCCGGTTTCGCGCGCAGCTTCCGGCAAAGGCGCAAGGCCGAAGAGGACGCGACGCGTGTGCGGGGCGTGAGGGGGGTCGCAAACGATGTGGAGGTGCGGTTGCCTCTGATCAGCAAGCCGCCCGATCCGGAGATCGTGCGCGAGATCATTGCCCAACTGAAGGCCGAGCTGCCTTATGCGGCGGACACCATCAAGGCGGTCGTCAGGGACGGACACGTGACGCTGAAGGGCGAAGTCGAATGGGACTACCAGCGTCGCCGCGCGGCCGACACGGCGCTGCGGGCAAGTGGCGTAACCGGCCTGACGAACGAGATCGAGATCAAGCCGAAGGTCAAGCCCGAGGACCTCAAGCGCAAGATCGAGGACGCGTTCAAGCGCAACGCGGAAGTCGACGCTCAGCACATCACGGTGGAGGCCGAAGGCAATGAGGTCGTCCTGCGCGGCACGGTCCGCTCATGGGCCGAGCGCGAGGAGGCCGAGCGGGTCGCATGGCTTGCCCCCGGTGTGATGCGGGTCGACAACCGGATCACCATCGATTACTGACAAGTTCGCGGCTCAGCAAAGCGAATCCGCATAATTCCCCGAGCTACGGGATTCGTCAACGGGGGGCAAGGTCAACGTGTCGGAATTATTGTCCACGAATTCTTGTTCTGATCAGCTCCCGGAGGCACTATCTACTTCGAGAAACTCTTGTCGCTCTGTTAAATCGCGAGCGCGGAAGTCCCGCGGTCATTGTTTTGCTCGCAACTTCGCCAGATGAATCAGCTACCGACGTTCCGGTGGGCAAGTTGGAATGCGCGCGGCGTCACGCCGGTATATCGATGAAATACGTCGGTGAAATGCTGCTGAGTCTGAAGCCGCGCGAGCTGTACCGCGAGGTCTGCGCGCTGCTGTTCTTTCGCCACGGCATTCCGCCGACCGCGAACCGTCTTTACCAGCTGGTGAAGCGGGGCAGCATGAGCACGCCGACCCAAGTGCTCGGCGAGTTCTGGGCCGAACTGCGCGAGAAAAGCCGGGTGTGCATTGACCATCCCGACCTGCCCGCCGATCTCGGCGCGGCCGCCGGCGAAGCCGCGCGTCGCGCGGACAGGAAGGATGACGACCAGCGCCGCGCATCTGAAACCATGCGGGCACAGCTGGGTGACGCGCGTCACCAGACGGGCGTACTGCAGGGGCGCCTGGCAGCGGTTCAGGCTGAGAATGCCCGGCTGCAGACGGAGGTGACGACGCTGCGGGAAGCGGAAACGCGTGCGCGGGCGGACAGGCAGTCCGCTGTCCCGGCTCCAGTCCGAAAGACATCACGTTCGACCCGTTCGTCCCGGGTCGTACCGACCGCCAGCCCAGCCAGGCATAGGGAAATGGGCTGCATGGCTGATATCTATCTGCTCACGGGACGGACGCTTCCACAGGGCGTCGCGCATGAGTCCCTGCCCGGGACAGTGACGCGTTTCGTTTCGGATTGCTGGCCAGGCAGGAGCCGCACGCCGATGATGGGCCGCGCGAAACGGCGCGGTCTGCGCCTGTCGCTCCGCGCGACGGCGCCATGCCCATCTGGCGAAACTGGCGTGTTCGAGTTGCGCTTGAGCGATGGCGCAGGCGAATGCCTGCTGCTGGCGCGGCTACAGCGAATCGGGAAAAGGAGCAATGTACATCGGCAAAGCGGCCGGACCGACGTGTCCCGACCTCCGCCGCGAGACTCCCGGCAGATCAGCCTGTTCTGAGGCGTCGGTACCGGTTGCCGCGCAAGCGGCTGGTCGATATGCTCCCACCCTCCAACATAGACCCGGAGTGAGAAGTGCGGCGCGTGACAGTCAGGAAATCATCGGTACATGGCCGCGGCGTCTTCGCGCTAAGGGCGATTCCCGTCGGCCAGCGGATCTTCGAATATCGCGGGGAGGTCACGTCGTGGCGGCAGGCATCAGCCCGGCATCGGCGATCCGGCAGGCCGGGCCACACGTTCATCTTCGGACTGGCTGACGGTCGCGTGATTGACGGCAGCGTCGGAGGCAATGGCGCCCGCTGGCTGAACCATTCGTGCCGGCCGAACTGCGAAGCGGTCGAGGACGGGCGGGCGCGCGTTTTCATCGAAACGATCAGAAACGTGAAGGCGGGCGACGAGCTCTTTATCGCCTATGGACTGACCGTTGGAGAGGCGATAACTCCCGAGTTGGCCGCCGACTATGTGTGTCGCTGCGGGGCGAAGAGGTGTACCGGTTCGATGCTGGACCTAACGAGCGGATAAAACGACTTGCGCCAGACGCAGGAGAATCCAGCGCTAGCAGTGTGAATCGGGCTCTCCCGCGAGCCTGCCCGCGTGGCTGGTTTTGAAACTAGAAGCGCCTTCTCTGAAACGACGTGAAGATTGTCTCCGCGCTGCGGTGGGAATTGGCGGCGACACGGAAGTTGCATCCGGTGTGCCGTCCAGCGCCCGCTCCGGTATCCACCCGCGCTGCCGTCGCGTGAGACGTTGCAGGCCAAACTTCACCGGTCAATCGAGACGGCGCGGACACGCTGTGTTTCAGCACGGTGGCGAAATGGGGCGCTCCCTCAACCGCTGGCGTGGTGGTTTGGCGTCCAACCGGGCGAGCGGTCGCCGCTTTGGCGGTGGCCGCTACAACTTTTGGTTCGAAGACGCTCTTACTTTTCCTTCGTCGGACGTGCTCGCGTCAGTACCGGGGCCAGCGAGACCGCCTGCAAGCGCCTGATGGCCTCTGCTGGCGGGCGTTCCCGGTGACGCGGAACAAAATGTACCGGTTTGGACACCAAAAGTGAAGGGGTACATAATTTGTGGCTATGTACCCCTTCATTTGGCGACAAATCGGCCACGCAGCGCGGTCAATGACGTCCCGCCGAGGCCGGGTTAGCCGAGGCGCGGCTTACTGGCTTGCCACGCTTCCTGTTGGATGCGGAGCAAGGACTATGACGATTGCGTCAGCGCCCATACGCCGGAACTCCGGCACGTGGCCTTGCCGTGACGATAGGTGAGTGTTTTCGGGAGATCGTTTGTTGGATCGGACACCCGTGGCGAAAAGGCGGGGCGGCATCGATTTGCGCTGCAATAAACGGCTTATGACCATTAAGCGCGGTGAGGGGGCGTGCCCGTGATCGCCGACACGGGGTTGAGCGACGGGACGCAACGCTCAGCGTCGCGCGCCTACTTGACGGCGTTATGGGGAAAGCTCGAGGGGTACCCCTATGTATTTCGTCAAGCATTAGGGGCGGATTTGGGTTCAGGTCGTGTAAAAACGCAACGCGGGCGCAATGACGATTTCACGCGATCATCCGCAGGCGTCAACGGCCCAATTTGGCCCGTTTGGTGGTTATTGGCGCTTTGAGCTCTTTGTGAGAGGAAGGGGTGCCCAGGCGCCGTAATGCGCGCCGGCGCGACCGCCGTGGTGCGAGCCTATCCTCACGCTCGCATCTTTTGCATCATCGCCTCCGCGCCGAGGATCGCCATGACGCGCCTCAGGTTGTATGCGAGGACATGAAGGCTCATCTCGGTGCTGACATGCTCGCGTGTTTTCATAAGGAAGTGTGCTGCTCCCATCCAGAATTTCAGCGTGCCAAACGGGTGCTCGACGGTCTGACGGCGTACGCGCATCATTTCCGGCTTATGGTCGAGCCGTTGCTGCATCGCTTCGACGACGGCCTCATGTTCCCAGCGCTTTATCCGGCGAGCCTGCTTGCCTGATGTGCATTGTTTTCTGATGGCGCAGGTAGAACAGGCCGAGCTCGAATAGCAATGCAGCGTCATGCCATGCTCGATGTTTGTGAAGCGCCAGTTGAGCTGCTGCCGGGCCGGGCAAAGATACTCGTCATCCCTGGCAATGTAGATAAAATCCTGCTTGCCGAAATAGCCGTCAGCGTTCTTGCCCGAAGTCAACGGTTTAGGAACGAAGGTCGTAATGCCCGCCTCATAGCATTGCAGGACTTCTTCGCTCCTGAAGTAGCCCCTGTCGGCAACGACAGTCAGATCCTTGATGCCGGTGCCCGCCGTGCCTGGCCGGCCATATTCGTCAGCTGGCTGCGATCGTTGCCAACGTTGGTGACCTCGTGTGCGACGATCAGATGATGCGTGTCATCAACGGCCGTCTGAACGTTATAGCCAACCATTCCCGTTCCCCGACCGCTGGTAGCCATTGAGCGCGCGTCTGGATCGGTTAGGGAAACCTGTCCATCTGGCGACTCGCGCAATCGCTGCTCCATCGCCTTGAGGTCCTGCATCTGCTGCCTGAGCTTGCTGATCTTGTCGCTGATCCGACTCGTCTTCGCCTCGGCAACATCGGATTGAGTCCGGTCTGCAGTCTCCATCGCGGAAAGATATCGGGCGATGCTCTCATCGATCTGCTGCAGGCGAGCCTTGACCTTCGCGCTCGTAAAGTTGCGATCGCGATTGTTGACGGCTTTGAACTTGCTGCCGTCGATGGCCACTATCGACTTTGAGAAGAGGTCCAGGTTACGGCATAGCACGATGAACTGGCTGCAGACATTGCGAATTGCCTTGCCGTTGCTGCGGCGGAAGTCGGCGATGGTCTTGAAGTCCGGCGAAAGGCGGCCCGTTAGCCACATAAGCTCAATATTGCGTTGAGTCTCACGCTCCAGACGCCGACTGGACTGAATTCGATTCAGATAACCGTAGATATAAATCTTTAGCAGTACAGATGGATGATACGAGGGCCGCCCCGTTACTGCGGGCGCGGTTCCGTCGAAGCCGAGATCATGGAGATCAAGCTCATCGACAAAGACGTCGACTACGCGCACCGGATTGTCCTCGGAGACATAGTCTTCGAGATACTCGGGTAGCAGGACAGCCTGCTTACGGTCTTCGCCTTCAACGAATCGCTTCATGTGGCCGCCCGATCTGAAGGCGTTACTTCAGTTTAGGCGATCAGTATGCGTTTTCACACAAGCTGGGTTGGTAAAGGGTGCCGTCGCGCCGCATGGCAAACAGTACATCACAGCGTCGTCTGGCAAGAGCGATGAGCGCCTGATTGTGGCGCTTGCCCTGCTGGACCTTGCGGGCGTAGTAGTCCCTCGAAACCGGGTCCCGCAAGGCGGCAAAGGCGGAGAGGAAGAGTGCTCTCTTGAGTACCTTGTTGGGCTCTGGTGCAAATAGACGGTCTGGACGATATTTCTGTAGAACAGAGACCACATCAAGCAAACAGCACGGCCTTCCAAACTGCGGGCGCAGCGGTATCTTTGAGGTCGAGCTTCGCGAGGCTGAATTGGACTTTGCGAATACGATGTACCAATTCGATACCTGAGAGAGTGATCGCTGCGTTCCTGAAACGTTTGAAACCGAGCTGACTTTCGTCCGGGACTTGATATTGCGGTGGTCCTGCTCGACCAGATTATTAAGATATTTCGAGGATCGGACCTTCGTGTCCTCAGGCAGCAAGCAATCGACCTGCATTTCGCGCACGGCGCGATGCGAGGCCGCATAACCATCGAGCGTGATGGTCTTCGGTGGCTGCCCCCGATGCTTGATTGCCTTTTTGAAAAAGGCTGTTGCCGCCTTCACGCCGCGCCTGGCGCTGAGCATGAGGTCTACCGTCTGGCCTGCCCGATCCACCGCCCGATAAAGATAGACCCACTTGCCGCGCAGTTTGAGGTAAGTCTCGTCGACGCGGCACGACTGGCCAGTGGGCCTGCCAAAGCGGTTCCACCGTTTAACGAACTCCGGTGCATACCGCCGCACCCAGCGCAGGATCGTCGTGTGCGCCAGCGGCAGACCTCGTTCCGCCATCATTTCGACCAGATCGCGCAGGCTAAGCTTGTAGCGCAAATACCAGCGAACACACAGAATGATCACTTCACGGTCAAAGTGACGGCCTGCGAACAGTTCGTCCAGGCTCTTGAGTTTGCCCATCGTCGGCTGTCAGTTTGTCAGTCCCACATCTTAACCGATTCGCACGCGCACTGTTTGCACCAGAGCCCCCTTCGACAGCACGCCATTGCTTCAGGGGCGCCGCCTTTCTCATTGCCCGGTGTGCGCCTCGGGCGACGCGCCCCGGTGCGTTGTCACGCCCTGCGCACCCTGCACGGCTCTGACCAGCGCATCCCGTCATAGGACTTTAGGAAGTGGGCGCTTGCGCCTGCGGTCAACACCGTTTGGCGCGCAGCGATTTCGTCGCTCGCTGTGATGGAAATGATCGGCGTGCCCGTTCCTGCGAGCGAAAGATGATTCCGTCACGCAGCGACATCTTCGTCCGCGATTGCGTTCCATGCATCGGGCAGTCCAGGTCGCGCGCACACTTTTCATGACTCTTCTTTTGGTTATCCCTTAGACAAAAGAACGGCCGGATGACATTTTCGGTGACTGCGCTGGGCCCGCGTCGAACGGGACAACATGGTTCCACCGTGCTTCGTCAGGAGACGCTGGCTGGGTCACCGTAATCGGCTCGGATATCTCCGAGCTGAAGCAGAGCGAGGAGGAGTTGAAACGCGCGAGAGATGCAGCCCAGGCTGAGGCGCGTAGCGATGCGCTAACCCGACTCGCCAACCGACGCTACGCCCTCGCGCTCTTCGACGCCGCAATCCCAGCGTCGATTCGGACGGCGACGCCACTTTCCATTGCACTACTTGACCTTGACCGTTACAAGCACATCAACGACCATCACGGCCATCTCGTGGGCGATGATATTTTGCAGACTTTGCGCAGACCATCCTTGGTGCTGTGCGCGGGTCGGATATTGTTGGCCGCATTGGCGGCGACGAGCTTCTCATGGTTCTTCCAGGTGCATCGCTGGACGAAGCGTCGGCCGCCATCGAGCGAGTGCGACGTGAGATGTCTGGACGTACAGTCTGGACAAGCGCGGGACGGAGAATTCGCTACGCGTTTTCTGCCGGGGTGTGCGAGGTCCTGCCTTCTGACGATGCGCGCGGCGCACTGTCGCGAGCGGACCGCGCACGATACGCAGCGAAACGGGCGGGCCGAAACCAGGTGCAGCGGCGATAACCATCGCAACGGTACCGGTACCTGTCACTCCGTGACAGCTGGCGGAATTTCGTGCAAGTGTCCGTATCCAGATACGAAGGCGCGACCACTGGAAAACCGAACTCTGCTCCGCTCCGCGAATGCCGCCATGGCTACGCACATCAGAGCGCGAAGAGAATGGAGTGCCCATTGATATTTCCGTATGCACCCCGGTTTCGGTACTCCCGGCGACCCGCAACATTTGTTGTTGTGAACATCGAACGCGAAGCGTACGATGATACGGTATATACGGTTTTCTAGGTCGTGACGATGTGGGCTCTGATTGCAGGGGCGCTCTGGGGCCGGGACAACGGAATGGTTTCTGGTGAAATGGACGCAGCGGCACTCATAACTGCGTCCCGGGCGTTGCGCGGAGAAGTCAACATGTCAGAAAAGCACCTTTCCAGCAGTTTTGAGGCGGACCTCAACCTTCTTTCATCGAGACTGCTCGAAATGGGTGGGCTCGTGGAATCTCAAACCGCGCTTGCGCTGGCGGTTCTGAACGAATTCGATGGGGCGCTGGTGGCAACCGTCCTTGAGGGTGAACATCAGCTCAATGCGATGGAAATCGCAATCGATGAGGAAGTCAGCCATATCATTGCGCGTCGACAGCCCGCCGCGCGTGATCTGCGATTCCTGCTGGCCACTTCAAAGTGCATTACCAACCTGGAGCGCGCGGGCGACGAAGCTCGAAAGTTGGTAAAACGCATGCGCCGAATTCACAGGCATGGTGCTCCCCGAGCGTTCAACATCGCTGAAATCAAAATCTCCGGTGAAATGGCCTTAAAGATTCTGCACAAAGCGCTGGATGCATTTGCGCGAATGGATGCGGTTGGAGCTGCACAGATTGTTCGGGAGGACGAAGCCGTCGATAAGGAGTTCCGGGCATTCGTGCGCAATCTGGTGACATACATGATGGAAGACCCACGGACAATCTCGACGGGGCTCGAGTACCTGTTTATCGCGAAGGCCATCGAACGTATCGGCGACCATGCGACCAACATTGCCGAGTCTGTCGTCTACGTTGTTCGGGGCACTGATATTCGCCACGAGCATCGAAAGCAGCGCGAGCACGAGGCGCTACACGGCTAGAGACCAAGGGGGCATGACGGTCCGGTTCGCGCTCGAAAAGGCTAAGTACGCAGCTCCGCACAGACTGTAGCAAACAAGATTCAGGCGCCGCGAAGGTTCGCTTACAGGGAGCATGGATATGAAATCCCGCATACACAGGGAGCATGCAAATGGCGCGCACATTCGGGGCGGCAGCTTCCTTGCTCCGAAGTTGGCGCGGACTCTTGGTTCAGACGAAAGGCGTTTTCTCGTCTGGGGCTGTCTGTCTTTTGTGGTTGTTTATGTGTTGAAGCAAGGCCTTCAAAGCTAATCCAATCCCGGCTTGCGAGCAGCGCAACGCGATAACACGCCGCGCAACTTCTTACCGGAGTAACCGGTAAGCGCAACCGGACTGTGTCTTCCAATTCTGTGAGCGCATGACACGCCCGCGCGTTCTGTGACGGATCGCTCGCAGGCCGGCCTGGATTCGGCGCAGCAAGAGCTTGGGAAGGAGGGACGAAGCGGTGCACCGGTTCGATGCTGGCCCTGGCAAGCGGATAACAGGCGCCCATGACGGACACATCCGGTTTTCCTTCGAAGCGGATCGGCGCCGGAAGAACCGCGAAGCTGTGCACCGACCCGTCGCGCGCAGCCATCACAGGTCATCTGCGTAAGCCCGGCGCGCCTTGCCGGCACCCCCGTCGGCGGAGCAGGATTAAATCCTGTTAGCCCGGAGAGCACCATGCGCACCACACAGCGGTTCGGCATTACGCTGCCCATTGAGCTGGCCGAACTCATTCGCACAAGGGTCGCCAGCGGCGAATACGCTTCTGAAAGCGAAGTGATCCGCGATGGGCTACGTCCCCTGGCGGCCCGCGACAGGGCCATTGAGGTGTGGCTGCGTGACAAGGTGGTGCCTGCGACCGAAGCGCTGCGCGCGGCTCCCGCGCGCGCCCACGCCCGAGCAGGTGCGCGCTCACCTAGCGAAAGAAGCGCTCTGGCATCCCATGAACTACCGGGTGCAGCTCGCCCAGCGCGATACCAGCTTGAGGACATCGAACGGTTCGTCAGTAAAATGGGTTCGCCCGTCACGCGCCGTCACGATGGCGCAGCCTCCTGATGCAACTCGCCACCTTGCATCAAGCGGCGGGCGATACCGGCCGTTTGCAGCGTCGCGCGTTTCGTCGGTGAATGGGCGGCGCGATAGCGGACGATCGCAATGAGAACGTGGCGGCCCTCGCCAGTATTGCCCCACGCAGTAAACTGCCGGACGCCGGCTTCCAACATCTGATAACCGGTGGATGCATTGAACTTTGACTGCGCACCTGCTATTGCGTTGCCGTGAGCCTGAGTCCCGGGCGCAGTTCATGAACAGCGTCTTCCTGGCGCTTGCGCTGATCGGACACCTGTTCGATGCCTTGTTTAAAAACTGCTTCGCAAAATGCGATGCGTGAGCGGTAATAATCCGCATGCATCTGCGCATCGAGGACACGCTGCTCGGCCTGGAACAGCTCCATACGCAACTCGTTTAGCGCCCGTTCCGACCGTTTCTCGGGGTAGGAGCGTGATGTGAAGCCCAGTTTGTGATCCACCTCAGCATGGTGAAGCCCTCCTGTTTTTTTTTTGCATGTTCTTCTACTGGTCTCAGGTCAACGACATACCGGCGCCTTCACCACGATGCCTCCGGCGTCTGGTGCAGGAAAGACTACCAACATCGGGGCAGCTTCTATGTGCCCTTGCGCACCTGTTGTGAAAGCGACTCACCATTTGTCAGGGTAGTCGTACTTTCCCTGCAAAACTGGCGGTTCGGTCCTAAAAATCCATATTGGTCAAGCACCTGAACAATCGCCCGTTGCGATAATCTGTATTTCTGATGAATCGGGTGGCGATCTGCGGCGACATCCTGATTGGTCGCGATGACGCCGGTTATCAGATGTGGCGATTTGTCTTCATGCCGCTTCCCGGTCGTCGCCCGTTGACGAGCGATAAATTCGTGATTGATCTGCCGTGCCGTGGCGCTTCCGACCGACCCTGACGGCGCATTGCGAAGTCAATATACGTTGAGTTGATCCGGTTGCTGCAGAACCGGACCGCCCTCTGGTCGTGATTGCGTGAAGGCAGGCCGATCGGGCAGGGTGGCGACATCCCAACCACGACGAGGAATCAACAATGAACAAACAGGAACTGGTGGATGCGGTCGCGGCGCTAACCGATGAAAGCAGGACCGCGACCGGCGAGATGATCGACGCAGTGATCGCTGCGATCACCGGCGCGGTGACGAAGGGCGATACCGTCCAGCTGATCGGCTTCGGCTCGTTTTCCGCGGGTGCGCGCGCCGCACGGGTCGGCCGCAATCCGGCGACCGGCGCCGAGATCCAGATCCCCGCGGCGAAGACCGTCAAGTTCACGGCGGGCAAGGCGCTCAAGGATGCCGTCAACGCGTCATGACGAAGGTGGCAGTCGCGCCTGGCGGCTACGCCGGGCTGCACAAGGAGGTGGTCAGTGTCGTCGAATCGGCGCGAGGCACGGCGGCACGCAACGTCAATGCCGTGATGACCGCCGCCTACTGGGAGATCGGGCGGCGGATCGTCGCCCGTGAGCAGGGCGGGCAGGCGCGTGCTGGCTACGGACAGGCGCTGATCGCCCGGCTCGCGGACGACCTGACGCGCCGTTTCGGAGGCGGGTTCGGCAAGGCGAATCTGGCCAGCATGCGCGCCTTTTATGGCGCCTGGCCCGAGACAGAGGTTTTCAAGACAGTGTCTGGAAAATCGGCCGCCCCCGAAAATGTCCAGACGCCGTCTGGAAAATCGCTGCCGGCGAAAGACGTCGTCGACGCCACGGCAACGGCGCCGGATTACATGGCGCGAGCCACCCGTTTTACGTTGCCATGGTCCGCGTATGTGCGCCTGCTTTCCGTGAAGACGGCGGCCGCCGTGCCTTTTACGAGACGGAAGCGTTGCGCGAAGGCTGGTCGGTGCGCCAGCTCGACCGCCAGATCGGCAGCCACTTCTACGAGCGGCTGGCGCTGTCGCGCAACAAGGCGGCGCTGCTCAGGAAAGCCGCCGGTGTCCAGCCGGGTGACATCATGACGCCGGAGGAAGCGATTCGCGACCCGTTCGTCCTCGAGTTTCTCGATGTTGGGTTTGCGCCGGCAGCGGACGAAGAGGGCCTACAGATGCGGAAAAAGATCTAGACGTACCGTACCGGCGCGAAATCGTACCGCTTTATCTGCTCATCGTGGGTCAGCAACACAATTCCTTCTGCTATCGCTTGACCGACGAGGAGCCGGTCGAAGGGGTCCTTGTGAAGAGGCGGGAGGGCTCCGACTTCGAGTGCATGCTGTGCTTCAATCGACAGCTCTTCATAACCAGCATCAAGCAGGTGCCTGCGAAGAACACGTGCATCGAGCTGAAAGTCCTCTCGGCCCAGTGCGCTTTTGATGACAACTTCCCAGATGCTGGCGACGCTGAAGCAGAGGGTGTTGTCGGCGTCCTCGATGGCAGCGCGCGCTTCGTTCGACAAGGCAGGGTCGTCAGCCGCAGCCCAGAGCAACAGATGAGTATCGAGCAACAGCCTCACGTTGTCTTGCCCTGAAACATCTCGCAGATCTCGTCCGCTGCCATAGTGTCAAAATCTGCCGGTACTTTGATCTGCCCTTTAAGGAACCCGATGCGCCGCAGCGGCTTTGAGGCTTCGGCATCCACGCGCATTACCTTGACCAATGGCTTGCCGGCCTTGGCTATGACGAACGGCTCGCCGCCGTTGACGGTTTCCTCGATCAGCCGCGACAGATTGGTCTTGGCCTCGTGGATGTTGTAGATATGCATGGCAGCACCATATGAACTTAGTTTATCAAACTTAGTTTAGTTGAATCTTTATCCTCCCGCAATCCGTCCCATGGAGCTCGTAGTCGTGATTTATCACGCGCACTGCCTCACACGACACGTTCGGAGCCACGCCCGCAGTGAGATGGCCAAGTTTCAGCTCAGTTTTCGAGGCCGAAGCTGGCGCGAGGGCGGTCCGTACTGGAGGCAGGTGAGGTTTCGAGAGAACTTTGACTGAGCGCCCGCTAACTTGACATAACATAATTTATCAACATTTTTAACGGGGTGCGATGGTATCATCGCGGCGACTCCACGCTGGCTCCGCTTGTCGACTGCCGGTTCCCCCACGATAATTTCCTTCCGGGCGCGACAACCGGTGCCCCGACTACCAAAGCGCATGAACAAAGATCTGGGTACGCCCGCATGGGCTGAGGATTATCACCACTGGTTTGCCGAACTCAAGCAGCGCGTCGAGCGCGCGCGGCAGCGCGCCGTGGCCAGCGCGAATCGCGAACTGGTCACACTGTACTGGCAGATTGGCCGCGACATTCTCGACAGGCAGCAGCGACAAGGCTGGGGGGCCGGCGTTGTCGACCGGCTCGCGCGCGACCTCAAGGCAGCGTTTCCCGACATGCGCGGATTCTCGCCTCGCAACCTCAAGTACATGCGCGCGCTGGCACAAGCCTTCCCGCAGCCGGAATTTGTGCAACAGCCCGTTGCACAATTACCGTGGTCGCACGTCGTGACACTGCTGGACAAGCTCAACGACGACGCCCAACGGTTGTGGTATGCGGAAAAGTCGCTCGAGCACGGCTGGTCGCGCAGCGTGCTGACCATGCAGATCGAGACGGCCGCCCATGGGCGTGCCGGCAACGCAGTCACGAATTTCGCCGACCGGTTGCCGCCACCGCAGTCCGATCTCGCGCGCGACGCGCTTAAGGATCCGTATATCCTTGACTTCCTCGGTCTGGCCGAGAACGCCCAGGAGCGCGACATCGAGCGCGCGCTCACCCAACACATCACCCGCTTCCTGCTCGAACTGGGCGCCGGCTTCGCATTCGTGGGACGCCAGTACCGGCTGGAGGTAGGCGGCGACGAGTTTTTTGTCGATCTGCTTTTCTACCATCTCAAGCTGCGTTGCTACGTCGTCGTCGAACTGAAAACAACACCGTTCAAGCCCGAATATGCAGGCCAGTTGAACTTCTACCTGTCCGCGATCGACGCGCAGGTCAAGGCGGGCGAGGACCAGCCGACAATTGGCCTGCTGCTGTGCAAGGAAAAGAACCGGCTCGTGGCGGAATATGCGCTGCGCGGCGTGGCCAACCCAATGGGCGTTGCCGAATATCAGCTTTTGCGCCATGTGCCTGAATCGCTGGAAAGCGGTCTGCCATCAATCGATCAGATCGAGGCGGAACTCCGGCCCGATTTGCCCAATGCACAGCGGCAGTGATCAGCCCGGATGACTGGACGATTGCCCGATCGTGGGGACGGCGATGACGCCCTGGTCTGCCAGGGCGTGCATGCGTGGTCCTGAACCGCGCCTATCTACCTGCGCTGCCCGTCCCGCCAGACTGCCGCTTTGCTTCAGCAACCAGCTCCTTGAGTGCCTCGATTCCAGCATCCGTGAAGGCGGTTACGGAGACCAACTGCTCGGCGGGGACGTCCAGATCGTCGATGATCCCGAGACACCCGTCCTCTGGCTCCAGGTTCAGAGTCGCCAGTTCGTCCAGCCAATCCACCGGCTCTCCGAGCATCTTCGCGACACAGGAGATCGTATAGACAAAACTCGGTGCTGCCATCGTATTAGATCTCCTTGAATTCATGGGCATCCAGCCCTGCAATGCCGTTCTACCCCGGTTCCGGACGTCCATGTGAGCCCCGGTTTCTGTCGCGTGCCGCGGGCGGCAGGTGGGCGTGGTCTGCGTGAACATCGCCGCGGTGCCGGAACTGGGTCGACGCTGGATTTCATCCGCTATGCCGGCCGGGCCTGGTGCAGGAGACTAAAAAGCCGGTGCGCTCGTCGCGCCATGCGGAGATATCGAGTGCATGCTGCGCGCGAGTCACGGCCACGTAGAGCAGCCGAAGCTCATCCTCGTCCGGCATCGGGCGGCCGTCGGCACCGCGCAGGCGAAAATCGTTCGCCACCTTGACCCGCTTCCATTCGAGCCCCTTGGCACGGTGTACGGTTGAGATCCCATAGTTTGCGGCGCCTTCCGTCGCCGGGCGCGGCGCCAAGGCTTGCAGATAGCCAGTACCGAGTTCGTCGACGATGCGCACAACCGGCAGCAGGTCCTGACCAAATGCGCTGCGCGCAAACGCCTGCGCATCGCTCCGCCGCCGGGCGGAATGCCCGCTGGCCGGCCAGCAAGCGGTCCGCGCCGTCAGCGTATGCGAGAATCTCGGCCGGACTCATCCGGATCGCAGGTCGATGTCCCGCCTCGAGTGCCGCGGCGAACTGCCCAGATCGCCGTGACATTCTTCCGGCACAGGATTGCGTCGACCGGCGGCGCTAGCGCGGCATCTTCCATCAGGATCGAGCCGATGGTTTCCTGTTCCCGGATGGGCGTGCGCTCACCGAGCAGTGCGAGCACGCGTCTGCGTTTGATCTCCGGAAGCAGCACACCTGGCGTTGCGAGAGCCAGCAGCATCCGTCACATCTCAAGAAGCTCAAGCCCGTTTTCGGCACACCATTGCCTCAGCGCGCTTTCGACAGCATCGGTTTCAAACGAATACCAGCGCTCGAGAACGCCCTCACGGTCCAGCAAATCCTTGAAACGCGCATAAGCTCCTTGCCGCCGGAATAGTCCTTCGACCTGGTCATAACGCGCAGGCAACTCCTGTGCGACAAAGCGCAAGGCGAGACGTCTTCCGAGATCGAGCTCGTTCCTGTGCGGTATCGCAAGGTAGCGATCGGAAGTTTCAAGGTCGTCAGGAATCTCCTCGTCGAGCGCGTCGCTGGAATCAGAAGTCCAATAGATCTTGCCTGTATCGAGCGAGACATACGCGTTATGCTCCGTTGGCGCCGCGTAGCTGACGAAGTCAAAGGCCAAAGAAAGATCATCGTGCTTGACTGCGACCATGGCTGCACCCAGCAGGTTGTACATGTCAGGTCGGCAAACCGGTCCGGGGATAGGGTTTGTCGCCCGTTTCGCCGCGTCTGCAACGCGACTCAAAGCTCTTCGCTCGGGTCAGCGATATCGAGCCGGAACTGCCATCCTTCCATGCTCATGAGCATTTGCCCAAGATCCTCCCACGAGACCTCCTTGCCGTCGATCACCACGAGTGGCAAGCGCCCCGCCTGCGTCTCATCCCATTCGATATGCCCGCGCACCGTACTGTCAATGATCCGGCGCTCATGAAAATCGATGTGCCTGACCGACAGCGCGCGACGCACCTTCTCAACGAGGCGCCCGAGCAACACGAACACATCTTCGTCAGCTTCGCCGATCAACTGGAACCGGTAGCCCGCGCGAAGTTCTCCCCGAAGCTCAAACGCATCCAGTGCCATCCGGTTGCCCAAAAGCCGAAGCCGGAAATGGAACTGGTGCGGCTCCCCGTGGCAGTCGATCATCCGGATGGGGTCAAGGCGGACGTTCTCGAAATCGGTGAATCCAGTGGACTCGGCAATCCTGGCATTGAAGCACAGAGTGCAGAGCAACTCATAGCGGCCATCGCCAGATCCGCAGTGTATGGTGTCCCAGGGTGGCGTCTGGTTGCCGCATTGTTCGCAACGCTCGTGTGCCATGTCGTGCCTGCAGTAACGGTTCTTCCCGCGATCGCAGGGAGGATAGATTCCGGTTGCCGTCTTCGGCAATGTACGTCGCTGTTGGCGGCGACATGCAGCCCGACGAACCCGCAATGGTGTGCACGGGAACTGGTGGAACCAATGCTGCTATTTTGACAGAGACTGGGAGCGCCTGCCGGGCTTCGGGGACGAGCAGCGCACGACTGGCGTCAAGCGTCTTCCGCCGCGTGACCGGGAAAGCGACAGGACATCCATGATCGACGCGATCGATGAGGTCACTCCCGCTTGACTTCCGTACACGAAAAAGATCCTTCGTTGCCCGCTCCATCGCGTCAGTCGCTTCCATGCAGACGCGCTACCTGTCACGAGCTCCGAGGCTGGCACCACTTCAATCTACAATATGTAGGAATACGAAATATATCAACATTTGAACGATCGTGCTTTTTTATGTGTCGTCCAGATGCCGCATCCGGGACGCGGGAGCCTTCGTCACTTAACTTCCGGCTACCGGGTGAGGAAGTCGTTGAGGCCCAGCCACAGCGACTCGTGGGGCCGCGCAAGCAGCTTTCTTTGTGCGAGCGCCACGATGCGGCTGCGACCGTTTTCAAAGGTCCTGAGTGTGCGCGCCGCGTCAGCGCCACGCGGTAGCCAGAAGTGCTGCTCGAGTGCGTCACGTGCAACGGCGCCTTCGACCTTGCGGCCGCAAACCGACAGCGTGAAAACCTCGGCGCGTCCATCCGGCGAGACGGCGGCTGCGTGATCAGAAACTTCCTTAACGTGCCTCGACAGAATCGTTCGCGGTCTTCTTTATTTGTACTGCGCCGCGCAACAATCTACCAGAAGTCACTGCTGCGTAATCGTCGACGGACGAACGATCCAGCTGCACCGGCGCCCTTGAACGACGATCGCCAGTGGGAATTGAGTGCCAGACCAGACCTCATCGGGACCAACCCTGCAGGCGGTTTTGGGTTTGACGTTTGCGCAGCTGGAACAGACAGTTAGTTGCGTATTGGAAGATAAAGGCTCCTCGATACGGTGAGCTCTTTCAGGAGCATCAACGACCATTTGCACCGTCGGATTACCTCGGCTTGTTGCACTGAAACCCAAAATGTCTAACGCCCCGGATTTGCGGGAAAGTCACGTGGGCGTTCCGACAGATCCAGGCCGGGGTCGCAACGTGAGGGCCGAAGCGTGCTGACGATGAGCTTGTACAGGGCGAACCGCGCAGGGTCAGGTAACTACACCCGAACGACTTACCGTTGCATCAACTCAGGCGGCAACCGGCCGCCGCGCGCAATAACGATGTATTCCAGAGCCGTGATCGACTCCGCAAGCATCCGATCGATCCGGATGCCCTCGCCGGGCAGCGCGGCGTGGCGCATGTCAGCTAGCCAGTCGGTGAGCGTGCGCTCCGGACGTGGACAGTACCACTCGCGCTAGATGCCGCGCATGAAGCGCAACGTAGCCGGGTGGATCCCGGAGAGCATCGCCAAACCTCACCTGGTCGGCGCGCGCACCCAGCCCGCGCCTGCGGGTCACGCATGCGACTCGAATACGACTTCGACGCGTCCGGCTTTCGTGGAGCGGCGTGCTGGCCCGACGACGATTTGCACGTTGCGTCCGAGCTTCGCAAGGCACTCAAGCATCTTTGCCTCGCTGATTCCGCGAAACTGACCACGCAGCATGTTCGATAGTTTCGGCTGCGTCATTCCGAGTACTTCGGCGGCCCGCATCTGCGTCCATTTCCGAGCCTTGATGATTTCCGCAATCTTCGTTGCGAGTTGCGCCTTTACCAGCATTTCGTCAGCATCAGGCACGCCTAAATCGGCATACACATTACCGCTGCTTTCTTCGATCTCGATCATTTTGCGACTCCTTTCGCATGATCCTCGGCCGCCTTCAATCGGCTCCGAATGACGTCCATGTCCGGCTTCGGCGTTGCGATGCCGTGCGCGGACTTCTTCTGGAAACAATGCAGCACATAGACGCTTCCCGCCAACTTCACCGTGTACACCGCGCGGTATGTGCCGCCTTCGGCCGATTCCACAACCTCGATCACGCCCGCCGATCCAAAGCCCGATAGCGGCTTCGCGGCCGCGTGTTTTGATCCTGCCTGCGCCAGATGCAGCGCATATCCAAATGTGTCCTTGACGGCCTCGGGCATCGCCATCAAATCCTTCTTGGCGGATCCGACCCAGTGCAGCGTTTTTGGCTTTTTCTCCATGCATGAAATTATATCTATATGGGTATAATTTCGCAAGCGCACTGCCCCGCCCTGCTCGCCGAACGGCAGTACCCGGCAATACGGGGTTGCCGTCAAGATTCGGCCGTTTGCGTACGCTAACGGCGAAAACCGTCAGATTTGGGCTTTAGGCGTTGGTGCAAAGGTGCCAACTAGCGGCGAAATTTGACTTCTGACGCCCTTTGCGCGAGTCCCTGACGTCCGGCTGAAGTACGCTGCAACTGGACGGCTCACTGACTTGTGAGGCAGCGAACCGCTGTTCACATGCGTCGTCGCTCGGACGTACAGGCGTCGGCTCCGCCCGTAACCGGCCATCCGATCGTCAAAGACGAACGCTCGTTCATCGAGCCGGAGATGCTATGTGGGACTACCCAAAAATTCACAATCTGAACTAAAACGTTCACGAAAAGTGATCACTTTAATTATGTCAAATTATGCCTGGTGAACCATGCGATGCTGCGACCTGTCCGTAATGCTGGTGCTTGCCTTTGGCGGCCCATGCCTGCATACTAGCTAACATTGATTAGCTAATACGTAGGTGGTGCCATGCTCACGATCAACATGCACGACGCCAAGTCGAAACTATCAAGCCTAGTCGAGCGGCTGGAGGTCGGCCAGGAAAACGAGGTCATCATCGCCCGAAACGGGACGCCCGTCGCGCGGCTGCTGCCGTTCGCGGCGCCGCGGCGCATCGGCGCCGCGCGGCATCTGCTGGCCGGCCTGGCCGTGCCCGCCACCGTCGAGGCGTTCAACGCCGCTGATGACGCGATCGCCGCCGACTTCGAGGCAAGCGCGCAGCAGGGACTCACTCGGTGAAAGTGCTGCTCGATACGCATATCGCGCTGTGGGCCGCCGAAGGTGCGCCACAGCTGTCACCGCAGGCCGCCAGCCTGATCGAGGATCCGGCCAATACGTTGCTGGTCAGCGCAGCCGCGATCTGGGAGATTGCCATCAAGCATGCGAAAGGCAACCTGCGCGTGCATCCGCGCGATGCCCGCTCGGCGTTCCGCCTGTCCGGTTTCGTGGAACTGCCGATCACGGGTGAACATACGGAGGCAGTCTCGATGCTTCCTTTCCATGCGGATCACGCGGATCCGTTCGACCGCCTCATGATCGCCCAGGCGCTGCACGAGGGGATGCCCCTGCTGAGCGCCGACCTGAAGGTGTGGCGCTATCACCCCACCCTGATGCTGCAAGCCTGACTTCGCCTGTTTGCTTGACACCGGCTCGCTCTAATGGGTGTCGCCGCGCACTCGGGCGACGCTGCATCGGCTTCAGCCGTCGGTGCGCGAAGTCATTGACTTCGGGAAGATGCGTAGGGCACCGGTTGTGCAATCTCATGTTCCTTCAGGTACGCCCGGATGGCTTCGACCGGATACGGTGCAAGCGGTAGAGGTACCAGGTGTCGCGAGCCGCTTCCACCGTCTGCAGGTCCGCTACGCCGGTCAAAGGTTAGAGGCGCCTTTGGGAACTGAATTGCCAAGCGTCGGCCTCCAGTCGACCGTCCCGACGTTTGACCCGAAATCGTCAATTTGAGAACGGAGTAGATTTGGACATCTTCTACTACTGGAAAGACTTCGTATCGGACGTAAGCGAAGGGCGGATAGGTACACTTGGCGCCGATACTCACAAGCTGGCTGAACTTCAGGAGCGGCTGCCGCGCAAGGTGTGGACGTTCATAACGCCCAAGGGCATGAAGGGGAAACTTAAGCTTATCGGTTCCATGTGGATTACCGACGAGAGGCCCGCGAACTTTGTACCCAAGTGGCCGCACAACCTTTTCTATGACGCTGCTTCACCCAGGTCAGTTCTCTTCACGAACTCAGGGAGTCCCGAAAAGATTGGGGCAGTCAGTTCCTACTTGAACAACCGGTTCAATCAAGCCTTCAGATGCAACTTTCAAGGCGAAAAAGGTTTTCACGCGATGGAGGCCGACGTCGTCCGCGGTTTCGAAAAACTCGTGCGTGACTACGAGACCGTCCAATTTATGGATGGGATAAAACAGCCACCATTGCGATGAAGTCAATATTATCGTCCGGACTGCGGCATAGCGGGCAACTTCAGCGACAACGTTCCCGCCGTCTGGTTCGAATCGTCGTCGATGGCCTGCTTGCGGAGGTTCACCGGTTGCGGTTGCTCCTCGTCAACCAGCGCCTTCAGCAGCTTCGCGACTGCAGGCCTTCATTCGATTCGATCAGAATCGCGCGGTACGCGCCGATCGCCAGCGCCGTGCGCAGCGTTTCCTGACATTGGGCGACCGCCCGCCGACACGGCGGCCGCCTCCGTCGCCGCGCCGGCTTCCTTCAGATGTACCGCCTCTCCAACGGCGATTTCGTCGAACGGGCTCATCGACACCTTCACACTCAAAATGTCGACGCCCGTGTTGACCGACTTCACGCGGACCTTCACGTTGTAGTCAACCACCCGTTGACTGCCCAGGTATTTTCAACGCGCTCTTCCGATGACGGGCACCGCGCTGCAGCCATCGGTCCTCATCGCGGTACCACTTATGTAGAAAAATCGCACTGCCAGGGTCTTCGTGCAATCTCTATCTGATCCGCAGGTTGCAATCGACAAAAGGTGAGCTAGAATAAGGTGCATACTTCACCAACGGATTGCTCACCGTGCAAATAGAAAGCTGGGTTGGGACGATCGAGCGTGAATGGCATCAGTTGCGCCGCGCCGACCCGACACTTGATGTCGAAAAGTTCTCCCGTCATGTCATTGCGGCAAACAAGACTGGATTCCTGTCACCGGAGTCGCTCGCTGCCATCGCTAATGCGCTGCTCACCAGCACGTTAAACCGCGCACCCGATCTGGGACGCTGGTTACTCGAGCGCCTTGGGGCGAACCGACATCCAGCCTGGCGACTGGCAATGGCCATTTCTCTGGTCACCCCGACTGGAGCGGAGCCGGACCTGGGAAGAGGTAACGCGATTCTCGAGGATGTGATGAAGGATGAGACCGCCGAAGGTCGTCTGCGCGGCATGGCCGCCGCCGCGCTGGCCGATAGCGCGCGCCTCGGAAGAGGCATGCAGGTGGACGTGAGCCGCGCGCGCTCGCTTTACGAGCAGGCCATTGAACTGGGACATAAAGCCTCGGCACACAATCTCGGTCTTTTCTGGGAAGGCGTGTGGGGCGCAGAAGACAGGAGCGTTGCCCCGGACCGCACAAAGGCCATCCGGAGCTATCGACGCGGTGGAGACGACAAACGTTGCCAACGTCGCCTGGAAGCGCTGCGTTGAGGCAGTACCGCCTGCGAGTCGGCCGGTGGAAAATCCTGAGAGGCACCCGACGGTTTTCTCTCATCAATTGATAAAAGCAAGGTTAGGGAGAAGAGACTCCCCGTCCTCCATGATGCGAGGGCGTACTGCCCAGCCCGCAAGTCGCTCCAGTGCGACAAGCTGGCGTTCAAGCAATCTTCATTCAAACGGACGACGAATCAAACGTGCCTGAAGCAACCACGCGGGCTTCTGCCCTGAACGTCGATCAGCAATCGTTTCTTTCTTAAAGATAGTTTGTCCGAGGAAGCGCAAATGCCAAAGAAAGCAACTGGCGTGTCACCCAGAGCGGTCAAGAACAGTCGAAGCGAAATGGCCGGAGAGACTAAGCCTCACGCGCCGCTCAAAGCTTCGCCTTCGAAATACAAGACGTCTCCTAAAACACCCCAACAGCAACCGCTGGCTTTGAGCGACAGCGCTGAGGTGCAGAACATCCGACGCGCTAACCTCCACGTTCTCACGAGTCGCAACGGATCGAAAGTAAGCTTGGCGTGGTCATGGAGATGAGTGGATTCAACATAGCCGATCGACTACATGGCAAGAAGCGCATGGACAGTGTCGGAAGTTTTCAAGGTAGTTGTCGCCTCGACGATTGCAATTCAGGCTGCTTTTAACTCCTAATTTCGGAGTTGCGAGGCCGCGATGTTTGGGTCAGCCCGATCGGGATTCAGATGAACCACATGAATGCGCTACCAGTCCCGCGTGGCGCCTTTCCACCGGAGCGGATGACGCCCGCGGGCAGCCCCTCGTAGAGCATCTCGCGGCGCTCGAGAATGTTTTGATCAAGATTTGCATGACGCTGGGCCGGTGTCACGAAACGGATCGCACTGTGGCGGTGTTCGTGGTTGTACCAGCGCACCAGTTCTGCGACTCAGGTGACCAATGCTTCGCCGCAAGCGACCACAGCCAGCGGTGCGAACAAGGTACCAAGGAGGCCCTGCAGTGTGGCGTGGGGAAAACCGAGGATTCGCGAGGCTGAATTGGCTTTTGCGAATACGATGTACCAATTCGATACCTGAGAGAGTGATCGCTGCGTTCCTCAAATGTGCGAATCACACACTTCATGCCTTTTCGTGGATTGCAGGATTGTCAGCGCGGCAATGGTCTGCGCTGCTCGGCTTTTCAAGGAGGCCCTTCGATTCTGGCCGGCTTGTTGACTTCACCGGCTTCGACGCGGTGCATGGCCTAAGCAAGGCATGTTGGCAGCGTTTCTTTCTGGCTTGTTGCTGCGTTCGAACCCGGTGCCGCGCAGGATCGTTACCGACCAGTTGCGCAGTTACCCGGCAGCGAAAGCCGCGCAGGCGCCAATGTACTGCTCGATATCGCCGGCTTGCCTGATCACGCGTGCGGGGTAGCATGTCGGCTGTCGCCCATCGGTCGCGGGTCGTCGTATTCCTGTGAAATGTCCTTGTTCGTGTAATCGCCCAGTCGCGAAGCGGCGAACAGGCTGAGCACCGCGCATGCGAG
This sequence comes from Paraburkholderia sp. BL6669N2, assembly GCF_003387275.1. Lineage (NCBI taxonomy): Bacteria > Pseudomonadati > Pseudomonadota > Betaproteobacteria > Burkholderiales > Burkholderiaceae > Paraburkholderia > Paraburkholderia sp. BL6669N2. The sequence continues at coordinate 23,899 of NZ_QUNA01000002.1, read as the reverse complement.
GATGTAGACCGCGATTGCATAGCCCGAATGGAAGTAAGCGAAAAGCGCGGTGGCAATCAGCGGTGCAGGGCCGCCGGCAATGACGGAAGCCAACTGGTAGCCGAGCGATGCGCCGCTGTAACGCAACCGCCCCGTAAACGACTCCGCGATCAAGGCGGCTTGCGGACCGTACATCATCGAATGCGGTACCAGCGAGAGCACAATGGCCGCGAAGATCCACATCGGATTCCTGGTGTCGACCATTGCAAAATAGATAAAGCCGAATACGCCGACAGCAGCGGCCCCGATCATGTACATGCGTCGCCGTCCGATCCGATCGGACAGATGGCCGAAGAACGGGATCGTGCCGAATTCCAGCACGGAAGCCGCCAACACCGCCGTCAGTAACAGGTCGCGCGTGGTGCCCAGTGTCGTGACGCCGTATGTGAATACGAAGGCCGTGAAAATATAGAAAGGCGCCTGTTCGGCCATGCGCGCAAAGGCCGAGAGAAGAATGTCTTTCGGCTGGCGGCGTAATACTTCGAGCATCGGTGTCTTCTCGATCCTGCGCTCAGCCAGGAGCTTCGCGAAGATTGGCGTCTCAAGAATATTCAAGCGGATGTAAAGGCCGATCGCGACCAGTACGATACTGAGGAAGAAAGGCACCCGCCAGCCCCATGTCAAAAATGCGCTGCTGAACATTTGGCTCATGGCCAGCACCGCAAGGTTCGCGAGGAACAGACCCGCCGGGACCCCGAACTGCGGCCAGGACGCGACGAAGCCGCGATGCGCGTTGGTGCGTGCCCATTCCATCGACATCAGGACCGAGCCTCCCCACTCGCCTCCGACGCCCACACCCTGGATGAAGCGCAGCACCGTGAGTATGACGGCGCCCCAGATGCCGATCGCCGCATAGGTCGGGACAAAGGCCACGGCAAAAGTGGCGACTCCCATCAGCAACAGCGTCACGATCAATGTGGCCTTGCGTCCGATGCGGTCGCCGTAGTGGCCAAAAATGGCCGCGCCGATCGGCCGCGCTATAAAGCCGACGGCATAGATCAGAAAAGCCTGTAGTGTGCCGACGAGCGGGTCCGATTCGGGAAAATACAGCTTCGCGAATACCAGACCGGTGACCGTGCTGTACAGGAAGAAGTCATACCATTCGATCGTCGTACCAATCGTGCTGGCGATGACAGCACGGCGCAACTGGCGCCGTGCTTCCTCATCGGAGAGGGGCATCGCCCCTGATTGCGAGGCAGCCATTTGAAACCCCCTAAAAAAAGGGTGACATCCTACGTGGACAGTTAGGACATCGAGAGGTTCCGCAATCGCACGCATTAAAAGTCCGCGTTCAAACAGCTATTCCGTAGGGAGCAGAATTCGGCTAAAGCGCGCGTTTTAGAACTGCATTTTTTGTGCAATGTTCGATCGTCTTGCATGATGACAGCGGTGCTAAAGTTCTGCACAACGCAGGAGGGTCGCGTTGGAGTGTTATCGGCATAAGCCGCGCTGTTTGTAGATCGCCCGAGAAAAAACTTGGGCCGCCACAAGGTCCTCAAACCCAACCCGTGCCCCACCCGCGAAAGAAGAACCCCGAAGTAAAAAGCGCGCCGCGGCTCAACATTGTGCCGGCGGCGGGCGTAGGAGCCAGGTAGGCCCGGCATGGGGTATTCGCTTGCGGATGCTGGCGGTTCTGTTGCATAGCGGAGGCTGGTATGCTGCGGGACCTTACATAATGATGTTAGCGACAATGAAAGCGCTGAGTCCGGTGGTAGCCAAAGTGCTGAAGCGGTTGCACTATCCGCTCGAGATAATGTTGGTGTGCGTGCGTTGGTACGTGGCCTACCCGCTGAGCTTGCGCAATCTGGAGGAGATGATAGCAGTTGTACACGCTCCATGAGTCGCTTCTGCAAGATGGCGATTTCCTCCTGTAGCGTGCGCATCACCGCCAGATTGGCCTGCATGGCGAGCGTCACATCAGGCGCAAAACCGAGCGCATTTACCTGCTCGTCGCTCAGATGCTTGATCACTTCTCCGGTCATCCGCTGACCTGTCTGTCGGGAAAACAGGTTTCGATTGAGAGTATCTGTGCGGTCCGGCAGCGCACCAGTTGCATTCGTTTGCGCAAGAGGTCCCGTACTGGCCGCTCTTCTGCTGGATAAATGTAGCCTTCTGGCAATAGCCCCAGACGCAGGAGTTGCGCCAGATGGGCTGCGTCGGTGAAGTCGCCGCTGTATTTCAGGCCCTCGTACTGTCTGATTGCCGCTGGGTTCGCCAGATGGAGCTGATGGCCGTCCTCCATTAACTCATCCACCAGCCAGTACCCAGTTGAACGTCGCTTCGATGACCACCCCGACCAGTTCGGGCCGGTACGGTGCCAGAGCAACCCGAATCCGGAGCGCATCGTTCGGTAACCGCCGCTGGTAGACAACCCGGTCCGTTTCATCGCTGACCGCGACCGCACTGTTGTTCGAGTGCAGGTCGATTCCACTAAACTTGTTCATGCCGGCCTCCTGTGCGTCACGTCGGTGTTCGTACCTCCGCCTCTGCGCCAGCCGTTCGAGTCGAACGGAGGGGGCCGGCTATATGATTATCAGCGCCCGTGCGACTACAACGTCGCCTCAGGTTGGGGAAGTCCCTCACATTTGAAAAGGTCGCCGTAGGTACCGAGCAACCGATTTACGCCAATCGCTTGAGCCTGATGGGTATCTGGCGCGAACCGTCGCAGCCATGAATTGAAGAAACGGCTGCGCTCGGCTACTGCATTCGGTCACCGGACCGTCACGTACAACATTCACGCAAGTTCCGCAAATCAGTCCAACCTGCCCTGTTCAGCCAGCTCCAATAGGTGTCAACTACATGACGCACCTTCGGTCGCAAATGGCCATTGGTGCAATTTCGGCGCTCGTCAACCGAGTGCTGATCGGACTGGTTGGGCGGCGACACGTACCTCCAGGTCGGCACGCCGCCTTCCAGCTTACTATTACATGCACCTCAAGATGTCACGCAAGTGAAGCCTCAAGTTGCGCCGCGCCTCAGTTAGCAGCGAATACCGACACCCCGCCGTTGACGAACCCGTTTGCCGCGCAACTCGGACACCCCGCCGGCGATGTCGCTGAAGAGTACGGAACGAAGATGAGCCCGCTCGCCGGGTCGACCGCAACCGAATGCGCGTTATTGCCCGCGTTCAGGCGAGTAACGACACTGCGGTTGCCCGCGTCGACGATAGTCAACACAGGCGTGCATGGAGATGCCGCCGAGCAGGCACCGTTCGTCGACGCACTGCCAGAAGACGTCCACCGGCTCGCCGCGTTGTAGTAGCGATTGGTGGGCGCATCATATTCGAGTTGATCGCCGCCGCCTGCGTTCAGGGACGCCAGAAGCGCGCCGTTCGAACGATCAAGGATCTGCATGAGCAAGGGCGCGCCAGTCGTCCCTTCCCTGCATCCAACCGCGATATCGTTTCCGGGTCCGAGTGCCAGCCCGGTAGGATCACAATTGCCTTCGGAGTACAGCGCGACGCCCGCAAGGGTCGTGTAGTTCTGCGTGCCACCGTTCGGTATCGCGCGAATGGACGCCCCTGGCAATTTCACCAGTTCGCCATGGGGATTCGCCGTGCTTCCGTCGACGTTCACATAGAAGTTGTCGCTGGCGGCATCGTACCGGCAGGCTTCGAGGCCCGCGGTGGGCTTGTCTGCGCTGTCGGTGAACGTCACTTTGGCGACGGCGGTCTGCGTGGCCGTGTTGACGAATGTGGCGAACGGGGGCGTCTCTTCCGGGCTCGAGATCATAAAGATGCCGTGCGTGGGATCAAGACAACCTTCATCCGCGCGCACGCCCGTCGTGCTAACCGTGATTTTGCTTGTCACCACGCCAGCAGCGGGATCGACCACCTTCACGGAGTTCACGTCGCCCACGTAGATGAGGTTGCCGACAGGGGTCGCGCCGTCCGGACCGGCCTGCGAATTCGGCCCGGGGCCAAGCCCCGTAAACGCGAGAGGGCCGCTTCCGTGGATGGCCTTGAGGAAGCTCTTCGACGATATGTCGATTTGATCCAGAGACGCGTTATTCCTGTCGGTGAAATAGTATCGGCTACCCGAAACGGCGCCGATATCGAATGAGAAGTTGACGCCTGCCGTGACGTTTGGGACGGCGATGTCCGATACGTAATGCGGTCCGCTAGTGTTGAGATGATCCCCACCACCACAACCTGCAATCGCGATAGCCGCAGAAGTCGCCAATGCATTCGTCCACATGCATCTCGGCATCGTACACCTCCCATCATCGTCGTTGGAATGGACCTACCTCAAGCGCGCGCCGGAAGAAATAATGGACGCTGCTATAGCTTAGGCATTTCGTTAAACAGCGGTCCTTATCGTTTTCCCAGGTGGTAAGTGTCGTGCTTCAGTTTTCCATAAGATTTAACGATGGAAGCATCAATGATCTATGCGAAAACGCACAGCATCCGTAACGTACATTCCTGGCAGCAAAGCCCCGTCACTGGATGAACATCCGCGGATGGTAGGAGGCTAGCGCCTTGCATAAGCTGACAGGTGTTACTACGCGTGATGGTCCCGGTGACTGTGCAGCTACTGGCTGTCCGCTGCGCTGTGGCGCTTGCCTCCATGCCACCTCACCCGTCGGCTTGGCGACGAATGCCAACCTCGGGAGCATGGGCAGAATGCGCTACCAGCAGCAAACGCTGTACCCGGCCGATCCATTCCCGAAATGGTCCCGCGAACCGGCACACGGTTGTGGGGGCGACGGTGCCACGCATGGCCATTCTGAAGTAACACCAACGAAAGTTACGGCCTTCGCGCCGGCACGTTGCCGGGAGCGCCTCGATTGTCTGGCTGCGGTTGGACCCCTGGACGGTCCGCCCCACGATCCTGGCGCGCACTGTTGTCGCCCGAAGCGTTCTTCTTCGTCGGCGCGCTATCCGATGCGATACGATTTAAGGTTTGCAACTGCAGCAGCTTTAAAGCCTGGTTGTTTGTTTCCGCATTGCCCGTACCGGCCAGGCCGCATCCGCATACCAGGCCAACCGTCAGCGTCCATCTGATCATAGTCATTGTCCTCTCCATAGTCCAATATTGGAGGCGCTCAATACGTGCGGTTCGACGCCTGTTCCGGCCGGGATGCTGCAGGCGCAGCATCAAAGCGGGACACGGCGGGATTGATCAAACCTCCGCGCAAACACAAGGCCGACACGGATCACCCAGCAAAGCCGGGTAATCTTGCAGGCAGCTCAAAAAGCCGGCTCCGCGGCCCGCGAGGCCCGCCCCGAGAGCCAATAGCGCGAACAGTCTGACCGCGACTCTCACCTCCTATTAGTTAGAGAGAAGAGGAAAGGTCTTTGTTCGACATTGGCGCGCAAAGAGGTGGCGCCGCTTGTTCGGACAGGGTCCCGAGATTTTTAAGTGGAATTGTTGGGGCAATCAAGCTGCCGATTTTATCGCTGGCAGCGTGGCGAAGTATGCTTCATCCGGCGTCTGATCGGCCAGCCTCGAATGAGGCCGATTCTGGTTATACCAGTTCAGGTAATTGCCGATTGAGCGACGCGCGTGGCCTACCGAGTCGTACGCTTTCAAATAAACCTCTTCATATTTGACGCTGCGCCACACCCGTTCGACGAACACGTTGTCACGCCAGGCGCCTTTTCCGTCCATCGACAGGAGAACCTTCCGGCCGAGAACCGCGTCGGTGAATTCGGTTGCGGTGAACTGGCTTCCTTGATCCGTGTTGACGATCTCAGGCGGCCCGTATTTCGCAAACGCTTCCTCCAGCGCCTCGACAGCATGGCAGCTCTCTAGTGTGATCGCCACCCGGTGCGCCAACACCCGGCGGCTCGCCCAGTCCACGACGGCCGTCAGATAGACGAAGCCCCGCGCCATCGGGATATAGCTCGTATCGAGCGCCCAGACCTGATTGGCCCGATCGATTTTCCGGTTGCGCAGCAGGTACGGCCAGATCCTGTGGGCTGCATGCTTGCGGCTCGTGTTTGGCTTGCGATACAACGCCTCGACGCCCATGCGCTTCATCAAGGTGCCAACGTGCCTGCGTCCGACTGTGATACTTTCGCGACGCAGTAGACGTGCCAACATTCGCGCCCCGGCAAATGGATGGTCGAGGTGAAGCTCGTCAATCCGGCGCATCAATTTCAGATCCGCTTCGCTGACCTCACGCGGCTGATAATAGGCACTCGAGCGGCTTATGCCTAACAGCCGGGCCTGCTGCGTCACCGGCAGGGCGTGATCACGATCGATCATCGCTTTACGCCCAGCAGTCCCGCCTTGCTGAGCGCGCTTTCTAAAAAATCATTCTCCAACGTCAACTGTCCGATCTTCGCGTGCAACACCCTCACGTCGATTGGCGGTGCAGCTGGGGGCGCGTTGCCCGCGTCGAACACATCGGCAACCCGCTCCTGCAACTGCTTCTTCCAGTCCGTGATCTGGTTCGGATGGACATCAAATTGCTGGGCCAACTCTGCCAGCGTCTTGTCGCCCTTGAGCGCCGCTAGTGCCACCTTTGCCTTGAATGCCGGTGAGTGTGTCCGTCGGTTTCGTTTCGTCATCTTCTGGTTCCTTGTCGCCGGCCATTATGACCGACTCACGCCCCAGCTTTTCCACTCAATGAACTGTCCGAATTTCCGGAGCCACCTCTCAAGACCGTAGGGAGTTGTATCGAAAAGTTACGGCTGGAACAGCGACAAGTGCGCCCGATCGACCGACACCCGGATGTCTGAGCGCGGGTGCAAGCGAATGACTCTTCAGCCGACCACTGCCGAATGCAATCGGCAGTGCTTGACGCGGTTGTGGTGAAAATTCGGCAGGTGGGCGAGAAATCGCCCATTTTTCAGGGATCTCAACGAGCTGAAAGAACCGCCGTCCAGATCGAGGGCGAAGCGGTATCTTTGAGGTGCACGCCGGTGAGATCAAACTCGCCTTTGCGAATGCGATGCATCAGCTCGATGCCAGAGAGGGTCACGACCGCGTTCCGGAACCGCTTGAACCCGAGCATCACGTTCACCCGCGATTTGATGTGACGGTAATCCTGTTCGATCCGGTTGTTCAGGTACTTCGAGGATCGCAATTTCGTTCGCCTGGGTAGCGACCCGTCAGTCTTCATCTCGCGGACCGCCCGATGAGATGCCCGCGTAGCCGTCAAGAGTGATCGTTCCAGGAGCGCGCCCCTGAGTTCCGATCGCCTTCGCGAAGAATGCCTTTGCTGCCGCCACATCGCGCCTGGCGCTGAGGCGAAAATCGATCGTCTTTTCCGTCCGGTCAGCCGCCGGCGTCGATCCGGGCGATGTCGAAGTTCTCGTCGAGCGCGCTCGTAAGGCAACGGAGGCAGGAACATGTCCCGGTTGACGGGCGGGTTGTCAGGGTCGGCAATCTCCGGATACGGCATGTCGAGCGTGCGTGGATCGGTGATCACGCCGCTGAGAGCCGAGACGGTAGCTGTCTCCGGGCTGACCGGACACGCCTGGTCCTCGCGAGTTCCGGAGCGACCCGGAAAGTTGCGCGGCACCGTGCGTAGCGATATCCCTTTCGTGGCTGGCGCCTGTCCCATGGTGATACACCCGTTGCAGCCCGCCTGGTGCAGGCGCGCACCGGCGTGAAGGAGGCTTACGATGTGCCCATCACGAACCAGCCGTTCGAGCTGCGCCCTCGAGGTTGGATTGACGTCGAACGACACGCGATCGTGAATCGCACGATTCGTGCGTCATGCGGCCGCCACAGCGAAGTCGCGATAACCCGGCTTGGCGGACGAACCGATGTGGGGTTGTCGTACTTTTCTTGCAAATTCTGGCGGTCTGCATCTAAAAATCCATATTGATCAACGGCTTGCGAAGACGCTGATTATGCGAAAGCCCGAAAGCCGGCGATCCTCACTGCGAGCGGCGCTCCGCGCGACTACCGCCAGATTTCGCACGATTTGGACGATTACCCCATTGCGTGAAAGGTCAGAATCGCGCGGTCGAGGCGGTCCGGAAATCGGTGAATGACTTCGGTTATTGGAATTACGAAATGAAGCTGAAGCGTGGGATGATTTTTCGCGCAGGCTTAACTGGAACCTCAATACCAGCGCACTGCGCAACTGATGACGACGCCCGGAAAGCGATTGCGGTGATAGAGAGGCTTCGAGTTCTTCGTCCTCTGACTCTACCTGCATCTCTGGTTACCCTGACAACGCCGTTTCTGGAAGCAGTCGAGGCACACGGCACTGGGGCGGGCACTGGAAAGCATTGGCGGTTGGTTCATTGCATTCGCTGGCGCGTGCATGAAGGCTGGATTTGTCTATCCGCTTGAGGATGAGGACGAAACCCCGTGCGTCGTTTCGCCGCATGGGCCTGGGAAGTTGGGCAATCGGGATAAGGCAGAGCGAGTTGGCGTGTGTTAGCGGGGAGGGGCCGAGTGACTGCCCGAGTCGCGTCGGACTGCTAGGTGGAATATCTGCACGCAGGACAAGTACAACAGGGCAAGCTCTGCAGTAAGTTATCGGGCGGTGGGCCACCAGCTATGCGTGGCGGCGTTGTCATGATGCCAATGGCGTCCATGCTGCCCGTTGACCGTTCGTGCGGGACGGTTGGAGGCGGGTCACGGAACGGCCGCCACCCTTTCAAAAGGTAAGTCGACGTCGGTGCGGCCGCTGGGAGCTGTTCGGACGCGAGAGGCACTGCCCGGTTCCGTGCTCGCCTGCTCGGCTTTGAGTACACTGTCCGTGCTCCGATGGCCCTGATTCCATGCTGTTAGACCGTGCAGCGAGATTGCTGGCAGGCCCTGACACGGCCATCGAGACCCGGACCCAGGTTGAGGAATGCGTGTTCTGATATATGAATGTGACGAAGCGCTTTTGGAGGTCCTTCGACAAGCCTTGCGCTCGAGAAATTACGCGGTCGACTGTGTGTGCAGCGGGCGGGATACCGAGCTCTCGCTCAAAACGGGGGTTTACGACCTCATCATCTTGGGCATTGAGGGACAGCGAGACAGCCTTTCTATCCTGCAGGCGTATCGCGCCGCCGGCCACAAAACGACCGTTATGGCTATAAGCTCACGAGGCTCTGTAGCCGAGCGGACTGCCGCATTTGATGCTGGCGCCGACGATTGCATGGCAAAGCCCATCGATTTGGACGAACTGCAGGCAAGAATTCGTGCGCTCCTGAGGCGGCGTGCCGGACAACTGAGTTCGGTCTCGTCGCACGGCGCACTCACACTTGACGACGCTTCCTGCCATACGTGGTACGACGGCGAACTCGTGACGTTGGCTGCGAGGGAGTACGCGCTGGTGCATATCATGCTCTCGGAGCCGACACGCTTCTTTTCGGCGGCTGAACTGGAAGCGAAGGTTTACGGGTGGGGTGACGAGGTGCAGAGTAACACTATCCAAGTGCACATACGCAACCTGCGAAAGAAGCTCGGGAACGAGTTCATCGAGGCGCGCTATGGCGCTGGATACCGGCTTGCGCTCGCGGATACGACACCCCTTACGGCGGCCCCCGATCTGAAGAGAGGGGAGCGTACGTCGCGCGCTGGCCGCGAAGAAAAGGCGCGCCCTGCGAAGGTCGCAAAAAGCTGACTCTGTGCTTGCGGCCCTTCTGTCCGAGCGTAAGCGCCGCGTGGCGCTCAGCGGCAACGCTGCGGACCTACTGCAGAAATTTCGAGCGTGCTACAACGCCGGGACGAACGGGCCCTTGTGACGTATGTGTATCACTTTGCGTCGAACGGTGTCACACATCCACATTTTGGCGGACCCATAGTCATCACGTCAGGTTCACAGAATATTTTCAACATGATTCGCCAAGTCATACACCCATCCTTATTGCGACACGACCCTGTGCGACTCTGTCATTCGCATTGCTAGGCTGAACCGATAATGCGCCGCGTACAGACCACCGCGCCACATACCACCACGACGTTGATCGCGAAGCCCATATGGATTGGATGCACGATAACGGCCTGAGCGCTGGCAAGCGCGGCATCGCCGGTGCTCGCAACGACTCGCGCCAAGCTGCGCGAGAAGAGCGTGCCGGTCGTCGCCGTTCCGAGCACGCAGCCCGCCATCCGCGTCGACTGGATCTGCGCCGTCGTGATGTCGAAGTGTTGAAGTCCGCTCAATTCCTGCGCAAACACGTTGAGGTTATTGAAGATGAAGCCGAGCCCGATGCCCACCGCGCCCATTGATGCAGCGCCCAACGCATGTGGGCTTGTGCTGTCGAGCATTGCCGCGTCGATCAGCGCAAAGCCAACAGTGACGATCATCATCAACGAGCGCTAACGTGTGACGATGCGCGTATTCGCCAGGCTTCCGATCGCAAGGAACACCGATAAGGGCGTAACCGCAATGCCGGCCACCTGCGGCGTCATGCCGAAGCGCGCTTGCAGCAGCAGCGGCGTAAAGAACAGCAGCGAAAACATCGCAAAGCCGGCGGTAAAGGACAGCAGAAGCAGCAGTACGAAATTGCGCTCGGCGAACAGGTCAATCGGCAGAATGGGCTGCGCATGGCGCTTTTCCCACTTGTACAGCATGACGCAAGACCCAATTGCAATCGCGGCGAGCGTCAGCGTCGACCAGGCAAGCCCCTCCGGGGGCAACCGCTCGATGCCCATTTGCAGCGACGCGAGCAGGACCGATAGCAACGCTGCGCCTATCCAGTCAATCGACGTGCACTTGCAGTTGCTTCTTCCAGTCCGGGATCCGGTTCGGATGGACATCAAACTGCTGGGCCAGCTCAGCCAGCGTCTTGTCGCCCTTGAGCGCCGCAAGTGCCGCCTTTGCCTTGAACGCCGCTGAGTGTGTCCGTCGGTTTCGTCTCGTCATCTTCCGGTTCCTTGTCGCCGGCCGTTATGACCGACTCACGCCCCAGCTTTCCACCCAACGAACTGTCCGAATTCTCGCGCCACCCCTACTTTCGTGCTTGTGCTTGTATTCAAGAACCAAAGTAAATCGGTTTCGTGCCGTCATTGCCGTCCGGACGAATCGACGAACGGATCTCATGATCGATTCGATGGACCATCCGTTCCATCGAACGAAGCGGATGATGTGAACCTGACGCCGATGTGCCATCGGCAACACCACCGTAGCCGGGCGCATTGGCGTTCTGCTCGGCGACTCTGGTAAGAGGCGCGTTCGATTGAGCAAACGAAACAGCCGGGACGGCGAATACTGCGGCAAGTGCAATGGCTTCGATGAGCGATTTCATGATGAACCTCCGGTCAAAGTTTCGGCTCCGAACTGTCAGTCGGAGCCGGAACCAAAGTCTAGGGAGGTAAACCACTGAAATTAGGTCCTGTTTGCACAAGTCTCTATTGTGCCTTTGGGGTAGACCCAAGCAGACAATCAAAATATTCACGTGAAGGCGACGGCGAGCGTAACCAACCGGTTGCGGTTCCTTTCCGGCCTGCTTTTCCGGATGAAAGGCGCGTCGATCATGGGTTCCGGCGGCCGCACGCGAATGGGCTGGAATCCCTCTCACATAGAACATGCGGTGCGCGAGCTTTCCAGCGCCTTCAGGAAACACGTTTCAGCCGGTAAGCCCCACCGGGCAGTAACTCAAAGAACACCTCCCCGTTTAAGCAAGCGATCTATAGGTCGAACGCCCTTTCGATGCGTCCGCAACCGAAAGGAGTACAGAAGCCGGCCACCGACAGGAATACAGCATCAAGAAGTGGCTGATGTTAACTTTTTAGGCCGGTTTGGTAATGAAGAAGAGCTTATACCGACCTATCATGTGCGCTAGTTTGTCACTCCCCCGGGTAGCCGATACGGGGGATCCTTTTCCGGAGCAGTGATGTACGCAGACAGTATTGATAAGTTCTCGAAAGCCGGTGCGAAAAAAGTATCGGTCGTTCTCCGCTCGCCGCTCTCTTTCCTTATCGGCGCGGCAATGGCTGGCGCCTATATCGGGTTCGGCGACATTCTTATGTTTTCAGTTGGCTCGCATGTCGATCCAGCCTATGTGCACCTGATCATGGGGGGGTTTTCGCGTGTGCTCTCACCATCGTGGTATTCGCTGGCTCCGATCTGTTTACCGGCACGGCGATGTATATGCCGCTTGCTGTATTCCGGGGCGAGACAGGCGTGGGCGGCATGGTCCTGGTGTGGGTGACATGCTGGATCGGCAACCTGATCGGCGCTGTCGTGCTCGCGGTGATACTGCACGCAGCCGGAGGGGGAGTACTGCTATCCGATGGTTCAGAGATTTTTTTCAAGACGGTCGAAACGAAGATGGCGACGTCAGGGGTTCCGCTGTTCGCGAAGGGCCTCCTGTGCAACTGGCTTGTCTGCCTGGCGATCTGGATGGCAGCTCGCACGGACAATGACGGTGCAAAGCTGGGACTGATCTTTTGGCCGGTGTTTGCGTTTGTGGCCAGCGGCTTTGAGCACAGCGTTGCAAACATGTTCGTGTTTGCGCTCGCGCTAATTGGTCAGCACCCGGCCAATGTCACGTTTGCCGGTGCTTTGCATAACGAACTTTATGTCACGCTAGGCAATCTGGCCGGGGGCGGGATCTTCGTTGGCCTTGGCTATTGGCTGCAAGAGAACGACCTTGGTCGTCCTTCGAACGCCCGTACAGCGGTGTCCGCGAGCGGCGTTCGCACCAACTGACCCCACCCTCGCGGATTCGCGCGTCAATGCCATGGAGAAGACCTTGGTCCTTCGGCATTGCAGGTCGGCGCCAGAGTCGACGGATATAACGGGGAATTAAGAAATGCTTCCGTCTCTGTTTTGCCGTCGGCCGAGGCGCCGATTGCATACAACGGGGGTTGATTTCAGCCGCACATTATCAGCTACAGCTGCGTGGCTGTACTACCGGTTCCCGCTCTGCCTGGGCGTGACGAAGAGATGCTGGCAGCAGGGCGTATTCGTCAAGGCGTTCGACGGGTGGAATTGTCCGCGTGCCTCAAGTGGATCGAGCCTTTCTTATTTTCGATCCGACTGCGATTTTCGAGCAGATTATCGATCCGGTTGGTCAACGGTAGATCCTAAGGTGCGCTACTGACGCTCGTATCGGTCAAGCTGGAGGAGACCCGTCTTGGTTTCATCATCGGTTCGGTGGCGGGTGTGGTCTCCGGCAACGTGCTCACATGTACCGAGCTGCTCTCTGACGTGTTCAGCCTCTACATCAAGATTGCTAGTTCGATTCCAGCGCGTGGGGCTGGGCCCGCTGTTTGTCGTTGCGCCGGGGCTGGGCATGACGTCGAATGCGGGTTGGGCGGTGGTGACGGTGTTCTTCGTCGTGTTCGCCAATGCGTTCCGTCGCGTGCGTGAAGGCGGACCATTATATGATTGCGAATGCACAGATCCTTGGCGCATTGCGCCGTTAGGTCGGGATCTCCGTGAATCCCGTCCGCGGTCTGCTGCGTTCCCGCGAGGCGGCATCCGAGTTTCGGCTTCGCACTGGCGGCGCCGTGGTGGGCAAATTCCTTGGTGCGAAACCGGGGTGACCGGTTTGCTGAAGACTAGTTGTTGAGGGCCGTCGAGCAACGCCTGCTGAGGTGGCGACCCTCAGCAGTTTGACGTCCGTCTGTTCTCGACGACGCGCCGACATTGCGAGGTCCGTCAATGCGACTCGACCACAAACGGTCTGCCGATGAAGCGAAGATGAAGCACGACAAGCCAGCGATGCGGACAATACGCCGAAAGCGAAACGCACTGCGTCGACCACACGTGGGGCGTCGCGTGGCGGCTTTGCACCGCGAACTGGAATGCGGCGCGCGCAAACTGACGGATGACAATTACGCCGCCGGCGATCAGCGCGCCCGCTAACAGCCGGAACGGCGTGGTGGTGAAATAGGTCTGCGACACCGGAAACACTAGCAGCGCGACGCACGCCATCACCTCGACACCCACGGCCGTGAGCGACGCGGCCATCAGATGGGCCCGCAACATGTCGACGGTGACTGGCTTCATGCCCTCCTCTCCCGACCTAACGAATGCGCGGCGCCAGCGCCATTCGCCGGACTAAGTACCGGACCGGCATTGCGCTAACGTGCTTTGCGATTGGTTGGCGCCCGCCGCGCTGGTACCACAGCGCCTTGCGTCCTGATCCCGGCGAGCCGGCGGCAACGTGTCGGCATAGCGATAGTAGCGATCCAGGCTGAAAAAACCTTCAGCAGACGCGCAGCCGCACTTGCTGCGACGATACGGCGGGCTGCGTCGGCACAGCATCATTCAGATGCCCCGGTGGGATGCGAGGCGGGCATGCCGCGTGTGGCCACTGCGCGCGCGCCATCCGTGCCGTGCTGGATTGCGTAGGTTTCGCGGTTGCGTGCAATCGTGGCAGCAGACGGCGGATAGTCATTGTCACGCGTCGGCACGAGTCCTTCGGCCTGCGCCTGCTTCAGGTGAGCGATGACGTCGGCATGCGTCAATCCCGACGGGCTGGATTGAGCAAAAGCGCTGGCGCCGAACGGCAGGCTGAAGGCGGCAACGGCGACGGCAGCAAGCAGTTTCATAAGGTTTCTCGGGAAGTGGGAAAGAAGTGAGTGGTTTGAACCACGCTTCCCATTCTTGTCATTTCACATGTCGCTGCACTGACCCACGCATTACGCTTTTTTCATCTGCCCATTCCGGGCGCACCCGCCTTCGCCCCCTCTCCCGCCCCCGCCAGCCAGATAACCGACTTATAAAGCCAGGAGTGTGGCGGCCAGGCCGCTACCGGTTGTCGTCCGCCAGATCTTTATCGCCGGTCCGCTCTCGATATTGCGGACGCCGACGAACATGTTCCAGAAGATCAACATTCACGTGGGCAGCATCGTCTAGACGTACGACGGCTTTTCCGCACAGCGGCTTGAATGTCACTTTCGAGCGCCCAACAGGTGACGCTTTAGCTTGGGGTTGCAACGAGCATGTAGCCGAGGCCCCACACTGTACGGATATGTCGCGGCGAGGTTGCCTCTGTCTCAATCACCTGTCGTAAGCGAAGAACTTGCACGTCAACGCTGCGGGCGCTCGCCTCATATTGCGACCCGCGCGCGCGTTCTATCAGATTTGCGCGGCTTACGGGACGGTTGGGCGTCTCCGCAAGCGCACACAGGAGACGCATTTCAGCTGCGCCGACCTCGACGATGCCCGCTTCGTCCGACATCAATTCTCTACGCCGAACGTCCAGCCTGAAGGCGCCGAACCGCAAGCATTGCGACTCGCCTGCAAGCAGCATCTCGCCCCGCACGTTTTGCACGCGCACCTGAAACTGCTGCCGACGTAACATCGCCCGAACCCGCGCTATCAGCTCGCTCGGCAGAAACGGTTTGGCGAGATAGTCGTCGGCGCCGATCTCCAAACCTACGACCTTGTCCGCGGGATCGCCACGCGCTGTTAGCATGAGGATGGGGATTGTCTCTCTCCGAGCGCGCAAGCGACGGCAGATGGACAGCCCGTCTTCGTCTGGCATCATGATATCGAGAATCAACAGGTCGAACGGGTAGCGCTCGATCAATACGTCCAACTCAATGCCTGTCTTCACCGCGCGCACCGAGAAACCTTGTGCCGTCAGAAAGCGTTGCAGCATATTGCGGATTTCAACATCATCGTCAAGCACGATGATGCGACCGGTTGGCAAATCATCTGACATATGATTAAGCAGACACCTCTAATAAAGCCTGTCTTTTAGTTCCTGGTTCCGATGCTACGCGGCGAACCGCTTAGCTCCGCTACAGCGTCGCGTACCACGGTGGGCGGCGACAATCTCGCCGAAGTGGGCTGCGCCGGCCTGCCCGCCTACGGTTGTCACGAAATATACAAGAATCTCCGCACTGGATGTGTTGAAAAGGTATGTCAAAAGATGTCATCGATTGCGCTAGCCACAACACTGACTGGCGAAAGCCCACGACCGCCCGGCACCACCGTACGTACCAGGCATGCCATCCTGACTGTTCATATTACTGCTGTCGTTCGTGGTCAGCGAGAAAGCGCGTGCACCCGTGCGTTTGCGGACAGAAAAACAGGCCCCGTCGATGACATTTCTTGACACGATTTGCTAACACCTGGCGTTATGAAATTCGCCTACATTTCTTCGATCGATCGTCTGCTGCAGCTTCTGCGGTGCGCTCGCATTGCGGTTAGTCCCGGCCCGATCATCACTCGTTTGTGAACGTTATCTTCTTCCTATGTCAGCTCAGATTCTTCTCATCGACGACGACGCCGAACTGTGTGATGCGACTCGCCGCTACCTGGTAAGGTGGGGTTTCGACGTGTCAGTGCTATATGACGCGCGTTCGCTCGAATACCGTCTCAAACACGAACGCCCAGACCTGATAGTGCTCGATCTTATGATGCCGGGCGTCGATGGCTTGACGGCACTGCGCAGGTTGCGCGCATCAGGCGACGACATTCCCGTCCTGATGCTCACCGCCCGCGCCAACGAAGATGACCGCATTGCTGGCCTTGAATTGGGCGCCGATGACTATCTCGGCAAACCGTTTAACCCGCGTGAGCTGGTAGCACGGATTCAGTCGGTGCTGCGGCGCCTGGCCGCCGTTCCCGATGCGGCCGTTCCCCCACGAAGGCAGCCTTACGCATTCGGCGCGCTCACGCTGGACTTTCAGTCGCGCACGCTGAACAGGGGAGAGACGTCTCTTACGCTATCTTCCAGTGAGTTCGCGCTGCTGCAGATTTTCGTTAATTTTCCTATGTGCACACTCAGCCGCGAGCGTCTTCTCAAGTCACTTCATGGCCCGGAGTCCGAGACCCCCGATCGCAACATCGACGTTCAGGTCTGGCGTCTGCGCCGCCTCGTGGAAACTGACCCGTCGACACCACGATTCATCCAGACCGTCCGCGGCTGCGGATACGTCTTCGTGCCGGACCTCGAAGAGCATGCTGCCGGCACAGCGGCGCACCATTCGCATAACTGAGGTCTCTGGTTGCCCTCCTGCTGCTGATGCGCCTTTCGCGGAATATGCGCCGATTGCTTTTCGAGCGCGACCAGTCGCAAAACTGCTATGCGGTAACAGTGGGCACGTGGCGAGCTGGGCGCGAACGCCACGGCAAGGGTAATTGAAATACGTCGAGCGCCGGCTAACTGACCCGTGCAGATATACGCGATTTTTGAGCGGCCGTTATATCCTGGTCGCTATCCGTGAACTGGACGCAGTCGCGCATCGTCCCTGCGTCGAGCTTCGGACGGGATGCAAAACGGCCGCTATGCATCCCGCCCGCCCATGGGGCGGACACGAATAGACTCAGGTCAATAGTACCCGGGAGCGACGATCAGTGGCGGTCGAGGGACTACAACCAGTGGCCGGGCCATTACTGGACGACCCACCGGAACGACTACACAGCCGCTAAGCACCGCGGCACTCATGCAAAAACCGGCAGGAAGCACAAAACGACGAAGAATACGCGCATTAAGCATTAATTAAACTCCTTTCAATTGAGATTCAGCGACTGGCAGTAGGGATACGTTCAGGCGTTACAGCTGGGTGCGACGACCACGCGGGGATTGATTTCAGTGCGCCAGGCGCGCAGAAGTTCCAGCTATCGGCTTGCGCATGGCGGGTTGCTAGCGTCGGGGTTACCGGAGCGCGCAGCGGCCCATCTTTCGACCTGACGAGGCAACCCGCTGCGACATATGCACAGTTAGACCAGCCGGGGGTATTGAAGCCTGCCTTACAAGCGCTTACCGCTGATGCTGTGCAACAAACTGCTCGATCTGATCAAGCGTCACATACCCTTGATGCGTAGTATCGATTTCATCGAAATGGGCTGCGACGCGCGGCATACCTGCCTGCGCCTGTTCTTTCGTGAGCTTGCCGTCATGAGTTGCGTTCGCGGCAATGAAGCGCGCTTCCAGCATCTGCTGCATGCTGCTCTGCGCGAACGCAGAGGACACAGCGAACATCGCAGCCAGAAGAATGAATAAACGTTTCATCAAAGATTCCTTTAAGAAAATGAATGACGTGCACGGAATAGCTAAGGGACGAAGCGCAACCCAGGATTTTCAGCCGGCAGAATTCCAGACCAAGCCATGCCACGACCACATAAGCGAAATCAGTACGGTGCGTAGTAGTAAGGTGGCGGGGCGCCATAGATTAGGGCGCGGGGCGGCATGGGGCGTACGGGCACGACAACCGCTGCCGCACGAGGTGTTTCGATCGTATCGCCCTTTGCCGTGATGCATTGGGCGTACGCGTTGTCGTACTGCTGCTGCAACGACGCTTCGGTCTGATTGTGCTGCGCCGAGCCCGTCATGCTGCCGAGCAGCAGTCCGGCACCCGCACCGATTGCGGCGCCGGCACCGGCGTTGCCCGCCCCGGCGCCGATCAGAGCCCCGGCCGCAGCGCCTCCAGCCGTGCCCACGGCGGTAGCAGCAAGTCCGGACGTTGCCGCCTGATGCGAGGCCGCCGCCGGATTCACGACCTGCGTCGCGTACGTGCGGCAACCATAGTCGTCCTGCTGGAACTGATTGAGGGTCTTGCCGTTCGCTGGGACCGCCATGACGGTAGGAGCACTCGGTGGCGTAACCGCACACCCCGCCATGCCCAACCCAACAGCGAGGCAGACAAGCAACGGCGCGGTACGAGTCGATGTCAGATTCTGGTTCATTGATAATCCTCTCACGATGATGCAGCGCGAAGTAAGCGCTCAGAAGTGGTAAGCAGCGCCCACCGATCCAAATACAGCCGCGCGTCGTTCAACGATCGGACTGTTCGCCGCATCGCCGAGCAAGGAACCGACGCCGAAAGCGCTTTGCAGTGACCACTGCTGGTTCAGCCGATGATCCCAGTCGATCCTGAGGTCGGCTCGCGAAAAGCCAGCTGAGGGGTGATACGCCGAGAGGCCGGCCGTGCTGGACGCAGCCTGCTCGGTGTCGATACCGAACCACGTCTGCTGCGAAGGTCCGTTCGACCACACGGCGTCGGCGGACACGGACACCCGGTCAACGGGCTTCTGGACCAGCGCATAGGACGCGCTCAGCGTGACACGATTGCCATAGCCGGCATGCGCGGACTGAAGGAAGCGGAGACCGGCGCTCGCTGGACCATAGTGCCAGCGAGCGAACGCACCGAAGTCGAAGGACGTTGGGATATCTCCGGTACCGTTGAGCACCGCCGCATCGTCCTGGTTGCGGCCCGGCTGAACACCGATCAGCAGGCCCACCGCAACACTGGGCCACAACGGGTAGGCAATGCCGCCGATAAACCCCTGCACGAACATTGCCCCCTTCGACAGCGACAGCGTGGGCAACGGCAGCACACGATAGGACTTACTGCCTTCATAGTCGGGCAATGCGGTCACGTTGATGCCCACGCTATTGCCCGGCGACGACTGCGCCAACGCCGGTGAGTTTGGCAGGTACGCGCTGGCGGTGACAGCGAGCGCGCCCAGCCACCGTCGTGCGCGGCCTCGCTTAAAAACGGCGGCGACAGAGCGATGGTCATGCATGTTCAAGCCCATCCATCGATGGTTGTCGGGCGAACCGCAACGCCCACGCTTGTATCAATCGCCAGGGACCCCGCAGGCGCCGTGCCGACAGCCATAGAAATTGCCGCACTGGCAGCAGACACGGGAACGATTTGAAATTTCACTGCACACTCTCCATGTGATGGATCCGCTCCACCGGCGAACCCCGCATGACACAGCCGCCAATGTAGAGAACCTGTGCGCTACATGTTGTTAGAAATGTGTTGCATGTCATGTCAAGTCACGTCGCGGGGAAGCGATACCGCACAAGTGGACGTGACAGGGCCTTTGCACGCAGGTCGAGACGTGGACTTTGAAAAAACGATCGTGGGCGCGACTGGACTCTGGAGCGCGCAGATCAGCAGACGACGTTACAACGGCGCGCCCGTCATCATGGGATCGGGGCCTGGCTCTTCGACGACGTCCAGCCGCCGCCGAGGTTCTTCACCAGCCCAACGTCGCTTTTCGCCAGTGCCCCCTGCGTGTCGTTCAGGTTCTGTCTGGCCGTCAGTAGCGTCACTTGCTGATTCAAATCGGACTGCTCGCTCGCGGTTCCGGCCGTCAGTTGCGCGGCGACACTCTCCAGCAACTGCCGGTTGCGCTGGTAAATGTCGGCAAACGCGTGCTCCTGCTGGCGCAGATGGTTCAATGACGATAGGCTGTCTTCCACGTTCTGGAACGCCGTGAGCACGGCTTCGCGATAAGATGCGACGTCTTCGTCATAGGTCGCCTGCGCCTTGTGCACGGCCGCCACGCGGGCACCACCGTCAAACAGCGTGGCGGCAAGTGAGGGACCGAGCGACCACATCCGGGTCGGCAATGAGAACAGCGTCGCGAAGGTGTTGTGTTGCACGAGACCCTGTGCCGATAGATCGAGGTCCGGAAAGAATGCGGCCTTCTCTACCCCGATGAGCGCGTTCGCAGCAGCAGCGGTGCGTTCCGCGCTGACCACGTCAGGCCGTCTTTCCAGCAACGCAGACGGCAGCACGGATGGCACCTCGGGCTCGCGAAACACATAGTCGAGCCGCGGTGCAATCGACAACGAAGCCGGCGGCACACCCGTGAGCGCCGCGATTGCGTGCTCGTCCTGCTCGCGCGAGGTCTGTGAAATTTGCAGGTTCGCGACAACCGCCTCCTGCGTGTCCTGCGCATACAGCAGATCGACTTGCGACGCAGTCCCCTGTGCCAGCGCTGCGCGCGTGATCGCGAGAATGCGCCCATTGACCGCCTCCTGCTGCCGCAACAGGTCGATGTCGATATCAAGCTGGCGGATGTCGAAATAGTCGGTCGCCAGCGTCGCGGCAATCGACAATCGCTCGCCGGCAAGCGTCGCATCCGCGCCCTGCGCGTTTGCCTTGCCCGACTCGATCTGCCGGCGCACACCGCCCCACAGATCGACTTCCCAACTCGCCTCGGCCTTCGCGTATTGGTTCGTTGTGCTTGAACTGTGCGAGGCCGACGCGTCGACACCGAGCGTCGGAAACAGGCTCGCCCGGTCTGCAGCGACGGTGGCCTGCGCGAGCCGATAGGCGGCCGCCGCGCCTGCAATCGACTGATTCGACTGCAGCGCTGCGTCGACGAGCCGGGACAGCTCGGGATCGTCGTAGGCGTCCCACCACCGGCTTGAGAGCGATGCCTGCGGGCTGGGCGCCGCAAGTCGCCACTGTGTGCCCGCTTCCTTGAACTGCGTTGGAATCGCTACGGCCGGCTGGTGATAGTCCGGGCCGACCGCGCAGCCCGAAAGCCAAAGCGTCGCGCCGAGCGCACAGGCGCAGCAGCGCATGCCGACCGACACGGCCGACAGGTATCCGATGGGCGATTTCATGCGTGTTTCCTTCGGCGCCGCAACCGCTGCGACGCCCGATCGAGCCAGAGATAGATGACAGGGGTGGTATAGAGCGTGATGACCTGGCTGAGCACCAGACCGCCGATAATCGAGATGCCAAGCGGCTTGCGGAATTCGGACCCATAGCCCGAGCCAGCACGAGCGGCAGCGCGCCGAAAATTGCGGCGACCGTCGTCATCATGATCGGACGGAAACGGATCAGGCCCGCGCGCACGATCGCCTCCTCCGGCGGCAGTGCATGCCGACGCCCTTCGGCAATCGCGAAGTCGATCATCATGATCGCATTCTTCTTCACGATGCCGATCAGCATCAGCACGCCGATCAACGCGATGATCGACAGCTCCGTGTGAGTGAGCAGCAGCGCGATCAAAGCGCCGACGCCCGCGGAAGGCAGCGTCGAGAGAATCGTCAAAGGATGAACCAGGTTCTCGTACAGCATGCCGAGCACGACGTACACCGACAACAGCGCGGCGAGGATCAGCAGCGGCTCGCTCGCCATCGACTCACGAAACGCCGCTGCCGTGCCGGCGAAACGCGCCGGAGATACTCGCCGGCATTCTGAGCGCAGCGACGGCCTGACTGATCTGCTGCGTCACGGGTCCGATCGATGCGCCGGGGCGCAGGTTGAACGATACGGTAATGGCGGGGAACGTAGCCTGGTGATTGATCGAAATGGCGCTGGGGCCGGTCGAGAACCGGGCCATCGCGGCGAGCGGCACCAGCGCAGAACCGTTCGCCTGGGCCGCGGCCGACGGCGTAGCGCGCTTGCCCCGGTTTGCCCCGCGGCGGCGGTCGTTGACGCGCCGCTCGTGGCGAGCGCCGGGCTCGCCGGAACATGGATGTCCTTCAGTACCGATGGACTTGTCAGTACTCGGTGCCACCTCCATCACGACGTGATATTGATTCGCGCTCTCGTAGATGGCCGAGACCTGCCGTTCGCCGAACGCGTCATAAAGCGCCTCGTCGATATCTTTGAATTTCACGCCCATTCGCGCGGCGGAGTCGCGGTCGACTCGATGCCGACCTGCATGCTCTTGTCCTGCTGGTCGGTGTTGATGTCGGCCAGCGCCGGCATCTTGTGCATCTGCGCGACTAACTTCGGCACCCATTGATCGAGTGTCGCCTGGTCGTCCGCGGTAAGAGTGTACTGGTACTGCGCGGCACTACTGTTGGCCACCGCCGCGAGTCCTGCAACGACTGCAGATAGAGCTGTGGTCCCCGCATATCGGCAAGCCGTCGGCCGCACCTGAGCGATCACCTGATCAGCCCGTCGCGCGACGCCTCACCAGGGGCTTGAGCGTGACGAACAGCAGTGCGTTGTTGAGCGCGTTCGCTCCCCCCACGAAGCCACCCACGAACGGCGACGTTCGGATCTCCTGCACCGCCTTGTTGACCATCTGGAACTGATGCTGCATCTCGTGCCAGGAGATGCTTTGCGACGCCTGCAGCGTGCCAAAGCAGCAGCCCCGTGTCTTCCTCCGGGAAGAAGCCTTTCGGAACCACGGGCGAACAGCCAGAGGTTCAGGCACGAACACCAGCACCGTCACGCCACCCATCATAGCGGATGGCCGCATGACCCAGCGCAACGACGTGCCGTCAGGCGAGAAAATCCGCTCTCGTGATGGTCCGTCGCCGTTCCCGGCTTGCTGTCCTCCGCGCAGGAAAATGCTCGCCAGCAATCGGCGTGACGGTGAGCGAAATCAGCATCGACATCACGATCGCCGACGGAAAGCGACACCGAGAATTCACGCAGCAGCCGGCCCATCAGGCCACCCATGAACAGCAAGCGGGACGAATACCGCGATCAGCGAAACGCTGACTCGAAAACACCGTGAAGCCCACTTCCTGCGCCCCTGCGAGTGCCGCCTCGATGGGCTTCTTGCCGCGCGCCAGATGCCGCATGATGGTTTTCGACGACAACGATTGCGTCGTCGACCACGAAACCGGTTCGAAATGGTCAAGGCCATCAGCGGAGAGGTTGTTCAAGCTGTAGCAAGGAAATACATGAACCCCGAACGTACCCAGCAGCGACGCGGTACGACGATCGCCGGAATGAGCGTCGCGCGCCAGCTGCGGAAGAACGCGAACGTCACGGCCGTACGAGCACGATGGATACAAGCAGGGTGATTTCGACGTCGAGCAGCGAGCCACGGATCGTCTTCGTACGGTCAACCGAAAATCGCCAGCTTGATGGTCGACGGGATCGCCGCTTCGAGCGCCGGCAGTTCGCCTTCACGTTGTCGACCGGCGTCGATCACGTTCGCGCCCGGTTCCTTATAGAGGACCAGCAACACGGCCGGCTTGCCGTTCGACAGGCCGTAGTTCTCCAACTGCTCGACATCCTGACCGTACATAGCCGAGGTCCGACACACGCACGATGTTGCCGTTGGTTCGCCTGACGATCAGCCGTCCGTAGTCGGCCGGCGAATACAGCATTCGTTCGCGCGACGAATAGTTCTGTCCGCTCGCGACATCGATCCCTTGGGCAAATCGACATTCGCATCCCGATCGTGCTGCGATCTGCTCAGATGATGCCGTAGTTGGCTCACCCGCTCTGGATTCAGTTCAACCCGCACCGCCGGCAGCGAAGCGCCGCCCACCACCACGTTGCCCACGCCGGTTGTCTGCATCAGCTTCTGTTGCAGCACCGTCGACGCCGCGTCGTAA